>NZ_JNXG01000001.1 GCF_000717025.1 Streptomyces atroolivaceus
GGCCCTCCGGGCGCTTCCCTTCTGTTCTTGCGTTTCCGACTCTATCAGACTCTTTCGTGTCCGATTCCCGGCCGAAGCGGGTTCCTGCTGATTCGCTTTCCAGTTCTTCGCTTTCGCGTTTCCCTTTCCGGCGAGTCCGACTATATCAGATCCTTTCGGGCCTGATTCCCAGTCAGCGGGATTCGTCTTCCCGGCCGTTGGGCCGTTCCGACGAGTGAGACTTTAGCGGAATCCCTGGGCCCGACGCTAATCGGGTCACCTTCGAACGCTGATTCCTCATTTCGCACATACGCACGTGAAAACGCACGACAGAGGTCGCTCGCCTTGAGTGGTTACTGCGGAATGGCTGTCCGGGGACCGACCGGAGTCGGCGCTCACGTCGGACAACTCGGAGCACACTACGGAGCCGCGCAGGGCGTGTCAACCCCCAGTCGGCGCGCCCCTGTCCTGGAAGGCCAGCCTGTAGTCGCGCGGGCTGGTGGCCAGGTGCGTCGCGAAGTGCTGGCGCATCGTGATCTCGCTGCCGAACCCCGCGCGACGGGCCACCTCCGGGACTGCCAAGTCGGTCCTCTCCAGCAGCTTCTGGGCTGCGGCGATGCGCTGGGTGATCAGCCAGCGCATCGGCGTCGTACCGGTGGTCGCCTGAAAACGGCGGGCGAAGGAACGGGGGGACATGCCGGCCCGGGCGGCGAGTCCGGACACGGTGTGGGGTTCCGCCAGATGGGCCAGCGCATGGGCACGGGCCTCCGCCAGGGCGTCCGCGTCACGGTCCGCGCGTGGCGTGGGGTGCTCGATGAACTGCGCCTGGGTCCCGGTGCGGAACGGGGCCGTGACCATCGAACGCGCGATCGTCGCTGCCGCCTCGGCCCCATGGGTCGTGCGCACCAGGTGCAGACAGAGGTCGATGCCGGCAGCGGTTCCGGCCGAGGTCCAGATCTTGTCCTCGTGCAGGAAGAGGGCGTCGCGCACCACCGTCACCCGGGGATGCCGTGCCTTGAGCAGACCGGTGAGGTTCCAGTGGGTGACGGCCCTGCGGCCGTCCAGGAGGCCGGCTTGAGCCAGCGTGAAGGCTCCGCCGCACAGCGCCGCGAGGGGGATGCCCCGGGTGTGGGCGTGTCGCAGGGCATCGAGCACCGGAGTGGGCGCGGGCGTCAGGTGGTCGTCGAGCCCGGGGACCACGATCAGGTCAGCACGGGCGAGCCAGGCCAGTGTGCGGTCGGGCGTGAGGGACAGGCCGCCCTGGAGCTGGACGGGGTACGGCTCGCTCGCCACGCGCCGCAGTTCGAATGCGGGCACGCCGCGGTCGGTGCGGTCCACCCCCCAGACCTCCGTGATGACCGAGACGTCGAAGGCGCGGATGCCGGGGAAGGCGACCAGAGCGATCCGGCCGGGCCGGTCGGGTGGCACGGTCATCGTGGCAGTAAAGCATCGATCGATGGCTTTCCCTCCCCTGGGAACGGACCACGGTCCGGAGCAGAGTGAGGTGCATGGAGATCGCGGGGAACGCAGCGCTGGTTGTCGTCGACGTACAGCAGGGATTCGAGGAGGAGGCGTACTGGGGACCACGTGACAACCCGGAGGCCGATCAAAACATCGCGCTTCTGATCGATACCTGGCAGGCGACCGGCCGGCCCGTCGTCCTCGTACGGCACGACTCGCCCGAGAGGAATTCGCCCCTGCGGGAGGGACATGCGGGGAACGCCTTCAAGACGTACGTCGAGGAACGCCGTGGAAAGGGCACGGGGCCGGAGCTGTTCCTGACGAAGTCGGTGAACTCCGCCTTCTACGGGACACCCGATCTGGACAGCTGGCTGCGGGAGGCCGGGGTGCGGCAGATCGTGGTGGCGGGGATCCAGACCAATATGTGCGCGGAGACGACGGCGCGCATGGGCGGCAATCTCGGATACGAGGTGTTCTTCGCGCTCGACGCGACGTACACCTTCGACGGGGAAGGCCCCTGGGGCTGGAAGCTGAGCGCGCGGGAGCTGTCGCGGGCCACCGCCGTGACGTTGCACGACGGTGGGTTCGCGAGCGTGGTGCGCAGCGAGGAACTGGTGGCCGCTGCGAAGTA
Source organism: Streptomyces atroolivaceus (assembly GCF_000717025.1). Lineage (GTDB taxonomy): Bacteria > Actinomycetota > Actinomycetes > Streptomycetales > Streptomycetaceae > Streptomyces > Streptomyces atroolivaceus. The sequence continues at coordinate 2,072 of NZ_JNXG01000001.1, forward strand.
GTCGGTCAGCCGTTGCCCGTGGCCAGCTCGCGGCTGCGGTCGCGGGCTGCTTCGAGGGCCGCGATGAGGGCGGCTCGCACGCCGTGGTTCTCCAGTTCCCGGATGGCGCTGATGGTCGTGCCGGCCGGGCTGGTGACGGCCTCGCGCAGCTTGACCGGGTGTTCGCCGCTGTCCCGGAGCATGACCGCCGCTCCGATGGCGGCCTGGACGATCAGGTCGTGGGCCTGGGCGCGGGGCAGGCCGAGCAGGATGCCCGCGTCGGTCATCGCCTCGACGAGGAAGTAGAAGTACGCGGGTCCCGATCCGGAGAGCGCGGTGGCCGCGTCCTGCTGGGACTCGGGCACGCGGAGCGTCTTGCCCACGCCACCGAAGATCGTCTCGGCGTGGTCGAGGTGCTCGGCGGTGGCGTGGCTGCCCGCGGAGATGACGGACATGCCCTCGTCCACGAGGACGGGGGTGTTCGGCATCACGCGTACGACCGGGGTGCCCGCGGCGAGGCTGTCCTCGATGAAACCGGTCGTGATACCGGCGGCGGCGCTGATGACGAGGCGGTCGGCGGCCACGTGCGGGGCGAGCTCGTCGAGCAGTCTGCCCATGTCCTGGGGCTTGACCGCGAGGATGAGGATGTCGGCGTTCTTGGCGGCCTCGGCGTTGGTGACGGCCTCCACGCCGTAACGGGTGCGGAGCTCTTCGGCGCGTTCGGGGCGGCGGGTGGTCACCAGCAGGTCCCGGGCCCGCCAGCCTGCCCGGATCATGCCGCTGAGCAGGGCCTCGCCGATCTTTCCTGTACCGAGGACTGCGACTGTCTGGGTCATGCGGTTCATCCTCCGGGTGGCGGAACGCGGTACACGTCGTGGATGCCGCCATCTTCGCACCGCGCCGTCAGGTGGTGCGGCGGCGGAGGGTGGCGGCGCCCAGGCAGAGGACGAGCAGCGCGCTGCCGGCGACGACGAGGACGTCGCGGTAGAAGTCGGCGGTGATGCCGGTGTGGGTGAGCACCTGGTTCATCCCGTCGACGGCGTAGGACATCGGCAGGACGTCGGAGACGGTCTCGAGCACGGGGTGCATCCGGTCGCGCGGGGTGAACAGTCCGCACAGCAGCAGCTGCGGGAAGATCACGGCGGGCATGAACTGCACCGCCTGGAATTCCGAGTTGGCGAAGGCCGAGACGAACAGGCCGAGCGCCGTGCCGAGGAGCGCGTCGAGCAGGGCGACGAGGAGCAGCAGCCACGGGGATCCGACGACGTCCAGTCCGAGGACCCAGACGGACATCGCGGTCGCCAGGAGGGACTGGGCGACGGCTACGGCGCCGAAGGCCAGCGCGTATCCGGCGATCAGGTCGCCCTTGCCGAGGGGCATCGCGAGGAGGCGCTCGAGGGTGCCGGAGGTGCGTTCGCGGAGAGTGGCGATCGACGTCACCAGGAACATCGTGATCAGCGGGAAGATGCCGAGCAGGGAGGCACCGATGGCGTCGAAGGTCCCCGCGTCGGCGTCGAAGACGTAGCGCAGCAGCGTGATCATCACGACCGGGACGATCAGCAGCAGTGCGACGGTGCGGGGGTCGTGGCGGAGCTGGCGCAGGACGCGTCCGGCGGTGGCGAGGGTCCGGGCCGGGGAGAGTGCGGGGGCGTCGGTGCTCATCGGTTCGTCTCCTGGCGGGCGGCGGCTTCGGCGGGGTCGGCGGCGGCTTCGGCGGCCGCTTCGTCCACGAGGTGGAGGAAGGCCTCCTCGACGGTGGCCGCGCCGGTACGGGCACGGAGGGCTTCGGGGGTGTCGTCGGCGAGGATCCCGCCCTCGCGCATGAGCAGCAGCCGGTGGCAGCGTTCCGCCTCGTCCATGACGTGGGAGGAGACGAGGATCGTGGTCCCCCGGTCGGCGGCGAGGGCGTGGAAGAGGTTCCACAGGTCGCGGCGCAGTACGGGGTCGAGGCCGACGGTCGGTTCGTCGAGGACGAGGAGTTCCGGCGTGCCGAGCAGGGCGACCGCGAGGGAGACGCGGCTGAGCTGGCCGCCGGAGAGGCGGCCGGCGAGCGCGTCGGCGTGGCTGGTGAGATCGACGTCGCCGATGGCGCGGGTGACGGCCTCCTCCCGGGAGTCGCGGTTCCTGCGGCCCGGCCGGAGCACCGCCGCGAAGTAGTCCAGGTTCTGCCGCACGGTGAGGTCCGTGTAGACCGACGGCGCCTGGGTGACGTAGCCGACGCGCGGCCGCAGGGACGGGTGGCCCGCAGGGTGGCCGAGGACGTCGAGCGTTCCCGTGACCCCGGCCTGGGTGCCGACGACGGCCCGCATGAGCGTGGACTTCCCGCAGCCGGACGGGCCGAGAAGGCCGGTGATCCTGCCCGGCCCGACGGTGAAGCCGAGGCCGCGCAGGACGGTGCGCTCTCCTCGTACGACGGTCAGGGCGCGTGCCTCGACGGCCCCCGCGTTCGCGGTACGCAGAGAATTCATCATGTGATGAATATTGGGCCTGCCGAAGGAAGCACGTCAAGGGATGTGGCGCGGGCGGGCCAGGGCGGTCAGCGGACCAGCACGGCGAGTTCGACGACGTAACACTCTTCGACCATGCCGTCGGGGAACACGGCGGTCAGGTGCCCGCGCTCCTCGTCCAGGAAGCGGTGGGTGGACTCCTCACCGGCCGTACCGAGCACGAGGAAGGCGGAGTGGCTGGCGAGGTTGGCGAGATGGGTCCCGACCGGCACCGTCCGGGACCACCGCAGCAGCCGGTGCGCGAACCGGCCGCCGGACAGCTGCGCGAGGTTGCGCGTTCCCGCGCCTTCCAATGTGCCGTGGGCACCGTCGCTTGCACCGAGGTGCCCGCGCAGCCGCGTGTCCTGGTCGGCGATCCAGGGGACGGAGTCGTCGGAGACGTTCCACCAGAGCGCCAGGGCACCGCCGGGGCGAAGGACGCGGAACGCCTCCGGGCGGGCCAGGGCCGGGTCCGTCCGGTGCCAGGACTGGGCGTAGGTGATCAGACCGGCCGACTCGGTGGCCAGGGGAAGGCGGTTGCCGTCACCCCGGACCACGGGGACGGAGGGCAGCGACCGGCGCAGCTCCCCCGCCATGCCGGGGCCCGGCTCGACGGCCGTGACCCGGGCACCGCGCGTGTGCAGGCAGCCGGGTGGCGATGCCCGTTCCCGCCCCGACGTCGACTGCTCGGGCACCGGTCAGGGGATGGCCGGCCAGTTCCTCGACGGCGTCCAGGAGCGCGGGCGGGTATCCGGGGCGTGCCGCCGCGTACAGGGCGGCAGCACCGTCGAACGAGAGTGCGCGTGGCGTGGATGCGGGCATGGGTTCATCGTGCTTGTGCCCCGGCGCAGGCGGGCGGTATTCGCGGCGCGGCTGCCGGCACGCCAAACGGGCGCGGCTACCGGCAGCAGCACCGCGGGCGCGGCTACCGGCGCCCGGAGCGTTTTCCCTTGGCGCTCTTGCGGGCCGCCGGGTTGCCGGTCCGGGACGAGCGGCGCTTCGCGTACTGGGCGAGCGCCGTCTCGTACTCCGTACGCCGCAGCTTCTCGCCCGGGGCTTCCTTGAACGAGCGGAGGAAGTAGGCGAGGAGTGAGCCGATGAAACCGATCGACTTCAGGCCGCGGAGCCTGTCCTCCTGGGACGCGTCGTCGGGACGGCGGGTGAATCCCTCCCAGGTCTTGCGGAAGGCGATGGCGCTGCAGACCGCGAACATCAGCACGACGAGCATCCCGACGAAGCCGCCGACCTCGGCGATCTCCAGGCCCTGGTAGGCGAAGCGCAGCACGAAGCAGGCGGCCACGGCCGCGACGAGCGAGCCGGTGGTCACGCCCGCGCGCCGCAGCCCGTACCCCCCGTCGTGGTCGACCCAGGTCGTACCGAAGAAACGGAGGGGTTCGGGCTGCGGCCCCGGCGTGGTGCCGCCCGCAGGCACGGCCGAGGACGTTCCGGGGGCTTCGCTGTTCTCGCTCACGGAATCGATTATCCCCGGACGCGTGCCGGTTCCGTCAGTCGCAGCGCGGCGCGATGTAACCGTCACTGCCCGTCTTGACGTAGGCGTCCGAGACGAACTGTCCGTTGGCGATGTTGTCCCAGAGGTTCGACGTGCCGTACGGGCCGGACACCCGCTCCCCCGGCTTCTGGCAGTACACCGGGACGCTCATCCCGTACGGCAGCGTCCGCACGAGCCCGTACTGCGTTCCGGGCCCTCTGCGGACGTTGACGCGGTAGCCGGGAGCGATCGGGTAGACGACGGTGTCCGCGGCGAGCGTCGTCAGCTCCTCCACGGCCAACGTCGTCGCCGCCGTGTCCGTGGCGACCGCCGCCGTGTCCGTGGCGACCGCCGCCGTGTCCGTGGCGACCGCCGCCGTGTCCGTGGCGACCGCCGCCGTGTCCGTGGCGACCGCTAACAAGCCCCACACTCCTCGCACGCACCATCGACTAGGCTCCGTGCGTCGCGCTTGCGCACGAACACACGGGGGTGGGCGATGCCGCCGCTGCGAGGGACCGGATCACATCCGGAAGCGGAGCATCCTGAGTACGCCGGGCAGTACCGGCTCGAAGCATGTCTCGGAGCGGGTGGCATGGGTGTCGTACACCTGGCGCGCTCGCCTTCCGGGCTGCAGCTCGCGGTGAAGGTGGTGCACCGGCAGCACGCCGCGGACCCCGAGTTCAGGGCGCGCTTCCGCCAGGAGGTCGCGGCTGCCCGGCGGGTCAGCGGAGCGTTCACCGCGCCGGTCGTGGATGCCGACCCGGCGGCCGCGCTGCCCTGGATGGCCACCCTCTACGTACCCGGCCCGACGCTCTCCGCACAGGTGAAGCGGAACGGGCCGATGAGCCCCGCCGAACTGCGCAGGCTCACGGCCGGGCTCGCCGAGGCCTTGCGCGACATCCACCGGGCCGGTGTCATCCACCGGGACCTCAAACCGAGCAACGTGCTGCTCCCCGACTCCGGGCCCAAGGTCATCGACTTCGGGATCTCCCGGCCGTACGACAGCGATCTCCGCACGGAGACGGGCAAGCTGATCGGCTCGCCGCCGTACATGGCACCCGAACAGTTCCAGCGGCCCCGCGAGGTCGGTCCGGCCGCGGACGTGTTCGCGCTCGGGGCGGTGCTGGTCCACGCGGCGACGGGCCGGGGGCCCTTCGATTCGGACAGCCCGTACCTCGTGGCCTACCAGGTGGTGCACGACGAGGCCGATCTGGCCGGGGTGCCGGCCGATCTCGCGCCCCTGGTCGGGCGCTGCCTGGCCAAGGATCCGGCGGAGCGCCCCACCCCGGACGAGATCATGGCCGCGCTGCACCCTCCGTCGTACGAGGCGGCCGCCTTCATACCCGTCCAGCGCAAGCCGCTCGCCGCCGAGACCGTGGAGGCGGACGAGGGGACCACGCATGTGCGGGCGGCGGACGGGCTGCCGTCCGGGCCCGGAGCCGCGACGGCGAAGGGCCGGCGCACCCGGCTGCGCCTCGCGTGCGTCGCCGTGGCGGCGCTGCTGCTGGCCGGAGGTCTCTGGGCGTCCGGCGCGTGGGGTGGCTCCGGGGCGCCGGAAGCCGGTGTGAAGAAGGGGCCCGCGGCGGCGTTCGTACCGTGGCGGACCCCGCTGCGCGCACCGGGCAGCTCGACGCCGTCGTGCGCCTCCGGGGCCTCCGGCACCGGCGTCCCCGCGCTGTACTGCTCCGCCGCCGGGTTCGGCTCGGCGCGGCTGAACCCCTCGGACGGCCGCGTGGTCTGGTCGGACCGGGAGACCCCGCAGGGGGGTTCCGGAGGCTCCGGCCCCCGGGGCGCGGTGTCCGGGAGCGTGGCCTACACCGTCGTGGCGGGCGAGGAACTCCGGGCCTACTCCCCCGGTGAGGGCACGGAACTCTGGCGTACGGATCTCTCCGCGTACCTCGACACGCCCCTCCCGGCGGGCGACACCCTGCTGGCCGTCCGCCGGAACGGGACGCTTCAGGGGCTCGACGCGGCGACCGGCGCCTCCCGCTGGCGGCGCGCCCTCCCGGGGCACGAGAGCCCTGGCTTCGCGCTGTACGAGGCCAGGACCGGGCTCGCGTACGTCTTCGAGGGTTCGGCGCAGGGGGGCTCCACCCTGGTCACGGCCGTCGAGGCGAAGACCGGCGGAACGGCCTGGCAGCGCAGCCTCGACGGGATGCTCACCCCGGCCGGGACGTCGGGCGGGGCGCTCCTGCTGACCTCCATGAACGAGAAGGCCCAGACCACCGGGCTCGTCCGCTACGACCCGGCCCCGCGGAGCACGACCCGTATCGCGCTGCCCTTCCGGATGAACGCCCCGGAGACCGTGGTGGACGGCGACACCGTCCTGCTGCTGGAGCGCGGCGGGACCCTGCTCGCGCTCGACGTCCGCCCGGGCGCCGGGCGTGCCGAGCGGTGGCGGCTGGAGACGGCCGTCGGAATGACGTCGGCGCCGGTACTCGGAGAGGGCGGACGGCTGTACTTCTCGGCCGCCGACGGACGGCTGCTCGCGGTGGACACGGAGCACGGGACACTGCTCGGCCAGACGCGTCCCCGGCTCCGGGAGGGCAAGCTCACCCATGCCTCGTCGCTGCCCGCCCCCGTCGTCCTGGGCAGGAGTGTCGTCGGCACAGCGCCGGACGGGTCCGTCTTCGCCGTGGACGCCGACGACCCCGCCCACTGGTGAGACCAGGGACGGGGCCGGACGGAACCTCCGCGGGTCAGCCGAGCTTGGAGACGTCGCGGACAGCGCCCTTGTCCGCGCTGGTCGCCATCGCCGCGTAGGCACGCAGCGCCTGGGAGACCTTGCGGTCGCGGTTCCTGGGGGCGTACACCCCGCCGAGGGCCTGGTCGCGGCGGGCCAGCTCCTCGTCGGACACCAGGAGCTCGATCGTGCGGTTCGGGATGTCGATCGCGATCCGGTCGCCGTCCTGCACCAGGGCGATGGTGCCGCCGGACGCGGCCTCCGGGGAGGCGTGGCCGATGGACAGGCCCGAGGTGCCGCCGGAGAAGCGGCCGTCGGTCACCAGGGCGCAGGTCTTGCCGAGCCCGCGGCCCTTGAGGAACGACGTCGGGTAGAGCATCTCCTGCATGCCCGGGCCGCCCTTGGGGCCCTCGTAGCGGATGACGACGACGTCGCCGTCCTTGATCTCCTTGCGGAGGATCTTGTCGACGGCCTCGTCCTGGGACTCGCAGACGACCGCGGGGCCCTCGAACGTCCAGATCGACTCGTCGACGCCCGCCGTCTTCACCACGCAGCCGTCGACGGCCAGGTTGCCCTTGAGGACCGCGAGTCCGCCGTCCTTGGAGTAGGCGTGCTCGACCGAGCGGATGCAGCCGCCGGCCGCGTCCGTGTCGAGGCTGTCCCAGCGCTCGGACTGGGAGAAGGCTGTGGCGGAGCGCTTGCAGCCGGGAGCCGCGTACCAGAGTTCGAGTGACTCGGCGGAGGGCGAGCCCCCGCGCACGTCCCAGGTCTTCAGCCACTCGTCGAGGGAGTCGGCGTGCACGCTGCGCACGTTCTCGTTGAGCAGGCCGCCTCGGTACAGCTCGCCGAGGATGGCGGGGATGCCGCCCGCGCGGTGCACGTCCTCCATGTAGTACGTGCCGCCGGGGGCCACGTTGGGGGCGACCTTCGCGAGGCAGGGGACCCGCCGCGAGATCTCGTCCATCTCCGGGAGACCGAAGTCGAGCTCGGCCTCCTGGGCGGCGGCCAGCAGGTGGAGGATCGTGTTGGTGGAGCCGCCCATGGCGATGTCGAGGGCCATGGCGTTCTCGAAGGCCTCACGGGTGGCGATGCTGCGGGGCAGGACGGAGTGGTCGTCCTCCCCGTAGTGGCGCTTGGTGATCTCGACCACCGTGCGGCCGGCGTTCTCGTACAGCGCCTTGCGGGCGGTGTGGGTGGCGAGGACCGAGCCGTTGCCCGGAAGGGCCAGGCCGATGGCCTCGGCGAGACAGTTCATCGAGTTGGCGGTGAACATGCCCGAACAGCTGCCGCAGGTCGGGCAGGCGTTCTCCTCGATGCGGAGGATGTCCGCGTCGGAGATCTTGTCGTTGACGGCGTCCGAGATCGCGTCGACGAGGTCGAGCGTGCGGACCGTACCGTCGACCAGGGTGGTCTTGCCGGCCTCCATCGGACCGCCGGAGACGAACACCGTGGGGATGTTGAGGCGCAGCGCGGCCATCAGCATGCCGGGGGTGATCTTGTCGCAGTTCGAGATGCAGATCAGTGCGTCGGCGCAGTGGGCCTCGACCATGTACTCGACGCTGTCCGCGATGAGGTCGCGGGAGGGCAGGCTGTACAGCATCCCGCCGTGGCCCATGGCGATGCCGTCGTCCACCGCGATGGTGTTGAACTCGCGGGGCACCGCGCCCGCCGCCTGGATCGCCTCGGAGACGATCCGGCCGACGGGGGCGAGGTGGGTGTGGCCGGGCACGAACTCGGTGAAGGAGTTGGCCACCGCGATGATCGGCTTGCCAATGTCCTCACTGGCTACGCCGGACGCCCGCATAAGGGCGCGGGCGCCCGCCATGTTGCGGCCGTGGGTGACAGTGCGGGACCTCAGCTGGGGCATCGTCTCTCGCTCCTTCGACAGAAAAGACTGTCTCCGAGCGTACGCCCCTCATGCCAAGATCTGGACACGCCGTCCGACATACGGGACATGATGCCCGGTGGGCGGGCAGCCGGCGGTCCCCGCCCACCCCGCGTTCACACGGCCGGGAGGGCCTGTACGCGATCGCCGTGCAGCGCCGCCAGACGCTTGCCCGCCGCCACGACGTACCACTGCTGTTCCTTGCCCGTCTTGTCGTTGAAGGTCCAGCGCAGCTTCCCGTCGCGGGCGTCGTAGGCCTGGACGCCGCCGTCCTTGTCGAACTCCGTCCCCCCGTACAGGGTGTCCCCCACCTTGGCGAACTGAAGCGGTACCGAGACCTCGAGCAGGTCCGGGTTGTGCCACCGCCGCTTCCCCGTGGCGGGGTCGACGGCCCACAGGGCGTGGGCGCTGTCGGAGGCGTAGAGCACCCCGTCGATGACGGTCGGCCCGTTGAACGCGGAGAACTCCTCGGTCTCCAGCGCCCAGCGTTCGGCGCCGTCACCCAGGCCGAACGAGCGCAGGTTCCTGCCGTCCGCGACGAACACCGCTCCGTCGTGGACGGCGATCCGCTCGAAGTTGGAACTGCTGATCTTCTTCGTCCACAGCTGGCGTCCGGTCGCGGTGTCGCGGACGGTCAGGTTCTCGCGGTGGTCGGTGTAGACGAGGTGGTCACCGAGGACCACGGAGGTGAGACCCGACTCCTCGGTGCCGGCGTCCCGCCGCTCGTTCCAGACGGCCTTGCCGGTACGGATGTCGACGGCGGCGATCACATTGTGCCGGGAGCTGAGGTCCTTCTCCAGGATGCCCGCGACCACGTACACACGTTCTGCGTCGGCGCCGATCGGCCGGGGCTGGGCGTACCGCCCGCCCAGGCGGCTGCGCCAGGTCTCCTTGCCGGTGGCCGGGTCGAGGCCGACGAGGTCGCCGTCGTACTCGCCGCTGGCCAGATAGAGCGTGTCCCCGCCCATGATCAGCCGGGCGCCCGGCTGGGCGGCGCCCGGCAGCGACCAGAGCTTCCTGCCGGTGGCGAGGTCCCGGCCCACCAGGGGATCACCGGCGACCAGCACCACGTTCCCCACGACGGCGAGCACCTCGTGGTTCCCGAGGGTGCCCACCGCGGTCTCCTCCTGCCACAGGGCGCGCGGGGCGGTCCCGGCGGGCGGGGTCGTGAACGCGTCGCCGCCTCCCTCGCCGCTCCCACCGGGCTTCGGCTCCCCCATGCCGCCGGAGGCGTCGACCTCCTCGGGTCCGCACGCGGTCGTCACCGCCCCGGCCAGTACGAGCCCCAGTCCGGCTCCGGCCAGCCGCAGCAGCCGCCGACGGGGCATGACGCCGTCCGCCGCGTACCCGTCCGCTCTGCGCACATTCCGAGTCGTCACGGTCCGTCTCCCCCATATGTCGTTCACACGTGCATCCAGCTCTTCGAATCCCGGACAGCCAACCATCGAGATTCGGCCACGGCAGCGGCTGGTACCGACTCGGGACACCCTTGTGCACCCACCGGCACAGCCGTCACACAGGCAGGACCCGGATCACCGGTCGCCCAGATACCTCTGGAGCGTGGGGGCGACCATCTCGATGATCTTCTCGGGGTCCACGGACGCCAGCGGTTCGGCGCGGATCACGTACCGCATGATCGCGATGCCGATCATGTGGGAGGCCGCGAGTTCGGCGCGGAAGGCCGGGTCCGGCACGTCCAGCTCCGCCGCGATCCGCTCGAGCAGCCGGCGCAGCACGAAGCCGCGCAGTACGTTCGCAGCCGCCTCGTGCGTCAGCGCGGACCGGAGGATCGCCAGCAGCGGCGCCCGGGACACCGGGTTCTCCCACACGCCGATGAAATACCGGGCCAGCCGCTCCCCCATGTCCTCCGAGGGGCCGCCGAGGATCCCGGGGATGACGAGCGCGGGCTCGAAGGAGACCTCGACGGCCGCGGCGAAGACCTCGTCCTTCGTGCCGAAGTAGTGGTGGACCAGCGCGGCGTCGACGTCCGCCGCCCTGGCGATGCCCCGGACCGACGTCCTGTCGTAGCCGCGTTCGGCGAATTCCGTGCGGGCCGCCTCCAGGATCCGGGCCCTGGCGTCCGGGCCCGTGGAGCGCGCCGTACGCGAGGGACGGCCCCTGCGCCGGGGGGACGGGCCGTCGGCGCCGGGGGTCACGTGCGGGGTGCCCGCGCCGACGACGCCAGATGGAGCCGGGTGAAGGCGAGCGCTTCCGCGAGATCGGCCTCGCGTTCGGCCGACGACATGGCGCGGCGGGTGTTGACCTCGATGACCACGTGGCCGTCGAAGCCGGTGCGGGCCAGTCGCTCCAGCAGTTCCGCGCACGGCTGGTCGCCCCGGCCGGGCACCAGGTGCTCGTCCTTGTTGGAGCCCTTGCCGTCGGCGAGGTGGACGTGCGCGAGCCGGTCGCCCATCCGGTCCACCATGGCCATGCTGTCGGTGCGCGCGGTCGCGGTGTGCGAGAGGTCCACGGTGAAGTGCCGGTAGTCGTCGTTGCTGACGTCCCAGGCGGGCGCGTACGCGAGCATCTCCCGGTCCCGGTAGCGCCACGGGTACATGTTCTCCACCGCGAAGCGCACATCCGTCTCGTCCGCCATGCGCCAGATGCCGGTGACGAAGTCCCGGGCGTAGTTGCGCTGCCACCGGAACGGCGGATGGACGACCACCGTGGACGCGCCGAGCTTCTCCGCCGCGGCCCTGGCCCGCTGGAGCTTCACCCACGGGTCGGTGGACCAGACCCGCTGGGTGATCAGCAGACAGGGCGCGTGCACCGCGAGGACCGGCACCTGGTGGTAGTCCGACAGCCGCTTCAGCGCCTCGATGTCCTGGCTGACGGGGTCGGTCCAGACCATGACCTCGACACCGTCGTAGCCCAGGCGCGCAGCGATCTCGAAGGCCGTCGCCGTCGACTCCGGATAGACGGAAGCCGTCGACAGGGCGACCTTCGCATCCGGGATGCGCACCACTGGTTCTGCCACGTGGACAGGGTACGGGCACCGGTACGCGACGCCGAGTGAGCCCGGCTGAAAGTGAGAAGGACCATGGGTGGCCGCGGCCGGATCAGGCCAGCGCCGCCTGCTCCGCCGGCAGGTGGTCGAGGCGGCGCAGGATGACTCCCTCGCGCAGCGCCCAGGGGCAGATCTCCAGCTCCTCGACCCCGAACAGGTCCATCGCCCCCTCGGCGACGAGCGCCCCCGCCAGAAGCTGCGCGGCACGCCCCTCGGTGACCCCCGGGAGGTTCCCCCGCTGCTCAACGGTCATCACCGCCAGCTTCGGCACCCACTCCTCCAGGGCCTTACGGGTGAGGACGCGCTGGACGTACAGGCCTTCGGCGGAGCGGGCGGCGCCCGTTATCCTCGCGAGCTGCCGGAACGTCTTGGAGGTCCCCACCACGTGGTCGGGCGGCCCCAGCCGGGTGAACTCGCCGACCGTACGGGCGATGCCGGCACGGACATGGCGGCGCAGCGCCCGTACGGCCGTCGGGTCCGGCGGATCGCCGGGCAGCCACGCGGCGGTGAGGCGGCCGGCGCCGAACGGCAGCGAGACGGCGGCGTCGGGCTCCTCGTCCATCCCGTAGCCGACCTCCAGCGAACCGCCGCCGATGTCCAGGACCAGCAGCTTCCCCGCCGACCAGCCGAACCAGCGGCGGGCGGCCAGGAAGGTCAGCCGGGCCTCCTCCTCGCCGCTGAGGACGGCGAGGGCGACACCGGTCTCGTCCCGCACACGGGCCAGCACCTCGTCGGCGTTGCCCGCCTCGCGCACGGCGGAGGTGGCGAACGCCAGCACGTCCTCGCAGCCCTTGTCCTCGGCTGCCTGGAGGGCGCCGGCGACCGTCGTCACGAGGCGGTCCACCCCGTCGGGGCCGATCGCCCCGTCCGGGTCGAGCAGTTCGGCGAGCCGCAATTCCGCCTTGTGCGAGTGGGCGGGCTGCGGACGGGCACCGGGATGCGCGTCGACCACCAGCAGATGCACCGTGTTCGACCCCACGTCGAGGACTCCGAGTCTCATACGGGAACGCTACTGCGGCTTACTCTGGGCACGTGCCAAAGACGAAAAAGGCGAAGCCGGACAAAGCCACGAAGAAGCAGCCGAAGTCGAAGCAGGAGATGCAGCAGCCGGAAGCAGCGGGGCCGGACGGGCCCGACGAGAAGGGGCTCGACTTCGCGCGGGCCTGGGTGGAGTTCCCCGACCCCGCCGACGACGAGCAGGTCTTCCGCTGCGATCTGACCTGGCTGACGTCCCGTTGGACCTGCATCTTCGGCAGCGGCTGCCAGGGCATCCAGGCAGGCCGCGCTGACGACGGCTGCTGCACGCTGGGCGCGCACTTCTCGGACGAGGACGACGAGAAGCGGGTGGCCGGGCACGTGGCGCGTCTCACGCCGGACCTGTGGCAGTTCCACGACGTCGGGACGGAGACCGGCTGGGTCGGTGTCGACGAGGACGGCGAGCGCCAGACACGGCGCTGGGAGGGCTCCTGCATCTTCCAGAACCGCCCCGGCTTCGCGGGCGGCATGGGCTGTTCCCTGCACATCCTGGCCCTGAAGGAGGGCAAGGAACCGCTGGAGACCAAGCCGGACGTGTGCTGGCAGCTGCCGGTCCGCCGTACGTACGACTGGATCGAACGGCCCGACGACACGCGCGTGCTCCAGATCTCGATCGGGGAGTACGACCGGCGGGGCTGGGGCCCCGGCGGTCACGATCTGCACTGGTGGTGCACGTCGGCCACGTCCGCGCACGGGGCGGGTGACCCGGTCTATGTGTCCTACCGGCCCGAGCTCACCGAGCTGATGGGCAAGGAGGCCTACGACCGGCTGGCCGAGCTCTGCGAGCAGCGGCTGGCGTCGCTGCTGCCGATGGCGCCTCACCCGGCCGATCCGGCCTGAGGCGGGCTCTCGCGGCGCCTCCTCGATGCCCTGCTGCTGGGGTGCGGCTGTCGAGGCGCTGTCGAGGCGCGTCCTCGGGACGCTCCTCCGAGGCGTGGTCCGGCTCCCTTCGACCAGACGGCGGCCCCGCGCGCCCGGCGCACAAACGTTCCGCCGTGGCACCGGGCCGCCCTCGGCTCAGCCCGCCGGCCCGGAAGACCCGCCCGGGACCGCCGTCGGGCCGGACGACGGGTCGGGCCCGGGGGGTTCTCCGGACGGGGACGGTGTGGGCCCGGGGGAGCCCGGTGTGTCCGTCGGCGTGGGGTCCGGCGGGCCGGTGGGCTCCGTGGGGCCCGGCGTCGGATCCGTCGACGGTGGCGGGGAGGAGGGTGTGGGGCTCGGGGCCCGGGAGGACGGCTCCGGGGACGGCTCCGGACTTCCGGGGCGCGGCGTGCCGGCGCCGGAACCGGTGATCGCGACCGCGGACCCCGACGGGGCGAGGAGGACACGCGCGCTCCACGGGCCCTGCGGCTCGGCCGCTGGGTTCACGAACACCTGGAGGGTGACGCTCCGGCCGGGAGCGACCGTGCCGGACGTGCGGCTGAGGTGCAGCCACGGGGCGTCCACGCGTGCGGACCAGGCGACTGTCCCGTCACCCTTCGCGGTCAGGGTGATCGTCGTACGGCCGCCGGACGAGCGGGCCGAGACCTCGAGCGAGCCCTCCCCGTCGGACCCGGTGCCCACGCTGACGACCTCGGCCGAGACACCCGGAGTCCGGGCACCGTCCGTGAAAGCGCCCTTCCCTTCGGAGCGGGCGTTGCCCGCGTTCGCGTAGTGGTCGTACGGATCTTGCGCGGGGCCCGACCCGCCGTCCACGTCCGCCGCGGTGACCGAGGTGCCGCGGCCCTCGCCGGTCAGCGGCGCCCCCCGGTAGGCGGCCCACAGGGCGATCACCGGAGCGGCGACGACGGTCGCCACGACCGTCGTCGTCACGACCCGGGCGCGCAGCCGGCCCCGGCGCGCGGCGTGGTCCTTGGGATCCAGCGGGAAGCCGGTCCGGCCGAAGCGCGGGGCACCGGACCGGGACCGCCGGGCGTGCGTCAGGGCGACGTGAACCGAGGGCCGGGGCGCCTCGACGACCGGAAGTGCCGCGGCCGGGGTGACGGTCGCACCCGGCCAGGGACCGGCAGCGCCGGCTCGTTCGGCTGCGCGGCGGCAGCGGGGGCAGTCGTCGACGTGCCGGACGAGCTCCCGGCGCAGGACTGCCGGGAGCAGCGCCCGGTGGGTGCCGGTGAGCCGGGCGACGGCGGGACAGTTCCCCTTCTCCACGACGGCGAGGGCGGCGCGGGTGCGTTCCACCTCGCAGGCCGCACCGGCCAGGAGCTCCCGGGCACTGCCCGGGTCGAGGCCGAGGACGGCGGCGACGGCGCGCGGGGTGAGCCCGTGGCGCACGGCGAGCTCCAGCGCCTCGCGCTGCTCGGGGGTGGTGCCCGCGGCCTCGGGCCAGGCCAGCTGTGCGAGTTCGCGGCGGCGCGCTTCGGCCGCCGGGGACTCCGTGCGGCAGCCGGGGGCGGCGGCCTCCTCCGGGGTGCCGTGGGGGCCGGGGTCGGCGACGTCCTCGCGCGGCGCGGTGCCGCGCGGGGCGGACGGCCGACGGTGCGCCTGGCGGCCCCTCCGCTGCTCGGTGAGCGCCCGCAGGCACGTCCACCTGGCCAGGGCGTACAGCCAGGATTTACGTTCCTCCTCGGCCGCCGGGCACCGGCCGTCCTGCCGCTCGGCGATCGCCAGGACAGATCCGAGCGCGTCGGTCGCCGCCTCGTGGTCGCAGAGCACGGAGAGGCAGTAGGTGAACAGGCCGTCGAGATAGGGCTCGTAGCGTGCGGACGTCCGCTGCGCCGAGGGGCGGGACTCGCGGCGGTGCGCCCGGTGTGCGCCGGTGGTGTGCGTGGGGGTCTCCAGACTGCTGCTCGTCACGTGGCGACCGTAGGCAGACGCAGGCGAAACCCCGACAGCACTTTCCGACATTTAATCCTTACGGGTGACACTCTCCCTCGAAAGGGGACAGGAATCCCGGATTCCCCCGCAATTACCGCATCGGGCACAAGTTCGGCTCTCGTGTCCACGACCGGTGCTGTCGGACCGCCTGTCGGACCGCCCCTATACGGTGGCGCCATGGCTGCCCGTACGAAATCCGCGAAGGACCGGCCGTCCTACCGTTGCACCGAATGCGGCTGGACGACCGCCAAATGGCTCGGCCGCTGCCCGGAGTGCCAGGCATGGGGGACGGTCGAGGAGTTCGGCGGCGCCCCCGCGGTCCGTACGACGGCGGCGGGCCGGGTCTCCACCGCCGCCGTGCCGATCGGCCAGGTCGACAGCCGGCAGGCGACGGCGCGCTCGACCGGTGTCAGCGAGCTGGACCGGGTGCTGGGCGGAGGCCTCGTGCCCGGCGCGGTGGTGCTTCTCGCGGGCGAGCCGGGCGTCGGCAAGTCGACGCTGCTGCTGGACGTGGCCGCCAAGGCGGCGAGCGACGACCACCGCACCCTCTACGTCACGGCCGAGGAGTCCGCCGGCCAGGTGCGGATGCGGGCCGACCGGATCCGGGCGATCAACGACCACCTGTACCTGGCCGCCGAGACCGACCTCTCCGCGGTCCTGGGACATCTGGACGCGGTCAAGCCGTCCCTCCTCGTCCTCGACTCCGTGCAGACCGTCGCCTCACCCGAGATCGACAGCGCGCCCGGCGGTATGGCGCAGGTCCGCGAGGTCGCGGGAGCGCTCATCCGGGCCTCGAAGGAGCGCGGCATGTCGACGCTCCTGGTGGGTCATGTGACCAAGGACGGTGCGATCGCGGGACCGCGGCTCCTGGAGCACCTCGTCGACGTGGTGCTGTCCTTCGAGGGCGACCGGCACGCCCGCCTCCGGCTCGTACGGGGCGTCAAGAACCGCTACGGCGCCACGGACGAGGTCGGCTGCTTCGAGCTGCACGACGAGGGCATCACCGGCCTCGCCGACCCGTCCGGGCTCTTCCTCACCCGCCGTGACGAGCCCGTCCCCGGCACGTGTCTGACGGTCACCCTGGAGGGCAAGCGTCCGCTCGTCGCCGAGGTCCAGGCCCTGACGGTCGATTCACAGATCCCCTCACCCCGGCGCACCACCTCGGGCCTGGAGACCTCCCGGGTCTCGATGATGCTGGCCGTTCTCGAACAGCGTGGCCGGATCAGCGCGCTCGGCAAGCGGGACATCTACAGCGCGACGGTCGGCGGCGTGAAGCTCACCGAGCCGGCCGCGGACCTCGCGATCGCCCTCGCACTGGCCAGCGCCGCCAGCGACACACCGCTCCCGAAGAATCTGGTCGCGGTCGGTGAAGTGGGCCTCGCGGGGGAGGTCAGGAGGGTCACAGGGGTCCAGCGCAGGCTGGCGGAGGCGTACCGTCTCGGGTTCAAGCACGCCCTGGTCCCGAGGGACCCGGGACAGGTTCCGGCCGGCATGAAGGTCACGGAAGTGGGCGACATGGGCGACGCCCTGAGAGTCCTCCCCCGCCGGTCTCGGCCGGACGGACCACAGGAGGACGGCGCACGCCGGTAGACTTTGCCCTGGTCTCGCCCGCCCGTACGAACGGTACGAGGGACGCAAGGGCACCGCCGACCTGTGACCGGAGGAGTGCAGTGGCAGCCAACGACCGGGCAGCATCGCCCGGAAAGTCCGGCCAAGGCACGGGGAACGAGGCGCTGATGCGCGCCTCGTTGAGCGCGGTCGCGCCCGGAACGGCTCTCCGCGACGGCTTGGAGCGCATCCTCCGCGGCAACACCGGCGGACTGATCGTCCTCGGCATGGACAGAACCGTCGAATCCATGTGTACCGGCGGCTTCGTGCTCGACGTCGACTTCGCCGCCACGCGCCTGCGCGAACTGTGCAAGCTGGACGGCGCGATGATCCTCGACAAGGACATGACCAAGATCTTGCGGGCCGGAGTCCAGCTGGTCCCGGACGCCTCCATCCCCACCGAGGAGACGGGCACCCGTCACCGCACGGCCGACCGGGTCTCCAAGGCGTGCGGATTCCCGGTGGTCTCGGTCTCCCAGTCGATGCGCCTGATCGCGCTGTACGTGGACGGGGAGCGGCGGGTCCTGGAGGAGTCCTCCGCGATCCTGTCCCGCGCCAATCAGGCGCTCGCCACCCTCGAGCGGTACAAGCTCAGGCTGGACGAGGTCGCCGGGACCCTCTCCGCACTGGAGATCGAGGACCTGGTGACGGTGCGGGACGTGACGGCGGTCTCGCAGCGGCTGGAGATGGTGCGCCGGATCGCCACCGAGATCGCCGAGTACGTGGTGGAGCTGGGAACCGACGGCCGCCTCCTCTCGCTCCAGCTGGACGAACTGATCGCGGGCGTGGAGCCGGAGCGGGAGCTGGTCGTGCGCGACTACGTGCCCGAGCCGACCGCGAAGCGGTCCCGTACGGTCGCGGAGGCGCTGGCCGAGCTGGACACGCTCACCCACACCGAGCTGCTCGAACTGCCCGTCGTGGCAAGGGCACTGGGCTACAGCGGCTCGCCGGAGACACTGGACTCGGCGGTTTCCCCGCGCGGCTTCCGGCTGCTGGCGAAGGTGCCGCGACTGCCCGGAGCGATCATCGAGCGGCTGGTGGAGCACTTCGGCGGCCTGCAGAAGCTGCTCGCCGCGAGCGTGGACGACCTCCAGGCCGTGGACGGGGTCGGCGAGGCACGGGCCCGGAGCGTACGGGAAGGCCTCTCGCGCCTGGCGGAGTCGTCGATCCTGGAGCGGTACGTCTAGGGCCTCCCGTCCGGACCATGCCGGTGGCGTGCGGCGGCAGTGCTCCTGTGAGCCTGCGGCCGCGGCGCGCTGGTGACGGTCCGCCGCACGGCGGCCCAGGGGTCCCGTCGGACGGCGGTCCGTGGAAACCCTGCGGGCAGGCCGTTCTCCAGGCGGGGCCTACGGGACCGTCAGTCCTTGGCCAGGACGAACGAGGCGCGCTGGACGGTCTCACCCGGGACCTCGGCCTCCAGCAGATACGTCCCCGGGGCCGCGGCGCGGACGGGCGGTGTCGCGCACCGGGGTGCGCTCCCCTTGCGGTCCCACTCCACGGTGTGGACGACCGTCGCTCCCGCCGGGACCCTCAGGAAGAGGGCTCCGGCCTTCGGGCAGTCCTTGGAGGACCACACCTTCTCGTCCTCCTCACCCGCTTCGGTGATCGTGAGCACCGTGCTCTTGGGGCCGAAGTCGGCCTTGCAGTCGGCAGCGGAGGTGTTCCTCACGGTCAGCCGGAACTCCGGCTTGTCGTCGGGTCCGAAGCTGATGTCCGTCTTCAGGCTCAACTGCAGCACGGCGGGCGTGCAGTTGGGGAGCGGTGAGCCGGCCGGCACCTGCTGGCCGCCCGTGCCTCCGCCCGTACCGCCGCCCGTGCCTCCGCCCGTACCGCCGCCGGTGCCCGCGCTCGTCCCCGCCGTTCCGGAGCCACCCGCTCCCGAGGTACCCGGTCCTGTCGCGCCGCCCGCCCCGGTGGCCCCGGCGTCTCCCCCGGATCCCGCGGCGGTTCCGGTCCCCGGTTCCTCCGACTCGTCGCGTCCGCCGGGGGGTTGGCCGACGACCGGGCCGGAACTCGTGGGCCCGGGAGTGATGGACGGGGCGGGGTCGGAGCCTCCGGGCTTCCCGTCGTCCTGCCCTCCGCCGCCGCCACCCGAGGTGACGGCCCACGCGACCAGCGCCGCGAGCAGCGCGATCACCAGCACCGCTACTGCTCTCCGACGCCAGTAGATGCTGGAGGGAAGCGGCCCGACCGGATTGCGCATAGAACCCACGGACCGAACTGTACGAGAGATCCTGCCCAACTCCGGCCCCCAACCGCCGCTCTGATCGACAAGTTTTCCGGATCATCATCACGGAGCGGACGTTCCTGGGTGGTTCCATCCACTTTGCACCGGCTCGCACCTCGTCCGCCCCGTACAAAGGGTCAGAACGGGTGGCGTTATCACCCCCTGGACCCTCGGCCGGGCCGACACCCCCGGAGCCGTGCCCGATGGCCCGCCTTCCGTGCCAGGATCGTAGGTGCGATGACTGCCACGACTTCGACACAGACGCCCCCCGCCTCCCTCCATGCCCCCGTCATCGGGTGGTTCGAGCAGCACGCCCGCGATCTGCCCTGGCGCCGCCCCGAAGCGGGTGCCTGGGGTGTGATGGTGAGCGAGTTCATGCTGCAGCAGACCCCGGTGAACCGGGTCCTCCCCGTCTACGAACAGTGGATGGCCCGCTGGCCCCGCCCCGCCGACCTGGCGGCCGACGCGCCCGGCGAGGCGGTCCGCGCCTGGGGCCGGCTCGGCTACCCGCGACGCGCGCTGCGGCTGCACGGGGCCGCGCAGGCGATAACGGAACGCCACGGCGGCGACGTGCCGAGTGAACACGGCCAGTTGCTCGCACTGCCCGGGATCGGGGAGTACACGGCCGCGGCCGTGGCCTCGTTCGCGTACGGGCAGCGCCACGCCGTGCTCGACACGAACGTCCGCAGGGTGTTCGCCCGGGCGGCCGGCGGCATCCAGTACCCGCCGAACGCGACCACCGCGGCCGAGCGCAAGCTCGCCCGTGCCCTGCTTCCGGAGGAGGAGGAACGCGCCGCCCGCTGGGCGGCGGCCACGATGGAACTCGGTGCACTCGTGTGCACCGCGAAGAACGAGGACTGCACGCGCTGCCCGATCGCCGGACAGTGCGCCTGGCGGCTGGCCGGAAAGCCCGCCCACCAGGGCCCGCCGCGCCGCGGCCAGACCTACGCCGGCACGGACCGGCAGGTGCGGGGGAGGTTGCTCGCGGTGCTGCGTGACGCGGTGACACCGGTGCCGCAGTCCGCGCTGGACTCCGTGTGGGAGGAGCCCGTGCAGCGGGCACGCGCCCTGGACGGACTGGTCGCCGACGGCCTGGTCGAGCCCTTGGCGAACGGCCGGTACCGGCTGCCCATGACCTGACCCACCAACCCGGCGGCACGGCTGTCCAGCGGCTGTTACACAACCGATGGACAGCCGTGCGTCCGCGTACGGCTGCTCCGCACACCCTCGTGACAACGCCTCCGTAACGTCACCGGACGTCGGCAACGGGACCACCCGGCCGACGGCGGTACACGGGGATACACGGGGACGGAGGCGGTCGTAATGGCGCAGGGCGAGGTGCTCGGCTTCGAGGAGTACGTACGGACCCGGCAGGACGCGCTGCTGCGCAGTGCCCGCCGGCTCGTGCCCGACCCGGTGGACGCGCAGGACCTGCTGCAGACCGCTCTGGTCCGCACCTTCGGCCGCTGGGACGGCATCGCCGACAAGTCGCTCGCCGACGCCTACCTGCGCCGCGTCATGATCAACACGCGTACCGAGTGGTGGCGCGCCCGCAAGCTCGACGAGGTCCCCACCGAGCAGCTGCCCGACGCGAGCGTCGACGACGGGACCGAGCAGCGTGCCGACCGCGCCCTGCTCATGGACGTCCTCGGGGTACTGGCTCCCAAGCAGCGCAGCGTCGTCGTGCTGCGACACTGGGAGCAGATGAGCACGGAGGAGACGGCCGCGGCGCTCGGCATGTCCGCCGGTACGGTGAAGAGCACGCTGCACCGCGCCCTGGCACGACTGCGCCAGGAGCTGGAGGACCGTGCGGCCCGGAGCCATGAGGCCGAGGGGGCACCGGCGCGGATACCCGCACAGCGGGACAGGCGTCATGACGAGCGGGGGCGGGAGCGGTGCGCGGCCTGACGGGCACAGGGGAGACGACGGCCGGCCACGGGAGACTCGGGGCCGGCCTGGCGGCGGGGAGCACGGCGGTGGCCGGGCTCGCCGCCTTCGGGCTGCTCTGCGTCGGCTGTTCCACCGGAGGCACGGGTACGCGCGACGAGGGCCCCGCCGCCACCCAGCAGGTCGCCCGGGCCACGCCGTCGAGCACGGTCCCCACAGGGACGGCGAAGCCCTCCCCGAGGGTGAACGCCGTGATGCTCGTCAAAGCCGACCCGAAGGTGAGCCGGCAGCTCAAGGACGACCTGAAGCCCTGTACCGGCGACGAGTACCCGGTCGACACCTCGTACGGCACGCTCACCGACGGCCCGGCGGCCGACGTCGTGGTCAACGTCATGACCTGCGGCGACTCGGTGGGAGTAGGGACGTACGTCTACCGGCAGGGCACCGACGGTTCCTACGGGAACGTCTTCGCCGCCGAGGTGCCGGCGGTCTACGGCACCATCGACCGGGGCGATCTGGTGGTGACCACACAGGTGTACGGGTCGAAGGACTCCGTCGCGTACCCCTCCGGCGAGGACGTCGTCACCTACCGCTGGACCTCCGGCCGGTTCGCCGAGACCGACAGGGTGCACAACGAATTCAACCGGGCAGTCGGCAGCGGGGAGGGCGCTCTTCCCGCACCGCAGACGCCGACGCAGAACTGAGAGCCGCTCGCATGGCCGATACCCATGTCCTCTTCGTCGAGGACGACGACGTCATCCGTGAGGCCACCCAGCTCGCACTGGAGCGGGTCGGCTTCTCGGTCACGGCGGTGCCCGACGGACTGCTGGGCCTGGAGGCCTTCCGGGCGGACCGCCCGGACATCGCGCTGCTGGATGTGATGGTGCCGGGCCTGGACGGGGTGAGCCTGTGCCGCCGTATCCGCGACGAGTCGACCGTGCCGGTGATCATGCTCTCGGCGCGGGCCGACGCGATCGACGTGGTGCTCGGGCTGGAGGCCGGGGCCGACGACTACGTCACCAAGCCGTTCGACGGGGCGGTGCTCGTCGCCCGCATCCGCGCCGTGCTGCGGCGCTTCGGCCACGCCGCCGGTGCGGGCGGGGCGCCCGCGGGGGCCGGTGGGGCGCCGGACGAGCCGGGCGGGGTGCTGGTCTTCGGTGATGTGGAGATCGACACCGAGGGCATGGAGGTCCGCCGAGGGGGCGCGCACGTGGGTCTGACGCCGACGGAGATGCGGCTGCTGCTGGAGTTCTCCTCGGCGCCCGGCACGGTGCTCTCCCGGGACAGGCTCCTGGAGCGGGTCTGGGACTACGGCTGGGGCGGGGACACCCGCGTCGTCGACGTCCATGTGCAGCGCCTGCGCACCAAGATCGGGCAGGACCGGATCGAGACGGTCCGCGGTTTCGGCTACAAGCTCCGCGCATGAGGCGGCTGGCGCTGCGGACCGGTGTCCGCTGGAAGATCAGCATCGCGATCGCGGCCGTCGGCGCGCTCATCGCGCTGGCCCTCAGCCTCGTCGTCCACAACGCGGCCCGCGTCTCGATGCTGGAGAACGCGCGCGAGGTACAGCTGGAGCGGCTGCTCTTCGCACAGCGGCTGTACGAGGCCACGCCCGGGCAGAAGCCGTCGCCGAAATTCGGTGCCAAGATCAACGACCCGTCGCTGCCGGCGAGTCTGCGCGGTCAGATACGCGACAACCGGCGCGCCACCCATGTCGACGAGTACGCGGACGGGGTGCCGGACGTCTGGGCGGCCGTACCTCTCGCCAACGGTGACGTCCTGTCGCTGCACACCCGCTTCGCCGACCGCAGCGCCACGATCATGGGCGACCTCGACCGGGCACTGGTCATCGGCTCGGTATCGGTCGTCTTCGGCGGCTGCGCCCTCGGCGTCCTGATCGGCGGCCAGCTGTCCCGGAGGCTGCGCAAGGCGGCGGCAGCGGCCGGCAAGGTCGCCCAGGGCAACACGGAGGTGCGCGTGCGGGAGGCCGTAGGCGGAGTCGTACGCGACGAGACCGACGAGCTGGCCAGGGCCGTGGACGCGCTCACGGACGCACTGAACGAGCGGATCGAGGCGGAGCGCCGGGTCACCGCCGACATCGCCCATGAACTGCGCACCCCGGTGACGGGCTTGCTCACCGCGGCCGAGCTGCTGCCCCCGGGACGCCCCACCGAGCTCGTACGGGACCGGGCCCAGGCGATGCGGACCCTGGTCGAGGACGTCCTGGAGGTGGCCAGGCTGGACAGCGCCTCGGAGCGGGCCGAACTGCAGGAACTGCCGCTCGGCGAGTTCGTCGGCCGGCGGGTCCGGCTGCTGGATCCGGAGATCACGGTGCGGGTGGTGCACGAGTCCTGGGTGTCCACGGACCCTCGGCGGCTGGAGCGCATCCTGGGCAATCTGCTGGGGAACGCCGCCAAACACGGCGCCGGCCCGGTCGAGGTCAC
Source organism: Streptomyces atroolivaceus (assembly GCF_000717025.1). Classification (GTDB taxonomy): domain Bacteria; phylum Actinomycetota; class Actinomycetes; order Streptomycetales; family Streptomycetaceae; genus Streptomyces; species Streptomyces atroolivaceus. The sequence goes on from NZ_JNXG01000001.1 coordinate 25,616, forward strand.
GGTCGAGGGCCGGGTGGTACGCGTCCGCGATCACGGGCCCGGATTCCCCGAGGCGCTGCTCCGGGAGGGTCCGAGCCGGTTCCGCACGGGAAGCAGCGACAGGTCCGGACGCGGCCACGGCCTGGGACTGACCATCGCCGCCGGACAGGCGCGGGTCCTGGGGGCCAGGCTGACGTTCCGCAACGCGGGGCCCGCCGGAGGTTCCGGTGACACGGGCGGCGCGGTCGCCGTGCTGTGGCTGCCCGAGCACGCGCCGACGAACACCGGAAGCTTCCCCGTCCTGCGGCAGGCGGGAACGGACTGAGGGAAAAGGGGTGGACCTCGGGGCCCGTACGGCGCCAGGAGCACTCGGACGGTCTGCGGGCTCCCTGACCGCGGCCGGCGACGCACGCCGGAACGACGGGCCCCGGACACGCCGAAGGCGACCCCGAGGAGAAGCGCGAGGCTGCTCTCGAGGTCGCCGTCGACAGGGTGACCAAGGCCCATGACCCGGGGCCCGCCGCTCAGCGGCTACGGGCATCGCGTCAGATGTGGACGTGCTCGGTCTTCAGGAACGAGACCGGGTTGATCGCCGAGCCGTAGTTCGGGGTGGTGCGGATCTCGAAGTGGAGGTGCGGGCCGCTGGAGTTCCCGGTGTTGCCGGACAGTGCGATCTTCTCGCCCGTCTTCACCCGGTCGCCGACGTTCACCTGGATCTTGGACAGGTGCGCGTACTGCGAGTACTTGCCGTCGGCGTGCTTGATCACGATGGCGTTGCCGTAGGCGGGACCGTCGCCGCCGCCGTTCGGACCGGCCTTGACGACCCGGCCGGAGTGCGCGGCCTCGACCTTGGTGCCGATCGGCACCGCGAAGTCCTGGCCCGAGTGCTTGCTGGCCCAGCGGTCGCCGCCGGTGCCGTAGCTGGCGCTCAGCACGTACTTGTTGACGGGGGCCTCCCAGGAGGCCGCCTTCTTCTTCGCGGCCGCCTTCTTCTTGGCCGCCGCCTTCTTCTTGGCGTCGGCCTTCTCGGCCTTGTCGGCCTTCGCCTGCGCGGCGGCCTTGCTCTGGGCGGTCGCCTGCTGGGCGACGGAGTCCGCGGTGGCCGCGCCGGCGAGGGCCGCGGTGTCCGCGGTGCCCGTCGTGCCGGACGCGAACGCCGCGCCCGCACCGAACACCATCGACGCACCCAGGCCGGCGGCCACGAGGGCGCCACTGACGCGGGACATGGACGGGCGGCGGGAGTGCTGGAACGTAACGCGCTTCGACATGCGGGGGAACCTCCGGGGTGACTGGACCCAGTGCTCGACCGGGCTTGCTCCACCTTGGTAACCCGCACCCCCCGCAACACTCAAACCCCCCATCTACGACCAAAAGCCGTAGTCGAGGGGGTGGGAATTCATGACGGCCGACGACCCGACGGCGGCGGACGATCTTCCGGAGATTCTTCGCGGACCGGGTTTAACCCCAGCTCCGAAGGCGCCCTTCCCGGACATGGGCCAGCAATACGGTCATACCGCCCCAAACGCCGGAAGTCTTCCCCGGGGCAGGACCAAGGTCCTCCGGCGCACCACCGCGACTTCCCCTAAGGCACCTAGTAGGCCTCTTGGGGCCTGTGCGCCTTGTCACCGCCGGTGGGTCCGAAGCCTGTCCGTTTCGGGACCTTCGGCCCCAAGGGGCTGCGCCCCTTCGCGGCGGGCTCGCTGCGGCTGTGTCCGGCGGTCGTCGCTCGACCGCTCACGCCACCGGGGCACGGCTGCGCACCGCCGCACCGCCGGGCCGGCACACCGCCGCACCGCCGGGCCGGCGCTTCCGTGGTGGGACCCCGCGTCTGCCGGCCATGTGGATCCCAGCCGGGCCCCCGCGAGAACCCCTTGACGGGACCGGCCCGCGGCCGCCGCCAGCCGCGAACCCTCCCTGCCCCGGGGCCGGCCCGCGGGCTTCGTCGGAGCGCGCCCACGGCCTCACCCCTCATCTACGCGGACGGAGGCCGAAGCCATGGCGCCCGACCGGCCCCGCGTACCGGCGTCGCCTGCACAGGTCCGTACCGCCGGGCGGCCGTGTCGGCACGTTTGCAGGCCGCCGGAGCAGGAGCGGGAACGGGAGCGCAGGCCTCAGCGTGTCCCCGCGGCCCCTCCCCCTCCCCGCTCAAGGACGAGAGCCGGGTGCCCAGCGGGGCACCCGGCTCCGCCTGAACCACTGCCCGGGGACGGGAAAGGGGCTGCCCCGGACCGTTACCGGTCCGGGGCAGCCCCTTGTCGACGCTCAGGCGCTACGCGCGCGCCCTACACGTCCTTCGTCAGGTTCGGGCCGCCGCCCGCAGCCTGCTCGATCGGCGGGACGTCCGGCAGAGCCGACTTCTCCTCGCCGCGGAACGAGAACTTCTTCTCGTCCCCTTCGCCCTCGGTGCCCACGACCACGATGTGACCGGGACGCAGCTCGCCGAAGAGGATCTTCTCGGAGAGGATGTCCTCGATCTCGCGCTGGATCGTCCGGCGCAGCGGCCGGGCGCCCATCACGGGGTCGTAACCCTTCTTCGCCAGGAGCGACTTGGCCTCGGCACTGAGCTCGATGCCCATGTCGCGGTCCTTGAGACGCTCATCCACCTTGTCGACCATCAGGTCGACGATCTGGATGATGTCTTCCTCGGTGAGCTGGTGGAAGACCACCGTGTCGTCGACACGGTTGAGGAACTCAGGCCGGAAGTGCTGCTTGAGCTCGTCGTTGACCTTGACCTTCATCCGCTCGTAGTTCGTCTTGACGTCGCCCTGGGCCGCGAAGCCCAGGTTGAAGCCCTTCGAGATGTCCCTGGTCCCGAGGTTGGTCGTCATGATGATGACCGTGTTCTTGAAGTCCACGACCCGGCCCTGGGAGTCGGTCAGGCGACCGTCCTCCAGAATCTGGAGCAGTGAATTGAAGATATCGGGGTGGGCCTTCTCGACCTCGTCGAAGAGGACGACGGAGAACGGCTTGCGGCGCACCTTCTCGGTGAGCTGGCCGCCCTCTTCGTAGCCCACGTAACCGGGGGGCGAACCGAAGAGACGGGAAACCGTGTGCTTCTCGCTGAACTCCGACATGTCGAGGGAGATCAACGCGTCCTCGTCGCCGAAGAGGAATTCGGCGAGCGTCTTGGAGAGCTCCGTCTTACCCACACCGGACGGGCCGGCGAAGATGAACGAACCACCCGGGCGCTTCGGGTCCTTCAGACCGGCTCGCGTACGGCGGATCGCCTGCGAGAGGGCCTTGATGGCGTCCTTCTGGCCGATGACGCGCTTGTGGAGCTCGTCCTCCATGCGCAGCAGGCGCGAGGACTCCTCCTCGGTCAGCTTGAAGACCGGGATGCCGGTGGCCGTGGCCAGGACCTCGGCGATGAGCTCACCGTCGACCTCGGCGACGACGTCCATGTCGCCGGCCTTCCACTCCTTCTCCCGCTTGGCCTTCGCCGCCAGCAGCTGCTTCTCCTTGTCACGGAGCGAAGCCGCCTTCTCGAAGTCCTGGGAGTCGATGGCCGACTCCTTGTCGCGGCGGACGCCCGCGATCTTCTCGTCGAACTCGCGGAGGTCCGGCGGCGCGGTCATCCGGCGGATGCGCATCCGGGAGCCGGCCTCGTCGATCAGGTCGATCGCCTTGTCCGGCAGGAAGCGGTCCGAGATGTAGCGGTCGGCCAGGGTGGCGGCCTGGACCAGCGCCTCGTCCGTGATGGAGACCCGGTGGTGGGCCTCGTAACGGTCGCGCAGACCCTTGAGGATCTCGATGGTGTGCGGCAGCGACGGCTCCGCGACCTGGATGGGCTGGAAGCGGCGCTCGAGCGCGGCGTCCTTCTCCAGGTGCTTGCGGTACTCGTCGAGCGTCGTTGCACCGATGGTCTGGAGCTCGCCTCGCGCCAGCATGGGCTTGAGGATGCTCGCCGCGTCGATCGCGCCCTCGGCGGCACCCGCACCCACCAGGGTGTGGAGCTCGTCGATGAACAGGATGATGTCGCCGCGGGTGCGGATCTCCTTGAGGACCTTCTTCAGGCGCTCCTCGAAGTCACCTCGGTAACGGGAACCCGCCACCAGGGCGCCGAGGTCCAGGGTGTAGAGGTGCTTGTCCTTGAGGGTCTCGGGCACCTCACCCTTGACGATGGCCTGCGCCAGGCCCTCGACGACCGCCGTCTTGCCGACGCCGGGCTCGCCGATGAGAACCGGGTTGTTCTTGGTACGGCGGGACAGCACCTGCATGACCCGCTCGATCTCCTTCTCGCGCCCGATGACCGGGTCGAGCTTGGATTCACGAGCGGCCTGGGTGAGATTCCGGCCGAACTGGTCGAGCACCAGGGAAGTGGAGGGCGTGCCCTCCGCGGGGCCGCCCGCAGTGGCCGCCTCCTTGCCTCCCGAGTACCCGGAGAGCAGCTGGATGACCTGCTGCCGCACCCGGTTCAGGTCGGCGCCCAGCTTCACGAGGACCTGGGCGGCGACGCCCTCGCCCTCGCGGATCAGGCCGAGCAGGATGTGCTCGGTGCCGATGTAGTTGTGGCCGAGCTGAAGGGCCTCACGGAGCGACAGCTCCAGGACCTTCTTGGCCCGGGGAGTGAAGGGGATGTGCCCGGACGGGGCCTGCTGGCCCTGGCCGATGATCTCCTCCACCTGCTGGCGGACCGCCTCGAGCGAAATCCCGAGGCTCTCCAGGGCCTTAGCGGCGACACCCTCACCCTCGTGGATCAGGCCCAGGAGGATGTGCTCGGTGCCGATGTAGTTGTGGTTGAGCATCCGGGCTTCTTCCTGAGCCAGGACGACAACCCGCCGCGCGCGGTCGGTGAACCTCTCGAACATCGTTAATCGCTCCTCAGAGCGGTCAGGCAGTAAGGGGTCGGTCCCCTCCCTGTCCTTCCGCAGCTTAGTCCCGCAAGCGGGGACCGCTCATTTCAACTGCCGACACCCGTCGTGGCCTCCTGCCCCGAACGCCGACAACTGCTCCAACCCGATGGTGCGAGACGATGTTCCCGCAGGCCAGGCAGATAGCCCTTTCGCCAGTACGCCGATGGCGAACGTGAGACGTTTTTGCCCGCGTGTCGCCCCTTCCCACTAGGGATGTCTTACCCGCACCCACTGACAGTCCATGCGGCGCACCCCCGTTTCCTCCGCTACGGGCGAACAACTTCCTGCCGGCTGACGCCACCGCGCGCCCCCGTTCCGGGCACACAGAGCAGTCGGTCATGGACGGGGCGTAACCCCGGGGCCGGTTCGGCGGTTCATCGGACATGCCTTCCCTCGTCCCGCCGCCCCGCTCGTCGCCGGAGTCCGACGACTGCGCGCAGTGGTATGCCCGCGAACTCGGATGGGCCACGGCGGGCACCTCGCCGGTGCGGCTGCTGACGGGGCTGAGCTTCGACGTGCTCGACCTGCCCGCCGCAGCGGGTCAAGCGGCGCTGCGCCGGGTCGGGCGTACCGGCCCGGTGGTGCTGGCAGGGCGGCGCATGCGGCTACTGGTGGCCGCGGGCAGCGCCGACGAGCTGCCGGGGCTGCTCGACTGGCTGGAGTGGGGCGGGATCACCCTGGACCTGTCCGCCATCGGTAGCGGCGGGCACATCACGGCCCCGGTGCCGCCGGGCGGGACGGCAGACTCGCCGGGGACCGCGTTCTGGCTGCGGCCCCCCGGATCGCGCCAGGAGACGGAACCATCGCTCCCGGCCCTCGGCGGCCTCGGGAGCAGCGGTGGGGATGCTCCCGATCTCGTGCGACTCGTGGACGCGGCGGCGACGGAATGCCACCGGGCCAGAATCGCGCATGCCCGGACACACCTGTGGACCCATCGGCCGACAGGTCAGCCGTTGGCCTTCTCGTAAGCCTCACGGATCTCGGCGGGAACGCGGCCGCGGTCATTCACGTTGTGGCCGTTCTCGCGCGCCCACCGACGGATCTCGGCCGTGTCCTTGTTGCCACCGGAAACGGCGCGGCCCTTGCCGCGGCCGGTAGCGGCGCGGCCACCGGTACGACGCCCACTCTTGGTGTACGGCTCAAGAAGACCACGGAGCTTGTCCGCGTTGGTCGTGGTGAGGTCGATCTCGTACGTCTTGCCATCCAGAGCGAACGTGACGGTCTCGTCCGCCTCGCCACCGTCGAGGTCATCAACAAGAAGGACCTGAACCTTCTGTGCCACCGGATTTCCTTTCATCGAAAATGCAGTACGCGGAAAGGAAACCGCTTTTCCCCGGAAAACACAAACCCCTGGGAGAGGTTCAGGAGCGCAAGAACGCGGGAAACATGCGCGATTCGGACATAGGGTTCCGGTACCTTCCGCCGTTCACAGGTGCAGAAGCATCCGGCTGTTGCCCAAGGTGTTCGGCTTCACTCGTTCGAGACCCAGGAACTCGGCGACACCCTCGTCATAGGAACGCAGCAGCTCGCTGTAGACATCTCCGTCGACCGGCGTCTCTCCGATCTCGGTGAAGCCGTGCGCTGCGAAGAAGTCGACCTCGAAGGTGAGGCAGAAAACCCGGCGGACACCGAGCCAGCGCGCGGTCTGCAAGAGCTTGTCCAGGACCTGGTGCCCGACTCCGGCTCCCTTGATGCCGTGGTCGACGGCGAGAGTGCGGACTTCGGCGAGGTCTTCCCACATCACGTGGAGTGCGCCGCAGCCGATGACGCGGGCGTCCTCGTCGCGTTCGGCGACCCAGAACTCCTGGATGTCCTCGTAAAGCGTCACCGTCGCTTTGTCGAGCAGGATGCCTTCGGAGACGTAGCCGTCCAGGAGTCCGCGGACGGACGCCACATCGCTCGTCCTCGCACGGCGGACGGTGATGGCCGGTTTATTTACCGACTGGCCGGTATGAAGATCTGTGTGAGATCCGGTTTCCGGCCCTCTTTGAGCTCCGGTTTGCGACTCGGTACGGTGCTCGGTTTGCGACTGCTCTGAGGACATCCCCCGACGCTATCGCCCGCTCTCCGGCGGCGCTTCATCGGCTACGGTCCCGCCATCGGGCCGGCTGTCGGCCGGTTCGGGGAAGGTGGGGGCGACGACACGGATGGCATCCCGGAGAGCCTCACGCTGCTCCGCGGACATCATGCCGAAGAAGGCGACCAGTGCCGCCGCCGGGTTGTCGCTCTGCGACCAGGCCTCGTTCATCAGTGCGGCAGAGTATGCGGCGCGGGTGGAGACCGCCGTATATCGATATGCGCGGCCGTCGACTTCCCGGCGCACCCAGCCCTTCTGATGGAGATTGTCCATTACCGTCATGACGGTCGTGTACGCGATGGAGCGTTCCTGTTGAAGGTCCTCGAGAACTTCCCGCACGGTGACCGGGCGGTTCCATTGCCAGACCCGGGTCATCACGGTGTCTTCCAGATCTCCCAATTGGCGAGGCACAGCGCCATCTTAGTGCCAGATGTCTGGAATGGGATAATTCGGGGACGGCAAAAGGGCGCACGGCTCCTGGGAGCCGTGCGCCCTTCATGCTGAGGTCCGGGTCAGACGCCCTCGGGCCGCGGCGCCTGCTTGGCCGCTTCCGCATGGGCGAGGGCCGCGTCCACGGCGGCGTCCTCCTTGGCCTTGTTCGGGCCACCCTGGCTCTTGATGATCGTCACGACGAGGCCGACGAAGAAGACGGCCATCACCACGGGGGGAACGAGCGCGGATACGTAGTCCATGCCGTCCAGGGTAGCGAGCCCGGCATTCCGGCCACTCCCGGGCACCCCCCGGGCGCGCCGCCGTCATCAGGACACGGCTCGCTCCTCCGGGGGAGGAGCCGGCGCCGGCCGGCGGCGCGGCGGGAAGACCTCGGACGGCTTGGGCTTCGGCCGCTCCCCCGGGGCCGACGGGCGGGCCGGCGCAGGGGGACGGGACGGGGTCCGGGGCCGCTCGGGCTCCTCGGCTGCCGCCAGGCCGCCGGGCAGAGCCAGCAGCCGGCTGCGCGGGGCGGGCGCCGTGACGGACACCGCGCGACCCGCGAGGCGCGCCCGCACCGAGCGCTCGGCCAGCACCTGGCAGCGCTCCAGCAGGGCCGCCGCCGTCGGCCCCGCGCGCAGGGCGCGCAACGCCGCGAGGTCGTCCGGGCGGGGGTCGTAGCCGGCCGCGAGGGCGTCCTGGAGGAGCTCCAGATAGCCGTTGAGGGAGCCGGGCAGCGCATCGCGGTAGCGGGCGAGGTCGGCGAGGAGGAAGGCGCGCAGCCGGCCGCCCTCGCTCACCGCCTCGTCCACGGCGCCCGCGAGGCGCAGGCAGTCCTGGACATCCTCTTCCGGCAGGGGCGTGGGGTGGAGGGCGTTGGCGAGAGCACGTCGGAGTACCCGCAGTTCGTCCGCGCTGAACGCCATGCCGCCGCGTGATCCGTAGGGCGTGGGCATGACGCGACAATACGTGCTAAAGGGACAAAATCCGCTTAACCAACCGCTTGGCGGCGCGGCGTCCGACGCCGCGCCGCCGAGTCGTTCCCGCAGGTGGCCGCAGGCGCGTCCTACATACGGGCGACGTTGCGCTCGTACACGAGGCGCAGTCCGATGAGCGTCAGCCAGGGCTCGTGCTCGTCGATGACGGAGGACTCACCCAACACCATCGGAGCAAGGCCGCCGGTCGCGATCACGGTGACCTCGTCGGGGTCGGCGGCCAGCTCCTTCTTCATGCGCTCGACCACTCCGTCGATCTGGCCGGCGAAGCCGTACACGATGCCGGACTGCATGGCCTCGACGGTGTTCTTGCCGATCACGCTGCGGGGCCGTGCCAGCTCGATCTTGCGGAGCTGGGCGCCCTTCACCCCGAGAGCCTCCACGGAGATCTCGATGCCCGGCGCGATCACCCCGCCCGTGTACTCCCCGCGGGCCGAGACCGCGTCGAAGGTCGTGGCCGTGCCGAGGTCTACGACGATGGCCGGGCCTCCGTAGAGCTCGACGGCGGCGACCGCGTTGATGATGCGGTCCGCCCCGACCTCCTTCGGGTTGTCCGTGAGGACGGGTACGCCGGTCTTGACGCCCGGCTCGACGAGGACCGCCGGGACATCGCCGTAGTAGCGGCGGGTGACCTCGCGGAGCTCGTGCAGGACGGCGGGGACGGTCGAGCAGATCGCGATGCCCTCGATGCCGTCGCCCAGTTCGACACCGAGCAGCGGGTGCATGCCCATCAGTCCCTGGAGCAGGACGGCGAGCTCGTCGGCGGTGCGGCGGGCGTCGGTGGAGATCCGCCAGTGCTCGACGATCTCCTCTCCGTCGAACAGACCGAGGACGGTGTGGGAGTTGCCGACGTCGATGGTGAGCAGCATCAGGCGTCGGCCCCGTCCGTCCGTGCTGCGGCGTCACGGAAGTCCAGGCCGATGTCGAGGATCGGCGAGGAGTGCGTCAGCGCGCCCACGGCCAGGTAGTCGACGCCGGCCTCGGCGTAGGCGCGGGCGGAGTCGAGGGTGAGCCGGCCCGAGGACTCCAGCACCGCCCGGCCCGCGACGAGGGCGACCGCCTCGGCGGTCCCCGCCGGGGTGAAGTTGTCCAGCAGGATCAGGTCCGCACCGGCGTCCAGCACCTCCCGGACCTGCTCCAGGGTGTCCACCTCGACCTCGATCGCGAGGTCCGGGAACGCCTTCCGGACCCGCTGGAACGCCTCGGCGACTCCGCCGGCGGCGATCACGTGGTTGTCCTTGACCAGCGCGGCGTCCACGAGCGACATGCGGTGGTTGACCCCGCCGCCGCAGCGCACCGCGTACTTCTCGAGCGCGCGCAGGCCCGGGGTGGTCTTGCGGGTGTCGCGGACCTCTGTCTTCGTGCCTTCGAGCACGTCGGCCCAGGCGCGGGTCGCCGTCGCGATCCCGGAGAGCCTGCAGAGCAGGTTGAGCGCGCTGCGCTCGCCGGTGAGCAGGTCACGGGTGCGGGTCGTGACCGTGAGCAGCTTCTGGCCGGCCGTGACACGGTCGCCGTCCTCGACGTGGCGCTCGACCTCGAACTCGTCGGTACAGACGATGGACAGGACGGCCTCGGCCACGCGCAGACCGGCGACGACGCCCGCCTCACGCGCCGTGAAGTCGCCGGTGGCGACGGAGTCCTCCGGGACGGTCGCCACGGTGGTGACGTCCTCGCCCCCGTCCAGGTCCTCCTCGATCGCGACGTGGGCGATGTCCTCGACCTGGACCGGGTCCAGCCCGGCTTCGGCCAGGAGCTGGGCCAGGGCGGGGTCGAGACCGCACTCCAGACCGTCGGGGTCGTAGCCGTCGCCGCAGCCGCAGCCGTCGCCACAGCCGCCCCCGGACTCGGCGGGTGCGCCGATGTGGATCAGCGGTACGTCCACAGGTGTGGGGCGCGGATTCTCTTCGGGCGTGCTCACGGTTACGGCTCCTCGGGGGCGTCGGCGGGGCGGTTGCGGAGGCCGGCGGACAGTGCTGTGTCTGTGGGGTCCGCAGGGTCTCGGGGGCGTACGGGCGGGAACGCGGCACTGTCCGTCGAGCTGACGAAGGGCTGCCGGTCAGGGGCGATGCGGACGACGAGGTGGCGGCGCCAGGCGGCGTCGTCGCGGTCGGGCCGGTCCTCGCGCCAGTGGCAGCCGCGGGTCTCCTCGCGCTCCCGGGCGGCGGCGACCAGCACCCGTGAGACGAGGAGGAGGTTCGTGGCCTCCCACGCCTCCACCCCGGGTACGGCGTCCTTGGGACCGTCCTCGTCGGCGGCGGCCGCGGCCCGCTGGAGCGCCTCCAGCTCCTCGGCCGCGGTGGCGAGGCTGCCGGCGGAGCGGATGACCCCTGCGCCCCTTGTCATGATCCGCTGGATCGCCGTCCGGGACTCCGCGGTGAGCAGCGGGACGGTGTGCGTCCCGGCGGGGTTCACCACGGGGGGACGCACGGAGGCGGTCCCGGGATCGGCCCGGGGCCCGGCCACGATGTCCGCCGCGATGCGCTCGGCGAAGACCAGGCCCTCCAGCAGGGAGTTGGACGCCAGCCGGTTGGCGCCGTGCACGCCCGTGCAGGCGACCTCGCCGCAGGCGTACAGACCGGGCACCGTCGTACGGCCCCGGAGGTCCGTACGCACTCCGCCCGAGGCGTAGTGCGCCGCGGGAGCCACCGGAACCGGCTGCGTGACGGGGTCGATGCCGTGGGCGCGGCAGGCCGCGAGGATCGTCGGGAAGCGCTGCTCCCACATCGCCGCCCCGAAGTGGCGGGCGTCGAGGTACATGTGCTCGGTGCCCTGGAGGTGCATCTGGCGGGTGATGGCCTTGGCGACGATGTCCCGGGGCGCCAGCTCGGCCAGCTCGTGCTGCCCGAGCATGAAGCGGGTGCCGGAGGCGTCGACGAGATGGGCGCCCTCGCCGCGTACCGCTTCGGAGACCAGCGGCTGCTGGCCCTCCGAGTCGGCGCCGAGAAACAGGACGGTCGGGTGGAACTGGACGAATTCGAGGTCGGAGACCTCGGCGCCCGCCCGCAGCGCGAGGGCCACCCCGTCGCCCGTGGAGACCGGCGGATTGGTGGTGGCGGAGAAGACCTGGCCCATGCCCCCGGTGGCGAGCACCACGGCCGGGGCGTGGACGGCGCCGACCCCGTCGTGCTGGCCCTCACCCATGACGTGCAGGGTGACGCCCTCGGTACGGCCTTCGGCATCCGTGAGCAGATCCAGGACCAGGGCGTTCTCGATGGTGCGGAGCGCGGCCGAGCGGACCGCCCCGACCAGGGCCCGGGAGATCTCGGCGCCCGTCGCGTCGCCCCCCGCGTGCGCGATGCGGCGGCGGTGGTGGCCGCCCTCACGGGTCAGCGCGATCGCCCCGGTGTCGGTGGTGTCGAAGTGCGCGCCGGTGCCGATCAGCCGGCGTACGGCGTCAGGTCCTTCGGTGACCAGGGTGCGCACCGCCGTCTCGTCGCACAGGCCCGCTCCGGCGACCAGGGTGTCGTCGAGGTGCTGCTCGGGGGTGTCGCCCTCGCCGAGTGCGGCGGCGATGCCGCCCTGCGCCCATCGGGTGGAGCCGTCGTCGAGACGGGCCTTGGTGACGACCACGGTCGCGAGGCCCGCCGCGGCACAGCGCAGTGCGGTGGTGAGACCGGCCACGCCGGAGCCGACCACCACGACGTCCGCGTCGATGGCCCAGCCGGGGGCGGGGGCGGTCAGCCGTATTCCGGTCACGTGAGGGCTCCGAGGGTCAGCGGGATGTTGTCGATCAGGCGGGTGGCTCCCACCCGGGCCGCGACGGCGAGGACCGCCTCGCCGCTGACCCGGTCGTCGGGAAGCTCGGTGAAGTCCGCCGGGTCCACGAGCGCCACGTAGTCGAGGGTGAGGGGTACCTCTTCCTCGGCCGCCTCGTCCAGGACGGCCCGTGCGGCGGCCAGCACCGCGGCGGGTGCGACGGTCGGGCGGGCCAGCGCCACGGCCTGGGTGTCGGCGGCCGCACGGGCCTCTCCGAGCCGGGTGAGAGCGGCGGCCCTGCCCTCGCGCTCGGGCAGCGCCCGGGCGCGGGCGTGCAGCGTCTGCTGGGCGACCAGCCGGTCACGGGCCGCGAACAGTGCCCTGGGGAGGGCGAGCGCGGTGCGGCGCTCCTCGGAGGAGAGGAAGCGGTTGCGGCTGGAGAGTGCGAGTCCGTCGGGGTCACGGACGGTCGGCACCGCGACGATGTCGACGCCGAAGTTGAGATCGCGCACCATACGGCGGACCAGCGCCAGCTGCTGGGCGTCCTTCTGCCCGAAGAACGCCGCGTCCGGCCGGGTGAGGTGGAGGAGCTTGGCGACGACGGTGAGCATGCCGTCGAAGTGCCCGGGGCGGGAGGCGCCTTCCAGCCGCTCGCCCATGGGCCCCGCGGTGATCCTGACCTGGGGCTCGCCGCCGGGGTAGACCTCGTCGACGGAGGGGGCGAAGACGGCGTCGGCGCCGGCCTCCGAGGCGACGGCGAGATCGGCCTCAAGGGTGCGGGGATAGCGGTCGAGGTCGGCGGCCTCGCCGAACTGGAGCGGGTTGACGAAGACGGTGACCACGACCTGGCCGTCGGGTCCGGCGGCTGACCGCGCCGCCCGGACGAGGGTGGCGTGGCCGTCGTGGAGCGCGCCCATCGTCATCACGACGGCGCGGCGCGCTCCGGCGGCCCGGCCGAGGGCCTCCAGCTCCGCGGCGGAGCGCAGCAGGGTGGCGGGTGCGGTGTTCATCGCTTCTCCCCCGGCCCGGATTCGTCCGGCCCGTGTGTTCCGTTCGTTCCGTTCACGGCGTTGCTGTCCGACAGGACTCCGAGGAGGTCCTCGGCGAGCTCCGGCTTGAGCAGGCCGTGGTCCAGCGCCCGGTCGGCCGTGGCGCGCGCCATCGCGAGGTATCCGGCCACCGTCTGCGGGGCGTGGGCGCGCAGCTCGTGGATGTGCGCGGACACCGTCCCCGCGTCGCCCCGGGCGACGGGCCCGGTCAGCGCCGCGTCGCCGGAGCGCAGGGCGTTGTCGAGCGCCGCCCCGAGCAGAGGGCCGAGCATCCGGTCGGGTGCGCCCACGCCTGCCTTGCGGAGCAGCTCCATGGACTGCGCGACGAGGGTGACCAGGTGGTTCGCTCCGAGGGCGAGCGCCGCGTGGTAGAGCGGGCGGGACTCCTCGGCGATCCATTCGGGCTCGCCGCCCATCTCGATGACGAGCGCCTCGGCGGCGAGCCTGAGCTCCTCGGGGGCGGTGACCCCGAAGGAGCAGCCTTCGAGCCGCTGGACGTCGACGGAGCTGCCTGTGAAGGTCATCGCCGGGTGCAGGGCGAGCGGGAGGGCGCCGGCCCGCAGCGCGGGGTCCAGCACCCTCGTCCCGTACCGCCCGGAGGTGTGGACGAGCAGTTGGCCCGGCCGTACGGCGCCTGTCTCCGCGAGGCCTTCGACCAGGCCGGGCAGCGCGTCGTCGGGGACGGTCAGCAGCACGAGCTCGGCGCGTGCGAGGACCTCGCCGGGGGTCACGAGGGGGACGTCGGGGAGCAGGGCGGCGGCCCGGCGCACGGATGCGTCGGAGACGCCCGACACCGCGACCGGGCGGTGCCCGGCGAGCCGCAGCGAGGCGGCGAGGGCGGGTCCGACCCTTCCCGCGCCGACGACGCCGACGGTGAGGCGGGCGGGGCGGTCCCTCGCGTCGAGGGATTCCTTGGAAACTGATGCGTTCACGCGGCGATGGCCTTCCGTTCCAGTCCGCGGGGGGTACCGGACGATTCCTCTGCATGCTACGCCAGCGTTTCGGCACACCCCCCAGCCGTCCACACCCTGTGGATAACTTTCGGCGGCACGGGAACGCGCGATGGGCGGCGTGACGCGGGCGATGATCGTCCCATGGGAGTCACCGATGAGCAGCAGCAACGGAACCGCAGGCTGACCGCGTGGCGGCGGTCCGGGAAGGTACTGGCGCGGATGTCCGCGGACCACACGCTGGCCGAGCGGCTGGCCGCGCTGGCCGCCGACGCCGGCACGGTCCACGACCTCGGCGAGTGGACGGATGTGTACGGCGACGGGGTCGTCGCCGAGGCCGAGCGGCGCACGGCGGATCTGCTGGGCATGGAGGCCGCGGCCTTCTTCCCGACCGGCACGATGGCCCAGCAGGTCGCGCTGCGGTGCTGGGCGGGGCGTACGGGTGACCGGGCCGTGGCGCTGCATCCGCTCTCCCACCCGGAGGTCCACGAGCGGGGCGCGCTCACCTCGGTGAGCGGCCTGCGCACGGTGCATCCGACGACCGCGCCCCGCCTCCCCACCGCGGACGAGATCCGGGACTTCCCCGAGCCGTTCGGCACTCTGATGCTGGAACTGCCTTTGCGTGACGCCGGCTTCGTCCTGCCCTCCTGGGAGGAGCTGGAGGCCGTCGTGGCCGCCGCGCGGGAGCGGGACGCGGTGGTGCATCTGGACGGGGCGCGCCTGTGGGAGTGCACGTCGCACCTCGGGCGCGGTCTGCCGGAGATCGCGGCCCTCGCCGACAGTGTGTACGTGTCGTTCTACAAGTCCCTGGACGGGCTGTCCGGAGCGGTCCTCGCCGGCCCCGAGTCACTGATCGAGGAAGCGCGGACCTGGCGCCACCGGTACGGCGGTCAGCTCTTCCAGCAGTATCCGGCCGCCCTGTCCGCCCTGCTGGGCCTGGAGCGGGAGCTGCCGAGGCTGCCGTCCTACGTGGCGCAGGCGAAGGTGGTCGCCGGCGCGCTGGCGGGGGGATTCGAGGGGTCGGAGGTGCCGTGGTGCCGGGTCCACCCCGAGCCGCCGCACACACACCAGTTCAGGGTCTGGCTGCCGTACGCCGCGGAGGTGCTGGACGAGGCGTCGGTGCGGCAGGCCGAGGAGACGGGTGTGACCCTCTTCCGCCGCTGGTTCGCGGCTCCGGCGGGGCCGCCGGGACTCTCGTTCACCGAGGTCACGGTGGCTGCGCCGGGACTGGAGTGGACGGCCGGCGACGTTCGGGGAGCGGTGGCGGATTTCGTGGAACGGCTGGCGTAGGCGTCTCAGGGGAGGGGCGGCCTGTGCACGGCCGTCCAGGCACGGATGCGCCTGCGGAGGGTGCGCAGGACGTCCCGCTCGTGCGCACCGGGCGGCGGGGGCGGCGCCTCACCGTGCTGAGCGGCGCGACAGCTGTCGAGCATGTACTGCTGAACGATGTCCATACATCCAGCCTGGCCCCGGGCCGGCGACTCCGCCCGTGGATTGACGACCGCGGTCAAGTGGGACCGGACCCCGCCCCCTCGACCCGCACCATGGAGGGGTGAGTGTGCACATCGACATCGCGGGCCTGCCTCCCGAGCGCATCGTTTTCGAGATCTCCCCCCTCGCGGAGCTGGGGCTCGCCCTCCACGCGCTCTCCGAGCCGGGGCACCACCCCGGCCTGCACGGCTGGGCGACCGCGACCTCCGCAGCCCTGGAACCGGACCTCGCGGACCGGCTGCACGAGGCGGACTTCCTGTGGCGGAACGCCTTCTCCGACGTCTTCATGCCGTTCGCCGGTGTCCGAGGCGGCGACGGCAGGACCGGCGCGACCCTCGCCGAGGACCTGGACATCCTCGACCGGCTCGACGACGAGCGGTTCGTCTCTGCCGCCCTGGAGTTCACCTGCGCGAGCCTGTACGGGACGGGAGCGCCCTCGCCGCTCGCCGACGCCGGGATGCGGACACGCGCGCTCGACATGGCATCGGCCCGGGGCCCGAAGCAGCTGGCCTTCACCCGGCAGCTGCTGGCCGCCCCCGGCTCCGTACGCGGCTGGGTCAGGCGCCTCTTCGAGGACTGCGACCGCGCCTTCTTCGCGGACACCTGGCGGCGGGCACAGGTCCAGCTGGCCGCCGACGCCCGGCACAAGACGGAGGTGCTGCGGCACAAGGGCGTCGGCGCCGCGCTGGGCGCGGTCTCCGCGGCTCTCACGCTGGACGAGGAGACCGGCAGGATCAGTGTCGACAAGCTGACCACGGGCAGGACGGAGGCCACGGGCACGGCTGCGGGCGCCGGCCTCACCCTCATCCCGACCAGCTTCGGCTGGCCGCATCTGACGGTGCTTCACGCCCCCGGCTGGCGTCCGGTGATCCACTACCCGGTGCACCGCCCCGAACTTCCCTCCCCCGCCTCCGTCGAGCTCCTCCAGCTCCGGATGGAGGCGCTGGCCAACCCCATGCGGATGCGGATCTGCCGCAACCTGGCCCGTTCTCCCTGCACCACGGGCGAACTCGCGGACTCGCACGGCATCACGCCCCCCGAGGTATCCCGCCACCTGGCCGTGCTCAAGAGGGCCGGCCTGGCCACCACCCGCCGGCGCGGACGCTACGTCCTGCACTCGCTGGATCTGACGGCCGTCGCCCGCCTGGGCAGCGACTTCCTGGAGGGCGTACTGCGGTGAGCGCCGCCGTGCCCGCCCGCGGGGTGGCCGGCCGTCCCCGGGGCGCGGGGGCCAGGTGGGTCAGCCCGTTCCGCCGCCGGCCCTGACCAGGCCCGTCTCGTACGCGAGGACGACCACCTGGACACGGTCGCGCAGGCCCAGTTTGGTGAGGATGCGGCCCACGTGGGTCTTCACGGTCGCCTCGGACAGCACCAGGCGGCCCGCGATCTCGCCGTTCGACAGGCCCTGGGCGACCAGCAGCATCACCTCGCGCTCGCGCTCGGTCAGCTTCTCGACACGCTTGTGCCGAGGTTCCTTCCGGCCGCTCGGCAGCATCGGCGAGAACCGGTCGAGCAGCCTGCGGGTCGTGGACGGTGCCACGACGGCGTCACCGCTGTGCACCGAGCGGATCGCGGAGAGAAGTTCGCCGGGCGGCACGTCCTTGAGCATGAAGCCGCTCGCGCCGGCCTTCAGGCCGGAGAAGGCGTACTCGTCCAGGTCGAACGTCGTCAGGATCAGCACCTTGGGCGGGTCGGTGCTCGCGCAGATGCGCCGGGTCGCCTCGACTCCGTCCAGACGTGGCATGCGTACGTCCATCAGCACCACGTCGACGGCCGTGGACCGCAGCACCTCGATCGCCTCGGCCCCGTCGCCCGCCTCCGCGACGACCTCCATGTCCGGCTGGGCGGCGAGCACCATCCGGAAACCGGTGCGCAGCAGCACCTGGTCGTCGACGAGCATCACTCGGATCGCCATGAACTGTCCTGTCCTTCTGTCACTGGTTGGCCGGCTTGAGCGGGAGCAGGGCGCTGATCCTGAAGCCGCCGCCCTGGCGCGGGCCCGCGTCCAGCGTGCCGCCGACCATGCCGACCCGCTCGCGCATGCCGATCATTCCCTGCCCCGCGCCGTCGGCCCCGCCGTCCTCGTAGAGCTCGTGCGGGGCGCCGCGGCCGTCGTCCTCGACCAGCAGGCCGAGCCCGTCGTCGAAGTAGACGAGCCGCACGCTCGCCCCGGCGTCGGGGCCGCCGTGCTTGCGGGTGTTGGTGAGCGCCTCCTGGACGATGCGGTAGGCGGTCAGCTCGACCCCGCTCGGCAGAGGACGCGGAGTGCCCTCGATCTTGAAGTCCACCGCGAGACCGGTCTCCCTGACCTTGCCGACGAGCTCCTCGATCTGCTCGACGTCGGGCTGGGGGACGTACTCCCCGCTCTCCTCGGAATCGCCGGTCCTGAGCACTCCCAGCAGCCGCCGCATCTCGGCGAGTGCCTGGCGGCCGGTGCCGGAGATGGTCTCCAGCGCCTGCCGGGCCTGATCCGGGGACGAGTCCATGACGTACGCGGCGCCGTCGGCCTGGACCACCATCACCGAGACGTTGTGCGCGACGACGTCGTGCAGTTCGCGGGCGATACGGGCCCGTTCGGCGGCGACGGCGACCTTCGACTGCGCCTCGCGCTCCCGCTCCAGCCGTGCGGCCCGTTCCTCCAGCTGACTGAAGTAGGCCCGCCGGGTGCGTATCGAGTCGCCGAGCACCCAGGCCAGGACGAAGGGCACGGTCATGACGACGATGTAGGAGACCGTCTGCGCCCAGCCGCCCGTAGGGGCCCCGTCGGACCAGCGCAGTCGTGAGATCCCCGCCGCGGTCAGACTGCATCCGAGGGCGAGCCGGGACGCCCAGCGCTCCCCCGCCGTCGCCACGGTGTAGGTGATCACCAGCATGGCGAAGTCGGCCGCGTTGGGCCGCACCCCGAACAGCAGCTGGGCGAGCCCCATCAGGATCGCGAGCAGCAGCATCTTCTCCGGCGCCCGGCGGCGCAGGGCGACCACCGTGCACAGGCCCACCGCGATCGGCACCGCGGCGACGCGCTCCCGGCCGGCACCGACCTGGTCGGCCACGATGGACACGCCGGAGAACCCGAGGAGGAGGACAGCCCAGAGGATGTCGACGCCCGTCGGGTGTCTGCGGATGAAATCGTAGAAGCGCTGCACGTTACCCAGCGTAGGGACAGCTGATCGGTGCCCGGGTCCGCCGAAGGGCCGATCCGGGTCCTGGGACCGTACTCCCCAAGGTGGAGACTTGCCTATGTGACGGATGACTGGTGCCGCTGGCGGGAAGCCGCCGAGACCGCTTTGTACGGGGAAGAGGGGTTCTACCGGAGACCGGAGGGCCCCGCGGGCCACTTCCGCACCTCGGTGCACGCCTCCCCCCTGTTCGCCACCGCCGTCGCCCGGCTGCTGGCCGGCACGGCACGGGAGCTGGGGACGGACTCGGTCGCCCTGGTGGACGTGGGAGCGGGCCGCGGCGAGCTGTCGGCCGGGGTGCTGGCTGCCCTGCGGGACGGGAACCTGGCCCCCGGCCTCACCGTACGGGCGTACGCCGTGGAGATCGCCCCGCGCCCGCCCGGCCTGGACCCGGCCGTGGAGTGGTGCGCCGAAATCCCGCAGGGCGTGCGGGGGCTGCTGTTCGCCAACGAGTGGCTGGACAACGTCCCGACGGACATCGCCGAGGCCGACGCGGACGGGGTGCCCCGCTACGTCCTCGTGCGGAGGGCCGACGGCACGGAGCGGCTCGGCGATCCGGTGGCCGGTGCGGACGCCCGGTGGCTGAGCCGCTGGTGGCCGCTGTCCCGGCCCGGCGGCCGTGCGGAGATCGGCCGGCCCCGCGACGAGGCCTGGGCCCGGGCCGTGGCGTCGCTGGCCGGCGGCGCCGCGGTGGCCGTGGACTACGCCCATGTACGGGCGTCGAGACCGCCGTTCGGGACGCTCACCGGATTCCGGGAAGGCCGAGAGGTGCCGCCCGTGCCCGACGGAAGCTGTGACCTGACCTCACACGTGGCGCTGGACGCCTGCGCGGCGGCGGCGGACGGCGCGGCCGAACTCCTGGACCAGCGGACGGCGCTGCGGGAACTGGGCATCAGCGGCGAACGTCCGCCGCTGGCGGCGGCGTCGGCCGATCCCGTCGGCTACGTGCGGGCGCTCGCGTCGGCCGGGGAGGCGGCGGAGCTGACGGCGCGGGGCGGGCTGGGCGACTTCGGCTGGCTGCGGCAGCGGGTGCCGGACCGTGAAGGGGGATACTGTCCCGCATGACGGAGACGACGATCGGCATCGGCGGCGCGGCGGAGAGCACCGACATGGTGCTGAACATCGGTCCGCAGCACCCCTCCACACACGGGGTGCTCCGGCTCCGGCTCGTCCTGGACGGTGAGCGGATCCAGCAGGCCGAGCCCGTCGTCGGCTACATGCACCGGGGCGCCGAGAAGCTCTTCGAGGCCAGGGACTACCGGCAGATCATCATGCTCGCCAACCGCCACGACTGGCTGTCGGCGTTCTCCAACGAGCTCGGGGTCGTCATGGCCGTCGAGCGGATGCTCGGCATGGAGGTCCCCGAGCGCGCCGTCTGGACGAGGACGCTGCTGGCGGAGCTGAACCGGGTGCTCAACCATCTGATGTTCCTCGGCTCCTACCCGCTCGAACTGGGTGGGATCACCCCGATGTTCCACGCGTTCCGGGAACGCGAGGAACTCCAGGCCGCGATGGAGGAGATCTCCGGCGGCCGGATGCACTACATGTTCAACCGGGTCGGCGGCCTCAAGGAGGACCTGCCCGCGGGCTGGCTCGGCCGGGCCAGGGACGCCGTGGCGTCCGTACGTTCACGCATGGACGTCTACGACCGGCTGGTCCTCGGCAACGAGATCTTCCGGGGCCGCACCCGCGGGGTGGGCGTGCTGTCCGCCGAGGCCGTGCACGCGTACGGGGTGTCCGGGCCGATCGCCAGGGCCTCCGGGGTCGACTTCGACCTGCGGCGCGACGAGCCGTATCTCGCCTACGGGGAGCTGCGGGACACGCTCGAGGTCGTCACCCGGACCGAGGGCGACTGCCTCGCCCGGTTCGAATGCCTCCTGGAGCAGACGCACAACGCCCTGGACCTCGCCGACGCGTGCCTGGACCGGATGGCCGATCTGGCGCCCGGACCCATCAACCAGCGGCTGCCCAAGGTGCTGAAGGCCCCGGAGGGCCACACCTACGCGTGGACCGAGAATCCGCTGGGCATCAACGGCTACTACCTGGTGTCCACGGGCGAGAAGACCCCGTACCGGCTGAAGCTGCGCTCCGCCTCGTTCAACAACATCCAGGCACTCACCGAGCTGCTGCCCGGCACGCTCGTCGCCGACATGGTGGCGATCCTGGGGTCCCTCTTCTTCGTCGTCGGGGACATCGACAAGTAGCCGGGGCCCACCGCCGGGAGGAACGCCTCCCGGGGCGGGCCCGCGGCTACGAGGAGACCGCGCTGCGCAGCTCGACGACTTCCAGCTGCTCCGTCTCGTCGTGCGCCGTCAGGTCGATGACCTTGCCGACGGCGCGGTTCTCGGCCGCGCCCGTACGGTGCGCCGCCAGCGCCTCCTCGCCCACGACGTCCGCGAGGTCCTCGTTCTGCACCGACTCGATCGCGGCGTCCGCCTTCTGCGTACCGAAGAAGTCGAAGCTTCCCTGCGGGACGAGGTGACGGCGCGCCGCGGCCTGGGGAACGACGGCGGACGCGGCCGGTACGGCGCGAGCCGGGCGCACGGCTGCGGGTGACAGCTGCGGTGCGGTGCGGGAGGGCTGGGGGCGGCGGTGCTGGAGGTCACCCGCTCCGGCGGCCGCCGCGTGCTTCCCCTTCCGGCCGTCGCCCTCCGTGTCACGCTCCGCGGACCGCTCGGCGATGTCGCGCTGCCGGGCGAGCTCGGCCGTGCGGCGCGCCTCCTGCAGGGCCGCGTTGCGGGGCAGGTCCCGCAGTGCCTGCGCCGCGAGCAGATACGCACCGGGCGTCGGCGTGGACCGCGCGGGCGCGAGCTCCCGCGGTCCGGACGCCTCGATGGCGAGCTGCCTGCGCCCTTCCAGTGCGCTGGCCCGCTCCGTCTCGGCGTTGGCGTACCGGCGCAGCAGCGCGGCGTGCTCGCCCCGCAGCCCCGCCAGCTCCACCCGCTTGCGGCGCAGCTTGGTCTCCAGCCGGGTGCGCAGCTCCCGTGATTCCTCGAGGTCCGCCTCGAGTTCGGCTATGCGCTCCTCGGTCTTCCACTCGTCGCTGGCCCGGGCGCGGGTCAGTTCCGCCACGCGCAGCCCCGCGGCCCGGTCCCAGCTGCGCATCAGACAGGCACCGGTGACAGCGGCGGCCGCTGTCACCGCCACCAGGGCGCGCAGAGCCAGGGGTTCCGCGAGGACCCAGGCTCCGGCGGCGCAGACGGCCGGCACTCCGGCCACCACGGCGGGAGGCAGGATTCTGTGGAGGGGTGGTGAATGGCGGTGGCGTCCTCGTGGCATGGCCCGAAATTTACCGTGCGTGCGGGTCACTTGGGAGACCGCCCGGCAATCTGTTCCCCGCCGGTTACCTGCCGGCCTCTCAAGTGGCCCTCACATACGCCTTTTTACTTCTTGATCAGCCCCTTCGACCGGAGATAGTCCCCGGCCGCATCGGCGGGCTTGGCACGCTCCGCGTCGACCTTGCGGTTCAGTTCCGCGAGATCCTCCGTGGTGAGTGCGCCGGTGAGCTTCCCGAGCGCCTCGGCGATCTCCGGAGCACCGGCATCCTCGGCATTCAGTACCGGAAGGACGTTGTCCGCGTTCTGCAGCTTCTTGTCGTCCTCCAGGAACACCAGACCGTAGGAGTCGAGCACCGCGTCCGTGGTGGTCGTGAGGACCAGTTGGTCCTTCCCGTCCTTGACCGCCTGCTTGGACTGCGGCGTACCGACGCCCTTCGGGTCGATCCCGGTGACGTCGATGCCGTACGTCTTCTTCAGTCCAGGCGCGCAGAACGGGCGCACCTCGCACTCGTCGCCCGCCGCGATCTTCACCTTGATCTTCGAGCTGCCGAGATCGGAAAGCGTCGTGAGGTTGTTCTTCTCGGCGAATTCCTTCGACACCGCGAAGGCGTTCTGGTCGACCGCCTTGCCCGCCGGAAGGACCTTCAGTCCGAGCGGGGTGGCGAGCTTCTCCAGAGCGGCGACGGTGGCTGTCACGTCACCGGAGGCGACCGGCTTCTTCTCCGCCTCCTCCGCTCCGTTGACCTTGGCGTTGAGGAATTCCGCGAGGGTCGCCGCGTATTCCGGGACGACGTCGATCTCGCCCTTCTCCAGCGAGGGCTCGTACAGTTCACGGTTCTTCACCGTGGTGATCGAGGTGTCGTACCCGGCGTCGCCCAGGACCTGGGCGTACAGCTCGGCGAGCACCTTGGACTCGGTGAAGCCGGCCGCGCCCACGACGAGCGAGCCCTTCCCCGAGCCGGCGCCGGAACCCTTGTCCGAGCCGCTCTTCTCCTTCTCCAGGCTGTCGCCGCCGCAGGCGGCGAGCGACCCTGCCAGCGCCACCGCTCCGATGACCGCACCCGCTATGCGCGAGGTCCTGCTCATGTTGTACTCCGTCCGCGAAAAATGGTGTGCACAGTCCGAACAGCCCGCGCGTTCATGCTGTCCGGCGGCGGCGCAAGGGCGACAGCAGCCGGTCCAGCGCCACGAGGACGCCCTCCACCACCAGGGCCAGGAGGGCCACGAGCACGGCGCCCGCGAAGACCTGCGCGGTGTCATAGGTGTTGAATCCGGCGGTGATGATGCGTCCCAGCCCACCGAGACCGACCATCGCCGCGATCGAGGCGGTGGCGATCACCTGGACGGCGGCGGACCGGAGGCCGGTCATGATCATCGGGTAGGCGAGCGGGAGCTCCACCCGCACGAAGAGCTGCCGGCCGGACATCCCCATGCCCCGTGCGGCCTCCAGCACCGACCGGTCCACCCCCGTCATCCCGACGTAGGCGTTGGTCAGCAGCGGCGGCACGGCGAACAGCACCAGCGCGATGACCGTGGGCAGATATCCGGAGTTGCGCAGGGGCGTCATCATGAAGAGGGCCAGCACCGCGAACACCGGGACCGCCCGGCCCACGTTGGAGAGGTTGACGGCCAGCGCGCCTCCCTTGCCCACGTGTCCCAGGTACAGCGCGACCGGCAGCGCGACGGCACAGGCCACCGCCAGGGCGATCCCGCTGACGTACAGGTGCTCGGCCAGCCGGTGTGCCGCCCCGCCGTCCCCCGACCAGTTGGCGCCGGTGGTGAGCCAGGTCCACGCCTCCCCGATGACTCCCATGGATCAGACCGCCTCCGTCTTCGCGATGCCCGCCCCGGCGGATGCCCTGGCGGGCGTCCGTATCCGGGTCCAGGGCGTGAGCAGGCGTTGCACACCGAGCAACAGCAGATCCGCGGCCACCGCGAGCAGCACGCAGAGCACGGAGGCGGTGAGCACCTGGGCCTTGAAGAAGCTGGGCAGCGCGTCCTCGATGAGATTCCCGAGACCCCCCTTGCCCACGAGGGAGCCGACCGTGGTCAGCGCGACCGTCGACACCGTGGCGATCCGCAGTCCCGCCATCAGTGCGGGCAGCGCGAGGGGGAGTTCGACCTCCCAGAGAAGCCGGACCGGCCCGTACCCCATGCCCTTCGCGGCTTCCCTGGCCTCCTGCGGGACCGCTTCGAGACCGGCCAGGATGTTGCGCACGAGAATGGTCAGCGAATAGAGCACCAGGCCGGTGACGACGAGCGCCGCGGAGAGACCGAACAGCGGCAGCAGCAACGAGAACATCGCCAGCGACGGCACGGTGTAGAGCACGGTCGTCAGACCCAGCACCGGACCCGCGAAATGCCGGCCGCGGCGCGCGAGCAGCGCGAGGGGAAATGCCACCGCGAGCCCTATCAGCACGGAGGCCGCCGTGATCCAGATGTGCTGGACGGTCGCTTCGGCCAACTCATGACCGCGGGAGCGCAGATACTCCCCGCAGATCCAGTCGTTCTCCACCAGGCAGTTCTGCTCGGCCACCCGCCCCCACCTCCTGCTCGCACTCGCGACGCCGCCACCGTTCCGGTCCTGGGTGACCCTATCCCCGACCACCGACAATCGCCGAGGCTGTCGTATTCCGGCAACATGGGCTTCACAGAACCCGCGCCACAATGGGGAATCATGATCCGTTTCGAGCACGTCACCAAGCGGTACGCGGACGGCACCACCGCCGTCGACGACCTTTCCTTCGAGGTCGCCGAGGGTGAACTGGTCACGCTCGTAGGGCCTTCCGGCTGCGGCAAGACGACCACCATGAAAATGGTGAACCGTCTGATCGAACCGACCGACGGCCGGATATTCCTCGACGGGGACGACATATCCACCATCGACCCCGTCCGGCTCCGCCGACGTATCGGCTATGTCATCCAGCAGGTCGGGCTCTTCCCGCACAGAACGGTCCTGGAGAACACGGCGACCGTTCCCCACCTCCTGGGCTGGGGGCGGGAAAAGGGCAGGAAGCGCGCCGCCGAACTGCTCGACCTCGTCGGACTGGATCCGTCCGTTTATGGCGGCCGCTATCCCGAGCAGCTTTCGGGCGGTCAGCGCCAACGGGTCGGAGTGGCCCGGGCCCTGGCCGCCGACCCGCCGGTACTGCTGATGGACGAGCCTTTCGGGGCGGTCGATCCGGTCGTACGGGAAAGGCTGCAGAACGAATTCCTGAAACTGCAGGCACAGGTCCGCAAGACCGTGTTGTTCGTCACCCACGACATCGAGGAAGCCGTCCGGCTCGGCGACCGGATCGCGGTGTACGGGCACGGCCGCATCGAGCAGTTCGACTCCCCGGCCTCGGTGCTCGGCGCCCCGGCGACGCCGTACGTCGCCGACTTCGTCGGGGCGGACCGCGGCCTGAAGCGGCTCTCGGTCACGCCGGTCGAGGAGAGCGACCTGGACCAGCCGCCGGTCGTCCATCTCGACGACCCGCTGACGAAGGCGACCGAGCGTCTGCGGGCCGAGGGCGCGCGCTGGGCCGTCGTCCTCGACGGTCAGGACAATCTGCACGGCTGGATTCCGGCCGGCGGCGGAGTGCCGGCCAAGGGCACGGTCCGTGAGCACGCCCGGCGCATGGACGCGTGGCTTCCGCTCGGAGCGCCGCTCAAACAGGCCTTCGCCACGATGCTGCAGCACGACGCGGGCTGGATCGCCGTCATCGACAAGGAGGGCACCGGCCGTTTCCTGGGCGTACTCACCCCGGCCCGCCTCCACGAGGCGCTGCGCCGCTCGATCGACGCGGACGCGCAGGACGTGCCGCGCGCCGAGGTCGCCGTGGAGAGCGTGGCCGGCGTCGGCTCCCCGTGAGCGGGTCCTCCCACCGCCCCGAGGTGAGGCCCTCTCGCCGTCGGCGGGGACGCGCGGGCCGTCGCCACCGTCCATCCGGCTGAACCGGTGCGCGCGGATCCCCGGCGGTGGGCTCACGGCCATGGGCTCACGGCGAAGGGCCTTCCGGGCCCGGTGCCGCTCCGCCCGCGACGGATCCTGCGGTGATCACCGCACCGCCGGGGCCCGGCAGGCCGCTCCCCGGGCCTAGGCTGGTCGCATGAGTACGTTGCGAGGACGGGGCACGGTGCGGGGCCTGCCGGAGTGGGACCGCTGCGCGGTCATGGGAGTCGTCAACGTGACGCCGGACTCCTTCTCCGACGGAGGTCACTGGTTCGACACCACGGCGGCGATCAAGCACGGCCTCGAACTGGTGGCCGAAGGTGCGGACCTGATCGACGTCGGAGGTGAGTCGACCCGCCCGGGCGCGAGCAGGGTGGACGAGGCCGAGGAACTGCGGCGAGTGATCCCCGTCGTGCGGGGGCTGGCCTCCGAGGGCGTCACCGTCTCCGTGGACACCATGCGCGCCGGCGTGGCCGAACAGGCCGTCGCCGCCGGTGCCGTCCTGGTCAACGACGTGAGCGGCGGCCTCGCCGACCCCGGCATGATCCCGGTCGTCGCCGACGCCGGGGTGCCGTTCGTCGTCATGCACTGGCGCGGTTTCAGCGAGTCGATGAACAGCCGCGCGGTCTACGGGGACGTCGTGGGCGAAGTCGTCGCCGAGCTGACGAAGCGCATGGAGGCCGTGATCGAGGGCGGGGTGGACCCGGAGAAGCTGGTGATCGACCCGGGGCTCGGTTTCGCCAAGGACGCCGCCCAGGACCTCGCACTGGTCGCGCACCTCGACCGCCTGCGCGACCTGGGCAGGCCACTGCTCGTCGCCGCCTCACGCAAACGTTTCCTCGGCCACGTCCTGGCCGGCGGGGGCGCGGCTCCGCCGCCCGCCCGCGAGCGGGACGCCGCGACCGCCGCGGTCTCCGCCCTCTCCGCCGCCGCGGGCGCCTGGGCGGTCCGGGTGCACGCGGTACGGCCCACGGCGGACGCGGTGCGGGTCGCCCGCGCCGTCGAGGGAGCCGCGTGAGCGCCGCGCGCGACGAGCACGAGGAGGCCGCCGCCGACATCGCGGCGGTCGAGCAGGCCAACACCGCCTTCTACGAGGCGATGGAACACGGCGACCTCGACGAGCTCTCCGCCCTGTGGCTGCCGGGCGAGGACCTCACCGTGTCCTGCGTCCACCCCGGCTGGCCGGTGCTCACCGGACGCGGCGAGGTGCTGCGCAGCTATGCGCTGATCATGGCCAACACCGAGTACATCCAGTTCTTCCTGACCGATGTCGGGGTCTCCATGACCGGCGACACCGCCCTGGTGACCTGCACCGAGAACATCCTCAGCGGCGGCCCCGCGGAGGAGGGCGACGCGCTCGGCCCGCTCGTCGGCCAGCTCGTCGTCGCCACCAATGTGTTCCGGCGCACACCGGAGGGCTGGAAGCTCTGGTCCCACCACGGATCCCCCGTACTGGCCGAAACCGGTGAGGAAGAGGACGAGGAGCCGACCGCCTGAACGGGTGGAGCGGCTCACGGGGGATTGGATCCGCCGATCGCCGGGTATACGCGGCTACCAACCCCCTGCCGGGCCGGCCCGCGCCCCCGCGGGCGGGCGCTGTCGGTGCTCGCGGGTAGATTCGACAGACGGCACCTCACCGCCCGCACGCGGCCGGGTGCCTCCGGAGACGACGAACAGCAGGAGTGATTCGCGTGGATCGTGTCGCGCTGCGCGGCCTCAAGGCCCGTGGGCACCACGGTGTCTTCCCCAGGGAACGGGAAGAGGGCCAGACCTTCATCGTGGACCTGGTGCTCGGCCTCGACACCCGCCCCGCGGCCGCCGCCGACGACCTGTCGAAGACCGTCCACTACGGCGTGGTCGCGGAGGAGGTCGTCGACGTCGTCAAGGGTGAGCCGGTCGATCTGATCGAGACCCTCGCGGAGCGCATCGCGCAGCAGTGCCTCAAGCACCAAGGGGTCGAGGAGGTCGAGGTGGTCGTCCACAAGCCGGATGCACCGATCACCGTCCCCTTCGACGACGTGACCATCACCATCACCCGGAGCCGAGCATGACTGCATTTTCCACCGAGGGGCAGAGCGACCCGACCGTACAGCCGGTTCCCGCCGCCGTGGTCGAGCAGGTGGACGCGGCAGACGTCACCCTCTCCAACCCCAAACTGGCCGTGATCTCCCTCGGCTCCAACCTCGGCAACCGGCTGGAGACCATCCAGGGCGCCGTCGACGCCCTGGAGGACACCCCCGGCCTCCGCGTCAAAGCGGTCTCCCCGGTCTACGAGACGGAGCCCTGGGGCGTCGCCCCCGGCTCGCAGCCCTCGTACTTCAACGCGGTGGTCGTCGTGAAGACGACCCTGCCGCCCTCCTCCCTGCTGGAGCGCGGCCAGGCCGTCGAGGAGGCCTTCGACCGTGTCCGCGAGGAGCGCTGGGGGCCGCGCACCCTCGACGTCGACATCGTGTCGTACGCCGACGTGGTCTCCGACGACCCGCTGCTGACGCTCCCGCACCCGCGCGCCCACGAGCGCGCCTTCGTCCTCGCCCCCTGGCACGACGTGGACCCGGAGGCCCAACTGCCCGGCGCCGGCCCGGTCGCCGGTCTGCTGGAGGGCGTGGGCCGCGAGGGAGTGCTTCCCCGGCCCGACCTGGAACTCCGTCTCCCCGAGTAGTCGTTAGGCTCAAGGACGACCGCCTACGGGCGAACGACGGGCACGGTGACGAAGGGCGGCACTCTCGGTGAAGCAACTACGGCTCGGACTCCTGGCCGGACTCTTCGCCGGAGCCGGCGTGCTGTCCTGGGGCGGAGCCCGCCTCTGGGACTCCCTGGGGACGCTGCCGAGCGTGCCGCTCGCCGCGCCCGTCGTGCTCGCCGTGATCGCCGTCGTCCTGCTGGCCACGGCTCTCTCGATCCGCGCGCGGCTTCGTGCGCAGCGGGAGCGTCGCCCCGGGGCGAAGGGCGTGGAGCCGATGATGGCGGCGCGCGCCGTCGTCTTCGGCCAGGCGAGCGCGCTCGTCGCCGCGCTGGTCGCGGGGATGTACGGCGGCACGGGGGTCTTCCTGCTCGGCTCCCTGGACGTGCCGCCCCGGCGGGATCAGGCCATCTACGCGGGCTTCGCCGTGCTGGCCGGCATCGCGGTCATCGCCGCGGCCGTCTTCCTCGAGCGGGTCTGCAAGCTCCCGGAGAACGGCGACGACGACCGGAACACGGCCCAGGCCGCCTGAGGGCCCGGAACGGCCCTCCCGGCCCGCCAGGGCACGCGCACTCTCACTCGCACCCGCCGCGCTCCGGGACGACCGGTCCCCCGGCCGGCCCGGGGGTCACTTCCCGGGTCAGCCCTCCACCGGGTTCTCGATCAGGGTGACCCGGTTGCCGTCGGGATCGTGGACGGCGGCGAACCGCACACCCTGCGAGCCCGGCTCGGTCCCCCCGGCCGTGATCCCCCGGCCGGCGAGTTCCGAGAGCGCCCGGTCCAGGTCGTCGACCACCAGATTCACCAGGGTCCCGCCGGCCTGCTCGGGCGACTCGAACACCTGGAGCCAGGCGTACGGGGAGATGTGCCAGTCGGCCAGCCCGTCCATGGGCCTGGCGTCGGCCGGACGGCCGAGAAGCCGCTCGTACCACTCCACCGCCGGCTCGATGGCCATCACGGGCGCTACGGCCAGCACATGAGTGAATGCCATGGAACGCTCCTCTCCCTGGTGGGACCGGCCGTACGCCGCTCCCCTACGGGCGGCTCCCGCCCCCGCGCGGATTCGTCGCTGCCCCGCGCCGGTGCGCCCGTCGTCCCAGGCATTGTCAGCCGGTCCGCCCGCCCCCGCCCCTTCTAGCGCGCCATGATGAGACTCATCGCCTCGGCGCGCGTGGCCGGATCGCGCAGCTGGCCACGGACCGCGGACGTGATCGTCTTGGCTCCGGGCTTGCGGATGCCCCGCATCGACATGCACATGTGCTCGCACTCGATGACGACGATGACCCCGCGCGGCTCCAGGATGGCCATCAGGGAGTCGGCGATCTGCGTGGTGAGCCTCTCCTGGACCTGCGGCCGCCTGGCGTAGACGTCGACCAGCCGGGCCAGCTTCGACAGACCCGTGATCTTGCCGCTCGTCGCCGGGATGTAGCCGACGTGCGCGACACCGTGGAACGGCACCAGGTGGTGCTCGCAGGTGCTGAAGACCTCGATGTCCTTGACCAGCACCATCTCGTCGTGACCGAGGTCGAACGTGGTGGTGAGGACGTCCTCGGGCTCCTGGTGGAGACCGGCGAATATCTCCTTGTAGGCACGCGCCACTCGGCCCGGGGTCTCGCGCAGTCCCTCCCGGTCGGGGTCCTCGCCGACAGCGATGAGGAGTTCCCGTACAGCGGACTCGGCCCGCTTCTCGTCGAATACGCCGATCGAACCCTGCCCGTCGAGCGTCACCGGGTCGGTCATCTGTGCCTCGTTCCTCTGTGCAGTCACATGCGCGGACCCGCCCGGACCTCAGGGAAATACGGCAGGCACAGCGCAGGCATACGGAAAAGCCGCGCCCCCACAGGCTAGAACCTGGGGGGCGCGGCATCCATTCCGGGCCTGGTGGGGCCCCCGTGACGGGGGCCACACCGGGTCGGGCAGGGGCTAGCTCTCGGGGCGATCCTCGGGGAGCGCCTCCGTGGAGGTACCGGTGTTCTTCGACGTGATGTCCGTCGGGGCGATCTCCGGAGTGCCCGAGCCATTGGCAGAGCCGTTGGTGAGGGCCAGCTCCTTGGGAGAGAGCACGGGCGGACGCGTCGACGGGGTACGCAGGGCCGAACCGGTCCACGCCGGGCGAGCCGGGCGCTTCACGATCGGGGCGAAGATCTCGGCGATCTGCTCCTTGCCGAGCGTCTCCTTCTCGAGGAGCTCGAGGACCAGGGCGTCGAGGATGTCGCGGTTCTCGACGAGAATTTCCCACGCGTCGTTGTGCGCGGTCTCGATGAGCTTCTTGACCTCTTCGTCGACCAGCGCCGCGACCTCTTCCGAGTAGTCGCGCTGGTGGCCCATCTCCCGGCCCACGAACGGCTCGGTGTTGTCTCCACCGAACTTGATCGCACCCAGGCGCTCGGTCATGCCGTACTGCGTGACCATCGCGCGGGCCGTGGCAGTGGCCTTCTCGATGTCGTTCGCAGCACCGGTCGTCGGGTCGTGGAAGACCAGCTCCTCGGCAGCGCGCCCGCCCAGCATGTACGCCAGCTGGTCGAGCATCTCGTTGCGCGTCGTGGAGTACTTGTCCTCTTCCGGGAGCACCATCGTGTAACCGAGGGCACGGCCGCGGGAGAGAATCGTGATCTTGTGGACCGGGTCCGACTGGGGTGAGGCCGCCGCGACCAGGGCGTGTCCGCCCTCGTGGTACGCGGTGATCTTCTTTTCCTTCTCGGACATGATCCGGGTCCGCTTCTGCGGACCCGCCACGACGCGGTCGATGGCCTCGTCGAGCATGTGGTTGTCGATCAGCTTCTTGTTGCTGCGCGCCGTCAGGAGCGCCGCTTCGTTCAGCACGTTCGACAGGTCGGCACCGGTGAAGCCGGGCGTGCGACGGGCAACCGCGTTGAGGTCGACGTCCTCCGCGACCGGCTTGCCCTTCTGGTGCACCTTGAGGATCTCGAGGCGGCCCTGCATGTCCGGCCGGTCGACGGCGATCTGCCGGTCGAAGCGCCCGGGACGCAGCAGCGCCGGGTCCAGGATGTCCGGCCGGTTCGTGGCGGCGATCAGGATGACGCCGCCCTTCACGTCGAAGCCGTCCATCTCGACGAGCAGCTGGTTGAGCGTCTGCTCGCGCTCGTCGTGGCCGCCGCCCATGCCGGCACCGCGGTGCCGGCCGACGGCGTCGATCTCGTCGACGAAGACGATCGCCGGGGCGTTCGCCTTGGCCTGCTCGAAGAGGTCACGGACACGGGAGGCACCGACGCCGACGAACATCTCGACGAAGTCGGAACCGGAGATTGAGTAGAACGGAACGCCCGCCTCGCCGGCGACGGCGCGTGCGAGCAGCGTCTTACCCGTACCGGGCGGCCCGTACAGCAGGACACCCTTGGGGATCTTGGCGCCGACGGCCTGGAACTTCGCCGGCTCCTGGAGGAATTCCTTGATCTCGTACAGTTCCTCGACGGCCTCGTCCGACCCCGCCACATCGGCGAACGTCGTCTTCGGCGTGTCCTTGGTGATCAGCTTGGCCTTGGACTTGCCGAACTGCATGACCTTGGAGCCGCCGCCCTGCATCTGATTCATCAGAAACAGGAACACGACCACGATCAGGACGAAGGGCAGCAGGGAGAGAAGGATCGAGACGAACGGGGACTGCTTCGACGGCGAGACGGTGTAACCCTTCTCGATGTCACCGCTCTCGAACTTCTTCTGCAGCGTGTCGGCGAGTTCGACACCCTGGTTGCCGATGTAGCTCGCCTGGAACTTGCTGCCGGACTCGCCCTGGAGCTTTTCCTTGTCCTTCAGCTCGATCTTCAGGATCTGTTCGTCACCGGTGGTCAGCTTGGCCTGCTCCACCTGGTTCTTGCTGATCGCCTGGACGACCTTGCCGGTGTCCACCGTCTTGTAGCCGCCGGACGAGCCGACGACCTGCATCAACACGACCACGGCGAGGACGGCCAGCACGATCCACATGACCGGCCCACGGAAGTATCGCTTCACGTCCATCCATACGGAGCGAAGTCGCCCCGTCCCTCCTGCCCGTAGGTAAATGCTGCTGTGAGAAAAGACTGTTCTTCGGACGGTACCCCAGCATTGTCACCCGTGACCGCAGGGGAGGTCTGACAAACCCGTCTCCGAAGGCTCCAACGGCCCGAACGCCACGAGGGTTCCCAGGAGTCCGGGCGGGTTCGGCCAGGCCCCGTCGGGGGCGGCGTCTCAGCCGCCGTAGACGTGAGGGGCGAGCGTGCCGACGAAGGGGAGGTTGCGGTACTTCTCGGCGTAGTCGAGCCCGTAGCCGACGACGAACTCGTTGGGGATGTCGAAGCCGACCCACTTCACGTCGATCGCGACCTTCGCGGCATCCGGCTTGCGGAGCAGCGTGCAGACCTCCAGGCTCGCGGGTTCGCGCGAGCCGAGGTTGGTCAGCAGCCAGGAGAGCGTCAGACCGGAGTCGATGATGTCCTCGACGATCAGGACGTGCTTGCCCTTGATGTCGGTGTCGAGGTCCTTGAGGATCCGGACGACGCCGGAGGACTGGGTGCCTGCGCCGTACGACGAGACGGCCATCCAGTCCATGGTGACGGGGGTGGACAGCGCGCGGGCCAGGTCCGCCATCACCATCACCGCGCCCTTGAGCACGCCGATGATGAGCAGGTCCTTGCCCGCGTACTCCGCGTCGATCTTCGCTGCCAGCTCGACGAGCTTCGCGTCGATCTCTTCCTTGGTGAGGAGCACCGACTCGAGGTCGGTGCCCATGTCCTTCTCGTTCACCCGCGTCTCTTTCTCTGCCCTGCCGGACCTGGACTGCTCCCCGGGACCGGACCGGCGTTTCGCCTGCACTTCAGCCGCTTGCGCTTCAGCTCTGCCGAATCACCAGTCTGCCACCCTGCCGCCGCACCTCGACGCGGCCGGGCAGGTTGATGGCCCCCTGGCCTCGCCAGCCGGTGATGAGCCGGTCCACTTCCTCGATGTGGCGGGCGAAGAGCGAACCCGCGGGGGAACCGGCGTCGATCACGGCCCGGCGCAGCACCCGGCGGCGTACCGCGGGCGGCAGGACGGAGAGTTTGGCGCACTCCAGCCGTCCGGCGTCGTCACGGACCGAGCGGGCGGCCTCCGCCGCCCAGGTGTCGAGGGCGTCGGCATCGTCGCGGGAGAGCTGCGCCGTACGGGCGAGGGCTTCCACGACACCTTTGCCCAGCGCCTTCTCCAGGGCGGGCAGGCCTTCGTGACGCAGCCGGGAGCGGGTGTAGGCGGGGTCGACGTTGTGCGGGTCGTCCCAGACGGGGATCGACTGGACCAGGCATGCCTTGCGGGCGGTCTGCCGGTCGAGCTGCAGGAACGGGCGGCGGTAGCGGCCGGCGGGGCCGGAGGCGGCGGCCATCCCGGAGAGCGAGCGGATACCCGACCCCCGGGCGAGGCCCAGCAGGACCGTCTCGGCCTGGTCGTCGCGGGTGTGGCCGAGGAGCACGGCGGCGGCGCCGTGGCGCTCCGCCGCGGCGTCCAGGGCGGCGTAGCGGGCGTCACGGGCGGCCGCCTCGGGGCCGCCGTCGCGGCCGACCCGCACGGAGACGGCCTCGACCGGGTCGAGCAGCATCTCGGCGAGGCGGGCGACGACCTCGTCGGCGCGGAGTCCGGAGCCGGGCTGGAGATTGTGGTCGACGGTGATGCCGCCGGCGCGGACGGGTAGCTTCCGCGACTCGAAGGCGAGGGCGGAGGCGAGCGCCATGGAGTCGGCACCCCCGGAGCACGCGACCAGCACCAGCGGGGTGTCGGGCCGTTCGGGGAGCGCGGAACGCCTCCCGCCCGCCCCGGCTTCGGCGAACTCGGCGTGGCTCGCCTGTTCGGTGTGACGGTTGTGTTCGGTGACGACGTCGTGGAGTACGCGGCGGACCGCCAGGCGTATCGCCGCGACCGCTGGATGGGGACCCATGTCCGGTGCCCTTCGGGTGAAGTTTTGGGGGGCGCCTCGGAGTGCGCGGGACGGAGTCCCGTCACTCAGAGTGCGTCGATGGTGACAGAGCCGAGCTGTCCATCGAGCATTGCACGCCTTCCCATGCCCCTACGGTCCCTCGGATGGGTGATTGGCGGGGCAATCTCCTGCCACCGGACCGGCCAGGATCACGAATCCGCCTTACGGTGCACCCGGGCCACCCAGTCCGCCGGCGCCGCGATCTCGGCCTTGGTGGGGAGGGTGTTGGGGGAGGTCCACACCCGGTTGAAGCCGTCCATACCGACCTCCTCCACCACGGCCCGGACGAACTTCTCGCCGTCGCGGTACTGCTGCAGCTTGGCATCGAGCCCGAGGAGCTTGCGCAGCGCCAGGTCCAGGCGGCTCGCGCCGCGCGCCCTGCGCTGCTGGAACTTCTCCCGGATCTCGGCGACGGAGCCCACCACATCGGGGCCCACCCCGTCCATCACGAAGTCCGCGTGCCCTTCGAGCAGGGACATCACGGCGGTGAGACGGCCCAGGATCTCGCGCTGGGCGGGCGTCTGGACGATCTCGACGAGGCTGCGCCCCCGGTCACCGCCGTCCTCCCCCCGTTCGCCCTCGGGACGGCTGCCTCCTGAGAAGGCCTGCGCCGCCTCGCGGAGGCGTTCGAGAACGGTCATCGGGTCGACATCGGTCTCGTCGAGGAACGACTGGATTTCGCCCTGCAGATGGTCACGGAGCCAGGGGACCCCGGTGAACTGGGTGCGGTGCGTCTCCTCGTGGAGCGCCACCCAGAGCCTGAAGTCGTGCGGGTCCACCTCGAGTTCGCGTTCGACGTGGACGATGTTGGGGGCCACCAGCAGCAGCCTGCCTCCCCCCTTGGAGGACCCGGGCAGCTCCCGGGTGGCCGGGGCGAAGGTCTCGTACTGCCCGAGGACCCGCGAGGCCAGGAACGACAGCAGCATGCCCAGTTCGACGCCGGTCACCTTGCCGCCCACCGCGCCGAGCACGGCGTTGCCCGGGCCGCTGCCGCGACGGTCCCGCATCTTTCCGAGCAGCGGGCGCAGCAGCTCGCGGAAACCCGCGACGTTGGCCCTGATCCACCCGGCCCGGTCGACGACCAGGACCGGGGTGTCCTCGGGTTCGTGCCCGTCCGGGATCATTCGCGTGAACGAACGGACGTGCTCCTCCGAGGCCTTGGCATGCCTGCGGAGTTCCGCGACGACGGCGCGGGCCTCCTCACGGCTGATCTCGGGACCCGGCCGCACGAACCGGGTCGCAGTCGCGACCGCGAGATTCCAGTCGACCATCTCGGCACCACCGATGCTCGTCATGCGTCAACCGTACGTGAGGTGGTCGCTCCATGGTGGGGTGTCAGCCGCTCACCGGGTGCCTTTGGTGAGGGCGGCGCCCAGCGCGTCGAGCGCGGCTTCCGCCTCGCCCCGGGAGGTGGTGCCCGAGGCCAGGAACGCGAAGGCGAGGAGCCGGCCCTGGGCGTCGACCGTCGTACCGGCGAGGCTGTTCACCCCCGTGAGAGTGCCCGTCTTGGCCCTGATCAGGCCGGTCGCCGGGGAGGTCGCGGTGTAGCGGTCGCCGAGCGTGCCGCTGAAGCCGGCGACCGGGAGGCCGCTGAGGACGGGGCGGAGCTCGGGGTGGTCCGGGCCGGCGGCCAGCGCCAGCAGCCGGGCCAGGAGCCCTGCCGTCACCTTGTCCGCGCGGTCGAGACCACTGCCGTCCGCGAGCCGGGCCCCGGCCAGCGGCAGGCCGAGCGCCTTCAGCCGGGCGGTGACGGCACGCCGGCTCCCTGCGAAGGAGGCCGGCTCCCCGGCCTTGATCGCGGTCTGCCTGGCCAGCGCCTCGGCGATGTCGTTGTCGCTGTTGGTCAGGGCCCGCTCGACCAGCGCGGAGAGCGGCTCGGACAGGTGCGTCGCAACCGTTCGGGACCCGGCTGCGGCCCGCCCTGAAACAGGGGCGGACGGGGTGGCGACACCGGCGTCGCCGAGAAGGTCCGCGAACACGCGCGCCGCG
Source organism: Streptomyces atroolivaceus (assembly GCF_000717025.1). Classification (GTDB taxonomy): domain Bacteria; phylum Actinomycetota; class Actinomycetes; order Streptomycetales; family Streptomycetaceae; genus Streptomyces; species Streptomyces atroolivaceus. The sequence continues at coordinate 62,130 of NZ_JNXG01000001.1, forward strand.
TCACCCGCGGGGTCGTCGGTACGGGGTGCAGGCCCCCGGTCGCTCTTGTCGAGGCGGCCCTCGTCGGCCATGAGCGCGCTGACCGGCGCGATGTTCTCGTTGGGGCCGATGGGGTGCAGGGCCGGACCGGAGTAGCGCGAGGTGTCGTACGTCAGCCTCACGGACCCGGTGCCGCCCTCACGCAGGGAGCGGGCCGTGCCGGCGGCCAGGGAGCGCAGGGCCGCCTTGTCCAGGGTGGGGTCGCCGCCGCCGACGAGGGTGAGCGTCCGGGAGTCCGGGGACAGCCTGACCGTCGTCGCGATGCGGTGGGCGGGGCCGAGCGCGGAGAGCGCGGCGGCTGTCGTGGCGATCTTCACCGTGGACGCGGGGGTCATGGGAGTCGCCGCGCCCCGCGCGAACAGCTGCTTGCCGGTGGCGGCGTCGACGACCACGGCGGCCCGTACGGAGCCGAGGGCCGGCGAGTCCAGGAGAGGCGCGAGCGCCTCCTCCAGGCCGCCCGCGCCCGCCGGCGCGGTGAGGCCGCCCGTGGCGCCCAAGGCGCTCAGGACGGCGGGCGCGCTGGGGGCGGGCTCCGGCCCGTCGGACCCGGTACCTTCGTGATGTGCGCCACCTGCGCGCTGCAGGACGGCTGCCCGGTCCCGCTCGGCCTTACGCTGACCGGAGTCCCAGGGACCGGCGGCCAGGACGGCACCGGCGGCGACCACCAGGCCGAGCACCGCGGAGCCTGCGACGAGCCGGAGGTCGTGCGGGCCGCTCCCGCGCTTCAGGTACTTCGGAGCGTTCCACCTGCCCCACCTGTTCAACGGTTCGTCCGTCGGTCTGTCCACCGGCTCGGCCACCGTTGACCAGCCCCTTTCGCGAGCACTCATCTGCGTGAGGGACACTTAACCACCAGTCGTATGTGTTGATCATGGAGGAGCCACCCGTGGAGTTCGACGTCGTTATCGAGATCCCGAAGGGTTCGCGGAACAAGTACGAGGTGGACCACGAGACCGGTCGGATCCGTCTGGACCGTCGACTCTTCACCTCGACCAGCTACCCGGCGGACTACGGCTTCGTCGAGAACACCCTCGGCGAGGACGGCGACCCGCTGGACGCGCTGGTCATCCTGGAGGAGCCGACGTTCCCCGGCTGCCTCATCAAGTGCCGCGCGATCGGCATGTTCCGGATGACGGACGAGGCCGGCGGCGACGACAAGCTGCTGTGCGTCCCGGCGTCCGACCCCCGGGTGGAGCACCTGCGGGACATCCACCACGTGTCGGAGTTCGACCGCCTGGAGATCCAGCACTTCTTCGAGGTCTACAAGGACCTGGAGCCGGGCAAGTCCGTCGAGGGCGCCGACTGGGTCGGCCGCACCGAGGCCGAGGCCGAGATCGAGGCTTCCTACAAGCGCCTCGAGGCGCAGGGCGGCGCGCACTGACGTCATCCCTCCGGCTTCCGCTTGACGGCGGGACGGCGCGGATCGCGGCGCACGGGGCCGACCGGCCCAGCTGACCGTACGGACAACGGGCGGCGCACCTTCACCGGTGCGCCGCCCGTTGCGTGTGGCGGCCCATGTCCGTGCACATACTGGGCAGAAGCGCTCCCAGGAACGAGCGGTCCAGGAGGAACGAGGTCGAGTGGTGGCGGAACAGGGCGGTCCTGAGGACCAGAAGCCCCAGTCCGACGAGGCGCACAGCGCCTTCGTCCCACCGACCGGTGTGGAGCAGCCGGCGGCTCCGTCCGAGGACGACCATCCGACGTCGGAATTCGCCCTTCCGGCCGGTCTGCACACCGATCCGACAGCCTCCTCCGGGTCGGGCCCGGGTTCCGCTTCCGGGCCCGGGGGCGGCCCGGGGTCCGACGCGCTCGCGTCCGCCTTCGTCCCGCCGAGCGGGTACAACGCGCAGCATCAGCCGCCCGCCTTCACGCCCGCGCACGGCATTCCGATGGTCCGGCTGACCAAGGAAGCCCCCTGGCAGGACCGGATGCGGACCATGCTGCGGATGCCGGTGACCGAGCGCCCGGCGCCCGAGAGCGTGCAGAGGACCGACGACTCGGGCCCCGCCGTACCGCGCGTGCTCGACCTGACGCTGCGTATCGGGGAGCTGCTGCTCGCGGGCGGCGAGGGTGCCGAGGACGTCGAGGCGGCCATGTTCGCGGTGACGCGCTCGTACGGGCTCGACCGCTCCGAACCGACGGTCACCTTCACCCTGCTGTCCATCTCCTACCAGCCGTCACTGGTCGACGACCCCGTGACGGCCAGCCGCACCGTGCGCCGCCGCGGCACCGACTACACGCGGCTGGCGGCCGTTTTCCGGCTGATCGACGACATCACCACGGCAGAACACGTCGAGGTCTCACTGGAGGAGGCCTACCGGCGCCTCGCCGAGATCCGCCGTAACAGGCACCCGTACCCGGGCTGGGTCCTGACGGCCTCCGCCGGTCTGCTCGCCGGCTCGGCATCGGTGCTGGTCGGCGGTGGTGTGCTGGTCTTCATCGTGGCAGCCGCGGGCGCGATGCTGGGCGACCGGCTGGCCTGGCTCTGCGCCGGGCGCGGGCTGCCCGAGTTCTACCAGTTCATGGTTGCGGCCATGCCTCCGGCCGCCATGGGCATCGCTCTGACACTGACCCATTCGACGGACGTGCGGCCCTCCGCGGTGATCACCGGTGGGCTGTTCGCGCTGCTGCCCGGGCGGGCCCTCGTCGCCGGGGTGCAGGACGGTCTGACCGGCTACTACCTCACCGCGGGCGCCCGGCTCCTGGAGGTCATGTACTTCTTCATCGGCATCGTGGCCGGCGTGCTGCTGATGCTCTATCTGGGGGTGCAGCTCGGCGCCGAGCTGAACCCGGAAGCGCGCTTCGTGCCCAACGACCGGCCGGTGCTCCAGATCCTGGCCTCGATGACCCTCACGCTGGCCTTCGCGATCCTGCTCCAGCAGGAGCGTTCCACGGTGCTCGCGGTGACCCTCAACGGGGGCGTGGCCTGGATCATCTACGGGGCGATGGCCCGCGAGGGGGGCATCTCGCCGGTGGCTGCGACGGCGGTCGCGGCCGGTCTGGTGGGGCTGTTCGGCCAGCTGTTCTCGCGGTACCACTACAGCTCGTCGCTGCCCTACATCACAGCCGCGATCGGCCCGCTGCTGCCCGGTTCGGCGACCTACTTCGGTCTGCTGGGCGTCGCCCAGAACGAGGTGGACACCGGGCTCACCTCGCTCTCCACAGCTGTCGCCACAGCGCTGGCGATCGCCATCGGGGTCAACCTGGGGAGCGAGATCTCCCGGCTGTTCATGCGGGTGCCGGGCGCGGTCGAGGGCGCGTCCCGCCGGGCTGCCAAGCGGACCCGCGGCTTCTGACGGCTTCCACACGAACGGCGCCCCGGCCCCTCATGGGGACCGGGGCGCCGTCGATGGGTGCGCGGAGGGGTCAGCGCCTGTTCTGCCACCCGTGCTGACCCGGCTCTTCCTCCTGGCCGTTGTACGGGGCCGCCTGCCCGCCGCCGTACTGACCCGCCTGGTCGGCGGCGCCGTACTGACCGCCGCCGTACTGACCGCCGTGGTCGGCGGCACCGTACTGGCCCTGGTCGGCGGCGCCGTACTGACCGCCGCCGTGCTGAGCGCCCTGGTCGGCGGCGCCGTACTGCCCAGCGCCGTACTGACCGCCCTGCTCTGCGGCGCCGTACTGACCAGCGCTGTACTGGCCGCCCTGAGGTGCTCCGTACTGACCCTGACCGGCTCCGTACTGGCCGCCGTCATACTGGCCGCCCTGGTCGGCGGCGCCGTACTGCCCAGCGCCGTACTGGCCGCCCTGAGGTGCTCCGTACTGACCCTGACCGGCTCCGTACTGGCCGCCTTGCCCCTGTCCGTACTGGCCACCGCCCTGGGGGGCGCCGTACTGGGCGCCGTACCGGGCGTTCTGACCGCCGTACTGCTGAGTGCCCTGGCCGCCGTACTGGGCGTTCTGACCGCCGCCGTACTGACCGCCGCCGCCCTGCTGCGCGCCCTGGCCGCCGTACTGGCCGCCGTACTGCGCCCCCTGCTGACCGCCCTGCCCGTTGCCGTACTGCCCTGCCTGGCCGCCGCCGTACTGACCCGCCTGGCCGTTGCCGTACTGACCGCCCTCGTACGGGGCTGCCCGGTCGCCGGTGTACTGGCGGGCGGCAGGGCCCTGGCCGTCGTTGCCCGCTTCGCCGTGGGGGCCCGCCGGGGAGCCGCCGTCCGAGGAGCCGTGGTCGTCGCCCCGCTGCGCGGCGCCTTCCTTGTTGGACTTGGCGCGGGCCCGCAGGAACTCGATCACGATCGGCACCACCGAGATCAGCACGATCAGGATGAGGATCATCTCGATGTTCGCGTGCACGAAGTCGACCTTGCCGAGGGCCGCGCCGAGCACCGTCACCCCGACGCCCCAGAGGATGCCGCCGATGATGTTGTAGGTGATGAACGAGCGGTAGTTCATCCGGCTCACACCGGCGATGATCGGCGTGAAGGTCCGGACGATGGGCACGAAGCGGGCCAGGACCAGCGACTTCGGGCCGTACTTCTCGAAGAACTCGTGGGCCTTCTCGACGTTCTCCTGCTTGAAGAGACGGGAGTCCGGGCGCTTGAAGAGGGCCGGTCCGACCTTGCGGCCGAAGAGGTAGCCGACCTGGTCGCCGATGATCGCCGCCAGGGCCACCAGGACGCAGACCAGCCACAGGGGGTGCTTCAGGTCTCCCGTCGTCACCAGAAGACCCGTGGTGAACAGCAGGGAGTCACCGGGCAGGAAGAAACCGATCGCCAGACCGGACTCGGCGAACACGATGAGCAGAAGGCCGGGAAGCCCGAAGGTGTTGAGCAGATAATCCGGGTCCAGCCAGCTCGGGCCGAGCGCAAGCGTATTCAAGGGTCCGGGCTCCAGGGTTGGTCGGTGTGCGCGGCTGCGTGGCCGCCCCAAGCTATCAACGCTGCGGCGGACGCCTGGGTTCCACTGGCGTAAGCAAGGATGCGCGCGGAACGAACCAGGACAAAACTTTCCTCAGGAGGTGCCACGTCATGGGCATTGAGGACTACGGCGGCGGACAGACGCCCCGGGCGGACGTCCTGGTCGTCACGACGAACGACGTACCCGGCTACCAGGTGACCGAGGTCGTCGGCGAGGTGTTCGGGCTCACGGTCCGCTCCCGCCACCTCGGCAGCCAGATCGGTGCCGGGCTGAAGTCGATGATCGGCGGCGAGCTGAGAGGACTCACCAAGACACTCGTCGAGACCCGCAACCAGGCCATGGAGCGGCTCGTCGACCAGGCCAGGGCGCGCGGCGCGAACGCCGTGCTGATGATGCGGTTCGACGTCAGCGAGGCCGCGGACGTGGGCACCGAGGTCTGCGCCTACGGCACGGCGGCCGTGATCAGCAGGTCCTGACCGGCTCCGCACCCCCCGGATCCCACCCACGGAGGCTCCCGCATGCCCACGTCCGTCAACGTCGCCGTCATCTACTACTCCTCCACCGGCACCATCTCCACGATCGCCAAGGCCATCGCGAAGGACGCCGAGAACGCCGGCGCGCAGGTGCGCCTGCGGAAGGCCGCCGAGCTCGCCCCGCAGGCGGCCATCGACTCCAATCCGGCCTGGGCCGAGCACGCGAGGGCGACCGCCGACATCACCGAGGTCTCGCCTGACGACATGGTCTGGGCGGACGCGGTCGTCTTCGGCACGCCCACCCGGTACGGCAATGTCACCGCCCAGCTCAAACAGTTCCTCGACACGCTGGGAGGGCTCTGGCAGGCGGGGAAGCTCGCCGACAAGGTCTACAGCGGCTTCACCGCCAGCAGCACCACCCACGGCGGCCAGGAGTCCACCCTGCTGGCGCTGTACAACACGATCTACCACTTCGGCGGCATCCTGGTCCCTCCCGGCTACACGGACCCCTCCAAGTTCGTCGACGGCAATCCGTACGGCACCTCCCACGTCTCGGGGCAGGGCGACATCCCGGTGGGCGAACAGACCCTGACCGCCGCGCGGGTCCAGGCCGAACGGGTCGTGAAGTTCACCCGGGCGGTCAAGGCCGGACTCGCGGCCGAGAACTGAGGGGGCCGTCATGCCGCTCCACCAGGGTTCACACGCCAGGCGCGCTCCGTCCGACGAGCACCGCAGACTCGCACTCAACCCGTTCTTCGGTGAGGCCGACCCGACCGCGCCGATGGTCGCGGCGCCGCCGAGGCATCAGCTCCCGGAAGGCCCGCTGCCCCCGTCGACCGCCTACCGGCTCGTCCACGACGAACTGATGCTCGACGGGAACTCCCGGCTCAACCTGGCCACGTTCGTCACCACCTGGATGGAGCCCCAGGCCGGTGTGCTGATGGGCGAGTGCCGGGACAAGAACATGATCGACAAGGACGAGTACCCCCGCACCGCCGAGCTGGAGCGGCGCTGTGTGGCGATGCTCGCCGACCTCTGGAACGCCCCCGACCCGGCGACCACGGTGGGCTGCTCGACCACGGGCTCCAGCGAGGCGTGCATGCTGGCGGGCATGGCGCTCAAGCGCCGCTGGTCCGCCAGGAACGCCGACCGCTATCCGGCGTCCGCGCGGCCCAATCTCGTGATGGGCGTGAACGTACAGGTCTGCTGGGAGAAGTTCTGCACGTTCTGGGAGGTCGAGCCCCGCCAGGTACCGATGGACGGCGAGCGTTTCCACCTGGACCCCCAGGCGGCAGCCGAGCTGTGCGACGAGAACACCATCGGAGTGGTCGGGATCCTCGGCTCCACCTTCGACGGTTCCTACGAGCCGGTCGCCGATCTCTGCGCGGCACTGGACGGACTGCAGGAGCGCACCGGGCTCGACATCCCGGTCCACGTGGACGGGGCGTCCGGGGCGATGGTGGCTCCGTTCCTCGACCAGGACCTGGTGTGGGACTTCCGGCTGCCCAGGGTGTCCTCGATCAACACCTCGGGGCACAAGTACGGGCTCGTCTACCCGGGTGTGGGCTGGGCACTGTGGCGTTCCCCTGCCGAGCTGCCGGAAGAACTCGTCTTCCGGGTCAACTACCTGGGCGGCGACATGCCGACCTTCGCACTGAACTTCTCCCGGCCCGGCGCACAGGTGGTGGCGCAGTACTACACCTTCCTGCGGCTGGGCCGGGAGGGCTACCGGGCCGTTCAGCAGGCGTCCCGGGACATCGCGCGACACCTCGCCGGGGCGTTCGAGGCGCTGGACGACTTCAGGCTCCTGACCCGGGGCGACGAACTTCCGGTGTTCGCGGTGACGACGAAGCCCGAGGTGAAGGCGTACGACGTCTTCGACGTGTCGCGGCGGCTGCGCGAGCGCGGCTGGCTGGTGCCCGCGTACACCTTCCCCGCCAACCGCCAGGACCTCTCGGTGCTGCGCGTCGTCTGCCGCAACGGCTTCTCCTCGGATCTGGCGGAGATGCTGGTGGACGATCTGCGCGGGCTCCTGCCCGAACTGCGCGCCCAGGCGCATCCTTCGACCCTGGACGCGGGAGCCAGGACGGCCTTCCACCACTGACACACCGGAGGGACGGTCAGCGGCTGAGCCGTGCGAACCCGCGTACCGCCAGCGGGAAGAACACGGCGATCAGCGCCACCGGCCACAGGACGGCGAGCAGCTCGGCGTGCTCGGCGGCCCAGGAGCCCGACGGGCCGCCGGGGTTGCCGAACAGGCCGCGTACCGCCGTCGCCGTGGCCGACATCGGGTTCCACTCGACGACGGTGCCGAGCCAGTCCGGCATCGACTCCGGCGACGCGAAGACGTTGGAGAGGAAGCCCACCGGCCAGACCAGGATCTGCACGGCCTGCACCATCTCCGGCCTGCCCGCCACCATCGCGAGCTGGATGCCGATCCACAGCATCGCGAAGCGCAGCAGGAGCAGCAGCCCCAGTGCGGCCAGGGCTGCGGCCGTCCCGTTGTGCCAGCGCCAGCCGAGGGCGTATCCGACCCCGGTCATCACGGCGAGAGCGGCCACCGACTGGAGCATGTCGGCGGCGCTGCGCCCGACGAGGACGGCACCCGAGACCATCGGCATGGAACGGAACCGGTCGATGACACCTTTGTTCAGGTCCTGGGTGACGGCCAGCATCGTGCCCTCGAGGCCGAAGGCCATGGTGAGCGCGAGCATGCCTGGCACCAGGAATTCGGTGTTGTCCCCGTCGACCCCGCTGCCGCCTCCCACCAGGTAGTTGAACATCAGGAGGAGCATCACCGGGAAGACCAGACCGACGACCACCTGGACGGGCTGCCGCGCCCAGTGCGCGAGTTCGCGCCGGGTCATCGTCCAGGAGTCGGCCAGTGCCCAGCCGATACGTCCGGGTCCCGCCGTCGCCGTACTCATGCCGCCACCTCCGCGTCCAGGGGAGCCCGGGCCCCGCTTCCGCCTCCGGTGAGGGCCAGGAACACCTCGTCCAGCGTGGGCCGGCGCACCGCGACGTCCTCCGCCTCGATGCCCGCCTCCTCCAGCAGCCGCACGGTGCGGGTCAGAGCCCGCATGCGGTCGGGGGCGGGTGCGCCGACCAGCCGCCGGTCCGTGTCCACGCTCACCCCCTCGCCGAGCAGCGCGGCCGCCTCGCCGAGCCGGCCCGGGTCGCGGACGACCACGTCGACGCGGTCACCGCCGACCGTCGCCTTGAGCTGGTCGGCGGTGCCCTCCGCGATGACCCGGCCGTCGTCGATCACCGAGATCCGGTCGGCGAGCTGGTCCGCCTCCTCCAGGTACTGCGTGGTCAGCAGGACGGTGGTGCCGCCGGCCGCCAGGGAACGGACGGCGTTCCACACCTCGGTCCGTCCCCGTGGGTCGAGTCCGGTCGTGGGCTCGTCGAGGAAGAGGACCTCCGGGTCGGTGATCAGGGACGCGGCCAGGTCGAGGCGGCGCCGCATGCCGCCGCTGTACTGCTTGACCGCCTTGCGCCCGGTGTCCGCGAGCCCGAACCGCTCCAGCAGTTCGCCGGCCCGCAGGCCCGCCCTGCGCGCGCCGAGGTGGTGGAGCCGGCCGAACATCTCCAGGTTCTGCCGGCCGCCGAGCTCCTCGTCCACAGCGGCGTGCTGTCCGAGCAGCCCGATCCGCCGCCTGACCTCGGCGGCCTCGGACCGCACATCGAACCCCGCGACCTCCGCCCGCCCCTCGTCGTGCCGCAGGAGGGTCGTCAGCACACGGACGGCGGTGGTCTTGCCCGCCCCGTTGGGGCCGAGCACCCCGTGCACCGCTCCACGCCGGACGGTGAGGCCGAGGCCGTCCAGGGCTCGCTTCTCTCCGTACCGCTTGTGCACTCCTTCGAGGACGATCGCGTCGCTCACGGTCCCCACCAGCCCTTCGATCTCAGTAGTCAAACTTGACTAGGAAGCGAAGGTAAACCCGCCGAAAGCATTAGTCAAACTTGATCAGTGAGCATCCCCGGCATCGGGGACCCCGGTGGCGAACGGGTTCTCCTCCCCTTCGGAGAGCACGCCGACGAAGGGCTCGCCCTCTCCCGCGAAGGTGTAGGCCCCCGCCTCGATCCGTGCGATCAGGCCGCGGGTCCACTCGGCACCCGCATCCGCCGAGTGCACCCACATGTTCATGATCTCGCCGATGTGCCCGATCGACTCCGGACCGTCCGACGGCGTCCAGTACTCCGTGACCGAGGCCCGCCAGCCCTCGATGGCGGCGACCCGTTCCCGTAGGAGCGCCACCGCCTCCGCCCGCTCCAGGTCGACGATGAAGCCGATACCGGCCGAGAGCACGTCCACGCTCTGGTCGTACGAGGTCAGCGAGGCCCGCAGCAGGGTGAAGAACTCCTCCGTACCGCGCTCGGTGATCTCGTACTCGGTGCGGGGCGGGCCTCCGGCGGTGGACGGGGCGACCTCGTGCGCGAGGAGAAGTCCCTGCTTGGCCATCTGCTTGAGCGCGTGGTAGATCGACCCCGGCTTGGCGTTGGACCACTCGTGGGCGCCCCAGTACTCCAGGTCGTTGCGCACCTGATAGCCGTGCGCGCGGCCGTGCTGACGCACGGCACCCAGGACCAGGAGACGGATCGCCGACATACCACCCACCCTTTGTGATCGACCTCGACCAGCGTAGCCCGGCCCTTCGACGGCCGGGCCGAGGCCCTTCCCGCCGTCCGGCGTGCCGCCAGGGGTGCCGATGTGCCTGCATGCCGGCCGGTCTCCTCGGCCGGACGGACCAGCAGCCGGGCGCACGGATCGGCCGCCGGGGCGCCCCGGAACCCGTGACCCCCTCAGGCCGGATTCCGCCCCCTGCCGGCACCTGTCAGAAGGGAAAGACGGTCCGCCCGTGCTGCACCGAGATCCACTTCCGGGTGGTGAAGGCCTCCACGGCGGCCTCACCGTTCAGCCGCCCCATGCCGGACCTCTTCTCGCCCCCGAACGCGACCGCCGGATCGTCCTGCACGGTCGCGCCGTTGACGTGGAACATCCCGCCGCGAATGCGCCGGGCGAACCGCACGCCGCGCTCGGCGTCCGCCGTGTGAACGGCGCCGCTCAGCCCGTAGGGACTGTCGTTGACGATGCGTACGGCGTCTTCCTCACCGTCGAAGGGCACCATCAGCGCCACGGGGCCGAAGATCTCCTGTTCCAGCAGCGGTGAGCCTTCGGGCAGCCCGGTCAGCACGGTCGGTTCGACGAGATTTCCCCGCGTGCGGCCGCGTACGAGCGCGGTGGCGCCGGCCTCGATCGCCCCGTCGACCAGCGCCGTCAGCGCCTCGGCCTGGAACGCGCTGATCACCGGCCCGATACGGGTGTCCGGGTCACGCGGGTCCCCCGCCGGGAGGGCTGCCACCGCGGCGGCGAACCGCTCGGTGAACTCCTTCTCGACGGCCCGGTCCACCAGGATGCGATTGGCGGCCATGCTGACCTGCCCCTGGAACAGGAACCGGCTGTAGACGGCCGCCTGGACCGCGTGATCGAGATCGGCGTCCTCCAGTACGACCAGGGCGCTGTTGCCGCTCAGTTCGAGGATGGTCCTCTTGAAGAGCCCGGCGGCGACGGCGGCGACATGGCGGCCGACCCGGTCCGAACCGGTGAACGAGATCACCTTGGGCACGGGGTGCTGGATGAAGGAGTCGCCGATCTCGGCGCTGTCGGTGATCACGACGTTGAGAAGCCCCGGGGGCAGCCCCGCGTCCTCGAAGATCCGGGCCACCAGTCCGCCACCGGCGATCGGGGCGTGCTGATGGGGCTTCACCACGACCGCGTTGCCGAGCGCGAGCGCGGGGGCGGCCGTCTTCATCGTCACCAGGAAAGGGAAGTTGAAAGCGCTGATCACGCCGACGACCCCGACGGGCAACCGGTAGACCCGGTTCTCCTTGCCGTCGGCGACCGACGGCAGCAACCCGGCCACCGGGCGGAGCGCCTGCCCGGCAGCCTCACGCAGGAACTCCCGCGCGGCCCGGACCTCGTATTCGGCCCTCGCCCGCGTACCACCGAGCTCTTCGATGATCAGCTCGGTGATTTCACCGTCACGTTCGCCGACGAGCCGCACGGCGTTCTCCAGAACGGCCCGCCGCTCATAAGGACCGACCGCCGCCCATTCCCTCTGCGCGCGTTCGGCGGCCCGGTAGGCGAGGTCGACCTCCGCCGCTGTGGCGACGGTGACGGAGCAGAGTTTTTCGCCGTTGTAGGGATTGATATCGATGATGTCCCACGCACCGTTGCCGGTCAGCCACTCGCCGTCGATGTACTGGCGGGCCAGTTCACTGGGGAAGGACATGCAATCCCTTACTGCAGGCGCAGACTCCTGTCGGGCAGTCATCGTACTGGCGATTCACGTCAATTGAAGGAGTCCCCGGAGAAGATCCCGGCTCTCCTCGGGCCCCGGGCTGTCCTCATGGAGACGGATCATGGCCTTTTCGTACTGGGCGACTTCTTCGGCCTTGTCCAGATAAAGCGCACTTGTCAGCTGCTCCAAATAGACGATGTCCGACAGATCGGATTCAGGGAATCGCAGCATGGTGAATGCCCCGCTCTCACCGGCATGCCCGCCAAAACTGAAGGGCATCACCTGGAGGGTGATATTCGGCTGCTCCGACATATCGATCAGATGCCGCAATTGCGCACGCATCACCTCACGCCCGCCGTACGGCCGGCGTAGCGCCGCCTCGTCGAGCACGGCGTGGAAGCGCGGGGCGCGCTCGGAGACGAGCGCCTTCTGCCGCGCCAGCCGCAGGGCGACCCTGCGGTCGATCTCGGCCGCCGGTGCGCCGGGCATGCCACGCGCGACGACGGCGTGGGCGTACGCCTCGGTCTGCAACAGTCCGTGCACGAACTGGACTTCGTAGATCCGGATGAGCGAGGCCGCCCCCTCCAGACCGATATACGTCTGGAACCAGCCGGGCAGCACATCGCCGTAACTGTGCCACCAGCCCGCCACGTTGGCCTCACGGGCCAGGCCCAGGAGCGAATCCCGCTCCGCCTCGTCCGTGACTCCGTACAGCGTGAGCAGGTCCTCGACGTCCCTGGCCTTGAAGCTCACCCGTCCCAACTCCATGCGGCTGATCTTCGATTCGGAGGCGCGGATGGAGTAGCCGGCCGCCTCACGGGTGATGCCGCGCGACTCACGCAGACGCCTGAGCTGTGAGCCCAGCAGGATGCGCCGCACCACAGAACCACTCGACTCGCCTGCCGACACTGGCTTCCCAACCCTCCCCATCGCTTCCCGTACTTCAGGGTTCCCCCGAACCCCGGAGGCGGATTCTGCCACCAAAACGCTTCAGCCCGTACTCATTCGATTACAGAAATGGCAAGACTTTCCGAAAGCTCCAAAACTGCGAAGCGGAAGAAATGAGTCCGAACCGGCACGCTACCGGGCAGAACCGTCGCGTGCACGTGCATCTGCCCTTGCATCTGCTCCGCGCATTGGGAACCATGGGCCTCGCGCACCTGCGTGCTCGTTCGTGTTGTGCCGCTGTACCCGCAGTGCCCGCCAGAAGCAGTGCCGCTACAGCCGCGAATCCCGGGAGTGCCTCGCATGGGGACGAATGGATCGACGATGCTCGAGCCGTTACGGCAGGGGCTTCCCCCCATCGACCCCTCGGCGGTCGCGGGCTCGGCCTCCTGCACGCTGCCGGCCCGGTACGAAGCGGTGGGCGGGGCACGGAAGTTCACGCGCACGACCCTGACCTCCTGGGATCTTGGCGACCACTTCGACGATGTCGCCCTGGTCGTGTCCGAGCTGGTCACCAACGCACTGCGGCACGCCCTTCCGGCCGATGTCGCGCGCGAGCACCAGGACTCCACCGTACGGCTGCATCTGATGCGCTGGACCTCGCGGCTGGTGTGCGCGGTGCGCGATCCCAGCGAGAAGGGGCCCGTCGCGGGAGAGGCGCCGGATTCGGCCGAGTGCGGCCGGGGCCTGTTCCTCGTCGAGTCGTTCAGCGACTGCTGGGGCTGGCACCCGTCCCCCGTACCGGCCGGGGACACGCCCCCCGACGGAGGATTCGGCAAGGTGGTCTGGGCCCTGTTCCGGCTGACGGACCACACGGCGCAGGAGCGTCCCGTCCCGGTCGACGCGTTCCCCGAGAGCCGGTAGGGACGGCGGGCGCTGCCACGCGCCCGGGCCCGCGACGGGGCGCGGCCCGTCGGCGGTGAGCCGCGGGTCGTCCGGCCCGGGGGCCTCCGTGCGGTCAGCCGCCCGCGGCCAGGTGGTCGAACTCCCCGTCCTTGACACCGAGCAGCAGCGCCTCGATCTCGGCCGGTGTATAGACCAGGGCGGGCCCGTCGGGGTGGCGCGAGTTCCGCATCGCCACATTCCCGCCGGGCAGTTTCGCGAACTCCACGCATGATCCCTGGGAGTTGCTGTGTCTGCTCTTCTGCCAGACGACCCCGCGAAGCTCTGTGGCCGCCATGCCGTTGTACACGTGGTGCACAGGACGCTCCCCGAGTTGCAAGGTGCAAATGTCAACTAGCTCGGATCATAGCTGTGTTCATATGCCAATGCATGAGCAGATGCACGTGCACGCCGGGTGCGCGCCCGATTACAGGTTTGCCCCCGATCCGGGCACCCGCGTGTTCGCCCTTCCCCGCCCTCTATGAGGAACAGACGAACGGCACGCCAATTTGGCTCCCACTTCCTGGAGTTGTTCCGTTCGCCCTTGGTGGTCCGCGCGGCCTTTCGGCCCTGAATCCACTCCGGGGAACTCCGTACGGCCAGGTTTCCGCACTCCGGATGCCTTCTCACGGCCGCACCTCACACCGGCCGGCACCTCCTATGCCCGCCCGCTGCTGATCTCCAGCGCACGCGAGAAGTCCTCCAGGGCTCGCAGCAGCAGGGTCGCCCCGTTCTTCACGAAGGGGTCCGGTGGGGGCCCCGGGGCGGCGTCCCGGCGCGCCAGCGCCTCCCTGACCGGTTCCCAGTCCGGCACACGGCGCTCCCGCACCGCCTTGGCGCCCTCCTCGGTGGCCCGGAGCAGCGCGGCGGCCAGCCCCGCGGCCTCCGGCACGGGCGTGGCGGACGCGGCGGGAAGGTGGGCCTCCATGAGCATCGCGACCCGGCCGAACTGGGCGAGGGCGTCCTGGGCGTCCGCCGCGGAGGTCCGCGAGATGCCCCGGTGGCGCACGGGCTCGTGCCGGGCCGTCTCCAGCGCCTCCTGCCAGGCGACGCGGGCCTCCCGGGTGGTGAGGAGTGCCTTGCGTACGTCGTCCAGGCTCCTGGACGCGGGATCGGCGTACCGGTCGAGGACCGTGGCCGCGTAGCGCCCGTCCGTGATGACCCAGTTGGCCAGCCGGTCGCGCAGCCTCGGAGTCTCCCAGGCCGGGTAGAGGGCGTACGCCGCCATCGCGAGGAGCCCCCCGGCGAGGGTCAGCACGACCCGCTCGGGCACGGTCTGCGACCAGTCGTCGCCCGCCATGCCGAGCAGGAACACGACGTACGCGGAGACGCAGACCTGGCTGACCGCGTATCCGGTGCGCATCAGCAGGTACATCAGCCCGGCGCTGACGACGGCGAGGAGGGCGGAGAGCTGCGCGTTCGGGTGCGCGGCCTGCACGATGCCGGTGGCGACGGCCACGCCCAGCACGGTCCCGAGGAAGCGGGCCACGGACCGCGAGTACGTCTGGGTGAATTCCGGGCGCATGACCATCACGGCGGTCATCGGCGCCCAGTAGCCGTGGCCCAGCGGCAGCAGACCGCCGAGGACGTAGCCAGCCGCGGTCACCGCCGACACCCGCTCCGCGTGGCGCAGGATCGTGGAGCCCCGGCGCATCTCGCGGCGCATGGAGCGGTAGATGACGGGGACCAGTCGCAGCAGGGTGGGCCTGCTGCGGTGCGGGACGAGTGGCTCGCCGGGCGTCCTGTCGTCCGTACCGGTCCCCTCGGCGATCTCGATGACGTCGGCGAGGAGGGAGGTGAGCCGGTCGGCGGCCCGGCGGGGCGGGCCGGTGAGGATGACCTCGGTGTCCGGGGACTTCAGTACGGAGAGCGCCGTCTCGTCCAGCCGCACCGGGTCCCCGTGGCGTACCGCCCGGGCAGCGGAGTCGAGCAGGGATCCGGCGGCACCGAGGATCTCCCGCGCCCAGTAGCGTTCGGGCCCCTCGGCCGGGACGCCGAGGGCGGGATCGGCCAGCGAGGCGAGGACCGGCCGCAGCCGTTCGGCGACCCCGCGGGCGCCGTGCAGGTCGGCGGGGCGGCGCCGGGCCTGGCGCGGGGTGACGGCGGCCGCGTTGCGCGCGGTCATCAGCGGTACGGGGTCGAACGGGGCGACCGGGTCGTGCCGCAGCCTGCGGGCGTAGTCGGCCTCGCCGGCCAGGGCGTCGGCGAGGGCGTCGCGCTGCGCGCCCCATCTGCGGACCGGGAACAGCACGATCAGCGCGGCCTGGACGAGCCCGCCGAACGCCATCATCGCGGCGTGTGCGGCGGCGTCGGCGACGGAGGTGGGCAGGGTGATCGTGACCAGCATGATCGCGACGTTGGAGCCCGCGATGATGCCGCCGGTCGGCCCCGCCGCCCAGGTCATCCCGGCGGCGAACGTCCAGAGGACCAGCAGGACCAGGAAGAGCAGGGTGTGGGACACGGTGACGTAGCCGACGAACGTCGACACGGCCAGACTGGCCCCGGAGACCAGGGCGAGCACCGGCCGGGGGCGCCAGCTGCGCTGGAAGGTGGCGATGGCCGCCTGGAACGCGCCGAACGCGGAGCCGGCGGCGATCGCCGGGCCGAAGAGCGCCAGGCTCACCCCGACGACGAGGGCGAGGCCGGCGGCGCCCCGCAACGCGATGAGCGGTTCGAGACGCTGCCGCTCGATCGTCAGCCCCGAGCGGGCGGTCTCCCTCAGCGCCCGGAGCCAGCTCATGGACCGAGCGTAGCCGGATTCTCCGGCAATCCCGACTTATGCCGCCCAGCGGATCTAACGGCGGATTTCCGGCCCTGCTCCACCCATCCTGGCCCGGTCGGCGGCGGCCGTGCCGTGGGTCCAGCCCTCGGCGTCCGTCGCCCCGCGCAGCCGGGTCGTGGTGGTCCTCGGGAACATCCGCTCCGCGGTGCCCGTGACGGCGACGTCCCGGGCGGCCAGGACCGGCAGCAGGGCCCCGGTCCCACCGTCACGGCCCTCGGATCCGGCCTCCGAGCCCGCCGCGGCGGTGACCCGTGCGGTGTCCGCCGCGAGACGGCTGCCCAGGCGCTGGGCGTACGCCATCAGGAAGGACTGCCGGAAGGTCTTGGTCCGCTTGCGTCCGCCGGCCCGCTGCCCGGCCTCCGCCTTCGTCATCGCCGCGTTGCCCTGCACCAGCAGGGAGGTGAAGAGCAGCTCGACGGCTTCCAGGTCCGGCTCGAAGCCCACGACCGTGGTGAAGCCGAACTCGCTGTTCCACACGGCACGGCACCGGTTCGCCGAGGCGACGGAGTCGAGCAGGACGGCCTTGGCGCTCTCGTACGGGGCGTCGACCCCGATCCGGACGGCCCCCGGCGCGTCGGCGCTGTGCGTCCGGGCGGCGAGGAGCGCCTCGTCGATGCTGTGCCGCGCCATCAGTTCCTGTGCCTTGGTGGTGAGCGCCTCGGCCTCCTCCGGGAAGCCCGTCGCCTCCGCCTTCGCGAGCAGCGCCCGGATCCTGGTGAGCATCCGGGGCTCACCGTGGGCCGGCGGCCGGTGCGGAGCGTCGGCGGCCGTGCCGGGCGGCGGCCCGACCGGCTCGATGACCGGGAGCCTCAGCAGGAGCCGGTACAGCTCCAGGAGCGCGGAGGCGTACGTGAAGCGGTCGGGCCGGTTCCGGGGCGCCGGTGCGGGCATCGCGGCGAGCTGGTCCGCCCAGCGTGCCGGCAGCTGCCCGTAACCCGCCGTCTCCGCCCCGATCAGCGCGGCGACGAGCGCGGCCCCGGTCTCGTCCAGCTCGCGCCGGACGATCCGTACGACGTCGGCGGGCTGCCAGCCGCGCGACCAGGCCCGCCGGACGAACTCCTCGCCCCGGCGGTGCAGCTCCTCGTCGGCCGAGGGGTCCGCGGCGAGCAGGGATGCGCCGGTGTCCAGCCCCGCGTCGCCGTCCGAATAGAGGGCCGCGGCACACGCCCGGTCGATCACCGATTCCATCGGGCCAGGTTAGGCGGCGGCCGGCCGCTCAGTGCTCCCCGGGGACCAGGACGAGCTTGCCGCGCACGTGCCCGGCCTCGCTGAGCTCCTGGGCCCGCGCCGCCTCGCCGAGCGCGAAGGTCCGTTCCACGGGGACGCGGAGGCCACCGACCGCCGCCGCCTCGGCGTACTCCGCGAGCCGCCTGCCCTCGTCGGGACGGCTCCCGCCGCCGGCGGAGAAGGCCACCCCGTAGTGGGCGGCGTCCGGGTCGGCGATGGTGGTGACCCGGTCGGCCGTGCCGCCACGCAGCTCCACCGAGTCCGCCAGCGCGCCCCTGCCCGCCACGTCGAACACCGCGTCCACGCCCTGCGGCGCGGCCTCCCGCACCCGGTCCACCAGCCCTTCCCCGTACGCGACCGGGACCGCGCCGAGCACCCGCAGGTAGTCGTGGTTGGCCGGTGAGGCGGTCCCGACGACGGTGGCGCCGCGGGCGGCGGCCAGCTGGACGGCGGCGGAACCGACCGCGCCGGACGCCCCGTGCACCAGCAGGGTCTCGCCCGCGGAGACCGCGAGCTCGTCCAGCACACGGGCGGCGGTCACGGTCGCGACCGGCAGCGCGGCGGCCTCCGCCCAGCCCAGTCCCTCCGGCCTGGGCGCGACGGATCCCACGTCGGCGAGGACGTACGCCGCGTACGCGCCGGTCGCGCTCCGGCCGAGGACCTCGTCGCCGACGGCGAACTCCGTCACTCCCTCACCGGTCTCGTCGACGACTCCGGCGAACTCGCTGCCGGGTGTGGCGGGCAGCGGGGTGGGGAAGGCCGCCTCCATCCAGCCGTTGCGGATCTTGTGGTCGATCGGATTGACCCCGGCGGCCCTGACCTCCACCCGGATCTGCCCGGGGCCGGCGTGGACGTCCTCGACCTGGGCCAGGCGCAGGACCTCGGGGCCGCCGAACTCCTCGTACACGATCGCTTCCATCACCGTCTCCTCCGCCGCCTGCCGGGTCGCCGGTACGCGCCGCGCGCACCGCACTCCGATCCTCCCGGCAGTCGGGCGCGCCCGCCCGGTGAGCCGGACGGCCGCCCTCCCCGTGGGCCGGGGCCTCTGTCGGTGGCGGGTGCGAGACTCGGCTCATGACCGAACGCTGGGCTCTGGCCACCGCGGAAGGGGGCGGCGCACTCCTCGCGCCGCTCACGCGCGACGGCCTGCCCGCCGGTCCCGTCCTGGCCGAGCCCGACCTCGTCGAGTCCGTCCGCTCGCGCCCCGGTGTCGCCCGCTGGGTCTGGCGGTCGACCGCCGGGATCTACCCCCGGCTGCTCGCGGCGGGCGTACGGGTGGAGCGTTGCTACGACATCGAGTGCGCCGAGCTCCTGCTGCTCGGCCACGAGGGGCGGCTCGGGGAGCCCCGCTCCGCGGCGGCTGCCTGGGCCCGGCTTCGCCGTGCGCCGGTGCCGCCCGATCCGCCGCCCCGGTCGGCGGAGCCCGGGGCCCAGTCCTCCCTCTTCGAGCCGCGCTCCGGAGCCGACCTGCCCTTCGAGGCCCTGCTCCAGGTCTACGCCGAGCAGCTGCGCCGTCACGAGGCGGCGGAGCACCCGGGCAGGATGCGGCTGCTCACGGCCGCCGAGTCCGCGGGCATGCTGGTCGCCGCCGAGATGAACGCGTCCGGGCTCCCCTGGCGGGCCGATGTGCACCGCGACGTACTGAACGAGCTGCTCGGCGAGCGGTACGCCGGTGGCGGCGAGCCCCGCAGGCTGGCCGAGGCCGCGGACGAGGTGTCGGCAGCCTTCGGCAGACGGGTGCGGCCCGATCTGCCGGCCGATGTCGTCAAGGCCTTCGCGCAGGCCGGTATCAGGGTGAAGTCGACCCGGCGGTGGGAGCTGGAGGAGCTCGACCACCCGGCGGTGGAGCCGCTGATCCGCTACAAGAAGCTGTACCGCGTCTGGACGGCACACGGCTGGAGCTGGCTCCAGGACTGGGTGCGTGACGGCCGCTTCCGCCCCGAGTACCAGCCGGGGGGCACGGTCAGCGGGCGCTGGACGACCAACGGCGGCGGAGCGCTGCAGATCCCCAAGGTGATACGCCAGGCGGTCGTCGCCGACGAGGGCTGGCGGCTGGTCGTGGCGGACGCCGACCAGATGGAGCCGCGCGTGCTGGCCGCGATCTCCCGCGACCGGGGGCTGATGGAAGTGGCCGGGCACGAGGGCGACCTCTACAAGGCCCTGTCCGACCGGGCGTTCCACGGCGACCGCGACCACGCCAAGATCGCGCTGCTCGGCGCGATCTACGGACAGACCTCGGGCGACGGCCTGAAGAACCTGGCGGCACTGCGGCGGCGGTTCCCGCACGCCGTCGCCTACGTCGACGACGCGGCGAAGGCGGGCGAGGAGGGCCGCCTCGTCCGTACCTGGCTGGGCCGCACGAGCCCGCCCGCCGCCGGGGCGGACGAGGACGGAGAGGCCGGTATCCCGCAGGAGAGCGAGGAGCGGCCGCCCGGGGAGAGCACGAACGCCTACGGACTCACCCCGGGTTATGCCTCGTCGAACGCCCGGGCGCGGGGCCGCTTCACCCGCAACTTCGTGGTCCAGGGCAGTGCCGCGGACTGGGCGCTGCTGCTCCTGGCGGCGCTGCGGCGGACGCTCGCCGCAGGGGGGATGCGGGCCGAGCTGGTGTTCTTCCAGCACGACGAGGTGATCGTGCACTGCCCGGCCGGGGAGGCGCCGGCGGTGGTGGAGGCGATCCGCGAGGCCGGGGAGCTGGCCGGCAGGGTCGCCTTCGGGGAGACGCCGGTGCGGTTCCCGTTCAGCACGGCGGTGGTCGAGCGCTACTCGGACGCCAAATGAGCCGGCCGGGTGACCTGCCACGGCGGCGGCCGGATCCAGGGGCGGCCAGGGCCGGACCCTGGCCGGGCCACGGCCCGCGCCTACCGCCACGGCGGTGGCCCCACGGTGAACGCGCGTCCGCGGAGCGGGGTTGTCGGGCTTGTCTCCGCCTCGCTCTCCTCGCCTTACGGGGTGACGTGCTCCGGGCGGCGGAGCCCGACGGGGCGTGGAACCACGACGTGGCGCCGCACCTCCGCAACCGAAGGTCCCGCCCGCCCCCACCGCCGCGTCGTGGGCGCCCTCCGACGCCGGTCCGAGGCGGCCGGGAGACCCACCCGGCGCGCCCGGAGCCGTGCCCGGGCGGGGCGCCGTGCCGCTATAGGCTCCGGCCATGGCGACGCACGAGCACGAGATCACGGAGCCCGTCGACCTCTGCCTCCCCGACGGCAGCCTGAATCCCTCTGCCGTCGGCTGGTCCAGGAAGCCGCTGCACCGGGCCAATCTGCAGGGCTGGGGCCGGACGAAGCGGTGGGAGTACTGGTGCGTGACCACACCCACCCACCTGGTCGCCCTGACCGTGAGCGACCTCGACTTCCTGGCGCTGAACACCGTCTACCTGCTGGAATTCGGCCCCGGAGGCCGCGAGTTCGAATGCTCCTCGATCGTCCCCGCCGCCCGGGGCGTCCGCCTCCCGGACACCGTCGCGGGAGCACCGGGCTCCGAGGACGTCGTCGTCGGCCCCGCCCGGCCGACCGGGGGCAAGGTGCGCATCGAGATCCGCGACGAGAACGCCGGCACGAGGCTGCGGGCCCGCTGCCTGACCCCGGAACGGCTGCCGCTGGAGGTCGGCCTCCTGGTCTCCCGGCCGGAAGGACACGAGTCGCTCTCCGTGGTCGTCCCGTGGAGCGAGCAGCGCTTCCAGTACACCTCCAAGCACACCGCGCTCCCCGCCTCAGGCCGCGTGCGTATCGGCAGCGAGATCCTGACGTTCGGCGGGGAGGACGACGAGGCCTGGGCCGTCCTGGACCACGGCCGCGGGCGCTGGCCGCGTACGGTCGACTGGAACTGGGGCGCCGCGTCCGGCCGTACGGACGGGCACACGGTGGGCCTCCAGTTCGGCGGCCGCTGGACCGAGGGCACCGGCTCCACCGAGAACGGGCTCTGCGTGGACGGCCGGCTCACCAAGATCGGCGAGGAGATGGACTGGCAGTGGTCCGCCTCCGCCCCGCTGGCACCCTGGACGCTCCGCACCCCCTCGTCCGGCCAGGTGGACCTGACGTTCACGCCGTTCCACAACCGGGCCGTGCACACCGACGTCGGTCTGATCGCCAACCGCACCGACCAGCGCTTCGGCCACTACGACGGCCGGATCCGCACCGACGACGGCGCCGAGATCGCCGTGGACCGCCTGCTGGGCTGGGCCGAGGACGTTCACATGCGCTGGTGACTCCCCCGGGTGGGACGGCGCGGGTAGGTTTCCCCCATGCATATAGGCCCACTCCTGGGCTCGGGACGCACCGCCGACGTGTACGCACTCGACGGCCCCTGGGTCCTGCGCCGTTACCGCCAAGGCATCGACACGACCGGGGAGCTGGCCGTGATGTCGTACCTCTCGGCCTCGGGCTTCCCGGTCCCGCGCATCGGTCCGCCCGCCGAGGATGCGCTTCCCACGGACCTCGTGGTGCAGCGGCTGACCGGTCCGACGCTGGCCGAGGCGATGCTGGCGGGCACGGTCACCGGGGACGAGGGCGCGGAGCTGCTGGCGCGGCTCCTACGGGAGCTGCACGCGATCCCTCCACGGCTCTCCCAGGAACCCGAGGACCGGATCCTGCACCTGGACCTGCGTCCCGAGAACGTGGTCCTGGCCCCCGAGGGCGCGATGGTGATCGACTGGATGACGGCCGGTGAGGGGCCGCCCGCGCTGGACCGGGCCATGACCTCCCTGCTCCTGGCCCAGGCGGCCCTCGACCCGTCGTACTCCGCGGGCCCGGGGGCCCGGGGCGTGCTGGCGGCACTGCTCAACCGGTTCACGGACGACGGCGGCGTGCCCGCCGACG
The DNA here is from genome assembly GCF_000717025.1 of Streptomyces atroolivaceus. GTDB lineage: Bacteria > Actinomycetota > Actinomycetes > Streptomycetales > Streptomycetaceae > Streptomyces > Streptomyces atroolivaceus. The sequence goes on from NZ_JNXG01000001.1 coordinate 84,460, forward strand.
CCCTCGCCCGCGCCACCGCACTGCGCGCGGCGGACCCACAGCTCACCGCGCACCGGACGGCGGTGCTGGACGAGGCGGCGGAACTGGTCGCTTCGCTGGCGGGCTGACGGTCCGGTCACTTCCGCAGGTAGGCCAGCACGGCGAGGACCCGGCGGTTCGTCGCGTCGGTCAGGGAGAGGTCCAGTTTGGTGAGGATGGAGCCGAAGTGCTTGCTGACCGTCCCCTCACTGACCGTCAGCGCCTCGGCCACGGAGGCGTTCGAGCGGCCCTCCGCCATCAGGGCCAGCACCTCCTGCTCCCGTGCGGTCAGCCGCGACAGCGGGTCGCGGCGGTGCCTGAGGAGCTGACGCACCACTTCCGGGTCGACGACCGTGCCGCCTTCGGCGACCCGCTGGAGCGCATCGACGAACTCCTCGACCTTCCCCACGCGTTCCTTGAGGAGGTAGCCCACGCCCGTACCGTCGCAGGAGTCGAGCAACTCCTCGGCGTAGGCACGCTGGACGTACTGGCTGAGGACCAGGACGGGCAGCCGGGGACGGGTCTCCCGCAGGGCCACGGCGGCCCGGAGCCCTTCGTCGGAGAAACCGGGCGGCATCCGTACGTCCGTCACCACGATGTCCGGGCCGTGTTCGGCGACGGCGGCGGTGAGTTCACCGGCGGTGCCGACGCCGGCCACCACCTCGTGGCCGAACCTCTCCAGCAGGCCGACGAGGCCCTCCCTGAGGAGCACACTGTCCTCGGCCAGCACGATGCGCAGCATCCAACCCTCATTCGACCAGGTGAGCGGGGATCCGGGGGACGTCGATCCGGAGCACGGTCGGCCCCCCGGCCGGGCTGGACAGTAACAGCCGCCCGTCCAGCACGGAGAGCCGGTCGGCGACCCCCTGGAGCCCGGTACCCCCGGTGGTCGCCGCGCCGCCTGTGCCGTCGTCCCACACCTCGACGGTCAGCCGCTCCCCGTCGTCCCGCCCCGTCACCCGTGCCCGGCTCGCCCCGCTGTGCTTCGCCACATTGGCCAGCGCCTCGCAGAGAGCGAAGTACACGGCGGTCTCCACCGGCTGCGGCAGCCGGTCGGGTATGTCGAGGTCCACGTCGACGGGTACGGCCGAGCGGTCGGCGACGTCCTCGACCGCCGCGGCCAGACCGCGGTCGGTGAGGACCTGGGGGTGGATGCCCCGGATGAGCTCCCTGATCTCCACGAGGGCCTCCCCCGCCTCCTCGTGCGCCTTGGCGAGCAATCCGCCCAGCGGCTCGGCCGGCCTCTCCAGCCTGGCCAGGCCCAGCGTCATCGAGAGGGCTACGAGCCGTTGCTGCGCCCCGTCGTGCAGGTCTCGCTCGATCCGGCGGCGCTCCGCCTCGAAGGCGTCCACCAGCCGCATCCGGGAGCGCCCCAACTCCTCGATACGGGCGTCGAGTCCCTCACCCCCCGCGGACAGCAGCGCCCTGGTCAGGGCCGCACGTGCCACCGCCGCCCACCCGAGCGGATAGGCGAGGACCGGCAGCAGCACCAGCCCGAGCAGGGCCAGGGCGAAGGCCTGCGGATACGAGTCGGCGAGATACAGCTTCAGCACCCGCACCTCCTCGCCGCCGGTGACGGCCGCCATGACGACGGGCGTCGCCAACAGCGCGCCGCAGACGGTCAGTACGCCCCCCACGAGCAGCCCCTCCAGCGGCCAGAGCACCCCGGCGAACAGCAGTACGTAACGGAATTCCCGCCAGGTGGCCTGCTCCCGGAGCCGGGTGCGCAGCCACGCCAACAACCCGGTGCCCGACGGGGACCGGTGCGGATCGCCGAGGGGCACGGGGTCGATCAGCCGCAGCCTGCGCCGCTCGACGGCGGCCACCGGGACGCCGATCAGGGCGAGCATCAGAAGGAGCGGCAGGCCGACGAGCACGAGGGACAGGGCGCTGCCCACCACAGCCAGCAGCAGGACGGAGGCCAGGAGGGCCGCACCCGTGGGGACGCTGCTCAGCAGGTACAGCGCCGCGCGCCACGGCAGGCCGCCGAGCAGATAGCGGCGCCGCAGGATGGCCTGCCGGAGGGTGAGTGAGCTCATGACCCGCACGGTAGACAGCACGGACCGGCCACCACCACCCGGCGGGCGGGGGGCCGGTGGTGGAGCTGGCTCCACCCCCAGGACCCCTCCTCGCTGCGATGTGGCCGCCGAGCGCGCCCGGTTGAGTGGAACCATGAATCAGCAACCCGCAGCCGTCCGGCTCGACACCGTCACCCGGTCCTTCGGAAAGGCCGCCGACGCCGTCACGGCGCTGGACGGAGTCAGCCTCGCCATCCCCCGGGGCTCCTTCACTGCGATCATGGGACCGTCCGGTTCGGGGAAGTCGACGCTCCTCCAGTGCACCGCCGGCCTCGACCGGCCCACCTCCGGCCGGGTGTTCCTCGGGGACACGGAGACGACCGGGCTGAGCGAGCGGAGGCTCACGCTGCTGCGCCGTGAGCGGATCGGGTTCGTCTTCCAGGCCTTCAACCTGCTGCCGGCGCTCACCGCCGAGCAGAACGTGGCGCTCCCGCTGCGGCTCGCGGGCCGCAGACCCCGCCGCGCGGAGGTACGCGCGGTTCTGGAACGGGTCGGTCTCGGCTCCCGGGCCCGCCACCGGCCCACCGAGCTCTCCGGCGGGCAGCAGCAACGCGGCGCCCTGGCACGGGCGTTGGTCACCCGGCCCGAGGTCCTGTTCGGCGACGAACCCACCGGGGCGCTCGATTCCCGTACCGGCCGGGAGGTCCTGGAGCTCCTGCGGTCGATGTCCGACGCCGGCCAGACGGTGATCATGGTGACGCACGATCCGGTGGCCGCCTCCTACGCGGACCGTGTGGTGTTCCTGGCCGACGGATCGATACGGGACGAGCTGTGCGACCCGGCCGCCGGACAGATCGCCGCGCGCATGACCGCCCTGGCGGTGGTCCCGTGCTGAGCTCCGCCCTGCGCTCGATGCGGACCCGCTGGGTCACCTTCATCGGCTCGTTCGTCGCACTCGCCCTGGGCGTCGGGCTGATCGCCATGACCGGGCTGGCGCTGGCGGCCACCTTCGACACGCCTGACCGCGGCCCCGAACGCTTCGCCGGGGCCCCGGTCGTGGTGGCGCCGTCGGACACCCTGCGGGTCGCCACACCCGTCGGGGAGCGTACGGCCCGGCTCGCCGCCCCCCGCCCGGTGCCGCAGCGCCTCGCCGCCGGGCTCTCCGCACTCGGGCGCACGGCCGAGGACCGTACGTTCCCCGTCCGTCTGGCCGGGGAGAGGGCCGTGGGACACCCGTGGGCCGTCGCGGCCGCCACCCCGTACCGCGTCATCTCCGGCCGCGCTCCGGCCGAGGCCGGCGAGATCGTCGTGACGGCGGGCGGGGGCCCGGGCCTCCGGACCGGCGACCGGGTCAGGACGGCCACCCCCGGCGGCGGCGCCGGGACGAAGACGCGGACGGTGGTCGGCACGGTGGCCGACGCGGGCTTCGAGAAGGCGGTGTTCTTCAGCGACGCCGAGGCCGCCCGCATCCACCCGGCCGTCGACGCGGTGGCCGTTCACGCCGACGCGGACGCGGTACGGCGGCTGACCCAGGCGTTCCCCGGCATGAGCGTCCTCACCGGCGACGACCGGCGCCGGGCCGACCCCGGTCCCGACCGGGACAGCGAGGCCCTGACCGCCGTCAACGCCCTGCTCGGCACGGCCGCCGGTATCACCGGTTTCGTCTCGGTCTCCGTCGTCGCCTCGACGTTCTCCTTCGCTGTGGCCCAGCGCAGAAGGGAGTTCGGGCTGCTCCGCACGACGGGTGCCACTCCGGGTCAGGTGCGGCGCACGGTCGTCGTGGAGGCGCTCGTGATCGGTGTACTGGCCTCGGCCGCCGGCTGTCTGCTGGGCGAGGCCGCCGCACCCGTCCTGGCCGGCCGGCTGGTCGACGAGGGTTTCGCCCCGGCCTGGTTCCTCGTCGGCGACGCGACCTGGCCGCTGCACACCGCCTTCTGGACCGGCCTCGGCGTGGCCCTCGCCGGTGTCGCCGTCTCCTCCCACCGCGCGGGCCGGATCCGTCCCGTGGAGGCGCTCCGCGACGCGTCCGTGGACGCCGGAGGGATGCCGCCGGGTCGCCTGCTGACGGGCGCGGCCGTCCTGCTGACCGGGCTGGGGCTGCTGGGCTGGGCTCTGGTCACCGACCCCGGGGACGTGCTCAAGCGGAAGACGTACATCCTGCAGCCCATGTGGATCATCGCCGGCTGCGCGCTGCTCGCGCCGCTCCTCGTGCGCCCACTGACGCGTCTGCTCACCTGGCTGCCCGCGCGGCTGCCGGGCGCCACCGGCCTGCTGGCCCGGCAGAACGCGTCCACCGGCATCCGCCGAACCGCCGCGGTCGCCGCGCCGGTCCTGATCACCGTCGCCCTGGCGGGCTCGCTGCTGGGCACCGTGGCCACGATCAACGAGGCCAGGGCCACCGAGGCGGCGGCCGTCTCCCGCGCCGACCACGTGGCCGGCGGGGACGGCCCGCTGGACCCGCGCTTCGTACAGCGCGTACGGAGCGTCCCCGGAGCCGTGACCAGTGCCTCCCGCTCCACCGGGGTCACCGTCCTCGAGGAGGGCACCGCGCTCATCACGTCGGAGGCACGGGCGGCCGATCCGGCCGGCCTTGCCGCGACCGCCCGTCTGCCCCTCGTCGCCGGCCGCGTCGGCGATCTGGACGACGACTCCATCATCGTGAACGAGGAGTGGGAGACACGGACGGTCGGACAGCGCGTGAGCGTCTGGCTCGGCGACGGCCGCAAGGTGTCGCTGCGCATCGCGGCCGTGATGCGCACCGGCACCGGCAGCAACGGGGTGTACGTCACTCCCGCGAACGCGGCCGGAGCCGCGATCGACCGCATCGACGTCAGGCTCCGGGAAGAAGGGGACCCTTCGGCCGTCCGCGCCCTCCTGGAGGAGGCGGGGCGGGACACGGGCACCCCGGTCATGACGAGGGACGCGTGGGTGACCGCGCACTACCCGCGTACCGGCGGCAACACCCGCGCGGGCCTGATGCTCATCCTGGGCATCGCCCTGCTGTACACGGGGATCGCCCTGGCGAACACCATGGTCATGGCCACTTCGGACCGGGTGCGCGACCTGGCGGTGCTCCGCCTCACCGGTGCCACGAAGGCGCAGGTGCTCCGGCTGGTGACGGTCGAGGCGCTGATGGTGGTGGCGGTGGGCACGGTCATGGGAGGGGCGGTGGCCGGGCTGAACCTGCTGGGGGTGAAGGGCGCCCTGGAACTCCTCTCGGTGAGCTCCCCGGTGGTCGTCCCGTGGACGGCGGCCGGTGGTGTGGCGGCCGCGTGCGCCGTGGCGGCCACCGTCTCCGCCGTACTGCCCGCGCTCGCCGCGATGCGCACGAGGCCGGTCGAACTGGCCGGCAGCCGCGAGTGAGGACCGCTTCCCGGCGGGCCCGCGTAGCCGGCCGGCGCGCTACGCGCCCGTCACGACCGGCAGCTCCGACGGCAGGCCCCATTCGCTCCAGGAACCGTCGTACACGGCCACCCCGCCGTACCCGGCGAGCTCCGCCCCGAGCGCCAGGACGCACGCCGTCACGCCGGACCCGCAGCTGACGACCAGTCGCTCCCGGCCTTCCACCGACGCCTCGAACACCGCGCGCAACTCGTCCACGGGCAGCATCCGGCCGTCGCGCTGCACCTCGGCGAAGGGCAGATTCACCGCCCCCGGCATATGGCCGCCCCGCAGGCCGGGCCGTGGCTCGGCCTCCGTGCCTGCGAAGCGCCCACGGGACCTCGCGTCGAGAACGGCCGCACCCGGATCGGCCAGGGCTTCCACGACCTCGTCGCTGCCGACCAGCGCTCCGGGGCGCGGGCGGGCGGTGAAGTTCCCGGCCCGCCCGCCGCCTCCCGGCGGAAGGGCCTCCACCGGGAGCCCGGCCGCCTCCCAGGCGGGCAGCCCTCCGTCGAGCACCGCGGCGCGGTCGAAGCCCATCGCGCGGAGCATCCACCAGGCACGGGCGCTGGAGTAGATCCCGGCGGTGTCGTAGACGACGACGGTGTCCGTGCCGTCCACCCCCAGGGCCCGCATCTCCTCGGCGAACGCGTCCGCCTGAGGCATCGTGTGCGGCAGCGGTACGGCGTGGTCGGACATCACCCCGTCGATGTCGAAGCGCCGGGCCCCCGGAACGCGCCGCCCGGCCGCGCGGTGCGCGCCCACCGAGGCGTCGAGGACCACCGTTCCCCGCCTCGTCAGCCGGCTCGCGAGCCAGGCCGCATCGACGAGGGGTCCCGGCGGCCCCTCCGTCCCGGCATCAGCGGCCGCTTCCCCGTGCTCGGTCTCCATGGACGTCCGTCCCCCCGCGTCGAAGTGCTCGTGGTGCGCCCGCAGCCGGTGGGTCCTCCGGCCGTCACGCTGCGCCCGGCATGGACAAGGGGCGGCTCCCCCGGCCGGCCTACCGCTCCGGCCCACCCGGCCCCCGGTGCGTCTCTGGCGCGACGTCGAGGAGGACCTCGCAGGTGTACTGGAACTCCTCCAGGAGCCGCGTCGCCTCGGTGACAAGAATGCCGTACGGGGCCGAGGGATCGGCGAGGGACGAGGAGAGCCGGCGGGTCTCCTCGACCACCTCGTCCCGCCGCGCCTCGGCCTCCCCGGTGAGCCGCTCCAGCCGTTTCGCCTGCGCGCGCAAGGTGGTCTCGTCCAGCGTCGTCAGCACCTCCGCGACCGCGGAGGCCGCTTCCAGGAACCCCGCGTACCGCCGCAGGAACGGCCGGCGGGCCTCGTCGTCCTCCTCCTCGCGGGACCGGTCGAGACCGCGGGTGAGCGCGGCCACCTGGTAGAGCGTGCGTTCCAGGGCGCCGAGCACCGACTCGTAGCCGTGGAAGCCGGGGTGGCCCCGGTAGCGGCGCAACAGGCGCCGGGGGTTGAGCTGGACGCTCTCCTTCGCGGTCTCCAGACCCGCCCTCGCCTGCCGGATCATCCCCTCGGTACGTTCCGCCCGCGCCCTCCACCCGCCGGTGGTGTCCTGGTCGGGCACACCCTCGGCGAGCACCGGGTACATGTCGGCGAGCAGGTCGTGAAGGGTGTGGGCCAAGCTGCGGATGCCGTACTCGGCGCTGCGGTAGCGCAGCGGCGGGGCCACGAGGACGTTGACGGCGGTGCCGATCGCGCAGCCGATGAGGACGAGCACGACGATCTCACCCAGCCGGAAGAACCGCTCGGAGTCGCCGGACGACGAGGTGTACGTCGAGAAGGCGAAGAAGGCCGCGGTGGCGACCTGCGGTCCCTGGACGCCCAGGACGCGCCAGCGCCCGATCGTGAGGGCGATGGCGGCGACGAGTACGAAGGTCAGCAGGTCGGGGCCGGCGAGGAACCCGAGGGCGGCCTGCACCAGGACCCCCGCGACGACGGCGCCGACGTAGCGCAGTGACTGCACGACCGAGCGGTAGACGGTCACCTGCATGATCAGCACCGCCGAGAAGGGGGCGAAGGCGGGCGAGCGGGCGTCGAGGACGTCGTAGGCGATCAGCCAGGCCAGCCCGGCCGCGAGGGTGCTCTTCCCGATCACCAGCAGGGTCTCGCGTTCGTCTCCGGCATAGGAGAAGGCGCGCTGCCACCACTGGGTGACGGCTGCCAGCCGCCCCGTGTCCGACCGCTCGGTCGTGGTGCCACCGGTCATGAGTACCCGAGTCCTCCCGCTCCGTTCACCGGCCTGTCGTCTGCCGCTCCCGCCCGCATGTCAGTCGAGCTGCCGTACGGGCCGGGCGAGCGCGCCGAGATGGTCGCCGTACCCACCCCGGGCCCGTGCCGTCAGACGCGCGGAGGTGAGGACCGGGAAGCGTCTGGTGCGCAGCACGCGGTGACCGCCCGCCTTCAGGGCGGCCACCAGCGCGTGGTCCTCGCCGGTCGCCAGCGCCGGGTACCCCCCGCAGCGCAGATAGGCGTCCGCCCGTACGCCCAGATTGGCACCGTGGACATGCGGGTGGAGATCCGGCCGCCCCTCGTGGCGGCCTGCCTCCTCGTACTCCCGCACGTGACGGCGGATCACATCGCTGAGCGCGGGATGCCACTTCTGGGGCCGGACGGTACCCACCACCGCGTCCCAGCCCTGCTCGGCACAGGCCCGCTGGTGGGCGAGCCAGCGGGGCGGGACCTCGCTGTCGGCGTCGGTCGAGGCGATCCACACGGCGCCCGGGTCCAGGCCGAGGGTGCGCAGGGCAAGCGCCGCACCGGCCGCTCTGGCCCGCCCGGGGCTACGGGAGTCGAGCGGCGCGATCAGAGCGCCGGCCCGGCGCGCGACCGACTGCGTCGCGTCGGTGCAGGCGTCCGCGGCGACCACCACGAGCAGCCGGGTGGCGACGAGGGCGGGGTGCCGTGCGGCCCGGGAGACGGCGGCGAGGGCGGCACCCAGCAGCGCCTGTTCGTTGTGCGCGGGTATCACCACGGCCATGGCGGCGATCCTCGTCACACGAGCCCCTCGAACGCGGCGGGCGAGGCGGGCGCGGCGTCACCCGGCAGGACCCGGCTGAAGGTCTGCAGGACGAAGTCCTCCTCCCGGTGGTCGGTCCGCAGCAGCAGCCCGGGTTCACGGGCGAGCCGGCCGGCCAGCTGAGCCCCGGTGTACAGGTGCTCGGGTACCGGGTGGTTCCAGTGCACGGTGACCAGGGTCCCGCCCGGTTCGAGCGAACCGGTGGCCCGTGACAGCAGTCCGTCCAGCCGCTCCCCGTCGAAGTAGTAGAGCAGTTCGGACAGCACGATCAGGTCGAAGCGTCCCTCGGGCCACTCCTCGGGCACGGTGAGCCGGGCCACCTCCACCTGCCCGAGATCCGCGGTCCGCCGCCGGGCCGTCTCCACGGCGGAGGCGACCCGGTCGGCGGCGAGCAGCCGCTCGCACCGCGGAGCCAGGAGACGCGTCAGCTGGCCCACCGAGCAAGCGGGTTCGAAGGCGCTGCGGAATCGGGGCCTGGGCAGCGACGCCAGGGTCAGCGCGTACTTGCGCTGTTCGTACCAGCGCTCCTGAAGGTGCCAGGGATCGTCCTCGCCCCGGTACATGTCCTCGAAGTATCCGGCCGGAGTGCTCACAGGAACACCACCTCACGGGGACGCAGGTGGTGGGCGAGCTCCTCCGGCGGCAGGACCGCCGCCTCCGCCGCTCCCGGCCCCAGGGGCCGGATCTGCGAGGCGAAGGCATCGACCGCGTGCCGCTTGCGGGCCTGGACCCCGGCGGACAGGGTGACCTGCGCCGCCCGCTCCCAGGGCACGCGGGAATCCTCGGGGCGCGCCCAGTGCCACATCCACACCGGGTACTCGGCGAAGGGCGCACCGGCCTCCCGGGCCGCGGCCCGGGCCGCCCGGCCGGCCGCCTCGTGGTCGCTGTGCACGTCGCCGGTCCACGGGGCCGCGACCAGGACCGCTCCCGAGCACAGCGGGACGAGAGCCCGTCGTACCTCCTCCTCGTGACGGTCGACGCCCGAGTCGGGTACGTGCAGCCGTACGATCTCGGCCTCCCCCGCGCCGAGCCGTCCGAGGGCGGTGCGGGTCTCCTCGGCGCGGACGCGGACGAGTTCGCGGGGGCGTACGACCCTGCTGTGGGGGTGCGACCCCTCTCCGTCGGTCACGGAGACCACGGTGAGGGCGTGCCCGGCCGCCGCGAGCCGTGCCAGCGTGCCGCCGAGTCCCAGCACCTCGTCGTCGGGGTGCGCGGCGACCACGACGACCCGGCCCCGGGGCGGCAGCGGGAACTCGCGCAGCCTTTCCCAGCCCGGCCACGCCTCCCACACGCTCTCATCGGTGCCGGGGGCCTGGATCGCGTCGGCGTAGGGCGACGAGTCCTCGGTGTGCGTGCTCACTCCTCCTCCCGGCCGCTGACCAGGGCACCCAGTTCGGCGAGGTTGCGCTCGGCGTGGTGCTGCCGGATGTAGACGGTCAGGTCGGCGACGGCACGGGCGTGGCGCCGGTCATGGCACAGCGGCCCCGCACCGGTGGCCCGGCCCACATGCCCGAGCGTGCGGTCGCAGACGGCCTCGACGAAGCCCCGTACGCGCAGGCTGCGCAGCCTGGCCTCGCCCTTGGTGTCCAGAGGGTCGGCGTCGATGCCGGCCGCCGCGGCCTCCAGGAGCAGACCGGCCGCCCGCAGGTCGATGTCCACGGCGCCGAGGTGGGCGTCGGTGTGCGGGCCGCCCCCGCGGTGGGCCGCGGCACGCAGGGCGCGGGCCACGGCACTCGCCCCGCCGAGCCAGCAGGCCGCCACCCCGATGCCACCGTGCTGGAAACCGGGACGGTTCACATACCCCTCGACGTCCCCGACCGGCTCGGCGTCCGCCGCGTGGAAACGCACGTCCGGCGTGTCGGAGCCGGCCATGCCGAGCGCCTGCCAGCTGCCCTCCACCGGCTCGTACGTCCCCGCCTCCAGGGGCACGGCGAAGAGTCGCCGGCCGTCCTCGGCACGGGCGGTGACCAGCGCGTGCGTACAGCTGTGCGCTCCGGAGCAGTACTGCTTGAGCCCGCTCACGCTCCACCGCCCGTCGGCACCCCGGACGGCGGAGAGCCCCTCGCCGGGGGGCTCGGCCGCCCACACCCCCCAGCGCCGGCCGGGCTCGGGCGCGGGGCCGCCCAGTTCGCCGAGGATCGCCAACGCGTCGACGTGGCCCTCCACCAGCCGGGCGAGACACAGATCGTCCTCGGCCACGGCCCGCAGCGCGGCGAAACGCTCGGCGGTCGCGCCGCTGCCCGGCAGCGGGAAGTCCATGTCTCCCGCGTCGATCGCGGCGACCGCGGCGGTGAAACGCGTGGCGGTCTCCGCGCGCAGGGCACGGGCATCGAAATCTTCGGCTCCCACGGGCCGGGGCTGGGCCTCCGGCACGACGGGCCGCCGTACTGCGTCCTCGGTCATTCGCGTGCCCTCCGTCGCTCCGGGCGGCCTCGTCCTCCGCCCGGTCACTGCGCTCACTCCAGTGCCCGGTGACGCGCGGTTGAAGCCGGCCGAGGAGAAAACGGCTGCGGGCCCGCCTCCCCCAGGGCCGGCGATCACCCGGTGAGTCCGGTCGCCGACCGTGATCCCGGAGGCCCGGGTCCCGGGCGGCGCGGGGGCCGTCCCCCACTCACGGGTGTGGAGCACATCGATGACGCCGAACGCCGTGCCGGCCATGGCTACACGATCTCCCCTGCGTACCCCGGCGGCATGTGGAGGCGTCCAGATGGTGACTCCGCCGCTACCGGCGGGGCCAGGATCCAGCGGGCCACGCCCGGCGCCGGCGCAAGGGCTGCCTGCCCGGCCGGCCGCGACCGTGGAGAACGTGACGCCTCACCACGCGGGGCGGCACCGGGCCCGACCGGGACATCGATGACCAGGCGCGGAGCACACAAACGGATTCGAACCGAGGAATCACATCGCCGCGGCAGTAACTGGGGCGAAATCGACCCCAGCCCTTTCCCCGGCCATCCGCGCTCATGTTCCGCACGAGACCGTCACGCCACGCCCGCGTCGTGGCGAGTTCGTGAGAACACCTGACTGGCGGTACTTCTCCGAATGCGGCGGGTTTCGATCCACCGGACACAAAAGAGATTCCGCCTCGTCTCGGCCGAGCGGGCCCCGTCCGCTCCGGATGACGCCGGATGACGCCGGATGACCGAAAATATGAGCTTGGGAATTACGTCACCCACTTGCGCCATTCAGTATGTTTTTCATAATTCCCATCCCCTTCACATACTGCTGAAATGCGGATGTCCCTGGGTAATATGCGGCGACTCCAACAAGGCATTCCGGGCGATTGGTAGGGCCCGGTACGCCACGGCCCCCATAGAAAATGGCCTCTCGATGAAGCTGAAGTTTCCTCAGGCGGCTCAGCGCCGCGCTCTGTCCGGCTGGCTCGCCTCGGGTCTAGCCGCAACCGTTGCCGCTGTGATGGTCGCCGTGACGCCCTCCACGGCGTCGGCCATCGCCCTGCCCGTACCCCTGGGCACAGCCGCCAGTTACTCCGTTCTGGCGGGTCAGGGTGTCACCAACACCGGCCCCTCCGTCCTCGGCCACGACCTCGGGACGAGCCCGAATCCGGCCATCACCGGGTTCCCGCCCGGGCTGGTGCTCGGCGCCGTGCACCCGGCGGACGCCGCAGCCCTCCAGGCCAAGAGCGATCTTGTCGTCGCGTACAACAACGCGGCCGGCCAGGCCACCGACTTCGCGCTTCCGGCCGGCATCGGCGGAGGCCAGGAGCTGCTCCCGGGCGTCCACACCGCTACGGCCGGCGTCGGACTCACCGGCGACCTGGTCCTGAACGCGGGGGGCAACCCCAACGCGGTCTGGGTGTTCCAGGTTCCCGAAGCCCTGACGACGGCACCCAACAGCCGGATCCTCCTCACGAACGGCGCTTCGCCGTGCAACGTGTTCTGGCAGATCGGGAGTTCGGCGACCCTCGGTACCAACTCCACGTTCGTGGGCACCATCATGGCTCTGACCTCGATCTTCGCGACCAACGGGGCGAACATCGAGGGCCGGGCGCTGGCCCGTAACGGCCAGGTGACGCTCGACACCAACCGGATCTTCCTCGGGTCGTGCTCGACCGGCTCGACGACGACCGGCACGACGACGGGTACAACCACCGGCACGACAACGGGTACGACGACCGGCACGACGACGGGTACGACCACCGGCACGACGACGGGTTCGACGACCGGCACGACCGTGGGCCTGATCGGTGGCGGCCTCCTCGGCGGCCCCATCGTCGACCTGGTGACGGGCGGCACGTCGGGGAACATCGCCGGCAACACCTCCGGGAACACCACGGGCAACACCGCCGGGAACACCACCGGCGGAAACACCTCGGGCAACAGCGCCGGGAACACCACGGGCGGAGCCATCACCGGCGGTAACGGTGGGAAGCCGGACAGGCCGGGCCACGGCGGTCCGGGCGAGGACGGAAAGCCGGAGCACGGCCACGGCGGTCCGGACCAGGGCGGTAAGCCGGGCCACGACGGTCCGGGCGAGGACGGAAAGCCGGGCCACGACGGTCCGGGCGAGGACGGAAAGCCGGAGCACGGCCACGGCGGTCACGACGAGCAGCCTGGCAAGCACTTCGGCTATGGCGACAAGCCCGCGGGCCACGAAGGCCACGAGGCCTGAGCAACAGCCTGCGAAAAGCACCTCATCGGATGACGGCGCGCGGCGGATTCTCACGAATCCGCGGCGCGCCGTCGCTGACGGTCCGCACAGACCTCAGGCGTGAGCAGCAGATATGAGAAAGACAGGGTGGGCGGTGTCGAGCGGCATTGAATCAGCGGACGTGAAGGAATGCCAGAGGTCGGATTCTGGTCCGGTAACCGAACCGGACCATGAAGAACCTGTGGCGCCGGGCAGGCGGCTCCTCGCGGTCCGTACGCTGAAAGCAGGGTTGTACACCACCGTGGCCGTGTGCGTGGTGGCGACCGTCGTCCATGTCCTTCTCGTATTCCTGCATGTGGCCCCCGCCAATCCTCTGTCGAAGCGGTACAACCCACAGATCAATGCATGGGTGTACCCGCTCTTCGAACAGAATTGGCGGCTTTTCGCCCCGGACCCCGACTCCACCAACCGGCAGATCCTGGCGAGAACCGCACAGACAGATTCCCGTGGATCGATGCACGTGAGCCCCTGGTTCGACCTGACTGCCGTGGACAATTCCGCAGTCGACCACAATCCGTTTCCGAGCCACACGAATCAGAACCTTCTCCGCCGCGCCTGGACCTCCTACGAGGAGACACACGGGGGAGACGATGCCGCGGGCTCGGAGCGGGCCGTGATGCTGCAGAAGTATCTGAGCAACATCGCCGCGGAGCGCGTCGCCGCCCACAGGGACGGCGGCGGCACGATCGAGTTCATCCAGCTCCGGGTCTTCACACTGCCCGTCGCCGCGCCCGGCACTGCCGCCGGGAACGGCCCGCCGAAGCCCCTCGGGACTCGGCTCCTGCCCTGGTGGAAGGTGACCCCCCGTGGGAAATGAACAGCGACCCTCTCTCCCCTCCCCGGCAGCGCGACGGGACCGGCCCGCGGACCACGGCACCGGGGCCGTCGGCACAGCCCGGAGGTGGCTCCTCGACCGGGCCGGTGCGCTGTGGACCCTTCTCACCGGACGCCCGGTGTCTCTGTACGCCGCGTCGGTGCTGCGCATCGGCTACGGGTTTCTCTATCTGGTCTTTCTCCTGCGCGAGTTCCCGCACCGTGACGAGATCTGGGGCCCCGGCTCCCCCTGGACGCCCGCGCTGGCGGAGCAGCTCTTCCGGCAGACAGGCTGGAACAGCATCCTGACCCTGTCCGACAGCCGTGCCTACTTCGAACTCTGCTACGTGCTGGCCCTCGTCACGTCCGCACTGTTCATGCTGGGCTGGCGCACCCGCGCCATGTCCGCCCTCTTCGCGGTCGTGGTGGCCTCGTTCCACGCGCGATCGATCTTCATGACGGACGGGGGCGACAACCTCGTCCTGCTGATGGCCCTCTACCTCGTCCTCACGGCGTGCGGTCGGCGATGGTCCCTGGACGCACGCAGAGCCCGGCTCAGAGCCGCTCGTGAGGGGGAGACGCCGCAGCCGGTGAGCAGCGTCCTCCCGGAGCAGTTCCACCGCGCCCGAACCACGTTGGTCACGGTCATGCACAACTGCGGCCTCTTCGTCATCGCGGCGCAGGTCTGCTTCCTCTACGGATCAGCCGGCCTCTACAAGGTCCAGGGCCCCACCTGGGGTGGCGGTACCGCTCTCCACTACGCGCTGAACCTCGAGCTCTTCCAGCCCTGGCCCGCGTTCTCCCACCTGGTGGACGACTACACCATCCTGATCGCGATCGCCGGCTACATGACGGTGCTCCTGCAGGTCGCCTTCCCGTTCGTGCTCTTCGGCAGGCTCAAGTACCCGGTTCTGGCCCTGCTGCTGAGCATGCACATCGGTATCGCGGTGCTTCTGGGGCTGCCCCTGTTCTCCGGCGCGATGATCATCGCGGATGCCGTCTTCCTTCCCGACCGCTTCTACGCCTTCCTGCCTCAGCTGTGGCGACGCGCAGCACGGCGCGCAGGGATGCGGCGACGGGCGGCCGGCCCGGGGCCAGGTTCCGGATCCGTACCCTCGCAGGCCAGGCCCGGTGCGTCCGGCTCGAAGTACCGCACCACTCGGGGAGCGCCGGAGGACACGACGGTCGCCACCGGGCTCGCCTCGGACCAGTACAGGACACACCGGTAGGCACCTGATTTCTCCCGAAGGAGCCTCGGAAACCACTCAGGCCCGGTCATCCCTCACGGATGACCGGGCCTGACCTGGTGTATCTGTGTACGCCGCCACCCTCGAAGCCGGATCCCGGCCTCGCAGGGACCAGAACTGACGCCGTCGACACTCGGGCGGCCCGCGCCCGACGGCGCGCCGCATCCGACAAAAGCAAAAGCCCCAGGTCACGGCGAGTGAGTCCTGAGGCTTCCACAGAGCCGCCTTCGGGATTCGAACCCGAGACCTACGCATTACGAGTGCGTTGCTCTGGCCAACTGAGCTAAGGCGGCACGCTCTGTCGCACCATGGTGCGGTCAGCAGCGACGCCAAGTCTACACAGTTTCCAGGGGTGCTCCGTACCGCCCGCCCCCATGGCCGTATCCGCAGGTCAGGTGCACTTCTTGCCGTCCTTGGGGGGAGTCCCCTCCAGCAGGTAGGTGTTGATCGCCGTGTCGATGCAGTCGCTGCCCCGGCCGTACGCCGTGTGCCCGTCGCCCTCGTAGGTGAGCAGGGTGCCGGAGGAGAGCTGCTCCGCGAGGGACTCGGCCCACTTGTAGGGGGTGGCCGGGTCACGGGTGGTGCCGACCACGACGATCGGGGCGGCACCCTCGGCCTCGGTGCGGTGCGGGGTACCGGTGGGGTCCACGGGCCAGGAGCCGCAGTTCAGCGCCGCCCAGGCGAAGCCCCTGCCGAAGACCGGGGAGGCCTTCTCGAACTCCGGGAGCGCCTTCTCCGCCGCTGCGGGACCGTCGAAGGCAGGGGCCAGGTCGAGGCAGTTCACGGCGGCGTTGGCGAACATCAGGTTGGCGTACTCGCCACTCGGCTCACGCTCGTAGTAGCTGTCGGCCAGGGCGAGGAGGCCGGAGCCGTCACCGCGCTGCGCACCGGCGACGGCTTCACGGAGCTGGGGCCAGGCGGCCTCGTCGTACATGGCGGCGATCACACCCGTGGTCGCCAGGGATTCGGTCAGCTGCCGGGTCTCGCCGGTCGGCACGGGCTCGGAGTCCAGCTGGGCGAAGAGCTCCTTGAGGGTGGTCGCCGCATCGGCGGTGGACGAGGTGCCGAGCGGGCAGTCCGTCTGCTTCACACAGTCCGCGGCGAAGGACTGGAACGCCCCCTCGAAGCCGGCGGTCTGATCGCGGTTGATGTCGACCGCGGGAAGCGAGGGGTCCATCGCCCCGTCCAGGACGAGACGCCCCACCCGGGCGGGGAACAGATCGGCGTAGGTCGCGCCGAGGAACGTGCCGTACGAGGCGCCGACGTAGTGCAGCTTCTCGTCGCCGAGCAGGGAGCGCAGGATGTCCATGTCGCGCGCCGTCTCGACCGTGGAGACGTGCGGAAGGATCTTTCCGGAGCGCTTCTCGCAGCCCTCGGCGAACTTCTCGAAGGATGCGCGCAGCTCGGCCACCTCACCCTTGTCGTCCGGGGTCTGGTCCACCTGCGTGTAGGCGTCCATGTCCTTGCCGGAGAGGCACTCGACCGGTTCACTGCGGGCCACCCCGCGTGGATCGATGGACACCATGTCGTACCGGGCCCGGACGGGGGCGGGGTAGCCGATCCCCGCGTACCCCTGGAGATAGTCGACGGCCGAGCCCCCGGGACCGCCGGGATTCACCAGGAGCGAGCCGATCCGCTTGCCGGGGCCGGTCGCCTTCGCGCGCGAGACGGCCAGCTCGACGTCTCCGGCCCCAGGCTTCGCGTAGTCCAGCGGTGCCTTCATCGTGGCGCACTGGAAGCCCTCCACGCCGCAGTCCCGCCAACGCAGCTTCTGCCCGTAGTACGGCTTCAGCTCCTCCGCGGCGGCCGAGCCCGTCGCGGACCCACTCGGCGTCGTACTTCCGCTGCTGCAGCCGGAGACGAGAAGGCCGGCAGTGCCGAGCGCGGTGGCGAGGATACGGAGCAGGCGCCTGGTGTCCATCCCCGGAGCGTAGCCGCCAGGTGACGACTCCACCGATTCCCTGCCCATACGGGTGAATTCACCCAGCCCTGTGGACCGTGCGGCCCTGCGGCTCCGGCCGGGACGCAGGACGTCAGCCCGCCCGGAGCTCCACCGCCATCGCCTCCACGGCGAGCAAGGGCGCGACGTTACGGTCGAGGGCCCGGCGGCAGGCGAACACGGCCTCGATCCGGCGCAGGGTCCGCTCGGGCGTGGACGACTCGGCGATCCGGTCGAGGGCGTCCCGCACGTCGGTGTTGGCGAGAGCGATCCGGGACCCGAGCTGAAGAGCCAGCACATCGCGGTAGAAGCCGGTGAGTTCACTCAGCGCCAGATCGAGACTGTCCCGCTGCGTGCGCGTCCTGCGGCGCTTCTGCCTGTCCTCCAGCTCCTTCATCGCACCCGCCGTCCCGCGCGGCATCCGGCCACCGGCCACGCCGCCGAGCGCCGCCTTCATGTCGTCCGTCTCCTTGACGTCGACCTCTTCGGCGACCTGTCTGGCGTCGTCCGTGGCCGTGTCGATCAGCTCCTGCGCCGCCTTGAGGCAGCCGCCGACGTCATGGACGCGCAACGGGAGCTTGAGCACGGCGGCCCGGCGGGCACGCGCCCGCTCGTCCGTGGCCAGGCGGCGCGCCCTGCCGATGTGCCCCTGCGTCGCACGGGCGGCGGACGCGGCCCGCTCGGGATCGATGCCGTCACGCCTGATCAGCACGTCGGCCACGGCGTCCACCGGAGGCGTACGCAGGGTGAGATGGCGGCAGCGCGAACGGATCGTGGGCAGCACGTCCTCGAGGGAGGGGGCGCAGAGCAGCCACACCGTGCGGGGCGCGGGCTCCTCCACCGCCTTCAGCAGGACGTTTCCCGCGCCTTCGGTGAGGCGGTCGGCGTCCTCCATGACGATGACCTGCCAGCGGCCGACGGCGGGGGACAGCTGGGCGCGGCGGACCAGCTCACGGGTCTCCTTCACCCCGATGGAGAGCAGATCCGTGCGGATCACCTCGACATCGGCGTGGGTACCGATCAGCGCCGTGTGACAGCCGTCGCAGAAGCCGCAGCCGGGAGCCCCGCCCAGGGCGCGGTCGGGGCTGGTGCACTGGAGCGCGGCGGCGAAGGCGCGGGCGGCGGTGGACCGGCCGGAACCGGGCGGGCCCGTGAACAGCCAGGCATGGGTCATCTTCGAGCCGGGGGGCACCGGCTCGCCCGCGGAGATGGCGGTGACCAGTACGTCGGCGTCCCGGGCGGCGGCACCGAGCTGCTCCTGCACCCGGTCCTGTCCGACCAGGTCGTCCCATACGGTCACGGTCGCCGCCCTTCCGGTGGTGTGGCGCGGGAACGCCGGAATCCCATCGCCTCCCTATTGTGCGGGAAGGCTCTGACAATCCCGGCGTCCCGTCCCCGGTCCCACCTCACCGTCAGCGGCGGGGCCGGCGCCCGCCCCGTCCGGATCCGCCTTTGTCGTCCTCCTGGCCGCCGAGCAGTTCGTCGGCCAGGGACGGCAGGTCGTCGAGCGGCGTCTCCTCGGCCCAGTCGGGACGCGGCCGCTTCTGGCGGCCGGGAGCGTCCTGGACCGGCCGTCCGGCCTGCGGGTCTTCGACCTGGGGCAGTTCACGCGTGCGCTCGTTCTCGCTCTCGGCGCCGGAAGCGCGGCGCTCGTCGCGGAAGACGCCCGGCGGCACGCGGTCCGACGGGTCCTCGTCCCGCACGGGCGGCAGCACTGCCGTCTCGTCCGCGTCCCGCACGGGCGGCAGCACGGCCGTCTCGTCCGACGGGCGGTCCGGCCTGGCGACCGGCACGGGCTGCGTGATCTCGTTCGGATTCACCACCGGGGTCGGGACGGTGAGCTCGTTGTCCGGCACGTACGGCCCGGTGGACCCGGAGCCGGGGCGGCCGGACTCGTGGGAACGCTGCGCGGCGGCCTCCTCGGCCCGGGCTGCTGCCTCGGCCTCGGCGCGGCGGCGAGCCTCCTCGGCCCTCACCAGCGCCTCCTCCGCCTTGCGCTGCTTCTCCAGGCGCAGTTCCTCCGCCTCCTTGCGCAGCCGCGCCTCCTCCTTGGCCTGCGCCCGCAGGCGCTCCTGCTCGGCCTCGCGCACCCGCTCCTCGGCCTCGAGACGGGCACGCTCCTCCTCCGCACGGCGACGGGCCTCCTCGGCGCGCTGCCGGGCCTCCTCCGCCTGCCGTTCGGCCTCGCGCTGCCGCGCCTCTTCCTCCTCGCGGCGCCTGCGCTCCTCCTCCTCGGCGCGGAGCTTGGCGAGCTGAGCCTGCCGCTCACGCTCCAGCCGCTCCTCCTCGGCCTTGCGGGCCGCCTCTTCCTCCGCCTTGCGCCGGGCCTCTTCCTCGGCCGCCCTGCGGGCCTCTTCCCTGGCCTGGATCTCGGCCTCGGAGAGCGGCAGGACCCGGTCGAGCCGGTGGCGTACGACGGTGGTGATCGCTTCCGGCTCCTGCCCGGCGTCCACCACCAGGTAGCGGGCCGGGTCCGCTGCCGCGAGCGTGAGGAAGCCGGACCGCACCCGGGTGTGGAATTCGGCGGGCTCGGACTCCAGCCGGTCGGGCGCCTCGGTGAAGCGTTCCCTCGCCGTCTCCGGATCGACGTCCAGGAGCACCGTCAGATGCGGTACGAGTCCGCTCGTCGCCCAGCGCGAGATCCGGGCGATCTCGGTCGGGGCGAGGTCCCGGCCCGCGCCCTGGTAGGCGACGGACGAGTCGATGTAGCGGTCCGAGATGACGACCGCGCCGCGCTCCAGCGCCGGACGGACGACCGAGTCCACGTGCTCCGCCCGGTCGGCGGCGTACAGCAGTGCCTCGGCCCGGTTCGACAGACCGGCCGAGGAGACGTCCAGGAGGATCGAGCGCAGCCTCTTGCCGACCGGGGTGGCCCCCGGCTCACGCGTCACGACGACCTCGTGGCCCTTGGCGCGGATCCATTCGGCGAGCGCCTCGACCTGGGTGGACTTACCGGCTCCGTCGCCGCCCTCCAGGGCGAGGAAGAAACCGTTCGCCGCGGGTGCGACGGCGGGGTCGCCGCCGCGCAGGGCCTCACGCAGGTCGCGGCGCAGCGGCACACCGGCGCGGTCGTCGGTCCTGGCGAGGACGATCACCGCGACCGGCAGCAGCAGAGCGCCGATGAGCATCAGCGCGAAAGCCGCGCCGCCGTGTGCGAAGACGAAGTCGCCGGATCCCAGACGGTGCCGCCCGATGGCGGCGGCGAGCAGCGGGCCGCCCACCGCGCCGAGCGCGACCATCACCCGGACGACTGCCTGGAGGTGCTCCGTGGTCCTGGCCTGCCGGAGAGGCTCCGTCTCCTGGTCGACGACCGCATGCCCGATGTTGGCGGCGACCCCCGCCGCGTAACCGGCGAGGAGCGCGATCAGCAGCCCCGTGGCGGTGTCGGGGACCAGGCCGAGCGCGAGGAGCGCCACGCCCGTGACGGCGACCGCCAGTGCGAGCAGGCGACGCCGCGACAGGGCGGGCAGCACCTTCGGCGCGGTACGGATGCCGAGTGCGGTGCCACCGGTCAGGGCCAGGATCAGCAGGGCGAAGGTGGCGGGCCCGCCACCGAGATCGGCGGCGTGCAGCACGGAGACGGCAGCCGCGGCGGCGATGGCCCCGGCCACGGCGGAGCACGCGGCGACGACGAGCGGGATGCTGCCGGTCCGGCCCTTGCCGGACCCCGTTCCGGTGGCCGGCCTGCGCAGTCCCTCCAGGGGCGAGCGCGGGCGGGGGGTCTGGGTGGCCGGAAGTTCGAGGAAGTACAGGGTCGAGACGGAGGCGGAGAAGAGTCCTGCCGCGACGTAGGAACCGAGCGCGGCCTGGTGGAAGGAGAACCAGTCGAAGCCGGTGCCCAGCAGTTCACCGATCAGCGAGGCGATGACCAGCACGGCGGCGGCCGCCGGGACCGCCAGGAAGTTCGTCCGGAGGGAAAGCCTCCGCAGGGCGTCGAGGTGGTCGGGCAGCGGGCGCACCGCGGCGCCCTCCAACGGCGGGGCGGGAAGCAGCGCGGGAGCCGCGCTCTCCTTGGCCACCGACCACAGCCGTTCGCCGGTACCCGCCAGGAAGACGGTGATCAGGATCATCATGAGTGCCTTGTCCGGCATCCAGTCGATCCACAGGGGCGCGACGACCAGGAGAGCTAGCCGGAACGCGTCCGCCCCGATCATCAGCCAGCGCCGGTCGACGGGGCCACCGGGCGCCGTGAGCGCCGTCAGAGGCCCCAGGAGTACGGCTCCGAAGAGCACGGTGGAAAGGATCCGGGCACCGAACACGGCGGCGACGGCGAAGGCCGCCCCGCGGTATCCGGCCCCGAAGGAGCCCTCGAGGACCGCCGCCTGCAGCGACAACAGCACAAGCACCAGAAGGGCGAGGGAATCGCCGATACTGCCGACGAGCTGGGCGCTCCACAACCGCCGGAGCGGGGGGACACGCAACAGGGCTCGTACGGCTCGCTCGCGTGAGTCTGCGGCAAGTGTGTCGGAGGTGGGGCTCACGACCAATGGCTGCTCGGCTCGCGTCATCCGCCCAGCCTATCGGGAGCCGTGCGGTACCCGGGGGCCGCGTCCGAACATATGCCCACGGAAACGTCGGCCGCCCCTCGCACGAACGCCGGAAGGGCCGGGTCGTCCCGGCCCTTCCGGCGTTCGAGGCCGGCGGTCAGCTCCGCATCACTTCACGGCCGACGGCCGGCTCCGTGCGCCGGCCGCCACCGCCGAGGCGGCGGCGGTCAGCCCTCCTCGGACGGAGCCGAAGCGGTCCTCGTGGCCGCGGCGGTCGTCTTCTTGGCGGGCGCCTTCTTGGCGGTGGTCGTCTTCTTCGCGGCCGTGGTCTTGGCGGCGGTCGTCTTCTTCGCCGTCGCCTTCTTGGCCGTCGTGGCCTTCTTCGCCGTCGCCTTCTTGGCCGGAGCCTTCTTCGCCGTCTTCTTCTTCGCCGGGCCCTTGGCCCGCTTCTCGGCGAGCAGTTCGTAGCCGCGCTCCGGCGTGATGTCCTCGACGCTGTCGTCGGTCCGCAGCGTCGCGTTCGTCTCGCCGTCGGTGACGTAGGCGCCGAAGCGGCCGTCCTTCACGACCACCGGGGCCCCGCTGACGGGGTCCGTGCCCAGTTCCTTCAGCGGCGGCTTGGCGGCGGCCCGCCCGCGCTGCTTCGGCTGGGCGTAGATCGCGAGGGCCTCTTCGAGCGTGATGTCGAAGAGCTGGTCCTCGGACGTCAGGGAACGCGAGTCCGTGCCCTTCTTCAGATAGGGCCCGTACCGGCCGTTCTGCGCGGTGATCTCGACGCCCTCGGCGTCCTCGCCCACGACCCTCGGCAGCGACATCAGCTTGAGCGCGTCGGCCAGCGTCACCGTATCGAGCGACATGGACTTGAAGAGCGACGCGGTCCGCGGCTTCACCGCGTTCTTGCCCGTCTTCGGTGTGCCCTCGGGCAGCACCTCGGTGACGTACGGGCCGTACCGCCCGTCCTTCGCGATGATCTGGTTCCCGCTGACCGGGTCGGCCCCGAGCTCGAAGTCGCCGCTCGGCTTGGCCAGCAGCTCCTCCGCGAGCTCCACGGTCAGCTCGTCGGGCGCCAGGTCCTCCGGCACGTCCGCGCGCTGGTGGCCCTCGGAGTCCTTCTCGCCGCGCTCGATGTACGGACCGTAGCGGCCGACGCGGAGCTTGATGTCGTTGCCGACGGGGAACGAGGAGATCTCGCGGGCGTCGATCGCGCCCAGGTCCGTCACGAGCTCCTTCAGGCCGCCGAGGTGGTCCCCGTCGCCGTTGCCCGCGGAGGAGGCCGCTCCCGCACCGGTCGCGTCGCCGCCCGTGCCGAAGTAGAAGTGCCGCAGCCACGGCACGGACTGGGCCTCGCCCCGCGCGATGCGGTCGAGGTCGTCCTCCATGCGCGCGGTGAAGTCGTAGTCGACGAGCCGGCCGAAGTGCTTCTCCAGCAGATTGACCACGGCGAAGGAGAGGAAGGACGGCACCAGGGCCGTGCCCTTCTTGAACACGTAGCCGCGGTCCAGGATGGTCCCGATGATCGAGGCGTACGTCGACGGACGGCCGATCTCGCGCTCTTCGAGCTCCTTGACCAGCGAGGCCTCGGTGTAGCGGGCCGGCGGCTTGGTGGCGTGGCCGTCGACCGTGACCTCGTCGGCGGTCAGCGGGTCGCCCTCGGCGACCTGCGGCAGACGGCGCTCACGGTCGTCCAGCTCGGCGTTCGGGTCGTCCGCGCCTTCGACGTACGCCTTCATGAAGCCGTGGAAGGTGATCGTCTTCCCGGATGCCGAGAACTCGGCGTCGCGGCCGTCGCTCGCCCGGCCGCCGATCTTCACCGTGACGGAGTTACCCGTGGCGTCCTTCATCTGGGAGGCGACGGTCCGCTTCCAGATCAGCTCGTAGAGCCGGAACTGGTCGCCGGTGAGGCCCGTCTCGGCAGGGGTGCGGAAGCGGTCGCCCGAGGGGCGGATCGCCTCGTGCGCCTCCTGCGCGTTCTTCACCTTGCCGGCGTACGTGCGGGGCTTGTCGGGCAGGTAGTTCGCCCCGTACAGCTGCGTGACCTGCGCCCGGGCCGCGGAGACCGCGGTGTCCGAGAGGGTCGTGGAGTCCGTACGCATGTAGGTGATGAAGCCGTTCTCGTACAGCTTCTGGGCCACCTGCATCGTGGCCTTGGCCCCGAATCCCAGCTTCCGGCTCGCCTCCTGCTGGAGGGTCGTCGTACGGAAGGGGGCGTACGGGGAGCGCCGGTACGGCTTCGACTCGACCGAGCGGACCGCGAACGCGCTGTCGGCGAGCGCCGCGGCCAGGGCGCGGGCGTTCGTCTCGTCCAGGTGCAGTGTCTGGGCCGAGCCGGGCTTGAGCTGCCCGTCCGGACCGAAGTCACGGCCCTGGGCGATGCGACGCCCGTCGACCGCGCTGAGGCGGGCGGTGAGCGTCGAGGGGTCGGAGGTGTCACCGGTGCGGCCGGTGGCGAAGGTGCCGGTCAGGTCCCAGTACTCGGCGGACCGGAAGGCGATGCGCTCGCGCTCCCGCTCCACGACGAGCCGCGTGGCCACGGACTGGACACGGCCCGCGGAGAGCCGCGGCATGACCTTCTTCCACAGGACCGGCGAGACCTCGTAGCCGTACAGACGGTCGAGGATGCGACGGGTCTCCTGGGCGTCGACCATGCGCTGGTTCAGCTCGCGCGGATTGGCCACGGCGGCCCGGATCGCATCCTTGGTGATCTCGTGGAAGACCATCCGGTGGACCGGGACCTTGGGCCTGAGGACTTCCTGCAGGTGCCACGCGATGGCTTCGCCCTCGCGGTCCTCATCGGTGGCGAGGAAGAGTTCGTCGGATTCGGCAAGAAGCTGCTTGAGCTTCCTGACCTGGGCTTTCTTGTCGGCGTTGACGACGTAGATCGGCTGGAAGTCGTTCTCGACGTCCACGCCGAGGCGGCGTACCTCACCGGTGTACTCGTCCGGCACCTCGGCGGCGCCGTTCGGCAGGTCGCGGATGTGCCCGACGCTCGCCTCGACGACGTATCCGGGGCCGAGATAGCCCTTGATCGTCTTCGCCTTGGCAGGCGACTCGACAATGACGAGTCGGCGGCCTGCGGTCTCGCTGGTCGGGGACAACTTCGCTCTTCTCTCCGGTCGGCACTCGTGGGCATCCGGGCGGCGTCATGACGCTGCCCGCGGTGCTGTCGCTGCGGAGTGTGACGGTACAACCCGCCCCCGTGTCAAACGGCAAAAGCCCGCAACGGCCACTCGAACGGTAACCCGACTTCCGCCATTCCTGCCGCCCGGACTGCCCGGTCCGGTCCTCGCAGGGCTGCCGCCTGCGGGTTTCGAGGTGCTGTCGGGGAACCACGGCCCGGCCGCCCGGCGGCCGGGGCCCCTGCCCGGAGAAGGGGATCAGACGCGGGTGAAGCACCACACGCCGAGGACGAGGAAGAGTACGCCGAAGAGCGTGGCGAGGACGGTGGAGGCGACGGGGCTCACACCGAGCGCCACCGGCGCACGCCGAACGGTGCGCGCCCCGGTCCATACGAGGAGGGCGGCGCCGAAGAGCGCGAACGCCGCACCGGCGAAGACCGCGGTGACACTCTCCATGTCCGTACCCCTCACGCTTCTCCCCCGGCTGTCGCCGCGGCGTCCGTACACCGGCACGCTTCCCGTGGCTCCCGTGCCGCCGCGCTGTGTGGGCGGCCCGGCAGAGGGGAGGCTGCCACGCCGGGGCGTCGCCGGTACGAACCCCCGATGAACACGGTGCAGCTCACCGGGGAACGGTCGTGAGCGGAATCCGCGAGCCGCGCAGCCGCCCGGTGGCAGTCGCGGTGGGCGGAACCCGCGGGCCGCTCCGGAGTCCTGCATCGGCGTGTGGACACGCTGGTCGGCCGGGCGCCGGGTCCCGGGCGCCGGGCGCCGGACGGTGCGGCTCCGGTGTGCAGGACGGACCGTGACCGGGCACCGGGAAAGCCGCCGAAGACGGTGCCGGTGCTGCCGGTGCCCCGGCGCGGGGTCACCGGACGGGATCGATGAAGCCTTCCTCGACCAGGAGCCGGATCGCCTGCGGGGTGCGGTCCCGCAGCAGCACCGGGTCCTCGGCCATCAGCTGGGCGATGGCGTCCAGGATCCGGCCTGCGGGCAGCGAACCGTCGCACACGCCTGCGAACCCGGCCCCGACGGCGTCGACCTTGGTCGCACGCCGCATGCCACGGTGCTGACGCAGCACCACATGCTCGGGATCCTCGGCGCCCGGCAGCCCGACCTGCTCCTGGACGACCTCCTCGGCAAGAGTGAAGTGCGCGGCGAGCAACGCCGCGTCGTCGTGCTCCCGCAGATAGTCCTGCCGTGCGAAATGAGCCTCGACGGCTGATCCGAGAGGCTGCTCCACCGCGTGCGGCCACTCCTCGGCGACGAGCGAAGGAGTCCCGGCGGCGGCCGCGGCGGACTTCCGGAGCGTGATCCAGCCGAAGCCGACGGCCTTGGTGCTGCGGGCCTCGAACTCGTCCAGCCATGCCTCGTAACGCTCGGCGTAGAGAGCGGGATCGGCGCGGTGATCGCCACTGTCACGCAGCCACAGCTCGGCGTACTGCGTGATGTCCTGCACCTCGCGCTGCACGATCCAGGCGTCACAGCCGTCGGGCACCCAGGAGCGCACACGGTCCTGCCACTCCTCGCCCTCCACGTGCTGCCAGTTGGCGAGGAACTGTGCGTACCCGCCCTCGTTGAGCCGGTCCCCGGCCTGCTGCACGAGGGTCCGGCACAGGTCGTCGCCGCCCATCCCGCCGTCACGGTAGGTCAGACGGGCACCCGGGGAGATGACGAAGGGCGGGTTGGACACGATCAGGTCGTACGTCTCCGTACCCACCGGCTCGAAGAGGGAGCCCGCCCGCAGATCGGCGGGCGCCGCTCCGGACAGGGCGAGGGTGAGGCGGGTGAATTCCAGGGCGCGCGGGTTGACGTCCGTGGCGGTGACGCGAGTGGCGTGCTGGGCGGCGTGCAGAGCCTGGATGCCGGAGCCCGTACCGAGATCGAGGGCGGAGGCGACGGGCTTGCGCACGGTGATCCCCGCGAGCGTGGTGGAGGCCCCACCGACGCCGAGGACCACGCCTTCCTCGTGTGATCCGATGCCGCCGGCCCCGCCGACCGCGCATCCCAGGTCGGAGACGATGAACCAGTCCTGGCCCTCCGGCCCGCCGTAGGGGCGGACGTCGACGGTCGCTGCGACCAGGTCGCCCTCCTGGACCACCCAGCCGTCCTCCACGCACTCCTCCAGGGGGAGGGCTGCGGCGGCCGTGGCGGCCGGAACGGGGCACTGCAGAAGGAAGAGCCGCACCAGCGTGTCGAGCGGTGAATTCCCGCGGGTGGCGCGGAAAGCCGGGACCGTCTCGCTACGGGCGAGGGCGGCGTACGCGGGTGCGCCGAGCCGTTCGAGGAGGCCATCGGCGGTGAAGGCGGCGGCGATCAGGGCTTCGCGGAGCCGGGGCGCGCGGTCGGATGCGGGGAGGCTGGTCGTACTCACCCGCCCATTGTGTCCGGTCACGCCGACAACGGCAGCGGCCCGGCGCCCACGAGGGGCGGCCGGGCCACTTCGCACGGGTCTCCCCGCGACGGCTCCGCGCCGCTCACCGCGTGCACCGGCGAGGGCGTCCGGCGGTGCGGCCGCTCGCAGACCTGCCGTGATCGCGGCCGTTCGCACGGCCGCGATGACGGCTGCTCGCGCGCGGCGGTGCGGCCTGCCACGCGCTCGCCACTGCGGCTTTCCGCCGCACGCGCCGCCAGTGCCGCTACGGCATTTCGCGCGCGCGGCCCCAGCGCCGCCGAGTCCTTGCACGCAAGCGCCGTGGCCGCCCCACGCCGATCCGCTCTACGCCTTGGCGCTCGCCGAGGCCGAGGGCGACGCGGACTGCGACGCCGGGGCCGACGGAGCGGAGGCGGGCGGGGCCGAGGCGGTCGGCTTCTGGCAGCCCTTCTGCTTCGCCATCGCGGCACCGACCTCACCGGACTGGAGCTTCTTCAGCGCTTGGTCACCACTGGTGCTGATCTTGTTCAGCTCGTCCGCGATGCCCTTGAGCCCGTCGGCGAACTTCGCCTGGTCCTTCGTGTCGAGCCCGTCGACCTTGGTCTTCAGGTTCGCGTAGGCGACCGAGGAAGCGTTGAGCTCCTTCACAGCCTCCTTCTGCGTGGTCTCCCCACCGTCCACGGGCGGCGCCCCCGCCGACTGAACGGCCGAGCCCAGCGCCTTGTACGCCTGCGAGATCTGCTGGAAGGCGGCCGAGTCGGTCTTCTGTACGTCAGCCGGCTTGCTGTTGTCAGCCGTCTGCTGCTGGATCGCGGCATTGGCGTTCGCGATCTTCTGCAACTGCGGCTGAACCTGGTCGCAGACCTTCTTCGCCCAGTCGTTCACCTTGTTGTCGCTGTCGTCGTCGCTGCAGCCCGACAGCGTCAGTACGAGTACCGCACCGCCGGACAGTGCGGCTGCAAGCTTCTTGTTCACCGGATTGGGTCCCTTCCAAGGCTCTCGGCCCCGGAACTTACACGCCAACTGGGCGACAAACAGGCGCCGTGCATCCGATATGTATTCTTTTGCAGCCATTTGCACCAAGGGAAATGAGGGAGATACAACTCACCTGCCGACTCGGACAGATGTGCGGAGCCACCTTGGCGGCAGCCGGCACCTCCCTGACGCGAACACGACGGACGGCACATCAGAATGTGCCGTCCGTCTCCGTGCTGAGCAGGCGTCAACCCACGGACCGGCTCCCCGCGACCACGTCCGTTACGAAACCGCCGCCGGCCCGGTGGACTTGGCAGGGCCGCCTCCGCCGTCGCCACCGCCGTCGCCGTCCTGTCCGTCGACGTCGCCGACGGCGATTCCTCGCCGTTTGGACACGTAGACCGCCCCGATGATGACGACGAGGGCGATGACGGCCACCAGAGCACGTACCCCCGCGCTCGCGTCGTCGCCGTAACTGAACTGCACCACCGCGGGGGCGATGAGCAGGGCCACGAGATTCATCACCTTGAGGAGCGGATTGATGGCCGGTCCCGCCGTGTCCTTGAACGGGTCGCCGACCGTGTCGCCGATGACCGTCGCCGCATGCGCCTCGCTGCCCTTGCCACCGTGGTGGCCGTCCTCGACGAGTTTCTTGGCGTTGTCCCACGCACCACCCGAGTTGGCGAGGAAGACCGCCATCAGGGTGCCGGTGGCGATCGCCCCCGCCAGATAGGAGCCGAGAGCCCCGACCCCCAGGGTGAACCCCACCGCGATCGGCGCCAGCACCGCCAGCAGGCCGGGCGTCGCCAGCTCGCGCAGCGCGTCCTTGGTGCAGATGTCGACGACGCGGCCGTACTCAGGCTTCTCCGTGTGGTCCATGATCCCGGGGTGTTCCCGGAACTGCCGCCGCACCTCGTAAACCACGGCTCCCGCCGAACGGGAGACCGCGTTGATGGCCAGCCCGGAGAAGAGGAAGACGACCGCGGCTCCGAGGATCAGGCCCACCAGGTTGTTCGGCTGGGAGATGTCCAGACTCAGCCCGAGCTCCCCCGCCCGGGCCCCCACGTCGTCGACCGCCGTGGCGATGGCATCCCGGTACGAGCCGAAGAGCGCGGCCGCTGCCAGGACCGCCGTGGCGATCGCGATGCCCTTGGTGATGGCCTTGGTGGTGTTGCCGACGGCGTCCAGGTCGGTGAGGACCTGGGCGCCCGCACCCGTGACGTCTCCGGACATCTCGGCGATGCCCTGGGCGTTGTCGGAGACCGGGCCGAACGTGTCCATCGCGACGATGACGCCGACGGTGGTGAGCAGGCCGGTACCCGCCAGGGCCACCGCGAAGAGCGCCAGCATGATCGACGTACCGCCGAGCAGGAAAGCCCCGTAGACGCCGAGCCCGATCAGGAGCGCGGTGTAGACCGCCGACTCCAGGCCGATGGAGATGCCCGCGAGGACGACGGTGGCCGGGCCGGTCAGCGAGGACTTGCCGATGTCCCGGACGGGACGCCGCGTGGTCTCCGTGAAGTAGCCGGTGAGCTGCTGGATCAGGGCGGCGAGGACGATGCCGATGGCCACGGCGACCAGTGCGAAGACGCGCGGGTCGCCGCCGTGCGAGGTGATGGCCGCGTCCGTGACCCCGTCCAGCTCGGCGTACGAGGAGGGCAGGTAGACGAAGACGGCCACCGCCACGAGGGCGAGCGAGATCACGGCGGAGACGAAGAATCCGCGGTTGATGGCGCTCATCCCGCTGCGGTCGGCGCGCCTGGGCGCGACAGCGAAGATGCCGATCATCGCTGTGACCACCCCGATCGCCGGAACGATCAGCGGGAAGGCGAGCCCCGCGTCGCCGAAGGCGACCTTGCCCAGGATGAGTGCGGCCACGAGCGTCACGGCGTACGACTCGAAGAGGTCGGCAGCCATCCCCGCGCAGTCGCCGACGTTGTCGCCCACGTTGTCGGCGATGGTGGCGGCGTTACGCGGGTCGTCCTCCGGGATGCCCTGCTCCACCTTGCCCACGAGGTCGGCACCCACGTCGGCGGCCTTGGTGAAGATGCCGCCACCGACTCGCATGAACATGGCGATCAGTGCGGCACCGAGGCCGAAACCCTCCAGCACCTTGGGCGCGTCGGCCGCGTACACGAGCACCACGCAGGATGCGCCGAGCAGGCCGAGGCCCACCGTGATCATGCCGACCACCCCGCCTGTGCGAAAAGCGATCTTCATCGCTTTGTGCGAAACGGCGGTGAGATCCTTTTCCGGTTCTCCCTCGGCGGGAGTCGCCTCACGTGCGGCGGCAGCCACGCGCACATTACTGCGGACGGCGAGCCGCATACCGATGTATCCGGTGGCCGCCGAGAAAAGCGCGCCCACCAGGAAGAACAGCGAGCGCCCCGCACGCTGCGACCAGTTGTCGGCCGGAAGCAGCAGAAGCAGGAAGAACACGACGACGGCGAAGATGCCGACGGTGCGCAGTTGCCGGGCCAGATAGGCATTCGCGCCTTCCTGGACGGCCGCCGCGATCTCTTTCATACGTTCGGTGCCTTCACCGGCTGCCAGAACCTGGCGTGTGAGCAGCTGAGCCACGACCAGCGCGGCCAGGGCGACGACCGCGACGACGACGACGATCAGCCGGTTGCCATCGGTGAGTACCGCGGCTGCGAGTGAGGTGGACCGGCCGGAAGATGCGGAAACGTGGGCCAGTTCTGCCAGTGGGGTGTTGAAGAACTCCGCCATACGTCCTCCTTGACGCTGAGCGCTCAAGACGTGGACGGATTGTAGGGAGAGGAACCTGATCACAACAGTGGGTGGTCAATGAAATAAGCTTTCGTCCACCCAATGGCAAATGATCTCGCACCTCTCTGAACCCGAATGCAGTAACGGGGCAGACGCGTGGCTCGCACGGAATTCTGAAGATCACCGGTCCAGCGAAAAGGAAATGCCCTGTTCAGCAGGGCTCGAAATCGTGATCACACCTGCCCTGAAGCCTCCGCCCGACGAGGCACAGGGCAGAGCGGGGGCCGCGCGACACGCGTCGGGCCGTCGTCGGGGCGGCTTCTGGGTGGCTTCGGGACTCAGGCACGAAGGAGCGCGGCAGCGCGAGGCGTAAAGGGCAGCGGAAGAGCGGGGAGATGAACGTAGGACGGGGAGAGCCGCAGGGGGCCGATGGCCCTCGCGAGGCGGGCGGAGCGCACCGGACATGCGGGCCGCACGAGGCAGGGGAGGCAGACGGGGCCCGGGGCGCCGGGCAGGGCGGGTCGCGCCCAGCGTCAGGCGGGTCGCACAAGGTGGGGGTGAGGCACTCGGGCGTCAGGCAGATGCGCCGCGCCGGGCATCAGGCAGGCGGCCGCGCGAGCGCCGGACAGCCGAGCCGAGCCGAACTCCGAGCATCATGCAGCGGAGTCAAGCCGAACGCCGAGCACCAGGCAACCGGGGCGCGCCAAGCGCCGGCCGGGTCGCACAAGGTGGGGTGAGGCACGCCGGGCGTCAGGCAGATGTACCGCGCCGGGCTGGTTGTCACCCCGCACCAAGGCCGGGCGGGAGGGATCCGGGGGGCGGGTGGGGTCAGGGAAGCACCACGGCCGGAGTCGTCGGCCAGGTCATACGGATCACTCCGCCGTCCGCACCCGTGCGGACCTCCACGTCGTCGACCAGGCCGCTGATGACGGCGAGACCCATCTCGTCCTCACTGTCCGCCTCGGTCTCCGGGGCGTCCGAACCTCCACCGCCGGGCACTCCCGCCGCTGAGGCGTTGCTTCCCGGGGCAGGAAGCCCATCGCCGACCTCGATGGAGAACGCCTTCTCCTCCTCGGTCAGAACGACCGTGACCGGTGCGGCGATGCCATGGCTCCGATGCAGCCCCACGGCGCGGCTGCACGCCTCGCCGACTGCGAGTCTCACCTCGTCGAGCACCGCCTCGTCGACGCCGGCCCTGCGCGCCACGGCGGCTGCCACGAGGCGGGCCGTCCTGACGTGTTCGGGCTGAGCGCTGAAGCGGAGTTCAACGGTTGGCATGCCATCCCCCTCAAACGTTTAGGCGTGCATTCAGGGGCCCGGGCGTGGCGCCCGGTACCCCTGCTCTCATTCTCCTCCAGAGACCGACGAAGCCGGCAGCCGGCCACATGGCCGACCGCCCGCTCTTGGCGGCCCGACTGCTGCCGCCTGCCGGTCTGTCGCTGCGGGCCTGCCGGCCTTGGAGCTGCCGGCCTGCCCCGACGGTCAGTCGGTAGCCGCGACAGCCTCGTCGACCGTGGTGTGAATGGGAAACACCTTGGTCAGACCTGTGATCCGGAAGATCTTGAGAATGCGCTCCTGGTTGCACACCAGACGCAGTGAGCCCTCATGGGCCCGGACACGCTTCAAGCCACCCACGAGCACGCCGAGGCCGGTGGAGTCGAGGAAGTCGACGCCTTCCATGTCGACAACCAGGTGGTAGCTGCCGTCATTCACCAACTCGACCAACTGCTCGCGCAGCTTGGGCGCGGTATACACATCAATCTCGCCACCGACCTCGACGACCGTACGGTCGCCACCAGGCCCGGACACATTGCGAGTCGACAGGGACAGGTCCACGGATCCTCCAGCACCTTGCTATCGAGCGGTCGCCCCTCGGTCTCCCCGACGGAGGCCAGGGGACGGATCGCCAGCCGCGATGGCATTCAATCACTTACCAGCAGCCATGCACGACGCCTTGGGACCATTGTCCGTCACGCCAGTGACACACTCGGTGCCGATGGCCAAGAATCACCGCCCCAGTCGACCACCCGAGAACGCGGGCTCGCGCCCCTCTCCCACGGTGGTTCTCGACCGGCTCGCCGCAGCGGCGGGCCGGGCAGCGCGCATCACTCATACGGAGCACTTGCCCCCGCGTGCGGGAACCCATGCCACCTGGCCGGATCGCATCCGGCCAGAAGTGATCTCGGCGATCGGCCAAGCGGGGATCGACCATCCGTGGACGCATCAGGCCACCGCCGCCGAGCACGCCCTGGACGGCGAATCCGTCGTGATCGCCACCGGAACCGCATCCGGCAAGTCGCTCGCCTACCTCGCTCCCGTACTGAGTACCCTCCTCGATGGCGCCCACGCCCCGAACGGCCGAGGCACCACCGCCCTGTACCTCGCCCCCACCAAGGCCCTGGCAGCCGACCAGCGCCGCGCGGTGAAGCAGCTGGCGGCGCCCCTCGGCTCCGCGATCCGCCCGGCGGTCTACGACGGGGACACGCCGGTCGAAGAACGCGAATGGGTGCGCCAGTACGCCAATTACGTCCTGACGAATCCCGACATGCTGCATCGAGGCATTCTCCCGTCCCACCCCCGCTGGGCGTCCTTCCTCCGTTCCCTCCGCTTCGTCGTCGTCGACGAGTGCCACACCTACCGAGGTGTGTTCGGCTCCCACGTCGCCCAGGTGCTGCGCCGGCTCCGGCGCCTCTGCGCCCGCTACGGGTCCGAGCCCGTCTTCCTTCTCGCCTCCGCCACCGCGGCACAGCCTTCGGCCGCCGCAGGCCGGCTCACCGGCCTGCCCGTCGTGGAGGTCGCCGACGACGCCTCGCCCCGCGGTGAGCTGGTCTTCGCCCTCTGGGAGCCGCCGCTGACCGACCTGCACGGCGAGAAGGGGGCTCCGGTACGCCGTACCGCCACGGCCGAAACCGCTGACCTTCTGACCGACCTGACGCTCCAGGGCGTTCGCTCGGTCGCCTTCGTCCGCTCCCGACGCGGAGCCGAGCTCATCTCCGTCATCGCGAAGGAGCGGCTGGCCGAGGTGGACCGCTCCCTGCCCGGGCGCGTCGCCGCCTACCGCGGCGGCTACCTGCCCGAGGAACGCCGGGCTCTGGAACGCGCACTGCACTCCGGAGAACTGCTCGGCCTGGCCGCCACCACCGCCCTGGAACTCGGCATCGACGTGTCGGGCCTCGACGCCGTCGTCATCGCAGGCTATCCGGGCACTCGTGCCTCCCTCTGGCAGCAGGCCGGGCGCGCCGGGCGCTCGGGGGAAGGCGCCCTGGCCGTCCTCGTGGCCCGGGACGACCCGCTGGACACCTTCCTCGTGCACCATCCCGAGGCCCTGTTCCAGCAGCCGGTGGAGTCGACCGTCCTGGACCCGGACAACCCCTACGTCCTCGCACCGCACCTGTGCGCCGCGGCCGCGGAACTCCCCCTCACGGAGGCCGACATCGCACTCTTCGGCCCCGCTGTTCCCGAGCTTCTGCCGCAGCTGGAAGCCGCGAAGCTGCTGCGCAGGAGGACGACCGGCTGGCACTGGACCCGCCGTGAGCGCGCCGCCGACCTCACCGACATCCGCGGCGGAGGCGGCCGCCCCGTCCAGATCGTCGAGGAAGGCACCGGCCGGCTGCTGGGAACCGTGGACGAAGCAGCCGCACACACCGCCGTCCACGAGGGCGCCGTCCACCTCCACCAGGGCCGGACATACCTGGTCCGGAAGCTGGATCTGGAGGATTCCGTGGCCCTGGTGGAAGAAGCCGTCCCTCCCTACTCGACCAACGCCCGCGACACGACCGCGATCGCCGTGCTGGAGACGGACACCGAGATCCCGTGGGGTGACGGGCGGCTCTGCTTCGGCTCCGTCGAGGTGACCAATCAGGTCGTCTCCTTCCTGCGTCGCAGGCTGATCACCGGGGAGGTCCTGGGCGAGACCAAACTCGACCTGCCGCCCCGCACCCTGCGCACCCGCGCTGTGTGGTGGACCGTCACCGAGGACCAACTCGATGCCGCCCGGATCAGCCCGGAGATCCTCGGAGGTGCCCTGCACGCAGCGGAACACGCCTCCATCGGGATGCTGCCGCTCTTCGCCACCTGCGACCGCTGGGACATCGGCGGAGTCTCCGTTCCGCTGCACCCCGACACACTCCTGCCGACGGTGTTCGTTTACGACGGCCATCCGGGAGGCGCCGGCTTCGCGGAGCGCGCCTTCCACACGGCCCGCTCGTGGCTCACGGCGACACGGCAGGCCATCGCGTCGTGCGAGTGCGAAGCGGGCTGCCCGTCCTGCATCCAGTCCCCCAAGTGCGGCAACGGCAACGACCCTCTGCACAAACGAGGCGCTGTGCGTCTCCTGACAGAACTGCTCAGAACGGCGCCGCCGGAGCCCGAGGAAGGGCACCCTGCAGAGCGCTCCGGGGGTCCGCGGCCGGAAGGCGCTGAGGGATGAGGCCATGGGTGTGAACCGACTCCTCGGCGTATGACGGCGCCGCAGGACGAACCGGTGACGGCGGGGCCTCCGGAGGTCCCGCTCTCGACCTGACCTCGGGCGTGTACGGGCCGAAGCGCGCGCGGGCAGTCACGTCGGCGATCTCGCCCTGAACCACGCAGCGAACGATCTCTGCTCCTTGGGCCACGGCGACCTCGCCGGCCACCCCGCACGCCACCTCAGCACCCCGCAGCGCCCGGTCGGCTGCCGCGAGCGCCGCCAGATCAGCCGCGCCACCCGCCCTGTGGCGGGCGGACACGGCCTGGCCGAGAGCCAGGACCATCGCGAACACCGCACAGAGCGTCGCCGCCGTGACGGCCACCCAGACTGTCGCCAGCCCCCGGTCTCCAGCTCCGGGACCGCCCCTCTTCCTCCTCACGGCTCCACCCCCACAGTGTCCTCGGCCGATGCGACCGCCTCAGCACTCAGCGTCAGGCCCAGCGATCCGGGCCCCGGCGTCGGCGCCTCCACTCGCACCCGCCAGAGCCCCCCGGCCCGCTCCACGGCGACCCGGGCTCCGCCGGGTGCCGCAGCACGGGCCGCGGACCGTACCGCGTCCTCCGGCTCCGACCTGGCCGCGGCCCGCGCTCCGGCCCGCGCGGCATCCACACAGCGGATCTGGTCCGAGGCGGCCACCAGCGCCCAGACAAGAGCGAGGACGAATGTCACCAGCACGGGAAGGACCATGGCGGCCTCCGCCGTCACCACTCCCCGGTCACCACCCCGGCCCCTCCACGGCGCTTCAGAACTTCGCATCGAGGGCGTCCTTGATCAGCGACTGCAACGCCGACAGCACCGCCCCGCTGGTGACCACCTTGTAGAGCACCGCCGCGAACGCGCAGGCGGCGATGGTCCCCACCGCGTACTCGGACGTCGTCATCCCCCGGTCGGAAGCACGGCACCTGCCACTCCTGCCGAACCCCGCCTTCCACGCCCGACACAGCGTGTTCACAGAGCGAATCATCATTTTCCTACTCATCTCGACCCCCATGGTCAAACCAGCGTCGTTTCGTTTCCGTACTCGGTTCCGCACTTCGCGCAATCGGCGGCCCGGCCCGCCTTCCACTCAGGAAGCAGCCATGGCTTCACCCCGACAAAGGGCCGACCAGGGTGAGGCTCGGGCGTCGGTACAGGACCCAGCGGGCCCCCGGCTCGACCCGCGTTCGGGGCAGGCCTCCGGAGCGAGGGCTGCTCCCGTTCAACCGCGGTGCAACAAGCCGGATGCCAGCCCAATCACCACCGGCGCCACTCCCACCGCCAGAAATGCCGGCAGGAAACAGAGCCCGACCGGTGCGGTGATCAGCACACCCGCCCGCTGCGCACGTGCCACAGCCGCACTCGCCCGCTCGGCACGTATCTCGTCGGCCAGCCTGGAAACCGGCTCCGCCGCAGGTGCGCCCGTCGATGCGGCGCGTTCCAGGCAGCGGGCCAGTGGCGCCGCACCCGGGAGCTCCCCGAACCGGCCCCATGCCTCGGCCGGTTCACCGCCGAGCAGAATTTCGGCCGCCGTACGCGCCAGCCGCTCGCCGACCGGACCGGCGATGGACTCCCCGACCGCTTCCGCTGCGTCACGCGGTCCTGCGCCCGCCGAAATACAGGATGCCAACAGGTCCGCTGTGGTCGGCAGTTGCCGGGCGATCAGGGCAGCCTCGGCTTCGCTCCCGGCGGATCTCCGCCCCTTCGCGGAGCGCTGCCACCGCCACATTCCGTAAGCCGCCGCAAGCCCGGCCCCGAATCCGGCCGGCCCACCGACGAGGATCCAGCCGACCGCCCATGCGGCCAGGGGCGCAGCCCACCTCCGCGTACGACTCCAGCCTGCGGATGCCCGCAGGCCCGCCCGTCCCCGCTGCCGCCTGCTCGCGCCGGACCCGGCCAGCAGCGCCCCCCGTCTGCGTATCGCCCGCTCATGCCGTCGGACCGTCACTGTGAGGGCCAGACAGGTGGCTGCGCCCAGCACCGCTCCCACGGCCCCGGCCGCTCCCAGCGTCTCCCCCACCCCGGGCAGCCCGCTCACCCCGCCTCCCCCGCCCGTACGATCCGCGATGCCCAGAACAGCCCCGCAGCCTCCAGCAGGCCGCCCGTCACCAGGCAGAGGAGTCCGCCCGGACTGTGCAGCAGGACCCTCAGCGGATCCGCTCCGAGCGCAGCTCCCAGTCCCAGACCCACCACCGGCAGCAGTGCCAGGACCCCAACCGTCGACCACGCGCCCGCAAGCTGTGCCCTCAGCTCGTCCCGCCGCCGCCTCTCGCCCCTCAGCGAGTGCTCCAGGCGCGCCAGACCTGTCGCCAGCCCGGCTCCGCCGTCCACCGCCACCCGCCAACAGGCCGCCATCCCCGCGAGTCCGTCAAGGCCAGGTCCCGCCGACGCCTGCCGCAACGCGCTCGGCACGTCGCCGCCGAACCGCGCAGCAGCAAGCACGGCGGATTCGGCAGCGCCCAGCGCGCCGGCGTTCCTCGCTGCGGCGAGCAAAGCCTGTCCGGGCTCCCGTCCGGCCCGCAGTTCGCCGACCACCGCCCCGCAGAGCGCCGTCACCGCGAGGGCCGCCTTCTCGGACTCATGGCGCCGCGCCCGCCGCCGCAGCCAGCGCCTCGTGAGCGGAACCGCCACGGCGCCCGCGAGCAGCGGCAGCACCGATTCCCCGAGCACGGCGAGAAGAGCCGCCACAGGAGCACACAGCCATTCCCGCCGCCCGCCGAAGACTGTGCGGACAGCGGCCCGTACAGCCGGCCCCCACTGCCCCTCGTGCTGTCGGGCCATGAGCGTTCGAGCCCGTCGCGCCCCCGGATCCCGCGCCACGGCCATACCGCCTGCCAGGCCCGTGCATCCCGCCATCGTCCACGTCATCACCTGCATCAGCGCCTCGGAGCCCGCCGCGGTCACGGCTTCCCCCCGATCAGCGCGCTCAGCCGCTCCCAGCCTCGCTGCGGCTCGAACCCCTCAGCACCCCAGCGCAGCGCGGGCACCGTGATCACGAGGCCAGCGGTATCCCGCTCGAGTACATGCACTTCAGCCAGGCGCCTCTGCCCGCCCCTGTCCCGTACGAGATGGACGACCACGGACAGGGCCGCTGCCACCTGGCTGTGCAAGGCCGCCCGGTCGAGGCCCGCAGCCGTCCCGAGAGCCTCCAGGCGCGCCGGAACATGCTCGGCGGCGTTGGCGTGCACCGTGCCGCAACCGCCCTCGTGTCCAGTGTTGAGGGCGGCCAGAAGCTCCGTCACCTCGGCGCCCCTGACCTCTCCCACCACCAGCCGGTCAGGACGCATGCGCAGGGCTTGGCGCACCAGGTCCCGCAGCGTCACCCGACCCGCACCTTCCTGGTTGGCGGGACGCGACTCCAGGCGCACCACATGCGGATGGTCCGGGCGCAACTCCGCCGAGTCCTCGGCCAGCACGATGCGCTCCCGCTCGCCGACCGCCCCCAGCAGGCTGGACAGCAGTGTCGTCTTCCCCGCCCCGGTTCCTCCGCTGATCAGATAAGAGACGCGAGCTTCCACCAGAGCTCTCAACAGCTGGTCGCCGCCGGGCGGGACCGTCCCTGCCGCCACGAGCTCCGCCAGTGTGTAGGCCTTGGGGCGCACCACCCGCAGCGAGAGGCACGTCGAACCGACGGACACTGGTGGCAGGACCGCGTGCATGCGCGTCCCGTCGGGCAGCCGGGCGTCCACCCACGGCCGGGCGTCGTCGAGGCGGCGCCCCGCTACCGCGGCAAGCCTCTGAGCCAGCCGGCGGACGGCTGCCGCGTCCTGAAAGGTGACTCGGGTCAGCTCGAGTCCGCCCCCACGGTCCACCCACACCCGGTCCGGAGCCGATACCAGCACATCGGTCACCGCCGGGTCGGCCAACAGCCGCTCCAGCACGCCTGTGCCGACCAGTTCACCCCGCAGTTCCTCGGCCGCGCCGAGGACTTCCATGTCGCCGAGCAGACGACCCTGTTCCCTCAGCGCGGCAGCCACCCCGGCCGGAGTGGGCGCCGCGCCGCTACGGGCCAGTCGTTGGCGTACGGCGTCGAGCAATGCCTCGGTCATGACACCCCTCCCCCGCGAGGCCGTGCCGGCACTCCCTCCGAGCGATCGGGGGCATCCGCCAGATCCCAGAAGGCCGTACAGAAGCGCGCCAGTGCACCACGAGAATCCCCGCCCGGGGGCACACCGCAGTCCTGAGCCGACGGCAACCCGGCCTCCGTGGGCAGGGCACCGACGAGCGGCAGCCCGAGCGCCTGCGCCACCCACTGCTCGTCCAGGCCTGCCGTGCAGGGGCCCCGGACAACGACCCGCAGGTCCTCGAGGACCATCCGGGCCGCAGACGCGACGCGCTGCGCTGCCGCGACCGCTCTCAGCTCCCCGGGCACGACGAGGAGTCCGACGTCCAGCTGAGCCAGGGCTTCTGCCACGCTCTCGTCGACCCTCCGCGGCAGATCCACGACCACCACTCCCCCGAGCCTGCGCGCTGCGGCGAGCACCGACCGCATGGCCTGGGGCGGAACGACCACCTCGTCTTCCCTGCCCCAGCTGAGTACACGCAGCCCGTGCAACGCGGGAAGGGACTCCTCCAGCGCCCCTCCGCCCAGCCTCCCCTTCGAACGGGCGAAATCCGGCCATCGCATGCCTTCCGAGTCCTCACCGCCGAGCAGCACGTCGATCCCGCCGCCCAAGGGGTCGCCGTCGACCAGCATGGTCCGTCGGCCCGACCGCGCTGCCGTCACGGCAAGCGCGCAGGCCAGCGTGGACGCGCCGGATCCGCCGCGTCCCCCCATCACCCCGACGGTGAGCGCGGGGCGGCCCACGCCTTCCACCGCGTTGGCGATCTGATCGACGAGCCACCCCTCGGAATCGGGCAGCCTCAGCACGTATTCGGCCCCGATCTCAACCGCGCGGCGCCATACACCGGGGTCGTCCTGGTCACGCCCGACCAGCATGACGCCGGGCCTGCGGGGCACCCCTCGACACCCGCGGGCCGCGTCGTCGCCCACCAGAACCATCGGGGCCCGCTCCCAGCCGCGCCTCTCCCCAGGAGGCGCGTGATGCACCTCCGGCACCGCCCCTGCGGCCGCGCACAGCCTGAGCAGATCGTCCAGCAGATCCGCGTCCTCAGTCACGATCAGGGGCCCGTCCCGCCTCCCCTCGGCGCTCAGCAGACCTTCGCCTACGAAGGATCCAGTCACGATCTCCGCCCTCTCCCACTGCCCTTCGGTGCGGTTTCGCGGGGATCTCGAACGCTCCCGAGATGCGCGATTCCGGAACCCACGTACTTCGCGGGCGGAATCAACATGCATCGGCATGGAAAAACATGTGGATCTTGGTCAGAAACTGTGGACAACGCCGTCGTTGTGAATATCTCGGTAGCTCGTACAGGGGACTTTCACAGCGAAGCTATTCCGCTACCCACAGTGACGATGCATGATCGAGTGACCCACAGGAGAGGAGGTGCGGCGGTGACAGTCAGACCGGATGGACCTTGACCCTCTGCCGAAAAATGCATCCGGACATGCGACGACCCCCGCCGGGGGGGAGAGCGGGGGTCGTCTCCACGGCCGACTCGGGGGGGGGGGAGGAGTCGGACCGGGTTAGCACGGTCGCGAACGATCCGTGACTTCCATGGTGTACCCGAGCGCCCTCTCAGGCAAACCCGCCTGCCGGACTTTACGCCGAATGGCGGGCCCCTATGCTCACCTTTGTGGAAAACTGCTTCTCGCCTCGCACAGCAGCCTTCTTTGACCTGGACAAGACGGTCATTGCGAAGTCATCGACACTGACCTTCAGCAAGTCCTTCTACCAAGGCGGGCTGATCAACCGCCGTGCCGTACTGCGCACCGCGTACACACAGTTCGTGTTCCTTGCCGGGGGCGCCGACCACGACCAGATGGAGCGGATGCGCGAGTACCTCTCGGCGCTCTGCAAGGGCTGGAACGTCCAGCTGGTCAAGGACCTTGTCGCCGAGACACTGCACGACCTGATCGACCCGATCATCTACGACGAGGCGGCAACCCTCATCGAGGAGCACCATACCGCCGGGCGCGATGTGGTCATCGTTTCGACCTCGGGCGCGGAAGTCGTCGAACCGATCGGAGAACTCCTCGGCGCCGACCGGGTCGTGGCGACCCGGATGGTCGTGGGCGACGACGGCTGCTTCACCGGCGAGATCGAGTACTACGCGTACGGACCGACGAAGGCCGAGGCGATCAAGGCTCTCGCCGAATCGGAAGGCTACGACCTTTCGCGCTGCTACGCGTACAGCGACTCCGCCACCGACGTGCCGATGCTGGAGTCGGTCGGACACCCGCACGCCGTCAACCCTGACCGGGCACTGAGGCGCGAGGCCACTCTCAGGGAATGGCCGATTCTCGTCTTCGACCGACCGGTCCGGCTCAAGCAGCGCCTGCCCGCCTTCTCGATGCCACCGCGGCCGGCACTCGTGGCCGCCGCCGCAGTGGGGGCGGCTGCGTTGACAGCTGGGCTGGTCTGGTACGCCAATCGTCGCCGCGCCGCCGCGCTCACCACCTGACAGGAGTTCCCGACCGGAGGACTTCGCCCCGCTTACACAAAAAGCGGCAGGCTCAACCGGACACTCGCGAACATGTCCGACCTACATGCATTTGAAAGCAAAAGTA
This sequence comes from Streptomyces atroolivaceus, assembly GCF_000717025.1. Lineage (GTDB taxonomy): Bacteria > Actinomycetota > Actinomycetes > Streptomycetales > Streptomycetaceae > Streptomyces > Streptomyces atroolivaceus. The sequence goes on from NZ_JNXG01000001.1 coordinate 126,332, forward strand.
AAGAAGTGCGACGAGGCCTTCCGCTCTTATCGATCCTGGAGTACAAAGGATTCAACGGCCCGCGAGACCAAGGCCATCCGAGAGGATCACCTTTCACGCACAGAAGGCCCCACGGACCGAGCACGAAGGCCGAGTACCCACGCGACGTCGACCCGTCGATTACGGGCCAGCCGCACCAGGGAACGGGCAAAGAACCCGACCTGATGGGCATATACCGAGGACGCTTGGTAACTGGACCGACGTGCCAGCGGCGGTACCGGAACCGGTACCGCCGCACCCTTTCCCGGGACCGCCCACAGCCCGCGTGCACCCTCGGCACGTCACCACCGCCCGACCCCGGAGGCCTCGCAGCCTCCGACAGACTGCGCCTAGGCGGCCCCACGCTGGAGCGCCTCGCACACCGCCGTGGACTCCCTGACTCCCAACTGCACCGAGCGCCCGCAGTGGGTGATCCATGCGGCCATCCCCTCGGGCGTCCCCGACAGGTATCCGTCGAACGCGGCCACATAGGCCGCTCGCCCCTGTTCCGCATGCCCGACTTCCGCCGGGCAGATGGATTTCGGATCGAGTCCGCTGCCGATCAGCACGATCCGCTCTGCGGTCCGGGCGACCAAACCGTTGTGCGAACCGAACGGGCGCAGCGCCAGCAGTTCACCGTGCACCACCGAGGACGTCACCAGCGCGGGCGCCGAGCCGCCGGCGATGATCAGCTGCGACAACCCCTCCAACCGCCCGGCCACCTCGTCCGCCCCTGGGACTGGCGCCTCGATCAACGGCTCGTCGACCGGCTCGCCCGCCAGTCGGGGCCTGCCGACCGCATCGTCGGGAGAGGCGCCGCCTGCCGCCACCAGATGCAGCCGGGCCAGGACCCGCAGCGGCGACTGCCGCCAGATGGAGAGCAGTTGACCCGCTTCCGCCGTGAGCCTCAGAGCGGCGCCGATGGCACGGGATTCGCCCTCACCGCTGAAATCAGTGCGCCGACGCACCTCCTCGAGGTTCCAGTCGGCACCCGAGAGCGCCGCCGAACCGCGTGCGCCTCGCAGCGCCGCCTCCGCGGTGACCTCGTTGCTGCGGCGCCGCATGACCCGGTGCCCGTAGACCCTGTCCACAGCTTTGCGCACGGAGTCCACCGCATCGGCGACCCCTGGCAGGTCACCCAGGGCGGCAAGCGGGTCCGAGGAAGACGTACTCATAAGTAGCGAGGCTACGCGCCCCCGGTGCGGATACCTCCCAGGAGTGGCCTTCTTCACGAAGCATGACAGCGCTGAGCGATGACACCGCTACCCTAGGTGAACATGAAGATCGCTTTCGTAGGGAAGGGCGGCAGCGGCAAGACCACGCTGTCTTCGCTCTTCATCCGTCACCTCGCCGCCAACGAAGCCCCTGTCGTCGCGGTGGACGCCGACATCAACCAGCACCTCGCGGCCGCCCTCGGCCTGGACGAGGACGAGGCCGCCGCTCTGCCCGCCATGGGCTCCCAGCTGCCCCTCATCAAGGAATACCTCCGCGGGGACAACCCCCGCATCACATCCGCAGCAACGATGATCAAGACCACGCCACCCGGGAAGGGGTCACGGCTCCTGCGTGTCCGCGAGGACAACCCGGTTTATGACGCGTGCGCCCGGACGGTGCGTCTCGACGACGGCGAGATCCGCCTGATGGCCACCGGTCCCTTCACCGAGTCCGATCTCGGTGTCGCCTGCTACCACTCCAAGGTCGGGGCCGTCGAACTCTGCCTCAACCACCTGGTCGACGGCCCCGACGAGTATGTGGTGGTCGACATGACTGCGGGGTCGGATTCGTTCGCGTCCGGGATGTTCACCCGCTTCGACATGACGTTCCTGGTCGCCGAACCGACCCGGAAGGGCGTCTCGGTCTACCGCCAGTACAAGGAGTACGCGCGGGACTTCGGTGTCGCGCTGAAGGTGGTGGGCAACAAGGTGCAGGGCGAGGACGACCTCGACTTCCTGCGCGCCGAGGTCGGCGACGACCTGCTGGTCGGGGTAGGCCGGTCGGACTGGGTCCGCACGATGGAGAAGGGCAGGCCGGCCCCGTTCGAACTGCTGGAAGCAGACAACCGGATGGCGCTGCAGGCCCTGCAGAACGCCGCCGAGGACTCCTACGAGCTACGCGACTGGGAGCGTTACACACGTCAGATGGTGCACTTTCACCTGAAGAACGCGGAGAGCTGGGGCAACGAGAAGACGGGCGCCGACCTGGCTGCCCAGGTCGACCCCGCCTTCGTCCTGCATGAGCACCACGCGGAATCGGGCGCCCGCCAGCCGGCCTGAGCCGAATGGAACGGCGCCAGGGATGCTCCTAGTCCCCGCTCCCGTCGGGTCCCTTGCCTGCCGGCTGGTCTGCCGGCCTGGCAGGTACGGGACCGACTGCGGCTTTACCGGGAGCCGTACCCGCCAGGAATGCCGTCCAGCCCGGCTTGGGCTTCTGGCCCACCTTCAGTGTCCCGAGTCTGGCGAGGGTCGCCGGGTCCTGCGCATCCAGCCAGTCGGCGAGTTGACGGAACGAGACGCACTGGACATCCCGCTTGGTGCACACCGTCTTGATCGTCTCCTCGATCGCACGCATGTAGGTGCCACCGTTCCAGCTTTCGAAATGGTTGCCGATGATCAGCGGAGCCCGGTTCCCGCTGTAGGCGCGGTCGAACGCCTGGAGCAGGCCGTCCCTCATCTGATTGCCCCAGTACTCGTGCTTGTCGGGGTCACCCTGCGTCGTGCCGGACTGGTTGAACATGAAGTTGTAGTCCATCGAGAGCGTCTCGAACGCCCGGCCCGGCACAGGGACAAGCTGCAGGGGAAGATCCCAGATCCCATCCTTCTTCGTAGGCCAGACCTGGTTGCCGACGCCACTGGAGTCGTAGCGGAATCCCATGGTCCGCGCAGCCGCGACCATGTTCTTCTGTCCCTCCAGGCACGGGGTGCGAGCGCCGATCAGTTCCTTGTCGTAGTCGAAGGGCAGCGGGCCTTCGCCCTTGAGAGCCGGGGTGTTGGTCTTCCAGCTCTTCACGAACGCCTTCGCCTGGCTGATCTCGCTCTTCCACTCCTCGACCGACCACGTGCCGACGCCGCCGTCCGGCCCACAGAAGTGCCCGTTGAAGTGGGTACCGATCTCATTGCCGTCCAGCCACGCGGCACGCAGCTCCGCCAGCGTCTGGCGGATTCCCTCGGTGTCGTTGAACCCGATGTCGGATCGGCCCGCCGCATGCTGAGGCGGGTTGTAGAGCTCCTTCTTCTCCTCCGGCAAGAGGTACACGCCGCTGAGGAAGTACGTCATCTTGGCGTCGTACTTCTTCGCGACCGCCCGGAAATGCGAGAACAGCTTCTGACTGTCCTCACCGGCGCCGTCCCACGAGAACACGACGAACTGCGGAGGCTTCTGCCCTGGCTTGAGGCGCTTGGCCCGGGGGAGTTCCGGCTGCGCGCCCGTGAAGGCGGTGGAACCGTCGCCGATGAGGTTGACCGCCCCCTTCGGTGCCGCCGCCGGGGAGTTCCCCTCCGCGCCCGGGGCCGATTCCTTCCCGGCTCCGGGCGCTGAGCCGGCACCCCCCGTACCGAGACCCGAGCAACCGGCCAGGCCGGCGATCAGCGCGGTGACCACGGCCCCCAGGGCGATCCGCTTCGTGGCGGCCATCATCCGTCCACCCTCTTCCTTGCAGGATTCGTGCGTTGAAGTGCTGACACGGCGCGGTCAACCTCACACACAGACCCAAAGGAATCAGTACGACAAGCCGGATGAAAAGATGCTTATTCACTTGAAAGGGTGAGCTGTTGGGCTAATTGCTCGAAAACGTGGACACCTTTCTTTACTCTCCATTACGATTCATTTACGGAGAGTTGAGAAATCCCGCCGCTGTACCCCACCGCTGCACGCCGTGACCCACGGCCGCCGTCACTCACATACCGCGACCGCGCTGCCCCGGAGGAGACGGGAACATGTCTGCCTGCGTCCCTGCCCGCAACGACCACTCATCCCGCAGTTCGCGCCCTTCCCGCGCCTCGGGAGCCAAGCGCCCCCACAGCCCGCCACCACCACGCGGCGGCCGCTTCCGCCTCTCGGGCGCGGATGTGTCCGCATCGATCACCGTCTTCCTGATCGCCGTGCCCATGTCGCTCGGGCTCGCCGTCGCCATGGACGCCCCCCTCGCCGCCGGCCTGGTCTCGGCAGCGATCGGCGGCATCGTCGCCGGGCTGCTGGGCGGAACACCCCTCCAGGTCAGCGGGCCCTCCGCCGGACTGACCGTAGTCACAGCCGAGTTGATCCAGATCTACGGCTGGCGCACCACGTGCGCGATCACCATCGGCGCGGGGCTCTTGCAAATCGTGCTGGGCTCGCTGAGAGCAGCCCGCAGCGCGCTGGCCGTGAGCCCGGCCATCGTGCACGGCACGCTTGCCGGGATCGGGGTGGCCATCGCTCTCGCCCAGCTGCACATCGTGCTCGGCGGGGCACCTCGGAGCTCAGCTCTCGACAACGTCTTGTCGCTGCCTTCCCGCTTGACGCAGTTCGAGGCGGCCGCACCCCTCATCGGAGTCCTGACCATCCTCCTTCTCGTCGTGTGGCCACGCCTGCCCGGGCGGCTCGGTGCGGCGCTGGGAAGAATTCCTGCCGCACTCGCCGCAGTGGTCATCGCGACGGCTGTGGCCACCATGGCCACCCCCGGAATCGCCCGGGTGGACCTTCCGTCGTGGCGCTCGCACGCCCTCCCCGAACTGCCGCAGGGCCCGGTGGCCGCGCTGGCAACGGCAGTGTTCACGGTCATGCTCGTAGCCAGTCTGGAATCCCTGCTCGCCGCGGTTTCCGTGGACAAGCTGGCCGCGGACCGCTCCACAGCCACCCTCGAGGGCGGGCCGACGCCACCCGCGCCCGTCAAGCGATCCGACCTCGACCGGGAGCTACGGGCCCAGGGTGTGGCCAACGCGGTGTCGGGACTGGCCGGAGGGCTTCCCGTCTCCGGCGGCGCCGTGCGCAGCTCCGCGAATGTGCGGGCGGGTGCGGAGAGCCGCGCCTCCACCGTCCTCCATGGCGTCTGGGTCCTGCTGGCGACCCTGCTCCTGGTCACCGCCCTCGAGCTGATCCCACTGGCGGCGCTCGCCGCCCTGGTGATGGTGGTCGGCATCCAGATGGTCAGCTTCGCGCGCATCCGCAAGGTCCACAGACACCGGGAGTTCCTGGTGTACGGCGCCACGATCAGCGGCGTGATTCTCGTCGGGGTGCTCGAGGGTGTCGCGATCGGCATTGTCATGGCGGTGGCCGTCGCCCTGCACCGGCTGGCACGCACGCGCATCACCGTGACGGAGGAGGACGGCCGCCATCTGGTGACTGCTCGCGGTCAGCTGACTTTCCTGGCCGTCCCCCGCCTCAGCCGCTTGCTCGGCAGACTGCCGCAAGGGGTACACGCCGTGGTCGAGTTGGACGGCTCCTTCATGGATCACGCGGCATACGAGACGATCCAGGACTGGTACACGGCGCAGACCGCGCTGGGAGGCAGGATCGAGTTCACCGGGCGTTCCGGTGGCCGGATCGCCGAGCCTGCGTCGGCCGCCCATTCCTGCTGCCGCCCTTGGACGCCGTGGCGCAACCATCACTGCCACGACCGCCCTGAGGAAGTCTCATCGCCCACCTCTCCCCCCGCCGGGCACGTCGTCGCGAAGGCGGCCCATGCTGCGGCTCCGAGAAGCCCTTCCGACCACCGGCACGGCGCCCACCGGCTTCTCAGCGGCCTCAGCTCCTTCCAGCGCACCACCGCTCCACTGGTCCGTGAGGAGCTGGCCCGGCTGGCAGCCGAGGGACAGAGGCCGTCACAGCTCTTCCTGACCTGTGCCGACTCCCGACTGGTCACCAGCATGATCACCGCAAGCGGCCCGGGCGACCTCTTCACTGTGCGGAACGTGGGCAATCTGGTGCCGCCGCCGGGCACGGGAGACACGGCGGGCAACGACGATTCCGTTGCTGCCGCCATCGAGTACGCCGTGGATGTGCTGCAGGTCGAGTCCATCACCATTTGCGGCCACTCCGGCTGCGGCGCCATGCAGGCACTGTTGGGGGCCGCACCCGAGACGCCCAGCACCCCTCTGTGGCGCTGGTTGCAGTACGGGCTGCCGAGTCTGGAGCGTATGCGCTCCCGTCACCACTCCTGGGCGCGTATCGCCGGCCGGCTGCCAACCGACGCGGTCGAGCAGCTCTGTCTGACCAATGTGGTCCAGCAGTTGGAGCACCTGCGGGCGCACGAATCGGTGGCCCGCCGGCTGGCGGCAGGCACCCTGCAGCTGCACGGCATGTACTTCCATGTAGGTGAGGCACAGGCATACCTGCTGACGGAGGGCGCCAGTTCCGGCACCGGGCCCGACGAGGTCTTCGTGCGGGTCGCCCCCGGCGCGGCATGGGGCACCGAGCCCGAGGACGAAGAACTGCACTCCGCCTCCGCAACGACGGTCGACGCCTGAACCACTCACATTCCTGGTCCGTGAGACCTTGTGGTCCCGCTTTCGCACCGCACACGACTGCATGCGAAAGCGGGGCAGGTGCCCCACCACCGCGGGACACAGGTCTAAACCAATTTCCGGCAGACACTTGTCACCTGGCCCGCGGCCTGATGAGCTGTCCCCCGGGACACAACGGACACCCTGGGAATGGGAGATGTCGTGAGCAACGAAAGTCTGGCCAATCTGCTCAAGGAGGAGCGGCGGTTCGCACCGCCTGCCGATCTGGCTGCGAACGCCAACGTCACGGTGGAGGCGTACGAGCAGGCCGAGGCGGACAGGCTGGGCTTCTGGGCCGAGCAGGCCCGCCGCCTGACCTGGGCCACGGAGCCGACCGAGACGCTCGACTGGAGCAACCCGCCCTTCGCGAAGTGGTTCGCGGACGGCAAGCTCAACGTCGCGTACAACTGCGTGGACCGTCATGTCGAGGCGGGCAACGGCGACCGGGTCGCGATCCATTTCGAGGGTGAGCCCGGCGACAGCCGCGCGATCACCTACGCGGAGCTGAAGGACGAGGTCTCCCGCGCGGCCAACGCCCTGACCGAGCTGGGCGTCGGCAAGGGGGACCGGGTCGCGGTCTACCTGCCGATGATCCCCGAGGCCGCCGTCGCGATGCTGGCCTGCGCCCGCATCGGCGCAACGCATTCGGTGGTGTTCGGGGGCTTCTCCGCGGATGCCATCGCCGCCCGTATCCAGGACGCGGACGCCAAGGTCGTGATCACTGCTGACGGTGGTTACCGGCGTGGCAAGCCGTCGGCGCTCAAGCCCGCTGTGGACGACGCGGTCTCGCGTATCGAGAGCGTCGAGCACGTTCTCGTGGTGCGGCGGACCGGGCAGGACACCGCGTGGTCGGAGGGGCGGGATGTGTGGTGGCACGAGATCACCGGACGGCAGTCGGCCGAGCACACGCCCGAGGCGTTCGACGCGGAGCAGCCGCTGTTCATTCTGTACACGTCGGGGACGACGGGTAAGCCGAAGGGGATCCTGCACACCTCCGGGGGTTATCTGACGCAGGCGGCGTACACCCATCACGCGGTGTTCGACCTGAAGCCCGATTCGGATGTGTACTGGTGCACGGCCGACATCGGCTGGGTGACCGGGCATTCGTACATCGTCTACGGCCCGCTGGCCAACGGTGCGACGCAGGTGATGTACGAGGGCACGCCCGACACTCCCCATCAGGGGCGCTTCTGGGAGATCGTGCAGAAGTACGGAGTGACGATCCTCTACACCGCGCCTACCGCGATCCGTACGTTCATGAAGTGGGGTGATGAGATCCCCGCCAAGTTCGATCTGTCGTCGCTGCGTGTCCTGGGGTCGGTGGGTGAGCCGATCAACCCCGAGGCCTGGATGTGGTACCGCAAGCACATCGGCGCCGACAGGTGCCCGATCGTGGACACCTGGTGGCAGACCGAGACCGGCGCCATGATGATCTCGCCGCTTCCCGGGGTCACCGCGACCAAGCCCGGCTCCGCCCAGCGGGCTCTGCCCGGCATTTCCGCCACGGTCGTCGACGACGAGGCGAACGAGGTGCCGAACGGCGGGGGCGGCTACCTCGTCCTGACCGAGCCGTGGCCGTCGATGCTGCGCACCATCTGGGGCGACGACCAGCGCTTCCTCGACACCTACTGGTCACGCTTCGAGGGCAAGTACTTCGCCGGTGACGGTGCCAAGAAGGACGAGGACGGCGACGTCTGGCTGCTGGGCCGGGTCGACGACGTCATGCTCGTTTCCGGGCACAACATCTCGACCACCGAGGTCGAGTCCGCTCTCGTGTCGCACCCCTCGGTCGCCGAGGCAGCCGTGGTGGGCGCCAACGACGAGACGACCGGACAGGCCATCGTCGCCTTCGTGATCCTGCGCGGCACCGCCACCGCCTCCGAGGAACTGGTCGCCGAGCTGCGCAACCACGTCGGCACCACCCTCGGGCCGATCGCCAAGCCCAAGCGGGTCCTGCCGGTGGCAGAGCTGCCCAAGACCCGATCCGGCAAGATCATGCGCCGGCTGCTGCGCGACGTAGCCGAGAACCGCGAACTGGGCGACGTCACCACGCTCACCGACAGCTCGGTCATGGCACTCATCCAGACCCAGCTGCCCTCCGCGTCTTCCGAGGACTGAGACGGAACGGAGAGAACCAGGACGGCCTCCCTGCGCCGTCGCCTGCGAGGGGGCACCCGGAAGCAACCCGGGTGCCCCTAGGCAGCAGGCGGACGGAGTAGGGACGGTAGCGGCCTCCGCCATCGGGTGGCGCCGGGACGGCCCCTGCCTACACCGTCGGGCGGCGGACACCGGATCCGGTTACGGTTCCGGTACCCCAGGTAGAGTGGTGAGCTGTTCGGCGGAGTTCGGCGCGGTGCGTCAGCACGATCCCGTATCCGCCGAGACGTGAGCGCAGAAACCAAAACCGCACAGAAGAACTCCACAGGGGCGCCGGGAAGTCTGGTCGGCATGTGTATCCGCCATGCCATCACTGCCGTAACCCGACCCGGAGGTCTCCCTCGTGGCCCCGCCCGCCCCCCCGTCCGGCCGCCGCACTCTGCTCGGCCGCCTCCCCCTCCCTGAACGCAACTACGTCGCCGAGGCCCTGCGCACCGAGACGGTCGGCGGGGTCATCCTGCTGGTCGCGGCCGTTGCCGCGCTGATCTGGGCGAACACCTTCGGCTCCTCCTACACGTCTGTCAGCGGTTTCCACCTCGGCCCCGAAGCCCTGGGGCTGAACCTCTCGGTGTCCCACTGGGCGGCCGACGGGCTGCTCGCCGTCTTCTTCTTCGTCGCGGGAGTAGAACTCAAGCGTGAGCTGGTCGCAGGCGAACTCCGTGACCCCCGGGCCGCAGCTCTGCCCGTCGCCGCAGCGCTCTGCGGCATGGCCGTGCCCGCGGTCGTCTACACACTGACCGCTGTAATGGGTGGAGGGTCGCTCTCCGGCTGGGCCGTGCCCACCGCTACCGACATCGCGTTCGCGCTCGCCATCCTCGCGGTCATCGGCACCTCGCTGCCGGCGGCGCTACGCGCCTTCCTTCTGACGCTCGCCGTCGTGGACGACCTCTTCGCCATCCTCATCATCGCCGTCTTCTTCACCGAGAGCATCGACTTCCTGGCGCTCGGCGGTGCCTTCGCCGGGCTGGCCGTGTTCTACGCGCTGCTGCGCGCCGGAGTGCGGGGGTGGTACATCTACCTGCCGCTCGCCCTGGTCATCTGGGGACTGATGTACAACAGCGGTGTCCACGCGACGATCGCGGGCGTCGCCATGGGTCTCATGCTGCGCTGCACCAAGCGTGAAGGAGAGACGCATTCCCCGGGCGAACACATCGAGCACCTGGTGCGCCCTCTCTCGGCCGGTTTCGCGGTTCCGTTGTTCGCCCTCTTCTCGGCCGGCGTCACTCTGAAGGGCGATGCCCTGGCCGGCGTCTTCACCCGGCCCGAAACGCTCGGGGTGGTGCTCGGTCTGGTCGTCGGCAAGACCGTCGGCATCTTCGGCGGCACCTGGCTCGTGGCCCGGTTCACCAAGGCCGAACTGAACAAGGACCTGGCCTGGGCCGATGTCTTCGCCGTGGCCACGCTGGCCGGTATCGGTTTCACCGTTTCGCTGCTCATCGGGGAGCTCGCCTTCACCGGCGACGACGACATGATGAACGACGTCAAGGCGGCGGTCCTCATCGGTTCCCTCATCGCCGCCGTACTCTCCGGTGTACTGCTGAAACTACGGGTACGCAGATACAGGACGCTGTACGAGGCCGAGGAACTCGACGCGGACGCATCGGGGGTGCCCGACGTCTACGAGCAGGACGACCCGGAGTACCACCTGCGCATGGCCGCGATACACGAGAGGAAGGCTGCCGAGCACCGCCGCCTTGCCGAACGGGCGGGGGCAGCGAGCAGCAAGCCGGACAGTCCGGCATGATCTGACATCGGATGTACGGAAGAGGAGAGGGAGTCAGGGATGAGCGACCCCGGCAACTACGCGGGCAGTACCGACCGTAGTCTCGGACAGCTGTTCGCTTCGGCGACCGCTGAGATGTCCGCGCTGGTGCACGACGAGATCGCCCTGGCCAAGGCCGAGGTGCGTCAGGACGTCAAACGCGGCGTGATCGGCAGCGTGGCGTTCATCGTCACGGGTGTGCTGATCCTGTTCGCGATCCCCGTGCTGAGTTTCGCCGCGGCCTACGGCATTCACAACCTGGGCCTGGGCCTCGCCTGGTCCTTCCTGATCGTCGGCGGTGCGTTCATCCTTCTGGGAATCCTGCTCGCCCTCTTCGGGCTCGCCAAGTTCAAGAAGGTCAAGCCCCCGGAGAAGTCCATCGCTTCGGCCAAGCAGACCGCAGCGGTCCTGCAGGGCGTCAAGCCGCACCCCCGGCCCACCGTCAGCGCGCGTGCCATCGAGCAGGCGCAGGGCAGCACGCTCGCGGACAAGGCAATCGAGAACCGTCCTGTTCAGGACAAGGCGCTCCCTGTGACACGCTCGTCCACATGACCGACCCCGATTTCGCATCCGGCCCCGTGGGGCCGCTGGGACCGGCTGCCGGTTCCGGCAGCCCCGTCCGCATCGAGGGGCCGTGGACCCACCGTGACGTCGCGGCCAACGGCGCGCGCTTCCACATCGCCGAGCTCGGTGATGGTCCGCTGGTGCTGTTGCTGCACGGTTTTCCGCAGTTCTGGTGGACCTGGCGCCACCAGATGACCGCCCTGGCCGATGCCGGGTACCGCGCGGTGGCGATGGACCTCCGCGGGGTGGGCGGCAGCGACCGTACGCCCCGGGGGTACGACCCCGCGAACCTGGCGCTCGACGTCACAGGCGTGATCCGCTCGCTCGGCGAGCCGGACGCGGCGCTCGTGGGCCATGACATGGGCGGTTATCTCGCCTGGACCGCGGCCGTGATGCGGCCGAAGCTGGTACGGCGGCTCGTGGTGTCCTCGATGCCGCATCCGCGTCGCTGGCGTTCCTCCATGCTCTCCGACTTCGCGCAGTCCAGGGCGGGTTCGCACGTATGGGGCTTCCAGCGCCCGTGGGTTCCGGAGCGTCAGCTCGTCGCGGATGACGCGGCTCTGGTGGCACGCCTCATCCGCGACTGGTCGGGGCCGCGCACCCCAGACTTCCCGGACGACGAGACGACGGACGTCTACCGGCGTGCGATGTGTGTCCCGTCGACGGCACACTGCTCGATCGAGCCGTACCGCTGGATGGTGCGCTCCCTGGCGCGTCCCGACGGTGTCCAGTTCAACCGGCGCATGAAGCGCCCGGTACGTGTGCCGACCCTGCACCTGCACGGATCGCTCGACCCGGCGATCCGGACCCGCAGTTCCGCGGGGTCCGGCGAGTACGTCGAGGCGCCCTACCGGTGGCGACTTTTCGACGGTCTGGGGCACTTCCCCCACGAGGAGGATCCGGTCGGCTTCTCGACCGAACTCATCAACTGGCTCAAGGATCCCGAGCCCGACCGTTAGCCGAGCCGCACAGGTGTCCGACGAACAGCCAATTGCCTGCCGCATAAGCCAATTGGCTGACTCGCACACGATTACCGACCTTGGGTCACGGGCAGACGTCGAGGTATGGGCTGGACGCGCGACTTCAACGACGCAGCACGCAACCGCCGCTCGACCGCTCCTGCTGGTCCGAGCGTTCATGAGGGGGGCGGCTCCCTGAGCCGGGTGCACGATGTGAGCGATTTCCATGATCTCCGGCTGGGTATCCCGCGCATTCTCCACCGCCGGGCCCGCTGGGTCTCGGCGCGCCTGCGCCATCCCCGTGGATGACCCACCGACCGTCGGACAACACTCCACGCAGCCGTCCCCGAGACCGCTGAGGCCTCAGGGACCTGCGTGGCACCCGCACAGCAGCAGTCGGGGTACGGGCCTCCCGGTCTCCGCCGGACGGCCACACCCGCGGACGTGTTTCCCGTGCCGAGCCGTGCAGCGGATCCCAACCGGGCCGTAGGTCTGTCCCGGCCCGGAACCATAACGGCCGTCTCCTCGGGCCCGTGCCGTACGAGGGCCCGAGGAGACGGCCGTGCGGCTGCGTCACGGCCCGGGCCGGACGCATGACCTCAGAGCGCGCAGCCCTGGCTGTCGACCTGCTGGGCCGTGGACTTGCCGAGCTCGATGTCCTCGCGGATCTCGTCCGCCGTCAGCGCGTAACCCGTGTCCGGGTCGTCGAGCGACTTGGCGAACACCACCCCGTACACCTTGCCGTCGGGTGTGAGCAGTGGGCCGCCGGAGTTGCCCTGGCGTACGGTCGCGAACAGCGAGTACACGTCGCGCCGCACGGTGCCCCGGTGGTAGATGTCCGGGCCGTTGGCGTCGATGCGGCCCCGGATGCGGGCGGAGCGCACGTCGTACGCGCCGTTCTCCGGGAAGCCGGCCACGATGGCGCTGTCACCGCTCCCCGCGTCCTTGTCGCTGTCCGTGAAGCGCAGCGGTTCGGCTTCCAGGTCCGGGACGTCCAGTACGGCGATGTCCCGCTGCCAGTCGTAGAGGACGACCTTGGCGTCGTACAGCCGGCCCTCGCCTCCGATCTGGACGGTGGGTTCGTCGACACCGCCGACCACGTGGGCGTTGGTCATCACGCGGCGGTCGGAGAAGACGAATCCGGTCCCTTCGAGGACCTTGCCGCAGGCCGGCGCCATACCGACGACCTTGACGATGGACTTCTTGGCACGGGCTGCGACAGGGCTTCCGGCCAGCGCGGGGTCCGGGGCCTCGACCTCGGTGATGGGCTCGTTGGCGAAGGGGCTGAAGACCTGCGGGAAGCCGTTCTGGGCGAGGACGGAGGAGAAGTCCGTGAACCAGTTGGAGGCCTGATCGGGCATCACCCGGGACACCCCGAGCAGGACCGAGGAACTGCGGACCTCCTTGCCCAGCGTCGGCAGTGACGTACCGGCCAGCGCGGAGCCGATCAGCCAGGCCACCAGGAGCATGGCCACCACGTTGACCAGGGATCCGCCTGTGGCGTCCAGGGCGCGCGCCGGCGACCACGTGATGTAGCGGCGGAGTCTGTTGCCGAGGTGGGTGGTGAACGCCTGGCCCACCGAGGCGCACACGATCACGATCACCACCGCGACGATGGCGGCGGTGGAGGAGACCTCCGACCCGTCGGTCACCCGGTCCCAGATGACCGGCAGCAGGTAGACGGCCACGAGCCCGCCGCCCAGAAAGCCGATCACGGACAGGATGCCGACGACGAAACCCTGGCGGTAGCCGATGACCGCGAACCACACGGCGCCGACAAGCAGCAGGATGTCCAGCACGTTCACCGTCTATAGCCTCGCAGATTCGTCACCTGGCCCGTCCGGTTCGACGGGGTCCGGGCCAGGCCCGGAACAGCGCAGCACGGGAGTCAGCCTGTCATGCGCGCCAGTCGAGCGGCACCTGCCTGGTCCTGTCCCAGGGGCGTTCCCACCCTGCGTAGTGCACAATCCTGTCGATCACACCGGCTGTGAATCCCCAGACCAACGCGGATTTCACCAGAAACGCGGGGCCTCGGTGACCGCTCGGATGGACGGCTGTCGCGCGGTTGGCCGGATCCGTGAGATCCGCCACGGGCGCGGTGAAGACCCGGGCGGTCTCTGCGGGATCCACGACCCCCACCGGGCTGGGTGTCCGCCACCAGCCGAGGACGGGCGTCACGACGAACTCACTCACCGGGATGTAGAGCCGGGGCAGCACACCGAAGAGCTGGACACCGCTCGGGTCGAGTCCGGTCTCCTCCTCGGCCTCCCGCAACGCGGCCCTGAGCGGCCCGGTGGTCATGTGGTCGCCGTCCTCGGGATCGAGGGAGCCCCCGGGGAAGGACGGCTGGCCGGCGTGGGATCGCAGTGTGCCGGAACGCTCCATCAGGAGCAGCTCCGGGCCGCGCTCGCCTTCGCCGAAGAGGACCAGGACGGCGGACTGGCGGCCGGCACCGCTCTCCGGCGGCAGGAAACGACTGAGCTGCTGTGCCTCCACGGTCCGCGCCGCACGGGCCACGGGTTCGAGCCAGGCGGGCAGGCCCTCGGCGGAGACGGTGAGTGCGCTGTCGCGGGACGCGCCCGTCTCCGTGGCGGCCGCTTCGGTCGCGGTCCGTGTGCTCTGTGCGTGCGTCATGGGCACCCCCGTCTCTCCAACGCCTGTTGTCGGCCATTTCGTTCCGCGCGTACCCGCCCCGCGAGCCGCTGACGCCGGAGCTCGGCCCCGGCCCCGGGGCCGAGCCGGGCGACGCCCACCCCTCGGCCCTCGGACAGGGATGGGCGGCCCCTCACCCGGCTCCCAGTGGGGGCGCGGGGCTGCCCGGATAGTCCGGGGGCGGGCTGAGGCGCTGGCCCGGGTAGCCGCCCATCTCGTACTTCAGAAGCTTTCGGGCCTTGTCGGGATCCGTCTCGCCCTCCCCGTACGCGGGACAGAGGGAAGCGATCGGGCAGGCACCGCACGCAGGCTTGCGCGAGTGGCAGATGCGACGGCCGTGGAAGACCACGCGGTGCGAGAGCATCGTCCACTCACTTTTCGGGAAGATCGCGGCGACCTCGGCCTCGACCTTCTCCGGATCCTCCTGCTCGGTCCATTTCCAGCGGCGGACCAGCCGCCCGAAGTGAGTGTCCACCGTGATGCCGGGCACACCGAAGGCGTTGCCGAGGACCACGTTGGCGGTCTTGCGTCCGACTCCCGGCAGCTTGACGAGATCTGCCAGCCGACCGGGAACCTCCCCGTCGAAGTCGTCCCTCAGCGCGGCCGACAGACCGATCAGGGACCGCGCCTTCGCCCGGAAGAAGCCGGTCGGCCGGATGATCTCCTCCAGCCTCTCCGGCACGGCGGCGGCCATGTCCTCAGGCGTCGGGTAGGCCGCGAAGAGCGCCGGAGTCGTCTGGTTGACCCTCAGGTCGGTGGTCTGGGCGGAGAGGACCGTGGCGACCAGGAGTTCGAAAGGATTACGGAAATCCAGCTCGGGATGGGCGTACGGATAGACCTCGGCGAGTTCGCGGTTGATCCGGCGGGCACGGCGGACCATCGCGAGATGCGACTCCGGTTTCGCGGGCTTTCCCGCCGCCGCTCCCGTCGAGCCCATTGCGGCTTTTTTCTTACTTCGTACACCCTGTTCGCCCACAGCGGAATTCCTGTCTCCCGACACCCCATCAGCCCCCTTGGCCTGCACTCCCACCGGCGTTCCGGACACCCGGCCAGCCTAGAGCCAGGGGCTGACATCCGCCCCGGTCACCGCGCATCCACGGCCAATCGGCCCCCTGCCGTAGGGTCCGGCACGCCCGTGCGTCAAACTGGTTTGTGATCGATCGCACTGTTTTACCGTCCGGCATCATGGAAACCACGCTTCCCTGAACAGGCCGACAAGGAGAGAACTCGTGGACGACGTTCTGCGGCGCGCCCCGCTTTTCGCGGCGCTCGATGACGAGCAGGCCGCGGAGCTCCGCGCCTCGATGAGTGAGGTGACCCTCGCGCGCGGTGACGCGCTGTTCCACGAGGGTGACCCCGGTGACCGCCTGTACGTGGTCACCGAGGGCAAGGTGAAGCTCCACCGCACTTCTCCTGACGGGCGGGAGAACATGCTGGCCGTCCTCGGTCCCGGCGAGCTGATCGGGGAGCTGTCGCTCTTCGATCCGGGCCCGCGCACCGCGACCGCGACCGCGCTGACCGAGGTCAAGCTCCTCGGCCTCGGTCACGGAGACCTCCAGCCCTGGCTGAACGCCCGCCCCGAGGTGGCCACCGCGCTGCTGCGGGCGGTCGCCCGCCGTCTGCGCAAGACCAACGACCAGATGTCCGACCTGGTCTTCTCCGATGTACCGGGACGCGTCGCCCGTGCGCTCCTCGATCTGTCGCGCCGCTTCGGCGTGCAGTCCGAGGAGGGCATCCACGTCGTGCACGACCTGACGCAGGAAGAGCTGGCCCAGCTGGTCGGCGCCTCCCGCGAGACGGTCAACAAGGCGCTCGCGGACTTCGCGGGCCGCGGCTGGCTGCGGCTCGAGGCGCGCGCCGTGATCCTGCTGGACGTGGAGCGGCTGGCGAAGCGGTCCCGCTGACGCCCTGCCCCGCACGCTCGCCGAAAAGGCCCCACCGGCGGTGGGGCCTTTCGCGTGCGTCCCAGGGCCGGCCCGGGTCAGATGAGTCCGTGCTCGGTCAGGTACTCCATCTGGGCCCGCACCGACAGCTCGGCCGCCGGCCACAGGGAACGGTCCACATCCGCGTACACCGCCGCCACGACCTCGGCGGGCGTCCGGTGTCCCGACTCCACGGCCGTCTCCACCTGCGCCAGGCGGTGCGCGCGGTGGGCGAGGTAGAACTCGACGGCACCCTGCGCGTCCTCCAGCACCGGCCCGTGCCCCGGAAGGACCGTGCGCACCCCGTCGTCGACCGTCAGCGAGCGCAGCCGCCGCAGGGTGTCCAGGTAGTCGCCCAGCCGGCCGTCCGGGTGCGCGACGACGGTGGTGCCGCGCCCGAGGATCGTGTCGCCCGTCAGCACGGCCCGGTCGGCGGGCAGATGGAAGGACAGGGAGTCCGCGGTGTGCCCCGGTGTGGGGACGACCCGGAGTTCGAGCCCTCCCGTGGTGATCACATCGCCCGCCGTGAGCCCTTCGTCACCCAGTCGCAACGCCACGTCCAGGGCGCGCACCTTCGTCCGCGTGAGCTCGGCGAACCGGGCGGCGCCCTCCGCGTGGTCCGGGTGCCCGTGCGTGAGCAGGGTGAGGCCGACGCGCTTGCCCGCCCTCTCCGCGGTGTCGACGACAGCCCTCAGGTGTGCGTCGTCGAGCGGCCCCGGATCGATCACGACCGCGAGGGCGGAGTCCGGTTCCGCGACGATCCAGGTGTTCGTGCCGTCCAGGGTCATCGCCGAGGCGTTCGGGGCCAGGACGTTGACCGTACGGGTGGTGGCGGGCCCGGAGAGGACCCCGCCGCGAGGCTGTCCGGGCAGTGCGGCCGCGTCGCTCATGAGGGGTTCCCGGCCGTGCCGTCACCGGAAGGGAGGGACGCCGATCCGCCGGCCGGCGGGACGTGTCTGGTGAACTCGTCGTGACCCGGCCAGCTCAGCACCAGTTCGTCGCCCTCCATGCGGGCTTCTGCCAGCACGGGAGCGAGGTCCTGGGAATCCGCTGCCTTCAATGCCTCCGCGGCCGTCCCGTACGGCCTCAGCGCCCGCAAGGTGGCCACGGTGGGCGGCATCATCAGCAGTTCGCCCCTGTCGTAGCCGTCGGCTGCGTCACCGGGCCGGATCCACACCGTCCGGTCGGCCTCTGTGGAGGCGTTCCTGGTGCGCTGGCCCTCGGGGAGTGCGGCCACGAAGAACCAGGTGTCGTAGCGTCGCGGTTCGAACGCCGGGGTGATCCAGCGCGCCCACGCCGCCAGCAGGTCGGACCGCAGCACCAGGCCCCGGCGGTCCAGGAAGTCGGCGAAGGACAGCTCGCGGGCGACGAGGGCCTCACGGTCGGTCTCCCAGCCGGCGCCCGTGGTGTCGCTCACGACGGTGTCGGCGGTCGGTCCGGCCAGCAGGACGCCCGCTTCCTCGTACGTCTCACGGACCGCGGCACAGACGACGGCCTGGGCCTCGGCGGCCGTACCGACGCCCAGACGGCCGGCCCAGGTGTCCAGGGACGGCCCCGCCCAGCCCACATGGCGGTCGTCGTCGCGCGGATCGACCCCGCCACCCGGATAGGCGTACGCACCGCCGGCGAAGGCCATGGAGGTGCGCCGGCGCAGCATGTGCACGGCGGGACCGGTGGTGCCCGGCCCCGATGTGTCGTCCCGGAGCAGCATCACCGTGGCCGCGCGCCTGGGAGTCACGGCTGTCAGCTCGCCGCTGGCGAGGGCCCGGATCCGGGCGGGCCATTCCGGTGGGTACCACTGACCGTTGGACATGGCCGGAGGCTATCCGGAACCGCGCCGATGTTCGAGGCCCCCGGGGATCGATGTCTGCCCCTTACACACATGATCCCGCCCGGTCGCGTGACCGGACGGGATCGTGGAGGTGCGGGATCAGGCGTCGACGAGCTCGACCTGGACCTCGACCTCCACCGGTGCGTCCAGCGGCAGCACCGCGACGCCCACGGCGCTGCGGGCGTGCACGCCCTTGTCGCCCAGGACCGCGCCCAGCAGCTCGCTCGCGCCGTTGACGACTCCCGGCTGCCCGGTGAAGTCGGAGGCCGAGGCGACGAAGCCCACGACCTTCACGACCCGTGCGATCCGGTCCAGGTCACCGGCGACCGACTTCACCGCCGCAAGGGCGTTGAGCGCGCAGGTCTTCGCCAGCTCCTTGGCCTCGTCCGGAGTCACCTCGGCGCCGACCTTGCCGGTCACCGCGAGTTTGCCGTCCACTATCGGGAGCTGGCCGGAGGTGTAGACGTACACCCCGGACTGCACGGCCGGCTGGTAGGAGGCGAGCGGCGGTACGACGTCCGGGAGCGCCAGGCCGAGTTCGGCGAGCTTCGCCTCGACCGCGCCCGCCACTACGGCTTCTCCCGCTTCAGGTAGGCCACGAGCTGCTCGGGGTTGTTCGGGCCGGGAACGACCTGGACCAGCTCCCAGCCGTCCTCGCCCCAGGTGTCCAGAATCTGCTTGGTCGCGTGCACGAGAAGGGGCACGGTCGCGTATTCCCACTTGGTCATGAGCCGACTGTAATGCCTGGCACACGCGGCCTCGTGCGTAGCCTGCCTGCCGACTGGTTAGGCTCGAAGACGTGAGCAGGTTCCAGGTCGTCAGCGGCAAGGGCGGGACCGGTAAGACCACGGTCGCCGCCGCACTCGCGCTCGCCCTCGCGACCGAGGGCAGGCGCACTCTCCTCGTCGAGGTCGAGGGCAGGCAGGGCATCGCCCAGCTCTTCGAGTCCGAGGCCCTCCCCTACGAAGAACGCAGGATCGCCGTGGCGCCCGGCGGCGGTGAGGTCCACGCACTGGCGATCGACGCCGAGCGCGCGCTCCTGGACTACCTCCAGATGTTCTACAAGCTGGGCAGTGCGGGCCGGGCGCTGAAGAAACTCGGCGCGATCGACTTCGCCACCACCATCGCGCCGGGGGTCAGGGACGTCCTGCTGACCGGCAAGGCCTGCGAGGCCGTGCGCCGCAAGGACAAGCAGGGCAGGTTCGTCTACGACTACGTGATCATGGACGCGCCCCCCACAGGCCGCATCACACGCTTCCTCAATGTCAACGACGAGGTGGCGGGGCTGGCGAGGATCGGTCCGATACACAACCAGGCGCAGGCCGTGATGCGGGTCCTCAAGTCGGCCGAGACCGCGGTCCACCTGGTGACGCTCCTGGAGGAGATGCCGGTCCAGGAGACCGCGGACGGCATCGCCGACCTGCGGGCCGCCGAACTGCCCGTGGGACGGGTCGTGGTGAACATGGTGCGACCCCATCTGCTGGACGAGGACGCGTTGCGCACGGCGTCGGGGGGCCGCCGCAAGGAGATCGCCAAGACGCTCACCCGGGCCGGCGTGACCGGTTCCGCCGGGCTCGTGCGTCCGCTCGTCGAGCAGGCCGCCGAACACGCCCAGCGGGTCGGCCTGGAGCGTGAGCAGCGTGCGGCGCTGGCCGGGCTGGGGCTCCCCATGGCCGAGCTCCCGCTGCTGGGCGAAGGAGTGACCCTCCCCGCGCTGTACGAGCTGGCGGAGGAGTTCCGTAAACAGGGTGTCGGCGACGAGTCCGCGGACGCGACGGGGGAAGCACCCCGGGACGGGAAGCGACGCGGCTCCGGACGAGGGGTGGGTTCATGACGCTGGGCACGGACATCGCAACGGGGCTGGAGACCGACGCGCTGCTGGACGACCCGGAGATCCGTATCGTCGTGTGCTGCGGCTCCGGCGGCGTGGGCAAGACCACGACCGCGGCAGCGCTCGGTGTCCGGGCGGCCGAACGCGGCCGCAGGGTCGTCGTCCTCACCATCGACCCGGCTCGCCGGCTCGCCCAGTCCATGGGCATCGACC
Source organism: Streptomyces atroolivaceus (assembly GCF_000717025.1). Taxonomy (GTDB): domain Bacteria; phylum Actinomycetota; class Actinomycetes; order Streptomycetales; family Streptomycetaceae; genus Streptomyces; species Streptomyces atroolivaceus. The sequence goes on from NZ_JNXG01000001.1 coordinate 146,717, forward strand.
GGCTGGACAACATCCCGCGCCGGGTCGAGGGCATCGACGGCGAGGGCGAGCTGCACGCCATGATGCTCGACATGAAGCGCACCTTCGACGAGACCGTCGAGGCGCACACGGATGCCGAGCGGGCCCGCGCGATCCTGGAGAACCCCTTCTACCAGTCGCTGTCGGCCGGGTTCGCGGGCACCCAGGAGTACATGGCGATGGAGAAGCTCGGGCAGCTGAGGTCCCGCGACGAGTGGGACCTGATCGTCGTCGACACCCCGCCGTCCCGTTCCGCACTGGACTTCCTGGACGCGCCTAAACGCCTCGGCTCGTTCCTGGACGGGAAGTTCATCCGGCTGCTGATCGCCCCGGCGAAGATCGGCGGGCGTGCCGGGATGAAGTTCCTCAACGTCGGGATGTCGATGATGACGGGGACTCTCGGCAAGCTGCTCGGCGGTCAGTTCCTCCGCGACGTACAGACCTTCGTCGCGGCGATGGACACCATGTTCGGCGGATTCCGTACCCGGGCCGATGCGACCTACAAACTGCTCCAGGCACCCGGCACGGCCTTCCTCGTCGTGGCGACGCCGGAGCGTGACGCCCTGCGCGAGGCCGCGTACTTCGTGGAACGGCTGGCTGCGGAGGAGATGCCGCTGGCGGGCCTCGTCCTCAACCGCGTGCACGGCAGCGACGCCTCACGCCTGTCCGCGGAACGAGCCCTGACGGCCGCAGAAAATCTTGAGGGTCTCGGCATTGTGGATCAGACGGCCGGGAAGGCTGGCCTTGGTGACATGGACCCCGTAGCCGCCGCCTCTCCCGGAGCCCCGGAGTCGCCGCTCTCCCCCGAGCGCAGCAACGAGCCCTCCCCGCACGAGCCGCCACAGCAGGAGCTGCCACAGCCCGACGACCGGACATCGCGCACCACCAAGCCCCATGGCCGTGGCCGAAAGTCGTCTGACCCGTCCGGACCATCCGTGCGCTCGGCGGCTGACGGGCACGACGCACCCGCCGCGGACGCCGTATCCGTCGAGGTGTCCGTCGAGCAGCTGACCGCAGGTCTGCTGCGACTGCACGCCGAGCGGATGCAGGTTGTCGCGCGCGAGCAGCACACACGCGACCGCTTCACCACGCTCCACCCCGAGGTCCCGGTGACCGAGGTGGCCGCGCTGCCCGGTGACGTGCACGACCTCTCAGGCCTCAGGGCCATCGGGGAACTGCTCGCGACCGGTTCAGCTCCTGCCCCGACCGGAGCTGAGTAGGACCGCCGACGGGCACAGCGGGGCGGCCCTGGGGCACTCACCCCACCGCGGCGAACGTCTCGTGCAGTTCGTCGTCATGCAGTACGTCGTCGTCCAGGCCCACCACTGCGGGCAGCATGCCGGTGGACCGCTCGTACTCACTGCGCGCGGTCTCCAGCAGGCGGCGCCAGGACGTGACGGTCGGACGTCGGCGCAGCAGCGCACGGCGCTCCCGCTCCGTCATTCCGCCCCACACGCCGAACTCGACGCGATTGTCCAGCGCGTCGGCCAGGCACTCGGTCCGCACCGGGCATCCGGTGCACACCGCCTTGGCCCTGTTCTGCGCTGCCCCTTGTACGAACAATTCATCCGGATCGGTAGTGCGGCAGGCTGCCTGCGCACTCCAGTCGGTTACCCAGCCCATTCCGGCGCCGTCCTCTCCCGAATCGAGGCTCCCCCACGGCGACAGCGGCATATTCACCGCTGCCAGTTGAGGACGTTACGGAAGGTGGCGACAGCACAACACCCCCTTCGGGCCCAATCTTGGATGGCCCGAACGGACTATGCGTATGCGGCAGATCACCCAGAGGAGTGACGCGAGGACATGTGCGGCCATCCCGACAGATTCGGGACAGAAAGCCCAAGTCGTAACGGACATTCAGCAACATGTGAGGCGAATTCGGGAACGTCTCGGCGCGTGGCTGAATTCCGTTGAGGACCGTGCAGGGGGCTTGATGCGAAATCGGACTGCTGTGACAGTTGAGAGCAGCTTAGGCCAAGGCCTATACGCGTGTCCGGCGAATGAGAACGTAGGCTGCCCCCATGCCAAAGAAGCGCTCAGGCGGGGGTCTGACGACGACCCAGCAGGCCGCCAAGTTCCTCGGTGTCGCCGCGCTCTCCGGAGCTGTGCTGGCAGGCATCGCGCTGCCGGCCGTCGGCGCACTCGGGCTCGCGGCCAAGGGGACGGTCGAGGGATTCGACGAGATCCCTTCCAACCTCAAGACTCCACCGTTGAGCCAGCGGATCACGATCCTGGACAACGAGGGCGGGCTCATCGCGACGGACTACTCGCGCGACCGCACCGTCATCCCGCTCAAGGACATCTCCCCGTACATGCAGGACGCGATCATCGCGATCGAGGACTCGCGCTTCTACGAGCACGGGGCCGTCGACCTCAAGGGCATCCTGCGCGCGATGAACCGCAACGTGCAGGCCGGCGGCGCCGCGCAGGGTGCCTCCACTCTCACCCAGCAGTACGTGAAGAACGTCTTCGTCGAGGAGGCGGGCGACGACCCGGACAAGGTCGCCGAGGCCACCCAGCAGACCCTGGGCCGCAAGGTCCGGGAGCTGAAGTACGCGATCCAGGTCGAGGAAGAACTCGGCAAGAAGAAGATCCTGGAGAACTACCTCAACATCACCTTCTTCGGGCAGCAGGCCTACGGCGTCGAGACCGCCTCGCAGCGGTACTTCTCCAAGCACGCCAAGGACCTGAAGCTGGAGGAGGCGGCGATGCTGGCCGGCCTCGTCCAGTCGCCGACCCGCTACGACCCGGTCAACGACGCCGAGGAGGCGACCAAGCGTCGCAACATCGTGCTGCAGCGCATGGCCGCTGTCGGCAGCATCTCGCAGGACGAGGCCGAGAAGGCCATCGCCACCCCCCTCAACCTGGACGTCAGCAAGCCGAACAGCGGCTGCATCACAGCTGACAGCGGCGCCGGTTTCTTCTGCGACTACGTGCGCAAGACCGTCCTGACCGATCCGACCTTCGGGAAGACCCACGAGGAGCGTGCCAAGCTCTGGAACCTCGGCGGGCTGACCATCAGGACCACGCTTTCGCCGCGCGCCCAGGAGGCCGCCGACGAGGCCGCCACCTCGAAGGTCTACAAGGACGACAAGGTCGCCGCCTCGGTGGTGCAGGTGGAGCCCGGCACCGGCAAGATCCTCTCGATGGCCCAGTCCAGGCCGTACGGTCTGGACCAGAACAAGCACCAGACGATGCTCAACCTCGGCGTCAGCAACAAGATGGGCGGCAGCACCTACGGCTTCCAGGTCGGCTCGACCTTCAAGCCGATCACCGCCGCCGCCGCCCTGGAGAAGGGCATCAGCCCGGCGGAGAGCTACACCACCGACTGGAAGATCTCGCTGCCGCTGAACTCCTTCCGCGACTGCTCGGGTGCCCCCACCGGCAGCGACAACTGGGACCTGGTGAACGAGCTGGAGTCCGAGAAGGGCACCTGGGACATGACGAGCGCGCTCGGCAAGTCCATCAACACCTACTTCGCCAAGCTGGAGCAGAAGACCGGGCTCTGCGAGACGGTCGAGATGGCGAAGAAGATGGGTTACGAGCGGGGTGACGGCAAGGAGATCGAGGAGAACGCCTCGATCACCCTCGGCGGCGAGGTGAGCACCCCGCTGTCGATGGCCTCCGTCTACGCCACGTTCGCCAACCGGGGCACGTACTGCTCGCCCGTCGCCATCGAGTCGATCACGGACGCCAACGGCAAGAAGCTCGGCGTCCCGAAGACCGAGTGCTCCCGCGCGATGAGCGAGAAGACGGCTGACACCATCAGCCAGATGCTCAAGGGCGTGGTCGAGGACGGCACCGGCACCCTGGCCGGCCTCTCCGACCGCGACAACGCGGGCAAGACGGGTACGACGAACGACCGCCTCGACGCCTGGTTCGTCGGCTACACCCCGAATCTCTCCACAGCGGTCTGGGTCGGGGACGACGTCGGCGAGAAGACCACCAAGATGTTCAACATCACCATCGGTGGCCAGTACTACGACAAGGTCTGCGGTGGCTGTCTTCCCGGCCCCATCTGGAAGACAGCGATGACCGGAGCCCTGAACGCCTCGGAGACCCCGTCCTTCCAGCCGGTCCAGGTGCCGCGAGGCAAGGAGAAGGAAGAGGAGAAGGACAAGGGCCGCGACGAGGGCGCGGGCGGCGGCAACGACAACGACAAGCCCGGCGCCGACCCCATCGGCGGCATCACCCTGCCGCCCGGCTTCATCGGCGGGAACGACGGCCGCGGACGCGGCGGCAACGGTCCCTGACCCCTCCAGGTCCAGGCACGAAGGAGGGCGCTCCCCCACCGGGGAGCGCCCTCCTTCGCTGTATCTGCCCCATGCCCGGCCGGCCCCGGCGAGGCCGGCGTCATCAGCCCCGCCCTGCACCCGCGGCCGGGTGGACGGACGAGCGACTCGATCAGGCGGACAGCGGCAGGCCCACGTCACATCGAAGCTCCGGTCCCGGGCAGCCACTTGCGGAGGCCATCGTCCTCGACGAACGCTTCGCGGCAGACGGCACGTCCCGGGCGGCCTGGCCACGGAGCGGGTACCTGCGCAGCCACGCGATCCGCACGACGCGAGCCGCACGTGCCGCAGTCACGTGACCGACCTCACGTGACTCTTCGTGAGGGGGAATGCGGCCGCTCCGTGGCCACTAATCAACAAATTGCACGCACAAACGACTTTGCGGCCACCGCATTTCACCCAGCGCATCACCGGATCATCTCGCTCCGGATCCTGGCCGAAAAACACATGCGAGCACACCTCTTCGCACATATGATCGACGAATACGGAGCCGCGGACATATTCGCTCACCGACGGGACCGCGCACAGAACAAGGGTGTAACGACGGTTGCGATCCATCGAGAAAGCAAGAGGCCTTTTCCTCCTCATGGCGACATCACTACTTGTCGCCGGCTGTGGAGCCTCCCATACTCCACGCCCCGGGACCCAGGACGGTTTTCGGGACGTGAAGCCAGGAACTCCACTGGTGGAAGTCGTGGACGAGGTGACGTCCGCAGGACTGGGCCTCTCCGTCCGGGACGCAACCTCCCTGGGCAGATACATACCACCGGAAATGACCCGGGCGTACGCAGTCTGTTTCACGGAGGACAAGCCGGAGTACGCCGCGATCGACCTGTTCGTGGTGCCATCGGCGGAGAGCTGCCCCGCGAAGAGGGGTGCTGTCGTGCCACGCCCTCCGGTCCCCGATGTCACGGGCCGGACGAGCGCCGAAGCCGTGGCTCTGATGGCTTCGACCGGCTTCCAGCCCGACCGGATGACAGCCCAGGACGAAGAGAAACCGTCCAGGCGGCTCGACTCCCGGACGGCCAGGAATTGGCGGGTGTGTTCTCAGTCCCCTGCCGCAGGAAAGCCGTTCGATGCCGACGAGAAAGTCCTGATGCGCATTTCTGCCGACTGCCGGACCAAGCCGAAGATTCCATCCGAGTAACGCAGAGCGCAAGAACCTGTCAGCGATCATCCATATCGCCGACATCTACCTCCCGGATTCCCCGGAATCGAATCCACCTGACCGAAAGGTATCGACATGCGTAACGTAATGCGCGCCATAACCATTGCCTCCGCAATTGCACTCGTGGGAGGCGTCACGGCGTCTTCAGCACAGGCGGATGACCCTGCGGTGAGCATCTACACCGCGTCCAAGCTCGGCCAGGCCAAGTTCGTGCCGGAGGGCGAGCACCTCTACATCACCGACCTGGTTTCGGACGGCAAGTCGACGGTGGCCCGGCTCATCGTGTCGGGCGACACCACGTACTACTACTGGAACCGGACCAAGGCCGGCTCCACGCGCCACGTGAACATGTCCCTCCCCGAGGACCGCCACATCACCCTGGTGGCGTACACCGGCAACTGGGACGGGACCGTGACCGGAGGCATCCACTGGAACAGCTACGACCACATGCTGGAGCACGTGACGACCTTCAGCTGATCCCGAGTGCCTTTGACGGATTTTCCGGCAGGAAGCGCACCGCCTTCCTGCCGGAGGGTCCGTCAAGTTTCGCACCGGAAGCCGGTGATCAGCCCGCGAGCAGCTTCTTCACCGTGGCGGCCACCCGGCCGCCCTCGGCAAGCCCTGCCACCTTCGGGTTGACGATCTTCATGACGGCGCCCATCGCACGCGGCCCCTCGGCGCCGGCGGCCTTCGCCTCCCCGACCGCCTGCGCGACGATCGCGTTCAGCTCGTCGTCGGAGAGCTGCTTGGGCAGATAGGCGTCGAGCAGCTCACCCTCGGCCCTTTCCCGCTCGGCCTGCTCGGTCCGGCCGCCCTGCGCGAAGGCCTCGGCCGCCTCGCGACGCTTCTTCGCCTCCTTGGCGATCACCTTCTGCACCTCGTCGTCGGAGAGCTCGCGCGACGTCTTGCCGCTGACCTCTTCCTTGGTGATCGCGGTCAGGGTGAGCCGGAGGGTGGACGAGGTGAGCTCGTCACGCGCCTTCATGGCCGTGGTGAGGTCTTCCTTGAGCTTGGACTTGAGCGTGGTCATGCCGCGATTGTGACAGGTACGGGGCACTTGCCGCCCGCCTGTTTTCGTCCCACCGCACGGCTTCTGCGACGATGGGCCCATGCGCGCACGCTACGGAGTACCCCTGAAAGCAACGGCAGTCGGCGCAGCGGTCGGCGTAGCCGGCCTCGTGTACGCGGCCGGATTCGAGGCACGCTCGTTCCGCCTTCGACGGATCACGATTCCCGTACTCCCGCACGGAGCGCGCCCCTTGCGCGTACTCCAGGTCTCCGACATCCACATGGTGAGCGGGCAGCGCAAGAAGCGCGCCTGGCTGCAGTCGCTGGCGGGGCTGCGCCCGGACTTCGTGGTGAACACCGGCGACAATCTCTCCGATCCGGAAGCCGTGCCGGAGCTGCTCGACGCGCTCGGCCCGCTGATGGAGTTCCCCGGGGTCTACGTCTTCGGTTCCAACGACTACTACGGCCCGAAACTCCGTAACCCGGTCCGCTACCTCCTGGAGAAGACGCAGGGTAGGCACGGGCTGAACGGGAACGCGCCGGCGGTCGGCGTCGTGCACAACCCCTGGGAGCCGATGCGGGACGCGTTCGACGAGGCCGGCTGGCTGAACCTCTCCAACACCCGGGGCCGGATCAAGGCCGACGGGCTCGAGATCGCCTTCACCGGCCTGGACGACCCCCACATCAAGCGGGACCGGTACGCCGAGGTCGCGGGCGGCCCCGAAACCGGCGCCGACCTCTCGATCGGCGTGGTCCACGCCCCGTACCTGCGTTCCCTGGACGCGTTCACGGCGGACGGCTACCCCCTGATCCTGGCCGGCCACACCCACGGCGGCCAGCTCTGTATCCCCTTCTACGGCGCCCTCGTCACCAACTGCGACCTGGACACCGACCGGGTGAAGGGCCTCTCCGGCCACACGGTCGGCGATCGGCGCTCCTACCTCCACGTCTCGGCGGGCTGTGGCACGAACCGCTACACCCCGGTCCGCTTCGCCTGCCCGCCCGAGGCGACCCTGCTGACGCTGACGCCGCGCGACTGAGCCTCCCGCCGGGGGACACAAACCGGATTTCGCCTCCGGGCGCGGGTGGGCTAAAGTAATCGATGTCGCCGGGACAATCGGTGGACATCGGGGTGTAGCGCAGCTTGGCAGCGCGCTTCGTTCGGGACGAAGAGGTCGTGGGTTCAAATCCCGCCACCCCGACAGCTGAAGCACCAGGTCAAAGGCCTGATCCACTGAGTGGATCAGGCCTTTTCCGTTAGGGCGCGCTCACGGCCGGGTGCACTCGGAGCACGGGCCGGTCTCCGTGTCGGCGAGATCCGCCAGGCCCCCCGAAGTCGCAGACCAGGATCGTCCGCGCGGGGATGGGCCTCGACGACAGACGGTCCGCCACTCTCCCGGGAGAGTGGCGGACCGGGCCCACAGAGCGTGCCGGGGTGCCGTGACAGCGGCGCCGCTGTCCTCGGCGCCATCGCCGGCAGTAGGTCAGGCAGCAGCCGCCGCGGTGCCCTGGGCGACCTGGCGGAGCACCTCGGTCAGGGAGGTGACGACCTCGGCGTCGTCCGCCGGGTGGAGCTCGGCGAAGCGGGTCACGGAGCCGGGGATGGAGAGCTTGACGTCGGCCAGGACCGCTCCACCCGCGAGACCGGCCGCCTTGCGGGCCTCGTCCTGGGCCCAGACGCCACCGAACTGACCGAAGGCCGTGCCGACCACGGCGACCGGCTTGGCGGTCAGGGCGCCTGCACCGTACGGGCGGGACAGCCAGTCGATGGCGTTCTTGAGGACCGCCGGCATGGTGCCGTTGTACTCGGGCGAGAACAGCAGGAACCCGTCGGAGAGGCCGGCTGCGTCACGCAGCCGGGCCGCGGCAGCCGGAACGCCGCCCTCGACGTCGATGTCCTCGTTGTAGAAGGGGACGTCGGCAAGCCCTTCGTACAGCACGACCTCGACGCCCTCGGGGGCGTGCTTGATGGCGGCCTCGGCGAGCTGACGGTTGTGGGAGCCGGCGCGGAGGCTGCCGACGAGGGCGAGGATGCGTACAGACATCAGGGAAGCTCCTGGGGAGACGGAGACTGCAGAAGTAAGCGGACCACGGTCCGTTTAAAGTTGTACCACCTAAACGGACCGTGGTCCACTTTCTCTCGTCCGGGGCTACCCTGAAGCCATGACGGCTCCCCTCCCCCCGATGCCCGGGCCACCCGACCCCGGCGAGACGCGGACGAGTCTCACGCTCGCCCCCGTCGGCGAGCCGGAGCTGCTGCGTGCGGACGCGGCGCGCAACCGAGCGCTGTTGCTGGAGGCCGCCTCCCGTCTCCTCGCCGACTGCGGCGCGGCGGACCTCACCATGGAGTCGGTGGCCTCCGCGGCCGGAGTCGGCAAGGGCACCGTATTCCGGCGTTTCAAGGACCGCACGGGCCTGCTCATCGCGCTCCTGGACCATCGCGAAGCCCTGTTGCAGGCCGCCTTCCTCTCCGGGCCGCCCCCGATGGGCCCGGACGCCCCGGCAGCCGAGCGGCTGCACGCATTCGGCCCCGCCGTGATGCGCCACGAACACGATCACCACGAACTGATCCTCGCGTCCCGCACCGATCCACTGCGCACCTATACCGTCCCCGCGCAGAGCCTGAGGCTCAGCCATGTCACCCTGCTGCTGCGTCAGGCCCGCGCGGCGGGCGATCCGGAGCTGCTCGCGCACACCCTGCTCGGGTCGATCGACGCCCCCCTGGTCCACCACCTGACATGTGAAAGCGGCATGCCGCCGGACCGGTTGGACCAGGCCTGGCACGACCTGCTCACCCGGTACGGGGTGGAGCGCTGAGGGCGGGACCACCGGGCTGCGCTCGCACCTGGATCAGGGCGTGCGTGCCGCTGGTGCGCCACGCACGTCCGGACCGCAGACCTTCCAGGGTCTGCGGATCCAGGCCCACGACGACGTCGGATTTCAGGGTGCGCAACGCGGCGACGGAACCCGGGAAGTAGGCGGTGAGGTCGGCGAACGGCGTGGTCGCCGGCCACAGCCTGTCGCCCACCAGGCGGCGGTAGTTGAGGTCGCCCTTCAGGATCGTCAGTCCGGCGGTACCGAGTTCCGCCCGCAAGTCCTCGGGCATCCGCTCGTACGGGTACGGGGCACAGAAGAACGCATGGGTACGCACATCGAGCCGGCCGGTGCTCATGGCCTGCCAGACCCGCCCGCCGATCCTGCCCGCCTCACCGGGTGCCCGGCCGAGTCGGCGCAGGCAGTCGACGACGTCGGCTGTGGTCGCGTCGGAGACGTAGTACGGGCCGGGCTTCACATGGAGCACCACCCGGTCGGCGTGGCCGTGCTCGAGCAGGTGGTCGATGAGGACGAGGTCGGGGATCAGCTCGCGGCCGGTGTTGTCCGCGATGACGGCGACGGTGACCGCCGGATCCTGCGCCAGCAGCGCCCACAACGACTCGCTGTCGTCGGCGACCAGGCCCGGATCCGCCTCACCGGGGACCGTCTCGCCCGCCGGGCCACGGAAACCGAGGTCGGCGCGATTGCCCCAGAGGGAGGCACGGAGAAGAGCTGTCGCCCGCTCGGCCGCGGGGAGGCCGACGAGGTCGTCCAGGGCGCGGAGCTCCTCCTCGACCGTGCCGCCACGGAGCTCGGCACGCTTGAACGGGGCGAAGGGGTCGACGCCCTGCCACGGGCCCTCGTCGACATAGCCGACGGCCTCCAGGAGCCTGCGGTAGAAGTAGCTCTCGGCCCACAGGAACGGGGCGTCGAACCACGGACGCCCGAAGTGCTCCCGTCCCCGCGCCAGCCAGAGCTCGCGGTCCGGACTCCCGAAGCCGAGTGGTTCGACGACTCCGTGGACGACCTCGTGCAGCAGTGCGTCCAGAGCGCGTAGCTGCCGGGGTCCGTAAGGGAAGGCCTCGCGCACCTGTTTGATCAGCGCCGGATGGCGCTCCGCCATGACGCCCCGGGCGAAGCTGCCGGGCTCGCGGCACGTGATCACAGGTGGGAGGCCGGAGTCCCGCACGGCCTGAGAAGTCGCTCGTGTCTCACCCATGCGTCCAGTCTGCCGTGCGGGGAAGCCGCGCATCGACGGGGCGGGCCCACTGTCCGCCTCCCGTGAGCGGGGCCGGACGCCCAACGGCCTTCGGCGAACCGGCACATGCGCGGCGCGGCGCCTGGTTACGATATGCAACGGCTCAGATGACTTACCCCAGGAAAGGGAACCCGCACCCATGCCGGCCGAGACGTTCGAGTTTCAGGTAGAAGCGCGCCAGCTCCTGCAGATGATGATCCATTCGATTTACTCGAACAAGGATGTATTCCTGCGTGAGCTCATTTCCAATTCTTCGGACGCGCTGGACAAGCTGCGACTGGAAACTCTCCGCGACGACACGCTCAAGGCTGACTCGTCCGACCTCCACATCGCCATCGAGGCCGACCAGGAGGAGCGCACGCTGACCGTGCGCGACAACGGAATCGGAATGTCGCACGACGAGGTCGTGCAGCTGATCGGGACCATCGCCAATTCCGGTACGGCGAAATTCCTCCAGGAGCTGAAGGAAGCCAAGGACGCCACCACTTCCGAGGAGCTCATCGGACAGTTCGGTGTCGGGTTCTATTCGAGCTTCATGGTCGCCGACGAGGTCACCCTGCTGACCCGGCGCGCCGGCGAGGACACGGGCACGCGCTGGCAGTCCAGCGGCGAGGGCACCTACACCGTCGAGTCGGTCGACGACGCACCGCAGGGCACCTCGGTCACCTTGCGGCTCAAGCCCGAGGACACCGAGGACAAGCTCTTCGACTACACGTCGCCCTGGAAGATCAGGGAAATCGTCAAGCGCTACTCGGACTTCATCACCTGGCCCATCCGCATGGCGGCGGCGGGAGGCGAGGAGGGCGCCGAGCCCGAGGTGGAGACGGTCAACTCGATGAAGGCCCTGTGGGCCCGGTCGAAGGACTCCGTGACCGATGAGGAGTACAGCGAGCTGTACAAGCACATCAGCCACGACTGGACCGATCCGCTCGAGACCATCCGCATGCAGGCGGAGGGCACCTTCGAGTACCAGGCCCTGCTCTTCCTGCCGTCCCACGCCCCGCAGGACCTGTTCATGCAGGACCACAAGCGCGGAGTTCAGCTCTATGTGAAGCGCGTATTCATCATGGACGACTGCGAAGCGCTCATGCCGACGTATCTCCGATTCGTCAAGGGCGTGGTCGACGCACAGGACCTTTCTCTCAACGTGTCACGCGAGATTCTTCAGCAGGACCGCCAGATCGAGATGATGCGGCGCCGCCTGGTCAAGAAGGTGCTCTCGACGGTGAAGGAAATGAGGTCCAGCAGCCCTGAGAAGTACGGCACGTTCTGGAAGGAATTCGGCCGGGTCCTCAAGGAAGGGCTCTTCCAGGACTTCGAGAACCGCGACGCGATCCTCGAGATCTCCTCGTTCGCCTCGACCCAGGACGAGGAGGGACTGACCACCCTGCGCTCGTACGTGGAGCGGATGAAGGAGGGCCAGGAGCAGATCTACTACATGACGGGCGAATCGCGCGCGGCCATGGAGAGCTCGCCCCACATGGAGGCCTTCCGCGCCAAGGGCTTCGAGGTCCTCCTGCTGACCGACCCCGTCGACGAGGTCTGGGTGCAGTCCGTTCCCGAGTTCGACGGCAAGCCGCTCCAGTCCATCTCCAAGGGCGAGGTCGACCTGGACACCGACGAGGAGAAGAAGGAGGTCGAGGCGGAGCGCGAGAAGCAGCAGCAGGACTACGCCGGTCTGCTGACCTGGATGACGGAGCAGCTCGGTGACACCGTCAAGGAGGTACGCCTCTCCTCGCGGCTCACCGTCTCACCGGCCTGCATCGTGTCGGACACGCACGATGTCACCCCGGCCCTGGAGAACATGTACCGCGCCATGGGCCAGGAGGTGCCGCAGATCAAGCGCATCCTCGAACTCAACCCGTCGCACGCGCTCATCAGGGGGTTGAAGAAGGCACACGGCGAGCACGACGGCGAGGAGGGCACCGGCACCGAGCTGGCCGAGACCGCAGAGCTCGTCCACGGGCTGGCGCTCCTCTCGGACGGCGGCGAGCTGAGTGATCCCTCGCGCTTCAGCAGGCTGATGGCGGACCGCCTGGAGCGCACGCTGTAGTTCCCGGCCCCGTCCCACGCACTGCGGCCGCCAGGTTTCCTGGCGGCCGCAGTCGTGCGTGGAGCGGGGGCAGCGGCCATGGAGGCGCGACGGCGACCGGGGCGGGCTGCCGTTCGGGCAGGGAGCACTCCCCCCAAGGTGACTCAGAGGAGTCGCGAGGAGGCCTGGAGACCTCCGCAACTTCACCGTTTCGAGCGCCTGTTGAAGGTTTATCTACGCGCGGAGCACCGCCGACCGAACGATCCTTCGGGCATATCAGACGACTTTCCGCGAGGCCATTACCGCCGGGTACCGGGAGCTGCTACAAACGTGCTCGCCCCACGAACTCCCCACTCGTCCCCCACATTTCGAAGGGCTGGCATCCATGTCAGTACGAACCTTCAGGGCGTCCGTCTTCACCCTCGCGATCGCCGCCGTGGCCGCGCTCGGCATCGCGCAACCAGCATCCGCCGCGGGCGACAACTACGTCGCTCTCGGTGACTCCTACTCCTCCGGCGTCGGCGCGGGGAGCTACACCTCGGAGAGCGGCGACTGCAAGCGCAGCACCAAGGCTTACCCCTACCTCTGGAGGAACGCGAACGCCCCGGCGTCGTTCGCCTTCGTCGCGTGCTCCGGCGCGACGACGGCCTCCGTGTCCAGCGGTCAGCTGGGCGCCCTGAGCGCGTCGACCACGCTCGTCAGCGTCACGGCCGGCGGCAACGACGTCGGGTTCGCGGACGTCATGCAGACATGCGTCCTGCAGAGCGAGGCCGCCTGCGTGAGCAGGGTGAACACGGCGGTCTCCGCGGTGCAGAGCTCGCTGCCCGGCCGGCTCGACTCCCTCTACACGGGCATCCGCTCGCGGGCTCCGCAGGCCCACGTGGTGGTCATGGGATACCCGCGCTTCTACAAGCTCTCGGGCACCTGTATCGCGGGCCTCACGGAGACCGAGCGCGGGGCGATCAACAACGCCTCGGACGTGCTCAACGGGGTGCTCGCCAAGCGGGCGGCCGACGCGGGATTCACGTACTCCAGCGTGGTGGACGAATTTACCGGCCACGAGCTCTGCTCGGGCGACGCGTGGATCCACAGCGTGTCGATCCCGGTCACCAACTCGTACCACCCCAAGGCCGTCGGGCAGTCGAACGGCTACCTCCCCGCCTTCGCCTCCGCGGCCTGACGCGCGTGGAACGGACCCGCCCGGAACACGGTGGCACCGTCACCGGCCCACGGCCGGTGACGGTGTGCGCGGCGGGCGGGGTCCCGTGCGGTGAGCTCGCGGCTCAGTACCGCTCGACCAGGTGCTCCCGGCCCGCCGGGGGCTCGTACGGCTCGGGCCGGAAGTCCGTCACCCCCGCGATCATGCCGTCCGCGTCGAAGGCGAAGAAGTGGATGGCGGGCCTTTCGTCCGGCCCGACGGCGGCCAGGGTCCGGACAGCCGCCTGCCGGCCCTCACCGTCGGCCACGATCCGTTCGATCCGAGCATGCCGTTCACCTGGGTACTCCCGGTTGAACCGTACGTATCGCTCCTTGCCTCGTATGCGCTCGCGGCTCTGCGGCAACTCGTACACGATGTCGTCGGCGAGGGTGGCTGCGAACGTGCTCCAGTCGCGGGCGTCCGCCGCGGCCCAGTACGCCTCCACAGCTGCGCGCACCTCGGCCGCGCCCCACGTCTCGCCGGTACCGCCGGCCGTCTCGGTCACACGCCGATTGTGGCGCCCGCCACTGACAATCGGGCTGGAGCGGCCGTCGTCAGCCGCTGACCGGCCGCGATGCCTTGACCGAGTACATCATCGGGATGCGGGGACGGTCATCGGGGAAGCGGTAATAGCCGTCCGCACCCCGCGCCAGCGCCGGGTAGCGGGCGAAGAGCGTGGCATCGTGCTCGTGCAGGAAATCGATCCGCAGCCCGGCCGCCGCCAAAGCGGAGACGACCTCGCCCACGGGGTGCTGCCACTCGACACTGCGGTTGTGCACGGTGGCCGCGTCGAAGTCGGCGTACGTCCCCGGGGTGTCGTCCACCCAGGGGTCGCGGCTGAAGTAGTCGTACGCGATCGTGGAGCCCGTGGCGTCGTCCAGACAGTCGGTCAGGGGGTGGAACTCCGCCAGGTAGAGGAAGCCGCCGGGCGCGACCAGAGAGGCGGCGACCTCAGCCCAGCGGGCCACGTCCGGCAGCCAGTTCAGCGCTCCGAGCCCGGTGTAGACGATGTCGTACGCGGAGTCCGGCACGGCCTGGGCGGCGTCGTACACATCGGATGTGACGAACACGGCCCGCTCGGGCGGCAGACCCAGCGACCTGGCGAGCACGTCGGCGGCCTCGACGGCCGCCTCGGAGAAGTCGAGGCCCACGACCTGGGCGGCGCCGTGGCGCGCCCACGAGAGGGTGTCGAGGCCAATGTGGCACTGCAGATGCAGCAAGGTCCGGCCCGTCACGTCTCCGACCTCCGCGATCTCGAAGTCGCGCAGAGCGTCCTTGCCCGCCCGGAAGGCGTCCAGATCGTAGTAGTCGCCGGCCGTGTGGATGGGCACGCGTTCGTCCCAGCGTGCACGGTTGGCCTCGCGCCAGTCGTCGGGCGTCGATGAGTACATGCCGGGAAAGTTACCCACGGCCCCGGGGTGCGCGCGAACAGTTATCCACAGGCTGTCCGCCGGCCCGGCCTCATCGGGTTGGATGGGGTCATGAGCGACACACAGAACGACGCGTCCGTACCGGAGCGGGAGCAGGAGCCGCCGCAGTGGGAACAGCGTTTCCGCGCCGCGCGGGTGTCCCTGCCCGACTGGGCGGAGGACGCTCCGGACCGCGCGCTCTTCGTCTCCAACGCGACCGGTACGTACGAGCTGTACGCGTGGGACCGTGCGACCGGGAAGCAGCGCCAGGTGACCGACCGGCCCAACGGGACGACGGACGGCGTCCTGACACCGGACGGCCAGGCCGTCTGGTGGTTCGCCGACACCGACGGCGACGAGTTCGGCGTGTGGATGCGGCAGCCGTTCGACGGCGGTGCGGACGAACCGGCCACACCCGGCCTCGAAGCCTCCTACCCGGCCGGGCTCGCCATCGGCCGTGACGGTACGGCGGTGGTCGGCCGCTCCACGGACGAGGACGGCACGACCGTCCACCTGGTGCGCGCCGGGGCGGAGCCGGTCGAGATCTACCGGCACCGGGAATCCGCCGGGGTCGGTGATTTGTCCCACGACGGAACGCTGATCGCCCTGGAACACACCGAGCACGGGGACGCGATGCACTCCGCGTTGCGGGTGGTGCGCCCCGACGGTTCGACGGTCGCCGAGCTGGACGACACCGAGGGTGGCACGAAGGAGCTGGGCCTCTCGGTGCTGGGCTTCGCCCCGGTGGCGGGCGACACGCGGCTGTTGGTCGGGCATCAGCGGCGCGGGCGGTGGGAGCCGATGATCTGGGACCCGGTGGCGGGGACGGAGACCGACCTGCACGTCGAACTGCCCGGGGACGCGGGCGCCGAGTGGTATCCGGACGGATCCGCGTTGCTGATCGAGCACAGCTTCGAGGCCCGCAGCGAGCTGTGGCGGTACGAGCCGGGCGCTGCGGAGCCGGTCAGGGTCGAGACTCCCTCCGGGACGGTGTCGGGCGCCACGGCCCGTCCTGACGGCACGGTGGAGTATCTGTGGTCGTCGGCCGCGCAGCCGCCCGCCGTGCGGTCCACCACGGGTTCCGTCGTCCTCGACCCGCCGGGCGCGAAGGCTCCGGCCTCGGTGCCGGTGCGGGACGCCTGGGTGGACGGCCCCGGAGGCCGTATCCATGCCCTGGTGCAGACTCCGTCCACCGGTGACGGACCGTTCCCCACGGTCTTCGAGATACACGGGGGACCCACCTGGCACGACAGCGACGCGTTCGCGTCGGGGCCGGCGGCCTGGGTGGACCACGGCTTCGCCGTCGTGCGGGTCAACTACCGCGGATCCACGGGCTACGGCCGCGCCTGGACGGACGCGCTGAAGCACCGGGTCGGGCTGATCGAGCTGGAGGACATCGCGGCCGTCCGGGACTGGGCGGTGAAGTCAGGGTTGGCGGACCCGGAGCGGCTGGTGCTGGCCGGTGGCTCGTGGGGCGGGTACCTGACCCTGCTCGGACTCGGTACGCAGCCGGACGCCTGGGCCCTCGGGCTGGCGGCGGTCCCGGTCGCCGACTACGTCACCGCCTATCACGACGAGATGGAAGCCCTGAAGGCAATGGACCGCACCCTGCTGGGCGGGACCCCTGAGGAGGTACCCGAGCGTTTCGAGGCCTCGTCCCCGCTGACGTACGTGGACGCGGTGCGCGCCCCGGTCTACATCTCCGCCGGCGTCAACGATCCGCGCTGCCCGATCCGTCAGGTGGAGAACTACGTGGACCGCCTCGCGGCCCGTGGCGCGGTCCACGAGGTGTACCGGTACGACGCGGGGCACGGCTCGCTCGTCGTGGAGGAGCGGATCAAACAGGTACGACTGGAGCTGGACTTCACGCTGCGCCACCTCCCGGCGCGAGCCGGGGGCGAGGGACAGGGCCGTGAGGGACAGGACGGCGAGGAAAAGAGGCCGAGGGCATAAGGTCCGGATAAATGGTGCACCCCGCTCCCGAGCCACGGAGCGGGGAACCGTACCGTGGAGGGGTGTACCGGTTCCTGCTGACCCCGCGGTGGTGGGGGATCAACCTCTTCGTCGTGCTGGCCATCCCGTTCTGCGTGTTCATGGGCACGTGGCAGCTCGGCCGTTTCGAGGACCGCGTGCAGACGCACGAGGAGGCCGAGCAGCGTCCCGAACCGGGAACCCGCTCTCCGAAGCCACTCGACGATCTCCTCCCTGTGAGTACGGAGACCTCCGGGCGCCCGGCCGTGGCGACCGGGACGTACGCCGACCAGTTCCTGGTGCCCGGCCGCAAGCTGGACGACCGTGACGGCTTCTACGTGCTGGATCTCCTGCGCACCGACAGCGGCAAGGCGCTGCCCGTCGTACGCGGCTGGCTGCCGGGTACACCGGGCAGGACCGAGGTGCCTCCGGCACCGGCCGGCGAGGTCACCGTGACCGGTGATCTGCAGGCCTCGGAGAACAGCGGCACCACCGGAGTCTCCCTCGGCGGCGGGCTCCCCGAGGGCCAGCTCGGCATGATCAGCGCGGCGTCCCTCGTGAACCTCGTCCCGTACGACGTGTACGACGCCTGGGTGACCCTGCCGGAGCCGGAGCCGGAGGCAGGTGGCGCGAACGGCGCCATGAAGCCCGTGCCCGCGGCGGCGGCACAGGGCAGCGGGCTGGACCTGAAGGCCTTCCAGAACCTCGGCTACACCGGCGAGTGGTTCGTCTTCGGCGGCTTCGTGCTCTTCATGTGGTTCCGGCTGGTGCGCCGCGAGGCGGAGGCCGCGCGCGACGTGCAGCTCGGGCTCGCCGCCGACGCCGACTGACCGGGTCCCGCTACGGGGGCCGGCGAAGTCCCGCTACGGGAACGGCACTGATGGGCGGGGCCCGCCAGGACTCGGAGTTCCTGGCGGGCCCCGCCCGTTCGTACGCCCGGAACCGGAATCCGGATCCGGGTACTGCTACGAGGCGTCCAGTACACCCGTGCGGTAGATCGTGCCGGCGCACGCGTTGGCGATCGTGGTCTCCGCGGTCGGCGCACCCGCCTCCGGAGTATGGATGACCGCGATGCTGCCGTCGGCCGGTCCCTCGTCCGCGCTGCCGAACTGCGCCACGGTGTCCGTCGTCCCCGCATCCGTCCCTGTGCCCTCGCTACCGCCCCCGCCCCCGTCGCCGTCCGTGGGCGTCGGGCTGGGCGAGCCGCCGGTGGTCGGACAGGTGTCCGACGGCACCCAGGCGAAGCGCACCTCGTACGTCATCGTCGGCTTCAGCAACACCGTCCCCGGTTCCAGGGAAGGGTCCGGCAGCCCACCCGCGGGGTCTCCCGCGGTGTGCTGCACCACCGTGATCTTCTGTGGGTCGGCGGCGCCCGCCGCCTGGAAGTCGACCGTGCCGTCACTGGTCACCGAGCAGGCGTCGCCCGACACATTGGCGATCCTGAAGGTCCCGTACACGGTGCCGTCCGCGCCGGCCGCACCCGACTCGGCGGAGGCGACCCCGAGCTGGCCGGGGTCACAGGCCGTGGTCGCTGCCGCCTCGGACCCCGGGGGTTCGTCACGGCCCACGGCCCCGCTGCTCTCCGCGCCCGGGTCGGATTCACGCGACGGAGCCGTCGGGTTGCCGGCGTCGCCCTCGGCACCTTCGCTCCGGCGGTTCTCGGGGCCCGCCGTCATCCCGCGGTCGGCCTCGGCGCCCGCGTCCTCTCCACTGCCGCCCTGGGCCTGCTGACCGTGACCGGCGATGGCGGGGTTGGCGGTGGCCGAGCCGTCCGAATTCGCCACATGGACGAATGCGGGGACCGCCGTGCCGATCAGCAGTGCCGCGGCCGCGGCACCCACCACGCCCTGCCGCCGCCTGGCCCGCCGAGCGGGCACCGCGCGGTGCAGATGGTCGAGGGTGCCGTCGGCGGGCTCGAGATCCTGGACGGCGCCGCGCAGCAGACGGCGCAGCGCGACCTCGTCCATGTCCTGACCGCCGGAGCCACCGGAGCCACCGGTGTCGCCGGATCCACCGGCGTCGCCCGAGCCACCGGAAGCACCGCGGCTCCTGCCGCCTACGCCTCCTCCGAAGAGGTCGGTCAGCGTGCCGCCGCCGGACCCGGCGCCATGACCGCCCTCGTCACGGCTGTCGAGCTCACGGCTGTCGGGGTCACGACTGCCCGGTTCACGACTGTTCGGCTCACGACTGCCCGGTTCACGACCACCCGGCTCACGCTCACCCTGACCGCCCGGTTCCGTGCCCGGGGCGGTGGTCCCTGAGGCGGCTTCACCGCCGTCGACCGCGTCCTGGTCCTGCTTCCGTTCACCGTCCTGCTCCGGATCGGTGTTCGGGGTGTCCTCCGGCCCGTGGTTCACAATTCCGTTTCCAGTCCGGTCATCGTCGTGCCTGTGCTCGGGCCCACTCATGCCTGCGCCTCCATCACCACGCGCAGTGCCGCGATACCCCTGGAGCCGTACGCCTTCACCGAACCGAGCGATATCCCCAGCGTCTCCGCGACCTGAGCCTCCGTCATGTCGGAGAAGTAGCGCAGCACCAGCACCTCTCGCTGGCGGCGCTGCAACCCCTTCATCGCCTTGATCAGCGCGTCCCGTTCCAACTGGTCGTACGCGCCCTCCTCCGCGCTCGCCATGTCGGGCATCGGCTTGGAGAGGAGCTTCAGCCCGAGGATGCGCCGGCGCAACGCCGAGCGGGACAGGTTGACCACGGTCTGGCGGAGGTACGCGAGCGTCTTCTCCGGGTCGCGCACCCGGTTCCGTGCCGAGTGCACCCGGATGAACGCCTCCTGCACCACGTCCTCGCAGGACGCCGTGTCGTCCAGGAGGAGCGCCGCGAGGCCCAGCAGCGAACGGTAGTGGGCGCGGTAGGTCTCGGTGAGATGGTCGACCGTCGTTCCCGCCGCCACCGTCTCCTCAGCGCTCTCGCCGCGCTGCGAAGGCAGCCGGGTGGATCGCGCAGCGGGCATGGGCGCAATCACCGGCATACCGCCGGCTGCGCGGGGCCGCCGGAGCGGACGCACCGAAGCGCCTCGCAACGGGCCCACCACTGTGATGTCGAGAACCTCTGCCACGCCAGTTGGACACGCTTCCCCCCGTCAGGGTTGTACGCGTACGGCACCGCGTTCGATGCTGTGCGACATGCCCTCATTCGTACCTGCTCTTCCCCAAATGCCCCGAAAACGTATCCAGCCACGCAAGAAGTGACGGCATAGACGCGTCGCATCCGTCTAGCGGTTGCGGGGAGCCAGGAGATCATCGTCGGATATGACAACGCCCCAGCTCAAGAGGTTCAGACCGGCAACTTGCCCACAGGGCGCACACAGATCCTACAAAACAGGTTCGATCAGGTACGAGGAAATTCTCCGGCCACCGACTCGGCGATCTGGGCCACATTGAGAGCCGCGCCTTTTCGGAGATTATCGCCGCAGATGAACATCTCGACGGCATGCGGATCGTCCATCGACTGCCGCACCCGCCCCACCCAGGTCGGATCGGTGCCGACGACATCCGACGGTGTGGGGAAGTCACCGGCCGCCGGGCTGTCGAAGAGCACGACCCCGGGTGCGGTCGCCAGGACCTCGTGCGCCCGGGCCACGGACACCTCGTTCTCGAAGCGGGCGTGCACGGACATCGAGTGCGTCGCGACGACGGGCACGTACACACAGGTCGCCGTCACCTTCAGGTCCGGCAGACCCAGGACCTTCCGGCACTCCTCACGGATCGCCAGCTCCTCCGACGACCAGCCGTCCCCGGCGTCGGTCCCGGCCCACGGCACCACGTTCAGCGCCACAGGCGCGGCGAAAGGGCTCTTGTCCCCGTCGCCCAGCGCCCGCCGCACGTCTCCCGGGCGGGTGCCCAGTTCCGTGCCCGCCACCAGAGCGAGCTGCTCACGGAGCACGGCGACACCGTCCCGGCCCACTCCGCTCACCGCCTGGTAGGACGAGACGATCAGCTCCCGCACCCCGAATTCGGCGTGCAGCGCGCCGACCGCGACGATCAGCGACAGGGTCGTGCAGCTCGGGGACGCGACGATGCCGCGCGGTCGCATCCGCGCGGCATGGGGATTGATCTCGGGGACGACCAGGGGCACGTCGTCGTCCAGCCGGAAGGCCGCCGAGTCGTCCACGACCACGGCTCCCCGGGCGGCGGCGACCGGCCCCCACTGCGCGGACACCTCGTCCGGCACCAGGAACAGGGCCACGTCCACGCCGTCGAACACGTCCTCGGCGAGCGCGAGGACCTCGGTCTCCTCACCCCGTACGACCAGCTTCGTGCCGGCCGCACGCGAAGAGGCGACGAGTCTGACCTCGCCCCAGACATCCGCGTGCTGCGAGAGGATCTGGAGCATGACGCCGCCGATCGCCCCGGTCGCGCCGACGACCGCGAGCGAAGGGCGGCGTCCTGTCATCGGCCGGTGCCGCCGTAGACGACGGCCTCGTCGGAGTCGCTGTCGAGACCGAAGGCGGTGTGGACGGCGCGCACGGCTTCGTTGACGTCGTCCATGCGGGTGACCACCGAGATCCGGATCTCGGACGTGGAGATCAGCTCGATGTTCACACCGACGTCGGACAGCGCCTCGAAGAAGCCCGCGGTGACCCCGGGGTTGGTCTTCATGCCCGCGCCGACGAGGGAGATCTTGGCGATCTGGTCGTCGTAGCGCAGGGACTCGAACCCTATGCCCGCGCGGCTGCGCTCCAGGGCGTCGATGGCCTTGCGGCCCTCAGCCTTGGGCAGGGTGAACGTGATGTCCGTCAGCCCTGTCGAAGCGGCGGAGACGTTCTGCACCACCATGTCCATGTTGATCTCGGCGTCCGCGATGGCGCGGAAGATCGCGGCGGCCTCACCCGGCTTGTCGGGGACACCGACGACCGTGACCTTGGCCTCGGAGACGTCGTGGGCGACTCCGGAGATGATGGCGTGCTCCACCTGCTGGTCCCCTTGCGGCTCGTTGCTGACCCAGGTGCCGCGCAGTCCGGAGAAGGACGAGCGGACGTGGATCGGGATGTTGTAACGGCGTGCGTACTCGACGCAGCGGTGCAGCAGCACCTTGGAGCCGGACGCCGCCAGCTCCAGCATGTCCTCGAAGGAGATCCAGTCGATCTTCCGGGCCTTCTTCACGACCCGGGGGTCGGCGGTGAAGACACCGTCCACATCGGTGTAGATCTCACAGACCTCTGCGTCCAGCGCGGCGGCCAGCGCGACAGCGGTCGTGTCCGAGCCACCACGACCGAGGGTCGTGATGTTCTTGCCCTCCTGGCTCACGCCCTGGAACCCGGCGACGATGGCGATGTTGCCCTCGTCGATCGAGGTCCGGATGCGGCCGGGCGTGACATCGATGATGCGCGCTTTGTTGTGGACCGAGTCGGTGATGACACCGGCCTGGCTGCCCGTGAACGACTGGGCCTCGTGCCCCAGGTTCTTGATCGCCATGGCCAGCAGAGCCATGGAGATCCGCTCTCCGGCGGTCAGCAGCATGTCGAACTCACGCCCGGCAGGCATCGGGGATACCTGCTCGGCGAGATCGATCAACTCGTCCGTCGTGTCGCCCATCGCGGACACCACGACAACCACCTGGTTGCCGTTCTTCTTGGCGTCGACGACTCGCTTGGCAACACGCTTGATGCCTTCGGCATCGGCTACGGAGGAGCCTCCGTACTTCTGCACGACAAGGCCCACGTGCGCTCCTCGCTCAATAATGGTGCGGTCGGCTCAGTCTAACGAGCAGCCCGGAATCGACCTGTCAGTACCGGATGGTGAGATGTCCCGCCCACCGACTGGTACGCAGCGCCGCCCCGAACTGCTCGTACCGGGCTGCTGCCCCTCCACCCCTTCCGCACGCCTGTTTGTGTCTCAGGACACAGTAGGCACGTGCGCCGCATCAGGCGCGTCGAGCGCCGCCGGCGCACCCGGCACGGACGGCACGGGCGCTGCGTCCGCGGAGCCAACGGCACGGGCGCTGCGTCCGCGGAGCTACAGGACCGGCCGCAGGCCCAGGGGCCCCGCGATCTCCTCGGCCATCACACGTCCCGCCTCCTCGGCCAGGTCTCCGTCGCCCGGGTCCTGGTCCGTGTCCAGGCCGTCGAGCTCCTGGAGCGGCTGGTTCAGCCGGATGTGGGCGATCAGCGACTGGAGCGCGCGCAGGGCCGCCGAGGCGGTGGAGCCCCAGTTGGAGAAGTACGAGAACTGCCACCACCACATGGCCTCGGCCGTGCGGTCCGCCTCGTAGTGGGCGAGGCCGTGCCCCAGGTCCGTGACCAGGTCCGCCAGGTCGTCGGAGATGCGGTGGGGTACGGGGGCCTTGCGGGGCTCGTACGGGTCGAAGACCTCGGAGTAGACGTCGATGGGCTCCAGCAGCTCCGCGAAGCGCTCACGCAGCCCGTCGGCGTCCGGCTCGGCGCCGAGGTCCGGCTCGTAGCGCTCCTCCGGGAGGATGTCCTCGTACGCGCCGAGCCTCCCGCCGGCCAGCAGGAGCTGGGAGACCTGGAGGAGCAGGACCGGGACGGCCTGCTCGGGCTCGTCGGCCTTGGACACCTCGGTGACCGCGACGATGAACGTCTTGATCTGATCCGCGATCTGGACGGCGAAGTCGTCCGGATCCTGCGTGACGGAGTTCAGCGTGGCGTCAGACATCGAGGGGACCTCCCGTGGGCACGGTCGCGAACGGTGGGTAGAACATAGCGCCACCCCACGTGAAGCGGCAGTCGGAAGCCGGGTCACACATCGAGCAACCGCCTCCCCTCGAAGGCGCGGCCGAGGGTGACCTCGTCCGCGTACTCCAGGTCGCCGCCCACGGGCAGCCCGCTGGCCAGCCGCGTGACCCGCAGACCCATCGGCTTGACCATCCTGGCGAGGTACGTCGCGGTGGCCTCGCCCTCCAGGTTGGGGTCCGTCGCGAGGATCAGCTCCGTGATGGAGCCGTCCGCGAGCCGGGCCAGCAGTTCCCTGATGCGCAGATCGTCGGGGCCGACGCCCTCGATCGGGCTGATCGCGCCGCCGAGTACGTGGTAGCGGCCCCGGAACTCACGGGTCCGCTCGATCGCGACGACGTCCTTGGGCTCCTCGACCACGCAGATGACCGAACGGTCGCGGCGCGCGTCCCGGCAGATGCCGCACTGCTCCTGCTGGGCGACGTTGCCGCAGATCTCGCAGAAGCGGACCTTGTCCTTGACCTCGAGGAGGGCATGGGCCAGACGGCGTACGTCGGTGGGCTCGGCCTGCAGGACGTGGAAGGCGATCCGCTGCGCGCTCTTGGGACCGACGCCCGGCAGTCTGCCCAGCTCGTCGATCAGCTCCTGAACCACGCCTTCGTACAACGGAACGCCTTTCCATTTTCCTGCTCGTACCGTATCCGGTACGCCTGGGTAGCTACAGGGGTCAGAACGGGAGACCCGGCATGCCGCCGCCGAGGCCCTGGGCCAGCGGACCCAGCTTCTGCTGCTGGAGCTGCTGGGCGTTCTCGTTCGCCGCCTGGACCGCGGCGACCACGAGGTCGGCGAGCGTCTCGGTGTCCTCCGGGTCCACCGCCCCCGGATCGATCACCAGGGCGCGGAGCTCGCCGGACCCGGTCACGGTGGCCTTCACGAGACCACCGCCGGCCTGTCCCTCGACCTCGGTCCTGGCCAGCTCCTCCTGGGCCACGGCAAGGTCCTGCTGCATCTTCTGGGCCTGCTGGAGCAGCTGCTGCATGTTGGGCTGGCCACCACCGGGAATCACGGTCACTCCTGGCACTTCGACGACGGATTGTTTCGGTATGCCGAGCCTACGTGTTCGCCGGACGCCGCGCCCCACCCGCCCGGGACCAACTCTTTCGGGTGAGTTCTGAAAACTGCCTGCCGCGCTCCTATACCTGACCAGAGGCCCTGCCCATCCGGGAATCCCGCGATTTCGACCCCGCGGCCCACCATTCGGCGGTAGGAAGAGCATGCGTATCCGTACCCGTACGCATAGTGGAGGTAACGCAGAGTTACGCGGGGGGGACCCGGTCTTACGCCGTCAGCCGTCCCTCCCGTGACCGACAACCGTGCCGATCCCGCGTCGATACGCGCCGAACGCAGAGTGCAGAGGAGTGCCCCGGTGAGTCAGCCGGAGATGCAGCCCGAAGGGCCGCCCCGCAAGGAGCCCGGCGCGGGATCCGGTGCAGGCACCGGAACCGACCGGTCCGTTTCGCGCAACGGTGCGAGCCCCCGGGACCTGACCGGCCGCGCCTTCCCCCTCGGCGACTGGGGCGAGCCCGCCGAACGGCTCGACGACCTCTACCGCTGGGTCGAGGCCGGCGCCATCGAGACCGCCGACTGGTATCTGCGTGACCGGGTCCGCAAGCGGCGCACGGCCAGACTGCTCCGGCTCGGCACGGCGGCGGGTGTGGTCGCGGGCGCCGCCCTCCCGCTGCTCGACCTGACCGGGGAACTGCACGGCTCGGCCGGCTGGGGGTACCTGTCGCTGCTTCTCGGCGCCGCCTGCATGGCGTGCGACCGGTACTTCGGGCTGACGTCCGGCTGGATAAGGAACCTCGCGACGGCACAGGCCGTGCAGCGGCGCCTGCAGGTGCTGCAGTTCGACTGGTCCTCCGAGTGCGTCCGGGAGGTGCTCGGGCCGACGGAGGGCACGGCCAGCGAGGCGGCGGAACGGTGCCTGGGGGTCCTGCGCCGCTTCTCGGAGGACGTCACCGAGCTGGTCCGCATGGAGACGGCGGACTGGATGGTGGAGTTCCGGGCCGGCCCCGCACCCATGGGCATGCAGTCACTGGTGTCGGGCGGGCCGGGCGGCCGGCCCGAGCCGGGGGCCGCCCCCGGCCGGCTCACCCTGCCGGTGGCCCGGCCGAACATGCCGCGCCAGCGGCCGCCCGAGCCGCCCCGCTGAGAGCCGTGGCCCCCCCTGGAGGGGCGGGGCGGCCACGGCGGTGTGCGCGGCGGGGCGGTGTGCGCGGCGGAGCTGCGTGCGCGGCGGGGCGGTGTGCGCGGCGGGTCAGCTGAAGATGATCATCGAGCCCTGCGCGAGGCTGCGGGTGGCCGCCGCGTGCAGGCCCAGCCAGACGTGACGTTCCCGGGCGAAGGGATGCTCGTCGTACGGGGCCGGGGCGGCCGGTTCCTCCAGCGTCGTCGGGCCGGCGGGCGGCAGAGGGGCGGCCGGCGGGTTGGCCGGGTCGATGCCGAGGGAGGGCGCCACGTACTCCAGCTCGCGCAGCAGGCCGTGCGAGGAGCCCAACGGGCCGCCGCCCTCCAGGAGCTGGTCGTCGGAGAGCGGACGGGGGAAGTCCACCGGGACGTACGCTCCGGCGTGGTCGTAGTGCCAGACGAGGTGCGACTCCTGCGCGCTCTGCTCGAACATCTCCAGCAACTGCTCGTAGTCCCCGCCCAGTTCGTCGACGGGTGTGACGGCGAGGCCGCTCAGCTGGAGGAGGTAGGCGCGGCGCAGGAAGTGCAGGGCGTCGTAGTCGAACCCCGCGACCGGGGCGACGTCCCCGGTGAGCCCCGGCATGTAGGCGTAGACGGGCACGGGCGGCAGCCCCGCCTCGGTCAACGCCTTGTCGTAGACGGCGATCTCTTCGGCGAACGGGTTGTCGGGGCTGTGGCACAGCACATCGACGAGGGGGACCAGCCACAGGTCACAGGCCACGAAGTCTCGCTCTCCAACGGTTCGTGCGATGGTCCGGCCAGCGTAATGCGGCCGGGACCGCGCGCACAGGGTGCGGGCGGTCCCGGGTCGCCAGGGCGGCCCGCCGCGGACCGGTGTGCGTTCAGCCGTGGCCCGGGTGCGGGGGGTCGCCGGCGGCCAGCCGGTCCGCCCAGTTCAGCCCGTGCGCGTAGTAGGCGTCCAGCACCGCCCGCACGGCGGGCCCGTCGACGGCGGCGATCGCGTCGACCAGTTCCTGGTGGCCGTTCCACAGCCAGTCGCACACGTCGGCGTCCCCGCGCAGGTACGGCACGGCGAAGGCCCAGGCCTGCATCCGCAGCCGTTGCAGGAAGTCGTTGATGTAGGTGTTGCCGATGACCGCGCCGAGCTCCCGCCAGAACCGCAGGTCGTAGCCGATGAGGATGTCGAGGTCGCCGCTGCGCGCGGCCCGTGCGGCCTCCTCGGCCCGGCGGCGTACGGAGACGAGTGCGGCCCGGTGGGCGCCGATGAGGGCGGGCGCCGAACCGGTCCCGTCGAAGATCCCCCGGAACACCCCGTCTATGACCAGGGCGCGCGCCTCCACCATCGACCGGTAGTCGGCGACGGTGAATTCGCGGACCCGGAAGCCGCGGTGCTGGTCGGATTCGAGCAGTCCCTGCGCGGAGAGATCGAAGAGCGCTTCCCGGACGGGCGTCGCGGAGACCCCGTACTGCTCGGCGATCTGCTTGACGGTGAACTCCACCCGTGGCCGCAGACGCCCCGCGAGCACCTCGTCACGCAGCGCGTCGGTGATCTGCTGCCGCAGCGTACTGCGGGTCACACCTCCGCTCGCACCCATGGCGCCCCCTCCCGTTCTCGGCTTGGGTCACCTTAAGCCAGGGCATGTGCCCGGTTCCGGGCACGGGGGAGGGCGCCGTGCCCGGTGCCCTCTACACGGTGTGTGCGTCGGCGACCGAGAGAGCGACGTCCAGGGCCGCGAGCCCCTCCTTGGCCTCGGCCTCGGTGATGTTGCATGCGGGGACGACGTGGGTGCGGTTCATGTTGATGAAGGGCCAGAGGCCGTTCTCCTTGCAGGCCGCCCCGAAGGCCGCCATCGGGGCGTTGGCCTCGCCGGTCGCGTTGTAGGGGACCAGGGGCTCGCGGGTCTCCCTGTCGCGGACCAGCTCCAGCGCCCAGAACGCGCCGAGCCCCCGCACCTCGCCGACGCACGGGTGGCGCTCCGCGAGCTCGCGGAGGCCGGGGCCGAGCACGTGCTCGCCGAGGTGTGCGGCGCTCTCGACGGTCTTCTCCTCCTCCATGACCCCGATCGTGGCGACGGCCGCGGCGCAGGCCAGTGGGTGACCGGAGTAGGTGAGCCCGCCGGGGTAGGGGCGGGTCTCGAAGGTGGCGGCGATCTCGGCGCTGATGGCGACGCCGCCGAGCGGCACGTAACCGGAGTTGACGCCCTTCGCGAACGTCATCAGGTCGGGCACGACGTCATGGTGGTCGGCGGCGAACCACCTGCCGGTGCGTCCGAAGCCGGCCATCACCTCGTCCAGCACGAACACGATCCCGTAGCGGTCGCAGAGCTCGCGGACGCCCGCGAGGTATCCGGGCGGCGGCGACATGATGCCCGCCGTGCCGGGGATCGTCTCGAGGACGACGGCGGCGACGGTCGAGGGGCCCTCGAAGGCGAGGGTGTCCTCCAGGTGCTGGAGCGCGCGGGCGCACTCCTCGGCCTCCGTCCGGGCGTGGAAGGGCGAGCGGTAGAGGAACGGCGCCCAGAAGCGGACGACACCCGCCGAGCCGGTGTCCGACGCCCAGCGGCGCGGGTCGCCGGTGAGGTTGATCGCGGTGGCGGTGGCCCCGTGGTACGAGCGGTAGGCGGAGAGCACCTTCTGGCGTCCGGTGTGCAGCCGGGCCATGCGGACGGCGTTCTCGACGGCCTCGGCCCCGCCGTTGGTGAAGAAGATCTTGTCCAGGTCGCCGGGGGTGCGCTCGGCGATGAGGCGCGCCGCCTCGGAACGTGCCTCGACGGCGAACGCGGGGGCGAAGGTGGCGAGTCTGCCCGCCTGTTCCTGGATCGCGGCGACCACCGTGGGGTGCTGGTAGCCGATGTTGGTGAAGACGAGGCCGCTGGTGAAGTCCAGGTAGCGGTTGCCGTCGTAGTCCCAGAAATACGCCCCCTCGGCGCCGGCGACGGCGAGGGGGTCGATCAGGCCCTGGGCGGACCAGGAGTGGAACACGTGCGCGCGGTCGGCGGCCTTCACGGCCGCGCCCGCTGCGGGGTCGGCGTACGGGGCGCGAGGGGCATCGGGGCTCATGGGGCGAGCGTATGCGGCGGGGCCGCCTCCCTCCATGGCCACTGTGTACGGCGTGGGACGCCCGGCTCGGCAGGGTGTCGGGTCTCCGTCCCGAAGCGGCCGGAGAGTTGACAGCACGCTGCCATGATGACAGCCTCCTGTCATAAGGTTCGCGTTCCGCCACCGGAGGTCATCATGACCGGCACGACCGTTCACCTGGCCGTCTACGACACCTTCGCCGACTGGGAGCCTGGCTTCGCCACGGCGCAGCTCACCCAGCACGGTCACACCGTGCGCACCGTCGGCCTCACCACCGCCCCCGTCACCACCATGGGCGGGGTACGCGTCCTGCCGGACCTGGCGCTCGACGAGCTGGACCCCGGCGACAGCGAGCTGCTGATCCTCACCGGCGCCTCCCTCTGGGACACCGGCGACACCCTCGCACCCTTCGCCCGGGCGGCGAGGGCCTTCCTGGACGCCGGGGTGCCCGTCGCGGCGATCTGCGGGGCGACCGCGGGCCTGGCCCGCGAAGGGCTGCTCGACGGCCGTCCCCACACGAGCGCGGTGTCGTTCTACCTCGCGGCCACGGGATACGCGGGCGGCGCGCACTACGTGGACGCCGACGCGGTGACCGACGCCGGCGGTGACACGCGACCCGGCGGGGCGTCGCGCGGTGCTCTCGTCACGGCGGGGCCGACCGAGCCGGTCGCCTTCGCCCGAGAGATCTTCGGCCTGCTCGGGGTGTTCGGGCCTGAGAAGCTGGATGCCTGGTACCGGCTCTTCCACGACTCGGACGCGAGCGCGTACGAGGTGCTCGAAGGATGAGCGGGGAGCACGCCGGGAATGCCGACCGGTTCAGCCGCACCGCGATCGGGGTGTTCCGGCTCAACGGCAGGTTCCTGTCCGTCGCCGAGGAACTGGCAGGACCCGTCGGCCTCACGGCGGCGTGGTGGCAGGTCCTCGGCGCCGTCCTGACCGAGCCCCTCCCGGTGTCGGGGATCGCCCGCTCCATGGGGATCACCCGCCAGAGCGTGCAGCGGATCGCGGACCTCCTCGTGGACCGGGGCCTCGCCGAGTACCTCGCGAACCCGGCTCACCGGCGGGCCAAACTGCTCCGGCCCACACCGGAGGGCCGGGCCGCCGTGAGCCGGATAGAGCCCGCCCACGCGGAGTTCGCGGACCGACTCGCCGAGGAACTGGGCGAGGAGGAGTTCGCCCGGACCGTGCGGGTGCTGGAGCGGCTCTCGGCCGCCATGGACACCCTGACGTCCCCCGCCGGAGTGCCACCGGAATCCCCGGCGGGCTGAGGGCGGCTTCCGGGGCACGCGCGCCGCTATTCTCGGTCCACGGTCCGCCATGGCCGTACGGGGGAGGAAGCGCACCATGGAGAAGCTGGGCTCCGGCGATCCGCGACGCATCGGCACCTACCGCCTGCTGGGGCGTCTGGGCGCCGGCGGGATGGGCCGGGTCTTCCTCGCCCGCTCGGACCGGGGCCGCGTCGTCGCGATCAAACTGGTCCGCCCCGAACTCGCCGAACAGCAGCATTTCCGCGACCGTTTCCGGGCGGAGGTGCAGGCCGCCCGGCGGGTGGGCGGTACCTGGACCGCGCCGGTGCTCGACTCCGGCGTCGACGCGGCTGTGCCCTGGGTGGCCACCGGTTACGTCGCAGGGCCCTCGCTCCACCGCGTCGTCTCGGGCCGTCCGGGCGCCCCGGTGACCGGGTCGGGGGCGTACGGTCCGCTCCCCGAGCGCTCCGTCCGCATCCTGGGCTCCGGGCTCGCGCGGGCGCTGCAGGACATCCACCGGGCCGGGCTGATCCACCGCGACCTGAAACCGTCCAACGTCCTGATGACGATCGACGGCCCCCGGGTCATCGACTTCGGCATCGCGCGGGCCCTGGAGACCGTCGCCGACGGCGGCCTCACCCGCACCGGCGCGATGATCGGCTCACCCGGATTCATGGCGCCCGAGCAGGTGCGGGGCGAGCGCGTGACGACCGCGTGCGACGTGTTCTGCCTCGGCTCCGTGCTGGCCTACGCGGCGACCGGCCGGCTGCCGTTCGGCGCGGCGGACAGCGGGATCCACGCTCTGATGTTCCGGATCGCGCAGGAGGACCCGGACCTCACCGGCGTACCCGTCGACCTGGTCGAGCTGATCCGGGACTGCCTGGCGAAGGACCCTTCCGCGCGGCCCTCCACGGACGCCGTCCTGGAGCGGCTGGGCGATACGGACACGACGGAGCCCTGGCTGCCGGGTGCGCTGATCGCCCAGCTGGGCCGGCACGCCGTGGAACTCCTGGATTCCGAGGACCCGGAGGAGGGCGCCCCGGCGGGAGGCGCCCCGGCGGGAGGCGCCCCGGCGGGAGGCGCCCCGGCAGGAGGTCCGGCGCGAGGCCCGCAGCCCGTGCCGCCCGGCCCCGTGCCGCCCGGCCCCTCAGGGCCCGTTCCCCCCGCGCCGGTGCGCCCTCCCGGCGCGGCGCACGGGCTCCCCACACTGGTCGGGCCGCCCACGCCGGTGCCGCAGCGGACCCCGCCGCCGCCCTCGTACGGCCACCCGCAACAGCCCGCCCACGCCTACGGATACGGCTACGGGCCCCCTCCTCCGCACAGCCCGCAGACCCGTTTCGCCCCGCCCGCACCGGGCCGCCGGCGCGGGGCGGTCTCCACCCTGCTGCTGGCCGCCGTGGCGCTGCTGGTCGCGGTCGGGGCGGGCTGGGGTGTCCACGCGTTCATGCGGAGCGGGGACGGCCGCACCACGGCGTCCCCGACCGGCACCGTCTCCCCCGGCACCACCGGCACCACCGGCTCCACCGGCTCGTCCTCGGACGGTACGAACGCGGACGGCGCGGCCGGTGACGACGACGGTTCCGACGGCTCGGAGGAGGACGGCACCGTCCCTGCCGCGTTCCTGGGCACCTGGTCCGGGGCCGTCGAAGGCGGCGGGGGAGCGTCCACCCGCCGACTCGTCATCCAGCAGGGCGAGGTGGGCGACACGGTGCTGTCCCTCACGGCCGAGGGCCCGCTCGGCTCCGGTGGCTCCTATCACTGCGTGTTCCGGGCCGACCTGGAGAGCGAGCCCTCATCCGGCGGACCCCTCCGCATCGGGCCGTCCCGGGTCACCGCCGGCGAACCGATGTCGTCGTGCACCCCGGGGGAGCCCACCGTGCTGACACTGCTGCCCGACGGCACCCTGCACCGCGAGATCACGGCCACCGGCAAGAGCCTGACGTACGAGAGGACCGGTTGAGCGGCTCACGCCGCGAGGTCCACCGCCCGGAACGCCAGCCACAGGTCGTACCGCGCGCTCGGCGTCTGGAGCAGCGACCGGCACAGCAGGGCCTCCAACCGGGTGAGGCGCTTGCGCGCCCCGGGCACCGAGATGCCCAGTTCGGCGGCGGCAGGGGTCAGTTGGGCCTCGCAGCGCAGCCATGTCCGCAGGGTCTCCTCGCCCACGGGACCGGCCCGCCCCAGGAGCCGCAGCTGCTGGACGGCCCAGCCCTGGACGTCGGGGGCGCGCAGGACCACGTCGAGGTCGGCGGGTGCCGCGGAACCCTCGGGGCGGGCGGGGTGCAGGGACGGGGTGGCCCTGATCCGCAGGGCCAGGTCGACGGCCGCCTGGTCGGCGACCCGGTTGAGGTCCAGGCCGAGGAGTTCGCCGACGAGCTTCAGGCGGGAGGCCAGGGTGTTGCGGTGGATCTTCAGGTGCTGGGTGGCGTGGGAGGAGAACGCCAGCCAGGAGGCGAGGGTCGCCGACAGCTCCTGGCTGCCCGGGTCCTGCGAACGGCGCGGCAGATAGGCGAGGAGGGGCGCGAGCAGGGCGTCGGCCCACCGCGCCCCGGCGGGGCCGACGACCAGCGCGGGCTCCTGGGCGACGCCGAACCTGGCGTGCCGTCCGGGGAGCCCACGGGCGACGGCGAGGGCGTGGAAGGCCTGCTGGTAGGCGGTGGCCGTGTCGGGCAGCCGCACTTCCTCGCTGACGCCCACGACACAGTCGTCCACGAGTCCGGCGACCGCCAGACCGAGGGCGCGGCCGCGCTCCGTCCCCTCCGCCTCCGCTTCCTCGTCCGCCGGCACGATCAGGATCAGATGGCGGGCGTACACCGGGCAGCGCACGATCCACGTCCGGCCGCCGGAGACGTCCGCGCAGATCCGGGCCACCTCGTCCCGCTGTCCGCCGGAGCACTCCACGACACAGACGCGCACGGGATCGGGGAGCTTCGGCCGCAGGGCGCCGGCCACCTGGTGGGCGATGGAGAGCTGACCGGTCATCAGCAGGTGCAGGACGGCCTCCCGGCCCCGGGACTCCGCGAGGTCCACCCGCCGCCGCTTGCGTTCGACGCTCTCCGACGCCCAGGACAGGGCCAGTGGCATCACCGCGTCGGCCATCAGTGTGGTCAGTCCGCCGGGCAGCGGTCTGGGTCCCACGAGGGCGAGGACCGGGCCGCGGTTCTCGGGGGTCCGGTCCAGGGGCAGCAGCAGCGCGGAGCACTCGTCGGTGTCGACGGAGTACGAGCCCGTCCCACGGGCCGTCAGCTCCCGCGCCGCCCGCGACGCGAGCCCGGCCGCCTCGTGACCCGGCCACCGGACGTTCCCGGCCACTGCCTGGAGCACCGTGCCGCCCGCGTCCAGGATCCCGGCCCAGCCCTCCGCCCGCTGGGCCAGCCTGCGCAGCAGCTCGGGCGATCCACCGGTCCGCGCCAGCCGGTACATCAGCAGTACGTCGTCGGCCCGTTCCCGCGCACGCACGTGTTCTCCGTTCCTCCCGGAAACCGGAGTGCAGAGTACCGGTCCGGCTGTGCGGTTTGATACCCGTCGCGGGCCACGCAGTGCGAATTGAATCTCCCGGCCCGCCACCCCGCACCCCTAGAGTCCCCAGCGTGTTCCGGGACGTCCGGGGACGTCGGGGGACGTCGGAACGTCCCGGATCCGGGGGCCCGAGGACGTCGGGGGACGTCCGGACGGCACGACGGCAGCGGCTCACGGGGGTGGTCGCTGTCGTCGGCCCACGGCCGCTGTCAGTGATGCCCCCTAGCGTGGTTCTCGACCGTGCCGTACGCCGGACGAGAGGCCCCTGCCGTGGAATTCCGCATGGCGCGTGGCGCACTGACCGCTGCCGTCTCCCGGGCGGCCCGGGTGCTGCCCGCGCGTTCACCCGTCCCCGTCCTCGGCGGGCTCCTCCTCGATGTCGACGCCGGCCGGCTCCGCGTGTCCGGGCTGGACTTCGAGGCCTCCGTGCGCGTCGAGGCGGAGGCGCACACCACCCGGCCCGGGAGGGTGCTGGTCATGGGGCGGCGGCTGCTGGACATCTGCAAGGTGCTGCCCGTAGGGGCCCGTGGAGTGCGCGGTGGAGGGCTCGCGCTTCACGGTCACGGCGGACGGCTCCCGCTTCGGCCTCTCGGCCCTGCCTCTCGACGAGCACCCCGCGCTGCCACCGCTGCCGGAGGTGCGCGGGGCGGTGGACGCCGGGGAGTTCGCCGCGGCGGTCGCGCAGGTGGCGGTGGCGGCGGGGCGGGACGACACCCTGCCCAGGCCCAGTCACGTACCAGCACCTGCTGATGTCCGTGAAGCCGCCGCTGCTCTGAGTGCGGCTACGGCCCCCGGGGTGCGGTTCTCACCCCGGGAGCACTGTCGTCCCTCCGACCGCGGCGAGCAGCCAGATGGGAAACTCCGGGTCCGCCTGCCCCACGGCCAGACCGAGCCAGCGCGTGCTCCCGGGCACACGCCAGACCTGCATGCTGCCCGCGAGGCTGCAGAGCTGTCCCAGCGGCTCCGGGGCTGCCTCCGCCCCTTCCTCGTCCCGTTCCAGATACGGCCAGAGGTCGACCGTCTCCGGCTCGCCCCATCGGTCGCTCAACGCGGTCGCCACGGCGCTGAACTCGGTCTCGATCTCCTGTTCGGCGGGCTCGACGAGCTCGGGGGACCGGTCGTCCCAGAAGTCCCGGCTCGCCCGCAGGATCAGCAGGTGATGTCCGGGTCCGCTGCTGCGCACCCCGCTGTCCTCGCTCTCCTCCCCCACGGGGAAGGGCCGGGCGAGGGAGCTGTCGATCAGAGCGAGACGGGCCTCGGTGGTCGTGGGCGGGGTGCCGGAGCTGTCCGTGTCCATGGCGCGTGATCCTGCCAACCACGCGCCCCCGAAGACCAATCGGGGCCGGCCGAGGCACGAGCGAGGGAGCCCCAGGACCTTGGCGACGGGGCACCGCGGCGAGGCGCGGCCTCCCCGGGGCCGATGCCGCAGCGGGCCGAAGGGACGAAACGGGGGCGCGTCCGGCCGAGGCCGGGCGCGCCCCCTCTCCCCGGGGTGGGGCCGGGTTCAGCAGCTCAGGTTCGAGCCAGGCGTCGTACCGAGGATCTGGGTGAACGCCTGGAACTTGTTGATGCGGCTCTGGACCTGGGCGGGGTTGCCGCCGTTGCACTCGATGCTGCCGTTGATCGAGCGGATCGTCTCGCCGAAGCCGGCGCCGTTCACGATGGCGTTGTGGGGCGTCATGGTGCCGGGTCCTGACTGGGTGTTCCAGTACCAGAGACCGGTCTTCCAGGCCACGGACGCGTTCTGCTCCACCTGCCAGGGGTTGCCCAGCAGGTCGATACCGAGTGCGTCACCGGCGGCCTTGTAGTTGAAGTTCCAGCTGAGCTGGATCGGCCCGCGGCCGTAGTAGGCGGCCTGACCGGCGGGGCAGCCGTACGACTGGCTGGTGTCGCAGTAGTGCGGGTAGTTCGCGGTGTTCTGCTCCACGATGTGCACCAGCCCGCCGGTCTCGTGGCTGACGTTGGCGAGGAACGCCGCGGCCTCCCGCTTCTTGACCGCGTCACTGCCGGTGTTGGCGAAGCCGGGATAGGCGCTCAGTGCCGCGGTGAGGCCGCTGTAGGTGTAGAACGAGTTCCGGCTCGGGAACATCTGGTTGAACTGCGACTCGCTCACGACGAAGCCCGAGGGGTCCGGCTGCCCCGGGTCCGTGCCGCCACCGCAGCTGCCCTGGTCGGCCCAGACGTCCGCCGTGCCGGGCCTCTCGTTCTGGGTCCACCACTTCGCGGACCAGTTGCGCCCGTTGTACGAGGCGGAGCCCCCGCCCCAGTAGACGGCGGAGGCGCTCCAGGCCGGGGCGCAGGCGGCTGCCGACGCCGTGGATGCGGGGAGGAAGACGAACGTCGCGATGACCGCGCCCAGCGCGACGATCAGGCTCATGACACGTTTGGCCACGTGATCACTCCTTCGACGCGACGCCCGCACCGAGCGAGCACCGCCATGGGGGGTTACGGCCACTCAAGCGTCGATGGTCTGGACCTGTCAAGGTCTAGACCAAAACTCGTCCCTGACGCAGCTCTCCCCCAACTCCGCCCGGCCACTGCCTCGTTGAACGCGAGACGAATTTCACCGGAAGGAAAGCGGAGGCTTTCCCGCCACCGAATCCCCGGCCGTACGGTGACGCCATCCGGCACACCGCACCCACGAGGGAGCGCGAGCACCATGGACTCGTTGTTCACCCCCGAGAACGTCATCGCCGCCCTCACCGCCGTACTGGGCGTCGCGACCTCGGCAGGCGTGCTCTGGTACGAACGCCGCGTCCCGCGCCGCAAGCGCATCGGCTACCGCGTGCAGATGGACACCCCCATAGGGAGCGAAGTCAGCCAGGGCCGGGCCAATGTGCGGCTCGGGCTCTTCGACGAGACCCCGGACATGGCCGACGCCACCCTCGTCCTGCTGCGCGTCGAGAACGACGGCTCACAGTCGATCGGCGACGAGGACTACACCGGACGCGGTGAACTCAACGGCCTCACAGCCGAGTTCACCGGCCGGACGGTCCGCGGGATCGCCGTGACCCATTCGCCGGACGCCGAGCACCTGATGGATCACTTCACCCCGGCGGCCGGCTTCCGGCACGACGGCTCGGTCATCCGGCTGCCGCGGGTCCCGCTCAACCGCAACGAGCACTTCAAGCTCCTGGTCCTGCTGACCGGTTCGCGCGTGGGCGGACCGGTCAAGGTCACCGGCGGCATCCGGGACGGCGTCGTGGCCCGGAACAAGGCCGCCCGCCCCGACGAGAAGCCTCCGCTGTTCGGACCGGCGTCCAGGATCATCACCGTGGCCCTCACCACCTGCGTCGTCACGCTCGCCGGCATCATCGTCGTGCGGGACGACTCCCCGCCCCCGATGGACTGCGCCAGGGGCACCCTCACGGTCACCGGCTCCACCGCGTTCGAGCCGGTCGTGGAGGAGCTGAAGGAGAAGTACGAGGACGAGTGCGAGGGCGCGAGGATCCGCCTGGACATCCACGGCAGCAACGCCGGGGTGCGAAAGCTCGACGCCACGGGCGCCAAGGCCGGATCCGCCGGTTCCCCTTCCATGATCGCCCTGTCCGACGGCCCCAGGCCGGCAGCT
Source organism: Streptomyces atroolivaceus (assembly GCF_000717025.1). Taxonomy (GTDB): domain Bacteria; phylum Actinomycetota; class Actinomycetes; order Streptomycetales; family Streptomycetaceae; genus Streptomyces; species Streptomyces atroolivaceus. The sequence goes on from NZ_JNXG01000001.1 coordinate 184,154, forward strand.
CTCACCGAGCTGAACGGGAAACGGGTCGCGATCTCGCTGTTCTCCCTCGTCGTCAACGACACGGTGCCGGTGAAGGACCTCTCCCTCGACCAGATCAGACGGATCTACCGCGGCGACGTGAGCAACTGGAACGAGATCGTCGCGGACGGCCCCGACCTGGACATCCGGCTCGTCAGCCGGGACGCCAACTCCGGGACCCGCGAGGTTTTCCAGCGCCGTGTCCTGAACGCCAACGAGCCCGCCACGTCCTCGCGCGACTGCGTCACCAAGGACTACGCCGACGCCCCGGTCCTCCGCTGCGAACTCGACGGGACGGACCAGGTCCTGGCCGAGGTCGCCGAGCTCGACGGAGCCATCGGATACACCGAACTGCGGGGAGGCGCGGTACCCGACGGCGCGCACCGGACAGCCATCGACGGCACCACCCCGTCCGTCGACACGGTCGCCACGAGCAGCTACCCGTACCGGGAGATCGAGTACGCGTACACCTACGGTTCGCCGCCCGCGGACTCCCTGGTGGCCGGCTTCCTGAACTACCTGGACGAATACGGCGAGGAGATCATGCGGACCAACGGCCACCTGCCCTGCGCGACTCCGAAGGGCATGCGGCTCTGCGGGGAGGACTGAGCCCTGCCGGAGCGGGGAACGCCCTTGGAACAGGAGACGGCCGGATCTTCCCGTGGGAAGGTCCGGCCGCCGTCGCGCCGCTCCTGCGGAGAGCTGGGAGCCCCTACAGGAAGGAGTTGATCTCGATGGTCTCGGTGCGGCCGGGGCCGACACCGATCGCGGAGATCGGGGCGCCGGACATCTCCTCCAGCGCCTTCACGTACGCCTGCGCGTTCTTCGGCAGGTCGGCGAAGGTCTTGGCCTTCGTGATGTCCTCGGACCAGCCCGGCAGCAGCTCGTAGATCGGCTTCGCGTGGTGGAAGTCGGTCTGGCTGTACGGGAGTTCCTCGACGCGCTTGCCGTCGATCTCGTAGGCCACGCACACCGGGATCTGCTCCCAGCCGGTCAGCACGTCCAGCTTGGTGAGGAAGAAGTCGGTGAGGCCGTTGACCCGGGTCGCGTACCGCGCGATCGGGGCGTCGAACCAGCCGCAGCGGCGGTCACGGCCGGTGGTGACACCGCGCTCTCCGCCGATCCGGCGCAGCGCCTCGCCGTCCTCGTCGAGAAGTTCCGTCGGGAAGGGGCCGGCACCGACGCGGGTGGTGTAGGCCTTGAGGATGCCGATGACCCGGCTGATCTTCGTCGGGCCCACGCCGGATCCGGTGCAGGCACCGCCCGCGGTCGGGTTCGACGAGGTGACGAAGGGATAGGTGCCGTGGTCGACGTCCAGCAGGGTGCCCTGACCGCCCTCGAAGAGGACGACCTTGCCCTCGTCGATGGCGTTGTTCAGGATCAGCGTCGTGTCGGCGACGTACGGCTTGATCTGCTCCGCGTACTGGAGCATCTCCTCGACGATCTTGCCGGACTCGATCGCGCGCCGGTTGAAGACCTTGGCCAGGAGCTGGTTCTTCTGCTCCAGCGCCGCCTCGACCTTCTGCTCCAGGATCGACTCGTCGTAGAGGTCCTGGACGCGGATGCCCACGCGGTTGATCTTGTCGGCGTAGGTCGGGCCGATACCGCGACCGGTCGTGCCGATCTTGCGCTTCCCGAGGAAGCGTTCCGTCACCTTGTCGACGGTGACGTTGTACGGAGTGATCAAATGAGCGTTGCCGCTGATCAGGAGCTTGGACGTATCCACGCCTCGCTCGTTCAGACCGCTCAGCTCGGAGAGCAGGACCGCCGGGTCGACGACGACACCGTTACCGATGACCGGGGTACACCCCGGCGACAGGATTCCGGAGGGGAGGAGATGCAGTGCGTACTTCTGGTCGCCTACGACAACCGTGTGGCCGGCATTGTTGCCGCCCTGGTAACGCACCACATAGTCAACGGATCCACCGAGGAGGTCGGTGGCCTTCCCCTTGCCCTCGTCACCCCACTGAGCACCGAGCAGCACAAGTGCGGGCACAGGCGTACACCCCTTCCGGGCGGGGCATGTCCAAGGTCAGGGGGCGTACGTAAAGGTCGTACCTGCCGCACGACGATGTGCGGCAAAGCCTGAGCCGTCGAACCGGGTGCCCCGGAATAGACGAAGCCCCTGGCGCAATAGCGCAAGGGGCTCTTGCACCAAGATGCTACCCGAGGAAGGACCGAGGTGTCGGCTGCAGAGCCCCCCGGCGACGGCGACCACCAGCTACTCGTACTCATAGACCCCCTTGCCCGCCGCTACGACGGCGAGTCCGTGCGCATCGCGAAGGACGTGCTGAGCGCCGGCGCGCACACCAAGATCTGCCTCGCGGACAGCCCCGACGAGTTCGCCAGGGCCCTGTCCCGGCGGGGCTCCAGGCGTCCGGTCGTGGTCGGCGACGACCACGCGCTGCTGCGCGCCGTGTCCCAGCTGCACCGGGAACGCGAGCTCGCGGACAGCGCGCTCTCCCTGATCCCGGTCGGCGCGGCGCACACGCTGGAACTCGCCCACGCACTCGGCGTGCCCCGGGGGGCCGTGGCGGCCGCCCGCACGGCGCTCGACGGGGCCGCCCGCAGGCTGGACCTGCTCGTCGACGACAGCGACGGAGTCGTGCTCGGCGAGCTGAGCATCCCGGCGGCCAGGCCCGCGCCGGGCCCGCCCCACACGGTCTGGGACACCTGCCGCACGCTGGTGGCCTCCCTGGTCCGCCCCGCCCCGCCCTCGCACTCGGGCCCCGTCCGGGCCCACCGGCTGCGGGTCGAGGCGGACGGGGTCCTGCTGAACGACCTGGACCGGCCCGTCGAGGGCGTCTCGGTGGCCGCGCAGGGGGACGGAGGCCTGGCGGACGTGGTGATCCACACGGCCTCCGGCGAGACGCACACGGTGGAGGCCAAGGCGGTCACGGTCTCCGGCCCGGACTTCCGCTACCGCGCGGACATACAGGTCGCGGGCCCCGTCAGGACCCGCACGTGGACGGTACGGGCGGGCGCCTGGGGGCTGGTGCTCCCCGTGGGTGCCTGAGCCCGGCCCGTGGCTCAGCCCGGCCCGCGGCCTGAGCCCGGCCCGCGGCCTCAGCCGGGCGTCGCGCGGCTCTCGCGCCACCGGTCCAGGACACCGGTCAGTTCCGCCTGCAGGAATGCGAAGAACTCCGCCGTCTCCCCCAGCCGCGTCCCGGCCGGGGTGTCCTCGCCGAGGGAACGGGCGCCGTCCCTCAGCGTTCGCTCCCAGCGCGTCAGCACCTGGTCCCGGCTCGCGAAGGCGGCGTACCAGATCTCGTCGTGCAGGCGGTAGCGGTCGCGGCGTGAGCCGGGGTCGCGTTCGCGGCCGACCATGCTGACCTGGGTGAGGTAGTTGATCGCGCCCGATACGGCGGCCGGGCTGATCCGCAGCTGCCGGCCGAGGTCCGCCGAGGTCATGGAACCGTCGTCCTCGGCCAGGAGGGCTGCGAAGACGCGGGCGGCCATCCGCTGCATCCCGGCCTCCGTCATCTCCGCCGCGAAGCGCTCGACGAAGCGTGACACCGCGTCCTGGTCGCGCCCTGCGACCCCGCCCTCCCGATCGCCGGGACCCCCGGCCCCGCCGCTCACGGGCTCCGCCGCCTGCCCTGCTCCGATCACGATCCGGCCTTCACACTTCTGCGCTTTCACGACTTTGCGAAGTCAGCGTACTTCCGGAAACATCACGAAGGCACTCACGGCGAAGGCCGCGGGCAGGACCCCGCCGCTCACCGGCCGCGTCCCGGCCGGGCGGGAAGCCGGCCCCCGGAGGGCCCCCGAAAGGCATCCGGAAGCCTTCCGGCGGCGGGCCCACGGACCCGGCCGGCAGGAACCGGCCAGGGCGTGCGGACGTCATGGAGCGTATGGAGCAACGTGACGCGGCAGGGTACGGCGGGTGTGCGACGGCGGCGCTCGGGGCGGCCACCGCCCTGTACGTCTGGGCCTCGTCACTCCGTACCGGCCTGCACATGGGTGCCGGCTTCGAAGGGCACGCCAGGGATCTCTCCGTCCTCTGGACGGAGCTGCCCCTCGTCCTGCTCGCCGGTGCCCTGATCCCCCCGGTCACCTGGCTGCTGACCCTGCGTCTGCCGCGCGGGCACAGGACCGTGCGGTCCCGGGCCCTCGTCGCCGGCGCGTGCACCGCGGCGGTCTTCGCCCTCGCCACGTGGGGCCTGCACACCTGGGCGAACCCACATCACCCGGACCACATACGGCTCTCAGGCGCCCTCGCCTCAGATCTCGACCAGTAGCTCCCGCAGACCCCGGATCACGTATCCGGGCTTCCACTCCGGCTCGGCCGCCAGACGCATGCCGGGGGCCTTGCGCAGCAGCTCTCCGAAGGAAACCGCCATTTCGAGGCGGGCCAGCGGGGCGCCCAGGCAGTAGTGGATGCCCGCGCCGAAGGAGATGTGCGGGTTGTCCTTCCGGGACAGGTCCAGATGCTCCGCGTGGGCGAAGCGTTCCGGATCCCGGTTGGCCGACGCGAAGAGCAGCGCGACCTGCGAACCCCGCGGGATGACGGTGCCGTCGACCTCGATGTCGTCCAGGACCCACCGCGCGAACATGGGCACCGGGGTGTCGTAGCGCAGCAACTCCTCCACCGCGGTGGGCAACAGGCCGTGGTCGGCGCGCAGGGAGGCCAGTTGCTCCGGGTGCCGGAAGAGCATCCACCAGCCGTTGGCGGTGGCGTTGACGGTCGCCTCGTGGCCGGCGTTGAGCAGCAGCACACAGGTGGAGACGATCTCCTGCTCCGTCAGCCGGTCCTCGTCGTCATGGGCGGCGATGAGTCCTGAGATCAGATCGGCCCCCGGGTCCGCGCGCCGTGCCCCGATCAGTTCACGCAGGTAGCCGGAGAACTCGACCGACGCCCGCACGGCGGCCCGCGCGGTCTCCTCCGGCGGGTTCAGCTCGAACATCCCGCAGATCGCCGCCGACCACGGCCGCAGAAGCCCGCGGTCGGCCTCCGGGACACCCAGCATCTCGGCGATGACGGCCACCGGCAGCGGCTCCGCGACCGCACTCAGCAGATCGCCGCCGCCCGCCTCCACGAAGTCGTCGACGATCCCGGCGGCCAGCCGCTCCACCGTGGGAGCCAGAGCCTCGACCCTGCGGGGCGTGAAGGCCTTGGCGACCAGGCGCCGGATCCGGGTGTGGTCGGGGGCCTCCAGATCGAGGATCCCCTGCCCGTTGAGCGTGTGGAACGGTTCGTGGGCGGCGGGCGGGGCGGTGACGCCGAACTCGTCGTGGCTGAAGCGGTGCAGGTACGTCCGCCCCAGCCGCCGGTCGCGCAGCAGCCCGGACACGTCGGAGTAGTGCGGGATCAGCCACTGCCCCGTCGGCTCGAAGTAATGCGCCCGGCCGGTGGCGCGCAGCGCGGCGTAGGCGGGGTACGGGTCGGCGACGAACGCCGGGGACCAGGGATCGAAGGACACGTGCATGAGCCGACGCTATCCGGGGGTGACGCTATCCGGGGGTGACCAGCCGCGCCTCGTACGCGAACACGGCCGCCTGGGTCCGGTCCCGCAGCCCCAGCTTCACCAGGATGCGGCTGACGTGCGTCTTGATCGTCGACTCGGCGACCACCAGGTGCGAGGCGATCTCGAGGTTGGACAGCCCCTGCGCGATCAGCACCAGGACCTCCGTCTCGCGCTCCGTGAGGTCGCCGATCCTGGCCATGGCAGGCGGCCGGGGCGCCTCGGCGATCTTCGAGAACTCGGTGATCAGCCGCCTGGTCACCGTCGGGGCGAGCAGCGCCTCGCCGGACGCCACCACCCGCACGCCCTCGGCGAGCTGCCGGGCCGACGCGTCCTTGAGCAGGAAGCCGGAGGCCCCGGCCCGCAGGGCCTGGTAGACGTACTCGTCGAGGTCGAAGGTGGTCAGGACGAGCACCTTGGCGTCCGCGTCGGCGGCGACGATCTCGCGCGTCGCCTCGATGCCGTTGAGCTCCGGCATCCGGATGTCCATCAGCACCACGTCGGGCCGCAGGGCGGCGACCTGCGAGACGGCCTGCCGCCCGTCGACGGCCTCGCCGACCACCTCGATGCCGGGCATCGCGTTGAGCAGCACGGAGAAGCCCTCGCGGACCATCATCTGGTCGTCCACGATCAGCACCCTGATGGTGTCGTTCATGCCGTCCCGCCCTTCGTGGCGGCGGTCTCGGCCGCCGGTACGGGGAGGAACACGGCGACCTCGTAGCCGCCGTCCTCCGTCGCCCCGGCCGTCATCTCCCCGTTCAGCATCGCGACCCGCTCCCGCATCCCCGTGATCCCGTGCCCGGCACCCGGCGAGGGCTTGACCAGCCCCCTGGGGGGACCGTTGACGACGCGCAGCCCCAGCCCGCCGAGCACATAGCCGATCTCCACCTTGGCGGTGGCGCCCGGCGCGTGCCGGAGAGTGTTGCTCAGCGCCTCCTGGACGATCCGGTACGCCGACAGCTCGACGCCCTGGGGAAGCTCGCGTACCGCGCCGGTGACCGTCTTCTCCGTCTCCAGACCCGTTTCGCGGACGTTGTCCAGCAGCCGGCCGATCTCGGCGAGGGTGGGCTGCGGAGCGTCCGGCGCCTCGTAGTCCTCCGCCCGTACGACACCGAGGACGCGGCGCAGCTCGGTGAGCGCGGCGACGGCGTTCTCCCGGATGGTGACGAACGCCTGCTCCAGCTCGGGCGGCGGGTTCTCCACCCGGTACGGGGCGGCCTCGGCCTGGATCGCGACGACGGACATGTGGTGGGCGACGACGTCGTGCAGCTCACGGGCGATGGTGGTGCGCTCCTCCAGGAGCGTGCGCCGGTCACGTTCGACGGCGGTGACGGTGCGCTGCACGGTCACCTCGCGCTGGGCCTCGCGGCGGGTCTGCACGACCGTCACGACGAGCAGGGCCAACGCCGACGTGAAGGCCATGCCGCCGGCGGTCGAGGAGGGGTTGTAGGGGCCGAGGGCGGCCGACAAGAAGCCGGGGAGCAGGGTGATCGCCCACATCCAGGCCGCCGTACGCGGCCTGGTCCGCGCCGCGACGACGATCAGGACGCCCAGGTGGCACACGAAGGTGTGCGGCGACCACGGCCAGTCCCCGCTGCCCACGACGGCCGTCACCGGGACCAGAGCGATCGACGCCCAGAAGGCGAGAACGGGGCGGAGCAGCGTCATCAGCAACACGGCGGCCGGCAGGAACGCGGTGATGAGGGTCGCGAGCCCGAACGGGGAGTAGGTGTTCGCCGAGAAGACGCCTCCCAGCAGCGCGATCAGCGCGACCGCGGCCACCACCGCGTGCGGGAACCAGACGGCCCGCGTCCGGATCGGCTTCGGGAGCCGTCGGATCACCGGGCCGTCCGTGCCCAGCGGCCCCATCGGACGGTAGTCGAGCACATGGTGGAAGAGGTCCTGCCGCAGGCCGTCTATCGCCCCTGCGGCCAGCCGGAATTCCGGGCTTCTGGTCTTCGTCTCGGTCACGCTCACACGGTAGGCGCCGCCCTGTGCCCCGGTCGTCAGCAGTGATGCGGATCCTTGGCCGTCCGTCGCAAGTACTACCAGGCCAGCTGGGCGATCTCCTCGGCCACCACGGCGCAGGCGTCCGCCGACGGATCGATCAGCGGAAAGTGCCCCACCCCGTCCAGCAGCGTGAGCCCCACCATCTCCCCGGCCTTCGCCGCCGCGTCGACGAACGCGTCCGTGACGGCCTGCGGCACGGTGACGTCGTCCACGCCCTGCACGACGGCCGTCGCGATCCCGGTCGGCAGCAGCAGGGCCGGATCGACGTGCGCGGCCCGCGCCCCGAAGTTCTCCTCGCCGCCCAGGAGCTGGTGCAGCGCCCCGGAGCAGACATCCAGCTCGACGGCGCTCGCGAAATCACCGATCGGCGCCAGGGCGACCACTCCGCGCAGGGGCGGCGCGGCAGCCAGCCGCCACGGCGAGCCCTCCGGGAGCACATGCCGGGCCGCCGCCCACAGGGCGAGCTGGCCACCGGCCGAGTGCCCGGTGACGACGGTCTTGCGCGGATCGGCCCCGGGAAGCTCCCGGGCCGCCAGCGCCGGCAGGGCGTCCATCGCCGCCGCCACGTCGTCGAACGTCTCGGGCCAGCGGCCGGCGGCCGGGCCCGCCACGCCCGGCTGCGGGATCTCGCCGCCACGCCGGTACTCCACGCTGGCCACGGCGAAGCCGCGCCGCGCGAGGAAGTCGGCGAACGGTGAGACGTGCTGCCGGTCGTACGGCGCCCGCCAGGCCCCGCCGTGCAGGAGCACGACGAGCGGCGCCCCGGCCCGCCCGTCCCGCGGCGCGAAGAAGTCGATCACCTGGTCGGGGTGGCTCCCGTAGGCCGCCGACCCGTCGGGGGCGACCGCCGGATGCGCGAGGGCCGACTCGGTCTCGGCGGCGTCGCGATCACGCGCGGCAGAATCCGACATGCTGCTCCAACCGTCCTGTGCCCGTGCCCAACTGGACTGACCTGCGGGGACGGTACCAGTACGACGGACCGCCGCCGCACGGGCCCGGAGGGGTGGACCCGTACGGCCGCGGGCGCCCGGCCGGTCTCAGACCGCCAGCACCTCCGCGAGGATCCGCGCCGCCCTCTCCGCGTCGGCGAAACCGACGTAGAGCGGGGTGAAACCGAAGCGCAGGACGTCCGGGCGGCGCAGGTCACCGACCACTCCGCGCTCGATGAGTGCGCGCATCACCGCCTCCGCGTCGTCGCACCGCAGCGAGACCTGGCTGCCGCGCTCCGCGTGGGCGGCCGGGGTGACCGGCGCGACCCGGCCCTCGGGCACGTAGGCGGCGACGCACTCCAGGAAGAAGTCGGTCAGCGCCAGGGACTTGGCCCGCACCGAGTCCACCGATACGCCGTCCCACACGTCCAGCGACGCTTCCAGGGCCAGCATGGACAGGATGTCCGGGGTCCCGACCCGGCCCCGTACGGAACCGTCCGCGGGGGCGTAGCCCGGCGTCATCGCGAACGGGTCGGCGTGCGAGGTCCACCCGGGCAGGGGCGAGTCGAAGACCGTCTGATGGCGCTCGGCGACGTACAGGTAGGCAGGCGAACCGGGCCCGCCGTTGAGGTACTTGTACGTACAGCCGACGGCCAGGTCCACGCCGTGCGCGTCGAGACCCACCGGCAGGGCCCCGGCGCTGTGGCACAGGTCCCAGACCGCGAGCGCACCGGCCTCGTGGGCTGCGGCGGTGAGGCCGGGCAGGTCGTGCAGCCTGCCCGTGCGGTAGTCGACGTGGTTCAGCAGGACGGCCGCCGTGCGCGGGCCGAGGGCGGATCGCACGTCGGCCGGGGTGACGGGGACGACGCGGTGACCCGTCATCCGGGCCGCCGACCCGGCGATGTACCCGTCCGTGGGGAAGGTCGTCGCGTCGACGAGGATCTCGTCGCGCCCCTCGCCGGCGAGGCGGGTCGCGGCGACGACGGCCTTGAAGACGTTCACGCTGGTGGAGTCGCCCACCACGATCTGCCCGGGGGCCGCCCCGACCAGCGGGGCGATCCGGTCGCCGATCCGCTCGGGCGCGGTCCACCAGCCGCTCTCGTCCCAGGAACGGATGCGCAGCGCGCCCCACTCGCGGGTGATGACGTCCTGCATGCGCGCGGGGACGTGGCGGGGCAGCGCACCCAGCGAGTTGCCGTCGAGGTAGACGGAGTCGTCGAGGATGAACAGCTCGCGCAGCGCGGCCAGTTCGTCGGCGGTGTCGAGCGCCTCGGCGCGCTCCTTGAAGTCAGACATGGCTACGGGCCGTCCACAGCTCGGGGAACACGCTCTTGGTGGCCCGCTTCTCCAGCCAGGCGACCCCGGCCGATCCGCCGGTGCCGGTCTTCGACCCCATCGCCCGCCGGGTGGCGGTCAGGTGGTCGTTGCGCCATCGCCACACGAGCTCGCCGACATCGGTCAGCACCTCGCCGAGGCGTACGAGCTCGGCGTTCTGGTCCGGGTCGGCGTAGATCTCCGCCCATACGGCCTCGACCGCGGGGGACGGCTCGTACTTCTGCGACAGGTCCCTCCGGAGCACCGACTGCGGCACGGCGTATCCACGGCGGGCGAGCAGGGCGAGCGTCTCGTCGTACAGGCCGGGCTCGTGGAGCGCCTTCTCCAGCTCGGCGTGGACGCGGGGCGCGCCCCGGTGCGGCACGAGCATGGAGGCGGACTTGTCGCCCAGCAGGAACTCCATCCGGCGGTACATCGCCGACTGGAAGCCGGACCCCTCGCCGAGGGACCCCCGGTAGGAGTTGAACTGGGCGGGGGTGAGGCCGGCGAGCGGCTTCCAGGAGGCGTTCAGCGCCTCCAGCTCCCGCAGCGAGCGCTTCAGCGCGTCACGGGCGACCGGTATGCGGTCCTCGCGCAGGGCGTGCGCCGCCGTCTCCCACTCGTGGACGATGACCGTGAACCACAGCTCCATGACCTGGGTGGTGACCAGGAAGACCATCTCGCCGGGATCGTCCGAGCGCAGGTGCTGGAGGTGGGTCAGGACATCCGCCTGGACGTAGTCCTCGTACGGGGTCGTTCCCGCGAAGTCCAGGTGCGGGGTCTCCGCACCGGTGGCTTCGGGGCCGGGGTGGTTCGTCGACATTTCTGTCTCCTCGACACGAGCTTCCGGGTAGCGGTCCGCCCCTTCCTCTGAGGTGGTGGAGCTCCGGTCCCCTGCTCGGCATCCTAACGGCCTTCCGCCGAACGCGTCGGGCCCCGCGGGCTACGGCCCGCGGGGCCCGGAAGGCGGGGTCGTGTCAGCCCAGGATGTCTGCGGCGGTCTGCGAGGAGTCACGCAGGAAGGACGAGCAGCGCTCGTACTCCTCCTGCTCGCCGATGGCCTGCGCGGCCCGTGCGAGCGCGTGCAGGGCGCGCAGGAAGCCGCGGTTCGGCTCGTGCTCGAACGGGACGGGGCCGTGGCCCTTCCAGCCCGCGCGGCGGAGGGCGTCGAGGCCGCGGTGGTAGCCGGTGCGCGCGTACGCGTACGACTCGACGACCCGGCCGCCCTCGTACGCCTCGTCGGCGAGCTGCGCCCAGGCCAGCGAGGACGTGGGGTACTTCGCCGCGACATCGGCGGGCGCCGTGCCGCTCGCGAGCAGCTCGCGCGGCTCCGGGTCGTCGGGCAGGTGGGTCGGGGCAGGGCCCCCGAGAAGGTTCTCGTGGATGGACATGGTTCAAGTGTGCCTGGGCCGGGGTTCCGGCTCCAATGGCGGGGCCGAGACCCCGCAGTGCACCGAGCACTCCGGACGGCTCTCCGGCCGGGCCTCGGGAACGGACCGTACGGCCCACCAGGCGATCACCGAACCCGCCACGAGCAGCCCGGCGCACATCGGCATGGCCCGCCGGAACGTCGAGGCGAACTCGCCCGCGTCGCGGTACGCCTCCGGGCCCATCCCGGCCAGCAGCGGGAGCGCGGCCACCGCGAGCAGCCCGGCGGCCCGCGCGGCCGCGTTGTTGATACCGCTGGCGAGCCCGGCCCGGCCGGTGTCCACGGCGGCCAGAACGGTCGCGGTGAGGGGGGCCACGAGGGTGACCATGCCGAGGCCGAGCACCAGCACGGCGGGCAGGACGTCCCCCAGGTAGGAGGCGCCGGGGCCGACCCGCAGCATCAGGAGCATCCCGGCAGCCGCCAGCAGCGGCCCGACGGTGAGCGGGATCCGCGGCCCGATACGCCGCCCCAGGTCGCCCGCCGACGCCGAGAAGAGCAGCATCAGCACGGTCGTGGGCAGGAGCGCGGTCCCCGCGCCGAGCGCCGAATAGCCGGCGACCACCTGGAGCTGGATCGCGGACAGGAAGAAGAAACCGCCGAGGGCCGCGTAGACACAGAACGTGACGATGTTGACGGACGTGAACTGGCGGGACGCGAAGATCGACGGCGGCACCATCGGTTCGGCCCTGCGCCGCTCCACCCGTACGAACGCCACCCCCAGGACCACACCGCCCAGCGCCGCGCCGATCACCGTGACGGACGCGCCCTGCTCCGGCACCTCGATCAGCGCGTAGGTGACCAGGGCGAGCGCCAGGGCGGCGAGGGCTGCCCCGAGCACGTCGAAGCGGCCGTGCGCGTCCGGGTCCCGGGACTCCGGCACGTGGCGCAGGGCCACGGGAACGCAGACGGCGGCCAGCGGGAGATTGAGCAGGAACACCCACCGCCAGCCCGGCCCGTCCACCAGCCACCCACCGAGGAACGGCCCGACGGCCGCCCCGACCCCGCCGAACCCGGACCAGAGCCCCACGGCACGGGCCCGGTCGTCGGGGTGGAAGCCCGCCTGGATGATCGCCAGCGACCCGGGGGTGAGCAGCGCGCCCCCGACACCCTGCAACGCCCGTGAGGCGACGAGCACCTCCGCGTTCGGCGCGATCCCGCACAGCAGCGAGGCCACGGCGAACCAGACCACCCCGAGGACGAACACCCGCCGCCGTCCGAACCGGTCCCCGAGCGCGCCCCCGAGCAGGATCAGCCCGGCGAGGGTGAGCATGTAGGCGTTGACGGTCCACTGCAGCGCGGCCAGATCGGTGCCGAGGTCCTCGCCGATGCGGGGGAGGGCCACATTGATGACCGTGGAGTCGAGCAGGGCCATGCTGGACCCGAGCACGGTGGTCAGGACGACCCAGCGCCCCACGGGCGAGGCAACCCGGATCCCGTCGCCGTCCGCGCCGTCCGTGTCAGTCATACGAGCAGGATCACCGCTGCCGGACCGGGCGGCCATTCATGGCCCCCACCCGGCCGGGGTACGCACCCGGTGCCCCGGCAGCCGACGACGTCGCCGGGATCCTGGCGCGCGGACGGCCCACCGCGGGGTACCGGCACCCCGGACACGGAGCGGGCCCGGCCTCCGAAGGGAGACCGGGCCCGCTCGTACATCCGTGCAGTGCCTACTTCAGCCTGGTGCCCGAGGAGCGCAGGTTGGTGCAGGCCTCGGTGACCCGTACGGCCATGCCCGCCTCGGCGGACTTGCCCCAGCTGCGCGGGTCGTAGACCTTCTTGTTGCCGACCTCGCCGTCGACCTTCAGCACGCCGTCGTAGTTGCGGAACACGTGGTCCACGATCGGGCGGGTGAAGGCGTACTGGGTGTCGGTGTCGAGGTTCATCTTCACGACGCCGTTCTCCAGCGCGGTGGCGATCTCCTCGGCCGTGGAGCCCGATCCGCCGTGGAAGACGAAGTCGAACGGCTGGCTGCCGGCCGGCTTGCCGTACTTGGCGGCGACGCCCTGCTGGAGGTCCTTGAGGAGCTCGGGGCGCAGGACGACGTTGCCCGGCTTGTAGACGCCGTGGACGTTGCCGAAGGACGCCGCGAGCAGGTAGCGGCCCTTCTCGCCCAGTCCGAGCGCCTCGGCGGTACGCAGCGCGTCGTCGACGGTCGTGTACAGCTCGTCGTTGATCTCGTGCGTGACGCCGTCCTCCTCGCCACCGGTCGGGGTGATCTCGACCTCGAGGATGATCTTGGCTGCGGCGGCCTTGGCCAGCAGTTCCTGGCCGATGGCCAGGTTGTCCGCGAGGGTCTCGGCCGAGCCGTCCCACATGTGCGACTGGAACAGCGGGTTCAGACCCTTGGCGACGCGCTCCGCGGAGACGTCGAGGAGCGGACGCACATAGGCGTCCAGCTTGTCCTTGGGGCAGTGGTCGGTGTGCAGCGCGACCGTGATGTCGTACTTGGCGGCGACGATGTGCGCGAACTCGGCCAGGGCTACGGCGCCCGTCACCATGTCCTTGTTGTGCTGGCCGCCCAGGAATTCGGCACCACCGGTGGAGATCTGGACGATGCCGTCGCTCTCCGCCTCCGCGAAGCCGCGCAGTGCAGCGTGCAGGGTCTGGGTCGACGTCACATTGATGGCCGGGTAGGCGAACTTGCCTGCCTTCGCCCGGTCGAGCATCTCGGCGTAGACCTCGGGGGTTGCGATGGGCATCTGTCCGCTCCTTGGGATGTGCGGGTGTGCAGTGCTTGGTCCCTGACCTGGGGGCGACGTCATCGTCGCCCTTATCATCCCAGACTCTCGCTTCGGCTCCGCGCTGCCCGTCGAGTACCGCTCCCCGTTTCACGTGAAACGGGGAGCGCACCGAGGAAGGACCAGGTCAGGACAGGTCGAGGTCCGCCACCGAGTAGACCTGGACGTACGGCAGACCCGCCTCGGCGATCGCCGGAGCGGCGCCGCGCTCCACGATCACGGCGACCGCCACGACCTCACCGCCGGCCTCGCGCACCGCTTCGACCGCGGTCAGAGGCGAGCCACCGGTCGTCGAGGTGTCCTCGACGACGAGGCAGCGACGGCCCTTGACGTCCGTGCCCTCGATGCGGCGCTGCATCCCGTGGGCCTTCTGCGCCTTACGGACGACGAAGGCGTCCAGGCTCGTCCCACGCGCCGCCGACGCGTGGAGCATCGAGGTGGCCACCGGGTCGGCGCCCAGGGTCAGGCCCCCGACACAGTCGTACTCCAGCTCGGCGGTGGCATCGAGCATCATCTGGCCGACCAGCGGCGCGGCTTTGCCGTCCAGCGTGATCCGGCGCAGGTCGATGTACCAGTCGGCTTCCAGACCCGAGGAAAGGGTCACTTTGCCGTGTACCACGGCCTTGTCCTTGATCTGCTGGAGCAGCTCAGCGCGTACGTCAGTCATGTCAACGAGGGTAAGGGCTGCCGGGGTGGGTCAGAGCCGTACCCAGCTCCAGGTGGTCGTGATCTCCAGGGGCTCGATCGGGGTGACCAGCCGGGGGGCCGTGTTCAGCCCGTTCGGCGGCCCGGACTGCGGCTCGACGCAGACCGCCTCCGCCTGCTCGTCGTAGATCACCACCCACTCGTCCCGGCTCTTGACCGTCAGCTCCAGCTGCTCGGGCCAGGTGAGCCGCACGTCGACGCCTTCGGGCATCCCGAAGCAGTCGTCCCACGTGCCGGGGACGGGGTCTCCCTCGCTCGACAGGAGCTGAGAGCTCGGGGAAGGGTCGATCCGGCGCCCGGTCGGCAGGTGGTTGTCGCCCCTCTCCTCCTGCCAGGCCGGGTCGAAGGCGATCCGCACGTCCTGGGCACCGAGGTTCCGGAGGAACCAGGGATGCCACCCGGCCTGTGCGGGGAAGGAGTCCCCGTACGTCTCGATGCCGAGGCTCAGCGTCAGTGATTCCTCGGTCAGCTCGAAGGACTGCGTCACCCGGCCCTCGTACGGCCACGGGTCGGCCAGATCGTAGAAGAAGGCCGCTTCCGCCTCGCCCTGCCGGGCCGGCTTCCAGGTGGTGTCGCGGCCGGTGCCGTGGATGGCGTGCGGCGGCGAGTTCAGCGGCATCTGGTGCAGCTCGCCACCGTTACGGAACAGGCCGTTCTCGGTGCGGCCGCACCACGGCACCATGGGGAAGCAGCCGTACCGCTCGCCCTGACGCAGCAGTTCGGTGCCCCCGATCCGCAGGCTGCTGATCCGGCAGCCGTTCACGGGGTCAACGGTCAATTCGACGTCGCCGGCGGTCAGCCGTGCGTTCTTCACAACTCTGCTCACCCCCCGACACTACTGGCGCGGGGCGGCTCGCTACGGCCTCCTGCGCCGCAGAGCCCTGCCCACCACCACGGCCGAGGCGATCACCAGGGCGGCTGCCGGGGCGGCCCAGCGCAGCGTGATGCCGGCGGCGCCCGCCTCGGGGGACGGCACCGGGGCGTACCGGCCGCGCGGCGGGGCGTGGTCGACCTCCTCGGTACTGCGGCCGATCATGGTGCGGCGGGCGTGCGCGGCCTCGGCCGGCGGCTCGTCCGGCACGGTGAACTCCATCTCCTCGGAGGGGTCGAGCGACGGCGGCGGAACGGGCGCGTCGAACACGGACTTGCTGTCGGCGGACTCCTCGCCGGCTGAGCCCTCGCCCGCGGACTCCTCGCCGGCGGACGGCGGTTCGGCGGACGGAGCGCCGGCGGACGTCGGCTCGGCGGACGGCGGCTCGGCGGACGCGTCCGGAGAAGGCGGCGTCCCGGCGGACGGCGTCTCGGGAGACGTCGGCTCCGCGGACGGCGGCTCGCCGGACCGGTCACCGCCCGACGGCTCCACCGTCGGCCCGCCGGACTCCGGTCCACCGTCCCTCGACGCCAGGGACTCCGTCACCAACTGCTGCGTGAAGCGGTCCAGCAAGCGCTGCGCCGCGGCGAGCGCCGCGGACGCGTCCAGCTCCACGATGCGGCCGTCGCCGCTCGCCGTGCCCGTGAAACCGATCGTCGTTCCGCCGTCCGTCTCGGAGAGGCGGACGGTCAGCGCCAGCTTCGCCGTGCCGGCGCCCCGGGCCTCCACCCCCTCCCCGGTCACGGAGAAGGAATCACCCCCGTCCGAAGGCCGCAGCGTCAGCGCCCCCCGGTACGTGATCGTGTGGCCGTCGGCGCGGAACCTCAGCCGGCCGGCCAGCGGCCCCGCCGACGCGTCGGCATCCTGCTGGAGCCCCGGCACGCAGCGCGCGACGCGGGCGGGATCAGCCAGCGTCCGCCGCAGGGACGGGACCGGAACCGGAACGAACACCTCATGCTCCATACCGCCCGAGCCTACTCAGCCCCGGCCGTCCCGTCAGCGCTTCCACCCCCGGACGCCGTGCGGACCGCGCCGCCCCGCCGTGCTCACGGTTCCTCCCAGTACCGCGGGTGGACCAGCGTCGACGGCTGCACCCCGTGCTGCCGCACCCGCTCCGCCGCACGCCGGCCTGCCAGCAGCTCCCGCTCCCCCAGCGTCCGCAGGGGCGGTGCCCCCGGATCCATGCCGAGCCGGCCCACCGGCTGCCGGGCCGCCAGCACGAATCCCCAGCCCTTCGGTGTCCCCGTCCCGCCCGTGGCGCCGTCCGCGACCGCCGCGAAGCCGCTGAGGCGCCCGTCGACGCGGTACGGCCGGGTAGCCAGGCCGCCCGCCCGCACCGACGCCTCCACCGTCCAGAACGTCGCCGGCCTGGCGCTCGGCGGCCCCGCGTGCACCACCAGCCGCCCGTCCGGCTCCATGGCCCCGGCGACCAGCCCGTAGAACTCGGTGGCGTAGAGCTTCGTGCTCGCCGTGATCCCCGGGTCGGGGAGATCCGAGATCACCACGTCGAAACGTTCGTGCGTGGTCCGCAGCCAGGCGAAGGCGTCCCCGGTGACCGCCGTCAGCCGGGGATCGTCGTACGCGTGCCCGTTCAGCGTGGAGAGTGCCGGGTCCGTGCGGGCCAGCCGGGTGACGGCCGGATCGAGCTCGACCACCACCACGGACGTGACATCCGGATAGCGCAGCACCTCACGGGCGGCGAGTCCGTCGCCCCCACCCAGGATGAGCACCCGCCGGTGCGGCCCGTTCATCGCCGGGTGCACGAGCGCCTCGTGGTAGCGGTGCTCGTCCCGGGAGCTGACCTTCAGCCGGCCGCCCAGCCAGAGGTCGAGCGAGCCGCTCACCGGACCGGTGAGGACGATCTCCTGCACCTCGGTCTGCATGGCGACCCGCACCTCGTTCCCGTACACCGCACGCCGTGCCGCCCGCTCGAAGTCGTCGACCAGGACGGAGGCCGTGGCCAGCAGGGCGATCACCGCGCCGTTGACGACGATCAGCAGCCGGCGTGACCGCGGACACAGATCGCGCCGGAACACCCACAGCACCAGCGCCCCGCCCGCCGCCGCGTTGACCGCTCCGGTGAACAGCGCCCCGGTCAGCTGGCCCATCATCGGCAGCAGCAGGAACGGGAAGGCCAGCCCGCCGACCAGCGCGCCCACGTAGTCGGCGGCGAAGAGGTCCGCGACCGCCCCGCCCGCGTCCTGGCGGTCGACCCGCTGGATCAGTGTCATCAGCAGCGGGATCTCCGCGCCGATCAGGATCCCGATCGCGAGCGAGAAGCCGACCAGCGTGTGACGCGACTCCCCGAGCCAGGCGAACGACGCGTAGAGGATGAGCGCCGAGGTGCCGCCGACGAGCGCGAGAGCGGCCTCGATCAGACCGAACCCCACGGCGGCGTGACCGCGTAAACGTTTCGCGAGCAGCGAGCCGATGCCCATGGCGAACACCATCACGGACAGCACGACCGATGCCTGCGTGACCGAATCACCGATGAGGTACGAGGCCAGCGCCACCAGCTCCAGCTCGTACACCAGACCGCACGCGGCGCAGACGAAGACCACGGCCAGCACGAGGAAACGGCCGGTCCCCGGCCGTACGGGAAGCCGCGTCGCGCCCCCTCGCAGCGGCATCTGCTGGTCGATCATGAAACGAACGCTACGTGACGGTGCTGTTGCTTCTTGTCACCCACACGTGTGTAAGCGGCGCGCGCCCGGCACCCGCTCACCGCCCCGCGCGGGCCCGCCGCGCCGGCCCGGACCGGCACGATCGCCCCTCACGGCACCGCTGCCGGCACCCGCGCTCTCACCCGCGTCCGGGTCACCACCAGCTGCCCCTCCTGCGGATACGCGTGCCAGGTCCGCCACCGCACCTGCCCCTCCGTCCGCTGGGCGAGCATCGCGGTGAAGGCGTGAGGGCTGCCGGGGAACGTCCCCGCCAGACCGTGCGGATGGTCTGCGACCAGCGCGAGCAACTCCTGGGCGCGGCCCGCGAACGAGCCCTCCGAGAGCGTCTCGACGCGTGCCGCGAACTCGTAGTCCCAGTCACCCAGACTCTCGGCGACACCCAGCGGCAGCGGCGCACTGCTGCCCGGCAGACAGGCGACGGTCTCGGAGCAGGTACGGCGCTCCTCCTCCAGCAGGACCTGGTGAGAGGCGCCGAGCAGCCGCAACTGCACTTTCGCGCCCCCTAGTTCGAGGTCGAGTACGGCGAGGGCGGGCAGCGGCTCCCGCCCGAGCGTCCATGCCAGATCGGCGGCTCGGGTATCGGAATAGGCGGTCTGAAGGGTCGTGAGCATGGATCGGCTCCGCAGGACACACAGGGACACGTGGACAGGAGGTACCCCCGTGCGGCGCACGTGGGGGAGGAGGAGCCCGATCCGGCCCAACTGGGGCCCGGGGGCTGAATGTTCTCTACATCGATGCAATCACGAAGTACGTCGCGCTCACAGCGCTTTTACCCAACTTGCCGTGGTTTCCATCCCTCAGGGGGCAGGACGGTTCACCTGTTCCCGCGCTCCCAACAAAAAGGTGTCCGGCGGGAGTTACCCCCCACCGGACACCTCGGACGCCCTCGTACGGCAGAGGACGGACGGACCTTGTCAGTTGCCCCCGCCGCAGCCACCGCCACCGCCGCAACTGCTGCTGCTGCCGCCGCTGCTGCTGCTTCCACCCCCGCAGGAATGGCCGCCGGAGTCACCACCGCCGCTGTCCCCGGCCCACCAGCTGCCCCCGCTCGAGCTCCCTCCCCCGCCACCGTCCGAACTGCTGCGGCCCGCGCGCCGGGCGCGTCCCGGCGACGCCGCCTTCTTCCGGCCGCCCGACCCTGTGACGAGGGCGGCGACCCCCACCACCACGATCACCAGGAACACGATGAAGACGAACAACTCCATCGACCTCACATCCTTCTCTCCCCCGAAGCGAGGTCCCCGCTTCTCAAGTGAGCGTTGGATTCCCATCGCCCGCCGCGCCCAAAGCAGACTTGAGCAACTCCAGAGCTTCGGCACAGGATGGCGCCCATGACACAGGGACGACCGCTGCTCAACCGCCGCCTCACCGAGTTCGGCACGACGATCTTCGCGGAGATGTCGGCGCTGGCCGCACAGACCGGATCGATCAACCTCGGTCAGGGTTTCCCCGACACGGACGGCCCCGAGGAGATCCTCGAGGCCGCGGTCCGCGCCCTGCGCGCCGGCCACGGCAACCAGTACCCGCCGGGCCCCGGGATCCCCGAGCTGCGCTCCGCGGTCGCGGAGCACCAGCGACGGCACTACGGACTGGAGTACGACCCCGACGCCGAGGTCCTGGTCACCACGGGCGCCACGGAAGCGGTCGCCGCCTCCCTGCTCGCCCTCCTGGAGCCCGGCGACGAGGTCATCGCCCTGGAGCCGTACTACGACTCGTACGCCGCCTGCATCGCCATGGCGGGCGGCACCCGCGTCCCCGTCACGCTCCGCCCGCACGAGGGCGCCTACCGGCTCGACCTCGAGGAGCTCCGCGCCGCCGTCACACCCCGCACCCGGCTGATCCTGCTCAACACCCCGCACAACCCGACGGGCACCGTCCTGACCCGGGACGAACTGGCGGCCGTCGCCGCACTCGCGTGCGAGCGGGACCTCCTGGTCGTCACCGACGAGGTCTACGAGCACCTCGTCTTCGAGGGCGAGCACATCCCCATCGCGTCCTTCCCCGGCATGCGGGAGCGCACGGTCACCATCAGCAGCGCGGGCAAGACCTTCTCGCTCACGGGCTGGAAGATCGGCTGGATCACCGCGAGCCCGGAACTGGTCACAGCGGTCCGCTCCGCGAAGCAGTTCCTGACGTACGTCTCCGGCGGCCCGCTCCAGTACGCCGTCGCGGAGGCGCTGCGGCTGCCCGAGAGCTATTTCGACGCGCTGCGCGCGGATATGCGCACCAAGCGCGACCTGCTCGGTACGGGCCTCGCGGAGGCGGGCTTCGACGTCTACGAGCCCGCCGGGACGTACTTCGTCACCACCGACATCCGCCCGCTCGGCGAGGGCTCCGACGGCTTCGCCTTCTGCCGGGCCCTCCCCGGACGCTGCGGGGTCGTCGCCGTCCCGAACGCGGTCTTCTACGACCATCGCGAGCAGGGTGCGCCCTTCGTGCGCTTCGCGTTCTGCAAGCGCACGGACGTGCTCACCGAAGCGGTCACCCGGCTGAAGACCCTCCGGGCGTCCTGACCACGCGGAGCCTCGGGGCGGCCCGGCTCGGCGAACCACAGCCGCGGCCGCCCCTGGCCCTCCGGCCTCGGGCACCCCGGCGCAGGCACGGCGGAGGCCCGGTCCGGGGCGGCGGCCGCAAGGGCCGCGCCCCGGACCGGGCCTCCGCCGTCCGGCCGCGGGATCAGGCCTCCGTGGGCTCGTCGCCCTCCGGCTTCTCCTCCGCGGTCTCCAGGCCCAGACGCTCCACGAGCCACTTGTCGAACTCGATCGAGGCCCGCACCCAGCTGACCGTCGAGGAGACGAAGTGCTCCAGGCTGACGCCGGTGCCGATGAGCATCTGCGCCTCACCGACGAGTCGCACGGAGCCCGCGGCACCCTCGTCGCCCTCGTGGGCGTGCGTGTAGACCTTGGGCCACAGGGTGCGGCGGTTCCAGTCGTCGATCGCGTCGAGCAGCACGGGGCGCTGGTCCAGGGCGTGGGGACGGTCGTAGAAGGTCCGGACCGAGAAGACCTGCTGCTCGTCCTCGCCGCGGAACATGAAGTACGTCCGGAAGTCTTCCCACGGCGCGGCGAGGTCGCCCTCGTCGTCGACGACGAACTTCAGCTCCATCTGCTCGAGAAGCTGCTTGACGAGGTCCTGGTCCGGGACCACGGGGCCCTCGGGTCCTGCCGCCTGCGGTTCGGGCTGGCCCCCGAAGTTGGGGATCGAGGTCGGGTCGATAGACATCGCTGGGTACTCCTGTGGATCGCACGTGGTTTCCTGGCTTCGACCCTAGCCGCGATCGCGGCCGGTGGTCCTACGCGCTCAGGGGAATCGTCCCGCCGCTCCTTCCCCTGGCCCGCGACCAGGAAACCGCGACGAGGACGGCGCAGAGCGTACCGACGACGCCCGCCCCGCCGATCGTCCGTGCCGAGGAGTCCGTCAGCTCCGCGGCCAGGCCGCCCGCCGCGACACCGATCCCCTGCATGGCGGTCAGCCCGGACCTGGCGAGTCCGAGCGCCTGACCGCGCTGGTCGGCAGGGGTGAGCAGGACGAAGGTCGCCCCGGCGGTGATCTGGTACGCGGAGCACACCCCCGACACCAGCAGCACCAGCAGGGCCACCCCGACGCCCGGGCCCGCCCAGTAGACGACCAGCGGCAGGTTCGCGCCCACCGCGAGCGGCCCGAGCAGCCGGCGGCGCCGCTCGGCCCCGATCCCCGGGCGCCCGAGGAAGGCCGCGCCGAGGACCATTCCGGCGGGATGCGCGGCGAGCAGCAGCCCCACCGAGGCGGCGCCCCCGCCGGCCTCCTCCGCGAAGGGGGCGGCGAGGCCCTCCGGCAGCACGATGAACCCGGCCAGCCAGCCCAGCGCGACCAGGGACCGCAGCCGGGGGTCCGACCAGATCAGTGATGCCGCCCTGCCCACCTGGGTGTGCAGCCGCTTCGGCCGCGCGTCGGCGCTCGTGTCCACCGGTCGCGCCTTCACACCCAGTCTGATCAGGACCGCGGAGATCAGGAACGTCAACGCGTTCAGCCCCAGCGAGAGGTGGCTGCCCAGCCACACGACGAGCACGCCACCGGCGCCGAAGCCGATCAGCTGTCCGGCCTGGTAGGTGATCATCATGACCCGCTGCCCCCGCTCGTACAGGCGCTCGCCCAGGACGGCCGGCATGAGGGCGCCCTTCGACGCCCCGAACGGCGCCTCGGCGAGCTGCGCCAGCACCAGCAGTCCCGCCAGGAGCGGCAGAGGGGTACCGGGCAGGGCCATGAGCCCGACGAGGGCGGCACGCACCAGGTCGCACCCGATCATGACCGTGCGCCGGGGGAACCGGTCGGCGAGACCGGAGAGGAGCACCCCGGACAGCAGGGCGGGCAGAGTCGTCAGGGCGTAGGTCGCCGCGGTCCAGCCGGCCGACTCGGTGCGTTCGAACACCAGCAGCGACAGCGCGACCCGGGCCAGCTGGTCACCGAGGACCGACTGAGCGAAAGCCACCCACAGAGTACGAAATTCGCCGTGCCGAATGAGACTGCCACTCGTGCCGTTCTCCGGCTCCGCACTCGCCTCGCCGGGTATCCGCTCCGTCATGCGCGTACCTTACCGGTCTCCGAATTCGGCACCGCCGCTTCCGACGCAAAAGGAAAAGGCCCGAACTCCCCTGATATCGCGTGGAACACGATCACCCGGGCAACCGGAGTCCCACTTTCTGTCGAGCGTGCGGATATGTATCGCCCGGATACAAATAACAGCGTCCGGAGCCTGCACCACATCCGCACTTCAGCCACGGAATGTAAATATTCGGCTCAATTTCGTGGGCCGGACCCACCCATGATGCATGCCAGATGCACGAATCAATAGGGACGGACCCGCACATGCGTGTCCCCGGCCGGGGGACGAGGTCATCCGGCCGGGGACGGGGGGCCAGGGCTACAGGCTCTTGACCTCCGTCGCCGGCCCCACGACCAGTCCGTCGGCGGCCCGGTCCACCCGGACCGTGTCGCCGTCCTTGACCTCGCCCGCGAGGATCTCCTTGGCCAGCCGGTCGCCGATCGCGGTCTGGATGAGCCGGCGCAGCGGCCGGGCACCGTACGCCGGGTCGTTGCCCTCCACGGCCAGCCAGGCCAGCGCCTCGGGCGTGATGTCGAGGCGGATCCGCCGGTCGGCCAGCCGCTTGGCGAGGCTCTCCACCTGGAGGCCCGCGATGTGGGCCAGCTCGTCGCCGGACAGTGCGGAGAAGACGACCAGATCGTCGAGCCGGTTGAGGAACTCCGGCTTGAACGAGGCCCGTACGACCTCCAGGACCTGCTCCTTCTTCACCTCGGGCTCGGTCAGAGGGTCGATCAGGAACTGGCTTCCCAGGTTCGACGTGAGGATCAGGATCGTGTTGCGGAAGTCCACCGTCCTGCCCTGCCCGTCGGTGAGCCGGCCGTCGTCGAGCACCTGGAGCAGGATGTCGAAGACCTCGGGGTGCGCCTTCTCGACCTCGTCCAGCAGCACGACGCTGTACGGGCGGCGGCGGACCGCCTCCGTGAGCTGCCCGCCCTCCTCGTAACCGACGTAGCCGGGCGGGGCACCCACGAGGCGGGCGACGCTGTGCTTCTCGCCGTACTCGCTCATGTCGATGCGGATCATGGCCCGCTCGTCGTCGAACAGGAAGTCCGCGAGCGCCTTGGCGAGCTCCGTCTTGCCGACCCCGGTCGGACCGAGGAAGAGGAACGAGCCCGTGGGCCGGTCGGGGTCGGCGATCCCCGCGCGGGTGCGGCGCACGGCGTCCGACACGGACCGCACGGCCTCGGTCTGGCCGATCAGCCGCCTGCCCAGCTCGGCCTCCATCCGCAGCAGCTTCTGGGTCTCGCCCTCCAGGAGGCGTCCGGCCGGGATCCCGGTCCAGGCGCCGACGACATCGGCGATGTCGTCCGGGCCGACCTCCTCCTTGACCATCGTGTCCTTGGAGGCCTGCTCGGCCTCGTCCGCCTCCGCCAGCTCCCGCTCCAGCCCGGGGATCTCCCCGTACAGCAGCTTGGAGGCGGTGTCGAAGTCGCCGTCGCGCTGCGCGCGCTCGGCCTGTCCGCGCAGCTCGTCGAGGCGCTCCTTGAGCTCACCGACGCGGTTCAGGCCCTGCTTCTCCTTCTCCCAGCGGGCGGTGAGACCGCGCAGCTCCTCCTCCTTGTCGGCGAGGTCGCGGCGGATCTTCTCCAGGCGCTGCTTGGAGCCCTCGTCGGTCTCGTTCTTGAGGGCCAGCTCCTCCATGTGCAGCCGGTCGACGGAGCGCTGGAGCTCGTCGATCTCCAGGGGGGAGGAGTCGATCTCCATGCGGAGCCGCGAGGCCGCCTCGTCGACCAGGTCGATGGCCTTGTCGGGGAGGAAGCGGGAGGTGATGTACCGGTCGGAGAGGGTCGCCGCGGCCACCAGCGAGGAGTCGGCGATCTGGACCTTGTGGTGCGCCTCGTAGCGCCCCTTGAGGCCACGCAGGATCGCGATGGTGTCCTCGACGGACGGCTCGGCCACCAGGACCTGCTGGAAGCGGCGCTCCAGCGCGGGGTCCTTCTCGATGCGCTCGCGGTACTCGTCCAGCGTGGTGGCGCCGACCATGCGGAGCTCACCCCGGGCGAGCATCGGCTTGAGCATGTTGCCCGCGTCCATCGCGGAGTCGCCGCCGGCGCCCGCGCCGACGACGGTGTGCAGCTCGTCGATGAAGGTGATGATCTGCCCGTCGCTCTCCTTGATCTCGGAGAGGACGGTCTTCAGGCGTTCCTCGAACTCACCCCGGTACTTGGCGCCCGCGACCATGGCCCCGAGGTCCAGGGAGACGAGCCGCTTGTTCCGCAGGGACTCGGGGACGTCGCCCTTGACGATGCGCTGGGCGAGCCCCTCGACGACGGCCGTCTTGCCGACGCCGGGCTCACCGATGAGCACGGGGTTGTTCTTCGTACGGCGCGACAGCACCTGCACGACGCGGCGGATCTCCTGGTCACGGCCGATGACCGGGTCCAGCTTGCCCTCGCGTGCGGCGGCCGTGAAGTCCGTACCGAACTTCTCCAGCGCCTTGTACTGGCCTTCGGGGTCGGGGGTGGTCACCCGGCGCCCTCCCCTGCTCTTCTCGAACGCGTCCAGCAGCTTCTTCGCACTGGCTCCCTGTCCGTCGAGGATCTCACCGGCACGGCCGCCCTTCGCAGCGACGGCGATCAGCAGGTGCTCGGTGGAGAGGTAGTCGTCGCCGAGTTCCCTGGCCCGCTGGTCGGCGTCGGCGATGACGGCGAGCAGGTCGCGGTTGGGCTGTGGAGGTGCCACGGTCGACCCGGTGACACTGGGCAGGGCGCCGAGGAGCCGTTCGGTCTCCGTGCGCACGGCCACCTGGTCGGCGTCGACGGCGGCCAGCAGATCGATGATGTTCGCGTTGTCCTCGCCCGCGAGCAGCGCAAGCAGCAGGTGCCCGGGGGTCAGATCGGGATGCCCGTCCTTCACGGCCCTGCTGGTGGCCGCGTTGAGGGCGTCCCGGCTCTTGTTGGTCAGCTCGGCGTCCACGGGCGCTGTCTCCTCCTCGTGTCTGGTACTGCAGAGAACTTTGACTCGAACAACGGGTACAAAGTTGAGTCTATTCCACTCAAGGGCGTTCCGGTGCCTCCCCGGGCGCCCACGACTCCCCGGTCTCTAGGCTGAACCCATGCCTGACGTTCGCAACCCCGGCCCCGAGTACCTCGCGTTCTGGCGGGAGCGCCATGTGTGCACCCTCACGACGCTCCGCCCCGACGGCACACCGCATGTGGTGCCGGTCGGCGTGACGTACGACCCGGAGACACGGCTCGCCCGCATCATCACGGGCGGAAACACCAGGAAGGTCGCCCACGTCCTGGCGGCGGGCCCCGAAGGGGCACGCGTCGCGGTCTGCCAGATGCAGGGGCGCCGCTGGGCGACCCTGGAGGGCGTGGCGGTGGTCCGTACGGAGCCCGCGGAGATCCAGGACGCGGTACGCCGCTACGCCGAGCGCTACGAGCGCACCCCGCGGCACAACCCCGAGCGGGTCGTCATCGAGATCGCCGTCGACAGGGCGCTCGGAAAAGGCTGAGAAACAAAGAAATCATTTCCGGACAGCACAACGGCGCCATCGTGTTCAGGTCACGATGGCGCCGCTGTGTGGGGGAAGTGCCGGAACGATATGTAACGACGGGGGAATCGTTCAGGCACTGCGGGGGGTGGCGGAAATGGCTTCTTGTTCGAACAGCTCATGATCGCGCTGATCGAGATTTACAAAAATCATGCCGTACCTCACGGCACAGCGAACCGGCTGCGGCGCTCCGCGCGGCCGGCGAAGACAGCGATAGGCGCGGATGTCGTCATCCGTTTCCATGACGACGACGATGGGCTCCCCGAACAGGGTGACCATCAACGAATCGCCCTGGCGGGTAAGTGCCGTGAGCAGATCGATGAAGTGCCACCCTGAGCGGTAGGCCGTGGCCATCTCCCGCCGGAAGGTGCGGTCGTCCGGAGGGGTGGTCATGCGCCGGCGTGGGTCGGAGCCGCACCCCACGTGATGTCACCCGTGGCCACACCCCATGTGATGTCGCCGCCCTCAGCCGCACCCCACGTGATGTCGCCCGGAGCAGCCCCCCACGTGATGTCACCGGGAGCCGCCTGCTCGGCCGTCGCAACTCCCCAGGTGATGTCATGGGTACCCACCGCACCGTATGCCAGGGCCCCCACGAACGCAGTGGCAAGCACCGAGCGAAGCATTCGCTTAGACATTTCGGCTTCGTCCTCACTTGATGGATTCATCTCCCCCGCAATCAAGACGATGTCTCACGCGGACACGCAAGCACCACCGGATCGATGCATCATGTTCCTGCACGTTCAGGAACATGGGGGGTGGAGATATGTGCACAAGTGGCTCAAAGGCGTCACATCCTCACGGGATCACCCAACTATGCGATGCGGGGCAGGCCCTCTACGCCAGCGCGCTGCGGTCCGGACGCATACCGCGCGCGGAGGTCGAACCAGCCCCCTGCCTGATGGACTTCGCCCTGCTCCACCCCGATCCCGACGATGCCGACTGGCTGCGCCCGGTGCCGCCCTCGGCGGCGCTCGCCCAGAGGCTGCACCCGATAGAGCGGGAGATCCAGGAGCGGAGGCGCCACTCCCTGGAGCTGACCGAGTCCTTCGAGCCCTTCATGGACATCAGCGCCCAGGACCCGCCGACCACACACGCCATCACCGTGCTGGAGGGCAGCACGCGCATCAACGCGGCCATCGACGCCGCCACCGCGGAGTGCCACACCGAAGTACTCACGGTGCAGCCGGGGGGCGGACGGAGCGAGGACATCCTCAGCAAGGGGCTGGAGCGGGGCAAGGCGGTGGTGGACCGCGGCGTCAGCATCCGCACGCTCTACCAGCACACGGTACGCCACCACCAGGGGACGTTCGCGTACGCGGAGAGGCTCGCCGAAGGCGTGGCGATCCGCACGCTGGAGGAGCTCGTGGAACGACTCCTCATCTTCGACCGGACCGTCGCCTTCATTCCCGCCCAGGACGACCGGACGGTCGCCCTGGAACTCCGGCACCCGGGTCTCGTCTCCTACCTGACCAGTGTCTTCGAGCAGCTCTGGCAGAGCGCCACCCCACTTCTGGAGGACATCCGGTACGAGCCGACCCCGGTCGGGATCAGCGGCGTCCAGCGCTCCATAGCCCAGCTCCTCGTCGAAGGTCACGTCGACGACTCCATCGCCCGCCGCCTCGGGATGAACGTCCGCACCTGCCGGGCGCACATCGCCAAACTGTCGGCCACCCTGGGCAGCACCAGCCGCGCCCAGCTCGGGTACCTGATCGCACGTTCAGGAATCCTCGACCAGGAATCCTGAACGTGCGAGGCTCGAGGTACCCCCGCCCCGAAGCCGGAGGACGAGTCCGCGCACAGCGTGTGAGTGCGGCCGCGCCCGCATCGGACCGGGCGAGTTCCCCTCTCGCCCGGCCCCTCCAGACTCCCCCGCGGGCGCCGCTTCCACCACCGTCATCTTTTTGCACTGCACAAAGTGAGGGGTCATCAAATCGATACCCATGAGGCGAACCCGGCACATTCCCACGGCCCCCGGGAGCTCTGCGAACCGGCGCTCCAGCTGTACGAGGAGGCGCTGCGTGTGGGGCGGGTCTCCCGCACCGCCCTGGCGTCGGCCCCGTGCCTGATCGAGATGTCCCTGGTCCACCCCGACACCGGCGACGACGCGTGGATGCGCCCCGTCCCGCCGTCCGCCGCACTGGCCCACCTGCTGCAGCCCATCACCCGTGAGATCGACGAACGAATACGGCTGAGCACCGCTCTGAGCCGGGTGCTGACACCGCTGGCGTCCGTCGCCGACGAGAACCCCAACCTGGCGATCACCGTGCTCGACGGGAGGCCGCAGATCGTGTCCGCCCTCCGGGAGGCCGCCCTCCACGCGAGGGAGGAGGTGCTGACGGCGCAGCCCGGGGGCAACCGGCTGGAGCACCACATGAGGCAGGGGCTGGAGAACGCCCGTTCGGCGATCGCCGGAGGAGCCAGGCTCCGGCACATCTACCAGCACCCGGCCCGCTACAACTCCCGGGTCAAGGACTACGTGTCACAGGTGCCCGGCGACTGCCTCCAGGTCCGCACGGTGGAACAGACCGTCGAACGGCTCATCATCTTCGACCGCACCGTCGCCTACATACCCGCCACCCCCGAACGCAACGTGGCCCTGGAGATCCGCCACCCGGCCCTGGTGCGCTACCTCGTCCAGGTCTACGAGGTCCTCTGGGCGCAGGCGACCCCGCTCACCCAGCAGCTCCCCACGACCGCCCCCGGCGCCCAGGTCACGGCCGTCCAGCAGAGCATCGCCCGGCTCCTCGGCGAGGGCCACGTCGACGACGTGGTGGCACGCAAGCTGGGCATCAGCGTCCGGACCTGCCGCTCCCACATCGCCAAGCTCATGCAGGCCCTGGGGGCCACCAGCAGGACCCATCTGGGCGTCCTGATCATGCGGTCCGGCATCGTGGACACCGCCCCGGCCACGGGGAAGGGGTCCGTCCCGGAGTCGTGAGACTCCGGGACGGACCCCTTCCGGCCGGCCGGCTCAGTCCTTGGGCCGCTTCGGCCGCCAGACCACCAGCGCACCGGCCTGCTGCACATCCTGGTACGGCACCAGATCACGCCGGTAGGAGGCGTGCACCTGGGCCTCGCGCTGCTGCATGGCCACGGCCGCGCCGTCCACCGCCGCCGACAGCTCGGCCACGCGCTGCTGGAGTGCGGCGACCTGGTTCTCCAACTCGATGATGCGCTTGATGCCCGCGAGGTTGATGCCCTCGTCCTGCGACAACTGCTGGACGGTGCGCAGCAGTTCGATGTCACGGGCCGAGTAGCGCCGTCCGCGTCCGGCCGTGCGGTCGGGCGAGACCAGGCCGAGGCGGTCGTACTGGCGCAGTGTCTGCGGGTGCAGGCCCGAGAGCTGGGCCGCGATCGAGATCACGTAGACCGGGGACTCGTCGGTCAGCTGGTACGGATTGCGTCGACGGCCGTCCATCTCAAGCTCCCTTCGCAGCCTGGAACAGCTCCGCCCGCGGGTCCTCCCCCGCGGTCGACTTCCGATAGGCCTCCAGCGCGTCCTGGGCGTCCGCGCCGAGGTCCGTGGGTACGGTCACCTCGACGGTGACCAGCAGGTCGCCCCGGGTGCCGTCCTTGCGGACTGCGCCCTTGCCACGAGCCCGCATCGTACGGCCGTTGGGCGTACCGGCCGGGAGTTTCAGGGTGACCGGAGGCCCTCCGAGCGTGGGGACCTTCACCTCGCCGCCGAGCGCCGCCTCCGGGAAGGTGACGGGAACGGTGACGGTGAGGTTGTCGCCCTTGCGGCCGAAGACCGGGTGGGCGTCGACGTGGACGACGACGTACAGGTCGCCCGCCGGGCCACCGCGCTCGCCCGGGCTGCCCTTGCCGCGCAGCCGGATCCGCTGGCCGTCCAGCACCCCTGCCGGGATCCTGACCTGCATCGTGCGGGCCGACTTCGCCCGGCCGCTGCCCTTGCAGACCTCGCAGGCGTCCTGGGCGATGAGGCCCCGGCCCTTGCAGTCCACGCAGGGATCGGTGAGGGAGAACCCGCCGCCTGTACCGCGCGACACCTGGCCGGTGCCGACGCACGTCGGGCAGACCCTCGGGGTGCCGTTCTTGTCGCCGGTGCCCGAACACGCCTTGCAGGGAGCCTGGCTGGACATCCGCAGCGGGACCGTGGCCCCGTCGACCGCCTCGGTGAAGCTGAGCGTCACCTCGGACTCGATGTCCTGGCCGCGCCGCGGCTGGACACGTGTGCCGGCACCGCCGCGGTTGAACAGTCCGCCGAAGACGTCACCCAGGCCGCCGCCACCGCCGAAACCGCCGGCGCCGGCGGTCTGGCCGCCGCCCGGGGCCCCGCCGAAGAGGTCACCCAGGTCGAAGTTGAAGTTGCCGCCCGCACCGCCGGGACCCGCCCGGAAGCCTCCGTTGCCGAAGAGTGCGCGCGCCTCGTCGTACTCCTTGCGCTTCTTGGGGTCACCGAGGACGTCGTTCGCCTCGGAGATCTCCTTGAAACGCTCCTCGGCCTTGGCGTCACCCTTGTTGGCGTCCGGGTGGTACTCGCGGGCGAGCTTCCGGTACGCCTTCTTGACCTCGGCGTCGGTGGCGTCCTTGGGGACGCCGAGGACCTTGTAGTAGTCCTTCTCGACGAAGTCCTTCGTGCTCATCGACGTCCCTCCTTCCGGACGATCGGCCGTGCGGCCGGCCGTGTGGCCGGCCGCACGCCCCGTCGGTGTTCACCGCAGTGGTCGGACGGAATGTCAGACCTCTTCGGTGCCACCGCTCTCCTCGTCGTCTGCCTTCTCTTCCTTGGCCGCCGCGGGCGTGGCGCCCGGCTGCGGCTCGGCCACGGCCACCCGCGCGGGGCGGATGGTGCGCTCCCCGATGCGGTACCCGGGCTGCAGGATCGCCACGCAGGTCGTCTCGGTGACGTCCGGCGCGTACGAGTGCATCAGGGCCTCGTGGATCGTCGGATCGAAGGGCTCGCCCTCCTTGCCGAACTGCTGGAGGCCGATCTTCGCGACGACCGTCTCCACCGATTCGGCCACCGCCTTGAAGCCGCCGACGAGCTCGCCGTGCTCCCGCGCCCGGCCGATGTCGTCGAGCACGGGCAGGAGGTCGGTCAGGAGGTTCGCCGCGGCGACCTCCTTGACCGTGACCCGGTCGCGCTCGACCCGACGGCGGTAGTTCTGGTACTCGGCCTGGAGCCGCTGGAGGTCGCCCGTGCGCTCGTTGAGCGCGGTACGGACCTGGTCCAGCTGAGCCGTCAGAGCCGCTGTCTGCTGTACGTCCCCGGCCGGGGCCGCCGCCTCCTCCTCGGAGGGTGCGGCTGCCTTCGGCTCGGCGTCGTCGGCTTCGGCGCCGGAGGGGACGTCAGGCTTCTCGTCGAAGCCCGGAGTCTCCTCGGTCACGCCGCACCGCCCTTCGTGTCCTTCTCGTCGTCCACGATCTCGGCGTCGACGACGTCGTCGTCGGCCTTGGCCTGACCGTCGCCCGGCGCCTCGGCACCCGGCGTCGCGCCCTCGGAGGCGTTGGCGTACATCGCCTGGCCCAGCTTCTGGGAGACGGCCGCCACCTTCTCGGTTGCGGTGCGGATCTCGGCGGTGTCCTCGCCCTTGAGCTTCTCCTTCAGCTCGGTGAGCGCGGTCTCCACCTCCGTCTTGACGTCGCCGGGGACCTTGTCCTCGTTGTCCTTGAGGAACTTCTCCGTCTGGTAGACGAGCTGCTCGCCCTGGTTGCGCGACTCGGCGGCCTCGCGACGGCGGTGGTCCTCGTCGGCGTACTGCTCGGCCTCTTCGCGCATCCGGTTGACCTCGTCCTTCGGCAGCGAGGAGCCACCGGTGACGGTCATCTTCTGCTCCTTGCCGGTGCCGAGGTCCTTGGCAGCGACGTGCATGATGCCGTTGGCGTCGATGTCGAAGGCGACCTCGATCTGCGGCACACCGCGCGGGGCCGGCGGCAGACCGGTGAGCTCGAACATCCCGAGCTTCTTGTTGTACGCCGCGATCTCGCGCTCGCCCTGGTAGACCTGGATCTGCACGGACGGCTGGTTGTCCTCGGCCGTCGTGAAGATCTCGGAACGCTTGGTCGGGATCGTGGTGTTGCGCTCGATGAGCTTCGTCATGATCCCTCCCTTGGTCTCGATGCCGAGGGACAGCGGGGTCACGTCGAGGAGCAGGACGTCCTTGACCTCACCCTTGAGGACACCGGCCTGGAGCGAGGCGCCGATGGCGACGACCTCGTCCGGGTTCACACCCTTGTTGGCGTCCTGGCCGCCCGTGAGCTCCTTGACGAGCTCGGCGACGGCCGGCATGCGGGTCGAGCCACCGACGAGAACGACGTGGTCGATCTCGGAGAGCTGGATGCCCGCGTCCTTGATCACGTTGTGGAACGGGTTCTTGCAGCGGTCCAGGAGGTCCGCGGTCAGCTGCTGGAACTGCGAGCGCGTGAGCTTCTCGTCCAGGTGCAGCGGGCCCTCGGCGGACGCCGTGATGTAGGGCAGGTTGATCGTGGTCTCGGTCGAGGACGAGAGCTCGATCTTCGCCTTCTCCGCGGCCTCGCGGAGACGCTGGAGAGCCATCTTGTCCTTGGACAGGTCCACGCCGTGCCCGTTGGCGAACTGCTTCACCAGGTAGTCGACGACCCGCTGGTCCCAGTCGTCACCACCGAGGTGGTTGTCACCGTTGGTGGCCTTCACCTCGACGACGCCGTCGCCGATCTCCAGGAGGGACACGTCGAAGGTGCCGCCACCGAGGTCGAAGACGAGGATCGTCTGGTCGTCCTTGTCGAGGCCGTACGCCAGGGCTGCGGCGGTGGGCTCGTTGACGATACGCAGGACGTTCAGGCCCGCGATCTCGCCGGCCTCCTTGGTCGCCTGACGCTCCGAGTCGTTGAAGTACGCCGGGACGGTGATCACCGCGTCGGTGACCTTCTCGCCCAGGTAGGACTCGGCGTCGCGCTTCAGCTTCTGCAGGATGAAGGCGCTCATCTGCTGCGGGTTGAAGTTCTTGCCGTCGAGCTCGATCTTCCAGTCAGTGCCCATGTGGCGCTTGACCGAACGGATCGTCCTGTCGACGTTGGTGACCGCCTGGCGCTTGGCCACCTCGCCGACAAGCACCTCGCCGTTCTTCGCGAAGGCGACGACGGACGGCGTGGTCCTGGCGCCTTCGGCGTTGGTGATGACGGTGGGCTCGCCGCCTTCGAGAACGCTGACGACGGAGTTAGTCGTGCCCAGGTCGATGCCGACCGCACGTGCCATTTCAATTCCTCCAACTGACTACTTGAGTGGATCTGACTCAAGGATGCATGACACCCACCCCGGAGTCAAAGGACCTGAGCCACTTACGCTCAACTTATGTGCTCGCATCCGCGCTGAGCAGGTGTTTCGCGTGTTCGGGCAACGCCGGAGGCTCTCCGGAGGTCTTCCATGGCCTCCTCGATCCGCGACACCGGCCGCGCGGCACGTCACACACACGCCTCCCACCATCGCACCGTGGGATCGTTCTGTCACAAAATGGCATGGAGACGGGCAAACCGTCACGTCATCGACTCCGGGCAGGTGCAATGCGGAACGCGAGGCAGACCGCGGAACGAAGGAAGCGGCGCCCCGGCACATCGGCTCGGGTGAGGAGCTCAAGAGCCGGCCGGGTCCCCCGGGCCGCCCTGGCGGCCGAGCGCGTCGCCGAGCGCCTGGCAGCCGTGACGGCCGAGCGCGTCGCCGGACCGCTGGCCACCCTGACCGCCAAGCGGGCCCTGGACCTGACGCTCGGCACGGCCCTCCTGCTCCTCACGTCCCCCGCACTCGCCCTCGGCGCCCTGGCCCTCACGCTCCGGTCACCCCACGACCGGGGAGGAGTACTGCTGCGCGAGACCAGGGTCGGCCTGGGCGGCCGCCTCTTCGAGCTGCGCTCGCTGCGCACCCGACGCCTCCGGCTCGACCTGCTGTCCCGGCTGCCCCACGTCGTCCGGGGGGAGCTGTCCCTGGTCGGCCCGGCCCCGCTCACCCCCGACGAGGCCGCCCTGCTCGGACCGGCCGCAGGACACTGGCGCCAGGGGCTCAGGCCGGGGCTGACCGGCCTGGCCCAGGTGCGGGCCCGCTCCGGAATGCCCTGGGACGAACCCGCCCTCCTCGACGCGCACTACGCAGAGCATCATGGGACGGGGCTCGACCTGGCGATCCTGGCGCAATCCGTACGCATCCACCTACGTGCGGCGCTACGCGGACCGCGGCGCACGGGGAAGGCTCACCTGAGCGACACAGATCACCGCCTGCCCGGCTACAGCGTGGCGGAATAAGTGGATAGTGTCAGCACAGACTGATTAAGTTACTGCTTAGTAATCGCTTGTACGCGCTGGATCCCACCCTCGCAGGCCCGAGGAGCCCCCAAATGCAACTCGCCGCGATCATCGTGTCGCTGGTGCTGACTGTCGTCGGCGTTGCGCTCATCGCCCGAGCCGTCGCGCAGATCTACCGGTTCGTCCGTCTCGGACAGCCGGTACCGGCAGGCAGCCGCACCGACGACCCCAAGCAGCGCACGATCACCCTGGTCAAGGAGTTCCTCGGCCACACCCGGATGAACCGGTGGGGGATCGTGGGCTTCGCCCACTGGTTCGTAGCGATCGGCTTCCTGACTCTGCCGCCGACGCTGCTCCAGGCGTACGGACAGCTCTTCCAGGCCGACTGGGTGCTCCCCGTCGTCGGTGGCTGGCTGCCGTTCGAGATGTACATCGAGTTCATCGGCATCATGACCGTGCTCGGCATCGTCACGCTGATGGCCATCCGACTGCTGAACCTGCCCTCGCGGGCCGGCCGCAAGTCCCGCTTCGCCGGCTCCAAGGCCTGGCAGGCGTACTTCGTCGAGTACATCATCCTGATCATCGGCCTGGCCATCCTGGCGCTGCGCGGCCTCGAAGGCGCGATCCACCACGTCGAGGGCTACGAGGCCTCCTACTTCGTCTCGTACCCCCTGGTGCTCGCCTTCAAGGGCCTCACGCTCGGCACACTCCAGAACCTGATCTACCTCACGGCGATGATCAAGATCGGCACCTCGCTGATCTGGATGATCACGGTGTCCCTCAACACCAACATGGGTGTCGCCTGGCACCGCTTCCTCGGCTTCCCGAACATCTGGTTCAAGAGGAACGCCGACGGCGCGGTCGCGCTCGGCGCGCTGCAGCCGATGACCACGGGCGGCAAGGAGATCGACTGGGAGGACCCGGGCGAGGACGACACCTTCGGTGTCTCCCAGGTCGAGCAGTTCTCCTGGAAGGGCATCCTCGACTTCTCCACGTGCACCGAGTGCGGCCGCTGCCAGTCGCAGTGCCCGGCCTGGAACACCGGCAAGCCGCTCTCCCCGAAGCTCCTCATCATGTCCCTGCGCGACCACGCGCACGCCAAGGCCCCGTATCTGCTGGCCGGCGGCGGCAAGGACATGGAGGGCAACGAGAAGGCCACCGAGGAGCAGCTCAAGGACGTCCCCGCGGCCGCCCTCGCGGAGGCCGAGCGCCCCCTCATCGGCACCGCCGAGGAGAACGGCGTCATCGACCCGGACGTGCTGTGGTCCTGCACCACCTGCGGCGCGTGCGTGGAGCAGTGCCCGGTCGACATCGAGCACATCGACCACATCGTCGACATGCGCCGCTACCAGGTGATGATCGAGTCCGCGTTCCCGTCCGAGGCGGGCACGATGCTCAAGAACCTGGAGAAGAAGGGCAACCCCTGGGGGCTCGCCAAGAAGCAGCGCGTCGAGTGGACCAAGGAGGTCGACTTCGAGGTCCCGATCGTCGGCAAGGACGTCGAGGACCTCAGCGAGGTCGACTACCTGTACTGGGTCGGCTGCGCGGGCGCCCTCGAGGACCGGGCCAAGAAGACGACGAAGGCCTTCGCGGAGCTCCTCCACATCGCGGGCGTCAAGTTCGCGATCATGGGCGGCGACGAGAAGTGCACCGGTGACTCCGCCCGCCGCCTCGGCAACGAGCCGCTGTTCCAGCAGCTCGGCCAGGAGAACGTCGCGATGCTGAACATGGCGTTCGGCGAGTCCGCCCCAGGCGAGGAAGGGGAGGACGACTCGACCAAGAAGCCGAAGGCGTCGAAGAAGATCGTCGCGACCTGCCCGCACTGCTTCAACACCATCGCGAACGAGTACCCGCAGCTCGGCGGCGAGTACGAGGTCATCCACCACACCCAGCTGCTCCAGCACCTGGTGGACGAGGGCAAGCTGATCCCGGTGACGCCGGTCGAGGGTCTGATCACGTACCACGACCCCTGCTACCTGGGCCGTCACAACAAGATCTACACGCCCCCGCGCGAGATCATCGCGAAGGTCCCGGGTCTGCGGAACGAGGAGATGCACCGCCACAAGGAGCGCGGCTTCTGCTGCGGCGCCGGTGGTGCCCGGATGTGGATGGAGGAGCGGATCGGCAAGCGCATCAACAACGAGCGCGTCGACGAAGCCCTCTCCCTCAACCCGGACATCGTCTCCACCGCCTGCCCGTTCTGCCTCGTCATGCTGACCGACTCGGTCAACGGCAAGAAGAACGACGGCAAGGCGAAGGAGTCGGTGCAGGTCGTCGACGTGTCGCAGCTGCTCCTGGAGTCGGTGAAGACACCCGCCGACCCGGCGGGCGACGCGGAGACGGCCGACCAGCCGGAACCGGAACCCGTCCAGTAGCTGTCTCCCACCACGGAAGCGGCCGGACCTGCCTCGGGGGCAGGACCGGCCGCTTCCGTCCGTCCTGGGTGCTGCCAGGGGCCCGCAGGGTGCCACAGACCCCCCAGGGTTCCCCTAGGGGATGTCACAGCTAGGCCGCAATGGGGCCGGTGTTCCCCCGGCCCTCACACCGCGCCCCCACGGACCAGGTACGTTCGATGTGTGGCTGGATTCAGGATCGGACGCGGCCGGGACAACCGCACACGGCAGCAACACCCGCAGCAGCAACAGCCGTACGGCGCGCAGGCATCACCGCCGCCGTACGGCGGGCAGTCGTGGCCGCCGGCAGGTGGCAACGGCGCACCGTACGGAGGCCCGCAGGGCG
The DNA here is from genome assembly GCF_000717025.1 of Streptomyces atroolivaceus. Taxonomy (GTDB): domain Bacteria; phylum Actinomycetota; class Actinomycetes; order Streptomycetales; family Streptomycetaceae; genus Streptomyces; species Streptomyces atroolivaceus. The sequence goes on from NZ_JNXG01000001.1 coordinate 221,372, forward strand.
CTCCGTACGGCGGCGGGCACGGCGGCAACGGGCCCGGGGGTGGTAACGGGCAGGCAGGCGGGCACGGCGAACCGGAGTACTTCGGCGACCCGCACCACCAGCCCTCGCAGCGGGACCCGTACGCCAACGCCCCGGGTCACACCCAGGCGTTCAGCATCAACGAGGACCCGTACGGCGACGGGAACACCTACCAGGCCGGCCAGGCCCCCGCGCACCCCTCGGGACCCAGGCTGCAGTGGAAGCAGCTGCTGAGCGGCATCGTGATGCGGCCGGGACCGACGTTCTGGCAGATGCGCGACTACCCCGTCTGGGGCCCCGCGCTCGTCGTCACCTTCGTGTACGGCCTGCTCGCGCTCTTCGGCTTCGACCAGGCGCGCGACGAGGCGATCCACGCGGAGGTCTCCACGGCCGCCCCGTACGTGATCTTCACGGGCGTCGGCTTCGTCATCGGCGGACTGGTCCTCGGCGCGGTCACCCACACCCTGGCGCGCCAGCTCGGCGGCACGGGCTCCTGGCAGCCGACCGTGGGCCTGTCGATGCTCATCATGTCGATCACGGACGCACCCCGCCTGATCTTCGCCCTCTTCCTCGGCGGCGAGAACTCCCTGGTCCAGATCCTCGGCTGGATGACCTGGCTGGCCGCCGGAGCGCTCTTCACCTCCATGGTGAGCAAGTCGCACGACCTGCCGTGGCCGAAGGCCCTGGGCGCCTCCGGGATCCAGCTGATCGCGCTGCTCTCGATCATCAAGCTCGGCACGATCTGACCCTGCTCCGACACGTAGGAGGGCCCCGGTGCACGGCACCGGGGCCCTCCCGTTTCGCTTCAGGGCTGATCAGGAGTCGAGAACCTGACCCTCACGACGCACGACGGGCTTCTCCACGCTCCACGGGAAGTTGATCCACTGATCGGTCTTCTTCCACACGTACTCGCATTTCACGAGCGACTGCGGCTTCTCGTAGATGACCGCGCTGCGCACCTCGGCCACATGGTCGATACAGAAGTCGCGGACCAGCTTCAGCGTCTTTCCGGTATCGGCGACGTCATCGGCGATGAGAACCTTCTTCTGCGTGAAGTCGATGGCATTCGGGACGGGCGCCAGCATGACCGGCATTTCCAGCGTGGTCCCGACCCCGGTGTAGAACTCGACGTTCACCAGATGAATGTTCTTGCAGTCCAGGGCATACGCCAGACCGCCCGCGACGAAGACCCCGCCCCGAGCGATGCTCAGCACGACATCCGGCTCGAAGCCGTCGTCGGCCACCGCCTGAGCCAACTCGCGTACGGCGTGCCCGAAGGCCTCGTACGTCAGATTCTCCCGCATCTCACCAGCCATGCCGTATCACACCTGAGTCCTGTGGAAATTCATGTAAGAACGCGAGGCGGTCGGCCCTCGCTGGCCCTGGTAGCGCGATCCGTAGCGCTCGGATCCGTACGGGAACTCGGAGGACGAAGTCAGCCGGAACATACAGAGCTGCCCGATCTTCATTCCCGGCCAGAGCTTTATCGGCAACGTCGCCAGATTCGACAGCTCCAGGGTGACGTGCCCCGAGAAACCGGGGTCGATGAACCCGGCCGTGGAATGGGTCACCAGTCCGAGCCGCCCCAGCGAGCTCTTCCCCTCCAGTCGCGACGCCAGGTCGTCGGGGAGTGAGATGACCTCGTAGGTCGAGGCGAGGACGAACTCCCCGGGGTGGAGGATGAACGCCTCGTCACCGTCCGGCTCGACCTGACGGGTCAGGTCCACCTGCTCGACGGCGGGATCGATATGCGGATAGCGGTGGTTCTCGAACACCCGGAAGTAGCGGTCCAACCGCACATCGATGCTCGAGGGCTGCACCATCGAAGCGTCGAACGGGTCAATGCGAACCCGCCCGGCATCGATCTCGGCCCGGAGGTCCTTATCTGAGAGAAGCACGCACCGAGGATACGCAGAACGCGCGAGCCGGCCCCAACCGGACCGACCCGCGCGCCTGACTCACACCTCCGGCGCTCCCTCGAACGCCAACGGAACTAGCGCTCCTCGAACACCACAGGAACGGCCTGCCTCAACCGCGCGCAGCGCGGACAGCGGATGAGCCGCCCGGGACCGATCCGCTCGGACCCGAGCTGCTGCATCGGGAACGACGAGGTAGTGAAAACGTGCCCCTCGGCACAGCGGACGACGGTGCGCTCCATCGACGACATCAAGTCCCTTCCCCAACCAGCCTTGGACGAGACCGCCACATTAGGGGATGAACAGGACGCCACTCCAGGCGGCACTCCGTCCACCCACGCTACGCCCTCAACTCCCCCCACCCTCACGCGCATCCACACTCCGGAACGACCCACGGGCCCCGCGACGGACACGCCGGGGGCCTGCGATGGGGTACAGTGTGGGACGATGCATCGCCGATCATCAGCGTGCCTCGCGGGTGTAGTTTAATGGTAGAACATGAGCTTCCCAAGCTCAGAGCGCGAGTTCGATTCTCGTCACCCGCTCTTTCACGAACCCCCAGGTCATGGACCTGGGGGTTCGTCGTTGCCAGACTTCCCCGGCGTCGCGCACCACCTGCGCACCACCTGGGCCCTTGTTCTCGTAGGCTCGGGCGAGTATCGCTGCGGTGGCGGCCACGACCTGGGGGAGTTCGGCCCGTGCAACGACCTCGGCATCCCCCCGAGCCTCAGCAACTCGCAGCAGGCGTGCTCGGTGCCCTCGACCGGGATGACCGCCTCGACCCGTCCGTCGTCACCGCCGGCGGTCGCGGTGGAGCCGAAGGCCCTCACCACCGCAAGGGCAACGTTGCCGAGCAAGCGCCGGCGTTCCCGGGGAGAAAGGCGGACGGTGGCTGTGCCGACATAGCAGCGGGCCTGGAAGTCATCGGGGTAGGAGACCCAGTACACGCCCAGGTCGAAGTCCTGCGGCCGGTCGAACCGCTCGTCGCCCAGCATGGGAGGGGACCGAAGAACCCTTCGGTCCCCTCCCATGTCCGGTCAGAGCCAGGAGTCCCAGATGCCGTACGCCGTCGATCGGGTCACGGCCTCGACGCCCGAGGCGTCGAGCCGTACGACGCGGTAGTAGTACAGGCCGAGCCGGTCCTCGTGCACCGTGGTGTCCATGTAGAACGCGGCGTCACCCATCGCGCCCTCCGCCAGGGCCACGTAGGCGGCGGTGGCAGGGTCCCAGCGCTCCACGCGGTAGCTCGCGAACCGGGAACAGTCCCCGAGTCCGGAGCTTTCGGAGCAGCCGACGTACAGATCCGGGTACTGGCCCTCACGGACCTCGGTCTCCGTCCAGCCTGGCGGCCGGGTGTCGGGCAGGGTGACCGAGACCTCGGCGGGGTGGAGGACGTCGAGTGGATCGTCGCGGTGATCGTCCATCGCGGCCACCTTGTAGACGTGGGTGGCGCCGTCCGGCACTGTCGGGCAGAGGATTTCGGTCCTGGTCAGGGAGCTGCCGGTCCAGCAGTCGTTCTTCCAGACCGTCTCACCGCTGTCCGGGTCGGTGACGCCCTGCCACGCGCGGTAGCCGGAGACATCGGTGTCGGCGGGCGGCGTCCAGGTCAGCCGGACGCCGAGCGGGACGCGCTCCGCGGTCAGGTCCTGGACCGGGGCCGGACGCTGCGTGTCCGGGGTGGTCTCCGTGGCGGGCGGGCCGGCCTGCGACACATGTCCGTACCGGTCGATCGTCACGACTCGGTACTCGTACGTCGTCTCCGACTTGCCCTGGACGTCCCAGCAGCTGCCGTTGACCTGTTTGCGGGCGGACAGAGGAGCATCGTCGTCCGCCCAGGTCCAGTACGTGTCCGGGTCATCCAGCGGCTGGTCCACTGAGCTGTTCGGCTTGCACTGGTCCACGACGTCGGTCTCGCCGGTCGCGGTGTCGGTCCGGATGATCTTGTACGTGGGAAGGGGCTGCTCGTCGACGGTCCACGGGTCGACGCTGCTCCACTCGACCATCACGCCCTCGTCGAAACTGTCGGCAGTGGTCTTGAACGCGGGGATCGCCTCCGGCCGGTCGGCCATCTTCAGAGTGATCTCCACCGGCGCGGCAGGGTTGCCCCTGGCGTCCAGCGAGCGCACCGCGTACCGGTAGCTGTCGGCGACGGCGGCCGACTGGCGCGGCACGACGTCGGTCCGGGTGGTGGGGCTCCCGTCGGGAAGAGCGTCGGTGTGGTCGCCGGTCGCCGGGTCGTACTGGAGGACCTGGTAGGAGGCGGCCCCGGCGACGGGCGACCACACCAGATGCGGAACGCCCGACCGGTACTCGGCGCGGAGCCCTGTGACGGCGGCGGGCGGGGTCAGGTCGGGGGTGGTGAACGTCGTGGCGGCCGAGTACGCCGACCAGTTCCCGGCGGCGTCCCGGGCCCGCCCCCGGTAGGTGACCTTGCTGCCGTCGGCCCGGTAACCGGTGTCGCAGATGGCACCCTTGGTGCCGGAGTAGATGGTGCTCCAGCTCTTCGTGGTGGCGTCGAGCCGCTGCATCTCGTACCGGGCGATGTCGGCGGCATTCTGTGCGGTGGTGACCAGCTCCGGTGCCGCGTAGGGCTGGTCGGCCGGGCAGGCATCCCATTCGACGAAGGGCGCGGCGGGCGGCGTCCTGTCGACGGTGATGACGAGCTTGTCGGAGCTGCCGCCGGATACATTGCCCGCCTTGTCGACGGCCCGCACCTCGTAGTAGTAGGCCGCTCCGGTCTTGGGCAGCGCGCTGTCGGTGTACGACGTGGCGGTGGTCGTCGCGAGCTGCTTGCCGTACGTCGCGCCCTTCAGCCGCCGGTAGACCCGGTAGTTCGCCAGGTCCATCTCCTTGCTCCTGGTCCAGGTGAGCTTGGCGGCGCCGGTGGCGGAGTTGTACGAGACGGCCGTGCCAGTCGGAATGAGGGGCTTGACCTTGTCGTAGGCGGCGGAGGTGCGTGGCGTATAGGCGAACCTGACGTTCGCGGAACCTGTCCAGTTGACGAAGTCGAAGCGGATCGTGTGCTTGCCCGCGGGGATCGTCACATTGACCGTCTTCTTGACGGTGGCGGAGACGTTCTTCCATACGTCGATCTTGCGGACGCCATCGACATAGACGCGCATTCCGTCCAGGGCGGAGGCCGTGAACGTGAAGGGGCCACCGGAGCCGAAGTCGCGTGTCACCGACCAACGCACGCCGAAGTTGTTGGACGGCACGCCGGAGACAGGGGCTCCGCTGCCCCAGTTCTGGTCGATCGTGGAATCGCAGTCCGTCTTCTTCGGCGTGCCCGAGAACGTCGTGTTCGCGAAGAACTGCCGTGTGAAGACGGGGGAAGTACAGTTCACCGCCGCGGAAGCAGGTACGGCGGTGGCGTAGAGCACTCCGCCTGCCGTGGCCAGAGCCAAGGCGGTGGCGGTCGTGCGTCTGGCTGGGTTCATCAAGTCCTTCAGTCCTGTTCGGCGGCCGATGTCGGTCAGACGTCGCCGAACAAGACAGACAGGAGGGCCGGTTGGTTGTACGAGCCTCAGCCGTGACAGCTCAGCCGCTGGGGCACGGTCTCCGTAGCGACTCCCGTGCCCCATCCGTGCCCAGCAGAGCGGACAACAGCGGTCAGGTGTGGTTCCCAGAGACCGTAGCCATACACGCCGCCTGACGGGAAAATGCAGGTCAGAGCCCCTTCAACGGCCCAAGAACCGTTGATTCCCAAGCTCAGAGCGCGAGTTCGATTCTCGTCACCTGCTCCATGAAAAGCCCCAGGCCAGCGGCCGGGGGCTTCTTTGTCGTCCGGATCACGCTACGTCTTACGGGGCCGGTCTGTTCATCCTGACCGGCCCGCGCCTCCGGTCGCACGCCCTGTCGATCCCGTCCATGCGTCGCAGGCCACAGGTCCACGGAGACCGCGCCATAGCCTGGCGCACCCGCACGACCATCCGGGGCACGACCGCCTGGGCTCGGACGAGCACCGCCTACACTCCTCTGCGTTTCCCCGGCCAGTACTACGACCCAGAAACCGGCCTGCACTACAACCTCTTCCGCCACCACGATCCGGCGGCCGGTCGCTACGTCTCTCCTGATCCCCTCGGACTGGCGCCCGGACCCGACCCCGTCGCCTGCGGCCCCTCGCCGTGCTGGCCGACCGGGCCTACTCCTCCCGCGCCATCCGCGGCCACCTCCGGCGCCGGGGAGTCCAGGCGGTGATCCCGCAGCCTTCCGACCAGACCAGCCACCGCCTGCGGCGGGGCCGCCGAGGCGGCTGCCCACCCAGCTTCGACCGCGAGGTCTACAAGCAGGGGAACACCGTCGAGTGGTGCACCAAACCCCACCGGTTTCATCATGCGACCTCGACTGTGGAGCGTCAGGGGAAGCCACAAGCCCTCCTATGCATACTCCAGTATGCTTGCCGTATGTCCTCAACGACTCGCATCACCGTCACGCTACCCAGCGACCAGGTGGCGGAGCTCCGCAAGCTCACGGACAACGTCTCCGGCTACGTGGCTGAAGCCGTGGCCCGCCAGATTCGGCACCAGTTGCTGAGCGACGACCTTCGCCGCCACGAGGAAGAGCATGGAGGCTTCAGCGACGAGGAACTCGCCGATGCCCGCGCGAGGATCTTCGGCTCCGCCGGCTCTTCCAAGGACGCGGAGGCCGCGTGAGCGAGCGCATCGAAACCGTCGTCCTGGACTCGGAAGGACTGGCCGCCTGGGTCGCGCAGGACCGCAAGCTCCTCGCGATGCTGCAGGTCTTCCACAACATGGGAGCCGACCTGGTGATCGGGGCGAACACCATCGTGGAAGTCAGCCACTCCCGTATCAACATCCCTCGTTTGAACTGGGCCCTGTCCCGGGCCAAGGTGGAACCGGTCACCGAACAGGCGGCCAAGGCTGCGGCGGCGCTCCTCAAAGGCGCCGCGCTGCACGGGCACAAGTACGCCATCGACGCCACGGTCGCCGAGGTCGCGCTCCGGCAGCCGAAACCCGTCGCCCTGCTGACGTCCGACAGCGATGACATGGCCAGGCTCTGCGGCAACCAGGTCCGCGTCATCCCCCTCTGGCCCGTGGGCCCGCCCGGAGCATTGACCTGAACCCCATTCATGCCCAGCGGAGCGGACAACAGCGGTCAGGTACGGTGCCCGGAGACCGCTCCGGCCTTGCACGTCCAGACCAAATGTGCAGGTCAGAGCCGATGTAGTCGTTCAAGAACCGTTGATTCGCAAGCTCGGAGCGCGAGTTCGATTCTCGTCACCCGCTCCATGAAAAAGCCCCAGGCCAGCGGCCGGGGGCTTGCTCGTTGGCGCGAGCGCGCTGTGTCGCCCGTGCCCGTTGCGTGCCCGTCCGCACTTCGGCACGATCGGCCCGGCCGGCCTCGGTATCACCGCCTAAGGTGTGCGCATGCCCGAACGCTCAAGCGAAGTGCCGCCCGAGCTCTATCCAGAGCTGGCTGCGGCGGGCGGCCTGAGAGGTGCGCTGGCGCGCGAGGCGGTGCGGCACGGGCACCGTGCCGCACCGCTGGGTCCCGTTGAGGGGTACGATCCCGCGGTCGCGGCATGCTGCGCACGCGGAGAGGCACGGTTCGCCGTATACGCGACCAGCACCGACGAACGCGAGTTCCGCATCGAGATCTCCACGGACACCGGATGGCTTTGGGGAGCCTTCGGCAGCACCGGTGACCTCGCTGTGGTCGACGCCATCCTGCACGCCTGGCGTGAGGGGGCCTCGATCGAGCAACTGCGGCGCGGGTGGACCCTGCTCGCGGCGAGCCCGCTGGAAGCGGCACCGCCGGGGAGGGTCGTCCCGACCGCATGGCGGCTCACCTTGGAGCGCTCGCCGGTGATCAGGCTGGGCGACGCCGAACTGGCCGAGGCCTTGTATGCGCAGCCGGCCCTGCGCGTGTTCTTCCCGTTCCCGTCGCACGGGCAGTTCAGCCTCCTCAGCAGTACGGATGATCCCTTCTTCGAGGAGGTACCACGTGCGGTGCCGAACGGAGACGGACTGTGGGACGTGGTTCTCCACTGGTCACGGTGGTCGCCGCACATTCCGTCGCGGGTGATCGGATCCCGCCTCGGCGCCCGCGAGAGCGCGGCGCTGATAGCGGCGAACATTCCCGCGGGTAGCGGCCCGGCCGTCGAAGGAGGCTGGCCGCACCCGCCGCCCCTGGAGACCCCGGTGATCGGCCACATCGACGGCTGACGCCGACGGCCCCCGATCACCGGGATGCCGGGTAGCCACCGCCACCGCACCCGGCAGCGTCTTCACGCGAGGGCGCCGGCCTCTGTATCGACGGCACCGACGTCCAGGTGCGGCGTCACCGTGCCGGCCGCCCACGGCACAAGTCGCTCTCCAGCACCGCCGTGATGCTGGTCTGCTCCGTCTCGGACGCGCGACAGGGGCCCGGGACGCCTCGTGAACTACCTGCCTATCGTTGTCCCATGGACGTGTTCGACGAGCTGTTGCTGGGCGTGCGGGGCAAGGGTGCGGTGTTCGGTCGTTCGGTGCTGTGGCCGCCGTGGTCGCTGCGGTTCAGCGACGGCGCGTACCTGACCCTGTGCGTACCACTGCGCGGCGCCGGATGGATCGTGCCGGAGGCCGGCGAGGCGCGGCATGTGGGGCTCGGCGAGACCGCGATCGTCCGGGGGCCCGCACCGTTCTGCTTCACCGACGACCCGGTGAACGCCACGGCGACGGAGCAGCCGACGGGCGTACGGGAGGTGCACTGGGGCGAGGACGCGCCGGACGCTGCTGACCGGGACCTCGAACTCAGCTGCTCCACCGTGCTGTTGGCTGCCGCGTACGACGTACGGGAGCAGGTCCCGCAGCGGCTGCTCCGTGCTCTGCCGCCGGTCGTGGTGGTACCCGACGAGCAGGACTGCTCGCCGATGCGGGACTACCTGGAGTCGCAGATCGGTGGTGGCCGGCCGGGACACCAGATCGTCCTCGACCGGCTTCTGGACTGGCTGCTGGTGTGCACGCTGCGGGACTGGTTCGACCGTCCGGAGGCCGAGCCGCCGGGGTGGTACGGCGCACTCGGCGACGAGGTGGCGGGGCCCGTCCTGCGCGCGATCCACGAGGATCCCGCGCACCCATGGACGACGGCGGAGCTGGCAAGCCGGGCGGGGGTGTCGAGGACGACCTTGGCGAAGCGGTTCACGGAGCTGGTCGGGACCGGGCCGGTGGCGTATCTCACCGAGTGGCGGATGACGCTCGCAGCCGATCTGCTGACCCGGCCGGACTTGACGGTGGGGGCGGTGGCCCGGCGGGTCGGCTACGCGGATGCGTTCGGCTTCAGCGCGGCGTTCAAACGGCTCCGCGGCGAGAGCCCGAGCACGTACCGGCGGGAGGCCGCCGCCACCCCCGTGCCGGACCGGGCCGTACCGGCGGGCTGATTCCGCCGGCGCGCGGCCGGCCCGCACCGGTCGGCGCATCCAGCCGCTCCGGCGGAGAAGAGGGGCCGGTGCGCCCCGGCGGCGTACGGGGGGCCGGGCGGCGCCGGAGCCCTCCGACGCCTTCCCCGCCACCTGCTCCGGCTCCTCTCAGGACCAGGCGCCCGCCGCCGCCGCGTCACGGACGAAGTCGGCGATGTCGCGCGGTGGGCGGCCGAGCGCTCTCCTTACTCCGTCCGTGACCGGGGCTTCCTGGCTCGTGCGGATCGGCTTCATCCCGTCGGTCCAGATCGCGGCCTCGTCCTCGGGCAGTCCCTGTGCCACCAGCCCGGCCCGGAAGGCGGCTTCCTCCACCGGGACGTAGGCGGCGCGCGTGCCGGTCACCTTCGCGATCTCGTCGAGTACGTCGGCGATGCCCAGCGCCCGGGGGCCGGAGAGTTCGTACACCTCGCCGTCGTGGCCGTCCTCGGTCAGAGCCGCCACCGCCACCGCCGCGATGTCGTCGGCGTCGACGAACGCGGCGGCCCCGCCGCCGGTGGGCAGGGCCAGTTCGCCGGCACGTACGCCGTCGAGGAAGACGCCCTCACTGAAGTTCTGGGCGAACCAGCCGGGCCGCAGGATCGTCCAGGAGGCGCCGGATGCGCGGACGGCCGCCTCGCCCTCCGCATGAGGGCCGCCGTCCTCGTAGAAGGGGCCGAAGTAGCCGGGCACGTCCACGCCCCGGGCCGAGAGCAGCACCAGCCGCCGCACCCCGCTCGCAACGGCCTGCTCGACGAAGGCGGGCGTCGGGGAGGGCGAGCTGTCCAGCGGGACGATGTAGACGGCGTCGACCCCGTCGAGGGCCGCCTGCCAGGTCGTCCGGTCCGCCCAGTCGAAGGGGGTCTCCCCGGACCGTGAGGCCGCTCGGGTCTTCACGCCCAGCTCGCGGAGCCGGGCCGCCGTCCTCCGCCCCGTCTTGCCGGTGCCGCCGGTCACCAGCACGGTCTTCCCGGTGCTCATCGTGTCCGTGTGTGTCGTGTTCGTCTGCGTCATACCGCAAGCTTGGCCGCGCCGGTGGGCCGCGACCATGGCTCATCGTCCGGGAGGGATGTCCGCCCGTCCGTGGTCATGCCGCACGTGAACGACGGACGATTCCGGTCCGGGTACCGACTCGGCGGCGAGCAGTCCCCCGGAGCATCATCGACAAGGGGTTTCCAGGTGACCGGCGCACAGGGCGGAACAGGCGACGCCAAGGGTGCCTCGACGGGAGTTCGCGTGACGACGAACAATGGCTCTCGCAAGGGGACAAGAGGATCGTCCCGGTGCCCGCAGGCAGCCGCACGGATCACTCGCTCGTCAGGCGTCTCGCCGAGGGATGCCGGACAGCGGGGGTCGGCGCCGTCCCTGGCCGTCGATCCCGGGACCGGAGACCGAGCCGTACTGCGGCGCGTACCGCCTGGACCAGCGCATCGTCGCCTCTGTCTGCCTCCACCGCGAGCCGGGCGGGCGTACCGTCGTGCTCAGCCCGTGCGGCGTCTGCCGCGAACGACTGGCGGTCCACGGTCCGAAGGTCCTGGTCGCCGTTGCCGACCGGGAGGATCCGGCCGTCGTCGTGTGGAAGCTCCTCAGGGACGTGCTCCCCGCCTACTGGATGACTGCCTTCCCCGACGAGACGGACCCGGGTGGACGTCTGAGCCCGGTAGCTCGGGCCGCACCGGATGCGCACCACCATGCTCGGCACCCGCTCCGCGCCGGATCCCCGGCGAACGGCCAAGGGGCTTCTCCTGTCGGAGTGCGGCTGCGAATCGAGCAGTGCATTACAGGCTCCGTGGATCGATGGGTGAAATCGACGTGTGGCATAACAGCCCCGCTCCCGATTCCGACGCCCCACTCCACGATTCCGTTCACGACGACGCCATTCCGTGGGGCCGGGACCGCCACCCCGAACGGTTCCGAGTTCACCCGGCGGGAATGGAAAGCACCCTTGAAGATATATCCCCGAGGCGCCGGACCCGCAGAAGGACCGCTAAGGGACCACAGGAGGAACCACAGGATGGACCGCAGGAGGGGCCGCACCTCTGCGGGATTCTCCGACACAACGCTCGACCGGCTGAGAGAAGCCATCACCTCCGGATCGGGATGCGTGACCAAGAAGGGTTGATCTTCTCAAATGATGCACAACAGCGACAGCCTGGCCGCGGAATTCGAGCGACTCCGGTCCCGCCCGGGTACCGGATCCGCACCGCCGGTTCTCGCTCTCTTCGTCGTCGATGTCCCCGGTGACGCCGCGGGGTACGAGCAGCGCCTGCGTTCGGTCCTCTCACCCGCTGTACGACTGGGTGGTACTGCGGATTTCGAGCGGGAGAGCCTCCCGGTCGACGGTGTTCCGGACTGGTTCGCCGCCGTGAGTTCCGGTAACGAGGAGCGGGCCCCGCACTTCGCGAGGACCGGCTACGACGGATATGTGGGGCACACAGGGGGCAGCCGGCCGTGGGAGCTGCAGAGCTGGCTGTTCCGCTTCGACCCCGAGGAGGACTCCCGAGGCTGGGAGTGGTGGGACGCCACACGGGCCGGACCGTCCCGCGTCCACATCTGGACGGACAGCCAGGGGGAGTCCCTCTTCGGCTGTCAGGACCTGCTCTGGGCCGCCTACGCAGCGGGCGCGGTCCGGGTCGACGGCCCCGCCATCCAGAAGTCCGCCGTGTGGTCGGCGGAGCGGGGAGCTGAGCGCTGACGCGCGCGAACACCGCGGGAGGCCTCAGCGGCCCCGGCCCACCCCCTTCCGCGACCACCACCCCGGCCTCCGGACGCCGTCGCCGCGGAATCCGGCTCCCGCCCACGCAGAACGCCCGGCTGGGAGACCCCAGCCGGGCGTCCGGCCGAACTGCTGTCGACAGCCCTCTCGACCAGCGGGTCACTACACCCTCCGGAATGCGCCACCGGAAAGCTCGTGCCTCCGCCGTGGCCCCCGGGCTGCCCTCGGATCAGATCGTCGGTGTGTCGTCCACGATCTCCTGGTGCGGTTCGACCACGAACTTCCAGCCCTCGCTGGGCTCCAGGAAACGCACTCGGGTCGGGTAGATGTCCAGGGCGCGGCGGTCGCGGTTCTGGCTGTTCGTGTTCTTGCGCGCCCGGGCCGGCTCCTCGTACAGGTCGACCTTGATGTCCGGGACCGCGACGATTTCCTCGCTCCAGCGCTGAACGACCCCCGCGCCGAACGCGTCCCGCGCGGCGGAGTAGAGGGACTCCAGGGACTCCTTGTTGCCGCCGGGCACGAAGAGGGCGAGGTTCAGGAGGACGCCGGCACTCTGGAGGACCTCGATCTCCTCCCCCGCCTTGTCGGCGATCCAGATCCCAGCCTCTTCGGCATTGCCGGGGAGGACGTGGATTTCCTCACCGAAGACCGTCCTCGCGACAAAGGCCCCTCCCTCGAAGTTCTTGCCCGGCTCCGTGAGGAAAGCCGGGGCGTAGCATTCGAGAGGAAGGCCTTCCATCCCTGCCGAGACGAAGATACCGTCCTGAAGACCCAAGCCTGAAATCTCCTCGGCCGTAAGACGTCGAGCCGTAACCTTCTCGGTGTTCACGCCATTCCCCTTTAATCGTGGCGTCCTGTGAATTCATTAAGACTCTACCACGAAAAGGATCATCCTCTTCCCGTCGAAGATGTCTTCACGCTCACGAGAGCACCTGGTCAACCCTGCGGGCAATTCCGGCCGGGAGGCCGCGCCATGCAAACAAGGTGCGCATTCACAGTTCTCTATATTCACATCAGGACAAAGCGGCGATCAACGTGCGCCGATCGAAAGCTCCGACCGAATCCCGAGTCGGACGGGTTCTCCGTTTTCCGACGGCACACCGGCGACGGGAACCACTGTGTGAGGTTCCGCGACGAGGGCCGCGGGCGCTCCGGGCCGACAAGTACGCCGCTCCTGGTCACCGCGCCCGCGAACCGGCGTCCAGGGCAACACCGTTCGGGTCGTCGAGGGGGGCACCTCGTCGGGTGTGTCGGCCTTCGCCGACATCCCCGAGCGGACAAGCGGACGGCGACCTCATGGGGGCCTGCGAACCCGGGTCGGAAGGCCCCTTGCACACAGCCGCCGCGGACCATCGGGGGTCCCTGCTCGACAATGGCTCGCTGGTGAGTGAGGAAGAACCCCGGTACTCCACCGAGGTCGTGGCTGCGGAGCGGTCCGCCCTGGCCTACGGCCCCGGCCGCGTCGATCCGGTCGTGCCTCGAGCGGCGTACGGCCACCCGCCGTCGCGCCAGCTCTGCCCGAGGACCGCGACCGGCTGTCGACGGGACACCGGAGGACCTGTGACGGCGGCGGGCCCGACACCGCGTGGTGTCGGGCCCGCCGGAGGTCAGCGCCTGGCCGGGGTGCCTGGTCGGCGCCCCGGCTCGCGCGTCAGGCGTGGGACCCGGTCTCGCGACGGCGTACGACGAACACCGCGCCCGCACCGATCGCCAGGGCCGCGCCGCTCGCGAGGGCGAGCTGCGACGTCGAGGACGAGCCCGTGGCGGCGAGGGTGCCGGTGACGGGGCCGGCGGACGTACCGCTCTGCGGCTTGAGGTCCGGGGTGGTGCCGGCCTTGGCGTCGTCGGTCTTCGTGGGCTTGCTGCCCGCGGCGGCGATCAGGAACTCGTAACCCTCCAGGTCCGGGCTCCCGCCGCACGCGCCGTCGTCGTTGCGGTAGTCACCGGCGACGAAGGTGACGCCGTCGCCCGCGGGGGCGGAGGCGTCGATCGTGAGGCGCATCTTCACGTCGGCGTGGGCACCGGCCTTCAGCGGGCTGATGCCGTCCATGAAGCGCTCGTTGTCGACGGTCTTCCACTTCGAGGACGAGGCCGACAACCACTGCAGGTGCACCAGGTCGTCGATGTCGTTGAGCCCGCTCCTGTCGGACGCGTGGATGTACGCGAACGGAAGCACCTCGTCCATCGTCTTGTCGGTGCCGTTGGTCACCCGGAGATTGAGGTCGACCTTCGTGCCGGCGACGACCGTGGACGGCAGACCCGTGAGGACCGTGGTGAGCCTGGGCTCCAGGACGCAGCCCTCATCGCCCTCGCCCTCCTCGCCGTCCTCACCCTCTTCGGCCGCTTCCTCCTTGGCCTTTTCCAGCGCTTCGTCGGCGGCGTTCTTGTCGGCGAGTGCCGCCTCGGTGGCCTTCTGCGCCTGGACCAGCTTCCGGGCCGCGGCGACCCGCTCGTCGTCGAGCGCGTCATAGGCCTCCACGACCTTGGCATCGGCCGCGGCCTCGGCCTCACCGGCGGCCACGGCGGCAGTCTCCGCCTCCGTCAGAGTCGCCTCCGCGGCGATCCTCTGCTCCTCGGTGGCGTCCTCCGGCAGGGCGTCGAGCACCGCCTGGGCGTCGGTGACCGCCTGGTCGGCGTCAGCCTTCGCGGTGGCGGCGGCGGCTGCCTCGGCCTCGGCGGCTGCTGCTGCCAGGGCCAGGGGGGTGGTGTCGGACGCGAGCGCCTCCAGAGCCGCGTAGGCGGCGCTCTCGGCCGCCACGGCGTCGTCGTAGGCCGCCTTCGCCGCGGCGGCGGCCTTTTCCAGCTCCGCGAGGGACGGCTTCTCCTGCGTCTGCGCCGCCGGCTTGTCGTCGGCGAACGCGGGGGTGACCGACAGCAGCAGGACGGGCGTGGTCACCGCGGCGGCGACAGCTGTGGCGAGAATCCGGCGAATCTTCACAAGAGCCCTTCGGGGTCCGAAAAAGAAAAGAAGGGGCCGCAGCGGAATGGGGCACGCAGATGCGACACGAAGTGATCGTATGGTCGGACAACGGCCCACGGTCACGATTTCTTCACCTTTTCCGGCCTGCACCACTACACCGGGTCAGACAGAAATGACCAAACGGCGCAGTTGCTTCCCCTGTCTGTGCTTTCGCTGTGAGGAACACCACATGCTCCTGCCTGGCGGCCCTTACGCCTCCGGCGCCTCCCCGGGCGGCGGACGCGGGACCCACCCGCACCGAGGGGGACGCCTGTGCGGCGTGACGCCCACTCATATCCGGTTGGCTCAGGGCCGAATCGGCCTCGGAGGCCGTGGACCGGGCCGGCCGGCCCTACCCTCTGTCCCTGGACCCGCTGTCCCTGGTCCCGTGACGTGGGCACGGCACTCCCGTGATCGCCGCGGATCTTCCCGACGGCTGTGGACCGGCTGTCGGCGGGAGGCCGGACGACCTGTGCCGGCAGGCCCCCGGCACCGCGCGTCCGCGAGGGGTCCGGGGGTGGGAACGGCCGGGGCGCCGGATGACGAACGCCGAGAACGGCGCGCATACGGGTGCGGGCCCCGTGACCACCGGCCTCGGCCTCCCGGCGCACGGTCCGTCCGTCCACCGGAGGGACCGTGCCTTCGAGCGCGCTGCCCTGTCGTGACATAGCGTTTCCCGTGATGGGCCGGTGCCGGCAGCAGTTCTACGGAACGGCGGAACAGCGGTGGAGCAGCGCGAGGGGCAGCCCGCCCGCCAGGCGGACGACGGATGGTGGTCCGGCCGTCTGCATGAGCTGTGGAGTGTCGCCGACCGCGCGCAGGACGTGACGGGGCTGGCCGATTCCCTCTACGGCATGCTGCTCGGCATGCCCGGTGTGGTGGCCGTCGTCGGCGCCCGGTGGACCGGCGGGCTGCTGCACTACCTGCGGAGCGTCACGCGTGCGGAACCGACGCCGGCCCTCGTGGAGATCGAGCAGGACTGTGGTGCGCGCGGTGCCGCCCGGGCCCCGAAGGGCGAGCCGGTCGTGACGGTCCACGAGGTGTCGGAGCTCGACGCCGGCATGCCGCACGTCCAGGTCCTGCTGGCAGCCGGTGCGCGGGCCGTGGCCGGGTGCACCGTACCGCTGGGCCAGGGTGACCTGGCATCGTTCATGGTGGGCACCGCCGGCATCGGTGCGATCGACAGGACGCTGCGGACCCGGCTGAAGCAGGTCGCCGAGGTCACCGTGGTCTCCGACAGGCGCATCACGGCTCGCCGCAGGGACGAGATGCGCCAGGTGAGTGACGCCTTCCTGGCGGAGGCCTCGTTGCAGATGGATTCGAGCCTCGATGTGGAGAAGACCTCGCGGCGGGTCGCCCGGATGGCGGTTCCCGCGGTGGCCGAGGGGTGTCTCCTGCATCTGTGCCGTTCCGGCGGACTGACGCCCGTGGCCTCCACGCACATGGACGCCCGCGAACAGGAGTGGCTCGGCGTGGTCGCGGACGAGGATCCATGGCTGGCGGATGTGCTGCGCCGGGTCGTCGACGGCGGGCAGGGGCTGGTGCTGAGAGGTGACGAGCTGGCGGGCGGGCCCTTCGGGGCCACCGCGTCCGGGGCGGGGCGGGCCGTGCGCTCGCTGAGTGTGAATCCGCTCAAGGCCCGGGGGCGGACCCTGGGGACACTGACGTTCCTCTACCACCGGGTGGACATCGCCGAAGAGGCCCCGCGGTTCCTCGCCGGCCTCGCCGACCGCGCCGCGCTGGCCATCGACAGCAGCACCCTGTACGAACAGCGGCGCCGCCACGTGGTCTCCCTCCAGCGGCACCTGCTGCCGAGCGGGCTTCCGAGGACTCCGGGCCTCACGCTGAGTTCGGCGTACGAAGTGGGCGACGCCTCGCTCGACGTGGGCGGTGACTTCTACGACGCCGTCCCGGGGGCTCAGGGCGAGGTCACGCTCCTCATCGGTGACGTCTGCGGCCGCGGGGCGGAGGCCGCCGCGCTCACGGGTCTGGCCCGCCATACCCTCCGCACCCTGATCGAGGACGGCAGACCGCCCGAGCACGCCCTGGGGCGGCTGAACCAGGCGCTGCTCAGGGAGGGCACGAGCCGTTTCGTGACCGCGCTCGTCGCGGTGCTGGTGCCCGACGGGAAGGGATTCCACCTGCGCTACTGGAGTG
Source organism: Streptomyces atroolivaceus (assembly GCF_000717025.1). GTDB lineage: Bacteria > Actinomycetota > Actinomycetes > Streptomycetales > Streptomycetaceae > Streptomyces > Streptomyces atroolivaceus. Next base: position 238,531 of record NZ_JNXG01000001.1, read on the forward strand.
CCGGTCATCCGGCGCCCCTGCTGCGGCGTGCGGACGGCGCCGTGGAGGAGCTCCCGGCCCACGGGGACCTGCTGGGTGTGCTGGAGGACATCGAGTACGGGTCCGGGTCGGCGCATGTGACGCCCGGCGACGCGCTGGTGCTGTTCACCGACGGAGTGACCGAGGCGAGAGCGGCTGACGGGACGTTCTTCGAATCCCGTCTGCGGGACGCGGTGGCGCGGCAGGGAGCGGGCGAGCCGCGAGGGTTCGCCGAGCGGCTGGCGGAGGCCGCTGTGGAGTTCCGGGCGACGGGCGCCGACGACATCGCCGTGCTCGTCGCCCACGCGGGGGTGGCCGCATGAGCGGGGCCGCCGGGGAGCCGAGGATCGACCACGACCTCGTCTGGGTGGTCGAGGACTCGGAGGAGGACGCCGAGGCCATCCAGCGGGCGCTCGGGCGTACCCACCCGGGCCTGGCGCTGGAGTTCACCGACCGGGGCACCGGGGTCGCCGAGCGGTTGCTGGAAGCCGCCCGGCGGCCGGGGCTCGTCCTCCTGGACCTGAAACTGCCCGGTGTCGGCGGAGGCGAGGTGCTGCGGTCGATCCGTTCCCGGCCCGAACTCGACGGCGTGACCGTGGTTGCCTTCACGTCGTCCACCTCACCGGACGAGGTCGACACCACCTATGCGGCGGGCGCCGACAGCTACATCTACAAGCCGGTGAACTTCGAGCTCTTCCGCACCGTGCTGAAGGGGGCTGTGGACTACTGGCAGAGGAAGGCCAAGGGCGGGGACGGCGGCGCGGACGGGGACGCCGGCGCGGACGGGGACGCCGGCGCGGACGGAGGCGGCGGCGCGGACGGAGGTGGCGGCGCGGACGGAGGCGGCGGCGCGGACGGAGGCGGCGGCGCGGACGGAGGCGGGGGCAGTCCCCCTCAGCCGCCTTCCTGACCGAGGGTGAAGAAGAAGCTGGTTCCGTGGCCCGGTTCGCTCTCCAGCCACAGCTCGCCCCCGTGCCTCTCGACGATCCGCTTGACGATCGCGAGCCCCACGCCGGTGCCGCCACCGCGCTCGCCCTGCCCGTGCAGTCTGCGGAACAGCTCGAAGACCTCACGCCGGCGGTCGGCCGGAATGCCGATGCCGTTGTCGCGGACGACGACCGTCTGCTGCCGGTCGCCGCCCGTCGGCGGGCGGAGCATGTCGACCAGGATCTCGACCCGGCGGTCGCCCTCGTCCGCGGCGTACTTGGCGGCGTTCACCAGGAGGTTGACCAGGACCTCGTAGAGCCGGTACTCGTCGGCGTACACCTCGGGCAGGTCATGCCGGACGACCCGTACGTGCGCCTCGGCCAGCCTTTCACCGGCCACGTCGAGTGCCGCGTCCAGCACCCGGTCCAGTGGCACACGGGTGCGGTGCAGTCCGCCGCGGCCCAGCCGGGCGAAGTGCAGCAGCGAGTTGAGCAGGTCGTCCATCCGGCCGGCCAGTCGCCGCACGGTGAGGGTCCGGCGCACGGTCGTCGGGTCGAGGTCCGCCCCCGCGTCCTCGAGGACGAAGGTCGCGGCGTTGGAGATGCCCCGCAGCGGTTCCTTGAGGTCATGGGCCGCCACGTGGGCGAAGGAGTCGAGGTCGGCGTTGGTGACGCGCAGCCGTTCGTTCAGCGCCGCCAGTTCGGCCTCGTGCCGGAGTACGAGTCCGGTCAGCGCGCGCCAGAGTTCCTGTGCGACGGCGCGGTCGGCCGGTGTCCAGGGCAGGCTCCGGCCTCGTACCACCGCGCGGAAGACGGCACCTGAGCCGCGGGGGGTGAGCCGTTCGCCGCGCGGTCCGACCCGGACGGGCCGGGACGGGTCGGTGGCCCAGCGGCGGGTGGCGGGCCGGGCCCTGCGGAACCAGGCGAGGAAGTCACCCGAACGGCTCAGCGTCACCATCAGCACCCCCGCCGGCCCGCCCCCCGCCGTGTCGTCGCCGCCGGGGTGGTCCGGTTCCTCGGACAGACGGTCCGTGCTCCAGACCGTGCCCGGCGCCGGACCTGCCGCGCGTGCCCGCAGGGTCTCCAGCAGAGCGGGCGGGACGCTCATCCCGCTGACGGCGCTGCGGTCGCCACGGCAGAGCGCGGCACCGTCGGCGTCCAGCAGGGTCCGCAGGGCGTACTCGCCTGCCAGCGAGTCCTCCAGATCGGAGGTGACCCGGGAGATGATCCGGTCGAGGCGGGCGCGGGACGCGGTGAGCGCCTCGGCCCGCTCTCGTTCCTCGATGGCTGCGAGCTGGAGTGAGAAGGCCACGCCGAAGAACTCGCACGCCGCCCGCAGTTCCGGGGAGATGGTGATCGCGGCGTCGCCGTGGCAGGCGATGAGCCCCCAGAGCTCGCCCTCCCGCAGGACGCTCACCGACATCGACGACTTCACCCCGATGTTCCGCAGGTACTCCAGATGGAAGCCGGACACGGTCCGCAGTACGGAGCCCGACAGGTCGAGCGGCAGGCCCGAGCCGGCTCGGAGCGGGGGGTGCAGGCCCACACCGATGTCGTCGACGTCGGCGATCGCCCGGATCCAGTTGTCGCGGTAGAGCCGCCTCGCCTGGGGCGGGATGTCACTGGCGGGGAACCAGAGCCCCAGCCAGGGTTCGTGCCCGTCGGTGAGCGCCTCCGCGACCACCTCCCCCGGCCCGTCCCCTCCGTCGAAGCGGTAGGCGACCACCCGGTCGAAGCCGGTCAGCGCCCGGACCTCACGGGTGGCGGCCTGACAGCACTCGGCTGCGGTCGCCGACGACCGGAGCCGGGTCAGGGCTCGGCGTACGCCCTGGTAGAAGTGGGGGAAGTGCGGCGCCGCGTCGGCTCGCGGCTCGCACTCCAGAACCAGCAGGGGCCCCTGCCGGTGGGCGGTCATGTCGAACATCCGGGGCGCACCCGCCACGTCGATGGAGACGGGAAGAACGAGGCCGACGGCCTCCTGCTGAGCGCCGGCCTCGTCGAGGGCCTCGGCCCAGGCCTCGGGGGACAGCACCCGGGTGACGTGTCCGCCGACCAGTTCCTGGGCCGCGACACCCAGCAGGGAGCCGGTGTTCAGGGCCGCGGTGTCCACGATGCCGGTGTCGGCCTCCACCGCGAGCAGGGTGCCGTGGGACTGGATCCTGCCCAGCAGGTGAATGGGCTCCCGGACGCATTCGCCGAGGTCGAAGCCGACCGCCGCCGCCGCTGCGGCCTCCCGCCCCGGGTCCGGAAGCGACATCTCTTCTCCCACGTGGCGAGTTCCGATCCGGTCCGGCCGGCCGTCCGGCCCGCCGAGATCCTTCCACGGCGCCCAGGGGCGGGGGCGCTGCCGCGGGCGCGTGTCGTCGCTCGGCAGCGTCACGCCGGACCGCGCCGCCGGACACCCGGTACTGTCAGGGCTCCCGCCCGTGCCCGGCCGTTTCCGGCTTTGTTTGACCTGCACGCGGCGTCGGGAGTGCCGTCGGGGGACACGGGCTCCGTCACAGCGGCCGGAAGGGGATCGCCGCGCTCGGCGAGGGCTGGTCGTGCGAAGCAACCCCTGGATGCGGGCGCTCCTGGAGGAGACGGACGTCGAAGGCCTGACCCCTCGGGACATCCCTCCCCCGTTCCGTGAGGTCGCGGAGCGGGGATGGACCTTCACGGCCGCCGGTGGACGCGTGCTGGCCGGCCTGTCTCCGGAGACTCCCGCCCGCCACTCCGACCGGCTCGTGGAAGAGACCACGGTCAACGGCAGAGGGATGACCGACCACGACCTCCCCGTCGCGCCGGCGGAGCGCACGCCTCTCCTCGTCCGGCGGTGCCTGGCCTACGTCTGTGCCTGTCTGTCGAGCGCTCGGGAGCAGTTCGGTGACACTCAGGTGAGGGCCTACGTGTCGCTGTCGTACGCCGTCGCTGTCGTACGCCGATACCGACGACTGCCTCCTCACGGCCTACGTCACGTTCTGCACGCCGCTTCCGGATGTTCCTCCCTACGTCCGGGAGCTCGAGGAAGTGGAGAACACGGCGGTGGGCGAGTTCTCTTCCGAGGACTGCCCGATCCGGTGGTGAGCCGTGTGGGGCCTCCGGAACGACGTCGGCCGGGGACACGTACGAGGGGCGCGCCCCGTGCGTGTCCCCGGCCCGTCCGGTGGTTACGGGACGAGCTTGAGGAGCTTGTTCGGGGAGCCGGTCCCGACGCCGGTGAGGACGTCGGGCGTGGCGCCGTTCACCAGTGCCGAGGCCACGGTCGCCGGAGCGGCGCCGGGGTGGCTCGTCAGGTAGACCGCGGCGGCACCGGAGACGTGCGGTGCGGCGAAGGAGGTGCCGTTGCCGGTGTAGGTGGCGGTGTCCGAGGTGTTCCATCCTGCCGTGATGGCGGAGCCGGGCGCGAAGATGTCCACGACGGGGCCGTGGTTCGAGTACGTGGCCCTGGCGTCGGTCCTGGTCGTGGCACCGACCGTGATCGCGGTGGTGACCCGGGCCGGTGAGTAACCGGAGGCCGGTGCACCCGAGTTGCCGGCCGCGATGGAGTAGGTGACCCCGGAGGTGATCGACCGGCGCACCGCGTTGTCCAGCGTGGTGCTGGCCCCGCCGCCGAGCGAGACGTTGGCGACGGAGTTGGCGACGTGGTTGGCGGTGATCCAGTCGACACCCGCTATGACCCCGGCGGTGGTGCCGGATCCGTCGTTGCCGAGGACCCGCACCGCGACGATCTTCGCCTTCTTGGCGACGCCGTAGGTGGTTCCGGCGACGGTCGTGGCGACATGGGTGCCGTGGCCCGCGCCGTCCTGGGCGGTGGTGTCGTTGTCGACGAAGTCGTAACCGTAGGAAGCCCGGCCGCTGATCTCCTGGTGGGTGATGCGTACGCCGGTGTCGAGGACGTACACGGTCGCGCCGCTGCCGCCCGTGTCCGGGTAGGTGTACGTGCCGCTCAGCGGGAGGTTGGTCTGGTCGATCCGGTCGAGGCCCCAGGGCGCGTTGGTCTGGGTGGCGGTCGAGTGGACCTTCTGGTCCTGCTCGACCGAGGCGACCGCCGGATCGGCGGCGAGCCGCTTGGCCTCGGTGCTGCTGAGCGTGGCGGCGTAGCCGTTCAACGCCGACGTGTAGGTGCGCTTGATCGTGCCGCCGTGGTCGGCTATCAGCTGCTTGCCCTCGGCGGCGGACGCCTTGAACCCGGACGTCTGCTTGAGCGTGACGATGTAGCTTCCGGGTACCGCACCGGCCGCACCGGCGTGCAGGACTCTGCCCTCGGGCTGGGCCGCCTGAGCGGGTAAGGCACCCGCGCCGACCGCCAGTGCCACGGTCGTCGCGGCTGCGATCGCCGCGGCGACACGCCTCTTGGTGTTACGCACTGCTGCCATCGAGAGGTCCTCCTCGGACGGTGGCGCGCCAGGGGTTCGACGCGCCGCTGGGTGTGGCGTCCGGGGGTTCGGACGCCACACAGACGATCGCGCGGTGCGTCGGAGCGGAGCAAGGAATCACGGGAAGGTGTCATGGTCGCGCCACACAGTTGACCGTGCGTACACACGACGTAACAGGAGGCAACACGGGCTTCGCACCAGGTGCACGATCCCGATGGGGCTCGGCGACGCCGCGCGGATGACCACGGGCGTGAACTACGCCTGGATCAGGGCGTCTTCGCGCGGCTCACCGTCCCGCATCCAGCCATGGCCTGCGGCCCGGGCCCGTCGGGTGCGTCCCCGTGACCCCCATGACGACCGAGTAGAGACTCGTCTCCGCGGTGAGGAAGAGCCGGTTGCGTTTGGCGCCGCCCCAGGCGATGTTGGCCACCGCCTCCGGAACGGCGAGCCGTCCGATCAGCGTGCCGTCCGGGTCGTAGCAGTGCACCCCGTCGTCCATGGCGGCGACCCAGAGCCGCCCGCCGTCGTCGAAGCGGAGGTTGTCGAAGCGCGCCGCCTCGCGTGCTCCGGCCTCCGCGAAGACCTCGCCGTCCGACAGCGTTCCGTCGTCCCGTACGTCGAAGACCCGGACGAGGCCGGCCCGCGTGTCGGAGACGAACAGCCGATGCTCGTCGGCCGAGAAGACCAGCCCGTTGGGTGCGCCGAAACAGTCGGCGACCAGACGCACGTCACCGGTGGACGGGTCGATGCGGTAGACGTTGTTGGACCCGATCTCGCTCTCGGCGCGATAGCCCTCGTAGTCGCTGGTGATGCCGAAGTCCGGGTCCGAGAACCAGACCGAGCCGTCGGACTTCACGGTCGCGTCGTTCGGACTGTTCAGACGCCTGCCCCGCCAGCGGTCTGCCAGCACCGTCACCGTGCCGTCGTGCTCGGTCCGCGTGACCCGCCGGTTGCCCTGCTCGCAGGTGATGAGCCGCCCCTCGCGGTCGAGCGTGTTGCCGTTCGTGTGCCCGGCGGTGCGCCGGAAGACGCTCACGGCCCCGGTCTCCTCGTCCCAGCGGAGCAGCCGGTCGTTCGGGATGTCGCTCCAGACCAGCTGTCGCCAGGCGGGCACGTAGACCGGGCCCTCGGCCCAGCGGCAGCCGGTGTGCAGGAGCTCGAGACCGTCGTCGCCGTTCATGCACCGCCCCGCGCGGAAGCGGTCGTCGAAGCTCTCGTACAGGCCGGTGTGCTCGGTGGTCATGGACAGCCATCCCTTCGTGCGGACGCCGAACCCTTCGGCGTCCGCCGAAGATTGCTGGATGGCGGGAGCCGGATCAAGGGGGGTGCGCACGGGTCGGGAAGCCCTCCGCACGCCCGCGCGGCTCGAGGGCTGCCGGGAGAGCTTGACCACATCGGGACCGGTACGGGATGCCGCGCGGCCGTTCCCATGTTGCGACGGAGGCACCTGCCCCCACCCATGAACAGGACATGCAGTGACAGACGAGAATGCAGGCCGTGCAGCAGACGCTCTCTCGCGCCCGTTCGCGGTCCGCGGGCTGACCTCGCGCAACCGGATTGCCATGGCACCGATGACCCGGGAGTTCTCTCCGAACGGCGTACCGGGCCAGGACGTGGCGGACTACTACGCACGCCGGGCCGCCGGAGGCGTCGGCCTGATCATCACCGAGGGCACCTACGTCGACCACGCCTCCGCCGGCACCAGCGGCAGGGTCCCGCGGTTCCACGGCGAGGACGCGCTGGCGGGCTGGGCGGGTGTCGTGGACGCCGTGCACCGGGAGGGCGGCGCGGTCATCCCCCAGCTGTGGCACGTGGGCGTCACGCGCGCCGAGGGCGCCCCGCCCGTGGCGGAGGCGGAGCCGGTCGGCCCCTCGGGCCTGTCCCTGTCGGGCGAGCCCAAGGGGCGCGCCATGACGCAGAAGGACCTCGACGACGTCATCGCCGCGTTCGCGGACGCGGCGGCCGCCGCGGAGCGACTCGGCTTCGACGGTGTCGAACTGCACGGGGCACACGGCTACCTGATCGACCAGTTCCTCTGGGAGGGCAGCAACCGCCGTACGGACGCCTATGGGGGCGGCATCCTCGCGCGCACCCGTTTCGCGGCAGAGATCGTGGCGGCGTGCCGCGCGGCTGTCTCCGACGCCTTCCCCCTCTTCTTCCGCATGTCCCAGTGGAAGATGGACTCCTACGAGGCGAAGCTCGCACGGACACCCGAGGAGCTGGACACCATCCTGACCCCGCTGGCGGAAGCCGGGGTCGACGTCTTCCACGCCTCCACCCGCCGCTACTGGCTGCCCGAGTTCGACGACTCCGACCTGAACCTCGCCGGGTGGGTCAAGAAGATCAGCGGCAGGCCGACGGTGACCGTCGGCTCGGTCGGCCTGGACGGTGACTTCTTCAGCGCCTTCCAGGGCAACAGCTCCTCGGTCACCGGCATCGATCAGCTGCTGGAGCGGATCGAGCGCGACGAGTTCGACATGGTCGCCGTCGGCCGCGCGCTGATCGCCGACCCCGAGTGGGCCGCGAAGACCCTGCGCGGCCGCACCGAGGAGATCACGCCGTTCGGGGCGGAGATGCTCAAGTCCCTGCGCTGACCCGGGACCACGGGCACGGCGGGTGACCGGCCGCCGTGCCCCCCGTACGCCACGCCTGCGCGGCGGGGCCTCAGCGCAGGAGGCGCAGGGGCACGGCCCGGGCCATCGCCTCCGCCCCGGCGTCGTTGGGGTGGAGGTGGTCGCCGCTGTCGTAGCGGGCCAGGAGACGCTGCGGGTCGGACGGGTCGCGCAGCGCCCTGTCGAAGTCGATCACCGCGTCGTATTCACCCCCGGTGCGGATCCAGTGGTTGAGGGCCTGCCGGGCTGCCTCGTTCTCCGGCGTGTAGAAGCCCAGGGTGTCGTTCTTGAAGGGCAGGACCGTGCCCCCGTAGGCCTTGAGGCCCCGCTCGTGTGCCCGGGCGATGATCTGGCGGTGGGCACCGATGAGGTCCGCCGCCGTGACCCGTTCCGACTCCGGGGCGACGGTGCCGGGATGGCCGAGGTCGTTCACACCGAGAAGTACGACGAGGTGTTCGGCTCCGGGCTGGGAGGCGACGTCGCGGTCGAAGCGGCGCAGGGCGCTCTGGCCGAAGTACGCCGCGAAGTTCTCGGCGTCCGAGCCGGCGGGCGGGTTGGGGTCGTGCAGGAGGCGGTTACCGCTGATGCCCTGGTTGAGCACGCCCACGGCGTCGGGACCGGCGGAGGCCCGCAGCCGCTCCGCGAGGAAGTCGGGCCAGCGGTGGTTGGCGTCGACGCCGGTGTCGGCCCCGTCGGTGATGGAGTCGCCCAGCGTGACGACGGCCGAGGAGGAACGGGCCGTGCTCACGCTCACGCCGGTCAGGAAGTACCAGCGGTCCATGGTCGAGGTCGGCTCGATGACGGCCCGGCCGGTGACGTTCCCGGCCGCCACGTGGTTGTGCTGCAGCGCCATCGAGTGGAGCGTCGATCCCGGGGTGGGTCCGGGCAGGTGGATGCTCACCACGAGGTCGGTCCCGGCGGGCACCTTCAGGGCGACCGGGTCGCTGAGCAGCGGGGCACCCGCGGGGACGGTCACCGCGGTGCGGCCGCCGAAGGTGAGCGGCCGGTCGGTACGCGGGTCGATCCGGGAGGAGGGCCCGCCGGTGGCCGGGCGGGCGACACGGGCCTCACCGACGACCAGCGGGCCGCTGCCGAATTCGTTCGACAGCCGGATCCGGACCCGGTCGCCGCCGATGCTCGTGCGGACGGTCTGGCGGATCGTCTCGTTCTCGAACGCCGTGGTGTCCGAGGCCGGGGCCGCAGTGGGCGCCGCGGCCCACGTCCCGGTCCAGGAGGAGGAGTTGTCGCCACGGTGCGCCGGCTCGGCGGAGGTGGCCGGAGCGGCCGCCAGGAGCAGAGCCCCGGTCAGCACGGCCACCAGACGGCGGGCGCTCCGGCGCGCCCGTAAGCCTGCGTGGCGGGCGGGGCCCGAGGGGCCTGAGAGGTCCGAGGTTGCCGGAGAGGCTGCGGAGTGCGGTCTCATGCGGGTGTCTCCTGGGGCGGGTCGGTATGCGGGTGCCGCACCGGGACGGACTCGGCGGCACGTCGGGCGGGTGGGGCGGCTGGTGGCGTGTGTTCACGCCGGCCCCACGTGGTCACTTCGCGGAACCGAAAGTTTCGAACGGTCTTGCGATTGGGCGAGCAGACGCTATGGACGTCCGCAGTCGTGCGTCAAGAGGGCCTACCCGGCCGCCCCGAGCCCCGACGGCCCGGTGTTCACCCCCGTCCGGACGGAGCGCGGTGTACAGTTTTCGAGTCCTGTTGTCTCCGATAGAGGTGGACGTTGCGCATCTGAGGTCCGCGATCATCGCGCGGTACGGCCCCTGCCGTAGCCCGTCACGCCCTGTCGGCTTTCCTGCCGCCCCGTGACCCACCGCGTGGATGCGACCTCGGTGCATGAGCCGTCCCCCGTCTCTCCGGAGGACCGCACCCTTTCCTCTCCCGGCCGGTCGCCGCGTGGTGCTCGCACACGAAGCCCCTGTTCACACGCTTGCGACTGCGAGGACCACATGTCTCATCCCACCGTTCCCGCCGCCTCCCTCACCTGCTCCGCCCTGTCCTTCCGGTGGCCGGACGGCACCGAGGTCTTCGACGGGCTGTCCCTCAGCATCGGCCGCGGCCGCACCGGGCTCGTCGGGACCAACGGCTCCGGCAAGTCCACCCTGCTCCGGCTGCTGGCCGGCCGCCTTCAGCCGGCCGCCGGCTCGGTGACCGTCGGCGGACGGCTCGCCTACCTCCCTCAGAACCTCACCCTCGACACCGGCCTCCGCGTCGAGGACGCGCTCGGCATCACCGCGCGGCGTACGGCGCTGCGCGCCATCGAGGCCGGCGACGTCGCCGAGGAGCACTTCGAGACGGTCGGTGACGACTGGGACGTCGAGGAGCGGGCGCTGGCGACCCTGGGATCGCTGGGCCTCGGTGAGGTCGGTCTCGACCGCACCGTGGGCCAGCTGTCCGGCGGCGAGACCGTGCTGCTGCGGCTGGCCGCGCTGCTGCTGGAACGGCCCGACGTCCTGCTGCTGGACGAGCCGACCAACAACCTCGACGTGTTCGCGCGCCGGCGGCTGTACGAAGCCGTCGAGTCCTGGCGGTCCGGCGTGCTGGTCGTGGTCAGCCACGACCGTGACCTGCTGGAACGGGTGGACCGCATCGCGGACCTGCGTGCCGGTTCGGTGAGCTGGTACGGCGGCGGCTGGTCGGCCTACGAGGAGGCGCTGACCACCCAGCAGGAAGCGGCCGGGCGCATGGTGCGGGCCGCCGAGTCCGACGTACGCCGTCAGAAGCGCGAGCTGGAGGAGGCCCGGACCAAGGTGGCCCGCCGTCAGCGGCACAACAAGAAGATGGACGCCCAGCGGCGCGCGCCGAGGATCGTGGCGGGCGCGCACAAGCGGTCCTCCCAGGAGTCGGCGGGCAAGCTCCGCGGTCTGCACGAGGACCGGCTCCAGGAGGCGCGGGAGCGGCTCGACACGGCGGAGGAGGCGATCCGGGACGACGCGGAGATCCGGGTGCGGCTCCCCCACACCGCCGTCCCCGCGGGCCGCACGGTCCTGAGCGTGCGAGGACTCACCCCCCGCTTCGGCGCTCTGCGCGAGGGCGGACTCCACGTGCAGGGGCCGGAGCGCATCGCGCTCGTCGGGCGCAACGGGGCGGGCAAGACGACGCTGCTGCGCACCCTCACCGGGGAGCTCCCGCCGGAGTCCGGCGAGGCCAGGGTGCATGTGCCGCTGCGCTTCCTGCCGCAGCGGCTCGACGTGCTGGACGACGGGCTGACCGTCGCCGCGAACGTGGCCCGCGTGGCGCCCGGGACCACCGACAACGAGATCCGGTCGCAGCTCGCCCGCTTCCTCTTCAAGGGAGCACGGGCCGAGCAGCCGGCAGCCACCCTCTCGGGCGGCGAACGCTTCCGCGCCGCCCTCGCGGCGACCCTGCTCGCCACACCGGCCCCGCAGCTGCTGATGCTGGACGAGCCGACCAACAACCTGGATCTGGCGAGCGTGCGGCAGCTGACGACCGCGCTCGAGTCCTACGAGGGAGCACTGCTGATCGCCGGCCACGATCTGGCCTTCCTGGAGTCGGTCGGCATCACCCGCTGGCTGCTCGTGGGGGAGGAACTCACGGAGCTGGACGCCGAGGAGGTGCGGGAGCTGCTCGGCACACCCGACGCGATCCCGTGACCGGTGGTGTACTGGAAGGGCGCGGGCCGTGTCACAGGGCCCGCGACCGGCACCATCAGCCACCGATCCGGATTCCGCCATGCGTCTTCCCCCTGGATTCCGAGGCGTCCCCCGTGCCCTCGCGGGTGCGGCCGTCGTCCTGCTGGCAGCCGGCGGCCCGGCCGCGGTGGCCGCCACCGGGCCTCCCCCGGCGCCGGCGGCCGCGCCGGCCGCCGAGGGCCTCTCCGCCCGGGTCCCGTCCGACCGGACCGACCCCCGTACGGCGACCGCGGAGCTCACCATCCCGTCGATCGGCGTGACGGACCTGCGCGTGGTCCCGTACGAGGGCACGACGGACGACGGGCCCGGGACGCGGATCCAGAACCGTGGCGTGGCCGCCAGCCCGTACGGGGAGAAGGGCGGTGTCGGGCCGGGCGAGACCGGGAACTACCTCGTGACGGCCCACCGGCTCTCCGCCGGGGGCCCGCTCCGGGACCTGCCGTCCCTGGAGAAGGGTGACTCCGTCCTCGTCACCGAGGGCGGCACGGTGTACGAGTACCGCATCACCGAGACCCGGCAGACGTCCTTCCGGTCCGAGCGCTCGCTCGCCGAGCAGCGGGCCGAGGTGCCCGGCGAACCGGGAGAGAAGCCGACCCGGGCGATGATCACCCTCTCCACCTGCGCGACCCCGGAGGACGACGCGGCCGGGAACTTCTGGCGCGACGCCTACGACAATCCCGAGCACCGCATCGACAGGATCGGTGTGCTGGTGGCCTCCCGGCCCGCGTGAGCAAACCCGCGTGAGCAAACCCGCGTGAGAACCCCGCGTGAGCGGCCGGCTCGTGAAGGGCCTCGTACGGACGGCCTCTCACGACCCTCCGGGCATGTCCGTCGGCAGCTCCAGCCACCGTGCCGTGCCCGGCTCGACGACGTACGCGCTGCCGTCGAGTTTCACCCGCACCCCCGGCCGTTCCGAGTCGGGCACGGCGATCCGCAGGCGCTCGGCACGGAGGCGCAGGTCCACGTCCCAGTGCCGGCGGAACCGGAGCCGCATCCGGAACTTCGAGAGCTGGGGCAGTGTGGCCGGAGCGAGCCACAGGGCGTCGTCACGCGTCTCCAGGCCCGTCATCCCGCGCTGCACGAAGTCGAGGGTGCCCGCCATCGCCCCTAGGTGGATGCCTTCCTCGGTCGTCCCGCCCTGGATGTCGGCGACATCGCCGATCAGCGCCTCCTCGCAGTACACCCAGGCGTCGTCCCGGTGCACCCTGGCCAGCACCCAGGCATGGACGAGCGAGCTGAGGGTGGAGCCGTGACTCGTGCGCTTCACGTAGTAGTCGACGGTGGCCCGCCAGGTCTCGTCGTCGAGTTCGTGTCCGAGCCGCCGGAACAGCGCGGCGAGTTCCTTCGGCGAGAAGAGGTAGCCGAGCATCAGCACGTCCGCCTGCTTGGACGCCTGGTAGCGGTTGACGGTGTCGCCCTCCGCCTCCAGGATCCGGTCGAGGCGCCGGATGTCCCCGTAGCGCTCCCCGTAGCCTTCCCAGTCCAGCTCGGCCAGATCTCCGTAACCGGCGAACTGGCTGATGACACCCCGGTGGTGCGGCACGTACAGCCGGCGCGAGATGTCGTCCCAGCGGTCCGTCTCCTCCCGGTCGAGCCGGATCTGGTCGAGGAGCTGCCGGCATCGGCTCGCGGGGAGAGCGCGGCAGAGCTCACCGGCCCGTGCCAGCACCCATGCCGCCGTCACGTTCGTGTACGTGTTGTCGTCGAGTCCGGCCTCGTCCGAGTCCGGATAGGCGTCGTGGTACTCGTCGGGCCCGACGACGCCCCGGATGCGGTACCGCCCGAGAGAGTCGTCCCACACGGCACTGTCCGCCCAGAAACGGGCCACCTGCAGCATCATCTCGGCGCCCTTGGAGTAGAGGTACTCCGTGTCGCCGGTGGCCTGGCAGTACTGCCACACGTTGTAGGCCACGGCCGAGCCGACATGGTGCTGCAGCCGTGAACGGTCGGGCAGCCAGCGCCCCGAGCGGGGGTTGAGATGGACCTCCTGGGTCTCCTCACGCCCCTCGTCGGCGCTCTGCCACGGGTACATCGCCCCGTTCCTGCCCACGGCGCGCGCGGCGTCGACGGCCGCGGGCAGCCGCCGGTGACGGTAGTCGAGCAACCCCCGCGAGATCTCCGGGAGATGCAGGTTCAGGAAGGGCAGGACGAACAGCTCGTCCCAGAAGACGTGCCCCCGGTACGCCTCCCCGTGCAGCCCTCTGGCCGGCACCCCGACATCGAGTTCCGCGGTGTGCGGGGAGAGGGTCTGGAGCACGTGGAAGAGGTGCAGCCGCAGGATGCGTCCGGCCTCCCCGGGGACCTCCAGCCTGGCCTGCTGCCACAGATCCGCCCAGGCCTTGCGGTGCGACACCAGCAGCCGGGAGTAGACCGGTGCGCCGTCGACCGCGGAGACCGCGGCCCGCAACGGGCTGCCGATCGCCGGGTCACGGGAGGTGAAGAGGGCGACCGTCTTGTCGACGACGGCGTCGGAGCCCGGGGCCAGCGGGAGCATCAGCTTCTGATGCACCGCGCGCGGCTCCTGCCGGGGTTCGGCCCGGTGGTCCCCGTTCCGCTCCGGGCCGCAGGAGGCCACGGTGCGGGCGGCCAGGGCGATGCCGATGTCCGACTCCACCGTGCGGCAGCGCAGCCACACCGAGGACTTCGGTTCCGTACCGGTCTCCCAGCCGGTCAGGTGGCGGTTCGCGAGCTCCCGGTAGCGCGCGACACCGGAGTTCCGGACGTCGCCGTCGATCACCGCCTCCACCTCCAGCTCCCCCGACCACCCCTCGGCGGAGAACACCGTGTGCAGAGCCGCCAGATGGGGATCGCCCATGTGGACCAGACGTTCCTGTTCCACCGTCAGCCGGCGGCCGGCCCCGTCCTCGTACACCGAGCGTCTGGTCAGTGTCCCGCCGCGCAGGTCGAGCCACTGCCGGTGTTCCGCCAGATAAGCGTGGTCCGGGGTCAGCCACGGGCCGGGTCCGGGTCCGGCGCCGGCGCCGGCGGGATGGATGCGGTAGCGCAGCGGCAGCCAGTCGGGGAGGTTGACCATGTCCTCGTTCTCGACCTGGCGTCCCTGGACGGAGGAGGTCAGCCGGTTGTAGCAGCCCGCCACGTAGGTACCCGGATAGTGCGTCGCGCCCGCAGGGGTCTCGGGCGCGGCTCCCCTGGTGGCGAAGTAGCCGTTGCCGAGGGTGCACAGCGCTTCCCGCAGGCGCTCCTTCCCGGGCTCGTACCCCTCGTACGCCCAGATCCAGCCGCGCGCCATCAGTCCTCCCCGTTGATCAGCAGGTCCCCGGGATCCGCCACCACGAGATCGGCGCCGTGACGGCGTAGCGCGGCGGCCCCCTCCGTGCTGTCCGTCCGGTCCACCCCGACGACCAGCCCGAAGCCTCCACGCCGCCCCGCCTCCACTCCGGCCAGCGCGTCCTCCACGACGGCGGTCTCCCCGGCCGGGACCCCCAGGCGCCGTGCCGCCTCGGTGAACAGGGCGGGGTCCGGTTTGCCGGGCAGCTCCAGGCGGCGTGCCTCGTTGCCGTCGACCACCGCCGTGAACAGGTCCAGGAGACCGGCCCCGGCGAGCAGCTCCGTCGCGTGCCGGGACGCGGACGCGGCGGCGAACGGCACCCGTGCGTCGTGCAGGACGCGCAGGAGGCGGACCGTCCCCGGCCAGACCGCGATCGGGTGGGTGCGCAGGCCCCGGGTGAACACCTCGTCCTTGCGTGCGGCGACGGCCCACACCGTGGCGGTGCCCGGCGGGTCGTCGGGCCTGCCCTCGGGAATGCGGAGACCCCTGGACGCGAGGAAGGCGGCGGCACCGTCCTTGCGCGACTTCCCGTCGACATGGCGCCTGTAGTCGTCCCCCTCGTCGAACGGCCGCTGGCCTTCGTGGAGGGCCAGGCAGGCGTCGAACGCCTCTTTCCAGGCCGCGGCGTGGGCCGGGGCGGAGTCGGTGATCACGCCGTCCGTGTCGAAGACCACCGCGTGCACGGAGAGCAGGACTGCGGCCGGTGACGGTGCGCGGGCCATGACCGGTGGTCCCTTCGTCGGGGCGTCTCCCGTTCCTGGGAGCAGAGGCGGGTAAAAAGCCGGAAAAGTTTCTAATTGTCTCCTTCAGGTCTACCGTAAAAGCATGGCCAGAACCGAGCGTCAGACCGATCGGCAGGCGGAGACCGAGTACGTGTGTCCGGCCTGCAAGCAGCCCGTCGCGACCGTACTGGCGCGGCACAAGACCCTCGGCATCTTCGTCCCGCACTGGGGTCCTGGGCCGTGTCACAACCACGACTGCCGCCGACACCAGGCGGAATCCGGGAACGCGCCCGCCACCGCCCGCGACGCGGACTCCGTGGGCCGTTGAGCGGTGAGGCCCCGGGCCAGGTTTCGGACCGGGTCCGGCCTGGGCCGCCGGAGCGGGGGAGGAGTGCGGCCGGGGTGCCGTTCGCCGTGTCCGTCCGGCAGGGTTCCGTGTGGTCCATGCACCACCGGGAACCGTGACACCTCTTTCGGCGACCCACGGGACGTCCGGCGCGGTGTCGAGGAGTCGGCCGGCCGCCCGGCCGTCCGCATGTGCGCCGGGGCCGGGCCCGCCGACAGCGTCCTGTCGATGCCCGTCCTGCGATGTCTCTCCGTACGCCGATCGCGCCACCGGCGTCAGGACCGCACCGCGCTCCTTGCCCGGCGCGACGCCGTGCTCGGTTCGGCCGCGTTCCCACGCGAGGTCTGCCACCTGGTGTCCCTCCTGGACCGCTCCGCCGCGACGAGGCCGCCGGTCCGCCGTCCGCGTACGCCATCCGCGCCCGCGACCTGCTGTGCCACCTGCTGTGATGGCTGTCATGCCGCCTGTCGTGCCGCCTGTCGTGCAGCTTGTCGTGCCGCTTGTCGTGCCGCCTGTCGTGTCATCTGTCGTGCCGCCTGCTGTGTTGTTCGGCGCCCCCGGGGATCAGCCGCCGTCCGGTCCTGTCCGGGCTTCCCGGCACGGGCAGGAACGCCGTGGCCCGCAGTGGACGGTCCGGTACCGCCAGTTCGGCGGGTGGGCGTGGCCGTCATGGTTCAGGCGTTCAGACGGAGGCGCTGACCGGGGAAGATGAGGTGCGGCCCCTGGTCCAGGACCTCGCGGTTCAGCTCGTACAGCGCGGGCCAGCCACCGGGCACGTCCGCGCGGGCGGCGATCACCGACAGGCAGTCTCCCGACTCGACGACGTACGTCTCCGCGTCGGCCAGATCCTCGGAGTGGTGCGTCACGCCGCTGTCACCGCGGGTGGAGCTGTCGCTCGTGCTGCCGTCCGACGACGAGGCACCGGACGAGCCACTGTTCGAACTGCCGGCCGACTGCCGCTGAGGAGCCGCCTGCGAGCTGTCGCTCCGGTCGGCGCCGTCGGACGAGGAGGACGACGTGGAGGACGAGGACGAGGACTTCGACGTACCGTTCGCACCGAGGCGGCCGCAGGTGGGCCAGGCGCCCATCCCCTGGGAGCGGGCGACGCGTTCACCGACGGCGATCTGCTCGGACCTGGTGGCGAGGTCGGCGCGGGGTGCGTACTGCCCGCCGCCGTAGGCCCGCCAGGTGGAGGGCGCGAACTGCAGTCCGCCGTGGTAGCCGTTGCCGGTGTTGATGTTCCAGCGGCCGTTGCTCTCGCACTCGGCGATGCGGTCCCAGTCCGTACCCGCCGTGACGGTCGGCGCGATGACGGCTCGGGCCGGGACGGCCTGGGCCGGTACCGCCTGGGCGGGAGCCTGGGCCGGGGCGGCCGCGGCGCTGCGGCCGGAGAGGCCCAGCACGCTCAGGAGGACGAGCAGAAGTGCGAGCACCGATTCGACGGGCCGCTTGGCGAGGGGTGATGCCGGCATGACGGTATTCCTCCGCTGTGCTCCAGAAGGTGTGCAAGGGCACGAACAGATAAGCCGCCGATAATCTTTTCCTTGGGCTTTGACGCGTTCAAAGGCCGCACATTCACTCGGGTGGAGGGCTCCTCATGGCACTGTTCGGCAACGCGCACTCCGTCGATCCGGCTGCTGCGCAGCGTGACTACGCACGGCTTCTCGGGCACGGCGAGCAGGTGCACGCCGCCTATCTCCTGATCCGCGACACGATCCTCTTCACCGACCGCAGGCTCGTCCTCATCGACAAGCAGGGGATGACCGGCAAGAAGGTGGAGTACCACTCGGTCCCCTACCGGAGCATCACGCACTTCGCCGTGGAGACGGCGGGGACCTTCGACCTGGACGCGGAGCTCAAGATCTGGGTCTCCGGCTCCCCGACCCCGATCCAGAAGACCTTCACCAAGGGCGTCGACATCTACGAGGTGCAGGCCGTCCTCACCCAGTACGTCGCCGGGTAGGCACTACCCCTTCAGGGCCCGCAGTCTGGCCATCTCCGCGCGGACGGCAGGCAGTTGCGCATAGAGCGCCTCACCGGGGCAGTACGTCTGGAAGGTGTCGCGGTGACCGGCCACGGCATGGAGGTAGACCACCTCGCCGCGCCTGTAGAGGCTCTCGTCGTTCGTCGAGACCATGCGCACGATGCCCCCAGGATCGACGGCAGGATCCAGCTTCCACGCACCCACCTTCGCGATCCCCTCGATGAGCGCCTTCGGCACCGGTACGCCGGGGTCGAAGGTGCCGAGGGCCGCGATCCCCACGCTGTGCGCGTTGAACCCGGTGGCATGGGCACCGCGCACGGAGCGACCGACCCCTCCCGCCCTGCCCTCGTATATGGTCCCGCACCGGTCGACGACGAAGTTGTAGCCGATGTCGTCCCAGCCCTCGCCCCGGACGTGCGCCTCCTCCATCGCCCGGAGCATCTCGGGGGCGTCGGCGCAGTCGTACGCGTTGGTGTGCCCGGTGTGATGGACGAAGACGGCCTTCACCACCCCCGTGTACACCGCGTCCTCCTTCACCAGGCTCTCGTCCGCGTGCCACTGCGCCCGCGTGACGATCGCGGGCCTCTGGGCACCGGCCGGCGTCGCCGGCTTCGCGGTGGCCTGCTCGGGCGCGGCGAGCCGTACCGGCGCGTCCCGGAACACCAGGAATGCCAGCGGCACGACCGTGGCGCACACGGCTGTTCGGCGAAGCCACATAGGGCCACCATGCGCGCTGACCAGCCACGTCGCAGGCACCCGCACCCAGTCGGGTGACACGGCGCCGCGCGTCCCGTGGCCGGGGCCGGGCGGTCAGGAAGCGGCGACCGCCCGCTGCTGCTCCATGATGCGTGCCGCGCGGTGCGGGGAGGTGTCGAGGCGGGCCAGCACGCCCGGGACGGCGTTGTTGGGGAGGATGAGCTCGAAGAGCGCGGATATCTCGGCGACCAGGTCCGGCGGCTCGGCCATGGACTCGGTCACCAGCTGCACCCCGGTCCACGCCCCGACGACCAGCCGGGACGTGGCCTCCGGATCGACGTGCGGAAGGAGCTCGCCGCGCTCCTTGGCCTCGGTCAGCATCTCCGTGCCGAGAGCGATCCAGTCCGGCCAGCGGGTGCCGAAGAGCCCGCGCGCACGCGGGTCGACGGACAGCCGGATCGAGGCGCTGAGCAGGGGTTCCCGGGGCAGCCGGTAGGCGAGCAGGAGCGCCATGTCCACCCACTCCTGCAGCTTGAAGGTCTGCGGGGTGACCCCGTCCGACGTCACCGCCTCCTGGAGGACACCACGGGCCAGCTCCTCCTTCGACGTGAAGTGGAAGTAGAGGGCCCCCCGCGTGAGACCGGCCCGGTCGAGGATGGCGGCGATGGTGGCGGCGTCGTAGCCGTGCTCGTCGAAGACCTCGGCAGCGGCTTGCAGGAAGATTCGGCGCGTGCGGATCGCCCGTTGCTGTCGTGCCAACTCGCGCTCCCCTTTGAACGTTGCATGACGCTACTTCAAAAAGTACCGGTGAACCGGTATCATATCAGCGCCGTAATACCCATTTTGCGCCATGTCCGGGAGGGCCGTGCCCGACATACCCGCCGTGCCGTGCCCGCCGCTCTCCGCAGCTGAGGGACGGGACGGCATCCGCAAGGAGTACGTCCACCTCGGACGTACCGACATGGTCCTCCTCACCTCGTGGCGACGCAGGGAAGATGACGAGTTCTCGTTGTCCGCGAGGTGGCCGGCCCCCGCTGCCGGCCTCCCTTACGACCCGCGGATGCTCACCCAGACCGTCCGGCAGAGCGGCCTGACCATCGCGCACGCGGCGTACGGCGCGCCCCTCTCCGACCACACCTTGCTGAACTACTTCGACTTCACCGTCACCCCTGGGTTCGAAGTCCCCTCCGAGGGTGCCTGCGACCTCACCGTCGAGGTCACGGTCAGGAACGCCAAGGAGCGGGGGAGGAAGGTGAGTTCACTCGACATGGAATTCCGCATCATCCGGGGTGGCAGCGTGGCGGTCCGCGCGGATTCCGAGTTCGGCTGGCTCTCCACGCGCGTCTACCGCCGGCTTCGCGGCGAACACTTCACCGTCGACTGGAACGCGTGGCCGCTGCCCGCTCCGGTGGACCCCCGCACCGTGGGCCGGTCCACCCCGGCCGACGTCGTCCTGGCGGCCGGGGACCGCCCCCGGCACTGGCAGTTGCGCAACGACGTCGACAACGCCGTGCTGTACGACCACCCGGTCGACCACGTCCCCGGGCTCGCCCTGATGGAGGCTGCCGACCAGGCCGCGCACGCCGCCGTTCACCCCGCACGCTTCGAGGCGACTACCGTCACCAGCACCTTCGAACGGTACGCCGAGTTCGACCGCCCCTGCTGGGTCGAGGCGGAGATCCTGCCCGCCGCCCCCGGAGAGACCTCGGTACTGGTCACGGCGACACAGGACGGAGAAACGGTCTTCCGGAGCCGGCTGAGCGGTCCCTGCGGCTGAGGGCTCACTGGTTGACGAAGCCGCCGTCCACCGGCATGACGGTGCCCGTGAGGAAGGGGCAGCGGTCGCTGAGCAGCCAGGCGGCCGCGTTGGCGATCTCCTCCGGTTCGGCTGTACGCCCCTGCGGCGTAAGGCTGTTGACCATCTCCTCGAGACCCGGGTTGCGCCCGAACCAGTCGGCGGTGATCTCACTGCGCGTGGTACCCGGCGCCACCGCGTTGACCCTGATCCCCTGTTGGGCGTATTCGTCGGCGGCGGCCCTGGTGAGGCCGACGACCGCGTGCTTGGCCGCTATGTAGGGCGCGGCCGCCGGTATGGCCACCAGCCCGCCCACACTGCTGTTGTTCACGATGGAGCAGTTGCCGGGGTTCTGCAGCATGGCCGCTATCTCGTGCCGGAGGCAGTTCCAGACGCCGCGCACGTTGACGTCCATCACGGCGTCGTAGACGTCGTCGCCCATGAGGTGCAGGGGAGTCCGGTCACCTCCGAGCCCCGCGTTGTTGAAGGCCGAGTCCAGCCTCCCGTAGGTGTCGACCGTGAAGCCGACGGCCCGGGCGGCGTCCGCCGCGACCGTGACATCGCAGACGACGTAGGAGGCCTGGGCTCCCTTGTCCTTCAACTCGGCCACCAGTGAGACCAGTCGGTCCTCCCTGCGGGCGGCCAGGACGACCGTCGCACCTTCGCCGGCGAACACCCGCGCCGCCGCCGCACCTATACCGCTGCTCGCCCCGGTGATCAGGACGACTCTGTCGTGGAGAAGATCGCTCATGGCCGCAGTGTGGCAGGCCGGTCCCGGACACGGCCGCCCGCGTACCGCTCGGTCCCGGCCGGCACGCCCACGGCTCCGGTGCGTACGGGAAGCCGGCACGGTCCGGCGGTACGCGGCCCGTTCCGTACCCGTGGGACGGTGAACCAGGGCGACCATCAAAACAAACCGTACGTACTGTTTTGTCCCGACCTGTGCGGAGCTGCCCGGGTCGCTAGACCCCCTCGGGCCTCGATCACCCCGCGGTATCGTGCGGCATGCTCGCCATCCAGTTCGACCGCTTCGGTGGTCCCGAAGTACTCCGTCCCGTGCGGATGGCCCCTCCCGAGCCCGGGCCCGGAGAGGTGCTCCTCACCGTCGAGGCCGCCGGGGTGAACTTCGCGGACACCCACCAGGTGGACGGTTCCTATCTCGGCGCCGATGCCCTCCCCCACGTCCCGGGCAGCGAGGTCGTCGGCCGCACCCCGGACGGCAGGCGGGTGCTGGCCCGCGTCTCGCACGGGTACGCGGAGCAGGTGACCGCCAAGGAGTCCGGCGTCCTGGAGATCCCCGAGGAGCTCGGTGCCGCCCAGGCGCTCGCCCTCATGATGCAGGGACTGACCGCCTGGCACCTGCTGCGGTCCGCGGCCCGTCTGCGCACCGGTGAGAGCGTCGTCGTGCACTCCGCGGCGGGTGGCGTCGGCAGCCTCGCCGTCCAGCTGGCCAGGGAGTTCGGGGCGGGCCGGGTCCTCGCCCAGGTCTCCACCCCGGCCAAGGAACGGCTCGTCCTGGACCTCGGCGCCGACGCGGTGATCACGTACCCCCTTCCGGAGAAGGCGGACGTCGTCCTGGACGCCGTCGGCGGGCACCTCTTCGACCAGGCCCTGGACTCCTTGGCCTCCTTCGGCCGGCTCGTGACCTACGGCAACGCCGCCCGCACCGGCTTCACCCCTGTCGACCCGGGCCGGCTGGGCCGTCTCAACGCCTCCGTCGTCGGATTCTGGCTACGCCCCGCCCTTGCCGCTCCGGGCGCGGTCGGCGGCCCCCTGAAGGAGCTGTTCGCCCTGGTCGAAGCGGGCCGGCTCAAGCCCGTGACCGGTGGCAGCTACCCGCTCGCGGACGCCCGGCGCGCCCATGAGGACCTCCTCGCGCGCCGGACCACCGGGAAGCTGGTCCTGATCCCCTGATCCCCTGATCCCCTGATCCCCGCATCCCCGGATCCCCGGGTCCCTGATCCCCCGCGCCGCCCCGGCCGGATCGAGGGCCGTCCCGGTGTCCCCCGTGGATCCGGGCGCGGCGTCGGACGCGGCGCACCCCGAGGCGCGGGGACGACCGCGCGCCGGACGTACCGGGCGTTCCGAGGAGCGCGGCCAGGTGCCTTGGCTGTTCCCGTGTCCCCACCGGGGATCGTCCTGCGCCCGCCGGGGACCGGGGGCAGCCCTTAGGGTGGCCCGATGCCCTCCCTGACCTCACGCCCGCCGGGACCGGCCGCCGCCGGGGCCGGAGCACCGGCA
Source organism: Streptomyces atroolivaceus (assembly GCF_000717025.1). Lineage (GTDB taxonomy): Bacteria > Actinomycetota > Actinomycetes > Streptomycetales > Streptomycetaceae > Streptomyces > Streptomyces atroolivaceus. The sequence continues at coordinate 261,171 of NZ_JNXG01000001.1, forward strand.
ACCGCACCGTCCCGCCCCGGCCGTGACCCGTTCTTCGACAACGCGAAGTACCTGGCCATCGTCCTCGTGGCGATGGGGCACTCGTGGGAGCCCCTGCCCGGCAGCGGCCGCGTGGTGGAGACGTTCTACACCTTCGTCTACACCTTCCACATGCCGGTCTTCATCATCATCGCCGGATACTTCTCGCGCGGCCTGGAACTGCGGTCCGACCGGGTGTGGAAGCTCGTCACCAGCCTGGCCGTGCCCTACGCCGTGTTCGAGATCGCCTACACCCTCTTCGAGCGCCTGACCGGCACCCCCACCTTCCCCCTGAGCCCGCTCACCCCGTACTGGCTGCTGTGGTTCCTGCCCGCCCTGTTCCTCTGGCGCCTCACCACCCCCTTCTGGCAGACGGTCCGCCTGCCCGTGGCGGTCTCCCTGGTCATCGCGGCCATGGGAGCGGTGACCAGCAACATCGGCGGGGACCTGCACCTCCAGCGGATCCTCCAGTTCCTCCCGTACTACGTCCTGGGCCTCCAGCTGCGTCCCGAGCACTTCGACTTCGTGCGCAGCCGCGCCATGCGCATCGTGTCCGTCCCGGTCTGCCTGGTGGCCCTGGCCGCCGCGTACTGGGCGGTGCCCCGTACGACGACTTCGTGGTTCTTCCGCCGGTACGGCGCCGAACAGCTCGGCTCGCCCGCCTGGGCGGGCGCCCCGGTGACCCTGCTCCTGTTCGCCTGCGCTCTGCTGCTCAGCGCCTGTTTCCTCGCCTGGGTGCCGAACCGCAGGCTGTGGATGACCGCTCTGGGCGCGGGCACGCTCTACGGCTACGTGCTGCACGGCTTCGTCATCAAGGGCGCGATCAAGCTGGACCTCTTCGAGGTGGACATCGTCTCCACCCCGCTGGGCCGGCTCCTCGTGACCGCCGCCGCCGCGGTCATGGTCACGGCCCTCTGCAGCCCACCCGTCCAGCGGGTGTTCCGGTACGCGGTGGAGCCCCGGCTCGACTGGGCCAGGAAGCCCAGGCCCGCCCCCTGACACCCCGGACGCACCGCACCCCCGGGCCGGGAGGGCCTCGGGGGTGCGGGTGTACGGGACGGAGCGGCGGATCAGGCCTCGCTGGGCGTTCCGAGCAGGGCGGACGCGTTCTCCAGCGGCGTGAGCGGCGGCGCCGCGGGCGCGGGAACCTCCGCCGGGCGGCAGGTGAAGCCGAGACGCGTCAGCGCCCTGGTCACCTCGCCTGCGGTGAAGTCCCGGCGGTCCTGCCGGGTGATGATCTCGCCGACCTGCTTCACGGGATAGACGCGGCGGCTGATGACCACCGCGTCACCGGTGACAGGTTCGGGCTTGATGCCCTTCATCGATTCCTCCACCTCGTTCTTGAAGAGGTCGAAGGGGAAACGGGCGATGACACAGCGCATGGTGCCTCAACAAGATGGTCGCGAAGAAAGCCGGACAGGGGCGGCCGGGCTCCCGGCCGGGTGACTACGCGGCCTTGTTGGACCGGCGCTGCGCCGCCGCGGCACGTGCCTGCGGCGTCGCCGTGTTGGCGTTGGAGCGGCGCCCCTGGCCGGGACGCGCGCCGCGCCGGCCACGGGGGCCGGAACCGCTGCTCTTGCGCTCCGTCACCGGTGAGGTGATCGTGACGGGCACGCCCGAGGGCGCCTGCGCTCCGGTGATGCGGTTGAGCTCGGCCTCGCCGGAGCGGACCTGGGCGACCTGCGGGATGATCCCGGCGTCGGCCATCAGCCGGGTCATCTCGCGGCGCTGGTTGGGCAGCACCAGCGTGACGACACTGCCGGACTCCCCGGCGCGCGCGGTACGGCCGCCGCGGTGCAGGTAGTCCTTGTGGTCGCTGGGCGGGTCGACGTTGACGACCAGGTCCAGGTTGTCGACGTGGATGCCGCGGGCGGCGACGTTCGTGGCGACGAGCACCGTGACATGACCGGTCTTGAACCGGTCGAGGGTGCGGGTGCGCTGCGGCTGCGACTTGCCCCCGTGCAGCGCCGCGGCCCGCACGCCGCTGTGCAGCAGGTGGTCGGTGAGCTTGTCCACCGCGTGCTTGGTGTCCAGGAACATGATCACCCGGCCCTCGCGTGCGGCGATCTCGGTGGTCGTCGCGTACTTGTCGGCGCCCTGGACGTAGAGCACGTGGTGCTCCATCGTCGTCACGGCTCCGGCCGCGGGGTCCACCGAGTGGACGACCGGGTCGTGCAGGTAGCGGCGGACCAGCAGGTCCACGTTGCGGTCCAGAGTGGCCGAGAACAGCATCCGCTGGCCGTCGGCGTTCACCTGGTCCAGCAGCTCGGTGACCTGGGGCATGAAGCCCATGTCGGCCATCTGGTCGGCCTCGTCGAGGACGGTGATGGCGACCCGGTCCAGCCGGCAGTCGCCGCGCTCGATGAGGTCCTTGAGGCGGCCCGGGGTGGCGACCACGACTTCGGCGCCGCCGCGCAGCGCGCTGGCCTGGCGGCCGATCGACATCCCGCCGACGACCGTGGCCAGCCGGAGCTTGAGGGAGCGGGCGTACGGGGTGAGCGCGTCGGTGACCTGCTGGGCGAGTTCCCGGGTGGGGACGAGGACCAGGGCCAGCGGACGGCGCGCGTCTGCGCGGTTGCCCGCGGTGCGTGCGAGCAGGGCCAGGCCGAAGGCGAGCGTCTTGCCCGATCCGGTGCGGCCGCGGCCCAGGACGTCACGTCCGGCGAGCGAGTTCGGCAGCGTGGCCCCCTGGATGGGGAACGGCACGGACATGCCCTCCGAAGCCAGCGCCGCGAGCAGCGGCGCGGGCATGTCCAGGTCCGAGAAGGACTCCGCGGCGGGCAGCGCCGGGGTGATCGTCACCGGCAGGGCGAACTCACCCGAGACGGAGGAGGAGCGGCGGCCGTAGCCGCCGGAGCGCTTCGGTCCGCCGGAGCGGCCCTGCGAGCCCGGGGCGCCCGGCCTGCCGGACCCCGAGGAGCGGAATCCGTTGGCGGTGCGGCTACCGGTGGATCCGCCGGAACGCGTCCGGGAGAATCGGTCGTTCGTGCGAGCTGTGCGATCGCGGTTCAATGGAGAACCTTTCCCTCGAATGGCACGTATCGAGGGATTCTTTCCGGGCGGCTGCAGCCATGTACGGCGCCAAGAATCGCAAGAACGAGCCGGTGAAATAACGAAAAACGAAGTCCGTCCGCCGGATGAACCAGCCGGATTCGGTACTCCACATGACTGCAGATAACTGCCGCGCCATGACGCGTACACACCGGGAATTACTCCATCGGTGCGACAGCCGTGACAACGGCCGGGTAAAACACAACGAGCCGGGGCCCGCACCCCAAGGTGCGGGCCCCAGCTGCGCCGTACGCCTGAGTGATCAGGCGGGGGTGATGTTCTCCGCCTGCGGGCCCTTCTGGCCCTGCGTGACGTCGAAGTTCACCTTCTGGCCTTCCTGCAGCTCGCGGAAGCCCTGGGCGGCGATGTTCGAGTAGTGGGCGAAGACGTCAGCGCCGCCACCCTCCTGCTCGATGAAGCCGAAACCCTTTTCCGCGTTGAACCACTTCACGGTGCCAGTAGCCATGTCATATCTCCTTCGGGGCGTTGCCCGTGGGCCCGCACTGTGCGAGCCCTACGTCGCCGCAAATGATTGCCCCGTCCGGAAAAGACCGGAAATACAAAAGTGCGCCCACCGGAGTGAACCGGCGAGTGCACTTGAAGTTTTGGGAACCACAACTGCAACTGAGATCAACAGTAGCACGATTTGGGCACAAGCGAGCTGTACGCCATATCACCATGGCTTCGCTCCACCGTGCACGGCATAAACCCTCACCGCTCATTGCGCGTATTTCTGTGCCCGCCAAAACAGATATGCACCCGTGCGCCGGTCAGGAATCGACGCCGCTCCGGCCGGCTGCGGGCCGCCGCAGTTGCTCGTTGAGGCGCAGGGCCTCTTCGAGCTGGTCCTCCAGGATGACGATGCGGCAGGCGGCCTCGATCGGGGTGCCGCCGTCCACCAGCTCGCGCGCCCGGGCGGCGATGCGCAGTTGGTAGCGCGAGTACCGGCGGTGGCCGCCTTCGGAGCGCAGCGGGGTGATCAGGCGGGCGTCACCGATCGCCCTGAGGAAGCCTGCTGTCGCACCGATCATCTCGGCGGCCCGCCCCATCGTGTACGCGGGGTAGTCGTCGTCGTCGAAACGGTCCGTGGCGTGCGACGGGGATTCCGGGGGCATCTGCACCTCTTCTGCTGCGCACCGGACCACCGATATGGCCTGGCTGCACAAGAAAGCCTAGGCGTACCGAAAAGTCATGTCTATCGCGGCCGGAACAGGTTTCCGCCGCCCCCGGCCTCGCGGGGGCCCGGGTGCGTCCCGCGGGGCGCCGGGCGAGAGCCCTCCGTAGCCACACGGACACCCCAACGACGCTGACCGACCGGTCAGTTGTCGGCAGACCTGCGAACGGTCATACTGCACGGGTAGCCCTTCACGCATCCCCCGTCGTGAAGGGCTACGTTCATGCGCGGCCACGGGCGTTTCCCGGCCCGCGAGGCCCACGTGACCGGGAGCACACAGCATGAGCGGCACCGACAGGACCACCGCGGTGGCCCGTACGGTCACTGACGTCCTGCAGCCCCGCAACGTCCTGCTCGTGGGCATGCTCGCCATCGGGGCGGCCTCCGCCGGTGACTGGACAGGGCTCCCCTGGGGGTTCCTCGGCGCCCTCTGCGCCGGCCTGGTCCCCGCCGGCTACATCGAGTGGGAACGCGGGCGCGGTACCTGGGGCGACCGCCACGTCGTGGACCGGACCCAGCGGGCCCCCGTCTTCCTGGTGATCCTGGGTTCGCTCGGCACCGGCGCACTGATCATGGTGCTGGGCCACGCGCCCCGCGGCATCCTGATCGCCACCTGCTCCCTGTGGGTCATGACGACCGTGCTCCTGGCGGTCAACACGCTCTGGAAGATCTCGGTCGACTCGGCGGTCGCGTCGGCCGTGGTCGCTCTTCTCAGCACCACGCACTCACTGTGGTGGCTGTGCGCGGGTGCCCCGGCCCTGGCCGTGTGCTGGTCGCGGGTCGCACTGCGTTACCACTCGGTGGCCCAGACGGCCGCGGGGGCGGCGGTGGGGGCGGCGACGGCGGCCGGCTTCCTCTTCGCCTGAACCACGCGGGACCGCCTTGTCCCTCGCTGCTGAGCAGCCCGGAGCTCCGGGCGGTTCCGTTCGCCCGGCCGGCCCGGACGGCCCCGATTGCGGGTCTGCCCGGGAGCCGGTTTCGTTGACGGAGGGGTTGCGCAGCGAGCCGGAGGGAGCACCGCATGCCCAGGAAGACGTCGAACTCCAAAGCCGGTCTGCTCCTGAGCCTGGGCAGCAGCGCGGTCGCCGTCGTGCGTGCCGTCAAGCAGGTGCGCAGGGCCGGAGCCACCCAGGGCAAGCTGACGGCCGCGCACACCCTGGCGGGAGTTCTGCCCCTGGTCACGTCCGCCCTGCTCGTCCTGCGCCGGCTCCGCAGACACTCGCGGCAGCACCACCGGTGAAGGGCGCCGCCGGACGCCCCGTGCTCAGAGCGCCGCGGTCCGGGCCTCCACCCCTGTCCGCCCCCGCAGCCCGTCCAGCACCCGGGCGCGGAGCAGCTCGTACTCCTCGCGGAGCCGGACGATCTCCGCGGGCCGCTCGACGGCCACGCCCCCGGACACGGTCTCGTGCGGTGCGAACTGCTCCCGCGTCAGGTCGATCTCCACACCCATGCCCAGCCGGTTCCACCAGTGGTAGTCGACGCGCTCGCCGTCGATCCGCACCTCGCCCCGGATCAGCTCGCCGCCCAGCAGGTCGTTGACCACGAGGGCGGTCACACCGCACTGGTCCCGGGCCGGGTTCCCCGGATCCCAGTGCGCCCGGTGTGCGGGGGTGGTCGTGTCCGCGTCCCAGCTGCTGCGGATCGCGGCTTCGATGTCGGTGAGGAGGAGTGGGTCCATGGTGTGGATCGTCGCACCCGCCACCGACAACGCCCCTGGATGCCAGAGGTGTTCAGCAGCCCCGGCTCCTCGACACGAGCACCGCGATGTCGTCCTCGGCCGTGTCGGCGAACCGGTCCACGACCTCGTCCAGCAGGTCCTGGAGCCGTCCGCCGGCCGGAAGGGTGAGCCGCGTGAGCCGCCCGATGGACACGTCGATGTCCTCGCCCCGGCGTTCCACCAGCCCGTCGGTGTACATGAACAGCACCGTCCCGGGCCCGCACGGCAGCACCGTCGTCCTGTACCCGCCGAAGCCCGTTCCCAGGGGCGGCCCCACGGGCATGGCCGCCACCCGCGCCCCGGTGGCCCCCGGGTCGAGGAACACCGGTGGCGGATGCCCCGCGCTGGCCACCTCGCAGACCCCCTCCCGCCGGTCGACGACCGCGATCAGGCACGTCGCCGCCCGGTCGAGGCCGGACCGTTCGACGGCCTTGTCGAGACGATCCAGGACGCGGTGCGGCGGGTGGTCGTCCTCGGCCATGAGGCGCAGCATCGAGCGGTAGTTGCTCATGGCGACGGCCGCCTCCACGCCGTGGCCCATCACGTCGCCCATCACCTTCATGTGGCGGCCCCCCTTCAGCGGAATGGCGTCGAACCAGTCGCCGCCGACCACCGCCCCCTCCCCCGCGGGAAGGTAGAGCGACGCGATCTCGATGCCCGGGTTCGGCACCCGCGGCTCGGAGAGCAGGGACCGCTGGAGCTCCACGGCGACGTGGTGCTCGTGCGTGTAGCGGTACGCGTGGTCCACGTCGACGGCGGCTCGGCCCGCGAGCGTCCGGGCGACGACGACGTCCAGCCCTTCGGTGAACGGCGGCGAGTCCCCGGCCCGCAGCAGACTGAGAACCCCCAGCGGGCGTCCGCGCGCGGTGAGCGGCACGACGACCGCCGAGTGCAGGCCGACGGCACGGTAGGCGGCGACCCGTTCGGGGGTGGGCGCGGCGCGGCCGGGCTGCCGGTCGCCGGAGAGGTTCTCGATCACCGGCTCGTCGGCGGCCAGGCAGCGGGGCACGGCCGCGTCCTCCTGGTAGTCGATGTCCGTACCCGGCCCTCCGAACTGATCGAGCGCGTCCGCGAGTTCCGGGGTGGCCGCCACTCCGGCGCGCCGCAGCCGCAGCACTCCGGGCGGGGGCTCACGCCGGCTCTGCCCGTCGTCCTGGGGGATCATCTCGACCACGGCCGCGTCGGCCATGACGGGCACCACGAACTCCGCGAGTTCCTGACAGGTGGTTTCCACGTCGAGCGTCGTGCCGATGCTGACGGCCGCGTTGTCGAGGAGCGTCAGATAGCTCCTGGCCCTCTTGAGCTCCTCCCGTTCGTTCTGGGTGGCGGTGACCTCCTGGGCGATCCCGACCAGCCCCCGGACCCGCCCGTCCTCCTCCAGCCGGTGGAGGGCGACACGCCAGTACCGCCGCTCAATGACGGAGTCCACCCAGGTCTGCCCGCTGGTGGTGATCTCACGGGGCCGCCCGTCGGCCAGTACCTGCCGCATCACGTCCGTCCGCACGGCCATGTCCGGCAGCACCTCGGCGACGGTCCTGCCCAGGTGCGCGGCGCCAGGGACACCGTTGAGCCGTTCGAGTGCCGGGTTCACGTACACGTAGCGCAGCTCCGTGTCGAAGACGGCGACCCCGGCCGGGCTGCTGCCGATCAGCGCGGCCAGCGCCGCGGCGTCGGAGCGCGGCGGGTCGGCGTGCTCTTCGGCATGCAACGGAGCCTCCAGAGGGGTACACGCCCGACGTGTGCGGAGGGGCCGGTCCTCACAAGGCCGCCCGGCACCCGGCACCTCATCGTCCGCCGCCCCGCTCCGCCCCGCATCTCCGCGGACCGGGGCCACCGGTGCCGAGGCTGTCCAGGGACACCGTCCCCTCGGACGCCGCCGCACCCGGCGGCAGCTCGAAGGCGGCCGCGACCCGGCTCGGCACCGGGGCCAGCCCGAGCAGCCCGGTCACCAGCAGGCCGGCCAGGTGGTGCCAGGCCGGGGCCCGGCGGATCATCGCGTGGTCGCTGCCCGGAATCGTCACCAGACAGGTACGGGCCCCCGCGCGGCGTGCCCTGGCCATGAGCGACTGGGACGCCAGGGGACTCGTCACCCGGTCCCGGGTGCTGTGCAGCAGGACCACGTCTCGCCCCGCCAGCTGTGTCACCGGGTCTCCGGGCGGACACCACGGGGCAAGGCCGATCACCGAGCGGACCAGGGGGTGCCCGGCCGCGTGGAGCGCGGCGCGTGCGCCCATGGAGTGGCCGAGGAGGACCACGGGGATGTCCCCCGCCTCGCGCCGCAGGGCGTCCAGCGTCCGTACGGCGTCGTGCAGGGGGTCCTCGCGGGAGCCGTTCCAGCCCCGGTGCGTGTAACGGACCCGCTGGACGCGCACACCGGAGTCACCGCGCACCGCGCGGGCCACCACGCGCGAGACCGGCAGCATCCGCAGGCCGGGCAGGTTCAGAGCGCCGGGTGCCGGCGCCGACAGGCCCGTCTCGTAGCCGCCGTGGAGGACGAGCACCGCTGCCGAGGGCGGTCTTGCGGCCACACGTACCTCCAGATGGGTGTGCGGGGCCGACGCCCGCGCACTCCCCCCATGTTCGGTGCCGGACGGCGTACGGATGGGCCGAACGTGTCCATGCGTCAGAAGTGCCGTTCACTGTACGAGGCACGGACCGTACCCGTACGCGACCCAAGGAGCGCCGACATGGCGTCAGGACCTCACATCGGCCAGCCCGCACCGGACTTCACCCTCCCTGGCGGGACACTCACCGACGACACCTTCGAACGGCGCGACCACACGCTCTCCGCCGCGCGCGGCCGGGCGGTCGTCCTGGCCTTCTACCCGGGTGACAACACGACCGTCTGCACCAAGCAGCTCTGCTCCTACTCCTCGGGCCTGGAGACCTTCGAAGGCCTCGACGCCGAGGTCTGGGGAATCAGTCCACAGGGTGTGGACAGCCACGAGTCCTTCGCCCGCGGCCACGGCCTGCGCATGCCCCTGCTGGCCGACACGGGGCGGGAGACCGCCCGCGCCTACGGGGTCGCCGCGCCCGGTATCGGCGTACGCCGGTCCGTGTTCCTGATCGGGCCGGACGGTGTGCTGCGCTGGAAGCACGTCGCGCTGCTCGGTGCCACCTTCCAGTCGCTCGACACCCTCGCCCAGCAGCTCTCCGGCATCAGAACTCCGTGAAGACTGCCGGACTCCGGCAGTACCCCCACAACGCCCGCCGTGGGACCATTCAGCCAGTTCGACAGAAGCGCGTCGGGGGACAGCGAACACCGGGGGAGTGATCACGTGACCGTTCTTCTCGGTCTCGGCATTGCGGGAATCGTCCTTCTCGCCCTCTCCCTGATCTTCGACGGCATCCTGGAAGGGCTCCTCGGTGACGCACTGGGCGGGCTGCTGAACGGCTTCTTCGACGGCCTGCTCTCGCTGCCGGTCATCGCCGGCTTCCTGTCCATGCTCGGCTTCGGCGGCGCGATCGTGCTCGGCACCACCGGCACCGGCATCCCGGTGGCCCTCGCGGCCGGCGCCGTGGCGGGCGTCGTCGCGGCCTGGCTGACCTGGAAGTTCAGCCAGGCCCTGATGCGGGATCAGACCACGGCCACACCACGCGGCGACGACCTCGTCGGCACCTCGGGCTCCGTCGTCACACCGATCCCGGCCGACGGCTACGGCGAGGTCCTGCTGCGACTCGCGGGCCAGACCGTGAAGTTCTCCGCGAAGAGTGCCGTCCCCGTCGAACGCGGCGCGGAGATCTGGGTGGAGGCCACCCTCTCGACCACCTCGGTCACGGTCCGCCCCGTCGAGCGCTGACCACCACCGAGCCGCACGCCTGTCCGAAACCGGTACAGCCGAACACACTGCCGTCCCGTCGGGAGGGCAGGGGGGAACCGTTCATGAGTCCAGTAGTGATCGCCATCGTCGGAATCGTCGTACTCGTCGTACTCCTCGCCCTCGCCGTGATCACCCGGTACAAGGTCGCGGGCCCCAGCCAGGCCTTCATCATCACCGGCCGCCGCGGCAAGAAGTCCACCGATCCCGTCACCGGCCGCACCAGCATCGACAACAGCGGCCAGAAGGTCGTCGTCGGCGGTGGCGTCTTCGTGGTGCCGTTCGTCCAGCAGAAGTTCACCCTGGACCTCTCCAGCCGGCACATCCCCGTCGCGGTGCGCGGAGCCGTCACCCTGCGCGGTGTGAAGTCCAACCTCGAAGGCGTCGCGATCGTCAAGGTCGGCGGCAGCGAGGACGCGATCCGCGCCGCGGCCCAGCGCTTCCTCCAGCAGCAGAACGGCATCGTCGGCTTCACCCAGGAAGTGCTCTCCGGAGCCCTCCGCGCCATCGTCGGCCGTATGTCCGTCGAGGACATCATCCGCGACCGGGCCGCGTTCGCCGGCCAGGTCGCCGAGGAGGCCGAAGCCAGCCTCTCCGGCCAGGGCCTCATCCTGGACGCCTTCCAGATCCAGGACATCACCACCGAGGGCTCCTACCTCGAGGACCTCGGCCGTCCCGAGGCCGCCCGGGCCAAGCAGGAGGCCGACATCGCCGAGGCCATCGCCCGGCGCGCCTCGGAACAGGCCCGGCTGAAGGCGGCCGAGGAGATCGCCATCGCCGAGCGGACGTTCTACCTCAAGCAGGCCGAGATCAAGGCCGAGACCGAAGCCGCCGCGGCCAAGGCCAACGCCGCCGGCCCCCTCGCGGAGGCGGCCCGGCAGCAGGAGGTCCTCGCCGAGCAGGAGAAGGTGGCCCAGCGCCAGGCCGCCCTGACCGACCGCGAGCTGGACACGAAGGTCCGCAAGCCCGCGGACGCCGCCCGCTACCGGGCGGAGCAGGAGGCCGAGGCCCGGCGCATCGCCCAGGTCAAGGAGGCCGAGGCCGACGCGGAGCGCTCCCGTCTGACCGGTCAGGGCGAGAAGCTCCACCGCTCGGCCCTCGCCGACGCCGTACGCATCGAGGGCGAGTCCGAGGCCGCCGCCATCGCCGCGAAGGGCGCCGCCGAGGCCGAGGCCATGCAGAAGAAGGCCGACGCCTTCGCGCGGTACGGCGACGCGGCCGTCCTCCAGATGCTGGTCGAGGTGCTCCCCCAGGTCGTCGCCAAGGCGTCCGAGCCGCTGAGTGCCATCGACAAGCTGACGGTCATCTCGACGGACGGCGCGAGCCAGCTGTCCCGCACGGTGACCGACAACGTGGCCCAGGGCCTGGAGCTCCTCAATTCGACCACGGGCGTCGACCTGGGCGCGCTGCTCCGGAACCTGCAGGGCAGGACGGGCGGCACCTCGGGCGCCACCGCACCGGCGGTGCCTTCCCCCGCGGCCGACGGCGAGAAGATCGAGATCAAGGACTGACCGGACGTCCTCACGTGCCCGGCCGGTGGCCGTCCACCGGCCGGGCACACCGGTGCGGGCCCACTCCGCCCGGACGGCTGGGACACCCGCCGCAGCGAGGCCGCCCCGAAGGCCCCGTGCCCGAGGCACCCGTCAGCGGACCACCTCGATACCGCGGGCCGCGAAGACCTCCTCCTTGCCGGGCACGGCGACCATGTCGTCGGCTCCCAGGACCCTCTTGAGGTTCGGCAGCAGCGGCAGATCGTCCAGCGACCGCACGTCGAAGAGGTCGTCCTCCCCGTCCCAGACGGGGGAGCACTCGTGGAAGACCTGGTTCCCGCCGTCGAAGACCAGTTCGTCCACGGTCGCCAGCAGCTCGTCGCTGATCTCCAGCGCTTCGAAGAACGCGCGGGCCTCGTCCAGCACGGTGTGCTCCCAGCCGTTCTCGTACACATGGGAGTGCAGGTCGCCGACTCCTCGGGCACGGAAGCGCTCATCGATGCTGAACGCGGGCGTCAGCGTCCCGTCCCCGTACATGAGGGCCTCGATGACCGCCAGCTTGAAGTTGAAGTCCTTGAACTCAGCCATGCCGGGATGGATATCACGCCGCGCCGACAGGGCGGGCACGGCACCGGAGGCACGGCACCGGAGGCACGTCACGCACCGCTCAGGCGTCCGCCCTGGAACGTGGCCCGGACGGCGAGTCGCGCAGTTCCTCGTTGATGCGCCGGGCCTCTTCCAGCTGGTCCTCGAGGATCACGATGCGGCAGGCGGCGCCGACAGCCATGCCCTGATCGACGAGTTCGCGGGCCCGGGCGGCGATCTTCAGCTGATAGCGGGAGTACCGGCGATGCCCGCCGTCCGAACGCAGCGGCGTGATCAGGCGCTCCTCGCCCAGGGCGCGCAGGAAGGCCGGAGTGGCGCCGAGCATCTCGGCGGCCCTGCCCATGGTGTAGGCGGGGAAGTCGTCGTCGTCCAGACGACGGTAGGAAGCATCTGCGGGCATTTAACCTCACTCGGAACGCACTGGAGGGGCCTTGGTGCCGTACGGCACCAAGGCCCCGAAGGAAACTGCTACACCATCTGCCGGCTTCGGTGTGAAGCGGGCCTTCTGTATCCGCACGGCTGCCCGATACCGGGTCGGGGGTGCGGGGATCGCGAATGCGTGACCGGAGACCACCTGCCTGTCGATGTCCTGCGGTACCCGGGCTCGAACGAGGCCGCCCGGGCGATCCTGATGGTGTTCGACTCCTCCGTTCTTCCCTCTTGATCAACTTGCCGTGTGCTGCGTTGGCGGCCCCTGATCACTGCGGGCCACCCGGCCCGGCCGTCAGTCCCGTCGCCGTCCGCGATTTCCATGGCTTCGGAACTCCACCGCCGCACCGTCCTGCGTACTACGTGTACCGCTACCCGGCAGTTCGTCCCTGCCGGTCTCTCGATCTCTTGGCTACGAGGAAGACACTAGCCCGACAGCAACCGGATGTCTACTCTCGTCGCGACAGATTTTCTGTGGGGCGGGGAGTCACACTTCTGTCGTCCCTGCCGGGCGAAATCTCCACCGATACATACGCCGAGGTAGTAAAGGCCGTCGTAGCGGGCATGCGGTCTGTCTACGGAAGAGCGGAACAACCGATCACAGGTGGGGTAGGCGCATGAACGAGACGACGATCCCCGACACCTCGACGCCCTTCGCACGGACCGTGGTCCGGGGTGACAGCACGGACAGCATCCACTGGGCCCGCAGAGCGGCCCGTACCTTCACCGGCCGCCTCTCGCCGGCCCCGGACCCCGCCCTGGCCGACACTCTCGTGCTCGTGGTCTCCGAACTCGCCACCAACGCGCTGCGCCACGGCGGCGGCCGGTTCACCCTCCGGCTCTCCGCCGGGCCCGGCACGGTGACCGCCGCGGTCAGCGACCCCAGCCCGGCGCCCCCGCGCGGGCGCACCCCCGATCTGGACGGCGCCACCGGTGGTTTCGGATGGCACATGGTCCGCCGTCTCAGCCAGGCCCTGACCGTCACACCCGGCCCGGGAGCCGGCAAGACCGTCTGCGCCCGGTTCGCCCGGTAACCCGGGGAGCGGCGGCTTCGCGCACCGGCGGCGGCCGGCCCCGGACCGGCGGTCCGGCATTCCGCACCGCGCCGTTCCCCTCCGTGGAGAGCCGGAAGCGCCCCGCTCGGGTGGTTTCCGTGTCCGGATAAGGTAATGGGCGAATAAAGAGCTGATCAAAAGCTTCGCCCTGCCGCCGCGCGCCCTTCCGGAGGAAGCCATGGGAACCCACCGCACATCGCTGCCGGGAGTCGGTGTCCAGTACGACTACACCACCGAGTCGGGGCAGCACGTCTCCGTCGTCGTACATCACGACGGACGGCGTTTCCTGGGGTTCTACGAGAAGGACGACCCGGATTCATGCGTCCTGTCCGTGCCTCTGACCACCACCGAGGCCACCGCACTCGCTCACCTCATCGACGCCGCGCCGATCGACGCCGTGCGCACCGACGGGATCGATCTGGTCACCGAGCACATCCCGCTGGGGACCCGTTCTCCGTACGGCGGCCGGCTCCTCGGGGACACCCGGGCGCGGACGCGGACGGGGGCCTCGATCGTGGCGGTGCTGCGCACGCACAGCGCGCATCCGTCGCCGGGCCCCGACTTCCGGCTGGCCATCGGGGACACGATCGTCGCTGTAGGAACGCGTGAGGGCGTCGACACGCTCTCCGAGATCATCGCGGAGGGCTGACCATGCACGACACGACCGCACTGCTGGTGGAGCTGGGCGCCGTCATTCTGGGGCTCGGCATCATCGGAAGGTTCGCCGGACGGATAGGCCTCTCGCCCATCCCGCTGTACCTGCTGGCCGGGCTCGCCTTCGGTGACGGCGGCCTGCTCCCGCTCGGCGCCAGCGAGGAGTTCACCGCCATCGGGGCGGAGATCGGCGTCATCCTGCTCCTGCTCCTGCTCGGGCTGGAGTACAGCGCCTCGGAGCTCGTCACCAGCCTCAAGACGCAGTACCCGTCCGGAGCCGTCGACTTCGTGCTCAACGCGACGCCCGGCGCGGCGGCCGGACTGATGCTCGGGTGGGGGCCGGTGGGGGCCGTAGCCCTGGCCGGAGTCACCTGGATCTCGTCGTCGGGCGTGATCGCCAAGGTGATGACCGACATGGGGCGGCTCGGTAACCGCGAGACCCCCGTCATCCTCGGTGTCCTCGTCATCGAGGACCTCGCCATGGCCGTCTACCTGCCGCTGCTCACCGCCATGCTGGCCGGTGTGGGTCTGGCGGGCGGCAGCATGGCGCTGCTGATCGCTCTCGGCACCGTCGGCTTCGTGCTGTACCTGGCACTGCGCCACGGCCGGCTCATCAGCCGCGCGGTGTCCTCCGACAACCCGGAGATGCTGCTGCTCGTCGTCCTCGGGCTCACCGTCCTGGTGGCGGGGGTGGCCCAGCAGCTGCAGGTCTCCGCCGCCGTCGGCGCGTTCCTGGTGGGTATCGCCCTCTCCGGGGAGGTCGCCGAAGGCGCGCGCAAGCTGCTGACGCCGCTGCGCGACCTGTTCGCCGCCGTGTTCTTCGTGTTCTTCGGACTGTCCACCGATCCGGCGGAGATCCCTCCCGTGCTGCTTCCGGCGGCGCTGCTGGCGATCGTCACGGTCTTCACGAAGATCGGCACCGGCTGGTACGCGTCCCGGCGGGCCGGAATCGGTCCGCGCGGCCGCTGGCGCGCCGGCGGCACGCTGGTCGCGCGCGGCGAGTTCTCGATCGTCATCGCCGGTCTGGCCGTGGCGACGGAACCGCGGATCGGGCCGATCGCCACCGCGTACGTGCTGATCCTGGTGATCGTCGGACCGCTCACCGCCCGGTGGACGGAGCCGGTGGCCTCGAAGCTCCAGGCGGCGCTGGCCGGCAGGCGGAAGAAGCCCGCTCCGGTGGACGACCGGCCGATGCCGTCGCACGACGACCTCACGCCGGAGCACGCCGGGCGCGACTCCGACTGACGGGGCCGCCGGCAGGTCAGAGCGGGGTGGCCGCGTGGAGGATGCCGACGAGCGTCACCGTCGCGTTGAGCGACGAGAGCGCCGAGGCCGCCGTCCCCACCGTCGCGGTCACCGCCGCCAGGACCAGATGCGCCGAGGCCGGGGGCCAGAGCCCGGCCGGGGGTTCGGGGTCGAGGAGCGCCGCCACCCGACGGGGCACGGGGCCCGCCGCCGCGAAGGCGGGGAGCACGACGGGCCCCGGCGGCCGGTGCGAGAACAGGGCCGCCCTGCCCACCGCCGTGGCGACGGCCCGGCGGCTGCCGACCGCGTACGCCGCTTCCTCGTCCGCCCAGCGCTCGGTGCTGTAGGCCACGGCCGTACGCAGGGGCAGCAGGAACGGGTTGGCGCGCGCGGCCAGTTGCGTCACCAGCAGATGGCGGTGGTGGCGGCCGGTCAGGTGCGCGCGTTCATGGGCGACGAGCGCGCGGCGTTCGTGGACGTCCAGGCATTCCATCATCGCGGTGGAGACGACGACCCTCCCGTCGCGCCCCCGGCCGCCCGGCAGGGCGTACGCGTACGCATCGGGGGACGGGATCACCGCGAGGTCCCCCGCGGCGCCGGACCCGGTGTGCGGCGGCAGGGCGCGGGCGGCGCGGATCCGGGTCCGGGTGTGTCGCAGCAGGGTGCTGCCGCAGGCCACCACCACCGCTCCCAGGACGCCGATCGCGATCAGGCCGGCCTTCTCCTCGTACGGCACCGCGGCGCGCACCTCGGGGTCGGACCAGCCGTCGGGCAGCGGATTGCCGGGGAGCTGGGCCGTGCCCACCACCATGAGCAGGGCGAGGCAGAGCGTGCTGCACAGGGCCAGCGTCGAACCCACGAGGGCCAGCAGGCGGGTGGCGCTCCTGGGATGCAGATGCTGTTCGGCGAGGCGCGCCATGGGCAGCGCGGTCAGCGGCAGGACGAGTGGCAGGTAGACGAATACGCCCATCGTGGTGGCTCTCAGCCTTCCGGAGCGGCGGAGCCGTCGGACCCGTCGCGGTCGTCGGCGCCGTCGTCGGCACGGGACAGCAGCTCGCGGAGCCTGGCCTCGTCACCCGGGGACAGCGCGGAGACGAACCGGGCCAGGACGGCCTCCCTGTCCCGTTCGCCGTCCAGCACGCGGCGCATCCGCAGGGCGGCGAGACCCGCCTCGTCGGAGGCAGGGGTCCAGACGTAGGAACGGCCCTGGCGGGTTCGGGTCACGGCCTTCTTCGCGTAGAGGCGGGAGAGGATCGTGATGACCGTGGTGTAGGCGAGGCCGCCGTCGAGGTGCTCCTGCACCCAGCCGGCCGTCGCCGGACCGCCCGCCGAGCGCAGCACGGTCAGGACCTGGGACTCCAGCTGTCCCTGGCCGCGCCGGGGCAGCCGTGGGCCGTCCTGGGTGCCGCCGTCATCCGTACCTGTGGGCCTGTTCATCCGCCGCATCCTACTGAGTGCCCGCGCGACGCCCGGCCGGGCGCCGTGCCGGGGAGGACCGCCCACGTTACTTCTACACCGCTGTAGAGTTCGACTGGTTCCCGCACCACAGGCACGCAACGTATGGAGACGTCATGGCCCTTTGGGATCGGATCAAGGAATCCGCGTCGACGATGCAGACGCAGCTGGAGGCGAAGAAGAACGATCTGAGGAGCGGGGCGTTCCGGGACGCGAGCATGGCCATGTGCGCTCTGGTCTCCGCGGCGGACGGTTCCATCGACCCGTCCGAGCGGCAGCGGGTCGCCTCGCTGATCGCCACCAACGACGTGCTGCAGAACTTCCCCGCGGACGACCTCCAGCGCCGCTTCAACGCCTACGTGGACAAGCTGACCGCGGACTTCGCCTTCGGCAAGGTCAGCGTGCTCCAGGAGATCGCCAAGGCGGGCAAGAAGCCCGCCGAAGCGCGTGCCGTCATCCAGATCGGCATCGTGATCGGCGGAGCGGACGGCGACTTCGACAAGTCGGAGCAGGCCGTCGTCCGTGAGGCGTGCTTCGCGCTCGATCTGCCGCCGCACGAGTTCGACCTGTAGAACACCGGCCGGCGGAGGCGTACGGCCCGGACCGGCAGGGCCGACCGCCTCCGAGGGCCGCCGGGCGGTGGAGCCCGCAGCGTGCGGTCAGAGCTCCGTCGCCGGCCAGTCCAGCAGCCGGGCACCGATCACGGCCGTCTGCAGGGTGTAGCGGTGCATCGGGTCGGACGGGTCCGACCCGGTGAGCTGGTGTATCCGCTCCAGCCGGTACGTCAGCGCGCGCACGCTCAGCGACAGCCGGCGGGCCGTCTCGGCGGCGACGCAGCCGGCGTCGAAGTACACCGAGAGCGTCCTGAGCAGCGGCTCCGCGCCGCCCCGCGCCTCCTTGAGCGGGCCGAGCTCGCTGCGCACCAGATCGGCCATCGCCTGCCGGTCCCTGGTCAGCACCGGGTAGACCAGCAGGTCGGCGGCGTACAGCACCGGTTCGTCGAGCCCTATCCGCCGCGCCAGATCGAGCGCTTCCAGCGCCTCGTCGTACGAGTGGACCACTCCTCCGGGGCCCCGGTGCGGGCGGCCGACCGCGACCTGGTGACCGTCCGTCGCCGCGTGGGCCTGCTTGGCGAAGTACCGCAGGACGTCCGGCTGGCTGCCGGGGGCTATGCAGACGAGGCGCCCGTCCTTCGTCGTGAGCAGGATCTTCCGGCCGCTGAAGCGGGCGAGCATCGCCGACTCCACACTGCGGGGCACGGCGTCGGACTCGGCGTACGCCTCGGGGCCCGCCGCCACAGCGACGGCGTGGGCGCGTGAGAGCCGCAGCCCGAACCGGGTGGCCCGCTCCGCGAGCCTGCCCAGGTCGCTGCGTCCGTACAGCAGGTCGTCGATGAACTCCCGCCGGGCCGCTTCCTCACGCCGCACGGTCAGGCGCTGCGCCCGCTCGAAGCCCTCCCCGAAGGCGTCGACCGCCTGTTCCACGGCGCCCAGCACGGCGTCGGCGGAGGACGTGCCCGCCCCGGTGTGCGGCCAGGCGGCGCGGGTCTCCGAGAGATGGCGCCGCACCAGGGCCCGCAGCTGGTGTCCGGCCTCCGCGGCCTCACGGCCGAGCGCGCGCCGCGTCTCCAGCTCGTCCCGGGTGAGCCTGCGGCCGGTCTCCGCCACCTCGGACAGGATGCGGGCGTAGCCCTCCAGGAATCTCTCGGGGATCTCGGGCTCCGCCACCGCGCAACTCCTCCGTACGTCAACAGCACTGTCTCCTCCCCAACGCGCGGGAGCGGGTGCCGGTGCCCGGCAGGCGGGGACCACGAAGCCTGCCGGATTCCGGCAATGCGCCCGGACGGGCCCGGATGGCACGATCCGTTCAGCAACACACGGGGGAAGTACGGGGGTACACGGGGGATCACGGGGGAAGGAACCGGCTGCTGCGGGACCGTTCGCGGTGTCGCGGTGCCGGCGCCCCCGCCCACCCGTCTCCCGGCCTCCGCGACCGTACGGCGGCAGGTGGGACGGAGGGCAGGACCGGATGACCGAATTCCTTTCCGCGGCACTCGCCTTCCCGGCCGTCGTCCTCGGCGCCGCCCTCGTGGTCGTCGTCTGCTTCTGGCTCCTGGTGCTGGCCGGAGCCGCCGGGCCCGACTCCTTCGACTCCGACCTCGACACCGAAGCGGTCGGATTCGGCGGGGTGCCCGTCTCGGTGTCGGTGTCGCTGTTCGTCGGCATCGCCTGGTTCGCCGGCCTGACCGGTTCGGTCCTGGTGCTCCGCAGCGGAGCCACCGGCACCCTGCGGGCCGTCTTCCACCTCGCCGTACTGGCGAGTGCGCTACTGATCGCCTGGGGGGTGGTCCGCATGCTCGTACGCCGCGTCCGACGGTTCTTCCCCGCGGAACCTCCCCCGTCACGGCTGGACTTCGTGGGGCAGGTCTGCACGATCCGCACGGGATGCGTCACCGCCGACTTCGGACAGGCCGAGGTCGCCGCAGCCGACGGTTCGACCGCGATCGTGCAGGTACGGCAGCCGCTGCGGCCCTCAGCGCCGGGGGACACGTTCACCTCGGGCAGCACGGGACTCCTCTACGCGTACGACGCACACGGCGAGTTCTTCTGGGTCTCGCCGTACGACGCTGCGCTCGCCCCGCGCCCGCTGCCGCGCAAGGCCTGCTGACCGCCTCCCCGTCCTCCGGGCCCCGGCCCGTGGTTCCGCGTGCCCTCCTGCGGGGCGCCCCTTCGTCTTCGTACGTCTCACCAGCTGCCAAGGACTGACATGGATGCCATCTCCCTGGGCGTCGGCCTGCTCATCGCCGTCGTCCTGCTCATCGCCGTCGCTCTGCTGTTCGTCATCACCCGGCTCTTCCGCAAGGTCGAGCAGGGGAAGGCGCTGATCATCTCCAAGACCAAGAAGGTCGATGTCACCTTCACCGGTGCGGTGGTCCTTCCGGTGCTGCACAAGGCCGAGACCATGGACATCTCGGTGAAGACCATCGAGATCCGCCGCACCGGGCGTGAGGGCCTGATCTGCCAGGACAACATCCGCGCCGACATCCACATCACGTTCTTCGTCCGGGTCAACAAGACCGTCGAGGACGTCATCAAGGTCGCGCAGGCCATCGGGACGGAGCGGGCGAGCGACAAGGCCGCCATCCAGGAGTTCTTCGCCGCGAAGTTCTCCGAGGCGCTCAAGACCGTCGGCAAGCAGCTGGACTTCGTCGACCTGTACACGAAGCGGGAGGAGTTCCGGGACCGCATCATCCGGGTCATCGGGACCGACCTGAACGGCTATCACCTCGACGACGCCGCGATCGACTTCCTCGAGCAGACGCCGATGGCGCAGCTCGACGGCGCCAACATCCTGGACGCGCAGGGAATCCGGAAGATCACCGAACTGACGGCCATCGAGCACGTACGGACCAACGAGTTCCAGCGCACCGAGCAGAAGGAGATCACCCGCCAGGACGTCGACGCCCGCGAGACGATCCTGGAGCTGGAGCGCAGGCAGGCCGAGGCGGAGATCAAGCAGCGCCGCGAGGTGGAGACGCTGCGGGCCCGGGAGGAGTCGGCGACCGCCCGGGTGCAGGAGGAGGAGCGGCTCGGTTCGCAGAGCGCGTTCATCCGCACCGAGGAGCAGCTCGGCATCCAGCGGGAGAACCAGGCACGCGAGGTGGCCGTCGCCCAGAAGAACCGCGAGCGGGTCATCGCGGTGGAGAACGAGCGCATCGAGAAGGACCGGCTGCTGGAGGTCATCGGGCGCGAGCGCGAGACGGAGCTGAACCGGATCGCCGCGACGAAGGAGGTCGAGGCCGAGCGCCGTGAGGTCGCGGACGTGATCCGGGAGCGGATCGCGGTGGACCGCACGGTCGCCGAGCAGGAGGAGTCGATCCTGACCCTGCGGGCGGTCGAGGAGTCGGAGCGCACCCGCAGGTCCGTGATCATCGCGGCGGAGGCGGAGGCGCAGGAGAAGCTGGTCAAGGACATCAAGGCGGCGGAGGCCGCGGAGGCGGCGGCGGTGCACCTGGCCGCCGAGCAGCTGACGCTCGCGGACGCCCGGCTGAAGAGCGCCGACCTCGACGCACGGGCGAAGCTGCGGCTCGCCGAAGGCGTCCAGGCGGAGACCGCGGCGGCGGGGCTCGCGGACGTCCAGGTCCGCGAAGCGGAGGCCCAGGTCACGGAGAAGGCCGGTCTCGCGGAGGCCCAGGCCACGGAGGCCCGGCTCAGGGCCGAGGCGGAGGGGGCGCGCCTCAAGGCCCTGGCGGTCGCGGAAGGGACGCAGGCACAGGCGTCCGCGGACGCGGCGGTGATCGGCGAGAGGCTGAAGGCCGAGGCGGAGGGGCTCACCCAGAAGGCCGCGGCGATGGCGGCACTCGACGAGGCGTCGCGCGGGCACGAGGAGTACCGGCTGCGGCTGGACGCGGAGAAGGAGATCAGGCTCGCGGAGTTCGACGTCCAGCGGCAGGTCGCCGAGGCGCAGGCGACGGTGCTGGCGACGGGGCTGGAGAACGCGGACATCGACATCGTCGGGGGTGACTCCGTCTTCTTCGACCGGCTGGTGTCCTCGATCTCCCTGGGACGGAGTGTGGACGGGTTCGTGGAGAACTCGAAGACGGCGCAGGCGCTGGCCGGCCCGTGGCTCGACGGGCGGGGGTCGTTCACGGACGACCTGACCCGGGTGCTGGGGTCCGTGTCCACGGGGGATGTGCAGAACCTGACGGTGTCGGCCCTGCTGATGCAGCTGATGCGCTCGCCGGGGGCGGCCTCGGGGCAGGTGAAGCAGCTGCTCGCCGCGGCGGAGGAGCTGGGGCTGGCCGGGATGACCGTGTCGTCGTTGACGGGAGCGGCCCCGGTGAACGGGCAGCCCCCGGAGGCGTCCTCGCTGAACGGGACGCCCGTCGGATAGGGCCGGCCTCCGTCCGTGGGCCGGGGACGCCTCGGCCCCTGAGCGGAGGGCGGGGGCGCCGGGCGGAGGGCGGGGGCGCCGGGCGGTAGTCCGCCGCTCGGGCGCCCCTCGGGCGCCGCCTGCCCGGGCCGGCCCGGCGGTGGCCGGCGGGAGGCGGGCTGCGGGCGGCCGGCGGCCGGCGGCGGGCGGCGGGCGGGCATCCCTGCCGGGGGCCGGCCCTGCGAAGAGGCCGCCGCCAAGAAAAACACCGCCGCCATGAAAAGGAGGCCGCCCCGTGAAAGGGGCCGCCGCCATGAGAAAGGGCCGCCGATGGCCTTCGGGCGGCCCGGTCCGTCGAACGTCATCTCGTAGGGAGCCTCACGCATGGACCGCGACGTCACCCTCACCGAAGCCGATGCCGACGCCTACGAGGTGCTCCGCCGCCGGCTCCGGGACCAGGCCGACGAGCTGGTCCGGCGGGCCGAGGCCCTCAACGCGAGGAGGACCGAGGAGTTCGGCTCCACCGGGCTCCGGCTGCTCGCCACCGAGCAGGTGCGCACGGAACACCCCTCGGTGGCCCGCGATCTCGTCGCCGTCGGCGGGCGCCTCCTGTTCGGCTTCGAGCGCGGTCCGGGTGCGCGCGAGGACACCGGCGTGGCGGACGTGCTCGTCCTGCGCGAAGCCGGCCTGGAGGAGACGGGCGCGGGCCTGCTGGCCGACGAGGCCTTCGTGCGGGAGTTCGCCGCCCTGCACCGTTACTACCGCGGCGCCCGGCTGCTCCGGCTGCGGCGCGTCAACGGCCGGCTGCTCGCCGTGTTCCGCACCGGCGAGACCGCCGAGGACATCCGCGTCCTGCGCTGGGAGCTGGGCCCCGACGGCGCGCCCGGTGCCTTCCTGGACGCCCTTGGCGACCGCGACCACGTCTTCCCGCCCTCGCACGACTTCCGGTGGACCCCCGCGGGACGGGACGCCCACGTGCCCGGCCGGCATCCGCACATCGCCGTCCTGGACACGGTCTTCATCGACACGCTGGGCGGCACCCTCACCGTCAGGACCACCGACGACACCGATGCTCCGGACGGGATCCACGAGGAGCCCGTCGACGAGCCGCTGCAGTCCCTGGCGGACGCCGCCGTCGAGTACGCCCAGGCCGGCCCGCTGATCCTGCTGCGCGTACGCCCGTACAAGGAGAAGGCCTGGCGCCACCTCGTCTTCAACACGCTGCTGTCCACCGTGCGGCGTCTCGACGCCATCGGCCCGTCCTGCCGGCGGCTCCCCGAGGACCAGGGGATCATCTTCCCCGGCGGTTACCACCTCACCACCGGGGCCACCAAGACCTTCGACACCGCCGAGGAGCTCGGCGATCCCGTCTTCGAGGGCGCCGTCCCCTCGCCCAACGGCGAGGACGTGCTGTACGTCTTCCGGTCCCGCGACGGGAGCCGCACGCTGCTCCTCCCCTACAACGTCATCCGCCAGGAGGTCGCCACTCCCCTGCCCGGGCGCGGCCACGCCCTCCTCGACGACGGCACCCTGGTCCTGCTGAAGGACGGCACGGAAGGACCGGGGCGGATCCACCCGCTGCAGCGCTGGCAGACCCCCTTCGTCTCCGACACCTACGCCGCCTCCCGCTCCGTCGGTACGGGCCCGCTCGCCCGGACCGGGAACGCCGACCTGGTGCGCGGGATCTCCGACTGCCTGGCCCTGGCCCACGGTGTGCGGGACATGACGCCGACCGCCGCCGTGTACAGCCGGCTCGTCGCCGACTGCGGCCGGGCGGGCGACCGCTACCACTGGCTCACCGACCCCGCGCTGGGCGCGCTCGCCGAGCCGCTGGAGGAGCTGCGGTCCACCGCCCGTCAGGTCCTGGCCGAGTTCGAGACGGTGCAGGAGCTGACCGGGCAGGCCACCGAGGCCCTCGACGAGGCGGTCACCGGACTCACCGCCCTGGTCCGCCGCATCCGGGGCGAGGCTCCGCGCTCGGCCGCCGCCTGGGTCGCCGGCCTCACCGGACTGCGGCGCGCCCACGGGCACCTGGCGACCCTCGCCGACATGCGGTACGCCGACACGGAGCGCATCGCCGCACTCCGCGAGGAGGCGGGACGGGACCTGGAGTCGGCGGCCCGGCGGGCGGTCGCCTTCCTCGCGCGCGAGGACGCCTTCGCCGGCTACCACGAGGACCTCGCGCGGATCACCGCGGACGCCGAAGGCCTGGACAGCGTCGCCGACGCCTCTTCGGCGGGGGACCGGCTCACGGAGATCACGGAGGGCCTCGGGACGGTCACGGACGTCGTCGCCGGGCTGGACATGGGCGACGCCACCGTCCGTACGTCCGTCCTCGAGCGGATCGCCGAGGTCCTGGGCGGCGCCAACCGCGCCCGCGCGACCCTCGACGCCCGGCGCAGGGAGCTGGTGTCCCGGGAGGGGCAGGCCGAGTTCGCCGCCGAGTTCGCCCTGCTCGGGCAGACCGTCACGGGGGCGCTCGCCTCGGCGGACTCCCCCGGCTCCTGTGACGAACAGCTGGCCCGGGTGCTGCTCCAGATGGAGAACCTGGAGTCCCGCTTCGCGGAGTCCGACGACTTCCTCCTCAGGATCGCCGAGCGGCGCACGGAGGTGTACGAGGCGTTCTCGGGCCGGAAGCAGACGCTTCAGGACGCCGCTGCCCGGCGCGCGGAGCGGCTCGCCGAGTCCGCGGCCCGGGTCCTGGAGACGGTGTCCCGGCGGGTGGCCGGGCTGGAGGACCAGGACGCCGTCCACACGTACTTCTCCTCCGACCCCATGGTGGCCAAGGTCCGTCGCACCGCCGAGGAGCTGCGGGCGCTCGGCGACCCGGTGCGCGCCGAGGAGCTGGACGGCCGGCTGAAGGCCGCCCGGCAGGAGGCGGGACGCGCCCTGCGCGACCGGGGCGAGCTGTACGCGGACGGCGGCTCGGTGATCCGGCTGGGCCGGCACCGGTTCGCGGTGAGCCGGCGGCCCTTCGACCTGGCCCTGGTCCCGTCGGGGGCCGGGGTCGCCTTCGCGCTCACCGGCACGGACTACCGCGCGCCGGTCACCGACCCGGAGTTCGCGGCGAACCGCGCGTACTGGAACCAGTTGCTGCCCTCGGAGTCGCCGGACGTCTACCGTGCGGAGCACCTGGCGGCCAGGCTCCTCGACGAGCACGGAGCCGAGGCCCTGGCAGGCACGGACCTCCCCGCACTCGTACGGGACGCGGCGGCGGCGGCGTACGACGAGGGCCATCAGCGGGGCGTCCACGACGAGGACGCGCTCGCCATCCTGACCGTCCTGCTGCGGCTGCGCGCCGGGGCGGGCCTGCTGCGCTTCCCGTCCTCGGTGCGCGCGGCGGCGCAGCTCTTCTGGGCGCACGACGCCGACGAGGCCCTGCGTACGTCCTGGGCGCGTCAGGCCCGCTCACTGGCACGCGCCCGCGACACCTTCGGCCTCGCTCCCGCCATATCGGCGCTCCAGGAGGAGTGGGCGGCGGTGATGGGGTCGCAGGACACCGCCGCCGAGTATCTCTTCGAGGAGCTCGCCGGCGGTCCCGGCGGTTTCGTCACGAGTGCCGCGGCCCGCACCTTCCTGGACAAGTTCCGGCGGGCCGTGGGCACTTCGGCGTACGACGAGGATCTGTCCGCCCTCTCCGGTGACCTCCCGGCCCGGCGCCGGCTGGTGGAGGGGTGGCTCAGGTCCTACTCCGCCGGGACCGGCTCGGACGCGGACGACGGGGACCTCGCGGAGGCGGTGGCCGTGGAGCTGTGCCCGGAACTGGAGCGGTACGACTGCGACGCGCCGCTCACCGGGACGGTGGAGGGGCTCCTGGGCGATCATCCGCGCGTGGTGCGGGGGCGGTTGACGGTCCGGCTGGACGAACTGCTGCACCGTACGGCCGGGTTCCGGGCCCGCACCGTGCCGGGCTTCCGGGCGTACCAGCGGCTGCGCAACACCCTGGTCGCGGCCGAGCGCTCCCGGCTGCGGCTGGACGACCACAGGCCGCGCGCCATGCCGGCCTTCGTGCGCAACCGGCTGCTGGACGAGGTCTACCTGCCGCTCATCGGCGACAGCCTGGCCAAACAGCTCGGTACCGCCGACGGGGACCGCCGCACCGACTCGCAGGGCCTGCTGCTGCTCGTGTCACCGCCGGGCTACGGCAAGACGACGCTCGTGGAGTACGTCGCGGAGCGGCTCGGGATGGTCATGGTCAAGGTCAGCGGCCCGAATCTGGGCCGCGAGGTGACGACGCTCGACCCGGCCATGGCCCCCGGGGCGACCGCCCGCCAGGAGATCGAGAAGATCAACTTCGCGCTGGCGGCGGGCAGCAACACCCTCCTCCACCTGGACGACATCCAGCACACCTCCCCCGAGCTGCTCCAGAAGTTCATCCCGCTCTGCGACGCCACCCGCCGGGTCGAGGGTGTGCACGACGGGCAGCCGCGCACCTACGACCTGCGGGGGAAGCGGTTCGCCGTGGTGATGGCGGGCAACCCGTACACCGAGTCCGGCGCCCGGTTCCGGATTCCGGACATGCTCGCCAACCGGGCCGACGTCTGGAATCTCGGTGAGGTCCTGAGCGGGCGGGACGAGGTCTTCGCGCTCAGCTTCGTCGAGAACGCCCTGACCGCGAACCCGGTGCTCGCCCCGCTCGCCGCCCGCTCGCGGAGCGATCTCGACCTGCTCGTGCGCATGGCCTCCGGTTCCGGGCCCGCGGCGCACGCCGACCGCCTGGAACACCCCTGCGCGCCCGCCGAACTGGACCGGATCGTCTCCGTCCTGCGCCACCTGCTCACCGCCCGGGACACCGTCCTGGCGGTGAACGCGGCGTACATCGCGTCGGCCGCACGGACGGACTCGACACGCACCGAACCGCCGTTCCGTCTGCAGGGCTCGTACCGGGACATGAACAAGATCGCGGAAAGGATCGTGCCCGTCATGAACGACGCCGAGCTCTCCGCGGTCATCGACGACCACTACGCGGGTGAGGCCCAGACCCTGACCACGGGCGCCGAGTCGAACCTGCTGAAGCTGGCCTCCCTGCGGGGCACGCTCACCCCTGCCCAGGCGGAGCGCCGGGCGGCGATCAACTCCGCCTACGTACGCGCGCAGGCCCTCGGCGGACCGGACGGCGACCCCGCCTCCCGCGCGGTGGGGGCGCTGGGGCTGCTCGCGGACCGGATCGCCGCGGTCGAGGCGGCCATCGAGCGGGCCGCGGGCCCCCGCCCGCCGGCCGCGGACACACGGCCCCGTCACGCGATGATCACCGACACGCCCGACTGAACCGGAGGGATCAAGGCATGCTGGGTTCCGTGTCATCACTTCCTCATCAGCCCCAACACCGCCCGGTCAACGGCCACATGGTGGTCTGCGGCGACGACACCCTCGCCCGCAGGCTCGCCGTGGAGCTGCGCTACGTGTACGGGGAGCGGGTCACGCTCCTGGTCCCGCCGGGCCGCGAGGCCGGCAGGCCGGAGCTGCCGCTGACCCAACGGGCCCGTGCGGTGGCCCTGTTCGGACGCATGTCCGCGGCGATGAGCCGCAACGGGACGGGCGGGGGCGGTGACGGCGACACGAACGCCGGGGTCGAGGCCGTCCGCATCCTGGAGGCCCACGAGCCCACCGACGACGTGCTGGAGGAGGCGGGCGTCGACCGGGCCGCCGCGCTCGCGCTCGTCTACGACGACGACGAGCTCAACATCCGCGCCGCCCTGACCGCCCGCCGGCTCAATCCGCGTCTGCGCCTCGTCATCCGGCTCTACAACCGCAAGCTCGGCCAGCACCTGGAGACGCTGCTCGACCAGGCGGCGGCCGTCTCGATGCCCGGTCTCGACCCGGCCCTGCTGGACGCCTCCACCACCGTCCTGTCCGACGCCGACACCGCCGCCCCGGCCCTGGCGGCCACCGCCGTGACCGGCAGCAGCAAGGTGATCCAGGCCGAGGGCCTGCTCCTGCGCGCGGTCGAACGCACCCCGCCCCGGCCGGGTGAACTCGCCGACCCCGGACTGTGCACCCTGGCCCTGCTCTCCTCCACCAGCCAGGACCCGGCCGGTACCGAGGGCTCCGACAGCAGTGGCGCGGAGGGCCCCCAGCTCCTGCCCGACCTGGCGACGGTGAACGCCGCCACCGGCCGGGGCACGGTCGTCCTGGAAGCCATCAGCCAGGCGGGGCCCGACCGGGCGCCCACCCGCATGGGAGGCAGGGGCGCCCCCCTGGGCCAGCTCTTCTCCCGGCGGCTGCGCTGGTCGGCGCTGGGGGTCGCGACGGCCGTCGTCGCCCTGGCCGTCGCCTCGGTGGTCACCACGGGCGAGAGCCCGCTGCACGCCACGTATCTGACCCTGCTCGACCTGCTGGCGATGGGTGATCCGGCGGTCGAGGGCACCGACTCGGCGTCCCGCCAGGTCATCCAGCTGCTCTCCGGCATGGCCGGGCTCCTGCTGCTGCCCCTGCTGGTCGCCGCCGTCCTGGAGGCGTTCGGCTCCCTGCGCACCGCCTCCTCGCTGCGCCGCCCCCCGCGCGGCCTGTCCGGCCACGTGGTCCTGCTCGGCCTCGGCAAGATCGGCACGAGGGTCCTGGTGCGGCTCCGCGAGCTGGACATCCCCGTGGTGGTCGTCGAGGAGGACCCGGAGGCGCGCGGCATCCCGCTGGCCCGCAGCCTGCACGTCCCGACGGTCCTGGGCGACGTGACGCAGGAGGGCGTCCTGGAGGCGGCCAAGATACGCCGCGCCCGCGCGCTGCTCGCCCTGACCAGCGTCGACACGACGAACCTCGAAGCCGCGCTGTACGCCCGCTCGGTGAAGCCGGACCTGCGGGTGGCGCTGCGCCTGTACGACGACGAGTTCGCCACCGCCGTCTACCGCACCCTGCGCACGGCGCATCCGGGAGCCCTGACCCGCTCCCGTTCCGTGTCCCATCTGGCCGCGCCGTCCTTCGCGGTCGCCATGATGGGCCGGCAGATCCTGGGCGCGGTCCCGGTGGAGCGCAAGGTGATGCTGTTCGCCGCCCTGGAGGTGGCGGGACACCCCCAGCTGGAGGGCAGGACCGTCGACCAGGCGTTCCGGGCGGGCGCCTGGCGGGTCCTGGCCCTGGACGCCACGCCGCCGGCCGACCGCCTCCCGGACCTGGCCGCCGTGCCGCCGTACGACCCCCTCGACCCCACGGGCCCGGGGAGCCCCGACCGGCCCTCCGGCCTGGTCTGGGACCTGCACCCGGGCTATGTGCTGCGGCGGGAGGACCGGGTGGTGATCGCCGCCACCCGGCGCGGCCTGGCCGAGCTGCTGCGCAGGCAGCGCTCGCTGTCCCGCCCCTGAGCCACGCCCGGCCGCCCGGCCGGGGCCGGGCGGCCGGGCGCCGTCGCGGAGGGGTCAGAGGAACATCCCCATCGCCTCCCGCACCTCCCGCAGGGTCGCCTCGGCCACGGCGTTCGCGCGCTCGTTCCCGGTCCGCAGCACCTCGCGCACGTACCCCATGTCCTGGGCGTACTCCGCGCGCCGGGCGCGGATCGGGGCCATGCGTGTGTTGACGGCCTCCGTCACGGTCCGCTTGAGACCGGCCGCACCGCTGTTCCCGATCTCCGCGGCGACTTCGTGCGGGTCGCGGCCGAGGCAGAGCGCGGCCAGCAGCACCAGGCTCGACACCCCCGGCCGCCGGGCCGGGTCGTAGGTGATGTGCCGGTCGGCGTCGGTGGTGGCGCCCTTGATCAGCCGGGCGGTCTCGTCGGCGCCGGCACCCAGAGCGATCGAGTTGTTGCGGCTCTTGCTCATCTTGGTGGCGTCCGTGCCGAGCAGCAGGGGCGCGGCGGAGAGCAGCGCGTCGGGTTCGGGGAACACCTCTGCGTACCGCTCGTTGAAGCGTCGGGCGACGGTGCGCGTGACCTCCAGGTGCGGCAGCTGGTCCTGGCCGACGGGGACGACGTTCCCCTTGCAGAAGAGGATGTCGGCGGCCTGGTGCACCGGGTAGGTGTACATGAGGCCGCTGACGGCGGACTGCCTGGAGTGCGCGATCTCGTCCTTCACGGTGGGGTTGCGGCCGAGCTCCGCGACGGAGACGAGGGACAGGAACGGCAGCAACAGCTGGTTGAGGGCGGGCACCGCGCTGTGGTTGAAGACCGTCGTACGGGCGGGGTCGATCCCGATGGCGAGGTAGTCCAGGAGGAGGCCCTCCACGTGCTCGGTGAGCCGCTCGGCGACGTCCCGGTCGGTGAGGACCTGGTAGTCCGCGACGAGCACGAAGACCTCCACACCGAGATCCTGGAGGCGGACACGGTTGTGGAGGGTGCCGAAGTAGTGCCCGAGGTGCAGGGCACCGGTGGGTCTGTCCCCGGTGAGGACACGGAAACGGCCCGGGTCCAGGGAGAGCTGCTGCTCCAGTTCGGCGCTGCGGCGCACGGCGGGGCTGACGGGCGGGTCGTCGGTGGTCAGGGTCACGGGGCTCTCCTCGCTGGTGGTGTACGCGTGGAGGACGGCCCGCCGAAAAGGGCGCCGGGGCAGCAGGAAGGGCCGTCCGATGTCGAACGGCCCTGGTTCCGCGCAGAAGGAAGGTGGCCGCTCCTAGGAGGAGCGCCACCAGTTCCGGCACGGTACGGAGGTCATGGCGCGAGTGTAGCGCCCACCGGTCGACCGGACCCGGGTCCCGCGCCCCACCGGCGCCCGGGCCGTGCACACACGGGCTCCCGGCGGACGCGCGTCCGCTACCGGCCGGCGTGGCCACCCACGTAGAACAGCAGCATCACGAAGCCGGCGAAGAGGTGCGTCGCGTAGACGTGGACGAAGACGCGCAGCAGGACGCCGCGCTCCTTCCAGCGTTCGCTCTCGCTCATCGGTCACTCCCCGCCCGGCGGGCCCCCTCGCGCGCCCCGTCCAGGGGTACGCAGACCCGGCGTACGGGCCCTCGGGAGAGGGCGGAATAGAGAAACGGGCCGCACCGTTGTAGGGTGTGTCCACATAGTTCAACGTTCAACCAACTCGCTCAACACTTCTGGAGGCGGGCGCCATGCAGTTCGGGATCTTCACCGTCGGGGATGTCACCACCGACCCCACGACCGGTACGACACCGAGCGAGAACGAGCGGATCAAGGCGACCCTCGCGATCGCGCTCAAGGCCGAGGAAGTGGGCCTGGACGTCTTCGCGACCGGTGAGCACCACAACCCGCCGTTCGTCCCGTCCTCGCCGACGACCACGCTCGGCTACATCGCCGCCCGCACCGAGAAGCTGATCCTCTCCACCTCCACCACGCTGATCACCACCAACGACCCGGTGAAGATCGCCGAGGACTACGCCACGCTCCAGCACCTGGCCGACGGCCGCGTCGACCTGATGATGGGCCGTGGCAACACCGGGCCGGTCTACCCGTGGTTCGGCAAGGACATCCGTCAGGGCATCCCGCTCGCGATCGAGAACTACGCGCTGCTGCACAAGCTGTGGCGCGAGGACGTCGTCGACTGGGAGGGGAAGTTCCGCACCCCGCTGCAGTCCTTCACCGCGACCCCGCGCCCGCTGGACGGCGTCCCGCCGTTCGTGTGGCACGGCTCGATCCGCTCCCCGGAGATCGCCGAGCAGGCCGCGTTCTACGGCGACGGGTTCTTCCACAACAACATCTTCTGGCCCATGGAGCACACCAGGAAGATGGTCGCCCTCTACCGCAAGCGCTACGCCCACTACGGGCACGGCACCGCCGAGCAGGCCATCGTGGGCCTCGGCGGCCAGGTGTTCATGCGGAAGAACTCGCAGGACGCGGTGAGGGAGTTCCGCCCGTACTTCGACAACGCTCCGGTCTACGGCCACGGCCCCTCCCTGGAGGACTTCACCCAGCAGACCCCGCTGACCGTCGGCTCCCCGCAGGAGGTCATCGAGCGGACCCTGTCCTTCCGTGAGGACGTCGGTGACTACCAGCGCCAGCTGTTCCTCATGGACCACGCGGGGCTGCCGCTGAAGACGGTCCTGGAGCAGCTCGACATCCTGGGCGAGGAGGTCGTGCCCGTACTGCGCAAGGAGTTCGCCCGCCTGCGCCCGGCCGGAGTGCCGGACGCCCCCGTCCACCCCGCGGTCGCCGCCGCCCGCGCCGCCGCCACCGCGGACCCGAAGGAGCTCTGAGCACCGTGACCGCCACCGCCCCCCTGAAGATCGTCGCCGTCGCGGCCGGACTCAGCAGCCCCTCGTCCACCCGGCTGCTGGCGGACCGGCTCGCCGAGGCCGCCCGTGAGCAGCTGGCGGACGGGCAGGACCGTCGTGTCGAGGTCCAGGTCGTCGAGCTGCGCGATCTGGCCGTCGACATCGCCAACCACCTGGTCACCGGCTTCCCGCCGGCCGGCCTGAAGAAGGCGCTCGACGCGGTGACCGGGGCGGACGGGCTGATCGCCGTGACGCCCGTCTTCACCGCCTCGTACAGCGGGCTGTTCAAGTCGTTCTTCGACCTGGTCGACAACACCGCGCTGACCGGCAAGCCCGTCGTCATCGCGGCGACGGGCGGGACCCCTCGGCACTCGCTGGTCCTGGAGCACGCGCTGCGCCCGCTCTTCGCCTACCTGCGGGCCGTCGTCCTGCCGACCTCCGTCTACGCGGCGTCGGAGGACTGGGGCTCGCACGGAGACGAGTACACGGAGGGACTGCCCGCCCGGATCCGGCGCGCGGGAGGCGAGCTCGCCTCCGCGGTCACGGGGCGGACCGTGTCCGGCGCCTCCCGGAACCTCACGCTCGACGACGGGGAGGACGCGGTCGTCCCGTTCGCACAGCAGCTCGCGGACCTGCGGGTCGGCTGAACCGGCATCGGGGGCCACCAGGCCCCCGATGCCCCGCTTGACTACAGTTGGCACCTGTATGCCGTAGATGTTCGGACACACGGGAGGCAGACATGGGCAGGATCGTCGTGGGCGTCGACGGATCGGACGCGTCGATCAAGGCGCTGCGCTGGGCCGTACGCCAGGCCGAGCTGACCGGCGACGCCGTCGAGGCGGTCAACAGCTGGGAGTACCCCGCGACCAGCTGGGCGTCCATGATGCCGGGCCCGCCGGAGGACTTCGACCCGCAGGCGGTGGCGACCGTGGCTCTCAACGAGGCGCTGGAGGAGGCACTCGGTGCCGAGGGGGCGGCGGCGGTCGAGAAGATCGTCGTGATCGGCAATCCCGCCCAGTCCCTGGTGGAACGCTCCAAGGGTGCGAACCTGCTGGTCGTCGGCGCCCGTGGCTACAGCGGCTTCAAGGCGACGCTGCTCGGCTCGGTCAGCCTCCACGTCGCCCAGCACGCCTCCTGCCCGGTCACCGTCGTCCGAGGCTGAGCCGGCCGGACCCCTCTGCTCCCGCCGCACACGGGCGGGCGGGCCCGGCAGACGGACAGCCCGCCCGTGGTGTGTCAGTCCTGAGACGTGATGTGACCGATCACCCGGTCGAATTCCTCCGTGGGCGAGAAGTCCACGAACTCGCAGTCCTCCAGGGCCTCGGGCACGTGCCCGGGCGGCCAGTAGAAGGCCTGGCCCTCCTCGTAGACGTCGTACGCCTCCGGGGCCGTGCCCGTCCTCAGCTTCAGCCGGCCCTTGAGGAGGTAGCCCCAGTGCGGGCAGGGGCACATGTCGTCGGGGAGGCCCTTGAGCGCCGGGCCCATGTCCGCACCCTTGACGAGCCGGATCAGGGCGACGCTCAGGTCACCGCCGATCTCCTTCCTGCGCAGCTCCGCCTCGTCGGTCTGGATCGCGACGGGCGTCTCGTCCCATGTCGTTGCCGTCATGGCTCCTCCAGAGCCGGTATCCGTCCCCCTTCC
This sequence comes from Streptomyces atroolivaceus, assembly GCF_000717025.1. GTDB lineage: Bacteria > Actinomycetota > Actinomycetes > Streptomycetales > Streptomycetaceae > Streptomyces > Streptomyces atroolivaceus. Next base: position 294,491 of record NZ_JNXG01000001.1, read on the forward strand.
AGTCTGGGCCCGGCCCCGGCGGGGCGCGATGCCTGAGGGAGAGCCGCGCCGTCTCCCCGCCCGCCCCGTCACTTCCGGTTGTAGAGGCGCATCGTCGTCGCACCGAAGACCACCACGAAGAAGGCGGACCATCCCAGCGACCAGGCGATGTCCGTCGCGGGCCAGTTTCCGGCCATCAACTCCCGTACAGCGGCAGCCAGATGTGTCACCGGGCTGTTGTTCACGAACACCTGCAGCCACCCCGGCATCGTCCTGGGGTCGACGAAGACGTTGCTCAGGAACGTCAGCGGGAAGATCACCATCATGCTGACACCCATCACCGACTTCTCGGTGCGCAGCATCAGTCCGAACATCGTCCAGATCCAGGAGAAGGCGAACGAGAACACCAGCAGAAGCGCGACGCCCGCCAGCACCCCCAGCACACCGCCGTCCGGCCGGTAGCCGATGACGATGCCGACCACGAGCATCACGGCCGAGGCCAGGAGGTAGCGCACGACGTCGCCGAGCAGGTAGCCGACCATCGGGGCCGGCCGCCAGATCGGCAGGGTGCGGAAGCGGTCGAACACGCCCTTCGCGATGTCGGTGTTGACCGCCACTCCCGTGTACATCGTGATCATCACGACGCTCATGACGAGGATCCCGGGCAGCAGGAACTGGATGTACCCCTCGGTGGAGCCGGCCAGCGCCCCGCCGAAGAGATACGTGAACATCAGCACCATCATGATCGGGAAGACCGTCACGTCGAAGAGCTGCTCCGGGACGTGCTTGATCTTCAGCATGGCGCGCCACCCGAAGGTGAGCGACGCCGACAGCGCGCTGGGCCTGCGCGGCCGTTCCTGGCCCACGAGCAGGGAGGCCAGCGTCTCCGCGTCCGGCGCGGCGAGCTCCGCGTCGTCGCGCTCGGTCCTGGTGGGCGCGGTGCTCATGCCGCCACCCCCTTCTTGTCCGTGAGCGCGAGGAAGACCTCGTCGAGGCTGGGCTGGCCCAGCGCGAAGTTGTCCACGTGGATGCCGCACCGGGCCAGCTCCGCGAGCGCCCGCGAGGCCTGCTCGGCCGCCCCCTTCTCGGTGCCGTGCCCACTGACCCTGGCGGTCAGGGCCACCGGGTCGTGGTCCAGCTGCACCGTGGCGTCCAGTACGAGCGCCAGCACCCGCTCGGCCTCGGGGCGCTGCTCGGGGTCGCGCAGGCGCAGATGGACGGAGCCGGCGCCGACGGACGCCTTGAGCTCGCCCTTCGTACCCTCCGCGATCACCCTGCCGTGGTCGATCACGGCGATGCGGGAGGCCAGGTGGTCGGCCTCGTCGAGGTACTGGGTGGTCAGCATGACCGTCGTGCCCTGGGCGACGACCGCCCGCACGATGTCCCACACCTGGTTGCGGCTTCGCGGGTCGAGTCCGGTGGTCGGCTCGTCGAGGAAGAGCAGATCCGGCGTGTTGAGGATGGAGGCGGCGATGTCGATCCGGCGTCGCATGCCGCCGGAGTAGTTCTTCACCTGCTTGCCCGCCGCCTCGCTCAGACCGAAGGCCTCGAGCAGCTGCGCGGCCCGGGCCCTGGCGGCGGGTTTGGCGTGGCCGAGGAGCCGGGCCAGCAGCACGAGGTTCTCCGTACCGGTCAGGTCCTCGTCGACCGAGGCGTACTGCCCGGTGAGACTGACGCGGCCGCGGACCGTGTCGGCGTCCTTCACGACGTCGTGGCCGAAGACCCGAGCCCGGCCGGCGTCCGGCCGCAGCAGTGTCGCCAGCATTCTCACGACGGTGGTCTTGCCCGCCCCGTTGGGGCCCAGGACTCCGTAGACGGTGCCCTGGGGTACGGCGAGATCGACGCCGTCCACCGCACGGTTGTCACCGAAGACCTTCACCAGCCCCGTGGTCTCGATGGCCAGTTCAGTACTCATGTGCCCTTCCTTGTCGACGGTGCGGAGGGTCGGCGGTACCTGTCGGCGGTACCTGTTCGAAGGGGGATACGGGTCACGATGGCACGGCCCGCCCCGGCCGCGGGGCGGATCGGACGCAAAAGGAGGGGGCGCGGCAGCCGGAACGGGTCCGGCTGCCGCGCCTCTCGGTCCGGAAGGACGGCCGGATCAGTCCTCGCGCGTGTAGTAGAGGTAGAACATCACGCAGAACATCCCTGCCGCGACTCCCAGACCGATCGCACTCGACGCCAGCACGCTGTTGCCGTTCAGGCTGTAGAGGAAGCCGACCGCGCCCCCGGTCAGCGCCCCGAAGGCCGCGGCTCTCAGCTCGCGCGGCAACGCCCACCGGACCCGCACGAGTGCGTGGCAGAGCACGGCGAAGGCGGCCCCGGAGACGACACCGAGCCAGATCTGCCCGCCCGTGGTCGCTCCGCCGTCCCGTTCGATGAAGAAGGCCCAGAAGCCGAGGATCACGCCGAGCACGAGCGGCATCGCCCAGGCGAGCGCGGTGTGCCCGTGCCGCGCGGGAGCGCGGGCCTGCGTGCGGCGGCGTGCCGGCATCGTCGCGTGTGTGGCCATGGCCCACAGCTCCTTCCGTCCACCCCCCGTCCCTGTGTTCCTCCAGCGCACACCAGGCCTGGGCGCCCGGCAACTCGAACGGCGTACCGCCCGGAGCGCCCCGTCGCCGCACGGGATTGGCTGGTGCCTGTGCGGACCTACCTCTCAGCGGCCCTGTCGGCGGTACTGCTCGTCCTGCTTGCCGTCCTGGTTCCGTTGAGCGCACTCTCGGCGTGGGTCGATCTGGAACTCGACGACACCGACCGGTATCTCGCCGCCGTCTCCCCCCTCGCCTCCGACGCGGACGTACAGGGCACCGTGGCCGCACTGGTCACCGACGAGGCGATGAAGAACATCGACGTCGGGCCGCTCCAGGAGACCGTCGGGCAGTTCCTGCACGAAACAGCCCTCTCGTTCACCACGACCGAGGCCTTCCAACGGGCATGGGACAGCGCCAACCGGACGGCGCACCGGGCCGTGACCGCCTCGCTGCACGGGGACGACAGGCAGGCGGTGACCATCGACCTGGCGCCCGTGATCGAGGAGGTCAAGAGGGAACTGGTCGGCAGCGGCGTGCCGTTCGCCGACCGGATCCCGGTACGGGAGACCTCGATCACCGTGCTGTCCGCCGACCGCGCGGACGGCCTGAGGTCGTCGTTCCAGTGGCTGCGGTACTGCAGCGTCTGGCCGGCCGTGGGGACGGTGGTCCTGCTCGTCCTGGTGCTGGGCCTCACGTTCGTGCGCGGCGGCCCCCGGACCTGCCTGACGACCGCGGCCGTGGCCGGCGGCGGTCTCGTACTCGGCGCGGCCCTCCTGCGGATCGCCGTCGCCGTCGGCCGCGCCCGGGTGCTCGACCAGGTGCCCGGAACCGACCGGGGCGGGGCCGCCGCGGTGTACGACGCGCTGACCGCCTCCCTGCGGACGACGGTGTGGATCGTACTAATGGCAGGGGCGGTCCTGGTGGTCGGCGGCATCGTGGGACGGGTCGTCGCGGCCCGGCGGGGATGACCCCACGCCCCGGGGCCCGACGTGCGTGGGGACGGGGGCCGGGCGACAGTGGGACTCGTGGCAACGGGGGCGAGTGAAAGGTCTGCCGTATGCGAGCCATCGCCATCAGCGCGTTCCGCACGGAGCCCCGTCTCGTCGAGGTGCCGAAGCCCGGTCCCGGAGCGGGTGAGGTACGGGTGAAGGTGGAGTACGCGGCGCTCAACCCGCTCGACTGGCAGACCGCGGACGGCGCTCCGGACGTCCCCCATGTCCTCCCGCTCGTCCTGGGCACCGACTTCGCGGGCCGGGTGGACATGATCGGCAGCGGCGACAACGTCTTCCGGGTCGGCGACCCCGTCTTCGGCCGGGTGACGGCGCCGCCCCTCGGGCACTGCGGGGCGTACAGCGAATACGTGTGCGTCCCCCAGGACTCCCCGATCGCCCTGGTCCCGCGCGACATGCCGCTCCGGCTCGCGGCGGCGCTCCCCTCGGCCGGCACGACAGCCGCACAGATCCTGTCCAGCACCGCGGTACGCGGCGGACGGAGCCTGCTCGTCATCGGGGCGACGGGCGGGGTCGGCAGCTTCCTGACCCAGCTCGCGGCAGCCCGCGGGATCGGGGTCGTCGCCGCCGTGCGGGGCGACGAGAGACGCCGGATGGGGGCGCTCGGCGCCACCGCCACCGTCGACACGACCACCGGCTTCGAGGCGCTGGAGGCCGGGGTGCGTGCGCTGTACCCGGACGGCGTCGACGCGCTCGTCGACCTCGTCTCCACGGACTCCGCCTCGTTCGCCGCCTACGCCGCCCTGGTGTGCGACGGCGGGGTCGCGGTCACCACCCGCGGCGTCGCGGCCCCGCCGGGCCGCGCCTGGGCGGACTTCCGGCTCGCCCCGGCCGCCGCCCCCCTGGAGGAGCTTGCCTCGGCGGTGGCACGCGGGGAGCTGGTCGTGCCCCTCGACATGGAGCTCCCCCTGGAGAAGGCACCTCAGGCGCTCGTCCAGAACCGCGCGGGCGGTGCGCGCGGCAAGACCGTCTTCGTCATCTGAGACCGGACCGGGAGAGCTCATGGCCGACCAGGACATCTTCGAGCACATCGACGAGCTGATCACCGAGGAGCGCGCCCTGCGCGCCCGCTCCACCGCGGAGCTGGGTCTCTCCGCCGAGGAGCGGTCACGGCTGCGTGAGGTGGAGGTCCGGCTGGACCAGTGCTGGGACCTGCTGAGGCAACGGCGCGCGCTCAGCGAGTACGGCGAGGACCCGTCGGCGGCACGGGTGCGCCCCGCCGAGGAGGTGGAGGGCTACCGGAGCTGAGGCGCTCCTCGTCCGGATCCGGGCCGGACCAGGCCGGATCCGGGCCGGACCAGGCCGGATCCGGGCCGGACCAGGCCGGATCCGGGCCGGACCAGGCCGGATCAGACCGGATCCGGGCCCCTGCCCTGGAGGCGTTCCATCTCGCGGCGGTCCCGCTTGGTGGGGCGGCCTGCGCCCCGGTCGCGGACCGGGACCTGGATCGCCGCCTCGCGCGGCGGCGGGGGCGGGCTGTTGTCGACGAAGCACTCCGCCGCCACCGGCGGGCCGACCCGCTTCTTCACGATCTTGGAGACGACCACGATCCGGTCCCGGCCCGCGTGCCGCAGCCGCACCTCGTCCCCCGTACGCAGGGCCTGGGCGGGCTTGGCGCGCTCGCCGTTGACCCGCACGTGTCCGGCACGGCAGGCGGCGGCAGCCTGCGACCGGGTCTTCGTCAGCCGGACCGCCCAGATCCAGGCATCGACCCGGACGCTTCCCCCCGCCTGCGGCGCCTCACCGGAAACCATGCGTCCGACTGTAGACCGTCGGATGAGCCGGCGGTGAAGAAGGAGCGGGGCCAGGTACGTGCAGCCGCACGGCGGAAGGACCGAGGCGACACGAAGCCCTGTTCCGGACGCCGAGGCATGGTCCGCGCCCCGTGCGGGGTCTCTCGTGCGTGCGCGGACCGGCTCTCGTGCGTGCGCCTACCGATCGGCCGGCGCGCCTGATTCTTCCTCAGGCACACCGGCCGGTCACGCGACTCCGTTGCCCGTGCGCGTATCCGTGCGCGTATCCGTGCTCGTATCTGGACGAAGCCCATGGGATCTGCCCGCCTGGCCGCCGGCCGTGCAGCGGCTTGCGGTTCCGGCGACCGGACGGGCGGGTTTCCTGCCGGTCAGACGCCGATGTCGGCGCCGTCCTTGCGCCAGACGGCGACGACCGACGGGCGGACGATCCTGCCGGGCCCGTCCGGCCACGCACTCGCCGGCTTCTCGACGGAGGCGCCGTCGACCTCCCCCGGGTGCTGCACGGCGACCAGGACGCGACGGTCCTGGATCACCGGGCCACAGGTCTCCGCACCGGTGGGCACGGTCAGGAACTGCTTGAGCTCGCCCCGCCGTTCCCCCTGCGTCGCGACGCCGAACAGGCCGTCGTGCGAGCCGAGCTGGGCACCGTCCGTGGAGATCCACAGGTTGCCGTGGTCGTCGAAGGCCACGTTGTCCGGGCAGGAGATGGGGCTGACCTTGTCCTTCGGGAATCCGGCGAAGTAGGTCGCCGGGTCCTCCGGGTCACCCGCGACGAGGAAGAGCCGCCAGGCGAAGCCGTCGGCCGCCGGGTCGTCCCAGTTCTCCGCCAACTCCAGGATCTGGCCGTGCTTGTTCGCGTTGCGCGGGTTGGCCTCGTCCGCTCCGGGCTTGCCCGCCTTGCCGCGGTCGGTGTTGTTGGTGAGGGCGACGTAGACCCGGCCGGTGCGCGGCGAGGGCTCGACGTCCTCGGGGCGGTCCATCTTCGTGGCGCCGACCTTGTCACCGGCCACGCGCGTGAAGACGTACACCTCGTCGGCGCTCATGCCCGGCACGTGCGAGGTCTCGCCGGTGGCGAGCGGGATCCAGACACCGCTGCCGTCGAACTCGCCGTCCGAGGGGAGCTTGCCCGTGCCGTCGAACTCGCCGGCCGGCGAGTCGCCGGTCAGCTTGGCGACGTAGAGCGTGCCCTCGTCGAGCAGGGTCAGGTTGTGCTCACGGGCGGCCCGCGAGTTGCCCTTCTTCATCCGCTTGCTGGAGACGAACTTGTAGAGGTAGTCGAACCGCTCGTCGTCGCCCATGTAGACGACCGGGCGGCCGTCGGCGGTCAGCCGGGGCTGCGCCGCCTCGTGCTTGAACCGGCCGAGCGCGGTCCGCTTGCGGGGCGTGGAGTCGGGGTCGTACGGGTCGAGCTCGACGACCCAGCCGAATCGGTTCGCCTCGTTGGGCTCCTGCGCCAGGTCGAACCGCTTGTCGAACCTCTCCCACTTGCGCTCGGTGGCGGCCGTTCCGATGCCGTACCGCTTGTCGGTGTCGCTGGAGCCGTTGGCGAAGTACTGGTTGAAGTTCTCCTCGCCGTGCAGCGTGGTACCCCACGGGGTGGTGCCGCCGGCGCAGTTGTTGAGCGTGCCCAGGACCTTGCTGCCGGTCCGGTCGGCCGAGGTGCGCAGCAGAGGGCTGCCGGCGGCCGGGCCGGTCATCCGGAACTCGCTGGTCGCGGTGAGGCGGCGGTTCAGCGGGTGGCGGTTGACCGGAGCGAGCTTGCCGGTGCGGTTCTCCTCCTGGACGACGACCACGGAGAGTCCGTGCGCCGCCCAGGCGATCTCGACCTGCTCACGGGTCGGGCTGGCCGGATCGTAACCACGGAACATCAGGATCTCGTCCGTGTACTCGTGGTTGGCGACCAGCACCTGACGGCCGCGCTCACCGCGCAGCGGGAGCAGGGAGAGGAAGTCGTTGTTGTAACCGAACTGGCCCGCCTGCGCCTTGGCGGACTGCTTGTCCGGGTCGAAGGCGGGAGCACCGCGAAGGATCGGTTCACCCCATCGGATGACCACGTTCTGGGCGTAGCCGTCGGGAACCGTGACCTTGTCGTCCTTGTTGGGTGCGACGGCCGTGAAGCGCAGGCCACGGGCACCCGAAGGGGTGGGCTTCGGCTTGCTGCCGGGACGGCCCGCGAGCGGTGCGGCCTCGGCGCTCGGTGCCGCCGGACCGGCGAGTGCGGCGGTTCCGGCGGCGGTGGCCACGGTCACCACGGCGGCGGCGCGCAGCATCGACCGGCGTGACAGGGCACCGGCGATGATGTCGCCGGCGTACTCGTTGTCGCTCGTGTTCGGGATCTCCTGGAAGCAGGCGTCACCGCAGCGATAGCGGCAGGTCAGCGCAGAGCGCCCGCCCGGGTGCGAGCCGATGAGCGGCAGCAGGTTGCGCATGGTGTGGTCCCTCCGTCTGTGTGTCACGCGTGACGGTAGGTGCGCATCCACGCCATACGTGGGACTGCCGGTGAACAGGGGGTGAAGTCCGGGACACCGCTGCCCTCCCCGGCCGTCCGGCCCTCCGTCCAGGACTCGGTGACGACTCGGTTGGAGCTCGGTTGACGCAGGGGCGGGCCGCGCCACCGAACGGCCGGATCCGGCCGCTAACCTTACGTATCCGCCCTGGCCAGGGATCAATTCCCGCAGTACGGACATTTATCGCACCCAACTCATGCGAAAGGCCTCGCCCATGGGCATTCGGAGCTTGCTGCGCAAGGTGTTCGGCCGCACGGAGCAGGACGAGCCGACCACGGCCACCGTCCCGCCCCAGGCCGAGCGCACCCAGCCCACGGAGCCGGAGCCGGAGACCACCACTTCGGCGGCCGAGCCCGCGAAGGCCTCGGTACCGGCCCCGGCCTCCTCCTCGGACCGGCCCGCCGGCGCCGAGCACGACAGCGGACAGGCGTCGGACCTGGTGGCGGCGGCCTTCGACAAGGCGGCCGCCACTTCGGCCACGACCGCGCCGAGGGTTCCGGCCCAGGGATCGGACCCGGAGGCAAAGCCGGCCGCGGACGCCGTGAAGGCCGCCGAGGCCGTCGCCGAGCCGCCTGCCCCGGCGCCGATCACCATCGACATCGACCCCGAGCCGGAGGCCGTCACGCTGCCGGCCGTGACGCCCGAGCCGGCGGTGGCGGAACCCGCTGAGGCGAAGGCCGAGCCGGCGGCGGAAGCAGCCGCGCCTGTCGCGGCGTCACCTGCGGCCGAGGAGCTCGCAACTGCTGAAGCGTCGGCTGCCGAGGCAACCGCGGACGAGGCGGAGACGGAGGCGGAAACGACCCCCGAGCCGGCACCCGTCGACGCGGCGACTACCGAGAAGCCCGCCGCCGAGCCGAAGGCCGAGCCGGCTGAGGCAACGGTCGCCACCGAGCCGGCCGTAGTCACCGAGCCGAAGCCCGAAGCCGTCGCCGAGCCCGCCGCTGAGGCGAAGACCGAGCCCGCAGCCAAGCCCGCCACCGAGCCGAAGGCGAAGACCGAGCCGGTCACCGAAACCGCCGCCGAGCCGGCCGCCACCCCCGAGAAGCCCGCCGCCGAGGCGGGGGCGAAGACCGAACCGAAGGCGGAGCCGGTCACCGAGCCGAAGGCGAAGACCGAGCCGGTCACCGAAGCCGCCGCCGCCGAACCGAAGGCAGAGGCCAAGCCCGCCGCCGAGCCGAAGGCGAAGGCTGAAGCCGTGGCCGAGCCCGTCGCCGCCGCCCCCGCCGCCCCCGCCGGAAAGCCCGCCGTCACCCTCGCCCGGGTCAAGGCTGCGGCGCCCGGGCTCGTCGCCCCGTACAAGGCCGCCCAGGCCGGGCTGAAGGCACACGGGCTGACCGGACTGCGGGCCACCGTCTACCTGGTGCTCGACCGGTCCGGGTCCATGCGGCCGTTCTACAAGGACGGCAGCGCCCAGCACCTCGGCGACCGCACCCTTGCGCTCGCCGCGCACCTGGACGCGAACGCCACCGTGCCCGTCGTCTTCTTCTCGACCGACATCGACGGCACCGGGGCGGTCGACCTCGGCGCACACGAGGGCCGGATCGACGAGTTGCACGCGGGCCTCGGCCGCCTGGGCCGTACGAACTACCACCGTGCCGTCGAGGAGATCGTCGCCCACTACGAGAAGTCCGGGGCCACCGGCCCGGCGCTGGTGATCTTCCAGACGGACGGCGCTCCGGACGCCAAGGTGGCGGCCAAGCAGGCCCTCGCGGACGCGGCGCGGCTGCCGCTGTTCTTCCAGTTCGTCGCGTTCGGCGACGAGGACGCGAAGGGCTTCGACTTCCTGCGCAGGCTGGACGTCGAGAACGCCGGGTTCTTCCACGCGGGCCCCGCCCCGCGCGAGGTGCCCGACGCGACGTTCTACCGGGAGGTCCTCGCCGGGCTGCCCGCCTGGGCCAAGGCCCGCGGAGTCGTCGCGGAGGACTGATCCACCGGCAGCCGTACGGTCACGGCGAGCCCGCCCTCCGGGCCGGGTACCGCCGTGACCGCACCACCGTGGGCCCACGCGATGGAACGTACGATCGACAGTCCGCGCACCGAGCCCTGCCCCATCCGGTCCCGCCCCTCGCCGCGCCGGAACGGCTGGAAGAACCCCGCGATGTCCCCCTCGGCGACCACCGGTCCCGTGTTGCGGACCGCCAGGGCCCCGTCGACGGACGGCGACACCCCGACCCGGCCGCCGGGAACGTTGCAGCGCACCGCGTTGGACAGCAGATTCGCCACCAGCTCCGCGAGCAGCTGACGGTTGCCCCTCACGACGCAGGGCTCTGCCGCGACCGTGGTCTCCGGGCGGGCCGCCACCGCCCGCTCCGCCGACGCCGGGGGCCGGGCGGCCTCCTCCGTCACCACCTGCGTCAGGTCGGCCTCCGCGCGCTCGCTCTTCGCCAGCCCCCGTTCGCTGCGCGCCGGCACCAGCAGCCCCTCGATGAGTACACGGTGTCGACGGCGAATCCGGCCCGCCGCAGACCGGTCGGCACCAGCTCCGCCAGGATCTCCTCGTCCTCGGCGACCAGTACCCGCATCGTGTTGTCCCCTGCCTCGTGCACGCGTGCCCACTCCTCCCAGGATGCGTCTTTGGTACGGGAAAGGATGTTTCGCAAAGCTCTCCGTGCTCCGGGCCGCCGTTATCGATGTGAGTGGATCTCCCACGGACCGTTAGGATTTCGACCATGGCGGCCACTGGATCCGAGAAGCAGGGGGCGAAGGCGTTCTACGTCTCGACCCCCATCTACTACGTCAACGACGCTCCTCACCTGGGCCACGCCTATACGACCGTCGCAGGCGACGTGCTCACCCGCTGGCACCGTCAGCGCGGCGAGAAGGTGTGGTACCTCACCGGCACGGACGAGCACGGTCAGAAGATCATGCGCACGGCCGAGGCGAACGACGTCACGCCCCAGGCCTGGTGCGACAAGCTCGTCGAGGAGGCCTGGAAGCCCCTCTGGGAGCACCTGAACATCAGAAACGACGACTTCATCCGTACGACGGAGAAGCGGCACACGGACCGTGTGCAGGAGTTCGTGCAGGACCTGTACGACAAGGACCAGATCTACAAGGGCGGGTACGAAGGCCCGTACTGCGTGGGCTGCGAGGAGTACAAGCTCCCCGGCGACCTGATCGAGGCCGAGGACGGCACGAAGCTGTGCCCGATCCACAAGAAGCCGGTGGAGCTCCTCAAGGAGGAGAACTACTTCTTCAAGCTGAGCGAGTACGGCCCGAAGCTCATGGAGTTCTACGCGGCCAACCCGGACTTCATCCAGCCCGAGTCCGCCCGCAACGAGATCGTGAACTTCGTCAAGCAGGGCCTCCAGGACCTGTCGATCTCGCGTTCCACCTTCGACTGGGGCGTTCCGGTCCCGTGGGACCCGAAGCACGTCATCTACGTGTGGATCGACGCCCTGCTCAACTACGCGACGGCGGTCGGCTACGGCGCCAACCAGGAGAAGTTCGACGGCACCTTCCCGGCGAACGTCCACCTGATCGGCAAGGACATCCTGCGCTTCCACTCGGTCATCTGGCCGGCCATGCTGATGGCGCAGGGTCTGCCGCTGCCCGGCAAGGTCGTCGCCAACGGCTGGCTGATGGTCGGCGGCGAGAAGATGTCCAAGTCGAACCTGACCGGCATCAAGCCGCAGGACCTGACCTCGCACTTCGGCGTGGACGCGTACCGCTGGTACTTCCTGCGGGCCATCGCGTACGGCAGCGACGGCTCGTTCTCGTGGGAGGACTTCAGCGCCCGCTACACCTCCGAGCTCGCCAACGACTACGGCAACCTCGCCTCGCGCGTCGCGGCCATGGTGGGCAAGTACTTCGGCGGAGCGCTCCCGGAGGCCACGGCTGCCGGTGACGCCGAGCGCGCGGTCCAGGAGGGCCTGGCCAGGGCCGTCGCCTCCGCCGATCAGAAGATCGGTGAGGAGCTGGACTTCCAGGGCGGCATCCTCGCGATCTTCGACTTCGTGAAGCAGGTCAACGGCTACATCACCGAGCAGGAGCCCTGGAAGGTCGCCAAGGACACGTCGCCGGAGGGCCAGGCCCGGCTCGCGACCATCCTGTACACGGCGGCCGAATCGCTGCGCGGTGTCGCGGTCCTGCTGAACGCCGTGATGCCGGACACCTCGCAGAAGCTGTGGGAGTCCCTGGGTGCCGAGGCCTCCCTGGGCGCCCTGGCCGACCAGCGGGTCCAGGACGCGGGCCGGTGGGGCGGGCTGCCCGTCGGTTCGACGGTGACGAAGGGCGCGGTGCTGTTCCCCCGCCTGGAGGAGAAGCCCGCGTAAGCGGCGTACGCAGCGAAGGAGCCCGGCCCCGAAGACATCCATCGGGGCCGGGCTCCTTCGCGTGGTCCTCCAGCGCGCCCCGTTCCCGCCTCGGTGTCCAGCTCGGTCCCCACCGGATCGGGGAGCGTCACGACCGGGGAGCGTCACGGACGTGCCGTACGGCACGGTGACCGGGCGACGTCCGCAGCGTACGGACAGACCCCACGCCCGTTCCGTGCTTCACCGGGCCAGCGACGCGGCGTCCCCCATCACGATCACGGGGTTCTTCGCGGGGTCCAGGGTGAGCAACAACTCCCGCATCCGGTCCTCGGTCAGCGACACGCAGCCCTGCGTGGGACCGTCGTGGTCCACGTGGATCCAGATGCCGCCGCCCCTCTCCTCTCCGAGCGGCCGTTCGCGGTCGAGCGGGCTGGTGCCCGGGGTCCGGTTGTAGTTGATGGCGACGACATAGTCGAAGGAGCCTTCCAGGGGCTCCCCCAGGAAGCCCTCGCCGCTCACCGCGAAGCGGGACTGTTCGTCGTACGGGAGCAGCGCGCCCGGGTCGGGCAGCCGGCCGCCCGCGTCGGTGAGGCCGAAGACCCCGACGGGAGACCGGAGGTCGCCCGCGACGTGGTGATCCGTCCAGCCCTCCATGCCGTTGTGGGCGGGCCAGGGGCCCGCGCCGGGTCTCCAGCCGAGAGCGGGGTCGTCGAGGCTGTGGAGCACGACCGACGAGAGGTTGGCGTCGGGCCCCTTACCCGTCACCACGACGGCCTGCCGGGCCGTGGCCGGGATCTGCGCCCGGGTCCGCGGACCCAGACCCGGAATCACAGCGGGGCTGCGGAGGGGCTCCACGGAGCGGGGTGGCGCGGCCGAACCCTCGGAGCCGGCCGCACCACGGGGCGCAGCGGGGTCGGAGGTCTGCACGGCCCCGGCGGAACAGCCGATGACCAGCAGGAACAGGACGACGAGCATGACGTACGGGCGACGCGGGACGGACACGGTGCGGAACTCCTCGGTGGGGGCGGACGAGCACTTCCCGTGCCAGTCCTTGCCGGGGCCGTCGGCGCCGAACCGGAACCGGGGCCATCCGGATGTACCCGGTTCGTGTACCCGAGGTCCGGAAGTTCTGCACGGTCCACCCGTACGCAGGCAAAGAGCCGGTTCCGGGCCCTGTGCCGGGGGTTCCTGGATGCCGGTGCCGGCCCGGAGGCCGGTACCGTCGTGGGTCGCGTAGGGGTCGACGCCCATCGTGAGCGAGCCGACCACCCCGCGCGCCGTCCTTCCCTTGCGTTACGAGAGCTTCAGCAGCCCGCCCGTCACACCGCTCCGGCCGTAGATGGTTGTGCGCGTGTCCCTGATTCTCTGTCATGAGGGGTGAGGCCAGGCAGCCCGGCTGGCAGGGACCTGAGCGCAGGCCGTGCGTTCCTGTGCGTACTCCGTGCGCGCACGGAAACAGTCCCCGGCCGGATGGCCGGGGACTGTTTCACGTGGAACCGAAGCGGAACCTCTGACGCCTACTTCGCGCCCGTGTCCCTCGCCACCGAGTCCTTGGCCTCCGCCTTGTCCTTGGCCGACGCGACGGGCTTGCGGAGCTGGAGGTTCAGCTCGCGCAGGCGGGTCTCGTCCAGCTCGCTCGGGGCGCCCATCATCAGGTCCTGGGCGTTGCCGTTGAGCGGGAAGGCGATCGTCTCCCGGATGTTGGGCTCGTCGGCCAGCAGCATCACGATGCGGTCGACGCCCGGGGCGATGCCACCGTGCGGCGGGGCGCCGAGGCGGAAGGCGCGCAGCATGCCCGCGAACTCCCTCTCGACGGTCTCCGCCTCGTAACCGGCGATCGCGAACGCCTTCAGCATGACCTCGGGCTCGTGGTTGCGGATGGCGCCGGACGACAGCTCGATGCCGTTGCAGACGATGTCGTACTGCCACGCCAGGATGTCGAGCGGGTCCTTCTCCTCCAGGTCCTTCATGCCGCCCTGGGGCATGGAGAACGGGTTGTGCGAGAAGTCGATCTTGCCGGTGTCCTCGTCCTTCTCGTACATCGGGAAGTCGACGATCCAGCAGAAGCGGAAGACGCCCTCCTCGAAGTGGCCGGCACGCTTGGCGGCCTCGACGCGGACGACGGACATGATCTTGGAGACCTCGTCGAACTCGCCCGCGCCGAAGAAGACGGCGTGGCCGGGAACGAGGGACAGACGCTCGGTGAGGGACTTGACGTCCGCCTCGGTGAGGAACTTGGCGATCGGCCCCGCCAGCGTGCCGTCCTCACCCACACGGACCCAGGCGAGGCCCTTGGCGCCGTGCTCGACCGCGTACGCACCGAGGCCGTCGAAGAACTTGCGGGACTGGCCGGCGGTGTCCGGCACCGGAAGGGCGCGGACGTGCTTGCCGGCGAAGGCCTTGAACTCGGAGTCCGCGAAGATGTCGGAGATGTCGACGAGCTCCAGCTGGGCCCGCAGGTCCGGCTTGTCGTTGCCGTACTTCAGCATCGACTCACGGAACGGGATGCGCGGGAACGGCGAGGTCACGTGGCGGCCGTTGCCGAACTCCTCGAAGAGCTCGGTCATGAGCTTCTCGATCGGCTGGAAGACGTCCTCCTGCTCGACGAACGACATCTCGACGTCGAGCTGGTAGAACTCGCCCGGCGAACGGTCGGCGCGTGCGTCCTCGTCGCGGAAGCACGGCGCGATCTGGAAGTAGCGGTCGAAGCCGGAGATCATCAGCAGCTGCTTGAACTGCTGCGGCGCCTGCGGAAGGGCGTAGAACCTGCCCGGGTTCAGGCGGGACGGGACCACGAAGTCGCGGGCACCCTCGGGGGAGGTCGCGGCGAGGATCGGGGTCGCCATCTCGTTGAAGCCGAGGGCCACCATCTTGGAACGGATGGAGGCGATGACGGACGAGCGCAGCATGATGTTGCGGTGCATGCGCTCGCGTCGCAGGTCGAGGAAGCGGTACTCCAGGCGCCGCTCCTCGTTGACCCCGTCCTCGGCGTTGATCGTGAAGGGCAGCGGGGCGGCCTCGCCCAGCACCTCGACCTCGGTGACCTCGATCTCGATCTCACCGGTCGGGAGCTCCGGGTTGACGTTGTCGGCGCCACGCGCGGAGACCTTGCCGTCGATCCGGACGACGGTCTCCTTGGTCAGCTTCGACAGCGCCTCGTTGCCGGGGGTACCGGGGCGGGCGACGAGCTGCACCAGACCGTAGTGATCGCGCAGATCGATGAAGAGGATGCCACCCAGGTCTCGGCGATTGTGCAGCCAGCCGCTCAGCCGGACGTCGGTGCCGACGTCAGAGGCGCGGAGCTCGCCGCAGGTGTGGGACCTGTACCGATGCATCGTCGTTCATCCAGTCTTCGCGGTTCGGGGTGGATTGACACCCCAGGCTACCGCCCGTGGACGCACCGCTTCATTGGCATTGTCGCCGCACGGCTGTCCGGGACGCGCCCCAAGGCCGCCGGCCTTCGGCTGCCGGGCGGCCGTCCCTCGGTGGCGACCGCGAAGAAAATCTTCCTAAAGTGGGGCAATGCGCACCGAGGAGATCCTGGCTGCGATCGGGACCGGTCTGTGGAGCTGGGACAGCTCCTCGGGCACGGTCACGTTCGACGCCGAGGCGGCGCGGCTGGTGGGACTGCCCGCCGAGGCCACGACCCGCCCCGGCGACGAGGTGCGCCCCCGCTTCCACCCGGCCGACTGGAACGAGATCGACGGCATCGTCAACTTCGCGATCGCCGAGGGCACGGTGGCCGAGGCCAGGCTGCGCATCGTGGACGAGGACGGTTCGGTCGTCCGCACGGTGCGCACCCGGTCCAAGCCCGTGCCGCTGGACACCCCCGGCCGCCACACGTACGTACTGATGGGCACCCTCCAGGAGGTCGCCCAGCCGCCGGATGCGAGCGCGGCGCAGACCCCCCTCACGGGTGACTGGCGACGGTCGCGCGAGGCGTTCCTGCTGGACGCGGGGCGGGCCCTGGCCGAGGCGGGGTCCACCGAGGAGGTGCTGCGCGTCGCCGCGTCGCTCTCCATGCCGGGCTTCTCACCGGACGGACTCGCCGTCTTCGGGGTCTCGGGCGAACGGCTGACGGTCATCGGGCACCACGGCCACAACGTCGGCGACGAGAAGCCCTTCACCGACATGCCGCTGCAGACGGACTACCCGGCCGCCGAGGTCGTGCGGACCGGCCAGGCGATCTACCTCCCGTCGCGTGAGGAGTACCGGCGCCGCTTCCCGGCCACCTGGCCCCTCGCGCAGGAATTCGGGCGCCAGTCCTGGGCGTTTCTGCCGCTGATCTCGTCCGGGCACACCATGGGCGCCTGGATGGCCGGCTTCCGGCACAACGTGGCCTTCACGCCGGACGAACGCTCCGTGCTGTCGACGGTGGCCAGGATGCTGGCACAGGCACTCACCCGCGCGGGGGCCGCCGAGACCGAGCGCGCACTGTCGCTGGGCCTCCAGAGGGCGATGAGACCGTCTCTCGGCCCCGGCGTGCCCGGCCTCACGGTGGCGGCGCGCTACATCCCGACGGGTGGAGGGCTCCAGGTCGGCGGCGACTGGTACGACGTGATCCCGCTCCCCAACGGCCGTATCGCCCTCGTCATCGGTGACGTCCAGGGCCACGACGTGCGCGCGGCGGGCCTGATGGGCCAGCTGCGGATCGCCCTGCGCGCGTACGCCTCCGAGGGGCACCGCCCCGACGCCGTGCTCTCCCGCGCCTCGCGCTTCCTGGCCGGGCTGACGGAGACGTACGACCTCGTCGACGGCGAGGACCAGTCCGACGCGACACGTTTCGCGACCTGCCTGTACGCGGAGGCCGATCCCGAGGCGGGCACCCTCGACATCGCCCGGGCGGGCCACCCGGACCCGGTGGTGATCAGCGTCGACGGCACAGCGGTCATCCGGCAGACCGCCGGGGGGATGCCCCTGGGGGTGGAGAAGGACGCCGACTACCCGACGACCCGCGTCGTCCTGGAGCCCGGCGAGACGATCATGCTCTGCACGGACGGGCTCATCGAGACCGGCGGACACGACATGGCCACCGGCTGGAACAGGCTCAGACCGGTCCTGGAGAAGCCCGTCGAGGACCTGGAGGAGCTGGCTGACGCCCTGGTGCAGGCCGTGCACGGTCCGGGGTCGCACTACACCACCGGGCCGCTGGTGGACCGGCGGGAGGACGACATCGCGGTCCTGGTGCTGCGCCGTGAGGGAGCGCGGACGCGCAGGACCCCGGGCCGCCGCTCGGCCATGACCATCGCCCAGGCGGAGCCCGAGCGGGTCGCAGCCGCCCGGCAGCAGCTGCGGGAGCTGCTGCACGACTGGGCGGACGCGGAACAGGTCGACTCCGCCGAGCTGATGGTCTCGGAGATGTCCACGAACGTGCTCGTCCACACGGACGGGGACGCCCTGCTCCTGGCCGAGGTGACGGGTGAGCGGGGAGAGCGCCGGCTGCGCGTCGAGGTGGCGGACACCAGCGACGAGCTGCCGCACAAGCGACGGCCGGGGGAGATGGCGTCCAGCGGCCGTGGGCTGGTGCTGATGGAGATGCTCGCCGACGCGTGGGGGGTGGACCCCCGGGGCGAGGGTAAGTCGATCTGGTTCGAGCTGTACGAGTCGGCGGAGCCGGCGGAACTGGCCGGCGCCCGCTCATGAACCGCCGGGAACCACGCGTGCCGTGCCGCCCGCCTCGTAGTCCTTGCGCAGCTCACCGATCACTCCGAAGGCCGCGGCGCACAGCGGCACCGCCAGCAGCATGCCCAGCAGCCCCGCGACACTCGCCCCCGCGGTCAGGGCGATCATGACCATGGCGGGGTGCATCTGGACCGTACGGCTCTGGATGACGGGTTGGAGGACGTGCCCCTCCAGCACCTGGACGGCGAGCACCACGCCCAGCGTCCAGAGCGCGATCACGAGGCCCCGGTCGGCCAGCGCGACCAGTACCGCCACGGCACCGGAGATGAAGGCCCCGAGATACGGGATGTAGGCGCCGACGAAGACCAGCGCCCCCAGCCCCACCGCTCCGGGCACCCGCAGGATCAGCAGGCCCACCGTGATGCACAGGGCGTCGATCAGGGCGATGAAGGTGGTGCCGCGCATGAACCCCTCGACGGCTTCGAAGGCCCTGCGCCCCATGGCCTCCACGAGGTCGCCCGTCCCGCGCGGGGCGATCGTGTGGGCGAGGTGGCCGGCACGGTCGGAGTCGCGCAGGAAGAAGAACGTCAGCAGCAGGGCCAGGACGGCGGTCGTCACGAGCGACCCGATGACGCTGATCCCGGTGAGCAGTCCGCCCGCCGCACTCGCGCCGAACCTCCCGACGAGGTCCTGCGCGTTCTCCGCCAGGTCGTCCACGTCGGCGACACCCTCGATGTCGAAGTGGTCGATGACCCACTGCGCGGCGTCCTTCAGCGAGGCCACGATCTGGTCGCCGGTGTCGACGAGGGCGGTGACGACGATGTATCCGGCGCCACCGCCCACCGCGACGAGCGCGGCGCAGGTGAGTCCGGCCGCCACGGACCGGTTCACCTTGTGGGCGGTGAGCCAGCGGTGGACGGGGCCGAGCAGCGCCGTGCCGAGCAGCGCCAGCAGGACCGGGGTGACCGCGGTCTTGAGCGCCACCACCAGCCAGACGGCCACTGCGGCGACGCCGGCGACCAGGAGCAGGACGCCGCACCAGGCGGCCGTCCGCCGCGCGACGTGGGGCAGGAGGGGCTTGCGGGTAGGCACCGTCCCAGCCGATCACGGGCCGGGAGTGGTGTCCCTCCCGCACGGGCGTACGGGTGACGGCCCGTCACCCGTACGTCCGGCGGGGCCGGCCGTCCGCCATGGACGGCCGGCCCCGCTCGCCCCGCCGGTGACAGCCCGCGCCGCAGCCCGGCGTCCCCCGCCGGGACCGGTCACATGCCGTGCACGGCCGGGACCTTGCCGAGCCGGCCGGCCTGGAAGTCCTCGAAGGCCTGCTTGAGCTCGTCCTGGGTGTTCATCACGAACGGCCCGTAGTGCGCCATGGGCTCCCGGATCGGGCGCCCGCCGAGCAGCACGACCTCCAGGTCCGGCGTGTTGCCGTCCTGCGCCTCGTCGGCGCGGACGGTCAGCGAGGACCCCTTGCCGAAGACCGCGGTCTGCCCGGTGTGGACGGGGCGGCGCTCCGCGCCGACGCTCCCGCGTCCGGCGAGGACGTACGCGAGGCCGTTGAACTCCTCGCGCCAGGGCAGCGTCACCTCGGCACCCGGCCGGACCGTCGCGTGGACCATGGTGATCGGGGTGTGCGTGATGCCGGGGCCCTCGTGACCGTCGAGTTCACCGGCGATGACGCGGAGCAGCGCGCCCCCGTCGGGCGAGGCGAGGAGCTGGACCTGGCCACCACGGATGTCCTGGTAGCGCGGGGCCATCATCTTGTCGGCCTTGGGCAGGTTCACCCAGAGCTGGAGGCCGTGGAAGAGGCCGCCGGACATGACGAGGGCCTCGGGCGGCGTCTCGATGTGGAGGAGGCCGCTGCCGGCGGTCATCCACTGGGTGTCGCCGTTCTCGATGGCGCCTCCGCCACCGTGGCTGTCCTTGTGGATGAAGCTTCCGTCGATGATGTACGTGACGGTCTCGAAGCCACGGTGCGGGTGCCAGGGCGTGCCCTTCGGCTCGCCCGCGGCGTACTCCACCTCACCCATCTGGTCCATCATGATGAACGGGTCGAGGTGCCGGTAGTTGATCCCGGCGAAGGCGCGCCGCACCGGGAACCCCTCACCCTCGAAACCGCTCGGTGCGGTCGTGACGGTCAGCACGGGACGGGCCACGGCCTCGGCCTGGGCCGCGACCTTCGGCAGGGTCAGCGGGTTTTCGACGGTCACTGCGGGCATGGGAGCCACCTCCGGGAGTCTTCTGATCCCAATTTAGTTGAACAGTGAACATCTTGCAAGGCGGCATCCATTCCCGCCTCCCCCGCACAGCGCCGAGGGCCCGCACCGGGACGGTGCGGGCCCTCGGGCCGCCTCGGAGGACCGCGGGCGCCTCTCGGCCGCCCGCGGGGCGATGGCCGCTAGCCGTACATGCGACGCATCGCGAAGTCCACCATCTGCTCCACCGCCTTGGCGTCGAAGACCATGCGGTGATCACCCTCCATGTCGAGGACGAAGCCGTAGCCGGTCGGCAGCAGGTCGATCACCTCCGCGCCGGTGATCACGAAGTACTTGGACTCCTTGCCCGCGTAGCTCCGGAGCTCCTTGAGCGTGGTGAACATGGGGATCACCGGCTGCTGGGTGTTGTGGAGGGCCAGGAAACCGGGATTGTCGCCGCGCGGGCAGTAGACCTTCGCCGTGGCGAAGATCTGCTGGAAGTCCTCCGCGGACAGCGAACCGGTCGTGAAGGCCCGTACCGCGTCGGCCAGGGACGGCGGCGAGGGCTCGGGGTACAACGGCTGCTCGCCGTAGCCGCCCATCTGCTGCTGTGCGCCCGGGTTCTGGTCGTAGCCATACATGCCGCAAAGAGTAATCGGACACATCGACGCCCGAGGGGTTGCGCCTTATTACTGACGGGTAGCATCATCGTGGGGGTCAGGTGATATACCCACGCCCGGCCGTCCGTCGCCCGATCCTCACTCCTCCACGGGGCGCTGCGCGCCACTGCTATTGATTACGGAGCCTTCCCATGGGGCACTACAAGTCGAATCTCCGCGACATCGAGTTCAACCTCTTCGAGGTCCTCGGGCGCGACAAGCTGTACGGCACCGGTCCGTTCGCGGAGATGGACGTCGACACCGCGAAGAGCATCCTCGACGAGGTCACCCGCCTCGCGGAGAACGAGCTCGCCGACTCGTACGCCGACGCCGACCGCAACCCGCCGGTCTTCGACCCCGCGACGAACACCGCGCCCGTCCCGGCCTCCTTCAAGAAGTCCTACCAGGCGTTCATGGACTCCGAGTACTGGCGTCTGGGCCTGCCCGAGGAGATCGGCGGCACGACCTCCCCGCGCTCCCTGATCTGGGGTTACGCGGAGCTTCTGCTCGGCTCCAACCCGGCGGTCTGGATGTACTCCTCCGGTCCCGCGTTCGCCGGCATCCTCTTCGACGAGGGCAACGAGGCGCAGAAGAAGGTCGCCGAGATCGCCGTCGAGAAGCAGTGGGGCTCGACGATGGTGCTCACCGAGCCGGACGCCGGTTCGGACGTCGGCGCCGGGCGCACGAAGGCGGTCGAGCAGGAGGACGGCTCCTGGCACATCGAGGGTGTGAAGCGCTTCATCACCTCGGGCGAGCACGACATGTCCGAGAACATCCTCCACTACGTCCTGGCACGCCCCGAGGGCGCCGGCCCGGGCACCAAGGGGCTCTCCCTCTTCCTGGTCCCGAAGTTCCACTTCGACTGGACCACCGGCGAGCTCGGTGCGCGCAACGGCGTGTACGCGACGAACGTCGAGCACAAGATGGGCCTCAAGGCGTCGAACACCTGCGAGATGACCTTCGGCGACCAGCACCCCGCCAAGGGCTGGCTGATCGGCGACAAGCACGACGGCATCCGTCAGATGTTCCGCATCATCGAGTTCGCCCGCATGATGGTCGGCACGAAGGCCATCGCCGCCCTGTCGGCGGGCTACCTGAACGCTCTGGAGTACGCCAAGGAGCGCGTCCAGGGCACCGACCTGTCGCAGTTCATGGACAAGACGGCACCCAAGGTCACCATCACGCACCACCCCGACGTGCGCCGCTCCCTCATGACGCAGAAGGCGTACGCCGAGGGCATGCGCTCCCTCGTGCTGTACACCGCCTCCGTCCAGGACGCGATCCAGGTGAAGGAGGCCGCGGGCGAGGACGCCAAGGCGCTCAACGGCCTCAACGACCTGCTGCTCCCGATCGTGAAGGGCTACGGCTCCGAGAAGTCGTACGAGCAGCTCGCGCAGTCCCTCCAGACCTTCGGCGGCTCCGGTTACCTCCAGGAGTACCCGGTCGAGCAGTACATCCGTGACGCCAAGATCGACACCCTGTACGAGGGCACGACGGCGATCCAGGGCCAGGACTTCTTCTTCCGGAAGATCGTCCGCGACCAGGGCGCCTCGCTGAACACCCTCTCCGAGGAGATCAAGAAGTTCCTCGCGGGCGCCCAGGGCAACGAGGAGCTGTCCGGCGCGCTGGACAACCTCGCCAAGGCCGCGGTGGACCTCGAGGCGATCGTCGGCACGATGATCACCGACCTCACCGCGACCGGCGAGGACGTCAAGAACATCTACAAGGTGGGCCTCAACACCACCCGCCTCCTGATGGCCTCCGGCGACGTCGTCGTCGGCTACCTGCTGCTCAAGGGCGCGGTCGTGGCCTCCGAGAAGCTGCGCAACGCCTCCGCCAAGGACGTCGCCTTCTACCAGGGCAAGATCGCCGCGGCGAAGTTCTTCGCCGCGAACGTCCTGCCCGGCGTCTCGGGCGAGCGCGCGCTCGCCGAGGCCGTCGACAACTCCCTGATGGAGCTGGACGAGGCCGCTTTCTAGTCCTCTTCACCCTCTTCGCACAGAGACGGCGACGGCCCGCCCCCTGCTGGGGGCGGGCCGTCCCTATGATCGGCGTCGGGTTCCCCGAGGGAGGCAGTCATGGGTGTGGAGCCGGCCGGAACACGGTCGCGGGTGCGGTGGACGGTGGCGGCCGGAGCCGCCGCCCTGCTGCTGTCAGGCTGCGGCGGGGACGCCGAGGCCGAGGCGACGGCACTGGACAAGGCTCAGGTCGCCTCTGTGCTGCCGGACAAGGACGCGCTTCCGGACTGGGACTTCACCGAGGACCCGTCGGTCGCTCCCATGAACGAGGTCGCCCGGCGCAACTTCTGTGCGTCCGCGGGCAACAAGGGGTGCGAGGACTCCCTGTTCGTCGGATCCTCCTCGTTCGTGCGCGAGGACGAGCAGGCGAGGGCCCGCTTCTGGATGGTCGCCTACGAGGACGAGAAGGCCGCCGAGGCCGCGTACGACGTGCTGTGGAAGAACACCGCACGCACCGCGGGCCGGGACGAGGCCGGCCTGGGCCCGGTGGGCGCCCGGCGTGACGCGGTCGGGGGCCCGGTGGGCCACGACGGCGCCTACGCCATCACCGGCCAGATCAGAGTGGGCACGGCACTGCTCTGGGTCTCCTCGGACGCCCGGAGCGAGGAGAAGATCGACAAGGATCTGGCCAAGGACCTCGCCGCGCTGTTCTCCGACCGCGCCCAGCAGGCGCAGAACGGCGGGGAGCCGTCCGCGGAGCTCTGAGCCGGCAGAGGCGGCCGATGCTTTCCGGACGATGACCGCGGGCGACGTCCGTCCACGGTGAACCCTCCGGGGCGGCCGTCGTTACAGTGAGGAACATGAGTTCTCCCCTCCGCTTCGACCGCGGGCACACCGACGACCTGATGGCCTTCCTGATGGCCGCGCCCTCCCCGTACCACGCCGTGGCCGCGGCTGCCGCGAGGCTGGAGAAGGCCGGATTCCGCCAGGTCGAGGAGACGGACGCGTGGGACGGCTCCGTGGGCGGGAAGTACGTCCTGCGGGGCGGCGCCATCGTGGCCTGGTACGTGCCGGAGGGCGTCGGCGCCCACACCCCGTTCCGGATCGTGGGGGCCCACACCGACTCCCCCAACCTGCGGGTCAAGCCGCTGCCCGACACGGGCGCGTACGGCTGGCGCCAGATCGCCGTCGAGATCTACGGCGGGACGCTCCTGAACACCTGGCTCGACCGGGACCTCGGTCTGGCGGGCCGCCTCTCACTGCGCGACGGTACGCACCGGCTGGTCGACATCGACCGGCCCCTGCTGCGGGTGCCCCAGCTGGCCGTGCACCTGGACCGGTCAGCCAACCCCGACGGCCTCAAGCTCGACCGCCAGAAGCACATGCAGCCGATCTGGGGGCTCGGTGAGGTCGAGGAGGGTGACCTCATCCGTTTCGTCGCCGACGCGGCGGGCGTCGACCCCGCCGAGGTCACCGGCTGGGACCTCATGCCGCATCCCGTCGAGCCGCCCGCCTACCTCGGCCGGGACCACGAGCTGCTCGCCGGTCCGCGCATGGACAACCTGCTCTCGGTGCACGCCGCGACAGCCGCGCTGGCCGCCGTGGCCACGCAGCCGGACGACCGGATCCCGTACATCCCCGTGCTGGCCGCCTTCGACCACGAGGAGAACGGCTCCCAGTCCGACACCGGCGCGGACGGCCCCCTGCTCGGCACGGTCCTGGAGCGCTCCGTGTTCGCCCGCGGCGGTTCGTACGAGGACCGCGCCCGGGCGTTCGCCGGGACCGTCTGCCTCTCCTCGGACACCGGCCACGCCGTCCACCCCAACTACGCCGAACGGCACGACCCGACACACCACCCGGTGGCCAACGGCGGGCCGATCCTCAAGGTCAACGTCAACATGCGCTACGCCACCGACGGCGGCGGCCGGGCCGTGTTCGCCGCGGCCTGCGAGAAGGCGGGTGTGCCGTGGCAGACGTTCGTCTCCAACAACTCGATGCCGTGCGGCACGACGATCGGCCCGATCACCGCGGCCCGGCACGGCATCCGGACCGTCGACATCGGGGTGGCGATCCTGTCGATGCACAGCGCGCGCGAGCTGTGCGGTGCCGACGACCCGTATCTCCTGGCCAACGCCCTCGCGGCGTTCCTCGCCGGCTGACCCCTCCGCCTCCCCAACCACTCCCGCGGACATGCTTGTTGCCGGGCCGGGTACGCGACTCGTACACCGGCCCGGATTCACCGGGCTGTCGAGGAGGCGAAGTCATGGGACTCGGAGGATGCATTCTCCTGATCGGTGCCGGAGCGATTCTGGCGTTCGCCACCGACTGGGAGATGGATACCGTCAACGTCGACCTGGTCGGCTGGATCATGATGCTCGTCGGCCTCGTGGGGGTCTTCGTCTACGTGAGCATCGCGCGCCGCCGCCGCATGGTCGTGCCGCCCACCACCACGGTCGTGACGGAGGACGAACGCCGCTACCAGTGACCTGAGGCCCCGACAGACCGCCTTCCGGCCCGTCGGTGTGATCGCGGGTCAGCTCGGCACCCCCCGTCCCCTCAGCCGGTGCGCCCACGCACCGGCTGAGGCCCCCGGCGGGGCCGACGCCGTGGGCCCGGCGACGCGGTCGCGCGGCTACCGGGCCCCCCGGTAGCCGCGCGACCGCGCTGAGCCGTCAGCCCTGCTCGTCCATACCGGCCAGCACCAGCGGGAGCCTGGAGACCCCTCCGGCGGTCACGACCACGGGGACACCCCAGTCCTGCTGGTGCACATGGCAGGCGGGGTACTCGTTCGCCGGGTCGTCGTCGCAGGACGCCGCCATGGCGGACACGTGCAGGACGCCCTCGGTGACCCCGTCCGCCAGGACCAGGTCACGGCTCAGGTCCGTACCCGGTCCCGAGCCATCGGCGAGCAGTTCCGGCGGCGACGAGGACACCAGCAGCCGGGTGGACGGGCCGTACCGGGTGTCCAGCTTCTGCCCGGCGGGCGCCTGGAAGACCACATCCAGCCTCAGTGTGCCGGCGGCGACCTCGGTGGCCGCCCGCCGGGTGCGGTGGGCCCGGTCCGCGACCCGTACGGCCTCCTCGGGGAGGCGCAGCCGGGTCAGCCGGTGACGTGCGGACTCGACGACGACCAGATCGCCGTCCACCAGCACCGCGTCGCTCGGCTCGCGCAGATCCGTGGCCAGCGTGGTGACCTCGCCGCTCTCCGGGTCGTACCGCCTCAGCGCGTGGTTGTAGGTGTCGCTCACGGCGACGGAGCCGTCGGGGAGTGCCGTGACACCCAGCGGGTGCTGGAGGAGCGCCTGACCGGCGGCGCCGTCCCGGTGGCCGAAGTCGAAGAGACCGGTGCCGACGGCGGTGTGGACGCCGCCGTCCAGGTCCACGTAGCGCAGCGCGGAGGTCTCGGAGTCGGCGACCCAGAGCCGGTCGCCTGCCGCGGCCAGACCGGACGGCTGCGCGAACCACGCCTCGTCCCCGGGCCCGTCGACCAGGCCTTCGTTGGTGGTCCCTGCGGCGACCCGCACCGTCCCCTGCCCGGGGTCGTACGTCCACAGCTGGTGCACCCCGGCCATCGCGATCCACAGCCGGTCGCCGAACCAGGCGATGTCCCACGGCGACGAGAGGTCCACCTCCGTGGCCGGGCCACTGGTGGCGGAGCCCTGCCACCACTGGCGCCCCGTCCCGGCGAGCGTGGTCGTCACGCCCGTCGCGAGGTCGAGCGCCCTGATCGCGTGGTTGACGGTGTCCGCGACGGCGATCCGGCCGTCGGGCAGGACGGCGAGACCCTGCGGTTCGCTGAACCGGGCCTCGTCACGGCCGCCGTCCGCGAACCCACGCTCACCGGTGCCGAAACGGCCCCGTACGGTCTCGCCGTCGGCGTCCAGCTCGACCAGGCGGTGACGGGTGGTGTCCGAGACCAGGAAGCCGCCGTCGGGGAGGGCGAGCGCCTTGCCGGGGAACCGCAGGTGTGTCGCGACCGGCTCCGGAGCGACGTACGGGCCGTCACCGCGGCGCAGAGTGCCCTTCGCGGCGTGCTCCGCCTCCAGCTCCTCGACGAGCTTCTCGATGGCGTGGGCGTGCCCCTCACCGGCGTGCTGGGCCACGACGTAGCCCTCGGGGTCCACGACGACGAGCGTGGGCCAGGCCCGGACGGCGTACTGCTTCCAGGTGGCGAGCTCGGGGTCGTCGAGGACGGGGTGGTGCACCTCGTACCGCTCGACGGCGTCGACCACGGCCTGGTGCTCCGCCTCGTGCACGAACTTCGGGGAGTGGACACCGATGATCACCACGGTGTCGCGGTGCTTCTCCTCCAGCTCACGCAGCTCGTCGAGCACGTGCAGACAGTTCACACAGCAGAATGTCCAGAAATCCAGGATGACAATGCGTCCCCGCAGGTCAGCGAGGGTGTACTGCCGGTCGCCTGTATTGAGCCAGCCGCCCTTGCCGATCAGTTCGGGGGCGCGGACACGTGCACGTGCTGTCATGAGAACAGTCAACAGCACCGTGGCCTGCGCGCATTCCGGTGGGGCGTCGGGGAACCTGTGATCCATGAGACTTCTCGTACGTGAGCGCCTTTTCGGCGTCGGCGACGACTACTGGATCGAGGACGCGGACGGGCGGAAGCTCTACCTCGTCGACGGCAAGGCCATGCGGCTCCGTGACACCTTCGAGCTGAAGGACACGGCCGGCCGGGTACTGGTGGAGATCCGGCAGAAACTGATCAGCCTGCGCGACACGATGATCATCGAGCGCGACGGCGAGCAGCTCGCCACGGTCGGACGGAAGCGGTTCTCACTCCTGCGCAACCACTACCGGGTGAACCTGGTGGACGGCACCGAGCTGGACGTCAGCGGCAAGATCCTGGACCGCGAGTTCGCCGTCGACTACGACGGTGAGCTGCTCGCCCAGATCTCCCGGCGCTGGCTGACCGTCCGCGACACCTACGGCGTCGACATCGTGCGGGAGGACGCCGACGCACCCCTGCTTCTCGCGGTGGCGGTGTGCGTGATCGTCCTCGCGGACAAGGAGCACGACAAGGAACACGGCGAGGACTGAGCTCGGACCGACGGCCCGGTTTCACGTGAAACCGGGCCGTCGTGATGCGTACGGCTCAGGCCAGGCGCCGCGCGGCCAGGCCCAACCTTCGGTCCTTGAGGGCCGGGAACTGCTCACGGGTGGTGGTGGCCCTCGCCGGGTCGAACTCCACGGTGAGGACCTCCTCGTCCGCCCCGGCCTCGGCGAGCACCTCGCCCCAGGGGTCGACGACGATGCTGTGGCCCGCCTGCGCTACCCCCGCGTGCGTACCGGACGACCCGACCGCCAGGACGTACGCCTGGTTCTCGACGGCGCGGGCCTGCGCCAGCAGCGTCCAGTGGGAGCGGCGGCGCTCCGGCCAGCCGGCCGAGATGACCATCGTTTCGGCCCCCGCGTCGACGAGCCCGCGGAACTGCTCGGGAAAGCGCAGGTCGTAGCAGGTGGCGAGGCCGAGGACGGTCTCCGGGAGAGCCACCGTGACGAGTTCTTCGCCCGCCCCCATCATGACCGCCTCGCCCTTGTCGAAGCCGAAGCGGTGGATCTTGCGGTACGCGGCGGCCCGCTCGCCCTCGGGCGAGAACACCAGCGAGGTGTTGTAGAGGGTGCCGTCCTCGGCACGCTCGACGAAGGACCCCGCGTGCAGCCAGACCCCCGCCTCGGCCGCCGCCTTCGCCATGATGTCGTGCGTGGGCCCCTGCAGCGGTTCCGCCTCGTCCGCGAAGTCGGTGTAGGCGAAGGCGCCGACGGGCCAGAGCTCAGGGAGGACGACCAGGTCCGCGCCCCGCTGTGCCACGACCAGCGAAGCCGCGCGCTCTCTACGGGAATTGACCGATTCATCCTGGCTTATTGCGATCTGGATGAGGGAGGCGTGCACACTACCACCGTCCTGGCATGGGAGCCGTCAACGCGGGCCTACGATCGTCACACGAAAGCACTGCCGGGGTGCCTGCTCGCAGCGTAACTTAGCGAGCGAACCTCCCACGCAGCCCGCAGACAGCGACGTCGGTGCCGGCCATCCGTCGGCACTCCCTGCTCTCCAGCCCATGCACCGCAGAACCGCACGAGGGGTCCCGTGACCGTCCATCCCAGCCTCCAGACCTATGCCGATGCCTGGACCCACTCCGTCGAGGCGATAGCCGAGCTGGTCAAGCCACTCCCCGAGGGGGAGTGGAACCGCCGGACGCCCTGCCCGGGCTGGTCGGTGCGCGACATCGTCTCGCACGTCATCGGCATGGAGTGCGAGCAGCTCGGTGACCCCCGCCCCATCCACACGCTGCCGCGCGACCTGTACCACGTGCAGAACGACCACCAGCGCTACATGGAGATGCAGGTCGACGTACGGCGCCACCACACGGCGCCGGAGATGACCTCGGAGCTGGAGTACACGCTCATCAGGCGCATGCGTCAGCTGCGCAACGAGTCGCGCGCCCCCGAGACCATGGTGCGGGCACCCCTCGGCGCCGAGCAGACTCTGGAGCTGGCCCTGCACATGCGGGCCTTCGACGTCTGGGTGCACGAGCAGGACCTGCGCACGACGCTGGGGCAGCCCGGCAACCTCGATTCCCCCGGCGCCCTGATCGTCCGGGACACCCTGCTGGCCGGCCTGGCGAAGGTGGTCGCCAAGGACGCGGGTGCGCCCGCCAACACCGCCGTGGTCTTCGATGTGCACGGCCCCGTGGAGTTCCTGCGCACGGTCAGGGTCGACGGCGAGGGCCGCGGTTCGGTCGACGGAGCGCCGTCGCTGGGCCCCGCGGCGACGCTGGCGATGGACTGGGAGACGTACTACCGGCTGGCCTGCGGCCGGGTGCGGGCACAGGCCGTGGAGGACCGGATCAAGGTCGAGGGTGATCAGGATCTGGGAGCCGAGATCCTGCGCAACTTCGCCCTGACCCCGTAGCAGCGCGACCGGCGGCGCCCGTCCACCGGTGGGCCGGGACGGGCGCGCCGCCGGGTGCTGTCAGGCGGGCACGTGCACGGCTTCGACCCGGCTGACGACATGGTGGTCGCGTTCCCGGTGCGTGGCGCTGGCGTGCAACCGCAGGATCTGTACGACGCCGAGCGCCTCCAGGACGAAGACCGAGGCGAACGCGACGCGGTAGTTGTCCCCGGTCGCGTCCAGCAGGACGCCGACCGCGAACAGCGTCGTCATCGAGGCGACGAAGCCGCCCATGTTGACGATGCCCGAAGCAGTGCCCTGGCGCTCCGGCGGATTGGCCGGCCGGCCGAAGTCGAAGCCGATCATCGAGGCCGGGCCGCAGGAGCCGAGCACCACGCACAGGGTGATCAGCAGCCACATCGGCGCATGGTCCCCGGGGTAGAAGATCGTGGCCGCCCAGAGCAGCGCGGTCATCGCGACCGTGCCCAGGGCCAGTGGGGCGCGCGCCGCGTGGTGGCGGGCGATGACCTGCCCGTAGACGAGCCCCACGGCCATGTTGGAGAGCACCACCAGGGTCAGCAGTTCACCGGCGGTACCCCTGCTGAGCCCCTGCGCCTCGACCAGGAACGGCATGCCCCACAGCAGCAGGAAGACCATGGCGGGGAACTGCGTGGTGAAGTGCACCCACATACCCAGACGGGTGCCCGGCTCCCGCCAGGACGCGGCGATCTGCTTCCGCACGTACGCCGCTCCGGCGTGCTCGGCCGGCGGCGGCTCGTGGCCCTCGGGATGGTCCTTGAGGAACAGCAGCAGCAGGACCAGCACCACCACGCCCGCCAACGAGCTGCCGACGAAGGTCGTGGTCCACCCGAACCCGTGCAGCGCCCGGGCGATGAAGAGGGTCGAGACGAGGTTGCCCGCCATCCCGAAGAGTGCGGCCACCTGCCCGATCAGCGGCCCGCGCCGCGCCGGGAACCATCGGGCGCCGAGCCGCAGCACACTGATGAAGGTCATCGCGTCGCCGCAGCCGAGCAGCGCGCGGGAGGCGAGCGCCATGCCGTACGAGGGGGAGAGCGCGAAGCCCAGCTGCCCCAGCGTGAAGAGCACCACCCCGATGGTGAGGACCTTCTTGGTGCCGAGCCGGTCGACCAGGAGGCCCACGGGTATCTGCATCCCGGCGTAGACGAGCAGCTGCAGGATGGAGAACGTCGACAGGGCCGAGGCGTTGACGTCGAACCGGTCCGCCGCGTCGAGCCCGGCGACACCCAGGCTCGTGCGGAAGATGATGGCGACGAAGTAGACGGCGACGCCGATGCCCCAGATCCACGCGGCACGCCGGCCGCCGGGCGGGTCTCCGGGCAGGGAGAGGGTGGGTGCGGCGGAGGTCACCGGTCATCACCCCGGACCAGCACCCTGACCCGGCTGACATGGCGCCGTACGACCTGCGCGGCGCCTTCGGCGTCACCGGCCCTGATGGCGTCCAGCAGCTCACCGTGCTCGGTGATGTTGGCGGCGATCCTGCCGGGGTGCGCCTCCATCACGGCGACGCCCATCCGCAGCTGCCGGTCGCGGAGCTGGTCGTAGAGGCGCGAAAGGATCTCGTTGCCCGCGTTCTTCACGATCTCTGCGTGGAAGCAGCGGTCCTTGACGGCGACTGCCGCCAGATCGCCCACCTCGGCGAGCTCCCGCTGCTCCTCCAGGAGCTGTTCGAGCCGGGCGATCAGCTGCGCCGACGCGGGCACGGCCTTACGTGCGGCGAACTCCTCCACGAGCAGCCGGGTCTCCACCACGTCGGCGATCTCCTGCGCCGATACCGCCAGCACCAGCGCACCCTTCTTCGGGTAGAGCTTGATCAGCCCTTCGACCTCCAGGCGGAGCAGCGCCTCCCGCACCGGGGTGCGGGACACGCCGACGGCCTCGGCCAGGTCGCCCTCGGTGAGCAGCGTGCCGCCCTCGTAGCGGCGGTCGAGGACCGCCTCCTTGATGTGGGTGTAGACGCGCTCGGCTGCGGGTGGCGCCTTGGGGACAGCGGGTGAGGCAGTGGGTGCGGCAGGCATGCACACAGCATAGATACAAGATGGGTGCGTCCGCCTCCCCGTCCGGAATCCGGACTGCCCACCCGTCCGCGACCCAGCCCGGTCGCGGCCATATGATCCGTCCGCCCGGAGTACACATCACCCTTTCGGGGGTACATCCATCGGGCCACCTCGCGAGTCTCATCAGCGAGCAACACCTCATGTTGCCGCATTTCAGGTGTATTTGGAGCGTTCGACTTGAACATCGGTCTCAAGGGCATAAACCGCGCAACCGTCGCCGCCACTGTTGCCCTCACCGCGGGTGCCGTCCTCGCCGGCGGCGCCCTGGCCTCCACGGCCCACGCGGCGACACCGCCCACGCCCACGATCACCGCCAAGGGCGGTTTCGTGATGAACGACGGCACCGCGAAGGCGCTCTACGCCAAAGCCGCCGACACCCGCCGCTCCACCGGTTCCACGACGAAGATCATGACCGCCAAGGTGGTGCTGGCGCAGAAGAACCTGAACCTTGACTCCAAGGTCACGATCCAGAAGGCGTACAGCGACTACATCGTCAAGAACACCGCCTCGTCGGCCCGGCTGATCGTCGGCGACAAGGTCACGGTCCGCCAGCTCCTGTACGGCCTGATGCTGCCGTCGGGCTGCGACGCCGCGTACGCGCTCGCCGACAAGTTCGGTTCCGGCACCACGCGCGCGGCCAGGGTGAAGTCCTTCATCGGCAAGATGAACGCCTCCGCGAAGAGCCTCGGCCTGAAGAACACCCACTTCGACTCGTTCGACGGCATCGGCAGCGGCTCGAACTACTCCACGCCGCGCGACCTGACGAAGATCGCCAGCAGCGCCATGAAGAGCTCCACGTTCCGCGCGATCGTGAAGACGAAGTCGACCAAGCAGAAGGTCACGACGAAGAGCGGCGGCTACCGCTACATGTCGTGGACGAACACCAACCCGCTGCTGGGCGGTTACAGCGGCGCGATCGGCGTGAAGACCGGCTCGGGCCCGTCGGCCAAGTACTGCCTGGTCTTCGCGGCGACCCGCAACGGGAAGACGGTCATCGGGACGGTCCTCACCTCGACGTCCGCGACGAGCCGGACGACCGACGCGAAGAAGCTGCTGGACTACGGCTTCAAGAAGTAGCCCTGTCGTGCTCAGGAAGGGCCTTGCCCGCGCGTTGCGTGGGTACGGCCCTTCTGTCGTTCCTACGGCTGTCGGCGCAGGTCCGTTATGAAGCTGCCCCAGGCGGCGGGGGTGAAGACGAGGAGATGTTCGTCGGGCCGCTTGGAGTCGCGGACGGCGACGGCGCGAGGAATGTTGCGGGCCACTTCGACGCATTCGCCGTTGCCGCTGCTGTAGCTGGACTTGACGAACTCGAAGTGACACACGGCTACAACTCCTTGCGAATACGCCCTATCAAGGCAATGGAATCGCGGGGAGCGAGTCCGCAGCGGGCGATACGGCTGAACGCGACGTTGTGACGGGCGGCGTCCCCCTCACTCTCCAGCCACAGCGTAGACGACGTGGTGTCCATGTAGACCACGTCCATCGCTCCGGGTTCGGCGAACGATACGACGCTGAAAGCGCTGGTCATGCCGGGATGCGGGCCGGCGATGAAGGGGACAACCTGCACCGTGACATTTGGCTCGGCGGCAGCCTCCGCCAGGTGCTCCAGTTGCGCACGCATCACCTCCCGACCGCCGACCAGTTGCCGCAGAGCCCCTTCGCCGATGATCGCCCACAGCGCAAGTGGGGTGCTGTCCGCCAGCCGTGCCTGCCGGGCGATCTTGGCTTCGACGAACCGCTCGATCTCGTCCGGGTCGTCCCAGTCCGCATTGCCGACCGCCAGCGCCCGCGCGTAGTCCGGCGTCTGGAGCAAACCCGGCACGAACGCCCCCTGCCAGGTCCTGACCGCCGTAGCGATGTCTTCGAGCGCGACGTACTCGACAAGCGAGCGCAGCTCCGGATACTGGTTCCACCAGCCCTTCGCCTTGCGGCGCTCCCGGTCCAGCCGGGCCACCTCCAGCAAGCTGCTGACGAGCTGTGCGTCCTCGACGCCGTAGAACTCGCAGAGGGTGCGCACGTCCGGGTCCCTCATCGGAACCCAGCCCCGCTCCATCTTCACGATCTTCGAGTTGGTCGCGCTGATGACCTGGGCCGCCTGCTGTTGCGTCTCCCCGGACGCGTCCCGCAGACGGAGAAGCTCGCTACCGAGCCTGCGCGCCAGCACAGTTGACGACCGATTACCTTGCCGAGTCGCACGATTCACCACACCAGTGTCCCGCCTCGCGGAACGGGTCGTCGACCACGTCCCCCAATTGGAGACACTTGTCTCCGTTTCACTTGCCCCCACCTCCCCGAGGCCATTACGTTCAGCTCGCAGCCGCTCACACAGCGGCACCGCTCGGCGGAAGTGCACCGCCCTGCCCTGCGCCGGACCCGAATCCGCCGCACCGCAGGAACGGCATGGCCACCGCCCGCACCCACGGAGGCACGTGTCCATGACCGCAGCCGAACAGCTCCCCGCACCCGAACCCGTGCTCCGCCAGGACCGGCTCGACTACACCCCCACCACGCGCAGCGTTTCCCTGTGCCGCCACCGCGCCGCCAGGCTCGTCGCCCAGTGGGGGCATCCAGACCTGGCCGCCGACGCGGCGCTGCTGGTGAGCGAGCTGGCGACGAACGCCCTGCTGCACGGATCTCTCCGGGGGCGGCACTTCCGGGTGGAGTTCTCTCTCACCGCGACCGCGCTCCGTATCGCGGTCACTGATCCGCGCGGCGAGCGACTGCCTGTCCTGCGTGAGGCCGCTGACGACGAGTGCTACGGGCGGGGCCTCAGGGTCGTTGCGCGGCTCGCCGACGGCTGGGGAGTGGAGCCACGCACCGTGGGCAAGACCGTGTTCGCCGAACTCGCTCTACGGAACCCGGACATGGCGGTGGGCCCGCGCGTACTTCACGCGAGCCCACCTCGAACACGTACCGCGGGCGCGGTTACGCCCAGGTGATCAGCCGCTTCGGCTGCTCCAGGATCGCCGCGACGTCCGCGAGGACCTTGGAGCCGAGCTCGCCGTCGACCAGGCGGTGGTCGAAGGAGAGCGCCAGCGTGGTCACCTGCCGGGGCTTCACCTTGCCCTTGTGGACCCAGGGCTGGAGCTTGATCGCCCCGACCGCGAGGATCGCGGACTCGCCCGGGTTCAGGATCGGCGTACCCGTGTCGACGCCGAAGACGCCGACATTGGTGATGGTCACCGTGCCGCCCGCCATGGCGGCCGGGGACGTCCTGCCCTCCCGCGCCGTGGAGACCAGCTCGCCCAGCGCCTCGCCCAGCTGAGGCAGGGTCTTGTCGTGCGCGTCCTTGATGTTCGGCACGATCAGCCCGCGCGGAGTGGCGGCGGCGATACCCAGGTTGACGTAGTGCTTCTGGACGATCTCCTGGTTGGCCTCGTCCCAGGCGGCGTTGATCCCCGGGTTGCGCCTGATGGCGACCAGGAGCGCCTTGGCGATGATCAGGAGCGGATTGACCCGGACTCCCGCCATGTCCTTGTCTTCCTTGAGCTCCGCCACGAGCTTCATCGTGCGCGTCACGTCGACCGTCACGAACTCGGTGACGTGCGGCGCGGTGAAGGCGCTGCCGACCATGGCCTGCGCGATGGCCTTGCGTACGCCCTTGACCGGGATCCGGGTCTCCCGGGCGCCCGCCTGAGCCACCGGTGCGGGTGCGGGTGCGGCGGGAGCCTCCTCGGTCCGCGCGGGGACCTCGGCGGAGGCCGGCGCGGCGGCGGCGTGGACGTCCTCGCGGGTGATGACGCCGCCCTCGCCGGTCGGAGTGACCGAGGCCAGGTCGATGCCCAGGTCCTTCGCCAGCTTGCGCACCGGCGGCTTGGCGAGCGGCCGGCTCTCCGGAACCTTCGCGCCTCGGCCGTTGATCTCGGCCTGGATCGCGGCAGCTGCCGGACCCGGGATCTGGGCACCCTTGCGGGCACGGCGCTTGGTGGAGCTCTCCGCCACGCCGTAGCCGACGAGCACCGGCTGGCGGCCCTTGGGCGCCTCCGGTTCGGCCTCCGCCACAGGCTGCTGAACGGCTTCCGGAGCGGCGTCCTGCGCCGCCGGGGCGTCACCGCTGCCCGGCGCCACGTCCACCGCGATGATCACCTCGCCGACATCGACGGTCGTGCCCTCGGGGAAGCGCAGCTCGTGCACCACCCCGTCGAAGGGGATCGGCAGCTCCACGGCGGCCTTGGCCGTCTCGACCTCGCACACCACCTGGCCGTCGGTGACGGTGTCACCGGGCTGGACGAACCACTTGAGGATCTCCGCCTCGGTCAGTCCCTCGCCCACATCGGGCATCTTGAACTCGCGGAAACGAGCAGACGTCTCGGTCATCGTCGTCACGACCCTCTCCTCAGTACGCCAGCGAGCGGTCGACGGCGTCGAGCACCCGGTCCAGGCCCGGCAGGTACTCGTCCTCGAGCCTGGCCGGCGGGTAGGGGGCGTGGTAGCCGCCGACCCGCAGCACCGGTGCTTCGAGATGGTAGAAGCAGCGCTCGGTGATCCGGGCGGCGATCTCGGCCCCGGAGCCGTAGAACACCGGCGCCTCGTGGACCACCACAAGCCGGCCGGTCCTCTCGACCGAGGCCTGTACGGCGTCGAAGTCGATCGGGGACATCGACCGCAGGTCAAGGACCTCGATCGACTTCCCCTCCTCCTGCGCCGCGGCGGCCGCCTCCAGGCAGACCTTCACCATCGGGCCGTACGCGACGAGCGTGAGGTCGGAGCCCTCACGGGCCACGGTGGCCTTGTGGAGCGGGCCGGGGATGGACTCGGTATCGAGCTCCCCCTTGTCCCAGTAACGCCGCTTGGGCTCGAAGAAGATGATCGGGTCGTCGCTCTGGACGGCCTGCTGCATCATCCAGTAGGCGTCGCTCGCGTTGGACGGTGAGACGACCTTCAATCCCGCCACGTGCGCGAACAGTGCTTCGGGCGACTCGCTGTGGTGCTCGACGGCACCGATGCCGCCGCCGTACGGGATGCGGATGACGACCGGCATCTTGATCTTGCCGAGGGCGCGGGCGTGCATCTTGGCGAGCTGCGTGACGATCTGGTCGTACGCGGGGAAGACGAACCCGTCGAACTGGATCTCGACGATCGGGCGGTAACCGCGCAGGGCCAGACCGATCGCCGTGCCGACGATGCCGGACTCCGCGAGCGGGGTGTCGATGACCCTGTCCTCGCCGAAGTCCTTCTGGAGCCCGTCCGTGATGCGGAAGACCCCGCCCAGCTTGCCGACGTCCTCACCCATGATGAGGACCTTGGGGTCTGTCTCGAGAGCCTTGCGCAGCGACTCGTTGAGCGCCTTCGCGATGGACATCTTCTCAGCGGCCATGGCTAGTTGCCCTCCTCGGCGAACGATGCCTGGTAGGCGGCGAACTGGGCGCGCTCCTCGTCGACGAGCGGATTGCCGTCGGCGTACGTGTGGTCGAAGATCGCCAGCCGGTCGGGGTCGGGCATGGCCCGCACCGCTTCGCGTACCCGCTTTCCGAGGGTCTCGCTCTCCTCCTCCAGCGCGGTGAAGTACGCCGCGTCGGCGAGGTCCTGCTTCTCCATGTAGGTACGCAGCCGCAGGATCGGGTCCTTGGCCTCCCAGGCCGCCCGCTCCTCGTCCGCCCGGTACTTGGTCGGGTCATCGGAGGTGGTGTGGGCGCCCATCCGGTACGTGAACGCCTCGACGAGGGTGGGGCCCTCGCCCCTCCGGGCCCGCTCCAGGGCCGACCTGGTGACGGCCAGGCACGCCAGTACGTCGTTGCCGTCGACCCGGACACCGGGGAAACCGAAGCCCTGCGCGCGCTGGTAGAGCGGCACGCGCGTCTGCCTCTCGGTCGGCTCCGAGATCGCCCACTGGTTGTTCTGGCAGAAGAACACGACCGGGGCGTTGTAGACGGCGGAGAAGGTGAACGCCTCCGCGACGTCGCCCTGGCTGGAGGCACCGTCACCGAAGTAGGCGATCACCGCCGAGTCGGCACCGTCCTTGGCGACGCCCATGGCGTAGCCGGTGGCGTGCAGGGTCTGCGACCCGATGACGATCGTGTAGAGGTGGAAGTTGTTGGTGTTCGGGTCCCAGCCGCCGTGGTTCACGCCACGGAACATCCCGAGCAGATTGGTCGGGTCCACGCCCCGGCACCAGGCGACGCCGTGCTCCCGGTAGGTGGGGAAGACGTAGTCGTCGTCGCGCAGCGCACGGCCGGAGCCGATCTGAGCTGCCTCCTGGCCGAGCAGCGAGGCCCACAGGCCCAGCTCGCCCTGGCGCTGCAGTGCGGTGGCCTCGGCGTCGAAGCGACGGGTCAGGACCATGTCCCGGTAGAGACCACGGAGCTCGTCCGCGCTCAGGTCGATCTCGTAGTCCGGGTGCTCGACGCGCTCGCCCTCGGGCGTCAGCAGCTGTACGAGCTGGGGGCCGGAAGCCTCCGGCGTCTTCGCGGCGCTGGTCCGCTTGCTGCTGCGTCGCGGTTTGCGCGCGGCAGTGCTCTCCACGGTCACGTGCGTGCTCCTCCGTCGGTCCGGCCCCCGGGATGGCCGGGAACCAGTGCGGCTCGCCTGTGTCCGGACCCGTGCACGGGGTGGGTGCCGCTCGGCCGGGAACAGGCGTGACAGGTGCCCCGGCGAGCGTCCTGTCATAAGCACGTTACCCAGTGCATCGCATAACTGCGAAACACCTTGTGACCTGCGTTTTTGCTTGGATTTCCAAGTAAATCGCGAAAATCTCGAACTCCCGCTGGTCACAGCTCTGGTAACAGCCTGGCAGGCGGCCGGAACAACGGCACGTTATCCCGGCAGACAGCCCCAGGGAAGGGCGGAGGGCAAGGGAGTGTGTGAGACTGCGAATGTGCGCGAAGATGGAAAAATCACGGTATTCCTGCTCGATGATCACGAAGTCGTCCGGCGCGGCGTCCATGAGCTGCTGACCGCCGAGGAGGACATCGAGGTCATCGGCGAGGCCGGCACCGCGGCGGACGCGCTCGCAAGGATCCCGGCGACCCGGCCCGACGTCGCCGTCCTGGACGTACGGCTTCCGGACGGCAGCGGGGTGGAGGTCTGCCGCGAGGTCCGCTCCAGGGACGAGAACATCAAGTGCCTGATGCTCACCTCGTACGCCGACGACGAAGCCCTCTTCGACGCGATCATGGCGGGTGCCTCCGGCTACGTGCTGAAAGCCATCCGGGGCAACGAGCTGCTCAGCGCCGTACGCGACGTGGCGGCCGGCAAGTCCCTGCTCGACCCGGCGGCCACCGCACGGGTGCTGGAGCGGCTGCGCGAGGGCAAGGACGGCAAGGGCGACGACCGTCTCGCCGGGCTGACGGACCAGGAGCGCAGGATCCTCGACCTGATCGGCGAGGGACTGACGAACCGGGTGATCGGCGAGCGGCTGCACCTCGCCGAGAAGACCATCAAGAACTACGTCTCCAGTCTGCTCTCCAAGCTGGGCATGGAGCGGCGTTCGCAGGCGGCGGCCTACGTGGCGAGGCTCCAGGCCGAGAAGCGCTGAGCCCTCCGGGGCGGGGACTTTGGTCCCGGTCCGTCGGGGCGGCAGACCCTTACCCGGGTCCTACGTGTCCCGGAGAGTGGGAGGCATGTTTTTCTCCCGCCCCTCCGACACCGGGACCGCGACCGGCTCCGGATCCCTCGGCGCTTCCGGGGCCCTCGGCCCTTCCGGGTCCCTGGCGCCTCCCGCATCACTCGGCCCTCCCGCATCACTCGGCCCCCCCGCATCACTCGGCCCTTCCGGATCCTCGGCCCCGTACGGATCCTCAGCCCCTTCCGGACCCTCGGCCACGGACAAGTTCCGCGCCATGGAACTGCTGTCCGGCGTCAGCTACGGACGGCTGGCCATGAGCATGCGAGCCCTGCCCTTCCTGGCGGTGGCCCGGCACCTGGTGATCGACGGCCGTGTCGTGCTGCGGATGCACAGAGGGCTCGGCTTCCACGAGTCCTGCGACGGGAGCGTCATCGCCTACGGGGCGGACAACTTCAACTCCTCCGCGCCCGGCCACAGGGAGGACCTCTGGTCGGTGCAGTTCACCGGCCCCGTCCAGATCGTGCACCCGGACTTCGACCAGCACGAACGCTTCGGGGCCGGACCGGCCGAGGTGAACGGTGAGCAGTTCGATCCGGTGTACCTCCGGCTCGATCCGCACCTCTCCCATATGCACACCTTGAGCTTCGACGCAAGTCCGTAAGACCGGACACGTAGCGTCACCTAACATGTGGCGAGTGCTGCGCTCATCTGTGACCCTTCCGCCTGTCCCTCCGGTCGGCGAGGTCCTGCGCCGCTACCCGGACGCCGGTGAACCCCTCGCCTGCGAGCCCCTCAGCAAGGGCCTGCTCAACCACGGTTACCGCGTGTCCACCACCCGGGGCTCGTACTTCCTCAAGCACCACCTGGACAAGCACCACCTCGACGACGCCAGCGGCGATCACGCCACGATCGTCCGCCAGCACCGGGCGACCCAACAGCTGCACTCGCTCGGCGTGCCGGTGGCCCCGCCCCTCGCGGACACTCACGGTGACACGGTCACGGTGATCGACGGTCGGCGCTACGCCCTCCACCAGTGGGTGGACGGCCTGCACCGGGACGGCGCCCAGCTGACGACGGCCCAGTCGCGCCGGCTCGGGGCGCTCCTCGGGGCCGTACACATAGGGCTCGAGCAGGTGATGGAGGCGGACCCGCCGCCTCCATCACGGGGGCAGAGCCCCGATCCCGCCGACACGTTCACGCTCATCGACGAACTGCTGACGGCCGCGCGGCACCTGGGCCCGCGGGACGCGTTCGACGAGCTCGCCGTGCACCGTCTCGTCGAACGCCGCACCCTGCTGGAGCAGCACGCCCACCGTCGCCCGCCCACCCCCGAGGGCTCTGCCAGGGGCTGGGTGCACGGCGACTTCCACCCGCTGAATCTGCTCTACCGGGGTGCCGACCCCGTGGCGATCGTGGACTGGGACCGGCTCGGTGTGCAGCCGCGCGCGGAGGAGGCCGTACGGGCGGCGGCGATCTTCTTCGTCCGGCCTGACGGAAAGCTGGCGCTGGAGAAGGTGCGGGCGTACGCCCGCGCCTACCGCCGGTCGGCAGGCGCCGGGGCGGCCGAGCTGGCGGCCGCGGTGCACCGGGTGTGGTGGGAACGCCTCAACGACTTCTGGATACTGCGCTGGCGCTACCGCCTGCATGACCGCAGGGCCGACCCGCAGTTCCCTGCGGTGTCGGCCCTGGCGGTGTGGTGGACGCGCGAGTACGAGACGGTCGGCGAGGCCTTCACGGGGTGAAGACCCCTGGCACCCGGCCCCTGCTCAGGGCGTGGTGCCCGTCCCTGTACCGGTGGTCGTGCCCGCGGCGGCGCCCGCCGAGGTACCCGCCGGCGTACCGGCGCTGCTGCCCTCGGTCGTCGCGCCGCTGCCCTCGGTCGTCCCTTCGGTGGTGCCCTCGGTGCCACCGTCGTCACCGGTGCCACCGTCGTCACCGGTGCCACCGTCGTCACCGGTTCCGCCGTCGTCACCGGTGCCACCGTCGGTCGTCCCCGGGTCCGGCGACGTGGGCGTGTCCGTGGGGTCCTCGGTCGGCGTGTCGGTCGGCTCGTACGACGGCTGCCTGCTGGGCCAGTTGTTACCGCCCGTGGAGCTGTCCGGCCTCTCCGTCTGCTCCTCCGTCTCCTCGTCCGTCGGCTCCGCCGAGGAGGGGGTCGGGGACGGGGTGACCGACGTGGAGGGCGTGGTCGGGGTCTTCTTCTTGCCGCCGTCGCCTTCCGCGGCCTGGAGGGCGAACGCGACGCCCGCACCGATCGCGATCATCGCGAGCAGGACGAACAGCCACATCTTGCCGCGACCGCCGCCGCTGTTGTGACCGCCGGCGTACGCCCCGTCGTCAGGGTTCATGGGCGGCAGGATCGGCCCCTGAGAGGTGTCCCCGTGCATGGGGCGCCCCATGGCGGCCGTGCCGCCGCCGATGTTCATCGCCGCCGTGTGACCGCCGTCGTGCGCGTTGACCGGGCCGGTGTTCCACGTACCCGTGTGCCCGCCCTGGACCTGCAGCATCTGCAGGCTGTACTGGACGAGGCCGCGCATCTCCTCGGCGCTCTGGAACCGGTCGTCCGGGTCCTTCGCCAGGGACCGCATGACGAGCCCGTCCAGCTCCGGCGGAACGTCGCCGGCGACGTGGGACGGCGGGACCGGGATGTCCTGGACGTGCTGGTAGACCACCGAGAGCGGGGTCTCACCCGTGAACGGCGGACGCAGGGCGAGCAGTTCGTAGAGCAGACAGCCGGTGGCGTAGAGGTCGGACCGGTGGTCGACCGCCTTGCCCAGCGCCTGCTCGGGGGAGAGGTACTGGGGGGTGCCCATGACCATGCCGGTCTGGGTCATCGTCGACTGGGCGCCGTGCAGCGCACGGGCGATTCCGAAGTCCATGACCTTGACCGCGCCCGAGTGCGTGATGATCACGTTCGCCGGCTTGATGTCACGGTGCACGATGCCGTGCTGATGGGAGTACGCGAGGGCTTCCAGGACCCCCGAGACGATGATCAGCGCCTGCTCGGGCGGCGGTGCCTCCGCCTCGAGCAGCAGGTCACGGATGGTGTTGCCCTCGACGAGCTCCATGACGATGTAGGGCACGGTCGATCCGCCCACGACGTCCTCACCGGAGTCGTACACGGCGACGATCGCATGGTGGTTGAGCCCCGCGACCGACTGCGCCTCACGCGTGAAACGGGCCTTGGAGACCGGATCCTCGGCAAGATCGGAACGGAGCAGCTTCACCGCTACCGTGCGTCCCAGACGGACGTCCTCCGCGGCGTAGACCTCGGCCATGCCGCCGCGGCCGAGCCGGTGGGTCATGCGGTAACGGCCGTCACCGACCACACCGCCGACACCCCAGGAGTCGGTGCCATCCGAAACTCCGCCGCCGTTTGCTTCGGATTCGGGTGCCATCAGTCCTCGCCGTCGTTTCTGTCCGCGCGTCCGCGGGTTCTCACGGTGCCTTGCTGCATTGCCAGGTCACGCTACAGCCTCTGCCCGACACACCGGTTCTGGAGTGACGGGCCATCCAATCGGCTCGCGCGCCGTCCGCGCAAATTCCATGCGCTTCCTGTAACGCTTCCGAGACGCTTCTTGTGCGTAGGGTCACGGAACGGGCACCCGGCTTGACGTGTCGTACCCCTCGGGCAGACTTGGCCCGTAATAGGGATGATCGCGTCCGTCGGGCGCCGAGGGGGATGCAAGTCATGAGCCACGACGGCGCACACGGCGCACAGGGGCGCTACGCGGGCGGATCCGTGGCCGGCGGCCGCTACCAGCTGCGCGACCTGCTCGGTGAGGGCGGTATGGCTTCCGTCTACCTCGCGTACGACTCCGCCCTCGACCGGCAGGTCGCCATCAAGACGCTCCAC
Source organism: Streptomyces atroolivaceus (assembly GCF_000717025.1). Taxonomy (GTDB): domain Bacteria; phylum Actinomycetota; class Actinomycetes; order Streptomycetales; family Streptomycetaceae; genus Streptomyces; species Streptomyces atroolivaceus. The sequence goes on from NZ_JNXG01000001.1 coordinate 337,325, forward strand.
ACGGAGCTCGGGCGCGAGCAGTCCTTCCGCGAGCGGTTCCGGCGCGAGGCGCAGGCTGTCGCCAAGCTGCAGCACACCAACATCGTCTCGGTGTTCGACACGGGCGAGGACGAGCTCGGCGGCGCGCTGATGCCGTACATCGTCATGGAGTACGTCGAGGGGCAGCCGCTCGGCTCCGTGCTCCAGTCGGACATCCAGCAGCACGGCGCGATGCCGGCCGAGAAGGCACTCAAGGTGACGGCCGACGTGCTCGCCGCCCTGGAGACCAGCCACGAGATGGGCCTGGTCCACCGCGACATCAAGCCCGGCAACGTGATGATGACCAAGCGCGGCGTCGTCAAGGTGATGGACTTCGGCATCGCCCGTGCCATGCAGTCGGGCGTCACCTCGATGACGCAGACCGGCATGGTCGTCGGCACTCCGCAGTACCTCTCCCCCGAGCAGGCCCTCGGCCGCGGCGTCGACGCGCGCTCCGACCTGTATTCGGTCGGCATCATGCTCTTCCAGCTGCTCACGGGACGTATTCCGTTCGACGCGGACTCCCCGCTCGCCATCGCGTACGCGCATGTGCAGGAGGAGCCGGTCGCCCCGTCGAGCATCAACCGGTCGATCACGCCCGCGATGGACGCCCTTGTGGCCCGCGCGCTCAAGAAGAACCCGAACGAGCGCTTCCCGAGCGCCGCGGCCATGCAGGACGAGATCGCGCGCGTGCTGAGCGCGAGCGGCCCGGCCGGCGCCCCGGTGATCATCGGCGGCGGCGTCCCGGCGAACAGCGGCTCGGGCGTCGGCTCGGCGGTCTTCCCGCCCGTCGACCAGGCCGCTCCCGCACCGCAGGGCCTGCAGACGCCGTACCAGCCGCACCCCCAGCAGCAGCACCAGCCGGGCCCCTACGGCGCCCCCACGCCGAGCTATGGCTACCCGCAGGCGGCTCAGCCGTACGGGACTCCCGCGCACCTGGGGCAGCAGACCCCGCCTCCGTACACGATGTCGCCGCACACGACGGCGGGCTCCGGGGGCGGCGGCGCCTCCAAGCGCAACATGCCGGTCGTCGTGGGCTCGATCGTCGTCGCCCTGCTCGCGATCGGCGGCCTGATCACCTTCCTGAGCATGAACGGCGACTCGGAGGCCGGCAAGGGCGGCGACCCGAGCACCGGCGAGTCCTCGGCCGCGGGTGAGCACAAGCCTCCGGAGCGGAACCGGACGATGGAGGAAGAGGACTGCACCGACGCCACGGAGGACACGGACGACCCGGCGATGGTCCAGGCACCCAATTTCGTCTACAAGGACATCCGCTCCGCGAAGGCGTGCGCTCTGGCCGCGGGATGGACGGTCAAGGAGATCAAGGTGGAGGGCAACACCTACGCCGAGGACCAGGTCATCGATCAGTTCCCGTCGCCAGGTACTGCCGTCTCCGAGGATCGCGCCCACTTCGAGCTGCGCATCGCGACGGGCGATCCGGCCTGACCGTCTCTCTCTCCGCGGCCCTTCACCTTCCTTTCCCGGGGGCCGAGCCCGTACGCGGCCCGGGCACGGCCTGTCGGCGCTTCGGGATGCCGGGCCTGTCAGGCCATGTGACGCTGATCTCATGCCTCCTGGACTCCCGGCTTCTCGGTCGTCACGGTGCGTCGCCTGTCTGGTGATGACCCTCGGGGTGGCACTCGGACCCGCCGCCTGGGCGCACGGGGACGACGGAACCGCTGCGCGAACCGCTGCGCGAACCGCTGCGCCCGCCCGGCCGGGCCACCTGGCGCCTGCGAGGCCCTCGGCCTTCCCTTCTCTCGCCGCGAGCTCGTCCGTGGAGGAGTCGCCCCTGGCCGGGCGGCTGGCCGGGGAGGGCAGGGCACGGCCGGGGCGGTCGCTGACCCCGCAGGAGGCCGCGAGCTCGGAGGCCGCGGCCGACGAGGTGCCGCCGGATCCGGATCCCGTCGAGGTGCCCGTGTTCACCCCGCCGCCCGAGGCGTTCCCGGAGCCGGCCAGGCCCCGTCAGCGGGAGGCGCTGGACGAGCCCGCGGTGCGGCAGGTGCGGGGCGTGTCACTGGGCAGCGGGATCGCCCTGGTCGGACTGGGGCTGGGGTTTCTGGCGATCCGTATGCGCCGCACGAACTGACCCCTGCCGGCACGCCCGCGCGCTACAGCCAGGACCGGTGGCGCTTGGGCGGGGCCCGGTAGCTTCTGGCCCGCCAGAACCGCTCTTGCCGCCGGACCCGGTAGCTCTTGGCCGGGGGCACTGTACGCGGCCGAGGAGCCGGGGCCGGGTCTCAGCCGGCCCTGGCGTGAACGCGCGGGGGTGGCGGGCAGCGGCTGATCGGCCCTCCCGGTGCCCCCTGAAAGGGGTGATCAACCCTTCCTGGGGGCACCACCATGTGATGAGGCCCGTGTGGGAGACAATGGCGTCATGGAGATGCCGAGGAATGAACGGTCGCAGGAGCACCCCCAAGTCCTCGTGGTGGGGCAGGACGGAATGGCTATCGGCGGCGGCGGCGGAGACGACGAGTCGCGCGAGGTCCCGGTGACGGAGATGGTCGAACAGCCCGCGAAGGTCATGCGCATCGGCAGCATGATCAAGCAGCTTCTTGAGGAGGTCAGGGCGGCCCCTCTCGACGAGGCGAGCCGGGTCAGGCTGAAGGAGATCCACGCGAGCTCGGTGAAGGAGCTCGAGGACGGTCTGGCGCCGGAGCTCGTGGAGGAGCTGGAACGGCTCTCGCTGCCGTTCACCGAGGAGTCGGTCCCTTCCGAAGCCGAGCTGCGGATCGCGCAGGCCCAGCTGGTCGGCTGGCTGGAGGGCCTCTTCCACGGCATCCAGACGGCGTTGTTCGCCCAGCAGATGGCGGCCCGTGCGCAGCTGGAGTCCATGCGCCGCGCCCTTCCTCCGGGCGTCGCCCATGAGGACGAGGAAGGCGGCGCGGATCCGCACGGACCGGCGCGCTCCGGCCCGTACCTGTAGCCCCTCAGTCCCACCGACCGCAGTACGCACCAGGGCCCGGCACACGCACTGTGTACCGGGCCGTGGCGTCGACCGTGGGGAGAGCGAGCGCGGTCCGCAGCGCACGGCTGCGGTCCCGACCGCTCCGAGCGCTCACGCCGGGCCCTCTCGCGTCAGGCCTGTGGCGCGGCCAGGAGAATCTTGCCGATGTGGCTGCTGGACTCCATCAGCCGGTGGGCCTCCGCCGCCTCCGCCATCGGCAGCACGCGGTCCACGACCGGCCGCACCACACCGTCGGCGAGGAGCGGCCACACATGCTCCCGCACCGCCGCCATGATCGCGGCCTTCTCCGCGAGCGGCCGCGCGCGCAGCGACGTCGCCGTGACGGCGGCCCGCTTGCTCAGGAGGGCGCCCAGATTCAGCTCGCCCTTGGCACCGCCCTGGAGACCGATGATGGCGAGCCGTCCGTTCACAGCCAGTGCCCGGACGTTCCGGTCCAGGTACTTCGCCCCGACGATGTCGAGGATCACGTCGGCTCCGGCACCGTCCGTCGCCTTGCGCAGTTCCTCGACGAAGTCCTGCTCGCGGTAGTCGATGAGGATGTCGGCGCCGAGCTCCTGACAGCGCGCCAGCTTCTCAGGGCCTCCCGCGGTCACCGCGACGCGCGCGCCGACGGCCTTGGCGAGCTGAATCGCCATCGTGCCGATACCGCTGGAACCGCCGTGGACCAGAAGAGTCTCGCCAGGGCGCAGGTGCGCCACCATGAAGACGTTGGACCAGACCGTCGCCGCCACCTCGGGCAGCGCCGCGGCCTCAGCCAGTTCCACACCGTCGGGCACGGGCAGGAGCTGGCCGGCAGGTACGGCTACCTTCTCCGCGTATCCACCGCCCGCGAGCAGTCCGCACACCTCGTCGCCCACGGACCACCCGGTCACCCCCGGGCCGAGCGCCGCGATGCGGCCCGCACATTCCAGGCCGGGATAGGGGGAGGCACCGGGCGGGGGGTTGTAGAAGCCCTGCCGCTGCAGGACATCGGCCCGGTTGACCGCGCTGGACACCACCTCGACGAGGACTTCGCCCTCGCCCGGTACGGGATCGGGCACCTCGGCCCATACGAGCGCTTCGGGGCCGCCGGGTTCGGGGATCGTGATCGCATACATGGCCGCGAGGCTACTCCGTGCACAGTCCCGGACGGCGGTGGACCTGCCTGCGTCGCAGCCGGGCACCGTCCCTACGGGCGCTGACCGGGATGCTGCGGATTCGTCGGCGACGTGTGGAGTGGGGAGGCACGCACGATGGTGATCACACGATCCGTCAGCTGCAGGGGGCTGGCCGCCGGATCGTCGTATCCGAGCAGACGGTGGCCACGCAGGACACTGACCACCAGGTCATCGGTCTCCCGGACGTTCTTGCCCACCTCGGCCTTTATCACCGGCCGTTCGACGAGGTCGAGCCCGCTGCCCTGCTGAATGAGGTCCTCCATCACCGTGCCCGCACTCGGACTGAGGACGGAGAGACCGAGCAGACGACCCGCCGCGCTCGCGCTGGTGATCACCGCGTCGGCGCCGGACTGGCGCAGCAGTGGCGCGTTCTCCTCCTCACGCACCGCGGCCACGATCTTGGCACCACGGTTGAGCTGACGCGCGGTCAAGGCGACCAGTACGGCGGTGTCATCGCGCTGAGTGGCGATGATGATCTGGCGGGCCTTCTGAACCTCTGCCCGCAACAGCACATCGCTCCGCGTGGCATCACCCAGGACGCCCACGAAACCTTCGGCGTTGGCAGCTTCGATCACCTTGCCGGCAGGGTCGACGATGACGATCTGGTCCTTCTTGAGACCGGTGGCACAGAGCGTCTGGATCGCCGAGCGGCCCTTCGTGCCGAAGCCGACGACCACGGTGTGTTCACGCAAGTTGGTTCTCCAACGGTTCAGCCGGAAGTCCTCCCGGGTCCGTTCCGTCAGGACCTCGAGGGTGGTGCCGACCAGAATGATCAGGAAGAGCACGCGCAACGGCGTCACCAGCACCACGTTGACGAGCCGGGCCGGGTCGCTGTACGGGACGATATCGCCGTAACCGGTCGTCGACAGCGTCACCGTTGCGTAGTAGACGGCGTCGAGGAAGTCGACTTTGTTGTCGGCGTTGTCGTGGTAGCCGTCACGGTCGGCCCAGACGATGAAGACCGTCATGGCCAGCACCGTGAGAGCCATCGCCAGCCGTTTAGCCACCTGGCGCAGTGGCCTGTCGACCACCCGGCGAGGCAGCAGTACCCGGGTCGGTACGACATGTTCGTCTGCGCGCCTGGCCATCGCATCGTGGCCGGGAAGTTTCACGTGAAACACCCTTCCGTCCACGGCGCTGCCGAGGCCCACGGTAGATCGAGGATCTCCACCTCGGTGCCGGACCGTACCCCGCCGGGCGGCACCACGGCCAGCCCGTCCGCGGCGGCGATCCCCCGGAGCATGGCAGGACCGTTGTAATGCAGGGGCACGACGCGGTCGCCTCGGTGGATTACAGGGATCAGCCGGGTGTCATGCGGATGACCGTGCACCTCTTCGTGGACCGGTGCGCGGTAAGGCTCCTGAGCGGCACGGCCGGCGATCCCCCTGACCAGCGGCTCGGCCAGCGTAAGGAGTCCGGACACAGCGGCGAGGGGGTTGCCCGGCAGGCCCACCAGGCAGGGACCGCCGTCGGCGAGTCGCGCCAGGAGCATGGGGTGGCCCGGACGCACAGCCACTCCGTCCACCAGCAGCTCGGCCCCGATCTCGGCCAGGACCGGGTGAACGTGGTCCACCGGGCCGGCGGCTGTTCCGCCCGTGGTGAGGATCAGATCGGCATCGGAGGAGATGAGGGCCTGGCGGAGCGCCTCGGCGTCGTCGCCGAGACGCCGGGGCCCGGAGACCTCCGCACCCAGAGCACGGAGCCAGGGAGCCAGCATGGGGCCGAGCGCGTCCCGGATCAGTCCTTCCCGGGGAAGTCCCGCCGTGAGGAGCTCATCGCCGAGGACGAGGACGTCCACCCGGGGCCGGGGTACCGCCACGACGGCGTCGTACCCCGCCGCAGCCGCAAGCCCGAGCACGGGTGGGGTCACCACGGTTCCCACGGGCAGGAGCTCGTCGCCGGACCGGCACTCCTGGCCACGGGGCCGGATGTCCTGCCCTGGGACGACTCCACGGGTGGCGTGCAGCAGCCCCTTGGCTTCGTCGCAGTGGGCGTGCTCACTCCGGATCACGGCTGTGGCGTCCGCCGGCAGGCGTGCACCCGTGGCGATCCGGAGGGCATGCCCGTCCGGAAGCGGCTGCACGGAACCGCGTCCGGCCAGCAGCCCCATGCCCTCCCGTACGCTCCAGGGCCCCGGCCCCGCGACGACCCACCCGTCCATGGCCGAGGTGTCGAACGACGGCAGATCGGTGAGCGCGACGACGGCCTCGGCCAGGACGTGCCCGAGAGCCCGGTCCAGGGGCAGCCGGTGGGCGGCCAGGGGAGCGGTACGGCCGATTCGCTCGGCCAGAGCACGCGCCCCGGCCCAGGCGGTGGCACGGGCGCGGTGGGCGTGCGAAGCAGGCCGTGCACCGGGGGGCGACGAGTTCCCGCGCCGGGAGGAGAAGCCCGAGGCAGAGGCATCTGGGGCCGACTTCACTGGAGCGCCGGGCTCCTGAGCCGAGGAGCCGGGCATCGGGGAGCCGGGCGTCGGGGAGCCGGGCGTCGGGGAGCCGGGCACGGGGGCTTCTGTTGCCGAGGAGCCCGGAACCGGGGAGTCGGCTCCTGGTCTCGGGGCGTCCGGGGGAGGGCCGGCGCACGTACCCTGCTCTGCCGTCAGCGACGAGGAAGCCGGATCCGCTCCACCGGGCCGGCCCGGTGGGAGATGCCCGGTCTGCGGCTGACGCCCGACAAGTGCCAGCGCCTGCTCGACGGCCCGCTCCTCCTCGGCCGCCCGCGCATCGCCTTCGTGTGCGGTCATGGCGTGCCGGGCCCGCTGCCCGCTTCCGTTTCCTCCTCCCACCGGAGCGCGAGGACGGTGGCCTTGCGAGAGGCTTCAGCCACCGCTTCGGCTGCGGCCTCCGGGCTCTTACCACTGCTCGCCATCGCCGCCGCGTATCCCACCAGGAACGTGGTCAGCGGCGCGGCAGGCCGGGCGACACCGTGCGCGGCATCGCGAGCGAGGTCGAGCAGGACGCCGGTGTCGACGTCGAGTTCGATGCCCAGTTCGTTCTTGACTGCGGTGATCCATTCGTCCAGCACGGTCCCATGCTCCCTGATCCGTGCCCTGGCGGCACCAACGTCTTCCCAGGTGTCGCAATCGAACGAGGCCAGAGGATCGGCCTGGACGCGGGCCAGGTCCAGTTCAGCCGTAAGCAACCGCAGCGGCAGACCGACGAGGCTGCCGTGCTCGGTGGCGAGGAGGGCCAGCTCACGGCGCAGTGGTTCTGCCCGGTAGACCGCGACCAACGGCTGGTCCCGGCCGTCCTGGTCGGTGCACAAGGCACCTTCGCGGGCCTCCGGCCCCGCCGCGTCCAGCAACGCGCGGACAGTCGCCTTCCCCAGGAACGGGAGATCCGCCGAGAGCACCAGAACCCTCTCCGCGTCCGTGTGCCTCACCCCGGCCCCGAGCGCGGCCAACGGCCCGCCGCCCTCGGGTACTTCCCGTGTCCAGGTGACCGGTCGCACGGTGGGTCTGCGCCCGCCGACCACCACGGTGGACCCGGCGTCAGCACATACGGCGAGCACCCGGTCGAGCAGTGCACGGCCACCCACCCGGAGCCCTGGCTTGTCGGCACCCCCCAGGCGCTTGGCAGCCCCTCCGGCCAGAACGATGGCGTCATACTCGGTCATGCTCCCGAGTATGCGTGCCGCCCGACCAGGGCGGTCCCCCGGGGACCGAACTCAAGGCCCCCCGGGCGGGGCCGTCCACGGCCCGGGTCGCTACAGCGTGCGCAGCAGCATCACCGGCTGTTCCACGCAATCGGCCACGTACCTCAGGAAGCCCCCCGCCGTGCCGCCGTCGCAGACCCGGTGGTCGAAGGTGAGCGAGAGCTGGACGACCTGGCGGACCGCCAGCTCGCCCTCGTGCACCCAGGGTTTGGGGACGATCCGGCCCACACCGAGCATGGCCGCCTCCGGGTGGTTGATGATGGGCGTCGAACCGTCGACACCGAACACCCCGTAGTTGTTCAGCGTGAAGGTCCCTCCCGTGAGCTGCGCCGGGGTCAGCCTCCCGTCCCGGGCCGCCTCGGTCAGGCGGGCGATCTCCGCCCCGATCGACTCCACGTTCCGTGTGTGTGCCTCCCGGACGACCGGAACGACCAGGCCGCGTTCCGTCTGGGCGGCGAAGCCCAGGTGGACTCCGGGGAGCCGCACGATTTCCCGGGCGTCGGCGTCCACGGTCGAGTTGAGCTCGGGGAACCGCGCCAGAGCTGCCGTGCAGATGCGGGCAAGCAGAGCGAGCACCGACACCTTCGCCCCTGCGGCGGCCCCGCCGGCATTCATCGCGGCCCGCGCCGCCATCAGCTCGGTGGCATCTGCGTCGACCCAGCAGGTGGCGTCGGGAATCTCCCGACGACTACGCGAGAGCTTCTCGGCGACCGCTCCCCGGACCCCGCGCAGCGCGATCCTCTCGGCCGACGCGTCAGGCTCGCTCCGGGGCAGCGAGGCTGCACCGGCTACGCGCTCCCCGTCGACGGACCTGATCGCGGACTCCACATCGGTGCGCAGAATCAGCCCGTCCCGCCCTGTACCCGCGATCTGTCGGAGGTCGAGCCCGTGCTGCCGCGCCAGCTTCCGGACCAGGGGAGAGACGACGGCGACGGGGCCCTGGGAATCGACCGCGCCGAGGGCCGGAGCCTTCCCTGCCTCCGAGCCCGGGCCCGAGGACGAGGGCGCGGACAAAGGCGTGGACAGGGGCGTGGACGAGACCGGAGCGGGCCTGATCCGGCGTCTCCGCGCGGCGGGCGCGCCCGTGCCGTAGCCGACCAGCACATTGCCGGACGACTCGGTCTCGGTGGCGCCGCCCGAGGCCTCGCCGGGAGTCCCGCCCTCCGTCGCCGGCTCCACGGACCCGACTGCCACCGTCAGCAGCGGTGCGCCGACCGGGAGCTCCGCGCCCTCCTCACCGAACCGCGCGGTCACTACGCCGCCGTATGGGCAGGGCACTTCGACCATCGCCTTGGCCGTCTCGACCTCGACGACCGGCTGGTCGACGGCGACGACGTCGCCGACCTCGACCAGCCAGCGCACGATCTCGGCCTCGGTCAGTCCTTCGCCCAGGTCCGGCAGCTTGAATTCGAGCACCTGCGCCATCAGCTCTCGGCCTCCCACTGAAGACGGGCGACCGCGTCGAGCACCCGGTCCACGCCCGGCAGATGGTGCCGCTCCTGCATCGGCGGCGGATAGGGGATGTCGAAGCCGGCGACGCGCAGGACCGGCGCCTCCAGATGGTGGAAACACCGCTCGGTGACTCGCGCCGCGATCTCACCGCCAGGGCCGCCGAAACCGGACGACTCGTGGACCACCACCGCACGCCCCGTGCGGCGGACCGACGCGGCGACGGTCTCGTCGTCGAAGGGCACCAGTGAACGCAGGTCGACCACCTCGAGATCCCATCCCTCCGCCGTGGCGGCCTCGGCTGCCTCCAGGCACACCGGGAGGGACGGTCCGTACGTGATCAGGGTCGCGCTACGTCCGGGGCGCCGGACCACGGCACGCCCGATCGGCTCGACCGCGGCCGGCGCGTCCGGCGACCAGTCCGCCTTGGACCAGTAGAGCCGCTTCGGCTCGAGGAAGACCACCGGGTCGTCGGAGGCGATCGACTCCCTCAGCAGCCCGTACGCGTCGTCGACCGTGGCCGGCATGACGACATGCAGACCGGGGGTCGCCATGTAGTAGGCCTCCGAGGAGTCGCTGTGGTGCTCGACCCCGCCGATTCCGCCGCCGTACGGCACCCGCACCGTGATGGGCAGCGGCATGGCGCCGCCCGTCCGGTTCCGCATCTTGGCGACATGGCTGACCAACTGCTCGAACGCCGGATACGCGAAGGCGTCGAACTGCATCTCCACCACGGGCCGCAGCCCGTACATCGCCATGCCCACGGCCGCGCCGAGGATTCCCGCCTCGGCCAGAGGCGTGTCCGTACAGCGGTCGTCGCCGAACTCCTTCGCCAGACCGTCCGTGACGCGGAAGACGCCACCGAGCGTGCCGACGTCCTCCCCGAGGACGTGCACCGTCGGATCCTCCGCCATCGAGTCCCGCAGCGCCCGCCCGAGAGCCTGCGCCATGGTGGCCGGCCTGGCCCTTCCGGTCCGCTCACCGGCCGTCGCCGCAGCGGTGGTCATCGCCCCTCCTCCGCGCCGCTCTCGTCCTGCGGGCCGTGCTCCGCGTCCAGCTCGCCCCGCAGCCGTGCCGCCTGCTCCCGCAACTGGCCGGTCTGCTCCTCGTAGACATTCGCGAACAGATCCATCGGGTCAAGCACCGGATCGGCGTTCATCTGCTCCCGCAGACCCTCCGCCATCCGTTCCGCCGCCTCCCGCACCCGCTCGATGCCGTCCTCGTCCAGCAGCCCGCGCCCGGTCAGCTCCCGTTCGAGAAGCCTGATCGGATCGTGCGCGCGCCACGCCTCGACCTCGCTGTCGCCGCGGTAGCGGGTGGCGTCGTCGGCGTTCGTGTGGGCGTCCATGCGGTAGGTGACCGCCTCGACCAGCGTCGGCCCTTCACCCCGCCTGGCTCGTGCCACCGCGTCGCTCAGCACCTGGTGCATCGCAGGCGCGTCGTTGCCGTCGACCAGTCGTCCCGGCATCCCGTATCCCACGGCCTTGTGGGCGAGCGACGGCGCCGCGGTCTGCTTGGCCAGGGGAACGGAGATCGCGAAGCCGTTGTTCTGTACGAGGAAGACCACCGGGGCCCTCCAGACGGCCGCGAAATTGAGCGCTTCGTGGAAATCGCCCTCGCTCGTCCCGCCGTCGCCGACCATCGCGAGGGCCACCACGTCGTCACCCTTCAGGCGGGCCGCGTGCGCAAGGCCGACGGCATGCGGCAACTGGGTGGCCAGGGGGGTGCAGAGCGGGGCGATGCGGTGCTCACGCGGGTCGTACCCGGTGTGCCGGTCCCCCCGCAGCAACGTCAGCGCCTCGACCGGATCCAGCCCGCGCGCCACCGCGGCGAGGGTGTCGCGATAGCTGGGAAAGAGCCAGTCCCGGTCCTCCAGGACGAGCGCCGCCGCGATCTCACCGGCTTCCTGACCGGTGCTCGACGGGTACACCGCGAGCCTGCCCTGCTTCGTCAGCGCGGTGGCCTGCGCGTTGTACCGGCGACCACGCACCAGCTCCGAGTAGAGCCTCATCAGCAGGTCAGGGTCGGCACCGGCCGCGGCGTCCGTACCGAGCACGCGGTACGGCTCGGGGTCCGGGAGCAGCGGCGCGGGATCGGTGAGCGGCTTCCAGGCCGGGGGCGGCGTGGGCCGGTAGGCGGCTGCGCCGGGCAGCTCCTGAACCGTCATGACAAGCACCTCCTGGCATGCGATGTATCGGAAAGTACCGAATCTTCAGGAATGTCGAGACGTGAGCAGGGCACGGTGTGGTGTGCCTCACCTACCGATTGTTCGGTCGTTGGCGCAATTTGGCTACAGGCACCTTCAGCCTGTGGACAAACGGTTCTCCACAGCCTGGGATAGGTGCAGGTCGTCTACAACAGGGAGGCGCGGGCAGATGCCAGCTGAACAAATGGCCGACGCGGGCGGTGAGCCGGTCCGTACTGCGCCCGCCCGGCCGCTGGACCCCACCGACCACGCCATCCTGCGCATCCTCCGAACGGACGGCCGCGCCTCGATACGAGCCGTCGCAGAGCGCGTCCATGTCTCCCGGGCCAATGCGTACGCCCGGATCAACAGGCTCGTCGAGGACGGTGTGATCCGCGGCTTCAGCGCACGCGTGAATCACGAACGGGCGGGACAGGCCGCCTCCGCCTACATCACACTCAAGATCGTCCAGAATTCCTGGCGCACTGTGCGCGACCAGCTCCAGGCACTCCCGGGCGCCACCCATATCGCACTGGTCAGCGGCGACTTCGACGTCCTGCTCCTGGTGCACACCCCGGACAACCAGGCGCTGCGCGAGCTGGTCCTGACCAGGATCCAGGCCATCCCCGAGGTCCTGTCCACCCGTACCCTGCTGGTGTTCGAGGAGACCGACCTGGGCCCGCGCCCGGAGCGTCCGGCCGAGCTCACCTAGGGTCTTCCGCGCCGGTCAGCCCGCCCGCATCCCTTCGAAAGCCAGCTGGACGACCGTGTCCGCGAGCTGCTCCGCCTCCTGGGATCCGCCCGGCTGCGGGCGGTACCACTCGACCAGCGAGTTCACCATGCCGAAAAGCAGCCGGGTCGCCAGACGTATGTCCACGTCCGCGCGAAGGTCTCCGTCCGCCACCGCGTCCTTCAGAAGCTCGGACACCCGCTGGTCGAACCCGCGCCGCCGCTCCAGGGCCCAGCGCTCCGTCTCCGTGTTGCCGCGCACACGCAGCAGCAGCGTGACGTACGGCAACTCCGCCATGAGCACCTCGACCGTGCGGCGCGTGACGTACTCGACCCGGGCGATCGCCCGCCCCTGTATCGCACCAGGCTCGTCGAGGATCCCGAAGAGCCCGTCGAGGGCCCGGCTCACCGCAAGCCGGAGGAGCTCCTCCTTGCCCGTCACATGGTGGTAGATGGACGACTTGGAGATGCCCGCCGCCTTGGAAAGGTGCTCCATGGACGTGCCGTCGTAGCCGCGCTCGTTGAAGACACGGACAGCAACGGTCAGGAGTGTCTCCGGGGTGTACGTGTCCCGCTTGGCCGTGGTCATGACCGCGATCCTCCCCCATGAGTTGTCCACAGGTTCCTTGGGGCCCTTGTACCGACCGATCGTTCGGTTACTCTAACTCCGTCAGCACATCCCTGCCCGGCTCGACGAGGAGTTGGTCCGTCATGGCCGCCGAGCTTTCCCCCGAGAAGCTGTCCGAGATCCACCGCCCCACGCTCGACCAGGCCCTCGAAGCGATCCGCACCCGCGCCTACTGGTCTCCGCATCCCGAGCACCCGAAGGCCTACGGCGAAGGGGGCCTTCCCGGCAGCCTCGGTGCGGCCGAGGGAAAGGCGGCGTTCGACTCCGTCCTCCACACCCGGCTGGATCTCGCCCAGCCCGGCACCGACGGCTGGACGGGCGGAGAGCTCTCGCCGTACGGCCCTGCGCTCGGCGTCGAGTATCCCCACGCCGACCCGGACATCCTGCTTCCCGCCATGAGCGCCGCCATGGGCTCCTGGCGCGCGGCGGGGCCTGAGACGAGGGCCCTGGTCTGCCTGGAGATCCTCGCCCGGATCAGCGCGCGTACGCACGAGCTGGCCCACGCCGTGATGCACACCAGCGGGCAGGCCTTCGTGATGGCCTTCCAGGCAGGCGGCCCGCATGCCCAGGACCGCGGCCTGGAGGCCGTGGCGTACGCGTACGAGGAGCAGACGCGTACGCCGCGTGCTGCCGACTGGTCGAAGCCCCAGGGCAAGCGCGACCCGCTGCGGCTGCACAAGTCGTACACGGCGGCCGGCCGCGGCATCTCCCTGCTGATCGGCTGCAACACCTTCCCCACGTGGAACGGCTATCCGGGCCTCTTCGCCTCGCTGGCGACCGGCAACCCCGTGCTGGTCAAGCCGCACCCCCGGGCGGTCCTGCCGCTGGCCCTCACCGTCCAGCTGGCGCGCGAGGCGCTGGCGGAGGCGGGCTTCGACCCGAATCTCGTCGCCCTGGCCGTCGAGCGGCCCGGCGAGGGCATCGCCAAGACCCTCGCGGTACGCCCGGAAATCAAGATCATCGACTACACGGGCTCCACGGCTTTCGGCGACTGGCTGGAGACCAACGCCCGTCAGGCCCAGGTCTACACGGAGAAGGCGGGCGTCAACACGATCGTCCTCGACTCCACCGACAACTACCGGGGCATGCTCTCCAACCTTGCTTTCTCGCTCTCCCTCTACAGCGGCCAGATGTGCACGACCCCGCAGAATCTGCTCATCCCGCGTGACGGCATCATGACCGATGCCGGCGCCAAGTCCTACGAGGACGTGGTGGCGGACATCGCCGAGGCGGTGAACGGGCTCCTCGGTGACGACGCGCGGGCCAACGGACTGCTCGGTGCCCTGGTGAATCCGGACGTGAAGGCCCGGCTGGAAGGGGCAGCGGCCTTGGGTGACGTCGCACTGGCCTCGCGCCCGGTGGTCAACCCCGACTTTCCCGACGCCGTGGTCCGCACGCCGGTTCTGGTGAAACTGGACGGCACCAAGCCCGACGACGGGGCGGCCTACCTCTCGGAGTGCTTCGGGCCGGTCTCGTTCGCGGTCGCCGTCGACTCGACCGCCGACGCGCTGGACCTGCTGCGCCGCACGGTCCGTGAGAAGGGCGCGATGACCGTCGGCGCGTACACCACCTCCCCCGACGTGGAACGCGCGGTGGAGAACGTCTGCTTCGACGAATCGGCTCAGCTCTCGCTGAATCTCACCGGCGGCGTGTACGTCAACCAGACGGCGGCCTTCTCCGACTTCCACGGCTCGGGAGGCAATCCGGCGGCCAACGCGGCGCTCTGCGACGGTGCGTTCGTATCCAACCGCTTCCGGGTCGTGGAGGTCCGCCGCCAGGCCTGAGCGAGGTCAGGCCTGGCGGCGTAGGACGTCCGGTGGAGCGGGGATCCGCTCCACCGGTCATCCGTGGCGCGGATCCGTGATGTCCGCGTAGCGCTGCACCCAGGCGTGCATGGCGATGGCGGCCGCCGCGCCGGCGTTGATCGACCGTGTCGAGCCGAACTGCGCGATCGAGCACACCATCGAGGCATGCTTGCGCGCTTCCTCCGTCAGTCCGGGCCCCTCCTGCCCGAACAGGAGCACACACCGGCGCGGCAGTTCCGTCCGCTCGAGCGGCACGGCACCGGGCAGGTTGTCGATCCCGATGATCGGCAGCCCCTCGGCCGCCGCCCAGGCAGTCAGGTCCGCCGTGTCCGGGTGGTGGCGCACATGCTGGTAGCGGTCGGTGACCATCGCCCCCCGCCGGTTCCAGCGTCGCCGGCCCACGATGTGGATCTCCTTCGCGAGGAAGGCGTTGGCGGTGCGCACGACCGAGCCGATGTTGAAGTCATGGCCCCAGTTCTCCACCGCCACGTGGAAATCGTGCCGCCGCAGATCCAGATCGGCGACGATCGCCTCCCGCGTCCAGTATCGATAGGCGTCGCCCACATTGCGCCGGTCACCGTGGGCGAGGAGTTCGGGGTCGTAGCGCACACCCTCGGGCCAGGGCAGCGGGTGCGGGCCTACGCCGATCGCGGCACCGTACCCGTCGTCGTACTGGATCGGTTCCGCGGACGGATCGGGTACGGCTGCCGCTCGGGGCTCTTCTGGACTACCGGTCTCGCTGGTCACCCGACGAGCGTATGGCCACTGCCACCGCCACCGTGCGTGGCCTCCTCGTCGTCCTTGCTCCCCCGCCGCTGCCGGGGGAGCCCGAGCCTGCCCTCCCTCCGGGAGAACAGGCGTTGCCGGCCCTGCGCGACCCTGCGTCCCAGCCACACCAGGAAGACCGTCGGCAGGAAGACGGCATCGGCGGCGATCATCGCCATGGAGAAGAAGGGAAGCCCCAGCAGGACGGCGATCCCGGCATGCTCGCCGATCATGACGACCAGCAGGACGTTCTTGACCCGCCGGTTGAACAGCGTGAAGGGAAAGGCGACCTGCACGATGACCGTGACGTACGTCAGGATCATGACCGCCAGCGCGCTGGAGGCGATGAGACCGGAGAGCTCGGGCCACGGAGCGAAGTAGTCCAGGTTGAGCGGGTAGTAGATCGCGGTGCCGTCCTGCCAGCGGGAACCCTGGATCTTGTACCACCCCGCGGTCGCGTAGATCAGGCACACCTCGGCCATGATCACGAGGAGAGCGGCATTGTGGGCGAGGTTGGCCAGAACGTCGAACAGGACGCGCAGCTCACGGTCCGGCGCGTAACGGCTGAGCACCCACCAGGCACCGTTCCCCAGCCACAACGCCCACAGGAGGCACGGCATCCACCACGTGCCGCCGAGTCCTCCCATGACGGTGGCGGGCAGGAGGAAGCAGCCGAGCACCGCCCACAAGGCCGGCCCCGCGACGTCACGGGCCGGCCGGTCTCGCTCCGCGAGCCGCGCGGCGTCCCGCGACACACGGCGCGCGTCCAGGGACCAGACCTGCGCGCAGCGGGTGAGGACCAGGTAGACGGCCATCAGATGGATGACGTTGTCACCGCCGTCGCCCATGAAGATGCTGCGGTTCTGCAGGGAGAGCACACCGGCCATGAAGAGGACGGAGGTGGCCCGGGTCCGCCAGCCGATCATCAGCAGCGCGGCAGACACCAGCGTGAGCGCGTACACGGTCTCGAACCAGATCGTGCTGTCCGACCACATCAGGACGGTGAAGGCGTCGTTGTTGGTGATGAGCCGACGTGCCATGTCCCAGCTCCACGGGCCGTCCGGGCCGTACAGCTCGTGGCGGTGGGGCAGCTCTCGCAGGAGGAACAGCAGACAGGTGGCGGAGATGCCGATCCGGACGACGGCGCTCTGGTAGGCGCCGAGGGGGGCGGCCGTGACGCGCTGGACAGCGGAGGCTAGCGACCGGTCGGCGGTTCCGGCGCTCTCACGGACCGGAGCGGGGGCGCTCATCTCTCCGCCTGCCCGGCCTGCGCGGCCTGATCCGCCGCAGCCGTCCGCGGGAGGTCGGACGGGGCCACGGTCCACCACGGGAGCTCCTTGTACTCCGGCCGGGTGCTGATCTTCTCGGCGCTCCACGGCGGAGCCCCGACGGAACGTACGGCGGACCGCACCTGGAAGCGCTCGACCGTGCCGCCGTAGCCGTGCTCGGCGAGGCGCAGCATGACGATGCGGCGGATATAGAGCTCGGACAGCTCGCCGCGCAGGCCGTTGGGGCGGTTCTCGCTGTCGTGGGATCCGGTGTAGAAGTCCCAGGCACGACGCAGTTCGTTCTGGTCGACGTGGCTGGGGAGGAGGTTGCCACGTATCGACTCGCCGTCGTCACGGGAGAGATTTATCCAGCGGGTGATGCTGCTGCCGTCGGCCCCGTTGTCGGCCACCTCGGCCCGTACGTGCACGGAGATGTTCTGCTGGAGCGGATTGGGGGCGAACAGCTTCCAGTTCTGCTCGAACTCGGGAAAGACCCAGTCGTCGACGACCTCGCCGTGCTGTTTCGTCAGCGTGTTGGACGGCGCGACGTGCAGAAAGATCATGGCTATGTGTGCGCAGGCCAGCAGCCCTATGACAGACAGAGCCAGCGCCGCGGCGACCTGGTACGGCAGCGAGAGCGCGGCCAGGCCACCGCCGGGGCGGTGCGCTGACGGCCCCAGGACGGACCGGGAAGCGCCACCCTCCGACTCCGGGTCGGTCGACGGGGGAAGATCCGCCCCGGCCTCCGGTTCGCCCGCAGGTCCGGCCTCCGGTTCGCCCGCAGGTCCGGCCTCCGGTTCGCCCGCAGGTCCGGCCTCCGGTTCGCCCGCAGGTCCGGCCTCCGGGCCCTGATCCGGGCGGTTCGTCACGCCGGGCCAGGCGAGCTTCTTCTCGTTGCCGGTGCGCCCACCGTGGTCCGCGTCCATCCCGCCCCGATCGCCGTCGATCACCACTCAGTTATCCACAGGGTTGACACCCTACGGGCCTCCGACTCACCATTGAAGCCAAGGAACCGAACGATCGGTCGGTAGGGAGCCCGGGATGGCGGCAGTGACTGCGGACCAGACGACGCAGGGGACAGCGGGCACGGCGGACGAAGCGGAAGCGGGGCGTCTCGCGGCGTTCGACGCCACGGTGGCGGCCGACGACCGGATCGAGCCGCGGGACTGGATGCCCGACGCGTACCGGGCTTCCTTGATCCGCCAGATGGCCCAGCACGCCCACAGCGAGATCATCGGCATGCAGCCCGAAGCCAACTGGATCTCACGAGCACCCTCGCTGCGCCGCAAGGCCATCCTGATGGCCAAGGTGCAGGACGAGGCCGGACACGGCCTCTATCTGTACAGCGCGGCGGAGACGCTTGGTACCAGCCGCGAGGAGCTCCTCGACAAACTGCACGCCGGACGGCAGCGCTACTCCTCGATCTTCAACTACCCCACGCTGACCTGGGCGGACGTGGGCGCGATCGGCTGGCTGGTGGACGGCGCCGCGATCACCAACCAGGTACCGCTGTGCCGCTGCTCCTACGGTCCGTACGCGCGCGCGATGGTCCGGATCTGCAAGGAGGAGTCGTTCCACCAGCGCCAGGGGTACGAGCTGCTGCTCGCCCTCAGCCGGGGTACCCCCGCCCAGCACGAGATGGCTCAGGACGCGGTGAACCGCTGGTGGTGGCCCTCCCTGATGATGTTCGGCCCACCCGATGACGCCTCGGCGCACTCGGCACAGTCGATGGCCTGGAGGATCAAGCGGCACTCCAACGACGAGCTGCGCCGGCGGTTCGTCGACATCTGTGTCCCGCAGGCACAAGCGCTGGGGCTCACCCTGCCCGATCCCGACATCCGGTGGAACGAGGAGCTCGGGCAGCACGATTACGGAGAGATCGACTGGACGGAGTTCCAGGAGGTCCTGAAGGGCAACGGCCCCTGCAACGAGCAACGGCTCACCCAGCGGCGCACAGCCCATGAGAACGGCGCCTGGGTCCGCGAGGCGGCAGCGGCATACGCAGACAAGCACGCGGCTCGGGCCGGTACAGCCGGAACGGCCGCCCAGCCCGTGGAGGCGACCGCATGAGCAGCTCGACCGACTGGCCTCTGTGGGAGGTCTTCGTGCGTTCCCGGCGCGGGCTCTCCCACACCCACGCGGGCAGCCTGCACGCACCGGACGCCGAAATGGCTCTCCGCAACGCCCGTGATCTGTACACACGCCGCTCGGAGGGGGTCTCCCTGTGGGTGGTCCCTTCGACGGAGATCACCGCGTCCTCGCCGGACGAGAAGGACTCGTTCTTCGAACCCGCCGGGGACAAGCCCTATCGGCACCCCACGTTCTACGAGATCCCTGAAGGGGTGAAGCACCTGTGACCGCGGCCCTCGCCCTCGGCGACGACGCGCTGGTGCTCTCGCACCGGTTGGGTGAGTGGGCGGGCCACGCGCCCGTGCTGGAGGAGGAGGTGGCTCTGGCCAACATCGCCCTGGATCTGCTGGGACAGGCGAGAATGCTGCTTTCGTTCGTGGGGGACGAGGACCAGCTGGCCTACCTCCGTGAGGAGCGGGCTTTCCGCAACGTCCAGCTGGTGGAACAGCCGAACGGCGACTTCGCCCACACCATGGCCCGCCAGCTCTACTTCTCCGTCTACCAGCACCTGCTGTACGAGGAGTTGGCCACCGGTGAGGGCGAGTTCGCGGACCTCGCGGCCAAGGCCGTCAAGGAAGTCGCCTACCACCGGGACCACGCGGAGCAGTGGGTCCTGAGACTCGGTGACGGCACCACGGAAAGCCATGAGCGCATGCAGCTCGCCCTGGACGCCCTGTGGCGGTACACCGGCGAGCTGTTCGAGCCCGTCGAGGGCGTGGACGTGGACGCGCACGCCCTGCGCGACGGATGGCTGGCCGCCGTCACCTCCGTAGTGGATCGCGCCACCCTGGCGCTCCCGTCGGGGCCACAGGCCGGGGCCTGGGCGGCCGGAGCGGGCCGGCAGGGCCTGCACACGGAGCCGTTCGGGCGGATGCTCGCCGAGATGCAGCATCTGCACCGCAGCCACCCGGGGGCATCGTGGTGACGACCGAGACCCCGCTGGAAGCGGAGTTCCACCGGCTGGCAGGCTCCGTGCCCGACCCCGAGCTGCCGGTCATCACTCTGGACGAGCTCGGCGTGCTTCGCCGTGTGCGGGTGGACGGGCCGGACAAGGTCACCGTGCATCTCACACCGACGTACACCGGCTGCCCGGCCATCGAGGCCATGTCCGCCGACATCCAGCGTGTGCTGCATGAACGCGGCGTCGCGGATGTGTCCGTGGTCACGGTCCTCGCCCCTGCATGGTCCACGGACGACATCAGCGATGAAGGGCGCCGGAAGCTCGCGGAGTTCGGCATAGCGCCGCCGCGCCCGGGGGGCGCGCCGGACGGACCGGTGCCTCTGACTCTCTCGGTGCGCTGCCCCCACTGCGGTTCCACCGACACGGAGCTGCTGAGCCGGTTCTCCTCCACGGCATGCAAGGCGTTGCGCCGCTGTGTGGCGTGCCGCGAACCTTTCGATCACTTCAAGGAGTTGTAGATGTTCCATCCGCTCCGGGTCAGCGCGATCGAACGGATCACGGACGACGCAGTGGCCGTCACCTTCGCCGTGCCCGCCGCATTGTGCGAGACCTTCCGCCACAGCCCCGGTCAGCACCTGAATGTGCGTTACCGCGTGGGCGGGGAGGAGATCCGACGGTCCTACTCCATCTGTGCGCCCGCCGCCGAGCATCCGGGTGAGCCCTTGATGCGGGTGGGCATCCGGATGGTCGACGGGGGCGCGTTCTCGACGTACGCGCTCAAGGAGCTGACGGTCGGCGACCAGGTGGAGGCGATGGCTCCTATGGGTCGCTTCGTCCTCGACCCCCGCCCGGGCCACTTCGCCGCGATCGTCGGGGGCAGTGGCATCACTCCGGTGCTCTCGATGGCGGCGACGCTGCTGGCGCGCGAGCCCTTGGCTCGCTTCTGTCTGATCCGCAGCGACCGGACCGCTGCCTCGACGATGTTCCTGGACGAGGTGGCTGACCTCAAGGACCGCTATCCGGACCGCTTCCAGCTGGTGACCGCGCTGTCCCGGGAGGAGCAGGCTGCTGGGCTCCCCTCAGGCCGACTGGACCGCGAGCGGCTCTCCGTGTTGCTGCCCGCGCTGCTGTCGGTGCCTGATGTGGACGGCTGGTTCCTCTGCGGGCCGCTCGGCCTGGTCCGGGCGGCGGAGGGCGCGCTGCGCGCACTCGGCGCCGACCGGTCACGCATACACCAGGAGATCTTCCACGTCGCCGACGAGTCGGCGGCTCCCTCGGCGGCTGCCCGGGTGGCCGCACCGTCGGAGAGCAGGCTCACGGCGACACTCGACGGCCGGTCGGGCAGCTGGCCGGTCCAGGACGGCGAATCGCTGCTGGACACGATGCTGCGAAGCCGTTCGGACGCCCCGTACGCCTGCAAGGGAGGAGTGTGCGGGACCTGCCGGGCGTACCTCGTATCCGGGGAAGTGCGGATGGACCGTAATTTCGCTCTGGAACCGGAGGAGACCGGGGCCGGCTTCGTGCTTGCCTGCCAGTCCCACCCGGTCACCCTGGAGGTAGAACTCGACTTCGACCGCTGAGGATCTCCCGGACCCGAGGGCCTGCCCTGACGGCAGCTCCATGCTCAGTGCGCACCGGGGGTGCACCACCCCGTCGGTACAGCCGCACCAGGCGTACCAGTTGCAAGGGCCTCGCACCGCAGCCGCGTCGCAGGGGAGTCGCAGGGCGGGAGCGGGCCTGAGGCTGTTGCACGGCCGGCTACTGCGGACGGGTAGGCCCGGCCCTCCGTCAGGCGCTCCTGGACCACGGCGCCGACAGATGTCGACGGCGCGGTCCTCAGGGAAGCGGCCTCGACGGCGCGATCCTCAGGAGGACAACGAGGACGGTGCCGTGAGGGCCGTCAGAGGACGAAAGGCGAGCTTCCGTTGTCCGTGACCATCGGGCGCCCGGCACCGTCCCAGGCCTGCATGCCTCCGTCGACGTTCACAGCGTCGATGCCCTGCTGCACCAGGTACTGAGTGACCTGGGCGGAACGGCCTCCGACGCGGCACATCACGTGCACGCGCCGCCCGTCGTCGGCCGCGTCGGTCAGCTCGCCGAAGCGGCCGACGAAGTCACTCATGGGAATGTGCAGCGCACCCTCGACATGTCCGGCTGCCCATTCGTCGTCTTCGCGGACGTCCAGTACGAAGCCGTCCGACGGAACCGCCGCGGCGTCCACCGAGGGCAGCGGAGCGAAATTCATGGGTATGCCTTCTCTCGTACGTACGCGCCAGGGTCATCCGGAACGCTACTGCACCAGGCCCGCCAGCTCCTTCTCACGCTGGGACACCTCCGCCAGAAGCTTCTCGCCGATGTCGTCCAGCAGCCGGTCGGGGTCATCCGGCGCCATCCTCAGCATCGAGCCGATCGCGCTCTCCTCCAGCTCCCCGGCCAGAACCTTGAGCAGCTCCTTACGTCGGCTGAGCCACTCCAGCCGCGCGTACAGCTCCTCGCTCTCGCTCAGCCGGAGCTCCGGCGTGACGGGGCCGGCCGCCCACTCGGCGGCCAGTTCCTTCAGCAACGCCACGTCGCCGCGACCATAGGCCGCGTTGACGCGGGCGATGAACTCGTCCCGCCGTGCTCGCTCCGCCTCGTCCGGTGCCAGGTCCGGGTGGGCCTGACGGGCCAGCTCACGGTAGAGCTTGCGCGCCTCCTCGCCCGGCCTGACCCGCTTCGGCGGCCGTACGGGCTGCTCGGTGAGCATGGCCGAGGCCTCGGGCGAGAGCCCGTCCGAGTCCATCCAGTCGTGGAAGAGCTCGTCGACGCCGGGCATCGGCATGACGATCGCCCGAGCCTCCTGGGCCTTGCGCAGATCCTCCGGATCACCGGTCCTTGCCGCCCGGGCCTCCGCGATCTGCGCATCGAGCTCGTCGAGACGCGCGTACATCGGGCCGAGCTTCTGGTGATGCAGCCGGGAGAAGTTCTCCACCTCGACCCGGAAGGTCTCCACCGCGATCTCGAACTCGATCAGCGCCTGCTCGGCCACCCGGACGGCCTTGGCAAGCCGCTCCTCGGGCCGAGGAGCACCGCTCTCATTCGCCACCGCGTCACCGCCCGCCTCACCGCCCCCGCCGCCGACCGGACCACCAGCCGCCTCACCGGCGGAAGTACCCGCCTGCGGCGCACTGCCCGGCTCGGCTCGCAGATCGTCCCCCCGCGCCGCGTCCTGCGCGGGCTGCGGCTCGTCCTGCCGGTCCTGGTTCTGCCGGTCTTCGTCGTTCCGGGTGGTAGGCACCCCGGCGGCTTCGTGGGTCACCCGTCCAGCGTATGGCCACGGCGCGCGCCGTGGGGACACACGGTGCCCGCAAGCCGCTCAGACGCCGAGCTCGGCGTCCACCCGCCCGGCTCTGACAGCCTGGACGAGCTCGGCGTGGTCCGCCTCCGTCCGGTCCGCGTACGTCACGGCGAAATCGGCCACCGCCGCGTCCAGCTCCGCGTTCTTCCCGCAGTAGCCGGCGAGCAGCCGGGGGTCGGCGCTGTGCGCGTGGGCCCGGGCGAGGAGCGCCCCGGTCATCCGCCCGTAGTCGTCCACCTGGTCCGCCGCGAGCGCGGCCGGATCCACACTGCCCTTACGGTTCCTGAACTGGCGTACCTGACAGGGCCTGCCGTCGACGTCGGCCCAGCCGAGCAGTATGTCGCTGACGACCTGCATGCGCTTCTGGCCGAGCACCACCCGGCGGCCCTCGTGCGCCACAGCCGGCACCTCGAAGCCGACCTGGGGGAGATAGGCCGAGAGCGCGGAGGGACGGGCCTCTTTCACCTGCAGGACCAGCGGCTCGCCACGGTGGTCGAGCAGAAGCACCACATACGACCGGGTCCCCACACTGCCGGTGCCGACCACACGGAAGGCCACGTCATGGATCGCGTAGCGGGCCAGTAGCGGAACCCTGTCCTCCGAGATCGTAGCGAGGTAGCCCTCGAGCCCCGCCGCAACCGCCGCCGCCTCGGCGTCGGGCACCCGGCGCAACACCGGCGGTGCGTCGACGAATCGGCGACCGCCGTCCTCACACTCCTCGGCGGACCTGGCGGCGAAGCGGGCACTCGTGTTGTTGCGCGCCTTGGCGGAAACCCGCTCCAAAGTCCCCAGCAGGTCGCGCGCGTCGGTGTACGAGACGAGTTCCTCGTCCGCGATGGCGTTCCACGCGTCGAGCGCGGGCATCCCGGCCAGCAGACGCATCGTGCGCCGGTACGCGCCCACCGTGTCGTACGCACCCTGCCGGCAGGTGTCCTCGTCCGCCCCCGCCTCCCGGCCCGCAAGCACCAGCGAGGTGGCAAGCCGCTTGAGATCCCACTCCCAGGGCCCGAACACGGTTTCGTCGAAGTCGTTGAGGTCCATGACCAGGTTGCCCCGGGCATCGCCGTAGAGCCCGAAATTGGCGGCATGCGCGTCACCACAGAGCTGGGCACCCACCCCCGTGACCGGTGTGCCCGTCAGGTCATGGGCCATCAAGCCGGCCGAGCCGCGCAGAAACGCGAACGGCGTTGCCGCCATCCGCCCCACCCGTATGGGTGTGAGGCCGGGCACCCGGCCCCGGTTCGACTCCTCGACCGCCTGGACAGCATCCGGCCTTCCGGCGGGCAGGGCCAGGGAACTGTGCGCGGAGCGAGGGACCTTGCCCCTCAGCGCCTTGCCGGCCGCCTTCGGCGAGACCGCCCCGGAACCGGGCGGCCGCACCGCTCCCGCCACGCGTCGCGCGAAACCGGGAACGACCGGAATGCGCCCGTCACCTGCCGCTCGCTGTGCCGTCGCCTCGGTCTCGCCCATGGAGCGTCGCCTCCCCCGTCCTCGTTCAGCCGTTCCGTCCGGCCGATGTCAATGCGGACGACGGTACAACCGTCCCGCAACAACCGCCCGCCCCTGTGGACAACTTGGGAGCCGTCCTGTGGACGACCTGCGCATCCCACCACTCGGCGGCCGCGGGCCGGCCGACGGCCCCCGCCCCGGGCAGCCCCAGAACCCACGCTGCCCCGCACCCAGGCCGCGGGAACCGCACCCGTCACACGAACCGGGCCGGTCGCAGTACCAGCCGGAGACCGCACGCCCGGAGAGCGCCCGGTCCTCCACGTCCCGCCCGCCGGGCCCCAGCCCTGAACGCCGGGTCCTCACACCCCCACGGCCTCTTCCATCTCCTCCTCTGCGTCGGCCGCGGTCCGCATGAGAACCGCCTCACGCGCCTTCTCCGCGGCCGCCTGGCGCCGCTTCGCCTCGGCCACGCCCGCCACCCCTACGACGACGAGTCCGGCCACAGCCCAGAGAGCCAGTACCAGCAGGTGCCCGCCCAGGGCGTGACCGCCGAAGTACACGTGGCTGCGCACCCCTTCGACGAAGCCCGCACCGTTCCAGAAGGAGTGCAGGGATCCGAAGAAGCCCGGCTGGAGTTCAGGCCGGAAGATGCCGCCGGAACTCGTGAAGTTGAGCATGACGAAGAGCAGCATCACGCCGAGCGTGGTCCACCGCTTGAGGAAGGTGTGCAGACCCACGCCGATCAGGAGGACGCCCGCCGAGTAGAGCCACGCCATGGCCCAGAGCCCGCCGAGTCCCTGGTCCACCAGGCCGAACACCGGTCCTGCGAACGCCGCGCCGATCACACTCACCACGAGCGAGGTGCCGATTGCCAGCCCGGCTCTGATCCGGAGCGCCAGCACCGCACCCGCACCGCCGATCACCGCCACCGACGCGTAGGACCCGATACTGACCGCCACCAGCAGGAAGAAGATGCCCTGCCCGGTCGGGTCGCCTTCCGCCGTGGGCGCCACGTCCGTCACCTGGAGGGGAGCGCCCTGCCCGGCGGCAACCTCGGTGAAGATCTTCTGGACCACCGTCGCGCTGGTGTCCGAGGACGCGGTGGCCACCATCAGTTCCGGCCTGCCGCCCGGCACGTAGGCGCCGTAGCTCTGCTGCGTCTTCAGATGGGACACCGCGACGTCGCGGTCCGCTACCGTACGCACACTCAGGGCGCCGTCACCCTTGTCCTGCAGGGCCTGTGCAAGCACCTGCGCGCTTGATCCCGAACCGACGACGTCCACCCTCAGGTCATGCGGCGCCGGGGCGTGAAAAGCCCCCAGATAGGCGAGCCCCATGCCGATACACATCAGCAGCGGCGTTATGAGATGGCTGAGCACATGCCGCAGCGCACCGGCGGTTGAGCCGGAGGCTGAGCTCGGACCTGCGGACATTCGACCAATCCTCCAATGGTTGGCTTTTACAACTTCTACCTTCGTTGTATCGTACAACCAATATTCGGGAAGGCTGGAAGGTGATTCACGTGGCAGACGCCCACCGGGGACGCGAGGAGTCGCTGGATGTCATCCAGCGCGAGCTGACCGCCTTCGCGCGCCGAGCGCGATCGACCGCGGCGCGGCTCCACCCGGATCTGCCGCTGGTGTCGTACACGCTGCTCGCCCACATCGAACACCGGCACGGCTGCCGGGCGACCGACCTGGCGGCGCACTACATGCTGGACAAGTCGACGGTCAGCCGTCAGGTAGCGGCCTTGGAGAATCTGGGCCTGGTCGAGCGCCACCCGGACCCGGACGACCAGCGCATCCAGGTACTGCACCCCACCACCGCCGGCGTTCAGGCGCTCGCCTCCACGCAGGCCAGCCGGCGCGCCGCATACCGGGAACGCCTGGGCGCGTGGACGTCGGAGGATCTCGAACAGTTCGCGGAGTACCTGCTGCGCTACAACTCGGCGGGCGAGGACACCTCACCTCGGTAGGCCCCCACCCAGCCCGGCCGCCCGCAGCCACGCTCCCGCCCGGCGCCGGCCCCGAGCGCGGCTCCCGCCTCCGCACGGCTGCCGGGCCGCCAGGCAGCGGGTCAGCAGCCCCGGGCTCCTGACATACGGGCAACCGCCCACCCCACGGCCTCCTTGAGCGCGGCGCGCCGGCGGCACCGGCATCCGCCAGCCCTTCATCGGCCTCACACACCACGAGTCGGCCGCTCCCAGCCCGGAAGCCGGGAGCCGCCAGCCGAACCGGCCGCAGCGGACGCCGCGCTCACCGCCGCGCCGACGTACGACGTCTCTCCGCTCCGCCCAACTCGAAGGCGCCGCTGGACCAAGCGATGATCGTCCGCCACAACGCCGGCCCGGACGGCCCGGTCGCCGACACGCCCGTCACCGTCGCGGCCGGTCGCGGTGGTTCGTGCACCCCTGACACGCCCCGCGATGGCTTCGGTCGCATCCGGAGCTACCTGGAGAGAGGCCCGAGGGGCCTGCTCGAGGCCGAAGTCGATCTCATCGTGCCGGAGTTGACGCCGGCTCGCTCGAAGTCCGGGATGACCGGCCTCGTCACCCTCGCCGTCACTTCCCGCAGTCAGGCGTTCACCGCCACGACAGGCAACACCAAGGCGCTCGCTGCGCGACTCGCCCGCCTGACACTCCCGTTCCGCGGTTCAAGCGAAACGCCCCTTTGGTGCGGATCCGACGTTTCACGTGAAACAGCAGCCGCTCCGGACCCCGCTTCTGGGCCGGGTGCGTGCTTCATCACAGCGCCTGCCGTACGCGGCCTACTCGTCCGAGGTAATACGGATCCTTCCCTCAGGTCGGCAGCCTCAGGCACGTGCGGGAAGCGCCGGACCGAAGGAGCCACGCCGACCGCGGGAGGAAATTCGCACAACGAAGAACCCCCGCACCGGATCTCTCCGATGCGGGGGTTCTGTCGAACCAACCCGGCAGTCGCAAGCGACTGCCCGTTGTGCGCGAGGGGGGATTTGAACCCCCACGTCCCTAAGGACACTGGCACCTGAAGCCAGCGCGTCTGCCGTTCCGCCACTCGCGCATGAGTGGTGTTTTCAGACTCTCTCACCGTGTGGTGTGAGCGCCTGGCGACATCCCGAAGATTAGCACGCTGGACAGGGTGGATTCACATCCGTTGTTTCGCCGCACCCACCAGGGGAACCGGGAACGCGGAAAGCCCGGACCCACTCCTCCTGAGTGCACCCGGAGTGCGGGACACTGTCAGGAGGCCACCTCTACGATCCGTGTGAGAGGTGACACTCATCCACTGTGCAGACAAGGGGAACCAGCCGATTTCCCGACGCGTGGATACGATCAGTAAGCAGTGCAGGGATGACGACACCGGAGGAGGTGCCCCATGGGAGTCATGAAGCGTTTCGAGCAGCGTCTCGAAGGTCTGGTCAATGGCACCTTCGCCAAGGTCTTCAAGTCCGAGGTGCAGCCGGTAGAGATCGCGGGAGCCCTCCAGCGCGAGTGCGACAACAACGCGACGATCTGGAACCGCGAGCGGACCGTCGTGCCCAACGACTTCATCGTCGAGCTGAGCACCCCTGACTACGAGCGGCTCAGCCCGTACTCGGGTCAGCTCGGTGACGAGCTGTCCGGCCTCGTACGTGACTACGCCAAGCAGCAGCGGTACACCTTCATGGGGCCGATCAAGGTCCACCTGGAGAAGGCGGACGACCTCGACACGGGTCTCTACCGCGTACGCAGCCGGACCCTGGCGTCGAGCACGTCACAGCAGGGCCAGCAGCCCGGCCCTGCCCAGCCGAACCGGCCCGCCCCCTCTCAGGGGCAGGGCGGTTACGGCTACCCGCCGACTTCCGCCCCTCCCATGCCCCCGTCCCCGCCGCCGGGCGGCGGGCGCTCCGGAGGCCCTTCCAGCGACTGGCGCCCGCCGGCCGCGTCCGGCCCCGTGCCGGACGCCCAGGTGCGGCGCTGGATCGAGATCAACGGCACCCGCCATCAGATCTCCCGCCCGACGTTGGTGATGGGACGAAGCACCGACGCCGACGTGCGGATCGACGACCCCGGCGTATCCCGCCGGCACTGTGAGATCCGGACCGGAACGCCCTCGACGATCCAGGATCTCGGATCTACCAACGGCATCGTGGTAGACGGGCAGCACACCACCCGCGCTACGCTCCGCGACGGCTCGCGGATCGTCGTGGGCAGCACCACCATCGTTTACCGGCAAGCCGAAGGGTGAAGCGGGGGCAATGTCAGAGCTGACCCTGACGGTCATGCGGCTAGGTTTCCTGGCTGTTCTGTGGCTATTCGTAATCGTGGCCGTCCAGGTCATTCGCAGCGACCTGTTCGGTACGCGTGTCACGCAGCGCGGCTCACGCCGCACTGCAGGTGACACCCGTCCCCAGCAGGGACGCCAACAGCAAACAGCGCCGCCTCAGCAGCGCCAGCAGTCCGGGCGCCAGCGCCGCGGGGCACCCACCAAGCTGGTCGTCTCCGAAGGCACGCTCACCGGCACCACCGTCGCGCTCCAGGGACAGACCATCACCCTGGGCCGGGCGCACGATTCAACGATCGTGCTGGATGACGACTACGCGTCCAGTCGGCATGCCAGGATCTACCCGGACCGTGACGGCCAGTGGATCGTCGAGGACCTCGGGTCCACCAACGGCACGTATCTCGACCGGACCCGGCTCACCACCCCGACACCTGTTCCGCTGGGCGCGCCGATCCGCATCGGCAAGACCGTCATCGAGCTGCGGAAGTAGTACGACAATGAGCGAGCGGAGCGAGCGAGCCGCGGCGGTCCTGACGACGGACCCGGCGCGGCTCCCGACCGGAGGGTGGGCAGTGTGGCTCGAGACCGGCTGTACCCCGAGCCGACGGGCGAGGTGCGCATGAGCTTGTCCCTGCGCTTCGCCGCCGGATCGCACAAGGGCATGATCCGGGAAGGCAACGAGGACTCCGGCTATGCCGGACCCCGCCTTCTCGCCATCGCCGACGGCATGGGCGGCCAGGCGGCCGGAGAGGTCGCCAGCTCCGAGGTGATCTCCACGCTCGTGCAGCTCGACGACGACGTCCCGGGATCCGACCTCCTCACCTCGCTCGGTACGGCGGTCCAGCGGGCCAACGACCAGCTGCGCGTCATGGTCGAGGAGGACCCCCAGCTGGAGGGGATGGGCACGACGCTCACCGCCCTGCTCTGGACCGGTCAGCGTCTCGGCCTCGTCCACGTCGGCGACTCCCGTGCGTATCTCCTGCGTGACGGTGTCCTGACGCAGATCACCCAGGACCACACCTGGGTGCAGCGTCTCGTCGACGAGGGCAGGATCACGGAGGAAGAGGCCACCACCCACCCGCAGCGCTCCCTGCTGATGCGGGCCCTGGGCAGCGGCGACCACGTGGAGCCCGATCTCTCCATCCGGGAGGTGCGTGCCGGTGACCGCTACCTGATCTGCTCGGACGGCCTGTCGGGCGTCGTCTCCCACCAGACGATGGAAGAGACCCTGGCCAGTTACCAGGGCCCCCAGGAGACCATCCAGGACCTCATCCAGCTCGCTCTGCGCGGCGGCGGCCCCGACAACATCACGTGCATCGTCGCCGACGTCCTGGACGTCGACAGCAACGACACCCTGGCCGGGCAGCTGAACGACACCCCGGTCATCGTCGGGGCGGTCGCCGAGAACCAGGCCGCCCAGGCGAACGACGGCCGTGCCATGGAGACGCCGGCGGGACGTGCGGCCGGCCTCGGCCGCCCCGTGCCGCCGCCGGCCGGGGGCTTCGGCCCTCCCGGAAGCGGCGACGACATGGGCTACGGCTCCGCCCCGGACGGCGCCTTCGACTCGTACACCGACGACGACTTCGTCAAGCCCCGCGGCGGCCGCAGGTGGCTGAAGCGGTCGTTCCTCATCGTGCTCGCGCTGGCCGTCATCGGCGGCGGCGTCTACGGCGGCTACCGCTGGACCCAGAACCAGTTCTACGTGGGCGCGAAGGAAGACAACGTCGCGCTGTTCCGCGGAATCAGCCAGGACCTCGCCTGGGTGTCCCTCTCGAAGGTCGAAGAGGACACCAAGATCGAACTGAAGTACCTCCCGCCCTACTGGCGAAAGAAGGTCGAGGCGACCATCTCCCAGGGCAGCCTCACCGACGCCCGCAAGAAGATCAGCGAGCTCGAAGCACAGGCCTCCGCCTGCGAGAAGGACGCGCAGCGCCGCGCCGCCGAGGCGGACGCCAATGCCGCCAAGGAGCAGGGCGAAGCCGGCAGCGCCTCCGACAGCACGTCCGCCACGTCCCCCGTCAAGGGGACCCAGACCGCGACTCCCACTCCCGGCCCCAGCCTCTCGGAGGAAGAGAAGAAGCTGGCCCTGCAGTGCGGTAAGCAGTAAGCCGTAGGGGGCCTTCAGCACATGAGCGTTGTCACCAACACGACCACCATCGGCGCGATCGACGCGCCGAGCCGCCGTAACACCGAGCTGGCCCTGGTCGCGTTCGCCGTCCTCATCTCGGTGTTCGCGTACGCCAACGTGGGCCTCGCCCTCAACGGCGAACTTCCCGCCGGCATGCTCGGGTACGGCCTGGGCCTCGCACTGCTCGGCGGTGTGGGGCATCTCGCGGTGCGGAGGTTCGCCCCGTACGCGGACCCGCTGCTGCTGCCGCTGGCGACCCTGCTGAACGGGCTGGGGCTGGCCTTCATCTGGCGCCTGGACCAGTCGGAGCGGTTCCAGGCACTCAAGACGTTCGCCCCGGCCGCCTCCAAGCAGCTGATGTTCTCAGCGGTCGGCGTCGCCCTGATGGTCGTCGTCCTGATCGCGCTCAAGGACCACCGCATCCTGCAGCGCTACACCTACATCTCCATGCTGGTGGCGCTGTTCCTGCTGATCCTTCCGATGTTCTTCCCGGCCGTGAACGGCGCCAAGATCTGGATCAAGATCCCCGGCGTCGGCACGATCCAGCCGGGAGAGTTCGCGAAGATCATCATCGCGGTGTTCTTCGCCGGCTACCTCATGGTCAAGCGTGATGCGCTCGCCCTGGCCAGCCGCCGCTTCATGGGGCTCTACCTGCCCCGCGGCCGCGACCTCGGGCCGATCCTCATGGTCTGGGCGTTCTCGATCCTCATCCTGGTCTTCGAGACCGACCTCGGGTCCTCGCTGCTGTTCTTCGGCATGTTCGTCGTCATGCTGTACGTCGCCACGGAGCGCACCAGCTGGATCGTCTTCGGTCTGCTGATGTCCGCAGCCGGCGCTGTCGGCGTGGCAACGTTCGAGCCGCACGTCCAGGACCGCGTCACCGCCTGGCTCGACCCCTTCGCGGGCTGGGGCAAGGAGGCGGCGAGCGAGCAGATGGCCAAGTCCCTGATGGCGTTCGGCTCCGGCGGTACCCTCGGCACCGGCCTCGGTCAGGGCAACTCCGACCTGATCGGCTTCGCGGCCAACTCCGACTTCATCCTCGCCACCGTCGGTGAGGAGCTCGGGCTGGCCGGGATGATGGCGGTCCTGCTCGTCTACGGTCTGATCGTCGAGCGCGGCGTCCGTACGGCGCTGGCCGCCCGGGACCCGTTCGGCAAGCTCCTCGCGATCGGCCTCTCCGGCTCCTTCGCCATCCAGGTCTTCGTCGTCGCCGGCGGTGTCATGGGGCTCATCCCGCTGACCGGTATGACCATGCCGTTCCTCGCGGCAGGTGGTTCGTCGGTCATCGCCAACTGGGCACTCATCGGGATCCTGATCAGAATCAGCGACACGGCCCGACGTCCCGCTCCTGCCCCCGCTCCGTCCCCGGACGCCGAGATGACCCAGGTGGTCCGACCGTGAACAAGCCGCTCCGCAGGATCGCGATCTTCTGCGGCATCCTCGTTCTGGCGCTTCTGGTCCGCACCAACTACATCCAGTACGTGCGTGCCGACGAGCTCAACGCGAACGAGCACAACCGCCGCGTCCAGATCGAGCGCTACGCCCACGAGCGGGGCAACATCATCGTCGACGGCGAACCCGTCACGGGCTCCGTCGAGACCACGGACAGCGACTTCAAGTACAAGCGCGTCTGGAAGAACGGCCCCATGTGGGCACCCGTCACCGGCTACTCCTCGCAGGCCTTCGACTCCTCGCAGCTGGAGAGCCTCGAGGACGGCATCCTCACCGGCAACAGTGACCAGCTGTTCTTCGACCGCACCCTGTCGATGTTCACCGGCGAGCAGGAGACCGGCGGGAACGTCGTCACCACCCTCAACGGCACCGCCCAGAAGGCCGCCTTCAAGGGGCTGGGCGCCAAGAAGGGTGCCGTCGCGGCGATCGACCCGCAGACCGGGGCCGTCCTGGCCCTGGCCAGCACCCCCTCGTACGACCCCTCGGTCTTCGCGGGCAACTCCATGAAGGACTCCGACGCCCGGCAGAAGCTCCTGACCGACAAGGACAAGCCGATGCTGAACCGGGCCCTGCGGGAGACCTACCCGCCCGGCTCGACGTTCAAGGTCGTCACGGCCGCGGCGGCGCTGGAGAACGGCCTCTACACCGACATCGACGCGGAGACGGAGTCCCCCCTGCCCTGGCGGCTCCCCCTGTCCTCCAACCTGTTGCAGAACGAGGGCGACATCCCCTGCGAGAACGCCTCGCTCCGGGAAGCCCTGCGCTGGTCCTGCAACACCGTCTTCGGCAAGATGAGCGACGATCTCGGCAACGAGAAGATGATCGAACAGGCCGACAAGTTCGGCTTCAACAAGGAAGTCTTCACCCCGGTCCGGGCCGACGCCAGCATCTACCCGAAGGACAACAAGCCGCAGAACGCCATGGCGGGCATCGGCCAGGCGTCCAACCGCGCCACTCCCCTCCAGATGGCCATGGTGGCCTCCGCGATCGCCAACGACGGCAAGCTCATGCAGCCGTACATGGTCGCCCAGCGCCAGGCACCCAATCTGGACGTCATCTACACGCACGAGAAGGAGCAGCTCAGCCAGCCGCTCTCGGCGGAGAACGCCCAGAAGGTGCAGGAGATGATGGAGACCGTGGTCGAGGACGGCACGGGAACCAACGCGCAGATCAAGGGCGTCACCGTCGGTGGCAAGACCGGTACCGCCCAGCACGGACTCAACAACAGTGAGAAGCCGTACGCCTGGTTCATCTCGTACGCGAAGACCGACAGCGGTTCACCGGTCGCCGTCGCCGTGGTGGTCGAGGACGGCAACGCCAACCGGGACGACATCTCCGGCGGCGGCCTGGCCGCACCAATCGCCAAGAGCGTGATGAAGGCGGTACTCGACGGAAAGTAGTGACACCCGTCACAACTTCTGTCCACACCAGCACATTGGGATACCGGTCGGATATCAGCTGACGGGTGCGGGCCGATCACGCCAGGAGGGCCCGGTAGCGTAAGCGCGAACAGCGCACCGCCGGACCACACACGGGTGCGGTCGGGACTGACGGAGAGGGCTGGATCAGTTATGGAAGAGCCGCGTCGCCTCGGCGGCCGGTACGAGCTGGGCTCGGTGCTCGGCCGTGGTGGCATGGCCGAGGTCTACCTCGCGCACGACACCCGGCTCGGCCGCACCGTCGCTGTGAAGACGCTGCGGGCCGACCTCGCCCGCGATCCGTCCTTCCAGGCACGGTTCCGCCGTGAGGCCCAGTCGGCCGCTTCGCTCAACCACCCCGCGATCGTCGCCGTCTACGACACCGGCGAGGACTACGTCGACGGGGTCTCCATCCCGTACATCGTGATGGAGTACGTGGACGGATCGACTCTCAGAGAACTCCTGCACTCCGGACGCAAGCTGCTGCCGGAGCGGACCCTCGAGATGACGGTCGGGATCCTCCAGGCACTGGAGTACTCGCACCGCGCGCAGATCGTCCACCGGGACATCAAGCCGGCGAACGTCATGCTGACGCGCACCGGCCAGGTCAAGGTCATGGACTTCGGTATCGCCCGTGCCATGGGTGACTCCGGAATGACGATGACCCAGACCGCCGCGGTCATCGGGACAGCCCAGTACCTCTCTCCGGAGCAGGCCAAGGGCGAGCAGGTCGACGCACGCTCCGACCTGTACTCCACCGGCTGCCTGCTCTACGAGCTACTCGCGGTCCGGCCCCCGTTCGTCGGTGACTCGCCCGTCGCGGTCGCGTACCAGCACGTGCGCGAGGAGCCGCAGCCTCCGAGCAACTTCGATCCCGAGATCACGCCCGAGATGGACGCCATCGTCCTGAAGGCGCTGACCAAGGACCCCGACTACCGCTACCAGTCGGCCGACGAGATGCGCGCCGACATCGAGGCCTGCCTCGACGGCCAGCCGGTCGCGGCCACGGCCGCCATGGGCGCGGCGGGCTACGGCGGGTACGACGCCTACGGCAACGACCAGCCCACCACCGCCCTGCGGGCGACGGACCCGGGCGGCGCGCAGACGTCCATGCTGCCCCCGGTCAATCCGGACGACGGTGGCTACGGCTACGACGACCGCCAGAGCCGCCGGCGCCAGAAGAAGAGCAACACCTCGACGATCCTCCTCGTGGTCGCCGGCGTTCTTGTGCTCATCGGCGCGATCCTGATCGGCCGTTACATCTTCAGCTCCGACGACAGCGGCAGCGGCAAGATCGACGTGCCGAACATGGTCGGCTCCACGACCGATGAGGCGCAGAGACTCGCGGACAACGCCGGGGTCGTCCTGAAGGTCGGATCCACGGCACCCTGCGAGACCCAGGAGAAGGACAAGATCTGCAGCCAGACCCCGTCAGCGGAGGGGGACGCCCAGATGGCCACGGGCGAGACCGTGACGGTCGTCGTCTCCGCCGGCGCTCCCAAGGTCGAGGTCCCGGATGTCCTGGAGAAGTCCGAGGAGAGCGCGCGGAAGAAGCTGGAGGACGAGGGCTTCACGGTGAAGGTCACCGCCGTGGAGTCCGAGGCGACGGCGGGTACGGTCACCAAGCAGGACCCCGAGGGCGGTACGAAGGTCGACAAGGAGACCGAGGTCACGATCACCGTGGCCAAGGAGGCGCTGCTCGACCTGCCGGTTCTCAACCGGACCTACGCCGAGGCGGAGGCACAGCTCCGCGGCATCGGCTTCACCAACATCGTGCGGCAGGACGTCGACTCGGAGCAGCCGAAGGACATGGTCGTCGGCCAGACCCCGGAAGGGCCGAGCAAGCAGGCCAAGGACGCCCAGATCGTCCTGAAGGTCTCCAAGGGGCCCGCACAGCCCGAGCAGGTCACCATCCCGGCTGACATCGTCGGCAAGCGGTACCAGGAAGCGAAGGGAACGCTCGAAGGCCTCGGACTGGTGGTCGCACTCGCTCCCAACTCGCCCGACAAGCCGAACTCCCTCGTGATGCAGGCCGCCCCGGGTCCCAACACCCAGGTCGCCAAGGGCAGTACGGTCACTCTCACCACCTTCGGCGGAATGGACGGGGGCGGCGGAGACGGCAACTTCTTCGGAGGCCCGTCCGGCTCGTCGGACTGACGCGCCCGGCCCGGCACGAACGCACACAGGGCCCCGGTCACCTCCGCAACGGTGACCGGGGCCCTGTGCCGTCGTCCGTGACTACCGCAGCTCCACCGGTTTCGTGCGGTCCCTGTCCACCTTCTCGGTCCGCACCAGCTCGCCCCACACGATGTAGCGGTACTTCGAGGTGTAGACGGGGGTGCACGTGGTCAGCGTGATGTAGCGGCCGGCCTTCTTCACGCCCGACTCCTTGGGCACCGGGGCGATCGCGTCGACGTTGAACTTGGACGTCTCCGGCAGCTCGGCGTAGACCTTGTAGACGTACCAGGTGTCCTTGGTCTCGAAGACGACCGCGTCGCCCTTCTTCACCTTGTCGATGTTGTGGAACTTGGCGCCGTGCCCGTCCCTGTGCGCGGCGAGCGAGAAGTTGCCCTGCGCGTCCGAGGGGAGGGCCGACTTCACGGGGTCCGTGTAGTAGCCGGCGATGCCGTTGTTGAGCGTCTCGGTGTCGGTGCCCTTCTTGACCAGCACCTCGCCGTTCTTCATGGCGGGGACGTGGAGGAAGCCGATGCCGTCCCCTGTGTCCAGCGCTCCCGGTCCGCCCGCCCAGCGGTCGCGGACGGTGTTGCCCTGCTTGTCGGCCTCGCGGTCGGCGAGCACGTTGGTCCACCACAGCGAGTAGACGACGAACAGGCCCAGCACCAGCCCCCCGGTGATCAGCAGTTCGCCGAAGATGCTCACCGCCGTCGCGACGGGATGACGGCTCGTGCGCCGCACCGGGGCCACCCGTTCGTCGGTGCGCTCTTCGTGCTCGGTCCTCGCTGCCACCGCACCCGTCCCTGTCGTGATGTCGTCCAGCCCGCGTCAGCCGACGAGCGCGTCGGGCTTCCCCTTGCTACGCGGCCGTTCGTCGACCATTTTGCCCCACACGATCATTCGGTACGTACTCGTGAATTCCGGCGTGCACGTCGTGAGTGTGATGTACCTGCCGGGACCGGTGAAACCGGACCCCGGCGGCACTTCGTCGATCACGGCCACGTTGGACGGCGACGTCTGCGGAAGGATGCTGGCCATCTCGTACGTGTAGTAGGCGTCCTGCGTCTCGATCACGATCGGATCGCCCGGTTCCAGCCTGTTGATGTAGCGGAACGGCTCTCCGTGGGTGTTGCGGTGACCCGCCACGGCGAAGTTCCCCTGCTTCGCCGACGGCATCGCGGTCTTCAGCTTGCCCTCGGCATAGTGACCGATCATGCCGCGGTCGAGGACCTTCTCCTTGTCGATGCCCTCGGCGATCGGTGCGACCACGTCGAGCTTGGGGATGTGCATGATGGCGAACCCCTGACCGGGTGCGAAAACACCCGGGCTGCGCTCGCCGTTCGCCCAGTCGTCCTGGATCTTGTTCGTCTCCCGGCCGGCGATCTGATCGGCGCGGATGTTGGTCCACCACAGCTGGTACGTCACGAACAGCAGCATCAGCACACCGAAGGTGATGAACACTTCACCGACGACCCGGCTGGCGACGACGGCGGGGCTGTCCTTCGCGGCACGGGCGGCGCGACGGGCCTCCAGCCGCGACATCGGGGCCGCGGGCTCCGCCGGCGCTCCGGCCTCCGCGGCACGCCGGGGTTCGCCCCTCCGTCTGCCTCGCCCTCGGGCCGCCCTGCGGCGTTCGGCCCGGCCGCCCGTGGACGGAGGCTCCCCGCCCGTGGACAAGTGGCCGAGGGCGGGTTCCGGGGCGTCGGAGCCCGCCGGCCGCGCCGCCCTCCGGGTGTCGGCGGTCCGCAGGGCGACGGTCTCGTCGCCCTGGACGGGACTGACGTCGGTGACGGACCGCACGGGGCCGGGGGCAGGAGCTCCCGGAACCGGGGCGGGCGCTCCCGGGCCGGGTATCACGGCCGTCCCCTGGACGGTGCCGGCCGCAGGGCCTGATTCCGGCCCCTGAGGCCCGTACCAGTCCCTCCGATACCCCTCCGGGTCGTACCACTCGCCCGAGGGCTCCACAGGCTCCTGAGCCGCCGTACGGGGCGTCTGCCGCGCTACGTCGTCGGGCTGGCCCGTCTCCGCCCGGAACCAGGGCGAGGTGTGCTGCCCCGGCAACGGATCGTTCAGCGGATCCGCGAGCTGTTCCACCGCCGCCTCGAACGTGCCGTCGGGCTCGGACGCTCCCTGCGCGTACGGGCCTTCCTGCCCGGCGTGGGGGCGGCGTGAGGTCACGCGACGGCCTTGCCCACCACCGGGGCGAGCCCCGTCGATCGCGCGACGGCACCCTGGTCACCGCACTGCTCCAGCCAGTTGGCGAGCATCAGGTGACCGTGCTCCGTGAGCACCGATTCGGGGTGGAACTGCACTCCCTCCACCGCCTGTTCACGGTGGCGGAGCCCCATGATGATGCCGTCGGCGGTGCGTGCGGTGACTTCCAGCTCCGGCGGTACCGTCGCCGGCTCGGCGGCGAGCGAGTGGTACCGCGTCGCGGTGAAGGGGGACGGCAGACCGGCGAACACGCCCTTGCCCTCGTGCTGCACGGGTGAGGTCTTGCCGTGCAGCAGCTCCGGCGCCCGGTCCACCACACCGCCGTACGCCACGGCCATCGACTGCATGCCCAGGCAGACGCCGAAGACCGGAACGCCGCTTCGCGCGCAGTGGTGCACCATCTCGATGCAGACGCCCGCCTGCTCGGGTGTACCGGGACCGGGCGACAGCAGGACCCCGTCGAAGCCGTCGTCGGCGTGTGCCGTGGTCACCTCGTCGTTGCGCACCACCTCGCACTCCGCACCGAGCTGGTAGAGGTACTGGACGAGGTTGAAGACGAAGCTGTCGTAGTTGTCGACGACGAGAATGCGAGCGCTCACCGGCCGGCCCCCGCTCCGCCGGTTCCCGCGCCGTCCACCGTCACATCACCGAACGGCAGCAGCGGCTCCGCCCACGGGAAGACGTACTGGAAGAGCGCGTAGACCACGGCCAGGGCGAGCACGAGCGAGATGAAGCCCCGCACCCATGCGTTGCCCGGCAGGTGCCGCCAGATCCAGCCGTACATGCTGTTGCCTCCATTCGGTACGGCACCAGACTAAACGGCCGGGGCACAGGCGTGGGTCAGCTGTGGAAAGCCGTCTGCCAGGCGTCCGTCACAGTCCCGTCCGCCCTTCACGAGGTCCGCCGACCGGGGAGTCCGGCGCACTACTCCACAGGCTGTGCGTAATGGAGGTCGACGGTGCCGGAATAGCCGGGAAGCGTACGCTTGTCGTCCTCTTCGACCTTCCATCCCAGTCCGTACGCCTTGACGTACAGCTGGTAGTTCTGGATGGCCGCGGAGTCGGTGAGCGCCTGCCTGAGCTTCTCCCGGTCGCCGACGGCGGTGACCTTGTACGGCGGCGAGTAGACCCGCCCCTGCAGGATCAGCGTGTTGCCGACGCAGCGCACCGCACTGGTGGAGATCAGCCGCTGGTCCATCACCTGGATCCCACGGGCCCCGCCCTCCCAGAGGGCGTTGACGACGGCCTGCAGGTCCTGCTGGTGGATGACCAGGTCGTTGGGCTGCGGCTCGGGATACCCCGGATTGGCGGTGGCGTTCGGCGGGGCGTCGTTCAGCGTGACGGCAAGCGCCTCACCGGTGATCTCCGTGGTGCCCGCGGCCTTCTCCAGCGCGTCGAGTTTCGCGTCCTCGGCACGGGTGCTCCCGTCGTCGCGCCGGGCGAGCGTGTCGATGTCCGCACGCACGGAAGCGGTCGACTCGTCCAGTTCCGCGTTCTTCTCGCTGCGCTGCTGAATGAGGTCGGAGAGCTTCAGCAGCGACGAGTCGGTCCGGATGTCGGTGCCCTTGGCCGTGTTGGCACTGGTGACGAAGATCAGACCGGCCAGGGCGAAAACGGCAGCGGTGAGGCCTTGGACCGGCCATCGGGACATGCGCCCGGCCGGGCCTCGAGGAGAGTCGGCAGAATTGCTCAACGTACCCTTATCTCCTTAGGCGCCACGGAAGCACTACGCTAACGGACGCCCTGGGGAGGCAGCATTCCCCCTCGCGCCCCGGCGCCAGCCACAGATCACTGCGCGGTCACGCAGCGCATCGACAGGAGAGTCCCTCGTGCCGAAGTCACGTATCCGCAAGAAGGCAGACTTCACGCCTCCGCCGGCCAAGCAGTCGACGAGCATAAAGCTGACCAACCGCAGCTGGGTGGCGCCGGTGATGCTGGCGCTCTTCCTGATCGGCCTGGCCTGGATCGTGGTCTTCTACGTCACCGAGGGCGACCTGCCGGTCGATGCTCTCGGGAACTGGAACATCGTGGTGGGCTTCGGCTTCATCGCCGGTGGCTTCGGGGTCTCCACACAGTGGAAGTAGCTCTGCCCTGAAGTTACCCACAGAGTTATCCACAGGTAGGGGAAAAGGTCAGACGATCTGTGGATAACCTCCCTCGACGTTGACGCCGGTGTGACTACACACTTACGCATCGCGAGACGGTACGCCCCTTGTCCTGACTGGGAAAACCCAGTTCAGCGACAAGGGGCACATCTGTTCCACACGTCATGCACAAGATCCGGCACCCTCTGTGGACAACCGCTGCCCGGACCGACGGATGTCGCTCAGGTGAGCGCGGCGGTCCTGACGAGGACCGCGACCACGATCACCACGAGGACGAGCGCGCAGGCGCCGTACTGCACGGCGTTCCGGCGCTCGCGCGGCGCGTGGACCATGGCGATCGCGATCAGCGCGCCCGCGACCAGTCCCCCGACATGCGCCTGCCAGGCGATCGCACCCCACGGGTTGAAGGTGAAGATCAGATTCACCACGAGCAGTGCGATCACCGGTCGCATGTCGTAGTTCATCCGGCGCATCAGCACGGCCGTGGCACCCAGCAGACCGAAGACCGCGCCCGAGGCACCGAGCGAGCCCTGCGCGGGGTCGGCGATCCAGTAGGTGAGCGCGCTGCCCGCGAGCCCTGAGAGCAGGTAGAGCGCGAGATAGCGGGCACGGCCCAGAGCGGCCTCCAGGGGCCCGCCGAGCCACCACAGCCCCAGCATGTTGAAAGCGATGTGCCACACCTCCTGGTGCAGGAACATCGACGTCACCAGCCGGTACCACTGCCCCTCCGCCACGCCTTCCAGACCCGCCGACGGATCGCCCGAGTAGGCCCGGCCGAACAACAGCAGGTCGTCGACCAGCGGATACTCGGACTGCCTGGCGATCAGGACCGCGACGAAGACGGCGAGATTGATACCGAGAAGGATCTTGGTGACCAGCCTGGGGTCGTCCGCGACGCTTCCCCCGGCCAGGGTCCGCGGCCGGTTCGGCGCGCGGTGGTGGCCCGAACCGGAACCTTCACGGACGCACTCCGGACAGTGGAAGCCCACCGAGGCTTCGACCATGCAGTCCGTGCAGATCGGCCGCTCGCACCGCGTGCAGCGGATCCCCGTCTCCCTGTCCGGATGCCGGTAGCACGTGGGTGGGCCGCCCGCGGCCGCGGACCCGTCCTGGTCTTCCGGCGGCTGCTGGTCCATCGGTCACGGCCCCTTCGGTCCTCGTCCCGCGGAGGCGGCACACATGCCACCGCCCCACTCGCCCGTTATGTAACAGTACGGACGAGCAGGGCGGTTGGTTCCCGGCGAGGAGGCGGCCCGTCAGGTCAGCGGCCCGGAGGGCCGGCCGCCCTCCAGGTCAGCGGGTCTCGATGACGACCGACTCGATCACCACGTCCTGAAGCGGCCTGTCGGTGCGCGGATTGGTGGGAGCCGCGGCGATGGCGTCCACGACCTTCTTGCCGGCCTCGTCGGCCACCTCGCCGAAGATCGTGTGCTTGCCTGTCAGCCAGGCCGTGGGCGACACGGTCACGAAGAACTGTGAACCGTTGGTGCCCGGACCGGCGTTGGCCATCGCCAGCAGGTACGGCTTGTCGAACGCGAGGTCGGGGTGGAACTCGTCGCCGAACTCGTACCCGGGGCCGCCCGTGCCGTTACCCAGGGGGTCGCCGCCCTGGATCATGAAGCCGCTGATGACGCGGTGGAAGACAGTGCCGTCGAACAGCTTCTCGGTGGACTTCCTGCCCGTCTCCGGATTGGTCCACTCACGCTCCCCCTTGGCTAGCTCGACGAAGTTCCTGACCGTCTTGGGCGCGTGGTTCGGCAGCAGCCGGATCTCGATGTCGCCCTGGTTGGTCCTCAAAGTGGCGTAAAGCTGCTCGGCCACGGTCTGCCTTCCCTAAGTCTCCGCTGATGACCACCGATCCTTGCATGCGGCACCCCCTCCGCAGCGCGGCCACGGCGTCGGCAGGAGCCCCACTCACCTCGTTGCCCGCTTTCCTGCACCCTTCCCACACGTCCTGGGGATCGACAGGGCCAGGTGCCGACGACACGGGGCGCGCCGACACGAACCGTGGCATCGTCGGCGACACACTCCTCTTGCACCGTATTGCCCGAGAATGACGTTCGTGACCCGGATGCCCGTCCCGCATGGCGCTCGTAGCCCCAGGGGGCATGATTTCGAATTGGGTGGATAGGCGGAGTACCTACCCGCCACCAAGGAGGAGGATCCCGTGACCCGCATCGACAGCGTGCGCGCCGCAACCTACTCGGCGAAGGACAGCGCGCAGCACGCCGCGGAAGTGGTGGCGCCCTACGCCGACACGGCCAAGGAACAGGCCGCGCACTACGCGCAGGAGGCTCGTGCACTGCTCGCGCCCAAGGTGTCGAAGGCAGCCGCGCAAGCCCGCGTCCAGTACGGCGCACACCTCGCACCACGCATCGAACAGGCACTGACCCATGTGCCTCCGAAGGTTGACGAGGCCGCACAGAAGGCCGCCATCCGGACGCGCAGCGCCGCCCGGACCGCAGCGGACTACACCGTCCCCCGCGTCGAGTACGCGGTGGCGGTCGGCCGGCCCATGGCCGAGGAGGCCACTGCCCGCAGCACGGCGGCCCTGGCCGCCCTCCGAGGCCAGGTCACGGCCAAGGAGATCCAGAAGCTCGTCAGGAAGCACGAGCGCAGGGCCAAGGCAGGGCGGGCGGCCAAGGGGTTCCTCGTGCTGGGTGCCCTGGCCGGAGCGGCCTTCGCCGCCTGGAAGTGGTGGGACAAGCAGGCCAACCCCGACTGGCTGGTCGAGCCGCCCGCCCCCACCGAGGTGGGAGACGAGCGCGCTCCGCTGACCTCCGTCGACGGCGACGGCCGGACCGTGCTCGACCCGGAGGTCCGGGCGAAGCAGGACGATGCCGAGGACGAATCGGACCAGGCGAACGGCAGCGACCGCGACGGTCGTCCCTGAGCAGTCCACTGCCGGCCCGGTCCACCCGGGACGGACGCCTGAAAGGGGCGCCGAGAGACCTCACGGTCTTCGGCGCCTCTTCTCTGTTCCACGTGAAACAGTGAAGCGGTCCTGTCCTGTTTCACGTGAAACAGGACAGGACCGCAGAAGCGTGCAGACCACACAGCAGGGCGGGTCCGTCACCGCACGGTGCGCTCAGACAAGGGCGTCGAAGGTGACTTCGGCGGCGCGGGCGAGGAGCGCGTCGTCGCGTTCGGCGTCCTTGGTGTCCCTGCGGGAGAGAACGGCGAGGGCAATGGGGGCGCGGTCCGGTGGCCAGACGATGGCGATGTCGTTGCGGGTGCCGTAGCCACCGGTACCGGTCTTGTCTCCCACCTGCCAGCCGTCCGGGGTACCGGCGCGGATGGTGTGGTCGCCGGTGGTGTTGCGCTTGAGCCAGTCGGTCAGCACGGCACGCTTGTCCGTGGGAAGTGTGGTGCCGAGGACGTACGCGCGCAGGTCGTCGGCGAGGGCGCGGGGCGTGCTGGTGTCGCGGAGGTCACCGGGTACCGCGTCGCTGAGCGCCACCTCGTAGCGGTCGCAGCGGGTGACGTCGTCACCGAGCCCCCGCAGGGCGTCCTGCAACCCCCGTGGGCCGCCGAGCTCCCGGAAAAGGAGGTTGGCCGCGGCGTTGTCGCTGTAGCGGACCGTGGCGTCGCACAGCTCGCGCAGACTCATTCCGGTGGCGACATGCCGTTCGGTCACCGGCGAGTGACTGACGAGGTCGTCACGGCCGTAGCGCACGAGCCGGTCGAGCTCGCGGAGCGAGTTCCTGTCCAGCACGGCGCCGGCCAGCAGGGCCTTACAGGTGGAGGCATAGGCGAAACGCTCGTCGGGCCGGTGGGTGACG
Organism: Streptomyces atroolivaceus; assembly: GCF_000717025.1. Lineage (GTDB taxonomy): Bacteria > Actinomycetota > Actinomycetes > Streptomycetales > Streptomycetaceae > Streptomyces > Streptomyces atroolivaceus. Next base: position 381,279 of record NZ_JNXG01000001.1, read on the forward strand.
GTCCGGCCGCTGCCTGTGTCGAGAGCGTAGACGCCCAGCCTGGCGTCGTACTTCCGTTCCAGCTCCGCGAACGCCCGCTCGGTACGGGGTTCGGCCGGGGTCGTGCGGGAGGGCGCGGAGGCGGACGGTGGCGGGCCGGGCGGCGGCGGACCGGATGAAGCCGGCTCGGCGCATCCTGGAAGCGTCGAGGCCGCGATCCCCGCCAGCGTGGCGAGGGCGGCACGGCGGGAGACTGTGGTGCGGGTACTCATGAGTTGCGGTCTTTCCCCTTCTGAGGTCTTCGTTCGGACCTGGCCGGCCTCTCCTCAGCCGGCCAGGTTGCGCAGAAACCGCTGGGCGACCGGCCCGGCGTCGGCGCCGCCGGACCCGCCGTCCTCAAGGAGAACCGCCCACGCGAGGTCGGAGTCACCCTGGTACCCGATCATCCAGGCGTGCGTACGGGGCGGTGTGCCGCTGCCGAACTCGGCGGTACCGGTCTTGGCGTGAGGCTGACCGGGAAGATCACGGAGGGCGTGGGCGGAACCGGAGGTCACCGTGGCGCGCATCAGCTCACGGAGCTCACGGGTGACGCCGGCATCCAGTTCCGCAGGAGCCCGGTGCTTCTTCTTCACCGCGTCCGGCACCAGTACGGGCTGGCTGAACGTCCCGCTCTTGACGGTGGCCGCGACGGACGCGATCACCAGCGGAGACGCCTGGACGCGGGCCTGACCGATGGTGGCGGCTGCCTTGTCGTTGTCGCTCGTCGAGGCGGGAACGCTGCCGTCATAGGTGGTGGTGCCCACGTCCCAGCTGCCTCCGATCCCGAAGGCCTGGGCCGTGTCGCGCAGCTCGGTGTCGGAGAGCCGGTCACGGGCCTCGACGAAGTAGGTGTTGCAGGACTGCGCGAAGGCGTCGGCGAAGGTCGAGCCGGCCGGCAGCTCGAACTGCTTCTGGTTCTCGAAGCGCTGTCCGTCGACATGCGCGAACTTCGGGCAGGGCGCGGGGCTTTCCGCTTTCGTTCCGCCTGCCAGAAGAGCCGCCGCGGTGACGACCTTGAAGACGGATCCAGGCGGGTAGCGGCCTTCGAGGGCGCGGTTGAAGCCACCGGGCCGGTTGGCCGCGGCGAGGATGTGGCCGTTGCGCGGATCTATGGCGACGATGGCCGCGTGGACCTCGGTCCCGGTGAGAGCATCGGCTGCCGCGCTCTGGACTCGGGGGTCGATGGTGGTGTGCACGGGACGGCCTTCGGCCGGGGCTCCCCCGGTGAGCTCCTTGACCGCTCGACCGCTCTGCCGGTCCGCGACCACCAGAGATCTGGCCGCCTTCCGGCCCCCCGACAGGGTCTTGTCGTAGCGTGCCTCCAAGCCTGACGCGCCCTTGCCGCTGACCGGGTCGACGGCCCCGACGAGACTCTCCGCACGGAGCGGGTCGCCCTCGGCGTCGAGGACCTGCGCCCTGGCGCCGGCGCTCTTGAGCGCGAGCGTCTGCCCCGACGCCAGTTCCGGATGGATCAGCGACGACGTGAACTCGACCTTCCACGTCCCCGACGCGTCACTCACCTGCGCGTGGGAGCGCCAGGTGACGTCGCCCGCGCCCGGTACCGCCATGGTCACGGTGAAGAGGAAGCGCGCCTTCCCTTCCCCTCTCATCCGGCCCTCGCCGTCGTCGATGGTGGTTCTCGACGGCTTGAGGTTGGTCAGCACGGACGTGAGAAGCGATGCCGACCCGTCAGGTGTGTCGGTGTAGCTCGCCGCCTTCGGCGCGTCATGCCCTGCCCACGCGGCCAGGAATGCCGCCAGGGGCTCTCGGGCTGCCGCCACTTCCGCGTCTTGGTCACGGGTATCGGTGCTCACGTAGGCGAAGGCTGCATAACCCCCTGCCGCCAGCACGAGAAGGGCCGTGGCGATGCCGAGCGGGCGCCGCACGCGCCGCGTCCGCCCCCGCGGCGGCGTGGAACCGTACCTGCTGTCGTCACGCGTCACAGTGTTCTCCGTTCCGGGTCGGGCCTGATCAGCTCGCCGGAATCGGTCCCCCGGCGTCGGAGGGGTGCCTGCGCGCGCCGGCAGCCCGGCCGACGGCCCACCGAGGCCCGCCCGCCTTCCCCCTTTCCGGAGTCAAGCCCGCCCTTCCGCCGCATGTCGAATACGATCTCGGCATCACGCTGATTCACAGGCTGTATCGCCGCACTTCAGGAGGGTGAGTGCTGACGGAACGGCATCTCGAAATCTTCGTCGCGCTGGCGGAGGAGGAGCACTTCGGAACCGCTGCTCAACGAGTGGGCATCACCCAGCCGCCTCTGTCACAGGGCCTGCGCCGGCTGGAAGCCCTGCTGGGGGTCCGCCTGTTCGACCGCGAGAGGGGAGTCTCCCTCACCGAGGAGGGGACGCTGCTCCTTCCCCACGCCCGTAGGGCGCTGGCCGCACTCGCGGAACTGCGCGAGACCGGTGCCCGCGAGCACGCCGACGGCAGGCGCCTGCGGCTCGGGCTGACTCCGGAGGTGCCGACCGCCCTCGCGGCCGACGTGGCCGCCTCGCCGGTCAGGGCCGGTGAACACGCACGGATCGGCATGGTGACGGCCTCGACCGCAGTGCTCCTCAACGACGTGGCGGCCGGCCGGCTCGACATCGCCGTGATCCGCCATCCCTCCGTGCTGCACGGGCTCGCCGCAGGCCGGGTGATCCTGCTGCCGACCTGGATCCTCGCCCCCGCAGGGCTCGGTGACGCCGGGGACGCCCTCGTGTCGCGTCTGCCCGTTGCCGTACGGCCCCGTGCCGAAGCGCCCGCGGCCCACGACCTCTTCGTCGACACCCTGGCCAGCCGCGGCCGCCGGGTGGAGACCGTGGTGGTCGCCGACGAACGCGCCGGGCTCGCGCTGGTGGCGGCGGGTCAGGCGGTGCTGGTCACGGCGGACGCCGCGCTGACGGCAACGGAGGTCGAGCGGCGGACGGCCCACGATCCGCCGCTCCCGCTGCGCCTGCGGGTGGCCTGGGACCCACGGCGCCCGGGGGCGGAGGAGACCGCTGAGACAGCGCGACTGATCGAGGAAACCCTGACCCGGACGGTGGCGAAGTGAGCGGTCGAAGGAGCGGCGGCAGTGCGGAGCGGGCCATCCGCGGCATGTTCGACGACGCGGGTGTCCGAGGCTGGCTGCACGTGGCGGAGCTGAACAGTCCGTCGGCCCGGGTGACCGTCGACCCCGGCGAGCAGCTGCCCATGGGGTCGGTCTACAAGGTGCCTCTGATGGTCGCCTTCTGCCGCCTGGCGGACGCGGGGCTGATCGATCCGGGGCGCAGGCTGACGCTGGAACCCGGCGAGCGCGTGCCCGGCCCGACCGGCATCTCGATCCTGCACGACAGCGTCACGATGTCGCTGCGCGACCTGGTGGTGCTGATGATGACGATCTCCGACAACACCTCGGCCGACGCCGTTCTCCGGGCCGTCGGCGCGGAGGTGGTCGACGCCATGTGCCGGGACCTGGGCATGCCCGACACCCATATCCGCGGGGGAGTCGTCACCACGTTCAGCCGCCTGGTCGCCGAGACGGGCGCCCCCTCCCTGGACGCCGCCCTGGCACACGTGGCGGACAACGACACCGTGGTGCCCCCGGGGGTGTACGACCCGGCGTTCAAGGCCTCCACCACACCGGCGGACATGGCACGGCTCCTGCGGGCGATCTGGACCGGGCGGGCCGCCTCGGACGAGCGCTGCGCCTTCATGCGCGACGTGATGCGCAGGCAGCCGTGGACGCACCGGCTCGCGTCCGGATTCCCGTACGACGACGTCACCGTCTACGGGAAGACCGGCAGCTTCGGAGCCCTGCGCCACGAAGCGGGCGTCGTGGAACTAGCGGACGGCAGCACCTACACCGCCGTGGTCTTCACCCAGGCCGCCCGCTCCGACGCCAAGCTGCCGCGCGCCGACGCGGTGATCGGCGCCGCCGCCCGGACCGCCGTGGAGGAGCTGCGGGGACGTCAGGGCACCTGACCTCCGCGGCCCCGGCCGTAGGCGGCCCCGGCCGGGAGGCCGGCCAACCGTCTGACGGGGGTGGGGCCCGGAGGGGGGCGCGCCTTCACGGTGCAAACCCCTCGGAGGAGCAGGGGCCTCCGATGACATCGAGGGCATCCATGCGCCCCCGACGGGCACGAAGAATGCCCCCTGAACCTGCGTTTCCGCAGGTTCAGGGGGCATTTCGTCGTGGAGCCTAGGAGATTCGAACTCCTGACATCTGCCTTGCAAAGGCAGCGCTCTACCAACTGAGCTAAGGCCCCGAAATGCGGACACCACAGGACACATCCATGCCGCGCCGTCCGTCGCAGAACAGAGTACCGGGTGACCCCCCTGATCCTGCAAAAGGATTGGGACTCCCGGCCCGCAACCGCTCTCCGTAAGATGCACGACGAGGTTCGCAGCAGCGAAGCCGCAGCGAAGGGGAGACGCAATGGACGCAGCGCAGCAAGAGGCGACGGCTAGAGCCCGGGAGCTCCAGCGCAGCTGGTACGGAGAGCCGCTGGGGGCGCTCTTCCGCAGGCTGATCGACGACCTCGGTCTCAATCAGGCACGCCTCGCGGCGGTGCTGGGGCTGTCCGCCCCGATGCTCTCCCAGCTGATGAGCGGACAGCGGGCCAAGATCGGTAATCCCGCGGTCGTCCAGCGGGTCCAGGCGCTCCAGGAGCTCGCCAGCCAGGTCGCGGACGGCAGCGTCAGCGCGGGAGAGGCCACCGACCGGATGGAAGAGATCAAGAAGTCGCAGGGCGGCTCGGTCCTGACCAACACCGGCCAGACCTCCAGCACCGGTGGCGCTCCCACCGTGCGGCGTGTGGTCCGCGAGATCCAGTCGCTGCTCCGGTCGGTCTCGGCGGCCGGCGACATCATCGATGCGGCCGACTCCCTCGCCCCGGCCCACCCCGAACTGGCAGAGTTCCTCAGGGTGTACGGAGCGGGACGCACCGCGGACGCGGTCGCGCACTACGAGGGTCACCAGAGCTAGGACGGGACCTCCGGGGCCCCGGGGGCCGCCCCGGGGCGGCGGAGCCGTGGCAGTATCCCGGCAGCCGGGGCACGAACCGAAACGGGAACGGGAGCGGGCGCAGCGCAATGGGTGAGGTCTTCGCTGGTCGGTACGAGCTGATCGATCCGATCGGACGTGGTGGGGTCGGCGCCGTCTGGCGTGCGTGGGACCACCGGCGGCGCCGGTACGTCGCGGCCAAGGTCCTGCAGCAGAGCGACGCGCACACCCTTCTGCGCTTCGTCCGTGAGCAGGCGCTGCGGATCGAGCATCCGCACGTTCTCGCCCCGGCCAGCTGGGCCGCCGACGACGACAAGGTCCTGTTCACGATGGATCTCGTCAGCGGCGGTTCGCTGGCCCACGTCATCGGTGACTACGGCCCCCTCCCCCCGCGCTTCGTCTGTCTCCTGCTCGATCAGCTGCTGTCCGGGCTGTCCACGGTGCACGCCGAGGGGGTCGTGCACCGTGACATCAAGCCGGCCAACATCCTTATGGAGGCCACCGGCAAGGGCCGGCCGCATCTGCGGCTCTCCGACTTCGGCATCTCCATGCGCAAGGGAGAACCACGGCTGACGGAGACCAACTACGTGGTGGGAACGCCCGGTTACTTCGCACCCGAGCAGATGATGGGAGCGGAGCCCGACTTCCCGGCGGACCTGTTCGCCGTGGGTCTCGTCGCCCTCTATCTGCTCCATGGGAAGAAGCCCGACTCGAAGGCGTTGATCGAGTACTTCGCCGCCCACGGCACGCCGGGCGCGCCCCAGGGGGTGCCGGAGCCCTTGTGGCAGGTGCTCGCCGGCCTGCTGCAGCCGGATCCGCACGCCCGCTTCCGTACGGCCACAGGTGCGCGCAAGGCGCTGACGGCAGCGGTCGAGATGCTGCCGGAGACCGGTCCGGACGACGAACCCGTGGAGGTGTTCGACCAGATCGGCCCCCTCCCCGCGGGGTTCGGGCCCGACGGCCCCGACCGCCCCGTCGCCCCCGACGCCCCTGGAACGCCCGGCATGGGGCCGCAGACGCCCGCACAAGCCTCCGGCGGCACGCCACACGCGCCACAGCCGTCCCAGCAGCCGTACACGCCTCAGGACCCGGGACAGCAGCCGTACGCGGCGCCTCAGGGTGCACCGGGACAGCAGCCGTACGCGGCGCCGCAGGGTACGCCGGGACAGCAGCCGTACGCGGCGCCGCAGGGTGCGCCGGGGCAACAGCCGTACGCGGCAACCCCGTCGATGTCGGAGACGGGCAGCTTCCACCTCGCGCCACCCCCTCAGCAGCCCGCGCCGCTTCCGCACCCGGCGCATCCGCAGGCGCCGTCCGCCCCGGCCGGCACGGTGCCCCCCTACGCCGCCTCTTCGGACCTCGCCCAGGCCGCCACGGCCGCCGTGCCGTACGGCACTCCGCCCACCCGCGCCTACACCGCCCAGCACCCTCAGGCTCCCGGTCACGCCGCGCAGCCCCCGTCCCGGCCTTCCCCCGCCAAGCGGCCGGGACCGCCCCCGAAGGTGGCGGTCCCGGTGCTGGTGGTGGCGCTGATCTGCTTCGCCGTGGGGATCTGGGCACTCACCCAGTTGCCCGCCTGACCGTCTTCACCAGGCCTGCGGCGGGCCTCCGAGCGGGGGCTGACCGCCCGCGCCGGGCGGCACGGCGGCGGGCACGGCCCTGCGCCTGGCCAGCAGGGTCCATGCCCCGAGCCCGAGCACCAGCACGGAGCCCATGCCGATGCCCGCCGCGGCCACCACCTTCATCGTGCCGCTCTCACCGGCTTCGGGCGCGCTCTGCCCGCTCTCGGCCATCTCCCTGTCGTCGTCCGTGATCCCGAAGATCCCGGCATCCCCCTGGTACGGCGACGGCTTGCTGTCGTTGACGACCTTCACCTTGAGCGTCAGCCCGATGGCCTCGCTCCCGTAGTGCTCGGCGACCCCGGGCGAAAGTGTCACCGACAGGTAGTACCAGCCCGCGAAGCGCATGGCGCTGACGTCTGCCGCCGCGTCGTGGCGGTTCTCGTACGCCACCGGCGGCAACGGGTCCAGGGACACCGAGTTGGGCGCCCCCGAGTACGACAGCGTCGCGTCGTCCACGTGACCGCGCGCCGGGTTGTCCAGTGACAGCGCGAGGGCGTTGCCGAGGTACTCCGTCGACTTGCCGCTGTTGCTCAGCGCGGCGGTGGCGAAGATCTGCTGGCCCCAGTCCACGGGCACCCGGTAGAAGCGGGTCTGGCCGGGGGCGATGCGGTCCACCCATTCGCCGGACTCCAGGCTGGTGGCGTCGTAGAAGCTGCTGCCACCGGACCGCTCCTGCTTGCCGGCGGGCGGCACCGGCGAGGCGGAGGGCCAGTCCTCCGGCGCCTCCGTCGGCAGCGACCCGCCGTCCTTCGGCGCCGGCTCGTTCTCGAGACGCAGCTCCAGGTCCCAGGCCTCGGGGGAGGAACTCGCCTTGCTCTCCCGCTCGATCAGGACGTTGTACGTACCGCCCGCCTGACAGGTGGTGCGGTCCTTCTCGATGGTCCGGTGGGCGTACGCGGCGATCGGACGCGGAAACTCCGCCGCCTCGAAGAGTGCGTCGTACGAACTGCACTGGTTGTCGTCGAGGTCCCTGACGCTGATCGTGATGCCGTCCCCGTAGGCGACCTTTCCGCCTGCCTTCGGCACGGCGACGGCGGAGACGTACGCATCGGTCGTGTCGTCGAGTTCCAGGCGGTAGTACAGCTTCTGACCGTGCGCGACGGAACTCTTGTAGACCGCACCGGGCTTCAGCTCCTCCGCGTCGGCGTTCGTCTCCGCGCCCTGGACCGATACCGCCGCGGGATCGAACGCGTACGCCGCAGGGCCGTCGGCCGCGTGCGCCTGCCCCGGCAGCGCCGCCACCGCGCACACCGCCGCGATCGTCGCGAGCGTCACCCGGCCCCTGTTGCGCTGCCTGTTCACGCGCTTCCCCTCGTCGTCTGCGTGCCTGCTCCGCGGCCGCCTGCGTACGAGCAGGGTCCCGGCGGTCGGATCGACCACGGCGCCCGCTCCGGCAGCGCTGCCGGTCCATCCTGCCCCGCCCGTACCACTGCTGTCTGCGGCCCCCGCCGTATTGCCGTCATTGCCCGCTTCGGTGGGGCGGCCGGGCCTCCCGCGCGGGACGGGAGCGCGGTGCCGGGGGCCGGCCGGTTCGTCCCCGACGACCGCCCCCCGCAGGCAGCCCGAGGGGTTTCCGTCTGTACATCGCCGGCCGCGGCGTCGTCGAGGCCGGCGACGCCCCGCACCTCATGCGGATGCCTCCCGGCGACCCGCACACCACGACATCTTTGCTCACGCAATCCGACGATTCACTCCGGTGAACCCGAAGGTGCGGCTGTCACGGGCCCGCGGCAACGGGCTCCGGACAGCAGAAAGCCCCGGCCGCTCGGCGACCGGGGCTTGTAGCAGACTGTTCCGTCTCACACACCTGAACCTGCGGGCACGGAGTCGGTCGCCTCCGTCCACAGATCCTGCTCGGCGCGATCCGCCTGGATCTGGCGGTACACGAGGAGCCCGCCGATGGCGGCCAGTGCGACCAGGAGAAGCTTCTTCACCGCGCGACCTCGTCTTTCCTTGACGTAAGGGACTTCTGCCGCCCGACTATACACACCGGCCGATACCGATCGGTGACCTCCCCGGGACCCGGCCGCCACCTGTTCCGGGCCCCTCTCGAGGCCCTTGGAGACCCCCGGAACGGCTTTTCCGAGCCGGTTGAACCATAAGAGTGGTGTTCATCGGAAGATCGGCGCACCGGGGGCGTCGGTCCCGGTTTCCAGGGGCCGGATCCACATCATCGGAAAGGTAAGCGAACCGGACCACCTGAAAGCGAGGGGCCATGAGCACCTTCAGGGTCAAGAGCATCTGGACAGCCTTCGTCACCGCCTTCGTCGCGCTTCTCGCGTCGCTGGGCCTCGCCACCGCCCAGGCCACGGCCGCGGAGCCGGCGGTCACGAGCCACGAGCACACGGGGGCGAACCCGGCAACCGCGAGCACCCCGTCGGTGCGATGGACCCTTCCGCGTGACAGGGCGCTGCCACCCACGATGAAGCAGCGCATCCGCGCCGAGGCCCACGGTTCCTCACCCGCCACCCGCCAGCTGTCCGCCGACACCACGGACGCCGTGCACGCGACGAACAGCGGCCACTCCGCCCACAGCGCCACACCTGCCGGGGACTCCGCCCCGCTGCCACCCTGAGAGCACCGCTGACGCCACCCAGGCCCCTGGTCCGGTCCACACCGGCAGGGGCCTTTTCCGTGCGCCCGCACCCGTTTCCAGCACCGACCCGGATCGGCTGGTCATTCCAGCGGATGGTCAGCGACTACGCCTGCCCCGCACCCAGATCACGCCGAGAGTCACTGCGCCGACCACGGACAGCGAGATCGCCCCGAGGATCACTGTCACCCCGGCCGAGATCACCAGGATTCCCCACCACGGTGGACCGTCTCCCACAGTCCCCCTCACGGAGTGTGCGCACCAAGGTGCGACGCCTGAGGTGCCAGGTCTGGTTCCGTGACCATCGTTGATGTGAGCGGTACACGCCGAAGGCCCCCCACCGTTACCGGTGAGGGGCCTTCGTGCTGGTGGGGCTAACAGGATTTGAACCTGTGGCCTCATCCTTATCAGGGATGCGCTCTAACCAACTGAGCTATAGCCCCGCCGCGCTGCTGCGCTGACTTCTGAAGATTAGCGCACGTCGGGGCCAGTCCCAAAATCGATACCCGGCGTCCTACTCGTCCTCGGCGAGAGTGAGCTCCACGCCACCCACGAAGCCGGCCGACAGGTTGTAGATGAACGCGCCCAGCGTCGCCAGCGCGGTGGCCAGCACCACGTCGATCACCGCGATGACCGAGGTGAAGATGAGCACGCGCGGCAGCGACAGGAACGACTGCAGATCGAAGCCGTTGCTCTCGTTCGAGCCGGTGGCCTCGCTGATCGTGCCTCCCACGGTGGAGAAGACGCCCATCGCGTCCATCACCATCCACAGGACGGCGGCCGCGACCACCATGCAGATGCCGAGGGCGATGGAGAGCAGGAAGCTGACCTTCATCACCGACCACGGATCGGCCTTCGCCACCCGCAGACGCGCCTTACGGGTCCGCGGCGTGGTCCGCGCCCCCGTGCGGGGCAGCCGGGTCGCCTGCGTGCCGCCGACGCCCTCCGCACCGCCTTGTGTGCCTCCGCCCTGCGTACCGCCCGCAGGGGACTGGTACGCCTGCGGCGGGTGATAGGGCCCCGCCTTACCCGATGCGGGCTCCCGCTCGCCGGGCAACGGCCCGGTCGCGTACCCCTCGTACTGCGCCTGAGGTCCCCGAGTGTCCGTCACAGTGCCCCCTTGGGAGTCCGTGGCAGGGCCACGGGCGCCGCTCGCGCCTGCTCCGGAAGCGGCCGAACCTGCGCCCGTGGCTCCACTCACGCTCTACTCCTCGTGCTCCCCGGCCGAAGGCGCCGTGCCCTCGGCTGTGCCCTCGACCACGTTCTCGGCATGAGCCTCGACCGTGGCGCCTTCGGCCTCATCGGTCCCTTCGACCTCTTCGGCCTCACGACCGGCCTCGGCGTTGCGCGCGATGCCGACGACGGCATCACGCTTGCCCAGATTGATCAGTTGAACGCCCATGGTGTCACGGCCGGTCTCCCTGACTTCATTGACTCGCGTACGGATCACGCCGCCGCCGAGCGTGATGGCGAGGATCTCATCCGCATCCTCCACCACCAGCGCGCCGACGAGGGACCCGCGGTCCTCGACGATCTTGGCCGCCTTGATGCCGAGACCGCCACGGCCCTGGACGCGGTACTCGTCCACCGCGGTCCGCTTCGCGTATCCGCCGTCGGTGGCGGTGAACACGAACGTACCGGGCCGGACGACATTCATCGAGAGCAGCTCGTCGCCCTCACGGAAACTCATGCCCTTCACACCCGAGGTGGCGCGGCCCATCGGGCGGAGCGCGTCGTCCGTCGCGGTGAACCTGATCGACTGGGCCTTCCTGCTGATGAGCAGCAGATCGTCCTCGGCCGAGACCAGCTCCGCCCCGATCAGCTCGTCGTCCGCGCCGCTCTCCGTCTCCCGGAGGTTGATCGCGATGACGCCGCCGGAGCGCGGGGAGTCGTAGTCCTTGAGCGAGGTCTTCTTCACCAGACCGCCCTTGGTCGCCAGGACCAGGTAGGGCGCGGCCTCGTAGTCGCGGATCGCCAGGATCTGCGCGATCTGCTCGTCGGGCTGGAACGCCAGGAGGTTCGCCACGTGCTGGCCACGCGCGTCCCGGCCGGCATCCGGCAGCTCGTACGCCTTGGCCCGGTAGACCCTGCCCTTGTTCGTGAAGAACAGCAGCCAGTGGTGCGTCGTCGACACGAAGAAGTGGTCGACGATGTCGTCTTCCCGGAGCTTCGTGCCACGCACGCCCTTGCCGCCGCGCTTCTGCGAGCGGTAGTCGTCCGTCTTCGTGCGCTTGACGTACCCGCCGCGGGAGATGGTGACGACGATGTCTTCCTCGGCGATGAGGTCCTCGATCGACATGTCACCGTCGAAGGGCACCAGCTTCGAGCGCCGGTCGTCGCCGAACTTGTCGACGATCGCCGCCAGTTCCTCGCTGACGATCTGCCGCTGACGCGCCGGCGACGCGAGGATCTCGTTGTACTCGTTGATCTTCGCCTGGAGCTCGTCGTGCTCAGCGGTGATCTTCTGGTGCTCCAGCGCGGCCAGGCGGCGCAGCTGCATCTCGAGGATCGCGTTCGCCTGGAGCTCGTCGATCTCCAGCAGGCCCATCAGGCCCTCACGCGCGATCTCCACGGTGTTGCTGCGGCGGATGAGCGCGATGACCTCGTCGATCGCGTCCAGGGCCTTGAGCAGGCCGCGCAGGATGTGCGCCCGCTCCTCGGCCTTGCGCAGCCGGAACTTCGTGCGCCGGACGATGACCTCGATCTGGTGCGTCACCCAGTGCCGGATGAACGCGTCGATCGACAGCGTGCGCGGCACCCCGTCGACCAGCGCCAGCATGTTCGCGCCGAAGTTCGACTGCAGATCGGTGTGCTTGTAGAGGTTGTTCAGCACGACCTTGGCGACCGCGTCACGCTTCAGCACGACGACCAGGCGCTGGCCCGTGCGCGAGGACGTCTCGTCGCGGACGTCCGCGATGCCGCCGACCTTGCCGTCCTTCACCAGGTCGGCGATCTTCTGCGCGAGGTTGTCGGGGTTGGTCTGGTACGGGAGCTCCGTGACGACCAGGCACTGCCGGCCCTGGATCTCCTCGACCGCGACGACCGCCCGCATCGTGATCGAGCCACGGCCCGTGCGGTACGCCTCCTCGATGCCCTTGCGGCCCACGACCAGCGCGCCGGTCGGGAAGTCCGGGCCCTTGATGCGTTCGAGCAGCGCGTCCAGGAGCTCCTCGTGCGAGGCCTCCGGGTGCTCCAGGTACCACTGCGCACCGGCCGCGACCTCGCGGAGGTTGTGCGGCGGAATGTTGGTCGCCATGCCGACCGCGATGCCCGCCGACCCGTTGATCAGCAGGTTCGGGAAGCGGGCGGGCAGGACCACCGGCTCCTGGTTGCGGCCGTCGTAGTTGTCCTTGAAATCGACGGTCTCCTCGTCGATGTCCCGGACCATCTCCATGGACAGCGGCATCATCTTGCACTCGGTGTACCGCATGGCTGCGGCCGGGTCGTTGCCCGGGGAACCGAAGTTGCCGTTGGAGTCCACCAGCGGCATGCGCATCGACCAGTGCTGCGCCAGTCGCACGAGCGCGTCGTAGATCGAGGAGTCGCCGTGCGGGTGGTACGTACCCATGACGTCACCGACGACGCGGGCGCACTTGTAGAAGCCCTTCTCGGGCCGGTAGCCACCGTCGTACATCGCGTACAGCACGCGGCGGTGGACGGGCTTCAGACCGTCCCGCACGTCGGGCAGTGCACGCGACACGATGACGGACATCGCGTAGTCGAGGTAGGAGCGCTGCATCTCCGTCTCGAGCCCGACGGGCTCGACACGCATGCCCACACCCGGGACGGGGGGCTCCTCTTCGGGCATCACAGGGGTGTTCTCGTCGGCCATTGCTGGTCAAAGTCCTTTCGCGCTGCGGCTTGGAGGTCCGGCGACTGGGAGGTGGGGGAAGGAGCGGGTCCGGGTGCGTGCAGCTGCAAGGCGGAGGATCCAGCCATGGCGGAGCCATGGTGACCGACGACGATGCCGCTGGGGGTCCCCCTGCTCGAGCGAGGCCGAGAGCTCGGGGGAGTGCGTGCCCAGACCTGTGACGCCGCCTCCCGATTCGCCCGACCCTCCTCCTTGTACGGCCGACTCAGATGTCGAGGAAGCGGACGTCCTTGGCGTTGCGCTGGATGAACGAACGCCGCGCCTCGACGTCCTCACCCATCAGCACCGAGAACAGGTCGTCGGCCTGCGCCGCGTCGTCCAGCGTGACCTGGCCCAGCACACGGTGGTCGACGTCCATCGTGGTGACGCGCAGTTCCTCGGCGTTCATCTCACCGAGACCCTTGAAGCGCTGGATCGAGTCCTCCTTGATCCGCTTGCCGTTCTGCTTGCCGAGCTCCACCAGGGCGTCGCGCTCACGGTCCGAGTACGCGTACTCGAAGTCGTCACGGCCCCACTTGATCTTGTAGAGCGGCGGGCGGGAGAGATAGACGTGCCCGGACTCGACGAGCGGCCGCATGAACCTGAACAGGAACGTCAGCAGCAGGGTGTTGATGTGCTGGCCGTCGACATCGGCGTCAGCCATCAGGATGATCTTGTGATAGCGGAGCTTCTCGATGTCGAAGTCCTCGTGGACCCCGGTACCGAAGGCCGAGATCAGAGCCTGGACCTCGGTGTTCTGCAGGATCTTGTCGATCCTGGCCTTCTCGACGTTCAGGATCTTGCCTCGGATCGGCAGGATGGCCTGGTACATCGGGTTGCGGCCGGACTTCGCCGAACCACCGGCGGAGTCACCCTCGACGATGAAGATCTCGCACTTCGTCGGGTCGTTGGACTGGCAGTCGCTCAGCTTGCCGGGCAGCGAGGCGCTCTCCAGGAGCCCCTTGCGCCGGGTCAGGTCACGCGCCTTGCGCGCCGCCACACGGGCCGTGGACGCCGCGATGCCCTTGCGGATGATGTCCGCGGCCTCGTTGGGGTTCCGGTCGAACCAGTCCGTCAGCTGCTCGTGGACGACCTTCTGCACGAAGGTCTTCGCCTCGGTGTTGCCCAGCTTGGTCTTCGTCTGACCCTCGAACTGAGGCTCGCCCAGCTTGACCGAGATGATCGCCGTCAGACCCTCGCGGACGTCCTCACCGGTGAGGTTGTCGTCCTTCTCGCGCAGCAGCTTCTTGTCGCGCGCGTAACGGTTGACCAGAGAGGTCAGCGCCGCACGGAAGCCCTCCTCGTGCGTACCGCCCTCGTGCGTGTGGATCGCGTTGGCGAAGGAGTAGACACCCTCCGTGTACTGCGTGTTCCACTGCATGGCGATCTCGGCCGAGAGGAGGCGGTCCTTGTCCTCGGCCTCGATGTCGATCACCGACTGGTGAATGACGTCGCCCTTGCGGGAGTTGAGGTACTTCACGAAATCGACGATGCCGTTTTCGTAGTGGTACGTGACCGAGCGGGCGGCCTCCTCCTCGGCGGGCTCGACCGCGTCCGCGCTGTCCGCGCCCGCCGTCGCCTTCGCCGACTCCCGCTCGTCGGTGAGCTTGAGGGTGAGGCCCTTGTTGAGGAACGCCATCTCCTGGAAGCGGCGCGAAAGGGTCTCGAAGCTGTACTCGGTGGTCTCGAAGATGTCCCCGTCGGCCCAGAAGGTGACCGACGTACCGGACTCCTCGGTGGCCTCGTGCTTGGCCAGCGGGGCGGTCGGGACGCCGAGCTTGTAGTCCTGGGTCCAGCGGTATCCGTCCGTCTTGACCTCGACGGAGACCCGTGTGGACAGGGCGTTGACGACGGAGACGCCGACGCCGTGCAGGCCGCCGGAGACGGCGTAACCGCCGCCGCCGAACTTGCCGCCCGCGTGCAGGACGGTCAGCACGACCTCGACGGCCGGCTTCCCTTCGGACGGCACGATGCCGACCGGGATGCCTCGGCCGTTGTCGATCACGCGCACCCCGCCGTCGGCGAGGATCGTGACGTCGATGGTGTCCGCGTGGCCGGCCATCGCCTCGTCGACCGAGTTGTCGACCACTTCCTGCACGAGGTGGTGCAGGCCGCGCTCACCGGTCGAGCCGATGTACATGCCAGGCCGCTTGCGGACCGCGTCCAGCCCTTCCAGCACGGTGATCGCGTTGGCGTCGTACGAGGCGGTCACCTCGCCGTGCTCACCGGCTGTGGACGGAATGTTCTCGTTGGGGTTGCCGGAATCGGCCACGAAGCGCCCTTTCTGGCACAGCACAGGCCGTTCTCCGGCAGGCGGGAGCGGCTGCGTCGTTCGGCTTGTATCGACGACTCCCGCGAGGAAGCGGGATTGTCCACCAGTCTACCGGTAGCGCTGACATGAATGGGGGTTTGCCGGTGCCTGAGTACGCATGTGCCGCCCTGAATGAGCGGCTGACGACTCCCCATATTCAGGAAGGGGCCCCGGGGGGCTCACGACGGCTTTGCGCGCTTCGGGCTGTCAACCCCCGGCTACGGTGAGGGACGCCGCACATTCCTCGCGTGCCGCAAATCCACACAAAGGCGGACAGAGGGGAAGCGCCAGGCTGTCGGCGAATCAGGACAGAAGCGGGTGTACCGCCCTCATGGCCCTTCCCTGCGCGAGCCGTGACCCAGGACCGTGGACGAGGACCGTGGACAGGGAAAGCCCAGCTCAGCCGTAGGTGTCGCCGGGCCCCTTGCTCCCGGGCGTCCGGAGAGGGCCGAATCTGCGCTGAGGTCCGCCGGGACCGAGCACCTTGATCATCCGGACGGTGCCGTGGCCCAGGTCCGTGTTCAGCCGCGCGACCAGTTGCGGCGCGAGCAGCCGGAGCTGTGTCGCCCACGCCGTCGAATCGCACTGCACGGTCAGGACCCGCTCAGCCGGATCCTCGTCGTACCGCACCGGTACGCAGTGATTGGCCAGATCGTCACCCACGATCTGCGGCCAGCGGCCCATCACGCCGCCGACGGCCGCCGGGGTCTCCCAGCCCCGCTCCGTGATCAGCCGGTTGATCGCCGAACCCAGGGGCAGCGGATCCCGCCCGTCGGACCGTGCACCCGACCGCAGCCCCCCGCCGCGCCTCGCCTGCTTCTTCTGCTGCGCCGCGGCGCCCCGGGCACGGGCCTGCTCCTTGGCCGCACGCAGAGCCACGCGCGCCAGATCCACCCCGGACACCTCCGGCTGCTTCGCCGGCCCCGGCGCGGGTCCACCCTGCTCGTCCGGGCCGCTCACAGCCGCTCCACCGCCCCTTCGGAGACCGCGTACCGCGCTCCGGCCAGTACACCTGGGACGTCGTCGTCCACAGCGGCCGTCACCAGCACCTGCTCACCCGGGGCCACCAGCTCCGCCAGCCGCTCACGACGGCGCGCGTCCAGCTCGGCGAAGACGTCGTCCAGCACCAGTACCGGCTCGTTGCCCTCCGAGCGGAGCAGATCGTAGGAGGCCAGTCGCAGCGCCAGCGCGTACGACCAGGACTCGCCATGGCTCGCGTACCCCTTGGCCGGCATGCCGCGCAGACCCAGCACCAGATCGTCACGGTGCGGACCGACCAAGGTCACCCCGCGCTCGATCTCCTGCTTACGTGCCTGGACCAGGGCCGCCATCACCTGCTCGTACAGTTCCTCGCGGGTGCGCGCGGGCTCCACGTCGCCACCGACCGAGCTGCGGTACTCCAGCGTCACGGGCCCACCACCCGGGGCGACGTCCGCATAGGCCTTGTCCGCCAGCGGTTGCAGGGTCGCGATGAGATCCAGCCGCTGCGCCAGCAACTCCGCCCCCACCCGGCCCAGGTGCTGGTCCCACACGTCCAGGGTGGACAGGTCCATCGACCGGCCGCCGTGCCTGCGGGCCATGGCCGCGGACTTCAGCAGGGTGTTGCGCTGCTTCAGGACCCGCTCGTAGTCGGAGCGGACTCCGGCCATGCGGGGGGAGCGCGCCGTGATCAGCTCGTCCAGGAAGCGCCGGCGCTCGCCCGGGTCACCCTTCACCAGGGCCAGGTCCTCGGGGGCGAAGAGCACCGTCCGCACTATCCCCAGCACGTCGCGCGGCCTGACCTGCGACGACCTGTTGACACGTGCCCGATTGGCACGGCCAGGATTGAGCTCCAGCTCGATCAGCTGCGAGCGCTCTCCCTGGGTGACCGCCGCGCGTACGACGGCGCGCTCCGCGCCCATGCGCACCAGGGGGGCGTCGGAGGACACCCGGTGGCTGCCGAGCGTGGCGAGATAGCCGACCGCCTCCACCAGATTGGTCTTGCCCTGGCCGTTGGCCCCCACGAACGCGGTGACGCCCGGTTCGAGAGGGACCTCGACCCGGGCGTACGAGCGGAAGTCGGCCAGCGAGAGATGCGTGACGTGCATGGTCGCCGACCCTTCCGACTGCGTGCTCTGCTGTGTTCCGCGGGGCCGTCTCCTGCCCTCGGCCCCGCGGATTTCCTACTTCTTGTTCTCGACCGCGTGGCCGCCGAACTGGTTGCGCAGCGCGGCGATCATCTTCATCTGCGGGGAGTCGTCCTGCCGCGAGGCGAAGCGCGCGAACAGGGACGCGGTGATCGCGGGCAGCGGCACCGCGTTGTCGATCGCGGCCTCGACCGTCCACCGGCCCTCACCGGAGTCCGCGGCGAAGCCACGGAGCTGGTCGAGGTGCTCGTCGTCGTCCAGTGCGTTGACAGCCAGGTCGAGCAGCCAGGAACGGATGACCGTGCCCTCCTGCCAGGAGCGGAAGACCTCGCGCACGTCGGTGACGGAGTCGACCTTCTCCAGGAGCTCCCAGCCCTCGGCGTAGGCCTGCATCATGGCGTACTCGATGCCGTTGTGGACCATCTTGGCGAAGTGGCCGGCGCCGACCTTGCCCGCGTGGACGGAGCCGAAGTCACCCTCGGGCTTGAGGGCGTCGAAGACAGGCTGGACCTTCTCCACGTTCGCGGCCTCGCCGCCGTACATCAGGGCGTAGCCGTTCTCCAGGCCCCAGACGCCGCCGGAGACGCCGCAGTCGACGAAGCCGATGCCCTTGATGCCCAGCTCGACGGCGTGCTTCTCGTCGTCGGTCCAGCGGGAGTTCCCGCCGTCCACGACGACGTCCCCCGGGGAGAGCAGCTCGGCCAGCTCGTCGATGGTGGACTGGGTCGCGGCACCGGCGGGCACCATCACCCACACGACGCGCGGGCCCTTGAGCTTGCCCACAAGCTCTTCGAGGCTGTGGACATCGGCGACGTCCGGATTGCGGTCGTAACCGATGACCGTGTGGCCTGCGCGGCGGATGCGCTCGCGCATGTTGCCGCCCATCTTGCCGAGGCCGACGAGACCGAGCTCCATCAGAGATTCCTTAAGCGTTGTGCCGATTCGTACCCAGGACCGAGCCTACGCCCGGCCGGAACAGTACGGCGGGGTGCAGCACGGTGGGCCCGCTCTGCGCTGAGCCTGCCCGCCGGAAACTGCCATGACAGGGACGACCGCCGGATCAGCCGGAGAGGCGGACCGGCATGATCAGGTACTTGTACGCGTCGTCCGCCTCGGCGTCGACGGCCGGCCGGCCGCTGAGCAGCGCGGGCTTGGTCGACGTCGTGAAGGAGAGCTGCGCGACCGGGGAGTCGATGGCGCTGAGCCCGTCCAGAAGGAAGGTCGGGTTGAAGGCGATCGAGATGTCGTCGCCCTCGAGCACGGCGTCCACACGCTCCACAGCCTGTGCGTCGTCACTGGAGCCGGCCTCCAGGATCAGCACACCCTGCTCGAAGCTGAGCCGCACCGGGGTGTTGCGCTCGGCGACGAGCGCCACACGCTTGACGGCCTCGACGAACGGGGCGGTCTCGATGACCGCGACCGAGTTGAACTCGGTGGGGAAGAGCGTCCGGTACTTCGGGAGGTCGCCCTCGAGCAGCCGCGTGGTCGTACGGCGGCCGGCGCCCTCGAAACCGATGAGCCCCTCGCCCGCGCCCGAACCGGACAGCGCCAAGGTCACCGTGTCACCGCTGGTCAGCGCCTTGGCGGTGTCCAGGAGCGTCTTGGCGGGCACCAGGGCCACAGCCGAGGCGTCGGGGTTCTCGGGCTTCCACAGGAACTCACGGACCGCGAAGCGGTAGCGGTCGGTCGACGCGAGGGTGACGGTGTCGCCCTCGATCTCGATCCGGACACCGGTCAGGACGGGCAGGGTGTCGTCACGCCCCGCCGCGATGGCGACCTGTGCCGCCGCGGAGGCGAAGACCTCACCGGGGACGGTGCCCGTGGCGGTCGGCATCTGCGGCAGCGCCGGGTACTCCTCCACAGGAAGGGTGTGGAGTGTGAACCGCGAGGAGCCGCAGACCACCGTGGCGCGTACACCGTCGGTGGAGATCTCCACCGGCCTGTTCGGCAGCGCGCGGCAGATGTCGGCGAGCAGGCGGCCGGAGACGAGCACCGTGCCGTCCTCCTCCACCTCCGCGTCCACCGAGACCTTGGCCGAGACCTCGTAGTCGAAGCTCGAGAAGCTGAGGGCTCCGTCCTCAGCCTTCAGCAGAAGGCCCGCGAGAACGGGCGCCGGCGGACGGGCCGGGAGGCTGCGGGCCACCCAGGCCACCGCCTCCGCGAGTACATCGCGCTCCACCCGGATCTTCACCGGAACCGCCTCCTGCTGTTGCTCGCTCGCCCTGCCGGCCTTCGTCGTCTTACCGGGGCTCCCTGCCGAGGGGCTGGGGATGCCACCGGGGTCCAGTCTGACGTACGGCGCCGACAGTCGTTGCTGCTCGGGGTCAAGTCGAGCCAAGAGGTTCGCCGAGCTCGCCGCTCGAGTTGTGCACAGGCCCCACTTCGAAGCTGATTCCTGGCTAACTCTGAGTGGTAGTAGTAGTAGGCCCTGTGGAAACCGTGGATAACGTCGTTTTCGCAGGTCAGCCGCCATTTTTTGTCCACCGACCCTGTGGGTGGCACCGGTGGACAACCAGGCGTTTCTGTGGACAGGCGAAAGTTCTGCACACCCGATGCACAGGGCGGAGTGACTTCTCCCCAGGGCTGTCCCCAGCTTTACCCACGTTCCCCACAGCTCAACCGAGGCCCCTCGTGTGACGCCTTTCACTCTCGGCAGTGAAAGGCGGTGTCGGGTTGCCGAACAGTGGACAGGGGTGTGGAGAAGCTGGGGACAACGGGGCCGTGCCTGTGGGCCGACGGTGGACAACCTCATTGCGACCCTGTGGACGAAATTTCTGTCCACAGGCTGTGGATCACGGTTGACCACAAATCCCCAACCACGTGACCAGGCCTGATGGAGTATCGGCCGCAGCCCCTGTGGACGCAATCTGGACAACTTCACAGTCCCCAGGCTGTGGATGCCGGATTCCTCGTTCTTCTGTGGAGAAGAGCCGGTCAGCGGCTCGAAATCGAACACACCGACCTGGATCCGTCGCCCCGCACGCCGCCGATCTGAACGGAAGCGGGTGTCCGAAGCGGTCCAGGAAGCCCTCAGGGCCGTTCTTCGACCCGCCTCCGCGTGCTCCCTCGACCGTTTCTGGAGCCGTTCCTGGAGCCGTTACTGAGGCTGATGACGACGAAGGGCGCCCCTGCGAGGACGTCGTAAGGTCCTCGCAGGGGCGCCCGGGGCGCGCTGCGTACCTGGCTGCGGAGCCGGCGCGTCAGCCGTTCTTGATGCGGTTGGTGAGCTCGGTGACCTGGTTGTAGATGGAGCGCCGTTCCGCCATCAGGGCGCGGATCTTCCGGTCGGCGTGCATCACCGTGGTGTGGTCGCGCCCGCCGAACTGGGCCCCGATCTTGGGCAGGGAGAGGTCCGTCAGCTCCCGGCAGAGGTACATGGCGATCTGTCGCGCCGTCACCAGGACGCGGCTTCGCGACGATCCGCAGAGGTCCTCCACCGTCAGCCCGAAGTAGTCCGCGGTCGCCGCCATGATGGCCGGCGCGGTGATCTCGGGCGCCGAGTCCTCGCCGCCCGGGATCAGATCCTTGAGCACGATCTCGGTCAGGCCGAGGTCCACCGGCTGCCGGTTCAGACTCGCGAAGGCGGTCACGCGGATGAGAGCGCCCTCCAGCTCGCGGATGTTGCGCGAGATGCGGGAGGCGATGAACTCGAGTACCTCGGGCGGGGCGTTGAGCTGCTCCTGCACGGCCTTCTTGCGGAGGATCGCGATACGCGTCTCCAGCTCCGGGGGCTGCACGTCGGTGGTGAGACCCCACTCGAACCGGTTCCGCAGCCGGTCCTCGAGGGTCACCAGCTGCTTGGGCGGACGGTCCGAGGACAGCACGATCTGCTTGTTGGCGTTGTGGAGCGTGTTGAAGGTGTGGAAGAACTCCTCCTGCGTCGACTCCTTGCTCGCCAGGAACTGGATGTCGTCGACCAGGAGGATGTCCACGTCCCGGTAGCGCTTGCGGAAGGTGTCGCCCTTGCCGTCGCGGATCGAGTTGATGAACTCGTTGGTGAATTCCTCGGAGCTCACGTACCGCACCCGGGTGCCCGGGTACAGGCTCCGCGCGTAGTGCCCGATGGCGTGCAGCAGATGGGTCTTGCCGAGCCCCGACTCCCCGTAGATGAAGAGGGGGTTGTACGCCTTCGCGGGGGCCTCGGCGACGGCGACCGCGGCCGCGTGCGCGAAGCGGTTGGACGCGCCGATCACGAAGGTGTCGAAGAGGTACTTCGGGTTCAGCCGGGCGTGCGGCTCCCCGGTCCCCGGCGGGGGCGCCGACTGCGTACCCATGGGGCCGCCGCCGCTCCTTCCGGTGCCGGGCCCGCCCTGGCGGTGCTGGGGCTGCTGGTCCTGCGGATCGTGGCGGTCGCGGCTGTCCCTCGGCTGCTCGTACCCCTGGCGTTCGGGCGGCTGCGGACGGTAGTCGTGCTGCGGCTGCTGCGAGCGCGGGCTCGCGTACGGGTCGCGGTCCTGGTACCCGCCGTGCCGGGGCTGCCAGGAGAGATCCTCCTGCGCGCGGGGCCACGCACCGGGTTGGGGGCGGTGCTGCTGGTAGTCGGGGTAGGCGGGGCGGGCCGTCGGCATGCCGTCGTCCGACGGGCCGGAGCCGTAGCTGTCGTACCCGTCGTTGCGCGAGGGCTCGTCGTGCTGGGGGCCCTGGTAGCGGTGGGACTGCTGCCCTTGGTGGGGCTGGCGCATCGGGGGCGCGGGCGGAGCGGGAGGCTCGCCCGCCGAATCGTCCACGGTGATCGCGATCCGGATCAGTCGCCCGCACTCACGGGTGAGTGTTTCGCTGATCAGCGGTGCGAGCCGGCCCTCCACGACCCCCTTGGCATAACCGTTGGGTACGGCCAGCAGCGCGGTGTCGGCGACGAGTGCCAGGGGCTGACAGCGCTCGATCCACTGTTTGTCCTTCGGCTGGATGCCCTGCTGGCCCTCCCCGAGGAGTTGTTCCAGCACTCGTGGCCACACTGCGGCAAGATCGGCAGGTACGTCAGCCACAAGGCACGCTCTCTCGCATGTCCCACGAATGTGTGCTTCTCGGGACGGGATGGGTCGGGTCGGGTGAGGCCCGGCAGGCAGGAAGGAAAAGAACCGGAGTTCAGCCACGGTAGTCAGGCCGACCCGCGAGGTTCAAGTTGTTGTCCACAGGCTGTGCACAGCGCGGGGTGGTGCGGAGCCGGTTTGACCGGATGGCGCAGCCGCGCGTACCGTGACCAGGTCGAGTTGTCGATGGCTGCTGCCGCCTGCCTCCGATGGGCAAAGATCACGATCTGTGATTGTGAAGCGGTGCACTAAGGCGTTTACGCGAGTTCCTCGTGGGCGCACGGTGACAGCCAGGCGATGTCCCGCCAACACACGAATCATTTCTGGAGCCCCCGAGTGAGCAAGCGCACCTTCCAGCCGAACAATCGTCGTCGCGCCAAGACCCATGGCTTCCGACTGCGTATGCGTACCCGTGCCGGCCGCGCGATTCTCGCGAACCGCCGTGGCAAGGGCCGCAGCAGCCTGTCCGCCTGATCGCTTACAGGTCCATGACGTGCTGCCTACCGAGAATCGGCTGAGGCGGCGCGAGGACTTCGCGACCGCGGTACGACGAGGACGCCGAGCCGGGCGTCCGCTACTCGTCGTCCATCTACGCAGCGGTGTTACGGACCCGCACGTGACAGGGGAGAGCCTTCCCCCGCCACGTGCGGGTTTCGTTGTCAGCAAAGCAGTGGGTGGAGCGGTCGTTCGCACCGCGGTGAAGCGGAAGCTTCGCCATCTGGTCCGCGATCGGCTCGCTCAGCTGCCCCCCGGTAGCCTTGTTGTCGTACGAGCGCTACCCGGATCGGGTGACGCCGACCATGCACAGCTGGCCCGAGACCTGGACGCCGCCCTTCAGCGGCTGCTGGGAGGGGGTGCGCGATGAAGTACCCGCTGCTGGCTCTCATCAAGCTGTACCAGTGGACGATCAGCCCGCTCCTCGGGCCTGTCTGCCGTTACTACCCGTCGTGTTCCCACTATGGATATACGGCGATCGACCGGCACGGTGCGATCAAGGGAACCGCGCTGACCGCATGGCGCATCCTGCGGTGCAATCCGTGGTCACCCGGCGGCGTGGATCACGTACCGCCACGCAGACGTCCGCGTTGGCACGAACTGCTGCGCAGCTGTGTGCGTGGCGGCAAGGGCGGGGACCCAGCCGCCGATGTGCCTTCCGGGGGGTCGGTCTCCGAACCCCTGAGCCCGGCCACAGAGACCTCGCCCAAAGCTCAAGGAGCCTGATTAGTGGACACGATTGCCAGTCTGTTCAGCTTTATCACCACACCTGTTTCGTGGGTCATCGTCCAGTTCCACAAGCTGTACGGAGCGCTCTTCGGCGATGACACGGGGTGGGCCTGGGGCCTGTCCATCGTGTCCCTGGTGGTCCTGATCCGGATCTGTCTGATCCCGCTTTTCGTCAAGCAGATCAAGTCCACCCGGAACATGCAGGTGCTCCAGCCGAAGATGAAGGCGATCCAGGAGCGCTACAAGAACGACAAGCAGCGTCAGTCCGAAGAGATGATGAAGCTGTACAAGGAGACGGGCACCAACCCGCTCTCCTCGTGCCTTCCCATCCTGGCGCAGTCCCCGTTCTTCTTCGCCCTGTACCACGTGCTGTCGTCCATCGCCTCGGGCAAGACGATCGGCGTCATCGACCAGCCCCTGCTGGACAGCGCACGGCAGGCACACATCTTCGGTGCCCCGCTGGCAGCGAAGTTCATGGACAGCGAAGAGAAGGTCGCGGCGCTCGGCGCCTCGCTGACCGACGTCCGTGTAGTCACCGCGATCATGATCGTGATGATGTCCGCGTCGCAGTTCTTCACCCAGCGCCAGCTGATGACGAAGAACGTCGACCTGACGGTGAAGACCCCGTACATGCAGCAGCAGAAGATGCTGATGTACATCTTCCCGGTGATCTTCGCGGTCATGGGCATCAACTTCCCCGTCGGTGTCCTCGTGTACTGGCTGACCACCAACGTCTGGACCATGGGTCAGCAGATGTACGTGATCAACCAGAACCCGACTCCGGGCAGCAAGGCGCAGGACCAGTACCTGGGCCGAGTGCTGAAGAGCGTGAACTCTCATGGTCAGGTGCGGGGCAGGACGCGGCGTAACACCGTGAAGGCGATCGTCGCCAAGGGACCCGACCGCAACGACATCGAGCGCAAGTTCATCACCGGCCTGGCCAAGCTGGGTCTCGCCGCCCAGGAGGACGGGACGGTGGCGAAGAGCGACGCGGCCGTTCTCGAGGCCGAGGGCGGTGCTGCGCCCAAGCGTCAGCAGCCCAAGCGCCAGCCCAAGGCGAAGCGTCACACCGCTGCCACGCATGCCGGCACGGCGAAGGGCTCCGGCTCCACCGGCTCGGAGTCCAAGACCTCGCTGGAGAAGCACGACGCATCGCAGGACGACAAGCCGAAGGCGTCGGGCAAGTCCGCCGCTTCCGGCTCCTCACGCCAAGCCAAGTCCGGACAGCGCAAGGGCCCGCAGCGGCCCAAGCACCCGTCCAAGAAGTAAGAAGGAGTCCATCCGTGACGGAAGGCACCATCACCCCGGCCGCTGAGGGCAGCGACACTCTGACCCGCCTTGAGCAGGAGGGGGAGATCGCGGCTGACTACCTCGAAGGCCTGCTCGACATCGCCGACCTCGACGGCGACATCGACATGGACGTGGAGGCGGACCGGGCCGCGGTCTCGATCATCAGCGACTCCGCGCGTGACCTCCAGAAGCTTGTGGGGCGTGACGGTGAGGTGCTGGAGGCGCTCCAGGAGCTGACGCGTCTGGCCGTCCACCGTGAGACCGGTGACCGGAGCCGGTTGATGCTGGACATCGGCGGCTTCCGTGCCAAGAAGCGTGAAGTACTCGCCGCACTGGGTGCCAAGGCCGCGGATGAGGTCAAGAGCTCGGGCGAGCCGGTGAAGCTGGAGCCGATGACGCCGTTCGAGCGCAAGGTCGTCCACGACGCGGTCGCCGCGGCAGGTCTCCGCAGCGAGTCCGAGGGCGAGGAGCCCCAGCGCTTCGTCGTCGTTCTCCCGGCCTGACCGGATCCTTGTACTGTCGGCCCCGTCTGTTCGCAGGCGGGGCCGATCTTTGTCAGCCTGATAGTCAGCGTGCTAATGCGGTACGGAAGGACGGTCCCCGTGACGGAGGAAGCAGAGCTCCCTCAGGCGCCCACAGAGGCGCAGGCGGTATTCGGTGAGTTCTTTCCAGAGGCTGTCAGGTACGCGGAGCTCCTCGCGGACGCCGGCGTCAAGAGAGGCCTGATCGGTCCTCGCGAGGTGCCGCGCCTGTGGGAACGCCATCTGCTGAACTGCGCGGTGCTCTCCGAGGTGGTTCCCGAGGGCGTCACGGTGTGCGATGTGGGGTCGGGGGCCGGGCTTCCTGGCATTCCGCTGGCACTGGTCCGGCCCGACCTCAAGATCACGCTGCTCGAGCCGCTGCTGCGCCGTACGAATTTCCTTCAGGAGGTCGTCGAGCTCCTGGGGCTGGATCACGTAACGGTCGTCCGCGGGCGAGCCGAAGAGGTACTCGGCACGCTGCAGCCCGTTCATGTGGTCACGGCGCGGGCAGTTGCACCGCTCGACAGGCTCGCAGGATGGGGCGTGCCCCTCCTCCGCCCGTACGGAGAGATGCTGGCGCTCAAGGGAGGGACGGCCGAAGAGGAGATCCAGGGAGCTCGTGCCGCTCTGAGCAAGCTCGGAGTGGTGGAGACCGAGGTGCTGCACGTCGGCGAGGGCTTGGTCGAGCCTGCTTCCACGGTGGTACGCGTGGTGGTCGGAGAGAGTCCGGGCGGTGTGAGGTTCGCCGCAAAGCGGGCCAAGGCCGCGAGGGTGAGCCGTACGCGCCGACGTCGATGAGCGCTGGCCGATCATGGGCTCCGTGACTGCCGATTCGTGCTCATTCTGGGCGGTTGAGGCAACTTTGCGCTGATGCTCCAAGCAAGCAGCGATATGTGCCGCGTGCGGAGTGTCGGGAGCCCGCCACTGTGCTGCAGGGGCATCGTGTTTCACGTGAAACGTCGCTCTCTGCTGCAGGGAATCATCGGCCGTGGTCGTGCGGCTGCCGCGCCGCGCGACCGCAAGCCCGTACGGGCTACCGAGTTGTCCACAGAACCGGATTCATCCACAGAACAGTCGGCCTCGCTGGTTCGCGACCCCGAAAGCATGGCAGGCTCTGTTCATTGCGAGCCTGAAGTCGAGGAGAGTGAATCCTTGCGGTCCGACGCCAACATCGCGGGACCGATGACCGACCCGGTCCCCGGTCCCCGTACCGAGTCCCTTGGGGACGGTGTTTCACGTGAAACACCGCCGCCGATGGACGACACACCCATTGGCCGTGCGGCCCAGCTGGCGGTCGAGGCCCTTGGCCGCGCCGGCGAGGGGCTACCGCGTCCAGACCGGACACGCGTCATGGTCGTGGCCAACCAGAAGGGTGGCGTCGGCAAGACGACCTCCACGGTCAACCTTGCCGCCTCGCTCGCACTGCATGGTGCGCGAGTCCTGGTGGTGGACCTCGACCCGCAGGGAAATGCCTCCACAGCATTGGGTATCGACCACCACGCAGAAGTCCCCTCCATCTACGACGTTCTGGTGGAGAGCATGCCGCTCTCCGAGGTGGTTCAACCGGTCCCGGACGTCGAAGGTCTCTTCTGTGCGCCGGCGACCATCGATCTCGCCGGTGCTGAGATCGAACTGGTGTCGCTGGTGGCGCGGGAGAGCCGGCTGCAGCGGGCGATCCAGGCCTATGACCAGCCGCTGGACTACATCCTCATCGACTGCCCGCCGTCGCTCGGCCTGCTGACGGTCAACGCCCTTGTGGCCGGAGCCGAGGTACTCATCCCGATTCAATGTGAGTACTACGCACTGGAAGGCCTCGGCCAGCTCCTCCGTAACGTCGACCTGGTCCGAGGGCATCTGAACCCCGACCTCCATGTGTCGACGATCCTGCTCACCATGTACGACGGCAGGACCAGGCTCGCTTCCCAGGTCGCGGAGGAGGTGCGCACCCACTTCGGCAAGGAGGTGCTGCGGACCAGCATTCCTCGGTCCGTGCGCATTTCGGAGGCGCCGAGCTACGGCCAGACCGTGCTGACGTACGATCCGGGCTCCAGCGGGTCCCTGTCCTACCTCGAGGCGGCCCGTGAAATCGCGCTGAGAGGCGTCGGAGTGCATTACGAAGCCCAGCACGGCTCGGCGGGCGAGCCTGCCCACACGGGCACCCAGAACAGCCAGCAGAGTCATTCGGAGGGCATGCAGTGAGTGAGCGTCGTAGAGGGCTTGGGCGTGGACTTGGTGCACTGATTCCCGCGGCTCCGCAGGAGAAGCAGGTAGCGAGTCCTGCTTCCGGTGCGGGCGGGGCGGGCACGCCCTCCGTGCTGACCGCCGAGCGTGGGGTGGCTGCTGCCAAGTTGGCTGGGCTTCCCTCCGGCACGCGGGTCCCGGAGCCGAGTTCTCCGGTGGGGGAGCCGGAGCCCGCCTTCGAGCAGGCCGACTCCGCAGGGGCGTACTTCGCCGAGATCCCCCTTGCATCGATCACGCCCAACCCCAAGCAGCCTCGCGAGGTCTTCGACGAGGATGCGCTGGCAGAGCTTGTCACCTCCATCAAGGAGGTAGGTCTCCTCCAGCCCGTCGTAGTGCGCAAGGCAGCAGAGGGCCGCTACGAGCTCATCATGGGTGAGCGCCGCTGGAGGGCGTGCGGCGAAGCCGGTCTGGAACGCATCCCCGCCATTGTCCGTGCGACGGATGACGAGAAGCTGCTTCTCGATGCACTCCTGGAGAACTTGCACCGTGCTCAGCTGAATCCCTTGGAAGAAGCAGCGGCGTATGACCAGCTGCTGAAGGACTTCAAGTGCACGCATGATCAGCTTGCGGACCGGATCGGCCGGTCACGTCCACAGGTGTCGAACACGCTGCGTCTGCTGCGGTTGTCTCCGCCCGTGCAGCGCAGGGTCGCGGCAGGCGTGCTCTCAGCCGGGCATGCAAGGGCTCTGCTGTCGGTGGACGATTCCGAGGAACAGGACCGGCTGGCTCATCGCATCGTGGCTGAGGGGCTGTCGGTGCGTGCGGTCGAGGAGATCGTCAATCTACTCGGATCCGAGCCCACGAGTTCCGCGAAGCCCCGGGGACCCAGGGCGGGCGGCCGGGTCTCACCGGCACTGACCGATCTTGCTTCACGTCTCTCCGATCGTTTCGAGACGCGGGTGAAGGTCGACCTGGGCCAGAAGAAGGGAAAGATCGTCGTCGAGTTCGCCTCGATGGAGGACCTGGACCGTATTCTCGGCAGTCTTGCCCCGGGTGAGGGGCGTGTGCTGGAGCGGAGCGTCGAAGACGAGCAGGCTGAAGCCGACGAGGCCTGAGCCGCTGGACGGCAAAGGGCGGGTCGAGTTCCGGGAAGTTCTCGGGAACTCGACCCGCCCTTTGCCGTCTCTCGGTGTCCCCATCACCTCTGGGTGGATACGATGCGTTCTGGTATGGCGTATCCACCACCGTGATCCACCTCAGAGGAGGCGGGGGCCGTGCGATCAGTGAATCGCAGCCACCTGGTGTCAGTCGGGTTGGGGCTTGGTGCTGTCGGGGGTTTCGTCGGCAGCCTGTTCCGAGAGCGGAGCGCGCTGGCAGCCGCACGGGATGCGGCGGGCGAAGGAAGTGAGGAACCGCCTACATGGGGCGTCGGCTCGTACCGCTCACATTGGACAACCTTCCGGATCTCCCCAGGCGCTGCCGCTCGTGTGTCTTCTGGGAGCTTGATCCGGTCAGCGGGGAAGCTGCGGTAAAGGCAGGAAGACCTGATCTCGAGAAGGAAGCCTGGATCTCCGCTGTGCTGCTGGAGTGGGGCTCCTGCGGGCGGGTCGTCTATGTGGATGATGTCGCGGCCGGCTTCGTTCTCTATGCACCGCCTGCGTACGTTCCCCGGTCCACGGCATTCCCCACCAGCCCCGTCTCCCCCGACGCCGTGCAGTTGATGACTGCCTTGATCATGCCGGGTTTCCAGGGGCAAGGGCTTGGACGCGTGATGGTGCAGACGGTCGCCAAGGACTTGCTGCGGCGTGGCTTCAAGGCGATCGAGGCCTTCGGCGATGCGCGGTGGAAGGAACCGGCGTGCGTGCTACCGGCGGATCACTTGCTTGCGGTCGGCTTCAAGACGGTGCGACCTCATCCCGTGCATCCGCGCCTGAGGCTTGAGCTTCGTACGACGCTCTCCTGGAAGGAAGACGTCGAGCTGGCACTGGACAGACTGCTCGGCGCCGTACAGAAGGAGCCGGCGCTGCGGCCTCTCTGACTGCCGCGACCGGCGGCGTAAGAACGTGCAAACGGGCCCACCCCGCGGGGTGGGCCCGTTTCACGTGAAACAGTCAACCGCTACTTCTGGGCGATGAAGCCTTCGAGGTCGCGGAGAATGGCGGCCTTCGGCTTGGCCCCGACGATGGTCTTGGCGACCTCGCCACCCTGGTACACGTTGAGTGTGGGGATGGACATCACGCCGTACTTCGCCGCGGTGGCAGGGTTCTCGTCGATGTTGAGCTTGACGATCTCGATCTCGTCGCCGTACTCAGCCGCAATGGCCTCCAGCGAAGGCGCGATCTGGCGGCACGGACCGCACCAGGCGGCCCAGAAGTCCACCAGGACAGGCTTGTTGTTCTTCAGGACGTCCTCATCGAATGAGTCGTCGGTTACGTTCTTCAGCGCGCCGGCCACGGCGGCCTCCTTAACTTCGCGGGTGTGGGTTCAGGGGAGCAAGTCAGACTGCCGGGGTCTTCTCCGGCTCGGCGAGCTGCTCGTCCGAGAGGGCAGCGAGGAATCGCTCTGCGTCGAGAGCAGCCGAGCATCCGGTCCCGGCGGCTGTGATGGCCTGCCGGTAGGTGTGGTCGACGACGTCGCCGGCGCCGAAGACGCCCTTCAGGTTGGTGCGCGTCGAGGGGGCCTCGACCTTGAGGTAACCCTCGTCATCGAGGTCGAGCTGCCCCTTGAAAAGCTCCGTGCGGGGATCGTGGCCGACAGCGATGAACAGGCCCGTCACCGGAAGCTCGGAGGTCTCGCCGTTCTTGGTGTTGCGCAGGGTGAGGCTGGAGAGCTTCTGGTCACCGTGGACCGTGGCGACCTCGCTGTCCCACGCGAACTTGATCTTCGGGTCGGCGAAGGCTCGCTCCTGCATGGCCTTGGAGGCACGCAGGGAGTCACGGCGGTGGACGATCGTGACGGACTTGGCGAACCGGGAGAGGAAGGTCGCCTCTTCCATGGCGGTGTCACCTCCACCGACCACGGCGATGTCCTGGTCCTTGAAGAAGAAGCCGTCGCAGGTGGCGCACCAGGAGACACCGCGTCCGGAGAGAGCGTCCTCGTTGGGCAGGCCGAGCTTGCGGTGCTGAGATCCCGTGGTGACGATGACGGCCTTGGCGCGGTGCACCGTGCCCGCAGTGTCCGTGACGGTCTTGATGTCACCGGCGAGATCGACGGAGACCACGTCATCGGGGATGAGCTCCGCACCGAAGCGCTCGGCCTGGGCGCGCATGTTGTCCATGAGCTCGGGGCCCATGATTCCGTCCTGGAAGCCCGGGAAGTTCTCCACGTCGGTGGTGTTCATCAGTGCACCGCCAGCGGTGACGGCTCCCTCGAACACCAGCGGCTTCAGCGACGCGCGAGCGGTGTACAGGGCGGCGGTGTAACCAGCCGGCCCGGAGCCGATGATGATCACATTACGGACGTCGCTCACGGGTTCTTCCTCGTCTCTGCAGACTGCCTACTGCCTACTGGGGTCGGTTCCACGACTCTCACCCCACCCAACGGATCCTACGGGGCCTGCATTCCCGAAATACCGGTCCAGCTCCCGGCAAGGTGCTCAGGGCCGCGTGTAGGAGTGCGTGAGCAGCAGCTGTCCCTTTGTCGCGGGCGTGGAATCGACGCAGGCAGCGTCGACGACGTAGGCCTGGACGCGGCTCGAGTCCGTCGAGTGAGGCAGCACGACAAGGAAGGCAGCGGTCCCCTCGTAGCTGCCCTTCTCCAAGGCCAGGGCGGGAGCGTCCCGGCCGGTTCCCTGAAGGACGCAGGGCGGAACGACCACGACCGGTGTGCGCAGCGGGGTACGGGGGGAGGCGTCGCCGGGGAACATGCTCCCCGGCGACGCCTTGGTGTCCAGAGAAGGCTTGCCCGAGTCGTGGCCCGGAGTCCGAGCTTCCCTTGCCTCGGTCAGGAGCGTATGGACGCGACCTTCCAGCGTGCCTTCCGAGAAGTCCCCCTGGCTCTTCTTCGCAGCGCTGACTCCACGATCGGCCATCGTGCCGGACGACCCCTGGGACGACTGGAGAGACTGGAGCAGCAGGACACTCATGCCGACGGCCGCCGCACCGAAGGCCGTCCCGAGGATCACTGTTCGCCGTCGGCGACGGGTCGACCCCCGGCCGGGGCCAGTGCCACCGCGAGGGCGGCCCGCCGGCGGAGGCGCGACCGTGCCCTGTGCCGGGAGGCCGAATGTTTCACGTGAAACGGGATTCGCTGTGGCGGGCGCGTCGGGGGTAGCGGCTTCCGCTGACAGCGCCGCGTCGATGCGGTTGGCGATGTCGTCGGGCATGCGCCCGGGAAGGGGCAGTGCCGCTCCCAGCAGCGAGCGGATCTCTTCCAACGAGGCCTGGATGTGGCCGCACTCGGCGCAGGCGTCGATATGGCGGCGGAGCGCTGCCTCGCGGGGCGGTGGAAGGAGACCTTCGGTGAGGTCGGAGATCTCCGAGACGTCCGGGTGCTGAGCCGTGTCGGCTGTCATACGAGCCCACCTCCACCCTGTACAGCAGCAGGGTCGCCGTCGCCTGCGTCTCTTGGTCCTGTTGCCGGTGGGACGGATGGCCCCCGCGTCCGGTTCCTTTCCACGGAGCCGTCCTCGCTGTCCCCTCTGTTGCTGCGTAGATGGGTCAGCAAGGGGAGCAGTCTGGCTCTGCCTCGCGCGCAGCGGCTTTTCACGGTGCCGGTGGGGACGTCGAGGATGCGCGCAGCTTCGGCAACGGGGTAGGCCTGCATGTCCACGAGGACGAGGGCAGCGCGCTGTTCTGCGGGCAGAGTGGCAAGTGCTGCCAGAAGTTCGCGGTGCAGATCCTGCCGTTCGGCAGGAGCTTCGGCGGATTCGTGGGGCTCCATGAGCTGATCGAGCCGCTCGGTGTCGTCGACCGGCGCGGTCTTGCGTGAGGCCGTCTTGCGGGCACGGTCGAGGCAGGCATTGACAGTGATCCTGTGCAGCCACGTGGTGACGGCGGACTGGCCACGGAAGGTGTGGGCGGCACGGAAGGCGGAGACAAGAGCGTCCTGCACGGCGTCCGCAGCCTCCTCGCGGTCGCCCAGTGTCCGCAGGGCCACGGCCCAGAGCCGGTCGCGATGCCGCCGCACGATCTCACCGAAGGCGTCAGGGTCGCCTGCGACGTGCTGGGCCAGGAGATCCTGGTCGCTGGCGTCGGCGAATCCGGCGTCGTCCAACGGTGAGCCCCCTCCCCCTGGTGTCGTCAGCTGGTGACCTTGATATCCGTGATCTTGCCTCTGTAGTTACCGCCATCACTCGGCAGCTGGGTCAGCCAGACCAGAAGGTATCGCGCCTGCGCCGGCTTGTCGGGCTTCAGGGACACCTTCGTTCCCGTTCCCTTCGCGACCTTGGTGAAACCGCCGGGCAGCTGAGGGATGGACGAGCCCTCGGTGGTCCGCAGCTCGACGGAGGTACTGCCGCCGGTGAAGGACACCTCGACGTTGCCCACTTGTTGGACCTTGCCGAGGTCGAGCACGAGGCCGACGCCTTCTTTGAGCCGTCCGAAATCGGCGCTGAAATAACCGTCCGTGTTCCAGTAGGAGCTTGCGTCCCCGTCGTGGACGTTCTGCGTCGAGGCGGGCTTCTCGGAACCGTCGCCGAGCGGATCGTAGTCCTGGGCCCCCACGATGGTGACCGGCTTGCTGGGCTCGACGGCGTTGTTGTCGTCGCTTCCGCCCTGGGTGCTCCGGGTGGGGGTCGGGTCCCCGGAGTCGTTGTCCCGGTCGAGGACCGTTTCCGCCAGTTGCCAGCTGCCGAGGCCCAGAGCGGCGATGAGCAGAGCGGACACTGCCCACTTGAGCGCCCTGCCCGTGCGGCTCTGGAGAGGCGGTGGCGGGGCCACGATCACAGGCTGGGTGGCGGAGGTGGGGCGCGCCGACGGGCGCCCGTAGGTGCCCTGCTGATACGTCGTGCGCTGGTACTCCGGCGGGGCGGCGAAGACGGGTTCCGGCGGGAGGACGCGCGGCATGGCCGCGACGGCCTTCGCCAGCTCGTCCGGTGTGGTGCATGGCTGTTCCTGCCGGGAGGCGGTGGCGCCGTCGTTGGCGAGCGCGCGCATGGCCAGTTCCGACAGGCCTCGGTGGACGCCTGCCCGTACCTGGTCCGGGGGGATCAGACCCAGGTCCTTGGGGAGCCCGGAGAGTCCGTATGCGTCGCTCTCATACGGCCACCGGCGGGTCAGGGCGGCGTAGAGGAGTGCGCCGATGGCTTCGGTGTCCGTGCGGAGCGGCTGATCGGCGGTGATTCCGCGCAGAGCGGCATTCACCGCCAGCCCGCGGATCCGGTACTGGCCGGTCGAGCTGCGCAGCACGGCGCCGGGCGTGAGACGTAGGTGCGCGAGCCCTTCGCGGTGTGCCGCGGCCATGGCCTGGGAGATCTGGCTCACGAGCTGGTAGGCGTCGTGGGCTTCCAGGGGGCCGGCTGCCAGCAGAGCCGTGAGCTCGGTGGCATCGGGGAGCCATTCGTGGACGACGTAGACGAGGTCGCCCTCCTCCACGGCGTCCAGGACCTGGACGAAGCGCGGGTCCCCGAGCAGCGCGGAGGAGCGGGCCGCGGCCAGCACCGAACGGGCGCGCGGATGATCGGCAGGCAGCAGATGAACACCCACCGCGCGCCGCAGCTTCTCGTCGACGGCTCGCCAGCTGCTGAATCCGTCCAGCCGGGTGACGCATTCTTCGAGGCGGTAACGTCTGGCCAGTTTGTGACCGCTGTGCAGATCGGGTGACGCCGGCACGGCTTCCGAGCCGTCACGCCCGCTCGCGTCGCTCTGCGAGCTTGCGCCCTCTTTGTCCTTGGTTTGTGCCGTCCCGTCGGTCGTGGCCGCGTCCGCCTTGGCGGTCAGCGGCTCGTCGCCGCCGTTGTCGGCCACGTCGACAGCAGCCGTGCTACGTTCCGCCACCGTCGTTCCTGCCTCCCCATCCGTTGCGCGATGCCAGCCAGCTCTGCACAGTCACGCCAATTGTGCCCACACTCCGGCGCTATGCACGACACGCGGTGTCCGGCGATGGTTGTGCGGCCCGAAGTGTGTTCAGCGTCCGAGTCGTCCCCGGACCATGCCGACCATGCCGTTGAGCTCCTCGATGCGCATCTTCTTCGCGGCGACGAAGAAGATGCCCAGCAGGACGACGCTGCCACAGACCAGAGCCACCACCGACCCGCCGGCTCCATCGCCGAGGGCCTTCAGGAGCGCGAAGCCCACACCCCCGCCGACCACGGCCGCAGGGATCGCGGCGAGGCAGAGACGGGCGTAGGTGCGCACCACACGGGCGCCGTCGAGGTCGCCGCCGAGCCGGCTGCTCAGGCGTCGCCAGGCGATGCCGACGCCGACCGCGTAGGCCAGCCCGTAGGACGCCGCCATTCCCACGACTGCCCATTGGGCCGGAAGAATCACGTAGCAGAGGGCGGAGGCCGCAGCATTGACCGCTGCGACGATGACCGTGTTGTAGAAGGGGGTGCGGGTGTCCTCGTACGCGTAGAAGCCGCGCAGTACGACGTACTGCACGGAGTACGGGATGAGGCCGAGGCCGAACGCCATCAGGATGAAGCCCATGGACCGCGCGGCCTCGGTGCCGCTGGAGGCGTAGAGCAGGGTGCACATCGGCAGGCCGAGCGCCA
This sequence comes from Streptomyces atroolivaceus, assembly GCF_000717025.1. Lineage (GTDB taxonomy): Bacteria > Actinomycetota > Actinomycetes > Streptomycetales > Streptomycetaceae > Streptomyces > Streptomyces atroolivaceus. Next base: position 416,662 of record NZ_JNXG01000001.1, read on the forward strand.
GGAAGGTGAAGGCGACGGGCACGATGGCCACTGCCGAGTTGCGCAGACCCTGCGAGATGTCGTCGCGGACGGCCCCGGGGTCGTTGTCATGGGCGGCGCGGGAGATGCGGGGCAGCAGGGCCGCCATGACCGACACGGTGATGATGGCCTGGGGCATGCCCCAGATCAGCTGGGCGTTGGAGTAGGCGAGGAAGCCCGAGCCGTCCTTGTCCGCAAGCTTGCCCGCGGAGGTGGCCAGCTGGGTGACGACCAGCACGCCCGCCTGGTTGGCGAGCACGAACAGGACCGTCCACTTGGCGAGCTTGATCGTCTTTCCGAGCCCGTGGCCCTTCCAGTCGAAACGGGGACGGAAGCGGAAGCCCGCCTCACGGAGGTACGGAATCATCGCCAGGGCCTGGACGACCAGACCGAGCAGTGTGCCGATACCGAGGAGCCGGATGCCCTCCGGCGGGATCGTCTCCACGCCCATCCGGGATTCGGCGGAGGTGCCGTAGACCCAGATGAACAGGCCGAACGTGAAGATCATGACGATGTTGTTGAGGACCGGGGTCCACATCATCGCGCCGAATTTTCCACGGGCGTTGAGGATCTGGCCCATCACCACGTGGACGCCCATGAAGAAGATGGTCGGCAGGCAGTAACGGGCGAAGGTGACCGCCACCGTGTCCGCGGCGGGATCGTTCGCGATCGTGCTCGACATGAGGTGCACCAGCTGTGGTGCTGCGAATACGGCGATCACGACGATCAGGCCGAGCGCGACCATGACGAGTGTCAGCAGCCGGTTGGCGAACGCCTCGCCGCCGTCCTCGTCGTCCTTCATGGACCGGACGAGCTGAGGCACGAAGACGGAGTTCAGCCCGCCGCCCACGGTGAGGATGTAGATCATCGTCGGCAGGGTGTACGCGATGGTGAAGCTGTCACCGAGCACCGCCGCGCCCAGCGCTGCAGTGATCACGAGGCTGCGGACGAAACCGGTGAGCCGGGACACCAGGGTGCCCGCGGCCATCAGCGCACTGGACTTCAGTATTCCGGCGGCGCGACCGCCGGACTTCGCCGGCGCCGGGGCGGGAGCCGCCTCAGGCTCGGCGGGAGGACCGGGCGGCCGTCCCGACCCCTCCTGGTCGCGGAAGAGGTACGCGAAGGCGTCCTGCTCCCCACGGTCGTCGGCAGCCTGCGTGACCAGGTCGTCCACCCCTACGTACTGGGTGGTCCGGGCGTTGTCGCCGTAAGGAAGGTGCCTGGAGGGGCCTGCCGGCTCCGGTGGCGGTGTCTGGGCCCAGATGTGGGGGTCCGGGGCGTACTGGGCAGCGGGAGGCTGCTGGTAGAGGCCCTGTGGCTCCTGGTAGGTGCCGGGTGGCGGCGGGGGGTGCGAGGCGCGGTCGTAGAGCGCCTCGGCCACCGGGTCCTGTGAGGCGAGATCCTGGGCACGGTACGGATCGTGCTCGTACGCGTGCTGCAGGTAGGGATCGGGTGCCTCCCCTTCCTGGCCGGTGCCCGGTGGCACCGGCGGACCGCCGGAAGACCCAGCTCCGCCCGCGCCTTGGCCGCGGTCACCGTCGTACGGCGCGTTCATCGAAACCCCACCTCATTGTCCCCGGCCGACAGGCCCCGACAGACATCGCTCAACGGTCCACTTTCTCACCCGGGCCCGATGGGTTACCGCTTTCCGGACCGGTGTCCGGTGCCGGGTCACTCGGCTGCTCGGGTTCGCCGCCGTCGCCGTCCACCACGGCGCCCGCGACGGTGCGCTTGCGGTGGGTGTACATCCTGATGCCCGCCAGGACCAGCAGCAGCAGTCCGCCGGCGATCACCAGGAGCACCGTCGGTGTGACTTCCGAGACCTTCACCGTGAAGGTCATCTCTTCGCCGTAGGGTGCGCCGTCCGTGGTGAACAGCCGCGCAGTGACCTGTGCCTGTCCGTTGGCGTTGGCAGAGGCGTCGAACTTCACGGACTGGCTGTGCCCGCCCGCGATCTCGACGGGTTCCTGGGCCACTGCTTTGCCGTCGTTGAGCTTGAGCCGGGTGGCGTTGTTCGACGTCAGGCGGAGTACGAGGTGATCGACACCCTGGACCAGCTTGTTCTGCACGGTCACCGGGATGGTCGCGCTGCGTCCCGAGAGAGTCACATCCGTCTTCGTGATCAGCTGGACCTCGGTGGTGAGGCCCTGGAGATAGGTGTGCACCGCATCGCGGTACCGCTGCGCTTCGAGCGGCCTGCCGCGCCACGAGGACGACACGGAGCGGTTGATCGCGTTCCCGAAGGGGGTCACCACCCGGTCGGGCTGCGTGAGGATGACCTGGAAGCTGTTGAGCGAGTTCTGTGTCGTCCTGATGTCCTGGAACGCCTGGGTGGGCAGCTCCTGGCTTCGAAGCTTCTTCGGGTACTGAGATGCCCTGGGCACCTTGGTGGTGGCCTGCGCGTCAGGCTCCTGGTCGGCTGCCGCCGTCAGGTCCAGGGGTTGTGTCCAGTGTTCGGCCGTCAGGGCCTGCAGAGCCCGGGCCATGGTCTGGGCCTGTGCGGCGGTCGGCGTCCGCTGCGGGGCGACGACGATGCTGCGTTCGTTGTCCGGGGCCTGCTCCGTCACTGCCAGCGTCTGTGCCAGGAATTTCTGGACGGCGAGTGTGGAGGCGCCTGCCTTGGACATGTCGCCGGTGAAAGCCGTGGAGAGCCGGTGGTCGGCGACGACAGCGGTGGTGCCCCCGCCGATGGGGCGGGCCGACGTCGGTGTGTAGGGCAGCCCGCCGGTCTCCTCGAGGCTGTCGCTGCGTGCGATCACCTTGTGGGCGCCGGCCGAGGTGGCGACGTCGACGACCGAAGGATCGATCGCGCCGTCCACAGGCCAGGCGAAGTCGGTGGACGGTTTCACATGAAGGACGGTTTCCACTGTCGTGCCGGCGACCTCGGTCGCCGTCTGCAGGTGGCTGAGGGCGCCCGAGACGTTCTTGCCGCGGTGTGCGATGGAGGCGAGGTCGGGGTCGGCGAACGGCAGAGCCACCACCTTCCCGTCCTTCACGGCTGCTTGCAGGTCCGTGAGCCATTTCTTGGCGATGGCCTGATTGGTCCCCGCGACTGTGGTGTCCCCTACCTTGACCCGGTAGTTCTTCGTCATGGCATCGGCAGATGCCAGCAGGTCGGGGTCGATCACCCAGGTCACGGGCAGCTGGCGCCCGAGTGACACCAACTGTTCCAGGCGGCCGCCGGGGGCCAGCTCCAGTGCCAGGTCGTCATTGGCGAACACGGGGGTCTGCTGCTCGTCCGAGCCCGTCTCGGCCGTGAGATGGGCCGAAGCGATCAAGGGCCAGAGAAACGTGAGCTTGGTCTTGCTCTTGGTGTCCTCCGGCTGCCACGGCAAGAAGGTCCGCTGGATTCCGAGCACCTGGTCGTAGGCGTAATCGGCCGTGCGGCCCGTCAGGGACACCCCCAGCTGGTAGACGCCCTCGGCGTCCAGGTCCAGCTTGTTCACCGGAACGGCGAGCGTGAAGTCCTGGCTGACCCCGGACGCGAGCTCGGGGACCTTCAGCGTGTACGAGCCACCGAGCTTTGCCGGGTCGCTGCCGGGCTGGTAGCCGGTGCGCTTGGCGGCCTCGTCGATCGCTCCCCTGCCGGACAGTCGCGGCCCGACGCGCAGATCGACCTCGGCGTCCGTGACAGTCTTCTTGCCCTTGTTGGTCAGGGTGCCCGAGACGGTCAGGGTGTCGCCTTCGACCGGTGCGCTGGGGGCGAGGGTGTCCAGAGACACATCGACGGTGCGTGAGCCGGCCGGGGCCTTGGTCGCTGCCTCAGCCTGTGCCGAGGGCGCTGCGGGCCCGGCCAGGAGGCCGGCGACCATCGGCACCCCGACGATCAAGGAGGCCGTGCGCCGGAGCCACCGGCGGGCAGGGGAGGGATTCATCCCCTGAAAGTCTGCCGCCTCGGCCACGCGTATCCGTCCCTCGTCGTCGTCAGCTGGTGCCGGCTCTGCCGGTCTCTGCGTCCCCGCATGGTAACGATGTGCCCGACGCCTGCGTGCCGGGGACCGTGCCCCATGATCGGGAGAGTCTCGCAGGGCGGCGAGAAACGATGACGCCCGGGCCGGTCGGTGCACGTACCCTTTTCTGTTGTGCCGAACGCCAACGAAGACAGCCCCCGTGCACTGAGTCAGGTGCAGCACCGCGCAGTGAGCGAACTGCTGCGGGTGTCCCCCGTCGCCGATGACCTCGCCCTCCGATTTCAGGAGGCCGGCTTCGGCCTCGCTCTGGTCGGCGGGTCGGTCCGCGACGCGTTGCTCGGCAGACTCGGAAACGACCTCGACTTCACGACCGACGCCCGCCCGGAGGACGTACTCAAGATCGTCCGGCCCTGGGCCGATTCGGTCTGGGAGGTCGGCATCGCGTTCGGCACCGTCGGCTCGCAGAAGGACGGCTACCAGATCGAGGTCACGACCTACCGGTCGGAGGCGTACGACAGGACCTCACGCAAGCCCGAGGTCTCCTACGGCGACTCGATCGAGGAAGATCTCGTGCGCCGTGACTTCACGGTCAACGCCATGGCCGTCGCTCTGCCGCGGAAGGAGTTCATCGACCCGCACGGCGGCCTCGATGATCTGGCTCAGCGTGTTCTGCGTACGCCGGGTACGCCCGAAGAATCCTTCTCGGACGATCCGCTGCGCATGCTGCGCGCCGCACGTTTTGCCGCGCAGCTGGACTTCGAGGTCGCTCCTGACGTCGTCAAGGCGATGACGGATATGGCGGGACGCATCGAGATCGTCTCCGCCGAGCGGGTTCGTGAGGAGCTGAACAAGCTGCTCGTCTCCGCACACCCCCGTAAGGGGCTGGGGCTTCTCGTGGACACGGGTCTGGCCGACAAGGTGCTGCCCGAGCTGCCCGCGCTGCGTCTGGAAAGTGATGAGCATCACCGCCACAAGGACGTCTACGAGCACTCCCTGACAGTCCTGGAGCAGGCCATCGATCTGGAGGAGGACGGCGCGGACCTGGTGCTGCGCCTCGCGGCGCTGCTTCACGACATCGGGAAGCCGAGGACGCGCCGCTTCGAGAGCGACGGCCGGGTCTCGTTCCACCACCACGAAGTGGTGGGAGCCAAGATGGCCAGGAAGCGGATGACCGAGCTCAAGTACTCCAACGACATGGTCAAGGACGTCTCGAAGCTGGTGGAGCTGCACCTGCGCTTCCACGGATACGGCGACGGGGAGTGGACCGACTCGGCGGTGCGCAGGTACGTGCGGGACGCGGGGCCACTGCTGGACCGCTTGCACAAACTGACGCGCTCCGACTGCACGACGCGGAACAAGCGCAAGGCGAATGCACTCTCGCGGACCTATGACGGACTCGAGGAGCGCATCGCGCAGTTGCAGGAGCAGGAGGAGCTGGAGGCGATCCGGCCTGACCTGGACGGCAACGAGATCATGCAGATCCTGGACGTGGGACCCGGACCTGTGATCGGCAAGGCTTACGCGTTCCTGCTGGAGCTGCGACTGGAGAACGGTCCGATGGAGCGTGACGTCGCAGTCGCAGCCCTGAAGGAATGGTGGGCCGCGCAGGACTGAGTCGGGCCGGCTGCCGGGTTGTGACTCAAGGCGTGCTTCGTTCATGGCGGCACCGCGGCTGAGGGGCCCGTCATGTTTCACGTGAAACGTCGAACATGGCCGAGAAGGTGATCCGGTGCAATCGGTGAGGGGCGTTGTTTCACGTGAAACAACGCCCCAAGCTCATTCCTTGATGCGGGTGCGCTGAAGCGCGATGCTCACACGGCGGCGGCGAAGCATGGCCACCGAGACGATGGCGTAGAGCGCGGCGACGGTGAGCACCACGACGACGGATCGTCCGTCAGAGGGAAGTACCAGGGCGGACATTCCCGCGGCGGCGACGAAGGCGACATTGAAGAGCACGTCGTAGAGCGAGAAGACCCGACCTCGGTAGGCGTCGTCCACGGAGGTCTGTACCTCGGTATCCGTCGCGATCTTCGCTCCTTGGGTCACGAGACCGAGAATGAAGGCTGCTGCCAGCATCGGGGCAAGGGCGAACGGAAGCCCCAGTGCCGGCTCCAGGAGGGCGGCTCCGCCGGCACACCCGGCCAGCCAGCCGTATCGCCCGAAGTGGCCGACCGCCCAGGGGGACATCACGGCGGCTACGAAATAGCCGGCGGCGGAAGCGCCGAGTGCGAGGCCCAGGAGGGCCAGGCCGTCGGACTCGTTGTCGGACCAGGCATAGCGGCACAGCATCAGCACCATCACCGTCAGCGCGCCGTAGCAGAAGCGGAGCACCGTGATGGCGGCCAGCGCGTGTGCCGCGTCCCTTCGCTCGGCCAGGTGATTCAAACCCTCGACGAGCCCTCGTGAGGTGGTGGTGAGTGCCTCCCGTAGTCGCACGTGGTGCAGGGCGCGATCCGGTCCGAGGAGAGTGCGGGGCAAGCTCAGGGAGACCAGCGCCGAGAGAAGGTAGAGGGCTGCGCCCAGCAGCACCACGGCGGCGTCGGACCCGTCTGTCAGCAGCCGGATCGCCAGGGCGAGGCCACCCCCCGCCGTAGCTGCCAGAGTGCCGGCCGTCGGGGAGAGGGAGTTGGCGAGGACGAGCCGCTCGGTGTCGACGACGCGCGGAAGGGCAGCCGACAGGCCGGCCAGCACGAAGCGGTTGACGGCCGTGACGCAGAGGGCGGAAGCGTAGAACAGCCAGTCCGGCACAGAGCTCAGGAGCAGCAGGGCCGTGCAGCAGGCCAGCGCGGCGCGCAGCAGGTTCCCATAGAGGAATACCTGGCGGCGGGGCCAGCGGTCCAGCAGCACTCCGGCGAACGGGCCGATCAGCGAGTACGGGAGCAGCAGCACAGCCATGGCGGAGGCGATGGCGCCCGGCGTCGTCTGGTTCTCCGGCGAGAAGACGACGTAGGTGGCGAGCGCGACCTGGTAGACGCCGTCGGCCGACTGGGAGAGAAGTCGTACGGCGAGCAGGCGACGGAAGTTCCGAAGGCGCAGGAGCACGCCCAGATCACGCACGACAGACATGTGTGCAAGGGTCACACACGCGGGGGGCCTCCGGGCGGATTGCCCGGGGACCCCCCGTATGAAGAAGCGACAGTGAAGCAGTGACCGCTTGGATCAGCGCTCGACGTCGCCGCTGATGAACTTCTCGACGTTCTCGCGGGCCTCGTCGTCGAAGTACTGGACCGGCGGGGACTTCATGAAGTACGAGGACGCCGAGAGGATCGGGCCACCGATGCCGCGGTCCTTGGCGATCTTCGCAGCGCGCACGGCGTCGATGATGACACCGGCGGAGTTCGGGGAGTCCCAGACCTCGAGCTTGTACTCCAGGTTCAGCGGAACGTCGCCGAACGCGCGGCCCTCGAGGCGCACGTACGCCCACTTGCGGTCGTCGAGCCAGGCCACGTAGTCCGACGGGCCGATGTGGACGTTGTCCGCACCGAGCTCGCGGTCACGGATCTGCGAGGTGACGGCCTGCGTCTTCGAGATCTTCTTGGACTCCAGGCGCTCACGCTCGAGCATGTTCTTGAAGTCCATGTTGCCGCCGACGTTCAGCTGCATCGTGCGGTCCAGGATGACGCCGCGGTCCTCGAAGAGCTTGGCCATCACGCGGTGCGTGATGGTGGCGCCGACCTGGGACTTGATGTCGTCGCCGACGATCGGGACCCCGGCCTCGGTGAACTTGTCGGCCCACTCCTTGGTGCCGGCGATGAACACCGGGAGGGCGTTGACGAATGCGACCTTGGCGTCGATGGCGCACTGCGCGTAGAACTTCGCAGCCACCTCGGAACCGACCGGCAGGTAGCAGACGAGGACGTCGACCTGCTTGTCCTTGAGGATCTGAACGATGTCGACGGGGGCCTCGGAGGACTCCTCGATCGTCTCGCGGTAGTACTTGCCCAGGCCGTCGTGGGTGTGGCCGCGCTGAACGGTCACCCCGGTGTTCGGCACGTCGGCGATCTTGATGGTGTTGTTCTCGCTGGCGCCGATGGCGTCCGCGAGGTCGAGGCCGACCTTCTTCGCGTCGACGTCGAAGGCGGCGACGAACTCGACGTCACTCACGTGGTACTCGCCGAACTGAACGTGCATCAGACCGGGCACCTTGCCGGCCGGATCGGCGTCCTTGTAGTACTCGACGCCCTGCACCAGCGAGGCGGCGCAGTTGCCCACGCCGACGATGGCTACGCGAACCGAACCCATGCCGATTGCTCCCTGTGTGTTCTCGGTGTTCCCCGATGTCGCCTTGCGGGTCTGCGGGGATGTCACTTCGTGTCGTCGGACGGATCCGGCCGGGAGTTGTCGTCCCTGTGCCGGGGCAGGCCGCCCGTCTCTCCTGATGTGTCGTGCTGAGTGGAGCTCTCGGGCGAGGATCGTCGCTGATCCCGTCCCGACCGCTCGCTCTCGATGAGCTCGTTCAGCCAGCGCACTTCGCGCTCCACGGATTCCATGCCGTGTCGCTGCAGCTCAAGCGTGTAGTCGTCGAGTCGTTCGCGGGTGCGGGCAAGGGAGGCGCGCATCTTCTCGAGGCGCTCCTCCAGCCTGCTGCGGCGGCCTTCGAGCACGCGCATCCGCACCTCGCGCTCGGTCTGCCCGAAGAAGGCGAACCGTGCGGCGAAGTGCTCGTCCTCCCAGGAATCCGGACCGGTGTGGGAGAGCAGCTCCTCGAAGTGCTCCTTACCTTCCGCCGTCAACCGGTAGACGATTTTCGCGCGGCGCCCGGCCAGCGAGGATGCGGGGGCGACCCCGCGGCCTGTCGTGGGTGGCAGGGCGGGAACACTTCCCGGTTCCTCGATCAACCAGCCGTTGGCGACCAGCGTCTTGAGGCAGGGGTAGAGGGTGCCGTAGCTGAAGGCACGGAAGATCCCCAGCGAGGTATTGAGGCGCTTGCGCAGCTCGTACCCGTGCATGGGGGACTCGCGGAGCAGGCCGAGTACGGCGAATTCGAGGATGCCGGAGCGTCTGCTCACCTTCGCCTCCTCTTCCGCCGGTGCTTCCGTGGGGTCACTGGACCCATCTTATGCCGCGCTGATGTATCGACTCGATACATCAGCACGATAGATCGACTCGTGATGTTCGACAAGGGGGCGTTTCGTGAGCGGCGTCACATCCCCGATTCATAGGGAGCGACTTGCGTAATTTGGGGTGAAGTTCGGTCCGTGGAGGTTTTTGACCGTGCGTAGTCTGTGCGGCATGCAGACCACCGGGAACCGTGAGGCGCCGTCGAGCGTCAGTAATCGCGGACTGCCGGATGTACTGCGGGTGAGCCTTCCGCAGGGCTTGTCCGTAATTCGGGGGGACCGGATCTCAACTGCCGCTTCCAGGCGCTCTCGCCTGCCCGAGGAGTAGTCGTTCGATGAGCGAGCACCGTCGCAAAGCGCCGCAACCGCAAGGTGGCGGGCGCGCAGCGGCCAGACGAGCCGCGCAACAGCCTGCTGGACGTCGCACCGATGCGTCACGCAGAGCAACGTCAGAGTCACCTTCCGGAGCGCACGGCGAGGAGCCGTCGTACAGCGGCCGTGCCGAGGCCCGACGCGCGCAGCGTGGCGGAGGCGGAGGCAGACGCCGCGGGGGTGGCGACAGCAGCGGTCACGAAGGCCGCGGTCGGGGCCGTGAGGGTTCGGGCAAGAAGCGCTTCATCGACTACCCGCGGGCCGGTAAGTACGGCTTCCGCCGCTGGGTGCCGTCGTGGAGGCTGGTCTCCGGTCTGTGCCTGGGCTTCCTGGGTCTCATGATGGGTGCCGCCGGCATCGCGTACGCGCTGGTGGTGCCGCCCGAGCCCAAGGACCTCGCCACGGCACAGAACAACGTCTACTACTGGGCCGACGACACACAGATGGTCGCCACCGGCGGTTCCGTCAACCGTCAGTCCCTCGAGTACGCACAGATCCCCGTAGCGATGCGGAACGCCGTCATCTCGGCCGAGAACAAGTCGTTCGAGACCGACAGGGGCATCGACCCCATGGGCATCGCCCGCGCCTTCTGGAACATGGCCCGGGGAGGTGACACCCAGGGCGGTTCGACGATCACCCAGCAGTACGTGAAGAACTCGATGCTCACCCAGGACCAGACCCTGACCCGCAAGGTCAAGGAACTCTTCATCACGCTCAAGGTCGGTGAGACGGAGAGCAAGGAGAAGGTCATGGAGGGGTACCTCAACGTCTCCTACTACGGCCGGGGCGCGTCAGGTCTGCAGGCGGCGGCACGTGCGTACTACGGCAAGGACGCCGCGGAGCTGAACGCGAGTGAGTGTGCCTTCCTCGCGACACTGCTCAAGGGCGCGAGCTACTACGATCCCGCGGGTGCCCCCGAGGTCGATCCGGTGAATGCCACGCCCGAGAAGAACCGCAAGCGGGCCGTCGAGCGCTGGCGCTGGATCCTCGACGAGCAGGTGAAGGACGGCAGGCTGAGCGCGGCCGAGCGCGCGACCTTCAAGGACTTCCCTGAGCCGGCCAAGCCGAAGAAGGACGCCAAGCTCGGTGGCCAGACCGGATACCTGGTCGACCTCGCGACGAAGTACTTCGTCGCGCACAACGATGAGGGCGTCACCGAGAAGGAACTGGCCCGGGGCGGTTACGAGATCCACACGACCTTCGAGAAGAAGAAGGTCGAGGAGCTCGAGAAGTCGATCACAGAGGTGTACAAGGCCAAGATCGACCCCGAGAAGCGTCCTGACAAGGACACACACGTCGAGTTCGGCGGCGCGTCGGTGGACACCAAGACGGGCGCCATCGTCGCCACGTACGGCGGTCAGGACGCGACGCAGCACTACACGAACAACGCCGACGCGACGGGTGCGCAGGTCGGTTCGACGTGGAAGCCGTTCGTGCTGGCGGCAGCCATGGAGTACGGGAAGCGCGATCCCGAGCTCGGCCCCGAGCAGAGCAAGGAAGAGCGGACCCCGGTGTCGCCGAAGAGCATCTACAACGGCGACAACGAGCTGAAGATCAGCAAATACAACGGCGCGGTCTGGCAGAACGAGGAAGGCAAGGAGTGGCTCCAGACCAACGACGGGGACAAGGACTACGGGGACATCGACCTCCGCTACGCCATGCAGGAGTCCGCCAACTCCCCGTTCGTCCAGCTCGGCATGGATGTCGGCACCGACAAGGTGAAGGAGGCCGCGATTGCCGCCGGCCTGCGTGACGACCGCTACATGGCGAACTCGAGCGTTCCCTCGTTCTCCATCGGTACGTCCTCGCCGAGCGCCATCCGGATGGCGGGCTCGTACGCCACCTTCGCCACCAGTGGCAAGCAGCGGGAGCCCTTCTCGGTCACCGAGGTCAAGCACAGGGGTGACGTGATCTACCGGCACAAGACGGAGGAGAAAACGGCGTTCCCGAGCATCGTCGCGGACAACGTCACCGACGTGCTGAAGAACGTCGTCGAGAACGGAACGGGCACGCCCGCCCAGATTCCGGGACGTGACGTGGCCGGCAAGACGGGCACCACCGACGGCAACAAGTCAGCCTGGTTCGTCGGCTACACCCCCCAGCTGTCGACGGCCGTCAGCATGTTCCGGATGGACGACGACGAGACGAAGAAGAACCGCGAGTTCCTGGAAATGTACGGAACCGGCGGCGAGCGGTCGATCCACGGTGCCTCGTTCCCCGCGCAGATCTGGCACGACTACATGACCGAGGCGGTGAAGGGCACGAAGGTCGTCAGGTTCCCGAAGCCGGAACCGTACGGCGACATGTTCTTCGGCGGTGGCGCGGTCAGCCCCAGCCCGACGCCGAGCCCGACGCCTTCGCCGTCCGAGTCCAGCGAGGAGCCCGAGACGCCGTCTCCCACTCCTTCGTCCCCGACCCCTTCGCCGAGCGCGACAACGTGTGCTCCGCTCGACTGGGAGTGCAAGAACGGCAACCAGAACGGCGGGGGTGCGACCGACGGCAACGACAACGGTGGCACCACCGAGGGGGCCACCGACGGTGGGGCGGACGCCGGAACGTCGGAAGGCGGGACGGACACAGGAACCACCGAGGGAACGACCGAGGGAACGACCGAGGGCGAGGAGAACGACCGCGGCGGGATCTTCGGCGGCGGCGGCTAGCACTCCAGGGCGGCGCGGGTGATCCCACCGCCCTCCGGAAACCCCGCGAGGGGTCTGCCGGACACGCGTGACGAGGGCCGCCGGCACCTGGCAGGTGCCGGCGGCCCTTCGTGTGTCCCGGGCACGGGCCACGCCCGCACACAGCGCGGTACGGCAGGATGTGCGGCATGCCAAGCGCAGAAGACACGAGCGTGCACCAGGAGCCGTCCGTCGTACCGCCCACGCGGCATGACGACATCGCCGCAGCGGGGAGCGAGCTGATCGGGGGCCCCGCGGGCCGCTGGGCACGGTTCGGGTCGGGGCCGCTCACACCGGTGCGGGTCGTCGCGCTCGTGGCGATCGGGATGTTCGCGCTCGGCATGGTGCAGAAGTTGCCCTGCTACAACTGGGCGTGGTTCCGCGGCACCAGTTCGCAGTACGCGCACGCGTGCTACTCCGACATCCCGCACCTCTTCGTCGGCCGTGGCTTCGCCGACGGCCTGGTGCCGTACGTCGACCGGCTCAGCGGCGACATGGCGTACCTCGAGTACCCCGTCCTGACCGGCCTGTTCATGCAGATCGCGTCCTGGCTGACGCTGACCCCGTCCTCGGACCCCGTGCAGCAGCGCGAGCAGATGTATTGGATGGTCAACGCGGGCATGCTGATGATCTGCGCCGTGATCATCGCGGTGTGTGTCGCCCGTACGCACCGGCGCCGCCCCTGGGACGCCCTGCTGGTCGCGCTCGCCCCGGCGCTCGCGCTCACCGCGACGATCAACTGGGATCTGCTCGCCGTCGCGCTGACGGCCGCCGCGATGCTCATGTGGTCCCGCGGAAGGAACCTGGCCTTCGGCATCCTCATCGGTCTGGCGACCGCTGCCAAGCTCTACCCCGTACTGCTGCTCGGGCCCCTGCTGGTGCTGTGCTGGCGGGCCGGGAAGTGGCGGGAGTACGGGTCGGCACTCCTCGGCGCGGCGGCGGCCTGGCTCGCGGTGAACCTTCCGGTGATGCTGTACGCCCCGGAGGGCTGGAAGAAGTTCTACACGTTCAGCCAGGAACGGCAGATCGACTACGGGTCGTTCTGGCTGGTCATCACCCAGCGCACGGGCCGGCCCATCGACGTGGGCACGGTGAACACGGCCTCGGTGCTGCTGATGATCGTCCTGTGTGCGGGCATCGCCGGGCTGGCGCTGACCGCCCGGCACCGGCCGCGTTTCGCCCAGCTGGCGTTCCTCGTGGTGGCCGCCTTCATCCTGACGAACAAGGTCTACTCACCGCAGTACGTGCTCTGGCTCATCCCGCTGGCCGCACTGGCCAGGCCCCGCTGGCGGGACTTCCTCGTCTGGCAGGCCTGCGAGGTCATGTACTTCCTGGGGATCTGGTTCTACCTCGCGTACACGACGAGCGGCGACAAGCACCAGGGGCTTCCCCAGGAGGGCTACCAGGTCGCGATCGCCCTTCACCTGCTGGGAACGCTCTACATCTGCGCCGTGATCGTCAGGGACATCCTGATGCCCGAACGCGATCCCGTACGGCGTGACGGGTCCGACGACCCTTCGGGCGGGGTGCTCGACTCGGCGCCGGACCGGACGGCGCTCCTGCAGGTGCACCCTGTTCCGGCCCGGCACACTCCACCCGCGGTCGAAGGACCGCGGGTGGAGTGGGGTACGACCGGCAGAACGGTCTCCGACTGAGGGGCGGGCCTACCGGTCCACGAGACGGTCGAACTGGGTGGTGGTGTGGCGCAGATGGGCCACCAGTTCGTCGCCGACCTTCGGCTCCTGCGCGTCCGAGGGTACGAAGAGGATCGACACCTGCATGTGAGGCGGCTCGGCGAACCAGCGCTGCTTGCCCGCCCAGACGAACGGCGACAGGTTCCGGTTGACCGTGGCCAGCCCGGCACGCGCGACGCCCTTGGCGCGCGGCATCACCCCGTGCAGGGCTTTCGGCGCCTCCAGGCCCACGCCGTGGGAGGTCCCCCCGGCGACGACCACCAGCCACCCGTCCGACGCGGCCTTCTGCTGGCGGTAGCCGAAACGGTCCCCCTTCACGACGCGCGTGACGTCGAGGACCGCGCCGCGGTACTCCGTCGCCTCGTGGTCGCCGAGCCAGAGCCGCGTGCCGATGCGTGCGCGGAAGCGGGTCTGCGGGAACTGCTGCCGCAGCCGCGCGAGCTCCTCGGACCGCAGGTGGCTGACGAACATCGTGTGCAGCGGCAGCCGGGCGGCCCGTAGACGGTCCATCCAGGTGATGACCTCCTCGACGGCGTCCGAACCGTCGGTGCGGTCCAGCGGCAGGTGCAGTGCGAAGCCCTCGAGGCGCACGTCCTCGATCGCCGCGTGCAACTGGCCGAGCTCCTCCTCCTTCACACCGTGGCGCTTCATCGAGCTCATGCACTCGATGACCACGCGCGCGCCCACCAGAGCGTGCACACCGTCCACGGACGAGACGGAACGGATGACACGGTCGGGCAGCGGTACCGGTTCCTCGCCCCGGCGGAAGGGCGTGAGCACCAGGAGATCGCCGCTGAACCAGTCCTTGATGCGCGCGGCCTCGTACGTGGTCCCGACGGCCAGCGTGTCGGACCCGAAGCGGATCGCCTCGTCGGCCAGCCGCTCGTGTCCGAAGCCGTATCCGTTGCCCTTGCAGACGGGGACAAGACCGGGGAACTGGTCGAGGACGGACTTCTGGTGCGCCCGCCAGCGCGCGGTGTCGACGTAGAGGGAGAGCGCCATGGCCGGCCCGGAACCTTTCTGGTGGCTGCGGTGTAAGTGAGAGAGAGGAGAGGAGCTGATGGATGGTGGTCGGGATGCGGTCAGCGGCGCGACATGTACATATCGAGCGCCTTGTGCAGCAACTTGTTGAGGGGGAAGTCCCACTCGCCGACGTATTCGACGGCTTCGCCGCCGGTGCCCACCTTGAACTGGATCAGGCCGAAGAGGTGGTCGGTCTCGTCGAGCGAGTCGCTGATGCCGCGGAGGTCGTAGACGGTCGCGCCCATCGCATACGAGTCGCGGAGCATCCGCCACTGCATGGCGTTGGAGGGACGGACCTCGCGCCCGATGTTGTCCGAGGCGCCGTAGGAGTACCAGACGTGCCCGCCGACGACGAGCATCGTGGCAGCCGACAGATTCACGCCGTTGTGCCGGGCGAAGTACAGCCGCATGCGGTTGGGGTCCTCGGAGTTGAGTACCGACCACATGCGCTGGAAGTACGAGAGCGGGCGCGGCCTGAAGTGGTCGCGCACGGCGGTGATCTCGTACAGCCGCTGCCATTCGGCGAGGTCCTCGTAGCCGCCCTGGACGACCTCGACGCCGGCCTTGTCGGCCTTCTTGATGTTGCGCCGCCAGAGCTGGTTGAAGCCCTTGAGCACGTCTTCGAGGGAGCGGTTGGCCAGCGGTACCTGGAAGACGTAGCGGGGCTGCACGTCGCCGAAGCCGGCGCCGCCGTCCTCGCCCTGCTGCCATCCCATCTTCCGCAGGCGGTCCGAGACCTCGAAGGCGCGCGGTTCGATGTGGCTGGCCTCGACGTCCCTCAGTCGCTTCACGTCCGGGTCCTGGATCCCCGACTTGATGGCGGCCGAGTCCCAGCGGCGAATGACCACGGGAGGGCCCATCTTCACGGAGAAGGCACCCTGCTGCTTCAGATGGGCGAGCATCGGCTGGAGCCACTCGTCCAGATTCGGGGCGTACCAGTTGATGACCGGTCCCTCGGGGAGGTACGCCAGATAACGCTTGATCTTGGGCAGCTGGCGGTACAACACCAGGCCGGCGCCGACCATCTCGCCGTTCTTGTCGAACCATCCCAGGTTCTCCGAGCGCCATTCGGTTTTCACATCAGCCCACGCCGGGACCTGGCAGTGACTGGCCGAGGGCAGACTCTGGATGTACGCCAGATGCTGTTCTCGGCTGATGGTCCTCAGGGTCAGGCTCATGCGGGGCGCTCCTCGGCAGGTGTGTCCCCATCGGTCAGGGGCTCCGGCTCTCGCGCCGAAGCCTACTGTGACCGAGGGGCGCCCGGTCTGGCCCGTCTGGACCGGACCGGGCGCCGCCCGCCCGGGACTGCCCGTCTGTGCACCGCGTGGGGCGTCCGGCCCCGTCGGTCACGGCTCTGCCGGTCAGGTGAGTACGCCGCCGAAGAGACCCCCGTGCGCCATGCCGAGATAGAAGCCGACCGCGGACGAGCCGATGCCCATGATCAGGCCGAACCGCTCCCAGGTGGTCCTGGAGATGTACTGCCCGTAGGCGCCGGTCAGGATGCCGATCAGCCCCGCCCACGAGCTGATCAGGTGCAGGCTGTGGAACATCGCCGTCACGAACGCGAGGACGCCGAGGACCCCGGTCACCACCATCAGCACGTCCTGGAGCGGATGCGGCTTGCCGTCCGTCGCGAAGAGAGAACCGTTGGCCGGGCGGGCGCCGGATGTCCTGTGGGTGGCGGGTCGGCTGCCGGCGGGTCGGACTGTCTGTGCCATGGAGCACCTCCTGGCGGGAAGGGCGGCGCAATGTAGCGCCTCTCACACCGCGTCTGTCTCGATTGTGCGCCCTGAACACCGGATTTCAACCGGAAGCCGGTCTGCGGGTACTCTGTACGGTCTGCACCGGTGTCTGCCCTGAGCCAGCACTGCAGCTCCCCTCGACTCTCGAAGAGAGGCGTTGTCAGTGGCGGCTGTTTTACTCGGAGACACTGTTGCTTACGCATCACGACCCTCCTGCCACGGAACGACCGTGGCCGCTGAGTCCAAAGGAGGTGGGTTCCACATGCGTCACTACGAAGTGATGGTCATCCTCGACCCCGATCTCGAGGAGCGAGCAGTCTCCCCGTTGATTGAGAACTTCCTCTCCGTCGTCCGTGAGGGCAACGGAAAGGTCGAGAAGGTCGACACCTGGGGCCGTCGTCGTCTCTCTTACGAGATCAAGAAGAAGCCTGAGGGCATCTACTCGGTCATCGACCTGCAGGCCGAGCCTGCAGTCGTCAAGGAGCTCGACCGACAGATGAACCTGAACGAGTCGGTCCTCCGGACCAAGGTCCTCCGTCCCGAGACCCACTGAGCATCTAGCTCAGCGGTCATCGGGTTCGAGTAGCAAGCAGCCAGAAGCAATCCCCGCCGAGAGGTTCACCCATGGCAGGCGAGACCGTCATCACGGTCGTCGGCAATCTCGTCGACGACCCCGAGCTGCGCTTCACCCCGTCCGGTGCGGCGGTCGCGAAGTTCCGTGTCGCGTCCACTCCCCGCATCTTCGACCGGCAGACCAATGAGTGGAAGGACGGCGAAGGCCTGTTCCTCACCTGCTCGGTCTGGCGTCAGGCGGCGGAGAACGTCGCGGAGTCGCTCCAGCGAGGCATGCGCGTCGTCGTGCAGGGCCGGCTGAAGCAGCGGTCCTACGAGGACCGTGAGGGCGTCAAGCGCACGGTCTACGAGCTGGACGTCGAGGAAGTCGGCCCCAGCCTGAAGAACGCCACGGCCAAGGTCACCAAGACCACAGGTCGCGGTGGCCAGGGCGGTGGCCAGGGTGGATACGGCGGTGGCCAGCAGGGCGGCGGCAACTGGGGCGGCGGTCCCGGTGCCGGCGGTCAGCAGGGCGGCGGCGGTGCTCCCGCCGACGACCCGTGGGCCACCAACGCTCCGGCCGGCGGCCAGCAGGCCGGTGGCCAGCAGGGCGGGGGCCAGCAGGGCGGCGGGGGCGGCTGGGGCGGAAGCTCCGGCAGTTCCGGCGGCTCCGGCGGCGGCTACTCGGACGAGCCTCCCTTCTAGGGCTGCTCGTACCCCACTTCTTGATCACACAGGAGAAACACCATGGCGAAGCCGCCTGTGCGCAAGCCTAAGAAGAAGGTCTGCGCGTTCTGCAAGGACAAGACCCAGTACGTGGACTACAAGGACACGAACATGCTGCGGAAGTTCATTTCCGACCGCGGCAAGATCCGTGCCCGCCGCGTCACCGGCAACTGCACGCAGCACCAGCGTGACGTCGCCACGGCAGTCAAGAACAGCCGTGAGATGGCGCTGCTGCCCTACACGTCCACCGCGCGATAAGGGAAGGGTGACCGAATCATGAAGATCATCCTCACCCACGAGGTCACTGGCCTCGGTGCCGCCGGCGACGTCGTGGACGTCAAGGACGGGTACGCCCGTAACTACCTGGTTCCGCGTGGCTTTGCCATTCGCTGGACCAAGGGTGGCGAGAAGGACGTGGCGCAGATCCGCCGCGCCCGCAAGATCCACGAGATCGCGACGATCGAGCAGGCCAACGAGATCAAGGCCAAGCTCGAAGCCGTGAAGGTTCGTCTGGCTGTTCGCTCCGGCGACGCCGGCCGCCTCTTCGGGTCCGTCACCCCGGCTGACATCGCCTCGGCGATCAAGTCTGCCGGTGGTCCGGACGTCGACAAGCGTCGCGTGGAGCTCGGTTCGCCGATCAAGACGCTCGGCGGATACCAGGTGTCCGTCCGTCTGCACCCTGAGGTTGCCGCGAAGCTCGGTATCGAGGTCGTTGCTGCCTAAGGGCACAGCTCAGCAGAGCTAGGTGAGGGGCCGCACCTCTGGTGCGGCCCTTCGTCGTTTCACGTGAAACCGGGAAGCCAGTGGGGGCCGGCGGGCACAGCACCTCAGCGCGTGGCTCCGGTCACGAGCCAGCGGCCGGATCGCATGCGTATCCACAGCGTCACCAGACGGACAATCATCATCAGCGTCATCGCGGCCCAGAGGGCTGTGAGGCCTCCTCCGAGGCTGGGCACGAGGAGAGCGACCGGGGCGAAGACGGCCAGGGTGAGGATCATGGCCCAGGCGAGATAGCGGCCGTCTCCTGCCCCCATCAAGACCCCGTCGAGGACGAAGACCACACCGGAGATCGGCTGGGAGAGCGCCACGACCAGCAGAGCCGGCAGCAGGGTGTCCTGCACGGACGTGTCGCTTGTGAACAGCGGGACGAACAGCGGTCTCGCGAGCACGATCACCACCCCGAGAACCATCCCGGACGCGATGCCCCACTGAACCATCCGGCGACATGCCTCGCGGGCGCCCTTGGTGTCGTCAGCCCCCAGGTAGCGGCCGATGATGGCCTGTCCCGCGATAGCGATCGCGTCCAGGGCGAAGGCCGTGAGGCTCCAGAGCGACAGGATGATCTGGTGTGCGGCGATATCCGTGTCGCCGAGCCGGGCGGCCACGGCAGTGGCGATCATCAGGACCGCCCTCAGGGAGAGCGTGCGGACCAGCAAGGGCACGCCTGCCTGAGCACTGGCCCGGATGCCCGCAGCGTCGGGCCGCAGCGATGCGCCGTGCCGACGGGCCCCGCGCACCACAACGATCAGATAGACAAGCGCCATGCCCATCTGGGCGATGACGGTCCCCCAAGCGGATCCTGCGATACCCAGCCCCGCACCGTAGACGAGTCCGACGTTGAGGGCGCCGTTGACCGTGAAGCCGCCGATGGCGACATAGAGCGGCGTACGAGTGTCCTGCAGTCCGCGCAGTACCCCCGTAGCTGCGAGAACCACAAGCATCGCGGGGATGCCCAGGCTGGAGATGCGCAGATACGTGGTGGCGTACGGGCTTGCTGTGTCGGACGCTCCGAAGATGTCGACCAGCCATGGGGCAAGAGGGAGTGTGACGGCGACGACAGCGGCGCCGATCAGCAGAGCGAGCCAGATGCCGTCCATTCCCTGGCGGATGGCGGATGCCAGATCTCCCGCACCGACTTGGCGGGCGACCGCGGCTGTGGTGGCGTAGGCGAGGAAGACGAAGATGCTCACCGCTGTCGTCAGCAGGGCCGCCGCCACCGCCAGGCCGGCCAGTTGCGGCGTGCCGAGATGGCCGACGACGGCACTGTCGACCATCACGAAGAGCGGCTCGGCTACGAGCGCGCCGAAGGCTGGGACAGCCAGTGCGATGATCTCGCGGTCGTGCCGACGGCGGGATGGCGGTTGGGCCGTGGGCGCCTTGGTCATGAGGGCCAATCTAATCTTCCACAGGTAAGAGATGCAAGGTGTCAGCAGCCCTTACCGAGATCGGCTTGCCGTGCTCGGGGGGAGGGTGTTTCCGCAGATCTCGAGCTGAGGGCAAAAGTTTTTCTTCCCCACAGCCCCTGGAACGAGAAATGCCAGGTCACAGGCTTCGCCGGTAGGTGGGTATGAGTTTGTCCACAGTGCTGTCCCCCGGTCCGTGCACAGGATCGGATGGGTTGTCCACAGCATCTGGCCCGTCGTCCACATGCCCTGTGGATAACCAGATTGGCTGACGGTGCGGACCGGCCTACCGTGGTGCGGCGCCCGCACTCCGTTCCGGCTTGGAAGCCCGCAGAACTAGACGCGCCGGAACCGGAGTCGGGCGTCTTGTTTGTCGGTGCTGTGCCGTAAGAAAGAGTGGCACGGCTAGGTCCGCGAAGCGGACGGGAGGAGGTGGCCCGGTGAGCATTCCCGAGCCTTTGGACGATCCCTGGGCCGATGTCGGTCCCAGCGACCGTCTGCCCGTCTCCCGTCAGCGCCGCGGAGAGGGCAAGGCCCGCGACGAGCAGCACGAGCGTGGCCGGGAAAGCAGCTGGGAAGGCGGTGGGCCGTCCGGCTTCGAGCGGGTGCCCCCGCAGGACCTTGACGCCGAGCAGTCCGTGCTCGGCGGCATGCTGCTGTCCAAGGACGCCATCGCGGACGTCGTGGAGATCATCAAGGGCCACGACTTCTACCGCCCGGCCCACGAGACCGTCTACACGGCGATCCTCGATCTGTACGCCAAGGGCGAGCCGGCCGACCCGATCACGGTGGCGGCCGAGCTGGTCAAGCGCGGAGAGATCACCAAGGTCGGTGGAGCCCCGTATCTGCACACGCTCGTCCAGTCCGTGCCCACCGCGGCCAACGCTTCGTACTACGCGGAGATCGTCCACGAGCGGGCGGTGCTCAGGCGCCTGGTCGAGGCCGGCACGAAGATCACCCAGATGGGATACGCGGCCGACGGCGACGTCGACGAGATCGTCAACTCGGCGCAAGCCGAGATCTACGCGGTCACGGAGCAGCGCACCAGCGAGGACTACCTGCCGCTCGGCGACATCATGGAAGGCGCTCTCGACGAGATCGAGGCCATCGGGTCCCGCAGCGGGGAGATGACCGGTGTACCGACCGGGTTCACGGACCTCGACTCCCTGACGAACGGCCTGCACCCCGGCCAGATGATCGTCATCGCGGCCCGCCCCGCCATGGGTAAGTCCACTCTCGCCCTGGACTTCGCGCGCGCCTGCTCGATCAAGAGCAACCTGCCGAGCGTGATCTTCTCCCTGGAAATGGGGCGCAACGAGATCGCGATGCGCCTGCTGTCCGCCGAGGCCCGAGTGGCTCTCCACCACATGCGTTCCGGGACCATGACCGACGAGGACTGGACTCGCCTGGCCCGTCGGATGCCGGACGTGTCGGCGGCTCCGCTCTACATCGACGATTCGCCGAACCTCTCGATGATGGAGATCCGAGCCAAGTGCCGTCGCCTCAAACAGCGCAACGACCTCAAGCTTGTGGTCATCGACTACCTCCAGCTGATGCAGTCAGGCGGGGCCAAACGGGCGGAGAGCCGTCAGCAAGAGGTCTCGGACATGTCCCGAAACCTCAAGCTCCTTGCCAAGGAGCTCGAACTTCCCGTCATCGCCCTGTCCCAGCTGAACCGTGGACCCGAACAGCGCACGGACAAGAAGCCGATGGTCTCCGACCTGCGTGAGTCCGGCTCCATCGAGCAGGACGCCGACATGGTCATCCTTCTGCACCGCGAGGACGCGTACGAGAAGGAGTCACCGCGAGCCGGGGAGGCGGACCTGATCGTGGCGAAGCACCGTAACGGACCGACGGCGACGATCACCGTGGCGTTCCAGGGCCACTACTCCCGCTTCGTGGACATGGCTCAGACCTGACCTGGCCAGGTGTAGGTTTCCAGAGCCCGTGGCCACTTTCCACCGGCGTTGGCCACTGCGTGGCCCATAGGACACGGGCTTGGGAACCATGCCACTCAGAAGCGCCCCAGGGGGCAAGGCCGTGCACCGTGTGAGGCGCGGGGTCCGGAGCGCAGGCGATGGTGATAAGCGTTCGTCAGGCAGATGACGCGCAGGTCATCCTTGGGCATGACCTATTCCGGAGTTCTGCTCCCCAGTACCCGGCGCGCCCTGCTGCACCGCATCGCCGTCGCGCAGACCGAAGGCCGGGCCCCCTCTCTCGTAGCCGCGGTACAGCGGGACGGCGGGATCGCATGGAGCGGCGCACGCAGTTGTGTGGACGGCCATGACCCCGATGGTGATACGCAGTTCAGGATCGGGTCCATCACCAAGACGTTCACCGCTGTGCTGGTGATGCGTCTGCGCGACGAAGGGCTGCTGGATCTGGACGACCCCCTGGAGAAGCACCTGCCGGGCACGGGCGTCGGGCAGGTGACCGTGTTTCAACTGCTCGGCCACAGCGGGGGTCTGGGAGCCGAGACACCGGCGCCTTGGTGGGAGCGGACCCCTGGTGATGTGCGTCCGGAGCTTGCGGATGTGCTCGGCGAGAGGCCGTTGATCCATCCCTCCGGGCACGGGCACCACTATTCGAACCCCGGTTATACGCTGCTCGGTTCGCTGGTCGAGAAGGTGCGCGGTGACTCCTGGACCGAGGTGTTGCGCCGCGAGCTTCTGGAACCCCTCGGGATGAACCGCACGACTCCGCAGGCGCACGCCCCTCATGCGGGTGGCTGGGCCGTCCATCCATGGGCCGACGTGATGCTGCCCGAGCCGGCTGAGGACCTCGGGCTGATGGCGCCGGCCGGCCAGCTCTGGTCTACCACCACCGATCTTCTCCGCTTCGCGGGCTTCCTGGCGCAGGGTGATGAACGCGTGCTCCGTGGGTCCTCGGTCGCGGAGATGCGGGTTCCCGCTGCCCCGCCCGAGACAGGTGACTGGTCCGGCACGTATGGCCTCGGTCTTCAGGCCGTGCGGCGCGGGACCCGCACGCTCATCGGTCATTCGGGTTCGCTTCCCGGCTTCCTGGCCACGCTGTTGTTCAGCGTCGAGGATGACGTGGCAGCCGTGGTGCTTTCGAATGCCACCTCCGGCCCACTGACCGGTACCGTCGCCGCGGACCTCCTGGAGATCGTTGCCGACGCGGAGCCGAGGATCCCGGCGCCGTGGCGCCCGCTTCCCGAGGTCGATCAGGAGCTGCTGGCACTGACCGGGCCCTGGTACTGGGGCACGCAGGTCCACGGTGTGAAGCTGCTCGCGGACGGCGACCTCGAGTTCCAGCCATTGCGGGGCGCCGGTCGTGCGGCACGGTTCCGAGCACGCTCCGACGGGACCTGGACGGGGCTCAACGGTTACTACGCGGGGGAGACCCTCCGGATCGTGCGTGCCGCTGACGGAACTGTCGACCATCTCGAGCTGGCGTCATTCGTCTTCACCCGGGAACCGTACGACCGGAGCGCGGCTACTCCCGGGGGTGTCGATGAGGGGGGATGGCGAGGGCTTGCCACCTGAGTGGGGCGGGTCGGCGTTTCACGTGAAACGCCGACCCGCCCCACCAGCCATGTCGCTCCAGACTGATCAGGCCGTCAGTTCACGTTCCAGAGGCGTACGGAAGCGCGGGGTTATCCGGCTGGTGCCCAACCAGGCCGACAGCCGGGCCGCCTCCGCCTCGATGAGCTGTGTGGCGTCATCGCCCACGTCGGAAAGCAGCCGCCACACGAGCTCGCCGTCTGCGCGGTGTGCCCAGCCACCGACGATCCGGCCGTTCCACCACACTGTGGGCCCGATGTTTCCGGCGCGGTCGAAGAGCGCGGCACGGTGATCGGCGGGCAGGTGGAAGCCGCGGTCCCTCCATCCCATAGCGCTCGGGTCGAGACCGGGCAGCAGGGCCGCCCAGGGCTCCGGGGGAGGTTCAGCGTCGAGATCCCCTGGGGCGGCCCAGCCGACGGCCCCTCTGTCGAGCAGCACCTCCTCGGCGCCGACGGCAGCCAGGGCCGCACGCGTCTCACGTACGCCCCAGCCGGTCCACCATGCGAGGTCGCCCTCCGTGGCGGGGCCGTAGGAGTGGAGCCAGCGCCCGGCCACCTCCGCCCGGGCTTCGGCGGGATCCGACGCAGGCCAGGGAGCGGAGGCCGTCCAGCGGAATTGGCTGGATGTCCATGAACCGCGTGGCCGGCCCCGCCTGATGTGCCCCTCAGCGGCCAGTACCCGGATCACGCGGGAGGCGACTCCCTGGACCGCCTTCTGCTTCGTCCCGGGGAATACGGTGATCTTCGTGCGCAGCGCGGGCACGACGGCCGAAAGGTCGCTCCCTGTGGCGTGACCCCGAGCGGTCAGAACGGCGAGCGTCTGCCGCTCGGTATCGGCGAGCCACCGCTCGTCCAGGCCGTTGCCGTCCTCACGTAGATGCTTGAGGAGCTTCCGCCGTTCCTTGGCTGCCACGGCCCGTGCGTTCGACGCGTCGACGGCAGGTGCGAGGTCCCTGGACACAACGAACAGCGTGTTCCGCATGGAGAGCAGCCGCACCAGGGAAACGTCCTCGTAGAGGGCTCGCTCCACGGTTGCGGCGCCGGGGTCGGTCAGCCGCGCGCAGACGGAGAGGTGGACCGTGGCGGCATCCGTCGCGTGCAGGGCGACGACGGCGTCGGCCACTGCGACAGCGGAGGCGGTCCGCACGGACGGGGCCAGCAGATGCCGTCGGCCGAGCCTGGTCCTGCGCTGCTCGTCATCGACGCGGTACACGTGATGCCTCCCGTCGTGCGGAGTTGTGCGGACCTCCACGGTTCAGAGGCTGAGTTTGAACCCCACATGGCTTGCGGTGAAGCCGAGTCGCTCGTAGAAGCGGTGGGCGTCCGTACGCGTGGCGTCCGACGTCAGCTGCACCAGCTGGCAACCCTGACGCCTGGATTCGTCGACCGCCCACTGGATCAGCTGGGTGCCGAGGCCGCTGCTGCGCTCATCCGCGTGCACACGGACGCCTTCGATGACGGAACGGGTCGCACCACGCCGGGACAGCCCAGGAATGATCGTC
Source organism: Streptomyces atroolivaceus (assembly GCF_000717025.1). Classification (GTDB taxonomy): domain Bacteria; phylum Actinomycetota; class Actinomycetes; order Streptomycetales; family Streptomycetaceae; genus Streptomyces; species Streptomyces atroolivaceus. Next base: position 441,646 of record NZ_JNXG01000001.1, read on the forward strand.
AGCTGGAGGCTGCCCACGACACGGTCCTCGCGCACGGCCACGACCAGGTGCTGATTGGGGTCGTCGGCAAGCCGCCGGAAGGCGGCTTGATACGGGGCGAGGTCGCCTGGGGACTCGCGCTGCGCACCCAGCGGATCGTCGGCGAGCATGGCCACGATGGCGGGGAGGTGGGCGAGTGCTGCCGGACGTATGTCGAGATCGCTCATGATCGGCAGACTACGCAAGCCCGCCGGCTCAGGCGGGGATCTTCAGAGCCTCGACAGTCCGCACCAGGGGGGCCAGCTCGGGGTTCTCGGCAGCCTCGTCGAGAGCGGCGCGGAGTGCGGTGTCGTTGGTCGGCCTTGCCTCGCTCAGCAGCGTGAGACCCGCTTCCGTGACGTCCGTGTAGATGCCCCGCCGGTCTGTGTCACACAGGTACCGGGTGAGCAGCCCGCGGTCCTCGAGGCGGGTGACCAGACGGGTGGTGGCGCTCTGGCTCAGCACCACGGCGTCCGCCACCTGCTTCATCTGCAGGTGGCCGCCCGTGCCGCTGTGCTGGCGGCTCAGGACGTCGAGCAGGGAGAACTCACGCGCGCTGAGGCCGTGACGGGACTGAAGGGCACGTTCGATGCGGGCCTCGATCTTCCCGTGGAGCAGGGAGAGGGCGCACCAGCTCTGCGCGAGCGCGGTGAGGGCGGGATCTGTCGCTGTCATAGGTCTCTCCTCCGTGCGGGAGCTGCTTGCCTCCAGGATAGGGCACGTACGCAATAGCCCGCGCTTGCATTTAATAAGCGTCTGCAATTATTGTGGGCGCCCGTAAGGCGCAGATGCAACCTTTAGGGAAGGTGACACCCATGCCACTCGCGCTCCTCGCCCTTGCCATTGGGGCATTCGGTATCGGCACCACCGAGTTCGTGATCATGGGATTGCTTCCCGACGTCGCGGTGGACTTCCAGGTCTCGATCCCCGCCGCAGGGTTCCTGGTCACGGGCTATGCCCTGGGTGTGGTCCTCGGCGCTCCGCTGATGACCGTCCTGGGTACCCGCGTGACCAGAAAACGGATGCTGATGCTCCTCATGGGGCTGTTCATCGTGGGGAACGTGGTCTCCGCACTGGCACCCGTCTTCGGTGTCATGCTTGCCGGACGGGTCATCGCCTCACTCGCCCATGGTGCGTTCTTCGGTATCGGCTCGGTTGTGGCCGCTGATCTCGTCGCGCCGGAGAAGAAGGCGGGAGCCATCGCCATGATGTTCACCGGCCTCACCGTCGCCAACGTCGTCGGGGTCCCGCTGGGGACCTTCGTCGGCCAGAACTTCGGCTGGCGCGTCACGTTCTTCGTCGTCGCGGGACTTGGGGTCCTGGGGCTTCTCGGTGTGGCCAAGCTCGTTCCCGAGCAGCCGAAGCCCGAGGGAGTACGGATCCGTCACGAGCTCGCAGCGTTCCGCAACGTGCAGGTCCTGCTCGCCATGGCGATGACGGTCCTCGGCTTCGGAGGCGTTTTCGCGGCGATCACCTACATCACCCCGATGATGACGGAGACCGCCGGCTTCGCGACGTCGTCGGTCACGTGGCTGCTGGTCCTCTTCGGGCTCGGCATGGTCGGCGGAAATCTGCTCGGTGGCAAGTTCGCCGACCGACATCTGATGCCGATGCTGTACGTGTCGCTCGGCGCACTCGCCGCTGTTCTGGCCCTGTTCACGCTGACCGCGCACAACAAGCTCGCCGCCGCGGTGACCATCGTCCTCATCGGAGCTCTTGGCTTCGCGACCGTGCCGCCGCTCCAGAAGCGGGTCCTGGACCAGGCAGCCGGTGCGCCCACCCTGGCCTCGGCCGTCAACATCGGTGCCTTCAACCTGGGGAACGCGCTCTCCGCATGGCTCGGCGGCATCGTCATCGCGGCCGGGCTCGGATACACCGCCCCCAACTGGGTCGGCGCCGTACTCGCAGCCTCCGCGCTGCTCCTGGCAGTGCTCTCCGGTGCGCTCGAGCGCCGGACGGTCAACGGTGACCAGGCGGTTGCCTCTCCCGGCCCTGCCTCAGGCGCCGGCCCCGGCGAGTCGGTCCCCACGGCTTCAGCACCGATATCGCGGTGATGAAGACGTACGTGGCCGCGGCCACCGAGGGTGCGACGACCAGATCGACGCGGGTCGTCCCCCGGGCCGCGGCCTCGATGCCCGGTCGGAGCGAAAAGATCGACAGTCCAGTGGTGATCATGGTCAGCCAGAGCTTCGTCCAGACCCAGCGGTGCCTGACCAGGCCCACGGGGCGCCGAGTGGCAGCGGCAGGCCGATGCAAGGGAAAGCACTATGTGAGCGGCGAGGATGCTTCGGTGAACAGGACGCCTGAGTGGTTTCACGTGAAACACGATGGCGGCCACGGAGGACGCGGCCATCCGACCGCGGGAGTAACCACGGCTACCTGTGCCTCGGCGTACGCGGCGTGCCGGGCCTGCTCCTCGTATCGCCTCGCTCCGAGGACAGGCGTCAGCCCAGATCGGGCGCGTGCATCGCGCGTACACCCTCGATGTTGGCATCCAGATAGTGCCGAAGAGACAGGGGGACGAGGTGTACGGCCGCGATTCCGACGCGGCTGAACGGCACACGGACCACCTCGTACTCGCCACAGGGCTCGTCGATCTCGGGCCCGTGCCGACGCGTCAGGTCCATCGAAGCGAGTCGGCAGACGAAGAAGTGCTGCACCTTCACGCCTTTTACGCCGCCGCCGGCGATGTGCTCGACGGTGTCGACGAAGCAGGGCACGACATCGACGACCTTGGCACCGAGCTCTTCGTCGACCTCCCGGTGCAGTGCGTCGACCACGGTGGCGTCCTCCGGCTCGACGCCACCGCCCGGCGTGATCCAGTACGGGTCGACTCCGGGCTTGGTGCGCTTGATCAGGATGAGGTCATCGCCGTCGAGCAGGACGGCGCGTGCTGTGCGCTTGACCACGGGGCGTTCGGTCATGGCAAGAGAGTGGCCCGGGAAACCCCATCTGAAACGCGTGGCGGCCGGCCGGTCACCAGTCCACCGCAGCACGCACCAGCCACTCGTGCGCCCGCGCAATGTGCGGGAGTCCGAGTGTGCCGGTCCTCGCGACGAGGAAGTACGTGCGCAACGGCGGTACCGGGGGGTCGAGCAGCGCCACTACTTCGCCTCGCTCCAGTGCGCTCTCGCAGAGGTAGCGCGGAAGAACGGCGAGGCCCGCGCCCGCTGCCGCGCACTCCAGCACCGCGCGGAGATCCGGTGCGATCACGGCGGCGGCAGCGGCCGGACGGCTGTCGAAGACCGTCGCCCAGTAGCGGGAGACCAGGGGAAGGCTTTCGTGGACCTCGACCACCGGCAGTTGCTCCAGCAGTACGGAACCCTTGTGCCGCAGCGCCCCGGGTCCCAGGCGTCCCGCCCAGCGCGGGGCTGCGACCAGGACGTGCTCCTCGTCGCAGAGGGTGGTCGATATCAGGAGCCCACCCCGCGGACGGGCGGTCGTGATGGCCAGATCGTGATGTCCGGCGGCCAGCCCGTCCAGCGATTCCTCGGTGTTCGCGGCGAAGGTGCTGCGCAGCGTCAGCCCTTGGGAGATCAGCGGGGTGAGGGCGGGCAGCGCCCGTACGGAGGTGAACTCGGGGGGCCCGGCCAGGTGCAGTGTCCTGGTCCCCGAACCCTCGTCGAGTCCCGCCTCGACGATGTCGACCAGAGCGTCCAGGTGAGGGGCTGCTCGGTGGGCGAGCTCGTCGCCGACGGTGGTCGGGGTCACTCCACGGGCCCTGCGAAGGAAGAGCGGGCGGCCCAGTTGCCGCTCCAGCGTGCGTATCTGCGAGGTGACGGCCGGCTGGGAGAGCCCGAGCAGGGCGGCGGCCCGGGTGAATGAACCGGCCCGGTGCACCGTGACGAACGTGCGCAGCAGGGCCAGGTCCACGGCTCGCCCCCTAACCTCCGCGACGATGCGCCGTCCCGCACCGTCCCCTCGTGAACGCCCAACGATAAAAATGTCGATAGGTCGCTGTCGATACTGTGATTGGACACTGACGCAGAGTCAACTAGCCTTGTCCAGACGGTTCTCAGCGCAAGAACCGGGGCGGTCCGAGTCATGAGGGGGGAGGCTCGGACCGCTCGTCCCGCGCAGGACCGGCCCGGTGGACGGGGACGCCCGTCCCGGGCCGGTCCTGCCAGGCCCGTAGGGGAGTGGTCAGCGCCCGGACGCGTCCAGCGCCCGCATCACGTCTGCCAGCAGGTCCTCGGGGTCCTCGGCGCCGACCGAGAAGCGGACGAAACCCTCCGGCACCGCGTCCCCGCCCCAGCGCGCCCGGCGCTCGGCCGTGGACCGTACGCCGCCGAAGCTCGTCGCTTCCTCGACGAGGCGCAGCCCCGCCAGAAAACGTTCCGCGGTGGCCCTGTCCGCCAGGACGAACGAGACCACGGAGCCGAAGCGCCGCATCTGCCGGACCGCGGTCGGGTACGAAGGGTCGTCGGGCAGCCCCGGATACCGGAGCCCTGTCACGTCCGTGCGCTCGGCCAAGGCCTCGGCGAGTGCCAGCGCGGTCGTGCACTGGCGGTCGATGCGCAGCTGCAGCGTGGCCAGCGAACGGTGCGCCAGCCAGGCCTCCATGGGGCCCGGAATGGCTCCGACCACCTTGCGCCAGCGCCGCACTCCGGCCGAGAGCCGCGGGTCGAGGCAGCTCACATGGCCGAGGAGGATGTCCCCGTGCCCGGTCATGCCCTTCGTGTCGCTGGCCACCGAGAAGTCCGCCCCCAGCTCGAGGGGCCGCTGGCCGAGAGGGGTGGCGAGGGTGTTGTCGACCGCGACCAGGACTCCCGCGGCGTGCGCGGCCTCGACGAGCCTGCGCACATCACAGACGTCGAGCCCGGGGTTGGAGGGAGTCTCGATCCACAGCAGCTTCGCCCCGTCGAGGAGCTCCAGCTGGGCGTCGCCGCCGGTCGGCGCGGTCCGTACCTCGACGCCGTACGCCTCCAGCTGCTCCCGCACCAGAGGAAGCGCCTGATAGCCGTCGTCGGGCAGGACCACGGTGTCACCCGTGCGTGCCTGTGACAGCAGTACCGCCGAGATGGCGGCCATACCCGAGGCGAAGACCGTGGTCTCGACCTGCTCCCCCGGCGCCTCCAGCTCGCCGATGGCGCGCTCGAGATGGGTCCAGGTGGGATTCGTCTCCCGGCCGTAGGTGTAGGGACCGACGGGCTCGCCGGACAGATGGAAGTGCGCGGCGAAGACCGGACCGGGAAGTGTGGGCTCGTACTGCTCCGGTTCGGGCAGGCCTGCCCGTACGGCCCGTGTCCCGTCGCCCGTGGTGCTCATGTTCATTCCCTCGTCTCTCCCCGGTGTTCACCGGTCCGCTGTGCACTGTGTCATCAGGGGGCGGATCAGTCCTCGTCGGGGAGCACCACGTTGAGCGCCCAGGACACGACCGCGATGATCAGACCGCCCAGGACCGCGGTCCAGAAGCCGTCGACATGGAAGTCCAGGTCGAAGAGCCCGGCCAGCCAGGAGGTAAGCATCAGCATCAGAGCGTTGACCACAAGTGTGATCAGCCCGAGCGTCAGGATGAACAGAGGCAGGGTGAGCAGCTTCACCACCGGCTTGACGACGAAGTTCACCACGCCGAACAGCAAAGCCACGACGATCAGCGTGAGCACCTTGCGCCCGGTGTCGTCACCAGTCAGCGTGATGTCCTGAAGCAACCAGATGGCGACGGCCAGCGCACCCGCGTTGGCGATCGTCTTGACTACGAAATTCTTCATGTGTCTGATCGTGGCAGACACGACCGGTGGCGGTCACCGGCGGGACTGATCAGCACGGGCGCGAGGGGCGGACGGACGATGAAGGCATTCAGACTGGACGAGCTGGAGGCGGAACGCGCTGCCAACGACGGCGCTTACCTGCAGTTCATCCGGGAACGCAACATGTCCGTCGGGCTGTACGCCCTCGACGCCGGCGCGCTCGACCCCCAGCAGCCGCACAAGCAGGACGAGGTGTACCTCGTCGTCAGCGGTCGCGCCTCACTCACGGTCGGCACGGAGACCACACAGGTCGCGCGGGGGAGCGTCGTGTACGTGCCGGCGGGGGCCGCCCACAAGTTCCACCACATCACCGAGGACCTCCGGGTGATGGTGATCTTCTCGCCGCCGGAGGGCTGAGCGCCCAGGGGTTCCACCGCCGCCGGACTCACCTGGCCCCCGGGGTTCCCTAGGGGATCACTCAGGGGACTTCAAGGGATCCCGGGCGCCCGTCGGGCACCCCCACGCCTCTAGCATCGAAGCAGGAACTCATAGAGACGAGGTAACGGCGATGTCGGTGCGGCAGATTTTCGCGGGGATGCCCTGGTGGGTGAAGTGGGTCGCGGTGCCTCTGATCGCGATCGTCGTGTTCGGCGGCCTGATCGCCAGCGTGGTCGGGTTCGTCATCGGACTGCTGTTCAAGGTGCTGGTGTTCGTCGTCCTCGTCGGTGGTCTGATCTTCGTCGTGCGGAAGTTCCTCTCCTCCTCCGAGCGCAGCGACTGGTAGTCATGGCGGGCGGGCCCGGTCACGCGGAGTCCGGGGGCCCGCGTGAAGGGTCGGCGATTTCGCGGATTAGCCCAGCTGAGCTAAGTCCAGGACGAAACCTCACTCGTGACGGAACGTGCCGATACAGTGGCGTACCGCTGCCGCCAGCTTGGAAATGACGGTCCGTCACCATCCTGCCCAGTGGTTTGTGCGACCGTCCGGTCTCCGGACCCCAGGCTCGCGGCGGGCCCGTGGGGGCGGCCCCCTCGGGAGGGCTGAGAGCCCGTCACCATGCCTGGGGGTGACCTGTGACCACGGCATCGAGTACCGCTGTCCCGACGTTGATCGGATCGGTTCAGCGGGCGTTGCGACTTATGGAGGCTGTGGGCACCCATCGGGACGGTGCCCCGGCGAAGCAGCTCGCCCGGGAGGCCGGGCTTCCCCTCCCCACCGCCTATCACCTGTTGCGCACCCTGACCCATGAGGGGTATCTCCGCAGGGAGAACGGCGTCTTCCTGTTCGGAGCCGCAGCCGAGCGGCTGGGCGGAGGTCCCGCGACTCCGCGGCCCGGAGTGATCGTGGAGTCGCTCGCCCACTGGGCGGACGTCATCGGGGCGCCCGTGTACTGCGCCCTGTACAAGGACGGCGAGATCGAGATGGTCGCGGTGGCCGAGACTCCCGCTGTCCCCGCCGTGCGCGAATGGGCGTCGTTCCGTGAGACCGGACATGCCCACGCCCTCGGGCAGTGTCTCCTCGGCCAGCTCGACGAGCGTGCGCGTGAGGATCATCTGGACCGGCACCCTGTCCGGCCGCTCACGCGCTACTCCGTAAGAGACCGTCAGGCGTTCCTGCACCGGCTGAGATCGATGGAACGTACGGAACCTGTCGTCGAACGGCAGGAGTACGTCCTGGGGACGGTCTGTGCCGCCATTCCGATCACTGTCGGTTCCGCCGTGGCGGCGATGGCTGTTTCTCTCCCCCTGCACCAAGAAGAACGGTTGCTCCCCGCAGTCGAACAACTACGCTGCGAAGTGACCACCCTCTTGCGCTCGTTCGTGTTCTCTATCAGTATCTGAAAAATCACTCCTTGTGATCTGCTATCGCGTGCACCACGATGGCGTCAATAGGGCCACGGGGGATCATTCCTGGCCAGATTCATCTACTGCGGGGTTGAACGATGCGCGAGTCGGTTCAAGCAGAGGTCATGATGAGCTTCCTCGTCTCCGAGGAGCTTTCCTTCCGTATTCCGGTGGAGCTCCGGTACGAGGTCAGCGATCCGTATGCGATTCGGATGACCTTCCACCTGCCAGGTGACGCCCCCGTCACCTGGGCATTCGGCCGTGAGCTGCTGCTCGACGGCCTCAACAGCCCCAGTGGTGACGGTGATGTCCACATCGGCCCGACCGAGCCCGAAGGTCTGTCGGACGTGCATATCCGCCTTCAGGTGGGCGCTGACCGTGCGCTCTTCAGGGCCGGCACGGCACCTCTCGTGGCTTTTCTCGACCGGACGGACAAGCTGGTGCCACTGGGGCAGGAGCACACGCTGGGTGACTTCGACGGAAGCCTGGAAGAGGCGCTGGGCCGCATCCTCGCCAAGGAACAGAACGCCGGCTGAACAGGAAGGTCCGGCTGAACACCGAACACCGGCCGTCCACGTCCATGCGTCCGGTGCCCTGGCTCACGCCTTGCGGCGCCGGCCCCTCCCGGTCCGTACGGGTGCAGGAGCTCCGGCTTCCGTGCCGAGCCCCGTGCGGTCCGCGGAGACCACCAGGGCCGCGAGCACCGTCGTCACCGGCACCGAGGCGACCAGCCCGATCGACCCGACCAGGGTCCGGACGATCTCTTCTGCGACCAGTTCGCTGTTGGCCACCGTGCCCACGCTGCTCTGAGCGATCGAGAAGAGCAGCAGCAGCGGGAGCGCCGCGCCCGCGTAAGCGAGCACGAGCGTGTTGACGACCGAGGCGATGTGGTCGCGCCCGATCCGGATGCCTGCCCGGTAGAGCCCGCGCACGCCCATCGTCGGATCGGCCTGGTGCAGTTCCCAGACCGCCGACGTCTGGGTGACGGTCACGTCGTCGAGGACTCCGAGCGAGCCGATGATCACACCGGCCAGTAGGAGGCCGCTCATGTCGATCTCCGGGTACAGCCCATGGATGAGCCCGGTGTTGTCGTCCGTGTTGCCTGACAGGCTGGCCCAGCCGATGAAGAGGGAGCCGAGGAGCCCGATCAGCAACAGCGAGATGAGCGTGCCGATGACGGCCACGGAGGTGCGGGCCGTCAGGCCGTGACAGGTGTAGAGGGCGATCAGCATGATGGCGCTGGCACCGATCACCGCCACGACCAGAGGATTCGAGCCCTGCAGGATCGCAGGCAGGATGAACAGGGTCAGTACGGCGAAGGAGACGGCGAGAGCGATGAGCGCCATCAGCCCGCGCAGTCTGCCCACCACGACCACCGCGAGGGCGAAGATTCCGGCGAGCAGCGCCATCGGGACCGAACGGTCCACGTCGGTCACCGAGTACTGCAGGTCCCGGGGCGCGTCGGGCGCGTACGCGACGACGACCCCCTGGCCCTCGCGCAGTTGCCGGGGGGCGTCGGGCTGGACGACCTCGACGAACGTACGGCCCTTGTCCTTACCGGTCGTGACCTCGACCGTGGCCTTCTTGCACTGGCCCGACTGCTCGTTGACCGCCTCGCGGCCCGAAGGGGTGGAGGTGTCACCCGTCGGTGGTACCTGCGAGGCGTTGACGTCGGCGCAGTCGACCGACAGGACCTTCGTCACCCGCCCGTCCTGGGTCTGCCGGTCGAAGCCGACACCGGTGCGCTCGTGGTCGGGGGCACCACCGGGCCAGAACGCCACGAGACCGACCAGGACCGCGGTCGCGAAGGGGATCACCACGGCCGCGATGACCTTACGCAGGTGTTGGGACACGGGTGCGGCAGGACCGTGGCTGTGGGAGTGGCCGTGCGCATGACTCTGCGTGCTGCCTGATGCGGGGCCGTGGGGTTCGGGGGCGCTTCCGGGGGACGTCACCCCACGATCATCCCAAGAAGTGGGGAGGCCCTCTGGTCAGCACGCCAGAAGGGAGGCTAGCGTGGAGGCACATTTGTACACGCGGGAGCTCGGAGCACCGGGCTGAGAGGGCGCTGACCTCCGTACGTCGATACGGGACACGCTGCGCCGACCGCCGAACCTGTTACCGGGTAATGCCGGCGTAGGGAGTAGGTCTCATGACCACAGCGGACGCACGCACGCCTGCCTCGATACGGAATGCGCAGAATGCGCAGCCCTCGGCTGAGACGGCGGCCACCGCGGCCACCGCCAGTGCGGGGAACGACGGGGCCGGGAAGTCCATCGGCTGGCACAAGGGGTACGTCCAGGGCTCACGCCCGGATCTCCGGGTTCCGGTCCGTCAGGTGCACCTCACCAACGGCAAGGACGTGACGCTGTACGACACGTCCGGGCCGTACACCGACCCCGCCACCGACACCGATGTACGTCGAGGGCTCGCCCCGCTCCGGGAAGGCTGGATCATCGCCCGCGGCGACACCGAGGAGTACACGGGCCGCCCCGCGCGCCCCGAGGACGACGGGCTCAGGCACACCTCGCCGCGCGGGGGCCTGCGCAACCTCGACGCGGTCTTCCCGGGCCGCCCGCGACAGCCCCGTCGCAGCCGCGACGGCCGGCCGGTCACACAGCTCGCGTACGCCCGCCGGGGGGAGATCACCCCGGAGATGGAGTACGTCGCGATCCGGGAGAACGTCGAACCCGAGGTGGTGCGCGAGGAGATCGCGGCGGGCAGGGCGGTCCTGCCGGCCAACGTCAACCACCCGGAGATCGAGCCGATGATCATCGGCAAGCGCTTCCTGGTGAAGGTGAACGCCAACATCGGCAACTCCGCCGTGACCTCCTCCATCGAGGAGGAGGTGGACAAGATGACCTGGGCCACCAAGTGGGGCGCCGACACGGTCATGGACCTTTCCACCGGCCGCAACATCCACACCACCCGGGAGTGGGTCCTGCGCAACTCCCCCGTGCCGATCGGCACCGTCCCCCTCTACCAGGCACTCGAGAAGGTCGACGGCCGGGCCGAGGAGCTGACGTGGGAGATCTACAAGGACACCGTCATCGAGCAGGCGGAGCAGGGCGTCGACTACATGACGGTGCACGCCGGAGTGCGGCTGCCGTACGTCCCGCTGACGGCGCGCCGCAAGACCGGCATCGTCTCGCGCGGTGGGTCCATCATGGCGGCCTGGTGCCTGGCCCACCACAAGGAGTCGTTCCTTTACGAGCACTTCGAGGAGCTGTGCGAGATCCTCGCGGCCTACGACGTCACGTACTCGCTCGGCGACGGGCTGCGTCCCGGTTCCATCGCCGATGCCAACGACGAGGCGCAGTTCGCCGAACTCCGCACGCTCGGTGAGCTCAACACAGTCGCCAAGCGGGCCGGCGTCCAGACGATGATCGAGGGTCCGGGGCACGTCCCGATGCACAAGATCAAGGAGAACATCGATCTCCAGCAGGAGATCTGCGAAGAGGCCCCGTTCTACACGCTGGGCCCCCTCACGACTGATGTCGCGCCCGCGTACGACCACATCACCTCGGGCATCGGTGCGGCGATGATCGCCTGGTGGGGGACGGCCATGCTCTGCTACGTCACGCCCAAGGAGCACCTGGGGCTGCCGAACCGTGACGACGTGAAGACGGGCGTCATCACGTACAAGATCGCCGCTCATGCGGCTGACCTCGCCAAGGGGCACCCCGGGGCGCAGGAGTGGGACGACGCCCTGTCGGACGCCCGGTTCGAGTTCCGCTGGGAGGACCAGTTCAATCTGGCGCTCGACCCGGACACGGCGCGGGAGTTCCACGACGAGACGCTGCCGGCCGAGCCGGCGAAGACGGCTCACTTCTGCTCGATGTGCGGTCCCAAGTTCTGCTCGATGAAGATCTCCCACGACATCCGGCGGGAGCACGGGGACGAACAGGCCGAGATCGAGGCGGGGATGGCCGAGAAGTCCAAGGAGTTCGCTGCGGCGGGCAACAGGGTCTATCTGCCGATCGCGGACTGACGTCGGCGGCCCGCGGCGGTCACGGCGTCGTCCCGGCCCCGGCCGGCCGGGACGACGCCGCCCGCTCCGGCCGGTGGGTCCTGATGTCGCTCATTCCGGCTGATGCTCGGGCCCGCCGAAATCCGGGCTGGTGAAGTCAGGGCTGGTGAAGGTCGGGCGCGGGCCGGCGGAGGAGCCGTCCTCCGGCCCGGAGAAGTCGGGTCTGCTGTAGCCGATCTTCGGGATCCGATGGGCCGAGCGGTGTGGTGTCCGCGAGGCGGGCCCCGCCGTCGGGTCGGCCAGCGCGTCCCGGAGGAACGGGAGGATGCCGCGTTCCAGAAGGGCGTGGCGCCAGGCCTCGCGGGCGCGTGCCACGTCCTCCGGGAGCTCCTCCTCCTCGTCCAGGGCGGGCAGCGCGGTGGCACCGTTGCGCAGGGCGGTGACGAGGAGCCCCACAGCGGCGACGAGGATGGCCGCAGCGGCGACGGCCGCGAAGAACCACCCCGCGGCGACCATGGTCCCGGCGAAGGCCGGGGTGGGGTCGAGCGCCTTGAGGGGATAGCCGATCAGCAGGAATATGAGAGCGGCCGTGCCCGCGAGGACGGGTGCCAGTACGGCGATCACCGCGAGGGTGCCGGCGCCTGTGGGGTCGGCGTCGCCGGCGGCGGGGCCGAGGACCGACGCGTGCGCATCCGGGTCGACCGGTCCGCGCAGCTCGCCGCGGGCCCTCACGTAGTGGTCGTACTCGGTGGCGGCCGCCGCGGTGATCAGGGGCGTGGCGTCGAGCGCCATCGTCCGCAGCTGTTCCGTGTTGAGACGGTCGCCGACTCCGTCCAGATCCGGTCGTTCGTGAGCATGACGCAGTGCGTCGGCAAGGATCCGCTCGTACTCGGGGCGGTCCTCGGCCAGCAGGTGCGGAGCGCTTTTCATGTGCATCCCCCGATGCTCCGTAGGGCCTGACCGACCGTGCGGGCCGGGCGGTCGGGCGGAAACGGAGGAGAGCCTGCTACTGATACGCCGATGGTAGAGCGCCTACGGCACGGCGTGACAGGGGGTTTCCGGAAATAGGCCCGGCCGTCGACGGTGTCGTGACCTGATGCGTCCTTCCCGCCGGCCCTCTGTCAATGCAGGGGAAGTTGGACGACCAGCAGCTTTCCGGCCATCGTCACACCACCGTCCATGGCGATGGCGAGCCCTTCGGCGTAGACGTGGGGGCCGTCCACCACGGGCCGTGCCGCGTCCTCGCCCTCCTCGGGACCGACCTCGCCCAGCAGATAGGGGATGGGGCTGTGACCGTGGACGACGCGCTGCCCGCCGTACGTCGACATCAGTTCGCGAACGGCCTGTGCGCCGCCCTCGTCGCGGAAGGCGAACCGCTTGGTGAGTTTGCGGAAGAGGTCCCAGCACTCATCGGCGTCGTTCCGCGTGAGGATGGCGTGCACCGTGTCGTTGACGTCCTCGATGGTGGATCCGTAGTCGAGGTAGGCCGTCGTGTCGGAGTGCATCAGCAGGTGCCCGTCCTCCTCGACGACCGCGTCGAGCCGGGCCATCCACTGGAGGTGGACGTCCTGGAGCCGTTCCATGTCCGTCTTCTGGCCGCCGTTGAGCAGCCATGCGGCCTGGAAGGTGGCCGTCCCGGCGCCGGAGTTCACCGGGGTGTCGCCGAACCTCTTGGCGCCCAGCAACAGCAGTTCGTGGTTGCCCATGAGGGCCTTGCAGTACCCGCCGGCCGCCGCGGCCTCCGCGGAGAGGCGCATGACGAGGTCGATGACACCGATGCCGTCCGGGCCGCGGTCGGTGAAGTCGCCGAGGAACCAGAGTCTGGCGTTCCCGGCCGCCCACCGTCCGTCGGCGTCGACGAGGCCCTGCTCACACAGGGCGGCCAGGAGCTCGTCCAGGTAGCCGTGGACGTCGCCGACGACGAACAGCGGACCGAGGCCGGATTCACCTGAGGGACGGCCCTCCGGGACGGCCTGGACCTGGACGGTGTCGCCGCGGTTGATCACGGGCAGATCGCGCTCGGTGGGGGTGTACCCCTCCGGCGGTTCGTCGCCCACCGCGACGTTGCCGGGGTGCGGCAAGGGCGGGTCCATCGGCACCTGCGCATACGGCGGTACGCGGAAGTCACGCAACGTCGCTGTCCGCACTACGGGTTCCTGACCGGCCCCCTGAGTCATCGACCCCTCCACCACCGTCGCGCCTCCGTACACCTGACGGGCCCTGCCTGGTAGAGGTGGTCCGCGGTGTCGTGCGCCCATCATAGGAATGCGGATCGTCCTGTGTGACGCACCAGGGGTGGTGAATCCGTGCGCACACCTGGTTCGTCGGCCGTTTGGTCCGGATTAATCCGATCAGTCCCCGGCAGGGGACCGCGGAGCGCTGACCGTGGTGCGCGGCGGACGCCGCTGCGAGGACGTCCGGACGATGAGCTCCGTAGGTATCACCTGCTCCACCGGGCCGTCGTGTTCGACCCCCTCGATGGCGTCGATGAGGAGTTGGACGACCGCCGTGCCGATTCTGCGGGGCTTCAGCGAGAGCGTGGTGATGGGGGGCTCGGTCGACGCGTAGACGGTCGATTCGCTGCAGCAGACGAGCAGGAGGTCCTCAGGGACCCGCAGGCCGTAGCGGCGCGCGGCGGCGAGCAGATCGGTGCCGTTGGGGTCGAAGAGCCCGTAGACGGCGTCCGGGCGGTCGGGACGGGCGAGCAGGCGGTCCGCGGCGACCGCGCCGGCGCGGGGATCGTGGGCCGGGTAGGACTCGTAGACCGGATCCTGGCCGACCCGCTCGCACCAGTGGAGGTAGGCGGTGGTGGAGAGGCGGGTGTACGTGTCGGTGGTGGTGCCGGTGAGCAACCCGATACGGCGCGCTCCCGCGGCCGCGAGGTGGTCCAGGAGGTCGAGGACGGCCGCCCGGTGATCGTTGTCGACCCAGGCCGTGACCGGAAGTGTCCCCGCTGGCCGTCCGTCGGAGACGACCGGGAGGCCCTGGCGTACGAGTTCGGTGACCACGGGGTCCTGGTCGGACGGGTCGATGACCACCGTCCCGTCGAGGGCGACGTTGGACCAGACGTCGTGTCGTGAGGTGGCGGGAAGGATCACGAGGGCGTAGCCACGGGCGAGCGCGGCCGAAGTGGCGGCTCTCGCCATCTCCGCGAAGTACGCGAATTCGGTGAAGGTGAAAGGTTCATCCCCGTATGTGGTCACGGTCAGGCCGATGAGCCCCGACTTTCCGGTCCGCAGGGTCCGGGCCGCTGCGGACGGGCGGTAGCCCAGCCGCTCGGCGACCTCGCGGACATGGCGGCGGGTGGTGTCCGGGAGCCTGCCCTTGCCGTTGAGGGCGTCGGAAACGGTCGTGATGGAGACCCCGGCCGCTGCGGCTACGTCCCGGATCCCCGCCCGTCCCTGTCGGCCGCCGCGCCGGGGGGTCTCTGTCCGGCTCACCTGGTGCTTCCCTGCTGCTGTCATGGCGAGCCGATAGTAGGGCTCCGACGCCGGATCGGGACGGACGCATATGCGCCCGTTGACAGGCACGTTTCTGCAAGATCATAAGAGTGTAAATGCCTTGCAAAACAAGGGCGTTGAGGGTGCCCAGGTCAATGTGCCCTGCATCGACGCACGCGAACCTGCTGGATGGTCCATGTCTCGAAGTGGTCTCAACTCACCTGTTCGAGGGATGCGCGCCACGGAGTGAGCGACCGGCGCGCGGCGAGATGCGCGGCGCTCCCCTCTCCGGGTCCGCCGGAGAGGGGCACGGCGGACGATTCCCGGCGGGCCGCGATTTCGGAACCTTGACATTCGCACAGGTGCCCAATCCTCATAAGGTGAGCAGTATTGATGTGTACGGACGGTCGAGGAGGACCTGCGGTGAGCGAGACGAGCCCCAAGCTGCGCGCCGAGCTGGACGGCGTCCCTGCGTATGTGCCGGGCAAGCCGGCCTCCGCGGAGGGACCGGTTGCCTTCAAGCTGTCCTCCAACGAGAACCCGTATCCCCCGTTGCCCGGTGTCATGGAGTCGGTTCTCGGCGCGGCGGCCACCTTCAACCGGTACCCGGACATGGCCTGTACCGGTCTGATGAACGAACTGGCCGACCGATTCGGCGTGCCGGTCTCCCACCTCGCAACCGGTACGGGCTCGGTCGGTGTCGCCCAGCAGTTGCTCCAGGCCACCTCGGGCCCTGGTGACGAGGTCATCTACGCCTGGCGCTCGTTCGAGGCCTATCCGATCATCACGCAGATCAGCGGCGCCACATCGGTCAAGGTCCCGCTGACCGGCGGCGAGGTGCACGATCTCGACGCCATGGCCGGCGCGGTCACCGACCGGACGCGCATGATCTTCGTCTGCAATCCGAACAACCCGACGGGCACGGTGGTCCGCCGGGCGGAGCTGGAACGCTTCCTTGACCGCGTCCCCGACGATGTCCTGGTGGTGCTCGACGAGGCGTACAAGGAGTTCATCCGGGACGCCGATGTGCCGGACGGCATCGAGATCTACCGGGACCGGCCGAATGTCGCGGTGCTCCGGACCTTCTCCAAGGCCTATGGCCTCGCGGGCCTGCGGGTCGGCTTCGCCGTGGCGCACGAGCCCGTGGCGGCGGCGCTGCGCAAGACGGCCGTCCCCTTCGGCGTCAGCCAGGTCGCCCAGGACGCCGCGGTCGCCTCGCTGCGCGCCGAGGACGAGCTGCTCGGGCGGGTCGGATCGCTGGTCGGCGAGCGCGCCCGGGTGTACGACGGGCTCGTGGGGCAGGGGTGGACCGTTCCGGAGTCCCAGGCGAACTTCGTCTGGCTGCGGCTCGGGGACCGTACGCTCGACTTCGCCGGGGTCTGCGAGCGGGCGGGTGTGGTCGTGCGGCCGTTCGCCGGTGAGGGTGTGCGGGTCACGATCGGGGAGGCCGAGGCCAACGACGTGTTCCTGAAGGTGGCGGAGTCCTTCCGCAGGGAGCAGTAGCCCCGGTCCGCGTCCGATGGACTTCCGGTGGCCCCGGACCTCGATCACCGAGGTCCGGGGCCACCTGTTTTCAGTGCGGGGCGGTGCCGCCCCGTGCCTCGGAGACCTGTCCGGTTTCGGCTGTCTCGGCCGGGTCGGCCGGAAAGCACCCCCCACTCGATGCCTTCGAAGACTTGTGCGCCATAATGCTTGTGAATGTGAACGCGTTCACAAGCGCGCCCCGTTTCCTCCCATGATCGGGTGGATTGACTGGGCATCTGCGGCTGTGATCACGGCGACGTAAGGAGAAGAGTCGTGGAGCTGGCTCTGGCACCAGAGACCCTGGCGCGATGGCAGTTCGGCATCACCACCGTCTACCACTTCCTGTTCGTCCCCCTGACGATCTCTCTCGCCGCGCTCACCGCCGGCCTGCAGACCGCCTGGGTGCGCACGGACAACGAGAAGTACCTCAGGGCCACCAAGTTCTGGGGAAAGCTGTTCCTGATCAACATCGCCATGGGCGTGGTCACCGGCATCGTCCAGGAGTTCCAGTTCGGGATGAACTGGTCCGACTACTCGCGGTTCGTGGGTGACGTCTTCGGCGCCCCGCTCGCCTTCGAGGCGCTGATCGCGTTCTTCTTCGAGTCCACCTTCATCGGCCTGTGGATCTTCGGCTGGGACAAGCTGCCGAAGAAGATCCATCTCGCCTGCATATGGATGGTGTCCATAGGCACGATCCTCTCGACCTTCTTCATCCTGGCCGCCAACTCCTGGATGCAGCACCCGGTCGGCTACCGCATCAACGAGGAACGCGGCCGCGCCGAGCTCACCGACTTCTGGAAGGTGCTCACCCAGGACACCGCGCTCACCCAGTTCTTCCACACCATCACGGCGGCCTTCCTGGTCGGAGGCGCCTTCATGGTCGGGATATCCGCCTTCCACCTCGCCCGCAGGAAGCACATCCGTGTGATGCGCACCTCACTACGGGTCGGGCTGGTCACGGTGGTGGCCGCCGGCATGCTCACCGCTGTCAGCGGGGACACGCTCGGCAAGGTGATGTTCAAGCAGCAGCCGATGAAGATGGCCGCGGCGGAGGCCCTGTGGGAGGGCGAGGAGGGCGCTCCCTTCTCGCTCTTCGCGGTCGGGGACGTCGCCGAGGGGCACAACGACGTGGAGGTCTCCATACCCGGAGTGCTCTCCTTCCTGGCCGACAACACCTTCACCTCCTACGTCCCGGGCATCAACGACATCAACAAGGAGTTGCAGGAGACCTACGGGCCCGGTGACTACCGGCCCAACATCCCGGTCGCCTTCTGGAGCTTCCGCTGGATGATCGGCTTCGGCATGGCGTCCTTCGGGCTCGGCCTGCTGGGTCTGTGGCTGACGCGACGGAAGTTCCTGCTGCCGCCGGCGCTGCGCACAGGCGAGGACGAGGTGCCGAATCTCGTCCTGTTCAGGAACAGGGCGCTGAGCCCGAAGCTCGCCGGGCTCTACTGGCTCACCGCCCTCTGGACCATGATGTTCCCCCTGATCGCCAATTCCTGGGGCTGGATCTTCACCGAGATGGGACGCCAGCCCTGGGTGGTGTACGGCGTCTTCCAGACCCGTGACGCGGTCTCTCCGGGGGTCTCGCAGGGGGAGGTCCTCACCTCCATGATCGGCTTCACGGTGCTCTACGCGGTGCTCGCCGTCATCGAGGTGAAGCTCCTCGTGAAGTACATCAAGGCCGGGCCGCCCGAGCTCACCGAGGCCGACCTCAACCCGCCCACCCGGATCGGCGGTCACGACCAGGACGCCGACCGGCCGATGGCCTTCTCCTACTGAGATCAAGCGGAGCTGAGAGATGGAACTCCACGACGTCTGGTTCGTGCTCATCGCCGTCCTGTGGACCGGCTACTTCTTCCTGGAGGGATTCGACTTCGGTATCGGGGTACTCACCAAGCTGCTGGCCCGTGACCGCAAGGAACGCCGGGTTCTGATCAACACGATCGGGCCGGTCTGGGACGGTAACGAGGTGTGGCTGCTCAGCGCGGGCGGCGCGACCTTCGCCGCCTTCCCGGAGTGGTACGCCACCCTGTTCTCCGGCTTCTACCTGCCCCTGCTGGTCATCCTGCTCTGCCTGATCGTCCGGGGGGTCGCGTTCGAGTACCGGGCGAAGCGGCCCGAGGAGCGCTGGCAGACCAACTGGGAGCACGCGATCTTCTGGACCTCGCTGATCCCGGCCGTCCTCTGGGGTGTGGCCTTCGGGAACATCGTCCGCGGCGTGAAGATCGACGCCGACATGGAGTACGTCGGCAACCTCTGGGACCTGCTCAACCCGTACGCCGTCCTGGGCGGGCTGGTCACGTTGTTCCTCTTCACCTTCCACGGGGCGGTGTTCGCCGCTCTCAAGACCGTCGGGGACATCAGGGAGCGGGCACGCGGCCTGGCCTTCAAGCTGGGTCTGGCCACCGCTGTACTGGCTCTGGGCTTCCTCGTCTGGACCCAGGCGGACAACGGCAACGGGTGGAGCCTGACGGCGATGATCATCGCCGTGGTGTCCCTGGTCGCGGCCATCGGCGCCATCGCGGCGGGTCGCGAGGGCTGGTCCTTCGCGTTCTCCGGTGTGACCATCGCCGCGGCGGTCGCGATGCTCTTCCTGACACTCTTCCCGAACGTCATGCCGTCCTCGCTGAACGACGCCTGGAACCTGACGGTCTCCAACGCGTCCTCCAGCCCGTACACCCTCAAGATCATGACCTGGTGCGCCGGCATCGCCACCCCGGTGGTGCTGCTTTACCAGGGATGGACGTACTGGGTGTTCCGCAAGCGCATCGGGACGCATCACATCGCCGATGCGCACTGAGCACGCGGATGCGCACCGAACACGCCGTCCCGCACCGCCCGTGCCGAATCGCGGTGGTCTCGCTGATGCGACGTATGCGACGTACTGAATGTGCCCTGCGCACAGAACTGGCTGAGCGAACGACATGAGCTCACTGGGGAGCTGTTTCACGTGAAACCGATCGACCCGCGTCTGCTCCGGTACGCCCGGGCCACCCGCTTCTTCCTGGCGGCCGTAGTGGCGCTGGGCCTGGTCGGGGCCGCTCTGGTCATCGCCCAGGCCATGCTGGTCGCCGAGGTGGTGGTGGGCGGGTTCGAGGGCGGACTGAGCGCTGCCGCGCTCCGCACGCCACTCCTTCTGCTCGCCGCCGTCGCGCTGGGGCGGGCGTTCGTGGCCTGGCTGACCGAACTGGCCGCGTACAGGGCGAGTGCCGCGGTCAAGTCCGAACTGCGCGGTCGGCTCATGGAACAGGCCTCCGGCCTGGGGCCGGACTGGCTGAGTGGTCAGCGCACCGGATCTCTGATCGCCCTGGCCACCCGGGGCGTGGATGCCCTCGACGACTACTTCTCGCGCTATCTCCCGCAGCTCGGGCTCGCGGTCGTCGTCCCGGTGGCGGTGCTGGCTCGGATCGTCACCGAGGACTGGGTCTCCGCGGCGATCATCGTGGTGACGCTGCCGCTGATCCCGCTCTTCATGATTCTGATCGGCTGGGCCACCCAGTCCCGGATGGACCGTCAGTGGAAACTGCTCTCACGGCTCTCCGGGCACTTCCTCGACGTCGTCGCCGGGCTGCCGACGCTGAAGGTCTTCGGCCGCGCCAAGGCGCAGGCCGAATCGATCCGCAGCATCACCTCGCAATACCGCCGGGCCACGCTGAAGACGCTCCGGATCGCCTTTCTCTCTTCCTTCGCTCTGGAGCTGCTGGCCACTCTTTCCGTGGCTCTGGTCGCGGTGACGATCGGGATGCGGCTCGTCCACGGAGAGCTCGACCTCTACACCGGGCTCGTCGTCCTCATCCTGGCGCCGGAGGCCTATCTGCCGATCCGCCAGGTAGGCGCGCAGTACCACGCGGCCGCGGAGGGCCTCTCGGCCGCGGAGGAGATCTTCGCGGTGCTGGAGACAGAGCCGCCGGCCGCCGGCACCCAGGGCGTACCTCAGTCCCTGCGGCTGGAGCTGGAGAGGGTGACGGTCCGGCACCAGGGCCGGACCGAGCCGTCGCTGGACGCCGCCTCTCTCGTGGTCGAGCCGGGGGAGACCGTCGCCCTGGTCGGTCCCAGTGGGGTCGGTAAGTCCACGCTTCTCTCCGTGGTGCTGGGATTCACGGCGCCCGACGAGGGGTTCGTGCGGGTCGGCGGAACCGACCTGTCCGCCCTCTCCCCCGAACGCTGGCGGGAGCAGATCGCCTGGGTGCCCCAGCGCCCGCATCTCTTCGCGGGCACGATCGCGGAGAACGTACGTCTGGCGCGTCCGGACGCGGACGACGAGGCGGTCATGGCCGCGCTGCGGGAAGCAGGGGCGTACGCCTTCGTGGACGCGCTGCCGGACGGCGCCGCGACACCGCTGGGCGAGGACGGCGCAGGGCTCTCCGCGGGCCAGCGCCAGCGGATCGCGCTCGCCAGGGCGTTCCTCGCCGACCGGCCGCTGCTGCTGCTCGACGAGCCGACGGCGAGCCTGGACGGTGAGACGGAGGCGGGCATCGTCGACGCGGTACGGAGGCTGGCCGCGGGACGCACCGTGCTGCTGGTCGTGCACCGGCCGGCGCTGCTCTCGGTCGCGGACCGTGTGGTGGCGCTGGAGCCGGGGCCGGACAGGGTGGCTGCCGGGCTTACGCGGCCCGACGGTGGGACGGCTTCCGCAGGGTCCGCGGTCTCACGCGTGGAGGACGACGCCGGACGTCTGAGTGCGGGGGAGCCCGCGCTGCTCAAGGAGACCGCCCCCCGGGCCGGCGGACGCATGCTGGCCAGGGTCCGGGAAGCCGCCGGGCCCCAGCGCGGGAAGCTGGGGCTGGCCCTGTTGCTGGGGAGCCTCGCCGTCGGCTCGTCGGTCGGTCTCATGGCCGTTTCCGGATGGCTGATCTCACGCGCCTCCGAACAGCCCCCGGTGATGTATCTGATGGTCGCGGTCACCGCGACCCGGGCCTTCGGCATCGGCCGGGCCGTGTTCCGCTACGCGGAGCGGCTGGTGTCCCACGATGCCGTGCTGAGGATGCTGGCCGAGCTCAGGGTGGCCGTGTACGGCGGGCTGGAGCGGATCGCCCCCGCCGGCCTCCGGGCCACGCGACGAGGTGACCTGCTCTCCCGGCTGGTCTCCGACGTGGACGCGTTGCAGGACTACTGGCTGCGCTGGCTGCTGCCCGCGGGAACCGCGCTCACGGTCGGGGCGGGGTCCGTCGCCTTCACCTGCTGGATGCTGCCCGAGGCAGGCGCCGTCCTGGCCGCCGGGCTGCTCCTCGCCGGCGTCGGCGTGCCGCTGCTGAGCGGTGCCTGCGCCCGGCGCGCGGAACGCCGGCTGGCGCCCGCCCGGGCCGCACTCGCCGTACGGGTCGCCGATCTTCTCGGCGGGACGGCCGAGCTGGCGGTGGCGGGTGCGCTGCCCGCCCGTAAGGAGCAGGTGCGCACCGCGGACAGCGTCCTCACGCGGATCGCCTCGCGCGCTGCGGCCGCGACCGCACTGGGGGGCGGGCTCTCCGCCCTGATATGCGGGCTCACCGTCGTGGGCACGGCGCTCGTCGCGCTGCCCGCGGTGCTGGACGGACGGCTGGAAGGCGTGGAACTCGCCGTGGTCGTGCTCACGCCCCTGGCGGCGTTCGAGGCCGTGACCGGACTACCGCTCGCGGTGCAGTACCGCCAGCGGATCGAGCGGAGCGCGGAGCGGGTCTTCGAAGTGCTGGACGCGCCGGTACCGGTCGAGGAACCGGCTGAACCGGCCGAGGCGCCGGCTTCGCCCTTCCCCCTCGACGTACGAGGCCTGTCGGCCCGGTACGAGGGTATGGAGCGCGATGCGCTGCACTCCGTCGATCTGACGCTGCACCCCGGCAAGCGGGTCGCCGTCGTCGGCCCGTCCGGTTCGGGGAAGTCCACGCTCGCCCAAGTCCTGCTCCGCTTCCTGGAGGTCCGGGAGGGGGCGTACCGTCTCGGCGGTGTCGAGGCTTCCGCGCTGGACGGGGAGACGGTCCGGACCTTCGTAGGGCTGTGCGCCCAGGACGCCCACGTCTTCGACAGTTCCATCCGCGAGAATCTGCGGCTCGCCCGCACCGGGGCCACGGACGGCCGGCTGCGGGACGCGCTCTCCGCGGCCCGGCTGCTGGACTGGGTCCAGTCGCTTCCCGACGGTCTCGACACACTGGTGGGTGAACACGGGGCGCGGCTGTCCGGCGGCCAGCGGCAGCGGCTGGCGCTGGCCCGTGCCCTCCTCGCCGACTTCCCCGTACTCGTGCTCGACGAGCCCGCGGAACACCTCGACCTGGCGACGGCGGACGCGCTGACCGTGGACCTGCTGGCTGCCACGCAGGGGCGCACGACCGTGCTGATCACCCATCGGCTGGCGGGGCTCGACGCGGTGGACGAGGTCCTGGTGCTGGACGGGGGCCGCGTGGTCCAGCGAGGTCCGTACGCCGCCCTGGCCGCACAGGACGGCCCACTGCGGCGCATGCTGGAACGCGAGCAGGAAGCGGTGCGTACCGGGCCGGAGCAGATGCGGCCGATGGGGGCGGTGCCCGTTCGGGGCTGAGGGCGTCGAGCACAGACCATCGCCGACTTTCCGGACCGACCGGCGCTTATTAGGCTCGTGGCATGTCCCAGCCGGACCCGAAGGCCTCACCCGGAGCGGCGCAGCAGACGACCGGAACCCTGCGAGGGCTCTCCGCGGAGCTGACCGCACGTGTTCCGCAGCTGCTGGAAGCAACGAGGTCCGTCGGTACGGGTCTCGAGCTCCACTCCACCCTCGAACGCATCTGTGAGACGGCGGCCGAACTCGCCCACGCCCGGTATGCGGCCATCGGCGTCGTCGAGCGGCCCGGTGAAAGCCTCAGTGACTTCATCACCCATGGAGTGCCGGACGAGACCGCCCGGGCGATCGGCCGCCCACCCGACGGCCACACCGGTCTCCTCGGCGCACTGATCCAGGAGGGTGTGCCCATTCGGCTGGAGGATCTGGCGGCCGACCCGCGCTTCGCCGGGTTCCCGCCCGCACACCCGGAGATGCGTACGTTCCTGGGGGTCCCGATCCGGGTCCAGGGCCAGATCTTCGGCAACCTCTATGTGATGGAGAAGCACGGCGGGGGCGCGTTCGGGGACGACGAACTGCACATGCTCCGGGTGCTGGCCACGGAGGCGGGGATCGCCATCGGCCACGCGCGGACGTACGAGGCCGCCCGTCAGCGCGAACAGTGGATCGACGGCTCGGTGGCCGTCACCACCGCCCTCCTCTCGGGCGGGGACGCCGACGAGGCACTTGCCGTCGTCGCCGAACAGGCGCGCCGTCTCGCCGACGCAGCGGTCGGCATCGTGCTGCTTCCGGCCGTGGAGGGCGGTCTGGAGATCGTCGCCGTCGCCGGGGAGACGCCGTCCGCCTCCCTCGGGGTGATCATCCCGCCGCAGAGTCCCGTCGTGGCGGCGCTCCTGAGGGGCGAGGAGGTCTTTCTGGACGATCCGGCGACGGACCCACGCATGATCACCAGGCTGGCCGACCAGTTCGGCCCGCACATGCTGCTGCCCCTGCGCAGCGGGGGCCGGGTGCTCGGAGCCCTCTCCATCCCGCGGGTCCGGGGCGGCCGGCCGTTCACCCAGGCGGAACGGACGCTGGCCACTCACTTCGCCGCACAGGCCGCACTCGCCCTGAAGCTGGCGGAGACCCAGCAGGATCGGGAGAGGCTGGCCGTCTACGAGGACCGGGACCGGATCGCCCGGGACCTCCACGACCTGGTCATCCAACGCCTGTTCGCCACCGGGATCATGCTCGAGGGCGCGCAGCGGCGTTCTCCGGTCCCCGCGGTGCAAGCCGGCATCGGACGGGCCGTCGACGAACTGGATGTGACCATCCAGGAGATCCGTACCGCGATCTTCGCGTTGCAGCAGGAGCCGGCTGAGGCGCCGTCGGGGCTGCGGACCCGGGTGCTGCGGGAGATCAACATGGCCGCCGTGCCCCTGGGGTTCATGCCGGCGCACCGATTCCTGGGTCCGGTCGACGCGCTGGTGGGGGAGCTGGCCGGTAAGAACCTCATCGCTGCTCTCCGTGAGGCGCTGTCCAACACGTTCCGTCACGCGAGAGCCTCACGCGTCGACGTGAGGGTGGACGCGACCGCGGTGCTGCCCGACGGGCGGGACGCGGTACGTCTGACGGTCGCGGACGACGGGGTGGGGATCCCGGACGGCGGTCGTCGCAGCGGGCTGCGCAACCTCGCCAGGCGTGCCGAGTCGCTGGGCGGCGCGAGCTGGTTCGGGCCGGGGGCGGGGGAGGACGGCGGTGGCACCACGGTGACCTGGGAGGTACCGCTCTGACGAGGGAGGTACTGCTCTGACGACGCGGTGAGCCAGGATGCGCGGCCCCGAGGTGCGCTCCTCGAGAGCCGCCCCGGTGTGAGTTCCGAGCCGGTTGCTTCGAGGCGCGGTCCGGTGTGCGGTGGCAGCCGCCGGGGGGCTTCGGCGTGGGCAGGCGTGCGCTCCGGGCCGTCGGCTTCGGCGTGGGCAGGCGTGCGCTCCGGGCCGTGGCGTGGTCAGGCGTTGCCGCTCAGGGCCGGCGGCCTCAGCGCGCGGCGAGGATCCGTTCGATGACGACCGCGACGCCGTCCTCGTCGTTCGTGAGTGTCACGCCGGACGCGGCGGCCAGAGCGGCCGGATGTGCGTTGCCCATGGCGAACGAGGCGCCGGCCCAGCTCAGCATCTCCACGTCGTTGGGCATGTCCCCGAACGCGACCACCTCGTCCGGGGTGATCCCGCGCTCCGCGCAGCACGCTGCGAGTGTGCGGGCCTTCGAGACCCCGAGGCCACTGATCTCCAGCAGCGCGGTGGGGCTGGACCGGGTGAACGACGCGCGGTCCCCCGCGAGGCCACGGGCCAGGGCGAGGAAGGCGTCCGGGGCCAGCTCGGGGTGATGGGCGAGGACCTTCAGGACCGGCGTACCTGCGCCCGGGGCCTCCTCGTGGAGCAGCTTCTCCGCGACGGCGACCGTGGCACCCGGGTCCATGTGGAAGGGGGGGTAGGCCGGTTCGTAGTGGATGCCGGTGGCCAGTTCGACGGCGAAGGACACCCCGGGCGCGGCCTCGCGCAGGACGTCGACCACATCCAGGGCGATCGCGCGGTCCAGCGGATGGACCCCGAGCAGCCGGCCGTCGTGGAGATCGACGACCGCGGCACCGTTCGCGCAGATCGCCATGCCGTGGACCTGCACATGAGGACTCACGACCTCCATCCAACGGGCGGGCCGTCCCGTGACGAAGAAGACATCGATCCCCGCCTCCTCCGCCGCGGCCAGAGCGGCGACCGTACGGTCCGACAGGGTCTTGTCGTCGCGTAGGAGGGTGCCGTCGAGATCGGTGGCGATCAGCCGGGTCACGGCAGGCAGAGGCGAGTCGGTAGCTGAGGTCACCCCGTCATTCTTCCGTACGGAGTCGCACGTGCGTGCAGAGGGGCGCACATCTGAGAGGGCGCGTCCTTGAACTGCGGAACCTGACGCGGGCATATGCCGATGGCCCTGGAGGGCGACGCCCCAGGTCAAGGCGTCGCCCGTCGGGCCTGGAGCGGCCCGGAGCCCCTCCCGTCCCCGGCCGGAGAGGGCGGGGAGCATTCAGCCGAACTGGGCCAGGGCCTCGGTGGCGATCCGCTCGAACAGCTTGGTGTCCAGAGCGAAGCCGGAGTCCTGCACCGGCCAGTGGACGACGATCTCGGTGAACCCGAGGTCGAAGTGCGTACCCGCGAAGTCCACGAACGCGTCGAAGGACTGCAGCGGGTTGCCAGGGGTGAAGCCGGTGAGCAGGATCTTGTCCAGTGCGGAGACGTCCCGGCCCGCCTGCTCGCACGCCGTGCCGAGACGGGCGATCTGTCCGCGAAGGGCTGCCACGGACTGCTCAGCGGTCCCTGCCTCGAACAGCTTCGGATCACCCGTGGTCACCCATGCCTGGCCGTACTGTGCGGCGAGCTTCAGTCCGCGCGGCCCGGTGGCGGCAACCGCGAACGGCAGTCGGGGACGCTGTACGCAGCCCGGGATGTTCCGCGCCTCGTTCGCGACGTAGAACCGGCCTTCCCACGTCACGGAGGGCTCCCGGAGGAGCTGGTCGAGCATGGGTACGAACTCGTCGAAGTGGTCGGCACGTTCGCGCGGATTCCACGGCTCCTCGTCCTTCCCGCGCAGGGTCGTGGCGTCGAAGCCGCTGCCGCCGGCGCCGATGCCGAGCGTGATCCGCCCGTCGGAGACGTCGTCCAGAGTGATGAGGTCCTTGGCGAGCGTCACCGGGTGCCGGAAGTTGGGCGAGGTGACCAGTGTGCCGAGGCGCAGGCGGTCCGTGGCCCCGGCAGCGGCCGTCAGGGTCGGGACGGCACCGAACCACGGGCCGTCGCGGAAAGTGCGCCAGGAGAGGTGGTCGTAGGTGTACGCGGCGTGGAAGCCGAGCTCCTGCGCGCGCCTCCACACCTCTCGGCCTTCGTCGTGCCAGCGGTAGATCGGCAGGATCACAGTGCTCAGTCGCATGGGGACGACCTTACGAGAGACGATGGGCCGGCGAGCTCGCAGAGGTTCACGGTGGTCCGGAAGTGCCGGGCGGCGGTCTCCGCCGAGGGGTGTCTCCGCCAGGCGTCGTCTGCGCGGCGGTCACCCGGTGCTGTCTCCGTCGTCCCCCGGCGGAGAGGCGCACGGGAGGAACGCTGCCGGGGAGGGTGACAGTGGTTGCCGGGGCGCCTGGCCGGGCCGAGCTCCATGTCGAAGACCATCAGACAGGTGGGTTGACCGTTCTGGACGGTGAAGTACGCGGCCTCGGGCTTGAGCTGCTCGACGACCTCCTCCATCACCTTGGACATGGTCCCTTCGGACACCGAGCGGTTCGCGATCTCGGTGTCCATCTGCGCGGTGAGGACTCCGCCCGTATGCCGCCGCTGTTGGAGCCCCTGTTCCACGCGGGTTCCAAGATCGGCCTCCCGCCGGTCATGAACCTCGACGACCTGAGGGTGGGGCTCGGGGACATGAAGCGCTGACCTGCCCGGCGTGTCAGGCACGCAAGCGCAGGAAGGCCGGCGGTACGGAGTCGGTGAGCCATACCCCGTTGGCGCTCACATGGAAGAGATGGCCTGCCCGGTGCATGGCTCCCGCGTCCACGGACAGGACCACAGGGGCGCCGCGCCTTGCGCCGACACGGACCGCTGTCTCGCGGTCGGGTGAGAGATGGACATGGTGGCGGTCCATCGGCCGAAGCCCTTCGGCGCGGATGGAGTCGAGCACGCGTGCCACCGTGCCGTGATAGAGGTACGCAGGCGGTTCGGCCGGGGGAAGGCCGAGGTCGACGGTGACGGAGTGGCCTTGGTTCGCCCGGATGCGGTCGTCGGCCACGGCGAAGCGCTGCTTGTCACTGACCGCCACGACGTGTTCGAGCTCCTCCCGGGTGAGGGCGAAGCCGTGCTGGGCGCAGGCCCGCAGCAGTTCGTCGACGGCCACCCAGCCGTGGGCGTCCAGACTGATTCCGATCCGGCCGGGTTCGTGTCGCAGATGCTTCGACAGATACTTGGACACCTTGACGGTGCGTCGTTCGTCCATCCCGTCAGAGTGCCCGCGTCGCGTCTCACGGCGCACCTCGATTTCACCCGACGTTCGCGGCATCGGTTGCCGTGACCAGGTTTGATCCACAGCTAACTAGCTTTATCCACAGGGAATTTGGCGTCTCTGTGGACAAGTGCAAGGGCAAAAGGGAGAGTTGTGCAACTACGCCCGATTGCAGGCTATATGTGCGTTTCTGGGCGCTTTGTGAAACAACTCGACTGCGGCCAGGCTCGAATAACGAACCACGCGCCGTCGTCGCCGAGTTGGGTCCCGCCCGTGGCGCGCCAGCTCAACCCGGCGTCCGGCGGGCGCCGTTGCGGCGCCGTCGCCCGAACTCGTCGATCAGCTCACAGGGGTGGCTTCACCCGGGCGATGCCTCGCAGGAGGCGAGGGCTGATTCGTGACAGCAGCCGTACGCCGCGGGCCTCGGGTGTAACCGGCACCACCGCCCGGTTGTGCACCACTGCATCGAGAATCGCCCTAGCGACCTTCTCCGCCGGGTAGTTGCGGAGGGAGTACAGCCGGGTCGTGCGCTTTCGGAGGCGCTCCTCCTCCGCCTCGTCGGCTCCGGCGAAGTGGGCGGTTCCGGTGATGGCGGTGTTGATGAAGCCCGGGCAGACGGCGCTGACCCCGATCGACCGGTCGGCCAGTTCCGCCCGCAGACACTCGCTGAGCATCAGTACCGCCGCCTTGGACGTGCTGTAGGCGGGCAGCGCGCGGGAAGGCTGATAGGCCGCCGCCGAAGCGACGTTGACGATGTGGCCACCCTGCCCCCGGTCAGCCATCTGCCTGCCGAAGATCCGGCAGCCGTGGATGACTCCCCAGAGATTCACGTCGAGGACCCTGTGCCAGTCCTCGCTCGTCGTGTCGAGGAACGAACCCGCCAGTCCGATGCCGGCGTTGTTCACCAGTACGTCCACGACGCCGAGTTCGGCGGCGACCTTCTCGGCGAGCTTCTCCATCGCCTGCTCGTCCCCGACGTCCACCACCTCTCCCCGAGCGACGGGGGCGCCGAGAGACCGCGCCGTCTCCGCCGTCCGGGCAACACCTTCCGCGTCCCGGTCCACGGCCACCACCCGCGCGCCCGCCTGGGCGAACGACAGGGCCGTGGCTCGCCCGATTCCCGCAGCCGCTCCCGTCACGAGGACCAACTGGCCGCCGAAACGGTGCGCATGGGGACCCGTGGGCGCCTTGACGGGTGCGCCGGCCGCAGCGGAATCCTCCGGGTGCCCGTCTTCCACACCGCCGACGAAGTCGTCGATCCAGGCGGACAGCTGGTCCGGCCTGGTGCGAGGCACCCAGTGCTTCGCCGGCAGGGTGCGGCGCACCAACTGGGGTGCCCACGTGTCCAGTTCGTCGTGGAGCGACGGTGAGAGGAAGGCGTCACCGGTCGGAGTGATCAGCTGGACCGGGACATGTGCGTACGCGTCCGGACGCGGACGTCGCAGGCGCGACCGGACGTTGTCACGGTAGAGCCAGGCTCCGTGCGCCGCGTCCTGGGGGAGCGACTTCGTCGGATACCCGTCCGTGGGCACCTTCTCCATCCGCTGCAGGATCCGCGGCCACTGCCTGCCCAGCGCCCCGCGCCAGGCCATCTCGGGCAGAACCGGCGTGTGCAGCGCGTACACGTACCAGGATTTCGCACCCTGGCCGAGCAACTGCCCCACCCGGCGAGGGCTCGGGTCGGACAGCCGTCGCTTGATCCAGTGCCCGAAGTGGTCGAGGGAGGGGCCGGACATCGAGGTGAACGACGCGATACGGCCCTTGGTCCGGTCCACCGTCGCGAATTCCCACGACTGGACCGAACCCCAGTCATGGCCGACGACATGCACCGGCCGGTCCGGACTCACGGTGTCCGCGACGGCCAGGAAGTCATCGGTGAGTTTTTCCAGTGTGAAGCCACCGCGCAGCGGCTGGGGCGCCGTCGACCTGCCGTGCCCCCGCACGTCGTAGAACACCACATGCCACCGCTCCGCCAGCCGTCCCGCGACCTCGGACCAGACCTCCTTGCTGTCCGGGTAGCCGTGCACCAGCATGACCGTCGGCTTCGACGGGTCACCGGACTCGGCGACACACAGCTCGATCCCGCCCGTCCGCACCCAGCGCTCACGCACGCCTCGTGGTTCCACGCCGCCTCCTCGTCCAGTGCCCGACGTCGCGGAACGCGCCCGTAACGTGACACCGCTGAATGTGGCAACCGTCGGACGGTCGCGTCAAGGGATGCCCCGAACCTGTGGACGACACCGTGTGGACAAGCCGGAGCCGTGCGGTGCGGGCAACCGGTCGGCATCCCGCGCACACCGTCAGCCGTCGCCTCCCCCTGCTCTCCCCCTGCCCCCCTCCCTGCCCAGCGGCCTTCAGCCGTTCCCGCTCCCGGTGCCCCGTGCGTCACTCTCCTCCTTCGTGGGGTCCCCCTACGGGTCCGTACGCCTGGAGTCGGACGCAGATACAGCCGCCAGGTCTGACGACTCCTGTGGCGCGGACCACTACCTTCGAACACGTGACTGTGATCGCAACCGAAAGCCTGAGCAAGCGGTTCCCGAGGGTGACCGCGCTTGACCGGCTCTCCTTGGACATCGGACCGGGCGTAACCGGCCTGGTGGGTTCCAACGGGGCCGGCAAGTCCACACTGATCAAGATCCTGCTGGGTCTGTCCCCCGCCACCGAAGGCCGGGCCGCGGTGCTCGGGCTCGACGTCGCCACCGAGGGCGCCGCCATCCGGGAGCGGGTCGGGTACATGCCCGAGCACGACTGCCTGCCCCCCGACGTCTCGGCGACCGAGTTCGTCGTCCACATGGCGCGGATGTCCGGGCTCCCGCCCACCGCGGCGCGCGAGCGCACCGCGGACACCCTGCGACACGTGGGCCTGTACGAGGAGCGCTACCGCCCCATCGGCGGCTACTCGACCGGTATGAAGCAGCGGGTGAAACTGGCCCAGGCGCTGGTCCACGACCCGAAGCTGGTCCTCCTCGACGAGCCGACCAACGGCCTGGACCCCGTCGGCCGCGACGAGATGCTCGGTCTGATCCGCCGTGTCCACACCGACTTCGGCATCTCGGTGCTGGTCACCTCGCACCTCCTCGGAGAACTCGAGCGGACCTGTGACCACGTCGTCGTCATCGACGGCGGTGCGCTGCTGCGCTCCAGCTCCACCAGCGACTTCACCCGGACCACCACGACGCTGGCGGTCGAGGTCACCGACAGCGACGCCCACCCGGACGGCACGGACGCTCTGCGCAGGGCCCTCACCGGGGCGGGGATCAAGCTCGTCGGACACGACGGCCTCGACGCCGAGGGGCTGCCGGGCGCCGGCCACATCCTCCTGGTGGAGGCTACGGGCGAGGAGACGTACGACGTGGTCCGCGACAGCGTCGCCGGCCTCGGGCTGGGTCTCATCCGGATGGAACAGCGGCGCCACCACATCGCCGAGGTCTTCCGCACCGAAGAGGCACCGCGGGCGGCCGTGGCCGCGACAGCGGGTGCCGGAGAGCAGAAGGGGAGCGGTCGCGATGAGCACTGAGACCGGGACCGCGGCCGGGAGCGAAACCTCCCGGATCCACAACATCGGATACCGCTCCTACGACGGGGCCCGCCTGGGCCGGGCCTATGCCCGCCGGTCGCTGTACTCGCAGTCCCTGCGGGGTTCGTTCGGGCTGGGCAGGTCCGCCAAGTCCAAGGTGCTGCCGATGCTTCTGTGCGGAGTGATGTGCCTGGTGGCGCTGATCCTCGTCGCGGTCGCCATCGCCACGCCCAACATGACGAAGCTCCCCATCAGGTACACGGACTTCGCGATCTACCTGCAGGCCGTGATCGGACTCTTCATCGCGTCCCAGGCGCCTCAGTCGGTGTCGAGGGACCTCCGGTTCAAGAGCGTGCCGCTGTACTTCTCGCGGCCGATCGAGCGCGTCGACTACGTACTCGCCAAGTTCGCCGCCATGGCGTCGGCCCTGCTCATCCTCACCGGGCTGCCCCTCGTCATCCTCTACGTGGGTGCGCTGCTGGCCAAGTTCGATCTCGCCGATCAGACCGAGGGCTTCGGACAGGGGATGGTCTCGGTGGCACTGCTCTCCGTGCTGTTCGCCGGTCTCGGACTGGTGGTCGCCGCCCTGACACCGCGCCGGGGCTTCGGAGTCGCCGCCGTGATCGCCGTACTGACCATCACGTACGGCGCGGTCTCCACCGTCCAGGCCATCGCCTGGGACACCGGTTCGGCCGGTGCCGTCACCTGGCTCGGACTGTTCTCGCCCATCACGTTGATCGACGGGGTGCAGACGGCCTTCCTCGGCGCCTCATCCGCCTTCCCCGGCGGTGAAGGGCCCGGAGCCGCCGCCGGTGTGGTCTATCTGATCGTTGTCCTCGCGCTCGTCGCCGGCTCGTACGCCGTCCTGATGCGCCGCTACCGGAGGGTCGGGCTGTGACCACCATCGAGATCGACCACACCTCCCGCTGGTTCGGCAACGTGGTCGCCGTCAACGACGTGAGCATGACCGTGGGCCCCGGAGTGACCGGGCTGCTCGGCCCCAACGGAGCCGGGAAGTCCACGCTGATCAACATGATGGCCGGATTCCTGGAGCCCTCGACCGGCAAGGTGACGCTCGACGGCACACAGATCTGGCGCAACGAGACGGTCTACAAGTCGATCGGGATCGTGCCGGAGCGGGAGGGGATGTACGACTTCCTGACCGGCCGCGAGTTCGTCGTCGCCAACGCCGAGCTGCACGGGCTCGGCGACGCGGCCGCGCACAAGGCGCTGGCCACGGTCGAGATGGAGTACGCGCAGGACCGCAAGATCTCGACGTACAGCAAGGGCATGCGCCAGCGCGTGAAGATGGCGTCCGCGCTGGTCCACGACCCGTCGGTGCTGCTCCTCGACGAGCCGTTCAACGGCATGGACCCGCGTCAGCGGATGCAGCTGATGGAGCTGTTGCGACGGATGGGTGCGGAGGGCCGCACGGTGCTCTTCTCCTCCCACATCCTGGAGGAGGTCGAGCAGCTCGCCTCGCACATCGAGGTGATCGTGGCGGGCCGCCACGCCGCGTCCGGTGACTTCCGGAAGATCCGCCGGCTGATGACGGACCGGCCGCACCGCTACCTCGTCCGTTCCAGCGACGACCGTGCCCTCGCGGCCGCGCTCATCGCGGACCCCTCGACTGCGGGGATCGAGGTGGACGTGACGGAGAAGGCCCTGCGCATCCAGGCGGTCGACTTCGGGCGGTTCACGACGCTGCTGCCGAAGGTCGCGCGCGAGAACGGCATCCGGCTGCTCACCGTCTCCCCGTCCGACGAGTCCCTCGAATCGGTCTTTTCCTATCTCGTAGCGGCCTGAGTAGTGGCCTGAAAGGAGCTGTGAAGCGTCATGTACGACCCCACAGTCGCCCGGCTCACCTACCGGGCCCTGCTCGGCCGGCGCCGGGCCGCCATCCTGTTCGTCCTGCCGGTCCTCCTGGTGGCCATCGCCGTGGCGGTACGGGCGTTCGCCGGAGCCGATGACGGCGTCGCCTCCGGCGTGCTGGGCGGTTTCGCCATCGCCACGATGGTCCCGCTCATCGGGGTCATCGCGGGGACGGGTGCCATCGGACCGGAGATCGACGACGGCTCGATCGTCTACCTGCTGGCCAAGCCGGTGAAGCGGCCCACGATCATCTTCACCAAGCTGATCGTCGCCGTCGCCGTGACGATGCTGTTCTCGGCGCTGCCCACGTTCGTCGCGGGCCTGATCCTCAACGGCAACGGCGGGCAGATCGCCGTGGCCTACACGATCGCGGCGCTGGTCGCCTCGATCGCGTACAGCGCTCTGTTCCTGCTGCTCGGCACGGTCAGCCGGCACGCCGTGGTCTTCGGCCTCGTGTACGCCCTGGTGTGGGAGGCGCTCTTCGGCAGCCTGGTCCCGGGAGCCCGGACGCTCAGCGTGCAGCAGTGGTCCCTCTCGGTCGCCGAGAAGGTCGCAGGGGACGGAGTGGTCACCTCGGACGTGGGCCTGCCGCTCGCGACCGTCCTGCTGATCGGCGTCACGGTCGCGGCGACGTGGTACGCGGGTCAGAAGCTGCGGGCGCTGAAGCTCGCCGGCGAGGAGTGAGACCGGCCGCCGTGTACCCCCTGCAACCCCCGCCCACCGGGCGGGGGTTGTTCCGTGTGCGGCGGGCGGATCGCGTGACTGTACGGTTGTCGGCTCGTTGTACAGGGCGCGTGGAGGCAACTGGAATCCGTGGCGTCGAGCTTTCGTGAATGCGGGGAATGCCGGCAGCGGTGAGGCGATCGCCCGCCCGACCGGTCATCGAGTAGTGGCAACCGTGAGCGACCTCCGCCCTCGCAGCCCGGGGACAGGGCTCTCCTTGCCATTCCCCGTACGAGAGGCACACCCATGCCCACGGAAGTCGCCCTGCTCGAATCCCAAGCCCTCCGGGTCGAACAGATGGGGCGCGTCGAAGTCCTCGACAAGGTCAAGAGCCTTGTCATGCTCCCGGATGGAATTCACCTTCGCACAGAGGAAGTGGCTCGCTACTTCGAAGTATCCACAATCTCTGTCAGGAGGCTGACGGACCGGCACCAGAAGGAGCTGGTCAGCAACGGCATGAGGGTGCTGCGAGGTGCTGAGCTGCACTCCTTCCAGAGCGACATGGTGTCGCGATGGGAGGGCGAGGGGGCGGGAAGTTATCCACAGGCAGCCACGCAGCTCCGGCTCTACACCCGCAGGACCGTGCTCAACGTCGCCTTGCTTCTTCGCGACAGCGACATCGCGCGCAGCGTCCGGACCCACCTGCTCGACGCGGAGGAGGACCTCAGGGCCTCCTACGTCTCGCTGGACCGGCGCGTCACCCGCATCGAGGGCTGCCACGCCGGCGTGGGAAGCGCGCTCCAGGAGCTCGGCCCCGTGCTCGGCCGGATGTCGCAGCGGCTCGACTCCCTCGACCGGAAACTCGATGTCACGCATCAGGTCGTCGGTGCCATCAGCACCCGGCTCACCGACGTATCCCATGACGTCATCCGCCTCGATGCCCGCATGGACGACCTCGCGCACCGGCTGAGGGATCTGGGCCGCCGCGCGAGCGGCTGACCTCCGTCCGGGGGCCACCGGAAAACGGGTGGCCCCCGGACGCCGGTCTCGGGCACAGTGAGGGGGACGGTGCGGGAAGGCGCCGTTTCACAGACCGGGAGAGGAGTGCGGCGATGACCAGGAGTCCGAGTCCGTCGTGTTCCCGACAGGGCGGTCCGCAGCCGGCACCGCGGTAGCTTCATCAGCTGCCCGCAGTCGCCCGCGGCAGGACCCCCGGGTGGCCCTTCGCGCGTCGCGCGCGGCCACCCCCCCCCGGAGGATTGGCCGAGTGGTAAGGCAGCGGCTTGCTAAGCCGTCGTCGGGGCACATCCCCGCGCGCGTTCGATCCGCGCATCCTCCGCCGGAGCTCTAAGAACCGGCCCGCTCAGGCTCGTGTGGGCGTCCGGAGCAGCTCCTCCAGTACCACCGCGATGCCGTCGTGCTCGTTCGACGCGGTGATCTCGTGCGCCACGGCCTTCAGCTCGTCGTGCGCGTTGGCCATGGCGACGCCGTGCTCCGCCCAGCCGAACATGGGGATGTCGTTCGGCATGTCACCGAACGCCAGCGTGTCCGCCGCCTTGAGTCCCAGACGGCGCGCGGCGAGTGAGAGCCCGGTGGCCTTGCTCAGTCCCAGGGGCAGGATCTCCACCACACCAGGGCCTGCCATGACCACGTTCACCAGGCTGCCTACGGCCTGCCGGGCGGCCTCGGTAAGGGCGTCGTCGTCGAGCTCGGGGTGCTGTATGTAGACCTTGTTCAGGGGAGCGGTCCACATCTCGGCGGGGTCGCTCATGTAGAGGGCGGGAAGCGGACCCTCCTGCACCTGGTAACCGGGCCCGACCAGCACCTCGCCCTCGAGCCCGTCACGGCTCGCCGCCAGGGCCAGCGGGCCGACCTCCGCCTCGATCTTGGACAGCGCCAGCCCTGCGAGCTGCCGGTCCAGAGTGAGGGAGGTCAGCAGCTTGTGCTCGCCCGCGTGGTAGACCTGCGCACCCTGACCGCACACCGCGAGGCCTTCGTAACCCAGGTCGTCCAGGATGTGCCGGGTCCACGGCACCGCACGACCGGTGACGACGATGTGCGCGGCGCCGGCCGCGGTCACCGCGGCCAGCGCCTCCTTCGTGCGGTCCGAGACCGTGTGGTCGTCGCGCAGCAGGGTGCCGTCGAGATCGGTCGCGACGAGCTTGTAGGAGAACGTCACTTGGAGACCGGCTCCAGAAGCTCGCGCCCGCCCAGGTACGGACGGAGAACCTCAGGCACCCGCACCGAGCCGTCGGGCAGCTGGTGGTTCTCCAGGATCGCCACGATCGTGCGCGGTACGGCGCAGAGCGTGCCGTTCAGCGTGGCCAGCGGCTGGACCTTCTTGCCGTCCCGCATGCGGACGGAGAGCCTGCGCGCCTGGAAGCCGTCGCAGTTCGACGCGGAGGTCAGCTCGCGGTACTTGCCCTGGGTCGGGATCCACGCCTCGCAGTCGAACTTCCGCGAGGCCGAGGACCCCAGGTCACCGGTCGCGACGTCGATCACCTGGAACGGCAGCTCAAGGCCGGTGAGCCACTGCTTCTCCCAGTCCAGGAGCCTGCGGTGCTCGGCCTCGGCGTCCGCCGGGTCGACGTACGAGAACATCTCGACCTTGTCGAACTGGTGGACCCGGAAGATGCCCCGGGTGTCCTTGCCGTACGTGCCCGCCTCACGGCGGAAGCAGGGCGAGAAGCCCGCGTACCGCAGCGGCAGCTTGTCGGCGTCGATGATCTCGTCCATGTGGTACGCCGCGAGGGGCACCTCCGACGTGCCGACCAGGTAGTAGTCGTCCTTCTCCAGGTGGTACACGTTCTCCGCGGCCTGGCCGAGGAATCCCGTGCCCTCCATGGCGCGTGGACGTACCAGCGCGGGGGTCAGCATGGGGACGAAGCCGGCTTCGGTGGCCTGCGCGATCGCAGCGTTGACCAGCGCCAGCTCGAGCAGCGCGCCGACGCCGGTCAGGTAGTAGAAGCGCGATCCGGACACCTTGGCGCCGCGCTCCATGTCGATGGCGCCCAGCGCCTCGCCGAGCTCCAGGTGGTCCTTCGGCTCGAAGCCCTCCGCGCCGAAGTCACGGATCGTGCCGTGCGTCTCGAGGACGACGAAGTCCTCCTCGCCACCGACCGGCACATCCTCGTGGACGATGTTGCCGAGGAGCAGCAGCAGCCGCTTGGCCTCGGCGTCGGCCTCGTCCTGTGCGGCGTCCGCCGCCCTGACCTCGGCCTTCAGCCGGTCGGCCTTCTGGAGGAGCTCGGCACGCTCCTCGGGGGTGGCCTTCGGGATCAGCTTTCCGAGTGACTTCTGCTCGGAACGGAGTTCGTCGAAGCGGACGCCGGACGACCTGCGTAGCTCATCGGCGGAGAGCAGGGCGTCGACGAGCGCGACGTCCTCTCCACGGGCGCGCTGGGAGGCGCGAACACGGTCGGGGTCCTCACGAAGCAGGCGAAGGTCAATCACCCCTCAAGGCTACCGGTGCGCGGATCCGCTACTCGAACCGATATTGCCGAGCGTGGCGCTTTGCCCGAATTGCCGGAATCAATAAGTCTGGGGAGAATCGCCGTCCGGCCGGAGGGCGGGGAACGTCGCCGAATGGGTCCATCGCCTCGAAAAAGGGGTGAGTGCTCCGGATCTCCGGGCGCATCGCCGGTCCGTGTGCGGCGAGTTGGGGAGCCGGGAGGGGGGTGCGTTGTCCACAGGATGCGGTCGATCCAATTAGTTATCCACAGGCTGTGAAGAAGATCTGTGGATGCCGGAGGAGATCGTTCCGAAAGCGACATGACGGGACAGGGATTCGCGACTCAAACCTGACCTGTGCACTCATTCGGGTGGGTATTCCGCACCTCGATGAGTTGATCAACGTAATTGGAGGGACATGGGGGAGCTGTGACTTCACGGGCGATCCACGGACACTGGGGTGATTTGTCGACCATGTCGCATTGCGGTGTCGACTTGTCCCCAGGCCACAGGGGTGCCCTGTGGATAACTTTTGCGCGAGGCGAGGATCCGCAGGGGAGCGTGGGCCGGAAGCGGTCCGGTCTTCGCCCGCAGGGATCAGACCCTGCCGTCCTGACTGCGGGCGAGCCAGTCGGACGCCTCGGTGAAGTCCGTGTCCGACGTCCCGATGCGCAGGGCGCTCACCTCTTCGGGCGTCACCCCTGCGCGAGGATACGAACCGAGGAACCGCACGTTCGGGCAGATCCGCTTCAGCCCCATCAGCGCCTCGCCGACCCGGCGGTCCGCGATGTGCCCCTCCGCGTCCACGGCGAAGCAGTAGTTCCCGATGCCCTCCCCGGTGGGCCTGGACTGGATCAGCATCAGGTTCACCCCGCGGACGGCGAACTCCTGGAGCAGTTCGAGGAGGGCGCCCGGACGGTCGTCGCCGAGCCAGATGACCACGGAGGTCTTGTCGGCTCCCGTAGGCGCGGACGGCCTGGCCGGGCGCCCCACCAGCACGAACCGGGTCTGGGCGTTCTCCGCGTCGTGGATCTCCGTCACGAGCGGTTCCAGCCCGTAGGTCGCCGCCGCGAACTCACCGGCGAAGGCGGCGTCGTAGCGCCCTTCCTGGACCAGCCGGGCACCGTCGGCGTTCGAGGCTGCGGACTCCCACACCGTGTTGGGCAGGTTGGCCGCCATCCAGTTGCGTACCTGAGGTTGCGCGGCCGGGTGGGCGGTGACGGTCTTGATGTCCGACAGCTTCGTCCCGGGCCGCACCAGCAGCGCGAAGGTGATGGAGAGCAGCACCTCACGATAGATCATCAGCGGAGCGCCGGTCGTCAGCTCGTCGAGCGTCGCGGTGATTCCGCCCTCCACGGAGTTCTCGATGGGGACGAGGGCCGCCGCGGCCTCCCCGTTGC
Source organism: Streptomyces atroolivaceus (assembly GCF_000717025.1). Taxonomy (GTDB): domain Bacteria; phylum Actinomycetota; class Actinomycetes; order Streptomycetales; family Streptomycetaceae; genus Streptomyces; species Streptomyces atroolivaceus. The sequence continues at coordinate 480,559 of NZ_JNXG01000001.1, forward strand.
GCACCGCGTCCAGCGCGGCCGGCACCGAGACCATCGGGACGAGTTCGCGGGTGGCGGCTTCGGGGAGAGTGCGGAGGGCCACCTCGGTGAAGGTGCCTTCGGGACCGAGGTAGGCGTAGCGCGTGGCTGACATACGGTCACCCTAATGGGCCGACGGGCGGGCCTGTGTGCCTCACGCCTGCTGACGGGCGGGGGCCGCGGCGGCTCAGGCCTCCAGCAGCCGCTGCCCTACGTACTCTCCGGACGCGGCACCTCCGGGCACGGCGAAGAGACCGCTCGCCTCGTGCCGGATGAACGGGGAGAGCGCGTCTCCGCGGTCGAGTTTGCGCTGGACCGGGATGAAGCCCTTGAACGGATCGGCCTGCCAGCAGATGAAGAGCAGGCCGGCGTCCGGGGTGCCGTCCTCCGAGATGCCGTCGTGGTACGAGAACGGGCGGCGCAGCATCGCCGCGCCACCGTTCTCCTCGGGAGAGGAGATCCGGGCGTGTGCGTTGCCGGGGATCAGCAGCTTTCCGTCCGGCCCCGCCTTGTCCAGGTCCATGGAGGTGTCCTCCGAGCCGCCGCTGAGCGGGGCGCCGTCCGCCTTGCGCCGCCCTATGACCTGTTCCTGCCGCTTGACGGTGAGCTCTTCCCAGTCGTCCAGGAGCATCCTGATCCGACGGACGACGGCGTACGAGCCCCCCGCCATCCAGGCGTGCGCCGACGATCCGCCGGCCGGCACGAAGATCCGCTTCTCGAAGTCGCTCTCGCCCGGTTTCGGGTTGTTGGTGCCGTCGACCTGGCCCATCAGGTTGCGCGTGGTCATCGGCCGGCCGGTGGCTCCCGGAGTGCGGTTGAAGCCGTTCATCTGCCACCGCACCCGCGCCGCCGAGCCGGCCTCCTTCTGGAGGGCGCGCAGCGCGTGGAAGGCGACGAGTGCGTCGTCGGCGCCGATCTGGACCCAGAGGTCGCCGTCGGAGCGTCTGGCGTCGAGGTGGTCGGAGGAGAAGACCGGCAGCGGGTCAAGGGCGGGCGGCCTGTGTCCGGTCAGACCGGTGCGTGTGAAGAAGGTCCGTCCGAATCCGAAGGTGACGGTCAGGGAGGACGGTCCGGCGTCCAGGGCCACCCCGGTGTCGTGCCCCTGGACGGTGTCCGCCGGTTCACCGGCCATCAGTCGCCCGGCCACGTCCGACCAGCGGCGCATCAGAGCGGCTGCTTCCTTGCGCCCCGCGCCGGGCGCGAGGTCGAAAGCGATCAGGTGACCGCGGGCCTGAAGCGGAGTGGTGATCCCCGCTTGGTGTTTCCCGTGAAACATCGCCTCGGTCGAGCCGACTGCGGTCAGTGGCGTCGGCACCTCGCTGCGCGTCGCCGCATATACGCCCGCGCCGCCCGCGGCGCCCAGGACAAGGCCCGCCGCACCGGCCGCTCCGGCGCTGCCGAGCAGCCGGCGCCGGGAGACGTCACCGACGCCGGCCGGACCGGATCCGTCGCGGTGGGCGGCGGCGCCGTTTCCCCTGGAGTCGTCCTTCTTCGTGCTCAACCTGCTCAGCCGATCTTCACGTTCTTGTCGATGGTTGTCTGGTCGATGTCCGAGGTGCGCACCGTCACGGAGACCTTCCAGTCGCCCGCCATCGGGATCTGTACGCCGCTCGCGGACCAGTGCCCCTCGGTGAGGCGGTCAGGGACGACGGGCAGGGGACCGATGTCCTTGGACTCCAGGGTGAACGCGAGCTTCACCTCGGGGACGTCCATCGGGCGTTCGTCCGGCCCGTCGATCCAGAGGTGGACGCTGTTCGAGCCGGTTCCACCGGGTGATATGTCCAGGCGGACCGTCCCCTTGCCGCTCTGCCCGCCGGTGTCGAAGGGCAGGCTCAGATTCACCTGTCCGCCGGTCACCGGCGCGGCCGCCGCCGTGGAGTTTCCCCGGGCGGCCTCCTCCTCGGTGCGGCCGGGCTCGGTGGCCGTCAGGATCGTCGTGACCACGAGGAGCACCACGGCGATGCCCGTCTCCACCATGACCGAACGCCGAAGACCGGAGCGGTCCGGGTCGGCGTCGCGCGCGCGCTTCTCCTTCGTCGCTGTCAGGGCGGCGCGCTGCCGGGAGAGCTGGGCGGCGCGCTCCGGGGCCACCCCTTCGTCGGCCCCCGCGGACCCGGGAGCGTCGGAGGCCTCGACGGAGGCGACGGCCTCGGCACCCTCGGACTCGGGTACCGACGGCCCCGCCGGGGGAGCCGAATCAGCCGATCCCGGCGGCCGGGAAACTGCCGGATCGGCGTCATCGGCGTCATCGGCGCTATCGGCGTCGTCGGCGGAGCCGGAGCGCTCGGTCAGCCGCGCCGTCCACCGCCGGGATATCCAGGCGACACCGATGAGCACGCCGACGAGCGCCACCTTGACGAGCAGCAGCTGCCCGTACCGGGTGCCGGTCAGCGCGGACCACGAACCGACCTGCCGCCAGGACTGGTAGAGACCGGTCGCGGCGAGGACGACCACACTGCTGAACGCCACACGGGAGAAGCGCCGTACCGCGGCACTCGGGACGTCCGGCGTCCGGTACAGGGCGACCAGCAGCGCGGTGAGCCCGCCCAGCCAGGCGGCGACGGCGAGCAGGTGGAGCACGTCGACCGGCATGGCGATGCCCGGCTGGATCCCCGTGGACGCGTGCTCGGCCAGGGCCCACGTACCGGCGATCCCCGCGGCGATGACCGCTCCGCCTGTCGCGAGCCCGAAGGTGAGGTCCCGCTTCTCCTTCTCGTCCTCCCGCTTGGCGTACGCCCCGAACAGTACGGCGATGAACAGCGCGGACGCGCCGAGGAGCAGCAGCCGGGAGACCAGTGCCGCGCCCGGCTTCGTGTCGAGGACGGACTGGAGGCCGTCGAGGTCGAAGGCATCCGCGAGCTTGCCGGAGCCGGTGTACGGGTTGCGCAGGAACAGCATGGCCAGGGTGGCCGCGGTGAGCGTGACCCAGCCGCGTACGACGAGCCGCTGCAGCGGCCGGGCGCCCGCCCCGCGCTGCCAGCAGGCGAGCACGAAGGCCGACCCGCCCGCGAGCAGGATGAATCCGGCGTACGCCGCGTAGCGTGCGATGCCGTAGAGCGCCCCCACCAGACCGCCGCCGGCTTCGCCCGAGGGCAGGGCGACGGTGGTCTCCGACGGGGCCCCGACGGAGAAGGTGAATGCTCCCGAGACCGGGTGGCTGTCGGCGGACACGGCCTGCCAGGCCACGGTGTACGTGCCGTCGGGGAGGCCGTTGTGGAGCTGGACGCCGTACCGTACGGCGCCGCCGCTCGTCAGATCACGGGGAGCGCCGGTGTCGGCCCTCTCCCCGGTCGGGTCGAGGACCCGGATGGAGTCGTCGTCCAAGGCGATCTGCTCGGAGAACGTGAGCGTGACTTCCTCGGGGGCGGTGGCGACCACCGCCCCGTCCTGCGGATCGCTCCCCGTGAGAGCGGCGTGCGCGGACGCGGGGCTCGCGCCGGCCAGCACCAGGCCGAACAGCAGGCTGGTCAGCGCGGCGAGGAGCGCGACCGCGGCGAGCGGCCGTCGTACGGGGGAGGGCCCGAAGCGCGGGGCGGTGGCTGTCATGGGGCGTCAGTACCTCACTGCTTCTTCGGGTTGTAGGTGGTCTCCTTCACGGGAATGTCGACCGTTATGGGGTCGGCCTTCTCGAAGTGCAGTTCCACGGAGACGGTCTCTCCCGGCTTGGGCCGCTGCTTCAGGTCCGTGAACATGATGTGGTTGCCGCCGCGTTCGAGATCGAGCTGCCCGCCGGCGGGCACCTCGAACGACGTGACCATCCGCATCGTCCGGTCCTTCGTCTCGTGGATGGAGACGTGGTCCGAGAGGGAGCTGGTCACCGACGTGAGCCGGTCGGTGGTGTCACCGCTGTTCTTCACGAGGAGGAAGCCGGCCGCCATGTCGCTGACGGGCTGGGGCATGAAGGCGCCGGTCACCTCCAGCCGCGGCACGCTGTCCGAGGAACATGCCGTCAGCGCCAGTCCGGTGGTGAGGGCCAGGGCCCCGGCGACGGCCGTGCGGCGGTTCACGGGGTCTCCCCCTTGACGAGTTCCGGGAGGTCCTCGGTGTAGTCCTCGGCCGTGGTGTCCTCGCTGTAGAGCACGTACCCCTTGTCGGTCTTCGGGGAGAAGGCGATGACCTGGGCGCCGTGCATCGAGACGATCGTGCCGTCCTTCTCCTTCTTCGGCGGGTCGATGCCGATGCCGATCTGCCGCGCTCCCGCCTGGATGGTCGGGAAGTCGCCGGTGAGGCCGGTGAAATCGGGGTCCTGAGCCTTGAGCCAGCTGCCCAGGGACGCCGGGGTGTCCCGCTCGGGGTCCGTCGTGACGAAGACGACCTGGAGCTTGTCCTGGTCGGCCTCGGGCAGGGCCCGCTTGGCGATGGCGATGTTGCTCATGGTCAGCGGACACACGTCGGGGCAGTTGGTGTACCCGAAGTAGATGAGGGTGGGCTTGCCCTTGGTCTGCTCGCGCAGGTCGTACTTCTTGCCGTGCGTGTCGGTGAGGACGAGGTCGGGCTTGGTGAACGGCTGGTCGAGCACGGTCGCGGGCTTGGCCTCGGTCCCGGTGGAGACCTCGGCGACGGAGTCGTCGGCCGAGTCCCCACCGCTGCCGCATGCCGACAGGGTCAGTGCGGCCACGGCGGCGAACGCCGCGGCCAGCACCGTCTTCTTGCTGTGCATGGAACTGATTCCTGATCTGTCTGTTACGGGTGGTGGAGCCGGTGGGATCAGGCGCTGCGGCGGCGGCCGGCGAGGACTCCGAAGGCGACCCCCGCGACGCCGACGACGATGCCCACGATGCCGAGGACGCGGGCGGTGCTGTCGGTGTTCGACGAGGACGCGTCCTCCGAGGACGCCGTCGTCTCCTTCGCCTCCTCCGCCTCGCCGCTCTTGTCGTCCGCCGCGGCGCCGTGGGCGTCGGCCGCGGGGGCTGTCAGGGCGAGGACGGGGGCGGGGCTCTCGGGCTCTTCGCCGCCCTCGGTGGGCTCCTCGATCCAGCGGACGACTTCCTTGTTGCTGTACGTCTGGAGCGCCTTGAAGACGAGCTGGTCGCCGTCCTCGGGCAGCTGTCCGACCGAGAGCGGGAACTGCTGGAAGAAGCCGGGCGCGATACCGCTGCCGTCCGCGGTCCAGGTGACCTTGGAGACCGCTTCGTTGATCTTCTTGCCATGCACCTCGAGCGGCTCGGCCAGCTTGCTCTTGGTGACGTCGATCTTCCATCCGGCCACCGGCTGAGGGCTGACGGACGCCAGCGGGTGGTCCGTCGGGAAGTTGATCTCGAGCTTGACGGTGGAGGCGTTGTCGCGCTCGTTGGGGACCTTGAAGTTGACGGTGGCGTAGCCGCCCTTGGCGGCCTCGCCCTGCGGCTGCACGCTGACGTGCGCGGAGGCGGTGCCGGCGAGCAGCAGGACGGTGGAGGCGGCGACGCCACCGGCGAGGGCGATGCGGGAAACGTTCATGGCAGGGATCACTCCACGGGTACGAGGAAAAGGTGGTCCGGCGCGCGGAGGCGCGACGGCGTCACGACCACCTCTTCACCGGTCCCGGCGGAGGGGTCGCGTCAGGCTGCGCGTACGTATACGGGCGGCGGCCCGCGCCTGATCACCATGTGCTGCAGGGCGTCCCCGGTGGCCGGCGCGGGAGCGTCGAAGACGTCGCGGAAGGTGCGCGGCCCGGCCGTGGCCCGCCCCGGCAGCCCCGCACGCAGTGCGCGTACGAGGGCCATCGCGGCTCGCAGCGCGCGGAGCCGGGCCCCGGCCGCGAGCTGGCGGCCTCCCTGAGCCGAGAGCCTGGCCAGCCTGAAGAGCGCGATCTCGCCGCGGCGCAACAGCCAGCCGGTGGCGAGCGCGGCGAGCAGGTGCCCGAGGAACATGGGCAGGCTGGGCAGACCGGTCAGCAGTGTGGCCAGGAACGTGGGGTCGGTCGCGGCAGCGGCGTCCGGGGCGGCGGAGGCTCCGGACAGGTGTGTGTGCCCCTGGGCCACGGCCGCGGGGTCCAGGCCCGCGGTGGTCACGATGCGATGGGCCTCACCGGCGCTCAGCTGCCCCGGCCCGGCACCGCAGACCAGCCCGGCGGCGAAGCGGATCAGCGAGTCGTCCCCGGACCCCGCCGCGGCGGCCGGCGCGTGGCGCCCGAGCCCGAAGAGGACATGCAGGGCGAGCTGTCCGGCCGCGAGGGCGCCGGTGATCGAGAGCAGGGTCCGCTCACGTCCGGCGAGCACCGCCGCGACGGCGAACACTCCGGCGAAACCGGCCGGCAGGGTCCACCCGGACACACTCCCGCCCGCGGCGATGCCATGTCCGGCGGCAGCGAGCACGACGCAGACCGCGGTGAACACCGCGGTCCTCAAAAGCCGCATACCGGCTCCGGCGCGTGCGACAGGCATAGACATGGCCGGGTCATCATCCCACTGAGCCCCCGGTCTCCGTACGGCAGGTCCGGAAGGTCGGCATCCGTCCGCATCAGGGCGTGATCAGACGGTGTTGCACCTGTTCATGGGTGCCCCGGGCCGTGATCCGGGCCGGACATACACCCGTGAACGGAATATCCGCATCCGCCGAATGAGCGCTGTCACAGCGGATTCGTGCTTACGACGTACTCATCGCGGCAATACGTAACGTTATGTCGAGCCGCAGCCAGGAGGCTGGAGCATGAGCATGTGGTGGTCACTCCATTTGCGGCGCGAAGCTGCGAGCGTTCCGCTCGCCCGTCGCTTTCTCCTCGGCACCATGGAGACCGCGGGGGTGGATCCGGACATCTCCTACGACCTCTCGGTCGCACTCAGCGAAGCCTGTGCGAACGCCGTCGAACACGGCGGTGACCGACGGGACGTGGGTAAGGCCGGAGACGCGGGTTCCGTCCCCGCCGGTGACGAGCAGTCCGGACCCACCTGCGGGCAGTACCGGGTCACCGCCTATCTGGACGGCGAGAAGTGCCGTATCGAAGTCGCCGACTCGGGGCCCGGTTTCGGCTCCCGGAACACGCTTCGCACCGCCGCACAGCAGTCCGCCGGGAATTCGCCGTCGCCCGCCGCGCACAGGACGGGCGACCCTTCGTACGGGCGCACCGCGGTCCACCCACCGGCCACGGCGGAGAGCGGTCGTGGACTCTGCCTGATCGAGGAGCTCGCCGATCACGTCCATTTCGGCAACCGGCCGGGCCGTGGCGCGGTGGTGAGCTTCGACAAGGTCCTGAAATGGCGGGAGGGCGCGCTGCTCATGGTGTCCTGAGCGGCGCGCCCTCCGGCGTACGGGACGCGGCCTTCCGCGCCGGCGGTGTCAGGCCTTGAGCCGGGCCATCCACGCCTCGACCTCGTCCGACCGGCGCGGCAGCGCGGCGGAGAGGTTCCTGTTGCCGTCCTCGGTCACGAGGATGTCGTCCTCGATCCGGACCCCGATCCCCCGGTACTCCTCGGGCACGGTCAGGTCGTCGGCCTGGAAGTACAGCCCGGGCTCGACCGTGAGGCAGACCCCCGGCTCCAGGGTGCCGTTGACGTACGACTCCGTGCGCGCGACGGCGCAGTCGTGGACGTCCATGCCGAGCATGTGACCGGTGCCGTGCAGCGTCCAGCGGCGCTGCAGGCCCAGCTCCAGGACCTTCTCCACGGTCAGGTCGCCGAGGAGGCCCCACTCGACCAGCTTCTCGGTGAGGACCCGCTGGGCGGCGTCGTGGAAGTCACGGAAGGCGGCGCCGGGCTTCACAGCCGCGATGCCCGCCTCCTGGGCCTCGTACACCGCGTCGTAGATCTTCCGCTGCAGCGGCGAGAAGGTGCCGTTGATGGGCAGCGTCCGGGTCACGTCGGCGGTGTACAGCTCGTTCGTCTCGACGCCCGCGTCGAGCAGCAGGAGCTCACCGGAGCGGACCGCTCCGTCGTTACGGACCCAGTGCAGCGTGGTGGCGTGCGGGCCGGCCGCGCAGATCGAGCCGTAGCCGATGTCGTTGCCGTCCACGCGGGCGCGCAGGAAGAAAGTTCCCTCGATGTAGCGCTCGCTCGTGGCCTCGGCCCTGTCGAGGACCTTGACGACGTCCTCGAAGCCGCGTGCCGTCGCGTCGCAGGCCTTCTGCAGCTCGGCGATCTCGAAGGCGTCCTTGACCAGGCGGGCCTCGGACAGGAAGACGCGCAGCTCTTCGTCGCGCTCCGCGGTGACCTTGTCGGTGAGGGCCGCTTCGATGCCCGCGTCGTGTCCGCGGACGTTGCGCACCGGGCCCGTGGCCTCGGTCAGCGCGGCGGGGAGCTCGCGGACGTCCTTCGCCGGGATGCCGAGCAGCTGCTCGGCCTCGGTGAGGGAGTTGCGGCGGCCGACCCAGAGCTCGCCCTGGCCGTCGAGCCAGAACTCGCCGTTCTCACGGTCGGAGCGGGGCAGCAGATAGACCGTCGCCTCGTGCCCGCCCTCGGCCGGCTCGAGCACCAGGACGCCGTCCTGGGTCAGGTCACCGGTGAGATAGGCGTACTCGGTGGAGGCGCGGAAGGCGTACTCGGTGTCGTTCGAGCGGGTCTTCAGGTTGCCCGCGGGAATGACGAGCCGCTCGCCCGGGAAGCGCGCGGAGAGCGCGGCGCGGCGCGCGGCGGTGTACGAGGCCTGGGCGATCGGCTCCAGGCCGTGCAGCTCGGTGTCGGCCCAGCCGGACTTCATGTTCTCGGCAAGCTCATCGGAGATGCCCGGGTACAGGCCGTTCTTCCGCTGCTTGATCGGCTCTGCTTCTGCTGTTTCCGGGGTCTCCGGGGCGAGCTCCTCAGACACGTTTTGTCCTCCTTGTACGACACTGGACGCCCTCCATCGTACGGGCGTACGGAAGGGGGCCCAGTGCCGGAAGACCTCTTACAGCTCCGGAGCCGCTCCCGGCAGCCGTGAGCGTCCTCAGTCGAAGCGCGCGGCCAGCAGTGCGATGTCCTCGGCGCTCTCGCTCCGGTCCGTCCCGTCGGGCAGCACGGCGCGCAGGACGTGGTCCGCGAGGGCTCCGGGATCCTGGCGCAGTGCCTGCGGTACGCCCGCCGCCACCGAGCGCAGGCGCGCGAACGCGCGGTCCATGGTGGCTCCGGTGCGGCGCAGCAGCCCGTCGGTGTAGAACAGCACCGTTTCGCCGGAGCGGGGCGTGAACTCCACGCTCGGCGCCTCCCAGCAGGAGAGCATGCCCAGCGGCGCGGAGAGAGTCGTCTCGACGAATTCGGTGCGCCGCTCGCCGGTCACCAGCGGCGGGGTGTGCCCCGCGCCCGCGAGCACGATCGTCCGCCGGTCGGGTTCGCAGTACGCGTAGAGGGCGGTTGCCGCGCGGGCGGGTTCGGTCAGCCGCAGCAGCAGTTCGAGATCGGAGAGTACGGCGACGGGGTCCTCGCCCTCCATCACGGCGTAGGCCCGCAGTCCGGCGCGGAGCCGGCCCATGGCGGCCAGGGCGGTCGGCCCGGAGCCGCCGGCCGAGCCGACGGACAGGCCGAGCGCGTTGTCCGGGAGGGACAGCGCGTCGTACCAGTCGCCGCCCCCCTGGGGTGCGGCCCGGTGGCGGGCTGCCAGCCGGACTCCGGGAATCCGGGGGAGCCTGCTGGGGAGGAGTTCCTCGGCGATGACCGCGATGTCGGCCCTGGCGCGTTCCAGTTCGAGCAGACGGGTCAGATGTCCGGCGGCGTAGCGGGCGTACACCCCGACGAGATGGCACTGGCGTTCCAGCGGTTCGGCCGGTTCGTCGTACAGCCAGACGGCCGCACCGAGCCGGCCCGCGGTTTCGGTGCCGAGTGGCTGCGCGTAGCTGGCGGCGTACCCGAGCCGGGCGGCGACCTCGCGGCTGCGGGGGTCGAGGCCGGCCTCACCGAGGATGTCGGGGCTGGCCAGGGGGCCGTCGGTATCCGGCAGGCCCTCGAGGAAACGCCCGTACGCGGTGGCGCTGCGGGGCACCGTCTCGATGTGTCCCAGTTCGGCGTGGGTGAGGCCGAGCCCGATCGTCCGGGACGGCCCGCCGCCATCGGCGGGTTCGAGAACGAGGAGACCCCGGCCGGCTCCCACGAGGGCCGCCCCTGCTGCCAGGACTTCAGGAAGGGCGCTGTCGAGGGTGCTGGTTCCGGACAGCCGCTCGGTGAGTTCGTGCAGTGTGGTCAGGTCGGAGACCCAGCCGGCCAGCCGGTCCTGGATGAAGGCTCCCGGCGCGGAGGACATACCTTCCGGGGGCGCGGCAGTGTGCGTTGAAACGGGAACCATGGGGTCGATTCCAGCCACTTTCGGAGGGTGGGGCGCGCTCATGGCAGTCGGCTTTCCGACCGGTGCGTTCTGTCGAATAGCATCGCAAACCCCCATGTCGCTCTGCGCCGCTATCGGTGCAACCACATGTACACGCACCCACATGTACACGCAGAAGTAAGCTGATGTCCAGCATTGTCCTTACGGTATTTATGGTGTCCGTGAGACAGTTAACTTGGCCGAAAAATGCACCCCCGGGCCGCTTTTTGCGATCGACTGGGTGCGCTGTACAGGGGCACCCTCGGGGTGAAATGCCGGAGGGAGCGTCATCCCGGGCATGCGGGGTACGTAATCGTGGATGGCCAGGGGTGGTTGCGACCGCCCCGGAACCCGACAGCGAGCCCGGGCGTCCTCACTGGTGACGGCCGCCCGCCGACCCCCGACGGCGGGGTTGCACAAGGGACGGCACGCGCGATGCGCACGCCGGCCGCGCGATGTTTTGACTGGACTCGGCTCGGTTCAACTCGGTTCAGCTCCATTCTGTTCGGTTCCACTCTGCTCTGCTCGGCTCACGCTCGGCCCCGGCCACTCGTCCGTGCCGCAGGCCCGATGAGCGAGCGCGCACGGCGAAGAGACGCACACGTGGTGTAACGAACGCGTGGTGCGATGTGGACCTCGGCGTTCAACGGAAAGGAACGAGCGCTCATGCGCGAGATCCTCGGAAGGCGACGCAGGCACCGGCCACGGCGCAAGGAAAGCTCCGCCCAGCTCGACGCGGCGCTGATCTGTGCCACCGCCCGGAAGTGGCCCGTGCTCCCCGGAGCAGGCCTGGCGACGGGAGCCGTACGCGGCGAACGCGGCCGCGGCTGCGCCTGTCCCGACCCCGAGTGCGCCGTACCCGGCGCACATCCCTTCGACCCCGGTCTCCTCGCGGCGACCACCGACGCGCGCATGGTGCGCTGGTGGTGGACCAACCGGCCCACCGCTCCCGTCGTCCTGGCCACCGGCGGCCAGGCACCGTGCGCGCTGAGCCTGCCGGCTGTCGCCGGCGCCCGGGCGCTGACGGCACTGGACGGCATGGGACTGCGGCTCGGCCCCGTGGTGGCGACCCCGACCAGATGGTCGCTGCTGGTCGCCCCGTACACCCTCGAACGGCTCGGCGAACTGCTGCACGCCCAGGACCGGGTGCCCAGCTCCCTGCGGTTCCACGGGGAGGGCGGCTACCTCGTCCTGCCTCCCTGCGAGGTGGGTGCGGGGCAGGTGCGCTGGGAGCGTGCGCCGGAGGCGGGGAACGCCGCGCCGTGGCTCCCGGACGTGGAATCGGTCCTGGACGCGCTCGTCGAGGCGAGCAACAGCGCGCCGGACGGCGGTAGCCGGCTCGCGTACTGAGCGCCGGCGGTGCATTCACGCGGGAACCGTGGGCGGCTCACTCGTCCAGAGGTGTGAGGCCGCCCGGTCCCGCGTGGCCGGGCGGGTGACGTGGGCCGTGATGTCATCATCCGTCCCCCGAAGTTCCTTTCCCCCGAAACACCCTTGCAGGCGCCCTTCCTGACTGCCTTTCCGCAGGTGCCGGGAGTGGGGCGCGCGCCGGTGCCGGCGTGGACGCTTCCCGGACGCCGCGGGCCCACGCCACGCGCCGGCGGGGTGAAGGGTTTTCTGTCCGAAAGCGAACGCCCGGAGGCCCGTCGCTCGCGTCGCTGAGGCGCGCGGAGCGGAACCGGCCCCCAGAGCAGTGGCTGCCGGCAAGCGGCCCTGCGGCGGGGCGGGCGCGCGAGGGCGGGAGGCAGAAGCGGGAGGAAGTCGCCGCAGGCCGCCGAAGCGCTGAGCGTTCCGGGGTCCTCCCCAGGCGTCCGGGCCCGGAAACGAGGACGTCCGGCCGCTGGCGACGGGGGATGCACCAGCGACCGGACTTCCAGAACCGTAACAAGAGATCTGCCGTTAGCAAATTCGATCTCGCCTATTCGGACAGCGATTTACCGACGGGTACGGGGAGTTGTGACGGGAGTCACCGCCGCTTCCCCGGCTCTCGTCACCGTCAGCTGAGCGTCACCTGGCGGTTGGTGAGCCCGCCGCGCGCCCGGCGTTCCTCGCCCGTCAGCGGAGCGTCCGAGGCGAGGGCTTCCACGAGCCGCTCCGCGAACTGAGCCGCGGGCTTCTCGCACTCCTCGGCTCCCATCGCGCTCGGCAGGTCCCAGACCGGGACCATCAGCCCGTGGGCGCGGAACGAGCCCACCAGACGGGTCCCTTCGCCGAGGGAAGAGGTGCCCGCCGCGTGCAGCCGGGCGAGGGCGTCGAGGAGCTGCTCCTCGGGGTGCGGCATGACCCAGCGCAGGTGGTTCTTCTCCGGCGTCTCGCACCAGTAGGCCGCGTCCACCCCGGAGAGCCGGGTGGTGGGGATGGCAGCCGCGTTGGCACGCTCCAGGGAGGCGGACACCTCCGCCGTGGCGTTCGAAGCGTCCGGGACCCAGAACTCGAAGCCTGTGTGTACGACCGGCTCGAACGGGGCGTCCGGGTCGAGGACGTCCTGCAGACGCGGGCCGTCGGCGGGCACCCGGCGGGCGGTGACCGGAGACCCGGGATCGGCCTCCAGCGCACGGTGCAGGGTGTCCGCGAGATCGCGGCTGAGGTCGCCGGACGAGGTGTCGTTCTGCAGCGCGAGCAGGACGGAGCCGTCGTCACGGCGCAGTGCCGGCCATGCCATCGGAAGCACGGTCGCGAGCGACACGGACGGCACGCCCTCGGGCAGCCCGCCCTTCAGCGTCAGCTCGACGGTGGCGGCGGGGACCAGCTCGCGCAGGGCGATCCAGTCGCACTCTCCGGAGATTCCCTCGAAGGGACGCTGGACCAGCTCCGTCACGGCGTGGGCGGCGGCTCGTCCGTGACACGCCTTGTAGCGGCGGCCCGAACCGCACGGGCAGGGCTCACGGGCCCCTACGACCGGGATTTCACCGTCCTTGAGCTGCGGCTTCCCGGCCTTGGACTGAGGGCGCTTCTTGGCCATGGTGGGCGATCTCCCGATTGCGACAGTGCGGTCTCGGGCGCGAGCCTAGCCGTCCCTGTCATCGCCGGGGGACACCTGCCGTGGCACTCCCCCGGCCCATTCCGCCGTGCCGCGCGCCGAACCGCTCTCAGTCCGCGTCGTCGAAGGCGTCGAGAGCGTCGGCGAGGTCCAGCCCGTCGAGGGAGCCGAACCCACTGATTCCGTTCAGTCCGTCCAGGCCGTTCAGGCCGTTCAGTCCGTCCAGGCCGCTCAGCCCGGACCGCTCGCGGCGTGCGGACCTCGTGGGGCCCGGGACCGCGGTCGGGAAGCCGCCGTTTCCGTGGCCCGCGGAGACCAGGGCCCAGACGGTGACCTCACCGACGGTGTCGTCCCGTACCCCCCACTCCTGGGCGAGGGTGCTGATGATGTTGAGTCCGCGCCCGCCACGCGCGGTGACCGACGGTGTGGCCGGCACCGGCCTCGTGGGCCCGCCGCCGTCCGTGACCTCGACGGTCAGGTCACCTCTCCTGTCCACGCGCCATGCGGCGCGGATGTCGCCGTCCCCCACCTCCGAGTGCTGCCCCAGCGGTCTGCCGTGCCGGCAGGCATTGCTGAGGAGTTCGGAAAGGATCAGTACAGCGTCGTCGACCACGGTGTCCGAGACCCCGTTGCTGCGCAGCTGCTCGCGCATACGGTGCCGCGCCTGTCCCACGCCCGCAGGGCCATGGGGTACAGCCATGCTCGACGACGTCGGCACTTCTTGTGCCACCACAAACGCCACCCCCGAGACCTCCTTTGCCCCACGCCACGGGTTGGATGCCCTCCTGGACTGCGCCGGAAACCGGCCAAAGCCCTGTCAGTGATGCACTCGTAACGCTCGATTGCGGAGCGAATGCGCCGGAGCACCCCCTGTAACTAATGTGAAGAGCGGCCAAGCTGCGACAGAACCTGTTTCGGGCGGTTCGTGATGATCGCCTCCACCCCGAGGCTCACGCAGAGCTCGACGTCCTCCGGCTCGTTCACCGTCCAGACGTGCACCCGGTGACCCGCCTGGTGCAGCCGCTCGATGTACCCGGGGTTGTTGCGTACGATCCGCATCCCCGGGCCGGCGATCCTTGCGCCGGCGGGGAGCCGCCCGTCGCGCAGCCGCGGTGAGACGAACTGCATCAGGAAGACGGTGGGCAGGGTGGGGGCGGCGGCTCGGATGCGGTACAGGGACCTCGCGGAGAAGCTCATGACGCGGACGGGGGAGGGGCCGTCCGCTTGCGGAGTGGCCAGGCCGAACCGCTTGAGCAGGTGGAGCAGCCGCTCCTCGACCTGGCCGGCCCAGCGTGTGGGGTGTTTGGTCTCGATGGCCAGTTGCAGAGGCCGGCCGGCCGCGCGGACCTCGTGGGCGAGTTCCAGGAGCCGTTCCAGGGTGAGTACGGACGTGAGCTCACCCGGCACCGGGTCCCAGTCGGGGGACTCCTCGTGGTCCTTCCAGGAACCGAAGTCGAGCGCGGCGAGATCGGCGAGCTCGAGGGCGGAGACGGCACCCCGGCCGTTCGACGTGCGATTCACCCTGCGGTCGTGCACACAGACGAGCTGCCCGTCCGCCGTGAGACGCACATCGCACTCCAGGGCGTCCGCCCCGTCCTCGATGGCCTTCCGGTACGCGGCCAGGGTGTGCTCGGGAGCGTCGTCGGAGGCCCCGCGGTGGGCGATGACCTGGATGGCAGGCTGTTGAGAGGGTAGGCGTGCGTGGGTCACCGCGACATCGTGTCACCGAGACGTGCCGGGCGCCGACATCTGGTTGCGTAGGACCTTTTTGCCTGATGTAAAGATTGGCGTGCGGATGCACAGGTCCTGCTTACAGTGGCCTGACGTGCTGTGGGAAAAGCTGACTGCAGACACGTGCACAGCGGATCTCTTGCCGAATGCCGAGTGGAACCGAGGAGTAAAGAGCTGTGAGCACCGAGAACGAGGGCACCGCGGGTCCGTCCGTACCGTCTGTTCCGTCCGTACCTCCCGTGCCGGCTGCCGCTCCTGAGAGCACCCCGCAGGGAGGTCACTCCGTGCCGGAGGTCCCGCCTGCCGCTCCCGCGGACGCGCCGACGGCCCATGGTCCGGCCGCGACGCCCCAGCAGGGCGCGGAGCCGTCACCCGCCGGGCACGAGCAGTATCCGTACGCGCCGCCTTCGCCGCAGCAGCCTCCGGCCGGCTCGGCCGCCTGGCCGCCGCCCCCTCCCGTCATCCCCTCGTACGCCGACGGCGGCAGCCCTCCCGCCTGGGGAGCCCCGGCGCCCTCGGAGCCCGAGCCCCCGCGCAGGCGCCGCGCGCGCGGTCTGGTCGCCGCTGTGGCGGCGGCCGCTCTGGTCGCCGGCGGCGTCGGCGGGGCCCTCGGCTACTGGGCCGCCGACAGCAACGACTCGGGCTCCTCGTCCGGATCGACCACGGTCGCCGCCTCCAACAGCCCGAAGGACTTCAAGCGCGAGGCGGGCACGGTCGCGGGCGTCGCGGCGAGCGCGCTGCCCAGTGTGGTCACCATCGACGCGCAGTCCGGCGCCGGCGACGGCGAGGGCGGCACGGGCACCGGCTTCGTGTACGACAAGGAGGGCCACATCCTCACGAACAACCATGTGGTGGCCTCCGCGGCGGACAGCGGCCAGCTGACCGCGACGTTCTCCAACGGCAAGAAGTACGACGCCGAGGTCGTCGGCCGGGCCCAGGGCTACGACGTGGCCGTGCTGAAGCTGAAGAACGCGCCGGACGGGCTGGCCCCGCTGGCGCTGGGAGACTCCGACAAGGTCGCGGTGGGCGATTCCACCATCGCCATCGGTGCGCCGTTCGGTCTCTCCAACACGGTCACCACCGGCATCATCAGTGCGAAGGACCGCCCGGTCGCCTCCGGTGACGGGTCCAGCAACAAGAACTCCTACATGAGCGCCCTGCAGACCGACGCCTCGATCAACCCGGGCAACTCGGGCGGGCCGCTGCTGGACGCGGGTGGCGCGGTCATCGGCATCAACTCGGCCATCCAGTCCACCAGCGGTGGCGGCGTCGGCCAGTCCCAGGCCGGCTCCATCGGTCTCGGCTTCGCGATCCCGGTCAACCAGGCCCGGAACGTCGCCGAGCAGCTGATCAAGACGGGCCAGCCCGTCTACCCCGTGATCGGCGCGACGGTGACGATGGAGGAGAAGACCGGCGGCGCCGTCATCTCGGAAGAGGGCGCGGGCGGCACCCCGGCCGTGACTCCGGACGGGCCCGCGGCCAAGGCAGGTCTGAAGGCCGGCGACGTGATCACCAAGTTCAACGGCACGACGGTCGAGAGCGGCCCGACGCTGATCGGTGAGATCTGGACCCACAAGCCGGGCGACAAGGTCACGCTCACCTACACCCGTGACGGAAAGACCTCCACGGCCGAACTCACCCTGGGCGAGCGCAAGGGCGACAGCTGACCGGCTAGGCTGTCCCACGCATCGAGCCGGCCCGGCCACCGGGCCCGGCGCCGACGCGGGGTGGGTTGCCCGAGCGGCCTAAGGGAACGGTCTTGAAAACCGTCGTGGCGCGAGTCACCGTGGGTTCAAATCCCACACCCACCGCAGCAGGTCAGAGAAGTAGCAGGTCAGAGGGCGGGTCTCCGGTACGGGGGCCCGCCCTCTGTGTTCACCTTGTCTCACCCCATACCCCTGATTCCCGATGCCGACCGGGGCGTGTGGGCCATGCGCGGGCCAGGATCGGTCCTACTCCTCGGCGCGAAGCCCCAGCTCAACGAGCCGGTTAGCCGCTGCCGATCCGCCCTTGAGGAGCTTGGCGTAGAACCGGTAGAGCACCGCGAGGCTGTGGCCGGCGCGGGAGGCGGCCTCCACCGGATCCATGCCGGACTTGATCCACAGCGAGATCGCGGCGTGCCGCAGTGCGTAGGGGACGTCCGCGAGCGGGCTGCGCAGCTCCTGGTCGCTGAGCACAGTCTTGCGGGCCTCGCTCCAGACCTCGGAGTACTCGTTCGACGTGAGGCGACCGCCACGTGCCGCCCGGAACAACCGGCCGTCCGGCGCGACACCGAAGCGCTCGATATGGGAGCGGATCATGCGGACGTAGACCGGCGGGACTGGGACGGCACGTACGGCCTTCCGCGCCCGGTGCTTCAGGCCGCGTTCGTCGTGAGACTTCCCGCTGTCGGTCCAGCCGCCCCCAACCTCGGGATGACTCTCCGACACCAGCACTTCCCCCCATGCCTCCGGCTCGGTCTCCGGGGGCAGGACGAAATCCGACTCCCGCAGCGCCACGGCCTCACCGGGGCGCGTCGCCACGTAGTAGACGGCCCCGTAGAACGCCTTCAGATGTTCGCCACGGTCACTCTGCTCCGCCACGGAGGCGAGCAGCGCCCGAGCGAGCCGAGGACCGGGCACCCAACGGAAGTCGACTTCGTCTGAGGTCTTAGGAGCCGCCCAGTCCACTGACAGGAACGGGTGACGAGTGAGGAGCCCTCGCTCCTCCACCGCGTACCGGAAGGCGTTGCTCAGCACCATGCGCTTCCGGTTCGTAGTGTTCTCCGCCGCGGGCTTCCCGTTCAGAAGCCTGGAGAGGGCCGTCAGCGCCGCGCGCACGTGCTCGGGCTTCGCTGCTTCGTTCACCCGCATCGAATGCTGACCCACCCACTCCAACGCCTTCCGGACGTCGTCGGGAGGCTCTTGGGCGTCGGCTCGCGAGACGAGCTGACCCTTCGGTCCGTCTACGGCCCGGAACGCCCACTGATAGAGGGCGGCACGGAGTACTCGGGTATCAGGGCGTGTGCCAGTGCCGGCAGTGAAGACCGGCGTCACAACCGCAAGGGATTCCGCGATGCTCGCTCGGTGTTTCGCTGCCGCTCCCGGCCACTTCATCAGGGCATACGCCTTGGCGTGTTCGTACCACGTCGGCATCGCGAGGGCGGCAAGCTCCTTCTCCGGGAGCCCGGTTTCCTCGTCGAACTGCTGCCCTGCCCGAAGGGCGGCCATGAGTTGGGAGCGGCGACCGTCTGCCTGTGGTTTAAGGGCGAAGCTCTTTGAATGGCCCTCGACTCCCACACGCCAACGGACCTCCCAGGGCTTCGGCCGGCCTTTGCGTTGCCGGATGGACCAGATGACGACTTCGAAGGTGAGCATGTCTCTCCATGAAGAGAGGGCCCGCCGCAGCGGGCCCTCTCGGGTCTGGTCGGTGCGGACTCAGGCGGCTTCCTCGTACCTGGCGAGCCAGGCGTCAAGGTCGGCGCGGCGTACGCGTACCTGGTGGTTGGGAAGCTTGATGAGCTTGGGGGCGAGGCCCCGGGCGCGCAGGCGATAGAAGGCGGCACGGCTCATGTTGAGTTCGGCGAGGACTTCGGGCAGCTTGAGCATCTGTGGGCGTGCCATGGCGGTGCACTCCTTGGGGAAGTGGCTTGGGGCTCCTCGGCCCCCTCTTGGAAGTCCGCTACATCCGCTACATCCGCTACATCGCAGGTCAGCGTGTTGTTTTTTGTAGCGGACGTGCGTGATGTAGCGGCTACGCGCCTGAACGGGGTCGAGGGCGTAGCCGCTACATCTGTTGGTTGCCGCTACGCGGGCACCCCTTCTGAGCTGGGGTGTAGCGGCTGTAGCGGATGTAGCGCTTGCTGGGGGGCGGGCGGGCAGTAGCGGGCCCATGCGTCGGCAAGGTCGGCGGCGAAGTAGCCCTTGAGGATGCCGCCGGCGGTGCGGATGTTGCGGGTCACGATCGGTTCGTTGTCGCCGTTCATGTACTCGCGGAGCATCTTCGAGAGGCGGCGTGAGTCCAGCGGGCGACCGCCCATGTCGGCCCAAGGGGCGTCATCGAGCGCGTTCAGGCGGTCGATGACGGCGATGGTGGGGAGCCTGTCGACGCCGACCATGACGTGGTCGCGCAGGTCGGTCAGGAGCCGGATGCCGAGTGAGCCTTTGTCGTCGACCTGGGCGGCGGCTACCAGTTCCACGCACGCTGTGCGGGCGCGTGCGGGCCAGTCTCCACCGGCGGCGTCGGCGACGGCGAGGAGGGGTTCCCACACGTCGGCGGGCCGGTCGGTGACTCCTTCGGGCATGTCGGGCCACGCTCCGGTGATCTGCTCGCACACCTGATCGGCCCAGATGGCGAGGCGGTCGCGCAGCGCATTGCCTTCCTTCTCGTGGATCCGCTGCCGGAACGCTTCGACCTTCTCGTTCCTGGCCCGGCGCCGCATGCGGATGATGACGGATCGCGTGAGGATCGTGTCCGGGAGGGAGCCGAGCCCGGCGACCGCGACGGCGGTGTAGGAGGGGAACGCCTGCACGCTCTGGTTGCCGCCGTCGCCGATGCACCGGTAGGTGACCCCGGAGCGCCGGTGTCCGGCGTTGAGAAAGCCGCGGAGTTCCTCGTTGTCTCCTGCCTTGGGGCCGAAGACGGTATCGATCTCGTCGAAGAGGATCGTGGGCCTCCCTTCCGAGCTGGAGACGGCCCGGAACAGCGCGGCAGCGCTCGCATTGACCGCGACCATGGGATTCGGGGTCAAGGTCTCCACGATCTCCAGTCCCCGGGACTTCCCCGACCCCGGTTCCGGGGAGAGGAACGCGAGCCGCGGGGTGGAGTCGAACGCGTCCAGAAGGTGGGCGTGGGCGTCCCAGAGTGCGACGGCCACGTAGGCAGCCTCGCGGGGGAAGACGTTGAACCGGCGGTGGAACGCCTCCACCTCGTTGAGCAGCGCGGCCCCGTCGATGGGTTCCGTGGTCTGTGCGGGGGCAGTCATGCGGCGCTCCTCCTGGATTCGGTGGGGACGGTGTGCGGGCACTGCTGGACGCATGCGCGGGTGGTGAGTTCGGCGACGGCCTTCCGGCCCCGGGCCCGTTCGTAGTGGCCACAGGTGCACAGCCAGTCCGCTACGGGGAACCCGCGACGCTCCAGCCCGCGCACGCTCAGACCGGGCCGGATGCCGGTGACCGTGCGCGGGTCAGGGAGAACAGCAGCGCGGACGCCTTCGGCGACGACCTTTGCCGCACCACTGCCGGATCCACCCGGGGCCGGTTCGGCGATGCGGGGGCCGGTGGTGGTTGGAGGGAGGCTCTTCAGGGCGGGGCGGGGCGGGGTGTTCATGCCGTCCTCCGCTGCGGGTTGCGTGCGATGGACCAGTTCAGACCGCTGCGCACGGTCGAGCGGCACTGGCGAGATGACAGGCCGGCCGACTCCCCCGCCTCCTGAAGAGCCTCCTCGACCACCGATCGGGGAAGGTCGCCCCACGCGATGAACCGCCCCAGGGCTCGCGCCGCCGACAACAACGTCCAGTCGCGCTCCCCTTGGGGTGCGGCCCGCACGGTTGCGGATTCCGCCCTGAGCGCGGCTGCGGCGTACCGGGACGACTTCGACGACGACGGCACAGCCACCAGGGTCCGTGAGGACTGACGGGGTGCCAGGAGGGCGTACAGCCAGTCCGGGAGAGGGGCGGGTGGGGTGGGGTCGGTGACGGTGTAGGGGCCGGTAGCGGTGAAGCTTCCGGCGGCGACGACGTATCCGCCGTGGGCGCGGGTGTCGATGAGCTTGCCGAGCCTGCCCGCACTGTTCGCCAGCCGCACGCCGGGCGGGGCGGTGAAGTAGAGGTGGTATCCCCCGCTCGCGGTCCGGGTCCGGTAGGTGGTCGGGACGGCCTGTCCGGCGCGCTCGCAGAGCGCCCCAAAGGTCGTCACGCCGCAAGGCGTGCCCGTGCTGCTCTTCTGCTTGGGCATGTCGAGATCGACGACGACCAGCCCGGACGGGCCGGTGGCGATGCCGATGTTGAACGGGCGGTCGGCCCACGCTCGGCGGATGCGGTCCGGGTCGATGGTGGCCCGGTCCTCCCACTTGCGGTGACCGCCCGCGCAGTCCCCGATCAGGGGGCAGACGGCTTCACCGTGGAGCGCGGGCCGCTTGTCGGCCGGCCGGAGCGGGAAGACGTGCCAGCCACGTTCGGCCGCGTCGAGGGCGGCGGTCAGGAGGTGGGTGCTCATGCTGCGACCTCTCCGGTCCGGGTACGGCTGAGGAACGTGCGTCCGATTAGCTCGGTGTAGGCGGGCGGGATGGCTTCGGTGAGTTCCTCGCGGACGTCGGTCCAGGTGATGCCCATGGCCTGCTGCATCTCCGGGACGGTGGCCTTGCCGCCGCCGGCGCCGTACGGGGCGACGTAGGGTCCGTCGCGGTAGACGCCGTGCCGGTGGCCGCGCACGTAGCCGCGATGCTTCGGGTGTGCCGGCTGCGGCATGCGCCAGCCGCCCAGCTCGAAGTTGCGGTGGCGCAGGACACCGAGACCGAACATCTCCCCGCACAGCCACACGTCCCGCCGGACCGGGGCTTTCCCGGTGGGCTGCTCGATGACGTACGGCAGGCCGGACGCGTCGAGCAGGGTGCGGAGTTCGGGGATGAGCTGGACGTGGGTACGGCCCCAGCCGCGTGAGGCGTTGGTGCCCACAGTGAGTGCGCATCCGGCCTGGCAGGGCGGGGAGGTGTGCACGGCCGCGTACTGCTCGATCTCGCCGGACGCGATGAGGGCCGCGAGGTATTCGAGGGCGTCTGCACGGTGGAAGGTAAAGGGGTAGTTCGGGCGGTCGGCGATGTCCACGCCGGTCACCTCGAACCCGGCCCGGTGGTAGCCCATGGCCGCGCCGCCGGCGCAGCAGAAGAGATCCAGTAAGCGGAGCCGGTGGTCCGGGGCTCGCCGGATCGGGACGGGGTGGGTCATGCTGGATGTCTCCAGTTCTGTGACAGGTGCTGGCAGACGAGGGCGGCCCCGACTTCATTGGCGTGAGAGGGGGCCGCCCTCGGCGTACCTAGAAGGGCGGTTCGTTGCTGGCCCACGGGTCCGTGGGGGTGCGGTGTCGGCGCAGCCACTTGGGCCGATCGGGGAGAGGGAGCAGGGTCCAGCGGCGCGTCTCGTCCCAGCAGTGGCAGGGCTCCCAGTCGCTGCCGTCGTACTCGCCGGTCTCGGGGTGGCCGTACTCGTGCTCGATGCCGCCGTATCCCCCGCAGGTGCGGCAGTCGGGGTTGGGGGTGTCGGTGAGAATCAGCGCGTTGCGTGGCCAGGTGGCGCGCTGGAGGCGAAGTCGGAGCATGGATCGGTTCCTCGGTCAGTTGTGGAAGCGGTTGGACGTCGGGTTGTGGTCGCACCAGTCCTCGGCGCACACCTTGTGGACCGGTTCGCGGTCGTGGGAGCGCATGGGGGTGGGTTTGCCGCAGAGCACGCACGGCAGGTTCCGGGAGGCGTCGAAGTGGCGGGCGTCCCGCCAGTCCAGGAGCGGCACGACCGACCCCCGGGTTAGTGGTGGTTGATGGTGCCGTTGGCCTTGCCGAACATCCCGGTCGCGCTGATGTTCTGCGTGATGTGCGTCGTGCCCCGCCCCGTGCCGGCCGCGCTACGGCCGAGCCGAAGCAGGACCGGGACGCCGATGGCTGCGGCGGCGATGAGGGCGACGGCGGCCCAGAGGGCTTCACTCATGGCGATCAGTCCCGGGGCTGCGTAGGAGAGTCCGACACCGGCGGCGGCGACGCCCCCGCCGATCGTCGGTGTGAGTAGGGCGGTGGTCTTGGCCCATGTCGGGATCGGCTGCGCGACCGGTACCGGCGGGGCGGGCGGGGCCTGCTGTGGGGTGTAGGCGAGGGTTCGGATGCCGCCGGGGAGGGTGACCATCTGGACTCCGGGCGGGATCTCGTGGGGCAGCATCGCGGGGTGTGCGGTGGGCTGCTGGGGGGTGAGGGTGGTGATCTCGTACGCGGTCTCCGGGTACACAAAGGGCTCCCTTCAACGCGACCGGGCGGCACCCGTGGTGGTGGATGCCGCCCGACGTGTTGTGACGGTGCGTGGTCGTAGTGGTTAGTGGCTACTGGTTACTGGCAAGCAGAAAAGGCCCTGTTGAAGCCTCTGGTTGCCAGTAGGAGGGGCTTCTACTGGCTAGTGGCAAGTAACCAGTAACCAGTAGCCAGTAGCGCTCTGTGAGCCGTTCAGGCGTGATCGGGGTGGACGTAGACCGAGTGCGGGCCGTTGTCCCGGTAGACCAGTTCGCCCCGCTCGGCCGCCGCTTTCAGCGCCGCCCGCACGGCCTGGCGGCTGCGGCGGACGAGATCGGCGACAGCGGACGGCTTCATGCCGGCCGGGCCCGCTGCCTTGATCGCGGCGACCGCGTCGGCCACCCACGTCGGGCCGCCGTCGTCGTCGCTGTCGCGGAGTGCGGACAGGTTCAGCCCGGGTGCCGCGGCCGAGGGCTCCGGCTCGGTCCCGGGCTCGGGGGCGGTGGCGAACTGGGCGTCGATCTGCTCCATGAACGCGCGCACAGCCGCGTCCTCATCCGTCACCGGCGCCGCCTTGTCGCTGCGGAGCGCGGACAGGTTCAGCCCTCTACCGGCCGTAGGCTGCTCGGCCGCTCCGGTGCCGGCAGTCGGGGCATGCGCGGTGTCTCGCATCCATGCGGTGCGGTCCGGTGCCCATCGGTTCGCGTAGGCGTCGCCCCCGGCCTTGGCCGAGACGTCGTCCAGGGTGGGGTGCATGTCGGTGGTGGCGTGGACGATGTCGCGGATCTGGTTGGGCAGGATCCGCCAGTTCTTGAACAGCGCCGCCGCGGACTCCGGCGTCCCCATGAACCCGGCCCCCTTGTACGGAGCCTGGTCCACGCGGAGCCCCCGGGCCCCGGGGAAGACCTTGCTCAGGTCCATTCCTTCGACTTCCCCGCCGGTGAGGCAGACCCGAGCCTTGGCCTCGCGGCGGATCATCAGGTTCCCCAGCACGGACCCGGTGGCACCGAGCGCGGTGAGGACGGTGCGTACGCCCATGGCTCGGAGCATGCGGATCACTTCGAGGATCTTCTTCGCGAGATCCTTCATGGACCGGTCGGTGCTGGTCAGGATCTCCGCACCCTCGTCGACGACCAGCATGATCTGGGGAATCTTGGCGCTGATGGGGAGCTGGTCGGTGTTCCGCTCGGCCATGAGGTCCTGGTAGGCGACCTTGCGGCGCATGCCGATCGCCAGGGCGGCATCGAGCATCCGCGCGGCCTCTTCGTGGGTCGAGGCCAGCCAGTCAACGCCCGGCCGCACCCCGTCGACCGGTGCCCCGTTGGGGTCGAACGCGGGGCGGGCCCAGGGGAGGCCGGCGGATCCGGCGTTCAGGTCAATGACCCAGGTGAGGACGTCGGTGGTGCGGGCGAACCCGGCCAGGATGACGTGGACCATGTTCGTCTTCCCGGATCCGGTGGGGCCGACGACCAGGGCGCACTGCTCGCGCAGGAACACGCAGATCTCTTCGGCGTTGGTGCGGTAGCCCCACGGGATCCCGGTGTAGATCGACAGCGCGCTGTAGTCCGAGGGGTACGTGCGTTCTTCGGACAGGACGTTGACCGTGGTCACGTCGATGAGCACCCGCCCCTGGTGCACCCCTTGCGAGGCGACCGCGGTGCACCCGTGAGGCAGGCGTGCATCGGCCGACAGCGCGGCCGAGTGCTGCGCGATCCGGTCGTACGTCGTCCCGCCGGCGGGGAGTTCAGCGTCGATCGTGAACCCGGTGCCGGTGGGCCAGATCTCCACCGCGAGGATCCGCAGCGTGAGGTTGCAGACCCGCTGCACCCGGTCCACCCACTCCGCAGCGATCGCCCGACGCTCCGCACTAAGCTCGCGGGACACCTGGCGTTCATCGGCGGCGATGGCCTCCAGCTCCCGCGCCTCCTCGAACAGGAGAGTCGAGCGCGCTGCAGCGCCGATACCGACACCGATCGTGGCGAGAGATCCGAGGGCCGCCCAGGTGAGCGGTCCGGTGGTCATGGCCCACGTCGTCCATCCGGCGCCGATGAGCCAGGAGGCTGAGCGCATGGCGATGGTGCGGGCGGAGAGGCGTTCGCGCAGGCTGCTGATGGTGTGGCCGATCGCCCCGGCCGCACCCACGGTCAGGACCCAGCCTGCGGGCATGCCGGTGGCTGCTCCGGTGGTGGCGACAGCGAGGCATCCGGTGGTGGCGGACAAGGCGCCGGTCACGGGTCCGTGACCGGCAGCCCAGTCCCACACCGGCCCGTTGTTGGCCTGTGTGGTGGTGGTCATCTCAGACGTTCCATCCCTTCTCGGCCTCGGACCCGTTGCGCGGGTCCTCGTGGCGGGCGATGTCCTGTTCGTGGGACTGGCGGAACAGCGGGCCCATGTCCTCGGCGACCGCGACCGCGCTCATGACGGCGCCGAAGATGTCGTTGAAGCCGTCCGCGACGTCCTTCTCCAGCGGGAACTCGCTGTCGGCGCGCTCGGCCAGGACTCGCATCACGTTCGCCACGCTCGTGAGCGCGGCCGGGAGCCCTTCGACCATGGCCAGGATCTCCATGGCGTTCTCGGGGTCGTACTGACCAGCGGCGGATTCCATCTCGGCCGCGTACTCCTCGAACCGGAAA
Source organism: Streptomyces atroolivaceus (assembly GCF_000717025.1). Taxonomy (GTDB): domain Bacteria; phylum Actinomycetota; class Actinomycetes; order Streptomycetales; family Streptomycetaceae; genus Streptomyces; species Streptomyces atroolivaceus. Next base: position 506,071 of record NZ_JNXG01000001.1, read on the forward strand.
CCAGACACGTTCTCTCCCTCATCCGGGGTGGTGGTGGGTGCTGCCGGCGTCGGACCCTCGGGCCGCTCGACCGTGTCGCTGATCTGCCCGTTGTTCTCTGCGGCCTCCTGGTCGGCGGTGGCTTCGTCGTCCTGCAGGGCGGCGACTATCGCGTCGTCCCGCTCCTCGCGCTGTTCCTCGGCGGTACGGGTGAGGCGGGCGTAGAGGCGGCGCCCGGGGTACTGGAGCCAGGCCCAACCGAGCTTCCGGCCCAACGGGGTGGAGACCATCCCGATGAGCCCGAGGGCTCCGGCGAGCAGGGCGGCGAACAGGCGCCGTCCCTGGAACCGGGCGGCGGACCGCCACAGCGCCTTGCGCGCCTTCTTCCTGGCCGGGGCCTTACGCACGCCGTCGCGCCGTGCGGCGACCTGCCCGGCGGCCCGCTGGTCGCGGGCCTGGCGGTTGCGCTCGATCGCCCTGCCCCTGGCCGCACCGACCCGACCCGCGGCCCTGCTCACCGACCGGCCGACCGGCCCCTTGCGGTCCATGGACGCCGACCGGGCCGCCGTCCTGGCACCCCGGCGGGCATCCGCCAGAGAGCGACGCGCCCCGGTGGTCTCGGACCGGCGGCCCGACCGGGACGAGGGCGACGTGCGGGCCGACTCGCGCAGCGCCCTGACCTGCCCCACACGGCCCCCCGACTTCCCCGGGGCAGCCCCGGCGGAAGCGTGCTTGGCCGACGTCTCACGCAGGCTGGTCGGCCTGCTCTTCCGGTGGCTCGACTTGCCGGAGCCGAGCAGCGAACCGGCGGCGCCGCGGCCGGACTTACCCCGGCCGCGACCTGCGCTCTTACTGGTGCCGGCGCTCCCGTTACGGCCCTGACCCGGCGCCCGACCTGACCCGCCGTGACGGACGCTCCGGCCAGCCGATCCGGTACCGGTCGTGGAGCGGGACGTGCGGCCGGTGGTCCTGTGGGGCTTCTTCTTGTCGCGGTGCTTGCGGGTCGCTGCTGCCGTGCCGAGCACGACGGCGCCTGTGGCGGCGACGGCCAGGGCGGCCGGGCCTCCGACGAGGGCTGCGGCAGCGAGGAGGGAGGTGGTGGCGTTGGTGCCGGTCACCGCGAGCGGGACGACCGGCCAGCCGCCCGGGGTGTGCTCCACCCCGGCATCGGCCGGCGCGGGCTTCGGCTCGGGCGTGGGGGGCGGGGTGTCCGGTGCGGCCTCGGGGGCCACTACCGGGGTGATGGTGGTGTCGGTCATGCTGAGTGCACTCCTTCACGGAGTAAGGGGCCCGGCGTGATCTGTGGTGGAGAGGGCCGGGCCCTGCGAACTTTCAGGCGGCGCACTGTTCTTCGGGGTAGGCGCAGGTCACGCACATGCCGAGCGAAGTCGGGATGCGGTATCCGGCGTCCTGGTGGCAGTTCGGGCAGACCTGCTGGGCGGCGTTCGCCTTGGCCAGTGCCGCCCACCGGGCCGGGGTCATCGGCCGGACGGGCTTGGCCCGGTCGACGCGGTAGAGGTAGGCGACCAGCGGGCCGCGGCGCCTGCGCGGGCGCTCGAGCACGGCGGCGACGTCCTGCCCGCCCGGCCGCAACCCCTGGGCCCGGAGCTGACGGAAGGTTGCGTAGCCGGGCGGCGCGAGGCGCCACCGGTAGACCGGCACCGTGCTCACTGGTGCGCGCCTTCAAGCCTCCGGGCTGCCGACTCTTCTCGGAGTTCCTGGTAGCGGCTGGAGATCCAGCCGATCGACCAGCCGGTCAGCTCGGCCGCGGCGCGTACCGACAGTTCGGCTTGGAACGCGGCTCGGGCGGTGGCCCGGGCCTGCTCTTCGGGCTGCTTCCCGGTGGCGGGGCCGGCCGCGAGGAGCGCGGCGCGTTCACGCTCGGCCCGCTCCTGGCGCTCGTCCTCGTCCCGTCGTGCACGCTCCTCGCGCTCACGACGCTCAGCCGCGCGACGCTGGGCACCCTCTCGTTCGAGGCGTTCACGCTCGGCCTGCTGCTGTTCACGCTCTCGTTCACGGCGTTCACGAACCTCACGCTCGGCACGCTCCCGAGCCTCGGCCCGCTCACGCTCCTCACGCCGCGCCGCCTCCTCCCGCGCTGTCTGTTCACGGGCGAGGAGCGCTTCGTGCTCACGCTGCTCCCGCACCAACTGGGCGGCGTGCTCGCGCTCCTCGCGGGCGCGCCGCTCGGCTGCCTCGCGACGTTCGGTGGCGGCTTGCTCGCGTTCAGCCTGCTCGGCTTTCTGTCGGGCTTCCTGCGCGACTTGGGCGGCGGTGATGGCGTGACGGTAGGCGAGCCCGGTTTCCGCAGTGACGATGAGCAGGAGGGGTGCGACCGCGTGCACGGCTACCCCGACCAGCTCTTTCTTCAAAGCGGAGTCGGCCACGTTCAGGGCCAGGGTCATGCAGCCGGTCATCCATCGCAGGACCACCGGCCACCTGCCCCCGTGCCCGCCGAGGCGGGCCAGGACCGCATCGAGGCGGACCACGATCACGACCGCGGCGTCCACCACCAGGGGCAGAATCGGCGCGGTCCACTTCCATCCGTCCGGGGTGTGTCGCGCCATGAGCGGGGTCACCGTGAGGATGGAGAAGAGCATGGCCCCGGCCACGATCAGCCACGTACCGACCGACAGCGCCTTCTCCGCTGAACGGATCTGAACACTGTTCACGGCGCGCCCCCGTCCAGTGAACGCACCTGAACCGAAGCCAGCAGGCGCACCGGCGACGTGTCGTCGTCCGGCCTCTCGCTGTACTCCGTCCACTCCCACTCGGCCCCGTCCGTGAACACGAACCCGAGGTCGGTAAGCGCCCGTGAACGCTCGTCCACCGTGGGCACCTGAACGGCCCGGCCGAAGGAGTGCTCCGGCCACTGCGACACCGGAACACCCATCAGTGCCACGTACAGGCACCACCGGCCGCCACGGATGGAGACCTGCGCGGTGTGCTCGCTCATGCGGCCGCCGCCAGCCCGGTACGGGTACCCGTCGCGGGCTGGCGGCGGCCCGTACGGCGCGGACGCCGGCCGTGCGGCTGCGTCATCAGCGGGAGCGTCCGCAGCAGGCTCGCGGCGTAGGCCGCGGTCTCCGGGTCGTCCTCCCACAGGTCCGCGAGGACCTCGTGGGCGACGTCCAGCCGCGCCGCCCGCTCCATCGCGGACTCCGTGGCCGAACCGGTGAACAGTTCCAGGTCGATGCCCAGAGCCAGCTCGATGAACTCGGTCGCGGTAACAGGCTCGCGACCAGCAACGATGTTTTTCATGGGTCGTTTTCTCCTCGCGTGGTGGGACGGCCCGAAGTGAGGCCCCGGTGTGTCCGCACCGGGGCCTCGTGCCGTCTGGGGTCGTTCGTGGGCTACGAGCGACCGCGGCGGCCCGACACCGCAGCCCGCCGGTAGGGCGGGCTGCGGTGTCGGGCACCGTGAGCGCTGGTGCTTCGGTTCTCCTGATGTCGCACGGCGCTGCTCATTCCGGGGAGATCCGAAATCCCGGAAGTCGTCGCAGTCTCGAAGGTGTGCCGTGCGGTTCTTAGAGCCGATGGCGTTCCCCGGTCAGGGGGTGTGGGCCCCGGTGTGAAGGGGGCCGGTTCTCGATCGGCTGGTCTCCACTCGCCTCGGCCGGAACGGTCACGGCCGCCGTACTGCGGTGGATCACGCTGTGGAGTTGTAGGCGCGACACACTTGGGAACCGAATTCCCATCTGGTGCGCACCAACAGAATGGCATCTGGTGCGCACCAGATGCAACCTTTGGTGCTGAGTCGGTGTCGGTGCGTGTCTCAAGAGAACGGCCAAAGGTGGGTGCCTCGGTAGCCAACTGGGGTTAACCTCAGAGGTGTTAACCGGCTTTCACCTGCGCTTTTCGGAGGCGACGTGACTAACGGGCTGAAGATCGCCAGGATCGGGCGCGGGTGGTCGCAAGACCGGTTGGTCTACGAGATTCGACGCTTCGCAGAGCAACGACTGTTAGACGTCGCTTCGGCCGCGAGCCTCAAGACGTACGTGTCGGAGTGGGAGAACGGGCGCCGCACCGTGACGGACCGGTACGCATCGATCCTCCGGCCGCTCCTGGGGGTCACGGACAGCGAGCTGCGCGGCGTGGCCGACATCGAGGAGTTGCAGGCCGACGGCTACGCGGACCTGCTAAGTCGAATCGATGCCGCGGGCAGTCTTAGCGAGTCCCTGATCCCGTCGTTCCTGGCTCAGACCGAGCTGCTTCGCACAATGGACCGTCAGATGGGCGCCGCGGGCTTGGTGGACCAGATGGCCGGCCACCTGGCGGCTATGGAAGACGCGCTTACTTTCGCGGTGCTGCCTGGCGTGCGGAAGCCCATCGCCGCCGCCCTCGCGGGGGCGTCCACTCTGGCCGCATGGCAGGCGCTCGACAGCGGTGCCGTGGACAGGGCTTGGCGAAGGTATGAGGTAGCCAAGAAGGCGGCTCAGGACGCTGACTCTCCGCTCTACCTGGCCCATGCCATGGGTGAGCAGGCGTACGTCCTCGCTGAGGCCGGCCGTCCCAAGCTAGCAATTGAGCTGGCAAGAGAGGCGCAACGCGTGCACCCAGAGCGTCAGTCGCCGCGACTGCGGGCGTGGCTTGCCGCCACAGAGGCTGAGCTGTGCGCGACCGCCGGATACGAGTCAGAGGCACGGGCGGCCCTCGATCGGGCGACATCCTTGCTGCCCGATGATGGGGAGCTACGTGACACGGACATGCTGAGCATCTTCCTCAACACGGATCACTTGGCGCGGTGGCGCGGCAACGTTCTTGTGAAGCTGGGGGACGCCTCTGCCATGGAGGAGTTGTACACCTCGTTGACTGGCACGGATGCGTCGTTCGTCCGCGCCAATTCCGGGCTGCACTGTGATCTCACCCAGGCGCATCTGGCCCGGGGAGAGCTAGAAGACGCGAGGGTGCATCTGCAGCGGGCGAGGATGCTGGCGAACCGCACAGGTTCCGTGCGGTATCGCCGACGTGTGGAGCTTCTTACTGGGCGCCTCTAGGGCGGGCCGCCAGGATGTGGAGCAGCGCTACGAGCGTGCCGGATCCCATGAGCTTGCCCTCGGACATCAGCCGCGGAATGTCATCAAGGGGCACCCAGGCGACTTCCCCCGCTTCTTCCGCGTCGGTGGGGTCGCCCACCTTCTCAGCACCCCGAGCGATGAAGATCTCGTGAGGGGAGTCCACCATGCCGATCATCGGCTGATAGCTCACAACGTGTTCGACGGGCCCCGGGCGCCAACCCGTCTCCTCTTCCGTCTCGCGGACAGCTGTGGCGGCCGCATCCTCACCGGCGTCCACGATGCCCCCGGGGAGCTCCCATCCCCACTGCTGCGGTACGAAGCGGTACCGCCACAGCATGAGTACGCGGTCTTGCTCGTCGATCACGGCCGTGACGGCCACGCGAAAGAGCCGGACAACGTGATGCTCGAAGCGCTCCACCCCGGGCGGCTCCACGTCGACGAGATCCAAAGTGACCCAGGGATTCTCGTAGACGGCGCGGGAGCCATGGATCTTCCAGGGTTCACCCTCGGTCGGCGTGGGCGCGGTGCCGCCGCCGAGAACCCGATAGGAGCTGCGGTCATGGGCCTTGATGAAGTGCTCGCCAACGAGTCGCGCCAATACCTGACGCAGCGCCGTGCGCCCGATTCCAAGCTCGGCACTCAGCGCCCGCTCAGACGGCAGCTTGTCGCCGGCGCTGTATCGGCCCGACTCGATCCAGGTTCGAATCGTCTCGTAGACCCTCTGCGTCTTGGGTCCCATCCTCAGCGCACTCTCCCGGGTCGTTGTCTGGTGACCGTCAGCGTATCGGTGGAGTAGAACGGATGCCTCGGCCATGCGGCACTCTCTCTTCCAGGCATTGCACGTCTCGGACGGTGGATGTTGACGGGGCGCCGCTCCCGGCCGCGAGCATGGTGGGCTCCCATCTCACCCTGTCCACCGGTCGACCCGGGTAGAGCCGAGCAGACGTGTGGGTTGAGAACCGCCGGGAGGGGAGCAGGAGAGGGTGGTCGCTTGGGGCAGACGTGATGACGGAAAGTCAGGAAGTCAGATCGAGAATGCTCTGCGCTTCGATCTCACCGGCACGATCCAGGGCTTACGCGCAGCGTAGTGTTGACAAACCCCCGCACGTGATCCCCCGGTCATTTAGTATCAATGCCAATCGGCATCAACTGGCAATGGGGATTAACTGTGGGCGAGAGCGAGCTTCTCACTTTTCCGGACTACGTTACGGAGTCTTCCTCCGAGTTTCATAAGCAGCATGTGTCCGATATGTTGCTTTTTAGTGCGAGTGAACTTCTGGCTAATCATCATGAAAAATTCTTTCTCTCGCCGCGCGGGGAATTCAACCAAAGCGGTTTCGATCCCGAAGCTTTGCGCAGGCATCTTTCTAAGACGATGGCTTACCGGGAGCAGATTAATGAGACGCGAGCGACTCGCGCAGAAGTGGCGATCGTCAGAACGGTTGAAAACTTTCTTTGCTACATTACCGATGTTCTGACCGAAGCTATGATCGCATGTCCTCAACTACTGAAGTCGCAAGAGCAGGTCACGATGGCTGACGTTCTTGAGCATTCTTCCATCGAGGAATTTGTTCACTGGGCTGCTGAACAACACGTCGCACGACTTTCATTCAAGGGGCTATCGGAAATCGCTGAGTACATCGCGAAACGCCTAGGCTTGCCGGTGCATACGAATCGTGACGACTGGGAGACAGTTAAGCGAGCCGTGGCAATTCGCAACCTAATCGTTCATCGCAGATCCCGAATTGACGAGCGCTTCATTCGGAGCATGGCGAGCTTTGGTGTGTCACTAGTTGCGGGTGAACGCTACGTGTCTCCCCCATCCATGCTCCCAGAAGTAATGAAATGCACGAAACGAATTGTAGGTGACTTCGACTTGCGCGTTGCGAAAAAATTCAATGTGCCGCTATTTGACATTAACGAGGTTTCTTGGTTCGCGGCACCTACGGGCCCCAAAGTGCTCAAGGAAGTCCCATTGGTGGATAAGGGCACCTCTGAGACGGAGGCGGAATAGGTTCGTCGCGACCACCTGAGGCGCTTCATGCACCAAGCCACCGCCAGCGCGATGAGGGGGGCGATCGCATGGCCCACACGTGGCGTTGATCGCAGCGAGGGCCGGCCACATGGCCAGGCGTGGGCCATGTGCGGGCCAAGCTTTATGTCGGGGAAGACCCCCTGAATGTAAGTGCAGGTCAGCGCGGTGTTAGTTGTCTGGGCTGCACGGTCTTGAAAACCGTCGTGGCAGCGATGTCACCGTGGGTTCAAATCCCACACCCACCGCGGGCGAGAGGCCCCTGACCATTACGTATGGTCGGGGGCCTTTGCCATGCCCGTATCCCGTCGGGCACCGCTGTTCCCCCTGGTTTCCCGCTCGTTCGGGCACGGAAGGGGCACGCGGGGGGCACGGCTGGGCCACGGCGTTGGAGCGGCCGGGGTCAGCTCGTCAGCGGCTGATCGGGATCTCGTAGACGATCTCGCAGTGCGCTGCGGGCACCACGATGTCCGCCGTCTCCACGGGGCGGCCCTCGTCGCTGTAGTACGTCCGCCGGATGTGCGTCACGAGTGCGGCTTTCTGGATGCCGAGTAGCGATGCTTCCTCGGCGGTCGCGTGCCGTGGTTCGGGCTGCTCCACCGCGTGGCTGACGGTGACTCCGATCGCGGCCATGCGGTTCACGACACCTGCCCCGGCGTGCGGCCCTCCCTCGGGGAGGACGACGAGTGTGCCAGCGGTGAGGTCGTAGGGCTCCCAGCTGGTCGAAAGCTGCACCGGCCTGCCGTCCGCCAGGAACTCGTACGTCGTCTTCACGCACAGCTCGCCCTCGGCCACCCCGAGCCGCGCCGCGATCTCCGCCGGGGCCGGCACCTTCGCGTCGGTCCGGCTCTCCCAGTCGCCCTGTCTGCCGAGCGCCTTCATGTCCTGGCGGAACGGAGCTCCGCCAGGCTGCTCGCGCGCCGTTGACCGGACGACCCGTACTCGCTGCCGGGGCTCGGCGACGTATGTACCCGATCCGGCGCGGCCTTCCAGCACGCCCTGGGAGATCAGCAGCTCCTGTGCCCGGCGCACCACGTTCTCGCCCACGCCGCACTCCTGGCCGATCTGGGCGCGGGAGGGGAGGCGTTCCCCCGGCCCCCAGACGTGCTCCGCAATGCGCCGCCGGAGTTCGTCGGCGATGCGGAGATACGGCGGTTGCTCAGACATATGGAAAATCTAGTCCACTAGCCCTAATCTAGTTAACTAGCTTCACTGAAAGTGATCGCTGGTGACGGAGGCTGCGCTGTGTCCGCTTCGGGAGAGACCGCGGCGGCTATCGCCGCCCGCTTGTCTGCCGCTGGCCTCCGCCCGCGCGTGGAGGAGCACACCCAGTTCACGACGGTCGAGGCAGAAGTACCGGACACGCTCTCCGCCGATTCATGGCGGGAGGTCCTGGATGCGGTGGCCGTGGCCGATCGATTCGGGCTCCTGGCCACCAGCTTGCACGGCCGCACCTTATGGGCGGTCGTACGTAAAACGGTCCCCACGACAGGCGACGTCGGGGGACCGGGCTATCAGCGATAGGAGCTGAACAGCATGCTCAACCGTATCCGCCATGCCATCTCACGCACCAGAGTGCGGTGCTTCCCTAAGGGCCGGCATCGCCGCCCCTTAACGCCCTCGCGGCCGCTGGCTCCTCTCACCTTCCCTGTGCCCGCTGACGCTTCGACCGTCGCCCTGGGTCGGGCTTCGGCCGGCGCGGTCCACCGTTACCCGCTGAGGGGTGAGGACGTCGCGCTTGTCCGTCCGTACCTGCTGGCGTGGGAAGAGCGAGTCCGGACGCGCACAGTGCTCGTCGCCCCCCATCTGCCGGCCGACGCCTGGTCGGCCCTCGCGGGGGCCCACTGATGCCACCTCGCCGACAACCACACCCCACGGGCGCAGCTCCCGTCCCGTACCGCTCGATCGCGTGCTGGATCGGCACACACCACTCCTGCATCGAGCCCTCCCCGGCTCTGGCACCGACTGACGTACCGGTGATCTATGAGGTGTGTGACTGCCCGTGCCACTCGATGCCAGACTCGTCGGTGCACGTGGAGGTGACGGCGTGAGGGACCGAGCCCTCGTCGGTGCGCTGGCCTCCCCCGTCGAGGTCACCGCGGCAACCGTGCAGCGCGGCGACATCATCCAACTCGGCGGCCGAGCCTGCCAGGTGAGCGACCTCTTCCAGCTCCCCCAGGGGGCCAAGCAACTGGTCTTCGAGTCGGGCGAACTACTGGCCCTACACGCCCGCACCCGGCTCATCGCCCTGCGTCTCCGGAGAAGGCGGTGACCGGCTCAGTGCCTCGACGCCACCACGACATCGCTGACGACCTACGCCACCAGATCACGACGGGCAGCATCAAGCCTGGCGAACGCCTCCCGTCCGAAGCCGGTCTGGCCGCCAGGTACAGGGTCAGCACGGTGACCCTGCGACGCGCTCTCGCCCTGCTCCAGGGCGAAGGACTCGTCGAGAAGATCCACGGCAAGGGCAACTTTGTTCGTCGCCCACGTCGCAAGATCATGTACGTCGGAGGCTGGGGCACGCTGGACCCCTGGACCGCGGCTGAGCCAACGCTGCGCATCACGGTTCGCAGCACCACGGTTCCGGCCTCCGTGCACCTGACGACGCTGCTGAAGGTGCCAACGGGCAGCCCTCTCGCGGAGTACACCTGCCTCAGCCTCGAACACGGGTCACCGCAGGGCCTGGCCCGTATCTACATCCCGCGCGACCTGGCCCCCGCCGGAGCCCTCGACGACGACTCCGTGTGCCGGGAGGCAGCCACGCGATTCGCCGTCCTCGGCCCGTCGCCGGCCACCATCCGAGAGACGGTCTCCGCCCGCTCTCCCACCCCAGACGAAGCGTCGGCCCTCCGCATCGGAAACAACATGGCCGTTCTCGCGATCACGCGCATCGCCACCGACACCAACGGCCGCGTCGTAGAAGCCGCGCTCCTGGCCTTTCCGGGAGACCGAGTCGACGCCGCCTTCACCGCCCACCACGTGCTCAACGAGAGGCCAACCCAAGGATGACAACACCGAACGAACTTCGACTCCTCCTGTGGGTCGGGCCCCGGGGGCAGGCCCTGCTACCTGAGCACTGGCGACCCGGAGAGCTACATGTCCCGCCTTGCCGATGGCATGGAAGCGGTCCAACTCGGAGCGGCAAACGAACTGCTGGAAGAGGCCTCAGAAGCTCTCGATAACCAGGACACGTCGCTCGACGAGATGCGGTGCCTGGTGACAGAGCTGACCGGGGCTCTGCGGGACGTCTTCCGCATCGCAACGAGCCGCGGTCACCTCCGCAACGGGCGAACCGCGTGAGTCCGCCTATTGATCCAGGGTCCCGCCGACCGGCATAGCAAGAGAGGCCCGTGGCTCTGACCAGATCAGATGCCATGGGCTTCTGGCTTTGTCCGCCGACTTCGCCTACCTCGGACGGCCTGAGGACCCCTTCGTCCCGAAGGAGGTTTAGCCGCTGACCCAGTCGGCATGGATCGTGTTCTCCCTCGTCAGGTGGGTGGTCCCGCTTGGTTTCACGCCGCATGGCAGGGGCTCGGCTCCCAAACGCTCCTTGTCCCGCTCGGGCGAGGGCCTTCCGCTGCCAACCGTGCGGCGGTCTCTTACTGGACCCGACATCATGTGTGACCGAGCCAGTGACGTCTCGGCTCTCGCTGAGTGACTCGTTGACACCGACCTGTGATGTATCTGCGCCTTATGAAATGTGGAGATTTGGCGTAGGTTCTTGCTCTCCTGCCCCGGCGACCGATCTGGCGATAATTGGTCGGTCTGTCAGTGGATGCGTCTACAGTCCGTGGCAGGGTGACGGTGTGGTGCGTGACACATCGTCGATGCATATGGTGATCGACGTTTCAGGAGCCATGCCGGTGCGGCGTTGGCAGCGGTGCGTTGCTGTGTCAGCAGCGGGGGCGGGGTAGGCGTGGCGACGAATCGTGACCGTTGGATTCCCGACGAGTGTCTGGTTCGCGAGGTCGACGAGCTCTTCGACCGGGCGATCAACTCGTATCGTGCGAACTCGAACCTGATTGCGGAGCATGCCAATCAGGAGGAGTCCATCCGAGTCGGCGGATACTCGAACCGCACGCTGTTGGAGCTGGTGCAGAACGCGGCCGATGCGATGTCGGGAGCCGTCGAGCACGAGGAGGGGGCCGGGCGGGTCGAGATCGTCCTCGACCTCAACCGTCAGACCCTGTACTGCGCGAACGCCGGCCGTCCGTTCTCGCGCAACGGTCTCACCACTCTCTCCCACGCGCACCTCAGCGGTAAGAGAGGCGAGGAGATCGGGCGGTTCGGACTCGGGTTCAAGTCGGTGCTCGCGGTCACCGACGCTCCGCAGGTGTTCAGCCGGTCGATCGCCTTCGAGTTCAACTCTCCCAAGGCGAAGGCGGCCCTCGCGGCGATCGCCCCCGCATCCAAGAGGCTGCCGGTCCTAAGAACCCTGACGCGGATCGATGCCGACGTCGAGTTCGCCGAGGACCCGATCCTGGCCGAGCTGGCGGAGTGGGCGGTGACGATCGTCAGACTGCCGCATGCGTCGAGGTTGGAGAACCTCCGGAGGGAGATCGAGGAGTTCCGCTCCGAGTTCCTCCTCTTCGTCAACTCGGTGCGCGAGGTCCGGCTCCGGGTCGTCGGCGCCGACGCCGACTTCGTGACGAGCCACGTGTCGCGTGACCTCGGTGACGGTAGGTTCCGCATCGAGCGTCCCGACGGTGACCACGAGGAGTGGTACGTCGAAAATCGGATGCACGCACCCAGCCCCGAGGCTCGGACCGAGGTCGGTGAAGCGGTGTCGCGTGACCGGATGAAGGTCACCGTCGCCATGCCGGCACGGTTCGCCCAACTGAAGACGGGCGGGTTCTGGTCGTATTTCCCGCTCCAGGACAGGACGTCGGCGTCCGCCCTCTTCAACGCCCCTTGGAGCGTGAACGACGACCGCACCACGCTGCTCGCGAACACGTACAACCGGGAGATCCTCGTGACTCTCTCCGGGATGTTCCTCGACATGTTGCCGAAGGTCTCGTCCTTCGACGATCCTGCAGCGCACTTGGACTACATGCCTGCACGTGGTCGCGAGACCCACTCGTTCGGCGATGAGATCCTCTGCGTTCATATCCCGCAGCTCGGATGCGAGAGGGCTCTGATCCCCGATGCTGCAGGTGCACTGCGCACGCCGCCGGAGCTCCGTCCTCTCGACTTCCGCGTCAGCGAGGCGTCCGAGCGCGACCACGAAGAGTGGATCAAGTCGCCCCACACCAGTGGCGATGTGCCGCACTGGCGTTGCTACGCCAACAATCAGCGTATGACGCGTCTGCGGACGCTTTACGTGTGCAGTGTCTCCTCCGCCTTCGTCGACTCGCGGCCGAGGGATGAGGCGAAGGCGCTGGAGAAAGTACCCAAGAGAGGCGTCCTGTCGTGGCTGCGCGAGTGGGCGGAGGGGGCCGACGCGGCCACTGCCGCGAGAGCGTTCGACTTCGTGCTGCGGAATCCCAGAGTCGACGGCATCGGCTCCGCGAAGGTCATACCCACGACCGACGGCATGAAGTCCGTCAAGGATCGCGGTCAGGTCTTCCTCCATCGCGTGGAGGGCATCGAGGTCGAAGGGTCGTGCTTCGTCGATCCGGATTTTCTAGCCGTTCCCGGCGTCGAGAAGAAGCTCGGTGACAGGGGCTTCCGGGACCTGGACCCGCTCGCGAAGTTCGAGGCCAGGATGGCCAAGCTGTCGCCGGAGTCGGAGGATGACGAGCTTCCGAAGTTCTGGGACGCGGCCGTCGACGTGCCCATAGCGCAGGCGCAGAAGGTCGTGGCGGGCAACAAGGCAGGTGCCCTCAAGGTTCCGACACGCGACGGTGGCTGGGCGTCACCCGAGTACGTACTGGACATCGACGGCCTCGGTGACGGCATTGCCGACCGAGTGCTGGACAGGACGAAGTGCGTTCCCCAGATCGCCCATGCAGCAGGCGTCATCACAGAACCTGTGGCTTCGTACTCGGTCGAAGAGGAGGTCCATTTCGACGACTACTGCCAGTACGTCCTGGATGAGCTGAACCGGAGGTTGGGGCCCGGGGAGCGCCACGTCGAAGAGGTCGAGTTCGACAAGGGCGACGGCCCGGGCCCGTTCTCGGCGCTCCTCATGCTGAAGGAGGCGGAGGCGCCTGAGGGCATCCGCGAACACTGGACGGAGAGGCTACTCAGGCTCGACGAGACGGGTCACTGGCTCTGCACGGACGTCGACACGGGGCTCACCCACCGAGTCGCTTCCCCCGTGCGATGGGCGGTGGACCAGGCTGGCCTGCTGAAGTCGAGCCGCGGTTACCGGGCTCCCGGTCACGTCGTCTCCGCGTCGCTCGTCGAGTACGAGGCCCTGCTGCCTCTCTTCTGCGGACCGCGCCACGTCGAAGACGCCCTGGCACTACCGAAGGGGCTGGACGAGGTTCCGGCGGAAGTCATGCGCGGAGCGCTCCGATCGGAGGTCCTCAAGCCGATCAAGAACGGGGCCCTGACGGGGTTCGTCCTCACTGCCGGCAGGACCGCATTCCCGGACGGGCGTCCGGCACTCATCCCCGCCAGGGTTGGACGCGTCATCGAGGCGAGGCGACCCGACGCGGTGTACTTGGCGACGACCGAAGAAGAACGCGCGTTCCTCAGCATGAGGCAGAAGCCGTACCTCAAGGCGGACCCCGACGAAGCGGAGCTGCTCGTCGAGGAGGTCGGATGTCGTCGGTTCGAGGACAGCTTCTCCTTCTCGCTGCTGGTCGACGGCCGGCAGGGCGAGGAGCGCGTCATCGACGTGTACGCCGGGCTGCGTTCGACCTTCGTCGAGGACAAGGTCGTGAACGCGACCGTGGCGAAGGCCGTCCAAATCACGAAGCGCGTGACCACCGAGGACGGCGTCGAGGACCAGACGCTCGAGTGGCATCTCGAGGGGCTGACTCTTGTGGTCCATGCCGACCTCGACGAAGAGCGCGTTCTGCAGATCGCCAACGGCGCGTTCGACCTGCGTCTGTCGAACGCCGAGCTGAGCGACATCCTCCGAGCACGTGCAGACCAACGTCTGGAAAAACAGCGGCAAGCCGCCCGGGCCGCAACCGGTGATGCGGAGCGCCTGGAGATCTTCTTCGGCGACGACACGCTGAAGGAGTGCCTGCCGAAGGGGCTCTGGCAGGCACTCGAAGGGCAGGCCCTGGTGGACGACTCCACGTCCGTTGCGGAGCTCTTCCTGACGGTCTACGGCAGCGACTCGATCAGATTCCTCAAAGATCAATTCAGCGTCGAGGGGTACACGGACGTTCCCACGGCGTGGTCGGGGGGAGCGTCGACCGTTGCCTGGCTCCGGAAGATGGGATTCGGCACGCAGTATGCCGGACGCCGCGGTCGGCACCAGGACGAGGAGTTCGTCGTGCCCGGTGCCGTGAGGCTCAACCCTCTGCACGATTTCCAGAAGGAGATCAGCCGGGAGCTAAAGGAGGTTCTGACGTCCCGGGAAGCGGACGGGCGCGCACGCAAGGGCATGGTGGAACTACCGACGGGAGCCGGAAAAACTCGCGTCGCCACCGAAACCGTGCTGCGCCTCTTTGTCGACGGCGACATGAGCGGAACCGTGATCTGGATCGCGCAGTCGGAGGAGCTCTGCGAGCAGGCGGTGCAGACGTTCGAGACCGTCTGGCGATGGCTCGGCGACGAGCGTCCGTTGACCATCGGCAGGCTCTGGAACTCCAACGTGGTCCACGAGCCCGACACCGAGTTCAGCGTGGTCGTGGCCACCGACGCCAAGCTCGACAGGGTTGCCGACACCCCCGAGTACGAGTGGCTCAGTCGCGCGTCCGCGGTGTTCATCGACGAGGCGCACCGGGCGGGCGGGTCGAAGATGTACACGAAGATCCTCAGATGGCTCGGAGTCGACGGCCGTAGCTGGGAGCGGCCTCTGGTGGGCGTCTCGGCCACCCCGTTCAAGGGGAAGAGCGACGTCGTCACCAAGCCGACGGAGGAGCTGGCGGCCCGCTTCGGCCACAACATCATGAGGGCCTTCGGAGGCAACGCCTACGAGGAGCTGTCGAAGAGGGGCGTCCTCGCGCGGGTTCGACACGAGGTGCTGAAGGGCGTGGACGTCGCGCTGAAGCCGGACGAACTCGAGCAGGTGCAGTCGTGGCGCAAACTCGAGCCCAAGGTTCTCGACCGCATCGGGCGGGACCAGGCCCGCATGCGGATCCTCGTGGAGGACATTCTTCGCCGGGACCCGGAATGGCCGATCCTCGTGTTCACTCCGAACGTCCTGTCCGCCCAGGTCCTCGCCGCCACGCTTCGTTACCGGCAGGTCGCGGCCGAGGCGGTCAGCGGCCAGACCGGACGGCAGGCACGCCGTGACGTAATCGAGAAGTTCAAGAAGGGGGAGATCCGGGTCCTGGCCAACTGCGATCTGTTGATCCAGGGCTTCGACGCACCGGGTGTCCGGGCCCTGTACATCGCGAGGCCGACGTTCAGCCCCAGCGCGTACATCCAGATGGCCGGCCGCGGACTGCGCGGCCCCGCGAACGGCGGCAAACCGGAGTGCCTCATCGTGGACGTCGCCGACAACTTCGGGGCGGTCAACGATTTCCTCGGATACCGCGCCTACGAAGACCTCTGGCGAAAGCAGGGAGCATGATCCTGGTACCGGATCTCGCCGACGTCGAGACGACGACCACCAGCAACGCCGAACGGCGGGTGGCGCGACTGCTGCGGGCGATCGACGAGCCCCACGGGGCGGTCGCCTTCCACTCGGTGAAGCTGCGGAGTCATGCGGTCAAGCAGCAGGGGGAAGCCGACTTCGTCGTGCTCTGGGACGGTGTCGTCGTCATCGTCGAGGTCAAGGGCGGGGGCGTCAGGAAGTACGACGGCGTCTGGTACTCCATCGACCGCCACGGTGACTGGAAGAAGCTGCGCGAGTCCCCGATGGACCAGGCGCAGTCGGCGATGTACGCGTTGCGCGACATTCTTCAGGAGGAAGGCGTCGGTTGGGTCGCGACCGAGGCCGTCGCCCTCACCCCCGACATCGACGCGCCTCCGGCTGCGGTCGAGTGGAAGGGGAGCCACTGGTGGGCCAGGGACCAGATGACCATCGCGGCGATGACGGAAGCCTTCGAGAAGGTCGCCGGTGAGGCCAGGACCGCACCCTTCGGAGTCAGGATCGCTCGGCCCGAGACCCTGCGGGCGCGCCTTTTCGGCGAGTTCACGCGGATGCCCGTGATTGATGCACAGCGGGGCGCCGTCCTGGAGGAGCAGAACCGGGCGACCGAGGGGCAGGCAAGGGTCCTGGCCGCGCTCTCCCGAAACCCGAGGATGCTCGTCTTCGGCGGTGCGGGCACCGGAAAGTCCCTGGTGCTGGTGGAAGGCGCAAAGCAGGAGGCGGGCGAGGGAAAGTCGGTTCTCATCACCTTCCACTCACCCGCCCTCGTCGACTTCTTCGGCCCGCGGATCGAGGGCAGAGACATCGATCTTCTTCCGTTCGCGGACTTGTCAGGTGACAAGCAGTACGACGTCGTCTTCGTCGACGAGGCGCAGGACCTTATGAACGCCGAGGGTATGGACGCACTGGACTCCGTGATCCGCGGAGGTCGCGAGGGCGGTCGATGGAGGATGTTCCTGGATCCGAACAACCAGGCGCGCGTCGACGGCGAATTCGACCCGGATGTCTGTGAGCTGGTCCAGCAGGAGGCGCTCCAGTACGACCTGGACCGGAACGTCCGCAACACCCGGGCGATCGTCCACGTCGTGCAGGAATACCTGGGCGCCGACGTCGGAGACCCGGGCATCGTCCACGGTGACCGAGTGGAATGGCGGTGGTCCGATGGGACGGCCGACGTCGACGCGGCGGAATCCGTGGCCCGGGACCTCGTCTCGGGCGGCGTTCGTCGTCAAGACATCTGGATCATCAACGTCTCCCAGGGCGCCGAGCCTTATAGAAGCGAGGCCGGGTTCCTCGTGACGAACCCGCGGTTCGCCAAGGGGCTGGAAGCAGAGCACGTCATCGTCTGCGGCCTGCCCCGTGAGTACGACGATCGGGGCCTGGCCGCCTTCTACGTGGCAGTCACGAGGGCGCGGGTCACACTCCACGTGATCGCGTCCAAAGAGGACAAGAAGCGGCTCCAGGCTCTTCTTCGAAAGCAGGTCTGCAAGTGAACCTCACCGTGGCTCAGAGGAAGGCCCTGGAACACCTTCGAGAGTCCTACGTAGGGCCCGAGGCGGGGGACGACGAGGTCACGACGAACCTGCCTCACCGGCAGTACGCCGTCGGCATGCTGTTCCCGGTCGAGGCCGGGAATCGAGGGACTCACGGCGGTGGAGACACGGACGAAGACGTTTCCGCCGACGTCCCGGACGGCGAGGTGGAGGAGAACGGCGCCGGGGTCCCCCTGGCAGAGGACTGGAGGCCCTCGTCCGTCGCGATCTCCTTTGTCACCGACGGCGATTCCATCGGCGTCGACTTCTCGTGCGGCACGTACGCCATCGTCGACGGGGACGGGCCACCCGGATGGCGGCGTACTCCCTTCTCCGCTGGCGTCATCGAGCTCCGGCGGGAGAAGAAGATCGAACGCCTGTCCGTGGGGGGTGTTTCGGTCGAGGTCGGATCGCGCTGGCGCGTGTTCGGGGGAAACTCGTTGGTCACCGTCCATGTACGGGTTCTGACCGAGTCCACGGGCGACGACCGTCTCGACATCCCCGGGATGCTGTTCCAGGTCCGTCTGGCCGTCACTCCGTCCGCTGGTGCAGAGATCCTGGAGTACGACACGACGCGTTCGTTCGACGCCGATCCGGAAGCCGCCGAGCTGCGTCTGCGGTACCGCAACCGAAAGGTCTACGCGGTCGGGCACGGAATGGCCGCAGACTGGGAGTTTACGGCTGGGATTTGCACACGGATCTTCCTCGAACCCGTCCCGGCGTTCGTGGTGCCCGCCGTCGAGACCACGGGTTTCGACGAGGGGACGGCCGAAGCCGGGGCCTTGGAGCTGAGACACCTCCAGCAGATCGACGAGGACCCCGGAGCGGTACTTCAATCGTTGGACGCCTTCGTCGAGGCGTTCGCCGGCTGGACGTCCCGGCAGATGGAACGGGCGGAAGCGTTCGGCGACGACAAAGCCGTGGCCGTCCGTATCGCCGAACGTTCGGAGAACACGGTCGGCAGGATGAAGAAGGGTGTCGACCTCCTCCGGTCACCGGAACAGCAACATCTCCGAACGGCATTCTCACTCGGTATGGCCGCCATGCGCCTTCAGATGCGGCAGGGGGCGATCAACCGTGGGGATCCGGAGGGCCAGGTGCGGGAACCGGAGTGGCGACCGTTCCAACTCGGCTTCCTGCTAGTCTCGCTGGCTTCCACCGTTGACGAGAGGCACGAGGACCGGGGACTCGTCGACCTCATCTGGTTTCCGACCGGTGGTGGTAAGACCGAGGCATACCTGGGTCTCGCCGCGATCGAGGTCTTCCGCCGACGGCTCGACCACGGTACGGCCGGTGGGGGAACCGCCGTCATCACCCGCTACACCCTGCGGCTCCTGACTGCTCAGCAATTCCAGCGGGCTGCGGCATTGGTCTGTGCGATGGAGAGGTTGCGGGCCACGGACGGCCGGGCGAAGGGGATGGCGCCTTTCTCGATCGGTCTGTGGGTCGGCAACGAAGTCACCCCCGGTACGCGTGGAGAGGCGCGTGACGCGCTCAAGCGTCTTCAGAAGGCCGCGCGTCCGGAAGAGGCGAACGAGTTCCAGGTCGAGAGCTGCCCGTGGTGTTTGACGCCGATGGTGCCGAAGCTCAGGAGCGACAAGACGCATGACTACGGCATGCGTCTGGTGGGACCGGACGTCGTACTCCATTGCGTCGACGAGTCGTGCGAGTTCACCGACGGGCTTCCGCTCGCGGTCGTCGACGAGGTGCTGTACGAGGAACCGCCCACGATCCTGCTGGCCACCGTCGACAAGTTCGCACGTCTGCAGTTCAAGCCGGAAGCCGGGAGGCTGCTCGGTCTCGGGACCATTTTCAAGCAACCGTCCTTGATCATTCAGGATGAGTTGCACCTGCTCTCGGGGCCGCTCGGGACCACCGTCGCCGTTTTCGACGCGGTGATCCAGCTCCTGCTGAGCCGGTCGGGGGTCAGCCCCAAGATCGTGGCTTCGACGGCCACCATCCGCGCGTCCGAGGAACAGGTGGGAGGGCTCTACGGACGAAAAGTCGCCCTGTACCCGCCGTCGGGGCTCGACGACGACCGCACGTTCTTCTCCCGCCCCGTCGAGAGCGGAGAAGGGCGTCTCTACGTCGGTTTGATGCCGCAGTCGGTCTCGCAGCCGTCGGCCGTCATCGCCGCCGTCACCCCCATGGTGGAGATGCCGGAGGCACTCGCCGCCCGCGCTCCGTCCGCCGTGCCACGGGACGCGTACTGGACGCTGGTCATGTATCACAACAGCCTCCGCGAGCTCGGGCGTACCGGAACTCTGGTCGTCGACGACGTCAACGGCCGTCTGGAGCCTCGTGCCGAAAGGTTCGGTTTCCCGCTGCGTCCCGTCAGAGCCGGAAAGGTCCTCGAACTGACGAGTCGCCGCGGAGCGGAGGAGCTGCCGAACGACCTCCGTGCGCTCCGGATCGGGGTCGACGAGTCGTCGGAGGCCGTGGACGTGGTCCTCTCGTCGAACATGCTCTCCGTGGGCATCGACATTCCGAGGCTCGCGCTGATGCTCATGGTGGGGCAGCCGAAGACCACGGCCGAGTACATCCAGGCCACCAGCCGTGTCGGGCGTGGAGACACGCAAGGCGTCGTTGTCACGCTGTTCCGGTCGAGCAGGGCCCGCGACCGATCGCACTTCGAGACCTTCCGCGGTTATCACGAGGCTCTTTACCGGAGCGTAGAGCCCACGAGTGTCACGCCGTGGTCGTTGGCCTCGCGCAACCGCTCGCTCGCCGGCGCACTCGTGGCGCTGTTGAGGCAGTCGTTCAGCGCGCTCGCCCCGAACGACGCCGCGGGTCGGCTCGACCTCGGGGACGACAGGATCCGCGAAGCGGTCGACCGACTCGTCGACGGGTTTCTCGGTTACGTGACGCGCGCCGACGGTCTCGAAGCGGAGGAGACGCGCTCTGCGGTGGGCAGCCTTCTGAGGGATTGGGACCGGCGGGCGGCACAGGCACGCGAGGCGGACGAGCCGCTGTACTACCAGCGCACGAAGAAGGATCAAGCAGCTCTGTTGAAGAGGTTCGGTCAGCCCGGAGAAGGGTGGCTCGTCGGAGACTCGATGAGGTCTGTGGAGCCAAACGTGGCGGTCGAGGTCCAGGAGCCGCAGGAGGAGGTGCACCGTGGAGAAGATCAGGCATGACCTGCGCCTCTCCGAGACGATCTCGCCGTTCGGTGTGGGAGCGATCGTCGACGTCCGGGGTGAGTCGCTCATGGCGCCGGACACGTCCTGGTGGGACAAGAGATTCGCCCATGAGATCAGCTGTGAGCGTCTGATGGCGCGCCTCGGTGCCGGCGTCCTCAGGCAACCGCCGGAACATGCGGGTCGCGCCGGCAAGGACACTCCCGCGTTGCCCTACTGGCGCTTTCCCGCTTGGCGGTTCTGCGAACGCTGCGACAAGCTCTCGAAGCTGACCGGGAAAAAGAAAGGTAAGTGGAGTAACGCCTGTGAGTGTGGCGGCGCGCTCGTACCGATGCGCTACATCGCCGTCTGTGAGAAGGGCAGCCACGCCCAGGACGTCAACTGGTTCAAGTGGGCGCATCGTGGGCGCGGGGCGAGCCTGAGCGAAGCGGTCCGTTTCTGCCGCGATTACAAGGCGCTCAGGTTCCACAAGTTGGCTACCCGTGGCGAAGGTCTCGCCGCGTTGGTGGTGAAGTGCTATGGATGCGGAAACGAGCGCAGGCTCGCGGAACTCGTGACGAAGGGGGCTCTGCACCGGGACGGGATCCGTTGCGCGGGGCGGCAACCCTGGGAGCCGGAGGACTCCGTCAAGAAGCCCTGCCCGTACGAGCTGGTCGCCGTTCAGCGCGGTGCCACGGGCAACTACATCGCCGAGAGGATCTCGGCTCTCGACATACCCGAGGAACGTCCGCAGTCCGCGGAGGCGGCCGACAAGATCCGCGGGCACGTGTTCTTCGAGAAGGTGGTGACGGACAACGGCGGGCCCCTGTCGGAGCAGGTGGCGGAGTGGATCGCCGACGATCTCGGAGTTACGCCGGAAACCGTCCTCGCCGTGGCGGCGGGGGAGGAGACCGCACCGGACGAGATGCTGCTCGATCTCAAGGATGGTGAGTGGGCGGCGTTCCTGAAGAAGCTGGACGGTGGACGCGACGGTTCGGGAAGCGACTTCGTCGTCGACGGACGAAGCCTCGAAGGCGTCACAGGGCCGCAGAGTCTGCTCGGCAAGATCAGCGGCATCGGGCAGGTGCGCAGGGTCCGTGAGGTCCGTGCTCTACGAGGATTCCGGCGTCATGACGCAGAAGCGGCGATGATCAGCGTTGATCTGGGCTCGGACCAGCGGCGTTGGCCCACCTACCCGGCGATCGAGCTGTTCGGGGAGGGGATCTTCCTGCGGTTCGACGAGCGGAAGCTCGCCGAGTGGGAGGCGCAACCGGAGGTGGAGGCACGCGCCGGCATCCTCAAGGAGCGCAGGGCCGACTCTCCCTGGGCCAGCCGCCTCGACATGCCGGAACCCAGGTACATCGCCCTGCACACGCTGGCGCACCTGCTTATCCGGCGACTGGCGTTCGCAAGCGGTTATGCATCCGCCGCGCTGCAGGAGCGGATCTACGCGAACTCCGACCGTACGGACAAGACCGCCGGGATCTTGATCTACACCGCGGCGGGGGACGCTCAGGGGACCCTCGGCGGCCTCGTCAGACTCGGGGAGCCCAAGAAGTTGATCCCGCTCCTGGTGGCCGCTCTGGACGACGCGGACATCTGTTCCAACGACCCGGTCTGCATCGAAAGCGATCGGCAGGGAGCCTCGCAGCTGAACCTCTCGGCCTGCCATGGGTGCTCCCTGGTGAGCGAGACCTCCTGCGAAACCGGGAACCGGTTGCTCGATCGACAGCTGGTGTTGGGCGGAAGCGATGTGAGGGGACTCCTGGACGGTGTTCTGGCGGAGGTCCGGCGGCCCGGGTGATGTGACCTCCAGGCCGTCCTGCGACGCGCTATGCAGGACGGGCCGAAGCAGCTCGCTTCGGGTTGCGAACCCGTGCCAGGCGGCTACGGGATATGGTCACGCTGGATGCGGCTGCCGCCCCGGCGTACGACGGGAGCGGGATGCGGTCCTGGCGTCATGATCCGAGAAGTGCACGAGGTCGTGGTGCGTGAGGACGGCCCCGTAGAACTTCCCATGGGAATTCTCGTCGAGGCCGGCCCGGCCCCCGGCTCCTTGTCTATGGCAATGGAGACGGGCGGATCGTGCTGCGAAGGGAGGCGCACGCCCCGGACGATCTACTCAAAGGACTTTGGCTCCGAGCACACGCGCGACGCGCTCGGCCTTGGGCTCCTTCAGCCGAGTCGGAGGAAGGCGGCCGCCGAGCTGGGGACTCAGGCAACTCTGGCCCGCCGGACGTGAGATCCGCCAGGCCACGGCCACCGCCGAGCTTTCGGTCCGCTGGCTGCTGGCCGAATGGCCAGCCGACCAGGACGAGCCCGTGCAGTTCTGGCTCTCCAACCTGCCCGAGACCACCCCGTTGCCCGTCCTCGTGCGCACCGCGAAACTCCGCTGGCGCATCGAGAACGACTACCGCGAGATGGACCAGGCCCTCGGCCTGGCCCACTTCGAAGGCCGAACCTGGTCAGGCTGGCACCACCACGTCACCCTCGTCTCGGTCGCCCACGCCTTCCGCACCCTCCAGCGACTGAGTCGATCCCCAAAAGAGACGGCGTCGGCCTGAGCCTCTACCGAGTCGTCCGCGAGCTGCAGATACTCCTCGCGACCTGGACCGGTGCCTGCCCCACCTGTCACCGCGACATGCCAGCCCCGGTACCAACATGACCAAGCCCTACTAGTCGTCGTCCTCCGCTGTATCGGGCTCTTCGGGGATCTCTCCGACCTCCCCGATCTCGGGCTCGACGTCGAGAATCTGTGCGCCTCGGTAGTAACGCCACACGCTCGGATTCAAAGGCCCCTGACCATGCATCTGGTCAGGGGCCGCTCGCCTTCTGCGTCTCGGGCGCTGGTCACCAGCTTCGAGGTGACCAGGGAAAAGCACATAGTTATTGTTAAAATCGATCATATAGATCGATCCCCTTGTAATACTCGTAATTATCGGGATCGTACCAATCGCCCCCACGATCGGCGCGCCGGGGAGTGATCCGGAAGGCGATGTCGACGCCCCCCATATTTTCGGAATGGTCAAATGTCGCAACTAGTTGATCTTGAAGGCTGCGCATGAATGTTGGGGAAACTGCATCCCTCGGCTCGTGCAAGTAGTCGAGCTGCCAGTAGATGCGGGTGTGGACATCGTCGTAGAAAACGCATCGCGGTCTGAGTTCAGCTCCTACTGGGAGGGGCAGGAGCTCGATGAGATCTAGGCATTCGTCCATCACGTGAGTATAAAGACGGCTTCCGACCCGGTTTGCGAATCTAATGTAGTAGCCTCGCGTGATCCCGACGAATTCATTCGACTTATCGGCACTGATGATGCGCCAGCCGCCGGCGCTCTTCGGTAGGAAGCGTTGCGCGACGCTCCAGCCTTTCGCCGAATCGAGAGCCCTTTCCAGGTCGACGCCATCCCAAATGTGGGTTGGTATACCCCGGTTGCGTTCAATTGCCTCAAGGCGTGTGACAACTGCGCTGGATGGCTGAGTGGAACAAGCAAGAAGGAAGGCCTGCGCCTGATGTTGGGCCACTGCGTCGGCGATTCCACCGTCCGCTCCCAGGTCTTCTAGTCCGACCGATCGACCCTTGCCTGCGTGAGCATGAGCAGTGTGCTTGCACGAGACGAGCCAATTACGAGCCTTCTCGCCGAGGTGAGCTGATCCTGGCTCCTCCAGCAAGAGGTCGCGTCCACCATCAGGTCCTCTCCCTGACCATTTTGTCTTGTAACCGAGCATCATCGCGATGTCGCGAACGAGTAGCTCGAACCCTTCGCCATCTTTGGGTAGTTCTGCGAAGTCCAGCACTGACATCCCCCGACCGAAGACCTACTTCTCTGGGGGAGAGAGTATCGACCCATACCCCTCGGATGTGAGACTGCCTCCTCGGGGACGCTTGGTGACACCAACCACTTGTGGCCTTGGCGCGAGGCGTGCGGACAGCTCAGGGGCACGTAGGGGGCACGACTGCAGCTATTGCAGATCGTCGAGGACGTCAGAACTCCTCTGACCTGCGGCGGAGTTGCCGCTGCGCTGGATCGGCGAAAGGTCTTGAAAACCGTCGTGGCGCGAGTCACCGTGGGTTCAAATCCCACACCCACCGCAGGTGACGGCCCCTGACCGGAAACGGTCGGGGGCCGTTTCCCATCACGCTGTCCGCCCGTCACCCTGATGTGTCGTCAGCGCCCGGGCGGACGGAGAGGGAAGGGCGCGGGCGCCTGCTGATCCGTGAGTTGTGTCCGGATCGATCGGCGCCGGTTCTACGGGCCGGTTTCCGGCCCGGAGGGGCGCTGCCGGGCGGGGCGACCGCCGTGGTTGCCGTACGGCGCTCCGTACTGCCTCGACCGGTGCGGAGAGCCTGGCCCGCAGGCGCCCGGCTCAGCTGTGATCCAGCCACTCGCTGAGTCTGATTCTCACCTGGTGGTTGTGGTCGGTGTGCCAGACGACCTCGCCGCTGATCCGTGCTCCCAGTGCTGGAAGGCTCGCGCCGGCCGGCATCGAGCCGATGTCCGCCAGCCCGAGCGCGTCGGGCACATCGTCGATGCGGAGGAAGACTCCGAAGGGTGGGCATGCGACGACCTGACCAGTGACGCGGGTGCCTGCGGGCAGCGCGGACACGGTTGCTGCCCATCCCCGGCGGACCTGCTCAGGGGTCGGCTCGTCGGGCCAGGCGGAATCGTTCATCGAGCTGATCCTGTCAGGGGAATGGTGCGTGACGGAAGAGCCGGGCCTCAGGCCGAGTGTTCCTCGCTGCCGGCCACCCGGTCGACGCGGGCGTGCGTGATCAGGGGTTCTGTCGCGGGGCGGTCAGGCGGGCGGCCGAGGCGATCGCGGCGCGGGCCTCCTGTTCGGTGAGGCCCGCGCGGACCGCCGCCTCGGTGAGGGCGTCCGCGAGGTCGTCGCCGAAGCCGTGCTCGTAAGCGCGGCAGGCCGCCCAGAACAGCCGGGTGTTGCGCTGGCCCGCGTGCGCGGCGCGTACGAACTGGACCAGGCCCTGACCCTGCCTGGCGGGGGAGGTGTGCCCGGTGGGGTGGCGGGGGCGTGGTGGAGGCGTGAGCAGGCGCAGGAGTGCGCGGGGGCAGGGGGCCGGTGCCAGGTGGGCCGTGCCGGGGGCGAGCCGGTATCTGCCGTGGGTCGTGACCGAGCCGGGGCCCACCAGGTAGCCGCCCGCGCCGCGTACGTCGATGCCGGGGGCGAGGCGGCCGGCGGAGTTGGGCACGGAGACCCCTGACGGCCCCGTCAGCCAGAGGTGACGGCCACCGCTGGGCGTGAGCACGGTGACCGTGGCAGGGATGGTGAACAGGTGCTGGAGGGCCAGCTGCTGGAGTGCGGCCACGGAGTCGTTGCCGTGGGCGGTGTCGACGTCGAGGTCGATACCGATGAGGCGGTGCGGCGGCCGCCCGCAGGCGATGCCGTACCCGGAGGCCCTCGGAGCTGCGGCGAAGAGCGCGCGGACGGCGGCGGGGTCGGTGGTGGCGTCGTGTACCCCGTGGCCGGGCAGCCCGCAGGTGCCCCGGCACCGTACGGGCGGGTCCTCGTCCCGGTGCGGTGAGCGAAGGGCGGGGAGTTTGGTGGCGGACAGCGGGAAGACGGGGAGCCCGCGCTCGGCGGCGGAGAGCGCGTGGGCCAGGGCCAGGGTGGCGGTCTGCCGGGCGGTGGTGGCCATGGATCTATGTTCGTACAAGCGTTCGAAAAAGGGAAGAGGGCTGGGTGCGCTCGGGGCGGAACGATTCCCTCGTGCGGGAGGTTTGCCGGGCGTTCCTCATACGTGCGGGGGAATCACGCGGCCCGGGAGGTTCGCCGGGGGCACGGTGGGCAGTTCTGCTCCCGCGACGTCGCGACCAACGTCGAGGCGGTCGGCCGACTGCCTCGGATTCAGCCGTATCAAGCCGCGTTCCCGGTCTCTGGAGGAAATTTGATGGCAAGCATCCGTACCGCTCGCGCCATGGCCGCCGTTGCCGCTCTGCCTCTCGCCGCAGCCCTGTTCGGGGGTGTCGCGGTGGCCGACAACGGTTCGTTCGCGAGCGACGGGTCGAACGCGGGAGTGGCGACCGTCGGATCCGGTGGTGTCGGCGGGGACAACTCCGGTAACTCGTCCACGTCGCAGCAGCAGGCCGTCGGCGCCGGCGCCTCCAACGTCAGCAACACGGTCCAGGTGAACGATTCACCCTTCGCCTACATCGACCAGTCCACGTACAACGTCTATGTGATCTTCACGCCGCTCTGGGTGAACTGAGCGACGGCCCGCGCGGCCGCGGCCGGCCCGCTGTCGCGCGGGCCGGCCCCACCCCGCCGGAGGAGGGGCTTCCCCGGGGTGAGGACCCTGAGGGGGGCGGGCCGGCCCTCCACCTTCAGGAGGTGGGGCCCGCCCGGCCCCTACAACCTGAGGCGGACGTGGCTTCGGGACCTGGGGCCGATCCCCTCCTCCGCGCCCGCTCCTAGCGTGGACCTATGACCACGCCAGTCTGCACCGGCGCCTCCAGGGCGGCCGCTGCCTCCGCCGGACACCGCCGCTATCCGTCGTTCTCGTCGTACGTGCGGGCCCGGGGCCCCGTACTGCTGCGCACCGCTCGTTCCCTCACCGCGAACCCGAGCGATGCCGAGGACCTGCTGCAGACCGCCCTCACCAAGACGTACGTGGCCTGGGAGCGGATCGAGGACCACCGGGCGCTCGACGGATACGTCCGCCGCGCCCTCGTGAACACCCGCACCTCGCAGTGGCGCAAGCGCAAGGTCGACGAGTTCGCCTGCGAGGAGCTGCCCGAGAAGGAAGCCGCTCCCGCACCCGACCCGGCCGAGCAGCAGTCGCTGCACGACGCGATGTGGCGAGCCGTGCTCAAGCTCCCGGACCGCCAGCGGGCGATGGTCGTCCTGAGGTACTACGAGGACCTCAGTGAGGCCCAGACGGCCGAGGTGCTGGGCGTCTCCGTCGGTACGGTCAAGAGTGCCGTGTCGCGGGCGCTGGGCAAGCTCCGCGACGATCCCGAGCTCAGCCCGGTCCGGTGACCTCGGCTCCCCGTGGTGGATTCCCCGGCCCCGGCGCCGGCGGTCCGTGCCCTTCGTGCAGCCCGCCGTGCGGCCCGCTCCTGCCGGCCGACACCGATTCGTACTCCCGGAAGTAGTGACATACCGCTTGGTATGTGAGCAGAATCAGCGCACCCTTACTGCCGCGTAGCGCCCACCGGGAGGACGCCGTGCTGAGCACCATGCAGGACGTACCGCTGACTGTGACCCGCATCCTGAACCACGGGATGACCATCCACGGGAAGTCGCAGGTGACGACCTGGACCGGCGAGCCGGAGCCGCACCGGCGCACTTTCGCCGACATCGGCAGGCGTGCTTCGCAACTGGCGCACGCCCTGCGCGACGAGCTGGGCGTCGACGGCGACCAGCGCGTCGCGACCCTCATGTGGAACAACGCCGAGCACGTCGAGGCGTATCTGGCGATCCCCTCGATGGGCGCCGTGCTGCACACGCTCAATCTGCGGCTGCCCGCCGAACAGCTGGTCTGGATCGTCAACCACGCCGACGACAAGGTCGTCCTCGTCAACGGTTCACTGCTGCCGCTGCTCGCACCGCTGCTCCCCCACCTGCCCTCCGTCGAGCACGTGGTGGTGTCCGGCCCCGGTGACCGCTCCGCGCTCGACGGTGTCGCGCCCCGGGTGCACGAGTACGAGGAGCTGATCGGCGGCCGTCCCACCTCCTACGCCTGGCCCGAGCTGGACGAACGCCAGGCAGCCGCCATGTGTTACACGTCCGGGACCACTGGCGACCCCAAGGGTGTCGTCTACTCCCACCGCTCCATCTACCTGCACTCCATGCAGGTCAACATGGCCGAGTCGATGGGGCTGACCGACAAGGACACGACGCTGGTCGTCGTGCCCCAGTTCCACGTGAACGCCTGGGGACTGCCGCACTCGACGTTCATGACCGGCGTCAACATGCTCATGCCCGACCGCTTCCTGCAGCCGGCTCCGCTCGCCGACATGATCGAGCAGGAGCGCCCGTCGCACGCCGCGGCCGTCCCCACCATCTGGCAGGGGCTGCTGGCCGAGGTCACCGCCAAGCCGCGCGACCTCTCCTCCATGGCCAACGTCACCATCGGCGGCGCCGCCTGTCCGCCCTCCCTGATGGAGGCGTACGACAAGCTCGGTGTGCGCCTCTGCCACGCCTGGGGCATGACGGAGACGTCGCCGCTCGGCACCATGTCCAATCCGCCCGCCGGACTGACGGAGGAGCAGGAGTGGCCGTACCGCGTCACCCAGGGCCGCTTCCCGGCCGGTGTCGAGGCGCGTCTGACCGGACCCGGTGGGGAACACCTGCCGTGGGACGGCAAGTCCGCGGGTGAACTGGAGGTCCGCGGCCCCTGGATCGCCGGTGCGTACTACGGCGGTGCGGACGGGGACGGCCTGCGCCCCGAGGACAAGTTCAGCGAGGACGGCTGGCTGAAGACGGGCGATGTCGGCGTGATCAGCGACGAGGGCTACCTCACGCTGACCGACCGGGCCAAGGACGTCATCAAGTCCGGCGGCGAGTGGATCTCCAGTGTCGACCTGGAGAACGCGATCATGGCGCACCCGGACGTGGCCGAGGCCGCGGTCGTCGCCGTCCCCGACGACAAGTGGGGCGAGCGCCCCCTAGCGACCGTCGTCCTCAAGGAGGGCGCCACCGCCGACTACGCGGCGCTGCGGACCTTCCTCGCCCAGTCCGTCGCCAAGTGGCAGCTGCCCGAGCGCTGGGCGATCGTCCCGGCGGTGCCCAAGACGAGCGTGGGCAAGTTCGACAAGAAGGTGATCCGCAGGCAGTACGCCGAGGGCGAGCTGGACATCACGCAGCTCTGAGCCGGGCGGCCCTCCCGGAGGGCCACGCGGCAGGGGACGCCGAGGAATCGTGCACGGACGACGTGACCGGGCCCCAGCAACGCGACGAGGGCGGCACGGGAAGACCCGTACCGCCCTCGTCGTCCGCGCCGGGTTACTGCCGGCGTCAGTTCGTCCCTATCTTCGCCAGCAGGTCCACGATCCTGGACTGCACCTCGTCGCTCGTCGAACGCTCCGCGAGGAAGAGCACGGTCTCACCGGAAGCGAGCCGCGGCAGGTCCGCCTCCTCCATGCCGGCCGAGGTGTAGACGACCAGGGGCGTGTGGTTCAGCGCGCCGTTCGCGCGGAGCCAGTCGATGATCCCGGCACGCCGGCGGCGTACCTGCATCAGGTCCATCACCACCAGGTTCGGCCGCATCCGGGTCGCGAGGTCCACCGCTTCACTGTCGCCCGACGCCCTGGCGACCTGCATGCCGCGGCGCTCCAGCGTCTCGGTCAGCGCCAGCGCGATCTCCTCGTGCTCCTCGATCACCAGGACCCTCGGCGGGTGCTGCTCGCTGTCACGCGGGGCGAGCGCCTTGAGCAGCACGGCCGGGTCGGCGCCGTACGCCGCCTCCCTGGTCGCCTGCCCCAGGCCGGCGGTCACCAGCACCGGGACCTCCGCCGCCACCGCCGCCTGACGCAGTGACTGCAGCGCCGTCCGCGTGATCGGCCCGGTCAGCGGGTCGACGAACAGCGCGGCGGGGAACGCGGCGATCTGGGCGTCGACCTCCTCACGGGAGTGGACGATCACCGGGCGGTATCCGCGGTCGCTGAGGGCCTGCTGGGTGGAGACGTCCGGGGCCGGCCAGACGAGCAGCCGACGCGGGTTGTCCAGCGGCTCGGGGGGCAGTTCGTCGTCGACGGGCTGCGGCTGCGGGCGGTTGGCCACCTCGACGGCGCCGCCGGGGCCGTCCAGCGGCTCCGGCCCCTCGGCGCCCTCGTCGGGTGCCCCTATGGCGTACGCCCGTCCCTCGGACGCGGGCGGGGACAACAGCTGACCGGATCCGGAGCCCTGCACGGTGCTTCCCTGCGTGCCGCCGGGCTGCGGCGGAGCGGGGGCAGGAGCGGGCTGCGGCGGCACGGGAGCCATCGTGGGCGGCGCCGCCCGCTCGGCTTCGGGCGGGGCGGCGAGCTTACGGCGCCGCCCGGCACCGCCGAGCGTCTGGTTCTGCTGATGGGCGAGGTGCTGGGCGAAGGGCACGCCCTGCCCCAGCGTCCGCACGCTGAACGCGCGGCCCTGGGTCGAATCCGACGACACCGGCATGGGCGCCTCGGCGGGCAGCGGCTGGCGCCTCGCGTCCGGAACGGGACCCGGCGCGTCGGTGTCGGCCGGATGCGGCCCCGGCGCGGGAACGGGCGCGGGTTCCGGCGCGGGACCGGCCGGGGCGGTGGCGGTGCCCGTCGTGTGCGTGGTGCCGTCCGAGCCCGCCCAGGACTCGTCGCCGGCCGGGTCCACGTCGTCCTCGTGCGCCGGCGCGACCGGACCCTGCACGGGGACGCCGGTCCCGGCCCAGTCGGGCTGCGGAGGAACGCCGGTCCCGGCCCAGTCGGGCTGCGGAGGGACGGCGGGCAGGGGCCGGCCCGGGACGGGGTGCCCGGGCCGGGACTGCGGCTCCGGGGCCTCCGAAGGCCGTGCCCTGCGGCGGCCGGAGGGCACGGGGTGCGGCTGCGGCGGTGTGTGGTCCGCGTCCGGTGCGGTCCGCCCGGCGTCGTCCCGCCCGGCGTCGTGCCGTACGCCGTCGTGCCGCCCGGCCGGAGGACCGTCCTGGCCCGGCACCGGCTGAGTACCGGAGGGGCCCGGGACCGGCTGCGTACCGGAGGGGCCCGGCACCGGCTGGGGCGCTGCCGGGACAGGGGCCGGCGAGGCCGGAGCGACGACCGAAGGCGGTGTCACGACGGGCGAGCCGGGCGCCATCGGCGGGATCCGGTCCGCCGCGGCGGGCGGCAGTGCGAAGGCGGTACGAGGTCCCGAGGGCTCGGCGGCGGCAGCGCGTTCCTGCGCCGCCGCGAGAGCACGGCGGGCCCGTCGCCCTCCGGGCTGCTGGTCCGGCTGCGGCTGCTCCTGCCGGCCGTGGACCTCGGACGAGGCGAGGGCGGGCAGCGCGGGCCGGCCACCGCCCTGGCGCCCGGGGGCGTTCTGGGGCACACCCTGGGGCGGTACCGTCTGCCCGCGCTGAGGGCGTCCCCCGCCTCCCTGCGCACCCTCGGCCGCCGTGACCACGGACCCCTCCGAGGGGGCGGAGGACGCCGCAGGGAGTGCCAGTGCCTGCCGGGGCTGCTCCGGCGCGCTGTCCGTCCCCGTCTCGGCGGGGCTGGGCCGGCCGCGCCTGCGACCGGAGCCCTCGCTCGGCTGAGGCGGGGTCATGTCCTGTTCCAGCTGCTGCGGGACCGTGGGTTCGCGGCGTGCCCGGCGCCGGCCGGTGGGCTCAGCTGCGGCGGTGTCACCGGCGTCCTGACCGGCCGCCCCCGGGTCGGCGGGGCTGCCCAGGAACGCGTCCGTCGAGCCCCTGCGCGCCCTTCGCCGTCCGCCCTGCGAGGGCTGCGGCGCCGGCTCGGCCTCGACGGCTTCCTGAGGCGCCGGGACGGGCTCGGGCACGATGGTCCCGGCGCCCGTGCCGAGCGGCACCTCCAGGACGTACGCACTGCCGCTCATCCCCGGCATCTCGTGCGTCTGGAGCACACCGCCGTGCGCGCGTACGATCCCGCGCACGATCGGCACATGCACCGGGTCGCCCCCGGCGAAGGGTCCGCGCACCTCGATCCGTACGACGTCACCGCGCTGCGCCGCGGCGACGACGACCGTGGAGTCGACGTAGCCGCCGCCCGGCACCGGACGGGTCTTGCCGGTCGAGTCGACGCCGGCCACGTCGGCGACGAGGTGGGCGAGCGCCGTGATCAGCCGGCCGGCGTCGACCTCGGCCTCGATCGGGGGCGCGTGCACCGCGAACTGCGCACGTCCGGGGCCGATCAGCTCGACCGCGCCGTCGATGCCGGCGGTCACCACGGCGTCGAGCAGCACCGTCTGCTTGTCTAGCTCCTCGGCCCCTGTGTCCAGGCGCTGGTAGCTCAGTACGTTGTCGACGAGCGTCGTCATGCGCGCGTAGCCCGCGGCGAGGTGGTGGAGGATCTGGTTGGCCTCGGGCCAGAGCTGGCCCGCCGGGTCGGCTGCCAGGGCGGAGAGTTCGCCACGCAGCTCCTCCAGCGGCCCGCGCAGGGACTCACCCAGCACGGCGGTCAGCTGGGTGTGCCGCGCGCCGAGGCCGGTGAGACGCTCCGCCTGTTCCTCCAGCTCGGAGGAGTACCGCTCGGTCCGGTCGGCGGTCTCGGCCGCGTGCCGTTCGGTGAGCGCGGCGACTTCGGCCCGGTGGCTCTCGGTGAGCTCGGCGATCTCGGCCGCGTGCCGTTCGGTCAGCCCGGCTACCTCTTCGGTGTGCTGCTGTGTCAGTTCCTCGTAGGGCCTGCGGTCGGTGAACGTCATGACGGCGCCGACCAGCTGGTCCCCGTCGCGTACCGGGGCCGTCGTCAGGTCCACCGGCACCTGGGCGCCGCTCTTGGACCAGAGCACCTGCCCGCGTACCCGGTGCTTCCGGCCGGACCTCAGGGTGTCGGCGAGCGGCGAGTCCTCGTACGGGAAGGGGTCGCCCTCCGCGCGCGAGTGCAGGATCAGCGGGTGGAGTTCCTTGCCGCCGAGGTCGCTCGCCCGGAAGCCGAGGATCTGGGCTGCGGCGGGGTTGACCAGGACTACCCGGCCGTCCGTGTCCGTGCCGACGACGCCCTCGGAGGCGGCCCGCAGGATCATCTCGGTCTGGCGCTGCGAACGGGCCAGCTCGGCCTCGGTGTCGACGGTGCCGGAGAGATCCCGTACGACGAGCATGAGCAGCTCGTCACCGGTGTAGCTGGAGTGGATGTCGTTGTAGCCGGCCTGGCCGCTGTCCAGCGAGGCGCTGGTGACCTCGACGGGGTAGTCGGTGCCGTCGGTCCGGCGCGCGGTCATCCGCGTCGGCTTGGTCCTGCCCTGCTCGTCCGCAGCATCCGGCCTGCGCATCGACCCCGGGATCAGTCTGGAGTCGAACTCCGGAAGCAGATCGAGCAGTCCGCGGCCCACGAGCGCGGTGCCCGGGGTCTCGAACATCTCGAGGGCGATGGTGTTGGCGTTGACGACCGTTCCGTTGCAGTTGACGAGCAGGAGCCCGTCCGGGAGGGCGTCGAGTATGGCTGCGAGGCGAGCAGCGCCTCGGGATGGCCTGCTGCTCACGAGACGCTTCCTCCCTGAATACCGCACCTTGCCGACAGCGGGCCCCATCCTGCCCCTCGGGCCTCAGGCTGTCACGGGAGGAGTCTAAAGGCAGGGAGCGCGTGGCGGGCGGCGGATGAGGGGGAGCTCTCACCAAGGTTCTGTGCACACGGTGTATGCCGGTGGTCCGTGCCGTGACCGCGAGCGCCCCCTCTGACGTGCGCCGATACGTTCCCGTCGGTGCCAGGAGGCCTTCCGGAGGGGCCCCGGAACCCGGCGCCCGGGCGCCTGGGGGAGCCCTGCACGCGCCCCGGTGTGCGCCCTTCGGCCCGGCTGAAGTCCCCGGCGCACGCCCCGCCGAACCGGCTACCTCGCGGAGGGCAGCACAGGAACGAGGTTGTTCCAGCGAGCGATCTCGCAGCCGTTGGCCCGGCTGAAGCGCGCGTCGACGTCCTCCCCCTGCCAGGTGCCCTGGACCCGGGCGGAGGCCGGTCCGCCGGCCTGCTGGGTGCACATGGCGTTGCGGTCCGTGGCCACGAAGGGGTTGTCCCCCGACGCCGCGGCCTCGTCCAGCAGGTCGCATGCGCGCTGAGCGGCAGGGTGACTGCCGCCGGCGGGACCGCACTCCAGCTCGAAGACCCCGTCGGCCGCCGGATTGCCGGACTCCGAGACCGTCACGGTGAGCCGCGTCCCCGTGTCCTGCGTGGTCGGCCAGTCCCCCTGCAGCACGGGGAGGGGAGGCAGGGGCACCAGGGGGGAGAAGGCCGTGGCGGCGGGCGCGGCGGCGGAGAGCGCGGCGAGGGACGCGACAGCGGTGAGGGTGAGACGGCGCAGCATGCGGGGCTCCTGTTGTTCTGGCGCGCCCAGGAGCGCGCCGGCCTGCTCCGGGACACGACGGGTGGGGCGCGTACCGGGGACACGGGGGTGACGGACGGAGGGCGGAGCCCTCGTCCTCTCTAACGCTGCTCACGCCCGCACGTTTCGCAACTCATGGGGGGCCGACCGGAAGAGCCGCGCCCGAACACCCGACCGGGCGCGCGATGGGAACCCGCGAGCGGGAACATCCACCGGGCCGTGAACACCTGCCGGCAGGAACATCCACCAGGCCGCGAAGCCTGCCGGCAGGAACAACCACCAGGCCGCGAAGCCTGCGCGCAGGAACCTCCATCTGTCCGCGAACACCCGCCGCAGGGCGCTTTGCCTAGCTGCCCACCTGCCTAGTACCGTGGGCGGCGATTGGTGACAGCACGCTCAACTGTGTCATCATCTGCACGCACCACTCGCGCTTGCGCGAGGTGTGCTGGAGGCGTCGCCTAGTCCGGTCTATGGCGCCGCACTGCTAATGCGGTTTGGGTCTTAAAGCCCATCGAGGGTTCAAATCCCTCCGCCTCCGCAGGATCCCGAAGCCCCGTGCCCCTGGCACGGGGCTTCGGTCGTACCTGGCCGCGAAAATCTGCTTCAGAACAGTGTTTTCGCAGGTCAGGTGGGGTGTGGCTAATGGATTTCGCGTCACGGCGCAGGTCATGTAATGTTGTTCCCGCAACGCCGACCAGGAAGAAAAACCCGGGAGGCAAGGCCAAGGATCACACCAAGGCCACGCACTCGTAGCTTAACGGATAGAGCATCTGACTACGGATCAGAAGGTTGCAGGTTCGAATCCTGCCGAGTGCACAGCAGGCGAGAGGCCCTCAGGAGAAATCCTGAGGGCCTCTCGCGTTGTCCTGTCTGCTGAAGGAGAACCAAGCTCAGACGGTCCTCAGCGTTTTCCGCCTTGGGTTCCACGAGCAGGGGCGGGGTGCCATGTTGATCTCCACGCGGAACACGGTCGTGTATCGCGGGCTATTGCCGACAGGCAGTTGAGGAGACAAACATGATCGGAATGATGGGCTCGGGCGGCATGGTCGGCGTCGCCGTCACGTTCATCGCCGGCGTAGGTCTGGCCGTGGTCGCCGTCAGGTGGTGCAGGGCTCCGGCACGGTAGACCTGGGTGAGGCAGGGCCACCGGAGCCGTCAGGGTCTTCGGCGTGACCAGGGCACCCATCAGTAGCTGAGTAGCTGACACCAGCGGGCGTCGAGTGCGCAGGGCCGGCGGCCCCAGGGGGAACCCGGGGCCTCTCGTGTCGTCGGCCTTGCCTGGCCCGCCGTGGAGCGGAAGTGAGTGCGGACCAGGCGGCCGGGGCGGGCGTCCGGTTCACTGCGGGCCGGAAGAGGCGGAGCCTCTTCGCGTCCTCGCCCACGGCCCGCGGGGGCCAGGCCGGTCAGGCCGAGGCCCTGACGCCAGAGCCCGTCCGGCCGTGCTTCCGCACGACGGGGCGGCGCCGGGTCGGCATCCCGAGCGTCGGGTTGGCGACGCCCCAGGCCGCGCCTTTGCAGACCAGCTCCTTGTAGAGGGCGGCGAACCGTCCGGTCAGGGCCGCCCGGACGGCGCGGTCGTCAGCGGTGACGTACTGGATCAGTCCTTCCTTGCGCCCCAGCGAGATGCACTGGTTGAAGTAGCGGAGCGGGGTGGTCGGGACCTTCGTGCCGGTGAGGCGTGCTGCGATGGCGTCGGCGGCCTGCCAAGCGGCGGGAGTGCCCGTGGCGCATGACATCCGCAGCGGTTTGTCGCCGGGCCCCATGACCATGGCCGCGTCGCCGATGGCGTACACATCGGGGTGCGAGACCGAACGCATGGTCCGGTCGACGACGATCTGGCCCGTGTCGGTGACCTCCAGCGCGGTGGCCTGTGCGATCGGGTGGACCGCGAAACCGGTGGTCCACACAGTGACCGCGGCCGGCACGGACGTGCCGTCGGAGGTGGCGACGCGGTCGGCCTCCACCCCGGCGACGGTGGTGTGCTCGTGCACGGTGATGCCGAGCCCGGCGAAGACCTTCCGCACGTGACCCCGCCCCTTGGGCGAGAGCCAGTCACCGAGCCCGCCGCGGGCGGCGAGGGCGACGTCGAGATCCGGTCGGGCCTCGGCGATCTCGGTCGCGGCCTCCAGGCCGGTGAGGCCGCCGCCGACGACGAGCACATGCTGTCCGGCAGCCAGGCCGGCCAGGCGCTCGCGCAACCGGAGCGCACCGGCGCGGCCGGCGATCTCGTGGGCGTGCTCGGTCGTGCCGGGGACACCCTGATCGTCCCAGCCGCTGCCGAGGGCGTAGACGAGGCTGTCGTACTCCAGCTCCTGGGTGCCGTTCGCCTCGGTGACGGCGACGGTCCTCCGGCCGACGTCGACAGCGGTGACCTTCGCGAGCCGCACTTCGACGCCGGTGCCCGCGAACATCTTGCTGAAGGGCCGGGGGGCGAGGTCCTGGCCGGCCGCCAGCTGGTGCATCCGGACGCGCTCGACGAAGTCGGGCTCGGCGTTGACGAGCGTGATGGCGACGTCCTCGGCGCGCAGTCGCTTTGCGAGGCGACCGGCGGCTATGGCTCCGGTGTATCCGGCTCCCAGGACGATGATTCGGTGCTTCATCTCTCTGCTCCTGTCTCGCGGGTTCGCCACCTGAACCGGGCAGCCACCCGTTTCCTGACAGGAGTTCCGTGTGAAGCACCTCACATTGAGGTCAGAAGGCGTTGAGCAAGGGCTCCCCGTGGTCGGAGACAGCCCATCGCCGGGTCGCGCGTTCGAGCTTGTCCGGGTTGACCTGGCTGCGGAAAGCGGCGATACCTTCGGCGGTGATCTCCAGACACATGACGCCGATGACCCGGCCGTCCAGGACCACCACGAGGGCAGGGGTGTTGTTGGCAGTCGCGGCGTAGACCTCGGGGGAGCCTCCCACGAGGTTGCGCTTGGCCTTGCCGGGCTTGAACAGGCCCCGCATGAACTTCGCCACCGCGATGGCGCCCTCGAACGCCGTGGCACGGGCCGGGACCTTTCCTCCGCCGTCGCCGATCGAGACGGCGTCGTCGGTGAGCAGCCGCACGAGCGGCTCGGTCCGGCCACTCGTGGCGGCATCGAGGAACTCGCCGACGATCCGCCGGGCGGCGGCCTCGCCGACCTCGGTCCGGGCCCTGCCCTCCGCGACGTGCTTCTTGGCGCGGTGGTAGATCTGCTGGCAGGCGGCCTCGGAGACGTCGAGGATCTCCGCGATCCTCCGGTGCGGGTAGTCGAAGGCCTCCCGCAGCACGTACACGGCCCGCTCGTTGGGGGAGAGCCGCTCCATGAGGGCGAGAACCGCGTACGAGACGGATTCGCGCTGCTCGACGGTGTCGGCGGGGCCGAGCATCGGGTCACCGGCGAGCAGCGGCTCGGGCAGCCATTGGCCGACGTAGGTCTCGCGCCGGGCGCGGGCCGAGGTGAGCTGGTTGAGACACAGGTTGGTGAGGACCTTCGTCAGCCAGGCTTCGGGGACCTCGATGCGGTCGACGTCGGCGGCCTGCCAGCGCAGGAACGTGTCCTGCACGGCATCCTCGGCATCGCTCGCCGACCCGAGGAGGCGGTAGGCGATGGCCTGCAGGCGTGGCCTGGAGGCCTCGAACCGGTCCACGTCGTTCACGGTCAGAGCCATGGCCCGGATCCTAGCCCGCACGGCACACGGAGGCCTTCGGTCCGCGGCCACGGACCTGCCCGGCCGTGGCCGTGTCAGCCCGTGCCACCCCTCGTGCCGCGCTCCCGCCCGTCTCGTTTCCAGGAAGCGATCAAGAAGGCGCACACGGAGGTCGTGATCAGGCTTCCCACCATGATCGTGCCCACGCCGATCACGAAGAGCCCGCTGGAGTCGTCCGACCAGTCGTAGAAGGCGGCCGCGGTCAGGCCGGCCGTGATGCCGACAACGGGGCCCGCGATGTCCTGCCGTGACGCCGCCAGGTAGAGCGGGGCCAGCAGGGTCAGTACCAGCCCTATCACCTGCCACGCCTCGTACGGGCCGGTCGTCGAGCCGTCGGGGTGCACATCGCGATGCTGGTCCCAGCCCAGCCAGGCAGCCCACAGGGCGACCGCCGACAGGGCCTGCAACAGGATGGCCCACAGCTGGCGGGCGGGTCTCGGGAGTTGTCTTCGCATGGCCCAAGCATCACGGCTCGCTGCGCGGCCGAACGGAGCACGCGTACTCGGTTGTGCCTGAGTACTTCAGGAAACGACCCGGGCTTCTCGCGGCCGGCAGCGAGAAGTTCATGGGCGGGGTGTCAGCGTGCGTACGAGCCGAGCCCGATCAGGCAGTACACGTACTCGTTGAGGGTCGCTCCGTTGAGGGTGTAGCGGTACGAGAAGGCGTACTGGGTCCGGGAGTTGGCGTCACACCTGCTCATGTCCGATGTGAGGGGAATGGTCTCGATCACCTGGTAGTGGGCGTCGGAGGCCGAGCAGGAGACCTCGTCGACGCCGCTGACCTCCTGCGCGGTCGTGGAATCCGGCAGGGTCCCGTTGAGGCAGGTGCCGGACTCGTACGGATCGGGGGCCTCGCTCGCGGTGTCGTACGGATCCTCGGTGTAGGTGTCTTCGGTCTCCTCGGACGCGTCGGTTTCCTCGGACGCGTCGGGCTCCGAGGTGCTGGGGTCCGCTGCGTACGGGTCCTCCGTGTACGCCTCCTCTGTCTCCACGCCGTACGGGTCCTGGGTGTACGAGGCGTAGGGGGAGGAGCCGGCCGAAGGATCGGCGGGCGTGCTGTCGCCTTCGAGGCCGGTGGCGAGGAACACGGCGAACCCGATCACGGCGGCGACCCCCAGCAGCGCCGGCCACGGGCGGCCCTTCGGCGTGCCACCTCCCGTGACCTGGATGCGCAGGAGCACCTCGTGGCCGTCGACGTGCGCCCGGACGAGGTCGCCGTCCTCGGCGGGCGGGACTCTGATCCGGGTGGCGCCGTTCGGCAGGGGGACGGTGACGACGGCGCCGTCGGCGGCTTGCCGCGGCGTGAGCGAGAGGGGGATCTCCGGTGAGGGCACGGGTTCAGTGTGAGACGGGGGCGGGTCAATTGGAGGATGTTTCTAGAAAATTACTCTAGAAATCTTGCCGAGTCCTGTCCGTTAAGGTCGCACCGGACCCGAAGCGGCGGTGCGGCCGGCGTCGGCCGGGTACGGCGGGAGTGTGAGGAGTGGCTGGGGCTGCTTCCCCGGCCCGACCGCGCCGGGGAAGCCGGATATTCGCCTGAGGCCTGCCGCGCGTCCGTCCGGAGCTTGGGGCGTGAGCGGGAGAGGGGCGCGGCATGAGTGGCTGGTGGTGCACCGGGCTGCGTTGGCCCGACGGTGAGCCCGTGCTCGGGTGGGAGCGGGGTGACGGGACCGGCCCGGGGCGGGTGAGCGTCCTGGCGTACGGGAGAGAGCTCGGGTTCCGGGCCGAGGGCGAACGGCACTGCACGGGGGCGCGCGGCAATCCGTGTCCGGTGGGGGCCGTGGTGCCCGTACGGAGCACGGGGGCGCGGTGCGCGGAGTGCGCGCGGCTGGACCGGGCGCACTCGGTCGCCGCCGACACGATCGCCGACGACCCACGGACGTACCGCGTCTACCTCGCCTGGTTCGGGCCGGGCATGGTCAAGGTCGGGATCACCGGGGAGGCGCGGGGCGCCGCGCGCCTTCGGGAACAGGGCGCCGTGGTGTTCAGCTGGCTGGGGCGCGGGCCGCTGATGGCCGCGCGGCGTACGGAGGAACTGCTGCGCTCGGCGCTCGGGGTGCCCGACCGCATTCCGTACGCGCGAAAGCGTGCCGCGCGGGACGCCCTGCCGTGCGAGGCGGAACGGGCCGCCGAGATCGAAGGGCTGTACCGGCGGGCCGCCGCTCTGGAGGGCGCCGGGTGGCCGGAGGCGTTGGAGCGGCTGCCGTTCGCGGCGGTCGACCACGCGGGGGTGTTCGGGCTCGCCGGTGCGGGGCCGTCCGCGCGGGCGGTGACCGGACTGGTGGACGGCGGCGTGGTGGCAGGGCGACTGGTGGCGGCGGCCGGGCCCGATCTGCATCTGGAGACCCCGGACGCCGGGATCGTCGTGCTGGACACGCGGCTCGTCACCGGCTGGGACCTGGTGGGTGCCGACCCGCGGGCGGGGGTGAGTGTGCCGGTCGTGGCCGTGGGGGGCGGTGGTGTGCAGGACGGGCTGTTCTGAGATCGTCGCCGGGGATCGCGGCCCTGGGCGTACGAAGCGCGCTGGGGAGCTTCCCGGACATGGACGAGGCGTTCGAGGCAGGTGGGGCGGATGGGCGGCGACGACCGTGACCGGGACGACGTCGTACGGTTCTGGCGGAGGCTCGGACTGCCCGGGATCATCGACGTCCACACGCACTTCATGCCGGAGCGGGTGCTCAGCAAGGTGTGGGCGTACTTCGACTCGGCGGGCCCGCTGACCGGGCTGGAGTGGCCGATCACCTACCGGCGGGACGAGGACGAACGCCTCGCGCTGCTGCGCTCGTTCGGTGTGCTCCGGTTCACCTCGATGCTCTACCCGCACAAGGCCGGCATGGCGGCCTGGCTGAACGGCTGGGCGGCCGGTTTCGCCGCCCGGGTGCCGGACTGTCTGCACACGGCGACCTTCTTCCCGGAGGAGGGCGTGGAGACGTATGTGCGCGAGGCGGTCGAGGCGGGGGCGCGCGTCTTCAAGTCGCACCTCCAGGTGGGCGCCTACGACCCGAACGATCCTCTGCTGGAGCCCGTGTGGGGGCTGCTGGCGGAGGCCGGGATCCCGGTGGTGACGCACTGCGGTTCCGGGCCTGCGCCCGGCGCGTACACGGGTCCCGCGCCGGTCGGCCGCCTGCTGTCCCGTCACCCCCGTCTGAAGCTCGTGGTGGCCCACATGGGGATGCCGGAGTACGGGGAGTTCCTCGCCCTGGCCGCGGCGTACCCCGGGGTGCGGCTCGACACGACCATGGCGTTCACGGACTTCACCGAGGACTTCACGCCGTTCCCCGCGGCGGAGCGCGGGCGCCTCGCCGACCTGGGGGACCGGATCCTGCTGGGCACGGACTTCCCGAACATTCCCTACCCGTACGCCCATCAGTTGCACGCCCTGGAGCGGCTGGGGCTGGGCGACGACTGGCTGCGGGCCGTCTGCCACGGGAACGCGAGCTCCCTGTTCGGGTAGGGGCGAGGCCGTCCGTGCGTTTCTCAGGAAATTCACAGGTAGGCGAAAGCTGTCTCTCACGGCCGTCTCACAGGCTTGAGCCATGACGACGACCTCGCCCCAGGGGCGTACAGAACTGCTCAGGCCCGACCGCAATCCCATCCGCGTCCTGGTCGTGGACGACGAGGCCCCGCTCGCCGAGCTGCTCTCCATGGCCCTGCGCTACGAGGGGTGGGAGGTGCGCAGCGCCGGGGACGGTGCGGGTGCCGTCCGCACGGCGCGTGACTTCCGGCCCGACGCGGTCATCCTCGACGTGATGCTCCCCGACATGGACGGGCTGGCCGTGCTCGGCCGGCTGCGGCGCGATCTCAACGATGTGCCCGTGCTGTTCCTGACCGCGCGGGACGCGGTGGAGGACCGGATCGCCGGGCTCACGGCGGGCGGCGACGACTACGTCACCAAGCCCTTCAGCCTGGAGGAGGTCGTGGCGCGGCTGCGCGGCCTCATCCGCCGCTCAGGTACGGCCACCGCCCGCAGCGAGTCGACGCTCGTCGTGGGTGACCTGGTGCTGGACGAGGACAGCCACGAGGTGAGCCGTGGCGAGGACTCGATCCATCTCACGGCGACCGAGTTCGAGCTGCTGCGCTTCCTGATGCGCAATCCGCGCAGGGTGCTGAGCAAGGCGCAGATCCTCGACCGGGTCTGGAACTACGACTTCGGCGGCCAGGCCAACGTGGTCGAGCTGTACATCTCCTACCTGCGCAAGAAGATCGACGCGGGGCGGCCCCCGATGATCTACACCCGGCGCGGGGCCGGGTACCTGATCAAGCCCGGTGAGTAGTCCCGTGAGCGGGAGGAGCACGCGCCGCCCCTGGACGCTGCGGACCCGGCTCGTCGTGTACGCGGTGACGCTCATCGCGGTGGTCGCGGCCGTGATCGGTTCCGTCACCGCGATCGCCTTCCAGAGCTACATGTACGGGAAGCTGGACGACCAGCTGCACGACCTCACCATGATGGCGACGGCGCGCCCGCCGGGCAGCGGCACGATCACTCCGGGCGGCCCGGAGAGCCGGGAGGAGCTGGACTTCATCGGGATGGGCGGCCAGCCGTTCAACACGTTCGCCGCCGTGGTCTCCGACGGCTCCGTCACCGGGTCGAAGGTGGTCAAGAAGGCCGGCCCGGAGGCGAGGGAGAACACCGAGGAGCTGACCGGCGCGCAGGAGAGCGCACTCGAAGCCTCGGACCCGGCCCCGGACGGCGGCCCCCATGACGTCGAACTCCCCGGGCTCGGCGGCTACCGCGTGCAGTTCGTCCCCGCGGCCGGTGGCACGGCCGTCCTCGTCGGCATCCCCACGGCCGAGGTGGACAAGGCCGTCACCACCCTGATCCTCGTCGAGGTCTGCGTCACCGGGGCCGGGCTCATCGCCGCCGGGATCGCCGGCGCCGCCATGGTCGGTGTCGCGCTGCGCCCGCTGCGCAGGGTGGCCGCCACAGCGACCCGGGTGTCCGAACTCCCGCTGCACAGCGGCGAGGTGGCCCTCTTCGAGCGGGTCCCGGATGCGGAGGCCGACCCGCGCACCGAGGTCGGCCAGGTCGGCGCGGCACTCAACAGGATGCTGGGGCACGTCGGTTCGGCCCTGGAGGCGCGGCAGAAGAGCGAGACGCGGGTGCGGCAGTTCGTCGCGGACGCCAGCCATGAGCTGCGCACACCCCTCGCCTCGATCCGCGGGTACGCCGAACTCACGCGGCGCGGACGGGAGAACGCCGGGCCGGACACCCGGCACGCCCTGGGCCGGATCGAGTCCGAGGCGGAACGGATGACGGGCATGGTCGAGGACCTGCTGCTCCTGGCGCGCCTCGACGCCGGACGACCGCTCTCGTACGAGAGCACCGATCTCTCGCCACTCGTCATCGACGCGGTGAGCGACGCCCGGGTCGCGGACCGCGCCCCTGACGGCGCCCCCGGGGCCACCCATCACTGGCGGCTGGAGCTGCCCGAGGTGCCCGCGACGGTGTCGGCCGATCCGACCAGGATCCAGCAGGTGCTGGTCAACCTCCTGGCGAACGCCCGTACGCACACACCACCGGGGACCACGGTCACGGTCCGTCTGCGCGAGGCGCGCAGGGAGCTGCCCTGGGTGACCCTGGAGGTCCAGGACGACGGGCCGGGCATCCCGGCCGAGCTGCAGCCGCGCGTCTTCGAACGGTTCGCCCGCGGCGACGCCTCGCGCTCCCGGCACGCCGGGTCGACAGGGCTCGGCCTCGCCATCGTGCAGGCCGTCGTCGCCGCCCACGGCGGGCTGGCCGAGGTGCGGTCGGTGCCGGGCAGCACGGTGTTCGCCGTCCACCTGCCGGCGGACGCGGTGTACGGGGAGGGGGCGGACAGCGCCGCCGGGACCACCGCCGACACCTCTGTGAGCGGGGACGCCGCTCGCGCCCCTGCGGCGTACTCACAGGCGGACCACAGGCTCAGCACACAGAGGTGACAGCGCGGTTGGCGAGTGTCGTCGCATGCGAACCGACACTCCTTGGAGCACCCTGCCGGCCCGGGACCATCTCCTGGCCGCAGCGGTCGGCGCGG
This sequence comes from Streptomyces atroolivaceus, assembly GCF_000717025.1. GTDB lineage: Bacteria > Actinomycetota > Actinomycetes > Streptomycetales > Streptomycetaceae > Streptomyces > Streptomyces atroolivaceus. The sequence goes on from NZ_JNXG01000001.1 coordinate 550,035, forward strand.
CCGGCGCTCCCGTACCCGTACTCGACGTAGTGATCCCCGTGTACAACGAGGAGAAGGACCTCGAAACGTGCGTGCTGCGCCTGCACGACCACCTGGCGCGGACGTTCCCCTACGGCTTCCGGATCACCGTGGCGGACAACGCGAGCACCGACCGCACGCCCCAGGTGGCGGCCCGGCTCGCGGAGCTCATCCCCGAGGTGCGGTCGTACCGGCTGGAGGAGAAGGGCCGGGGACGGGCGCTGCGGACCGTCTGGTCCCACTCGGACTCCCCCGTCCTCGCCTACATGGACGTGGACCTCTCGACCGACCTGAACGCCCTGCTTCCGCTCGTCGCGCCGCTGATCTCCGGGCACTCCGACCTGGCCATCGGCTCGCGTCTGGCCCGCAGTTCGCGGGTGGTGCGTGGCTCGAAGCGGGAGTTCATCTCGCGGGCGTACAACCTCATCCTGCGTTCCTCGCTCGCCGCCCGGTTCAGCGACGCCCAGTGCGGCTTCAAGGCCATACGGCGCGAGGTCGCGCAGCGGCTGCTGCCGATGGTCGAGGACACCGGATGGTTCTTCGACACCGAGATGCTGGTGCTCGCCGAGCGGGCCGGGCTGCGCATCCACGAGGTGCCGGTCGACTGGGTCGACGACCCGGACTCCACCGTGCACATCGTGAGGACCGCGACCGAGGACCTCAGGGGCGTCTGGCGGGTGGGCCGGGCCCTCGCCACCGGAGCCCTGCCGCTGGACCGGCTGGCGCGGCCCTTCGGGGACGACCCGCGTGACCGGGCCGTGCCCGGGGTGCCGCGCGGACTCGCCAGGCAGCTGGTCGGCTTCTGCGTCGTGGGGGCGCTCTCCACCCTGGTCTACCTCGCCCTGTACTCCCTCTTCCGGCTGGGCGTCGGCGCGCAGTTCGCCAACGCCGCCGCGCTCCTGGTGTCCGCCGTCGCCAACACGGCGGCGAACCGGAGGCTCACCTTCGGTGTGCGCGGCAGGGGCGGTTCCGTGCGCCACCAGGCGCAGGGGCTCGTCGTCTTCGCGATCGGGCTCGCCCTCACCAGCGGTTCGCTCGCCGCCCTGGGCACGGCGTGCGGATCGGCGTCGCACGGTACGGAACTCGCCGTGCTGATCGCGGCCAACCTCGCGGCAACGGTGCTGCGGTTCCTGCTCTTCCGCGCCTGGGTCTTCCCCGACCGGCGCACCGACCACCAGGACGCCCGCACGGGTGCCGCACACGAACTGAGGAACGTCCGATGACCGCCGCCACCCACTCCGGCCACCTCCAGGAACCGCCCGGCAACCCAGGGGCGCCCCAGGAACCGCCCGGCACTCCGGGGGCGACCGCGCGCGCCGAGGGCAGGCGGGAGCGGCTGTCGCGGCGCGTCCTCAGGGGCAGGCCCGGGGACCCGCGCTGGGCGAGGCCCGCCTTCCTGGGCATGCTGCTGGTCATCGGACTCGCGTACCTGTGGAATCTCAGTGCCTCCGGTTACGCCAACTCCTTCTACTCCGCAGCCGTGCAGGCCGGCAGCCAGAGCTGGAAGGCGTTCTTCTTCGGCTCGCTGGACTCCGCGAACGCCATCACCGTCGACAAGCCCCCGGCCACGCTCTGGCCGATGGCCCTGTCGGTGCGGCTCTTCGGGCTGAGCTCCTGGGCGATCCTCGCGCCCCAGGTGCTGATGGGTGTCGCGACGGCCGGTGTCCTCCACGGAGCCGTGCGCCGCCGTTTCAGCGCCGCCGCCGGGCTGATCACGATGGCGGTCTTCGCGCTGACCCCGGTCGCCGCGCTGATGTTCCGCTTCAACAACCCGGACGCGCTGCTCGCGCTCCTGATGACCGTCACCGTCTGCTGCGTGCTGCGCGCGCTGGAGGGCGGCCGGACGAAGTGGCTGGTCTGGGCGGGTGCAGCGGTGGGTCTGGCGTTCCTGTCGAAGACCCTGCAGGCCTTCCTGATCCTGCCGCCCCTGGCCGTGCTCTACGCGGCGCTCGCGCCGGTGTCCGTGCGGAAGCGGTTCGGTCAGCTCGGTCTGGCGGCGCTGGCGATGCTCGTCTCCGGGGGCTGGTGGGTGGCGGTCGTCGAGCTGTGGCCCGCCTCCTCGCGGCCGTACATCGGGGGCTCGCAGAACAACTCCTTCCTGGAACTCACCTTCGGCTACAACGGACTCGGCCGGATCAACGGCGAGGAGACCGGCAGCGTGGGTGGCGGCGGTGGCGGCGGCCAGGGCGGCGGATGGGGTGAGACCGGCATCGGCCGGATGTTCAACTCCGAGATCGGCGGCCAGATCTCGTGGCTGCTGCCCGCCGCGCTGATCCTGCTGGTCGCGGGTGTCTGGCTGACCTGGCGGGCGAAGCGGACCGACACGGCCCGTGCGGCGTTCCTCGCCTGGGGCGGTTCGCTGCTGATGACGGCCTTCGTCTTCAGCTTCATGGCCGGCATCTTCCACCAGTACTACACGGTGGCCCTGGCGCCCTACATCGCGGCGCTGGTGGGCATGGGCGCCACGGTCCTCTGGGAGGAACGGAGCAAGTGGTGGGCGGGCGCCGCGCTCGGCGCGGCCGTCGCTGCGACGGCCGTCTGGGCGTACGTCCTGCTGGGGCGCACGCCGGACTACGTCCCGTGGCTGCGCTGGGCCGTCCTGACCGTTGGCCTCGTGGGCGCCTTGGGGCTGCTGCTCGCGGCACGGCTGGGCCGGGTGCTCGTGCTGGGCGTGGCGGGTCTGGGCATGGCGGCGTCGCTGGCCGGGCCGACGGCGTACACGATCAGCACGCTCGGCACCGGGCACCAGGGTTCGATCGTCACCGCGGGTCCGTCGGGCGCGAGCATGGGCGGCGGCCCCGGCGGCGGGCCGGGCGGCGGCGAGGGCGGCGGACCCGGCGGCGGCATGCAGCCCCCGGGCCAGGGCACGCAGCAGGGCGGCCGGCCGCCGGGCAACCAGCAGGGCAACGCGCCGGGTGGCGGCTTCCCGGGCGGCGGCACACCGGGCCAGGGCACACAGGGCCAACAGGGGCAGGGACAGGCTTCCGGCGGCAGGCAGGGCGGTATGCCCGGCGGCGGTACAGGGGAAGGCGGCATGGGCGGTGGCGGCATGGGAGGCCTGCTCAACGGCGCCTCCGTGGACTCCGAGGCCAGGACGCTCCTGACGCAGAACGCCGACGCCTACACATGGGCAGCCGCGGCCATCGGTTCGCAGAACGCCGCGAGCTACCAACTCGCCACCGGCGACCCGGTGATGGCGATCGGCGGATTCAACGGCAGCGACCCGTCCCCGACACTCGCCCGGTTCCAGCAGTACGTGGAGGACGGAGAGATCCACTACTTCATCTCGGGCGGCATGGGCGGCGGTATGGGCGGTGAAGGCGCCTCCTCCCAGATCTCCACCTGGGTGGAGGAGAACTTCGAGGAGGTCACAGCGGGGAGCGCGACCTTCTACGACCTCACCCAGCCGAAGGGCTAGCCCCCGGGCCGCTCCCCCCGAGGACGAGGACGGCGGCGAAGAAGGGCGGTGGCTCCGGAGACCTGCTCCGGGGCCACCGCCTTCGCGCACCCGGGACGCCACCGGGCGAGAAAGCGTTGTACGGCGTACAGGGTGTGCTCTACGGTGTACGGGAACACGTCCCGTACACCGTACAAGTGCGCCGGAACAGGAGTCCGCATGACGGCGACCGCCGCCGAGCAGAACGGCCTCGAGCCCCGGAGCGGCCATGCGCGGCGCTGGCTGATCCTCGGAGTCATCTGCCTCGCCCAGCTCACCGTGCTGCTCGACAACACCGTCCTGAACGTCGCGATCCCCTCGCTGACCGAGGACCTCCACGCCTCCACCGCCGATGTGCAGTGGATGATCAACGCCTACGCGCTCGTCCAGGCCGGACTGGTGCTCACCGCGGGCAGTGCCGCCGACCGCTACGGCCGCAGGAGGATGCTGGTCGCGGGCCTCGCACTGTTCGGTGTCGGTTCACTGGCCGCGGGGCTCGCACAGTCCTCCGGGCAGTTGATCGCCGCCCGGGCGGGGATGGGCGTCGGGGGCGCGCTGCTGATGACGACCACCCTCGCGGTGGTGGTGCAGATCTTCGACGACGCCGAGCGCGTCAAGGCCATCGGGATCTGGTCCACCGTCAACTCCCTGGGCTTCGCGGCCGGCCCGCTGCTCGGAGGAGCGATGCTCAACCACTTCTGGTGGGGGGCGATCTTCCTCATCAACATCCCCGTGGCGATCCTCGGGCTGGTCGCGGTCGTCAGGCTCGTCCCGGAGTCCAGGTCTCCCCGAGGTGACCGTCCCGACCTGGTCGGGGCGCTGCTCTCCACCGTCGGCATGGTGGCCGTCGTGTACGCGATCATCTCCGGACCGGAGCACGGCTGGACCTCCGGGCAGGTCATGCTGACCGGCTCCGCGGGGGTGGCCGTGCTCACCGGGTTCGTCCTGTGGGAGCTGCACGTCCCGTATCCGATGCTGGACATGGGCTTCTTCCGCAACCAGAGGTTCACCGGCGCTGTGGCCGGCGTGATCCTGGTCGCCTTCGGCATGACGGGCTCGCTCTTCCTGCTCACCCAGCACCTGCAGTTCGTCCTGGGCTACGAGCCGCTCGAAGCCGGGCTGCGCACGGCGCCCCTCGCCCTCACCGTCGTCGCCCTCAACCTCACGGGGCTCGGTGCCCGGCTCGTGGGGAAGGCGGGTACGCCCGCCGTCATCGCCACCGGGATGTGCCTGCTGGCCGCCGGGCTCGGGGCCGTCGCCCTGCTGGGCGGGCGGGACTACGGCGGCATGCTGCTCGGCCTGGTCGTCATGGGGGCGGGCGTCGCGCTCGCCATGCCCGCGATGGCCAACGCGATCATGAGCGCCATCCCGCCGGAGAAGGCGGGCGTGGGCGCCGGAGTGAACGGCACCCTCGCCGAGTTCGGCAACGGACTCGGGGTGGCCGTGCTCGGGGCCGTGCTCAACTCCCGGTTCACCGCGCTCGTACCGGGTGTCGTCGGGGCCGCCTCCCTTCCCGCCGCGCTCGCCGCCGCGGACGGGGCGGCGGAGCGTGAGCGCGTCACGGACGCCTTCGCCTCGGGCCTGGAGACCAGCCAACTCGTCGGCGCCGCGGCGGTCCTGGCCGGCGGGCTGCTGGCCGCGGCCCTGCTGCGGAGGGCGGAGCGCGCGGAAGCGGACTGAGAGCCGCAGGTGACGGGCATAGCATCGGACGAGGGTGCCGGTACGCAGGAGTGCCACCGCAAGACAAGGAGCGTGCGCCATGGGGTCCGCGGCAGACCATGTGAAGAACCCGTCCCGGGTCAGTGTGTGGCTGGACCGGCGGACACCCTCGCGCACCCGCAGGACGGACCAGCCTGCCGGGCTCGACCGCGACAGGATCACCGCGGCGAGCGTCCGGCTGCTGGACGCCGACGGGCTCGCGAAGTTCTCCATGCGCCGCCTCGCCGCCGAGCTGGATGTCACGGCCATGTCCCTCTACTGGTACGTCGACACCAAGGACGACCTGCTGGAGCTCGCCCTGGACACCGTCTTCGGCGAGATCCCGGCGGCCCCCGAGGACGCCGACTGGCGCGACCGGCTGCGCGAACTGGCCGTGAGTTACCGGGAGATGCTGGTTCGCCATCCCTGGGTGTCGACGCTGATCGGCAGCTTCCTGAACATCGGACCGCATTCGATGCTGTTCTCCTACGCGGTCCAGGACGTCATCCGGGCCACCGGACTGCCCCTGGAGAACCGGACGGGGGCGATGTCGGCCGTCTTCCAGTTCGTCTACGGGTTCGGCAGCATCGAGGGGCACTTCGTGCAGCGCACCGTGGAGGCGGGGCTGACCCAGGACGAGTACTTCCGGCGGGCGATGGGCACGATCCGCGCGGACCCCGAGCTCAAGCGGGTCATGGAGCCCTCGGAGAGCCTCATGGAAGCCCGGGGAGGGGACACCGTGGAGGAGATGCGCGAGCGCGACTTCGTGTTCGCGCTGGACCTCCTGATCGCGGGCATCGAGGCGATGTGCGACCGTGCGGCGCACCAGCCGTAGCGGGGTGTGCCGGGCCCTTCAGTAGCCGCGCCGGGTGTCCACGGCCAGCGCGGGCGTACGCCCCCCGGTGACCGCCTCCCAGCAGGCCTCGAAGTCGGCTGCGACGTCCTCGTCGGCCGTGATACCGGCCGAGTGCGACGTGATCACCGTGCGCGGCATCCGCCAGGCGTGGTCGGCGGGGCCGGCGGGTTCGTCGGGGAGCACGTCCAGGACGGCCCTGCGCACCGTCCCGCCGCGCAGGGCGGACTCCAGCGCCGCCATGTCGACGGTCGCGCCGCGGCCCACGTTGACGAAGGTGGCGCCCCGCATCGCGCCGAATCTGGAGCCGTCGAAGTAGCGTTCGGTGGCGTCGGTCAGGGGCAGGGCGGACACCACCCACCGGGCGTCCGCCAGCGCCGCCGTCTCCTCCGCCGAGCCGGCCAGGACCACCCGGTCGAAGCCCGGCGGTACGGCGCGGGGGGTGCGGCCGACACCCACCGTGCGCACGGAGCAGGCCCGCAGCAGGCCGGCGACCGCGGATCCGATGCGCCCGGTGCCGTGGACGACGGCGGTCTGCCCGGCGGCGAGCTCGGACGGCAGGCGGCGCCATTCGGACCTGGAGTGCTGCGCGGTGTGTTCCGGGACGGACTGGCACTCGGCGAGCACCCAGGCCAGCGTGTACTGGGCGATCCTCTCGCCCATCCGCCCCACGGTCCGGGTGAGCAGGGCCCCTTCGGGCCAGGGTCCGGCGGCGAGCAGCGCGTCCGTACCCGCGTTGACGCTGTGGAACCACAGCAGCCGCTGTGTTCGCAGCGGCTCGGGCAGCACGTCCCCCACGTACAGGAAGGGCCCGTCGGGCTCCTCGGCGTACGCGGATCCCGCCGGGCGCCCGGTGATCCGTTCCAGCTCACGGAGGACGGCCGGCCCCAGGGACGGGGAGGCCAGCAGGCGGGCCCGCGCGAGCCGGTCCGGGTGGGGCGGCATCACCGGTACGCTCACCCGCCGCCGGCCAGGTGGGCGGGGAAGCCGCCGGTGGCGACCGGGCCCCAGCGCTCCGGAGTGATCCGGATGATGGACTTGCCCTGCTTGAGCATCGCCGCCCGGTACTCGTCCCAGTCCGGGTGCTCACCGGAGATGTTGCGGAAGTACTCGACGAGGGGCTCGACGGAGTCCGGTGAGTCGATCACCTCGGCCACGCCGTCGACCTGGACCCACGGGCCGTTCCAGTCGTCCGAGAGGACGATCACGCTCACCCGTTCGTCCCGCTTGGCGTTGCGGGTCTTGGCCCGTTCGGGGTACGTCGAGACGACGATCCGCCCCGCGTCGTCGACCCCGCAGGTGAGCGGGGAGCCCTGGGGGCGGCCGTCGGACCGGGTGGTCAGCAGGATCGCCCGGTGCCTCGGCCGCACGAAGTCCAGGAGTTCCCCGAGCTCCACGGCGGTGTTGGTCGCGATGTTGGGTGCCATACGGCCAACCCTAGGCCCTGGCCCGGGCCCTAGGCCTGGACTGCATCGCCTTGGACCGCCTGGATGTCGAGCTCCACGCGCAGGGTCGTGCCGATCGCGGAGATGCCCGCCTGCAGCACCTGGTTGTAGTTCATCGCGAAGTCGTCCCGGCGCAGCTCCGCCGTGGCGTGGAAGGCCGCACGCACTCCGCCCCAGGGGTCGGGGCCCGTGCCCAGGTAGCTGAGGTCGAGGTCGACGTCACGGGCGATGCCGTGCATCGTGAGCACGCCGTGCACCGTCCAGCGGTCGGGCCCGGCCGGGGTCAGCGCACGGGAGCGGTAGGTGAGCTCCGGGAACGTCTCGACGTCCAGGAAGTCCGCCGAGCGCAGGTGCTTGTCGCGCATCGCGTTGCCCGTGTCGATGCTGGAGGCGGAGATGAAGGCCTCCACCCGGGAGTGCTGGACGTTCTCGGCGATCTCGATACGGCCGCCGAATTCGGTGAACCGGCCGTGCACGCTGGAGATCCCCAGGTGCTGTGCGACCGCGGCCACCGAGGAGTGGACCGGGTCCAGCGACCAGGTGCCCGGAGGCGGCAGTTCCACCCCGCCCTGCCGGGCCAGCACCACGGTTCCGGCCTCGGCCCGGCCACTGGCCGTGACGAGTGCGGTGGACGCGGCGGGGGCGTAACCCACCGCCGTGACGATCACCGTGTACGCGCCGGCGGGCAGGCGGTCCTCGGTACGGACCGCCCCGTTCTCGTCGGCGGCGGCCCGGATCACCTGGGTGCCCGTCATGTCGGTCACCGTCACGACGGCGTGCTGGACGGCCCAGCCGTCCCGCGTGCGTACCTGTGCGCGAAGTCCCATCCCGTGTTCTCTCCTTGCTCAAATCACTCGTGAAGCAGCGACTCAATGAGTCGGGCCCCGGGGCGGGATCGGCAGGCCGTCCCCTGCCTGCCGTTCCCGCTCCGGGGCCCATTTCCGCCGGCGGCCACAGCCTCTCCGCTCGAAGCGCTGTTCCGCCAGGGGTCTATGTGGAACTTTTGGTTCCTGGACCGACCGGTTCTACTCGCCCGGGTGGGCGAGCTCGATGTCGTGACCGTCGACCCCGCTCCCGCTCACGGTCAGCGAGCCGGCCACCGGCGGGTAGCCGGTCGCGATCACGGAGTACTCACCGGCGTCCAGGTCGGTGAAGGCGTACACGCCGTCCTCGCCGGTCGTCGACGTGGCGACCACGTTGCCGGCCGCGTCGACCAGCGTGACCCGGGCGTCGTTCAGTGGTGCCCGGCCGGAGCCGGCCCTGACGACGCCCCGCACCAGCGCACCGGACCGCAGGGCCACGTCGACCCGGGTGACACCCTGGCCCCCGACCTCCACGGGCAGGGCCAGCGGACGGAAGCCCGCGGCCGTGACGGCGACGGTCACCGAGCCAGGGATGAGCTCACCGAAGGTGAACTCGCCCGCGTCGCCCGAGACGCCCGTGGCCAGCACGTCGCCGCGCACATCGGTCACGACGACCATGGCGCCCTGTACCGGGCCGCTGTTCTCGGCGGTACGCACGGTCCCGGAGAGACCGCTCGTGCCGGCGAGCAGGATGTCGTAGGCCAGCGGCTCGTCGCCGACGACCACGGTGGACGCCTGCGGCTGGAAGCCGTCGGCGGAGGCGATCAGGACGTACGAGCCGGAGGCCGGTGCGTCCAGGACGTAACCGCCGTCGGCCTGGGCGACGGAGCGCCCCAGCTGCCGGCCGCCCAGCGAGATCAGTGTCACGGCGGCGCGGGCGACGGGTGCGCCCTCGGCGCCCCGCACCACACCGCGTACGGGCGTGCCCTGGATGGTCAGCTCCTTCGTGTCGGCCGGCTCCTGCCGGGTGCCGGCCGAGGTGACCCCGGTCGTGACCTCGGCGGCCGGCGCGGTGCCGTCGGTGGCCCCGGCGGACCGGGTCGCGTCGGCGGCCTCGGCGGAGGTGCTGTCGTCTCCCGCCCTCGTCTTCAGGGCGACCTCCTTGATGAACAGCGTCAGGACGAACGCGACCAGCGCGGCGGGCGCGGCGTACAGGAAGACGTCGGCGACACCGTGGCCGTAGGCGACCTCCATGACCGTACGGAGCGGGGCCGGGAGCGCGTCCAGGTCGGGGATGCCCCCGCCGCCGGTTCCGCCGTGGCCCAGTGCCGCACCCTCGGGGCCGAGGTCGGCGAGGCCGTCCTTGACGTAGGTGGTGACACGGTTGCCCAGGACGGCGCCCAGCGCCGAGACGCCGATCGCACCACCGAGGGAACGGAAGAACGTCACGACGGAGCTGGCCGCGCCCAGGTCGGCGGGAGCCACCTGGTTCTGCGTGGCGAGCACCAGGTTCTGCATCATCATGCCGATGCCGAGACCCATGACGAGCATGAAGACGGCGATCTGCCAGTACTCGGTGTCGTACCGGATGGTGCCCAGCAGGCCGAGGCCCGCGGTGAGCAGGAATCCACCCGTGACCAGCCAGGCCTTCCAGCGGCCCGTCTTGGTGATGACCTGCCCCGACACGGTCGAGGACAGGAACAGACCGGCGATCATCGGGATCGTCATGACGCCGGACATCGTCGGCGACTTGTCCCGCGCCAGCTGGAAGTACTGGCTGAAGAAGACGGTGCCCGCGAACATCCCGATACCGACGAACAGCGAGGCCGCGGAGGCCAGCGTGATGGTGCGGTTACGGAAGAGGCGCAGCGGGATGATCGGCTCGCGGGCCTTGGTCTCGATGAACAGGAACAGTGCGATGAGGACGACGGTGCCGCCGAGCATCGTCCAGGTCTGCCAGGAGATCCAGTCGTACTTGTCACCCGCGAAGGTCACCCAGAGCAGCAGCAGCGAGACCGCGGCGCTGATGAAGAACGCGCCGGCCCAGTCGACCTTGACGCCCTCGCGCCTGGTCACGGGGAGCTTCAGGGTCTTCTGGAGCACGATCAGGGCGATGATCGCGAACGGCACACCCACGTAGAAGCACCAGCGCCAGCCCAGCCAGCTGGTGTCGGTGATGACACCGCCGAGGAGCGGGCCGCCCACGGTGGCGACGGCGAAGACAGCGCCGAGGTAGCCGCTGTAGCGCCCGCGCTCGCGCGGGGAGATCATCGCGGCCATCACGATCTGTGCGAGGGCGGAGAGACCGCCGACGCCGACGCCCTGCACCACACGGCAGGCGATCAGCATGCCGCTGCTCGTCGACAGGCCGGCGACTATGGAGCCGGCCACGTAGATGATCAGCGCGATCTGGACCAGCAGCTTCTTGCTGAACAGGTCCGCGAGCTTGCCCCACAGCGGGGTGGTCGCGGTCATGGCCAGCAGCGTGGCCGTCACGACCCAGGTGTAGGCGCTCTGGCCGCCACCGAGGTCGGAGATGATCTCGGGCAGGGCGTTGGAGACGACCGTCGACGACAGGATCGCGACGAACATGCCGAGCAGCAGCCCGGTCAGCGCCTCCATGATCTGCCGGTGTGTCATCGGCGCGCCGGCGGGGGCTTCGACAGCCCCGCGCTTGGCGTGGCCGCCCCGCACACCGGGTGGTGTGGTCGTAGCCATTTAAATCCTTGTCTTTGCTTCTGTTACACGGGTGTACGGGTGTGCGAATCGTCGGAGCGCCCGGCGCGGCAGTCGCCGCTGTGCTTTCCGGGGGCGCACCCCCCGGAGCCGCGGCAGGAGAAGCTGTCGCGCAGCCGGGACAACAACGTGTTCAGCTGACCGACCTCTTCGTCGGACCAGTCGATGAGGTTGTGGGCGAACATCTCGGTCGTCCGCCGGGCCAGCTCGTCGAGCAGTTCGTCGCCCGCGGGGGTCAGCCGCAGGATGCGGGACCGCTTGTCCGCCGGGTCCGGAAACCGTTCGATCCAGCCGTTCTCCACCGCGTGGGTCACATGACGGCTCGTCACCGACATGTTCACGGCGAGGAGTTCGGCAAGCCGGGTGATCCGCATCTCGCCGTACTGGGCCAGCAGCGTCAGCACGGCGGCCGAGCCGCCGGAACACTCGGCGGGCATGATGCGGACGAGGCCCCGCTTGACGGCTCCGACGGCGCTGAGCTGCCGGGCCAGTTCTTCGTACTGGCTCCGTGCTGCCACTGGCCCTCCAGAGGTCTCGCGAGGTTCATCTTGTTGCTTAGGGCAACGATAGAAGCAGTTGGTTGCTACAGGCAAACGAAATGGGGCTTGCAGAAGTAAAGGAACACAAAAGGCTGCGTAGAGGTCGGGTCAAGCGTGCAGCGCACGGCACACGAGGCCCGCCGGATGTGTCGCTCGTCACGCCCCAGGGGCGGGCGGAGGTCTCGCAGCGGCTGGTGGAGGCGGTGCGGAGTGCTCCGGCGGGCAGGTGAAGAGGGCGTGCGCGAGGAGGGAGGGCATCGGCCCCCACGGACCCGGGGGTTGGGCGGAAGGCCCGCGTTCGCTAGGGTCCTGGGCCATGGCACACAACCCCCACGCCCCGCAGCCGGGCCCCGAGGGCACTCACGACCCGGCGGGCAGCACGCAGATGTTCCGCGCGTTTGTCGACGAGGGCGAGCCGCAGCGCAGGCAGCAGCCCGCCGCGACCTCGTCCGGCCCGAAGACCGGGGTGATCGTGGCCGTCGTCGCGGTCATCGTCGTCCTCGGCGCGGTCGCCTGGCTCGCGCTCGGCTGACCGTCCCCGGCCCCCCGTCACGGCCGGCCCGCCGCCCCTCTCCGGGGCCGGGGTCTGCCCGGCGTCCGCGTGAGCGCGTACGCCGTCCTCCCGCACCGCTCCCGCACCGCTCCCGCACCGCTCGCCGGCGCGGGAGCGTCCGCGTTGCCCGGCGGGGCGCGGAAGTGTGTACGGGGCCGGGCGCCGCGGGAGCGTGAGCCGGCGTGTGCGCCTCCCGTACGCGGCCGAGCGGGCGCTTCCCGCGCCGTGCCCGGGCCGGGACGCGGCGAAGCCGCCGGGGCGGCGATCATGGTGCCCCGGCGGCCCGATGAGCCGCTCCGTACGGACCCGCCGGCGGTCAGTCGGCGATGAGCCCTTCCCTCAGCTGGGTGAGCGTCCTGGTCAGCAGCCGGGAGACGTGCATCTGCGAGATGCCCACCTCCTCGCCGATCTGCGACTGGGTCATGTTGGCGAAGAAGCGCAGCATGATGATCTGCCGCTCGCGCGGGGCCAGCTTGGCCAGCAGCGGCTTCAGGGACTCGCGGTACTCGACGCCCTCGAGCGCCGCGTCCTCGTACCCCAGGCGGTCCGCCAGCGAGCCTTCGCCGCCGTCGTCCTCGGGGGACGGCGAGTCCAGGGAGGAGGCCGTGTAGGCGTTGCCCACGGCCAGGCCGTCGACCACGTCCTCCTCGGACACTCCGAGCGCCTTGGCCAGCTCCGGCACCGTCGGCGAGCGGTCGAGCTTCTGGGCGAGCTCGTCGCTGGTCTTGGTGAGGGCCAGCCGCAGCTCCTGCAGCCGGCGTGGCACCCGCACCGACCACGAGGTGTCGCGGAAGAAGCGCTTGATCTCCCCCACGACGGTCGGCATCGCGAACGTGGGGAACTCCACGCCCCGTTCGCAGTCGAAGCGGTCGATCGCCTTGATCAGGCCGATCGTCCCGACCTGGACGATGTCCTCCATGGGTTCGTTACGGCTCCGGAACCGTGCCGCCGCGTACCGCACGAGCGGGAGGTTGAGCTCGATGAGTGTGTCCCGCACATAGGCCCGCTCAGGGCTGTCGGTTCCGTCGGGGCCCGAGACGGGACCCAGCGCGGCGAGCCGCAGGAACAGGGAGCGGGACAGGGTGCGGGTGTCGATGGCTTCCGAGCTGGTGAGCACGGCGGGTGCCGGCACGCTCTTCGTGAGCGTGAGCACCTTCGAGCTGCCCTGTTCTGCGGACATGCCACCCCCTTGAGGTCGCGGACGGTCGCGGTGGCCACGACCATCGGAGGAACGCAGCCTCCACCTGAATACCGGAGGTGGGGCTGCGGCAAACGCGGTTCGAGCAGAATGTCACATGTCGGCAACACGCTGTAGTGACATGTCGACAAGTCAGCGCGGAAACTGCGCAGGAAACAGGGGGTGTGCGGCTTTTACGCCCCCGGATCCGGCTCTCCAGGGGTCTACCCGTTCCAGCTACGCCTCGATCCTGTTTGCGGATCGCAGTCGGGCGAAACTTCTGGCCAGAAGCCTTGACACATGCATCTGGGAGACACCCAGTTCGGCACTGATCTGTGACTGCGTCAGGTTGTTGTAGTAGCGCAGCAGCAGGATCCGCTGCTCGCGCTCAGGCAGCTGGACGAGCAGATGCCGTACCAGGTCGCGGTGCTCGACCCCGGCCAGGGCCGGGTCCTCGTAGCCGAGCCTGTCCAGGAGTCCTGGCAGCCCGTCGCCCTCCTGGGCCGCCTCCAGGGAGGTCGCGTGGTACGAGCGGCCCGCCTCGATGCAGGCGAGGACCTCCTCCTCGGAGATCTTCAGCCGCTCGGCGATCTCGGCGGTGGTCGGCGAGCGGCCGTGAGCGGTCGTCAGGTCCTCCGTGGCGCCCGTGACCTGGACCCACAGCTCGTGCAGCCGCCGCGGCACGTGCACGGTCCGCACGTTGTCGCGGAAGTAGCGCTTGATCTCGCCGACCACGGTGGGCATGGCGAACGTCGGGAACTGGACGCCGCGTTCCGGGTCGAAGCGGTCGATGGCGTTGATCAGGCCGATGGTGCCGACCTGGACGACGTCCTCCATCGGCTCGTTGCGGCTGCGGAAGCGGGCCGCGGCGTACCGCACGAGCGGCAGGTTCGCCTCGATCAGTGCGGTGCGCACCCTGTGGTGCTCCGGGGTGCCGGGTTCGAGGTCCTTGAGCCGCCCGAAGAGCACCTGGGTCAGGGCTCTGGTGTCCGCGCCCCGGGTTCTGGCGGGCGTGGTGGGGTCGGGGGTCTCGGTCTGGATGTCGTCCGTCTGGACGTTCTGGGGCGGGACTTGAGGCGCTGTACTGGCCGGCACGGTGTCGCCACCCCTTTGCGGTCAACTACGGTCAACTCATCCGTCAAAAGCGGTCATAGCATCACAAGACATGTCCACTGTGTGCAAGCACCGCATGGAGTCGTGTTGGGGGCGTTTTGGTTTAAACATGCCGAGAAGCCCCTCTCCTGTAGGGGAGGGGCCGCCGGGACCGGATGTCCGAAAGGGTCAGAAGGGGTAGTCGGCGATCACCCAAGTGGCGAACGCGTGCCACTGGCCGGCCGCCGCCTGGTGCTCGGGGTGCTCGACGTACCGCTTGAGCGCGTCCTCGTCGGCGACCGCGGAGTTGATGGCGAAGTCGTACGCGACCGGCCGGTCCGTGATGTTCCAGGCGCACTCCCAGAACTCCAGCTCGGGGATCTTCCCGCCGAGCTCCCGGAAGGCCTCCACCCCGGCGACGACCCGCGGATCGTCACGCTTCACGCCGTCGTTCAGCTTGAACAGGACCAGGTGGCGGATCATGGTGGTTCTCCTACTTCACGAGCTCGGACATGAAGTCTCCGACGCCCTGCGCGGCGCTCGAAACACCTTCGAACCCTATTTGAACGAGGTCGGCGCTCCGCTCGGGAGAGGTGATGATCGTGTACAGCACGAAGACCACAATCATGTAGAGCGCGATCTTCCTCGCTTGCACCACAGCCCCGCCCCTCCCCTTCGATCACCTGTGCAGTCGGGTGATTCTAGCCGCACGTATGGCCGTATCCGGTGGCCGTTTCGGATCACTTATGAGGCCTTTAGGGTCGAAGGGCCCGGCGATTCGGGCCCTTTGCCGACGGGCGCGGCTTACGGCAGGGGGGAGTATGGGGTGTGTGCCCGCCGCGTCCTCAGGAACGCGCGGGCTGAGGAACGGGACCTCCACGAGGTTCCCACCGCGTGACTTCCCCCCGACCGCGGCGAGGGCCTACGGTCCCCGTTCTCACCGGGGGAAGCGGCTTGTCCCCCCGATGCCGCTTCCCCCGACCTGACGACCGAAGGGCCCGGCGCATCGCGCCGGGCCCTTCGTGTCATGCGTCCCCGTACGGGTCAGTCCTTCCGCAGGCCGACCGTGCCGGGAGTGGTGTCCTGGGCATCGGGGTCCGCGCCGTTGCGGGGGGCCGGGACGGCCGCGGAGGTGACCACGGGGGCCTCCACGGGGGCTTCCTCGGCGGCCAGGCGTTCCATGCCGCTCGTCGTCTTGAGGGGCTTCTCCTTGATGAAGAGCACCGCGAGAAGGCCGAGGAAGGCGAACGGGGTGGCGATGAGGAAGAGATCGCCGGTCGCGACGCCGTAGGCGTGCTCGACGATGTTCTTCATCGGCTCGGGCAGCTTCGTCATGTCGGGTACGGCGCTGCCGTGCCCGCCGCCGGCCACGGGGATCCCGCTCTCCGACAGGCCCTTGGCCATCTCGCTGGCCACCCGGTTGGCGAGGATCGCGCCGAGCACGCTGGTGCCGATGGTGCCGCCGAGGCTGCGGAAGAACGACAGCACGGAGGTCGCGGCGCCCAGTTCGTGGGCGGGCACGTCGTTCTGCGCGGCCAGCACGAGGTTCTGCATCAGCATGCCGACGCCGATACCCATGAGTGCCATGTAGAGGCTCAGCAGGCCGAAGTGCGTGTCGGCGTCGATGGTCGAGAGCAGACCGAGGCCGGCCGTCATGACGACGGCGCCCGAGACGAGGTAGATCTTCCACTTGCCCGTGGCGGAGATGATCTGTCCGGCGACGGTGGAGGAGACCAGCAGACCACCGATCAGCGGGAGGCTCATGAGCCCCGCGACGGTCGGGGACTTGCCCAGCGAGATCTGGAAGTACTGGGACAGGAACACGGTTCCCGCGAACATCGCGATACCGACGAAGAAGCTCGCCAGGGTCGTCAGCGACACCGTGCGGTTGCGGAAGATGTCGAGCGGGATGACCGGCTCCGCGGCCTTGGACTCGACGTAGACCGCCGCCACCAGGAGCACCACCCCGGTGGCCACCAGCGCGGCCGTCTGCCAGGACGCCCAGTCGAAGCTGTTGCCCGCGAGGGAGGTCCAGATCAGCAGCGCGGAGACGCCCGCGACGATGAGGAAGGCGCCCGTCCAGTCGATCCTGACCTCACGGCGGACGGTCGGCAGCTTCAGGGTGCGCTGGAGCAGCACGATCCCGGCCAGTGCGAACGGCACACCGATGAAGAAGCACCAGCGCCAGCCGAGCCACGAGGTGTCCACGAGGACACCGCCGATCAGCGGACCGGCGACCGTGCCCACGGCGAAGACCGCGCCGAAGATCCCCGCGTACTTGCCGAGCCGGCGCGGCGGGATGATGGCGGCCATCACGATCTGGGCCAGCGCCGTCAGACCACCGGCGCCGATGCCCTGGATGACACGGCTGACGATCAGGGTCACGACGTCCTGGGAGAAGCCGGCCACCAGCGAGCCGACCACGAACAGGCCGAGCGAGAGCTGGAGCAGCAGCTTCTGGTTGAACAGGTCGGCGAGCTTGCCCCACAGCGGCACGGTGGCCGTCATGGCGAGCAGTTCGGAGGTCACGACCCACGTGTACGAGGACTGGCTCGCACCGAGATCGGCGATGATCCTCGGCAGGGCGTTGGCGACGACCGTACCCGCGAGGATGGCGACGAACATGCCCGCCATCAGCCCGGACATCGCCTGGAGTATCTGACGGTTGGACATGGAGGTGGGCGCCTGTCCGGGCGCCTCGGTTGCGGTCACGGTGTCCTTCTTCGGTACTGGTGCAGAACAGGGTCGGTGATGTGCGGGGCGCTCCCCGGCGGTCGGCGGCGTGCCGGGGCTAGGCGGAGGGCCGCGGGAGGCCTTGCGCCAGTTGGGCGAAGACGTCCTGGAAGACGTCCGCGAGCGCGGTCTTCCCGGGGTGGGCGCACCAGTGCTCGATGGCGACCCGCAAGGCGGTCTGGGTGACCGCGGCCAGGAGCCGGGGAAAGGTGCCGGCGTCGGACGGCCCTTCCGCGCCCGGCCGGGTGGCGTCGAGCCAGTCGGTGATCGCGGCGGACAGGGCCCGCTCCTCCGCCACATGCGCCTTCAGGCCGCGGTGGATGAGGTGCGGTGACCGCTGGAGCACCTTGGACTGCAGGGCCCAGAACTCCTGCCGGCCCTCGAATCCGTCGAGCTCGGCGACGAGGGCGTCGCGGACCACCTCGAGCGGCGGCCGGTCGGCGGGGGCACGGCGCACGGACTCCCTGACCCGCTCGCCCACCTCGTCGTCGACCAGGACGAACGCGTCGTCGTGACTGGGGAAGTAGTTGAAGAACGTTCTGGGGGAGACGCCGGCGGCCTCACTGATGGCCTCGACCGTGACGTTCTCGACGCCGTGCTCCGCGGCGAGGCGTACGGCTGCCTCCGCGATGGCCCTGCGCGTGGCCTGCTTCTTGCGCTCCCGGAGCCCGGGTCCGGATGTCGTCGTCTTCGCCACATCGTGCATAGTAGGCAAAGATGCACATCCTGCAAAATTATTTCGCGGGTGGTTCCAGGAGCCGGTGGTACCGACCCGGGCGCCGGCGAGCAGGGTGCGCACGTGATCCTCGCTGTGCGGGACGGGGCCAAGGGGCACCGGGCGGTCGCGGAGATCACCGCCGGGCACCCGGGCGACGAACTGGCGGTCCGCCAGGCCGGCCTGACGGGCCTGGACTCGGCCCGCGATTTTTTCGGCCCGCTGCGCGCCGACCGGTCGAGCCTGGACGTGCTCATCGACAACGCTGGTCTGATGGCACCGCCCCGGACGTCCGACGGGCGTGGCCCGGCCACCACCGGGAGCGCGCCCTCGCCGCTTCCGGCGTGGTGCGGACGTGCCGCACGCAAAACACCCTCCTGACGCTGTTTTCACAGTTCAGGAGGGTGTGAGAGCGGTAGCGGAGGGATTTGAACCCTCGGTGAGTTTCCCCACACTCGCTTTCGAGGTCTGTTCGCGCTGGTCAGGTGCCTGTACGCCATCGTTCACGGCCGTTCGCGACGGGCTTTCGGCCGCGACCCTCTAGACCCGAAGTACGGCCGTGAACGGTGGTGCACGACTGTGAACGAGACGGAAACTGAGACGGAGCACAGGCAGGGAACGAGACTGTGCCGAAGCCGCCTCTGCATGCCCTGTGCCGTGCGCTGCGTGAATCACTAGGCCGAGGAATCTGCCTCGTCGATGCCCCTGCGGTCAGGCGCCACGGTCGGCCCGCAATGATGTCCTCTTCATCACGAGATCCTGGGGGGATCATGTGCACGCGCATCGCAGCCGTCTTCACGGTGGGCCTGATACTTGCGACGCTCACCGGTTGCAGCAGCAGCGACCGGGAAGACACGACGGTTGATGCTTCCAAGGCGGTGGTCACTCCCAAGACGCCGCTCTACACCGTGGTTAACAAGGTCGAGAAGAGCAAAGTTGGCAGCGTGGACCTAGTGATCCCGAACGCCACCGTGGAGGAGGCCAAGGCAGCCATCCGGGACTACGCCAAAACCATCGATGGTCAGTTGAACTACGGCATCAACGTAATCCGGGACAAAGACGACATGGGCATCGAGGATTACGTTTGCCATGGCGAGTGGGTGATAGACGAGCAGGCAGCCCGGGCGTACACCGGCGGCCGCGTCACCTCCGACACTTGGCCAGCGATCGGGTGGTACTGCTCCAATCCCAAGCAGGCTTAAACCCGCGCCCGACGACCGCAGTACGCCCACGGCTGCGCCGACGGGAAGACTTGTGGCCGCAAGGCTGGGTACTGCCCGCAGCGCCAGCGCACCAATCCGGAAACGGCCGACACCGAGTCGCGCGCCGGCCGCCGGGCGGTCGGGCTTCCGCAGCAGCTTGTGGACCTACTCCGTACCCACCGGAAACGGCAGGACGCTGAGCGGGCCGCTGCCGGGGACCGCTGGAAGGAAGAGGGCTGGCTCTTTGCCACCGCCGTCGGCTGTGGCACCTCACCCCGTACGGACTACGACGACTGGAAGGAGCTGTTGCAGGCTGCCAAGGTCCGGGACGGCCGACTGCATGGCGCTCGCCACACGGCCGCGACGGGCTGCTGATCCTCGGAGTCTCGGAGCGGGCCGTCATGGGGCTCATGGGCTGGTCAACCACCGCAATGGCCGCCCGCTATCAGCACATGGTCGACACCGTTCGGACCAACGTGGCGGAACAGGTCGACGGGCTCATCTGGCAGTAGGAAGAACCTCCGGGCGTGTCGCTGGCAGGCACGCCCGGAAACCGCCTGCTATTGCACGGCCTTGCCACCCAGCAGGCCGACCATGGCACCGAAGCCCAAGTTGGCGAGCGTGGAACAGGTGTCCATCGCTGACTTTGCAGCGTCGGTCGGCTTCTCGATGAAGATCCCGATGTACAAGCTAGCCACGAGCGTGAGCACCGTGATCACCGTTACGCAAATGAAGACCAGCTTGAAGTGGGCGGTCACCGTGGTGACCTCAGGTACGGCAGCAGCGGTAACGGGCATCTGATCTGTGACTACCGCCGGCGCGGCACTCACAGCGCTGGGAGTCGCGAGTCCTTCACTCACTTGACCCGCCCCCTTGGGCAGGCTCGGAGCCGTTTACAACTGGTGGGGCAACTTGCTGCGCTGTCTGGCGGATGGTGGTCGAGTTCGCCGCTGCGGCATCTCCCGCTACAGGGCCGATGAAGACGCCGTCTTGAGGTACCGCTGTTACAGGATGGCTTTGGCTGGTGCTTCCGTGGGACGTGTCACCGTCATCCGTCTCTTTGCTGAGTAGCTCATTCAGCCTTGTCTGGATTTCCTCTGGGCTGGAACCACTCACCTCCACGCGCTTACCGTCGATCTCGACGATCAGGGAGGTTCTACGAGGGCGCCGGAAGATCGCGCGCAGAATGCTGCGCAATGAGTCACTGACCACGCTGATGATGCCGACCAGTGAGACGGCCGCGAGCGTGGATACCAAGTCGAATTGCAAGCCCCACCCCTCCCCCAGGATGGGAGTGAACGCGACGACTGCGTCACTCCGCACCCACGATTGTGCGTCACGGGACGCTCAGGCGTACCCCGTCTGCGTCGGCGCGTTGGGCGGTCCTAGAGCAGCAAGTGAGACGCAAACTGAGACGGAACGCAGTGAAGGGACCGACCTAAACGGGTCGGTCCCTTCATCTACCTGCGGTAGCGGAGGGATTTGAACCCTCGGTGAGTTTCCCCACACTCGCTTTCGAGGCGAGCTCCTTCGGCCGCTCGGACACGCTACCGAGAGAGAGCTTAGACCATGCCGGGCCCTGGTTCGAAATCCGATTCCGGGTGACGGCCCGGAGCGCGTGCCGGGCGGCCTCAGCGCTCCCGGAAGAACGCCGTCAGCAGGTCCGCGCAGAGGTCCTCCAGGACGCCGTGGATCACCTCGGGGCGGTGGTTGAGCCTCCGGTCGCGTACGACGTCCCAGAGCGAACCGGCGGCGCCGGCCTTCTCGTCCCGTGCCCCGTAGACCACCCGTCCGACGCGGGACTGTACGAGCGCGCCCGCGCACATCGTGCAGGGCTCCAGGGTGACGACCAGGGTGCAGCCGGTCAGCCGCCAGGAGCCGAGGGCGGCGGCGGCGCGGCGCAGGGCGAGCACCTCGGCGTGCGCCGTCGGGTCGTGGGTCGCCTCGCGCTCGTTGTGGCCCCGGGCGAGCAGGGTGCCGTCCGGGCCCAGGAGGACGGCGCCGACCGGCACATCGCCGGCCGACGCCGCCTGCGCGGCCTCGTCCAGGGCTTGGCGCATGGGTGCCTGCCACGGGTCCCGTACGGGATCCCCCGGAGGCGGTGAGGAGGGTGTGGGCGATGGTGCGTTCACCCGCGGACCCTAGCGGACGGCCTCCAGTACCTCGGCCGCTCCCAGCGCGTCCGCGATCTCCGCCAGGGCGTCGGTGCGCAGGGTCAGCAGATCCTTCTCGGACACCCCGAGGTCGGCGAGGACCCCGAGATCGCCGAGCGGCCCCGCCGGTACGGCGTCGGGGTCGTCATCCAGGTCGGGTCCGGTGACAGCGGCTGGGACGCTGCCGGCATCGGACTGGGGTTCTTCCGGTTCGCCGTCCTCCGTACCGTCGAGGTCGACGAGCTCCTCGAGTGCGGCGATCTCGTCCTCGGCCCCCGGTTCGCGGCCGAGCAGTTCATCGGTGAGCAGGATCTCCCCGTACGAGGAGCGGGCGGCGGCGGACGCGTCCGAGACGTAGATACGGGGGTCCTCCTCACCGTCCACCCGGATGACGCCGAACCAGGCGTCCTCCTGCTCGATGTAGACCAGGACCGTGTCCTCGTCCACCGAGGCCCCACGGGCCAGATCCGTCAGGTCGGACAGGGTTTCCACATCGTCGAGCTCCGTGTCGCTCGCTTCCCACCCGTCTTCGGTGCGCGCGAGCAGTGCGGCGAAGTACACCGTGACTCTCCCACTGGTCATAGGTGAATCGGTCCGACGGGAGGGCAGACGGTCATCCGGCTGCTCTGGGCCCCGCCCAATCGGCATCGTGGCAGAAACGAGCGCGATGCGAGACCTCTTCGACCGTTGCGTCGGCCATCAGTTGTTCCGGGTGCGCGTCCGCCGACGGTGCTCCGGAGCCGGTCCTGCCGCGCCGGAACCGTCCTCACCAGCGGAACGTACGCATCCGCATCTGTTGGCGCATACGGGCCGCGCGGGCCCTGCGCGGCTGAACCCGGTCGCGCAGTTGCTTCGCCTCGTGGAGCTCGCGGAGGAACTGCGCCCTGCGTCTCCGGCGCGCCGCGTCACTCTCCTGGGCGTCAGGCACGCTCTCCCGCGCGTCGGGCAGGTCGCGCGCGTCGCGTCCGGCCTGCCGCTGATTCCGCTGCTCCCCATCGGGCAATCGACACACCACCCCAAGCCTGGGTACGTATGTCCCCACCTTCCCCCCGAACAGGTGCTTGATGCCAGTGCGGACTGGCGGGAACCCCGCCCGGGGCACGGTTACTGTTGACGGCATGCGGATCCACGTCGTCGACCACCCGCTGGTGGCGCACAAACTCACCACACTGCGCGACAAGCGCACCGACTCCCCGACCTTCCGGCGTCTCGCCGACGAGCTGGTCACCCTCCTCGCGTACGAGGCCACCAGGGATGTGCGGACCGAGCTGGTCGACATCGAGACCCCGGTGACGCCCACGACCGGCGTGAAGCTGTCGCATCCGCGCCCCCTGGTCGTCCCGATCCTGCGCGCCGGTCTAGGCATGCTGGACGGAATGGTGCGGCTGCTCCCCACCGCCGAGGTCGGCTTCCTCGGCATGATCCGCAACGAGGAGACGCTCCAGGCGGAGACGTACGCCACGCGGATGCCCGAGGACCTCTCCGGCCGTCAGGTCTACGTCCTGGACCCGATGCTGGCCACCGGCGGCACGCTCGTCGCGGCCATCCGGGAGCTGATCAAGCGCGGCGCGGACGACGTCACCGCGGTCGTGCTGCTGGCGGCGCCCGAGGGCGTCGAGGTGATGGAGCGCGAGCTGGCCGGCACGCCGGTCACGGTCGTCACGGCCTCGGTCGACGAGCGGCTCAACGAGAACGGCTACATCGTGCCGGGGCTCGGCGACGCCGGTGACCGGATGTACGGCACCGCCGACTGATCCCCGCGGACCCGGCTCCCCGGACCGGCCCCCGCCGCCTCAGCAGGAGGACGGTGCCGGGGCCGGCTTCGTGAGGGCGGTGAGTGCCGAGGCCGCCGCCGCGGGGGTGCTGAACGCCTTGAACTTCGTACCGATGATCAGGTCCACGTCCGCGGTCCTGCGGGCGTCGGT
The DNA here is from genome assembly GCF_000717025.1 of Streptomyces atroolivaceus. GTDB lineage: Bacteria > Actinomycetota > Actinomycetes > Streptomycetales > Streptomycetaceae > Streptomyces > Streptomyces atroolivaceus. The sequence continues at coordinate 573,113 of NZ_JNXG01000001.1, forward strand.
CTTCTGCGCGGCTCCCGGCAGCTGGGTGGCGAGCACGGGGAAGGAGCCGTTCATGGCCGTCGGACCGCCGAGCAGCATTCCGGTGCCGGGCACCTTCTTGTCGTACGCGGCCGGTGCGTTGTCCACCTTGCCGATGGCGAAGCCGCGCTTCTTGAGTTCGTCCGCGGCGGCCTTGGCCAGCCCGCTGCGTGGCGTCGCGTTGTAGATGTTGACCTTGATGGTGGCCGGCTTCGGGAGCGCCTTCGCGGGCGCCGCGGCGCTCGCGGAGGGGCACACCTTCGGGCGGTCGGCCGCGTTCGCCTGTTTGTTCCCGCCGGTGAAGACGTCGATGAGCTGAAGCGTGCCCCAGCCGGCCAGGCCGAGGGCCACCACGGCGGCGGCGACCGAAAGTACCAGCTTGCGGCGATGACGGGGGCGCCGCATGCGGGGGTAGGTGTTACCCGTGATGCGGTACTTTCCGCCCAAGCCGGGAGGGGTCAGCATGCTCATGGGCGCAGCGTAGTGCGACCCGGTGAAGATGCGTACTAAACGATCAACCTATGGCACCCGTACGTGCATAAAAACACCCGAAAGGCCCGAAATGCTCCACGGGTGGGAGTGGCGCGCTCAGCCCAGTTCGAGCACGCGGGCGTGCAGCACCTGGCGCTGCTGCAGAGCGGCGCGTACGGCGCGGTGCAGCCCGTCCTCGAGGTAGAGGTCGCCCTGCCACTTGACGACGTGGGCGAACAGGTCGCCGTAGAACGTGGAGTCCTCGGCGAGCAGGGTCTCGAGGTCCAGCTGGCCCTTGGTGGTCACCAGCTGGTCCAGGCGGACCGGACGCGGCGCGACATCCGCCCACTGTCGGGTGCTTTCCCGGCCGTGGTCGGGATATGGCCGCCCATTTCCGATGCGCTTGAAGATCACACGGAAAGCCTACCGGGCAAGGGCCACCGGGCGCAGCCAGGGAACAGGACTGGAGTGGCGGCCGAAACGGGATGAACGCCGTGAATCGCCGCATGGCCCGTCCTGTCTGAGAGGCGGGCCCGTCCGCGTTCACCCGAGACCGCCTGGTGGCGGTGCGGCAGCCGCACGGTGTCGGCCGGATGAAACCCCGGTGTGTCGCTCCGCGGCGGGGGCGGGTCGCCGGCCCGCCCGCGGAGCGCGGTGCTCGTGGCGCGTTACTCGGTGACGCCGTGCGCGTGTCCCCTGCGCAGGCCGCCGCCGTCGCGGGGCTCCCCGGTGGCGGATGCGGCGGGGACCGGACGGGCCAGTGAGCCCAGGTCGTGGGCGTAGGTGCCCACCGCGTGGGCGATCACGTCGATGTTGGTGTCGAAGTGCCCCGTGCCGATGTTGTCCAGGCCGTCGCAGGCGGCGTGGTAGCAGGGGTCGTACGCGATGCCGGCCGTTCCGCCGAACGTCTCGGCCTGTGCGGCCGTCTTGAGGCCCTCGGCACCCGTGTCCGTGCCGCCCGCCGGGATGCCGGCCTCGATGAAGGGCCCGTAGTCGGATCGCCCGCTGAAGTCCGTGCCGGTGTGGGGCTTGTCCTTGCTGTCCAGGAAGGCGTTGATGTCGTGCTCCAGTTGGGCGGATCCCTCGGGGCCCGGCCCCGCGCCCACACCGTCGGAGTCGTCGCCGTCGAAGACGAACTGCGCGCCGTTCGGCGAGGCGATCATGTCGAAGTTGAGGTAGAGCGCGATCTTCCCGCGTTGCGCGTCGGTGAGCTTCGCGACGTACGCCTCCGAGCCCAGCAGGCCGCTCTCCTCGGCCGACCACCAGGCGAACCGCACCTTGTTGGCGGGCGCACGCTCGGACGCGGCCAGCTCCAGGGCGACTTCGAGGAGCCCGGCCGAGCCGGACGCGTTGTCGTTGATGCCGGGGCCGTCGGTGACGGAGTCGAGGTGGGCGCCGAGCATGACCGTCCTCGCGTCGTCACCTCCGCGGGTCTCGGCGACGACGTTGCGGGTGGTGCGCTCCTCCCGGAACTCGCGGATCTCGAGGGAGACCTTCACCTCGCCCTTCGCCACATCCGCGACGAGGCTCTCCCCCTCGTCCCGGGTCACCCCGCCGGTGGGGATCCTGCCCGCCTCGACTCCGCCCAGGGTTCCGGAGAGCGCCCCCTCGGTGTTGTTGTAGATCACCGCGCCTGCCGCGCCCGCCACCGCGGCCGCCGCCTGCTTCTCCGCGAAGGAGCAGCCGCCCCGCTTGATCAGGGCGATCCTGCCGGTGAAGCCGGCCGAGGAGTAGTCGGACGCCTCGCAGCCGGTGGTCTCGTCGGCGGGGACGGTGACGAGGTCCGCGGTGATCCCGCCCTCCTCGGTGGAGGCGGTGTACGTCATCGCCCTGATCGGGACGTCACGTGGCGTGGGGGAGACCACCGAGAGCTTCTCGGCGAGGGGCTCGGTGTAGGTGAAGTCGAACGCCTGGTAGCCCACCCGGTAACCGGCCTCGCGGAGCAGCTGGTGGACGTACTCGGCGGAGGCGTCATGGCCCGCCGAGCCTGCCGCGCGGTGGCCTTCCGCAGCGCCGGCTATGGCCTGGAAGCGCTCCAGATGCCGGTACGCGTCCTCGGCGGACGACCTCGCGACCAGGTGCCGGGACAGCTCGGCGGCGTCCCCGGCCGGGTCCGGCGACGCGTGCCCGCCGTCCGTGGACGCGGCGAGGAGAAGCGGTGCGGACAGGGCGGTGGCGGCCACGACGGCCACGGCTCTGCGACGGGTTGCGTGCACGGGAGTCCTTCCGGGGTGAACGGGTGTGGGGGGAAGGGCCGGGCGGGCCGGCCGGTGTCTGTGGGCAGCCGAGGGCGTTCCCGGGCAGGTGCGGTTACCTGGACCGGCTCGCCGCTCTGGCCGCCGCCTTCGCCTGCTGCTTGTACGCCCGCACCTCGGCGAGCGACTCGGGGCCGGTGATGTCGGCCACCGACCGGTGCGAGCCCTCCTCGCCGTACGCCCCGGCGGCCTCCCGCCAGCCCGGCGGACGTACGTCGAACTGCTTGCCCAGCAGGGCCAGGAAGATCTGCGCCTTCTGGGTACCGAACCCCGGCAGCGCGATGAGCCGTTTCAGCAGGTCGGACCCGGTGGCGGCGTCCTTCCAGACCGCGTCCGCCTGTCCGCCGTACTCGGTCACCAGGTACCGGCAGAGCTGCTGCACCCGTTTGGCCATGGAACCGGGATAGCGGTGCAGGGCGGGCTTCTCGGTGAACAGTCCGGTGAAGGCGTCCGGGTCGTAGGCGGCGATCTCGCCGGCGTCCAGATCGTCCGACCCCATGCGCCGGGCGAGGGTGAGCGGGCCGGTGAACGCCCATTCCATGGGTACCTGCTGGTCGAGCAGCATGCCGACGAGGGCGGCCAGCGGGCTGCGGCCCAGCAGTTCGTCCGCGTCGGGCTCCTGGGCGATCCGGACGGTGCGGGCCTTGCCGTTGTCGCTCTTGGTCATGCTTTCGATGATCGCGAGAGAGGCCGGGTTCGGCGACTCGGTGGGACGCCCCGCGGTGCGATACCTACCCGGCGCCCCCGGCTGGCGGCGGCTCCGGCCGGGCAGCCCGCATCCGCAGATAGCGGGCTTCGGGTGCGCTGAGGGTGAGGGCCGCCGCCCGCCGGTATGCCGCACGAGCAGCCTCGTGGTCGCCGGCCCTTTCCAGCAGGTGGGCCCGTACGGCATCCAGCCGGTGGTGGCCGGCCAGCCGCTCCTCCAGCGCGGCTACGGCCGCCAGCCCGGCCCGGGGGCCCCGCACCATGGCGAGTGCCACCGCCCGGCTCAGTTCCGCCATCGGGTCGGGGGCGCGGTGCACGAGGAGGTCGTACAGGGCGAGGATCTGCGGCCAGTCGGTGTCCTCGGCGCGGCCCGCCTCGTCGTGGAGCGCCGCGACAGCCGCCTGTAGCTGGTACGCACCGGCAGGCCCCTCGGACAGGGCCTCCTCGACCAGTGCGGTGCCCTCGCGGATGGCCTCCGTGTCCCAGAGGCCCCGGTCCTGCTCGTCGAGCGGGATCAGTTCGCCGTGCGGTCCGCTGCGGGCGGGGCTTCGGGCCTCGGTGAGCAGCATCAGGGCCAGCAGTCCGGTCACCCGCCCGTCCCTGGGCAGCAGCCCGCGCACGGCACGGGTCAGCCGGATCGCCTCACGGGCCAGGTCGGCGCGGTGCAGATCGCTGCCGGACGTCGCGGTGTACCCCTCGTTGAAGATCAGGTAGAGCACCTGGAGCACCGCGGCGAGCCGGCCGTCGCGGTCGGCGGGGCCCGGCTGCCGGAACGGCACACCGCGCACCTTCCGTTTCGCCCGGCTGATCCGCTGCGCCATCGTCGCCTCGGGAACCAGGTGGGCGCGGGCGATCTCGGCCGTCGTCAGACCGCCGACGGCGCGCAGGGTCAACGCGATCTGGGCGGCTGGGGACAGCTCGGGGTGGCAGCAGAGGAAGAGCAGGGTGAGCGTGTCGTCGGCGGCGGGAGCCCTGCTCTCGCCGGGCGGCGGGGCCGTGAAGGCGTCGCGGGGCGTGAGCGCGGCGGCCTTCTCCTCCCGCCGCTGCCGTGCTGACTCGCTGCGCAGCTGGTCCGTCAGCCGTCTGGACGCGGTCCTGATGAGCCAGCCGCGCGGATTGTCGGGCAGCCCGCGTACCGGCCACTGCCGGTACGCGTCGATCAGCGCTTCCTGGACGGCGTCCTCCGCCGTGTCGAAGTGGCCGTAGCGGCGTACGAGCGCGCCGAGGACCTGCGGCGCGTGATGGCGCAGCAGGTCCTCGATGCCGGTCGGCGTGTCGTTCACACGGCCCTTCCCGGCGGAGCGCGGGCGTCCTACTCCGGGGAGCCCGGTTCCCCGCCGTCGTCGATCGGACGGATCAGCACCGGATAGACGGGCGCACCCTCCGGCTGCGGACACTCCTGGATGCGTGCGGCGATCTCGGTGACCCTCTCCAGGCTCGCGCAGTCGAGCACCCAGTACCCGGCGAGCTGCTCCTTGGTCTCCCCGTAGGGACCGTCCGTGATCACCGGCCGGCCGTCCGCGCCCGGCAGCACCGCACGGGTCCGGGCGGGTTCGGTCAGGCCCTGGCCGTCGACCATCTCGCCTGACTCCGCCAGATCGTTGTTGAGCCCTTCCATGAAGGCGAACATCGCCTTCACGTCCTTCTCACTCCAAGCAGGGCTCCCGGCCGACGGCTTGCCGGCCATGGCCTCGTAGTCGGCCTGCGAGCCCTGAACCATCACGAGGCACTTCATGGTGTCGCTCCTCGGCTTCTCGGACGCCGCCCCTTGTGGGCAACTCTCACAGGGGACGTCGGAGCCTGCGACCGCTTCTCGACACCACGCGGGGTCCTCCTCCGAAATCACTCCGCCGCGTGGGTCCGGAAGCGGCCCCCGTAGAGTTCGGCTGCGCTGTCCCGCCTACCCCGAGGTACCGCTGTGTCCCCCGCACCACCACCGCCCGCCGTCCCGGCGCCCGTCTCCGCCGTGAGCGTCGTGGGCATCGGTGCCGACGGCTGGGCCGGCCTTCCGGGCACCGCACGCGCGGTGCTCCTGGACGCGGAGGTCCTGATCGGCGGTGAGCGCCAGCTGGGGCTGCTCCCGCCGGAGTGCGCGGGCCGGCGGGTGTCCTGGCCCTCACCTCTGCGGCCCGCCGTGCGCGGCCTGCTGGCCGAACACGCGGGGAGCAGGACCGCCGTCCTGGCCAGCGGCGACCCCATGTTCTACGGCATCGGCCGCGCCCTCACCGAGGAGCTCGGCGCCGGGGCGCTGAGGGTGCTGCCGCACCCGTCCTCGGTGTCGTACGCCTGCGCCCGGCTCGGCTGGCCGGTGGAGGACACCGAGACCGTCACCCTCGTCGGCCGTCCCGCGGCCCGGCTGGCCGGCGCGCTGCACGACGGGCGCCGCCTGCTGGTGCTCTCCGCGGGCGCCGCCACGCCCGCCGCCGTGGCCGCCCTGCTGCGGGAGCACGGCTTCGGGCCCAGCCGGATGCGGGTGCTCGAACAGCTCGGCTCACCGGCCGAGGACTGCCTGTACGGCATCGCCGACACCTGGGAGCACCCGGCCGGGGACCCGCTCAACGTCGTCGCGGTGGAGTGCCGGAGCACCCCGGGCACCCTGCGCCTCGGCGCCGTACCCGGGCTCCCCGACGAGGCCTACGAGCACGACGGCCAGCTCACCAAGCGCCATGTCCGGGCAGCCACCCTCGGCGTACTCGCGCCCGCCCCAGGCGAGCTCCTGTGGGACATCGGCGGCGGCTCCGGATCGATCGCGGCGGAGTGGATGCGGACCCACCCGTCCTGCCGCGCCGTCACCGTGGAACGCGACCCGGTCCGGGCGGGCCGCATCGCCCGTAACGCCGACCGGCTCGGCGTCCCCGGGCTGCGCGTGGTCACCGGCCGCGCACCGGACGCCCTGGCCGGTCTGCCCGTGCCCCACGCCGTGTTCATCGGCGGCGGGCTGACCGCGCCGGGGATGCTCGATGCCTGCTGGGACGCGCTGCCCCCCGGCGGCCGACTCGTCGCCAACACGGTCACGCTGGAGTCGGAGGCGCTGCTCGCCGATTGGTACCGGCGGCTCGGTGGTGACCTGGTCCGCCTCGCGGTCGCCCATGCCGTGCCCGTCGGGGGGTTCACCGGATGGCGTCAGGCCATGCCCGTCACCCAGTGGTCCGTACAGAAAACCCCGCACGCTCCAGGAGACGACAGATGACCGTGTACTTCATCGGCGCGGGCCCCGGCGCCGCCGACCTGATCACCGTGCGCGGTGCCCGTGTCCTCGCGGCCAGCCCGGTCTGCCTGTACGCGGGCAGCCTGGTGCCGCGCGAACTGCTCGCCGAATGTCCGGCGGACGCCCGGCTCGTGGACACGGCTCTGCTCGACATCGACCAGATCACCGCCGAGCTGGTGCGCGCCCATGAGGCGGGCCAGGACGTGGCCCGTCTGCACTCCGGCGACCCGTCGGTCTTCAGTGCCGTCAACGAGCAGATGCGACGGCTCGACCAGGCGGGCGTGGAGTACGAGGTGGTGCCCGGGGTGCCGGCGTTCGCCGCGGCCGCGGCGGCGCTCAAGCGGGAGCTGACGGTGCCCACGGTCGGGCAGACCGTGATCCTCACCCGGATCGCCCAGCGGGCCACGGCGATGCCCGAGGGCGAGGACCTGGCCACGCTGGGCCGCAGCGGTGCGCTGATCGTCCTGCACCTCGCGGCGCGATACGTCGACCGGGTGGTCGACGAGCTGCTGCCGCACTACGGCGCGGAGTGCCCCGCCGCCGTGGTCGCCATGGCCTCGCGCCCGGACGAGATCATCCTGCGCGGCACGCTGGACTCGATCGCGGGGCAGGTGAAGGCTGCGGGAGTGATCCGGACAGCGGTGATCATGGTCGGCCGGACTCTGGGCGCGGAGCAGTTCCGCGACAGCCACCTGTACTCCCCGGAGCGGGACCGCCACACCTGCTGACGGCCGGGCGGGGCGGCTGCCGCCCCGCCGTCCGTTCACCGCAGCCCGCTGCGCCCCACGACGGCCCCGGCCCGGTCGATGCAGATCACGTCCACAGCCACCGGCGCCCCCCGCAGCACGGACAGCGCCTGATCCCTGGCAGCCACCGCGACCAGGTCGCCCAGCGGCACCCCGGCCGCGGTGCACAGCTGCAGCGCGGCGAGGCCGGTGTTGGCGACCTCGATCTCCGCGGCCAGAGCCTCGCTCGCGCCCCCCTGCCGCGCCAGCCGTGCCAGGAACGGCTTGTCCACCTGGGAGCGGCCGGAGTGCAGGTCCAGGTGGCCGGCGGCCAGCTTGGACAGCTTGGCGAACCCGCCGCAGACGGTGAGCCGTTCCACCGGGTGACGGCGCACGTACTTCAGCACCGCACCCGCGAAGTCGCCCATGTCCAGCAGGGCGATCTCCGGCAACCCGTACTCGGCCACCACCGTCTTCTCCGAGGTCGAGCCCGTGCACCCCGCGACATGCCGGTGTCCGGCCGCGAGTGCCACGTCCACCCCGCGGCGGATCGAGTCGATCCAGGCCGAGCAGGAGTAGGGGACCACGATGCCCGTGGTGCCCAGGATCGAGATGCCGCCCAGGATGCCCAGGCGGATGTTCCACGTGAAACGTGCGATCTCCTCGCCGTCGTCCACCGAGACCGTGATCTCGACGTCGCCGGTGCCGCCGTGCTCGGCAGCCACCCGTGCGACATGGTCCCGCATCATCTGACGGGGGACGGGGTTGATCGCGGGCTCCCCGACATCGAGCGGCAGGCCGGGAAGCGTCACCGTCCCGACGCCGGGCCCGGCTCTGAACACCACTCCGGACCCGGCCGGCAGCAGCCGTACGGTGGACCGCACCAGTGCGCCGTGGGTGACGTCCGGGTCGTCACCCGCGTCCTTGACCACGCCCGCCGTGGCCCGCCCGTCGGCGAGCTCCTCCACCGCGAGCGCGAAGGCAGGGGTCTGGCCTCTGGGCAGGGTGATGCTCACCGGGTCGGGGAACTCGCCGGTCAGCAGGGCGGTGTACGCGGCCGTGGTCGCCGCCGTCGCGCAGGCCCCGGTCGTCCACCCCGGCCGCAGACCGGTGTGCTTGAGTTGGGCGGTGCGCCCGCCCTGCGCCTCACTGCTCATGGATGGACCGATCCGATGCCCTTGCACGTACTCGTCCTCGGCGGCACGACGGAGGCCCGCCGGCTCGCGGAGTCGCTGGACGCCACGGACGGGGTCCGGGTGACCAGCTCACTCGCGGGCCGTGTCGCCCGGCCGGTGCTGCCGCCCGGTGGGATACGCGTCGGCGGCTTCGGCGGGGCCGAGGGCATGGCCGAGTGGCTCCGCGTACACCACGTGGATGCGGTCATCGACGCCACCCATCCCTTCGCCGGAACGATCAGTTTCAACGCGGCCTCGGCAGCCGCCGCTGTCCATGTTCCCCTGCTGGCCCTCCGACGGCCCGGCTGGGTGCCCGCCGAGGGAGACCGGTGGCACATCACCGACTCCCTCGCGGGTGCGGCGGAGCTGCTGCCGGAGCTGGGGTCGCGCGTCTTCCTGACCACGGGACGCATGGGACTGGCGGCGTTCGCCGCGCTGGAGTCGCTGTGGTTCCTGATGCGCTCGGTGGACGCCCCCGAAGCCCCGCATCCGGCGCGGATGGAGGTCCTGCTGGACCGCGGGCCGTTCTCCCTGGAGAGCGAGCGGGAGCTGATCCGGCTCCATCGCATCGACGTCCTGGTCACGAAGGACAGCGGGGGTGAGGCGACCGCACCGAAGCTCACCGCCGCCCGCGAGGCCGGGATCCCGGTGGTGGTGGTCGCCCGCCCGCCGGTCCCCCCGGGGGTGCCGGTGGCCGGGACGCCGGAGGAGGCCCTCGTCCTGCTGCGGGACCTCACGCTGCTGCGGGACCTCACGAGCCTGTGATCCGGTGGCGCGTGGCTGGCTCGGACGCCTGTATGGCCGTCGCACCCGGCGTGTGGCGGGTTCGGAGACCCGTACGGCCGTCCGACCGGCGCGTGGCTGGTCCAGACGCCATCGGACCCGCCGCATGGCCGGTCAGACGCCTGTACGGCCGTCCAGGCGCTCGCGGAGGAGGTCGGCGTGACCGCAGTGGCGGGCGTACTCGCCGATCATGTGCGTGTAGATCCAGCGCAGGGTGACCCGGCCCCCCATGAAGGGGCAGGTGTCGTCCAGGGCGCGGCCCGCGCAGTTCTCCCTGGCGCGGTCCATCTCCGACTGCCAGACGGCCCGCGCCTTCCCGTACGTCGCGTCCTCGGCCAAGTCGAACCCTCCGTCGGTGCCCTCCGGACCGGCCTCAGGATCGTAGATCGGCGGTATGTCCTCCTGGGCGAGAACCCGGCGGAACCAGTTCCGCTCGACCTCCGCGGCGTGCTGGAGGAGGCCCAGCAGGGTGATCGGCGACGGCGCGGCAGCCGGCTCGCGGAGCCGTCCGTCCGTCAGGCCCTCGCACTTCCGGTCGAGCGTGACGCGGTAGAAGTCGAGCCAGCTCTCCAGGGAGGTCCGCTCATCGGCGTCCAGAGGAGGCATGTGGCGTACGGGAGTGCTCATGACGGACATCGTGGCACGGGGGTCCGACAACGGGCCCGGGCCACCTGCCCGGCCGGATTGTCAGTGGGCGTCACTAGCGTGGGGACCGACCCACTCACCGGCGTTGCGCATCGGGCGTGACGTGACCTCAGGAGCCGTGCATGCAGCCCACGTTCGCCGATTTCTCCGTCGCGCCGGCTCGTGTGTCCAACTGCGGCACGGCGTACGAGGCGTGCCACGCCGGCTCCTCGCACCTGGCGATGAGCGCCGGGGCCCGAGTCACGCTGGAATTCGAGGTGGACGCCGAGGAGGAGATCGGTGAGGCGACGCTCAAGGTGACCGCCCTGGTGTCCAAGCTGGGCGGCTCTCCCGGATACGCCCCGGTCGACCTGGTGGTCAACGAGTACCCGCTCGTCCGTGGACTCACCGTGCCCGGAGGCGGAGATCTGCCGCAGGACAACGTGTTCGCGGTACCGGGCAGGTCGCTGCGGCCGGGCACCAACACCCTGGAGATACGCACGGCGGACGACGCGCGCAGCATGCTCTGGCTCTACCGCGTCACGCTCGACTCCGTCTACGAGCGCGGTCGTTCGGAGCGCGCGATGGCGGCGGACGCGGCCCGCAACACGGTCTTCGCCTACACGACCGAGCGCTGCGAGCCCTTCACCTCGTCGTGGGAGCCCGGCCCCCGGCTGCTGTTCCACGTCGACCGGGGCGAACAGTCGCTGCCCGCGCAGCTGGGGTGGCGCGGGGCGGACGGCGCGGAGTCGGCGATCAGCTTCCAGTCGAACATGTCCGACTTCCACGGGCACCACCGGGCAGCCGACGGCACACTCGCGGAGTTCCGCGGCAGGATCGCCGGGCGCTGGGCCTTCCCGGAGGGCACCGAGGACGCACACGTGCACCGGTTCGGGACGGAGGAGGGGTGGGGCGGCGGCTGGCACAGCTCCGGCGAGCTGCGGCTGCTGGTGGACGACGGATCGGGGCCCGTGGAGCGGGTGACCTGGCGTGATCAGCGGGGCAATTCCGGTGTGGCAGGGCTGCGCATCGGTCCGGGCGGGGCGAGTTCCCCGGCGGACGTCACCGCGGACGCGTCGGTGGTCGGCGCGAGCGACGAGTACGTCGCCGCCGGGGAGATCGCGGAACATCTGCTCGACTCCTCGCAGGAGAAGTGGCTGGCGGGCGACGCCCGGGCCTGGGTGGAGTTCCGGCTCGAGCGCCCCGTCACCCTCACCTCGTACACGCTGACCTCGGCCAACGACTTCCCGCAGCGGGACCCCCGGGACTGGCTGCTCTACGGCTCGACGGACGGTGACCGTTGGACCCGGCTGGACTCCCGGGCGGGGGAGGCGTTCACCCGGCGCTTCGAGGCCAGGACGTTCCGGATCACCGGGGCCCCGGCCGGCCCCTTCACCCGCTATCGGCTCGACATCATCGGCAACGGGGGAGCGGACGAGATACAGCTCTCCGGCGTGCGGTTCGCGGGCGTCGGGCCGGTCGATTTCAGCGGCTACTACCAGCGGTACAACGAGGGCCCCATCGGGTACCGGGGGACAGCGGTCAACGCGCCGCCGAGCCTCGCCGCGCATGCCGACTCCGCCGCGGAGGCGGGGAAGGCTGCTGAGGCGGCCCGGCTCGCGGAGGAGGCCGAGCAGGCGGCGCGGCTCGCGGAGGAACTCGACCGGGCGGCCCGGAGCCTGGCCGAAGCGGCACGGTCCATGGGCAAGATGGCCGCCTGGGTCAGGGACCGCTGACCGGCCGCCCCGGACGGCGGCCGCCGCCGCGACGGCCGCCGTCCGGGGCGGGCGCGCGTCCGTCGCCGGGGTGTCGTGGTGCCGCTTCGGGCTGTTGTGGCGCCGCTCCTCCGCGTGCGCCGCTCCGCCGTCGCCTCTCGGCCGTGTGCGCCGCTCCGCCGCGTGCGTCGCGACGGAGCTCCGCCGCGACGGCCTCGTCAGTCCTCCGGGTAGCGGCGAGGCGTCCAGACGATCTGCTCTCCGTCGCCCCGTCGTACCCACCGGGTCTGCGAGGAACCGACGATGAGGATCGTCCTCATGTCCACCTCGGCCGGGTCCAGATCGGCCAGCCGCACCGTCCGCACGCTCTCCGCCGGCCCGCCGACGTCGCGGCCGAGCACCACGGGCGTGTCCGGGGAGCGGTGTTCCAGCAGCAGGTCGCGGGCCTTGCCGACCTGCCAGGTCCGGCTGCGCGAGCCGGGGTTGTACAGCGCCATCACGAGGTCGGCCGTGGCCGCCGCGCGCAGCCGCCCGGCGATGACCTCCCACGGCTTGAGCCGGTCCGAGAGCGAGAAGGTGGCGTAGTCGTGACCCAGCGGCGCACCCGCCCGGGCGGCGGCCGCGTTGGCCGCGGTCACCCCGGGCAGCACCCGCACCGCGATGTCCGTGTAGGCGTCCTGCGAGGCCACTTCCAGTACGGCCGTCGCCATCGCGAAGACCCCGGGGTCGCCCCCGGACACCACGGCCACCCGGCGCCCCCGGCGTGCGAGGTCGAGGGCGAATTCGGCGCGCTCCGACTCGACCTTGTTGTCGGAGCCGTGGCGCTGCTGGCCCGGCCGCACCGGGACCCTGTCCAGATACGTCGTGTAGCCGACCACGTCGTCGGCGGCGGCCAGCGCCCCGCGTGTCTCGGGCGTCAGCCACAGCGGTCCGGCCGGCCCGGTACCGACCACGACGACCTCGCCGGAACCGGGGGCCCGCTCCGGCCGGGGCGCGTCGATCCGGCTGGGCAGCACGGCGACCGCGAAGTACGGCACGGAGCCGGCGTCGGTGTCCGCCAGGACGCCGGTGCGCTCCCCCGCCATGGTGGCGCGTTCGACGTACCGCGCCTCGGGCAGCCGCCCGGACGCCTCGAACGCGCGGCGGACGGCGGGGAAGGTCCGCCCCAGCTTCATCACCACGGCGGAGTCCGTGGCCGCCAGACGCGCGGTCAGCTCCTCCTCCGGAAGGGTGCCCGGCAGGATCGTCAGCACCTCCTCGCCCTCGACGAGCGGGGTACCGAGCCGGGCGGCGGCGGCACTGACCGAGGTGACACCGGGGATGACCTCGGTGTCGTAGCGGTCCGCGAGCCGCTTGTGCATGTGCTGGTAGGAGCCGTAGAAGAGCGGGTCGCCCTCGGCGAGCACGGCGACGGTGCGCCCGGCGTCGAGGTGCACCGCGAGGCGGGCCGCGGCTTCGGCGTAGAACTCGTCCAGCGCGCCCCGGTAGCCGCCCGGGTGGTCCGTGGTCTCCGTCGTGACGGGGTAGACCAGCGCTTCCTCGATGTGGTCGGCGCGGATGTACTGTGCCGCGATCGACCTGGCGATGGAGCGGCCGTGCCGGGCGGAGTGGTACGCGATGACGTCCGCCTCGCCGATGATCTGCACGGCCCGCACGGTCATCAGGGCCGGGTCGCCCGGCCCGAGCCCGACACCGTAGAGCCGTCCGGTGCCTCCGGTGCCTCCGGTGCTTCCGGTGCTTCCGATGCCGTCGGTCTGCTGCTGCTCGGGCACGCTCACTCCTCCTCGCTGGCGATCGCGTTGAGGGCGGCGGCGGCGATGGCGCTGCCACCGCGCCTGCCCCGTACGACGAGGTGCTCCAGACCCGACGGGTGGGCGGCCAGGGCCTCCTTGGACTCGGCGGCCCCGATGAAACCGACGGGCACACCGATGACGGCGGCGGGGCGCGGTGCGCCCTCCTCGATCATCTCCAGCAGCCGGAAGAGCGCGGTGGGCGCGTTCCCGACGGCGACGACCGCGCCCTCCATGCGTTCCCGCCAGAGTTCCAGGGCGGCGGCGCTACGGGTGGTGCCGAGCTTCGCGGCCAGACCGGGAACGGCGGGGTCGGACAGGGTGCAGATCACCTCGTTGTCCGCGGGCAGCCGTTTGCGGGTGACGCCGCTGGCGACCATGGCGACGTCGCACAGGATCGGCGCCCCGGAGCGCAGGGCCGCGCGGGCGTCGGCCACCGCGTTCGGTGAGAAGGCGAGATCGCGTACGAGGTCGACCATGCCGCAGGCGTGGATCATACGGACGGCGACCTGGCTCACGTCGGCGGGCAGCCCTGCCAGATCCGCCTCCGCGCGGATGGTGGCGAAGGACTGGCGGTAGATCGCCGGTCCGTCCTTCTCGTACTGGTGCACAGTGCTGTCGCTTTCTTCATCGGACAGGTCGGACAGGTCAGGCAGTCGTGGTCAGGCAGTCGTGGTCAGGCAGTTGGAACAGGTAGGGCAGTGGGGGCGGAGTCGGTGACACGGGGTGGTCAGGTGCGCGCGCCCCGGGCCGCCGCCACGGCTGCGGCGAGCGCGTCCGGGTCGTCCCGGACCGTCACCGACCCGGCGCTCCGGTCCCCCCGCACGTGGGAGATCCGGTGCCCTCCGGCGGTGGCGACCACGTCGATCCACTCCCCGTGCGGATGGCCGCAACGGCGTTCGCACCCGGACCAGTACACAGGGAGCCGTCCGGCCGGTCCGACGGCGGCCCCCGCCTCGGCCCGCACGTCCGAGAGCGACTTCGCGCACCCGGGCCGCCCGATGCAGGCCCCCACACCGGCCCACGGGGAGCCCGGTCCGGTGATGAGGCCCGCCTCGGAGAGGCCGCGCAGCAGGAGGCCCGCACGGCCGGGCCCGATCCCGGTGACGACGGCCCCGCGCCACGGGGTGAGGCGCAGTTCCCCGCCGCCCGACAGGAGCCGCCACTGAACCGGGTCCAGCCGCCCCAGCGGTACGCCGACGGAGAGCGCGGTGTCGCGGTGGCTGCCCGGAACGGGGCCGGGTGCCGGGGAAAGGGCTTCGAGGGGGAGGGGGCGGCGGTCCGGGGTGGCGGCGATGCCGGTCTGCCGCAGCCGTCGGGCGACGTCGGCGCGAAGCGCGTCCCTCGTGCCCTCCGGCAGGTCCCTGACCCGCCAGGCGCCGGTGTCCCGGGCGGAGTCGAGGAAGGCCTCGGCGGCGGTCAGCGCGGCGCGGGGCCCCTCGGTGGAGGGGACGCGCAGGACGGCGTCGCCGTCCCCGATGCGCAGCAGGGCGCCGTCGGCACCGTGGGCCAGCAGGGTGAGGTCGGCGCCGAGGGCGTCCACGTCACCCCGGCCGTCGTCGAGCGCGAACAGGAAACGGCCGGAAAGCTCCGTCGCTCCGTCGCTCGCGCACAGGAGGCGGTCCAGTCCGGTCAGCCAGGGGCGGACGTCGGCAGCCCCGAGGCCGTCGAGGCCGGACAGGGGGGAGGCGACCACGTTGCGTATGCGTTCATGGCGTTCGGAGGGCAGCAGTCCGGCGTCGTCCAGCAGCCCGGCCAGTCCCGCACCGCAGTCCGGGGCGAGTCCGCGCAGCTGCACGTTTCCGCGGGAGGTGAGATGCAGCTCACCGTCACCGAAACGTTCGGCGGCACACCCGAGTGCTTCTGCCTGGCGGGGCGTCAGCACCCCGCCGGGTATCCGGATCCGCGCCAGCGCACCGTCGTCCGCCCGGTGCAGGCGCAGCGCGCCGGGGCAGGCGTCACCGCTGCTCCGGGCACACGCATCGCCCGGAGACCGGGACGGAAGGGAGGAGGCGGACATGGCGGCGAGCATACCGACCGTGACCGTGGTACACCCCGACGGTCACTGTGACCTACGGGACACCCGCCACCGCCCCGGTCAGGGCGGGGGCCGTCTGGTCAGGACCCCCCACCCGCCGCCTACTATGCCTAGCGGCGGTCCGTTGGGTCCGCCATCGCCATACGGCGACATGGGAGGAAGCCCGGTGAGATTCCGGCGCGGTCCCGCCACTGTGAGCCCGGCCATCCGGCCGTGCGAGTCAGGAACTCCCATCCCCGAGGTCCCGGCTCCGCCCGAGACCCCAATCCGACACCGCCCGGGGCGTGGACACCCCGGGGAAGGACTGACGCCGCATGATCCTGCTCCTGTCGACGTCCGACACCGACCTGCTCAGCGCCCGTGCCTCCGGCGGCCCGGTCGGCTTCCGTTACGCGAACCCGTCCCGGCTCTCCGTCGAGGACCTGCCGCAGCTCCTGGAGGGCACGGATCTCGTCGTCGTGCGTCTCCTCGGTGGTGTCCGTGCCTGGCAGGAGGGGCTCGACCAGGTGCTGGCCACCGGCCGGCCGGTCGTCGTGCTCACCGGTGAACAGGCCCCCGACGCCCAGTTGATGGCCGCGTCGACCGTGCCCATCGGCATCGCGGCGGAGGCGCACGCCTACCTCGCGCACGGCGGCCCCGCCAACCTGGAGCAGCTGGCGCGTTTCCTCTCCGACACCGTGCTGCTGACCGGCCACGGCTTCGAGCCGCCCGCCCCGGCTCCCGCGTGGGGCCCGCTGGAACGGACCGCCAGGGACGTCACCGGCCCGACGGTCGCGGTGCTCTACTACCGTGCCCACCACATGAGCGGGAACACGGCGTTCGTCGAGGCGCTCTGCACGGCCGTGGAGGACGCGGGCGCCCGCCCCCTCCCGCTGTACGTCGCCTCGCTCCGCTCGCCCGAGCCCGAGCTCATCGACGAACTCCGCGCGGCCGACGCCATCGTGACGACGGTCCTCGCCGCGGGCGGCACCAAGCCCGCCACCGCGTCGGCCGGCGGGGACGACGAGTCCTGGGACGCGGGCGCCCTCACCGGTCTCGACGTACCCGTCCTCCAGGCGCTCTGCCTCACCAGCCCGCGCGCCGCCTGGGAGGAGAACGACGAGGGCGTCTCCCCGCTGGACGCGGCCACCCAGATCGCCGTACCCGAGTTCGACGGGCGCCTGATCACCGTGCCGTTCTCCTTCAAGGAGATCGACGAGGACGGTCTGCCCGCGTACGTCGCCGACACGGAGCGGGCTGCCCGGGTCGCCGGGATCGCCGTACGTCACGCCCGGCTCCGCCACATTCCGGCCGCCGAGAAGCGGATCGCGCTCGTCCTGTCCGCCTACCCGACCAAGCACTCCCGCATCGGCAACGCGGTCGGCCTCGACACCCCCGCCAGCGCCGTCGCCCTGCTGCGCAGGCTCCGCGAGGAGGGCTACGACTTCGGCCCGGAGGAAGAGATCCCGGGTCTGGTCTCCGGCGACGGCGACGAGCTGATCTACGCGCTCATCGAGGCGGGCGGCCACGACCAGGAGTGGCTCACCGAGGAGCAGCTGGCCCGCAACCCGGTGAGGATCCCCGCCGCCGACTACCGCCGCTGGTTCGCCACGCTGCCCGCGGAACTCCGCGCGTCCGTGGAGGAGCACTGGGGCCCGGCGCCCGGCGAGATGTTCGTCGACCGGTCGCGCAATCCCGAGGGCGACATCGTGCTCGCGGCCCTGCGCCGCGGCAATCTGCTGATCCTCATCCAGCCGCCGCGCGGCTTCGGCGAGAACCCGATCGCGATCTACCACGACCCCGATCTCCCGCCCTCGCACCACTACCTGGCCGCCTACCGCTGGATCGCCGCGTCCGCCGACGACAACGGCTTCGGTGCCGACGCGATGATCCACCTCGGCAAGCACGGCAACCTGGAGTGGCTCCCAGGCAAGAACGCCGGCCTGTCCGCCGCCTGCGGTCCGGACGCCGCGCTGGGTGACCTGCCGCTGGTCTACCCGTTCCTGGTCAACGACCCCGGAGAGGGCACCCAGGCCAAGCGCCGCGTGCACGCCACCCTCGTCGACCACCTCGTGCCGCCGATGGCGCGCGCCGACAGCTACGGCGACATCGCCCGCCTCGAACAGCTCCTGGACGAGCACGCCCAGATCGCGGCGATGGACCCGGCCAAGCTCCCGGCCGTCCGCGCCCAGATCTGGACCCTCATCCAGGCCGCGAAGCTCGACCACGACCTGGGCCTGGAGGACCGGCCGGAGGACGAGGGCTTCGACGAATTCATCATGCATCTCGACGGCTGGCTCTGTGAGATCAAGGACGTACAGATCCGCGACGGTCTGCACGTGCTGGGCGGCGCCCCGGCCGGCAAGGACCGCGTGAACCTCGTTCTCGCCGTCCTGCGCGCCCGCCAGATCTGGGGCGGCACGGCCTCACTGCCCGGCCTGCGCGAGGCGCTCGGCCTGGACGAGTCGGCGGCCACCCGCACCGCCGCCGACGCGACCGAGGAGCAGGCCCGTGCGCTCGTCCAGGCCATGGACGACGCGGGCTGGGACCCGGCAGCCGTCACGGGTGTGGCCGCGGGTCACCCGCAGGCCGTCGCGGACATCCTGGACTTCGCGGCACGTGAGGTCGTGCCCCGCCTCGCCGCGACGACCGACGAGCTCGACCACGCGGTCCACGCGCTGAACGGCGGCTTCGTCCCCGCCGGTCCGTCCGGTTCGCCACTCCGCGGCCTGGTCAACGTCCTGCCGACCGGCCGGAACTTCTACTCCGTCGACCCGAAGGCGGTCCCCTCCCGCCTCGCCTGGGAGACCGGCCAGGCCCTCGCCGACTCGCTCCTGGAGCGTTACCGCACCGACAACGGCGACTGGCCGACCTCCGTCGGCCTGTCCCTGTGGGGCACCAGCGCGATGCGCACCGCCGGTGACGACATCGCCGAGGCGTTCGCCCTGCTCGGCGTCCGCCCCGTCTGGGACGACGCCTCCCGCCGGGTCACGGGCCTGGAGGCGATCCCGTACGAGGAGCTGGGCCGCCCCCGTATCGACGTCACGCTGCGCATCTCCGGCTTCTTCCGCGACGCGTTCCCGCACACCATCGGCCTGCTCGACGACGCCGTGCGCCTGGCGGCCTCCCTCGACGAGCCCGCCGAGCGGAACTTCGTACGGGCCCACACGCAGGCCGATCTGGCCGACCACGGCGACGAGCGGCGCGCCACCACCCGTATCTTCGGCTCCCGGCCGGGGACGTACGGCGCGGGGCTGCTCCAGCTCATCGACTCCCGCGACTGGCGTACGGACGCCGACCTCGCCGAGGTGTACACCGTGTGGGGCGGCTACGCCTACGGCCGTGAGCTGGACGGGCGCCCGGCCCGGGACGAGATGGAGACCGCGTACAAGCGGATCGCGGTGGCGGCGAAGAACACCGACACCCGTGAGCACGACATCGCGGACTCGGACGACTACTTCCAGTACCACGGCGGCATGGTCGCGACCGTACGCGCGCTGAAGGGCACCGCCCCCGAGGCGTACATCGGCGACTCGACCCGCCCCGAGACGGTGCGCACCCGCACCCTGGTCGAGGAGACGTCCCGGGTCTTCCGCGCCCGGGTGGTCAACCCGAAGTGGATCGAGGCGATGCGTCGCCACGGCTACAAGGGTGCCTTCGAGCTCGCCGCGACGGTCGACTACCTCTTCGGGTACGACGCGACGACGGGCGTGGTCGCGGACTGGATGTACGACAAGCTGACCGAGACGTACGTCCTGGACCCGGCGAACCGCGAGTTCCTCCAGCAGGCCAACCCGTGGGCCCTCCACGGCATCGCGGAGCGCCTCCTGGAAGCCGAGTCCCGGGGGATGTGGGCGAAGCCCGACCCGGCGGTGCTCGAAGCCCTGCGCCAGGTGTTCCTGGAGACCGAGGGCGACCTGGAGGGCGAGGACTGAGGGAGCACGCCGGCCGGAGAGTCCTCCGGCCGGCGTCCCGCGGTTCCGCCTTGCCCTCTCCGGGCAACGGGTCCACGCTTGTGGAATGGGTGACCGAGCAGGCCACGCGCCCATCACATCCGTCCAGCACGCGTTCCGCTTGATGGAGGCCGTGGGGGCGCACGAAAGTGGCGCGCCCGCCGAGCGACTGGCGCGGGACGCGGGGCTTCCTCTGGACGGGGCGCACGAACTCCTCCGGAGCCTCACACAGGACGGTTATCTCCGCAGGCTCGACGACGGCGGTTACGTCCTCGGCGCCAAACTGCACGGCGGTCACTCCGCCCAGGACCTGGTCAACCGGATCCGCCCGGCTCTGGCCGCGCTGCGCGACGACCTGTCCGCCGCCGCCTACCTCACCTTCTACGAGGACGGCGAGATCCGGATCGCCGAGATAGTCGACGGCCCGAAGGCGCCGAAGGTCGATCTCTGGGTGGGGTTCAAGGACGCCGGGCACGCCACGGCCCTGGGCAAGTGCGTCCTGCGCGAGCTGGACGACGAAGCACGCCGCGACTATCTGGCACGGCACGCCCTCGCCGACCTCACACCGCGCACGATCACCCACCGGGAGGAGCTCATCCGGCAGCTCGAATCATCGACGTCGGCACCGGTGATGATGGACCGGGAGGAGTACGACCTCGGCACGACGTGCATCGCGGTCCCCGTCCACAGCGGCAACAGGCTCGGCTCGCTCGGGGTCTCGTTCCGGGCGGACCGGATGTACCGCACCAGACACGTCACGGAAAGCCTGCTGGCCTCGGCGAACCGCGTGAGCAGGGGCCTCGCCCTCGACCTCTGAGCACCGCGGCGACGCGGGGACCGGGCCCACGTCGGGGACCGCCGTGGCGTCCCGCGTCGGCCACCGTGGGCCGTCGTGCACGCGGTACCGGGCCGGGGGCGCGGGTGGCACGGGCCCGCCGGCCGGACCGGTCAGGAATCGAGAAGCACGTGGCACGGAGCCGCCATAGCTTCGTTCCATGACTTCCCTCGCATCCGTCACCCTCGAGGCGACCGACCCCACCGCCGCCGAACAGTTCTACGCCACCGCCTTCGGTCTGGGCACCCGGCTGCGTGTGCGGGCCACGGAGGCGCCGGCCTCCGGGTTCCGCGGCTACACGCTGTCGCTCACCGTCCCGCAGCCGTCCACCGTCAACGGCCTCATCGACGCCGCCCTCGACGCCGGCGCCACGCCGGTGAAGCCCGCGACGAAGTCCTTCTGGGGTTACGGCGGTGTCGTACGGGCTCCCGACGGGGCCCTGTGGAAGATCGCCACCTCGGCGAAGAAGGACAAGGGGCCCGACACCCGGCAGATCGACCGCTTCGTGCTCCTGCTGGGCGTGGAGGACGTACTCGCGAGCAAGCGCTTCTACGTCGGCCGCGGTCTCACCGTGGGCAAGAGCTTCGGCCGCAAGTACGTCGAGTTCGCCACCCCGTCGGCCCCTGTCACGCTGGCGCTCTACGGCCGTCGTGCCCTGGCCAAGGACGCCGGGGTCGCGCCCGACGGGGCCGGATCGCACCGGATCGTGCTCGACAGCGACAGCGTCCCCTTCACCGACCCGGACGGTTTCGAGTGGGAGAAGACGTCAGGGTGAGGTGCGCCCGTACCCCCGGCCGTGCGAGGGCCGGTCGAGCTGAATGCGCTGGGCTGCTCCGGGCGGGCGTGGCACCATCACGGACGTGACGAGCAGACCCACCGAGGCGCAGCATCTGCGCGACCTGGCGCTGCTGCGCCGCGTCCGCGACCGGATGGACCGGGAGTACGCACAGCCGCTGGACGTCGAGGCTCTCGCGCGGGGCGTGAACATGTCCGCCGGACACCTCAGCCGCCAGTTCCGGATCGCCTACGGCGAGTCGCCGTACGGCTACCTGATGACACGGCGGATCGAGCGCGCGATGGCGCTGCTGCGTCGTGGGGACCTCAGCGTCACCGAGGTCTGCTTCGAGGTCGGCTGCTCGTCGCTGGGCACCTTCAGCACGCGCTTCACGGAGCTGGTCGGCATGCCACCCAGCGCCTACCGGCGTCAGGCGGCGGGCGGGACCGCGGGCGTGCCGCCGTGCGTGGCGAAACAGGTGACGAGACCGGTCAGGAATCGAGAAGCACGCGCCGCCGAGCCGCCGCTAGCGTGAGCGCCATGGACATCACCATCAATACGAGCGTCCTCCCGCACGACGACCCGGACGCAGCCCTGGCCTTCTACCGCGACACGCTCGGCTTCGAGGTCCGCAGCGACGTCGGAACCGGCACGATGCGCTGGATCACGGTCGGCCCCGCCGGCCAGCCCGGCACATCCATCCTCCTGGCCCCGCCGGCCGCGGACCCGGGCATCACCGAGGATGAGCGCCGCACCGTCGTCGAGATGATGGCGAAGGGAACCTACGGCTGGATCCTCCTGGCCACCAGGGACCTCGACGGCATCTTCGAGAAGCTGCAGGCCGGCGACGCGGAGGTCGTCCAGGAGCCGACCGAGCAGCCGTACGGGGTGCGCGACTGCGCGTTCCGCGACCCCGCCGGTAACCAGATCCGCATCCGCGAACTGCGCTGATCCCCCGCGCCCCCCGGCCGTTGCTGCTGGGGTGGAGGGAGCTTCCCCGGGGCGGGCGTGAGACGCACGTCCGGTCGGCACGCACGGGGCCGGGCTCGTGGAGGGATTCGATGGACCCCGCCCTCCGCCGGGGGTACGCGCCCTGTGGGGGACGAACCGCAGCAGACGGCTCAACTCCCGCGCTCCACAAGCCCTCTGGGCGGCTCTGTGGGGCGGCGTAATGATCACAACACCATGACGAATTCCAAACCACCCCCGAACTGCCTTCACCAAACCTTCACTTGTGCCATGCTGCTGCGCCTGAAGTCAGAACCAGCAGATGGAGCCCAGCACATGTCAGAGACACAGCCCGACACGGCGCTCAGCACGAGCGTTCCCAGCCAGGCCGGAGGTGTCGTCGCACCCGGCGCCGCCCAGTTGCCGGGGCAGGCCATGAAGCGCCGGGGGCCCGTCGCCGTGTGGCTGGGCCTGACCCTCATCACCCTCGGGATCTACCAGCTGGTCTGGTACTACAAGATCCACAACGAGCTGCAGGAGTTCGACCGGCGCCAGACCCTGAAGCCGGCGGGCAGCATGCTGGTCCTGCTCTTCCTTGGGTGGACCGTGATAGCCCCGCTGATCTCCTTCAAGAACACCGGCAAGGCCATCGCGAACGCGCAGCGCGCCGCCGGCCTGCCGGTGACGTGCAGCCCGGCCACGAGCATGTGGCTGATGTTCGTCTTCGGCCTGAACGTCTGGTACATGCAGCGCCAGCTCAACCTGGTCGTCGACGCCTACCCGGATGTCGCCCCCGGTGCCCCTGTGGCCCTCGCGGCCTGAACCACTCTCCGACCGTCGGGGTCGGATGAGGAAGCCGACGCCTGGCCGCTCCGGCGCGGGTCCCGGCAGTCGTGGACGACCGCTCGATGCGCATCGGGCGGTCGTCCACTCCCGTAGAGGCCCTCCGCGGCGTCCGCACCCACGCCGCCGCCGTGCCCTGCCCCCCGGCGGTCGTGCGGGACGGCGAGTGCGGCGACAGAACCGCGTACCTGTGACCGCACGGCCCCGTGCCGCCGGGAGCCCTCAGGCCGTCAGGGCCTCGTCCTCCCCCGCGTCCGCCTGCTTGAGACCGGTGTGAGCTCCGACTGACGTTCTACGGGTGAACATGCGGGCATCGCGGTGCGCCGTGGGCCCGGTACCGGCACTCTGCTGGAGGGGCGCAGCAGCGGGGGATGCCCCGCCCTGCCGGGGCCAGGCTCCGGCACGGACTGCGGACGCGAGTCGAAGGGGGCGCTTCATGACACCCGGTGGAGCAGGACGGGCCGGCCGCCAGGCGCACGCGGGGGGTACGACGGCCGGCACCCTCGGCACGCAGCCGAAGGCCCCCACCTCCCCGACGGTTCCGGCACAACCACGCCGCCCGTCCGGCCAGGAGCGGCAACGCCCGGTGCCCCGCCATGTCGCGTGCGTGATGGACGGGAACGGCCGGTGGGCGCAGCAGCGCTCCCTGCCGCGTACGTCGGGGCACAGGGCGGCCGAGACGACGGTGATCGACGTCATCGAGGCGGCGCGGTCGGCGGGGGTCGAGTGGCTCAGCCTGTACGCCTTCTCCACCGAGAACTGGCGACGCCCGGGCGAGGAGATCGACTTCCTCATGCGTCTGGTGCGGCGCGTGGTGCGCAAACACGCGCCGCTGCTGCACGCACGGGGCATCCGCTGCAGATTCCTGGGAGCCGGGGATCCGAGGGTCCCCGCCCCCCTGGCCCAGGACTTCGCCGACCTGATGACACTCACCGAGGCCAATCGGGGCATGACGCTCACGGTGGCGTTCGACCACGGCGGGCGTCAGGACATCGTCTCCGCGGCGCGGTCCCTCATCCGCGCCGGGGTGCCCGCCGAATCCGTCGACCAGGCGTGCTTCGCCGCGCACCTGCCTGTTCCCGACACGCCTGACGTGGATCTCGTCATCCGTACCTCCGGCGAACAGCGCATCTCCAACTTCATGCTCTGGCAGGTGGCCTACGCCGAGTGGATCTTCCCGCCGGTGCTCTGGCCCGATTTCCGTGCGCCGCACTTCCTGGAGTGCCTGCACGACTACCGGAGCCGCGACCGCCGCTTCGGCGGAGTGACGCCGCAGGCGAACGGAGAGTTCCAGAAGTGAAGAACACGGACAGCAACCAGTTCACGCGGACCGGTCCCGGTGCCTCGGGCCCACACGAGGACCGGGGCCAGGCCACCGAACCGCCGGCCGAATCCCTCTTCGGCCCCGGGTCGCAGTTCCACCGCTTCTTCAACGATCCCCGCTGGGCACTGGCCGTCGTCAGGGCCACGGTGCTGGAAGCCGCCCACCCGCAGATCGGCGCGGCACTGGCCGACAACTCCTCCTTCGTCGTGCACCCGTGGCGACGGCTCCACAACACCCTGGTGAGTCTGCAGCGCATGTTCGGAGCCGACGAACACACACGGCAGCGGGAGGCGGCGCGGCTCAACCGCCTGCACTCGCGGCTGAGCGGCACGGACGCGGGCAACCGGCCCTACGACGCCATGGACCCCGAGGTGCGGGCGTGGGTGGTCGCCACGCTCTTCGAGAGCTCCGTCACCATGTGCCGGTTGAGCGGGCAGCCCCTGGACCAGGCCACCATGGAGCAGCTCTACGCCGAATTCCGCGCCTTCCTGGCGGCGTTGGGGGAAGAGGCGGGCCACCTTCCGCCCACCTTGCCCGAGTTCTGGCAGTACTTCGACCGCATGGTCGCGGAGGAACTGCAGAACACGGAGGCGCTGCGCATCATCCTCTTCAGGCTCTTCGAACATCTGCCGGCGCCGCCGCTGTTCGCAGGCCTGCCCACGGTCTGGGCGACCGGTCGCGCGCTGGCAGGGCCGGTGCTCGGCACCATCACCGTGGCCTCCCTCCCGGAGGCCTTCCGCCGCCGGGCGGGACTGCCGGAGGTTCCCGGTGCCCAGACGCTGATGCAGAGTGCCTACATGGCCACCCGCCTGGCCCGCGCCCTGCCCGACGACTGGATCCGGACCGAGAACTTCGTCAGCCTGCTCCAGCTGTCACCGGACGGCGACGGCCCTTACGCCGAGACGCTCAGTGCCCTGCGCGCCCGGATGAAGCGGGCCGGCGCACTGCTCCGGCTGATCACGCCCGTACCGGCCCAGCAGGACGGTACGGGCGCCGCGGGCGGGGCCGAGAGCCGGCGCAGTGCCCGCGAGTTCTTCAGCGAGGTGCTCGACCAGACCGGGGACGGCTTCCTGGACTGGCCCGATCTCGCAGCCATGGCGCGGGAGCTCTGCTCCCGTCTCGATCTCGACGAGCCGGAGGAGACCCGGCTGTACGACGCGTTCGCCGCGTGGTGGCGAGAACTCCAGGCGGCCCTGGACAGCGACGGGGACGGCCGGGTGAGCGAGGAGGAGTACGCGGCAGCCGTCCCGTCCCTGGCCGGCCCGGCGCTGATCAGGGTCGCCGAGGTCCTCTTCGGCGTCACCGACACGGACGGCGACCAGTTCATCGACGCCGAGGAGTACCGGGCCCTGTTCAGGAGAGGCTTCGCGCGATCCGTCGTGGACGCCGAAGGGCGATACTCCCGGAGCGCGTTCGTGCGGGACTTCCTCGCCTTCATGTCAGGCCGTCAGCGCTCGACCCCGTACGACGCACTGCTCTCCGACGCGTAGGGGCTCCGGACCGCGCTACGGGGGGAGCCCGTCCGGGCTGAGCAACGGTGCAATGAGCGGTATCGAGACCTTTTCCGAAGATCTCTCCCGCCCCACCACCCACGTCGGACGGAGCACGGCATGCGGAGGAGCCGCATGCTGCACGCGAGCTGGGGCTGATCCCAGCAGACGACGGGCAGGACTGAGACCGGAGCGCAGGGTCATACCTTCTTGACGACGGTCGACCCCGGGACCAGCCTCTCCAGGTCGTCCACGTCCGAGGTGAAGACGGTGACCTGCCCCTTCTGCCGGCGCGCGACGACAGCGAGTATGGCGTCGGTCGCGTACTCGTGGCCCTGCAGCTTGGCGTCTGTCAGCAGGCGGCGGGCCTGGCGGGCCTCGTCCTTCCCGATGCAGGCGACGTCGAGCCGGGAATGCACCCAGTGCACCCAGTCCCAGCGCTTCTGGGTGGTTCTGCCGTCGTACGCCTCGACCAGCGTCATCGGAGACGTGACCACCTCGGCTTCACCCCGGGCTGCGAGGTCGAGCCACGCGATCATCTTCCGGTCGCCGCGCACGGCAGCTCCTTACCGGCGCGGTCTCGTGGCCGCCAGGCCGCCAGGCCGCCAGGCCGGCGGTCAGGCGGTCGTGGCGGGACGTGGGCTGCCGGGGAAAACCTGGCCGGTGTTTGCCAGGAAGGGCGGGCGGCGGCGAAGGGGTGGACGCCCGGCTGGGGGCGACGTGGGCGCAACCAGCGGACCGGAGCACGACGAAGCGTATTGTCGAAATATTCCTTATGCCGGTAATGAATGAGACCAGAACTGGAATCACCAACGCCGAAGGGCCCCACAGCAAGCTGCGGGGCCCTTCAACGTATTGCCCGGTGAGAGCAATGGCGGAGGATACGAGATTCGAACTCGTGAGGGGTTGCCCCCAACACGCTTTCCAACTGTGCGAGTGGCTGTTCGCGAGCGTTCATGTGCGGCCGCTCTGCAGCTCAGCGAGAGGCGGCGAACGACGTTGAACCTCGGCGGACACGGGCGGACTGAACAAAGAACAGGACAACGGCCGCCGGTTGCTCGGTCCCCTTGCCTCACGGCTGCTGAGCTCAACCCGGCTCCGTGGCGGTGGGCGTTGTCCACAGGTAGAGCACCCAGGAACGCCCCGGTAAGTCCGCCGGGTCGGAGAATAGGCTAGTTAACTCCGGCCTCGGCGATGACTTTCAAGCAATCGACCCAATGAACAAACCGCGGAATTCCACTTACTTTTTGCCGCGCATGAGCGTGAACACTGGTCATGCCGGGTCGAAAGAAGCGACGCAATTTTCGATACGTGTCGTCACTCTTGTGAGCACAGTAGTTTCGAACTGCTCGAATCTCGACGATCGGGTTTGATGTCGACTGATTGTATGGCAGGGTCAGAGTGTGGGATGTCACGGCGGCGTGAAGTGGGTGGACTGCGGCTAGGTCTAGAGCTTGGCAGACGTCAAGCAGCATCTCCGGGGCAGACCATATCGGCTCGCCCCCAAGGAGCTTGATTCGATTCGATCGGAGAGGGGCGTCTGCCGCAAGTTTTCGAATTGCCTGATGCTCGGTACGTGGTTGGCCAGGGCTGTAGGTGGCACCCAAAATCCCCTGGACGTCACCGCTAGCGCTTAGAATTATGACTGCCCGATTGAACCTTCCCCAAGCGTCCCATAGTGAGGTGATGCACCCTTCTACGGCTGGAGCGTAGGGGACCTTGTAGGAGTTGACGATGCCGCTAGTTGCAGTCGAATGGAATGCCGCCTCGATCTCGTCTGCCTCTTGAGCGAAATTAGCACTAATTGCCTTTAGGGGCTGCGTAGGCACAACTCCCCCTAGAGGTCGTAAAATGACTTTCCGGCAAGTGCGTGGCAGAAGTATTCGAAGCGGGCCTGGCGGCTGGGCATTCGCTGACTGCTTTGGCGCGCTTCGATGAAGGGAAGGGCTCTGGGGTCAAGGTCCTCGGTAGGTGTTTCGATCGCCGTGTTGAGGTCGCCAATAGCCTTGATGATCTGGGTGCGATCCCGAAGCATCTCGCTTGCATCCTCGACGCGCGTGAAGTCGAGACGCCCGTCTGGGAGCTTTCCCTTGGCGTACATCACTGCGGCAGCCAGCATGAGGAAGTGAGGGCGGCCGACAATTGCTTCGCCGCGGAATTCCTGAAGGAGGTCTTCAACTGTCGAAATGACGTCTACGAACAGGTCCTCGCCAGGGAGTGACGCCGCGGTAGTGGTCATATGCTGCTCGTAAAGTTTAGTGATATTGGAGTCTGCTCCTTCGCCGACGCCGTTGATGAGATAGCCGACCAGCTCGGCAACGGTCGAGTGGTCCACCATTCGGACACGCTCGCGGCGTGAGATTACGCCAAGGTCCCATACGTCGCGAACCGCGTGAGAAAGTTGCTTCACGTGTGAGGAGAAGTCGGTATCGAATCGCGCGTTCCGTAGCTCTGGCCCGTTAACTGGTACGGCATAAGAGTTAATGCGGAGAAATACTTCCAGTACGTCATCGTCGCTCGCGTTGAGCAACTGTTCGCATGTGAGCTTGTAAGCGAGGAAGTCGTCTTTCTCGTCGTCGCTGAGGTCTGCATATCGCTTCCCTCGGTACTCGCCAGCCTTTGTCGTCAATGCAAACTTCCCTGCGGCGAACTCAATGATGGTCCTGAGTCGCTGCTGACCGTCTACAACATCGCGAATTGTTCGCCGCGTATCTCTATCGATGTTGGTGCGAAGGAGAAGTTTCGGAATGGGATACCCGCGAATGATCGAGTCGATGAGGTAGCTGCGTGCAGGTGGGGACCATACCGGGCCGCGCTGAAATATCGGATTAAGGTTCAACTCATCATCGTCATTCCATTTCAAGAACTCGGCAATGGTGAAGGTTTGGGGGGCGCTACCCTGCACTATTACTCCTCCTGGGACTACCAGTGTTCAACGGACGAGCAGCATCATAATCAGGCCAGCCTAGCCCCAGAGGCGACTGCGTGAGGCCGTTTTAGGACGAAACGTTGTATCTGAGGCGCCGGGCTCATATTGGAGAGAGCTCGTACTTGGAGGGCCGTCGGCGGGAGGCGCCCCTCCACCGGCACCTCAAC
The DNA here is from genome assembly GCF_000717025.1 of Streptomyces atroolivaceus. Lineage (GTDB taxonomy): Bacteria > Actinomycetota > Actinomycetes > Streptomycetales > Streptomycetaceae > Streptomyces > Streptomyces atroolivaceus. The sequence goes on from NZ_JNXG01000001.1 coordinate 601,863, forward strand.
TTCCATCCCGTCTGCCTTCACCTGGACGCCCGATGCCGTGTCTGTTCGGCTCTCGCTGGGTCGATGGCAGACGGGATGAAGTTCCCACCTCTACAACCGGCGGCCCACACCCGCTTACGAAGCCCCCTCCATCCAGGAGTTTTAGCGCCCTCGCCGGAGGCACACTTGATCCGCACCCGCATACTGCCTCGGGCGTATCGTGGTTCGCCGCTCAGCAACCCAAGTTGTCAGGCGAGCGGCCGACGTCCGGGCTGGAGCGGGGCACAGAGCAGCAGCGCAGGTTGGCCGTGCGGTTACTGCTCCGGGCTTCACCAAGTGGCGATGGTCGCTGAATAATGCTCTGCGATCGCCTCACGATCCACCGGGGCGTCCTCCGAGATGTGCAGAGGAGCTCCTTCCAGGGTGCTGTACAGAGTGTGGCCGGCCAGGCTCGGTGCGACGCACACGGCCAGGCCGGGCGCGATGGTGAGCAGGCCGCTGTCGAAGAGTCGGTGGATGTCCGAGCGCAGCATCAGTCCCTCTTCGACACGGTGCCGCTCCGTGTTGGCGAATGGGCGGAGATGCGCAGCTTCCAGGACCTCTGCTGGCGCCGCGCCTGTGATGGCGCAGATGAACCCGTATTCACGGATCAAGGCCCTGCGGAAAGCGTCCTGCCCTCGTCGAGCCGCGGCTGTCGTTCGCCGGCGACCTCCCGGCAGCTCGAATGGATGAGGCCTATCGGCACCTGAGGTTCGCCGTTGCCTGGGGAGCCGGACACCTCTCGAAGACACCGCCTCCAGAGTTCGCTCCCTATCCATGGCCCTGATGGACTGCTGGTCGGACTTGCTCAGGCTGAGCTCTGCCAACCGCGTCTTGTCCAGGCAGCCTTCGAGAGGTTGCCAAGTTCCTCCGTAGTGAGCTCTGTAGCCCGTGACCCGCAGCATCTCGACTGTCGGCTCGTCGAACGTGGTGGTGCAGGGACTACACCGGAATCGGGGCCGCTCCGTGGTGCGCTCCTTGAAGCCCGTGCTGCCGCATTGAGGACACCGACTACGCAGCTTCTCCAGGCCTGGCAGCACTTCCAATGCTTCCACGAAACCGACGCCAAGGGCTTCACGCCCGCTCCGTACGACCACCAGGTCCCCGACGGCAACGCGGAGATGGTTCCCCACGGTCGAGTCGTAGCTGTAGGACTCCTCCACGACGTCTTCGTAGCCCGTGTTCCCCTGGAACTGCCGGTCCTCGCCCGCGATAAGGAAGGACCAAGCCCTGTCACCAGCCCCGGTTGCCATGATCTCCACCCCAGTCATGGGGGGAGCTTACGAGCGCCCGCCGGCATCCGGGCTTGCTCCCCAAGATCTCCGCAGATGTTCTGCGCCCTCACTCCGAGTGCCGCAACGCCGAAGCTCCCCCGGTGCAAGCGGGGGAGCTTCGGGCCACCAGTCCGTAACCCATCTGATCCGTAGGTGGGTGCGCTCCTGATGCAGAAGCCCTGAAGCGCTCTCCTCAAGGCCGTCGCCATGCCCTCCGGTCGCACGGAGGCACGCGGATGTGCTCCGGCGTGTCTGGACGTTGATGTCAGAAGCTGATGTCAGCGCCTACAAGCTCGGCTCACTACCACCTAGTCCAGGTCAGCACTACTCCTGCTAGCTCGCTAAGAGAGATGGTCAGGAGCACTTGGACTGTCGTGACGACAGCTGCCGCCCTCACATCTTGAACAAGCTTGCGCCCCCCCTTGCAACTGGCGGGCTGCTTCCCACGGCGACGCATGGTTTCCCCCTTCGGTAGTTCGGTGATTCCAGCGTCGGTGTCTCCCCGAAGCAGGTGTTCACTCTGCGTCACAAGCGGACACTTTCAATTTTCCTCAAGTCCCTGACCTGCGACGTAACTTCGTGCGACAGTGCAGCGAAAACACTTCGAGACACTCACGGGAGACAGTCAGTGGCGAGAGCGCGAGGGAAGCGCGGGTTGGCGATGCCGAGCGAGACAGAGGTGCCACCTGGCGCGCACCGCAAAATGCTTGCCGCGCTCCACGAGACCTATGTGGCTGCTGGCCGACCGGGGCTCCGCCAGATTTCTGTTGGGCTGAAGGACGATGATTCGATTCCAGCCACGCTGAACTATCAAGCAGTCGGAAAAATTCTTAACGGAAAGCAACTCCCTAGCCCGCGCCAGCTAATCAGCCTCACGCTTTGGCTGCACAAGGAAGGAAATGTTGACAGCAAGACTGGAAGCGACTATAAGGAGCTAATCGCACAACTAATGCAATTCCGCGAAGCCGCCCACCGTCATCAACTAGGAATCGAAAGTCCGGAAGTCCCACTCGCATCAGCGGAAACGGGAAGGCGCATTCAAGCCCCAAGGAATGCACAATCTACAGTAAAAATGGAAAATGCAAACGAACGAAAAGTCCTTAGCTGCATGTTGCAGTCAAAAGACGCCATAGCCGACGTTGTTGAAATATTGCGAGTTTCGGACTTCAGTAACGATCTACACAAGGAAATCTATAATGTACTACTGGAGTTGTATGCCGAAGGTCGCGAGGTGTCGATCGAAGAGACTGCCAACAAACTAAATTCTCATTCAAACTTCGACATCGATTCGGAGCAGTACATTTCGACTCTACTCTTAGAGGCGGACAACCCTAGCGAAGCAAGTCACCATGCGGAGATCATTTCAGATAACGCTTTGGGAACTCGAATTGGTGCACTCGGTCGCAAAGTTGCAGAAATGGCCGAAAGTATGGAGACCCGAAGCGATTTGAATGCGCAAAATTTGCTCGACGTACTTGAGGGTGAACTATTTTCCATGGTGCGTGAGCGCAGCACGCCAATTGGTGACAGTCTCGAAGAGACTCTGGATGAGGTAGAAGCCGCTGGCGGATCTATTATCGGGGTGCCTTCGGGATTTCGAGATTTCGACGCGCTCAATTCCGGGTTCCGGCCGGGCGAGCTAGTAATCGTAGCCGGTGCTTCAGGCATGGGTAAATCCACGTTGGGGCTAGATTTTATTCGCCGATGTTCAGTTGCCCAACCGCGCAGTAGCTTTCTTGTCTCACTCCAGATGAGTCGCGTCGAAATTAACATGAGAATTCTGTCAGCAGAGGCACGCGTCGCCATCCATCACATGCGATCGGGTGCCATGAGAGACGAAGACTGGACGCGCCTGGCCGGAGTGATGCCATCGGTTGCGGCGGCTCCTATCTATATGGTGGAAGAACCTGGCTACACAATCAATCAGCTTAGGGCGTCATGCAGCCGCCTTGAGGCGTTTCATGATCTAAAACTGGTAGTAATCGACAGTCTCGACCTCCTCTATCTCGACGCCTCAGAAAGTGCAGGAGACCATGATCGCAGTTTGGCTATCATGGTGCGCGAGCTACGCAAGATGGCTAAAGAATTGAATCTACCTGTGATTGCACTCTACCCAGTTGGACGCATCTCGACCGGATATCGCGGGCGGCGCCCGGAACTGCACGACATTCCAGATTGCCTAGAAAATTTTGCCGATGTAGTCATTCTTCTGCACCGTGAAGACGCGTATGAGCGTGAAAGCCCTCGCGCCGGAGAGGCAGACTTTATTGTCGCGAAAAACCGTAACGGACCCACCTTTGTGACCACTACAGCGTTCCAGGGTCACTACGCGCGATTCGTCGACATGGACAAAACGTAGTTTTGCCGTCCGGGGCTGACGGTCGGAATGGCAAGTGGGTTTTGTAGCTTCTTTTTTGTTGTTGATGCCGGCCGTCACTATCGGCTGGGAGCCTTCCCTACCGCCAATAGATGCGAACTAGCGGCGAGAAGTTCGGGGTACGGCTCAGCCATGCGGGCTGCTGCCATCGCAGAGGCAATCAGATCGCCCGTGGGCCCCTCGCCCGGCTGCTGTTCAGCCGCCTTCACCAGGGACCACGCGGGCCCTTCGATACCGAAGACCTGCACATCTGTCAGGCCGGAGGCGGTCAGCTCCGCCACAAGCTCTTCGGCGCGGTGGAAGTAGGACAGGGTGAACCCTCGTACACCGTCGTAGACGGCCGTCTCAAGAATCTTGGAGACGGAGTCGTGAATCCGCTCGGTGTGCAGGTGTGCGTACGTGACGTGCTCGAAGAGCGACGCGTAGCGGTTGATCGCAGCAGCAGCGATCAACCCACCCGGCTTCACCACACGGCGTGCTTCCGCCAGCGCCTTACGCCGGTCGTCCAGGTCGGGGAGGTGGTAGAGCGGCCCAAGCAACTGCACTACATCGAAGCTGCCGTCCGGTTGGGGCAGATCGCGGGCATCCGCCACGATCGCTGAGCACACGGCCGCGGCGCTCTCGACATGGCGGGGCACGGGGTCCACGAGCGTGACTTCGTAGCCGTCCTTCACCAGCCATTCAGCGTGAATCCCGGTTCCCCCTCCCACGTCGAGCACGCGCGCCGGCGCGGGAGGCAAGAAGCGTCGGAGGAGCTCTTGAGTCCTGGCCAGCTCCATACGTCCGTCTGCCGAGCTGCGCAGGCGGTCATCCTCGTTCACTGTCTCGCCGTAGAACCGCATCACGGAGGGAGCCAATTCGAGATTCGACATGCTCGCAGTATCGTGTGTACCGGTGGACCAGTCCAGCGCAGGAAATAGGGGAAACCATGGCAGTCCTGAAGTACGAAGAGATCGCAGAGTTCCTGCGCGCCCGCATCGCCGCTGGTGAGATCGCTCCCGGGGACACGATCCCGTCGGGCCGCGAGCTTGCCGAGCAGTGGGATGTGTCACGAGCTACCGCCATCAAGGCCGTCGACGTGCTGCGCAACGACGGCGTGGTCGTGGCCAAGCAGGGAACCGGGTTCGTCGTCACGGAAACTCCCGTGGCGCGCCCTGCCGGCGCTCGCCGCGCAGGGTCGGCGCGCATCCTGGGCGGCATGCCGTTCCTGCGCGTCGGTACGCCTGACTGGGCGGAACCCCCCGCCCACGTCGCCGCCGCCCTCCGCCTCTCCCCCGGGACCAAGGCGCTTCGACGCGTTCGCGTCCTCCAGCTCCCGGACGGAACCCCGAATAGTTGCGTTGAGGCGTGGTTCCCCCCGGATATCGCGGAGGTGGCACCACGCCTTGCCGACACCAACCCAATCGCCGAAGGCACAACGCGCTACGTCCGGCGTCAGACCGGGCGGGGCCCGGCCGAAGGCGTGGACGTCACCACCGTGCGCCTTGCCTCGGAGACGGAGGCGGACCGCTTGCAGGTGACGCAGGGGGCACCGGTGGCCGTGCTTCTGCACACGGCGTATGACGACCAGGGGAAGCCGCTGGTCTGCGAGGAGGGCGTAACGCCGTCCTCGTTCTTCGAACAGGTGGACACCTACGCCATGTAGGCGCAACACCAGCAACAGGGGAGGCTGGACCGGTCCACCGGTTCAGCTTTTTTGGTTGTCCAGAAAGTGCTCCCCACCTGCAGTTTTCATCACGCCGGCGTGACGGCACGCAGATCCTTCGCTTGACTGGACCGGTCCACCGGTCCAGTCTCTTGTTGTGGCCATCGCCCGACCCGGAATCTCCGGAGGGGGCCGATTCCGTCACGCCAAAACTCAACAGCGTGATCCACCGCAGCACGACGGCCGTGACCGTTCCGGCCGAGGCGAGTGGAGACCAGCCGACCGAGAAACGGCCCCCTTCACACCGGGGCCCACACCCCCTGACCGGGGAACGCCATCGGCTCTAAGAACCGCACGGCACACCTTCGAAACTGCGACGACTTCCGGGATCTCGGACCTCCTCGGAACGAGCAGCGCCGCGCGATATCAGGAGAACCGAAGCACCAGCGTTCACGGTGCCCGGCATTCGGGCCTGCCTCTCCGGCGGGCTGCGGTGCCGGGTCGCCGTGGTCGCTCGTAGCCCACGAACGACCATGACGGCGCGCGGCCCCGGTGCTCGAACACCGGGGCCGCTGTTCGGGCCGTCCACCCTGTGAGGAGAAAACGACCCATGAAGACCATCGCTGCACTTCAGACCCTCGTTACGGCCGAGTCACTCGACATCGAGCCGTCGGCCGCTGAGCTGGACGCGATCGAGCAGGAGATGCCGCTGATCCTGGCGGAGGTCGAGCTGCTGGACGCGCAGATCATGACCATCGACCGCCCGGCGAGCGAGCTGGACGAGCGGCGGATCCGGCGGGCCGGCCGCAAGGTGCTGGCCGCTCGCCGCGTGCTGGCGAACCAGGCCACGGCGCAGGTTCCGGGGGTGGGGGCATGAGCACCCTCACCCCTGCACAGGCGCTCACCGCCGCCCACGCGGAGGTGAAGGCCGAGATCGCCCGGACCGACACCAAGACCGGTCTGCTGCTCGCCTTCGTCGGCGCGCTGCTGGCCGGTGCCTGGACCGTCGCCAAGGACGCCCCCCTGAACCTCCCCGCCATCCTCGTGGGTGGTGTCGGGATGGGGTTGCTGGTCGCGGCGGCTGGTCTGCTGCTGCGGTCGGTGCGCCCGAACCTGAACGGCCGGCACGGCTTCGTGCTGTGGGCCACGCTCACCGCCGAGGAGATCCCCACCACCCTCTCCAGCGACCTGGGCGTTGCCGTGGCGGGTCTGTCCCGGTTGGCGGTCACCAAGTTCACCGGCCTGCGCCGTGCGGTCGACCTGACTTGCGCGGGCGGTGCCCTGCTCGTCCTCGCCGCGCTCCTCACCCTCGGGGGTGCGGCGTGAACGCCAAGACTGTTCTGCCCGCCGTCGGGATGACGGCGGTGTCCATGGTCCTCACTCTGGCCGTGGTGGTGATGTGGCTGGGCACGGCGATGCCGTGGCCGGTCGCGGTGGTCGTCGGTCTCGGGATCGACGGCGGATGGCTCGCCACCCTCGCCTACGAACGCCGGCTCGCCGCGCAAGGCGACCACTCCACCCCGGTCACCGCCGTCGGCTGGTCCTTCGGCCTCATCGCCACCGGCGTCCTGATCGCCCACGCCCTCACCGAGGAATCGGCCGGCGCGTGGCTGGCCGTCGCCTGGCTCCCCATCGCTGCCAAAGCACTCTGGCTCGTGCACGGGCTGTGGGAGCGCACTGCGCTCACAGGTGAGGCGCTGGACGCGATCCAGGGCATTCAGCAGGAAGCCCGCGATGAAGCCGCGGTTGCCCGTGCCCGGCTCCGGTCGGAGGCTGCCACGGAGGAGACGCGGTTGACGGCCGTGACGCAGGCCGGTGCCCGCGTCGCACGCGTCCAAGCGCGCACCGCTGACACCCTGTCCCGGGCCTGGTCCACGCTGGAATCGGCAAGGGAGGGTGAGGACACCGGACGGGCCCTGACCAGCGTGACGACCCGCGTCACACCTGGCGTCACACCCCGCTGGGAACTCCCCGTCTGGGGCCCCACGGAGCCGGTCTCCGCGTTCGCGCTGGAGTCGGCCGGTGCCCTCACCGATGACGCGCTGGACGCGCTCGTCGACCAGATTCGTCACAGCGAGACACCGGCTCTGTCCTATCGGGAGATGGCGTCACGGTTCCGGACTGCTGGTCACTCGGCATCTGAGGTCCGGCTGCGGGCCGCGTGGAAGCGCGTGGCTGCGTGATGGCGACGCTGCCTGTCTACCGGTGGCGCCTGGCCCCGGACGGCTATGCCACCCGCCGCCAGCTCCGTGCCCTCGGTCTTCGGCCCGGCGGGCAGGACGTGGCCGCGCAGCTGGAGCGGCCCCGACGGCGTCGGGGCCCGCTGGTCGCTTACCTCTACCGCGTCGACCGGGCCAAGCCTGTACGGCCGATGACACCCGCCCGCATGGCTGCGCTCGAAGCGGCCATGCGGGCCCGCCGGACCTGCCCCAACTGCCGACGTGATGCCGGGTACTGCATCCCGCGGTCCCTCGGCATGTGCGTGCCCTGCTCAGACCTTGAATCCGCCGCCTGAACTGCGGCAAGAGACGGAGTTGCAGTGAAGCTGGACGTCAGCACACACAAGCTCTTCGGCTACGGATCCACCCTGCGCACCGCCAAGCGCCTGACCGTCGAAGCCGTGCGGATCGTGGACCGGGCGGTGGCCGGCCGCATGCCTGACGTGAAGGTCGTCCTCACCGGAGAGCGGAACCTGGCCGAGGTGACCACGGCCGCCGAGTGGGAGACCGCCGGATGCACCGACAAGCGGGTCCAGGCCCGTGCGCTGCGTGACGCGAAGCGGCACGCCCGGGACGTCGCAGGGCGGTCCATCCCGCTCGCCGACGGCGGGGTCCTGGTCGTCATCAACGTCGACCAGCACCCCAACGAAGCCACGTTCGCCATCACCCTCGTGCACGAGCTGGTCCACGCGATGCAGACCAGCCGCAAGGGCGTCCGTGACCGACTCGTCGCCGGTCTGCGGCACGACCTCGGTGTCGAGCGCCTGTCACGCCGGCAGAGCCGTGAGATCGACCGGCAGCTGGAGGCCGAGGAGAAAGAGGCTTACGGCTTCGAGTACCTCGCCGGTCGCCTCGTCCCCGCCGCCGCAGCCTGACCCGCCACCAACCCCCACCCACTTCCTTGCCCCAAGGTTGGGGCAGTCAGGAGTCGTTCCGTCATGAGCGACAACGTCGTTCCCCTCTTCGAAAAGACCACCCCCGCCCCCATGGAGGCTGCTCCGGCCGAGACGGCTGCTGTAGCAACTGCGGCCCCTGAAACGTCCCCTGTGCCCCTGTGGGTGCGATCGGCACGCGGTATCCGCACGGTGGCCACCCACGAGCACACCAAGACCGCCTGCCGTGCCACTGCCCGCCACGGGCTCTACGTCCTCGGCGGAACCAGGATCGTGGCCCGCCGCACGTGGGAGGGCCGTACCGCCTCCCGGTATGAGCGGATGCTTCGGGCGGCGGAAGCCGCGGGGAACCTGGAGGCCGCCACCGAGTGGGAAGAGCGCGGGCAGCGCTTCCGCCAGGAACGCCACCGCCGCCGCATGGACCTGCTCACCGCACCCATGGACGCGGCCAAAGGCATCGCGGCCGGTCTCGGCATCGGGGCCGGTGGTCTCTTGCTCCTCGGCATCATGCTCGCCGTCGCCAACAAGGACTGGACCGACATCGGCGCCCCCACCATGGCGCTCATCGAACTGGTCCGCTGGATCGTCTTCATCATCACCGTGACCTGGGGCCCCCTGGTCACCATCGGCCCGTGGGCCGTCCTGCTCGGCCTCTGGGCCGTGGGCAAGAACCAGCAGGCAGCACCCCAGTGGGCCCTGCCCACCAACGCCCGCTCCGGTGAGGGCGAGCCGATCACTCCGTCCATCGTGGTGCTCGCCCTGCGGAATCTGGGCATCGCTCCGCTGCGGACCGCGATCAAGGAGATGGGCGATGCCGGCGCTTCCATGCTGGGCCCGATCCGGATTGCCGGATGCGGGGTCGAAGTGGATGTGACCCTGCCCTCCGGTGTCTCCACCAACGAGGTGCAGAACCGGCGCCGCAAGCTCGCCGAGAACCTGGCCCGCCATGAGCACGAAGTGTTCATCACGATCCCGCAGGCCGCCCGCACCGTCCGGCTCTGGGTCGCGGACAGTGGAGCGCTGGACGAGCCGATCGGCCCGTCCCCTCTGACCACCGACCAGGACCTGACCGCGAACTACAAGACCGGCAAAGCCCCGTGGGGCCAAGACCTGCGCGGAGACGCCGCAGCACTGAGCCTCTACCAGCGCCACCTCCTCATCACCGGCCTGTCCAACCAGGGCAAGACCGCAGCCTTGCGGGCCCTCGCGTTGTGGCTGGCGCTCGACAAGTCCGTGGAGTTCCGGCTGGCCGACCTCAAGGGCGCCGGGGACTGGGCCATGTTCGATGGCCTGGCCACGGTGCTGATCCAGGGGCCGACCGACGACCACGTCGTCCAGGCGACCGAGATGCTGGAAGGCGGCGTTAGCGAGATGGAGCGCCGGTTGCAGGCCGCGCCCGGAACCGTATTCCCGCCGCTCGTGCTGCTGGTCGACGAGGCGCAGGTGGCGTTCATGTGCCCGGTCGTCGACAGCGAGAAGCGACCGTACGGCGGGTCCAAGGCCACCTCCCGGTACTTCATGGCCGCGCGGAAGATTCACAACCAGGGCCGGGCCGTGAACGTGACCCTGTGGCAGGGCACCCAGGACCCGACCGACCAGAACCTGCCCAAGCTGGTCCGCGAGGGCGCCCACACCCGTGCATCCCTCGCGCTCGGCACCGAGTCGCAGGCCCGCATGGCGCTCGGGGACAAGGCGGTCGACGGCGGGGCCGCACCGAACCTGCTCCGCCCGGGGCTCGACAAGGGAACCCTCGTCGTCGCCTCGGACGGCATCGCGATCCAGGCCGGCCAGGCATCCATCACCGTGCGCACCCACTTCATCGACACCGACGAAGCCGCCCTCATCACCGCCCGCGCCCGGGCCATGCGCGACGGCGTCACCACCCTCCACGTCATCGAGCGGGACGAGGAGCGGGACCCGCTCGCCGACATCGCCACCGTCATCGGCGACACGAACCGGGTCCTAACCCAGGACGTGCTGCAGCGCCTCGCGGTGCTCTCCGAGGACAGCTACGGGAGCTGGACGCACGCCGACCTCAAGCGGGTCCTCGACGGCACAGCCGCCGAGCCGTACAAGTCTGACGGCCGGATGGTCATCGGGCGTGAGCGCATCGCCCGCGCCCTCGCGAACCGGGACACCGACGGTTCCGCTTCCGCTTCCTGAATGCAGGGAGCGCATCCCTGGCGGGTCAGGGAGGCAGGGAGAACTCCCTGACAGCCTCCCTGACCCGCCTCCCTGGACCTGACCTGCACAAATGATGTTCAGGGAGGCAGGGAGTCGCCCCAGATCAGCACCCTTAAAGCCCTCTCCACGCGCCTCCCGCAGGGGTTGCGTCCGCCTCCCTGAACCAGCAGAGGAAGGGATTCCGCATGTTCCCCGAGAACACCGATCACCGGGCCGCCGAGCAGGCCGTGACCATCCACCAGCCCACCCCCATCGCGCCCTACCCGGCCGCTCCGGTCGTCCCGGTGCAGCACGGTGGCGTCCCGTCGGTTGCGTCGATCGTGCTGCCGGACGGGCGGGTGATCACCGGCTACGCCATCGACCACACCCGGCCCGAGCCGGTCACCGCCAAGCCGGTCGTCTCCCGCGCGGCGGTGAACATCGCGCTCGGTGGGATCGGGTTCGGTGCCGTCTGCGGCGGACTGGTCCTGCTGACCACGTTCATCGCCGCACTGGCCGCCCTGGTCCAGCAGCTCATCATCCTGGCCGCCGTCATCTTCGGCGGCTTCATCGCCATCCAGGTCCTCACCGCCGGCCGCCGGCACGGGCCCACGACGGTGAACATCCGCAAGGCCGTCATCAAGCGCAACCACTTCCACAGCTAGCTACGCCGAGAGCGGCCCCTGTCTCACGCCAATGATCCGGGGCCGCTCTCGTCCAGCAATCCTCATCAGAGAACTGGAGACATCCAGCATGACTCAACCTGTCCCGATCCGGCGAGCACCCGGCCACCAGCCCCGCTTACTGGACCTCTTCTGCTGCGCCGGCGGCGCGGCCATGGGCTATCACCGTGCCGGGTTCGAGGTGACCGGCGTGGACATCGTCGACCGCCCGAACTACCCCTTCACCTTCCACCGGGCCGATGCGCTCGAATACCTCGCCGCCCTCATCGCGTCCGGCGAGATCGAGCAGTACGCGGCCGTGCACACCTCCCCGCCCTGCCAGGCCGGATGCGCCCTGACCGTGGGCACCAACGCCTCACGCGGCTGGGGCCGTAAGCACGTCCAGCTCATCCCCGAACTCCGCACCCTGCTCGACGCGTCCGGCCTGCCGTACGTCATCGAGCAGCCCAACGGAAAAGCCCCCGTACGGCGCGACGTGTGGCTGTGCGGAGAGATGTTCCACCTCGGTGTCCTGCGCCACCGAAACTTCGAGCTCGGCGGCTGGAGCATGCCACAGCCCGAACACCCCAAGCACCGCGGCTACGTGCGCGGCTACCGCCACGGCGTCTACCGCGACGGCCCCTACGTCGCCCCGTACGGCGCCGGCGGCGGCAAAGCCACCGTGCCGGAGATGCAGACCTCGATGGGCATCACGTGGACCGACGTCCGCGAGGAACTCACCGAAGCCATCCCCCCGGCGTTCTCGGAACACATCGGCCGTTCCCTGCTCACCGCCGCCCGACCGGCGGGGGTGGCTGCGTGAATGCCCGCGTCCTGCCCCTGCGCAAGCCCAACGGATTACGGCTCCTGGACGCCTGCTGCGGAGCCGGTGGCCTGTCCATGGGCTACTACCTCGCCGGATACGACATCGTCGGCGTCGACACCAACCCGATGCCGAACTACCCCTTCGAGTTCGTCCAGGCCGACGCCGTCGACTACGTCGCCGAACACGGCTCCAGGTTCGACCTCATCCACGGGTCTTGGCCCTGCCAGTACTTCGCCCGCGTCACCGCCTGGCGCGGCAACCGGCAGGACCACGAAAACCTCATCCCGGCCGGCCGCCAGGCCATGCAGTCCACCGGCCGCCCCTGGGTCATCGAGAACGTCCCCGAAGCGTCCTGGTGCGGCGCCCTGCGCCCCGACTACCTGCTGTGCGGGTCGCAGTTCGGCCTCAACGTCCGCCGCCACCGCGCCTTCGAAACGTCCTGGGGCGGCGGCGGGGACCTGCTCCCGCCCTGCTGGCACCACAAGGGCCTGTTGGCCTTCGAGCACAAAGGCGAGCGCGCCTACGCCGACGCCATGGGCTGCACCTGGATGAACAAGACCGAAGCCCGCCAGGCCGTGCCCCCCGCGTACACCCAATGGATCGGCCAGCAGTTCCTCACCTACGAGAAGGAGGCCGCAGCATGAACCCCCTCCTGACCACCGCCCTCATCCTGGCCACACGAAACGTCCCGGTCCTGCCGCTGCGAGTTGGAAAGCTCCCGTTCGGGAACTGCCCTGCCTGCCGGGACAACGCCTGTGGCGGCCGGCCGACCATGAAGACGGCTGGGCCGTGCCAGTGCCCCCGCCCCTGCCACGCCTGGGCCGCCGCCACCACCGACCCCGCCACCCTCACCGGGCCCGCATGGGCGTCGGCCTGGACGCAGACCGCTGCGGTGGCCTACCACCCCGGCGGCACCGGCCTCACCGTCGTCGACCTCGACCACGCCGCCGCCATCGCCTGGGCCCGCCAGACGCTCCCCGCCACCCGCACCGTGCCCACGACACGCGGCGAGCACTGGATCTACCGGGGCGCCATGCAGTCCGCGAACGCCGTCCGCGACGGCGTGGACGTCAAGTCCACGATGTCCTACGCCCGATGGCTCGGGCCCGGCACCGGCACCATGACCGCCCTACCCGACGTCGTGCGGGCCTTGGTCGTCAAGAAGCCGTCACCGGTCCGGCCCGTCACCGCCCCCATGCCCGCCGGGGGCGGGGGGTGCCGTCACCGCACACCCGTCTATCTGGAGCGGGGCATCGCGATGGCTGAGGAGCGGATCGCCGAGGCGGCCAGCGGGGTGCACGCGACCGTGTACTGCACGTTCCTCGCTGTGCTGTCCGCCCACGGCCGGTGCGGGTGCCTCACCGAGGCCCACGCGGCGCGGCTGTTCGCCGCCGCCCAGGCCAGGGGCGAGAGCGCCCGGCACTGCTCGGATGCGTGGTCCAACGCCTCTGCTGCATTGGGGATGTGAGTCATGTCCGAGGACGAGAAGACTCCGGCGCGTGAGGTCATCACCGAGTACGCGCAGTCGCACTTTCGGTACTTCCGCACCACGGAGGGAACCGTCTACGCCCAGCGGCTCGGCCACCCCGTGGCCCGCCCGATCCGCTCCCAGGGCACCACGGGCAGCCACCGGCAGGAACTCATGGTCGACCTCTTCAACGACGGGGTCGGCGTCTTCAACGGGACCTCCCTCAAGGAGGCGTTGGACTTGATCGAAGCACTCGCGCTGAGTCAGGACGTGCAGCCCACCCATATCCGGGTGGCCCCTGGGTTCGACGGGGCGACGTGGCTGGACCTGGGGCGCGACGACGGGCTGTCCGTCCGCATCCACCCCAACGGGTGGGAGATCAAGGTTCCGGACCCGCGTGAGGTGTGCTGGCGGCGTACCCAGCTCACCGGAGAACTCCCGATGCCCGCACGGGACACCGAGGGCAAGGGCATCGACCAGCTGTTGCGGCTGACGAACTTCGCCACCGCCGACACCGAGAGCCTGGCCCTGGCCTGGCTCATCGGCTGCCTCGGCCCCTCTGTCCCCGTCCCGGCCCCGTTCCTCACCGGCCCGCAAGGAGCGGGGAAGTCCACGGCCGGCCGGATGCTCGTGCGGATCATCGAGGGTATGACCGGCGACCTGCGCCGGGCGCCGAAGGATGAAGAGAACCTGATCACGGCCGTCGCCGCAGGATGGGTCACCGCGCTGGACAACCTCTCGCACCTGGCCCCGGACCTGTCCGACCTCATGTGCTGCATCGTCACCGGTGCCGAGAGCATCAAGCGGGCCCTGTTCAGTGACGGAGATGTCGTCCGTTCCCGCTACCGCCGCCCGCTCCTGCTGACCGGGATCGACGTCGGCGTCATCCGCCCCGACCTTGCCGAACGCCTTCTGCCGCTGCGTCTGGAACGCCCGAGGGTGCGTCGGACCGAAGCGGAGCTGTGGCGGGAGTTCGAAGCGGCACTGCCCGTGATTCTCGGCTCTGTCCTCGACCTGGCGGTCAAGGTCCGGGCTGCTGAGGCGGACATTCCGAGTGATCTGCGGATGGCGGACTTCGCGCACCTGTGCGCGCAGTTCGACACGGCCACCAGCCTCCGGGCGCTCCCCGCTTACCGCGGCAGCCTGGACGAGCTGAACGACGACGTCATCGAAGGGGATCTCCTCGCGCAGACCGTCCTGAAGCACGCCGCTGGCCTCGACCCGGGAACCGAGACGCGGATGACGTCCTCGGAGTGGCTGCACCTCCTCAGCGGCCTCTACAGCGGCGACGACTGCCGTCCGCTGCCCAAAGGGTGGCCCACAACTGGGAAAGTCCTCTCCGACCGCCTCAAGCGTCTCCAGCCGACCCTCGCCGCCCGGGGCGTCCTCGTCGACTGGGGCCGCACCAAAGCAGGCCGGTACATCGAAATGACCCGACGCCCGGCCCTGCCGACCCACGAGCAACAGTCGCTCTGACCCGCGCCAGAGACCGGGGGTACGGACAAGCAAGAGGAGCACCACGCGCCATGGTGGCGGGTGCTCCTCTTGCTGTTCGGCGGAACGCCGCCCGAGGGTCGCGCCGCGAAGCGGCTCCCCACTTCACGCTCGAAGCCGCACCACATCACACCAGACACCCCCTCTCTTTTCTCTTAAGAAAGAGAAGGCTGCGTCACCCGCGTCACCACAGGCCCCGAAACCACCTCTGAGCTGCGGCGATCGAGGTGACGCAGAACGGCTTCGGCTGCGTCACCCAGCGTCACCTGCGTCACCCCATGACGCACGCCTGCGTCACCGATGACGCACCCCAAACCCTCTGCGTCATCACATAACCGCAGGTCACCGCCACGAGTGACGCGGATGACGCGATGACGCAGAAATCACAGCCTCGGACACATCGCGCGCTACCTCACCGCCAAGGAGCGAACCCGTGCACCAGATCCATGCAGCCGCATCCCAGGCGGCGGACGACTCGACGCTGATCCTGCTCACCGTGGAGGAGGCCGCGCGCCGCCTCCGCGTCGGCCGGACCACCTGCTTCGCCCTGATCCGCTCGGGCGCTTTGGAATCGCTGACGATCGGCACCCTCCGCCGCATCCCCGCCGACGCCCCGGCCGCGTACCTCGCACGCCGCCGAGCCGAGCAACACGCTGCCTGAACCACCCCACACACGGGACGCCACCCCCGCCGGGCGGCGTCCCGTGCTCACACCTGAACTCGAAGGAGACCGCCCGTGGCGGAGAAGAAGCGCACTCGCCGGGCAAACGGCGAAACGGCCGTCTACTTCGGCAAGGACGGCCGTTGGCACGCCCGGGTGCCAATGGGCTACAAGGACAACGGCGAGCCCTACCGCAGGCACATCACCCGCCCGACCGAGGACGCCTTGGCCGCAGAGGTCAAGCGGCTGGAGAAGCAGCGCGACCAGGGAACTGCACAGCAGCCCGGCAAGCTGTGGACAGTCGAGAAGTGGCTGTGGCACTGGGTCGAGAACATCGCCAAGGACGTCGTCAGCGAGAACACCTACGACGGGTACGAAGTAGCAGTTCGCGTGCACCTTGTACCCGGGATCGGCAAGCACCGCATCGACCGCCTGGAACCGGAACACCTGGAGAGCCTGTACCGCCGGATGCAGAAGAACGGCAGCAAGGCAGCCACCGCTCACCAGGCCCACCGCACTGCCCGTACCGCCCTCGGCGAGGCGGTCCGCCGTGGCCACGCCGCGAAGAACGCAGCCGCCCTGGCCAAGCCGCCGCGGGTGGAAGAGCCGGAAGAGGAGATCGACCCCTACTCGGTCGAGGAGGTGAAGAGCCTGCTGATTGAGGTGAACAAGCGTCGCAACAGCGCCCGTTGGATGCTGGCGTTGGCTCTCGGCCTGCGACAGGGGGAGACGCTGGGGCTGCGCTGGGTCGATGTAGACCTGGACCACGAGTACCTGAAGCTGCGCCGGAACCGGCTGCGCCCCAAGTACGAGCACGGGTGCAAGGAGGCAGCCCCCTGTGGCAGGAAGGCCGGTTACTGCCCCGACCGCAAGCAGGTGCGGCGCGAGACGAAGAACACCAAGTCGCGCGCCGGCCGCCGAGCCGTTCCCCTGCCGGGCCCCCTGGTCGTGATGCTGCGCAAGCACAAGGTGGTCCAGGCGCGGGAGCGCAAGACCGCCGGCAACCTGTGGACCGAGTCCGACTACGTGTTCACGAAGCCCCTCGGTGGTCCGCTTAGCCCGAACACCGACTATCACGACTGGAAGAAGCTGCTGGAGGCCGCCGGGGTACGTGACGCGCGGCTGCATGACGCCCGTCACACCGCCGCCACCGTCCTCATGCTGCTCGGCATCCTGGACCGTGTGATCGACCAGATCATGGGCTGGGAGGCAGGCACGTCCTCGCGGATGCGCGCCCGGTACCTGCACGTGCCCGACGCCATGCTGAAGGAAGTGGCGCAGAAGCTCGCAGACGCCATCTGGGGGCCCGCACCGAACGCCCCTATGGACAAAGACCAGAACAACGAGGGGTGAGACAACGCCGAAGGGCCCCACCGCGAACGGTGGGGCCCTTCAACGTATTGCCCGGTGAGAGCAATGGCGGAGGATACGAGATTCGAACTCGTGAGGGGTTGCCCCCAACACGCTTTCCAAGCGTGCGCCCTAGGCCACTAGGCGAATCCTCCGCGGCAAACAATACAAGACGTTGGAGGGTGCTCGCGAACACGTTCCCCGGAGATCACTCCGGACCGTCCTCGAGGAGGGTGCGGGCGGGGAGCGGGTGGACGGCAGGGGGCGGGGATCGGCTAAGGTGGGCGTCAGCCCCTCACGTGGCGCTATCTGACTGAACTCCCCCAGGGCCGGAAGGCAGCAAGGGTAGGTTGGCTCTGGCGGGTGCGTGGGGGGCCCTTGCGTGTCCGGGGTGTGGTGTCCCGCCGGGCGCCCGGGCCGGGGCGGGGCAGGTTGTCGGTCCGCCCCGATAACCTCGTATGTGTGTCGTCCCTTGCGCTGTACCGCCGCTATCGCCCCGAGTCCTTCGCCGAGGTCATCGGTCAGGAGCATGTCACTGACCCGCTGCAGCAGGCCCTGCGGAACAACCGGGTCAACCACGCGTATCTCTTCAGCGGGCCGCGTGGCTGTGGAAAGACGACCAGTGCGCGCATCCTCGCCCGCTGTCTGAACTGCGAGCAGGGGCCCACGCCGACACCTTGCGGGGAGTGCCAGTCCTGCCGGGACCTCGCGCGCAACGGGCCGGGCTCGATCGATGTCATCGAGATCGACGCCGCCTCCCACGGTGGTGTGGACGACGCCCGTGACCTGCGGGAGAAGGCGTTCTTCGGGCCCGCGTCGAGTCGGTACAAGATCTACATCATCGACGAGGCGCACATGGTCACCCCGGCCGGGTTCAACGCCCTGCTGAAGGTGGTCGAGGAGCCGCCGGAGCATCTCAAGTTCATCTTCGCGACCACCGAGCCCGAGAAGGTCATCGGCACGATCAGGTCGCGTACGCACCACTACCCCTTCCGGCTGGTTCCGCCGGGGACGCTGCGCAGTTACCTCGCGGAGGTCTGCGGCAAGGAGAACAGCTCCGTCGAGGACGGCGTGCTGCCGCTCGTGGTGCGGGCCGGCGCGGGGTCCGTGCGTGACTCGATGTCCGTCATGGACCAGTTGCTGGCCTCCGCCGCCGACGACGGTGTGACGTACGCCATGGCGACCTCGCTCCTGGGCTACACGGACGGGTCCCTGCTGGACTCCGTCGTGGACGCGTTCGCGGCGGGCGACGGGGCGGCTGCGTTCGAGGTCGTGGACCAGGTGATCGAGGGCGGCAACGACCCCCGGCGTTTCGTCGCGGACCTGCTGGAGCGGCTGCGTGACCTGGTGATTCTGGCCGCCGTGCCGGACGCCGGGGAGAAGGGCCTCATCGACGCGCCCGCCGACGTGGTGGAGCGGATGCAGGCCCAGGCGTCCGTCTTCGGTGCCGCGGAGCTGAGCCGCGCCGCCGACCTGGTCAACGAAGGGCTCACCGAGATGCGCGGGGCGACCTCGCCCCGGCTCCAGGTGGAGCTGATCTGTGCCCGGGTGCTGCTGCCCGCCGCCTTCGACGACGAGCGTTCGCTCCAGGCCCGGCTGGACCGGCTGGAGCGCGGCGCGTCCTTCGCCGCGGCTGCCGGTCCCGGCCCCGCCGTGGGGTACGTACCGGGGCCGGAGGCGCACGGCGCGGGTGTCGGGATGCCCGGAGGCCCCGCCGCGGCACGCGCGGCGGCCCGGGGCGAGATTCCGGGCGGTGCGCCCGCCGACGTCCCCGTGGCCGCACCGGTGGCCGCCGAGTCCTCGGCCCCGCCTGCTGTCCAGCAGCCCCGGCCCGCGGTACCACAGGGAGCACCGGCCCAACAGGCACCCGCCCAGCCACCGGCACCGCAGCCACCGGCACCGCAGCCACCGGCGCCCGCAGGCCAGCGCCCCGGCGCCTGGCCCGCGGCAGCCGGAGCGGGCGGCGCGGAAGCGGAGCGCCGGCCCGGCGGCTGGCCGACCGCCTCCGCACCCGGCGGCGGCGTACCGCAGGCTCAGGCGCCCGCCCCGCACGCCCCGGCCCCGGTCCCTGCCCCCGCCGAGCGGGCGCCCGCTGCGGGCGGGCAGGACATGGCGCAGGGCGCCGCCCAGGTGCGGAACATGTGGCCGGACATCCTGGAGGCGGTGAAGAACCGCCGCCGGTTCACCTGGATCCTGCTCAGCCAGAACGCCCAGGTCACCGGCTTCGACGGCAGCACCCTGCAGATCGGCTTCCTCAACGCCGGAGCCCGCGACACCTTTTCGAGCAGCGGCAGCGAGGAAGTGCTCAAGCAGGCTCTCGCCGAGCAGTTCAACGCCCAGTGGCGGGTCGACGCGGTCGTCGACCCGTCGGGCGGGGGCGGCCAGCCCTCGCAGGGCGGCGGTGGCGGCAGGCCCCCGTCCGCTCCGTACCAGCCCCCGCCCGCCGCGCCGGCCCCGTCCTACGAGCCCCGGCCGGCCGCCCCGGCCCCGCAGGACCCGCCACCGGCTCAGCAGCCCCCCGCGCAGCAGTCCGGGCGGCCCGAGCCGTCCTCGTACGACCGCGCGGCGCCCGAGCCCCCGCGTTCGGTCGCGCCCGAGGACGACACCGCGGAGGCGGACGATCCCGACCTGGTCGACTCCGCGCTCTCCGGGCACGACCTGATCGTCCGCGAGCTGGGCGCCACGGTCGTCGAGGAATTCACCAACGAGTAGCGCGCTCCCCGCTCCGGACCGTCCGAGGGGTGTCCACGGAGCGGCGCCCGTCGAGGCCTCCCGCCCCCGGCGGCTAGGCTGCACCCCGTGAAGGTCCTCGTCATCGGCGGCGGCGCCCGCGAACACGCCCTGTGCCGCTCTCTCTCCCTCGACCCCGATGTCACCGCTCTGTACTGCGCACCCGGCAACGCCGGAATCGCAGAGGTGGCCGAACTGCACCCGGTCGACGCGCTCGACGGTGACGCCGTCGCGCGCCTCGCCACCGAGCTGGGTGCCGAGCTGGTGGTCGTCGGCCCGGAGGCACCGCTTGTCGCCGGTGTCGCCGACGCCGTCCGCGCCGTCGGCATCCCGTGCTTCGGCCCCTCACGTGAGGCCGCGCAGCTGGAGGGCTCCAAGGCGTTCGCCAAGGACGTCATGGCCGGTGCCAACGTCCCGACCGCCCGCAGCTACGTCTGCACGACGCCCGCCGAGATCGACGAGGCCCTGGACGCCTTCGGCGCCCCGTACGTCGTGAAGGACGACGGTCTCGCGGCCGGTAAGGGCGTCGTCGTCACGGACGACGTCGAGGCCGCGCGTGCCCACGCCCTGGCATGCGACCGCGTGGTCATCGAGGAGTTCCTCGACGGCCCCGAGGTGAGCCTCTTCGCGATCACCGACGGCACCACGGTGCTCCCCCTCCAGCCCGCCCAGGACTTCAAGCGCGCCCTGGACGGCGACGAAGGCCCGAACACCGGCGGGATGGGTGCGTACTCCCCGCTTCCGTGGGCCGATCCGAAGCTGGTCGACGAGGTCATGCAGACCGTCCTGCAGCCGACCGTCGACGAGCTGCGCCGCCGCGGTACGCCGTTCTCCGGGCTGCTGTACGCCGGCCTCGCGATCACCTCCCGCGGCGTGCGGGTCATCGAGTTCAACGCCCGCTTCGGTGACCCGGAGACCCAGGTTGTCCTGGCCCGGCTGAAGACACCGCTCGCCGGGATCCTGCTCGGTTCGGCCAACGGCACCCTGGATGTCGCACCCGCGCTGAACTGGCGTGACGACGCCGCCGTCACGGTGGTCATCGCCTCGCACAACTACCCGGGCACCCCCCGCACGGGAGACCCGATCGAGGGCCTCGCCGATGTGGTGGCGCAGGATGCACCGCACGCGTTCGTCCTGCATGCCGGCACCCGGCAGGACGGCGACGCCGTCGTCAGCGCCGGAGGGCGCGTGCTCTCCGTCACGGCGACCGGCAAGGACCTCACGCAGGCCCGGGAGCGCGCCTACACCGCCGTCGGACGGATCCGGCTCGACGGCTCCCAGCACCGTACGGACATCGCTCGCAAGGCCGCCGCAGAGGCCTGAGACCCACCCACCCCCCTGTGCCCGGCCCTCGACGGAGGCGCCGGGCACAGGCGTGTCCGGCCCCCCTGAACCGGCTGGTGGACCGTGTCTCCGGTCACGGGGACGAGGGCCGCGGTATCACCGAACGCCTGGACACCGACGCGTCAGCAGCTTTGCCCAAAGCCATTCCATCGGGTGACGACTCGGCCATCCGGATGACGCCCGCCGAGGCCCCAACTAGGGTGCGGCGCAAGCGTTCGGGCACTTGGCCCACCGGCATTGCGTTGTCGGTGACGGGTGCCACAGTGGGGGAGTGACCAACACCGTCGCGGGGGCAGAGGGGGTGACGTCCGGTCGTGTCCGGTACCGGTTCGGTTGAGGAGCTGGGTGCGCACGCAGCGCGGGCCAGGGCCCTGGCTCTGCTGCGCATCCGCAGCAGAGCCACGGCCCTGGCGATCCTGCCGGCAGGCGCGGCCGTCGTCCTGCTCGTCGCGGGGGCCCAGGGACGCATCGGTCCGGGCGTGTGGTCCACGGTCAGCTGGACGGTGACGGGCATCGCCGTCGTGGTTCTGCTGACAGCCGCCGCGGTCGCCGTAGCGGTGGCGCGCGCGAGGCCGGCGGTCAGCCCGACCGTGCCTCTCACCGAGGCCGCGGCTCCCGATCTCTACCGGCTGGTCCGGGACCTGGCCGACCGGCTCGACGTCCCGGCGCCGTCGGCCATAGCGCTCACCCCGGACTGCGACAGCTGGCTGGAGGACCGTACACACCCCGCCGCCCGGCCGAGGGTGAAGGGCCCCGAGGGACCGGCTGTCACCCGGAGGGGCCGCCGGGTGCGGGCGGCGCCCGTGCTGGTGATCGGCTCTCCCTTCCTGTGGTGGATGAGGGTCGCCGAACTGCGGGCGGTCCTCGCCCCGGTCGTGGCGGGCACCGAGCCGGCCGCGCACCCCGACATAGCCGCCGCCCGCCGTTTCGTCCGCGGCCTGGACGCCGCGGTCGCCGACGCCGCCGAGCCCGGCAAGGGGTTCGTGCGACGGGTCCCCGCGGCCTTCGTGGGGCGGATCGCCAGGATGTTGCTGCGCGGCTGTCGTGGTCACGCGGCGGAGATGGAGCGGTGCGTCGCCGCCGCCGCGTCGGGGCGGGCCCAGCAGGTGGACCACGGGCTGCGGATCGTCGCCCAGGAGCAGGTCGGCCTGGCCTACGCCGGCTGGGACCGGCTGCTGACCCGGGTCGCGTTGCCCGCCTGGCGGATGGGCCGCTGGCCCTCCCGGCTCGACGCAGGGGTCGTCTCCGCGCTCACGGAGCTCTCCCGGCGCGACCGGCTGGCCGAGGGCTTCACCTCCCGGCTGGGTGAGCGCCCCGCCTGCGATCTGATCGAGGAGCCCGGAGCGGCCGACGAGGCGGCCTCGCTGCTGGCGGCCCGGCTCTTCCACGGAGGCCCGGCGGAGACCGGGCCTGGCTGGTCCCCGGTCGACTGGCAGCAGTATCCGGAAGAGGTCGTGGACCGGAAGTGGCGTACGGAGGCCGCGCGTCTGCACCGGGTGCTCGACGCCCTGGGAGTGGCCGCCGGCGTCTCCGTGGGGGTGCCGGAGCCGCCGTCCGCCGACGGCTCCGCGGTGCCCACCCTGGCCCGCGTGATCGACCACCTCGCCACGCCGGGCGCCGACAGCGAGGCGCTCGCGGCCGGTATCGGCGCCGCCGTCGCCCGCGACGAGGAGATGGCGGCACCGCGGCCCCGGGCCGGCGCCCCGGCCGGGACGGGCGCCGACCCACTCGACCTCTGGGGCCCGGTACCGCTCCCGCTCTTCCCCCTCCAGCCGCCCCGTACGGGCACGGAACTCCTCGCCGACCACGTGGTGGCGATGGTCTGCTGCGCCGCCGTGGACACCGCGGGGGCGGCGCCGGGGCTGGACTGGCTCGACGGGCCCGCGCTCCTGGTCGACGGCGGCCGCAGGTCGGACCTCGGCGCCCCCGTACTCAGCCTCGTCGAGGACGGGGACGCGGAGCCGCTGCTCTCCTGGCTCACCACGGTGGGAGTGCGCACCGACAAACCCGTACGCCTGGGCTGAACGGTGCGCATGAGGCGACGGCCGCCTTCGAGTTGTACGGTCGTCCGTCCTCTTAGATGGCGAAATATCCTCTATGTCCGCCCAATACCTGGAAGATCAGGCTTCGGTGCCATCGAATCGCGACGAACGGTGACGGAGCGCGTGCGTAATGTGATGTGCTGGGGGCGTGTCGGCATCCCGGCGCGACAGACATGCCGGGGGACGAGGGAGGGGAGCGGGATGGGGGCGGAGCAGATCCGGCGATGGGAATCGGGTGCCCTCGCGCATGCCGTGAGCGACCCCTTCGGCCAGGGCCCGCTGCCCTGGCTGCGCGGCAGCGAGAAGTACTTCGACGACACCGGCCAGGTCGTCCCCTGGTACGCCGATCCCGCTCTCGGCCGCAGCGGCACCGGCGGAGGTACGCGTACGGCCGACGACGTGCACCAGCAGATCAAGGGGTTCGTGTCCCCGGGGGCCGCGGCACCCGGCGAGGCGATCGACTTCCACATCACCGTGGACCCGCCCCAGCAGTTCTCCGTCGACGTCTACCGCATCGGGCACTACGCGGGCGACGGCGCAGCCAAGATCACCACGAGCCCGCGCCTCTCCGGCATCGTCCAGCCGGCACCGCTGGCCGCCGAGCGGACCGTCTCCTGCCACCACTGGTGGCTGTCCTGGCGGCTGCAGATCCCCAGCTACTGGTCGGTCGGTGCCTACGTCGCCGTACTCACCACCGCCGACGGCCATCGCTCGCACGTCCCCTTCACGGTCCGCGACAACCACCCGGCGGACCTGCTGCTCCTGCTCCCCGACGTCACCTGGCAGGCCTACAACCTCTATCCGGAGGACGGCCGCACGGGCGCGAGTCTCTACCACGCCTGGGACGAGCAGGGCCGGCTGCTGGGTGAGGAGGACGCAGCCGTCACCATCTCCTTCGACCGCCCCTACGCGGGCGCAGGCCTGCCCCTCCACGTCGGCCACGCCTACGACTTCATCCGCTGGGCCGAGCGCTACGGCTACGACCTCGCGTACGCCGACGCCCGGGACCTGCACGCCGGCCGTGTGGACCCCAGCCGCTACCGGGGCCTGGTCTTCCCCGGCCACGACGAGTACTGGTCGGTGCCGATGCGCCGCACCGCCGAGCTCGCCCGGGACACCGGGACCTCGCTCGTCTTCCTCTCGGCCAACACCATGTACTGGCAGGTGGGCCTCGGCCCGTCCCCCTCCGGCGTCCCCGACCGCCTTCTCACCTGCCGTAAGCGCCGGGGCCCGGGGAAGTCCGCTCTGTGGCGTGAGATCGACCGCCCGGAGCAGCAGCTGCTCGGCATCCAGTACGCGGGCCGGGTCCCCGAACCTCACCCGATGGTCGTCCGGAACGCCGGCCACTGGCTCTGGGAATCCACCGGCGCGGCCGAGGGCGACGAGATCGACGGGCTGGTCGCCGGAGAGGCCGACCGCTACTTCCCGCGCACGGCGCTGCCCGAGCACGAGAGCCGCATGCTGCTCGCGCACTCCCCGTACGCGGACGGCGACGGGGCAACCAGGCACCAGGAGACCTCTCTGTACCGCGCACCCTCGGGCGCGCTCGTCTTCGCGTCCGGGACCTTCGCCTGGTCCCCGGCCCTGGACCGGCCGGGTCATGTCGACTCCCGTATCCAGCGGGCCACGGCCAATCTGCTCGACCGGATCTGCAAGCGGGACTGAGAAGCGGAGACGGGCAGCCACCCGGATCCGCAGCGGACCGCTGGAGCGGCGGCCGGCAGGCGGCCGGTCGGCGAGCGGGACCGATGCGCGTCCCCGCAGGCGGCCTGGCCCGGGGGGCGAACGACAAGCGGAACCCGCCCGACCGGCCGTCCGGGACGCACGGGCATGGGCTCGTCCCCCGCACCGCCCTGTCCACGGGCCGACCCCTGGCGTCGCGACCCCTCCGCATGCGGGACAATCGGAACGACTCCTGGATCAACCTACGCGGAGGCAGCGTGTCCGGTTTCGTAGAAAAGCCCGAGCCCGTGCAGGTGCCGGGGCTCACCCACCTGCACACCGGCAAGGTGCGCGACCTGTACCGGAACGAGGCGGGCGACCTCGTGATGGTCGCCAGCGACCGTATCTCCGCGTACGACTGGGTCCTGCCCACCGAGATCCCGGACAAGGGCCGCGTGCTCACCCAGCTGTCGCTGTGGTGGTTCGACCAGCTCGCCGATCTCGTCCCCAACCATGTGCTGTCGACGGAGCTCCCCGCCGGGGCACCCGCCGACTGGGCCGGCCGGACCCTGATCTGCCGTTCGCTGCGGATGGTCCAGGTCGAGTGCGTGGCGCGCGGCTATCTGACGGGCTCCGGCCTGACCGAGTACGACGCGACGCGCACGGTCTGCGGCCTCGGTCTGCCCGAGGGCCTCGTCGACGGTTCCGAGCTTCCTGCGCCGATCTTCACCCCGGCGACGAAGGCGGCGGTCGGCGATCACGACGAGAACGTCTCGTACGAGGAGGTCGCCCGCGAGGTCGGCCCCGAGACGGCGGCCGTGCTGCGCCGGACGACGCTGGACGTCTACGGCCGCGCCCGGGACATCGCCCGTGAGCGGGGGATCATCCTCGCCGACACGAAGTTCGAGTTCGGCTTCGCGCCCACGGCGGACGGCGGTGAGGAGCTGATCCTCGCGGACGAGGTGCTGACACCCGACTCCTCGCGCTTCTGGCCGGCCGGTTCCTGGGAGCCGGGCCGGGCGCAGCCTTCGTACGACAAGCAGTTCGTGCGCGACTGGCTGACCTCGCCGGTTTCCGGCTGGGACCGCCACGGCGAGCAGCCGCCCCCGGCGCTGCTGCAGGAGATCGTCGACGCGACCCGTGCCAAGTACCTGGACGCGTACGAGCTCCTGACGGGCATGAGCTGGCCGGCCCAGGGGATGTGACGGCAGAAGGCCCCGGTCACGAGGACCGGGGCCTTCTTGTGTGGAGCGAACGACGAGGTTCGAACTCGCGACCTCAACCTTGGCAAGGTTGCGCTCTACCAGCTGAGCTACGTTCGCAGGCGCCGCAGCGCGCTGCCTACTATACCCAACCTCTCTGCCGGGCGAGACGCACCGCCGCATGGCGGTTCTCCGCCCCGAGTTTGGAGACGGCGGCCGACAGGTAGTTGCGCACCGTGCCCTGCGACAGCGACGCCCGCTCCGCGATCTCCGCGACCGGCGCCCCGTCCGCCGCCAGTTCCAGCACCTCGGCCTCCCGGGCGGTCAGCGGGGAGTCCCCGGCGGATATCGCGTCCGCCGCCAACTCCGGATCCACATAGCGGTTTCCCGCGTGCACGGTACGGATGATCTCGGCCAGCCGCCGGGCGCTGACCGTCTTCGGCACGAAGGCCCGGACGCCCGCCTCCAGCGCCCGTTTCAGGTTCCCGGGCCTGCCGTGACTCGTCACGATCATGGTGCGGCAGCCGGGCAGCCCGTCCCGCAGTGATGTGGCCACCTTCACACCGTCCGCCCCCGGCATCTCCAGGTCCAGGACGGCGACATCGGGCCGGTGCGCCATGGCCATCGCGAGCGCTTCCGGTCCGGTCGCGGCCTCGGCGACCAGGACGATGTCGTCCTCCAGCGCGAGGAGCGCGGCCAGGGCGCCACGGATCAGGTGCTCGTCGTCGGCGAGCAGGACGCGGACGGGGACCGGTGCGGGTGTCATCTCTTCTCCAGCGGGGAGTGTGCGGTGTTCCGTGGCGAGGGCAGCGGGACCGCCGCGGTCAGGTGGAACAGGCCCTCGCCCGTCGGCCCCGCCTCCAGCGAACCGCCGACCGCGGCCAGCCGTTCCCGGAGCCCGTGGAGACCTGAACCGCCCCCGGTGACAACGGCCTTGTCCGGAGTCACGCCGTCGTTCTCCACCACCAGCCGGACTCCGTCCCGCGAGGTCTCCAGCCGGATGTCGCACCGCTGGGGGTCGCCGTGCCGCAGCACGTTGGTGGCCGCCTCGCGTACGGCCCAGCCGAGGGCCGACTGCACCGGAGCGGGAAGCTCCCCGCCGTGGCCCTGGACGGCGCACTCGATCCCGGCAGCCCGCAGAACGCCCTGCGCTCCCAGCAGTTCCGTACCGAGATCGGCCTCCCGGTAGCCCCGTACGACGTCGCGGACCTCCTGCTGGGAGGCGCGCGCGATGCGCTGCACCTCGACCATCTGATCCAGCGCCGTGGGCTTGCCGCGCTGGGCCAGCTCGACCGCGAGCTCGCTCTTCAGCGCGATCACCGCCAGATTCCGCCCCAGGACGTCGTGCATGTCCCGCCCGAACCTCAGCCGTTCCTCGGCGACCGCCAGCCGGGTCTCCACCTCCTGGGCGTCGCGGAGTTTCGACATCACGTCCAGTGACCAGGCGGACAGCCGGACGGTGACCGAGACCAGCGCGCTCCCGAAGGCCACGCCGAGAAGTGTGGAGAGCACGGACGAGTCGTTCCCGCCGGCCGACGCCACACCGCTGCTGATGCCGGCCACGGTGACCGCCTGGAGCAGAGCGGCCGTCCACACGGGCATCAGGAGGACGAACGAGGTCATGAACGGCACGGTCACCGCGCCGAGGGCCAACTGCAGTTCGGGAAACCGCTCGACGCCGGTGTACGAGCAGAGCGCGAGCACTCCCGAGGCGTTGGCGAGGAAGAGGACGGCCCCGGTCACGATCAGCCGCCGGCCGACGGGCGGCCCGCCCAGGTAGTTGTCGAGGGCGCGGGCGACCAGGGTCCTCCCGCAGAGGCCCTGCCCCACAGCGGCCAGCACCGTCCCGGCGATCAGCACGGCGGGTGCGCCGGAATCCCGCACGGGTCTCGTCACCGCCAGCAGCACCTGGGACAGGATGGTCATCCACACCACGGAGTGCAGGGTGCCACGGGTATAGAGATCGATCTTGTCGAAGCCGCTGCGCCGCTTCCAGCTCAGCACCTGTGCCCGGATCCACACGGCCCGCATCCCCCTCGGTTCCCCCCGGCCCCGTCGGGGCCCGGCCACGCGGATCCCGCTCGGCCTCGCGGATCCCGTCCGGGACCACCGTCGCACAGCGGACACCGCGAGTACCGTCCGCTGCCGCTGCCGCTGCCGCTGCCGCTGCCGCTGCCGCTGCCGCTGCCGTTGTCCCGCACGGCACGCGTCGGCGCCCGGCCCGGGAGGAGCGCCGTCACGGATTCTGGCTCCAGGAAGATCGGGACGGGCCGCCGCGTGTGCCGGAATGCGATCCCGCTCACTGCCTCGAAGCCGCCCGCACAGAGCCGCCGGGCTTCGTGCGGCCGATCACGGCTCCGGGGCCCCGGTTCCGGCCGGGGAAAGTCGTCGCTGGTCATGGCCCGAGACTTCCGCCGGATCGCGGTCGTGAGCAGTGCACGGTGTCATCTCTGCTCATGACAAACGTCATGCGTCGACATTCCGAAACGTCAAAGGCCCCGGTCGATATCGACCGGGGCCTTTGAATCAAGAGCGGACGACCAGGTTCGAACTGGCGACCTCAACCTTGGCAAGGTTGCGCTCTACCAACTGAGCTACGTCCGCATTGCCGCCACTCGGCTTTCACCGGTGGAGCGCTCACTACTCTACCTGATCCACTCAGTGGTCCGGTAAGGCAGTGCAGAGCGGGTGACAGGAATTGCACACTGCGCCTTCCCCCTGGAAGGGGGATGTTCTACTACTGAACTACACCCGCACGCTGCGTCGGACCCGGCTTTTCGGCCTTGCCCTTCGGCGTGCTCCAGACTCTAGCCGACCTGCAGGGGTGTTGTGCAAGTCGGCTCCCCGAGGTGGCGCCGCGGGGCCCGTCGGGCACCGGAACGGAAGGGAGCATTCCGGGCATCGCCCTCAACTGGCTGCGGCGAACGCCTCGTAGACCTTCTTGGGGATCCGGCCGCGGGCCGGCACCTCCATCCGGTGCGAGCGGGCCCAGGCGCGCACGGCGGCGGGGTCCGGCGCGAGAGACGTGTGGTGGTACGCCACCGGAGCCCTGCCTCGCTTGCCGGTGTTTGTCTGCTTTCGGCCGGCGGCCACGTACGGGGCCAGCGTCTTCCGCAGTTTCTTTGCATTGGCGGGATTCAGGTCGATCTCGTACGACTTCCCGTCCAGGGCGAAGGTGACCGTTTCCGCCGCTTCTCCCCCGTCGATGTCGTCGGAGAGCGTAACCACTACACGCTGAGCCACGGATATCGGTCCTTTCCTACGGCACCGTCGCGCCTGACATGCGCGGATGCCGGCCTTCCGGCGGCTGGGCGGATACGGATCGACTGCTGTCGACTGTTCCGGGGCAATCGTGCTTTCCCGGGTATTCATTTGTACAGCGGCGGGCGTCGCATTGTGAAGCCCGGCTTATTACATCCGCGTGTTGCCTCCGTGTGCCCGCGGGCAATCAGGGTGAAGATTTTTTCCCAGGATTTTCCCCGGGCTTCGCCGCCCGTCGATATCTCGCCGTGATGAGGGCCCTCCGATATCTACCCGCGTAGAATTTCTGGCCAGGTACGCTGAGAGGACCCGCGGGGATCTGGGGAACCCCTCGGAGACACAGCCGCACCACACCACCGGGAGTGCCAGTGGCACGCGTCGTAGTCGACGTCATGCTCAAGCCGGAGATCCTCGACCCGCAGGGACAGGCTGTGCAGCGCGCACTGCCCCGTCTCGGCTTCGACGGAATCGCGGACGTTCGTCAGGGAAAGCGTTTCGAGCTCGAGGTCGAGGGGCCGGTCGACGATGCCGCCCTCGCCCGTATTAACGAGATGGCCGAGACCTTCCTCGCCAACACCGTCATCGAGGACTTCACCGTCAAGGTGGAGGAGGAGAAGTGACCACCCGTATCGGCGTCGTCACTTTTCCCGGCACGCTCGACGACCAGGACAGCCTGCGGGCCGTGCGGATCGCGGGTGGAGAACCCGTATCCCTCTGGCACCGTGACAAGGACCTGCACCAGGTCGACGCGGTGATCCTCGCGGGCGGATTCAGTTACGGCGACTATCTGCGCGCCGGCGCCATCTCGCGTTTCTCGCCGGTGATGGAGAGCGTCATCGAGCAGGCGAAGGCCGGCCTGCCGGTCCTCGGTATCTGCAACGGCTTCCAGATCCTGACCGAGGCACACCTGCTGCCCGGCGCGATGCTGCGCAACAACGACCTCCACTTCATCTGCCGCGACCAGAAGCTGCGGGTGGAGAACGCGGAGACCGCCTGGACCTCGGACTACACGGCGGGTCAGGAGATCTCCGTACCGCTGAAGAACGTGGACGGCCGGTACACCGCCGACGAGCGCACGCTCGACGCGCTGGAGGCCGAGGGCCGCGTCGCCTTCCGTTACGCCGACGTCAACCCGAACGGCTCGCTGCGCGACATCGCCGGCATCACCAACGCCGCGGGCAACGTCGTCGGTCTGATGCCGCACCCGGAGCACGCCGTCGAGCCGCTGATCGGTACCGGTCGCACCGACGGTCTGGGTTTCTTCACCTCGATCATCAAGAAGCTGGTCAACGCATGAGCCTGGACACGGTCAAGCACGCGGCCGAAACCCCGGACGCCGGGCAGCCCTGGAAGGAGCTCGGCCTCAAGGAGGACGAGTACGCCCGGATCCGCGAGATCCTGGGCCGCCGTCCCACCGGTGCCGAGCTCGCCATGTACTCCGTGATGTGGTCCGAGCACTGCTCGTACAAGAGCAGCAAGGTCCACCTCAAGCAGTTCGGTGAGAAGGTCCCCGCCAACGACGCGATGCTCGTCGGCATCGGCGAGAACGCGGGTGTGGTCGACGTCGGCCAGGGTTACGCGGTCACCTTCAAGGTCGAGTCGCACAACCACCCCTCGTACATCGAGCCCTACCAGGGCGCGGCCACCGGCGTGGGCGGAATCGTCCGCGACATCCTCGCCATGGGCGCCCGCCCGGTCGCGGTCGTCGACCCGCTGCGCTTCGGCGCGGCCGACCACCCCGACACCCGGCGGGTCCTGCCGGGCATCGTCGCGGGCATCGGCGGCTACGGGAACTGTCTCGGCCTGCCGAACATCGGCGGCGAGGTCGTCTTCGACGCCTGCTACCAGGGCAACCCGCTCGTCAACGCCGGCTGCATCGGCGTGATGAAGCACGAGGACATCCACCTGGCCCAGGCCTCCGGCCCCGGCAACAAGGTGATCCTCTACGGTGCCCGCACCGGCGGCGACGGCATCGGCGGCGTCTCCGTGCTGGCCTCGGAGACCTTCGACGACACCAAGCCCACCAAGCGCCCCGCCGTGCAGGTCGGCGACCCGTTCCAGGAGAAGCTCCTCATCGAGTGCACCCTGGAGATCTTCAAGGAGAAGCTCGTCGCGGGCATCCAGGACCTCGGCGGCGCCGGGCTCTCCTGCGCCACGAGCGAGCTGGCCTCCGCGGGCTCCGGCGGTATGCGCGTCGAGCTGGACACCGTGCCGCTGCGTGACTCCTCCCTCTCGCCCGAGGAGATCCTCATGAGCGAGTCGCAGGAGCGCATGTGCGCGATCGTCGAGCCGCAGCACGTGGACCGCTTCATGGAGATCTGCGAGAAGTGGGACGTCATCGCCACCGTCATCGGTGAGGTGACCGAGGGGTCGCAGCTGGAGATCTTCTGGCACGGCGAGCAGATCGTGGACGTACCGCCGCGGTCCGTGGCCCACGAGGGCCCGACGTACCACCGGCCCTACGCCCGCCCCTCGTGGCAGGACGCGCTGCAGGCCGACGACGCCGGCAAGCTGGCCCGTCCGGCGA
This sequence comes from Streptomyces atroolivaceus, assembly GCF_000717025.1. Taxonomy (GTDB): domain Bacteria; phylum Actinomycetota; class Actinomycetes; order Streptomycetales; family Streptomycetaceae; genus Streptomyces; species Streptomyces atroolivaceus. Next base: position 633,681 of record NZ_JNXG01000001.1, read on the forward strand.
ACGGCGCGGAGCTGCGCGAGCAGGTCCTCGAGCTGGTCGGCTCCCCGAACCAGGCCTCCAAGTCCTGGATCACCGACCAGTACGACCGCTTCGTGCAGGGCAACACCGTCCTGGCGATGCCGGAGGACGCCGGCATGGTCCGGATCGACGAGAAGTCGAATCTCGGCGTGGCCATGGCGACCGACGGCAACGGCCGCTACGCCAAGCTCGACCCGTACACGGGCGCGCAGCTCGCGCTGGCCGAGTCCTACCGCAACGTCGCGGCGTCCGGTGCCAAGCCGCTCGCCATCTCCGACTGCCTGAACTTCGGTTCGCCGGAGGACCCGGACGTCATGTGGCAGTTCGCCGAGGCCACCCGTGGTCTCGCGGACGGCTGCCTGGAGCTGGGCACCCCGGTCACCGGCGGCAACGTGTCGCTGTACAACCAGACCGGCGAGACGGCGATCCACCCGACCCCGGTCGTGGCCGTCCTCGGCGTGATCGACGACGTCACCCGGCGTACGCCGGTCGCCTTCGCCGAAGAGGGGCAGCTGCTGTACCTCCTGGGCGACACCCGCGAGGAGTTCGGCGGTTCGGCCTGGTCCGAGGTCATCCACCAGCACCTCGGCGGCATGCCGCCGAAGGTGGACCTGGGCCGCGAGAAGCTCCTCGGCGAGATCCTGATCTCGGCCTCCCGCGACGGCATGATCGACGCGGCGCACGACCTCTCGGACGGGGGCCTGATCCAGGCGGTCACCGAGTCCTGCCTGCGCGGTGGGAAGGGTGCCCGGCTGGTCGTCCCGGAGGGGCTGGACGCCTTCACCTTCCTGTTCTCGGAGTCGGCGGGCCGCGCGGTCGTCTCGGTTCCGCGCAGCGAGGAGCTCCGCTTCAACGACATGTGCGGGGCGCGGGGACTGCCCGTGGCCCGGATCGGTGTCGTGGACGGCGAGGAGATCGAGATCCAGGGCGAGTTCAGCATTCCGCTGAGCGAGCTGCGCACGGCGCACGAGGGGACCCTGGAGGGTCTGTTCGCCTAGGTTCTGCCTGTACCCAAGCCCCCGCCCGGGTCGACCGGACGGGGGCTTCGGCGTTTCACCCCTACCTGTTGATTGAAATTACGTAATTACGTAAGGTGGATGTCATGAAGCTCGAGGAGCGCGTCGCCGAACTGGAGCGCCGCCTCGCGGTGCTGGAGTCGGCCGCCGGGAGCGCGAGGCCGGAGCTGGGCGTCGGGGACTTCTGGGCGCTGGACGGGCTGAAGGACCAGCTCGAGCAGGTCGGGGAGACCGCGGCCGACGGCGGGGTGCTGTTCACGGGCGCGGTGAGGCTGCCGGCCGGTGAGCGGTACGAGTGGCAGTACGGCGCGCTCACCGCGGGGCTCCTGGGCACGGACGAGGACCGTCCCGACTGGGCGGAAGCCGCCGAGCCCCTGGCCGCGCTCGGCCACCCGGTAAGGCTGCGGCTGCTCCGCGAGATCCTCGCGGGCAGGCGCACGGTCGCCGAGCTGGCCGGGCTCGACGAGACCGGAACGACCGGTCAGATCTACCACCACCTGCGCCAGCTGACCGTCGCGGGCTGGCTGCACACGACAGGGCGCGGGCGCTACGAGGTGCCGGGCGCCCGGGTGGTGCCGCTCCTGGTGGTTCTCACGGCCGCCCGGCCCTGAGGGGCGGGCGCCGAACGACACGAACGAGGGGGAACGTCATGTCCGTACGCAAAGCCGCGATGATCCTGCACCGCTGCTGCTGGGCCGTCTTCGTCGCACTGGTGGTGGTCACGGCCTTCACGGGCTCGCTCGACCCGTACGTCCTGGTGTTCCTGCCGGCAGTGGTGGCTCTTGTCATCGGGATCGTGGTGAACCGCTCCGGCGGTGCGGACACGGCGCATCCCCGCCCCGCCGTGGAGGTCGGGCCTCCGGTGACGGGCCGTTGGAGCGCGCTCAACAGTCCGGCCGACAAGGTCCCCAGCCACGGCACGCACGCCTACGGGCAGACGTACGCGATCGATGTCGTCGCCGAACCCGAGGGCCGGGACCGTCCCCCCTTCCGGTGGGTGTGGCCGGTCGTCCGCCCCAACCGTGACTTCCCGGCCTTCGGCTCCCCGCTGCTCGCGGTGGCGGACGGCACCGTCGTCCACGCGAGCGACGGGCAGCGTGACCACCTCAGCCGGAACTCGGGCCCGGCGCTCGCCTACCTGATGGTGATCGAGGCGTTCATCCGCGACCTGGCCGGCCCGGGCGGGATCTACGGCAACCGCGTCGTGCTCGACCTCGGTGACGGGACGTACGCCGCGTACGCCCACGTCCAGCGCGGCTCGCTCGAGGTGCGGGCCGGGGACACCGTCCGGGCCGGACAGCGGATCGCCCGCTGCGGGAACTCCGGCAACTCCACCGAGCCGCATGTGCACTTCCAGCTCATGGACCACCCGGACCTCGACAGGGCGCGCGGGATCCCCTTCACCTGGCGGGGCATCGGAGTACCCGCCGACGGCGAGGTCTTCGTCGCCGGTGAGGCCGTCAGCAGCGACTGGTAGCTTGCGGGCGTCACGCGTTGTCGTCGTACGGGGGCAGGGGCCATGGACGGTAAGCACGCTCCCGGGGAGCCCGGGCCCGTGGGGGAGCCGGCCGGACGCGGGCGCGTGCGGAAGGCCCTGAACGCGCTGTTCTGCATGGTCGCGGTGGCGGGGATCGGCTTGAGCATCTGGGCGATCGTCACGCAGGTGTCCGACCTCCGGGCCCGGGCCGAGAGCCGGGAGCTCATCGAGGAGGGGTGCGGTGGCCTCGTCGATCCCGACCCGGTGCTCGGACTGCACGTCGGCACCGACCGCGTGGAACTCGCGGACCGTTACCAGGTCGACACCGCCCGGCGGGTCAGCAACTGCGTCGTCTACCGCGTGGGCGATCCGGGGACGACGTACGGGCACTTCGCCCTGACACTCACCATGTACCCGGCGGACCCGAACGCCGACGAACGCCATGTCGCGCTCGACGACAAGCCCTTCGACCTCCGGCGCGGAGGCGGGGACGACATCGCGGCCGCGGCGGACGAGGCCGTGCCGCACCCCCTGGGCGACGGCGGACTCGGTGAGTACGAGAGCCACCTGGTGACGGCCAGGGCCCTGTGCGGGGACGGAGGCGATATCTCCTCCGTCGAGGCCTCGGCCGTCGCCAAGTACGCGGACGTCGCCACGCCCGAGGACCGCCGCACGCTCGCGGTTCTGGCGCGGCAGGCCGTGGAGAGGGCTGCCGAGGAACAGGGGTGCTCCACCGAACTCCCCGCACTGCCCGCCGAGTTCCCCGAGCCGGCGTTCGCCCTCCGCCCGGCGGCCGAGGCCGGCGGGACGTGCGCCTGGTACGGCCGTCTCATAGCCGCCGAGGGACGTGGCTCGCTTCCCGACCGCGCACTCGCCGCGCCGGCCGGGAAGGCGAGCTCCCACGACGCCTGCCTGCTCGCGCTCGGCGAGGACGAGACCCGGAGGGTCTGGCCCGCGTACGAGAAGAGCACGGAGCGCCCGCGGGACCTCGAGATCGTGCTCTCGGGCTCTCCCCTGTGGATGAAGACCGAGACCCTCGTCGGCGACGGCACCAGAGGAGTGCGGACCGGCGTGCTGGGCCGGACCGCGATCCGCCCCGGCAGCGCGGGTACGGACGAGTTCGCCTGGTGGGCCTCCTCCGTCTGCGACGGCCGGCCCGCCCTGCACGTGATGCAGGTGGCCTACCCGTACGACCACATCCTCCGCGACCGGCTGGAGCCCGTCTTCCGGGCGTACGTCGACGACGCCACCGCGCGCCGGGGCTGTACCGGCCTCACCTTTCCCGAGGCCTCGGACTTCGCCAGGAGTTGAGCATCCGGAGGGAGCACGATGTCACAGGCGCCGGTTAGTCTCGCCCGTATGCCCCCGGCCAAGAAGCGCCCGCGCGCCTACGACCTCAGCCGGACCCGCAGCGCGGTCCTGGCCCAGTTCGACCGCGTCCGGGAGGCGGTGGCCGCGCTGACGGAGGACCAGCTGGCCGGTGCGTCCGGGCTGGGGGAGTGGACCGTACGGGACCTCGCGGCGCACGTGACGACGGCTCTGGAGCGGGTCAGCCGTGAACTGGAGCTGCCGGAGCCGCCCGGTGCCAGGCCGCAGCTCACCCTGGTCGAGTGGCCCTTCTCCACGGCGGCACGGGCCGAGGGGATCGCGGACGACGCCAGGACCCTGGCCGCGGCCAGGCCCGGCCTCGACGCGCTGTACGAGGAGACGGCGGCCCGGTTCGCGGAGCTGGTGCCCGCCGACGCCGGTGACCGGCTGGTGACGACCCGGGCAGGCACGATGCGGCTGGGCGACTTCCTGGTCACCCGCACCGTCGAGCTCGTCGTCCACACCGACGATCTCCACCGCGCGACCGGCCTCGACATCCCGTACGACCGCCAGGCGCTCGCCGCCTGCACCCGGCTGCTCGCCGACGCCCTCGCGGACAAGGCGCCCGGTGGCTCCGTCGAGGTGCGCGTCCCGCCCTTCGCCGTCGTCCAGTGCATCGGCGGGCCCAAGCACACCCGGGGCACGCCGCCGAACGTCGTGGAGACGGACCCGCTCACCTGGGTGCGGCTGGCCACCGGACGTACGAAGTGGGCGGAGGAGCTCGAAGCGGCGCGGGTCAGCGCCAGCGGGGAGCGGGCCGACCTCACCCCGTTGCTCCCGCTGATGGGCTGAGGGGAACCGGATCGCCCACTCGATCCGTCCCAGGGCCATGCGCACACAACGTATGGCTGTCAGCGTCCTTGCCGTCCTGGCCACCCTCACCCTCGCCGCGTGCGGTACGGATCCGGGCACCGGAGCGGGATCCGGTGAGTCCGGAGACGGCAGCGGCACCGTGCGGACCGGGCCACCCGTGACCGGGGTCCACTGGACCGTGTCCTCCCTGACCGTCGACGGGAAGAAGACCGCTGCCCCCGCCGGCGCCCACGTCGAGATCGGCTCCGACGGGAAGGCCACGGGCAGTCTGGGCTGCAACCGCTTCACCGCCGAGGCCGCCGTCGACGGCGACAAGGTCACCGTCGGGCCCGGCACGACCACCGAAATGGCGTGCGACGAGGACGTCCAGGCCTTCGAGAAGGCGATGGGCCGTGCTTTCAGCGGCGAGCTCCGGGCCGCTGTCGCGGGCCGGGGCGACGCGAAGACCCTGACCCTGACCACCGGAGCAGGCGACTCCATCGCACTCACCTCCGAGCCTCCCGCCCCGCTGGCCGGGACCGCCTGGAAGGTCACCGGGCTCGTGTCCGGCAGCGTCGCCGCCTCCCTGCCCGCCGGTACGGAGAACAAGGCGCACCTCACCTTCGGCAAGGACGGCTCGGTGGAGGGGAACCTCGGCTGCAACTCCTTCCACGGCAAGGCCACGGTCTCCGGCTCCACGCTCACCTTCGGCCCGCTCGCCTCCACCCGGAAGATGTGCCCGGGTCCCGAGATGGACCTGGAACGCGCGCTGCGGGGCGTACTGGAGGGGAGGACGACGTACGAGATCGAGCACCGCTCTCTGTCGATCGAGGCCGAGAGCGGCAAGGGCCTCCACGCGTCCGCCCCGGCGGCCAGGGGCTGACCGGCCGGGGCTCGTCCGCGGGGACGCCGAGGTGCTCAGGAACCCGTCGGATACGGGAGCAGCCCGGAGTCCGTCCTCTCCCACGACGCCCGCAGCTCGGCCAGCAGCTCAGGTTCGGCCGCCGCGCGGTCGGCCTGTTCGCGCTGGTCGTCGGCCAGGTTGAACAGCTGGTCGGTCCCGTTCCTCCCGCGGTAGTACTTCCAGTCGCCGCGCCGCAGTGCCCGCTCCCCGCGCACCCGCCAGAACAGGTCGCGTTCCTTCGGTGCCTCGTCGCGCAGCAGATATCCCGCGAGGCTGATGCCGTCCAGCGGGTGGGCAGGGTCCGGTCGCGCCCCACCGAGCTCCAGCAGGGTCGCCGTCCAGTCGGGGGAGAACACCGGGAGATCGCTGACCTGGTGACCGTCGATGCGCGCGGGCCAGCGCAGCACCGAGGGGATACGGATGCCGCCCTCCTGGAGCGAGCTCTTGTTGCCGGAGAGCGGCCAGTTGTAGGAGAAGCGCTCGCCGCCGTTGTCGCTGGCGAAGAAGACGAGGGTGTCCTCCTCCTGGCCCGACCGCTTCAGCGCCTTCAGCACCTCGCCGACCGAGCGGTCGAGGTCCTCGACCATCTCCGTGTACTTCTCGATCGAGCCGCCGTCGGCGTGCCGCAGGGCGCCCCGGTCGCCCGCCTTGATCCGGCGGACGACCTCGGCACTGGCCTCCGTGTCGCCGTCGGCGATCCACGGCCAGTGCGGTGTGGTGAAGTTCAGGTTGAGCAGCCACGGCTTGTCGTGGTCACGCCGCACGTATTCGCTCGCGCGCTCCGTCAGGATCCGGGTGTAGTAGCGCAGGTCCTTGTATTCGGCATCGCCCTCGTACAGGTCGTACTCGCCGCTCAGACCGAGCTTGGAGTAGTACTCCAGGGCTCCGCCGAAGTTGCCGAAGAACTCGTCGTAGCCCGACTTGGTCGGGCTGTAGTCGGGCAGGTAGCCGCAGTGCCACTTGCCGATCAGTGCGGTCGAGTAGCCGGCGCCGCGGAGCAGGGAGGCCAGCGTCGGGTGGGTGGGCTCCAGCCCCACCGACCTGTTGGCTATGGGCTCCGCGAGCCCGCCCTTCGTGCGCCCCGGATAGCGCCCCGTGTAGAGGCTGAACCGGGTGGGGGAGCAGGTTGCCGACCCCGAGTAGGAGTCGGTGAAGCGCACGCCCTGGCGCCCGATCCGGTCCAGGTTGGGAGTGCGGATGTGCGGAGCCCCGTACGAGGAGAGATCGGCCCAGCCGAGGTCGTCGCCGAGGATGAACAGGATGTTGGGGCGTCGTGAGTGCCTGCCGCGGGCGGCACGGAAGGGACGTTCCCGCGTCACCGCGTCGGAGGCCGTCCCGGTGGCGGCGGCTGCTGGGACGGCGGCCTGTATCCCCGCGGCGGTGGCGGCGGTCGCGCCCACGGCTGTGGTGAAGGCGCGTCGGCTCAGCGACGAGCCGGATCGCTTATCCGAACTCGTATTCGAATCGCGAGAGGTCATGAGGTCTCCAGGGAGGGCCTCGGGCGCCGGTCGACGGACAGGGCGCGAGGGGGATGGGTGCGACCGCCCCGTCGGGAAGGGCGCACGAGCGGGCGCACCTGGTCACGAGGGGGCGTAGAAGAAGGGGAGCGGAATGGCGTGCACGCGTGCCGGAGTCCGAGGCGTAAGCCCTACGGAAGGCTCTCGGGGCGCGGCAGGCTCAGGCGCGGCGACAGATCGCGCTCGCGACACGGCCCAGATCGACGTGGCGGCGCTCCACGAGCGTGACCGAAAGATCACCGAGGGGCTGCATGAGGAAGGAGCCTGCCAACGGGCCATGGGCCTGTCAACGGTGGTCTCGTACTGCGGACGGCTGTCCCGCGGGCCCTGGGGCCGCCCGGGGCCTGTGGACCCTCGGTGGCAGCCGGGCCGGACCGGGCCGCAGGCAGCTCCGGACGGGCTTCCAGGCCCCCGGCCGAGGACTCGCGGTGTGAGGCTCACCACGAAACGAGCGTTCGGCCACCGGCGGCTCCGCCCGGCGTCCCGGCTCACCGAGCGCCACGACGGGCGTGCTCCCGGCGCGCGGCGCCCTACGTGCCCGACCCGTCGGTAACCGCCGTCTGTCCCGGCCGTCGGCCGCCTCGAGCCCACTCGGGGCAAGGGCGGGAACACCTCCTCGATCACGCGGGGTGACCGGATGACGTCGGTGGCCGCCGGCCCGGAAACCGTCACGCCGCCCCGTCCGGAGCCGGTGCCGGGCGCTCACCCAATTCGGACCGGTGGTCGATCTCGCCTACACTCGGTGGCGTGCCTCGTGGTGATGGACGACTCAACCACGACCTGCTCCCCGGAGAGAAAGGCCCCCAGGACGCTTGTGGCGTCTTCGGTGTCTGGGCTCCGGGTGAAGAGGTCGCCAAGCTCACCTATTTCGGACTGTATGCCCTGCAGCACCGTGGACAGGAGTCCGCGGGCATCGCAGTGAGCAACGGGTCCCAGATCCTGGTCTTCAAGGACATGGGACTGGTCTCGCAGGTCTTCGACGAAACGTCTCTGGGATCGCTCCAGGGCCATATCGCGGTCGGTCATGCCCGCTACTCCACCACCGGTGCCTCGGTGTGGGAGAACGCGCAGCCGACGTTCCGTGCCACCGCGCACGGCTCGATCGCCCTGGGGCACAACGGCAACCTGGTCAATACGGCCCAGCTCGCCGAGATGGTCGCCGACCTTCCTCGCAAGGACGGCCGTGCCACCCAGGTCGCGGCGACCAACGACACCGACCTGGTGACCGCGCTGCTCGCCGGCCAGAGAGACGACGACGACAAGCCGCTCACCATCGAGGAAGCCGCCGCGAAGGTGCTCCCCGAGGTCAAGGGCGCCTTCTCGCTCGTCTTCATGGATGAGCACACCCTCTACGCCGCCCGTGACCCGCAGGGCATCCGCCCGCTGGTCCTCGGCCGGCTCGAGCGTGGCTGGGTGGTGGCCTCCGAGTCCGCCGCCCTCGACATCTGCGGTGCCAGCTACGTCCGCGAGATCGAGCCGGGCGAGCTCGTCGCCATCGACGAGAACGGCCTGCGCACCTCCCGCTTCGCAGAAGCGAAGCCCAAGGGCTGCGTCTTCGAATACGTCTACCTGGCCCGTCCCGACACCGACATCGCCGGGCGGAACGTCTACCTCTCCCGGGTGGAGATGGGCAGGAAGCTGGCGGCCGAGGCTCCCGTCGAAGCCGATCTGGTCATAGCGACGCCGGAATCCGGAACGCCCGCCGCGATCGGTTACGCCGAAGCGAGCGGAATTCCGTTCGGAGCCGGTCTGGTCAAGAACGCCTATGTGGGCCGTACCTTCATCCAGCCTTCGCAGACCATCCGCCAGCTGGGTATCCGGCTGAAGCTGAATCCGCTGAAGGAAGTCATCAAGGGCAAGCGCCTGGTGGTCGTCGACGACTCGATCGTCCGCGGCAACACCCAGCGCGCCCTGGTGAGGATGCTCCGCGAGGCGGGCGCCGCAGAGATCCACATCCGGATCTCCTCCCCGCCCGTCAAGTGGCCCTGCTTCTTCGGCATCGACTTCGCGACGCGCGCCGAGCTGATCGCCAACGGCATGTCCGTGGACGAGATCGCCACCTCCATGGGTGCCGACTCCCTCGCGTACATCTCGCTCGACGCGATGGTCGAGGCGACGACGATCGCCAAGCCGAACCTGTGCCGCGCCTGCTTCGACGGCGAATACCCGATGGAGCTTCCGGACCCGGAGCTGCTCGGCAAGCAGCTGCTGGAGACCGAGCTGGCGGCCGGCCCCGCCGCGACCGCGGCGGCCGACGCACTGCGTCGTCCGTGACCCGGACCGACCGGCTGCTTCCCCACCAGCCCCGTATTCCCACACGAAAGATCCCGGGCAATGTCTGAGACAACAGGTGCTTCCTACGCTGCGGCGGGCGTCGACATCGAAGCCGGTGACCGCGCCGTCGAGCTGATGAAGGAGTGGGTGAAGAAGACGCAGCGCCCCGAGGTCGCGGGCCTCGGCGGCCTCGGCGGGTTCGCCGGCCTCTTCGACGCCTCGGCGCTCAAGCGTTACGAGCGCCCCCTGCTCGCCTCCGCCACCGACGGCGTCGGCACGAAGGTCGATCTGGCCCGCCAGATGGGCGTGTACGACACCATCGGGCACGACCTCGTCGGCATGGTCGTCGACGACCTGGTCGTCTGCGGCGCGGAGCCGCTCTTCATGACCGACTACATCTGTGTCGGCAAGGTGCATCCCGAGCGTGTCGCGGCCATCGTGAAGGGCATCGCCGAGGGCTGCGTCCTCGCGGGCTGCGCCCTGGTCGGCGGCGAGACGGCCGAGCACCCCGGCCTGCTGGGCCCGGACGACTTCGATGTCGCGGGCGCCGGCACGGGCGTGGTCGAGGCCGACCGGCTGCTGGGTCCGGACCGTATCCGTAAGGGTGACGCCGTGATCGCCATGGCATCGTCCGGTCTTCACTCGAACGGGTACTCGCTCGTGCGCCACGTGGTCTTCGACCGGGCCGGCTGGACCCTGGACCGCGAGGTCGAGGAGTTCGGCAGGACGCTCGGCGAGGAGCTCCTCGTGCCCACGAGGATCTACTCCCTCGACTGTCTGGCGCTGACCCGGACGACCGAGGTGCACGGCTTCAGCCACGTGACCGGCGGTGGCCTGGCCAACAACCTGGCCCGGGTGATCCCGGACGGGCTGCACGCCACGGTGGACCGTGCCACCTGGACGCCCGGTGCCGTCTTCGACCTGGTGGGCAAGGCCGGCAAGGTCGAGCAGCTGGAGCTGGAGAAGACGCTCAACATGGGCGTCGGCATGATCGCGGTCGTCCCGGCCGACTCGGTGGACGCGGCTCTGACGACGCTGGCCGACCGGGGTGTCGACTCCTGGGTCGCCGGTGAGATCACCGAGCGCGGCGACCACGCCACGGGTGCCGAGCTGACCGGAAGCTACGCACGGTAGAACGCCATGACCGTCGGTCCGGCACACCACCGGACCGGCGGGGGGCGGCGCCGGCAGCTGGTCCGCTCGTCGTGGGAGCGCCCACCGTCCGTCCGTACCGGGACAACACAGAACCCGGTCCGGGCAGGCCCGGACCGGGTTGATGTGTCAGCGCGAGGTCAAGCGCCGCGGCGCTGTGACGACGGACCGGACTGGTCGTCCTCGTCCGCGTCCTCGTCGTCGTTGTACTGATCCGCGTACTGTGCGTACGGGTCATCTTCCTCGTCGTCGTCCTCGAACGGCTCGGCGTTCGGTGGTTGACTCGAAGGTGATGCGCCCAGCTCATTGGCCAGACGCGACAGATCAGTCCCGCCGCTGCTGTACTTCAGCTGACGGGCGACCTTGGTCTGCTTGGCCTTTGCCCGGCCGCGCCCCATGGCTCGACCCCCTCGGTGACGGGGCTCGACGGCCCCAGAGTCTTGACACGCGTTCATGTTTCAGGACGGACTCTCGGCAGAGAGACCGCGCCCGTGGCTTTAACGGTACCTGCTTCCTCGGCCATACGGTACGCCGCCCGCATCACGCGCCTCGGTGCAGGACCGCAGAGGAGCCCGTCCTCGCTGGTCAAACCCGATTTTAACCTCTTGTGGACGGCCGACCCGCCGACCGGAGTGAGTCTTGTCTCCCTCGCGGCCCGCCGGCCGTCCGCCGCCCCCGGCGTGGCCTCCGTCACCGGGCATTCCCCACAGACCGGTGACGGAGGGGCGACGTGGCGGTTACGCGTCAGCGACGGCGGGCGTCCGCCATCCGCTGTTCGGCGATCCGGTCGGCCGCCGCGGCCGGCGGGATTCCATCAGCCTTCGCACGTGCGAATATGGCCAGCGTGGTGTCGAAGATCTTCGCGGCTTTCGCCTTGCAGCGGTCGAAGTCGAAACCATGGAGCTCATCGGCGACCTGGATCACGCCACCTGCGTTCACCACGTAGTCCGGTGCGTACAGAACCGATCGGTCGGCCAGATCCTTCTCGACGCCGGGATGCGCGAGCTGGTTGTTGGCCGCGCCGCACACCACCTTGGCGGTGAGCACGGGGACGCTCTCGTCGTTCAGCGCGCCGCCGAGCGCGCAAGGGGCGTAGATGTCGAGCCCCTCGGTCCGGATGAGAGCGTCCGTGTCCAGGGCCACCGAGACCTCGGGATGCAGGTCGGTGACCCGGCGTACGGCTTCCTCGCGCACATCCGTCACGACGACCTCGGCGCCGTCGCTCAACAGGTGCTCGACCAGGTGGTGGCCGACCTTGCCGACGCCCGCGACACCGACCTTGCGGCCACGGAGCGTGGGGTCGCCCCACAGGTGCTGGGCGGAGGCCCGCATGCCCTGGAAGACGCCGAAGGCGGTGAGGACGGAGGAGTCACCCGCGCCGCCGTTCTCGGGGGAGCGGCCGGTGGTCCAGCGGCACTCCCGGGCGACGACGTCCATGTCCGCGACGTACGTGCCCACATCACAGGCGGTCACATACCGCCCGCCGAGCGAGGCCACGAAGCGTCCGTAGGCCAGGAGCAGTTTCTCGGACTTGATCCGGCCAGGATCGCCGATGATGACGGCCTTGCCGCCGCCGTGGTCGAGACCGGCCATGGCGTTCTTGTACGACATACCGCGCGCCAGGTTCAGCGCGTCCGCGACGGCCTCCTCCTCGGAGGCGTACGGATAGAAGCGGGTCCCGCCGAGGGCCGGGCCCAGGGCGGTGGAGTGGAGGGCGATGACGGCCTTGAGGCCGCTGGCACGGTCCTGGCAGATCACGACTTGCTCGTGGCCCCCCTGATCCGAGTGGAACAGGGTGCGCAGGATGCCGTCGGTCACATCGGTCACTGTGGTGACTCCCAAGTACGAAGCGGCGGAAGACCCTCCTGAAGGTGGGGAGGGTCCGGGCCGGCCGCCACCGGCCGGTCCGATGGGCAAGAGCGTAAGTCCTCGTGACGCGTAGATCTGTTCCCCTGACCGGGATCACCCCCCTGTGGAGTACCGGCGTGACACGATTCACCGCATGTCGGTGGTGTCTTCGGTGCTCGTCCCTTACGCGTCCTACCTGCGGGTGTACGAGCCGCTCGCCGCCTTCCGCGAACCCGAACGGGGCCACTGGACGCGTTACGCCCGGCGCTCCGACCTCCCCACGGCACAGGACGAACTGCGCCGCTCGCTCGCAGACCTGGTTCCCACCCCGCCGGTGGCGGTGCCGGTGCACGAGAGCGGGGACGCGTTCGTCGCGTCGGTCGACGGCGTGATCTGCGTCTGCCCGTGGCGGACCCGGATGCGGGGCTGGCTGGCCATGAGTGAACTGGGGGGTCTGTTTCCGGCCACTGTGCTGGACGCGGTGCTGCCCCCGGTGGTGCGAGGACAGGCGGCCGCGGACTACGAGCGGTGGGCCGAGCGGAACCCGGACGCCCGCCCCTGGATCCGGACCACGGTGTGGCATGTGCCGGTGCGCTGGTTCGTCCTGTTCGACGACGAGGAGCGGGAGTACGTCGCCGCCGGCGCGGACGGCGGCGGGCTGCTGCGGTACCGGACCCCCATGGTGCAGGCCAGGCGCCGGCTGGCGAGAGCGCTGCGGACGCTGCGGGAGACCGTCGACGAGGGCCCGCTGACCGAAGGGCTCGTGGAGGTCGGGCGATGGCTGGAGGAGTTCCATCCACGCGCCATGGTCGAGCTGGACTACGGCGGCCTCGTCCACGCGCTGAGCGGCGAGCAGCTCGCCGCGGACCGGTCGGCGGCGGATGTGGCCGAGGGCATCGCGGCGCTGCGCTCGGGGGACGGCGACGCGGCAGGTGTCGCGTACGCGCGTCTGGCCGACCGTTGGCGAGCGGTGCGTGACCTACAATCCTCCAACTAGCCCGAAGCGGTGTTAATTGGAACGCATCGTCGCATAGAGCCGCTATCCGCAGGGAAGAGACATCCCGGGAGGTGCCCGGCATCGTGGGCGCCGAGGGAGCCCGGCGGAGGTGAACGGAGATGTCCTGAGGGGAACTGACGGCCCGTGAACCGGCGTCGGGTGTGACGCGTGCGACAGGTGGGGCGGGAAGCCGTCCAGGAGGGCCCGGGACCTACGTCCTGAACCGGGCCTTTGCCTCAAGCGTGACGGATAGCACTAACGGGGCCCTTGCGCCCTTCCCTACTCCTCATGCCAAAATAGGACAAGGAGTCCGGGGAGGGCTCTGTCCGCCCAACTATGGGCGGAATGCACAGCATTGCGCGCTATGGGGGGTCTGACGACTTCTGACGACTCCTGATTGTCCTGTGACTGATCGTTACTGGGGCGTGACTGTCCGCTATGGCATGGTCCATCGGCTTCCGTCGCTGATGAACACCTGGGAGGGCAATTCCATCGGTTTGGCCGACGTGGCTGGACGGATGGTGTAGTTGTAGTGCCGAAGACAAGCCGTTCGTCCTATAACCGACTCGGCCCGCGTCCGCCATTTCGGGCAACGCGGGTCAAGGTGCAGAATTTAGAGGAAAGAACCGAGATGGTTCGGTTCTCCCGAGGAGGCCGCTCATGACCGCTCGCACCCCTGATGCCGAGCCGCTGCTGACCCCGGCTGAGGTCGCCACGATGTTCCGCGTGGACCCGAAGACGGTCACCCGTTGGGCAAAGGCTGGCAAGCTCACGTCCATCCGCACGCTCGGTGGGCATCGCCGGTACCGCGAGGCAGAGGTCCGCGCACTGCTTGCGGGTATTCCGCAGCAGCGCAGCGAGGCCTGACACACCCCCTGTCGCCGCAGCCACAACAGGGCGCCGGTGGGTCCCCCAACCCCCGGTTTTCCCACTCATAGCTCCATACGACGGGCGCCTGCCCCAACGGGTGCCATGCCTGTGACATGCGGGTACGTCGTTCGATCGCGCTGGACTCCGCCGGGTCCAGCGCGATCTTTTTTGTGCCCGGCAGGTGCGGAGGGCGTCCGCGAGAAGGCGGCGCGGGGAGGCTTTTGGCATGCCGGGAAGGGGCCCGGCGAGTGCCCGAACGGTCCGGTCCTCTGCCCGAACCTGCCGACGGGTCGGTTTGCGGGGAGGCCGCGTGCGACCGTGAGCGGGCCTGTTCGGGGCTGTTCGCCCGGGTCCCGGACGTCGTGGGGCGGCTCGGGCGGAACGGTCCGGGATGTGCTTCGGCGGCAGTGCAATTGCACATATTAAATTCGCCAGTTGTAGGAAGTGCGTAAAGTACCCCCCGCGCAAAACTGATTCGGTGACTCCCGTCACACCGGCGTCGTCCCGCTCACTACGAGCCTGCCACCGCGCGGGGGTGCTTGGCTGCGGCAGATGGTCATGTCGCGCGAGGACTTTCGTCCCCCGTGCCGCTACCTGCCCCGCTCCCGGCCCCCGCCGTCGCCGCCTCCGCCGCCGTCTGCCGGGGGCGGAGGCGGAGGAACTGCCGCGGAGTCGCTCCCGGGGGCTCGGGGGCGGCTCTCCGGGGCCGGCGGTGGCTCGGCGGCATCGCCGGGCTTCCGGGGTGCGCGCGGCGCCTGTGGGGCCGTCAGGGGCTCCATGGCGAGCCGCAGCAGGCGATGGCAGATCGGACAGTGCCGGGTGAGGTGGCGGTAGCCGGAAGCGGCCGCCAGGTGGGCGCGCAGCAGCGCGCGGGTCTCGTGCCTTTCCGTGGGCGCAGACATGCGTGCGGCCTCCCGGTGGGACCGGCCACCCGGCGTCGAGGGAACAAGGGTGGACTCCGTCCTACGGAGTTACCCGTGGCGGAAGTCGGCGTCAAGACGCACGGAAGCCCGGATCCAGGGGATCCGGGCTTCCGTTACTGCGGTCCTGACGGGATTTGAACCCGCGGCCTCCACCTTGACAGGGTGGCGAGCACTCCAAACTGCTCCACAGGACCAGGTTTTCGCTGCCTGCCTTGCGGCCTGCTGCGAATCCAGACTGTACAGGAGGTCCGAGGGCCAGGTCGAACTCACTCACCGTGCGGACGTCGTCACGGCCCCGCGGGGTGCCTGCTCACGGAGCGGCCGCGTCGATCGCCTTCACGATCCGCTTGTCCGAGACGGGCTGCGCGGTGCCCAGCGCGTGCGCGAAGTAGCTCACCCGCAGCTCCTCGATCATCCAGCGGATGTCCAGGACCTCCTGGGGCACCGGCCGTCCCTGGGGCAGCTGTTCGAGCAGCCAGGCGTACTCGTCCTGCATCTCGTGGACCTTCTCCATACGCGTGGTGTCGCGCTGGACGTTCGTCGGCATCTGCTGCAGCCTGCGGTCCTCGGCGACCAGGTAGCGCATCAGGTCGGGCAGTCTCCGCAGTCCGGTCGCGGTGACGAACCCGGGCGGCACGAGGCGCGCCAGGTGGTCCCGTACGTCCGTGACGTTGTTGATCAGGACCAGGCTGTTCGTCGACTTCAGCCGGCGCTCGCAGGCCTGCCAGGCGGCCAGGATCTGCTGCACCTGGCCGATCGTGCGGACGGTGAGGTCCACGAGGTCGGCGCGCACCTTGTCGTACAGCTTCCGGAACGACGCCTCGTCCCAGGCCGGGCCGCCGTGCGCGGCGATGAGCCGGTCGGCCGCCGCCGTCGCGCAGTCGTCGAACAGCGCCTGGATGGAGCCGTGCGGATTGCGGGACAGCGCCAGCTTCTGCTGGTTGGTGAGCTTGTCCGAGGCGAACTTGGCCGGGTTCACCGGGATGTTCAGCAGGATCAGCTTCCGGGTGCCCCGCCACATCGCCTGCTGCTGCTCGGCCTCGGTGTCGAAGAGCCGTACGGCCACGCTCTCGCCCTGGTCGACGAGTGCCGGGTAGGCCTTGACCGGCTGGCCCGCGCGACGGGTCTCGAAGACACGGTTCAGGGTGCCGATGGTCCAGTCGGTGAGGCCCGAACGCTCGATGGACTCTCCCGAGGGGCCCGCGGTGGCCGCGGCGGCCTTGGAGAGGGCCTGGCGGGCCTTGGGGCGCAGCTGGAGCTTCAGCGCCTCCAGATCCTTGTCCTCGGCGACCTTGCGGCGCCGTTCGTCGGTGATGCGGAAAGTGATCTTCAGGTGGTCCGGGACCCGGGACAGGTCGAAGTCGTCCGCCGTGACCGGGACGCCCACCATCCGCTGGAGCTCACGGGCGAGCGTCAGCGGCAGGGGCTCCTGCAGGGGGACCGCACGGTCCAGGAACTTCGCCGCGTAGTCCGGTGCGGGGACGTAGTGCCGCCGGATCGGCTTGGGCAGTGAGCGGATCAGCTCGGTGACCACCTCCGGGCGCAGGCCCGGGATCTGCCAGTCGAAGCCCTCGGCGGTGACCTGGTTGAGCACCTGGAGCGGGATGTGGACGGTCACACCGTCGGCGTCCGCGCCCGGCTCGAACTGGTAGGTCACCCGGAACTTGAGCTTCCCCTGCCGCCAGGAGTCCGGGTAGTCGTCCTTGGTGACGGCTCCGGCCTTCTCGTTGATGAGCATCGAGCGCTCGAAGTCGAGCGCGTCCGGCTCGTCACGGCGCTTGTGCTTCCACCAGGAGTCGAAGTGGGCGCCGGAGACGATGTGCTCGGGGATCCGCTGATCGTAGAAGTCGAAGAGCGTCTCGTCGTCCACGAGGATGTCGCGGCGCCGCGCGCGGTGCTCCAACTCCTCGACCTCACCGAGCAGTTTGCGGTTGTCATGGAAGAACTGGTGGTGTGTGCGCCAGTCCCCCTCGACCAGGGCGTTGCGGATGAACAGATCGCGCGACGCCTCCTGGTCGATACGGCCGAAATTGATCTTGCGCTGGGCGACGATCGGTACCCCGTAGAGCGTGACCCGCTCGTACGCCATCACCGCGGCCTGGTCCTTCTCCCAGTGCGGTTCGCTGTAGGTCCGCTTCAGCAGGTGCTGGGCGAGTGGCTCGATCCACTCCGGCTCGACCTTCGCGTTGACCCGCGCCCACAGCCGGGACGTCTCGACCAGCTCGGCCGACATCACGAAGCGCGGCTGCTTCTTGAACAGCGCGGAACCGGGGAAGATCGCGAACTTGGCGCTGCGGGCGCCCAGGTACTCGTTCTTCTCGGTGTCCTTCAGCCCGATGTGCGACAGCAGGCCGGCCAGCAGCGAGGTGTGCACCGACTGTTCCGGCGCGTCGGCACCCGTCGAGGACTCCTTGACCTCGATCCCCATCTGCTTGGCGACCGTTCGCAGCTGGGCGTAGATGTCCTGCCACTCACGGATCCGCAGGAAGTTCAGGTACTCCTGCTTGCACATCCGGCGGAAGCTGGAGGAGCCGCGCTCCTTCTGCTGTTCCCGGATGTAGCGCCACAGGTTCAGGAACGCCAGGAAGTCGGACGTCTCGTCCTTGAAGCGGGCGTGGTTCTGATCGGCCTGGGTCTGCTTCTCCGAGGGACGCTCACGAGGGTCCTGGATGGACAGGGCCGCCGCGATGACCATGACCTCGCGTGCGCAGCCGTTCTTCTCGGCTTCGATGACCATGCGGGCCAGGCGCGGGTCGACGGGCAGCTGGGAGAGCTTGCGGCCCAGCGGCGTGAGGCGCTTCTTCGGATCCTTCTCCGCCGGGTCGAGCGCGCCCAGCTCCTGGAGCAGCTGGACGCCGTCGCGGATGTTGCGGTGGTCCGGCGGGTCGATGAAGGGGAACTTCTCGATGTCACCGAGGCCGGCCGCGGTCATCTGGAGGATGACGGAGGCCAGGTTGGTCCTCAGGATCTCGGGGTCGGTGAACTCGGGACGGGTGACGAAGTCGTCCTCGGAGTACAGCCGGATGCAGATGCCGTCCGACGTACGGCCGCAGCGGCCCTTGCGCTGGTTGGCGCTGGCCTGGGAGATCCGCTCGATCGGCAGCCGCTGGACCTTGGTGCGGTGGCTGTAGCGGGAGATGCGGGCGTTGCCCGGGTCGATCACGTACTTGATGCCGGGGACGGTCAGCGAGGTCTCGGCGACGTTCGTGGCGAGGACGATGCGGCGTCCGGTGTGGCGCTGGAACACGCGGTGCTGCTCGGCGTGCGAGAGGCGCGCGTAGAGGGGGAGCACCTCGGTGTGTCTGAGGTTGCGTTTGTTCAGGGCGTCAGCCGTGTCGCGGATCTCCCGCTCCCCGGAGAGGAAGACCAGGACATCGCCCGGGGCCTCGTGGTCCAGCTCGTCGACGGCGTCGCAGATCGCTGTGATCTGGTCGCGGTCGGAGTCGTCGCCCTCCTCCTCGAGGAGGGGCCGGTAGCGCACCTCCACCGGATAAGTACGTCCGCTGACCTCCACGATCGGTGCCTCGCCGAAGTGCTTGGCGAAGCGTTCCGGGTCGATGGTCGCCGACGTGATGACGACCTTCAGATCGGGGCGCTTGGGCAGCAGCCGGGCCAGGTAGCCGAGCAGGAAGTCGATGTTCAGCGACCGCTCGTGGGCCTCGTCGATGATGATCGTGTCGTAGGCGAGGAGCTCGCGGTCCGTCTGGATCTCGGCCAGCAGGATGCCGTCCGTCATCAGCTTCACGAAGGTCGCGTCCGGATTCACCTGGTCGGTGAAGCGCACCTTCCAGCCGACGGCCTCGCCGAGCGGGGTGTCCAGCTCGTCGGCGACGCGCTCGGCGACCGTGCGCGCGGCGATCCGGCGGGGCTGGGTGTGACCGATCATGCCCCGGACGCCACGGCCCAGCTCCATGCAGATCTTGGGGATCTGGGTGGTCTTGCCCGAGCCGGTCTCACCCGCGACGATCACGACCTGGTGGTCGCGTATCGCCTCCAGGATCTCGTCCTTCTTCTGGCTGACCGGAAGTTGCTCCGGGTACGAGAGGGCGGGCATCCGCGCGGCGCGTCCTGCGAGCCGCTCGGCTGCCTTCCCGGCCTCGGCGGAGATCTCGTCCAGCACGGACTGGCGGGCCTCCGGCTTGCGGATGCGACGGGCACCCTCGAGGCGGCGGCCGAGCCGGTGCGCGTCGCGGAGCGAGAGCTGCCCGAGCTGGGTCTGGAGATCGGCGAAGGAAGTAGACATACGGACCCCAGGATCTCACCCGCGCGCGAGGAGTGGCGAACGTATTTCGTCCGGGCCGCGTCACACCGAACCGGGAGGGCTCCGCCGCGGCACCGGTGACCGAGCGGGAGGGCGCGGCCACAGGACGTACCATTTCGGGCAACTGATCACCCGTCCCCCGTGCAAGGCGGCCCCATGTCCCGGGATATACCCGCACCCGCCCGACGCCGGGTGCCGGAAGCGTAGGCGGGCCCCGCGCCGCCGCGCCCCTTTCCGCAGGTCCCGCTTTCCCCGCATCACTCGCACGGAGCGCCGCATGCCCACGCCCACCCGCCCTTCGCCCTCCGCGAAGTCCTCCACGAAGAAGTCCTCCGCGAAGAAGCCGGTGCTCTTCGGCCTCGTCGTGGTTCTCGCCGCCGGGCTGCTCGGATTCGTCTCCTACCGGGCCACCGCCCCGGACGGGCCCGGCCCCGGCACCCCGGCCGCCGTCACGTCCACCGGACCGGACTCCGACGTCCACCGGGAACTGGCCGGGCTCGCCCGGCGCGACGCCGACGACAAGCTGGCCCTGGGCCGCACCGCCGCACCGGTCGTCCTCATCGAGTACGCCGACTTCCAGTGCGGCTACTGCGGGAAGTTCGCCCGGGACACCGAACCCGAACTGATCAAGAGGTACGTCGACGACGGCACCCTGCGCATCGAGTGGCGCAACTTCCCGATCTTCGGCGAGGCGTCGGAGGCGGCCGCGCGAGCCTCCTGGGCAGCCGGCCGGCAGGACCGCTTCTGGGCCTTCCACCGGGCCGCCTACGCCGAGGACGCCAAGGAGAAGGGCTTCGGACGGGATCGCCTCAGGGCCCTCGCCCAGCAGGCGGGCGTGAAGGACCTCGACCGCTTCACGCGTGACACGGACAGCGCGGCGGCCGTCGAGGCGGTCCGCGTCGACCGGGAACAGGCCTACGGGATCGGTGCCACGTCCACCCCGTCCTTCCTCATCAACGGCCGCCCCGTGGCCGGAGCCCAGCCCATGGCCGTCTTCACCCAGGCCATCGAGGCGGCAGCAGCGGAGGAAGCGAACGTCGGGAACGCCGGAGAGCCCGCGAAGTGACCCCGGACATCGGCTACTTCGCCGCC
Organism: Streptomyces atroolivaceus; assembly: GCF_000717025.1. Taxonomy (GTDB): domain Bacteria; phylum Actinomycetota; class Actinomycetes; order Streptomycetales; family Streptomycetaceae; genus Streptomyces; species Streptomyces atroolivaceus. Next base: position 654,190 of record NZ_JNXG01000001.1, read on the forward strand.
CTGCTCGGCGGTCTGCTGGCCCTCGTCAGCCCGTGCAGCGCCCTGCTGCTCCCGGCCTTCTTCGCGTACTCCGTCGACTCCGCCTCACGGCTCCTGGCGCGTACGGGCATCTTCTACGCCGGTCTCGCCACCACCCTCGTCCCGCTCGGTGCCGCGGGCTCGTACGCCGGACGGCTCTTCTACGGGCACCGCGACGCTCTCGTCCTCGGCGCGGGCTGGCTGATCATCACGCTGGGGCTCGCCCAGATCCTCGGGCTGGGCTTCGCCTCCCGGCGGATCGCCGCCCTCAGCGGCCGTATCCGGCCCACGACCGTCTTCTCCGTCTACGCCCTGGGCGCGGTCTACGGCCTCGCGGGCTTCTGCGCGGGCCCGATCCTCGGCAGTGTCCTCACGGTGGCGGCCGTCAGCGGCAGCCCCGCCTACGGAGGACTGCTGCTCGCCGTCTACGCGCTGGGCATGGCCCTCCCGCTGTTCGTGCTCGCCCTCCTCTGGGAGCGCTTCGACCTGGGGCGCCGGGCCTGGCTGCGCGGCCGGCCGCTGCGCGCCGGCCGCTTCGAACTCCACAGCACCTCGCTGCTCTCCGGCCTCTTCTTCATCGGGCTCGGGGTGCTCTTCCTCGTCTACGACGGAACGACCGCGCTGCCCGGACTCCTGGACGTGGACGACTCGTTCGCCGTCGAGCAGTGGGCCCGGCGCCTCGGCGAGCGGGTCCCCGATGTTGCCGCGCTGACCGCCCTGGCCGGCGTGGTGCTGCTCGGGCTGACCGTTCAGGCGGTGCGGCGGCGCCGTGACGGCTGAGGGGAGGCCGGGCACGACGAAGGCCCCGTCCATCGGACGGGGCCTTCATGAGGTGGCTGGGGCCGGGATCGAACCGGCGACCTATCGCTTTTCAGGCGATCGCTCGTACCAACTGAGCTACCCAGCCACGCAGCTCATACGGGCTGCAGCGGTCCTGACGGGATTTGAACCCGCGGCCTCCACCTTGACAGGGTGGCGAGCACTCCAAACTGCTCCACAGGACCAAGCTAATGTGCGAGACAAGTCTCGCACACGGTTAAGCGTGCCCCCAACGGGATTCGAACCCGTGCTACCGCCTTGAAAGGGCGGCGTCCTGGGCCACTAGACGATGAGGGCTAAGGGCCCACCTGCGCGCTTTCCAGCGCGTCGGGGACGTGAGAAGCATATGTGATGGCAGGAGGTATCGCCAAAACGGTTTAGGGGGAGGTCGTGGACGGGGGTGCGGAGGGGGACGGACTCTTGAGGTTCTCCTCCGGAAGGTGGCGGCTGACCTCGGCCGTCGTCAGGCCGAGACCTCCGAGGGTGACCTCGTCCCAGGCCTGCAGATGCCGGGTGGGGCGGTCCAGGTAGAGCACGGAGGCGCGCACCTTCTCGGGCTTCTCGTTCTGCACGGCGCGCAGGCCGCCGCCGCCCGTGGAGCCCTCGACCTTGAGCCGCGTACCCATCGGCAGCAGTTCGTTCACCCGGTGGTGCACATGGCCGGCCAGGACGAGCGGAACCGTCCCGTCCGTCTCCCGTGCCGCGTTCGGGTCGTGGGCCACCGCGATGTCCACCGGGGTCCCCGCCCGCTTCTGGTCACGCAGCTCCGAGGCGAGGCGCCTGCCCGCCTGCTGCTCGGACGCCTTGCCGCCGGTGGGGCGCGAGCGGTCCGGGGTGAACTGCGGGTCCCCGATGCCGGCGATCCGCAGCCCGGCCACGTCCACGGCGCTGCCCTCGTCCAGGACGTGCGCGTTCCTGGTCTTCCTCAGATAGGCCTGGGTGTCCTTGGAGTCGTGGTTGCCCCTCACCCAGACGTAGGGCGCGCCGAGGTCGCGGACGGGGTCCAGGAAGCCGTTCTCCGCGGTGGTGCCGTGGTCCATCGTGTCGCCGGAGTCGATGATCACGTCGATGTCGTACTGCTCGACGAGCGAGCCGATGATGTGCCAGGCGGCGGGGTTGAGGTGGATGTCGGAGACGTGCAGGACCCGGATGGTCGCAGGGTCCGGCTGGTACACGGGGAGCGTGGACGTGGCGTCGTACAGCTTGGTGACGTTGGTGACGAGCCGTGCCAGCTCCTGCTGGTAGACGTCGAACTCGGTGACGATCGAGCGCGCGTCGCCCACGACCGACGGGGCGCTGGAGAGCAGCCCGGAGAATTTCGGCTCCAGTACGGACTTCGGGTTCCAGGTGGCGTACGCGCTGACGCCCGAGGCGGCGAGCAGCGCCAGCGCGAGACCCCCGGCGGCCAGGGCGCGGCGCGGGCGCCGGTAGACGACCAGGCCGAGGGCGGTCGCTCCGGAGACCACGGCGACGCAGGAGCGGACGGCCAGCTCCCGGGTGCCGGAGGCGACGTCGTCGGTGACCTCGTCCTGGAGACCGGAGAGGCGCTCGGGGTGCTTGACCAGGGCCTGCGAGCGCTCCGGGTCCAGCTGGTCGACGTCCACGTCCAGGCGGACCGGGGCGTGGTGGGAGTCCAGCTCCAGTGCGCCGAGCGGCGACACGTTGATCTTGGTGCCGCCGCTCACCGAGGGCCGCAGGGTCATGGTGGTGTCCATGGGCCCCACGGGCGTACGCACACTGCCGACGACCAGCAGTCCCAGCCAGGCGCCCAGCACGACCACGGCCAGCAGGCCGGGCGCGAGCTTCCAGGGGTGCGCCGCGGGGACGAGTCCGCCGGCGGACACGGGGGCGGTGGCGCGCGGGCGGGAGCGGAGGCGGCGGACACGGGCGGCTGCGGCGTGGAACGGGCGTGCCATTGGGCGCGTATGCCCCGATCGGGCGGCGGACATGCGGGAGAGCGGGCGGCGGTGGGCCGGGTGGGTGGCCCCGGGGCTGGGTGCGGCCCGCCCGTTCCGCCCGGCGTACGTGACAATGGCGGTGTGCTGGAGATGACGCGCGAGGAGTTCGAAGAGCTGGTGAGCCTGGCTCTTGACCGGGTCCCGCCGGAGCTGATGCGGCTGATGGACAACGTCGCGGTGTTCGTAGAGGAGGAGCCGGAGGATCCGGAGGACCGGGAGCTGCTCGGACTCTACGAGGGCACACCGCTCACCGAGCGCGGCGAGTGGTACGCGGGGGTGCTGCCGGACCGGATCACCATCTACCGGGGGCCGACGCTGCGGATGTGCGAGACACGCGAGGACGTGGTCGCCGAGACCGAGATCACCGTGGTCCACGAGATCGCCCACCACTTCGGCATCGACGACGAGCGGCTGCACGAGCTGGGGTACGGGTGAGTTACCGGGAGCCGCCGCCGGGCCGGCCGTCCGTCGACCCGGACGTCGATCTCTCCGTACCGGCGCAGCGCGCCGAGACCGCGGGGGCCGGCCGGTGGCGGGTCCTCGCCGTGATCGCTGCGGGTGGCGCCCTGGGGGCCACGGCGCGGTACGCGGCCTCCCTGGCCTGGCCGGTCGGCGAAGGGGCGTTCCCCTGGACCGTCTTCGGGGTCAACGTGACGGGCTGCGCCCTGATCGGCGTGCTGATGGTGCTGCTCGCGGAGCGGGACGGGGCGGCGCATCCGCTGGTGCGGCCGTTCCTGGGGGTCGGGGTGCTCGGCGGGTTCACCACGTTCTCGACCTACGCCGCAGACGTGTCGAAGCTGCTGGTGCGTCAGGAGGTGGCGACGGCGATGGCGTACGCGACCGCGACGGCCGTCGCGGCGCTCGGCGCGGTGTGGGCGGGTGCCGTGTCCACCCGGGCGCTGCTGGACGGGCGGCGGCGGGCGTCGTGAGCTGGCTGCTGGTCGCGCTCGGGGGTGCCGTCGGCGCGCCGTTGCGCTATCTGACGGACCGTGCGGTGCAGGCCCGGCATGGCGCCGGGCTGCCGTACGTCTTCCCGTGGGGGACCTTCACGGTCAACGCGGCGGGCAGCCTGCTGCTCGGGGTGCTCACGGGTGCCACGGTGTCCACGCCCGTGTACGCGCTGCTGGGCACCGGTCTGTGCGGGGCGCTGACGACGTACTCGACGTTCTCGTACGAGACCCTGCGACTGGCCGAGGAGGGCCGTGGCTTCCTGGCCGGGGCCAATGTGCTGGCGTCCCTGCTGGTGGGGCTCGGCGCGGTCTTCCTGGGCGTGGAACTGGCGGGCGGTTCCGGGGGCCCCGGGGCGTGACCCGGCCGGCCGGCCGCAGGCGGGTCTGGGGTCCGGGCGTGTCCCCGGCGGGGGCAGGGGAGTTGAACACATCGCTCTCCCTTCCGCCGCTCTCTCCTCCCCGGAGGTGCACCCCGTGCGCCAGTTGTCCGCCCGCGTCCGCTGGGCAGCAGTCACCGCGCTGACGCTCGCCGCGTCCACCGGCTGTGTGAGCGTCGGTGACGACGCCGGGAAGCCGGCTCCCTCGCGTGCCGCCGAACAGAAGGGCGCGTCGGCCCGGCCCGCCGGCGGCACCGTGTCCGGCTCCGGCCGGTCCGGCTCCGGTGACGGCCGTGCCGAGGCGCAGTCCGACCGCGGTGTCTCCCGCACACCGGACGCCAAGGCCTCGGGCCGTGCCCCGGCGGCCGGCCCCGCGGAGGCCCGGCCGGTGCCCGGCGGTCCCGGAACCCCGGAGCCGACCCAGGGCGGGCCCCTGCCCACCCCGGAGCCCAGCGTGCCGGGCCCGGGCGAGCCGCCCCCTCCGCCGGTCACCCCTGAGGAGCCCCCGCCCTCGCCCGAGCCGGAACCCTCGCCGCCGCCGGAGCCGCCTTCGGCCTCGCCGGCCGCCCAGTTCCGCACGGACGCGATGGGGGCGCCGGGGCGGGTGGAGGTGTGGCCCACTCCGCGGGTATCACCGCAGGTCGCGCCGGTGTGAAGCGGGTCGGCGGCGACCCGGTTTGCGCGAATGGGGGGAGAGTGCGTATGGTAGTAGATCGTTTGATCCTATGCCCGGCGCCGACACAGAAGAGCGCCGTGTGGCGCGTACTCTCCCTTGCCGTGGCTGGACCGCATTGAGGCGGTCGAAATTGCGAAAACACGGAGTTACGGGCGCGTGCCGAGACTCCGGAAGGTTTCGCATTTCGCATGTCAATTTCCAGTTCTGACCACACCGTCATGCCCGAGAACGACGTCGAGAACATCGAGGTCGTGGAGGCCGCCGAGGCCGTAGTGGCCCAGGCCCCCCAGGCAGCCGACGAGACCCCGGCCGCGGAGACCCCCGCCGCCGAAGCTCCCGCAGCCGCTCCCGCCGCGGACGACTCCGAAGAGGTCACCTCCGAAGAGGCCGCCGAGGACGCCGAGCCGAGCATCACCTTCGCCTCGCTCGGACTGCCCGACGGCATCGTCCGCAAGCTCGCGCAGAACGGTGTGACCGCCCCCTTCCCGATCCAGGCCGCGACCATCCCGGACGCCCTGGCCGGCAAGGACATCCTGGGCCGTGGCCGTACCGGCTCCGGAAAGACGCTGTCCTTCGGTCTGCCGCTGCTGGCCACCCTGTCCGGCGGCACGACCGAGAAGAAGAAGCCGCGCGGCATCATCCTCACCCCCACGCGTGAGCTCGCGATGCAGGTCGCGGACGCCCTCCAGCCCTACGGCGACGTGCTCGGCCTGAAGATGAAGGTCGTCTGCGGCGGTACGTCGATGGGCAACCAGATCTACGCGCTGGAGCGCGGTGTCGACGTCCTCGTCGCCACGCCCGGCCGTCTGCGCGACATCATCAACCGCGGCGCCTGCTCGCTCGCGAACGTCCAGGTCGCCGTCCTCGACGAGGCCGACCAGATGTCCGACCTCGGCTTCCTGCCCGAGGTCACCGAGCTGCTCGACCAGATCCCCGGCGGCGGCCAGCGCATGCTCTTCTCCGCCACCATGGAGAACGAGATCGGCACGCTGGTCAAGCGCTACCTGACCAACCCGGTCACGCACGAGGTCGACAGCGCCCAGGGCAACGTCACGACCATGTCGCACCACGTCCTCGTCGTGAAGCCGAAGGACAAGGCGCCCGTCACGGCCGCGATCGCCGCCCGCAAGGGCCGCACGATCATTTTCGTCCGTACCCAGCTGGGTGCCGACCGCATCGCCGAGCAGCTCATCGAGTCCGGCGTGAAGGCCGACGCGCTGCACGGCGGCATGACGCAGGGTGCCCGCACCCGCGTCCTCGAGGACTTCAAGAAGGGCTACGTCAACGCCCTCGTGGCCACCGACGTAGCCGCCCGCGGCATCCACGTCGACGGCATCGACCTCGTCCTGAACGTGGACCCGGCCGGCGACCACAAGGACTACCTGCACCGCTCGGGCCGCACCGCCCGCGCCGGCAAGTCCGGTGTCGTCGTCTCGCTGGCGCTGCCGCACCAGCGTCGCCAGATCTTCCGCCTCATGGAGGACGCGGGCGTCGACGCCTCGCGCCACATCGTGCAGGGTGCCGGCGTCTTCGAGCCCGAGGTCGCCGAGATCACCGGTGCCCGCTCGCTGACCGAGGTCCAGGCCGACTCCGCGAACAACGCGGCCAAGCAGGCCGAGCGCGAGGCCGCCGACCTCACCAAGCAGCTGGAGCGCGTCCAGCGCCGTGCCGTGGAGCTGCGCGAGGAGGCCGACCGTCTGGTCGCCCGTGCCGCCCGCGAGCGGGGCGACGACCCGGAGGCGGCGGTGGCCGAGGTGGCCGCCGAGGCCGAGGCCGCACTCGTCGCAGCCGTGTCCGTCCCGGAGCAGCCGGCCGCGCGTGACGACCGCCGCGACGAGCGGGGCAACTACGGCCGGCGTGACGACCGTGGCGGCAACGACCGCGGCGGCTACCGAGGCGGCAACGACCGTGGCGACCGTGGTGGTTTCCGCGGTGGCAACGACCGTGTCGGCGAGCGCAGTGGCCGTCCCTCCGGCGGAGCCGGCTACCGGGGCAGCAACGACCGCCCGTCCTTCCGCGGCAGCAGCGACCGTCCGTCCGGTGGCTTCCGCTCCGGTGGCGGCACCGGTGGTGGCGACCGTCGTGACGACCGGGGTGGCCGTCCGTTCGAGCGTCGTGACAACGACCGCCCGTCGTTCAACCGCGACCGTCGTGACGACCGTCCGTCCGGTGGCTTCCGCTCCGGTGGCGGCACCGGTGGTGGCGACCGTCGTGACGACCGGGGTGGCCGTCCCTTCGAGCGTCGTGACAACGACCGCCCGTCGTTCAACCGCGACCGTCGTGACGAGCGCCCCTCCGGTGGCTTCCGCTCCGGTGGCAGCGACCGTCCGTTCAACCGTGACCGTCGTGACGACCGTCCCTCGGGCGGCTTCCGCTCCGGTGGCGGCGACCGCCCGACCGGCCGCCGTGACGACCACCGCGGTGGCACCGGCACGGGTACCGGCACCGGTACCTTCGGCCGCCGCGACGACAAGCCGCGCTGGAAGCGCAACGGCTGAGTCCGGCTGACTCACGGAGCGGTCCGCAGGGCCCGTACAGCACTTCGGTGCTGTGCGGGCCCTGCGGCGTTTCCGGCGTTCGTGCCAGGGCATCGCTGGGGGCATGACAAACGACGAAGCCGTGGCGGCAGAGCCACCACCCGATGCCCTCCAGGGCCCACCCGCACACCTCTCCGACGAGGAACGGCTGGCCGAACTCGGCTACACCCAGGTACTCGCCCGCCGGATGTCCGCCTTCTCCAACTACGCCGTCTCGTTCACGATCATCTCGGTGCTCTCCGGCTGCCTGACGCTGTATCTGTTCGGGATGAACACCGGCGGTCCCGCCGTCATCACCTGGGGGTGGGTGGGCGTCGGACTGATGACGCTGTTCGTCGGTCTGGCGATGGCCGAGATCTGTTCGGCGTACCCGACGTCAGCGGGCCTGTACTTCTGGGCGCACGCCCCGCCCCGCCGCGCTCGGCCGCGGCGTGGGCCTGGTTCGCCGGCTGGTTCAACGTGCTCGGCCAGGTCGCCGTCACCGCCGGTATCGACTTCGGGGCGGCGTCCTTCCTCGGGGCGTACCTGAACCTCCAGTTCGGCTTCGAGGTCACCCCCGGGCGCACGATCCTGCTCTTCGCCGCGATCCTGATCCTGCACGGCCTGCTGAACACCTTCGGCGTCGGCATCGTCGCCGTCCTCAACAACGTGAGCGTGTGGTGGCACGTGGTCGGGGTCGCCGTCATCGTCGGCGCGCTCACCTTCGTGCCGGACTCGCATCAGTCGGCGTCGTACGTCTTCACCGAGTTCGTCAACAACACCGGCTGGGGCAGCGGCTTCTACGTCGTGATGATCGGTCTGCTGATGGCGCAGTACACCTTCACCGGGTACGACGCCTCGGCCCACATGACGGAGGAGACCCACGACGCGGCCGTGGCGGGACCGCGCGGCATCGTGCAGTCCATCTGGACGTCCTGGATCGCCGGTTTCGTCCTCCTGCTGGGTTTCACCTTCGCCATCCAGTCGTACGAGGGTGCCCTGAACTCCCCGACCGGCGCCCCGCCCGCCCAGATCCTGCTGGACGCGCTCGGCGCCACCACGGGCAAGCTCCTGCTGCTCGTCGTGATCGGGGCCCAGCTGTTCTGCGGGATGGCGTCGGTGACCGCCAACAGCCGCATGATCTACGCCTTCTCGCGGGACGGGGCGCTGCCCTTCTCCCGCGTCTGGCACACGGTCAGTCCCCGCACCCGCACGCCTGTGGCGGCCGTCTGGCTGGCCGCGCTCGGCGCCCTGGCCCTCGGTCTCCCATACCTGATCAACGTCACCGCGTACGCCGCTGTGACCTCCATCGCGGTCATCGGCCTCTACATCGCCTACGTCATTCCCACGCTGCTCAGGCTGCTGAGGGGCGACGACTTCGTCCGGGGCCCCTGGCACCTGGGCCGGTGGTCGCGGCCCATCGGGATCGTCGCGGTGACCTGGGTAGGGGTGATCACGGTGCTCTTCATATTGCCCCAGGTGTCCCCGGTCACCTGGGAGAGCTTCAACTACGCGCCGCTGGCCGTCCTGGTGGTGCTCGGCTTCGCCGCCGTCTGGTGGCTGGTCTCCGCGCGGCACTGGTTCCTGAAGCCGGCCGCCCCGGTTCACAAGCGCACGACCACGGGCGGAACCACGGACTGACCCGCCCCGCTCCGGGCACGACAGGGCCCGGCACCCGATACCCGATCGGCTGCCGGGCCCGGGGGAGCTATGCTCGGGGGTGATCCATCACGGGCCGTTAGCTCAATTGGTCAGAGCAGCGGACTTTTAATCCGTTGGTTGTGGGTTCGAGTCCCACACGGCCTACCACTGGACCCCAGGTCAGAGTGTTTTCTGACCTGGGGCCTTTTGCTTGTTCGGGCTTATTTCGGGCGGATGTTCCACCCAAGCTCCATCGAAGTGCAAACGATCACACGAAGAAGCCCCGACCGCATGCGCGGCCGGGGCTCCTGCTGCTCAGTGCTTCGGTGTCTCAGGTTCCGCCGGGACGAGGAAACCCCTCAGGCCTCGGGGCTCCTGCGGGTCACGGGAGTCGGGCGCCTGCCCGGCTTCCCATGCTGCGACCACTTCGGCGTACCGTGGGTCGGTCCATTCCTGCGCCATAGGGGCACCTCCTCCTGCCAGGCTACCGAGCGCAGCTGTTGCCCGGCTTGGGCTTCGGCGTGATCACGATGGTGCAGTCCGGGGCGTGCTGGCACTTCGCGGCCACGGAGGCGAGGGTCTCGTCCGACGGCGGCCCCCAGAGCTCGTCGTCCAAGGGATAGCCGAGAGCTGCGATCGTCTCGCGAGTCCGGTCGATGATCGGCGGGTCGAAGTTCGTGGGGTCGTACCCCGGGAAGTGGTGCACGAAGGATCCGAGGCGCCCGCACAGCTCGGCGTACATGGCGGTGTGCAGGATCAGGGCATGCCACCCCTCGTCCACGATCCTGGACGGAGCCAGGCCGGTGGTGGGGTGCGTCGCGGAGGCAGCCACGAACTTCAAGCCCTCCTCGACGATCCGGCCGGCCATCTCCTCGCTCATGTGCGGATTGGCGTCCATGACGGTGGAGCGGCAACTGGTGAACTGGCTGTCGGGGATGAGCGCCCGCGCGATGACGGGCAGGTCTACGCTCACCGTAGATCTCCTTCTGCTGGTTGGGGGGTCGCCGACTCGGCCGCTGTCCCCCAGGGAGCGGGCGGTCGAGGCGGAAGTCGTTCAGCTGGACGCTCTCCGGCGTCGCAGGGCGGGCAGGCCCACACCTCGGTGTCGAGGACGTGAGCGCCGTCGCGGTCGTGGATCGTGCCGGCGGACACGGCGCCGGTCACGAGAGGCCTCTTGCACCAGACGCAGGCCCGGCCGGCGGACTGGTCCCACGTGAGCGTCTCCAGTACGGGGAGCCGCCGGGTGCAGTCGGTCATGACGGCTTCTTGCACAGATCGCACTCGCAGGCCGGGTACGCGTGTCTCTCCTCGGGCCTCTTGAGCGGGACGACCTCGGACTCCTCGTGGACCACTCGGATGCCGCCGTCGCGGTCCACCTCGTACACCTTCATCCGCATCGGCACGATGACGTCCCTTCCACTACTCTGTGTTGCCTGGTCATCACTGCACCTACGACGGTAGGGAGCAGGGGCCGCCGCTTGAACTGACCGCTGGTACGGGTGTCCGGCCGTGGTCGACAGGCAAGGGGGACGCCATGGACACCGGCTCACGCACCACCCTGACCAGCGGTCAGGGAACGCGGCCGCGCGGTCGTGGCGGCATAGTTGCCGGCTACGTCTTCCGCCTGATCCGCGAGCAGCTCGGCCACACCCAGGACACCCTCGCGGAATGGTTCCGGGTCTCCGCCGACACCGTTGCCGGGTGGGAGTCGGGGCGCCGCCCCCTGACCGCTGTCCCGGTCGGGCAGATGCTCATGTACCGCCACCAGCTGCTGCAGCTCGGCAGCGCGCCCGCGCTGCTCTTGGCCCTGCAACGAGCCATGGAAGCGGACGTACTCCTGGCCGGCGCCCTCGACGAGGACATCCCTGCCGACGACAGCCCTCTCGGCGCATGGGTCATGCAACGACACCTGGTCGAGGTCCTCTCCTGGCCACTCAACGGCGTCACCCCGACATCGCTGCGAGCACTGCCCGACCCGCCGCGGCCGCGCCGCGGACCCGTGGCGCGTGGACCGGAGCTCCCCGCCGACGACAGACGACGCTTCTTCTCCCGCATGCGCCAGACCGCCGAGCAGACGCGAGGTGAGGAGCGCTTCCTCCTACGCCGCCAAGCCCTCTACCTCGCCGGATACGATGACGCGCCTGACACCTCCGCATGGCTGGCCCAGCAGCAGCGAACTGAGCGCCCGGACGGCTGGCTGACAAGCTGGCTCAACTCCCGCTCCGTCGCGGCTGTCGCCGCCAGGCAGGGCGACCGAGACCGTATGGGGCACTTCATCCGGACGACGCTTGCCGACGACGACGCGGGTGAGGCCGCCAACCTCAACTACTGGGCCTACTGGATCGGTGAGGCACCGCACCTGCAGCTCTCCGACGACTTCATCGCCGACCCGAGCCCAGGACCGTGGCCTGGTGACAGGCTGTTGCGCCACCTCGTGCGAGGCATGACCCCGAAGCACGGCTTTTTCGACCTGAACGTCCACACCCTGTGGGCGCTCCTCGCCGCCCGGCCGAACCTGCTCCGCCCCGGAACGGTGATCGGTGACGAGCTACGCGCAGCCCTTCCCGTGATGTTGGATAACCGGGAGTTGTCGGCGCACGCGCGCCGGGAGCTGGAGGGCATCCGGTACGCGATCCGCCTTGCTGAGGCGTGAGAGGAGACGGGCGTGGCTGACGACCTGTCGGCAGTGAGCCGCTTCTTGTACGAGGCCGGCACGCTCAAGAACACGCGCAGGACGGGCTGGTGGATGGCCGGGGTGCATAACCCGGAGAGCGTTGCCGAGCACTCGTGGCGTACCTCGCTGATCGCCTCGATCATTGCCAAGCTGGAAGGCGCCGACCCCGCGCAGGCGGCGTTCCTCGCGGTGTGGCACGACACCCAGGAGACCCGCACCGGGGACGTGAACCACCTCGGGAAGAAGTACGCCCCTGCTGGTGACCCGCAGGAGGTCACTGCAGACCAGACGGAGGGCATGCCCGAGGTCCTGGCCTCCGCCATCCGGGACCTGGTCGCGGAGTACGAGGCCAAGGAGTCAGCCGAAGCGATCTGCGCGAGGGATGCCGACAAGTTGGAGTGCATGCTGCAGGGCATCGAGTACAAGGCACATGGCTACGAGAACGCGCAGCGCTGGATCGACAACAGCAAGGGTCGCCTCGTCACAGAGACCGGCAAGCGCCTCGCCGACGAGCTCCTCGAGCAGGGATCCCTCGACTGGCTGCGCACCGCTCTCGGTGAGAAGCCCTGACCCGGAACGCACGAAGCGCCCCTGTCCCGGCCGTAGGACCAGGACAGGGGCGTGATCGCTGCACGGGCGTGGCGGCGTCACGACGACCAACCGCACCGAGATCCACAACCACAGCAGCGGCTTCGGGCGGTCGACGACGAGCCTCTGAGCCCTTTGTGGACTTCAGGCACACCTGTACCAAATCGCCGATACGATCCCGATTTCACGCACGATCCTTGGGGGGACCATGAGCAACCAGTACCCGCAGCATCCGCCCTTTGTCGGCGGCCCCGGTTACCCGCCGCCCCGAAAGCCGATGAGCGTCGGGGCGATCATCGCCATTGTCACCGGCAGCGTCTTCGGTGGGGTCCTTGTCCTTCTCCTCATCCTGCTGGTTGTCGGTGACGACGCCATCCAGGCCGACAAGTCTCCGAACCTCGAAGTGACCGCGCCCGTGGTCACGAAATCCGCGACGGCCGCGCCCGCCAAGCCGACGGAGAAAACATCCGAGGAGCCGCAGCAGGCCGCCAAGAAGCCTCAGCCGAAGGAAGCCGAATACCCCTCGGGTGATTACGTCGTCAGCGAGGACATCCCCGTCGGGACCTATACCAGTAGCGGGGCAGAGGCGGGTATCTTCGAGTTCTGCTCCATCACCACGGAGCCCACCGGCGAGACGACCATGCCGAAGATCAAGTCTGCCGGGGTCGACGAGCGCATCATCATCACGCTCACCGAAGCGGACGGCGTCGTCAGCATCAGCGGCTGCGAACCGCTCAAGCCCCGCAAGTAGTCAGACAACTTTGCGGCGCTCGGCCACCAGGTCGGGGCCCGCAGTCGCGCGCCCTGTCCACCGGTCCGTGCCCGGCGGCAAAGATGCGCCATCACCTCCGCGATGGCGTGAACGTGTTCACTCGTGAGCGGATGAGTCGGCAGTGGGCGCGTGGTCGTCGGTCCCGGTCCTGGCCCGTCCTCGGCGTACTCGTCCGCGGGACGGTTGGATCCGAAGTCTCGCGGAGAGCGGGCTCAGCGGAACGCTGCCGCGTTCTCCTGGGCCCACTGGGCGAAGCCGCGTGCCGGACGGCCCGTCACCTTCTCGACCACGCCGTTCGGGGTGTTGTACTCGACCGGTGGGGCGGCGAACACCTCCAGCTGGAAGTCGATCATGTGTGCCGGCACGCCCTGCGCCCGCATCCTCGCCCGCGCCTGGTCCGGCGTCAGCTCCACGAACTCGACCTCCCGGCCGGCCGCCGAGCCCAGTACGGCGATCTTCTCCCGCAGCGAGATCCGCTCCGGGCCGGTCAGCAGGTATTCCGTGCCCGCGTGTCCGTCCTCGAGCAGCGCGGTGGCGGCTACCGCGCCGATGTCCCCCTCGTGCACCATCGCGGTGCGCGAGTCCCCGTACGGCCGCTCGACCCGTCCCTCGCGTACCTCGTCCGCCCACTCCAGGGCGTTGGCCATGATCTCGGTCGGCGCCACCGTGGTCCACGAGAGGCCCGACGCCCGCACGGCCGGCTCCAGCGTCGACTCCGACCAGCCGGCCAGCATGGTCACCCGGCGGACTCCCGCCTCCTCGATCTCCGCCACCAGCTCGGTGCCGTTCCCCAGCGGGGCGTAGTCGTCGCCACCGAAGTTGATCAGGTGCACGGCGGCCACGCCGTGCAGCGCCGGCGCCAGCGCCGACGCGTCGGTGAGGTCGCCGCCGACAACCTCGACCCCTGGGCCGAACGTCACGGCCCCGGGCCTCCGGGTGAGCGCCCGCACCGGCGCGCCGGCCTCCCGCAGTGCCGCCACCACCTGCCGCCCGACCGTGCCGGTCGCACCCGCCACCAGAAACGTCATGCCCGTCTCCCCACGTCGTCCGTCGCCGGTCTCCCGGCCGCACACGCACGATGACACCCGATGCGGACAGATACTGTCCGCATGGGCGTTCGTCCGGAGGGAAGGGCGCGCGACCGCGGCGCGGCTCAGGGGCGCGGCCAGGGGCGGCCGCCGATGCGTTCGATGTCGGAGTTGAAGCGTCGCAGGTAGGTCGCGAAGGCGGAGATGTCCTCGTCGGCCCAGTCGGCCATGACGCGCTCCAGGGCGCTGACCATGCCCTCCCGTTCGGCGTCGAGGGTCCTCGTGCCCTCCTCGGTGATGCGGAACTTGCGGGCCATGCCGCCGTCCGGATCGGGGATGCGCTCCACGAATCCGGCGCGCATCACGGCGGCGGTCTGCCGGTTGAGGGTGGAGACGTCGAGGTCGAAGGCTTCGCTGAGCTCGCCGACGGACATCGGGCCCTGGACCCGGATGCGGCTGAGCAGGACGTACGCGCTCCGTTCCAGGAGGCCGTCCTTACGGCGTCCCTTCCTCTGGTTCAGCAGGCCGTGACGGCTGAGCAGCATCTGCTCGTACTCGACCTCTTGCGTGGCCCTGCTCATGCGCGGGCACCTCCTGCTTCCTGCCGGGCGAGGCCGGTGTGTCGTCGTGCCGTCGTGCGTGCTGACTTCATCGTATGTTCACGGTGACGTGCATAGGCCACATGATGTGCATAATGCAATAGAAGTGTACGATGCCAAGTCTTCCACCGACAGATAGCCGAGGACCCGCGATATGGACGCCCCCCAGCCCACTGCCCGCGCAGGCGGCGTGATCACGACGCTGGCGCTCGCCGGCACCGTCGCGGCGGTGATGCAGACACTGGTGACCCCGCTCATCGCCGAGCTGCCGCGGATTCTGGACACCTCTTCCTCGAACGCGGCCTGGGTGGTCACCGTCACCCTGCTGGTCGCCGGTGTGTGCGTCCCGGTCACCGGCCGGCTCGGCGACCTCCTCGGCAAGCGCCGGATGCTGCTGGCCTGCGCGGTCCCGCTGGTCGCCGGTTCGGTGGTGTGCGCCCTGTCCTCCTCCGTGGTTCCGATGATCGTCGGACGCGGCCTCCAGGGCATGGGGATGGGCATGGTGCCGCTGGGCATCGCGCTGCTCCGCGACGTGGTGCCCGCCGAGAAGCTCAGTGGCTCCATCGCCCTCGTGAGCGCCTCCATGGGAATCGGTGGCGCCCTCGGTCTGCCGATCTCCGCGGCAGTCGCCGAATACACCAGCTGGCGCGTGCTGTTCTGGGGCTCCGCGGTGCTCGCGGTGATGATCGCCGTACTCATCTGGCTCTTCGTCCCGGACGTCCCGGCCGGCGCCAAGGGGCAGCGCTTCGACGCGCCCGGGGCGATCGGGCTCGCCATCGGCCTGGTCTCCCTCCTGCTGGCGATCTCCAAGGGCGCGGACTGGGGCTGGGGTTCGGGCACCACGCTCGGCCTGTTCGCCGTGGCGGTCGTGGCCCTCGGAGCCTGGGGGTACTACGAGCTGCGCACCCGTGACCCGCTGGTCGACCTCCGCACCACCGCCCGCCCGCGCGTGCTGCTGACCAACCTCTCGTCGATCCTGGTCGGCGTCGGCATGTACTCCTTCATGCTGATCGCTCCTCAGCTGCTGCAGTTCCCGGAGGCCACGGGCTACGGCCTGGGGCAGTCGATGCTGGCCGCGGGCCTCTGGATGGCCCCCGGTGGAGTGATGATGATGCTCGTCTCCCCGCTCGGCGGGAAGCTGATCAACGCGCGGGGGCCGAAGATCGCTCTCGTCCTCGGGGCGCTCGTGATCTCCCTGGGCTACGGGATCTCCCTGTTCCTCATGGGCTCCGCCTGGGGCCTGATGATCGTCGGAATCGTCATCAACAGCGGCGTCGGCCTCGCCTACGGTGCGATGCCCGCCCTGATCATGAGTTCGGTCCCGCTCTCCGAGACCGCCGCTGCCAACGGCTTCAACACCCTGATGCGCTCGCTGGGCACCACCATCGGATCGGCGGTCA
Organism: Streptomyces atroolivaceus; assembly: GCF_000717025.1. GTDB lineage: Bacteria > Actinomycetota > Actinomycetes > Streptomycetales > Streptomycetaceae > Streptomyces > Streptomyces atroolivaceus. Next base: position 670,206 of record NZ_JNXG01000001.1, read on the forward strand.
TCGGTGTGGTGCTGGCGCAGATGACCATCGACCTCGGCGGTTTCTCGCTCGCCTCCGAGGACGGGTTCCGGGTCGGCCTGATGATCGGCTGTGGAGTGGCGCTCGTCGCCGCAGCGGTCGCCGCGTTCATCCCGGGCCTCGTCCGGCCCGCCGCCGAGGGCGGCAGTACGGGCCCCGCCGCGGCGGACAAGGTCTCGGTCGAAGCCTGACCCCACACGCGGAAGCGCCCCGTCCGGTTCGACCGGCCGGGGCGCTTCCGCGTTCCGGGGCGCAGGAACTTTTTCCTGCACGGGCATTGACCGTGGGAGTGGGCCGACTTACGTTCGTCGCGTTGCCCTTCGTATGTCATATATGAGACGCGATATGAGAGCCGAGCGCCGTATGCAGTCAGCCCCGAGCCCCCTCCCCAGCCGCCCTCGGCGCCGCGGGAGACGCTGACGGTTCCCTCCGGCTCCTCAGGACTGCCGGGCTGCAGCTCTTCCTCGGAACACCTCCACCCCCGCACGCCTCCACGCTGTGGCGCCCTGCTGTCCAGCGCCCCGCCGGTGAGCACTCAGAGAAGAGAGCCGACCATGATCAACCCACGCAACAGCCGCCTCGCCGCCGCGATATCCCTGGTTTCCGCCCTGGCCCTCACCGCCACCGCCTGCGGTGACGACGGCAGCGGCAGCACCGGTGCGAAGGGCGCCGAAGGTCCGGGCACCGGGAAGATCGTGTTCTGGGACGAGAACGGCGGCGTCCGGACGGCGATCTGGAAGGAGATCATCGCCGACTTCGAGAAGGCGAACCCCGACATCGACGTGCAGTACGTGGGCATCGCCTCCACCGAGGCGCAGTCCAAGTACGACACCGCCATCCAGGGGGGCGGCCTGCCGGACGTCGGCGGTGTGGGCGCCGCGATGGTCGCGGGTATCACCGCTCAGGACGCGTTGGAGCCGCTGGACGACCGTATCGAGGGGAGCTCCCTCAAGGGCAAGCTCAACGAGGCGATGATCGAGAACGTGCGGAGCGCGGCCGGCCGGGACGAGACGTACACCGTGCCGATCTCCGCCACCAACGGCGTCCTCTACTACCGCACGGACCTGTTCAAGAAGGCCGGGCTGGGCGAGCCGGACACCTGGGACGAGTTCTACGAGGCCGCGGCGAAGCTGACGGACAAGCGGAAGAACCAGTTCGGCTACACCATCCGAGGTGGCCCGGGCTCGATCGCCCAGGCGCTGGACTCGATGTACGGGCAGTCGGGCATCGAATCCTTCTGGGACGAGTCCGGGACGAAGACCACCGTCAACGATCCGAAGAACGTCGCGGCCCTGGAGAAGTACGTCGGTCTGTACAAGAAGGCCACCCCCGAGGCCGACCTCAACAACGACTTCACGAAGATGGTCGCCCAGTTCGACTCCGGCGGCATCGCCATGCTCAACCACAACCTGGGCTCGTACCAGGACCATGTGGGCTCGCTCGGCGTCGACAAGTTCCGCGGTATTCCGCAGCCCGAACTGGCGGACGGCACCCGGGTGATGGTCTCCAACCCGGTCTCCGGCCTCGGTCTGGTCAAGTCGTCCGAGAACAAGGCGGCGGGGTGGAAGTTCATCGAGTTCGCCGCCTCCCACGCCTCGAACTCCAAGTTCAGCGAGTCCGCGGGCCTGATCCCGGCCAACAAGGAAGCCGCCGAGGACCCGTGGCTCGACAAGGCCGAGACGACCAAGCTCGGTGCCGAGGCGCTGTTCTCCGGCGACACCAAGATCGTGCAGCTCCCCTACTACCTCCCGGACTGGAACACCCTGTCCAAGGCCGACAGCGAATCGGGCTTCCAGAAGGTGCTGCTCGGCAAGATGAGTGCCAAGGACTTCCTGGACACGCTCGCCGCGAGCCTCGACGAGGCTCAGGCGGAGTGGAAGGAACAGCAGGGCTGACGGGGCGGGGAGGCCTCTCCCCGCCGCCGTGCACGCCCGCCGGAGCCGGCTGTGCCCTTCCGGCCCGGCCGCGCCGGGCTCCGGGAGCCCGGCCCGGGGGGCGTGGCGGCCGCCCGGCCCATGGTCCGGGCAGGAGCCCCTCCCCGGACCGGGCCGACGCGCCCGCTCCGGCCTGGCCGGCCCCCTCGCGGAACGCACGCACACGCGTGCCGGGGCCACGGTGGGTCAGTCCAGGCCCTCCTCCCGGAGGTCGTACATCAGGAGGAACGTCCGGTAGGTCTCCGCGGACACGTCCTGGCAGATGTCCGGCCGGACGGTCCACGTCGACGTGTTGTCGAGGGCCCGCCGACAGGCCGACTCGGTCTCGGCCTCGGACGGGATGTTCGAGATGAACGCGGCGATCAGCAGGACCACTGCGAAGACGACCACGCCGATACGGATGCGCATGGTCACCCAACGACCGTGCGGCCGGGCCGGTCACCCGGGGCCGGTCACCCGGGGCCCCTCGTCATTCGGGTTCGTCGGTGACCGGCGGCAGGTCGGGCTCGATGAACAGGCCGGCGTACTGCGGTGTCGGCAGCGGGGCCGGGTTGCCCGTCTCGGCGTTCGTGGCCGCGGACGCGCCGTCGGGGCGCCGCTGGGTCGTGCGGGCAGGCATGTCGGTCATCAGGTGTCCTGTACGTAGGTGTGCGGTGGGAGCCCCATGACCGAGCCGCTGCGGTTGATGCCGGACTGGTCCCGACCGGTACGGCGACGAGGTGCCGCTACCGGTGCCGCGCCGCTCCGGGGGCGGCCGGATCATCATGCGGTGCATGCAGACTGTAACCCTCCCAGCACGGCTTTCCCTCGGTATTGCGCCCCTGGCGTGACGGTCAGTGCGGCGGTGCGGGCTCGATGTTCTGGTTTGCGTGGAAGAGGTTGTGCGGGTCGTAGACCCCCTTGACCTCGGAGAGCCGGTCGTAGTGGCCGCGGTAGGTGGCCCTGACGCGGTCCCGCGACTCGCCGGTGCCGAGGAAGTTCACGTAGCCGCCGCCCATGGAGTGCGGGTGCAGCGCCTCCCAGTAGCCGACCGCCCACTCCCGCAGCGCTGCCGCGTTGGCCGGGTCGGGGTCGATGCCGGCGATGACGCCGGACCAGAGGGCGTCGCGGTAGGCCCAGGCCGTGTCGTCGGGACCGACCCGGCCGGCGGCCCCGTCGACCGGGTACAGGTGCATGGTCGACAGGCCGGTGGGGAGCTTCTCCGCGAAGGAGGCGTGCACGTCGACGGCGTCGTCCGTGACCTGGTCGAAGAAGTCGCCGCGCCAGTACCACTGGAGACCGGCCGGCATCAGTGCGTCGAACATGGACTGAAGGGCCGGGTAGGGCATCGGCGTCGTGAAGTGGAAGGCGGGCGGACCCGGTTCGTTCACCACGGCGAGGGTCTCCGCCAGGGAGTCCGGCTCCGCCGTCGAGGACCAGACGACTCCGCACATCTTCTGCCCGTGGATCTCCTCGGGGAAGGGCGGGCCGGGCGGGACGGTCAGGGAGGCGAAGAAGCCGTACAGGTCGTCCGGCGCCTGCGGCAGGAAGTCGCGGTACCAGCGGATGACCTCGTGGAAGAGCTCCAGGGGCCACAGCGTGATGGCGACTCCCACGGTGTCCACCGGGTGCAGCTCGAAATCGAACGACGTGACCACGCCGAAGTTGCCGCCGCCGCCCCGCAGCGCCCAGAACAGGTCGGCGTGCTCGCTCGGGTTCGCGGTGACGAAGCTGCCGTCGGCGAGGACCACGTCCGCGGAGACCAGGTTGTCCGCCGACAGGCCGTACTTGCGCGTGAGGTAACCGTGACCGCCGCCGAGGGTGAGACCGCCGATCCCGGTCGTGGACATGATCCCTGCCGGGGTGGCGAGGCCGAACGCGTGGGTGGCGTGGTCGAAGTCACCCAGCGTCGCGCCGCCGTCGGCCTGGGCGGTCTGGGTCGCCGGGTCGACCCGCACGCCGCGCATGGGGGAGAGGTCGAGGGTGACCGCGTCGTCCGAGAGGCCGAGGCCGGGCCCGCTGTGCCCGCCGCCCCGGACGGCCACATCCAGGCCGTGCTCGCGGACGAAGGCGAGGGCCGCCATGACGTCCGCCGCGTCGCGACACTTGACGACCGCCGCCGGCCTCTTGTCGATCATGGCGTTGTAGACGGCACGGGCCTGCCCGTACTCCTGGTCGTCCGGTCCGATGACGGGCCCGCGCAGAGCGGTTCTCATCGTGTCGAGCAGCGTGCCGTCCATGGTCGTCTCCTAGCGCGTGTGCGCCCGGCCTCCCCTGGCACCATCGGATCGGGTGAGGCTGCTGGGCCGGCGCCGACACCTGGAGATGCCGCGCAGACGGGACCGAACACCGAAAGGCTTGCTCCTCCAGCGTCCCGCCGCTCCGGGAGCCCCGCAATCGCGGGACGCCGTGCCCCGGTCGCGTCCGTTCCGGTCCGCCGTCCGGTCCGGCAAGGGTGACAGGTCCGGTGCGGCGGGGGCAGGTCCGGTGCGGCAGGGGCAGGGGCAGGGGCAGGGGCAGGTCCGGTCTGGCGGGCAGGTCCCGTGCGGGGCACGGTGTGGGTTCATCCCTGCCGCGTGGCGGCCGGGTCCTCCTGCGGCGGCACGGGAAGGCGCTGAGCCGCCCCCTTGCGCAGATGCACCATGAGCCCGATGCATCCCGCGGCGAATCCGCTGATCAGACCCGATATCCCGTGGTTGAGCGCGTTGACGGAGGCACTCTCGGGCATACCGATGACCAGGTAGTTGACGGCGGCGCTGATCACCGAGCCGAACGCGGCGCCGAGAACGCCGCTGACGAGTGACACGCGCAGGGGAGACGGCGCGGCTGTGCCTGTCAACTGCGCTGCGCGCACCCAGTGTTGACCATTCAGGCCGGTGCCGAGGGGCTGCGCGGCGGTCCGAGGGCGGGGGAGCGGCGGCGGTGAGTGGTCGGAGCACCGTCCCGGATGGCGTAGAGTTGCAATCACAACGGCGCGGGGTGGAGCAGCTCGGTAGCTCGCTGGGCTCATAACCCAGAGGTCGCAGGTTCAAATCCTGTCCCCGCTACTGAAGACAGAGGCCCGGATCCTTTCGAGGATCCGGGCCTCTGTCGTATGCGTTGCCCAGGCCGTCCGTGCCGTCCGATCTCGGTGCGGGGTGAAGGCGCGTGCCGGGTGACCGGCCCAGGAGGCGCACGTAGCCGGTCTCCGCCCCAGGAGGAACTACGATCGGTACGGAGACGGAATCGCCGTCTTCTCACGGGATGCACCGACGATTCACACGCAGCACCGGCACTCCGGCTGACCTCCGGAGGACGGCGCTCCGGCGCGCTCCTCCCTTCGGCCGATGGCGAGTCGCCACTCGGCGCGGCTCCGGCCGGTCCGGGTGGGGCGCGGTACCGTCCGCAGCCGTGGGTGGACCGGGCAGGAGTGCACAGGTGGGGAAGCGGGACGGACGGCGACGGGGCGTTGCGGGGAACGTCCGTTCCCGGCGGTTCGTGCGTGCGCTGCCCGCTCTGATGATCGGTGCGGGTGTGGTCTTCGACCTGGTGACGCCGCCCGAGGTCACCGCCGTTCCGCTCTTCGCCGCCGCTCCGCTGATCGCCGCCCCGTTCTTCTCGCTGGCCAGTACCGTCCGGGTCGGGGTGGCCGCGATCCTCGTCGTGCTCGCCATCCGGGTCTCGGACGGCACACTCGCGAAGGTCGTCCCCGTCACCGACCTGCTCACCCTGGTCACCGTCGCCGCGCTGTCCCTGGTCATCAACCGCGTCGTACGCCGCGGGAACGAGCAGCTGGCCTCGGCCAGGGTCATCGCGGAGACCGCGATGCGCGCGGTGCTCCCGACGCCCGATGACCGGATCGGCGGGCTGCTGGTCGCGGCGCGGTACGAGGCGGCCCAGGCGGACGAGTTCGTCGGCGGCGACCTGTTCGCCGTCGCGGACACGCCGTACGGGGTGCGTCTGGTCGTCGGGGACGTACGGGGCAAGGGTCTGGACGCGGTGGCGGCCGTGGCCGTCGTGATCGGGGCCTTCCGGGAGGCCGCCGAGCAGGAGCTGTCCCTGGAGGGCGTGGTCCAGCGGCTGGAGCGGGCCCTGGCCCGTGAGGGCTCGCGGCGGGGCGGGCTCGATTCCATGGAGGGGTTCGTGACCGCCGTCCTCGCGGAGATCCCGGCCGGCTCGGACACGCTGCGGGTCGTCAACCGCGGTCACCCCGAGCCGCTCGTGCTGCACGCGGACGGCGCTCTGGACGTGCTGGCGCCGACCGCGCCTGCCCTGCCGCTCGGGATGGGGCTGGGCGCGTGGCCGGACCGGTCCGACGAGTGGACGCTGCCGGCCGGGGCGATGTTCCTGGCGTTCACCGACGGCCTGTCCGAGGCACGGGACGCGAAGGGTGTCTTCTACGACCCGGCGGCCCGGCTGCGCGGCCGGCTCTTCCCGGGGCCCGACGAACTGCTGTCCGCGCTCACCGATGACGTACGGCTGCACACCGGCGGCCGGTCGACGGACGACCTGGCGCTGCTCGCGGTCGGACGGCCGGCGCGAGGGCAGCAGGAGCGGCGGACGACGGTGAAGATCGTGCGGCGGGACAGTGAATGACCGGTCGCGACGGTAGGTAGTCGAAGGACCCCGCTCCGCATAACATTTGACACAACGTCAGAAACTGCTGGCTGAATGAGGGGTGCTCAACTCGCCCGTTTGCGCCCGTTTGAACCCTGAAAGTCCAGGCCAGAGTGATGAACGATCTGTGGGAACAGCTTGGAATCGGACCCGGTCGTCTATTAACGTTCGATAACGCAGCGCGGTTGTACCTGTCGTCGCAAGAGGCGGCACCGTGCGCAGCGCCGAATTCCGCAAGGGAACCGGGGAACCACCTACATGGGGTGAATCGGACACCTGTGTCTCGCGCGAGACGAAGGGGTCCGTAGGAGACCTTCCTGCTCCGAACCCGTCAGCTAACCCGGTAGGCGAGAAGGAAGGAAAGGAGTGCGCCCACGTGGCGTCCAATCAGCCTGCCCCCGAGGCACCGTCATCCTTCAGGACCGGCAGCTTCGGTGATGAGGACAGGACGTGGGAGGAATGGAACCCCACCGAGGAGTCCATCCGCCCCGTACGCGGCCGGCACCGCGTAGCCAAGCAGCGCGGTCTCGCCCGTAGCTCCACCGTCCTCGGCGTCGGCGTCATCGCGGCCGTCGGTGCGGGTGGCATGGCCACCGCGCAGAGCAAGCCGCCGGTCTCCATCTCCCTTCCCGACTCCATCGCGGACAGTCTTCCCGATGCCAAGTCCCTTCCCGGCGTGGGCGCGTTCATGTCCGGCGACGCGGATTCGGACCACGAGACGGTCGCCGCCTCCTCCCCGCTCACCACCGCGGGCATCACCGCAGCCGAGGCCGAGCAGGGCAGCACCGACGCCGGCGAGGCGCTGCGCGCCCGCATCCTCCAGCAGGCCGAGCAGCAGCAGGCCGGAGCCGAGGCCGAGGCCAAGGCGGCGCAGGAGCAGGCAGCGGTCGAGGCCGCCGCGGCTCAGGCGGCGAAGCAGCAGAGCAAGGCAGAGGCCGAGGCCGCCGCCGAGAAGAAGGCAGCGGAAGAGGCGGCGAAGAAGAAGGCGGAAGCCGAGCGCCTCGCCAAGCTCGCCGCCAGCTACGCGGTCCCGACCTCGTCGTACTACATCAGTTCGGCCTTCGGCCAGGCCGGTTCGATGTGGTCCTCCGGTCACCACACCGGGCTGGACTTCGCGGCCCCGACCGGCACTCCGGTCAAGGCCGTGCACAGCGGCACGGTGAAGTCGGCCGGCTACTCCGGTTCGTACGGCTACCGCACGGTCCTGGAGCTCGATGACGGCACCGAGGTCTGGTACTGCCACCAGTCCTCGATGGACGTGACCGCCGGTCAGAGGGTCACCACCGGCCAGACCATCGGCCGCGTCGGCGCGACCGGCAACGTGACGGGCGCTCACCTGCACCTGGAGATCCACACCCCGGACGGCACGGGCATCGACCCGATGAGCTGGCTGCGCGGCAAGGGCCTCACGATCTGAGCCCCCGGGGCTTCCGTGCGATCGGCGCGGAGGACCCCAGCCCTTTCCGCGAGGTCCCGCCGTACGCCCGGATGGCCGGGCGGACCTTCGCGGAATCGGCCGGTGCCGGCATCCGGCGCACCAGTACCCCGGCGGCCCTGACGCACGACCCCCCGACGTCAGGGCCGCCGGTCCGTCCCGGCGCGCTCCTGAGGGCGGTCGGCTCCGTGGACCGGAATAGTTGCCTCAGCCGACCGGTTGTCCCCAGGTATGACATCTCTGCGCCCGCTCGGTTCCTCGAGCCTTCAGGTCTTTCCCCTCGCTCTCGGCGGCAACGTCTTCGGCTGGACGGCCGACGAGGACCGGACCTTCGCCGTCCTCGACGGCTACGTGGCGGCCGGCGGCAACTTCATCGACACCGCCGACTCGTACTCCGCCTGGGCCCCGGGCAACGAGGGCGGTGAGTCGGAGACCCTCATCGGCAAGTGGCTGGCGTCCCGCTCCCGCCGCGACGATGTCGTCATCGCCACCAAGGTCGGCGCCCACCCCGCGTACAAGGGACTCTCGCCCACCACCGTCAAGGAGGCGGCCGAGGCGTCGCTCCGCCGGCTCGGCACCGACCACATCGACCTCTACTACACGCACTTCGACGACGAGAGCGTCCCCGTCGAGGAGATCATCACCGCTCTCGACCAGCTGGTGAAGGCCGGCACGGTGCGGGAGATCGCCGCCTCAAACATCAGCCCCGAGCGGCTCCAGGCCTCCCTCGACTTCTCCGAGCGTGAGGGCCTGGCCCGCTACGTCGCACTGCAGCCGCACTACAACCTCGTCTCGCGCGACACCTATGAGGGTGCGCTCCAGGACACGGCCGCCCGTGCGGGGCTCGCCGCCGTCCCGTACTTCGCCCTCGCCTCGGGCTTCCTCACGGGTAAGTACCGTGCGGGTGCCTCGGTCGAGAGCGCGCGGGCCGAGGGCGCGGGCAAGCACCTGGAGACCGAGCGCGGACGCAAGGTGCTCGCGGCGCTCGACAGGATCGCCCAGGAGCACGACGCCGAGATCGCCACGGTCGCACTCGCGTGGCTCGCGTCCCGGCCGACCGTGGCCGCGCCGATCGCCTCCGCGCGTACGGTCGAGCAGCTGCCCGCACTCGTGGCTGTGGCCGGCCTGCGGCTGACCGGGCAGGACCTGGCGGAGCTCACCGAAGCCTCTGCCTGAAGCGTCTAGGCGGGCGGTGTGCGGCGCCCGCCGTCGTCCATGTACGGGTTGTGACCGCCGTAATGCCGGTGCGGTGCGGGGAGCTGCTGCGGAGGCGGGCCGCCGTGGGGGAACTGGCGCGGGAACGGGGGCGGCGCAGGCCGGTGGGCGCGGAGCCGGCCCGTCGCGTGTGCCGCGTAGGTGAGGGCCGGGCCCGCGATGTCCCGGCGGTGCCAGAGGTGGTGCAGCAACTCCTGCTCGCGGAGGGCGAAGTCGGGGCCGGCGCCGTCGTGCCGGGCCCTCCGGCGGAGCATGGCCAGGGAGGTCGCGAAGGACTCGTACTCCGCGACGGCGCGGGCCGCGGCCCTTCCGCGTGCGCGGTCGGGGTGGCTGTTCCAGTGCCTGGCCATGTCCCGCGCCATCCCCCGCGCCCGCATCGAGGCCAGCGCGAGCGGCTCGGCGGGGGTCAGCCAGCCGGCCGCCGCGTACACCGGCAGCTCGGTGGATAGCGTGCGCAGCTCCCTCTGGCGCGACCAGATGGCCAGCCAGGTCACCAGGCCGAAGGACGGCACCATGAACACGCCGTACACGAGGTAGAAGCCGTACGGCCCGAAGGACGACGAGCCGTTCCACAGGGCGTGCATGCCCATGGCGAGGACGAGTCCGAGCAGTGGCAGGACGATCCGGCGCACCCGGTGGCGCGCCCCGCCGAGTGCCGCGAGGCCGAAGCCGATGCCGGACAGCACCGTGAACAGGGGGTGCGCGAACGGCGACATCACCACGCGTACGAAGAACGTCCCCGCGGTCACCGAGGCGAAGCCCGTGGTCCCGAGCTGCTGGTCCTCCCCGAAGGCGTTGCCCAGGTAGAGGATGTTCTCGGTGAAGGCGAAGCCGGTCGCCGTGAAGCCCGCGACCACGATGCCGTCGACGATCCCGCCGAACTGCCGTCTGCGGAAGAGGAAGATCAGCAGGACCGCGACGGCCTTCGCGATCTCCTCGACGACCGGGGCGACGACCGTGGCCCCGAGGGTGTCGGCGCTCGACGGATCCGCGGTGGCCGTCGCTATCCACCGGGTGGCGAAGGTGTTGGCGATGATCGCCACGAGTGCGGCGGCACACGCACCCCAGGAGAAGGCGAACAGCAGATTCCGCCACGGGCCCGGCTCGACCCGGTCGAGCCAGCGGAACGCCGCCATCAGCAGGGGCACCGGAAGCACGGCCAGCCCCAGGCCCACCAGGAAGCCCTCGGTGCCGGTCTGTTCGCGCACGAGGGCCAGGATCACCAGACCGCACAGCGCGAGCACCGTGATCAGCGCACCGGCGCGGAACGCCTTGCTGCGCCAGACCATGCCGACGCGGCGGGGCCGGTAACGCCACTGGCCTCGCTCCGGGACGGCGCCCAGGTACTCGTCGAGCTGCTGCTCCTCGAGAACCGGGACGGCCGGCTGCTGGTGCTGCACGGACCCCTGGGACACCCGACGACCCTAACGAGGGGGACCGACACCTGGCCACGCCGCGGGGTGCGGGGCGCCGGGCGTTGGCCGATCAGCGACGGGTGAACAGCACGTCGTGCACGCAGTGGCCCTTGTCCAGCCCCTGGCCCTCGAAGCGCGTCAGAGGACGGAAGGCGGGCCGGGGCGCGTAGCCGCCGTCCGCCTGGGTGTTCTCGAACAGGGGGTGCGCCGTCAGGACTTCCAGCATCTGCTCCGCGTACGGCTCCCAGTCCGTCGCGCAGTGGACGACCGCGCCCGGCTTCAGCCGCTGCGCCACCAGGTCGAGGAACTCCGTCTGGATCAGACGCCGCTTGTGGTGGCGCTTCTTGGGCCACGGGTCGGGGAAGTACACCCGGAGCCCGTCCAGAGCGGCCGGCGCCAGCATCTCGCGGAGCAGGATGATCGCGTCGCCGTTGGCGACGCGGACGTTGGACAGCCCCGCCCGGTCCGCGAGGCCCAGCAGATTGCCCTGGCCGGGGGTGTGCACATCGACGGCCAGAATCCCGGTGTCCGGGTCGTCGGCCGCCATCTGGGCCGTGGCCTCGCCCATACCGAAGCCGATCTCCAGGACAACCGGGAGGCCGTCGAACAGGGTGGGGAGATCGATCACGCCGCGGCCGTCGATGTCCAGGCCCCACTTGGGCCACAGCCGCTGAAGGGCGTCCTCCTGGCCGGCGGTCACCCGGCTGCGGCGGGGCTGGAAGCTGCGGATCCGGCGCTCGTGGTGCGAGCCCGCCGGGTCGGCCGCAGGTCCGCCGGGGAAGCGGGGTTCCTGACGGAGCCTGCGCTGGCGCTCGAAGGAGGCGGCGCGTCGTGCTGCCGCGTCGGCGTCGGCGTCCGTCTCCGCGCGGGGGGCGGTCGCGGGCGCTGCTTCCGGCGCGGTCGCGGGCGCGGCCTCCGGGGCGTGGCCGGGCTCTTCCGGGGCGGGGCCGGGCGTCTCTGGGGTGGGGTTCACAGGCTCAGACACAATGACCCGATTCTACGGCGGGAGGCGTCCACCCCGTCGCGCGAGCTCGCTGCAGGGCCCGTCGCGCCACCTCCCTCCCGATGGGCAGGGACGCGGTGGCCGCGGGAGAGGGGGCGTTCAGCACGTGCACGGTGTGCGGGGCGTCCCGGATCAGGAAGTCGTCCACGAGTGTGCCGTCCCGCAGGACCGCCTGGGCCCTGACCCCCGCGGGGGAGGGCCGCAGATCGGCCTCCGTCACCTCCGGAAGCAGCCGCTGGACGGCCCGGGTGAACGCGCTCTTCGACAGCGACCGGTGCACCTCGCCCGCCCCGTACCGCCAGTGCCGCCGGGCGATCCGCCAGGAGCCTGGCCAGGCCAGGGTGGCGGCCAGCTCACGAGGGTGGACGACCGTCGGGCCGTATCCCTCGCGGGCCAGTGCCGGTACGGCGTTGGGCCCGACGTGGACCGTGCCGTCGACACCCCGGGTCAGATGCACCCCGAGGAAGGGGAAGGCCGGGTCCGGCACCGGATAGACGAGCCCGCGCACCAGCTCCGGCCTGGCCAGCTCGTAGTACTCCCCGCGGAACGGCACGATGCGTGCCCCCGGGTCGTCACCGGCGAGCCGTGCCACCCGGTCGCTGTGCAGTCCGGCGCAGTTGACGAGCACCCGGGCCCTGACCACCTGGCCGTCCGACGTGCGCACCGCGACGCCCCACGGGCGCCGGTCGACGGCGACGACCTCCGCGCCGTAGCGGATCTGCCCGCCCGAGGCGCTGACCTCGGCGGCGAACCTGACGGCCACCGCGGTGAAGTCGCACACCCCCGTCGTCCCGACCCGGATCGCCGCGACCCCGCGCACCTCTGGTTCGTACTCCGCGATCTGGGCGGGGCCGAACTCCCGCACCGGCAGGCCGTGCGCACGGCCGCGCTGGACCAGGGCGTGCAGCCGGGGCAGCTCGCCCCTGCTGGTCGCGACGATCAGCTTGCCCGTCACCGCGTGGGCGATGCCGTGTTCCGCGCAGAAGTCCACCAGCTCGGCGGCGCCGCGCACCGCGTAGCGCGCCTTGAGCGAGCCCGGCGGGTAGTAGATGCCGCTGTGGATCACCCCGCTGTTGCGCCCCGTCTGGTGCCGGGCCGGGCCCCACTCCTTCTCCAGCACCGTGACCCGGGTGCCCGGTGCGGTGCGCGTGATCGCGTACGCGGTCGACAGACCGACGATTCCGCCACCGATCACCAGCACATCGCAGTCGTACGCCGCGTGCGTCATCATCACGCCACCTCCCACCCCGATAGTGCACTGACCCACTGACAACGGGCTCAAACCAGGGACGGCGTGTGCGTGGCGGGAAGGTCCGCTCCCGAATGCGGAGCAACCAGGGCGTACCGGTGGTCCCTACGCCGGGGCCACGAGAAGCGGACGGGCCCGTTCCCGTAGCTCGGCCACGCGGGGCTCGTCCCCGTACGGCTCCAGGCGGTGCAGCAGGTCGCGCACGTACTCGGTGGTGCGCGCCGAGGAGATGCGTCCCGCCACCTCCACCGCCCGCGTCCCCGCCGCGCAGGCCGCGTCGAGATTGCCCGATTCCAGCTCGGCGACCGCGGAGACGACGAGCCGCAGCCCGTGGGAGCGGACGAACTCGTCGGTCGGTTTCGACAGCGCCTGCTCCGTGAAGCGCCGCACCTGGCGGGGAGCCTTCAGATCGCGGTAGCACTCCGCGGCGTCCGCGGCGAACCGGTCGTACGAGTAGAACCCGAGCCACGCCGGGTCGGAGTCGCCGGCCCGGGAGCGCTCCAGCCAGCTCTCGGCGGCACGGAGTGCGGCCCCCGCGGCCGGTGCGTCGCCGGCCTTGGCATGGGCCCGCGCCTCCACGAGCCGGAAGAAGCTCATGGTCCGCGCGGTGGCGAGGCCGCGATTGCGTTCGACCGCCGCCTGCGCGAGGTCCACGCCCTCGTCGGCGAAGCCCCGGTAGGTCGCCTGCAGGGACATCGACGCCAGCACGTAACCGCCCAGCGGCACGTCGGCGGCGGCGCGGGCCAGGCGCAGCGCCTGGATGTAGTAGCGCTGGGCCGCTTCCTGCTGGCCGGTGTCGAAGGCCATCCACCCGGCCAGCCGGGTCAGCTCGGCGGAGGCCCCGAAGAGCGCCCTGCCCACCTCGTCGCTGTACGAGCCCAGCAGAAGCGGTGCCGCGTCGACCCGTAAGCACTCCGGGACCATGGAGGAGCGCCAGTCGCCTCCGCCGTACTTGGAGTCCCACCGGCGCGCGTCCTGGGCGGCCTCGCGCAGCTTGGTGACGTCACTGTGGCCGACGCGCAGCAGCGACACGTCGGGTGCGGTGTCCGGGCCCGGCTGGACCGGCACCCCGCCCCGCGCCCCGGGTGCGCCCTCCGGGCCGAGGATCGCGGCCTGGGCGGCGGTCGGGTCCCGCGCCACCGACGGATCGGCGGGGGTTATGAGCCAGCGGGACGCGGGGGTCGCATAGGCGCTCACCGCGAAGGAACCGGCCAGGGACTGCCAGATCCCACCGCCGCCCCGGCGGCCCGCCAGATCCAGCCGGTACAGATCCGTCGCCGACCGCACCGCCTCGCCCACGTCGCGGGGGAAGGCCAGACCGACCTCGGGGGCCGGATCGGCGTCGGCGAGCCCGATCTCGTGCAGCGGGACAGGACGGCCGAGTTTGGCCCCTATCGCCGCCGCGATGAGATGGGGCGCCGCGCCCTGCGGCACCATGCCCTTGGCGACCCACCGGGCCACCGACGTCTTGTCGTAACGAAGTGTCAGACCGCGCTGCGCTCCGAGGTCGTTGACCCGCCGGGCGAGCCCGGCGTTGCTGATTCCCGCGAGGGCGAGAACCGTGCCGAGCTTCTCGTTCGGCCCGCGTTGCTCCCTGGACATGCGCCACCCCTCGACACACAGACGGCCGCCGCGTCACCGTCAGGCGCGCGGCATTCGTACCGTGTTCTCCCCAGGTACGGTCCCGGGCACTCCGGCCGCACACGCATTTGGCCGAGCCCCGTGGAATATGCCGCCCTGCTGAGAACATCGGTAAACCCAGCGTAGTTCGCCGCATCCCCACCGTTAAGGGGCAGACCTCCGTATGGCGGGAATGTTGTCCGTGCGGTGCGGGGCGTGGGTGCCGTGCTCCTGACGTGTGGCCGTGCGCCCGGCCGTGCGCTCTGGCCCGGCCGGTGCGCAAGCGCTTCGATGAGTCCTGCGTGGGTCGGCCCGCCGAACTGGACTCGGCGGGCTGGGGGAGACCGCCGCCCCAATCCCCGCGGGCGGCGAACCGGTCCGGGAGGTGACGAACACCTCCCGGACTGTGCGCCGCACGGGCGGGGTGCCGAAAGGCCGACGTGTGGGCCGGCGCACCGGGGGGATGCGCCGGGCCCACACGTCACCGCGCCTCCACGGGCCGTCCCGGGGTGCTGTCGCGGGCCCGCGCGAGTGCTGTCCGTGACCCGGCGAGGCCGTGTGTTCCGCACCCTCGGCGGGCCGGCGGGAGCGAAACGCGCGGTTCCGTCGCGATCGGAAAATGGCCGAATAGCGCCGGTCGGACCGAGCGTTGCGAAGCCGCCCGACTATGGCTGGATTACGCCTGTTCGGCAGCCGGGCCGAGGCCTGGCCTCGTTAGGTGCCGGCCGTCGCAACTCCCGGAAGGGCCGCTTCCGTTGCCGGGGAATCCGTGGTGCGGTGGCCAGGCCTTTGCCAGGGGCGCATGCGCATCCGGTGTGCGCCGCCCGTACCCCCTCCAGGGCGCCGTTGTCGTGGCAGCATGTCCCGCGACGGCGTTCCCGTGTCCTGGTGCGCCGGTTCGTCCACAGCCTGTGGAGGCGGCGATGCGTTGGTTGGTGGGGTGGAGCAGTATCGCCGCGAGCTTCGGCACCGTGGGCGCTGTCGGCCACCACGGGGACGGGCACACCGTCCAGCCGGTGGGTTCCCAACTCCTGTGGGGGGACCCGGACCCGCTCTGGGCCGTGGGCGACTGGCGCCCTGACGAGATCCGCATCATCACGGTCGCTACCCCCGAGGGGGCGCCCACCACCCGCCTCGCCGTCCTCGGCTGCTGCGGGGCCACCGACGAGCAGCTCCGCGTCGGTCTGCTGGCAGCCCGCGGCGGGGCGCTGCGCCATCTCACCGCCTGGTCCGGCAGTTACACGGCCGTCGTGCAGATCGGCCGCCGCATCACCGTCGCCGGAGACCTCGCCGGAGCCCGCCCCGTCTTCCACACCCCCTGGGCCAACGGCACCGCGTACGCCACCGCCGCCCTCCCGCTCGCCGACCTCATCGAGGCACAGCTGGACATCGGCCACCTGGCCGCGCTGCTGGCCTGCCCCGAGACCCCGGAGGCTCTGGGCGACGGCACACCGTACGCGGGGGTGAAGCGGATCCCGCCCGGCCACGCGCTGATCCTCCGGGAGGGCTCACGCGAGATCACCGGGTACGAGGCGGTGGCCTCACTCGCGGTGGCGGCCGCCCAGACCGATCCGGTGAGCGCCGTCGAAGGAGTACGGGACGCGCTCGTCGAAGCCGTACGCGCACGGCTCACGGCCCCCCGGCACGCCCCGGAGACGCTCCCGGCCGACCCCGGCCCCGTTCCCGGCATGGGACCCGCCGAGCGCCGCGCGGCCCGCGGGGCGCCCGTCCCCGGCATCGGCGCCGACCTCTCCGGAGGCAGCGCCTCCGCCACGCTCGCCCTGCTGGCCGCAGGACTGCCCGGGCTGCCGGGCACAGTGCTGGGCCACGGCACGGGGGCGGGCGAACGGCTCCTCGCCGTCACCTTCAACGACCTCTCCGCCCAGGGCAACGAGGACGAGCTGGAGCGCGCCCGGGTCATCGCGGCCAACCCCCGCCTGCACCATGTGGTCGTGGCGGCGGGCGAGGAGGCCCTGCCGTACGCGTCGCTGGAGAGCGGCCCGCTCACCGACGAGCCGTCCCCCTCGCTCGTCGTCGGCGAACGGCACCGCCGCCGACTGGCCGCGGGCAGCGCCGACCACTTCGTCGGCCACGGCGCCCGGCAGGTCCTCGACGCCCACCCCGCACGGCTGGCCGACCTCCTCATGGACCGGCGCAGACGCCACCTCCTGCGGCCCGTCGCCGCGCTCGCCAGGGCCGAAGGGCCCTCCACGCACTCCCTCTTCGTCCCCCTCGCCGTCTACCGGGCCGCCCGCAGGCTGGCCCGTACGTCGTACCGCACCGGGCTCGAGACCGCGGCGTCCCTGCTGCCCGAGGCGAACCGGGACGCCCCCGGCCTCGACACCCCCGCCGACGCCTCCCTCGCCTCCCTCACCTGGTCCCGGCCCGGGCCGGCCGCCCGCTGGCTCACCGGGGAGGCGCTCGCGGAAGTATCGGTTCGCCTCCAGGAGGCGGCGATCCGACCCGCGTCGGTCCAGCGCCCGGGGGAGGCCAGGGCACGGGCAGCACTGGCCAGGCACGCGGCCGACCAGCGGATCCTGGAGCAGGCCGCGGAGATCCGCAGCCAGCGGCTGCACGCCCCCTACCTCGACAACCAGGTCGTACGGGCCGCCCGTGCCCTCCCGGAGTCGCTGCGGGTCCAGCCGGGCGCCCGGGCCGCGATCCTGCGCCGGGTCCTCGCGGGCGCCGGCATCCACGACCTGCCGCCCGGCTGGGGCGCCCCGTCACAGGCCACGTCGACCGCGGCCGGACGCATCGGCCTGCGGGCCGCGCTTCCGGACCTGATCGCCCTCTTCGACGCCCCGCTGCTCGCCGACGCGGGTCTGATCGAGGCACGCGTCGTACGCAAGGCGCTGCGCGCGGCCTCCGAGGGCGAACCCCTCCCCCTGGACGGGCTGGCCGAGCTGGCGTCCACGGAACTCTGGCTCCGGCGTCTGGTCACCCGCCGGGGCACCTGCTGGACCGGCACGGCGGCCCCACGGCAACGGGCGGTCGCGGGGGGCGTCGTCCCGGCCCGCCGGACCCTGCAGGCGTAGCGGCCGCTGCACACCGCAGGCGTGGCGGCCCGCTGCACACCGCAGGCGTGGCGGCCCGCCGCACACCGCAGGGGCGGGGCCGGCCGCGCCGGCGGGTGCGGGGCCGACCGCACGCTTGAAGGGGCGGACGGGCGCCGGGACACAATGGCCCCGTGCGGTACCTGATCCTGGGCGTCACCGAGGCGCGAGACGAGCACGGCGGCGTGCTGCACGTCGGCGGCGCGCGGCTGCGCACCCTGCTCGCCGCCCTCGCCCTGCGCGCGGGCCGCCCCGGCACCGTCGCCGCGCTCATCGGCGACGTATGGGGCGACGACCCCCCGCAGGACGCCCCCGCCGCCCTCCAGGCCCTCGTCGGCCGGCTGCGACGGGCGCTGGGCCGGGAAGCGGTCATCGGAACCCCGGGCGGTTACCGGCTCGACGCGGGCCCCGACGACGTCGACCTGTACGTCTTCGAGCGGCTCGCCCGGCGAGGTGCCGCCGAGCTCGACTCCGGCGGTCCCGAGGCCGCCGCCCGCACCCTTCGCACGGCCCTCGCGCTGTGGCGCGGCCCCGCGCTCGCGGATCTCCCGGGGGAGGGAAGCGCGCTCCAGGCCGAGGCCCACCGGCTCACCGCGCACCGGCAGCGCATCGAGGCAGACCTCCGGCGCGGGGCCACGGCCGGGCTCGTACCCGAACTCAGAGAACTCACCGCCGCCCACCCGTACCACGAGCCGCTGCACGCCCAACTGATCCGTGGGCTGCGGGCCGAGGGCCGGCAGGCCGACGCGCTCGTCGCGTACGAAGACGTTCGCCGGGCCCTCGCCGGCGGTCTGGGCACGGATCCGGGCCCGGAGCTCACCGCGCTCCACCGGGAGCTCCTGGACACCGGTGAGCACCCCGCACCGCTCTCCGGCGGCCCCCGTCCGGACGACGGCAACATCCGCCCCCGTCCGGCCGACGGCAACATCCGCCCCCGGCTGACCTCCTTCGTAGGCCGCGAACCCGAACTCCGCCTCATCCGCTCCGACCTGTCCCGCTCCCGCCTCGTCACCCTCACGGGCCCCGGAGGCTCCGGAAAGACCAGGCTGGCCGAGGAGTCCGCAGCGGGCCAGGGGGCGTGGATCGCCGAACTCGCCCCGCTCGACGACCCGTCCGCCGTACCCGGAGCCGTGCTCTCCGCCCTCGGCCTGCGTGCGACAGCCCTCCTGCAGGGCGGGCGCGACGGGCAGTCCCCACCGGCGGACCCCACCGACCTGCTGGTCGAGCACCTCGCCCACCGGGCACGCCACGCCCCGTTCCTCCTGGTGCTCGACAACTGCGAGCACGTCATCGACGCGGCGGCGGCCCTCGCGGAGAACCTCCTCACGCGATGCCCGCGGCTGCGGATCCTCGCCACCAGCCGGGAGCCCCTCGGCGTACCGGGTGAGGCCGTCCGCCCCCTCGGTCCCCTGCCGCCGGACCCCGCCCACCGTCTGTTCGCCGAGCGCGCCCGCGCCGTGCGGCCGGACTTCGAGGCGCAGGCGGAACCGGAGGCGCAGGCGGAACCGGCCGACGTCTCGCGGGCCGTCGCCGAGATCTGCAGCAGACTCGACGGGCTTCCGCTCGCCATCGAGCTGGCCGCCGCCCGGCTCCGCCTGCTCACCCCCCGACAGATCGCCGACCGGCTCGACGACCGCTTCCGGCTGCTCACCAGCGGCAGCCGCACCGCACTTCCCCGCCAGCAGACACTCCGGGCGGTGGTGGACTGGTCCTGGGACCTGCTGTCCCAGGACGAGCGGACCGTGCTGCGGCAGGTGTCCGTCTTCGCGGGCGGCTGGGATCTGGACGCCGCCGAAGCGGTGACCGGACCGGACGCCGCAGACCTGCTCGGCGCCCTGGTCGACAAGTCACTCGTGGTCGCCACCGCCCCGGACGGTACGGAGATGCGCTACCGCCTTCTGGAGACCATCCACGAATACGCCTCCGAGCGCGCCGCCGAGACCCCCGGCATCCGGGCGGCCGCTTCCGAGGCCCACACCGCCTACTTCACCGCTCTGGCCGAGGAGGCCGATCCACAGCTGCGCTCCGGCCGGCAACTGCCGTGGATCCGGCGCTTGGAAACGGATCTCGACAACATCCGTGCCGCCCTGCACCGCACGGCCCTCACCCGGCGCTCCGAGCAGGAGGCGCTGCGCCTGGTGCTCGCCATGGGATGGTTCTGGTGGCTGCGCAACTTCCGCGCCGAGGGCATGGCCTGGGCCGACCGCACCGTCGCCCTCGGCGATGAACCGCAGGACCCGGACGACCCACGCTACTGGCCCCGGATGCGCGTGCACATGCTGCGCTTCTTCCTCGCCGCGGAGAGCTGTCCGACCGAGAACCTGCACGAGGACGAGGAATTCCAGGCCCTGGTAGGACGGGTGAGCGAGGCCTTCGGCGCGTGCGGCCCGGAATCCGCCCGGTTCCCCGGACTGCTCTGGCCGATGACCTCGTACATGCGCCGGGAGTACACGCCCGACGGGCACGCCGTCTTCGACGCGGCCGTGGCCCATACCCGGGCGAACGGCGGCGACTGGGAGTACGGGGTCACGCTGATGGCCCGCACCCACATGCTGGTGGACACCCCTCAGGGCATGGACGGCATCGACGAGGACATCGCCGAACTGCGCGCCCTGAGCCGTCGTGTCGGCGACCGCTACCTGCGTGCACAGGTGGCGAGCGCCGCCGCCGAGGCGGGAATGACGCGCGGGAGGTACGAGGAGGCGCGCGCCGCCTATCAGGAGGCGCTGGAGCTGGCCCGAGAGGTGGGCGCCCACGCGGAGGCGCCCTTCCTGCTCGCCCGCCTCGCCGAACTCTCCTACCGGGCCGGAGACCTGGACGCGGCGAGGAAGGGCCTGGACGAGGCGGAGGCCGAGACGGAGCGCCGGTACGTGCTGGACGCCCGCGCCTATGTGGACTTCCTGCGGGCTTCGATCGCACTGACGGCGGGCGACATCCCGCAGGCGCGCCGCCACGCCGACGGGGCGCTCGGCGACCGGCCCTACGGGACCCGGCCCCCGCAGTTCACGGCAGCGGTCCTGGGGGTCTCGGCGCGCATCAGCGTCTTCGAACCGTCCGGCGGACCCGCCGAGGGGCTGCGCGGGGTGGTCGAGGCGCTGCGTCTGGCCGTGACGTCCGGATGCGCCGACAACTTCACCGCCCATCTGGCTGAGTCCGCCGCGGTCGTCCTGCTGGAACTCGACCTCGCCGCGACCTCGGCCCGGGTCCTCGCGGCATCCGGGACGTGGAGGGCGAACGGCCCACGCTCCGCGGTGGAGGAGACAGAGGTGGCCGCGGCGGTGGAGCGGCTGCGCACGGAACTGGACCCCGGGCGGTACGAGGAGGAGAGCGCCCTGGGGCGCGGCCTGACACCGGATGAGGTCCTCGGGCTTCTGACCCGGACCGCCCGTGAGCTCAGCGGCAGCTGATGCGCGATTGCGCCCAGTCGGCCAGCGCTACCCCGCCGAGCGGTCCCGACGGTTCCACGACGAGCCGGATCGTCCGCAGGCCTCCGATGCCGACGCTCACGGGTACGGCCGGTTCACCGCCCCGCAGCACGGGGGACTGCCACAGCCTCGCCCCGTCACCGTCGTGGACGGAGAAACGCACGGCGCCGAGCCCCATGGTCAGGTCGTCGACCCCGGCCATCGCGTCGTAGCGGGTGCACGTCCGGTTGAGCTGGACGGTGACCGACGAGCGGGAGGGGGCGGTCACGCCGTGGGCGTACGTCGTGGAGGCGATCGACAGTCCGTGGCGCTGCCAGAACACACCACTGCTCCGCCCGAGGAGGATCTCGGGGCCGGTGTGGTCTCCGGTGAGGGAGTAGGCCAGCTGGTTCACCTGGTACACATCCGGCGCTGGTGGCGGTGGCGCCTTCGGGGCCGGCGGCGGGGTGGGCGTCGGCGGGGTGGGCTCGGGCGCGATGGGCTCGGGTGCGGGCTCGGCAGCCGTCGGTGTCGGCGTAGGTGCCGGCGTCGGTGGGGGACTCGGCGGCGGTACCGGGTCCGGGGCGGGCGGTGCCTCGGGCGCGGGGGAGACGGGCGGAGGCGGCGGCTGAGGGCTGGGCGTCGGCTCCGGCGGCGCGGGGGCGGCGGGTGCCGCGGCCGGCGGTCTGGCCACCGGCTTCGGCTCCGGCACCGGCCGGTCGTCACCTGCCAGGGCCCAGACGAGGCCGGCCGCGGCAGCCACGGCCACCGCCGCGGCGATCCCGGCCTTCAGCGGAGCGCCGAGCCCTTCCGACGCCGCGGCGCCGCCCGCCGTGCCTCCCCCGGAGGACGCGCCTCCCGTGGCCGCCGCGGCGGCTCCGGCTCCGGCGGCACCCGCCGCGCCACCGGCCACGATGCCTGCCGCCTTGACGGAGTAACCGGCTGCGAACCAGCCGATGACGGCGACCGGAAGCAGGGCCGGGATACCGGCGTTCACATGGTCCAGCTCCCCGGCTGCGATCCGGCACTTCGCGCATTCGCCGAGATGCCTGCGCAGCCCGCGTTCCGCCCGGGTCCGCAGGCCGCCCCGGGCATGGGCGCCGAGCCGGTCGGCATACTGCGCGCAGTCGCCGCCGGTCGTCAGTGACTGGCTCACGTGGGCCTGCAGATAGGCCTGCTTGAGCCCCTCACGGGCCCGGACGGCCAGGACCGCCGTGGCATTGGCCGTCAGGCCGAAGAGCGGGGCCACCTCGCTCGGTGACTCCTCCTCCACGGTGGTGTGCCACAACACGGCCTGCCAGCGCTCCGGCAGGCTGCGGAACGCCTGCATCGCCATCGACCGGTCCGCCTCGTGCATGGCCAGCACATCCGCGCCGAGATCGAGGGTGTCGGCCTCCGACAGCTCGGCGGAACGAGTGGCCTGCGCGGCGAACACGGCGAAGTCGTCGACCAGATGCTCGCGCTTCGCGCTCCTGGTCCACGCGGCGGCGACATGCCGGACAGCCGTCATGAGGTAGGCCCGGACGGCTTCCTCCGGCCCCTTCCCGCCCCGCACCGCCTGCAGCGTCCGGGCGAACACCTCGGCCGTCAGGTCGTCGGCGGTGTGCGCGTCACGGCAGCACGTACGGGCATAGCGGCGTACCGCTCCGGAGTGGCGCCGGAACAGCTCCTCGTACGCCTGGTCGTCGCCCGCGCGCATCCCCAGGACCAACTGTGCGTCGGAGGGCCCGAGATCGGCGGACCCCGCCCGTCCTTCGCGCTGCAGCGGGACCGCGTACGCGGCGCCGGTGCCCCCGCCGGGCTCCGGCCGCGCCTGGCCGGGGTCGGCCGCCGGCGGCCACGGACCGGGCAGGACGGTTCCGGCCTCGGCAGGGTCGTCCTGCCGCGCCTGCTCCGGACCGCCCTCGGCGGAGCCGTTCGGCTGCCCGGGCCCGGAACGGCCCGGCCGCGACAGCCGGCCCGGCGCAGGGCTCGGCCCCCCGGCGGCCGACGGGCGGGCGGCCGCGGCTTCCGTGCCCCTGCCACCCGTCCCCGCGGCGATACCGTCGGCCGGTTCTTCCTGCTGTGCGTCACCGCTCATCGCGGAAGCCCCCGTATGCACCCTCGGACCCGAATACGGGGCCAGAGTGCCACAGAGCCCCGCCGCGACGGACTCCGAGCAGGGGCAACCACTCGTCCGGGGTGTCTTCCCCTGCCCTAGGGGCGTGACATCGCGCGCACGGGGAAGGAACAACGCCCCCTGCGGCCTTCGGACATCGAGCGGGCCCGGTCCGACAGGGACCGGCACGCTCCCGCGTCGGCGGGCCGCCCGGGAGCCGGGGGGCGAGCGTGCGTCCCGCCCGCGCCGGGCCGCCGGTGGCCGTGCTCCGCGCTGCGCCGCCGGTGGCCGTGCTCCGCGCTGTGCCGACGGCATCCGCGACGGTGCCGGCGCGGCGCACCCGCACCACGACGCCTACACCGGACGGGAGCGCAGACCCTCCAGCAGGATGTCCAACAGCCGGGCAGAGGCGGCGGCCTGATGAGCGGGGTCCGGCAGAGCCGGCGCCGCCGTGGCGATCACCAGCAGCACATCGGCCACCGTCACGTCGCCGCGCAGCTCCCCCGACTCACGGGCCCGGTCCACCAGCCTGCCCACGACCTCGAGCAGCTCGGCCGCCCCCGGGCCGTCGTCGGGCACCTCGCCGTCGGCCGGGCGCCGGCCGGCCACAACGGGGCCGGGCTGGTCCGCACCCTGCCGCTGATGCGGGACGCGCGTCTCGCCGTCGGCCGCGCCGGGCAGCGCCGTGGCGTCCTGCTCCTGCGCCCCGACGCGCAGTACCTGCGGCGGCAGCAGCCGGCCCGCGCCCGAGGCCACCGACGTCCGCAGGAAACGGGAGAGCGCCGACCACGGCTCGTCCTCCTGGCCGAGAGCCGAGCGCGCCTGATCGGTCAGCCGCGCGGTCTCCTCCTCGGCTATTCGGCGCACCAGCACGTCCTTGCTCGGGAAACGCCGGTAGACCGTACCGACCCCGACCCGTGCACGACGTGCCACGTCCTCCATCGGCGCGCCGTATCCCAACTCCCCGAACACCTCACGCGCCGCGCGCAGGACGTGTTCGAGATTGCGCTGTGCGTCCACGCGGAGCGGCGCCGAGCGGGCCGTGCTGCCCGTCGCGCCGGCTGCCGCGACCATTCCGACCGCCCCCATGGAGCCCAGCCGCCCGTGCTCGTCGGCAGAAGAGGTGACAGCGCTCGGCCCGTGCAAATCCTGAATGTGCATGACTTCCCCCGGTTATGACGTCTCCCCCCGGAGACTTCCCCGCCGTGTCAGCCGGCGTGCGGACCTTCGTCCGAATCCGACACCCCGACGGGGTACGAACATAGTTGAGCCCGGGTCAATTCAGAAGGGGGTAGTTCCGCACGGAGCGCCCCCCGATCGGAGCAAGGACCGGTTGGACCCTGATTCGCCCCCCGCAAGCCCGCCCTCCTGGCGCATCTGACCTGCACAGCTCCGGGAACACGAGGGCGCCGTGGGCCGCGGGGTGATCCAAGTGCTCCGGTCACACAATTTGCCGGGCCTGTGGACAAACACCGGACTCCGGTGCGTCATGGGATGGTGATGGCACCAGATTCCCGGGGGGCGTCCCCCGGCACCCGGCCAAGTGTGCGCATTCTCGTCGTCGGCGGAGGCTACGTCGGGATGTACACCGCGCTGCGTCTCCAGCGGAAGCTGCGGCAGAGACTGAAGAGCGGCGAGGCCGAGATCGTGGTGGTCACGCCCGAGCCCTACATGACGTATCAGCCGTTCCTGCCCGAAGCCGCCGCCGGTTCGATCTCGCCGCGTCATGTCGTCGTTCCGCTGCGCAGGGTCCTGAAGGACTGCACCATCGTCATCGGTGAGGCGGAGCGCGTCGACCACGCCAAGCGCAGCGTGACCGTGACGACGCTCGCCGCCGGCGACGACGGGACCGGGGCCCTGGAAATCCCCTACGACGAGATCGTCCTCGCGCCCGGATCCGTGTCGCGCACCCTGCCGGTCCCGGGCCTCGCAGACTTCGGCATCGGCTTCAAGACCGTCGAGGAAGCCATCGGCCTCCGCAACCACGTCATCGAACAGATGGACATCGCGTCCGCGACCAGGGACCCCGCCATCCGCGACGCGGCCCTCACCTTCGTCTTCGTCGGCGGCGGATACGCGGGCGTCGAGGCGCTCGCGGAGCTGGAGGACATGGCCCGGTACACCTCGCGGTACTACCACAACATCAAGCCCTCGGACCTGAGGTGGATCCTGGTGGAGGCGACCGGGCGGATCCTGCCCGAGGTCGGCGAGGCCATGGGCAAGTACGCCGTCAGGGAACTGCGGGGCCGCAACATCGACGTACGGCTCGACACCCGCCTGGACACCTGCGAGGGCCGGGTCGCCGTGCTGAGCGACGGCTCGCGCTTCCCGACCCGCACCCTGGTGTGGACCGCGGGAGTCAAACCCGCGCCGATCCTCGCCGCCACCGACCTTCCCCTCACCGAGCGCGGCCGGATCCGCTGCACCGCCACGCTCTCCGTCGACGGTACCGAGCACGCCTGGGCAGCCGGTGACGCGGCGGCGGTCCCGGATCTCACCTCGTCCGAGCCGGGCACCGAGACCGCACCGAACGCACAGCACGCCGTGCGCCAGGCGAAGGTCCTCGCGGACAACATCGTGGCCACCCTCGCGGGCCGGCCGGCCGAGGACTACCGGCACTCCTACGCCGGCTCCGTCGCCTCACTCGGCCTGCACAAGGGCGTCGCCCATGTCTACGGGCGCAAGCTCAAGGGATATCCGGCCTGGCTGATGCACCGGGTCTACCACCTCAGCCGCGTACCCACGTTCAACCGGAAGGCGCGTGTCCTTGCCGAGTGGACCCTGGCCGGACTCTTCAAACGGGAGATCGTCTCCCTGGGATCGCTCGAGCATCCGCGAGCCGAGTTCGCCCTCGCCGCGCGCGGACACGCACACCCGGGACCCCCGGACGACACCCCGCCGAAGGACGGCAGGCCACCGGAGACGTCCGGCTGATCCGCAGTTCACGGCGCCTTGACACGCCCCTGGGACGGCCCGGATTCAGCGGTTGGACCCACTGCCGTACGGCAACTGTCAGTACGGTCGGTCACACTGGACGTGTGACCATAGGTGGGCTCGCACCTGCACAGAGTTACCCGGCGGGCAGTCACCTACAGTGACCGGCAGCGTCTACCACCAGCACGAAGAGGCCCGGCTGCGCGTCACCGGAAGCCCGGCCCCGACGCCCCTGCCCGGCATGAGCAGGGGACCGGCCACAGCACCCGCACAACAAGCAGCTCGCCCGAGCGGACCAGACCGACACACGAGGCCAGAAATTCCGTGAACTTCACGCGCTGGAGCGCCCGCCTTCCCGGAACGCAGCGCCGAGCCGCCGCGCGGGACGACCACAGTTCCGTACCCGCCGCCCGCGCCGAGTCCCTACGGCCGACGACCGCGGCCACCCCGCCGGACGACACCTCGGAACCCTCCCCTGCGCCGGGGCCCTCGCTGGAAGCCCTGTCGGCCCGCGAACTCCTCGGCCGGCTCCCCGCCCCCGTCGCGCTGCTCCACGGTCCCGAGCACCGCATCACCTACGTCAACGCCGCCTACACGTCGGCCTTCGGCCCGCGTCCCTGCGGCGTGCCCGCGGCCGAAGCCATGCCCGAGCTCGACGAGCTCAGCCTGCTGCCCCTCATGGACCAGGTGCTGCGCAGCGGCACCCCCCGCACGGTCAAGTCGCGCAAGGTCCGGGCCGGCAGCTCGTACACGGTGACCTGCACCCCCGTGGCCACCGGTGACCCGGACGGCGGGGACGGGGAACCGGGCGTCCTCGTCTACGCCACCGATGTGACCGACCACGCCGAGGCGGCGGAGCGGCTCCGCGCCAGCGAACGCCGCCACCGTGAAACAGCCGTCACCCTGCAGCGTTCCCTGCTCCCGCAGGACCTCGAACAGCCGGACGACCTGCGCATCGCCGCCACCTACCAGCCGGGGGGCACGGACGCGGCGGTCGGCGGGGACTGGTACGACGTCATCACCCTGGGCGCCGGCCGGACCGCGCTCGTCATCGGAGACGTCATGGGGCGTGGCGTGCGGGCCGCGGCCGTCATGGGCCAGCTGCGTACCGCCGTACGCGCCTACGCCCGCCTCGACCTGCCGCCGCACGAGGTGCTCCAGCTCCTCGACGTCCTCGCCGCCGAGATCGACGCCAGCCAGATCGCGACCTGCGCCTACGCGGTCCACGACCCCAACGAGGGCCACCTCGTCTACGCCTCCGCCGGGCACCTCCCGATCCTCGTGTGCGACGAGGACGGCACGGTCCACCGGGCCGAGGACCCCACCGGGCCGCCCCTCGGCACGGGCGGCTGGGTCCACACCTCGGGGACGATCCCCCTGCCGCCCGGCTCCACCGCCGTCCTCTACACGGACGGCCTGGTGGAACGCCGCAGCGAGGACATCGACGAGGGCGTGGCCTCCCTGGAGCGCGCCCTGGCCGGTGCCAAGGGATCGCCCCAGGTGGTCTGCGACCGGCTCATCCGTGCCCTGGGCGTCACCGCGGAGCACGACGACGACGTGGCGGTCCTCGTGGTGCAGCACCCCGCTCGGACGGGACCGAGCGCGGAGCTCTTCCACAACGCGTCGCTCGACCTTCTCGGCGGTATCGAGGCGGCTCCCAGGGCCCGCGCCTTCGCCACGGGTGTCCTGGCGTCCTGGCGCTTCCCCGTGGAGCTCTGCGACCTGGGGGTGCTCGCCGCGAGCGAGCTCGTGGCGAACTCCCTCCAGCACGGCACCCCACCCATGCGCCTCGGTCTGCGCCGGACCGACCGCCGCCTGATCATCGAGGTGACGGACGGGGACGACCACCTGCCGCGCCGCCGCCGTGCCGAACCCGCAGACGAGGCGGGACGTGGCATCTCCATCGTCGCGACCATCGCCTCGTCCTGGGGCAGCCGGCGTACCCCGGGCGGCGGAAAGGCGGTCTGGTGCGAGTTCTCGCTGCCCGGCTGACCGGGGCGTTTCGCCGCCCCGGCCTCAGCGCACGGCGCCGGTGGCGGTGACCGGCGCGCTCTCCGGCAGGGACACGGCGACCACCCGGGAAGGGACAGCCGACAGCGACGGCTTGTCCTGTACGGGAGTGAGCTGACGGCCCAGCTTGAGCGCCAGCACGGTGATCCCCAGCGAGAACAGCACGAAGGTCACGATGTACGGCCCGTGCAGCGCAGCCCCCATGGGCCCGCCCACAGCAGGACCGACGGCCAGGGCCAACTGCTTCACCAGGGCGAACGCCGAGTTGTACTGACCGACCATGGCTTCCGGGGCCAGATCGGCGACGAGCGGTGCCACCGTCGGCGACAGCATCGCCTCCCCCAGACCGAACAGCGCGTACGTCGAGATCATCGCGGCAGTCGCCATGGTCTGGCTGCCGTGCCCGAGACCCGCGTACCCCGCCACGATCCAGGCGAAGGCCCAGATCAGACCGACCCATGCGATGACCCGGCTGCGCCGCCGCCGCTCCACGAGGCGGAGCACGACGAACTGCGCGGCGACGATGACCGCCGTGTTGGCCGCGAGTGCGATGCCCAGGGTGGACGGCTCGATACCGGCGGCTTCGGTGCCGTAGGCGGCGAGGCCGGACTCGAACTGTCCGTAGCAGGCGAAGAAGATCACGAAGCCCAGCACGCACAGCTGGACCATGGCCCTGTGGGAGAGCAGTACCCGCAGCCCGGCCTTGGGCGCCGTACCGTCAGCAGGAACCTTCTCCGTGAGGGAGGGACCTCGCGGCATGCGCACCGTGGCGGCGACCACGCCGAGTACCACGAACATCGCCGCCTCGATGAGGAACAGCAGGGTGAAGCTCGACGGCCGCCCGACGTCCACCAGCTGTCCGCCGACCAGGCCGCCGAGGCCGAGCCCCAGGTTCTGCAGGAAGAACTGCATGGCGAAGGCACGGGTACGGGTCGCGGTGCTCGAGCACCAGACCAGCATCGTCGCCAGTGCCGGCTGCATCACGGCGGTGCCCGCACCCAGGACGGCGGCGGACAGCACGACGGACGTCACGCCGTTCGACACTCCCAGGGCGCAGGCGCCCACAGCGGCCGCAACGGCGGCGACGATCAGCACGGGCAAGGGACCGCGCCGGTCGATGGTCCTGCCGGTGAAGGGCAGCACGGCCAATGCGGCCATGGCGAAGGCAGCCAGCACGACACCCGCCGTGCCGGCGCCGAGATCCCGCACCTGCGCCACGTAGACGTACAGATACGGGACGGTGAATCCGAGGCCGAACGCGCTCAGCGCGCTTCCCAGCTGGATCCGCCGCAGCGCTGCACCCATCTCCCTGGTCACACTCACCTACCTCTAGATGTGAAGACTTTCAAACACACAGACCCGTAGACTTTAACACTAAAGTTAGATGCTGAACTCTTCACCTTGAAGGACTTAGAAGGCGATGAGGAGCGTGCGATACTGCCCGCCATGTCTGACACCACCGAGCAGCCCGAGCTCCAGGAGCCGAGCCTCGACGAGCAGATCGCGGCGTATCAGCGCGAGTTCCGGGACCTCGACCCCCAGGTCGAGCAG
This sequence comes from Streptomyces atroolivaceus, assembly GCF_000717025.1. Lineage (GTDB taxonomy): Bacteria > Actinomycetota > Actinomycetes > Streptomycetales > Streptomycetaceae > Streptomyces > Streptomyces atroolivaceus. Next base: position 699,720 of record NZ_JNXG01000001.1, read on the forward strand.
ATCGTCTCCGCGCTCGGCCGGCTGAACCGCCGGATGAACGTCGCCTACGGCAGACAGGTCGCCGCCCTCGACATCAGCAACGCCGAGTGGGAGGTCCTCAAGACCCTGGTCCTGTCCGGAGCCCCGTACCGGCTGGGGCCGGGCGAGCTCGCCAAGCGTCTCGGGCTGACTCCCGCGGCCATGACCCACCGCATCGACCGCATGGCGGGCGAGGGCCTGGTCACCAGGGACCGGGACGAGAACAACCGGGTGCGCGTCATCGTCGAGCTGACCGACGAGGGGCGTACGAAGTGGCTCGAGGCGATGCGGATGGCGACCACCTTCGAGGAGGACCTTCTGCAGGACCTCTCGGGCGACGAGCGCGGAGTGCTGGGCGAGATCCTGATCCGGCTCCTGCGCCGGGTGGAACACGAACAGCCGGACGCCGGCGGCCGCCTCACCGACCTGGACTGAGGGTCAGAGGCGGAGTTGACACGGCTTCCCCGTGTCCGTAAGGTTCTTCGAGTTGTCACGGAGCCGGTACGGCCTCGCGGCAGCCGATCCCGCCGCGAATGCGGCAACCAAACTCAGCACGATCTCCCAGCGGGGAGAATTTCGGCATGCCGTAATTCAATTCGCAGGCTCGATTATGAGTCGCCGGAAGAATCCGCTAGAGTTTGAGCGTCGGAACGGCCCAACGGCCGGGAAGACGAATCCCGCTGACCGGGAATCAGGCCCGAAAGGATCTGATAGAGTCGGACTCGCCGGAAAGGGAAACGCGAAAGCGAAGAACTGGAAAGCGAATGAGCAGGAACCCGCTTCGGCCGGGAATCGGACACGAAAGAGTCT
>NZ_JNXG01000002.1 GCF_000717025.1 Streptomyces atroolivaceus
ATGGTACTGCAGGGGGGACCCTGTGGGAGAGTAGGACGCCGCCGAACAATTATTCCGGGAAAGCCCCGTGCCCTTGTGGCACGGGGCTTTTCTGCGTTCTGCTGCCCGAATCACGCGCGAGCCCGGCCGACGAGACCGGTGGGACCGGTGAGCCGTGCCGGGGGTCCCAGGCCCGCGGGGTCAGCGCAGGTTCACCAGCCGGGTGTCGTACGCCAGGATGACGGCCTGGACGCGGTCGCGGGAGCCCGTCTTGGCGAGGATGCGCGTGACGTGCGTCTTCACCGTCGATTCGGCGAGGTGGAGGCGTGTGGCGATCTCGGTGTTGGTCCACCCCTGTCCGATGACCGTGAGGATCTCCCGCTCCCGCTCCGTCAGTGAGGCGATGCGCGGGTCTGCCGAGGCGGTGCCGGCGCCGGGTGCGGGCGGCAGATGGTGCACGTAGGCGTCCAGGAGCCGGCGGGTCAGGCTCGGGGCGACGACTGCGTCACCGCTCGCGACGGCCCGGATGCCGGAGAGGAGCTCTTCCGGCATCGCGTCCTTGACCAGGAACCCGCTCGCCCCGGCCCGCAGGCCGTCATAGGCGTACTCGTCCAGGTCGAACGTCGTCACGATGAGGACCCTCGTCCGGGCCCCGGACGTGATGATGCGGCGCGTCGCCTCGATGCCGTCGAGGCCTGGCATCCGGATGTCCATGAGGGCGACGTCCGGGTGGTGGCGGGCGACCATGTTCACCGCCTCCGTGCCGTTCGCTGCTTCACCGACGACTGTCATGTCGTCCTGGCTCTCCAGCAGCATGCGGAAACCGAAGCGCTGCATTGCCTGGTCGTCGGCGATGAGTACCGTCGTCACGGGTGTGTGTCCTCCAAGGGAAGGCGAAGTCGTGTCTGCCAGCCGCCGGTGGGGAGCCGGCCTGATTCGAGTGTGCCGTTGTAGAGCGAGGCTCGTTCACGCATTCCGCTGATGCCCCGCCCGTGGGAGGGGCTCTCGTTCCGCGGGGGCTGCGGGGCACCACCCGAATCCGTGGCCCGTACGTCCAGTCCGGTGGGCGTGTAGGTGAGGGTGACCTCGGCCGTGGCCCGGGGCCCCGCGTGCTTGAGGGTGTTGGTGAGGGATTCCTGGACCACGCGGTACACGGCGAGCTGCTGGCCGGGCGAGGCGGGGACGGGCGGGGGACTGCCGTGGACGGTCAGCCCGACGGGCAGCCCCGCCTCCCGTACGCCGGTCAGCAGGGTGCCCAGGTCCGCGAGTGACGGTTGGGGTGTGAGGTCGGCGGCCGGGGCCGGTTCGCTCAGGACGCCGAGCACGCGGCGTAGTTCCGCGAGGGCCTGGCGGCTCGTGGTGCCGATGGCTTCGAGCGCCTGGCCGGCCCGTTCCGGGTTCTTGGCCGCGGCGTACGCTCCGCCGTCGGCCAGGCCGGTGATGACGGACAGGTTGTGGCCGATGATGTCGTGCATCTCCCGCGCGATACGGGCGCGTTCTCCTGCTGCCGCGAGTCGGGCCTGTTGGTCGCGTTCGCGTTCGAGCCGGTGGGCGCGCTCGACGAGGGCCTCGGTGTACTCCCGGCGGGTGCTTACCGCGATCGCGAGCAGGGTGACGAAGGCGAACGCCCACAGGTAGGAGACGAGTTGCCGGTCCGCGGTGCCGCGGATCGCGATCGCTCCGGCGGCGGCGGGCAGGCACATCAGCAGCCCTGCCCCGGCCAGGTTCTTGAGGGGCAGCCGCAGGGCGATCGTGTAGGCGGGGATCAGCTGGAGCAGGGCGGCCTGGACGACGGCGCCCGTCCAGATGTTGAGCAGGGAGGCCGGTGCCATCAGGACGAGCACGGCCATCGGGCGGCGGCGGCGCCACAACAGGGGGACGGAGAAGCACAGGCTCATCAGCAGGACCAGTGGCTCCGGCGCATCCACGTTCCGGGCGACGCTGCGCCAACCTCCGGTGCTGTAGTCGAGCACCGCGACGACGACCCAGAAGCCGGTGACCGAGAGGTCCCACATCATCGGGCGGCGGCGGTCGAAGGCCCTGAGCCGTTGCAGGAGGTGCTGGATGTACAGGGTCAGCGGGGCGGTGCCGGTGGTCAGGTGCCCTGGGGGCGGGGGCGGGGCCTTCTCGTCACTCACCCTGTCCGTCCTCGGTCCGTCCGCACCGCTCCGCCCTCTCCGTCGTACCGCATCGTCCCGTTACGCGTCCCTGCGGCGCAGGAGCACCGCGCCGGCGCCCAGGGCAGCGCCGGCCCACAGGCACAGGGCCAGCAGCGCCGGACCGGCGGTAGCGGCGTCCGGGAGAGGTGTGGCCGAACCGAGTACCCCGGCGGCCTGAGTCGGGAAGTACTTCAGCGCGCTGTCCACGGCATCGTACGGAAGCATTCCGAGGACCTCGGGCAGGATCAGGACACCGCCGATGTACGCCCCTGTGCTGCCGGGCACGGAGCGCAGGGTGGCGCCGAGGCCGAGGGCGATCAGGCTGAGCAGGGTGACGGCGGCCGCGCTGCCCGCGATCGCTCCGAGGACGCCCGGGTCCGTGAGAGCGGCGGCCTTGTCGGTGTCGTGCAGGAACAGTTGCGCGGCGAGGAACGTGATCAGGGCGGTGGCGAACATCGAGGAGTAGGCGACGACGGTGAACACCGCGGCCTTCGCCCACAGGACGGGGAGCCGGTGCGGTACGACGGTGAGCGATGCCCGGATCATCCCGGAGGAGTACTCGCCGGCTGTGACGAGGATGCCGAGGACCGCGAGGCACATCTGGCCGAGCTGGGTGCCGAAGAGGACGAGGACGACGGTGTCGATGTCGGCGTCGCCGCCGCCCGAGGTGTAGGTGGCGCCCATGAGGAGTCCGACACCGAGGATGACGGCGCCCGCGGACAGGAGGGTGACCCAGGTCGAGCGCAGGGACCACAGCTTGTGCCACTCGGAGCGCACGACACGACGAGGGGTGACGCGGTACGGGGAGGGCGCGGTCGCGGTGGTCATACGAGGGCTCCGGTCAGGGGTGCGGCCGTCCGGTATTCGACGGATTCCTGGGTGAGGTCCATGAAGGCCTGTTCCAGGGAGACGGTCTGCGGGGTGAGTTCGTGAAGCGGGATGGCGTGGGCGGCGGCGGTACGGCCGATGTGCACGGAGTCGGTTCCGTGGACGGTCAGTTCGTCGGCGGTGCCGGTGGTGATCCGTACACCGGGTCCGGCCAGCAGGGTGCGCAGGGCGTCGGCCTGCGGGGTGACGACCCTGACCGAGGCGCCGCCCGCGGTGCGGATGAGGTCGCCGACGGTGGTGTCGGCGAGGAGCCGGCCGCGGCCGATGACGACGAGATGGTCGGCGGTGAGGGCCATCTCGCTCATGAGGTGGGAGGAGACGAGGACGGTCCGGCCCTCCGCGGCGAGGGACGTGAGCAGGTTGCGGATCCAGAGGACGCCTTCGGGGTCGAGCCCGTTGACCGGTTCGTCGAGGATGAGGGTCGCCGGGTCACCGAGGAGCGCGGCCGCGATGCCGAGACGCTGCCCCATCCCGAGCGAGAAGCCCTTGATCCTCTTGTGTGCGGCTCCGGTGAGGCCGGCCAGGTCCGGGACGTGTTCGACGCGGCTGCGGGGGATGCCGTGGGTGTGGGCGAGTGCCATGAGGTGGTTGAAGGCGGTGCGCCCCGGATGGACCGAGCGGGCTTCCAGGAGGGCCCCGACCTCGGTGAGCGGCGCGGGGTGGGTGGTGTAGGCGCGGCCGCCGATGGTGGACCGGCCGCGGGTGGGGGCGTCCAGTCCGAGCAGCATGCGCATGGTGGTCGACTTCCCGGCTCCGTTGGGCCCGAGGAAACCGGTGACGGTGCCAGGCCGCACGGTGAAGTCGAGGCCGTGGACGACGGTCGTGTCCCCGTACCGCTTGGTGAGTTCGTATGCCCTGATCATGTCGTCGACGCTACGGAGGGCGCGCGGGGCGGTCGTCCGACCGGGGGCTTGAGGTGAGGCCTGCGGTAGTACCTGGGTACGACGCCGATAGCGGGCTGAGCGCGCCGCTGTCGTCACCGCGCAGGGGCGCCCCGCTCTCGTACGGCGCGCCCCGGTGGCCGCACGGCCGTCTGTGATGACCGGCCGGCGTATCTCGTTTGCCGTGGTGAGGGCGGAAGGGCACGATCGGCGGATGGAATACGTGGTGCGTGCGGTGCGGGCCGAGGAGTGGCAGCGGGCCAAGGAGCTCCGGCTGGCGGCTCTGCGGGATCCGGCTGCCCCGATCGCGTTCCTGGAGACGTACGAGCAGGCGCTGTCCAAGCCCGACGTGTTCTGGCAGGAGCGGACGGCGGGCGCTGCCGTGGGGGAGCACAGCCGTCAGTTCATCGCCGAGGCGCCCGACGGGCTGTGGGCGGGGACCGTGTCGGTACTCGTCGAGCGGCCGGCGGGTGAGCCTGGTTTCGGGGAGGCGGCCGAGGTCGACCAGGCCCACCTGGTGGGGGTGTTCGTCCGGCCGGGGCACCGGGGGCGCGGGCTGGTGGACGCGCTGTTCCTCGAAGCGATCGAGTGGTCCTGGTCGTTGTCCGGGCCGCCGCTGGAGCGGGTGCGTCTGTACGTCCACGAGGCCAACGCGCGGGCCGAAGCCTCCTACCGCCGGATCGGCTTCGCACCGACCGGGCGGACGCTGCCCATGGAGGGTGATCCCACGGCCCTGGAGCTGGAGTTCGAGATCCGCCGTCGGAAGCGGTAGGGGATCAGCCCGGTCCGGGTGCCGGAAGGCGTTCCCGCCAGCGGGCGCGGGCCTGTTCCTCGGAACGGAGCAGGACCAGTGCGGGCAGTCCCTGGTCCCGGCCGGCCGAGAGCAGCTCCGGAAGCTGGGGAAGCGGAGCCACGGCCGCGACGTCGTCGAGGACGAGCGTCATTGGTGGGTCGAGCCGACCGTCGGTTGACCGTGCGGCCATGCGGCGGCCGTGCTCGACCACGTGCGAGGCGAGTGCGGTGAGCAGGGGCATCGCACCGGGGTGGTGGCGGGGATCCTCGATGGGTTCACCGACCACATAGAGCGTTCCCCCTTCGCGTGCAAAAGAATCCAGCACGAGCGCATCGGATCGGTTGGGCGTGCACGCCTCACGGATGTGGACCGAGGAAAGGGCGGCGAAGGCCCGTACGGCCAGTTCCTGGGCCATTTCCCGGCGTTCGGGGTGGGCGGTGAGGGCGGATTCCAGGAGCCCTGCGAGCCCGGAGGCCGCCTTGGGGTGGGTACGGAGCAGCCGTACCGGTTCGTGGCCGCCGGAGCCGGAGGCCCAGCGGTGGACCTGGCGGAACGGGCGGCCGTCCACGGCAGCGGCGTGCAGCCAGCACTGGAGCAGTGTCTGGGCGGTGTCGGCGACGGCCGCGTCGACCCTGGCCGTCGGGCGGACCGGGGTGAGGAGTGCGGCGGCCCGGGAGGCCGCCGTGGCGGGGTCCTCGCAGCCGGCGGTGGGCGACCAGTGGAGGCGGGCCGGGGTGTCGCAGAGGTGGCCGGGGTCGTAGACGAGGACCGGGCCCAGCTTGCTGCGGGCGTCCTTCGTCTCGGCCCAGACGGTGGGGTCCGAGGTCACGACGAGCGCGGAGCCGGCGGCGTCCCTGATGGCCTGGACGACGGTGGGGCGCCGGGTGGCGGAAGCGCCGTAGAGGACTTGAGGGGTGCGTGGTGCGGGGACCGGTGGGGAGGTCTCCTGCGCGTAGGCGGCGAGGGCTCCGGCGGGTGAGGTCTCCTGCGTGTGGGGGGTGAGGGGTGCCGGAGCTGGTGAGGGCTCCTGCGTGGGAGGGGCGACGGCTGCGGGCGCCGGAGCCGTCTCGACGGGCGCCGGAGCGGTGGCGGTCACGGCAGGGGCCGGGGGTGCTTCGGCGGGCGTCGTCCGCCGCGCAGGTTCCTGGGCCGCCTGGTGGGTGCGTACGGGTTCCCCTTCGGGCTCGTACGGTGCCGGGGCCGCGCTCTGCTGCTTCCGGACCAGCCGCCAGCGCGCCACCACCCCGACCGCGAACACCGCCAGGACCAGCAACACCATCACTTCGCCGATGAACAGGCCCCAGAACAACCCGTATCCGGAGAGCTCGCCCGGCGGGGTGTCCGGCCAGGCGCCCGGCAGGTCCGCCGGCTCGACGGCCAGGGCGCGCAGGGCCAGGGGAGTCCGCATGAACGTGACACCGTCCGGCCACCCTCCATGGGCGAACAGCCCGGCCAGGCCCGTGGCCGTCCAGGCCAGCACCATGAGCCCGAAGAGACAGCCGAGGAGGCCGATCAGCAGGCCGTCCGGGATGCCGCCCTGGCCCTCGCCGCCGCGTCCCGGGCCTGATGGTGCCTGGCGTGCCATGTCATGCCACCGTTGACTCGGACGACTCGTTCAGCCGTTGCTGGTTCTCGATCCGTGCCGCGCGCTGCTCCGCCTCCAGCTCCGCGGCGCGTACGTCCTCGGGGAGCAGGTCCATCGCGGAGCCTTCGGTCATCGCCCGGTCGGTGAACACCAGGGGGCGTTCCGCTTCCGTGATCAGGTGCTTGACGACCTGTACGTTGCCGTTGACGTCCCATACGGCGATGCCCGGGGTCAGCGTCGGGATGATCTCGACAGCCCACCTGGGCAGGCCGATGACCTTGCCGGTCGCTCTGGCCTCGTCCGCCTTCTGGGCGTAGATCGTGCGGGTGGAGGCCATCTTCAGAATGGCCGCCGCTTCCTTTGCCGCGGCTCCGTCGACGACGTCGCTGAGGTGGTGGACGACCGCCACGAAGGACAGCCCGAGGCGTCGCCCGAACTTCAGCAGCCGCTGGAAGAGCTGGGCGACGAAGGGCGAGTTGATGATGTGCCAGGCCTCCTCGACCAGGAAGATGCGCTTCTTCCGGTCGGGCCTGATCCAGGTGTGTTCGAGCCACACGCCGACGATCGCCATGAGGATCGGCATCGCGATGGAGTTCCGGTCGATGTGCGAGAGGTCGAAGACGATCAGCGGTGCGTCGAGGTCGATGCCGATCGTCGTCGGGCCGTCGAACATTCCGCGCAGGTCACCGTCGACGAGCCGGTCCAGGACGAGGGCGACGTCCAGGCCCCAGGCCCGTACGTCGTCTATGTCCACGTTCATCGCTTCGGCGGACTCGGGTTTCGGGTGGCGCAGTTGCTCCACGATGTCCATCAGGACCGGCTGGCGTTCGGTGATGGTCGCGCCGACGTACGCGTGGGCGACCTTGAGCGCGAAGCCGGACCGCTCGTCGAGGCCATGGCCCATGGCGACCTCGATGATCGTGCGGAGCAGTGCGAGCTGCCCGGTCGTGGTGATCGACGGGTCGAGGGGGTTGAGCCGGATCCCGTCGTTCAGCGCGGCGGTCGGGTCGAGCCGGATGGGCGTGATGCCCAGTTCCTGGGCGATGAGGTTCCACTCGCCGACGCCGTCCTCGCCCTGGGCGTCCAGGACGACGACCTGGCGGTCGCGGAAGCGGAGCTGGCGGAGCACGTACGTCTTCTCCAGGGCCGACTTGCCGTTGCCGGACTCGCCGAGCACCAGCCAGTGCGGGGCGGGGAGCTGCTGCCCGTACAGCTGGAAAGGGTCGTAGATGTAGCCCTTGCCCGAGTACACCTCACGCCCGATGATCACGCCGGAGTCCCCGAGGCCGGGTGCGGCGGTCGGCAGGTAGACGGCCTGTGCCTGGCCCGTCGACGTACGCACGGGAAGGCGGGTCGTCTCGACGTTCCCGAAGAGGAAGGCGGTGAAGGCGTCCGACAACGCGGACAGCGGATCTCGCATGGCGTGACTGCCCTCTCGTTAGCGTCGGATGCCGGTGGCGAACGGCAAGGTGTTCACGAAGGCGCGGTGGTGCTCACGGTCGCACCACTCCAGCTTCAGATACGACTTGCCGGCGGAGGCCCGGATCGTCCGCTTGTCGCGGGCGAGTGCCTCGGGGGACCGGGACGACACGGTGATGTACCCCACCAGGTTCACCCCGGCCGCTCCGCTCGCCAGATCTTCACCCCGCTGGTCGAGCCTGCCGTGGGCGGCGATGTCGCGGGGGTCGACTGTGCGGTTCATCTTGGCCTGACGGCTCGCCTCGGCGTCGTCGTTGGTCTTCTCCGTCAGCATCCGCTCGATGGCCACTTCGGTGGGTTCGAGGTCCATGCAGACCGCGACCGTGCGGATGACGTCGGGCGTGTGGACGAGGAGGGGGGCCAGGAAGTTGACCCCTACGGGGGTCATCGGCCATTCCTTCACCCAGGCCGTGGAGTGGCACCAGGGGGCACGCGTCGTCGACTCGCGTGTCTTGGCCTGCAGGAACGTCGGCTCGACCGCGTCCAGTTCGGCCGGCCAGGCGTTGCGCTTCGTCATCGCCTGGATGTGGTCGATGGGGTGGTCCGGGTCGTACATCGAGTGGACGAGGGAGGCCAGCCGGCTCTGGCCGAGGGGCTGGCGGACCCGGATGTCGGCCTCGGCGAGCCGGGCGCAGATGTCGGTCAGTTCGCGTGCCATGACGACGGCGAGACCCGCGTCGCGGTCGATCCTGCGGCCGCCCTGGGGGCGGATGGCACGGGCCATGGCGTTGGCCTCGGCGGCCAGGTCGCGGCTGTAGTGCATGCAGGCGACGAGGTAGGCGCGGTGCTGCTCGCTGGAGGTGGAGACCATCGACTGGAGCTGGTCGTACGACTCCTGGAGCCAGCCTGGCGCGGTCCTGTCACCGCGCTGGGCGACGTCCTTGGCGTGAGCGTCGGGGTCGGCGGGGAGCGTGCGGGCCAGCATCTGCAGGCGCGTCACGAAGCCGTCGCCGTTCGCCACGTGCTTGAGCAGGGTGCCGAAACGGTCGACCAGGGCCTCCTGGTCCTCGCTGTCGCGAAGGCCGACTCCGGGGCCCTCGATCTCGATGGCGGCGGTGACCGTACGCCGGTCCGCGTGCAGCAGCACGGCGATCTCGTCAGGGCCGAACGGTGCGGCGAGCCAGCTGATCCGGCCGATGCCGGGCGGCGGTCCGATCTCCACCTCGCGCCCGTCGGCGCTTACGCCCGCCTCCATGGCGGAGGACCGGTAGGCGGTGCCGCGGCGCAGGGTGCGCTTGAAGCTGCGGTTGATCTCGAACCACTTGTAGAAGGTGCGGCCCTTGTAGGGGACGTACACGACGGCCAGGGCCAGCATGGGGAAGCCCACGAGCGCCACGATCCGCAGGGAGAGGACCGGGACGAGGAGCCCGCTCATCATGCCGAGGAACGCTCCGGCGATGATCAGGGCGATCTCGCCCGTCTCCCGGTTCTTGCCGACGATCGCGTTCGGCCGGGCACGGCCGATGAGATACGTACGGCGGGGCGCGATCGTGTGGGACTGGGTCGTCAACGCCCTCCCCCTCCTGTGCTCGTGTTACCTGTGCTGCCTGAACCGCCTCGTGGGGAGCGGCTGCCGTGGGGGGTGCCGGCGGTGGGCCCGGCCCCGCTGCGGGGCGAGGGCGCGGAGCCGCCGCCCGTGTTCCGGGAGCTGTGGGCGGCGACACCGCCGCTGACCGGGTTGGAGGGCCGGGCGCCTCCGCCACCGCCGTCACCGCCACCGCTGCGGCCGCTGTGGGTCTTGATGCCCTGGGAGACGAGAGCGGCGGGCGAGCTGATCATCGCTGCGGCCTGGGAGCCGTCGGTGGCCTGCTTGCGGTTGGTGCGGGCGCCCTGGATCTCGTCACCGAAGCCGGGGACGAAGCGGTAGATCATGGCGGACGCGAAGATGGCCAGCAGGATGATCGCCAGGCCGGACACGACGGCCGAGAAGGCGTTGGGCCCGTCGTCCGCGGAGAGCGCGCCGGCCAGCCCGAGCACGATGACGATGACGGGCTTCACCATGATCACGGCGATCATGATGCCCGCCCAGCGGCGGACGTGGCCCCACATGTTCTTGTCGACGAGCCCGGAGTACACGACGACACCCAGCAGGGCGCCCACGTACAGCAGGGCGGCCCGGATCACGAGCTCCAGCCACAGGATGCCGGCGGCGAGGATCGACACGAGCGAGACGACGATCAGCATGATCGGCCCGCCGCCGATGTCCGTGCCCTTCTTCAGGGCCTCGGCGAAGGACCCGAAGAAGACGTCGGTCTGCCCGCCTGTCGCGGCGGAGATGACCTCGGTGACGCCGTCGGTGGCCGAGACGACCACGTACAGGATGAGCGGGGTGAAGGCGGAGGCGAGGACGGTGAGCCAGAGGAACCCGATGGCCTCGGAGATCGCGGTGGTGAAGGGCACGCCTCTTATGGCGCGCTTGGCCACGGCGAAGAGCCAGAGGACCAGGGTCAGGATGGTGGACGCCGCGAAGACGACGGCGTACTGGGTGCGGAAGGTGGGGTTGGTGAAGTCGACGGTCGCCGTGCTCTCCACGGCCTCGCTGAGCTTGCCGACGAGGTAGGCGGCGGCGTCGGCACAGCCGCGGGCGAGGGAGGTGAGGGGGTCCAGGGCGTCGGGGGTGGTGGAGGGGGTGCTGCGCGCGCCGGCGCCGGCTTCGCCGTCCTCGCAATAGTCCTTGGCGAGCCCGACGATGAGGTCGCAGGGGTTGTCGCTGGTGCTGGGCGATGGAGTCGGTGTGGGGGCAGCGTAGGCACGAGATGCCAGAGCAACCGTCCCCGCCGACAGGCCACCCAAGAGCCCGGCGATCGAGAAGCCGCGGGACCGGCGGTTATCGGGCATAGGTGAAGCCTCCATATCCCTCAACCGCACCGGCGATTTCGTCCGCAGTCGAGGCCCGGTTGTCCCCGTTGACGGGTGTCGGCCCTTCTGCCTGACTCGACGACTCGATCTTCCAGTCGCCGCCCACCCACCTGAGCTTCTCGGTGATGGTGAACCAGGTGGCGGTGACGGGTTTGGTCGATCCTTGGCCCGCCATGCCGACGAGACCCGTACACCAAACTTCCACGGTCGCGGCGTCCGCGCCGTGGGCCGTGACCTTCGTGCCCACTGGAATGGTCCTGGAGACGAAAGTCAGCCCGCTGGGCGTGCTGCCGTCTTCGTTCAGTCCGACGTTCGTAAGGAAGCCTGCGGAGTATGCCTCGGCCATGTCGGCCTTGAGCGTCGCCACGACGGCGGGGTCGTGGGTTGCCTCCAGGATGCCGTCACGCTTCGTCTTGTCGAACATCTCCGCAGACCCCAGCGCGACCGCGTAATTCGCCGCCGCGCTCTGCGCCCCCTGCTCGTCATGCGCGAAGCCCGAGGCGATCGTGCCGTTCTTGCCCTGGACAGGCTTCGTGCCCGTCGCGGCCGTGGGGCCTGCCCCTGCCGCGTCAGGCTTCTTCTCGCCGTCACTGCCCGAGGCCCCGCCCCCGCCCTGGTTCGCGAACGCGATCGCCGCGATCAACAGCACCACCACGCCCACCACCATGATCAGCGAGCGGGAGTTCCGTGCCGGCCGGCGGCCGTAGCCGTCTCCGTCGTCGACGCCGCCGGGCAGGCGCGTGCGCGTCTGGCGCGTCCCGCCGAGAGTGCTGTACGCGTCGTCCGCGCGGCCCCCCGGTTCGTTCCCGCCGTATCCGCGCTCATCACCCTGGCTCATGCCGCGTACGCCCCCTCGACCGTGTGCAGTTCCGCGTAGTACGACGGTAGCGGTGCTGGTTTCCGCGTGGGCGCGGTGTGGTGACTCGACATCAGGGGACGCAACCTCTGCCGGTGGGCACGACGGACGGATGGTGTGGGGTGGACGGGGGCGGGCCCGGGGGCAGGGTGGCGGAACGGCAGCCGGTCAGACAGCCATTCCGTACACGATCGTGAACAGTGTGCCCAGCGATCCGATGATGAAGACGCCGGTCAGCCCTGCCACGATCAGGCCCTTGCCCTGTTCCGCGCTGAAGGTGTCGCGCAGCGCCGTCGCGCCGATGCGCTGCTTCGCCGCGCCCCAGATCGCGATGCCGAGGCAGAGCAGGATGGCGATCGCCATCACCACTTCGATCATGATGCGTGCTTCGTTGCCCAGGGTCCCGAACGGCCCCCAGTTCGGGGCGATTCCGCCGATGATGGTGGTGATGTCGCCCTTTTCCGCTGCCAGGATCATGTAAGTCACCGCCCCTGTTGGGTAGTTCGCAGCCCGCGCCGTGCGACACGGGTCGGTCTCTATCTTCGCTGATGAAACCGGCATCGCACGACGCCTTCCCGGGTCTCTTTACCCGGATCTCGCACGTTTGACCGGAGAAGCTGCCCTGACCTGCGGCTCCTGTCGGGATCTGCCTGCATATGCATGGTTACTCTGTGTATCACGAGGTGTGACGGCTAGCAACGACGGAGGCCATGGGTTCCGGGTCCGGTTGGTGCGTTCACGGGATGTCAGGCATTCGTACGCGCTGTTCGAGAGCCGTGTACGCGCCGGTGGCTTCAGGCCGACGCGTCGTCAGGTGCCGGGCCGGGAAGGGCGCGCGGCCTCGGAAGCCGGAGCGCTGTGTGTACGGGCGTCGGGCCTCCGGGTGGGGCCGGTCGGTGGGACGGTGGCTTGAAGTCGCACCAGGTTCCGCCGAACGGATGTGCCCTGGACTTGGCGAGGCGGGCCGCATGCTCACCCTCGGCGCGAACCGCAGTCGCCTTTTGCGCGGACCGGTGGGCGGGGTGTCCGGTCGTCTCCTCGAACGACCGCTCGTCCTTCCATTTCCGGCTGCGGTCCGCCGCCACGCGTCGGCCGGCTCGTGCCCGGTCGGGCCGGTGTCCTGCCGTGACGGGTCCGGCGCTCCGGGTTCTCGTAGCAGCTGCCGAACTCCTGCTTCCGCCCGAACGGCCGGAACGCCGCGTGCCCGTGGTCACCGCGTGAGGAGGGCCAGGTCGTCGGCGCTGAGCCGGAGGGCGCCGGCGGCCACGTTCTGTGCGAGGTGATCCGGATTGCCGGTACCGGGGATGGCCAGAACGTGAGGCCCCTGGTGGAGCGTCCAGGCCAGCCGCACCTGTGCGGGTGTGGCCCCGTGGCTGCGGGCGACGGTCAGCAGCGCCTCGCTCTGGGCGCCGTTCGAGCCCTCCTCGCGCCCGGCGCCGGCGATGGCGAAGAACGGCACGAAGGCGATGCCCTGCTCGCCGCAGTCGCGCAGGAAGGCGTGGTCTCCGGCCGGGGAGTCGATGCCGTACGCGTTCTGTACGCAGACCACGGGTGCGATGGCGTGGGCCTCGGCGAGCTGTTCCGGCGAGGTGTTGGAGATGCCGAGGTGGCGTATGAGCCCGGCTTCGCGGAGGTCGGCAAGGGCGCCGAAGTGATCGGCGACGGATGCGGAGGCCTGACTGGTCGAGAGGCGCAGGTTCACCACGTCCAGGTGCTCGCGGCCGAGTTGGCGCAGGTTCTCCTCCACCTGGCCGCGCAGCTGCTCAGGAGTGGCCCAGACCCATGCGCCGGAGGGGTCGCGGCCGGGGCCGACCTTGGTGGTGATGACCAGGTCGTCGGCGTACGGGGCGAGGGCGCTGTTAATGAGCTCGTTGGCGGACCGCAGCGGTGAGAAGTAGAAGGCCGCGGTGTCGATGTGGTTCACGCCCAGCTCGACGGCCCTGCGCAGGACGCGCAGGGCCCGGTCCCGGTCGCTGGGGGCTCCGTCGGCGAACGCCGCGCCGCTCTGGGTGAGGCGCATGGAACCGAAGCCGAGACGGTTGACCGTGAGGTCGCCGAGCTTCCAGGTGCCGGATGCCGATGCGTTGATCGTTTCCGATGATGAGGGCATCATCGGATTCTTTCACCCGTCCTGCTGCCCCAGGCGGTTGATGACGGCCTCCGCGACGCGGGACGCCGGTATGCCGGTGGTGTCGACGGCCTCCGCCTCCCTGCGCGGCAACGGCAGGGCGTCCCGGTAGGCGGACAGGTGGTCGAGGTGCCACTGGGCGGCGTCGGCGCTCCCGGGCGGACGCGGTCCTCGCGGTCCGGAGGGCGGGTGCGGGCTGCGGGTGAGATCCGCGAATCCGCCGGTCACGTGGCCGGTGAGCTGCCGATCATGGTGTCTGGCGGTACGGGGGCGGGCGGCGGGTGCGGTGCCCGGAAGGTGAACGCCCCGGGTCCCTCGCCGTTCTTGCGGATCAGGGCGATGCGTTCCATCGCCTCGTCCACGCTCGGGCGGTGTCCGGCGGGGATCCACCACATCGCGTGGTGGAAGTCGGCGAGACGCTCGAACCATTCCCGGCGCCGCGCGAGCACCTTGAGGTGTGCGCTTCGGTAGGTGTAGTCCTGGAGGGCTTCGACCGATTCCCAGACCGAGCAGTTGATCAGGAACAAGTCGTCGTCGTCCTGGGGGCGCAGCCCTGTCGAGTCGGCCCCGCCGCCGTCGACCATGCGCCAGACGAAGCCGGGAGCCTGATCGGCGAGGGCGTTGATCTCCGGGAGCTGGGCGACGAAGCCGGCCAGCTGAGGACTGTCGAGCGGGGCGAGGATGCGCCCGACGTTGACCTGGGCGAGGTGGAATTCGTTCACGGGGCCAAGCATGCCCGGGTGAACCTTCTAAAGTCAATGAATGCTGTTTTTAGACCTCCTTGGTGACTTCCTTGGTGCCGTCCTGGGCGTCCTGGGCGTCCTCGGCGACCGCGAGGGAGACGCAGCACCCTCGCGGAAGCGGATCCATGGCCGCGCTCCAGTCCTGACCGTCCGGCAGCCCTGCGAGCAGGCCCTCGATCCCGGCCAGGTTCATCCCGCAGACGAGGGCGGGGAACTGATCTGCCAGCGCGTGGAACGGGCAGTTGTTCAGCCGCAGCCTGTCGCCGTCCCAGAACGGCTCGTAGCCACGTGCGCGCAGGATCTCGACCGGGTCCGCCTCGCCGTCCGGGGCGCCGCCCTCGGACTCGCCGGCCGCCCTTGCCGCCGCCTGCAGGTCCCCGTCGAGCCCGGCCCGCTCCACCACCTCGGCCAGCAGCCGGCTCACCGCGTCGTACGAGCGGGGCGGCACGGACACCGTGTGCTCCCCCTCGGCCCGCCGGTACATCTTCGAAGGCCGCCCGGCTCCCGGCCCGCTGCGCCCCGAGAGCCGCCGGAAACACACCTCGAGCAGCCCGGCCTCGACCAGTTTGTCCAGGTGGAACGCGGCCAGTGAACGGGAGATCCCGGCCGCCTCGGCCGCGGCGTCCCGGCCCACCTCGCCCGGTGTGCCGGTGACGTGCCGATACAGTCCACGCCGCACCGGATCACCCAGCACGACCAACGCCTCGATGGCGGAATCCTCACTGCTGCTCACGGCACAATTCTATGACCAACGGCGGTTGGTGATTCGGGAGCGGCGGCCGGGTGACCGAACGGTTCCGTCAGGACCTCTCGCGCAGGGTCGCGGTGAAGCTTCGGCCGTAGGCGTGGTGGGTCGTCACGTCGAGGCGGGTGCCACCGGGGACAGGGCGGACGCGGACTCCGGGGTCGGCCGAGACGCGCCGCAGGGGCGGGCCGTGGAGGGTGACCGACAGGGAGCGCCGCGTCGTCGTCGGGTCGGACACCGCGATGGAGTACGTGCCGCCCCTGGTCCGCCACAGCATGACCGACGCCGGACCGTCGATCGAGAGGTGTCCGGCGCGGTGCGTCCCAGGGGTGAACGTATTGGCGGCGGTGATGCCCAGCCGGCTGTGTTGTGCGGCCTGCAGGCGGACCGTGTTGGACAGCACGGAGAGCGGGCCGTGGGCGTAGGACGCCAGCTGTTGCGCGGAGGCGTTCGGGACGAGTGCGTGCGCCATGGAGGCCGGCCGCTCTCCGGCAGCCTGTTCGTAGGACAGTGTGAAGACCTGTTTGGTCACTGCGGTGTCCGGGTTGGCGAGACGCACGAGCCGCCTGCTGCGGGTGACCGTGTCGAGGGCGACGAGTACGGGCGGGCCGGACAGGAAGACGTACCCGACCGCGGTCTTCTGCTCCTCGTCGGCGTACCGCAGCCAGGCCGGCGGGGAGGATCCGGCCCTCTGCCAGGGTGCTCCGTCACGGAGGCCCCCGGTGATGACGACGGGAGCGGAGGGGGCGGCGATGCGGCTGTCGACCGTCGTGGTCACCGCGCGGCCCGACAGGCCGGTCACACCTGCCGAGAGCACGAGGATCTCGTCGTCGAACATGAACCACGACCTGGTGGCGCCGGCCGCCCGGTACGCGACGAGGTCCTCGGGGAGCGTGCCTGCCTCCCGGGCGGCGTACGCGGCGTCGTCGGACTGCACGAGACCGGCCACGCCGTAGGCGCCGAGGCGGGCGCCGCCGGAGTACCGGTGGGTGCCGCGAGGGAAGTAGACGTAGGTGTTCTGCGACTCGGAGGACGACGTGAAGCCCCGCCCGGGGTTGTCGTACCAGAGGGTGCCGTAGAGCTCGGGGACGGTGCGCCGCGTCTCGACGGGAGCGGTGACGCCTGCGAGGCGGTAGGGCTCGACAGCGGTGAGGTAGTCGATGCCGAACGCCTGCCGCTGGTCCGCACCGGAGAGGTAGAGGTGGTGGGCGCCGTCACCCTGGAACCAGGGCATCAGGTTCTCGCCGCTCATGTACTCGTACTTGCTGATCCGGTCGGAGCTGCGGGCGAGGGCGAAGGCATAGCCGGGCCGGCGGTGGACGGTCCGGTCCATCGCGTTGAACGCCGAGTGGGAGGCGGCGGGGCCGAGGTCCTTGGCGGGCGTGGGGGAGGCCAGGATGTCGGCGTGGCGGACGATGCTGACGGGGGAGACGAAGGACGTGGTGTCGAGGCTCGCCTTCGAGGTCTGCCGGAGGAACTTGACGTAGCCCTCCAGGGCCTCGGCGTCGCTGCCGGACGTGTGCGCGGACAGGTCGACGACGGCCTCGACGACGGCGGTGACGTCCGCGTACCCGGTGCCGGTCCGTGAGACCGCGCGCCCTTTGACGATCTCCATCATCCAGCCCTCGAAGATCAACGGGGCGAAGCCGTCGGTGATCCACCCCTGGACGACGCCGGCCAGGCTGTCGTCAGGGATGTAGCCGGTGCCGTCCAGGATCTTGAGGGTCTGGACGATCCGGGTGAGAAGTCCCTTGCCGTAGGAGCCGGTGTACGCGACGGAGGCGTGCTGGACGAAGGAACCGTCGGCGTAGAAGCCGTCGGTGACCCCGTGGCGCGGCGCGTACGGGTCGATCGTCGCGAAGACGGTCAGCTGGTCGGCGAGGGCTTTGCTGATGCGGGCGTCGTCGCCGAGCAGGGCGCCCTGGAGGATCCGGTTCGTCGTGATGTCGGCGAGATTGGCGCCGGTGTGGAAGCGTGAGTCGAGGTCGACGTCGCCGTCCTTGCCGTTACGGAGGTACGCGTCCATGGAGGCGACGTACGTCGCTGTGAGTTCCGGCCGGTACGCCGCCACCTCGTCCCTGAGCAGGACGAGGGTCTTCGTCACGTGGGCCGGGATCCCGATCTCCCAGTGGAACCAGTTGCCGTAGTAGCCCTTCGCCTGGTCGCCGAACCAGTCGTCGTGGAGGCGTACCAGGCCCTCGACGACCCGGCGCCGGATCTCTGTGCCGTCGGAGGCGGTGGCACCGGGCAGGCAGGTGGCCAGGGCGATCTCGTAGAGGTACTGGTACGACGTGCTCAGGTTGGGGTCGCTCGTGCCGAGTGGGAGGCCCTTGAAGAGCTCGTCCCGCCCGGCGCCGTCCATCGCGGCGAGCCGGGCGTGCGCCGTCGTCCGCAGGGAGGCCAGTTTCGCGGCGGCCTCGGGGCGGGCGTTGGAGGCGGCGGTGCCGGCGAAGATCGCGACGGTATTGCGGAGGAGGGCGGCCCGGACCTCGGCCGAGGGGCCCGAGCGGTTCGGGGAGCCCGACGAATTCCCGGAGCGCGGGGCGGCAGCCCGGCCGGGCCGGGGATCCGCCTCGGCCCGCAGCGCCTGGGACACCGCCCAGAGCGTGGCGGCGGGGATCACGGACAGTGCGGAACGACGAGAGAGCTCCACCAGCACGCTCCAAAGTCCGGCCTGTAAGCGCTTGTTCCCGTATCACCCAGCCAAGCAACGGTCTCTCGCCGGTGTCAACGGCCGGGGCGTTGTCAGTGGCCTCGACTACGGTCGACCGCATGACGACTCCTGCGACGTCTCCTGCCGACGGCCACCACGTCATCCAGGTCCGTGGTGCGCGCGAGAACAACCTCACCGATGTGTCGCTGGACATTCCCAAGCGCCGGCTGACCGTGTTCACCGGCGTGTCCGGGTCGGGGAAGTCCTCGCTCGTCTTCGGCACCATCGCAGCCGAGTCCCAGCGTCTGATCAACGAGACGTACACCGCCTTCGTCCAGTCGTTCATGCCGAGCCTGGGCCGGCCCGATGTGGACGCGCTGCACAATCTGAGCGCCGCGATCGTGGTCGACCAGGAGCGGATGGGAGCCAACTCGCGCTCGACCGTCGGCACCGCCACCGACGCGTACACGATGCTGCGGATCGTCTTCTCGCGTCTGGGCACGCCCCACATCGGCACGTCGGGCGCCTTCAGCTTCAATCTGCCGGAAGGCATGTGCCCGCGGTGCGAGGGGGTCGGCGAGATCTCCGACATCGACATCGACCAGCTGGTCGACCGGGAGAAGTCGATGAACGAGGGTGCCATCACGGTGCCCAACTTCGCGGTGGACTCCTGGTACTGGCAGGTCATGGCCCGCTCCGGTTTCTACGACCCGGACAAGAAGCTCAAGGACTTCACGGAGCAGGAGTGGGCCGACTTCCTCCACAAGCCGCAGACCAAGGTGAAGGTGGACAGCAACAACCTCACTTATGAAGGGCTCGTCCAGAAGGTTCAGCGGACCATGCTCAGCAAGGACCGCGACGCCATGCAGTCCCACATCCGCGCCTTCGTCGACCGGGCCGTGGTCTTCCGCGGGTGTCCCGACTGCGGGGGGACCCGGCTGACGGCCGCCGCTCTGTCGTCGAAGATCGACGGGGTGAACATCGCGGAGTGCTCCGCGATGCAGATCAGCGATCTCGCCGCGTTCGTGCGGCGCATCGACGACCCGGGTGTTGCGCCGCTGCTGGCCGGGCTGAGGGACCTGCTGGACTCACTCGTCGAGATCGGCCTCGGCTACCTCAGTCTGGACCGGCCCGCCGGCACGCTCTCGGGCGGCGAGGCGCAGCGGGTGAAGATGGTGCGGCACCTCGGGTCCAGCCTGACGGACGTCACCTATGTCTTCGACGAGCCGACCATCGGGCTCCACCCTCACGACATCCGGCGGATGAACGACCTGCTGCTGCGCCTGCGCGACAAGGGGAACACCGTGCTCGTCGTCGAGCACAAGCCCGAGGTGATCGCGATCGCGGACCATGTCGTCGACCTCGGGCCGGGCGCGGGGACGGAGGGCGGGCGCATCTGCTTCAGCGGGGACGTCGCCGGGCTGCGCGCCTCCGGCACCCTGACCGGGCGCCACCTCGAATACCGTGCGCGGCTGCGGGACGAGGTGCGGAAGCCGACCGGGCAGCTGTCCATCGAGGGTGCCGACCTGCACAACCTCCAGGACGTGAGCGTCGACATCCCGCTCGGTGTCCTCACCGTCGTTACCGGTGTCGCGGGGTCGGGCAAGAGTTCGCTGATCCACGGCAGCCTGCCCGCGGGGCAGGGCGTGGTCGTTGCGGACCAGACGCCCATCCGCGGCTCGCGACGCTCGAACCCGGCGACGTACACCGGTCTGCTCAACCCGATACGCACGGCCTTCGCCAAGGCCAACGGCGTCAAGGCGGCTCTCTTCAGCGCCAACTCGGAGGGTGCCTGCCCCAAGTGCAGCGGCCTCGGGCTCGTCTACACCGACCTCGCCATGATGGCCGGGGTCGCCTCGGTGTGCGAGGAGTGCCAGGGGAAGCGGTTCACGCCCGAGGTGCTCACCTACACCCTGCACGGCAAGAACATCAGCGAGGTGCTCGGGATGTCGGTGGGGGAGGCCTGCGACTTCTTCACCTCCGGCCAGGCTCACGCCATTCTCGGCCGGCTGCGCGATGTCGGGCTCGGCTATCTCCGGCTCGGTCAGCCGCTGAACACCCTGTCCGGTGGCGAGCGCCAGCGCCTCAAGCTCGCCATCCACATGGCCGAGAAGGCCGCGACGTACGTCCTCGACGAGCCGACCACCGGTCTGCACATGGCCGACGTGGACCAGCTGCTCGCACTGCTCGACCGGCTGGTGGACGCGGGCAACACGGTGATCGTCATCGAGCACCACCAGGCGGTGATGGCTCACGCGGACTGGATCGTCGACCTCGGCCCAGGAGCGGGGCACGACGGCGGCCGCGTGGTCTTCGAGGGGACGCCCGCGGAGCTGGTCGCCGACGGAGGCACCCTCACGGCGCGCCATCTCCGGGAGTACGTCGGGGGCTGACGGGGCGGTCCGTGCCGTCCTCGTCCGCGTCGTGGAGGCCTGCGTCTCACGTACAGCACCACTGCTTCAACTCGCCGGGCCGACGTTGACTAGAATCGTCTCTCATGTCGAAGCCTGACGAACTGCTCGTTGACGTCGCCACGCTGGTGGAGTCCGGGCACAGCAATCAGATGTCTCTGACCGTGGTCGCCGGTGGCGCTGTCATCACCGGCCGGCTGGCTCCTGAAGCGGTCTGGCGGCAGCGGGTGTCGGAGGTCCTGGCGGACTCGGCCCGCCTGAGTGATTTCTCCGCCGTCTTCACTGCCACGATGCGCGAGGAGAAGCCGCCCACACATCTGCACTTCCACGTGGCGCGGATTCTGCAGGGCACGGTGGGAATCCCCGAGACCGGCGGGATGTACCGCGTGGCCATCGACGACGTCAGCGCCTGGACCATGGGCGACTTCAGCTACTCCGATCACTGACCTGGCTCGCCCTCAGCAACCCGTCGGTGCCGCCGGATGTGCGGTACCCGGCGGGTGGCGCGGCTCCCTCTCCACGAGCCGGCCGGCCGGTCACGGTCGTGGGCGGTCCGGCATGACGCCAGGGTGAGCATCATCGTCGAGTTCTTCGCCGCTCCGGATGACGCGTCAGCGGCTCTGGTTCTCCGGACCGGGCCGCAGCGCGTCTTCGAGTCGCTCTCCTTCGGCACCTTCGATCCCGAGGAAGCTGTGGTCGAGTGGCAGTGCCTTCTTGCCGGGGACAGCTTCGAGGAACTCGTCGAAGCCGGTGAGCCTCGTCCCGTCGCCGACGCGGGCGATGACGGGTGCCTCGTCTTCGCGATCGCGCCTCGCCTGTCCGCGGCACTGGCCGAGGCTGAGCAGTCCGAGTTGAAGGATGCCGCTCTCACGTGGTCGTCACAGCGTGCGGAGGACGGGGAGGTCATCGACACGGAGATGGCCTCCGTGATCCTCGGTGACCTGGCCGCTCTCGTCCGCAGCGCCCGAAGCCAGGGCCAGGGTGTCTACTGCTGGGTCGCGTAGGGGCCTGCGGTCGGAACCTGACCGTCGCCGACGCCGCGGTGGCGATGGCGGACGACGTGGCCGCGCTTGCCGTAGCCCGCGCTGGGCCTGGCGCGTCGTGACCGCAGGGGAATCACGCGTGGCGGCGGCGCGGGCCACGGCCCCGGGCCTTGGCGGTCCCCTCGTCCGGAGGGGGCCGCCGCCGGTACGGCCCGCCGGTCGGCGTCAGGCGCCCGGGGCGGAGGCCTGCGGTGCGTTCTCCGCGTCTGCGGCGCGGCGGTACTCGGCGTTGATGCGCTGGGCTTCCTCGAGTTGGTCCTCGAGGATGATGATGCGGCAGGCGGCCTCGATGGGGGTGCCCTGATCGACGAGTTCCCGGGCTCGGGCGGCCATGCGCAGTTGGTAGCGGGAGTAGCGGCGGTGTCCGCCCTCTGAGCGGAGCGGCGTGATCAGGCGGGCTTCGCCGATCGCGCGGAGGAATCCCTGGGTGGTGCCTAGCATCTCGGCGGCCCGGCCCATGGTGTAGGCGGGGTAGTCGTCGTCATCGAGCCGGCCGAACGAGTCGTCCGCGGTCATCGCACCTCTCTGTGGAACGCGTGGAGGGGCCCTGGTGCCATTGGCACCAGGGCCCCGAAGGAACTGCTACACCATCTGCCGGCCCTCGTACTGCGCCGGCCATCTTTTTTCCGCGGGCCCGACCTTATTGCTGTCGGGGGCGCGGGGATCGCGGTTGCTCGACCGGAGACCACCTCACTATCGATGTCCTGCGGTACCCGGGCTCGGTGAATCCACCCGGGCGATCCTGATGGCGCTCAACTCCTCCGTTCTTCCCTCGTGATGAACTGCTTGCCTTACGGGTCATGCGTACTGCTGGTACTGCGGTACTGCTTGTGGCGGCCCCTGATGACTGCGGGCTGCCCGGTCCGGTCGTCAGTTCCGTTGCCGTCCTGCGACTGCTGTGGCTTCGGGACTCCACCACCGCACCGTTTTGTGTACTGCGGTACTGCTTGTGGCGGCCCCTGATGACTGCGGGCTGCCCGGTCCGGTTGTCAGTTCCGTTGCCGTCCTGCGACTGCTGTGGCTTCGGGACTCCACCACCGCACCGTTTTGTGTACTGCGGTACTGCTTGTGGCAATGTCTACTCCCGTCGGAATAGATTTCCGAGCACGAGCCAGAGAGGAAATCGGCCTCGATCATGAGGGGCAGTCTCGGCCCGCTGCGCGTGGGAGCTGCAGCTCAGGGCCCGGCCGTCGCGCCTGTTCCAGCATCGGTCCGACCGTGCAGGCCTGCCTGTTCGGCCGGCCGGACTACTCGGAGGTGTGCAGGTCCGCCTCGGCGAAGTGGTCGAATTCGCCGGCCACGACGCCTTTGGTGAACGCCTCCCACTTCTGTGCGGTGGTGGTCACGACCGTGTCCGGGTCGCCGGTCTCTCGGAGGTGCACGAGGTCCCCGGGGCCGAACGCGATCTCGATCCAGGGGCCCGGCCCCTCGGCGTCGTCGGGGGCGGCACGGGTCCAGGTGAGGGCGGTGGGGTGATCAGGCACGGTCGTGGGTCTCTTTGACGGTACGGACGAGCGCGGCCCAGGCGGTGGGGCTGGTCCGGAGTATCGCGCCGCTGGGGTCGCTGCTCTCGGTGAGGGCGACGGAGTGCTGGTCGGCGGCGACGTGTATGCACGAGTTGCCCTGAGCGCAGTAGGACGACTTCTGCCAAGCGGGTGCGGACATCTTGAATCTCCTCACAGATTCCGGGCGATGGTGTGTACGAAGTCGCGTGACTGGCTGGGGGTGAGCGCGATGGCCTCGATGCGGTTCAACAGCGCTCGGTACTTCTGCAGTTGCGCGTCCGCGTCCAGGAAGACGGGCCCGTGTGACTGATCCAGGTTGACGCTGTCGAGCTGCGGTACGGCGCCGTGGATGTAATAGACCGACTGCCCCGAGCCGGCGAACGCTCCGGCCGAGAACGGGATTACCTGAAGCACGACATGGGAGTGCTCGCTCATTTCCACAAGGTGTCCCAGCTGTCGGCGGGCCACCTCCGCGCCTCCGAACTGCATGCGCAGGGCGGCCTCGTGAATGACTACGTGCTGGTGGGTCGGCGGATCGCGGAAGAGTACGGCTTGCCGCTTGATGCGGAACGAGATGCGGTGCTCGATGTCGGGCGGTGAGAGTTCCGGCGCGTCCTGGCGGAAGATCTCGCGGGCATGCTCCGGGGTCTGGAGAAGGCCGGGAATGTGGACGGTGACCGCCGTGCGCAACATCGCTGCGTGATGCTCCACTTCGGCGAGGTCCAGGAGGGGTGCGGGCAGGACCTCTCGGTACTCCTCCCACCAGCCGCGCGTGCGGTCGGCGGTCATGTCGCAGAGCGCCTCGACGACCGCCGACTCGGTACACCGGTAGTGGTCGGCCAACGTGCGGACCCTTGCCGGGCTCACTCCTACGCGACCGGCCTCCATATTGCTGATCTGGTTCTGCTTCACGCCCAGGAGTTGGCCGGCCTGTGTCGCGGTGAGCCCGGCGTGTTCACGGAGCTTGCGCAGTTCATTTCCGAGGCGGAGTTGACGACCCGTCGGGTTGGTCCTCACCGGTCTTGTCGCCCCTTTGCGCGCCTTGTCACCCGAACGGGTGGTAGTTCACTCATTACTCAAATTGCGGTTAATGCGTTAGCTGTGGGTGGCTACCGTGGACCCAGGCCACCCGCCCGGAAGCACCCCGCTCGACGGAGCGACCTCGTCACCGGGCCATGCGACACGCATATCCCGACTCTCCTCCTTGAACGGAGACTTCCATGGCTCTGGCCACCGTAACGCCGCCTTGGGCGTACACCCTCCAACTTCCGCAGGATCCCCGTGGGCCCGGGATCGCGCGGGCGACCTTGCGGACCGTGCTGCAGGTGCACGGGATGAGGGATCTCATCGAGACCGCCGAGCTGCTGGCCGGCGAGCTGGTCACCAACGCGTACCGGCATTCCTCGGCGCCGTACTCGCTCCGGTTGCGCGGGGCGGGGCGGAATCGGGTGCGGGTCGGGGTGTGGGACAGCAATCCGGTGATCCCGGATCCGTTCGGTGGTGGGATCCGGGACGAGCCGTGCGCCCTGGCGGAGAGCGGGCGTGGACTGCGCATCGTCCGGGAGTGCGCGGAGAGCTGGGGCGCCTACCCGATCAGGGGCGGCCTGCCGGGGCAGGGCGGGAAGGTGCTGTGGGTGGAGTGCACGCCCCGTGCCGCCCCTGATCGGACCGGGTGAGGTCAGCCCGCGTAACGGGCCTCGAAGGCGCGGAAGGACTGCTCCTGGCGCCACTCCAGCCGGGCCTTCGGGCTGTTCGCCAGCAGACGGGCGCAGCGCACCGACTGCTGCGCCTCGCACTCCTGGACCGGGCGGAAGCCCTGGCGCACGGGGTCGGGACGCCACAGGCTGCGGCCCGGCAGGAAGGCGTACTCCAAGGACGCCCGGGCCAGGTCCTTCAGCGCGGGGTAGTCGAGTCCGTAGGCGCGGGCCGCCCGGTGGTACTCCTGGCCGATGTCGCCGCGCGACACCCCCGGGTCGTCGGTGGAGAGCACCACCGGGACTCCGTACTTCCGGTAGACGGGGAACGGATGATCGTCACCCTCGACCTGCAGGATCTGTGCGTTGCTGGTGAGCGGCACCTCGACGGCGATCTGGCGGCGGGCCATGTCGCGGGCCAGGCGCTGCCAGTCGTCCTCCTGTACGAGATCGACGCCGTGGCCGATGCGTTCGGCCTGGCCGGTGCGCACGGCGTCGTCGATGTGGAAGGTGAGGTCCTCGGGCTTCACCAGGCCGGGGACGAGCTCGCCGGCGTGCAGGGTGATGTGGGCGTCTGGGTAGACCCCGTGCAGGTGGTTCAGCATCCGCATGTGCAGGCGGTAGTCCCGCAGGGAGATCTCGCCGTCCTCCGGCTGGACCAGGTTCACGGCGACGAACCGCTGGTCGCGTTCGGCCAGGCGGAGGCCCAGGGCGATCTGGGTGAAGACGCGCTCCGGGGCGCTGTTGCGGGACACCTGGGAAACCCAGCGCACCGTGATCCGGCACGCCGGGGCGGGGGTGGTGGTCGCGCAGTGCGCCGTCTCGCGGAACTCCGCGTCGGCGCTGTCGGCCTCCTGCTTCGCAGCCGTCACCAGCTGGTCGAGCCTGCCACCGGCGAGGAGTTTGCGGTGCATGGAAGCCAGGTCCGCGTCCCAGCCGACGTCGGCGGCCAGCTGCCTGGCGCCCGCAGCGGCGGGGCTGACCATGGTTTCCAGGTATGTCTGGTTCTGTGTCGCCGCGGTGCCTGCCACGTCGGCCAGCATCTTTCCACGGTGTGCCGTCGCGGCGCCGAACTTCCCGAACGTGGCGAAGAAGTGGTCGTGCCCCGATTCGCCCTCGGGAAAGTCCTGCATCGACCACGCCCGGACGATCTTCTGCCGGAAGCCGGCATCCGTGAGAGCGTCGGCGGCGGGCCGGGAGCCGGCGGCACACGGGGGCGCGACGGCGGTCATCGTGGCGTCGACACAGAGGCCGTCGTCGGCTGCGAGTTGGATGAGGGACTCGGTGCGTACCGCGCCGGACAGGTGATTGTGCAGGTCACCGCCCTTGGGCAGGTCCCGGAAGAAGCGGGTGGCCTGCTGCGGATGGGCCTTGAGCCAGGCGGCGGTGCGGGCCTCGGCGGGAGTGGCCGTCCGGGGCTGCGGTACGGGCGCGGTGGTGGCCGCCGATGCGGATGGTCCGGCGGGCAGGGACGCGGCGAGAGCCGCCGCAGCGAGCCCAGCGGCGGTCAACAACCGTCGGACGCGTGCTGAGTTGTGGAGTACGGAGATCACGCCTCGCATGATCACGAAGAGCGGACGGCCTCGCCCCGGACCGCGTGGGAGGGGCCTCGGAAACCATCCGTCCGAGGGACAGCCAACCGCCCGGTTCAGGCACGGAGCTCCGGCGGGAAGCCGGTCCAGCGGAGGTCCGCCGGGAGGTGGCCCATGTCGTTGACCATGAGCAGGGACGCCGGCCTGCCGGGCGCGTAACGGATGACGGTCAGTGCGGCGTTGGCGTGGTTGAGGCCCATCCAGCGCCAGGCGGGCGCGTCGAGGGCATCCCGTACCAGCCAGGCGGCCAGGAAGGCGTGGGTGACGACCAGTTCATGGCGGGGCCCGTCGCCGTCCACAGGCCCTGTGAACCGTGCCTGCGCAGCGTCTGCCAGCTCCGGGCCCCGGCTGCGTTCGTCCGCGGGGAACTGCTCCACGAACGCGAGAGGCCGGTCCGCCGACTCGTTCGGGAGCTCTGCCCGGCGTGGGACGTACGGGATGTAGTCCCCGGCCGCCTCCGAGACCTGCAGCGGGATGTCCCGCCCGAGCCGCTGATGGACCAGCCGGGCGGTCTGCGTGGCGCGGGGGAGTGGGCCGTGGTGGACGGCGGACAGCGGTACGCCCCGGAGCCGCTCGCCGAGCAGGGCGGCCTGGCGCCTACCCCGCTCCGTCAGCTCGGTCTCGTCCGGTGACGCCTCGCCGTGCCGGGCGATGTAGAGGAAGCGGGTCGACGCCGAGGTCGCGGTGGTCATGGTGGCCTTTCTGCTGGTCCGGTGGATGTCGGGGTGGACGGGTGGCGCCCCCGGGTCGGTTCCGGGTCGCGCGTTCGGGTGATGTCGGCGGGGGCGGTTCCTTGTGGGGACCGGGGTGCGACTCACGCCACCGGTATGCCCGGCGTGTCGGGTACGCCACGTTTGGCACAGTGCCGCTCCGTGACCGAGGAACGGGGTGAGCGGCATGACCGTGGTGCACGGAACGAGTGATCCGGCGGGACCGTCCGGCGGGGGTGGTTGCGGGCCGAGGCTGAAGCACAGCGACGGGCCCTGGCTCCGGGCCGCCGGGGGTGCGGAGGAGCTGGTGACTCATCTGGGGCCGGTACGGCATGACTTGGCATCGGCGCACGGGGGACTGCGGGCGGGGGCGGGCCGGCTGACGGCGCTCGCGGAGCTGGCGGCCGTAAGGGAGTCCTGGGAGCGGCGGATCCAGGCCGCGCAGGGGGAGTGCGGCAGCCTGGCGGGCAAGCTGCGGGAGGTCGCGCGTATCCAGGGCGCCACGGACGAGGCCGCCAGGTCGTCCCTTGCCGCGGTGGCCCCGTGCAAGGGCGACGAGCGGTGACTCCGACGCTGACCTGGGCGCAGTTACGGGATCTGAAATGCGCCGAGCTCGAGGGCGCGGCCGACGGGTGGGGCAGGTCGAGCAACCGGGCCGACGCGGCGCGGGACCGCATCGAGCAGCAGTTGCTCACCGGGCTCCGCGACACGCAGGAGGGCGAGGCGGCACAGGCGGCGGTCGCACGGCTGCGGCAGCTGGGGCGGAACTTCCAGTACGTGTACACCGAGTGCGGGCTGCTCCGTACGACGCTGAACTCCCTGGCCCACGAGGTGAAGACCCAACAGCGGGTGCTCAAGGAGGCGCTGGACGACGCGGCCGCGCTGAAGTTCACGGTGCACGCCGACGGGTCGGTGACCTACCCGGCGGGGGGCGAAGGGCTCATCGACGGTGCACCGCTGTGGGGAGGGACGGCGTCGTCGAGCGGGGCTCCTGGGCTGCTACCGCCTTCCGGCCTGGTCGCACCGAACCCCCACGCGGCCAGGGCCCAGGACATCGCGGACCGGGTGACCGGGGCGGTGCGGGCGGCGGCCGAGATCGACTGGCGGTATGCGGGGATCCTGCGCCGGCTGAGGGCGGAGGAGGGCCTGAAGGTCCCGGACTCCACATGGAAGGACGCGGCGGGCGACGCGGCGGAGGTCCGTGATGCGGCGGGGGCGTACCTCAAGGACGCCATCCCGCACGATGCGTCTCCTGCGGAGCGGCGCGACTGGTGGGCGGGGCTGACGCAGGAGCAGCGCGAGGAGTACCTCGCGGTGTACCCGGACCAGATCGGGAACCTGGACGGAATCCCGGCGCTGGTACGCGACGCGGCCAACCGGGACAACCTGCAGCTGCTGATCGGCAAGCTGGAGGGGCGGGACGACGAGAAGTCGGTCACGCAGCTGGCGGGGCTGAGGGAGATCGACCGGCAGTTGGGGGCGGCGGCCAAACCGGGGGAGCCGCCGATGTTCCTTCTGGGCGTCAGTGACGAGGGGAATGGACGAGCGATCGTCTCGTACGGCAATCCGGATACGGCGAAGAATGTTGCGGCGTACGTGCCCGGCCTGAATACTTCGTTGGACGAGGATTTCGCGAAGAACGACCTCAAGCGTGCTTTGGACACTGCTAAGGGTGCCCGATACCACGATCCCTCGAGTGCTGCAGTTGCCTGGCTAGGGTACGACGCGCCGCAGGCGATCGACGGACTCAGTAGCTTGGCAGTAGCTGGCGACGGGCGAGCGGTAGAGGGTGGTAGACGCCTAAGCGAGTTTACGGCAGGGCTGTCCGCGACGAACGAGAATGATGACCTCCACTTGACGGCCATCGGTCACTCCTACGGATCTCGCACAGTGGGTGCGGCGACGCAACAGGGTAGCGGCATTCCTGGAGTTGATGACATCGTTTTAGTCGGCAGCCCGGGGGTGGGTGTCGACCATGCCGAAGATCTTGGAGTAGGGAAAGGGCATGTGTTCGTCGGGGCGGCAGAGAACGACGTGGTGACGATATTGCCGTCGAAGCAGCAGGCGGCAGCCGGGGTAGCAGGATCTCTGTTCGGTCCATTTGCCTATGTCGCAGGCGACCTTGCAGATCAAGGAGATGATGATCTCTGGTTCGGCAGGGATCCGGCGAGCGAGTCATTCGGCGCTAAACGCTTCCGCGTTGACGACGGCCCTGGCTTGGTAGGAGGTGCAGGGCCTTCTATCGCCGCG
The DNA here is from genome assembly GCF_000717025.1 of Streptomyces atroolivaceus. Taxonomy (GTDB): domain Bacteria; phylum Actinomycetota; class Actinomycetes; order Streptomycetales; family Streptomycetaceae; genus Streptomyces; species Streptomyces atroolivaceus. Next base: position 28,954 of record NZ_JNXG01000002.1, read on the forward strand.
CACTCGCAGTATTTTGACCCGAAGAGAGACGCGGCGTCAGCGCATAACATCTCACTCATCTCTGCAGGGCGTTCGGATAAAATCAACACCCAGGAGTATCGATGAATGGCAGAACTTTTGCATCGATCTTTTGCTTGGCCGCTGCGCTACTACTCGCGGGTTGCGCATACGCCCTTGACCCCCTGAGGGGGAGCGAGAAGCCTAAAATGAACATGCAGCAGGCCGCACAACGAGCGGACGACATTCTTGATGGTCTCCTAGGAGATATTCATCCGGAAGTGAAGTGGACCCACGACACCACCAGCGTCGGAAGTTGCGACGTAACCAGAAGGCGCGCCGTCATGACCATCGTGTCAGCGGAGCGCAGAGGTAACTTCCTGGGCGTAGTGGAGCGCGCCTGGCGCAGCAGTGGGTACCGGATGAAGTCCATCAACAATGACCCGGACGTCCCGGCAATCTTTGCGCAGACGCAGGACGGGTTCGGTGTCAGCCTGATCGTCGGAGGCGAAGGGCAAGTGTTCTTCGAGGTCGACACCCCCTGCGTAGCGGAGTCCGAAGTGGCCGAGTCCACCACCCGGGCGACCGCACCCACCTACGAGGGCATGGAGCACATCCCCCGCCCCAACATCCGCTCCCCCTTCTGGTCCGCCGGCGCCCCCTGACCCCCCGTAGCCGCCCCTGACGCCCCCTCATGCACCCATCCGTCCGTACACACCAGCGAATCGCGTCGTGAACCACGCCCGAATGGGGGATGGTTGGGGGGTGCGGAAATACTGGGTGTTCGTCGGCGGTGGGATCGGGCTGGGCCTGTGCTTCATCGCCCTGCTCGTCGTCGGTACGTACTCCGCCGCCGCCGGGATCGCCGGGGCGGGCGGGGCCGTCGGGTTGGCCAAGGGGGCGGTGCCCGCGCGGTACCAGCCGCTCGTGGAGAAGTGGGGCAACCTCTGCCCGGCCATCAACCCCGCTCTCTTGGCGGCGCAGTTGTACCAGGAGAGTGGCTGGAATCCGCGCGCCCAGAGTCATGCCGCAGCACAGGGCATCGCGCAGTTCATTCCCGGGACCTGGGCCTCGCACGGCATCGACGGGGACAAGGACGGGGACCGGGACGTATGGGATCCGGCCGACGCGATCCCGTCCGCCGCGTCGTACGACTGCGAGCTCGCCGGGTACGTCCGGAAGGTGCCGGGTGACCCGACCGACAACATGCTCGCCGCGTACAACGCGGGCGCCTACCGGGTGATCCAGTCGGGCGGGGTGCCCAGGATCAGCGAGACGCAGAATTACGTCAAGATCATCCGGTCCCTGGAGAAGAGCTTCGCCAAGCCGGTCGGCCGGGTGCAGCCCTCGCAGCAGGCGGCCGGGGCGATCTACTTCGCGCAGGAGAAGCTCGGCACCCCCTACCTCTGGGGCGGGAACGGCACGGCCGACCAGGGGGGCCGGTTCGACTGTTCCGGGCTGACTCAGGCCGCGTACCGGACGGTGGACATCGAGCTGCCCCGGGTGGCCAACGATCAGTACAACGCCGGGCCGCACCCTTCCAGGGACGAGCTCCTTCCCGGTGACCTGGTGTTCTTTTCGGACGATCTGAACAACTCGCGGGCGATCCGGCACGTGGGCCTCTACGTCGGCGGCGGCTACATGATCAACGCGCCGTACACCGGTGCGGTGATCCGGTTCGACAAGATCGACACCCCGGACTACTTCGGTGCGACAAGGGTCACCAAGGACGGCGCTGCGGCCCTCCCGACCGCGCTCCCGGAAAGCTGACGGGCAGTCGGCCATGGCCGGAACTCTCCGTGAAGCCCGGGCCCTGAGCTGCGACGATGAGTCACTCTTCGATAACGTCATGGTGATCATTCGGTGGAGAACGGAACGTACGCAGCTGACAGGCCGTTCCCTGGACTGGGACAGATGCGCACATGACCATGCGTGACTGCCCGGACCAGTCGGGCGCGACGGCATCATGGCGTGGCGCGGCACTGAATCCGCACCGACCACGGGGGTCAGACCAAGGCGACGCACGCCGTTGTGCGTCGCAGCAGCAGACAAGGCAAGGGGCCGCGGCAGATGGCTGGACTCGCACTCGATGGGTCGAACCCCGATGTCGGCCTGCTCTACGACATCAATGGGCTGGCGAAGGCCGCTCCGACCTGGTTCGACCGGGTCATGGAGTTCGTCGGTGAATTCGGGATCATGTTCGCCATGGTCCTGGTGGTCCTGTGGTGCTGGTGGAGCGTGCGCCGACGCGGGACGACCGAAGACTCGGTGACGGCGGTTGCCGGGCTCGTGTGGGCGCCTCTGGCCGCCGGGATCGCGTTGCTCATCAACATCCCGATCCGCGGCTTCGTGGAGAGGCCCCGGCCGTTCTTCGACCACAAGGGGCTCGAAGTCCTGGTCAAGGGCAAGACCGACTTCTCCTTCGTGAGTGACCACGCGACGATGGCGATGGCGATCGCGGTGGGGCTCTTCGTGGCCAACAGGAAGTTCGGCCTGGTGGCGATCGGGCTGGCGCTGCTGGAGGGCTTCTGCCGCGTCTACATGGGCGTGCACTACCCCACCGACGTGATCGGTGGCCTGGCTCTCGGTACGGCGGTGGCGTTGCTGCTCGCCCCGCTCGCGATGATGCTGCTGACGCCCGTGGTGGGGGCCGTGGCCCGCGCCGGAAAGGTCGGCCGCCTCGTCCGCTCGGGCGGAGCGGTCGCCACGGCGGACGGGCGGGGTGAGGCGCGCGGGATTCCTGAGCCGAGCCCGGGGTCCGGCCGTGGTGACGGGGCCGGTGAGAGGGACCTCGCCGCGTAGGCGGAGCGGTTCGAGCGTGAGGGGTGTCCCGCCGGGGGCACCCCTTCTGCGTGCCCCACAGGCCCCCGTGTCCGCACCGGCCCCCGTACCTGCACCGGCCCCCGTGTGTCCGGTAAGGGAGACACGGCAGGCCCGGGAGACACGGCAGGCTCGGGAGGTCCGGGAGCCCCGGGTGCCCCCGTTAGCCCGGGTGGCGACAGAGGCCCTCGCCGTCCTCGAGCGGCGGCTGCGGGCAGCGCTCTAGCGGGGTTTCTCCTGGTGCGAGCGCGACGAGCCGGACGCGTGCGACGAGCGGTGCTCCTCCGCGTCGGTACGGGCCCGGTCGCGGGAGCGCCGGGCAGGGCCTGACCAGCCGCAGGCGCAGCGGGCGAGGCAGAACGAGCCCCGTTCGACGGTCGTGGTGGTGTGCGTAGGCGTGGGGCTGTGGACGGGGGAGTCCGAGGGGTCCTGATACACGCGTCCACGGTACCGGGGGCGTCCTGCGGCAGTCAGGGAGTGGGCCGATCGGCTGCCGGAAGGGCCCGGGTGGCGTGACGGGGTGCCCCGGCCGTCGTTAGGCGAGACGGGCGGGAACTCGGTCAGGTGTACGTCGTTGGGGGTTGGCAGGCGATGGTGGTGCGACAGCACAGATGCGGAGGCGGGGCGCTGGCTGTGTGCGCCCTGGCGGTCGCAGGCGTGATGGCGATGGGCAGCGGGTGCTCCGGTGCGAGCGGCGAAGGCGCTGCCGGTGAGCGCGCCGTCGCCCGCGACGGCCCGGCCGGCGCTCCGGCGGCCGTGGTCCGGCGGGCGGCCGAGGAGCTGGCCGGTGCGGGCAGCGCCGAGACGCGTACGTCGATGGAGACCGCGGCCGGCGGGACCCGGGTGACGATCAGGGGCCAGGGAGCGTACGACTTCCGCAGGCAGCTGGGCCGGATCAAGGTCGTCCTGCCGAAGGACGCCGCCGGGGCGGACGAGCACCGGCCCATCACGGAACTGCTGGCACCCGGGGCGCTCTACATGAAGAACCGTGGTGCGGGGGTTCCCGACGGCAAATGGGTGCGTATCGACACGACGGCACTCGAGGACGGCAATCTGGTCACGGGCGGTGTGACGGATCCCACCGCCTCCGCCGAGCTGCTGCGCGGAGCGGACGACGTGACGTATGTCGGACGGACGGAGCTGGCGGGGGTGGCCGTCCGGCACTACCGGGGGACCGCGGACATCGGGCGGGCGGCGCGGGCGGCCTCGCCGTCCTCGCGCGGGGCGCTGGCCGCCGCGGCGGAGGGGTTCAGCACGGACGCGGTCCCCTTCGACGTCTATCTGGACGACGAGGGGCTGCTGCGGAAGGTCCGCCACCGCTTCACGTTCGCGACCGAGGGGCCGGCGGTGGCGGTGGTGTCGACGATGCTGCTGTACGGCTTCGGGGTGCCGGTCTCCGTGGAGCTGCCGCCCGAGACCGACCTCTACACCGGCCGGGTCCAGCAGGGCGGGGATGGCCCGGAAACGCCGTAGGGAGGGGGCCGAAATGGTCCGTCCGTGCCATGCGCGGCGCCCACCGCGATCCCTACGCTAGGGAGTCGGTGCGCCAGGAGTCGGCGACAGCAGAGAAAGGTGACGCAGGTGGTGACGCTCAGCGCTCCGAACGCTCAGGACTGTGTGGCCCTCGCCGAGATCGAACTCTGTGGCGAGCTCATGATCGCGGCTGCGGACGCATGTGAGGAACGGCTCAGCCCCGACCGTATCGACGAGGTGCTCAACGTCGGGGTGCACGCTGCCGAGCCGGCGCCGACGATTCCCCGGCAGTGCCGTCACCGGGGATGACTCTCCGCTTCCCGGGCGCTCTCATGTCCGCAGGAGGCGGGCGATCGCCTTCGTGGCCTCCTCGACCTTCGCGTCGATCTCCTCACCGCCCTTGAGGGCGGCATCCGCGACGCAGTGGCGCAAATGCTCCTCCAGCAGTTGGAGCGCGAAGGACTGCAGGGCCTTCGTGGAGGCTGAGACCTGGGTGAGTATGTCGATGCAGTAGACGTCCTCGTCCACCATCCGCTGGAGGCCGCGGATCTGGCCCTCGATGCGGCGCAGCCGCTTGAGGTGCTCGTCCTTCTGGTGGTGGTAACCGTGGATACCGCGGTCGTGGTCGGTGACGACCGCTGCCGTACCGGCTGCGTCGGTGGTCTCGGTGGTGGTCATGGGGTCCTCCCGTTGTCCTCTTGGCCTGCGGTGATCGCACCGTTCTGTGCCGTCTGTATACCCCTGCCGGGTATATCGTAACGAATCCAGCCGAAACGTGACCGGGGGGCCGTGCTGATCACTGTGCCTGATGCGCGACACTGAAGAACGCCGGTTAGCCGTGGCCGGATGATGCGCCTAGCATCAGCCTGACCGAATCCAAAGCACCCCGAGGACCCCACGTGCGCTTTCGTCTGACCCCCAGGGAGACGAGCTTCTACGACATGTTTTCCGCATCCGCGGACAACATCGTCACGGGCTCGAAACTCCTGATGGAACTGCTCGGGGCGGATTCTGCCTCCCGAGTCGAGATCGCGGAGCGTATGCGGGCAGCGGAGCACGCGGGGGACGATGCCACCCACGCGATCTTCCACCAGCTGAACTCCTCCTTCATCACGCCGTTCGACCGCGAGGACATCTACAACCTCGCCTCGCAGCTCGACGACATCATGGACTTCATGGAGGAGGCCGTCGACCTGGTCGTGCTGTACCAGATCGACGAGCTCCCGAAGGGTGTCGAGCAGCAGATCGAGGTCCTGGCCAGGGCGGCGGAACTGACCGCCGAGGCCATGCCGAGTCTGCGGACCATGGAGAACCTCACCGAGTACTGGATCGAGGTCAACCGCCTGGAGAACCAGGCCGACCAGATCCACCGCAAGCTGCTGGCCCAGCTCTTCAACGGCAAGTACGACGCCATGGACGTGCTGAAGCTCAAGCAGATCGTGGATGTGCTGGAAGAGGCGGCTGACGCGTTCGAGCACGTCGCCAACACCGTGGAGACCATCGCGGTCAAGGAGTCCTGAACCTCGTGGACACCTTTGCGCTGATCGTGACCATCGGTGTCGCGCTCGGCTTCACGTATACGAACGGCTTCCACGACTCGGCGAACGCCATCGCCACCTCGGTCTCCACCCGGGCGCTGACCCCGCGTGCGGCTCTGGCGATGGCCGCTGTGATGAACCTCGCGGGCGCCTTCCTGGGCCAGGGGGTCGCCAAGACCGTCAGTGAAGGCCTGATCGCCACGCCCGAAGGCCAGAAGGGGATGGGCATCCTCTTCGCGGCGCTGGTCGGCGCGATCATCTGGAACCTGGTCACCTGGTACTACGGCCTGCCGTCGTCGTCCTCGCACGCCCTGTTCGGCGGCATGGTCGGCGCGGCGCTGGCCGGCGGGACGATGGTGCACTGGGACGGCGTTCTCTCCAAGATCGTCATTCCGATGTTCCTGTCGCCGGTCATAGGTCTGGTGGCCGGCTATCTGGTGATGGTCGCCATCATGTGGATATTCAGGAGGGCCAACCCGCACAAGGCCAAGCGTGGATTCCGTATCGCGCAGACGGTCTCCGCCGCGGGCATGGCGCTCGGTCACGGTCTGCAGGACGCCCAGAAGACGATGGGCATCGTGGTGATGGCTCTGGTCATCGCCGATGTCGAGGGCCCGAACGACGAGATCCCGATCTGGGTGAAGATCGCCTGCGCGACGATGCTGTCCCTCGGCACGTACGCCGGTGGCTGGCGCATCATGCGGACGCTCGGCCGCAAGATCATCGAGCTGGACCCGCCGCAGGGTTTCGCCGCCGAGACGACCGGCGCCTCGATCATGTTCGGCTCGGCGTTCCTCTTCCACGCACCGATCTCCACGACTCATGTGATCACCTCGGCGATCATGGGCGTCGGCGCCACGAAGCGGGTGAACGCCGTGCGCTGGGGGGTGGCCAAGAACATCATCCTGGGCTGGTTCATCACGATGCCGGCCGCGGCCCTGATGGCCGCGCTGAGCTACGGGATCGTCGTCCTGCTCTTCGGGTGACACCATCCGCACCGCCTGACAGCGGGAATGGGTCCGCCCCTGCTCTCCACCGGAGAGCGGGGGCGGACCCTTTGCCTTGTGGTGGCACCGCCATGCAGCACCCCAAGGCCGTCTGTGGTTATCCGAAGCGGCCCGAGATGTAGTCCTCGGTCGCCTGCACGGACGGGTTGGAGAAGATCCGCTCCGTGTCGTCGATCTCGATCAGCCGGCCCGGCTTGCCCACCGCCGAGAGGTTGAAGAAGGCCGTACGGTCCGAGACGCGCGCCGCCTGCTGCATGTTGTGCGTCACGATGACGATCGTGAAGCGCTCCTTCAGCTCGCCGATCAGGTCCTCGATGGCGAGGGTCGAGATCGGGTCGAGCGCCGAGCACGGCTCGTCCATCAGCAGCACGTCCGGCTCGACCGCGATCGCGCGGGCGATGCACAGGCGCTGCTGCTGACCGCCGGAGAGGCCGGAGCCCGGCTTGTTGAGGCGGTCCTTGACCTCGTTCCAGAGGTTGGCGCCCTTGAGGGACTTCTCGACGATGTCCGACAGTTCGTTCTTGCGGTACGAGCCGTTCAGCCGCAGGCCCGCCGCGACGTTGTCGAAGATCGACATGGTCGGGAAGGGGTTCGGGCGCTGGAAGACCATGCCGACCGTGCGGCGCACGGTGACGGGGTCGACGCCGGGACCGTAGAGGTCCTCGTCGTCCAGCAGCACCTTGCCCTCGACGCGGCCACCGGGGGTGACCTCGTGCATGCGGTTCAGGGTGCGCAGGAAGGTGGACTTACCGCAGCCGGACGGGCCGATGAAGGCGGTCACGGAGCGGGGTTCCACGGTCATCGAGATGTCCTCGATGGCCTTGTGGGAGCCGTAGTAGGCGTTGAGGCCGCCGATGTCGATGCGCTTGGCCATGTGAATCAACTGCTTTCTGCGTGGCCTCAGCGGCCGGTCTTCGGGGCCTTCCAGCGGGCGATGCCGCGGGCCACCAGATTGAGGATCATGACGAAGGCGATCAGCACCAGGGCTGCGGCCCAGGCGCGGTCGTAGGACGCGACCTCGCCGACCTTGTACTGCTCGTAGATGTAGAACGGCAGCGAGGACTGGGCGCCTTCGAAGGGGTTGCTGTTGATCAGCTGGCTGCCGAAGACCAGCAGCATGATCGGTGCCGTCTCACCGGCGATACGGGCGATGGCGAGCATGACGCCCGTCGTGATGCCGCCGATCGCGGTCGGGAGGACCACCTTCAGGATGGTGCGCCACTTCGGGATGCCGAGCGCGAGGGAGGCCTCGCGGAGCTCGTTGGGGACGAGCTTGAGCATCTCCTCGGTGGAGCGGACCACGACGGGGAGCATCAGGATCGTCAGGGCCAGCGCGCCCATCAGGCCGGACGGCTCGATGCCCGCCATCAGCATGATCGACAGGATGAAGAGACCTGCCACGATGGACGGGATGCCCGTCATGACGTCGACGAAGAAGGTGACGGCCTTGGCGAGCGAGCCCTTGCCGTACTCGACCAGGTAGACCGCGGTCAGCAGACCGAGCGGTGCGGCGATCACCGTGGCGATCCCGACCTGCTCCAGGGTGCCGATCAGCGCGTGGTAGACACCACCGCTGTGCTCGGGTCCGAGGACGCCGGCCATCGAGTGGGTGAGGAAGTAGCCGTCGAGGCGCTCGGAGCCACGGACGATCGTGGTCCAGAGCAGTGAGGCGAGCGGGACGACGGCGATGAGGAAGCAGACCCACACGATGCTGGTGGCCAGGCGGTCCTTTGCCTGGCGCTGGTTCTCGACCACGGTCGTCACGACGTACGAGACGGCGAGGAAGAGCAGGGCGGAGATCAGGCCCCACTGGATGCGGCTGTGCCAGCCGGCTGCCAGGGAGATCCCCACCCCGAGGGCGATCGCCACGACGGCGAAGCCGATCGGGGACCAGCGCGGGAGGGTGCGGCTGCTGAGGCCGCCCTTGGCGGGCTCCGGTGCGATCCGCGGACGGTCGTCCTGGATGTCGGTGGTGGTGGCGTGGGTCATGCGTTGGCCCCCGAGTACTCCTTGCGGCGGGCGATGATGAGCCGGGCCGCGCCGTTGACCAGCAGGGTGAGGATGAAGAGGACGAGACCCGAGGCGATCAGGGCGTCGCGTCCGAGGGGGTTGGCCTCACCGAACTTGGCCGCGATGTTCTGGGCGAAGGTCCCGCCGCCCGGATTGAGCACGTGCAGCGAGACGAGGAAGCTCGGCGACAGGACCGTGGCGACGGCCATCGTCTCGCCGAGCGCACGGCCCAGGCCGAGCATCGAGGCCGAGATGATGCCGGAGCGGCCGAAGGGCAGCACCGAGAGACGGATGACCTCCCACCGGGTGGCGCCGAGGGCGAGCGCCGCTTCCTCGTTCATCTTCGGGACCTGGAGGAAGACCTCGCGGCTGACGCTGGTCACGATCGGCAGGATCATGATCGCGAGCAGGATGCCGACGGTGAAGAGTGAACGGGCGGCGCCGATCTCGGTCTTCTCGAAGAAGTACGTCCAGCCGAAGAACTGGTCGAGCCAGAGGTTCAGGCCCTCCAGGTACGGGACGAGGACGAGAGCGCCCCAGATGCCGTAGACGATGCTGGGTACCGCGGCGAGCAGGTCGATCACGTAGGCGAGGGGGGCGGCCAGCTTGCGCGGCGCGTAGTGCGAGATGAAGAGGGCGATGCCGACAGCGATCGGAACCGCGATGACCATCGCGATGATCGAGCTGATGACGGTGCCGAAGAGCAGGACCGCGATGCCGAAGACCGGCGGGTCACCGGCAGGGTTCCAGTCGAAGGTGGTGAGGAAGTTCCCCTCGTTCTCCGAGAGCGCGAGGTAGGCGCGGTAGCTGAGGAACACGGCGATCGACGCCATGATCACGAGCAGCAGAATGCCCGAGCCGCGTGAGAGGCCCAGGAAGACCTTGTCGCCCGCCCGCCCGGTGGACCTGGGGCGGCTGCGTGTTTCCGGCGGAGCCGGTGGAATGTCGAGTGGTGTCGTGGAAGCCATGGTCTTTCCGGTCTGTGTGGGGGAGCGGCTGGCTCCCCTGGCGGCGGTGCACCGGATGGGTCGGGCGGTGGGGGCCGGTCCGGAGGGGTGCGCCGGACCGGCCCGCCTGTGCGTGCGTGTCGTGCGGTGGCGGTGTTACTTGAGGCCGGCGACCGTCTCGCGGACCTTGGCGTTGATCGCCTCGGGGATCGGGGCGTAGCCGGCGTCGGTCAGGACCTTCTGGCCGTCCGCGGAGGCGGCGTAGCCCAGGAAGGACTTGACGGTGTCGAGGGTCTCGGGCTTGTTGCCGGTGTCGCAGACGACCTCGTACGTCACCAGGACCAGCGGGTAGGCGCCCTCGGCCTTGGTGGTGTAGTCGAGCTCGAGCGCCAGGTCCTTGCCGGTGCCCTTGACCTTGGCGGCGGCGATGGCCTTGGAGGCGTTCTCCGAGGTGGCCTCGACCGGGGCGGCGCCGCCGGTGTTGATGTCGACGGTGGTGATGTCCTGCGACTTGGCGTACGACAGCTCGAAGTAGCCGATGGAGCCGTCGACGGCCTTCACCTGGCTGGCGACACCGGAGGACCCGGACGCGGCCTGGCCACCGGGGGCGGGCCACTTCTTCTCGGCCTCGTACTTCCAGTCGCTCGGGGCGGCGGCGTTCAGGTACTTGCCGAGGTTCTGCGTGGTGCCGGAGTCCTCGGAGCGGTGGTAGGGCTGGATGGCCTTGTCCGGCAGCTTGACGCCCTCGTTGAGCTTGGCGATCGCCGGGTCGTTCCACTTCTTGATCTTGGTGTCGAAGATCTTGGCGAGCGTGGAGGCGTCCAGCGTCAGGCTGTCGACGCCCTCGAGGTGGAAGCCGATCGCGACCGGTCCGCCGACCATCGGGAGGTTGATGCCCTGGCCCGTCTTGCAGATCTTCTTCGAGTCGGCGACCTCGTCGGGCTTCAGGGCCGAGTCCGAGCCGGCGAAGCCGACGGTGCCCTGGTTGAACGCGACGATGCCCTCGCCGGAGGAGGAGGAGGCGTAGTTGATCTCCACACCGGAACAGGCGGCCATGTAGTTCTTGACCCAGAGGTCCATCGCGTTCTTCTGGGCGCTGGACCCGGAAGCGCGCAGCTGGCCCTCGGCGCCGTCGCACTTGATGTTCGACGCGGCGGCGCTCGTCTTGCCGCCCTCCGCGTCGGTGCCGGTGTTGTCGTCCGAACCGCACGCCGTGAGGACCAGGGCGCCGGAGACGGCGAGGGCACCGAGCGCGGTGGCACGAAGCCGGTTCTTGCGCTGAAGCTTCACTTTCGGGGTGTTCCTTCCAGGAGCCGCCGCGGCTGGTGGGGTCGAGGCGGCGTGCGATGAGGAGTGGTGCGCCGGCTTGGCGCCGTGCACCGTGTACGTCCGAAATTAGGCAGAACAGGTGAAGCGCCCTACGGGGCAGAGTGAACGGCAGGTGAACCGTGCTGGGCGGGCTGGTTCCGCGGCGTATGGGGCGTGGCGCGGGTGGGCCTGGTCACGTCACCAGGGGCGGGACGGGCCTCCTGGGGCCTGGGTGACCTGGCCGGTTCGTGCGTGCGTGCTGCCGGGCGGGCGCGGGAGCGCTCCGGGTGGCGGGGAGCGTCCTCGGCCGCCGGGCGGGCCCGGTGGTGCGGTGCGGCTTGAATCCGACGGTCAGGCGTGCGCGTCCGCCGGCCCGGCGCGCAGGAAGGCGTCCAGCTGGACCCGGTCTCCGGGGCGGCTCAGGCGGTCGCGGGCGGAGCCGGGGGAGAGCCATGCCAGCCGGTCGACCTCGTCGTTGGGCACGAATGCGCCGTCCGTCGCCTCCGCCGCCCAGTAGCTGACCTCTTTGGGCCGCCCGTTCGCCGTGTACCGGGCCGTCGGCAGGCCTGCGCCCACGGCACAGTGGTGGCCCGTCTCCTCCAGCACCTCGCGCAGGGCGGCCTCCAGGGCCGTCTCGCCGCGCTTCAGCTTGCCTTTGGGGAAGGACCAGTCGTCGTAGCGGGGTCGGTGGACCAGGCAGATCTCCAGGCCGCCGTCCGGGGACCGGCGCCAGAGCACGCAGCCGGCCGCCCGGACGAGACCGTTCACGGCGCGGTCACGGCCGCCGCGTACGGCCAGGTCTCCCGGAACACGGCGCGCGCCGCCTCCACCTCGTGCCGCTGGTCGGCGTGGAGCACCCCCAGGGCGTACGCCGTCGTCGGGGCGATGCGCGGGGTGCGCGCCGCCGCGGACGCCGCCGCCGCGGCCTCCGAGGCGTCCCGGTGCAGGTCCAGGGCGTGTCCCGGGCCGGCCAGGGCCGGATCGGGGGCGCCCCGCAGCATCTCGTGGGCGTACCGGTGCAGCCGCAGCAGGAGGCGGGCCTGGTGCCAGAGGGCGTCCTGGGCCTCGTTGTACGGCTCCACGGCCTCGTCGGGCGGGAGGGCTGCCACAGCGTCCAGCATCCGCTGCTCGGCCAGCTCCGCCGGGGCGTGCAGCACCGAGGCGGCCGGTTCCGCGGCCGCGGCAGACAGGGGGACCTCGGAGGCGAGCAGCGCGACGGCGTCGGCGACCGCGTGGAAGCGGGAGGAGCCCAGCGCCTGGAGCGCAGCCGAGTGCGCGCGGGTCCGGGCGAGGGTCAGCCGCCGTTCCAGGAGGGCGCCTGCCCGGGCCGTGCCGACGCCGAGCGCCGCCCGCTCCTTGTCGCTCCCGTCCGGGCCGTCCCCCGAAGGGGTCCTGGCCGCCGGGAGCGAGGCACCGGAGAGCTGGTGCAGGGCCTCCAGCAGCCGCCCGAGCCGGGTGGCGTACGCGTGTTCCCGGGCGAGGGTGCCGGAGAGCCAGGCGAGTTCCGCACGGAGCTGGTCGGACCAGGCCGGCTCGAGGGCTCCCCGGAAGGTGTGCAGGGTGCCGCTGATCCGGCGCGCCGCGTGGCGCAGCGCGCGGGCGGCCTCGTCGGCGCTCTGTGTGCCGGCGTCCGCGGGGGCGCTGTGCTCGCGGTGCAGCCGCAGCCCCCGTAGGAAGCAGGCGGCCTGTTCGCGCAGGTAGGGCGCGAGGACCGCTTCCGCGGTAAGGGTCGTCGTCTGGTGGTCAGGGCGTCGCACGCCGGCGCCTCCGGGCGTCAATGAGCATCTCTTGTACGTGCCTCAGCGGCTGCCCGTCCGCGTCCGTGGAGTGCCGGGTCCAGTTTCCGTCGGGGCCCAGGTGCCAGGAGGCGGTGGTGTCGGACATGCCTGTTTCCAGGAGCCTGCTGAGGGCGGCGCGATGCGCGGGGTCGGTGACGCGGACCAGTGCTTCGATCCGGCGGTCGAGGTTACGGTGCATCATGTCGGCGCTGCCGAACCACACTTCGGGCTCGCCACCGTTGCCGAAGGCGAAGAGCCGGGAGTGTTCGAGGAAGCGGCCCAGTATCGAGCGGACCCGGACGTTCTCGGAGAGGCCGCTGACACCGGGGCGGATGGCGCAGATGCCGCGCACCCAGATGTCGACCGGCACGCCGGCCTGTCCCGCCCGGTAGCAGGCGTCGATGACCGCTTCGTCGACCATCGAGTTGACCTTGATGCGTACGTAGGCGCTGCGGCCGGCGCGCTGGTGGGTGATCTCCTTGTTGATGCGGGCGATCAGACCGTCGCGCAGGGACTTGGGGGCGACCAGCAGCCGGCGGTAGGTCTCGCGGCGGGAGTAGCCGGAGAGCCGGTTGAAGAGGTCGGAGAGGTCCGCGCCGACCTGCGGGTCGGCGGTCAGCAGGCCGAGGTCCTCGTAGAGCCGCGCCGTCTTCGGGTGGTAGTTGCCGGTGCCGACGTGGGAGTAGCGGCGCAGCGTGTCGCCCTCCTGGCGGACGACGAGCGACAGCTTGCAGTGGGTCTTGAGGCCGACGAGGCCGTAGACGACGTGGCAGCCGGACTCCTCCAGCTTGCGCGCCCACTTGATGTTGGCCTGCTCGTCGAAGCGCGCCTTGATCTCGACGAGGACGAGGACCTGCTTGCCGGATTCCGCCGCGTCGATCAGGGCGTCCACTATCGGCGAGTCGCCCGAGGTCCGGTACAGCGTCTGCTTGATCGCGAGGACGTCGGGGTCACCCGCCGCCTGTTCCAGGAAGGCCTGGACGGAGGTGGAGAACGAGTCGTACGGGTGGTGCAGCAGCACGTCGCGTTCGCGCAGGGCGGCGAATATGTCGGGCGCGGAGGCGGATTCGACCTCGGCGAGATCGCGGTGGGTGCCGGCGATGAACTTGGGGTACTTCAGCTCGGGACGGTCCAGCGACGCGATGCCGAACAGTCCTGTGAGGTCGAGCGGGCCCGGCAGCGGGTAGAGCTCGGTCTCGGAGATGTTCAGCTCTCGGACGAGCAGGTCCAGGACGTACGGGTCGATGGACTCCTCGACCTCCAGGCGGACCGGCGGGCCGAAGCGGCGCCGCATGAGTTCCTTCTCCAGGGCCTGGAGCAGATTCTCGGCGTCGTCCTCCTCGACCTCCAGGTCCTCGTTCCTGGTGACCCGGAACATGTGGTGCGCGAGGACCTCCATGCCCGGGAAGAGCTCTTCGAGGTGGGCCGCGATGATGTCCTCTATCGGGACGTAACGCTGCGGGGACGCCTCCAGGAAGCGGGTGAGCAGCGGCGGTACCTTGACGCGGGCGAAGTGCCGGTGACCGCTGACGGGGTTGCGCACGACAACGGCGAGGTTCAGCGACAGCCCGGAGATGTACGGGAACGGGTGCGCGGGGTCGACGGCCAGCGGGGTCAGCACGGGGAAGACCCGCTGCCGGAAGAAGGTGAAGAGGCGGGCCTGTTCCTTCTCGGTCAGGTCGGGCCAGCGGACGAGCTGGATGCCCTCGTCGGACAGGGCGGGCGCGATGTCCTGCTGGTAGCAGGCGGCGTGGCGGGCCATGAGCTCGCGGGAGCGGGTCCAGATGAGGTCGAGGACCTCGCGGGGCTGCAGCCCGGACGCGGACCGGGTGGCGACACCGGTCGCGATACGGCGCTTGAGACCGGCGACCCGGACCATGAAGAACTCGTCCAGGTTCGAGGCGAAGATCGCGAGGAAGTTAGCCCGTTCGAGTAGCGGGGTGGCGGGGTCCTCGGCGAGTTCCAGAACGCGTTCGTTGAACGCGAGCCAGCTGCGTTCCCGGTCGAGGAACCGGCCCTGCGGCAGCTCGTCGCCGTCCGTCTCGGGCTCGTACGCGTCCGGGTCGTTGTCCAGATCGGGGTCCAGATCGGCCGCTGTGGACAGAGCTGCGGGCACCGAGCCCGCGACGGCGTGCGGCCGGTGGGCGGCGAGGGAGCCGACCGACGGCTGCGCGGGCTGGACGGGGACCTCGGAGCTGGGCTGCTGGCTCATGGACCTATTCTTCCGCGCCTTCGGCTCCTCAGGCGCGTCGGAGCCCATAAAGATCGCGGAAGAAGCGGAAGCGGGCCCTGGACGGGGGCCGCTCCCGTTGCGGGGGGCGGGCACAGCTGGCTGCATCCCGTGAGGGTCGCAAGGCTGTCTGAATGGCCGGTAACGGTGACATGACGTACAGGAAGCGGTGTGACTGCGGGGGGCGTCCCCGTACTCCCCGTACTCCCCCGTCCTCACCGTAGGTGAACCCCCTGTCCGGACTCCCCCCGGGGCCCGGACA
Source organism: Streptomyces atroolivaceus (assembly GCF_000717025.1). Lineage (GTDB taxonomy): Bacteria > Actinomycetota > Actinomycetes > Streptomycetales > Streptomycetaceae > Streptomyces > Streptomyces atroolivaceus. Next base: position 44,324 of record NZ_JNXG01000002.1, read on the forward strand.
GGGGGCGGCTCTCAGCCGGTGCGGCGGCGCAGCATCCGGAAGGCGAGGGCGAGGGCCAGGGCGGCGAGGGCGAGCAGGATGCCGGTCTCGACGAGCTGGATGGGCCAGAAATGGGAGGCGGGGTGGTAGTCGAGGTAGTGCCCGGTGATGTCGTGGTCGGCCAGGCACTGGAGCCGGTCCGCCTCGGACGCGGACTGTGAGCACGCCGTCTGCGTCAGCCGTTCGCCGCTGCTGGTGAGGTCGCCTGTCTCCACCCACCACATGCCCTCTGCGGCGTTCAGGGTCTCGCCGGTGAGCGTTCGCGGGGGCCACAGCTCCTGGCGCCAGTACGTAAGGGCAGTGAGGGCCGTGCCGGTGACGAGAGCGGAGACGGTCAGCGCGGGGAGGGTGCGGCGTACCAGCAGGCCGGCGAGCGCTCCGACGCACATCCCGAAGAAGGCATGGGCGAGGGGGAGCACTCCCGAAGTGCTGAAGACAAGTGCGTCATGCCACTGGACCGGGTAGGGCGTGTCCGCATAGGACCGCGCCCAGGTGAGTACGGCCGTCAGTACGGACACACCGGCCAGCAGCAGCGCGGCGGGCACGGCGAGCTTGGCGGCGAGCCATCGGGCGGGCGACACGGACTGCGTCCAGGAGACCTTGAAGGTGCCGCTCTCCAGTTCCCTGGCGATCATCGGTCCCGCGACGAACACGCCGATGAGCAGCGGCAGGGCCATGAGCACCGTGGCGGTGTGGTCGAACGCCTTGCTGAGGGCGAAGATGGTGTCCATGTAGTCGCGCACGGGCTGGTAACAGCTGCGGCCCGGATCTCCCTCGGCAGAGCAGGGGCCCGACTCGAAGGCGTCGACGACGTGGGCCGACCACAGCGCGGTCACGATCAGGATGATCACCCCGGCCAAGGCGAGCCCGCCCGCGATCCACAGCGTCCACCGGTGCTGGCGCACGACGACGCGGGCGGGCCCGCGCAGCGTGGTGAGGGTGCTCATACCGCGGCCACCTCCTGGCGGGCGTGCGCGCTCGGGGTGAGCAGCGGCGGGGCCTCGGGGGAGCGGAGGTGGGCCAGGAGCAGCTCTTCCAGGGAGGGTTCCGTGACGTCCCACACGGTGTCGTCCAGCGGGCCTTCCCTCCGTACGAGCGCGGTGAGCTGACGCCCCGTCGTGCGGGACTCGACGACGGTGTGCGGGGCGAGGTCACGGGCCTGCCCGGTGACCAGGGCGTGCGCCGCGACGATGTCGTCGCTCTCGCCGCCGAGCCGCACCCGGCCGCCGTCGACGAACAGGAGGTAGTCGCAGGAGCCTTCCAGCTCGGTGAGGATGTGCGAGGACATCACGATGGTGGTCCCGTGCTCCGCGGCCTCGGCCATCAGGAGGCCCATCAGCTGGTGACGGGCGAGCGGGTCGAGGTCGGCCATCAGCTCGTCCAGCAGCATCAGTTCGGGCCGTTTGCCCAGTGCGAGCGCGAGGGCGAGGCGGGTGCGCTGCCCGCCGGAGAGCGCCCGGACCTTCGCGTCCTGCGGGAGTGGCCCGGCGATCCGGTCGGCGGCGGCGCGGTCCCAGGTGGCGGGATTCAACTCCGCACCCGCCCACAGGGTGTCGGCCACGGTGAGCTGCGGGTACAGCGGCTTGTCCTGGGAGACGTACGCGATACGGGGCCGGGCCTCGGCGGGCGTGGAGCCGAGCACCCGTACCGAGCCCTCGGCGGGCCGCAGCAGGCCGGCCGCCAGGGAGAGGAGCGTCGACTTCCCGGCTCCGTTGGGTCCGACGAGTGCGCAGATCCGTCCGGCGGGCAGCCGGAACGAGCAGTCGCGCAGCGCCCACCCGCGCTTACGTCCGTAGGTCATGCCGAGGCCGTTCGCCTCGATCGCGGCGCCTGTCATCAGTGCTGGTCCCCCTTGAATGTGCTGTCCAGTACGTCGGTGAAGAGCGCGTGCACGTCGTCCCTGTCGAGTCCGGCGGCGCGGGCCCTGCGGGTCCACTCGGCCAGTTCGGCGCGCAGGGGCGGGTCGGTCGTCACCGCCGCGCTGCCGAGGGTCCGGCGGACGAAGGTGCCGAGGCCGCGGCGGGCCTCGACGAGGCCTTCGCGTTCCAGTTCGCGGTAGGCCTTGAGCACGGTGTTGGGATTGATCGCCGTGGCCTCGACGACCTCACGGGCCGTGGGCAGCCGGTCGCCCGGCTCCAGCACACCCAGGCGGAGTGCCTGCTTGGTCTGCTGCACGATCTGGAGGTAGGTGGCGACGCCGCTGCGCCGGTCGATGCGGAACTCGACCGCTGCGGACTCTGCCATGGTCACCACCCTTTCACTAATTGAGTAGTGAAAGGGTGTCGAAAAGAAGGGGCGGCGTCAAGTGACGCCGCCCCGGAGTGGGTTGGGAGTGCTCAGGACTCCGTGCGGTACATCAGGTCGAGCTCGTGCGTCGCGAAGCCCATCCGCTCGTACACCGACAGGGCCGCCGGGTTGTCGGCGTCCACGTAGAGCATCGCCGTGGGCAGTCCCCGGGAGGCCAGGTACCGCAGCCCGATCGCGGTGAGTGCCTTGCCGAGGCCGCCGCCCTGGGCGTCGGGCCGGATGCCGACGACGTAGACCTCGCCGAGTTCGTCCTCGGCGTGCACCTTCGTCCAGTGGAAGCCGATGATCTCGCCGTCCCGCTCGGCGAGGAAGAAGCCCTTCGGGTCGAACCAGGGCTCGGCCTTCCGGTCGTCCAGGTCCCGCTGCGTGAGGGAGCCCTGCTCGGGGTGGTGGGCAAACGAGGCGCTGTTGACGGTGAGCCAGGCCGCGTCGTCCTGGCCCGGCACGAAGGTGCGGACGGTGACGCCCGGCGGGAGGACCGGTTCGGCGATGTCGAGGTCGGACAGGGGACGGCGCAGCTGGCGCAGCTCGCGGAAGAGGGAGAGGCCGAGCACCTGGGCGAGGTGCCGGGCGGCCGACTTGCCGCCGTGCGCCCAGACCCGCAGCCTCTTCCCGGTCGCGGCGAGGAGCGCGGCGCCCAGGGCCCGGCCGTGTCCCCGGCCCCGGTGGGCGGGGGCCACGACCAGCTCGGCGGCCGGGGCCTCGACGGGGTCGGTGTCCTCCAGCTGCGCGTATCCGGCCAGTTCGCCGTTGACGGTGAGCAGGAAATGCCGGACGCCGTCACGGTGCCCGCCCCTCAACTGCAGCCGCCCTTGCTCGGAGACGGCCTGCCGGCCGTCGGTCCCGGCGGCCTCCACGAGGAGGGCGAGGACGGCGTCGGCCTGCTCGGGGGTGAGCGCGTCGAGGGTCTCGATCTCGCGCCCGGGGGAGGGGAGGGGTGCGTCAGTCGTCATGAGTACGAGCGTACGGGGCGGGGGCGGGGCGGCGGGGGCGCATGTACTCGACGTTGCTGTGGCTGAACCCCCGCTGGTTCGGGAACTCGGTCCGCAGCTCCGTGGCGATCCGGCCGACGACCTTCGTCCCCCACTTCTCCTCCCCCTGGCGCTTCAGGATCGTCCGCCCGGTCTCCCAGTACATCTGGAGCATCTCGGTGTTCACCTTGAGCTGTGCGCGCACATGCGCACCCCGCACGATCGGCTTGAGGTCGTCGACCATCTCGTGGAAGCCCGCGGGCAGTTCGGTCCGGCCCTGAGCCGGTACCGCCGCCTCGGTCGTGAGTTCGTTGTCCATGGACAGGCTTCCGGTACGTATGCGTGCGGTGACGTTTCTGCTCGCATATGTACGCTTTATGGGTGATCGGCACCTTTCCGAGCGCGAGGCAATCACTTCGTAACCCCGGATATCTGTCGCGCTACGCGCGTTGACCCTAGGCTGCGGCACGCAGGATCCAGAGACTCGAAGGGGACCGATGTCAGCGACTCCGCAGAAGAACCGTGCGACCCGGCGGGTGCTCGCCGCCGTGGCCGGGCTGACCACCGCAGGCGCGCTCGTCGCCGCGATGCCGGCCGGCGCCCAGGACCGGGGGTCCGGGCACGGCCACCCGTCCCGCACGGTCGACGTGCAGCTGCTCTCCTTCAACGACCTGCACGGCAACCTGGAACCGCCGGCCGGATCCGCCGGGACGGTCAGTGAGACGCAGGCCGACGGCACGGTGAAGTCCGTCCCGGCCGGTGGCGTCGAGTACCTCGCCACCTCGCTGCGCACCGCGCGCCAGGGGAACCCGTACTCCGTCACCGCGGCCGGCGGCGACATGGTGGGCGCGAGCCCCCTGCTGTCGGGACTCTTCCACGACGAGCCCACCATCGAGGCGCTCAACGGGCTCGACCTCGACGTGACGGCCGTGGGCAACCACGAGTTCGACGAGGGGGCCATCGAGCTCGCCCGTCTCCAGAACGGCGGATGCCACCCGGTCGAGGGCTGCTACGAGAAGGGCAAGAAGTTCAAGGGCGCGGACTTCCCGTACCTCGCCGCCAACGTGACGGAGGAGAAGACCGGTAAGCCGGTCCTCAAGCCGTACACGGTGTGGAAGAAGAACGGCGTCAAGATCGGCTTCATCGGGGTGACCCTGGAGGGCACGCCGAACATCGTCACGGCCAACGGTGTCAAGGGCCTGAAGTTCCACGACGAGATCGAGACGGTCAACAAGTACGCCAAGGAGCTGGACCGCAAGGGCGTCAAGTCCATCGTGGCCCTGATCCACGAGGGCGGGGCCCCGGCCTCCACCTCGTACAACTACGACTGCGACAGTCCGGGCGCCGGTGACGGCATCTCCGGGCCGATCGTCGACATCGCCAAGGGCATCACGCCGAAGGTCGACGCCCTGGTCACGGGCCACACCCACCAGGCGTACGTGTGCACGGTCCCTGACCCGTCCGGAAAGCCGCGCATGGTCACCTCGGCTTCCTCGTTCGGCAAGGTCTACACGGACACGACCCTCACCTACGACCGCCGTACCAAGGACATCGTCCGTACGTCGGTGAAGTCGGCCAACCACGTCGTCAGCCGGGACCAGGCCAAGGCCGCCGACATGACCGCGCTGATCGCCCGCTGGAACGCACTCGCCGCGCCGATCGCGGGCCGTCCGCAGGGCTTCATCTCCGCCGACATCAACGGCCGCGGCTCCACGGCCCCGGAGAAGCCGCTCGGCAACCTGATCGCCGACGCCCAGCTTGAGGGCCTGGCCCCGGCGGACAAGGGCGGCGCGGTCGTCGCGTTCATGAACCCGGGCGGTATCCGCTCCGACCTGGTGTACGCGGCGTCCGGCGGTGAGGGCGACGGGGTGGTGACCTACGGCGAGGCGTTCACCGTCCAGCCGTTCACCAACATGATGAACGTCGTCGACCTGACCGGCGCCCAGCTGGTCACCGCGCTCCAGCAGCAGGTCAGCGGCTCCAACGCGGCGTCCCCGAAGATCCTTCAGGTCTCGAAGGGCCTCACCTACACGCTGGACCTGACGAAGTCGGGCGCCGAGCGGGTGGTGGCGGACACGATCCGTCTGAACGGGGAGGCGATCGACCCGGCGAAGACGTACCGCGTCGCGATGAACGAGTTCCTCGCGGGCGGCGGCGACGGCTTCGCGGCCCTCGGCCAGGGCACGAACAAGCTGGTCGGCGCATCCGACCTGGACCTGTTCAACGCCTACCTGGCGGCGCACTCCACGGCTGACGCCCCGCTGGCCCCGCCGGCCACGGACCGGATCACGATCGTGCAGTAGTCCGGCCGGGACGCACGGCACAGCCGTCACCGCCCACCGGTCCGACGGCGCCGCCGCGCGTCTCTCCACGGCCCCGAGCCCTCCACGGTTCGGGGCCGTCGTGCGTCCGGGGGCAGGGGCGCACCGCTGCGGCGGCCGGGTGGCACGTCTTCGACTTGCCTGCCAGGAAAGCTTGCCCATCAGGAAAGTCGGAGGTAACTTTCCCAGCAGGAAAGTCGAGCGGGGTGACGTGCCCCGACCGTCTCGGAACGTCAGGGGAGGCGACGGCCGTGAGCACGCCGGTGGATGCCGAACAGGCATGGAACGACCTGCAGCGCATCCGTGTGCCGCAGGAGCGGGTGTACGACGAGATCGAGCGGAGCGCGTCCGGCGGCCCCGGCGCGGCCTACGCGACGGCCGCGATCATGTGGGTCTTCCTGGCGGGCCAGGGCCTTGACCTGCCCTTGTGGGGGGTCCTGCTGTCCCTCGCCGGGTACGTGGCGCTGCTGGGCGCGGTGGCCGTGATCTGCGGTCGCAGGAGCCGGATGAGACTGCACCACTCCCGCTGCAACCGGCGGATGTCGGCCATGTTCGCCGCCGGGGCGGTGGTGACCGGCGGGACGACCCTGCTGTCCGGTCACCTGGCAGGTGGGCTGGAGCCGATGGCCGCCGGTCTGATCCAGGCCACGGCCTCGACGGCCGTGTTCCTGCTGTTCGTCGGGCCGGCGCGCCGCTGGGTCGCCGACTCGGTGCGCGTCGGCGAACGGGCGGGCCGATGAGCACCCCCGCCGGCTTCGACGAGCTGATCCATCCCGCCACCCGGCTGTCGGTGGCCGCGTTGCTCGCCGCCACCGAATGGGCGGACTTCGCCTTCGTCCGCGACAGCCTCTCGCTCAGTGACTCCGCGCTCTCCAAGCAGCTGCACACCCTGGAAGAGGCCGGATACCTGGAGGTCCGCAAGGAGGGCGGCGGACGCAAGCGCCGCACGAGGGTGCGGCTGACGGACCGTGGCCGCGCCGCCTTCGACGGGCATGTGGCGGCGCTCAGGGCGATCGTCGAGGGCGCCGGGGCCACGGCGCCGGCCGGCCCCGTGGCGGACGGCGACACGGTGACGGCCGCGACCGGGGCGGCGCCAGGGCAGCAGCACCACGCGGAGGCAGGACGATGACGACACCCAGGCCCACACCCGTACGACCCGCACCGCCCGGCGCGACCGCCCTCCCCGTCATCCGGGCACGCGGTGTGACCATGGCGTACGGCGACGTCGACGTCCTCCACGGCATCGACCTGGACATCCACCAGGGCGAGGTCTTCGCACTGCTCGGGCCCAACGGCGCGGGGAAGACCACAACGGTCGAGATCCTGGAGGGCTTCCGGCAGCGCTCCTCGGGCGAGGTCAGCGTCCTCGGCGCGGACCCGGAGCGGGGAGACGACGCCTGGCGCGGCCGGATCGGACTGGTCCTGCAGTCCTGGCGTGATCACCGCCGCTGGCGGGTCGCCGAGCTTCTGACGCACTTCGCGACGTACTACCCCGATCCGCGTGACCCGGCAGGGCTGCTGGACCTCGTGGGCCTCACGGGCCAGGCGGGCCAGCAGGTGGACCGGCTGTCCGGCGGCCAGCGGCGGCGGCTCGACGTCGCGCTCGGCATCGTCGGCCGCCCCGAACTCCTCTTCCTGGACGAGCCGACCACCGGTTTCGATCCGGAGGCGCGGCACGAGTTCCACCTCCTGGTCGAGCGGCTGGCCCGCGAGGAGGGCGTCACCGTCCTGCTCACCACACACGACCTGGTGGAGGCCGAGCGGCTCGCCGACCGGATCGCCATGCTGGTCGGCGGCCGGATCCGGGCCTGCGGGACCCCGGCGGAACTGGCCCGGCGGGCCGCCGCGCAGGCGGAGGTCCGCTGGACCGCCGACGACGGCACGGCCCACCGCGAGCGCACCGAGGACCCGTCACGGCTGGTCTGGGAACTCCACCAGGACGCGACCGGTCCGATCGCCGGCCTGGAGGTCCGACGCCCGACGCTGGAGGACACCTACCTGCACATGGTGCACCGGGAGGACGACGGCGCGGACGAGGCCGTGGAAGGGGAGGCGCAGGCCGTATGAAAGGGACGAGCATGACCGGGAAGACGGACGAGGCCGGCGTGGCAGACGTGGCGGAAGTGAACGGCGCACCGGGTGGGACGAAGAGGTCCCGCCCCACCCGCACCTACTGGCGGGCCGGCTTCCTCCGGGGCGGCATCGAGCTGCGGCACCTCCTCCGCAACCCCAAGGAGCTGTCGGGTCATCTGACCAACGTCGTCGTCGCGTTGCTGGTCGCCGTCTACATCAACGACGACGTGCCCGGTACTCAGACGCCGATGTCCCATCTGGTGATCGCGGGCTTCGCCGCCTATCTGCTGTTCCAGGTCGGGCTGATCAGTCTTCCGCAGATACTCGTGACCGAGCGGGAGGAGGGCGCCCTGCTGCGGCTGCGCGCCACGCCCGGCGGGATACCGGCCTACCTCATCGCCAAGTGCCTGCTGGTGGTCGTCACGGCGGTCGGCTCCCTGGCCCTGCTCCTGGCGGCCACGGCGCTGGTGGCGGACGGGCCGCTGCCTCGCGGGCCGGGGGACTGGCTGACGCTTGCGTGGGTCACCACCCTGGGGCTGCTGGCCGTCGTACCGCTGGGGGCGGCCATCGGGGCCGTGCTGCCCAACCCGCGCGAGGCGCTGGCGTTGATCATGCTGCCCACGATGGGACTGCTCGTCACCTCGGGGGCGGTGTTCCCCATTACCGTGCTTCCCGTCCCGGTCCAGCAGGTGGCCTCCGTCTTCCCGTTGAAGTGGATGGCGCAGGGGCTGCGCTCCGCGCTGCTGCCGGATTCCGCGCAGGCCGCCGAGCCGGCCGGCTCCTGGGAGCTGCCCATGGTCGCCCTGGTGCTGACCGCCTGGGCGGTCATCGGCTTCCTCCTCGCGATCCCCCTCCTGCGCCGCGCCGCTCGCCGTGAGTCCGGCTCCCGGATGAGCGCACGCCTGCGCAAGGCGGAACAGGGCGGGGCGAAGGCCTCGTAGGTACGGTTCCGCGAGGGGCGCGCAGGCCCTGGGGGAGGCCCCATTCCCTGGTTGTTCTGTACGCGCCATAATCCGGTCCATGGTGACCCTGGGCGCGACCGAGCGAAGCAACGACGGCAGCCGCGGTATCGACCGCCGGCGCTTCCTGACCGGAGCGGCGGGCCTCACCGCGGGCGCCCTGCTGAGTGCCGTACCGGGTACGGCGGGTGCCGCGTCGCGTTCGGTGCGCGGCACCCAGGACTGGATGGGCGCACTCGCGGACAGCACCCCGCTGCGCCGCCTGACGATCCCGGGAACACACAACTCGGGTGCGCGCCACGGCGGCCTCTGGACCGCCTGCCAGAACACGACGGTCGCCGAGCAGCTCGACAGTGGCATCCGCTTCCTCGACATCCGCTGCCGGATCAGCGGCGACGCGTTCGCGATCCACCACGGAGCGTCGTACCAGCACCTGAACTTCGACGACGTCCTGACCGCCTGCCGGAACTTCCTGACCGTCCGTCCGTCCGAGACGGTGCTGATGCGGGTCAAGCAGGAGTACTCCGAGGAGAGCGACGCCGCGTTCCGGCGGATCTTCGACCTCTACCTCGACGGCAAGGGCTGGCGATCGCTCCTCCGGCTCGACCCCACGCTCCCGGACCTGGGCGGGGCACGCGGCAAGGTCGTGCTGCTCGCCGACAACGGCGGTCTCCCGGGCGTCAGGTACGCCGACTCCGCGCTCTTCGACATCCAGGACGACTACATGGCGGAGCCGTTCGCCAAGTACCCCAAGATCGTCGCGCAGTTCCGGAGGGCCGCGCAGCAGCCCGGCAAGCTGTTCATGAACTACGTGAGCACCGCCGCCCTGCTGCCACCGCGCTGGAACTCGGACCGGCTCAACCCGCAGGTCCACGCGTTCCTCGGCGGGGCGGAGGCGGCGGGCTGGACCGGGCTCGGGATCGTCCCGTTGGACTACCCCGCGACCCGTTCGGGGTTGGTGGAGTCGCTGATCCGGCACAACCCGACCGGTTGAGAGGTCACTGCGCCCAGTGGGCGGCCCGTTCGGCGGCGTAGGTGCACAGCCGGCTGGACCGGACCGAGGAGAAGTCGCTCGATCCGGAGGGTTCGCGGGACTTCATTCGCGGCATCGCGCAGAGCACGAAGGTGTGAGGATCCGGGTCCTGGAAATCCAGAGGCGCACGTCCTCGAAGTCCTCGAAGTCCTCGAATGCCGAGGGCTCCGACTGTCTCGAACCGGCCGAGCACGAAGGCGAGATACTGCTGCGTGAGAGCGACCGGCCCGACGTGGTCGTGCGTACGTCTCGCGCCAAGCTCCGGGCCTTCCTCGGCGGAGCCAAGGAGGGCGAGTTCGACGACCTGGCCTGAACCGCACGGTGCCCAGGCCTCGTGCGGAAGGTGTCCGGGCCCGTGCGGCCGACCGGGGTCGGCCGCACGGTGAGTTCCTCAGGCCTCAGCAGTGGATCGCCGAGCACGAGGGGCGGTTCCAGAAGTGCCGGCCGGTCTCAGCGGAACGCGGCGACATTGCGGGCGGCCCAGTCGGCGAAGGGGCGCGGGGGGCGGCCGAGGACCTGCCGCACGTCCGGGCTGACGCGGAGCTCGGACGGGTGCGGGGAGCCGAGTATGTCCAGGGTGTCGTCGGCGAGCTCCGCCGGCATGCTCCGCGTCATGGCGGCCTTCGCCTCGTCGCGTGTGAGCTCGTGAAACCTCACCGGTGAGCCCAGCGCGGCGGCGATGGCCTCCGCCTGCTGGCGCGGAGTGACCACCTCCGGGCCGGTCAGTTCGTACACGCCGCCGGTGTGCCGGTCGTCCAGAAGGCAGGCCGCTGCCACCGCAGCGATGTCCGCCGGGTCGATGACCGGCACCCCGATGTCGCCGAAGGGCGCGGCGACGACCCGTTGTGTGCGGACGGACTCGGCCCACCACAGGGCATTGGAGGCGAAGCCGCCCGGTCGCAGGATGGTCCACTCCAGGCCGGACTCCCGCAGCGTGTCCTCCAGTGCGCGCATCGCGATCCGTGTGGGGCCGAAAGGCCTGGTCGCCACGCCCAGCGTGGAGAGCAGGACGACCCGGCGGACCCCGCCGGCCACGGCTTCGCCGATGAGGTCGACAGGGCTGGCTCCCGTGGCGTGCAGGTCGCCGGACAGCAGCAGGAACAGCGCCTTCGCACCGGCCAGCGCGGGCTTGAGGCTGCCCGGTTCGGACAGGTCGGCCGCCACGTGGCGGACGCCGGCAGGTACCGCTGCCGTGTGCCGTGACACGGCGATCACCGGCCGGCCCGCCTCGGCGAGGGTCTGCGTCAACGGTCGGCCGATGTTGCCGGTGGCCCCGGTTACTACGATCATCTTCAGCTCCTGGTCGGAAGTCCTCGGTGGCCTGCACGCTAGGAGCGGGGCTTACTTTTGGTAAGGACGTACCTCAAGGTAAGTTCATGACATGAGGGAAGGCGTGCAGCGCAAGCGGGTCGAGGCGGGGGAGCGGTATGACGTGTTTCACACCGACTGTCCCGCGCGCGACATGGTCGACCACGTGACCAGCAGGTGGGGTGTCTGGGTGCTGATCTCCTTGCGGAGCAACAACCTCCGGTTCTACGAGCTGCGCGAGAGCATCCAGGGCATCAGCGAGAAGATGCTCTCCCAGACCTTGCGCGCGCTGGTCGAGGACGGCCTGATCTGGCGGAAGGTGGAGCCGACGACGCCCCCTCAGGTCACCTACGGGCTGACCGAGTTCGGCCGGGACGTCGGCGAGCCGCTGACGGAGCTGTTCGACCGGATCACGCGGCGGCTGTCACCGCGCAGCGCGGGATAGCGGGCCCCGCCGACGGCTCTGAGCCGCCCCGCCCTCACCCCTCCGGCGGTGGCGTCGGCGCCCCCGGCAGTCTGATCGACGCCACCGTGCCGGCTCCGCCCTCCGCCGGGCTCAGGGCGACCTCGCCGCCGGCGTGCTGGACCGTGCGGGCCACGATGGACAGGCCGAGGCCCGAGCCGGGGAGCTGACGGGCCGAGGGGGAGCGCCAGAACCGGTCGAAGACGTGCGGGAGGTCCTCGGCCGGGATGCCGGGGCCGTGGTCCCGTACGGTCAGTTCGCCGCGGTGCAGGTTCACCTCGATCGTTCCGCCGGCCGGGCTGAACTTCACCGCGTTGTCGAGCACGTTGACGACCGCCCGCTCCAGGGCCGCCGGTTCGGCGCGTACGTACCAGGGGGCCAGCTCGGCGGTGATGGTCAGCTCGGGGCCGCGCAGCCGGGCACGCTGCAGGGCGTTACGGGTGATCTCGTGCAGCGCGACCACCTGGAGGGGGCCGGGCTGGGCGGCGTCGGGACGGGAGAGCTCCTGGAGGTCGCCGATGAGGGCGGCCAGCTCGGTCATCTGGGCCTTGACCGAGGACATCAGTGCCCTGCGGTCGTCGGGCGGGATGGCGCGGCCCGTGGCGTCACTGCGGGCGAGCAGCTCGATGTTCGTACGGAGCGAGGTGAGCGGGGTGCGCAGTTCGTGCCCCGCGTCCGCGATCAGCTGCGACTGGCGGTCGCGGGAGGTGGCCAGGGAGCCGGCCATGGCGTTGAACGAGCGGGACAGGCGGGCGATCTCGTCCTCGCCCTCGACCGGGATCCGGACGGTGAGGTCCTCGGTCTCGGCCACGTGCGCGACGGCGTGCGCGAGGTCGTCGACGGGGCGCAGCCCGGTGCGGGCGATCCACAGGCCCGCGGCACCCGCGCCGACGACGCCGATGCCCGAGACGAGGAGCAGCACCCAGGCGAGGGTGGAGAGGGGGTCGGTGACCTCGCTCAAGGGGCGGGCGATGGAGACCGCTAGGCTCCCTGAACCCGCGCCGGGGTCGCCCCGGACGGCCAGGGGGGAGGTGTGGACACGCATGTCCTCACCGTTCTCGGCGGTCGCCGAGTGCAGGGCGTAGGCCCGTTTCCGCTCGGCCACCTCCCGGTCCCGGTCGCCGACAGGCAGTTTCGAGGCGGCGTCGGGAGCGATGCACACCGTGCCCTGGGAGTCGATGAGCTGGACCGTCGCACCGGTGAAGGGCCGGGGCGGCAGCGGGGTGGTGCCCCGGCAGTAGGCGTACAGATCGGCCAGGTAGGGCTCGTCCACCTTGGAGCCGCGCAGCGACTCGTCCAGCTGGTGCTCCAGCTGCTCCCGCGTCACGAACCAGCAGGCGGCGGCCACCGCTGCCACCGCGACCGCGACCGCCATGGCGACCAGCAGGGCGAGGCGTGAGCGGAGCGGCAGTGCGCGGAGCCGGCGGGGGAGGCCGGTCACCCGTCACCGCCGCCGGAGCGCAGGGCGTAACCGACGCCCCGGACCGTGTGGACGAGGCGGGGCTCGCCCCCCGCCTCCGTCTTGCGGCGCAGGTACATCACGTACACGTCCAGGGAGTTGGAGCTGGGCTCGAAGTCGAAGCCCCAGACCGCCTTGAGGATCTGCTCGCGGGTCAGCACCTGCCGGGGGTGGGCCAGGAACATCTCCAGGAGGGTGAACTCGGTGCGGGTCAGCTCGACCCGGCGGGTACCCCGGGTGACCTCGCGGGTGTTCAGGTCCATGCGGAGGTCCGCGAAGGACAGCACGTCGTCGTCGGGGAGCGGTCCGCCCGCCGCGACGGCGTACGAGCTGCGGCGCAGCAGGGCGCGGATGCGGGCGAAGAGCTCGTCCAGCTCGAAGGGCTTGACGAGGTAGTCGTCGGCGCCGGCGTCGAGACCGGTGACCCGGTCGCCGACGGTGTCACGGGCGGTGAGCATCAGGATGGGCGTGGTCGACCCGGTGGACCGGATGCGCCGGGCGGCGGTGAGGCCGTCCATGCGGGGCATCTGGATGTCCAGGACGATCAGGTCGGGGGCGTACGACTCGGCCTTGGCCAGGGCGTCGTAGCCGTCCACGGCCACCTCCGTCCCGTACCCCTCGAACGCGAGGCTGCGTTGCAGCGCCTCGCGTACGGCGGGCTCGTCGTCGACGATCAGGACGCGCTGGGGATCGTCTTCGGCGGGGCTCATCGCTTCTTCGTCCTCTTCCCTCGTTCCGGGTGTGCTGCGGCTCTCAGCCTCGCACGGCCGCCGCGCGGCGTCGCGCGGCACGTCGCCCGCGGCCGGTGCCGCTGCGGACCTCGGACGGGCGGGCACCGGACGCGGCGGCGGTGACCGGGGCGGCCAGTTCTGCGGCCAGGGCCAGCGGGAGGGCCAGAGCGGCCGGGCCGGCGGCCACGGGACCGGTGTCGGGGTTCATCGGGACCTCCTCGTCAGGAGCCGTCGCCGGCGCGCAGGGCGTCCAGGTCGGCCTTGAGGGTGTTGACCGGGATGGCGAAGCCGAGGCCCACGCTGCCCGCCGCCGAACCACCGGAGGCACTGGCCGAACTGGGCGAGTACATCGCGGAGTTGATGCCGATGATCTCGCCGTTCATGTTGATCAGCGCGCCGCCGGAGTTGCCGGGGTTGAGTGAGGCGTCTGTCTGGATGGCCTTGTACGTCGTCTTGGACGAGCCGGTGTCGCCGTTGAACTGCTGTCCGCCGAACTCGAACGGCCAGTTCTGGCCGCCCTGTTGTTGCTGCTGTTCCGGCTCCTCGTCCTTGGCGACCGTGACGTCGCGGTCCAGCGCCGAGACGATGCCGCTGGTCACCGTGCCGGTCAGACCCTCGGGGGAGCCGATCGCCACGACCTGGTCGCCGACCTTCACCGACGAGGAGTCGCCGAGCGAGGCCGTCTTCAGTCCGCTCGCGCCCTGGAGCTTGATGAGCGCCAGGTCCTTGTCCGGGTCCGTACCGACGACGTCGGCCGTGTACGTCTTGCCCGTGCTGAGGGCCACCTCGATCTTGGAGGCGCCGGAGATGACGTGGTTGTTGGTGACGATCTCCCCGTCCGCCGTGATGACGACACCGGAACCGGTGGCCTCGCCCGACGAGGACGTCGCGCTGATCTCGACGATGGCCGGCGACACGGCCGCCGCCACACCGGAGACCGTGCCGGCGCTGCTCTGCGAGACGGTGGTGCCGCTGACGACGCCGCCGGAACCGGAGCTGCCGGAGCCACCGCCCGCGAGCTCGCCGATGAGGGTGGCGGTGCCGCCGCCGATCGCCGCGGCGGCGATCGCCACGGCGGCCAGCAGCGCGAGCGGCCTCTTGACCCGGCGCTCGGGCTTCGGGGTGTCCGGGGCCGGGAAGGGCTGGGGCGCCGGGGCGGGCCAGGCGTAGGCGGCGGTGGGCTCCTCGGCGGTCGGCCGCCCGGGTCCGTAGGCCGGGGGCGGCGGGTAGGCCGCCTCGCCACCGCCGTACGCGGCGCCGGCGTACGGACCGGTGCCGTGCGAAGCGCCGGCGTACGACCCCGTGCGGTAGGCGCCGTCGTCGTACGAACCGTTGTCGTGCGAGGGGGACATCGGGGACTCGCCGCTCGGGCGGTGGCTGTCGGTCATGTCTACGAGAGTGGCCAGCGAACATGAGAGCAGCCTGAGTACGTCCTGAGAAGCCCGGCAGAACCTCGTATGCCCGAAATAAGGAAGCGCCCCGCTACGGCGCGGGCACCGTCGGCTCGCCGCAGCCGCACGACCGGCGCACCACCAGAGCGGACGGGAACTGCTTCAGCCGCTCGCGCCTCGAACCCGAGACCCGCAGCGAGTCGTCGAGGACCAGGTCCACGGCTGCCCGGGCCATCGCCGGACGGTCCGAGAAGACCGTCGTGAGCGGCGGATCGGTCAGCCCGGCCTCCTTCACGTCGTCGAAGCCCGCGACCGCGAGCTCACCCGGCACGTCGATGCGCAGCTCGCGCGCGGCCCGGAGCACCCCGATGGCCTGGTCGTCGGTCGAGCAGAAGATCGCCGGGGGCCTGTCGGGGCCGGAGAGCAGCTTCAGGGCCACCTGGTAGGCGTCGTAGCGGTTGTAGGGGGCGTGGAAGAGCCGGCCCTCCGTCGGCCGCCCGGCCTCCTGCATCGCCCGGCGCCAGCCCTCGATGTGGTCGGCGACCGGGTCACCGACCACCGGGGTCGACTCCATGCCGCCGAGGCACGCCACGTAGGCGTTGCCGTGCTCCAGGAGGTGGCGGGTGGCGAGCTGGGCGCCGCCGACGTCGTCGGTGACGACCGCGACGTCGTCGATCGCCTCGGGGCGTTCGTGCAGCAGGACCACACGGGCGTCCCATGCCTCTATCTCGGCGGCCGCGCGCTCACTCGGACCCTGGCTGACCAGGATCAGCCCGGAGACCCGCATGCCGAGGAAAGCCCGCAGATAGTGGACCTCGCGCTCGTCGCGGTAGTCCGAGTTGCCGACGAGCACCATTTTCCCGCGCTCGGCCGCCGCCTGTTCGACCGCGTGCGCCATCTCGGCGAAGAACGGCTGCCGGGCGTCCGGCACGATCATCCCTATGAGGTCGGTGCGCCGCGAGGCCATGGCCTGGGCGACCCGGTCGGGCCGGTAGCCCAGCTCTTTGATCGCGGCCAGCACCCGCTCGCGCGTGGCCGGGGCGACCGGCCTGGGTCCGTTGTTGATGACGTAGCTGACGACCGCTGTCGAGGTCCCCGCCAGTCTCGCCACATCGTCCCGCGTCACCTTGGCCACGCGCGGCAGTCTACGCGGATCGACCTACCGCTTGGCAGGCCGGACCGGGGCTTCTTCCACGATTTCGGCATCCGCCGACTGCTCCGTACGGGTGACCTCCCCGTCCGCGGGCCTGGACGCCGCCTTGGCCTTGGCGTCCTCGCCTCCCCGGTCCGCCTTCTCGGGGGTGACGAAGCGGTAGCCGACGTTGCGCACGGTGCCGATCAACGACTCGTGCTCCGGGCCGAGCTTGGCCCGCAGCCGCCGTACGTGGACGTCGACCGTGCGGGTGCCGCCGAAGTAGTCGTAGCCCCAGACCTCCTGGAGCAGCTGGGCGCGGGTGAAGACCCGGCCCGGGTGCTGGGCGAGGTACTTGAGCAGTTCGAATTCCTTGAAGGTCAGGTCGAGGACCCGGCCCTTGAGCTTGGCGCTGTACGTCGCCTCGTCGACCGACAGGTCGCCGTTACGGATCTCCATGGGGGAGTCGTCGGCGGTGATCTGCTGGCGGCCGGTTGCCAGCCGCAGCCGGGCTTCGACCTCGGCGGGGCCCGCGGTGTCCAGCAGGACGTCGTCGATGCCCCAGTCGGCGGTGACGGCCGCGAGACCGCCCTCCGTGACGACGAGGATCAGCGGACAGCCGGGTCCGGTGGACCGCAGCAGCTGACAGAGCGAGCGCACCTGGGGGAGGTCGCGACGGCCGTCGATGAGAATGACGTCGGCACCAGGGGTGTCGACGAGGGCTGGCCCCTCGGCGGGGGCCACCCGCACGCTGTGCAGCAGAAGGCCGAGGGCGGGGAGCACCTCCGTCGACGGTTGAAGGGCATTCGTCAGAAGCAGCAGTGAACTCATCGCCGCCCACCTGCCTGGGTCGTCGGTCGATCGTGCACGTTCAGCTCGCCCATTACGTCGGTCCTCCTCGTTCCCTGCGAGAGGGGCACTCCCGGGTCGGACCCGGGGGAGTATGCGGCACTGCTTCGTACTCCCGTACGGCCATCACCCGCGACGGCCGTCATACGGTTCTTACCTTGCGGCCCCGCGCCCGGGGACCGCTGAGCTTGTGGAAACGTCGCCGTAACAACGCTCGGAAAGCACAAAAGGACCCGGGGGCTGCTTTGCCCGGATCCTCTTCGCAGCAGAATAGCCCACATGAGTTCTGTGTCCGAGGGTCGTTTCTCGAGTTCTTCTGTTCCCTCGATCACGCCGGCCCCTCGGCGCACCACGTTGCTGACCGGTGACGGGGTCCGTATCGAGGCGGTGTACACCCCGTGTACGGCGGGTTCCGGGGGCGCCGAAGGCGGTCGGTCCGGAGGGACCGCCGTCGTCCTCGCGCACGGGTTCACCGGCAGCGTCGACCGGCCGGCGCTGCTGCGGGCCGCCGAGGTGTTCGCCCAGCGTACGGCCGTGATCACGTTCTCCTTCCGGGGCCACGGAAGGTCCGGCGGACGGTCCACCGTGGGTGACCGCGAGGTCCTGGACCTGGCGGCCGCGGTCGCCTGGGCGCGGTCGCTCGGACACCGTCGCGTCGTTACGGTCGGCTTCTCCATGGGCGGCTCCGTGGTGCTCCGGCACGCCGCTCTGTATACGGCTCGGGAAGCCGGTGAATCCGCGATCGAGAAACCCGGGACAGCGGGAGCCGAACGGGTGGAGCGGCGCGCCGGAGCGCATAAGGCGCATGAGGGGCGCGTGGGAGCGCGCTTTGGCGGATCGCATGCGCTGGCGGACGCCCATACGGACGTGGTCGTCTCCGTGAGCGCACCGGCCCGCTGGTACTACCGGGGCACCGCCCCGATGCGCCGGCTGCACTGGGTCGTCACCCGTCCCACGGGCCGGCTGGTCGGCCGCTACGGCTTCCGCACCAGGATCCACCGCGAGGACTGGGACCCCGTGCCGCTCTCGCCGGTGGAGGCCGTCCCGCTGATCACCGCGCCCCTGCTGATCGTGCACGGCGACCGCGACCCGTACTTCCCCGTCGACCACCCGCGGATGCTGGCAGGAGCGGCGGGCGACGGGGCGGAGCTGTGGCTGGAACACGGCATGGGCCACGCGGAGAACGCCGCTGACGGGGGACTGCTGGCCCGCATCGCCGACTGGACGGAGTCGGCGTGATTCATGATGGACAGCCGACGTACGACGAAAGGGGTGCTGCCATGGCAGCGGGGACGATCCGCTACTGGGCCGCGGCCAAGGCCGCAGCGGGGACCGCGGAGGAGCCGTACACGGCGGAGACACTCGCCGAGGCGCTCGACGGTGTGCGCGAGCGGCACCCCGGTGAGCTGACGCGTGTACTGCTCCGATGCTCGTTCCTGATCGACGGGGATCCGGTGGGGACCCGAGGTCATGAGACCGTACGGCTTGCCGAGGGCGGCACGGTCGAGGTGCTCCCGCCGTTCGCAGGAGGGTGAACCGCAGACCATGAGCAACAACGATCAGCAGTATCCGTACGACCCGGGACACGGGCGGCAGCAGGACGGGCAGCAGCAGCCCTACGACCCGGCGTACGGGCAGCAGGACCAGCAGCCGGTGTTGGGGCAGCAGGACCAGGTGCCCGCCTACGGGCAGCAGCCCTACGACCCCGCGTTCGGACAGCAGGACCAGGTGCCCGCGTACGGACAGCAGCCCTACGACCCCGCGTACGGGCAGCAGAGCCCTGATCCGGCGTACGGGCAGCCGACCCCTGACCCCGCGTACGGGCAGCAGCCCGCGCAGCCCGCGTACGGGCAGCAGCCCGCGCAGCCCGCGTACGGGCAGCAGCCGTACGCGCAGCAGCCGCCGCTGTACCCGGAGCCCGCCGTGTACCCGGAGCGGGGCGGTCCCCAGGCCGCCGGCGGCCAGGGCGCGGCCCAGACGTGGGAGGGCCAGACCTGGGACACCCGCTACCAGCCGACGATCCAGCCGCAGCACCACCGGGCGGCACCCCCCGCGCAGGTCGCTCCGGGTGCCCACCCGCTGCCGCCCGAGGCTCCGGCGGCCCCGTCCGCCCCGTCCGCCCCGCCCCCACCGAGGGCTTCGGCGACGGCTCCCGGCGGCTCCGACTACAGCGCGCCCACCACTCTGGGCAACAGCCGGATCACCGACGCCCAGCGAGCCCGTGCCGAGGGGCGTTCGCCGATCATCGCGCCGGGGATGCAGCCGGCCGCGATCACCGCGGGACTCGGGCTGCTCCTCGCCCTCGGTGCCTCGGTCGGGCCCTACGCCCTGCTCGTGCCCCTGGTGCTGCTCCAGGCCGTGACGGCCGCCGGGTGGTTCCGGCTCAACGGCATGTGGCCGGCCAGGCAGGGCATCGCGCTCGCGTTCGCCGGCGGTGTCGTGGCCGATGCCGTGCTGCTCGCTGCGGGCCGGAGCAACGCTCCGGCGGCCATCCTCGGCACGCTCGGTGTCTGGGTGCTGCTCACGCTCGTCCTCCAGCTGCGCAGCCGTGCCGGGGCCGACGAGCGGATGTACGGCCTGACGGCCACCGTCGCGTCGGCCGCGCTCGCCGTGCTGGCCGCCGGGCACCTGGCGGCCGTCCCGGACGCGGTGACGGTGGGCGGTGTCGCGGTCGCCGTGGCCGTGCTCGTCAGGGCCCTGCCGCTGCCCGGGCCGGCCTCGGTCGTCGTGGCGCTGCTCGCCTCGGCGGGCGCGGGCCTGGCCGCCGGAGGGCTCACGGACTTCGGTGCACAGGCCGCGTTCCTGGGGTTCGCGGCCGGCGGCTGCGCGCTGATCGGGCTGCGGGTCGCGAGCTACGACTACCCGTCCCGCTTCGTGCACATGACGGCAGGGGTGGCGCTGCCGCTCACCGCCGCTGCTCCCGCCGTGTACCTGATCGGCCGTGCGATCGCCTGACGTACCGGGCGTGCCTGACGTCCCCTCACGCCTTTCCCCGCTGCCGGGGAACCGGCCGGGCCCTCTGCTCGTCGATCATTCCGGGTGCGCCGCACCGGCGGCAGTAGGCTCACGTGCACCAGAGGTCCGGCCGGTCCGAGTGGGGGAACGACAAGCATGCGAGCACTGCGCATACTGCTGATCATCGCCGTGGTGCTGGGCGGCGTCTTCGTCGCCGTGGACCGCGCCGCCGTGTACTTCGCGGAGTCGGAGGCCGAGGGGCGGGTCGCTTTCGGTGGCGCGGAGGCCGGTTCGACCGATGTCTCGATCAAGGGCTTTCCCTTCCTGACGCAGGTCGCCGGGTCGGAGTTCGACCGTGTCGACGTCACGGTCAAGGACATCCGGGCCAGCGCGGCCGGGCGGGCCATACGGATCAGTGAGATCCAGGCCCAGCTGCGGCAGGTCACGCTGGGCGCGGGCTACTCCAGTGCGACGGCCTCCCGGGCCACCGGGACGGCCGTCATCTCGTACGCGGCCCTCACCGAGGCCGCCGACGAGGGCGTCACGGTCGCCTACGGCGGCGACGGCAAGGTCAAGGTCACCGGCTCCGTCCGGATCCCGCTGCTGGAACAGACGGTCACGCGCAGCGTGCTCTCCACGGTCACCCTGGTCGACGGCGACACCGTCAAGGTGCGCGCCGACGAGGTCCCGGGTGAGGGCATCCCCGGCCTGGAGGGCCTGGTCAGGAAGAAGACCGACTTCGAGCGCGGTATCGGCGGGCTGCCCGAAGGCCTGAAGCTGGAGAAGATCGAGGTGGCGCCGGGCGGCCTGGAGATCTCGATGACCGGCGCCGACATCCGGCTGGCGGGATGACAGCGGCACATGGGCGGCTCCGGATGACTTCCGGCGAGGCCGGGTAGAGACGCTGCGGGCGGGCGCACCGGGTGCGATCCAGATATTGAGACGAGCCCGTCCGATCCGTAGATGCCCCTCGGGCCGGGCCGCCGGATCCGAGGACCCCGAGCTGGTCGGGCGGGGCGCTCGTCCCACATCGCGGACGATCGTGTCTCATCATCCGACACGACGGTGACATCTCCGCCCGTACCTCCCTACGATCGGACGCATGAAGCGACAGGCGGACCTCACGAAGCGGCGGGCAGTAGACCTGTGCCGCGTCGCCGCCATGCTCTGTCGCACTTTCTGAGCGGGACCTTCCCCGTTTCCCCCGGCCCTTCGACCACGTCAGGGCCGAATCCGTGCCTTCCGTACGCGTTCCGCTCCGAGCCCGCGCGTACACCGCACTCCGCACCACCCCGCCGCAGACTGCCCCGGAGGAGAAACACATGAGCCGCGCAGACGTTCTGGTCGACGCCGACTGGGTCGAGGCCCACATCGACGACCCGCAGGTCGCGATCGTCGAGGTCGACGAGGACACCTCGGCCTACGAGAAGAACCACATCAAGAACGCGATCCGGATCGACTGGACCAAGGACCTCCAGGACCCGGTCCGCCGTGACTTCGTCGACCAGGCCGGCTTCGAGAAGCTCCTGTCCGAGAAGGGCATCGGCAACGACACGCTGGTCGTCCTCTACGGCGGCAACAACAACTGGTTCGCCTCGTACGCGTACTGGTACTTCAAGCTGTACGGCCACGAGAACGTCAAGCTGCTCGACGGCGGCCGCAAGAAGTGGGAGCTCGACTCCCGCGACCTGACCGACGCGGTCCCGACGCGCCCGGCCACCCAGTACAAGGCCAAGGCCCAGGACGAGTCGATCCGCGCCTACCGCGACGACGTCGTGGCCGCCATCGGCAGCCAGAACCTCGTCGACGTGCGTTCGCCCGACGAGTTCAGCGGCAAGCTGCTCGCCCCGGCGCACCTCCCGCAGGAGCAGTCGCAGCGCCCCGGCCACGTGCCGAGCGCCCGCAACATCCCGTGGTCGAAGAACGCCAACGACGACGGCACGTTCAAGTCGGACGACGAGCTCAAGGCCCTCTACGAGGACGAGAAGGTGGACCTGTCCAAGGACACCATCGCGTACTGCCGCATCGGTGAGCGCTCCGCGCTCACCTGGTTCGTCCTGCACGAGCTGCTCGGCCAGGAGAACGTCAAGAACTACGACGGTTCGTGGACCGAGTACGGCTCCCTCGTGGGCGTGCCGATCGAGCTCGGCGCCAACAAGTAGTCCGACGCCGACACGGCATTCCGCAGGACCCGATCAGCAGGACCCCGACCCGAAGGACAGAACACCATGTGTGGAGCACAGGCCGGCGGCCCCGACGCTTCGACGATCAAGCCGGGCGAGACGACCATCCAGGGCAGCGTGACCCGCGACGGCGAGCCCGTCACCGGCTACGTCCGTCTGCTGGACTCGACCGGTGAGTTCACCGCCGAGGTCCCGACCTCGGCGACCGGACAGTTCCGCTTCTACGCGGCCGAGGGCACCTGGACGCTCCGCGCCCTGGTACCGGGCGGCACCGCCGACCGTACGGTCGTGGCGCAGACCGGTGGCCTCGCAGAGGTCGCCATCGCCGTGTAGTCCGCGCGCACATACGGCCGGAGGGCCGCACCCCAGGGGGTTGGACGCCACCTGGACAGGGGTGCGGCCCTTCGCGCCGTCCGCCCGGCCCCGGCTCAGCCCCGGCTCCGCCCGGCATGCGCTTCCTCGCCGCGGAGCCCTACGCTGGAGACATGTACGCCCGGCGCAGGCGCGCCTATTTCCTGATGATGGGCGGATGCCTCTTCCTCTTCGTCTCCGCCTGGGCCTTCGTGCGGCTCTGGTCCGTACCGGCGGCCGTGGCGATGTGCGTGGTCGCCATGGTCATTCCGCCCGTCGCGGCGGTCGTCGCCAACCGCCGGGGTCCTGAGGACCGTTGGTGGGACGACGCCGCCTCGCCGGACGCAGGGTCCGACGAGTCCCGGCAGCCACGGCGGGAGTCCCGGCCCCGGTCGCCCAGGGAACAGCCCACGGGTGACCCGACGTCGGACGCGTGGTGGGACGAGCTCGACGGCAGGAACCGCCGCCGGTAGCCCGGCGGGGTCTCCGGACCAGTACCGGCAGGGTCTCCGGGTCAGTAGACGAGGGCCTGGGTGCCGTCCGTCATGGCCTCCTGCACGAAGACCTGGGCGCCGGCGATCCGCACGCCCTCCAGCACGTCCTTCTCCGGGATGTCGCGGCGCGCCGCACACTGGGTGCAGAGCGTGATCCCGCCGCCCGCGAGGACCGAGTCGATCAGATCGGGCAGCGGCGCGGCGTGCGGCAGTTCGAATTCGGCGGCGCGTCCCGGAAGGGCGAACCAGGCCGACTCGCCGGTCAGCCACAGCGAGACCTCCACCCCGCTGGCGACGGCCACGGCCGCCACGGTGAAGGCCTGTGAGCAGCGCTCGGGGGAATCGGCTCCTGCGGTCACCTTGATCACGAGCTTCTTCGGCATGTACCGACTGTAATCCCCGGCCGGACGACCTCCCCTGTGACCTGTGGGTCAGTTGTGTGCGCGGGTAATGGAACCCGCTCCCTGGTGATCCCGCTCGCCGGGACGGCCGAACCCTCCTTCGACGAGGAGTGGTCCGCGGCGGACGGACCGGAGTGCACCACGGCGCACGTGTACTCCGAGCCCGAGCCCTACGGGGCCGAGCAGGTCCGCCACGCCTACGTGCTGGCCGGGGACACCGTCGCCCTGGTCGTCCACGGGCGGAAGGGCGCGGCCGGCACGGAGACGGTTCCGTTCCACCAGACCGTGGTCCTGCAGAACCAGCTCCTGGGCTGAACCGGCCGCGCCCGGGGGAAACCCCGGACCGCCGTGCCGGGCCCCCACCCATTAGGCTGGGGGCCCGGCCGCCTGCTGCCGTCACGCCGTTCGTACCGAGGAGCTCCCGTGCTTGAGGTTTTCTTCTCCGCCCTGCTGGTCCTGGTCTGCGTCGGCGTGCTCGCCTTCGCCGCCGTGACCGTGAAGAAGCTGTACCAGGGCCAGCGCTGACCCTCGCCGAACACTTTCCGTACACCCTCACAGATCGTCTGAGCCGCTCATGATCGAGATTCCGTCCGACCTCCACCCGGACCTCGTGCCGCTGGCCTTCCTCCTCGGCAACTGGGCGGGTGCGGGCGTCGCCGACTTCCCCGGCGCCGAGAAGTGCAACTTCGGCCAGGAAGTGACCTTCAGCCACGACGGCCGTGACTTCCTCGAGTACGTCTCGCACTCCTGGGTGCTGGACGCCGACGGCAAGCAGGTCAAGCCCCTCGAGTCCGAGTCCGGCTACTGGCGCATCGACAAGGACCGCAAGGTCGAGATCGTCATGGTCCGCGACCAGGGCGTCGTCGAGGTCTGGTACGGCGAGCTGGCGAAGCAGAAGCCGCAGATCGACGTCGTCACCGACGCGGTGGCCCGCACCGCCGCCTCCGGCCCCTACAGCGGTGGCAAGCGTCTCTACGGCTATGTGAACAGCGACCTGATGTGGGTCGGCGAGAAGGCCACCCCCGACGTGGAGCTGCGGCCGTACATGTCGGCGCACCTGAAGAAGGTCGTCACCCCGGAGGAGGTCGCCGCGATGGCGAAGAGCCTCGGGGACATGCCCGACGACGGCATCGCGTTCTTCAAGTAGTCGGTCCCGGGCCGGCCGACGGGCCCGCCCGCCCGTGTCCGTCGGGCCCGTGCTCACCCCGCCCTACACTGGGGCTGTGGTGAGCACCGACTGGAAGACCGATCTTCGGCAGCGTGGCTACCGGCTGACGCCCCAGCGTCAGCTCGTCCTGGAGGCCGTCGACACCCTGGAGCACGCGACCCCCGACGACATCCTCTGCGAGGTGCGCAGGACGGCGTCGGGCGTGAACATCTCCACCGTCTACCGGACCCTCGAGCTCCTCGAGGAGCTCGGGCTGGTCAGCCACGCCCACCTCGGGCACGGCTCCCCGACGTATCACCTGGCCGACCGCCACCACCACATCCACCTCGTCTGCAGGGACTGCGCGGACGTCATCGAGGCGGACGTCGACGTGGTCGCCGACTTCACGGCGAAGCTGCGGGGCGCGTTCGGCTTCGAGACCGACATGAAGCACTTCGCGATCTTCGGACGCTGCGCCGACTGCACCGCGAAGGCCGGTGAGGCGGCGGCCGCGGCCGGACCGCCGGAGGGCCCCGACAGCGCCGGGTAGTCCGGGCGGCGCGGGTCGTACGCTGGTCGCATGAAGAGCCCCTTGCTGTCCCTGCCCGGCGCCGTCCCCGCCGAGGGGCGCGACGAAGGCGTCGCCGCGCACTACGGCGACCTGTTCCGTGAGCAACGCGCCCTCGCCGACGGCAGCGGCCTCGTCGACCTCTCGCACCGGGGGGTCGTCACGGTCACCGGCGACGACCGGCTGACCTGGCTGCACCTGCTGCTCACCCAGCACGTCAGCGAC
Source organism: Streptomyces atroolivaceus (assembly GCF_000717025.1). Lineage (GTDB taxonomy): Bacteria > Actinomycetota > Actinomycetes > Streptomycetales > Streptomycetaceae > Streptomyces > Streptomyces atroolivaceus. The sequence goes on from NZ_JNXG01000002.1 coordinate 69,684, forward strand.
CTGGCGCCGAACCAGGCGACCGAGGCGCTGATCCTCTCCGCCAACGGCCACATCGAGCACGCCCTCTACCTGGTCGACGACGGCACGACGGTGTGGATGCACGCCGAGCCGGAGACCCGGGAAGCGCTGGTCGCGTACCTGGAGTCGATGAAGTTCTTCTACCGGGTCGAGGTCGCCGACCGCACCGAGGACTTCGCCGTCGTGCACCTGCCGGCCGGTTCGATCGCCCAGGTCCCGGACGGAGTGGCCGTCCGGGAGACGGCACACGGCCGCGATCTCTTCCTGCCCCGGGCCGAGCTGGAGACGTACGCCGCCGCGCACGGCCCGGTGGCCGGGATCCTGGCGTACGAGGCGCTGCGCGTCGAGGCGCACCGCCCGCGCCTGGGCTTCGAGACGGACCACCGCACCATCCCGCACGAACTGGGCTGGATCGGCAGTGCCGTGCACCTCCAGAAGGGCTGCTACCGCGGCCAGGAGACCGTCGCCCGTGTCCACAACCTGGGGAAGCCGCCGCGCCGGCTCGTCTTCCTGCACCTCGACGGCAGCGAGGTGCACCTGCCCGGTCACGGGGCGCCGGTCCGGCTCGCCGCGGACGGGGAGGAGGGCCGTCAGCTCGGTTTCATCACGACCTCGGCCCGCCACCACGAGCTGGGGCCGATCGCCCTGGCACTGGTGAAGCGGAACGTCGCGGTGGACGCGGAACTGCTCGCGGGTGACACCGCTGCGGCCCAGGAGACGGTCGTCGAGCCGTAGAGCGGCCACGCGCGGGCGGCCTGCCGGGCCGCCCGCGCCGCTACACCTCGACCAGCACGGTGAACGGGCCGTGATTCGTGAGCGAGACCCGCATGTCCGCCCCGAACCGGCCCGTCTCCACCCGCGCGCCGAGCGCGCGCAGCTGCGCCACCACCTCGTCGACCAGCGGCTCGGCGACCTCGCCCGGCGCGGCGGCGTTCCACGTGGGCCTGCGGCCCTTCCTGGCGTCCCCGTAAAGAGTAAATTGCGAGATCACCAGCAACGGCGCGTTCACGTCCGAGCAGGACTTCTCGTCCTCCAGTACGCGCAGGGTCCAGAGCTTGCGGGCGAGCTGCGCCGCTTTCTCCCTGGTGTCCCCGTGGGTGACTCCCACCAGCACACACAGTCCCTCGCCGACGATCTCGCCGACCGTCCCGGTCCCCGACGGATCGTCCGCGGCGCCCGCCACGGTGACGCTCGCACCGTCCACTCTCTGTATCACTGCACGCATACAGACCAACCTATCTTGGGCCGAACGGGTACAGAGCACCTGCGTGAACACCCTGCGTAGTGGCACCATGCACGATGTCGGTGTGCCGACGCACCGGTCGAGGGGACGGAACATCATGACGACACGTGGAACCGGGCCATCACCCAGGGCCGTACCAGGGACACGCACAGCCGCCGGCTTGCGGCCGCCGGTGCAGCGGACCGTTGCCGCGCCCGGCCAGCTGCCCGCCCTGCCCGTACAGCTGCCCGGAGCGGTGTCCGTGCCCGGCCAGACCGGGGGCGGTGCGGTCGAAGGCCTGGCGTCCGTCCGTCCACAGCCCGAATTCGGCGGGCTGCGGCTGCCGGATCTGCGCACCCTGCGCCGCGACGCCCAGCGCGACGAGGCGGACCTCAGTTACGTACGCCGTCTGGTGCAGGGCCGGATCGACATCCTGCGGGCCGAGCTCGCCCGTCGGGTGGACCCCGAGTCGCCCGTCGTGGACCGGCTCTCGGAGATCCTCGCCGACACCCCGTCGGTCCACCGTTCCTCCGCGCGGCACGTCACCCTCACCACCCCGCGCAGCGACGAGTACCGGCAGCTGGCGGCGGACACCCTCGCCGAGGTCGAGCTCTCGGATCTCGACGCCCGTACGGACGAAGAGCTGCTGACCGCCATGGCGCGGCTCGTCCGCTACGAGCAGCAGGTGTCTAGGCGCCGTCACCGGCTCCAGCGGACCGTCGACGATTGCAGCGCGGAGATCGCCCGCAGGTACCGTGACGGGGAAGCACAAGTAGAGGACCTGCTCGCCTGAAGCGACCCTTCCGGGGGTGGGTCACGCCCGCCCCCGGAAGGCCACCCGCCAGCATGACGTCCTCCATAGCCCCGTCCCCGTCGCCGTCCTCCGCGCCCGTGCTCCCGGTCCTGGCCGAGGTCGTGCGGTCCGGCTTCACCGAGGGCCACCACAGGGGGTCGCTGGTCGTCCTGGCAGCGGACGGAAGCGTCGAGCTCGCGCTCGGCGACCCGGCGGCCCCGGTCTTCCCGCGCTCGTCCAACAAGCCGATGCAGGCCGCCGCGATCCTGCGGGCCGGGCTGGACCTCTCGGGGGAGCGGCTGGCACTGGCCGCGGCGAGCCACTCGGGTGAGGACTTCCACCTCGCCCTGGTGCGCACGATGCTCGCCGAGCACGGGCTGGAGGCCGGCGATCTGCAGACCCCGCCCGACCTTCCGCTGGACCCGGTCGAGGCGGAGGCCTACCTCGCCGCCGGGGGCGTGCGGGAGCCCCTCACCATGAACTGCTCCGGCAAGCACGCGGCGATGCTCGCCGTCTGCGTACGCAACGGATGGGACACGGCGTCCTACCTCGACCCGTCCCACCCGCTGCAGCGGCTGGTCGGCGAGGTCGTCGCGGAGGCGGCGGGCGAGCCCGTCGCGGCGGTCGGCACGGACGGCTGCGGGGCACCGCTGATGGCGATCGGGCTGGTGGGCCTGGCCCGTGCGTTCCGCGCCTTCGTGCTGGCGGAACCGGGCACGGCGGAACGCCGTGTCGCGGACGCGATGCGGGCGCACCCGGAGTACGTCGCGGGCACGCGGCGGCCGGACACCTGGCTGATGCGGGAGGTGCCGGGAACGCTCTCCAAGATGGGCGCGGAGGCGGTCCAGGCGGTGGCGCTCCCCGACGGCAGGGCCCTGGCCTTCAAGATCGACGACGGGTCCATCCGCGCCCTGGGCCCGGTGCTGGCCCGCTCCCTCGAACTGCTGGGCGTCGACGCCCCCGTGGTGTCCCGCATCGGGCGGGCGCCGCTGACGGGCGGCGACGCGGTGGTGGGCGGTATCCGGGCGGCCTTCTGAGCGAGGGCGGGGCCGCCGGGGCCCCGTGCCGGCCCGGAAATACGGGCGACATCCCGAACGCCCTGTGCCTAGCGTGGCCGCATGAGCCTTGATCGACGTACCGTCTCCGAAGCCGACTTCCCCGACTGGCTGCGGGCCGTGGGCACGGGGTTCCTGCGCTCGGCGTCGGCACCGCCGCCGGAGGAGGAGGTCGCGGTGCGCCTGGCCCACACCGATCTCAGCCGCCTCCAGGGCGTGTTCGACGCCGGGCGCTGTGTGGCCACCTTCCGGTCGTTCGCGCAGGAACTGACCGTCGTCGGGGGCGCCAAGGTGCAGGCCGACGCGGTCACCGCCGTGACGGTGTCGCCCACGCACCGCCGGCGCGGGCTCCTCAGCAGGATGATGGCCACGGACCTGGCGGCCGCGAAGGAGCGGGGCGACGTGGTCGCCTCGCTGATCGCCGCGGAGTACCCGATCTACGGGAGGTACGGCTTCGGGCCGGCGACCTGGACCGCGGAGTGGGAGATCGACGTCCCCCGGGCCGGCCTCGACCCCCGCGCCCCGGTCCCCTCCGAGGCGGACGGCGGCCGGATCGAGCTCGTCGACGGCGCGGACGTGCGCAAGCTCGGCCCGGAGCTCCACGGCCGTCTCGCGGCCCGGCAGCACGGCGTGGTCTCGCGTGACGAGCGCTGGTGGCAGCGCGGCACCGGGGTGGACGTCCCGTCGTTCGAGTCGTGGACGGAGCCGTTCTACGCGGTGTACCGGTCGGCGGACGGCGGGACGGACGGGCTGATCGCCTACCGCGCGGACGACCACTGGGGCGACGGGAAGCAACCCCTCAACAAGGCGACGGTGGCCGGCATGCTCGCCGTGACGCCCGCGGCGGAGCGCGCGCTGTGGCACTTCGTCTGCTCCATCGACTGGATCACCACGGTCCGCTCGGGCCACCGCGCGCCCGACGACGTACTCCCCCTCCTCCTCCCGGACCCCCGGGCCGCCCGCATCGTCACCCAGGCGGACTGGTTGTGGCTGCGCCTACTCGACATCCCCAGGGCCCTGGAGGCGCGCACGTACGCGACCGAGGCCGCCCTGGTCGTGGACGTGCGGGACGCCACCGGTCTGGCGGGCGGCCGTTTCCTGCTGGACGTCTCACCGTCCGGCGCCTCCTGCGTCCCCACGACACGGGACGCCGACCTCACGCTGGACGTGGCGGAGCTCGGCGCGCTCTACCTCGGCGACGAGTCACCGGTGCGGCTGGCCGCGCTCGGCCGGCTCGACGAGCACCGGGCGGGTGCGGCGGCCACGGCGGACGCGGTGTTCCGGACGCCACGGCGGCCCTGGTGCCCGGACGTGTTCTGATTCCTCTGTCATGACGGGTTCGGCAGGGTCCCGGTCGCCGAGGTGACGGCGGCGGCCGGTCTCACGCCTTCGCGCTGCTGAGGAACGGGCTGCTCATGCCTCTGCCCGGATGAGCCCGAACGGCTCGTGCAGGTCGGCCGGTTCACTGAAACGTACGCCGGTCATGCCGAGGGCGACCGCCGCGTCGACGTTCTCCCCGCTGTCGTCCACGAAGAGGCACCGGTCCACCGGCACCCCGGCGCGCGCGCGGTCCGGTCGCTGTCCGGTCCCGTCACCGTCCGGTCCCGTCACCGTCCGGTCCGGTCGCTGTCCGGTCCCGTCACGTCCAGGGCCGTTCCGTAGAGCCTCGACACCCGGATCCGGATGACCACGCGGTGCTCGGCCACCGCCTTCTCCAGAAAGGCGCGTTCCTCCGCCGGGTCGTCGAAGCCCGGTGTCAGGGAGAGGAGTTCCCGGCCGACCGGGTCGCCGGGCTCCACGGTCGGATCCGATACCTCCGCCGTGCCCTCGGCGACGGCGAACGACCAGACGTCTCCACCGTCGACATGCAGGGAGGCGTGCGGGTTCCGCTGCAGGATCCGGGGCTTGAGGCGGCCTTCGGTGGACGAGATGCGCAGGACGCGTTCCTCGTCGTCCCACCGGTAGAGCACGGTCGACAGGTGCGGGTGACCCGTGGAACGGACTGCGGCGAGCACTCCGAACTGCTGTTCCCGCAGGATCCGGGAGAGCGCCTGGTCGGTGAGACGGCGGGGAGTGGGCTCACTCTTCGGTTCCGCGGTTTCCATGAAGCGCACCCTTCGGTATGCGGAATGCAGGGTCCCGCGACGGAGGGGGCGGGGCGCGACGGCCGTCGGGCTGCTCCTGCCGGGCGGGGCGGATGCCGTGACCGTAGCAGATAGTTTTGTTGCAGACTATATTTCGGTGGCGCCCGAGACGGTCACCGTTGCCCCTGGCGGGCCCGGCGGACCGGCCGGGGGCTCTCGGCGGGAGTGGCCAGGTGGCCCGTGGCCAGCTGGGTCAGGGTGCGCAGCAAGGCCTCGCGATCGGTGCCGGGCAGTGCCGCCAGTGCTTCCCGGTGCACGCGGTCGACGATCTCCTGGCTCCGCACGGCGATCCGGGCGCCCTCCTCGGTGACGGCGATGATCCGGGCCCGCCGGTCGCGGCCGGAAGGCCGCCGCTCTGCGAGCCCGGCGCTCTCCAGGGCGTCCACGGTCACCACCATCGTGGTCTTGTCCATGTCGCCGATCTCCGCGAGCTGGATCTGGGTGCGCTCCTCCTCCAGCGCGTGGACCAGGACGCAGTGCATGCGTGCGGTCAGGCCGATCTCGGACAGTGCCGCCGCGATCCGGGTGCGCAGGACGTGGCTGGTGTGGTCGAGGAGGAAGGACAGGTCGGGTGCCGTGCGGGCGGGCGTCAGAGCGGTCATGGCGGCCAGCGTAACAATTCGTACCGTGGCAGATCGTCCGCAAAGGAACTTCAGTTCGGCAGCTCCGGCCTGACCAGCGCCCTCGCGAACGGCTCACCGGACCTTCTCGCGTACGCCGTCCGCTCCTTCACCTCGCGGAGTGTGCGCGGGCGGTAGCCCGGGCCGCCGCAGCAGCTCTTGTGGAAGCGGACGCCCGCGTGCAGGAGCACCGAGAGCGTGCGCCACGCCGCCGTGTCCCGTCGGCGAGGGGCCGCGAAGGCCGATCCGACATGGATCAGCGTCCCGGCGCACCGGGGACAGACGCGGACTCCCCGCTCGCTGTCGTAGGGCTGCTTGTACGAGGCCCGGCACGGCAGGCAGACGTACGAGGTCTTCGAGGGGGGCATGGGGCCAGGGTAGGGCGCGGGCCCCCGCGGTTCGACCCGTTAACGCGGCCCCGCCCGGCGTCCGCACTCAGGCCGTCGGTGGCCCGGCGCCCGGCCTGCGCGGCCCCGCCCGGCGTCCGCGCTCAGGCGGCCGGTAGCGACGCCCGGCCCCGGTCCGGCGTCCGCCTCCGCAGGCGCCCGACCCGGCGCCGTACGCCCGGTCCCGACGCGGGCGCTCCCACGGCGACGGCCCGTCAGCAGGCGTCCGGCGCAACCGGAGTCGGACCTCAGCCGCTCACGCAGCCGCCGTACGTCCTGGCCCTGCTCCCCGGTCTCCCGGAGGAGCCGCGCCTCGCCGAGGGGCCGCGCCTCGCCGAGGGGCCGCGCCTCGCCGAGGGGCCGCGCCTCTCCGAGGAGCCGCGCCCCGCCGAGGGGCCGCCCGCCGCCCAGGTGCTGGTCGTGGAGCACGCCCCCATGCCGTCCATTGCCTCACTCCAGTCAGAGGACGGGTGACGTGTTCCGTGTTCCGCGGGCATCACGCATCCCCTCCGGCTTCGCGGGCTGCACGCTCCACCCGCCCCCGGTGGGCCTCCCACCACGCCGCGTCACCCGTCGGGACGCTGCTGTTGCCCTCGCTCATCCCCACGGAGCCGTCGACGAGCTCCCGGAGGATGTCGGCGTGCCCGGTGTGCCGGTGGGTATCGGCGATCACGCGGATCACGGCGTGATGCAGCGTCACCTCGGCACGGTGGCTCGGCCACCACGGCACCCTGCCGACGGTCTCCAGCGGCAGCGCGTCGATCGTCGCGTCCGCGTGCGCCCACGCCCGGCGGTAGAGCCCGACGAACTGCTCGCGTGGCTCGTCGGCGGTGGCCCACATGTCCGCGTTGGGCTCGGCCCCCTCCTCGACCCACGGCAGCGGCTCCCCGGACGGCCGCCCGAAGGTGTCGCCGAGGTAGCCCAGTTCCACACTGGCCACATGCTTGACCAGGCCCAGGAGATTCGTGCCGGTCGGCGTCAGGGGGCGTCGTACGTCGTACTCCGAGAGCCCTTCCAGCTTCCACAGCAGGGCGTCGCGGGCCGACTGCAGGTAGAAGTGGAGATCGGCCTTGGCGTCAGGTGTCGTCATGGCGCCGAGTCTGCCGCTCACACGGTCTCCGGGTCCCGCCTGTTCGTCCGCGGGGCACGCTGCGGTGTACCGGGGCCGACCTCTGAACGCGGCCCGCCACGCGGGGGATGGAGGGGGAGCTGCCCTCCTCGGGCCCGCGTCCGCCCGGTGGCCGGGCGGACGCGGGGCCCCCGGCCCTTCAGCGGCGGCCGAGCAGCTCGGTGATCCGGGTGAAGCCGTCGGCGCCGTGGCCCTGGCCGATGGCCCGGCGGGCCAGACCCTCTGCCGCGCGCATCACGCCCGCGTCGATCCCGTGAGCCTCGGAGGCGTGGACGATATGGGCCATGGACGACGCCGCCGAAGTCAGGGGGTTCGTCTCGCCGGAGAACGATCCGGCGTCCACCTCCTCCGCGACCTCTCCGAAGATCGGCGGGAGGATGGCGCCGATCCCCTGGGCGAACGGTGCCAGCTCCCGTGCCGTGACCCCTTCCGCCCGCGCCACCGCCAAGGCGTGGGCATAGCCCGTCATGGCCGTCCAGAAGATGTCGAGCAGGGCGACGTCGTATGCGGCCGCCCGGCCGATCTCCTCACCGAGGTGGGTGTGGGTGCCGCCCAGGGCCTCCAGGACGGGCCGGTGCTCCTGGTAGAGGTCTTCCGGGCCACTGTGGATGAACACCGCGTCCGGAGTGCCGATGGTCGTGGGGGGCGTCATGATCGCGCCGTCCAGGTAGCGGACACCGTGCTCGGCCGCCCACGCCGCGGTGGCCCGGGCGCGGTCAGGGATGTCCGCGGTCAGGTTGACCACCGTGCGCCCCTTGAGCGCGTCGGCGACGGCGTCGCTCCGCAGGACGCTGTCCGCCGCGTCGTAGTTCAGCACGCAGACCACGGTCAGGCTGCTCGCGGCAACAGCTTCCTCGGCCGTCCGTGCGCTGACGGCGCCCCGCGCCACCAACGCACCGTCCCGCCCCGGAGTCCGGTTCCAGACGGTGGTGCGCAGGCCGGCCTCCAGGAACGCGCCCGCCAGGGCCCGGCCCATCGGCCCCAGGCCGAGGACGGTTACGGCAGACTGTTCAGGGTGCAAAGGCATGGTTCGACTCCGTAGAAATATGGTCAAGTGCCGCTTGATGGGGGAGATGTGACGCGCAGTCGTGCTCAACAGCCGGAGGTCTGCGGCGTGACCGCCGCGATCGACGTGATCGACGGCAAGTGGAAGACCGCCCTGCTCTGGCTGCTGGAATCCGGCCCGTCCCGCCCCGGCGAGCTGCGCCGGAAGCTGCCGGGCCTCAGCGAGAAGGTGCTGACTCAGGCACTCCGCGAGATGGAGGCCGACGGGCTCGTGCACCGGGAGGTGCACGACGTACTTCCACTGAAGACCCTGTACTCACTGACCGGGTTCGGCCGGGAGCTCTCCGATGCGTTGGCTCCCCTCTCCGACTGGGGTCACCGACGCCTCGAGAGGCTCACGGACGCCCGTTCGGCTTCCTGATACCCCGCCCAGCCACCTCGCGTCCCCTCCGGCCCCGGCGGCCCTTCGGCCGCCTCCACCAGGATCGGTCCGGCTCCGGCCGGCGCCAAGTACCCACAAAAAAGTGGTTACCGCGGGAGGGCGGGGCTCCGCAGGGCGGTCGTCGTCGCTCCCGCATCACCAGGGCTGACGGGCGAGGTGTCCGTTCCCAGGAGATCTGCATGGATGAAGCGCCTGCCTGACAACCATGACTGCCCCGATCCAGAAGTACCTGCCGCTCGTCGCCGTGCGGGCCGGGTGCGGATCGCTGCCGGCCGGCGATGACGATTCCGGCGACGGTCATGGCGTGGAACACTTTTGCAAGCAGACGCTTGCAATAGTTAGCAAACGTGGTGCACTATCGGTCCATGGCATCACTCAACGTCGGCAATCTCGGCGAGTACCTGCGTGAGCAGCGGCGTACGGCGCAGCTCTCCCTGCGGCAGCTCGCCGACGCCGCCGGGGTGTCCAATCCGTATCTCAGCCAGATCGAGCGCGGTCTGCGCAAGCCGAGCGCCGAGGTGCTGCAGCAGGTCGCCAAGGCCCTGCGCATCTCGGCCGAGACGCTCTACGTGCGGGCCGGGATCCTCGACGAGCGGGAGCGGGAGGAGCTGGAGACGCGGGCGGTCATATTGGCCGATCCGTCGATCAACGAGCGGCAGAAGAACGTGCTGCTGCAGATCTACGACTCCTTCCGCCGTGAGAACGGTTTCGATGTCGTGCCCGACACCGGCGCCGAGGTCCACGAGGCCGCCGGTGCGGAGAGCAGAATCGATGCCGACGCGGACGGCGGTACCGGTGACGCGAACGGTGCCCGTCCCGATGCCCGCGGCCCCCGTAAGGCCGGCGGCAGTGATGCAGACCCACCAGCGAACTGACTTCTGATGATCCGGGAGGACCACAGTCATGGCCATCACCGATGACCTGCGCAAGACCCTCACCGACCCCACCCCCCTCTACTTCGCCGCCGGTACGGCCGACCTCGCCGTGGAGCAGGCGCGCAAGGTCCCGGCTCTGATCGAGCAGCTGCGGGCCGAGACCCCCGAGCGGATCGAGGCGGTGCGCAACACCGACCCCAAGGCCGTGCAGGAGCGCGTCACCACGCAGGCCAAGGAGGCTCAGGCCACCGTGCAGGCGAAGGTGACCGAGGTCTTCGGGGCGCTGGACACCGACCTGAAGAAGTGGGGCGAGAGCGCCCAGGACCTGGCGCTGCGCAGCGTGGGCGTGGCCGCCGAGTACGCCGTCCGGGCCCGTGAGACGTACGAGAAGGTCGCCGAGCGCGGCGAGCAGACCGTGCGCACCTGGCGCGGCGAGACGGCCGACGAGATCATCGAGATCGCCGCCGTCGTCGAGGCGGAGCCGAAGTCCGTGCCGAAGCAGAAGTCGGAGGCGGCGGCGAAGCCGGTGACTCCCGCCAGGCCGGCGACCTCCGCGAAGCCGGTGGCCCCCGCCGCGAAGAAGCCCGCGCCCAAGGCCGCCGAGTCCAAGGCCGCGCCCGCCGCACCGGCGAAGAAGCCGGCGCCCGCGCGCAAGCCCGTGGCCAAGAAGACCCCTCCGTCCGCGAAGTAGGCGGAAGCGGTTCCAGGAGTGACGGAAGAACGGGCCGGGCACCTTTGGGGGTGCCCGGGTCGTTGTCCCGGTACCTTGGCCGCGAGGCGCTCATCCACTCACTAGGCGGTGCTCACCGTGTTGCTCGAAGCATTCGGCTCGTTCCTCCAGCTGCTGTACCTGGCCATGCTCGTCCTGGCCGTGGTCGCGCTGGTCTTCGCCGTGACGGCGCGCGAGGACGCCTACCGGGCCGCGGACAAGCAGAAGAAGTCCTTCTGGCTGATCATCCTCGGGGTCACCGTCTTCGTGAACCTCGTCATCCCGATCCTGTTCCTGCAGATCGCGGGTGTCATCGCGTCCATCGTCTTCATGGTGGACGTCCGGCCGGCGATCAAGGCCGTGTCGGGCGGCGGCGGCCGCCGCGGGGGCTCCAGCAGTGACGGACCGTACGGCCCCTACAACGGCGGGCGCTGAGCGCCTGCCGACGAGACGGCACCGGGGCGGGAGCGCGAGGCGCTCCTGCCCCTTCGGCGTATCCGGGCCTCGTCGCGTTCCAGCAGCAGGACCGCCACGTCGTCGGTCAGCTCGCCGCCGTTCAGCTCCTGCACCTGGGTGACCGCGGACTCCAGCAGCGCCTCGCCGCCGAGCCCCTGGTCCAGCCGGCCGTTGACCATCGCGACCATGCCGTCCTGGCCGAGCCGCTGGGTCCTCTCGGGGCCGACACGCCCCTCGATCAGCCCGTCGGTGTACATCATCAGGCTCCAGGAGCCGCCCAGCTCGACCTGCCGGCGCGGCCAGCGGGCGTGCGGCAGCAGGCCGAGGGCGGGGCCGCCGTCCTCGTAGGGGAGCAGGTGCGCCGCCCGTCCCTGGCGGGCGATCAGCGGCGCGGGGTGGCCTGCGATGCACAGGCCCGCGCGGCGGCCGTCGGGGGCGATGTCGACGGTGCAGAGCGTCGCGAAGATCTCCTCGCTCTGCCGTTCGTGCTCCAGGACCTGCTGCAGCGTGGAGAGCAGGTCGTCGCCGCAGAGCCCGGCCAGCGTGAGCGCCCGCCAGGCGATGCGCAGCTCGACGCCGAGCGCCGCCTCGTCCGGGCCGTGCCCGCAGACGTCGCCGATCATGGCGTGGACCGTGCCGTCGGGTGTGCGGACCGTGTCGTAGAAGTCCCCGCCGAGCAGGGCGCGGCTGCGGCCCGGCCGGTAGTGGGCGGCGAAGGCGAGGTCGGAGCCGTCGAGGAGCGGGGTGGGCAGCAGCCCACGCTCCAGCCGGGCGTTCTCCTGCGCGCGCAGCCGGGACTCGGTCAGCTGGTGCTGGGCGATGTCCGCGCGTTTGCGCTCGACGGCGTACCGGATGGCGCGGCTGAGGAGTCGCCCGTCGAGCTCGCCGCGGAAGAGGTAGTCCTGGGCCCCGACCCGCACGGCCTCGGCGGCGCGCTCGGCGTCGTCCTCCGCGGTGAGGGCGAGGACGGCGTGGCGCGGCGCGATGCGCAGGATGTGCTTGAGGGCGGCGAGCCCGTCCGGGCTGCCGGTTCCGTCGTTCGGGCCGTCGGCGCGTACGCCGGCGGGCAGGGCGGCCGCCTCGAGGTCGAGGTCGAGCAGGATGCAGTCGACGTCGTCGGTGAGCAGCCGGCCGGCCTCGGTGAGGTTGCGGGCGGTACGGACGCGGACCCGTGCCCCCGTGGTGGACGACAGCTCGGGGACGGCGAAGTTGCCCGCAGGGTCGTCCTCGATCACCAGGAGTGTGAGGTCGGCGCCGTGAGTGGTCTCCGCAGCGGGTACGGCACGTTGCTGCGGTACGGGTACGGGCATCGGTTCGGGTTTCCTTCCCTCCCCCCGAGGGCGCGGCGGACCGACGAACGACGACCCGCCGACGGGGACGATAGCGGTCCGCGGCATCGGAACGGAATGGCGCCCGGAGATCATCCTCCGTCATATGCGCGGCCATAAGCCGCGTCCCGCCACGGATCCGGCGTGATCGGCGCACACGAAACGGACATGAGGTCATGACGAACATCACGCGCGCGACACGTGGCGCACACATACACGCGTCCACGGGCGCACGGAGCGGTGTCTGTCACGCGGTGGGGTCACGTGGCCCCGTCACACGGTCGGGTCACGCGGCTCCGTCACACGGTCCGGTCACGCGGCCCCGTCACGCGGCCCCGGCTCGCGGTCCGGTCACGCGCGGGCCGTCAGCAGCCCCCGGTACGCGCGGGCCGTCAGGCCCCCGTCACCGGCCCGGCGGCCGCCTCGCGGCGGCTACTTGTCCGGCCGGACCACACCCAGGATCCGCATGGAGCCCGCTCCCGCCAGCGTGACGTGCCGGCCGGGCCGGGGGGCGTGCACGATCAAGCCGTCCCCGACGTACATCCCGACATGGCTGGCGTCACCGTGGTAGATGATCAGGTCGCCGGGCCGCACGTCCTGGACGGGGATGCGGGGCAGCTGCCGCCACTGCTCCTGGGAGGTGCGGGGGATCGGCTGCTTCGCCGCCGCCCAGGCCTGCGAGGTCAGCCCCGAGCAGTCGTACGACCCAGGGCCTTCGGCTCCCCATACGTACGGCTTGCCCATCTGGGCGGTCGCGAAGGCCAGCGCCTGCTTGCCGGCGGCGCTCGCCTCGCGGTTGATGTCCTTGAGCGCGCCGGAGGAGAGCCAGGCGGCCTGTGCCGTGGACGCGGCGTCCTGTTCCAGCTCGAGGAGCCTGGCCTGCTCGTCCTTCGCCAGCTCGGACTCGAGCTTCTCCGCCGCCGCGATCTGCGCGTCGATGCTCTTCTTGGACTTGGCCTGCTTGACGCGATTGGCCTCGATCTTCTCCCAGTTGAGGTTCGCGTCCTTCGTGTACGTCTCCAGGTCCTCCTGGGCCTGCTCGAGTTCGGTCAGCATGCCCTTGGTGGCCTGCTGGCCCTGCCGGGCCTGGTTGATGCCGTCCATGAAGAGGTCCGGGTCGCCGCTCAGCATCAGCTGTGCGCCCGGGGGGAGTCCGCCGGTGCGGTACTGCTCCCGGGCCTGGGCGCCCGCCCTGTCCTTCAGTTCGGCGATCCGCGCCTCACCGTCGGTGATCGCCTTGGTCAGGCGGGCGATCTCGCCGGACTGCTTCTCGGCCTGCTCCTCGGCGAGGTTGTACGCGTCGGTGGCGGCCCCGGCCTTGCGGTAGAGGGTGTCGATCTCCTCGCGGACTTCCTCGAGGCTCTTCTTCGCGGCGGCGGGAGCGGTGGCCGTCGGGCCGGGCTCGGGGACCGGAGCGGCCATGGCCTGGACCGGCGCGGTCAACAGGGCCAGCGCGCAGACCAGAGTGATCGCGGCAGTGGCACAGTGGCGTCGGTTCACAGGCTCCCCCTCCGGGCGAAAGGCAACGAAAGCCGCATCGCTCACATCTGACTTACCGTCAGTAACGTTTGTATGACGACGCGATCGTGCCACGGTGTCCCGTAAAGCAACAGAGGTCCGCGTCATCCTCCCCGTCACACAAGGGGACGAACGGTGATCCGGAGGTGTTCCCGGAACGGCCCCCGGCGGTCGTCCGTCGCCCGGCGCGGCTCACGATCCGGCGCTTTTGGCCCCGCTCACCCCGTGCCAGGCCGCAGGGCCGCCCAGCGCACCGTGATCTCGCCCTGCCGCCACCGCCGTACGCCGTCCGTCACGGGCCAGTCCACGGAGACCGCCCGCGCCGCCGCGATCCAGCGCTGCCGCGCGCCCAGCGACGCGTACGGCGAGGCCGCGGCCCAGGCCCGGTCGAGGTCGCGCAGGAAGGCGTGCACCGGTTCGCCCGGCACGTTGCGGTGGATCAGGGCCTTCGGGAGGCGCTCGGCGAGGTCCGAGGGGCGCTCCAGCGAGCCGAGCCGGGTCGCGAAGGTGACGGTGCGCGGCCCCTCCGGGCCGAGCGCGACCCATACGTGCCGACGGCCGATCTCGTCGCAGGTGCCCTCGACCAGGAGCCCTCCGGGCGCGAGCCGGGCGCACAGCCGCTGCCAGACCGCGGCGACCTCGCCCTCGTCGTACTGGCGCAGCACGTTCGCGGCCCGGATGAGGGCCGGCCGGCCCGCCGTGGGGATCTCGAAGCCGCCGTGCACGAAGGTCAGGCCCTCCCGCTCGTACGGCTGGGCCGCCGCGACCCGCACCGGGTCGATCTCGACGCCGACGACGGCCGTGCGCGGTTCGGCGGTGCGCAGCCGTTGCAGCAGTTCGACAGCGGTCCAGGGCGCGGCGCCGTAGCCGAGGTCGACCGCGACGGGTGAGTCGCTGCGGCGCAGGGCGGGCCCGTGGGTGGCGGCGATCCAGCGGTCCATGCGGCGCAGACGGTTCGGGTTGGTCGTCCCGCGGGTCGCGGTGCCGATGGGGCGCTGGTGCATGGAAGGGAGCGTATGCGAATCACCCGCGGGCACACGCGGAGCCGCAGGGCGACGGGTGGCCTCCGGCACGCCGGAAGGGACCGTAATACTTTGGCAAAACGGAAATGAAAGGCTGGATTCCACTGTTCTGGCTCTTCGAGGGGACCGTGTGCCCCGTACGTGTCATGCCCTGAGCGAGGAGGAGCGGACCCGTGAGCCAGTACGTCTCCCGGCTCGGCAGCAGCCGTGCGGCACCCCGTATCCGCTTCCCGGGCGGTTTCGCCGGACACCGCAAGCCGCGCCGTGTCGCGATGCTCTCCGTGCACACCTCTCCGCTGCACCAGCCGGGCACCGGCGACGCGGGCGGCATGAACGTCTACATCGTGGAGCTGGCCACGCGCCTCGCCGCGATCGGTATCGAGGTCGAGATCTTCACCAGGGCCACCACCGGCGGGCTGTCCCCGGTTGTCGAGCTGGCGCCCGGCGTCCTGGTCCGGCACGTCGACGCGGGGCCGTACGAGGGCCTCGCCAAGGAGGAGCTCCCCGCTCAGCTCTGTGCCTTCACCCACGGCGTGATGCAGGCCTGGGCAGGTCAGCGCCCCGGCTACTACGACCTGGTCCACTCCCACTACTGGCTCTCCGGCCAGGTCGGCTGGCTCGCCGCCCAGCGCTGGGGCGTTCCGCTCGTCCACGCCATGCACACCATGGCCAAGGTCAAGAACGCCGCGCTGGCCGAAGGCGACACACCCGAACCCGCGGCCCGCGTCATCGGCGAGACCCAGATCGTGCACGCCTCGGACCGGCTCATCGCGAACACCGCCGAAGAGGCCGACGAACTCGTCCGCTTCTACGACGCGGACCCGGAGTCGGTCGCCGTCGTGCATCCCGGGGTCAACCTGGAGCGCTTCCGCCCCGGCGACGGCCGCGCCGCCGCGCGAGCCCGCCTCGGCCTGCCGCAGGACGCCCTGATACCGCTGTTCGCGGGACGTATACAGCCGCTGAAGGCCCCGGACGTGCTCCTCCGCGCCGTCGCGGTGCTCCTGGACCGTGACCCCTCGCTGCGCTCGCGCATCCTCGTACCCGTCGTCGGAGGCCCCAGCGGCAGCGGGCTCGCCAAGCCGGAGGGCCTGCAGAAGCTGGCCGCGCGCCTGGGCATCGCCGACGTCGTACGGTTCCACCCGCCGGTCGGCCAGGATCAGCTCGCCGACTGGTTCCGGGCGGCGTCCGTGCTGGTCATGCCCTCGTACAGCGAGTCCTTCGGGCTCGTCGCCATCGAGGCCCAGGCGGCAGGCACCCCGGTGGTCGCGGCGGCGGTGGGCGGTCTGCCGGTCGCGGTGCGGGACGGTGTCAGCGGCTTCCTGATCCCGGGCCACGCCCCGGCGGCGTACGCACAAGCCCTCGGCCGGTTCGCGGACAACCCGCAGCTGGCCCGCCGCATGGGCGAGGCCGCGGCCGCGCACGCGCAGTCGTTCGGCTGGGACACGGCGGCATCGGCCACCGCCGACGTGTACACGGCGGCGATGCACGACCACCGGCGCCGGGCCCGCTCGCACCACGGCTGAGGGGCGGCCCCGGCCCTCCCCCCGCGCGTTGTCGTACGCTCGCACCATGGCTGACGTATCCGACGAAGCAGCAGCGGCGCAGGTCATCGAGACGACCCTGAACGACGCGGAGCTCGAGTGGGAGAGCCCCGGGCCCGGCAACTACGTCGTGAAGCTGCCCGGCACGCGCAAGCTGTCCACGACCTGTTCCCTGCTCGTCGGGCGGCACTCCCTCTCCCTCAACGCATTCGTCATCCGTCATCCGGACGAGAACGACGCCGCTGTGCACCGCTGGCTCCTGGAGCACAACCTCCGCCTGTTCGGGGTGAGCTACGCGATCGACCAGCTCGGCGACATCTATCTCGTCGGCAGGCTCCCGCTCTCGGTCGTCACCCCCGAGGAGCTCGACCGGCTGCTGGGCGTGGTCCTGGAGGCGGCGGACGGAGCGTTCAACCCCCTGCTGGAGCTGGGCTTCGCGAGCGCGATCCGCAAGGAGTACGCCTGGCGGACGGAGCGCGGGGAATCGACCCGCAACCTGGACGCGTTCGCGCACCTGACGCAGCGTCCGTCCTGAGACCGGGTCCGGCGGCCTACGCGAGTCCCCGCAGCGCCGCGACGAGCCGCGGAGCCACCGTCTCCCATGTCCACGCCAGCGCCTCGGGGCCCGCGCCCCGGGGCACCGTCTCCGTGAGCATGATCAGGTAGAGGTAGCTGCGGCAGAGGTCGAGCCGGCGCCGTACGGACGGGGTGAACACGACCGGCGTGCCCGTCGCGGCCGCGTACCCGGCGAGGAAGTCCAGGTCCGTCTCCGGGTCGCCGAACAGGTGCGTGGAGACGAGATCGGCGACCGGATCGCCCCAGAACATCCGCTCGCCGTCGATGATCCCGCCGACGCGCCGGGCGCCGGGCCCGCCGGTCACCAGCAGGTTTCCCTGCCACAGATCGAAGTGGACCAGGGCCGGACGGGTCACCTCGTCCATCACGTCCGCCGCGCCGGCGAGCACCTCACGGATCCGCCGCACCGGGAGCGGCAGCCGCGCCCCGTACCTCTCCGCGTCGCCCAGCACGGCGTCGGTCATCGCGGTGAAGGCCTCGCGCCAGGTGGGGGAGAGCGGTCCCAGCGGCTCGGCGGGATACCCGAACCCGGCGGTGCCGGTGACGCCGTGCAGGCGGCCGACCATGTCCCCGAACTCGGTGCGCAGGGAACGGGTCTCTGCGGCCGTCAGGTCCCCGGCGACGCTGCTCCAGGGCTGCCCCGGGCACGCGGTCATGACGACGTACGCCCCGGCCGGCGCCCCCGGGTCGAGCTCGCTGTGCACGACCCGCGGGACCGCGGCGCCGCCCGCGGTGGCTGCGGCGCCGTAGAAGGTGACCTCGTTGACGAGCAGGCGCTGTTCGTGGCTCAGTCCGTCGCTGTGCGCCGGGGGGATCTTCACGACCCAGTCCCCGCCGTCCTCGAACGTGACGCGTGTGACGGTGTTGTACGTGCCCCCGGCGAGCGACTCCCGGGACACGGGCTCACCGGCCCCGACGGCTCTCAGTACGGCTGCTGTCGCGTCGACGGACACGGACGGTCCCCTCCATGGCTCGGCTGCGGAGCCGGTCGCCCCACAGGGGCTTCACAGGGTGATCACAACGGAATCACGATCACATCCCGTGACGGCTTGAGGCGGTCATCGGACAGGTGTCCGATCGTAGAGTGTCTCGCACCGTGACAGCCCTCCCGTGTCAGCCCTGAAATCCGCTCCGGGACAGGCTTGTTGCTCCTTTCAGACGGAGAGATGAACGAATCATGCGCGCCACCGCCGTACGCCGTACCGCCCTCGTCGCCGCCGTGGCGTCCCTGACCCTGCTCGCCACCGCCTGCGGCGGTTCGGACTCCGACGCGAAGGGTGACGGCGGAGCGTCGGGGGCGAAGGACGACGCCTCCGCCAAGCCCGCGGCTGCCAAGGCGCTGACGTCGGCCGAGCTGGAGAAGGTGTCGCTGGAACAGGGCGACGTCGCGGGCCACAAGGTGACGAAGACCGGCCCCGAGGACATCGCGCAGCCCGGAGACGTCACCGTCGACAAGAAGGAGTGCGAGCCCATCGGCTTCGCCTTCTACGGAGTCAAGCGGGGGACCCCGGTGGGGAACGCAGGGCGCAAGGTCGTCGAGGAGCCCGAGAAGAACGAGTCCGCCGACCCCGAGGACGCGCTCGCCGGCATGCTCGACGTGACGTCGTCCCTGGTCACGCTCGCCTCGTACGAGGGTGACGGCGCGGCCGAGAGCCTTGCCGAGCTTCGCGACTCGGCCGCCAAGTGCGCGACCGGCGGGTTCACCCTGTCCATGAAGGGCTCCAAGCAGAAGGTCACCAAGCTGACCGAGGAGAAGGTGACGGGCGGCGAGGAGGCCCTCGCCTGGCGGGTGCAGATGGGTGAGGGGGACGCGGCGGCTCCCTTCAAGCTCGTGAGCGTGCGTCAGGGCGGCACGGTCGCCACGTTCTTCTCGTTCAACCTCGGCAAGACGGGTGCGGAGTCCGACTTCGCCCTGCCGACCGCGCTGATCGACGCCCAGGTCAAGAAGCTCGGCTGAGGCCTCCGCCGTCACTCCGGGTCACGGCAGCGGCACGAGCCTGACCACGGTGACCGTCAGCACGGACCCGGAGACGTAGTAGAGGACGATCGCCCCGTAGACCGTCGCCTCCCGCCGGTCGCGCTCACGCTTGACGGCGGTCGAGGCGTGTCCGTACGGATCCCGGCCGAGGGTGCGCGCCATCTCGTCGCGGAACGAGTCGCCGTCGCGCATCTTGGCCAGGGTGTCGTCGGCGGGCGGTGCGTAGGAGATGCGGAAACTCAAGCGACGTTCCGCCTCTCGGCCTCGTCCTGCGCGAGCCGGTCCAGGATCTGTTCGGCCTCGGGATCAGGCACGGATTCGAGCATCCAGTGCCGCATGACGGCCTGGATCTCGTGGACCCCGGCCTCGTTGATCGCCTGGTCGAACTCCTCGCGTCTCTCCTCGGGCAGGGCGGCACGGATCGCCGGAATGCTGTTGGGTACCTCGACCTCGGCGCCGCCGACGAAGGTCTTCAGAGACTCGCCCATGACCGCTCTCCCCGATCTCCCTGCTGTCCGCGCCCTGCATGCCCGTACCGCCGGGGGTGTGTACCCGGGTAACAGGCCGGTGTGGGGGTCACGTTAGCGGGTGGCCGCCCGGACGGGCGATCGGCTCCCCGCTCAGCCGGGCGAGGTGTAGGTCGAGCCGCGCGACCCGCCCCGGCGGCGGTGAGTTCGGGTCCCACCAGCAGATGCCCGAGATCTCGGCGTCGGGTTCGAAGGCGCGCAGGCCGCTCGCGCGGCCCGTGAACAGGGCGCCGTACTCCCGCCGTTCTCCTGGCGCCAGGACGAACCCCGCATGTCCGACGAATCGCAGCGGGCCGTCGGGTTCGTGGCCGGTCTCCTCGCGCAGCTCGCGCACCGCCGCCTCGCGGGCGCTCTCACCTGGCTCGATCCCCCCGCCGGGAAGCTCCCAGGCGTCCCGGTACCTGTCGTGGACCAGGAGGACCCGCCCTCCGTGCCAGAGGGCGGTCAGGGCCAGGGGCGTCGGAGCGTCGCCGGGAGGCGCGTCCTCGCCGCCTGCCCGGAAGGAGACCAGAAGGTTGCCACGGCTGTCGACCGCGAGCGGCTCGACCGGATTCCAGGACATGTCAGGCTCCTCCTCGCCGGGCCGGCGGACGGCGGGGCCGTACGCGCTCAGGTGACCGCCTGGCCGATGCCCAGCATGTTCCCCTCGCTGTCACGGAACCACGCCCCGCGTTCGCCACCGGCTCCCTTGCTCGGGTAGTTGCCCTCGATCTCGGCGATGCCGCCGTGCGTACGGAGCCCCGGCAGGTCGACCGTCTCGAACACCACACCGCGCCGCCCGAGTTCCGACACGACCGCTTCGATGTCGTCGACCTGCCATCCCATCTGGGTGAAGGTGCCGGGCGACGCCCCCGTCGACCGGAACACGGCGAACTCCGAGTCCCCGCACCGGTACAGCAGCCCGCCCGGTCGTTCGTCGACGGGTTCCAGGCCGAGCTTCTCGGCGTAGAAGCGCCGCGCCCGCTCCAGGTCCTGGGCCGGCAGCCTGGTCGCGGCGCCGCGCGCCCCGGCGAGGGTGTTCCTGTCGTCTGCGTCCATGTATCCACTGTGCCGTGGGCCGTGGGCGATCACGGGGAGAAGGCGCGGGCGATTCGCTGCGGCCCGCAGTGGCGACGACGGATGGTCCGGTGGGAGCATCGGTGGCTGCCGGAGAGAACGGAAGCGGAGGTGTACTCGTGCCCGACGCGCCGTACGTCCGTTTCCAGGGACCGGTGCGACACCCGCGCGGCCACTTCCCCGGAGTCTTCGCACTGACCAACGAGCTGGCACGGCAGGGCAGGCTGACCGAGGAACAGCACCGGTTCTGGCGCGCGGCCAACGACTGGCACGACGCCGGTTGTCCCCACCCCACCGACGTCGACCCCGAGGTCTACGACCGCGAGATCCCCCGGGCGCCGTGGCGTGGTTCAAGTCCTCGGCCCACGATCTCGTCGAGCGGGTGGATGGGTACCTGGAGATCCTCGCCGCGCACGGTGTCGACTGCCGCCGCCTGGAGTCGTCGAGCCCCGGACGGCCGGACGTGTTGAGGCGCGTGCTCTCCGCGGGGCCAACCGGCGGAGAGCGCTGTGGGAGAACCAATGCAGGGCCGACGGCGACTGATGCAGAGGGACATCTTGAGCGCTCGAGCAGGTTATGGGACCCACCCCGAAGTGATCGCGGCGATCGTGGAGGCCGCTGGGGATGCGGTGATGGTGCTGTCGTACGACGAGGACCGGTCGCTGGCCGAATCGGGCCTGTCCCGTTTCGGTCCGGCGGGGTCGGCCCGGCTCGACTGGAGCGGGGCAGAGGTACTCCACCGCTCCCCGGCCTTCGACGGTGAAGGGCTCAAGGCCCTCATGCGGGAGTTCGCACCTCCGGATGAGCTGGCAGTCGTGTTCTGGGGAAACCTCGCGGTGCCCTCACTCGCCTTGGAGGCCAGCCTGGTGGCAGAGCATGCCGACGCGGTACTGGAGTGCGGCCATCAGTGCTGGGTTCACCTCGTCGACAGCGGGGTCCTGATCGAGTTCCAGGACGGCGAAGGATTCACGGCAGGACGGATACCCGGCTGACCTCCGGCCGCGGTCGTTCACCTGAAGCGGCCCGGCCGGGAGCGCAACCACGATGCTCCGGCCGCCGCTCCAGGCACCGGCCGGCGTCCCGCGTGACGGCCCGGAGACGGCGGCACGACGGCAGCGAGCCCCCCGCTTGCGGAGAATGCGCAGGCGGGGGGCTATGTCAGCTCTGCTTACTTCTTCTTGCCCTGGTTCTTCACAGCCTCGATCGCGGCCTTCGCCGCGTCCGGGTCCAGGTAGGTGCCGCCCGGCTTCAGGGGGCGGAAGTCGGCGTCCAGCTCGTAGGCGAGCGGGATGCCGGTCGGGATGTTGAGGCCCGAGATGGCGTCGTCGGAGATGCCGTCCAGGTGCTTCACCAGGCCGCGCAGGCTGTTGCCGTGGGCGGCGACCAGGACGGTCTTGCCGTCGAGGAGGTCCGGGACGATGCCGTCGTACCAGTACGGCAGCATGCGCTCGACGACGTCCTTCAGGCACTCCGTGCGCGGGCGCAGCTCCGTCGGGATGGAGGCGTAGCGCGGGTCGGCGCTCTGCGAGAACTCGGTGCCGTCCTCGAGCACGGGCGGCGGGGTGTCGTACGAACGGCGCCACAGCATGAACTGCTCCTCGCCGAACTCGGCGAGGGTCTGGGCCTTGTCCTTGCCCTGGAGAGCGCCGTAGTGGCGCTCGTTCAGCCGCCAGGAGCGGTGCACGGGGATCCAGTGGCGGTCCGCGGCTTCCAGCCCGAGCTGGGCGGTGCGGATCGCGCGCTTCTGGAGGGAGGTGTGTACGACGTCGGGGAGCAGGCCGGCGTCCTTGAGCAGCTCACCGCCGCGGACCGCCTCCTTCTCGCCCTTGTCGGTGAGGTCTACGTCCACCCAACCGGTGAACAGGTTCTTCGCGTTCCATTCGCTCTCGCCGTGGCGGAGGAGGATCAGCTTGTACGGTGCGTCGGCCATGGGTCCGAGCGTAATCGAACCCGTGCGGCCGCCGCGCGCTCGGTCAAGGGGCGGACCGGGAGCGGGACCGGGACGTGACGATTGACGGGCGGCGTCAATCGAGTGGCGGCCGGGGATCTCGCCTTCGTAATGTTCGGTCAGTCGTCGGGCCGCTTACACAGGCCCGCGGCCATTCCGTACGCGTACGCCTCCGGGGGGAAGTCCCATGTCTGTCGCCGGCCTCCGAAAGGCGGCACACGAGACGGTCGCCGGGCTCCCCAGGGAGTTCTGGTGGCTGTGGACCAGCACGCTGGTCAACCGCCTCGGGGCGTTCGTCGCCACGTTCATGGCGCTCTACCTGACCCTGGACCGGGGCTACTCGGCCTCGTACGCCGGTCTCGTCGCGGCCCTCCACGGGCTCGGCGGAGTGGTGTCGTCGCTGGGTGCCGGGGTGATGACGGACCGGCTGGGGCGCCGGCCGACCATGCTGATCGCGCAGCTCTCGACCGCGGTGTCCGTGGCCGTGCTCGGCTTCATGGTCCATCCGGTGGCGATCGCGGGTGTGGCCTTCGTCGTCGGGATGGCCAGCAACGCGTCACGGCCGGCCGTGCAGGCGATGATGGCCGACATCGTCCCGCCCGAGGACCGGGTGCGGGCCTTCTCGCTCAACTACTGGGCCATCAATTTGGGCTTCGCCGTCTCGTCGGCCGGAGCCGGATTCGTCGCCGAACACAGCTACACGGCCGGCTTCCTGGGCGAGGCCGCCCTGACCCTGCTCTGCGCCGTCGTCGTCTTCCTCAAGGTGCCGGAGTCCCGGCCGAAGGAGGAGCCCCGGGCCGCCGGGGCGCCCGCGCCGGACGACGTGCGGCTCGGCACCGTGCTGCGCGACGGGCGCTACATGGGTGTCGTCGGACTGTCGTTCGTGGTCGCGCTGATCTTCCAGCAGGGGTACGTGGGCCTGCCGGTGGCCATGGGCACGGACGGGCTGTCCAGCTCCGACTTCGGCACAGCCATCGCTGTCAACGGTGTGCTGATCGTGGCCCTGCAGATTCCCGTCACCCGGTTCATCCAGCACCGCGACCCGCGCAGGCTGCTGATCCTCTCGTCCCTGTTGGCGGGCTACGGCTTCGGACTGACCGCCTTCGCGGGATCGGTCGGGGTGTACGCACTGACGGTGTGCGTCTGGACCCTGGCCGAGATCGTCAACGCGCCGACGCAGACGGGCATCGTCGTGCAGCTCTCCCCGGCGCACGGCCGGGGGCGCTACCAGGGGATGTACACGATGTCGTGGTCCGTGGCGGCCCTCGTCGCCCCGCTGATGTCCGGCTTCGTGATCGACCACTACGGCGCCGCCTGGCTGTGGGGGACCTGCGCGGTCCTGGGCACCGTGGCCGCGTTCGGATACTGGCTGCTGATGAGGAACCTGGACCTGCCGGAGCCGGTCGTCGCGGCGTCACCGGCACCCGGGGACCGGGCGGTCGCCGAGCCCGCGGTCTGAGGAGCACGCAGCGGCGGTGCCGCGCCACGGACACCGGTCCGTGGCGCGGCACCGCCGCAGGATTCGGCCGGGCTCAGCCGCCGCACTGGCACGGCGCACCGGACTGGCAGCCGCACCCGCAGCCCGAGCCGCAGCCGCAGGCTCCCAGCACGGGCAGATGCACCACTTCGGTCGGGGTCTCCTGCTGCGGCTCGGTCACGGGGGAATCGGCCATGGTCCCTCCTCAGGGCGTACGACTCGACGGCGTACGGCACATGCATGGGGCACACATGCCGACGACGGGAGCCGCAGACATGCCACGCCGCCCCCGCACCCCTTGCATGCCCAGCCTGGACGGCGCATCAACGGCGCACGAGGGCTGGGACGGACGTACGACTGCTGTGGCGCCCGTGCCCCCTTACGCCCCCTCGACCGGCGCCGCCGCCTGGATCTCGTCCGCGTGCTCGCCGGTGACCAGGTAGACGACGCGCTTGGCGACGGACACGGCGTGGTCGGCGAAGCGCTCGTAGTAGCGGCCCAGCAGGGTCACGTCCACGGCGGTCTCGATGCCGTGCTTCCAGCGGTCGTCCATCAGGTGCTGGAACAGCGTGCGGTGCAGCAGGTCCATCTCGTCGTCGTCCTGCTCCAGCTGGAGCGCCAGATCGACGTCCTTCGTGATGATGACCTCGGCGGCCTTGGCCATCAGCCGCTGGGCGAGCTGACCCATCTCCAGGATGGTGGCGTGCAGGTCGTGCGGCACCGCCGACTGCGGGAAGCGCAGCCGCGCCAGCTTGGCGACGTGCTGGGCGAGGTCGCCCGAGCGCTCCAGGTCGGCGCTCATGCGCAGTGAGGTGACCACGATCCGCAGATCGGTGGCGACCGGCTGCTGGCGGGCCAGCAGTGCGATGGCGCGGGCCTCCAGGTCGTGCTGGAGGTCGTCGACCTTCTGGTCCCCGGCGATCACGCTCTCGGCGAGCTTGAGATCGGCGTCGAGCATGGAGGTCGTGGCCCGTCCGATCGCCGAGCCGACGAGCCGGGCCATCTCGACCAGGCCTTCGCCGATCGAATCGAGTTCCTCGTGATAAGCGTCGCGCATGGAAGTCCCTCTCCAGATCCTTACTGAGGCCGGGGTCTAGGGCCGACCCCCACGTTGCCACGGTGCGGGGCCAACGCGTCGGGTTCCGGCCGCCTAAATGAACCGTCACTATCCCCTTGGTGAACTCTGGGCGACGAGTGTTCGAGATGGCACCCGGATGGCTGGGAGAGTGTCGGCGAGCCCGCATAACCTTGAGGCATGGACGTGAACGCGGCGGTCGCCGCAGCTGCTGCGATCGCCGGGCTGTGTACCGGTGTGATCGCCATGCTGGCGTTCCGCTGGAGCGAACGTGAGCAGAGGCGGCCCACGCGTACGTCCCTGCGGCCCGACGGCAACGCCGCTCTGCCTCCCGGGGTGGACACGGTCCTCTCCGTGCTCAGCTCGTCCGCCGTCGTGCTCGACGAGAGCGACAGCGTCGTCAAGGCCAGCTCCGCCGCGTACGCGCTGGGCCTGGTCAGGGGCGGACGGCTGGCGGTCGAGCCGATGCTCCACATGGCGAGGGACACCCGACGCGACGGCGAGATACGACAGGTCGAGCTGGACCTGCCGCGCCGGGGTACGGGCCGGGGTGAGGCGCTCGCCGTCTCGGCCCGGGTCGCCCCGCTGGGCTCGCGTCTGGTCCTGCTGCTGGTCGAGGACCTCACGGAGGCCCGCCGCATAGAAGCGGTGCGGCGCGACTTCGTGGCCAACGTCAGTCATGAGCTCAAGACCCCGGTCGGAGCGCTCTCCCTGCTCTCCGAAGCCGTCATGGACGCCTCCGACGACCCGGAGGCGGTGCAGCGGTTCGCCGGCCGCATGGAGATCGAGGCGACCCGGCTGACCAACCTCGTGCAGGAGCTCATCGACCTCTCCCGGGTCCAGAACGACGATCCGCTGGAGGACGCCGAACCCGTACGGGTGGAGCAGCTGGTCGCCGAGGCCATCGACCGCTGCCGGCAGCAGGCCGGGTCCAAGCAGATCACCATGGCCTCGGGCGGCACCGACGACCTCTCCGTGTGGGGGAACCGGAGTCAGCTCGCGGCCGCCCTCGGTAATCTCGTGGAGAACGCCGTCAACTACAGCCCCGCCCGCACCCGCGTCGGCATCGCCGCACGGAGGATGACCGCGCCCGGCGGGGATCTGATCGAGATAGCCGTGACCGACCAGGGCATCGGCATCTCCGAGAAGGACCGCGAGCGCGTCTTCGAGCGGTTCTACCGCGTCGACCCGGCCCGGTCACGGGCCACCGGTGGCACCGGTCTCGGCCTCGCCATCGTCAAACACGTGGCCGCCTCGCACGGCGGGGAGGTCACCGTATGGAGCTCGGAAGGACAGGGCTCCACGTTCACCCTGCGACTGCCCGAGTCAGGCGTCGTACGGGGTCGTGCCACCGGCGGACCCCTCGTCGTCAACGGTGCCGTCGATGACGACGGGCCGTACGAGACCGATTCTCACGAACCATTTCCTGCCCCGGAGGCCCTTCCGTGACCCGAGTGCTTGTCGTCGAGGATGAGGAATCCTTCAGCGACGCCCTGTCCTACATGCTCCGCAAGGAAGGCTTCGAGGTGGCCATCGCGGCCACCGGCCCGGACGGCCTCGACGAGTTCGAGCGCAACGGCGCCGACCTCGTGCTGCTCGACCTGATGCTCCCGGGCCTGCCCGGTACGGAGGTCTGCCGGCAGCTGCGTGTCCGGTCCAACGTCCCGGTGATCATGGTCACCGCCAAGGACAGCGAGATCGACAAGGTCGTGGGCCTGGAAATAGGAGCCGACGACTATGTGACCAAGCCCTTCTCCTCGCGGGAGCTGGTGGCCCGCATCCGCGCGGTCCTGCGCCGCCGCGGGGAGCCGGAGGAGGTCACTCCGGCGGCCCTGGAAGCCGGCCCGGTCCGGATGGACGTGGACCGCCACGTCGTCACGGTCTCGGGCGGCAAGGTCGACCTCCCGCTGAAGGAGTTCGACCTGCTGGAGATGCTCCTGCGCAACGCGGGGCGCGTCCTGACGCGCATGCAGCTGATCGACCGGGTCTGGGGCGCTGACTACGTGGGCGACACCAAGACCCTGGACGTCCACGTCAAGCGGCTCCGGGCGAAGATCGAGCCCGATCCCGGGGCGCCGCGTTACCTGGTGACGGTGCGGGGTCTGGGCTACAAGTTCGAGCCGTAAACCGAGGGCTGCGGGCCAGGGGGTGTCTCCGCCGGAGGCACCCCCGCGCGCGCTGTCAGTGGGTGGCGGCCGCGTCGTCCGCCGGGTCGGCCTCCGCACCTGCGGCCGGGTCGGTCTCCGTGCCCGCCGGGCTCTCGGACTGCCCGTCCGACGGCGTCTCGGACGCGGCGTCCGAGGGGGTGGGCTTCGCCGACGGCAGCGTGCCCGGGCCGAAGCCCTCGAAGTAGCCGGTCGCCGGGACGATGGAGGCGCCGAGTTCGACGTCGCCCGTCTCGCTGAACGTGAAGGCGACGGTCTGCACGTTGCCGCTGGTTCCCGCCTGGCGCCCGTTCTCGATGACGGCCGAGGCGTTGTCCTTCCCGCCGATGACGACCCGTCCGCCGGCCGGGACCACGAGGGGGCCCTTGCCCTTGGCGGGCTTCAGCTCCACCGTGGCGTCGGTGCCCGGCAGGGTGATCTTCTCGACGACCTCACGCTTCGTGCCGTCGTTGAAGAGGGTGGCGGCGATGACCGCCGGGCCCTCGGCGTCCGGCTCGGGCTGGGTGATGATGTTCAGGTTCTGGATCTTGATGGAGTCGACAGCGGTGGCTGCGTTGTCCGGCCTGACCTGAAGCGTCTGCGCGTCGTTGCCGGCACCGCATGCGGACAGCGTGGCGATCGAGAACACGAGGGCAGTGGCGGCGAGGGCGCCGTGTCGAAGGCTGCGGCTCACGGCGGCGGCAACTCCTTGAACGTTCGGACTGCGGACTTCGGACTCTGCGGACAGGAAGGCCCGAGCGGCGTTATGGCCGCCCTAAGTGTGTGTCAGCGGCCTCAGGTTACCGAGCCGCCGTGCCGGGCCCGCACCCGACCCGCCCCTTGGGCCGCCCGACCTGTGGACCGGCCCCCCGGGCCGATGCGCTCACTTCTCCCGGTCACGGCACGGCCGCCCCGCGGGCCTCGATGATTCGCACGGTGTTCACAAAACGCGGCTGAGCGGTGCGACGGCCGGCCGGTGATCGATTTCCGGGCGGTGGCGCATTTCTCGCGCATAATCCACCCGGTCCAGGTCGTTGATCAATTTCAATGACCATCGACGCTAAGAGCCGTACGGGTGATCGAGGGCCGAACGGAGTACAGAAAGTTCACCATCCGGAATCCGGCAAAACGGGACGTTCGGCTCCTTCTGGCGGGCTTCCGGCACCTGTGACGGGGGCGTTTCGACTCGGTCGCATGCCCGCTCCGACCTGCGAATATCGGGTTCCGGAAGGCTCCCGCAGCACGTTCGTGTTGTAGTTGTCAAGCCCCGAGATATGCCCTGACCTGCGAAAACGCCATTCAGGAGAAGCCGTTCTCGTGTTACTCTGGATAGCCACGGAAGGGGTACCTGTCACATGACGTTCAAGGTTGGCGACACCGTGGTCTATCCCCATCACGGGGCCGCGCTGATCGAGGCTATCGAAACTCGCCAGATCAAAGGCGTGGACAAGACCTACTTGGTGCTCAAGGTCGCCCAGGGCGACTTGACGGTTCGTGTGCCGGCGGACAATGCGGAGTTCGTCGGTGTGCGCGACGTAGTCGGGCAGGAAGGGCTGGACCGGGTCTTCGAGGTGCTGCGCGCACCGTACGCCGAAGAGCCGACGAACTGGTCCCGACGCTACAAGGCAAATCTCGAGAAGCTCGCCTCCGGCGATGTCATCAAGGTCGCCGAAGTGGTGCGTGACCTGTGGCGTCGCGAGCGCGAGCGTGGACTCTCCGCAGGTGAGAAGCGCATGCTCGCCAAGGCCCGCCAGATTCTGGTGAGCGAGCTCGCTCTCGCGGAGAACACGAACGAGGACAAGGCCGAGGCACTGCTCGACGAGGTCCTCGCGTCCTGAACCGGACGACGGTGACCGGATGACGCCGGCAAACCGAATCCGGTCGTAGTAGATATGCCGCGGTGCCCGCTGACCACCCGTTTTCACGGTAAGTCGTCGGGCGCTGCGGCATGTTCGGATCCGAAAAGGAACCGTCCCGAGAGCTGGTCGGCGTGCCCCGGCCGGTTTCGGGCAGCCTCCACCGAGCCTCGCTTCGGCTCGGCCGACCAGGGTTCACGGAAGGGTCCCGGTCAGCTCGAGGCGTCGCGCCCGGCTCTCCCCCCAACCTACGGTCGGGGGCACGCCCAGGCCATACCCATGCCGGCCGTGGAAACAAACCTGCCGAAGCTTCGGAGTGCAACCGATGTCACCGATGTCACCGACACCCGCTGAACCGAGCCCCTCCCGCACCGCGGCGGTGATTCCCGCAGCGGGCCGCGGTGTCCGGCTCGGCCCCGGGGCCCCGAAGGCGCTGCGCGCGCTCGGCGGTACGCCCATGCTGATCCACGCCGTGCGGGCCATGGCGGCGTCCCGCGCGGTCTCCCTCGTCGTCGTGGTCGCGCCGCCGGACGGCGCGTCCGAGGTCAAGAACCTCATCGACGGGCACGCGCTGCCGGAGCGCACCGACTACGTCGTCGTCCCCGGTGGCGCGACACGCCAGGAGTCCGTGAAGCTCGGGCTCGACGCCGTGCCGGATGACATCTCCGTCGTACTCGTCCACGACGCGGCCCGGCCCCTCGTGCCGGTCGACACCGTGGACGCCGTGATCGAAGCCGTACGGGACGGGGCTCCCGCCGTGGTGCCCGCGCTTCCGCTCGCCGACACCGTCAAGGAGGTCGAGCCGGGTGAGCCGGGTGTGCCGGAGCCGGTGCTCTCGACCCCCGTGCGGGCGCGGCTGCGAGCCGTGCAGACGCCCCAGGGCTTCGACCGGGAGACGCTCGTCCGGGCCCACGGGAGCGTGGCCGTCGACGGCGAAGGCGCGACCGACGACGCGGGCATGGTCGAGCGGCTGGGATCGACGGTCGTCGTCGTACCCGGACACGAAGAAGCGTTCAAGGTGACGCGGCCCCTGGACCTGGTTCTGGCCGAGGCCGTTCTCGCGCGCCGGAGGGCGAACGATGGATTCTGAGGCACCGGGAACGATGGATACCGAGGCACCGGGAACGATGGATTCCGCGGCACAGGAGCGGCAGCGGCCGGCTCCCGTGATCCCGCTCGTCGGCATCGGGACCGACATCCACGCCTTCGAGGAAGGCCGCGAGCTCTGGTGCGCCGGGCTGCTGTGGGAGGGCGAGGGCCCCGGCCTCGCCGGGCACTCCGACGCCGATGTCGTGGCGCACGCCGCCTGCAACGCCCTGTTCTCGGCCGCCGGCCTCGGTGACCTCGGGCAGCACTTCGGCACCGGCCGCCCGGAGTGGTCGGGTGCGTCGGGCGTCACCCTGCTCACCGAGGCCGCCAGGATCGTGCGTGCCGAAGGCTTCGGGGTCGGCAACGTCGCCGTGCAGGTCGTCGGCCTGCGGCCGAAGATCGGCAAGCGGCGCGACGAGGCCCAGAAGGTGCTGTCCGACGCCGTCGGCGCCCCCGTGTCGCTCTCCGCCGCCACCTCCGACGGCCTCGGGTTCACCGGCCGGGGCGAAGGCATCGCGGGCATCGCGACCGCCCTGGTCTACCGCACCGCCGGCTGACGCCCGGGCGCCCGGGCCGCACCGCCGGCTGACGCCCGGGCGCCCGGGCCGCACCGCCGGCTGACGCCCGGGCGCCCGGGCTCCTCGGTCCGGGCCCCGCCCTCGCCGTCCCGGCGATGGCGGCCTCGCAACCCCGGCACCTTATTGCACATGGCTTGCACGTACGCTGGTACGGCAAGTCATGTGCCGTAAGGCCGAGAGCGAGGGTGAGCGTCAGTGGTGACCGCGACCGCCGGGGCGACAAGGGCGCCGGACGCGCCGGCCGATGCGGACGGATACGTCCTGCGGACCGCCACCGCGCAGGATGTCGGCGGCGCCCGGGCCGTGATGCTGGACACCGTCTACCACGACCTGCGCTCGGGCTACGTGCCCCGCTGGCACGCCGACATCATCGACCTCGAGGGCGCCTATCTGCGCCCCGAACGCTGCACGCTGCTGGTCGTCGTGTGCGGCGACGAGGTCGTGGCGACGGGTGCGGTGCGTGACCGGGGCCCGCAGGCGCCGCCCAATCCGCAGTGGGTCGCGGACCGCTTTCCCTCCGGTTCGACGGCTCAGCTGTGCCGGATCTACGTACGCCCCGAACACCGTCGCCACGGGCTGGCCCGCAGGCTGGTGCGAGAGCTCGGGGGCTTCGCCGCGCGGGCGGGCGGCTACACCTCGCTGTACCTGCACACCGATCCGGCCGTGCCGGGTGCCGAGCCCTTCTGGCGGTCGCTCGCCCACGAGGTCTGCGACGAACGCGCGCTGCCGGGCGGCGGTCAGGGCATCGTCCATTTCGAGCTGCCGATGCCTCTTCCCGGGGCCTGACCTCTCCGGATATCTGATGATAATCGTTTTCATATAGGGTGCCGACATGCCTACGTCCCGAACCCGTCGCTCTCCGCTGCCGGTCATCGCCGTCGCCGCCGCACTGCTGCTCCCGCTCGCCGCGTGCTCCTCGTCGAGCGGTACCGGAGCCTCCGGCGACGCGCAGCGGCTCCGGGTCGTCATGGCGTTCCCGCCCGCGCAGGCCATGTCCCCGTACGGGGACGACGCGGTCACCCTCAGTCGCCTCGCCGTGATCGAGGGCCTCACCACCCTGGACAGGAACGGTGCGGCCAAGCCCGCGCTCGCCGCTTCCTGGAAGCAGGAGAACTCCACCACCTGGACGTTCACGCTCCGCGACGCGGTCTTCCAGGACGGCGGGAAGGTCGACGCCGATGCCGTCGTCCGGTCACTCACCGCCGCGAGCAAGGCGTCCCCGCTGCCCAGGGTCCTGTCCGACACGACCCTGGAGGCAACCGCCACGGGTGAGGACACCGTACGGATCGTCACCGGGGAAGCGGATCCGC
The DNA here is from genome assembly GCF_000717025.1 of Streptomyces atroolivaceus. Taxonomy (GTDB): domain Bacteria; phylum Actinomycetota; class Actinomycetes; order Streptomycetales; family Streptomycetaceae; genus Streptomyces; species Streptomyces atroolivaceus. The sequence goes on from NZ_JNXG01000002.1 coordinate 101,561, forward strand.
TTCTCCCTCAACGGCTCGCCAACCCGTCCCTCACGATCCTGTCCGCCGGCGCCTACAAGAACGGCAAGGCCGACCCCGCCGGGCACGCCACAGGACCGTTCACCCTGACCGACGTCAAGGGAGCGGTCGCCGCCACCCTCCAGCGGAACGCCGATTACTGGGGTGACAAGGCGAAGGCCCCTGGGGTCGACGTCACCTTCGCCGCGGACGGCACCGCCCGCGCCAACGCCCTGCGGACGAAGGCCGTCGACGTCGCCGAGTACGTACCGATCTCGCAGGCGTCCCTCCTCGGCGACTCGTACGTCCACGAGTTCCCGTCCGCCCGGACCAACGGCCTCTCGCTCAACACCCGGCGCGGTGTCTTCGCCGACCCGGCCGTGCGCGCCGCCGCCCGCGAGGCCATCGACTCGAAGGCCCTGGTCGACGGGGTGTACGAAGGACGGGCCGACACCGCACGAGGGCTCCTCGGCCCCGGCATCCCCTGGGCCGCGGAGAAGCGCACCGCGCCCACCGGCCGGACCCAGGCGGCAAGCCGCGAGGACGTGGCGAAGACGAAGGAGATCGTCCTCGCCACCTACACCAACAGGCCCGAGCTGCCCGAGGTCGCGACGCTCGTCCAGCAGCAGCTCGAGAAGCGCGGCTTCACCGTCAAGCAGGTCGTCCGCGACTACGCGCAGATGGAGGCCGACGCGCTCGCCGGGAAGTACGACGCGTTCATCCAGGCGCGCAACACCCTGCTGGACACCGCCGACCCCCTCTCCTACCTCGCCTCCGACTTCACCTGCGACGGCAGCTTCAACATCTCCCAGCTGTGCGACAAGCGTGTCGACGCCGCGGTGAACAAGGCCGGCGCGGCGGTCGGCACCGACGCCCGCCACCGCGCCGAGATGACCGCCGAGGCCGCCGTCCTCGGCGCCGACGCCCTCGTGCCGCTCGTCCACGAGCGCTTCGTCCAGGGCTACGACGACACGCGCGTCGAAGGCGTCGCCCTCGACCCGATGGAACGCACCCTCATCACCGCCGACACCCGCGTCGGGTGACCGCGTGAATTACCTGGCCGGACGGCTCGGCGCGCTCCTGGCCGTCGTCGCCGTCATCGGCCTGCTGCCCTGGCTGACCCGCACCGATCCGGCGCTGACCATCCTGCACGCCCGCTACGCGGACCGCCCTCCCACACCGGCCGTGCTCGACGCGATCCGCACCGAGACCGGACTCGACGGCGGCCCGCTGCACGTCCTCGGCGCCTGGGCCTCCGGGCTGCCGCGCGGTGACCTGGGGGAGTCCTGGGTCTCCGGACAGCCGGTCGGCCCCGACGTCACGTCCGCGCTGGGTGTCTCCCTCACCCTCATGGGGGCCTCGCTCGCCGTCGCCGTCCTCCTGGCACTCGCCCTCGTCGCAGGAACGCTCCGCCGGGGCGCACGGCGCCGGCTCGTCACCACCCGGGCGGGCGTCGGCGCCGCCGTGCTGGCCGCACTGCCGGAATTCCTTCTCGCCGCGGTCCTGGCCACCGTCCTCGCCGTCCAGCTGGGCTGGTTCCCCGCCCTCGGCTGGGGCGGGCCGGACCAGCTCGTCCTGCCCGCCCTCGCCATGGGCGTCCCGGCAGGCGCGCTGCTCGGGCGGCTGCTGGACGACGCGCTGCCCGCCGCGTTCGCCGAGCCCTGGGCGCGCGCCGCCACCGCCCACGGGATGCCCGCCCGCCGGATCGCGGCCCACGCCCTGCGCCGCGCCCTGCCCGCGCTGCTGCCCCAGCTCGGCCTCGTCGTCGTCGGCCTCACCGGCGGCGCGGTCGCCGTCGAGACGCTCTACGCCATACCCGGCCTCGGCGGCACGGCCCTGGCCGCCGCCCTGGCCCAGGACCTGCCCGTCCTCCAGGGCTGCGTACTACTCCTGCTCCTCCTGGGCGTCGCCGCCGGACTCGCGTCCCGGCTCGGCTCCAGGGCCCTGCTCGGCCCCGCACGGACCGACGGAGCCCTCCCCCCGCTCGTGGCGCCGCCGCTCCCCGCACGCCGCACCGTGGCTGTCGGAGCGGTGGTCCTGGGGGCCCTCCTCGTCGCCGTCGCTGTCGCGGGCCTGCTGCGCGACCCCCTCTACGCCGATGCCGCCGCCCGCCTCGCCCCACCCTCCGCGGCTCACCCGCTCGGCACCGACTCCCTGGGCCGTGACGTCCTCGCCCGCCTCGGCCACGGCGCGGCCAGGACGGTGCTCACCGCGGTCGCCGTCGGAGCCGCCACGCTGCTCCTGGGACTGCTCGCCGGCGCCGTCCGCGCCGGGGCCCTCACGGAGACGGCCAACGCGCTGCCCGCGGTGCTGGCCGGCCTCGTCGTCGCGGGGATCGCCGGCCCCGGCCCCTGGGGTGCGGCCGCCGCCGTCGCGGCCGTCGCCTGGGCCCCGCTCGCCGCCCACACCTCGGCGCTGTACGCACAGGAGCGCGCCGCCTCGCACGTCACCGTGGCCCTCGCCCTCGGCGCCGGGCCGTGGCACCGGCTGCGCCGCCACATCCTGCCCGGCGTCGTGCCACCCGTCGTACGCCACGCCGTCCTGCGGATCCCGGCCGTCGCCCTGGCGCTCGCGTCCCTCGGCTTCCTCGGCCTCGGAACACCGGCCCCGGCGCCCGAGTGGGGCCGCATGCTCTCGGAGAACATGCCCTACGCCGAACGCGCCCCCTGGGCCGTCCTCGCCCCCGCCGCCGCCCTCGCCGCCCTCGGCGCGCTCGCGGTGCTGACCTCGGCGGCCGTACGCGGCAAGCGGCGCGCGTGACGACGTCCACGGCGCGCACCCGCACCGGTGTCACCCCGGCGCTCAAGCCCTATCTCCGGCTCCTGACCGCCACCCAGTTCGCCTTCAACACCGGCTTCTACGCGGTCCTGCCCTACCTCGCCGCCCACCTCGGTGACGGACTCGGCATGGCAGGGTGGCTCGTCGGACTCGTGCTCGGGCTGCGCACCTTCAGCCAGCAGGGCCTCTTCGTCGTCGGAGGCGCCCTCACCGACCGCTACGGCCCGCGGCCGGTCGTCCTCACCGGCTGCGTCCTGCGCATCGCCGGATTCTGCTGGCTCGCGCAGGCGGGTACCACCGCCACCGTCATCGGCGCCGTCCTCCTCATCGGCTTCGCTGCCGCGCTCTTCTCACCCGCCGTCGAATCCGAGACCGCCAGGGCCGCGGTCACGTACGAGACCGAGACCGGGACACCGCGCGCCCAGGTGCTGGCCGTCTTCTCCGCCGCCGGCCAGGCCGGGGCGTTCCTCGGCCCCCTGCTGGGCAGTCTGCTGCTGCTCCTGGGAGGCGGATTCCGGACGGCGTGCCTGGCCGGGGCCGTCGTCTTCGTCGGCGTACTCGCCGGACACGCCCGTCTGATGCCCCGCCGGCCGCGCCGCGTCCCCGTCCCCGGAGCGGGCGTCGTCCTTCCCCGCGAGGTCTTCGCCAACCGGCCCTTCCTGGTGCTCTGCCTCGTCTACAGCAGCTACCTCGTCTCGTACAACCAGCTCTATCTCGCCCTGCCGATGGAGGTGGAGCGGGCCACCGGATCCCAAGGCGCACTCGGCGGACTGTTCGCGCTCTCCTCCCTGCTCGTCGTCGTCGCCCAGCTCCCCCTGACCCGCTGGTCCGCCCGCCGCATCGCGCCCCGGGCCGCCCTCCCGGCGGGGCTCGTCGTCGTCGCCGCCGGATTCGCCGCGGTACCCCTCGCGCCGGACGGGCCCGCCGGGCTGCTCCCCGCAGCCGTGCTCGTGGTCCTGCTCACGCTCGGCCAGATGCTGCTGGTCCCCGCCGCGCGTGGTCTCGTACCCGACCTGGTCGACGACCACCGGCTCGGACTCGCCACCGGCGCCCTGTCCTCCGTGTCCGGTGCCGCCGTCCTGGTGGGGAGCGCCGCCACCGGGACGCTCCTCGGCGCGCCCGGCCCCGTCCTGTGGGCGGTGCTCGCCGCCGTCCCTCTGGCGGGCGCCGCACTCGCCCTGACCCTGTCCGGAAAAGGGCGCACGCCGGTGGCCGGTACCACCGTCACCGATTAGTTGTGACACGTTTTCCACAGGGGGCGCTGGGCACAGGTGCGGGCCCACTACCCTTGAGGGGTGACTATTCGCCTGTACGACACCGACGCCCGGCAGATCCGTGACTTCGTCCCGCTCACAGCGGGCTGTGTCTCGATCTACCTCTGTGGCGCCACCGTCCAGGCCGCCCCGCACATCGGGCACATCAGGTCCGGGCTGAACTTCGACATCATGCGCCGCTGGTTCGACTACCGCGGCTACGACGTGACGTTCATCCGGAATGTCACCGACATCGACGACAAGATCATCAAGAAGTCCGCCGAGCAGGGTCGCCCCTGGTGGGCCATCGGCTACGAGAACGAGCGCGCGTTCAACGCGGGCTACGACGCCCTGGGCTGCCTCCCGCCCACGTACGAGCCGCGGGCCACCGGCCACATCACCGAGATGGTCGAGATGATGCGCGGCCTCATCGAGCGGGGCCACGCGTACGAGGCCGACGGCAACGTCTACTTCGACGTCCGCTCGTACGAGGGATATCTCCAGCTCTCCAACCAGGACCTCGACGACCTGCGCCAGCCCTCCGGTGACGGAGAGACCGGTAAGCGCGACCAGCGCGACTTCGCCATGTGGAAGGCCGCCAAGCCCGGCGAGCCCAGCTGGGAGACCCCCTGGGGCCGCGGCCGTCCCGGCTGGCACCTCGAGTGCTCCGCGATGGCGCACAAGTACCTCGGCACCGCCTTCGACATCCACGGCGGCGGCATCGACCTGATCTTCCCGCACCACGAGAACGAGATCGCGCAGGCCAAGGCCTTCGGGGACGAGTTCGCGAAGTACTGGGTGCACAACGGCTGGGTCACCATGTCCGGCGAGAAGATGTCGAAGTCCCTCGGCAACTCCGTGCTGGTCAGCGAGATGGTGAAGGCCTGGCGCCCGATCGTCCTGCGCTACTACCTCGGCACCCCGCACTACCGGTCCATGATCGAGTACAGCGAGGAGGCCATGCGCGAGGCCGAGTCCGCCTTCGCGCGGATCGAGGGCTTCGTCCAGCGCGTGGTGGAGAAGGCCGGACCGGTCGAGGCCGCCGCCGAGGTGCCGCCCGCGTTCGCGGAGGCCATGGACGACGACCTCGGTGTCCCGCAGGCGCTCGCGATCGTCCACACCACCGTCCGCCAGGGCAATTCGGCCCTCGCCGCCGACGACAAGGAAGCCGCGGTCGCCCGCCTCGCCGAGGTGCGCGCGATGCTCGGCGTCCTCGGTCTGGACCCGCTCGACCCCCACTGGGCGGGCGAGAGCGACCGGGGCGAGGATCTGCACGGCGTCGTCGACACCCTCGTACGGCTCGTCCTCGACCAGCGGCAGTCCGCCCGCGAGCGCAAGGACTGGCCCGCCGCCGACGCGATCCGCGACCAGCTCAACCAGTCCGGCCTCGTCATCGAGGACAGCCCCACCGGACCCCGATGGACTCTCGGACCCCGCTGAGCGGACCTTCGCACCATGCGTGAGCAGCGCAAATGTGCCGCCCGGCCGTCCGGGCGGCACACTTTCACTTGACGACGTCTTTCTGAAGCAACGAAACAGGTAGGTCATGGCCGGGAACAGCCAGCGCAGGAACCGCCGCACGTCCAACAAGAAGGGCATGCAGGTCGGCAGCGGCGGTAACCGACGCCGTGGTCTCGAAGGCAAGGGACCGACGCCGCCCGCCTCCGCCCGCAAGGGACACAAGAAGAACAGGGTGGCGAGCGCCCAGGCCAAGCAGGCCGCCGCGCGCCGCCCCGCCCCCCGCCGAGGTGGCGCCAAGGGCACGTCGGAGATGGTGGTCGGCCGCAACCCGGTCTTCGAGGCGCTGCGTGACGGCGTGCCCGCCACCACCCTCTACGTCCAGCAGTACATCGACAACGACGAGCGGGTCCGCGAGGCGCTCCAGCTCGCCGGCGAGCGCGGCAACATCCACCTCATGGAGGCGCCGCGCCCCGAGCTCGACCGGATGACGAACGGCCTGAACCACCAGGGCCTCGTCCTCCAGGTCCCGCCGTACGAGTACGCGCACCCGGAGGACCTCACCGCCGCCGCGTACGACAACAACGAGGACCCGCTGATCGTCGCCCTCGACGGCGTCACCGACCCCCGCAACCTCGGCGCGATCGTCCGCTCCGTCTCCGCCTTCGGCGGCCACGGAGTCGTCGTCCCCGAACGCCGGGCGGCCGGCATGACGGCCGGGGCCTGGAAGTCCTCGGCCGGCACCGCGGCCCGTACGCCGGTCTCGCGTGTCACGAACCTGACCCGCGCCCTGGAGGGCTACCAGAAGGCGGGCCTGACCGTGGTCGGCCTCGCCGCGGACGGCGAACACACGGTCGAGGACCTGGAGGCCCTTGCGGGCCCCGTCGTCATCGTCATCGGCAGCGAGGGCAAGGGCCTGGGCCGCCTCGTCGGCGAGACCTGCGACTACCGGGTCCGGATCTCCATGCCGGGTGGCGCCGAATCGCTGAACGCCGGTGTCGCCGCGGGCATCGTCCTCTACGAGGTGGCGCGCCGCAGGGCGTGAGGAGTGACGACGCGGCAGCCGGGCCTGGCCGCCCTCAAGCAGTCAGGCCCGCCAGCCGCGCCCTCAGCAGTACCGCGATCGTGAAGCCGTCCGTGATCCGCCCGTCGCCCACCATCGCCTCGGCCTCCTCGAACGGCACGGTCACGCACATACGGATCGCCTCGCCGGTCTCCAGGGGCCCGGTCCCGGCGACCCGCGCCGCGAAGAGCGACACACGGTCGGCCGTCGTGCCCGAATCAGGGTGCAGCTCACCGAGCGGGACGATCTCCAGCGCCTGAGCGCCGATCTCCTCCTCCAGCTCCTTGGCCGCGTTCTCCTCGGCGGACAGCCCCGGCGTACCGAAGCCGCGCGGCACCTCCCAGTGCCAGGAACGCGTCGCATGGCGGAAGTGCTCGATCAGCACCACCCGGCCGTCCAGCAGCGGGAGCACCGCGCAGCCCGGAGCCGGCGTGGCGCTGACCGACCGGATGTACGAGCCGGTGGACCCGTCCGGAAAGCGCACCGGATCGCGTAGCAGCGTGATGTAGCGGTCGCTGTACATCACCCCGCCGGCCTCGGCGACCGCTTCCGGATCGCTGAGGATCTCGATGCCCCCGGCCTGGTTGACGAACAGGTCAGGGCGCTCCACGCGCAGCCGCTCGTAGTACTCGGTACTCATCTGGTGTGTTTTCCCGGGCTCCGCCATGTTCAGACATTCGGCGACTGCTGGTCGGCCTGGCCTCGCCGCGGGCTCGACCCCGTCTCCGCGACGCGGCCCCCGTACGACTTGAGGATCTCCTCCCAGTCCTTCCTGACGTTGCGCAGCTGGAGCGACGGCAACGTCAGCGAATGCCCGAGGCCACTGCGCGCACCGCGGCCCTCCCGGTCGAAGAACTCCAGGCGCACGCTCAGCGCACCCGCGAGGGCCGTGGCCATCTGGAGCGAGCCCGCCAGCAGGGACACCTCCTCACCGGCCGTCACCTGCAGGGCGATCCCCGCGGACTCGAGGACCAGCGCCACCTTCATCTCGCGCTGGAAACCCCGCTGCGTACCGCTGGTCCTGCGCGCGGCCCGCAGCATCCCCCGGTGCAGCTTGGCGACGTCACCCGTGCCGGCCCGGAACTCCTCCGGTGTGGGCATCCGCCCGTCCCTGAAGCTGCCCCGCACGAACGAGTCCAGCGCGTTCACATAGCTGTTCCACTCCTCGGTGGTACGCAGGCGTGTGATGTCGGACAGCGACAGCGAGCCGTAGGAGCGGGGGCCGTCGACCGCCCGGTGCAGCGCGTCGGCGAACACGTCACGCAGCAGCAGGCCGATCTGCTCCGGGTCGTCGGGGCGACTGCGGACGTCGTCACGCAGCTCCTGAAGCGTGGACCTCGGCGGGGAGCCCGGAGGCGTAAGGGCGGTGACCCCGCTCGCCTTGGGTACCCCCAGGTTGTACAGAAGGTCGATGAGCTGCTTGGTGGCCACGACGTGCTCGCCCTCCCTCAGCAACCCCTCGTGCACCTCCGTGCCCGGCCGGGTGAGGAACTCCTTGTACACGGCCTCCCGGGTGATGGTCGCGTAGAGGTCCTGCTGCGTCGCCCACCGGGCGATGTCGGTGAGGACGCCCTCCTTCATGGCCCGTGCCTGGGCGAGGGAGATGTTCAGGTGCGTCCTCAGCGGAGCCTCACGAAGCCGCATTAGGGTTGTCAGCCTGCTGGAGAAGAACTGGTTGATGCTCTCGGTGGCCTCACGGTTCGCCTCGTCGTCCCAGTCGAAGCGGACCAGGGCCGGTTCGGCCTCGTCGGCGAGCAGACGCTGCCACGCGCGGTGCACCTGTGCGTCGTTCGTCCAGGCGAACTCGGCTGCGGGATCACGCTCGGAGTAGAGGAACGGGACGAGGGCTCTTCCGTTCAACAGCTCTACGAAGGCCTGACGTTCGGACGCGTCGGCAGAGGGAAGGTAGTTGGCCGAAACCGCTTGGTTGTTGATGAAGTACGCCCGGTTGACCACCAGGGTCCCGCTGTTCACCAGCGCTCGGCGCAGCTCGGCGGCGGAGGCGTCCACGTCGTCCGGCGAACGCCCTGACGGGGCGTTCGCACGCTGACGTGCGGCAGCGAGATCGCTGGGAAGCCACTGGTTGTCCAACGCCTGGGCCATGACCGGATAGCGGGAGAGGTCCTTGAAAATGAGCTGTTGTCCCGCCACTGTGTCCCATCCCCCTGCGCTCAATGTCCGCGAAAGCTGTGGTGGTTGACGTACGGCAGGCGCACAGGAGTTCCCACCCGCCGCAGGTTGGCCGGATCTTGACGGGTCTCGGACACTCTGGGCGCGTCAAGGCAGTGTCCTAATCACACATCACTCGGTTAGATGAGTGTGGACACCAGAACGCCTCGGTTCGACGACCAACCCGCCCTGAGCATGACGAAGGTGGACAGCGACCCCGCGCAGGTCATCGTCAGCCACGCCAGCTTCCGGGTGCAGCTCGCCCCGGGTCAGCGCACCCGTCTGCGCCCCCTGGGCTCCGCCGCGCCGGTCAGGATCCCCGCCATGGGCGGCGCGGGCGGCCGCAGGCGGGCTCCCGTCGTGTGGAGCGGCAGGTCGGAGCCGGGCGACCCCGGAGCGACCGGACTCCTTCAGGCCGTACGGAACTCCACCGCCGGCCATCTCGACACCCGCCACGGCGGCGACTTCGGCGCGGACTACGACGACACGGGCGGCGGCACGCAGGTCATCCCGCGTCTCGACGAGACCCAGCCCACCCCCGTACTCCGGACGCCCCACCAAGCGGGGGGCCCTCGTACGGGACCCCTGCTGCCCCCCATGCGCCAGGCCGTCGGCGCCTACGACGCCGTCGAGACGCCGCCTCACGACGCATACGTCGCCTACGAGGACACCCCCGACACCGAGGGCCAGGAAGGCGCCTCCGCCGGGGAACGGCGCCAGGCCGGCGACACCGTCCGGCACGCCTACTACCCCGACCGCCGGATGAACCTCGGCGTCGTCCTCCTCCCGCTGCGCGTCATCCTCGGCTTCCTCTCGATCTACGCGGGCATGGGCAAGCTCTGCGACCCCGCCTACTTCGACGGCGGCGACCGCGGCTCCATGGTCAAGTGGCTGACCTCGCTGCACCCCTCGACCGCCGCCGAGCCCCTGCGTGACTTCGCGCTCTCCCATCCTGTCGCCGCGGGGCTCTCCGTCGCCTTCCTCCAGGTCGTCGTCGGCGTCCTCACCCTCCTCGGACTCTGGCAGCGGGTCGCGGCCGCCTTCGGCGTCCTCCTCTCCGCCGCCGTGCTGGTGACGGTCAGCTGGCGCGGTGCCGCCGCCTACGACGCCCCCGACATCCTCCTGCTGGCAGCCTGGAGCCCGCTCGTCATCGCCGGTGCCCCCGTCTACTCCCTCGACGGGCGCCTCGCAGGAGAGGCCTGGCGCAAGCTCGGCCCGCGCTCCGGCATCTGGGACCTCCGCCGCCGGGTGCTGCGCCGCGGCACCGTGGTCGCCACCGTCGTCGTCGGCCTGACCCTGCTGGTCGGCTCCATGCTCGGCGGTGCCGTCCGCTCCACGGAGGTCGTCACCGTGCCGGGCCCCGACAGCTACCCGACCAACCAGCTGCCCGGCTCGCCGCTCCCCGACGAGTCCAAGGACAAGAAGCGCAAGCCCTCCCGGACCCCGGACGACCGCACCCCCGAGACGTCCCCCTCCAGCGCTCCCGGAACCCCGTCGGCCGAGGAATCCACCCCCGGCTCGGACTCCGTGCGCGAGTCCGGCCCGACGGCCGGGGCGAGCTCCGGTGAGCCCAGCCAGACCCAGGGCACCGGCCAGGCACCCCCGCAGGAGCCGGCCCCGGAGGAGCCCCCGGCCGGCGACGCCGGCCCCAGCTCGTCCGGTTCCGCCGGTTCCGGTGGGACGACCGGCGGTTCGGACGAGGAGGGCTCCACCGGCGGCGGGTCCGACGGCGGCTCCACCGGCGGCGCCGGCCAGAACCCCATCGGCGGCCTGCTCGGCTGACTCCCCGCACCGCACACGACGAGGGCGGTCACCGGACATCCGGTGACCGCCCTCGCATATGTGCTCGGGTGGGTCAGCCGCCCGCGTGGGCGCCCAGCTCCTTCGCCGCCTCCGTCAGGTCCTTCGCGGTGTCGATCGCCCGCCAGTACGCCCCGTGGGGCAGCGGGTAGCCTGCCAGCCGCCGCTCACGGGCCAGCCGGGGGAACGTCGTCCGCTCGTGGTCGCCCCGCTCCGGCAGCATCGAGGTGAACGCGGGCGCGAAGACGTACACGCCCGCGTTGATCAGATACGGCGACGGCGGCGACTCGATGAAGTCGGTGATGTGCCCGAAGGCGTCCGTCTCCACGGCGCCCCACGGGATCCTCGGGCGGGCGAGCGCGAGCGTCGCGGTGGCGTCCCGCTCGGCATGGAAGGCGGCCATCTCCCGCAGGGAGAAGCGGGTCCAGATGTCGCCGTTCGTCGCGTACCAGGGCTCCGACGGATCGGGCAGCCGCGCCGCGGCATGCTTGAGACCGCCGCCCCGGCCCAGAGGCTCGGTCTCGACGACGGTCGTGACACGCAGCGGAAGATCGGCCGAGTCCAGCCACTCCTGCAGCACATCGGCAAGATGGCCGCACGAGATCACGGCGTCGGTGACGCCCTCGGCGGCCAGCCAGGACAGCTGATGGCCGATGATCGGGGTCCCGGTTCCAGGGATCTCGACCATCGGCTTGGGGCGGTCATCGGTGTACGGGCGCAGCCGCGAGCCCTGACCACCCGCCAGGATCACGGCCTGCGTCGGATACGTATGCATGCCAGGCACGATATGCCGTGCCCGGCCACGCCCGGCTCAGCTGAACTGCGCTACGCCCGAGGCGAACGAGGTGTCGCAGACCGGACGGGAGAACCGGTGGGCACGCGTCGGGCCGTACTGGTCGACGGCGGCCTTGCCCAGCGCCTTGGCGAGCGACATGCAGTGCTTCGCCAGAGAGGGACGCCCCTCGACGGTGCGCTGGAGGCTCGTCAGCGCGACACCCGGGTCCTTCTCACGGAGCTCCAGCAGGAGCTTGTCCCGCAGAACGTCCTGAGGTGCCCGGGCCTTCGCCTGCTTGGACACGGTCTCCGAAGCGGCGGTCAGCAACTGGGTCTCGGTGTCCTGCCCCGACCACTGCACGCGGGTGACCGCGAGGGTCCCGGACAGGACCATGACGACGGGCAGTACGAGAGCTAGGGTTCGGCCGATGCGGCGCGCGGTGTGGGTCACGCAGGCGAGCGTAGCGGGCAGTGATGACCTGGCGACATTTCGTCACCCTTGCGGGGGATGGTTCGAGGGGTCTTTTCGAATCGCGCGTTGACGGGTCGGGGTGAATTGACCGATGTGCCGGGGTATTTGGCACGCGGCGGATCCGAAACCCGATCCCGTACCGCGACACGCGAACGGCCCCGCGTCCTCGTGGACGGGGGGCCGCAGCGGCTGGATCGGACGGATCAGGCGGTCAGGCGCTCACCGGTCGACGTGGCGAAGACGTGCAGCTCCTCCGGGCGCGGCACGACGTGCAGCTCGGTGCCCTTCTCCGGAACGGCGCGGCCGCCGACGCGGACGACCAGGTCCTTGTGCTCGCCACCGACCTGGGCGGCACCGTAGACGAAGCCGTCGGCGCCGAGCTCCTCGACGACGTTGACGGAGACGGCCAGACCCGCCGGGGCGTCGGACGAGGCCTTGGAGAGGCCGGTCGCCGCGGCGCCGCCGTGCTCGACGATGTCGAAGTGCTCGGGGCGGATGCCGACCGTGACGGTGCGGTCACCGCGGTCGGCGGCGGCGGAGAGCGCCGCACGGGAGACCGGGACGACGCTGTTGCCGAACTTCACGCCACCGTCGGTGATCGGGACCTCGACGAGGTTCATCGCCGGGGAGCCGATGAAGCCGGCCACGAAGAGGTTGGCCGGGCGGTCGTACATGTTGCGAGGCGAGTCGACCTGCTGGAGCAGACCGTCCTTGAGGACCGCGACGCGGTCACCCATGGTGAGGGCCTCGACCTGGTCGTGGGTGACGTACACGGTGGTGATGCCGAGGCGGCGCTGCAGCGAGGCGATCTGCGTACGCGTCGACACACGGAGCTTGGCGTCGAGGTTCGACAGCGGCTCGTCCATGAGGAAGACCTGCGGCTCACGCACGATGGCGCGGCCCATCGCCACACGCTGACGCTGACCACCGGAGAGCGCCTTCGGCTTGCGGTCCAGGTAGTCGGTGAGGTCCAGCATCTTGGCGGCCTCTTCGACCTTCGCCCGGATCTCCGTCTTGTTGATCCCGGCGATCTTCAGCGCGAAGCCCATGTTGTCCGCGACGGACATGTGCGGGTAGAGCGCGTAGTTCTGGAACACCATGGCGATGTCCCGGTCCTTCGGGGGCAGGTGCGTGACGTCGCGGTCACCGATGCGGATCGCACCGCCGTTGACGTCCTCGAGACCCGCGAGCATGCGCAGGGAGGTCGACTTGCCGCAACCGGAAGGACCGACGAGGACGAGGAACTCGCCGTCCTCGATGTCGATCTCGAGCTGGTCCACAGCCGGCTTCGTGGAGCCGGGGTAGACGCGGGACGCCTTGTCGAACGTGACACTGGCCATGACGGTTCTTCTCCTCCACCGGCAGGAACGTGCCGGACGATCCGAGTAGGGAGCGGTGTGGTCCACTGGAGTGAACCTGAGGTGACGCTACCTGGCGTTTTCGGATCTGTCAGTAGTCCTTGGTCCCGAATATCGAGCAGGTTCCGGTCCCGGCGTTGGTTACACTGCTTCCGCTGCCTCCTTAGCTCAGTCCGGCCAGAGCAACGCACTTGTAATGCGTAGGTCGTCGGTTCGAATCCGACAGGGGGCTCAACAGAAGCCCAGGTCAGACACCATCTGGCCTGGGCTTTTCCGTTGTTCCTCCATGCCTGGGCCCTTCTCCGCCGGAGGCCCCCGCGCGCAGGCCGTCCATGACGAGATCCAGGAGGCGGGCGGCGCGCGGTTGCCAGTCGCCGTGGGGGCCGAGCTGCCAGAGGCCGGCGATGGCGAGGAGGAAGTCGTCCGCGGTCACGCCCGGGCGGATGGTGCCTGCCTCCTCGTTGGTGCGGAGCAGGAGTTCCGCCGCGGACGTCACCGGGGTGTGGCCCGGTTTCGCCGGGCTGTCCGGTGCGCTGGTGGCCTGGCGTATGGCGTCCGCCAGACCGGCCTTGGTCATGGCGAACCTCGCGAGGTGGTCCATCCACTCGCGCAGGGCCCGGTCGGGCTCATGAGTCCTGATCAGCTCGGTCGCGGCGTCGGCGACCTGCTGCATCTCGTGGCGGTAGATCTCGAGGACGAGGGCTTCGCGGCTGGGGAAATTGCGGTAGAGCGTGCCCTGTCCGACGCCTGCCTTCCTGGCGATCACGCTGAGAGGGGCGTCCGCGCAGAGCGTCAGCTCCGCCAGGGCGACTTCCAGGATGCGTTCGCGGTTTCGCTGCGCATCCGAGCGCAGAGGTGCGTCCTTGTTCTGCCGCACTCGTCCTCCTCGCGGGTCCGTGGCCGAATCCCGCCCTTGCGTAAGCGGACAACTGTCCACTAATTTTTCTGTGAACGGACAGCTGTCCGGTTAGGTCACCATAGCGGCGGGCGGCCGGGACGGACAGCTGGCGGCCGGCAGCGGCGTCTTCTCCCATGCGTCCCGCGTGCTCCCGGCCCGCCGTCGCAGCGTGCGGCGTCGCCTCCCCCCTCGACACGTCTCCGCTTCCTCTCCGGCACGCCTCCGCGTCTTCCGTTTCCTCTGCCTGCCGGACCTTCCTCCCGAGGTGGTCCGGGAATGCGAAAGAAGGCTGATCATGGCCCCAACGCCCCTGTCGACGCACAGCGCCGTCACCTTGAACGTCAACGGCGAGAAGCACACGCTGACCGTCGACCACCGCACCACCCTGCTCGATGCCCTGCGCGAGCGCCTCGATCTGACCGGCACCAAGAAGGGCTGCGACCAGGGGCAGTGCGGTGCGTGCACCGTCCTGCTCGACGACCGCCGGGCCGTCGCCTGCCTGCAACTCGCGGTGGCGGCCGAAGGCCGGGAGATCGTCACCGTCGAAGGCCTCGCCGAGGGAGAGCAACTGCACCCCGTGCAGCAGGCGTTCCTCGACCTCGACGGCTATCAGTGCGGTTACTGCACGCCTGGACAGATCTGTTCGGCCGTCGCGGTGATCGAGGAGCACGCCGCCGGCTGGCCGAGCGCCGTCACCGACGACGTACGCCCCGAAGCGGGGCCACCGCCACTGACGGCCGAGGAGATCCGCGAGCGTATGAGCGGCAACCTGTGCCGCTGCGGCGCGTACGTGTCGATCGTGCAGGCGGTCGAACGCGCGGCCGGGATCCGTGCGCAAGCCGCCCGGACCGCGGAGGGCGCGCAGACTGCGAAGGGCCGGGGGGCGGCGGCATGAAGGAGTTCGGATACGAGCGCGCGGCCGATGTCTCCGGCGCCCTCGCACTGCTCGACGGCGACCCGGACGCCCGTTTCCTCGGCGGCGGCACCAACCTCGTCGACCTGATGAAGACCGGCGTCGAACGGCCCGGCCGACTCGTCGACGTGCGCGAACTCCCGCTGGACCGGATCGAGGCCACGGAGGACGGCGGGCTGCGCATCGGTGCGACCGTCACCAACAGCGACCTCGCGGCACACCCCGACGTGCGCCGGAGCTACCCGGCCCTGTCCCAGGCGGTGCTGGCCGGTGCGTCCGGGCAGCTGCGCAACGTGGCCACCGTCGGTGGAAACCTGCTGCAACGCACCCGCTGCGGCTACTTCGCCGACGTGGCCGCGCCGTGCAACAAGCGTGTTCCCGGCAGCGGCTGTCCCGCGATCGAGGGCGAGCACCACAACCACGCGATCCTGGGCGCTTCCGACCACTGCGTGGCCACCCACCCCTCCGACCTGGGCGTGGCTCTGACGGCCTTCGGTGCCGTGGTCTCCTACGAGACACCTGACGGACCGGGCCGTCTTCCCTTCACCGAGTTCTACCTGCCGGTGGGCGACACCCCGCACCGGGAGACCGCCCTGCCGCCGGGAGCGCTGATAACCGGCGTGACTCTGCCGGCCGCCCCGGTGGCGGCCAACTCCCGCTACCGCAAGGTGCGCGAGCGGGCCTCGTACGCCTTCGCGATCGGTTCGGTCGCCGCCGCGCTCGACGTCCGTGACGGCGTCGTACACGAGGTACGCCTGGCGTTCGGGGCGGTCGCCTCCCGGCCGTGGCGGGCGCACACGGCCGAACAGGCCCTGACCGGCGGCCCGGCCGACGCCGGGGCCTTCGCCGCCGCGGCGGACGCCGAACTGGCGGCCGCCCGGCCGTTGCCGCACAACGCGTACAAGGTGACGCTGACGCGCAACCTCGTCGTCGCCGTGCTCAGTGAACTCGCCGAGGAGGCCACCCGATGACCACCACCACGACCGGGACCAGGGTGACCAAGGCCGTCGGTACCGCGCACGCACGCGTGGAGGGCCGCGACAAGGTCACCGGAGCGGCCCGTTACGCGGGTGAGGTCCCCTTCGCCGGCCTCGCGTACGGATGGATGGTGCTCTCGACGATCACCCGCGGCCGTGTGCGCTCGGTGGAGACCGGGGCGGTCCTGGAGATGCCGGGCGTGCTCACCGTCCTGCACCACGGGAACGCCCCACGGGTCGACATCGACTACGTCGGCATGCTCGGAGTGCCGGACCCGACCGTCGCCGTCTTCCAGCACGACCGGGTGCCGCACGCGGGCTGGCCGGTCGCGCTGGTCGTCGCGGAGACCTCCGAGCAGGCCAGGGAAGCCGCCGAAGCGCTGGTGGTGCACTACGAGGAGGAGCCGCACGACGTCACCTTCGCCGGAGAACACCCGGACGCGTACACGATGCCCGGCCCCGGCGGGCCGGCCGTGACGGGGAAGGGGGACCTGGAGGCCGAACTGGCCGCGTCGGCCGTGGTCGTGGACGCCGAGTACTCCACGCCGGAGGAGCACCACAACTCGATGGAGCCCCATGCGGCGACCGCCCTCTGGGACGGTGGCCGGCTGGAGGTGGTGGACTCCAACCAGGGCACGGTGTGGGTCGCGAACGAGCTCGCGAACCTCTTCTCGCTCGATCCTGCCTCGGTGCGCGTGCGGTCCGAACACGTCGGCGGCGGGTTCGGGAGCAAGGGTGTCCGCGCGCACCAGGTGGCCGCGGTGATGGCGGCCACCGTCCTGTCGCGCCCGGTCCGGGTCGTCATGACGCGCCGCCAGCTGTTCTCGCTCGCGGGTCACCGGAGCCCCACGACCCAGCGGGTCCGGCTCGGTGCCGACGCCGAGGGACGGCTGCGCGCGCTGGAACACAGCTGTCTGAGCCGCACCTCGACCGTGTACGAGTTCATCGAGTCGGGGGCCGGGGTGGCCCGCGTGATGTACGACGCCCCCGCCCACCACACCGCCAACCGGGTCGTACGGCTCGACGTGCCGAGCCCGACCTACATGCGTGCTCCCGGTGAGGCGCCCGGCTCGTTCGCCCTGGAGTCGGCGCTCGACGAACTCGCCGAGAAGTGCGGCATCGACCCGATCGAGCTGCGCGTGCGCAACGAACCCGAGCGGGGCCCGGTCTCGGGGCTGCCGTTCAGCACCCGCAGCCTGCCCGCCTGCTTCCGGGAGGGCGCCCGCCGGTTCGGCTGGGCGGACCGGGACCCGCGTCCCGGCCTGCGGCGGGAGGGGCGCTGGCTGCTCGGTACCGGGACGGCGGCGGCTTCGTTCGGCGCGGGAGCGATGCCGTCGACGGCGGCCGCGACCGCGGAGGCCGACGGCACCTTCACCGTGCGGATCAGCGCCGCCGACATCGGAACCGGGGCACGCACGGCGCTCACCCTGGTCGCCGCCGACGCCCTTCAGGTGCCGACCGACCGGGTACGCGTGAGGATCGGTGACAGCGACTTCGGCCCGGCGATGATCGCCGGCGGCTCGATGGGCACCCGGTCGTGGGCCTGGGCGGTCACGGCCGCGGCCGAGGAGCTGCGGGAGCGGCTCGCCCTGAGCGACGGGATCCCGCCCGAGGGCATCACCGTGAGGTCGGACACCACCGAGGCCCTCGGAGCACTCGCGCAGACGGAGCGGCACTCCTTCGGGGCGCAGTTCGCCGAGGTCGCCGTCGATGTGGCCACCGGGGAAGTACGGGTGCGCCGCATGCTCGGCATCTTTGCCGCCGGCCGGATCGTCAACCCCCTCACCGCACGCGGTCAGTTCACCGGCGGGATGATCTGGGGCATCTCCATGGCCCTGCACGAGGAGGCGGTCAGGGACCGGAACACCGGAGCCCTCTACGGCGCCGACCTCGCGGGTTACCACGTCGCCACGAACGCCGACGTCCCGCTCGTCGAGGCGGACTGGGTCGACGACCCGGACCCGGACGACCCGGTCGGGATCAAGGGGATCGGGGAGATCGGGATCGTGGGGGCGGCGGCGGCGATCGCCAACGCCGTCTGGCACGCCACCGGTGTACGCCACCGCAGCCTGCCCATCCGGCCGGACCGTGTCCTCACGGCAGGCCCGCATGCTTGACATCGCCGAGGAGCTGGCCCGCTGGGCCGAGGAGGGCAGGACGTTCGCCGTAGCCACCGTCGTGGCCGTCGGGGGCAGCGCGCCGCGCGGCCCGGGCGCGGCCCTCGCTGTCGACAGCGAGGGCACGGCCGTCGGTTCGGTCTCCGGCGGTTGTGTGGAAGGGGCGGTGTACGAGCTGTGCGTCCAGGCGCTCGAAGACGGTGAGACCGTGGTCGAACGGTTCGGCTACAGCGACGAGGACGCCTTCGCGGTCGGGCTGACCTGCGGTGGGGTCATCGACGTCATGGTCACCCCGGTCGACGCGCACGCGCCCGCCGGGGAGGTGTTCCGGTCGGCGCTGTCGGCCGCCGCGTCGGGCGCACCCATGGCCCTCGCCCGGGTCGTGCGAGGGCCGGCCGGACTCCTGGGCAGTGCACTGCTGGTGGACTCCGGCGGGTCCTACGAGGGCTCGTTCGGCGGCTCCCCGGATCTGGACCGGGTGGCGGCGGCCGAGGCGCGGGCGATGCTGGACGCCGGACGCACCGGTGCCCTCGACCTCGCGGAGGACGGAACACGCTGCCCCGGCGGCCTCACCCTCCTCGTCGAGTCGAACGTGCCACCGCCCCGGATGATCGTGTTCGGTGCGATCGACTTCGCCGAGGCTCTCGTCCGCGCGGGCAAGTTCCTCGGCTACCACGTCACCGTGTGCGACGCCCGGCCCGTCTTCACCACCCGGGCCCGCTTCCCCGAGGCCGACGACGTCGTCGTCGACTGGCCGCACCGCTATCTGCGGCGCACCGCGACCGACGGGCGCACGGTCCTGTGCGTGCTCACCCACGACGCCAAGTTCGACGTCCCCCTGCTGGAGCAGGCCTTGCGGATGCCCGTCGCGTTCGTCGGGGCGATGGGCTCGCGCCGGACCCACGCGGACCGTGACCGGAAGTTGCGGGAAGCGGGGCTGCGCGAGGCCGAGCTGGCCCGGCTGAGGTCGCCGATCGGCCTCGACCTCGGCGCCCGTACGCCCGAGGAGACCGCCCTGTCCATCGCGGCGGAGATCGTAGCGGCCCGGCGGGGCGGGACGGGTGCCCCCCTCACGGGTTCGGCGGCACCGATCCACCGCGACGGGAGACGGCGGGACGCGGCGGGGACGGCGGAGGCCGCCTGAGGGCCCGGTGAACGGGCCCGGCCGCCGTTCTCAGTGCCGGCCCGCGATGCGGTCCGCCGCCTTCGCGAGCCGGTCGGTGCCGAGGTGCGGTGAGGCGGACTCGCGGCGGTCCGCCGTGCGGTAGGCCGCGTGGAGCGTGTGCACGCCGAGCCAGCGGAGCGGTTCGGGTTCCCAGCGGCGGACGCGGTGGTTGACCCAGGGGAGGGCGGTCAGGTCGGTGGGGCCGGCCTGGCCGGAGTCCTGCTGGATCAGGTCGCGCAGGGTGCGGGCCGCGAGGTTGGCGGTGGCGACGCCGGAACCGACGTAGCCGCCCGCCCAGCCGAGACCGGTGGAGCGGTCGAGGGTGACGGTGGCGCACCAGTCGCGGGGGACGCCGAGCACGCCGGACCAGGCGTGGTCGATACGGGTGCCCGCGGTGGTGGGGAAGAAGCGGACGAGCAGGTCGCGCAGGGCCTCGACGGTCGCGGGCCGGGTGCGGCCGTCGTTGTCGGTCGCCGAGCCGTAACGGTAGGGGACGCCCCGGCCGCCGAGTGCGATGCGGTCGTCGGCGGTGCGCTGGGCGTACATGTAGGCGTGGGCCATGTCGCCGAGGGTTTCGCGGCCGTCCCAGCCGATGGTGTCCCAGAGGCTCTCGGGGAGGGGCTCGGTGACGATCATGGAGGAGTTCATGGGGAGCCAGGTGCGCTTCTGGCCCTTGAGGGCGGCGGTGAAGCCCTCGGTGCAGCGCAGGATGTACGGGGCGCGGACCGTGCCGTACGGGGTGACGGCGTGCTTGGGCTTGATCTCGGTGACGGGGGTCGACTCGTGGATCGTGACGCCGAGGGCTTCCACGGCGTCGGCGAGGCCCTTGACCAGCTTGGCGGGGTGGAGGCGCGCGCCGTGCGGGGTCCAGCTGGAGCCGACGGCTCCGGAGACGCGGATGCGTTCGGCGGTCTCGCGTGCGCCGCGCAGGACGCGGTCCGTCTCGCCGAAGGCGATCTCGACGGAGTGGAAGTCCTTGAGGCGGGCGAGCTGGGAAGGGGTGTGGGCGACCTCCAGGACGCCGCCGTGGTGGATGTCGGCGTCGATGCCCTCGTCGCCGGCGATCCGGATGACCTCGCCGACGGTGTCGTTCATCGCCTGCTGGAGGCGTACGGCGGCGTCGTGGCCGTGCAGCTTGGCGTAGCGGTCGCGGCCCGCGATTCCGTTGTAGAGCCATCCGCCGTTGCGGCCGGAGGCGCCGTAGCCGCAGAACCTGGCTTCCAGGACGGTGATGTTGAGGAAGGGGACGGCCTTCTTGAGGTAGTACGCCGTCCAGAGCCCGGTGTAGCCGCCTCCGACGATGCAGACGTCGGCGCCGGTGTCGCCGGGCAGGGGCTCGCGTGGGGCGGGGGTGCCTTCCTTCGCGTACCAGAACGAAATGCCGCCGTTGACGGTACTGACGGTGCTCATGTGTCCCCTGCTTGTCCGTGTGCAGCCCAGTCGCTGGAGGGACGTTACCCCTACGCTCGCGGGGTGATCGACGTTCCGGACGACCTGGTCGTGAATCTGGGTGCCCACAGCGGTGCGGCGGGGCGCGCGTTCGCCGACGCGTTGCCGGAGCTGGCGGAGAGGTTCCTGGCCGGGTGGGGACTGCGCCTCGACGGGGCCGCGATGAGCGGGATGTGCGCGCTGGTGCTTCCGGTGGTGCGGGGGGCGGATGGCCGCAGGGGTGCGCTGAAGCTGCAGATGGTGGACGAGGAGACGGCGGGGGAGCCGGACGCCCTGCGGGTGTGGGGTGCGGCGGGCGCGGGAGCGGTGGGTCTGCTGCAACATGACGCGGCGAGCGGGACGATGCTGCTGGAACGGCTCGATGAGCAGCGGCCGTTGACGGGGGTGGCGGACGCCCGGGAGGCGGTGCGGGTGCTCGCGGAGTCGTTGTCCCGGCTGGTCCGTGTGCCGGCCCCGCCGGGGATGCGGCGGCTGGGGGACGCGGCTGCCCGGATGCTGCAGGAGGCGCCCGGGGCGGCCGGAGGGCTGGCGGACGAGGAGGAGCGGCGGCTGCTGCGGGACTGCGCGGCCGCGGTCAGGGAGGTGGCGGGGGAGCCGGGGGACCGTCTGCTGCACTGGGACCTGCACTACGGCAACGTTCTGGCCGGGCGTGCGGAGGAGGGCCGGGCGGGGGAGTGGGTCGCGCTGGATCCGAAGCCGCTGTCCGGCGATCCGGGGTTCGAGCTGTTCCCGGCGCTGCACAACAGGTTCGACGCCTCCGAGGTGCTGTGGAGGTTCGACCTGCTGTCCGGGGTGCTGGGACTGGACCGGGAACGCGCGCGGGCGTGGACGCTGGGGCGGGTGCTGCAGAACGGGTTGTGGGGGATCCGGGGCGGGGCGCGGCGGCTGCCCGCGGATCATGCGGAGATCGCCCGGCGGTTGCTGGGCCGCAACTGAGGGGCGCGGGGCGGGCCCGCGTGTCTAGGCTGCCCGCATGATTCGTACTGCCACGTCCGAAGACGTTCCTGCCATCTACGCCATGGTCCGTGAGCTCGCCGAGTACGAGAAGGCGCTCGACGAGGCGAACGCCACCGAGGACCAGTTGCGTGAGGCCCTGTTCGGCGAGCGGCCGGCCGCGTACGCCCATGTCGCGGTGTCGGACGACGACGGTGACGTGGTCGGGTTCGCGCTGTGGTTCCTCAACTTCTCCACGTGGCGCGGGGTGCACGGGGTGTATCTGGAGGATCTGTACGTGCGCCCCGAGAGGCGCGGCGGCGGTTACGGGAAGGCGCTGCTGACGGAGCTGGCGCGGATCTGTGTGGAGCGCGGGTACGGGCGCCTGGAGTGGTCGGTGCTGGACTGGAACGCCCCGTCCATCGCGTTCTACGAGTCGCTGGGTGCGCGTCCCCAGGAGGAGTGGACGGTCTACCGGCTGACGGACGGGGCGCTCGCGGAGCTCGGGGCGGCCTGAGCGGGGTCTCGGTACGAGGACGGCCTTGCCCACCGGGCCGCGGGTTTCCAGCTCGCGGCGGGCGGCCACCGCGGTGCGGGTGCGTGGCTGCCGCCTCCACCCTTCGGCCTCAGCTGCGCGCGGGGTCAGGGAGTCCCTGCCGTGCGGGGGGCGTCCGGAGCCGTCCGGCCGAGGAGTTCGACGGCCAGGACCGCCGCTTCGATCCCGCTGTTGAACGCGACCTCGCTGAGGAGGCCCGGGGCGGCGACCTGGTCGCCCGCGAGCAGGATCCCGCCCCCGCGGTCGACGGCGGGCCGGTCGCGCCAGGTGGTGCCGGGTCTGTCGACGGCGCCGGTGCGGCCGGACGCGACTGCCTCGCGGCGCCAGGTGGTGCGGTCACGCCGGCCGGGGAAGCCGAGGTCGAGCAGGTCCTCGGCGCGGCGGACGGCGTCGGCGCGCGGGGTGCCGGGGGCGATCGGGATCTGGGCCTGGACCAGTTGTTCGCCCGGTGGGGCGAGGGCCGGGTCCTGGGCGGTGAACCGTTCGATCCAGCCCGGGGCGTCGAGGTCGGAGATGATGAACGGGTCGCCGCGCCGGGTCCGCAGGGCAAGGTCGAGCAGGGCGGTCCGGCCGCTCTCCCAGGTCAGTGCGGGGTCCTCCAGCAGGGCACGGGCGGAGTCGAGGTGGGTGGCGACGATCACGGGACCGTCGCGCCGGAGGCCGTCCAGATCCCTGGGGCCGATGCGTGTGGCGGTCTCGACGCGTACGCCGAGATCCCGGGCGCGGGAGGCCATCCGGTCGACGAGCCGCGCCCAGCCGCCGACGGGGTAGTGGGCCTCGGGCGGAAGGGCGGTGGCCCGGCGCAGGCGTTCCTGGACGAAGGCGGCGGAGAGTGAGCCGGGGTCGTGGTGGAAGAGGGCCACGCCCATGTAGTGCGCCGCCGCGCGGGCGCCCTCTTCCCCCACCTGGCCGGTGGCCCAGCTGAGGAAGCCGGCGTCGACGGGTGCCGTGCGGGAGCTGCGGCGGGCGAGGCGCAGCATGGCGAGGGGCGGGGTCCTGCGCAGGGCGCCGTCGCGGTGGAAGCGGAAGCGGGTGCCTTCGAGGGGCGGTACGGAGGCGAGAGGGCCGAGGAGTTTCCGGTGTTCGAGCCAGGTCCAGTGCGGTCCGCGGCGGTACAGGGCGTGCGGCCCGTCGTTGGTCAGGTAGGGGCCGTCCGAGGTTCTGGCCCGTCCGCCGAGGGTGTGGTGGGCCTCGTGGAGGGTGACCGGGACCCTGGATTCGGCTGCGGTGACGGCGGCGGTCAGTCCGGCGAGGCCGCCGCCGACGATGTGGATGCGCGGCATGGCTGGGTCTCCTTGCGGTGGGCGCTTCTGCATGGAGGACGGTCCGGCCGGCTGGTTCTGTGACATGGGCGGGGGCGATGCCGGTGGGGTGCGTCCCGCTGATGTCGGTGGTGTCCGACACGATGGGGGGCATGGCACGTACAGGCAACGGGAACAGCAGGGGCGCGGGCGCGAGGAGCGGGATGGCGGAGGCGCGGCGGCCGGAGGTCCGGCTGCCGCCTCTCGTGGCGTACGACGGCGAGGGCCTGGAGCCCGACGGGGACTACGACGGTGTGCGCTTCGAGGAGACGGATCTCGCCGACGCGTCGGGGCCCGGGTCGCGCTTCCTGGACTGTGAGCTGCGCGGCTGTGCCCTGGACCGTGCGGAGCTGGGGCGGGCCAGGTTCATCGACTCGGTGCTGACGGGCGTGCGGGGCGTGGGCACCGATCTCGCGGGGGCATCGCTGCGTGACGTGGAGGTGGTGGACGCGCGGCTGGGCGGGGTGCAGCTCCACGGTGCGGTGCTGGAGCGGGTGCTCGTGCGGGGCGGGAAGATCGACTACCTGAATCTGCGCACGGCACGGCTGAAGGACGTCGTGTTCGAGGGGTGTGTGCTCTCGGAGCCGGATTTCGGGGAGGCCCGGCTGGTGCGGGTGGAGTTCCGGGACTGTGTGCTGAAGCGCGCCGACTTCTCCGCCGTGCGGATGGAGTCCGTGGATCTGCGGACGGTCGCCGAGCTCGACATCGCCCGGGGTGTGGAGCGGCTGGCGGGGGCGGTGATCAGCCCGTCCCAGCTGATGGAGCTGGCTCCGGCGTTCGCGGCGCAGATCGGGGTGCGGGTGGAGGCGTAGGGCCGCCGGGCTTCGTCAGAGGCGGGGGAAACGGGCCTGGAGATCCCAGACGACGGGGTTGTCGGCGAGGCCTTCGTGCATGTCGGCCAGGTCGGCGATCAGGTCGTGCAGGAAATCGCGGGCCTCGCGGCGCAGCAGGGAGTGGCTGAACGTGAGCGGGGGCTCGTCACCGGGCATCCAGTCGGCCTCGACGTCCACCCAGCCGAAGCGTCGTTCGAAGAGCATGCGGTCGGACGATTCGGTGAAGTCGAGCTCGGCGTACTGCTGGCGGTGCGAGCGGTTGCCCCGGGGGTCGCGGTCGATCTGTTCGACGATGTCGCAGAGTGCCCAGGCGAAGTCGAGCACGGGGACCCATCCCCAGGCTGTGGACACTTCCCGGTCGGCCTTGGTGTCGGCGAGGTAGACGTCGCCGGAGAACAGGTCGTGCCGCAGGGCGTGGACGTCCGCGCGGCGGTAGTCGGTCTGCGGGGGGTCCGGGAATCGCCGGGAGAGGGAGTAGCCGATGTCGAGCACGGTCCGATGGTGTCATGCCGCGTGAGCGCCCCGCGCCGTGCGGCGCCCGGGGGCCGCACGGCTACGGGAGCAGCCGTTGTTCCTTGGCGACGGCGACCGCTCCCGCCCGGGTGTCCACCCCGAGTTTCTCGTAGATCCGGCCCAGGTGGGTCTTGACGGTGGCCTCGCTGATGAAGAGGGCACGCGCGATGTCCCGGTTGCCGAGGCCCTGCGACAGCTGGCCGAGGATGTCGCGTTCGCGTTCGGTCAGGGTGGGCCGGGGGCTGCGCATCCGGGCCATGACCCGGCTGGCGACGGGCGGTGAGAGTGTGGTGCGGCCCTGCGCGGCGGCGCGGATCGCGGCGAAGAGCTCCTCCGGGCGTTCGGCCTTGAGCAGGTAGCCGGTGGCTCCCGCCTCGATGGCGCGGGTGATGTCGGCGTCGGTGTCGTACGTGGTGAGGACGAGGACGTGGCCGGTCCCGGCGGCCGCTATGCGGCGGGTGGCTTCGACGCCGTCGATCCCGGGGCCCAGCTGCAGGTCCATCAGGACGACGTCCGGGCCGAGCCTGGCGGCGAGGGCGACGGCTTCCTCGCCGCTGCCCGCCTCGCCCACGACCTCGATGTCGGGTTCGCCGCCGAGGAGGGCGAGCAGTCCGGCCCGTACGACGGCGTGGTCGTCGCAGAGCAGGATCCGTACGGGCGGAGTCATGCGCGTTCCTCCGGGGCGGGTGGGGCGGTTGGGGCGGTGTTGGGGTGGGGCAGGGGCACGGCGGCGGACAGGACCGTGCCTTCGCCCGGTGCCGATTCGACGGTCAGGGTGCCGCCGAGCTGCTGGACGCGGGCCCGCATCGCCGGCAGCCCGTGGCCGCGTACGCCCTCGGGCGGGCGGGACGCCGGCCGGCCGGCGTCGAAGCCCCGCCCGTCGTCGGCGATGTCGAGGACGACCCGGTCGCCGAGGTGGGTCAGGGTCAGCGCGGCGACGGTGGCCTCCGCGTGCTCGGTGACGTTCGCGAGGGCGCCCTGCGCGATCCGTAGCAGCGCCGACTGCACCCGGTCGGGGAGCGCGGCGGCCGGGACGCCCTCCACATGGCAGCGGACGGTGAGGCGGCCGCGTGCCTGGGAGGTCTCCCGGGTGGCGAGCGCGTGCAGGGCCGCTTCCAGTCCGCCGCCTTCCGCCAGGTCGGCCGGGGCGAGGTCGTGCACGAAGCGGCGGGCCTCGGCGAGGTTGCGTTCCGCGATGCCGGTCGCCGTCAGGACGTGGCGCCGGGCGGTGGCCGGGTCGGTGTCCCAGGAACGGTCGGCCGCCTGGAGCAGCATCTGCTGGCTGGAGAGGCCCTGCGCGAGGGTGTCGTGGATCTCCATGGACAGCCGCTGGCGTTCGGCGAGGGTCCCTTCCCGGCGTTCGGTGGCGGCCAGGTCCCTCCGGGTGCGCAGCAGGTCGTCGATCAGCTCCCGCTGACGTGCGGCCAGGTCCCGCTGGCGTACGGCCTGCCGCTGCATGTGGACGAAGACGGCGGTGGCGACGGCGGCGACGGCGGGCGGGGCGAGGACGAGGTTCGGGTCGAAGCCGGTGGCGAGCCGGAGCTGGGCGGCGACGACGAACACGGTGAGCAGGGCGACGAGTGCCAGGGCGGCGCGTGGCGGCAGGATCCGCAGTCCCGTGTAGAAGAGCGGAACCGCGCACCACGCGAAGCTCGGCGCGAGGACGACGAGGACCATCCACACCACGACCAGGACGCCCAGCCAGGTCAGCCGGCGGGGAGTGGGGCGGGAGCCGAGCACCGGGCCCAGGAGGTACAGCACGGCGAGTACGGCCGACAACGCGATGATCCAGGGGGTCCGGGTCTCGCCGGGGTGGCGCATCAGGAAGCGCGTGAGCGAGGCGCCGAGCAGCAGGAAGAACGCGGCGTGCATGAGGAGGGCCATCCACCGGGCGTCGGGGTCGCCCGTGGTGCCCGGTGGGTCCGTGGTGCCCAACCGGTGCGCGGTGTCCGGCGGGTCCGTCGGCGCCGGCCGCCGTGCGTCCGGCTCGCTCGCGTTCCGCCGCACCTCGTACCCCGCGCTTCCTCGACCATGACCTGCGCTGCCGCATCACCGCGCTGCTGCTGACCTGCGCGGACACCCCATGGTCACCCGCCGGGGCCACCTCCGCATCAACCGATCGGCTGACGGAGCGGTCGGCCGACGCGGGTGCCGCTTCCAGCCGGTACGCCGACGGCTCGGGCACGGGACCGGCCGGAGGATCGATAGCGGAAGCCGAACGGTTCGAGGCCGAGCCGAAATCACCCGAGGAGACCACCATGAAGAAGATGTCGCTGCGCACCCGTGTCCTGACCGGTGCCGTCGCCGCCGCAGCCCTCGGCGCCGGTACGTTCGGCGCGATGTCCGCGAACGCGTCCGCCCCCGCGGCCGCGCCCGCCGCCGCCGTGAAGGCCGACGCCTCCGACCGGAACCTCCAGCAGTCCACCCACCTGACCGTCGCCGCCGCCACCAAGGCCGCGCAGGCCGCACTGGACGCCGCGAAGAAGGAGAACCAGCGCATCTCGGTGGCCGTCGTGGACCGCAACGGCAACACGCTCGTCACCCTGCGCGGCGACGGTGCGGGCCCGCAGTCCCCCGAGTCCGCCGTGAAGAAGGCGTACACCGCCGTCTCCTGGAACGCGCCCACCTCCGAGCTGGTCGAGCGCCTGGAGCAGGCCCCGAACCTGAAGGACATCCCGGGCACCCTGTTCCTGGCGGGCGGGGCCCCGGTGCAGGCCAAGGGAGCCCCGGTCGCGGGCATCGGCGTGGCGGGAGCCCCCAGCGGCGCCCTGGACGAGAAGTTCGCCGCCGCGGGCGTCGCGGCCGTCTCGAAGTAGTCGGGGCCGGGGTCACCCGCCGGGCCCGCAAGCAGAAACCCGCAGGCCGCCCGACGCCTCGTCAGGGGCCGGCTG
Source organism: Streptomyces atroolivaceus (assembly GCF_000717025.1). GTDB lineage: Bacteria > Actinomycetota > Actinomycetes > Streptomycetales > Streptomycetaceae > Streptomyces > Streptomyces atroolivaceus. The sequence continues at coordinate 129,229 of NZ_JNXG01000002.1, forward strand.
ACGGCGCACCGGCACGGCAACGCCCCGACGGACTACTTCACCGCGTACGCCGAGAAGGCCTCCGGCCCGGATCTGACGGAGCTGTGGGACACCTGGCTGGACGGCGGGAGCCGGCCTCCCGGAGGCCGACCGGCGACGCACGGGAGCCCCCGGCCGACCGGAGTCGGGCGGGGGCTCCCGTGAAGAGCCGTGACGTCAGAGGTTGACGCCGAAGTCCTGGGCGATGCCGCGCAGGCCCGAGGCGTACCCCTGGCCGACCGCGCGGAACTTCCACTCGGCGCCGTTGCGGTAGAGCTCGCCGAAGACCATGGCGGTCTCGGTGGCGGCGTCCTCGCTGAGGTCGTAGCGGGCGATCTCGGTGCCGCCGGCCTGGTTGATGATGCGGATGAAGGCGTTCCGCACCTGGCCGAAGTTCTGGCTGCGGGCTTCGGCGTCGTAGATGGAGACCGGGAAGACGATCTTGTCGATGTCCGCCGGGAGGCCCGCGAGGTTGACGTTGATCTGCTCGTCGTCGCCCTCGCCCTGGCCCGTGACGTTGTCACCGGTGTGGACGATGGTCTGGTCCGGCGTCGCCTTGTTGTTGAAGAAGACGAAGTGGCCGTCGGAGTAGACCTTGCCGGCCGGGTTCACCGCGATCGCCGAGGCGTCGAGGTCGAAGTCGGTGCCGGTGGTGGTGCGGACGTCCCAGCCGAGGCCGACCGTGACGGCGGTCAGGCCCGGGGCCTCCTTGGTGAGCGAGACGTTGCCGCCCTTGGACAGGCTTACAGCCATGGGAAGTCCCTTTCCTCGTCATGTGCGGGCTTCGTGCCATCACGAAAGCTACCGTCACCCGTCCTAACGCAGACAAGAGACCACGAGGTTCCTGCTCGCTTTACTTTCTTTGCCGAACTTCTGGCCGAACGCTCGCAAAACAAGGTGACGAACCGGTCGTGGGCCGGGGAACATGGGTGTCATGTCCGGGCCCTATGTCATCCGCGGTTCGGTCTCCCTGCCGGAGGCCGAACTCATGTGGCGTTTCTCGCGGTCCTCCGGGCCCGGCGGGCAGCACGTCAACACGAGCGACTCCCAGGTGGAGCTCCGCTTCGACCTCGTGGCCACCGAATCGCTGCCCGAGGTGTGGAAGGCCCGCGCGGTCGAGCGGCTCTCGGGCCGGCTGGTCGGCGGCGTCGTGTCCGTACGCGCCTCGGAGCACCGCTCCCAGTGGCGCAACCGCGAGACGGCCGCCGTGCGGCTCGCCGCGCTCCTGGCCGAGGCCACGGCGCCGCCGCCCAAGCCGCGCCTCAAGAAGAAGATCCCGCGCGGCATCAACGAGCGCCGGCTGCGGGAGAAGAAGCAGCGGGGCGACACGAAGCGCGGGCGGTCCGGCCGGGACTGGTGAAACCCGGGCGGTCCGGCCGGGACCGGTGAAACCGGGTGCTCCGGCCGGGGCCGGCGGGAGCGCGTCGCGCACGGCGGTGGCGTACGGGTCAGCCGAGCTGCCGGTAGCGGCCCTTGAAGTACGTCAGGGGCTCGCCGTCCGAGCTCGGCAGTGACGCGGTCAGCACCCGTCCGATCACCAGGGTGTGGTCGCCGGCCGGGACGCGCTGCTCCGTGCGGCACTCCAGGGTGGCCAGCGCCCCGCCCACCAGGGGCGCTCCGGTGACCTCGCCGCGTATGCAGGGGATGTCCTCGAACAGCAGCCGGTCGCTGATCCGTCCCTTCATGGCGAACCGCCCGGCGATCTGCCGCTGGTCCTGCGTCAGCACCGACACCGCCCACAGGGGCTGTTCGGCCAGCAGGTCGTCCATGCGTGAGTCGTTGCGCAGGCTCACCATGACCAGCGGCGGATCCAGGGAGACCGACATGAACGCGGTCGCCGTCATCCCGACGTCCTCGCCCCGGCCGTGCTCGTCGAGCGGTGGCTCCTCGGCGGTGATCAGCACCACGCCGGCGGCCAGGCGGGACAGGGCGGCGCGGAATTCGTCGTTGCTCACCCCTTCAGGATGGGGGACGGCTTCGGGGCGCGGGGCGGGGGGAGTCTTCTGCAGCACACCGGGCACGGTAGTGCCGCGGGGCGCGGCCTCGCATCGGGCCAGGGGACCAGCCGGGTCCTAGGACTCCGGAACCACCCGTACCGCTTTGCGTTCGGCAAGCAACGGGAGCCCCAGGGGGTGTTTCGGCCAGTCTTTACCATCTGTTGTGACTTGAGTCACAGAGAGCAATATTTGTTGACCCTGTGTACCGGGTGCACAGCTCACTGTGATTCAGTGGCCGGGACAGTGCAACAAGTACGTCGATATGAAACCTGGAGTTGCTGTCGAGGTCTCAGGGAGTGCGAGCAATGGAGGCCGAGTCGGAGCCGTACGTCCGTCTTGCGACCATGCGGCAGTTGCACCAGGCCGTCGCTGATCTCAACACGGCGCGGAGCCTGGCGGACACGCTGCAGTCCGTGGCCGACGGCATCGTCACCGGTCTCGGTTACGAGCTGGGCTGTGTGAACCTCGTCCGCCCCGACGGTGATCTCGTCGTCGCCGCTTTCGCCGGCAACAGTGCCGCGGAAGCCCTGATCACCGGCCGTGTCGGCTCCCGTGAGTCCTGGGAGCGCAGGCTGTCCATGGGCGAGGAGTGGGACGAGCTCCGGTTCATACCCCACACCGAGGGCTGGGTGCTCCTCGACGACGACGTACCGCAGTGGCACACCGAAGGGCCGGAGCCCCGTTTCGAGGACGAGTGGCACCCCCTGGACCGCCTCTACGCCCCCATGTACGCCTCCGGCGGAGGTCTGGACCTCCTGGGTGTCATCTCGGTCGACAGGCCGCGCAACGGCCGCCGGCCCGGCGCCTGGGGGCGTGAGGCCCTCCAGATGTACGCCTCCCAGGCGGCCATTGCGATCAGTAACGCCCGCCTCCGAGCAAACATGCAGCGCGCCCTGGTCAGGCTCGAACGCGAACAGCAGGCGCTGCGGGCCAGTGAGGAATCCTTCCGCCAGGCGTTCGAGTACGCCCCCAGCGGCATGGCCATCGCCGAGATGGGCGGTGACCAGCACGGCAGGCTGCTGCGCACCAACGACGCGCTCTGCCGGCTCCTGGGGCGCCCCGCCTCCGTCCTGCGGCGCTACTCCTTCGCCGACCTCGTCCACCCCGAGGACATCGGCACCCTGCTCCGCACGTCCGCCGAGGGAGGCCGGGCGGAGCTGCGGCTGGGGCGCAGGGACGGGACGTATCTCTGGGTCTCGCTGCGCAACTCCGTGGTCGCCGACACCACCGACGGCCCGCGCTTCCTCCTCACCCATGTCGAGGACATCGAGGAGCGCAAGCGCAACGAGCTGAACCTCGCGCACCGCGCCTCGCACGACGCGCTCACCGGCCTGCCGAACAGCGCCGAGCTGCGCTCCCGGCTCAGCGCGCGGCTGTGTGAGAGGCCTCACTCGGTCACCTCCTCGGCGATCGAGGCGCTGGACGCGGCGTACGGCGACAGCTCGGTGCACGGCTACCGGATGGACGGCTACGAGGGCGAGGTCGCGCCGGGTGTCGGCCCCTACGACCACCATGTGCACATCGCGGCGCCCGACCCGGACCACGACGACGGGACCAAGGGGCTCGCGGTGCTCTTCTGCGACCTCGACGGCTTCAAGTCCATCAACGACCGCTTCGGGCACCACGCGGGTGACGCGGTTCTCATCGAGGTCGCCCGGCGGCTCACGACCTGCGTACGGGACGGTGACACCGTCGCGCGGCTCGGGGGTGACGAATTCGTCGTCCTCGCGGACGGTCTCGGGGCGGCAGATGCCGCGGATCTGGCCGTACGCTTGCGTAACGCCATCATTCCGCCCATCAGGGTGGACGGCCGGGCAGTCAGGGTCGGGGCGAGTTTCGGTATCGGCTGGGCCGAGTGCGGCATGACGGACGAAGAGGTCCTGCACTCCGCCGACCAGCGGATGTACGTGGAGAAGCGGTCCCGATCGAAGGTTCACCGCAGAGCCGGCTGACGTTCACGCCCTGGCTGTCCCCGTACACCGCCCGGTTTTCCGGGGGGCCGAAGGCAATTCGACGCGTGCTCCGTTCGGGGTAGGCTCGGCCGGTCGGCGACGGCTGGCGACATGGTGAGGAGTGACCCAGGGATGACGGCCGGAAACAACGGCGCGAGCAAGCCCGAGGACGACGATCCGTTCGGCTATCTGTACGAGGACGGCAGGGCGGCAGGCGCACAGCCGCCCGGACAGAGTGGTTACGGCTACCCCGGTCCGGCCTCGCAGCCCGGCGTGCCCAGAACGTCGTACAACCAGGTGCGGACGGTAGGCGAGCGCCAGTACGGGCAGGTCCCGCCGCAGCAGGCCTACGGTCAGCAGCAGCCGCAGTACGGCCAGCAGCCCCAGCAGTACGGCCAGCCGAACCCGCAGTACGCGGCGCCGGAGACCTACCCCGGCGGCGCGGTGACCGCGCAGCACGGGTCGGTGCCGAACGGCGGCGGCAGGAACGGCGGCTCCGGCCGTGGCGGTCCGAACACGAAGGCGCTGCTGATCGCGGCCGTCGCCGTGGTCGCGGTGGTGCTCATCGGCATCGGTGCCGCGCTGATGACGGGCGACGACAGCGAGGGCAAGAAGGACGAGGCCGGTTCGTCGGCGGGTCCGGCCGACGAGGTCGAGGAGTCCCCGGAGCCGGAGAAGTCCACGAAGCCGTCCCAGGAGCCCGTCGACCTGCCCGAGCAGGACGCGGCGACGCTGTCGCTCGGGGGTACCGCCTCCCTGGACAACACCGTCAAGGGCGCCAAGAGCGCGAACGGCCAGTACATCAGCCTCAACGAGGTCGGCCGGTCGGCCACCTGGACGGTCGACGTGCCGGAGAGCGGCGCGTACACGCTGTACGTGACCTACGGCGTGCCGGGCAGGGACGCCAAGACGTCCCTCACGGTCAACGACGAGGCCCCCCGCTCGATCAACATGAAGAACTTCGCGCGCGCCGCGGAGGGCGACCTGGAGAAGGGCTGGACGAACACGTACGCGTACGTGCAGCTCAAGGAGGGGTCGAACACACTGATGCTCTCGTGCAACGAGGGTGACTCGTGTGACGCCAACCTCGACCAGCTGTCGCTGAAGTCGGGCCACGTCAAGGGCTGACCCGCTGCCGCAGGAACCAGTACCACCGTCGTCCCGGTCATCGCCCAGCGAGCCGGGACGCGGTGTTTCCGGACGCCCCTGGGAACGGCCGGGCGCCCCCGCCCGGCCGGGAGCCGGAGGACGCTCAGGCGGCCGGTGTCTGCTGTTCCACGGTGACGCGGGCCAGCAGGTCCTCGTAGGCCGCGCGGTCGAACTCGCCGGCCGCGGGGGCCATCACGGTCGCCGTCGACAGGGCCACGGCGCGGGCCAGCCGTTCCGGCCAGCCCAGCCCTTCGGCGAGGGCGGAGAGCAGCCCGGCCACCGCGGAGTCGCCCGCACCCGTCGGATTGCCCCGCACGGCGGACGGCGGTGCGGCCCGCCAGACGCCCTCGGGGGTGACGGCGATGAGCCCGTCCGCGCCCAGGGACGCGACGACACTGCGCGCGCCCCGGCGGCGGGCGTCGTGGGTGGCGCGCAGGGGTTCGCGGGCGCCGGTGAGCTGGGCGAGTTCGGCGGCGTTCGGCTTGACCAGGTCGGGGCGGGCGGCGATGCCGCGGCGCAGGGGTTCGCCGCCGGTGTCCAGGAGGACGGGTACGCCGGCGGCGCGGGCGAGCCGTATGAGTTCCGCGTACGCGCCCACGTGGATGCCGGGCGGCAGGCTGCCGCAGAGGGCGACGGCCTCGGCCCGGGGCAGCAGTTCGCCGAAGGTTTGGAGGAAGGCCGCCCATTCGTCGGCGCCGATGTGCGGACCGGGTTCGTTGAGCTGGGTGGTGTCACCGGTGGAGCCGTCGACGACGGCGACGGTGCGGCGGGTGTTCCCGGAGACCGCGACCAGCGCGTCGACGGGGCCGTGGGGGAGCGCGCCGAGCAGGTCGCGCAGGACGGCACCGGTGGCACCTCCGGCGAAGCCGGTGACCACCGTTTCGTGGCCCAGGGCGGACAGCACCCGGGCCACGTTGACGCCCTTGCCGCCGGGGCGTTCGGCCACGGCGTGGATCTTGTGGCTCGTGTGCGGGACCAGGGCGGGGACGGCGTACGTCAGGTCGAGTGCCGTGTTCAGCGTGACGGTCAGTATCACCTGCACCGGCCCCCGGTTCCTTGGTAGTCCGTCCACGCGCCGTCTCCCTGCGGCGCTGACCTGGTGATCATGCCAAAAAGGCGGCGGCCGCCCCAGGGCCCCGGGACAACCGCCGTCTCTTCGTTACGTGTTCGACAGGGCGCCGGAAGGTGGCGCACCGTCACCCGAGGCGGGGCTCCACGATCCACTCGCCCCGGCGCATGACGCCCTCGACCGTGAAGTCGGGTCCCAGGACCACCAGATCGGCGTCCTTGCCCGGATCCAGCGAACCGACCCTGTCGTACAGGCCGAGGAGCCGGGCCGGGTTGGCGGAGATGGAGCGGACGACGTCGTCGACGGGGATCCTGTCGATCGTCACGGCCCTGCGGAACGCGGTGTCCAGGGTGAGGGTGGAGCCCGCGATCGAGCCGCCCTCCACGAGACGTGCGACACCGTCCTTGACCTCGACGGCGAGCGGTCCGAGCTCGTAGTGGCCGTCGCCCGAGCCGGCCGCGTCCATGGCGTCCGTGATCAGCGCGACCCGGTCGGCGCCGGCGTGGTGGTAGGCGAGCTCCAGGGCTGCGGGGTGCAGATGCGTACCGTCGTTGATCAGCTCGACGGTGATCCGCTCGTCCTCCAGGAGGGCCGTGACCGGTCCCGGGTCGCGGTGGCCGATGGGGGGCATCGCGTTGAAGAGGTGCGTGGCGACGGTGGCCCCCGCGTCGATCGCCTCGACGGTCTGCTCGTACGTCGCGTCCGTGTGGCCGACCGCGGCGATCACCCCGTGCTCGGCGAGCAGCCGTACGGAATCGATGCCGCCGGGGAGTTCGGTGGCGAGGGTGACCATCCTGGCGCTGCCGCGCGCCGCGTCGAGCAGCTTGCGGACCTCGGCGGGGTCGGGGTCGCGGAGGAGTTCCTCGCTGTGGGCGCCCTTGCGGCACGGGGAGATGAAGGGGCCTTCGAAGTGGATGCCGGCGAGCTCGCCCTGCTCGACCAGCTCGGAGAGCATCCCGGCCTGGCGGGCCAGGAAGTCCATGTCCCCGGTGACGGTGGAGGCGACGACGGTCGTCGTGCCGTGTTCGCGGTGCGCCCGGACTCCGGTCAGGACGTCCTCGGCGGTGCCGGTGGCGAAGGACGCGCCGCCGCCGCCGTGGTTGTGCATGTCCACGAACCCGGGGACCACCCAGTGGCCCGAGAGGTCCACGGTCCGGGCGCCGTCCTGCGTACTGCCGGCGATCCGGGTGCCCTCGACGATCACCCGGCCGTTCTCGACGGTGCCGGTGGGAAGCACCACCCGGGCGCCTGCGAGAACGGTGCTGTCTGCGCGTCCGGCCATCAGGCGGATACCTCCGTGGAGAGTAGATCCCAGGCGAGCAGCCCTGCGCCCAGGCATCCGGCGGTGTCCCCGAGGGCCGCCGGGACGATGTGAGGCAGCTTCTGGAACGTGACCCGTTCCTCGACGGCCGCACGCAGTGGTGTGAACAACGTTTCCCCTGCCTCGGCAAGACCGCCACCGATGATGAGTGTGCGGGGGTCCAGCAGAGTGAGCGCGGTGACCAGTCCGGCGGCCAGCGCGTCGACGGCGTCCTGCCACACGCGCCGCGCAGCAGGGTCGCCCGAGGCGACGGCCTTCGCACAGTCCGCGGCGTCCGCGCCGGGGTCTCCGGACGCGGCGGCCCAGGCCCTGGAGACGGCGGCTGCCGAGGCGAGGGTCTCCAGGCAGCCGCGCTGACCGCATCCGCAGTCCGGGCCGTCCGGCCGGACCACGACGTGGCCGATCTCGCCCGCGTAGCCGTGGGCGCCCGCCTCGATGGTGCCCCCGATGCCGATGGCGCCGGCGATCCCGGTGCCCAGCGGTACGAACAGGAAGCGGTCAGCGCCCTTGCCGGCGCCGATCCGTCCTTCGGCGAGGCCGCCGGTGCGGACGTCGTGGCCGAGTGCGACCGGTATGCCGCCGAGCCGTTCGCCGATCAGTTTCCGCAGGGGCAGGTCGCGCCAGCCCAGATTGGCGGCGTAGACGGCGATCCCGCGTTCCGCGTCGACGATGCCGGGCACGGCCACGCCCGCGGCGACGGCGCCTTCACCGAGGCGCTCCTCGCCGTAGGCGTACAGATCCGCGGCGAAGCCCAGGATCGTCTCCACGACGGCGTCGGCGCCGCGGTCCCTGCCCGTGGCCCGGCGCGCCTCGTGGAGCAGGGTGCCGTCGGCCCCGACCAGAGCGGCCTTCATTCCTGTGCCGCCCACATCGAGGGCGATGACGTGTCTCACGGAAGACAGTTTCGCCCGTCGACCCCTAAAAGGTCTAGTCCACTATCGAGGTTTGTTGAGCATCCATACAAAACGGCCCTGCTAGATTGCCGAATCGATACACCGGTGGTGTAGACCTCCGTGTGGACGTGAGGCAGGATCGCGGGTCCGTCGCCTGAGGGCGGCATCCGCGTCGAACGACGTAGGGGTGGACAGGGCTGTGCAGCGGCGCTTTGTGGGTTTGACCGCGGTAGTGGCCGCACTCGGCATGACGGTGACGTTGTCCGGGTGCGCTTCGGACGACGGAGGCGGCGACGTCACGCTGCGGCTGGTGGCGGCCGACTACGGCACCGGTGCGGAGAACACCTCCAAGAAGTACTGGGACGACGTCGCCGTGAAGTTCGAGAAGGCCAACCCCGGCATCGACGTCGACGTCAGCGTCTACTCCTGGAAGGACGTCGACCGCGAGGTCGCCGAGATGGTGAAGGCCGGCAAGGCCCCCGACATCGCGCAGATCGGGGCGTTCGCCGACTACGCGCAGGCGGACAAGCTCTACACCGCCGACGAGATGATCGCCATCCGCACCGGGTCCAACTTCCTGCCGTCGCTCACCTACGCCGGCGAGGTCGACGGCAAGCTGTACGGCCTTCCGTTCGTGGCCAGCACCCGGCTCCTCTTCTACAACAAGGGCCTCTTCGACAAGGCGGGCCTCGGGGCCCCGCAGACCCGGGACGACATCAGGAGCGACGCCGCCGCGCTCAAGAAGAGCGGCGTGACCTACCCCTTCGCCCTGCCGCTCGGCCAGGAGGAGTCCCAGGCCGAGACCTTGATGTGGCTGCTCAGCGGAGGCGGCGGATACACCGACGAGGTCGGCAACTACGACATCGACTCCCCTGCCAACGTGGCGACCTTCCAGTGGCTCCAGAACGACCTCGTCGGCAAGGGCCTCACCGGACCCGTCGCCCCCAAGGAGCTCGACCGGGCCAAGGCCTTCGACGCGTTCACCAAGGGTGAGGTGGGCATGCTCAACGGCCACCCGACGCTGATGCAGGAGGCCGAGAAGAAGGGCATCGAGGTCGGCATGGTCCCGCTGCCCGGGATCGACGGGCCGACCAAGGGCTCGATGGGCGTGGCCGACTGGATGATGGGCTTCAAGCAGAACGGCCACCGGGTGGAGATAGGCAAGTTCCTCGACTTCGCCTACAAGGACGAGAACGTGCTGGCCTTCGCCGACCAGTACGACCTGCTTCCCGTGACCAGCAGCGCGTCCCTCGCGATGGAGGCGGACAGCAGGCACGAGCCGCTGCACGAGTTCCTGGCGGCGCTGCCGAACTCGCAGCTGTACCCCTTCGGCAAGACGTCGTGGGCCCAGGTCAGCGAGTCGATCAAGGAGAAGATCGGCTCAGCGGTCGAGCCCGGCGCCAGCCCGGAGAGCGTACTCGTGCAGATCGCGTCCCAGGCCCGGCAGGCGGAGAGCGCGGAGTAGGTAGGTTGGCCGACATGACCGCCCACCCCCCGGACCCCGCCGACGCCCCGCTCACCGGTCAGGAACGCGCGGTGCTGGCCCTGGAGCGGCGCTCCTGGCCGGGACCGGGTGCGAAGGAACGGGCGGTCCGGGAAGAGCTGGGAATCTCGCCGGTCCGCTACTACCAGCTGCTCAACGCGCTCCTGGACGACCGCCGGGCGCTGGAGGAGGACCCCGTCACGGTGAACCGCCTGCGGCGGGTCCGCGAGGCCAGGCGCGACCGCCGCTGAGACGTGATCCGTCCGGCGGACGGCGGCGCGCCGTGCCGGAGGCACGGGCAGCGGTCCCGGGGCGGGCCCCGGGGCCCGGCACCCGCGCGGCGGGCATGACCCCAGGGGCCCGGGAGCCGGAAGCGGGGCGGCGGGCAGGGGCCCCGGGGTCACGCGGCGCGGCGGGCATGACCCCAGGGGCCCGGCACCCGCGCGCCGCCGCGGCCCGCCCGCTACGCTCACCCGCATGGGCAATCCGGCACATCCCCTCCCGACCCCGTCCACCCAGGCCGGCCGCGAAGGCCTCGCCGCACTCCTCGCCCGCCCCTCCCGCGCGGTCGTCGCACTGGACTTCGACGGCACGCTCGCCGACATCGTCCCGGACCCGGAACAGTCCCGGGCCCACCCTCACGTCGTCCCCGCGCTGTCCGCGCTGGCTCCCCGGGTCGCCGCCGTCGCCGTGATCACCGGCCGTCCGGCCCGCACCGCCGTTCGGTACGGCGGCTTCGCCGGGGTGGCGGGCCTGGACCACCTCGTCGTCCTCGGCCACTACGGGGCCGAACGCTGGGACGCCGCCACCGGATCCGTCCACGCCCCCGCCCAGGACCCCGGCGTCGAAGCCGTCCGGGCGGAGCTCCCTGCCGTGCTGGCGGAGGCGGGCGCCGACAGCGGCACCTGGATCGAGGAGAAGGGCCGCGCGGTCGCCGTGCACACCCGCCGCGCCGCCGACCCGCAGGCCGCCTTCGAGGCCCTGCGCGCCCCGCTGGCCGGCCTCGCGGCCCGGCACGGCCTGATCGTCGAACCGGGCCGCCTGGTGCTGGAACTGCGGCCGTCGGGCATGGACAAGGGAGTGGCGCTGGAGGAGTACGTGAAGGAGACCGGCGCCGAGACGGTGCTGTACGCCGGCGACGACCTCGGCGACCTCGCGGCGTACGCCGCCGTGGAGAAGCTCCGCACCCGGGGCATCGCCGGGCTGCTGGTGTGCAGCGGCACCGAGGTACCCGAACTCGCCGAGCGCGCCGACCTGTTGCTACCGGGCCCGGCAGCGGTGGCGGACCTGCTCCACACCCTGGCCCGGCGGCTCACCCAGGGCTAGGGGTCTCCTTCAGCGCGTCCAGCTGGTCCAGGAACCACTGCTGCGGCGGCAGTGCGGTCGCCGCGGCGGCCAGGCGCTTCGAGCGGGCGGCCCGCTCGTCGGGGTCCATCGTGAGCGCCTCGTGCAGCGCCGCCGCCGTGGCGGAGACGTCGTACGGGTTGACCACGATCGCGTCCTCGCCCAGCTCCTCGTACGCCCCCGCCTCCCGGGAGAGCACCAGGGCGCAGCCGTGGTCCGAGACGACCGGGACCTCCTTGGCCACCAGGTTCATGCCGTCGCGGATCGGGTTGACCAGTGCCACGTCCGCCAGCCTGTACGCCGCCAGGGAGCGGGCGAAGTCGTCGTCGACGTGGAGCAGGACCGGGGTCCAGCCCTCCGTGCCGTACTCCGCGTTGATGGCGTCCGCGACGCGCTGGACCTCCGCCGTGTAGTCGCGGTAGACCGTGAGGTCCTGCCGCGAGGGGTAGGCGAAGGCGATGTGCACCACGCGCTCGCGCCATTCGGGGCGCTCCTCCAGCAGCGCCCGGTAGGCGTGCAGCCCGCGGACGATGTTCTTCGAGAGCTCGGTGCGGTCCACCCGCACGATCGTGCGCCGGTCCGCGCCCACCTGTTCCCGCAGGAGCTCCATGCGCTCGTCCACGTCCGCCTCGCGGGAGCGGCGGCGCAGGAAGTCGGCGTCCGCGCCCAGCCCGTGCACCCCGATCCGGGTGCCGCCGGTGCCGCCGAGGATCTCCGTGCAGCAGCTGATGAAGGCGTCCGCCCAGCGGCGGGTGAGGAAGGCGGCGCGGTCGGCGCCCAGGATGCCGTTGAGCAGCTGCTCGCCGATGTCGTCGGGGAGCAGCCGGAAGTAGTCGACGGGGGCCCACGGGGTGTGCGAGAAGTGCCCGATCCTCAGGTCAGGGCGGAGCTCGCGCAGCAGGCCGGGGACCAGTGAGAGGTGGTAGTCCTGGACCAGGACGGCGGCGCCCTCGGCCGCCTCCTGGGCGAGTGCCTCCGCGAAGGCCCGGTTGTACGCCTCGAAGGAGGCCCACTGCCGGCGGAACTCCGCGTCGAAGACGGGCTCCAGCGGTGTCTGGTAGATCATGTGGTGGACGAACCAGAGCACCGAGTTGGCGATGCCGTTGTACGCGTCCGCATGGACCCCGGCGTCGATGTCGAGCATCCGGACGCCGGGCTCGGACACACCGCGCCGGACCGCCTCGCGGTCACCGTCGCTGAGTGCGGCGCACACCCACAGCTTGTCGTCGACGGCGCTGAGGCCGGAGACGAGCCCGCCCCCGCCCCGTTTCGAGTCGAGCGTGCCGTCCTCCCGCCGGGTGTACGACACCGGACCGCGGTTGGACGCGACGAGGACCTGGGCAGCGTGCTCGGAGACCATGTACCCGAACCTAGCCCGTTCGGCCAGCCGCCAAACGTGAAGGGTGGGGGATGCCCGGCACGAGGAGCCGTCACGCCGCTCTGCGCGCGGCGTACTCCGCGATGTCCCGCATCGGCGGCCTCTCCTCCGTGTCCACCGCATGGGTGTGCGGGACGAATCCGGAGGGCCCCCGCTCGAACTGGGTGATCTCGGGCCGTACGAGCGGCCCCCGGGAGAGCCTCAGCTGCGCCGTGCGGTAGATGGTGGCCGCCATCCGGCCGAGGGCCTGGCCGTCCTGGTGGCGGTGCCTGCGTACGCCCACGTCGACCTGGGCCAGCGCGTCCAGGCCGACCGTGTGCAGCGCGTCGACGAGGAGGCCCAGCTCCACTCCGTAACCGACCGGGAAGGGGAGCCGCTCCAGCAGCGAGCGCCGCACCGCGTATTCGCCGCCCAGCGGCTGGACGAAGCCGGCCAGGAGGGGCCAGTGCAGATTGAGCAGCGGACGGGCCACCAGCTCGGTCACCCGGCCACCCTGGCCCGCGGTTTCGCCCAGCGGCCGGTCGTACATGGCCTTCACGAACTGGACCGAGGGGTCGGTCAGCAGCGGGCCGACGATCCCGGAGACGAAGTCCGCGGAGAAGTCCTTGAGGTCCGCGTCGACGAAGCAGACGACATCCCCGCTGGTCACCATCAGTGACCGCCACAGGACCTCGCCCTTGCCGGGGAGGGCGGGGATCCGGGGGAGTACCGCGTCCCGGTGCACGACCCGGGCGCCCGCCCGCCGTGCGGCTCCGGCGGTGTCGTCGGCCGATCCGGAGTCGATCACCACCAGCTCGTCGACGAGCTGGACCTTCTCCATCAGCTCGCGCCGGATCTCCGTGACGATCGCGCCGACCGTGGCCTCCTCGTTCAGCGCGGGCAGGACGACGCTCACGCGCGAGCGGTGCGGATCCCTCGCCCGCGCGGCCGTCAGCCGGTCGAGCGGGCGGTCGGCGGCGGACCAGGAACGCCTGGTCAGCCAGCGTTCCACCTCTTCCAGCACGGTCGGTACTCCCTGTATGTGATCCATCTCGCGGGTCGGACGACTATCTCAACCGTCCAGTGCTTCGGTTACAGTCTTGAACAACGCGGATGGCCCTCGCATGTCGGGGTCGGTCCGCGGACAAACGCCCGGATCCATGGTCCGGTGCCATAGCGCTCATCCAGAGGGACTGAGGGAACGGCCCGTTGAAGTCCCGGCAACCCTCCTGCCGACCGCGAGGTCACGGTGGGGAAGGTGCCAATTCCGTCTTGTGGCGAAATACGTCGCAAGGAAGATGAGGAGAAAGGGCCTCCGCCATCATGGCCGTGCAGACAGTTGTAGCGAACACCAATTCTTCCGCCGTGGACCTCGGTCCCGCATCGGCGCTTTCCTGCCGCGAATGCGGCGAGCGTTTCGAGCTCGGTCCGATCTTCGCCTGTGCGTCCTGTTTCGGGCCGCTCGAGGTGGCGTACGACCTGCCGAGCGGCTCCCCCGAAGAGCTGAAGAAGCGCATCGCCGAGGGACCGAACAACATCTGGCGCTACGCGCCGCTGCTGCCCGTCCCCTCCGACGTCGCGGACAAGCCCAACATCAACCCCGGTTTCACGAAGCTGGTCAAGGCCGACAACCTCGCCCGCGAGCTGGGCGTGACCGGCGGCCTGTACGTCAAGGACGACTCCGGCAACCCGACGCACTCCTTCAAGGACCGTGTCGTCGCCATCGCCGTCGAGGCCGCCCGCGCCTTCGGATTCACCACCCTCTCCTGCTCCTCCACCGGCAACCTCGCCGGTGCGGTGGGTGCCGCCGCGGCCCGCGCCGGCTTCCGGTCCTGCGTGTTCATCCCGCACGACCTGGAGCAGGGCAAGGTCGTCATGGCCGCGGTGTACGGCGGCGAGCTGGTCGGCATCGAGGGCAATTACGACGACGTCAACCGCTTCTGCTCGGAGCTCATCGGCGACCCGCTCGGCGAGGGCTGGGGCTTCGTCAACGTCAACCTCCGCCCGTACTACGGCGAGGGTTCCAAGACCCTGGCGTACGAGATCTGCGAGCAGCTCGGCTGGCAGCTGCCCGACCAGCTCGTCATCCCGATCGCGTCCGGCTCGCAGCTCACCAAGATCGACAAGGGTCTCCAGGAGCTGATCAAGCTCGGCCTCGTCGAGGACAAGCCGTACAAGATCTTCGGCGCCCAGGCCGAGGGCTGCTCTCCGGTGTCCACCGCCTTCAAGGCCGGCCACGACGTCGTGCGCCCGCAGAAGCCGAACACCATCGCCAAGTCCCTGGCGATCGGCAACCCTGCCGACGGCCCGTACGTCCTGGACATCGCCCGGCGCACCGGTGGTGCGGTGGAGGACGTCAACGACGAGCAGGTCGTCGACGCGATCAAGCTGCTGGCCCGTACCGAGGGCATCTTCGCGGAGACCGCGGGCGGGGTGACGGTCGGCGTGACGAAGAAGCTGATCGACGCCGGTCTGCTCGACCCGTCGCTGACCACCGTCGTCCTGAACACCGGCGACGGGCTGAAGACGCTCGACGCGGTCGCCCCCACGACCGGCCTGTCGGCGACGATCCGGCCCAGCCTGGACGCGTTCCGCGACGCGGGCCTCGCCGCCGCCAACTGACCACCCGAGACCGAAGGAAGGCACCCACATGAGCGTCAAGGTCCGTATCCCCACCATCCTCCGCACCTACACGGGCGGTCAGGCCGAGGTCCCGGCCGAGGGTGCGACCCTCTCCGAGGTCATCGCGTCCCTGGAGCAGAACCACCCGGGCATCGGTGCCCGCGTCCTGGACGACCAGGGCAAGCTGCGCCGCTTCGTCAACGTGTACGTCAACGACGACGACGTGCGCTTCGAGGGCGGCCTGGACGCGAAGACCCCGGACGGCGCCGGTGTCTCGATCATCCCGGCCGTCGCCGGAGGCTGATCGCCGCACGGTCACGGGCCCGCTCGGCTGCCCGAATGCACAGCGTGAACAGAATGGCCCCCTCCGCGAGAGAAGCGGAGGGGGCCATTCTGCATGGTTGAGCACGGTACAGTTGGGGAAGTCCCCGCAGCTGCCCGTGCCGCCCGCATATGAGAATGCGCCCGGCCGCGACAAGAAGCAGCCAAAGTACGTGAACCCCTTGCGGCATAAGCGGCCTTTGTCAGGCCCGACTTGCCCTGGAATCCCATGAATTCCTCCTATGCGTGCGGTCACGTGTGCCCAGAATTCTCGTCCGATTGACCTGTTGCAGAGGGCAGTTGGGCAGATACATTCGGCCGCGGTCGACGCGTTCCGGCGCACGCCACCCTCTCCTGTCGGAGGGTGAGTTCTGACCCGGGCCCGCGAAGTGCGGTCTCGTGCAAGGGCCAGTAATAGGGGAGTTAGGCATGGCTCAGGGCACCGTCAAGTGGTTCAACGCGGAGAAGGGGTACGGCTTCATCGCGGTCGACGGTGGTGCGGATGTTTTCGTCCACTACAGCGCGATCCAGATGGACGGGTACCGCACCCTCGAAGAGGGTCAGCGAGTTGAATTCGAGATCTCGCAGGGCCAGAAGGGGCCGCAGGCGGACATGGTCAAGCTCGCCGTCGGCTGAGCTCGGCGCGGTCGGCCAACGACACCACTCACACACGTGAGGCCCGCACTCCCACCGGAGTGCGGGCCTCACGTGCGTCCCCGTCCCTCCCGGAGGTTGTCCACAACCGGGGGGTGAAGCTTGCACTCGCGGGGGTCGAGTGCTAATCATTGGCGTTAGCACTCTCCAGGTGAGAGTGACAGAATTTGGACCGGGCCGGTGAGGCCCGCAGGCACGGTGGGGCAAGGAACCACCGAGCACGCTGGCCGTCCGTCGCGGGCGCCTCTCGGTCCGGAGAAATCCACCCCTGTCCGGGAGGACCACTTCACATGGCCAAGATCATCGCGTTCGACGAGGAGGCACGGCGCGGTCTCGAGCGCGGGATGAACCAGCTCGCCGACGCCGTCAAGGTCACCCTCGGCCCGAAGGGCCGTAACGTCGTCCTCGAGAAGAAGTGGGGCGCGCCCACGATCACCAACGATGGTGTTTCCATCGCCAAGGAGATCGAGCTCGAGGACCCGTACGAGAAGATCGGTGCGGAGCTGGTCAAGGAGGTCGCCAAGAAGACGGACGACGTCGCCGGCGACGGTACGACCACCGCCACCGTTCTCGCTCAGGCGCTCGTCCGCGAGGGCCTGCGCAACGTCGCCGCGGGTGCCAACCCGATGGCTCTGAAGCGTGGCATCGAGAAGGCCGTCGAGGCCGTCTCCGCCGCTCTGCTGGAGCAGGCGAAGGACGTGGAGACCAAGGAGCAGATTGCTTCGACGGCCTCCATCTCCGCTGCCGACACCGAGATCGGCGCCAAGATCGCCGAGGCGATGGACAAGGTCGGCAAGGAAGGCGTCATCACCGTCGAGGAGTCCCAGACCTTCGGTCTGGAGCTCGAGCTCACCGAGGGTATGCGCTTCGACAAGGGCTACATCTCGGCGTACTTCGCCACCGACATGGAGCGTATGGAGACGTCGTTCGACGACCCGTACATCCTGATCGTCAACTCCAAGATCAGCAACGTGAAGGACCTCCTTCCGCTGCTCGAGAAGGTCATGCAGTCGGGCAAGCCCCTGCTGATCATCGCGGAGGACGTCGAGGGCGAGGCTCTGTCGACGCTGGTCGTCAACAAGATCCGTGGCACCTTCAAGTCCGTCGCCGTCAAGGCTCCGGGCTTCGGTGACCGCCGCAAGGCCATGCTCGGCGACATCGCCATCCTCACCGGTGGCACCGTCATCTCCGAGGAGGTCGGCCTCAAGCTGGAGAACGCCGGCGTCGACCTGCTCGGCACCGCGCGCAAGGTCGTCATCACCAAGGACGAGACGACCATCGTCGACGGTGGCGGCGACAGCGACCAGGTTCAGGGTCGCGTCAAGCAGATCCGTGCCGAGATCGAGAACTCCGACTCGGACTACGACCGCGAGAAGCTCCAGGAGCGCCTCGCGAAGCTGGCCGGCGGCGTGGCCGTCATCAAGGCCGGCGCCGCCACCGAGGTGGAGCTCAAGGAGCGCAAGCACCGCATCGAGGACGCGGTGCGCAACGCCAAGGCCGCCGTCGAGGAGGGCATCGTCGCCGGTGGTGGCGTGGCTCTGCTCCAGGCCTCGGCCGTCTTCGAGAAGCTCGACCTGACCGGTGACGAGGCCACGGGCGCCAACGCCGTGAAGCTCGCCCTGGAGGCCCCGCTCAAGCAGATCGCCGTCAACGGTGGTCTCGAGGGTGGCGTCATCGTCGAGAAGGTGCGCAACCTGCCGATCGGTCACGGCCTCAACGCCGCGACCGGCGAGTACGTCGACATGATCGCCGAGGGCATCATCGACCCGGCGAAGGTCACGCGCTCCGCTCTGCAGAACGCCGCCTCCATCGCCGCGCTCTTCCTCACCACCGAGGCCGTCATCGCCGACAAGCCGGAGAAGGCCTCTGCGGCCGCTCCGGGCGGCATGCCGGGCGGTGACATGGACTTCTGATCCTCGGATCAGCAGCTCCAGGCAGTACCCGCAGTATCCGTACGACGCCGGCCCCCGGGACTCTTCCCGGGGGCCGGCGTCGTTCTCCCGTACGGGGCCGAGGCGCGGCCGGCACGCGCGGGAGCGGCCTCGCCGCACCGCTCGCCGTCGCCGTTCACCGGCCTTCCGGCCTCCCGGCCTCCCGGCCTTCCGGCCGGCCTTCCGGCCTTCCGGCCTCCCGAGCGCTGGGCCGCCCGGGGCGGGGCGAAGGCTCCGGCCGGTCGGCCATCGAGCCGCGTGGACCGTCGTCGGCGCGCGTCCGACCAGCGAGCAGGCGGACCAGCCGTAACCCGGGTTCCGGGGGCGGGCGTGGCGGCCGGCCCCAGGGGCCGCACGGCCGGGCAGCGGGGCAGCTCGTTGAGAGCGCTCTCGAAATCTGCGGCCGATTCGGTCTCCGTCGCCCTCTCTCCGTCAAGACTCGAACGCATGGCGACTTTGCGTAGACCCAACTCCCTTGTGTGTCAGCTCTATTGACACTTACGTTTCAAAGGTTTTACGTTCCTGGCACTTGAGAGCGCTCTCGAACGCTCCGACCCCCCATGACGAGGTGCTGCCCATGCAAGCCTCCCTCTCCAGACCAGCAGCGGCGACGGTCCTGGCCATCGCCCTGGCCGCTGTGGGCCTGGGCCCTGCCGCATCCCCGGCGGCAGCCGCCACCATCCCCGCGGGCTCCGGCAGCTACACCGACAGCCGCCCCGCCGGTACCTCCGGTCCCACCACCAACACCGGCGCCCCCGTCACGCCCAAGCTCACGGCGGCGGCCAAGGACAAGCCGGTCCCGACCAACGACTGGTGGTCCTCCCTCGCCTACCAGCGTTACGGGGACAACCCGTACTCCACCCCGATGTACGGACACCCGCTGACCTACCAGGCGACCTCCGGCGGACTGGAGGTCGGCTACCCGACCACGCCCGCCGTCGTCGGGGCGGGCCGCCAGTACGAGTACGCGCACAAGGCGGACCTCACCGTCGGCCTCAGCGGTCTGAACTCCCCGGACACCAAGGCCGACGACTGGTCCGACTGGACGGTCACCCCCTACTGGTCGGACGGCACCCGCACCCTGCGCACGACCATCGGGCACGGCATGCCCTTCGTGTACGCCAAGGGCTCCGGCGGTGACGCCCGCATCACCACGGCCGGCACCCCCACCGTCTTCGCGGACAACGGCAACGTCCTCGGCGTCACCGTCGCCGGCCACCACTACGCCCTCTTCGCCCCGACCGGCAGCGACTGGGCCGTCTCCGGCTCCACGATCACCGCGGGCCTCGGCGGCAAGGACTACTTCTCGCTCGCCGTGCTGCCGTCCACGGACGCGCTCGCGACCTACCGGAAGTACGCCTTCAGCTTCGTCACCGGATCCAAGGTGGCCTGGGAGTCCACCGGCGGCGCGGTCAAGGCGACGTACAGCCTGACCACGGAGGCGAAGGAGGGCACCGAACGCGGCACGCTCCAGGCGCTCTACCGCCACCAGTGGCTGCACACCACGGACGCGCTCACGCCGTACACGTACGTCTCCCCGCGCGGCACCATGAAGGTGCGGGAGTCCGCGTCCTTCACCACGAGCCAGAAGAACCAGGGCGTGCTGCCCGCCCTGCCCGCGTCGAGCGGGGTCGACAAGGCGCGGCTGACGGGCTATCTGAACGAGGTGGCGAACGCCTCCGACCCGTTCTCCGGGGCCAGTGACACGTACTGGACCGGCAAGGCGCTCGGCCGCCTCGCCCAGCTGGTGCCCGTCGCCGACCAGATCGGCCAGACCGGCATCAGGGACAAGCTGCTCGGCCTGATGAAGGGCCGCCTGCAGGAGTGGTTCACGGCGGGCGGAGCCAGTGAGTTCAGCTACGACAAGAGCTGGAAGACGCTCACCGGCTACCCGGCCTCCTACGGCAGCGACACCGAGCTGAACGACCACCACTTCCACTACAGCTACTACGTGTACGCGGCGGCGATCGTCGCCCAGTACGACCAGGCGTGGGCCGCCGACTCCGCCTGGGGCACCATGGTCAAGACGCTGGTGCGGGACGCCGCCAACCCCAGTCGCACGGACGCCGCGTACCCGTTCCTGCGCGGCTTCGACGTCTACGCGGGCCACAGCTGGGCCTCCGGCCACCAGGGCTTCGCGGCGGGCAACAACCAGGAGTCCTCGTCGGAGTCCATCAACCTCAGTGCGGGACTCGTCCTGTGGGGAGCGGCCACGGGCGACACCGGGCTGCGTGACCTCGGCAGCTACCTGCTGACCACCGAGTCGGAAGCGATCACGCAGTACTGGTTCGACGCCGACCAGCAGGTCTTCCCGGGCTCCTTCGGGCACGACACGGTCGGCATGGTGTGGGGCAGCGGCGGCGCGTACTCCACCTGGTGGACCGCGAACCCGGAGGAGATCCACGGCATCAATGTCCTCCCCGTCACCGGCGGTTCGCTGCACCTGGCCCGCGAGAAGGCCGCCATCAAGCGGAACATCGCCGAGATGGAGCGGGAGAACGGCGGGCCGGCCGTCGAGTGGCGCGACCTCCTGTGGGAGTTCGAGTCACTGGCCGATCCGGCAGCGGCCAAGGCTAAGTGGGACGCGGGCAACGCGGGCTACACCCCGGAGCAGGGTGAGTCCAAGGCGCACACGTACCACTGGATCAGCACGCTCGACAGCGTGGGCGCGCCCGACCTGACCGTCAGCGGGAACATCCCGACGTCGGCGGTCTTCACCAGGAACGGCGTCCGTACGTACAGCGCCCACAACCACGGTTCCACCGCCCGCACCGTCACCTTCTCCGACGGCGCGACCCTCTCGGTGCCGGCCCGTTCCACGGCCACCGGCACGGGTACCGGCGGCGGAGACCCCGACCCGGATCCCGAGGAGCCGGGCCCGTCCACCGGCAACACCTTCCGGCTGAAGTCCGGCGGAACCCTCACCACGGCCACGGACGGCACGGCGGGAGCCGACACGCTGGCCTCGGCCGACGGTGTCAACCGGGACGGCACGCCGTACAGGCCGACGGTCTACGAGATCAAGAAGGTGGACGGAACACTCGCTTCGGGTGCGTCCACCGCCTTCCGCCTGCGGGTCGACGCGGGTACGAAGGTGGGTCTCGCGCCGCAGGTCAGGGTGAGTTACGACCTCACCGGCGACGGCTCCTTCGACCGGGCCGAGACCTTCCGCTACTTCGCGACCGACCCGGTCACGGGGTGGGAGGAGTACACCCAGGCCGTGGGCACCAGGTCGGTGACCGGGAGCCTGGGCAACCTCAAGGGCGGAACGGTCCGCCTGGAGATCTGGAACGCGCTGGGCAACGGCACGTCCCAGGTGCAGACCGGCACGGACGCGGCGGTCGTGAAGATCCCGTTCGTCTAGGCATTTTGGTGTGCGGCGGGTCCCGGCCTCTCTCAGGCCGAGGCCCGCCGCACGAGCGTGGTCGGGGTGATCACGGAGTCCGGGCGGCCTGCCCCCGTGCGGGCCCTGTCCAGGCCGCTGAGCAGCAGCCGGGCCATCAGCCGGCCCTGGCCCTCGATGTCCTGCCGGACGGTGGTCAGGGGCGGGTCGGTGGTCTCGGCCACCGAGTCCATGTCGTCGAATCCGACCAGGGCGACCTGCTCGGGCACCGTGATCCCGCGCTCGCGCAGGATCCGCAGGGCGCCCGAGGCCATCAGGTCGCTGGCCGCGAACACCGCGTCCAGGTCGGGCCGCCGCTCCAGCAGCTGCGCCATCGCCCGTGCCCCGCTCTCCACGGTGAACGCGCCCTCGGCGACGAGCGTCGGGTCCGTCTCCGGCAGGATGTCCCGGTAACCGTCGAGGCGGTCCATGGCCGAGGTCTGGTCGGGCGGCCCCCCGATGTACGCGATCCGCTCCCGCCCGAGGCTCCGCAGGTACTGAACGGCTGCCCGCGCCCCGCCCCGGTTGTCGGCGTCCACGTACTGCACGGCCTCTTCACCGGGGCCCGCGGTCCAGCTCGGCCGGCCTCCGTAGACCGTCGGCACCCCGGCCCGCCGGGTGATCGCGGGCAGCGGGTCGTCGGTGTGCAGGGAGAAGGCGAGGGCCCCGTCGACATGGCCGCCGGACAGGTAGCGCGCGATCCTGTCGAAGTCCGCGGGACCCTCCACGATCAGCAGCACCAGCTGGGTGTCGTGGGCGGCCAGCTCCTTGCTGATGCCCCGGAGCTGCTGGGAGAAGAACGGGTCGGAGAAGATCCGGATCTCCGGCTCGGCGATGACCACGGCCACCGCCCCGGTCCGCCGGGTGACCAGCGTCCGGGCGGCGTGATTGGGGATGTACTGGAGCTCCTCGACCGCCTTGCGCACCTTGTCCACCAGCGGTTTGCGGACTCCGTCACCCCCGTTGACGACCCGGGACGCCGTGGCACGCGACACGCCCGCCAGCGCCGCGACAGCTTCCAGGGTGGGCCGGGACCCGGGGTGCTGCTCTGGCAAGGCGGGCGCTCCTCGTTGCTGGGCG
This sequence comes from Streptomyces atroolivaceus, assembly GCF_000717025.1. Lineage (GTDB taxonomy): Bacteria > Actinomycetota > Actinomycetes > Streptomycetales > Streptomycetaceae > Streptomyces > Streptomyces atroolivaceus. The sequence continues at coordinate 151,802 of NZ_JNXG01000002.1, forward strand.
GCGGCACGGGCGGACAGGGTGCCGCCTGGTCGACTACAGCGTAATGCCGGGGTCCGTCACAGGGCTGAGAGCGCTTCCAACCAATTGCCGGAGGAGTGGGCGGCGCCGGGAGCGATCCTCCGGACAGAGTCGGCCGCGATCCCCCGGACAGGGCCGGGGGCGATCCTCCGGACAACCCCTGATTCTCTGTCATGACCCTGGCGGAACGCGCGATCCACCTCCACAATGCGAATGGGAGCGCTCCCATCACGGGGCGCCCCGCTCCCCACCGCATCTGTCGACGAAAGGCCTTCCCGGTGAATGCCTCACCACTCTCCGCACGGCCCGTGCGTGTCCGCCCCCGGTACGGGCGGCGCGTGTTCGGGATGTCAGCCGCCGCCTTACTGTTCGCGGCGGCGCTGGCGGCGCCCGGCACGGCCATGGCCGAGGACGCCGAGCCCGGCCCCGAGCAGGTGGTCAACGGCGACTTCGCCGCCGGTACCGCCCCCTGGTGGTGGACGGCGAACGCGCCGGCGGCCGTCTCGGACGGCCGGCTGTGCGCCGAGGTGCCCGCCGGCACGTCCAACGCCTGGGACGTCATCGTGGGCCAGAACGACGTCCCGATCGCCGCGGGCGAGAGCTACGAGCTGTCCTACACGGCCAGTTCGACCGTGCCCCTGACCGTCCAGACCCGGGTCCAGGAGGCGGTCGAGCCGTACACGACGGCGCTCGCCACCGCCGACCCGGTGGGTACGGAGGCCACACGGGTGACCCGTACGTTCACGGCCTCGGTGGACCTGCCGGCCGCGTCGGTGCAGCTGCAGATCGGCGGCGGTGAGCGGGCGACGACCTTCTGCCTGGACGACGTGTCGCTTCGCGGCGGGGCCGAACCGCCCGTGTACGTACCGGACACCGGGTCGCCCGTCCGCGTGAACCAGGTCGGCTACCTGCCCCGCGGACCCAAGAACGGCACGGTCGTCACCGATGCCGACGCGCCGCTGACATGGACGGTGAAGGCCGAGGACGGGACGACGGCCGCCACCGGGAAGACGGTTCCGCAGGGCGAGGATCCCAGCTCGCTGCAGCGTGTCCACACCTTCGACTTCGGCGCCCTCACCACGGCGGGCGACGGGTACACCGTCGAGGTCGACGGTGAGGTGAGCGAGCCGTTCTCGGTCCGCGGCGACCTGTACGACGGGCTGCGCTCCGACGCGCTGGCGTACTTCTACCACAACCGCAGCGGCACCCCGATCGACGCGGACCTCGTCGGTGAGGAGTACGCGCGCCCGGCCGGCCACATCGGTGTCGCGCCCAACAAGGGCGACACGGACGTCCCCTGCCAGCCAGGGGTCTGCGACTACCGGCTGGACGTGTCGGGCGGCTGGTACGACGCGGGCGACCACGGCAAGTACGTGGTCAACGGCGGTATCTCGGTGGCGCAGCTGATGTCCACCTACGAGCGCACCCTGACCGCCCCGAACGCCGAGTCGGCAGAGCTCGGCGACGGTGAGCTGCGGGTGCCCGAGCGCGACAACGGGGTGCCGGACATCCTGGACGAGGCGCGCTGGGAGATGGACTTCCTGATCAAGATGCAGGTCCCGGCCGGGAAGCCGCTGGCGGGGATGGCGCACCACAAGATGCACGACGCCGCGTGGACCGGGCTGCCGATGAAGCCGCACCTCGACCCCCAGCAGCGTGAGCTGCACCCGCCGTCGACGGCCGCCACGCTCAACCTCGCCGCCTCGGCCGCCCAGTGCGCCCGGCTCTACGCCCCCTTCGACAAGGCGTTCGCGGACCGCTGCCTGCGGGCCGCCGAGACCGCGTGGGGCGCGGCGAAGCAGCACCCGGACGTGCTCGCCGACCCGAACGACGGCACCGGCGGCGGCGCGTACAGCGACAGCGACGTCTTGGACGAGTTCTACTGGGCCGCCGCCGAGCTGTTCACCACGACGGGCAAGGACACCTACCGCCAGGCGGTGCTCTCCTCCGCCCTGCACGGTGACGCGGACAAGGTCTTCCCGGCGGGCGGCGGCATCTCCTGGGGATCGACCGCCGGCCTCGGGGTGCTCACCCTGGCCACCGTCCCCAACGCCCTGACCGCCGCCCAGCTGACCGGGGTGCGCGCCGTGGTGACCACGGGCGCCGACCGCTACGCCGCGCAGTCCCGTGAGCAGGCGTACGGGCTGCCGTACGCGCCGAACGGTGAGGACTACGTCTGGGGTTCCAACAGCCAGGTGCTCAACAACATGGTGGTCCTGGCCACGGCCCACGACCTGACCGGTGAGGCCGCCTACCAGGACGCCGTGCTGCGCGGCGCCGACTACCTGCTCGGCCGCAACCCCCTCAACCAGTCGTACGTCACCGGCTACGGCGAGCGGGACTCCCGGAACCAGCACCACCGTTTCTGGGCGCACCAGAACGACTCCACCCTGCCGCACCCCGCGCCCGGTTCGATCGCGGGCGGTCCCAACCTCACCGCGATCGCCTCCGGCGACCCGGTGGCGGCGGAGAAGCTGACCGGCTGTGCCCCGGCCATGTGCTACATCGACGACATCGGCTCCTGGGCGACCAACGAGATCACCATCAACTGGAACGCCCCGCTGGCCTTCATCGCCTCCTACCTGGACGACGCGGGCGAGGGTGGGCAGGCCGCACCGGCCCGCACGTGCGAGGTCACGTACTCCTCACACCCGTGGAACAGTGGCTCGACGGTCACGGTCCGCGTGGAGAACACCGGCTCGGAGCCGGTCTCGCCGTGGTCGCTGACCTGGCTGATGCCCGGTGAGCAGCGGCTGAGCCACACATGGAGCGCCGAGTTCACCCAGCACGGCCGCACGGTCAGCGCCAGGCCGCTGTCGTGGAACCGGGCCCTGGCGCCGGGTGCGGCGGTCGACTTCGGCTTCAACAGCTCGGCCCCGGCCCCGGCGCCGGACCCGGGGGCGTTCAAGCTGAACGGCCGGGCCTGCACCTCGGGCTGATTCGCGCGTACGACTCCTGCGGGCCCGGGTGTGGCCGTCCTTCGCGGGACGCCGTGCCCGGGCCCCCGCCGTACGCGGTACCGGTGCGGGGCTCAGCGCCGGGACCGTCGCACGCCCCGGGCGCGTTCGGTCCGCTCCGACCGGGGGACGAGTCCGGCACGGACCACCGCCACCCGCTGCCGTACGTCCTCGGTGGGCACGGCTCCCGGTGGGCACGGGCGCGCGTTCACCGCCTCGCCCCTGCACGGCGCGCAGAGCCCGCCGCGCAGCGCCTCGGGACTGCCCGGTGCGCGGCACTCGCCGCATTCCAGGGTGAGCAGTCCCGTCCGCCGTTCCGGAGCCGGCCGGTGCGGGGGCAGCTTGTCGGTCAGCCGCCTGCGGATCAGCGAGGCCGCGTGGTGGACCGGTACGGGAAGCCCGTCGGTCAGTGCCCGGAGCAGCTCCGCCTCCGTGGCGCCCCGGTCGAACCACTCGCCGACCTGCGGTTCCAGGCTCGCGCACTCCGCCGCCGAGAGGCTCAGCGCGGGCGCGGTGCGCCCGAGGGCTGCCAGCAGGACGAAGGCACGTGAGCGGGTGGGCCGGCGCCGCGCCTCTTCCGGGACGTCGCCCCGGATGAACGCGGCCCACCAGTCGTCGTCGCGCGCGGTGCGGGAGAAGAACGTCCGGGTCACCCAGAGCAGGGCCTCGTCGGTGGCGACGCACTCACTGCCCCGGCGCAGATGACCGGCGGCCTGGAGCCTGTTGAGCGCGGTCCGCAGGGCGCACTGGCCGTACGGGAGCCACTTGGCCAGCGTCTTCACGGAGATGTCGGAGCCGTCCGGAAGCCGGTCGATGTACGCGGCCACGGCGGCCTCACGGGGCGGCAGGTGCGAGAAGTCGCGTTCACCGCGCGGGCGCTGGTCCGGAGCGGAACGCTTGCCGTAACCGGGGTTCGCCATCGGGTGCGGGAGCACGTGGACGGAGGAGGGGGCGGCACTAAGCTGGTCGACAGCCATCAGATCGTTTTCCTTCACTCGTCGATCTCGTTGGTCAGACCCCTGTCAGGTGTTCCCGCACCGACGGGGGTCGCTTGTGTCCGCACGCTAGAGCGTCGCGACGGTCCGTCGCAACTCGGTCACAAACGGTCAACTCGGCAGGTGGGGAGGGTGGGTGGGTGGGAAGAGACCCGCCAACCATTCCCTGGAAAGAGCGCTCGGAGTCCGCGGCTTGAGCCCCGGGAGTCAACTCGCGGTGCCTGCGTACCCGATCGGATGATCTCCGTCGCGCGGTCGGGCGTGGCGCGGCACGAGATCGCCAGGATGACCGTTGACGGCGCCCTGACCAGCAGGTATCGGGAACAGGGGCAGTCGCATGCCGTCGACCGATCCGAGTGGGAGCGACCATGGCGAACGAGCTGAAGTACGGCGACAAGATCCACCTGCAGAACGGCTACAACAGCTGGGCCGGCGGTTACCTGGACACCAACGGCCACAGCAGCGACTCCGGCGGCAAGTACGCCGTCTCGACCGCCGACTCCCCCACGCGAGGGGAGGGGACCGGTACGTGGGAGGTACTCTCCCCGACCGGCAAGGCCGCCGGGACCCCGGTCGTCAGCGGTGACGTGATCCAGCTGCGCAACCTCTACGGCGGGGACGGCGGTTACCTCGACACCAACGGCCACGCCTCGGCGGACCAGCGCAACGCGGGCGCCAAGTACAACGTCTCCACGTCGAAGGACCAGGACCGCGCGTCCGGTACCGGCCGCTGGCGCATCACCGCGCGCAGGTCCACGCCCGCCGACGGCAGCATCCGCCCCGGCGACGTCATCCAGCTGTGGAACCTCTACGCCGACAACGGCGGCTTCCTGGAGACGAACGGCGGCGGTCCGTCGGGCGGCAAGTACGACGTCTGCACCAACGCCTACTCCAACCGTGCGGAGGACGTGGCAGATTGGAAGATCCAGCGTCCGTAGCCGGTCGGGAGCCCTACGGCCCGGCGACCGGGCCGTAGGGATCAGCGCGTCCGGATCGGGTAGGGCGTTCCCGTGCCGACAGCCCGCAGTTTGTCGGGGTTGGCGACGTTGTGGATGGCGGAGATGCGCCCCTCGGCGTCGAAGTCGAAGGTGAGCGTGGCGATCACGCGGTCCGGCGCGCTGAAGACCATGCCCGGCCCGCCGTTGATCTCGACCATCTCGGCGGCCATGTCGGCCGGTTCGACGCCCTGGTACGGGACCGTCGCGATCGCCGCGAACCAGGTCGCCACCCTCGACGCGCCCACGACCGGCCGCAGGGCCTGGCGGACCGTTTCCTTGTCCCTGCCCGGGCCTGTCAGGCAGATTGCCCTGGGGCTGTTGTCGGCCGGGTGAGCTGCACGACCGCCCGATCCGTGACACGGAGAAATGTGGTCTGCGTCGCAGCGGGGTGGGGATGTCCGGCGTTCGCCTAGGCGGGGATCCGGTCGAGTCCCAGAGGTGCGGGAGGCGGCAACGGGGCGGTTGCCTCCGCACGGAAGGACTGGAGCAGATAGGCGACCAGGCGCCGGGACGCGGTGGCGGCCTCCTCGCCCGAGCCGACCGTGACTCCGCCGTTGGCGAGCAGCAGCAGGGTGATGTCGCCCGGTTCGAAGTCCTGGCGCAATCCACCCGCTTCCTTGGCGCGCTGGACCAGCAGGGCCAGGCGCTCCTCGGCGCGGGTGCGTTCGAGCGTGAAGTCCGTCTGGTCGGGGAATTCCTTGAGGAACGCCTGCGTGAACCCCCGGTCCGCCGCCTGCAACAGGCAGACCTTCTCGATCACGGTCCAGAACCCGCGCCAGGGATCCGGATCCGCCAGCCCGTCGTCGAGCACGGACACGCAGTGGCTGAGCTCCTCCGCGAACGCCTCCGTCACGAGCGACGCGCGGGTGGGGAACCGTCGGTACAGGGTGGCGACCCCGACCCCGGCCCGCCGGGCGACCGCCGCGACGGGGACGTCGACGCCCTGCGCGGCGAACGCCTCGCGTGCCGCCCGGAGGATCTTGGCCCGGTTCTCCCGGGCGTCGGCGCGGAGGCCGTCACCGGGCGGCTTGTGAGAGGTCTGATCAGGCATGTTTCTCACTTTACGGTAAATGGAGGGGGTCATCCGTTTACCCGCATAGCCTGGAGGACATGAACGACATGCGCGCGGCGCTCTACGACCGCTACGGCCCTCCCGAGGTGCTCTACGTGGGCAAGGTCCCGGTACCGGCACTCCAGCAGGGCCAGGTGCTGGTCCGCGTCCACGCGGCGAGCGTCAACGGCGGTGAGCTGCACGGCCGGGCCGGACGCGTCCGCCTGGTGACCGGCCGCACGTTCCCTCAGCGCACCGGGCTCGACTTCGCCGGCGAGGTGGCGGAGGTGGACCCCGCGATCACCGGACTGCGGCCGGGCGACCGGGTGTGGGGCGTCCTGCCCCGCACCTTCGGCAGCGCCGCCGAATACGTGGCGGTCCGCCCCCGGAACCTCTCGTACGCCCCCGAGAACATCGGTCTCGTCGAGGCGGCATCCCTCCCCGTGGGCACGACGGCCATCACCGCCCTCCGGGCCAAGGCGCGGCTGAAGGCGGGCGAGCGTCTGCTCGTGCGCGGCGCCGCAGGGGGAGTCGGCAGCATCGCCGTCCAGCTCGGCAAGGCCCTGGGAGCCCATGTCACCGCTCTCGCGGGCTCGAAGAACCTCGGCTTCGTCCGGGGCCTGGGTGCCGACGAGGCCCACAGCTACGCCACCACCGGGCCGTCCGACCTGGGCCGTTTCGACGTCGTCATGGACACCGTCGGCACCGAGCACCGTGCCTTCCGGCGTCTTCTGGCGCCGGGGGGACGCATGGTCTCCATCGCCTTCGACCTCGACCACATGGCCGCGAGCCTCGGCTATCTGCTCGCCTCGACGGTCCACGGCCCGGGACGCGTCCGGTTCTTCAGCGGCAATCCGCAGCACGATCTGCTCGCGGAGCTGGCCGGCCATGTGGAGAGCGGTGCGATCCGGCCCGTGGTGGACACCGTCCACCCGCTCTCCGGGATCGCTGACGCGCACCGGGCACTGGAGGCCGGAGGTGTGCGGGGGAAGCACGTGATCCAGGTGGTCTGACACCTCCCCGCGCGCTCACACTCCGAGGCCGGCGTCCCGTGCCAGCAGGGCGGCCTGCACCCGGTTCTCGCATTCCAGCTTGGCGAGGATGCGGCTCACGTACGCCTTCACCGTGGCCTCGCTCATGTGGATCCGCTGGCCGGCGTCCGCGTTGGACAGGCCTTCGCCCAGGAGGGCCAGGACGTCCCGTTCGCGGTCGGTCAGCTTCTCCAGCCGGCGACGGGCGCCTTCCGCGCGCTGCGTGGTCCCGCCGGAGGCCAGCGAGTCCACGACGTGCCGGGTGGCTCCCGGCGAAAGATAGGCCTCCCCGGCCGCCGCCGCCCGCACGGCGCGCATGAGCTCAGCGGGCGCCGAGTCCTTGAGCAGGAAGCCCGCGCTGCCCTCGGTCAGGGCGCGCAGCACGTTGTGCCGCTCCCCGAACGTCGTCAGTATCAGCACCCGCACCTGGGGAGCGGTCCTGCGCAGCTCGGCCAGAGCGGTCAGCCCGTCCATGACGGGCATCTGGATGTCGAGCAGGGCGACGTCGACCCGCTGGGCGCGGGCGAGTTCGACCGCATCGCGGCCGTTCGCCGCCTCCGCGACGACCTCGATGTCGTCGGCCGAGGAGAGGATCATCCTGATGCCCGCCCGGATGAGCGGCTCGTCGTCCGTCACAAGAACCCTGATCACGACTCTCCTGAGCGGTCCTGAGCGTTCATACCTGCGGGCATCCGGTCATCATCCCCGATCGCCCGGCCGGACGGTACCGGCACCATGTGGCGGTGGCTGAGCGCTCCACCCCGCGCCGATCGCCAAGTAACCGCGCCCGCCTTCCGCAAGGGTGACGCGACGGGTCGGTACGCAGTGGCCCGTGCCGCCCCGTCGGACCGCCGGTACTCGCACGTGACGCCGGACGGAGCGCCCGGCGACGACGCGTCACTCCGTCGCGGTGCGGCGGGCGTAGGCGCGGGCGGCGCGGGCGCGGTCGCCGCAGCGGGTGGAACACCACTGGCGGCGGCCGTGCTTGAGCAGGAAGCGGTTGCAGGGAGGGGAGGCGCAGGCGGTCAGGCGGGCGGCGTCGGGGGAGGTGAGCAGGTCGGCGGCGTCGGCGGCGATGGCCGCGAGGGCGTGCTCGACGATCGCGGTGGTGGGGTGGGGCGTGGCCCGGTAGGGGCCGGTCTTCTCGTCCCAGAGCAGCAGTGGTGCGGTGGAGACGCGGGTCATGGCGTCGTTGACCGCCGTGACGGCGGCGGGCAGGGCCGGCTGCCCGGCGACCCGGGAGGCGAGCAGCGACCTGACCTGTTCGCGCAACGCCCGCAGTTGTGTCGCGCACACCTCCGCAAGGCCGGCGGCGGCCGGGGCGAGGCCGCGCCGCGCCAGCCACTGCTCGGCCCGGGCCGGGGTGCCCAGGAGGTCGGCCGTGTGCCCGCCGGGCAGTGTGACGGCGCTGTTGACCAGGGCCAGGGCGGGGTGCTCCGCCTCGCCCGGCGACGCCGGCAGGGCGGCTTCTTCCCGCACGAACTCTTCCATGCTTCTCATGGTACGGGTTGCGTTCATCCGTGAGGCATGCGTACAGTCCGACTCACGGTTGAAACGCAATCTATCCGTGAGGAAATTCTTTCGTGTCTTCCCAGACCCCGCAGACCACCCCGTTCCCCGTTCGTGTCTTCGGCGGCCCGACCGCCTTCTTCGAGTACGGCGGCCTGCGCGTTCTCACCGACCCGACCTTCGACGGCCCCGGTGACCACCAGGCGCCGGCCGTCGTGCTGACCAAGACGGCGGCGGCCGACGGCAGCCCGGCCGATCTCGGCCGCGTCGACGTGGTCCTGCTCTCCCACGACGAGCACGCCGACAACCTCGACAGCTCCGGCCGTGCCCTGCTCGCCGGCGTCCCGCTGACGCTCACCACCCCCGGCGGCGGGGAGCGTCTCGGGGAGACGGCCACCGGCCTCGCCGACTGGCAGTCGGTCGAGCTGGAGCGCCGGGACGGCGGGCCCGGCACGGTCACCGTGACCGGCGTGCCCGCCATACACGGCCCCGGCCCGCGCGAGGAGGTGGAACCGATCACCGGCCAGGTCGTCGGCTTCGTACTGACCGGCGAGGGCCTGCCCACGGTCTACGTCAGTGGCGACAACGCCTCCCTCGACGCGGTCGAGGACATCGCCGCACGCTTCGCCCCGGTGGACACGGCCCTTCTCTTCGCCGGCGCGCCCCGTTTCGCGGAAGTCTTCGACGGTGAGGTGATCGTCCTGGACAGCGCACAGGCCGCAGAGGCTGCGAAGATCCTCGACGCCGGCCGCGTGGTCCCCGTCCATTACGACAGCTGGGCCCACTTCACCGAGGGCCGCGACGAGCTCGTCGCCGCCTTTGCCGCCGCCGGCCTCGCCGACCGCGTCGACTTCGGCGTCCGCGGCTGACCTCTGGTACGCCGGGCCGTTCGCCGGACACGCCGGGCGCCGGCCGGCAGAGACCCGCCGCAGCTGTCGGCCGGCGCCCCCACGCACCGCACATCCCGAAACCGAAGGACCGCACGACCATGGCCGACACGATCCGTGGCACCCGCCACGGCTCCGCCCCCGCCGCCCTGTCCGTCCTGGACTCCGCCATGACCGGCACCGGCCGGACCGCGGCAGAGGCGCTGGCCGGCAGCATCGAACTCGCCCGGCTCGCCGACCGGCGCGGCTTCACCCGCTACTGGATCAACGAGCACCACGCCATGCCCGGCGTCTCCACCTCCAGCCCGCCCGTCCTGCTGTCCCGGCTCACCGCGGAGACCAGCAGGCTGCGGCTCGGCGCGGGCGGCATCATGCTGCCCAACCATCCGCCCCTGGTCGTCGCCGAACAGTTCGGCATGCTGGAAGCCCTCGCCCCCGGCCGCATCGACCTGGGCCTGGGCCGCGCGCCGGGCACCGATCACGCCACGGCCGACGCCCTGCGCCGGGGCGCGGGCGGCGCCGAGGACTTCCCCCGCCAGGTCCTCGAACTGCTGCACTTCCTCGGCGACGACTTCCCCGCCGAACACCCCTACGCCGACCGCGTGTACGCCGTTCCCGGGCCCGCCCAGGACCGGTTCAACGGCGTCACCCCGCCCACCGGCCGCCTGCCCGTGTGGCTGCTCGGCTCATCCGGCTACTCGGCGCAGCTCGCCGCCCGGCTCGGCCTGCCGTTCGCCTTCGCCGCACACTTCAACCCGCGCGACGTCGTGACCGCCCTGCGCCTGTACCGCGAACGGTTCACTCCGTCCGAGGCCTTGTCCGAGCCGTACGCGCTGGTCAGCTTCACCGTCGCGGCATCCGACGACGAGCGGGAGGCCCGCCGTCAGGCCGGCACCCTCGCGCACGCCATGCTCCGCATGTTCCAGCGCAAGTCCTACCTGCTGCCGTCCCCCGAAGAAGTGGACGCCTACACCTACGACGCCCAGGAACGCCAGGCCGTCGACAGTTGGCTGACCCACGTCCCGCACGGCACCCCCGAGCAGGTCACCGCCCACCTCGACCAGGTTCAGCGGGACTCCGGCGCCGACGAACTCATGATCGGCAGCGTCGGCCACTCCGTCCAGGCCCGGCTGCGCTCCACCGAGCTGATCGCCGACGCCTACGGCATGCCCGACAGCCCGCACTGACGCGGGACGGGTGGGCCTCCGCCCGTTCGTGGCCGACAGCCCCTCACCGCCAAGGCCCCCTGATGTAGCAGGAGTTCCCGAGGAGCTCCCGTGGCAACCGTCCTCGCCTTGTCCGGCAGCCCGTCCCGTACGTCCCGCACCGCTCTCCTGGCCGAGCACACCACCGCGGACCTGCGGGCCTGCGCACACCTGACCGCCGCTTGACGGCCTTCGGACCGCCCCACCCGGTGGTACCCCGCCGGCCCGGTCTTCCAAGCACCTGAAAGTACGGACCACATGGCCCACCCGCCCTCCACACCCACCCGCACCCCGCCCACCGCCGCTCTCGCTCCCGCCATATCCGCAGTGCAGAAGCGCACCCTGACCGTTCTGCTCGTCTCCCAGGTCCTCAGCGGCCTCGGCCTCGCCGCCGGTGTCACCGTCGCCGGGCTGCTGGCCGGGCAGATGCTCCACAACACCTCACTGTCCGGACTGCCCATCGCCCTGCTCACCGCGGGCTCCGCCGGCGCCGCCGTCGTCATCGGACGCCTCTCCCAGCGACTGGGCCGTCGCCCGGGACTGGCCGCCGGATACCTCACCGGCGCTCTCGGCGGTGCGGGGGTGGTCGTCGCGGCCGCGCTCGGCAGCCCCGCGCTGCTGTTCGTCTCCCTGTTCCTCTACGGCGCCGGCACCACGTCCAACCTCCAGGCCCGATACGCCGGAGCCGACCTCGCCGCGCCCCACCAGCGCGCCCGCGCCACCTCCACCGTCATCGTCGCGACCACCGCCGGCGGCATCGCCGGACCTCTTCTCACCACCCCCGCGGGGCACCTCGCGACCGCGCTCCACCTGCCCGAGCTGACCGGCCTGTTCCTCCTCTCCACGGTCGCGTTCACGCTGGCCGCACTCACCCTTCTCGTGTGGCTGCGCCCGGACCCGCTGGTGCTCGCCCGCAACCTGCCCGCGACCTCGGACGAAGACGCACCCGCGCGTTCCTCCTCCCGGTCGGGCCCCGGCCTGCTCATCGGCGTCGTGGTCCTCGTCCTCAGCCAGCTCGTCATGGTCGCCGTGATGACCATGACCCCCATCCACATGCACGCCCATGGCTTCGGCACCGCCGCGTCCGGCCTGGTCATCGCCCTGCACACGGGTTCCATGTATCTGCCGTCACCGCTGGCCGGCCGCCTCGTCGACCGCTTCGGCACCACTGCCATGAGCGTGGTGACGGCCGGCACGCTGCTCGCCGCCGGAGCGGCCGCCGCCCTCGCGCCAGGCGACTCCTTCACCCTGATCACCGTCGCCCTCGTCCTGCTCGGCATCGGCTGGAGCTTCGGCCTGGTCACCGGCACCGCCATCGTCACCGACAGCACACCCCTGGCCACCCGGGCCAGGGTCCAGGGACTGGTGGACGTCGCCATCGCCGTCGCGGGTGCCGTCGGCGGCCTGGCCTCCGGCATCGTCGCCGCCGCGACCAGCTACCCGGCCCTCGCCGCCCTGTGCGGTGCCCTCGCCTTCGTTGCCGCACCTGCGGCCGTCGTCGCGGCCCGGAAGGACTCCGCGCGCTCCTGACCGCTCGGTCACGGTGACCTCAAGCCGTCTCGAAGGACTTCTTCTCGATCAGCTTTCCGTCCCTGAAGCAGAACCGGAAGACCGGTTCCGCGTCCCAGCTGCTCCCGATCTCCGTGGAGAGGAGGGTGAGGCACTGCGCACCGTCGGGCTCCGGCGGTGCGCCGTCACCCGGACCGGTGTTCAGGAACGAGTCCCCGTCCGGCAGCCGGTCGCGGACGGAGGCCTCGGACTGACCGATCTTCACGGCGTCGTACTGCCCGGGCTCGATCATCGCCTTGTCCGCCTCACGTACGAGGAAGACCCCCGCGACGACCACCGCGATCACGAGCACGACGGCGACCAGAGCCACCACTCCGCACCCGATGGCTATGCCGTTGCCCCTCTTGGTCCTGTTCACTGCCTTGGCCAACTCCTTCGGGAGACCGTTCCAGTCGATGACCGGATCACTGTCACCCGCGGAGCCCGCCCGGTTCTGCGCCCGAAAGTCGTCCGGTGGAGCGACGAACGTCGGCTTCGCGTCGCCGGCCGGCGAGCTCGGGAAGCCCTCACCCGCCGACGTGTACGGCAGCACGCCCGCGAGCCGGAATCCACCCTCCGCCGTGGGGCCCGCGTGCACCATCCCGCCGACGAGCCGGGCCCGCTCCGCAAGACCGGTCAGCCCCTGGCCCCCGCTCGCGACACCGCTGCTCACCGGCCCCTTCACCGCGCCGTTGGCGACCTCCACGACCAGCGAGTCCGGCTCGTACCGCAGCCCGATGGTGATCGAGGCGCCCGGAGCGTGCTTGTGGGCGTTGGTCAGGCCCTCCTGGACCACGCGGTACGCCGCGTGGTCGGCGGTCGGAGCGAGCGGACGCACCTCGCCCGTACGCCGGATCTCCACGGGCGTGCCTGCCCTCCGGGACGTCTCGGCCAGGCTCTCGACGCCGGCCACCCCACGAGACGCGGGACCAGGGTCCTCGCCGCCGGTGCCGGTGCCCGGTTGAGTCCTGGGGGAGTCGGCGCCGTCCCGGAGTACGCCCACCACGTCCCGCAGTTCGTGCATCGCGGCCACCGACGCCTCACGCAGCACACCGACGGCCTCGCGCTGCTGTCCGGTCAGCTCACGGTCCACCTCCAGCGCACCGGTGTGCACCGCGATCAGCGCCAGTTGGTGGCCGAGGCTGTCGTGCATGTCCTGCGCGATGCGCTGACGCTCCAGCATCCTCGCCTGCCCGAAGATCATCTCTCGCTCGCGCAGGAGCTGGGCGTTGTACTCGTGGAGGGTGTCGGTCAGTGTCCGGCGCTGCGACCAGTAGCGCCCCGCGAGCCCCGGCACGAGGATGACGACCAGCATGAACATCCCGGCGATGGCCAGGAGCGAGAACGAGACGTGTGGTTCCAGCGCGACGGAGAGTCCGAGGGAGAGACCGTAGGCGAGGCCGAAGACACCGCCCGCCCTGCCCAGTCCCTCGATCCGCCGCCCGGCCGACCAGGCGACGACGAGCAGAAGGGGCGCGAAGCCGAAGAACGGCGCGGAGCCGGCCGCGGCCGCCAGCAGCACGGAGGCAGGCAGGCCCCGGCGCAGGAGCGACAGCAGCCCGGCGGCCAGCCCGATGCCGACGGCCTGCGCCTTGGTCTTGTCATCCGCGAGCCCGGCGCCCACCGCCAGCAGCATGAGCGCCAGGCTCAGGAACGATTCGCCGACGATGCGCCGGAGCGGCCACATCCCGGGCGCGAGGAGGGCTCGCCCCGGCACGGCCGACCAGAACGCCAGACGCGTCCTCACCGCCGATGCCCGAGGAACGGAGGTTGCGGGGGCGATGGAATCCACACGAGTCACGCGCCCACGGTAGAGACCCCCGGCAGGGCGCCGCTGTAGCCGTTGGTCGAGAGGCCGGACGACGAAAGTCGTGGGCGGCGTGGGGGTTACGCGTGCTTGAGGCCGGCGACGAAGGCGCCCCAGGCGGCTGTCCGGAACACGAGCGCCGGGCCGTCGGCCATCTTGGAGTCGCGGACGGGGACGATGTCGGGGTGGCCGTCGGCGACTTCGAGGCAGTCGCCGCCGTCGCCGCCGCTGTAGGTGGACTTGCGCCAGGTGGCGATCTCCAGGCAGTCGCCGCCACTGCCTCCGCTGTACGACGACTTGTGCCAGGTTGCCGTGGAGAGGTCGCAGTCAGAGCTGTTTATCTGCATGGGCGTAATCCTCCGCCACCGATTCGATCAGGGCCAGGGACGCTCCCGGTGACAAGGCGCTGGCCACGACGAGATCGTAGGTCAGTTCGTACTGCCTGACGGTAGCCGGATCGTCCTGCAACTGCCCCGTCCCCAGGCCCTGTAGGTAAGCGAGCGGAGGTGCGCCAGGGAACGACATCAGTTTCAGGGGGCCTGCGAGCGCCCCGTGGGCACCGGCGGAGAACGGCAGGACCTGCACGATCGCACGGTGTCGGTGAGCCAGTGCCGCGATGTGCCTGAGTGCCTCAGCCATCACTGCCCTGCCACCCTTGTGACGACGCAGTACGGCTTCGTCGAGAACCACCCAAACCAGGGGGGTTGTTGGATCGGCGAGCAGGTGCGCACGCTCCAGGCGTGCTGCCACCAGATCGTCGATGACGTCCTCGGTGGCGGTCGGTTGATAGGCCCGGAACACGGCCCGCGCATACGCCTCGGTCTGCAAGAGGCTCGGGATCAGCAGGGGCGCGTACTCCCTGATGGCCGTGGCTTCCTGCTCCGCTTCCGCCGCCTCCGCGAAGTGGTCCGGGTACTTGGACTTCTTCAGTGCCGCGCAGTTCCGCGTGAAGAATCCGCCCGCGTCCAGCACCTCGTCCAGTTTCTGCGCCTGGTCCGCCTGCATCCGTCGCGTACCGGCCTCCAGCTGGCCGATGAAGGAGCCGCTGACGAACAACGGCGCCCCCAGGTCGTCCTGCGAAAGGCCCGCACCCTCTCTCCGGTGGCGGAGTTCGGCGCCCAGGAGGGCCCGGGGTGAGGCGGAGGGGTCGAGCTTCTTGGGTCCGGGCAAGGCGACTCCCTGTGGCACACGTGCGGGTGTTGGAACTGCGCCTCTTCCACGGTAGCGACGAATTGACCACGCTGTGTACGCATAGCCACTACTCAGCGTGGAAATGGGGAAGATCATGATGACGGCTACGGAACGGCGCAAAGAGGCAGCGGGCAGAGTGCGGGCTGCGGAGGACGCGGTGGCGCGGCTGCGGGACGGGCTGGCGGGGGTCGGAGTGAAGCTGCCGTCGCTGCAAATCGACCCGGTGTCGTGCGCGGGCGACGAGCCGACGCCGCTCGTCGACCTCGGCCGGTGCTCGATCGAGACGGCGCTGCGGCTGAGCGCACAGCTCGAAGCGAAGGCCGCTCATGACAGTTGAAGGACTGGAGCCGTGCAAGCCGGAGCCCGGCACGTTCGCGGTGGACGGCCGGGACGGCCGGGTGGGCCGGGTGATGGGCCGGGTCGGGCCTTACGTACAGCTGCGCCCGCCGGGCGGTGGCGCGGAGTGGGAGTGCCCGCCGGAAGCCGTCCGGCCGGCTCCGCCGGGGCTCGTGCTGCGCGCGCGGGTGAAGGAGATCAACTGGGAGGGACGGCTGCCGTCATGAGCGGGCGGCACCAGTCGTGAGGTCCTGCTTCCGCCTTTCTCCATCCATACGCGGCTGCCCGGCGTCTGCCTCATGAGATGCGTGTGAACGGTGGCCTGGTTCTCCGGCGAGGACACATGCCGCGAGCTCGCTGCGCACGTCACACGATCGTGGGACGCTGGTGGAAGCGGCGTACTGCCGCTGGAACGTCGATCTACGCTTCCACGCCAGGCCACAGGAGAAGGGACCTGCGATGACCGCTGCGATGGTCGAAAACGATCAGGGCTCCGAGGGCCGCCCGTGGGGCTACCTGCTGCGCACCTGGCAGGAACTGGACGTGCCCGAGGGGTGGCGCGCCGAGATCGACGAAGGGCAGATCGTCTTGGTACCGCCGCCTCATGCGCACCACAACAGCATCGCCGAAACGGTGCAGCGTCTGCTTTACAGGGGTCTCCCCGATGATCTGGGGATCTACCAGACACTGGGTGTGCACGTCGCGCCTCTCGACAAGCTTTATGTCCCGGATCTTGTCGTGTTGCCGAGAGAGCTGGTCACCGCCGCCGATCCGGAGACCAGCGACCCGATGGACGCGTCGGAAGCGCTGCTGATCGTCGAAATCACTTCCAAGGGGAACGCCCGGGAGGACAGGACGAAGAAGTACCGCGCCTATGCGCGGGCGGGGGTCCCGATGTACCTGCTGATCGACAGGTTCGACACGCGTGGGGCGATGACCACCCTGTTCACGGAGCCGGACGGGGACGGAACGTACAAGCGTTCCGACCCCGTGCCCTTCGGGAAGCCGCTCCTGCTGCCCGAGCCATTCGACGTGGCTCTGACTACGGACGACTTCCCGGTCTGACGGGCGTCCAGGGGCGTTCAGAGCCAGGGCCCCGCGGCGTCGCGCAGCGCCCTGATGGACTCGGAGAGCGAGGCGACCGACGCCAGCGCGCCGGTCACGGTGAAGATCGCGTTCCGCACGCGGCCCTGACCGGCGTCGTCGGCCGGAAGCGAGGCGACCTCCACCTCGGCGAGCGCCGACTCCGCGGCCGATCCCTCGGCGGCGGACAGCTCGGCCGGGTCCAGGGTGCGGATGCGGTCGCGGAGGGCTTCGACGGCCTCCCGCAGCCGCACGACCTCGTCGGACACCTCGTCTTCGGCCGCCGGGGCATGGCTGACGTACTCGGCCCTGCTGTGGTCGCCCGTCTGCGCGTTCCCGGTGAACGTGCCGTGGCCGCTCACGTGGATTCCGCGGTCCTCCCCGGCCGGTGTGTTCGTCATGACGTCGACTCCTTCAGCTCGAACCGGTGTTACCGCCGGTCGTCGGACCGACATGCGGTTGTGGCGTGGTGACCGTCTGGTGGCTCGCCCGGGCGCCGTCACCCGTCTGGACATTCCCGTGCACCGTGCCGTTGATGTGCACGGAGCGGTCGAAGAGGACGGTGGTGCGGGCGTCGTACTCGCTCGTGCGGTAGCCCGCGTCCCTCAGGCTGTTGCGCACCGCGGTGACCGTCCTGGTCTGGATGCTCTTGAGGAAGCGGTGGACGTCCATCTCCTGGAAGAGCTGCTGGAACTGGGGCTCCGCCGCCAGCTCGCGGACCGAGTAGGCGGGGCCGTGGTCGACCGGGCGGTCGGTGGCGCACATGCGGGCGTACCAGAACCTGGAGCGTGCGGTGCGGGTCTTCGTGCGGGAGGGGGCCGTGAGGTCGCCCGGGCCGTCGGCGACCAGGGAGAACACGGACGCGAACGCCCCGCCGATCAGGTCGGTCCAGTCCTTGGTGTCCCTCGGGGGCAGTATGTCGTCGATGAGGTGGTAGGCGCGGGCGATCGGCGGGAGCAGGGAGGCCCGGGACTCGAGGAACAGCAGACCCCCCTGCATCTGTACGCGGCTGAACACGGTGAGCACCACTTCGTCGCCCCAGCTGCCGACGCGCACAGCCAGGTAGTGGCGTAACCGCTCCTCGGCGAACAGGTCGAGGCTGTCGGCCCACCACGTCCCGGGGGCCTGCCCGTGCGGGGTACGGAGCATCCGGGCGGCCTCGTCCCGGGCGGCGGGGGCCATGGCCTGGAACGGGGTGCCGGGGCCCGTACCGCTCCAGTCCGTCGAAGGGCCCAGCCGTTTGCCGCTCTTCATGACGTAGTCCTCCACATGGAGCCCGCGCAGCCGGTCGCCGGGGTAGGACTCCCCCTCGCCGAACCGGAGGAGGTCGCGGCGTATCCGTGCGTGCACCTGGGGCACGGTGAAGGCCGCCCGGCGGCCGGCGGCGTCACTGTCCTCGTCCTCCGTGTCCGGCACCAGCTCGATGGCGAAGGACCAGTGGTCCAGCTCGATCCCTGCGCCGACGAACGGCGCGTAGTCGCTGTAGACGACGTCGGGGTCCGCCTGCTGTGCGCGGATCTCGGCGAGCCTGGGAGCGACGACGGGAGGGTCGGGGTGTTCCGTGCTCCGGCCGACGGCGAGGGAGTAGAGGCGGTGCACCTCGCGGTGCTTGTACACGGCGGCGACAGCGGTCCATCCCGCGAGGACCAGCACGGCGGCGAGGAGATGGCTGCCCTCCCCGGCGAAGCCGCTGACCAGGACGTAGAAGGCCTGCTCGGCCAGGCCCACCGTGCGCCACAGGACCCAGAGGAAGGCGAGGAGCAACAGGACGGTGATGAGGCCCTGGCCCGAGCGGGACCTCGGGTCGTCGCCCGGCCGGGCGCGCCCTCGTAGCGCGTCCTTCAGCCTGCGGCCCAGAACTCGCGCCAAGTGGACGAACAGGACCAGCAGGAGAGGGACGAGTGCCCCGGCGGCACTGACGGGAAGCATCAGCAGGGGCAGGCCGAGCAGGAACGCCGCACGCGTCGCCACTTCTCTGCGCGCGACGAAGCACTCCTTGAGGACCGCTGCCAGATCCACCCCGTACGAGGGCGGCGGGATGCGGTGCGGGTTCTCGGCGAGTTCCTGGATCACGGCGTCGCGGAACTGCCGGTCCAGGTGGGCGGCGCCGCGCAGGTAGTCCGTGGCGCCCCCGGGCCGGTTCCCGGCCTGGGAGCGGACCAGCTGCCACAGGGTGCTGCCGGGGCCGGACGGAGGAGGGACCGGGAGCGGGTCGGGTGGGAGCGGTGGGCTCTGGGGATCGGTCATGGGAGCCGGCTTTCCGTCGGGACGGAGTACAGAGGTGGCGGTGCGGGGGTGGGGCGACGCGGTGTCAGAGCTCGGCCGTGTCGCGTTCCGGGAGCCCGTAGCTCGCGGCGATCGGCGTCCAGTGCGCGAGGAACTCCTCTTTGGCACCGGTGGCGAGCTCACTGCTCCGCACGCCTCGCCGGTAGGAGGAGGTGCGGGGGACCGCGCCGGGGGAGCAGCCCTGCGCGTCGTCGGCCCAGTCCGCGAACGCCCGGTCGGCGTCCGCCGAGTGCTGCCATCCCGTACGGAGGCTGCCCGCCGCGAGCGAACCGGACGCGAGCTCGCCCACGTCGAGTGCGGCGAGATCGGTGATCAGGCCCTCGCGGCGTACGGCGGCCTCGTTCAGGGCCTGTCCCGCGGCGGCGACGGTCCCGTCCGAAGCGCAGGCCTCCACGGCGTTGACGGCGTCGATGACCTGCTGACGGTCCGACTCGCTGCGCTCCAGGAGTTCGTCCACCGCCGTGGCCTGTTCCTCGGCCGACGCGGTGGGCGGGCCGGAGGGCTGGGGGTCCGTCTCCGTGGAGCCGGAGAGAGCCACCGAGGGCGAGCTGGAGGACGAGGGGCCGGCGCTGTGGGCCGCATCGGGGGCGGAAGGGCGGACCGTGTGGGCGACGACGAGGACCACGGCGGCGACCGCCAGGCCGCCGCCCACCGCCAGCAGGACGTACTTCTTCGGTACGGTCCGACGGCCGCTGTCCGGGTCAGGGTCCGGGGCCGGCTCGTCCGGCGGTCCGGTCCGGCCGTCGGAGGCCCGCACCCAGCCGCCCGCGCCACCGCGCGCGTGCTCGTCCCAACGCATCGGCCCACCGCTGTTGTTCTCGCTCATGAGCGCCCCCCCGCCACTGCAAGAGGGGTAACCATCCCATGGGCCACCGGTGGAGCCAACGGGGCCGTTGTGAATTGGCCGAAGACGGCCGTGCCGGAGCACGGACCTGGTTCTCGGCACAGCTGACAGCGGGGCCGGCTCCCTGTGGAGCCGGCCCCGCCTCTGCGCACGGCGCGTCAGGTACTAGATGCGGTAGCTGTCGTAGTAGGTGCCGACCTGGGCGTGGTAGCCCGGGTCACCCGCATGCTTGTGCTTGTCGAACTCCGGGGAGTCCTTGATCTGGTCCTTGGTCAGGTCGACGAAGATCGTCTTGTGCTCGGTGTCGATCCCCTTGACCGTCCCTGCCGGAAGCAGGACGCTCTTGCCGAAGATCCAGACACCGGTGTCGACGACGATGTAGGCCGAGCCCACCTCGTCGGAGTGCTTGTCGACCTTGCCGATGCTTCCGTCCGTCGCCTCGACCGAGAATCCGGTCAGGTCGGCGCCCGCGGTGTGGCCGCTCGTGGTCTGGTAGCCCCACAGGTTGTTGCTCATAATCGGCTCCTTCCTAGACGGTTCATTCGGCGCGGCGAATCCCCTTGTGACGGGATATCCGCCGCTCACTTATCGGCTGCCCGCGCTTTTCCGGTCCACACATGTTTCCGGTCCGCACATGGTGAATTCGGTGAAACACAGCGAAAAACGCGGGCGGCTCAGCACCCGAAGGTGCTGAGCCGCCCGCGTTCATCGCTGGTCGATGTCGTCTACCAGCGGTACCACCGGCCGCGCTTGCCGCCGCCGGCTGCCGGACGGACAAAGAATCCGATGAGCCAGACCACGAGTACGATCACCGCGATCCACCACAGTGCCTTGAGTGCGAAACCGGCACCGAAAAGGATCAGAGCGAGCAGAAGAACGAGAAGCAGGGGAACCATTGTTATCAACCTCCGAGGCATCTGGTGCCCGGCAATCCATTTCCTACACACACGTGTTCGCGAGGAAAAGTTCGCGACGTTCTCGCGACCTTCTCGTGGCCCTCTCGTGACTGTGCGCGGCCGCAGCGCACGGCCGGCGGCGGCGCCCCCGCACGACGCGTGCGCGGATACCGCCGCCTGGAACCGCCGTCGGTCAGACGCCCGCGGGCTCCTTCGCCGGGGTGCCGCCGGACGCGGCGGCCGGGCCGGTGGCCGCGACCGTGGAGGGGGCCGGTTCCTGGGAGACGTTGAACTCTGTCAGCAGCGCCTTGCCGAAGCCGAAGAAGTACGTGGCGACGAAGCCCGCGACGTAGCCGACGAGCAGGCCGCCCGCGTAGATCGCGATCGTGGAGCCGAGGCCGTGGTTGCCGTCGAGGAGCGGGAACAGGGCCCAGCCGGACGGGCCGATGGCGGTCGAGCCGACCGAGTCGCCGAGCTGGTTGAACAGCCCCACGAAGCCGCCGCCGAACGCGCCGCCCACGCAGGCCGTGATGAACGGGCGGCCCAGCGGGAGCGAGACGCCGTAGATCAGGGGTTCGCCGACGCCCAGAAGGCCTGCGGGCATGGCGGACCTGATGGTCTTGCGGATCGACTCGTTACGGGGAAGGCGGAGGTAGACCGCGGCCGCCGCGCCGACCTGGCCGGCTCCGGCCATGGCGAGGATGGGGAGCAGGACCGTGAAGCCCTGCTGCTCGATCAGCGTCGTGTGGATCGGGATCAGCGCCTGGTGCAGGCCGAGCATCACCAGGGGCAGGAAGAAGCCGCCGAGCAGGAAGCCCGCGCCCGCGCCGCCCGTGGAGAGCAGCCAGTCGGCGAACGTACCGATGGCGGAGGAGACCTCACCGGCCACGTACATCAGGCCGAAGATCGTGACGAGGCCGGAGATCAGAACCGTGAGCGTCGGGGTGACGAGGACGTCCAGCGCCTCGGGCACCCAGCGGCGGCACCACTTCTCGACGTACACCGCGAGGACCGCCGCACCCAGGGCACCGAGGACGCCGCCCTGGCCGGGGGAGAGGGTCTGGCCGAAGGCGTCGATGTTCGCGACGCCGGGGAAGACGATGATCGCCGCGACGGCGCCGCCGAGGATCGGCGTACCGC
Source organism: Streptomyces atroolivaceus (assembly GCF_000717025.1). Taxonomy (GTDB): domain Bacteria; phylum Actinomycetota; class Actinomycetes; order Streptomycetales; family Streptomycetaceae; genus Streptomyces; species Streptomyces atroolivaceus. The sequence goes on from NZ_JNXG01000002.1 coordinate 173,584, forward strand.
CGAACTCCTTCGCCGTGTTGTAGCCGACGAAGACCGCGATCAGGGCCATGAAGCCGGAGGCCATCGCCGCGAGGGCGGGGGTGACCGAGGTCAGCCAGCCGAGGTTGACCAGCAGGCCGTTGAGACCGGCGATGATGCCGCAGCCGATCAGGGCGGGGATCAGCGGGACGAAGATGTTCGCGATCTTGCGCAGGAACAGCTTGAACGGGGTGGAGTTCTTCGTCTTCTGCTGCGCCTTGAGGGCCGCGCCCTTGTCGGCGAGCTCCTCGGCCGTGTGGACGGGCCCGGGGGTCTCGGACGCCGACGCCCTGCCCTCCTCGACCAGCTGCTCGAACTCGGGGGTGACCCGGGCGACGGTGCCCGGGCCGAGGACGATCTGGTAGGTGTCGTCCTCGACCACGCCCATCACGGCGGGGACCGCCTTGAGGGCCTCGTCGTCGACGAGGGTGCGGTCGTGCAGGCCCAGCCGGAGCCGGGTCATGCAGTGGGCGATCGAGCTGACGTTCGCAGCGCCACCGACGAGCGGCAGGATCGCGGCGGCAGTGGCGCGGTTCTTGTCTTCAGTAGCCATGTGCGTGGTGCCTTGCTGTGCGGGGAGTGGTGCGTCAGGTGGTTCGGACGGCCGCGAGGGCGGCGCGGAGGTGGCCCCGGGAATCGGCCAGGAGCGTGGCGGCGGTGGGGCCGTCGACGCCGCCGAGGATGGTGAGGATGGCGTTCTTCACCTCGCCGTCGGTGGCGGTGAGCGCCGCCTCGATCTCCTGGTCGGAGGCGCCGGTGGCGAGGGAGACGATCCGGCGGGAGCGGGCGCGCAGCTTCTCGTTCGACGCGCGTACGTCGACCATGAGATTCCCGTACGTCTTGCCGAGCCGGATCATCGTGATCGTCGAGAGCATGTTCAGGACGAGCTTCTGCGCCGTGCCCGCCTTGAGGCGGGTGGAACCGGTGAGCAGCTCGGGACCGACGACGATCTCCAGGCCGTGCTCGGCCGCGGCGGCGAGCGCGGAGTCCGCGTTGCAGGAGAGACCGATGGTGAGCGCGCCCTTGGTGCGGGCGTGCTCGACGGCTCCGATGGCGTACGGCGTGCGGCCGGAGGCGGAGATCCCGACCACCGTGTCGTCGGCGGTGAGGTTCAGGCCGTCGAGGTCGGCGGCGGCCAGCTCCTTGCTGTCCTCGGCACCTTCGACGGCCTTGACCATGGCGGAGGGACCGCCCGCGATCAGGCCGATGACCTCGGACGGGTCGGTGTTGAAGGTGGGCGGGCACTCGCTGGCGTCGAGCACACCGAGACGGCCGGCGGTGCCGGCGCCCGCGTAGATCAGCCGTCCGCCGCGCGCCATGCGCTCGGCGGTGGCGTCGATCGCGGCGGCGATGTGAGGCAGCTTCTCGGCCACGGCGGCGGGGACGGTGGCGTCCTCGCCGTTCATGATGCGGGCTATCTCCTGCGTCGGCAGCTGGTCGATCTCGGCGAGCTCCGGCCGGAACGCCTCCGTGGTGAGGGTGGCGAGCTGGGCGCGGAGTTCGCCGTAGCCGCCGGGGGTGGCGGCGTCGGCGTTCGCGTCGGTGGTGGAGGTCACGGGGCTCTGCTTTCTCGTGCTCGTACGGTGCGCGGGTGCGGGTGCTGCCGGGGTCAGCGGCTGCGTGGGGTGTGGCGGTGGGCGAGCGCCTCGTACGAGGCGGACAGTGCGGGTGCGGCCGTTTCGTACGTCCGCTGGGCGACGCCTATGAACAGGCAGTCGACGACGAGGAGCTGGCTCGTGCGGCTCGACATGGCGGCGGGCCGCAGCTCGCTCTCCCGGGCGGTGGACGTCGTCAGCACGTGGTCGGCGTACTGCGAGACCGGCCCGTCCGGGCGGCCGGTGATCGCGATCGTCGTCGCGCCCCGGTCGAAGGCGACCCGGAGCGGCTCGATGACGTCACCCGTGGAGCCCGAGTGGGTGATCGCGATGGCCACGTCGCCGGAGCGGAGCTGCACCGCGTTGGTCACGGCGAGGTGCGGGTCCACGTGGGCGTGGGCTATCAGGCCGATGCGCAGCAGCTTCTGGGCGAGGTCCTGGCCGACGAGGGAGGACGCGCCGACGCCGTAGACGTCGATGCGGCGCGCGGTCGCGGCGGCGGCCACGGCGGCCCCGAGCTGCACGGTGTCGAGACCGGCGGCCGTGTCGGCGAGGGTCTGCTGCTCGTCGTAGGCGAGCTTCGCGACGACGTCCGCGATGGGGTCGTCGACCGCGATGTCGGCGGTGACGGCGGGCGCCCGGCCGGACTGCTGATGAGCGGCGAGGCCGGCGAGCGCGAGGCGCAGGTCCCGGTAGCCCGGATAGCCGAGGAGGCGGGCGGTGCGGACGACGGTCGCCTCGCTGGTGCCGGTGAGCTCGGCGAGACCGGTGACGGTGAGGGCGGCGCACCCGGCGGGGTCCCCCGCGACCGCTTCGGCGACCCTCTGCATGGAACGGGTCATGGACGGGGCGAGGGTCCGCACCTTGGCCGCGAGGGCCGCGGGGGCGGGCGGCGAGTCCGGGTTGAAACTTTCCTTCACGTCATTGGTCACGTTTGAAAGATATTTTCAGAGGTGAATCCCGTCAACCCCCTTTGGTCCCTACCTCTGAAGGATCAAGCTCGGGCGTGTCGGCGGCGGGGGACAATGGGCCCATGGAGTTGAACAGCCTGGAACAGGAGCTGCACACCGCGCGTGCACTGGTGATGGCCGACCTCGTGGCGGGCGACGTGGCGGAAGCCGGGATCGTCTCGATGGTCGAGGACGCGGTGACCCACCGGCGGTGGTGGGTCGAGCAGTGGCCCGAGGGTGTGGCCTTCGTCACGGGGCTCGTGGCGCAGGACGTCCAGGACGCGCTCCTGGAGCAGCACGGGCGCTGGCCGCTGTGCCCCGTGTGCACGGAGGAGGGGCCGCACGCCCTGGACGTCGAACCGGAGCTCGGCGCCGATCCGCACTGGGTCTGCACCAAGGCGGCGGTGGCGGTCGCACGGGTGGGGTCGCTCGCCGAGGTGCTCGGCCGGTGACCGTCTACATCGACCCGCCGACCTGGCCGGGGCACGGCCGCATGTGGTCGCACCTGGTCAGCGACGAGTCGTTCGAGGAGCTGCACGCCTTCGCCGCCACGATCGGCTGTCCGCCCCGCGCCTTCGAGCGCGACCACTACGACGTGCCCGAGGCGCGTTACGCCGACGCGGTGCGCGCCGGGGCTCGGGAGGTCGGGTCGAAGGAGATCGTGCGCCGGCTCACCGACGCGGGGTTGCGGCGCCCGAAGGGGCGGCCTGCTCCGGGCTGACCGCCTGTCCCGGGATGCCCAGGTCCGGAGCCGCGCCCCGCTCCGGGCCGCTGTGCGCCGGGGCGCCCGCGATCCGCCGGGACGGTGCGCCGCCGCGCAGCCGCATCGAGACCGTCACGGCCGCCAGACCGAGCACCAGCATGGCGGCACCCGCCCAGGCCGTGGCCCGGAAACCGAAGTCCGCGTCGATCACCGTGCCGCCGAGCCACGGGCCGCTCGTGTTGCCCAGGTTGAACGCGGCCGTGGTCGTCGCTCCCGCCAGGGTCGGGGCCACACCCGCGACGTTGAACATCCGGGCGTTGAGCGCCGGTGCCGTGTAGAACGCGGACAGTCCCAGCAGGAACGCGAGAACGACCACGGCGACCTGGTTCGACGCGAACAGGGCCAGGGCCACCAGGAAGACCGTCGAGGCGCTGATGCCGCTCAGCAGCACACCGAAGAGGTGCGCGTCCGCGACCCGGCCGCCGATCGTCGTACCGATCACCGCGCCGACGCCGAACAGCCCGAGCACCCACGGCACCCAGCCCGAATCCAGTCCCGCCACATCCGTCAGCAGCGGCGCGAGATAGCTGAACGCGCAGAACACGCCGCCGGCCGCGAGCGCCGTGATCACGATCGACAGCCACACCTGACGGTCCCGGTAGATCGCGACCTCCCGCCTCAGCTGCGGCTTCTCGTCCGGCAGCGGAATGCGCGGGATGCGTGTGACGACGCCGACCAGCGCCACGGCTGACGCCGCGCCCACCGCCCAGAACGCCGAACGCCAGCCGAAGCTCTCCCCGAGGAACGCGCCCAGCGGCACACCCAGGACGTTGGCGATCGACAGCCCGCCGATCATCACGGCCATCGCCCTGGCCCGCGCGTTCACCGGCACCATCGCGATGGCGACCGCGGCGCCGACCGCCCAGAAGCCGGCGCACGCCAGCGCACTCACCACGCGGGAGACGAACAGCACCTCGTACGTCGGTGCCAGCGCGCCCGCGACCTGGCCCAGCCCGAAGACGGTGATGAGCGCGATGAGGGTCGTACGGCGGGGCAGCCGCAGGGTGGCGACGGCGAGCAGCGGTGCGCCGACCACCATGCCGATCGCGAAGGCGGATATGAGGAGCCCGGCCTGCGGGATCGACACGTCCATGTCCTCGGCGATGGGCGGTAGCAGCCCCGACAGCATGAATTCGCTGGTACCGAGGGCGAAGACCGAGAGGCCGAGGATGTAGACGGCCATCGGCATACGGGGACGGCTGGAAGCAGAATCGGGCATGACAGTGGCCAACAGTGTTTTCGTCCCTGTCATTCCCCTGTCCCAGTGGGTGGGCAGCCCAGTGGGTGGGCAGCCCGGTGGGTGAGCAGCGCGGTGGTGGGCAGCCCGGTGGGTGAGCGGCTCAGTGGTGGGCAGCTCAGTGGGTGAGCAGCTCCAGCTCGGTCGTCAGGTTCTGCCGGGCCCTCGGCTCCCACTCCGCCGCCCCGTGGGGCGTACGGAACAGCCGGGGCAGCTCCAGCAGCTGCCGCAGGACGGCGGAGCGCCCCTCGCGGAACGCGTCGTCGGGGACGAAGCCGTACTCCTCCCTTACCTGCGCCGCGTACGCGGCGTACTCCTTGGGGGCCGCCGCCAGGATCGCGAGGTCCGCGTCGCAGAGCACCTCGCCGTTGGTGTCGCCGTCCGCCGGGTCGTGCGTGACGGTGAGCCGGACCAGCCGCGCGACCTCGGCCGTCGCGGCGTCCGGGACACCCGCCTCGGGGAGAGCGCGTTCGGCGAGCGCTGCGCTGCGCTCCTCGTTCTCGGAGCGGTCGGGGCGGTAGACCGCGTCATGGAACCAGACGGCGAGGCGCACCAGGTCCGGGTCGGAGGCGTGGCCGGCCAGGGTGTCGACGCGGTCCAGGACCTGGGTCAGATGGGTGGTGGTGTGGTAGCGCCGCTGGGGTTCGGCCCACCGCGCGAGGAGGGCGTCGGCGTACGGGTCCGGATCGGGCCCGCGGTCCGTCCCGCCGCGTGCGGCGAGCAGGGTCTCGCGCCAGCGGCCACGGAGTGAGCCGCCGGTGTCCGGGCTCTCGGAGGTGCCGCGTTCGGAGGTGCCGCTGTCGGATGTGCCGGGGGCGCTGTCGCTCATACGCCGAGGGTAGGACGTACGCGCCCGGGGACGGTCCGCCCCCCGGCCGGCGGGCCGGGGGACGGGCCGCCGCTCAGTGACCGGGCGGCGTGTCCAGGGCCAGTGCCGCGTACGTCGCCAGCCAGTGGTCCGAGGAGAAGTCACCGGAGGACACGGTCGGCAGCCCGAACGCGAGATGTGCCTCGGCGGAGGCCAGGAGGGCGGTACGGGCCGGGCCTTCCGGGAGTGCGCCGGCGATCGAACGGAGGGCGGCCGCCCGGCTCAGGGTGAGACCGAGGAGGTGGCCGATCTGCGGGTCGGCGTGGTCGGAGACCACCGGCGGGTCGAGCAGGGTGGAGTCGGGCGCGGCGGAGACCAGGTCGGGCAGGAACGCGGCGATCCAGGTACGGAACTCCGCCACCGGCAGCACCCGCCTCATCGCGTCGGCCTCGGCCAGGGCGGGGGAGAGGAAGTCCTGGCCGGAGGGTTCCCAGTGGGCGGGGGCGTCGTGGTCGTCGGTGAACCAGGTCCTCAGCCGGTCCGTCGCCGCGTCGAGGACCGGCGCCGGCAGCCCGGCGGTCCCGCCCGCGTCGAGGATCAGGCCCAGGCCGAAGGCGCTGTTGTTGTGGACGCCGTGCCGGACCGGGTACGTGGCCTTGGGCAGCCAGGCGCCGAGCAGGTCGCCGACCGCTGCCACACCGAGGGCCAGGGCGTCGGCCCAGCGGTCGCCGTCGGGCGTGGCGAGGGCCCGGCACTCGGCGGCGAGCGCGATCAGCCAGGCCCAGCCGTAGGGACGCTCGAAGTACGGCCGGCCGCGCAGGTAGGACGCCTCGACGGCGATGTTCGCGTGGGTCAGATGGGTGTCGAGCACCTCGCGGATACGGGTGGTGAGGGTGGCCGGAAGATCGCCGGTGGTGGAGAAGCGGCGCACGATGCGGACGAGCAGCCAGTGCATGTGCACCGTGGAGTGCCAGTCGTAGCCCCCGTAGAACGCGGGGTGCAGCGTGCGGGGCGCGACGAGTTCCTCGGGCCCGGTGTAGAGGTGGGCGGGCGCGTTGGGGTATTCGCGTACGACGTTGGCGAGGGCCAGTTCCGCGAAGGGGACGGCGTACGCGGCGGGGAGCGCGGGGGACATCGGGGGCTCCAGAGAGGTGGGCGAGCGGCTCGGGTCAGGGGGCGGTCCGGGTCGGGGTGATCCCGGGCCGAGGGGGGGCGTCCGGTCCGGGGTGATCCGGGCCGAGGGGGGGGGCGGGGTGGTCCGGGTCAGAAGGCGAAGAGGGCCATGATCGCGACGTTGCAGACCAGCAGGGCCGCCGCCGTGGGGAGCTGGGCCTTGATCGGGCCGTACTGGTCCTTGAGTTCGAGGAGCGCCGCCGGGACCAGGTTGAAGTTGGCGGCCATCGGCGTGACGAGCGTGCCGCAGAAGCCGCACAGCATGCCGATCGCGAGGACGGCGGGTGCGTTGCCGTTCATCTGCTCGATGAGGACGGGCCAGCCGATCGCGGCGGTCATCACCGGGAACGCGGCGAAGGCATTGCCCATGACGATGGTGAACAGCGCCATGCCGCAGCAGTAGACGGCCACGGCCACGAACTGCTGACCGTCCGGCAGCACCGCCTCGCTGATCCTTCGGACCTGCTCGCCGACGCCGGCCGTCTGGAAGATCGAGCCGAGGACGGAGAGCAGCTGAGGCAGGATCAGCGCCCAGCCCATCGATTCGAGCATGTTGCGACCGGAGTGCAGCGGGACGGAGACCTTCCGCTCGCGCAGGAGCACCATGCCCACGACCAGCGCGGCGACAGCGCCGACGCCCAGGCCGAGGATGGTCTCGTACCCCGGCTCCAGGACCGGTTCGCCACCGATCTTCCAGTCCTTCACCAGCGTCGCGCAGATCATCGCGACGACGGGGATGGTGAGGGCCGGAAGGAACAGCTTGTTGCCGAGCAGGGCGGCCGAGGCGGCACGCTTCTCGCGGGGCGGGGTGTGCGACTCGCCCTTGCCGGTGAGACCGCAGCCACCCAGGACGATCAGGAGCAGGACGGCGACGCCCAGCGGTTCGGCGGGGAGGGACTTGTCGACGACTCCGGTGGAGTAGAAGAAGGCGGCGCCCAGCAGGCCCCAGAAGCCGGCGGAGCCGAAGCGCCTGGGGTTGGTGCGGTCCATGACCATCTGCGCGGCCATGACGAGGAACACCGCGCCGACCAGCCAGAAGAAGTGCTCGGACTTGATCACTTGGCGTCCTCCGTCCGGAGCCCGGCGTGTGCCGTCAGGTCGTTCTCGGCGGCGGCGACGGCGAGTTCGCGCTCCAGCTGCCGGTCCAGGTTGAGCAGGCGGGCCCCGTGGATCAGGAAGGCGCAGATCGCGGAGGGGATCGCCCACAGGGCCAGGTGCAGGGGCTCGAGGTGCTGGCCGTACGTGGAGTTCACGAAGCCGGTGATCAGCAGGATCGATCCGATGGCGATGAAGCAGTCCTCACCGAAGAAGACTCCGATCGTGTCGGCGCCGGACGCGTGCGAGCGGACCTTCTCGCGCAGCCTTTGCGGCAGCGGACGGCCCGCCTTGGCCTCGGCGGCCGCCTCGGCCATCGGGGCGATCAGCGGCCGCACGCTCTGCGCGGGGCCGCCGATGCTGGTCAGGCCGACGGAGGCGGTGAGCTGCCGTATCAGCAGGTAGAGAGTCAGGAACCGGCCGGTGGTCAGCTTGCCCAGCTTGCCGATGAGGTTACGGGCCTGCTCCTGGAGTCCGTAGCGCTCCAGGAGTCCGATGACCGGCAGCGTGATGACGAAGACGGTCACCGAACGGGCGGAGGCGAAGCTGTTGCCGAACGTGGCCAGCACCTCCTGCGGCGAGAGCTTGCCGAGCAGCCCCGTGACGATGCCGGCGGCACCCACCACGAGCAGGGGATTGCGGCGGGTGGCGAATCCGAGGATCACCACGAGCACGCCGAGGAGAACGATCACGCGTCGGCCTTCTTCCGCGCAGGGACGTGGCGGTGCACGGTCCTGGTCAGACGGGGTTGGTACGCGAGACCTTAGGGTCTTGTTCAACAATCCCACAAGGGTGTGGGCTACATCGATCCGAATCGGCGGCGTGGGAGAGCGGGGTGACGGGTGGCTTATCCGGCTTCGCCCGCATCCGAGGCGGAGTGCGGGTGCTTCGGGAGTGGAGGGATGGGGCGCGGATCGTGGAACGACGGCGGCTACCGCTCGGTGAGCCGCTGCGCGTACGCCTCCGCCAGTTGGCGCCGGGAATCCTCCAGGTAGAAGGCGAGCATCCGCTCCGCGCCGGCCGCGTCCCCCTTGGCCAGCCGGTCCGTGATCTCACGGTTGCGGGTGAGATAGGGCTCGTGGAAGCGCCGGGGGTCGGCCATCACGTGGAAGGCGAGCCGCAGTTCGGCGAGGACGTTGCGCATCAGTTCGTCGGTGCGGGGGCTGTCCGCCAGGCCGGCCAGCGCCTGGTGGAAGCGGATGTTGGCGGTGGAGCAGGCGGGCCAGTCGTCCTGGAGCGCGGCCTGCTCGCCCGTCGACACCGCCGCCTCGACCGCCGTCAGGTCGAACGGGGGCTCGCCCAGGGCCCGCAGGGCCGCGCACTCGACGAGGAGCCGCACCCGGTAGATGTCGACCAGGTCGTCCACGGCCAGGACGCGGACGAAGACGCCCCGGTTGAGACGGTGCTCCAGGAGGCGTTCGTGCGACAGCAGGCGGAACGCCTCGCGCAGTGTGTTGCGGGACACGGCCAGGGCGCCGCTGATGCTCTCCTCGGACAGGCGGCTGCCCGGCGGGAAGTAGCCCTCGGTGATCCGGTCCCGCAGGACGGCGGCGACCCGCTCGGCCGTACCGGACCGCTCCAGGGAGGCGCTGTGCGTCGCCAGTTCCGAGAGGTCCGGCGTGCCGCCGGTCCTCCCGCCGTCCGTCGTCCCCGCCATGCCCGTCCCCTGTCTGTCGCGTCTGTGGCGCCTGTCGTACGGTCGTGTCTGCCGCGGCCGCCGCGCCCGCTGTCTCCGGAACGCAGGGCGTGGCCTGGTGTCCCGTCAACTGCGCGCGGTGCGCGGTGCCCAGTGAACCGTACGAGTGTCTCAGGCGGCGGGCGGACTCTTGTCAGATTGTTGAACAATCGCTAGCGTGCGCTCGTGACGGATCTGACGAGTGTGACGCGCCCCCCGAGGCCGATGGACCTCAACGCGGACCTGGGTGAAGGGTTCGGACGCTGGACCCTCACCGAGGACGAGGCGCTGCTGACCTGTGTCACCAGCGCCAACGTGGCCTGCGGCTTCCACGCGGGCGACGCCTCCGTGATGCGGCGGGTCTGCGACACGGCGGCGGAGCGGGGCGTACGCATCGGGGCGCAGGTCTCCTACCGTGACCTGGCCGGGTTCGGGCGGCGCGCCATGGACGTGCCGGCGGCCGAGCTGACGGCCGAGATCGCCTACCAGATCGGCGCCCTGCGGGTCTTCGCGGAGGCGGCCGGCTCGACCGTCTCGTACGTGAAACCGCACGGCGCCCTCTACAACCGTGTCGTCCACGACGAGGAGCAGGCCGCCGCCGTCGTCGCGGGCGTGCTGCTCGCCGGTGGCCGCCCGGCCGTCCTCGGGCTGCCCGGTTCGCGGCTGCTCGCGCATGCGGAGGCGGCGGGGCTGACCTCCGTCGAGGAGGCCTTCGCCGATCGCGCCTACACCCCGCGGGGCACGCTCGTGCCACGGGGCGAGGCGGGCGCCGTGGTGCACGACGCGGACGAGGTCGTACGCCGCAGTGTCGGCATGGCCGTCGACGGCGCGGTGACCGGGGTGGACGGCAGCCGGATAGCGGTCACGGCCCGGTCGCTGTGCGTCCACGGGGACACCCCGGGGGCCGCGGCGCTGGCGCTGCGGGTCCGGACGGCGCTGGAGGAAGCGGGCGTCAGCGTGCGGGCGTTCGCGTGAGCGGCATCCGGGTGCTGGAGGCCGGACCGCGCGCCCTCCTCGTGGAACTGGCCTCCGGCGACGACGCGGAGGCCTTCCACGCGGAGCTGCTCCGACGCCGGGAGGCGGGGGAGCTCCCCGCCGTGCGCGAGATCGTCCCCGGGGCCCGGACAGTGCTGCTGGACGGGGTGGAGGACCGCACGCTCGCGGGGCGGCTGCGGTCATGGACCGTGCCGCCGCTGAGCCGGGAGGCGGGGGAGGCCGTCGAGATACCCGTCGTCTACGACGGCCCGGACCTCGCCGATGTGGCCGACGCCTGGGGCGTCGCCGTCGACGAGGTGTCCCGCATCCACGCCCGTACGGAATTCCGGGTGGCCTTCTGCGGGTTCGCGCCCGGTTTCGGATACCTCACGGGTCTGCCCGGACACCTGCACGTGCCGCGCCGGGCCACGCCCCGGACCCGGGTGCCGGCCGGCGCGCTGGCCCTCGCGGGCCCGTACACCGGGGTCTATCCGCGCCCGTCCCCCGGTGGCTGGCAGCTCATCGGCCGGATGCCGGAGCCGGGCACCCTCTGGGACCCGGCACGCGAACCGGCCGCGCTGCTCGGGCCCGGGGCCCGTGTGCGCTTCGTGCCGGCGGGGGTGCACGCATGAGCCCGGGGCTCGAAGTGGTCAGGGCGGGCGCCCTGACCACGGTGCAGGACGAGGGCCGCGCGGGCTGGGCCCACCTCGGCGTACCCCGGGCCGGGGCGCTGGACGGGCCCGCCCGGCGGCTGGCCAACCGGCTCGTCGGCAACGCGCCGGACGCGGCGGTGCTGGAGACCACCCTCACGGGGTGCGCGGTCCGGGTGACCGGCACCCGGCCGGTGCTCGCCGTCGTCGGCGGTGCGGGGTGCCGGGTCACGGTGGACGGCCGCCCGGCCCCGTGGGGCGCGCCCGTCCGGGTGCCCGGGGGCGCGGTGCTGGAGGCCGGGCCGGCGGTGCACGGGCTGCGTGGCTATCTGGCCTTCGCGGGCGGCCTGGTGCCCGAACCGGTACTCGGCAGCAGATCCGCCGACCTGCTCTCGGGGCTCGGTCCGCCCGTCCTGCGCGAGGGTGACGTCCTGCCGCTGGGGCGGCCGGGCGGCGCCCCCTGTGCCGACACCGTGCCCTGGCCGGGTGTCCCCGCCGAGCTGGTGCTGCCCCTGCACGCGGGGCCCCGCGACGACTGGTTCACGGAGGCGGCCCTGCGCACGCTCACCACCGCGGCGTACCGGGTCTCCGAGCGGAGCAACCGCATCGGACTGCGCATGGAGGGCCCCTCCCTGGCGCGTGCCAGGGAGGGTGAGCTCCCCAGCGAGGGCATGGTGCTGGGAGCCGTCCAGGTGCCGCCGGACGGGCTTCCCGTGGTGTTCCTCAACGACCATCCGACGACCGGTGGTTACCCGGTCGTGGGCGTGGTCGCGGAGACCGCGCTGGCGGGGGCGGCGCAGGCGGTCCCGGGGACGCCGGTGCGCTTCGTGCGCGCGTGACGGGAACGCGGTGAGGGGCCGGGCGACAGGGGGGTGGGCCTGCCTCCCCGAGGTTCCGCTTGACGTTACCGAAGCGTAACTTACCGGTGAGTTACCTCAGGTAACGCCTGGGTGCTAGCTTGCGCTCACCTTCATCGGAGCAGAACGAGGAGTGAGCCGTGAGTCCGCGCAAGACCACCCGTTCGAGCTCGACCCCGCGCACCCCCCACCTCCTGGATCCCCGTCGGCCGGGACGCCGCACGGGGCGCCTGCTGGCCGCTTCGGTGGCCGTCGCCGCCTGCCTGGGCGCGGCCGCCGTACCGGCCTCCGCCACCGGATCCGCCGGGTCGGAGCCCGTGGTCTCCCGGGGCGTGACCATCCCCGCCTTCTACAACCCGCCGGCGCAGCTGCCCGCCGCCGACGGGTCCCTCGTCCGCACGGAGCCGCTTCCCCTCGGCCTGAGCCTCCCCGGTCTGGACGGCCGGCAACTGCCCGGTACCGCGACGCGGCTGATGTACAAGTCCACCGACGCGGGCGGCGGGCCCGTCGCTGTCACCGGCGCGTACATCGAGCCGTCCGCCGCGTGGAAGGGCGGCGGCCCCCGCCCGCTGGTGGCGCTGGCCTCGGGGACCATGGGCCAGGGTGACCAGTGCGCGCCCTCGCTGTCGCTTCAGCACCCGTTGACCATCGGCGAGGGCACGGTGTCCATCGGCTACGACAACCTCGCGGTGTACCGCTTCCTCGCCGCCGGTGCGGCCGTCGTCGTCACCGACTACGCGGGCCTCGGCACCACCGACCGGCTCCACACCTACGTCAACCGGGTGGACGAGGGCCACGCCCTCCTGGACGCGGTCCGCGCGGCCCGTTCGGTCGCCGGCACGTCACTCACCCCCGAATCGCGGGTCGGCCTCTACGGCTACAGCCAGGGCGGCGGAGCCAGCGCTTCGGCGGCCGAGCTGCAGCCCTCGTACGCCCCCGACGTCAATCTGGCGGGCACCTACGCCGGAGCCCCGCCGGCCGACCTGACCGAGGTCATGAAGGGCATCGACGGCAGCGCCCTGGCCGGCGCGCTGGGCTGGTCGATCAACGGCTTCGCCCAGTCCGACCCGTCCCTGAAGGCGGTGGTCGAAGCCAACACGAACGACGCGGGCAAGGCGGCGCTCAAGGACACCTCGACGATGTGCGTGGGCGACGCGATCCTCGGCCACGGCTTCACGAACAGCAAGAAGTGGACCGCGAACGGCAAGCCGCTCGCCGACATCATCGCGGCCGAGCCGAAGCTGCAGGCGGTCCTCGCCCAGCAGCGCATCGGCAATCTGAAGCCGGCGTCCCCGGTGCGCCTGGCGACAGGTGTGCACGACGACATCGTCGGCCACCAGCAGTCGAGGCAGCTCGCTGTGGACTGGTGCCGCAAGGGTGCGAACGTGACGTACGAGGCCGTCCTCCTGCCCAACCTCGGGGACAAGATCCTCACCAACCACCTGGCGCCCTACCTCACCGACCAGGGCAGTGCCATCTCCTGGATGACCGACCGCCTCTCCGGCAGGAAGGCCGTCTCCAACTGCTGGTCGATGCCGGTCCAGCCCTGACGTTCCTCCTCTCCGTGACGCACGGGGAGCTGCGCCCCGGGAGGCCGACCCGTAGTCTGGTTATTGGACTAGACCTGTAGTCAGCCGCTCCGAAGGAATGGAACACCATGAGCAACCGTGCAGTCCTGGAGGTGATCGCTCTCGACGCGGAGGACGCGGTCGCGGCGGAGGCGGGCGGTGCGGACCGCCTCGAACTGGTCACCGACATGGCGGCCGACGGCCTGACCCCGTCCGTGGCGGCCTTCGCGGAGATCAGGGCCGCCGTCAGCATCCCGCTCAGGGTCATGCTCAGGGTCGCCGACGGGTTCGCCGCGGGCGACATCCGCGTCCTCGTGGAGAAGACCCGCGCGATGCGCGCCGCGGGGGCGGAGGAGTTCGTCCTGGGCTTCCTCGACCAGGACGGCCATGTCGACCTCGTGGCCGTCGAGCGGCTCGTCGCCGAGCTGGACGGCTGCCCGTGGACCTTCCACCGCGCCATCGACCGCGCGTCCGACCGCGACGTACTGCGCAAGCACCTCGCCGACCTGCCCGGGCTGGACACCTACCTCACCGCGGGCTCGCCGAAGGGCGTCGACGCCGGCATGGACACCCTGCTGGCCGAAGCGGGGCACTCGGACCTGCCCGGCTACGAACCGCAGATCATGGTCGGCGGAGGCCTTCGTCTCGACCACCTGCCGAGGCTGCGCGCCGCGGGCATCGAGGCCTTCCACATCGGAGGGGCGGCGCGGCCGGGCGGCTGGAGCGGTCCGGTGGACGCGACAGCGGTACGGGAGTGGCGCGCGGTGCTCGACAGCTGACGGGGGCGGCCCTGCCCGGCCGCGCCGCCCCGTGGACGCCGCGGTGGCCGGACGGGATGCTGCCGCACCTCGACGCGGAGGGCACGCCGGGGTCGAGGGATGACCTCGACGCGAGGGCCCGGGGCGTGGCCCCGGGCCGGTGGTCACTGGCCCGGGGCCACGGACGGTTCCTCGTGGTCACCGCCCCGGGGCCACGGACGGTTCCTCGTGGTCACCGGCCCGGGGCCACGGACGGTCCCTCTTGGTCACCGGCCCGGGGCCACGAAGGGCTCCTCCCCGTCAGCGGTCCTGCCCGGCCTCCCGGCGGCGGCGCCGGTTCTGGGCCACCGCTCCCGCGGCGAACATCAGGGCGGCGCCCGTCAGGGAGACCGCCGTCGCGGCGGGCAGGTAGCCGGCCGAGGAGTCGGCGGTGGCGGACACCAGGCCGGCCTCACCGGCCTCGGCCGCGTGCCCGGCGTGCTCCGCGTGGGCCGGCACGGCAGGCGTCCCGGCCTTCTCCGCGGCCTCCGCCAGCTCGTCCGCCGACATCCGGCTGCCCTTCATGCCCGTGACCTCGCCGCTGCCGCCGTCGAAGACGACGTCGGAGCAGGAGTAGAAGTTCTCCTGGCTGTCCGAGCGGATCCAGTGGATGAAGATCATGTGCTTGCCGGTCTTGCCCTGCGGGAGCTGGAGGTTCCAGTAGTAGTTGCCACCGTCCGAGCCCGCGCCACCCGCCTGCGGCGGATTGTTCACGGTCTGGGTGAGTGTCAGGTCGTCCCACTTCAGGGTCTGGTTCGGTGACCAGCCGTTCTTGGTGATGTAGACGTCGAACCTGCCCGGGTGGGCGGCCCAGTTGCTGTACTTCACCTGGGTGGTGGTGCCCGCGGTGAGGTGGGTCGTCGGCCAGTCGCTGCGGGCCGCGTTGTACGACGAGAAGTTGTACGGGCCGTTGTGGCCGCCGCTGCAGAGCTCGCCGTCGGGGATGTACCCCTTGGTCTTCCCGCCGCCGTTGGAGTCCAGGACGCCGAACCAGTTGTACAGCGGCGTGGTGCCGGTCGCCGCGACCGCGGCGGCACAGGCCGGGTTGGACGGGGTCTGGTTCCCGCTCGCGATCATGTCCTTGTAGCACAGGTAGCTGCGTGAGCCCGGATCCATGGCGACGCCGTGGGCGGACGCGGGGGTGGGCAGACCGGCCAGGGTGAGGGCCAGGAGGCCGGCTCCCAGGAAGCTCAGCGTGCGAGGCGCGCGCGTTCGGGCGCTTCTCCGGATGATGTGTCGCATGGCCATGAGGTTGGTCTCCTTCGGGATTCTCTGTTGGGGCAGATGACCCTGTGGCCCCCACGCGCAGGAGCCCGAGCACCGGGGCGAGGCGTGTCGGTACAGCCGGCCGGAAGGCACGCCGGGGCAGCGGGCGGACCTGCCGGTGCGGTTCGCGTCGATCCGGCCGGGCTCGGTGGCCGGCCTGTCGTCGTGTCGTGCGGGTGGGGGGAGAGCGGCGTGTGGGAGCGCTCCCAAAAACGTAGCGCGCGCCGGGTGGTCTGTAAACGCCCCGTGCGGTGGCTGTAGCAACTTCCCGTGAAAGAAGGGGACGTGCGGTCGCGTGGTGGTGACGGGGCGGGTGCGCGTGCGCCCTGCCACCACCAACCGCCCGGTGAACTAACCCAGTTGATCCGGAAGCGGTGCCGCGTGCAGGACCACGAGGCCCGAGACCGCGCGGGTCAGGGCCACGTACAGGCGGCGCAGGCCCGTGCGTTCGTCGGGTTCGCCGTCGACCACGGCCGCCGGTTCGTCCAGCACGACGTAGTCGTACTCCAGGCCCTTCGCCAGCGAGGCCGGGACGAGGGTCAGCCGGGACTCGGCGGTCGTCTCCTGGCCGGGGGAGAGGAAACTGTGGCCGGCCGCCGCCAGCGCCGCCGACAGCGCCGGGATGCGGGCGTCGGCGGCGATCAGGCCGATCGAGCCCTCCTGGAGCAGCGACTCCTCGCAGGCCGCGACCACCGCGGCGTCCAGGTCCGCCACCGCCACCTCACGTACCGCGAGGGAGCCGGGCGCCTCACGCACCGACTCGACCGGGGCGAGGCCCGGCGCGATCGAGGGGAGCAGCCGGGAGGCGTACGCGATCACCTCGCGCGGCACACGGAAGCCCGCGGTCAGCTCCTCCACCACCGCGTCCGACTTGCCCAGATGGAACAGCGCCTGCTCCCAGCTCCGCGTGGACCAGGGCGTGGTCCCCTGCGCCAGGTCGCCGAGGACCGTCGCCGAGCCGGTCGAGCAGCGGCGGCCCACCGCGCGGTACTGCATCGGGGACAGGTCCTGGGCCTCGTCGATGACGACGTGGCCCAGGGAGTGCGTCCGGGCCACGAGGTCGGCCGCCTCGTCGATCAGGACCGCGTCCGCCGCCGTCCACCTCGCCGACTTCACGCTGCGGGCGGGCCGGGCCATCAGAATCTGCTTCTGCTCGTCGCCCGTGAGGAGCCCCTCCGCGTGGGTGGCCAGGAACTCCGCGTCCGTCAGGATCCGCAGCACGAGCTTCGCCGGGTCCACCGCCGGCCAGATCGCCTTCACGGCCGCCTTCACCGCCGGATTGCGGGCCACCGCGTTCTGCACCCGGTCGTCCGGGGCCTCGCCGGCCTCCTCCATCCGTACGAGGACGGCGTGCGCGATGCGCTGCGGAAGGGCCTCGTGGGCGGCGCCGTACCGCATGTCCCGGGCCAGCAGCTCGACGGTCATCTCCTCGATCTCGTAGGCCGGGACCCGCCAGCGGCGGGAGCCGCGCACCACCACGACCGGCTCCGCCGGGGTCGTCACGTGCGAACGGACGGCCCGCCGCAGGACCTCCGCCATCCGCGCGTCGCCCTTGATCACCGCTGCGGCGGACTCGTCCGTGCCGCGCACCTCGACGCGTGACGCCACCAGGTCCTCGACGGTGGCCTGCCGCACCTCCATCTCGCCGAGCGCGGGCAGGACCTGCTCGATGTAGTGGAGGAACGACCGGTTCGGACCGACGACGAGGGTGCCGGTGCGGGCGAGGCGCTCGCGGTGCGCGTACAGGAGGTACGCCACCCGGTGCAGGCCCACCGCCGTCTTCCCCGTCCCGGGCCCGCCCTGGACGCAGACCGTCCCGCCGAGATCGCTGCGGACGATCTCGTCCTGCTCGGGCTGGATCGTCGCCACGATGTCGCGCATCGGGCCGACGCGGGGCCGCTCGATCTCCGCCTGGAGGAGCTTGCTGGTCTGCTCGGTCTCCGTCGGATCGGTGAGGTGCTCGTCCTCGTACGCGGTGAGCTCTCCGCCGGTGTAGCCGAACCGGCGGCGGTGGTCCACGTCCAGCGGGTTGTTCCGGGAGGCCTGGTAGAACGGCTGGGAGACCGGTGCGCGCCAGTCGATGACCATGGGGTCGCCGTGGGCGTCGTGGACGTGACGGCGTCCGATGTAGAAGCGCTCCCCCTCCCGTCGCCCACAACCGCCCCCGGCCGGGGCGCTACGCGCCACCCCTCCTGATGCGCCCTCCGCCGTCTCGGTGCCGACCAGGTGCTGGTAGTCGAGGCGTCCGAAGAAGAGCGGTGTGTGGGCGAGGTCGGCGAGCGACTTGATGCGGTCGTCGATCTGCGACTGCAGGACCTCGGCGTTGACCCAGTTCGCGGTGACGTCGCGGATGTCGAGCGCCTGCACGTCCTCGCGCATGGCGCGCAGCGCGGCACGGGACGCGGCGAGGTGCGCCCGTTCCCTGACCAGTGGATTGCTTGACTCTTCGTGCGCGGGCACGGTGTTGCCTCCGGCTTTTCGACGCAGGACGGCGGACAGGGCCGGCCGCCCGGTCCGCTCGGGGACGTTCACACAGAGATGCGCACGCGCGCGGGCGCGTGCGGCTGTTGTCGGCCGGTTTCCGTCCGGTCGGCGGCGCTCCCCCGGCTGCCGGCCGCTCGAGGGCTGGCCGGTACCACGGTGCGGGAGGCGGGCAGACCGGCGATTGTATCGACCGCGGTCCCCGGGGTCGAACGAATTGGAGACGGGCGCGGTGTCCGCCCCGTAGGGGACGGCGTGCGACCTCCGGCCTACCCGGGCCCGTACACGCTTCGGCCCGCAGGCCGATGCCGGGGCGCGGCCGGGCGGAGCACCATGGAAGGCATGAGCACCCTTTATCTGGACCCCCGCAGGACCGGGCCCGCGCACGGCGCGACCGCGGCCACCGGTCGACCGCACAGCCACCGGATGGGAGACGCGGTGCGCGCCGTCTCGGTCTTCGCGCGCACCGCGTTCGGTGTGGCCGTCCTCGGTGAGTACGCGGAGGAGGCCGGTGTGATCCGCCGCCACCGCTGAGCCCCGGGCCCGGCCCCGTCCCCTGTCCCCGTTCCCCGTCCCCTGTCAGCTCTCCGTCAGCAGCTCGTCCGCGTCGACAATCCGGTAGGCGTACCCCTGTTCGGCCAGGAAGCGCTGACGGTGCGCCGCGAAGTCCTGGTCGATCGTGTCGCGGGCGACCACCGAGTAGAACCGTGCCTCGTGGCCGTCGGCCTTCGGCCGCAGCACCCGTCCGAGCCGCTGAGCCTCCTCCTGGCGCGAGCCGAACGTTCCCGACACCTGGATGGCGACCGTCGCCTCCGGGAGGTCGATCGAGAAGTTCGCGACCTTGGACACGACCAGCACACTGATCTCGCCCTGCCGGAACGACTCGAACAGCTTCTCGCGCTGCGCATTGCTCGTCTCGCCCTTGATCACCGGGGCGTCCAGGTGCTCACCGAGCTCGTCGAGCTGGTCGATGTACTGACCGATGACGAGGGTCTGCTCGCCCCGGTGCTTGCGTACGAGCGCCTCGGTGACCTTCCGCTTCGTCGCGGTCGTCGCGCAGAACCGGTACTTCTCCTCGGCCTCGGCCGTCGCGTAGGCGAGGCGCTCCGAGTCCGTGAGGTTCACCCGGACCTCGACGCAGTCGGCGGGCGCGATGTAGCCCTGCGCCTCGATCTCCTTCCACGGGGCGTCGAACCGCTTGGGCCCGATGAGCGAGAAGACGTCCGACTCGCGGCCGTCCTCGCGCACCAGCGTCGCGGTGAGCCCCAGGCGCCGGCGGGCCTGGAGGTCGGCGGTGAACTTGAAGACGGGCGCGGGCAGCAGGTGCACCTCGTCGTAGATCACGAGCCCCCAGTCGCGGGAGTCGAACAGCTCCAGGTGCGGGTAGATCCCCTTACGGCGGGTCGTCAGCACCTGGTACGTGGCGATCGTGACCGGCCGGATCTCCTTGCGCGTACCGCTGTACTCGCCGATCTCCTCCTCGGTCAGCGAGGTCCGCTTCACCAGCTCGTGCTTCCACTGCCGCGCGGAGACGGTGTTGGTGACGAGGATCAGCGTGGTCGCCTTGGCCTCGGCCATGGCTCCGGCGCCGACCAGCGTCTTGCCCGCGCCGCAGGGCAGGACGACGACACCCGAGCCGCCGTGCCAGAACCCCTCGACGGCCTGCTTCTGGTACGGGCGCAGCGCCCAGCCGTCCTGGTCGAGATCGATCGGGTGCGCCTCACCGTCGACGTACCCGGCGAGGTCCTCGGCCGGCCAGCCCAGCTTCAGCAGCGTCTGCTTGATCTGCCCGCGCTCGGAGGGGTGCACGGCCACGGTGTCCGGGTCGAGGCGCGCCCCGACCAGCGGCTGGACCTTCTTCGAGCGGAGGATCTCCTCCAGCACCGGCCGGTCGTTGGAGGTCAGCACCAGCCCGTGGACAGGGTGCTTGGACAGGGTGAGGCGGCCGTACCGCGCCATCGTCTCGGCGATGTCGACGAGGAGTGCGTGCGGCACGGGGTAGCGCGAGTACTCCACGAGCGCGTCGACGACCTGCTCGGCGTCGTGGCCCGCGGCGCGGGCGTTCCAGAGGCCGAGGGGGGTCACCCGGTAGGTGTGGATGTGCTCGGGGGCACGCTCCAGCTCGGCGAAGGGCGCGATGACACGGCGGCAGGCCTCGGCCTGCTCGTGGTCGACTTCGAGGAGCAGCGTCTTGTCGCTCTGGACGATGAGGGGTCCGGTCACGCGCGTCGGCCCTTTCCGGCGTGGGGTGGCCGCCCGGGTGCGAACGGCCAAACGTCCAGTGTGCCGCATCAGGGCCGCGACCGGGCGGCTACGTTGTGGGCATGAGCGAGGACCGCACGCGTGAGCCCACATGAAGGTTTCTTCATCTTCGCTTCATCCAGCCCCGCCGGTCCGGCGGGCAGGCTCCGCACATGGCCTTCTCGCACCGTATCGCCACCCTGGCAGCCGTCGTCGCGATCCCGTTGGGCATTGCCGCCACCAGCTACGCGCTGGCCGACAGTCCTGCCCGCCCGGAGGTGCCCAGCCGGGTCGAGCTGGACACCGGCTCGCCCTCGGGCAGTCCGGATCCGGACACGACGGGCCGCCCGAGCCCCAGCGGGCCGGGCGGCCCCGGCACCGGTGCGGAGCCGGGCGACGGCGTCACGGCGGTGCCCGACGGCGGCTCGCCGACGGCACCGCCCAGCGACGTCGTCGTCCCGCAGCCGCCCGCAACCGACAGTGACGACGACGATGACGACAACGACGACAGCACCCCCGGGACCGACGACGGCCACGACGACGGGTGAGCCGCCACCGGCGGGCAACCGGATCTCCGCCCGGGTCCGCATCCTCCTGTGGCTGCTGGTGGTGATGACCGTGGCACTCGCCGCGGTCGCCGCCACCACCCGCTCCATCCTGCTGACCGACCTGGACCACCGGATCAGCACGCTGCTCGCCCAGGAGACCCGCGAGTTCGCGAACTTCGTCGAGCACGGCAAGGACCCCGACACCGGCACCCCCTTCGCCGGGCCGCAGCGGCTGCTGGAGGTCCACCTCCAGCGGCAGTACGCGGACACCGGTGAGGAGCTGCTCGCGGTCGTCTCCGGCCCCTCCGGCTCCTCGACGCTCCGGCAGAACCGCGAGATCTCCACCGGCCTGCCCCTCCACAGGGACCGCGCGTCGCTCAAGGAGATCACCGGGTCACCGGAGAGCACGGGGACCCTGCAACGGCCCCGGGGCGAGATCCGCTGGGCGAAGGTCGACGTGGGCAGCGCCGGCGCCGACCCGCAGGGGACCTTCGTGGTCGCGTTCCACGCGGACGGCGAGCGGGCCGTGGTGAACGGCGTCTTCCGTGTCCTGCTGGCGATCTCGGGCGTCGCCCTGCTGATGACCACGGGCATCGCCTGGGTCGTGGCGGGGCGCATACTGGCGCCCGTCCGGCTGGTGCGCGCCACTGCGGCGCAGCTCACCGAGCAGGACCTCACCCGTCGTATCCCCATCCACGGACGGGACGACATCTCGGCGCTCGCCGAGACCTTCAACGCGATGCTCGACCGGCTGGAGCGCGCGTTCGGCACCCAGCGGCAGTTCATCGACGACGCCGGCCACGAACTCCGTACACCGATCACCATCGTGCGCGGCCATCTGGAGCTGATGGGCGACGACCCGGCCGAACGCGAGGAGACGGTCCGGCTGGTCACCGACGAGCTCGACCGGATGAGCCGGATCGTCGAGGACCTGCTGCTGCTCGCCAAGGCCGAACGCTCCGACTTCACGACCCCCGAACCGGTCCAGCTCGCCGAGCTGACCGCGGACGTCTATGTGAAGGTACGGGCGCTGGGGCGGCGGGACTGGCACCTGGACGGCGGTGCCGACGGCTGGGCGCTGCTCGACCCGCAGCGCATCACCCAGGCGATGGTCCAGCTCGCGCAGAACGCGGTCCAGCACACGGCTCCAGGCGCGACGGTCCGGATCGGTTCGCGGTTCACGGACGACGGCGAGGTGGAGCTGTACGTCGCGGACAGCGGTTCCGGCGTGCGCCCCCAGGACGCCGAGGTGATCTTCCAGCGGTTCCGGCGCGGCGCCTCCCGGCGCGGCTCGCGCGGCAGCGGCGCGGGGCTGGGGCTGTCGATCGTCAAAGCCATCGCCGAAGGCCATCGCGGGCGCGTCGAGCTGCGCCCCACCCCCGGCGGCGGGGCGACCTTCGCCCTGCTGCTGCCCTGTGTGCCCGTCGCGGAACCTGATGTGGAGGCTGTCGGACTGTGAGCCGGATCCTCATCGTCGAGGACGAGGAGCGGATCGCCGCCTTCGTGGAGAAGGGCCTGCGGGCCAACGGCTTCACCACGACGGTGGCCGGCGACGGGCGCACCGCCGTCGACTACGCGTGCACGGGCGGCTTCGACCTGATCGTCCTGGACATCGGACTGCCGGACCTGGACGGGTTCTCGGTGCTCCGGGAGATAAGGGAGGCCCAGGTGACGTCCCCGGTGATCGTGCTGACGGCGCGGGACTCGGTACGGGACACGGTGGCCGGCCTGGAGGGCGGCGCGGACGACTGGATGACCAAGCCGTTCCGCTTCGAGGAGCTGCTGGCCCGGGTACGGCTCCGGCTGCGCACCGCGGCACGGGTGCCGGAGGTGACCGTACTGCGCAGCGGGGACCTGACCCTGGACCTGCGGACCCGGCGGGCCAGGGCCGCGGAGCGCACCGTGGACCTGACGGCGCGGGAGTTCGTCCTCCTCGAGCTCTTCCTGCGCCATCCCGACCAGGTGCTGTCACGCGAGCAGATCCTGTCGCACGGGTGGGGCTACGACTTCGACCCCGGGTCCAACATCGTGGACGTCTACGTACGGGCGCTCCGCAAGAAGCTCGGGGCCGAGCGGCTGGAGACCGTACGCGGCATGGGGTACCGGATGCGGTGACCGCGCCTGCATGAACTTTCCTTCATGGAAGGCTCATCAGGGGCTCACCGTGGCTTCGGAGACTGTCGGGGAAGGGCCGGGACCGGCCCGGATCCACCCCGAGGAGCCAAGGTGACCCTGACCGCCCGTCAGGCCGTGTCGGCATGCGTCGCGCTGAGCGTGTGCGCGGTTCTGCTCGTCCCCGGACTCGCCCACGGCCTCGGCACGGACGCCCGGATCACGCTGGTGGTGTTCGCCCTCGCCACCTGTGCGTGGATCGGGACGTCCGTGGACGACACGTACATAGCGCTGGGCGCCGGACTCGTGCTCGCGGCGGCGGGAGTGATCAGCAGCGACACCCTCTTCGCGACCCTCGGCGACTCGACCGTCTGGCTGCTGATCTGCGCCTTCGTGATCGCCGCCGCGGTGTCGCGCAGCGGGCTCGCGGGCCGGGCGGCGGCCTTCCTGGTCGGCGGCGCCCGCACCGTGCGGCAGCTCGTGCACCTGACGACCACCGCGCTGGTGCTGACCGCGTTCGCGGTTCCGGCGACCTCGGGCCGCGCGGCGCTCGCGCTGCCCGTCTTCCTGGCCCTGGCCAAGGCGCTGGCCGACCGCAAGCGGCTGGTGGTCATGCTGGCGCTGCTCTTCCCCACGGTCATCCTCCTGTCGGCGGTGGCCACCCTCATCGGGGCGGGCGCGCACCTGATCACGGTGTCCGTGCTGTGGGAGGCCACCGGGCAGCGCATCGGCTTCACCCAGTGGCTCCTGCTGGGGCTGCCGCTGGCCGTCGTCTCCTCCCACCTCGCGGCGGAACTGGTGCTGCTCACCACGACGCGGCGGGCGGACCGGGGCGGGCCGGTCGACATCTCCGTGGAGGAGATCCAGCAGCACAGCGACAAGCCGGTGACCGGTCCGCTGGAACCGGGCGAGGCACGGTGCGCGATGCTGCTCGGCACCGTGGTGGTGCTCTGGTGCAGCGAACCGCTGCACGGTGTGACGCCCGCCCTCGTCGCCCTGATCGGCGCGGTGGTCGCCGCCTCACCGGCGCTGGGCACCGTCCGCCTGAAGGACGCCCTGACGACGGTGCCGTGGTCACTGCTGCTGTTCATGGCGGCGACGATGGCGATGGGTGCCGCGCTCACGCAGTCGGGAGCCGCGGAGTGGCTCGTCTCCGGGCTGCCCACCGGCACCGGAGTACCCACGTGGGTGTTCCTGGCGGTCGTCGTCGCCCTCAGCACCGCGGCCCATCTGGTGCTCCAGTCGCGCTCCGCCCGCTCCAGCGTGCTGGTGCCGCTGGTGGTGGCGGCGGCCGTGGGACTCGGCGTCAACCCGGTGGCCGCCGCGCTGGCCTCCACCGCCGCCGCCGGCTTCTGCCACACCCTGCCCGCGTCGGCCAAGCCCGTGACGCTCTTCGCCGACGTCCCGGGCATCCCGACGTACGGCCCGCGCGACCTGCTGCGCCTGTCGGCCGTGCTGGCACCGCTGACCGCCGCGGTCGTGCTGCTCTTCGCGCTCGGGGTCTGGCCGTTGCTGGGCGTGGCGCCCTGACCGTGGCGCCCGCCCGCCCTCTCGCCGACCCCTCTCCCACCTGTCACCTGCCATCCAGGAGCACTCATGTCCGCGACGTACCGGTTCGCCATCGCCCCCAGCGGCTTCAAGGAGTCCCTGTCCGCGCAGGAAGCCGCCCAGGCCATCGCGGAGGGGCTGCTGCGTGTGGTCCCCGACGCCGAGATCGATCTGATCCCGCTCGTCGACGGCGGAGAGGGCACCGCACAAGCCCTCGCCGCCGCCACGGACGGACGGCTGGTGCGCCGTACGGCGACGGGGCCGGTCGGCGACCCGGTCGACACGCACTTCGCCCTGCTCGGCGGGCCGGCGCACGGGCCGCGCACCGCGGTCGTGGAGATGGCGGCGGTGGCCGGTCTGGGCCTGGTGCCGCCGGACCGGCGCGACCCGGTGACCACCACGACGTACGGGGTCGGCCAGCTCATCCGTGCCGCGCTGGACGCCGGGGCGCACCGCATCCTCGTCGGCTGCGGGGACTCGGGGACCTCCGACGGCGGCGCCGGAGCGCTCCAGGCGCTGGGAGCACGCCTCCTCGACGCCGAAGGACGCGAACTCGCCCAGGGCGGAGGCGAACTGCGCCGCCTCGCCCGCATCGACACCTCGGGTCTCGACCCCCGGCTCTCCGAGGCGGAGATGCTCGTCGCGTGCAATCCGTACAACGTGCTGTGCGGGCCGCAGGGCGTGGCCCGGGTCTTCGGCCCGCAGAAGGGTGCGACCCCCGGCCAGGTCGAGGAGCTGTCCATGGCCCTCGACCACTGGGCGGGCGTACTCGCCCGTGACGTACGCCCTCGCCTGTGCGGTGCGTCCGACGGGGCGGCTCCGCCCGACCTGCGGTACGGGCCGGGCACCGGTGCCTCGGGCGGGCTCGGCGCGGGGCTCGCGGCGCTCGGCGCCCGGCTGCTCCCGCGCTTCGAGGTGCTGCTCGACCACCTCGACCTGGACGCCCGGCTCGCCCGCGCCGACCTGGTGATCACCGCCGAGGGCGCCCTCGACCGGCAGACCCCGCGCGGCAAGGTCCCGGCCGAGGTGGCACGCCGGGCCAAGCTCTTCGGCCGTCCGGTGCTCGCACTGGCCGGGACGATCGGCGACGGCGCCCAGCAGGTACGGGAATCCGGCGTCGACGCGTACAGCGGAATCCTGCCCGCACCGGTGGGTCTGGCGGAGGCGCTCAGCCGCGGCGGGGAGTTCCTCGCCGACGCCTCGGAGCGTGCGCTGCGCATGGTGCTGCTCGGCATCGGCCTCACCTCCACCGGCACGCCGGGCACCCGGGCGGCGGCTCCGGGCGAGGTGCTGGCACAGGCCGGGTGAGGGCGGGCGGGGGGCCGTAGCGTGGAGGAATGGACGCGACGGAGACGGCAGGTGCGGTACCGGGCCCCGACGACCCGGATTTCCCCGCCCACCACGCGCCGGGGTGCACCGCCCTCGCCGATCTGGACGCGCTCCTCACGGGGTGCCGCGCCTGTCCCCGGCTGGTGGCCTGGCGGGAGGAGGCCGCCGCGGTCAAGCGCGCGGCCTTCCGGGACCGGGACTACTGGGCGCGGCCCGTCCCCGGCCTCGGGCCGTCCGACGCCGCGGTGGCGGTGGTCGGTCTCGCGCCCGCCGCGCACGGGGGCAACAGGACCGGCCGGATGTTCACGGGCGACGCGACCGGTGACTTCCTCTTCGCCGCCCTGCACACCGTGGGCCTGGCCTCGCAGCCGGCCTCGTCACACGCCGGGGACGGGCTCACCCTGCACGGTGTGCGGCTCACCTCCCCCGTGCACTGCGCGCCCCCGGCGAACAGGCCCACCCCGGGGGAACGCGACACCTGCCGCCCGTGGCTGGCCGCCGAACTGGACCTGCTGAGCCCGGGGCTGCGCGCGGTGGTGGTGCTCGGCGGGTTCGGCTGGCAGGCCCTGCTCCCCGTCCTGGCGGAGGCGGGCTGGAGCGTGCCGCGCCCGCGTCCGGCCTTCGGCCACGGTGCGCACGTCGTGCTGCCCGCCACGGAGCGCAGGCAGGAACTGCACCTGCTGGGCAGTTACCACCCGAGTCAGCGCAACACCTTCACGGGCCGGCTCACCATGCCGATGCTCGTCGACGTGCTCCGAGAGGCCGCGGCCGTCGGCGGGCTCCCTGCCGTCTGAGGGCCCTTCCACCGGCAGGCCGGTGGCCACCGCCCCGGCCGGCAGGCAGGCGGCGAGCAGCACGGTGCCCGGGTCGCCGACAAGGCCGTGGGGGCAACCCGAAGCAGAGCGGGAACACCCTGACCGTCGGGTGGAACAAGGGCGCGACCGGGACGGAGAGCTTCGAGCGCTTCCGGGACATGGACCCGCCTGAGCCCCGGGATCAGGTCGGCTGCTCGTCGGCGAGCTCGGCGACGCCCGTGATCCGGTGCAGCGGATACGTCCGGACCTCGTCGGCCGTGTGGTCGTACGCCGTCACGAAGCCGCCCTCGACCTTGACCGGGGCGATCACACGCTGGCTGGCCGCGCCTTCCGCGTTGACGTAGCCGATCCAGACCGCCGAGCCGGTCATCGCCGCCGCCTGCACCGTGGCCAGGGTCTCGGCCGGGGTCGTGCGGGGGAGAGAGCCCGCCGCGGCCGTCTCCGAGGTGTCCTTGTGGACGGCTCTGGCCGCCGAGTCACCGGCCCGGACGGCCCGGACCGCGGCGGTCAGCAGTGTGGTGTCCGGGACCGGCGGGCCCTCGGGGACGGGAACGGGCGGTGTACGGGGCGGAGTGCGGCGGGCGCCCGCCCGGGTGATCAGGACGTCGCCCTCGGCCGACTCGGCGGCCGGGGCATACCCCATCTCGCGCAGCCCTTCGAGGAGCGAACCCGGGTCGGTCTGCGCCGCCAGGACGGTCGGCGCGAGCCGGCGCAGCCGCAGGGTGGCCGAGCGCTTGTCGGCCAGGATCTCGTTGAGCACGGCCTCGTCGTCGCAGCGCACGTACGCGGAGGCGGCGCCGATCCGCAGATGGCCGTGGCGGCGTGCCACGTCGTCGATGAGGTAGGTCAGCGGCTGGGGCACCGGCGTACGGCTGTGGGTGGCCAGGAAGGCGTGCAGATCGGTCGCGGCCCGCCCGGCGTCGAGCGCACGGCGCACGGAGCCGGGGGTGAAGCGGTAGACCGTCGCGCCGCCCTTGGACTCGACGTCGGCCAGCACCGAGAGCATCTCGGCGAGGGGGCGTTCCAGCGGGCCGGGGGCGACCGCCGTCAGGTCGGCCTGGAGCAGCACGTGGTCCAGGGGCTCGGGGATCAGCGGGGCGAGGCGGGCGGCGGCCTCGTCGGGGCCCTCGTCGAGCAGCGCGCGGGCCTGGGAGGAGAGGGCCCCGCGGCCGGTGATGCCCAGGAGCTCGGCCTCGTCGACCGTCCACAGGGCGATCCGGGAGCGGAGGTCGGAGGCGCCGCCAGGGACTGCCGGGCCGCCCGGTCCTGAGGTGCGCAGCGGCCGTTCCCAGCGGAGCCGGGCGAGCACGGTCTGCGGGTCGGGGGCGGTGCCCGGCGGGAGCGAGGCGAACAGGGCCAGGACCCGGCGGCGTACCTCGGGGGCGGCCGAGCGGTCCAGATCCGGGCCGAGCGCCGAGAGCGCCCGGCCCTTCGCGTCCTGGCCCCCGATCAGGCCCGCGGTGCGGGTGGCGGCGAGCCAGGCGGTGGCCAGGTGGGTCCAGCGGTCCTGGGCGGGGAGGTCCAGCCACTCGTCGGAGGCGGGCGTCGGGGCGTACCGCTCGTCGGTCTGTCCGTCGGAGGCCAGCAGGCCCGCCGCGTAGGCGAGTTCGATCCAGAACGCGGCGACGGGCTCGGAGACGTCGAGCGAACCGGCGGTCCGCCTCAGCTCGCGCACGCTCAGGCCGCCCGCGCGCAGGATGGCCGGGCCGCCGTCGTTCCAGAGTTTCAGCAGGTCCTCGACGGTGGAGAGCGCCATGAAGCCCTGGCCCGCCGCCGCTCTGTCCACAGCCTGGGGATCCCGCTCCGCCGCCGCGACGAGCGCCGGCGGCACGGGCTCGGGCACACGGTGGGCGCGGCCGGCCCGCAGGTGCAGCGCCGCCTCGCGCGGCAGGACGACGGTGCGCGTCGACACGGGCAGCAACAGCCCGCGGTCGCGCAGCCATTGCACGGGCGGTGCGGGATTCGGGGTGACCTCCCCGTAGGGCGGCCCCCAGACCAGCCGGTCGAGCACGGACAGCGCCTCGACCGGGGCGGTGTCCAGCAGTTCCGCCATCCTCGTCCGGTCCGTGAAGAGTCCGGCCAGCGCGGCGACGGCGGACACCGGGTCGTGGGTGGCCGGCAGCCCTGCGGCGGCCAGGATCTCCTGCAGCCTGCCGGGCGACATCCCGGCCGTGGCCTCGGCGACGGTCGGGCCCAGGCCCGTGGGGGAGGGGTGCTGCGGGGACGGGGCGAGCAGTTCCCGCGCGGTGCGTACGAGGTGCAGCCCGGTGTCCTCGCCCCAGACCAGGGCCTGTTCGCGCAGGGTGGTGAGGGCGCCGGGCAGCGCGGCGGTGATCGCCGCGCCCGCGTCGTCCCGCCCGTCGCCGTCGCCCTGGCCGTCGCCGGTGAGGAGCGCGAGCAGCGTGTCGTACGGAGCCGGGTCCGGCGCCACCGCCAGCGCCTCCGCGGTCTGCAGGGCGAAGCGGTCGAGGTGCTCCAGCGCGCGGACGACGGAGGCCCGCGTGCCGGCCCGCGTCGCCAGCTGGGTGATGTCGTTCGGCACGGGGCTGAGCAGGTCGGGGCGGGCGCGCAGCAGCCCTGCCAGCGATTCGTCGCCCCGGGCGCGCAGGGCTTCGGCGAGCGTGCGCGGTGGTGTGGTCGTCCCCATCCGTCCCACGGTAGCCCCTGGAACGCTACCGTCGGGGCAGGGCGGGTGGAGGGAGGACCATCGCGTGGGGATCGAGAGCGACCGGCTGGTCTACGACTATCTCAGCCGGGTCGGTGACCTGGCGCAGCAGCAACAGCTGTCCTCGGGCGCCCGGATGAGACTCGTCGCGACGCTGCGGGGCGAGATCGACCGGCAGCGCGGGACGGACGGCTCGGACTCGCCGGCGGTGGTCCGGCGCATCCTCGGCAGGATCGGCGCCCCGGACGAACTCGTGGCCGCGGCGGCCGAGTCGGGCGAGGGGACGGTGCCGCTGCCGTCGCCCCGGACGGCTGCGGCCATGGGCGCGAAGGAGCCCCGCGGGGTGCCGCGGGCGCGGCGTGGTGTGCTCCGGAAAGACGCCTCGCGCAAGGGCGCGTCGCCGGAGACCGGGAAGCCCGGGAGCGCGGCACCGGGGCGGGCGGAGCCGGTGCGTGCGGAGCCGGACCCCGGGGCGCCGGTGCCGGGCGAGCCGGTGTCAGGGGAGCCGTCGCCGGACTGGCCGTCGGCGTCCGCGCCGCACATGGCGGGCCTCGGCCAGGCCCCGTCGGAGGGCGAGCCCGAGTGGTGGCGGATCGAGCCGGGGCCCTTCGGCGAAGGCGCGCAGGATGCCATGGGCGCGCCGGGCGCGGTGGGTCCGGGCACGGCCGTGCCCGGGTTCGTGGGCGGGCTGGAGAGCCCGGAGCTGTTCGGGATGCCGAGCGCCCCGAAGACCCCGGGGCCGCGCACCCCGGCGGAGGCGGAGGAGGCCGAGCCGGCGGCGGGGGAGAAGGAGGCCGTGCCACCGTCCGTGCCCCGGCCCCGCAGGAAGCTGCGGCTGCGCCGCCGCGCGAGGGCCGTCGCGGACGACGGCGCGCCCGTGCGGCCCCGTCTCTCGAACCCCTTGCTGCTGCTGGCCGCCGCGCTGCTCGTGGCCGGTGCCGTGTCCGGCCAGTGGCTGGCGCTCGCGGGCGGCTGGCTGCTGGCGTACAGCTCGCGCAAGTTCTCGCGCGCGGAGGCGAAGTGGGTCGCGCTGGGCCTGCCGGGTGTGGTCGTCGCCGGGGCCTTCGCCTGGCTGTGGGGACGTATGGAGGGCCGCTGGGGCGAACCCCTCGCGAGCGGTGCGATGGGTGACGCGATGACGGACCTCTGGCCCGTCGTGGTGCGGGTGGCGGCGGTGACGTCGGCGCTCTACCTGGTGTGGCGTGCCCGCCGGCTGGCGGGATGAGGGTGGCGGGCGCGCACGGCGAAGCAAGTGTACGTTCGTACACCTCGGGGGTGTACGATCGTACGCATGCCGACGGACTACTTCGCCAACGATCCGCGCACCAACCTCGAGCGCATGCTCGCGGGCGACCTCTACATCGCCGACGATCCGGAGATCGCGCAGCGGCAGCAGCACGCGATGCGCCTCGCCGCCCGCTTCCAGGCCGCCTACACGGAGGACGCCGACGCGGCCAGGACCATCCTGGCCGAGCTGCTGGACTCGGTGGGCGAAGGCGTCGACCTGCGCCCGCCGCTGTACGTCGACTACGGCAGCAACATCTCCATCGGTGCCCGCACCTTCGTCAACTACCACCTCACCGCGCTGGACGTCGCGCGCATCACCATCGGTGAGGACTGCCAGATCGGCCCCAACGTCCAGCTGCTCACGCCCACCCACCCCGTGGAACCGGAGCCCCGCCGGGACAAGCTGGAGGCCGCGCTCCCCATCACCATCGGTGACAACGTCTGGCTCGGCGGCGGAGTCGTCGTGTGCCCCGGGGTGACCATCGGCGACAACTCCGTGATCGGCGCGGGAGCCGTCGTCACGAAGGACATCCCCGCCGGCGTCGTCGCCGTGGGCAATCCCGCCCGCGTCATCCGCAGCGTCTGAGCCGCCCGTCCCATGGCCACCGGGCGCACGGACCCGCAGCGGCGCGAGCGCATCCTCGCCGCCACCCTCGACCACATCGCCGAGGAGGGGGTCGTCGGTGTCTCCCACCGCAAGATCGCCCACCGCGCCGATGTGCCGCTGGGCTCGATGACGTACCACTTCAGCGGCATCGACGACCTGCTGCGCGAGGCCTTCACCCGCTTCGCCGACCACATCGTGGCCGTCTTCGAGCTGCACCTGGGACGGGTCGGCACGCCCGAGGAGGCCCGGGAGGCGGTCACCGACCTCATCCACGTGCTCTCCGAAGGCCCCCGCCGGGACCTGGTCCTCACCCAGGAGCTCTACACGCTGGCCGCCCGGCGCGACGAGTACCGCGAGCTCACCCACGCGTGGATGAACCGCAGCCGCCGCCTGCTGGAGCAGCATTTCGACCCGGAGACCGCGCGCCAGCTGGACGCGCTGATCGAAGGGCTGGCCCTGCACCGGTCGCTCGACACCGAGCCGCAGAGCCGCGAGCTGACGCGGCTGGCGGTACACCGGATGACGTCCGGCGCCTAGGCCGGAGCGCAGGCCGGGACGGCAGCCGGAGCGCAGGCCGGCGTACGGCACCCGAACCGCCTGCGGGGTGCGGACCTGACACCGCACCCCGCAGGCATCAGCCCTCCTCCGGAAGCCGCTGCGGACAAGCGGGGGAAAGGCGACACAAGATGTCCGGTTTCCGGGAAAGCATGGTGTCTCCGCCGCCCGCACGGGCGCCGGAGCGGCGCGCTGGACCAGGAGGACACGTATGTCAGGGGCACTCGACGGGAAGATCGCCCTCGTCGCGGGGGCGACACGGGGAGCCGGCAGAGGGATCGCGGTCGAGCTCGGCGCGGCCGGGGCCACCGTCTACGTCACCGGTCGCAGTACGCGGGCGGGGCGATCGGAGTACGACCGTCCCGAGACCATCGAGGACACCGCGGACCTGGTGACCGCGGCGGGAGGCCACGGCATCGCCGTGCCCACCGACCACCTGGTTCCTTCGCAGGTCAAAGCCCTGGTGGACCGCATCGGGGCGGAACAGGGCCGACTGGACCTGCTGGTCAACGACATCTGGGGCGGCGAGCACCTCTTCGACTGGGACGCCCCTGTGTGGGAGCACGACCTGGAGAAGGGGCTGCGGCTGCTGCGGCTCGCCGTCGAGACCCACGCGATCACCAGCCACCACGCTCTCCCCCTCCTGCTGCGCGGCCGGGGCGGACTGGTGGTCGAGGTCACCGACGGCACGGCGGAGTACAACCAGGAGACCTACCGGGTCTCGTTCTTCTACGACCTCGCCAAGTCCTCCGTCCTGCGCATGGCCTTCGCCCTGGGCCATGAACTGGGCCCACGCGGGGCCACGGCGGTGGCGCTGACGCCCGGGTGGATGCGCTCGGAGATCATGCTCGAACAGTTCGGAGTGACCGAGGAGACCTGGCGTGACGCACTCGATCGCGTGCCGCACTTCTGCATCTCCGAGACACCGTCCTACACCGGGCGGGCCGTCGTCGCGCTGGCCGCCGATCCCGGGGTGAGCCGGTGGAACGGCCGGTCGCTGTCCAGCGGGGGGCTCGCCCAGGAGTACGGCTTCACCGACGTCGACGGCAGCCGGCCGGACGCCTGGCGGTACATCACCGAGGTCCAGGACCCCGGCAAGCCCGCCGACGCGAGCCGCTACCGCTGATCCGGTCACGGATCGTGCCGACGGTGACGACGTACTCAGCCGCGGGTCCGTTCCCTGCGCAGCTCCACCTCCTGGCCGGTCACGGGGGCCTGGATCTTGTACACGTCACCGACCCGCAGGGTGCCGGGCGTGCTGTACTCGCCGTGGACGGCGATGTACGAGACAGCCGTCCGCGAGCCGGGCTGCCAGAACGTGCGGTGGTGGGGGGCGTTCCCCGGGTGCTCCGGGATCTCCACCAGGGGGACGCCGCGCCGGTCCAGCAGGCGCCGCAGCTTCTCGAACCGGAGCCGGGGCGCGAAGCGCCCGTAGCGGGAACGGAGCACCTCGCCCGGGATCGTCCTGTCACGACGGGCCAGCCGGTGCACCTCGATGCTGAAGTGGTGACCCGCCCAGGGATCGCCCGCCCGGGCCCGGTGCCAGTGGAACTCGGCCAGTCCGTAGTCACGGAACATCGCCTGCCGCCCAAAGGCGTTCTCGGCGAAGTCCGTCCCCAGGACCGAGGAGACACGGTCGGGGGAGTCGG
This sequence comes from Streptomyces atroolivaceus, assembly GCF_000717025.1. GTDB lineage: Bacteria > Actinomycetota > Actinomycetes > Streptomycetales > Streptomycetaceae > Streptomyces > Streptomyces atroolivaceus. Next base: position 206,848 of record NZ_JNXG01000002.1, read on the forward strand.
CAGGGCGAAGGCCGAGGAGGGTGCCGGTGGTGACGGTGTGGACGTAGAAGGCCAGGGAGTGCGGGGTCACGTCTCATTCCTCGGCAGGAGGGGGCGGGTGCGGTGATTCTGCACACCGCGCGGCAGGTCTCCACCGGCGCCTGCCGCGCTCGCGGCCCGCCGGGACGGACGGCAGGTCACCCGGGCCGGGGCGGTCTGCACAATGGGTGTCATGCCCGCACACACCCTGACGGTCGGATTCGACCTCGACATGACGCTCATCGACTCCCGGCCCGGCATCAAGGTCGCCTACGAGACACTGTCCGCCGAGACGGGTGTGTACATCGACACCGACCTGGTCGTCAGCCGGCTCGGCCCGCCGCTCCAGGACGAGGTGGCCAACTGGTTCCCGGCCGACGCGGTCGCCGAGGCCTGCGACCGCTACCGCGCGATCTACCCGGACACGGCGATCACGCCCTCGGTCGCGCTCCCCGGTGCCAGGGAGGCCGTCGAGGCCGTCCAGGCGCTCGGCGGGCGGGCGATGGTCGTCACCGCGAAGTACGAACCGAACGCCAAGCTCCACCTCGCGCACCTCGGCATCGGGGCGGACATCCTGACGGGCGGCCTCTGGGCCGAGGCGAAGGCGGAAGCACTCCTGGAGCACGGCGCGCGGATCTACGTCGGCGACCACACCGGGGACGTACGGGGCGCACACGCGGCGAACGCCGTGTCGGTCGGTGTCACCACCGGCCCGTGCGACGAGGAGGAGCTGCGGGCGGCCGGCGCCGACGTGATCCTGCCGGACCTCACGGCCTTCCCCGCCTGGCTGCGGGCCTTCGCGGCGGCGTGAGACGTACGGGCGGGGGCTCTCCCCCGCGGCCCGGAGGTGACGCGCGCCGACCGCTACGGGGTCACCTCGTGGCGGCGCGCTTCGGGGAGCTCTGCCACACGGACCGCACCACCCCCGCGGCCGCGATCAGGAACCCCAGGCCCATCAGCATGCACACCGCGTAGGCGATGGGCGGGAACGGGTCGGTGCCCAGGAACAGTGGGGCCACGGTGACCATGGTGGCCAGTGCGCCGATGAAGAAGACGATCGCGCCGACCTGTACGAGCCGGTCGCCTGCGCCGGAAGGAGTAGTACTCACCCGGTCAGGGTAGTTCCCAGCTCGGCGGAACCATTCGGCGACGTCTTGTGTCCGGTCCCCGGCCCATTAGCCTGGGGCATGGCGGGTCGGAGACCCGCTGTACTGCTATCCGGAGCCGTTTCGCGGCTCTCCCGCACACCGACGAGTACGAGGACGAGGACAGACGTGCCCACGGGTAAGGTCAAATGGTTCAATTCGGAAAAGGGCTTCGGCTTTCTTTCGCGCGACGACGGCGCCGACGTCTTCGTCCACTCCTCCGTACTCCCGGCCGGCGTCGAGGCGCTCAAGCCCGGTCAGCGCGTCGAGTTCGGTGTGGTCGCGGGCCAGCGCGGTGACCAGGCCCTCTCCGTGGTGATTCTCGACCCCACGCCGTCCGTGGCCGCCGCGCAGCGGCGGAAGCCGGACGAGCTCGCCTCGATCGTCCAGGACCTGACGACGGTGCTGGAGAACATCACGCCGATGCTGGAGCGGGGCCGCTACCCCGACAAGGCGGCGGGCGCGAAGATCGCCGGCCTGCTGAGGGCCGTGGCCGACCAGCTCGACGTCTGAGCCGATCCGGGCGGGCCCGCCACGGCCGGGCGGGCCCGCCCGGTCAGCGCGCGGTGACGGAGAACGCGTCCGGGGCCAGCGCCGGTACGAGGCCCTCGGCCGCCGCCCGGGTCAGCAGGCCGCGGACCGCCGCGTAGCCGCTCTCCCCGAGGTCCGCCGTGAACTCGTTCACGTAGAGCCCGATGTGCTGGTCGGCCACGGCCGGGTCCATCTCCTGGGCGTGCTCCAGGACGTACGGGCGCGAACGCTCCGGATCGTCCCAGGCCATCCGCACCGACGTGCGGATCGACTCCGCCAGCCGGTTCAGTGTCTCCTCGCCCAGCGAGCGCCTGGCGATGATCGCACCGAGCGGGATCGGCAGGCCGGTGGTCGCCTCCCAGTGCTCGCCCATGTCGGCGAGACTGTGCAGGCCGTAGTTCCGGTAGGTGAAACGGGCCTCGTGGATCACGAGCCCGGCGTCCACGCGGCCGTCACGCACCGCGGGCATGATCTCGTCGAACGGCATGACGACGATCTCGCCCACGCCGTCCGGCACGACCTCGGCGGCCCACAGCCGGAACAGCAGATAGGCGGTGGAGCGCTCGCTCGGCACGGCGACGGTCTTCCCCGTCAGGTCCGTGCCGGGCTCCCTGGTGAGGACGAGCGGCCCGCAGCCACGCCCCAGAGCGCCGCCGCACGGCAGCAGCGCGTATTCGTCGAGAACCCACGGCAGGACGGCGTACGACACCTTCAGCACGTCGAACTCGCCGCGCTCGGCCATGCCGTTGGTGAGGTCGATGTCGGCGAAGGTGACGTCGAGGGCGGGCGCCCCGGGGACCCTTCCGTGCGCCCAGGCGTCGAAGACGAAGGTGTCGTTCGGGCACGGCGAGAACGCGATCCGCAGCGCGGGGAGCGGTGCTCCTCCGGTGCCGGTCGCGGGGTCAGTCACGGTGTCGGTCGAGTCGGTCATGCCGGTTCCAACTTTCCACTACGGGTGCGGTCTTCCCGAACGCCCCGGTGAGCGCCGCCAGGGCGTCGCCGATGCGCCAGGCCTCGCGGTCGCGCGGCCCCACGGTGTTCGAGACGGCCCGGAGCTCCAGCGCCGGGACGCCGAACCGGTCGCCGGCCTCCGCGACGCCGAAGCCCTCCATGGCCTCGGCGAGGGCTCCGGGGTGCGCCGCCAGCAGCTCGGCTGCGCGGGCCGCGCTCCCGGTCACGGTGGAGACGGTGAGGACGGGGCCCGGGACGGCGCCGGTCGCCTCCGCGACGTCCCGCACGAGGGCCTCGGGCGGCAGGAAGGTGTCCCTGCCGAAGCCGAGACCGGTGACCGGCACGAAGCCGTCGGGGGTCTCGGCGCCCAGGTCCGCGGCGACGATGCCGGTCGCCACGACGAGGGAGCCGACGGGCGCGGCGGGTGCGAATCCGCCGCCGATGCCGGCTGAGACGACCAGCGCGTACGGAGCCGAGAGGGGCGCGGCGGCGAGCGCGAAGGCGGTGGCCGCCGCCGCGGCGGCCGGACCCACGCCGCCCGCCAGGACGTCGAACGGGCCGGCCCGGTGCAGCTCGGCGCCGGGCACCTCACGCATCCCGGGCCCACCCCCGAACGCACGCGTGACCGCGTCCCGTTCGGCCGGGACAGCGGTCACGACAAGCACCCGCACAGCGGTCGTCCTCGGGTTCAGGGGGTCAGGACGTCTTCGTGAGCTGGAAGTGCCAGATGCCCGTGAGCTTCTGACCCTTGGTCTCGACGATGCTGATCTGCGTCTTGTCCGCCGTGGTCTCGCCCGTCTGGCTGGCGAAGAAGGCGCTGCCGGGGATCGAGCGGTAGGTCCTCTTGTACGGCTCCTGCTCGGCCTGCTGGCCGTTGATGAAGAGGGTCCAGCCGTTGTCCGCGACCTCGGGGTCGACGCCGAAGCGGACCTTGTCGTCCATCGCGACGTCGACGGACTTCTCCGCCTTCTTGTTCAGGCAGCCCTGGATCTCGGACTCCTTGAGGGCCTTGCCGTCGTTGTAGCAGGAGGCCTCGGTGCTCACCGAGTCCCCGCCGACCGTCACGGTGGCGAGCGGCGTCGGCTTGTCGCAGGCGGACAGGACAAGGAGTCCCGCGGACACGGCACCAAGAGCGACGCCGATTCGACGGCCCTTACCGGAGAAGAACGCAACGGTCATGCGCCGAAGGTTATCGGTCGGCACCGCTCACGCCACGCGCGGGTGCGGTGAGCCGCGCCGTGCGGCCCCCAGGAGGCCCCGTACGGAGGCGGCGGCGCCGAGTGCGAGGAGCCCGGCGGCGACGGACATGCCGAGTACTCCGTTGAGGGGCAGCGCGATGCCGATCGCGCCGCCGGCGACCCACGACATCTGGAGCAGTGTCTCCGACCGGGCGAACGCCGAGGTGCGCACCTCCTCCGGCACGTCGCGCTGGATCATCGCGTCCAGCGACAGCTTCGACAGGGCCTGGGTGAAACCGGCGACAGCGGCGAGAGCGGCGACCATCACCGTGCTGAAGAGGACCGCGGTGAGCACGGCGACCCCCAGGGCGAGCCCCAGCACCGTCGCGACGATCACCTCGGGGCCGCGTGCCCTGAGCCATGAGCCCACGGCCGTGCCGCAGGCGTTGCCGGTGCCGGCCGCGACGCCCACGATGCCGAGCGAGACGGCGGCGCTCTGCCCCGCCAGGGGGTGCTCGCGCAGCAGGAACGCCAGGAAGAAGATGAGGAAGCCGGAGAGCGCGCGGTGCGCGGCGTTGGCCTGGAGGCCGTGCAGGACGGACGGCCCGACGGACCGCAGCCCAGGCGGCCTGTCCCGCCCGTTCCTGGTGCTGCCGGTCCTGCCGCCCTTCTTCCCGCCGGTGGCGGCGACCGGGCGGGGCGCCTCCTCGTGCGGGACGGCGAGACGGGCCTTGCGCTCGCCCTTCGCGGAGTCGACCTTGTGGGGCAGGGTGAAGGCGAGGACGGTCCCGCCGAGGAAGATCGTGCAGGCCCCGTAGAGCGGCCAGGGGGACCCGATGGTCTGGAGCCCCGCCCCGATCGGTGCGGCGATCCCCGTGGCCAGCAGACCGGCCAGTGTGACCCGTGAATTGGCCTTCACCAGGGAGAAGCGGGGTGGCAGGAGGCGGGGTACGACCGCACTGCGCACCACGCCGTACGCCTTGGAGCAGACCAGGACACCCAGGGCCGCCGGATAGAGCTCCAGGCCGCCCGTGGCCACCGCGCCCGACATCGTGATCGCGAGAACGGCGCGGGCGAACATCGCACCGGCCATCGCGGCGCGGCGGCCGTGCGGCAGACGGTCCAGGAGGGGGCCGATCACCGGGGCGAGCAGGGTGAAGGGGGCCATCGTCACGGCCAGGTAGAGCGCGACGCGCCCGCGCGCCTCGTCCGTCGGTACGGAGAAGAACACGGTCGAGGCGAGCGCCACCGTGATCATGACGTCGCCGGCGCCGTTGACCGCGTGCAGCTCGATCAGCTTGCCGAGGCCGGACTCACCCGCCCCATGGGCGTGGGTCGCCTTCCTGATCCCCCGCGCGGTGCCCGTGAACGGGGCGCGCAGGACACGCCCCATCGCCCGGCACGCCCTGCGGAGCGGACCGGACCCGTCGGAGGACCTGGCGGCAGCCACGTGGTCATAGTGCCCCACCCCCTGCCGTAACGAACCCATGATCGGCCGGGGCGTGGCGGCGTCCGCTCCGTCGGGCGAGTCGTCCCCGGCCGCGGAGCAGCCGGGAAATGGCCGGGATGCACCGACGGTCCCGGGCGAATCCACCTCCGTCCGACGGCGGCCCGGACGCCGGTCCCGGAAGGGTTCCGTGCCTGTTTGGGACGGGCAGGTGGGCGCGGGGCGGCAGAGAGGGTAGCGTGCACTCACGCGCCACCGGCGGTTGTTCTTGGCCGCGCGTCTCTCCGCGATCCCGCAGAATGGGTGGCAGAAGGCGCGCCCGAGGCAGGCACAACGGGTGTGGACGTCGACGCGGCCCCCAGGTCCGCTCCGCTCACAACTGTCATGGCCGAAATCGGACATCGATGGAGCTGCTGGCGCGCTCGTGAGACGGCGTATGGAGAGAAGCGAGACCTGTGAGTGCTGCGACGACGCGAAGCCGTACGGCCCGTACCCCCGCCCCCGACCGTCTGTGCGCCGAGGCGGTAGACCTCGCGCGCGCGGCGGCGGAGGAAGCTGCCGCGCCAGGAGTGGTGGGTGAGCACGTGGGCCTCGTCTCCGAAGGGGACCGGGTCGTCACTCACTACTTCGAGTCCAAGGAGCCCGGCTACCGGGGCTGGCGCTGGGCGGTGACGGTAGCCAGAGCCTCCCGCGCCAGGAACGTCACCCTTGACGAAACGGTGCTGCTGCCCGGCTCCGACGCGATCCTCGCCCCCGAGTGGGTGCCCTGGAGCGAACGCCTGCGGCCCGGCGACATGGGCCCCGGCGACCTCCTGCCCACCGAGGCGGAGGACCCACGCCTGGAGCCCGGCTGGACGGGCGAGGACGAGCCCCTGCCGAACTCCGCCGTCTCCGAGGTCTCCCAGGAGCTGGCCGCCCTCGCCGACGTGGAGGACGCGGAGCTGACGACGCTGCCCACGACGCGCCGCGGCTCGATCGCCGCGGTCGCGGACGAGCTCGGCACGCGGCGCGCACGGGTGCTCTCCCGGTACGGCCTCCGGCTGGCCGCGGACCGGTGGGACGAGGAGTTCGGGGCGAAGACGCCCATGGCGCAGGCGGCTCCGGCGTCGTGCGTCACGTGTGCCTTCCTGGTGCCGATGGCGGGCTCGCTGAAGCAGGCCTTCGGGGTCTGTGCGAACGAGTTCGCTCCCGCGGACGGCCGGGTGGTCTCCCTGTCGTACGGCTGCGGCGGGCACTCCGAGGCGGCGGTCATGCCGAAGCCGCCGAAGCCGACGCCGCACGCCCTGGACACCATGCAGGTGGACGACTACTCGCTGCGCCCGGCAGCCGACTCGGGCTCGGTCCCGGTCCAGCCGGACGGCTCGACGGAGGACCTGGGCCACTCCTGACGCCCTCGTCCGCGCGGTCCGGCGTCGTCGCCGGGCCCGCGCCCCGGCGCGGCTTCGTCCGGGGACGACCCATGACCGGCCCCGCCAGGGGCGGTGGCGGACACGGGCTCTTACCGCTCGCGGTACCTTCGGGCGCACACTGGGCGTCACGGGTCACCGGAAGAGCGGAGTACGAGCGTGGGCATGAATGCGACCGAGGGGGCCGATCCGTTCGGGACGGCACGACTGCGGCGCGGCGTGCTGGACGCCTGGGGCGCGGGCCCCGCCCGCTTCCGTGAGGACGCCAACGCCGAGGAGGACCTCGCCCTCGGCGGCTACCGCGACCGCCTGGTCGTCGAGCTGGCCCAGAACGCCGCCGACGCCGCCGCCCGCGCCGGTGTCCCCGGCCGGCTCCGCCTCACCCTGCACGCGGCGGGCGCCGGCACCCCCGCCGTTCTGGCCGCCGCCAACACGGGTGCCCCTCTCGACGCGACCGGCGTCGAGTCCCTCAGCACGCTGCGGGCGTCCGCCAAGCGTGAGGGCCACGAGTCGGCCGTCGGCCGCTTCGGCGTCGGTTTCGCCGCCGTGCTGGCCGTCAGCGACGAGCCCGCCGTCGTCGGCCGCCACGGCGGCGTCCGCTGGTCCCTCGCCGAGGCACGCGACCTCGCGCGGCAGGCGGCCGTCGGCAGCCCCGGCCTCGGCGACGAGCTGCGCCGCCGCGACGGACACGTGCCGCTGCTCCGGCTCCCGCTGCCCGCCGAGGGCACCGCGCCCGACGGTTACGACACCGTCGTCGTCCTGCCCCTCCGCGACGGCGTCGCGGAGGACCTCGTGGGCAGACTGCTCGACGGTGTCGACGACGCGCTGCTCCTCACGCTGCCCGGCCTCGACGAGGTCGTGATCGAAACCCCCGACGGGGTACGCACGTTGCTCCGCTCCCAGCACGGCCCCTACACGCACGTCGACGACTCCGTCCGCGGCCTCCACCGCTGGCGCACCGTCGCCGCCCACGGCGCCCTGGAGCCCGCCCTGCTGGCCGACCGGCCCGTGGAGGAACGGCTGCGCCCGCACTGGTCGGTGACGTGGGCCGTGCCCGTCGGAGAGGACGGCGCGCCCCAGCACCCCCGTACGGCACCCGTCGTGCACGCCCCCACACCCACCGACGAGCCCCTCGGCGTCCCCGCGCTGCTGATCGCCTCCCTGCCGCTCGACACCACCCGCCGGCACCCCGCGCCGGGCCCGCTGACCGATTTCCTCGTGGAGCGTGCGGCCGACGCGTACGCCGAACTGCTCGCCGGCTGGGAGCCCGTGTCCGTCGCCACGATCGCGCTGGTGCCGGGGATGCTCGGAAAGGGGCAGCTCGACGGCGCCCTGCGGGCCGCGATCCTGGAGCGGCTGCCACGGGTGGCGTTCCTGGAGCCCGCCGCGCCCCGGGACCCGGCCGAGGCCGCCGGCCAGTGGGACGACTGGGACGGTGCAGGGGCCCCGCGCCCGGGGACGACCGCGCTGCGGCCGGTCGAGGCCGAGGTCGTGGAGGGGGTGGGCGACGCAACCGTACGGGTCCTCGCGGAGGTGCTCCCGTGCCTGCTGCCCGCCGGGCTGGAGCGCCGCACCGAGCTGCGCACGCTCGGCGTCGCCCGGATCCCGCTGACCGAGGCCGTCGACCGGCTGGCCGGCCTGGAGCGTGCCCCTGACTGGTGGCGGCGGCTGTACGACAGCCTGGCCGGCGTCGACCCCGACCGGCTCACCGGACTGCCCGTGCCCCTCGCGGGCTCGGTGGACGCGCCGCCCCGCACCACCATCGGCCCCCGCCAGGTCCTCCTTCCGCTGCCGGACGCACCGGCCTCGCCGGTTCTCGCCCGGCTGGCCCGGCTCGGACTGAAGGTCGCCCACCCGGACGCCGCCCACCCCCTCCTGGAGAAGCTGGGCGCCGTGCCCGCCACCCCCCGCGCCGTCCTGCGGACCCCGCAGGTCAGGGCCGCCGTGGCCGGTTCGCTGGACGCGGGCGAGATCTGGGACGAGGACGCGCTGGACGGGGACGAGCTCGCCGACACCGTCCTCACGCTCGTGCGTGACGCCGACCTCGCGCCGGGCGAAGAACCCTGGCTGGGCGCGCTCGCCCTGCCCGACGAGGACGGCGAACCGGCGCCCGCCGGTGAACTCGTACTCCCCGGCAGCCCGTTCGCCCAGGTGATGCGTGAGGGTGAACTCGCCCTCTGCGACGCGGAGCTGGCCGAGCGCTGGGGCGAACAGCCCCTGACCGCCTGCGGGGTGCTGGCCACCTTCGCCCTCGTACGCGCCACCGACGTCGTCCTGGACCCGGATGAACTGGAGCCCCGCGACAGCGACTTCGCCGAGCCCGACGACCCCGGGCTGCTCGACGCCGTCGACGTGTGGTGCGAGGACGTCCTGGACCAGCTTCCGGACACCCCCGTGCCGCCCGTCGTCACCGAGCTCGTCGCCGTGCGTGACCTGGACCTCGTCGACGACGACGCCTGGCCGCAGGCGCTGGCGATGCTCGCCCGGCCGCCGCTGCGGGACGCGCTCACCCAGCCGGTACGCGTGCTGCTCCCGGACGGTACGACCCAGTCGGTGCGGCCCTACACCGCGTGGTGGCTGCGCGATCACCCCGTGCTGGGCGGCCGCCGCCCGGCCGGCCTGCGCGCTGCGGGCGGTGACCCGCGCCTGGCGGGCCTGTACGACTCCGCCGACGCGACGGGCTTCGACGACGCGCAGGTGCTGCGCGCCCTCGGCGTACGGACCTCGGTGGCCGCGCTCCTGGACGAGCCGGGCGGGGCGGCGGAGCTGCTGGGCCGGCTCGCCGACGAGGAGCGTCCCGTCGGGCCCGTACAGCTGCATTCGCTCTACACGGCGCTCGCCGAGCTGGACCCCGAACAGGTCACGCTGCCCGACGAGTTGCGGGCCGTCGTGGACGACGAGGTGCGGGTCGCCGACGCGGCGGACGTCGTGATCGCCGACGCCCCCGACCTGTTGCCGCTGACCGGCGGTCTCCCGCTGCTGCCGGTGGCCCCGGCGCGGGCGGCGGAGCTGGCGGACCTGCTCCAGGTACGGCGGCTCGGAGAGAGCGTCGAGGCCGTGGTGACGACGGAGGGCGAGGAGCACCAGGTGCCGGACTCCGTACGGATCCTGCTCGGCGCGGGGACCCCCGACACCTACGTCGAACACGGCGAACTCCGTGCCGGAGGCGTCGAGCTGGACTGGCGCCGCACCCCGGACGGTGTGGTGCACGCGTCCACGGTGGAGGGCGTGGCGGCCGGTCTCGCCTGGGCGGCCGGCCAGTGGCCGCGCCGCTTCGAGGTGGCGGCCCTGCTGGAGGACCCGTCCCGCACGGAGGAGCTGGCCAGGGACCGCTGGTTCGACTGAGCGGACCGGCCTCGGGGGCTCACAGCTCCTTGACGTACCGGATCGCGTCGGCGGGCGGGGCGAGCGGGTGGCGGTCGCGGACGGCCTCGACCGTGACGTCACCTCGCGTGTCGCGGACGGCGCGGACCCCCGGCCCCGACCACCTGGCCGCGGAATCGCTCGTAGGTTCCGTACTGCTCCCCGGAACGCGTGCTTCCGCCTGCGGAGGGGCCGGCCGGCGGCGAACGACGGCGCCGCTCCCGCGATTCCGGTGATCCCGGTGGGCGGGTCGATCATCGGTCTGCTCCTGCGCTGGGCCATGTCGATGTGATCTTCACAGGAAAGTCGCTGGAAGAACACAACCTTTCACGAGGGTGAACCGTCTGATCTGTGGAGTCAGCAGACTCACAGACCACATGGGGACCGTCGGACGAGGGACTTGCCGCGGCCCCCCTTTCTCCACCTGGGGAACACATGCGTATTCGTGCCACTGTCGCCGCTGTTTCCGGCGCCCTGGCTCTGTCCGCTCTCGCCGTTCCGGCGGCGCAGGCGGGCGAACAGGCCGTTCCGAGCCTGGACAAGCCCACCGCGGCCGAGGCGTTCGGCCTCGGGGCCAAGACCCCGCGCGCGGCGGCGCGCGCCGCCGTGACCGAGCCCGTGATCTCGAAGGTCGTCGTCAACGGCGGCAAGGACATCGTCCTCGGTACCACGGCCTCGAAGAAGATCAGCGTCTCCATCACCGCCTCGCACCCGTCCGGCATAGCCGACGGATACGTCGACCTGTGGCACGGCTCCGACGTCGAGACGGACGTCGACGGGTGGGTGATGCCGAACGAGGACGCCGCGACCTGCACCAACTCCAGCGCCACCACCGCCACCTGCAAGATGACGATCACGATCGTCCCCGGCGAGGACCTGTACAAGAACGCGCTCGCCGGCACCTGGCACGTCACCGCCGGTGCGCTCGCCGGTGACCAGAGCTCGGTCGCCTGGAACGACTACCACTCCAAGGCCCGGGTCCAGCGCCTCTCCAAGGTGACCGTCAACGCCTCCCCGGAGCCCGTCAAGAAGGGCAAGACCCTCACGGTCACCGGCAAGCTCTCGCGTGCCAACTGGGAGACCGGCACGTACAAGGGCTACGCCACCCAGGCCGTCAAGCTGCAGTTCCGCAAGAAGACCAGCAGCACCTACACCACCGTCAAGACCATCAAGTCGAACAGCACCGGTGCGCTGAAGACCACCGTCAAGGCGTCCGTGGACGGCTACTGGCGCTACAGCTTCGCCGGTACGTCCACCACCCCGACCGTCACGGCCGCGGGTGACTTCGTCGACGTGAAGTAGTCAGCTACGAGCGGAAGCGGCGGCCGACCATGCGCCAGGTGAACTCCAGGACGGCCGCCGCGACCGCCGCGATCCCCACCGCGGCCCAGGGCATGGTGGTGCCCACCAGCTTCAGCGCGAAGAAGTCCTGGAGCCAGGGCACCGCGAGCACGACGAGGAAGCACAGGCCCATCGTCGCCACGAGGGCGACCCGCCACCACGTGTAGGGGCGGGCGATGATCGCCAGGACCCACATGGAGACCAGGAACAGCGTGAGCGTCGCCGCGCTCGTCTCGGCGTCCAGCGCTCCCTGACCGGCGTAGTGGTGCCGGGCCACCAGATAGGTGGTGAAGGTGGCCGCCGCCGCGATGACCCCGGACGGGATCGCGTACCGCATGACGCGGCGTACGAAGTGCGGCTGGGCCCGCTCCTTGTTGGGGGCGAGCGCCAGGAAGAAGGCGGGGACGCCGATCGTGAGTGTGGACAGCAGCGTGAGATGCCGTGGCAGGAACGGGTACTCCACCTGGAAGCAGACCACCAGGATCGCCAGCAGCACCGAGTAGACGGTCTTCGTCAGGAACAGTGTGGCGACGCGGGTGATGTTGCCGATGACCCGGCGGCCCTCGGCCACGACCGAGGGAAGCGTCGCGAAGCTGTTGTTCAGCAGCACGATCTGGGCCACCGCGCGGGTCGCCTCGGAGCCCGAGCCCATCGAGACACCGATGTCGGCGTCCTTCAGCGCGAGCACGTCGTTGACGCCGTCGCCGGTCATCGCGACCGTGTGCCCGCGTGACTGGAGAGCCGCGACCATGTCCCGCTTCTGCTGCGGGGTGACCCGGCCGAAGACCGCGTTCCGCTCGATCTCCGTGGCCATGTCGTCGCGGTCCTCGGGCAGCCGGCGGGCGTCAAGGGTGTGTTCGGCACCCGGCAGCCCCAGCTTCTGGGCCACCGCGCCGACCGACACGGCGTTGTCGCCGGAGATGACCTTCGCGGCGACGTCCTGGTCGTCGAAGTAGGCCAGGGTCTCCCCGGCGTCGGGACGCAGCCGCTGCTCCAGGACGACGAGCGCGGTGGGTACGGCGCCGGAGGCGGCGTCCGGGGCGTCCAGCTCGCCCCGTACCCGGGCGAGGAGCAGGACCCGCAGCCCCTGCTCGTTGAGGTGGCCGGTCTCCGCGAGGGCCGGGTCGTCGGCCGGCAGCAGCACATCGGGGGCGCCGAGCAGCCAGGCGGACGCGGCCCCGTCGTCCTCGGTGAAGGCGGCGCCGCTGTACTTGCGGGCCGAGGAGAAGGGCACGGCCTGGGTGACGCCCCAGCCCTCGCCGTCCGGGCAGGCGTCGACGATGGCCTGGAGGCTGGCGTTGGGCCGTGGGTCGGAGGCGCCGAGTGCGCCCAGGACGCGGCGGACGTGATCCGGATCGGAGCCGTTCAGCGGGCGGACCTCGGTGACGTCCATGCCGCCCTCGGTGAGGGTGCCGGTCTTGTCCAGGCAGACGATGTCGACCCGCGCCAGGCCCTCGATGGCGGGCAGCTCCTGCACGAGGCACTGCTTGCGGCCGAGCCTGATGACCCCGATCGCGAAGGCGACCGAGGTGAGCAGGACCAGGCCCTCGGGGATCATCGGGACGATGCCGCCGACCGTGCGGGCCACCGAGTCCTTGAAGTTGTTGTCCTTGACGACCAGCTGGCTGACGATGAGCCCGATCGCCGTCGGCACCATCATCCACGTCACGTACTTGAGGATGGTGCTGATGCCGCTGCGGAGCTCGGACTGCACGAGGGTGAAGCGGGACGCCTCCTCGGCGAGCTGCGCGGCGTAGGCCTCGCGGCCAACCTTGGTGGCGGTGAACGCCCCGCCGCCCGCGACGACGAAGCTGCCCGACATCACCGGGTCACCGGGCCGCTTGACGACGGGGTCGGCCTCACCGGTCAGGAGCGACTCGTCGATCTCCAGGCTGTCGGCCTCGACGACCGTCCCGTCGACGACGGCCTTGTCCCCGGGGCCCAGCTCGACCAGGTCGCCGAGGACGATCTCGGAGACGGAGACCTCGGCTGAGGCCCCGTCGCGCCGGACGGTCGGTTTCGCCTCGCCGATCACCGCGAGGCTGTCCAGGGTCTTCTTGGCGCGCCACTCCTGGACGATGCCGATACCGGTGTTCGCGATGATCACGAAGCCGAAGAGGCTGTCCTGGATCGGCGCGACGAACAGCATGATCACCCAGAGCACGCCGATGATCAGGTTGAACCGGGTGAGGACGTTCGCGCGGACGATCTCGGTGACGGAGCGGGACGAGCGGACCGGTACGTCGTTGACCTCACCCCGAGCGACCCGCTCGGCGACCTCGGCCGTGGTCAGCCCGCCCTGCGGGCCGGGAGGGGTCTCCATGGGGTCCGGCTGCTCGCCGAAGGAGTCGAGTGCCCGCTGCGTCATGACTCCGACCGTACGGGCGGAAGGGATGGTTCACCCGCCGGGCGCGGGAAGTTCCGACCGGGGGAGGACCGGAATGGTCCCACGGTCGTACGTCAGGGGGAGAGGCCGGACGGGTGGCGGCCAGGGGTCAGTGGCGCACGCCGTCGGGTGCGGACTCCTCGGCGGCGGCCTGCGCGGCGGCCCTCTTCAGCGCGGCGTCCCGTCCCCGGACGTACCAGATGCCGATGAGGCCCAGGCCGGCACCGGCCAGGCAGACCCAGATCCACCAGGCGTGCCCGCGGTCGTCGAACCAGCCGTAGAAGGGGACCTGCACGAGGAAGAGGACGAACCAGAGGATCGTGCCGCCGGTGACGGTGGCGACGACAGGCCCCTCCAGGGGCTCGGGCGCCTCGTGCTTGGGTGTCCACTTCTCCATGTGGTCAGTCTAGCCGGGGTGCCGCAGGCCAGTCGGCCCAAGGATCTACGCGCGGAGATAGCGATCTTCCACTTATGTATTCATACTGAATCTGCTTGTGGGTGACTCGAATTATTCGTGTGAACATCCAAATTTGACTGCTTTTCCCCCTCGATGCACGACTGAAGGTCATACATGTCCTCCTCGGCCACCGCTCCGGTCGATCAGCCGCCGACGCCGCAGCAGCCTCACGGCGTCCTTGATCGTTACTTCAAGATCTCCGAGCGGGGGTCGACGGTCGCGCGTGAGGTCCGTGGTGGTTTCGCCACGTTCTTCGCGATGGCGTACATCATCGTGCTCAACCCGATCATTCTCGGCAGCGCGAAGGACATGTACGGGAATCAGCTCGACGGCGGCCAGCTCGTCACGGCCACCGTGCTGGCGGCTGCCTTCTCCACGCTCCTGATGGGTGTGATCGGCAACGTGCCGATCGCGCTCGCCGCCGGTCTCGGCGTCAACACCGTCGTGGCACTCCAGCTCGCCCCCCGCATGAGCTGGCCGGACGCGATGGGCATGGTCGTCCTGGCGGGCATCGTCGTGATGCTGCTGGTCGCGACCGGGCTCCGTGAGCGCGTGATGAACGCCGTGCCGCGGTCGCTGCGCAAGGGCATCGCGATCGGCATCGGCCTCTTCGTGCTGCTGGTCGGCCTGGTCGACTCCGGCTTCGTCTCGCGCATCCCGGACGCCGCGCACACCACCGTGCCGCTCCAGCTCGGCAGCGACGGCCACCTCAACGGCTGGCCCGTCCTCGTCTTCGTCCTCGGCACGCTGCTGACCCTCGCGCTGATCGTCCGCAAGGTGCCGGGCGCCATCCTGCTCTCCATCGTCGTCATGACCGTCGTCGCGCTGGTCATCGAGGCGGTCGCCGACCTGCCGGCCGGTGCCTGGGGGCTCACGGTCCCCGAGTGGCCGGGCAATCCCGTCTCGTCGCCGGACTTCGGCCTGCTCGGACAGGTCAGCCTGTTCGGCGGCTTCGGGAAGGTCGGACTCCTGACCGGCATCCTCTTCGTCTTCACCGTGCTGCTGTCCTGCTTCTTCGACGCGATGGGCACCATCCTCGGTGTCGGCGACGAGGCGAAGCTGATGGACAAGGACGGGAACTTCCCGGGCATCAACAAGGTCCTGCTCGTCGACGGTGTCGCCGTCGCCGCGGGTGGCGTGAGCTCCTCCTCCGCGTCGACCTGCTTCGTGGAGTCCACGGCGGGCGTCGGCGAGGGCGCCCGTACCGGGCTCGCGAGTGTGGTGAGCGGACTGCTCTTCTCGGTGGCGCTGCTCCTGACGCCGCTGGCGACGATGGTCCCGTCGCAGGCGGCCACTCCGGCGCTCGTCGCGGTCGGGTTCCTGATCCTCGCGGGCAATGTGCGGGACGTCGACTGGAGCGACTTCACGCTCGCCATCCCGGCCTTCATGGCCATGCTGATGATGCCGCTCACGTACTCGATCACCAACGGCATCGGCGTCGGCTGCATCGCCTTCAGCGTGATGCGCCTGGCGGCGGGGCGCGGCCGGGAGGTCCCGACGGCCATGTACGTGGTGTCCGCGGTCTTCGTCTTCTACTACGCGATGCCGGCGCTCGGCCTCACGTAAGCGCCTGCGGAGACGTCCTGCCGCGACGTCCCGCCCGTCTCCACCCCTGCGGGGCGGATCCCCGTCATGTGACCCGGTCGGCCGGGTCCGCGTGACGGGGCTCCGCCCCGTAGAACTTCTCGGTCTCGTCGACGGCCGCGTGGAAGCGCTCGTCGAAATCGTCACGCACGAGCGTTCGGACCACGTAGTCCTGGACGCTCATGCCACGTCTGGCGGCGTGCCGGCGGAGCCGGTCGAGCAGCTCACCGTCTATGCGCAGGCTGAGCACTGTCGATCCCATGCCAAGCAGGGTCGCGGCACACATGGCCTTTTCGCGGCTCTTTCCGCCGCATACTCACTCGTTCGGGTGATCAGTTTCTCGCGCGTGTACCATCGAGTGGTATTTAGCATTGCTAATGAGTTACGCTAATGAACATGCCTGACCTGATCCACGACGGTGACAGTGCCGCCGCCGTGAGCTCCCTCCGCTCCGCCGTGATGCTGCTGGGCCGGCGTCTGAAGCACCAGCGTGTCGACGAGTCGCTGAGCCCCACCGAGATGTCGGTGCTCGGCACACTCGCCCGTTGCGGGTCCGCCACCCCCGGTGAGCTGGCCCGCAAGGAGCACGTGCAGCCGCCGTCGATGACCCGCATCGTCGCGCTGCTGGAAGCCAAGGGGCTGGTCAGACTGGAACCGCACCCCGATGACCGTCGGCAGAAGATGGTCAGCCGGACCGAGCAGGCGGAAGCCATGCTCGCCGAGAGCCGCTCCAAGCGGAACGCCTGGCTGGCCAACCTCGCCGAGGGCCTGGACGAGGACGAGTGGGAGAAGCTGCGGGCCGCCGCGCCCGTGCTGGAGAAGCTCGCCCACCTCTGACCCCACGGGGCGCCCGCAGGCCCGTAGCCCGGAGCCCGCGGCGCCCCGCCGTCACGTCCCTCGTCAGTCCGTACGCCGTATACGCCCGAGGAGGCGAACCCTTTTGAGTACGGGATCCGGAGCAGACTCCGCCCCCGCACCGACTTCCACCCACGAGAGCAAGACCGGCGGGACCTTCTCGTCGCTGAAGATCCGTAACTACCGCCTGTTCGCCACGGGCGCCGTGATCTCCAACACCGGTACCTGGATGTCCCGCATCACGCAGGACTGGCTCGTCCTGAGCCTCACCGGGTCCGCCGCCGCCGTCGGTATCACCACGGCCCTCCAGTTCCTCCCGATGCTGCTCTTCGGCCTGTACGGCGGCGTCATCGCCGACCGGCTCCCGAAGCGGCGTCTCCTCATCATCAGCCAGGCAGCGCTCGGTCTGTGCGGCATCGCACTCGCCGTCCTGACCCTCTCCGGCGTCGTCGAGGTCTGGCATGTCTATCTGATCGCCTTCCTGCTCGGCATGGTGACGGTCGTCGACAACCCCGCGCGTCAGTCGTTCGTCTCCGAGATGGTCGGCCCCGCGCAGCTGCGCAACGCGGTCAGCCTGAACTCGGCGAACTTCCAGTCCGCCCGGCTCATCGGCCCCGCCGTCGCGGGTGTCCTGATCACCACGGTCGGCAGCGGCTGGGCCTTCATGTTCAACGGGCTGTCGTTCATCGCCCCGCTCGTCGGTCTGCTCATGATGCGTACGAGCGAGCTCCACGCGTCCGTGACCGTGAAGCGCGCCAAGGGCCAGCTGCGCGAAGGGCTGCGTTATGTGTCGGGCAGACCAGAGCTGATCTGGCCGATCGTCCTGGTCGGCTTCGTCGGTACCTTCGGGTTCAACTTCCCGATCTTCCTGACGGCCTTCGCGGACGAGATCTTCGACGGCGGCGCCGGGATGTACTCGTTCTTCAACATCCTCATGGCGGCCGGCTCCCTGGCCGGAGCCCTGCTCGCCGCCCGCCGCCGCTCCTCGCGGCTCCGGATGCTGGTGGCCGCGGGCACCCTGTTCGGTCTCCTGGAGATCGTCGCGTCGCTGTCGCCGTCCGTCTGGCTCTTCTCGCTGCTGCTCGTCCCGATCGGCATGATCGGCCTGACGACCAACATCAGCGCCAACACGAGCGTCCAGATGGCCGCGGACCCCGAGATGCGGGGCCGGGTGATGAGCCTCTACATGATGGTCTTCGCCGGGGGCACTCCGGTGGGTGCCCCGATCGTCGGCTGGATAAGCGACGCCTACGGTGCGCGCATCGGCATGGCGGCCGGCGGGGCGATCTCGATGGTGGCCGCGATCGGCGTCGGCTTCATGCTGACCCGCGTCGGCGGCCTGCGCCTCAAGGTCGACCTCCGGCCGGGTCGCCCGCACGTGCGAATAGTTCCGCGCGAGCAGCTGGCCACGGCGGCCTGAACCCACCATGATCGCTGCCCTCTCCTCGTCGGGGAGGGCAGCGTTCTCGTTTCAGTCGCGGGGGAAGTCGCCCGTCTCCAGCGTGAGGCCCACGACCGTCCCGGTGAGGTCGACCGGAGTCCCGGAATCGAGGCTCAGCACGCTGCGGTACTCGTCGTCCTTGGGGATCGTGTGCAGATGCCACGTGCCGGTGTACGGATCGGCGATGAGGTACACGGGGACGCCCGCGGTGGCGTAGGTGGCCTTCTTGGAGCCGTAGTCGTTGGCGGCCGTGTCCTTGGAGATCACCTCGGCGACGAACTCGACGTCCTGGTAGCGCCAGTGACCTTTGGCGTCCGGGGTGGCGCCGTCGGCAAGGGCCACCACGTCCGACGCGAAGCCGTTCAGGCGGCCCGGGAAATCGATGCGTACGTCCGACATCAACCGGCGGCGCGGGTAGCCGGCGCGCAGCTGTTCGACGAGGTCGAGACTGATCTGCCAGTGCGTGCCCCGTCGCGGCGACATGTAGATGTTCCCCTCGGCGATCTCGACCTTGAATCCCTCGGGGGTGGGCTCAAGCCACTCGAACATCATGTCCAAGGTGCGCTCGTCGCTGGTGTCCGCCATCTCGATCCTGTCGTCGACGACGGTCATCGTGCCGCTCCTCCCCGCCGCCGCACAGCGCGGGCAGCCGCGTAGTACAACGATAGGCCCGCCCCCCCCGGACACGCCGGGACGCTGGGACACTCGCCGCATGAGCAGCCAGAGACTCTTCGCCGCCGTCCTGCCGCCGGAGCCCGCCGCCGACGAGCTGGCCGGTGCCGTCGCCCCGTTGCACGAACTGCCCGGGGCCGTGAACCTCCGCTGGACCGCCCGGGCGGGGTGGCACTACACGCTGGCCTTCCTCGGGAACGTCGACGAGGAGCTGCTGCCCGGGCTGTACACCCGGCTGGAGCGGGCCGCGCACCGGACCGAGCCCTTCCCGCTCCGGATCCACGGCAGCGGGCGGTTCGACGGGCGGGCGTTCTGGGCGGGGGCCGAGGGTGGCACCGACACGCTGAGGCTGCTGGCGCGGCGTGCGCACGCCGCCGCGCGCAAGGCCGGGGTCCCGATGGAGGAGCACCGTCACTACACCCCGCACCTCACCCTCGCCCGCAGCCGGGACCAGGCCGACCTGACGCCGTACACGGCGGCGCTGGAGGGCTTCGAAGGGATGCGCTGGGAGGCCGGGGAGCTCGGTCTCGTACGCAGCAATCTGCCCGTGGGCGGGGTGCCGGGGGAGCAGCCGCGGTACGAGGTGGTGCAGGCCTGGCCGCTGGGGCGGTGAGCGGTGCGGTTACGCTCGTCGGGTGGATCCCAAGACCAGAAACCGCATCATGGCGGCCGTGCTCGTACTGATGTTCGTCGTCGTGGCGGCGGCCTCCGCCCTCGGAGGCTGACCCCCGGGGCGGACGCCGCACGCGCACCGCGTTCCTACCAGGCGAAGTTCTCCGGCGAGGGACCCGGGCCCGGGAAGATCTCGTCCAGGGCCGAGAGCACCTCGTCCGACAGCTCCAGCTCGACCGCGCGCACCGCCGAGTCGAGCTGCTCCCGCGTGCGCGGCCCGGAGATCGGGCCCGTGACGCCGGGACGGGTGAGCAGCCAGGCCAGGCCGGCCTCGCCCGGTTCCAGGCCGTGCTTCTCCAGCAGGTCCTCGTACGCCTGGATCTGCGCCCGCACCTTCGGGTCGGCCAGCGACTCGCCGGAGCGGCCGGAGGTGGACCGGGCGCCTCCGCCGTCGCGCTCCTTGCGGATCGCGCCGCCGAGCAGCCCGCCGTGCAGCGGCGACCACGGGATGACCCCGAGACCGTACTCCTGGGCGGCCGGGATGACCTCCATCTCGGCGCCGCGCTCCATCAGGTTGTAGATGCACTGCTCGCTGACGAGGCCGTAGCTGCCGCGCCGGGCGGCCCGCTCGTTGGCCTGGGCGATCTTGTAGCCCGAGAAGTTGGACGAGCCCGCGTAGAGGATCTTGCCCTGCTGGACCAGTACGTCGATGGCCTGCCAGATCTCGTCGATCGGGGTGTCCCGGTCGACGTGGTGGAACTGGTACAGGTCGATGTGATCCGTCTGCAGCCGCCTGAGGCTGGCGTCGACGGCGCGGCGGATGTTCAGGGCGGACAGCTTGTCGTGGTTGGGCCACGCCTCGCCGTCGGCGCCCATGTTGCCGTAGACCTTGGTGGCGAGGACGACCTTGTCGCGGCGGTCCCCGCCCTGCGCGAACCAGGTGCCGAGGATCTCCTCGGTGCGGCCCTTGTTCTCGCCCCAGCCGTAGACATTGGCCGTGTCGAAGAAGTTGACGCCCGCGTCCAGGGCGGCGTCCATGAGCGCGTGGCTGTCGCTCTCGTTGGTCTGGGGGCCGAAGTTCATCGTCCCCAGTACGAGGCGGCTGACTTTGAGTCCGGTGCGTCCGAGCTGGGTGTACTTCATGGTTCCCCAGCCAACTCCTTCGAGCACGCTCGAAGCAAGCGTTCTCAGCCAAGCCGTGCGAACCGGTCCAGCGCGGCGAGCACCGCCCTGGAGGTCGCGGGCCCGCCCAGATGACCGGCGTCGTCGATCACCGTCAGCTCGGCGTCCGGCCACGCCTTCGCCAGCTCCCACGCCGTGGTCAGCGGGCCGCCCAGGTCGAAGCGGCCGTGCACGAGGACGCCGGGGATGCCCGCCAGCCGGCCGGCGTCGCGGATCAGCTGCCCCTCCTCCAGCCAGGCCCCGTGCGAGAAGTAGTGCGTGCAGATCCGGACCAACGCCAGCTGGTCACGGCCGGGCCGCCCGCTGTAGGGAGACGGGCCGGCAGCGGCCTCCATGGACAGCACCGCGTCCTCCCAGGCGCACCAGTCGGCCGTCGCCCTCGCCCGTACGTCCGGGTCGGGGCTTTCCGTCCGGCGCGCGTACGCGGCGACCAGATCCCCGGGGCCCCGGGCCTCCGGCACGCCGGCCCGGAACAGGTCCCAGGCCTCGGGGAAGATCTGCCCGGCACCCCGGTACAGCCAGTCGATCTCGCTGCGCCGGGTCGTCGTGACGGCGGAGATCACGATCTCCGAGACCCGCCGCGGGTGCTGTTCGGCGTACGCGAGGATCAGCGTGGAGCCCCAGGACCCCCCGTAGAGAAGCCATTTCCCGATGCCGAGGTGGCGTCGCAGGAGCTCCATGTCGGCGATCAGGTGCGCCGTCGTGTTGTGCCGCATGTCGGCGGCGGGGTCGCTCGCGTGCGGGGTGGAGCGGCCGCAGTTGCGCTGGTCGAACAGCACGACGCGGTAGAGGTCCGGGTCGAAGTACTGCCGGGCCCGGGCGTTGCACCCGCTGCCCGGTCCGCCGTGGACGACGAGGGCCGGCTTCCCGGCCGGGTTGCCGCAGACCTCCCAGTACACGAGGTTGCCGTCGCCGACGTCCAGCGTTCCGTGGTCGTAGGGCTCGATCGGCGGGTACTTCTCGTCGGGGCCTCGGTCCACTGTGGCGTCCTCTCCTGTCGATGAGGTGGGGGCGGGAGCGGAGCCCCTCAGGTGTGCACCGTCTCCGTCCTCCCGGCGGCCGTCCGGGGAACCTGCCCCCGGACGGTCCGTCCCTGAGGGGTCTCCGGCAGCTTTGGAGGCTGCCGGAGCTTTACGGGGCGATGGGCAGACGTCGCTTGTGGTCGGTGAGGCGGTAGCGGGCGACGATGGTCTCGAAGGCCTGCTCGTCCACCGGCTTGCCCTCCAGGAAGTCGTCGATGGTGTCGTAGGTGACGCCGAGCGCGTGCTCGTCCGCCTTGCCCGGGTCGAGCGTCTCCAGGTCGGCCGTCGGCACCTTCCCGACCAGCTCGGCGGGCGCGCCCAGCGCCTCGGCGACGGAGCGCACCCGGCGCTTGGTGAGTCCGGTCAGCGGCACCAGGTCGGCGGCGCCGTCCCCGAACTTGGTGAAGAAGCCGGAGACCGCCTCGGCCGCGTGGTCCGTGCCGACGACGAGGCCGTCGTGCGCTCCGGCCACCGCGTACTGGGCGATCATCCGCTGCCGGGCCTTGACGTTGCCGAGCACGAAGTCCTGGTGGTGGGGGTCGCGGAAGGCCACGTCGCCGGAGAGCAGGGACTCCTGGGTGGCGTCGGTGGCGGGCTTGATGTCCACGGTCAGCACGTGGTCGGCCTGGATGAAGGAGAGCGCGAGCTGGGCGTCGTGCTCGTCGGCCTGGACCCCGTAGGGCAGCCGCATGGCGTAGAACCGCGCCTCGTGACCCGCGGCGCGGGCACGCTCGACGGCGAGCTGGCACAGCCGTCCGGCCGTGGTGGAGTCCACGCCGCCGCTGATGCCCAGCACCAGCGAGCGCAGACCCGTGGAGGTCAGCCGCTCGGCGAGGAAGGCCACCCGGCGCTCGATCTCCCGCTCGGCGTCGAAGGTCTCCGCGACCTCCAGTTCCCGGGCGATCTCCTGCTGCAGGGCGATGTTCGCCGGCTCGCTCACGTCTGCTCCTCGGTCCGGTCCACGACGGTCTGTCGTGCCCACCCTACCGAGGGGCCCCCGGTCACCGGGCGGGTGCGTCGGCGCACCCAGGGCAGCAGCTGCACCACGCCGAAGGCCACCTCGGCGCCGAGGAACAGCCACAGCAGCCGGGGGCCGCCGTGGGCGAGTGCGTACGCCTGCCATGCCGTGAACAGGGCCCGCGCCACCCCGTCGTACAGGCCGTGCACCGGCAGGGGACCCACGATGCGCAGGACGGCCCACACGACCACGACCGAGCCCATCAGATTCGCGTACAGGATCTGCATCGGGTCCTGGGCGGGCAGCGGGCCCATCCCGAGGGCGTCGCCCAGGGACGAGAGCCCGTCGTGCAGCAGGCCGTACGTCCAGGGCGTCGCGAAGCCGGCCGTGACGACGAGGTCGTACCAGGCGCTCGCGCGTACGAGGCCGAGGTAGGAGGGGGTGCGGAGAGAGGGCATGAGGGAACTCCCTGTGGTCCGTGGGGAAGCGACCGTCCGACTCTCAACGGTGGAGTACGGTCCAAGGTCAAGCGCAGAACCGGGGGAGTGCCATGCTGATAGGCGAACTGGCCGAGCGGACGGGCATGTCGAGGGACGCCATCCGCTTCTACGAGAGGACCGGACTCGTCGCCGGGGGCCGACTGCCCAGCGGATACCGTGACTTCCCGCCGGAGACGGTGCCCTGGTTGCTCTACGTCCGCACCGCGCAGGCGCTCGGATTCTCCCTGGCGGAGATCGCGAGGCACGGCGAGGAGCTGCGGGATGCGCCCGATCCCGCGGACGCCCTGTCCGCGCTGCTGGAGGCGAAGATCCGGACGGTCGACGAGCGGATGGCCGAACTGGCCTTGCTGCGTACCGAACTCGCCGCCCGCGTGGGCACCGGGTGCCCGCTCCGCGCCGCCGGTGCGGTCAGCCCCTGACCGCCACGTGGTAGGCGGAGGCCCACAGCGTCACCGCGGAGGCCAGCCCGACCACGGCGCGCACGCTCCCGTCCGGCAGGCCGGCCGCGAGGAGGGCGAAGCCGAGGACCGCGGAGGCGCTCAGCAGCGCGGCCGTCCCCTTGTACTGCCACTGGTCGTAGAGACGCGCGAGCGGCACGAAGTGCAGGCCGACCACGAGTGCGACGGCCGGCGGGATGAACCCGGGGCGGCCGGAGGCGTTGGACGCCGCGATCACCGCGAAGATCGCCGCGAGCTCGGCGACGTTGACGATGCCGACCGAACGCGCCCAGTTCGCGGGAGGGGTGACCATGCGGGGCGAGGGGGCGGCGCCCTTGCGGTAGGCGAGGTAGACCGCCGCCGCGGTGACGGGCACCGCGATGATCTCGACGGTCAGGGCCGCACCCGAGGACGTCAGCCCGGACGCCCCGGCGAACGCCCAGACGAGGGCGAACACCGACAGCACGACGGTGCCCCGGCGGCGCAGGGTCCGGGTGAGTGCGGCGCATTCGGCGTCCGGGACCGGGGGCGACGAGGGCGTCGGCTGGATCATTGGGCGAGGGTACAGCCGTCATCGGGCCCGTTCGGCGGTTTCGGAACGGATGGAGCAGGCCTCCACTTGCGGAGGCCTTCCGTCCGGCCCGCACCTCCTGACCTGCTCGTTTCCCCGGCACCGGAGTGCGGTCCGGGTACGGCCGGGGCGGCCACCTGGCCACCGTGACAAACTGGGCGGAAGACCCGCTCCGGGCAGGCCCACGAGGTCCGCGAGCGCGATGACGAGGAGGCCGCCGCGTGAACGCCACCCCGCAGGTGCTGGCCGTCCTGGACGGCCTTCTCGCCTCCGCCGCCCCCGGTGAGCGCGGCGCCCTCTGGCATCTGGCGGAGCAGGGAAGGGAGTTGGACGCCAACGTCGTCCATCTCCCGCCGGGGGCCGGGGTGGGCGAGCATCAGGAGGACGTCCTGGACGTGCTCCTCCTCGTCCTCGCGGGCCGCGGCAGCCTGCGTACGGGTGACGGCGACACGCTGGACCTCACCCCGACGGCCGTCACCTGGCTGCCCCGCACCTCGCGCCGGGCACTGGAGGCGGGGCCGGAGGGCTTGACCTACCTCACGGTGCACCGCCGCCGGCCCGGACTGATGATCAAGCCGGCCGTCCGGGCTCCCGCGTACGAGGGCGGCGAGGCCGCCTGCATGCTCGACCTGGTGTGCCAGGAGTGCGGGCGGCTGTCGGCGGACCGGGCGCCGCGATTCTGCAGCGCGTGCGGAGAGGCCTTCCCGGCTCGATAGCGCGCGTCGCTCACACGGCGCGTTCCATGCAGATCAGCCGGTCCCGGTCGTCCCACGACTCGGTGACGGTGAATCCGAGCCGGCCGTACAGCGCGATCGCGCCGGCCCGCCACTTCCACACCGACAGCCGTACCGCCCCGGCCCCGCTCTCCGCAGCGTGCGCCAGCGCGGCGCCGACCAGACCGGACGCGACACCCAGACCGCGGAACGCCGGGTCCGTCCAGAGCCTCTTGATCTCGGACCGCCCGTCGACGGGCGCGGTCACCACCACGCAGCCCACCGCGATGTCCCCGCTCGACGCCAGCAGCACCACGTCGCCGGCGAACGTGGTGCGGGGCTCCACGATCTCGGCCCGGTAGTGGTCCGGCAGTTCGTCCACACCGGGGACGGCCTCGCCCTTCTCCGCCTGCGTCCGCAGATGGTAGGCCGCCAGCAGGCGCGCCGGTCCCTCCGCGGCGGAGCGGGCCGTCCGGCCCGGCCAGACCATGACGGAGATGCCGCCTTCACCCTTCATGGCGTCAGCATCACATGTCCCCGGCAGCCCCCGGGCCGGCGTGACCCGCCAGGGGCCGCCGCTCAGGCGAGGGAGAGGAACAGCTTCTCCAGGCGGGCACGCATCCGGTCCTTGTCGGCGGGCGTCCGTCCCTCGTCGGCGAGGCACTGCTCCAGCCCTGTGGCGATGATCGAGAACCCGGCCCGGTCGAGGGCGCGGGAGGCGGCGGCCAACTGCGTGACCACTTCCTCGCAGTCCCTGCCCTCCTCGATCATCCTGATGACCCCGGCGATCTGGCCCTGGGCCCGGCGCAGCCGGTTGAGGACGGACTTCAGTTCGTCGGCCGCCATGTCGAGTTGCACGGTTCCTCCTGCGTCATCCGTATCCGGTATACCCCTGGGGGTATGTTACCGGGTGTCTCAAGTGCCCCTCGTATGCGGAGGGTTCGCCCGCTGCGCACGCGTGCCCGCACTGTTGTCCGATCGTTATCCCGGCGTGAGAATCCACCGGCCGAGGGGTGGTCCGTCGCGCATCGCCCCACGCATGACCGGGAACCTCCTGAAGGTGCCGGATCCGACAGATGCCCGGTACATGCATGTGACGCATCATTCATGCGTGAATGGCGCGGCGGAGGCGCGGGCGGAGCGCGAGCGTCCGGGTGAAGGTTGTACGTCCGCCGGTAACGGTTTGGATTCGACGCCCTGTCCGGCCCGGATGTGAACCTCTTGAAAAAGGGGCGGACATTGCGTGTACTGAGGTCTACACCAGCTGCACGTCGGCTGTGTTCCGGATCCGGTCATTCACATTCCAAGGCGCACTCGCGCCACTTTCGCATGCGCGAAAACATCGGGGAGAGAAAAGTGCGTTACTTCAAGAGAGCTGTCACGGCTGCCGCCATAGCCGCAGCGGTTTCCGCTGCCACGGTGACTCCCGCATCGGCGGCGGGCGATTTCGACAACTACTGGTTCGGCTGCAACTACGAATCGTCCAACAACTTCAAGTTCCGCATCTTCTACAACTCCAACCTCGCGGGCGACTACCGGAACATCGGTTACGCCGTGTACGACTTCGACTCGGTCGCGAACGGTACGAGTGCCGGACCCCTCACGTACTGCGGTTTCAGGAGTGCGGGAAGCGGTCAGCGCGTGAAGAACAACGCGGCGTCCGCGCGTAACACTCACGCCACCTACACCGGCGCGCTCTATTACAACAGCGGCTACAAGGGGGCGACCGACTACATCTGGGGAACGGTGAACCAGCTCGAAGCCACGTACAACGAAAACGCGTCTTTCAACTGGGTGAGCCTGTAAGAAGCTCACGGTTGCCCGCCGAAAGCGGGCAACCCGCCTTCCCCTCTCCTCGCCGAACCTGGAAAGCCCCACATGCGCGCTAGACCCTCAGGCGTGATCGCCTTCTCCCTCGCCGCCACGTTCCTGCTCGCAGGATGCTCCTTCTCGTCCTCGCCGGACGCGGCCGACCAGGCTCCCGCGGGTGACCCCAAGGATCCGGCGAGCTGGGTCCTTCCCCTGCAGGCATTCATGCCGACGGAGCAGGAATACGGCCAGCTTTCGCAGGCGAAGAAGATTCTGGTCGGCGACTGCATGAAGGGTTTCGGCTTCTCCTGGGTTCCCGCACCCGATCTCCCCAGGGTGGGCCCCAAGACGCTGACCGACTGGCGCTACGGCATCCACGACATGGCTCTGTCCAAGGAGCGCGGATACAAGCCCGACGCGAAGGAGCAGGAAGCCTACGACGCCGCTGTCGAAAAGGGTGCTGTCGACGGCACGACGGCCGACGGCCCCGACGCCCGTGCCCTTGACGGCAGGATCAAGGAGGTCGACGGCAAGAAGGTCCCCGAGGGCGGGTGTGTGGGCGCCGCGAACAAAGAGATCAACGCCGATGCCCTGCAGGCGCGTGCCGCGCTCGACCTGGCCAACGCGGCCTTCGTGAAGTCCAAGCAGGACCCCGAGGTCGTCAAGGCGTTCTCGGGCTGGTCGGAGTGCATGAAGCGGAGCGGTTACGACTACGAACAACCGCTCGACGCGAGTGACGACCCCCGATTCGGCGTTCCCGAGGTGAGTTCGGAGGAGATCGCCACCGCCACCGCCGATATCACCTGCCGGCAGAAGACCGAGGTCGCCTGGATCTGGTTCCAGGCGGAGTCCGCTCTGCAGAAGCGGGTCATCGAGGACCACGCCGAGGAATTGTCGGCGGAGCGTCGGAGCATCGAGACCTCGGTGCGCAAGGCGTCGAAAATCGTCACGGGTAAGTGAGCACCGTCATGTCCGAAGACACCCCACCCCGGCCGCATCCCGGACGGCGTCGGCAGAAGGGCGGCCTGGACCGCCGCCGACGGGCTCTGATCTCCGTGCTCGCCGGTTCGGTGGTCCTGACCGGAGCCGGCGTCGCCGCTGCCGCCTTCATCAAGTCCCCCGCACAGGCGGCCGCCGACACCGGCCCTCCGCCGGCGAGCGTCCTGACCGCCGCGGTGGAGAAGAAGGTCCTCTCGGAAACGGTCATCACGCGCGGCAAGGTCGCTTCCTCGCAGCGGATCACCGTGTCCGGTGAGGGCGCGGGCGGGAAGGACGCCGGCCGTTCGGTGGTGACGAAGGTGGCGGTGAAGGAGGGTCAGTCCCTCCGCATGGGGCAGCTGTTGCTGGAGATCTCCGGCCGCCCGGTGTTCGTCCTCAAGGGAGCCGTCCCGGCGTACAGGGACCTCGGGCCGGGAAGCACGGGCGACGACGTCGCACAGCTGCAGCGGGCCCTCACCGAGATCGGCCACGGCACGGGGAGCGACCGCGCCGGGACGTTCGGGACCGGGACGGAGCAGGCGGTCGAGCGCTTCTACCGGGCCCACGAGTTCGCCCCGGTGACGGAACAGACCGGTCCGCCTCCGGCGACGACGGAGGTCGCCGGGGGCGTCGGCACGGCGGGCGACGACGACGGTGACGACGTGCCGGCGCCCGCGCCCCGCGTCACCGTCCCCCTTTCCGAGATCGTCTACGTGCGCACCGGACCCGCGTACGCGGAGGACGTGTCGGCGCAGGTGGGCGGCGAGGCGAAGACTGACCTGGTCTCGATCTCGGCGGGCGAACTGATCGTCGACGGGACGGTGGGGCCGGAGGTGAAGGGCCTGGTGAAGCCCGGGCAGACGGTCTCGATCGCGTCCGAGGTCACCGGCGCCCGCGCCACGGGAACGATCGAGTCGGTCGCCGCGAAGCCCACGAAGCCGAAGGACGGCGAGCAGGCCGGTGGCGACACCTACGCGATGAAGGTCAGGCCGTCCGGCCGCCTCCCCGCCGATCTGGCGGGCGAGGACGTCCGGCTCACGATCACCGCCGCGTCCTCGCAGAACGAGGTCCTGGCCGTTCCGACCTCGGCCATCTCGTCCGGCGAGGACGGACAGACGACGGTCACGGTGCGCCGGGGGCAGAAGGAGCGGCGCGTACCCGTCGACACCGGCATGATCGCGGACGGGTACGTGCAGGTCACCCCGCGGGGCCAGGCCGGACTCACCGCCGGTGACCAGGTCATCGTCGGAGTGGACGAGACGCGCGCGGGAGCCGGCTGACCATGGTGCACGTCGACCGCCCCGCCGTGATCGCGCTCGAGGGCGTGGGTCTCACGTACCCGGGCCCCCCGCCGGTCACCGCTCTCCGGCCCTGCTCCCTGCGGATCGAGCAGGGCGAGTTCGTCGCCGTCGTCGGGCCCTCGGGGTCGGGCAAGTCCAGCCTGCTCAACATGCTCGGTCTGCTCGACAACCCCACCGAAGGCACCTACCTGCTGAACGGTCTGGACACCTCCGCGGTGAGCGACAGCCGCCGTGCGGCGTTGCGCGGATCCCACATCGGATTCGTGTTCCAGTCCTTCCACCTGCTTCCTCACCGCACGGCCCAGGAGAACGTGGAACTCGCGATGCTCTACCGGCGGACACCCCGGCGTGTCCGCCGCCGCAAGGCGGCCGAGGTGCTGGCCCGGGTCGGTCTCGCCCACCGCGCCCATGCCCTGCCCACCCACCTGTCGGGGGGCGAGCGGCAGCGCGTGGCGGTCGCGCGTGCGCTGGTCGGAGAACCGGCACTCCTGCTGTGTGACGAACCGACCGGGAACCTCGACAGCGGGAACGCCGCCTCGCTCCTCGACCTCCTCGGACGCCTCCACCGTGAGGGCATGACCATCGTGGTCATCACACACGACGGACAGGTCGCCGCCCGGGGCCGACGGACCATCACCATTCGGGACGGCGTACTCACCGAGGTGGACACCGGCGCGGCGGCACCGTGCTGAACCTACGCCGCGACCGAGCCGAACGCCGGGGAACGCCGGTGGACCGGGGCGCCGGCCGCTCGCGGCTCGCGACCCGTGATCTCCTGTCCGAGGCCGTCGCCGGAATCGTGCAGCGGCCCGCCCGTTCGGTCCTCACCTCGCTCGGCACGGTCCTGGGCGTCGGCGCGTTCATCGCCGTCCTGGGACTCACCGGGACCGCCGCCGCGCAGATCGACACGCGCTTCAACCGGCTGACGGCCACGGAAGTCACGGTGGAGGACACCGGCGGCCGCGACGCCGACCGGGTCCCGTTGGCGTTCCCCCGGAGCGCCGACGCCAGGATGGCCCGTGTCAACGGTGTCGAGGCCGCCGGCGTGTACTGGAAGATCCGTCTCGCGCCCGGACAGTCCGTCCGGTCCTCCCAGGTCGGGAACGCCAACGGCGCGGTGTCCCAGACGCCTGTGGTCGCCGCCTCTCCCGGGGTCCTCGCGGCAGCCGGACCCCACTACGTCCAGGGGCGCGGATACAACGCCTTCCACGAGTCCCACGGCGACAGCGTGGCCGTGATCGGGTCCGCGACCGCCGCCCGCCTGGGCATCCTCACCCTGCGCACCCAGCCGGCCATCTTCATCGGGGACACCGCGTTCACCGTCGTCGGCATCATCGACGACGTCGAACGCAAACCGGACCTGCTCCTCTCCATCATGATTCCGAGAGCGTCGGCCGAGCGGATCTGGGGACCACCGCAGGACGAGCGCGCGAAGATGCTCGTCTCGACCGACCTCGGTGCCGCCGCCCAGGTGGCGGAGGAGGCCGCTCTCGCGCTGCGGCCGGACCATCCCGAGTACCTGCGGTCGATCCCCCCGGCCGACCCCAAGGCGCTCAGGAACGCGGTGGGGAACGACCTCGGGCAGCTGTTCCTCCTGCTCGCCGTCGTCTGCCTGTTCATCGGAGCGGTGGGGATCGCCAACACCACGCTGGTCGCGGTGATGGAGCGGATCGGTGAGATCGGCCTACGGCGCGCGCTCGGCGCGAGATCCAGGCACATCACCCTGCAGTTCCTCGCCGAGTCCGCGGCCCTGGGCCTGGTGGGGGGCGTCACCGGCACGTCGCTCGGCACCGCGGTCGTCGTCGGCGTCTCGCTGCAGAAGGAATGGACGCCCGTCGTCGATCCCCTCACCCTCGCCGCGGCACCCGCGCTCGGGCTGGCCACCGGACTGCTGGCCGGCCTGTATCCCGCATGGCGGGCCGCCCGTATCCCACCGGTCGACGCCCTCCGCCGTTGAGGCGCGCGGAGACCGTCCACAGACGTGTCCGGGGCAGCAACCGAGCGCCGGATCCCACACCACCCACTTTGTTCACCGGAAGACAGGAGGGGCTCATGGCTGACGAAATGGTTCAGCGCGCCCAGAGGTTCATCAACACCACCTACAACAACGGTGCGACGCTCGGCATAGCCAAGCTGGACGAGAACGGCCAGACCGGCTGGCCGGTCATGTACGCCCTGACCCGGGCCCTGCAGTACGAGATGGGCATCACCGCGCTCTCGGACTCCTTCGGCCCGACGACGATGTCCACGATCGGTGCGAAGTACGGCAAGCTCGACGAGACGACGGTCCCGTCAGCGAACTTCTGCCGCATCATCCAGTCCGCCCTGTACTGCAAGGGCTACGACGGCGGAGAGATCGACGGCACCTACAACGCCCGGGTCAAGGACTCCGTCGCGGCCCTGCACAAGAACATGGGGGTGAGCGTCACCTACCCGGGCAGCGCCCTGTGGCCGAAGACCGCCAAGGGCCTGTTCAACATGGACGCCTACGTCACCGTCAACAGCGGCTCCGAGACGGTCCGGGCGATCCAGCAGTGGCTGAACGGCAGGTACGTCCTGCGCAAGGACTTCTACATCATCCCCTGCGACGGCCACCACTCCCGTGACGTCGCCAAGTCCATGCTGTTCGCCATCCAGTACGAGCTGGGCATGGCGGACGGCGTGGCGAACGGCGTCTTCGGCCCCGGAACGCAGACCGGCCTGAAGTCGCGCACGGTATCGGTCTCCAGCAACTCCACGGGCGTATGGGCGCAGCTCTTCACCGCGGCCATGGTCCTGAACAAGAACAGCGTGGCGTTCGGCAACTTCACCGACGCGGTACGACAGGCCGTGACGTCGTTCCAGTCGTTCTGCGGCCTGTCCGCCACCGGCGCGGGTGACTTCCCCACCTGGGCGTCCCTGCTCGTCTCCTACGGCGACCAGTCCCGCAAGGGCGCGGCCTGCGACGGCGTCACCGAGATCACGCCGGCGCGGGCCACGGCGCTGAAGGCCGCCGGCTACAAGTACCTCGGGCGCTACCTCTACAACCCTTCCAGCACCAGCCTGCCGGAGAAGGCGATCCAGCCGGGCGAACTGGCCACGATCAAGGAGGCCGGGCTGCGCTGCTTCCCGATCTACCAGACGTGGAGCCGGTCCGCCGACTACTTCAGCACCCAGCAGGGCACCAGGGACGCCTTCGAGGCCATCGACTGGGCGCGGTACCACGGCTTCAAGCCGGGCACCATCATCTACTTCGCGGTCGACTACGACGCGATGGACGGCGAGGTCACCGACTACGTCATCCCGCACTTCCGCGCCATCACCCGGACCATCAGCGAGAACTCCGGGTACAACGTGGGTGTCTACGGAGCCCGCAACGTGTGCCAGCGCGTCGTCGACGCCGGGTACTCGTCCGTGTGCATGGTCTCCGACATGTCCAGCGGTTTCTCCGGCAACCTCGGCTACCCGCTGCCCTCCAAGTGGTCCTTCGACCAGATATCCACCATCACGATCGGATCCGGCACCGGATCGATCGAGATCGACAACAACATCGCCTCCGGCCGGGACACCGGCCAGGGCGACTTCAACCCCGGGGTCTCGTTCGACGGCCTGGACGTGGACCTGGACAAGAGCGCCTACCGCGCGTCCATGCTGCAGGACGTCAAGTCCTATCTGACGTCGATCGGTGTCCCCGAGACCGGGGGCGACGGCTGGACCGACAAGGACTGGGCGAGCCTCGGCGGCATCTCCACGACCGAGGCCTTCGACGCGGTGGTGGACTCCGACTGGCTCTTCACCTCGCTGGCCCGGTCGCTGCGGATGCGCAAGGCCCTGATCCAGGCCCCCGTCCTGTGGGAGCTGCGCAAGCTCAACCCCGGCGACTTCCTCGCCGACGCCGCCGTCCAGGCGGGCATCGAGGACGACTGCAGCACCGGCTGGGGCCAGATCTTCGCGAGCACGGCCATCCAGGCCCGCAACTACTGCATCGGCGAAGGCATCATCAACGGCGAGGGCAAGGACTACACGAACGCGGACGACCTGAAGGAGGTGTGGAACAAGCTGCACGACGACCAGGATTACAACGTCCGCACGGTCGCGTACGTGCTGCTGTGGAACTCCGAACTGTTCGGCATCGACCGGCCGGACCTGAGCGGCGACGTCCACGTCACCGAGGCCGTGCTCGGCCGGTACAACGGCACCGGCCCGGACGCCGAACAGTACGGTCGGGAACTGATGGGCCTGTACCACGTGCTGGAGAACTACAACGCGTTGTCCCGCGCCTGATCCGGACAGCAGACCCTGGTACCGGACACACACGAAGGAAGGCCGGAGAGATGGCCGGACGGTGGCCCACAGCTGTGGGCGCGAACCTGCTCCTCGGGATCCCCGCTGTGGCGCCCCTCTGGCTGCTGTGGTTCCTCGCCGCGAACTGGCTCACGGGCCCCGCGCCGGAGGAGAACGACGGGCTGGGGGTGTGGATGGTGATCACGGCGGTCGTCGTCGGCCTCTACGCCCTGCTCTGGGCGTCCGTGAACCGGCCGATCGCACGCCGGAGTTCGCTCACACCACGCACCTACTGGCTGACCGGCGTCCTGGCCACTCTCCTGCCGAGCACGGCGCTCATCATCTACTCACCGTGAAGGGACACGAAGACGTGCAGCACGACAACATACGAGGCGTTTCGAGACGGACGGTCCTGACGCACGCGGGCGTCATCGCAGCCGCGGTGACGGTGACCTCCGTTGTGCCGGGCGTGGCGACCGCCGCGCCGAAGGCCCCGGAGACCACACCGGCCGACGTACCCACGTCCGCCAACGGCTGGCCCCTGGAGAAGGAGGCGAACCACGTCTCCACCGTGTGGACGCGCCCCGTCCCCGGGACCGGCCACAAGCTCGACATCCGGATCGGCGACGCGGAAGCGATCCTGCTCCACGTCATCCGCCGCTACCACTACGAGGTCGAGCAGCTCAACCCCGGTGACCTCGCCGGCTGGCAGAGGATCGGCACCCTGGACGAGAAGCTGCCCGAGTCCAACCTCGCTTCCGGGACCGCGGTCCGCATCCGCCCGGGCGCCGCCGCCGAGGGCAGCCTCTTCCCGCTCCAGGAGATCACGGTGCGGGACATCCTCGCCGACTGCGAGGGAGTCGTCCGCTGGGGAGGGGACGACAAGAAGGTGGACGAGTCCCTCTTCTACCTCGGCCACGGACCCGACAGCACCGAGGTACGCGACGTGGCCCGCAGGCTGCGTACCGGAGAGGCCACTCCCGGCCGGGGCGCCGGCGTGGCGGTGGACCCCCTGTCCAGGACACGGCGCGATCGCGCCCAGCGCCTGGCGCGGCAGCAGGCCGGCAGCTGAATCCGTGAACGCCCTCCGGCCCGCGGCGACGCGGCCGGGGGGCCGGATCGTCACGCCGCCGGGCGTCGACGACCGCCCCGTCGTGACGACCCGTGCCGGAGACCGGCGGTCCGGCCCATGGATCCGGGTGCCGGGGCGCCGAGCCCGGTGACCGCGGCGGTACGTGGCCCGAGCGATGCGTCCGGCCGGTCACGAACGCGGGTGCGCCTGGCAGAATCCGAGCATGGTGGACATCATCTCGCGTGACGGGACGTGGAGCTTCGACGGGGCGACGGTGCGTGTCGTCCCCGGCAGCAAGGTGCACCCGGTGCGGCAGGATCTGGGCGAACTGGCCGTTCCCCTGCACACGGTGGCGGGCGTCTCGTTCGAGCCGGACCGCAAGGGCGGCCGTCTGCGACTGCGGCTGCGCACCGGCGCCTGCCCCGTCCTGCGGGCCGCGGACGGACGGCTGAAGGACGCCGCCGACCCGTACCAGCTCGTGGTCGACAAGGACCGCACGGGCGTGGCGGAGTACCTCGTCGACGAGATACGCAACGCCCTGCTGATCGAGCAGGTGCCCGAGGGCCCGGTGGACCGCTTCCTGCTGCCGGGGCCGTCGGTGCCGGTGTCGGGCGGCGGCGGGGACGGCACGGCTTCCTTCGACGGGGAGACGGTCCGCCTCACCTGGAACTGGAAGGCCGAGGAGTCGAAGACCGCGGGCGGCGCGGTCACCCTGCCCCTGTCCGAGGTGACCGGGGTGCGCTGGATGCCCGCCATCGGGCTGGAGAACGGCTTCCTGCGCTTCGACCGGGGAGGCGCCTCGGCCACGACCCCCAAGTACGACCCGTACTCCCTCGTCCTGTGGGGGCTGTCCAAGCGGGAGTACACCGCGGTCCTGGTCGCCGCCGCCGTCCTGGTACGACTGTCGGCCCCCGCCGATGCCGTGGCCCCGGCCGCGACCGCCCCGGCGCTCGGCCCCGTCCCGGCGCCGGACGCCGACGGTCACGACGCCCTGTTGCGGCGGCTCCGCGAGCTCGGCGGGCTGTACGAGGCCGGCATCCTCACCGACGAGGAGTTCGCCGCAGCGAAGCAAGCCGTGCTGAAGAGGCTCTGAGCAGGGGCTTCGTCCGGCCCGGAGCTCGCGCCGAGGGGCTGGTCACACGGTCGGCGGGGGGCTGGGCGCCCTGCGGCCGGCGGGCCGTCCCCGGCCCCACACGGCCAGCGGCTCGAGCGCGTCGTTGAGGCGCGCCCCGTCCTCGGTCAGCGAGTACTCGACGCGGGGCGGCACCTCGTCGTAGGCCACGCGGCGCACGATGCCGTCGGCTTCCATCTCACGCAGGTGGGAGGCGAGTACCTTCTCGGTGATCCCCGGGACCAGCCGGCGCAGCTCGCCGAAGCGGCGCCGGGGCTGGGTCTCGAGCGCCCAGAGGATCAGCACCTTCCACTTGCCACCGATCACTTCCATCACGGTGTCGATCCCGCAGATATGTGCGTCCGGCGTGTCGGGCCGGTTCAGCGTCGTCATACCCCACCCCTCCGACGTGCTTGCTCACCTCAGGGTAACCACCCACTCCGAAGTGCGTACTTGATCGGCCGGTGCCCCGGGGCGAGTCTGACCGGCATGACACAGAAGACTGTCGAGAAGACCCCCGTCACCCTGCTGGGCCTGGGCGCGATGGGTACCGAACTGGCCCGTACCTGGCTCTCCGCCGGTCACCCCCTCACCGTCTGGAACCGCACCCCGGCCCGCGCCGCCGCGCTCGCCGCCGAGGGCGCGGAGGTCGCGGGCAGCGCCGCCGACGCGGTCGCGGCGAACACCCTGGTCGTCGTCTGTCTGCTGGACGACGCCTCGGTCGACGAGGCGCTGGACGGCGCCGACCTGGCCGGCAAGGACCTGGTCAACCTGATCACCGGCACCCCGGCCCAGGCCCGCGCCCGCGCCGAGTGGGCCCGCGCGCGCGGAGCCCGGTACCTGGACGGCGGAATGATGGCCGTGCCTCCGATGATCGGCGTTCCGGAGGCCGGCGGTTACGTCTTCTACAGCGGCTCGCGGGAGGTCTTCGAGCAGCACCGGGAGACGCTGGCCGTCCCGGTGGGCACCACCTACGTCGGCGAGGACGCGGGCTTCGCGGCCCTGTACGACGTGGCGCTGCTCAGCGCCATGTACGGGATGTCCGCCGGGATCGCCCATGCCTTCGCCCTGATCCGCAAGGAGGACATCGACCCCGCGTCGCTGGCACCGCTGCTCACCGACTGGCTCGTCGCGATGGCGCCGTCGGCCCACCTGACCGCCGAACAGCTGCGGAGCGGCGACTACACCAAGGGCGTCGTCTCCCGTCTCGCCATGCAGGTCGCCGGCACGCCGACCTTCCTGGGCACGGCCGAGCAGCAGGGTGTGAGCACGGAACTGCTCAGCCCCTACTTCGAGTTGATGCGCCGACGCCTGGCCGGGGGAGGCGGCGACGAGGACCTGACAGGAGTGGTCGACCTGCTGGTCCGCTGACCGCCCCTCAGCCCCGGGTCGCCGAACTACGCGCACCTGCCGGCGAGATCGCGGGTACGGGACCTTCGGGCAGGGTGCTGTCCTTCCGGCCGTTCGGTCGGCCGGGCACGGGCGGCGGGGCGGGCCCGGGTGGGAGGGTCAGCTCCCGCAGGCGCAGCCGGCTTCCTCGTCCGGGGCGGGGCTCCTGCTCATCCGTCCGGCGTCCGCCTTGACGACGTACACCTCCCAGGGTTCACGGCCGGGGCCGTGCACCCACACCTTGTCCTGGAGTGCGTAGCAGCACGACGTGTCGTTCTCCTCGAAGGTGGCGAGCCCCGCGTCCTTGAGGCGGGTGGCGGCGGCGGTGACCTCGCCGGTGCTGCCGACCTCGACGCCGA
This sequence comes from Streptomyces atroolivaceus, assembly GCF_000717025.1. Lineage (GTDB taxonomy): Bacteria > Actinomycetota > Actinomycetes > Streptomycetales > Streptomycetaceae > Streptomyces > Streptomyces atroolivaceus. The sequence continues at coordinate 243,900 of NZ_JNXG01000002.1, forward strand.
GATGGTCGAGCCGGGTCTCCTGGCCCGGCTCGCCCTCGATGAGGACGAGCTTGAGCGGCGGGGTGGTGATCGCGAAGTTGGCGTAGCCGGGGCGGCGCTTGGCGGGCTCCACGCCGAAGAGCTTGGAGTAGAAGGTCACCGACGCGTCGAGATCGGCGACGTTGAGCGCGAGCTGGGCACGGGACATGACTGCCTCCTGAGGCCTGCTGTATTGACGTTCTTCGATTCAAGTCTGCTCTCTGAATCGAAGGACGTCAACATAGAGAGATGTCGAAACAGGGCCTGCGGCGCTCGGCCACCAGCTGCTGCACACCTGTGCGACCTGTCACCGGTCCTGGCGGACTGTGCCGCCGACGGCGCGGCGCGGGTCGCGTGCGGCAAGGGGGGTCAGGACAATGGCGCACGCGCCATCCAGAGGCGCCCGAGCCCTGTCCGGTTCTCGCGACCCGCGCGACCGCGGCCGTGGGAACCGGACATGGGGCATATCAAGGAGGACCCGTGGTGGATGTCCCGGTGGACCAACTGACCGGTGTGGTCGACGGTGTGCGTACGCGGGCCCGTGGGCAGCTCCTCGACGCTGCCCTGGAGCTCTTCGGGGTGTACGGCTACGCGCAGACGTCGGAGCAGGACCTGTGCGAGACGGCCGGGGTGCCGGCGGAGGTGCTCTGGGAGGAGTTCGGCTCCCGTGAGGGCCTGTTGACCGCCCTGCACAACCAGATCACGACCAGTGGACTGCGGGCGGCGGAAGTGGCCCTGCTCTCCGAGGGGATGGACGACTGTCCGGTGGAGCAGCGTTTCCGCCGGCTCTTCGACGCGTACGTGTCGGCGGTGACCCGGGACCTGCGTGAGGCGCGGGTGACGTTCGTCGAGGTGCTGGGTGTGAGCCCGGCGGTGGACGCGCACTGCAAGCGGTGGCGTGACCTGTGGACCGACTTCCTCACCGGTGAGGCCGAGCGTGCGGCGGTGCGCGGCGAGGTGGAGGAGCGGGACCACCGGGTCGTGGTGATGGTGATGGTCGGCACGGTCCACGAACTCATGGCCCACCACGCACGCCGCCCGCGCAGGGCCCGGCCGGACGAGGTGACGGAGGAGCTGACCAAGCTCGGGCTCGCGATGCTCGGGGTCGAGACCGTCGGCTGAGCGGACCGTGCGCGCCCCTGGCGTCGTCACACCTTGATGTCCGCGGCTACGGGCAAGTGGTCGCTGCCGGTCGCGGGCAGCGACCTGACGCGGGTGACCGTCGCCGAACGGGCGAGGACCTGGTCGATCCTGGCGACCGGGAACCCCGCGGGCCAGCTGAACGCGAAGCCCGGTCCCGGCCGGCTCATCAGTGAGCCGACCGGTTCCAGACCGCGGTCGTCCAGCGTGCCGTTGAGGTCCCCCAGAAGGATCACCCGCTCCAGGGGCTCGGCGGCGATGGCCTCGGCCAGGAGGACGGCGCTCTCGTCCCGCCGGCCCGACGTGAGCCCGGTCGCCGGGCCGATCCGCACCGAGGGCAGGTGTGCGACGTACACGGCGACCTCGCCCCGCGGCGTGCGGGCGGTCGCCCGCAGGCCCCTGTTCCACCCCTCCCCGACACCCGACGGCCTGATGTCCACGAGCCGTGCGTCGCTGAGGGGGTACTTCGACCAGAGTCCGACCGTGCCCCTCGTCGCGTGGTGGGGGTGGTCCGCGGCCAAGGCCGCTTCGAAGGCCGGCAGCGCCGTCGCCGTCAGCTCCTCCAGGGCGATGAGGCCGGCGTCCGTACCGGCCAGCGCCCTCGCGGTCGCGGCCGGATCGGGGTTCACGTCGCTGACGTTGTGCTGGACCACCGTGAACGTGCCCTCAGCCGGCCGGTCACCGGTGGACACCAGGCCTCCGAAGGAGACGGACCAGGCGGCCACGGGCAGCAGCAGCGCGGCCGACGCCAGGAAGGAGCGGCGCAGCAGTGCCGGGACCAGCAGGACGGGGACGGCCAGGCCGAGCCAGGGGAGGAAGGTCTCCAGCAGACTGCCCACGCGGCCGGGGGTGTTGGGGACCAGGCCGGGACGGACGAGCAGGACGGCCACCAGGAGACAGAGCAGAGCGACCGCACGGCCCCGCCGCCGGCTCCAGCCCCGCTTCCGCGCGTCGGGCTTCTTCGTCACCCGCTCGTGCCCCCGTCCGGGCGTCTCCCCGTGATGCCCCGCCCGTCACCGGAACGCGCAGCCCCGTGATCCGGTTCCGGCCCCCGGCACCGGCCGGAGGTGTTCCACGACGAGGCGGGGGGCGTGCGGTGACCGTGAGGCCCCCGGGAGTTCAGGCCGCCGCCAGTGCTCCCGCGTACGGGCCGCCCACGCCCCAGGCCTGGTGCATCGCGTCGGCGAACGCGGCGGCCAGTCTGTGCTCGCCGGAGGGGCCGGGGTGGGTGCCGTCGTACGTGTCCGTGTGGATGTCGTAGCCCGCGGGGCGTGAGGCCAGCAGGACCGGCGACGAGGGGGCGTCCAGGTCGGCGACCGCCTTCGCGAGCAGCGTGTTGAAACGGTCGCACTCGGCGGCGAAGGGAGCGTCCGACTCCGCCCTGATGTTCGGTATGACAGGCAGCAGCACCAGCTTGATCCGGGGGTTCGCGGTGCGGGCCGCGGTGACGAACGCCCGTGCGTTCGCGGCCGTCTGCGTGCTGTCCGTGTAGAAGCCGAGGTCTATCAGGCCGAGAGAGACCAGCAGGATGTCGGCTCGGGCAGCCCTGACGGTGTCCGCGATGACCGGGGCCATGTGCAGCCAGCCCTCGCCCCAGCCGGCGAGGTGGCGCCGCGCGGACGCGGGGAAGGCCTCATCGCCGTACGCGTGGGAGAGCGGGGCGTTCGCCTCGGTGTCGTACAACTCGGTTCGCGGGCCCGTGATCGCGTACCCGCCGTCGCCGAGAGTCGCCTCGAGGTGTTGCCACATGCGGTAGCGCCAGGTGAAGTCGCCGGCCTTGCCCACGGTCATGCTGTCGCCGACGAAGAGAAAACGCATGGCGACATCATGGCGGATCACGTCTCCGGGCTGCGACGTGACGGTGGACACTTGTGCCATGAGATCGCTGCTGACCGTCTCCGCTGCCGCCGCCCTCCTGTTCCTGACGGGGACGGCGCCCGCCGTCGCGGACGACGGGGACAGGGCGGACCGGAGCTTCACGATCGAGGACTCCCGGATCACCGAGTCCAGCGGGCTCGCCGCCAGCCGGATCCACCCCGGCGTGTACTGGACGCACAACGACAGCGAGGACGGACCGTACGTCTACGCGGTCGACTCCCGGACCGGCAGGACCGTGGCGACGATCACCATGAAAGGTGTGGGAGAGCCCCGCGACGTGGAGGCGATCTCGATCGGGCCCGACGGGAACCTGTACGTCGGTGACATCGGCGACAACCTCGGCGGCTCCTGGGACCACGTCTGGATCTACCGTTTCCCCGAGCCGAAGCGGCTCGCGGACGCCACCGTGCGGGCGACGCAGTTCGACGTGACGTACGCGGACGGGGCGCGCGACGCCGAGGCGATGATGGTCCACCCCACGACGGGGCGGGTGTTCATCGCCTCGAAGAACGAGGACGGCGGCGGTCTCTACGAGGGCCCGCAGAAGCTGACGGCCGGCGGAGCCAACGTCTTCCGGCGCGTGGGTGAGGTGCCGTGGGTGACGGACGGGGCGTTCTCGCCGGACGGCGGGGAACTGGTGCTGCGCTCGTACTTCAGCGCCCGGGGCTACGCCTTCGAGGACGGCCGGCTCGGTGCCGACCACGCGGTGAGCGTGCCGCTCCAGGGCCAGTCCGAGTCGGTGGCGTACACGGCGGACGGCTCCGCGATGATGTTCGGCTCCGAGGGGGAGAACAGCGAAGTGGTGCGCGTGGAGGTGAAGGGCGGCGGCAAGGCGCCCTCCCCGAACGGCGGGGGCGGTGGGACTTCGCCCGGGGACGACGGGGACGGCGGCGGCTCGGACAAGGGCACGGTGACGGGAGGCGCTCTGGCCGTCGTCGTCGTCGTGGTGGCTCTGATCGCGGCCGGGCGCCGCCGCGGGTAGCGGTCCCGCCGGCTCAGTTCAGCCGGGCCATCTCCGAGATCGGCCAGTCCATCGCGTCTCCCGCGTGTGTGTCGCCGGGCCGGTCTCTCCGGCCCTGTCACGACGGTAGGAGTTGCCGCAACGGCAACTGCAACCCCCGATCCCCGGACTCTTCGCCGCCGGACGCAGGGCGTGCCCCCGGCCGGACGGACTCGCCGACCGCCGGTACCCGTGGACCTCCCGGTCCCGCCCACGCCGACGGGGCTGTGGCGGAACCGTGCCGCCCTGCTGCCGCACGCCGGCACGCTCAGACGTCGTCGGTGACCGGCCGCAGTTCGTAGTGCAGGGTGCGGTCGCGCTTCAGCCGGTGGGTGAGCGGGACGGCCACGCCCTGGAGCGCGGGGTACTTCCGGGAGAGCGTCCGCGCCGCGTGGGTGTTCTCCTTCGAGTCCTCCTGGAGGAGCCGCGCCCAGGCCTTCACAGGTGGTCCTGTCGGCGCACCCCGCACGGTGCACGGCGCGATCTCCACCATCGGGTGGTTACGCATCCGGTCGACCTTCCAGGCCGAGGAGAACGTGCGGATGTAGGCGTGGTCACCCTCGACGGCGATGCTGACGGGGGTACGGGCAGCCGAGCCGTCCGGCCTGCGGGTGCTGAGCAGGACGGTGTACTGCTTCACGAAAGGCTCCAGCTCATGGATCGTCTCCATGCATCCATGGTGCATGAAACAGGGGCGAGGCGGACCTTCGGGTCATCGGTCCGTCATGGCCCGGTCACTTGTTCCGCGCGCTGCCGGACCAGGGCCTCCAGCCCGTCGACGATGCGGCCGAGGCCGAAGGCGAAGTGGTCGAAGTCGGATCCGAACGCGTCCTCCGGCAGGGCGGCCATCCGCGGATAGTCGCCGCTCAGCATGGCCCGCTCCAGGTACGGGTGCTGTCCCTTCCAGAAGGCCTCGTCGCTCAGGCCCGTCTCGCGGGCGGCCTCCATGGCGTGGTTCTCGGTGCGGGCGAGGCCCTCGACGAAGCTGTTCACCGTCATGATCACGCCGATCAGCTCGGGACCGGTGAGGTTCATCCCCCGGAGCCCGGTCAGTGACAGTTCGAGACCGCGCAGGGCGCTCGGGCCGAGGACCGTGCGCGCCTGGTTGATCTTGAGGAGCCAGGGGTGGGCCCGGAGGGTGGCCAGGTAGCTGTGGGCCATGGCCTCGACGGCCGACCGCCAGTCCCCGGGCACCTCCGACGCGTCCGCGGCGAGCGGTTCGCCCTGGACGCGGTCCAGCATCAGGTCGAGCAGTTCGGCCTTGCCGGGGACGTAGCGGTAGAGCGTCATCGTGCCGGTCCCGAGCTCCGTGGCGAGCCTGCGCATCGAGAGGGCGTCGAGGCCCTCCGCGTCGGCGACCTCCACGGCCTTGCCGACGATCCGGTCGAGCGTGAGAGCCGGCTTGGGGCCACGGCTGGGACGTTCTCCGGTGCCCCACAGGAGCTCCAGGCTCCGTGCGATGTCGCCGCTCCCCGTGGTGGTGCCGCCTGTCGGTGCGCTCTTCGTCATGGGCTCAGGGTAAGCCTCCGACATGAAACTGGGTACGGTGTACTCGAAATCGGGTACGGTGTACCCAGTAAGGGAGCCTGAAGGGGAGGGAGTGCCATGTCCGCATCCGGAGACGCCGTGCTGGCCGAGCGGATCGTGAAGCGGTACGGGGCGAAGAAGGGGGCCGCGGAGAAACGCGCGCTCGACGGGTTCGACCTGGCGGTCAGGTCCGGCACCGTGCACGGGCTGCTCGGGCCGAACGGTGCCGGGAAGACCACCGCCGTGCGGGTGCTCGCCACCCTGCTGCGGTTCGACGCCGGCCGGGCGGAGGTCGCCGGACTGGACGTCGCCCGCCGGCCGCGGCAGGTACGGAGCAGGATCGGGCTCGCCGGGCAGTACGCCGCCGTGGACGAGGTCCTCACGGGCCGGCAGAACCTGGAGATGTTCGGCCGCCTCTTCCATCTGGGCGGCGGGGCTCGGCGGCGGGCCGACGAGCTGCTGGAGCAGTTCGACCTGGTGGAGGCGGCGGACAAGGGCGTCACGGAGTACAGCGGAGGGATGCGGCGGCGGCTCGACCTGGCCGCCTCGATGATCCTCGCGCCCCCCGTGCTGTTCCTCGACGAGCCGACGACCGGGCTCGACCCTCGCGGCCGCGGCGAGGTCTGGGACGCCGTACGGGCACTGGTGTCCGGCGGTACGACGGTGCTGCTGACCACGCAGTACCTCGACGAGGCGGACAGGCTCGCCTCGCACATCACCGTCATCGACCGGGGGCGGGCCATCGCGGACGACAGTCCGGACGGACTCAAGGACCGGGTCGGCGGCGACCGGATCGAGGTCGTCGCCGCGGAGCCGGCCGACCTCGCGGCCGTGGCGAAGGCCGTGGACCGGGTGGCGGGCGGCGGACTCGTGGTGACGGATGCGCCGGACCGTCGCGTGCACGCCCAGGTCACCGACCGGGTGGCCGCACTGACCGAGGTGGCGCGGTCCCTCCAGGACGAAGGGATCGCGGTGGAGGACATCGGACTGCGCAGGCCGAGCCTGGACGACGTGTTCCTGCGCCTGACGGGACACGGCGCGCAGGCCCCCGACGGAACGGAGGCCGCGGCATGACCGCGCTCGAACTGCCCGCCACCACCGGCCGCGAGCGGAGCCGGGCGTACTGGGCGCTCGCCGACTGCTGGAACGTCACCCGCCGCAGCCTCACCCACTACCAGCGGCAGCCCCTCGCGATCGTCTGGCAGCTCGGTTTCCCGATCATCTCGGTGCTGCTGTACGGCTACGTCTTCGGCAGCGCGATGAAGGTGCCCGGGGGCGGCGACTACCGGGAGTTCCTGATGCCCGGCATGTTCGCCACGACCATGACGCTGGGCTTCATGAACACCGCCATGGCCGTGGTCACCGACGCCGGCAAGGGGGTCATCGACCGCTTCAGGTCGATGCCGATGGCCCCGTCCGCCGTCACCGCAGGGCGCGGGGCCGCGGACCTCGTGGTGGCCTCCGCCGAGCTGGCGATCCTGGCGGCCACGGCGCTCGCGATCGGCTGGCGGGCGGACGGCGGCCCGCCGGCAGCTGTGGCGGCGTTCGGTCTGCTTCTGCTGCTGCGGTTCAGCCTGATCTGGGTAGGGGTCTGGATCGGCCTGCTCGTCCCGAACGCGGAATCGGCGGGCGGGCTGTACGCGATCGCCTTCCCCGTCACGATGATCTCCAGCGCGATGGTGGCCCCCTCGCTGATGCCCGGCTGGCTGGGCACGGTCGCCGCCTGGAACCCGGTCTCCTCCACGGTCACCGCAGCCCGGCAGCTGTTCGGCAACCCGGTGGCGGGCGGCGGCACCTGGATCGAGGAGCACGCGCTGCTGATGGCGCTGGTGTGGCCGCTGGTGATCACGCTGGTGTTCCTGCCGCTCGCGGTGCGCAGATTCCAGCGGCTCAGCCGCTGAGCCCCGCGTAGGGTCCGTCCATGCAGGCCGACCGGGCCCCCGAGCCCTTCTCCACCTTCCGTCTCGACGCTCTCCCGCTCGATGCCACGTACGCGCAGGAGATGGCCGGGGTCCTCTCCGACCCTGCCCTCCACACCTGGACGGGAGGCGCCCCGGAGGACGCCGGCACGCTGCGAGCCCGCTACGAGCGCCAGGCTGCCGGCTCGCCCGACCCCGCCGAACTCTGGTGGAACTGGGTGCTCCGGGTGCGGGCCGACGGGTGCCTGGCCGGCTATGTGCAGGCCACCGTGCGCGGGGCGCGGGCAGAGGTGGCCTGGGTGGTCGGGACCCGGTGGCAGGGCAGGGGCTACGCGAAGGAGGGGGCCGCCGGTCTGGTCCGGCACCTGCTGGACCGGGGCTCCGTCCGTACGGTCGTCGCCCACATCCACCCGGACCACGCGGCCTCCGCAGCCGTGGCCACCGCTGCCGGGCTCCTGCCCACGGACGGACGGGAGGACGGTGAGGTGCGGTGGCGGCGGGACACCGCCCGGGAGACCGCGACGGACCGGGTGGCGTGCTCCGGCCGCGATCTCTGATCAGGACGGACGCGGCCGTCGTCGTCCCAGGCCTCCATGGTGCGCGGAGCGCGGACGCGGCAGCTCCGGGGGCCGGGCATCCGACGGACGCTACGGGCGGGGACGGCCCGCCTCGACCAGCTCGGCGACGTCGAGGGTCATGTCGGCACCGATCGACGCGGGAAGCTCGGCCGACTGGCCGGGGGCGTAGACCTCGTGGCTGTCGTACGTGCAGCCGGTGGGCTCCGTCAGGACGTGGAGGCGGCCGTGGCGGCGGTCCAGGACCACGTACGCCGGGATCTTCGCCTCGGCGTACGCGGCGACCTTGTTGCGGAGGTCGCTCTTGTAGTTGCCTGATGTCACTTCCAGGACGAGGCGGAAGACGGCCGGGTCGTAGCAGTTGTTCTCGACCAGATGCCCGTCGAAGTCCGCGTCCACGACGGCGAGGTCCGGGATGGCGTAGTCCTCCGGCCCGCCGGGCAGCCACAGGCCGATGGCCTGGAGGACCGCGGACTCCCCGTCGTCGAGTCCGGCGGTGATGAAGGGCCGCATGAGCTTGGTCAGAGCGCGGGCGTGCGGGCCGTCCGGGGGTGGGGCCACGGTGATGACGCCTCCGATGATCTCGACGCGATAACCCGGAAGCTGCTCCATGAGACGGTTCGCCGTCACGAGCATCGGTTCCGGCTCATCGTCACAGGGGTGCTCGACTGCGGCAGCAGACATGGCGGGCCCTCCTGAAATGGCTGGTGTCGAGGACATCATCGTAGGACGGGGCTCCCGAATCCGTCCCGCAGGCGGTTCGTCACCCGGCCGAGTGAAGCAGAAACGGCCCTGCTCACCGAGGTGTGCAGGGCCGTTCCGGACGTGTGACCGTCAGAGCTTGTCGATCACGTAGTCGATGCAGGCGGTGAGCGCCTGGACGTCCGCCGGGTCGATCGCCGGGAACATCGCCACGCGCAGCTGGTTGCGGCCCAGCTTGCGGTACGGCTCCGTGTCGACGATGCCGTTGGCGCGGAGCACCTTGGCGACGGCCGCCGCGTCGATGCCGTCCTCGAAGTCGATCGTGCCGATGACCTGCGAGCGCTTCGCCGGGTCGGTGACGAACGGGGTGGCGTACTTGGAATCCTCGGCCCAGCCGTACAGGTGCTGCGACGACGCCGCGGTGCGGCCGGTGGTGAAGTCCAGACCGCCCTGCGTGTTCATCCACTTCAGCTGCTCGTTCAGCAGGAAGAGGGTGGCCAGCGCCGGGGTGTTGTACGTCTGGTTCTTCAGCGAGTTGTCGATCGCCGTGGGCAGCGAGAAGAACTCCGGGACGTGCCGGCCCGAGGCGTGGACGCGCGCGGCCCGCTCCAGGGCGGCCGGGGAGAAGACACCGATCCACAGGCCGCCGTCGGAGGCGAAGGACTTCTGCGGGGCGAAGTAGTAGACGTCCGTCTCGGTGATGTCGACCGGCAGGCCGCCCGCGCCGGAGGTGGCGTCGACCAGGACGAGCGAGCCCTCGTCGGCGCCCGCGACCCGCTTGACGGGGGCGGCGACACCCGTCGAGGTCTCGTTGTGGGTGAAGGCGTAGACGTCGACGCCCGCCTCGGCCCGCGGGTCCGGGTGGGTGCCCGGGTCCGAGGCGATGACGGTCGGGTCGGCCAGCCACGGGGCGAGCTTGGCGGCCTTCGCGAACTTCGACGAGAACTCGCCAAAGTTCAGGTGCTGGGACTTGGACTCGATCAGACCGTGCGTCGCGACGTCCCAGAAGGCGGTGGACCCGCCGTTGCCCAGGATGACCTCGTACCCCTCGGGGAGGGAGAAGAGGCTGCGCACACCGTCACGCACCTCGCCGACCAGGTTCTTGACCGGGGCCTGGCGGTGGGAGGTGCCGAGAAGGGAGGTGCCGGTCGCGGCCAGTGCGTCGACCGCCTCCGTCCGCACCTTGGAGGGCCCGGCGCCGAAACGTCCGTCGGCGGGCTTGAGGTCAGCGGGAATCTGGATGTCAGCCACGATCCGGAGCGTAGTCCCTTCCGGTAGCGGTGGAAGACCGCGTCCGTCGGATGAGACACACGCTCCGGATGCCGGACGACCGGCGCGGGCGGGCAGGACAGTGGAAAACCGGCAGGGCGAAACGTGCGCGATCAGCCCAGATCGACCGGGAGTTCGTACAGGTCGTTCTGGGTCACGATCGGCTTGTTCCGCAGGTCGGAGGCGGGGACGGCGAGGTCGAGGCCGGGGAAGCGCTCGTACAGCGCGGGCAGTGCGACCCCCGCCTCCAGCCGGGAGAGCGCGGCACCCGGGCAGACGTGCGGACCGTGGCCGAAAGCGATGTGGCGGTTGGGGGTGCGGGTGATGTCGAACTCACCGGCGGTCGGCCCGTACTGCTTCTCGTCGCGTCCCAGCGCGCCGAACGAGACGATCAGGGCCTCGCCCTTCGGCAGGACCTTGTCGCCGACCTCGATGTCCTCGGTCGCGAAGCGGATCAGGACGTGCGAGGTCGGGGTGTTCCAGCGCAGGGTCTCCTCGATCACGTTCTCCCACGGCACCTCCCCGCTCAGCACGCGCTTGCGCTGCTCGGGGTGGGTCTGGAGCGCCTGTACGACGTTCACGACCAGGCTGATCGTGGTCTCGTGGCCGGCCGCGATGATCAGCTGAAGCGTGTTGACGATCTCCTCGTTGGTGAGGTGGTCGCCGTCCTCCGAGGCCGCGATCAGGGCGCTGGTGAGGTCGTCGCCCGGGTTCGCCCGCTTGTCGTCGACGATCTTCGTGAACAGGGCGCCGAGGTCCGCCATCATCTGCGGGACCTCCTCCGGCGGGGTCTGCGTCGAGAAGAACTTCTCGAAGAGCTCCTTGAGCCGGGGGTGGTCGGCCGCGTCCACGCCCATCAGCTCGCTGATGACGTTCATCGGCAGCGGATAGGCGAACTCCGCCTTCAGGTCGACCGGCTCGCCCGCGGGCAGCGCCGCGAGCCGGTCCAGGGAGGCGTTCGTCAGCGCCTCGATGCCGGCCCGCAGCCGCTCCACCCGCTTCACCGTCAGCGCCTGCGCGACCATGCCGCGCAGCCTGCGGTGCTCGGCGCCGTCCACCGTCAGCATGGAGCGGCCCGGGTTGACGAGGCCGATCAGCGCCCAGTCCATCGGGATCTCGCCGCGCTGCCAGGCGTTCCAGACGTTGATGTCCTTGACCACGCGGCTGTCGGTGAGCAGCTGGCGGGCCTCGGCGTGGTGCGTGACCGCGTAGCAGTGGACCCCGCCGGGGAGCTCCACCTCGGCCAGCGGGCCGGCGGCGCGCAGCGCGGCGCTCTCGGCGTCCAGGTCGGCGACGAGGGGATCGAGGGCGATCCGGGTCATTTCAGGCCTCCAAGAGCTGGGGTGGGCGTGAAGTGCACCGGCAGATCCGTCAGCCCGTGCAGCCACGGGGACGGGCGCCGGGTCAGCTGTTCCGCGGGGACGTCGAGGTCCACGTCCGGGAGCCGGTCCAGGAGCACCTCGATCCCCGTACGGGCGATGACCTCGGCGGTCTCCTGGGCCGGGAACGGGCAGCGGTGTTCGCCGTGCCCGAAGGAGAGGAAGGCGTTGTTGCCGCCGGTCAGCGCGGAGCCGTCGGTGCGTATCTGCGGGTCGACGTTGGCGGCGGCGATGCCCAGGAGCAGCAGGTCACCGGCGCGGATGTGACGCCCGCCGAGGTGGGTGTCACGGGACGCCCAGCGGCCCGCCACGTTCTGGGTGGGGGTCTCCTCCCAGAGCACCTCGTTCATGGCCTCGCCGACGCTGTGCCGGCCGCCCGACAGGGAAGCGGCGAAGCGGTCGTCGGTGAGCATCAGCCGGAGCGAGTTGCCCATCCAGTCGGCGGTCGGCTGGTGGCCCGCGGCCATCATCACCATGAGGTCCTGGGCGACCTCCTCGTCGGTGAAGCCGCCCGGGTCCTGGAGCATCCGGGTCGCCACGTCGTCGTCGGGCCGGGCGTGCTTGTCGGCGAGGAGCTGGAACATGGCCGTGCCGAGGTGCTGCTGTCCGGCCAGGGCCCGTTCGCGGCCGTCGATCATGTCGTTGAGCGCGCCCACGAGGGGTCCGCCGACCTCGTCGCTGAAGCCGTAGAGCTTCGCTAGGACGCGGGCCGGGAGCAGCATCGCGTACTCGGCGATGATGTCGGTGCGGCCGATGGAGCAGAAGCGGTCGATGAGATCGTCGGCGTACTCCTCCGCGTACCGCTTGAGCGCGAACGGGTCGACGGCCTCCAGGGCGTTGCTGATCATCGCCGCACGGACGGTGTGCCGCTCACCGACCGTGTAGAGGATGGACGGCTGCCTGCGGCCGATCATCGGCAGCAGCGGCCAGCCCTCCGGGATGTTGTCCCACTGGTTCCAGAGCTCGGAGTCGCGGCTGAAGAGCACCGGGTCGCCGGTGACCTGGTGCAGCTCGCGGTAGCCGAGGATCAGCCAGGCGGGTATGTCGCCGGCGAGGACGACGGGGGCCACGGCGCCGTGGTCACGGCGCATCTCCCGGTACAGCCGCACGGGGTCGGTCTGGAACCGTGGTCCGGACAGAGGTACGGGACCGTGGGACACGGGGCACTGGGTCACGGGGTGGGCTCCGGGGTCATGGCCGGGGCTGGGCCGGCGGACAGGGCAGGGCCGGAAGCCTTCGCACGGGCGACGGACATCGCGTGGAGGTGCTCGACCAGCGTGATCAGGACGTACTTGCTGGAGGAGCGGTCCCGCGCGTCGCACTCGACGAGCGGGACGTCGGGGGAGAGGTCGAGGGCCTCGCGGATCTGCTGCTCGGTGTGGAACGAGCCGCCGAAGTCGTTGCACGCGACGATGAACGGCGTGCCGTGGTGCTCCAGCCGGTCGATCGCGTACCAGGAGTCGGCGAGCCGCCGGGTGTCGACGAGGACGACGGCGCCCAGGGTTCCGGAGAAGAGACGGTCCCACAGGAACCAGAAGCGTTCCTGTCCGGGCGCGCCGAAGAGATAGAGGACCGAACGCGCGTCGAGCGTGATGCGGCCGAAGTCGAAGGCGACCGTGGTGGACGTCTTGGAGTGCACACCGTCGAGGTCGTCGACGGCCTCGCCCGCGCGGGTCATGGTCTCTTCCGTGTTGAGCGGACGGATCTCGCTCACGGATCGGACCATGGTGGTCTTGCCGACCCCGAAGCCGCCGACGACGACGATCTTCAGTCCGTTGTCGGCTGTCGCCTGCAGGGCGGCACGGTCAGAGGTTGCGGAGTCCAACGAGCACCTGTTCCAGGGTGTCGGTGTCGGGGAGCCGGTCCGCGACACGGGCAGTACGGGGGTGGCGGGCGCTGATCCGGCCGGTGTCGAGCAGGTCGCACAGCATGATGCGGACGATGCTGACGGGCAGATTCAGGGTGGCCGAGATCTCGACGACCGCGGTGGGCCTGTTGCACATCCGCAGGATCGCGACGTGCTCCGACTGCATTCCGGGGCTCGGGTCGCACTCGGCGACGACGAGCGTCACCAGGTCGAACGCGGCCGAGTCGGACCGGCTGCGGCCACCCGTGAGGGTGTACAGCCGGTCCGGGTCGTCGTCGCGTCCGGGGCGGGGGCGCGGGACGGACGTCATACGTCCGCGGTTTCCGCGACCGTGGCCGCCGTGTCGCCGGAGGGGTCGCGCGGCGGGGCGACGAGGTATTCGCCGAGCTGCTCGACGAGTTCGCTCATGTTGTGGCCGACCAGGCCGACGTCGGAGTCCTCCGCCGCCACGACCGCCAGGTGGGCGCCCGCGCCCGCCTCGACGATGAACAGCACGCCGCCGTAGAACTCGGTCATCGCGGACCGTACGCCGCCGCTGCCGTCACCGAACTCGATGGACGCGCCGTGCGACAGGCTCTGGATGCCGGCGGAGATGGCGGCGAGCTGGTCGGCCTGGTCGACGGAGAGTTCGGGGGTGCGGCACAGCTTCAGGCCGTCCCGGGAGAGGACGAGAGCGTGCCGGGCGCCGGGCGTGCGGTCGAGCAGCCCCTCCAGCAGCCAGTTGAGCTTCTCATCGGTGGTCGCGCTCATCGGGTGTTGCCTTCCGGGTGCGGGGAATTGGCTCGTACCGCCTGGCTGAAGGTGCTGAAGCGGGCAGCCTGGACCTTCGGGTCGGTGGCACGGGGCCTGGGGGATTCGGCTCCGCCGGGGGTGGCATTGCCGGTACGTGCTTCGGCGGCGGCCAGGGTGCGGCCGCGGCGCCGCTTGGGCAGGCCGCTCTCACCGACCTGGGGGACACCACCGGTGGACTCGGACGCCGACTCCGGGCTCCCGGACGCGGCATCCGTCCGCGACGCGGACCCGGGGGAGTGCGCCGCCGCGGTGGCCGGGGTACGGCTGTCCGGGCCCGGCGTCGTGTGGGCCGGCTCGGGCTCGGGGTGTCCGGCCGGCTCCGGGAGGGGAGCGGTGGTCGCGGGTGTACGCGAGATGAGCTCCTGCGGCAGCATCATCAGGGCGCCCGTTCCTCCGCGTGCCGACGGCCGGAAGGAGACGGTCAGGCCGTGCTTCCTGGCCAGCCGGCCGACGACGGCGAGTCCGAGCCGGGTGCCGGAGATACCGGTGAGGTCCTGGTTGTCGGCGGAGACGGCGCGCTCGGCGCGGCGCAGCTGCACGTCGCTCATCACCAGGCCGCTGTCCTCGACGGTGACGACGATGCCCGCCGGCACCTCCTCGACGTACACATGCACTTCGGCGGTGGGCGGCGAGAAGTTGGCAGCGTTGTCAAGGAGTTCGGCCAGGGCGTGCATGACGCCCTCGGCGGCGTGGCCCGCGATCGCCACATCGCTGGTCGAGTGGAGGCGGATGCGCTGGTAGCCGCCGATACGGCCCATGGCTCCGCGCAGGATCGACTCCATCACGATCGGCTTGGCCCAGCGGCGCCCTGAGCGCGCACCGGTCAGCACGGCGATGGAGTCGGCGAGACGGCCCGCCTGGGCCGTGCGGTGGTCGAGGTGCAGCAGATCGCCGAGCACGTCCTCGGCGGTGTGCCGGTGCTCCATCTCGCGGAGGTCGGCCAGCATGCTCGTGGCCAGGGCCTGCATCCGGCCCGCGGCGTTGGCACAGGCGGAGATCGCCGCGGAGCGCTCGTTCTCGGCGCGCCGGGCACGGGTGGTGAGCCGGGCTGCCTCGGCGGTGAGCCGTTCGTGCTGCTCGGTGGCCTCGACGGTGACCCGTGCGACCCGGTCGTCCGCCTCGGCGGTCACCCGGGCCGCCTCGGCGGAGGCGGCCGCTCTGATGCGGGCGATCTCCGCGGTGAAGCGCTGCGCCTCGGCGGCGGAGGTCGAGACGAGGCGGGAGGTCTCGGCGGTGAAGCGTTCGGAGTCGGCGGCCCGCATGGCGCGCAGATTCCGGGCGGTGGCGAGCGCGTGGACGGTGACGGCCGCCGCGACGCACAGCAGCACGGCGGCGGAGCCCGCCCCCCATGCGGTCGGGGTCCGTACCGAGGCGGGAGCGGCGGCGACCGCCCACAGGCACAGAGCACCGGTAACGGCTGCCGATATCAGCAGGGCGAGTGCGGTCGGCCGGAGTGAAGGGCGCAATCGGAGTCCTCGGGGCGGACGGTGCGGAGGAATGGACAGGTGTGACAGAAGGGGCAATCGGGATGTAACGGTGTGGTGATGATGAAAGGACCACAACTGGACCTGATTGTTCCTGATCAAGTCGAGGCAACTATAGGAGAATTGGCGACTTGTTTGGGGATTCCTTGTGGCCACTTCTATATGAAATCTGGCTTGAATCGACTCTGGCGGAGTCATGGGGTCGGTGCCCCCCAAGGCAAGTCGCGGGGCTGACGGGCAAGTAGTGTCGAATGTTGCGGTATGTCCCCTGTGTGATGCTTGATTTATCACGATCGTCGCTCGTGAGCCGGTGGCCAGCTAGGGTGAGCGCTCCGGTGCAGTCGACTTTCGCGGTCGGCACTGCCGTAAGACACACCGCGCGCCTTGAAGGGGGAGGCGCCGCGTGGCCCCGACGGAGGACGCAGGCAACCGTGGACGCGCAAGGCCGTGGGCGGGACGAGGCTATCGACCCCGCAGACCAGTGGGTACTCAACCCCGACACCGGTGATTACGAACTGCGACTGACCCCCTCCTCAGGGCGATCAACCGCGTCGGCCGGTACGACGGACGCGAGAAGGCCCGGACCGCGCCGCAGCCCGAAGCCGGAGACGGCACGGCCGCCCGGGGACCGGGCCTCCGTCCCCGGTCAGCGCGGCGGGCGCCGGGGTGCCGGCGGCGGACGTGGGGACCGGGACGAGGCGCGGAAGCCGGCGGGCCGGGCGGCCGCACCGGCCGCCGGGCGCCGCAAGGCCAAGCCGCAGAAGTCCCGCAAGAAGAAGGCCCTGGCGTGGACCGGCGGCGTGGTCGCCTTCCTGATGGTGGGCGTCGGTACCGCGGGCTACCTCGTGTACCAGCACTTCAACGGCAACATCACCGCCGTCTCCAGCGACGGGGCCGGCACCGGCGGCTTCAGCAAGGACCGGGCGATCAACGTCCTGGTGATCGGGACCGACAAGCGGACGGGCGAGGGCAACGAGGGCTACGGGGACGCGGGCAGTGTCGGCCACGCCGACACCAGCATCCTTTTCCACGTCTCCAAGGACCGCACGAACGCCACCGCGCTGAGCATCCCGCGTGACCTGATAGCGGACATCCCCGTCTGCCCGACGCAGCTGGAGAACGGGGAGGAGAAGGACATCCCCGCGACCCCCGGCGGGCGCTTCAACACCAGCCTCGGGCAGTCCGAGCGAACCCCCAGCTGCACCATGCGCACCGTCACCGAGCTCACCGGCATCGAGGTCGACCACTTCATGGTGGCCGACTTCAACGCGGTCAAGTCGCTGACGTCGGCCGTCGGGGGCGTGGACGTCTGTCTCGCCAAGGACATCGACGACAAGGACTCCCACCTCAAGCTGGCCAAGGGCGAGCACACCCTCCAGGGCGAGCAGGCGCTCGCCTTCCTGCGCACCAGGCACTCCGTCGGCTTCGGCAGCGACCTGAGCCGCATCGAGATCCAGCAGCAGTTCCTGGGCTCGCTGATGCGCAAGCTCAAGTCCAACGACACCCTGACCAGCCCCACCAAGATGTGGTCGCTCGCGGAGGCGGCCACCAAGGCGCTCACCGTCGACGACAAGATCGCCGACATAAACCGGCTGCGTCAGCTGGGCATGGAGCTGGCGTCGGTCGACCCCAAGAACATCACGTTCACCACGGTCCCGGTGCTGGACAACCCGAACGACAAGGCCACCGTCATCCTCGACGAGTCCAAGGCCCCGCAGGTCTTCTCGATGATGCGGGAGGACGTCTCCTTCACCGCGGTGGCGAAGCAGGAGAAGGCCGAGGCGAAGGCCAAGGCGGACGCCAAGCTGAAGGGCGAGATGGCCGCACCGGCAGACGTGCGGGTCGACGTCTACAACGGCGGCGCCCCCGCCGGCTCCGCGCAGAACGCCCTGGACTGGCTGCAGAACGAACAGGGCGTGCTCAAGTCCACGAACCAGGCGAACGCGCCGGAGGACGTCAAGAAGACCCAGCTCGTCTACGCGCCCAACCAGGCGGACCAGGCCCGCCGGCTGGCCGACATGATGGGGCTGTCGGCCTCGGCCCTCAAGCCGACGACGACGGACGCGGGCGAGATGGAACCGATGGCGCTGACCCTGGGCCCCGATTTCAAGAAGGCGGGCAGCCCGCTCACCGCCCCCGCGAAGGCCCCGGACGACATCCAGCGCGTGGAGGCGGACAAGGCGGTCTGCGCCAAGTAGCCCGAACCGGCCCCGCATCACACCGCGGGGCCGGCCGACCGCGCGGGGCCCTGTCCGGCCCTCGGTAGCGGGCCTTGCCCGGCCCACCGCGCCGGGCCCGTCGGGTTCTCGCGCCGGGCCTTGCCCGGCCCACCGTGCCGGGCCCGTCCGGCTCACGTGCCGGGCCTGCCCCGGCCCACCGCGCCGGGCCCGTCGGGTTCTCGCGCCGGGCCCGTCCGGCTCACGTGCCGGGCCCGTCCGGCTCACGCGCCGGCCCCCTCCCTGACCCGGCCTCATCCGCGCGAAAGACCGCACCCGCCCCGTGCTTGACGGCCGCTCCCGGGCCCGCTACCGGCATGCTGGTCCCATGTCCGCCACCGACCTCGTCCGAGACCTGGCCCAGGCCGTCCACGGTGACGTGGAGTCCGACGCGACCGCCCGCGCCCTCACGACCATGGACGCGTCCAACTACCGCCGCGTCCCGCAGGCGGTCGTGGCCCCCCGCGATGCCGCGGACGTCGCCGAGACCCTCCGTATCTGCCGGGAGCACGCCACTCCGGTCGTGCCCCGTGGCGGCGGCACCTCCATCGCCGGCCAGGCCACCGGCACCGGGGTCGTCCTGGACTTCACCCGCCACATGCGGCGCGTCCTCGACCTCGACCCCGTGTCCCGCACCGCCGTCGTCCAGCCCGGAGTCGTCCTGGACGACCTGCGGGCCGCGGCCGCCCCGCACGGGCTGACGTTCGGCCCCGACCCGTCCACCCACAGCCGCTGCACGCTCGGCGGCATGATCGGCAACAACTCCTGCGGGTCGCACTCCGTGGCCTGGGGCACCACCGCCGACAACCTCCGCAGCCTGCGCGTCGTCCGCTACGGCGGAGGCGACGCCCTGCACGTCGGCCGGGGCCTGCCCGACGCGCCGCCGGGCCTCCACGAGTTCGCCGCCGCCCACCTCGCCCTCCTGCGCACCGGCTTCCCCGCACTCCCGCGCCGTATCTCCGGATACGCCCTCGACGCACTGCTCCCCGAGCACGGCCCCGACCCCGCCCGGGCCCTCTGCGGCAGCGAGGGGACGCTCGCCGTGGTCACCGAGGCGACCGTCCGTCTCGTCGAGACGCCCGGCGCCCGCGCGCTCGCCGTCCTCGGGTACGCCGACGAGCCGGCCGCCGCCGAAGCCGCCCCCGGCCTGCTGCCCCACGGCCCGCTCACCGTCGAGGGCATGGCCGCCGACCTCGTACGCGAACCGGCCGGCCTGCCACGCGGCGGGGCCTGGCTGTTCGTCGAGACGGGCGGCGCCACCCCCGCCGAGGCCCGTGCCCACGCGGAACGGATCCTGCGCGCCGCCGACGCCCTGGACGGCACCGTCGTCACCGACCCCGCCGCGATGCGGACCCTGTGGCGCATCCGGGAGGACGCCGCCGGCACGGCGACCCGGATGCCCGACGGCACGGAGGCGTGGCCCGGCTGGGAGGACTGCGCCGTACCGCCCGCCCGCCTCGGCCCGTACCTCCGCGACTTCCGGGCCCTGCTCGCCGAACACGGCCTGCGCGGCACCCCGTACGGGCATTTCGGCGACGGCTGCATCCACGTGCGCATCGACTTCGACCTGCTGACCGAGCAGGGCGTGGCCCGCTTCCGCCGCTTCTCCGAGGACCAGGCCGGCCTCGTCGTCGCCCACGGCGGGTCGCTGAGCGGCGAACACGGCGACGGGCAGGCGAGGGCGGAGCTGCTGCCACGGATGTACGGGGACGACATGGTGCGCCTGTTCGAGCGCTTCAAGGACCTCTGGGATCCCGACGGCGGCCTCAACCCCGGCATCCTCGCCCGCCCGGCCCGGCTGGACGAGAACCTCCGCTTCGCCGTGCTCCCCGGACGCCCCGTGGACGTGGCCTTCGGCTACCCGAACGACGGCGGCGACTTCTCGGCGGCGGTGCGCCGATGCGTGGGCGTCGCCAAGTGCCGTACGGAGAAGGCCGGTCCGGATGTGATGTGCCCCTCGTTCCGTGCGACCGGCGAGGAGGCCCACTCCACCCGGGGCCGTGCCCGGCTGCTCCACGAGATGCTCGCGGGCGAGGTCGTCACGGACGGCTGGCGGTCCACGGAGGTGCGGGACGCGCTCGACCTGTGCCTGTCCTGCAAGGGCTGCCGCACCGACTGCCCGGCCGGCGTCGACATGGCCACGTACAAGGCGGAGTTCCTCCACCACCACTACCGGAGACGCCTGCGTCCCGCCGCGCACTACGCGATGGGCGGGCTGCCGCGATGGCTGCGCATGGCCGCCCCCTTCGCGGGCGCGCTGAACGCCCTGGCACGGATCGGACCCCTCGCCGCCCTCGTCAGGCGGCTCGGAGGCATCGACCCGCGCCGGACGCTCCCGGTCCTGGCGCGGCAGACGTTCCGGTCCTGGGCGCGCGCCCGAAGGGCCCCCGGGGCCGCCGGACCACCCGTCATCCTGTGGCCGGACACCTTCACCGACCACCTCTCGCCCGAGGCCGGCCGTGCGGCGGTCCGGGTCCTGGAGTCGGCCGGCGGGACGCCGGTGCTGCCCGCCCGCGGCGTGTGCTGCGGCCTCACCTACGTGTCGACGGGCCGGCTCGACGCGGCCCGTGCCGTCATGCGCCGCACCCTGGACCGGATGGAACCGGCCCCCGGGACCCCGGTCGTCGTCCTGGAGCCGAGCTGCGCCGCCACCCTCCGTACGGACCTGCCGGAGCTCCTCCCGGACGACCCGCGAGCTGCCGGACTCGGCGCCTCCGTACGCACCCTGGCGCAGTACCTGGAGGAGTACGCCCCCGAGTGGACGCCGCCCCGGCTGGACCGCCGCGTCGCCGGCCAGACCCACTGCCACCAGCACGCGGTGCTCGGCGACGCCGCCGAGCGCAGGCTCCGCGAGAAGGCGGGCCTGACCGGTGAGCTGAGCGGCGGCTGCTGCGGGCTGGCCGGCAACTTCGGCTTCGAGAAGGGCCACTGGGACGTCTCGGTGGCCTGCGCCGAGGACCAGCTCCTTCCCTCCGTGCGGGCGGCGCGGCCCGGCACGGAACTGCTGGCCGACGGTTTCTCCTGCCGCACCCAGCTGGAGCAGCTGACGGGCCTCCGGGCCCGGCACCTCGCCGAGGTGCTGGCGGAGGGGCTCGACGGCTGACGGGGACGGCCCGTGTCAGAGCTTCGCGACGGCCTCGCTGACCGCCGCGGAGAGCCGCTCGTTCTCCGGGGCGGCGCCGCCGGGGAGGGCGAAGCGGCGGCGGGTGTAGCCGTAGGCCACGCCGTTGGCGGGGTCGGCGTACGCCTGCGAGCCGGCGGCTCCCGAGTGGCCGAAGGAGCCCTCGCCCAGGGCCGGGTAGTGGTTGCCCGACGCCTCGAAGCCCAGGGCGAAGGCGTCGGCCTCGGCGGTCACCACATCGGCCCCCGTCCAACGCACCCGGCCGGCCTCGGCGACGGTCTCCGGCTCGAGCAGGGGTGCCCGGCCGCCCAGCCCGGACACCGCCGCGGCGTACATCCCCGCGAGCCCCCGCGCCGAGGCCACCCCGCCGACCGAGGCCGGGCCGAGCGCGCGTACCGCGCGGGTGTTGGCGAGGGCGACCAGGTCGAGGGGCGGGTCGGCCGCGAAACCGAACGCGACCGCCATCAGGCTGTCCGGGTCGACCGGGTTCGCCGCGAACTCGGCGGCCTGCTCGGGTGTGGGCACGCCGGGGCGGATGCTCACGTAGCGGGGTTCGAGGGCCTCGGGCAGGCCCAGGTGGAAGTCCAGCCCGTACGGGGCACGTACCCGCTCCTCGAAGATCTCCTGGATCGAACGCCCGGTCGCCCGGCGGACCACCTCGCCGGTGAGGGCGCCGATCGTCAGCGCGTGGTAGCCGTACTCCGTGCCGGGCGTCCAGTAGGGCCGCTGTCCCGCCAGCCGCGCGGCGAGGATCCGGTCGTCGGCCAGCTCCTCGACGGTGAATCCGCCGTCCGCCCAGATCAGCCCGGAGCGGTGCGACATGAGTTCCCGCACGGTCAGCCCGCCCTTGCCCTCGGCGGCGAACTCCCGCCAGTACGACGCGACCGTACGGTCCGGATCGATGACGCCGTCCTGGATGAGGAGGGCCACGACGAGATGGGCTGCGCCCTTGGTCGAGGAGTACACGGCGGGCAGTGAGTCCCCGGCGATGCCCTCCCCGGCCCACAGGTCCACCACCAGCCGGCCGTGGTGGTGGACGGCGAGCTGCCCGCCGGGTTCGGTGTGGTCCGCGGCCAGTACGGCGGCGAACTCCTCCCGTACGCCCTCGAAGCCCGCCGCGACCGTGCCGTGCACGGCGATGGTGCTGTCGCCGGTGTCCGTCATGAGATGCCCCCTGGAGATCATCGACCCGATCGGTACCGGTCCCCAACTCCCGTGCGGCGCAGTCGCATTCCCCGCTACTCGATGGAATTCCCGGGGGGCGTCCGCTGTTCGCGCGCCACGATCTCCCGGGCGAGCGCCGCCAGTCGGGGGAACGCCGGATGACCGGGGCCGTCCCGGCGGGCCAGCAGGACGGGAAGCGGCGGGGCGTCGTCCAGCGGCACGTAGGTGACCCCCGCGTGCGGATGCATCTGCGCCGTGGACGCCCCCGAGACCCCGCTGCCCCGTCCGGCCGCGATGGCGGTGAGCCAGTCGTCGGTGTTGGCGACGGTGAGCGTGGCGGCGGGGCGTGCGTGCAGGGGCCACAGGGCGGGCGTGGTGGCTCCGGAGACGGTGTTCAGGACGACCGCGCCGCCGGTCAGATCGGCCAGGGACAACGAGGCGCGGGCGGCGAGCGGGCCGTCGGCTGCCACGGCCGCCACCCGCTCCTCGGTGAACAGCACCTCGGTGACGAGCCCCGGAGTGTCCACGGGCCCGCGGAGCAGGGCCGCGTCCACCTCGCCGCGGGTGAGGCCGGCCGTGCGGTCGTCGATCCGCAGCAGTTCGAGCGGGGTCTCCGGGTGGCGCTGCTGCCAGGTCCGCAGCAACGGCGTGGTGTAGGGGCCGAACGCCGACCAGGCGTGCCCGAGCCGCAGCGGCCAGTGGCGCAGCCGGCCGGGATCGAGAGCCTCCTCGAAGGCGGCGACCGCTGTGGCCGCCTTGTCGCGGAAGGCGAGACCCTCGGCGGTGAGGGCGAGGTGGTGGGTGGACCGGTCGACGAGCCGGACGCCCAGGTGCCTCTCGAGGGCGGCCAGCGTGCGGGAGACGACCGGCTGGGTCACGCCGAGCCGGGTGGCGGCGCGGGTGACACCGCCCTCGTCCGCGATGGCGAGGAAGGCCCGCAGATGCCGGACCTCGATGCGGCGTCCGCCGTTGCCGGTGCCCTGTCCAGTGCTCATGCGCCTGGAGCATAACGGGAGCGCAATCGGCATTTCACGGGAAGCACGCAGGTCTCTACGGTGAACAGGTGAGCGGCCTCCGGCTGGTGCAGTATCGTAAACTCCAGAGTGCACCCTAATGGACTTGATGAGAGGTTCCCGGTGAACAACCCGCGTGCTGCCGCTGAGCCGGCCGCTGCCGTTGCCGTACCCGAGGCGGTGTCCGCGCTCGACGAGCCCGGTCACGGCCGGCCGGCCGGCCCCGGCGGCCGCAGGGCCGCGCTCGGCCCGGTCGCGCTGGTGGTGGCCGGCGGACTCTCCGTCCAGTTCGGTGCGGCGGTCGCCGTCCTGCTGATGCCGCGGGCCGGTGCGCTCGGCGTCGTCACGCTGCGTCTCGCCGCCGCCGCGCTCGTCCTGCTGGTCATCTGCCGGCCGAAGCTGCGGGGGCACTCGCGCGCCGACTGGGGCACGGTGGTGGCCTTCGGTGTCGCCATGGGCGGCATGAACACGCTCTTCTACCAGGCCGCCGACCGCATCCCGCTGGGCGCGGCCGTCACACTCGAGGTACTGGGCCCGCTGGTCCTGTCCGTCGTGGCCTCCCGACGCCTGGTCAACCTCGTATGGGCCGCACTGGCGCTCGGCGGCGTCCTCCTGCTCAGCGGCGGAGGCTTCGACCGCCTGGACCCGGTCGGGGCGGCGTACGCCCTGGGCGCCGGCGCCATGTGGGCGGCGTACATCGTCTTCAGCGCCCGCACCGGCCGCCGTTTCCCGCAGGCGGACGGCCTGGCCCTTGCCATGGTGGTGGCGGCGGTTCTCTCGCTGCCGCTGGGCATCATGGAGGCGGGCTCGAAACTGCTGGTCCCCTCCACGCTGGGCCTGGGCATCGCCGTGGCACTGCTGAGCTCCGTCCTGCCGTACACCCTCGAACTCATGGCCCTGCGCCGCCTGCCCGCGCCCACCTTCGCGGTCCTGATGAGCCTCGAACCGGCCATCGCGGCCACGGCCGGTTTCCTCATCCTCGACCAGGCCCTGTCGTCGACCGACGCCCTGGCCATCGCCCTGGTCATCGGGGCGAGCATGGGAGCGGTGCGCAGCCAGACGCGGGGCTCCCGGAAGCGGTGAGCTCCCCGCTTCCGCGTTCGGCCTGCGCGGCAGGGCGTCCGATCCTAGGGTGGTCGCGATGGCCGACCTGGAGGAACACATGCCTGAACGCGACGATCTGCTCGCGCTCGTGACCGATCAGCGCACCAACTTTCTCTACACCGTCGCGGAACTCGACGACGCCGGGGCCCGTGCCCGGACGACGGTCAGCGAGCTGACCCTCGGGGGACTCCTGAAGCACCTCGGGCTCGTGCAGCGCAGCTGGCTCGACGTCGTCGAGGGCACCGCCCCCGCCAAGGTCGACTGGGCGGACCTCGACCCCGACGGCAACCGGATGACCGACGCCGAGACGGTGGCCGGGCTGCTGGAGGCCTTCCACTCGGCGGCGGACGCGTTCGACCGCACGGTGCGCGAGGAGACCGACCTCGACCGGGAGGTCACGCTGCCCTCGTACCCCTGGTCGCCCCCGGAGCCGGTCGTCTGGACCGTCCGCCACGTCCTGTGGCACATCTTCCGTGAGCTCGCCCACCACAGCGGCCACGCCGACATCATCCGCGAGGCGCTGGACGGCGCCAGCACCACGGCGAAGATGGCCGAGGCGGCGTCGAAGGGGCGGTAGCGAGCGCACTGCCGGGCCCGGCACGGGCGCCGTTGCGCGGCCGTGGGCCCCGCTCCCGCCGCGGTCACCGCGCCGGGAGCGGGCGCGGGAGGCACGATGGAAGGGAGCGGAGGAAGGAGGCCCGCGCATGGGATCCGCAAAGGGAACCGACGAGTACGACGGGCTGTACTCGCACACCCCCTCACAGGCCGAGGGCGAAAGCGACGAGCCGGGCGTGCGCGGCACGGCCTCCGAGATCCACCCCGACGTCCCCCGTACCGAACCCTCCCAGGCCGAGGGCGACCGCACGGAGTGACCTCGCGGGCGGCCGGCCGGCCGCGAAGCAGGATCCGGAACGCGGCGGAGCGGGGTGTCAGGGGGCGTGCGCTCCTTGAGGACGCCGGGTGCCTTCGGCCCCGGGCTCCCACCTCGCTCTGCTGGACCACTTCAAGGACCACTCGGACCCGCGCCGCAGCGAGGCCCTGGAGATCAAGTGGGGCGTCCACCCGCAGGGCGGCGAGCGGGCGCGGTGGGTGAGTGGTGAGGAGCGCACGGCGCGGCTCGTGCTCCTCGGTGGCCGCTTCCGCATGCGCTTCCCCGGGCGTGACGCGCTGCTGGAAAGCCAGGGCGACCACGTCGTCCGGGGCCGGGGCGCCGGTCACTCCTGGTACGCGGAGGACGAGTCCGTGGTGCTGACGGTGCGTCGGCCCTCCGTTCCGGGCCGCCGGGCCGGCTGATCCGCCCGGTGGAAATCCGGTGCGCACCGCCCCGAATAAATCATGCAAGCATGCTTGCTTGTTTTGTGGGCCACTGGCATGCTCCGGGGCACACCGCCACGCCCCGAGGGGAGCGCACCGTGCCCGACGCATCGGCCGTGACCGCCGCCGTGCTCGACGACATGCGTGAGGAGGGTGACGAACTCGACCTGCTGGTCGCGGGGTTGAACGCGCACGAGTGGGCCGCGCCGACTCCCGCCGAAGGGTGGACCGTCGCCCATCAGATCGCCCATCTCAACTGGACCGACGAGGTGGCCCTGACCGCCGCCACCGAGCCCGACGCCTTCGCCGCGGAGGTCGAGAAGGCGCTGGCCGCCCCCGGGACCTTCGTGGACGAGGCGGCCGAAGCAGCCGTCGCCGCTCTGGCGCCCGAAGCGCTGCTCGTGGAGTGGCGGGAGGGACGGGCCCGGCTTCAGGAGGCCCTCCGCGCGGCGCCGGCGGGGACGAAACTGCCCTGGTACGGCCCGCCCATGAGCGTCGCCTCGATGGCCACGGCGCGGCTCATGGAGACCTGGGCCCACGGCCAGGACGTCGCCGACGCGCTCGGCGTGACCAGGAAGCCGACCGCCCGGCTCCGGCACGTCGCCAGGATCGGCGTACGGGCCAGGGACTACGCCTACTTCGTGCGGGGGCAGCAGCCACCGGATGAGCAGTTCCGGGTGGAACTGCGCACCGAGACCGGCGAGTTGATCACGTACGGGCCAGAGGAAGCCGCCCAGCGGGTGACCGGGCCGCTGCTCGACTTCTGCCTGCTCGTCACCCAGCGCGCCCACCGGGACGACCTCGCCGTCGAGGCGGTGGGTCCCGACGCCGGGCAGTGGCTGGACATCGCGCAGGCGTTCGCCGGACCCGCCGGAACAGGCCGCCCCCGGAAGGCCGGCCGATGACCCGGCCGCTGCGCATCGGCAACGCGTCCGGCTTCTACGGTGACCGCTTCGACGCCGTGCGCGACATGCTCACCGACGGCCCGCTGGACGTCCTGACCGGGGACTACCTCGCCGAACTCACCATGCTGATCCTGGGCCGCAGCCGCCTCAAGGACCCGAAGCGCGGATACGCCTCGACCTTCCTCCGGCAGCTGGAGGAGAACCTCGGCCTCGCCCACGAGAAGGGCGTGAAGATCGTCGCCAACGCGGGCGGGCTCAATCCGGCCGGACTCGCCGACGCCGTACGCGAACTGGCGGACCGGACCGGCGTGCCCGTGCGCGTCGCCCACGTCGAGGGCGACAGCCGCCCGGTGCCCGACGGCTTCCTCACCGCCAACGCCTACCTCGGCGGCGGGGGCATCGCCGCCTGCCTGCGCGCCGGGGCGGACGTCGTCGTCACCGGCCGGGTCACCGACGCCGCCCTCGTCACCGGGCCCGCCGCCGCCCACTTCGGCTGGGCTCCGGAGGACCGTGACGCCCTCGCCGGGGCCGTCGTCGCCGGACACGTCCTGGAGTGCGGGACCCAGGCCACCGGCGGCAACTACGCCTTCTTCGGCGACCACGACATCCGCCGCCCCGGCTTCCCGCTCGCCGAGATCCACGAGGACGGCAGCAGCGTCATCACCAAGCACGACGGAACGGGCGGCGTCGTCGACACCGGCACCGTCACCGCCCAGTTGCTGTACGAGACCGGCGGCGCCCGCTACGCCGGACCCGACGTCACCGCCCGGCTCGACACCGTCACGCTGACGCAGGACGGCCCGGACCGGGTGCGCATCAGCGGCGTACGCGGCGAGGCGCCGCCTCCCACGCTGAAGGTCGGGCTCAACCGGCTCGGCGGGTGGCGCAACGAGGTCGTCTTCGTCCTGACGGGGCTCGACATCGAGGCCAAGGCCCGTCTCGTGCGCGACCAGTTCGCCGACGCCCTCGACCGCGCCGGCTCGGCCCCCGCCGAGGTGCGGTGGGAGCTCGCCCGTACCGACCGGGCCGACGCCGGCACCGAGGAGACCGCGAGCGCCCTGCTCCGGCTCGTCGTGCGCGACCCGGACGCGGAAGCGGTCGGCCGTGCCGTGTCCGGGGCGGCCGTCGAGCTGGCGCTCGGCAGCTACCCGGGATTCCATGTGACCGCCCCGCCCGGGAAGGGCGCGCCGTACGGGGTGTTCGAAGCCGCCTACGTGCCGGCGGGCGAGGTCGAGCACGTCGCCGTGGAACCCGACGGGACCAGGGTGCGCGTCCCGACGGCCGGCCCGTACCGGGAGATCCGCGAGGTGGCGGAACCAGACCTGCCGGAACCGCTGCCCGCCGGGCCCACCCGCGCCGTCCCCCTCGGGTACGTGGCCGGAGCCCGCAGCGGCGACAAGGGCGGGGACGCCAACGTGGGGGTGTGGGTCCGCACGGACGAGGCCTGGCGGTGGCTGGCCCACGAACTGACCGTCGCCCGCTTCCAGGAGCTGCTGCCGGAGACCGCCGGGCTCACCGTCGTACGCCATGTCCTGCCCCGGCTGCGGGCGCTCAACTTCGTCGTCCACGGCCTCCTCGGCGAAGGCGTCGCCGCGCAGGCGCGCTTCGATCCGCAGGCCAAGGCGGTGGGGGAGTGGCTGCGGTCCCGGCACGTGCCCGTACCCGTACAGCTGCTGGACCGACCGGAGGTGAACGCATGACCGTCCTGTCCACCGCACTCGACACCGCGGGACCCGAGTACGCCGCCCACCGCGAGGCCATGCTCGCGAAGCTCGCCGAGCTGGACACCGAGCACCAGAAGGCCCTGGCGGGCGGCGGCGAGAAGTACGTGGCCCGTCACCGGGGGCGCGGCAAGCTCCTCGCCCGCGAGCGGATCGAGTTGCTGGTCGACCCGGACACCCCCTTCCTGGAGCTGTCCCCGCTCGCCGCCTGGGGCAGCGACTACGCGGTGGGCGCCTCCCTCGTCACCGGGATCGGGACCGTGTCCGGGGTGGAGTGCCTGATCACCGCCAACGACCCCACCGTGCGGGGCGGCGCCTCCAACCCCTGGACCCTGAAGAAGGCCCTGCGCGCCAACGAGATCGCCTTCGCCAACCGGCTGCCCTGCATCTCGCTGGTGGAGTCCGGGGGTGCGGACCTCCCCTCGCAGAAGGAGATCTTCATCCCCGGCGGGGCGCTGTTCCGCGACCTCACCCGGCTGTCCGCCGCCGGGATCCCCACCGTGGCCGTGGTGTTCGGCAACTCGACGGCCGGAGGCGCGTACGTCCCCGGCATGTCCGACCACACCGTGATGATCAAGGAGCAGTCCAAGGTCTTCCTGGGCGGCCCTCCCCTCGTGAAGATGGCCACCGGCGAGGAGAGCGACGACGAATCGCTCGGCGGCGCGGAGATGCACGCCCGTACCTCCGGCCTCGCCGACCACTACGCCCTCGACGAGCACGACGCGCTGCGCCAGGCCCGGCGGATCGTCGCCCGTCTCAACTGGCGCAAGGCGCACCCGGATCCGGGCCCCGCCGAGACGCCCAAGTACGACGAGGACGAGCTGATCGGGATCGTCCCCGGTGACCTCAAGACCCCCTTCGACCCCCGCGAGGTCATCGCCCGGCTCGTCGACGGCTCGGACTTCGACGCCTTCAAGCCGCTCTACGGGACGAGCCTGGTCACCGGCTGGGCGCGCCTCCACGGCTACCCCGTCGGCATCCTCGCCAACGCGCAGGGCGTGCTGTTCAGTGAGGAGTCGCAGAAGGCCGCCCAGTTCATCCAGCTCGCCAACCAGCGCGACATCCCGCTCCTCTTCCTGCACAACACCACCGGCTACATGGTCGGCAAGGAGTACGAGCAGGGCGGCATCATCAAGCACGGCGCCATGATGATCAACGCGGTGTCGAACTCCCGGGTCCCCCATCTGTCCGTGCTGATGGGCGCCTCCTACGGCGCCGGCCACTACGGCATGTGCGGCCGGGCCTACGACCCCCGCTTCCTCTTCGCCTGGCCCAGCAGCAAGTCCGCCGTCATGGGCCCCCAGCAGCTCGCGGGCGTGCTCTCCATCGTCGCCCGTGCCTCCTCCGCCGCGAAGGGGCTGCCGTACGACGACGAGGCCGACGCGGGGCTGCGCGCCATGGTGGAACAGCAGATCGAGTCCGAGTCGCTGCCGATGTTCCTCTCGGGGCGGTTGTACGACGACGGGGTCATCGACCCGCGCGACACCAGGACCGTCCTCGGGATGTGCCTGTCCGCGATCCATACGGCACCGGTCGAAGGCGCGCGCGGCTTCGGCGTCTTCCGGATGTGAGGCAACCGATGATCACCACACTGCTTGTCGCCAACCGGGGCGAGATCGCCTGCCGGATCTTCCGCACCTGTCGTGAGCTGGGCATCTCCACCGTCGCCGTGTACTCCGACGCGGACGCCGGTGCCCTGCACGTCCGGGAGGCCGACACCGCCGTACGCCTGCCGGGTGCCGCACCGGCGGACACGTATCTGCGCGGCGACCTCGTCGTCGCCGCCGCGCTCGCCGCGGGCGCCGACGCGGTCCACCCCGGGTACGGCTTCCTCTCGGAGAACGCCGGGTTCGCGCGGGCCGTGCAGGACGCGGGCCTCGTCTGGGTGGGACCGCCGGTCAAGGCCATCGAGCTGATGGCGTCCAAGACCCGGGCCAAGGAGCTGATGGCCGCCGCCGATGTGCCGCTGCTCGCCCCCGTGGACCCGGGGAGCGCCACCGCCGCCGATCTGCCGCTGCTGCTGAAGGCGGCGGCCGGCGGCGGGGGGCGCGGGATGCGGATCGTACGGGAACTCGCGTCCCTCCCGGCGGAGTTGACCGCCGCCTCCGCCGAGGCGGCCGGCGCCTTCGGGGACGGCGAGGTCTTCGCCGAGCCGTACGTCGAACGAGGCCGGCACGTCGAGGTCCAGATCATGGCGGACGGGCAGGGCACGGTGTGGGCGCTCGGCACCCGCGACTGCTCGCTCCAGCGCCGCCACCAGAAGGTCATCGAGGAGGCCCCCGCGCCGGGCCTCGACGACGGGCTGCGCCGGCGGCTGCACGACGCGGCCGTGGCCGCCGCGCAGGCGGTGGGTTACCGGGGCGCGGGGACCGTCGAGTTCCTCGTCTCGGCCGGAGGGCGCCCGTACTTCCTGGAGATGAACACCCGGCTCCAGGTCGAACACCCCGTCACGGAGGCGGTGTTCGGCCTCGACCTCGTAGCCCTGCAACTCCGCGTGGCGGAGGGCGGGCCGCTGCCCGCCGCCGCGCCCCCGGCACCCGCCGGACACGCCGTCGAGGCACGCCTGTACGCCGAGGACCCGGCACGTGACTGGCAGCCGCAGACCGGAGCACTGCTCACGCTGGAGGTGCCCGCCGAACCCGGCATCCGCCTCGACGCCGGCTACACGGGCGGCGACACCGTCGGGGTGCACTACGACCCGATGCTCGCCAAGGTCATCGCCCACGCCCCCACCCGCACCGAAGCCGTCCGTCTCCTCGCCCGCGCCCTGGAACGCGCCCGTATCCACGGCCCGGTCACCAACCGGGAGCTGCTCGTACGCTCCCTGCGGCACCCGGACTTCGTCGCGGGGCGCCTCGACACCGGCTTCTTCGACCGGCATCTGACCGATCTGACGGCGGCCGGCGCCCCCGGCCAGGACGCGGCCCGCCGGCTCGCCGCCACCGCCGCCGCGCTCGCCACGGCCGCGGGCGCGGCCGGGGGAGGCGCGGGACCCGCCCGTCTCGGCGCCTGGCGCAACCTCGCCTCCCGGCCGCAGACCAGGTGCTACCGCGCCGAGCCCGACGGCACCGAGTACGAGATCGCCTACCGCACGGGGCGGGACGGCACCCCGGCCCCCGGGACCGGTGAGCGGGTCCTCGCCGCCCGGCCGGGGGCGGTCACCCTCGAAACCGGCGGTCTGACCCGGCACTTCACGGTCACCACCCACGCCGACCGGGTCCACGTGGACACCACCGCAGGCTCGTACACCTTCACCGCGCTGCCCCGCTTCAGCGACCCCGCCGAACGCACCGAACCCGGCTCCCTGCTCGCCCCCATGCCCGGCACCGTCGTCCGCCTCGCCGAAGGACTCGTGCCCGGCGCCGCCGTCGAGGCCGGACAGCCGCTGATCTGGCTGGAGGCGATGAAGATGGAACACCGCGTCCTCGCCCCCGCCTCCGGCACCCTCACCGCGCTCCACGCCGCCCCCGGACTCCAGGTCGAGGTCGGCGCGCTGCTCGCCGTCGTACAGGACGCACCTGCGGAAGCCCCCGCGCACCAGGAGGAGACGACCCGATGAGCACCGTCCTCGAAACCCCGGAGCACCAGGCCCTCCGCGCCGCCGTCGCCGCCCTCGGCAGGCGCTTCGGCCGCGCGTACAGCACCGAACTGGCCCGCAAGGGCGAGCACCCCCGCGAGCTGTGGGAGGAGGCGGGCAAGCTCGGCTACCTCGGCGTCAACCTTCCCGAGGAGTACGGCGGCGGGGGTGCCGGCATGGCCGAGCTCTCCATCGTGCTGGAGGAGCTGGGGGCCGCGGGCAGCCCGCTCCTCATGCTGGTCGTGTCCCCGGCGATCTGCGGCACCGTCATCGCCCGCTTCGGCACCGAGGAACAGAAGCGGGCATGGCTCCCCGGCCTCTCCGACGGCTCCCTGACCATGTCGTTCGGCATCACCGAGCCCGAAGCCGGCTCCAACTCGCACCGCATCACCACCACCGCCCGCCGGGACGGCGAGGAGTGGATCCTCAGCGGCCGCAAGGTCTTCATCTCCGGCGTCGACATCTCCGACGCCACACTCGTCGTCGGTCGCACCGAGGACGCACGCTCCGGCAGCCTCAAGCCCTGCCTCTTCATCGTCCCCCGCGACGCCCCGGGCTTCTCCCGTACGCAGATCGACATGGAACTCCAGGCGGCCGAGAAGCAGTTCGAGCTGGTCCTCGACGACGTACGGCTGCCCGCCGGCGCGCTCGTCGGCGAGGAGGCGGACACGGGTCTGCTCCAGCTCTTCGCCGGCCTGAACCCCGAACGCATCATGGGCGCGGCCTTCTCCATCGGCATGGGCCGCTACGCCCTCGAACGGGCCGTGGACTACGCGAAGACCCGCACCGTCTGGAAGAGCGCCCCCATCGGCGCCCACCAGGCCATCGCGCACCCGCTCGCCCAGGCGCACATCGAGCTGGAGCTCGCCCGCTTGATGATGCAGAAGGCCGCGAAGCTCTACGACGACGGTGACGACACCGGGGCGGGGGAGGCCGCCAACATGGCGAAGTACGCCGCCGCGGAAGCCTGCGTCCGGGCCGTCGACCAGGCCGTCCACACCCTGGGCGGAAACGGCCTCACCCGCGAGTACGGGCTCGCCTCCCTGATCACGGCCGCGCGTGTCTCCCGTATCGCACCGGTCAGCCGGGAAATGATCCTGAACTACGTCTCCCACCAGACCCTCGGCCTGCCGAAGTCGTACTGACACCTTCGGTCACGTCCCGGGTCTCCCCATCCGCCCCCGCAGGGGCGATTCTGGCTCTCCACCCGCGTCGAAGGGGACCGCCATGGTGTTCCACAGCGAGTACGCAGACGTCCAGCCCCTCGAAACACCCATCCACGAAGCCGTCCTCGGTAACGCCGCGGACTTCGGTGACACCCCGGCCCTGATCGACGGGACCAACGGGATGAGCGTCACGTACGGCCAGCTCGACACCTTCCACCGGCGCATCGCCGCCCACCTCGCCGCGGCGGGCCTGCGCAAGGGCGACGTCCTCGCCCTGCACAGCCCCAACACGATCGCCTATCCGCCCGTCTTCTACGGGGCTACCCGGGCCGGTGCCACCGTCACCACGATCCACCCGCTCGCCACCGCCGAGGAGTTCGCCAAACAGCTCAAGGACTCGGACGCCCGCTGGATCGTCACCGTGTCCCTGCTCCTCGACGTCGCCCGCCGGGCCGCCGAGATCGCGGGCGGCATCGAGGAGATCTACGTCTGCGACCAGGCCGAGGGCCACACCTCCGTACTCGACATGCTGGGCTCCACCGCCCCCGAACCCGACATCGCCTTCGACCCGGCCGAGGACATCGCCGTCCTCCCGTACTCCTCGGGCACCACCGGCACCCCCAAGGGCGTCATGCTCACCCACCGCTCCATCGCCACCAACCTGGAGCAGCTGCGGCCCTTCGTCCCCCTCGGCGAGAGCGACCGCATCCTGGCAGTTCTTCCCTTCTTCCACATCTACGGGCTGACCGCCCTCATGAACGGGCCGCTCCGCTACGGGGCCACGGTCGTCGTCCTGCCCCGCTTCGACCTCGCCCAGTTCCTCGAGACGATCCAGACCCACCGCATCACGGGCCTTTACGTCGCCCCGCCCATCGTCCTGGCCCTCGCCAAGCACCCGCTCGTCGGCGACTACGACCTCTCGTCGCTGGAGTACGTCGTCAGCGCCGCCGCACCGCTGGACGCCGAACTCGCGGCCGCGTGCTCCGCCCGGCTCGGCGTACCCGCCGTGCGGCAGGCCTACGGGATGACGGAGCTCTCGCCCGGCACCCATGTCGTGCCCCTCGACGTGGAGGACCCGCCGCCCGGCACCGTCGGAAAGCTGCTGCCCGGCACGGAGATGCGGATCGTCTCGCTCACCGACCCCGGCATCGACGTCGGCACCGGCACGGACGGTGAGATCCTCATCCGCGGCCCTCAGGTGATGAAGGGCTACCTGGGCCGCCCCGAGGCCACCGACGCCATGATCGACGAGGACGGCTGGCTGCACACCGGGGACGTCGGCCGGGTCGACACGGACGGCTGGCTGTACGTCGTCGACCGGGTGAAGGAACTCATCAAGTACAAGGGCTACCAGGTCGCCCCCGCCGACCTGGAGGCCCTCCTCCTCACCCACCCCGAGATCGCCGACGCAGCCGTCATCGGTGTGTACGACGCCGACGGCAACGAGGTCCCCAAGGCCTACGTGGTCCGGGGCCCCGGCGCGGGGGACCTCACGGAGGAGGACGTCATCGCCTACGTCGCCGACCGCGTCTCCCCGTACAAGAAGGTCAGACAGGCCGAGTTCATCGAAGCCGTACCGCGCGCGGTGTCCGGCAAGATCCTGCGGCGCGAGCTGCGCGACCGGGAGAAGCCGCGATGACCCTCGCACCCCCCGCCCACGAGCGGGGCGTCACCACCCTCACCCTCGACTCCCCGGCCAACCGCAACGCCCTGAGCGCACGGCTCGTGGGGGAACTCGCGGAGTCCCTCGACGCCTGTGCGGCCGACGACTCCGTGCGGGCCGTCGTCCTCACCCACACCGGCAACACGTTCTGCGCGGGCGCCGACCTCACCGCGCCGCCCGATCCGCACGACCTCGTCGCCCTCATGCGGAGCGTCATCGCCCTGCCCAAGCCCGTCGTCGCCCGGGTCACCGGGCACGTGCGGGCCGGCGGCCTCGGCCTGCTCGGGGCCTGCGACATCTCCGTCGCGGGACCCGAGTCCTCGTTCGCCCTCACCGAGTCCCGCCTGGGCCTCGCCCCCGCCGTGATCTCCCTGCCCCTGCTGCCCCGCCTCGATCCGCGCGCCGCAGCCCGCTACTACCTCACGGGGGAACGCTTCGACGCGGCGGAAGCGGCGCGGATCGGCCTCGTGAGCGTCGCCGCCGACGATGCGGACAAGGCGCTCGAACCGGTACTGGACGGACTGCGCAGAGCGTCACCACAGGGGCTGGCGGCATCGAAGGAGCTGGTCACGGCTACTGTGCTGCGGAGCTTCGACCAGTACGCCGAAGACCTCATCGCCCGCTCCGCGGCGCTCTTCGCCTCCGACGCAGCACGGGAGGGGATGACGGCCTTCCTGGAACGACGGGATCCCGCATGGGTGCTGTGACGCCCCCGAAGCAGGACAGGAGCCGCGCCACCCGGCAGCGGCTCCTGGCATCGGCGGTCGCCTGCCTCGCCGAACGCGGCTGGGCGGGCTCCACCGTCTCCGTCGTCGCCGAACACGCCGGGGTCTCGCGGGGCGCCGCCCAGCACCACTTCCCGACCCGGGAGGACCTGTTCACCGGCGCCGTCGAGTACGTCGCCGAGGAGCGCTCCGCCGCCCTGCGCGCCCTGCCCGTCCAGGGCCGCGCGGAGGTCGTCGCGGCGCTCGTCGACCTGTACACCGGACCGCTCTTCCGTGCGGCGCTCCAGCTCTGGGTCGCCGCGTCCAACGAGGCCCAGCTCCGGCCCCGCGTCACCGAACTCGAAGCGCGGGTGGGCCGCGAGACCCACCGCATCGCCGTGGAACTCCTGCGTGCCGACGAGACCCGGCCCGGGGTGCGCGAGACGGTGCAGGGCCTCCTCGACATGGCCCGGGGGCTCGGTCTCGCCAACCTGCTGACCGACGACACGGCCCGCCGGGGCAGGGTCGTGGAGCAGTGGGCGGCCCTCCTCGACGACGTACTGGACTGACCGGACCGGTCGGCTCAGCGTCCGGGCGGGGTGAACTCGGGCTGGTCGAGCACCCGCAGCCAGCTGCCGTCGGGCCGGCGCCGGACCACCTGGGCGCGGGCTCCCGACCCGTCCTTCGGCGGGGTCGAGGTCAGGGCGATGTCGCCGCTGACCAGAGTCGGCAGGGGCTGCTCCTGTTCGAAGTGCGGGCGGTCGGCCAGCACCTTCTCCCACAGCGCACGGATCGCCTCCCGTCCGACCGTCACCTCGCCCGGCGGGAAGGCCAGCACCGCCTCCTCCTCGTACAGTGCGGCCACCCCGGCCGCGTCGCCGGCGTTGGACCGCTCGACGAACAGGCGGGTGATGTCCTCGGGGCGCAGAGCCTTCTCGTACTCGGGCATGACTTCCTCGCTTCCTTGTGGGTCCGGTTCCTGTGTCTCCAGCGTGGACAGGGGCCTTCCAGAAGTCCAACAGATGGTTCTGATGGAAACTAGAATCTCCGGTCATGGAACTGAGACAGCTCGAGTACTTCGTCGCCGTCGCCGAGGAGCGCAACTTCACCCGGGCCGCCGAGCGGGTGCACATCAGCCAGTCCGGTGTCAGCGCCCAGATCCGCCGGCTGGAACGGGAGCTCGGCGCCGAGCTGTTCGACCGCTCGTCGCGCACCGCCGCCCTCACCGTCGCCGGGGAGGCCGCGCTCGTACACGCCCGTGCCGCGCTGGCGGCGGCCGATTCGGTGGGGCGGGCGGTGGGTGAGGTGACCGAGCTGATCCGGGGCCGGCTCACCGTCGGGATGGTCACCGGCTGCACCGTCACCCCGCTGTTCGACGCCCTCGCCGCGTTCCACCGGGCCCACCCCGGGGTCGAGATCTCGCTGCTGGAGGACACCTCCGACCGGCTCGTGGAGGGGGTGCGCACCGGCGCCGTCGACGTGGCCCTGATCGGGACCGCCGCGCCGGCCCCGGAAGGGCTGGAGGCCCTGACGATCATCAGCGAGCGGCTCGTCGCCGCCGTCCCGGAGGGGGACCCGCTGGCCCGTCGGTACCGGGTGACACTGCGCGACCTGGTGGCCCGGCGCCTCATCTGCATGCCGCCCGGCACCGGGCTGCGCACACTGCTCGACCGCGCCTGCGCCGCCCAGGGCCTCCAGCCCGTGATCGCGCTGCAGGCCGGCGCCGCGGACGCCATCGCGGACCTCGCCGCCCGTGGGCTCGGGGTCGCCGTCCTCAGCGCGTCGATGGCCGCGAGCTACGACGACCGGCTCACCGCCCGCACCATCGACGACGTCGAGACGCCGGCGCTCCTCGCGCTGGTGTGGAGGAGCACGGACAACCCCGCACTGCGCGAGCTGCTCGTGCACAGCCGGCAGGCTTTCGCCGTGCCCCCAGGGGGCGAGGAGGGCGTACCGGCGGCCGGCGTGTGAGCGGAGTTGTCGTCACCGGCTGCTAGAACAAGGGGAGTTGTAGCCGTTACACCACCTGAGGACGAATGTGATCGACCATGTGCAGCACCTCAACGGCCTGCCCGCCCTTACCTTCCCGCAGTTCACCCACAGCGCCCGCCTGCCCGCCGCCGGTGCCGCGGCCTGGCGGATCGAGCTCGAGGACAGAGACGGTGACGAGGCCTCCGACGTCTACTGGGAGCGTTTCCTCACGGCCATGCCGGCCGAGGACGTACGCGCGCTGATCATCGGCTACCCGTGGTACACGGAGCACGGCCTGGGCAGCATGACCGAGGAGATCACCGAGGCGAGCTCCCGGCTCGTCAACCTGGAGGCCCTGTTCCTCGGCGACATCGTCTCCGAACAGTCCGAGCTCTCCTGGATGGAGCAGTCCGACGTCGCCCCCGTCCTCGAGGCGTACCCACGGCTGCGGGAGCTCGCGGTGCGGGGCAGCTCCGGCCTGGCGTTCCCGGCCGTCCGTCACGAGGCCCTGCGCACCCTGCGCTTCGAGTGCGGTGGACTGCCCGCCGAGGTGGTGCGCGGTGTCCTGGACTCCGACCTGCCGGCCCTGGAGCACCTGGAGCTGTGGCTGGGCGACGAGTACTACGGCTGCGACACGACCCTGGAGGACCTCGCACCGCTGCTGGACGGCACGCGCTTCCCCGCGCTGCGGCATCTGGGGCTGCAGAACAGCACCTTCCAGGACGACATAGCCGCCGCCGTGGCGCACGCACCCGTCGTCGCCCGGCTGGAGTCGCTCAGCCTGTCGTTGGGGACGCTCGGTGACACCGGGGCGGAGGCGCTGCTGAACGGCCAGCCGCTCACCCACCTGCGCTCGCTCGACCTGCACCACCACTTCCTGAGCGACGCCATGATGCTGCGGATCTGGGAGGCCCTCGAACCCGCGGGAGTACGGGTCGACCTGTCCGGCCGGGAGGACGCCGACGAGGACGAGGACGACGACGGCGGGCGCTACGTCGCCGCCGCCGAATGACCTCCCTCCCCGGACACCGCACCCGTGAAAGGCTCCCCGTGCCGCACACCTCCGACGCCTACGACCCCGACGCGAAGCTCCTCACCAGCGCCCACCTGGACCGCCGTGCACCCTGGCTGGCCCCTGGCGAACCCGTGCCGCCGTACCACCTCCTGCAAGCGGCCGTCACCACCGGCCGCACCGCCGCCGAGGTCAGGGACCGGTTCGCCGAACTCGGCCACCAGGTGCCCTCGGCCGAGGAACTGGCCGCGCTCCCGGCCGACGCCATGAAGCTGGTCAGCTGCAACCTCGACGGGGTCTCCCCCTGGATGCGGCCGCACTTCGCTCCCAGGATGCGGGCCCACATCCTCTGGGCGGCCGCACAGCTGAAACGTTCCCCTGCCGAGCTCGCGAGCGAGTACGCCGCCCTCGGCCTCCCGGTGCGAGACCCCGGCCGCTTCCCCGCCTCGGTGGACGAGGACGACCTGATCCTGGTCAGCGACAGGCTGTCCGGCGAGTGGCCCTGGTACGAGGAGACCGACCCCGCCACGATGCGGGGCCGCATCCTCCGGACCGCCGAACGGCTGGAGGTGCCGCCCGCGGAGGTCGCGGCCCGGTACGCCGGGCTGGGCTACCGGACGCCCGCCCTGGGAAGCGCGCCGGAGCGCGTACGACGCCGCGAACTCCGCCTGGCCAGCGACCGCGTGGACGGCAGCGCACCCTGGCTCGCCGACGACGCCCCCGTGCCGCTCCGACAGATACTGCTGATCGTCGACCGCACCGAGGACGACACGAAGGACTTGGAGAGGACGACGGCCGCGGCCGTCCTGGCATGCCGGGACCTCACCGCCCTCGGCTACCGGATCGAGCCCGGCGTCGCGGGGCTCATCACCGAGGACCTCCTGCTCGTCAGCCAGGAGATGAACGGCGTTCCACCCTGGCTGGACGAGGCCGCCCCCGTGCCGGTCGATCACGTCCTGCGCTTCGCGGAGAAGCACGGCCGCAACCCCAACGCGCTCGTCATCCGGCTCACCCGCCTCGGATACCGGGAGGTGCCCACAGGCTCACTGGCCGACCGGGTGGACGCCGCGGAACTGTCCCTGGCCGCGACCACCCGCATGGACCGGCCGGACGACCTCACGCAGCGATGGCTCCGGCAGGACGACCCCCACTGGCTGTCCCACGTCCTGAAGGTCGCCGTCCGGACCGGGAGACCTCCGGCCGAGGTCATGGCCCGCCTGCGGGCGCTCGGCTTCCGTATCCCCGGAGCGGCGCTGCCCGCCACCGTGTCCGCCGAGGACGTACGCCTGGTCAGCAGGTCCCTCGACGGCGACGCGCCCTGGCTCGATCCCACGGCGCCGGTGTCGGTCGCCCACGTCCTGCGGGCCGCGCACACCACGGGCGCGTCCGTCCGGGAGGTCCTGGCCCGGCTGGAGGAGCTGGGTCTCACCCGGCTGCCCGCCGTCCCGGACCGGGCCGTCACCGAGGAGGACCTCCAGCTCGTCAGCGTGGACGGACGGGCACGGACCTCCGGCAGGTGGCTGGGCAGCACCGTGCCGTACGGGCGTGTCCTGTACGCGGCCGCCACCACGGGAAGGGGTGTCCAGGAGATCGCGGACCGGTACCGGGAGCTCGGCCACACCGACCTCGCCCTCCCGGAGACCCCGCTGCCCGAGTCGGTGTCCGAGGACGACCTCTCCCTGTTCCGGCTCGGGTCCCACACCTGGGCACCCGACTGGCCGGGCCTGGACGAGGAGATCCCGCTCCCGCACATCCTCCTGCGGGCGAGTGCCGAGGGCGTCGCCCCCGCCGAGATCGGCCGTAGGCTGCGCACCTTGGGCTTCCGCGGCCTTCCCGCCCCGCTGCCCGACACCCCCTTCCCCGGCGACCCCGTCCTGATCAGTGGCGCGCAACGCCCCACGGCCCCCTGGCTCGCCCCGCACACCACCGTGTCGACGGATCATGTCTGGGCGGCAGCCCGGGCGTCGGGCGTCAGCCCGTACGACGTCGCGAACCGGCTCCTCGCCCTGGGCTTCGGGCTCCCGTTCACCCTGCGGCCCGAGGACCGCCTGATCGTCGGTCCCGACGCCGACGGCGGCGCGCCCAGGTCGCGGTACGCCGGCCTCGGACCCGTCCTGCTCGCCGCGAAGACCCTCGGCCGGACCCCCACCGAGATCGCCACCCGCAGGGCCGAGCTGGGCTGCGCCTGGCAGGACCTGCCGGAGACGGCGGGCCCCGACGACGAGGACATCCTCGTGCTCAGCGAGAACCTCGACTCCCGGGCACCCTGGCTCGAGCGGAACAGCACCCCGTCGCTGCTCCACGTGCTGCGCGCGGCACGGGCGACCGGCCGCACTCCCCAGGAGACCGCCGGCAGACTGACCCGGCTCGGTCACGACGTCACCCTGCCCGGACCGGTCGGCCCGGAGGACATCCCCCTGCTGGAGGCCGTGGGCCGGATCCGGCAGGTCACGGAGGTCGAGCACGTCCTGACCGTCGCGAGCAGAACCGGCCGGAGCCCCGCCGAGGTGGCCGCGAGCCTGTCCGCGCTGGGCTTCGACGTGCGGGCCGCCGCCTATCCGGCCCGACGCCCCGCTCCCGGCCGGCCGCGCAGGCCCTGACCGTGTGCCGGGGCCTGGGAGCTGCCTCCCGGGCCCCGGCCCGCCCCGTCAGTTCCCCAGGTCCGCCAGCTGGTCGTACCCCTCGATCGAGCGGGGGTCGCGCGAGCCCGGGCCGACGTACGTCGCCGAGGGGCGCACCAGGCGGCCGGTCCGCTTCTGCTCCAGGATGTGCGCCGACCAGCCGGCCGTGCGGGCGCAGCTGAACATCGAGGTGAACATGTGCGCCGGGACCTCGGCGAAGTCCAGGACGATCGCCGCCCAGAACTCGACGTTCGTCGCCAGGACGCGGTCCGGACGGCGGGCGTGGAGCTCCTCCAGGGCCGCCTTCTCCAGGGCCTCCGCCACCTCGAAGCGCGGGGCGGCCAGCTCGCGGGCGGTGCGTCGCAGGACGCGGGCCCGGGGGTCCTCGGCGCGGTAGACGCGGTGGCCGAAGCCCATCAGGCGCTCGCCCTTGTCCAGCGCCTGCTTCACGTACGCCCTGGCGTCGCCCGTCCGCTCGATCTCCTCGATCATGCCGAGCACGCGGGACGGTGCCCCGCCGTGCAGGGGACCGGACATGGCGCCCACCGCCCCGGACAGCGCCGCCGAGACGTCGGCGCCGGTCGACGCGATGACGCGGGCGGTGAACGTCGAGGCGTTCATGCCGTGTTCGGCGGCCGACGTCCAGTAGGCGTCGACGGCCTTGACGTGCCTCGGGTCGGGCTCACCACGCCAGCGGATCATGAACCGCTCCACCACGGACTCCGCCTTGTCGATCTCGCTCTGCGGAACCATCGGCAGGCCCTGGCCACGGGCCGACTGGGCGACGTACGACAGGGCCATCACGGCGGCCCGCGCCAGGTCGTCGCGCGCGGTCTCCTCGTCGATGTCGAGCAGCGGTTTCAGGCCCCACACCGGCGCCAGCATGGCGAGCGCGGACTGCACGTCGACGCGGATGTCGCCCGAGTGCACGGGGATCGGGAACGGTTCGGCGGGCGGCAGGCCGGGGTTGAACGCCCCGTCCACCAGCAGACCCCAGACGTTGCCGAACGACACATGGCCGACGAGGTCCTCGATGTCGACGCCGCGGTAACGGAGCGAGCCGCCTTCCTTGTCGGGCTCGGCGATCTCCGTCTCGAACGCGACGACTCCTTCAAGTCCGGGTACGAAGTCGGACATCGGGCGGCTCCCTCGGCTCGGCGGCTGTGTGACGGCCACGAAGGCCTGTCCACGAATACTGGCGGGTTACCACGACGCGGGGAAGGGTGACGTCCGGCACAGCCTCCCGGCTCGCGGACCGGCGGTAGCGCCCCTCCCGGCGGGGAACCGGCCCGCTGCGGCAGGATGGCCCCGTGCCCACAGCAGATGCCACTCCGACTTCCGCTTCCGCCTCCTCTCGCGTCCCGTCATCCGATTGCACCACCGATCCGGCGGCGATGCGCGAGCAGTACCGCTCCGAGGACTTCACCGAGAAGGATCTCGCCGCGGACCCCATGGACCAGTTCGCCCACTGGTTCCGCCAGGTCGCCGGGGGCGGCGCCCTCCACGAGCCCAACGCGATGGTGGTCTCCACCGCCGACTCACGGGGCCGGCCGTCCTCCCGGACGGTGCTGCTGAAGCACTACGACGACCGCGGCTTCGTCTTCTTCACCAACTACGGCTCCCGCAAGGGCCGCGAGCTGACGGCCAACCCGTACGTCTCGCTGCTCTTCCCCT
This sequence comes from Streptomyces atroolivaceus, assembly GCF_000717025.1. Taxonomy (GTDB): domain Bacteria; phylum Actinomycetota; class Actinomycetes; order Streptomycetales; family Streptomycetaceae; genus Streptomyces; species Streptomyces atroolivaceus. Next base: position 286,396 of record NZ_JNXG01000002.1, read on the forward strand.
GGCACCCGCTCGCCCGCCAGGTCGTCGTCACCGGCACCGCGGCCCGCGTCGGGCGTGAGGAGACGGTCGCGTACTTCCGTACCCGCCCCCACGGCTCCCAGCTGGGTGCCTGGGCCAGCGACCAGTCGACGGTGGTCGGCTCCCGTGAGGAGCTGACCACCCGCTACGAGGAGCTCGCCGCCCGCTATCCGGAGGGCGAGAAGGTCCCCGCGCCCCCGCAGTGGGGCGGCTTCCGCGTCGTGCCGGACGCGATCGAGTTCTGGCAGGGCCGTGAGAACCGGCTGCACGACAGGCTGCGATACGTCCGGGAGAGCCCGGCCGCCCCCTGGCGGGTGGAGCGGCTCTGCCCGTGACCCGTCAGCCCGCCTCCCCGGCGGACGGCCCGGGAGGCGGCGGCAGGAGACGTACGAGATCGAGGAGATCGTCCTCGGTGGTCTCCTGCCCCAGGAACACGGTCCGGTAGACGAGGTAGCCGACCCAGCTGTCCACGACCGCCTCCACCGGCACGCTTCGGGGCAGCCGGCCCCGCGCCACGCCGGCCCGCAGCAGCTGCGCGGCCGGTCCGGCCTGCGCCTTGAGCAGGTCCCGCAGCTCGGCGCGCCCCGGCTCCCCGCGCTCGGTCAGGGCACCCGTCACCACACTGGGGTCGCCGAGCAGGGTCAGGGTCCGCACCAGCCCGCGCAGCCACAGCAGCGCGTACGCCACGGTCATCCCGATCGACGGCGGCCAGTCCGAGCAGCACTGACGGCGACGGGCGCCCGGCCCGGACACGCAGAAACCCGCAGGCTCTGGTTCCTCCTCACGGAGGAGCCGGCCGGACTTACCGGCGAGCCTGCGGGCGGTGACTGCTTGGGATTGGCCGGCGACCGGCCTGCACTGCAAAGAGCGCGACGACGGGCGTCAGCCCGCAGTCACCTCACGAGTCCGAAAAGAAATCACTTCCGGAACACCTCCTTTCGCGTGTGGTTCCACCATAGGAACCCGTCCGGGACGGGACAAGCGATTTATCCGTGAGAGGAAGAACGGCCCGGACGGGAACAGGCCGCCACGGTCAGCCGGAGAGCTCCAGCGTCTCGGAGCCCCGTCACCGAAGAAGGGGACGCGCAGGTCACTGATGCCGGCCGGGAAGGCGGAGTCCAGCCCGGCGCGGAAGCGGAGGGCGCGTTCCGCACCCTCGGCGAGGGAACCCCGGGCCGGCTCCGCCGTGTATCCGGTGCCGTCGGCACGGCCCACCGGCTTCCACCCACCGGCTTCGTACACGGACACCTGGATGTCCCCCGGAGAGTTCTCCGGGACGTGTGTGACGGGTGGTCGGAGGCTGTTCCCCGTCCGTCCTGCGGGGCCCTCCCGTGGTCCGCGGCCCCGATTTCCGGAAAGGGGCTGTGCTCTCCGTCGGGTTCGAGTTGAATGGGGGCCTGACGTGCGAAGACGTGCGGGGGTACGGGATGAGTCCTTCCAGCAGCAGCGGGACCACTGTCCCCGGCGGTCCGGGCGGGCCCGAGGGCGCGGAGCTGCTCGCCGCGCTGCTCGACGGCATGGACGCCGCGCTCTGCGCGTTCGACGCGCGCGGCACCATCACCCACTGGAACCGCGAGGCCGAACGGATCCTCGGCTGGACCGCCGCAGAGGCCGTGGGGCGGCGCGGCTTCGCTGGGTGGGCCGTGCGGAGCGCGGACGCGGAGGACGTGCAGGGGCGGCTGCTCGCCGCCATGGACGCACCGGGCAGGCAGGTCCACGAGTTCGCGCTGCTGCGCAAGGACGGCGGGCGCGTCCTGGTCAGGACCCAGTCGTCGGGGGTGCGCGGTGAGGACGGGAAGCCCGCGGGGGTGTACTGCGCGTTCAGCGAGGTGCACGCGCAGATCGATCTGGAGCGGTCCATCGCGCTCAGCGAGGCCCTCTTCGAGGACGCGTCCTGGGGTGTGGTCGCCGTAGACGTCGATCTGCGCCCGACGGTGGTCAACGCCTACGCGGCCCGGGCGCTGGGCGGCGGGCGCACCACGCTGCTGGGCCGGCCGCTGGGCGAGCTGATCGTCCAGGGCGTCGAGGATCTCGAGGGCGCGCTGCAGCACGTCCTCGCCGAGGGCGCGCCGCCCGCCCCGGCCGAGCTGTGGGTGACCCTGCGGACCGCCGACGGCGACCGGCGGCGCTGCTGGCGCAGCGGGTTCCTGAGGCTTTTCTCGCCGCTGGCGCAGGAACCGGTGCCGCTCGGGGTCGGCTGGCTGTTCCGGGACGTCACCGTGGCGAAGCTCGCGGAGCAGGAGGCCGACCGGGTGCGGTTCCGCGCGAACCAGCTGCACCGTGCCGCCCGGCAGGCTGCCGAGTGCGAGGACCCCATGGAGGCGGTGACCACGTCGCTGGACTACGCCCTGGCCGGATTCGCCGACCACGTGGTCGTCGACCTGATGGCGGACCTGGCGGCGGGGGAGCGGCTGGTGCGTGCGGCGGCCACTCCCTCGGACGCGCCGGGTCCGTGCCTGCCGGTCTCCGGTGGCCCGCTCCCCGCACGGTACGCGCCGGGGCACCCGGCTCTGCAGGCGGTGGAGCGTACGGATTCCGTCCGTGCCGCCGCGCCGGCGGGTGCGGGCGAGGCGTGGGCGGTGGAGCACCGGTGGCCCGGTGACTCGGTGCACGCCCTGTGCGCGGTGCTGCGCAGCCGGGGGCGGACGCTGGGCGTGGTGACGTTCCTGCGGGCGTCGCACCGCAGGGCGTTCGAACGTCCCGACGTGACGTACGCGGAAAGTGTGGCTGTCAGGGTCGCCTCGGCGGTCGACCTGGCCCGGCTGACGGCCGATCCGGGGGTCTGAGCCCGCTCCCGGCCCGTTCGCCGTGCGCGCGTGCGGGCCGGGAGCGGGGGGCCTCCCTCCGACGCGTCGCACCCGTCGGCGTGACGCCTGCCCGCGCGACGTCCGCGATCGTCGCCCGGACCGGATCCGCGGGGCCGCCGCGTCACGGGCGCCGGGCGGTGCCCGGGACGCCGCTCAGTGCCGGTAGAAGATGCGGTCGCCGTACTCACGCATCACGCGTCCGTTCCACTCGTGCCCGCCGTCCACGTTGCCCGAGCGCAGCAGCGGCGGTTCGGTCCCCCGGGCGGCGAGCTCCTCCGCCGCGGCGGCCATCATGGCCTGCATCAACGCGCTGGTGACGACCGTCGACGCGGGCGCGAACGGGGCGTCGACGCCCTCCGTCCTCAGCTCCGCGTCGCCGATCGCGATCTTGCTGTCGAGCACGATGTCGCAGTGGTCCCGGAGGAATCCGCCCGAGGCGTGCCGGGACCTGGTGCCCTTCGTGTACGCGACCGAGGTGACCCCGACGACCGTCAGACCGAGCGCCCGCGCGTTCTGCGCCATCTCCACGGGCAGGGCGTTGCGCCCGGAGAGGGAGATGATCACGAGGAGGTCGCCTGCGCGTGCCGGGCTGGAGTCGAGCACGGCACTCGCGAGGCCGTCCACCCGCTCCAGCGCGGAGCCGAGCGTCGCCGGCATGACGTCGACGCCGACGGTGCCGGGCACCGCGAGCAGGTTCATCAAGGCGAGACCGCCCGCCCGGTAGACGACGTCCTGTGCGGCGAGCGAGGAGTGCCCGGCGCCGAAGGCGAAGAGCCGGCCGCCCGCGGAGACGGTGTCCGCGATCGCGGCCCCCGCGGCGGCGATCGCTCCGGACTCCTCGTCGCGCACCCGCTCCAGCAGGCCGATCGCTGCGTCGAAGAACTGACCGGCGAGCTTGCTGTCGCTCATCGAGGAGGCCTTTCCTGCGGGGGCGGGGACCCGTGCGGTGCCCGTGTCGCGGATCACGTTGCGGTCTGGACCAGTGGGCTGTCAATAGCGCTCGGGGCGGGCCGTCGGCACGGACTCCCGACGGCGGGGCACGGTTGCCGGTGGTATGCGTCAGAATTGGTGGAGGGCCATCGCACGACGATTTCATGTCACAGCATCGAGGGGCACGTATGTCCGGACTGATCGACACAACGGAGATGTATCTCCGCACCATCCTCGAGCTCGAAGAGGAAGGCGTGGTCCCCATGCGCGCCCGGATCGCCGAACGGCTGGACCAGAGTGGTCCGACGGTCAGCCAGACGGTGGCGCGCATGGAGCGGGACGGGCTGGTCCAGGTCGCGGGCGACCGCCACCTGGAGCTGACCGAGGAGGGGCGCCGCCTGGCGACACGGGTGATGCGCAAGCACCGGCTCGCCGAGTGTCTGCTCGTCGACGTCATCGGCCTGGAGTGGGAGCAGGTCCACGCCGAGGCCTGTCGCTGGGAACACGTGATGAGCGAGGCCGTGGAGCGCCGGGTGCTGGAGCTGCTGCGGCACCCGACGGAGTCTCCGTACGGCAATCCGATCCCGGGCCTGGAGGAGCTGGGCGAGAAGTCCGAGGCGGACCCGTTCCTGGACGAGGGCATGGTGAGCCTGGCCGAGCTCGACCCGGGTGCGGAGGGCAAGACCGTGGTGGTGCGCCGGATCGGAGAGCCCATCCAGACCGACGCCCAGCTGATGTACACGTTGCGGCGGGCCGGCGTGCAGCCCGGTTCCGTCGTCAGTGTGACGGAGTCGGCCGGCGGGGTGCTGGTCGGTTCCAGCGGGGAGGCGGCCGAACTGGACGCCGATGTGGCCTCGCACGTGTTCGTCGCGAAGCGCTGAGCAGCGCGTTCTTGTGCACCGGTGCCTGGCCGCAAGTGCAGGCGCCGGTGCGGATGCACGTGCAGATGTGAACCGGTAAAGCCCGCTTTTTGTTTTCCGCCCGGAATCGCAGCGCCCGGGCGAAACGCGTGCCAGGCTGTGGCCAGGCATATGACCTGAGGGGCGCCGGCAGAGCCTGCCGGGCGGTCGGGAGGGAGCAGGGATTGCGCCCGTCGCACTGGCACGAGCAGCGTGAGGCCGCTGCTGGGCTGTCCCGCGCCTTCACGCCTTCCGGCGCCTCCGTGAACCGCCGGGGTGTTCGAATCGCGGCACCAGGTCCGCGCGCGGCCCGGGTGGTCCGTGGGGCGGCCCCGTCCGGTCGGGGAGCGGCCCGGGTGGGTGTGTCCACCGCCCCGCCGTCGGCCGGCCGGACGACGTCCGCGGTCCGCCGTGAGCGCGGACCCATGTGTTCCGTAACAGGGGACGGCCCCGGCGCCCGAAGGCGCCGGGGCCGGTCCTCCCCTGCGCTGACCCGGAGCCCCGAGCTCTCGAGGTCAGTCCCCGCGGACCCCTGTCCCCGAGTGGTCCGCTTCCCGGAGAAGGTCTCCCCTGAGAGGCCGTCATCAATCCTGAACCGCTGTCACTCAAACGTGGGATGTTGCGAGGCGGAAGCGCGTTTTCGAATACAAGTTCGATAGTCTGGGCTCGCACGAACACACGGTGATCGAGGACCAGAAGGGGGTGCCAGAACCTATGGTGCGGCGCATCGATGTGACCGGGTCGGAGGGCGTACGCCTCGCGGCCTGGGAGTTCGCGGATCCGCCCAAAGGGCGTGCGGAGGCCGGGCAGGCCCCTGGGATTTTACTGCTCCACGGGCTGATGGGCCGGGCCGCGCACTGGGCCTCCACCGCCCGCTGGCTCTCCGAGCGCCACCGCCCGGTCGGCCTCGACCAGCGTGGCCACGGGCGCAGCGAGAAACCGGCCGAGGGCCCCTACACCCGCGACGCCTACGTCGCGGACGCCGAGGCCGCGATCGAACAGCTCGACCTCGGCCCCGTCACCCTCATCGGACACTCGATGGGCGCGCTCACCGCATGGCAGCTGGCCGCGAAGCGCCCCGATCTGGTCAAGGCGCTGATCATCTGCGACATGCGGGCCTCCGCTCTGGGGGCGGCTTCGCAGCGCGAGTGGGAGGACTGGTTCAGGACCTGGCCGCTCCCTTTCGCGACGCTCGCGGAGGTGCGGAAGTGGTTCGGTGAGGACGACCCCTGGGTCGAGCGGCCCAATCCCTCCCGCGGGGAGTTCTTCGCGGAGGTGATGGCCGAGAGCTCCGACGGATGGCGGCCCGTCTTCTCCCAGGAGCAGATGCTGACCTCCCGGGCCACCTGGGTCTACGACGCCCACTGGGAAGAGCTGGCGCAGGTGCGCTGCCCCACCCTGGTCCTGCGCGGCATCGACGGAGAGCTGGGCAGGGCCGAGGCCCAGGAGATGGTCCGCGTCCTGCCGCGCGGGCAGTACGCAGAGGTCGAGGACGCCGGCCACCTCGTCCACTACGACCGTCCGGAGGGGTGGCGCAGGGCGGTGGAGCCCTTCCTGGAGCAACTCGCCGAGGACTTCCGGGGCGACAGGGAGCCCGTCAGCCCCTGATACCGGACACCCCGTCCCCGTCAGCACCTGATACCGCACGCCCCGTCCCCGTCGGCCCTGGAGCCCGCACGCTCCGTACCCTCAGCCCTGGAGCCCGCACGCCGCGCAGGCCCCACAGGCGGCCCCCTCCTGATCCGGCCTCAGCCCTTGCTGACCGCGGCCAGGATCTCCGGGAGCCGGTCCGCGGTGAGCGGCGCCGCCAGCCGTACGCCCAGCCACGCGAGGAACGTCCCGTACGCCGCTCCCGCCGGCAACAGCAGCCACAGCTGGTCCTGGTGGCCCGCCATGTGCAGCCAGACGGTCAGCCCGATCACGGGGCCGCTCAGCACCGCGGCCGCCACCATGCCGCCGAGGAGGGAGATCCAGGCGAGCCCGGCCTGCCCTGGCACGACGTTCTTGAACGCCCCGTCCTGCGGAATCGAGTACGGGAACATCGCAGAGGCCAGGGCGCCCGTCGCCAGCATCGCGCCGAGCAGGGCGAAGGACAGCCCCATGACGCCCGGCAGGGCCGCCCAGTCCCCGAGCACCGCCGCGGTCACCACCGTCACCAGGACCGTGTAGGGCAGGGTGATCAGCAGCAACGCCAGCGCCCGCGCACGCAGTTCGACATAGGCGTCCCGGGCCGACGAGACCGACAGCGCCACCATCCAGAAGGCGGAGGTGTCCTGTCCGAACTGGTTGTACATCTGCATGCCGAGCATTCCGGCCGCGAAGCACGCGAAGTAGATGGACCCGGACCCCTGCGCTGCGTTGAGCACCGGCACGATCAGGCCGATCGCCAGCGCGGTCACCCAGGACGCCTTGGTCTTCGGATCCCGCACGACATACCGCAGACTCCGCTCCATCACCGTGCCCGTCCTCCCCTCCGGGAGCAGTGAGAAGAGCCCGGAGCGGTCCCCTCCCGACCGGTCGGCCGACCGGTCGGCGGCGGCGATCGTGGAGCCGTCCGGAGACGTCATCAGCTTCACCAGGCTCCGCTGCCACAGCCACATCAGTGCGCCCAGCGCGAGCGCCGAGATCACGAGCTGCCCGAGCGCGGTCCCGTAGGAACCCTCGGAGGCGGACCCCACCGCCCCGAGAGCGGAGGCGGGCGGCAGCCAGCGCACCACGTCCGCGACCGGTTCGAGCGACGACAGCCCGCCGGCCCGGCCGAGGTGCTGGGCGCCGAAGCTGACGAACTGGACGCCCACCGCGATCACCAGCCCGCTGAGCACCGCGAGGTCGCGGCCCTTGCGCGAGGTCAGCAGCCGGATGTTGGCGGTGACCACGGACCGTGCCAGCGCCACGCAGACCAGCAGGGTCAGCGGCACCGCGATCACACCGACCGCCACCGCGGCCGCACCGTGCGCCACCGCGATCACCGATCCCAGGGCCAGTGCGAGCGTGAAGAGCGGCCCGATGCCGATCAGCGACGCCGCCAGCAGCGCCCCCATGAGCGGGCGGGGCCGCAGCGGCAGCATCACCAGCCGGCTCGGGTCCAGGGTCTCGTCGCCGCTCGGGAAGTACAGCGGCATGACCGCCCAGCCGAGCGCCACCACCGCGGTCAGCAGCACGGCCACGGTGCCCGCCTGCCCGTGACCGCGGAGCGCGACCAGGCCGATCACCTGGCCGGCCGCGAACAGCAGGGTGAGGACCAGGGAGGCGACATAGGCGGCCCGCCGCCCGGACGACTGGCGCAGGCCGTTGCGGAGCAGCGTCAGCTTGAGCCGTACGAAGACGGGGACGAGGCCCTGACGGGGCACGGCCGGGACCGCGGAACCCGCCGGGGCGTCCAGCACCGTCATCGGGCACCGCCCAGCCAGTCCAGGGAGTCCCCGGTGTCCCGGACACCCGCGCCGACCAGCTCGAGGAAGGCGTCCTGCAGGGAGGCCGCCTCGCCGCGTACCTCCGTCAGCGTGCCCCGCGCCCGGATCCGTCCCGCGGCCATGACGGCCACCCAGTCGCAGAGCGACTCGACGAGCTCCATCACATGGCTGGAGAAGACCACGGTCGCGCCGGAGCGGGTGTAACGCTCCAGCACCCCGCGGATGGTCTGTGCCGACACCGGGTCGACGCCCTCGAACGGCTCGTCGAGGAAGAGGACTTCGGGGTTGTGCAGCAGCGCGGACGCCAGCCCGATCTTCTTGCGCATCCCGGTCGAGTAGTCCACGACCAGCTTGTGCTGTGCCCCCGCGAGGTCGAGGACGTCGAGCAGCTGGGTGGCCCGCTTGTCCACCTCGGCGCCGGGCAGCCCGCGCAACCGGCCGTTGTACGCCAGGAGTTCGCGCCCCGAGAGCCGCTCGAAGAGCCGCAGCCCCTCCGGGAGCACCCCGATGCGGGACTTCACCTCGACCGGGTCCCGCCACACGTCGTGGCCGGCGACCTCAATCCGGCCCATGTCAGGCCTGAGGAGCCCGGTCACCATCGAGAGCGTGGTGGTCTTCCCCGCGCCGTTGGGGCCCACCAGGCCGATGAACTTGCCGGCGGGGAGCTCCAGATCGATCCCGGCGACCGCGACCTGCTCGCCGAACCGCTTCCACAGCCCCTCCACCCGCACGGCGGGAGGTGGCGTCGGAGCCACACCCGCTGTCTCCGTCCCGCCCGCACTGTCCGCCTGGTCCGGCATGGCACTGCCTTTCGATATCCCCACGTGTGGGGAACACCCTACGAAAGACGTGCGCGGGCGTCGGCGGCCTCACGCGCGCAGGCGTAGGCGAGCGGGCTGATCAGCTCGTCCGCCTCGGGCAGCCACAGGTTGGCCCGGGAGGGACGGCGGGCCCACTGCACGGCGCCGCGCCCGGCCAGCCGGGTGGGCGGCCCGGCCACGTAGTCACCCTCGCCACGTCCCACGAGACCGACCGACCGCGCGTCCCAGCCCAGTCGCCGTACGAGCTCGGGCGCCTTGGCCGCGGCGCCCGGCAGGGCGAAGAACAGCATCCGGCGGTCCGGGGTACGGGTCACCGGGCCGAGCGTGAGCCCCATCCGCTCCATCCGGGCCAGGGCCAGGAAACCGGCGGACTCCGGTACGTCCAGGGCGTCGAAGGTCCGGCCGGCGGGCATGAGGACAGACGACCCGGGCTGCTTCGACCACATCCGGCGGGCCGCCGCGGCGCTGCCCGTCGCCTGGCCCGCCCAGTCCGGCCGGGTCGGATGGGCTCCCGGGGCGGCGCAGCCGGCGTCACCGCACGAGCAGCGCTCCGCCCCTCCGACGGCCTCCAGCCAGGTACCCGGGAACACGTCCCAGTGCCGCTCCTGGGCGTACCAGGCGGCGGCCTCGAGCAGCTGCTCACCTCGCTGTCGGGGGACTGGTGCGGGTTCCGTCACTCCGATGGGCTCTTCCACGCCCCACTCAACTACCGGCGCCACCTCGGGTTACGGGCGCACGGGCGCCCGCCGCGGTGGATCGATCCTGCATGCGGGGCGCACGGAGGCATGGGCGGGGGCGCGCGCGAGGACGCGCACCGATGCGGGGTAACCACTTGCAGGACCGCGCCAACTCACCGTCGTCCGTACCCGATACAGATGAATATGCGCATTTCTTCTGCCGTGCCGGGCAGTGATGCCTTCACCGACCTACTGCGGTCCCAGGGGGAAATATGGCAGCCAGGCCTCTCGTCGCCCGCCAGCCGAACGAACGGCTCCAGACGCTCATCCAGGAGGCGGCGTGCTCCAACGCCGGCCTCGCACGCCGGGTCAACATGGTCGGGGCGGAGCGGGGGCTCGATCTCCGCTACGACAAGACCTCCGTGGCCCGCTGGCTGCGCGGACAGCAACCGCGGGGCAGGGCACCGGGGATCATCGCCGAGGCGATCGGGCGCAAGCTCGGCCGCACGGTCACGATCGACGAGATCGGCATGGCCAACGGCAAGAGCCTGGCCTCCGGCGTCGGTCTCCAGTTCGCGCCCACCGTGCTCGGCGCCATCGAGCAGGTCTGCGAGCTGTGGCGCAGCGACGTGGGGCGCCGTGACCTGCTCTCCGGATCGACGGTCGCCGCCTCCGCCCTGGTCGAGCCCAGCCGTGACTGGCTGATCTCGGGCGCCGACCCGCAGGTGGCGCGGACGGCCGGGAGCAGGGTCGGCATGCCGGACGTCGCCGCGGTGCGTGCGATGACGGCCGCGCTCGTCGACCTGGACCACCGGTTCGGCAGCGGACATGTGCGGCCCGTACTGGTGCACTACCTCAACAGCGTCGTGTCCGGGCTCCTTTCGGGGTCGTACCGCGAATCGGTCGGCCGTGAGCTCTTCGGCGCGGTCGCCAGACTCACCGAGCTCGCCGGATACATGGCCGTCGACACCGGCCAGCCGGGACTGGCCCAGCGGTACTACATCCAGGCGCTGCGCCTGGCCCAGGCCGCGGGGGACCGGGCCTACGGGGGCTATGTGCTGGCCGCCTCGATGAGCCACCTCGCGGCGCAGCTGGGCAACCCGCGCGAGATCGCGCAGCTGGCGCGGGCCGCGCAGGAGGGCGCGCGGGGGCGGGTGACTCCGCGGGCCGAGGCCATGTTCCACGCGGCGGAGGCCCGGGGCCACGCCCTGATGGGTGATGCCCGCACCTGCCAGGCCGCGGCGGGCCGGGCGCTGGCAGCGCTGGAGCAGGCCGACCCGGAGAAGGGCGACGACCCCGCCTGGATCGCGCACTTCGACGCGGGCTACCTCGCCGACGAGCTGGCGCACTGCCACCGGGACCTGGGACAGGGCGAGCCGGCCGCCCGCCGCGCGAAGGAAGCCCTGGCCGCCCTCCCGGAGTCCAGGACCCGGCGCCGGGGCATCGGTCTGGTGCTGCTGGCCACGGCGCAGGTGCAGCAGCGTGAGGTCGAGCAGGCGTGCCACACGGGTCTGCGGGCGATGGAACTGCTGGGGACGGTCCGTTCCAGCCGGGGTGCCGAATATCTCGACGACCTGCAGCAGCGGTTCGAGCCGTACGCGGACGAACCGGCGGTCCGGGAGTTCGGTGCCAGGATGGAGCTCCAGGCCGCCTGACCGGCTCCTCCGTCGAGTTGACCAAGAACAGCGTCGTGCGTGCCTCTGGTGTTACCCGCCGTGTGAAGGGGTGGTGAGCGCTCTCGGGCGCTTGGCGCCGGGCTCCGGGCACCCGGTAGCGTGAGCCGACGATTCCGTAGGTTTACACGTAGGAGTCCCGGTGACGCAGAGCGGACAGGGTGACGAGCGGCAGCTTCCTGCTGTACGGCCCGCGCACGAAGGTGTCGTGCTGCCCGCGGAGGGTGGTGCCCCCTGGAACGCGGGGGGGCCGGCGGGCGGACAGCCGGACCAGGCCGTCCCCGCGGGCGGGCAGCCGTGGGGCCAGTCCTGGGGGTCTCAGGGCTCGCACCAGGACGGCCCGCCACCGGGGCAACTGCCGCCGGAGCAGCACCAGCAGGGTGTGTACCAGCAGGGTCAGTACCCGGGCTCGCAGCAGCAGGGTCAGTACCCGACCTCGCAGCAGCAGGGTCAGTACCCGCAGCCCCCGCAGGCGCAGGGGCAGTTCCAGCAGCCCTCGCAGCAGCAGGGCCAGTACCCGCCCCCGCAGCAGCGGTACGCACCTCAGCGGGACCCGTACCAGCAGCCGTACGCCCAGCCCCTGCCCCCCGAGGCCGCCCCCGCGGGGCAGGGCGGGGACGCGGACGCCACGCAGTACATCGCGCCCGTCCCCGGCGGCCCCCTCCCCGGAGGGCTGCCGCCCGAGCGCCATGCGGAATCCACCCAGTACCTCGGCCGGTCCGCCGCCCCCGGGCAGCCGTCCGACGCCGACGCGACCCAGTACATACCCCCGGTGCCCGGCGGGGCCCCGTACGGCATCCGGCCGGGCGCCCCGGGCGACCGGCAGCCGCCCGCGGAGTTCGACAGCCTCTTCCGCAGCGAGGAGCCCGCGGGCGCCACACAGCAGATGCCCCGCTTGGCAGGGCACCAGCAGCCCCGGCAGCCCCATCAGGGCGCGCAGGGCGCCCAGCCGCCGCCACAGGGCGCCCAGCCCTACCGGTCGGGCCCCCAGGGCCTCCAGGAGGGTGACGGCGCGCAGGAGCCGGACCAGGGCCGCGACGCACCCCGCAGACGGTCGGCGCACATTCCGCTGATCGCGGCCGTGGTCGTCGGCTGCGCCGTCGTCGGGCTCGGCGCCGGCGCCCTGATGAGCGGGGGTGACGACAGCCCGTCGGACGACAAGCAGCCGGTGGCCGCGCAGAGTTCACCCTCGGGTGACACCTCCGGACCGGCGGCCGACCCCGCGAAGCCGCAGGCCGAGGCGCTCGACAAACTGCTCGCGGACAGCAACGACAGCCGCTCGGCGGTGATCAGCGCGGTGGAGAAGATCAAGGGCTGCCGGGCGCTCGACCAGGCGGCCACCGACCTGACGGGCGCCGCCGCGCAGCGCCGCGGGCTGGTCACCCGGCTCGAGGCGCTGAGCGTCGACCAGCTCCCCGGCCACGCCGAGCTGAAGGACTCCCTGACCAAGGCCTGGCAGGCGTCGGCGGAGGCCGACGACCACTACGCCACGTGGGCCGGCCAGGCCAAGAACGACAAGAAGGTCTGCAAGGGCGGGAAGGCCCGTTCGACCGGAGCGACCGCGCAGGCCGGTGCGTCGAGCAACGAGGCCACCATCCAGAAGCGCAAGGCCTCGGGACTCTGGAACAGCATCGCGCGGAAGTACGGGCTGACCGAGCACACCCCCACGCAGCTCTGACGCGGCGGCCTCCGGCCCGGGTCCGCCCCGGGCCGGAGGCCGGAGCGTGTGTCAGCCGCTCGGGCGGGCGTTCACCAAGGTCTCCGTGACGTCCACGAAGCCCTTCTTCTCAGCCGTGATACGCCCGCCGCGGACCACCTGGAACGTCACCCGCCCATTGACGATGCGACCGTAGGCGGCGGTGCCGACCATGTCCTGGAAGCGCCAGCGCAGGACCGGGGTGAGGCCGCCGGTGTCCACCTCGGTGCCGCGGTTGAGGCTGACGGAGATCCCGCCCGCCGCGATGTCCGGCCGGTCCATCGCCTCGACGACCGCCTTGAGCGCCGTGTAGGCGATCCAGGTCGTCTGCACGCCCGTGTCCGACGGGTCGATCCGGTTGTCCCCGAAGGCGTACTTCCGGATCACCTCGCGCATCTCGTTCCAGCGGGGGTCGTCGGATTCCGGGTACCAGCCGGTGACGAGGGCACCCTCGAAGGGGCTGTTCGGCCCGCCCGTGCGGTTGACGAGGCTCTGGCCGACGCTGCCGAGCACGGACGAGATCCGTACCTCGCCGCCCTTGGGCGCGAGTCTGCGGAAGGAGTCGAAGAACGTCTCCGTACCCTTGCCGAGCACCGCGGTCACACAGCCGTCGCCCGCCTTGTCGAGCGCCTCGGCCGCCTCGGCGTCGTACGAGGTGGCCTCCTCGGCCGCGCTGATGTCGTAGGAGGCGGGGCGGTCGCTCCGGCTGAGGCTCGTGTCGAGGAGCCCGGGCATGGAGTCGCCGACCAGGCTGTCGGGGCGCACGAGTGAGACCCGTTCACAACCGGCGGCCAGCTGCTCGCCGTTGCCCGCGACCAGCGCCGGCTGGCCGCCGTTGACCGGGTAGGAGAGATAGCTGGTGAACTCGTCGGCGGAGGCGCCGTACCCGCCGATGTACGGGATCCCGGCGGCCTCCAGCGGAGCAAGGAACGCCCGCCCGTACCTGCTGTACGAGCCGACGACCGCGGCCACGTTCTCGTCGGCCGCCCGGCGGGCGCACTTCGAGGCCCCGGCCGCGCTGTCCTGCTCGTTGCAGGTGAGCACCCGGAGCTCGTGGCCGTCGATCCCGCCCTTCTCGTTGATCCAGCGGGCGTACGTCCTCGCCATGGCCGGCATGCCCGCCATGTTCACCGCGTCGGCTCCGGTGGTGTCGGGAGCCCACGTCATCACGGTGACGGGCTCCCTGGAGCCCCCCGAGGCTCCAGGGAGGACGCCGCAGCCCGATACCAGCAGTGCCCCGGCCGCCACCGATGTGAGGAGCTTGTAGGGGCGGGGGGAGGAGAGGCGTCGCCGTCCGGTCATGGTCATGAACTTTTGCGGTTCACGGGTAACGCCGCAGTGTGCCGTGGTCAACGCACGGTGACGTGGAGGTGAATTGCGGGGGGCCGCGCACGGCCTCGGCGAGGGAACGTACGATCGGCAACCGTGCAGCAAGGTTCGGAGAACACTTCCCGTCGCGGCCGTCGCTCCTCCACCATGGGCGGCATGCCGCTCAACGACATGCCCTGGTGGCGCTGGCGCAGCAACGTGCGCTCGGCGCTGCACATGCTCTCCGACCCCGTCTTCCACCACGAGTGCTGGCTGGCCGGCCGGGAAGGGTACGGCGACGTCACCGATGCCGTGTACCGCCTGGTCGAGGACACCTGGCTGGACAACTGGTCCGCCGAGAAGTACGTCGGAACGATCTTCCGTGACTCCGCCGAGGCCGCCCTCGTGGACGTCGCCGCCCTGCGGGTGCTGCGCATCATGCACCAGATAGGCGCCGACGCCCCCGTCTCCGCGTACCTGGAGCACCCGGGCTGGCAGGAGGCGGTCGTGGCCGCCCGCGAGGCCCATGTGATGCTCGCCACCAACGACGCCGAGGACCCGGACACCCCGCCGCGCTCCCTGGACGTGCTCCGCATCATGACCAGATCGGCGTGACCGGCTGGCGGTGTGGCACCCTACGGGAATGACCGCGCCGCACCCCGCCGAATCCGTACCCGCTGCCTCGGACAGCAACGCCGAGCAGTACGTCCTCACGCTCTCCTGCCCCGACAAGCAGGGGATCGTGCACGCCGTGTCGAGCTATCTCTTCATGACCGGCTGCAACATCGAGGACAGCCAGCAGTTCGGCGACCACGACACCGGTCTCTTCTTCATGCGCGTCCACTTCTCGGCGGACGCCACGGTCACCGTGGACAAGCTGCGCGCCAGCTTCGCCGCGATCGGTGACTCCTTCCGGATGGACTGGCAGATCCACCGGGTGAGCGACCGGATGCGGATCGTGCTGATGGTCAGCAAGTTCGGGCACTGCCTCAACGACCTGCTGTTCCGCTCCCGCACCGGCGCCCTGCCGGTCGAGATCGTGGCGGTCGTCTCCAACCACACGGACTTCGCCGAGCTCGTCGCCTCGTACGGCATCCCCTTCCGGCACATCCCCGTGAACAGGGAGAACAAGCCGGAGGCCGAGGCTCAGCTGCTGGAGCTGGTCCGGGGCGAGAACGTCGAACTCGTCGTCCTGGCCCGGTACATGCAGGTGCTCTCGGACGACCTCTGCAAGCAGCTGAGCGGCCGGATCATCAACATCCACCACTCCTTCCTCCCGAGCTTCAAGGGCGCGAAGCCCTACCACCAGGCCCATGCGCGCGGTGTGAAGCTGATCGGTGCGACGGCGCACTACGTGACCGCCGACCTCGACGAGGGGCCGATCATCGAGCAGGAGGTCGAGCGCGTCGGGCACGGCGTCACGCCGGACCAGCTCGTCGCCGTCGGCCGCGACGTGGAGTGCCAGGCGCTCGCGCGGGCGGTCAAGTGGCACGCGGAACGGCGCATCCTGCTCAACGGCCGCCGTACGGTCGTCTTCCCGTGAGGGCCGTGCTCAGAGCCGGCTGAGGGAGGCCGCGGCGAACAGCACGTCGCGGATCGCCTCGCGGTCGCCCTCCTGGCCGGCCGCCGCCTCGACCGGCGGCACGTGGCCGGCGACCAGCCGGCAGAACTCCACCCCGTCGAGCGCGACCTGCGCGACCGTGTGGTCGGCGGAGCCGAGGGCGGCCGGGGAGTCCAGCGCGATGTACCAGTCGCCGCCCCCGCGGCCCTCGACCTCCAGGTGGAGGGAGCGGCCGGGAGACCCCGCGGTGACCAGATGACGGGCCGGTGCGGCCAGGCCCACGCGGCGGCGTTCGGAGAGAGTGGCGGGGAGCAGCCGGGCCGCCAGGTCGATCATCCGTTGGAGATGGGCTGCGGCGGGCGGCTCGTACGGGTAGTCCACCGCGTCCGCGATGTCACCGCCGTGCACCCAGCACTCGAAAGCCCGCTCCAGCAGCGAGTCCTGCAGCGGCAGGGCGAAGTCCCCGTACGGGACGGACATCTCCGCGACGCCGCGGCCCGCGAACGACACCGTGCGGACGAGGGAGTGGCTCTGGTCACGCCACGGCTCCCGTACCGTCCGGGTGGGCGGCCGGAGAGCGGCCGACCAGTACGCCTCGGTGCGCCCGGTCGGTGTCGGAGGCGGGGAGCCGTCGCCCTTTCCCAGCGGGTCGTCCAGGCCGAGGGCCGTGGACACCAGACCGTCGACGGCCATCAGATGCCCGATCACCCCGGCGACCGTCGTGCGGCGGTTCACCTGCTGGTCGCCCTCGAACCACTTCAGCCGTACCGGCGCGTGCCACTCCGAGTCGCGGATGTCCCGCAGCAGGGCGTCGAGCCGTGCGGTCTCCGCGTCGTACGGCGCGGCCCACGAGGGGACGGGGATGCGCGCCGGGCGGCGGCCCAGACAGCCCTCCAGGACGCGGGACCGGAGCATCGGGTCCAGGTCCAGGGTGCCGTCGGTGTGCAGCAGCCCCACCGCGTCGCGCAGCCGCAGCGCCTCGTCGGCGCACCGGGCGCAGGAGGTGAGGTGCTCCTCCACGGCGGCGGTCTCCTCGGCGGAGCAGGCGGCGAGGGCCCAGGCCCCCAGGAGGGACTTGAGCACCCTGTGGGGGAGTGGCGGGGCGGATGGTCCGGGCGGATCCGGTGGTTCGGGCGGCTCCGGCGGCTCCGAGCCCCTGTGCCGGACCGGAGGCAGGCTCTCCTGGTCGTCCGCCGCCGCCCGGGGCCCTGGTATACGCCGCTCGGCCGGCTGTTCCCCGTCGCGGCCGTCCCCGCCGTGGTCCCCGTTCACGGCGTCGGTCCGTATCCGGGCGGCGCCGAGTCCGCCGACGGCCGCGTGTTCGCGGTGGAGAGCAGCTGGAGGCCGAGACGCAGCCGGCGCCTGGCCTCGTCCCCGGTCACGCCGAGGTCGGCGGCGGCCTGCCGGTAGTCCCGCCGCTGGACGTACGCCAGCTCCAGGGCGGCGCGCAGCGGAGCGGGCATGGAGGCGACGATGTAGTCGGCGCGGGCCGCGGCGGTCGCCTTGAGCACCCGGTGCTCCAGGTCGGCGGCCCGGGCGTCCGTGTCGGTCCCGTGGTCGACACCGTGCTCGCTCCGGAGCCGCTGCACGGACCGGCGGTGGGTGAGCCGCGCCACCCACGAGCGCATGGAGCCGTGCTTGGGGTCGTACGCGTCGGGGTTCTCCCAGACGTAGCCGAAGACCTCGCGTGTCACCTGGTCCGCCGCGTCCTCGTCGTCGAGCATGCGGTGGGCCTGACTGTGCACGAGGGCGGCGAACCGGTCGTAGAGCTCACCGAGGGCCGCCGCCTCGCCACGCGCCAGCCGCTGCTGCATCCGGCGGTCCCAGCGCGGTGGTGCGTCCCTTGCCATCAAGCCCCCAGCCCTGTGCCTCTCGTCACGTCGAATGTAGTCGGCGGCATAGTCCAAGCACGCACCTTTCCGGCAAGACGGTCACGTGAGTGGCGCCGCATGATAGAGAATGCTTAACCCCTTGCCTCTTCCTGATCGCGTAAACGATCCTGAAGTGATCACTTCAGGATGCATCCTGCGCCGGGCCGAGGGGTGGAAGAGGGTTTCGCGGGCGGGCGTCGCGGGCAGCCGCGAGGAGGAACGGAAACTTCCGGATCCTCCGGAGTCCCCGGAACGAGAGGCCGAGTCGCGTGACGCTGAAGGTGTACGAGACCGAGCAGGACGCGTGGACCGTGCTGCGGATCCACGGCGAACTCGATCTCGTGAGCTCACCCACCGTGCGTCAGTCCGTCCACGGGGCGGTGGCCGCGGGGCAGCACGACGTGGTCCTCGACCTCTCCGGCGTCCTCTTCTGCGACTCCAGCGGCGTCGGCGTCCTGATCGCCTCCCGCCGTCTCATGAAGTCCTGCGGCGGCCGGCTGCGGCTGATCCTCCCGGCCCGCGGCGCCGTCGACGGCTCGCACGTCAACAAGGTGCTCGGCGCCCTGGGCGTACGCCGGCTCTTCGACGTCTACCCCGACGCGGACGCGGCCACCGACGACGAATCCCAACCGCTCACCGCGTGACACGCCGGTCCGGCGCGAGGTTGTCACACCACTGAGGGGAGTTGGTGACACGTGACGCCGCTCGGCGTCGTACGCTCCCCGCATGGACAGCGCAGAGTACGAGCGCAAGATCGCCCACCGCTTCGCCGCCTTCGACCAGGACGGCAACGGCTACATCGATCGCGCCGATTTCAACGCCGCCGCGGCCCGTCTGCTCACCGAGTTCGGTACGACGGCCCGCTGCGACCGCGGCCAGTCGCTCTACACGGGGGCCGAGGCCTTCTGGCAGGGCATGGCGGGCATCGCCGACGTGGACGGGGACCAGCGCGTCACCCGTGAGGAGTTCATCGGCGGGGCCGTCAAACGCCTGCGGGACAACCCCGACCGCTTCGCGGAGATCGCACGCCCCTTCCTGCGTGCGGCGATCGCCGTCGCCGCCGGCGCGGACCCCGAGGGCGCCGAGCCCGCCTCCGCCCCGGTCGCGGCGGTGGAGCGGGCCCTGCGGGTCCTGGGTGCCGCGGACGACATCGCGAGCGTCGCCGCCAGGAGCCTGGACACCGACAAGGACGGCCGGATCGCCGAAGCGGAAGCGGTCGCCGCCTTCTCCGCCTACTTCACGGTGATCGAACCGGACGCGTAGAACCGCGGTTCCGCCCCCGGACGCGTGTCTCCGTGATCCGCCCCGGCGGGCGGCTCGCGCGTCAACACGCCGAAGGATGTGAGCAGTTCGTGCCCCGTCTTCGCCCGGCCCGTATGCCTGCGGGCCGGGCCCCGGTGCGGAGGCCGGTGCTGTCGTTGCTGACCGGGGGCGTGCGGACGGTGCGTCGCGGGTGACGCACCGCATCCGGAATCCTGGTTCGCCCCGGGCGCGGTCGGTGACCGGGCGGAGTCGACGGCCCGCGCTCGGGTACGCTCCGTTGGATGCGAGTGGTACTGGAACCGAAGGCTCCGGATGCGGCCCCCGTGGCCGCTCCGTGCGGCGCCAGGTGCCCTGCTCGCGACCCACGGAGCTGCGACGGGACTGCCGGGGACTCGGTCCCGCGGGTGGCGGCGCGCCTCTGTTCGACTCTCCGCAGCACGCGTCGCACAGTATGGACCACGCGTACTCCTTCGCGCTGGAATATGCCCGAAGCGCTTGTTGCGGTGACTGTACGTCAACCATGCTGTCTCGTATGGGAGTCACGTTCCGTGACCCTGAGGAGGCGCTAGGCGATGTGTCCGCCGGTTCGGATGGTGTGAGCGGTGCAGGTGCTTCAGGTTCAGCTGGAGGTCGGGCCGGATCCCGCGGAAGTGGGACGCGCCCGCAGATGGGCGCGGTCGCGGCTGATCGGGTCCGGGATGGAGGACGACGAGCCGCTCGCGGAAACGCTCATCCTGCTGATCTCGGAGCTCGTCACCAACGCGGTGGTCCACACGGGCTGTCCGGCCGTGCTGCGGATGCTGTTCGGCCCCGCGAACCCCAGCGGTTCGGCGGGGACGGTGCGGGTCGAGGTCGCCGACAACAGCTGCCGTCCGCCCCAGCCGCGTCACGCGGCGGGTGAGGACACCGGCGGCCGCGGCCTGGAGCTGGTGGACGGCCTGGCGGACCGCTGGGGCTGGCAGCCGGAGGGCGCGGGCAAGCGCATCTGGTGCGAGATCGACCGCAGCGTGCCGGTGATGGTTCCGGTCGTCCAGGAGCAGCCCGGTGACCCGGCCCGACTCTGACGGGACCCTCAGCGCCTCGTGGACGCCGAGCGGAAAGTCCGCCGGTAGACGGTGGGCGACACCCCGAGCGCGGCCTGTACGTGCTGCCGCAGGGAGGTGGCCGTGCCGAAGCCGGCGTCCCGTGCCACCTGGTCGACCGACAGATCGGTGGACTCCAGCAGCTGCCTTGCCCGCTCCACCCTCTGCTGGGCGAGCCACTGCCCCGGGCTGATGCCCACCTCCTCGCGGAAGCGGCGGGTGAAGGTGCGCACGCTCATGGACTCCTGACGCGCCATGTCGCGCAGCAGGATCGGCTGTTCCAGCCGGCTCAGCGCCCACGCACGCGCCGTCGTCGTCGTGGCGAGTCCCGCTTCCGGCAGCGGGCGTCTGATGAACTGTGCCTGGCCGCCGTCGCGGTGCGGGGGGACGACCGTGCGGCGGGCGACGTCGTTGGCGACGGCGGTGCCGTGGTCGCGCCGCACGATGTGCAGGCACAGGTCGATCCCGGCGGCCACGCCGGCCGAGGTCAGCACGTCCCCGTCGTCGATGAACAGGACGTCCGGATCGACGCGGATCTTCGGGAACAGCCGCTGGAAGTGATCGGCCGAGGACCAGTGGGTGGTCGCGGGGCGCCCGTCGAGGAGTCCGGCCGCGGCGAGGACGTAACCGCCCGTGCAGATGGAGACCATACGGGTCCCCGGCCTGACGAGTCCGAGGGCGGCGGCCAGTTCGCCGGTGAGCCGGCCCTCCTCGTGGACGGGGCCGAGTTCGTAGGAGGCCGGGACGACGACCGTGTCGGCGGTGGCGAGTGCTTCCGGACCGTGCTCGGCCATGATGCTGAAGTCGGCGTCGGTGCGGACCGGACCCGGCGGGCGGACCGAGCAGGTCACCACCGTGTACAGCTTCTCGCCGGTGCCGGTCTGCGCGCGGCCGAAGATGCGCTGCGGGATGCCCAGTTCGAAGGGGATCACCCCGTCAAGGGCGAGCACGACGACACGGTGGCGCATCTCGGCTCCTGCTCTGCGACGGATTGGGTGGGGCCCGGTACTGCCTGATAAACGTACCGGCCATGAAGAGCAAGCAGACCGCCCGCGCCTCCGTTCCCGGGGCCGTCGTCATCCGCGTCACCGCTGTGGCCGCGGCACTCGTGACCGTTGCGGCGGGTCTGGGTGTCCGCTCGACGGCGGGCGGGGACGGGGCGAAGTACGCGGGTGACGCCCTCTACACCGTGCTGATCCACGCACTCGTGGTCCTCCTCGTGCCCCGGGTGCGGCCGTTGCCGGCCGCGGGTGTCGCGCTGGCCGTGAGCTGGGCGGTGGAACTGGCCCAGCTCACGGGCGTGCCGGCGGGACTGGCACGGCAGAGCGCGGTGGCGCGGCTGGTGCTCGGCTCCACGTTCAACGCCCCGGACCTGTTCTGGTACGCGGTGGGAGCGGCCCTGGCCTGGGCCGTTCACAGCCTGCTGACGGGCGGGCGTTCCCCCGACCGGCACTGACCCGGGTGGCCCGATTCCTGCGAAGGGTGTCTGTCCAGCCACTCGTGCGGGGATGGCCACCGGCCGGATGCTGAGCGGCGTGAACCGGCCAACCGACAGAACGACGACCGAGTACGCCCCCCGCCCCCGCCCTCGCTCCCGTCCCCGGATACACCGTGCCTGGATCGTCGCAGCCGTCACCTTCGTGACGATCGTCGGCGGCGCGGCCTTCAACTCCCTGCCGGGCCTCTTCGTCGAGCCCCTCCACGACGAATTCGGCTGGACGTACGGCGAGATCGGTCTCGCCGTCTCCATCGACATGGCGCTGTACGGGCTGACCGCGCCGTTCGCGGCCGCCCTCATGGACCGGTTCGGCATCCGCCGGGTCGTGGTCGTCGCGCTCGGCGCGGTCGCGGCCGGGGCACTGGCGAGTTACTGGATGACGGCGGCCTGGCAGCTGATGCTCTACTGGGGCCTGCTCGTCGGCCTGGGTACCGGCTCGATGGCGATGGCGTTCTCGGCGACCGTCACCCACCGCTGGTTCGCCGCCCGCCGCGGACTGGTCACCGGGATCCTCACCGCGGCCGGGGCCTCGGGCCAGCTGGTCTTCCTGCCGCTGTGTGCCTGGATCGTCGACGAGCACGGCTGGCGACCGGCCACGCTCACGGTGGCGCTGGCGGCGCTCGTCGTCGTCCCGTTCGTCTGGCTCCTGATGCGGGACCACCCGGCCGACGTGGGCCTCGCCCCGTACGGCGGCACGTACGTGGAGAAGCCGGCACCCGCGAGGGGCGCCGCGCGCCGGACCGTGCGCGTGCTGTTCGACGCGGCCCGCACGGGCCCGTTCTGGCTGCTCGCGGGCTCGTTCGCGATCTGCGGCGCGTCCACGAACGGCCTGATGCGCACCCACTTCATCCCCTCGGCCCATGAGCACGGCATGCAGATCACCGCGGCGGCCTCGCTGCTGGCCGTCATCGGTGTCTTCGACATCATCGGCACGATCTTCAGCGGCTGGCTCACGGACCGGTTCGACGCCCGCAGACTGCTGGCCGTCTACTACGCGCTGCGCGGCGTCTCGCTGCTCTTCCTGCCGATGCTGATGGCTCCGACGGTGCGTCCGTCGATGGTCTTCTTCATCGTCTTCTACGGACTCGACTGGGTCGCCACGGTCCCGCCGACCCTGGCCCTGTGCCGGCAGCAGTACGGCGAGGACAGTGCGATCGTCTTCGGCTGGGTCCTGGCGTCGCACCAGGTCGGGGCGGCCCTGGTGGCGTTCCTGGGCGGGGTCGTCCGGGACGTGACCGGCTCGTACGACCTGGTCTGGTACGCCTCCGGAGCGCTGTGCGCGACGGCCGCCCTGATGGCCCTGGTGATCCGCGGAAAACAGGCTGCCACCCTGTGACACCCG
Source organism: Streptomyces atroolivaceus (assembly GCF_000717025.1). Classification (GTDB taxonomy): domain Bacteria; phylum Actinomycetota; class Actinomycetes; order Streptomycetales; family Streptomycetaceae; genus Streptomyces; species Streptomyces atroolivaceus. The sequence continues at coordinate 309,255 of NZ_JNXG01000002.1, forward strand.
GGGCCGGCGGCCACCGCTATGGTGACTGCCCGTCCAGGGGCGGGCGGGTCGGACGGGGGTGCGGCGCACGATGCGTGGACGCGGTGCGGGCGGATCGGTGCCCATGGGGCGGGACGGCACCGTGGCCATGCTGGCCTGCGCCGGACAACTGGGGGCCCTGCTGGCCGGCTTCGTCGTGGTGCAGTTCGGCCGCACGGACGAGTACGGGAGGCCGCCGGGCGCGCTGCTGGGCCTGCTGTGCGTGGTGGTCTTCGGCCCGCCGCTGCTGCTCCTCCTCGGAGCGCTCCACACGTTCGTCGTGACGGCGCCCGTGGCCCTCGCGGCCGGCGTGGTGGCTCGGCGCACGCGGGGCCCGGTGTGGCAGTGGCAGGTGGCGCTCCTCATGGTGCTGGCGGCGGTGTACGCGCTCGCGGTGGCCCAGGCCGGCGCCCCGTACGTCCCCGCCTGGGCCTGGATCGCGGGGAGCGGCGTCCTGCCGCTGCTCGGCGTCGGCCTGTTCCGGCGGAGCGAGCGCGGGCGGGACGCGCCGGTCGGCACGGGAGCCCTGTGGTTCCTCTCGCTCACCGCGGGGGCGCTGCTCACCGTGGTGTCCGTGGTGTCCTGTGTGGTCGCCCTCGCCACCGGGCTCATCGGGGACTACTCGCCGCCGCAGCTCACCAGGGCGCAGCTGGTCGGTGTATGGAAGGGCGACGGAGGGGCCGAGATCCGGCTGGACGACGGGGGCGGTGCGGTTCTCACGGCGGTGCCGTACGAGTTCATGGACGACGAGGGCCGCTGCGACGGCCGGAGCTCGTGGAGGTATGTCCCCGGGGACGGCACCGCCGGAGGGACGGTCGAGTTCGAGCCCGTGGGGGCCTGTGTCCTGGACACCTGGACGGTCGGAGGCACCGCCGAACGGCCCGAGCTCTACGAACTGGTCGGTGACCCGGACGCGGGCGACGTCCGGATCCTGGTGCGTCAGGACGCACCCTGACCCCGGACGCGCCCGTCACCCCGTCCTGGCCAGCCGCCCGGCTATCTTCCGCGCGTCCCGGGCGATCTCGCGGAGCATGCCGCTGATCGGGTTGGTGAAGCCGGTGAAGTGGAGGTTCGGTGCCGCGTCCGGGGTGCGGGCGCCGTGCACCACGGGGCGGCCCCTGCGGTCCAGTACGCCGAGATGGCCGACCAGGCCCTCCAGGGCGCGTTCGTAGCCGGTCGCCGCGACGACCGCGTCCGGGGTGATCCGCGTTCCGTCCGCCAGCACCACGGCGTCACCGTCGAACGACTCGACCGCCGCCACGGGGACCACCCGGCCTTTCTTCACCGCGTTGATCAGCCCGACGTCCTGGACGGGAATCGCGCCTTCCTTCACCCGGGAGTAAAGGCCCGTGTCCGGGCGGGGGAGGCCTTGCGCCGCGAGGTCGGGGACGGAGACGCGGCACATCAGGCGGCCTGCCCGGTCGACGAGCCGGACCGGCAGCCGGCGGACCAGGACGGCGGTCGCCTGGGCGGGCCAGCCGGCGGTGGAGCGGCGCACGATGTGCGGGGCCGTGCGGACCGCGATCCGCACCCGGGAGGCACCGCCCTCGACCAGGTCCACGGCGATCTCCGCCCCGGTGTTGCCGATACCGACGACGAGGACGTCCTTGCCGGCGTAGGGGGCCGGGCTGCGGTACTCCGCGGCGTGCAGCAGTTCGCCGGTGAAGCCCTCGCGGCCCGGCCACAGGGGGATCTTCGGGGTGTGGTTGAAGCCGGTGGCCACCACGACCGCCCGGCCGGTCAGCACCCGGCCGCCCGTCGCGCTCAGCTGCCAGCCCGTGCCGTCGCCGGTCCGGTCGATCCGGGACACCTCGACGCCCGTCACCACCTCCAGCTCGTGGTGCTCGGCGTACTTCTCCAGGTAGCGCACCATGTCGTCGCGCGACACCCAGCGCCCGAACCTGCGGGGCATCGCCAGCCCCGGCAGCGCCGACCAGCGCCGGGTCGTGTGGAGGTGCAGCCGGTCGTAGTGGCGGCGCCAGGACGCCCCGACGCGGCCGGACTTCTCCAGGACCACCGCCCGCACGCCCTGCTCCCGCAGGGCCGCCGCGACAGCGAGGCCGCCCGGACCGCCGCCGATCACGTAGACCGGCCGGCCGTCGGTGCGGTCGACGGGGGCGGTGGGGACATCACCGGGTGCGGGGGTGCGTTCGGGCATGGTTCGGAGCGTAATGGGACATGGACATGATGGGTTCCGGTACGGGTGGAAATCGGTTGCGAAATGATCACGGGGCCGGAGGGCCGGCCCTCCTCAGAGCCCCGGCGCACCCCACACCGGGAACCAGCGCGCGAGGTCGCCCTCCACCCGGAGGTCGTCACCGAGCACGGCCCGCACCTGGAGCTCCAGCTGGTTGTCCCGTCTCTCCCCGCCGCCCGGAGAGGGGGCGAACGGATAGAACGTGCCCCGCTTGTAGAGGTAGACGAGCGCCAGCGGACGCCCTTCCGGATTCCGGAACCCGATCATCGAGCAGAGCAGATGCGGGCCGAAGCCACCTTCCTGGAGGAGGGTGTTGACCGCGTGCAGGTCGTTGACCAGGGCAGCCGTGTCGTCGGGCTCCTGGCGGGCGAGCAGCCATGTGTACCCGTAGGTGTCCTGGCCGAACTCGACCGGGATCCCGCCGCGTCGGGTGTCCGCGTCGAGCAACTCCCGTACGTCCTGCCGGATACGGGCGAACGTGCCGCCCTCCACCCCCGCGAAGCACACCGAACCGAGCCCCGTCGGCGTGAAACCGGTGCCCGCCCGGAGCGTGAGCGCGGCGGACGGCACGGCGAAGAGCTGGTCGAGGTCGGGGCGGACCGGTTTGCTGCGTCCCAGGATGCTGTCGAGCAGACCCACAGGAGCTCCTTACGGGTGGGACAGGCCGGCGGAGATGCGGGCCAGCTGGTCCAGACGCTGTTCGAGGGGCGGGTGCGAGGAGAGCAGCCGCCCCAGGCTCTCCTTGGCGGCGAAGGCGGGCACGAAGTAGAAGGCGTTGTACGGCTCCGCCTTCCGCAGGTCCTCCGTCGGGATCCTCGCCATCTGGCCGCTGACCTTGGTCAGGGCGGAGGCGAGCGCCGAGGGGCGGCCGGTGAGGAGGGCGGCCGTGCGGTCGGCGGAGAGCTCGCGGTAGCGGGAGAGCAGCCGGGTCAGCAGGAAGCTCAGGGCGTAGACGACCGCGCTGACGAGTGGGATGAGCATGAGGAGGACGCCCGCGGGGTCGTTGCCCCGGCTGTTGCGGGCCAGGCCGCCCCACAGGGCGACCCGGGTCACGATGCCGGCGAGGACCCCGAGGAAGGACGCGATCGTCATCACGGCCACATCGCGGTGCGCGACGTGTGACATCTCGTGGGCCAGGACGCCTTCGAGCTCCTCGGGCTCCAGTCTGCGCAGCAGCCCGGTCGTGGCGCAGACCAGGGCGGTCCGCTCGCTGCGGCCGGTCGCGAAGGCGTTCGGCACGTCGCTCCGTGCGACGGCCACCCGGGGCTTGGGCATGTCGGCGAGGGCGCAGATCCGGTCGATCGCGCCGTGCAGCTCCGGTGCCTCCTGCGGGGTGACCTCCCGGGCGCCCATGCCGTACGCCGCTATGCGGTCGCTGAACCAGAACTGGGCGACGAACAGGCCGCCCGCGACGACCAGGACGACGGGCCAGGCGCCGCGCAGGACGGCCAGCAGCACGCCCACGAGGACCACGTACAGCAGGCCGATGAAGAACATCGTGCTCACCATGCGGGTGGTCAGGCCGCGGTCCGGGGCGTAACGGGAACGGGTCCGTGCCATGGGTGCCTCCAGCAGCTCACCTGTCTCCCATAGTGCCCCCTTCCCGTGGAAACCGGGTGAAAGCGGTTCAGGGCCAGAGGAGCTCGCGGGTCCAGCCCGTACCCTCCCGGCGGTAGCGCAACCGCACGTGCCGACGCCGGTCGTCGCCCTGGAAGAACTCCACCTCCTGCGGCTCGACCACGTACCGCGTCCAGGTCTCCGCCTCGGCGCCGGGTTCCGCCCGCGCGCGCTCCCAGGCCGCCTCGGAGGCCCGTACGAGGTCCTCGTGCGCGGGCAGCACCTCACTCTGCGACCCGGTCAGCGCGGCGGCCAGTGCGCCGGTGGACCTGGCATGCAGATCGGCCTGGCTCTCCTCACGGCTCCCGGGGACCGCAGTACCCCGTACGCGCACCTGGCGGCCCTGGGCGGGCCAGTAGAAGCCGAGCGCCGCGTAGGGGTGGCCGGCGAGCTGGCGGCCCTTCGCGCTGGTGGCGTGGGTGGCGAAGTGCCAGCCGCGCTCGTCCGCGTCGTGCAGCATCAGCGTGCGCACATCGGGCCGGCCCCCGGCGTCGGCGGTCGCCAGGCTCATGGTGTGCGGTTCGCTCTGTCCGGCCGCCACCGCCTCGGCGAACCAGGCGTGGAAGAGGGGGAGCGGGGCGGCGGGCGCCGCGGAAGGGTCGAAGCGCGGAAGGGGTGCGTCCCAGACGCGCTGGGCGTGAAGCAGGTCGCGGAAGTCGTTCTGTGCGTCGCTCATGTGCCCATTGCACCGCGTCCCCGGCCGGTGCGGAAACGCCGGCGGCGGACCACCGGAGTGGTCCGCCGTCGGTGAGACAGGACGTGGAGGCCCACGGAAGGTGCGGCGCCCGGCGCGTGGGGAGGAGGCGGGGCTGCCGGGGCCTACCTGACCGGCTTCTTGCCGGTGATGCCCAGATGGACCAGCAGGGCCAGGTTGGGACGGAGATCGGCCTGCTTCACGCCCCAGGTGGTGAAGCCCTTCTGGTGCGAGGCGACCCCCGACAGCATGACGACCAGGGAGCCCGCCACCGCGGCGGGGCTGACGTCCTTGTCCACCCTGCCCTTGGACTGGAGCTCCTTGACCGCGTCCGTCAGGGAGTTGGTGACCGAGTTCAGGACCTTCATGCGGATCTTGTAGAACCGCTTGTCGCCCTCGGCGGCGCCGAGATCGACGACGCGGAGGATCGCGTCGTGGCGTCGCCAGAAGTCGAGGAAGCCTTCTACGAGTTCCTCGGAAGCCTGCCAGGCGGCCTTGCCGACCCAGGAGCGGCCGCCGACCAGTTCGGTCAGTCCGGCGCCTTCCTTGGCCATTTCCTCTGCGAGTTCGAGAACGGCGCCCTCGACATCGGGGAAATACTGGTAGAAAGTCGCGGGTGAAGTCCCCGCCTTCCGGGCCACGTCGATGACTTTGACGTCCCGGTACGGCGAGGAGCTGAGCATCTCGCTGAGGCAGTCGAGCAGCTTCTGCCGCGTCGCCTGACCTCGCCGACCAGCCACGCGGCCGTCGACGGTGCGTACTTGTCCTGTCATGCCGTCAGCTTACCGAGGGGTGATCCGGGCGCTATCTGACCGACTGCAAATGGGGAACGCCTCAGTGCGGGCGGGGTCGAAAGCGTAATTCCCGGTGATGCCGGCTCGCTTTTCCGTGGGGGATGCGGCGTTTAGTGAATTGCTCCTCCCCCACGTCCCGCCACGTCCCGTCGTCACGGTGCGATGTTGTTATCAACAGCCTGTGGATAACTTCGGTGGACAACCTTCGTCCATGCAGGACGCAGACCTTCACGATTCGGGCAAAGGTTCTATTCAGGCCCTCGAAGCGCGCCGCGGGGCCTCCGACGTTACGTTGAGTGTGACGGGCGTCACGGCTGCCCGGCCGCGGTCCACACGGTGTCCACAGGGACGTGCGGCCACCGCCGCCGCGGCATCTTCGAGGTTTCCTCACGACCTCCGCGACCTCCGCGACCTCACAGCGACGGAAGGACCGGGCCATGGCGGCATTCGCGCAGTCCGCGCCGTGCTGGGTGGATGTGCAGCTCTCCGACCTCGAGGCCGGCAAGCGCTTCTACGGCGGGCTCTTCGGCTGGACCTTCCACGCGGGCGACGGCATGCCCTTCGCCGACGCCTACCGCGACAACGAACTCGTCGCCGCGCTCGCCGCCAAACAGGACGGCCGCATGCCCACGACCTGGGGCGTCTACTTCTCCACCGACGACATCCGCGCCACCGTCGCCCTGGTCAGGAAGTCGGGCGGGCAGGTGATCACCGAACCGGTGCGGGCCGGCGGGGCCGGGATCCTCGCCCAGGCGGCCGACCCCGGCGGCGCGGTCTTCGGCCTCTGGCAGGCCGGCGCGCGCGCCGGCTTCGAGAAGCAGAACGCGCCGGGCTCCTTCTGCTGGACCGAGCTCTACACCCGGCAGCCGGAGCGCGTGGACGTCTTCTACGAGGAGGTCTTCGGCTTCCAGGGGACCGACATCGATCTGCCGGGCGAGGCCGGAACCCCGGAACCGTTCCGCATCTGGTCCCCCGCCGGGACCGAGCCGGGCGAGGACACCGCGGTCGGCGGGCGCGCGCTGATCTCGGACGCGTTCCCCGCCATGCTGCCCAGCTACTTCCTCAGCTACTTCGCCGTAGCCGACTGCGACCGCACCGTCGAGACCGCGACACGCCTCGGTGGCCGGATCACGGCCCCGCCCCTGGACATCCCGTACGGACGGATGGCGGTCCTCCAGGACGACCAGGGGGCGGCTTTCGCCGTACTCCAGCCGACCGAGCTGCTGCCCTGACCGTCCCGGACGTGTCCTGAAAGGGGTGGAGTGTTACAAGACACCCCGATCCGCCCCCGGGTTCGCAACCAGGCCCCGGGACAGGAAGAATCAGGGTGCGCACCGCCAAGTGGTGCCCAGTGGTGAGACGCTGCACAGGGCGGGATTTCGCGGGCTTCTGTTTCCTGAGGTCCGTACGGGGAGGTGGCAGGCAAGTGGAGCAGCTGACGCAGCATGACCCGAGGCGGATCGGCCCGTTCGAGGTGCTGGGACGGCTCGGGGCCGGCGGCATGGGGCTGGTCTATCTGGCGCGATCGGCGTCGGGCCGACGGGTGGCGATCAAGACGGTCCGTACGGAACTGGCCGAGGACCAGCTGTTCCGGGTCCGCTTCACGCGTGAGGTGGAGGCCGCTCGCGCGGTCAGCGGTTTCTACACGGCCGCCGTGGTCGACGCCGATCCGAGGGCTGCCGTGCCCTGGCTGGCGACCGCCTACGTCCCCGCTCCCTCCCTCGAGGAGATAGTGAGTGAGTGCGGACCGATGCCGACGCAGGCCGTGCGCTGGCTGGCCGCCGGCATCGCCGAGGCCCTCCAGTCGATCCACGGTGCCGGTCTCGTGCACCGTGACCTGAAGCCGTCCAACGTCCTCGTGGTCGAGGACGGGCCGCGGGTGATCGACTTCGGCATCGCGTCCGGCGTCTCCAACACCCGGCTGACCATGACGAACGTCGCGGTGGGCACGCCCGCGTACATGTCTCCGGAACAGGCCCGCGACTCGCGCAGCGTGACGGGCGCCAGCGACGTGTTCTCGCTCGGATCGACCCTCGTCTTCGCGGCGACGGGGCACGCGCCCTTCCACGGGGCGAATCCGGTCGAGACCGTGTTCATGCTGCTGAGGGAGGGCCCGGACACGGAAGGGCTCCCCGACGACCTTCGTCCGCTCATCGAGTCGTGCATGCAGATGGACGCGTCACGACGGCCCAGCCCCGCGGATCTGCAGTCCCAGCTGGCCCCGCACCTGTTCGCCTCCGGCAGCGACGACAGCGGCACGGCGTCCGCCTGGCTGCCGACCGTCGCCACGGCGATGATCGAGCAGCGCCGCGGCGGCGGCCGCACCGTCGCCGCCGCGCCGGCCCCCGTGGTCATCCCTCCGCCCCCGCAGCAGCCGCCACCGGGTGCCGACCGGGGGGCGTGGCGCGGGGACGACCTGCGGACCGCCCCGGTCCCCGCACCGATGCCGGCGCCAGCCCCGGACGGCGGCCCCGTGCGGCTGCCCGGTGCAAAGGTGCCGATCGGTCCCGGGCCGCGCCCGGTGGACGTACGCGGCCCCGCCGCCGCGCACGCCGACCCGGCCACCGGCTGGGTGCGCGCGCCCGGCGGGCACACCGCGGCCGCTCCGGCCGCTCCCGTGCCCGCCCCCGCTTCACCCCCGGACGCGGCTCCCGCAGCGCCGGAGCGCTGGCGGCCGTGGCGTTTCCGCATGTCGAACGACGTGTGGGGCACGCCCGTCGTGGTCGGCGACCTGTTGTACGTGACGTCCTTCGAGGTCCACGCCCTGGACGTGGGCAACGGGCGCCGCCAGTTCAAGACCCGCGACGTGGCCTGGTCGATGGCGGTCGACGGCGGCCGGATCCACGCGTCGGACGGCCCGTCCCTGTACGCGCTGGACGCCGCGACCGGGGCCGAGCGGTGGCGGCTCCGGACCGACGCCTGGGTGTACTCCCTCAAGGCCGACCGAGGCACCGTCCTGACCGGGACACGAGGCGGCGGCGTACAGGCGTGGGAGGCGTCCAGCGGCGAGAAGCTCTGGGAGGCCCGGGGTGTCCAGACGGACTTCGAGACGCCCGAGGCCGGTCCCGTCATCCACGACGGCACGGTGTTCCTGTGGCAGGACGCCAGGCTGCGGGCCGTCGACGCGCGCACCGGTACGGAGCGGTGGTCGTACCCCATCGGTGACGCCGCCTCCTGTGGCGGGGTACCGGTCCGGGTGACCCCCGCGCCCGACGGCTTCGTGTACGTCGCGGCGGGGACCCGGGTGCTGGCCGTGGACGCCGTCTCGGGCCGGGTGCGCTGGCACTTCGAGTCGCCGGCGGTCTTCCTCTCCCCGCCCGCGTTCGCGCCTGGCCCGGCGGTCACGGGCGGCGGGGTCTACCTCGCCGACTACCTGGGCACCGTGTACGCGCTGGACGCCTCCACCGGCAAGGACCGCTGGCGGATCGCGACGGAGTCCCGTCAGTCCATCGAGCCCGTGCTGGTCACCGCCGGGAACGTGCACGTCGGCAGCGGCAGCGCCCTGTACACCCTCGACGCGGTGACCGGGACACCGAAGTGGCGCTTCGCGGCGGGCGGCGAGGTGGTCGGCGCCCCGGTGGTCGCGGACGGCCGGGTCCACTTCGGTTCCGCGGACCACGTTCTCTACACCCTGGACGCGGCGGGTGGCCAGCTCCGCTGGAAGCTGGCCACGGGCGGCGAGATCACGGGCTCCCCGGTGGCGCAGGCGGGCGTCGTGTACGCGTGCAGCAAGGACCGCTGCGTGTACGCCCTGGACGCGCTGAAGGGCACGGGGACGGGGAACAGGGCCAGGGCCTGAGGCCTCAGGGGCGGCTCAGGGGTGGGGCGGGTGATACCGGTCCCGGCCCTGCCGGTCGTCCTGATCGGGAGGGGTGTTCCCGTCCTGCACCGGATACGGGGCGGTGTCCTCGTCGGCGGGGGCCGCCCGGTGCCGGCCGGGCCCGGTGTACGGATCCGCCTCGGGCTCCGGCCCGGGGGACGTGTACGCGGCCGGACCCGGCTCCTGCGTCGGCGGCCAGGTGTCCGGATGGTCGTCCGGCGGTACGGGATAGGGGTCCGGCCCGGCGGTACGCCTCGTCCGTGCGGCTCGCCGACGCCCCGACATCAGCAGCGCGCCCAGCAGGAGCAGGAGACCGCCGGCCAGCGCCTGTGCCACGCCCCAGCGGAGCCCGCCGCCGTCACCGTCGACCGTCAGGCTTCCGGCGTCCTGCCCCTGCCGGACCATCCACAGCACGGTGAAGCCGATCACGATCAGGCCGGCGAGGGCCACCACCCAGCGCGAGCGGAGCACGACTCCCACGAGGGTCACCAGTGCGGCGAAGAGGAACGGCAGGAGGATCGAGCCCATCACGGACGACGAGACGCCGGTGATGCCGCCGAAGAGGTCCTGGATGCGGTAGTCCCGCCCGAGGCGGTCGTCGTACCAGCTGTGGAAGGGGCTCTGTACGGCCGCGGCGGCGCCCACGAGAGCGACGACGGAGCCGAGGACATTGCGGATCATCGACAGCCTCCCGGGCCTTGGCGCACGGCTGTGCGCACCGCTCCCCGGACCGACGCTACGCCGGGCCGATCTGCCCTGCCATCGGAGACCAGTGCGAGACCGTGACAGGGTCATGACGCGACCATGGGTGAGTGCCCGGAATGCTGTGCGTTACGGTGTCGCGCGGCCGTGCGGCGGCCGAGGAAGCCGACTACAGCTAGGGGGGCTGCATCGATGATGCGGCGGCAGATCAGGTTCGCGGCGGTGCTGGTCGTGGTGGTGCTCGCGCTCACCGGATTCTCCACGGCCAGCCACGGCGGCAGGAGCGGGAAGAGCAGCGGCGGCTCCGGCGGTGGGGGCTGCTCCAGCTCCAAGAAGAGCAACAACGGCTACCGCGACTACGACCACGACAGCTCGTCGAGCTCGTCCGGCGGCTCCACGTACGAGTCGGCCACCCCGGAGGCGACGGCCTCGGACGCCCCTTCCCTGCGCGTCGTCCGCTGTGCCCAGCCCAAGAAGGGCAAGCGCAGGGCGCAGACCTCCTCGTCGATCGAGATCCGTTCGACCGCGATGACCACGCAGGTGTACGAGGTGGACGTGACGTTCGTCGACGCCAAGGGGCTGACCGTCGACACGGGCGAGGCCGAGGTCGAGCTCGGCGCCGGTGACTCCACGATCATCTCCGTCCCCATGGACAGCCCCCGCCTGGTCTCCCGCGTGAAGCGCTGCCAGGTCGCGGCGGAGTCGCGCTACTGACGTCGTTCGGCATGGTGCCTGGTACGGCAACCAAGAAGTACACGGTCACGCTGCCCGAGGAGCTCGCCGAGGAGATCCGGAGCGAGGACGACATGCGCAAGCTGTGCCGGGCGGAGGTGCAGGTCCGGGCGTTGTGAGCCGGGAGCGCGGACGAGGGCCCGAGCCGGTCGGCTCGGGCCCTCGTGCTGTACGACCGCGGACGTACAGCGGCCGCGACGGCTCCCCCTCCGCGCCGCCGCGGCCGCTCCCCGTGCGGGTGAGGTCTACTTGGGCGTCGGGGCCGACGCGTGGTTGTCCAGCGTGGTGATCTCGCCGCCCGACGCGTGGTTGTCCTGCGTGGTGGCGACGCCGGCGTCGGCGTCGGACGCGTGGTTGTCCTGCGGCTTGAGGAGGTCGTCCTTGGCTTTCTTCGCTTCGCTCATCGTCAGCTCCCGTTCGTCATTCCATGCAAAGGTCGGCGATGCCCGCCCGGCAATTCCCCCGTGGATCGCCGGGCGGGCATCTCAGGGCCGCTCACCCTACTGGGACGGCCGTACCCTCGATCCGCCTGCCCCCCGACGCGACGGCTCGATGAACTACAGACTGGCGGCCGGCGATAAACGAACGATGAACGCCGCAGCTACGCCGCGGCCACAGGCGTCAGCAGGAGGCGTGTCTCCTCCGCCTCGGGTGCGCCCAACTGGTCGTAGATGGCGAGGGCTTCGTGCCAGCAGGCCCGTGCGCGGTCAGGCTGGCCGATGCTGTCGAGAGCTTTGCCGAGCACGGTCAGTACCGTGCCGCGGCGCCACTCGCCGCCGATACCCCGGAGCGCGATCGCCTGCTCCGCGTGAGCAGCCGCCAGGGTGGGACGATGCGCGGCGAGGTGAGCCTCAGCCAGCCGGAAGTGCGTGACGCCTTCCCACAGTGGCTGCCGGTTGTCGTGGAAGAGCGCCAGCGCTTCGGTGAGCTGGTTCAGGGCTTCGGGCAGCCGGCCCGCTCGGGTCAGTGCGATGCCCAGGGCGTACCGGCCGTTGGCCAGACGGAGGCTCAGGCCCATCCGGTCGTAGATGTCGATTCCCTGCTGCGCGAGCTCTATCGCGCTCGGGATGCGGCCGAGGGACACATGGATCCGGGAGAGATTGCAGAGGGCGCTGGCCTGGCCGACGTAGTTGTTGTCGGCTCGGAAATTCTCGATGGCCTGGAGGAGGTGCCGCTCGCCTTCTTCGTGCCGCCCCTGATAGATGGCGATCACTCCCCGGTCGTTGGGTGCCCAGCAATTGGGAACCGGGTCATCGGCCGCACGTGCCAGCTGCATGGCTCGCTGCGCCTCGGCGTCGGCTTCGTCGAAACGGCCCGCCACGATGTGGACGTTGGTGATGGTGGTCCGGGCACGGCCCTCGGCATGTGCGTCACCGTAGCTCTGGGCTGCGTCCCGCGTCGTCAGGGCCGCCGACTCGTACTGCTTCGAGTTCGCCCCTGACTCCGCCAGGTCCTTCGCGGCCCACAACAGGTCGACCGCTCTGCGGAGCATGCTGTGGCCCGTGGACTGCTGTGCGCAGGCCAGGAGGCAGTTCGCTTCGGAGTAGAGCCAGTCCAGTGCGGAATGGCGGTCCTCGAACGTGATCCCCGGGTGCCGCGTCGGCTCCAGGTGGGCGACCAGCCGGTCCCCCGGCCGCTCCAGCGCGTACACCCCCGCCGCCGTGGCCAGGTAGAAGTCCAGCAGCCGCGACAGCGCCAGCTCCCGTTCCACCGGCGGCTGTTCGTCGCGTTCGGCGCACGCACGCGCGTAGAGGCGGACCAGGTCGTGGTAGCGGTAGCGGCCCGGGGCCGCCGACTCCAGGAGGCTGGTGTCGACCAGGGACTCCAGGAGGTCCTCCGCCGTGTGGTGGTCCAGGTTCAGGACCGCTGCCGCCGCCGCGAGGGAGATGTCCGGGCCGTCCGCCAGGCCCAGGAGGCGGAAGGCGCGGGCCTGGGCCGGCTCCAGCTGGCCGTAGCCGAGCTCGAAGGTGGCCTTCACCGCGAGGTCGCCCGCCTGGAGTTCGTCGAGGCGGCGGCGCTCGTCCGCCAGCTTCGCGGCCAGCACCGAGACCGTCCAGGTGCGGCGCGCGGCCAGCCGGGAGGCGGCGATGCGGATGGCCAGTGGCAGGAAGCCGCACGCGGCCACCACGTCCAGGGCCGCCTCGCGCTCCGAGCGGACGCGTTCGTCGCCGACGATGCGGGTGAAGAGCTGCAGCGCCTCCTCCGGGGACATCACGTCCAGGTCCACCAGGTGCGCGCCGGCCAGGTCGACCATGCGGACGCGGCTGGTGACCAGCGCCGCACAGCCCTCGGTGCCGGGGAGCAGGGGCCGGATCTGGGCCGCGTCATGGGCGTTGTCCAGCAGGACCAGGATGCGGCGGCCGTCGAGGGCGGAGCGGTAGAGGGCGGCCCGCTCGTCCAGGGAGTCAGGGATCGCGGAGTCGGCGGTGCCCAGCGCGCGCAGGAACGCGCCCAGGACCGTCTCGGGTTCGGCGGCCCTGGCATCCGCGCCCTGGAGGTCGACGTACAGCTGGCCGTCCGGGAAGTGCGGGCGCGCCTGGTGGGCGACGTGCACCGCGAGGGTCGTCTTGCCGACGCCGCCGATGCCGGCGAGCGCGGAGACGGCCATGACGGAGCCCTCCGAGGCCACGAGCAGGTCGCCCAGCTCGCGTACGAACGCGGCGCGGCCCGTGAAGTCCGGGACGGTGGCCGGGAGCTGTGCCGGGCGGACCGGGACGGAAGCGGGCGCCGGCTCGTCGGCCGGGCGGGCCAGCTCCTCGTCGGCCCTGAGGATCCGCTGCTGGAGCTGGGCGAGCTCGGGGCGCGGGTCGACGCCCAGCTCCTCCGCGAGCAGGCGGCGGGTGTCGGCGTACACCGCGAGGGCCTCGGCCTGCCGGCCGCTGCGGTACAGGGCGATCATCAGCAGCTCGCGCAGCCGTTCGCGCAAGGGCTGTGCCGCGGTGAGCGCGGTCAGTTCCGAGACGGCCTCCGCGTGGCAGCCGGCCTCCAGGTCCAGGTCCAGGCGGGTCTCGGTGAGCTGGAGGCGCCACTCCTCCAGGCTGGTGCGCTGGTTCTCGGCGTACGGCCCGGGGAGGGAGGCCAGTGCCTCACCGTCCCAGAGGCCGAGCAGCTTGTTGATCAGGGCGCGCGCCTGACCGCGGTCCCCGCTCCTGGCCTTCTCCGCCTCGGACGCCAGGTCCTGAGCGAGAGTCAGGTCGAGGGCCTCGCGTGGGATCCGGACCGCGTAGCCTCCGGACTCGCTGACCAGGGTGTCCTGGCCCAGGACCTTGCGGAGCCGGGACGCGTACGTCCGTACCGTGGCCAGCGCCTGGGACGGGGGGTCGTCGCCCCAGAGGGCGTCGATGAGTTCGGCGGCGGTGGCCGTGCGGCCGTCGCGCAGGAGCAGGGCCGCCAGCAGGGCCCGTTGCTGCGGGGAACCGGACGGCAGGAGCTCGCTGCCGCGCCAGGCGCGTACCGGGCCGAGTACGGTGAAACGCAGATCGGTGCCGGCCACCCGTTCCCGCGGAGCGCGTTGCTCCGGAACGCGCACGCCAGGTCCGTTGTCGCGGTCCATGATGCCCCCTGTCCTGCTTGCCCCGCCGGCGCCGCCGATCCCGCCCTGCTCCGTACCGCTGGTATCGCGCTCAACAGTCTGCCTTGTAACGGGCGGACTCGTCAGCATCGGGTGACCCTCTGCACAGGGCCTCGACAACGACTGGGGGCGAAGGGGACGCGCAGGGCGTACGGCGATGTGGCGGGTGGGGCACCAGAGGCGCGATCGGCCTGCGGCCGCGGCAGGAGCGGAGCCGGAAGAAGGCAGGAGCCCCGTTCCTCCGCCGAAGCGGGGGAGCGGGGCTCCTTGGGTACTGCTCACTCGGCCGCGATCGGCCGACCCGGGCAACTAGGCCGGGGTGACGTTCTCAGCCTGCGGACCCTTGGGTCCCTGAGTGACGTCGAAGTTCACGACCTGGTTCTCCTCGAGGGAGCGGAACCCGGACGCGTTGATCGCGGAGTAGTGGACGAAGACATCCGGGCCGCCGCCGTCCTGGGCGATGAAGCCGAAGCCCTTTTCAGCGTTGAACCACTTGACGGTTCCGGTAGCCATAAGCCCTCCTTGGGCCAAAGGGTTGCCCTGCTCCAGAACCTGCAAACAAGTCTGAAAACTACAAAAGCCTGCGGGTTACATGCTCCGCAGGCTCTGTACTGCAAGGGAAACCAAACTGCAACTTGCGGCGAGCCTAGCACGCAGTCCGCGGGGAGCGGTAGAGGGAAAGATCACTTCACTCGCAGGTTCGGCCGGGCCGCCCGAGAGGTGACTGACAGGGCTCCCGGGGGTGACCCGGGCGTCCCGACGAGACCGGCCCGCCGCCCCGATGATGCCGGCCGGTGGGGGCGGGTCTAGCCTCGCGATGTGGACAATTCAACCGTCTCTCCCGTAGAAGGCGACGACCGTCGCACCAGGCCGCGAGTCGGCCACATCCAGTTCCTGAACTGCCTCCCCCTCTACTGGGGCCTGGCACGGACCGGAACCCTGCTCGACCTGGAGCTCTCGAAGGACACCCCGGAAAGACTCAGCGAGCAGCTGGTCAGGGGGGATCTGGACATCGGTCCCGTCACCCTGGTCGAGTTCCTGCGCAACGCCGACGAACTGGTCGCCCTCCCCGACATCGCCGTCGGCTGCGACGGCCCCGTCATGTCGTGCGTGATCGTTTCGCAGCTCCCCCTGGAGCAGCTGGACGGGGCCCGGGTGGCCCTCGGCTCGACCTCGCGCACCTCCGTGCGGCTGGCCCAGTTGCTGCTCGCCGAGCGGTACGGCGTCACACCCGACTACTACACCTGCCCGCCCGACCTCGGCCTGATGATGCAGGAGGCCGAAGCGGCCGTCCTCATCGGTGACGCCGCCCTGCGCGCGAACCTGCACGACGCCCCCAGGCTCGGGCTGCAGGTCCATGACCTGGGACAGATGTGGAAGGAATGGACGGGGCTCCCGTTCGTCTTCGCGGTCTGGGCGGCGCGCAAGGACTACCTGGCCACGCACCCCGACCACGTGGAGAAGGTGCACGAGGCGTTCCTGGCCTCCCGCGACCTCTCGCTGGAGGAGGTCACCAAGGTGGCCGAGCAGGCGGCGCGCTGGGAGAGCTTCGACGCCGAGGTGCTGGAGCGCTACTTCACGACCCTGGACTTCCGCTTCGGCCCGGACCAGCTGGCGGGCGTCCGCGAGTTCGCCCGGCGGACCGGCCCGACGACCGGCTTCCCGGCCGACGTCAGGATCGAACTGCTCGGCGGCTGACACCGGCGGCGCGCGGGAATGGTGCGGGAAAGATGAATCCCGTACTTTCCCCGGCCTTCCTTCCCCGTGCCGTCCTTTACCCGTGCCGTGTGGCTCCGGCATTCCTTTCCGTGAAAGGGCGCGCACGCCGGGAGTTCTGCCGAGCAGTCCTCTCGGCGGACGCCCGGTGAATTGTGGATGCCTCCCCGGACGCCTTCCGGTTTCCCCCCGGTGAACCCCTTTCGGCGCGGAAGAACGACGTATTCGCGCCTTTCCGTGTGGCGAAATCCCTGCTTCGTGCCCATAGGGGCGAAATCGGCGGAAGGGGTGTGTGTGACCGTGCGACCCGGGCCCCCTAGGCTGCCGTCCGAGTCCCGGGGTCCACAGGGGGAGACCGTATGCAGCCGCTGGAAGCCGGCGAACCGCACACCATCGGCGCCTACCGGCTGCTCGGCAGACTCGGTGCCGGCGGGATGGGCCGGGTCTACCTGGGCCGCAGCGCGGGCGGACGCACGGTCGCGGTCAAGGTAGTCCACCCGCACTTCGCCCTCGACGAGCAGTTCCGCGAGAGGTTCCGCCGCGAGGTGGACGCCGCGCGGCGTCTCGGGGCCCAGTGGACCGCCCCGGTGCTCGACGCCGACCCCGACGCGCCCGTGCCGTGGGTGGCCACCGGCTACGTGGCCGGGCCGCCGCTCTCCGACGCGGTCACCCGCCACGGCCCGCTGCCCGAGTACGCGGTGCGCACCCTGGGGGCCGGGCTCGGCGAGGCCCTCGACGCCGTACACGCGCACGGTCTCATCCACCGGGACGTGAAGCCGTCCAACGTCCTTCTCGCCCTCGACGGCCCCCGGCTGATCGACTTCGGCATCGCCCGGGCGCTCGGTGCCACCGTCTCCCTCACCTCGACCGGCGTCTCCGTCGGCTCCCCCGGTTACATGGCGCCCGAGCAGATCCGTGGCCTGGACATCTCCGGCGCCGCCGACGTCTTCTCGCTCGGCGCGGTCCTCGCCTACGCGGCGACCGGCAACGCGCCCTTCCACGGCGACTCGTCCGCCGTACTCCTCTACAAGGTGGTGCACGAGGAGCCCGAGCTCGGGGACCTGGAGGGGGAACTGCGCGAGCTCGTGGCCCTGTGCCTCGCCAAGGACCCCGCCCGCCGGCCCGCCCCCTCCGAACTCGCCCGCAGGCTCGCGCCGGGCGGGGCCGCCGCACTGGTGGCGCCCGGCTGGCTGCCGGGCCCTCTGGTGCGTGAGGTCAGCAGGTCGGCGGTGGCCCTGCTGGACCTGGAGCCGCAGGACGCGCCGGTGCAGTCCGGCCCGGTGCCCTTCAGCAACGCGTCGCTGGGGAGCGTGACGCCCGGGACGTTCGGCCCGCCGCTGCCGCCCCCGCCGGCGGAGCCGCCGGCCGCCGCGGACACGTCGGGGGAGCGGGGATCCGGTGCCCGCGTCGCCGTCACGCTGGACACCGGCCCGCAGTCCGGTGCGCGCCGGGGGCGACGGGTCAGCTGCACCGTCGCGCTGGCCGTCGCCGGCGCGCTCGCCGCGGTGACCGTCGGCGTCGCGATGACGGGGGACCTGTTCACGGGCGGTGGCGGCGACAACGACCAGGGCAACGACGCCGCGCAGCAGCCCCCCGCTGCCACCGGGCCGGCGACCCCGTCGGACTCCGCGTCGGAACCCCCCGCGGCTTCCGCGCCCGTGAGCGCGCTGCCCGAGGCGTTCGCCGGCACGTGGAAGGGCCCCACGACCGAACGCAGCGGAGCGCCGCACGGCACGGTCACCGCCGTCTTCGTCGAGGGCGGGAAGGGGGAGGAGGTGGTCCGGCTCTCGTACCGCTTCGACGCACTCGGGACGACCGTCGTCTGCAAGGGCATCGGCACGCTCGTCTCCGGCACCGCCACCGAGCTCAAGGTCCGGGAACGCGCCGACCCCGACGCCCGCACCGGCGCGCTGTGCACCGGCGGCGAGGCCGACCTGGACTTCACCCTCACCTCCGACGGCACCCTGCGCTACGAGTCCCACGAGGAGGCCGCGGGCACGCCGAAGGGCACGCTCACCCGGTCCGACGGCTGACGCCGGCAAGGGCTGGCGTAGGCTGGATCGGTCCGTGGAACCGCAGAAGAACCGCCGAAAGGTGACAGCCCGGTGACCGAGAAGGCCGACCTTCAGCCCGTCCTCGACCGCGCCGCCGAAGGCGGGCGGATCTCCCCGGAGGAGGCGCTCGACCTGTACAGGTCGGCACCGCTGCACGCGCTGGGGGCCGCCGCCGACGCCGTGCGCCGCCGCCGCTACGCCGGCACGGAGCACATCGCGACGTACATCATCGAGCGCAACATCAACTACACCAACGTCTGCGTCACGGCCTGCAAGTTCTGCGCGTTCTACGCCCCTCCCAAGGACACCGCCAAGGGCTGGTCCCGCGACCTCGACGACATCCTGCGCCGCTGCGCGGAGACCGTCGAGCTGGGCGGTACCCAGATCATGTTTCAGGGCGGTCACCACCCGGACTACGGCGTGGAGTACTACGAGGAGCACTTCTCCGCGATCAAGAAGGCGTTCCCGCAGCTGGTCATCCACTCGCTGGGCGCCTCCGAGATCGAGCACATGGCGCGCATCTCGGGCGTCTCCGCGGAGGAGGCCATCAAGCGGATCCACGCCGCGGGCCTCGACTCCTTCGCGGGAGCCGGCGCCGAACTCCTGCCCGCCCGGCCGCGTACGGCGATCGCCCCGCTCAAGGAGTCCGGCGAGCGCTGGCTGGAGATCATGGAGATCGCCCACGGCCTCGGCGTCGAGTCCACCTCGACCATGCTGATGGGCACCGGCGAGACCAACGCCGAACGCATCGAGCACCTGCGGATGATCCGTGACGTGCAGGACCGCACCGGCGGCTTCCGCGCCTTCATCCCGTACACCTACCAGCCCGAGAACAACAAGCTGAAGGGGCAGACGCAGGCCACGCTCTTCGAGTACCTGCGGATGATCGCCATCGCCCGGCTCTTCCTCGACAACGTCGCCCACATCCAGGGCTCCTGGCTGACCACCGGCAAGGAGGTCGGCCAGCTGTCCCTGCACTACGGCGCGGACGACCTCGGCTCGATCATGCTGGAGGAGAACGTCGTCTCCTCGGCCGGTGCCAAGCACCGCTCGAACCGGCTCGAGATCATCGACCTGATCCGCAAGGCGGGCCGCGTCCCCGCCCAGCGCGCCACGACCTACGAGCACCTGGTCGTCCACGACGACCCGGCGGACGACCCGGCGGACGAGCGCGTCGTCTCGCACATCTCCTCGACGGCGATCGCGGGCGGGACCGCGCACCCGGAGCTGAAGCTCCTCGACGCCAACTGAGCCACCGGTGCTGACCGTTCACGCCGCGCCGCTGGTCCTCCCGGTCGGCGCGGCCGGCATCGAGGAGGGCGCGGTCGCGGTGGACGGCGACCGGATCGTGGCCCTCGGGCCGTACGACGTGGTGGTGGCCGCGCACGCGGCGGCGCGGGTCCGCCGATGGCCGGGTGTCCTCACCCCCGGCCTGCGCCAGTGGGACGGCGTCCCGCTGCTGACCCGCTGCTACCACCCCGACCCGCGCGAGGCGGACGAGCTCGGCGAGCAGCCTCTCACCGGGGCCGGTCTCGAGCGGCTGGCCGGACAGATGGACGAGCCCCGCCGGGCCGGCAGCGTACGCCGAGGGCTGCAGCGGATGCTGCGCCACGGCACCACCCACGTCGCGGGGGCGTTCGCCGAACCCGCCGTACGCACCGCCGTGGGCCGCGCGGGCCTCACGGTGGTGCCGCCGGCCGGGGCCCCGGCCGGGGAACCGGACCTCGACCCCTTCGCCAGGGGACACGGCCTCGCGGGCACGGTGTACGGCCCGCTCGCCGTCGGCGGCCGTGCGGACCTCGCGGTCTTCGACGTGCCGGACGAGGCGGCGCTGTGCGCGGCGGGCGCCGTCACCTGTGTCGCCACGGTGCTCGGCGGACGCCTGGTGTACCGGCGGCGATGACGCCCGGTGCACCGGCGGCGGTGACGGCCGCGCACCGTGCGGGCTACGGGACCGAGGGCCCGCCCAGGTAGCGGCCGTTCGCGTCGTACGGCCAGGCGTTGGACCTGCAGCCCTTCAGCCCCTTGATCTGCTGCATCATGGCGGGCGCCGGCTTGCCGGGACCCGGGCAGGTCTCGTGCCCGTGCCCGAGCCAGTGGCCGACCTCGTGATTGATGATCAGGGCCCGGTACTCGGTCGCCGGGCCGTCGAAGGTCGGTGAACCGAGCTGCCACCGGGCCAGGTTGACCATGACGTTCTCCCCGCCGCGGCAGTTCACCTCGCCCCGGGTGTTCAGTCCGTACCGACCGCAGAGCCGGTCGGTGGTCTTCGGCGTCCCTATCCGGATCACCAGCCCGGCCGACCTGTCGTCGACCTGCCGGAACGTACGGGTCCCGCCCTTGCTCCAGCCCCGGGGGTCGGCGAGTATCTCCGCGATGTCCTCGGCGGCGCTGTCCGGGTCCACCCCGATACCGTCCTCCACCTCGACGCGGTAGCGGCTGCCACCACCCTCGGACGAGACGCCCTCGCGGGCCACGGTGAAGGTCCCGGGGCCCGACTCCGGGACGGAGTCCGGATCGACGGGTTCCTCGGCGCTCGGGGGCGGGGAGCTGCCCGCCGGGGACTCCGACGGCTCGGGGCTCGCCGCCACCTTCGGCGAGACCGCGGGGCGCGGGGAGGCCGGGGCCGTCTCCTGGCCGGCCGCGACCGCGGCGCCGTCGTCCTGCCACGGCGGGTCGACGTAGAGGAACGCCGCCACGGCGGCCACCGCGATCACCGCACCGGTGAACCCGGCGCGCCGGCGCCGCACCTGTCTTCGGCGGGCCATGGAGCGCTTCCGGGACTGTGCGCGGGAGGGCCGGGCCCCCGGAGCGGGCCTCCCGGCGGTCCGGCGGGCACCGGTGGCGTTCCGTATGCGAGGTACGTCGTCGCTGTGCATGGTCTGGTGAACATCCGTGGTCTCGGTGTGGCCGCGCGGAGGCGCGGTCCATCCGCCCCCGTACGTTGATCTGCTTCTCGGGCACCGGGTGCCCGTCCGCGTACCGCACGACGTCCAGCAGTCCGTTCTCCCGTGAGCCGTCCGGGAGTTACTGGGTGGTCGCCGGCGCGGAAACCCCTTTCCCCTCGTCGGGTGAGACGTAGATCAGGACGGTGCTGTTCCCGAAATCGAGGATGATCGGGATGAACGTGGCGGCGGGGAGCGGCGCGGAGACCCGCAGGCCCGCCCCGACCGGCTCCGTGAGCCGTGCCGTCTCGCAGGTCAGCCGCTTCGCCGGCACGCCCCGGCGGCCTCACCGTCGCGCGGCCCCTCCACGAGTGCTGCCGGCGGCGAAAGACCGGAGCCGGTCCACGCCGCCGCCGGAGGCCGGGGCCGGGGCTGCTTGAATGGGGGAGTGACCCGAGCATCCCTGGACAAGCAGCCGCACGAAGTCGCCTCGATGTTCGACGACGTGGCGGCGAACTACGACCTCACCAACGACGTGCTGTCGCTCGGACAGGCGCGGCTCTGGCGCAGGGAAGTCGCCCGGGCCGTCGACGCCCGGCCGGCCCAGAAGATCCTGGACCTGGCAGCGGGCACGGCCACCTCCTCGCAGCCGTTCGCACGGGCCGGCGCCTACGTGGTGCCGTGCGACTTCTCGATCGGGATGCTCAGGGTCGGCAAGGAGCGCCACCCGTGGATGCCCTTCACCGCGGGCGACGGCACGAGGCTCCCCTTCAAGGACGAGACCTTCGACGCGGTCACGATCTCCTTCGGGCTGCGCAACATCCAGGACACCAGCGCCGCGCTGAGCGAGCTGTACCGGGTCACCAAGCCCGGCGGCCGTGTGGTGATCTGCGAGTTCTCCCAGCCGACGTGGACCCCCTTCCGGACCGTCTACACCGAGTACCTGATGCGCGCCCTGCCGCCGGTGGCGCGGGCGGTGTCGTCCAACCCGGACGCCTACGTCTACCTCGCGGAGTCGATCCGCGCCTGGCCCGACCAGGCCGGCCTCGCGACGCTGCTGCAGGAGGCCGGCTGGTCGAAGGTGGCCTGGCGCAACCTCACCGGCGGTGTGGTGGCGCTCCACCGGGGCGTGCGCGACTGACCCGGCGGGAGCTCAGAGCTCCAGCCGGAAGCAGTACGCCTCCTGCTTGGTCACCGGGCTCGTGTACGTCTCGGCCTGCCGCATGCCGAGACGTACGGCCACCGCCACCGAGCGGGCGTTCCGCGTATTGATCATCGCCACGACCTCCCGCACCCCGAGCGCCTTTATCCGCTCCAGCGTGGTCCGGGCGGCCGCGGTCGCGTAGCCGTGCCCCCACGCGGCCCGGCCCAGCCGCCAGCCGATCTCGATCTCGCCCACCGGGCCGAACGACGCGTGGGGCCACGGCTGGGCGCCCGTGAAGCCGAGCACCTCCCCGGCGTCGTCCAGCACCGTCCACAGGCAGTGGCCCAGCTCCGCGTCGTGCCGTCGCTGGCGGGCGGTCAGCTCCTCGTAGACGGAGTACTCCGCCGGGCGGCCGCCGTGGAACTCCATCACCTCCGGGTCGGCGAACACCCGGTACCAGGCCATGGTGTCCTCGTCGGTGGGGACACGCAGATGTACGGAGGGAGTCGGGTCAGGCGCGTGCGGCATCGGGGAGCCCTTCGGAAGGTTGATCAGCAGGCACCCATAGACTGCACGCGACATGTGCCGCGCGGCACGCGAATTCGAGTCTTCGGGAGATCCGACCGTGACCGAGCCCCTCTCCGAACACAGCGCGGACGTGATCGTCGTCGGAGCGGGCCCAGCCGGCTCCACGACCGCGTACTACCTCGCCAAGGCCGGACTCGACGTCCTCCTCCTGGAGAAGACGGCCTTCCCGCGTGAGAAGGTCTGCGGCGACGGTCTCACCCCGCGCGCCACCAAGCAGCTCGTCTCCATGGGCATCGACATCTCCGAAGAGGCAGGCTGGCTGCGCAACAAGGGCCTGCGCATCATCGGCGGCGGTGTCCGCCTCCAGCTCGACTGGCCGGATCTCGCCTCGTACCCGGACTACGGTCTGGTCCGCAAGCGCGACGACTTCGACGAGCAGCTGGCCCGCCAGGCCGAGAAGGCGGGCGCCCGGCTGCACGAGCGCTGCAACGTCGGTGAGCCGATCAAGGACGAACGCACCGGCCGCATCACCGGCGTCCACGCGAAGCTCGGCGAGGAGAAGACCCCGGTCACCTTCCACGCCCCTCTCGTCGTCGCCGCCGACGGCAACTCCACCCGGCTCTCCCTCAACATGGGCCTGCACCGCCGTGAGGACCGCCCGATGGGCGTCGCGGTCAGGACGTACTTCACGTCGCCCCGGCACGACGACGACTACCTGGAGTCCTGGCTGGAACTCTGGGACCGCCGTGGCGCCGAGGACCGTCTGCTGCCCGGCTACGGCTGGATCTTCGGGATGGGCGACGGCACGTCCAACGTCGGCCTCGGCATCCTGAACTCCTCGTCGGCCTTCAAGGAGCTCGACTGGCGCGAGGTGCTCAAGGCCTGGTGCGCCTCCATGCCGGAGGACTGGGGCTACACCCCCGAGAACATGACGATGCCGATCCGCGGCGCCGCGCTCCCGATGGCCTTCAACCGCCAGCCGCACTACACCAAGGGCCTGCTGCTCGTCGGTGACGCGGGCGGGCTCGTCAACCCCTTCAACGGCGAAGGCATCGCGTACGCCATGGAGTCGGGCCAGATCGCCGCGGACGTCATCGTGCAGGCCCACGCCCGCGCCACCCCGGCCCAGCGGGAACTGGCCCTGCACCACTACCCGAAGATCCTCAAGGACACCTACGGCGGTTACTACACGCTGGGCCGCGCCTTCGTGAAGATGATCGGCAACCCGAAGGTCATGAAGATCGCGACGCAGCGCGGCCTGACCCACCCCCTCCTGATGAAGTTCACGCTGAAGATGCTCGCCAACCTCACCGACCCGACGGGCGGCGACGCCATGGACCGCATCATCAACGGCCTCTCCAAGGTCGCCCCGAAGGCCTGAGCCGAGGGGCCCGGGGCGACCCGGGCCCTGGTCCCCCGCGGCCCGCCCTGCGATAGGTTCGGGCCATGGGGGCGACAGCGGCATGGACCACCGGCGGTTACCGACGACTCGGCGCGGCCGGGTCGGTGGCGGTCGCGCTGGGCGGCTGGGCCGTCGGCACGCTGCCCGCCCACGACCCGTGGGGCCTGTGGGTCCCCCACGGGACCGCGGTGACCGCGGCGGGCTACACACTGGCGTACGGCGGCCTGACGGTGCTCGTCGTCGCCTGGTGGCTGTACGGGAGGGCGGGAGCCTCCGTACGCGACACCCTCGTCACCCTCGCGTGGTGGACGGCCCCGATGGTCCTCGCGCCCCCGCTCTACAGCGCCGACGTCTACAGCTACATCGCACAGGGCGCGATGGTCCTCGAAGGCCATGACGTCTACAGCCTGGGGCCGTCCGTCCTCGACCCCGACGGGCCGGGCGGCGACGCCGCGGCGAGCGTCGGCGGGCACTGGACCGACACCCCGGCCCCGTACGGGCCCTTCTTCCTCCTGCTCGCGCGAGGCGTCGCCTGGGCGACCGGCGGCACGATCGTGCCCGCCGTGGTGGGGATGCGCCTCATCGCCCTGGGCGCGCTGGTGCTGATCGTGTGGGCGCTGCGGAACCTCGCCCGGGAGCACGGCCGCAGCGAGAGCGCCGCGCTGTGGCTCGGAGCCCTGAATCCGCTGCTGCTCATCCATGTGGTCGGCGGCGTACACAACGACGGGCTGATGACCGGGCTCATGCTGGCCGGGGTGCTGCTCGCCCTGCGCGGGAGGTGGATCATTGGGTCGGCGCTCGTCGGACTCGCCATGATGGTGAAGTCGCCCGCGGCGGTGGCGCTGCTGTTCGTCGGCGTCGTGGTGGGCCGGGCCGCGAGCGGGCCGGCCGTACGGCGGGTGGCGAAGGGGCTGCTGGCGCCCGGGCTGGTCGCCGGTGCGGTCGTCGTCGGCGTGACGTTCATCGGCGGCACCGGCTTCGGCTGGCTCGGGACCCAGAGCGTCGCGGGACGCATCCACACGGCGCTCTCGCTCAGCAGCGACCTCGGCCTGGGCCTCGGTGAACTCCTGCGGCTGCTGGCGGGGACCGACCCGGACCCGGTGAAGTCAGCGGTGCAGAACCTGGGGCTGCTGCTCGCCCTGGCGCTGATCGCCCGCCTCGCGTGGCATGCGACCACGGGGCGGACGGAACCCGTGCACGCCCTGGGTCTCGCGCTGCTGGCCCTGGTGGCGCTGTCGCCGATGGTGCAGCCGTGGTACCTGCTGTGGGCGACGGCGGTGCTCGCCGCCACCGCGAGCGGCGGCCGCGCCGTGGGCGCGGTCACCGTCCTGTCGGCAGCACTCGTCTACGAGACGCAGCCCTCCGGCTCGACCCCCGCGTACGGTTTCGTGCTGGCCGCCCTCGTGTGCGTGGCGGGCGTGGTGCTCCTGCGCCGGGACCGGGCCGGGCGGGCACGGGGACGTGTGCCGGGCCAGCGCCTGCCGGCCCCGGCCGAGTCTCAGGCCGAGGCGGGCGCACCCACGGCACGATGACGGGCCGTCACCCCGGCCGGTGGGGTGACGGCCCGCGATCGTGTCCGGGCGTGCGGAGCTTGTGAATCAGAGAACGCGGACGGCGCCCGACGGCGGGTCGTAGTCCAGGGACTGCTGTACGACGCCGGTGCTGGAGTTCTGCGCACCGACGAACTGGCCGCCGCCCACGTAGATCCCGACGTGGTACGCGCTGCCCGCACCGCCCCAGTACAGGATGTCGCCGGGCTGGAGGTTGTCGAGCGAGACCTGGGTCCCGGCCGTCGACTGGCTCTGCGAGACGCGCGGCAGGTCGATGCCGACCGAGCCGAAGGCGGCCTGGACCAGACCCGAGCAGTCCCACGAGTTCGGGCCGGTGCCGCCGGAGACGTACGCGTCGCCGACCTGGGACTGCGCGAACGCGATGACGGACGCGGCGGACCCGGTGGCGTTCGACGACGACGAGGAGGAGGCGGAGGAAGAGGAGGAGGAGTCCGAGGAGCCGGAGGACGCGCTGAGCGTGGTGCGCTCGGCGGAGCGGGAGGCGCGCTCGGCGGCCTCCGCCTTGGCCTCGGCGGCTGCTTCGGCCTTCTTCTTGGCCTCAGCCTTGCGGACGGCCTCGGCCTTGGCCTTCTTGGCGGCCTTGGACGCCGTCTCGGCCGCGGCGTCCTCGTGCGCCTGCGTCTCGAGGTCGAGAGCGACCGCCTGGGTCGCCTGCGCGGACGCGGCGACGGAGGTGGAGAGCCCGGCCGTGATGGTGGGCATCTCGATGGTCTGGGTGACCGGCTCGGCCTGGGCCGGACCGGCGGCACCCGCGACCGCGATGGTGCTGAGGACGCCACCGGCAACTCCTGCCCGCAGCGCCGTCTTCGAGGCGCTCTGGCGGGGCTTCCGGTGGCTGGGTATGTGAGCGGTGTGGGACATGGGTACTAGCGCTATCAGGGCTGTAGGGGTCCCATCAAGAAACGTGTGTTGCGACACAGTTACGTTCGGAATCTTTGAATCCGCTTATTCCGGGCCCTTATTGACGCCCTAACGGGCATTTCGGGCATGCATGTACACGCCTGTGATCACGGCGTTCTTTCAATACGCCCGAATTGCCCGTCGCTTACCATCCGTTCACACGGTTGGCCAAGCCCGCTTTTCTTGCAGCGTCCGTGGAGTGATGCAGGTCACAGCATGGGTCTCCCGTGAGAGGCAACCGTGCGCCCGCGCCCGGATCCGAGCCAGGGGCCCGCCTGCTTCTGGCCACCGCGTGACCTATTGGTGCGTCATGTCCGTTTTGGGTCAGACCCCTTCGGTGACCGGGGGTCGGCGGCTCGGGGCGGGGGTCCGGGGCGGGGGCCCGGTCGGGGGCCCGGGTCGGCTTCACCTCTCGTGCATCTCGTCCGATCATCCGCCCGGCAGGGGCGTGACGCCTCCCGGGTCGCGAGGCCGGCTCGATCGCGAGGGCGGGGTGCTCGATCGCGAGGGCCCTCGTGCCGCGGGGCGGCCGTCGAGCCCGCCCCCTCTCCTCCGCGCGCGGAGGCCCGACCCGGCACCCCTTTCCTCACCGAGCCCTTGGACGCGGAGAGTTAGTGAACGGATGCGCATGGCCACCGTCCACCTCGATCCCGTGGGCCCCTCTTCCGGGTGGGGGCGAGTATCGGCCCGTGCTCATATCACCTCATCGGCGTCCATCGCCAATTTGCATGTAGGTGCCTACTATTGATAGTGCCGCATGGCTTTGACCAGCATCGACGCCGCCAAATGTCACGTCTCGTAACCGCTCGGCCGCTTCGGGTGCGTAGATCACCGCTCATCCGCCTTCATGATCGTTCGGTAGGTGGTGGAGATCACAAACTCGGGTGTGCACCCCGTGTCGCAGATCACAGGACGGCAGGCATAGGATGCGGGGCAGTCGGGCTTGTGAACTGCCTCACATGTGCACGATCTTGATGAGGTGGCGAGCCGGTCGCCCGATGCGGTCCAACGGTCAAGGACGACTGGAAGGAGCGAGGAGCGTGAATGCCTACGCGCCCATCCTCGTGCTCGGCGCCCTCGGGGCAGGGTTTGCGATCTTCTCCGTGGTCATGGCCACGCTTATCGGCCCCAGGCGGTACAACCGGGCAAAGCTCGAAGCGTACGAGTGCGGCATCGAACCCACCCCGACTCCGGCCGGAGGCGGCCGTTTTCCCATCAAGTACTACCTGACGGCGATGCTGTTCATCGTCTTCGACATCGAGATCGTCTTCCTCTATCCCTGGGCGGTCAGCTTCGACGCCCTGGGGATCTTCGGGCTCGTGGAGATGCTGCTCTTCGTGCTCACCGTCTTCGTCGCCTACGCGTATGTGTGGCGCCGGGGCGGCCTGGAATGGGACTGAGGGGCTGAGGGGCACACCATGGGACTCGAAGAGAAGCTGCCGAGCGGCTTTGTTCTGACCACTGTCGAGCAGGCCGCCGGCTGGGTGCGGAAGTCGTCCGTCTTCCCCGCCACCTTCGGCCTCGCCTGCTGCGCCATCGAGATGATGACGACCGGGGCCGGGCGGTACGACCTGGCCCGTTTCGGGATGGAGGTCTTCCGCGGATCGCCGCGCCAGGCGGACCTGATGATCGTCGCCGGGCGGGTCAGCCAGAAGATGGCGCCCGTCCTGAGGCAGGTCTACGACCAGATGCCGAGCCCCAAGTGGGTCATCTCCATGGGGGTTTGCGCGTCATCGGGCGGGATGTTCAACAACTACGCCATTGTTCAGGGTGTTGATCATATTGTTCCGGTCGACATCTATCTGCCGGGGTGCCCGCCGCGTCCCGAGATGCTGATCGACGCCATCCTCAAGCTCCACCAGAAGATCCAGGGCTCCAAGCTCGGGGTCAACGCCGAGGAAGCCGCCCGCGAGGCGGAGGAGGCGGCCCTCAAGGCACTCCCCCTGATCGAGATGAAGGGGCTGCTGCGATGAGTGACGAGCTGAACACGAACAGCGGCCAGGTGCCCACCCCGCGGGACGACTCCGGTGAGGTCATCGGCGTACGCAAGGGCATGTTCGGCGCCGACAACGGTGGCGACACCTCCGGGTACGGCGGACTCGTCCGCACGGTGACCCTGCCGGGAGCCACCTCCCGGCCGTACGGCGGCTGGTTCGACGAAGTCGCCGACGAGCTGGAGGGAGCCCTGGAGGAACAGGACCTCCTCCCCGGCAACGCCATCGAGAAGACGGTCGTCGACCGGGGCGAGCTCACCTTCTTCATCGCACGCGAGCACCTCGTCCAGGTCGCCCGCACCCTGCGCGACGACCCGGCCCTGCGCTTCGAGCTCTGTACGGGCGTCAGCGGTGTCCACTACCTGGGGGACAAGGGACGCGAGCTGCACGCGGTCTACCACCTGCGCTCGCTCACCCACGGGCGGCTCATCCGCCTCGAGGTGTCCGCCCCGGACAGCGACCCGCACATCCCGTCCCTCGTCGGGGTCTACCCGACCAACGACTGGCACGAGCGCGAGACCTACGACTTCTTCGGGCTGATCTTCGACGGGCACCCCGCCCTGACCCGGATCATGATGCCGGACGACTGGCAGGGCTTCCCGCAGCGCAAGGACTACCCGCTCGGTGGCATCGCCGTCGAGTACAAGGGCGCCCAGATCCCGGCTCCGGACCAGCGGAGGTCGTACAGCTGATGACTACTCCCCACGCAACGCCCCACTCGACACCCCGCACCACCACCGAGGGGACTGTATATACGGTCACCGGCGGCGACTGGGACGAGGTCGTCGAGTCCGCCGCCAAGTCGGACGACGAACGCATCATCGTCAACATGGGTCCCCAGCACCCGTCCACGCACGGCGTGCTGAGGCTGATCCTGGAGATCGACGGCGAGACCGTCACCGAGGCCCGCTGCGGCATCGGCTACCTCCACACCGGCATCGAGAAGAACCTCGAATTCCGGAACTGGACCCAGGGCACCACCTTCGTCACGCGCATGGACTACCTGACCCCGTTCTTCAACGAGGCGGCGTACTGCCTCGGGGTCGAGAAGCTGCTCGGTATCGAGGACCAGATCCCCGACCGGGCCACCGTCCTGCGGGTGCTCCTGATGGAGCTCAACCGGATCTCCTCGCACCTGGTGTGCATCGCCACCGGCGGCATGGAGCTCGGCGCCACGACGATCATGATCTACGGCTTCCGCGATCGTGAACTCGTCCTCGACCTCTTCGAGCTGATCACCGGCCTGCGGATGAACCACGCGTTCATCCGGCCCGGCGGCCTCGCCCAGGACCTGCCCATGGGCGCGATCGACCGGCTCCGCGAGTTCGTCAGGACCATGAAGAAGA
This sequence comes from Streptomyces atroolivaceus, assembly GCF_000717025.1. Lineage (GTDB taxonomy): Bacteria > Actinomycetota > Actinomycetes > Streptomycetales > Streptomycetaceae > Streptomyces > Streptomyces atroolivaceus. The sequence goes on from NZ_JNXG01000002.1 coordinate 338,940, forward strand.
ACCTGCCGGAGTACGACAAGCTCGCCACCGGCAACCCGATCTTCAAGGCCCGTATGCAGGACGTCGGCTATCTCGACCTGACCGGCTGCATGGCGCTCGGAGCCACCGGCCCGGTCCTCAGGTCAGCCGGACTCCCGCACGACCTGCGCAAGACCGACCCGTACTGCGGCTACGAGACCTACGAGTTCGACGTGCCCACCGCGGACACCTGCGACGCCTACGGCCGCTTCCTCATCCGCCTGGAGGAGATGCGCCAGTCGCTCAGGATTATCGAGCAGTGCCTGGACCGGCTGGAGCCGGGCCCGGTCATGGTCGGCGACAAGAAGATCGCCTGGCCCGCGCAGCTCGCGCTGGGACCCGACGGCCTCGGCAACTCGCTCGACCACATCAAGAAGATCATGGGCACCTCCATGGAGGCCCTGATCCACCACTTCAAGCTGGTGACCGAGGGCTTCCGGGTCCCGGCCGGGCAGGCGTACACCGCCCTGGAGTCGCCCAAGGGCGAACTCGGCGTGCACGTCGTCTCGGACGGAGGCACGCGCCCCTTCCGGGTCCACTTCCGGGACCCGTCCTTCACCAATCTCCAGGCCATGGCGGCGATGTGCGAGGGCGGCCAGGTCGCCGACGTCATCGTCGCCGTCGCGTCCATCGACCCCGTGATGGGAGGCGTCGACCGGTGACCGCGTCCAACCAAGAAGTCAGCCTGGGGATGCCGCAGCTCCCCGCCCCCGCCTACCCGGCCGACGTCCTCGCCCGGCTCGAGGCGGACGCCAAGGAGGTGATCGCCCGCTACCCCGGCAGCCGCTCCGCGCTGCTGCCCCTGCTGCACCTGGTGCAGTCCGAGGAGGGGTTCGTCTCCCGGACGGGCATGGCGTTCTGCGCCGACCAGCTCGGCCTCACCACCGCCGAGGTCACCGCGGTCGCCACCTTCTACACGATGTACCGGCGCCGGCCGAGCGGCGACTACCAGGTCGGGGTCTGCACCAACACCCTGTGCGCGGTCATGGGCGGTGACGCCATCTTCGACCGGCTCAAGGACCACCTGGGCGTCGGCAACGACGAGACGACCGAGGACGGCAAGGTCACCCTCGAGCACATCGAGTGCAACGCGGCCTGCGACTTCGCCCCCGTCGTGATGGTCAACTGGGAGTTCTTCGACAACCAGACGCCGGAGAGCGCCACCCGGCTCGTCGACGACCTGATCGCCGGCCGGACCGTCGAGCCCACCCGCGGCGCGCCCCTGTGCACGTACAAGGAGACGGCCCGGATCCTGGCCGGCTTCCCCGACCGGCGCCCCGGCGCCGTCGAGGCGAGCGGTGGAGCGGGCGCGGCCTCCCTGGTCGGGCTCAAGCTCGCCAAGGGCGAGGGCCCGTCGCCGGCACGCGTGGTCGGACCGAGGGGCGAGACACCCGGGGACGCGCAGCCCCGTGACACGGAGCCGGGCGCCGCACCCCACGACCCGTCGCCGACCGAGCACCTCAGCTCGCACGACGCACCGCAGAAGACGTCGGCCTCCGACCCGGAGCACCCGGCCGGGCCCGCCGCCGAGGAGGGGGAGTGATGACCTTGGCAGCCGAGATCGACAAGAACGGGACCAGCCCGGAGAAGCTCCTGGCCCCGGTCCTCTCCTCCTTCTGGGACGAACCGGAGTCCTGGACGCTGGACACCTACCACCGCCACGACGGATACGAGGGCCTGCGCAAGGCCCTGGCCATGTCACCCGACGACCTCATCGCCTACGTCAAGGACTCCGGTCTGCGCGGACGCGGGGGCGCGGGGTTCCCCACCGGGATGAAGTGGCAGTTCATCCCGCAGGGCGACGGCAAGCCGCACTACCTCGTGGTCAACGCCGACGAGTCGGAGCCCGGGACCTGCAAGGACATCCCGCTCCTCTTCGCGAACCCGCACAGCCTCATCGAGGGCATCGTGATCGCCTGCTACGCGATCCGCTCCTCGCACGCCTTCATCTACCTGCGCGGCGAAGTCGTCCCCGTACTGAGGCGCCTGCACGAGGCCGTGCGTGAGGCGTACGAGGCGGGCTACCTGGGGACGAACGTCCTGGGTTCGGGGCTCGACCTGGAACTCACGGTGCACGCGGGTGCGGGTGCGTACATCTGCGGGGAGGAGACCGCGCTGCTCGACTCGCTCGAAGGACGGCGCGGCCAGCCCCGGCTGCGGCCCCCCTTCCCCGCGGTCGCCGGTCTGTACGCCTGCCCCACTGTCGTGAACAACGTCGAGTCCATCGCCTCCGTTCCCGCGATCCTGAACAAGGGCAAGGACTGGTTCAAGTCGATGGGGAGCGAGAAGTCCCCGGGCTTCACGCTGTACTCGCTCAGCGGGCACGTCACCAGCCCCGGCCAGTACGAGGCACCGCTCGGCATCACCCTGCGCCAGCTGCTCGACATGAGCGGCGGCATCCGGGCCGGGCACCGCCTGAAGTTCTGGACCCCCGGGGGCTCCTCCACCCCGATGTTCACCGAGGAACACCTCGACGTCCCCCTGGACTACGAGGGCGTCGGCGCCGCCGGATCCATGCTCGGCACCAAGGCGCTGCAGTGCTTCGACGAGACCACCTGCGTGGTGCGCGCCGTCACCCGCTGGACCGAGTTCTACGCCCACGAGTCGTGCGGCAAGTGCACGCCGTGCCGTGAGGGCACGTACTGGCTCGTCCAGCTGCTCCGCGACATCGAGGCCGGCAAGGGGCAGATGGCCGACCTCGACAAGCTCAACGACATCGCCGACAACATCAACGGCAAGTCGTTCTGCGCCCTCGGCGACGGGGCCGCCTCGCCGATCTTCTCCTCGCTGAAGTACTTCCGCGAGGAGTACGAGCAGCACATCACCGGCAGGGGCTGTCCCTTCGATCCGGCCAGGTCGACCCTCTGGGCCGACGAAAAAGACGACAAGAACGCTCACCGGGGGGTGAACGCATGACAGTCACCACGAGTGCGCCCTCCGGGGGCGGCGAGGCGGCCGTTCCGCCCGAGGACCTCGTCACGCTCACGATCGACGGCATCGAGATCAGCGTGCCCAAGGGCACCCTGGTCATCCGCGCCGCCGAACTGCTCGGCATCGAGATCCCGCGCTTCTGCGACCATCCGCTCCTCGACCCGGCCGGCGCCTGCCGGCAGTGCATCGTCGAGGTCGAGGGCCAGCGCAAGCCGATGGCGTCCTGCACCATCACCTGCACCGACGGCATGGTCGTGAAGTCGCAGATCACCTCCCCCGTCGCGGAGAAGGCCCAGAAGGGGGTGATGGAACTCCTGCTCATCAACCACCCGCTGGACTGCCCGGTCTGCGACAAGGGCGGAGAGTGCCCCCTGCAGAACCAGGCGATGTCGCACGGCGGCGCCGACTCCCGCTTCGACGGGAAGAAGCGCACCTTCGAGAAGCCCGTCCCCATCTCCACCCAGGTGCTCCTGGACCGCGAGCGGTGCGTGCTCTGCGCACGCTGCACCCGGTTCTCCAACCAGGTGGCGGGCGACCCCATGATCGAGCTGATCGAGCGCGGCGCACTCCAGCAGGTCGGTACCGGCGAGGGCGACCCGTTCGAGTCGTACTTCTCCGGCAACACCATCCAGATCTGCCCGGTCGGGGCGCTGACCTCGGCGGCGTACCGCTTCCGTTCGCGGCCCTTCGACCTGGTCTCCACGCCCTCGGTGTGCGAACACTGCGCCGGTGGCTGCGCGACCCGGACCGACCACCGGCGCGGCAAGGTCATGCGGCGGCTCGCCGCCAACGACCCCGAGGTCAACGAGGAATGGCTCTGCGACAAGGGCCGCTTCGGCTTCCGCTACGCCCAGCAGCGCGACCGGCTCACCACGCCGCTCGTGCGCAACGCGGAGGGTGTGCTGGAGCCGGCGAGCTGGCCGGAGGCGCTGGAAGCGGCGGCTGCCGGACTCTCGGCCGCGCGCGGCAGGACCGGTGTCCTCACCGGGGGCCGGCTGACCGTCGAGGACGCCTACGCGTACAGCAAGTTCGCGCGGGTGGCGCTCGACACCAACGACATCGACTTCCGGGCCAGGGTCCACAGCGGTGAGGAGGCCGACTTCCTCGCCGCGCGGGTGGCAGGGCGCGGCCGCGACCTGGACGGCAGCGGGGTCACGTACACCGCGCTGGAGAAGGCCCCGGCGGTCCTGCTGGCCGGCTTCGAGTCCGAGGAGGAGGCGCCCGGCGTCTTCCTGCGGCTCCGCAAGGCCCACCGCAAGCACGGACAGCGGACGTTCGCGCTCGCCTCGCACACCAGCCGGGGCCTGGAGAAGGCGGGCGGCACGCTGCTCCCCGCCGCGCCCGGCACCGAGACCGAATGGCTGGACGCCCTCGCGGGCGGGGTCGGCCTGGAGGGCGAGGGGGCCGTCGCGGCCGAGGCACTGCGCGGCGAGGGCGCCGTGATCGTGGTGGGCGAGCGGCTCGCCGGGGTCCCCGGCGGACTGACCGCCGCCGTGCGCACCGCCGCGGCGACCGGCGCCACCCTGGTGTGGATCCCGCGCCGGGCCGGTGAACGCGGCGCGCTGGAGGCGGGCGCGCTCCCGTCGCTGCTGCCCGGCGGCCGTCCCGCTACGGACCCCCGGGCGCGGGACGAGGTGGCGTCCGTATGGGGCGTCGCCGAGCTTCCCGCCCGCTTCGGCCGTGACACCGGACAGATCGTGGAGGCCGCGGCCACCGGAGAGCTGGGTGCGCTGCTGGTCGCGGGGGTCGACCCCGAGGACCTGCCCGACCCTGCGGGGGCGCTGCGGGCACTGGACGAGGTCGGCTTCCTGGTCTCGCTGGAGCTGCGGCCCGGAGCGGTGACCGAGCGTGCCGACGTCGTCCTTCCCGTGGCGGCCGTCGCGGAGAAGCCCGGCACCTTCCTCAACTGGGAGGGCAGGGCGCGGATGTTCGAGGCCGCGCTGAAGCCCGAGCAGCTGCCGCGGACGCTCTGCCCCACCGATGCGCGGGTGCTGCACATGCTGGCGGACGCCCTCGACGTACACCTCGCGCTGCCCGACCTGAGGGCGGCCCGCCGTGAGCTCGACCGCCTCGGCGGCTGGCAGGGCGGCCATGCCGACGACCCGCGGGCGACGTCCCGCCCGGTGCCCCGGCCCGGCGACGGCGAGGCGGTCCTCGCGGGCCACCGGATGCTGCTCGACCGGGGCCGGCTCCAGGAGGGCGACGAGGCGCTGGCCGGTACGAGGCACGCGGCCGTCGCCCGGCTCTCCCCGGTCACCGCGGCCGAGTCCGGCGTGAAGGACGGCGATCTGCTGGCCGTCACCGGACCCGCCGGAACCACCGAACTCCCGCTGGCGGTGACCGAGATGCCGGACCGGGTGGTGTGGGTGCCGCTCAACTCCGTCGGCCGGGGAGTCCCCGCCGACACCGGCGCCCAGCCGGGCGGACTGGTCCGGATCGGTCCGGCCGCCCCGGGATCCCACGTCGTGACAACGGAGGTAGGAGAGTGACCGGCCTCGCCCGACTCGCCGCCGCACCGCAGGGCACCGTCCTCGCCGCCGAGGACCTCTCGATGTTCGGCACGGACCCCTGGTGGCTCGTCGTCGTCAAGGCGGTGTTCTGCTTCGCGTTCCTGATGGTGACCGTGCTGTTCTCCATCGTGTGGGAGCGCAAGGTCGTCGCCTGGATGCAGCTGCGCATCGGCCCCAACAGGCACGGCCCCTGGGGCATGCTCCAGTCACTCGCCGACGGCATCAAGCTGATGCTGAAGGAGGACGTCGTCGTCAAGCGGGCCGACAAGGTCGTGTACATCCTGGCCCCGATCGTGGCCGCCGCACCGGCGTTCATGGCGATCGCCGTGATCCCGTTCGGCCCGTCGGACAACAAGGTCTCGATCTTCGGCCACCCCACCACGATGCAGCTGACCGACCTGCCGATCGCGATGCTGTACATCCTCGCGGTCGCCTCCGTCGGCATCTACGGCATCGTGCTGGCCGGCTGGTCCTCCGGATCGACGTACCCGCTGCTCGGCGGGCTGCGTTCCTGCGCCCAGATGATCAGCTACGAGATCGCGATGGGCGCCGCGTTCGCCTCGGTGTTCCTCTACTCCGGCTCGATGTCGACCTCGGAGATCGTGGCGGCGCAGCAGGACCGCTGGTTCATCCTCCTGCTGCCGGTCTCGTTCATCATCTACGTCATCACGATGGTCGGTGAGACCAACCGCGCGCCGTTCGACATGCCGGAGTCCGAGGGCGACCTGGTCGGCGGCTTCAACACCGAGTACTCCTCGATCAAGTTCGCGATGTTCATGCTCGCCGAGTACGTCAACATGGTCACCGTCTCCGCGGTCTCCGTGACCCTGTTCCTGGGAGGCTGGCGGGCTCCGTACCCGATCAGCACCTTCTGGGAGGGCGCGAACCAGGGCTGGTGGCCGATGCTCTGGTTCGTCATCAAGGTGCAGCTGCTCCTCTTCTTCTTCATCTGGCTGCGCGGCACGCTGCCACGCGTCCGCTACGACCAGCTGATGAAGCTCGGCTGGAAGGTCCTCATCCCGGTCTCCGTGGTCTGGCTGATGCTGGTCGCCACGGTCAGGGCACTGAACAACGAGGGCTACGACTACTCCAAGATCCTGCTGTACGTCGCCGGAGCCGTGATCGCGGTCCTGCTGGTCTCCTTCGTCGCGGACGTCTTCCGCGACCGGAAGACCAGGGCCGCCGAGGAGGCGGCCGGACCGGAGCCGGCGTTCGACCCCATGGCGGGCGGATACCCCGTGCCGCCGCTGCCCGGCCAGACCTTGCCGCCGGTGCCGCGCCGAAGTCCACGACGTGAGCGGGAGCTCGTCGTCAGTGGCGGGCCGGACACCCGTAGCGACGATCAGGCGGGTGCCGGAAGTTCGAGTGACGGAAGGGAGGCCGACGGTGTCTGAGTCATCAGAACCCTCAGGGGAGAAGTTCCAGAATCCTGTGGCCGGCTTCGGCGTGACCTTCAAGGCCATGTTCAAGAAGCGGCTGACCGAGCAGTACCCGGAGACGCAGAAGGTGACGGCGCCGCGCTTCCACGGCCGGCACCAGCTCAACCGGCATCCGGACGGGCTGGAGAAGTGCGTCGGCTGCGAGCTCTGCGCATGGGCGTGTCCGGCGGACGCCATCTACGTCGAGGGCGCGGACAACACGGACGAGGAGCGCTACTCCCCGGGCGAGCGCTACGGCCGCGTCTACCAGATCAACTACGCGCGCTGCATCCTCTGCGGGCTCTGCATCGAGGCGTGCCCCACCCGGGCACTGACCATGACCAACGAGTTCGAGCTCGCCAACACCACCCGCGAGAGCCTCATCTACACCAAGGACGAGCTGCTCGCGGGGCTCGAGGAAGGCATGGTCGACAGCCCGCACGCGATCTTCCCCGGCATGGACGAACAGGACTACTACCGCGGTCTGGTGACCGAGTCCGCTCCCGGTACGGAGCGCCAGGTCGCCGTCTCCAAGGGAGAAACGGACAAGGAGGTGGACGCATGACCCCCGCCCTGGCCGCAGCGGCCACCGCCACCTCGACGGGCGAGGCCGTCCAGTTCTGGATTCTCGGCACCGTCGCCGTCATCGGCGCACTCGCCACCGTCCTGATGAAGAAGGCGGTGCACAGCGCGCTGTCGCTCGCCGGCACCATGATCGTGCTGGCGGTCTTCTACCTCGCCAACGGCGCCTACTTCCTGGGCATCGTCCAGGTCGTCGTCTACACCGGCGCGATCATGATGCTGTTCCTCTTCGTGGTCATGCTCGTGGGCGTCACGGCGGCGGACTCCCTCAAGGAGACGCTCAAGGGCCAGCGCTGGCTGGCCGCCGCGTGCGGACTCGGCTTCGGCATCCTGCTGATCGCCGGCATCGGACAGGCCTCGCTGAAGACCTTCAACGGGCTGGGGACGGCGAACGCCCGGCACGGCGGAAACGTCGAGGGCCTCGCCAACCTCATCTTCACCAAGTACGTGTTCGCCTTCGAGATCACCGGCGCCCTGCTGATCACGGCGACCGTCGGCGCGATGCTGCTCACGCACCGCGAGCGCACCGAGCGCGCCAAGACACAGCGTGAGCTCTCCCAGGAGCGGGTGCGCAGCAGTCACCTGCCGCCGCTGCCGGCTCCCGGTGTCTACGCCCGGCACAACGCCGTGGACATCGCCGGACTGCTCCCGGACGGCACCCCGTCCGAGCTCACCGTCATGCAGACACTGCGGCAGCGCGGACAGATCCGCGACGTGTCCCGCGAGTCGCTCGCCGACCTCAAGGCGCTGGAGCAGCGCTCCGGGGAGCGGCTCGGCCGTGACGGCGCGCCAGCCCGTGACCACGCGGATGAAGAGGAGGAGGTCGCCAAGTGAATCCGGTCAACTACCTCTACCTCGCGGCCCTTTTGTTCACGATCGGCGCCTCCGGCGTACTGATCAGGCGGAACGCGATCGTGGTGTTCATGTGCATCGAGCTGATGCTCAACGCCTGCAACCTCGCGCTCGTCGCGTTCTCCCGGATGCACGGCAACCTCGACGGCCAGATCATCGCGTTCTTCACGATGGTCGTCGCCGCCGCGGAGGTCGTCATCGGGCTCGCGATCATCGTGTCGCTGTTCCGCTCCCGCCACTCGGCCTCGGTCGACGACGCCAGCCTGATGAAGCTGTAAGGGGTCGGAATCGTGGAAAACCTGATTGCGCTGCTGGTCGCGGCGCCCCTGCTCGGAGCGGCGGTCCTGCTCTGCGGCGGCCGCCGGCTCGACCGGGCGGGACACTGGATCGGCACGGCGCTCGCCGCCGCGTCGTTCGTCACCGGTGTCGTGCTCTTCACCGACATGCTCGGCAGGGGCGCCGAGGACCGCGCCCTGCACCAGCATCTGTACAGCTGGATCCCCGTCGAGGGGTTCCAGGCCGATGTGGCCTTCCAGCTCGACCAGTTGTCGATGACGTTCGTCCTGCTGATCACGGGTGTGGGCACGCTGATCCACATCTACTCCATCGGCTACATGGAGCACGACGAGCGGCGCCGCCGCTTCTTCGGCTACCTGAACCTCTTCCTCGCCGCGATGCTCATCCTGGTCATCGCCGACAACTACCTCCTGCTGTACGTCGGGTGGGAGGGCGTCGGTCTGGCGTCGTACCTGCTCATCGGCTTCTGGCAGCACAAGCCCAGCGCGGCCACCGCCGCCAAGAAGGCCTTCCTGGTCAACCGGGTCGGCGACATGGGCCTGTCCATCGCGATCATGCTGATGTTCACCACCTTCGGGACGTTCGCCTTCGGGCCGGTGCTCGGAGCGACGGGGGACACGAGCGAGGGCAAGCTCACCGCGATCGGCCTGATGCTGCTCCTCGCCGCCTGCGGCAAGTCGGCCCAGGTGCCGCTGCAGTCCTGGCTCGGTGACGCGATGGAGGGCCCGACCCCGGTCTCGGCCCTGATCCACGCCGCCACCATGGTGACCGCGGGCGTCTACCTCATCGTCCGTTCCGGAGCGATCTTCAACGGGGCGCCGGACGCCCAGCTGGTCGTCGTGGTCGTCGGAGCCGTCACGCTCCTCTTCGGTGCGATCGTCGGTTGCGCGAAGGACGACATCAAGAAGGCACTCGCCGGGTCGACGATGTCGCAGATCGGCTACATGATCCTCGCCGCGGGCCTCGGCCCCATCGGCTACGTCTTCGCGATCATGCACCTGGTCACGCACGGCTTCTTCAAGGCCGGGCTCTTCCTCGGCGCCGGGTCGGTCATGCACGGCATGAACGACGAGGTGGACATGCGGAAGTACGGCGGACTGCGGAAGTACATGCCGGTCACCTTCGTGACGTTCGGCCTCGGCTACCTCGCGATCATCGGCTTCCCCGGTCTGTCCGGCTTCTTCTCCAAGGACATGATCATCGAGGCGGCCTTCGCCAAGGGCGGCACCGAGGGCTGGATCCTCGGCTCCGTCACGCTGCTGGGCGCCGCGATCACGGCGTTCTACATGACGCGCGTGATGCTGCTGACGTTCTTCGGCGAGAAGCGCTGGCAGCCCGACGCGGAAGGCCACGAGCCGCACCCGCACGAGTCGCCGAAGTCGATGACGATCCCGATGATCGTGCTGGCCTTCGGGTCGGTCTTCGCCGGAGGCTTCTTCTCCATCGGCGACCGCTTCATGCACTGGCTGGAGCCCGTCACCGGACACGACCACGGACACGCCCCGGTCAGCGCGGCCACCGTCACCGCCGCCACCATGGTGGTGCTCGTCATCGGTGTCGCCATCGCCTGGGCCATGTACGGGCGCAAGCCCGTACCCGCCGTCGCCCCGCGCGGCTCCCTGCTCACCAGGGCGGCCCGCCGGGACCTCCTCCAGGACGACTTCAACCACGTGGTCCTGGTCCGCGGCGGCGAACACCTCACCCGCTCCCTGGTCTACGTCGACCACACCCTGGTCGACGGCGTCGTCAACGGCACGGCCGCCTCGATGGGCGGGCTCTCCGGCCGGCTGCGCAAACTGCAGAACGGCTATGCCCGCTCCTACGCGGTCTCGATGTTCGGCGGTGCGGCGGTACTCATCGCCGCGACCCTGCTGATGAGGGCGGTCTGATCCCATGTCCTTTCCCCTCCTGACAGCGACGGCCGCGCTCCCGGCGATCGGCGCGATCGCCACCGCGGCCGTCCCGGCAGCCCGGCGCACCGCCGCCAAGTGGCTCGCCCTGGGCGTCTCGCTGGCGACGCTCGTCCTGGCCGGCGTCGTGTTCGCCCGGTTCGAACCGGGCGGCGACCGCTACCAGCTCACCGAATCGCACGCCTGGATCGCGGACTTCGGCGTCCGTTACGAACTGGGCGTCGACGGCATCGGGGTGGCGCTCCTGGCGCTCACCGCGCTGCTGATCCCCTTCGTCATCCTCGCGGGCTGGCACGACGCCGATCCTCTGGAGACGAACAGCTCCCGCTGGCGCCCCACCCAGGGCTTCTTCGCCCTGATCCTGATGGTGGAAGCGATGGTGATCCTGTCCTTCGTGGCCACCGACGTCTTCCTCTTCTACATCCTGTTCGAAGCCATGCTCATCCCGATGTACTTCCTCATCGGCGGCTTCGGGGACCGGGCGCACGCGGGCAGCGACGAGAACGCGGCGGCACAACGCAGCTACGCGGCCGTGAAGTTCCTCCTCTACAACTTGGCCGGCGGGCTCATCATGCTGGCCGCCGTCATCGGGCTCTACGTCGTCGCGGGGAGCTTCTCGCTCTCCGAGATCGCGGAGGCCAGGGCCAACGGGTCGCTGGAGATGGCGACCTCCACCGAGCGGTGGCTGTTCCTCGGGTTCTTCTTCGCCTTCGCGGTGAAGGCCCCGCTCTGGCCGCTGCACACCTGGCTGCCCAACGCCATGGGTGAGGCGACCACACCGGTGGCCGTCCTGATCACCGCGGTCGTCGACAAGGTCGGCACCTTCGCGATGCTCCGCTTCTGCCTCCAGCTCTTCCCGGAGGCCAGCAAGTGGGCGACACCGGTGATCATCGTCCTGGCGCTGATCTCCATCGTCTACGGTGCGCTGCTGGCCGTCGGCCAGCGGGACATCAAGCGGCTCATCGCCTACGCGTCGATCTCGCACTTCGGCTTCATCGTGCTCGGCATCTTCGCGATGACCAGCCAGGGCCAGTCGGGTGCCACGCTCTACATGGTCAACCACGGCCTCTCGACGGCCGCGCTGATGCTGGTCGCCGGATTCCTCATCACCCGGCGTGGCTCGCGGCTCATCGCCGACTACGGCGGGGTGCAGAAGGTGGCGCCCGTCCTGGCGGGAACCTTCCTCATCGGTGGCCTGGCCACCCTCTCGCTGCCCGGCCTGGCCCCGTTCGTCAGTGAGTTCCTCGTCCTCGTCGGTGTGTTCAGCGCGTATCCGGTGGCCGGCATCATCGCCACCGTCGGCATCGTGCTCGCCGCGCTCTACGTCCTCGTCCTCTACCAGCGGACGATGACGGGGCCGGTCAGGGAGGGGATCGGGGGCATGCCCGACCTCAAGGTCCGTGAACTGGCGGTGGCCCTCCCGCTGATCGCCCTGCTGATCTTCCTGGGTGTCTTCCCGAAGCCGGTCACCGACGTCGTCAACCCGGCGGTGCAGCACACCATGCACGACGTACAGAAGAAGGACCCCCAGCCCGAGGTGGAGGCCGCCAAGTGAGCGCAACAGCTGTCCACAGCCTGTGGACGACGGCGGGCGGGGTGACATCGGCCGCTCCGGGCGACAAGTTCACCGCTCCGACCATCGAGTACGCCCAACTGGCGCCCGTCCTGATCGTGGTCGGTGCCGCCGTCCTCGGAATCCTGGTGGAGGCGTTCGTCCCGCGACGGGCCCGCTACACCACCCAGGTCCTCCTGACGGTCGTCGCGATCGCCGCCGCGTTCGCCGCCGTGGTGGGGCTCGCCGCCGACGGTTACGCCGGGGAGAACGCGAACATCGCCGCGATGGGTGCCGTCGCCGTCGACGGGCCCGCCCTGTTCCTCCAGGGCACCATCCTGCTGGTCTCCATGGTCTCCGTCTTCACGTTCGCCGAACGGCGCCTCGACCCGGCCTCGCACGGCAACCGCGTGGACTCCTTCGCCGCCCAGGCCGGTTCGGTGCCCGGCAGCGACGGGGAGAAGGCTGCGGTCAAGGCCGGATTCACCACGACCGAGGTCTTCCCGCTGGCCCTCTTCTCCGTGGCGGGCATGCTGGTCTTCCCCGCGGCCAACGACCTCCTGACGCTCTTCGTCGCGCTCGAGGTCTTCTCCCTCCCGCTCTACCTCCTGTGCGCCGTCGCCCGCCGCAAGCGGCTGATGTCGCAGGAAGCCGCGGTGAAGTACTTCCTGCTCGGCGCCTTCTCCTCGGCCTTCCTGCTCTTCGGGATCGCCCTGCTCTACGGGTACGCGGGAACCGTCTCGTACGCGGGCATCGCACACGTCGTCGACGGCACCGTCCAGCAGATCGACCCGGCACTGGCCGGCACCATGGGCAACGACGCGCTGCTGCTGATCGGCGGGGCGATGCTCCTCATGGGCCTTCTCTTCAAGGTCGGAGCGGTCCCCTTCCACATGTGGACCCCCGACGTCTACCAGGGCGCCCCGACCCCGGTCACCGGCTTCATGGCGGCGGCCACGAAGGTCGCCGCGTTCGGCGCGCTGCTGCGCCTGCTGTACGTGGTGCTGCCCGGCCTCACCTGGGACCTGCGCCCCGTCATGTGGGGTGTCGCGATCGTCACGATGCTGGGCGGGGCGATCGTCGCGATCACCCAGACCGACATCAAGCGTCTCCTGGCGTACTCCTCGATCGCGCACGCCGGCTTCATCCTCGCCGGTGTCATCGCGGCCAGTCCGGAGGGCGTCTCCTCGGTCCTCTTCTACCTCGGGGTGTACTCCTTCGTGACCGTCGGTGCCTTCGCCGTGGTCACCCTGGTGCGCGACGCCGACGGTGAGGCGACCCATCTGTCCAAGTGGGCCGGTCTCGGCCGGCGCTCGCCGCTGACCGCGGCGGTCTTCGCGGTCTTCCTGCTGTCCTTCGCCGGTATCCCGCTCACCTCGGGCTTCTCCGGCAAGTTCGCCGTCTTCAAGGCGGCGGCAGACGGCGGCGCGGGCGGACTCGTCGTGGTCGGTGTGGTCTCGTCGGCCATCGCCGCGTTCTTCTACGTCAGGGTCATCGTCCTGATGTTCTTCAGCGAGCCGAAGGCGGACGGCCCCACGGTCGCCGTCCCGTCCCCGCTGACGATGACCACGATCGCGGTCGGAGTCGCGGTGACCCTGGTGCTCGGCCTGGCCCCGCAGTACTTCCTCGACCTGGCGGGCCAGGCGGGAGTGTTCGTGCGGTAACGCGGAGCAGCACGACGACGACGCCGGACGGGCCGTGAAGTCAAGCCCGTCCGGCGTTGTCGTACACGGCGCCTATGGTTGCTGTGGACGAGTGAAGGACGGAACGGGACGGGCGGAACGATGAGTGTGACGACCGAGAGCGCCGCGCGGCAGACGCTGCACCGGGTGTTCGGGTACGAGGCGTTCCGCGGCGAGCAGGGCGCGGTGATCGAGCACGTCGTCGGGGGCGGCGACGCGGTCGTGCTCATGCCCACCGGCGGCGGCAAGTCCCTCTGCTACCAGATCCCCGCCCTGGTCAGGCCGGGTACCGGCATCGTGATCTCCCCGCTGATCGCGCTCATGCAGGACCAGGTGGACGCCCTGCGCGCGCTCGGTGTCCGTGCGGGCTTCATGAACTCCACGCAGGACTTCGACGAGCGCCGCTCGATGGAGGCCCAGTTCGTCGCCGGCGAGCTCGACGTCCTGTACCTGGCCCCGGAGCGGCTGCGTCTCGACTCGACGCTCTCGCTGCTGGCCCGCGGGGAGATCTCCGTCTTCGCCATCGACGAGGCGCACTGCGTCGCCCAGTGGGGCCACGACTTCCGCCCCGACTACCTGGCCCTGTCCGTGCTGGGCGAGCGCTGGCCCGACGTGCCCCGCATCGCGCTGACGGCCACGGCGACCGACGCCACGCACCGGGAGATCACCCAGCGCCTGGGCATGCCCGAGGCCAGGCACTTCGTGGCCAGCTTCGACCGGCCCAACATCCAGTACCGCATCGTGCCGAAGGCCGACCCGAAGAAGCAGCTGCTCACCTTCCTCAAGGAGGAGCACCCGGGAGACGCGGGCATCGTCTACTGCCTCTCGCGCAATTCGACGGAGAAGACCGCGGAGTACCTCAGCCGCAACGGCATCGAGGCCGTGCCCTACCACGCGGGCCTGGACGCCGGGACGCGCGCCGCCCACCAGTCCCGCTTCCTGCGCGAGGAGGGCCTGGTCGTCGTCGCGACCATCGCCTTCGGCATGGGCATCGACAAGCCCGACGTGCGCTTCGTCGCCCACCTCGACCTGCCGAAGTCCGTCGAGGGCTACTACCAGGAGACCGGCCGCGCGGGGCGTGACGGGGCACCCTCCACCGCCTGGATGGCGTACGGGCTCCAGGACGTCGTCCAGCAGCGCAAGCTGATCCAGGGCGGCGAGGGCGACGAGGCGTTCCGGCGCCGGGCGGCCTCGCACCTCGACTCGATGCTGGCGCTCTGCGAGACCGTCCGGTGCCGCCGCGCCCAGCTCCTGACGTACTTCGGCCAGGAGCCGGGCGAGCAGACCTGCGGCAACTGCGACACCTGCCTCACCCCGCCCGAGACCTGGGACGGCACGGTGGCCGCCCAGCAGCTGCTGTCCACCATCGTCCGGCTGAAGCGGGAGCGGAACCAGAAGTTCGGGGCCGGCCAGATCATCGACATCCTGCTGGGCCGCAGGACCGCGAAGGTCATCCAGTTCGACCACGACCAGCTCTCGGTCTTCGGGATCGGCGACGAACTGGCCGAGGCGGAGTGGCGGGGCGTGGCGCGCCAGCTGCTGGCCCAGGGGCTGCTCGCCGTCGAAGGGGAGTACGGCACGCTGGTGCTGACGGATGAGTCCGGCTCGGTGCTCAGCCGGGAGCGCGAGGTGCTGCTCCGCAAGGAGCCGAAGCGGCCCACGACCCGGTCCGGCGGGGCGGGCGAGCGGAAGGCCAAGTCGGCGGCGGCTGTGGCCGACCTGCCGGCGGAGGCCGTCCCGGTCTTCGAGGCGCTGCGCGCCTGGCGCGGCGCCCAGGCCAAGGAGCTGGGCCTCCCGGCGTACGTGATCTTCCACGACGCGACGCTGCGGGAGATCGCGGCGTTGCGCCCGGCGTCCCTGGCGGAGCTGGGCGGGGTCAGCGGGCTCGGCGAGAAGAAGCTGGCGACGTACGGCGAGGGCGTGCTGGAGGTGCTGGCGGGGCTGGGAGACGCGGGCTCCACCACCGCTCCGGAAGCGGCCCCCGCACCGGCCCGCCCCGCAGTGCACGACGCGGACCCGGAGTTCGGCTGGGACGAGGAGCCGCCGGAGTTCGAGTGACCCCGGGTGGCGCGGGCGTTATCGGGGGTCCGCCGGCCTGCGGCGGGAGACGATCGCGGTCAGGTCGACATCGACGGGGAAGGGCGTGGAGACCTTCATCCGGTCGTGGAAGATTCCCGTGGATGTGTACGCGCCGGTGGCGGGCTCCAGCTCGAAGGCGTAGACGACCGCCCGGCCGTCCTGGTTCTCCACCCGCCAGTAGTGCGGGATCCTCGCCCGCGCGTACTTCACGGGCTTGGTCTCCCGGTCACGGGTGACGGACTCGTCGGAGACGACCTCGATCGCGAGCAGCACGCTGCTCGCGGGGAACCGTGTCTGCCGCAGACTCTCGACCGCGTCCGCACGCACCACTACGACGTCGGGTTCGGGCCGGTTCTGGAAGTCGACGTCGATGGTGAACTCCCGCACGACCTCCAGCTCGGGCGGCGCCAGCGACTGCAGCTGCCAGTTGAAGAAGTCGACCGCCCGTGAATGGAACAACGTCTGCGGACTCACGAAAACCAGACTCCCGTCGATCAGCTCCGTATGCGGAGGCAGATTCGGGAGTGTGTCCAGGTCATCGGCGGTCCAGCCGCCCACGGGCGGGACCGCCCACCGCGGCTCGGGGGCCTCGGGTTCGATGCTCATCAGTGCTCCCATGGGACGAAGCCTCGCGGGTCCGTTCAGCGTATCCGGCGAGAACCGATCATGGCCGCTCAAACGTGTGAGCGAGTCACGCGTCGTTGACCCCCACACCCCTGGCCGCGTACGCGCGCACATCCGCGTCCGCGTCCGTGAGCACGCCCGAAAGGGCCTCCCGGGCCGCCTCGTGGGGCGTGTGGTGGAGCAGAGCCAGGACCGCCGCCTTGCGTACGTCGGCGTTCACGTCGGCGAGCGCTCCGGCCAGTGGGCCGACCGCGGAAGCCGGGTCCGCCGAGGAGAGCGCCGTCGCAGCCCCCGCCCGGACCTGCCACGCGCGGTCCGCCAGCGCAGCGGTGGCCTGAGCGGCGTACGGCTCAGGGCACCCCGTAGCCGCGAGCGCACCCAGGGCAGCCGCCCGCACCAGCAGGTCGGGGTCGTCGAGCAGCGGGGCCAGTCGCTCCGGGCCGGGGGACCGCGTGGCCGCCAGGCCCTTCGCCACGGCCACCCGGACCTCCCGGGACGGGTCGGTCACGGCTCCGGCCAGCAGACCGGTCGCGTCCACCGAGACCAGGGCGCTCACCGTGTGGATGCGTACGTCGATGTCGGGGTCGCCGAGCGTGCCCGCGAACAGCTCCGCGTCCCCCAGCCGCAGCGCCCGCAGCGTGTCCAGCGCCGTGGACCGTACGACGGGGTCGTCCGAGCCCAGCGCCGCCACCAGGGGTTCGCGCAGGGCCGGTTCGGCCGGCAGCACCTCGACCAGCTCCCTCAGGGAGGCGGCGGCCGCCGCCCGCACCGACGGGGCGGGGTCCGCGAGCGCGGCAGCCAGCGCGGGCCCCGCGCCCTCCGGCGTCGACTCGGTGAGCGCGGTCACGGCGGCCCGCCGTACCGCCGGGTCGGAGTCGGCCAGGTACGGTGCGAGGTCCGGCAGCTCCGGCTGTTCCTCGGCCAGCGCGAGGAGTTCGAGGATGCGGGGAGAGGGGCCGGACGAAGCCGAGGCGGAGGCCCCGGAGCGCACGGGCGCCGTGGAACCGGAAGGAGCCGACTCCCGCGCCCCGGCCGTCGCGACCTGCTCGGCCTCGACCTCGCCGAGCTCCCGCGAGGGCCCGCCCGCCGGGTCGAAGCCGTCCACCGGCACGAGGTACGGCGCCACCGGCCGCGCAGTGAACTCCATCGCCCCCGAAGCCGACTTGCGCAGGTCCAGGTGGTGGAACCAGCCCTCGTCGTCGCGCTCCGGATGGTCCGTACGCTCGTGGTACAGCCCCCAGCGGGACTCCGTGCGGGCCAGCGAGGAGCGCGCCGCCATCTCCGCGCAGTCCCGGATGAAGCCCACCTCCGCGCACCGCATCAGCTCGTGCGGGGTCGTCGCCCCCATCTCCGCGATGTCCGTGCGCATCCGCTCGAAGTGCTCCAGCGCGAGCGAGAGCCGCGCTCCCGACTTGGGCGGTGCCACGTAGTCGTTCACGAACCGGCGCAGCTTGTACTCGACCTGGGTCTGCGGCGGGCCCTCCGGGTTGAGCAGCGGCCGGTAGACCAGCTCGTGTGCCTCGCGCAGCTGGCCGGCGGGCAGTTCGCCCTCGTACGCCGTGTACCGCGAGGCGTCGGCGCCCGCCAGGTCGCCGTAGACGAACGCGCCGATCATGTAGTTGTGCGGGACGCAGGCCAGGTCCCCGGCCGCGTACAGGCGTGGCACCGTCGTCCGGGCCTGGTCGTCGACGCGGACCCCGGAGGCCGAGTGACCGCCGCACAGGCCGATCTCGGAGATGTGCATCTCGATGTCGTGCGTGCGGTAGTCATGGCCCCGGTTCGCGTGGAACGTGCCGCGCGTCGGCCGTTCCGTGGTGTGCAGGATGCCCTCCAGGGCGCTGACGGACTCCTCGGGGAGGTGGCTCAGCTTCAGATACACCGGGCCCCGGTCCGAGGCGACCTCCGCCGCGAACTCGGACATCATCTGCCCCGACCAGTAGTCGGAGTCGACGAAGCGTTCCCCGTGCCGGTTCACCTGGTAGCCGCCGAACGGGTTGGCGACGTAGGCGCAGGCCGGACCGTTGTAGTCCTTGATCAGCGGGTTGATCTGGAAGCACTCGATGCCGGTCAGCTCGGCTCCCGCGTGGTACGCCATGGCGTAGCCGTCACCCGCGTTCGTGGGGTTCTCGTACGTACCGTAGAGGTAGCCGGAGGCGGGCAGCCCGAGCCGGCCGCACGGCCCGGTGGCCAGCACGACGGCCCCGGCGCGGACCGTGACGAACGCTCCCGTACGGGTGTTGAAGGCCGCCGCGCCGATCGCCCGGCCGTCGTCTCCGGTGAGGACGCGGACCGGCATCACCCGGTTCTCGATCCGGATCCGCTCGCGCATCTCCCGGCGCCGCAACTGCCGGTAGAGGACCTTCTTGACGTCCTTGCCCTCGGGCATCGGCAGCACGTACGAGCCGGAGCGGTGCACCTGCCGGACGGCGTACTCCCCGTGTTCGTCCTTCTCGAACTTCACCCCGTACGACTCCAGCCGCCGCACCATCCCGTAGCCGCGCACCGCGGTCTGCCGGACCGTGGACTGGTCGACGATGCCGTCGTTGGCCCGGGTGATCTCGGCGACGTAGTCGTCGGGTTCGGCCCGGCCGGGGATCACCGCGTTGTTCACGCCGTCCATGCCCATGGCGAGGGCGCCCGAGTGCCGGACGTGCGCCTTCTCCAGCAGCAGGACGGAGGAACCGTGCTCGGCGGCGGTGAGCGCGGCCATCGTGCCGGCCGTGCCGCCCCCGACGACCAGTACGTCGCAGGAGAGTTCCTCGGCGTCGGCGAGGGCGGGGATCTGCACGGTCGGGCCTTTCAGTGGGTGGAGGTGAGCGATTCGAGGACCCCGCGGCGCAGCGCGACGGTCGCCGGGTCGGTGTGCGCGGCGCGTTCGCGCGGACGAGGTACGTCCAGGACGCGCCCGGTGGGCAGCAGCGCGACCCGGTCGCCGAGGAACAGCGCCTCGTCCACGTCGTGCGTGACGAAGACGACCGTGGCGCCCGTGCCCCGGAGGACGTCGACGAGCAGCTGCTGCATCCCGGCCCTGGTCTGGGCGTCCAGTGCCCCGAAGGGCTCGTCCATCAGGACCGCGCGCGGCTCGGCCGCCAGGGCGCGGGCGAGCTGGACGCGCTGGCGCTGACCGCCGGAGATCCGGTGCGGGAGCTTCGCGCCGTGTTCGTCGAGGCCGACCCGGGCCAGCCAGGACTCGGCACGCGCCCGGCGTTCGGCGCGCGGGACGCCCCGGATGGCCAGGGGGAGTTCGACGTTGGCCCGCACCGTGCGCCAGGGCAGCAGCGCGTCGTCCTGGAAGACGAGGGCCCGCTCCGCGCGGGGTGCGGTGATCGCGTCGCCGTCCTGGGTGACCTCGCCGCCGAGGGCGGGCAGCAGCCCGGCCAGGGTGCGCAGCAGCGTGGACTTGCCGCAGCCGGACGGGCCGACGACGGCCAGGATCTCGCCGGGCACGACGTCGAGGTCGATACCGTCCAGCACCGGGGCCCCGGCCCGGCCGAGCACGGCACCGCGCAGGGTCAGCCGCAGGCCCGGGGGAGTGGTCGTGGTCATGGGCGCACCCGCTCCTTCGTCAGGGGGACCGGCGCCGCCGCCGGAGGGACGACCGGGTTCCGGTGCCGTACGGGGGACGGAGGGCGGCTGCCCTCCGTACGCGGAAGCCACCGCGTGAGCCGGCGGCCCAGCAGCTCCACCGCCGTGGAGGTGATCCAGCCGAGCAGGCCGATCGTGGCCATGCCGACGAAGACCCCCGGATAGTCGACGACCGTGTAGTCCTGCCAGGTGCGGTAGCCGACCCCGTACTCGCCGGAGATCATCTCGGCGGAGATCACACAGATCCACGACACCCCGATGCCGACGGAGAGCCCGCCGAGGATGCCGGGGAGGGCGCCGGGCAGGACGACGGAGCCGAGGATCCGCCACCGGCCGCCGCCCATGGTCAGGACCGCCTCCTCCCACACCGGGGTGAGTGCCCGGACCGCGTGCCGGGTGGAGACCATGACGGGGAAGAACGCCGCCGTGCAGGTGATGAAGACGATTCCCTGCTCGTTGCTGGGGAAGAGCAGGATCGCCACGGGCACCAGTGCGATCGCCGGGACCGGGCGGATCACTTCGAGAACGGGCCCCAGCAGGTCCGAGGCGATCCGGGACCGTGCGACGGCCGTGCCGACCGTGATGCCGAGGACGGCGGCCAGGGCGAAGCCGGTGACGATCCGGGTCAGGCTGTCGGTGAGGTCCTGCCAGTACGCGTCGCTGCCGAGCCGGTCCCCGAACGCCCGGGCCACATCGGTCACCGTCGGGAACTGCTCGAAGCGCAGCCACAGATTGACGTCGTAGGAGGTCAGCAGCTGCCAGACGCCGAGCGCGGCCGCCAGGGAAAGCCCCCGGAGCGCGATCGACCACCGCCGCGCCCTCATGACGCGCGGGCCAGTTCGAGCGCGGTCGCGTACGGGACGACACGGGCGCCGGGGTGCGCGGCGGCATCCGCGCGGGCGGCGGCCCCGGTGACGTACGGCCGCAGCTCCGGCCCGTCCGACACCCAGACCGCCCGGTCCGCGAACCACAGGGTGCCGGTGCCCGCGTCGGGGACGTACGCGGCCCGGACCTCGCCCCGGTGCCCGGCGGCGTACCGCAGGACCTCGGCGGGGGTCGCGAACGCCGACGTGGTGTCCTTGCCCATCAGCCAGACCTCGCCGCCGCGGGCGGCGGGCGGGCCGGCGGCCCGTGCCTTCGCGTAGGCGGAGCCGTACACCCGCTTCACGTACTGCTCGTCGACGAAGGAGCCGACGTCCACGTCCCCGATCAGCTTCGCCGAACGCAGCACCGGGACGTCCTTCTCGAGCGCGGCCACCAACGCGGGTTTCACCGTCGTGTCGAAGGTGGCGATGCCCTGAGGGCCGTTGTAGAGATGGACGACCTCGGCCGGCAGACCCGTCGCCTTCGCCACCGACTCGGAGGCCGCCACCGGGTGCGCGTGCAGGTACTCCGTCGCCCGGCCCTGCGCCCGGAGGAAGTCCTCCAGCACGGCGGGCCGCTTCTTCGCGAAGTCCTCGACGACGGTGACCCCGTGGAAGGTCGGGAGATTCAGCTCCGCCCCGTCGTAGAGCGCCTTCGCCCGGCCCTGGAAGGCCAGCAGCCCCGGCCACGCCACGAACTGCGACAGGGCGTCGGCGCTGCCGGCCTGGAGGGCCGACGCCCCCACCGCGGGCTGCTGGTTGAGCTTGCGGATGTCCTTCTCCGGGTCGAGCCCGGCCTGCTGGAGCGCACGGACGAGCGTTCCGTCGGCGGCCGAGCCGACGCTCGTGGAGACCTTCTTGCCCCGCAGGTCCTTCAAGGAGCCGAGATCCGAGTCAGTGCCGGTCACCACGGTGTTGAGACCGCCGCGCAGGTTGTAACCGGTGACCGAGACCAGCTTGGTCGGACGGTTCAGCTGTTTGCCGCGGGCCGCGTTGATCAGCAGCGGGAAGTCGCCCATCGAGCCGATGTCGATCTTCCCCGCGGTCATCTGGGCGGTGATCGGTGCGCCGGTCGCGTAGTCCTGCCACTTCACCTCGTACGTGACGCCGTCCCGCTCGCCCCGGGCGCGCAGTTCGTCCTCGAAGTAGCCGAGCGAGCGCAGCAGGGTGCCCGCCGTGACGGTGTTGATGGTCCTGGACTGATAGCCGACGGTCACCGTGACCGTGCCGTCGTCACCCGCGCTCGCCTCGCCGCCGCAGCCCGCCATGAGCGGGACGAGCAGGGCGGAGGCCAGCAGGGCCCCGGCAGTACGGCTTGCCGTGCGTCGCATGGGAGGTGGTGCCTTTCACCGGAGGAGGTAGGGCATGTTGACCGTGACCGCGTCGGTGGGACACCGGGCCGCGCACGGGCCGCAGTACCAGCACTCGTCGACGTGCATGTACGCCTTGCCGCTGTCCGGGTGGATGGCCAGGGAGTCGAGCGGACACATGTCGACGCAGAGGGTGCAGCCGTCGATGCACTTGGACTCGTCGATGGTCACGGGCACGTCGGCCCGCTGGGGCGCCAGAGGCATGGCGGTCTCCAGGAAAGAGGGGGAAGGGGGTTCAGCCGGCCCTGTGCAGCAGGCCGCTCATGCTGATGCGGTCACCGCGGAACCGGATGAACTCCAGGTCCACGGGGCGCCCGTCACGGAGATGGGTGAGGCGTTCCAGCATCAGGACGGCGGAACCGTGCGGGGTCTCCAGGACGGCGGCGGAGTGCGCGTCGGCGTTGACGGCCTCCAGGGTGATCTCGGCCGTGCCGAGCGGCTGCCCCGTGAGGGTCTCCAGCAGCCGGAAGACGTCGGTGTTCTCCAGGTCGCAGCCGAGCAGGCCGGTCCCGATGTCCATGGGTACGTAGGTGAGGTCGAGGGAGAGCGGCAGCCCGTTCAGCAGCCGGCGCCGCTCGATGTAGAGCACGTCGGTGTGCTCCGCGATCCGGAGACGCCGCGCCACCGGCCCCGGTGCGGGGACGGGGCCGACGGTACGGACCTCGTTGGTGACCCGGCCGTGTTCGCGGAGGGTCTCGGCCAGGCCCTGGAGCCGGTCGAGGCGGTGCGGGTACCTCTCGCCGGCGACGACGGTGCCGACACCCGGCTGCCGTTCCACCAGACCTTCGGCGCGCAGCAGGTCCAGGGCCTGGCGGACGGTGTTGCGAGAGACGCGGTAGTCGCTGCCGATCGCGTCCTCGAGGGGCAGTACGCCACCCGGGAAGCCGCCGGTGCGCACCTGATGGCGCAGCAGGTCGGCCAGCAGCCGGGCATGGTCCGCGCGCAGCCGGCGCCGACGGGCGGCGGCGACGGGCACGGTGTGCTCACGGGTGCGTTCGGCTGGCATGCGCTGGACCATACCGACGGGGTGCGGACGATGGTGTTGCCACAGTGTTGCGCCACCTGAGAGCGCCGGGCGCAACGCCCTGACCAGGCATGTTCCGCTCGGCCGGTGAAGATCTGCCACCCGGACGACCACCCCTCGGACACCCGGGGACGTCAGTCGCCGCCCCCACCACCGCCGCCCCCACCACCGCCGTCCCCGCCACCGGCCCGGGCCGCCTTGTCCTGGCGCACGTTGCGGTGCACGGCCGAAGCGGGCCACTCCTCGCGGGCCAGGGTCCTCGACGCCGCGCGCGTGCGGCGGTCGCCCTGCCTCACCACCGACGGCAGCTCCACCGCCGCCGCCAGCGCCGCGAGCAGCCGGTCCCGGCGGTCGGGGAAGCCCGCCGCGCGGGACTCCTCGAAACGCCGCCGCACCTCCGGTGCCGGGGAGGCGGGGCCCGACGGGTGGCGGTGGAACGGGAACAGGCCCAGGAAGCGGCGGGTCTCCCTGCGCAGGACGCCGCGCTCCACCAGGGCGTCCAGATACAGCCCTTCGGCCCGCCGCCCCGCCTGCCGCACCCAGCGCCCGGCCGGAACCCCCGAGCCGAATCTGTTCTTGCCCGGCGGCGGAAGGCTGCGCAGGAACACCGCGAGCAGCGGGTCCGGCGGGTCCAGCGGGTTCACGACCACCACCCGGCCACGCTCCTCGGCGATCCGCCCCTGTAGCTCCAGCTCCGCGAGTACGGCCCCGGCGACGCCGTACTCCAGGAACCGGCCCCGGCAGTACGGCTTGCCGCGTACGGGATCCAGGGCGAGCAGCAGCAGAGCCTCGGGGAGTGTGGGCCCGGTGCCGTTCACGGCGAGGCCGTGATCCGTCCGGTGACCTCACCGAGCCCGACCCGCGTGCCGTGCGGCCCGGGGGCCCACGCCGTCAGGGTGACGGTGTCGCCGTCCTCCAGGAACGTCCGCTTGCCCTCGGCCAGGTCCAGCGGGTCGCGGCCGTTCCAGGTGAGCTCGAGCAGGGAGCCCCGCTGTCCGGGCTCGGCGCCGCTGACGGTGCCGGAGCCGTAGAGGTCACCCGTGCGCAGCGAGGCGCCGTTCACCGTCATCTGGGCCAGTTGCTGGGCCGCTGTCCAGTACATGGAGGCGAACGGAGGCTCGGAGACGGTCTGCCCGTTGATCTCCACGGAGATCCGGATGTCGAAGCCGCCCGGCTCCTCGTCGTCCGCGTCCTCCAGATACGGGAGCAGCTCGGCATCCCGCACGGGCGGTGCCGTGCGGGCCGCGTCCAGCGCCTCCAGCGGGGTGACCCACGCCGACACGGAGGTGGCGAAGGACTTGCCGAGGAAGGGGCCAAGCGGCACGTACTCCCAGGCCTGGATGTCCCGCGCCGACCAGTCGTTGAGCAGCGAGAGCCCGAAGACGTGCTCGCGGAAGTCCCCGAGCGCCACGGGCACCCCCTGCTCCGAGGGGACGCCCACGACGAAGCCGACCTCGGCCTCGATGTCCAGCTTCACCGAGGGGCCGAAGACCGGGGCGGGATCGGCCGGCGCCTTGCGCTGCCCGGACGGGCGCACCACGTCCGTACCGGAGACGACGACCGTGCCGGCCCGCCCGTGGTACCCGATCGGCAGGTGCTTCCAGTTGGGGGTGAGGGCCGCCCCGTCGGGGCGGAAGATCCTGCCCACGTTGGTGGCGTGGTGCTCGCTCGCGTAGAAGTCGACGTAGTCCGCGACCTCGTACGGCAGGTGCAGGGTCACCGAGTCCAGCGGGTACAGCAGCGGCTCCAGGTCCGGCCGGTGGGACGGGACCGTCACCCACGCCGTCAGGGCACGCCGCACATCCCGCCAGGCGGTGCGCCCCGCCGCAAGCAGCGGCATCAGGCTCGGCTGCGCCAGCAGCCGGGCGTACGGCGAACCGAGGGCGTGTGCCGCTGCTCCGGCGTCCAGCACATGCGCGCCGACACGGACTCCGACCCTTCGGTCCTCGGGGTGCCCGGGGGTGGAGAACACGCCGTACGGAAGGTTGTGCGGACCGAAGGGATCGCCCTCGGCCAGGTCGAGCGGGCTGCTCTGCTCGGGCATCTGTCGCTGCCCCTTTCCAGTCGCTTGAGGAACACGTTACGTCGGCGTCGCCGGTCGGCGGCAGTGCCTCAAGTAGGCGTAATGCCCGGAAAGTTACCTGATAACCCCGGTCAGCCCGCCGTGCGGGGGATCCTCTTCTCCCAGGTCCGGTGGAAGACGACCTCGTCGCCGTCCCTGCACACGACCTCGTTGGACGTGATGAAGTCCTCCGCGTCCGCGCTCGTCTCGGAACGTGTCTCGATCCGCACGTCCCAGGACATCTCGGGCCGGTGCAGCCGGATCGTCCAGTCCGAACGGGCCCTGGCCGACAGCGGGTCGTCCTCCTGGACCGTGTACGTCTCCAGCGCGTCCTCGGTGAACTCCAGCCCGTCGGGGTAGACGCGCGTGCCGCCGTAGCGCGGATCGACCTCCAGACGCCATTCGCCCTTGGCCACGTCACGGACCACCAGACGCTCGGGGCGCTGCTCGTCGAGCGTGACCGGGAAGACCACGCCGAGCGGCTCCGCCTGCTCCGGTTCACCGAAGGTGATCGCGGGGTCCTCGGTGTGCCGGCGCACCGGGAGCTCGACGAGGCTGCCCTCCGCCTCGAGCGTGAAGCCCGCCGAGCCGGCCTGGGGCCAGATCCACGGCCAGTACGAGGAGGAGACGGCGAGCCTGATCCGGTGGCCGGGCGGGAAGGTGTGCCCGATGCCGTTCAGCTGGAAGGTCACGTACTCGGTCTCCCCGACGGGCCAGTCCTCCGCGCGGTCGCGCCCGTGACGGGTGGCCAGGTTGAGGGCCCCGCGGGTCACCAGGGTGGAGGCGCCGTCCGGGGCCACGTCACAGAGCCGGGCGATCACCTGGCCACGCGGTACGTCCATCCGGAGCAGGAGCGTCACCTGTGGACGGCCGAGGATCTCGATCGGGGCGTCCTCGACGGGAAACTCGAAGCACACCGACTTGGCGTCCTCGTCCCGCTGGTCGGGCGGCAGGTCGGCGTCGTTGCCGAACGGGAAGAAGCGCCCCGCGTCCAGCCCGGTCTGCTGCGGTGAGCGGACGGTCCGCGGCCCGCCCTCCAGGCCGTACGTGACCGGAGCGACGTTCTCGGACGGCCAGGCCGCGTCGCCGACCCAGCGGCCGGGCAGTGTCTCGTAGACCGTGGCGGGGCGGTGCGAGCCGCTGATCCAGGACCGCAGCAGGGGCTCGTTCATCACCCCGGTGTCCTCGTCCTTGAGGTGCTGGTCCCACCAGCGCAGCGTCTCCTGGAGGAAGCCGATCGCGGGCCCCGGTGGGAGGCCGCGGTCCGGGTACTGGTGCGACCAGGGGCCGATCAGCCCGCGCACCTGCCCGGGGTCCAGATGCTCGACGAGCCTCAGGACGGTGTCGCGGTACGGGTCGTGCCAGCCGCCCACCGCCAGGACCTTCGCCTCGATGGCGCCGTAGTCCTCGCAGACGCTGCCGTGCTTCCAGTAGTCGTCACGGGTCTGGTGCGCCAGCCACGTGTGGATGAAGGGCTCCACCTTCTCGAGCCGCCGCAGCCACATGTCCCGCCAGTCGTCGCCGACGTCGGCCGGGTCCGGGGGCCGGGAGACGAAGGCCAGCATGGTGGAGGCCCAGGCGTGCATGTCCACACCGAGGACGGAGCCGCCCATGTAGTGGACGTCGTTGTCGTAGCGGTCGTCGGCCGAGCACACGGTGACGACCGCCTTCAAGGGCTCCGGTGCGAGCGCGGCGATCTGGAGCGAGTTGAAGCCGCCCCAGGAGATGCCGAACATGCCGACCTTCCCGGAGCACCACTCCTGCTGGGCCAGCCAGTGCACGACGGCGACGCCGTCGGCGAGCTCCGTCGCGTCGTACTCGTCGCCCGGCACGCCCTCGCTGTTGCCGTGCCCCCGGACGTCGACGCGCACGGAGGCGTAGCCGTGGCCCGCGTACCAGGGGTGGCGCTGCCAGTCGCGCGGAGCGGTCCAGTCGCTGAGCCGGTAGGGCAGGTACTCCAGCAGCGCGGGCACCGGTTCGTCGGTGACCGGCCGCCAGATCCTGGCGTACAGCTGTGTGCCTCCCCCAGAGCCTCCGGCCTGGGAGGTGCCCCCATCCAACGGGATGTAGAGGTCCTCATGGGTGGTCTCGTACGGGAAATCGGTGCGGATGTGCATGGCGGTACCTCAGTGGACGGGGTGCATGGTGCGCTTGAGCCAGGGAGCGGCGGCGATGACGGCCACACCGGCCGCGACCGCGATAGCGCCATTGACACCGAAGTAGGCGGGGTTGGAGACCTCGCCGTAGAGCTTCACGATCTGTGCCTGGATGCCGTTGGCGAGGGCCAGCGACAGGAACCACAGCGCCATCGTCTGGCTGGCGAACGCCTTGGGGGCGAGCTTGGTGGTGGCGGACATGCCGGAGGTCTCCAGCAGGATGTCGCCGAGGCCGAGCAGCAGGTAGGAGCCGACGATCCACCAGGCGGCCATCCTGTACGTGTCGTCGGCGTGGCCGGAGGTCGGAATGACCATCAGGAGGAACGACAGCCCTCCGAGGATCACACCGATGGCGATCTTGTTCGAGGCGTGCGGCTGGCGCGGCCCCATCCGGGCCCAGACGGCGGCCACGACGGGGGCCAGCGCGACCTCGAAGGCGCCCAGCGCGGAGGCGTACCAGCTCGCCGGGAAGTGGAAGCCGAAGATCTCCGTACGGGCGTTCGTCGATGCGAGCAGCATCATCGTCGAGTACGCCTGGAAGAGGATGAAGTTGAAGACGACGGAGGCGAGGAAGAGCACGACGTACGGCCGGAGCCTGCCCCGCTCCTCCGGGGTGACCCGGGGGCTCCTGAACATCACGACGAAGTACACGACGGGTGCGATCACCGAGACGAGGGTGAGCACGTCGACGAACCGGTCCATCGTGAGCCAGCCGGCCAGGGCCAGGGCCGTCGCCACCAGGGCGGCCGCGACGACGCCGGCCGCGATGGTCAGCACGGCCCTGCGCATCGGGCCGGGGGCGAGGGCGTACTCCGCCGCGTGCTTTCGCCCGGCCAGGTGACGCCGGCCCGCGACGTACTGGATCAGGCCCAGCGTCATGCCGACCGCGGCGGCCGAGAAGCCCCAGTGCCAGCTCGCGTGCTCGCCGAGCCATCCGGTGACCAGGGGGCCGGCGAAGGCGCCGATGTTGATGCCCATGTAGTAGAGCGCGAAGCCGGCGTCGCGGCGCTGGTCCTCCGTGCGGTAGAGCTTGCCGACCATCGAGGCGACATTGGGCTTGAGTAGACCCGTACCCGCGCTGATCAGGCCCAGGCCCACCCAGGTCATCGTGGCGGTGGGCACGGCCATGGCGTAGTGGCCGCAGGCGATGAGGATGCCGCCGTAGAGGACGGCACGGTACGAACCGAGGATCCGGTCCGCCAGCCACCCGCCGGCGACGGACACGAGGTAGACGAGGGTTCCGTAGGCGGCGGACACGGAGGCAGCGGTGCCCGGGTCCATGCCCATGCCGCCGTCGGAGACCTTGTCGGCGAAGAAGAGAACCAGGATGGCCTGCATCCCGAGGAACGAGAAACGCTCCCAGACCTCCAGCCCGGACAGGGTCATCAGACCCCGTGGCTGGCCGAAGAAGGCGTGATCGTCTTCGGGCGGTGGCTGGGCCGGTTCGGTACCGGTCGCGGTGTGGGACAAAACGACAACTCCTGATCGTATGAGCTGATGTCGAACATACCGGCGGTGGCGGGAAGGCGCCCACGGTGATCCAAAGGGGACCGGATACGCTGAGTTGAGTGAGGACAGCGACACATCGACAATCCGTGTGATCGTCAGCAGACAGGAGATCCCCTCGTGACCGTCGTCGGGCCGTTCGGACTGAGCGTGCGGGACCAGGCTCTTGAGGCCGATGTCCAGGCCGGTTTGGCCGCTGTCGAGGCGGGGCTGCTGGATGCCACCAAGAGCGAGGTCCCGTTCATCACGGAGGCCGCGCAGCACCTCGTCAGCGCGGGGGGCAAGCGCTTCCGGCCGCTCCTGGTGATGCTCGCGTCCCAGTTCGGTGACCCCGACGCGCCGGGCGTGGTCCCCGCCGCCGTGGTCGTCGAGCTGACGCACCTGGCGACGCTGTACCACGACGACGTGATGGACGAGGCGGACGTACGCCGCGGGGTGGAGAGCGCCAACACCCGCTGGGGGAACTCCGTGGCCGTGCTGACGGGCGACTTCCTCTTCGCGCGCGCCTCGCACATCCTGGCCGACCTCGGGCCGGAGGCCGTCCGCATCCAGGCGGAGGCCTTCGAACGCCTGGTCACCGGGCAGATCCTGGAGACCGCGGGCCCGCGCGACGGGCGCGACCCCGTCGACCACTACATGGACGTACTGGGCGGCAAGACCGGCTCGCTGGTCGCCGTCTCCGGCCGGTTCGGCGCCCTGATGGCAGGGGCCGACGAGTCGGTCGTCGACATCCTCACCCAGTACGGCGAACGCCTCGGCATCGCTTTCCAGCTGGCCGACGACGTCCTGGACATCGCCTCCGACTCCCACGAGTCTGGCAAGACGCCCGGCACCGACCTGCGCGAGGGGATCCCCACCCTGCCGGTGCTCCACCTGCGCGCGCGGGCGGCGGCCGAGGGCCGTCCGGAGGACAAGGAGCTCGTGGAGCTGCTGGACGGCGACCTCTCCGACGACGCCCGGCTCGCGGAGGCGCTGCGCGGCCTGCGCGCCCACCCGGCTCTCGAGCAGGCGCGGCGCGACACCGTCCGCTACGCGCAGGAGGCCCGGGCGACGCTGGCACCGCTGCCCGAGTGCTACGCGAAGGCCGCGCTGGAAGAACTGTGCGACGCCGTGGTGCACCGCGCCGGCTGACCCGTACGGGCCCGCGGACCGGCAAGGGCTCCGCGGACCCCTAAGGGCTCGGCGGACCGCGTGGTCCCCGGGTCATCCCGGAGAGGTACGCACAGTTGCTCCCGAGGGCTGACGCTTGTGTCCGCCCGATTTGGTCAGATGGATAACAACCACTCCTGACCACATCGGGTGAGAATGGCGGCGGGGAGTGGACACGTGCAACGGGATGGCAGCCGCCGACCACGGAGGTAGAGCACACATGGCACCGAACGACAGCGCAATGACCAACGGCGAGGCCACGGGCACTGTCGTGGGCCGCCGGAAGGCGGCACGCTACATCGTCCCGTTCGCGGTGGCGGGAGTGGCGGCGGCGACGATCGGGCTCGTCCCGGCGCTCGCGGACTCCGGCGACCCCGAGCTGCCGGAGATCACCGCCCAGGAGCTCATCGAGAAGATCGCCGCGTCGGACCAGGAGCAGCTCTCCGGCACGGTGAAGGTCACCACGGACCTCGGCATCCCTTCGCTCGGCGGGCTCGCGGGCTCCTTCGCGCCGGGCGCCGCATCGGGACCGGGGGAGTCCAGTGCGTCCCCCGACGCCAAGCTGATGGAGCTGGCCTCCGGCACGCACACGCTGCGGGTCGCGGTCGACGGCCCCGACAAGCAGCGCCTCTCGATCCTCGGCGAGGGCTCCGAGTACAGCCTCGTCCACAACGGGGACGACGTCTGGGGATACGACAGCGAGAGCAACGAGGTCTACCACGCGAAGTCCGACGGGAGCGGGAAGGCCGAGGAGCACAAGGCGCCCAAGGGCGTTCCGGCCACTCCGAAGGAGCTCGCCGAGGAGGCACTCGCCGCAGTCGGCGACACCACCTCCGTCACCGTCGACGGCACGGCGCAGGTGGCGGGACGCGATGCCTACAAGCTGCTGATCAAGCCGAAGCAGTCCGGTTCGACGATCGGTTCCGTCACGGTCGCGGTGGACGCCTCGACGGGCGTACCGCTGAAGTTCACCCTGGCCCCGAGCAGTGGCGGCAAGGCGGCGGTCGACGCCGGCTTCACCGCCGTCGACTTCGCGAAGCCGGACGCCTCCTCCTTCTCCTTCACCCCGCCCAAGGGCGCGAAGGTGACCGAGGCCGACGAGCTGAAGGACGAGGCGGAGAAGAAGGGTGCGGCGGACAAGGTCCGGAAGGACCTGACCGCACTGGAGGACTTCAAGGGCCTGAACGTCATCGGCGAGGGCTGGAACGCCGTCGCCGAGATCGAGGTCCCGGGCGGCGCGGGGCTGCCGGCCCAGGGCTCCGGCGACGTGCCCGCGCAGGCGCAGCAGTTCATGGAAGCGCTGGGCGACAAGGTCACCGGCGACTTCGGCTCGGGCACGGTCTTCAAGACGCGCCTGGTCAACGCGCTGCTGACGGACGACGGCAAGGTCTACGTCGGCGCGGTCACGAAGGACGCGCTGGTGAAGGCGGCCGACACCGCCAAGTAGGACGCACCGCACGCCCCGCCCCGTCGTACGCTCCGTACGGCGGGGCGGTTCGTGCGACAGGGCGGCCCGTGCGGGGCTGATGCTGCGGCGGGCGTGCCAGGGCGGCCCGTGCGAGGGCTGATGGCGTGGCGGGGCGGACACAGGCGGCAGGACGCGGGCGCCGGACGACGCGGGCGCCGGACACGGCGGGACGGGACCGGGAGTGCGCATGACCGACACAGTGGCCGCGACGGCGGAGCGGGAGACGGGGCCGGGGCCCGGCACCGTGATCGAGACCCGCGGGCTCACCAAGCGCTACCGGGGCGGGCAGCTGGCCGTCGACGGGCTCGACCTCGCCGTCCCCGCCGGAAGCGTCTTCGGCTTCCTGGGGCCCAACGGCTCCGGCAAGACCACCACGATCCGGATGCTGATGGGGCTCATCGCCCCGACCTCCGGCACCGCACACGTCCTGGGCCGCCCCGTGCCGACCGCCGCCCGCACGGTGCTCCCGCAGGTCGGCGCGCTCATCGAGGGGCCCGCGCTGTACGGGTTCCTGACAGGCCGTGCCAATCTCGTGCGCTTCGACTCCGCCGATCCGACGGCTGATCCGCGCACCCGGCGCGCTCGGGTGGAGAGCGCCCTGGACCGGGTCGGGCTCGCCGGCGCGGCCGGCAAGAAGGCCAAGGCGTACTCACTCGGGATGAAGCAGCGCCTCGGGCTCGCCGCAGCGCTTCTCCAGCCGCGCAGCCTGCTCGTGCTGGACGAACCGACCAACGGCCTCGACCCGCAGGGCATGCGCGAGATCCGCTCGCTCGTACGGGAGCTGGCGGCCGAGGGCACCACCGTCTTCCTCTCCTCCCACCTGCTCGACGAGATCGAACAGGTCTGTACCCACGCGGCGGTGATGGCCCGCGGCCGGCTCGTCGTCCAGGGCCCGGTCTCCGCGCTCGCCGCGGGCGCCCGTGGCCGGCTGACCGTGACCACCCCCGACCCCGGTGAAGCGGCCCGCGTCCTCGCCGCACACGGGGCGACCGGCCTGGTGACCGACGGGGACCGGGTGAGCGCCGAGGCACCGCCGGGCGAGGTGGAACTCGCGGACCTCAACGCCGCCCTGGTGCGCGGTGGAGTCCGCGTACGCGCCTTCGGCGTCGAACGGGCCTCGCTGGAGGACGCCTTCGTCGCACTCACCGGAGAGGGATTCGATGTCACAGGCTGAACTCACGGCGGGCCCCGCCGTCCGCGCACCCCGCCGGCTGTGGGCCCTGGGGATCCTCCGCTCCGAGCTGACCACCACATTCCGCCGGTGGCGCACCGTGGCCCTGCTCGGTGTGCTGGCGGCCGTGCCCGTCCTCATCGGGATCGCCGTCCGCATCGAGACGGGTGACGGCTCGGAGGGCGGGCCGGGTGGCGGCGGAGGCGGCCCCGCCTTCCTCTCCCAGGTCACCAACAACGGGCTGTTCCTGGTCTTCGCGGCGCTCTCCGCGACGCTTCCCGTCTTCCTCCCGATGGCCGTCGGCGTCATCGCGGGGGACTCCGTCGCGGGCGAGGCGAGCGGCGGCACCCTGCGCTACCTGCTGGTCGCGCCGGCGGGCCGCACCCGGTTGCTGCTCGCGAAGTACGCGTCGGTGCTGGTCTTCTGCCTGGTCGCCACCCTGGTCGTGGCGGTATCGGCGCTCGCGGCCGGGGCCCTGCTCTTCCCCGTCGGGGAGGTCACGACGATCTCGGGGACCCGGATCGGCTTCGGTGAAGGACTTCTGCGGGCCGGACTGATCGCGGTCGCCGTGGCGGTGTCCCTCGTCGGCTTCGCGGCACTGGGACTCTTCATCTCGACGCTCACCGACAGCGGGATCGCGGCGATGGCCGCCACGGTCGGGGTGCTGATCACCGCGCAGATCCTGGACACCATGCCGCAGCTCGACGGGATCCATCCGTATCTCTTCCCGCACTACTGGCTGTCCTTCACGGACCTGCTGCGTGACCCGGTCTACTGGGACGAGATGGTCAGGAACCTGGGCCTGCAGGCGGTGTACGCGGCGGTGTTCGGCTCCGCGGCCTGGGCGCGCTTCACGACGAAGGACATCAGCGTCTGAGGGGCCCGGGCAAGGACCGTCCGTACCGTCGGCCGGTCGAGCCGTCCCCCGATCGGCTCGTCGCGGCACGAACGGCACGAACGGTGCGCTGCACGGAACGTCACGACACGGTACGTTCCGTTTCCAGCCTCGTCATTGTTCGACTTTTGGCGACGACCTGTCAATAAGCGGTGGGCGGAATCCCCCTATGCTCACCGAATGATCACATCGCCGAGTTCCCTGCGCCGCAGCGAGAGGTCACGACGGGCGACGCTGGACGCCGCCCTGGAGCTCTGTACGGAGAAGGGGTACGGCCGGGTCACCGTCGAGGCGATCGCGGCTCGCGCCGGCGTGAGCAAGAAGACGATCTACCGGTGGTGGCCGTCGAAGGGCGCGGTGATGCTGGAGGCGTTCGCCGAGGTGTTCGTCGGCTCGACCCCGTTCGTCGACACCGGTGACGTGGCAGCCGATCTGCGCTCGCACATCAACGGCGCGGTGAGGCTGGTCTCCACGCCGCCCTACGGTCCGGCCTACGCGGGGATCCTGTCGGAGATGCATCACGACGACGACCTCGCGCGTGCCGTACTCGAACAGCTGGTCCAGCCCCGCGTCGCGGCCGCCGTCGGACGCCTGCGGCGCGCCCAGGAGCAGGGGCAGATCCCGGCGGGCGCCGACCTGCCGCTCGCGGTGGAGCTGCTCTACGGCCCCGTCTACTACCGCCATGTGCTGCGGAAGCCGGCCCAGGACGAGGCCACGGTCGCCGCGCTGGTGTCCCATGTCCTGCGGTCCCTGGCCGCCGGCGACGACAGCGCTCCGACGGCCGGCGGGAGCGGCACCCCCGCCGGGGGCGGCGGCGCGGCACCGGGCGGGCCCCCCGCCGGGGGTGGCGGCGCGGTGCCGGGCGACGCCCCCGCCGCGGGGCGCGTCAGCTGAAGAACTCCTTCGCCCTGGCCGTGGCGCCGGTGTCGGACAGCACGTCGCCGGGCTTGCTGCCGTTGCCCAGAAGTACCCCGCCCCACCGCATCCCCAGGTAGCGCGCCGAATTCCGCAGGGTTCCGACGAGGGGCTCGGCGACCGCCGGGTCGGCGTCCGCGAGCGCGGTGACACCCCACAGGGTCTTTCCGGCCATCCGCCGCTGGAAGTCGGTCCCGGGCGTCTCCAGCCAGCCCGACCAGTGGTCCAGGTACCGCTTGGCGGAGGTGGAGACCGCGTACCAGTACAGCGGTGAGGCGACGACCACGTCGGTGGCGGCGAGCGTCGCTTCCAGCAGGGTCGCGGCATGCCCCGTGGGGGCGGTGTGGCCGTCCGTGTGCCGCCGGTCCTCGAAGTCGGGCAGCGGGAGCTCCCGCAGGTCCAGCCACCGCTGTTCCGTGCCGGCCGGAAGCTGTTCGGCCGCGAGCCGGGCGAGCGTCTCGGTGTTGCCGTCGGCACGGCTGCTGCCGAGGAGGAAGAGGAAACCGCGTGTGGCCATGGAGTGCCCCCAAATGAATGCGTACGACTTTTACCGGCGTACGCATCATATGCATGTGCATGGAGTTGGGGGGAGTGTTCTCCCAATCCCGTGCACTCGGGCAGCCGTGTGTTCTCAGGCGAAGAGCCGCTCGAGGACCACCGCCACACCGTCCCGGGTGTTCGAGAGTGTGATCTCGTCGGCCGCGGCCCGCAGCTCCGCGTGCGCGTCGGCCATGGCCACCCGGTGGCCCGTGAGGCGGAACATCGGCAGGTCGTTGGGCATGTCGCCGAACGCCACCGCACCGGCGAGGTCGCGGCCCAGCAGCCCGGCGGCCAGGGAGATCCCGGTGCCCTTGTCCACTCCGTAGGGTGCCAGCTCCACCGTTCCGGGGCCCGCCATCGAGACGGACGCCAGATCGCCCACCGCCCCACGGGCGGCCGCTGCCAGCTGGTCGTCCGTCAGCTCCGGGTGGCGTATCAGCACCTTGATGACCGGCGCCGCCCACAGGTCCGCGCGGCGCCCGGCCCGCTGCGCGGGGAGGGAGGGGTGCGGCATGCGGTAGCCCGGTTCGATCAGGGTCCGGCCGGCGGCGCCGTCCTGGTCCACCGCGGCGAACACCTGCCCCACCTCGGCCTCGATCTTGCCCAGCGCGGTGTCGGCCAGTTCCCGGTCCAGCGTCACCGAGCTCAGCATGCGGGCCGAGCCGGCGTCGTACACCTGTGCGCCCTGACCGCAGACCGCGAGGCCGGTGTAGCCGAGGTCCGCGAGCAGGGCGCGTATGCCGGGCACCGGCCGGCCGGTGACGATCAGGTGCTGCGCGCCGGCCGAGGCGGCACGGGTGAGCGCCGCGCGGGAGCGGGCGCTCACGGTGTCGTCCGGGCGCAGCAGCGTGCCGTCCAGGTCGGTGGCGACAAGGGTGTAAGAGGCGGGTGGCGTGAACATGGGGTTAGCCTAGAGAGATCGCCCTCTCCTCGTACGCCGCTGACCTGCGCGGACGGTCGGCTCCGTCAGTGGACGCAGAACTCGTTGCCCTCCGGGTCGAGGAGCACCTGCCACGACCC
This sequence comes from Streptomyces atroolivaceus, assembly GCF_000717025.1. GTDB lineage: Bacteria > Actinomycetota > Actinomycetes > Streptomycetales > Streptomycetaceae > Streptomyces > Streptomyces atroolivaceus. The sequence goes on from NZ_JNXG01000002.1 coordinate 375,119, forward strand.
GGAGGGTTGCTCGACGACCCGCAGCACGCTCGCGCCGAGCCCCACCAGCCGTTCCACCTCGGTGTCGCGCTGCCCGGGGGCCGTGTGGACGTCCAGGTGGAGGCGGTTCTTCACCGTCTTGGGCTCCGGTACGCGCTGGAAGAGGAGCCGGCGCCCGAGCCCCGTCCCGCTCTTCTCCTCGTACGGATCGTCCGGATGACGCACCGCGGCGAGATCGCGCCAGGCGCGTCGCCCGTGCGGTTCGACCGTGGCGGTCTCGGGCACCGCCCCGGCGCCGAGCAGCTCCTCGATCAGGGCGCTGTTGTCCTCGACGAGATAGCCGAGGGTCTCGGCCCAGAAGTCGGCCTGGGCGTGCGGTTCGGTGGCGTCGATGACGACCTTCCAGTGCAGTGTCATGCAAACCGTTTGTACTGGTTACATGAATGGTGGGGCAACGGGCACGCCGGAACCCGGGCTGTTTCTCCGTACGCCGCGCGGGCGGGAGTTCTGGTGCGGTGGGGGGAGAGCCGGCTCCCGCACGGGCTGCGGCTCGTCGTCGCCGAGACGGATCTGGACCGCGCCCGTCGCTGCGGGGGCGCGCTCTGGCGGATGACGGCGGCCCGGGCGCGTGGTGACGAGCTCGCCGGCGGCGACCCGGACGTGGTGAACGCCTCGGCGGCCGTGCCCCCGCTGGGGGCGGCCATGACGCCGACCGGAGTGCCGGACCTCAGCGGGCCGGGCAGGTGACGCAGACGTGCCCGCCGCAGGCCGTCAGCAGCTCCCCGGCCGCCGCGCTCACCTCCGGATCGCCGTCCGCCGCCAGCCGCTCGGCCGTGGCCCGGCCCGCGAGGACGGCCAGATGTGCGTCCCTGGTCCACTCCGGGTGGTGCGCATGACCGCGGGCGAGGATCGTTCCCAGCAGGCCGAGCACCCCGGCGCGGTCCTTCACGGTGTCCATGGCGGCGAGCTCCCACAGGAACGGCACCGTGGCGGCCGTCGCGTCGAACACGGCCATGGCGCCTATCCACCGCCCCAGATCGCTCAGCGCGTCGTCGGCCGACTCGCTGTCGCCCCAGGCGATCCGCGACAGCATCCCGGGGACCTGGGAGGCGGAGCCCTGGGCATGGCGCAGCTCATGCCACTGAACGTGCCTCATGTCCTTCAGGATCGTCCCCATCGGGGCACTCAATCAGCCTTTACGAGCGCCGTCCACCATGCCTGCCCCACGCATCGGATCCGGCTCCCGCACCCCGTCCAGCACCTCCAGGTACCGCCGCGCCGCGCAGCGCCGGTGACTACTTCGTGGCCGGGGCTTCCGCGTCCGGGGCGGAGACGCAAGCCGTCCCGATGGGTGCCGTGGCCTCTGCCGCCCGCACGGCCAGGCGCAGCGCCTCCGCCCTCGTGCGCCGTGCCGTGCGCAGTGCGTCCCAGGTCAGGAGCATCAGTGCCACCCAGACAAGCGCGAAGCCGGCCCACCGCTCGGGCGGCATCGCCTCGTGGAAGTAGAGGATGCCCAGCGCGAACTGGAACACGGGCGCCAGATACTGCAGCAGGCCCAGGACGGACAGCGGCACCCGGATCGCCGCGGCACCGAAGCAGACGAGCGGGATCGCGGTGACGAGCCCGGTCGCGGCGAGGAGGAAACCGTGCCCCGCGCCCCCGGCCAGGAACGTCGCGTCGCCGCTCGCCCCGAGCCACAGCAGGAAGCCGAGCGCGGGCACGAACAGCACGGCGGTCTCGGCGGCCAGGGACTCCAGGCCGCCCATGTTGACCTTCTTCTTCACCAGGCCGTACGTCGCGAACGAGAACGCCAGCACCAGCGAGACCCACGGAGGCTGGCCGTAACCGATGGCCAGCACGAGCACCGCGGCGAAGCCGGTCGCCACCGCGGTCCACTGCACCGGCCTCAGCCGCTCACCGAGCAGTAGGACGCCCATGGCGATCGTGACCAGTGGATTGATGAAGTAGCCGAGGGACGCCTCGACGACGTGGCCGTTGTTGACGGACCAGATGTAGAGGCCCCAGTTGACGGAGATGACGGTCGCGGCGATCGCGATCAGCCCCAGCCGCCGGGGCTGCCGTATCAGCTCACCGATCCACGCCCAGCGGCGCAGGAACAGCAGGGCGATGCCCACGACGCCCAGCGACCACACCATCCGGTGAGCGAGGATCTCCACCGCTCCCGACGGCTCCAGCAGCGGCCAGAAGAGGGGCACGAGGCCCCACATCCCGTACGCGCCGATTCCGTACAGCAGGCCTGCCCGCTGTTCGTTCTTCCCCTTCACGGGCCCTCCCGGCACTCCGGTCGGCTGTCGGCCGACTGGACGACGGTAACGCCGGAAGAGCCCTCTGTCATTGCCGTCTCACGGAAACGCTCGTGACAGGCGCCGAGGGGCCTGTTCAGACGGTGGCGACCGCCGCGGCGACCGTCTCGGCCAGGGGGGTGGTCGGCCGGCCGATCAGGCGGGCCAGGTCCCCGCTCGTCCCGGCGAGGAGGCCCCGCGCGATGGCCTCGTCCACGTCGACGAGGATCGCGGCGAAGGGGCCGGGTACCCCGGCTCCGACCAGGATCTCCTGGTGCACCGATGCGGGAACGTTCCTGTAGGCGATCTCCTTGCCGGTCGCGGCGGCGACCACGGCCGCGTACTCGGCCAGGGACCAGGCCACGTCGCCGCTCAGCTCGTACACCGCGCCGAGGTGCCCCTCGCCGGTCAGTACGGCGGCGGCGGCGTCCGCGTAGTCGGCCCGCGTGGCGGAGGCGACTCGTCCGTCGCCCGCGTTGGCGACGACCGCGCCGTGCTCCAGGACCGGGGCCAGGTTCGCGGTGTAGTTCTCGGTGTACCAGCCGTTGCGCAGGAAGGTGTGGGGGAGCCCGGAGTCGAGGATCAGCTGTTCGGTGACCTTGTGCTCGTCGGCCAGCCGGAAGTCCGCGTCGGGGCCGCCCAGTACGCCGGTGTACGCGAGCTGCGCGACACCCGCCGCCTTCGCGGCGTCGATCAGAGCGCTGTGCTGCGGAACGCGCCTGCCGACCTCGTTGGCCGAGATCAGCAGCACGCGGTCACCGGCCCGGAAGGCGCCGGTGAGGGTTTCGGGGCGGTCGTAGTCGGCGATGCGGAGCTCGACGCCCCGGGCGGCGAGCGGGGCGGCCTTCTCCTTGTCGCGGACGACGGCGGCGACCGACTCCGCCGGGACCGTGGCGAGCAGCCGCTCGACGACGAGACGGCCGAGTTCGCCGGTTGCTCCGGTGACGACGATGCTCATGGGTTTCCTCCTGTGCGCTGATCCTGGACGGGTCTTCGCACTCACTGTAGGAGGTGCGCTTTCCTAACGAAAGTACCCACTTTGAAGTAAGGTACTGGCATGAGCGTAAGCGGGATCAGAACTCCGGACGTCAACCAGCCGATGTGCCCCTCCCGGCTGGTGCTGGAGCACGTCACCAGCCGCTGGGGGGTGCTGGTGCTGGCGGCACTGCTGGAGCGTTCGTACCGCTTCAGCGAGCTGCGCCGCACCGTGGGCGGCGTCAGCGAGAAGATGCTGGCCCAGACCCTGCAGACGCTGGAACGCGACGGCTTCGTGCACCGGGACGCCAAGCCGGTGATTCCGCCGCGGGTGGACTACTCGCTCACCCCGCTCGGCAGGGAGGCCGCCGACCAGGTCTGGGCGCTGGCCCGGTGGTCCGAGCGGCAGCTGGACGAGGTCGAGTCGGCCCGCGCGGCATACGACGAGGCCCGGAGCCGGCCGGCTCCGGGCCTCGTGGGACAGGGCTGAGGCGGATCAGCCGACCACGGTCCACGTGTCGTTGCCGGCCAGCAGGTTGCTCAGGTCGCCCTTGCCGTGCTGCTCGATCGCGGCATCCAGCTGGTCGGACATGAGGGCGTCGTAGACCGGGCGCTCCACGCTCCGCAGGACGCCGATCGGCGTGTGGTGCAGGGTGTCCGCGTCCGCCAGCCGGGACAGCGCGAACGCCGTCGTGGGGCTCGGGTTGTGGGCGTCGTGGACGAGGATCTGCGACTGGTTCTCCTCGGTGACGGTGACGACACCCAGATCACCGGTGAGGGGATCGCGGACGACGCCCTTGGAGCCTTCGGAGCCGAAGCGGATCGGCTTGCCGTGTTCGAGGCGGATCACCGCCTCCTCGGCCCTCTCCTTGTCCTTGAGCACCTCGAAGGCGCCGTCGTTGAAGATGTTGCAGTTCTGGTAGATCTCCACCAGTGCGGTGCCGGGGTGGTCGGCGGCCGCGCGCAGCACGCTCGTGAGGTGCTTCCGGTCGGAGTCGACGGTGCGGGCGACGAAGGAGGCCTCCGCGCCCAGAGCGAGGGAGACCGGGTTGAAGGGGGCGTCGAGCGACCCCATCGGCGTCGACTTGGTGATCTTGCCGACCTCGGACGTGGGGCTGTACTGCCCCTTGGTGAGCCCGTAGATCCGGTTGTTGAACAGCAGGATCTTGAGGTTCACGTTGCGGCGCAGGGCGTGGATGAGGTGGTTCCCGCCGATGGACAGCGCGTCGCCGTCACCGGTGACGACCCAGACGGACAGGTCGCGGCGGGAGGTGGCCAAGCCCGTCGCGATGGAGGGGGCGCGGCCGTGGATGGAGTGCATCCCGTAGGTGTTCATGTAGTACGGGAAGCGGGACGAGCAGCCGATGCCGGAGACGAAGGTGATGTTCTCCTTGGCCAGCCCCAGTTCGGGCATGAAGCCCTGTACGGCCGCGAGGACCGCGTAGTCACCGCAGCCCGGGCACCAGCGCACCTCCTGGTCGGACTTGAAGTCCTTCATGGACTGCTTGCCCTCGGCCTTGGGCACCAGCTGGAGGAGTTCGTTGGCGTTGGCTTCAGGCACCGTTGGCCTCCTTGAGGGCTGTGGCGAGCTGCTCGGCCTTGAAGGGCATTCCGTTGACCTGGTTGTAACTCTGCGCGTCCACGAGGTACTTGGCCCTCAGCAGCAGGGCGAGCTGACCGAGGTTCATCTCCGGGACCACGACCTTGTCGTAACGCCTCAGCACCTCACCGAGATTCCGCGGGAACGGGTTGAGGTGACGCAGATGGGCCTGGGCGATGGTCTCGCCGGCCGCGCGGAGCCGCCGCACCGCCGCCGTGATCGGCCCGTACGTCGAACCCCAGCCCAGGACCAGGGTCGTCGCACCGGCCGGGTCGTCGACCTCCAGGTCCGGGACCTGGATGCCGTCGACCTTCGCCTGACGGGTGCGGACCATGAAGTCGTGGTTGGCCGGATCGTAGGAGATGTTCCCCGACCCGTCCTGCTTCTCGATCCCGCCGATCCGGTGCTCGAGCCCCGGGGTCCCCGGTACGGCCCAGGGGCGGGCCAGCGTCTCCGGATCCCGCTTGTACGGCCAGAAGACCTCGGTGCCGTCCGCGAGTTCGTGGTTCGGCCCGGTCGCGAACCGTGTCCGCAGGTCCGGCAGGCTGTCGGTCTCGGGGATCCGCCACGGCTCGGAGCCGTTCGCGAGGTAGCCGTCCGAGAGAAGGAAGACCGGAGTCCGGTAGGTCAGCGCGATCCGGGCGGCCTCCAGTGCCGCGTCGAAGCAGTCCGCCGGCGTCTTCGGCGCCACGATCGGCACCGGCGCCTCACCGTTGCGCCCGTACATGGCCTGGAGCAGGTCGGCCTGCTCCGTCTTGGTCGGCAGCCCGGTGGACGGCCCGCCGCGCTGGATGTCGATGATCAGCAGCGGCAGCTCCAGCGACACCGCCAGGCCGATCGTCTCCGACTTCAGCGCCACACCCGGGCCCGAGGTGGTGGTCACGCCCAGCGACCCGCCGAACGACGCACCCAGCGCCGCCCCGATCCCGGCGATCTCGTCCTCCGCCTGGAACGTCCGTACGCCGAAGTTCTTGTGCTTGCTGAGCTCGTGCAGGATGTCGGACGCCGGAGTGATCGGATACGAACCCAGATAGACCGGCAGATCAGCCTGGCGGCCCGCCGCGATCAGCCCGTACGACAGGGCCAGGTTTCCCGAGATATTGCGGTACGTTCCCGTCGGGAAAGCCTGGGACGCGGGCGCGACCTCGTACGAGACCGCGAAATCCTCTGTCGTCTCACCGAAATTCCAGCCCGCGCGGAACGCCGCCACATTCGCCTCGGCGATGGCCGGCTTCTTGGCGAACTTCGACCGGAGGAATGTCTCCGTCCCCTCGGTCGGACGGTTGTACATCCAGGACAACAGTCCGAGCGCGAACATATTCTTCGACCGCTCGGCCTCCTTGCGGGAAAGCCCGAACTCCTTCAAAGCCTCGATCGTCAAGGTCGTCAACGGCACCGGATGCACGTTGTACGCCTCGAGCGAGCCGTCCTCCAGAGGAGATTCGGCGTAACCGACTTTCGCCATCGGCCGCTTGGTGAACTCATCCGTGTTCACAATGATGTCCGCGCCGCGCGGCACATCGGCGATATTCGCCTTCAGGGCGGCGGGATTCATCGCCACCAGAACATTGGGTGCGTCGCCCGGTGTCAGGATGTCGTGGTCCGCGAAATGCAGCTGGAACGACGACACCCCCGGCAGCGTGCCGGCAGGCGCCCGGATCTCGGCCGGGAAGTTGGGCAGGGTCGACAGGTCGTTGCCGAACGACGCCGTCTCCGACGTGAACCGGTCACCCGTCAACTGCATGCCGTCACCCGAGTCACCCGCGAAACGGATGATCACCCGGTCCAGACGGCGGATTTCCTTCTCGGCGGCCCCCGAACGGACGAGCTGCGGGGCGCGCTGTTCCCCGACGACAGCCTCGCTGGCCTCATCGGACTTTCCGGCTGGGCTACTGACCTGGCTGGTCACTGAACTGGACCTCCCTCGGGGCGGCGGCTCGGGACCGGCCGGCCCGCCGGCGGTCCAGGCCCCACCCTACTTCTGTAAGGGTCGCCTTCCTCGGACCGGTCATATGGTGGACGCGTTTCAGGACGTGAATGCGTCACGCTTTGCCATATTGTCCGGACCCCTCGATCACTGGATGAACCCCCTCATGCTCATCCTTTCGTCCCGGGCCTGGGGTTTCGCCTGACGGCGGGTGGATCATCCAGGCATTGGGTAGATCATCGCGTTGTCACGAGTTCAGATAAGTGAGAACGGCGAGAACGCGGCGGTGATCCCCGTCACTGGGTGACAGGCCGAGTTTCAGGAAGATGTTGCTGACGTGCTTCTCCACGGCTCCGTCGCTGACCACCAGCTGCCGGGCGACGGCTGAATTCGTACGTCCCTCGGCCATGAGACCGAGCACCTCCCGCTCGCGCGGCGTGAGGCCCGCCAGCACGTCCTGCTTGCGGCTCCGGCCCAGCAGCTGTGCCACCACCTCGGGGTCCAGGGCGGTCCCGCCCCGTGCCACCCGCACCACGGCGTCCACGAACTCCCGGACCTCGGCGACGCGGTCCTTCAGCAGATAGCCCACCCCGCGGCTGCTGCCGGCCAGCAGTTCGGTGGCGTACTGCTCCTCGACGTACTGCGAGAGCACCAGCACCCCGATGTCCGGATAGTCCTTGCGCAGCCGTACCGCCGCCCGCACGCCCTCATCGGTGTGGGTCGGTGGCATCCGCACGTCGGCGACCACCACGTCCGGCAGCGCGTCCTGCCCCGCGAGGTCGTGCACGGTCTTGATCAGCGCCTCGGCGTCCCCCACCCCCGCGACGACGTCATGCCCGAGATCGGTCAGCAGCCGGGTGAGCCCCTCCCGGAGCAGCACCGAGTCCTCGGCGATGACGACCCGCACTCTTTCCTCCACGACGTTGTGTCCCCCACTGTCGGTGTTCCGTGTGTACGCCGCTGTCGCGCGCCGCTCTGTGTGTCCAGCATTCCAGCATCGGCACCGCCATGGGCCCCACACCAGCGGTTCCGGTGCCACCGGACGCGCGACGGTGCCCCGGCCGCCGTGACGGCGGCCGGGGCACTGCGGACGTGGATCCTGTACGGAGCCGGAGTCTCAGCCCCGCCAGGGCAGCTCGGCCGTGACCGTCGTCGGTCCGCCGGCGGGGGAGTCGACGACGAGGATGCCGTCGACCGCGTCCAGCCGCTCCGTCAGGCCGGCGAGACCGCTCCCCCCCGCCACACCGGCCCCACCGCGCCCGTCGTCGGTGACCTGGAGCATGAGCCGGTCCTCCGCCCGCCACACGTCGACCGAGGCACGGGTGGCGCGGGCGTGCTTGCTGACGTTCTGGAGGAGCTCGGAGACCGTGAAGTACGCGATGCCCTCGATGGCCTGCGCGGGCCGTGACTCCAGGTCCACCACGACCTTCACGGGGACGGTGCAGCGGGAGGCGATGGCGGAGAGCGCGGCGTCGAGGCCGCGGTCGGTGAGGACGGCGGGGTGGATGCCGCGGGCGAGGTCGCGGAACCCTGGTGGCCAGCCGGGAAGGGCCGAGCAGACCCAGGACCATCACCCGGTCCACGGACACCAGACCACGGATGATCCACGGGGTGACCAGGACGAGAGCCAGGCCGAGCCCGCTGGTGACCGCGACCTCGAAGGTGGAGTCGAGGTAGACCTGGTGCGTGCTGTCGCCGTACAGCTGGATGCCGTCCACACCCACGTACGCCGGGAAGACCCAGCGCCACAGCGGATAGGTGAACGCTGCCCAGCCGTAGGCCCAGAACGTCACCGCGACGGTGAACGCGAACGTCGCCCACGGCATGTGCAGCACCGCGTAGAGCAGATGCCGCCAGGACACCCCGCTCTTCAGGACCGCGCCGACCCAGGACATCAGGCCACCCTTCCCGCGCACCGGCGCGGGGTCCGCGACGTCGAGCCGCAGCAGCCCGCGCGCCCGGCCCCGCTCCACGGCCCCGAAACCGCGGCACATGGCCAGGCCGGCGGCGAGTACCGGAATGCCGAGGAAGGTGATCAGCATGCCCAGCCCCAGCGACACCATGGTGACCGCGAAGCTGAACAGAACCACGCTGATGGGCAGGCTCAGGAGCAGGTAGCCCAGCTCACGCCACGTACGCGCCTCGAACGGCGCGCGCAGCGCCGCGGGGAGGAAGTGCTTCGCCGGGGGGTAGCCCCCCGACCCGGTGCCGGGCCTCAGGTGGTCCCGCGTGTCCGGTCCGTATGCCGTGGCCATCAGTGGCGTCCGTCCGTTTCTTCCGAGCGGGTGAGTCCCGCGGGTTCTCCGAGCGGGTGCGTCCCGCGAATGTGTCCGAGCGGGTGCGTCCCGCGAGCCGGTACAGCGGCTGGTACCCCAAGACTGCTGTGCCGGGAGCCGCGGCACCATGAGGACGGTCTCCGTATCCGGCGGGGGGTTTTCCCCACCACGGAAGTGCGGTCCCGCCCGACGGCCGCTCCCTCACCGACGCGGCGTCGCGCGGCGCGAGGCCCGCGGCGAGCAGCCACGAGGTGGCCGCCCTGCCCGAGGCCCGCGGCGAGCAGCCACGAGGAGGCCGCCCCGCCCGAGGCCCGCGGCGAGCAGCCACGAGGAGGCCGCCCCGCCCGAGGACCCGGTCACGCCGCACCGACCCGCTCCGCCTCGGTGTCCGCGCGGTCGCGCCAGGGCAGCTCCGCGGTGACCGTGGTCGGGCCGCCTTCGGGGGAGTCCAGGACGAACTGCCCGTCGACCGCGCCCAGCCGCTCCGCCAGCCCCGCCATGCCCGTACCGCCGTCGAGCCGGGCGCCGCCCGTCCCGTCGTCCCGGACCTGGAGCATCAGCCGGTCGCCCGACCGCCACACGTCGACCGAAGCCGCCCTCGCACGGCTGTGCTTGCTGACGTTCTGGAGGAGCTCGGAGACCGTGAAGTACGCGATGCCCTCGATGGCGGCGGCGGGCCGGCCCGGCAGGGCCACCGACACGGTCACGGGGACGGTGCAGCGGGAGGCGATGGCGGAGAGCGCGGCGTCGAGGCCGCGGTCGGTGAGGACGGCGGGGTGGATGCCGCGGGCGAGGTCGCGGACGCTCCAGCTCGTCGGAGGGCGACAGCAGCGCCCGCGCCATCGCCCGGTCCGCGTTCGTCAGCCCACGCGCCAGGTAGGGGAGCACGGGCCAGAGGACGAACAGGCTCACCAGCGTCACGGCGAACGTCGCCACGCCCCACGGCAGCCGGATGAACGAATACAGCAACGTCCGCCAGCCCACCGGGTCCTTCAGCCCCGCCCACAGCCAGGTGAAGAAGCCCTGGCCCCGACGGCTCCGCGCCATCGGGCTCGGCTCCTCGATCCGTACCCCGAGCATGCTCCGCGCCCGGCCGCGCTCGACCCGCCCGAGACCGCGCGCGCCCTGAAGTCCCAGCGCGAGCAACGGCAGTCCGATCACGGTGACGGAGAGCCCGGCGCCCACGCCGACGAGGAACACCGTGTACACGAACCCGGCGATCGCCACCGGCAGATTGGCCAGGAGATACGCGATCTCCTTCCACGTCCACCGGTCGAAGGCGATGCGTGCGGGCGGCGGCCGGTCGTTGTCCGGCGGGGAGGGGCTCATGGTCATACGACCAGCGTGCCGGGCCGGGCGCGCCCACGCCATGGGGTTCGTGGGTGAGGCCGAGTAGGGATAACCCCACCTCCCGTGTCACCTCCGGCCCCACCCGTTGTGCGACGGGGCTGCTTACCCTCTCTTTAACAGGGCCTAGACTCCCGTGCGTACAGACCGTCGAACAGGTTGAGGGAGCGAGGGACGGACGTGGCGGACGTGCCGGGACCGACCGTTCTCGCGTCGGACTACTTCCAGAGCTACTCAGTGGTCGGACTGCTCGCCGTGGTGGGCGTGCTGTTCGTCGCCGTCGCCTTCGGGGCCGGCCGGCTGCTGAGGCCCGTGGTCCCGACGCCGGAGAAACTCCTCACGTACGAGTGCGGCGTGGACCCCGTGGGGGAGGGCTGGGCCCACACCCAGGTTCGCTATTACGTGTACGCCTTCCTGTACGTGATCTTCGCCGTCGACTCGATCTTCCTGTTCCCGTGGGCGACGGTGTTCGCGGCCCCCGGATACGGGGCGACGACACTGGTGGAGATGTTCATCTTCCTCGGTTTCCTGGCCGTGGGACTGCTCTACGCATGGAAGAAGGGCGTTCTCGAATGGGCGTGACGAGCCGGCCGAACCCCGAACCTCCCGTGTCGCTTCCCGACCCGGCACCACTGCCCGAGCCGAAGAGGCTCGGCGTGCTGTCCAGGCTCGCGCCCGAACCGATGAAGGTGGTCCTCAACTGGGGCCGCCGTTACAGCCTCTGGGTCTTCAACTTCGGGCTCGCCTGCTGCGCCATCGAGTTCATCGCCGCCTCCATGGCGCGCCACGACTTCATCCGGCTCGGCGTCATCCCGTTCGCGCCCGGCCCCCGGCAGGCCGACCTGATGGTCGTGTCCGGCACGGTGACGGACAAGATGGCCCCGGCCGTGAAGCGGCTCTACGAGCAGATGCCCGAGCCGAAGTACGTCATCTCCTTCGGCGCCTGCTCCAACTGCGGCGGGCCGTACTGGGATTCGTACTCCGTGACGAAGGGCGTCGACCAGATCATCCCCGTCGACGTGTACGTACCCGGCTGCCCGCCCCGGCCCGAGGCGCTCCTCCAGGGCATCCTCAAGCTCCAGGAGAAGATCGCCCGCGAATCGCTCGCCGAGCGGTACGCCACGAAGGACACGGCCCGCCCCTCCGCCGACGCCCTACGCAGCGGTCTCGTCGCACCCCCGAAGACACCGGGGGAGGAGCGGACATGACCGCCTCGGACACCTTCGACCGTCTGCCCGACGCCGTCACCGAGGTCTTCGGCGCGGATGCCACCGCCGCGCACGCGTACGACCTGCTGACCGTCGACGTCCCCGCCGCCGCCTGGACAGCCGCCCTCGAAACGGCCCGCGACGAGCTGGGCTGCACCTACTTCGACTGGCTGAGCGCCGTCGACGAACCGGGCACCGGCTTCCGGGTCTGCGCCCATGTCGCGGCCCTCGGCGGCGGCACGGTCCGACGCCTGCTGCTCCGCACGACCGTCCCGCACGACGCGGCCACGCTGCCCACCGCCGTCGGCGTCTACGCGGGCGCCGCGTGGCACGAGCGCGAGACGTACGAGATGTTCGGCGTCGCCTTCGAGGACCACCCGCATCTCGTCCCCCTGCTGCTGCCCGAGAGCTTCGAGGGCCACCCGCTGCGCAAGGACTTCGTCCTGGCCGCCCGGGTCGCCAAGGCCTGGCCGGGTGCGAAGGAACCGGGCGAGTCCGAACACGGGGGGCCCAAGCGACGCACGATGCTGCCCCCCGGGGTGCCCGATCCGAACGAGTGGGGCCCGCTCAAGGGGCAGCTGCCGCCCGCTCCTGCCCGCCCGGCCCGGGGAGCGCGTGCGGCGGGCGACCGCCCGGCGCGCCGGGCCCGCAGCGCGAGCGAGGGCTCGGCGGCGCAGCGGCCGGACGCGGCGGAGTCCCCGCAGGCGGCGCCGCCGCGCCGGGCCCGCAGCGCGTCCCAGGGTTCTGCCAGCCAGGCCACCGGCCCGGCCGCGCCTCCGGGCGGTACGCCGGACGCCGGTGTCGCGCGGTCCGGCGGCGGCGACGCGGCACGCGCGACGGGTGCGGCCGGCAGCGCGGACGCACCCTGGCACGACGCGCGCCCGGCCTTCGACGACGCGCAGGCGCAGCCGGCGCCGGAGCGGCCTGAGCCTGAGCCGGCGCCTGCGCCTGAGCCGGCGTCGACACCGGGACCTGAAAAGCCGTCGGAGCCCGAGCGGCCCTCAGAGCCCGAGGCATCGGACGCCTCTGCGCACGGCGACGCCGACCACGGCCCGGACGGCACCCCGGACCATGCCTCGGACGGCACCCCGGACCATGCCTCGGACGGCACCTCCGGCCCCGAGCCCGACCGCGGCGCCGAGTCCGACCGCGGTGCCGGTCCTGAGGCCGATCCCGCGTCCCGAACCGACCGCTCCGCCGGTCCCGACCGTCCCGCCGGAGGCGATACCGCGTGAACGACGTACTCGACGTCGCCCTCCGCCTCGCCATCGTCTTCGCCGTCTTCATGGTGGTCCCGCTCGTCGTGGGGCAGGCGGAGCACAAGGTGATGGCCCACATGCAGGGCCGCCTCGGCCCCATGTACGCGGGCGGGTTCCACGGATGGGCCCAGCTCGTGGCGGACGGGGTGAAGTTCGCGCAGAAGGAAGACGTCGTACCGGCCGCCGCGGACCGCCGCATCTTCCAGCTGGCGCCCGCCGTCGCCCTGCTCCCGTACCTCCTCGTGATCGTCGCCATCCCGATCGGCCCCAGCGAGGGGGCGGTCGGTCAGGTGGTCGACGCGGGCATCTTCTTCGTACTGGCCGTCATGGGCGTCGGCGTACTCGGCTCACTGATGGCGGGCTGGGCCTCGGCCAACAAGTACTCCCTCCTCGGTGGCCTCCGCACCGCAGCGCAGCTGCTCGCCTACGAGCTCCCGATGCTGCTCGCCGCCGCCTCCGTGGCCATGGCCGCCGGTACCGTGTCGCTCCCCGGCATCCTCAACGCCTTCGAGTGGTGGTGGCTGCCCTGGCAGATCGTCGGCGCCCTGGTCTTCTTCGTGGCGGGGCTCGCCGAACTCCAGCGTCCGCCCTTCGACATGCCGGTCGCGGACTCGGAGATCATCTTCGGCGCGTACACCGAGTACACGGGACTCCGCTTCGCCCTGTTCCTGCTGGCCGAGTACGCCGGAATCGTCGTCCTGTGCGGTCTGACGACCGTCCTCTTCCTGGGCGGATGGCACGGGCCGCTGGGCGCCGACGGGCTCGGCTGGGTCTGGACCCTGCTCAAGACCGGTGTTCTCGCGTTCGTCGTCATCTGGCTCCGGGTCACCTACCCCCGCCTGCGCGAGGACCAGCTGCAGAAGCTCGCCTGGACCACGCTCATCCCCCTCGCTCTCGCGCAGATCGCGCTCACCGGCATCGTGAAGGTGGCGATCAACTAGTGCCCCCGATCCCCGGCTCAGGCCTGGCCAAGGGTCTCGCCGTCACTCTGCGGACCATGACGAAGCGCACGGTCACCGCGCAGTACCCCGACGTACAGCCCGAACTGCCGCCCCGCTCCCGGGGCGTCATCGGACTGTTCGAGGAGAACTGCACGGTCTGCATGCTCTGCGCCCGTGAGTGCCCCGACTGGTGCATCTACATCGACTCCCACAAGGAGACGGTGCCCCCGGCCGCGCCCGGCGGTCGCGAGCGCAGCCGCAATGTCCTGGACCGTTTCGCGATCGACTTCGCCCTGTGCATGTACTGCGGTATCTGCATCGAGGTGTGTCCTTTCGACGCGCTGTTCTGGTCGCCCGAGTTCGAGTACGCGGAGACGGACATCCACGAGCTCACCCATGAGCGCGACAAGCTCCGTGAGTGGATGTGGACCGTGCCCGAGCCGCCCGCGCTGGACCCCGGAGCCGAGGAGCCCAAGGAGATCGCCGCCGCCCGCAAGACGGCGGACAAGCTCCAGGCCCAGGAGGAGCGAGTGGCCCAGGAAGCCCGGGAGGCCCAGGGAGCACAGCCCGGCAAGGAAGCCCAGTCGGGCCAGGCGGCGGAACAGGAGGGGCAGGAGTGACCCTCGCGGCCACCGCCGGACACCCCGGCTTCCTCTCGCCGACCGGCGTCGAGATCGCCTTCGTCCTGGTTGGGCTCGTCACGTTCGGCGCGGCCCTCATCACCGTCACGACCAAGCAACTCGTGCACGCCGCCCTCTGGCTCGTGGTGGCGCTCGGCGGCATCGCGGTGGAGTACCTCCTGCTCACGGCCGAGTTCATCGCATGGGTGCAGGTGCTGATCTACGTCGGCTCCATCGTGGTCCTCCTCCTCTTCGGCCTGATGCTCACCAGAGCTCCCATCGGCCGTTCCCCGGACGCCGACTCGGGCAACCGAGGGCTCGCCCTCGGTGTCGCCGTCGCCTCCGCCGCGGCCCTCGTCTGGGTCGTCGTGGACGCCTTCCGTACGACCTGGATCAATCTGGAGGGCCCGGCCCAGGGCTCCACCAAGGCCTCCGGCGAGTTCCTCTTCCGGCACTGGGTGCTCCCCTTCGAAGCCCTCTCGGTCCTGCTGCTCGCCGCCCTCGTGGGCGCGATCGTCCTGTCCCGCAAGGAGGGCAAGGACGGCAAGGACCCCGGGGGCGGCGTCGGCGCCAAGGGGAGCAAGGGCGGCCCGCGCGGCAAGGACCGGCACGTCATGCGGGACCGCACGGACCGCACGGACCGCGAGGACCGCACGGCCCGCACGGCCCGCACGTACCGTACGGACCGGCAGGAACAGTCGGCCGCGAGCCGGGAGGACATGAGCTGATGCACCTCGCCTATCCCGCAGTCCTCGCCGTCCTCCTCTTCTGCACGGGGCTCTATGGGGTGCTCGCCCGCCGCAACGCGATCCTCGTCCTGATGTCCGTCGAGCTCATGCTCAACGCCGTCAACCTCAACCTGGTCGCCTTCGACGTCTGGCTCCGCGACGCACTCCACGCCGGCCAGGCCCTCACCCTCTTCACGATCGCCATCGCGGCGGCCGAGATCGGCATCGGCCTCGCGATCGTCCTGGCCGTCTACCGCAACCGCGGCAGCTCGGACATCGACCGTCTCCGCGACACCGCGGAGACCGACGACGCCGAAACGCTCCCCGACGACGCCGACGCCGCGCGGGACAGCACCGCGGACCAGGCCACTGCTCCTGCAGGGAAAGCAAAGAAGGCAGAGGCCACCGCGTGACCACCACGACCCTCGCCGTCCTGGTCCCCCTCCTCCCCTTCCTGGGCGCCGCCGCAGGACTCCTCCTGGGCCGGACCGCACCCGGCTTCGTCCGTCCTCTCGCCGTCCTGCCGACCCTCGCCGCCGCCGTCCTCGCCGTCGTCGTCGCCGCACGCCAGGGCGGCGGCCGGCCCATCGACGCCGCGACCCAGCTGACCCCCACCGGTTCGGTCCCGGTCGACCTGGCCCTGCACCTCGACGGCTTCGCCGTCCTCGTCGCCGTCCTCGTCGGGCTCGTCGCCACCTGCGTACAGGTCTACTCGACGGCGTACCTGAAGGACGATGCCCGCTACCCCTCGTACGCGGCACTCGTCTCCCTCTTCACCTCCGCGATGCTGCTCGTCGTCTACTCCGGCGACCTCATGGTGCTCCTGGTCGGCTGGGAGATCATGGGCATCTGCTCGTACTTCCTCGTCGGCCACTACTGGGAGACCTCCGAGGCCCGTGCCGCCTCCCTCAAGGCCTTCCTCGTCACCAAGCTCGGCGACGTGCCCTTCCTCATCGGCCTGTTCGCGCTCGCCGCGGACACCGGCACCTTCCGCATCACCGGCATCCTGGCCGCCGTCACCAACGGCGGACTCGACCACCCCACCCTCATCGCGCTGCTGCTCCTCGCCGGCGTGGCGGGCAAGTCCGCGCAGTTCCCCCTGCACACCTGGCTGCCCGACGCGATGGCCGGCCCCACCCCCGTCTCCGCGCTCATCCACGCCGCGACGATGGTCGCCGCCGGTATCTACTTCGTGGCCCGGCTCCTCCCCGTCTTCGCCGCCTCCGGCGCCGCCCTCGTCGTCCTCGCCCTGATGGCGGCCGTCACGATGATCGGCTCAGGACTCGCCGCACTCGCGCAGGACGACATCAAACGTGTCCTCGCCTACTCGACGATCGGCCAGCTCGGCTACATGTCCGGCGCCCTGGCCGTCGGCGACCGCGGGGCCGCCGTCTTCCACCTCCTGTCGCACGGTGCGTTCAAGGCCGTCCTCTTCCTCGCGGCGGGCGTCGTCATCCACGCCGCGGGAACCAACTCACTCGCCGCCATGTCCCGCATGAGCGGGCTGAACAAGCGCATCCCCGACGCCTACTGGACGATGACCGTCGCGCTCCTCGCGCTCGCCGCGATCCCTCCGTTCGCCGGCTTCTTCTCCAAGGAAGCCGTCCTCGTCGCCGCCGAGCACACCGCCTTCGGAGACCGTGACGTCGCCCCGGCCGCGGCCGGCTGGACGATCCTCGTCGCCGGGCTCGCCGCCGCGGTCCTCACCGCGGCCTACGCCACGCGGCTGTGGCTCCTCGCCTTCCGCGGGCGCGGCACCGAGGCCCCCGACCACGGCAGGCAGCCCGTGGCGATGACCTCCGTCCTGTGGGTCCTCGCCGTCCCCACGATCGCCTTCGGGCTCGCCGCCGGCGTCCTCGTCGACTGGTTCGACGGACACAGCCTCGCCCCCTCCCTCACGACCGCCGTCCTCTCCACCGGCGTCGGACTCGTCGGCGGACTCGTCACCTACGGGGCATGGCGCCACACCACGGCGCTCGCCGACCGTCCCCCGGTCGGGGCCGTAGCCGCCCACCCCGGGGGCGAACCCGCGCTCGTGGAGGCCGAGGCGATCGCCTCGCACACAGCGGTGTACGGCACCATCGCCGACGCCCCGGACCCGTCGGATCCCGGCAGGCTCCTCCTGGGGCCGATGCACCGCCACGCGGTCACCGGCTTCCACCTCGACGCCCTGTACACGGCGCTGTTCGTCCGCCCCGTGGGGGCCGCAGCACGGCTCGTCCACTTCCTGGACCGTGAGGTCGTCGAGACGTACGTACGCGGCTCGGGCAGCATCGCCCGCGGGCTCGGCACCGCGATCCGCCGGAGCCAGACCGGCAACGTGCAGACCTACCTCGGCGCGCTCCTCGCCGGAACCCTTGTCCTGGCGATCGCCGCCGTCGTCTTCGCCAACGTCTACGCCGGGGCGTGAACCGTGCTCGATATCAGCGCATCCGTGATGCAGTTCCTTCTGGCGTTCATCGTCGTCGCCCCGCTCCTGGGAGCGGTCGCCGCGCTGCTGCCCGCCCCGCCCGGGCTCAAGGGCAGGAACCCCGGCCAGGCCGTGCTCCGCCACGGCGTGACCGTCACCGGTGCCGTGCTCCTCGCCGCCCTCGTCCTGGCCGCCGGCTTCGACCACGACCACCCGTCGAAGATGCAGGCCACGACGGACATCAGCTGGATCCCGGCGCTCGACGTCCGGATCCACCTCGGCACCGACGGCATCTCGCTCCCCCTCCTCGTGCTCACCGCGCTGCTGACCTTCCTCTGCGCGCTCCACAGCTACTTCAAGCCCCCCGCGGGCCCGTCCCCGAAGGCCTTGGTAGCTCTCGTCCTCGTCCTCGAGTCCGGCACCCTCGCGACCTTCGCCGTCCTCGACCTGCTGCTGTTCTTCCTGGCCTTCGAGATGGTCCTCATCCCGATGTACTTCCTCATCG
This sequence comes from Streptomyces atroolivaceus, assembly GCF_000717025.1. Classification (GTDB taxonomy): domain Bacteria; phylum Actinomycetota; class Actinomycetes; order Streptomycetales; family Streptomycetaceae; genus Streptomyces; species Streptomyces atroolivaceus. The sequence goes on from NZ_JNXG01000002.1 coordinate 393,197, forward strand.
CCCGCTGGGGCGGCGACCGGAAGCAGCCCGCCGCCTGGAAGTTCATCCTCTACACGCTGCTCGGCTCCGTGATCATGCTGCTGGGGCTGCTCCTCATCGGTCTGAAGAGCGGCACCTTCGACATGGTGGCACTCGCTACTGACAACGGCCGCGGTCTCACCACATCCGTGCAGGTCATCGCCGTATTGGCGGTCGGTGTCGGCCTGGCCGTGAAGACCCCGATGTGGCCCCTGCACAGCTGGCTGCCCGACGCCCACACCGCGGCCCCGACCGTCGGCTCCGTCCTCCTCGCCGGCGTACTCCTGAAGATGGGTACGTACGGATTCGTCCGCATCCTGCTCCCCGTCACCCCCGACGGGATGCAGACCTTCGCGCCGTATCTGGCCGCCTTCGCCGTGGTCGGGATCATCTACGGATCCCTCGCCTGCCTCGCCCTCGCCCGCCCCGGCGCCAAGGGCGACCTGAAGCGCCTGATCGCCTACTCCTCCGTGGGCCACATGGGCTTCGTGCTCCTCGGCATCGCGACGATGACCCCCACCGGGGTGAACGGCGCGCTCTTCGCGAACATCGCCCACGGCCTCATCACAGGCCTGCTGTTCTTCCTGGTCGGAGCCATCAAGGACCGCTACGGCACGGCGGACCTCGACACCCTCTCCGGCGCCACCGGTGCCGCTCTGTACGGCCGCGCCCCCCGGCTCGGCGGCCTCCTCGCGTTCGCCGCCGTGGCCTCACTCGGGCTCCCCGGCCTCGCCGGGTTCTGGGGCGAGATGCTCACGCTGTTCGGCGCGTTCGACCCCGCCGAAGGGCTCAGCCGCCCCGCCTTCCTCACCTTCATGGCCATCGGCGCCCTCGGCACCCTGCTCACGGCCGCGTACATGCTCATCGTCGTACGCCGCGTCTGCATGGGCGAGCACCGTGATCAGCCGCAGCCGGTCGCCGACATCCAGCACCACGAGTTCGCCGCCTGGACCCCGCTCGCCGCCCTGACCGTCCTCGCCGGACTCTGGCCCGCCGTCCTCCTCGGCCTCACCGACCCGGCCGTGCAGAAGCTCCTCGCAGGAGGCAAGTCGTGACCGTGGCAGCCGACAGCGCAACCGGGGCCGCAAGCCTCGTCCAGTCCGTCGACTGGCTCGCGATCGCGCCCCCCGTCATCGCGGCGTCCGTGGCCCTGCTCGTCCTCGTCGCGGATCTCTTCGTCGGCGAACGGCACAAGCCGCTCCTCGGCTACGGGGCCGTCGCCGGGCTCGTCGCCGCCCTCGCCATGATCGTCCCGCTGCGCGCCGGGGACCGCTCCACCTTCTGCCTCACCGGCGCGACCCAGGCCTGCAGCTACACCGCCGACCACTTCGCGCTCGTCATCCAGGCCCTCGTGCTCGGCGGGGCCCTGCTCACCGCGCTGCTCTCGGTCGGCGACACCCGCAGGCTCCCCGCGGGCGAATTCTGGTTCCTCCTCCTGGCCTCCGCCGCAGGTGCCGCACTGCTGCCCGCGGCCCGGGACCTCGCCACGCTCGTCGTCGCCCTGGAAGTCGCCTCGCTCCCCGCGTTCGCCCTCGTCGGCATCAAGCGCGGCGACCGCCGGTCCTCCGAAGCTGCGCTGAAGTTCTTCCTCTCCTCCGTCGTCGCCACCGCCGTCATGCTCATGGGCGTCAGCTTCGTCTACGCGACCACCGGCACCATGCACCTCACCGAGATCGCCGCCCGCCTCGACGAGGTACCGGCCGGGTTCTCCACCCTCGCCGGGGCGGGTGTCGCCCTCACCCTCGTGGGCTTCGCCTTCAAGACGGCCGCCGCGCCGTTCCACTTCTGGGTCCCCGACACCTACGTGGGAGCACCGCTCCCCATCGCCGCCTACCTCTCGGTCGTCGGCAAGGCGGTCGGCTTCTCCGGTCTCATCCTCGTCACGGTGATCGGTTTCCCGTCGTACGCCGACGTCTGGGGACCGGCCCTGGCCGTCCTCGCCGCGCTCACCATGACCGTCGGCAACCTCGCCGCACTCCGGCAGACCGCGACCCGCGCCCGAAGCGCCGTACGGCTCCTCGCATGGTCGTCAGTGGGCCAGGCCGGCTACCTCCTCGTCCCGATCGCCGCCGCCGCGTACTCCAGTGACGTCCAGATCGGCTCGACCGTGGCCTACGCGCTCATGTACGCGGTGGTGAACCTGGGGGCCTTCGCGGTGGCCGCCCTCGTCGCCCGCAGCCGCCCGGGCAACCGGCTCAGCGACTACCGCGGCCTGTACGCCACCCGGCCCCTGGCCGCGCTCGCCATGGGCTTCTTCCTGCTCTGTCTGGCGGGCCTGCCGCCCGGCATCATCGGTCTCTTCGCCAAGGTCACGGTGTTCTCCTCGGCCGTCGACGCCGGGCTCGGCTGGCTCGCCGTCGTCATGGCCGTCAACGTGGTGATCGCGCTGTACTACTACCTCCGGTGGACCGCCGCACTCTTCACGGCCCCTGTGCCCGGTACCACCGCCGAGGAGGAGCCCTCCGCGCGCGAACACCGGGTCCCGGCCCCGCTCACGCTGGCGATCGCCCTCACCGCCGTCGCAGGGATCGCGCTGTCCGGCGCCCCTCAGCTCGTCCTCCGCTTCGCCGCCGTCAGCCTCTTCTGACCGCCTCCGGCCGGTTTGCCCGCGGAGCCGCGCACAGGGCATGGTCATGCGTGCACGCGTCACGTACATGAGCGCGCGAGACAAGCACGCAAGCAGAGCGCAGAGGAGCCAGAGCGGTGCTGAACGGGTTCAAGGACTTCATCCTCCGCGGGAACGTCGTCTCGATGGCCATCGGCCTCGCCGTCGGGGCCGCCTTCACCGCCGTGGTCACCGGCTTCAGCAACGCGTTCATCGTGCCGCTGATCGGCCTCGTCACCCGCGGCACCGGAGACTTCAGCAAGGCGTCCTACAGCGTCGACGGAGTGACGTTCCCCTACGGCCTCTTCGTCAGCGCCGCCATCGCCTTCCTCATCACCGCCGCGGTCCTCTACTTCCTGGTCGTCCTCCCCATGGCCAAGGTCCAGAACCGCTTCACGACCAAGGAGGAGGAGGAGAAGGCCGGCATCAAGGCAGCCCTCCGCGACTGCCCCCGCTGCTTCGCCGAGATCCCCTCCGTCGCCTCCCGCTGCGCCCACTGCACCAGCGACGTCGAGCCGGACGCCGAAGCACGCGCGCTCGCAGGGCTCCCCGTCCAGCGCTGACCCGGCTGCCGCAGGCCCTCACAGGCCCACGCAGGCCCACCCACCCGTACGGCCCAGGGGCGGATCCACCCGGATCCGCCCCTTCTGCCTGTGCCCCCGGCCACCTCGCACAAGGGAACTAGCTTCCTTCGCCTCGCGTTGACCAGTACGGGAGGCTCCACTGGGGAGTGGAGCACCACCGAGCAAGGGTTCCCCTGCTGCACCACTTGGAGGGCGTACCGTGCACCGCCGGCACAACGGGCTGAAAACCGCTGTACTGCTCGGGGGCCTCTCGGCCCTCATCATCGTCATAGGCAGCTTCTTCGGACGGACCGGCCTGATCGTGGCCCTTCTCGTCGCGCTCGCCACCAACGCCTACGCTTACTGGAACAGCGACAAGCTCGCCCTGCGCGCCATGAGGGCGCGCCCGGTCAGCGAATTCGAGGCGCCGCAGCTCTACCGCACCGTCCGGGAACTCTCGACGGCGGCTCGCCAGCCCATGCCCCGGCTCTTCATCTCCCCGACCCAGGCACCCAACGCCTTCGCCACCGGCCGCAATCCGCGCAACGCCGCCGTGTGCTGCACCGAAGGGATCCTCCAACTGCTCGACGAGCGCGAGCTGCGCGGCGTCCTCGGCCACGAGCTGAGCCACGTCTACAACCGCGACATCCTCATCTCGTCCGTCGCGGGCGCCCTCGCCTCGGTCGTCATGTTCCTGGTCAACTTCGCGTGGCTCATCCCCGTCGGCCGGTCCGACGACGACGACGGCCCGGGCCTCCTCGGCATGCTCCTGATCATGATCCTCGGCCCGCTCGCCGCCTCCGTGATCCAGCTCGCCGTGAGCCGCTCCCGCGAGTACCAGGCCGACGCGTCCGGGGCTCAGCTCACCGGCGACCCGCTCGCCCTGGCGTCCGCCCTGCGCAAGCTCGACGCCGGGACCAAACAGCTTCCGCTCCCGCCCGAACCACGGATCGAGACCGCGAGTCACATGATGATCGCGAACCCGTTCCGTCCCGGCCAGGGCATGTCCAAGATGTTCTCCACCCACCCGCCCATGGCTGAACGCATCTCCCGACTCGAGCAGATGGCAGGGTACCGACCGTGAAGACAATCCTGAACGTCATATGGCTGGTCCTGTGCGGACTCTGGATGTTCCTCGGCTACATCGCCGCGGGGCTCCTGCTCTGCATCACGATCATCGGCATCCCCTTCGGCGTGGCCGCCTTCCGTATCGGCGTCTACGCGCTCTGGCCCTTCGGCTACTCCGTGGTCGACCGCCACGACGCCGGAGGCCCCTCCCTCATCGGCAACGTCCTCTGGGTGATCCTGGCGGGCTGGTGGCTTGCGCTCGGCCACATCTTCACCGGCATCGCCCTGTGCGTCACGATCATCGGCATTCCGCTGGGCATCGCGAACTTCAAGCTCATCCCGGTCTCGCTCATGCCCTTCGGCAAGGAGATCGTCCGCACGGACCAGCCGTTCGCAACGCGCTAGCCGGGCAGCCCGGCCGGCAACCGTACCCGCCCCCGCATGCGTCCTGGCTTGCAGAAACGAGTGACGGGTAGGTACGCGAACATGAGCATCATCAGTTGGATCATCCTCGGGCTGCTGGCCGGCGCCATAGCCAAGCTGCTCCTGCCGGGCCGCGACCCCGGAGGCATCATCGGGACTACTCTCATCGGCATCGTGGGCGCCTTCCTCGGCGGCTGGCTGTCGTCCCGCTTCCTCGACCGCCCCATCAGCACGGACTTCTACGACACTGCCACCTGGGTGGCGGCCGTCGCCGGATCCCTCGTCCTGCTGATCGCCTACCGGTTGCTGTTCGGCAACTCCCGCGACCGCCGCTGACCCGCGCGTCCGCACAGCCCCTCCGGACACGGGAACGGGGCAGGCAGTGCCGACCGGCACACCCCGCCCCGCCCGCGACCCGCTGCGCACGGCAGCGAACCGTCTACCGGTAGTTGGCGAACTGCACTGCGAAGTCCAGGTCCTTGCCCTTGATCAGCGCCTGCACCGCCTGCAGGTCGTCCCGGCTCTTGGAGGTGACCCGCAGTTCGTCACCCTGGACCTGCGCCTTGACGCCCTTCGGCCCCTCATCGCGGATGATCTTCGCCACCTTCTTGGCGTTCTCCTGGGAGATGCCCTCCTCGATCGTGGCGAAGATCTTGTACTCCTTGCCGGAGAGCTGCGGCTCGCCCGCGTCCAGCGACTTCAGGGAGATCCCGCGCTTGACCAGCTTGGACTGGAAGATGTCGAGGATCGCCTTGACCCGCTCCTCGCCGTTCGCCTCCATGAGGATCTTCTCGCCGGACCAGGAGATCGACGCGCCCGTCCCCTTGAAGTCGAAGCGCTGGGAAATCTCTTTGGCGGCCTGGTTGAGGGCGTTGTCGACCTCCTGCCGCTCGACCTTCGAGACGATGTCGAAACTGGAGTCGGCCATGACGTGTGGCTCCTTGCGTCGTATGCGTTGGGTACGGCACAAAGCCTAGCCACCCCCGCCCGCGCCCGGTGCTGATCAACCAGGTGGCGGAGCACCCCTGGTCATCGGGTATCGTTTACGTCGTCGCCAAGGAGCCCCCAACCGGGATCCGACGCGTCGTTCGAGGCGGTGTGCCCGAGTGGCCAAAGGGAGCAGACTGTAAATCTGCCGGCTCAGCCTACCCAGGTTCGAACCCTGGCGCCGCCACACGAACGAGAGGGCCCGTGAGCAGCAGAAATGCTGCTCACGGGCCCTCTTTCATGGGCCGGCGCTGATGAGCCCCATACGCGCCGCAAGCACCACTCTGTCTCGCTGGTCTCGCGTGCTGACCAGCTTGTGTGGGGTCGGCGTGGGGCAGAGTTCGGGCCTACCGCCTGCCCCGCGGGGTCGCCTCGATCCGGGCATGGCCGTCGCCGCGGGCGCCGTCCAGGCACGTGGCACAGACGTGGAAGACAACGGCCACCCTGGGGCAGGCGCGCTGTGCCACCACCTGAGGTTCCGCAGACCGCCGCGCTGCGCTCCGCGGCGGGGCGCGCCGCCCGGTTGCGCGGCGGGGGCCGGCCGGCTTTGGGCCGAGTCCACCCCGCCGCGACGTTCACGTGCCGGGGGGACCGGGTGCCGGGTGGGGGCTCTCCAGGCGGAGTACGAGTGCACGCAGGGCGCGCAGTTCGGCATCCAGTGCCTGCGTGCCTTCGCGGGTGAGGGGGATCCCACGTGCGGGGGCGCCGGGCGGCGTTACCGGCGAGGCGCCGGGCTCGGCTCGCCCGGTGGACGCACGGGATCGGCCGCGGGGATCGGCCGTACGGCGGTCGGGACGCGCGGTCCCGGCGGCAGCCCCCGGGAGCTCACCGACACACACGGCGCACGGACACGCACGGGAGCTCCCCGACGCACACAGCTCACGGACACTCACGGCAGCTCACGGGCACTCACGGCAGTCGCGGCCGTGGTCCGTTCGCCTGGTCAGGGGTCGGCGTGCGCCCTGCCGGTGGCCGCAGCAGGTAGAGGCCGGCGCAGGTGACCAGGACGGCCATGCACGCGATGAAGACCAGCCCCGCGTCCTGGAGGCCGATGTGGACCGAGAGGACACCCACCCCGATCACCGGCAGCGAGATGCCCGCGTACGCCACCACGAACAGCGTGGAGATCACCGCGGCCCGCCGGTCCACGGGTGACGCCGCGGCCACCTGGGACAGGGCGGCCCGGAAGGCCAGGCCCTGGCCTGCCCCGCCGAGGAGCGCGCTCAGCACGACCAGGGGCAGCAGCTGCCACCACAGTGCGGCCGCGAGCAGCGTCAGCCCGCCGAGGAGCCCGGCGCAGCCCAGTGGCAGTGACCGCCGCTCACCGATCCTGCCCACCGCCGACTGCCCGGCGATCGAGGCGAAGAAGGCCAGCGCGACGACCAGCCCGCTCACGGCGTGGTTGTCCACGCCGAGGAACTGGGACAGGAACGCCGGACTGACCGAGGTGAACACCCCGAACAGCGCGAACCCCACGAAGGAGGCGAGCGCCGCCGGCCGGAACACCGCCCGGACCTCGGGCGGCAGCCCGGGCCGCTGCGGGCGGACGGTGGCCAGGGGGCGCCGCTCGCCCACGGTCTCCTTCAGGCCGGACAGGACGACCGCCGAGACCGCCAGCAGCACCAGGTGCACGACGAACGGCAGGTACAGCGGCCAGGAGGCGTACTGCGCGAGGAATCCGGCGAGCAGCGGCCCGCAGCCCAGGCCGCCCATGTTGGCCGCCGTCGCCACGAACGAGGCCCTGGACGAGCCCCTGCCGGGTGCCAGCTCCATGACGTACGCGGTGGCCGCCCCGGTGAACAGCCCGGCCGACAGGCCCGAGAGCAGCCGGCCCGCGTAGAGCCAGCCCAGAGCGGTGGCGCACAGGAAGCAGACGGCGCTCGCCGCGGCGCAGCCCAGGCCCCACCACAGCACGGGGCGGCGGCCCACCGCGTCGGAGGCGTTTCCCGCCAGCAGCAGCACTCCGATGACGCCGAAGGCGTACACCGCGTACACGACGGTCACCGTCATCTCGGAGAAGCCGAGTTCGCCCTGGTAGAGGCTGTAGAGAGGCGTCGGCAGGGTCGTTCCCGCCATGCACACGGCGAACACCGCTCCGCTGAGGTAACAGGGGAGCCAACCTCGGCGATCAAGGCCACCGTCCATGCGCCCGACGCTATCCCGCAGATGCTCCCGCGGGCCGGAACGCCTCGCGCGGCGGCCCGGACGCCCCGCCGTCGCTCGTCGTCCGGGCTCCGGTGGCCGGGCGCGCGGAAAGCGGACGGTCACGTGGCGCGGCTACGACTCCAGGTACCTCAGGACCGCCAGGATCGGCGGCTGTACCCGTCGGTGTGCGACAGCTCCAGCTTGTCGAAGATCGCGTTGAGGTTCTTCTCCACGGCACTCACCGAGATGTGCAGGCGCTTCGCGATCGCCGTGTTGGTGAGCCCCTGGGCCAGGGTTGCGAGGACACTGCGTTCGCGGGGCGTGAGGCGGGCCAGCGGATCTCCGTGTGTGGAGCGGACGACCAGCTGCCGGACCACCTCGGGGTCCAGTGCGGCGTCACCCTTCCGGATGCGCTCCAGTGCGTCGAGGAACTCCTCGACCTGGGCGACCCGGTCTTCGAGGAGATACCCCACCCCCTCCGCGCCGGTGGCCAACAGCTGTGCGGCGTAGTGGCGTTCGATGTGCTGGGACAGAATCAGGACGCCGGCGGGGGCCAACACCGCTGCGGCCCGTGGCCGCGGCGGATCCACCAGGCCGGCCGGCGGTCGGTGCCGGCGTCCGGGCGTGTCCGGGGCAGGTCATGAACTGCGGCGGTGCTGGGCCCGGTCGGAGCCGCGCAGCCGCAGGACCACGTACGTCACGACGGCCACGACCACCAGGGCCAGCACCACCTTGGAGGCGACCCCGACGTAGGTCCCCACTGCCTCCCACTGGTCCCCCAGCCAGTAACCGGCCATCACCAGCACCGAGTTCCAGATCAGGCTGCCGAGCGTGGTCAGGATGATGAAGACGTGCAGGGGCATGCGCTCCACACCGGCGGGGACCGATATGAGGCTGCGGAAGATCGGCACCATGCGGCCGAAGAAGACCGCCTTGGTGCCGTGCTTCGCGAACCACTCCTCCGTGCGCACCAGATCCGAGGCCTTCACCAGTGGCAGCTTCGCCCAGATGGCGTGCATGCGTTCACGTCCCACGCCCGCGCCGATCCAGTAGAGGGCCAGGGCCCCCACGACCGAGCCGAGCGTCGTCCAGAACAGGGCGGACGCCAGGCTGAGGACTCCCTGTCCGGCGGCGAACCCGGTCAGCGGCAGGATCACTTCGCTCGGCAGCGGCGGGAAGAGGTTCTCCAGGGCGATGGCCAGGCCGGCTCCGGGGCCGCCCATGGCCTCCACGAGCCCGGCGGCCCAGCCGGCGATGCCGCCCGCGGGCTCCTGCTGCATAGCCGAGTGCGTGAGATGCATATGAGTCTCCAAAGTCGGCGGGTCGTCACCCCGGGGCGTGTACCCCGATCACCCTCCACGTTAGAAACCGCAGCTCAACGGCGGTATGCGGACGGCCGTCCGGTCCGGTGCGGCTTTCCGCAGGGTCCGGCCTGCGGAAAACCGTACCTGCGGAAAAAGACCGCGCCCCCGGGGCCCCCACCGGGTACCCCCTCAGTTCCCCGCGATGTCCTTCACCGCGACCGCCACCGGCTTGGACCCACTGATCAGCTCGAGGGTCAGGCCCGCCGTCGCCGGGGTGTCCAGCAGTTCCAGCAGGACCGCGGCCACGTCGTCACGGGGGATCGGGCCACGGCCCGTCGAGGCGGCGAGCAGGACCTGACCGGTCCCGGCGTCGTTCGTGAGCATGCCGGGGCGCAGGATCGTCCAGTCCAGGCCGCTCCTGGTGCGTACGTACGCGTCCGCCTCGCCCTTGGCCCGCTGGTAGACGTCGAAGACCTCGTCGCCCGGGTGCCCGGGGTCGGCCCCCATGGAGGAGACCACGACGTAGCGCCGTACGCCCGCCTGTTCCGCCGCGTCCGCGAACAGCACGGCGGCTCCGCGGTCCACCGTGTCCTTGCGTTCCGAGCCGCTGTTCGGGCCGGCGCCGGCGGCGAAGACCGCCGCGTCCGCCCCTCGCAGGACCTCCGCCACCTCCTCGGCGGAGGCCGATTCGAGGTCGAGGACGACGGGCTCGGCACCGGCCGCCCTCAGGTCGTCACCCTGCCGCGGGTTGCGGATGACGCCCACCGCTTCGTCACCGCGCGCGGCGAGCAGCCGCTCGAGCCGCAGCGCGATCTGACCATGTCCACCTGCAATGACAATGCGCATGCTCCCGACCGTACGCCGCGGGGCCCGCTCGTGCTCAAGGCCCGCCGTCGGCGCCGGAATCGGCGCCTCCCTGGCGGGGGAGACCGAGGGAGGGCCCGGAGTGGCGGTACTCGCGCACGGCGCTCGTCCGCGCCACCACACGGCCGCGGTGCACCACGATCCTGCTGTACGCGAGGGAGAGGGCCCCGGCCAGCGTGTCCCCGCGCACGGCGAGCAGCTCGGCGGGGAATCCGGCCTCTACGCGCACCTCCGGCAGGCCCAGGGCGGCTCTGGCCGTGCCCGAGGCGGCGTCGTAGGCGTCCTCGGGGGCGAGGCCCTCCTGCGCGGCCAGCAGGTACGCCGCCTCCAGGGGGTCGCCGCGTCCGACCGGGTTGAAGTGGTCCCGAAGGGCTCCGCTGCCCGCCGCCACCCGGACGCCGGCTGCGCGGAGCAGCCGTACGGGCGGGGTTCCGCGGTGTCCGGCGCCGGAGCAGCCGCCCTGGGGGAGGCAGACCACGGTCACGGCGGCGGCGGCGAGCCTGTCGGCGGTGCGGGCCGCTTCGTCGGCGGGAAGCCGCGAGAGGCCCGCACAGGGGCTGAGACAGACGCCCGGGCGGAGCCCGCGGGCCATGGCGGCCAGCCGGGCGAGGCGGGCCGGGTCGTCACCGTCCGTGTGGAGGTCGACGGGCCGGTCGTGGGAGGCGGCCAGATCCAGGACTGCTTCGGCGTAGCCGGCCGGATCGGGGTCGAGGCCGGGGCAGCCGCCGATCACCCCCGCACCCATGTCCAGGGCGTCACGGAGTACGGCGAGGTTGCCGGCGCCCGCGACGCCGGTGAGGAGCCGGGGCACGGCGACGACCGTCAGATCGGCGAGACCCCGCAGTGAGCGCCGGGCCGCCAGGACGCCCTCCAGGGGGCCGAGGCCCTGTAGGTCGCCGACCGGCACGTGGGCCCGCAGCGCGGTGGCCCCGTGGCTGAGCTGGAGCAGCGCGGCCTCGGTGGCACGACGCCGGACGTCCTCGGGCCGGTGGGACGGCGGGCCCTGCGCCGTGCCGGTGAGTGCCGTGTCGGCGTGGGCGTGGGGCTCGGCCGGGGCGGGCAGCAGGAGGTAGCCGCGCAGGTCCAGGCGGATCCCACGGGTGGTGAGGCTGCCCGCCGTCCCGACCGCCTCGATGCGCGGGCCTTTGAGGAGTACGTCGACGGCGCGTCCGTCGGTGAGCCGTGCCCCGCCGAGCAGGAGCGAGGACGTGCCGACGGGACCAACGGGCATCGCGCCGCTCCTGGAGGGAATACACGATCACGCAGAGTGCGCCGAGCCTAGGCGCGGGCCCGGCCCGCTCACAGGAGGGGTGGATTAGTCGTACGAATGTGGCTCTGTGGGGCGGGCGGGGAGACCGCGGCCACGGGGGTCCGGGAGGGGGTCCGCGGGAGCGGCGTACGGGCTGATCAAGGGCCTGATCAGGGGGGCGGCGCCGGGGTCGGCGGGGGCGCGGGAGGAGGCCCGCGTGGACCGGGGGAAACGGATTTGGGCGATCGGCGACAGACCGTGTAATGTCTTCCTCGCTCGCCCCAATAGCTCAGTCGGTAGAGCGTCTCCATGGTAAGGAGAAGGTCTGCGGTTCGATTCCGCATTGGGGCTCTGGTGATCGGGTAACCCCGCTTCGGCGGGGAAGCCCGGCATCAAAGCGGTGTAGCTCAGTCGGTAGAGCAAGCGGCTCATAATCGCTGTGTCACCGGTTCAAGTCCGGTCACCGCTACTAACGGTAGCCGATTGTGGGGTCGGTCCTTCGATCGGCTACTCTTTTTTGCGTTCATCCGTCCATCCGTCCGTCCAAGGAGCACTCACGTGGCTGCCACCGACGTCCGCCCGAAGATCACGCTGGCCTGCGTGGAGTGCAAGGAGCGGAACTACATCACCAAGAAGAACCGGCGTAACAACCCGGACCGTCTTGAGATGAAGAAGCACTGCCCGCGCTGCAACTCGCACACCGCGCACCGCGAAACGCGCTGAAAACAGGCTCGTACACGAGGCCGTCCCCATTGGGGGCGGCCTCGTGTCGTTTTATCCGGTGGCTCGGGTGGTATCTCACCCGATTCGACTTTTCATCAGGAGGTACCGGGCTCATGGCGCTCGACCAGTCCTTCGTGGGGCGGACCTATCCGCCCACCCCGGCGTACGAGGTAGGCCGGGAGAAGATCCGGGAGTTCGCGGAGGCGGTGGGTGACACCGGCGCCGCGTACGTCGACCCGGAAGCCGCCAAGGCTCTGGGGCACCCGGATGTGATCGCGCCGCCGACGTTCGTCTTCTCGATCACCTTCAGGGCGGCGGGCCAGGTGATCCAGGACCCGCAGCTGGGCCTGGACTACAGCCGCGTGGTGCACGGCGACCAGAAGTTCGCCTACACGCGCCCCGTGCGGGCGGGTGACCGGCTGACGGTCACCTCGACCATCGAGGCCATCAAGTCGATGGCCGGCAACGACATCGTGGACATCCGCGGCGAGGTGCACGACGAGTCCGGTGAGCACGTCGTGACGGCGTGGACGAAGCTGGTGGCGCGTGCCGCCGAGGAGGCGTGATGACGGCGAGCATCGCTTACGGAGCTGTCGAGGTCGGTACGGAACTGCCGGCGCGGTCGTTCCCGGTGACTCGGGCGACGCTGGTGCAGTACGCGGGCGCCTCCGGTGACTTCAACCCGATCCACTGGAACGAGAAGTTCGCGCGCGAGGTCGGTCTGCCGGACGTGATCGCGCACGGCATGTTCACCATGGCCGAGGCGATCCGGGTGGTCACGGACTGGGTCGGTGACCCGGGCGCGGTCGTCGAGTACGGGGTGCGGTTCACCAAGCCGGTCGTCGTGCCGAACGACGGGACCGGGGCGCTGATCGAGGTCAGCGGCAAGGTGGCCGCCAAGCTGGACGACAACCTCGTGCGGGTCGACCTCACGGCCATGAGCGACGGCAAGAAGGTGCTGGGCATGTCCCGCGCGGTCGTCCGCCTCGCCTGACCCACGACCACCGCTGTCCGCCGAAGGGCGCCCTCCCGGGGAGGGCGCCCTTCGCGCGCTCCGTGGCCCAGCACGGGCGGCGGGGCCACGGACCGTACTCTTGTCCCGTGCAGGAACTCCACGACGCCCCCCTCGCCCCCCTGACCACCTTCCGGCTCGGCGGCCCGGCCGCCCGCCTCCTCACGGCCACCACCGACGCGGAGGTGGTCGCCGCCGTGCGTGAGGCCGACGACAGCGGTACGCCCCTCCTGGTCATCGGCGGCGGCTCCAACCTGGTCATCGGCGACAAGGGCTTCGACGGGACGGCCCTGCGCATCGCGACCAAGGGCTTCGAGCTGTCCGGTACGTCGCTCGAACTGGCCGCCGGCGAGGTCTGGACCGATGCCGTGGCCCGTACGGTCGAGGCGGGGCTGGCCGGGATCGAGTGCCTCGCGGGGATCCCCGGTTCCGCCGGGGCGACGCCGATCCAGAACGTCGGCGCCTACGGGCAGGAGGTGTCCTCCGTCATCACCGAGGTCGTCGCCTACGACCGGCACACCCGGGAGACGGTCACCCTCCCGAACGAGGCCTGTGCCTTCTCCTACCGCCACAGCCGCTTCAAGGCCGAACCCGACCGCTTCGTCGTGCTCCGCGTACGGTTCGGTCTGGAGGACGCGGGCGGGCGGTCCGCGCCCCTCCGCTACCCCGAGACGGCCAGGTCCATGGGCGTCGAACAGGGTGACCGCGTTCCCCTCGCCTCCGCGAGCGAGACCGTCCTCCGGCTGAGGGCGGGCAAGGGGATGGTGCTCGACCCGGAGGACCACGACACCTGGTCGGCCGGATCCTTCTTCACCAATCCGATCCTCGACGAGGCGCAGCACGCCGACTTCCTCGCCCTCGCCGGAGAACGACTCGGCGCGGACGTCACGCCCCCGGCCTTCCCCGCGGGGGACGGCAGGGTGAAGACCTCGGCCGCCTGGCTCATCGACAAGGCCGGGTTCACCAAGGGGTACGGCACGGGCCCCGCGCGCATCTCCACCAAGCACACGCTCGCCCTCACCAACCGGGGTGGAGCGACCACCGAGGACCTGCTGGCCCTGGCCCGCGAGGTCGTCGCCGGTGTCCACGAGGCCTTCGGGGTCACACTCGTCAACGAACCCGTGACGGTCGGCGTCAGCCTGTAGCCCCACACTCGGGCCCTGGGGCCAGGGCCCGGGGCCCCTGGCTCAGTAGGCGACTCCCACGCCCTGCTTCACCGCGGACGGGTCATCGATCAGCGCCAGCATCGCGTGGGCCACATCGGCCCGCGCGAGTGACCGGCCGCTGCGCGGGGTGCCGCCCACGACCGTCCGGTACGCCCCCGTCAGCGGGCCGTTCGTCAGCTTCGGCGGCCGTACCGACGTCCAGTCCGTCGCACTGGCGGCGAGCGCGGCCTCCATGCGCGCCAGATCGGCGTACACCTCCTTGAGCACCGCGCCGATCAACCGGCGGACCACGCGGTCCGGCAGGGGATCGTCCGCCGGCTCCGGGCCGACGGGCGCCGCACTCACGACCAGCAGCCGCCCGCCGCCCTCCGCCTCCATCGCCCGCAGCACCTGGCCGGTGAGCCGCTCGGCGACGCCGCCGGCCCGCCGCCCCCGGGCTCCGAGCCCGGACAGCACGGCGTCCCGCCCCGCGACCGCCGCACGCACCGCAGCGCCGTCACCCAGTGGTACGACCGTGTGCGGGGCGGTATCCCGGAGTCCGTCCGGAAGCCGGGCCGGATCGCGGACCACCGCCGTGACCTCGTGCCCCGCCGCCCGTGCCTGCCGGACGATCTCCTGGCCGACGCCCCCCGTGGCTCCGAACACCGTGAGTCTCATCGCGCACGCCTCCCTGAGTGGGTGAGTATTCACTTACCCATAGGGTGAGTGGACGCTCACCCCTTCGTCAAGCCTTGTTGGAGCATCCATGGAGCAGAAGCCGGCCCGAGTCCGCATCGTCGATGCGGCCCATGAGCTCATGCTCGGCATCGGTCTCGCGCGGACGACGACGAAGGAGATCGCCAGGGCCGCCGGCTGCTCCGAGGCGGCGCTGTACAAGTACTTCAGGAACAAGGAAGAGATCTTCGTGACCGTGCTCGGCGAACGCATGCCGAGGCTCGGTCCGCTCCTGAGCGATCTGGAGGCGGGGGAGGGGGAACTGGAGCAGAACCTCACCGAGGTCGCCCGTCAGGCCGCCCTCTTCTACGAGCAGACCTTCCCGGTGCTCGCCTCGCTGTACGCCGAACCCCGGCTCAAGCACCGTCACGAAGCAGCCATGCGCGAGATGGGCACCGGCCCGCACAAGCCGATCCAGGGCCTCGACGCCTATCTCCGCGCCGAGCAGCGGGCAGGCCGTGTGAACCCCGGGGCCGACACCTACGCGGCCGCCTCCCTGCTGCTGGGCGCCTGCGCCCAGCGCGCCTTCGCCTACGAGATGGGCGGGGCCCCGCAGTCGGTGGACGACTTCGCCGCGTCCCTGGCGCGCACCCTGCTGGGCGGCATCAGCTAGCCAGCCACGCGTCGATCCCGCCCAGCAGCTTCTCCCGCACCTCCACAGGTGCCACCGACCCCCGCACGGACTGCCGGGCCAGCTCGGCGAGTTCCTCGTCCGTGAAGGCGTGATGACGGCGTACGAGGTCGTACTGCGCGGCCAGCCGGGAACCGAAGAGCAGGGGGTCGTCCGCGCCGAGCGCCATCGGCACCCCCGCATCGAACAGAGTGCGCAGGGGTACGTCCGCGGGCTTCTCGTAGACGCCGAGAGCCACGTTGGACGCCGGGCAGACCTCGCAGGTCACCCCCCGCTCGGCGAGCTTGCGCAGCAGTCTCGGATCCTCGGCGGCCCGCACGCCGTGCCCGATCCGGGACGCGTCGAGGTCGTCCAGGCAGTCCCGGACGCTGGAGGGGCCCGACAGCTCGCCCCCGTGCGGGGCCGCGAGCAGCCCTCCCTCGCGGGCGATCGCGAACGCGCGGTCGAAGTCGCGGGCCATCCCGCGGCGTTCGTCGTTGGAGAGTCCGAAACCGATGACGCCCTGGTCCGCGTACCGCACGGCCAGCCGCGCCAGCGTCCGGGCGTCCAGCGGGTGCTTCATCCGGTTCGCCGCGATCACCACCCGGATCCCGAGCCCGGTGTCGCGGGCCGCACGGTCCACGGCGTCCAGGATGATCTCGATCGCCGGGACGAGCCCGCCGAGCAGCGGGGCGTACGAGGTCGGGTCGACCTGGATCTCCAGCCATCCGGAGCCGTCCGCGACGTCCTCCATGGCGGTCTCGTGCACGAGCCGCTGGATGTCCTCCGGCGAGCGCAGGCAGGACCGGGCGATGTCGTAGAGGCGCTGGAAGCGGAACCAGCCTCGCTCGTCCGTGGCCCGCAGCTCGGGCGGCTCTCCGCCGGTCAGGGCCTCGGGCAGGCGGACCCCGTACTTGTCCGCGAGCTCGAGCAGGGTCGTCGGCCGCATCGACCCGGTGAAGTGCAGGTGCAGATGGGCCTTGGGCAACCGCCGTACGTCACGCTCCATCCAAGGATCTTGCCGCACACGAGGGGTGCTGCGGTAGCCGGATCCCGTTGTGAGTTACGGCTCGAACAAAAAGCGGCCCCCGGCCGGAGCCGGGGGCCGCACTTCTCCGAGAGGGCTGCGTCAGTCGCGGGCCTCGCCCAGCAGCTTCTGGAGCCGGGAGACGCCCTCGACGAGGTCGTCGTCACCCAGCGCGTAGGAGAGCCGCAGGTAACCGGGCGTGCCGAACGCCTCGCCCGGCACCACGGCGACCTCGGCCTCGTCCAGGATGAGGGCGGCGAGCTCGACGGAGTCCGCCGGGCGCTTGCCGCGGATCTCCTTGCCGAGCAGGCCCTTCACCGACGGGTACACGTAGAACGCGCCCTCGGGCTCGGGGCAGAGCACGCCGTTGATCTCGTTGAGCATGTGCACGATCGTCTTGCGGCGGCGGTCGAAGGCGCTCCGCATCTCAGCGACCGCGTCCAGCGGGCCGGAGACGGCTGCCAGCGCGGCGACCTGGGCGATGTTGCTGACGTTGGAGGTGGCGTGCGACTGGAGGTTGGTCGCGGCCTTGACGACGTCCTTGGGGCCGATGATCCAGCCCACCCGCCAGCCGGTCATGGCGTAGGTCTTGGCCACGCCGTTGACCACGATGCACTTGTCGCGGAGCGCGGGTACGACCGCCGGGAGCGAGGCGGCCGCCGCGTCGCCGTAGACCAGGTGCTCGTAGATCTCGTCGGTCATGACCCACAGGCCGTGCTCGACGGCCCAGTTGCCGACGGCCTCGGTCTCGGCCTCGCTGTAGACGGCGCCGGTCGGGTTGGACGGGGAGACGAAGAGGACGACCTTGGTGCGTTCGGTGCGGGCCGCCTCGAGCTGCTCGACGGAGACGCGGTAACCGGTGGTCTCGTCGGCGACGACCTCGACCGGCACACCGCCGGCGAGACGGATGGACTCGGGGTAGGTGGTCCAGTACGGGGCGGGGACGATGACCTCGTCGCCCGGGTCGAGGATCGCGGCGAAGGCCTCGTAGATGGCCTGCTTGCCGCCGTTGGTCACCAGGATCTGGGAGGCGTCGACCTCGTAGCCGGAGTCGCGCAGCGTCTTCTCCGCGATGGCGGCCTTGAGCTCGGGGAGCCCGCCCGCCGGGGTGTAGCGGTGGTACTTCGGGTTGCGGCACGCCTCGACGGCGGCGTCGACGATGTAGCCGGGGGTCGGGAAGTCGGGCTCGCCGGCGCCGAAGCCGATCACCGGACGCCCGGCGGCCTTCAGGGCCTTGGCCTTGGCGTCGACGGCGAGGGTGGCGGACTCGGAGATCGCACCGATGCGGGCCGAGACCCGGCGCTCGGACGGAGAAGTTGCAGCGCTCATGCCCCCCATGCTCCCAGACCGGAAATGCCCGCGGCACAGGGGTTTCAGGGACCGGACAGGACGTGGACAGCAACCGGACAGGACCGGTCGGTTGTTGTCTGTTCGACGCGGCGCCGTCGAGCACGTACACTCACCTGTCGTTGGCCTTCATCAGTCACACCGTTTTCCCGACCGGTCCGCCGGGGAGGATGCGGTAGGTTGGTGGAAACCACAAAGGGTCGTAGCTCAATTGGTAGAGCACTGGTCTCCAAAACCAGCGGTTGGGGGTTCAAGTCCCTCCGGCCCTGCTACACACTCCTTCGCCAGGATGTGTGCGCATGTACGTACTTCAATGCACCGCCGTGCGGCTCCACCGGGCGCGGCACGGCCACGACCCGGAATCAGGTGAGTAGCGTGACGGACGCCGTGGGCTCCATCGACATGCCTGATGCCGAGGACGAAGCCCCCGAGTCGAGCAAGAAGACCCGGAAGGGCGGCAAGCGCGGCAAGAAGGGCCCTCTGGGCCGTCTCGCGCTTTTCTACCGCCAGATCGTCGCCGAGCTCCGCAAGGTCGTATGGCCCACGCGCAGCCAGCTGTCCACCTACACGGCCGTGGTGATCGTGTTCGTGGTCGTCATGATCGGTCTCGTCACCGTGATTGACTTCGGATTTGCGCGGGTCATCAAGTACGTCTTCGGCTGATCCCCGCGGAGGGCGCCTCATCGGCGCCCCTTTCGCATGTTCCACCCATTTGTATCCAGGAAGAAGCAGCCATCGTGTCTGACCCGAACCTGAACGACGACGCCGAGCCCACGGCGAGCGCCGTCGAGTCCGCCGAGGACGAGCTCGACATCGTCGAGGCGGCGGACGCCGTGGCCCCGGACCAGGTCGACGCTGCTGACGCCGCCGTAGGCGAGCCCGCCGAGCAGGACGCCGTGCGTGTCGAGGACGAAGAGTCCACCGAGGACGAAGAGTCCGACGAGTCCGTCGAGGACGAAGAGGCCGCGGACGAGTCCGACGCCGACGACGAGTCCGCCGAGCCGGCCGCCCCTGTCGACGCCGTCGCCGCCCTCCGCGACGAGCTGCGAGGACTTCCCGGCGAGTGGTACGTCATCCACACCTACGCCGGCTACGAGAAGCGCGTGAAGGCCAACCTGGAGCAGCGCGCCGTCTCGCTCAACGTCGAGGACTTCATCTACCAGGCCGAGGTGCCCGAGGAAGAGATCGTCCAGATCAAGAACGGTGAGCGGAAGAACGTCCGTCAGAACAAGCTCCCGGGATACGTCCTGGTGCGCATGGACCTGACGAACGAGTCCTGGGGTGTTGTCCGCAACACGCCCGGTGTCACCGGCTTCGTGGGCAACGCCTACGACCCGTACCCGCTGACCCTGGACGAGATCGTCAAGATGCTCGCCCCCGAGGCCGAGGAGAAGGCGGCCCGCGAGGCTGCCGAGGCCGAGGGCAAGCCGGCTCCGGCCCGCAAGGTCGAGGTACAGGTCCTGGACTTCGAGGTGGGCGACTCGGTCACCGTCACCGACGGCCCGTTCGCGACCCTGCAGGCGACGATCAACGAGATCAACGCCGACTCGAAGAAGGTCAAGGGCCTCGTCGAGATCTTCGGTCGCGAGACCCCGGTCGAGCTCAGCTTCGACCAGATCCAGAAGAACTGACCGGTTTTCCGCCAGCTTCTGGACACATGCCTACCGAGCAGGTCAGACGGGCTTCGCAGCCGGTCTGACCTGCTCGGTTTTTGGTCGCGCAGCTATACCCGTTATCGTTGCGCGGTATGCCTCCGTCCGGATGACCGGAACGGCGGCGAAACACTCTCACTAGGACCCGGAGAGAGCAATGCCTCCCAAGAAGAAGAAGGTCACGGGGCTTATCAAGCTCCAGATCAACGCCGGTGCGGCCAACCCGGCGCCGCCGGTCGGTCCCGCACTGGGCCAGCACGGCGTCAACATCATGGAGTTCTGCAAGGCCTACAACGCCGCGACCGAGTCGCAGCGTGGCATGGTCGTGCCGGTGGAGATCACGGTCTACGAGGACCGCTCCTTCACCTTCATCACGAAGACTCCGCCGGCCGCCAAGCTGATCCTCAAGGCCGCGGGTGTGGCCAAGGGCTCCGGCGAGCCGCACAAGACCAAGGTCGCCAAGATCACGGCCGACCAGGTCCGCGAGATCGCCACGACCAAGCTCCCCGACCTGAACGCCAACGACCTCGACGCCGCGTCGAAGATCATCGCTGGCACCGCCCGTTCCATGGGCATCACGGTCGAAGGCTAGTCAGCCCCGTAGCCCTTCAGTGGTAGGACCAAGCGCTGGTCCGCACCACGACTCCACACTCTGAAAACCACAGGAGTAGATGTGAAGCGCAGCAAGAACCTCCGCGCTGCGGACGCGAAGATCGACCGGGAGCGTACGTACGCCCCGCTCGAGGCCGTCCGTATCGCCAAGGACACCGCCACCACCAAGTTCGACGGCACCGTCGAGGTCGCGTTCTGCCTGGGTGTTGACCCTCGCAAGGCCGACCAGATGGTCCGTGGCACCGTGAACCTCCCGCACGGCACCGGCAAGACCGCCCGGGTCCTGGTCTTCGCGACCGGTGACCGTGCTGCGGCCGCGGAAGCCGCGGGCGCCGACATCGTCGGCGCCGACGAGCTCATCGACGAGGTGGCGAAGGGCCGTCTGGACTTCGACGCCGTCGTCGCCACGCCGGACCTCATGGGCAAGGTCGGCCGCCTCGGCCGCGTGCTCGGTCCGCGTGGTCTGATGCCGAACCCGAAGACCGGCACCGTCACCCCCGATGTCGTCAAGGCTGTCAACGACATCAAGGGCGGAAAGATCGAGTTCCGCGTCGACAAGCACTCGAACCTCCACTTCATCATCGGAAAGACCTCTTTCGATGACACGAAGCTGGTCGAGAACTACGGCGCGGCCCTGGAGGAGATCCTCCGTCTGAAGCCGTCCGCCGCGAAGGGTCGCTTCATCAAGAAGGCGACCATGAGCACGACGATGGGCCCCGGCATCCCGCTGGACGCCAACCGCGTGCGCAACCTCCTCGTCGAGGAGGACCCGGCCGCCGTCTGAGCCCTCGTGCTCACCCGGTGACCGTGTCACGGCATGGGACGGGCCCCGCAGCCTCTTCGGAGGGTGCGGGGCCCGTCCGCGTCCTTGCCGTGGCTGTTCGGCCGGAGCTGCCTTTGAGCCGTCCGGGAGGCTCTTAAACCTCCCGGACCGGTCGAACCGGGACGGATTTGCTCCGAACGGCTCCGGTCACGTAAGCTCCACGAGAAGCCAAAGACCGCTGGTCGTTGCCGCACTCTCGTCAGAGGGGACGGCGACCGAAGGATCCGTCGAGAACGGGCGACCTGCGCAGGTGACTGTGGAAAGCTCCCGGATTCATCCGGTAGAGCTACGCCCTGGCGCCCGCGCCGGGGCGTTTCGTCTTTCCCGGCCCCTTCTGAGCGGTCCTCATCACCCGGAAGGAGGCCGACGCTCATGGCAAGGCCCGACAAGGCTGCCGCGGTAGCCGAGCTCACGGACCAGTTCCGTAGCTCGAGCGCCGCCGTGCTGACCGAGTACCGGGGTCTCACCGTGGCACAGCTCAGGCAGCTGCGCCGTTCGCTCGGTGAGAACGCCCAGTACGCCGTGGTGAAGAACACGCTGACCAAGATTGCGGCCAACGAGGCCGGGATCGACACGCTGGACGACCTGTTCTCGGGTCCGACGGCGGTTGCCTTCGTCACCGGTGACCCGGTGGAGTCGGCGAAGGGTCTTCGTGACTTCGCCAAGGAGAACCCGAGCCTCATCATCAAGGGCGGTGTCCTTGATGGTAAGGCCGTGACCGCCGATGAGTTCAAGAAGCTCGCGGACCTCGAGTCCCGCGAGGTTCTGCTCGCCAAGCTGGCCGGCGCCATGAAGGGCAAGCAGACGCAGACTGCGCAGCTCTTCCAGGCTCTGCCCTCGAAGTTCGTCCGCACCGCGGAAGCGCTTCGTGCCAAGAAGGCCGAGCAGGGCGGTGCCGGTACCCCGGCTCCCGCCGATGCCGAGGTGGCGGAGTAACACTCCGCGTCCACGGCTCGCAGCGGGCCCGTACGCCCGCCTACATATACATCCGGCACCTGCCGAATTAGTGGAAGGACGCCATCATGGCGAAGCTCAGCCAGGAAGACCTGCTCGCCCAGTTCGAGGAGCTCACCCTCATCGAGCTCTCCGAGTTCGTTAAGGCGTTCGAGGAGAAGTTCGACGTCACCGCCGCCGCCGCGGTCGCCGTCGCCGCCCCGGGTGCCCCCGGTGCCGCCGCCGAGGCCGCTGAGGAGCAGGACGAGTTCGACGTCATCCTCACCGCCGCCGGTGACAAGAAGATCCAGGTCATCAAGGTCGTGCGTGAGCTGACCTCGCTGGGTCTGAAGGAGGCCAAGGACCTCGTCGACGGCGCCCCGAAGCCCGTCCTCGAGAAGGTCGCCAAGGAGGCCGCCGAGAAGGCTGCCGAGTCCCTCAAGACCGCCGGCGCTTCCGTCGAGGTCAAGTGACCCTGCGAGTCCTCTGACTCCGCGGTCTCTGCCGTGAGGCAGGGATGTCACAGCGCGAAGGGCGATCACCCATCCGGGTGGTCGCCCTTTGGCGTGCCCCCGGAGGCTGCCTTGATCTTCCGCCCGCGACGAGTAGGGTGATCTTCGCCGTGCGTTTCTCCGGGGCGCCCAGAGGGCCGTCAACAGGCGTCCTCCGGGCGCAGGTGAAGATCGCCGGGCGTCCGCCGGGGCCACAGGGCCTTGACGAACCGCACGCGGCGCGCAATTCTCAGGACGCGTCGTCATCTCGATCCGCTTCCGAGGCATGGATCGAGAGCGAAGAGGGCAGTAAAGAAGAGCGCACACCGCGCGAGGGCTATTCATAGGTGTTGAGAACAGCTGTTGAGAGCAACGTGGGTCTCTGAGAACCCCGACTGGACATCAGTGTGGCGTTTGGCTACACTGACCCTTTGCGCTGCCTGTTAGCTGCCTCCTGCCCGTCACCAGGGGCATGCCCACGCCTAGCATCGATGACCGGACATTCCCTGACCTTGGGATTCCTGTCTCCGTGTGCGGCTTGGGGCCGGTACGCGCGTAGTGAGTCCGAGCCCTCGGAAGGACCCCCTCTTGGCCGCCTCGCGCAACGCCTCGACCTCGAATACGAACAACGGTGCCAGCACCGCCCCGCTGCGCATCTCTTTTGCAAAGATCAAGGAGCCCCTCGAGGTTCCGAACCTCCTCGCGCTGCAGACCGAGAGCTTTGACTGGCTCCTCGGCAATGCCGCCTGGAAGGCTCGCGTCGAGGCTGCTCTGGACAGCGGACAAGACGTCCCCACCAAGTCCGGCCTGGAAGAGATCTTCGAGGAGATTTCGCCGATCGAGGACTTCTCCGGGTCGATGTCGCTCACCTTCCGCGACCACCGCTTCGAGCCCCCGAAGAACTCGATCGACGAGTGCAAGGAGCGCGACTTCACGTTCGCCGCGCCGCTCTTCGTCACGGCCGAGTTCACCAACAACGAGACCGGCGAGATCAAGTCCCAGACGGTCTTCATGGGCGACTTCCCGCTCATGACCAACAAGGGCACCTTCGTCATCAACGGCACCGAGCGTGTCGTCGTGTCGCAGCTCGTGCGCTCGCCGGGTGTCTACTTCGACTCCTCCATCGACAAGACGTCCGACAAGGACATCTTCTCCGCCAAGATCATCCCCTCCCGGGGCGCCTGGCTGGAGATGGAGATCGACAAGCGCGACATGGTCGGTGTCCGCATCGACCGCAAGCGCAAGCAGTCCGTCACCGTCCTCCTGAAGGCTCTCGGCTGGACCACCGAGCAGATCCTGGAAGAGTTCGGCGAGTACGAGTCCATGCGCGCCACCCTGGAGAAGGACCACACCCAGGGCCAGGACGACGCGCTGCTCGACATCTACCGCAAGCTGCGTCCGGGCGAGCCGCCCACGCGTGAGGCCGCTCAGACGCTGCTCGAGAACCTCTACTTCAACCCGAAGCGCTACGACCTCGCGAAGGTCGGCCGCTACAAGGTGAACAAGAAGCTCGGCGCCGACGAGCCGCTCGACGCCGGTGTCCTCACCAGCGACGACATCATCGCCACCATCAAGTACCTGGTGAAGCTGCACGCCGGTGAGTCCGAGACGGTCGGCGAGTCCGGCCGCTCGATCATGGTCGAGACGGACGACATCGACCACTTCGGCAACCGTCGTATCCGTAACGTCGGTGAGCTGATCCAGAACCAGGTCCGCACGGGTCTCGCCCGTATGGAGCGCGTCGTGCGCGAGCGCATGACCACTCAGGACGTCGAGGCGATCACGCCGCAGACCCTGATCAACATCCGGCCGGTCGTCGCCTCCATCAAGGAGTTCTTCGGCACCAGCCAGCTGTCCCAGTTCATGGACCAGAACAACCCGCTGTCGGGCCTGACGCACAAGCGTCGTCTCAACGCCCTCGGCCCGGGTGGTCTGTCCCGTGAGCGGGCCGGCTTCGAGGTCCGTGACGTCCACCCGTCGCACTACGGCCGCATGTGCCCGATCGAGACGCCCGAAGGCCCGAACATCGGTCTGATCGGCTCGCTGGCCTCCTACGGGCGCATCAACCCGTTCGGCTTCATCGAGACGCCGTACCGCAAGGTCGTCGAGGGCGTCGTCACCGACGACGTCGACTACCTGACGGCCGACGAAGAGGACCGCTTCGTGATCGCCCAGGCGAACGCGACGCTCTCCGAGGACATGCGCTTCACCGAGGCCCGCGTCCTGGTCCGCCGTCGTGGCGGAGAGATCGACTACATCCCCGGCGACGACGTCGACTACATGGACGTCTCGCCGCGCCAGATGGTGTCGGTCGCGACCGCGATGATCCCGTTCCTCGAGCACGACGACGCCAACCGTGCCCTCATGGGCGCGAACATGATGCGTCAGGCCGTCCCGCTCATCAAGAGCGAGGCGCCGCTGGTCGGCACGGGCATGGAGTACCGCTGTGCCACCGACGCCGGTGACGTGCTCAAGGCCGAGAAGTCGGGTGTGGTCCAGGAGGTCTCCGCGGACTACATCACCGTGACGAACGACGACGGCACGTACACCACGTACCGCATCGCCAAGTTCTCGCGCTCGAACCAGGGCACCTCGGTGAACCAGAAGGTCGTCGTCTCCGAAGGCGACCGGGTCATCGAGAGCCAGGTCCTCGCCGACGGGCCGGCCACCGAGAACGGTGAGATGGCGCTCGGCAAGAACCTGCTCGTCGCGTTCATGCCGTGGGAGGGTCACAACTACGAGGACGCGATCATCCTGTCGCAGCGCCTCGTGCAGGACGACGTCCTCTCCTCGATCCACATCGAGGAGCACGAGGTCGACGCCCGTGACACCAAGCTCGGCCCGGAGGAGATCACCCGGGACATCCCGAACGTCTCCGAAGAGGTCCTCGCCGACCTCGACGAGCGCGGCATCATCCGTATCGGTGCCGAGGTCGTCGCCGGCGACATCCTCGTCGGCAAGGTCACGCCCAAGGGCGAGACCGAGCTGACTCCGGAGGAGCGTCTGCTCCGCGCGATCTTCGGTGAGAAGGCGCGCGAGGTGCGCGACACCTCCCTGAAGGTCCCGCACGGCGAGATCGGCAAGGTCATCGGCGTCCGCGTCTTCGACCGCGAAGAGGGCGACGAGCTGCCGCCCGGCGTGAACCAGCTGGTCCGCGTCTACGTCGCGCAGAAGCGCAAGATCACCGACGGTGACAAGCTCGCCGGCCGTCACGGCAACAAGGGCGTCATCTCCAAGATCCTCCCGATCGAGGACATGCCGTTCCTGGAGGACGGCACCCCGGTCGACATCATCCTCAACCCGCTGGGTGTCCCGTCCCGAATGAACCCGGGACAGGTCCTGGAGATCCACCTCGGCTGGCTCGCCAGCCGCGGCTGGGACGTCTCCGGCCTCGGTGACGAGTGGGCCCAGCGCCTGCAGGCCATCGGCGCCGACCAGGTGGCCCCCGGCACCAACGTCGCCACGCCCGTCTTCGACGGCGCGCGCGAGGACGAGATCTCCGGCCTCTTCGGAGCCACGATCCCGAACCGCGACGGTGACCGGCTGGTCCAGCCCTCCGGCAAGGCCCAGCTGTACGACGGCCGCTCCGGCGAGCCGTTCCCGGACCCGGTCTCGGTCGGGTACATGTACATCCTCAAGCTGCACCACCTGGTCGACGACAAGCTCCACGCGCGCTCGACCGGCCCGTACTCCATGATCACGCAGCAGCCGCTGGGTGGTAAGGCGCAGTTCGGTGGGCAGCGATTCGGCGAGATGGAGGTGTGGGCCCTTGAGGCTTACGGCGCCGCATACGCCCTCCAGGAACTTCTGACGATCAAGTCCGACGACGTCACCGGCCGCGTGAAGGTCTACGAGGCGATCGTCAAGGGCGAGAACATCCCCGAGCCGGGCATTCCCGAGTCCTTCAAGGTGCTCATCAAGGAAATGCAGTCGCTCTGCCTCAACGTGGAGGTGCTGTCCTCGGACGGCATGTCCATCGAGATGCGCGACACGGACGAGGACGTCTTCCGCGCGGCGGAGGAGCTCGGTATCGACCTGTCCCGGCGAGAGCCGAGCAGCGTCGAAGAGGTCTGACGGGTTGCCCGGCCGGATCCCCGTGATCCGGCCGGCCCTCCCCGGACCCGTTCAGACCATTGCTGAAGTGCCCCGATTTCTCGCGTGAAGCGAGGGGGCTCGAACCCCCGAAAGAGGGATTGACGACAAGTGCTCGACGTCAACTTCTTCGACGAGCTGCGGATCGGCCTTGCCACCGCGGACGACATCCGGACCTGGTCCCACGGCGAAGTGAAGAAGCCGGAGACCATCAACTACCGCACGCTCAAGCCCGAGAAGGACGGACTCTTCTGCGAGAAGATCTTCGGTCCGACCCGGGACTGGGAGTGCTACTGCGGCAAGTACAAGCGTGTCCGCTTCAAGGGCATCATCTGTGAGCGCTGTGGCGTAGAGGTCACGCGCGCCAAGGTGCGCCGTGAGCGCATGGGTCACATCGAGCTTGCCGCTCCCGTCACCCACATCTGGTACTTCAAGGGCGTCCCGTCGCGCCTCGGATACCTGCTGGACCTCGCGCCGAAGGACCTCGAGAAGGTCATCTACTTCGCCGCGTACATGATCACGTTCGTCGACGAGGAGCGCCGCACGCGTGACCTCCCGTCGCTGGAGGCCCACGTCTCCGTCGAGCGCCAGCAGGTCGAGAACCGCCGCGACTCGGACCTCGAGAACCGCGCCAAGAAGCTCGAGACCGACCTGGCCGAGCTCGAGGCCGAGGGCGCCAAGGCCGACGTGCGCCGCAAGGTGCGCGAAGGTGCCGAGCGTGAGATGAAGCAGCTGCGCGACCGTGCGCAGCGCGAGATCGACCGTCTCGACGAGGTGTGGAGCCGCTTCAAGAACCTCAAGGTCCAGGACCTCGAGGGTGACGAGCTGCTCTACCGCGAGCTGCGTGACCGCTTCGGCACGTACTTCGACGGCTGCATGGGTGCCGCTGCTCTGCAGAAGCGCCTGGAGTCCTTCGACCTCGACGAGGAGGCCGAGCGCCTCCGCGAGATCATCCGGACCGGCAAGGGCCAGAAGAAGACCCGTGCGCTCAAGCGCCTCAAGGTCGTCTCCGCGTTCCTGCAGACCAGCAACAAGCCCAAGGGCATGGTGCTCGACTGCGTGCCGGTCATCCCGCCGGACCTGCGTCCGATGGTGCAGCTGGACGGTGGCCGCTTCGCGACCTCCGACCTGAACGACCTGTACCGCCGTGTGATCAACCGCAACAACCGCCTCAAGCGTCTCCTTGACCTCGGTGCCCCCGAGATCATCGTGAACAACGAGAAGCGGATGCTGCAGGAGGCCGTCGACGCGCTGTTCGACAACGGCCGCCGCGGTCGCCCGGTCACCGGTCCCGGTAACCGTCCCCTGAAGTCCCTCAGCGACATGCTGAAGGGCAAGCAGGGCCGTTTCCGTCAGAACCTCCTCGGCAAGCGTGTGGACTACTCCGCGCGTTCCGTGATCGTCGTCGGTCCGCAGCTCAAGCTGCACCAGTGCGGTCTGCCGAAGGCGATGGCGCTGGAGCTCTTCAAGCCGTTCGTGATGAAGCGCCTGGTGGACCTGAACCACGCGCAGAACATCAAGTCGGCCAAGCGCATGGTCGAGCGTGGCCGCACCGTCGTGTACGACGTCCTCGAAGAGGTCATCGCCGAGCACCCGGTGCTGCTGAACCGTGCGCCCACCCTGCACCGCCTCGGCATCCAGGCCTTCGAGCCGCAGCTGGTCGAGGGCAAGGCCATCCAGATCCACCCGCTCGTCTGCACCGCGTTCAACGCGGACTTCGACGGTGACCAGATGGCCGTCCACCTGCCGCTCTCCGCGGAGGCGCAGGCCGAGGCACGCATCCTGATGCTGTCCTCGAACAACATCCTGAAGCCGGCCGACGGTCGTCCCGTCACCATGCCGACCCAGGACATGGTGCTGGGCCTCTTCTTCCTCACCACGGACGAAGAGGGCCGCAACGTCAAGGGCACGGACCGCGCGTTCGGCTCCACGGCCGAGGCCACCATGGCCTTCGACGCCCGCGAACTGTCGCTCCAGGCGAAGGTCGACATCCGCTTCCCGGTGGGCACCATGCCCCCGCGTGGCTGGGTGCCGCCGGTCGCCGAGGAGGGCGAGCCCGAGTACCAGCCGGGTGACACCTTCCGGCTGCGTACGAGCCTGGGCCGCGCGCTCTTCAACGAGCTGCTGCCCGAGGACTACCCGTTCGTCGACTACTCGGTGGGCAAGAAGCAGCTCTCCGAGATCGTGAACGACCTGGCCGAGCGCTACCCCAAGGTCATCGTGGCGGCGACGCTCGACAACCTGAAGGCGGCCGGTTTCCACTGGGCGACCCGCTCCGGTGTGACCGTGGCCATCTCCGACGTCGTCGTGCCCGAGGCCAAGAAGGCCATCGTCAGGGGTTACGAGGAGCAGGACGAGAAGGTCCAGAAGCAGTACGAGCGCGGTCTCATCACCAAGGACGAGCGCACGCAGGAGCTCATCGCGATCTGGACCAAGGCGACCAACGAGGTTGCCGAGGCGATGAACGCGAACTTCCCGAAGACGAACCCCATCTTCATGATGGTCGACTCGGGTGCCCGAGGAAACATGATGCAGATGCGTCAGATCGCGGGTATGCGTGGTCTCGTGTCGAACGCCAAGAACGAGACGATTCCTCGTCCCATCAAGGCGTCCTTCCGCGAGGGCCTCACCGTTCTGGAGTACTTCATCTCCACGCACGGTGCCCGTAAGGGTCTGGCGGACACCGCCCTGCGTACCGCCGACTCGGGTTACCTGACCCGTCGTCTGGTGGACGTCTCGCAGGACGTGATCATCCGCGAGGAGGACTGCGGCACCGACCGCGGCCTCAAGCTGAAGATCGCCGTCAAGGGTGCCGACGGTGTCCTCCGCAAGACGGACGACGTCGAGACCTCGGTCTACGCCCGCATGCTCGCCGAGGACGTCGTCGTCGACGGCAAGGTCATCGCGCCTGCCAACGTCGACCTCGGCGACGTCCTGATCGACGCCCTCGTGGGCGCCGGCGTCGAGGAGGTCAAGACCCGCTCGGTCCTGACCTGTGAGTCCGCGGTCGGCACCTGTGCCTTCTGCTACGGACGCTCGCTCGCCACCGGCAAGCTGGTCGACATCGGTGAGGCGGTCGGCATCATCGCCGCCCAGTCCATCGGTGAGCCCGGTACCCAGCTGACGATGCGTACCTTCCACACCGGTGGTGTGGCGGGTGACGACATCACGCAGGGTCTGCCCCGTGTCGTCGAGCTCTTCGAGGCGCGTACCCCCAAGGGTGTCGCCCCGATCTCGGAGGCCAAGGGCCGGGTCCGCATCGAGGAGACCGAGAAGACCAAGAAGCTCGTCGTCACCCCGGACGACGGCAGCGAGGAGACGGCGTTCCCGATCTCCAAGCGTGCCCGTCTCCTGGTGGGCGAGGGCGACCCGGTCGAGGTGGGCCAGAAGCTCACCGTCGGTGCCACCAACCCGCACGACGTGCTGCGGATCCTCGGTCAGCGCGCGGTCCAGGTCCACCTGGTCGGCGAGGTCCAGAAGGTCTACAACTCGCAGGGTGTGTCGATCCACGACAAGCACATCGAGATCATCATCCGGCAGATGCTGCGCCGTGTGACGATCATCGAGTCCGGCGACGCGGAGCTGCTGCCGGGCGAGCTCGTCGAGCGCTCGAAGTTCGAGACCGAGAACCGTCGTGTGGTCACCGAGGGCGGTCACCCCGCCTCCGGCCGTCCGCAGCTGATGGGTATCACCAAGGCCTCGCTCGCCACCGAGTCGTGGCTGTCGGCGGCGTCCTTCCAGGAGACGACCAGGGTTCTGACCGACGCGGCGATCAACGCCAAGTCGGACTCCCTGATCGGCCTCAAGGAGAACGTCATCATCGGTAAGCTCATCCCGGCCGGTACGGGTCTGTCCCGCTACCGCAACATCCGGGTCGAGCCGACCGAGGAAGCCAAGGCCGCGATGTACTCGGCCGTCGGCTACGACGACATCGACTACTCGCCGTTCGGCACGGGCTCCGGCCAGGCCGTTCCGCTGGAGGACTACGACTACGGTCCGTACAACCAGTAGAAGTGAGTGAGAAGGGCGCCCACCCCGTCGAGTACCGCGTACGGGGTGGGCGCCCTTCTGCATGCCCGGTACCGCCCGCCGTGAGGTCGGTCACCCGGGGTGACAGGTCGCCCGCCGGTGACGGGCGGGCGGCTGACGTGACGCCGGGCGGCGCGCGGGGCGTTCAGCCTGGTGAGAGGGGCAGTGCGGCCCCGGGGGCCGTCGCTCCGGGGGTCGGTCCTGCCCGGTGGCGCAGGACCACGGGGGCCGGGGCCCGGGGGTGGACGGCATTTGTTTTGACCCAGCTCCGTGAGGTAGGTACGCTCAAGCCTTGTGCCTGGGGTGTGCCTGGGCTCGGGTGCGTGTCCTCAACCGCATGGCGAGTCCGTAAGTGGCCACCGCAATCTGTGTTCCGTCTGCCTTCCAGCAGGGGCGTGCAGTATTCGACACACCCGACCGCGTGGGTCGGTGACTGTTCCAGGTTAGTTTCACCGAACGGCACACAGAAACCGGAGAAGTAGTGCCTACGATCCAGCAGCTGGTCCGGAAGGGCCGGCAGGACAAGGTCGAGAAGAACAAGACGCCCGCGCTCGAGGGTTCGCCCCAGCGTCGTGGTGTCTGCACGCGTGTGTTCACGACCACCCCGAAGAAGCCGAACTCGGCGCTCCGTAAGGTCGCGCGTGTGCGTCTGACCTCCGGTATCGAGGTCACGGCCTACATCCCGGGTGAGGGGCACAACCTGCAGGAGCACTCCATCGTGCTCGTGCGTGGTGGCCGTGTGAAGGACCTGCCGGGTGTTCGTTACAAGATCATCCGCGGTTCGCTCGACACCCAGGGTGTCAAGAACCGCAAGCAGGCCCGCAGCCGCTACGGCGCCAAGAAGGAGAAGTAAGAATGCCTCGTAAGGGCCCCGCCCCGAAGCGCCCGGTCATCATCGACCCGGTCTACAGCTCTCCTCTTGTCACCTCGCTGATCAACAAGATCCTGCTCGACGGCAAGCGTTCCACCGCCGAGCGGATCGTGTACGGCGCCATGGAAGGCCTCCGCGAGAAGACCGGCGCTGACCCGGTCATCACGCTGAAGCGCGCGCTTGAGAACGTCAAGCCCTCGCTCGAGGTCAAGTCCCGCCGTGTCGGTGGCGCCACCTACCAGGTGCCGATCGAGGTCAAGCCCGGTCGCGCCGCCACCCTCGCTCTGCGCTGGGTCGTGGGTTACTCCCGCGCCCGTCGCGAGAAGACCATGACCGAGCGCCTCATGAACGAGCTGCTCGACGCCTCCAACGGTCTTGGCGCTGCCGTCAAGAAGCGCGAGGACACCCACAAGATGGCCGAGTCGAACAAGGCCTTCGCGCACTACCGCTGGTAGTCGCTCACCCCATCGAGACCGAGAGAAGATTGAGCCTTATGGCCACCACTTCGCTTGACCTGGCCAAGGTCCGCAACATCGGGATCATGGCCCACATCGACGCGGGCAAGACGACCACCACCGAGCGGATCCTCTTCTACACCGGCGTTTCGTACAAGATCGGTGAAGTCCACGACGGCGCAGCCACGATGGACTGGATGGAGCAGGAGCAGGAGCGCGGCATCACGATCACGTCCGCCGCGACGACCTGTCACTGGCCGCTCAATGATGTTGACCACACCATCAACATCATCGACACCCCGGGTCACGTCGACTTCACCGTCGAGGTGGAGCGTTCGCTCCGCGTCCTCGACGGTGCCGTCACCGTGTTCGACGGTGTGGCCGGCGTCGAGCCCCAGTCCGAGACCGTCTGGCGTCAGGCGGACCGCTACGGCGTGCCGCGTATCTGCTTCGTCAACAAGCTCGACCGCACGGGCGCCGACTTCCTCCGTTGCGTCGACATGATCGTCCAGCGCCTCGGCGCTGTCCCGATCGTCATGCAGCTCCCCATCGGTGCGGAGGCTGACTTCCGCGGCGTCGTCGACCTCGTGTCGATGAAGGCCTTCGTTTACCCCGAAGAGGCCGTCAAGGGCGAGATGTACGACACCGTCGAGATCCCGGACAACCTCAAGGAGGCCGCCGAGGAATGGCGCGGCAAGCTCCTCGAGGCCGTCTCGGAGAACGACGACCAGATGATGGAGCTGTACCTCGAGGGCGAAGAGCCCACCGAGGAGCAGCTGCACGAGGCGATCCGTCGGATCACCCTCGCGTCGAAGGGCTCGGCCGACTCCGTCACCGTGACCCCCGTCTTCTGTGGCACGGCGTTCAAGAACAAGGGCGTCCAGCCCCTGCTCGACGCCGTCGTCCGCTACCTGCCTTCCCCCCTGGACGTCGAGGCCATCGAGGGCCACGACGTCAAGGACCCGGAGAAGGTCGTCCAGCGGAAGCCCTCGGACGACGAGCCGTTCTCCGGCCTGGCGTTCAAGATCGCGAGCGACCCGCACCTCGGCAAGCTCACCTTCGTCCGGATCTACTCCGGTCGCCTCGAGGCCGGCACCGCGGTGCTGAACTCGGTCAAGGGCAAGAAGGAGCGCATCGGCAAGATCTACCGCATGCACGCGAACAAGCGTGAGGAGATCCCGTCGGTGGGCGCCGGTGACATCGTCGCCGTCATGGGCCTGAAGCAGACCACCACCGGTGAGACGCTGTGTGACGACAAGAACCCGGTGATCCTGGAGTCCATGGACTTCCCGGCGCCGGTCATCCAGGTCGCCATCGAGCCCAAGTCCAAGGGTGACCAGGAGAAGCTGGGTGTCGCCATCCAGCGCCTCTCGGAGGAGGACCCCTCCTTCCAGGTGCACTCCGACGAGGAGACCGGCCAGACCATCATCGGTGGTATGGGCGAGCTTCACCTCGAGGTGCTCGTCGACCGCATGAAGCGCGAGTTCCGCGTCGAGGCGAACGTCGGCAAGCCGCAGGTCGCGTACCGTGAGACGATCCGCAAGGCCGTCGAGCGTATCGACTACACGCACAAGAAGCAGACTGGTGGTACCGGCCAGTTCGCGAAGGTGCAGATCGCCATCGAGCCCATCGAGGGTGGCGACGCGTCCTACGAGTTCGTCAACAAGGTCACCGGTGGCCGCATCCCCCGTGAGTACATTCCCTCGGTGGACGCGGGTGCCCAGGAAGCCATGCAGTTCGGCATCCTGGCCGGCTACGAGATGGTGGGCGTCCGCGTCACCCTTCTCGACGGTGGTTACCACGAGGTCGACTCTTCGGAGCTCGCCTTCAAGATCGCTGGTTCGCAGGCGTTCAAGGAGGGTGCCCGCAAGGCGTCCCCCGTGCTCCTCGAGCCGATGATGGCCGTCGAGGTCACCACACCCGAGGACTACATGGGTGAAGTGGTCGGCGACATCAACTCCCGCCGTGGCCAGATCCAGGCCATGGAGGAGCGCCACGGCGCTCGCGTCGTGAAGGGCCTCGTGCCCCTCTCGGAGATGTTCGGCTACGTCGGAGACCTCCGCAGCAAGACCTCGGGTCGCGCAAGCTACTCGATGCAGTTCGACTCCTACGCCGAGGTTCCGCGGAACGTCGCCGAGGAGATCATCGCGAAGGCCAAGGGCGAGTAACTCTTCCGAGCTCACGCTTTAGGCTTGTCACCGGAGCCCGGTCGGGCATGCGTCGCAGTGCGGCGGATGCCCCCGGCACCGGCATTCCAGCAAAGATCACCTGGCGCCGATGAAGCAAGGCGTACAGAACCACTCAGGAGGACCCCAGTGGCGAAGGCAAAGTTCGAGCGGACTAAGCCGCACGTCAACATCGGCACCATCGGTCACATCGACCACGGTAAGACGACCCTCACGGCCGCCATTACCAAGGTGCTGCACGACGCGTACCCGGACCTGAACGAGGCCTCGGCCTTCGACCAGATCGACAAGGCTCCTGAGGAGCGTCAGCGCGGTATCACGATCTCGATCGCGCACGTCGAGTACCAGACGGAGTCGCGTCACTACGCGCACGTCGACTGCCCGGGTCACGCTGACTACATCAAGAACATGATCACGGGTGCGGCGCAGATGGACGGCGCCATCCTCGTGGTCGCGGCCACCGACGGCCCGATGCCGCAGACCAAGGAGCACGTGCTCCTGGCCCGCCAGGTAGGCGTGCCGTACATCGTCGTCGCGCTGAACAAGGCCGACATGGTGGACGACGAGGAGATCCTGGAGCTCGTCGAGCTCGAGGTCCGTGAGCTCCTCTCCGAGTACGAGTTCCCGGGCGACGACCTTCCGGTCGTCAAGGTCTCGGCGCTCAAGGCCCTCGAGGGCGACGCCGAGTGGGGCCAGACCGTTCTCGACCTGATGAAGGCCGTCGACGAGTCCATCCCGCAGCCCGAGCGTGACGTCGAGAAGCCGTTCCTCATGCCCATCGAGGACGTCTTCACGATCACCGGTCGCGGTACGGTCGTCACCGGCCGCATCGAGCGTGGTGTCCTGAAGGTCAACGAGACCGTCGACATCGTCGGTATCAAGACCGAGAAGACCACCACCACGGTCACCGGCATCGAGATGTTCCGCAAGCTGCTCGACGAGGGCCAGGCCGGTGAGAACGTCGGTCTGCTGCTTCGTGGCATCAAGCGCGAGGACGTCGAGCGCGGCCAGGTCATCATCAAGCCGGGTTCGGTCACGCCGCACACCGAGTTCCAGGCCCAGGCCTACATCCTGTCGAAGGACGAGGGTGGCCGTCACACCCCCTTCTTCAACAACTACCGCCCGCAGTTCTACTTCCGTACCACGGACGTGACGGGCGTTGTGACCCTTCCCGAGGGCACCGAGATGGTCATGCCGGGTGACAACACCCTCATGGACGTCGCGCTGATCCAGCCGGTCGCCATGGAAGAGGGCCTGAAGTTCGCCATCCGTGAGGGTGGTCGTACGGTGGGCGCCGGCCAGGTCACCAAGATCACCAAGTAATTCCGATTACTTGTGGGTCGGGGTAACCCGGTTGCTCTGAACTGAGCGCACAGCACCAAGCAGGGCCCGCACGGCATCACGCCGTGCGGGCCCTGTGCTGTCTCCGCGGGGCTCGCGGCGGACAGGACGACGGGCGCGGCCCGCACACCCTGAGGGTGTGCGGGCCGTCGTGACGCGGGCGTCGTTCGCGTCGGGAGGTGCGGTCAGCTCTCCGGTGGCCGGGCGTATGTGGTGGCCAGCAGGGAATGGCGGGTCGCCCCGTCGCTGTGGACCAGATGGTGCACGGACGACGGGACGAAGCCGCCGAACAGTGTGCCGACGAGCCCCAGCGCCTGGCACCTGAGATTGAGGTCGTAGGTGGCCATCGAGGCCCGCAGCGCACTGATCCGGTAGCCGTGGGAACCCGCCCAGGTGTCCGCCCGGTCCAGACTCGCGTAGAGCGCGACGATCCCCGCTCCGGTGGAGAACTCGCGCTGGACGCCGAGGTTCTCGGCCGGTCCGATCTCGTCGAGCCCGGCCAGGTAGCACGTCTCCTCGGCGGTCACCCGGTACAGCCCTGGTTCGGCGCCCTCGCTGCGGAACGCGAAGACGAAGCCCTCCAGCGCGCCCGCCGAGGCGTCGAGCCCCCAGTCGTCACGGTCCCGGCGCAGCACGTCACGCAGCAGCGACAGGATCACGTCCGTGCGTACCGGCAGTGGCGCGTAGTGCAGCGAGGAGCGGCGGCGTTCGAGCGTGCCCCGCAGGTCGTGGACCGGCCGCAGGTCCTCGGCAGACGGGTGCGGTTCGACGGGCACGGAGTCCGCGAACGGCACCGGCCGGCGCTCGGCCGCCAGGCCGTCCGACGTGGGCGTCCGGGAGGTGAAGCCCTCCAGCACGGCCGTCATGGATGTCACGTCGTTCCTCATGCGGTACCTCCCAGGGACGCGAAGGCCGCCACCGGCTCGTCGGCAGGCGATGTTCCGAGCAGCCGGGCCAACGCGTCGTCGTCCCAGTCCGACCTGGGTGTGAAGCCCAGGCCCAGGTGCTGTGCGAGCTCCCGCAGACTGGCCAGGTTGCAGCCCGCGTCCAGAAAGACCAGCCTGAAGCCGAACGTGCCGTACTTGGTCATGACCTTCTTGAGATCGCCGGTGATGATGATGTCGCACGGCGAGTCACCCGGAGGTACCTCGCCGGAGACGGTCACGAGTGTGTGGCTGCCCTGGGCGTACGCGTAGACCCCAGGAGGCATGATCCGGTCGTCGCGCACCACCGCGTAGGCCGTCGTGCTGCCGATGTTTCCCGACGCCGCGGTCCATCGTTTGACGCGCTCCGGAGTGGTCTCGTCCTCCTTCACCCCGAAGGCGACCTTCAGCAGCAGTCCCAGGGAGCTCAGGGTGAGCGGGGTGTCGCCGTGGGACGGGTCATGCCGTTCCGACCCGGCGAGGACGGAGATGTCCAGGGCGGGGAGCGGTGTGTGCGGGCGGCTCGGCCAGTCCTTGAACTGCGACTGCAGGCGCAGGTTGGACGCGTAGTAGTGCGCCTGGTGGTCCTTCGGAGCGAGGAACGCGCGTGGAGGCATCGCGACCGAGGCCTCGTAGACGGCACCGGCGGGTGCCTGGGGTGCGACCGGCCCCCGCGCGTAGGAGCAGCGAGGGCACCCCGGGCGGACGGCAACCGGCCGGTAGACCGTGCTCAGGGTCGCGGTGTCGATGACGGTGAAGTCGCCGGGGAGGTGCGAGATCGTGGCCCGTGCGAGCAACGCGGTGACGTGGTGGGAGGCCAGGCCGACGACCAGGTCGTGCAGGTACTCCGGCGGCTCGCCGGAGAGGTCCGCCTCACCGTGACGGCCGCAGTCCAGGCACGGTGTGATCGAGAGGTCGGCGTACGGGCCGATCGTGATCGTCCGCGCGTCGGCGCGCACCCGCAGCAGCGGACGCCCGTCCTGCCGGCACCGTTCCTCGGTGGCGGCGAGCAGGGGTGCCGACGCGGGCGTCTCGAAGAACACGGTGAGCTCGTCACCGGGGCCCGGCGGCCCGGCCGGTTCCGTGACCACCGGGCACACCTCCCGCAGCGACCGGCGGGCCCCGGCGACCAGGGCGGCGTCCCCCTCGAGGCGCACCGAGCGCGACACCAGCCGCGCCGCGGCATCCGCCCAGGACGGGTTCGATCCGGTGGAGTTGCCCAGCCGGGAGAGGAAGACGGCCCATTCGGGCGTGACGTCCGGTTCCTCGCCGGACATGGCCTCCTCGACCGCCCCGGCCGACCACAGCAAGGCCAGGCACTTGTAGACCGTGGCCTCGTCGAATCCCGTCTTGAGCGCCAGTTCAGTGTGGTCGCGGGTTCCGTCGCACGCCTCGGTCAGGGGCACCAGCCCTTCTCGTGCGAACGCTCCGGAGAACACCTGTGCCCGGTCGGCCCCGTCGAGCACGACGGATTCCCCTGCCCTGCGCAGCCTCACCCCGCGGCGCAGGACGGGCCGGGCAGGGACGGTCAACTGCATGTCCGTACGTGCGGCCCGCCCGATCTGCTCGGCCTTCATCTCGGCAACCATGATCGATCTCCCTCTTACCGCAGCAGTTCCGGAACAGGCATGGCGCTGTCCGCGCGCGCCTGCGAGAACCGGCCCCCGCACCGGGGGCACCGGTTCACCGAGACCGTCACCGCGGACGAGACGGCTCCGGAGACGAGATTGAACGTACGTACGGTGCCCCCGATCCCCGTCACACCCGTGGCGATCTCGGTCAGGGCGAGGTCCAGGAGGCCGGAGGCGACGGACAGGTGCTGCCGGCCGAACCCCTCGGGCAGGCCGGACAGGGCGGCGTCCATGTCGTACGGGCGGGCGGTGCCCGCGTGTTGGGCGGCGCGCTTCCTGTAGCACGCGTAGCAGGCCGTCCGGCCCGGAACCACGACGGGTCCGCAGAGGATCTTGGTCGGCAGCAGCTGGAGCCCGACGGACGGTGTGCTCCGTTCCGCGCAGATCCGGTCCGTCTCGTCGCGGAGCCCGGGGTCGCCGCCGGCATGCACGGGGACGACGACATCCGCGTGCGGTGCCGTGTCGTTCAGGAAGTCCTCGAAGGACACCTGTAGCTCCGGGGGGACACCACGGTGCTCCGTGAGCCGCCGGCTGAAGGTGTCACCCACGAGGTACA
This sequence comes from Streptomyces atroolivaceus, assembly GCF_000717025.1. Classification (GTDB taxonomy): domain Bacteria; phylum Actinomycetota; class Actinomycetes; order Streptomycetales; family Streptomycetaceae; genus Streptomyces; species Streptomyces atroolivaceus. The sequence goes on from NZ_JNXG01000002.1 coordinate 431,617, forward strand.
GGCACTGCGGACGCGGATCGTGCGACATGCTGCTCTGCTCCTTCTTCTCGCTCATGCGAACGGCTGCTGCACGGGGTTGACCGCGTCCTCGGCATGGCTCGTGTGCCCCATCGCGCGCGGCGCGTCATAGAGGCGCGGGGTGCCCAGGTACCGCTCGCCGTGTACGAACGACACGGGCATGGCCTCGGGCACGAGCACCTTGACCGCCCGCATGCCCACCTGGCGCGCCTCGTCCGTGGTGATGTCCGTGACGAGCACCTCGGCACCCCGTGCCGCGAGCCGGGCGACGACGGTGTCCAGCGGGTCCGCTCCCGCCGGAAGCCCCGGCATGCCTTCGAGGCCGTACGCCGGCCGTTCACCGTCCAGCAGGAAGCCGAACACGTCCCGCCGGTCGCGCGTCGCGTTGTGGACCGCGCCGCCGACGACGCTCACCTTGGCCGGATCGGGCTCGCGCCCGGCGTACGCCGAGAGGTATCCGCGCAACGCCACCCGCAGGGAGGCCAGTTCGCGGTAGATCTTGCCCAGCGCCTGTTCCGGATGGACGTCGCAGGTGGCGGCGACGATCTGGGCGAGCGCGGGGTCGGCGTCGGAGAGCTGCACGGCGTAGATCACCGGGACGCCGAAGTCCGTCGTCGCGTCGAACAGCCTCACCCGCAGGTCCGTGGAGGTGCCGACGCGGTGCAGTTCCCGGACGCCGGCGTCGAGCCGCGCCGGATCCACGACCAGCTCGGGCAGCCGCAGCTGCTGGAGCCAGACCAGCGCGATGGCGTCCCGCTCGACGACTTCCAGCAACCCGCCGAGCACGGCGCTGCGTACGTCGGAGTGGACGGCGGCACCCGTGGTGATCCCGCGGATGAACTCTTCGGACTTCGACTGGTAGGGCATGTGCAGATACACGGAGATCGCCGGCACGAGCACCGGTATCCGCCGGGTGAGCGACCATGCGCGCACCCATCGGATCGGGACCGAGGGGTCGTACGCGGACAGGCTGCAGTCGTCGCGGGCCAGCTCGGTGGGCGAGCAGCTGGGCCACCGGGACGGCGACACGAACTCCTCTGTGAGGTCGTTCTCGGCGGCGACCACCATCTCGTCGTCGTCCCAGGCACACGTGGAGTACCGTTCGAGCGCTTCCGCGATGGAGACCAGCTTGGCGCGCTCGGGCGTGAGCCCGGTGCCCGCGCCGTCGGAATTTCCGGTGTCCTCGTCGTGGGCCCACGTCCGCAGGTTGGGAAGAGCACGGGACGGGACACCGAGATAGGCCAGCTGGACGGCGAAGGGCGGTTCGCCCTCGCGCACCGGCAGCGGCGCGGTGCGTGACACCAGTCCGTAGGGCGAGACGAGCTCCTCGAGACCGCGCAGCTCGGCCGAGATGTGCTCCTGAGGCCTGTTCAGATGCATGTGGTTCTTCTTCCCGCGTCCGGATGTTCCCCGTGTCCTTGCCGCGCTACTCGGCGGTCTTCGTGGATCCCGACGCCATGCTCCTGGCCAGGCCGTCGAGCTCGTCCTGGAGCTCCTTCATGGACTTTCCGCAGACCTCTTCGTTCGCACGTGCGACGACGTAGCAGAAGACGTACCTCTCCGCCAGGCTGAAACCGAGGGTGTACAGGCAGCTGTACAGCAGGCTGGTCTGCAGCCGGAAGGCCAGGAAGTCGGCGTCGCGGTGCATCAGGCGGTCCAGCTCGGGGCTCGGTGGCGTATGGAAGCGCGTCGGCTCGACCGGGGCGCCTCGCTTGCGAATGAGATCTTCGAGCGTGTGTCCGGCGTTGACGACGGATCCGTCCGAGAAATTTTCGGCCAGGTGGCTTGATTCAGACGTGATGGATTTCGTCCAAAGCCGAACCATCTCGTCGGCCGGATCGTCGTCCGGATCGCCGCACGCCGTGATGAATTCCCGGACGCCGGCCCCTACCTGTTCGTAGAACCGGGCGCAGGCGGCGTCGAAGGATTGCGGGTCCTTGGTGCGCAGATAAATCGCCTCGAAATGCGAACGGTAACTCAGCAGGCGTAGGGAAAGCAGCTCACGGAATTCGTATCCGTCGATTTCTCTCTGCGGTGATCTCAGAAGAGTGGCTCTGGTGTGCGCGGCCATGAGGCGGATGGCACCGAGTGCCGGCGGAGGCGATTGAGGTGTCTCTGCCGCACGATTCAAGAATGAGACGAGAGTCGGTGCGGCCTCCTGGAAGAGCCGCTTGGAGGAAGCGGAGAATCCGGTTCCGGTAAACCCCGCGTTCCACAGCGGTGAGGGAACCGAATCAAGGGGCGTGGCGTCTACCTGTGCGGCGCACCCATATCGTTCGGCCGTTCTATGCAGGTCAGCGCGGGTGGAGTCCTCGTCGGACACCCCTTCGATGCTGATCTGCAGGGTGTCCGTGCCGAGCTGCGCGTCCTGGGTGCGGACGAAGTAGTAAGGGCCGTGACCGCCTGCTCCACCTACCCGCTCCGGCGCGAACAATTCGCGAATCAGGGGCGCGAACGTGTCGTTGTATTTTGAACCAACTGGCTGCGGGATGGTGGCAAACAAGTGCACGAATGAAACCCCCGAGATTTCGGCCGGCGCCAGACGGGCCGTCACGTGATCTTGTAATCGACCGTAACTCAGAGAGATGAGAAGAAGGAACCCCGGCTCCAGTGTGATCTGCGTCACTCCGGAAACTGCTTGCGTTGTGATCGTCCGAATGCCTAGATTCGAATCACATTGACGAAAGGGGGTGTAATCAATGGAGCAGCAGATCGAACTCGATGTGCTCGAGATTTCGGACCTCATTGCAGGTGCCGGGGAGAACGATGACCTGGCGCAGGTGATGGCCGCCTCGTGCACGACCACCAGTGTTTCGACGAGTTCTTCGTCGTCCTCGTCCTGAATCTAGGGACCGGGAAACAGTTGAGCCACCGTCGGGGTGTTCCTCGGCGGTGGCCTTCTGCAGTCCTGGCGTGCCTTTTCCGATTCGAGGAACGCGCCGTCCCTGGAGGTGCGACCAGAGGTGCGGGCGTCGTGCCCCGGACGACGACGGGCTCGTGCGAAGCCGGCCGGCCGAGAGCCGGAACACATGTTGTCAAGCGCGAACTGACCGGTGCGGTGGAGTGACAGGCGGGCTCCGTGCGGCGGGGCGCCTCTCCGCGGCCCGGCCCCGACGTCCGCACGCCGTGGTGAACCGGGCCGGCGTGACGAAGTTGGGGGATTCCTATGGGTGTGAACATCAGTCCGTACGTCGTCTATCGGCGCAGCAGACTCCCACTGGGCGAGCTCGGAGGGATGTCCTTCACCACCGCCTGGTCGCGCATCGATGAACTGCACGCCCTGCGGGACGAGATCGGCAAGAACGCCGTCGGCCTGGCCGACCGCCTCGGCGAGCTCGTGCCTACGCTGGGGGACGACGTCCGGGCCGACCTGATCAGGCTGCGGCGCGACGTGCACAATCTGCGGCACGACCGGGCGGTGGCGCGACTGGAGCCACTGCGTCCGCATCTCGGCCGCGAGGTGGTCGACGAGGTCGAGACCTGGTGCGCGCTCGGCGTGCGGGCCGAACAGTGCGAGCGAGCAGGGCGCGAGGAGCTCGAGAGTGAGAAGGCCCGGGCCGCCGACGGCTTCGGCGCCCTCTTCGAGCACGATGCGATGGCCCGCAGCATCCAGCTCTCCGGCGACCGGCTGTACCGGGGCCTGCGCGACCTCGTCGCGGGCGACGAGGCGAGCGCCCTCAAGCCGAGCAAGGCCCGGCTGCGGGAGTCTTCCCTCGTCAACTTCGCCTACCGGGCGAGCTTGAAGCCGTCCCCCTTCGGACGGTTCACCGAGATCGGCGCGTTCCCTCCGGACGACCCGCGCCCCGCGGATCCCGGTGGCCGGCACGGCGGGACGCAGGAGTCGGTCACGACGCTGAACCGTCTCCTCGTGAACTGGGTGCTCGCCGGCCTGCCGCTCGTACCGGGCGGGATGGAGCCGGGGCACCTCGTGCTGAACTCCACGCTGCGGGCCGGCACCGAGTACGTCGAGTACGTCGGTGTCGCTCCCGGCTCCCGTGAGGACGGCCGGATGGCCACCGAGAGGGTGCTGCGCGTACGCCGGGAGGGACTCTTCGACGCACTGCTCGCGGCGATGCCCGAAGGATCGGCTCCGGCGGCCACGGTGCTGCGCGACCTCACCGCCGTCACCGGGAAGGCGGAGACGAGCCGGAAGGTCGTGCAGGGGCTGATCCGGGCCGGCATCCTCTTCTTCCGGCCGGAGATCGACGATCACGACCCCGACTACTCCATGAAGCTCGACCGCGTACTCGCGGCCGGCGGGACGCCGGAGACGGCCGCGCTACGCGGACACTTCTCCGAACTCAGGCGGTTGGAGACGGACTTCTCCGAGGCGGCGGCCGACGAGAGGCAGAAGCTGCTCGACTCGGCGTACGCGGCGATCGGCGGCATCGCCGAGCTGTGCAAGGTGTCCCCGCCCCCCGAGGAGGTCCTGAAGTCACCGGTCTTCGAGGACACTCCGGCATCCACGGCGCCCCAGGCCTGGAACCTGCCGACGGTGGAGGGGAGCATCCCCGCCCTGACGGGCCTCTGGCGTCTGGCCTCGATGATGGACAACGGCCAGGTGAAGCGACTGGGTCTCTACTCCTTCGCCACCCGCGTGCTCGGCGACCGCAGCACGATGCCCTTCCTCGAGTTCTTCCAGGCCTTCTCGTCGCTGACGGACCAGGAACAGGTCGACGTGTTCATGGGGCGCGACGTGGAGGAGGCCGAGAGGTACACGAGGCAGCGGGCGGAGGCTCTGCGCACGATCCGGCAGCGGCTCGTGCCCGGGGACGGCACCGTGCACCTGGACCCCTCGGTCATCGAGAAGGCCTGCGAGGGCGTGGAGGACCTCCTGGACACGGAATCGGTGACGTTCCGCGCACAGTTCGCCCAGGGAGTGCTGCCCGACCGGGACCGGACGTTGGTCGTGAACGGCCTGCTCACCGGCTACGGCGTCTACTTCTCACGGTTCGGCTCGTTCGTCGAGGGCACCGACGAATGGTCCCTGCCGGCCGCCCAGCGGGAGCACCTCGCACGCAGGTTCCCCGGCCAGGTCGACCTCAACTCCGTGCTCGGATTCAACTTCAACCTGCACCCCTCGGTGACCCGGCGGGTCGTCAACTACCCCGGCGCGGTGTCGCTCGGCGCCGAGCGGACGGTCTACGGACTGGCGCGTCTGGAGGTCCGCGCGGATCAGGCCACCAGGTCGCTGCGCCTCTGGGACCCTGAGGCGCAGGAAACCCTCGACCTCGTGCCCATGAACTTCATGACCCCGATCGGGGTCCCGCTGCTCTACCGTCTGCTCGAGGCGCTGTCCCCGTCCAACCGCTACCTGTGGAAGCCCCTGGACGACATCAGGGACGCGGGAGGGCCCACGGTGTACGGCGAGACGGCACCCCGGCTGGTCGTGGGTGACGTCGTGGCCGACCGCAGGTCCTGGAACGTGGCCGCGGCCGAGATCCCCATGCTCCAGGATCTGAGCCGGGACGTGCCCGAAGCGCTCGTGGCCTTCGACGCGTGGCGCCTGACGCGGGGCCTTCCCCGCCACGCCTTCGTGCTGTGCCAGACGCCCGAGGAGCGAGACGTCATGGCCGGGCGCAGCCGGAAGGTGACCCGCCAGTGGGCGGACTACGCGCACCTGCGGCGCGCCAGCGTGCACAAGCCGATGTACGTCGACTTCCGGAACCCCTTCCTGGTCCGGAGCTTCGCGAAGTCGGCCCTGTCACGCGGCGATGTCGTCGCGTCGATCCGCGAGTGCCTTCCTTCGGTGGACGACTACGGCCCGGACACGGGCTGGACCGCAGCAGAGGAGTTCTTCGTTGAACTGTGTACCGACAACTAGTGGGCAGACCGGAACGCGTGAGTGGAGGACGGTCCACATCCACGTTCCGCACTCGCTGCACACCCCCTTCCTGTGCGACGTGGTCGAGCCGCTGCTCCGGTCCGAGGGACTCCAGGACCACTTCTTCTTCCTCCGGTACTGGCAGGGCGGCCCCCATCTGCGGCTGCGGATGCTCTGCGGCCCCGGGGCCGGTTCGGCCGAGGCGGCCGAACGGGTCGTCGCGGGTCTGGCACGTGCGATGCCGGAGTTCGGTGCGCAGGCGCGGGAGGAATACGCGCTCGGGCTGACCTTGCAGGACGAGCTCGCCCGCCTGGAGAAGGAGACCTCGGAGGAGGGCCGGCCCATCGGGGCCCTCGACCGGGTGGCGTACGAGCCGGAGTACCGCAAGTACGGGGGAACGGAGGGGCTGCAGATCGCCGAGACCGTCTTCCGCAAGTCGTCGGTGGCGGTCCTCGGCCTGCTGGGCGGGCAACCGCGGGCGTGGGTGGACGAGCGCCGGGCACCGATCGGGGAAGCCGCGAGGATCATGGCGATGTTCCTCCACGGGGCAGGCCTCGACCCGCGGGCCGCAGGGCTGTTCCTGCGGGAGTACGAGGACTGGTGGCGTACGTACGCGCCGGATGACATGCAGCGTGCCTGGCCGAAACTGTTCGGCGGCGTCTCGGCACAGATGACGAATCTGTGCGCGGCGGTCTGGCGTGACGGCGCCACGGACGTGTTCCACGACATCAGCGCGGAGGCCGCAGCCCGCGCCCGTTCCGTGTGCGGGGCGGAGCCCGGCGGCGATGTCCGCGACCTCCGGCTCGACGGCACGCCTTACCCGGGCTGTCTCTCGAACTACGTGCACACCACCAACAACCGTCTCGGCCTGGTCCCCGCCGCCGAGGGGCTCGTCGCGTACCTCGTGCGCCGGGGCCTGGAAGCGATGGACGGGTAGGGCCTGTCGTTGTCGGGATCGTGCGGGGCCCCGATGCCCCGGTGCCGGAAGCCCGGAGCCTCCGTCCCGCGCAGGCCCTTCCCTGTGGGGCCTGCGCCGGACGGAGAGCTCACCGGTGCGTCACCAGCTCACCGGAAGCTTGTGCAGGCCGTACACCCCCATGCTGTCCTTGAACGGCAGTTCCGCGACCGGGGTGGCCAGCTTCAGTCCGGGAATCCTCGCGAGGAGGGCGTTGAAGACGACCTCCAGCTCCAGTTTCGCGAGGTTCTGGCCGATGCACTGATGGATGCCGTGGCCGAACGCCAGGTGGTGCCTGCCGCCGCGCTCGATGTCCAGCCTGTCCGGGTCGGGGAACACCGCCTCGTCGTGGTTGCCGGAGGCGCTGAGCCCGATGACGCCCTCACCCGCGCGGATCAGCACCCCGCCGATCTCGAGGTCGGCCGTCGCCACCCGGGAGGTCACCTGGTCGGCGATGCTGAAGTAGCGCAGCAGCTCGTCGACGGCCTGCGGGGCCAGACCCGGGTCGGCCCTGAGCTTGGCCAGCTGGTCGGGGTTCTCCAGCAGGCCCACGACGCCGAGGGAGATCATGTTCGCGGTGGTCTCGTGACCGCCGACCAGGAGGACGTTCGCCATCCCGACCAGTTCCCCGTGGTCGAAGGTGCCGGTCTCCCGGTTCTTCACGACGAGCCTGCCGAGCAGATCGTCCCCCGGGTCCGCTTCCTGAGCGGTGACCAGCTCGGAGAAGTACGCGTGGAGCTCTTGATGCGCGCTGTTGCGCTCCTGTGGGTCGGCGTCGACCGACACCAGCTTGTTGGTGCGGTCCTGGAAGAACGCGCGGTCGCTGCGGGGCACCCCGAGCAGCTCGCAGATCACCAGGGACGGCACCGGGAGGGCGAGCGCCTCGACCAGATCGGCCGGCCCCTCGCCGGCGAGCATGGAGGAGATGCACTCGTCCACGATCTCCTCGACGCGGGGACGCAGTTGGAGCACCCGCTTGACGGTGAACTCCGGGATCACCATCTTGCGCTGCGCCGTGTGTACGGGCGGGTCCATGGCGAGCAGCACGGGCCGCATCTGCTCCATGACCTCCGGCGGCGCATCGAAGTGGAGTGGATAGCCCGGGTGGGCCAGGTTCGAGCTCACATGAGGGTCGGCGAGCAACTGTCGTATGTGCTCGTGCCGGGTGAGCAGCCACGCGGTCCGCCCGGAGACCAGAGTGACCTTGGTGATCGGCTGCTCGGCACGCAGGGACGCGTACTCCTTCGGCGGGTGGAGCGGGCAGGTCCTGGGGTAGGGATACGCGCTGTCCTGTCGGTCCGTCACGGTCTTCTCCGCGGGTAGTCCAGGGAAATCTCCTTACGGACTCCATTCAAGCGGAAGATGATCCACATCGTGGCGTTATCGGTGAATGAGGCCGAACTCACGTGGACCGCAGGGAGGAAAGTCGGCCGCCTTCCCGGCATGGCCCGTCCCGTGCTTTCGGTGGGAGGGGTCGGTACAGTGCGACATTGCAGTGATCGCGTAATCCGGAATGACCCCTTCCGCGTGGGGACGCGTCGATAGTACGTTGGATTTCATGTGCTCCACATCGTGGAGAGTTCGCTTGCGCCGTCGAAGTCACAGTGTGTGCCGAGGGGGAGTTGGAGCTATGTACCTTTCGATCGTCATGTGGGACCTGAAGAAGTCGGAAGCCACGGTGGAGAGCCTCAGGGAATACCTGCGGGACTATGCCGTGGACGCCTACTCCGCGCTGGACGGAATGCGGCTCAAGGCGTGGTTCTCCGATTCCGCGCGTCAGCTGTGGGGTGCGGTCTATCTGTGGGACAGCCCCGAGCAGATGCCCGGCCTGTACAAAGTCAGTCGCGTGATCGATCTCATCGGGTATCCGCCGACTTCGGTCGGTGGTTTCACGCTCGAGGCGACCGCCGAAGGGAAGAGCGTTCACGAGACACTGGCCGGCCTGGGGATCGCCCTGGAGGGCGGAACGCAGTAAGGGCAGGCGTGCGACCGGATGGGCGGGAGGTTTGCCGGGCCGGTCGGTTCGAGGGGCGGTCGAGGGCCGGAGCCGCGCGGGTGGCTTCGCCGCTCCGGCTGGCGGCCGGGTGTGGAGTGCCGCGCGGCGCCGGTGTCGCCCGCGCCGGGCATCACCGTGCTCGCGGAGGGTTCAGGTGTGTCGGACCGGCGCTTTCGCGTGTGTTCGGCACCGTCCGGTGGGCCGGGTGCTGTGCGCGGGCCTCGAGCTCCCGGGCGGGCGCGGTGCGCCGGCCCTCCCCGCCCGGACACGCGTATTCCGCACCGCTTCACGAAGATCATTCGGTGAAGGAGGCGGGGGCGCTCGTGCTAACGTCGTGATCGTGGCCAGCCTTGACACTATTACCGAACGCTCTGATTCTGCCGTACAACGCATCATCGATGTGACAAAGCATTCGAGGTCCGTTGTCCGCACGGTGCTGATCGAGGACATCGAGCCTCTTCTGCAGAGCATCCGTGCCGGAGTGGAATTCATCGAGATCTACGGACTCGACACCGTGCCTGTTCCGGACAGTCTGCTCGCCGAATGTGAACGGCGCAGAATTCCGGTCCGGCTGCTCGCCGCTTCGGTCGCCAATCAGGTCTTCAAGACCGAGAAGAAGCCCAAGGTATTCGGTATCGCCAAGGTCCCGCGGCCTCGTCGCCTGTCGGACCTGTCCGACATGACCGGTGACCTCATCCTGCTCGACGGAGTGAAGATCGTCGGCAATATCGGAGCCATCGTGCGGACCTCGTTCGCGCTCGGGGCCTCGGGAATCGTGCTCGTGGACAGCGATCTCGGCAGTATTGCGGACCGCCGTCTGATCAGGGCGAGCCGGGGCTATGTGTTCTCCCTTCCCATCGTTCTCGCGTCCCGGGCCGAGGCGCTCCAGTACTTCCAGGACAATGCGATGCGCCCGGTGGTGTTCGAGGCCGACGGGGATCTCGGCGTCGCTGATCTCGACGGTATGGACGAGCGACTTGTGCTCATGTTCGGCAGCGAGAGGATCGGCCCGTCGGGCGAGTTCTCCGACATCGCCGCCAAGTCGGTCTCCATTCCGATGAATCCCGCGGCCGAGTCCCTCAACGTATCGGTGTCGGCCGGAATCGCGCTGCACGCGAGGGCCCGCCGTAACCTCTCCCGGTAGTCCCGGCCGCAGAGCCCCGTCAAGGGCCCCGTCCTCCCCTCCGGGAGGGGCGGGGCCCTTGGCGTGCGCCGCCGGGAGCCCCCGCTACCGCGGCCGCCACATCCAGGGCGCCGCGTCCGGACCCAGGCCGGCGACCGAAGGCCGGCCGTCCGGGCCCAGGCGGAGCGAGGCCCCGTCCAGGGCGGCCGGCCCGTCGGTCCGCACGTGGAGCCCGCCGCCCATGAGCAGCTGGACGAGGCCCTCGGCGGTGCGGCCCAGCAGCACGGGCCCGCGCGGTGACGGGGCGGCGTCCACCGGCCCGTACCCGTCGAACCGCGCTCCGGGCACGGCCGTCCCCGCCCGAGCCGTGATCAGCCCGCTCCCGGCCGCTGCCCGGTAGTAGAGGGACACGGACCCGTCGGGAGCCGGGAGGGCGGCCGGCGCGTGGGCCGGGACGGGCGCCGCCGTGAGCTGTGTGCGAGCCGTGAGCCCCGCGGACGGGGTGTCCTGGGCCCAGTGGTGCACGGCGTGGTGGCCGGCGCCGAAGACGTGGACGCGTCCGCCCTCGTCCACGGCGGTGTGCAGGCCGTCCTGCACCTCTCCGCCGCCCATGTCCCGCCACGCGCTCCACCGCCCCGCCCCGTCCCGCACCCGGGTGCTGACGCCCTTCTCGGCGTCGCGTACGAAGAGATGGATCTGCCCGTCCGGAGCGGCGACGGCCACCGGTACGCCCGTGCGACGTACTTCGTCACGTCCGGGAGAAGGAGAGCCCAGGCCGCGCCAGGGGCGGAAGCCCCGGCCCGGGGCGCTCTGCTCCAGCACCACGATCTCGCGCTCGTTGTCGGCGCCGTGCCCGCCGAGTGCGGCGAAGCGGAGCCCGAACAGCAGCAGGCGCCCGTCCCGTGTGGTGGCCGAGCCCAGTGCGGGGGCGAGCGGGCCGCCGCCGAGGTCGTGCGGAGGCCCCCAGGCACCGCTGCCCGGCCCGGTCTCCTGCCACCGCACCACCCGCAGCCCCAGCACGGCATAGGCCGCGAGCCGGCCGTCCGGCTCGGCGGTGAGGACCGTGCGCGTGCCCGGGTAGCGGTGGTGGGTGGAGCGGACCCAGCCCTTGCGGTTGGTGAGCGGGCGGTCGCCGCCGACGTTGTAGTCACCGCAGCCGGACGGATTGCCGCAGTCCCAGTCGGGCGAGCCCCCGTAGGGGACGAGGTGGGCGGCCTTCCTCGCCAGTACCCCCTGCGGCAGGTTCTTCGGCCAGTGCCGGTTGTAGTAACCGCGGTAGGCGACCGTGACGAAGCCCGGTATCCGGCCACCGTCCGCGGTCGCCCGGGCCACCCAGCGGATCATCGCGGCCCACGCGAAGCAGGCCGCGGCCGTGTGGTCGGCGTGGTCGGAGTAACCGGGCTGTTCGCTGTCCCTGCGGCGGACGGCCTCCGTGCTGTGCTGGATGTCCGGGTCGGGGTCCAGGGTGTGGACGACGGTGGGCCGGTAGCTCTCCATCAGGCCGGTGAGGACCCCGACCAGCCCGTCGTACGTGTACGAGCCGGCGCGCCGCAGCGGCGATCCGTCGGCCACGACCGTACGCAGCACGAGCCGGCGATCCTGCCAGAGACTGGGCAGCCCGAGCCGGTGCCGGCCGGTGTGCATGGCCGTGTTGAGGAAGATCAACTCCACTCTGCGGCCGTCGGCCGCCAGCACGTTCACCTCGGCCCTGTGGTCCGGGCCGAGCTCGGCGACGGAGACCTCCCAGGGGGTGAAGGGCCGCAGCCCGAGCAGGGCGGCGTACGCCTGTCGCAGCCCCTGGTGGCGTGCGGAGGAGTACGCGCCCTTGTCCGGCGCCGGGCGGGGGCGGCCGGGGATCTTGTTGACGCCGTCGGCCTCACCGGCCGTGAGGTAGACGCACACCAGCGGTGTCCCGGCGTCGAGGGCGAGCCGGGTGTCCGGGTTCATGAAGTACAGGTCGTCGTCCGGGTGGGCGAGTATCTGCATCAGCAGCGCCCGCCGCCCGGTGCTGATCGGCTGCCCGGGGGCGGGATCAGGGGCCGGATCCGTACGCCGGGGCGCCGGAACCGAGCAGGCGCCGAGCGCCGCGCCCGTGGCGGCCATGGTCACGACGGTGCGCCGGCGCACACCGTTTCCGGGCAGGGCAGGTCCATCCGTCACGTCACGCACTCCGTCCGCGTCCCCCCGCAGCGGACGGGCGTGGGCCCAGAGCTGCGTGCTGTCGGTCAGCGCAGGTCAGGGCTTGGGCCTGCTCCTGCGGGGGGATAGACGGGGATCCGGGCCCGTGCGTTGCCCGGACGGCCGGGCAACACGTGCTACCCGGTCACGGCGGCGACGACCGAGGCCAGGAGGGCCAGCGCGGGCTGGGCGACGTCGGCCGCGCCGGAGAGCAGCTCCCGCAGGCGTTCCGCCCGGAGCCGGAAGGCGCCGGTGTCGGATTCCCCGGACAGCGTGGCCAGGTCGTGCACGGCCTGGGCTGCCTCGGCGCGGTCGGCCTCGGGCAGGTCGGTGCTCGACAGCGTCAGCTGGAGGAGCTGCCGCAGGTCATCGGCGTGCAGGGTGGTTCCGTGCTGGTTCTGGAAGTCCTGGATGACCGTGTTCACGGGACGGTTGACGAACGTGGTGTTCTGCCCGTGGAAGTTGTAGTTCTCCGTCATGGCGCTCCCCGTGGTGAGAATGACCTTGCAGTTGTTCAGGTGGTACCCGGTGCCGGGCGGGCGAGTCGGTGTCAGGGCGGCGCTGATGGCCTGTTGGGCCTCCGAGACCCTTCTGAACGCCTCCTCGTCGCGGTCCCGGGCGCTGCGGAGCAGCAGGTCGCGCAGTACGGCGGGGCCGTCGCCCTGAGCCCGGCCGGGCGGGAACTCGCCGTCCGGAGCGCCGAGTCCGGCGCCCGGCTGCTCGCCGAGGGCCTCGGTGATGCGGCCGAAGAGCGTGCGGAAGTAGCGGGGCGTGACGTCCTCCACGGGGAACACGACCTTCTGCTTACCCCAGGGGAGGTCCTGTCTGCCGTTGAACAGGACGAGACAGGGCAGCAGTTCGGGGGCCACCTTGAGGAGGGAGGCCACTTCGTAGGCACCCTGAGGGTCGTACGGCTGCCAGCGTAGCCAGCGCACGGACGCCAGGCTCCGGTACAGCTCCGGATCGAGGTGTTCGCGCCAGTACCTCCTGGCCTCGGCCCACCGGGCCCGGCGTTCCAGGAGGAACACGCGGACGGACGGGCCCGACAGTGCGTCGAGGTCCTCGAAATGCGTGCGGACGTAGGTCGCCAGCTCGGTGTCGGCGGTGGTGTAGAGGAGGACGCCCCACAGCCTGCCCCCGGCGTCGGGCGCGGCCCCGTTCATGGCCAGCTGCATGCGTTCCAGCAGGGCGGCCGGATTGGGTGCGGGGGCCAGCTCGTAGCAGCCCTGGGGCATGCGCTCGATGCACAGGACGACCAGGTCGCCGTCGGCCAGGCCGGACGCCTCGATGGTGAGGTCCTGGTCGAGTGCCTCATCCGTGGCCGGGTCGACCAGCCAGGTGCGCAGTGCGTCCGCAGCCGGTCCGGCCACACCCCTCCGCCCTGCTTCGGCCAGGGACCGCGTCAGGCATTCGGCGACCGTCGACGCCGGGTGGACCGCGATCTCGAACGCTCGGCCCAGCGCGGCGTCGTGCAGCTCCCGCCACCGGGACGGCCGGGCTTCGGCGTCCCGGGGCGGCGTACGGAACGCTTCCAGCTTCTGGAGGTGCCAGGCCGCTCTGCTGCCGTAGGGGCCGGAGAACGTGGCGTGATCCCCGTCGAGTACGTCGATCAGCAGGCGCACGGCGTCTCCCCCGGTGGACGTGTGGTCCCTGTGAGTCTCCGTCGCGTCCGTGGCCGGGCGCAACAGGCCGCGCCGGGCCGCCGGGTGAGGGTCCGTGCGACAAGTCCGTTGTCGGAGTGCCCGGTTGGTGCGCTGCGGGCAGCCTCAGGCACAGATCCATCACGTGATCATTACGGTTCGCATCGCACTCTTGTCCGAATGCGGGCCGACGGCGTGAGGTAGTGACGCCAGAGCTGTGTGGGGGAGTGGAACAGAACAGTGAGCAGTGACATGCCACCGGGGGAACCGGTCAACCGTCCGGACGGAGAGGGCTCCGTCTCCGACGAACAGTGGGCGGAACTCGTCCGGCAGGCCGAGAGCGGGGGGACCGACGCGCCGAAGGAGCCCTCGGCGCGCGCCCGCATGGTCACGGCGCGGCTGCGCGCGCTGGACGAGGAGGCGGCGGCCGGGCGGCGCCGGGGCCGGAAGAACAAGCCGGCCGAACCCTGGCGGCCCGAGGGGTGGCGCACCGGCCCCACCTGGGAGGAAACGCACGGGCGTGCACGGAAGCGGCGGCGTCTCGCCGCGGTCCTGGGGTTCGCCGTGGTCGTGGCGATCCTGGTGATCACCATGCGGCCGAGTCTGCTGACCGACCACCTGCCGGGAGGGGGCGACTCCGCGGACACCGGGCCCGCCGCCGGGCCCGTCGGCGTGGCGGACGCGGACCGGCCGACGCCGGAGGAGCCCTTCCGTGGTTCGCCCGCGCTCCACTGGGCGGACGGGGCGGCGGGGATCGAGCTCCCGGAGGCCGAGGCGACCGGAGGGATGAGCAAGGCCGAGGTCGAACACGCCCTGCGGGCGACCCGGCAGTTGCTCATCTCCGCCAACCTCGATCCGGCCACCCTGCGGGGGGAGAGCCCCGACGAGGCGCTGGAGCTGCTCGATCCGCTGCAGAAGGGGGAGCGGGAGCGGCTCGAGCGGTCACTGGCGGAGCCGAGCGAGGAGCAGGACCCGCTGATGCTGTTCAGCCGGTTCGACGCGGAGGAGGCACAGCTCGCCGGGGACGTCGTCAAGACGCGTGGGCGGATGACGTTCGAAGCGGGCGCTGCCGGCTCCGTGGAGGTGCACACCGACTACACCTTCGTCTACCCGCTGGTGAGGCCGGGTGGGGACGAGGTGGCGCGCACGATCGTGCGGCGGAGACTGACGACCGCGCTGCACGACCCGGAGCGGTTCGCGGCGACGCGCGGCAAGCTCTCCGTCGTCAGCTCCCAGCAGAACGTCGGCAACACCGACTGCGAGACCTACGACGGCTTCCTGCACCCGGCCTTCCCGAGCGACAGCGCGGAACCCGTCCCCGCCGGGCCCGACGTGGATCCCTACGACCGCGGCGAGTGGCAGCCCGAAGGGCCCTGCGGCAAGCTCACCCGTACGTGAGGTGAGCACGGCAAGCCCCGGGAGCCCGCGGTCTCCTCGGCCGAGGACGGACGCGGTGGCGGCGCGCTGACCCGTCACCCGGCAGCGTCCGGACCGATGAGTTCCCGCGCCCCACGGCGTCAGACAGCGGGGGGACGGCCGTCCCCCCGCCGAAGAACCCGGACCGGCCGTCGAGGCCGAAGAGAGAGCGGTGCGCGATGAAGCTGGTTGTGCAGGAGTTCCTGACGCTGGACGGTGTCTCCCAGGGCCCGGGGTCCGCGGACGAGGACACCAGTGGCGGGTTCGAGCGGGGCGGCTGGTTCGTGCCGTTCCTGGACGAGGAGTTCGACCGCCTGGCAGGCACCTGGCTCGGAGAGGCGGACGCGTTCCTGTTCGGCCGCCGTACGTACCAGAACTTCGCTCGGGACTGGCCGAAGATGACCGGCCATCCCTTCGCCGGCATCCTGAACGGCCTGCCGAAGTACGTGGCCTCCCACAGCCTGACCGAGGCCGGATGGGACCCCACCACGATCCTGTCCGGCGACGTTCCCGCCCAGGTCGCCGAAGTGAAGCGGCGGCCAGGCCGGGAGCTGCAGATCCACGGCAGCGCCCGGCTGGCGCAGTCCCTGCTGGCCGCGGGGCTCGTCGACACACTGCGGCTCGTGATCGCCCCGGTCGTGGTGGGCCAGGGCCGGCGCCTGTTCCCGGACGGTGGCGCACCGGCCGGCCTCCGGCTCGTCAGCCACCAGGTGACACCGGGCGGCCTGTCGGTGCACACCTTCGAGGCGGCGGGGCTTCCGGAGTTCGGGACCTACGGGGCCGAGGGGTAGCCCGGCTGCGCCCCCTGACCGGAACCTCCCGCCCGGGGGTGCCACCGGCGTCGGACGGAAGCTCCGGTGCCGGGCCGGCGGACCATGAAGACGTCCACCGGGTCCTCCCGCTCCACGGTGAAGCCGTGCCGCTCGTACAGGCCACGGGCGGCGCTGCCCTGCAGGACGTCCAGGCGGACCGGCACGCCCTCGGCGTCCGTACGCGCGAGGAGACCGGCCAGGACAGCGGTGCCGATGCCTCTGCCCCGGAGCTGCGGGGCGAGGTAGAAGTGCTCCAGCCACCAGCCGTCCTCGAAGGGCCGCAGGGCGACACAGCCCGCGAGAACCCCGTCGGCCTGCACCACGGAGGTGTGCTCGGGGGTGTAGGAGTCACGCAGGCGCTGCCGCACCCTGTGCTCGTCGTACCGGCCGAGCCGTTCCAGGTCGGGGCGCATGGCGACGGCCCGGAGCTCGGCCATGGCTTCCACGTCTTCGGAGGTGGCCGGGCGCAGGCCCCAGCCCTGTACGGCGCTCGTGGACATGGCGGGATTCTGTCAGGCCCGGCGAACCGTGATCACGGCCTCGCCCTGGCATATGCCTGAGGGGCCGCCTTCACTCGATCCACGGATACCGTCGAACCGGCACGCGACTGCGGCGCGAGCGAGGCCGCGAGCCCCCTGAAGGGCGCCTGCGTTTGGGAGGTCCCCCGCAGGGGGTAAGATCCCGGGCCGATTGGCCAGGCCTGCGACCCGTGTGGCACACTAGCCAGGTTGCTCGGTTGAGTGTCAATGCTGCGCGCCTCCCGCCGGGAGGACCGGAAGCGAGTCCCACAGTACTCGTCGACCCCATGCGGGTCGGACGTACGGGAATCTTTCGGGAAGTTCAGCAGGGCGCTGACCAGGCACCCGGTGGGGTTTCGCCCCCGGCAGCGCGGTTTCGGCCCGCACCCCCTTGGTTGGGAAATCCTTCGGGAGATCTTCGTAGAGGGGATGCGACACGCCCGACCGCGTGGGTCGGAGGCGGAGTTAGGAGAACTCCCGGGTTCCAGAGCGTTATTGAGAGACAGGACTACTAGTAGCCATGGCGGGACAGAAGATCCGCATCCGGCTCAAGGCCTACGACCACGAGGTCATCGACTCCTCGGCGAAGAAGATCGTCGAGACGGTGACCCGCACTGGTGCGTCGGTCGCAGGCCCGGTGCCGCTGCCCACTGAGAAGAACGTGTACTGCGTCATCAAGTCGCCGCACAAGTACAAGGACTCTCGCGAGCACTTCGAGATGCGCACGCACAAGCGCCTCATCGACATTCTCGACCCCACGCCGAAGACGGTTGACTCGCTGATGCGCCTCGACCTGCCGGCTGGCGTCGACATCGAGATCAAGCTCTGAGGGGACGGGCCGAGATGAGCAAGAACATCAAGGGCGTCCTGGGCGAGAAGCTCGGCATGACCCAGGTCTGGGACGAGAACAACCGGGTTGTCCCGGTGACCGTCGTCAAGGCCGGTCCGTGCGTCGTGACGCAGGTCCGTACGAACGACAGCGACGGCTACGAGTCGGTCCAGATCGCCTTCGGCGAGATCGACCCGCGCAAGGTGAACAAGCCCCTCAAGGGCCACTTCGCCAAGGCCGACGTGACCCCGCGCCGCCACCTGGTGGAGCTCCGCACCCCTGACGCCAGCGAGTACACGCTGGGCCAGGAGGTCACTGCCGAGGTGTTCGAGTCCGGCGTCAAGGTCGACGTCACGGGCAAGAGCAAGGGCAAGGGCTTCGCCGGTGTCATGAAGCGTCACAACTTCAAGGGCCTCGGCGCCGGCCACGGCGTCCAGCGCAAGCACCGTTCCCCCGGTTCGATCGGTGGCTGCGCCACCCCTGGGCGTGTCTTCAAGGGCATGCGCATGGCCGGTCGGATGGGTAACGAGCGCGTCACCACCCAGAACCTGACCATCCACGCGGTTGACGCGGAGAAGGGTCTGCTCCTCATCAAGGGCGCGGTCCCCGGTCCGAACGGCGGCCTCGTCCTGGTCCGTACCGCGGCCAAGGGGGCTTGAGGTAATGAGCACCATTGACATCCTTTCGCCGGCAGGCGACAAGGCCGGTACCGTCGAGCTCCCCGCGGAGATCTTCGACGCGAAGACCAGCGTTCCGCTGATCCACCAGGTCGTCGTCGCACAGCTGGCAGCTGCCCGTCAGGGCACGCACAAGACCAAGACCCGCGGCGAGGTCCGTGGTGGTGGGCGCAAGCCGTACCGCCAGAAGGGCACCGGCCGCGCGCGCCAGGGTTCGACCCGTGCGCCGCAGTTCGCCGGCGGTGGCGTCGTCCACGGCCCGCAGCCGCGTGACTACTCGCAGCGCACCCCGAAGAAGATGAAGGCCGCCGCCCTGCGCGGTGCCCTCTCGGACCGGGCGCGTCACTCCCGCATCCACGTCGTCACCGGCGTGGTCGAGGGTGGGATCTCCACCAAGGCCGCCAAGACGCTGCTCGGCAAGATCTCGGAGCGCAGCAACCTGCTCCTGGTCGTCGACCGTGCCGACGAGGCCGCGTGGCTGTCCGCTCGCAACCTGCCCCAGGTGCACATCCTGGAGCCGGGCCAGCTGAACACGTACGACGTGATCGTCTCTGACGACGTGGTCTTCACCCAGGCCGCTTTCGAGTCCTTCGTGTCTGGCCCCCAGACCGCTGAGACCGAAGGGAGCGCCGCCTGATGAGTGAGGCGACCGTCACCAGCTCGACCATCACGAGCAAGACCTACTCGGACCCGCGCGACGTTCTCGTCAAGCCGGTCGTGTCCGAGAAGAGCTACGCGCTGCTCGACGAGAACAAGTACACGTTCATCGTCGCGCCCGGCTCCAACAAGACCCAGATCAAGCAGGCCGTGGAAGCGGTCTTCTCGGTCAAGGTCACCGGGGTCAACACGATCAACCGGCAGGGTAAGCGCAAGCGCACCAAGACCGGTTTCGGCAAGCGCGCCGACACGAAGCGCGCCATCGTGACCCTCGCCGAGGGCGACCGTATCGACATCTTCGGCGGCCCGACCTCCTGACGGAGGTCGAGTCGTCCGGAATCGGACGAGGACTGAGAAATGGGTATCCGCAAGTACAAGCCGACGACCCCGGGCCGTCGTGGCTCCAGCGTCGCCGACTTTGTCGAGATCACGCGGTCCACGCCGGAGAAGTCGCTGGTCCGCCCCCTGCACAGCAAGGGCGGCCGTAACAACGCCGGTCGTGTGACCGTTCGCCACCAGGGCGGTGGCCACAAGCGCGCCTACCGAGTGATCGACTTCCGTCGTCACGACAAGGACGGCGTGCCGGCCAAGGTCGCGCACATCGAGTACGACCCGAACCGCACCGCGCGCATCGCGCTGCTGCACTACGCGGACGGCGAGAAGCGCTACATCATCGCCCCCCGTGGCCTGTCGCAGGGTGACCGCGTCGAGAACGGTCCGACCGCAGACATCAAGCCCGGCAACAACCTGGCGCTGCGCAACATCCCGGTCGGTACGACCCTCCACGCCATCGAGCTCCGGCCCGGCGGCGGCGCGAAGTTCGCCCGTTCCGCGGGTGCCTCCGTGCAGCTGCTCGCGAAGGAGGGCACGATGGCCCACCTTCGTATGCCTTCCGGAGAGATCCGGCTGGTCGACGCCCGCTGCCGCGCCACCATCGGTGAGGTCGGCAACGCCGAGCAGTCGAACATCAACTGGGGCAAGGCCGGCCGCATGCGCTGGAAGGGCGTTCGCCCGACCGTCCGCGGTGTCGCGATGAACCCGGTTGACCACCCGCACGGTGGTGGTGAAGGCAAGACCTCCGGTGGACGTCACCCGGTCTCGCCGTGGGGTCAGAAGGAGGGTCGTACTCGCTCGCCGAAGAAGGCATCGA
Organism: Streptomyces atroolivaceus; assembly: GCF_000717025.1. Lineage (GTDB taxonomy): Bacteria > Actinomycetota > Actinomycetes > Streptomycetales > Streptomycetaceae > Streptomyces > Streptomyces atroolivaceus. The sequence goes on from NZ_JNXG01000002.1 coordinate 451,410, forward strand.
GCAAGTACATCGTCCGCCGCCGCAAGACGAACAAGAAGCGCTAGGAGCGGGTTTAGATGCCGCGCAGTCTCAAGAAGGGGCCCTTCGTCGACGGCCACCTCATCAAGAAGGTGGACGTACAGAACGAGGCAGGCACCAAGAACGTCATCAAGACCTGGTCCCGTCGCTCGATGATCATCCCGGCCATGCTGGGTCACACCATCGCGGTGCACAACGGCAAGATCCACGTCCCGGTGTTCGTCACCGAGTCGATGGTCGGCCACAAGCTCGGCGAGTTCTCGCCGACTCGCACCTTCCGCGGCCACGTCAAGGACGACCGGAAGTCGAAGCGCCGCTAGCGCGGGGTGGAAACGACTATGACTCACACCGAAGGGACAACCATGGAAGCCAGGGCCCAGGCGCGGTACATCCGCGTCACGCCCATGAAGGCCCGCCGCGTGGTGGACCTCATCCGTGGCATGGATGCCACGGAGGCTCAGGCGGTCCTGCGTTTCGCCCCGCAGGCCGCGAGCGTGCCGGTTGGCAAGGTGCTTGACAGCGCCATCGCCAACGCTGCACACAACTACGACCACCCTGACGCCTCTTCGCTGGTCATCAGCGAGGCGTACGTGGACGAGGGCCCGACCCTGAAGCGGTTCCGTCCGCGTGCTCAGGGCCGTGCCTACCGGATCCGTAAGCGGACCAGCCACATCACCGTGGTCGTCAGCAGCAAGGAAGGAACCCGGTAATGGGCCAGAAGGTAAACCCGCACGGGTTCCGGCTCGGCATTACCACGGACTTCAAGTCCCGTTGGTACGCCGACAAGCTGTACAAGGACTACGTCAAGGAAGACGTCGCCATTCGTCGCATGATGACGAAGGGCATGGAGCGGGCCGGCATCTCGAAGGTCGAGATCGAGCGCACCCGCGACCGCGTCCGCGTTGACATCCACACCGCCCGCCCGGGCATCGTCATCGGCCGCCGTGGCGCCGAGGCCGACCGCATCCGTGGCGAGCTGGAGAAGCTGACCGGCAAGCAGGTCCAGCTGAACATCCTCGAGGTCAAGAACCCCGAGGTGGACGCTCAGCTGGTGGCCCAGGCCGTCGCCGAGCAGCTCTCCTCCCGTGTCTCCTTCCGTCGTGCCATGCGTAAGAGCATGCAGAGCACGATGAAGGCGGGCGCAAAGGGCATCAAGATCCAGTGCGGTGGCCGCCTCGGCGGCGCCGAGATGTCCCGCTCGGAGTTCTACCGCGAGGGCCGCGTGCCCCTGCACACGCTCCGTGCGAACGTCGACTACGGCTTCTTCGAGGCCAAGACGACCTTCGGCCGCATCGGCGTGAAGGTCTGGATCTACAAGGGCGACGTCAAGAACATCGCCGAGGTCCGCGCCGAGAACGCAGCGGCTCGCGCCGGCAACCGTCCGGCCCGTGGCGGCGCTGACCGCCCGGCCGGCCGTGGTGGCCGTGGTGGCGAGCGCGGCGGTCGCGGCCGCAAGCCGCAGCAGTCCGCGCCGGCAGCGGAGGCCCCCAAGGCCGACGCTCCCGCCGCCGCTGCTCCGGCTGAGAGCACCGGAACGGAGGCCTGACCGAAATGCTGATCCCCCGTAGGGTCAAGCACCGCAAGCAGCACCACCCGAAGCGCAGCGGCATGTCCAAGGGTGGCACGCAGGTTGCGTTCGGCGAGTACGGCATCCAGGCGCTGTCCCCGGCGTACGTGACGAACCGCCAGATCGAGGCAGCTCGTATCGCGATGACCCGCCACATCAAGCGTGGCGGCAAGGTCTGGATCAACATCTACCCGGACCGCCCCCTGACGAAGAAGCCTGCCGAGACCCGCATGGGTTCCGGTAAGGGTTCTCCCGAGTGGTGGATCGCGAACGTCAAGCCCGGTCGGGTGATGTTCGAGCTGTCCTACCCGAACGAGAAGATTGCTCGTGAGGCGCTCACCCGCGCTGCTCACAAGCTTCCGATGAAGTGCCGGATCGTTCGGCGCGAGGCAGGTGAGTCGTGATGTCGGCCGGTACCAAGGCGTCCGAGCTGCGCGAGCTGGGCGGCGAGGAGCTTCTCAACAAGCTCCGCGAGGCCAAGGAAGAGCTGTTCAACCTCCGCTTCCAGGCGGCGACGGGGCAGCTCGAGAACCACGGTCGGCTCAAGTCCGTCCGTAAGGACATCGCCCGGATCTACACCCTGATGCGCGAGCGCGAGCTGGGCATCGAGACGGTGGAGAGCGTCTGATGAGCGAGAGCACTGTGACTGAGACCAAGACCGACCGCGGCTTCCGCAAGACCCGTGAGGGTCTGGTCGTCAGCGACAAGATGGACAAGACCGTCGTCGTCGCTGTCGAGGACCGCGTCAAGCACGCGCTGTACGGCAAGGTCATCCGCCGTACGAACAAGCTCAAGGCCCACGACGAGCAGAACGCCGCAGGCGTCGGCGACCGCGTCCTCATCATGGAGACGCGTCCGCTGTCCGCGACGAAGCGCTGGCGCATCGTCGAGATCCTCGAGAAGGCCAAGTAATCCCTGAGGGGGTCTCCCCTCAGGCCAGTTCCGCCAGGCTCGGCAGGGGCTCCCGCAACGGGGCCCCTGCCGGGAACCGGCAGACGATCAGGAGATAGACGTGATCCAGCAGGAGTCGCGACTGCGTGTCGCCGACAACACGGGTGCGAAGGAAATTCTCACCATCCGTGTTCTCGGTGGCTCGGGTCGCCGCTACGCGGGCATCGGTGACGTCATCGTCGCCACCGTCAAGGACGCGATCCCCGGTGGCAACGTGAAGAAGGGTGACGTCGTCAAGGCCGTCATCGTTCGCACCGTCAAGGAGCGTCGCCGTCCGGATGGCTCGTACATCCGCTTCGACGAGAACGCCGCTGTCATTCTCAAGAGCGACGGCGACCCCCGCGGCACCCGTATCTTCGGCCCCGTGGGCCGAGAGCTGCGCGAGAAGAAGTTCATGAAGATCATCTCGCTCGCGCCGGAGGTGCTGTAAGCATGAAGATCAAGAAGGGCGACCTGGTTCAGGTCATCACCGGTAAGGACAAGGGCAAGCAGGGCAAGGTCATCGTCGCCTTCCCCGCTCAGGACCGCGTCCTCGTCGAGGGTGTCAACCGGGTCAAGAAGCACACCAAGGCCGGTCAGACGGCTCGCGGCTCGCAGACCGGTGGCATTGTCACCACCGAGGCCCCGATTCACGTCAGCAACGTTCAGCTGGTCGTGGAGAAGGACGGCAACAAGGTCGTCACCCGCGTCGGCTACCGCTTTGACGACGAGGGCAAGAAGATCCGCGTTGCCAAGCGGACCGGTGAGGACATCTGATGACTGCCACCACTGCGCCGCGTCTCAAGACGCGCTACCGCGAAGAAATCGCCGGCAAGCTGCGTGAGGAGTTCTCGTACGAGAACGTCATGCAGATCCCCGGTCTGGTCAAGATCGTGGTCAACATGGGTGTGGGCGACGCCGCCCGCGACTCCAAGCTGATCGACGGTGCCGTCAAGGACCTCACCACGATCACGGGCCAGAAGCCGGCCGTCACGAAGGCCCGCAAGTCGATCGCGCAGTTCAAGCTGCGCGAGGGGCAGCCGATCGGCTGCCACGTCACCCTCCGTGGTGACCGCATGTGGGAGTTCCTGGACCGTACGCTGTCGCTCGCGCTTCCGCGTATCCGTGACTTCCGTGGCCTGTCGCCGAAGCAGTTCGACGGCCGTGGCAACTACACCTTCGGTCTCACGGAGCAGGTCATGTTCCACGAGATCGACCAGGACAAGATCGACCGGGTCCGGGGCATGGACATCACCGTGGTCACCACGGCGACCAACGACGACGAGGGTCGTGCCCTGCTTCGTCACCTCGGCTTCCCGTTCAAGGAGAACTGACCGTGGCGAAGAAGGCTCTGATCGCTAAGGCCGCCCGTAAGCCGAAGTTCGGCGTGCGCGGGTACACCCGCTGCCAGCGCTGCGGCCGGCCCCACTCCGTCTACCGCAAGTTCGGCCTGTGCCGCGTGTGCCTTCGTGAGATGGCTCACCGTGGCGAGCTGCCGGGCGTGACCAAGAGCTCCTGGTAATTCCTCCTCGCCCTTTGGGCGTTGGGAGGACCAGAAAGCTCTCGGTAAGTATCCGGTCGGCAGGAGCCCCGCTCTTCATGCCGTAGGCTTGAAGGGTTGGGCGCCTGCCGCCCTGACCGACTTACTACGCCGTAGGTCCCCGCACCGCACCCGTCCCGCCACTGAGTGGGGAGAGGGATGGCGCATACAGGAAACCCCGGCGAGAGAGGCCGAAGGCCAACTCATGACCATGACTGATCCCATCGCAGACATGCTCACGCGTCTGCGTAACGCGAACTCGGCGTATCACGACGATGTCGCGATGCCGCACAGCAAGATCAAGTCGCACATCGCGGAGATTCTCCAGCAGGAGGGTTTCATCACCGGCTGGAAGGTCGAGGACGCCGAGGTCGGTAAGAACCTCGTCCTCGAGCTGAAGTTCGGGCCGAACCGCGAGCGTTCGATTGCCGGCATCAAGCGCATCTCGAAGCCGGGTCTGCGTGTATACGCAAAGTCCACCAATCTGCCGAAGGTTCTCGGCGGCCTGGGCGTGGCGATCATCTCCACGTCCCACGGTCTCCTGACCGGCCAGCAGGCCAGCAAGAAGGGCGTAGGTGGGGAAGTCCTCGCCTACGTCTGGTAGTCGGGAACGGAGGAATAGCTCATGTCGCGAATCGGCAAGCTCCCCATCCAGGTTCCCGCCGGTGTGGACGTCACCATCGATGGCCGCACGGTCGCGGTGAAGGGCCCCAAGGGTTCCCTCTCGCACACCGTCGCAGCGCCGATCGAGGTCACCAAGGGTGAGGACGGCGTGCTCAACGTCGTCCGCCCGAACGACGAGCGTCAGAACAAGGCCCTCCACGGCCTGTCCCGCACGCTGGTGGCGAACATGATCACCGGCGTGACCACGGGATACAGCAAGGCGCTCGAGATCAGCGGTGTCGGTTACCGCGTCCAGGCGAAGGGCTCCAACCTGGAGTTCGCCCTGGGCTACAGCCACCCGATCCTCATCGAGGCTCCGGAAGGCATCACCTTCAAGGTCGAGTCGCCCACGAAGCTCAGCGTCGAGGGCATCGACAAGCAGAAGGTCGGCGAGGTAGCCGCCAACATCCGCAAGCTGCGGAAGCCCGACCCGTACAAGGCCAAGGGCGTCAAGTACGCGGGCGAGGTCATCCGCCGCAAGGTCGGAAAGGCTGGTAAGTAGCCATGGCATACGGTGTGAAGATCGCCAAGGGCGACGCGTACAAGCGTGCCGCTCTCAAGCGGCGCCACATCCGCGTCCGCAAGCACATCTCCGGTTCGCCGGAGCGTCCCCGCTTGGTCGTGACGCGTTCCAACCGCCACATCGTGGCCCAGGTCATCGACGACATCGCGGGCCACACGCTCGCGTCGGCGTCGACCCTGGACACCTCGATCCGTGGTGCGGAGGGTGACAAGAGCGCCCAGGCCAAGCAGGTCGGCGCCCTGGTCGCCGAGCGTGCCAAGGCTGCAGGCGTCGAGGCCGTCGTGTTTGACCGCGGTGGTAACCAGTACGCCGGGCGGATTGCCGCTCTGGCTGACGCCGCCCGTGAAGCCGGGCTGAAGTTCTAAGCCCCGGTTCCAACGCACAGCGGACGTAACAGAGAGAGGTAAATCCAATGGCTGGACCCCAGCGCCGCGGAAGCGGTGCCGGTGGCGGCGAGCGGCGGGACCGGAAGGGCCGTGACGGTGGCGCAGCCGCCGAGAAGACCGCGTACGTCGAGCGCGTCGTCGCGATCAACCGCGTCGCCAAGGTAGTGAAGGGTGGTCGTCGCTTCAGCTTCACCGCGCTGGTCGTGGTGGGCGATGGTGACGGCACCGTCGGTGTCGGATACGGCAAGGCCAAGGAAGTTCCCGCGGCCATCGCCAAGGGCGTCGAAGAGGCCAAGAAGAGCTTCTTCAAGGTCCCGCGTATCCAGGGCACCATCCCTCACCCGATCCAGGGCGAGAAGGCTGCGGGCGTCGTCCTGCTCAAGCCTGCTTCCCCCGGTACCGGTGTGATCGCGGGTGGCCCGGTGCGTGCCGTTCTGGAGTGCGCCGGCGTCCACGACATCCTGTCGAAGTCGCTCGGTTCTTCGAACCCGATCAACATCGTGCACGCGACCGTGGCGGCCCTTCAGGGTCTGCAGCGTCCCGAGGAGATCGCGGCCCGCCGCGGTCTGCCCCTCGAGGACGTCGCCCCCGCGGCTCTGCTCCGTGCGCGTGCGGGAGCGGGTGCGTAATGGCTCGCCTCAAGATCACGCAGACGAAGTCGTACATCGGCAGCAAGCAGAACCACCGCGACACCCTGCGTTCGCTCGGGCTCAAGCGCCTGAACGACTCGGTTGTCAAGGAGGACCGCCCCGAGTTCCGCGGAATGGTTCACACCGTCCGCCACCTCGTGACGGTTGAGGAGGTTGACTGACATGGCGGAGAACAGCCCGCTGAAGGCCCACAACCTCCGGCCTGCCCCGGGCGCCAAGACCGCCAAGACCCGTGTGGGTCGTGGTGAGGCGTCCAAGGGTAAGACCGCAGGCCGTGGTACCAAGGGTACGAAGGCTCGTTACCAGGTTCCGGAGCGCTTCGAGGGTGGCCAGATGCCCCTCCACATGCGTCTCCCGAAGCTCAAGGGCTTCAAGAACCCGTTCCGCACGGAGTACCAGGTCGTGAACCTGGACAAGCTCGCGACGCTCTACCCCGAGGGTGGAGAGGTCACGGTGGCCGATCTGGTCGCCAAGGGCGCTGTGCGCAACAACCACCTCGTCAAGGTCCTCGGACAGGGCGAGATCTCCGTGGCGCTGCAGGTTTCGGTTGACGCCGTCTCCGGCTCCGCCAAGGAGAAGATCGCCGCTGCCGGCGGCACCGTCACCGAACTCGTCTGAGACAACTCGGACAGGACAGTGGCCTGAACACCCGACCGGGGATGCCTCTCATTTGGGGCATCCCCGGTTGGTCGTTCCTAGGGGGGCATGTACGCCGGTAAGGTGGCGTGCACTGTTGCTGTGGTAAGACCTGGGCAAGAGCCCGGGGTCCTTTGGCTGTTACGTAATCGTCGATCCTCAAGACCGTCACCTCACGCTTTTGCGCGGGGGTCGCAGGAGGCACCGTGCTCACCGCGTTCGCCCGGGCGTTCAAGACGCCCGACCTGCGCAAGAAGCTGCTCTTCACGCTCGGCATCATCGTGCTCTACCGTCTCGGGGCGCACATTCCCGTACCGGGGGTGAGCTACGAGAACGTCCAGATTTGTGTTGATCAGGCCAGCAAGGGCAACAACAGCCTGTTCGGTCTGGTGAACATGTTCAGCGGTGGTGCACTGCTGCAGATCACGATCTTCGCGCTCGGAATCATGCCGTACATCACGGCCAGCATCATTCTTCAGCTGCTGACCGTCGTCATCCCCCGTCTCGAAGCCCTGAAGAAGGAGGGGCAGTCGGGCACGGCCAAGATCACGCAGTACACGCGTTATCTGACCGTCGCGCTCGCCATCCTCCAGGGCACCGGGCTCGTGGCGACCGCCCGCAGCGGCACGCTGTTCAGCGGTTGCCCCGTCGCCGACCAGATCGTCCCGAACCAGTCGATCTTCACGACCGTCGTCATGGTGCTCACCATGACCGCGGGCACCGCCGCCGTCATGTGGCTCGGTGAGCTCATCACCGACCGCGGCATCGGCAACGGCATGTCGATCCTGATGTTCATCTCGATCGCCGCCAGCTTCCCCGGCGCCCTGTGGGCCATCAAGGAGAGCGGCAAGCTGGCCGACGGCTGGATCGAGTTCATCACGGTCATCCTCATCGGCTTCGTGATGGTCGGCCTCGTCGTCTTCGTCGAGCAGGCCCAGCGCAGGGTCCCGGTGCAGTACGCGAAGCGGATGATCGGGCGCCGGTCGTACGGTGGTACGTCCACCTACATCCCGCTGAAGGTGAACCAGGCGGGTGTGATTCCCGTCATCTTCGCTTCTTCGCTGCTCTACATCCCTGCTCTAATCGTTCAGTTCTCCAACTCCGACGCGGGCTGGGCGACCTGGATCCAGGACCACTTCGTCAAGGGCGACCACCCGTACTACATCGCGACGTACTTCCTTCTGATCGTGTTCTTCGCCTTCTTCTACGTGGCGATCTCGTTCAACCCCGAGGAAGTCGCCGACAACATGAAGAAGTATGGTGGCTTCATCCCGGGTATCCGGGCAGGTCGGCCCACTGCCGAGTACCTGAGCTACGTGCTCAACCGGATCACTTGGCCGGGCTCGCTGTACCTGGGTCTGATCGCTCTGGTGCCGACGATGGCGTTGGCAGGCTTCGGTGGTGCCAACCAGAACTTCCCGTTCGGCGGGACGAGCATCCTGATCATCGTGGGTGTGGGTCTGGAGACCGTGAAGCAGATCGAGAGTCAGCTCCAGCAGCGCAATTACGAAGGGTTCCTCCGCTGATGCGAATCGTCCTCGTCGGGCCGCCCGGTGCCGGCAAGGGAACGCAGGCTGCGTTCCTTGCCAAGAATCTCTCGATTCCGCACATCTCCACGGGCGACCTCTTCCGCGCCAACATCAGCCAGGGCACCGACCTTGGCAAGCAGGCCCGCTCCTACATGGACGCGGGACAGCTGGTGCCGGACGAAGTCACCAACGCCATGGCCGAGGACCGCATGTCCCAGGCGGACGCCGAGCACGGCTTCCTGCTGGACGGCTTCCCGCGCAACGTGGGGCAGGCCGTCACGCTGGACGAGATGCTCCGCACCAAGGGCGTCGTGCTGGACGCGGTCCTCGATCTGGAGGTCCCCGAGGACGAGGTGGTCAAGCGCATCGCGGGCCGCCGCATCTGCCGTAACGACAGCGCGCACGTCTTCCACGTGACGTACAACCCGCCGAAGGCCGAGGGTGTCTGTGACGCCTGCGGCGGTGAGCTGTACCAGCGGGACGACGACACCGAGGAGACGGTCCGTACCCGTCTCGAGGTCTACCACACGCAGACCGAGCCGATCATCGACTACTACCGGTCCCAGGGCCTGGTCGTGACGATCTCCGCACTCGGCAAGGTCACCGAGGTGACCGAGCGGGCCATGGAGGCCCTCAAGAAGTCCGACGAGGGCTGAGCCCCCCCCGTCTCTCACCACCACAGCCGGCCGCGGCGCCCTCGGGCGCCGCGGCCGACTGTTTGCGCCGTATCGTGGAGTACGGCCATCGACCGTTCCCTCCGCAGGCAGAAAGGCGCCCAGCAATGGTGCAGATCAAGACCCCCGAGCAGATCGCGAAGATGCGCGAGGCGGGCCTCGTGGTCGCTGCCATTCACGCCGCCACGCGCGAGGCGGCCGTCCCCGGCGCCACCACGAAGGACCTGGACGAGGTCGCCCGCAAGGTGATCGCCGACCACGGCGCGAAGTCGAACTTCCTGGGCTACGGCGGATTCCCCGCGACCATCTGCACCTCGGTCAACGACGTCGTCGTGCACGGCATCCCGGACGAGAAGACGGTCCTCAAGGACGGCGACATCATCTCGATCGACGCCGGCGCGATCATCGACGGCTGGCACGGCGACGCGGCGTACACCGCCTTCGTCGGCTCCGGGCACGCTCCGGAGGTCGTCGAGCTCTCCCGGGTGACCGAGGAGTCCATGTGGGCCGGGATCGCCGCGATGAAGGTGAACAACCGGCTCGTCGACATCTCGAAGGCCATCGAGTCCTACATCCGCCGCCAGCCCCGCCCCGCGACCGGTAAGTACGGGATCATCGAGGACTACGGCGGCCACGGCATCGGCACCGAGATGCACATGGACCCGCACCTGCTGAACTACGTCTCGCGCAAGCGTGGCAAGGGCATCAAGCTCGTCCCGGGTGTCTGCCTCGCCATCGAGCCGATGGTCTCGCTGGGCACGGCGCAGACCAAGGTCCTCTCCGACGAGTGGACGGTCCTCACGACCGACGGCACCTGGTCCTCGCACTGGGAGCACTCGATCGCCCTCACGGAAGAGGGACCGCTGGTCCTGACGGCTCCCGACTGCGGCCGCGCGAAGCTCGCGCAGTACGGGGTCGAGGCGGCGCCCGACCCGCTGGGCTGAGGCTCACCCGCCGGACGGAGTGCCGGGCCGGCCGGCCGGTGCCGCGGGGCGCCCATGGAGCCTGAGGCCCGGCGGCCGGACGTGCTCGGCCTCCGGCCCGACGCAGGACTGTCCGGCTGATCCGTGTCTAAGGATCAGAGTAAGTGGGCAAACTTGACGGATTCGTCTTTTGGAGTCCGCTGACGTAGACTGACTCGTCGGCTCTCGTGCATCCGTGTGTCTTCATGCGGCGACGGGAGTCGATCAAGGTAGCCGATTCGAAAGGCGAAGCGTGGCCAAGAAGCAAGGTGCCATCGAAATTGAGGGCACCGTGATCGAGTCCCTCCCGAACGCCATGTTCAAGGTGGAACTTCAGAACGGTCACAAAGTCCTCGCGCACATCAGCGGCAAGATGCGGATGCACTACATCCGTATCCTTCCGGATGACCGGGTCGTCGTGGAGCTCTCTCCGTACGACCTGACGCGTGGCCGGATCGTCTACCGGTACAAGTAGATCTTGCCGCCATCGCGCTTCGGCGTGGTGAGGGGCACTGACCCGGAGAACCTGACATCCCATGAAGGTCAAGCCGAGCGTCAAGAAGATCTGCGACAAGTGCAAGGTGATCCGCCGTCACGGCCGGGTCATGGTCATCTGCGACAACCTGCGCCACAAGCAGCGCCAGGGCTGACGCACGACCACCTGCATCTCGCAGCTTTTCGCGCGACGCACGTAAACGTACATACGCAGAGCCCGTCCAAGCTTCGGCTGACGACACCTCCGGCGGGGGCCGGGGACCCGGACGTACCACCTCTTCCCAGGCGGATGAGGTCGGCGCTCGGGAGTGGCACTGCGGAAGACCCCCGACTTAACAACTGGAGCCATTGAATGGCACGCGTTTCAGGTGTTGACATCCCGCGCGAAAAGCGCGTGGAGGTTGCCCTCACCTACGTCTTCGGTATCGGGCGCACCCGGTCCAAGGAGATCCTCGCCACCACCGGCGTGAACCCCAACACCCGCGTTCGTGACCTGGCCGAAGAGGACCTGGTCAAGATCCGCGAGTACGTGGACGCCAACCTCCGCACCGAGGGTGACCTTCGCCGCGAGATCCAGGGCGACATCCGCCGCAAGATCGAGATCGGCTGCTACCAGGGCATCCGGCACCGTCGCGGTCTGCCGGTCCACGGTCAGCGCACCAGCACGAACGCGCGTACCCGCAAGGGCCCGCGTCGCGCCATCGCCGGTAAGAAGAAGCCGGGCAAGAAGTAGTCCTCAGCGGACGTACTGCGGGAGTCCGGGCCACCGGACGTCCGCGGAAACCAGCGGTCTTCGCTGTAGGACCGATCACCTCCCCTCTCCATCTGGAGTCAAGACATGCCCCCCAAGGGTCGTCAGGGCGCAGCCAAGAAGGTGCGTCGCAAGGAAAAGAAGAACGTCGCTCACGGCCACGCGCACATCAAGAGCACGTTCAACAACACCATCGTCTCGATCACGGACCCCTCGGGCAACGTGATCTCCTGGGCCTCCGCCGGCCACGTCGGCTTCAAGGGCTCGCGCAAGTCCACCCCCTTCGCCGCGCAGATGGCCGCCGAGTCGGCCGCCCGCCGCGCGCAGGAGCACGGCATGCGCAAGGTCGACGTCTTCGTCAAGGGTCCCGGCTCCGGCCGTGAGACCGCGATCCGCTCCCTCCAGGCCACGGGCCTCGAGGTCGGTTCGATCCAGGACGTCACCCCGACGCCGCACAACGGCTGCCGTCCGCCGAAGCGTCGCCGCGTCTGATCCGCGACGGCCGGTGACGGTCGTGCGTCAGTAGCGTGGGTCCGGGCGGTATGTCCCTTCGGGGGCGTGCCGCCCGTACCCTTGTTTCATCTGTCGGGCATCAAATAGTGGGTGCCCACGACTGAAGGATCGCAACATGCTTATCGCTCAGCGTCCGTCGCTGACCGAAGAGGTCGTCGACGAGTTCCGCTCCCGGTTCGTGATCGAGCCGCTGGAGCCGGGCTTCGGTTACACCCTCGGCAACTCCCTGCGTCGCACCCTCCTCTCCTCGATCCCCGGTGCCGCTGTCACCAGCATCCGGATCGACGGTGTCCTGCACGAGTTCACCACCGTGCCGGGCGTCAAGGAGGACGTGACCGACCTCATCCTCAACATCAAGCAGCTGGTCGTCTCCTCGGAGCACGACGAGCCGGTCGTGATGTACCTGCGCAAGCAGGGTCCCGGCCTGGTCACCGCTGCTGACATCGCCCCGCCGGCCGGTGTCGAGGTCCACAACCCGGACCTGGTCCTGGCCACGCTCAACGGCAAGGGCAAGCTGGAGATGGAGCTGACCGTCGAGCGCGGTCGCGGCTACGTCTCCGCCGTCCAGAACAAGCAGGTGGGCCAGGAGATCGGCCGTATCCCGGTCGACTCCATCTACTCGCCGGTGCTCAAGGTCACGTACAAGGTCGAGGCGACCCGTGTCGAGCAGCGCACCGACTTCGACAAGCTGATCGTCGACGTCGAGACCAAGCAGGCCATGCGTCCCCGTGACGCCATGGCGTCGGCCGGCAAGACCCTGGTCGAGCTGTTCGGTCTGGCGCGCGAGCTCAACATCGACGCCGAGGGCATCGACATGGGCCCGTCCCCGACGGACGCCGCGCTCGCCGCCGATCTGGCGCTGCCGATCGAGGAGCTCGAGCTCACGGTCCGTTCGTACAACTGCCTCAAGCGCGAGGGCATCCACTCCGTGGGTGAGCTCGTGGCGCGCTCCGAGGCGGACCTGCTCGACATCCGCAACTTCGGTGCGAAGTCGATCGACGAGGTCAAGGCGAAGCTGGCCGGTATGGGCCTCGCGCTCAAGGACTCGCCTCCCGGCTTCGACCCGACCGCCGCCGCCGACGCCTTCGGCGCCGACGACGACGCGGACGCCGGTTTCGTGGAGACCGAGCAGTACTGAGCCGCATCCCGGACGGGGGTGCCTGATCTTCCAGGTGCCCCCGTGCCGGGCCAGTAGGGACTTCCGCGGGGCGGCCGCCTCGCGGGAACTGACACCGGTACCTGATACGGCCGGTGCAGCACACAAGGAGAAAAACCATGCCTCAGCCCGCCAAGGGTGCCCGTCTGGGCGGCAGCGCTGCGCACGAGAAGCTTCTTCTCATCAACCTCGCGAAGTCGCTGTTCGAGCACGGCCGCATCACCACGACCGAGGCCAAGGCCCGCCGCCTGCGTCCGGTCGCCGAGCGTTTCATCACCAAGGCGAAGAAGGGCGACATCCACAACCGTCGCCTGGTGCTGCAGTCGATCACGGACAAGAGCATCGTGCACACGCTCTTCACCGAGATCGCCCCGCGGTACGAGAACCGCCCCGGTGGTTACACCCGCATCACCAAGATCGGCAACCGTCGTGGCGACAACGCCCCGATGGCCGTCATCGAGCTGGTCGAGGCGCTGACCGTGGCCCAGCAGGCCACCGGTGAGGCCGAGGCCGCGACGAAGCGCGCCGTCAAGGAAGACGCCCTCAAGAAGGACGAGGCTCCGGCCGAGACCGTCGAGGACGCCAAGCCGGCCGACGCCGCCGCTGAGGAGTCCAAGGACGCCTGAGCGTCCTGAGACCCACGTACGGGCCCGCATCACCCTTCGGGGCGGTGCGGGCCCGTTCGGTTCTGAGAGGATCTGCGGGTGAGTGACGAGGCAGAGCCCGGCTTTGTACGGGTACGGCTGGACCTTTCCTACGACGGCAAGGATTTCTCCGGCTGGGCGAAGCAGACCAGCAGGCGCACCGTGCAGGGCGAGATCGAGGACGCGCTGCGCACCGTGACGCGGTCGTCGGTGACGTACGACCTGACGGTCGCCGGGCGCACCGACGCGGGGGTGCACGCGCGCGGGCAGGTGGCGCACGTCGACCTGCCGGCCGGGGTGTGGGCGGAGCACGAGGAGAAGCTGCTGCGGCGGCTGGCGGGGCGCCTGCCGCTGGACGTACGGATCTGGCGCGCGGCCGAGGCCCCTGCGGGGTTCAACGCGCGCTTCTCGGCGCTGTGGCGTCGGTACGCGTACCGGGTGGGGGACCGGCAGGGTGGTGTGGACCCGCTGCTCCGGGGCCACGTGCTGTGGCACGACCGGCCGCTCGACGTCGACGCGATGAACGAGGCCGCCGCGCTGATGACGGGGGAGCACGACTTCGCGGCGTACTGCAAGAAGCGCGAGGGTGCCACGACCATCCGTACGCTGCAGAAGCTGCACTGGGTGCGGGACGCGGAGTCCGGCGTGCTGACGGCGACCGTGCAGGCGGACGCGTTCTGCCACAACATGGTGCGGGCGCTGATCGGCGCGGCGCTGTTCGTGGGGGACGGACGCCGGCCGGCCTCCTGGCCGGCCGAGGTGCTGGCGGCGAAGGTGCGGGACCCGGGGGTCCACGTGGTGCGGCCGCACGGGCTGACGCTGGAGGAAGTGGCCTATCCGGCCGACGCGCTGCTGGCGGCCAGGGCCGTGGAGGCGCGGAACGTCAGGACGCTGCCGGGGGCGGGCTGCTGCTGACCGGTCTTCGGCGCAGGGCGCGCACCAGCCTGGCGGCGCTGTCCACGGCGAGCAGAGTCGTCACCGTGGAGCTGAACCAGCCGATGTCCGGCGCCCACCAGGCATGGACGGCCACCGAGGTGAAGAACAGCAGGGCCGCCGTGCGCAGCACCCACCAGCGTGCCGGGTGCGTTTCCTCCTCGGGAGGTGCCTCCGGGTGGACGCCCTCCTTGGTGGTCATCGTGTCCCGCATGCCCGCGAGGAAGCCCCGCCGGGCCAGCACCCGGGCGCCCGGCAGCTCCGTGAGGACCTCCTGCCCGCCGCCGTATCCCGGGGGCAGCGGCGGAAGACCGAGGGCCGCGACGAGCTCGCTCTGGTGGCGGGCGGGGTCGCCGGCGGCCCGCAGGACATGGGCCAGGGGACGAGGGTCGGTGAGCCCGTAGACACGGGCGAGGGCTGCTGCGGTGGCGGTCGCCTCCGCGTGGTCGGTCGCGGGGGTGGCGGTCTCCCAGGCGTGATGCGTCACCTTCTTTCCCCGGTGCAGCAGGGTGAAGCTGCTGCGTTCCGGGGTGCGGTGCAGGACCAGGGCGGGCCAGTCCTCGGCCGTGGTGAAGTTGTCGGCCGCCGAGGTGAGCGGGTCTTCGGGGAGCAGGGCCGCCCGCTTGCCGCGTACCGGGTCCGGGACGATCTCGACGTACGTGTGACGGCTGCCGGCGGGGGCCGTCCGGAGGCTGTGGCCGCAGATCAGCGCGGCCCGCGCGACCTCGGTCGGCCCGGTGGACACGATGGCGACCGACCGCGGTGCCAGTTCCCGCTCCCAGTCGGGGGCGCCGGAGGCCGGGGGCCCGGGGGAGGGGCGGAAGAAGGGGATCCTCATCGCCAGCTCGATCCGGGTGTCGGAGCGGGCCTCCAGGAATTCGGCACGGGGATCGCCGAAGTAGGTCCAGGGGAAGGTGGTGGCGTGCACCCCGATGCTGCGGAAGGCGGTGAGGGCCTCCTCGTAGCGGCTCATGGACCACAGGACCAGGGCCAGGTGGTTGCGGAAACCGGCTGCCTCCCGGTCTCCCGGGGCGTAGCTGTCCGACAGGGCCTGCGCGCGGGTCACGGCCGCTTCGGCGCGGGAGGTGTACGGGTCGGGGCCGGGTGTGTCCTCGTCGGCTATCAGGTACTCCACGACGGCCTGGAGCGGCAGCGCGTGGAGCCTGGAACCGGGAGGGGCCTGGTCGGCCGCCCGCTCCGCGAAGGCGAACATCTCCTCGTGCGATCCGTACCACTTGTCGCAGAGGTACTGGAGCGCCTGGACGTGGCAGCCCTCGTGGTGAGGGTCGCGGGCGTTCGCCTCGGCCAGATAGGTGTCGAAGACCTCGCGCGGGGCCTGGATGCCGCGGGCCTGGGTCAGGGCGATGCGCCACGGGACCGGGTCGGCGGGGTTGAGCTCGGCGGCGGCGGAGACCACCGGCACCGCGTCCCGCAGCACCGTGTGGAACGCCCGGAACTGGTCGGCCTCGACGTTCCTGGCCCGGGCGCCGGTCCGTATCTGCCAGGCCTGGCAGATGTACTGGTCGGCCTTGACGAGTACGGCGTCGGGGTCCTCCGGGGACTCCTCCAGCCAGCTGTCCAGCCAGCCCGGATGATGCAGCGAGGTCCGCGCGAGGCGGGAGACGCAGGCGTCCCTGCGTTCCCACTGGGCGTGCCGGCGGGTGGCGGCCAGCAGTTCGGCGGCCGGGGCGTGGTCGCCCGCGGAGGCGGCGGTGAGGGCCACCCGCAGCGAGGGGTCGGGGGCGTCGAGGACCACGGCGTCGTCCGGGGGCATGCCGGCGCCCATCGCGTCGCTGTGGCGCAGGACACGCGGGATGGTGAAGAGGGTGGTCAGACGCACGGCGACGGGTCCTCGGTCGAGGGGAGGGACTGGGCTGGTGCGTGGGGGACTCGTGCGTGGGGCGGGGCGCGGGCGGTCAGCCGACGGGGAGCCCCGCGGCCGCGGAGGCCTGGACCTCGCCGCGGTGGCGGATCTGGCGGAAGGTGAAGTCGGTCAGGTCGTCGCCGACCTTGTAGACGTCCTTGGCCGCCGTGGTGACGTTCTTCCCGCTGGTGTAGCCGCCGACCGTGAAGTAGGCGTAGCGGCCGTAGGAGTTGGCGGTGCGCCGGCAGACGGACCCGCCGCGGCAGAAGGTGGGCACTCCCGAACCGCTGAGGGAGGCCATGCCGCCCGAGGCCTGCTCGGCGGCCTTCCTGGCCTCCGCCTCGGTGCCGAAGACGGCCAGCCCGACCGTGACGGCGATGCCGTCCTTGCCGTAGGTCGCGCGGATGACCTGGTCACAGCCGTTGTTCACGAGGATCGAGCCGAGGGCGCCCTGGGTCGTCGTGGCGCAGTCCGACGTACGGGCGGTGGCGCCCTTGGCGTAGACGCGGTCGCCCATCGTCAGCTTCCTGCCGGGGAAGAAGGCGTCCACGGTGACCCGGGCCCTGTCCTTCTTCTCGTCGGCTATGTAGTCCTTCGGGTCCGGCGGGGGCGGCGGTGCTACCGAGGAGAAGGAGGGGTCGGGCGCCGAGGCCTCCGAGGGCAGGTCGGCGGGGGCCGGCAGCTCACTGGCGGTCCTGTCGGACCCGGAGGCGCCGCCGCCCCCGTCGGTCGTGATGACGGCGGTGGCCACGATCGCGGCCACGGCGGCGGTCGCCAGTGCCCCGCCCCCGATCATCAGCCACTTCTTGCGCCTGCCCCGCGCGGCGGACGCCTCCGCCAGTGCCGCCCAGTCCGGAGTCCGGCTCTCTTCCGGCCCCCAGGAGGGCCCCCCTTGCCCAAAGCTCATGCGGCGAATCCTAGACCGGCCGTAATCCGGTTGGGTCAACGGTTCGCCTGCCGTGACAATGCTGTGCATGGGACATCTTGAAGCGGGCCACCTGGAGTACTACCTACCGGACGGACGGGTGCTGCTCGGTGACGCTTCGTTCCGGGTGGCCGACGGCGCCGTCGTCGCGCTGGTCGGCGCGAACGGGGCGGGCAAGACGACACTCCTGAAACTGCTCGCCGGGGAGCTCCAGCCGCACGGCGGCTCGGTCTCGGTGAGTGGCGGTCTCGGCGTGATGGCCCAGTTCGTGGGCTCCGTGCGGGACGAGCGGACCGTCCGTGACCTGCTGGTGTCAGTGGCCCAGCCCCGGATCAGGGAGGCGGCCCAGGCCGTCGACGCGGCGGAGGAACGCATCCTCGCCGTGGACGACGAGGCCGCGCAGATGGCGTACGCGCAGGCGCTGAGCGACTGGGCGGAGGCGCGGGGGTACGAGGCCGAGACGCTGTGGGACATGTGCACGACGGCCGCGCTCGGCGTCCCGTACGAGAAGGCGCAGTGGCGCGAGGTGCGCACGCTCAGCGGGGGCGAGCAGAAGCGGCTGGTCCTGGAGGCGCTGCTCAGGGGCCCGGACGAGGTGCTGCTCCTGGACGAGCCGGACAACTATCTGGACGTCCCCGGCAAGCGGTGGCTGGAGGAGAAGCTCAAGGAGACCCGCAAGACGGTGCTCTTCGTCTCCCACGACCGGGAGCTGCTCTCACGTGCAGCCGAGAAGATCGTGAGCGTGGAGCCCAGCCCGGCGGGCTCGGACGTCTGGGTGCACGGCGGCGGATTCGGCACGTACCACCAGGCCCGCAAGGAGCGGTTCGCGCGCTTCGAGGAGCTCCTGCGGCGCTGGGAGGAGGAGCACGCCCGGCTGAAGGCGCTGGTCCTGCGGATGCGGCAGCAGGCGGCGAACAGCCCCGACATGGCGAACCGCTACCACGCGATGCAGACCCGCTTCAAGAAGTTCGAGGAGGCGGGACCGCCGCCGGAGCCGCCCCGTGAGCAGGACATCAGGATGCGGTTGCGCGGCGGGCGGACCGGGGTGCGGGCGGTGACGTGCACCGGTCTGGAGCTGACCGGTCTGATGAAGCCGTTCGACCTGGAGATCTACTACGGGGAGCGGGTCGCCGTGCTCGGCTCCAACGGGTCGGGGAAGTCCCACTTCCTGCGGCTGCTGGCGGGGGAGCCCGTCGCGCACACCGGTGAGTGGAAGCTCGGTGCGCGGGTCGTGCCCGGCCACTTCGCGCAGACGCACGCCCATCCGGAGCTCCTCGGCAAGACGCTCGTCGAGATCCTGTGGACGGAGCACGCCAAGGACCGCGGCGGCGCGATGTCGGTGCTGCGGCGCTACGAGCTGGAGCGCCAGGGCGACCAGGCCTTCGAGAGGCTGTCCGGCGGGCAGCAGGCGCGGTTCCAGATCCTGCTCCTGGAGCTGGCGGGCACGACCGCGCTGCTGCTGGACGAGCCGACGGACAACCTGGACCTGGAGTCGGCCGAGGCACTGCAGGACGGGCTGGAGGTGTACGACGGGACGGTGATGGCCGTGACGCACGACCGCTGGTTCGCGAAGTCCTTCGACCGCTATCTGGTCTTCGGCTCGGACGGGGTGGTGCGGGAGTCCACGGAGCCGGTCTGGGACGAGCGCAGGGTCAGGCGGGAGCGGTAGGGACGGCGCGTTTTGACCCGTCCCGGGCGGGACGGGTACTGTCGGTGGTTGTTATACGTATCGGCTCCGTCGTCCTCACGCGGACAGCCCTTACGTAGGTTCTCTGGAGCAGTTACCAGTGGCTCGCATACGGGCAGCGTTCCCGGCATTGTGGGCCCCAGCTGCATGATCGCTTCAGGGGTGCCATGTGTCTGGACCTCATCCACTGAAGAAGCGAAGGCTACGAAGTGCGTACGTACAGCCCCAAGCCCGGCGATGTCACTCGCCAGTGGCACATCATCGACGCCGAGGACATCGTCCTGGGCCGTCTGGCCACCACGGCTGCGAACCTCCTCCGAGGCAAGCACAAGGCGATCTACGCCCCCCACATGGACATGGGCGACTTCGTCATCATCATCAACGCCGAGAAGGTTCACCTCTCCGGTAACAAGAAGACCCAGAAGATGGCGTACCGCCACTCGGGCTTCCCGGGCGGTCTCCGTTCCGTGCGTTACGACGAGCTCCTCTCGAAGAACCCCGAGAAGGCTGTCGAGAAGGCCATCAAGGGCATGATCCCCAAGAACACCCTGGGTCGTCAGATGCTCTCGAAGCTCAAGGTCTACGCGGGCGACCAGCACCCGCACGCTGCGCAGCAGCCGGTCCCGTTCGAGATCACCCAGGTCGCGCAGTAGTTCCGGCCTCCCCCCTAAGACGTAAAGAAAGATCTGAGGAGAATCGTGGCCGAGACCACTGTTGAGACGACCGCTGACGACGCGGCGGGCACCGAGGGCGAAGAGACCTTCGCCGAGGTGACCACCTTCGAGTCGGAGGTCCCCGTCGAGGGTGAGTACACCTCCGAGTCGCTCGCGGGCCGCTTCGGCGACCCGCAGCCCGCGGCCGGCCTTGGCCGTCGCAAGAACGCCATCGCCCGCGTCCGGATCGTCCCGGGCACCGGCAAGTGGAAGATCAACGGTCGCACCCTTGAGGACTACTTCCCCAACAAGGTGCACCAGCAGGAAGTCAACGAGCCCTTCAAGGTGCTCGAGCTCGACGGCCGCTACGACGTCATCGCCCGCATCTCGGGTGGCGGCGTCTCCGGTCAGGCCGGTGCCCTGCGCCTCGGCGTGGCCCGCGCGCTGAACGAGGCGGACGTGGACAACAACCGCGCCACGCTGAAGAAGGCCGGCTTCCTCTCCCGCGACGACCGTGCGGTCGAGCGCAAGAAGGCCGGTCTCAAGAAGGCCCGTAAGGCCCCGCAGTACAGCAAGCGCTAAATCGCCTGCTCGTCTGCTTCACACGTTCGCCCCGGCGGCACACTCCGTGCTGCTGGGGCGTTCGTTTATCAGCCCTCGCGGGCGTATAACGGCTTAAGACGTTTGCATGCTTATAGGGCTGGCGGCCTCAGGCGCCCTTCTTTGCTGTGCCTTGCCTTGATCTGCCCTGTTTTGAGTACTTTGGTTTTGTGGTTTCGGAGCACTTTCGGAGGACACCAGTGGGACGACTCTTCGGCACGGACGGCGTGCGGGGTGTCGCCAACGCGGACCTGACAGCCGAGCTCGCGCTCGGACTCTCGGTCGCGGCGGCACACGTACTCGCCGAGGCGGGCACCTTCGAGGGGCATCGGCCGACCGCTCTGGTGGGCCGCGACCCCCGTGCGTCCGGTGAGTTCCTGGAGGCGGCCGTCGTGGCGGGCCTGGCCAGCGCCGGCGTGGACGTGATGCGCGTGGGCGTGCTGCCCACCCCCGCCGTGGCCTACCTCACCGGCGCCCTCGGCGCGGACATCGGTGTCATGCTCTCGGCCAGCCACAACGCCATGCCCGACAACGGCATCAAGTTCTTCGCCCGCGGCGGCCACAAGCTCGCCGACGAGCTGGAGGACCGCATCGAGAAGGTCTACGAGCAGCACCGCACCGGAGAGCCCTGGGCCCGGCCGACCGGCGCCGGCGTGGGCCGCGTCACCGACTACGCGGAGGGCTTCGACCGTTACGTCGCCCATCTCATCGGTGTCCTTCCGAACCGGCTCGACGGACTGAAGGTCGTCCTCGACGAGGCACACGGCGCCGCCGCCCGCGTCTCGCCGGAGGCGTTCGCCCGGGCCGGGGCCGAGATCATCACCATCGGCGCCGAACCGGACGGCCTGAACATCAACGACGGCTGCGGCTCCACGCACATGGAGCTGCTGCGCGCCGCCGTCGTCGAGCACGGCGCCGATCTCGGCATCGCGCACGACGGTGACGCGGACCGCTGCCTGGCCGTGGACGCGACCGGTGAGGAGGTCGACGGCGACCAGATCCTGGCCGTGCTCGCCCTCGCCATGCGCGAGTCCGGCCACCTGCGCAAGGACACCGTCGTCGGCACGGTCATGTCGAACCTCGGCTTCAAGATGGCGATGGAGCGCGAAGGCATCCAGCTCGTCCAGACCGCCGTCGGCGACCGCTACGTCCTGGAGTCGATGAAGGCCGAAGGGTTCGCGCTGGGCGGCGAGCAGTCCGGCCATGTCATCGTCCTGGACCACGCCACGACGGGCGACGGCACGCTGACCGGGCTGATGCTCGCGGCACGGGTCGCCGCCACCGGCCGTACGCTCGCCGACCTGGCGGGTGTGATGCAGCGCCTCCCGCAGGTCCTCATCAACGTGCCGGACGTCGACAAGTCCCGTGTGGACACCTCCGCCGAGGTGGCCGCCGCAGTGGCCCAGGCCGAGCGTGAACTGGGTGACACCGGCCGGGTACTCCTGCGCAAGTCGGGCACCGAGCCGCTCGTCCGGGTCATGGTCGAGGCCGCCGATCTCGAGCAGGCGCGCGCCGTGGCCGGCCAGCTGGCCGACGTGGTGAAGTCCGCACTCGGCTGAGGGACCGCCGTTCGGGCGTGGTGAAGTCCGTGCCCGGCTGAGGGACCGCCGTAGGGGCGTGGTGATGTCCGCGTCCGGCTGACGGACCGCCGTCGGGGCGCTGTGAAGTCCGCGCCCGGCCGACGGACCCCGGCCGGACGGACGGCTCCGGCTTCACGGCCGGGGCCGTCCGGCGTCCAGCTCGCGGATGATGCGGGTCAGGTCGGCCGGGGCGGCCGCGAGGCGGACCGGCTCGCCGGCGTCGTCGAGTTCGGCGACGTGCCAGCTCCTGTGCAGGGTGTCGCCGTCGCTCCCCCTGGCACGCCGTACGTTCGTGACGGTGAGCCGTTCCACCGGTATCCGTCTCGCCGCGAACCGGCCCGGGCCGGGGTGGGGTGTCACCGCGGGCGGCCCGTCCCCCAGGACGACATGGGTGCCGAAGCCGTTCGGGTTGTAGTCGGTGTGCTCGAGGAAACGGGCGGCCAGGAACCGGTCCGCCTTCTCCAGGGAGCCCCCGTCCCCGGTCTCCGCCGCGTCCCCGGGCGTACGGACGCGGGTCGCGTGCCACGCCCAGGCGAACATGCCCACTGTGGCCAGGGCCCCCGATGCCGTCCATGCCAGCGTCGCGGGAGTGCCGAGCGGGTCCAAGGGGTGGAGGTAGCAGAGCGGCAGCAGCCACACGGCCGTACCGGCGAGCGCGCCCGCGAACGGCAGGGCCGAGGGCAGGACCTCGTCGTCCGGCAGCCGGCGCCCGCGCCGGCGCAGCAGCACCAGGGCGCCGGGGTAGCCCGCGGCGAGGGCGCACCCGGCCGCGATGACGGCCACGTCTCCGGCTCCGGTGAAGTGCTCGCGCCACACGTGGTGCTCTGCGGCGACCTCCCTCACCCGGCCCCGCCAGAAGGTCAGTTCGACGTTGTCACCGGGGTCGAACCCCCGGGCGCCCTCCTGCGAGACCCCGAGGCGCTCCAGCGGCCGGCCGTCGGCGAAGTACAGCCGGCTGCTCTGCCTCCCCCTCCCGGCCTCCGTCCGCTCGATCACCGCGCTCCGGGTGCTCAGGCACTCGCCGCGTTCCGCGGCCGGCGTACCGGCGGTGCAGGGGACGGCCGACATCCACGCCTGTTCCTCCGACGCGGCGTTCGGCACGGACCACGCGGCCAGGCCCGCGCCCGCGAGCAGCAGTGCGCACAGGACGGACGCCACGGCCGGGCCGCGACCGGCGGTGCGGGACGAGATGACGGGGAGGTGGCTCGTCTCGGGGGCTCCGTGGCGGCGGTGCAGCGTGCGGAGCGCGTCCAGTTTCGCTTCGAAGCCGGCGCGGTCGTCGGAGGACCCGCTCAGCGGCAGGGGCAGCCGCCGTGTGCGGCCGTCGCGCATCAGCACGCTGACGCGGTAGACATCCTGGTTGCGCCCTCGCTGGATGTACA
Source organism: Streptomyces atroolivaceus (assembly GCF_000717025.1). Taxonomy (GTDB): domain Bacteria; phylum Actinomycetota; class Actinomycetes; order Streptomycetales; family Streptomycetaceae; genus Streptomyces; species Streptomyces atroolivaceus. The sequence continues at coordinate 474,671 of NZ_JNXG01000002.1, forward strand.
TGCGCAGGTCGGCGATGTCGGGCCACGGCATGTTCCGTCGGCGCAGCAGCGTCCGGACGCGCAGGCCACGGGCGTCCGCGCTCACCTGGGCGGTCGCCGCGTGCAGGAGGACGAGGCACAGCAGCGCGAGCAGCAGGCCCACGGCCACCCACACGTCCAGCGGCCCGCCCACGTGAACCGCGCGCACGGCGGCCAGGCCCGCCCCGGCCGCCCCGAGTGCGACGAGGCACCACAGGGCACGTCTCCTGAGGGGGCGGCGGTTCACTTCCCCGGCATCGGTCATGTACCGGATCGTGTCACCGGCCGTGCCGCTCCCGCTTGTGCGGTGTACGGCAGCATTCGCGCCGGTGACATTGCCGGGCCGTCACCCCTTGGACGGTGGCCGCGGTCCCCTGGGGACGCCCGCTTCACGCCGACCCGGGGGAGCCGCCCGGCGCCTGGTGTTCCACAAGGCCTTCTGGATCAGCAGTGTGAGCGTCCCCGCGAGGACGATGCCGGCCATGTTCGCCAGCAGCTGTGCCGACGACCCCCAGGTCTGCTGCAGGTCCTGGTAGCTGAAGGCCACCGCGGCGTTGGCGGCGGCCGGCACCGTGGTCACCGAGATCGCCACGCCGATCAGCGCCCCCGACTTCGCCGAGGTCAGCGAGAGCGTCCCCGCGATGCCCGCCAGGAGCGCCACGACGAACGACATCCAGTCCGGGTGCCAGATGAATCCGGTGTTGGGCCTCTCCGCCTTGACCATGTCCTCCGTGAACAGCCCGAGCGCGTCCAGCAGCCAGGCGAAGCCCGCCGTGAGCACCATCGCCACCGCGAAGCCACCGATCAGCGCCCACAGCGACCGGCCGGCCAGCCGGGGCGCCCGCTGCACGAGCGCCGTCGAGATCCCCGCCAGCGGACCGAACTCCGGGCCGACCGCCATCGCGCCCACGATCAGGACGGCGTTGTCCAGCATCACCCCGCACGCGGCGAGCATCGTCGCGAGCGCGAGGAAGGCCACGTAGGTGACGCTGAAGGTCGACTCCTCGTGGGTCACCTCGCTCAGCTCTTCCCAGAGCACCGCGTCGGCGCCCTCTCCCGGCGCCGCCCGTTCGGCCTCCTCGGCGTGCTTGGAGAGGGTGAGGTCCATGTTCTCGGCGGTGATCGAACCGGAGCTGTCGATGCCCATCTCCCGCAGGGCACCGATCAGTTCGTCGCCCGCCTCCCGGGCCACGTCGCACAGGACCACGTCGCCCACCGGGCTCCGTGCGGCACCCGTGAGCACCGCGAGATGGGCGGTGCCCACGGTCCGCCCGATCAGCCCGACCACCTCATCGGTGCGGTCGGCGGGCACGATGAGGCGCAGATGCAGCACGGGGCACCCTTTCCGGAGTCAGAGCTTGCGCAGTGACAGACGCTGGACCTTGTGGTCCGGCCCCTTGCGCAGCACCAGAGTGGCACGGCCGCGCGTCGGCGCGACGTTCTCCAGCAGATTGGGCCGGTTGATGGTCCGCCACATGGTGCGCGCGTAGTCCAGCGCCTCCTCCTCGGAGACCTGTGTGTACTTGCGGAAGTACGAGAACGGGTTCTGGAACGCCGTCTCGCGCAGCCTGCGGAAGCGGTGGAGGTACCAGGTCTCGATGTCCTCGGCGCGGGCGTCGACGTACACGCTGAAGTCGAAGTAGTCCGCGAGGCCGACCCGGGTCCGGCCGTCCTTGCCGGGCAGCGCGGGCTGCAGCACGTTCAGCCCCTCGACGATCAGGATGTCGGGGCGGCGTACGGTGAGCCGCTCGCCCGGCACGATGTCGTAGATCAGGTGGGAGTAGACGGGGGCCGTCACCTCGTCCTTGCCGGCCTTGATGTCGGCGACGAACCGGGTGAGGGCCCGGCGGTCGTACGACTCGGGGAAACCCTTGCGCGACATCAGGCCCCGCGACTGGAGTTCCTTCATCGGGAGCAGGAACCCGTCGGTCGTCACCAGCTCCACCCGGGGGTGCTCCGGCCAGCGCGCCAGCAGCGCCTGGAGGATGCGGGCGGTGGTGGACTTGCCGACGGCGACGCTGCCGGCGACCCCTATGACGAACGGGGTGCCGCGCTGCTCGCCGTGCCCGTTGCCCGCGTCACCCAGGAAGGTGTTCAGGGCCCCGCGCAGGCCCGAGGTGGCCTGGACGTAGAGGTTGAGCAGCCGGGATAGCGGCAGATAGACGTCCCGGACCTCGTCGAGGTCGATGACGTCGCCGAGCCCTCTCAGCTTCTCGACCTCCTCGGCGCTCAGCGGCAGCGGGGTCTTGTCACGCAAGGCGCTCCACTCCGCCCGGGTCAGGTCGACGTAGGGCGTCGGCGCGTGCTCGGTGCGGCGGGGGCTCCGTGCGGGCGAAGTGATCACGTATTCATTGTTGCGGGAGTTTTAACGGAGTGGGGGGTGGGGTCGGTCACGTGTGGCGCGGTCCCGGGGGGCGAGGAGCGTGCTGCCCGCGTCCTTCGAGGCTCGTACCGGCCGGAGTCCGGCGGTCGCCCGGTCTCCCCGCCGACGGCTGAGCCGGCCCGCGCCTGCGCGCCCAACCGGCACCTCCACCCCCTCCCCGGGGCAGCGGCAGAGCGTCGCGTGCCTCCGCCGTGACCAGCGAGAAGACGGCCGGCGGCGACTGCCGACCACTCCGTTGATACGAACCTGACACACCGCCACAACCTTTGGCCGGGCCGCACAGTCCAACAGCGGAAACGATCACTCCGTGGGACGTCCCCAGGGCCGTCGCCACGGGACAGACCCCCCCCCGGTACAGCCTGGGAGCTGACATGAGAACCGCCACCGGCCGCAGACGGCTCGGCGCGTACGCGCTCGTCGCGGCAACGGCGCTGAGCGCCACCGTGCTCGGCACCACGCCGGCCTCCGCCGCGAGCGACGCACTGTGGGTGCAGTCCCCGGAGGAGGTGACGCTGGCCGTCGAGCCGGGCTCGTACCAGGAGCTCTCGTTCGGGATCTACCACGACAACGGCGATTACCACGTCGCCAACGGCGTGCTCACCCTCGACCTGTCGGAGCTGGCGGGCGTGGCCGAGGTCTCGGTGCCCGACGGCTGCTTCCTGGCTGCGTCCGACACCGTCGCCGTGTGCGACGTCTACGAGGTCGGCGACATCGGCGGCACCTATGACGGGCCCCAGTTCACCTTCGGGCTCCGGACCGTGGAGGGCGCCCCGGCCGGGGCGGAGCTGAGCATCGGCCACCATGCCCACGCGGAGACCGACGGCCCGGACGGTGTGCTGTACTCCCACCGGGGCAGCACCCCGGTCAAGGTCGAGTCCGTACCTTCGTCACCTGCGCCGGACCTGAAGCTGACCGAGCCGGCGGCGGTGGGCCCGGTCGCCCCCGGAACCTCTCTGACCGTACCCGTCACGGTCACCAACAACGGCGACGCGGCTGCGGAGGGCTTCCGTCTCCGAGCGTGGAACACCTACGGCCTGGAGTCCGCCACCACCTCACCGGACTGCGCCTGGACTCCGCCCGCCCTGGGTACCGAGGACATGCCGGGCGGCCTGCTGGACTGCACCTTCGACACCGTCGTGGAGCCCGGTGCCACCGTCACCCTGGCGGAGCCGCTGCGGCTCGCCGTGGCGCCCCACGCCCTGTTCGAGCGGCTCGACGTCGAGATCGAGCCGCTGGGGAGCACGCAGGACCGGAATCCCGAGGACAACTTCGCCGCCATGCAGGTCACCGCGGAGAACACGGCCGACTTCGCCGTCCAGGGTGACGAGGTCACCGGCGCGGCCGGGGAGACGGTCACCGCCACGGTCGGCTTCCGCAACCACGGGCCCGCCTGGTTCGCCAACACCGGCAGCGGTGAGGCGGTCGGCACGGTCACCCTGGCGGTCCCCGAGGGCGCCACGGTCGTCTCGGCGCCGGAGAACTGCTCGGCGCTGGGATCCACCACCTACCGGTGCGAACTCCGGCACTGGGCCACCCCCGACGAACAGATCCGGTTCCCCTTCGAACTGCGCGTCGACCGGGTGATCCCGAACGCCACCGGCGCCGTCACGCTCCAGGCCTCCGCACGGCAGACCCCCTACGACCCGGACCCGAGCAACGCCCACGCCGTACTGGCACTCAACGGGGCCGCCCAGGCGTCGTAGCGGATGCCCGTCCGGCGTGCCGGGCGGGGCGGCCGGGTGGCCGCGTCGGGGAGACGGTGCCGCGACGCGGCACCCGATGAGGCCGGCCCCGGACCCACCGGCGATGATCACCCTGAGTGCCGCGTCCGTCCGCCCTGTTGTCAGCCTGCCGCACCGCCTGCGGCAGGTGACTGCCGGCCGGTGCGGTGGATCCGATTCCCGCACGACCCATGAGGTGCAATGAAGACAAGTGGCAGAACCAGCGCTGCGGGCGTGGTCGTAGGGGCACTCGCCCTCTCGGCGTTCGCGGCTCCCGCGGCACAGGCCGCGGAGACCGGGATCACGGTCTCCCGGGTTGTGGTCAACGGGGGCAAGTCCGTCATCGTGGGCACGTCCGAGGAGAAGGAGCCGCCCCTCACCTTCCGGGTGACCCTCCCCTCCGGATACACGTCGGCCGACATGAGCACCTGGAGCGCCAGACCGTTCCTCTACCACGGCACGACCGTGGCCAAGGGGGCGGAGAGCGGCGGTCTCCGCACGGGTATCTACACCTGTTACCCGACGACTCCCCGGATCGCGGACTGCGAGGGCAGCCTGTACATCGATCCGCGGTACGACCTCGACTCGAACAACGACGCGACCACCTGGAAGATCGGTGTCCTGACCCAGCTGTGGAAGCCCGGTGGCGGGCTCAAGGCGGAGCAGCCCGTCACCGCCTCCGGCACGGTGAAGGTCAAGCGCTGGGCCAAGGCCACGGTGAACGCCTCACCCGAACCGGTGACGAAGGGCGGGACGATCACCGTCACCGGCAGCCTCAAGCGGGCGGACTGGGTGAAGCACACGTACACCGGTTACGCCGGCAAGTCCGTCAGCCTGCAGTTCCGGAAGAAGGGCAGCTCCGTCTACTCCACGGTCAAGACGGCCACGTCGTCCAGCACGGGCGCGCTGAGGACCACCGTCAAGGCCTCGGTCGACGGTTACTGGCGCTGGAGCTTCGGCGGTTCGTCCACGTCGGGCACCGCCACCGCCGCCGGCGACTTCGTCGACGTGCGCTGAGCGGGGCCGTGCCGGCGGCCCCCTCACGGGAGGGCCGCCGGCACGGCAGCCGGGCTGCGGGCCTCACACACCGTCCGGATGCCCCCGGAGCCGGGCCCGGAGCGACCTGGCCGTTTCGTCCGCCTGAGCGGCCGTCACCCGCTCGGGCCGCGGACGGCGGAGCAACTCGAACACCCCCGGCCCGCGTTGTTCCTGCGGCAGGTCCGCCGTGCGCGGCACGATGTGGAAGTGCACGTGGGCGAAACCCTCGGCCTCGGCGAACTGCACGACGTAGGTCTTGTCGCAGCCGGTCACGTCGCGGAGTGCCCGGGAGAGGCCGACCTGCCACGTACCCAGCGTGGAGGCCTCGGCGTCGGTGAGGTCATGTACGGCCGTGACGTGTCGGCGGGGCAGCAGTACGAGCCAGCCCGGGACCGCCGTGTTGAAGGAGTGGGCCACCCGCCAGTGCCGGTCGAAGGCTACGCACTCGCGGGGCGGCAGTTCAGCGAACTGTGCTTCCTGGTCGCACGCGTAACACCCGGGACTCGTCATGCTCCGAGAGCCTAGAACCGCCCGGCCGGGAACATGCCGGTCTCTGCGGAACGGCCCCGTGAACCGTCCCCTCCGCCCGGTGTCCCCGCCCGGGGCGGATGTCCGCACCCCGGTGGCTCGGGCCGCCCGCGCCGCGACGGTGCCGCGGACCTTCAGGCGCGGCCGCCCGCTTCAGCCCCGGCCCGCAGCGTGACAGACCCTATTGGCGCAATGGCGGGCACTTCCGCGCCACCCGGGGCGGGGACACCGGCCTTATGGTGACGATATGTGCGGAATCGTGGGTTATGTCGGGGCGCAGTCGGCGCAGGATGTCGTTGTCGCGGGGCTGAAGCGGCTGGAGTACCGGGGCTACGACTCCGCCGGGGTCGCCGTCCTCGCGGACGGAGGGCTGGCGGCTGCCAGGAAGGCGGGGAAGCTCCTCAACCTGGAGAAGGAGCTCAAGGACCGGCCGCTGCCGGCCGGGAACACCGGTATCGGGCACACCCGTTGGGCCACGCACGGAGGGCCCACCGACGCCAACGCCCATCCGCATCTCGACAACGCCGGCCGGGTCGCCGTCGTGCACAACGGGATCATCGAGAACTTCGCCGCCCTGCGCGGGGAGCTGGCCGGACGGGGCCATGACCTGACCTCCGAGACCGACACCGAGGTGGTCGCCCACCTGCTCGCCGAGGCGTACTCGTCGGGCGGTGACCTGGCGGAGGCCATGCGCCAGGTGTGCCGCCAGCTGGAGGGCGCGTTCACCCTGGTCGCCGTGGTCGCGGACGAGCCCGACGCGGTGGTGGGGGCCCGGCGGAACTCGCCGTTGGTGGTGGGGGTGGGTGACGGGGAGATGTTCCTCGCCTCCGATGTGGCCGCCTTCATCGCGCACACGCGGGACGCGATCGAGCTGGGCCAGGACCAGGTGGTCGAGCTGCGCCGGGACGGGGCCACGGTCACCGGTTTCGACGGCCGCCCCGCCGACGTACGTGAGTACCACGTGGACTGGGACGCGTCGGCCGCAGAGAAGGGCGGATACGCCTCCTTCATGCTCAAGGAGATCGCCGACCAGCCCAAGGCCGTCGCCGACACACTGCTCGGCAGGGTCGACGGCTCGGGCACGCTCCACCTCGACGAGGTGCGCATTGCGCCGGGCGTGCTCCGCGAGGTCGACAAGGTCGTCGTCGTCGCCTGCGGGACCGCCTTCCACGCCGGGATGATCGCCAAGTACGCCATCGAGCACTGGACGAGACTGCCCTGCGAGACGGAGCTCGCCAGCGAGTTCCGCTACCGCGACCCGATCCTGGACCAGCGCACCCTCGTCGTCGCCATCTCGCAGTCGGGCGAGACGATGGACACGCTGATGGCGGTCCGGCACGCCCGCGAGCAGGGGGCGAAGGTCCTCGCCATCTGCAACACGAACGGGTCGACCATCCCCAGGGAGTCGGACGCCGTCCTCTACACGCACGCCGGCCCCGAGGTCGCCGTGGCCTCGACCAAGGCGTTCCTGACGCAGCTCGTCGCCTGCTACCTCGTCGCGCTGTACCTCGGGCAGGTACGCGGCACCAAGTGGGGCGACGAGATCCGCACCGTCGTGCGTCAGCTCTCCGAGATGTCCGGCGCGGTCGAGCGGGTCCTGGGGACGATGGAGCCGGTACGGGAACTGGCGCGGTCCCTGGCCGGCCACGACACCGTGCTCTTCGTGGGCCGGCACGTGGGCTACCCGGTGGCCCTGGAAGGCGCGTTGAAGCTCAAGGAGCTCGCGTACATGCACGCCGAGGGCTTCGCGGCCGGGGAGCTCAAGCACGGGCCGATCGCGCTGATCGAGGAGGGCCTGCCGGTCGTCGTCGTCGTGCCGTCCCCGCGCGGCCGTTCGGTGCTGCACGGCAAGATCGTGTCGAACATCCAGGAGATCAGGGCCCGGGGTGCCCGTACCGTCGTCATCGCGGAGGAGGGCGACGACGAGGTCGTCCCGTACGCCGACCACCTCATCAGGATCCCGGCTACGCCTACGCTGCTTCAGCCGCTGGTCGCCACGGTGCCGTTGCAGGTGTTCGCCTGCGAGCTGGCCACCGCCCGGGGCAACGAGGTGGACCAGCCGCGCAATCTGGCGAAGTCCGTGACAGTCGAATGAGTGAGTGAGCACGTGATCATTGGGGTCGGGATCGATGTGGCGGAGATCGAACGCTTCGGCGCCGCGCTGGAGCGCACGCCCCAGCTGGCCGAGCGGCTCTTCCTCGAGCGGGAGTTGCTGCTGCCCGGCGGGGAGCGGCGGGGAGTCGCCTCGCTGGCGGCCAGGTTCGCCGCGAAGGAGGCACTGGCCAAGGCGCTCGGAGCGCCGGGCGGGCTGCTCTGGACCGACGCCGAGGTGTGCGTCGAGGACAGCGGGCGGCCGCGCCTGGAGGTCCGCGGCACCGTCGCGGCGCGGGCGGCCGAGCTCGGCGTCCGCAGCTGGCACGTGTCGCTCAGCCACGACGCGGGGGTGGCGTCGGCCGTGGTGATCGCGGAGGGTTGAGGGTATGCGACATGCCTACAGCGTCGAGACCGTACGGGCCGCCGAGAGGGCGCTCATGGCACGGCTTCCGGAGGGTGCGCTGATGCAGCGCGCCGCCGCCGGACTGGCGGTGGCCTGCGGCGACCTGCTCCGGCGCAACGGGCGGGTGTACGGGTCCCGGGTGCTGCTCCTCGTCGGCAGCGGCGACAACGGCGGTGACACGCTGTACGCGGGGGCCCGGCTGGTCAGGCGCGGGGCCGGGGTGCGGGCCCTGCTGACGTCGCCGGACAAGGTCCACGGGGCCGCGCTGGCCGCCCTGCTGGCGGCGGGTGGGCAGGTCCTCGACGGCCCGGACCTCGGGGCGTTCGGCCCCGTCGACCTCGTCGTCGACGGCATCACCGGGATCGGGGGCCGCGGGGGCCTGCGACCCGAGGCGGCGGCGCTCCTCCGCGCGGTCACAGGAGGCCACGCGCCCGTGCTCGCGGTGGACCTGCCGAGCGGCGTCGAGGCGGACACCGGCCAGGTGCTCGGCGCGGCCGTACGGGCGGACGCGACCGTCACCTTCGGTACGTACAAGCCGGGGCTGCTCATCGACCCCGCCGCCGGACACGCGGGCGCGCTCAGGCTCGTCGACATCGGCCTGGCGCCGGAACTGCCCGCACGGCCGGATCTGGAGGCCCTCCAGTACGCCGACGTGGCCGCCCTGCTGCCCGTGCCCGACGGCGAGAGCGACAAGTACCGGCGCGGGGTCGTCGGTGTGGCCGCCGGCTCGGAGCGGTACCCGGGCGCGGCCGTGCTGGCGGTCGCCGGGGCGCTGCGCGGGGGCGCCGGGGCCGTGCGGTACGCGGGCCCCGGGGCCGACGCGGTGATCGCCCGCTTCCCGGAGACGCTGGTGCACCCCGGCCCTCCGTCGGAGGCCGGACGCGTGCAGGCCTGGGTGGTCGGGCCAGGCCTCGGAGACTCCTCGGCAGCGGCCGGAGCGGTGTCCGACGCGCTTGCCTCGGACGTCCCCGTGCTGGTCGACGCGGACGGGCTGCGGCTGATGGACGCGGCGGTCGTGCGCTCCCGGACCGCGCCCACGGTCCTCACCCCGCACGCCGGCGAGGCCGCCGCGCTGCTCGGGGTGGCGCGCGAGGAGGTCGAGGCGGGACGGCTCGCCGCGGTGCGGGAACTGGCCGCGCGCCACCACGCCACGGTGCTGCTGAAGGGCTCGACGACCCTCGTCGCGGAGCCCGGGGACACGGCCGTCCGCGTCAACCCGACCGGCACGTCCTGGCTCGCCACGGCGGGCAGCGGCGACGTGCTGTCCGGGCTGACCGGTTCGCTGCTCGCCGCGGGCCTCGCGCCGCGCGACGCCGCGTCGGTGGGCGCCTACCTGCACGGGCTCGCGGCGCGCCGGGCCTCGGACGGGGCGCCGGTCGCCGCGCAGGACGTCGCCGACGCCGTACCGGCGGCGTGGCGGGACGTGCGGGCCTGATCCACGCTGGAGACCGGAAGCCGGAGCGGAGCGAACGGACGGTGATCGGTCGTGGGCAGTGGCAGCGGCATACGCGTGCGCAGGGTGTACGACCCGCCGGAGGACGACGACGGCACCCGCGTCCTGGTCGACCGCCTCTGGCCGCGCGGGATCTCCAAGGAGCACGCGGCGGTCGACCTGTGGGCCAAGGACGTGACCCCTTCGAAGGAACTCCGCACCCGGTACCACGAGGACCGCTCCGAGAACCGGTACGGCGACTTCGTGGACCGCTACCGCACCGAGCTCGGTGACCCCGAGCACACCGAGGCCGTGGAGGGGCTGCTCGCCCTGCTGCGCCGGGGCGGGCCGGTCACCCTCGTCACGGCCGTGAAGGACGTGCCGGCCAGCCATGTCCCGGTCCTCGTCGACCATCTGGAGGACGCCCTCGACCACCGGTGACCGCCTCACCGGGCACAGAGGTCGAGGGCACAGGCGTACGGCTCTGAGACACTGGGCGCGATGAACGAGACAGCGACCATGAGAGCCCGTGCCGAGATCGACCTCGCCGCGTTGCGCGCCAATGTGCGCGCCCTGCGCGCGCGGGCGTCCGGGGCGCAGCTCATGGCCGTGGTGAAGTCCGACGCGTACGGGCACGGGGCGGTGCCCTGCGCCAGGGCGGCGCAGGAGGCCGGGGCTGCCTGGCTGGGCACCGCCACCCCGCAGGAGGCGCTCGCGCTGCGGGAGGCCGGGATCGGCGGCCGGGTGATGTGCTGGCTGTGGACGCCCGGCGGCCCCTGGCGAGAGGCGGTCGAGGCCGACATCGACGTCTCGGTGAGCGGCATGTGGGCACTGGACGAGGTCACCGCCGCCGCCACGGAGGCCGGGGTCCGGGCCCGGGTCCAGCTCAAGGCGGACACGGGTCTGGGACGTAACGGCTGCCAGCCCGCGGACTGGCCCGCGCTCGTCTCGGCCGCCCGCGCGGCCGAGGACGCGGGCATCCTGCGCGTCACCGGTCTCTGGTCGCACTTCGCCTGCGCGGACGAACCCGGCCACCCGTCGATCGCCGCCCAGCTGAACGTCTTCCGCGACATGGTGGCGTACGCCGAGAAGGAGGGCGTCCGGCCCGAGGTGCGGCACATCGCCAACTCCCCGGCGACGCTCACGGTGCCCGAGTCCCACTTCGACCTCGTACGCACCGGTATCGCGATGTACGGCATCTCGCCCAGCCCCGAGCTGGGCACACCGGCCGACTTCGGGCTGCGGCCCGTCATGACGCTCGCCGCCTCCGTCGCGCTGGTCAAGCAGGTGCCCCCGGGCCACGGCATCAGTTACGGGCACCACTACACGACCTCCGCCGAGACGACGCTCGCGCTGGTGCCCGTCGGGTACGCGGACGGCATCCCGCGCCACGCCTCGGGCCGGGGCCCCGTCCTCGTCGGAGGCGCCGTCCGCAGGATCGCGGGGCGGGTGGCGATGGACCAGTTCGTGGTCGACCTCGGGGGCGAATCCCTCGACGCGGGCGCGGAAGCGGTGCTGTTCGGGCCGGGGGACCGGGGCGAACCGAGTGCGGAGGACTGGGCCGAGGCGGCGGACACGATCGCTTACGAGATCGTCACGCGCATCGGCGCACGCGTTCCCCGCGTCCACCTCCACGAGGACTCCGGCCGGGGCTGAGACCCCGGCCCCGCCGGGAGCACGGTCCGACGACGACAACGACGACGAAGGAGCACGGCACGGTGAGCGAGACCAGCGCCGAGGACGTGGTGGCGACGGCGGCCGTCGCGGCGGCCGGCTGGCGCCGGGCGGGCATCGCCGGGGCGGCGATAGGCGTCATCGCCGCGGGCGCGGCGGCGGGTGTGGCCGTCGAGCGGCTCACCGTGGGCCGGGGGATGCGCAAGAAGGCCCGCCTCGCGCTGGACGCGTCGGGCCCGTACGGCTCCCTGCGGGGGCTGCCCGGCCGGGCGGTGGCGGACGACGGAACCGAGCTGTACTACGAGGTCGACGAGATCGAGCCGGACGGCGGTACGAGCCGCGCGGGCAGGGGCCCCGGGGCGAATGTCGCCGCGGGCTCAGGACCCCGCCGCCGCCGGCTCTTCGGCAGCAAGGACCCCGCGCCCCTGACCGTCGTCTTCAGCCACGGCTACTGCCTCGGCCAGGACTCCTGGCATTTCCAGCGTGCCGCGCTGCGCGGTCTGGTCCGCACGGTCCACTGGGACCAGCGCAGCCACGGCCGCTCGGAGCGGGGCAGGGCGCAGACCGAGGGCGTACCGGTCGGCATCGACCAGCTCGGCCGCGATCTCAAGGCGGTCCTCGACGCGGCGGCGCCGGAGGGCCCGCTGGTGCTGGTCGGGCACTCCATGGGCGGCATGACGATGATGGCGCTCGCCGACCGCTACCCGGAGCTGATCCGTGACCGGGTGGCCGCGGTCGCGTTCGTCGGGACGTCGAGCGGCAAGCTCGGCGAGGTGAACTTCGGACTGCCGGTGGCGGGCGTGAACGCGGTGCGACGGGTGCTGCCCGGGGTGCTGAAGGCGCTCGGGTCGCAGGCCGAGCTGGTGGAGCGCGGGCGGCGGGCGACCGCCGACCTGTTCGCGGGGCTGATCAAGCGGTACTCCTTCGGATCGCGGGACGTGGACCCGGCGGTCGCGCGGTTCGCGGAGCGGCTCATCGAGTCGACCCCGATCGATGTGGTCGCCGAGTTCTACCCGGCGTTCACGGAGCACGACAAGAGCGGGGCGCTGCCCGCCTTCCGCGAACTCCCCGTGCTGATCCTGGCCGGTGACAAGGACCTCGTGACCCCCAGCTCGCACAGCGAGGCCATCGCGGACGAACTCCCGGACGCGGAGCTGGTCATCGTGCCGGACGCCGGTCACCTGGTGATGCTGGAGCATCCGGAGACGGTGACCGACCGGCTGGCGGACCTGCTGGTGCGGATCGGAGCCGTTGCGGCCGAGGCGCGCTGATCCTCTACCGTTGGTCGGCATGGAAGCAGCGCACAACGGCCCGGTGACCGACACCGCACCGGGCACCGTCAACCTGGACGTCACCGTCGAGTCCCCCGAGGAGATGAAGGAGCTGGGCCGCCGGATCGCCCGCGTGCTGGCCCCCGGCGACCTGGTGATGCTCACCGGGGAGCTCGGCGCGGGCAAGACGACCCTGACCCGCGGCCTCGGCGAGGGCCTCGGGGTGCGCGGTGCCGTGACCTCGCCGACGTTCGTGATCGCCCGGGTCCATCCGCCCCTGGGCGAGGGCCCGGCCCTGGTCCACGTCGACGCGTACCGCCTGGGCGGTGGCCTCGACGAGATGGAGGACCTGGACCTCGACGTGTCGCTGCCGGAGTCGGTGGTCGTCGTCGAGTGGGGCGACGGCAAGGTCGAGGAGCTGTCGGAGGACCGGCTGCGCGTGGTGATCGACCGCGCGGTCGGCGACACGGACGACGAGCGCCGCACAGTGACCCTGGTGGGGATCGGCGCGCGCTGGGCGGAGCTGGGCGCGGAGCTGGCGGGGACCTGATCCCCGCTCCCACGGGGGCCGTGGCGGCGCCTGAGCGGGATTGGCGGGGGCGTCGGCGCACGGGGGACGGACGCATGGCACACCTGCGGGGGCCGATCCTGTGCGTGTCGGCCCCCGCCACCACCGGCGAGTCTCCGGTGACGCCGGGATACGGCGCTCTCCGGGCGGGTGCTCGGGCACCGGGTGGGCCCGGCCGCCGACGTCTTCTCCCTCGGCGCCGCGCTCGTGCAGGCGGCGAGCGGGGATCGGCGTGATCGGTCCGGTGATCGACCTGGCCGAGGACCGTCGGCCGTGTGTGGTCCCTGTTCCCGTCCTCGGGACTCCCTGAGCGCGTTGCCGGTGTTCCGACGCGGGCCCGGGGGAGCACTTTCCGACAGATCGTCGGTAAAATGTTGCGCACGGGCGGCCCGTCGTGTTCCCATGGGTGCAAGGATTGGTTAGGTCTACCTAACTGCACCCCTGGACGAAGCCCGAGGAGGCAGCATGCCGACGCCTGAGCGTGAAGTGCAGCCGCAGTCGTCGCAGGCGGAGCCGCCGTCGGTGTCCGCGCTGTCGATGAAGGACCTGCTGGCCTCCTGCGCGGCCGCGACGGCGGTGTCGACGCCGCCCCGCGACGAGCGGGCCGATGAAGGCGACACCGAGGACGTGGGGCGCGACGCGGCGTAGCCGCCCGGTCCTCAGGGGACGACGACGACCTTCACGCCGACCGTGGCGAAGGTCCACAGCACGTCGCCGTCCGCCCTCTTCATCCGCACCCCGCCGGTCTTCATCGTGGGGTCGGGACTCTGCATCGAGTCGTCCTGCGCGGCGCTGAAGCCGACGGACACGTCGTCGACGTTCGCGAAGCGCACCACGTGCTCGATCGGGACGCCGTCGGAGCCCTTGATGCTGCCGGAGCGCGAGGTCACCCCGTACACACCGGGCGGCGGGCTCACCGAGCTGGGCATGACGGCGAACGTCCGGAGGGCCTTCTCCTTGTCGTCCACGATCCACACTCGGCGGTCCTTCAGCGCGTACACGACGCGGGCCCCGGTGCCGGAGTCCGCCGGGACCGCGAACGGCTTTCTGGACGGCTGGGGCTGGGGCTTGGGGGTGGGGGCGGCGGACGCCGGGCCGGAGGCCTCGGCCGAGGGGGCTGCGACCGAGTCGGGCGCGTTCGCCGACGCCTGGTAGGCGAGGAAACAGACCGCGGCCAGCGCCGCGGCAGTGAGCCCGGCCACGATTCCCGAGCTGCCCCTTGCCACCGTGAGGTCCCCTTTCACATGCGTCCGTCGCATGTCGTACAAGCATTTACGTCGTACACGCGTATACCCGGCGACGGTACCAGCAGCGGAGGGGGAGACCGGGACGCCGTACGGGCTGCCGTGGCCGGGTCGGCGGAGCCGTAGGCTGTTTGTGTGCTGCTGCTCGCCATGGATACCGCCACCCCCGCTGTCACCGCCGCCCTTCACGACGGGACCGCCGTCATCGCCGAGACCGGCCAGGTCGACGCCCGGAGGCACGGGGAGCTGCTGCTGCCCGCCGTCGACCGGATCCTCGCCGAGGCCGGGGTCACGCTCGACGCCGTGACCGACGTGGCCGTCGGGGTCGGCCCCGGCCCGTACACCGGGCTGCGCGTCGGCCTCGTCACCGCGGCGACCTTCGGCTCCGCCCTCTCGGTGCCGGTGCACGGCCTGTGCACGCTGGACGCCCTCGCGTACGCCGCAGGACGGGACGGTCTCGAAGGCCCGTTCGCCGTCGCGACCGACGCACGCCGCAAGGAGGTCTACTGGGCGCGGTACGAGGACTTCCGCACCAGGGACGGCGAGCCCGCCGTCGACCGGCCCGCCGACATCGCGGACCGGCTCGCCGGCCTGGCCGTGGCCGGTGCGGGAGCGCTGCTCTACCCCGAGGCCTTCCCGGACGCCCGCGGACCGGAACACGTGTCCGCGGGGGCGCTCGCCTCCCTGGCCGCCGAACGCCTGGCCGCCGGCGACTCCCTGCTCCCGCCGCAGCCCCTCTACCTCCGCAGGCCCGACGCCCAGGTGCCGAAGAACTACAAGGTGGTCACCCCGAAGTGACCACCGCCACGGCCGTGCTCCGCGAGATGCGCTGGTGGGACATCGCGCCGGTGCTGGAGCTGGAACACGAACTCTTCCCGGACGACGCCTGGTCGGCCGGGATGTTCTGGTCCGAACTGGCCCGCGCCCGCGGGCCCCGGGCCACCCACCGCTACGTCGTCGCGGAGGACCCCGCCGACGGCCGGATCGTCGGCTACGCGGGTCTCGCCTCGGCAGGCGACCTCGCCGACGTCCAGACGATCGCGGTGAGCCGCGGCCAGTGGGGCGGTGGCCTCGGCTCCGAGCTCCTGACCGACCTGCTCCGGCACGCCACCGCCTTCGAGTGCACCGCCGTGCTCCTCGAGGTCCGTGTCGACAACACCCGCGCCCAGAAGCTCTACGAACGCTTCGGCTTCGAACCCATCGGCTTCCGCCGGGGCTACTACCAGCCGGGCAACATCGACGCACTCGTCATGCGCCTGACCGTACAAGGAACAGAGACAGACTGATGGCTGACGAACCGCTCGTACTCGGTATCGAGACCTCCTGCGACGAGACCGGCGTCGGCATCGTGCGCGGCACGACGCTCCTCGCCGACGCCGTCGCCTCCAGCGTCGACACGCACGCCCGCTTCGGCGGAGTCGTCCCGGAGATCGCCTCGCGCGCCCACCTGGAGGCGATGGTCCCCACCATCGAGCGCGCCCTGAAGGACGCCGGGATCAGCGCCCGTGACCTCGACGGCATCGCGGTCACGGCCGGCCCCGGGCTCGCGGGGGCGCTGCTCGTCGGCGTATCGGCCGCCAAGGCGTACGCGTACGCGCTGAACAAGCCGCTCTACGGGGTCAACCACCTGGCCTCGCACATCTGCGTCGACCAGCTGGAGCACGGACCGCTGCCCGAGCCGACGATGGCGCTGCTGGTGAGCGGCGGGCACTCCTCGCTGCTGCTGGCCCCGGACATCACGAACGACGTACGGCCGCTGGGCGCGACCATCGACGACGCGGCGGGCGAGGCCTTCGACAAGATCGCCCGGGTGCTGGACCTCGGCTTCCCCGGCGGCCCGGTGATCGACCGGCTGGCCAGGGAGGGCGACCCGAAGGCGATCGCTTTCCCCCGCGGGCTGAGCGGCTCGCGCGACCCCGCGTACGACTTCTCGTTCTCCGGGCTCAAGACGTCCGTGGCGCGCTGGATCGAGGCGAAGCGCGCGGCCGGTGAGGACGTTCCCGTGCGGGACGTGGCGGCGTCCTTCCAGGAGGCCGTCGTGGACGTCCTCACCCGCAAGGCCGTCCGGGCCTGCAAGGACGAGGGCGTCGACCATCTGATGATCGGTGGCGGCGTCGCGGCGAACTCGCGGCTGCGGGCCCTCGCCGAGGAGCGGTGCGAGAAGGCGGGGATCCGGCTGCGGGTCCCCCGGCCGGGGCTGTGCACGGACAACGGCGCCATGGTCGCCGCGCTGGGGGCGGAGATGGTGGCACGCAACCGCCCGGTGTCGGACCTCGGCCTCTCGGCTGACTCCTCGCTGCCGGTCACGGAGACCCATGTGCCGGGTGCTCACGCGCACGGCCACGACCATGTGCACGAGATCAGCAAGGACAACCTCTACTCATGACCGTCGCCCTGATGTGGGAGGCCCGAGCCGCCGAGGGCCGGGGTGCGGAGCTGCTGGAGTGGGCCAGGGCCCGCGCGGCCGGACTGGCCCTGGAGCCGCTGCGCAGCGAGCTGCTGCGCGCACCGCAGGACCGGGTGCTCGTGCTGACCTGGTGGGAGGCGGCGTACGACGACGAGCTGCCGGAGCTGCCTGAGCCGGAGGCCGGGCTGATCAGCCGGCCGGTGCACCGGTGGCGCTTCGAGTCCCTCGGTCCGGCGGGCGGCTGACAGCCGCCCGGGCCGCGCGTGTTCCGATGAGTTTCCGGCGGGGGAGCGGTCTACCTTCCACAGCGAACGACGACGTTCCCCGGGCAAGGAGAAGGACGATGCAGAAGATCAGGCCCTGTCTGTGGTTCGACGACCAGGCTCAGGAGGCCGCGGAGTTCTACGTCTCGGTCATCGGCGGGGACTCCCGGATCGTCGACGTCACCCGCAACGCGGAAGCGGCGCCCGGAGAGACCGGAACGGTCCTGACGGTGGACTTCGTGCTCGCGGGCCAGGAGTACCTCGGCCTCAACGGCGGACCGCAGTTCCACTTCTCCGAAGCCGTCTCGCTGAGCGTGGACTGCGAGGACCAGGAGGAGGTCGACAGGCTGTGGGCGAGGTTCACCGAAGAGGGTGAGGAGAGCATGTGCGGGTGGCTGAAGGACCGGTACGGCCTGTCCTGGCAGATCGTCCCGCGTGCGCTGCCCGAGCTGCTCGGCGGTCCCGACCGGGCCAGGGCGGACCGGGTGATGAAGGCGATGATGGGGATGCGCAAGCTGGACGTACAGGCTCTCCAGGACGCCTGAGCGAGGCCCTCCGGGGGCGGCCTCGGCACGTGGTGCACGCCGTGCGCGGGCGCACGAACGGGCGCACCCTGGTAGGAGGACTCCCGGGAGGTGACCGACATGATGGAGACCACGGTCGGATGGCACGTCGAGCTGGAATTCGAGGAGGACACCCATCGGACCCGTGCGGCCGCGATGGTGCGGCTGAGTGACGGGACCGAGGTGCGGGCCCATGGATATGCGAGCCGCCACCCCTCCGACGCGCAGCAGCCGCGGGTGGGCGAGGAGATCGCCGGAGCCCGCGCACTCAACGAACTGGCGATGAAGCTGCTCACCAAGGCCCACGACGAGATCGACGAGGCGTCGGGCCGGACGTCGTACCCGCTGACCTGATTCCCGGCACCGTCCCACCGCCGGGGCCGCCGGGGACCGTGTGGATGTGGACGGGACCGCGGCGTGGCCACGCTCGCGGGGCCGACGCGCACCCGCGGCACCCGGCGGTGGGCGGGGAGCGCCTTGTCGCGTCCGGTCAGCCGGTCGGCCGGTCAGTCGCGGGGCCCCGGCGCGCCGGCGGATCCGCTGATCACGGTGGAGGCCTGATCAGGCCCGCTTCACCGGCTGCCCGATCAGCATCGTCGGGGCTCCGGCCACACGTGTCAGGAAGACGGTCGCCGCGTGGGGCCCCTGGAGCTTCATCTTCCGGCGCAGTTCCTCCGGTTCGACCGCCGAGCCGCGCTTCTTGACCGTCAGCACACCCACCTGACGTTGCCTCAGGAGAGCCTTCAGTTTCTTCATGTTGAAGGGCATCTGGTCAGTGATCTCGTAGGCGGTCGTGGCGTCGGACTCGTACGGCCGGTCGCTGGTGACGTACGCGATCGTCTCGTCGATCAGCCTGCCCTCGCACCGTTCCACGATGTCGGCCACCAGATGGGCGCGGATGACGGCGCCGTCCGGCTCGTACAGATACCGGCCCACGGGGCCGACGGGCGGGGCGGGGAGCGGGCCGTCCGACACGAGGGCCGTACGGGACGGGAGCAGCGTGGCCCGGAAGGCGCCGGGGGTGAAACCCGCGCCGAACCAGAGCACGGCCTCCTTCACGTCCCCGCCGTCCGAGATCCACTCGGCCTCGGCCTGCGGTTCGATCGCCTCGTGCGGCACGCCGGGGGCGATCTTCAGTGCGGCCCGGGGGGCCTTCAGCGCGGCCCCGGTCGCCCAGGAGAGCGGCGGCGAGTAGGCCTCGGGGTCGAAGATCCTGCCGCGCCCGCCGCGCCGCGCGGGGTCGACGAAGACCGCGTCGTACGGGGAGGTGTCGGTCTCCACGACGTCGGCGCAACGGACCTCGACCAGGTCCTGGAGTCCGAGCGCCTCGGCGTTGGCACGGGCGACCTGGGCGGTGAGCGGGTCGCGGTCCACCGCCAGGACCGAGATGCCCGCCCGGGCCAGGGCGATGGCGTCACCGCCGATGCCGCAGCACAGGTCCGCCACGCTCCGCACGCCGAGTTCCGCGAACCTTTCGGCGCGGTAGCCGGCGACGGAGGTGCGGGTCGCCTGTTCCACACCGTGGGGGGTGAAGAACATGCGGTACGCGTCCTCGGCGCCGAACTTGGCCACAGCGCGCTGTCGCAGCCGCGCCTGACCCAGCGCCGCCGACACGAGGGCGGCGGGGTGGGTGCGGCGCAGCCGGGTCGCGGTCGCCAGCTCCTGTGCCGGGTCGTGGTCACGCACCTCTGCCAGGAGCGCCGCGCCCTCGGGGGTGCGCAGGGCCGCGAAGGAGGCGAGCGGGTCGGTCTGGCCGGCAGGAGGAAGGGCGTTCACGGGTCCATTGTGAGCCAGCCGGGGGAAGTGGCGGGCCCACCGGAGGTGTCGCCGGAGGCGGCCGGTGCCCCGGTGGCAGGATGCGGCGCCATGCAACTAGTAAGACAAAAGGAAAATAGTGTCACGAAGCGCCACAGGACGGCCGGGGTGGTTCTGGCCGCCCTGCTGACCGGGGCCGCCGCCTCCGGGTGTGCCGACGGGGCGGGCGAAGCGGACCGGCAGCGGCCGCCCGCCGGGCAGCCGGGAGCCGCTGCCGCGCCGGAGGGTCCCGCCGCGGCAGCGGCGAAGGCCGAGCGGCTGAAGCGGGCACAGGCCGCCCGCGCCGCGGTCGCGAGGAAGTGGGGGCTGGCGAAGGTTCCCCTCGTCGCCCCCGCGCCGCCCGCCGTGAAGCCGCGCGTCACCACCCGCGAGGGGTTCGAGGTGGAGGGCGGGGAGGCGCTGCCGCCGGTCTTCACGGCCGTGCCCACCAAGGAGCGGATCGTCTTCCTGACGATGGACGACGGGGCGGAGAAGGACCCCGAGCTGCTGCGGATGATGACCGAGCTGAAGATTCCGTACAGCGCCTTCATCAGCGACTACGTCGTGAGTGACGACTACGGCTACTTCAAGGACATGCAGGCCAGGGGTGTCACACTCAGCAATCACACGCTCAACCACCGCTATCTCCCGGGGCTTTCGAAGGCCGAGCAGCGGCGGGAGATCTGTGGCGAGCAGGACAAGATCGAGAAGCACTTCGGGAAGAGGCCCACCCTCTTCCGGCCGCCGTACGGCAATTACAACGGTGACACCCTGCGCGTCGCCCAGTCCTGCGGCATCAAGGCGGTACCCCTGTGGGCGGCCGAGGCGTTCCCCGACCGCATGGAGTGGCGTGAGTGGGACCAGGACCTGCACCCCGGCGACATCATCCTCACCCACTTCCGGGGGCGCGAGGACTGGGACGGGTCCATGGCCGACATGGTCCGCCGCGTCATGAAGACGGTCACGGACAAGGGGTACGCCGTGGCCAGGCTGGAGGACTACGTCTGACAGCGGGGCAGCAGGCCGGCGGGCAGCAGGGCGGCACGGCATCAGGGCCTCGGGGCGTCAGGGCGGGGTGCCGATCCATCACCAACCCGCCCGTCCCGGCCCGTCCGTCCACCTCCTCCCGTCCGCCGGAACACCGCGGCGGTCTCCCGCGTTGTCCGGGCGTGCGCCGGTCCCACGGCGCCACGCGGGGGTGGTGAATTGGCACTCCGCTTGACCGAGTGCTAATCGCGGTCATAGTCTCAGTGCTGGCACTCCCCGATGGAGAGTGCCAGCACAACTGCGCGACAGGGCAGGTCCGGCACCCGCGACGACGGATCGGTCTGGTCGCCACCCCACAGACTGTTAAACCCCGTGAGATCTCCGAAGGGGGAGACCGGATCGTGTCGACCACCAGCTCCAAGGTTGCGATCAAGCCGCTCGAGGACCGCATTGTGGTCCAGCCGCTCGACGCCGAGCAGACCACGGCTTCCGGCCTGGTCATTCCGGACACCGCCAAGGAGAAGCCCCAGGAGGGCGTCGTCCTGGCCGTGGGCCCGGGCCGCTTCGAGAACGGCGAGCGACTTCCGCTCGACGTCAAGACCGGCGACGTCGTTCTGTACAGCAAGTACGGCGGCACCGAGGTGAAGTACAACGGCGAGGAGTACCTCGTCCTCTCGGCCCGCGACGTTCTCGCGATCGTCGAGAAGTAGTTCACCCACGTTTGCTTCTGTTCTGCGCCCCTGGCCCCCTGCGAAATAACTAGCCGGGTGGCGAGGGGCGCAGTTCGTTTGAGAGGACAGCTCAGCCCATGGCGAAGATTCTGAAGTTCGACGAGGACGCCCGTCGCGCCCTTGAGCGCGGCGTCAACAAGCTTGCCGACACGGTGAAGGTGACGATCGGTCCGAAGGGCCGCAACGTCGTCATCGACAAGAAGTTCGGCGCTCCCACCATCACCAACGACGGTGTCACCATCGCGCGCGAGGTCGAGCTCGACGACCCGTACGAGAACCTCGGTGCCCAGCTGGTGAAGGAGGTGGCGACCAAGACCAACGACGTAGCGGGTGACGGCACCACCACCGCCACCGTGCTCGCCCAGGCCCTCGTCCGCGAAGGCCTGCGCAACGTGGCCGCGGGCGCGTCCCCGGCCGCCCTGAAGAAGGGCATCGACTCCGCCGTGAAGGCGGTGTCCGAGGAGCTCCTCGCGACCGCCCGCCCGATCGACGACAAGGCCGACATCGCCGCCGTCGCCGCGCTCTCCGCGCAGGACCCGCAGGTCGGCGAGCTCATCGCGGACGCGATGGACAAGGTCGGCAAGGACGGTGTCATCACCGTCGAGGAGTCCAACACCTTCGGCCTGGACCTCGAGTTCACCGAGGGCATGGCCTTCGACAAGGGTTACCTGTCCCCGTACATGGTGACCGACCAGGAGCGTATGGAGGCCGTCCTCGACGACCCGTACATCCTGATCCACCAGGGCAAGATCGGCTCCATCCAGGAGCTGCTCCCGCTCCTGGAGAAGGTCATCCAGGCCGGCGCCTCCAAGCCGCTCCTGATCATCGCCGAGGACGTCGAGGGCGAGGCGCTCTCCACCCTCGTCGTCAACAAGATCCGTGGCACCTTCAACGCCGTCGCGGTGAAGGCCCCGGGCTTCGGTGACCGCCGCAAGGCCATGCTCGGCGACATCGCCACCCTCACCGGTGCGACCGTCATCGCCGAGGAGGTCGGCCTCAAGCTCGACCAGGCCGGTCTGGACGTGCTGGGCACCGCCCGCCGCGTCACCGTCTCCAAGGACGACACGACCATCGTCGACGGCGGCGGCGACTCCGCCGACGTCAAGGGCCGCGTCAACCAGATCAAGGCCGAGATCGAGTCCACGGACTCCGACTGGGACCGCGAGAAGCTCCAGGAGCGCCTCGCGAAGCTGGCCGGTGGCGTGTGCGTGATCCGTGTCGGTGCCGCCACCGAGGTGGAGCTCAAGGAGAAGAAGCACCGTCTGGAGGACGCCATCTCCGCGACCCGCGCCGCGGTCGAGGAGGGCATCGTCTCCGGTGGTGGCTCCGCTCTGGTCCACGCCGTCAAGGTTCTCGAGGGCAACCTCGGCAAGACCGGCGACGAGGCCACGGGTGTCGCGGTCGTGCGCCGCGCCGCCGTCGAGCCGCTCCGCTGGATCGCGGAGAACGCGGGCCTCGAGGGCTACGTCATCACCTCGAAGGTCTCCGAGCTCGACAAGGGTCAGGGCTTCAACGCCGCGACCGGCGAGTACGGCGACCTGGTGAAGGCCGGCGTCATCGACCCGGTCAAGGTCACCCGCTCCGCCCTGGAGAACGCCGCGTCCATCGCGTCGCTGCTGCTCACGACCGAGACCTTGGTCGTCGAGAAGCCGGCCGAGGAAGAGGCCGACGCCGGTCACGGCGGCCACGGCCACTCCCACTAGTACGACTCCGTACGCCGCCGAGGCCCGGTACCCCCGTCGCGGGGGCACCGGGCCTCGGTGCTGTGGCGGGCCCCGGTCCCGGGCGGGCTACCTCGGGCCGTACGTGCGGCCCGCGCGCGAGGTCACCCCGCCGAGCAGGCTGCGGGGCGTCAGCTTCACGAGGCCCATCAGCGCCTTGTAGCGCGGATCCGGGATCGACACCGACCTGCCCCGTGCCAGGTCCGCCAGGGCCGCGGCCACCAGCTTGTCCGCGTCGAGCCACATCCAGTCAGGGATGTTGCCCGTCCCCATCCCGGCCCGCTCATGGAACTCGGTCCGTACGAAACCCGGGCACAGCGCCATCAGCCGCACCCCCGAACCCGCCAGGTCCTTCGCCGCGCCCTGGGTGAACTGCACGACCCACGCCTTCGACGCGCCGTACGTCCCCCTGGGCAGGAAGGCGGCGACGGAGGCCACGTTGACCACCCCGCCGCGACCGCGTTCCCGCATCGGTCCCGCGGCGGCCGAGGTCAGCCGCAGCACCGCCTCGCAGTGGACCTTCAGCATCGTGAGTTCGTCCGCCATCGACACGTCCAGGTAGCGCCCCTTGTTGCCGAAGCCGGCGTTGTTGACCAGCAGGTCGACAGGGCTCACACGGTCCGTCAGCCGCTCTGCGACAGCCTCGATCCCGGCGTCCGTGGACAGGTCGGCCGTCAGCACCTCGGCCTCGATGCCGTGCCCGTCGTGCAGCTCCGTGGCCTGGGCCCGCAGCCGCTCCGTGTCGCGGGCCACCAGCACCAGGTTGTGCCCGTCACTCGCGAGGCGCCGTGCGAAGGCGGCCCCGATCCCCGCCGTCGCGCCCGTAATCAGTGCAGTCGTCATAGGCGGCACGTTAGTGCCCACGTCAGCGGGTGGCCGACCCGCCTTCCGTCATGGCGCTCGCGGGCGGAGCGTGCCAGGGCACGCGAGCCCAGCATGATCCGAACGAGTGGCCCTCAGACCGCGGAGCTCTGTTTCGCCACGTACGCCCGCGCCGCCCGCAGCGTTTCCGTGTGCAGCGCGTCACCGGCTTCGAGCAGGCTGGGCAGCAACTCCCGCTCCGTGGTCGTCGCCCGGAACTCCAGGGCGACGGTGATCTCGTGGCCGGGCACGTGCACCACCTCGACCGGGTCCCCCGAACGGATCGTCCCCGGCTCGATCACGCGGAGATAGGCACCCGTGACCCCCTCGCGTGTGAACCGCTTCACCCAGCCCCGCTCGCCCAGGTGGCCCGCGAACGTACGGCACGGAATGCGGCCCGACGTCACCTCCAGCACCAGTTCGTCGCCGATCCGCCAGCGCTCCCCGATCCGGGCATGGCTCACGGGGAGCCCGAGGGTCGTCAGGTTCTCGCCGAACGCGCCGTTGGGCAGGGGACGGCCGAGCTGCTTCTCCCAGGCGTCGAGCTCCTCGCGGGCGTACGCGTACACGGCCTGGTCCGTACCGCCGTGGTGCCGGAGGTCGCACACCGCGTCGCCTGCCAGGCCGCTCCCGCCGCTGCCCCGGGGGCCGGGGTCGGCGACCCGCACGGGGGCGTCGGACGGAAGCTTGCCGATCCCGGTGAGGCCGTCGGCCCCGTCCGAGTGAGGGGAGGGTGTGGGACGGCCGAGATTCACGGTGAGCACCTTCATAACGGGACAGGCTAGCCGTGCTGCGCTCAAAGGTGCTCATGATTATTCGCCTACCACTGCAAGAGTCGCTTATGGTCGAGGGGTGATCGAAGCCCGTCATCTCCGTGTCCTGCGCGCCGTGGCCGCCACCGGCTCGTTCTCCGCCGCCGCGCGTGAACTCGGCTGTACGCAACCGGCCGTCAGCCAGCAGATGAAGGCCCTGGAGAGCTCCGCGGGCACGCCGCTGCTCATCCGTACGGGGCGTGAGATGCGGCTGACCCAGGCGGGGGAGGCGCTGGTGCGCCATGCGTCGGGCATCCTCGCGGGGCTGACCGCCGCGGAGGAGGAGGTCGCCGCGATCGCGGGGCTGCGGGCCGGGCGGGTCCGGCTCGTGTCGTTCCCGAGCGGGAGCTCCAGCCTGGTCCCCGGGGCCCTCGCCGCGCTGCGCGCCGCGCACCCCGGCACCCAGGTCTCGCTGGTCGAGGCGGAACCGCCGCGCTCGGTGGAGATGCTGCGCGACGGCGACTGCGACATCGCGCTGGCCTTCCGCTACGGGGCGACCGGCGGCGAATGGGACGACCTGGTGGTGCGCCCCCTGCTCAGGGACCGGCTCGTCGGCCTGGTCCCCGAGGGGCACCGGCTGGCGGGGACGGACGCGGTGACCATCGGGGAGCTGGCCGACGAGCCGTGGATCGCCGGCTGCCCGCGCTGCAGGCGCCAGCTGGTGGAGGTGTGCGAGGAGTCGGGGTTCACCCCTCGCATCGACTTCGCCACGGATGACTACCCGGCGGTGATCGGCCTCGTGGGAGCGGGCCTCGGCGTCGCCGTCCTGCCCGAGCTGGCCCTCGAGTCGGTACGGCCCAAGGGGGCGCGCACGGTGGCGGTGGAGCCGGCCGTGGAGCGTGAGATCGTCGCCCTCACCCTGCCCGACCTCGCCCGGGTGCCGGCGGTGGCGGCGACTCTCGACCAGCTGTCCCTGGCAGCCGCACGCTGAACGGCCGCATGCCCGGGGCGGTCCGGCCGCGCCCGGACGGCCCGGCCCGCCGCACCCGGGGGGCCGATCCTCCGGCGGCGGATGTGCCGGGTGTGAAGAAACGTTTTTGCGTTCGATGGGCCGTGCGGACCGTCAGGTGTGGCCGGCATCCGGGGCCGGTCCTGTGTTTGCGGAGATCAGGCGATTGCGGGCGCGCCCCATGAGCTCCTCGCGCTCGTCCTCGGTCAGGCCGCCCCATACGCCGTAGGGCTCCCGTACCGCGAGCGCGTGCGCTGCGCACTCGGCGCGTACCGGGCAGCGCATGCAGACCTCCTTCGCCGAGGTCTCACGGGCACTCCGGGCTGCTCCGCGCTCCCCTTCGGGATGGAAGAACAGCGAGCTGTCGACCCCGCGGCAGGCGGCCAGCAGCTGCCAGTCCCACAGGTCCGCGTTGGGTCCGGGAAGGCGGGAGAAATCTGCCATTGCGTGTCCCCTCGAAACCTTGCTGGTTCGGAAACGGATCCTCGACCGTTGTCGTTCGTCTGGTGCTTGTCGATGACCGGAGTCCCGACCGTACATCTACGGTGTTAGTAGATGTAAATATGACTGATTGCGAATCTAGCCTCAGACGCCAGCAAAAGTGAAGAAAACCCGCTAAATGGGGCAGGCCGCCGCACAGGGGGATCGGTTGACGCGTGAATGATCCCGTGTCGCACTTCTCTGTGCACGACCCCTCACTTAGAGTGCCGAACCGGGCACTACGGCCCGTAACTCTTTCGAGTGACCGTCGTTGATGAGGGGGAGGCGGTTGACGGAGAACGAGCTCGGGCAGATGTCCGAGGGGGTCAACCGCACAGGTGACGACTTGTATCAGCCTGGAGGCTCAAGGTGACGCGCATCAGCTGCGGAGGACGGTCATGACATCCGTCCTCGTCTGCGACGACTCCCCGCTTGCCCGAGAAGCGCTCCGCCGCGCGGTTGCGACCGTGCCCGGTGTCGAGCGGGTGACGACTGCGGCCAACGGCGAGGAAGTGCTCCGCCGCTGGGGGGCCGACCGTTCGGATCTGATTCTGATGGACGTACGCATGCCCGGCCTGGGGGGTGTGGAGACGGTCCGGCGGCTGCTCTCGGCGGACCCCGGAGCACGGATCATCATGCTGACCGTCGCCGAGGACCTGGACGGCGTCGCGCTCGCGGTCGCCGCCGGCGCCCGCGGCTATCTGCACAAGGACGCGTCGCGTGCCGAACTGCGCGCGACCGTGACGCAGGCGCTCGCCGATCCGACGTGGCGGCTGGCCCCGCGCCGGCTGCGCTCCGCGGAGATGGGCGCCGCGCCGACGCTCACCGCGCGGGAGATCCAGGTGCTCGAAGGCATGAGCCACGGCCGCTCCAACGCGGAGATCGGGCGCGAGCTGTTCCTCTCCGAGGACACGGTGAAGACGCACGCGAGGCGTCTGTTCAAGAAGCTCGGAGCCTCGGACCGGGCGCACGCCGTCGCGCTCGGATTCCGCTGGGGTCTGGTCCGCTGATGTCGCGGCGCGGCCGGTAGCCGTGCGATCCCGTCCGCACGCCGGCGGACGGGGCGACGGTGGCGGCGGACCTGCGGCCGGGCCCTCCCTCACCAGCGCTATGTGACGCTTCCTGGCCGATGCCGCATCCTTGGGGTTGTGGAGTTCCTCGGGGAACATTCGGTCGAGCGGAAGGGGAGGGCGCAGGGCATGACATCCGGCGCACCCGCTCAGAACGCTGGAGCACTCGCTCGCAACACCGACGACGTACGACCCGCGCGGCCTGACGCGCCTGCCGAGCCGTGCGCCGGCGCACGTGACGCCGGCGTGCGTGCCGACCGCTCCGACGTGCCCGCCGGCGGGGCCGTGGCCCCCGCTGATAACGCTTCGGTGCACAACTCGGGACGCGATGCGTCCGATCGGACGGCGTCAAGGCACCATGGTCCGATGCGCGAGGACGGGACGACGGTGATCGGTGCACTGGTGCACCGTGCCGTCGACGGGGACGCGCAGGCCACCCACGACCTGCTCGCCCACGTGCACCCCCTCGCCCTTCGCTACTGCAGGACCCGGCTGAACCGGCTGCCCGGTGATGCCCGTCACTTCGTGGAGGACCTCGCACAGGAGGTCTGTGTCGCGGTGCTGATGGCGCTGCCGCGGTACAAGGACACCGGCAGACCCTTCGAGGCCTTCGTCTTCGCCATCGCGGGTCACAAGGTCGCCGACCTCCAGCGCGCCGCGATGCGGCACCCCGGATCGACGGCCGTGCCCTCGGACGAGATGCCGGAGCGGCCCGACGACTCGCTCGGTCCGGAGGAGCGGGCGCTGCTCAGCAGCGACGCGGCCTGGGCCAAGAAGCTTCTCGCCAATCTGCCGGAGAACCAGCGCGAGCTGCTGGTCCTCCGGGTCGCGGTCGGGCTGACCGCCGAGGAGACCGGGCAGATGCTCGGAATGTCCCCGGGTGCCGTCCGGGTCGCCCAGCACCGTGCACTGAGCAGGCTGAGGGCCCTCGCGGGTCAGTAGAGGGCGGTTCCGGTGGCTTCCACGGTGTGGAGGAAGCCACATAACCGCTAGGTGATCTTGATCGTGGAATGAGACACCCCGCGAGGCCGTTAGCATGGACATCCGCACCGATCAAGGCCATTTGGGGAAGGTGTCATGACTGCAAACGTCGACGGAGTGCCCGAGAAGTTCGCGCGGCTCGGGCTGACATACGACGACGTGCTGCTGCTGCCGGGCGCGTCCGAGGTCCTGCCCAACGCGGTCGACACCTCGTCCCTCATCTCGCGCAACGTACGGGTGAACATCCCCCTGTTGTCGGCGGCCATGGACAAGGTGACCGAGGCCCGGATGGCCATCGCCATGGCCCGTCAGGGCGGCGTCGGCGTGCTGCACCGCAACCTCTCGATCGAGGACCAGGTGAACCAGGTCGACCTGGTCAAGCGGTCCGAGTCGGGGATGGTCACCGACCCGATCACCGTGAACCCCGACGCCACACTGGGCGAGGCGGACGCGCTCTGCGCGAAGTTCCGCATCAGCGGGGTGCCGGTCACCGACCCCGCCGGCAAGCTCCTCGGCATCGTGACCAACCGTGACATGGCCTTCGAGTCGGACCGGTCGCGCCAGGTGCGCGAGGTCATGACGCCGATGCCGCTCGTCACCGGGCGGGTCGGCATCTCCGGCGTCGAGGCCATGGAGCTGCTGCGCCGCCACAAGATCGAGAAGCTGCCGCTGGTCGACGACGCCGGGATCCTCAAGGGCCTCATCACGGTCAAGGACTTCAAGAAGGCCGAGCAGTACCCGAACGCCGCCAAGGACGCCGAAGGCCGTCTGCTGGTCGGCGCGGCCGTCGGTGCCAGCCCCGAGGCGCTGGACCGTGCGCAGGCGCTCGCCTCCGCGGGGGTCGACTTCCTGATCGTCGACACCTCGCACGGACACAACAGCAACGCCCTCGACTGGATGGCGAAGATCAAGTCGAGCGTCGGCATCGACGTCATCGGCGGCAACGTCGCCACCCGGGACGGCGCCCAGGCGCTCATCGACGCCGGCGTCGACGGCGTGAAGGTCGGCGTCGGTCCCGGCTCGATCTGTACCACCCGCGTGGTCGCCGGTATCGGGGTCCCGCAGGTCACCGCTATCTACGAAGCCGCGCTCGCCGCACGCGCCGCGGGTGTTCCCGTCATCGGCGACGGCGGTCTCCAGTACTCCGGCGACATCGGCAAGGCGCTCGCCGCCGGGGCGGACAGCGTGATGCTGGGCAGCCTCCTCGCGGGCTGTGAGGAGTCCCCGGGCGAGCTGATGTTCATCAACGGCAAGCAGTTCAAGTCGTACCGCGGCATGGGCTCGCTGGGCGCCATGCAGTCCCGCGGACAGGGGCGGTCGTACTCCAAGGACCGCTATTTCCAGGCCGAGGTGTCCTCGGACGACAAGCTCGTCCCCGAGGGCATCGAGGGCCAGGTGCCCTACCGCGGCCCGCTGGCCAACGTCCTCCACCAGCTGGTCGGCGGCCTCCGCCAGACCATGGGCTACGTCGGCGCCGTGTCCGTCGACGAGATGGAGAGCAAGGGCCGCTTCGTCCGGATCACGTCGGCGGGCCTCAAGGAGAGCCACCCGCACGACATCCAGATGACGGTGGAAGCGCCGAACTACAGCAGGAAGTAACGCATCAGCGCAGGTGAGGGGCGGACCGGGGTTCCCGGGACCGCCCCTCATGTGCGTGTCGGGGATACTGGTCAGCGCAGACGTAGAGGAAAGGCCACACCATCGTGACTGAGATCGAGATCGGGCGCGGCAAGCGCGGTCGGCGGGCATACGCGTTCGACGACATCGCTGTCGTGCCGAGCCGGCGCACCCGTGACCCGAAGGAGGTCTCGATCGCCTGGCAGATCGACGCCTACCGTTTCGAGCTGCCCTTCCTGGCCGCCCCCATGGACTCGGTGGTCTCCCCGCAGACCGCCATCCGCATCGGTGAGCTGGGCGGCCTCGGCGTCCTCAACCTCGAGGGGCTGTGGACCCGGCACGCCGACCCGCAGTCGCTCCTCGACGAGATCGCCGAGATGCCCGTCGAGGCCGCCACCCCGCGGCTCCAGGAGATCTACTCCGCCCCCATCCAGGAGGAGCTGATCGGGCAGCGCCTCAAGGAGGTGCGCGACTCCGGTGTCGTCACCGCCGCCGCGCTGTCCCCGCAGCGGACCGCGCAGTTCTCCAAGGCCGTCGTCGACGCGGGTGTGGACATCTTCGTCATCCGCGGTACGACGGTCTCCGCGGAGCACGTCTCCAGCGCGGCCGAGCCGCTCAACCTGAAGCAGTTCATCTACGAGCTGGACGTCCCGGTCATCGTCGGCGGCTGCGCCACGTACACCGCCGCCCTCCACCTGATGCGCACGGGCGCGGCCGGTGTCCTCGTCGGCTTCGGCGGCGGCGCCGCGCACACCACGCGCAACGT
The DNA here is from genome assembly GCF_000717025.1 of Streptomyces atroolivaceus. Taxonomy (GTDB): domain Bacteria; phylum Actinomycetota; class Actinomycetes; order Streptomycetales; family Streptomycetaceae; genus Streptomyces; species Streptomyces atroolivaceus. Next base: position 505,047 of record NZ_JNXG01000002.1, read on the forward strand.
CTTCGGCATCCAGGTCCCGATGGCGACCGCGGTCGCCGATGTGGCCGGGGCCCGCCGCGACTACATGGACGAGTCCGGCGGCCGGTACGTGCACGTCATCGCGGACGGAGGCGTCGGCTGGTCCGGCGACCTGCCCAAGGCCATCGCCTGCGGTGCGGACGCCGTGATGATGGGCTCCCCGCTGGCCCGTGCCACGGACGCGCCCGGCCGGGGCCGGCACTGGGGCATGGAGGCCGTCCACGAGGACGTGCCGCGCGGCAAGCTGGTCGACCTGGGCTCCGTCGGTACGACCGAGGAGGTCCTGACCGGCCCCTCGCACAGCCCCGACGGCTCGATGAACATCTTCGGCGCGCTGCGCCGGGCGATGGCCACCACGGGCTACAGCGACCTCAAGGAGTTCCAGCGCGTCGAGGTGACGGTGGCTGACTCGCAGCACAGCCGCTGATCCCGCTCGGCACGCACGACGGCCCGGACCTTTCCCTGGTCCGGGCCGTCGTGCGTGCGTGAGGTGTCAGCCGGCCCGCCTGGCGCCACCGAAGGCGGCGACCGGACCGAGGAGGAGGAAGAGGTACGTCATGAAGTCGGCCTCCTCCTTCCAGATGTCGATGACGTCGCCGAAGTGGTCGAAGAAGACCTCGGAGAAGCCGACCCCCAGGCCGTCCGCGAGGATCATCGACATGCCGACGAGCTGGCCGAGGAAGACTGCGGCCAGGGAGAACACGGCGGCGGAGCCGAGGACGGCGGGGTTGGCGCCGCCGACCTTGCTCGCGGCGAAACCGACCAGGAAGCCGACACCGATGGCCGCGTAGCCGACCTCACGCTCGATGGATCCGGCGAGGACGCCGTAGAGGATGGCGGCCACGATCGCGGCGCCCAGCCCGGCCAGCACACCGAGACCGACCTGGTTGCGGGCGGCCGGCGGGGCGGGCGGGAACGGGGATCCGCCGAATTGACCCGGCTGCTGACCCTGCGGACCCTGCTGTCCCGCGAAGGGGTTGCCGGTCGGTGCGCCCTGCTGCTGGCCCGCGTACGGGTTGCCCGGCTGCTGCCCCTGCTGCCCCGCGTACGGGTTCCCCGCCTGCTGGTTCGCGTACGGGTTGCCGTCGGCCGGCTGGCCGCCGTAGGGCTGCTGCGGCGGGTTCGGCGGCTGCACGGGCTGGCTCATGGTGGTGTTCCCCCTGGGACGGTGCGCACTGATGTGCGAGAAGTGACGCCGCAGGCTAGCAGCCCGCGCCGACATGGCCCACCACAATCCGTACGGATCCCGGTCAGAGGCGCGCTACAGCCGGTGGGCGGCCCCCGCCGGGGTGGCGCCCCGGGTGTCCAGGAGGAGCTGGGCCTTCACCGCGAGGCCTTGGAGGTCGTACGTGCGGTGGTGCTGGAGCAGCACCGTCAGGTCGGCCCCGGCCGCGGCCTCGTAGAGGGAATCGGCGCGCGGGACGGGGACGTCGCGCACCCGCCAGTCCAGGACGTGCGGGTCGTGGTATCCGACCTGGGCGCCCATGTCCGCCAGCCGGGTCGCGATCTCGCGGGCGGGCGAGGCCTCCTGGTCGGCGAGGTCCGGTTTGTAGGTGACACCGAGCAGCAGGACCCTGGCCCCCCGGACGGACTTGCCGTGCTCGTTCAGCAGCGTCGCGCAGCGCTGGATCACATAGCTCGGCATCCGGTCGTTGATCTCCTTGGCCAGCGAGACCATGCGCAACGGGTGCCCGGGCGTGCGGCTGTTGTACGGGAAGCAGCCGGGGTCCACGGGCGCGCCGTGGCCGCCGACACCGGGTCCGGGGCGGAACGGCTCGAAGCCGAACGGTTTGGTCTCGGCACACCTGATGACGTCCCAGAGGTCGACGCCGAGATCGTGGCAGAGCACCGCCATCTCGTTGACCAGGGCGATGTTGACGTGCCGGAAGTTGGTTTCCAGAACCTTCGTCATCTCCGCCTCACGCGGTCCGCGTGCCCGGACGACCTTGTCGGTGAGCCGCCCGTAGAAGGCGGCGGCGGATTCGGTGCAGGCGGGGGTGAGGCCGCCGATGACCTTCGGCGTGTTGCCGTACACGTGGGTGCGGTTGCCGGGGTCGAGGCGGCCGGGGGAGTGGGCGAGGTGGAAGTCCCGTCCGGCGCGCAGCCCGGAGCCCTCCTCCAGGAGGGGGCGCACGACGTTCTCGGTGGTGCCGGGCGGCACGGCTGATTCCACCAGCACGGTGGTGTGCGGCCGCAGCCGGGCGGCGAGCGCCCGGGCCGCGTCGGTCACGGCTCCGAGGTCGAGGGTCCGGTCCGGTCCGAGCGGGGTGGGGGCACAGATCGCGGCGGTGCGCACCCGGCCCAGCTCGGCGGGGTCGGCGGTGGGCCGGAAGCCTCCCGCGACCATCCGCCGGATGTCGGAGGCGCTGAGAGATCCCTCGACCGGAGTACGGCCCGCGGAGAGTTCGGCGAAGGGGTGTGGGTCGGTGTCGTAGCCGACGGTGTGGATCCCCACACCGACGGCTGCTTGGGCGAGGGGCAGGCCGAGGTGACCGAGTCCGATGACGGCGAGGTCTGCGGGCATGTGGGCCGTCCTTTCCCTAAGACCAAGAGACAGAAAGTGCAACTGCTGGGGACAGCGCTATGTCAGACTAGGCGTAAATATGACCTATATGTCGCATTCTGTGACTCGTGTGGGGCGGGTGTTGTCCACAGGCGGTGGCTGAAGTCGCGGAGCGCGGACAGAATCGAGAGGTGGGCACGGGTGCCCGGCCCCCCGGCCGGTCCCCGCTCCCGTGCCGTACCACCCCGATGCACCGGGATTACCGGGAGGCAGCAGTGAGGACAGCGACACTGGGACCCGCGGAGCGCACCGAAGCGCTGACCGCGATGGCCGAGCGCGAACTGGACGTGCTGGTCGTGGGAGCGGGCGTGGTCGGCGCCGGGACCGTGCTGGACGCGGCCACCAGAGGACTCTCCACCGGACTGGTCGAGGCGCGCGACTGGGCGTCCGGCACGTCCAGCCGGTCGAGCAAGCTGATCCACGGAGGGCTGCGCTATCTGGAGATGCTGGACTTCGCGCTCGTACGGGAGGCGCTGAAGGAGCGCGGGCTGCTGCTCGAGCGGCTGGCACCGCACCTGGTGAAGCCCGTTCCCTTCCTCTACCCCCTGCAGCACAAGGGATGGGAGCGGCTGTACGCCGGCTCCGGCGTCGCGCTGTACGACGCGATGTCGGTCTCCTCGGGCCACGGCCGTGGGCTGCCCACGCACCGGCACCTCTCCCGCCGTCACGCCCTGCGGATCGCCCCCGCGCTCAAGAAGGACGCCCTGGTCGGAGCCCTGCAGTACTACGACGCCTCCATGGACGACGCGCGCTACGTGGCCACCCTGGTGCGCACCGCGGCGGGCTACGGCGCGCACGTGGCCAACCGGGCGCGGGTGACCGGCTTCCTGAGGGAGGGCGAGCGGGTCGTCGGCGCGCGGGTCCAGGACGTCGAGGGCGGCGAGGAGTACGAGATCAGGGCCAAGCAGGTGGTCAACGCGACCGGGGTGTGGACGGACGACACCCAGGCGCTGATCGGCGAGCGCGGACAGTTCCACGTCCGGGCGTCGAAGGGAATCCACCTCGTCGTGCCCAAGGACCGCATCCACTCCTCGACCGGGCTCATCCTGCGGACCGAGAAGTCCGTGCTCTTCGTGATCCCGTGGGGACGGCACTGGATCATCGGCACGACCGACACCGACTGGGACCTCGACAAGGCCCATCCCGCCGCTTCGAGCGCCGACATCGACTATCTGCTCGAACACGTGAACTCCGTGCTGAACACCCCGCTGGGCAGGGACGACGTCGAGGGCGTCTACGCCGGGCTCCGTCCCCTGCTCGCCGGCGAGTCGGACGCCACGAGCAAGCTCTCGCGCGAGCACACGGTGGCGCACCCGGCCCCCGGGCTGGTCGTCGTGGCGGGCGGCAAGTACACGACGTACCGCGTCATGGCGAAGGACGCCGTCGACGAGGCGGTGCACGCCCTGGACCAGCGGGTGGCGGAGTGCGTCACGGAGGACATCCCGCTGCTGGGCGCCGAGGGGTACCGCGCCCTGTGGAACGCCCGCGCCAGGATGGCCGCCCGCACCGGACTGCACGTCGTCCGGGTGGAACACCTGCTCAACCGGTACGGCTCGATGACCGAGGAGCTCCTGGAGCTCGTGCGGGGCGACTCCTCGCTGGGCGAGCCGCTGGCGGGCGCCGAGGACTATCTGCGGGCCGAAGTCGTCTACGCGGCCTCGCACGAGGGCGCCCGGCACCTCGACGACGTCCTGACCCGGCGCACCCGGATCTCCATCGAGACCTTCGACCGGGGCACGCGCTGTGCGCGTGAATGCGCTGACCTGATGGCACCGGTGCTCGGCTGGGACACGGACCAGGTCGAGCGCGAGGTGGAGCACTACCGCAAGCGGGTGGAGGCGGAACGGGAGTCGCAGCGGCAGCCGGACGACCAGACAGCGGACGCGGCTCGGCTGGGGGCGCCGGACATCGTGCCTCGCTGAGGTCGCACCCGGATCCGGGCCCTCAGGAAACCTCGGAGCGGGCCTGCGGGCAGAACTCCGCCTCCAGCAGGCCCGCTTCGAGTCCGTCGCCGGGCGGGGTGTCGGTGTTGACCCGGAAGGTGAGGACGTGACGGCCGTCGCGGGTCGCGGCGGTCCGGACGTAACTGCCGGTGATGTGGCCGCTGTGGCCCCAGACGGTGGTACCGCAGGAGAGTTCCTGCGGATAGATCCCCATGCCGTACGAACCGCCGGCGGCACGGGTGTCGAGGAGCGTGGCCAGCTGGGCGGGCGGCAGCAGCCTGCCGTCCAGCAGCGCCGCGTAGAAGCGGTCCAGGTCGGCCAGTGTGGAGACCAGCTCTCCCGCCGCTCCCGCGATCCGCGGGTCGGCGGCCGTGACCTCACGCAGTGCGCCGTCCGCGGGAGAGCGGTGGTAGCCGCGGGAGTGCGGGGAGGGGAGGGTGGTGCGGTCGCCGGGGAGCGAGGTGCCGGTGAGCCGGAGGGGGATGAGGACGCGGTGCCGTATCTCGGCGGCGTAGGGGCGGCCGGTGACGCGCTGGACGACCATGCCGAGCAGGACGTAGTTGGTGTTGGAGTACGTGTACGAACCGATCGCCGTCACCGGAGGGCGGGCCATCGCCACCCGGACCGCGGCGGCGGGGGTGAGCGGCTGCGCGGAAGGGCCGGCGGCGCCCGTGAGCGACGGGTCGGTGGCGGGCAGGGCCGCCGCGTAGTCGTAGAGGCCGCTGGTGTGGGTCAGCAGCGCCCGCAGGGTGATGGCGGAGCCGTCGTGGCCGTGGCCGCGCACGACCCCCGGAAGGTATGCGTCGACGCCGTCCTCCAGCCGGAGCCTGCCCTCCCGGACGAGTTGGAGGACCACCGTCGCCACGAACGTCTTGGTGATGCTGCCTGCCCGGAAGTGGTCGGCGGCCCCGATACCGGAGCCCGCGGAGCCGTACGTCTCCTCGCCGCCGGGGGTGTTGCGGTGTGCCAGAAAGGCGGCCGCCGGGGCTCCGCCCTCGACGACGAACCGGGGGAGGTAGGAGGATGCGGGCGTGAGGTGTGGTTCGCTTGGCAGGCTCGCGGTTCCCACGGCGAGCAGAGTCAGCACCAGTGGGGCGGCGAACAGCGCCCTGAATATCGGCATGGCAGGGGGTTCCTTCCTCGGGCCACATCATGGCCGACCTCGGACCCGGCACCATGACCGGTCCCGGGGTGAGGGACAATGAACGCTCTGCCAGGGCGGGTTGATCGCAGAGGGGACGCATGTCGGAGGCGGAGCAGGCACGGGAGCCCCAACGGGACAAGGACGGACGTCTCCTCGCGGGGCGGTACCGCCTCGGGGAGGTGCTCGGCCGGGGCGGCATGGGCACGGTCTGGCGTGCTGCCGACGAGACGTTGGGGCGTACGGTCGCGGTCAAGGAACTGCGGTTCCCGTCGTCCATCGACGAGGACGAGAAGCGGCGTCTGATCACGCGGACCCTGCGTGAGGCGAAGGCCATCGCGAGGATCCGCAACACCAGCGCGGTGACGGTCTACGACGTGGTCGACGAGGACGACCGGCCGTGGATCGTCATGGAGCTGATCGAGGGCAAGTCCCTCGCCGAGGTGATCCGTGAGGACGGGACGCTGACGCCGAGGCGCGCCGCGGAGGTCGGCCTCGCCATCCTCGACGTGCTGCGCTCGGCGCACCGCGAGGGCATCCTGCACCGCGATGTGAAGCCCTCCAACGTGCTGATCTCGGAGGACGGCCGCGTCGTCCTGACCGACTTCGGCATCGCCCAGGTCGAGGGCGACCCCTCCGTCACCTCGACAGGCATGCTCGTGGGTGCCCCCTCCTACATCTCGCCCGAGCGGGCCCGTGGCCACAAGCCGGGACCACCCGCCGACATGTGGTCGCTCGGCGGACTGCTGTACGCGAGCGTCGAGGGCCGCCCCCCGTACGACAAGGGCTCGGCCATCGCCACCCTGACGGCCGTGATGACGGAGCCGGTCGAACCGCCGGCCAACGCCGGTGGGCTGGAGGAGGTCATCTACGGCCTGCTGGCCAGGGATCCCGACCAGCGGCTGGACGACGCCGGGGCGCGTGTCCTGCTCAAGAGGGTGATCAACGCTCCGGAGAAGCCCGTCGCACCGCCGGCCGACTCCACCCAGGTCATGGCGCTGCCCACGATCGGTGACTCCGAGAGCGTCAAGAGCAACAAGAGCAACAAGAGCGACAAGGGCAGCAGAGGCGGCAGGAGCGACGCCAAGGGCGGTGCCAAGAAGGCCGCTGCCGCGGCTGCCGCCGCCGCGGCAGCCACCCCGGCCGGCAACGGCAGCGGGTCCGGAGCAGCCGTGGACGCCGGGAAGCCGGCCACCGGCGACTCCGTCGCAGCCGCTCAGGCTTCCGGCTCCTCGGCAGGGGCCTCGTCCGCCACCACTCCGGTCGGCGTGTCCGCGATCGCCGAGAGCACCCGGGACCGGCTGCGCGGCGCGCTGCGGTCCGTACGCAACGCGAAGGCTCCGGCGGCCGCCGCTGCCGGTGCCGCGGCGTCCTCGCAGGCGCAGGGCTCCCCGGCTGCGACGGCATCGGTCTCAGGACCCGCCGTGCCGCCCGGGCGCCCGGCCGCGACCCGCGCGTCCATCACCGATGTCGTGCCGCGCCGCACGCTGGCGGTCATCGCCGGTGTGGTCGTGCTGGCCGTCCTCGGCACGGTCCTGGCACTCACCCTCGGCGACGACGGCGCGGGCAACGAAGGCGGTGGCTCGAAGGGCGACACCGCCGCGTCGGCCGGTGCCACGGCCGGGGACGACGCCGGCAGCGACTCCGGCAAGGGCAAGGACACCGGCACCGACGACGGGAACGGCAAGGACGGCACGGACGCCCCGGGCGAGGACAAGGGCAAGGCGTCCGCCGATCCCTCGCCCACCCCGGAGACCGAGAAGCCTGCCCCCGGCCCGGACGCTCTGCCGGCCGGGTACAGGAAGGTGGCCGACGAGCGGTTCCACTTCACGATGGGGATGCCGGAGAGCTTCAAGCGCAACGCCATAGCGGGAAGCAACTCGGGCGGCATCTACAACGACGGCGGTGGCTTCCCGCGCGTCCAGGTCGACTACAACAGCTCCCCCGGGGAAGACGCCGCCGCCGCATGGCGCGGCCTCATGGGGGCGGTCGCCGGGAGCAGTAACGGCTACAAGCACATCGGCATCAAGAAGGTCGAGTACAACGGCTACCCGACCGTCGCGGACTGGCAGTTCACCCGCACCCAGCAGGGCGTGCGGGTCCGGGTCCTCAACCGGGGCTTCAAGGTCGACGCCGGCCGCGGCTACTCGATCATGATCAGCTGCAAGGCGGACGCGTGGGACGACGCGGAGTGCAGGACGCTGCGTGAAACGGCCTTCGCCACGTTCAAGCCGACCGGCTGAGCCGGCCGGGCGGCCGGGCGGCCGATGGAGCGGCCGGGTTGCCGTGACACGGCCGCGCGGCCGCGACGTGCCACGTATGGTGAGAGGCCAAGGATCGTACGCAGCCGGAACGACGGGTCAATTGCACGGCAAGTGGCCGTGATTGACGGGTTGATGCGGTTTCGATGACCGGGGGACAGCGCGCTCTGGGGAGGCGTCGTGGACGACTATGCGGGTCGGGTGCTCGCCGACCGCTACCGCCTTCCGCTGCCCCCGTCCGATGCGTACGAACTGGTCGAGACGCGGGCATTCGACACGTACAGCGGCCAGGAAGTCCTGGTCCGGCAGGTGCCGTTGCCGGAGGTCGTGGACGCGGAGGTGCTCGACGCCGACGGCCTGCCGTCGGCCAGGCGTGCCACCGGGCGTACGGTGCGGAGGTCCACGGACCCCGCGGTCCGGCGGGCGATCGAGGCCGCGCAGGCCGCGGCCCAGGTGCCCGACCATCCGCGCCTGGACCAGGTCTTCGACGTGTTCGCCGAGGCGGGATCGCTCTGGATAGTGAGCGAGCTGGTCGCGGCCCGGCCGCTCGCCGCGCTCCTCGCGGAGCGGCCCCTCAATCCCTACCGGGCCGCCGAGATCGGCTCCGACGTGCTCACGGCGCTGCGGGTGCTGCACGCGCACGGCTGGACGCACCGCAACATCACGGTCCGCACGGTGCTGGTCTGCGACGACGGCCGCGTCGTGCTGACCGGACTCGCGGCGGGCGCGGCCGAGGAAGCGCTGTGCGGATACGTTCCCGCGCCGCAGCCGGACCAGGAGGACACCTACGGGCCCCCGGCGGTCGAATCGGGCCCCACCGGTCCGTACGAGCCGCCGGCCGCGGAACCGGAGCCCTTCGGGCCCCCGGCCGTGGAGGCCGGCCCGTACGAGCCGCCGGCGTCCGGGCCGTACGAGCCGCCGGCGGTCGGGTCCGGCTCGTACGAACTCCCGTCCGCCGAATCCGGCCCCCACCGCCCCTCGGCGTCGTACGCGCCGGAGGCCCCTCCGGCCGCTTCGGAATCCTTCTTCGCTCCCGAAGCTCCCGACGCTCCCGAAGCTCCCGGCGCTCCCGAATCCTTCTCCGCTCCGGAAGCGCTGCCCGCCCCCAGAGCGTCCACCGACGGAGTGCCGGCTCCCGGCTCCGGTGCCGAGATCGAGGTGGCACCCCCCGTGCCTCCCGCTCCCGCCCCGCCCGCCGAGCCCGGAGCCGGCAACGCGGCGCAGCTGCGCGCCGTCCGTGCCGGGGCCATCGCTGCCTACCGGGCGGGGGCCCGCGCCGCAGCGGCCCGCGCAGGCGAGGAGCAGAGGCGCGCGGAACACGACCGCGAGGGCGGCCCGGGCGAGGAGCGGCGCGAGGAGCCCGGTGAGGAGTCCTCCGCTCCTGACACCCCCGGGGGCCCGCGACTGACCGGTGCCTGGGGCGGAGCGCCGGGCGACCCGTACCCGTACGACGACGAGGACGACGAGGACGACGACGAGGACCCCGGCGGTCCCAGGCCGCCCGGCAGGCGCGTCCACCTCGCCGGTACCTGGGGCGACGGCCCCGGCTCAGGCCGGCCCGTGCCCGCCGGCGGCTCCGGAGGACAGGGAGGATCCGGCGAGGACGCGCTGCGCGCCGACTCCCGGCGTCTCGGCAGCGGACCCGTGGAGCGCCGTGACCGGCTGCCGCAGCCGGTGGCCGCCCGCGCACCCGCCGGGGGGTGGGACGAGGTCGTCGCCGGCGGCGGCACCACCCCCGCCTACCGGGGCCCGGCCACCCCCCTCGCCGCCGAGCGGGCGAGGCAGGCCCGGATCGCGGTCGTCGGAGCCGTCACCGAGCGGTGGGCGCCCGAGCAGGCGGGCCCGGTCCACGACAACTGGCAGCTCGCCCCGCCCATCGGGCCCTCCACCGACCTGTGGGCGCTCGGCGCCCTGCTCTACCGCGCTGTGCAGGGCCACGCCCCGTATCCGGAGGAGAACGCCGCCGAACTCGTCCAGATGGTCTGCGGTGAACCGCCCGCCTTCGCGGAGGAGTGCGGCCCGCTGCGTCCCGTCGTCGAGTCGCTGCTGCGCCAGGACCCCACGGAGCGCCCCGACTTCGAGGAGCTGCGCGGCTGGCTGCGCTCCCTCGTGCGGTCGGCACCCGAGCCCGAGGCCGGCACCGACATCGTCACGATGCCGCCCGCCGACGCCGCCCGCCTGCCGGTCGTACGCCGCCGGGGCGAGCTGGTCCGGCGTCGTTGGGGCCGCGGGGGCGCGGCGCACGGCCGGCACCGTCAGGGGAAGCCGCAGCGCCGCGAGAGGCAGCCGGCGTACGAGCAGGCGTACGAGAAGCCGCAGACGTACGAGAAGCCGTCGCGTGCCCCCCGCGAGCCCAAGGGGCCCAAGGTACTGCGGCAGCCGCAGCCCGGCGGCCGGGCGCCGCGGCGGCTGGGGCGGCTGCTGCTGGTGCTGATCCTGCTGGCGATGGCGGCCGCCATCGCCTACGCCCTGCTCTTCATGCCCAAGGAAGGGTCGGAGACAGGGGCAGGGGCCGAGCCCTCGGGCTCGGCCGCACCGGCCGCTCCGGAGCCCGCGGACAGCCCGTCCTCCGGTTCGTCGGATCCCTCGGCTTCGTCCGGCTCCTCCGGTTCGCAGAGGCCGCAGACCAGCCGTTCGGCCGCCGCCCTCGCACCGGGCTACGAACTGCGCAAGGACGCTGAAGGCTTCGAGATCGGCGTACCGGAGGACTGGCAGCGCAGTCCCGCCAACGCCGACCGTCAGGTCCGTTACGGCAGCGACGGGTTCAGCGTCCTCGTCGTGCCCGGACGGGACACCGTCAAGGCCAACGGAAGTGATCCGCTGGACTACCAGCGGACCTCGGAACCCGAGTTGCAGCCCTTCCGCGAGTCCAGCTGGGCCACCTCCACCGGCCTGCGCCGCGTCGACGTCGGACGACAGGCCATGGCGGAGGGGCAGTTCACCTGGCAGGAGAGCGGCGGTCGTGAGGTGTACGTCCGGAACCTGGTCCTGATCGTCGACGGCAGGTACCACATCGTGCAGGTCATCGGCCCGGAGAACGAGCGGGACAAGGTCTCCGAGATCTACGCCCAGGCCATCTCGTCCTACCGCGTGAGCTCCTGACGGGGCGACAGCGGGGCGCGACAAGCATCACAGCGCGGTCTCGTGAGGGATGCGAGGTTACGTGGGAGCGCCCTCCCTCCGTAACCTGTCGTCCCAAGGAACGGGGCGAGGACACACGTGGAACACGCGCAGGGAACGGACGCGGGAATCGTACTGGCCGGACGTTACCGTCTCGGTGACGTCCTGGGCCGCGGGGGCATGGGCAAGGTGTGGCGCGCCCACGACGAGGTGCTCCACCGGACCGTCGCCGTCAAGGAGTTGACCGCCGGACTGTACGTCGCCGAGGCGGACCGGGCCGTGCTGCACGCCCGCACGCAGAAGGAGGCGCGCGCGGCGGCCCGGATCACGCACCCGGGGGTCGTCACCGTCCATGACGTCATCGAGTACGACGACCGGCCCTGGATCGTCATGCAGTACGTCGACGGTCCTTCGCTCGCCGACGCGGCGAAGGAGTCCGGCGAGGTCGAGCCGCGCGAGGCGGCCAGGATCGGCCTCCATGTGCTGAGCGCCCTGCGGGCCGCCCACGACGCCGGTGTCCTGCACCGGGACGTGAAGCCGGCCAATGTCCTGCTCGCCCGGGACGGCCAGGTCCTGCTGACCGACTTCGGGATCGCCGCCATCGAGGGCGACTCCACCATCACCAGGACCGGTGAACTGGTCGGCTCCATCGACTACCTGGCGCCCGAGCGGGTGCGCGGCGGCGACCCGGGGCCCGCGTCCGACCTCTGGTCGCTCGGTGCCACGCTCTACTCGGCGGTCGAGGGAAGCTCGCCCTTCCGCCGTACGTCCCCCATCTCCACGATGCAGGCCGTCGTCACGGAGGAACCGCCCCCGCCGTTGCGCGGCGGCGCGCTGACACCGGTGATCACCGCGCTGCTGCGCAAGGACCCCGCGGACCGTCCGACGGCCCAGGAGACGGAGCGCATGCTGCTGGACGCGATGGAGGGGCGGAAGCCCCGGGCCGCGCAGGCACACGTGCCGACGCAGCGGCTCTCCGAGGACGACCTGCGCCCCTTCTTCGCGCCGGACGGTTCCACCGCCCACCTCGACCGGCCCCTTCCCCCGCCGTCCGTACCCCCGTACACCTCGACTCCCACCACCCGGCGCAGCCCGGGACGGTGGCGCACCGTCCTGCTGGTCGTGGCGGTGGCCGCCCTGATCGGCGGGGCGGCGGGCCTGGTCGCGATGAAGGCGGCGGGCGACAGCGGTGGTACGACCGGGGGTGCGACGGGGCGGAGTACCGCGGGTCCGGCTCCCGCGCCCTCGGCCTCGGCCGTCGATGACCAGGCCGGGGCCTCGGAGGGGAAGGGCGACGAGCCCGCCCCGAAGGACCTGCCCGACGGCTGGAAGCGGGTCACCGACCCCGAGGGCTTCAGCCTCGCGGTCCCCGAGGGCTGGGAACGGCAGGAGAACAACGGCCAGATCGACTACACACCGGACAACGGAGCTCACCGCCTCCGGATCAGCCTCGATCCGCAGCCCGACTTCGGCAACTCGTACGCGCACATGCAGAGCATCGAGAAGGACCTGGCCGCGCGCCTGCCCGCCTACGAACGTCTGACGCTGGAGGAGAACGTCTTCCGCGACCGCCCCGGTTCCCGCTGGGAGTTCACCTGGGTCGAGTCCAAGGACTTCCCGGGCCCGCGCCACGGCATCGACCAGATGTACTTCGCCGAGGCGGGCGGGCCGGAGTACGCCTTCTACATGACGGGGCCGGAGGAGGACCGGGCCGAGACCCTGAAGCGTTTCGAGACGATGCTGCGCAGCTGGGAGCCGCCGGCGCGGAGTGGCTGAGGGGCACTCGTCCGCCTCCGAGGAGGGCGGCAAGGACGCCACGCGGACGAAGGACGCGAACGTCAGGTTCACGAAGACCGGGCCCCAGGGCAGGACCGCGTACGACATGGCGGCGGCGGAGGACGGCGAGGCAATTCACGCCGAGGTGGCCGAGCGGCTGAAGATTCACGATTCCTGACGTCCGGTCCCGAGAACTACGGTGGATCGCCCCTGATCAGCGGTTATGTAGCCAGTGATCACTGGCTGCATGGCCGGGCGTGCCGAGGGTCTCTGGCGGGGTCTGTGAAAACCTGTTACCCACGGGTACCCAAAGTGGGCGGGTGGACATACTCTCGCCCTCATGACGGACTCGCAGGCCTCCACGACCACCTCCGCCGCCTCCGGCACCCGCGTGGGCACCAATCCGGTGGCCGCCGCCCCGGTGGGCGCGCGCACCGCTGCCGACGTGGTCACCCCCGAGGTGATCGCCCAGCTGACCCGTGGTGTCGTGGGCTCCGGCCGCACGGCCAACCACAGCCCCTTCACCGGGGAGAAGCTGGCCGACCTGCCCGAGTCCGCCCCCGAGGACGTCGAGGCCGCCTTCGTGCGCGCCCGAGCCGCCCAGCCCGCGTGGGCGGCGACCCCCGTCCGGGCCAGGGCCGCCGTGCTGCTCCGCTTCCACGACCTGGTCCTGCAGCGCCAGTCCGAGGTCCTCGACCTCATCCAGCTGGAGACCGGCAAGGCCCGGCTGCACGCCCACGAGGAGGTGCAGGCGGTCGCCGTGTCGGCCCGGCACTACGGGCGCAGGGCCGTCGCGTATCTGAAGCCGAAGCGCCACACCGGGGTCGTCCCTACCCTGACCAAGGTCACCGAACTGCGCCAGCCGCGTGGTGTCATCGGCCAGATCGCTCCCTGGAACTATCCGCTGGAGCTCTCCGTCGGCGACGCCCTGCCCGCCTTCGTCTCCGGCAACGCGGTCGTGATGAAGCCCGACACGGAGACGGCGCTGACCGCGCTGTGGGCCCGTGACCTGCTGATCGAAGCCGGCCTTCCCGCCGAGGTGTTCCAGGTCGTCCTCGGCGTCGGGCCCGTCATCGGGCCTGAGGTCGTCCAGCGTGCCGACTACGTCTCCTTCACCGGCTCGACCACCACCGGGCGGGACGTCGCCCTGCGAGCCGCGGCGCGGCTGGTGGGCGTCTCGCTGGAGCTCGGCGGCAAGAACCCCATGCTCGTCCTCGAGGACGCCGACGTCGAGAAGGCCGCCGAGGGCGCCGTACGCGCCTGCTTCTCCTCGGCAGGGCAGCTCTGCATCTCCATCGAACGGCTGTACGTCCACGCGTCCGTCGCGGACGCCTTCGTGGAGCGTTTCGCCGCCCGCACGAAGGCGATGCGGCTCGGCAACTCCCTCGCGTACGGGGCGGACATGGGGTCGCTCGTCAGCGGGCGGCAGCTGGAGACCGTCACCCAGCACGTCGCCGAGGCCGTCGAGAAGGGCGCCGTGGTCGTCGCCGGTGGTGCCGCCCGCCCGGACATCGGGCCGTACTTCCACGAGCCGACCATCCTGGACAACGTGCAGGAGCCGATGGCCGTCTGCACCCAGGAGACCTTCGGGCCGGTCGTCTCCCTCTACCGCTTCACCGACGAGGACGAGGCGGTGACCCTCGCCAACGCCACCCCGTACGGCCTCAACGCCAGTATCTGGACCAAGGACGCCCGGCGTGGCCACCGGATCGCGGCCCGGCTCCGGGCGGGCACGGTCAACATCAACGAGGGGTACGCCCCCGCGTACGGCAGCGTCCAGTCACCCATGGGCGGCATGAAGGACTCCGGTCTCGGGCGGCGGCACGGCTCCGAGGGCATCCTGAAGTACACCGAGGCCCAGACGGTCGCCCAGCAGCGGCTGATCCCCCTCGCTCCGGCCTTCGGGATGGACGACGAGAAGTACGCCGCCTTCATGAGCCGCAGCCTCAAGGCGATGAAGGCCTTCCGGCTGCGCTGAGCTGCCCCCGCCCCTCCCGCAGCGTTTCCCTTCTGCCCTTTTCGTACCGAGGAGAGCCATGTCCCAGGACAGCCCTGACCGGAACCAGGCCGGACCGGCCGTTCCGGCGGCGGACGACGACGCGTACGACTACGACGTGCTCGTGGTCGGATCGGGCTTCGGCGGCGCGGTCTCGGCCCTGCGGCTGAGTGAGAAGGGATACCGGGTCGGCGTCCTGGAAGCGGGCCGCCGCTTCACCCGCGAGACGCTGCCCAGGAACTCCTGGGACATCAAGAACTACCTGTGGGCCCCGGCGCTCGGTCTGTTCGGCATCCAGCGGGTGCACCTGCTGGGCAAGGTGATGGTGCTGGCCGGCGCCGGCGTCGGCGGCGGCTCGCTCAACTACGCCAACACCCTGTACGTACCACCCGCGCCGTTCTTCGAGGACCGTCAGTGGGCCG
The DNA here is from genome assembly GCF_000717025.1 of Streptomyces atroolivaceus. Classification (GTDB taxonomy): domain Bacteria; phylum Actinomycetota; class Actinomycetes; order Streptomycetales; family Streptomycetaceae; genus Streptomyces; species Streptomyces atroolivaceus. Next base: position 520,287 of record NZ_JNXG01000002.1, read on the forward strand.
GCATCACCGACTGGAAGGCCGAACTGGCCCCGTACTACGACCAGGCGAAGCGGATGCTCGGGGTACGGCTCAATCCGACGGTGACCCCGGCGGACGTCCACCTCAAGGCCGTGGCCGAGACCATGGGCGTCGGCGACACCTTCCACCTCGCCCCGGTCGGCGTCTTCTTCGGCGACGGTCAGGACGCCGACGGGAAGACGCGCACGACGCCCGGCGGGGAGGCGGCCGACCCCTACTTCGGCGGCGCGGGCCCCGCCCGGAAGGCGTGCTCCCAGTGCGGCGAATGCATGACGGGCTGCCGTCACGGTGCGAAGAACACCCTCAACGAGAACTACCTGTACCTGGCCGAGAAGGCCGGTGCCGTCATCCACCCGATGACGTCCGTCGTCGCGGTCACGGACGGCGCGGACGGCGGCTACCGGGTGTCGACCGTGCCCACGAACCGACGCCGCAAGGCGGAACCGTCCGTGCTGCGGGCCCGGAAGGTGGTCATCGCCGCCGGTACGTACGGCACCCAGACCCTCCTGCACACGATGAAGGACGAAGGGCTGCTGCCCCGGCTGTCGTCCCGGCTCGGTGAGCTGACCCGCACCAACTCCGAGGGCCTGGTGGGGGCGCAGACCAGCGACCGGCGCTACCGCAAGAAGCACGGCACCGCCAAGGCCGACTTCACCAGGGGAGTCGCCATCACCTCGTCGATCCATCCCGACGAGAACACCCACATCGAGCCGGTCCGTTACGGCAAGGGCTCCAACGCGATGGGCGCGCTGACCATCCTCCAGGTTCCCTACAGCACGCACCGGGTGCTGAGCTGGTTCGGGAACGTGGCCAGGCACCCGTGGCTCCTGATGCGCTCCCTGTCCAACCGGCGCTGGTCCGAGCGGACCATCATCGGTCTCGTGATGCAGTCGCTGGACAACTCGCTGACCGCCTACCGCAAGCCCGGCGGCGTGGGCAAGGGGCTGCTCACCGCCCGGCAGGGCCACGGCTCTCCCAACCCGACCCAGATCGCCGAGGCCACCCAGGGGGCGACGCTGCTCGCCCAGGAGATCAACGGCTTCGCCGGATCGAACATCGGGGAGCTGATGGGCACCCCGCTCACCGCGCACTTCCTCGGTGGCTGCCCGATCGGGGCGAACCCGGACGAGGGCGTCATAGATCCGTACCACCGGCTGTACGGGCACCCGGGCATCTCCGTGGTCGACGGTTCCGCCGTCTCGGCCAATCTCGGCGTCAACCCGTCGCTGACCATCACGGCGCAGGCGGAGCGCGCGATGTCCTTCTGGCCCAACAAGGGTGAGGCGGACACACGTCCGGCTCAGGACGCGGCCTACGAACGCCTCGCCGCGGTCGAGCCCCGGACGCCCGCCGTGCCCGAGGAGGCGTTCGGGGCGCTGAAGCTGCCGTTCCTGGGGATGCCCGTGGTGCCGCCGAAGAAGGCTGTCACCGACGTCTGACGGCGGGAACGCCAAGGGGCTGCACCCCCCTCCGAGTGCAGCCCCTCGACGTACCTGCCGGTGACGCGCCTTACGCGGCGGCGTCACCGTTCTTGCGACGCCGCACGACGAACATCGCGCCGGCACCCAGCACCACGGCCGCGCCGCCCGCGAGGGCGAACATCGTGGTGCTGGAGGACGAACCGGTCTCGGCGAGGCTGCCGGTCACCTTGGCGGTGTCGCCGGCCGGCTTCGTGTCGGGGACGGGGACGCTGCCGCCCTGCTGGGGCTTCGTGTCGTCCTCGTCACCGGCGTCGACGATCTGGAACTTGTAGGCGACGTCCGTGAAGCACGGCACCGACTCGAGTTCCTCGCCGAAGACGAGACCGCCACCGAGGCTGAAGCCGGCGCCCACCGGGGCGCTCGCCGCCACCTTGAGGCGCAGGTCGATGTCGACCTCGTAGCCGGGCTTGAGCTCGTCGGTCTCGCCGACGTATCCGGACGCGGTGCCGTCGCCCTCCAGGTCCTCCCACGTGCCGTCGGCCTCGTTGAGCGCCTGGATCCTGACCTGCTTGCTGGTGAAGAGGTGCTCGCCCGCCTTGTCGGCAGCGGCGGCCGCGAAGAAGACCACGTTCTTCACGGTCTTGCCCGAGTCGTTGTAGGCGTTCAGGGTGAACCGGTCCCAGCCGCTTCCCCGGGCGATCTTGCCGGACAGGCCGTTGATCGCGAGGTCCAGCGGGTGGGGCTCGCAGTTGCCGAGTTCCTCGTCCTCGCCGGGCTCCTCCTCCTCGTCGGTCTCCGAAGGGGTGGGCGTCGGCGTGGCGGACGGCGTCTCCGTCTCGGTGGCCGTCGGGGCCGGCTCCGAGGTCTCGGGCGTGGTCTCCTCGGACGACTCCGTGGCCTCCGGCGTCGCGGACGGCGATGCGGACTCGGTGTCCTCGGGAGTCGGTGACTCGGACGGGGCCTCGCTCGCCGTCTCGGTCGGCGTGGGCGACGCGGTCTCGGTCGTCGTGGTCTCGGTGTCGGCGAAGGCGGCCGGCGCCGACAGCAGGACGACCGGGCCTATGACGGCGGTGGCGGCAGCAAGTGCCAGGGTGCGGCGGAGCTTCATCTGGGCCTCAGCGGGTCCGTGGTACCGCGTGGGCTGCGGTACGCCTGAAAGGAGTGAACGGGCCTGCCGTTGTGGGGCACGGAACGAGCCGGTGTGTTCGCCAAGCATGACCGGCGGAAGGGGGGAACGGTTGCCCCCGCTTTCACAGAATCTTTATGTGTCGCTCGCCACACCCTCGCGCCGTACTCAACTCGTGATCTTGTGCCGGGCAACTCTCGGCGGCGCCGCGCGGTCGAACCCGTACCGAGTCACAGCAGTCCCACAGCTCCGCCGATCCCCAGAGGTTCGCGATGACACGTCTTCACCCGAGAGCAGCGCTGCGCCGGACGGCAGGCGGCCTCGCCGCCGCCGGGCTGCTCGCCGCCGGTACGCTCGCCGCCGGTGCCCCGGCGCAGGCGGACAGCCCCGCCTTCACGCTCGGCGGGCCCGCCGAGACGGCCCTGCACCCCTACCCGGCGAGCGGCTCCCCGCAGAAGACCTCGCTCGCCCTCACCGTCAGCAATCCGGACGAGGACGAGGAGAGCTACGGGTACGAGGGCGAGGTGACCTACACCGTCGACTTCAGCGGCATCGCGGGCGTCGCCGTCGTCTCCCCCGCCGAGGACACCGGTGCGGACTGCACGATCACCGGCACCACCGCCGTCTGTCACGACTACGGCGTGTACCCGGGGCTCAGCGGCATCGCGGACTTCGGCCTCGCCGCGGCGAAGGGCAGCACGGACGGCGCCTCGGGCACCATCCGGGTCACCGGTGAGGCGGAGGGAGCCACCTTCGTCCCCTTCTCCACGAAGGTCGTCGTAGGCGGCCCCGACCTGGTCATGGAGCAGATCCCCTTCGACCGGGAGACGAAGCCGGGCGACGTGCAGCCGGCCCCGGTCACCTTCACCAACAAGGGGTCGAGGGCCGCCGACGGGGTCCTGCTGACCCTGATGCACTCGCGCGGCCTGGACATCCCCGAGCGCTACGCCAACTGCGAGTACGACAGCGAGGCGGGGGAGGAGCCGCAGGACGCCTTCGCGTGGTCCACCGCGCTGTGCTCCGTCGAGGGCTCCTACGAGCCGGGCGCCACCTACACGCTCGCGGTTCCGCTGTCGGTCCGGGCCACCGAGCGCGCGTACTACGACACCTTCGTCTACCGCATCCACGAGGACAGCGCCGCCCAGCGCTCGGCGCAGCGCGCGGGCGCCTCCTTCGCCCGTGGCGCCGGACCGGAGCTGACCCTGAAGAAGGTGACGTCCTCCGCACGGAGCGCGGACCTCGACCCCTGGAACAACCAGCAGGAGGCCGACTTCCGCACCGAGAACACGGCCGACTTCGCGGCGTACGGAGCCAAGGCCGAGGGCGCCGAGGGCGCCACCGTGACGGCCGAGGTCGGCTACCGCAACGCGGGCCCCGCCTGGATCGGGTACATCCGCTCGGGCGAGGCCGTCGCCACGCTCGACGTCACCGTGCCCGCCGGCGCGGAGGTCACCGGGAAGCCGGAGTCCTGCCAGGGGGTGACGGCCGCCGGCCGGTACCGCGAGAAGCAGCTCGGCGCACCCCGCTACTTCTGCGACTCGTCGATGACCGTGCGGGACGGGGCGGACATCGCTCTGCCCTTCCAGCTGAAGATCAACGAGGTGGTGCCCGGCGCCTCCGGCGCCGTCACCGTCCGTAACACCTGGCTGAGCGAGCCCGCCCTGCCCTTCGACCCCGACACGTCCGACAACACGGCGCAGCTCGTGCTGAACCCCGCGGACACGGGTTCCGAGGACACCGGCGGCACGTCGGAGGGCGCCTCCACCGGCACGGAGGGCGCGACCGGCGGTGACACCTCGGGCTCCACGTCCGGGACGTCGGGCACGACGGGCTCCTCGGGCGACGCGGCCACGTCGGGATCCACGACCGCCAGTGGTACGTCGGGCACGTCCGGCTCCGCCTCGACGGACAACGGGGGCATCCTCGCCTCCACCGGCTCGGCCGCGCTCGTGGCCACCGCCGCCGCAGTGGTCGCCCTGGCCGCGGGCGGCGTGCTGTACGCGACGAACCGGCGCCGCGCCCAGCAGATCTGAGACCGTCGTCCACGACGGTCCGAAGGCGGCCGGTCCCGGGCGTCCCCGGGGCCGGCCGCGCATGGGTGACCGGGCTGCTGTCCCCTGCCGACCGGTCACACGCGCCGGGCCGTGGTCCCACGACGTACCTGCGGTACGTCACACGTCCCGGCGGAGCCACGCGTGGATTCCTGCCGATGCCGCCCCTGGCTGGCACGGACACCCGGAACAACGAAGCGCTCCGGGCCCCGGTCACGCGCCGTACGGGTGAGACCGGGCCCGAACGCCGGTGCGGCCGTACAGCCTTCCCGCACGTCACACCCGGCCGCGGCACAGCTCCAGCAGCGTCATGGCGAGCGCGGTGCCAGGCTTGCCCAGGGCATTGCTGTAGTGGCTGAGGACGTCCATCTCCCGGGAGAGGTTCACCCGGCGGCCACCGGACGTGATCCTCGCCTCCTGGATCACCGCCGAGACGGCCATCCGTTCCTGGATCAGACCGATGATCCGGTCGTCCAGCGCGTCGATGCGCGCCCGGGCGCCCCCGATCAGGGAAGCGGCCTCGTCGGTGTGCGCGCCGGTCCGCTCGGCGGCCGTCTTCGTGGGTGCGGTGCTGGTCATCTGTGACTCCCGAGGGGCTGAGGCCCCCGGAACGACAGGTCCGGAACGCCAGAACGCCCCGGGCCTGTCGGCCCGGGGCGCCTGGAACGTTGCTTGTCAGTTGCTCAAGCAGCACGACCATGGCAGCCGGCGGGCCGGGTGCCATAGGTAAAGACGAAGGTCGTGTGCTGACGCATGCGGGACAGTATGGACCCCGTCCGGGCCGGGGTCGACTCCGGGCCCGGATGGTGAGACGGGAGCCCGGCGGGGCGATGTTCCACGGCCGGTAGAATTGGGAGGACCGACCCCTCTCCACCGCCGGAAGGCCGCCCCGTGCCAGCAGCACCCCCCGCCGCCCCCGACACCACGACCGACGTCGTCCTGGTTGTCGACTTCGGCGCCCAGTACGCCCAGCTCATCGCCCGTCGTGTCCGTGAGGCCCGGGTCTACAGCGAGATCGTCCCGTCCACGATGCCGGTGGCCGAGATGCTGGCCAGGAACCCCCGGGCGATCATCCTGTCCGGCGGCCCGTCCTCGGTGTACGCGGAGGGCGCGCCCAGCCTCGACCGCTCGCTGTTCGAGGCCGGGGTCCCGGTCTTCGGCATGTGCTACGGCTTCCAGATCATGGCCACGACCCTCGGCGGCACGGTCGACGACAACGGCGCCCGCGAGTACGGCCGCACCCCGCTCACCGTCTCCAAGGCCGGCTCCACCCTCTTCGAGGGCACGCCCACCGAGCAGTCGGTCTGGATGTCGCACGGCGACGCCTGCTCCGCCGCCCCCGAGGGCTTCACCGTGACCGCGTCCACGGACGTCGTCCCGGTCGCCGCCTTCGAGAACGACGAGAAGAAGCTCTACGGCGTCCAGTACCACCCGGAGGTCATGCACTCGACCTACGGTCAGCAGGTCCTGGAGCACTTCCTCTACCGCGGCGCGGGCATCGAGCCGACCTGGACGACGACCAACGTCGTCGAGGAGCAGGTCGCCCTCATCCGCGAGCAGGTCGGCGACAAGCGCGCCATCTGCGGTCTCTCCGGAGGCGTGGACTCCGCGGTCGCCGCCGCCCTCGTGCAGAAGGCCATCGGTTCCCAGCTCACCTGCGTGTACGTCGACCACGGTCTGATGCGCAAGGGCGAGACGGAGCAGGTCGAGAAGGACTTCGTCGCCGCGACCGGCGCGAAGCTGAAGGTCGTCGACGCGGAGAAGCGCTTCCTCGACGCCCTGGCCGGGGTCTCCGACCCCGAGCAGAAGCGGAAGATCATCGGCCGCGAGTTCATCCGGGTCTTCGAGCAGGCCCAGCTGGAGATCCTCCAGGAGGACGGCCCCGAGGTCGCCTTCCTCGTGCAGGGCACCCTCTACCCGGACGTCGTCGAGTCCGGCGGCGGCACCGGCACCGCCAACATCAAGTCCCACCACAACGTGGGCGGGCTGCCCGAGGACATCGAGTTCCAGCTCGTCGAGCCGCTGCGCCAGCTGTTCAAGGACGAGGTCCGGATGGTCGGCCAGGAGCTCGGCCTGCCGGAGGAGATCGTCCAGCGCCAGCCGTTCCCCGGCCCCGGCCTCGGGATCCGGATCGTCGGCGACGTCACCAAGGAGCGGCTCGACCTGCTGCGCGAGGCCGACGCCATCGCCCGCGAGGAGCTGACGGCGGCCGGCCTGGACCGTGACATCTGGCAGTGCCCCGTGGTCCTGCTCGCGGACGTCCGCAGCGTCGGCGTCCAGGGTGACGGCCGCACCTACGGCCACCCGATCGTGCTGCGCCCGGTTTCCTCCGAGGACGCCATGACGGCCGACTGGTCGCGCCTGCCGTACGAGACGCTGGCGAAGATCTCCACCCGCATCACGAACGAGGTCGCCGACGTCAACCGCGTGGTCCTCGACGTGACGAGCAAGCCGCCGGGGACGATCGAGTGGGAGTGACCCCTGCTCCCTGAGGTCAAATGCCGATGCCGTCGCTCATTCGTTTGGGCGGCGGCATCGTCGTATCCGCTGGGTAGGCTGACTGGAGAGACGAGACTCTGCCCATGGGAGCAATCATGAGCGCCGCATCCGAGCCCCGGCTCGAAGAGCAGCGGTACCGGTGGCCCATCCCGCCCGAGGGCGGATGGACGTCGGACGACCTCGACCGGATTCCGGGCCTCCCGCCCCACACGGAGTTGCTCGACGGGAGCCTCGTCTTCATGAGTCCGCAGCGGAAGTTCCACACACGCACGATGTGGCTGCTGGAAAAGGCGCTGCTCGCGCACCTTCCGCACGACCTGGACGTCGACCGGGAGATGTCCATCAGGCTAGACGCCAGAAACCGTCCCGAACCGGACCTGCTGGTCTACCGCGCGGGGGCGGACATGGGCGCCACACAGACGTGGTTTCCTCCTGAGGACGTCGTTCTCGCCGTCGAAGTCGTGTCGCCGGACTCCCTCGAGCGTGACCGCGAGGTCAAGCCGCGCAAGTACGCCGCCGCCGGGGTGCCCCACTTCTGGCGGGTCGAGGCGAACGACGACGGCCTGCCCATCGTCTACGTCTACGAACTCGATCCGGCTCTGAGGGCGTACACGCCCACGGGCATCCATCACAACAAGCTCAGGGTGGACGCTCCGTTCCTGGTCGAGGCTGACCTCACGGAGATCTACAACCGCGGCAGATAGAAATTCCGTGGTCCGTCGGAGGCCTGGCGTGCCAGGCTCGTGGAATGTCTGCCGACGAGATCAGAGCCCTCATGTCCGCACCCGGCAACGACCGCCTCACCTGGAACACCCCGCTGTCCGAGGAGCACGCCGCCCAGCTGATCGCAGCCTGCGCCCCGGTTCCCGGGGCGCGGATCGCCGATTTCGGCAGCGGCTGGGGCGAGTTGCTGATGCGCCTGGTCGAGGCGGCGCCCGGATGCACCGGGGACGGCATCGAGACCGACCCGGAAGCCGTGGCGCGAGGGCTTCGGCTGGCAGGGGAGCGCGGGCTCACGGGCCGGGTGCGGTTCCACGAGGTACCGGCGGCGGAGTACCAGGGGGACGGCTACGACCTCGCTGTCTCCATCGGTTCCTCGCACGCCTGGCCGGGCGGCACCTCTGAGGCGCTGAAGGCACTGCGAGCAGCCGTACGCCCCGGCGGCCGGGTGCTGTTCGGGGACGGCTTCTGGGAGCGGGAGCCCTCGCCCGAGGCGCTGGAGGGGCTGGGCGCGGAGCCCGGGGACTTCGGCTCGCTCCTGGAGCTGGTCCGGCAGGCGGAGGCCGCGGGGCTCAGGCCGGTCCAGGTGACCGTCGCCGATCAGCGCGAGTGGGACCTCTTCGAGTCCGCCGCCAACATCGGGCGCGGCGAGCGCTGGGCGCTGGCCAACCCCGGACACCCGCTGCACGCCGCTGTGACCGAGGCCGTCGACGCACGCCGCACCGGGTACTACGGGGGATACCGCGGGACACTGGGCCTCGCCTACCTCGTGCTCAGCACCTGAGAATCGTACATATCCACGACACGCGCCCCTGGCCCGCCCCGATGCGGGACGAGCCCGCTCCGTACGGCACAATTCGCAGAAATCGCAGGCGAGTTGGTTCTACCAGGGTGGAAAGGGCGGCGTTCTCCGTGGCTTTGGACGAGGCGAGGGCGAAAAGTGCGCACGGCGGTAGCTGTACGTGCGGCGACTGCCCGCACGGAGCACGCGAAGGACACCGCCGCGCGGTAGCGGCCTTCCTCACCAAGCGGGACGAATTCGCCGCCGGGCAGGGCCTCCCCGCCGGGGTCGCCCAGTCCGTCTCCGCCTCCCGGCAGTGGGTGTCGGACGAGCTGACGGAGTCGGCCCGCACCGTCGCCGAACGCAGCCGCGAGGCCGGTGACGCCTGGCTGCACACGCTCTGGGTGCGCACCCTCGTGGTCGTCTGGGGCGGTGTCGCCCTGCTGGTCATCGGCGAGGCCGTCACCGCCATCGGCGCCGGCTGGTCGACGGCCCGCACCGCGGGCCTGATCGCCGCACTCGTCACGGCGGGCCTGCTCACCGGCGCCGCCCGCGTCCACCGGACCCGCGGCGGCCTCCTCGCCCCGCTGATCGGCGAGGACAACCGGCTCTCCACCTCGCGCACCGTCGCCGCCTCCTGGGTACTGCTCGCCGTCTTCTCCGTGCTGGTCCTCGCGCTGCAACTGGCCGGGGCGTCCGACCCCGCCGACCGGGACGCCCTGATCGAGGGCCTGGACCTGGTCCGCTCGGCCGGCGTGCTGACCGTGCTCGCGCTGGTGTGCGCCGTCGCCGTCGTCGTGCGCCGGGTGGTGACCGTACGCGTACTGGCCCAGCGACTGCAGAAGCTGCGTGCCGACCGGCCGCGGGCAGCCGACCTGCTGACCGACGACTCCGGGCGGGGCAGCTTCACCGATGTGCAGTACGTGCTGGTCAGCGCCGTCGCCGTGCTGTTCGCGGCGGTCCGTCTGGCCCGCCGCCCCGAGCAGCTGCCGGACCTGCCGTGGGGGCTGGCGATCCTGGTGGGCGTCTCCGCGGCGACGTACTTCGCCGGGAAGTACGCGGAGGGTGGCCGCCCGGTCATCCTGTCGGTCGTCCGGACCAGGGAGGCCGGCGATCTGGACGCCCCCATCCGTACCGGCGACGACATCGAGATCCGCGGCGCGGGATTCGTCCCGCCGGGCGCCGGCAGCCCCGACCGGCTGGCACGGGTGGTCGTCAGGATCGGGCGGGTGCATGTGCACGTCCCCCTGATCCCGGTCACCGGAGGCTTCGCCAACCCGGCGGACACCGTGCTCACCGTGCCCGTGCCCGTCGAGGTCGAACCCGGCGCGGTGGAGGTACAGGTCGTCACGGCGGCGGGCGTGGAGACCAATTCCTGCGTCGTCGACATCACGGACTGAGCCGCACACCTGGTGAGCGGCTCCGAACCGGCGTACGTATGGTCTCTTGAGGGCCAACGGAAGGCGGAGCTGTGATGCACGGGTACAGGGGCGGTTCCTACGGGCTGGACGAGCCGAGAAGCCTCAGGGACCGGGCGGGGGAGTACGCGCTCCTGCCCCTGCGGATCTTCCTCGGCGTCACGTTCGTCTACGCGGGGCTCGACAAGCTGACCGACGAGGCGTTCCTGTCGGCGAGCGGGACCGGCTCCATCGGCGGGATGATGAACGCCGTACGCGACAGTTCGGCGATCCCGGGCCTCGTCGACCTGGCTCTGAAGAGCCCCGAGGGCTTCGGTTACGCCATCGCGATCGGTGAACTCCTCGTCGGCCTCGGCAACCTCGCAGGTCTGTGGGCGCGGCTCGCGGCGCTGGGCGGAGCGCTGATCTCGCTGAGCCTGTGGCTGACCGTCAGCTGGCGGACGGAGCCGTACTACTACGGGAACGACCTGGTCTACCTCATGGCGTGGCTGCCGTTGCTGCTGGCGGGCGCGCCGTACCTGTCGCTGGACGCCCTGAGGGGTGGCCGACGCCGCCGGTGAAGCCGGGCGCGGCGCGGGCCGAGGGCGGCCAGGGACCGCAGCGGGACTGCGCGCCCGGGGTGAGTCCGCGTGTCTCGTCCGGCCGGATCCACGATCGGCCGGACGGCCCCCGTCACGGCAGGCGCCCGTGGCGCCCCGTCAGGGACGGCCGGCTATCGCGCGCCTGCCACCTGCCGTTCGGCGACGGTCACCTGCCGGTGGCACCACCGCAGGACGGCGCCTGCGCCGCCGAGTCCTCAGCCGGGTCCTTCCGCGCCGCACGCCGGCGCCGAAGCCGGTAGCTCACCCAGGTCACCGTGGCGGCAAGCCACAGCCCGCCGAAGAACACCGGGGCGAAGAACGTCCAGGTGGCGTTCCACGCCCTCGCCGCGTCAGCCGCGTAACCGCCTGCCAGCGCGAGCATGACGAGGCCCGCCACCGCGCGGCCGGGCCTGATCTCATGACGCAGCACGGGTGACCTCCAGCTGTCCGATGCCGATTCCCATGCCCAGCTCGACGGTGCCGGCGGGCTTGCTGTCCTTCGGCGGCGCGAGGGTCCGCTCGGTCCGGCGGTCGGGGGCGATGTCCACGTCCTTGCGCAGGTCGGACGGGAACTGGATGTCGCCGAGGCCCGCCTCGGCGTCCACCTCCACCGTCACGCCCGCCGGCACGACCACGAGCGCGCGGCCCGCCCCCACCTCGATACGCGTACGCAGGGTCTGGCCCTTCGGGACGGTGACCCGGGAGAGGTCGAGCTTCGCGACCCCGGTGCCGAGCTTGTACAGGGGCTGGACCGCCGTGACGGAGGCCGGGCGCCATTCCTTGCGGATCCAGTCGGTGCCGATGTCCCTCGGTACGACGGAGGATCCCGCCAGCAGGCCCGCCGTGATCACGGCCAGCAGGATCGTGCCGAACCCGGTCCGGCCCAGCACCGAGGCGACCAGCAGGCCGAGGCCGAAGACCCCGAGTGCGGCGGCGAGCCCGATCTGCAGGCTGGTGCCCAGCGGATGGGTCTGCCAGCTCAGTCCCGTGCCCAGCCCTCCCGCCACCAGGGCGAGCAGGAGGACGAGACCTCCGATCGACCGTGGCCCCCGGGGGCCCGGTGCCCGGTAGGGCGGGCGGTACGGGGCATCCGGCGTCGGCCTGTTCCGGCCGGCCTCCGCCGCCTCGGACGTCGCGTCCGCGGGCCCCCAGAGATAGCCGGTTCCGGCCGGGCCGGTCGTGCCGTCCTTGATGATCGGCTCCCGCCACCAGGACGGACCGCCCGGCGTGGGCGGCGCCTTCACCTCGGGCGGCGCCCCGTGGCCGGGGGCGTGAGCCGTGTACTTCGGGGTGTGCGCCGCCACGCCCGGCGTGTGGTGGGGCGGGTGGTACGGGGCCGTCCTGCGGTGCTGGGTCCAGACCGAGAAGCCGACCACGGTCAGCGACAGCATCGCGGCGAAGGAGAGCATCCCGCCGTTGTGCAGCATCGACAACAGCAGCCCGCAGCCGACCAGGGCCAGCAGCAGGGCGATGAGCGAGGCGCCCTCGACCCGGCCCGACAGCAGTCGGCGTGCCTCGTTCTCGTCCTCGCCCTCCACGGGGAGCAGCAGCCACGCGAAGCCGTAGAAGATCAGGCCGATGCCGCCCGTCACCGCGAGGACGCCCAGTACGATCCGGAAGATCACCGGGTCCACGTCGCAGTACCGGCCGAGCCCACCGCACACCCCGGCCACCACTTTCTGCCGGGGGCTGCGCTGCAGGCGGGGTACCTGCTCGGGGGGCGGGGTGGCGCCGGGAGAGGCGTCCTGGGGAACGGTCATGGCTCCATGGTGACGGCCCGTACGCCCTCGTGGGACCCGCGACGACCCTGGCCGATCCCTGATATTCCGTCCCGGTGGCCCCTGGGGCCCGTCCGCGGGACCTCCGGCCGCGGGACGCCCGCCCTGAGCGCATCAGGGTCGAGTCCGGGCAGACCCTGATGCCACGGCCCGCCGGAACGTGTGACGATCGGTGCATGCCAGCAGCCACGACCCGAGCCCCGAGCTCCCACGCCCCGGACCCGGAGGAGCCGGCGCCGCGCAAGCTGTACCGCAGCGCCGACGGGCGGATGCTCGGCGGGGTGGCGCGCGGGCTCGCCGGACATCTGGGACTGCCCGTCGCCTGGGTCCGGTTCGTCTTCCTCGGACTGTTCTTCGCGGACGGCATGGGCGCCCTGCTCTACGCCGTGTTCTGGATCGTCGTACCCCTCGGGGTCGGCGGGGTCGGAGGGGTGGAGAAGTCCTTCTTCGAGACGGCCCCGGACGGCCGGCGCAGACTTCGCAAGCCCGACGCGGGCCAGGTCTTCGCCCTGCTCGCGCTGCTCGTCGGGGCCGTGATCTTCGTCAGCAACGTCGACATGGGCAGCAAGGCGGACCGGTACGTGTGGCCCGCACTGCTGATCGGCGCGGGCTCCGTCCTGGTCTGGCGCCAGGCCGACAACGCGCGGCGCGCCAGCTGGATCGAGGCGGGCCGCCGCCGCCGGGTACTGCACCTCGCCCGTGCACTGGCCGGTGTCGCGCTCGTCGGCCTCGGCCTCGCCGCCTTCATGGTGGTGCGGGGCTCGGCGGCCCAGCTCGGCACGGCGCTGACCGCGGCCATCGCCGTACTCACCGGCATCGCGCTGCTCGCGGGCCCCTATCTGGTGCGGATGACGCAGGACCTCTCCGAGGAACGCCTGATGCGCATCCGGGCCCAGGAGCGCGCCGAGGTCGCCGCCCATGTCCACGACTCCGTCCTGCACACGCTCACGCTGATCCAGCGCAACGCGGACGACGGCGGCGAGGTCCGCAGGCTCGCCCGTGCCCAGGAGCGCGAGCTGCGCAACTGGCTGTACAACCCGGAGGGCACCGGCAAGGAGGAGGCCGAGGAACCCTCGACCCTCGCCGAGGCGGTCAAGCGCGCCGCCGCCGAGGTCGAGGACAAGCACGGGGTCCCGCTGGAGGTCGTCGTCGTCGGCGACTGCCCGCTCGACGAGAAGCTCGCGGCACAGATGCAGGCCGCACGCGAGGCGATGGTCAATGCCGCCAAGTACGGTGGTGAGGGCGGCGCCGTCCAGGTCTTCGCCGAGGTCGAGGGCCGCACGGTCTTCGTCTCCGTACGGGACCGGGGGCCCGGGTTCGACCTGGACGCCGTCCCGGACGACAGGATGGGCGTACGGGAGTCGATCATCGGCCGGATGCAGCGCAACGGCGGTACGGCGCGGCTGCGTTCGGTGCCCGGCGGGGGCACGGAAGTCGAGCTGGAGATGGAAAGGACGAGCGAGTGACCGAGAACACCGAAGCGACCGGGGGTCCGGAGCGCCGGGTACGGGTCGTGCTCGTCGACGACCACCGGATGTTCCGCACCGGGGTCCAGGCCGAGATCGGCCGTACCGAGGAGACAGGGGTCGAGGTCGTCGGCGAGGCCGCCGACGTCGACCAGGCCGTCACGGTGATCACCGCGACCCGTCCCGAGGTCGTCCTCCTCGACGTCCACCTCCCGGGAGGAGGCGGGGTCGAGGTGCTGCGGCGCTGCGCCCCGATGATGGGGGCGGTCGAGAACCCGGTGCGCTTCCTGGCGCTGTCCGTGTCGGACGCCGCCGAGGACGTCATCGGTGTGATCCGCGGCGGTGCCCGTGGCTACGTCACCAAGACCATCACGGGCACCGACCTGGTGGACTCCGTCTTCCGGGTCCAGGACGGCGACGCGGTGTTCTCGCCGCGGCTGGCAGGGTTCGTCCTGGACGCGTTCGCCTCGACGGACGCCCCGCCGGTCGACGAGGACATGGACCGGCTGACGCAGCGTGAGCGCGAGGTGCTGCGGCTGATCGCCCGGGGATACGCGTACAAGGAGATCGCCAAGCAGCTGTTCATCTCGGTGAAGACGGTGGAGTCCCACGTCTCGGCCGTGCTGCGCAAGCTCCAGCTCTCCAACCGGCACGAGCTGACCCGGTGGGCCACGGCGCGGCGGCTGGTCTGAGCCCCGCACCCGCTCAGGCGGGGGCGAGCGAGATGTTGAGCTTCTCGCCGGTCCTGCGGTAGCCGATGCTCGCGTAGATCCGCTCGACGTCGGGGCCGCCCGGCTCCAGCCACACGGTCTCGAAGCCGCGCTCGAAGGCGGTGCGGGTCAGCCAGGCGGAGAGCGCCGCGCCGATGCCGCGGCGGCGGAAGGTTTCGGCGACGGCCAGGCCGGCCAGTTCGCCGATGCCGTCGGCCGGGACCGAGCAGCCGCCTGCGCCGGCGGGCAGGCCGGCCACGGTGGCGAGAGCTGATACACCGCCGTCCGCCGTCGCTCCGCGCAGCCAGGCGATCTCGCCGTCCTCGGGTCCGCCCTCACCACCGAACCCGCTGTGCTGGACGGCGGCCGCGGCGGTGAACTCGTCGGCGGTGACCGGCTCGGCGATGCGGAGGCCGTCCACCGGCTTCGGCGCGAGCAGGCCGTCGGCGCCGCAGGCCATGACCGGGGCGCGGCTCTCGACCGTGAAACCGGCGTCCAGCAGGGCCGGTTCGACGGCGGGTGCCCAGGCGGGCAGGAACTCCAGCCGGGGCAGCCGGTCATGTGCGCGGAACGCCTCGACGAGATCGGTGATCTCCTGCGCGGTGGGTTCGGCACCCTGGTCGGGGATGGCGTAGTTGACGAACTTCAGTTCCCAGCCCGGGTTGTGGCGCACCGTGAACGGGCCGACCCGGTAGTGGTCCGGGGAGCGGAGGGCGAGTGAGCGGGCGTAGTTCTGGATGGCGTTGTCCATGGGCCCCGGAGCCTAGGCGACACGGGTCCCTCCCGCGAAGGGCATTTCGCTGATCGGCGCGATACGGACGGGGGCGCCCGGGCGTGGGGCGTGGATCATCTGCCCGCCCCCGATGTAGAGCCCGACGTGGGTGACCCCGGGGTAGAAGAAGACCAGGTCCCCCGGGGCGAGTTCGGAGCGGGAGACGCGCTGACCCGCGTTGATCTGGGTGTACGTCGTGCGGGGCAGGGAGACGCCCGCGGCCCGCCAGGCGGCCTGGGTGAGGCCGGAGCAGTCGAAGGAGGAGGGCCCGGTGGCGCCCCAGACGTACGGCTTGCCCAGTGCCCCGTACGCGAAGGCGACGGCCTGTGCCGCACGGGCGTTGGGGGCGGCCACGGAGCCGCGGGGGACGTCCCGGGCGGCACGGACGGCGCTGCCGCCGTGCGCGGCGTCGGCCGAGCGCTCGTAGGCGGCGCGCTGACCGGCGGTGAGGGTGGCCAGGAGTTTCCGGGCGTCGGCGAGCTTGGTGCGGACGGCGTCCTTGTGCTTCTTCAGGTCGGCCCGGCGGGAGGAGAGGACCTCGAGCTCGTCCTCCGCCCGCTCGCGCAGCTGGGCGAGGTCGCTGATCTGCCGGCGTACGCCGTTGACCGCACCGGCCTGGCGGTCGCCCGCCCGGTCCTCGTACGCGGCGCGCTCCAGATACTCGTCCGGGTCGGACGAGAGGGCCAGGCGGATGGCGGGGTCGACGCCGGCGCTGCGGTACTGGGCGGTGGCGAACGAGCCGAGGGCGTCCCGCGCGGTGTTGAGGCGCTCGGTCCTGCGGGCCGCCTCGTCGCGCAGTGCGTCCAGGGACTTCTCGGAGGCGGCGGTCTGCTCCTTCGCGCCGTTGTACTTCTCGGTGGCCACCTCGGCGTCGTGGTACAGCCGGTCGACCTTGGCCTTGACCTGGGCCGGGGTGAGCTGGGGGTCGGCCTGGGCGGCGCCCTCGAGGGCCGTCGCCGTCGCCGCCCCGGCGAGGGCGACGGCGGCTGCGGTGCGGGCAGCAGGCCCGGTGAACAGGCGCTGCCTGGGCTTGCGGTGAGCGGCTTCTCGATGGGCGGCCACGGGGGTGGTGCGTCCTTCCGTTCGACTGCCCGGCGGTGGGTGCCGCGGGCCCGCCGGGGTCCGGCGCCGGGCCACCACGGGGGGAGTGGCCCGCCGCCGGATTCCTGGCGGGGCGACCGGGGCACCGCCCGGTACGGGAGCGGTGGTGAAGAGCCGGTCACCTGGGAGGGACGCTAAACCCGGCGCACGGGGAGGAGGTGTAATGACAGGTATTGCCCTCATGTGCTGTTTCGTTTCCGCCCGATGAACGGAAAAATCAACCTGAGTCCGGCAATTCGTGCAGACTCGGGCCGACTCATCGGTAAGTCGTACCTGGCCGAAGAGTGGTGATATGGCCGCGGTTAGGCTGCGGCCATGGACGTACTCATCAATGTCTTCGTGGCCCTGCACATCATCGGTATCGCCTCCCTGCTGGGCGGCTTCCTGACCCAGATGAAGGCCATGGGGGCGGGCACGGCCCGCTTCGTCCCGGCGATGCTGCACGGCGCGCTCACCATGCTCGTCACGGGGGTCGCCCTGGTCGGGCTCAACCAGGCCGACGACCAGAGCGTGAACAACATCAAGATCGGCATCAAGCTGCTGGTCCTGATCGTGATCCTGGCGCTCGCCTACGTGAAGCGGGACGAGGAGAAGGTGGACAAGGGCGCGTTCGCCGCGGTCGGCGGGCTGACCGTCGCCAACATCTTCATCGCCACGCTCTGGACCTGAGCGGACGGGTACGGCGAGCAGGGGGCGGCCCGTCGGCCGCCCCCTGCTCCGCGTCCTGGGTCAGGCCGGGCGCACGCTGCCGTAGATCGGCATGTAGTAGATCGACTCCTCGCGGACGTTCGCACCCGGCTTCGGTGCGTGGATCATCATGCCGTCGCCCTTGTAGATGCCGACGTGGCTGATGTCGTCGTAGAAGAAGACCAGGTCCCCCGGCTGCAGATCCGCCGTGGCCACGCGGGTTCCGACCTCGACCTGGTCCCAGGTGGTGCGCGGCAGATCGACGCCCGCCTCCCGCCAGGCGGCCTGGGTGAGCCCGGAGCAGTCGTACGAGGAGGGACCCGTCGCCCCCCAGACGTACGGCTTGCCGATCTGGGCGGCGGCGAAGGCCAGGACCTTCCCGGCCTTGGTGGCGTAGCCGCTGTCGGAACCCGTGCCGCCGGTCCCGGTGCCGGTGGCGGGTTCCTCCTGCGAGGCCTCCTCCTTGGCGGCCTGCTCCTTGGCGGCCTGCTCGGCCTTCTCCTTCGCGGCGGCCTGCTGGCGGGCCAGCTCCTCGGCCTTGCGCCGGGCCTCGGCCTCCTTCCTGCGCTCCAGCTCCGCGAGCCGCGCCTTCTCCTCGGCGGTCAGCTCCGACAGCAGCGTGCGGGCCTCGGCGAGCTTCGTCTGCACCTGCTGCTTGCTCGTGCGCAGCGTGGCCTGCGACTCGGTGAGCGTCTCCAGGCTCTTCGTCGCCTCGACGCGCTTCGCCGCCGCCTCCTTCTGCTGCGCGCGGAAGTCGGTGACCGCCTGCTGCTGCTGGCTGGTCATCCGGGCCATCAGCTGGTCCTGGTCGAAGTACGACTGGGGGTCGTCAGCGAGGAAGAAGGTCGCCGTCGGGGCGATCGAGCCGCTGCGGTACTGCGCGGCGGCGTAGTTGCCCAGTTCCCGGCGCGTCTCGTTGAGCTTGTCGGCCCGCTTCGCCGCGGCCTCCAGCAGTCCGTCGACCTTGGAGCGCTGCTCCGCCGACGCGGTCTTCGCCTTGTTGTACTGCTGCGTCGCGGTACCGGCCTGCCGGTAGAGGGCGTCGACCTTCTTCTGTACTTCCTCGATGCTGGGCCTGGGCGCGGCGGGGGCGGCCGTCGCGCTCTGCGTGGAGAGCAGGGTGACGGACGCGAGCGCCGCCGTCGTGAGACCGACGGCAGGGGTGGTGGTGCGCACCCGGGTGCGCGGCTTGCGATGCGATGCCAAGGCCGGCATCTCCTTCCGTGGACCGCCTACCGGGTCGGCGATGGGTTCCCCCCAGGCCGTCCAGGCACTGGGGGAGGGGTCGGGCGGAACGGAAGGCTGCCCTGCGGCCCGGTGGAGACGGACCGATTCACCCCGGTGCTGCGCGTGGGTCCCCGGTTCCTGGCTCCCTTCGGGGGAGCACGGATTCGGCAGGGGCGCCCGTGCGGCGTGGTTCGCCTCAAGGGGGTACGGGGCACCTGTCGGAGCACGCTAGCCAACCCGTGGTGTCCCTGTGAAGGTTGATGTTCGATATGCCCGATACGTTTTCGTGACCTTTTCGGGGCGGCCGGGCACACGGCCGGAAATCGCTCCGGAATCTCACCGACCGTGGGTGAACCGTCTCGTTACGCGCACGGCGCCCGGTCCTTGTCACCGATGCGGCCCGGGCTGTCGGTGCGGCCGCCTAGACTCGTGAGGCGATGAGCAGCCTCTTTGACGACAGTTTCCTGACCGGCCTCCAGCGAGCTGAGGACGGCCCCCCGCCGCCCCCCGAGGAGCACGCACCCGAAGCGGTGCCGGAGGGCCTCTTCGAGGACGTCTTCGACGCGCCTCCGCCGCCGCGTGACGCCTACTACCGCGACGGTGCCCCGCGCCCCGTCATCGACTCCGCAGCGCTGCTCGACGGGCTGAACACCGAGCAGCGCGCCGCCGTCGTGCACGCCGGTTCCCCGCTGCTCATCGTCGCCGGAGCCGGCTCGGGCAAGACCAGGGTGCTCACCCACCGGATCGCCCATCTCCTGGCCGAGCGCGGGGTGCACCCGGGGCAGATCCTCGCGATCACCTTCACCAACAAGGCCGCCGGCGAGATGAAGGAGCGTGTCGAGGACCTCGTCGGCCCGCGCGCCAACGCCATGTGGGTCATGACCTTCCACAGTGCCTGCGTGCGGATCCTGCGCCGCGAGTCGAAGCGCCTGGGCTTCACCTCGTCGTTCTCGATCTACGACGCCGCCGACTCCAAGCGGCTCATGGCACTGGTCTGCCGCGATCTGGACCTCGACCCGAAGCGCTACCCGCCGAAGTCGTTCACGTCGAAGGTCTCGAACCTGAAGAACGAGCTCATCGACGAGGAGACGTTCGCGGGCCAGGCCGCCGACGGCTTCGAGAAGACGCTGGCCCAGGCCTACGCGCTCTACCAGGCGCGGCTCCGCGAGGCCAACGCGCTGGACTTCGACGACATCATCATGACGACGGTCCACCTGCTCCAGGCGTTTCCCGACGTCGCGGAGCACTACCGCCGCCGCTTCCGCCACGTCATGGTCGACGAGTACCAGGACACCAACCACGCGCA
Source organism: Streptomyces atroolivaceus (assembly GCF_000717025.1). GTDB lineage: Bacteria > Actinomycetota > Actinomycetes > Streptomycetales > Streptomycetaceae > Streptomyces > Streptomyces atroolivaceus. Next base: position 539,949 of record NZ_JNXG01000002.1, read on the forward strand.
GTACACCCTCGTGCGCGAGCTGGTGGGCCCGTCCGGCGAGGCCGAGGCCCCGGGCGAGCTGTGTGTCGTCGGTGACGCCGACCAGTCGATCTACGCCTTCCGCGGCGCGACCATCCGCAACATCCTCCAGTTCGAGGAGGACTATCCGGACGCCACCACGATCATGCTGGAGCAGAACTACCGCTCCACGCAGACGATCCTCTCCGCGGCCAACGCCGTCATCGAGCGCAACGAGAGCCGTCGCCCCAAGAACCTCTGGACGAACGCGGGCGCGGGCACCCGGATCGCGGGATACGTCGCGGACACCGAGCACGACGAGGCGCAGTTCGTCGCCGACGAGATCGACCGGCTGACGGACGCGGGGGACGCGAAGGCCGGCGACGTCGCGGTCTTCTACCGCACGAACGCCCAGTCCCGTGTCTTCGAGGAGATCTTCATCCGCGTCGGACTGCCCTACAAGGTCGTCGGCGGGGTGCGCTTCTACGAGCGCAAGGAGGTCAGGGACGTCCTGGCCTACCTCCGGGTCCTCTCCAACCCCGAGGACACCGTCCCGCTGCGCCGCATCCTCAACGTGCCCAAGCGGGGCATCGGTGACCGGGCCGAAGCGATGATCGACGCCCTGTCGATGCGCGAGAAGATCTCCTTCCCGCAGGCGCTGCGCCGCGTGGACGAGGCGTACGGCATGGCGGCGCGCTCGGCCAATGCCGTGAAGCGCTTCAACACGCTCATGGAGGAGCTCCGCACGATCGTGGAGTCCGGTGCGGGGCCCGCCGTCGTGCTGGAGGCGGTCATGGAGCGGACCGGCTACCTCGCGGAACTCCAGGCCTCCACCGACCCGCAGGACGAGACCCGTATCGAGAACCTCCAGGAACTCGCCGCCGTCGCCCTCGAATTCGAGCAGGAGCGCGCGGAGGAGGAGGGCTCGGGGACGCTCGCCGAGTTCCTGGAGAAGGTCGCGCTCGTCGCCGACGCCGACCAGATCCCCGACGAGGACGAGGACGGCTCCGGCGTCATCACGCTGATGACCCTGCACACGGCCAAGGGCCTCGAGTTCCCGGTGGTCTTCCTGACCGGCATGGAGGACGGCGTCTTCCCGCACATGCGCGCGCTGGGACAGGTGAAGGAGCTCGAGGAGGAGCGCCGGCTCGCCTATGTGGGCATCACCCGCGCCCGTGAGCGCCTGTATCTGACCCGGGCGGCGATGCGGAGTGCGTGGGGCCAGCCCTCGTACAACCCGCCGTCGAGGTTCCTGGAGGAGATCCCGGACCAGCACCTGGAGTGGAAGCGCAAGGGGCCGATGGCCGCTCCGGCGGGGCCGACGTCCGGCATCACGTCGTCGCTGTCCTCGTCGCGCTCGAAGTCCGGCCCCTCGGGATTCGCGACGCGCCGCAGCTCCGAGAAGCCGGTCGTCACCCTGGTGGTCGGGGACCGGGTCACGCACGACCAGTTCGGCCTGGGCACGGTGACGGCGGTCGAGGGGTTCGGCGACCAGGCGAAGGCGACGGTCGACTTCGGCGACGAGCGTCCCAAGAAGCTGCTGCTGCGCTACGCGCCGGTCGAGAAGATCTGACTCAGTACGGGTTGATGCCGTGGCTGCGGAACCACGGCATCGGGTCGATCGCCGAGCCGCCGCCGGGCCGTACCTCGAAGTGCAGGTGCGGGCCGGTGGAGTTGCCGGAGTCTCCCGAGTAGGCGATGACGTCACCGGCCTTCACCGGGCCGGAACGGATCTTCGCGGTGCTGAGGTGGCAGTACCACGTCTCGGTGCCGTCGGCCGCGGTGACGATCACCATGTTTCCGTAGGCGCTGTTCAGCTGCGTGCGCACGGTACCGTCGGTCGCCGCCATCACCGGGGTGCCGTAGCCCACGGGGAAGTCGATGCCCGTGTGCATGGACATCCAGTTCACCCCGGCCTGGCCGTAGATGGCGCTGAGGCCGTGCTGCTTCACGGGCAGCGCGAACTTGGGGCGCGCGGCCTCGCGGCGTGCGGCCTCCTCCTCGCGCTTCTTCTTCTCGGCGGCCTGACGCTCCTTCAGGTCGATGCGCTCCTGGGTGCGGCTGGCACGGTCGGCGAAGTTCTCGGCGTCGGCGCTGAGGTTGGCAAGCTGGGTGTCCAGCTTGTTGTTGGCCACGGCCGGCTGGACCGTGTCGGCGGCGGCCATGGACGTGGTCTCGTCCTTCGTCTCCTCGCCTCCGCCGACGCTCACCGAGGCGGCGGCGATGCCCGCGACGCTCATGACGCAGGCGGAGGGGACGGCGACGGTGAGGAGCGCGGAACGCTTCGCAGGGGTGCGGCGCCTGCCCCGGCCGCCGCCGCGCGGGGCGGCGGAACGGCTCACCGGGCGCGCGGAGGGGGTCACGGAGGCTGATTCCGCGGTCACGTCGACGAGGTCCGCCGTCGGCTCGGGTGCGTCGGCCTCGTGGATCTCGTCGTACGTGTCCGTGTACGCGTCCGTCTGCGGGGTACGGGTCTCGGTGTACTCGGCGTGGTCGTGCGCGCCGGGGGAGTCCTGCGGATCGTGGGAGGCGAACTGGACTGATTCGTAAGGCTCGTAGGACGCCGACTGGTGTTCGTACGAGGGATACGACGTCTGTTCGGGGGCGTACGCGGCGTTCTCGGGCGTGGCGCCTGTGTTCCAGGCCGTGGCGTCGTAGGCGCCGGTGTCCGCGGCTGCGTAGCTTTCGTATCCCGCGGTCTCGAAGGCGGGAGGAGCGAAGGTGCCGGTCGCGTAGGCCGTCGTGTCGAACGTGGTGGTGGGGAACGCGCCGGTGTCGCCGGACCCCCACTGATCGGCCTGGCCGGTCGTGTCCCAGCCCGTGGTGTCCCACTGGCCCGTCGCGTCCGGGGCCGGGGCGGCGGCCTGGGACGGAAGCGCGGCTTCGGGCACCCAGGTCGCGGTGGTGTCCTCGTAGCCCTGGGGCGCCTGCGGGTGGGACGGGGTGTCATACGGGTCGTACGAGGCCTGCTGATGCGCTCCGGTGTCCCACTGGCCGCTGTCGTAGCCGCTGTAGCCGCCGTCGTACGCCGGGGCGTAACCGCCGCCGTACGTCGTCTCGTGGTTGTCGTCCTGCTGACCCGGAAGGGTCCCGAAGAGCGGGTCGGTGTCGAAACCGCCGGTGGGCCGGCTGTCGTATCCGGCATACCCGGCGTGGGGGTGCTGGTCGTTCACCAACTTCTCTCTCGCCTCGGCAGCAGGACCTGTTCCGGGTTCCGGTGGGGGGATCCCAGGGTGAGCAGTGGCCGCGACTGTACCCGGCGGTAGTGGAGGACGACAATCTTCGGCGGCTTTCATCCCCTCAGGAAACGGGCAATCGACCGCCTTTCGGCGGACCGGAGAGCCAGAGTTGGTTCTATGTTCGAAATTCGTTCTAATCGACAGGCGGTGTGCGGGGGTTCCGGGGCGGGGGATCAGGCGACCGAGGCCGTCCCAGGAGTGCCGATGGCCGTCCCGTCGGACTCGAGCGCCTGACGGATCGCGGACGCGACGGCGGGGTGCACCGGGAGCGCGAGATGGCCGATGCCGGTGACGCGCACGTTCACCGCGTCGAGGTCGGGGTGATCGACGCAGGCCGTCTCGACCGGAAGTATCACCCTGTCCAGCTCGCTCCAGAAGCTGATGAACCGTGTCCTGCAGCCCGGAGCGGGGCGGCGCAGTTCCTCGATCAGCGCGGAGCCGCTGCGCATCTGGCGGACGATGGGGTGGGCGCCTGCCAGCGGCGCGGCGGCAGTGCCGCCGTGCGGTGTACCGAGGGTGACGAGCGTGCGTACCCGGCGGTCCCCGCCGAGCCGCTGTACGTAGTACCGCGCGATCAGGCCGCCGAGGCTGTGGCCGACGATGTCGATCTCACGGTGCCCGGTACGGGCGCAGATCTCCTCCACATGGCGGTCGAGCAACTCGGCAGCCGTGCGGATGTCGCAGGTCAGGGGCGAGTAGTTGAGCGACTCCAGATGGTGCCAGCCGTGCCGGGCCAGGGAGCGGCGGAGCAGGACGAAGACGGAACGGTTGTCGATGAAACCGTGCAGCAGGACGACCGGGGGCCGGTCGTCGGCCGGGATGGGCAGAGCGGTCGTGTCCGCCGGACGGGTGACCCCGCCGGTGTCGGCGCCGGTGTCCTGCGGAGGTGTGGGGGTCCGGCGCTCGGGGGTGAGGCCGGACGGGTAGATCAGCGCGTGCCCGGCGAGGATCGCCAGCTCCAGTGCCGTGGCCCTGATCAGTGCCGACGACAGCCAGGCCGGGCGCAGGCACGGCCTGCGCAGCAGTAGGGGTAGGAAGGACAGGACCTTCATGGCCGACCTCCTGCACGGCACGCGGGGGAGGCGGCTCCCTGACCCGTATGCCCTCACGGGGGTCGCTGCGGAGGCGGCCGGCAGCCCTGATGCGGCCGGGGGCCGTACCACCGTGCCGTGCGGCTGACGGCGCGGTGGGACGGCGACCTCGTTGCGGCTCCCCTGGCGGCGCTCCCCGCGCGGCCGTGGGCCGCCCGGTGCTGGGAACGACGCCGGCGAACATGTCCCATGTGTGATTTCCCCCTCCCGGCCCACCGCGAAACGACGCCGTGCGGGATGCTGTGGATAACGTTCGTTCACATCACCGGCCCTCCGGGCACGGGAGACGCATGTGGAGGCATAGATGGGTGTGACCGGTCCGATCCGTGTGGTGGTGGCCAAGCCGGGCCTCGACGGCCATGACCGCGGGGCCAAGGTCATCGCGCGGGCGCTGCGGGACGCGGGCATGGAGGTCATCTACACGGGGCTCCACCAGACGCCCGAGCAGATCGTGGACACAGCGATCCAGGAGGACGCCGACGCCATCGGTCTCTCGATTCTCTCCGGTGCCCACAACACGCTCTTCTCCAAGGTCATCGAGCTGCTGAAGGAGCGCGAGGCGGAGGACATCAAGGTGTTCGGCGGCGGCATCATCCCCGAGGCGGACATCGCTCCGCTGAAGGAGCAGGGCGTCGCGGAGATCTTCACCCCGGGTGCCACGACGGCCTCGATCGTCGACTGGGTGAACGCGCACGTCCGACAGCCGGCGGAGGCCTGAGCGCGCCGTGGCCCGGGGTGGGACCGCGGCTCGGCGCCTTGGTGCCTCGGCCTCCGGAGCGGGGCTCGGACGGCTCCGGCCGTAGCGGGGCTCGGTCCCTCAGGGCGGGGCCACTGGGGCTCAGGCTCTGTGGGCGGATCCAGGTCCACGGCCGCTTCGGCCCATGGCGGGGCCCGGCGCGGGGCCTGCGGGGCGGATCCACAAGGCCTGGGCATCCGCAGTGCTTCGGCCGACGCTGGGCGGGGCCCTTCCTTCCGCGCGTCCGTCTCCTGACGCCTGCCCTGCCGCTGCCTTCTGCTGCCTGCCTCCTACTGCCTGCCACCTTCTGCCTCGTCGCTGCCCCTCCCCGTTGCTGTTCCTGCCCCTCCCGGCCGGTCCTGGCGGTCCTGGGCCAGTTCCGCGTCCATGGCGGCGCGCAGGCGCAGGGTGGACACCAGCCGCAGGAACGCCTCCGACCAGTAGCCGCCCGCGCCGGGTGAGGCGCCTTCCGGCTCGTCCGGCGTGGTGGTGAGCACCGCGAGCCGGTCCGCCTCGGCCGGGTTCAGGCAGCGCTCGGCGAGCCCCATCACCCCGCTGAAGCTCCAGGGGTAGCTCCCCGCGTCCCGGGCTATGTCCAGTGCGTCGACCACCGCCCTGCCGAGCGGCCCGTCCCAGGGCACGGAGCAGACGCCGAGCAGCTGGAAGGCCTCGGACAGGCCGTGCGCGGCTATGAAGCCGGCGACCCAGAGCGCACGCTCGGAGGGGGGCAGGGTGGCGAGGAGCTTCGACCGCTCGGCCAGCGACACCGTCCCCGGGCCGTTGGCCAGGGGGGTCGACGGGGCGCCGAGCAACGCCCGTGCCCAGCCGGGGTCCCGCTGCCGCACGGCGGCCCGGCACCAGGCGGCGTGGAGCTCCGCGTCCCAGCCGTCGGAGACCGGCAGCATCACCAACTCCTGCGCCGTCCGGCCGCCGAACTTCTCCCGCCAGACCCCGAGCGGGGTCGCCTCCACCAACTGGCCGAGCCACCATGACCGTTCGCCTCGGCCCGAGGGGGGTACCGGCACCACTCCGTCGCGCTCCATGGCGGCGTCGCACTCGTGCGGCGCCTCCACGGCGATGGACACGTCACCCCCCGTACGGTCGGGGTTCACGCAGGACGTGGCACGAGCCGCCATCCGTCGGGCGAGCGCAGAACCGGGCAGCGCGGACAGCAGCTCGGCTGCCGTGGAGCGGACGTTGCGGCTGCGGTCCGCGAGCGCCTCCTCCAGAAACGCTTCGTCGCTCCCGGAGAGCCCGGACCGGAGGGAGTCGACGAACATCAGCCGGTCCTCGGCCCGCTCCGTGGACCACGTGGCGGTGAGCAGCGACCTGGCCGCGTCGGGATCCTGCTCCCGCACCGCCCCGAGCAGCGCGACCCGCTCGGCGAAGAGCCCCTCCTCCCAGAGCCGGCGAACCGCCTCCGGATCCGATGTGTCCGGCCGGTGCGCACCGCGGTGCGAGGCCCGCAGCGCGAACCTCCACTCCGGATTCAGCCCGGCCAGCCAGAGTCCGCGCGGTCCGGCGAACGCCAGCACGTGCGGACGCAGATCCGAGCGCGCTCGTGCCGCGTCCAGCAGGGCGGGCAGGAGCTCCGCCGGTGCCCGGTAGCCGCGTGCGTGGGCGGAGGCCAGCCACTGGGGGATGAGCTCGGTGAGATCGGGAGCCGCTCCCCGGCGCCCGCCACTGGGCGGAGCCGAGCGGTCGGCCAGCAGCTGGGCGAGCCGGCGGCGGGCGGCGGCCGGCAGCGGCGGCCGGGGATCCGCAGGCGCCGGCACGGGCAGGACGGCTCCTGTGGCCGGCCGCAGGGCCGCCCTGCGCCGCAGCGTGTGCACGGCGGCCGCGTCGAGCAGCGCCACCGGGCCGGCCGCGGTGCCGCCTGCCGCGCGGAGCGGACGCCGGTCGGTGCCGAGGAGTGCCGAGGTGACCAGGTCTTCCCATGGGGGGTTCACGGGTACGTCCGGCGTCGTGATGTCGGTGGGCATCGGGTCCCTTCCGGTGGTCCGGGGACAGCGGGTCGCAGGCTTGCGGCGGTCGAGGAGGACGCGGTACGTCAGGCGAGGGCCACTGCCGCGCTCGCTCCGGCGTCGTCGGAGGTCTCGGGAGGCCAGGCCGCGAGCGGGTCGAAGCCCCGGTGCCCGCACTCGCCGAACACGGTCAGGGGGCCTCCGCCGGACAGTGCCACGAGCTTCCAGAGCCCTGGCCGGGACAGTGCGGAGGGCGCGATCGGAAGGGCGGAAGCGTCCGCCGCGCCGACCAGGCGCCAGCCGTCCCCGGACGGCGCGGGTATGACATCGCTCAGCGTGACCGGCCACGCGTCGAGCCAGGGGTCGTCCCGAAGCGCCCGCCCGTACGCGGCGACGGCCTCGGCTGTCGTGCCGCCGGGCGGCGGTGCTGCCGTGACGACGGGCTCGCCGTACCGAGGTCCCAGCTCGGCCCGCAGCCCTCCGCCGCCCGAGAAGGGCGTCACCTCGGCGTCCACCACAGCGCCCACCGGCAGTGCATGGGCGGGAGCTCGCCCCGGCGCACCGTAGGACAGCAGCAGGGCGGTGCGCGCCGACTCCGTGCCGTACAGCCAGATGCGGCGGGTGACGATCCGGCCGTCAGGTACGTCGTACTGCGCGAGGACGAGCCAGCGATCGCGGACGGCCGGTCCTTCGGCCGAGGCCGTCAGTCCCACCCTCCTGCGGACGGTCGCGGCCAGCGGGCCGGGCAGCCGGTCGCGCCCGAGCCAGCCCGAGTCCAGCAGATGCAGGAGCGCGCACTCCTCGAGCAACCGCGCCGGCCAGCCGGGTCCCGAAGCCGGAAGCGACCCCAGATCCCGCACCCGGTTGGCGAGCCCCGGCGCCTGGGCGTCGACCATGCGGGCCGCCGTTTCCTCCCACAGCCCGTATCCCGGCCGGTCCACCTCCGCGAGTCCGCCGCGCAGCAGATCGGTGAGGCGCTGCTCCAGCTCCCGCGTGCCGCCCGTGATGCGCTCGGCCCTGCGGTCGGCGCGCCGGGCGGCCTCCCGGCTCGCGGGCCCTTCGGCCGCCGCCGGTCCTGGAGGTGCCTCGGCCGCCGCCCGGCCGCGTCGGTCCGCAGGCCGCCGCGCGGCCCAGGCGGGCGGCTCCTGGACCCGGCCGAGTACCCGCGCGTCGGAGGCGAGGAGCAGCAGGAGTCCCAGGACATGCCGGCAGGGGGATTCCTCCCGGCGGCAACTGCACCTGTAGTCAGGCACGTTCGTGTCGACCGTCGTGCGGTGCGGGGGACCGTCGCCGTCCGCGCACACCCCCCACGCGACACCCGGACCGCCGCGCCCCGCACCGGACCACACGCGCTCCGAACCGAGCGCGAGGCCCGCCGCACGTGACTTGTCGTCAGGAGCGAGCTCCAGCACCCACTCCGTCGTCTTGTGCTCCACCCGACCGGCGGAGCGCCAGGGTTCTCCCCCGTGAGACAGCACCATGGAACCGACGGTAGGGCGTGCCACTGACAATCAGCCGCGACCTGCGATTCCGCCCGTTCCGCGCTGACTTGACCGTTTCGCTTCGGTGCGCTTCTCTGCGAAGAGGACAACGACATCGGGGGATTCGGATGAACCGCACCACACGCACCACCCGTATCGGGCGCACCACCCGTGCCGCGGTGGCGGGGCTGGCCGCCTGCGGCCTCGCGCTCGGCCTCGGCGCCTGCTCCGACGAAGCCGTCGAGGCCGTCGACAAGGTCACGGACGAGACCTACGAGGTGACCTACGAAGTCACCGGTACGAGCGCCGGCGAGATCCAGTTCCACGGTGGTGGCGGCAAGGCCCTGGAGCCCGAGACCGAGTCGGTCGAGTCGCCCGTGCTGCCGTGGAAGAAGACCGTCACGCTGCGCGGGATCATGCCGCCGGCGGTCATGCCGGTCCCACCGGACGCGGGCGCGGCGGACCTCGCCTGCACCATCACCCACAAGGGCGAGGTCATCGCGGAGGCGAAGGGCGAGGAGCTCCTCACGAGCGGCGGATGCGTCGCGGTCTCGCCCGTCACAGGCTGATCCTCCGCCTGGTCCCCGATCGGTCCCGGGCCCGTGCCGGGACCGATTGTCAGTGCCGTGGTGCACGGTGGAAACCGCATCGGATCGACCGATCCGGAGGGGGATTCATGACCGTGTCCGTACAGACCGACGCCGCTGGCGGCGAAGCCCTGAGGCCGCACGCCGAGCATGCCTTCGCCGACGAGCTCAAGGCGCTCGCCGCCGCTGACGACCGCCCCAGGCCCGCCCGTTGGAAGCTCTCGCCCTGGGCCGTCTCCACCTATCTGCTCGGCGGGACGCTTCCGGACGGCACACTGATCACACCGAAGTACGTGGGCCCGCGCCGCCTCGTCGAGGTCGCCGTGACCACGCTCGCCACCGATCGGGCCCTGCTGCTCCTCGGCGTTCCGGGGACCGCCAAGACCTGGGTGTCCGAACACCTCGCCGCAGCCGTCAGCGGGGACTCGACCCTGCTCGTCCAGGGAACCGCGGGCACCCCCGAGGAAGCCGTCCGCTACGGGTGGAACTACGCGCAGTTGCTGGCCCAAGGGCCCAGCCGTGAGGCGCTGGTGCCGAGCCCGGTCATGCGGGCCATGGCCGAGGGCATGACCGCACGCGTGGAGGAGCTCACCCGCATCCCCGCCGACGTGCAGGACGCGCTCATCACGATCCTTTCGGAGAAGACACTTCCCGTTCCCGAGCTGGGCCAGGAGGTCCAGGCGGTCCGGGGGTTCAATCTCGTCGCCACGGCGAACGACCGCGACCGCGGGGTCAACGAGCTCTCCAGCGCGCTGCGCCGCCGGTTCAACACCGTCGTGCTGCCGCTGCCCGCGACACCTGAGGCCGAGGTGGACATCGTCTCCCGGCGCGTCGCCCAGATCGGGCGCTCGCTCGACCTGCCCCCGGCGCCCGACGGGATGACCGAGATCCGGCGCGTCGTCACGGTCTTCCGCGAACTGCGCGACGGCATCACCACGGACGGCCGGACCAAGCTCAAGTCGCCGTCGGGGACACTGTCCACGGCCGAGGCCATCTCCGTCGTCACCGGAGGCCTCGCGCTCGCCGCCCACTTCGGCGACGGTGTCCTGCGCCCGGGTGACGTGGCAGCGGGAATACGCGGGGCCGTCGTCCGCGATCCCACGGCCGACCGCGTGGTCTGGCAGGAGTACGTGGAGACCGTCGTCCGGGAGCGGGACGGCTGGAAGGACTTCTACCGCGCCTGCCGCGAGGCCGCCGAATGACACCCCGCGCCGGAGGGGCCACCGCCCCAGGGGGGCCGCTGCTGCTGGGGGTTCGCCATCACGGTCCCGGCTCCGCCCGTGCGGTCCTGGCAGCCCTGGAATCCGTACGGCCGGGTGCCGTGCTCGTCGAGGGACCACCCGAGGGCGACGCGCTGCTGCCGCTCGCCGCGCACAGCCGGATGCGTCCCCCCGTCGCGCTGCTGGCGCACGCCGTGGACGACCCGGGACGTGCCGCGTTCTGGCCGATGGCGGACTTCTCGCCCGAGTGGGTGGCGATCCGCTGGGCATCGGCGCACGGGGTCCCCGTGCGTTTCGTGGACCTGCCCGCCGCGCACTCCCTGGCGCTGACGGAACAGCGGGAGGGCGGGCCGGGGGAGGGCCGGGGGATGGATCCGATCGGAATCCTCGCCGGGACCGCCGGCTACGACGACCCCGAGCGCTGGTGGGAGGACGTCGTCGAGCACCGCGCGACGGGCGGGCAGCCCGCCGACCCGTGCGCCCCGTTCGCCGCGCTCGCCGAGGCGATGACGGCGCTGCGGGAGGCCTACGGGGACGGGGGACATCCGCAGGACGCCGTCCGGGAGGCCTGCATGCGCCTTCAGCTGCGCGCCGCCCGGAAGGAGTTCGGCGACGACATCGCCGTGGTCTGCGGCGCGTGGCACGTTCCCGCCCTCACGGCGAGGACGACCGTCGCCGCCGACCGGGCGCTCCTCAAGGGGATGCCCAAGGTGAAGACGGAGCTGACCTGGGTGCCCTGGACCCATCGCAGGCTCGCCCGGTACAGCGGATACGGCGCGGGGATCGAGTCACCCGGCTGGTACGGGCACCTGTTCGCCGCCCCGGACCGGCCCGTCGAGCGCTGGATGACGAAGGTGGCCGGACTCCTGCGCGACACGGACAGGACCGTGTCCTCCGCGGACGTCATCGAGGCCGTCCGCCTGGCCGGGACCCTGGCAGCCCTGCGAGGCCGCCCGGCCGTGGGCCTGGACGAAGCCACCGACGCCGTCAGGGCCGTCATGTGCGAGGGATCCGATGTGCCACTCGCCCTCGTACGGGACCGGCTCGTCGTCGGCGAGATCCTCGGGGAGGTCCCGGACACCGCCCCGGCCGTCCCCCTCCAGCGCGACCTGGACAGGCAGCAGCGCACACTGAGGCTCAGGCCCGAGGCGGAGAAGCGCGAGCTGGAGCTCGATCTCCGCAAGGACACCGACGCGGCCCGCAGCAGACTGCTGCACCGGCTGCGGCTCATCGGGGTGCACTGGGGCGAACCCGCCGCGGGCCGGGGCAGCACGGGGACGTTCCGGGAGGCCTGGCGGCTGCACTGGGATCCCGAACTCTTCGTGCGGATCGCCGAGGCCGGGGTGTGGGGCACCACGGTGCTGGGCGCCGCGACCGCCAGGGCCGAGGCGGACGCCGTGTCGGCGTCCTCGCTCGCCGGGGTCACCGCGCTCGCAGAGCAGTGCCTCCTGGCCGGCCTGACCGAGGCTCTGCCCGTCGTGATGAGGGCCCTCGCCGACCGGGCCGCCCTCGACGCGGATGCCGGCCACCTCGCCGACGCACTGCCCGCCCTCGCCCGCTCCCTGCGGTACGGGGACGTACGGGCCACGGACACCACGGCTCTGGGAGAGGTGGCCGTCGGCCTGGCCGAGCGCGTCTGCGTGGGCCTGCCGCCCGCCTGCACCGGCCTCGACGCGGACGCGGCCGAGGAGGCGCGGCGACGGATGGACGGCGTGCACATCGCGATCGGGCTGCTCGCCACCACCGTACGGGCGGAAGGGCTGCCCGAGCGGTGGGCGGGCGTCCTGCACAAGCTGTCCGCCAGGGACGCGGTCTCCGGTGTGATCCGGGGCCGTGCCACGCGCCTGCTCCTGGACGACGGGCGGCTGGCCGGGAGCGAGACCGCGCGCCTGATGGGGCTGGCCCTCTCGCCCGCCGCCGCACCGGCCGAAGCGGCGGCGTGGATCGAGGGGTTCGTCGGCGGAGCGTCGGGCGGCGGTCTGCTGCTCGTCCACGACGAGCGGCTCCTCGGCCTCGTCGACACCTGGCTGACGGGCGTACCGGCCGACACCTTCGCCGACGTACTGCCCCTGGTGCGCCGCACCTTCTCCGCCTACGAGCCGGGTGTGCGGCGCACGCTGGGTGAGCTCGTCCGCCGGGGGACGGGCCCCGGGAGGGCGGCGCGCGACGAGGGCGTGGCCCCCGCGCCGGGCTTCGGCGAAGGACTCGATGAGGAGCGGGCGGACGCGGTGGTGCCGGTGGTGCGGCTGCTGCTCGGCCTCGACACCCCGGCGGAGCGGGCGGTGAGGGGATGACCACGGACCGGGCGCGCCCGGAGGAGGAGAGGGCGATGGACACGGCTCCCGCAGAGGACGAGCGGCTGCGGCGTTGGCGCATGGTGCTCGGCGCGGACAGCGCCGAGAGCACGGGACGCGCGCTCACCGGACGCGACGCGGCGATGGACGGGGCCCTGACCGCTCTGTACGACGGCGGGAGGAAGCCGGGCGGCCGGGGCGGAGCCGAGCGTTCCGCGGGGCTCGGGGCATCCGCCCCGTCGGTGGCCCGCTGGCTCGGCGACATCCGCACGTACTTCCCGGCCTCCGTCGTCCAGGTCATGCAGCGCGACGCGATCGACCGCCTCGGGCTCTCCGCCCTGCTGCTGGAGCCGGAGATGCTGGAGGCCGTGGAACCCGACGTCCATCTGGTCGGCACCCTGCTCTCGCTCGGCAAGGCGATGCCGGAGACGACGAAGGAGACGGCCCGGGCCGTCGTACGCAAGGTCGTCGACGACCTGGAGCGCCGGCTGGCCACCCGCACCAGGGCGACGCTCACCGGCGCCCTCGACCGCTCGGCCAGATCGGCCCGGCCGCGCCACCGCGACATCGACTGGGACCGCACGGTCCGGGCCAACCTCAGGAACTACGTGCCCCTTCCCGGCCGTGAAGGGGCCGGGACGGTGATACCCGAGCGTCTCGTCGGGTACGGGCGGGCGGCCCGGTCCGTGAAGAAGGACGTCATCCTCTGTGTCGACCAGTCGGGGTCCATGGCGGCCTCCGTCGTCCACGCCTCGGTCTTCGGCGCGGTGCTCGCATCGATGCGGACCCTGGCGACCCGGCTCGTGGTGTTCGACACGGCTGTCGTCGACCTCACCGACCAGCTCGACGATCCGGTCGACGTCCTGTTCGGCACGCAGCTCGGCGGCGGTACGGACATCAACCGCGCGCTCGCCTACTGCCAGTCGAGGATCACCCGCCCGGCGGACACCGTCGTCGTCCTCATCAGCGATCTCCACGAGGGAGGGATCCGCGAGGAGATGATGCGACGGGCCGCCGCGATGAAGGCGTCCGGCGTGCAGTTCGTGACGCTGCTCGCCCTCTCCGACGAGGGCACACCCTCCTACGACCGGGACCACGCAGCCGCGCTGGGGGCGCTCGGCGCCCCTGCCTTCGCCTGCACTCCGGACCTCTTCCCCGAGGTCATGGCGGCGGCGATCGAGAAACGGCCTCTGCCGGTACCGGACACGGGCCGGTGACCCCACGGACCCCGGTCCGCGATCCCGGCCACGGGCCGTCCCACCCGGCCGGCGGAGAGCCGTTTTGTCCTCCGCACCCCCGTCACCAGCGCGGTCTGTGACCGGTATCACCGCTCAGGTGTGATGTGCAATTTAGGGTCCGGCGCGGCGCGGGGGATAACCTGCCGGATGGACATGCCGCGTACCCGGTCACCGTGTGCGCCTCCCTAGTGACTGCGCAGTCACGTTGCCCTCGCGGCACGCCCACGCAGAAAACCAACCGCGAGACCACTAAAAGGGACGGACGCGCGTGGACCTGTTCGAGTACCAGGCGAGGGACCTCTTCGCCAAGCACGGTGTACCGGTGCTGGCCGGTGAAGTCATCGACACGCCTGAGGCAGCCCGCGAGGCGACCGAGCGGCTGGGCGGCAAGTCCGTCGTCAAGGCGCAGGTGAAGGTCGGCGGCCGCGGCAAGGCCGGCGGCGTGAAGCTGGCGGCAGACCCGGAGGAGGCGGTCGCTCGCGCGACCGACATCCTCGGCATGGACATCAAGGGCCACACGGTCCACAAGGTGATGATCGCCGAGCTGTCCCCGGAGATCGAGGCGGAGTACTACGTCTCGTACCTCCTCGACCGCACCAACCGCACCTTCCTCGCCATGGCGTCGGTGCAGGGCGGCATGGACATCGAGGAGGTCGCGGAGAAGACCCCCGAGGCCCTCGCGAAGGTCCCGGTCAACGCCGTCGACGGCGTGGACATCGAGAAGGCCCGCGAGATCGTGGCCCAGGCGAAGTTCCCGGCCGAGGTGGCCGAGGGTGTCGCCGAGGCCATGGTGACCCTGTGGGACACCTTCGTCGCCGAGGACGCGCTCCTCGTCGAGGTCAACCCGCTGGTGAAGACCAAGGACGGCCGCATCCTGGCGCTGGACGGCAAGGTGTCTCTCGACGAGAACGCCGACTTCCGCCAGCCCGACCACGAGGCGCTCGAGGACAAGGCCGCGGCCAACCCCCTCGAGGCCGCGGCCAAGGCCAAGAACCTCAACTACGTCAAGCTCGAGGGCGAGGTCGGCATCATCGGTAACGGTGCCGGTCTGGTCATGTCGACCCTGGACGTCGTCGCGTACGCCGGTGAGAAGCACGGCAACGTGAAGCCCGCCAACTTCCTCGACATCGGTGGCGGCGCCTCCGCGGAGGTCATGGCGAACGGCCTGGAGATCATCCTCGGCGACGCGGACGTCAAGTCCGTCTTCGTCAACGTCTTCGGTGGCATCACCGCCTGCGACGAGGTCGCCAACGGCATCGTCCAGGCCCTGGAGCTGCTCAAGTCCAAGGGCGAGGACGTCACCAAGCCGCTGGTCGTGCGCCTCGACGGCAACAACGCGGAACTGGGTCGCAAGATCCTCTCCGACGCCAACCACCCGCTCGTTCAGCGTGTGGACACCATGGACGGCGCGGCCGACAAGGCCGCCGAGCTCGCCGCGGCTGCGAAGTAAGGGACGAGGGACTCCAACACCATGGCTATCTTCCTCACCAAGGACAGCAAGGTCATCGTCCAGGGGATGACCGGCGCCACGGGCATGAAGCACACCAAGCTCATGCTGGCCGACGGCACCAACATCGTCGGTGGCGTGAACCCGCGCAAGGCGGGCACCTCCGTCGACTTCGACGGCACCGAGGTACCCGTGTTCGGCTCCGTCGCCGAGGCGATGGAGAAGACCGGCGCCGACGTGTCCGTCCTCTTCGTCCCGCCGGCCTTCGCGAAGGCCGCCGTCGTCGAGGCGATCGACGCCGAGATCCCGCTGGCCGTCGTGATCACCGAGGGCATCGCGGTCCACGACTCGGCCGCCTTCTGGGCGTACGCCGGTTCGAAGGGCAACAAGACCCGGATCATCGGGCCGAACTGCCCCGGTCTGATCACCCCCGGCCAGTCCAACGCCGGCATCATCCCGGGCGACATCACCAAGCCCGGCCGCATCGGTCTCGTGTCCAAGTCCGGCACGCTGACCTACCAGATGATGTACGAGCTCCGTGACATCGGCTTCTCGTCCGCCGTCGGTATCGGTGGCGACCCCGTCATCGGTACGACGCACATCGACGCCCTCGCGGCGTTCGAGGCGGACCCCGAGACCGACCTCATCGTGATGATCGGCGAGATCGGTGGCGACGCCGAGGAGCGTGCCGCCGACTACATCGCGAAGAACGTCACGAAGCCGGTCGTCGGCTACGTCGCGGGCTTCACCGCCCCGGAGGGCAAGACCATGGGCCACGCAGGCGCCATCGTCTCCGGCTCCTCCGGTACCGCCGCGGCCAAGAAGGACGCCCTCGAGGCGGCAGGCGTGAAGGTCGGCAAGACGCCGACCGAGACCGCCAAGCTGGCACGCGAGGTCCTCGGCGGCTGACCGCCCACCCCGCTTCACCGCGGAACGGCGCGGGGCCCCCCCCCCTACAACCAGGGGGGGGGGGCCCGCCCGTTTTTCTCCCCCCCACCCCCCCGGGGGGGGTGGGGGGACGAAAACGGCGGGGGCCGGCCCCCCTGGTCGTAGGGGGGCGGGCCCGCGCCGTTCCGCGGTGAAGCGGTCGAGCTGATGAGGAGCACCCCGAAGCAGAGTGCCGCCCGGGTCCAGAGTTCCGCGATGCGCTCGCCGCCCGCGCGGACGGCGGGTGCGGACGGTGGCGCGGGCACGTCCTCCGCGAGGGCGAGTGCGCGGAGCCGTTCATGGAGCACCACGGACCGGCCGCCGGGCCCCGGGGACTCCACCAGGCCGGGCACCTGCTCCACGACGGCGGTCCGTGCGTTCACCAGCCTGCTTGCCGCGGCAGGCGTACTCGCCTCCGTCTCCGCGGCCGTCTCCGGCAGCCCGAGGCCCACACCGTCATGGAGCAGCAGCGTGCGGCGGTACGAGGGCGGAAGGCCGAGCAGCGCGTCGAGCAGGGCGCCCCGCGCCGGATCCCCGGGAAGCGGGTCGGCCCGGCGGTGGGCGGGGCGCAGCCGGTGCCAGGGGGACATCGCGTACTCGTACGCCGCCGCCCGTACCCAGCCCGCCGGATCACGGTCCCTGACCACCTCGGGCCAGCGCTGCCAGGCGATCCGGAAGGCGTGTTCGACGGCTTCCCTGGAGAGGGTCCGGCGGCCGGTCAGCAGAAAGACCTGACGGGTGAGGCCCGGCGCCGTGCGGCTGTACAGGACGTCGAACGCCTCCTCGGACGTGAGGCTCTCCCGGGCCCGGGGGACGAGGCCCGGCCCCTTCGGCGGGGCCGGCTCCGGCTCGGGGGCGGTCCGGGTGCCGACAGCGGGGCCGGTTCCGGGGTCGGTCGCGGGTGCGGTCGGGGGCGTCGTGCTGCTCCGGGGGACGTCGACGGAGGGGGGCGGCGCGGAGGGAGGCGGCGCGGAGGGGGGCGGCGCGGAAGGGTTCGGCGCGGAGGGGTGTCCGGCGCAGCCGAGCAGCTTGGCGTAGGCGGCGCGCAGGCGGCCCCGCGGGCTGGTGCGCCCCTTCTCCCAGGAACGGACGGTGGCGGGCGTGACGCCCACGACTCTCGCCACATCTTCCTCGCTCAGCGCTCTGGCCTCGCGCAGCCTCCGGCGCTCCTTGGGAGAGGGCAACGGGGCGGCGGGAGCCGGACCGGTGATGCTCCGTGTCATGCCCGGCCTCCGTCCCCGGCGGCACTGCACTGGGTGAAAAAGTACATAAACGTATATTGAGCGACACAGCGGCCGTTAGCCCGTTACACGAAATAAGCGCGTGTCGTTGGCAGCATGGCCGCGTGACCCAATTGACCGAGAACAGCCCGATGTTGCCGGCCGAGCGGAGCCGGTCCGGCGCGCTGGCCTCTGCCTTCGTGCGCGGGGTGCTCGCGGCGGGGCTCGGGCTCGGCGCGCTGGCCGTCCTGGTCATGGGGGTGTGGATCAGCTCTCCGTACCCCGACAGCGGGCCGGTCGGGGCACTGCACGTGGCGGCCGGGCTCTGGTTGCTCGCCCACGGTGCCGAACTCGTCAGGGCCGACACCCTGGGAGGGCACCCGGCGCCCGTGGCGACCATTCCTCTGCTGCTGGTCGTGCTGCCGGTGTGGCTGGTGCACCGGGCCGCCAGGGACTCGGTGGAAACGGGCGGAAAGGCTCCCGGCGAACACTCGGTGGCCGGGGCGCTCTGCGCGGTCAGCGCCGGATACCTGCTGGTGGTAGTGGCCGCGGCCGCTTACGGGCGGAATGGCGGGCTGCCCGCCGACCGGGTCTCGATCGCCTTCCCGGTGACCCTCGTGGTGACCGGTACGGCCGCCGCGGGGGTGTGGGCGGCGTGCGGCCGGCCGCTGGCTCCGCTCCTGGTCTGGGCCCCGCTGCGGCTCCAGGAGGCGGCCGCCCGCTCCCGCTTCCGTTCGAGCGCCGTTGTGGCCCTGCGGTCGGCCGCCGCCGGTGTGCTCATGCTGCTCGGAGGCGGGGCGCTGCTGGTCGCGACGGCGCTGGTGTGGCACGCGGGGGCGGCGAGGGAGTCGTTCCTGGGGCTGTCGGGCGACTGGGCGGGCCGGATCTCCGTACTCCTGCTGGCGACGGCGCTCGTGCCGAACGCGGCGATGTGGGGTGCCTCCTACGGCCTCGGGCCGGGATTCGCCCTCGGCACGGCGTCCATGGCCACTCCGCTCGCGTTCACCGGTCCTCCCGCGCTGCCGGACTTCCCGCTGCTCGCCGCGGTCCCCTCCCACGGTCCGGGGACGGCGGTGAACTGGGCGTCGGCCGCGGTGCCGGCCGTGGCCGGTCTGGCCGTCGCCCGCTTCGTCGCGCGGGGCGCGGCTCCGGTGCGCGGGGCGCGCGAGGAGGCGTGGGGCCAAGGGCGGACCGCGGTGGTGGCAGGCCTGGCGGCCATGGGCTGCGGGGCCGGCGCGGCGGTCCTCGCGGCGGCGTCGGGTGGCCCGCTGGGCACCGGGGCGCTGGCGGAGTTCGGCCCCGTGTGGTGGATGGTGGGCCCGGCCGCCCTCGCGTGGACCGGCGTCATCGGCGTACCGGCGGCGCTGCTGCTCAGGGTGTGGCGGCTGAGGGAACACCGGTGGGGGTGGCGGTGGGAGGCGGCGCGCGGGGAGCCGGGGGTGGCGGCGCCGGGGCTCGCGCCGGGGCTCGCGCCGGAGGAGGCGGCGGGGGAGTTGGCGGAGCAGGCGGCGGAGAAGGGGCCCGGGGTGGCAGGCGGGAGCGCGGAACCGTACGACTTCCTGTCGGCCGGCCCGTGGCACGAGGAGGGGGCGAGGGAAGCGCGCTGGGCCAAGCTCAAGAAGGGTTCGGGTGGGCTGATGGCGGACTTCGAGGCCGAGGGGGAGGCGGTGCAACCCACGGCGCCGCCCGTGCCGGTCCTCGCTCCCGCGCCGCCGGACTCCCCGCCCGCTTCCGTTCCCGCGCCGCCGGACTCCACACCCGCTCCCGTTCCCGCGCCGGACTCCCCGCCCGCTCCCGTTCCCGCGCCGCCGGACTCCCCGCCCGCTACGCAGCCCGGCCGGGTTCCGGATGCCCAGGGGCACCCGGAACCCGGCCGGGAAGGCGACGCTCGGTAGCGAGCGTCCCGGTCTCGGTCCGGACGGGCTACTTCTTCACCCCGAAGAAGGGCTCCAGCGGATCGGGCAGCTTTTCGTTGCAGGCGATGGCGCCGGACTTGGTGAGTGCGTCGTTCACACAGGTGTAGTAGTCGCGGTAGACCAGCTGGACCGTATACCCGGTGGCCACGATCGCCAGGGCCAGCAGCGCCGTCACGAGACCGCTGACAGCGGCCGTCGTCTGCTGCCTGCTGCCGGTCTGCCGGGTTCCGGGGGCGGATCCGGGTGCGGCCGCCGGGGGCGGCGGCGTGGCGGCCCGGCCCGTGCTGATCGCGCCGGGATCCGAGGCCGTTCCCGCGCCGGGCTCCTGGGGTTTCCGCGGCCCGCCGCGGAGGGCGCTGACCGACCAGTACACGGCGAGGGCACCGAGGAGCATCGCGATCTCGGGGAAGTCGAACAGGGCGAAGAAGAACGCCCACATGCCGCCCAGCACCGCATAGCGTGCGCGCCGCTGGACGGGGTCGGTCGGGTCCCAGCGCAGCCCGCCGGGACTGCCCTCGGGGCCGCCGCCCTGGCCCGCCGGTCCGCCGGTGCCGCCGGGCCGGCCGCCGAACCCGCCGCTCTGGCGTCCCGGCTGCTGGTCGCTCCACTGACTGCCCCAGGCCGGACGGTCGCCGGAGTGCCCGTCGCCGCCGTCACCGCTCCCGCCGTCGCCTCGGTCTCCCGGCGTGTGGGAAGGGTGGCGGGGCTGCCAGGGCTGGTCGGGCCGGTCCTCGGGCGGTGCGGCGAACGGATTGTCGTCGGACGACCCGGACGAGGATCCCGACGAGGAGCCTGAGCCCCTGGAGGAGCCCGGCCCCGACGGGGATCCCGATCCTGATGGATTGTCCGGTGATGAGGACTTGCGTTCCCGCATCAGCGTGGATGCCCGCTCGGGCAGCGGGTGGCCAAGGGCGGTGCGGAGGCGGTCCGGCATGTGGTGAACGTCTTCCCCATCTCGTCATTTCCGCCCGGGGGCGGTTCCCTGTCCCCTGACGCTACCTCCCGGTCACGCCCCCGTCCCGTGGGGGCCGCCGGGTGTGCCGGTATCGTTGCTGACGGTCGGACCGTTCGTAGAGTTCCCCGTATCACGGGGTGAGCTTCTTTCGTACGACCATACAAACGCACCTCCTGTACATCGCGTACCAGCTGCACCACGCGAGAAAGGGCCCTGCCGTGGCCTCCCCGCCCCCCTCCGCCGCTCCGGCCCGTGTGGTCGTGCTCGTGTCCGGCTCAGGCACGAACCTCCAGGCACTCCTCGACGCGATCGGTGACGACCCCGAGGGCTACGGCGCCCGGATCGTCGCGGTCGGCGCGGACCGCTACGGCACCGTCGGCCTCGAACGCGCCGAGCGCGCCGGGCTGCCCACCTTCGTGTGCAAGCTCGGCGAGTACGCGAGCCGTGACGACTGGGACGCGGCCCTGACCGAGGCCGTGGCGGCGCACCGCCCGGACCTCGTCGTGTCCGCGGGATTCATGAAGATCGTGGGCAAGGCCTTCCTGGCCGGGTTCGGCGGCCGTGTCGTCAACACCCACCCCGCCCTGCTCCCCAGCTTTCCCGGCGCTCACGGCGTGCGCGACGCGCTCGCGTACGGCGTGAAGGTCACCGGGTGCACCGTCCACTTCGTCGACGACGGCGTCGACACCGGTCCGATCATCGCGCAGGGCGTGGTCGAGGTGACCGAAGAGGAAACGGTGGAGGGTGAAGCCGCCCTCCACGAACGCATCAAGGAAGTCGAGCGCAAGCTGCTCGTCGAGGCCGTGGGGCGGCTCGCCCGTGACGGCTATCGCATTGAGGGACGAAAGGTTCATCTCGGTCATGTCGGTGAATAAGCCCATCCGCCGCGCCCTGGTCAGCGTCTACGACAAGACGGGGCTCGAAGACCTCGCCCGCGGTCTGCACGAGGCGGGTGTCGAGCTGGTGTCCACCGGCTCCACCGCCGGGAAGATCGCAGCCGCCGGCGTGCCGGTCACCAAGGTCGAGGAGCTCACCGGCTTCCCCGAGTGCCTCGACGGCCGTGTCAAGACGCTGCACCCCCGTGTGCACGCCGGCATCCTCGCCGACCTGCGTCTGGACGCCCATCGCGAGCAGCTCGCCGAGCTGGGTGTGGAGCCGTTCGACCTCGTGGTCGTCAACCTGTACCCGTTCAAGGCCACCGTCGCCTCCGGCGCCTCCGACGACGAGTGCGTGGAGCAGATCGACATCGGCGGTCCGTCGATGGTCCGCGCAGCGGCCAAGAACCACCCGTCCGTGGCGGTCGTGACCAGCCCGGAGCGCTACGCCGACGTCCTCGCGGCGGTCAAGGCGGGCGGCTTCGACCTGACCGCCCGCAAGCGGCTCGCCGCCGAGGCCTTCCAGCACACCGCCGCCTACGACGTGGCGGTCGCCTCCTGGTTCGCGGACGACTGCGCGGCCTCCGACGACTCCGGCCTCCCCGAATTCCTCGGGGACGCCTTCGCGCGCAAGAACGTCCTGCGCTACGGGGAGAACCCGCACCAGCCCGCCGCGCTCTACACCTCGGGCGAGGGCGGACTCGCCGAGGCCGAGCAGCTGCACGGCAAGGAGATGTCCTACAACAACTACACGGACACCGACGCCGCGCGCCGCGCCGCGTACGACCACGCCGAGCCGTGCGTGGCGATCATCAAGCACGCCAACCCGTGCGGCATCGCCATCGCCGACGACGTCGCGACCGCGCACCGCAACGCGCACGCCTGTGACCCGCTGTCCGCGTTCGGCGGCGTCATCGCCGTCAACCGGCCGGTGACCGTCGAGATGGCCGAGCAGGTCGCGGAGATCTTCACCGAGGTCATCGTCGCCCCGGCGTACGAGGACGGCGCCGTCGAGGTGCTCGCCCGCAAGAAGAACATCCGGGTCCTGCGCTGTCCCGGCGCCCCGGCCTCCGAGGTCGAGGTCAAGCCGATCGACGGCGGCGCCCTGCTCCAGGTCACCGACCGCCTCCAGGCCGAGGGCGACGACCCGGCGAACTGGACCCTGGCCACCGGCGAGGCGCTCTCCGCCGACGAGCTCAAGGAGCTCGCCTTCGCGTGGAAGGCCAGCCGTGCGGTCAAGTCCAACGCGATCCTGCTCGCCAAGGACGGCGCCTCCGTCGGCGTCGGCATGGGTCAGGTCAACCGCGTCGACTCCGCGAAGCTCGCGGTCGAGCGGGCCGGCGAGGAGCGGGCCCGGGGCGCGTACGCCGCGTCCGACGCCTTCTTCCCCTTCCCCGACGGCCTGGAGATCCTGACCGCCGCCGGCATCAAGGCCGTGGCCCAGCCGGGCGGCTCGGTCCGTGACGAACTGGTCGTCGAGGCCGCGAAGAAGGCGGGCGTGACCATGTACTTCACGGGCACGCGCCACTTCTTCCACTGACACTCCCGCGGTGGCACGACCACCGAGGGGGCAGTGACGACACCGCAGGCCGCACCCGACGGGTGCGGCCTGCGGTGCGTCCCGGCGTACGGAAAAGAGTCGTCCCTCTGTTCTAATGAATGGCCTTGCCGGGCCGTGGCGGGCGGGACCGGTGCGTCCGGCAGTGACCAGTGTGGGACTCCGTTGCGGGGGCATCGTGCTTGACCTGAACCAGAGCGAGACCGGCGTGCCCGGGGAGCAGGCCCCGGAGCCGGCCACGCGTACGCCGCACCCGGCGCCGCTGCGCCCGTACCTGATCGCCGCCGTGGTCCTGTGCGCGCTCTACTTCCTCTACGGGTACCTGCGGTACAGCCATTTCCTGTCGCCCTCCTGGGACCTCGGCATCTTCGAGCAGGAGGTGCGCGCGTACGCCGGGTTCGACGCCCCGGTCGTGGACATCAAGGGGCCGGGTTACCTGATCCTCGGTGACCACTTCAGTCCGCTGGTGGCGCTCCTCGTCCCGCTCTACTGGATCTGGCCGTCCGCCGTCGCCCTCCTGTTCGCCCAGGCCGCCCTGTTCGCCGCCTCCGCCGTCATCGTCGGGCGTACCGCCCAGCAGATCCTCGGCGGCCGCTCCGGCATCTGCGTCACCGTCGCGTACGGGCTCTCCTGGGGCCTCCAGGAAGCCGTGAAGGCCGACTTCCACGAGATAGCCTTCGCCGTCCCGCTGCTGGCCCTGGTCTGCCGGGCGCTGCTCATGGAGCGCTGGCGGGCCGTCGTCCTGTGGTCGCTGCCGCTGGTCCTGGTCAAGGAGGACCTCGGGATCACCGTCGCTGTCGTGGGCGGGCTCCTTGCCCTGTACGGGCGGCGGTTCCAGGGCTTCCTGCTGGCGGCCTTCGGCGTGTGCGCGTTCGCGCTGACCGTGCTGGTGCTCATACCGGCGGCGAGCAGCGCGGGGACGTACGACTACTGGAAGAAGATCGAGGAGAACGGCGGGCAGGAGGTCTCCCTGCTCGACTCCGTCCTCGGCGTGCTCGACTCCTCGGTCAAGCTCGAGATGCTGGTCTTCCTGGTCGGCGTCACCGCCTTCATGGCGCTGCGCTCCCCCCTGATCCTGCTCGTCCTGCCCACCCTGGGCTGGCGCCTGCTCTCCCAGGACTCCAACCACTGGGGCATGGTCTGGCACTACAGCGCGATCCTGATGCCCGTGGTTTTCCTGGCCATGGCCGACGGCATCCGCCGCAGCCAGGGGTCGGGGCGCTCCTGGCTCGTCTCGTATGCGAACGTCGCCGTCCCGGTGGCCACGGCGATCGCCGTCGCCCTCACCCAGCACCTTCCGCTCCGCGACCTGCTGCGCCCGGAGACGTACCGCGCCGACGCGCGCACCCACGCGGCCGAGGCGGCCCTGGACGCCATCCCCGTGGGCGCGAGGGTGGAGACGGACATCACGCTGATGGCGCACCTGACCGCGGACCGTACGGTCTACTGGGTCGGCGGGGCCCCCGGCACCGCACCCGACGTCGTCGCGATCAACCTGGACTTCGGCTGGTCGCGGCCGATCGACGACCCGGTGAAGTACGCCGAGCAGCTTCACCCGGAGGCGCGCTACCGGGTCACCAGGGAGGTGGGCTCCTTCGTCGTCATGGAGCGGACCACGCCGGTGCCCGCAAACAGCTGAAGGCCGCACACCCGCTGGTGAGCGGGTGTCACGGCCTTCATGCGCGGGCGCGCTCAGAAGCTCAGTACTGCGGCTGCTGCTGACGGTTGAACCAGGCGCCGCCGTCGGACTTCGCCACGAAGACGACGACCAGGATGGCCAGGACCGTGTGGATGAGGCCGATCACGATGAACGGGTAGATACCGAGGATCGCGGTGATCACGCCGAAGATGATGGCCGTGATGCGGATTCCGTTGCCCCCCTTGCCGAACTTGGCGCCGAGGAAGACGGCGAGGACTCCCCAGAGCACGGCGAAGACGGCCATGCCCCACAGTGCGGCGCCCGAGTAGTCGGCGAGCTGCTGGAACTGGACGTCGTCCTTCAGCGTCGCGTCGTTCTTGGCCGCGTTCACAGCTGCGGCGGCGAGGGCGACGAAGATCGCACCGATGACCTGGAGCCCGGCGATCACGAAGAGCATGACGCGGGCGGCCTTCACACCGCCCGGCATCTCGGTGGGTCCGCCGGGGAAGCCGTAGCCGCCCTGGACCGGCGGTGCCTGCGGGTAGCCGTACCCCTGCTGGGGAACGCCCTGCGGGGCCTGCTGGGGGTAGCCGTAGCCCGGCTGCTGCCCGCCCGGCTGCGCGCCCTGCTGCTGGCCGTAGGGGTTGTTGGGGTCGCCGAAGCTCATGGCGAGGTTCCTCCGTTGCGAAGTGCGGGGACGACGCGGGTCGCGCGGAGGAATCATGTGCAATTGAACGGTGGTCCCCCCGACACTGTCCGCGGTGATGCGGGCCTTATCGTCGTCGTGACATCCGCTTTTTGTCCAGCTGATTGCCGAATGTGTTGTGCAAGTGCAATCTCCCGTCCACGTGGCAGGCCAGGATTGGTACGCGGGCGGGGTCATCCGCGAGGATGGGTGTCATGACTGCCCAGATTCTCGATGGCAAGGCCACCGCAGCTGCGATCAAGTCCGATCTGACCGTCCGCGTGGCGGCCCTCAAGGCACAGGGCATCACCCCCGGCCTGGGAACCCTGCTCGTCGGCGACGACCCGGGCAGCCGCTGGTACGTGAACGGCAAGCACCGTGACTGCGCCCAGGTCGGCATGGGCTCCATCCAGCGCGAACTCCCCGACACCGCCACCCAGGAGGAGATCGAGGAGGTCGTACGGGAGCTCAACGCCAACCCGGAGTGCACGGGCTACATCGTCCAGCTCCCGCTCCCCAAGGGGATCGACACCAACCGCATCCTGGAGCTGATGGACCCGGCGAAGGACGCGGACGGGCTGCACCCGATGAGCCTGGGCAAGCTCGTGCTGAACGAGTCCGGCCCGCTGCCCTGCACCCCGCAGGGGGTCGTCACGCTGCTCCGCCGCCACGGCGTGGAGATCAACGGCGCCCATGTCGTCGTCGTCGGCCGCGGAGTCACCATCGGCCGCCCCCTCCCGCTGCTGCTGACGCGCAGGTCCGAGAACGCGACCGTCACGCAGTGCCACACCGGCACCCGTGACCTCTCGGCGCACCTGAGGCAGGCCGACATCATCGTGGCGGCCGCCGGTGTGCCCCACCTCATCAAGCCCGAGGACGTGAAGCCGGGCGCCGCGGTGCTGGACGTGGGCGTCAGCCGGGACGAGAACGGCAAGATCGTCGGCGACGTCCACCCCGGTGTGGCCGAGGTGGCCGCCTGGGTCGCCCCGAATCCGGGCGGCGTCGGCCCCATGACCCGGGCCCAGTTGCTCGTCAACGTGGTCGAGGCGGCCGAGCGCGGTGCCGCCGAGGCCTCCGCCGTGTCCGCAGGCTGACCCGGACCGGAGGAACGTCATGGGCGCTGGTACGAGTCCGGCGGACGGTACGCACACGGACGGGCCGGCCGGGCGGACGGGGACGTCCGGCACCGCGGGGAAGCCCGGGGAGGCGCGGGTGTCCGAAGAGGCACGGGTGTCCCAGGAGGCCGGTGCGCGGGGAGGACCCGGGCAGCACGGGGAATCCGAGGCCTCGGGGGCTTTTGTCGCCGACGGGGCTTCCGTCGCCGACGGGGCGGGCGGGGCCGCCGTGGTCACAGAGGGCAGTGGTTCGACCCTGGAACCCTCACGTCGCTTCTCCCTGACCCGGGACACCGCGCGTCCCGAGGGCGGCGGCCGCGCGGCTCCGGGGGATGCTCCCGCCCCCGCCCGGCAGTGGCCGTTGCTCACGGTGCTCTGCACCGCGGGGCTCGGGCTGCTGATCGTGGGGACCGACCCCTTCGCCCAGGCCTTCAGGATCGGCGCGATGCTGATGGGCGTCGCCCTGCTCGCCGGGGCGGTGCTGCGCTGGGTGGTCCCCTCCGTCGGCATGCTGGCCGTACGGTCCCGGTTCACCGATCTGGTGACCTACGGGCTGATGGGTACGTTGATCGTGCTGCTGGCGCTGATGGCGCAGCCCCAGCCGTGGCTGAAGGTCCCGTTCCTGCAGGACGTGGTCCACTTCACGATCCGCTGAGGGGTGTCCGTCCCCTCCCCCGAGGAGGGACGGACACCCGGACAGGGAGCCGACGCAAGTAGAGCCGCTTTGCGGTGACTTGAGCGGCCTTGACCTGTCCTGGGAACAAGCGTCATGGACATGAGGTGCGGGTTCAAGAGGTGCCCGGCGCCTGTGGCACGGAAGTGACCATTCCGCCACCGTGTGATCGTCACGCAACGGAGAGGGACCGGTGCGGCGCGGTCTACGGCGCACAACGGAGCAGGTACTCATACCGAATGCCCCGTGCGCCTCTTTGTCCGGAACTGGCATCCTGGATCCGTGCATCCTTCTGGGTAGTTCGGAGCGTGGAGCCGACCGTTCCGATGTCAGGGAGGGGCCCGGCGCCGGCGCAGGGGGCGCGCCGGGACGTCCGGGGGATATCGACTGGGGGGGGGAAAGCAATGCCTCGTTGGAAGGCTCTACCGGAAGAACTCGATCCGCAGATGCGGGAGTTCGTGGGTCAGCTGCGCAGGCTGGTGGACCGCAGCGGGATGAGCCTGGCCGCGGTCGCCGACCGCACGGGCTACAGCAGGACCTCGTGGGAGCGTTATCTGGGCGGCAGGCTGCTGCCGCCCAGAGGGGCGATCGTCGCGCTCGCCGAGGTGACGGGTACGCAGCAGCACCATCTGACGACCATGTGGGAGCTGGCCGAGCGCGCCTGGAGCCGCTCCGAGATGCGGCACGACATGACGATGGAGGCCATCAGGATCTCCCAGGCGCGTGCGGCGCTCGGGGAGGCCGGTGTGGCCGCGGCCCCCGTGGCGAGTCGGCGTGCGGCCCGCTCGGCCGGCGCAGGCACGGGGGTGTCCACCGCCGCGGGGCCCGGGGGAGGGGGGTGGGACGCGGGGCGTCCACCGTCCGTGCCCGTCCAGCGCGGCACGGTTCCGCGGATTCCGCAGCAGCCGCGCCCGGGGCCCGCGACGGGTCCGGACGGAGGCGGACTCCGTACGGACGGTGGTGACGGAGGGCGGCAGGGGAGCGGCCGTCGCAGGGTGACCGTGGTCCTCGCAGGTCTCGTGGGCGCTCTCCTGCTGATAGCCGGCGCCGTGCTGCTGACCGGTCCGGGCGGGGACGACGACGCCGGCGCGGTGGCCGCGACACCGTCCGCCGAGCCCGGCACCAGCGCGCCCCAGGCGCCCGCCGGAGTCGGGTGCAGCGGTGCCGACTGCACCGGGCAGGACCCGGAAACCATGGGCTGCGGCGGCCAGTTCGCCGACACGGTGGCCAGGGCGGCCGTCGGCGGCGGCCTCGTGGAGGTCCGCTACAGCGAGGCATGCGGGGCGGCGTGGGCCCGTATCACCCAGGCGTCCCTGGGAGACATCGTGCAGATCACCTCCGGTACGTCGGAGCAGGACGGCACGGTGTACGCCGACGCCGAGGCGTACACCCCGATGGTCGCCGTGGAGAAGGCGTCGGACGTCGAGGCCTGCGCGACCCTCGCTTCGGGGACGACCGGCTGCACCACACCGGAGTGACGTGAGGGGCGGCTGCGCTGAGTGACCGACTGTGTGCGGTCCCACAGGGGGGCGGGCCGCCCGTACGGCGAGGGTCGGATAGCCTGACCGCTGGATATCTCTTCACGTCAAGATTCAGAGATATCCAGCACCAGGGGCAGGGACCCCCACCGCCAGCTGTCTAACGGAGATCGCCATGACCCGCACTCCCGTGAATGTCACCGTGACCGGCGCAGCCGGCCAGATCGGCTACGCGCTGCTCTTCCGCATCGCCTCCGGCCACCTGCTCGGCCCGGATGTGCCGGTCAACCTGCGACTCCTCGAGATCCCGCAGGGCCTGAAGGCCGCAGAGGGCACCGCCATGGAGCTCGACGACTGCGCCTTCCCGCTGCTGCGGAACATCGAGATCACGGACGACGCCAACGTCGGCTTCGCCGGCGCCAACGTCGCCCTCCTGGTCGGCGCACGCCCGCGCACGAAGGGCATGGAGCGCGGCGACCTGCTGTCCGCCAACGGCGGCATCTTCAAGCCGCAGGGCAAGGCCATCAACGACAACGCCGCGGACGACATCAAGGTCCTCGTCGTCGGCAACCCGGCCAACACCAACGCCCTCATCGCGCAGGCCGCCGCCCCGGACGTGCCGGCCGAGCGCTTCACCGCGATGACGCGCCTGGACCACAACCGCGCGATCTCGCAGCTGGCCGCCAGGACCGGTGCCGCCGTCTCCGACATCAAGCGGCTGACGATCTGGGGCAACCACTCGGCGACCCAGTACCCGGACATCTTCCACGCGGAGATCGCCGGCAAGAACGCCGCCGAGGTCGTCAACGACGAGGCATGGCTGGCCGACACCTTCATCCCGACCGTCGCCAAGCGCGGCGCCGCGATCATCGAGGCCCGTGGCGCCTCCTCGGCCGCATCGGCCGCCAACGCCGCCATCGACCACGTGCACACCTGGGTCAACGGCACCGCCGAGGGCGACTGGACCTCGATGGGTATCCCGTCGGACGGCTCCTACGGCGTTCCCGAGGGCATCATCTCCTCCTTCCCGGTCACCACGAAGGACGGAAAGTACGAGATCGTCCAGGGCCTGGACATCAACGAGTTCTCCCGTGCGCGCATCGACGCGTCGGTACAGGAGCTCTCCGAGGAGCGCGACGCGGTCCGCGAGCTCGGCCTGATCTGACCGGGGACCGGCCTCCGGGCCGGACTCCGGAGTCGTACGAGGGCGCCCCCGGCAGGATCCGCTGCCGGGGGCGCCCTCGTACGTGCTTCAGCGGCCGAGCAGCCGGTCGGCGAGGCCGCGCACGGCGTCTGAGGCCCTGTGCTGCAACTGAGGACCGAAGGTGATCCGTGTGGCGCCCAGCTCTCCGAGCCGGCGGACGGCGGACGGGCCGTCGGGTGCGCCGACGGCGTTGAGCGGGACCGGCACCGCGGCGGCCACACGGGGGAGGACGTCGGCCGGGGCCATGATCGGATACACGCAGTCCGCGCCGGCTTCCGCGTAGAGCCGGGCGCGGGCGACCGTCTCCGTCACCACGTCCGTGGCGGCGGGGCCCGCGTGGACGTACGTATCGACGCGGGCGTTGACGAACAGACGCCCGCCCGCGACGGCGCGCACCTCCGCGAGCCGGTCGGCGTGCCGCCGGGGGTCGGTCAGGACGCCGTCCGCCGAGTCCTCCAGATTGCAGCCGACCGCCCCGGCCTCCAGGAGGCGTTCGACGAGTTCGTCCGGCGCCAGGCCGTAGCCGGCTTCGACGTCCGCCGACACGGGGACGGACACCGCTCGTGCGATCCGTGCCACGGCCGCGAACATCTCGGCGGCGGGCGTCTGCCCGTCGGCGTACCCGAGGGAGGCGGCCACACCGGCGCTCGGTGTGGCCAGGGCCGGGAATCCGGCGTCCTCGAACACCCGGGCACTCGCGGCGTCCCAGGGGCCGGGCAGGACCAGCGGATCGGCCGGAAGGCGTCCGTGGTGCAGGGCGCGGAAGACGGAAGCGGGATCGTTCATCAGGACTCCGGGACGGGAGGAACGCGGGGTGGTGGTCCGGCACGCACGGGGCGAAGGGTTCCCTCGCCCCGTCGCTCTCAGTGCTTGACGTCGCCGGGCGTGTAGTGCCCCGGGGTCAGCCGGGTCGTCACACCGAACCGGTTCCAGGCGTTGATCACCGTGATCGCGGCGATCAGCTGGGCGAGCTCGGTCTCCTCGAAGTGCTCGGCGGCCTTCGCGTAGACCTCGTCGGGCACGAAACCGTCGGTCAGGACCGTCACCGCCTCCGTCAGCCGGATCGCCGCCAGCTCCTTCTCCGTGTAGAAGTGCTGCGACTCCTCCCAGGCGCTGAGCTGGATGATCCGCTCGACGGACTCACCCGCAGCGAGGGCGTCCTTCGAGTGCATGTCCAGGCAGAAGGCGCAGCGGTTGAGCTGGGATGCGCGGATCTTCACCAGTTCGAGGAGAGCCGGGTCGACTCCCTTCCGGGCGGCGACGTCCAGTCGGACCATGGCCTTGTAGACGTCGGGGGCGAGCTGCGCCCACTGAAGCCGGGCGGGGTGCTCGGGGGCGTACTCGGCGGGCGTGGCGTGGTGGTGCGTGTGCGTGGTCATGGGTTCGACGCTAACGGGCTGATGGCGCACCGGTATGGTCCATTTCCATGACGGATTCCTGGGCCGCTTTCGGCGCCGACCTGCACATCGAACCCGTCGGCGCCGGGCTGCGCAGCGGGCTGATGAACGCGCTGAGGGAGGCCGTGCGCACCGGACGGCTGACGCCGGGGACCCGGCTGCCCTCCTCCCGGACGCTCGCCGTGGACCTCGGCGTCGCCCGTAACACCGTCGCCGACGCCTATGCCGAGCTCGTGGCCGAGGGCTGGCTCACCGCGCGGCAGGGATCGGGGACCAGGGTGGCGCAGCGGGCCGATGCGGCCGGTCCGGGAGCCCGCCGTGCTCCGTCCCGGCCGGTTCGGCGGCGGCCCACCCACAGCCTGATGCCGGGATCGCCGGACCTCTCGGCCTTCCCCCGGGCCGAATGGCTCAAGGCGTCGAGGCGCGCCCTCGCCGCCGCGCCCGACCAGGCCTTCGGGTACGACGATCCACAGGGCCGCATCGAGCTGCGCACCGTCCTGGCCGGCTACCTGGCGCGAGCGCGGGGGGTGTACGCGGACCCGGAGCGCATCGTGATCTGCTCCGGTTTCGTCCACGGGCTCACCTTGATGGGGAAGGTGCTGGCGCGGCGCGGGGTGCGGGAGGCGGCCGTCGAGTCGTGCGGGTTGGACATCCACTGGGGTCTTCTGGCCGGGGCGGGCCTGGCCACTGTGTGCCTCCCTGTTGACGAGCTCGGGGCCAGGACCGGGGAACTGGGGGGTATGCGCCGTGTGGGCGCCGCCCTGCTGACACCCGCCCACCAGTTCCCCACGGGAGTCCCGCTCCATCCCGACCGGCGGGCCGCGGCGGTGGACTGGGCACGGGCCTCGGGCGGCCTCCTCCTGGAGGACGACTACGACGGCGAGTTCCGTTACGACCGGCAGCCGGTGGGCGCCCTCCAGGGGCTCGACCCGGAACGGGTGGTCTATATGGGAACTGCCAGCAAATCGCTGGCTCCCGGGCTCCGGCTGGCCTGGATGGTGCTGCCGGAGGGCCTGGTGGACGAGGTGTGCGAGGCCAAGGGCGGCCCCGAGTGGATGACCGGGTCGCTGGACCAGCTGACCCTCGCGGAGTTCATCGCGTCCGGGGCGTACGACCGGCATGTGCGGGCCATGCGGCTGCGCTACCGCCGCCGCCGCGACCAGCTCGTGCGGGCGCTCGCCGAGCGGGCACCGGACTTCCGGGTGAGCGGCATCGCGGCGGGGCTGCACGCCGTGCTCGAACTGCCCGAGGGGACCGAGCATCCGGTCGTCCAGGCGGCCACCTGGCAGGGGCTCGCGCTGGAGCGGCTCTCGCGCTTCCGGCACCAGGACGCGGAGCCGGGGCGCGAGGGGCTGGTCATCGGCTACGGCACGCCGTCGGAGAGCGGATGGGCAGGAGCGCTGGACGCCCTCTGCCGGGTGCTCCCGTAGACGGGGATATCGGTACATGCGGGGTGCGGGTGCGCACCGGGTTTCAGCCGAGAGGGGCGTGCATCTAATCTGACTGGCAGTTCGAGGGCCGACGGATGCCGGCCCGTGGGTACGACGGGGGAGAACAGAACGTGAAGAGGCGCAAGCTGAGGTCGAGCACCGTCGTGCTCGGCGGCATGGGAGTGCTCGCGGCAACGCTCACCGCATGCAGTTCGGAACCGGACGAGCGGTGCGTCCATCCGGTGACCCAGGAGATCCTGCCGGACTACGAGTGCGAGGACAGCGACGGCAGCGGTACGTACTACTACGGCGGCAGCAGCCACAAGAACCGGGTCTCCGGCGGCAGTTTCAACAAGTCCGCGGTCGAACGCGACGGATTCGGCTCCTCCAGCTCCAGCGGCGGCTGACACCCTCATGGAACGCCGCACCATCGAACCACGCCCCGGGTGGCAGGAGACCGTCGAGGAACAGGGGCTGATCTATCCCCTGACCCGCTACCCGGACGGATCGCTGCGCCCGTACTGGGACGAGAGCGCCTACTACGTCTTCTCGCTGCCCGAGGTCGAGGCGCTGGAGGAGGTCGTGGAGGAACTCCACGGGATGTGTCTGGCCGCCGCCGCGCACATCGTCGAGCACGACCGCTTCACCGATCTCGGCATCACCGACCCCCGGCTGGCGGGCCTGATCGCGGAGTCCTGGCGACGCCGTGCCGAACTCCCCTCCCTGTACGGCAGGTTCGACCTGCGGTACGACGGGACCGGTCCGGCCAAGATGCTGGAGTACAACGCGGACACCCCCACCTCGCTCGTCGAGGCGGCCAGTCCCCAGTGGTTCTGGATGGAGGACCGCTTCCCCGGGGCCGACCAGTGGAACTCCCTGCACGAGCGTCTCGTCGACGCGTGGAAGCGGCAGGCCCCGCTGCTGCCTCCGGGCCCCCTGCACTTCGCCCACTCCGACGGCGACGAGCTGGGCGAGGACCTGATGACGGTGGCGTATCTGCGGGAGACCGCCGCGCAGGCCGGGATCGAGACCGAGGCGCTCTCCGTCGAAC
This sequence comes from Streptomyces atroolivaceus, assembly GCF_000717025.1. Lineage (GTDB taxonomy): Bacteria > Actinomycetota > Actinomycetes > Streptomycetales > Streptomycetaceae > Streptomyces > Streptomyces atroolivaceus. The sequence continues at coordinate 573,366 of NZ_JNXG01000002.1, forward strand.
GGATCGGCTGGGACCGGCTGTCCGGCCGATTCGTCGACGAACGGCTCCGCTTCATCCGCAGCTGCTTCAAGCTGTACCCGTGGGAATGGCTGACGACGGACCGCTTCGGCCCGCACGTGCTCGGCACCCTCGACAACGGCGGGGGCACCGGCAGCACCTGCTGGATCGAGCCGGCCTGGAAGATGCTCCTCTCCAACAAGGCGCTGCTGGCCATCCTCTGGGAGCTGTATCCGGGCCACCCCAACCTCCTCCCCTCCTACCTCGACGGCCCCCGCGAACTGGCCGGGCCCGACGGAGCGGGTTACGTCGCCAAGCCGCTGCTCGGCCGCGAAGGCGCCGGGGTCACCGTCCACGAACCGGGTGGCGCCGCGGTGACGCGCGACGAGCCGTGCTGCTACCAGGAGCTGGCACCCCTGCCCGATTTCGAGGGCAACCGCGTGGTGCTCGGCGCCTGGGTGGTCGAGGACGAGTCCGCCGGGCTCGGCATCAGGGAATCAGCGGGGCTGATCACGGACGAGTACGCCCGCTTCCTGCCCCACGTCATCCTCTGAGCCGGTGGCCGCCCGCCGCCGCTGCGGATTCAGCCCGCCAGTACGCCGCGCAGCTGGTCCAGGCCCCAGTCCAGGTCCTCCTTACTGATCACCAGGGGCGGGGCGATCCGAATCGTGGAGCCATGGGTGTCCTTGACCAGCACCCCGCGGTCCATCAACTTCTCGGAGATCTCCCGGCCCGTCCCCAGGGCCGGGGAGACGTCGACCCCTGCCCACAGACCCCGCCCCCGCACGGCCTGCACCGCGCCGCCGGTCAGCAGCCCCAACTCGTGGTGGAGGTGGTCGCCCAGCTCCGCGGCACGCTGCTGGAACTCACCGGTGCGCAGCATCGCGACCACCTCCAGAGCGACCGCGCAGGCCAGGGGGTTCCCGCCGAACGTGGATCCGTGCTCGCCCGGCCTGTAGACACCGAGCACCGCGGCGGAGGACACGACGGCCGAGACGGGCACGACGCCACCGCCCAGCGCCTTGCCCAGAACGTACATGTCGGGCACGACCCCCTCGTGCTCGCAGGCGAAGGTCCGGCCCGTGCGGCCCAGGCCCGACTGGATCTCGTCCGCGATGAACAGCACATTCCGCTCCCGGGTCATCTCCCGCACTCCCGCGAGATAGCCCGGCGGCGGAACCAGGACCCCGGCCTCGCCCTGGATCGGTTCCATCAGCACCGCGACGGTGTTCTCGGTCATCGCTCCGGCGAGTGCGGTGAGATCCCCGTACGGCACGATCTCGAACCCCGGCGTGTACGGGCCGAAGTCGTCCCGCGCCTCGTGGTCGGTGGAGAAGCTGACGATCGTCGTCGTCCTGCCGTGGAAGTTGTCGGCGGCGACGATGATCTTCGCCATCCCGTCCGGAACGCCCTTGACCCGATAGCCCCATTTGCGGGCCGTCTTCACCGCTGTCTCGACGGCTTCCGCCCCCGTGTTCATGGGGAGGACCATCTCCATGCCGCAGAGCTCGGCCAGCTGCGTACAGAAGTCGGCGAACCGGTCGTGATGGAAGGCGCGCGAGGTCAGCGTCACCCTTTCGAGCTGGTCCTTGGCCGCGTCGATCAGCCGCCTGTTGCGGTGTCCGAAGTTGAGCGCCGAGTAGCCGGCGAGCATGTCGAGGTAACGGCGCCCCTCCACATCGGTCATCCAGGCGCCGTCCGCCGAGGCGACGACGACCGGCAGCGGGTGGTAGTTGTGCGCGCTGTGCGCCTCGGCGGAGGCGATGGCGGTTTCCGTGGTCGACACGGGATCTCCGTTCGTCGTGCGGCGTGGGCGGGGTGTGCCCACTTTGTATCGTCGGTCGGATTCAGGACCCGGAAACCTTCAGCCCGTGGCGCGCCTCGCGAGCTCCGTCCCCGGCGAGCGTCCGCATCGCTGCCGCGAGCGCCCGCCGCCGTGCTGCCGCCGAGCCGCCGATGAGTGCCTGGCGCCGTCCGGGGCCCCACGCGCCGAGTCCCGCCGGCCCCACGCGCCGAGTCCCGCCGGCCCCACGCACCGAGTCCCGCCGGCCCCTGGCGGCGGGGCGGCCAGGGTGACCACCGGGCCCACCGCCCGACCGGGTACGGCACGCCGCCAGGGGCCCAGGAGTGCGCACGGCCCCGAGACCCGTCGGCCCGGTCCACGGACCGCTCGGATCGTCGACCCGGCGATCGCGGCGTGCCTCGGACAGCCTCCTCACCTCTTCCGGCCGGGACGTCATCCGCCCGCCCCGCACCCACAACGGCGTCGGGCCGGCGGTCCGTTCGGACCTGACCCCCTTGGTGCCGTCCTCATCGACCCTCGTGAGCGCCTGGAGACGCGGCCCCGCGAGCCACGCCCCGTCAGGCCGGCCCGCGACCTGACCGTCCTGGCCTTCCCCTTCGCCTCCTCCACCACCTCCACCTCCCCGGAGCACCTCGGGCGCCACCGGCGGGCAGTCCGCCCGCCGGACCGCCTCGTGCACGGGCAGCGGCGCTCCGTGGCCCGGCCCCCGCGCCTCCCGCACCGGGGAGCCACCCGGCGGGCCCGGCACCCACCGCACCTCGACCCCGCCGAAGCCGAACCGATCGGCGACCGCCGCCCGTACCGGGGGGCGTGAGCACCAGCACCACGAGCAGACCGGAGAAGGCCGCGGCGAGGGCCCGGACGCGTCCGCGGGTCCATGCGCGGATCCGCTCCAGGCGTCCCACCGGTTCTCGCACGGGCACGGGCACCGCCTCCGCCACCATCTGCGCCAGGACCCGCTCGGCCATCGTCGCGCCGTCGGTGTCCGGCACGTCCAATCCGTCGCGCAGCGCCCGCAGCTCCGCCCGCAGGCGCGCCCGCTGCCCGTCCTCCGGCAGCCCGGGACGCTCCGGGTCATCGCCGACCGTCACCCTGCCCACCGCCTCCGCCTCCCTCCTGCTCGTACCGCTCGTCCTGTTCCGGCCCCAGCTGTCCTCCGAGCCGCCGCTCCAGCTTCCTCAGCGCGCGGTTCAGCCGGGACTTCACCGTCCCCCGCGGCCAGCCGAGGGCCTGTGCCGTCTCCGCTTCGCCCATCTCCAGCAGATAGCGGCAGGTCACCACCTGGCGCTGCTCCTCGCTCAGCTCGTCCAGCGCGGCGGTCAGCAGTGTCCTGCCTTCCCGGGCGAGGGCAGCCGCCGCCGGGTCCGCCGAGTCGGGTATCACCGGATCGGCGCCGCGGTAGCCGGCCTCACGGCCGGCCACCGCGCGCGCACGTCCGGCCGAGCGGACCGTGTTTCTCGTCTCATTCATCACGATGCGCAGCAGCCACGGCCTGAAGGACGCACCGTCCCGGAAACGGCCCAGGGCCTGATACGCCTTGAAGAAGGCGGACTGCACCACGTCCTCCGCGTCCGCCCCCGCTCCGAACGCGACCGCGGCCCGCAGGGCGACCCCCGTGTGGGCGCGCACCAGCTGCGCGTATGCCTCCGTGTCCCCGGCGCGCACACGAGCGACCACCGCGGCCTCACCGTCGTCGCCTCCGGACAGCCCTCCGGCCTGCCCGACAGCACCGCTCCCACCCGCGTCGTCGGTGGTGCGGCTCTCTTCCAGGCCCGGCTGTGGAGCCCCTTCCCGCGTCCTCACATCTTTCCTACACCGGTTGCCGGAGATCGGTTCCACACCTGAGACAATGAGTTCATGGCCTCTGATCGACCCCGCGTGCTCTCCGGAATCCAGCCCACCGCAGGCTCGTTCCACCTCGGCAACTATCTCGGTGCGGTCCGCCAGTGGGTGGCGCTGCAGGAGTCCCACGACGCCTTCTACATGGTGGTGGACCTGCACGCGATCACCGTGCCGCAGGACCCGAAGGACCTCCGGGCCAACACCCGGCTGGCCGTCGCCCAGTTGCTCGCGGCCGGGCTGGATCCGGAGCGGTGCACGCTCTTCGTCCAGAGCCATGTCCCCGAACACGCCCAGCTCGGCTGGATCATGAACTGCCTCACCGGTTTCGGCGAGGCGTCCCGCATGACGCAGTTCAAGGACAAGTCGGCCAAGCAGGGCGCCGACCGGGCGACCGTGGGCCTCTTCACCTACCCGGTCCTCCAGGTCGCCGACATCCTGCTGTACCAGGCCGACCAGGTCCCGGTCGGTGAGGACCAGCGTCAGCACATCGAGCTCACCCGGGACCTCGCCGAGCGTTTCAACGGCCGCTTCGGTCAGACGTTCACCATCCCGGCGCCGTACATCCTCAAGGAGACGGCGAAGATCTTCGACCTGCAGGATCCGGCGGTCAAGATGAGCAAGTCGGCGTCCACGCCGAAGGGCCTGGTCAATCTTCTCGACGACCCGAAGGTCACCGCCAAGAAGGTCAGGAGCGCGGTGACCGACACGGACACCGTGATCCGCTTCGACGCGGAGAAGAAGCCCGGCGTCAGCAACCTCCTGAGCATCTACTCCACCCTCACCGGCACCGCCGTCACGGATCTGGAACAGAGGTACGAGGGCAAGGGTTACGGCGCGCTCAAGACCGACCTCGCCGAGGTCATGGTGGAGTTCGTCACTCCGTTCCGCACCCGGACCCAGGAGTACCTGGACGATCCGGAGACCCTGGACGCCCTCCTGGCCAAGGGCGCCGAGAAGGCCAGGACCGTCGCGGCCGAGACGCTGGCGCAGACCTACGACCGGATGGGCCTTCTGCCTGCGAAGCACTGAGTCCAAGGACCCTGGCGATACCACGGCCGAAGGGGCCACACTGGCGTCGGCACCACTGAAGAACGACCTGCGACGATAGAGGAGAACGATGTGGGGACCGTAACGCTTGGCGTTTCGATCGCGGTCCCGGAGCCGTACGGCAGCCTGCTCCAGGAGCGGCGCGCGAGCTTCGGGGACCCTGCCGCGTACGGCATCCCCACCCACGTCACCCTTCTTCCGCCGACCGAGGCCGAGGCGGCCGACCTGCCGGCGATCGAGGCCCATCTCTCCCACATCGCCACGGCCGGGCGCCCCTTCCCGATGCGGCTGTCCGGTACGGGCACCTTCCGCCCGCTCTCGCCGGTCGTGTACGTCCAGGTGGTCGAGGGCGCCTCGGCCTGCTCCTGGCTCCAGAAGCGGGTCCGGGAGGCCTCCGGGCCCCTGGTGCGGGAGCTGCAGTTCCCGTACCACCCGCACGTGACCGTGGCTCACGGCATCGAGGAGGAGGCCATGGACCGCGCGTACGAGGAGCTCTCCTCGTACGAGGCGGCCTGGACCTGCGGTTCCTTCGCGCTGTACGAACAAGGCGCGGACGGTGTCTGGCGCAAGATCAACGAGTTCCCGTTCGGAGCCGGCGGCGGCGCGCCCGCGGTACCGGCCCAGGGCAGCAGTTCCATGGACCAGCCGTCCCTGCACCCCTGAGTTCGGATCAGGCACGGCCCGGGACAGCCCGGCGCAGGCCTGATCCGGCCCACGGACTACCGGACCGGAAGCCGGCGGAACAGCGGACGCGGCACGTGCCGCAGGGCCGACATCACCACCCGTAGCGCCCCCGGCACCCACACCGTCTCCGCACCCCGCCGCAGCCCCGCCACGATCGCGTCCGCGACCGCCGCCGGGGTCGTGGCGAGCGGGGCCTCCTCGCGCCCCGCGGTCATCCGGGACCGCACGAAGCCGGGGCGTACGACCATCACGTGCACCCCCGTCCCGTGCAGCGCGTCGCCGAGCCCCTGGGCGAACGCGTCCAGGCCCGCCTTGCTGGAGCCGTAGATGAAGTCGGCGCGCCGGGCGCGTTCACCGGCCACCGAGGAGAGCACCACGAGCGACCCGTGGCCCTGCGCCTGGAGTGCGCCGGCGCACACCAGGCCGGCCGAGACCGCCCCCGTGTAGTTGGTCTGCGCCACCCGGACCGCGGAGAGGGGCTCCTCCTCGTCGCGCGCCTGGTCGCCCAGGACGCCGAAGGCCAGCAGCACCATGTCGATGTCGCCCTCGGTGAAGAGCTTTCCGAGCACCTCCTCGTGGGAGGCGGAGTCGAGCGCGTCGAAGGCAACGGTACGGACGTCGGCCCCGAGCTCGCGCAGCTCGGCAGCGGCCCGTTCCAGGGCGGGGGAGGGCCGGCCGGCCAGCCGGACGGTCCGGGTACGGCGGGCGATCAGCCGCCGCGCGGTGGCCAGGCCGATCTCCGAGGTGCCGCCGAGGACGAGCAGGGACTGAGGGGCACCGAAGGCGTCCTTCACGGGATGACTCCTAGCAGGAAGAGAGGGCGGGGAGGCGGGAGAGCGGAACGGCGGAGCGCACGCGACGGCGGCGGGCACGACGGAACGGCCGTGAGCGAGCGAGGCCGTGGAGGAGCGGACGGGGCGGCGGAAGAGCGGACGGGGCCGGAGCGCCACCCCGTGGCGTGGCGGGGCCGGGGGGCGCGGGGCGCGGGTCAGAGCGCGAGGCGGCGGGAGAGGTCGGACCGGAAGGCCCCCGCCGGGTCCAGCTCCTCGCGCAGTGCGCGGAACTCGGGCAGCCGCGGGTACATCGCGGCGAGCAGACCGGGCCGCAGGCGTGCGTCCTTCGCCAGGCAGACCCTGCCGCCCGCCGCCGCGACCTCCTCGTCCAGCCCGTCGAGCAGGCGGGCCAGACCTGGCAGGCCGACGGGCAGCCCGAAGGAGAGCGTCCAGCCGGGCGCCGGGAACGAGAGCCACCCCGGGCCGCCCTCGCCGAAGCGTTTGAGGACGGCGTGGAAGGCGGGGCAACGGCGCAGGGTGAGCCGGCGGACGATCCGGTGCAGGGTCTCCTCCTGACCGTGTCCGACGGTGAACTGGTACTGGACGGAACCGCCCCGGCCGGGGGCACGGCCCCAGCGGGGTGCGGCGTCCATGGGGTGGAAGAAGGTGGAGATCCCCTGCGGTTCCCCGCTCCGCGAGGCGGGTGAGCCACGGAAGCGGAGCCCGTTCAGGAGCGCCGCCGGGGTCCGGCCGAGGAGCCCCTCCGGGATCAGCGCGGACGCGGTGGGCAGCGGCCCGGGGCGGAATTCCAACGCCGTGCGCCTGGCGCGCGCCGGGAGCGCGTCCAGGGGTGCGTGCTCCCCACGGGTGACGACGGCGCGGCCCGTGCTTCTCCCGCGCGCCAGGAGGTCGATCCACGCAGCCGCGTACGGTGTCCGGTCGCCGCAGGCGGCGAGCCGGGCCAGCGCCTCGTCCAGGTCGTTCGCCCGTGCGGTGTCGACCGACATCAGGGAGCTGGTGACGGGGCGCAGGCCGAGGGTGGCGGAGAGGATGACGCCGGTGAGCCCCAGGCCTCCGGCGGTCGCGTCGAAGAGGGCGGAGCCCGGCAGCACCGTCCGTACCTCGCCGTCGGCGGTCAGCAGCTCCAGGGCGCGCACGTGCCGGGCGAACGAGCCCGCGGTCCGGTGGTTCCTGCCGTGGACGTCCGAGCCGATCGCTCCCCCGACGGTGACCTGGCGTGTGGCGGGGGTGACCGGGAGGAACCAGCCGAGCGGGAGCACCGTCCCCATCAGGCGGTGCAGGCTCACCCCGGCATCGCAGACCACCGTCCCCGCGACGGCGTCGACCGCGCGGATCCGGTCCAGTGCGGTCATGTCGATCACGGAACCCCCCGCGTTCTGCGCGGCGTCACCATGGGCGCGGCCCAGCCCCCGGGCGACGACCCCCCGGGGACCGCGGCCCCGCACGACGAGCGCGGCGTCTTCGTACGTACGAGGGCGGAACCGCAGGGCGGTCGTCGGGGCGGTGCGGCCCCAGCCGGACAAGGACACCGTGTCGACAGACATGGTCGTGACCGTATCGCCCAGCAAAACCCTTTTGAGGGATTTGTTACAGCACTCACCGAAATGGGTGATTGGTGAGTCGAGAGGCGGTCCACGCCGGTTTTCCGCGCCCGGAAGGGTACGCGTACGTCATGGACTGGCTGAAGAAACTTCCCGTCGTCGGGCCGCTCGTCGGGCGGCTGATGGAGACGCACGCCTGGCGCTCCTACGAGACGCTGGACCGGGTCCACTGGACCAGGCTCGCGGCGGCGATCACCTTCCTCAGCTTCCTCGCGCTCTTCCCGCTGATCGCGGTCGGCGCCGCGGTCGGCGCCGCCCTGCTCTCCCCCGAACAGCTCGACAAGATCGAGGAGAAGCTCGCCGACCAGGTGCCCGGCATCTCGGACCAGCTCGGCATCGACAACCTCGTGGACCATGCGGGCACGGTGGGAGTCGTCGCCGCCGTGCTGCTGCTCCTCACGGGCATCGGGTGGGTCGGCTCGATGCGGGACTGCCTGCGCGCGGTGTGGGAGAAGGACGACGTGGACGAGGGCAATCCGGTCGTCCGCAAGCTCAAGGACGCCGGTCTGCTGCTGGGCCTCGGCGGAGCGGCCCTCCTGACGCTCGCCGTGTCCACGGTCGCCTCCACGGCCATCGGCTGGACCGCCGACCGCCTGGGCATCCCCGAGAACGGCCTCGGCGGGGTGCTGCTCCAGCTGGCCGCCGTGGCCGTGGCGGTCCTCGCCGACTTCCTGATCCTGCTCTACCTGCTGACCCTGCTGCCCGGGGTCGAGCCGCCGCGCCGGCGCCTCGTCGTGGCCGGGCTGGTCGGCGCGGTCGGCTTCGAGCTGCTCAAGCTGTTGCTCGGCAGCTACATGCGGGATGTCGCGTCGAAGAGCATGTACGGCGCGTTCGGCGTGCCGATCGCGCTCCTCCTGTGGATCAACTTCAGCGCGAAGCTGCTGCTGGTCTGCGCCGCCTGGACGGCGACGCCCAGCAAGGACGGCGTCAAGGGCGAGGAGGGCGCGGACGTCAGCGGCGGGGGAGGCGACGCGCCAGGTCGGGAAGCGGCCAGCGCCGGTTGACCAGGAACACACCGGCGGCCAGGACCGCCAGCAGCCCGCCGGTGACCGACAGCGCGGTCCACACCCCGCCGGACCCGGCCGGGGCCGCCGTCGTGGCCGCCGCGGCCGCGTGTTCCTTCCCCTCGGCCTTGCCCGCGCCCGTCGCGGCTTCGGAGCCCTTCGCCGCCACGGCGGACTTCGGGGGTACCAGCTCGCCCACCGGTGTCACCTTGCCGCTGGCGGAGAAGCCCCAGTCGAGCAGGCCGGCGGCCTCCGTGTAGACGGCGTGGCTCTCGTCGGACGAGGGGTTCATGACCGTCACCAGCAGCACCTTCCCGTCGCGTTCGGCGATGCCCGTGAAGGTGTTGCCCGCGTGCGTGGTGTAGCCGTTCTTGACGCCCGCGATGCCCTTGTAAGGCTCCACCCCGATGTCGCCGGTGATCAGCCGGTTGGTGTTCTGGATCTCGAAGCTCTTCCGCTTCTTGCCCTTCTTCTGCTCGCCCGGGAACTCCGCCGTCGCCGTCGCGGCGTACTCACGGAAGTCCGCCTTCTGCATCCCGCTCCGTGCGAACAGCGTCAGGTCGTAGGCGCTGGAGACCTGCTCAGGGGCGTCGTAACCGTCGGGCGAGACGACCCTGGTGTCCAGGGCCTGGAGCTCCTCGGCGTGACGCTGCATCGCGGCGACCGTCGCGGGGACGCCGCCGTACATCTCCGAGAGCACGTGCACGGCGTCGTTGCCGGAGCGCAGGAACACACCGAGCCACAGGTCGTGGACCGTGTAGAGGTGGTCTTCCTTGACACCCACCAGGCTGCTTCCCTCGCCGATGCCGGAGAGTTCGTCCTCGGTCACCAGGTGGGTCAGGGACTTCGGCTGCAGGGCGGGCAGGACCGTGTCGGCGAAGAGCATCTTCAGGGTGGATGCGGGAGGCAGCCGCCAGTGGGCGTTGTGGGCCGCCAGGACGTCCCCGCTCTCCGCGTCCGCCACGATCCACGACCGCGCGCTGAGATCCTTCGGCAGGACCGGGGCACCGGGCCCCAGGGAGACCTGGGTGCCCACCTCGCCCAGCCGCTCGCCTCCCACGGTCGACATCGGACCGGTCGGCTTCGGCTGTTTGTCGTCGGTCTTGTCCTTGTCGGCCGCCCCTGCGGGACTGACGACGCATACGGACAGCAACGCGGCGGAGAGGACCGTCATTACGGTCTTTTTCAGAGCAGGCACGGTCGGAAACGTACAGGGCGTTGCTGAGGATGGGGACCCGGATGGCCTGACCCGCCGGACATACCGCCGGGACAGCCCACCCCGGGCGATCGGTCGGGAGCGCGGCGGCGATACTGATTCCATGAAGCTCAGCCGCCCCGTCTCCTGGTTCCTGCTCGTCTTCGGAGCGTGGAGCTGGGTCATCTGGGTCACCTTTGTGAAGAATCTCTGGAAGGACGGCAGCGGACTCGCGTTCGACGACGCGGGTGACCCGACTGCGTACTTCTGGGTCCATCTCGCGCTCGCCATCACCTCGTTTCTTCTGGGGACGGCTGTGGGGGTCATCGGGTTCCGTGGTGTCAGGGCTTCGCGTCGTGAGAGCACATGACGGAACGGGCACGGCTCGTCATCCGGACAGGATCGTTTCAGCGGGGGAGCGTACGTGGTTGTGGTCTTCGTACTTGTGGCGGTCGCGGTCTTCGCGCTGCTCGCGGGTGTGCACAGATATGTGTGGCGCCGGCTGATCGGTGACACCACGGAGAAGGGCGGTGTCGCGCGCCGGGCGGGCACCGTCGCGGCCTTCGTGCTGCCGCTGCTCACCGTCGGTGCCTTCGTCTCCAGCCGTGCCGGGTTCCCCTTCTGGCTGCAGCAGGTGCTGGCCTGGCCGGGTTACCTGTGGCTGGCGGTCCTGCTCTACCTGACGCTGGCTCTGCTGGTGGGAGAGGCCGCCCGCCCCCTGCTGCGCCGCCTGCTCGCGCGCCGGGCCGGAACAGCCGGCGCCGGACCTGCGGACCAGGCCACCGGGAAGGCCGACGCACGCACCGGCCGGACGCCCCTGGCGGCGGAGGACCAGACGGACCAGGCCCCCGCCTCCACCCCCCGGCAGGCGGAGCGGGCAACCGCCACGGCCACGGGACCCGGCTCCGCGACGGGCAGCACCCGTACGGAACTCGCGCCGGCCGCCGAGACCGCCGCCCCGCCCGTCGCCGACCCCTCGCGGCGGCTGTTCGTCGCCCGCGCCGTCGGCGGAGCGGCTGCTCTCGCGGGGCTCGGTACGGTCGGCTACGGCACCTACGGGGTGCTGCGCGGCCCCAAGGTGAAGCGGGTCACCGTGCCGCTCGCCAGGCTGCCGCGCTCCGCCCACGGCTTCCGGATCGCCGTGGTCAGCGACATCCACCTCGGCCCCATCCTCGGCAGCGCGCACACCCGCCGCATCGTGGACACGATCAACGCGACCCGGCCCGACCTGGTCGCCGTCGTCGGGGACCTCGTCGACGGAACCGTCGCCGATCTCGGTACCGCGGCAGAGCCGCTCGCCGGGCTGGAGGCACGCCACGGCAGCTACTTCGTCACCGGCAACCACGAGTACTTCTCCGGCGCCGCCGAATGGGTCGACCACGTGCGCGAGCTGGGTCTGCACCCGCTGGAGAACGCCCGCGTGGAGATCGCCGGCTTCGATCTCGCCGGAGTGAACGACGTCGCGGGCGAGAGCGAGGGCCAAGGGCCCGACTTCGCCCGAGCGCTCGGCGACCGGGACCGCAGCCGCGCCTCCGTCCTCCTCGCGCACCAGCCCGTCGTCATCGATGACGCCGTCGAGTACGGCGTCGGTCTCCAGCTCTCCGGCCACACCCACGGAGGCCAGCTCTGGCCCGGGAACATGCTGGCGGGACTCGCCAATCCGACCGTCGCCGGGCTCGAACGCTACGGCGACACCCAGCTGTACGTATCGCGCGGTGCGGGTGCCTGGGGACCGCCCGTGCGCGTCGGCGCCCCCTCCGACATCACCGTGGTGGAACTCGCTTCCCCGCAGGCCTGAAGTCAGCCGGCTCCGCCGTCCCGTGCGCCCCGCGAGGACGCCCCGGGCATGAACTCCACCAGCACGTCGTGGACCTGCCGCACGAGCGGTCGCAGCACCCGGAAACGGGAGAGCGCGATCGCCCGGGCGGCGATCGGCGCGGTGCGCTCGACGAGCCGGCGGCTGCGTTCCGTGCCCTCGGACCGGTCGTAGACCCAGAACAGCACCAGGCCCATCTGCATCAGCCACATCAACTGCGGCAGCAGTCGGGCGAGTTCGGGGTCGGCTTTGGTCGAGGAGCCCGCCAGGCAGCGTTCGTGCACCGAGATGACCGCCTCGCGGGCCGCGGCAGAATCCTGCGAGAAGGGGGAGAGCGGACTGTCCGGGTCGGCGGCGTTCTTGAAGAACTGCGCGGCGAAGCGGTGGTACTGGCCGGCCACGTCCAGCCAGCTCAGCAGCACTCCCCGGATGCGTACGGCGAGGTCCTCGTCCCCGGCCAGCACGGGTTGTACCGCCACCTCGTGCTCGGCGGCGAGCCGGTCGTAGAAGCCCTGGACCAGGTGCTCCTTGGACGAGAAGTAGTAGTACGCGTTCCCGACGGAGACCCCTGCCTCCTGGGCGATGGCCCGCATCGTCGTCCGGTCGTAGCCGCGCTCCTCGAAGAGCCGGAGCGCGGTCTCCAGGATCAGGGTGCGGGTCTGCTCGCTCTTCGGTGCCTTCGCCGGCTTCTCTTCCTTGGCCACGCTCCCAGGCTATCCGGGAGCCTCGTACGCCGGATCCTTCGAGGTCATGGCCTCGACGAACTCCGCCCGCAGTGCGTCGGGGGACGGGAGGTCCTTGCCGAGCGTCGTGTTCCACCACGCGGCAGCCTCGTCCGCTCCCGAGCGGAAGCCCCGTCGGAGAGGGATCCGGAAGAGGAGCTGCTCCACGGAGATCCCGGTGGAGCGGCGCCACTCCCGTATGCGTACGGCCGTCGTCGCCGGCGGGGCGCCGGGAGCGCTGCGCGGTGCGGCAGGGGAGGGGGCGGAGGTGACCGTGCACCGCGCTCCGGCGCGCAGGTGACGGCCTCTCACCAGCCTCACACCCGGCACCTTCTCACCGGCCTCCAGCGGGGCACCCTCCCGGTCCGTCCGGGTGGCCTCGACGACGTCCAGCATGAGCGCGGCGCAGTCGTCGAACGAGGCGCGGTCCAGGGCCGTGACCACGACGGTGTGGTGGAAGCGGGCCATTCGGCCCGGTCTCAGGCGCTCATCGAACGCGCGGTGTTGACCTGGGACATGACCCACTGGAAGGTCTCGGGCCCCGTCGCGGGGATCATCGTCTGGTGGTGCCGGCCGCCGCTGGTGACCGTGATCTGCACGAAGCCGGTCGTGCGCTTCTCCTTCATCAGGAGGAACAGCAGGCCGATGAGGCAGAACAGCGCGAACACGATCGCCAGCACGATGCCCACGGTGGGGATCTTCTCCTCCGTGCGCGACATGTCGGTCGCCGTCCACACCGCGCCCTTGAGCGGCAGGGTCCCGGACGGGGTCACGATGCCGTCGTTCATCACCGTGATGTCACCCAGCGAGAGCATCGGCACGCCGCCGCCCTGCTGCACCGGGAGGTTGAAGCCGGGCTCGGTCGGCTGACCGGCGCCCGGATAGCCGTAACCGGGGACGGGCTGCGCCGCGGACTCGGGCAGCGGCTGCGGGTAGCCGTACGCCGGAGTGCCGCCCGGCGCCGGATAGCCGTATCCCTGGCCGTCCGGCATCGTGGGCGGATTACCCTGCGGCTGGGGCGGGCCCCACTTGTATGAGTCGTCCGCGTACGGATTCGGATCGCTCATGACGTTCCCCGTTCTCCATCAAGCCATGTGCTCCCGTGCCGTGCGCCGGGAGAGGCGAGCCGGTCAGCGGCTCCGCACGACCGTACCGTTCCTGACCGCCCGACGCACCAAGAGGCCCCGTTCCCCGCACGGTCGGTGCGGCGAACGGGGCCTCCTGAGGCAACGCCTGGGTCAGAAGCGGCGGGTGATGAGTGCGCGCTTCACTTCCTGGATCGCCTTGGTGACCTCGATGCCACGCGGGCAGGCGTCCGTGCAGTTGAACGTCGTGCGGCAACGCCACACACCGTCACGGTCGTTGAGGATCTCCAGCCGCTGCTCGCCGGCCTCGTCACGCGAGTCGAAGATGAAGCGGTGCGCGTTGACGATGGCCGCCGGGCCGAAGTACTGGCCGTCGTTCCAGAACACCGGGCACGAGGACGTGCACGCGGCGCACAGGATGCACTTGGTGGTGTCGTCGAAGCGCTCGCGGTCCTCGGCGGACTGCAGGCGCTCACGCGTCGGCTCGTTGCCCTTGGTGACGAGGAAGGGCATCACGTCGCGGTAGGCCTGGAAGAACGGGTCCATGTCGACCACGAGGTCCTTGAGGACCGTGAGGCCCTTGATGGCCTCGACCGTGATCGGCTTGTCCGGGTTGATGTCCTTGATCAGCGTCTTGCAGGCGAGCCTGTTCTTGCCGTTGATCCGCATCGCGTCGGAACCGCAGATGCCGTGCGCGCAGGAACGCCGGAACGTCAGGGTGCCGTCCTGCTCCCACTTGATCTTGTGAAGGGCGTCGAGCACACGCTCCTTCGGGTCGATCGAGATCTGGAAGTCCTGCCACTGGACCTCGTCGGAGACCTCGGGGTTGAACCGGCGGATCCGGAACGTGGCCGTGATGTACGGGGTGTCGGCGAAGCCCGCCTCGGCCTTGTCGGTCTTGTCCAGGGTCGGGGTAGCCATCAGTACTTACGCTCCATCGGCTGGTAGCGGGTCGTGACGACCGGCTTGTAGTCGAGCCTGATCGACTCGGTGCCGTCGTCCGCGACCTCGCGGTACGCCATGGTGTGGCGCATGAAGTTGACGTCGTCGCGGTTCGGGAAGTCCTCGCGGTAGTGACCGCCGCGGGACTCCTTGCGGGCCAGCGCGGAGGTCGCCATGACCTCGGCCAGGTCGAGCAGGTTGCCCAGCTCGATGGCCTCCAGCAGGTCGGTGTTGAACCGCTTGCCCTTGTCCTGGATGGACACGTTGAGGTAGCGCGCCCGCAGTTCGGCGATCTTTTCGACCGCCGTCTTGATGGTCTGCTCGGTGCGGAACACCATCACGTTGGCGTCCATGCACTCCTGCAGCTCCGTGCGGAGCGCGTGCACACGCTCGGTGCCCGTCGAGTTGCGCAGCCGCTCGACCTGGTCCTGGACCAGCTGTGCCGGGTTCTCGGGAAGCTCGACGAAGTCGTTCTTCGCGGAGTACTCGGCGGCGGCGATGCCCGAGCGGCGCCCGAAGACGTTGATGTCGAGCAGTGAGTTGGTACCCAGGCGGTTGGCGCCGTGCACGGAGACACAGGCGACCTCGCCGGCGGCGTACAGGCCCGGCACGACGGTGGTGTTGTCGGCCAGCACCTCGCCCTCGACGTTGGTCGGGATGCCGCCCATGGCGTAGTGCGCGGTCGGCTGGATCGGGATCGGGTCCGTGTAGGGCTCGATGCCGAGGTACGTGCGCGCGAACTCGGTGATGTCCGGAAGCTTCGCGTCCAGCTGCTCCGGCGGGAGGTGCGTGAGGTCGAGGTAGACGTGGTCGCCCTCGGGACCGCAGCCGCGGCCCTCACGGATCTCCGTGTAGATGGAGCGGGACACGACGTCACGGGACGCGAGGTCCTTCATGACCGGCGCGTACTTCTCCATGAAGCGCTCGCCGTCCTTGTTGCGGAGGATGCCGCCCTCACCACGGGCGCCCTCCGTCAGCAGGATGCCCATGCGCCAGATGCCCGTCGGGTGGAACTGGAAGAACTCCATGTCCTCCAGCGGCAGACCGCGGCGGTACGCGGCGGCCTGGCCGTCACCGGTCAGGGTGTGGGCGTTGGACGTCACCTTGAAGAACTTGCCGGTGCCGCCGGAGGCGAAGATGATCGACTTCGCCTGGAAGACGTGGATCTCGCCGGTCGCCAGCTCGTAGGCGACGACGCCCGCGGACTTCTTGACGCCGTCGACCTCCTGGAGCAGGAGGTCCAGGACGTAGAACTCGTTGAAGAACTCCACGCCCTCCTTGACGCAGTTCTGGTACAGCGTCTGGAGGATCATGTGGCCGGTGCGGTCCGAGGCGTAGCAGGAGCGGCGGACCGGGGCCTCGCCGTGGCTACGGGTGTGACCACCGAAGCGGCGCTGGTCGATGCGGCCCTCGGGCGTGCGGTTGAACGGCAGGCCCATCTTCTCGAGGTCGAGGACGGCGTCGATGGCCTCCTTCGCGAGGATCTCGGCGGCGTCCTGGTCGACCAGGTAGTCGCCGCCCTTGATCGTGTCGAAGGTGTGCCACTCCCAGTTGTCCTCCTCCACGTTGGCCAGCGCGGCGGCCATGCCGCCCTGCGCGGCGCCCGTGTGGGAGCGGGTGGGGTAGAGCTTCGTCAGCACGGCGGTGCGGCTGCGCTTGGTCGACTCGATGGCCGCGCGCATGCCGGCGCCGCCGGCGCCGACGATGACGGTGTCGTACTTGTGGATCTGCATGGTTTTCCTCTGGTCCCTCTGTCCCGGCGCCTAGCGGATGTTCGGGTCGAAGGTGAAGATCACCAGCGTGCCCAGCAGGACGGTGAACACCGTGGCGGTGTACAGGAGCATCTTCAGCCAGAAGCGGGTGTTGTCCCGTTCGGCGTAGTCGTTGATGACCGTACGGAGGCCGTTGGCGCCGTGCAGCATGGCGAGCCACAGCATCGCCAGGTCCCAGATCTGCCAGAACGGCGAGGCCCAGCGGCCTGCGACGAAGGCGAAGCCGATCTTGGACACGCCGCCGTCGAGCACCAGCTGGATCAGCAGGTGGCCGATGACGAGGACGACCAGCACGATGCCCGACAGGCGCATGAAGAGCCAGGCGTACATCTCGAAGTTGGTGCGCGAACCCTTGGGGGTCTTGCCCGTGCGCTTGCGCGGGGGCTCGATGACCGGCGCCGGGTTGTCGACGTCGTAGAGGCTTACGCCCTCGACGTCGCCGATCGCGGAAGAAGGTGTCTCGGTGGACATCGGCGTCAGCTCCCGAAGACTTCGCGTACGGCGTGACCGAGGACGGGGTACAGGGCCCCGACCATCAGCACGATCCAGATACCCAGGACGGTCCAGAGCATCTGCTTCTGGTAGCGCGGGCCCTTGGCCCAGAAGTCCACGGCGACGATGCGGAGACCGTTCAGCGCGTGGAAGAGGATTGCGGCCACCAGGCCGTACTCGAGCAGCGCGACGAGCGGGGTCTTGTAGGTGGCCACGACGTCGTCGTACGCCTCGGGGGAGACACGCACGAGGGCGGTGTCCAGGACGTGCACGAACAGGAAGAAGAAAATGAGGACACCGGTGACTCGATGAGCCACCCAGGACCACATGCCTTCCCGGCCGCGGTACAGCGTTCCAGCCGGCACGGAAGAACCCTCCGGGAGCGGGGATTGGGGTCGGCCGGCTTGACTGTCGGTCTGACCCGGCCGGGTACGGTCCACCGGCCCTGGCCATCGTAGCGACGCTTTGTCGGTTCCACGGAGGCGGGGCCTCCGGTGTGATCAAAGCGGCAGTCAAACAGGCACGGACGGGCTATCGGGGGGCATATGCCGCCTGGGGGAACGGGCCGGGCGCACGGCCCGCCTCCGTCATCAGCTCGATGATGCGTCCCCGGGCGAGTCGCCGCATCTCCTCGGCGGTCAGCGCGCGCTCCTCGTCCGGATCGTGCGCCAGGCGGGTGCGGATGGCGGCCAGCACCTGGTCGACGTGCTGGGAGGGGCGCAGGCCGTCGAGACAGATCACGAAGACATGGCCGAACCGGCTCTCGTACGCGGCGTGCGCGGCGCGCAGGGCCAGGTGGGCCGCGCGGGGTGCGTCATGGTGCAGGCACGGGGCGCTCTCCGTGGTGAGCGCCTCGGAGATGTCGGCCGGCGCGAGGTCGTACCCCGCCTCGTCGGACGCGGCGATCAGTGTGTCCACGTCCGGGTAGGGGCGGTGGGCGGCCAGCCGTTGGGCCCAGCGGGTGCTGCCGCAGCACTCCAGCAGGGCGGCCTCGGCCTGGTCGCGCGACCAGGCGTTGAAGCGGCCGAGCCCACTCGAGTGGGCACTCGGGCGGGTACTCACCGACACTGGTTGCGGAACGGGGGCCTCCGCCGGAGCCTCCCGCAGGGCCGGGGCCGGACCCCGGTGCTGGACGGGAACGGCCGTCCGCCCGGCCTGCTGCGGTGGGTTCGGCAGGTCGGCGTGGGACTCGCTGGACCTGGACAGCGGAACTCCTCGAATGAATGACATCTGTGACCCGGGAGAGGGGCCGGAGAGCGACGAGGTTGCGCGGGGGTGGGAGTGAGGACTGATTCCTGTGTGCTGTCACGCTAACGAGACCGGGCGACGTGTGACCGGATGATGCGAGAAGTTCACCCGGACGGGAGAGTTCCGCAACACTGGATGGACGAATCAGTGGGGGAAATGCCCGGCTTTCTCATTCTTCTTCGACCTGTTTCTCCCCCAATCCGGAGGTTTCTGACCGATGTCGCCCTCACGTGCACCCCTGGTGGCCGGCGCCGCCGTCGCGGTGGCAGCAGCCGTCACCCTCACCGTCGTCGTCTGGCCCGAGGACTCGGGTCCCGGCACCCGGAGCGGAGCGTCGGCCTCGTCCCGCACGTCCGCCTCACCGTCGCCCACCCGGAGCTACCCGCTCTCCACGACGCCGCGGACGGTACCCGCGGTCCGGGAGCACACGGCCGCCCGCGGGCCCGGCTGGAAACCCGCCGGGGGCAGCACGGTCGTCGCGGCCGACCCGCAGCTCACCGACGAGGCGAAGCTGCTCGCCGGGGAGCTGGGGATCGGCTACCGGGGGGAGAAGCCGGCCCGGCCCGGTGACGTCGAGCTGGCGCTCGCGTCCTCGGGCAAGGGCGACCCGGAGTCGTACACCCTGAAGACCTCGGACGACCGGGTCGTCATCAGCGGTCCGGGTGAGGCGGGCGTCTTCTACGGGACCCGCACCCTCAAGCAGTCCCTGGCCGCCGACAGCACCGTGCCCGAGGGCGTGGTCAGCGACACTCCCGACAGGCCGCAGCGCGGGCTCAACCTCGACATAGCCCGCAAGCACTACTCGGCGGACTGGATCGAGGACAGGCTGCGCGAGATGGCCGACCTCAAGCTCAACCAGCTCGGCCTCCACTTCTCCGACGACCAGGCCTTCCGGATCGAATCCGACACACACCCCGAGGTGGTCTCCGAGGACCACCTCACCAAGGCCGAGGTGCGCCGGATCGTGAAGCTCGCCCGGAGCCTCCACATCACCGTCGTCGGCGAGATCGACTCCCCGGGACACCTGGGTGCCGTCATGCGCGCCCACCCCGATCTCCAGCTGCGCAACACGCAGGGCGTCGCGCGGCAGGGTGCCATCGACATCTCGAAGGCCGGCTCGGCGCGGATCGTGGACGACCTGCTCAACGAGTACGCGGAGCTCTTCCCCGGCGACTGGTTCCACGTCGGCGCGGACGAGTACCAGGCGCTCACGGTGAGCGATCCGGCGGCCTCCTACCCGCAGCTGGCCGCCGCCGCGCGGGAGAAGTACGGCGACGACGCCACCGTCCAGGACCTGACGGAGGGCTGGCTGAACGACCGTGCCGCCGTCATCCGCAAGGCGGAGAAGATCCCCAAGGCGTGGAACGACGGCTTCTTCAGCGGCGGGAAGGTCACCGCCGACAAGGGCATCGAGGTCGAGTACTGGACCGGCAAGGAGATCGGTGCCCGGCCGCCCCAGGACTACCTGGCCGAGGGCCGCAAGGTGATCAACCTCAACGACGAGTACCTCTACTACGTGCTCGGCCAGCCCAACGACTTCACGTACCCGACCGGCGAGCGGATCTACGAGCAGTGGACCCCCTTCGTCCTGCGCGGTACCGAGCCGGTGGCCGAGCGCTACTCGAAGCAGATCCTGGGCGGCCGGTTCGCGGTCTGGGGCGACCTCCCGGACGCGCAGACGCAGGCGCAGGTGGCGGAGGGCATCCGGATGCCGCTCAACGCGGTCTCCCAGAAGCTGTGGGACCCGCGGGAGCCGAAGCTGACCTGGGCGCAGTTCACCGCGCTGGCGGACGAGGTCGACTCGTCGGACTGATCCTCGTGCGCAGGCTGACCCGGGTGCAGGGCGAGCGCGCGGCCCTCGGCCCGGCCCCGCTCTCCACCCCGTCGCCGACCGGTCCGGCGGCCGTCTGAGTTGACCCGTTTTCGCGCTTCCCCGTGGCGCCGGGTGGGAAGAATGGCAGCCCGGACCGCGGGGGGAGCGCGACGTGGGTTTCTGGGGCTGCTATCTGGTGGGCCGCAGCGGTGAGCCGCTCATCGGCCACCCCGCGCTGCGGGACGCGCGTGAGCGTCTGACGCTGCGGGAGTACCGGGCTGACGGCTGGCAGGTCTGGTCCCACCCCACGGAGCCCCCGCTCGGCAGCATGACCGCCCTCGCCGACGCGGCGCGGGCACCGGTCCTCCTCGGGTCCCTCATGGACGGTGTCTGCGTCGCCGTCGAGGCGGCCGCGCCGTACAGCGGGTCCTGGTACGCCTGCCTCGGCAGGGAGCCGATGGCCGAGCACCTCGGCCCGGACGGCATGACGCTGGAGGACCTTTTCCTGCCACCCGAGGACGCGGCGGCCCGGGCCGTGCTGTGGGCGGCCGAAACCGGCCGGGCCGTCCTCGAAGGCCCTCTGCTCGAACTGTTGCGTATCGGACAGCCCGAGTGGTCCGCAGACCAGCTTTTCTTCGCTTTCCTGGACTGTCTGGGCATCGAAAGTCAGTCCGACTGAGCTCTGCTGTGATCTCTCGTGTCGGGAGAGTGACGCTTTTCAGCCATCTGGCGCTGTATGCGGTAACGGGAAGCGGTGAGCTCCCCGGGACCGATGGACCGATGGGGGAGGCGCCGATGAGTCTGCTCGAACTGCTCGCTCGTGCCGACGAGCGAGGCCTGGCGGCGAGCGGGGTCGCCTGTCTGGACCGCTGTCTTCCGCCGCCGGAGGACGGCGGCGATCCGGAGCCGCTGCGCCCGCTCTGGGCGGCCTGCGAGAGCGGGGCGGAATGGGCCACCCGGCTCGACGCCGCGCACGCGGCGCTGGAGAGCGCGGCGGGGAGCGACGACACGGCGGCCCGCGTCCGGACGCTGCTCGGTGGAGCGCCCCGGGACTTCGACGCGGGAGCGCTGCGCGCGTGGGCGGACGCCTGCTCGCTCCTCGCGCTGGACGTCCACCGGGAGTTCGACGTCCCGGCCGGCGCCGGCCCGGGGACGTCCGGGCACGGCCGGGCCGGGGCGGCCGCGGACAGCGGTCCGCTCGCCGCGGGAGAACTCCGCCGCCAGACCCAGATCCTGGAGGGTCTCGCGGAGACGGCCGGGACGGCCGGCGCCGGCACGGGCCTGCGCCGGGTCCTGGATCTGTCGACCGAGGGCCGGAGAGTACTGCGCGCGGTGGTCTCCCGCCGGGCCCGCGGGCGGGCGGCGCGACCCTGAAGTGACGCCACGAGGGGGAGAGGACGACGACCGGGGCCGCCACCCCCCACAGGAGAGGCCCCGGCCGTCTTCCACAGGGCCGCAGGGCGACCCCGTACTCATCTCAGCGCCACGGGTGCGTTTTCTGTCACACCGCACCGGGTCAGGAGACGGTTGCAGGTTGTACAAGTCATGGACGGGGCACCGTCCGACCACGTAGCGTGCTGAGTCACGCAGGGTGGCGCAGTAGTGGTGACCAGCTACGATTCGAATCAGCAGGGCGGGTTGAGGGAGTGCTGGGGGACGACGCGGAGCTGACCGCCGCGGTGCTCGCGGCACAGGACGGGGACGAGGACGCCTTCCGTACTGTGTACCGCGCTGTGCACCCACGGCTGCTGGGCTACATACGGACTCTGGTCGGTGAGCCGGACGCCGAGGACGTGGCGTCCGAGTCCTGGCTGCAGATAGCGCGCGACCTCGACCGCTTCAGCGGGGACGCCGACCGGTTCCGCGGCTGGGCGGCCCGGATAGCGCGGAACCGCTCGCTCGATCACATACGGATGCGGGGCAGGCGCCCGGCGATCGGCGGGGACGAGAGCGAGCTGGCAGGCGAGCCGGCCGAGTCCGACACGGCGGGCGAGGCGCTGGAGGCGCTGGCCACCGGACGCACGATGTCCCTCATCGCACAGCTGCCCCAGGACCAGGCCGAGGCGGTCGTGCTCCGGGTGGTCGTCGGTCTCGACGCGAAGAGCGCGGCCCGGACGCTGGGCAAGCGCCCCGGCGCGGTGCGCACCGCGGCTCACCGAGGACTGAAGCGGCTGGCTGAGCTGGTCGGCGCCGACGGCGGCCCGGAGGACGGAATTCCGGCGGCCGGCGCGGAACTCGGCGCCGTACCCGCGCAACGCCCCGGCCGCCAGGGTTCGGTGGCGCCCGCCGGTGTGACGCATTCGAGTCCGTGGACGCAGAGGGACATGTGATGGCCGACGAGCAGTACGAGTGGCTTGACGCGGACGCGGCGGAGATGTTGCTCCGTGGCGAGCCCGTCGAGCCCGTCGGCGATCACGCGAGGACCGAGGCCCGGCGGCTGGAGGCCGCCCTGGGCGCGCTGCGGATCCCCGGCCCGCCCGGCGGCGAGCTGCCCGGCGAGGCCGCCGTGCTGGCAGCCTTCCGAGAGGCGTCCGGGGGCGGGAAGCGGATGGCCGGCGAGGCGGGTCCCGCCGGCCTGGCGGGGCAGGACGCGCTGCACACCGTACGGATCGGGACGGGGCCCGCAGCTCCGCGCCGGCGGCCGCGCTGGTCCCGCCCGGTGCGCTACGGCCTCGCCGTCTCGCTCGCGGGGTGCGCGCTGGGCGGTGTGGCGGTCGCCGCGGGGACGGGCATGCTTCCCGCACCCTTCGGCGGCCACGGCTCACCGGTTCCGGCCACGTCCGTCTCCGCGGCCGCGTCCCCCGAGGAACTGGAGACCGAGGTGCCCGACGCCCGGGAGCAGGCGCCACTGCCCTCCGGGACACCCCGTGCCCCCCGCCCGCCGGCGCCCCCGGACGCGCCCGAGGGCGGGACGGCCGGCGGCGACGGGCCGGCAGGCCAGGACGGCGGGGGCACCCCGGACCGCGAGGACACCGGCCGGGACAGCGGAACCACCGGCGGCACCCAGGACGGCACGGACGGACGCGAGGTGCCCGGGGACAGGTCCCCGGCCGAGGTGTACAAGAAGTCGGTCAAGGCCTGCCGCGACTACCGGGAGGACGCCCTGAGCCCGGAGGACGAGCGACGGCTCCTCCGGCTGGCCGACGGCGAACGCAACCTGGACCGCTTCTGCGACCGTCTCCTGAACCCGGCCGACCGTGACGGCGGGAGCGGGGCGGACGAGGACGGCCAGGGCGACGACAAGAACAGCGGCGGGGGCAAGGGCGGGGACGGTGAGGGCTCGCTCCCCTCGATCACCTTCCGTACGCAGTCCGCCGAAGGTCACGCGGATGACGCGCCGCAGGACGGACCCGATGCGCGGCCGACGGCCGGCCCTACGGCGAGTTCACTGTCGATGCTCCTCCCGGCAACGCGCTGACCTGCGCAGACGCTCCAGCTGTAACGTTCTTCGGCAGCCCGGCGCAGTAGTGAGTGCCGACTGGTCATCGGCCGCGCAACGAGCCGGGGTTCCCCCCGTACCTTCGGCTCGGCGCACTCGGCGCGGGCGGGACACGTTCCCCCGGTCCCGCCCGCGCCCCCGAACCTCCTGAGCCCTTCACCAGTAGATGACGACCTTGTCGCCGTTCCGCACCTGGGCGTAGAGCGACGCGATCTTCCCCTCGTCCCGTACGTTCACACAGCCGTGCGAGGCACCGTTGTAGCCGCGTGCCGCGAAGTCCGACGAGTAGTGCACCGCCTGGCCACCGCTGAAGAACATGGCGTACGGCATCGGGGAGTCGTAGAGCGTCGACACGTGATGGCGGGACTTCCAGTACACCGAGAAGGCGCCCTCACGGGTGGGCGTGTACTGGGAGCCGAACCGCACGTCCATCGACGAGACGACCCTGCCGTCGATCATCCAGGCGAGCGTGCGGCTGTTCTTGCTGATGCACAGGACCCGGCCCTCCATGCAGCGGGCGTCGGGCTTCACCGCCTCCGGCTCGGCGGTGGGCGGGTCGAGCTCCTCCGGTGACGGCTCCCGCGTCATCGCGAGCAGCCTGTCCCAGGTGACGGTGTCGGTCCTGCCCGTACGCTCCAGGCCCCGCTTGTCCTGGAAGGACCGCACGGACGCGACGGTCGCCGAGCCGTAGTACCCGGTGGGGCTGCGGTCGAAGTGGCCGATCTGGCGCAGCCGGGCCTGGAGTTCCCTCACGCGCTCGCTCCGGTCGCCGACGGACATCAGGGTGCTGGGCCGCGGGGAGGGCCGTGCGCTCGGTGTCCGTGAGGCAGTGGGCGAGGGGGTGGCCTGGGGAGCGGCCGAAGGGCTTGCCCCGCCGCCCGGCTTCGCGTCGTCCGTGGGGCGCGTCGGTGCCTGCACCGGGAGGGCGGTGGGTTCGGCGGCCCCCACCGTCTCGACCTTGCAGCCCGCGGTCAGGGTGACGAGCGCGACCACGCCGACGGCTGCCGCGGCCGCCGTGCGCACTCCGCGCGCGTCACTGTTCGTCAGTCCGCGTCTCATCTCTGCCCCCTGGTCGGGTCCGTCGCCGCCCGGTCCCGCGTGACCCGTCGCGTGGCACGGACATCTCATGAGACGGATTCCCGTCCTGCCCGGTTGCCGAATCCTGCGCATCATGGGAGACATGCGTCCAGACCTTCGGGCAGGCGCTGTGGGCAGGGTCAGCGGCAGAGGCCTCCCGGAGACCGTGGGACGACGCGGACGGAGTGCGTCGCGCGGTTCGTCACCGACAAGCAACGTGAGCGGGAGGCACAGCACATGACGCGTGAGTCCGAGTCGGGACTGCCCATCGAGCCGGTGTACGGGCCGGAGGCGCTCGACGGCTGGCGGGCCGAGGAGAAGCTGGGCGCCCCGGGTGCCTTCCCCTTCACACGCGGTGTCTACCCCACGATGTACACGGGCCGGCCGTGGACGATGCGGCAGTACGCGGGTTTCGGCACCGCCACCGAGTCCAACGCCCGCTACAAGCAGTTGATCGCCAACGGGACGACGGGCCTGTCCGTCGCCTTCGACCTGCCCACCCAGATGGGACACGACTCGGACGCCCCCATCGCCTCGGGTGAGGTCGGCAAGGTCGGCGTGGCGATCGACTCGGTCGACGACATGCGCGTCCTGTTCGGCGGGATCCCGCTGGACCAGGTCTCCACCTCGATGACCATCAACGCCCCGGCCGCGCTCCTGCTCCTGCTCTACCAACTGGTCGCGGAGGAGCAGGGCGTGGCGGCGGACAAGCTGACCGGCACGATCCAGAACGACGTGCTGAAGGAGTACATCGCCAGGGGCACGTACATCTTCCCGCCGAAGCCCTCGCTGCGGCTGATCGCCGACATCTTCAAGTACTGCAAGGCCGAGATCCCGAAGTGGAACACGATCTCGATCTCCGGCTACCACATGGCGGAGGCGGGGGCCTCGCCCGCGCAGGAGATCGCGTTCACCCTCGCGGACGGCATCGAGTACGTCCGTACCGCCGTCGCGGCCGGCATGGACGTGGACGACTTCGCGCCCCGGCTCTCCTTCTTCTTCGTCGCCCGTACGACGATTCTCGAGGAGGTCGCCAAATTCCGTGCCGCACGCCGGATCTGGGCGAGGGTGATGCGGGAGGAGTTCGGCGCGAAGGACCCCAAGTCGCTGATGCTGCGCTTCCACACCCAGACCGCCGGCGTCCAGCTCACCGCACAGCAGCCCGAGGTCAACCTGGTCCGGGTCGCGGTGCAGGGCCTGGGCGCGGTCCTCGGCGGCACGCAGTCGCTGCACACCAACTCCTTCGACGAGGCGATCGCCCTGCCGACGGACAAGTCCGCCCGCCTGGCGCTGCGCACCCAGCAGGTCCTGGCGTACGAGACGGACGTGACGGCGACGGTGGACCCCTTCGCCGGTTCGTACGTCGTCGAGAGGATGACCGACGACGTCGAGGCGGCGGCGCTGGAGCTGATGCTCAAGGTCGAGGACATGGGCGGCGCGGTCGACGCCATCGAGCGCGGCTTCCAGAAGGGCGAGATCGAGCGCAGCGCGTACCGCATCGCCCAGGAGACGGACAGCGGCGAGCGCGTCGTCGTCGGGGTCAACCGTTTCCGGCTCGACGAGGAGGAGCCGTACGAGCCGCTCCGCGTCGACCCGGCGATCGAGGCCCAGCAGGCGGCCCGCCTGGCGAAGCTCCGCGCCGAACGCGACCAGGGGGCGGTGGACGCGGCGCTGGCGGAGCTGAAGAAGGCGGCCGAAGGCACGGACAACGTGCTCCACCCGATGAAGGACGCGCTCA
The DNA here is from genome assembly GCF_000717025.1 of Streptomyces atroolivaceus. Taxonomy (GTDB): domain Bacteria; phylum Actinomycetota; class Actinomycetes; order Streptomycetales; family Streptomycetaceae; genus Streptomyces; species Streptomyces atroolivaceus. The sequence continues at coordinate 599,478 of NZ_JNXG01000002.1, forward strand.
GGGCCCGGGCCACGGTGGGCGAGGTCTGCAACGCGCTTCGGGAGGTGTGGGGGGCGTACGTCCCGGCCGACGCGTTCTGAGGGGCTCGGCCACCCGCGCGGGTGATCTCTCGCCGTTCGGCCGCACCCGTGGATAGGCTCGTGAACGGTGGTCTCCGAAAGGAGGATGCCGTGGCTGTGACACAGCACGAGGAGCTGGTGACGATGCAGTCGGAGCTGACGATCGGCGAGGCGGCCGAACAGGCCGCACGCTCGCTGCCCGGGCATCGCGTGGAGATTCTCCAGGGGAGGCTCACGGTGACACCACCGGCCGACGTTGCGCATGCGCTGGCGTTGTCCTGGCTCGGCGAGGAATTCGGTGCCAGGGCGCGCGGAGTCGGGCTGAGGCTGGTCCAGGCGGTCGGAATCTGGCTGCCCACCGGCCCGGACGACTACGCGATTCCCGATCTGTCAGTCGTCGAGGCAGACATCCGCGACGCTCATGTCATGAAGAACTGCTACGCCCCGCACGTCTTCCGCATGGTCCTGGAGGTCACCTCGACCGACTGGGCGGACGACCTCGGCCCCAAGGTCGAGGGCTACGCCCAGGCCGGGATCCCGGTCTATGTGGTGGCCGACCGCAAGCACGACCAGGTGCTGGTCTGCACCGACCCGCGCGGCGGCGAGTACAGGACCCGGACGCCCCACAAGCGGGGCATGTCCTTCACCGTGCCGGACGTGGTCGGGGTGGAGATGGAGCTCTCCGTGGACCGGCTGCTCAACGGCGACGAGGACTGACCGGCCGCATTCCGGACGCCCGGACGCAGTGTCGTACCCGCGTGCGAGACTCCGTTCATGCTGGGTGTCACCGATCTTCCGACCTATCTCGCCGGCCTGGTGCTGATCATTCTCCTGCCGGGGCCGAACTCGCTGTACGTGCTCTCCGTCGCCGCCAGACGTGGGGTGCGCACCGGCTATGTGGCTGCTGCCGGGGTCTGGACCGGGGACGCGATCCTGATGACGCTGGCCGCACTGGGCGCCGCCTCCCTGCTGCAGACGACGCCCCTGCTCTTCGCGGTCGTCAAGTTCGCCGGCGCGGGCTATCTGACCTGGATGGCGATCGGGATGATGCGGACGGCCGTGTCGATGTGGCGCGAGCGGCAGCAGCACATGGCCGAACTGGCGGTGGAGGACGGGGCGCCCGCGAAGGAGGCGGAGCATCCCTACCGTCGTGCGCTCGTGGTGAGCCTGCTCAATCCCAAGCTGATCCTGTTCCTCATCTCCTTCTTCGTGCAGTTCGTGGATCCGGGCTACGCCTATCCGGGACTCTCCTTCCTGCTGCTGGGCACGCTGTTGCAGCTCGGCAGCTTCCTCTACCTCTCGGCGCTCATATTCGGCGGCACCCGGCTGGCCGCCGTCTTCCGCCGCCGCAAGCGGCTGTCGGCGGGGGCCACTTCGGCGGCGGGTGTGCTGTTCCTCGGGTTCGCGGCGAAGCTGTCCTTCAGCAGCGTGTGAGCGTGGCGGTGGTCAGTGGTGCCAGGCCTTGCCGCCCACGTTGTGGATCATCCGCTGGAGGACCTTGAGGGCGGCGACGAACTCCTCGTCCGGGATCCCCGCGTGGATCTCCGCACTCGCCCTGCTGACCCGTTCGGCGGCCTTGGCGCGCAGCGCGTGTCCTTCGGGGGTGAGCCGCAGGCGGGTGGTGGGGTCCTGGGTGACGAGGCCTTGCACGATGAGGGTGTCGATCTCGGGTTCGAGCGAGTCGCCGACGTTCAGATAGCCGCGGAGCATCGCGACCACCTCGGCGCGCGGGCGGCCGTGCTCGTCCGCTTCGGTGAGCTGGTTGAGGACCCACCAGGGGGGCTGGGTCAGGCCGTGTTCGGCCAGTGCGGCCCGGATGTGGGTCACGGTCGCGTCGTGGGCCGCCCAGCTCCAGTAGCCGATGGGCTGGCGTGCGAGTCCGGCGTCGTCATGTGAGTAGTCCATGTCCTGGACCGTAGGACCTCAATCAAAGTTGAGGTCAAGGCCGCCGTCGGTGTGCTTCCGGGATACGGCAGTCCGTGTGCGTGGGCACGGCCACGAGCGCGCCCCGCGGCGTGGCGCGGCCCGTGCGGTACGGCCCCGGTGCGGGTCACTCCGGCGACGCCCAGAGTTCACCCTTCGTCGGGCCGGGCGACACCCTCTCCTCCACCCGCGTCACTAGCGTGTGCGGACCATGATCGAAGGCGAGGGCTCGCGTGCCGAAACTGTCCGTTGTCGTTCCGTTCCACAATGTCGGCGCCTTCGCCGACACGACGCTGGGCAGTCTTGCCCGTAACGCGGGCCCGGACATCGAGTTCCTGCTGATCGACGACTGCTCCACGGACGACACCCCGGCGGTCATCGACCGCTGGGCCGACAGACTTCCGCACGCCGAGGTCATCCGGCACGAGCGGAACGTAGGCATCGCGGCGGCCCGCAACAGCGGCATCGACGCCGCCCGGGGCGACTTCGTCACCTTCCTCGACGGCGACGACTGGTACGCGCCCGGCCACCTGGGCCGACTGCTGCACGCCGCCGACGAGCTGGACTGCGACTTCGCCCGCACCGACCACGTCCAGGCCACGGGCACCAGCCGGGTCGTGCGGCGCGCGCCCGCGCGACTCCGCGACACCGTGCTGGATCCGCGCCAGGGCATCGCCGCTCCCGAATGGGAGACGATGGTCGACTACCCCTTCGTATGGGCGGGTGTCTACCACCGGCGCCTCTTCGAGGACGGCGGCCACCGCTTCACCACCAGGCTGCGCACCGCCGAGGACCGGCTGTGGATCTGGCAGCTGCACCTGCGGGCCCGTACCTACGCGGCACTGAACCTGTACGGCATCTTCTACCGGCGCGGCGTCACCACGTCCCTGACGCAGATCAAGGACTCGCGTCAGCTGGACTTCTTCCCCGCCTACGACACGCTGATCGACGAGATCCGTGAGGACCGGGACGCGGAACTGCTCCTCCCCAAGGCCGTCCGCACCTACTGCGCGATGATCGCCTTCCACAACGAGAAGGCGGACGCGTACGAGCCCGCGACCTTCCGGCGGCTGCGCCAGGAGTCCGCAGCCGCGCTGCACCGCATGCCGCAGCAGGTGCTCGACCACACCCTGACGATGATGGACACCAGGCGCAGCACCCTGCTCAACCGCCTGCGTGACAAGCAGAAGGCCGCCTGACCCATGCCCACGCGCACCCAGATCTTCCAGGTGTCGACCCTCTACGGGGCGGCCACACTCGCGGCGGCGCTGGACGCCGGCCAGTTCGGACCGGGGCAGGACAGCCACCGCGTCCTGCTCGTCTCCAACAACGCGGCGGTCCCGGAGACCGCCCTCCGGCTCGAGGAGATGCGCGGCTACGGGGACATAGCGGCCCGCTTCGACTCCGTCGTCGACTGGAACGACGCCATCAGTCCGCACCACCCGAGCGGCTGGGGTCCGCGCGCCGAGGAGACCGAACTCTGGCAGCGCGCGTTCCGCCTCGCCTGGGGCATCGACCCCGACGGCCCCGTCGACCTCGCCGTCGAATCCATCCAGGTCAACCCGGCCCGCGCTCTGGCCGCGATCTTCTCCGAGAGCGCCGTGCACGTCTACGCCGACGGCCTGATGAGCTACGGCCCGACCCGCAACAAGGTTCCGCGCTCCATCGCCTGCCGGATCCAGCGGGTGCTCCACCTGGATCTCGTACCGGGACTGCGTCCGTTGCTCCTCGCCGAGTCCGGCGTCGAACCCGAGCTCGTGCCGGACGAGGCCTTCCGCAAGGTGCTCGGCGAGATCGCCCGGGCGGCGGACGGCGACCGCAGGCTCGCGGAGGCCGAGGCCGAGGCGCCCACGGCCGTGCTCCTGGGCCAGTACCTCGCGGCCCTGAACATCCTCACGGCCGAGGAGGAGGAGGACCTGCACCTGCGGATGCTGCGCGGCGCGGCGCGGGCCGGGCACACCTCCGTCCTCTTCAAGCCCCACCCCACCGCACCGGCCCGTTACTCCAGGGCGCTCGACGACGCGGCCGCCGCACTGGGAGTGCGGCTGACCACGCTGGACAGCCCGCTGCTCGCCGAGACCCTCTACGAGCGGTGCTCGCCCACACTCGTCGTCGGCTGCTTCTCGACCGCGATGTTCACCGCCGCCGCGTACTACGGCATCCCGGTCGCCCGGGTCGGCACCCGCCTCGTCCTGGACCGCATCACCCCGTACGAGAACAGCAACCGCATCCCGCTGACGATCGTCGACCACCTCGTGCCCGACCTGGACGAACAGGGCGCCGAGCCCCTCCCCGAACTGCCGTCCACGGCCCCGGAAAGCCTCGCTCCACTGGTGCGCACGGTCGGCTACTGCATGCAGGCAGGGCTCCACCCCACGCTGCGTGCCGAGGCCGAGTCCTGGCTGCGGGACCACCTCGACAGCAGCACGCAGTTCTACTTCAAGCGGCGCCGCCTGCAGAAGCTCACCCTGCCCGGCGGCGGCCCGCGAGGAGCGGCGGTCAGGCTGCGCCGCACCGTACGGCGTACCCGCAGCAGCCTGGGCCTCTGATCCCGGACCGGGCACCTGCCCCGGCCGGCCACTGATGACAGAACGGCGGAACGAGCATGGGCCAGACCTTGACGGGGCTGCTCAAGGCGGTGCGGGCCAGGACCGGGCAGGGCGGCACACCACGGCCGGAACCCACGGCCGCTCTGCGCCTGTGCGGCGACTACCTCGCGGACCTCGCCGCCGGCGGCGCCCTGGGCGACGCCGGCCGGACCGGGCTCGTCTCCGCCATCGGCGGCCTCACGACGGCCTCCGGGACCGGCGGGGACGGACTGTTCGACGCCCTGCTCCGCACCGGGCAGCGGGCTCTCGAGGCCGGCGGGGAGGCCGAGACACGACTCGCCCTGGACATCGCCGTCGAGGCCACCGCGCTGCGCTCCAGGTCCAAGGGCGCCTGGCGGCTGCGCGGGAACGCCCTGGACGCGCTGGGCCGACGGGACGAAGCGGTGCAGGCGTACGAACGGCATCTCGCGCTCCAGCAGAACCCGGCGTCCGCCGAGGACGTCCGGCGCCGGATCGCAGCCCTGAAGGACCTCCGCGCCTGTCTGGAGGAGGCCGCGGAGCTGCTCCCCGGTGAGGACGGCACGGCCCTGCGGGCGCTGCACAACGCCCCCGCCGGACAGGCGCGTACCGTCTTCGCCGAGATCGTGCGCCGGCACACCGCCGAGGGCGGCGGCATGGCAGATCCGGCCGTCCGCCGCCTCACCGCCCGGTACGCCGCCTACCGCCGGCTGCTGGACCGGGACAGGATGGCCGACCCCCTGCTCGGCGGCGCGGAGCCGGTCGGGGTCTCCGGACTCCGCCGCACGGTCGCCGGCCGGTCCGTCTGCCTCGTCGCCGGCGCGGCCCGGATCGCCGACGAGGAACGGGACCCGGACGGCCCGCTCGGCAAGCTGATCGACGGGTACGACCTGGTGGTGCGCTGCGACGCCCTGCCGGCCGCCGCCCCCCGGACCGACGTGCACGCCGTCACGCTGCGCGGGGACACCCCGTGGACCGGCCCCGCCTGGGGCCACCGGGCGGGCACCCGCCTCGTCTTCGGTGACCCGCTGGCGCACTGGCGCCGGTCGCTGCGCGCCCGCCTGGCCGCGGGCGCCCAGGACCGCGTCGGCGACGCCTCGCTCCGGCGTCCCCTGGACGATCCGGCGCTGCTCGGCGAGGACGGCTGGGGAACCCGGACCACCACCGCGTTCACCGTCCTCCGGCTCCTGTACTTCCTGGACGCCGCCGACCGCCTGGACCTCATCGGTTTCGGACTGCCGGGGCAGCTGCTGCCGCGCGAGCGGGAGTGGGTCGCGGCCCGGGCGACACATGAGGACGAGACCGAGATGAGGACCGCGCTGCGATGAACACTCCCGCCGAACCCGCCGCAGAGAGACGGAACGGGCCCGCAGCCGGCCCCGGACAGGGAGATCCGGCGGCCGGCCGGCACGAAGGCCCGGCCGTCGTGGCCGACGACCGCCGTGCCCTCACGGGCAGGCGGAGGATCGCCTTCGCCGCCTACGCGGACGAGGACCGGATGCCCGGCGTCCTGGTGTTGCTGCGAAGCCTGGCACTGGCGGACCCGGCCGTCTGCGAGGACTTCCTCCTCCTGCACCCCGGACTGCCCGACTCCGCGTTCGACGCCGCCCGGCGGCTGCACCCGCGCATCGTCCCGCGCACCGCGGACAGCCGTCTCGACGCGTTCCGGGCCTCCGGCTACGACACCGTCGTCGTCCTCGGCCCCGGCATGGTCGTCCTCGGCTCCCTCCTGCCACTGCTGGCCCTCCGTACCGGAGTGGCCGCCGTGCCGCAGCCCGGCCCCGCAGGCGGACGGACCGTGCGGGACGACGGGCTCCTCGTGATCCAGCGCCAGGACGTGACGGACGCCGTGCTCGAGGCGCTGGACGAGGGTGGCGAGGACGTGGTGGACCGTGCGATCGGGGAGGCGGGGCTCCTCGAACCGCTCGGCTCCCGCTACGACTTCCCGGCGGGCCGGCTGTACGACGACGCCCCCGTGCCCGCGAGCACCGTCGTCCTGCACTTCGAAGAGGACCTCTCCGGAGAGGAGCCCGCCCACGGCGGCCCGGCGCGTGAGGCGCGCGAGCGCTTCGAGATGGACGACGAGGAGTTCCGCTCCGCGTACCGGGCCCTGCCGGGGCCCAACCATCCCGAACTGCTCCTGCACTGCGCCCTGCCGTTCCCCGAAGGCGGGCGTGCGCCGGTGGACCTGGTCCGTCAGGTCGCCGAGGTGCACAGGCAGCAGGGCCGCTACGACGAGGCCGTCGCCCTGCTCACCGCCGCCGTGGCGGACCGGCCCGACCTGCCGCGCTGCCACGAGACGCTGGGCATCAGCCTGATGGCCCTGTCCCGCTACGAGGAGGCCGAGGCCCATCTCCTCCTGGCCACCGTGTCACCGGACTTCGCCGCCCGTGCCTACGGTCAGCTCGCCCGACTCGCCTGGCTGCTGGGCCGGACCGAGGAAGCGCACGCGTACGCCCGGGAGGGGATCGACGCCGACCCCACCGACGGCAACTGCCATGCCTGGTTCGTCCGTACGAGCCCGGATCGGGGCGCAGTCCCCTCCGCCGGTCCCGCGCCCGCAGGGGAACAGCTCGCCCACGTCGCCCTGTTCGCCGACGGTCAGGAGAACGCCGGTGACAAGGTGCTCCCCGAAGCCGTGCGGATGTGTTTCGGTTCCGACACCGGCCCCGCCCGCTGGCACGAACGTTCCGTGCACCGTCTGGTCGACGAGCCCGCGCTGGAGGAGCTGAACGCCCGGCGCGGCATCGTCGTCGGCGGTGGCGGGCTCTTCCTCCCGGACACCGCGCCCAACGGCAACAGCGGCTGGCAGTGGAACATCGCCGACGACGTGCTGGCCCGGATCACCGCGCCGCTCGCCGTCTTCGCGGTCGGATACAACGTCTTCGACGGCCAGCGCTACCGCCGGGAGCGCTTCGCGGAGAGCCTGCGCGCCCTGGTCGGGAAGTCGGCCTTCTTCGGGCTGCGCAACCAGGGCTCCGTGGACCGGGTCAGGGAACTCCTGCCGGAGGAGCTGCGGGACCGGGTGCGCTACCAGCCCTGCCCGACGACCGTGGCCCGCCACCTCGACCCCGGCCTCGACGACGGTGCGGGGCGGGACGACACCGTGCTGATCAACTGCGCCTACGACCGCGCCGGTCTGCGCTTCGGCCACGACTACGGCCACTTCCTGGCCGAGACGGCCGCCGCCGTGCGCGCCATCGGTGAGCGTGCCGAGGTCCGCTACGCGGCCCATATGCCGGCCGACGAGAAGTTCGTCCACGACCTGCGCAGGGAACACGGCACAGCCCTCCCGGTGGAGCCGCTGTACCTGTTCTCCAACGACCGCATCCGCGCGCTCTACCGGCGCACGCGCCTGGTGATCGGCATGCGCGGGCACGCGGGGATGATTCCCTTCGGCTGCGGCACGCCGATCATCAGCCTCGTCTCCCACCCCAAACTCGCCTACTTCCTCACCGACATCGACCGCCCCGAGTGGGGCGTCTCCGTCCACGACCGGTCGCTGGGCGCCCGCCTCGCCGAGCGGGCGGCGGCCGTGCTGGACGACCACGGGGCGGCCGTGGCCGACGTGCACGGCCGGCAGGAGCACCTGTGGTCGGTGACCCGCGCCAACCTCGCCGAGCTCCAGGGCCTGTTCGGGCTTCCGGACCCCTTCCCCGAAGGCCCGCGTGTCCCCGGCCCGAGGACCGCCGGGCCGGCACGGGGCCTTCACCTGCCCGACACCCGGACGAAGTGACTGTTCACCTGACCGGAGTTCAACCGCGCCCCTCGCGTTCATAGCCTTCGATGACCATGCCTTCCTCTGTCTCCCAGGCCGGCTCCCCTGCTCCCGCGCAGACCCCGCAGCCCGCCCCCGAACCCCGCCCGCACCGCGAACACCGGTACGACATCGACCTGATCCGGCTGCTCTGCTCCGTCGGCGTGATCCTCTGCCACACGGGCTCCGCGTTCGTGAACACGGCGGGCCGTGAGGCAGCGAACGGACCCGGCACCTACTGGGCGGGTCTGGTGGCGGACTCGGCGGGCCGCTTCGCGGTCCCGCTGTTCTTCGCGATCGCCGGATGGGTCGTCCTCGTCGGAGCCCCGGTCCGGGACGGCCGGCAGCTGTGGCAGCGGATCGTCCGGATCCTGGTGCCGCTCGCGGTGTGGACGGTGCTCTACGTGGCATGGGGCCGGCTGCGCGACACCAACGACGCACCGGCCGGTGAGCTGGGGCTCGACGCGCTGTTCGCCTCGGTACGCCCGGCCTACCACCTCTGGTACCTGTACGCGTACATCCCCGTGATCATGCTCCTCGCCTTCGCCGCCCTGGTGAAGTCGGGCAGGCGCCCCTGGGGCCTCGGTGCCGCCCTCCTCGTCCTGGGTGCGGCCCCGTCCCTGTTCGGCGACCTGGCCCGGGTCACGGACCTCGAACTGCCGCGCTTCGGATGGGGCTTCGGCCCGTACCAGCTGATCTACGCGGTCCTCGGAGCCCTGCTCCTCGCCCTGCCCGCCGGGACCTTCGGCAGGCGGAGCCTGTGGTGGCTGCTCCCGGCCGGCGTCTTCCTGGCCGCGGTCATCACGTACCAGCACGAGGTGCACTACGCGATCCCGTACGCGAGCGTCCTGGTGGCCCTGTTCAGCGCGGGCGTGCTGCTCTCCCTGCACCGCCTGCGCGTCCCCGACCGCGTGCGTCCCGCCCTGACCCGCCTGGCGGGCGCCTCGTTCGGCGCGTACATGATCCACGTGCTGGTGCTGGGCGTCCTCACCGACGTGCTGGTCGACGCCGATCTCACCCTGCCGGTGGCGGCGGCCCTGGTGCTCGCCGTCACCGCCGCCACGACCGTCCTCTCCTTCGGCGTCGCCGTGCTGTGGACCCGCCTGGGGCTGACGCGGCTGCTGGGCTGAGCCCCGGCGGCGAAGCTCTGCGCGCGGCGGGACCTGTACCGGTGCCGTCGGATGACGGGTGTGCCATCTCGGCAACAGCGGCCAGGCGAAGACTGCCTGGGTTGGGCAATGAGCCGAGGCCACGCACGGGGGAGGATGCAGCCGCCGGGGATGTGGGGGCGCCCGGGACCTGATGCCGGCTCAGGGCCCGTGCGAGGCGTCCCGACCTCCGGACTCTCCGACCGCTCATCGACCTGAGGTGTGTCTTCCATGAGACTGACCCGCGCGGCGCTGGCCGTGACCGCAGGAGCCCTCGCTCCGGCCCTTCTGCTCGCCACCCCCTCCCTCGCCGCAGATGCGGCCCCGTCGCCCGTCACCGCGTCGGTGGCGAAGGACGCGTCCGGCTCGGACTCCCCGTACGACTCCATGTCGCTGACCGAGCTGCGCATCGAGGTCTTCACGGTCCTGGGTGACCCCGGCACGGGTCCCAGCGTGCGCGAGGAGGCGGTGAAGGCGCTGGAGACCGATACGGCGGAGGCGCTGCGGTACTTCCTGAAGACCGGACGCGGGATCGCGCAGGTGACGGACGACCGCGTGGCGGTGTTCACGGTCCTGGGTGACCCCGGCACGGGCCGGGCGGTTCATGAGGCGGCCGTGAAGGCGCTCGAAGCCGATACGGCCGAGGCGCTGCGCCACTTCCTGGAAACCGGCCGCTGGGACGCGCAGGAGGTGGACGACCGCGTGACGGTGTTCACGATCCTGGGCGCCCCCGGGACCGGAGAGGCCCTGCGGGCTGCGGCGATCGCCGTGCTGGAGGAGGGTTCCCGGGCCGCGCTGCGCCACTTCGTCGAAGTAGGACAGTACGAGGTGTGACCTCCCCCGAGGCCTGCGCTTCGCGTCGTCTCAGCTCCCGGCTCCCCGCCTCAGCGCCCGCGCCCGCCGGGCCAGTCTGCGCAGCGTGGCGTTCCGGCGGACGAAGGAGAGACGGGCGGGGACGACGCCGGGGAGGGCCAGGGAACCGAGGCGGCGGCGTTTGAAGTAGCGCCAGGTCCGGGCGTTCAGATGGGCGGAGAGGTAGCGCTCGGCCGCCGGGCGGAGGTCCGGGCGGACGCGCGGCTGCATGGCGAAGGCCACGGCCGGCAGCAGGCCGCCCAGGGCCTCCGCCACTGTCGCCTCGGTCAGCGGTGACTGACCGGACACGGCGGCGGGTTCGGCCAGGTCGGGCAGCAGGGCGTCGGTGATCGTGACGGGGATCCGCGCGGGGTTCTCGTACGGGGTGAGGCGCTCCAGCAGGGTTCCGGTCCCGGTCCTGGCCACCGGCAGGCCGTAGAGCGCCGCCGCGGTGAGCAGGGCCGTCGACGAGCGGCCGACGACGAGCGCGGGGCGAAGGCGCTCGTAGAGGACCTCGGCCAGGACCGGGGCGCCGGGCAGGCCGGAGTCCGGCACCGTCAGTCCGACCCCGAGGCGTGCGGCCTCCGCCCGTACGGCCGGGGTGGCGGTCACGGGGCCGTGGTGGTGGGGGTGGACGAGAACGAGGTGGGTGTGGCCGAGGGCTGCCGTGGAGCGGACCGTCCGCAGGTGGAGTTCCTCCTCCTCGGCGGCGGGCAGCGTCCCCGTCCCGGGGAGAAGCAGGATGGCTGCCCCCTCGGGTGCCCCGGGGTCCGGCGCGGCGTCGGCCAGTTCACCGAAGACCTTCCGCAGGGCCGCGGTGGGCAGTGGGCGGGGTACGGTGCCGAACTCCCCCAGCAGCAGCGGTTCCAGGCCCGGGAGCAGGCCGGGGTGGAGGAGGTGCCGTACGCGGGTGCCGACCAGCGGCGGGACCTTGCCCCCGGTCGGGCCGTATCCGGTCAGGCCGGACGCGTACACGGTCACCGGACCGCCGGTGAAGATCTGGGCGACGGCCTGGGAGGGGCCGGTGTGCGGGGATTCCAGGACGAGTTCGACCTCCTCGTCCCCGAGGCCCCACGCGCGGCGCAGGTGCCGCTCCCACAGGGGTACGTCGTCGGCGCGGGGGGTCCAGGAGCCGGGGTGCAGGGGGAGGACGGCGTCGTTCCAGGAGCGCACCTCGTCGAAACGGGTGCGCAGCCGTCCGAATCCGGGCAGCGTCTCGGCCGGAGCCGCCGCCTCGGGCACCGCCCTGGTGTCGCAGAGCAGCAGGAGGCGGCGTCCGGAGTCCCCGAAACAGCCGGAGTCGACCGCCGCGGCGAGCACCGCCGTACCGTGGAGGCCGGAGGCGACGAAGATCTGGATGGTCACGCGGCTGCCGCTCCCCGGGTGGTGGCGGACCGGCGGCGCAGCCTGCGCAGCACGGTCGCCCGTTCGGTGTCCATGGAGTCCAGGACGTCGTCGAGTACACGCTGGGGCATGTTTCCGAGAGCCGCCGAACACAGAGTTCTCAAAGTACGGGCCACGGACGGTTCGAATTTCCCGACGGAACCGATGTGGTGGGAAATGACGGCGCAATACGTCCGCACCGCTTTCGGCATCAGGGTGTCCGCGTCGCGGTCCGCAGCGGTCTCGGACATCACCTGGTCATAGGCCCGGATGAAATCCAGCTGGCGTTCGTCGCCGATCTGGGTGAGGGAAGAGGCGACGCCCCGCCGGTAGAAATGGCCCAGTGTTCCCAGCACCGCGAAGGATTCCGCCTCCCGGTGCAGCCGCCAGATCCACGGCCGGTCCTCCGCGGTGCGCAGCCCGTCCGTGAAACGCAGCAGCCCCCGGTCCAGCAGGCTGCGGTGGTAGAGCCCCGCCCAGGCGAACGCGTAGTCGACCGAGGTGGTCCGGCCGGCGGGCAGGATCGCGTCCCGGGGGTCGCCCACCACTCCCCGCAGGCCGTGCGGGACGCGGCGCACCGTGCGGGACGTACCGGTGACCTGGACGTGGTCCGTGCGCACGAACGCGCAGCCCAGGGCCTCGGTCCGGGCGAGCAGACCGGCGTAGTGGCCGGGCGCGACCCAGTCGTCGCCGTCCAGGAAGGCGATGTACTCGCCGCGGGCCGCGGCCAGACCGGTGTTGCGGGCCGTGGCCAGACCGGCGTTGCGCTCGTGTCTGTGGACGACCACCCCCTCGATGTCGTCCTGGGCACGGCGCAGGAGGTCCGCCGTCCCGTCGGTCGAGCAGTCGTCGACGAGGATGAACTCGAAGTCCCCGCGGGTGTTGGCCCGCAGGCTTCCGAGCGTGTCGGGGGCGTATGCCTGGACGTTGTAGAACGGCACGATGACGGAGAGCTTAACCACCCGCGTCACGCTAGGGGTGGCCCCGGCATTTGCCTTGACCCCCGCCCGTACGGAAAGTGAACGGCGCGCGGCAGAAAAGTGAACCCGCCCGAATTCGAAGGCGTTCTCACCCTCCGGCGGGCCGAATCCCCAACCGTCGACCGGCTGTTAACCATCTGTTGCCACCGCGTTGGGCCGCGGATCGAAATGGCTTCCTAGCTTTTACGACGTGCCCCCCAGTACCGATGACGCGGCCGCTCCGGCCGCCACCCCAGCAGCCGGCCGTGCGACGCTCCGCATAGCCGTGCTCGCCGACTCCGACACCCGGTGGAAATGGGGCGCGCTCACCGCGCGCCGACTCTCCGGGGCGGCGGAGGCAGGCGCGGCGGAACGCCCCGTCGAGATCAGCGGGCTGCTGTTGCGCGGCCGGGCCACCCCGACCCCGCGCCAGCTCGCCGAAGTGGGTGAGGTGGGGGTCGACGCGGGCCGGGTGCGCGAGGTGACCACCGCCGAGTTCCTGCACACGGTGCGGGACGAGGCGTACGACGTCGTGGTCCTCGCCCTCGTGGGCGGCGCGGTCCAGGCGATGATCCACGGTCTGGCCGCACTGGACCTTCCCCGCAGGCCCGTCGTCGTCACCGGCTACGTCGGGGTCGTCTACGAGAAGCTCGCCGACGGGCTCCTGCTGCGCCACGGTGCGGACATGGTCCTCGCCAACTCCCGTGACGACGGAGCGCGTTTCCGCGCGGTCTACGAGGGGGTCGGCGCCGACGCGTCGTCCGTCACGGAGGCGGCCCTGCCGTTCCTCGGCGGGGAGCCGCACCGGGCCCAGGAGGGCCGCGACACCGTGGTGTTCGCAGCCCAGCCCTCCGTACCCGCGTCCCGCGCGGACCGTACGTACCTGCTGCGCCGGCTCGTCGAGCACGCCAGGCTGCACCCCGGCCGCGAGGTGCTGCTGAAGCTGCGCTCCAAGCCGGGTGAGCACACCACGCACATCGAGGAACTGCCCTACCAGCGTCTCGCGGAGCGGATCCCCGGCGGCCTGCCGCCCAACTTCCGCCTCGTGTACGGGCACATGGGCGAGGTCCTGGACCGCACCGACCTGCTGGTCACCGTGTCCTCGACCGCCGCGCTGGAGTCCCTGCACCGGCGGATCCCGACGGCGATCCTCTCCGACCTCGGCGTCCGCGAGGCACTCGGCAACCACCACTTCATCGGCTCGGGACTGATCACGTCCTGGGACCACCTCGACGGCGGCCTGCGCCCGGAGCCCGACGAGGAGTGGCTCGCGGGCCAGGGCGTCGCCGCCGACGGCACGTACGCGACGGCCTACGACACAGCCCGCGCCCGGGTCTCGGCGCTGCTCTCCGCAGGACCGCTCCCCCGCCTCGCCCCCTACTACACGCCCGCCACCGCGCCCGGATACCTCCCCGGCATCCTCGCCCGCTACCACCTGGGCCCCGACGGCCACCCGCTGCCGGGTGCCGCCGCGTCCGGCGAGACGGGCCGGGTCAGGGGCGCGGTCCGCCAGACCGTACGCAACGCGGCGCGTGGCGCCTACCGCCACGGCGTCCAGCGGGTCGCCCCCGTGATCCGGCGGATGGGCGAGCTGTGACCACCGATTCAGGAGCAACCATGACCCCGCCCCCCACCGTGCTCGCCGTGATCCCCGCCCGCGGCGGATCCAAGGGCGTGCCGGCGAAGAACCTCGCCAAGGTCGGCGGCGTACCGCTCGTCGCCCGCGCGGTCCGCGCCTGCCTCGCCTCGCCCGAGGTCTCGGACGTCGTCGTCACCACCGACGACCCGGCCATCGCCGCCGCGGCCAGGGCCACGGCCGAGGCGCTGGGGGAGGACGCCCGGCTGCTCTGTGTGCAGCGTCCCGCCGCCATCGCCGGCGACACGGCGACCAGCGAGGACGCGGTCCTGCACGCCCTGCACTCCTACGAGGCGACGGCGCACGGCCGGAAGGCCGACGTGGTGCTCCTGGTCCAGTGCACGAGCCCCTTCATCACGCGCGAGGACATCGACGGCGTCGCCGCCGCGGTCGCCAGGGAAGGCGCCGACACCGCGGTCACCGTGGCCCCCTTCCACGGCTTCGTGTGGCGCGACGGCAGCGCGGTCGAGGAGGACACCTACGGTGTCAACCACGACAAGGCCGTACGCCCCCGCCGCCAGGACCGGCCCCAGGACTACCTGGAGACCGGCGCCGCGTACGCCATGGACGTCGAGGGCTTCCGGACCCACCGCCACCGCTTCTTCGGCCACACGGCGCTCGTACGGACCGACCCCGCCCGGGTCCTGGAGATCGACGACCCGCACGACCTGGCCCGCGCCCGCGCCCTCGCGCCGCTCCTCGACCCCTCACCGCTGCCCACCCGCGCGGACATCGACGCCGTCGTCCTCGACTTCGACGGCACGCAGACCGACGACCGCGTCCTCATCGACTCGGACGGCCGCGAGATCGTCGCCGTGCACCGCGGCGACGGCCTCGGCGTCGCCGCCCTGCGCCGGGCCGGCGTACCGATCCTGATCCTCTCCACGGAACAGAACCCGGTCGTCGCCGCCCGCGCCCGCAAGCTCCAGGTCCCCGTCCTGCACGGCATCGACCGCAAGGACCTGGCACTCAAGCAGTGGTGCGAGGAGCAGTCCATCGCTCCCGACCGCGTGCTCTACGTCGGCAACGACGTCAACGACCTGGCCTGCTTCGGCCTGGCGGGCTGGCCCGTCGCCGTCGCGAGCGCCCACGACTCGGTACGCGCCGCCGCGCGTGCCGTGACCACACAACCCGGCGGCTTCGGCGCCATCCGCGAGATCGCGGCCTGGCTGCTCGGCCCCACCCTCACTCTCTCCACCGAAACCCCCGGCACCCCCACCAAGTAAGGAAGCACCACCATGAGCAACACCTCCCGCCTGCGCACGTTCGGCACCCGCACCGCCGGCCCCGGCCACCCCGTCTACGTCACCGGTGAGATCGGCATCAACCACAACGGCGACCTCGACAACGCCCTCGCGCTGATCGACGTGGCCGCCGAAGCCGGCTGCGACGCGGTCAAGTTCCAGAAGCGCACCCCGGAGATCTGCACCCCGCGTGACCAGTGGGACATCGAGCGGGACACCCCCTGGGGCCGGATGACGTACATCGACTACCGTCACCGCGTCGAGTTCGGCGAGGCCGAGTACACCGCCATCGCCGAGCACTGCGCCAAGCGCGGCATCGACTGGTTCGCCTCCCCGTGGGACACCGAGGCCGTCGCCTTCCTCGAGAAGTTCGACGTCCCCGCGCACAAGGTCGCCTCCGCCTCGCTCACGGACGACGAGCTGCTCCGCTCGCTGCGCGCCACCGGCCGCACCGTCATCCTCTCCACCGGCATGTCGACGCCGAAGCAGATCCGGCACGCGGTCGAGGTCCTCGGCAGCGACAACATCCTGCTCTGCCACGCCACCTCGACGTACCCGGCGAAGGCCGAGGAGCTCAACCTGCGGGTCATCAACACCCTGCAGCAGGAGTACCCGAACGTCCCGATCGGCTACAGCGGCCACGAGACCGGCCTGCAGACGACCCTCGCCGCCGTCGCGCTGGGCGCCGCGTTCGTCGAGCGTCACATCACCCTGGACCGCGCCATGTGGGGCTCCGACCAGGCCGCCTCCGTCGAGCCGCAGGGCCTCACGCGCCTCGTCCGCGACATCCGCACCATCGAGGCGTCGCTCGGTGACGGGGTCAAGAAGGTGTACGAGTCGGAGCTCGGCCCGATGAAGAAGCTCCGCCGGGTCGCGGGCGTCGTCGCCGAGAACGAAAACGCGCCGGCCGCCGAGCCGGTCGCGGTCTGACGGGCCGGCCGGTGAACCTCGCCTTCGTCGAGAGCCCGGTCCAGCTCCTGAACGTCCTGGAGTGGACCCACACCCGGGGAGGACCCGACACCACGGTCGTCGTCCTCCCCCCGGTCGACCCGATGTCGCGCGGACAGCTGCGCAGGATGGCGGAGCTGGCCCGCGACGAGGGCGTCACCGTCCGCTGGCAGGAGGCGCGCGGTGAGAACGGCGCGCCTCTGAAGGCCCTGCGCGCGCTGACCGGCCTGATCCGCAAGGCGGACCGCATCGTCATCGGGGACCCGTTCTCCCGGTACGTGCAGCTGCTCCTCAGCCTGGTCCGTACCCGCCGGATCACGGTCGTCGACGACGGCACCGCCACCATGGAGTTCGTCGCCCAGCTGGCCCGCGGCGAGCGCCTGGTGCGCTGGCACCGCCGGGGGAGCGGGGGTCCGCGCGAGCTGCTCCTGGCCCCGGTCACCTCCGCCGCCCGCCGCAGCTTCACCCCGTCGGCGTCCCGCACGGTCGAGGTGTTCACCGCGATGCCGGTGGATGCCCCCGAGGGCATCGAGGTCACGGCGAACACCTTCGCCTGGACCCGGGAGCGGTTCGGCCCGCCCCTCATCACCAAGGGGGCCGACCTGGTCGGGACCTCCCTGGTGGAGACGGGCGTGGTCGACCCCGTCCCCTACGAGGAAGCGGTCTCCTCCCTCGCCCGTACCCACGGTGCGACCCGCTACTTCGCCCACCGCCGTGAATCCGCGGACAAGCTCCACGCCCTGGAATCCGCCACCGGCCTGGAGATCGTCCGCCCGGACCTCCCCCTGGAGCTGATCGCCCGCAGAGGCCCCATCGGTCACACGGTCCTCAGCTTCCCGTCCACGGTGGTCCACACCCTTCCGCTGGCCCTGGCGGGCACGGGCGTGAAGGTCGCGGTGTGCGACATAGCGCCGGACTGGCTCCGCGACACGGCGTCCCCGCGCGCCCAGGGCTTCCTGAGCGGCGTCACGGAGACGGCCAAGGACGTGCAGCGACTGGCGCCGTGGCGGGCCACAGCGGTCGCGGAAAGCTGAGCCGGCGGGCGCGGGCGGCCCTCATGCGGCGCCGGTACCCCGGTCGGCAGGTGTCGCCGACCGTGGACGGCCGCCGTCCAGGAGCAGATCGCGCAACGTCAGCGCCGACGGCAGCGGTGCGGCGGGCAGCGCGACGTGCACGGTCCGGCGCAGCGCGGGGTCGGTGAGCCGGACCAGCACCAGTCCGTCCGGTACCGCCCAGGCGGCCAGCGAGGGGATCAGCGCGACTCCGAGCCCCGCCGCCACATAACCGAACTTCCCCGTCCACTCCGCGATCCGGATGATCTTCCTCGGAGTGAAGCCCGCCCGCGCGCAGGCGTCGGCGAGCACCGTGGGGCGGTCCCCGTATGCGTGTTGCAGCCAGGCCTCGTCACGCAGTTCGCCCAGATCGATCACGTCGGCGCCGGCCAGACGGTGATCACGGGGGAGGGCGACCAGCAGCTCGTCCTCGCACAGCGGCGTCGTGGTGACACCGTCGGCGGAAGGCAGCCCGGACGGATAGTCGCTGACGACGGCCAGGTCCAGCGCCCCGTCGGCGAGCCGCGCCGTCAGCGTGCCGCTGCGGCCTTCGACCGCGATGACCTCGACAGCAGGCCGGGCCTGCCGGAACGCACGCAGGGCGGCGGGCACCAACGAGATGTTCGCGGTGGAGAACGCCCCTACGTGCAGCAGCCCACCGTCTCCCGTGTGGAGCACGGCCAGTTCCTGCTCGGCACGTGACAGGCGGTCGAGAACGTCCACGGCGTGGCGGTGCAGGGCACGGCCCGCCGGGTTCAGCCGTACGCCCCTCGGAAGCCTCTCGAAGAGTGGCCCGCCTGCTTCCTGCTCCAGCGTCGCGATGCGTCGGGAAACCGCTGACTGCGTGTAGTTGAGGCGGGCCGCCGCCCGGGTGAACGACCCCGTCCCGGCCACCGTCACCAGCAGCCGTAGCGCATCGATCTCGAACACCGGCCACTCTCCTCGCTCGATCCATTCCTGCGGCGCATGGCTCCCATGCAATGTAGTCGCTGGTGGAATGTATCGCCTCGTCCTAGCGTCGTTCGGGGCGGCCGCGCACGGGCCGTCCGGTCACTCCCCGGGGGTCCTGTTCCCCCATGCCGTCCGAGAGGGAACTGCGATGTTACGAAGACGATTCGACCCGGGCCCGGTATGCGCGTTGCCGACGATGCTGGCCGATCTGGAGGCGTTGGTGCGTTGCGAGTCCTTCTCGGCCGATCATGCCGCGCTCGCGCGGAGCGCCCGGGCGGTCGGCGCGATAGGGGCGAGGCTGCTGGGGGCCGGGCCCGAGACCATCGTGGTCGAGGGGGTGACCCATCTGCGCTGGGTCTTCGGCACACCGAGGGTGCTGCTGGTGGGGCACCACGACACGGTGTGGCCGGTGGGCTCGCTTCAGGCCCGCCCGTGGTCGGTGGCCGGAGGGGTCGCGCGGGGGCCTGGCGTGCTCGACATGAAGGCCGGGCTGGTCCAGATGTTCCACGCGCTGGCCTCCCTCCGCTCCCTGGACGGGGTGTGCGTACTGGTCAACGGGGACGAGGAGGTCGGCTCCCCGACCTCGCGCGAGCTGATCGAGGAGGCGGCGCGCGGGAGTGCGGCGGCGTTCGTGCTGGAGGCGTCCGGCGACGAGCACGGTGCCCTGAAAACCGCGCGCAAGGGGAGCTCGCGGTACGAGGTGACCGTGCACGGTCGGGCCGCGCATGCGGGGACGAGCCCTGAGAAGGGGGTCAACGCGGCGGTCGAGGCGGCCCACCAGGTGCTGGCCATCGACGGAATCGGAGCGACGGCGACAGGGAGTGCCGGGAGGGGCGCCACCGGTACCGGCCTGACCGTCACGCCCACACTGCTGGCGGCCGGCAGTACGCCCAACACGGTGCCGGCGCTGGCGCGGATAGCCGTGGACGTACGCGTGCCCTCCCTCGCCGCACAGGACGATGTGGACGCGCTCATGCGAGGGCTCTCACCCCGCACGCCCGGTGCCCGGCTGGAGGTGCGGGGCATCGGCGGACGCCCGCCCATGGAGGCGGGAGCCTCGGCCGAACTCTTCGCCCTCGCCTCCCGAATCGCCCTGGAGCTGGGACGGCGGCCTCTCCGCGGTGTCACCGTCGGCGGAGTCTCGGACGCCAACTTCACCGCCGCCGTGGGCTGTCCGACGCTCGACGGGCTGGGAGCGGTGGGCGGAGGTGCCCACGCGGACGACGAGTACGTGGAGGTCGCGGAGATGGTTCCCAGGGCCCGGCTGCTCGCCGGACTGATCAGCAGGACCCCGCGATGAACGGGGCCGAACGCCTCCGTGTACCGCTGCTCGTCGTCGTCTCCGCCGTGCTGTTCACCGGCTGCGCGGGAGCCGGATCCGAGCCGGCCCCGCCCGGCGCCACGCAGACCGTGCGACCGGCCCCCACTCCGTCGCCCCCCGCTCCGTCGCCGACCCCCTCGCCCACACCGAGTACGGCCGCCGAGATCGCCGAAGGCGTCACCCACTGGTACGAGTACGGAGGCGAGACAGCGATGGTCAGCCTGATCAACGAAGCCGCAGAGGTCCGAGCCGGCCGCCCCGACGAACCACTGGACCTCGTGACCCTCGACTTCGGAGATCTCATGAACGCGCTCGACACCGCCCGGATGCTGGGTTCCGTCCCCGACCCCGAGACCCGGACGGCCTGGTCGCTCGCTGTCGAACAGCTCGACGCCGGCGCGCGCGAGCTCCTCGGCTCGGCGCCGGAGAACAGCCTGTTCCAGTCGCCCGAGCAGGCCGGGCAGGCATGGCGCGGGTGGCACACGTTCGACGAAGGGATCAAGAGCCTCAAGGCGGCCGAGGCGCGGCTCCGCGACGCCTTCGGCCTGAAGCCGCCGTCGGACCCGTGGGCAGAGCGGTAGTCCTGGCACGGGCCGGTCTCGCCGGGAGGGGCTGAGAGACCGACGGCCGGATACCTGGGGGACTCCGGTCGGCGTGTTCCGCAAGTGCGGGCGGGGGGGCGTTCCGAGGCCCCTCATTCATCCCGGCGGGGGGCAGGATCGCCGACCGGCGCACCGGGGGTGCGAAGGCCGGAAGGGCGCAGGCTCCAGACCACGTCACGGACCGCCGGCACACCCTCGTCGTCCTGGTGCCGGTCGGCGATGACGCGCCCGCACTGCACGTAGCCCGTGCCGCTCCGGGACCTGAGCCGGACCACGAGGCGGGTGTCCCGCCATCGCTGCGGGACGCCGGATTCCTCGTAGACGCGTGCGAACTCGGAGTCGTCGACCGTGTGGAGTTCGAGGTCCTCGTACCGCGTCACGAGCCGCATGGAGTCGACCGCTTCGAAGTGGAGGTCCAGCCGGGTGTCCTCCACGCCGTCCTTACGGGAACGGAGCAACAGGTGGGAGTGGCCCACGCCGTAGTGCCAGACGCGGAAGGTCCGGTCGAAGCGGTGGAGGAGGGTGGACGGAGCGCTGCGGGAACCACTGGTCAACGGCTGTGCCACCTCTGTCGTCGATGCGTGTGGGTTCGTGAGGGGGTGCGCGGCGAAGCCGGCAGCGCCGGAGCGGCCGACTGCGCCGCCGGCGAGGCCGGACAGCCGCAGGTCAGCTGTTGCGGCATCCCGCCGGCGACTGACAGGCCGTCCGAGGCGGGAAGAAGCTGTACTCCAGGGCCCTGGGAGCATAGATCCCCCCGGTCCCCGCCCGCCGAGCAGGCCGGTGACGGTCCCGCGAGCAGCTTCCATCCGGCCGGCGCGTACAGCGGGAGGACCATGGAAGCGGTGGCGGTGACGCCGTACCGGTGCGGCGGACCTTCCCGGTCCTGGCTTGTCGAAGGTCTGGCACGAGGCCGCGTCCCGGGACTCGGGTCCCGGAGCTCGGCCCCCGAGCTCCGGAACCGCCGGTTCACTCCTTCGAGGGGTAGCCACGGGGTGTGGGCCCGACGCTCGAGCTTCGGGATCCGAGGGCCGGGAGCCGAGGTCCGGGAGTCGAGACGTGTAGTCGTCCGGGTGGGAAAAGAAGGATGGGAAAACCTCCCCGCCCTCCCGGACCCGTCATGGCCAGCAAGTATGACTAATCGTGACCGACTTGCGGCGCAGAGTCGCGGCTGCTTACGGTGCGCAGAACTGAACGACCCCGACGCGGTGTTCGAAGCACCGGGCCGGGGTCTCACCGCAAGATCGAGAAAAGGCGATCCAGTGGCTGTCCAGCACCCTAGCTCCGCCCCGTGCGCACCCGCACCCTCGCGCCCGTACGCGAAGGCCAACCCCGGCTACGGCAAGCGCTCCGCGCCGGACCAGCGCCCCTCCCGGCCGGACGACTTCGCCCTGCTGCCGGAGCGTGAGCGGTACGTCGCCGGTTACGTGGACCACCTGCCGGAGGGCGCGGCCATGGACATCAAGTCGCTGGCCAGGAGCTTGCCGCTGTACGGGCAGATGGCCGTCGGCAGCGCCCTGAGGGCTCTGGGGGTGGCCGGACACCTGCGCCACGTACGGATGCCCGCCGAGGCGGGCGGTGGCCAGGCCCGCTGGATCACCCGCACCTACTGGTCCCGCACGGCCCGTGACAACGCGTGGTGGACCGCGTTCCTCACCGGCGCGGCGGGCTGCGCGGCCCCCTCCGCACCCGCCCCCGCCCCCGCTCCTCCCGCCGTCCCCGAACCCCCCGCCCCGCCGCTGGTGCCGCAGCAGCGCACCCAGGAGCCGGGCCCCGTGCCCGCGGAGGCCTCCGGTGCCTCGCCCGCCTACCTCGCGCTCGCCCGGCTCGGCCGGACCGACGCCCGTCTCGCGCTCTCCGCCGCCGACTGCGCCGCCCTGGAGGACCTGGCCGCCGCCTGGCTCGCCCGGGGCGTGGGAGTGGAGTACATGGTCCAGGCCCTCGCGGCCGGGCTCCCCGCTGCCGTCGACTCCCCGGTCGGCTTCGTCAGGCGGCGGCTCCGCGACAGGATCCCGCCCGAGATGCCTGTCGCCCCCACACCCGGAGCGCCCGGTGCGCCCGTCCCCCGCCCGATGGTCGAATGCACGGAGTGCGGCGTCCCTGGCCGCCCCGAGGCGCTCCCCGACGGGCTCTGCCGTTCCTGCCGGGCCCCTGGCCCGACGTGCACGGCGACCACGGCGGCCACAGAGACGGCACCCACGCCCGCGCAGCCCGCCGAACGCGACGTGAAGGCGTACGTCGGTACGCTCCGTGAGCTGCTCAGGCTCCCCTGACGGACGGGGGTGCGGGCTCGCGCCTCACATCGCGGTGGAAAATGGGCGAGTTTACCCACCGACGCCATCCGTCACACGCCGCAGGCCCGTCTTTTGTTCCTCTAAGCGGCTGAACTTTTGTTGATCTGTGGCCAGTTGTGGGTACCGGGGGCCTACCCTTGACTGGGTGAACCAGTTGAAGTCCCGTGCGCCCCACGCCGAGGCCGTCCTGCCCGGCGCCCTGCCCGACGACCTGCGTGCCGAGCTCATCGCCTTCCGCCGTGATCTGCACATGCACCCCGAGCTCGGCAACCAGGAGTTCCGTACCACCGCCGCCATCAAGGCCCGGCTCGAGAAGGCCGGACTGGAGCCGCAGGTGCTGCCCGGCGGCACGGGACTCGTGTGTGACGTGGGGGAGTGGGACGGCGTGACGCCGATGCTGGCGCTGCGCGGCGACATCGACGCGCTGCCGATCCCGGACACCAAGGCGGGGGTCTCCTACCGGTCCACCGTGCCCGACCGGGCGCACGCCTGCGGGCACGACGTCCACACGAGCTGCGTCCTGGGGGCGGGACTCGTGCTGAGCGAGCTGGACCGGCAGGGGCTGCTGCCCCGTCCGGTGCGGCTGCTGTTCCAGCCCGCCGAGGAGGTGCTGCCCGGCGGCGCCGCGGACGCGGTAGCGGCCGGAGTGCTGGAAGGCGTGGGGCGGATCATCGGGGTGCACTGCGACCCCAAGGTGGACGTGGGCAAGATCGGACTGCGGATCGGGCCGATCACCTCGGCCTGTGACCGTGTGGAGGTCTCCCTCGACGGCCCGGGCGGCCACACCGCCCGGCCGCACCTCACCACCGACCTGGTCACGGCCGCCGCCCGGGTGGCCACCGACGTTCCCGCGCTGCTCGCCCGGCGGGTCGACGCGCGGGCAGGCCTGGCGGTCACCTGGGGACGGCTGCAGACGGGCCACGCGCCCAACGTCATCCCCCAGCACGCCGAGCTGTCCGGGACGGTGCGCTGCCTCGACCTGGAGAGCTGGCGGCAGGCGCCCGACCTGGTGCACGCGGCGATCGACGAGGTGGCCGGAATGTACCGGGCGAAGACGGTGATCGACTACGTCCGTGGTGTGCCGCCCGTGGTGAACGAGGCCGAGACGATCGGCCTCCTCGATGCCGCGATGACCATCCGCCGTGGTTCGTACGCGATCGAGGACACCGAACAGAGTCTGGGCGGCGAGGACTTCTCCTGGTACCTGGAGAAGATCCCGGGTGCCATGGCGAGGCTCGGCGTCCGTGCGCCGGGCGACACCCGTGGTCTGGACCTGCACCGGGGCAACTTCGACGTGGACGAGGAGGCGATCACGGTGGGGGTCGAACTCTTCACCGCCGCCGCACTCCTGGACGTCTGACCTGGGCCGGACAGGGAGGTGGCTGCCGTCCGGAACACACCATGTTCCGTGCTGGTAACGGCTCGTAACCGGACAGGACACCTCCTGTTCGCGACGATCCGATAACGGCTTCCGTAGGGGCCCTTATCTGACATCTACGCGCGTTACGATCGCCGCGAAACCAGCGCCGGAAGAGGCGCTTCGGTCAGGTTTGAAGGAGCCTTCCCTTGCGCCGCGTATCCAAGATCGCTGCTGCGTGTACCGTTTCCGCGGCTCTCGCCTTCACCGCTACCGCGTGCGGTGAAGCGTCCACCGAGAGCACCGGTTCCGACTCGGACCAGATGAAGATCGGCATGGCCTACGACGTCGGCGGCCGTGGCGACAACTCGTTCAACGACTCCGCCGCCCGCGGCCTGGACAAGGCCAAGGCCGAGTTCGACGCCGAGACCAAGGAGCTCACCGCCAAGAGCGGCGAGACCCCCGCCGACCGCGAGCAGCGCCTCGCGTCGCTGGCCGAGGGCGGCTACAACCCGGTGATCGGCGTCGGTTTCGCCTACTCGGACGCCATCGCCAAGGTGGCCAAGTCCCACCCCGACACCACGTTCGGCCTGATCGACTCGGTTTCCGACGCCAAGAACGTGTCGTCCATCGTCTTCACCGAGGAGCAGGGCTCGTACCTCGCCGGTGTCGCGGCGGCGCTGAAGTCCAAGGACGGTCAGGTCGGCTTCATCGGCGGCGTCGACCTCCCGCTGATCAAGAAGTTCGCGGCCGGTTTCCAGCAGGGCGTCACGGAGACGAACCCGAAGGCCAAGGTGCAGATCCAGTACCTGTCCACCGGCTCGGACCTGTCCGGTTTCGGCAGCCCGGACAAGGGTGAGGCCGCTGCCAAGGGCATGCTGGACAAGGGCGCCGACGTGATCTTCGCCGCGGCGGGCGGTTCCGGTGCCGGTGCGATCGAGGCCGTGGCCGGCAAGAAGGGCGCCTGGTCCATCGGCGTCGACTCCGACCAGGCCAAGGACCCGGCCCTGTCGAAGTACGCCGACACGATCATGACGTCGGTCGTGAAGAACGTCGACAGCGGTGTCTTCGACCTGGTGAAGTCCGTCAAGGACGGCAAGCCGATGACCGGTACGCAGACCTACTCGCTGGCCGAGGACGGTGTCAGCCTGACCACCACGGGCGACCACCTCAAGGACGTCCAGGCCAAGATCGACGAGGCGAAGAAGAAGATCGTCGACGGCTCGATCAAGGTCAAGACCACGACCTGATCCGCCCGCTGAACTCGGGGTCCGCAGGCGCGGTTTCCGCCGCGCCTGCGGACCCCGATTCACGTATACCTCCGGGCCGGGCCCCCTCCGTGTGTGCCGGTATCGTGCCCGTGGTTCGCCACCTGTCGCCGGGTGGCCGACGATTCGGCGGCGCTACGCGCGTAGTGTCCGCCGGGCACGGTATTTTTCGCCACCGGTCCCCGCGCTGTGTCCGTACATCGCCCGCCCTCCGCTCCTGCCAAGGAGAGTGCGCCATCAAAGCGTCCAGCAGTCCCCACGCCGTAGAGCTCCGCGGCATCACCAAACGATTTCCCGGCGTCGTGGCCAACCACGACATCGACATCACGGTGAGCCGCGGCACCGTCCATGCCCTCGTCGGTGAGAACGGCGCCGGCAAGTCCACCCTGATGAAGATCCTTTACGGGATGCAGAAGCCGGACGAGGGCACCATCTCCGTGGATGGTGAACAGGTCTCGTTCAGCAGCCCGGGTGACGCCATCAACCGCGGAATCGGCATGGTGCACCAGCACTTCATGCTCGCCGACTACCTCACGGTCCTCGAGAACGTCGTTCTCGGCTCCGAGAAGCTGCACGGCATCGGGGACAAGGCGCGGGCGAAGATCAAGGAGATCTCCGACGCGTACGGCCTCGGTATCCGCCCCGACGCCGTCGTCGAGGACCTCGGGGTCGCCGACCGCCAGCGCGTGGAGATCCTCAAGGTCCTCTACCGCGGCGCCCGCACCCTGATCCTCGACGAGCCGACAGCGGTCCTCGTGCCGCAGGAGGTCGACGCCCTCTTCGACAACCTGCGCGAGCTGAAGGCGGAGGGCCTCACCGTCATCTTCATCTCCCACAAGCTGGGCGAGGTGCTGTCGGTCGCGGACGAGATCACCGTGATCCGGCGCGGTACGACGGTGGGCACCGCCGATCCCGCGCACACCACCAGCAAGCAGCTCGCGGAGCTGATGGTGGGCAGTGAACTCCCCTCGCCCGAAACCCGGGAGTCGACCGTCACCGACATCCCGATGCTGGCCGTGGAGGACCTGCGGCTGACGGCCACCGACCCCGACGGCGTGGTGCGCGCGGTGCTCGACGGCATCACCTTCACGATCCACAAGGGCGAAGTCCTCGGGATCGCGGGCGTCGAGGGCAACGGCCAGTCCGAACTCGTCGACGCCATCATGGGCATGCGCCCCCTCGACACCGGGGCGCTCACCCTCGACGGCGCGGACATCTCCCGCGCGGCCACCCGCAAGCGCCGCGAGGACGGCATGGGCGTCATCCCCGAGGACCGGCACCGGCACGGCCTCCTCCTGGACGCGCCGCTCTGGGAGAACCGCATGCTGGGCCACGTCACCGAGAAGCCCAACAGCAAGGGCGCCTTCCTCGATCCCAAGGCGGCGCGCGCCGACACCGAGCGGATCGTGCGCGAGTACGACGTGCGCACCCCCGGCATCGAGGTCACCGCGGCCTCGCTCTCCGGCGGCAACCAGCAGAAGCTGATCGTCGGCCGCGAGATGAGCCACCACCCCAAGCTGCTGATCGCCGCGCACCCCACCCGGGGTGTCGACGTCGGTGCGCAGGCGCAGATCTGGGACCAGATCCGCGAGGCGCGCCATGAGGGCCTCGCGGTCCTGCTCATCTCCGCCGACCTGGACGAGCTCATCGGGCTCTCCGACACGCTGCGCGTCATGTACCGCGGCAAGCTCGTGGCCGACGCCGACCCGGCCACCGTCACCCCCGAGGAACTCGGCTCGGCGATGACCGGCGCGGCCGCCGGCCACCTGGAGGCACCGGGCGGCAGCGACCGCTCCGGGGCCGACAGCTCCGAAACCGACCCCCGGGACGGGGGAGAGGACCGATGAAGAAGTTCGACAAGGAGCGGCTGCTCCTGGGGATCGCCGCCCCGTTGCTCGCGATCGTGGTCGCGTTCCTGGTCACCGCTCTGGTGCTGGCCGCCACCGGCAAGGAACCGTTCAGCGCCTTCGGCATCATGTTCGACTACGGGCTCAAGTCGGACAGCCAGGTCTACATCCTCAACAAGGGGACGACCTACTACCTCGCAGGTCTCGCGGTCGCCATCGGCTTCCGCATGAACCTCTTCAACATCGGCGTCGACGGCCAGTACCGCCTGGCCGCGTTCTTCGCCGCCGCTCTCGGCGGGGCACTGACCCTCCCGGGCGCACTCCAGATCCCGCTGATCATCCTCACCGCGATGATCGTCGGCGCGATGTGGGCCGGTGTCGCCGGACTCCTGAAGGTCACCCGCGGAGTCAGCGAGGTCGTCTCGACGATCATGCTGAACTCCATCGCGACGGCGATCATCGGCTACCTCCTCCAGCAGGGCCGCCTGGGCCACCTGGACGAGGCGGGTACGAAGGTGTCCACCACCCCCATCCCGGAGTCCTCGCACTTCTTCGAGTTCCCGACCACGCCGACGCCCGTCTGGGGCTTCATCGTGATCGCCGTCGTCGCCGGGTTCGCGTACTGGTTCACGCTCGGCCGGACCCGGTTCGGCTTCGACCTCCGCACGGTCGGACAGTCCGGTTCGGCCGCCGAGGCCAGTGGTGTCGACGTCAAGAAGATGGTCGTCACCTCCATGCTGATCTCCGGCGGAATGGCCGGACTGATCGGGATGCCGACGCTGCTCAACGACAGCTACGAGTACAGCGGTGACTTCCCGGTCGGCATCGGCTTCACCGGGATCGCCATCGCGCTGCTCGGCCGTAACCACCCCATCGGCATCGCACTCGGCGCGCTGCTCTGGGGCTTCCTGGAGCGCGGCACGGGCAAGCTCGAATTCGAGGGCTACGACAAGGAGATCGTCGGCGTCATCCAGGGCGTCATCGTCCTGTGCGTCGTCATCGCCTACGAAGTCGTCCGCCGCTACGGCCTCAAGCGCCAGCAGAGCAAGGTCGGCGCGGAACTCGCCGCCAAGGCCGCACGTAACTCCGACCAGCAGGAGGTGTCGGCGTGAGCGCCACGGCGACTTCCACCCCGCCGCCCGCGGCCCCCAAGGTCTCCGGCGGCAAGGGCGGCCGCACCCGCCTCAGCTTTCCCGTCGTCCTGCTGATCATCGCGGGTGCCCTGCTCGCGCTGTCCGCCGTGCGGGCCGTCACCGGGGCACAGGACGTCACCTCGGCCGGTCAGATCAGCGCGGCGCTCGCGATGGCCGTACCGATCGGACTCGCCGGTCTCGGCGGACTGTGGGCCGAGCGGGCCGGCGTGGTCAACATCGGCCTCGAAGGCATGATGATCCTCGGCACCTTCTTCGGTGCCTGGGCCGGCTGGCAGACCGACCCCTGGATCGGCGTTCTCGCCGGTGTGGTGGGCGGCATGCTCGGCGGCCTGCTGCACGCGTTCGCCACCGTCACCTTCGGCGTCGACCACATCATCTCCGGCATCGCGATCAACATCCTGGCCCTCGGCTTCACGACGTACTTCGCCAAGCTCTGGTTCAACACCGGAGTCGCGGCGGAGAAGGGCGGCAGTCCCAAGCAGTCGCCGCCGGCCGACAGCATCACCACGGTCACGGTGCCCGGTCTCTCCGACTGGCTGCACTCGGTCGAGAAGCACCACTGGTTCTTCGTCTCCGACGTCGCGGGCATCCTCGGCGGACTCGTCACCCATGTCTCGCTGCTGACCCTCGTGGCCGTGGCGCTGTTCGTGGGCACGTTCTTCGTCCTGTGGAAGACCTCCTTCGGTCTGCGGCTGCGCTCCTGCGGTGAGAACCCCGTCGCCGCCGAGTCCCTGGGCGTGAACGTGTACCGCTACAAGTACATCGCCGTGATCATCTCCGGAGGCCTGGCCGGTCTCGGCGGCGCGTTCCTCTCGCTGGTCACCTCGCACATCTACAACGAGGGCCAGACCGGCGGCCGCGGGTACATCGGCCTCGCCGCGATGATCTTCGGTAACTGGCGGCCCGGCGGACTCGCCATGGGCGCCGGCCTGTTCGGCTTCGCCGACGCGCTCCAGCTGCGCAACGGCGGAGAGTCCGTCCACGCGCTGCTCCTCCTGCTCGTGGTGATGCTGGCCGTCCTCGCGGCCTGGAAGCTCTACCGCAAGCGCTTCGTGCCCGGTGTCATCAGCGCGGTCATCGCCGCCGCGGTGCTGGTCTGGTACCTCGCCACCGACACCGTGCCCACCGAGTTCGTCAGCGCCACCCCGTACATCGTCACCCTGCTCGTGCTCTCGCTCTCGGCTCAGCGCCTGCGCATGCCCAAGGCGGACGGCATGCGCTACCGGAAGGGGCAGGGGAAGTGACGGACGGCGCGGTACCCGTCGACTGGGACGTGCTGCGCGCGGCCGCCCGGGACGCGATGTCCCGGGCGTACGCCCCGTACTCGGGCTACCCCGTCGGCGTGGCGGCCCTCGTCGACGACGGCCGCCTCATCACCGGATGCAACGTCGAGAACGCCTCGTACGGCCTCAGCCTCTGCGCCGAGTGCGGGCTGGTCTCGCAGCTCGCCGCGACGGGCGGCGGCCGGCTGACCCACTTCACCTGCGTGGACGGCACGGGCGCGGTGCTCATGCCGTGCGGACGGTGCAGGCAGCTGCTGTACGAGTTCGGGGGACCCGCACTCGTCCTGGAGACGCCGGAAGGTCTCCGTACGCTCGACGAGATGCTGCCGCAGGCCTTCGGGCCGCAGCACCTGGGGTAGCACCCCGCAGCCGTTTCGCTTCCGGGCGGGCCCGACCGGCCCGCCCGGACGGCGTGGCGGAACGTCCGCCCTCTATGCGCGTAGAGTCAACGGGACTCTCGCCTACCCATCCGGCCGGAAGGACTCCCATCCCATGGACGCCATCTCCGTCATCCGCACCAAGCGGGACCGGGGCGAGCTCAGCCCCGAGCAGATCGACTGGGTCATCGACGCGTACACCCGCGGCGAGGTCGCGGACGAGCAGATGTCCGCACTGGCCATGGCGATCCTGCTGAACGGCATGAACCGCACCGAGATCGCCCGCTGGACCGCCGCGATGATCGCCTCCGGCGAGCGGATGGACTTCGGCGCCCTCTCCCGCCCCACCACCGACAAGCACTCCACCGGCGGCGTCGGCGACAAGATCACCCTGCCGCTCGCTCCGCTGGTCGCCGCCTGCGGCGCCGCCGTGCCGCAGCTCAGCGGCCGGGGACTCGGCCACACCGGGGGCACCCTCGACAAGCTGGAGTCCATCCCCGGCTGGCGCGCCCACCTCTCCAACGCCGAGATGCTGGACGTCCTGGACACCACCGGCGCGGTGATCTGCGCGGCCGGTGACGGGCTCGCCCCCGCCGACAAGAAGCTGTACGCGCTGCGCGACGTCACCGGCACCGTCGAGGCGATCCCGCTGATCGCCAGCTCGATCATGTCCAAGAAGATCGCCGAGGGGACCGGGGCGCTCGTCCTGGACGTCAAGGTGGGCTCCGGCGCCTTCATGAAGACGATCGAGGACGCCCGCGAACTGGCCTCCACCATGGTCGCACTGGGAACCGACAGCGGCGTACGGACCGTGGCGCTGCTCACCGACATGGCGACCCCGCTCGGCCTGACCGCGGGCAACGCCCTGGAGGTGCGGGAGTCCGTCGAGGTGCTGGCCGGCGGTGGCCCGAAGGACGTGATCGACCTGACCCTGGCCCTCGCCCGGGAGATGCTCGACGCCGCGGGACTGAAGGACGCCGACCCGGAGAAGGCCCTGGCCGACGGCTCCGCCATGGACGTCTGGCGCCGCATGATCTCCGCCCAGGGCGGCGACCCGGACGCCGAGCTCCCCGTCGCCCGTGAGCAGCACGTGATCAGCGCCCCGTCCTCGGGTGTCCTGACCCGCCTCGACGCCTACGACGTCGGCGTCGCCGCCTGGCGCCTCGGCGCGGGCCGCGCGCGCAAGGAGGACCCGGTGCAGGCGGGCGCGGGCGTCGAACTGCACGCCAAGCCGGGCGACACGGTGACCGAGGGACAGCCGCTGCTGACCCTGCACACGGACACCCCCGAGAAGTTCGAGTACGCCCTGAAGGCCCTGCCCGGCTCGTACGACATCGCCCCGGCCGGAACCCCCTTCACCGCCACGCCGGTGGTGCGGGAACGTATCGCCTGACCTGCGGCTTTCCCTTTCGGGTGAACGGGACCGGTGGACCGCCACCGGTCCCGTTCGGCATGCTGTTATCGGTGACGCACCGATAAGAGGAGACCGCCATGGGCGCACTCACCGTCGATCCCGGGCCGGGCCACGGTCAGGACTGGGACGACCTCGTCCGGATCTGGGAGGAGACGGACGCACCCGAGGGCTGCAAGGTGGAGATCATCGAGGGGATCGTCACCGTGTCGCCACCGCCGTCCAAGGACCACAACACCACTGCGGCGCTGCTCCAGCGCAGGCTCTACACCGTCATCCCGGAGGACTGGGAGATCTACCAGACGCTCGGCGTCTCCGTGCCCGGACGGGCCGGGCTCTACATCCCCGATCTCGTCGTCCTGCCGCGCGCGGTCGCGTCGG
This sequence comes from Streptomyces atroolivaceus, assembly GCF_000717025.1. Lineage (GTDB taxonomy): Bacteria > Actinomycetota > Actinomycetes > Streptomycetales > Streptomycetaceae > Streptomyces > Streptomyces atroolivaceus. Next base: position 631,249 of record NZ_JNXG01000002.1, read on the forward strand.
GCCCCGGCAATCGCGTACCGGCGGAGGACGTCCGGCTCGTCGTGGAGATCACCTCACCGGCCAACGCCAACCACGACCGCATCGGCAAGGCGCACGGGTACGCGAAGGCAGGGGTCGAGCTGTTCCTGCTGCTCGACCCCTGGCACACCGGCCGCCCGACCGCGACCCTGTACGGAGAGCCGAGCGACGGCACCTACCGGGTCCTGGAAGCGGTCGAGTACGGGCAGACGCTGACGCTGCCGAAGCCGTTCAAGCTGGATCTGGACACCGGGATCTTCCCGGTCAGCTGAGACACGAGCGCGCCCGGCCGATGAGTTCCGGGCATCCCACCGGTCTCCCTGGTGTGGATGCCATGACTCCGAACGCCCTCGTCCTCACCGGCCGGATCACCCGCGCCGATGTGCCGGCGCTCTGCGCCGAGCTGGAGGCACTGCTCAGTGGCCCCTCAGCGGTCGCCGTGGTGGACTGCGACGTGGGCGGGGTCGTGCGCCCGGATCTGGCCCTGGTCGAGGTGGTTGCCCGGCTGGGGCTCGTCGCACGCCGGGCCGGGGGCGTCGAGCTGCGGCTGCGCAACGTCCCGGCCGAACTCAGGGCGCTGCTCGACCTGGTGGGGCTGACCGACGTGGTGCGTAACATCCGGCCGGCCCCGGAGTGACCTATGCTCAGCGGGCCCTGGCGCTGTCGCGTGCCGTGACGTGTATGCAGGCGACCCCCTGCACGTACTCCTTGCTGTATTCGCCCGGCACCTTGGCGAGCACCGACGGATCGGCGCCGGCCGAGGGTGACGCACTCGGCGTCGGACACGAGCCGCCCTCCGGCTGCGGCCCCGGTTCGGGGTTGTCGCCCGTCACGCGGACCGCGGGTGAGGGGCCCGGCCCCGCCGTGGCGGCCGGCTCGCCCAGCCACAGCGTCGCCGCCCACCCACCGGCCGCCAGCAGGGCCCAGCCGATCACCACCGGACGACTCACCCTCACGCGTCGGCGTCCAGGTGGTCCGGAAGCCCGAACAGCGGGAACCAGCGCGGGGTGTCCAGGAAGCAGTGCATCCCGGTGATGGCGCCGTCCGAGATGTCGATGACCTGCACCGCCCACGGCACGAAGCCCGGGCCGTCCGGATCGGGTTTGTAGTGCGCGAAGGCCGGGGTGCCGTTGGCCTCAGTCGCCACCAGCCGCGAGCCGGCGCAGCTCGCGCCGATGCTGAGCATGAAGCCCGTGATGTCGTCGTGCCCCTGGAGCCAGAGGTCGAACGGCGGCATGGTCATCACGGCGTCCTCGTGGAGCAGCGCCGTCAGCGCCGCCATGTCGTACCCCTCGAAGGCCGCCACGTAGCGGTCCAGCAGCTTGCGCTGCTCGTCGTCCAGCGGGTTCGCGGTGTCCGGTGCCGTGTTCTCCGTGTCCGACAGGGTCGCCCGGGCACGCTGCAGGGCGCTGTTGACCGACGCGACCGTGGTGTCGAGCAGCTCGGCGACCTCGCTCGCCTTCCACGCCAGGACCTCGCGCAGGATCAGCACCGCGCGCTGCTTGGGAGGCAGGTGCTGGAGCGCGGCGACGAACGCGAGGCGCACCGACTCACGGGCCACGGCGGCCTCCGCCGGGTCGGCCACCGAGGGCAGGATGCGCCCGTCCGGCATCGGCTCCAGCCAGGTGTTCTCCGGAAGGGGGTTCAGCGCGGCCTGGGCCAGCGGAGTCGGGCCGGTCAGATCCACCGGCCTGGCCCGCTTGCTGCCCGCCTTCAGCATGTCCAGGCAGACGTTCGTCGCGATGCGGTAGAGCCAGGAGCGCAGCGAGGAACGGCCCTCGAACTTGTCGAAGTTGCGCCAGGCGCGCACCAGCGTGTCCTGGACCGCGTCCTCCGCCTCGAAGGCCGAGCCGAGCATCCGGTAGCAGTAACCCGTCAGCTCGACCCGGTGTCCCTCCAGACGGCTGTCGATGTCGGCCGCCGCTGTCAGATCACTCATCGCTCCACCCCTGTTGCGCTGTGACACCGCTCACTCAGCACTGTGGAAGCTACCGCAGGGCACTGACAACCGGGGCGGGAAGCGTGGAAACCGCTGCTCAGGTGCCGGGCTTGCGTCCGTAGACGTAGACGTCGTCGCCGTTCTTCAGCAGGTTCCAGTACGACTTCGCGTCCGCCGGGCGCATGTTGACGCAGCCCGCCGAGCCCGGGTTGTTGTACATGGACTTGGTGACCGAGTGGAACGCCTGCCCGCCGTCGAAGAACTGGGCGTACGGCATGCGGACGTCGTAGAGCGTCGACCAGTGGTTGATGCTGCGCCAGTAGATCTTCCTGGAGCCGGTCCGGGTCTCGTCGCCGTTGCGGCCCGTGCGCACCGGCACCGGGCCGAACTTCAGCTTGGAGCCGTCCTGGATCCAGCTCAGCTGCCTGGTCAGGTCCACGCACGCGATGCGCCCCTTGTTGGTGGGGCACTTCTTCGCGGCGTTGGGGTTCTTCCCCGCAGCCTTCTGGGCGGTGATCGTCTTCATCGTGCGCCAGGTGACCGGCCCCGCGTACCCGATGGCCGGGGTGAGGCCCTTCGAGACCTGGAACGAACGGATCGCCTTGCAGTCGGCCGCCGACTGCCGGCCGTCGGCCGTCCGGCCCAGCCACTTCTCGACCTGCTTCTGGTACGGACCCTTCGACGCCGTGCAGGACGCCGCCTGGGCGGCCGTCCCGGTGCCCAGGACCATGGCCGGAGCGGCCACCAGGCCGGCGACGGTCAGGACGGCCCCACGCCGCACCCGTACGCCGCGTATCTTCCCCATGTTCGTCATGTACGCCTGCTCCCCTTCGCGTTCGCCCGCGGTGTGTGACTCCGCTTGTTGGACGCGCTCAGGGGAGCAGCGGTTGTGCCGGGAAGGTCTCAGTTGTGCACCGGTGCCGGGGACGCGGCGCGGAGCCGCTCGGTCCGGGCGGCCCGGGTCCCGAACAGGGTGATCGACAGGACGCCGAGGACCGCCAGGACGCCCAGCACGACCGTGCCGGCCCAGCCCCCCGCGTGGAAGGCGACGGCGCCGAGCGTGCCACCCGCGCTGGAGCCCAGGTAGTAGGCGGACTGGTAGAGCGCGGACGCCTGGGCGCGGCCCGACGTCGCCGTACGGCTCACCGACGACGAGGCGACCGCGTGCCCGGCGAAGAAACCCGCCGTGATCAGGACGAGGCCGGCCAGGACGGCGGCCAGCTGGTCGGCCAGGGAGAGCAGCAGTCCCGCGGCCGTCGTGGAGACGGCGAGGTAGAGCGCGCCCCGGCGGCCCAGCCGGGCGACGAGCCGGCCCGCGGCTGCGGAGGAGAGCGTGCCGACGAGGTAGACCAGGAAGATCGAGCCGACGATGCCCTGGGGGAGGCCGAAGGGCTCCTCGACGAGCCGGTAGCCGATCACCGTGTAGACCGCGCCGAACACCGTCATGAACAGGGCGCCGATCGCGTACAGCCTGCGCAGCAGCGGGTTGGAGAGGTGGTCGCCGACGGTCTTCGCCAGGGCCTTCGGGTTGAGCGTGGAGGGGCTGAAGTGGCGGGCCTTCGGGATCATGAGGTGGAAGACCACCGCGCAGGCCACGGCGAGCAGCCCGATCGCGCCGAGCGCCATCCGCCAGCCCCACAGCTGGGCGATCCATCCGGCGAGGATGCGGCCGCTCATGCCGCCGATGCTGTTGCCCGCCACGAACAGTCCGATCGCGGCCACCAGGGCCTTGGGCCGTACCTCCTCGGCGAGGTAGGCCATCGCGGAGGCGGGCAGTCCGGCCAGTGCCGCGCCCTGGATCGCGCGCAGCGCGATCAGCCAGCCGAGCGACGGGGCGAAGGGGACGAGGAGGCCGATCACCACGGCGACCGCCAGGGAGGCCGTCATCATCTGGCGCCGCCCGAAGCGCTCGGAGAGCGCGCTGAGGGGCAGGACGCACAGGGCCAGCGCACCGGTCGCCGCTGAGACCGTCCAGCTCGCCTGGCCTGCCGTCGCGCCGAAGGAGGCGGAGACGGCGGGCAGCAGGGCCTGGGTCGAGTAGAGGAGGGCGAAGGTCGCGATCCCCGCCGCGAAGAGCGCGAAGCTCATCCTGCGGTAGCCGGGACCGCCGGGCGTGAGGCGGTCCGGGACGGCCGGGGAGACGGTGGCGGGGGATGACGGAACGGCGGCGCCCAGCACGATGGTGGACGCCCCGGTACTGGCAGGAGGCATACAGCGAACGTAGAGCGCGCGGTTTCATGCGTCCAATGCATGAAACGCTCATAATCGTTCCCATGGCGCATCAATACAGCTCACAGCAACGGCTGTCACCGGGCAGTTACGAAGAAGACATCCGAGCCGTGCTCGCGCCACGCCTCGCGTACTTCGAGGCGGTGGCCCGCCACGAGCACGTCACCCGCGCCGCGCACGAGCTCGGCGTCCCGCAGTCGACACTGTCGCGCGCCATGGTGAGGCTGGAACAGGACCTGGGGGTCGCCCTGTTCGCCCGCCGGGGCCGCACCGTCTCCCTCACCCCCGCGGGCCGCACGTTCCTCGGTTCCGCCGAACGCGCGCTGGCCGAGGTGGAGAAGGCGGCCGACTCGGTGCGCGCCGACGCCGACCCCACGGCGGGCAAGGTCGCCTTCGGCTTCCTGCACACCATGGGCTCCGAGACCGTGCCCGCCCTGATCCGCGCCTTCCGCGCCGACCACCCCCGTGTCCGCTTCCAGCTCGTGCAGAACTACGGCGAGGCGATGATCGACCGCCTGCGGGCCGGCGGCCTCGACCTCTGCCTCACCTCGCCCGTCCCCGACGCCCCGGACCTCGTGGCCCGGCGCCTGGACGAGCAGCGGCTGCGCCTGGTCGTCCCCGACGACCACCGGCTCGCGGGCCGTCGGCGCGTCCGCCTCGCCGAGGCCGCCGACGAAACGTTCGTCACCCTCGAACCCGGATACGGCCTGCGGCGGATCACGGACGACCTCTGTGCCGAGGCCGGCTTCACCCCGAGGGTCGCGTTCGAGGGCGAGGAGGCGGAGACGCTGCGCGGTCTGGTCGCGGCCGGGCTCGGGGTGGCGCTGCTGCCGCCGCCGGCCGTCGCCCGGCCCGGCGTGGTCGAGCTGACGGTGACGGCGCCGCGGGCGGCCCGCGAGATCGGGGTCGCCTGGCTGGACGGCCATCCCGACACACCGCCGGTGGCCGCCTTCAAGCGCTTCCTGCTGTCACGCCGGGGGAGCCTGCTGCCGGACTGAGGAACCGCCCCCGGCGCCGGCCGGCCCCCTCAGTGCCTCAGCGACCGCCCGAACCCCGCCGCCAGCGGCATCCGCAGTCCCAGCGGCGGGGGAGCGGCGAACGCGTCGGCGACCGGGCGCGCGTACGACCGGGCGAACAGCGAACCCCGGATGAAGTCCGAGGCCAGCGCCATCACTTCGGAGCGGTGCTGGCGCAGCGCGTGCCCGTCGGAGTGGACCTCGAAGCGGCAGGTGTCCCGGTTGGTCTTCTTGGCGCGCTCGGCAAGCCGGTAGGAGAGCTCCGGATTCGTCCGCGCGTCGTTCGTGCCGTGCACGATCAGGACCCGGCGCCCCGCCAGGTGCTTCACCGGTTCGGGTTCCGGCTCCGCGCCCTCCGGAAGGCTGGGGGCCATCGCCAGTACGGAGTTGACGGCGTCGTGCCCGGCGCCGCGCAGGGCGGCCCGGCCCCCCATGCCGTGCCCGACGAGGCACACGGGGATGTCGCCGTAGCGGCGTACGACCTCGTCGGCGGCCCAGTGGGCGTCGGCCGCCGGATCCGCGCCGGCGTTCCATCCCCGGCTGCGGTAGCGCACGACGTGCACCGCGAGCCCGTCGGTCCGGCCGGTGCGGGCCAGGGCGCGGGCGAACGGCAGCTGCGCCGCGTACGAGAAGAGGGAGGGGCGGCGTCTGGACTCCGTCTCGCCGTCCGGGAGCAGCAGGACGACGCCGCTGACCTCGGGTGCTGCTCCGGCCGTGAGGACGGCCCGTCCCAGCCTGGCGGCAGGCAGGGGAAGTGCGCGCTGTGCCATGACAGAACAGTGTCAGAAGGGCAGGTGTATTCCAGCTGGCTTCGCGGTCACTGTTACGTATCGACACCCAGCATTCTACGCGCGTAGGCGTTAGAGTGCCCGAATGACGAGCCAGACCCTGAACGTCCCCGGTCCCGACCAGATCCGCCGCGCGCCCAAGGTGCTGCTCCACGACCATCTCGACGGCGGCCTGCGCCCCGGCACGATCGTGGAACTGGCCCTGGCGCAGGGCTACGACGCCTTGCCCGAGACCGAACCCGACAAGCTCGGCATCTGGTTCCGCGAGGCGGCCGACTCCGGTTCGCTGGAGCGCTACCTGGAGACGTTCGCCCACACCTGCGCCGTCATGCAGACCCGTGACGCGCTGTTCCGGGTGGCCGCGGAGTGCGCCGAGGACCTCGCCGAGGACGGTGTCGTCTACGCCGAGGTGCGGTACGCGCCCGAGCAGCACCTCACCGCCGGCCTGTCGCTCGAAGAGGTCGTCGAGGCGGTCAACGAGGGCTTCCGCGAGGGCGAGCGCAGGGCCCGCGCGAACGGCCACCGCATCCGGGTCGGCGCCCTCCTCACCGCGATGCGGCACGCGGCCCGCGCGCTGGAGATCGCCGAACTCGCCAACCGCTACCGCGATCTGGGAGTGGTGGGTTTCGACATCGCCGGCGCCGAGGCGGGCTACCCGCCCACCCGCCACCTGGACGCCTTCGAGTACCTCAAGCGCGAGAACAACCACTTCACCATCCACGCGGGCGAGGCCTTCGGCCTGCCGTCGATCTGGCAGGCCCTGCAGTGGTGCGGCGCGGACCGGCTCGGTCACGGTGTGCGCATCATCGACGACATCGAGATCGCCGAGGACGGCAGCGTGACGCTGGGGCGCCTCGCCTCGTACGTGCGCGACAAGCGGATCCCGCTGGAGCTCTGCCCGACCTCCAACCTCCAGACCGGTGCCGCGGACTCGTACGCCGAGCACCCCATCGGACTGCTGAGGAAACTGCATTTCCGCGCCACCGTGAATACGGACAACCGGCTCATGAGCGGGACCAGCATGAGCGGGGAATTCGAGCGACTGACCGAGACCTTCGGATACACGCTCGATGACATGCAGTGGTTCACAGTCAATGCGATGAAATCAGCGTTCATTCCTTTCGATGAACGTCTGGCGATGATCAACGACGTCGTGAAGCCTGGATATGCGGAGCTGAAGTCCGAGTGGCTCTTCCGGCAGACGGCTGTGACCAGCGGGTCTTCATCCGTCGCGGGCTGAGTGAAACACAGGGGGAACGGCCGGGACCATCCGGTCCCGGCCGTTTTCCGTGTCCCGGCATGTTTGCGGGAGGGGTGCGGGGCTGATTACGTTGCGGAGCCGCTCACATCCCCTTCCCCAAGGATGAATTTCACATGAAGCAGTCAGCCGTCAGGACCCTCGGTGTCGCCGCTCTGGGCGCCGCTTTCGTCGCAGCCGGTGCGGGCAGTGCCTCCGCCGTCGCCGTGCCCGTCGACGCGGTGGCCGGCGCCCTGCCCGCCGGTGTCGCGCTCGACTCCGTCACCGACGCGCTGCCCGCCGTGCAGAAGGTGGCCGGCGGACTCCTCGACCAGCAGCAGCGCGGCAGCAGCAGCGACCTCTCGGCTCCCGGCACCAACCTGCTCGGCGGGCTGCCCGCCGGTGGCCTGACCGGTGTCCTGCCGCTCGGCGGCTGACCACCGCACCCGCATGTGGGGCGCACACCCGGACCGGGTGTGCGCCCCACGGCTTTCTCCCCGCGGCCCGGCGGTCACCAGGCCGTCGCGGCCTGGCTCTTCTCCGACGGCAGCAGAAGCCACAGCGCCAGGTAGAGCAGGAACTGAGGGCCGGGGAGCAGGCACGACACCAGGAAGATGACGCGCATGGTCCCTGCGGAAGTGCCGAAGCGCCGTGCGAGCGCTGCGCACACCCCACCGATCATGCGTCCCTCACGGGGGCGGACAAGTGCGGCCATGGTGAGCTCCTTCGCGAACCGTTTCGGGGAGCAGCTCCGTGGTGCTCCCGGTACCTCCATAGTGGCTCCGCGAAGGGGTACAAAGCATCGCTCTACGGGGCGATACCGACCCTGGTAATCGTCGGGGTCGCCCCCTGAGAGGCCTCGCCCAGGGACGCCCGGGTGCCGTTCCCGATCCGGGACAGGTCGCCGGCCCCCGCCCGGTTGCCACGGCGCAGCCGTGACCGCGACAGCGGGACGACCAGGAGGTGCGACAGCGCGACACCGGCGGTGTTCAGCAGCAGCGAGTCGACGTCGACGACCTGCCCCGGCACCCCCGTCTGCGCCAGTTCGATGGCCATCGAGATCAGTGCCCCGGCCGCGACCGTACGGGCGAGAGAGGCCCACGGGGAGACGAGCAGCCTGCCGCCGGCCATCGGCAGCAGTATGCCGAGCGGCGCGAGCAGCAGCAGGCCCTCCCCGATACGGCGCAACGCCTCGGCCCGGCCGAGGGCCAGATCCGCCCTGATCCCGGCGAACGGCTGGAAGTTCGCGGCCGTCACCCAGGGCACGTCGAGCGGGCGCAGCGTCAGCCAGCCGACGAACAGAAGATGCGCGAGGAGGAGGAAGACCCCCGCCGCACGGAAGCGGATGACGGCCGGGCCGTCCGGACTGTGACGCACGTGCACGAAGACGCCACGACCGGCAGGATCGGTTCCGCCCGGCTCCGGGAAGCTCTGTGACGAGCGGCACGGGGGCCCGGGCGCCCCGGGGCCCAGGGGTGAGCCCCGGGACCGTACCGGGCCTGCCGGCGGCTCCCCGGAGGCCTCAGGACAGTTCGACCGCGCCCAGCGTGGGCACCTCGGCGGGCCGGGTCTTAGTCTCCGACGTGCACAGATAGCCCCGGGGGGCGTAATTGCCCGGTCCGCCGAGCAGCACCGAACCTCCGGAGCCGAGCGGCTCGCTGTCCGCGTACGAGCACACCACCTGCGCGAGCGCCTCCGCCGGGAGGTCGTCCGGCTGCTCGCTGAGGCGCAGCGTGCCCTCCGGGTCCCCCTCGTGGGCGTCGGCCACCCGCAGCCCCGCCGGCACGTCGGTGGAGAAACCGGCGCGCCGCTCGTCGGCGTCCGGCTGCCGCTGCAGCTCGGTCAGGAGCGCCTGCGCGACCAGGAGGGGGTCCGACCGGGACTCGTCGACCTCGACCGTGCGCTCCACCGTCACCAGCTGCGACGCGCACACCAGGTAGACCCGCACCGAGACGCTCTCCGGCGGCGGCGACGCCTTTGCCGACGCCGTCCGGCACGGCATGCGGGACGGAGCCGCCCCGGCGTCGACCGGCACCGACGTGCTGCGGATGCCGCAGCCCGTGGCCAGCGCCGCACACGCCGCGACGGCGGCCAGCACGGCGACGGCCCTGCCGGGCCGCCCCGGCCCGCCCCCGCGCGGTGCGCCGTACGCCCGCTCACTGCGCATCACTTCGCGTCGCCCTTCTCGTTCCGGTCGGGGTCGTCGCTTCCCGGGGTGCCGGTCAGCCCTTCCGCGTCCCGGGGGAGCCGCAGTACGAACACCGCGCCCTCGCCGTCCGGGAGATTCGAGGCCGTGATGTCGCCGCCGTGGATGTGGGCGTTCTCCACGGCGATCGACAGGCCGAGACCGCTGCCCTCGGAACGCGGACGGGAGGCACTCGCCTTGTAGAAGCGGTCGAACACATGCGGCAGCACCTCCTCGGGGATGCCGGGGCCGTGGTCACGCACCTCGATGACCAGCTCGTCCTCGTCGGTCCGCACGGACACCCGGACGGGTGACCCGCCGTGCTTGAGGGCGTTGCCGATCAGATTCGCCAGGATCACGTCGAGCCGGCGCGGATCCAGCCGCACCATGATGCCGCGCTCCGCGTCCAGATCGACCGCGTCCAGCCAGGCGCGGGCGTCGATGCAGGCGGTCACCTGGTCCGCGACGTCGACCGTGTCCAGGACGAGGCGGGCCGTCCCGGCGTCGAAGCGGGTGACCTCCATGAGGTTCTCGACCAGGTCGTTCAGCCGCCGGGTCTCGCTCACCACCAGGTGCACGGCCGGTGCGATCATCGGGTCCAGGCTGTCCGCCTCGTCCTCCAGCACCTCGGCGACCGCGGTGATCGCGGTCAGAGGGGTGCGCAGCTCGTGCGACATGTCGGCGACGAACCTGCGGCTCGACTCCTCCCGCGCGCTCATGTCCGCGACCTTCTTCTCCAGGGAGCTCGCGGCCTTGTTGAACGTATGGGAGAGATCGGCGAGTTCATCGGTGCCGGAGACCACGAGACGGGTGTCCAGCTTGCCCTCGCCGAGCTTGCGGGCCGCGTCACCGAGCCGCTGCACCGGCCGCAGCACGGTCGTCGCCGCGGCCTGGGCGAGGAGCGCCGAGCCGAGGAGGGCCAGCGCGGTGGCGATCCCCAGGGACCACGCCAGGGAACTGAGGTCCTCGCGCTCCTGGTCGAGCGACTTCAGCATGTATCCGGCGGGGCCACCACCGATGATCTTCGTGCCGGCCACCAGGTAGGGGGTGCCGCCCAGGGTCGTGCGCTGCCAGAACAGGTGGTACTCAAAGGCGTTGGCCGACGTCAGCGGCTGCTTCTTGTTCACCTGCTTCTGCAGCGAGACGGGCACGTCCGCCTTGGTGAAGGAGTCGAGGTCGGACGTGCCGGTGACGGGTTTGCCGTCACGGGCGCCGATCAGCAGCACGTGGTAGCCCGGCCCGCTGCTCGCCATCTGCTCGGCGGCCTCCCGCAGATCGTCCGCGGTGGGCTCCAGCGGCAGCGAGGCCGCCCGGTTCTGCATCTGGCGGCGGAAGTCGCCCAGTGCCGTGTCCTGCGTACGCGTCAGGACGGCCTCCCGGTTGAGCCAGTACGCGATGCCCGACGCGGACACCGCCGCGGTGAGGGCCACCAGTGCGAACACGATCAGCAGCCGCAGCCGCAGGCTGGTCCAGCGAAGACCCGCGAGTATGGAACGCTTCGCGGAATCGCTCACTGAGGCGAGTCCAGCCGGTAGCCCACACCCCGCACGGTACGGATCAGGGTCGGCGAGGACGGCACGTCCTCCACCTTCGCCCGCAGCCGCTGTACACAGGCGTCCACCAGCCGTGAGTCACCGAGGTAGTCGTGCTCCCACACCAGGCGCAGCAACTGCTGCCGGGACAGGGCCTGTCCGGGGCGGCGGCTCAGCTCGAGCAGGAGCCGCAGCTCGGTCGGCGTGAGCTGCAGATCCTCCCCGTCCTTCGTGACGGTCATCGCCGAGCGGTCGATGACGACGCTCCCGAACGTCGCCGAGTCGGTGGACTCCCTCTCCCCGCGCCGCAGGACCGCGCGGATACGGGCATCGAGCACCCGGCCCTGCACGGGTTTCACGACATAGTCGTCCGCGCCGGACTCCAGTCCCACCACGACGTCGATGTCGTCGCTGCGCGCGGTCAGCAGAATGATCGGCAGCTGGTCGGTACGCCGGATCCTCCGGCAGACCTCGAAACCGTCGATCCCGGGCAGCATCACGTCCAGCACAACCAGGTCAGGCCGCTGCTCACGGAGCAGCTCCAGGCCGTCCTCTCCCGTCGCCGCGGTGGCCACACGGTGGCCCTGGCGTGACAGAGAGAGTTCGAGGGCTGTGCGGATGGCGTCGTCGTCCTCGATCAGCAACAGGAAAGGCACGGGGGTCATTCTGGCCCATGGTGGTGCCACGTTTCGACAATCCCCCCGACTTGATCCGCGGACATGCCCTGTGACAGCTCTGTGACAGTCGGGGGACAGCGCCATGAAACTGCCCCGGCAAGCTCGTTGACACACGGAACGAACGGACTCCACCGATGGGGGGCGCCAGATGAACGCACTGCACAGCACCACCTCAAGCGCAGTTGCCACGCGCCTTCACGACGTCGGGCGGAGCCAGGAGAAGTCCGGCGCCGGAGTACGGGGGTGCGTTCGTGGCGCCGGGCGTCAGCACGCGTCGTACCTGACGATGGTTGACGCGCCCACGGGGGAAAACGGGGGAAGCGCGTACGGGGAGGTCTCGGGGGAGCGGACGTCCCTGGACCGGGCGGAGGACGCCGAAGCGGCGTTCACCGCCTACGTCCAGGAGCGCCGCGCCTCCCTGTACGCCACCGCCTACCACCTGACCGGCGACCGGTTCGAGGCCGAGGACCTGCTGCAGAGCGCCCTCTTCTCGACGTACCGGGCGTGGGACAGGATCAGCGACAAGGCCGCGGTCGGCGGATACCTCCGCCGCACCATGACCAACCTGCACATCAGCGCGTGGCGCAGGCGCAAGCTCAACGAATACCCGACCGAGGAGCTGCCGGAGACGGTGGGCGACACGGACGCGATGCGGGGCACGGAACTGCGGGCGGTGCTCTGGCAGGCACTCGCGCGGCTGCCCGAACTCCAGCGCACGATGCTGGTCCTCCGCTACTACGAGGGCCGCACGGACCCGGAGATCGCGTCCATCCTCGACATCAGTGTCGGCACGGTGAAGTCGAGCATCTGGCGGTCGCTCCGCCGGCTGCGTGAGGACGAGGTCCTCAGCTTCGGACGTGACGAGGAAGAGTCCTTCGGCGAGCTGGTGGCCTGAGGTCTACGGGGGAACGGGGTAACGGGGAACGGGGGAAGGAACCGCCGCTTCGGGGGAGGCGGCGGTACGGGGGTGGTGTGCGGCGGGGGGGGACGGGCCGGGGGGTCCTGTCCGCCCCCGCCGCGCTTCTCCGGTTTACGGGGGCTCCGCACCCCCTCCTCCGCCGCGCCCGACAGGGCCTTGCCGACAGGCCGTGAGCCCCGCCGGCCGCCCCCACGACCTCTCGTGCGGATCATGCCGGGCTCGCGTGCCCCGGTGGACAGCCCTTAGTTCGGCACCCGGCTCCGAGGGGTCCGGCAGCGCCCCGCCGCCGCTGCGGCCAGGCGGCCCAGGGCCTCCTCCTTGGCGCAGGGGTACGCGCCCAGCGCCGTCTGGCGGGCCACGATGCGCCGCTCGGACCGCATCAGCCGCCAGCCGCGCCGCAGCAGGAACGGCACCGACTTCCGGCCCTCCCGCAGATCCCGCATCAGACGGCGGCGGAACGTCGTCGACGGCCGGCCGCGCAGGCACAGCGCGTCCGCGAGCAACCCCAGATCCTGGCAGCGCTCCACGATGTCCGCCGCGAAGATCCCCTCGGCGACGAACAGGGGCGTGCGCTCGATGTCGAGCGTCTCGCGGCCCGTCCGTGAACTCGTGGCGATGTCGTACAGGGGAACGGACGTACGCCCGGTGCCGCACAGCTCCTCTATGGCCGCGACCGCGCCGTCCGCGTCCCAGGACAGGGCGGAGTCCCAGTCGATGTCCGCGCTGCCGGTGACCCGCGGCAGTGTCGGATCGTTCGCCTCTTTGTAGAAGTCGTCCAGGCGTAGCACCGGGAGACCGCTGCGGGCCGCGAGGGACGACTTGCCGGAGCCGGACGGACCGGCGAGCAGCACGACACGCGTGGGGATCGGTTGGGAACTCACAGAACAGAAGTGTGAGGCATTGACCCGCGCAGGGGATCCCCGGGAGGTCCTGTTGGTATCGAGCATCACACCTCAACTACTCTGCGCGCACGGAAGATTACCCGACACGTCCCGATCAGGTGGGAAAACATGGCACGTCATGCACTGTCCAAGCCCCGGCACCGCGCTCTGCTGCGCGCAGGTCTGACCCTCACCGCGCTGGGCGCGGCGCTCGGTGCGGGGGGCGCGGCCGCCCAGGCCGCGCCTCTGCCCGTCCCGCCCGCCACCGGCGCGGACACCGCGGACAGCACCCTGGGGGCGGTCGGTGACGCGGCGGCGCCCGCGCTGACCAGCGCACTCGGCTACGGGCTCGCGGGAGCCGTCAAGCCCGTGACGGACCTTCAGCTCGACCCGCTGGCCGGGACGGGCGTGGACCCACTGGACAACGCGGTGGGCACCCAGGTCGCCGACTTCAAGCCGGTGACCACGGCTCTGGTCACCGACCCGCTCACCAGCGGTGCCGCGCTCGGTGATCTGCCCGTCATCGGAGAGGTCACCGGCCTGATCACCGGCTGATCCGGCGTACGCATGCGTGTGGGGCCGCCCATGAGGCGGCCCCACGCCGTGTCCGGGTCAGTACGAGGAGCCGGAGGCCCCCAGTGCACCCGTCGGGTGCCAGACCGTCTTGGTCTCCAGGAAGGCCGTCAGGCGCCGGGTGCCCGGCTCGGCGGACCAGTCCGCGCCGTCCACAGCCTGTGGACGGAGGACGCGCTTCAGGTTGTCCGCCGCCGCGACCTCCAGCTCCTTCGCCAGGGCCGGGTCGCCCGCCGCCCCCGTCAGGTCGATGGCGTTGACGTCCTGGTGGGACGCCAGCGGGGCCGCGAGCTCCGCCGTCCTCCCCGACAGGATGTTCACCACACCGCCCGGCAGGTCCGACGTGGCCAGCACCTCGCCCAGCGAGAGCGCGGGCAGCGGCGCGTCCGCCGAGGCGATCACGACCGCCGTGTTCCCCGTGGCGATCACCGGGGCGACCACCGACACCAGGCCCAGGAACGACGAGTCCTGCGGGGCGAGGACGGTCACGACACCCGTCGGCTCCGGGGTGGACAGGTTGAAGAACGGGCCCGCGACCGGGTTCGCGCCGCCCACGACCTGGCCGATCTTGTCCGTCCAGCCCGCGTACCAGACCCAGCGGTCGACCGCCGCGTCGACGAGGGCCGCGGCCCTGGCCTTCGACAGTCCCTCGGCGTCCGCCACCTCCCGTACGAACTGCTCCCTGCGGCCCTCCAGCATCTCCGCGACGCGGTAGAGGACCTGGCCACGGTTGTACGCGGTCGCGCCCGACCAGCCGCCGAACGCCTTTCGCGCGGCCACGACCGCGTCACGCGCGTCCTTGCGCGAGGACTGCGGGGCGTTCGCCAGCCACTTGCCCTTCGAGTCCGTCACCTCGTACACCCGGCCGCTCTCGGAGCGGGGGAACTTGCCCCCGACGTACAGCTTGTAGGTCTTGAAGACGCGTCGTCGCTCGTCAGACATCGAGGTAGGCCTCCAGACCGTGACGGCCGCCCTCGCGGCCGAAGCCCGACTCCTTGTATCCGCCGAACGGCGAGGTCGGGTCGAACTTGTTGAACGTGTTGGCCCAGATGACGCCCGCACGGAGCTTGTTCGCCACCGCGAGGATGCGGGAGCCCTTCTCCGTCCAGATGCCCGCCGAGAGGCCGTACTGGCTGTTGTTGGCCTTCGCGACGGCCTCGTCCGGCGTGCGGAAGGTCAGCACCGAGAGCACCGGGCCGAAGATCTCGTCGCGGGCGACGGCGTGCGCCTGGGTGACACCGGTGAAGAGCGTCGGCGCGAACCAGTATCCGGCGGACGGCAGTTCGCAGGGTGCCGACCAGCGCTCGGCACCCTCGGCCTCGCCCGTCTCGACCAGCGCGCTGATCCGGGAGAGCTGCTCAGCGGAGTTGATCGCGCCGATGTCGGTGTTCTTGTCCAGCGGATCGCCGAGCCGGAGCGTGGACAGCCGGCGCTTGAGGGAGTGCAGCACCTCGTCGTGCACGGACTCCTGGACGAGGAGGCGCGAGCCCGCGCAGCAGACCTGGCCCTGGTTGAAGAAGATGCCGGTCACGATGCCCTCGACGGCCTGGTCGACCGGGGCGTCGTCGAAGACGATGTTGGCGCCCTTGCCGCCCAGTTCGAGCGTGGCCTTCTTGTCCGTCCCGGCGATCTGCCGGGCGATGGCCTTGCCGACCGCGGTGGAGCCGGTGAAGGCGACCTTGTCGACGTCCGGGTGCTCGACGAGGGCCGCGCCCGCGTCCCCGTATCCCGTCAGGATGTTGACGACGCCCTTGGGCAGGCCCGCCTGGCGGCAGATGTCGGCGAAGAACAGCGCGGACAGCGGAGTGGTCTCCGCCGGCTTCAGCACCACGGTGTTGCCGGTGGCGAGCGCCGGGGCGATCTTCCACGCCAGCATCAGCAGCGGGAAGTTCCACGGGATCACCTGCCCGGCCACGCCGAGCGGACGGGGGTTCTGCCCGTAACCGGCGTGGTCGAGCTTGTCGGCCCAGCCCGCGTAGTAGAAGAAGTGCGCGGCGACGAGCGGGAGGTCCGCGTCCCGGGTCTCCTTGATCGGCTTGCCGTTGTCCAGGGTCTCCAGGACGGCCAGCTCGCGCGAGCGTTCCTGGATGATCCGGGCGATCCGGAACAGGTACTTGGCGCGCTCGGAGCCGGGCAGCGCCGACCACTTCTCGAAGGCCCTGCGGGCCGCCTTCACGGCCCGGTCGACGTCCTCCGTGCCCGCTCGCGCGACCTCGGAGAGCACCTCCTCGGTGGACGGGCTGACCGTCTTGAAGACCTTGCCGTCGGCCGCATCGGTGAACTCACCGTCGATGAACAGGCCGTACGAGGGTGCGATGTCGACGACGGAGCGGGACTCCGGAGCCGGTGCGTAGTCGAATGCGGATGCCATGGCGTATCAGTCCACCGTCACGTAATCGGGGCCGGAGTAACGGCCGGTGCTGAGCTTCTGGCGCTGCATCAGCAGGTCGTTCAGCAGGCTGGAGGCGCCGAAGCGGAACCAGTGGTTGTCCAGCCAGTCCTCGCCCGCGGTCTCGTTCACCAGGACGAGGAACTTGATCGCGTCCTTGGAGGTGCGGATGCCGCCCGCGGGCTTCACGCCGATCTGCACGCCCGTCTGCTCCCGGAAGTCGCGCACGGCCTCCAGCATCAGCAGGGTGTTCGCGGGGGTGGCGTTGGTGCCGACCTTCCCGGTCGACGTCTTGATGAAGTCCGCTCCGGCCAGCATCCCGAGCCAGGAGGCCCGCCGGATGTTGTCGTACGTGGACAGCTCGCCGGTCTCGAAGATCACCTTGAGCCGTGCGGAGCCGCACTCGGCCTTCACGGCGACGATCTCCTCGTGGACCTTGAGGTAGCGGCCGGAGAGGAAGGCGCCGCGGTCGATCACCATGTCGATCTCGTCGGCCCCGGCGGCCACCGCGTCGCGGACGTCCGCGAGCTTGACCTCCAGCGCGGCGCGACCGGCGGGGAATGCCGTCGCGACGGACGCGACCTTCACCCCCGAGCCGGCCAGCGCGGCCGCGGCCGTCGCCGCCATGTCGGGGTAGACACAGACGGCCGCCGTGCGCGGGGTCGTGCGGTCGGTGGGGTCGGGGTTGACCGCCTTGGCGGCGAGAGCCCGGACCTTGCCCGGGGTGTCCGCGCCTTCCAGCGTCGTCAGGTCGATCATCGAGATGGCGAGATCGATGGCGTAAGCCTTGGCGGTCGTCTTGATCGATCGGGTACCCAGGGAGGCGGCTCGCGCTTCGAGGCCGACGGTGTCGACGCCGGGCAGCCCGTGCAGGAAGCGGCGCAGCGCACTGTCGGACGCCGTCGCGTCGGCGAAGGAGGTGCCTCCCTGCCCGGACGGAGCTGAGGGCTCGGGGGAGGGTGCAGTGGTGGGCATGGTCACCACATGAGCATATCTACGCGCGTAGCGACCTGTACAGGGGCCTCCCCGTTTCGGCCCTTCCACGGGACGGACGAGGCCGCGCCCCGCGCACCGCGCCGCTTCAGGCAGAATCGGGACCATGACGAGCCCCACACCCCCCACCGAGCCCTCCTACGCCGACCGGACCTTCCGGTCGGGTGCCGGGCTGGTCAGCGGCGCGCTGCTGATCCTGCTGGCCGGCTGGATCGGCGGCGACGCGGTGGTCCGGGGAGCGGGATGGGTGCCGTGGCTGGCTCTGGCCACGCTGCTGACGGTGGTGCCGCTGATCGTGGCGTTCACGCTGCGCCCGGCCGTGTTCGCCGACGAGGAGCGGATCCGGATCCGCAACCCGTTCCGCACGATCGTGCTCCCCTGGTCGGACGTCTCCACCGTGCGCGCCGCGTACTCGAGCGAGATCTTCACCCACGGCGGCGCCAAGTACCAGCTGTGGGCCGTCCCCGTGTCGCTGCGCGAGCGCAAGCGTGCCGCCAGGAAGGCCACGCAGCAGGCGCACGACGATCCGTACGGCCGGACCTCCGTGCACGCGGACGTCCGCGACTCCCACGCCCGCGCGGCGGCTGCCGACCAGGCGGTGGGTGAGCTGAGGGAGCTGGCCGAGCGCGCCGCCGCCCGTAAGGAGCAGGGCACGACCACCGCGTCGGTGCGCTGGGCCTACGAGGTGATCGCCCCGGCCGCCGTCGGCGCCGTGCTGCTCGTGGTGCTGCTCGCGATCGCGTGACGGGCGGGCCCGACAGCACGATCGAGCCCTGGAACGGCGAGGACCAGGGCTGCCCGCGGCGGGTCTTGGGCGTACCGCTCGCGCTCCTCGACCTTGCCGACGGCGGCCTTGGGCTCCTCGGCACTCACCATGCCCACGGGCCCGTGGGAACGCCCTCGGCGCGCCGTGTGCTCGCGCCCCCGGCGGTCCGCCCCGCCGGTGGCGACGGCGGGGACGGCCGTGGTCCGCGGGCCATGCTGGACCGAGGAGCCCGGCCGTCGCGCCGTCGGACCACGGCCGCGGTCAGATGCCCGCCGCGGCTGACAGGTCCCGCGTGATGCCCGCCAGCAGCTCCGCGGCCCGCTCCCGCGCCCCGGGCAGCTCGTCCGCCGAGCCGACCGGGACGACGACCTCCAGGTAGCACTTGAGCTTGGGCTCGGTGCCGCTCGGGCGGACGATGACCCGGGCGCCCGTCAGGTGGTAGCGCAGGCCGTCGGTGGGCGGCAGGGAGTCCGTTCCCTGCGACAGGTCCTCGGCCGAGGTGACGGGGAGGCCGGCCAGAGAGGTCGGGGGAGTCTCCCGGAGGCGCCGCATGGCGTCCGCGATGACCGTCAGGTCCTCGACCCGGACCGACAGCTGGTCCGTGGCGTGCAGGCCGTGTTCGAGCGCGAGGTCGTCGAGCAGGCCGAGGAGGGTGCGGCCCTGCTCCTTGAGCGCGGACGCGAGTTCGGTGACCAGGAGGGCGGCCGTGATGCCGTCCTTGTCGCGGACCCCTTCCGGGTCGACGCAGTAGCCGAGCGCCTCCTCGTACCCGTACCGCAGGCCCTCCACGCGGGCGATCCACTTGAAGCCCGTCAGCGTCTCCTCGTGGCCGAGGCCCGCCTTGGCGGCGATCCGGCCCAGCAGGGACGACGACACGATCGACTCGGCGAACACGCCGCTCGCACCGCGGTCCACCAGATGGGCCGCGAGCAGCGCGCCCACCTCGTCGCCGCGCAGCATCCGCCAGCCGCCTCCGGCCGCCGGGTCGGGCACGGCGACGGCGCAGCGGTCGGCGTCCGGGTCGTTGGCGATGACGAGGTCCGGGCGGGCCCGGCGCGCGGTCGCGAACGCGAGATCCATGGCGCCGGGCTCTTCCGGGTTGGGGAAGGCGACGGTGGGGAAGGCCGGGTCGGGTTCGGCCTGTTCCGCCACGAGTACGGGCTCGGGGAAGCCTGCCCGGGCGAAGGCGGCCGTCAGGACGGAGGTGCCGACGCCGTGCATCGCGGTGTAGACGGTCCGGGCGGTGCGGGGCGAACCAGGGCTGAGGACGGCGTCCGTGCGTTCGAGATAGGAGTCCAGGACCTCGTCGCCGAGGGTCTCCCAGCCGGACTCCGGGCGCGGTACGCCGTCGAGCGGGCCCACCGCCGCGATCGCGGCGGCGATCTCCTCGTCGGCCGGCGGCACGATCTGCGAGCCGTCGCCGAGATAGACCTTGTAGCCGTTGTCACGCGGCGGGTTGTGGCTGGCCGTGACCTCCACGCCGGCGACGGCCCCCAGGTGCCGTATGGCGTACGCGAGGACGGGGGTGGGCAGCGGACGCGGCAGCACGGCCGCGCGCAGTCCGGCGCCGGTCATCACGGCCGCGGTGTCGCGGGCGAAGTCGGCGGACCTGTAGCGGGCGTCGTAGCCGATGACGACGAGCCCGCCGGAGCGGCCCTCCGCCTTGAGGTACGCCGCGAGTCCGGCGGCCGCGCGGATGACGACGGAGCGGTTCATCCGCATCGGGCCGGCGCCGATCTCGCCGCGCAGGCCGGCGGTGCCGAACTGCAGCGTGCCGGCGAAGCGGTCGGCGAGCGCGGTGAGGTCATCGGCGTCGATGAGCCCGGCGAGCTCCGCGCGGGTCTCGGGGTCCGGGTCCTCGGCCAGCCAGGTCCTGGCCTGCGTGATGAGGTCCTGCTGCACGGTGTCCGCCTTTCTGCGGGTACGGGTGCGGGGGTGGGGCCGCTGTTGCGGGGCTGCCGGGGGAGTGCCCCGGGCCCCCGCGCCCCGAACGCCGGCGGGGCCGATTCCGGTCGCCCGGCGCCGCGCACGGGGTGGGGACCGGTACCGCCCGGCCGGTGCCTCAGGCGAGGGGGCCGGCCACGCTCAGATCCGGTCCAGGACCCGCGCCAGCAGCGCGCCCATCCGGGTGGCCGAGTCGCGGCCCGCCTGGAGGACCTCCTCGTGGTTGAGGGGTTCGCCGCTCAGGCCGGCCGCGAGGTTCGTGACCAGGGAGATGCCCAGCACCTCGGCACCCGCCTCCCGTGCGGCGATGGCCTCCAGGACGGTGGACATGCCCACCAGGTCACCGCCCATGACACGGACCATGTTGATCTCGGCCGGAGTCTCGTAGTGCGGGCCGGGGAACTGCACGTACACGCCCTCCTCGAGCGTCTCGTCGATCTCCTTGCACAGGGCGCGCAGCCGCGGCGAGTACAGGTCGGTCAGGTCGACGAAGTTCGCGCCCACGATGGGCGAGGCCGCCGTGAGGTTGATGTGGTCGCTGATCAGGACCGGCTGGCCGGGGCGCATGCCCTCACGGAGGCCGCCGCACCCGTTCGTCAGGATGACGGTCCGGCAGCCCGCGGAGGCGGCCGTGCGGACGCCGTGGGCGACGGCGGCGACGCCGCGGCCCTCGTAGTGGTGGGTGCGGCCCAGGAAGACCAGGACGCGCTTCCCGCCGATCAGGTACGAGCGGATGGTGCCGCCGTGGCCCTCCACCGCCGGGGCAGGGAATCCGGGCAGCGCGGTGACCGGGAACTCGGCCTCCGGGATGCCGAGCGCATCGCCGGCGGGGGCCCACCCGGAGCCCATCACGAGAGCGACGTCGTGGGTCTCGGCGCCGGTCAGCTCGCGCAGGCGGGCGGCGGCGTCGGCGGCGGCGGCGTGCGGGTCGCCCTGGATGTGGTCCGGAATAACAGATGCGTTCACGCGGATGAGGGTAACCGCTGATTCCCTACGCGCGTAGATGCGGCCGTGCAGAGTGTGGCCGGTCGTGTTCGTACTTTCGTACAGAAGCGCCCCGGGGGCGGGGTTCAGCAGGGGCGCTTGCGGAGGTTCATCACATAGTCGTGCGGCGCGCCCGCGGACTCGGCGGCGTCCGCCACCTCGCCCAGGTAGCGGGCGGAGGGCAGCCCGCCCTCGTAGCCGTTGAGGACGTACATCCAGGCCGGTTCCTCGCCGTCCAGCGTGTGCACGCGCACCCGCATGCGCCGGTAGATGTCGAGGCCGACACCCTCCCAGCGGTCCATGGAGTCCTCGTCCATCGGAGCCAGGTCGTACAGCGCGACGAACACCTGGGAACGGGGCGCCTCCACCACCGTGGCCAGCGCGCCCTCCCAGCCCATCTGCTCCCCGCCGAACGTCAGCCGCCAGCCGTTGAGCCAGCCCGTGCCGCGCAGCGGGGAGTGCGGTGCGCGGCGCGTCATCAGCCGCGCGTCGAGGTTGCCAGCGTACGCGGCGTAGAGCGACATGGGGTCGAGGGTACGGGAGGTGGCGGGGAGTGTGCCGGTTCCGGAGAGGAAGCCGCCCGGTCGAGGGCGGTACGCGGCGCGCCGGAGGCCGTGCCCCGGCCAGGCCCGTTCCCGTATGGAGGGCCCCGGGGCGAAGCCGCTTGGCGCGTGCGGGACAATGAATTACGTACTGCATACGCCGGGGCGATCCCCCGGACCCCCGGCCGGGGCGGCAGACGGCCGCGGGATGACACCACGCGAGGCGGACTTTTCGTGACCCGGATCGTGATCATCGGCGGCGGCCCCGGCGGCTACGAGGCGGCACTGGTCGGCGCCCAGCTCGGCGCGGAGGTGACCGTCGTCGACTGCGACGGCCTCGGCGGCGCGTCGGTCCTCACCGACTGCGTGCCCTCCAAGACCCTGATCGCGACGGCCGAGGTGATGACCACCTTCGACTCCTCCTACGAGGAACTCGGCATCATCGTCGCCGACGACACCCCGCACGTCGAGCAGGCCGCCCGGGTGGTGGGTGTCGACCTCGGCAAGGTCAACCGACGGGTCAAGCGCCTGGCGCTCGCCCAGTCCCACGACATCACCGCCTCCGTCACGCGCGCGGGTGCCCGGGTCATGCGCGGCCGCGGCCGGCTGGACGGCCTCCAGGCCGCCGACGGGTCCCGCCAGGTCGTGGTGACCGCCGCGGACGGCACCGAGGAGCGGCTCACCGCCGACGCGGTGCTGATCGCGACCGGCGGACACCCCCGGGAGATCCCTGACGCCCAGCCCGACGGCGAGCGCATCCTGAACTGGACCCAGGTCTACGACCTGGACGAGCTCCCCGAGGAGCTCATCGTGGTCGGCTCGGGCGTCACCGGTGCCGAGTTCGCGGGCGCCTACCAGGCACTCGGCTCGCGTGTCACGCTCGTCTCCTCCCGCGACCGGGTGCTCCCGGGCGAGGACCCGGACGCCGCCGCCGTCCTGGAGGACGTCTTCCGGCGCCGCGGCATGAACGTCATGGCCCGCTCCCGCGCCCAGTCCGCCAAGCGCGTCGGCGACCGTGTCGAGGTCACGCTGGCCGACGGCCGTGTCATCTCCGGCACGCACTGCCTGATGGCGGTCGGCGCGATCCCCAACACCGCGGGCATGGGCCTGGAGGAGTCCGGGGTGCAGCTCAAGGAGACCGGGCACATCCGGACCGACCGGGTCTCCCGCACCAGCGCCCCCGGGGTGTACGCCGCCGGAGACGTCACCGGCGTCTTCGCCCTCGCCTCGGTCGCGGCGATGCAGGGCCGGATCGCGATGTACCACTTCCTCGGCGACGCGGTGGCGCCGCTGAACCTGAAGACCGTCTCCGCCAACGTCTTCACCGACCCCGAGATCGCCACCGTCGGTTACAGCCAGTCCGATGTCGACTCCGGCAAGATCGACGCCCGTGTCGTGAAGCTGCCCTTGCTGCGCAACCCGCGCGCCAAGATGCAGGGCATCCGGGACGGCTTCGTCAAGATCTTCTGCCGCCCGGGCACC
This sequence comes from Streptomyces atroolivaceus, assembly GCF_000717025.1. Classification (GTDB taxonomy): domain Bacteria; phylum Actinomycetota; class Actinomycetes; order Streptomycetales; family Streptomycetaceae; genus Streptomyces; species Streptomyces atroolivaceus. Next base: position 654,343 of record NZ_JNXG01000002.1, read on the forward strand.
GGCATCGTGGTCGGCGGTTGTGTCGTCGCGCCGAGGGCCAGCGAGCTGATCCACCCCATCTCGCTCGCCGTCGACAACAACCTGACGGTGGAGCAGATCGCCAACGCGTTCACCGTGTACCCGTCCCTGTCCGGCTCGATCGCCGAGGTCGCCCGGCAGTTGCACACCCGTAAGAGCACGGGCGAGGCGTAGCGCAACCTGCTCGTACCGTAGGCGGGGCCCTCTATACCACCGGGGGGCCCCGCCTGCGTACAACTTCTCTTATTCGGCGCAAACTGCTGAAAAGCAACCTACGGCCAGGTTACTGTCAGTTCCGTGTTCGCTGCAGAACGTCGTCAATTGATCCTCGAAATGGTGCGCGCCAACGGGGCGGTATCGCTCCGTGAGCTCGCCCGCGTCGTCCAGACCTCCGAAGTGACCGTACGGCGGGACGTGCGGGCACTGGAGGCAGAAGGACTCCTCGACCGCCGGCACGGCGGTGCGGTCTTGCCGGGCGGTTTTACGCGGGAGTCCGGCTTTCCGCAGAAATCCCATCTCTCCACCGCGGAGAAGACCGCCATCGCCGACCTGGCGGCCGGTCTGGTCGGTGAGGGCGAGGCCATCGTGGTCGGCGCCGGAACGACCACGCAGGAGCTGGCCCGCCGGCTCGCGCGGGTGCCCGGCCTGACGGTGGTCACCAACTCGCTGCTCGTCGCCCAGGCGCTGGCCCATGCCAACCGGGTGGAGGTGGTGATGACCGGCGGCACCCTGCGCGGGAGCAACTACGCGCTCGTCGGCAGCGGTGCCGAGCAGTCCCTGCAAGGGCTGCGGGTGAGCCGGGCCTTCCTCTCCGGGAGCGGTCTGACCGCGGAGCGCGGGCTGTCCACGTCCAACATGCTCTCGGCGAGCGTGGACCGGGCACTCGTACAGGCCGCGGCCGAGGTGGTGGTCCTGGCGGACCACACGAAGCTCGGCTCCGACACCATGTTCCAGACGGTGCCCACGGAGCTGATCACCCGTCTGGTGACGGACGAGCCGCCGGGCCACGACGAGCGCGCGGCCACGGAGCTCCAGGCCCTCGCCGACCAGGGCGTGGAGATCACGGTCGCGGGGCCCGACGCGGAGTCCGCGGCCGGTGACGCCCTGCCGCCCGGCCGGCAGTCGCGGCAGGACATGCCGCTGCCGGGCCAGCGGCGCACCACCCAGAGCGGCCACGGTGGGCCGGGAGGGCTCGGCCCGCAGCTGCGGAGCGCGGCCGCGATGGGGGAGGGGCCGGTGGGGCGGGTCGCGGATCTGCGGCGCCGGTAGGAGGAGCTGGGCCCGGGGGAGGGCCCGTCAGCCGGCGGGCTGGCTCGACGGCGCACGGTCGGCGGGGTCGGCCTTCAGTCCGCGGAGCGTCAGCCGCAGCAGGCGATCGGCCAGGGCGGGGTCGGCCGGGGTCTGTTCCGCGGCCAGCGCGATGGCGTTCGTCAGTTGCAGAAGGTCGTCGATCGACACGTCCTCCCGCACCGAGCCGCTCGACTGCGCGCGCGTCAGCAGTTGCGCGCCCGCCTGACGCAGCGGCACATGACACGACGTCAGGGCCGACGTCTCGTCCCCGGAAGCGGACATGAGCGCCTGCGCGAGACCTCGGTACTCACCCGCATGTGTCACGATCGCGCCCAGCCAGTCCACCAGCGCCGTGCACGGCCGGTCGGCCCGTGCCAGTTCGCGGGAGCGCGCGAGCAGCGCGGTCAGGGCCTCCTGGAACACGGCGTTCATCAGGGCCTGCCGGTTCGGGAAGTGCCGGTACAGGGTGCCGATGCCGACACCCGCCCGCCGGGCGATGTCCTCCAGGGAGGCGTCCGTGCCCTGGGCGGCGAAGGACGTACGGGCCTCGCTCAGCAGCCGGTCGTAGTTGCGGCGCGCGTCGGCGCGCATCGGCCGGGCCGGTGTCGGTGCCGTGCTCATCGCCATCGCCGTCTCCTCCTGGTGTCCGCTCCGCGTCCCAAGGATGCCACTGGGGGCCCGGCAGCCGCCGGGCCCCCAGTCGGGAGAACGAGCACTCAGTCCTTGATCTCGCAGATCGTCGCACCCGAGGAGATGGACGTGCCGACCTCTGCTGCCAGGCCCTTGACGGTGCCGGAGCGGTGGGCGTTGAGGGGCTGTTCCATCTTCATGGCCTCGAGGACGACGATGAGGTCGCCTTCCTTGACCTCCTGGCCCTCCTCGACGGCGATCTTGACGATCGTGCCCTGCATCGGGGATGCCAGGGTGTCTCCGGAGGCCGCCGAGCCGGTCTTCTTGGCCGCGCGGCGCTTGGGCTTCGCACCGGCCGCCAGGCCCGTACGAGCCAGGCTCATACCGAGCGAGGAGGGCAGAGAGACCTCGAGGCGCTTGCCGCCGACCTCGACGACGACGGTCTCGCGGCCGGACTCCTCATCGGTGTCCTGGTCGGCGGGGGCCGCGAACGGCTTGATGTCGTTGACGAACTCCGTCTCGATCCACCGGGTGTGGACCTGGAACGGGTCCGAGGTGAACGCCGGGTCGGCGACGACCGCGCGGTGGAAGGGGATGGCGGTGGCCATGCCCTCGACGTCGAACTCCGCCAGGGCACGCGCGGCGCGCTGCAGGGCCTGCTCACGGGTGGCGCCCGTGATGATCAGCTTCGCCAGCAGCGAGTCCCACGCCGGGCCGATGACACTGCCGGTCTCCACGCCCGCGTCCAGGCGGACACCGGGGCCGGTCGGCGGGGCGAAGAGGGTGACGGTGCCGGGGGCGGGCAGGAAGCCGCGGCCCGGGTCCTCGCCGTTGATGCGGAACTCGAAGGAGTGGCCGCGCACCGCCGGGTCGCCGTAGCCGAGCTCCTCGCCGTCGGCGATGCGGAACATCTCGCGTACGAGGTCGAGGCCGGTGACCTCCTCGGTGACCGGGTGCTCGACCTGGAGGCGCGTGTTGACCTCCAGGAAGGAGATCGTGCCGTCCACACCGACGAGGAACTCGACCGTGCCGGCACCCACGTAGCCGGCTTCCTTCAGGATCGCCTTCGACGCCGCGTACAGCTCGGCGTTCTGCGCCTCGGAGAGGAACGGCGCGGGCGCCTCCTCGACGAGCTTCTGGTGGCGGCGCTGCAGCGAGCAGTCACGGGTGGACACGACGACGACGTTGCCGTGGGTGTCGGCCAGGCACTGGGTCTCCACGTGCCGCGGCTTGTCGAGGTACCGCTCCACGAAGCACTCGCCGCGACCGAACGCCGCGACGGCCTCGCGCACCGCGGAGTCGTACAGCTCGGGGATCTCCTCCAGGGTGCGGGCCACCTTGAGACCGCGCCCGCCGCCGCCGAAGGCCGCCTTGATCGCGATCGGCAGACCGTTCTTCTCGGCGAACTCCACGACCTCCGCCGAGCCCGACACCGGGTCCGGCGTGCCGGCCACCAGCGGGGCACCCGCGCGCTGCGCGATGTGACGGGCCGCGACCTTGTCGCCGAGGTCCCGGATGGCCTGCGGCGGGGGGCCGATCCACGTCAGGCCGGCGTCCAGCACCGCCTGCGCGAACTCCGCGTTCTCCGAGAGGAAGCCGTAGCCGGGGTGGATCGCGTCCGCCCCCGAGTCCTTGGCCGCCTGGAGCACCTTGGCCATGTCCAGGTAGCTGGCGGCCGGGGTGTCACCGCCCAGAGCGAACGCCTCGTCTGCCGCGCGCACATGCAGGGCATCCCGGTCCGGATCGGCGTAGACGGCTACGCTCGCGATTCCGGCATCCCGGCAAGCCCGAGCAACACGGACAGCGATTTCGCCACGGTTGGCGATGAGCACCTTGCGCACGATGACTCCCTCCTTGAGAACAAGCTGAGTTTAGGGACTACCGACACGGCCGTACGACCCGTCCCCAATAGTGAACTTGCCCACACGGAGTGTGATTCGAGGCTTGCTCGAGTCGCGAAATCCCTTGTCGCACCACGGTACGCCGGGATCCTTAACCGCACAGTAGCCACGAAGTGTGGCTCAAGTCTCTGTTCGTACGGTCAACGCCGCGCGGCGTTTCTTTGTGGACTCCCTACGAACGGCCGAGAGAATCTTTGCCGCAGCCCCGGGACGGTGGCGCGGGGCGGCGCGTGGCGTTGCGAGGCGTGTGCGAACTCTTGTCCGGAGCATTACCGGTTAGTAGGGTCCGCGCTGTACCGGACGTACTACAGGTAACAGGGGGTGGGCGCCGTGGTGCGCAGACCAGTGGCCTTCGTGACCGCTGTCGTTCTGTTCGTGGAGGCCGTGGGCATCGTGATCGTCAACGGCGTCCTCGCGACGGTCGCCGGGAACCAGAGCATGTCCCTGGCCGGGATGGATCCGGACGCCATGGTCACCGGCACGTGGGTGATGGGCGCCCTCTCAGGGGTCCTGCTGGTGCTCTGCGGCCTGATCCCGCTGCTGGCCGGGATACGTGACCGGGCCCCGGGGCGTTTCGCCAGGATCGCCCTCATCGCGTGCGCGGTCGTCCACGGGGTGCTGGGCGCACTGGCGGTGGGGCTGATCGGCTGGGCGGCCTTCGCGTTCCTGATGGCCGTCCTGGCCCTGATCGTGCTGACCCTGGTGACGTTCGAGCGGCGTGAGCCGGAAGCGGGAAAGGCCGACGCCGGAAGGGCTCCGGCGCCGGTGTGAGGCCGGAGCCGCTCAGACCCACAAGTCGGTGACGGAGATGCCCAGTTCGCCGAGCAGGCGGCGCAGCAGCGGCAGCGACAGTCCGATGACGTTGCCGTGGCTGCCCTCGATCGCCTCGACGAACGGCGCCGAGCGGCCGTCCAGGGTGAACGCTCCGGCGACGTGGAGGGGCTCACCCGAGGCGACGTAGGCGGCCACCTCGGCGTCCGTCGGCTCACCGAACCTGACGACGGTGGACGCGGTCTCGGACGCCGTACGCCCGGTGGCGGTGTCGATGACGCTGTGACCCGTCTGCAGGATGCCCGAACGGCCGCGCATGGCCTTCCAGCGGGCGGTGGCCTCCTCGCCGTCGGCGGGCTTGCCGAGCGCCTCGCCGTCCAGCTCCAGCACCGAGTCGCAGCCGACGACGAGTGCGCCCGCGGCCTCGGGACGTGCCGCCACCGCGGCGGCCTTCGCCTCGGCCAGCACGAGTGCCAGCCGGCCCGGGGTCGGAGCGGTGAGCGCGTCCTCGTCCACACCGCTGACGATCACCTCGGGGGCGAAACCCGCCTGACGCAGGAGGCCGAGACGGGCGGGGGAGGCGGAGGCGAGCACGAGGCGGCGCTGATCAGTCATACCCGCCATCGTAGGCGGGGAGCCTCAACGGGTGCCCAGGACGAACATCGCCACGACCATGGCCAGGGCGAGCAGTGGTCCCGCGCGGCGCATCATGTCCTGGGCGTCGCGCAGTTCCTTCGGCGGCTTGTTCTCGGGATCGGACCACAGCATGGTTCCGATGGTGCGCCGGACACGGCGGCGGCGCCTGAGTACGCGTACTCAAGCGCCGCCCGGCCCGGCCTCAGGAGGGCCAGTACGTCCGTGCCCACGACCGGGGCCCCGGCCGGAGTGTGCCCCGGCGGGCTATCCGCTCCGGGTCCGACCACTGCTCGGGCGGCAGCGGCGCACCGGACGGCACCGCGGCCACCGCCGCCGCGCGCGCCCTGACCACGGCGAGGGCCGCGGCGAGCTCCTCGGGGGTCGGGTTGCCCCGTACGACCTTGATCATGGTGGCTCCCGTGGTTAGAGGGGGATGTTGCCGTGCTTCTTCGGCGGCAGGGACTCGCGCTTCGTACGGAGCTGGCGCAGGCCCTTCACGAGGTGGGCGCGGGTGTCGGACGGCATGATCACCGCGTCGACGTAGCCGCGCTCGGCCGCGACGTACGGGTTGAGGAGCGCGTCCTCGTAGTCGGCCATCAGCTCGGCGCGCGTGGCGTCGCGCTCGTCGGGGTCCGTGACTGCGGCGATCGTGCGGCGGTGCAGGATGTTCACCGCGCCCTGCGCGCCCATCACCGCGATCTGCGCGGTCGGCCAGGCCAGATTGAGGTCGGCGCCCAGGTGCTTGGACCCCATGACGTCGTACGCGCCGCCGAACGCCTTGCGCGTGATCACCGTGATCAGCGGGACGGTCGCCTCCGCGTACGCGTAGATCAGCTTGGCGCCGCGGCGGATGATGCCGCCGTACTCCTGGTCGACACCCGGCAGGAAGCCGGGCACGTCGACGAAGGTGATGACCGGCACGTTGAACGCGTCGCACGTGCGGACGAAGCGCGCGGCCTTCTCGCTCGCGTCGATGTCCAGACAGCCGGCGAACTGCATCGGCTGGTTGGCGACGATGCCGACCGGGTAACCCTCGACGCGCCCGAAGCCGGTGATGATGTTCGGCGCGAACAGGGCCTGTGTCTCCAGGAACTCGGCGTCGTCGAGCACGTGCTCGATGGCGGTGTGCATTTCGTACGGCTGGTTCGCCGAGTCCGGGATGAGGGTGTCGAGCTCGCGGTCCTCGTCCGTGGTCTCCAGGTCCGCCTCCTCCGGGAAGGCCGGGGCCTCGGAGAGGTTGTTCGACGGGAGGTAGGACAGCAGGGACTTGACGTACTCGATGGCGTCCTTCTCGTCGCCCGCCATGTGGTGGGCCACGCCCGACGTGGTGTTGTGCGTGCGGGCGCCGCCCAGCTCCTCGAAGCCGACGTCCTCACCGGTGACCGTCTTGATGACGTCGGGCCCGGTGATGAACATGTGCGAGGTCTGGTCGACCATGACCGTGAAGTCGGTGATCGCGGGGGAGTAGACCGCGCCGCCGGCGCACGGTCCGACGATCAGGGAGATCTGCGGGACGACACCGGAGGCGTGCACGTTGCGGCGGAAGATCTCGGCGAACAGCCCGAGGGCGACGACCCCCTCCTGGATGCGCGCGCCGCCGCCGTCGTTGATGCCGATGACCGGGCAGCCGGTCTTCATCGCGAAGTCCATGACCTTGACGATCTTCTCGCCGTAGACCTCGCCGAGCGAGCCGCCGAAGATGGTGAAGTCCTGCGAGTACACGCAGACGGGACGGCCGTCCACCGTGCCGTAACCGGTGACGACCCCGTCCCCGTAGGGGCGGTTCTTCTCGATCCCGAAATTGGTGGACCGGTGCCGTGCGAACTCGTCGAGCTCCACGAAAGAACCCTCGTCGAGGAGGAGATCGACCCGCTCCCGGGCGGTCAACTTGCCCTTGGCGTGCTGCTTTTCGACGGCGCGGGCGGAACCTGCGTGTGTGGCCTCTTCGATACGGCGCTGCAGGTCCGCGATCTTGCCCGCGGTGGTGTGGATGTCGCTCTGCGGCTCGGACATCGGGTGGCGGCTCCCTGCCTGGTCACGGGGACGGCTGGTACATCCAGTAGGTGGCTGGACCCATTGGTGCCCGACGGCTACCTGCTCGTCGGCTGTTGGCTACTGACCCGTAGCGTATCGGCGCGGATACCGTTCGGCAGTGCGTCGTTGGCCACACCTAATGTGGGTTGCATGACACCTCCGGATACGCCGCACAACCGCTGGTCGGACCTCGACAGGCCGCCTCTCAACGTCGCCGCGCTGCGCCGCGGGCTGCTGAGGCCCGGCGGCCTGTGGACCTCGCTGGACGTCGTCGACGAGACCGGCTCCACCAACTCCGACCTCGCGGCACGGGCCGCCGGCGGCGGGCAGGCCGAAGGCACGGTGCTGGTCGCCGAGGAGCAGACGGCGGGCCGCGGACGGCTCGACCGGAGCTGGACGGCTCCGCCCCGCTCGGGCCTCTTCCTCTCCGTCTACCTGACCCCCGGCGCCGTACCCGTCGAGCGGTGGGGATGGCTGCCCCTGCTGGCCGGTGTCGCGGCCGCCACGGGCCTCGCGCAGTCGGCGGGCGTCGACATGGCACTCAAATGGCCCAACGACCTGCTGGTGACGATCGCCGGTGAGGAACGCAAGACCGGCGGCATCCTCGCCGAGCGCGCCGGGGACGGCGTGGTCATCGGCATCGGCCTCAACGTGTCGCTCCGCGCGGCCGAGCTGCCCGCCCCGCACGCCGGTTCGCTGGCGCTCGCCGGAGCCGTCTCCACCGACCGTGAGACCTTGCTCCGGGCCGTGCTGCGTTCACTGGAACAGTGGTACGGGCAGTGGCGCGACGCGAACGGCGACGCCGCCGAGAGCGGGCTCCAGGCGGCCTACGCGGCGGGCTGCGCCACGCTCGACCGGACGGTGCGGGCCGAGTTGCCGGGCGACCGGTCGCTGGTCGGTGAGGCGGTCGCGATCGACGGCGACGGGCGGCTCGTACTGTCCACGGGCGACGGGCTCCAGGAGCCCGTCTCGGCCGGCGACATCGTCCACCTGCGGGGGGAACGGGGAGGTCTCACCTGATCCGGCCCTTCCGCACATTCGGGTGATGTCACGTATTCCGGACCCGCTACGGTGCGACCGGGGACGTGAGCCAGGGCACACCTGCCGTATCGTTGAGGCGATCCAGCGACAGATCGGCAGGGCAGTGCGCACGGAACGGGCAGGAGGCGGCCGGTGACCGTCGACGACACGAACTCCGACGACGGCGCGGAGCCCTCGTCGGGACCGTCGGTCCACTCGACACCGCATCATGAGGTCGACCACACGGCCGAACCGACCGACGACCCGCTGGCCATCAGGCTCGAGGCCTTGATCCTGGGGGCCGACCGGCGCTACACACCGTTCCAGGCGGCCAGGACCGCCGGGGTCTCCATGGACCTGGCGTCCCGGTTCTGGCGGGCCATGGGCTTCGCCGACATCGGGCAGGCCAAGGCGCTCACCGAGGCCGACGTCCTGGCGCTGCGCCGACTCGCCGGTCTCGTGGAGGCCGGGCTGCTCAGCGAGCCGATGGCGATCCAGGTGGCCCGCTCGACCGGGCAGACGACCGCCCGGCTCGCGGACTGGCAGATCGACTCCTTCCTGGAGGGCCTGACCGAGCCTCCCGAGCCCGGCATGACCCGGACCGAGGTCACCTACCCGCTGATCGAGCTGCTCCTGCCGGAGCTGCAGGAGTTCCTCGTCTACGTCTGGCGGCGCCAGCTCGCCGCCGCCACGGGCCGGGTCGTGCAGGCGACGGACGACGACGAGATGGTCGACCGGCGGCTCGCCGTGGGCTTCGCCGACCTCGTCGGCTTCACCCGGCTGACGCGGAGGCTGGAGGAGGAGGAGCTCGGCGAGCTGGTCGAGGCGTTCGAGACGACCTCGGCGGACCTGGTCGCCGCGCACGGGGGACGGCTCATCAAGACCCTGGGTGACGAGGTCCTCTTCGCCGCGGACGACGCGGGCACGGCGGGCGAGATAGCGCTCCGGCTGGTCGAGGTGATGGCCCAGGACTCGACGATGCCCGCGCTGCGGGTCGGCATCGCGTTCGGCACGGTCACCACACGCATGGGCGACGTGTTCGGTACGACGGTGAATCTGGCCAGCCGGCTCACCTCGATAGCGCCGAAGGACGCGGTGCTGGTCGACGGCGCCTTCGCCGAGGAGCTGATCAGGCACGGCGACGCCCCCGCCTCGGAGGCCGAGGAGGCCGCGGCGGCGGCCGAGCGGGCCCGGCTGGCGGAGAAGGAGGGCCACCGCCCGGACGAGCAGCCCGCGTCGTCGGGGTACCGCTTCGGGCTGCAGCCGATGTGGCAGCGGCCGGTGCGCGGTCTGGGCGTGGTGGAGCCGTGGCTGCTGGCCCGGCGGGGCAAGCCCTCGTCCTGAGCCGGACGGGGACCCTAGGATCCCCCGGTAACGCTCGTTAACCGGAGGGGTGCAGTCATGGGTGTCACGTCCGAGCAGAGGTTCGGGGAATTCGTCGTCGTACGGCGCCACGAGGGCCAGGACCACGTGGCCGAGCTGGTGCTCGACCGCCCCGAGGCGATGAACGCCGTGAGTACGGCGATGGCGGCGTCCATCGCCGAAGCCTGTGCCGCACTCGGCGCGGACCAGGGGGTGCGGGCGACCGTGCTCACGTCCAGCCATGGGCGGGCCTTCTGCGTGGGTGCGGACCTCAAGGAACGGAACTCCTTCACCGACGCCGAGCTCGTGCGGCAGCGGCCCACGGCGAGGGCCGCGTACACCGGCGTGCTGGAGCTGCCGATGCCGGTGGTCGCCGCCGTGCACGGCTTCGCCCTCGGCGGCGGTTTCGAGCTCGCGCTGGCCTGCGACGTGATCGTGGCCGACCGCACGGCCGTGGTCGGCCTGCCCGAGGTGTCCGTGGGTGTCATCCCGGGCGGCGGCGGTACGCAGCTGCTGCCCCGCCGGGTCGGCGCGGCGCGCGCCGCCGAGCTGGTCTTCACCGCCCGGAGGGTCGAGGCGGCCGAGGCGCGCGAGCTGGGCCTGGTCGACGAGCTGGTCGAAGCGGGCCGGGACCGGGAGGCGGCGCTGGCCCTCGGCGGCCGGATCGCGGCGAACTCGCCGGTGGGGCTCCGGGCCGCCAAGCGGGCGCTGCGCCTGGGGCAGGGGCTGGACCTGCGGGCCGGGCTGGAGGTGGAGGACGCCGCCTGGCGGTCCGTGGCCTTCTCCGGGGACCGGGCCGAGGGCGTGGCCGCGTTCAACGAGAAGCGGAAGCCGGAGTGGCCCGGCGAGTGAGACCGGACAGCGATCTGAAGATCATCAGCACTGCCAACTGATCAAAACGCCATAAACGTACCTAAGCTGGGGCGATGGGCGGTGATGATGCGCGGCTGCGCGCGGTGGTTGCGCTGGCACAGACGATGGCCGCGGCCTACACCCCGCGCGAGTCCTGGCACGCCGCGGCGGCGGGGGCGTGCACGGCACTGGCGGGCAGCTTCGCCGCCCTCTCCGTGTGGGAGAGGGAGCAGGGCAGGCTGCGCGTGCTGGTGAACGCGGGGGAGCGGGCCGAGGGGGAGGAGGAGTTCCCCGAGGCCGAGGCCTATCCCGTGCACCAGTTCCCGGAGATCACGGAGTTCCTGCACGAGCGCTGGGCCGGCGGTGGTGAGCCCGATGCCTGGGTGGAGACCGCCGACGGCGCCCCGGCCGCCGGCGCGCCGGCCCGGGGCGCCCGCCCGTACTGCCACCAGCGGGTCGCGGCGCTGCGCCGGCGCGGGCGGGGCTGCTGTGTGGTGGCGCCGGTCGTGCTGCACGGGCGGGCCTGGGGGGAGCTGTACGTGGCCCGCCCGGCGGGGTCCCCGGTCTTCGGCCGGGACGACGCGGACTTCGCGACCGTGCTGGCCGCCGTCGTCGCGGCGGGAATCGTGCAGACCGAGAGGCTCGAGGAGGTCCGCAAGCTGGCCTTCACGGACCCGCTCACCGGCCTGGCGAACCGCAGGGCCGTCGACCTCCGTCTCGACGAGGCCGTGGACCTGCACCGCACCGAGGGCGCGGTGGTCAGCCTGGTCGTCTGTGACCTGAACGGACTCAAGGCGGTCAACGACACCCATGGCCACGCGGTCGGTGACCGGCTGCTGGAACGTTTCGGCTCCGTACTCTCGCTCTGCGGCGCGATGCTTCCCGGTGCGTTGTCCGCACGTCTGGGCGGGGACGAGTTCTGTCTGCTGACCGTGGGCCCCCCGGCGGACGACGTCGTCCGGGTGTCCGAGGAGCTGTGTGCGCGGGCCGTGACCCTGGAGCCCGGTGACGGGGTCGCCTGCGGGGTCGCGTCCACGGGCGACGACATCGGACCGGTCCCGTCCGCGCGCAGGCTCTTCCGGCTGGCGGACGCCGCCCAGTACCAGGCGAAGGCCGCGCACTCCAGGAGGCCGGTGGTCGCGGGGCGGGACGGTGACGTGATCCGGCTCGCCGACTCCCCGCCCAGGTCCCCCCACGACCGTCGCCGGCTGCGCGGCAACCCGCCGGACGAGGGCCGGTAAGGGGCCAGGGGCACGACCACTGGTGACATGAAGGCTTTCAGTCCGTACGCTTCTGAATATGGATATGCATACAGTCGTGGTGGGGACGTCCGGTACCACCGCAGAGGACGTCATCGCCGTGGCCCGCCAGGGCGCCCGGGTCGAGCTCTCCGCGGCCGCCGTCGAGGCGCTCGCCGCCGCACGGGAGATCGTCGACGCCCTCGCCGCGAAGCCCGAGCCGGTCTACGGCGTCTCCACCGGCTTCGGCGCTCTGGCCAGCCGGCACATCGGCCCCGGCCTGCGGGCGCAGCTGCAGCGCAACATCGTCCGCTCGCACGCGGCGGGCATGGGCCCGCACGTCGAGCGCGAGGTCGTCCGCGCGCTGATGTTCCTGCGGCTGAAGACGCTCGCCTCCGGCCACACCGGCGTACGCCCCGAGGTCGCGCAGACCATGGCCGACGTGCTCAACGCGGGCATCACCCCCGTCGTCCACGAATACGGCTCGCTCGGCTGCTCCGGCGACCTCGCCCCGCTCTCGCACTGCGCGCTGACCCTGATGGGCGAGGGTGACGCCGAAGGCCCCGACGGCACCGTGCGGCCGGCCGGCGATCTCCTCGCCGCGCACGGCATCACCCCCGTCGAACTGCGCGAGAAGGAGGGGCTCGCCCTCCTCAACGGCACCGACGGCATGCTGGGCATGCTCGTGCTGGCCCTGGCCGACCTGGAGAACCTCTACACCGGCGCCGACATCACCGCCGCGCTCTCCCTGGAGGCACTCCTCGGCACGGACAAGGTCCTCGCCCCGGAGCTGCACGCCATCCGCCCGCACCCCGGCCAGGGCACCTCCGCCGGCAACATGCTGCGGGTGCTCGCCGGATCCGGCCTCACCGGCCACCATCAGGACGACGCCCCGCGCGTGCAGGACGCCTACTCGGTCCGCTGCGCACCCCAGGTCAACGGCGCCGGGCGCGACACCCTCGCGCACGGGCGGCTGGTCGCCGACCGCGAGCTGGCCTCGGCCGTGGACAACCCCGTGGTACTCGCGGACGGCAGGGTCGAGTCCAACGGCAACTTCCACGGCGCTCCCGTCGCCTACGTCCTCGACTTCCTGGCCATCGCCGCCGCCGACCTCGGGTCGATCACCGAGCGCCGCACGGACCGGCTGCTGGACAAGAACCGCTCGCACGGCCTTCCGCCGTTCCTCGCCGATGACGCGGGGGTGGACTCGGGGCTCATGATCGCCCAGTACACGCAGGCAGCGCTGGTCAGCGAGCTGAAGCGGCTCGCGGTCCCGGCCTCCGTCGACTCGATCCCGTCCTCCGCGATGCAGGAGGACCACGTCTCCATGGGCTGGTCGGCCGCACGGAAGCTCCGCACCGCCGTGACCGGCCTCGCGCGGATCGTGGCCGTCGAGCTGTACGCGGCCACGCGCGCCGTCGAGCTGCGCGCCGCCGAGGGGCTCACCCCCGCGCCCGCCTCGCAGGCCGTCATCGCGGCACTGCGGGCCGCCGGTGTCCAGGGGCCGGGTCCCGACCGTTTCCTCGCCCCGGACCTGGCCGCCGCCGACGCGTTCGTACGGGAGGGCAGGCTGGTCGCCGCCGTGGAGGCGGTGACCGGACCGCTGGCCTGAAGTCCCGCGCACGCGCGGGGGCCGCCGCATCCGTCACCGGACGCGGCGGCCCCCGCGTACCTCAGAGGCCGGTGCTCAGCGTTCCGCCCCGGCGTACCGAGTACACGACGAACCCGGCGCCGACGCACAGGGAGGCCGTGCCGCCGATCAGATAGGGAGTCGTGTCGATCCCCGCCCCTGTGTCGGCGAGCCTCTCGTCGGAGGTGAACTCCCCCGTGGCGGAGGCCTGCCGGGCCTCGGTGGAGGTGCCGGCGGACGAGCCGGTGGAACCGCTCTGCGTCTCTGCTTCGCCGGTCGCGTTGGCGGAGGGGACGAACCAGAGAGCACAGAGCAGGGTGCCTGCCGCTGTGGTGGTCAGCAGCGTGCGACGAGCCATGGACACAGAATCGATCCCCTTGCGACAACCATCGGTTAGCCCTGCGGGCCGATGCTAAGCAAAGCAGCGGGTCGGTGGAAAGTCACAGCTCCAGGGAGCCTTACGCTCCGGCATATGAGCACTTCGGAGACACCCTCATTTGTTCGGCTTCGTGTGGAGATGGTGCTGGAGATCAGCGACGCGGACGCCCTGACCGGTACCGCGCTGGAAAGCATCGCCGCCGATTTCACCGCCTCGGGAGCCTCCGCCGACGAGTCCGCGGAGGAACGCACGCATGCCGAGCAGACGGTCAGGGAAGACGCAGCGGAAGCCCTCGCCTCGCTGATCGACCCGTTCGATCTTGTCGGCCAGGTGCCCGGGGTCGAGCTCGCCCAGGCCTCCTGGAGCAGCGAGACGGTCGACTACGACCCCGACGCCGAGGACTGGGCCGCGGGAGAGGCCGGGGACGAGGCGTACTACGGGATCGAGGACAATGACACGGACGACGAAGAAGGCGGAGGGAACACGGAACGCTGACGCCCTCGGGCCCCTCCTCACAGGTGGCGGGAACCGCCGCGGTCCCGGGCGCGTCGATGAGTGGTGTTCCCCACATCTCCGGCGGATGTGGAACGGAAGACCCGGTCGCGGTGTTCTTGGAACATTGACGGGGAATCGCCGTCGGGCGACCCTGTCCGGGGATCTTGGGGAATCGGCAACGATGGAGAAGCGTGTGATGACGGACAGCAAGCGGCGCAGGGGCCTCGCGGCCGCGTCCGCACTGCTCGGCGGAGTGCTGGTGCTTTCGGCCTGCAGCGACGACGGCGGCAGCGGCACGGGGGCGAGCGCCGACAGCTCGAAGGCGTCACAGGCGCAGGTGGACGAGGCGGCCGCCAAGGACGCGTCCGAGGCGCAGATAACGATCGCGCCGAAGAACGGTGCGACCGACGCGAGCATCAACAACGCCGCGATGGTCACCGTCGCCAAGGGCAAGCTGACCGAGGTCACCATGACCACGGCCGACGGCGAAGCCGTCGAGGGCACCCTCGCGGCCGACGGCTCCAGCTGGAAGCCCAGCGGCCAGCTCGAGCGTTCGACGACGTACAAGATCAGCGCCACGGCCTCCGACTCCAAGGACCGCGCGGCGCACGCCAACAGCTCGTTCACCACGGTCTCGCCCGAGAACAGCTTCATCGGGAACTTCACCCCCGAGGACGGTTCGACCGTCGGCGTCGGCATGCCCGTCTCGATCAACTTCAACAAGGAGATCACCAACAAGAAGGCCGTCCAGGACGGCATCAAGGTGACGTCGAGCAGCGGTCAGGAAGTCGTCGGCCACTGGTTCAACAGCAAGCGCCTCGACCTGCGCCCCGACGACTACTGGCAGGGCGGCTCCACCGTCACGCTGAAGCTGGCCCTGGACGGCGTCGAGGGTGCGGACGGCGTCGTCGGTGTGCAGCAGAAGACGGTCACCTTCAAGGTCGGCCGCAACCAGGTCTCGACCGTTGACGCCAAGGCGCACACCATGACCGTCACCCGGGACGGGAAGACGATCAAGACCATCCCGATCTCCGCCGGCTCCTCGGAGAACCCGACCTACAACGGCCAGATGGTGATCTCCGAGAAGTTCAAGGAGACCCGCATGGACGGTTCGACGGTCGGCTTCACCGACGACGACGGCAAGGGTGAGTACGACATCAAGGACGTGCCGCACGCCATGCGGCTGTCCACGTCGGGCACCTTCATCCACGGCAACTACTGGGGCGCCAAGTCGATCTTCGGCAGCGCCAACACCAGTCATGGCTGCGTCGGACTCTCCGACACCAAGGGTGCGGACGACAAGGGCACGGCCGGTGCCTGGTTCTACGACAACTCCATGATCGGCGACGTGGTCATCGTCAAGAACTCCCCGGACAAGACCATCGCCCCCGACAACGGGCTCAACGGCTGGAACATGAGCTGGTCGGAGTGGACGGCCGGCTCCGAGGCCTGATCCCACACGCCCCTCCCCTTCCGACGGCGGCGGCACCCGGAATCCCCGGGTGCCGCCGCCTTCGGCGTATGCGGTCCGGTCCTGCCGAGGCGTGGGCGTATGCGGGCCCTGCCGGTTCTCATCCCGCTCTCATCGGAGACTTAACTCCTCATCACACCCGGTCCGTAGCTTCACGCCATGTTCTTCACCTACCTCCGGCGCGAGCTGCGCCGCCGCAGAAAGGCGGCGCTCGTCGTCGCCTCGGGGCTCGCCCTCGGCATTGCGCTCGTCATCATCGTCAGCTCGGTCTCCTCGGGCATGAGCAAGGCCCAGGACAAGGTCCTGGAATCGCTGTACGGCCTGGGCACGGACATGACGGTGACCAAGGCCGCGGCCGCCCAGGGCTCCGGCGGCACCGGGCGGCCCCGGTTCGAGTTCGACGCCCAGGACGACGAGGACGCGACCCAGAGCACCGACCGGGTCATGGTGCAGGGCTTCCAGACGCTGGCTGCCGGCATCGTCGGCAAGGTCGGGAAGCAGGACGGTGTCGCGGACGCCGTCGGCGGACTGAGCCTGACCGTCATGAAGGTCGACGGCCAGTTCCAGCGCGGCGAGTTCAAGCAGGACGAGAGCTCGGGCACGCAGGGCGGACCCGGCGGGGGCCAGGGCGGCGGCGGCCAGCCGCAGGGCCGGGTCGAGGGCGGCGGAGCATCCTTCGACGTCAACTCCTTCACCGTGTACGGCACCGACGTCACCCAGCAGGACCTCGGTCCGCTGACCTCCTCCACGATCACCGGGGGCCGTACGTTCAAGGCAGCCGAGACCGACGCCGAGGTCGCGGTCGTCGACGCCGCGTACGCCAAGGAGAAGGAACTCGCGGTCGACGAGACCGTCACGATCTCCGGCACCACGTACACGATCGTCGGCATCGCGACGGCGGACAGCGGGGACGCCTCCGCCAACGTCTACATCCCGCTGAAGCAGGCACAGACGGTCGCCGACTCCAAGGACAAGGTCACCACGGTCTACGTCAAGGCCGCGGACTCGCAGCAGATCGACACCGTCAAGGCCGCCATCCAGAAGAACATCTCCGGCACGACGGTCACCACCTCCGCCGACCTCGCCGAGACGGTCTCCGGCTCCCTCTCCACCGCCTCCGACCTGGCCTCCAGTGTGGGCAAGTGGCTCTCCATCGCCGTTCTGACCGCCGCGTTCCTCGTCGCGGGCCTGCTCACCTCCTCGGCGGTCAGCCGCCGCGTGAGGGAGTTCGGCACGCTCAAGGCGCTCGGCTGGAAGAGCGGACGCGTCACCCGCCAGGTCGTCGGCGAGGCCCTCGTCAACGGCCTGATGGGAGGAGTCCTCGGCATCGCGATCGGCCTCGCCGGTGCCTACGCCGTGACCGCCGTCAGCCCCACTCTCACCGCACAGCTCGGCGCCACGGGCGGCGGCGGAGGCATGGGCGGGGGCGGCGGTCCGATGGGCGGCGGCGGCCCCGGCCGCCAGACCGCGGCCAGGACCCTCGACATCGCGCTGACCGCACCGGTCTACCTCACCACCATCCTCGTCGCCGTCGGCCTCGCGGTGGCGGGCGGACTCGTCGCGGGGGCCTTCGGCGGCTGGCGGGCCTCCCGGCTGCGGCCGGCCGACGCGCTGCGCCGCGTCGCGTGACACCGCCCGCCCCTCCCTCTCCGTACGTACAGCAGGAGTCCACACGTGTACCAGCTCAAGGGCGTCACCAAGCGCTACATGCGCGGCAAGAACCCCGTCGACGCGCTCGCCGGGGTCGACCTGACCATCGAGGACGGCGGAAGGCTCGTCATCCAGGGCCCGACGGGCGGAGGCAAGTCCACCCTCCTGCAGATGCTCGGCGGTCTCGACCGGCCCACCTCCGGCACCATCGAGCTCGACGGTGTCGACCTGGCACGGCTCCCCGAGTCCCGGCTCACCAAGGTCCGGGCCGAGTCCATCGGATTCGTGTTCCAGAGCTTCAACCTGATCCCGACGCTCACCGCCCAGGAGAACGTCGAGACCGCCCTCGTCCCCCTCGGCCTCGGAGCGAAGGCCCGCCGCGAACGCGCCGCCGAGGCGCTGGAGTCGGTGGGCCTCGGAGACCGGCCCACCCATCTGCCGGGCGAGATGTCCGGCGGCCAGCAGCAGCGCGTCGCGATCGCCCGGGCACTGGTCAAGCGGCCGAAGGTGCTGCTCGCCGACGAACCGACCGGCAACCTCGACGAGTCCATGCGCGACGAGATCATGGACCTGCTCGACGGGCTGTGGAAGGAACACGGGCTGACCTTCGTGATGGTCACCCATGACAGCTCCCTCGCCCGCAAGGCACCCCGGGTGGCCACCATCCGCAAGGGGAAGGTCACCGTGACCGAGAACGCGGCGGCCTGATCCGGGGCCGGGCGAACCTCACGACCCCCCTCCTCCGGCTGTGAGGTTCGCCACCCGCACCGCCCCGCGACGCGGGGGCCGTGCGGCCCTTCGTCCCCGCGGGGACAGGTGTACGGGGGCAGAATCCCCCGTACCGGGACGAACAACCGTGGCCACTATGTGGATGTCGCCCCGGCGGGGCCGCGTCGCGCTGCGAGACTTGCCGGGTGCAACGGCCCCCACGGGCCGGTGGCGCCTCCGGGGACAGGGAGCGCCGACGCGCGACAGCCCACCCACGGAAGGTCTTGATCAGATGCCGGCCAGTTCCGACTCCCTCACCCCGCGCACCACCGAGAACCGTGTCATCGAGCCGCTCTACGCGGAGATCCTGCGGCGCAACCAGGGCGAGGGCGAGTTCCACCAGGCGGTGCGCGAGGTCCTCGACACCCTGGGCCCCGTGCTGGCTCAGCGGCCGGAGTTCGTCGACGCCCGCATCATCGAGCGGATCTGCGAGCCCGAGCGTCAGCTCATCTTCCGGGTGCCGTGGTCGGACGACGCCGGCGACATCCACGTCAACCGCGGCTTCCGCGTCGAGTTCTCCAGCTCGCTCGGCCCGTACAAGGGCGGTCTGCGCTTCCACCCCTCCGTCAACCTCGGCATCGTGAAGTTCCTCGGTTTCGAGCAGATCTTCAAGAACGCCCTCACCGGCATGCCGATCGGCGGAGGCAAGGGCGGCGCGGATTTCGACCCCAAGGGGCGGTCCGACGCCGAGGTCATGCGGTTCTGCCAGTCCTTCATGACCGAACTCCACCGTCACCTGGGTGAGTACACCGACGTGCCCGCCGGTGACATCGGCGTCGGCGGCCGGGAGATCGGCTACCTCTTCGGCCAGTACAAGCGGATCACCAACCGCTACGAGTCCGGCGTGCTCACCGGGAAGGGCCTCGGCTGGGGAGGCGCCCAGGCGCGCACCGAGGCGACGGGTTACGGCTGCGTCCTGTTCACCGCCGAAATGCTGCGCGTACGCGGTGAGTCCCTCGACGGCCAGCGCATCGCCGTATCCGGCTCCGGCAACGTGGCCATCTACGCCATCGAGAAGGCCCAGCAGCTCGGCGCGACCGTCGTGACCTGCTCCGACTCGGGCGGCTACGTCGTGGACGAGAAGGGCATCGACCTCGGCCTGCTCAAGGAGATCAAGGAGACGGGCCGCGGCCGGATCTCCGAGTACGCCGAGCGGCGCGGCGACCACGTGCGGTACGTCGAGGGCACGGGCGTCTGGAGCGTTCCCGTGGACGTGGCCCTGCCCTGCGCCACCCAGAACGAGCTCCACGAGGCCGACGCGCTCGCCCTCGTACGCAACGGGGTGAAGGCGGTCGCGGAGGGCGCCAACATGCCCACCACCCCCGAGGCCGTCCACATCTTCCAGGAGGCGGGCGTCGCCTTCGCCCCCGGCAAGGCGGCCAACGCCGGCGGCGTGGCCACCAGCGCCCTGGAGATGCAGCAGAACGCGTCCCGCGACTCCTGGACCTTCGCCCACACGGAGGAGCGCCTCGCGCAGATCATGCGCCACATCCACGACTCCTGCCACACCACGGCCGAGAAGTACGGCAGCCCGGGCAACTACGTCGTCGGCGCGAACATCGCGGGCTTCGAGCTCGTCGCGGAGGCGATGCTGGCCCAGGGCCTGATCTGACCCTGCCGCTCAGCGGGCCCGGGGCGGCGAGCTCCGGGCCTTCGCGCTGGGACGACTTCCGTGTGGTGAACGAGGTGCAGGGCGAGGTCCTGGTCATCCTCGTCGTCCACCTCGGTCGCGGGAGCGGCGTGGGCCGCAGGTTCTGACGGGTCTTCGCCGGGCGTCATCCGGGCTGCTTCTCCGGGGGCCCGTCGTCCACGGGCGTCATGCGAGCTCCCGGCGCGGACCCCGACGGGGCCAGGAACGAGGTCCTGGGCAGGGTCGCGTCGGCCGCGCGACGGGCCTCGGCGGTGGACGGGTCGGTGGTGGTGAACTCCGGCGGGCCGTCGCCCCCGCCGTCCCAGGTGTTGCCCTCGGACCGGGAGGACTCCGCGAGGACCGTGTCCGGGCCGTCGCCGCTGTCCGCCGCCGCGTTGGAGGTCAGTACGGCGGCCGCGGTGGGCAGGTAGAAGTTCGTGCCGTTGCGGAAAGCGGTGTTACGGGTGAGGCGGACCGCGCCGGAGTTCCCCTCGTCGTTGAAGCCGAGCCCGGCGTTGTCCCAGGCGGCGTCGTCGGTGAGCACATGCGCGACGGAGGCCGAGGTGTTGCCGCCGCCCAGGGTGAAGCCGTTGCCGTTGCGATAGGACCAGGTGGAGCGCACCGTCACCGGACTGGTGAAGCCGCCCAGATCGATCCCGTCCGCCCCGTTTCCGAAGGCGCGGCAGCCACGCACCGTGTTCCCGCCGCCCGAGCCGAATTTGACCGCCAGGCCGACCCCGCCCGCCGGCCCCGGCCCGTTCGCGTGGAAGTCGCTGTCCAGCACGGTGTTGTTCTCGGTGCCGGCGTCGCGCAGGGTGAGGCCCGACTCCGCGTTGTCGTGGAGGGACAGGCCGCGGAAGACGTTGTTCCGGCAGCTCCGGCAGACGTACGCGTGGCTGGCCGAGCCGTGGATCTCCAGACCCTGCACGGTCCAGTGGTCCGCCTCCTGGGTGACCGCCCAGGTGGAGCCCGGCAGCCCGGACGCGTCGATGACGGGCCGCTCGCCCTGGTAGTTGCTGAGGGTGATCCGCCGGGCCGCCGTGCCGTCGGTGGTGAGGGACGCGCCCTCGGCGGGGCGGTAGGTCCCGCCGCGCATCGCGATCGTCTGGCCGGGGCGGACCACGGAGACCGCCTTGTGCAGTGTGGCGTAGGGCCGGGCGCGGCTGCCGTCCCCGTCATCCGAACCGTCGGGCGCCAGATAGATGTCGGCGGTGAGCACACCGATCGCTCCCCCCGCCCGCCGGGCGGCGCCCGCGGTCGGCGGGGCGGACGGCGGGGCGGACGGCGAGGCGGTGGCGGCCGCCGCCCGGGAGGGCCTGGCGGCGGCCGTCGCGGCCGGCTCCGCGGGGCGGTGCGCGGCGGGCGGTGCCGAGGACGGCGCGGGGGCTGGGGTGTGCCACACCGGATAGGTCAGCGCCCCGGTCACGACGGCGAGCACCACCGCCGATGCCGCGACCGACCTGGCCGTGACGTGGTGCAGCAGACCGCCGGCCGTCTGCCCGGGCAGGGAAGCGGCCTCCACGGTGTGACGCACACCGTCGGCCAGCCCTCCGGGCACCGGTATGAGACCGAGTCCGGGCAACAGCTTCTCCGGGGCGACCAGGCCGGTCCCCTGCGCACCGCACTGCGGGCAGGCCCGCACATGGCGGGTGAGCCGCTTGCGCCACAGCGCGCCCGTGCCGCCGTCCCAGCCGTGCGCGGCATCGGCCAGCCCGGGGCAGCGGGGTGAGACGGCCAGGGCGCGGACCACCGTACGGGCTTCCTCCAGCCGCACCTTCATGCGCCGTACCCGGACCGCGGTGTGCCGGGCGTTCAGGCCGATGGCACGGGCCACGTCGGCCCGGGCGATGCGGCCCGCCTCCTCCTCCCACCACAGGGCCAGCAGCCGCCGGTCGTCCGCGTCCAGCCAGCGGGCAGCACGGGCCAGATCCCTGCGCTGGCCGGTGAGTTCGAGCTCGGCGACGGTGCGCTCGGCGAAGTCGGTCAGCGGATCGGCGGCGTCCTCCACCGCGTGTCCGTGGAACCGGTCGCGGGCCGTACGCCGCTGATGCTGCTGGATCTCGCGGTAGGTGATGGCCACCGCCCACGAGCGGAACCGCTCGGGCTCCCGCAGGGACGGCAGCGCGCGGACGATCCGCAGCATCACCTCCTGCGCCAGGTCGTCCACGTCGGCATGGCCGTTGAGCGCCCGGCCGACGATTCCGTATACCAGCGGCAGGTGCGTGGAGAGCAACTCCTCCATCGCACGGGGGTCGCCGCGCCGGGCCTCGGCCACGAGCGCCGCCGTGTCGCTCACGGACCGGCCGGTCCCGCTGTCCGTCATCCCGTCACGGCTCCTCATCGCTTCGGGGCCGGTCACCGGCGTCCCCGTGGAAGCGGCCGTACCGGCCAGGGGCCCAGAGGCACGCATCGTGGCACAAGGGAGGGGCCCCGTAAAGAAGTTGTCGCTCCCGCCCCTCGCGACCGCTGCGCCGCGCGCGCCCCACGGGCGCTCGTCCTCGGGCCCGGAAGAGTTTCTGGCCGGCCCCGGAAAAGTTTCTTCCGGATTTCTGTCATCCCCGCCCTGCCCACGCATCTACCTGGGCACTGCGGCCCACAGCACCTCACCTACCGGGCCATCCGAAGGAGCGAACGATGACCGAGAAACCGAACAGAAGGCGCCGCACCGTGGCCGTCGCGATGGCGGCGGGAGGTGTGCTGGCCGGCGGGCTGGTGTCCCCGGCGGGTGCGGCGACGCTGCCGGCGACGGGCGGTGTCTACCAGCTGGTGGTGAAGAAGAGCGGTAAGTGCATCGACGTGCCGGGGGCGTCGGCGGCTAACGGCGCGTTGTTGCAGCAGTGGGGGTGTACGGAGGGTGCGGCGTGGCAGCAGTTCACGCTGGCGGCCGACGGGTCGGGCAGGTACCGGCTGGTGAACAAGCAGAGCGGCAAGTGTGTGGACGTGCCCGACTACTCGAAGGTGAGCGGGGTGCAGCTCCAGCAGTGGGGGTGTGCGGGGCAGACGAACCAGCAGTGGACGCTGACGCCGAGCGGCACGGACACGTATCAGGCGAGCCGGGTCACCATCACCATCAAGCCCGGCACCTACCGCGAGCGGGTCGACATCCCCGCCGACAAGCCCTTCGTCACCCTGAAGGGGCTCGGCGACTCGCCGGACGACGTCGTCATCGTCAACAACCGCAACGCCGGCGACCACGGCCACGCCGGCTCCGCCACCCTCGTCGCGCTCGGCCGCGACTTCAGCGCCACCAACCTCACGCTGTCCAACGACTTCGACGAGAACAGCTCCGACACCGGTGACCAGGCCCTCGCTCTCTACCTGGACGCGGACAGGGCGGTGCTGGACGACGTACGGCTCCTCGGCGACCAGGACACCTTCCGGGTCAACGACAAGGCGCGTGCGTACATCGTCGACTCGTACATCGAAGGCACCGTGGACTTCATCTACGGCGGCGGCACCGCCGTCTTCCACGCGAGCACCGTCCACGAGAAGCGCAGCACGGGCGGCCCGATCACCGCTGCCAGCACCCCTGCCGACAAGACCTACGGCTTCCTCTTCTACCGGTCCACCGTGACGGGCGCGGCGTCGAAGAGCACCCAGCTCGGCCGTCCGTGGCGGCCCGACGCGCAGGTCCTGTACCGGGAGTCGACTCTCACCTCGGCGCTCGCGACCACTCAGCCGTGGACGGACATGTCCAGCAACTCCTGGAAGAACGCCCGGTTTTCCGAGTACCGCAACACCGGCGCCGGAGCGACCGTCAACGGCAACCGTCCGCAGCTGACGGACGCCCAGGCGGCGAACTACACACCGCAGAAGTACCTGGCCGGCACGGACGGCTGGAACCCGGTCCGCTGACCGGCCATCGCACCACGACCCGCACATTCGAGAGAGGGACGAGCACACATGCGCGAACACCGGAACAAGAGGAAAACCCTGGGCCTCGGAGCCCTGCTGACGGCTCTGCTCCTGGCCGTCGGCGGAATCCTGACCGGCGGTCTCGCCTCACCCGCGGGTGCGGCGACGCTCCCGGCGGCCGGCCAGACCTACCAGCTGGTGGTGAAGAAGAGCGGTAAGTGCATCGACGTGCCGGCTGCGTCGGCGGCGAACGGTGTGTTGTTGCAGCAGTGGGGGTGTACGGAGGGTGCGGCGTGGCAGCAGTTCACGCTGGTGGCCGACGGGTCGGGGAAGTACCGGCTGGTGAACCGGAGCAGCGGCAAGTGCGTGGATGTGCCCGGTTACTCGAAGGTGAGCGGGGTGCAGCTCCAGCAGTGGGGGTGTGCGGGGCAGACGAACCAGCAGTGGACGCTGACGCCGAGCGGCACGGACACGTATCAGACGGGCGGCGCGGCCGGCCCGACCGTCACCGTCAGGAACTACGCGGACCTGGCGAAGTACGTGACCGCCTCCGGGCCCTACGTCATCAAGGTCGCGGCCGCGATCACGGTCAGCCCGTACGGCCATGAGATACCGGTGAAGTCCGACAAGACGATCATCGGCGTCGGCACCTCGGGCCAGATCGTCGGTGGAGGCTTCTTCCTCGGCACCGGCGTCCACAACGTCATCATCCGCAACCTCACCATCCGCGACACCCGGATGACCGAGGACGACCCCGACGACAAGGACTACGACTACGACGGCATCCAGATGGACACCGCCGACCACGTCTGGATCGACCACAACCGCGTCGAGCGGATGAACGACGGGCTCATCGACAGCCGCAAGGACACCAGCTACCTCACCGTCTCCTGGAACGTCATGGGTGAGCAGAACAAGGCCTTCGGCATCGGCTGGACGGACAACGTCACCGCCCGGATGACCATCCACCACAACTGGATCCACGACACCAATCAGCGCAACCCGAGCATCGACAACGTCGCCTTCGCGCACCTCTACAACAACTACATGCAGAACGTGAAGTCGTACGGGAACCTCTCGCGCGGGGCCTCGAAGACCGTCATCGAGAACACCTACTACCAGAACGTGGCCAACCCGTACAACATCGACACCACCGCCGCGTCCCTGACCCAGACCGGCAGCATCTGCGTCTCCTGCACGGGCGAGCAGCGGACCAACGGGACGACCTTCAAGCCGTCCGACCACTACGGCTACACCCTGGACCCGGCCGCGGACGTCCCCGCCCTGCTCAAGCAGTACGCCGGCCCGCAGAGCAACATCGGCGGCTGACGCGGCACCTCCCGGCTGCCCTGTTCTGCCGACAGCAGATCCGCCCGGCGCGGAAGGCTTTCCCCTCCCGCGCCGGGCGCTTCCTTCCTACGCTGGGGCGATGAGCAGCCACGTGCCGAACCGCGCCCGCGTCATCCCCCTGCGTCCCGCGCCCGCCGCCAGGGAGCCCCTCTGGCGGGACGTCGTCGGGGACGTCCTGCGCCGCGAGCGGCTCGCCCAGGGGCGGACGCTCAAGGACGTGGCCCAGGACGCCCGGATCTCCATGCCGTACCTCTCCGAGGTCGAACGCGGCCGCAAGGAGGCGTCGTCGGAGGTGCTCGCGGCGGCTGCGCGTTCGCTCGGGCTCGGGCTGGCCGACGTACTGTCCCTGGCCCAGCGGGACCTCGCCCGGCAGAGCCGGACCGCACCGGCCCGGGCGGCCTCCATGGGCGAGGTGCGACTGGCCGCCTGAGCCGCCGGGAGAGCGCTCAGGCCCCGGCCCAGTACGCGGCCAGCACCTCCCCCTCCGCGAAGTCACGGCGCGGCAGACGCAGGCCGAGGGACTCCTCCAGGGCGTGGAAGTACAGCTCGAACGTGCTGGTCAGTTCGGGATGGTCCAGCTCGGCACGGCGCAGAGCCCGGTTGACGAAGTCCAGTTCACCGCCCCGCAGGAAGGGGGCGCGGCCGTGTTCGTACCAGATCAGCTCGACCGCGCCCATGTCGTCGGCGACGCGCCTGCCGTCCCGCACGTAGTCGAAGGTGTAGATGGCCTTCGCGGAGGTGGCGGTCAGCCACACGCTCTCCCTGATCCCGAGCGCCGCGTACGCCTCCTTGTCTGCGAAGGCCCCCGGCGGCGTTTCGTGGTGCAGCAGGAATGTCCACCCGCCCGCCTGCCCGAAACAGCAGCTCTTCCACTGCCTGTCCCAGTGGGCCCGGCCGCTGTCCACGGCCTTCAGGTCCTTCAGGCGTGTACCGGCCGCGACCTGCGCGGGATCGGCCCCGTAGAGCAGGGCGAGCCGCTCGGCGTCGACGGTTCGCCCGGGCGCCGTGCGGAAGAAGGCCAGCGTCGTGTACGGAGCCTGCTCACGCCAGGACCCGGCTATCCAGGCGAGACCCTCCAGCGGATCGCGCCCGCACGCCTCGAGCGTCCCCGGGTCGTCCAGGCCGCCGGCGCGGAACCGTCTGCCCCACCCCGGATCGATCCGGCCCAGGGCGTCGGCCACCTCCCCGAGGACGCCGCCGCGCTCCCGCATCGCGGCCTCGGCGATCAGGTACAGCACCTGTTCGAGGTCGCGGGTGGCGAAGGCCTCCTGGTAGGGACCGTGACGGCCGTGCACCGTGCCGTCCTCGTCCAACAGCAGGAACAGGCCACCTTCCCCCGCCTCCTCGGCGCGCTCGGCCCACTCCTCCAGCTCGTCCTCCGAGTACGTGACGGGCGGCAGCCCGACCCCGGCGAGCAGGGCGTGTCGTGCGGCTGCCCGCTGCCAGGCCTCTGCGAGCGTCCGCTTGGTGATCTCCATGGGCGGCAATATAGGAGGGGACACCGACAACCGGCCGACCCCGTCGGCCCGTCACCATGTCCTACGGGGCAGGCGTACCACTTCTTCGGTGCGGCCCGCCCGGCCCTGCGGGCGAACCCCGGCGCCGCCGTGGGCCCAGGAGCGACACCGGACGAGCCCACGCCCGCGCCGGGCGCGAGCTCGTCGGACGGCTACTCCGCAGCGGTCGGCGCAGGAGCGATCCCCGTCGGGCAGGCGCGGCCCCAGTTGGTCTCGGAGGGGGACTCCAGGGTGGCGCCCGTGCCGCCGATGCCGCAGTAGCCGTCGGGGTTCTTGTCCAGGTACTGCTGGTGGTACGCCTCGGCGGGCCAGAAGGTGCGGCCCTCCGCCGGGAGGATCTCCGTGCTGATCGTGCCGAAGCCGGCGCCCGTCAGCACCTGCTGGTAGGCCTCGCGGGACGCCTCGGCCGCCTCGGCCTGCTCGGGGGAGTGGGTGTAGAGCGCGGAGCGGTACTGCGTACCCACGTCGTTGCCCTGGCGGAAGCCCTGGGTCGGGTTGTGGGACTCCCAGAAGAGCTTCAGGAGCTCGGCGTAGCTGACGACCGCCGGGTCGAAGACGACGCGGACCGCCTCCGTGTGGCCGGTGAGGCCCGAGCAGGTCTCGTCGTACGACGGGTTCTCGGTGTAACCGCCCTGGTAGCCGACGAGAGTCGTCCAGACACCCTCCGTCTGCCAGAACTTGCGCTCGGCTCCCCAGAAACAGCCCAGTGCGAAGTCGGCGACCTCCAGGCCCTGCGGGTACGGGCCCGTCAGCGGGTTGCCGAGGACCGTGTGGCGGGACGGCACCGTGAATGCGGGGGTGGGGCGGCCGCGCAGCGCCTCCTCCGGGGTGGGGAGCTGCGGGGTGCGGTGGGTCAGGAACATGCGGGGCTCCTCCGGGGGGTCGGGGTTCGGTCCGTACAACGCCGAGGGGGCGCTGTGGATTCCGCGGTCTCAGGCCGCGGGTGCCGGGGGGTCGCGACGCTCGTCACCTTCACGGTTTCCGCCCGCCGGGTGCTCGTAGGAGGCCATGTACGCGGCGGTCTTCCTCCTCGCCCGCAGCCAGAAGTAGACGGCGAGGGCTATCAGGATGACGGGGATCAGTCGTGCCATGGGTGTGCCGGTCCAATCCGGAGGGGGCGGGGTCGTGCCGGGTCAGTGGAGCAGGGTCGCCGGGCTGCCGCCGTTCGCCTCGTAACCGGCGACGGCCAGCGCCCGGTACACCGTGTACTCGGCGGCCGGGTCCGGATTCTGGGTCCAGGGCAGCGCGCCCACGTGGCCGTCGATGTGGACGAGCTGGTGCATCGCCTCCGACCAGCGTTCCATGCGGACCAGGAAGAGGACCAGCAGGTGCCGGACATGGGCGAGCATCGGGTCGTCCGGGCGGGCCGCGTGCACGGCGAACATCGCGCCCTCGACCGCCTTCGACACGACGACGCCGCGGTAGAAGCCCTGCACCAGATTGACCTCGGGCAGGTGCTCGTACACGGCGAACAGCGGCAGCGCGGCGAGCAGCGAGCCCTGCGGGGCACGGGCGGCGGCGGTCGTCGCGAAGCGGTCGGCCTCCTCGCGGGAGCCGTGCCACTTCTCGCACCAGAAGTGCAGGGCCGCGATGTGCGCGCCCATGTGCGCGGGGGCGCGGTCGATGATCTTCACCCAGAGCTGGTCGAACTCCTCGTGGGAGTAACCCAGTCCACGGGCGACGGCCAGCTCCACGATGTACGGGATGGGGTCCCCCGGCGCCAGCAGGGCCGCCTCGCCGCAGACCGTGCGGGCCTCCTCCAGGATGATCCGGAAGTCGTCGGTGCCCACCGTGCCGGTGCGCCACGCCTGCTGCACCAGGAACTCCGCGTGCACCGCCGCGGCGCCCGCGTCCTTCGGGGCCTCGGCACGCCACGTCCTCAGCCACGCCCCTCCGGCGCCGGGCCGCTGGGCCAGCTCCAGGGAGGCGGCACCGGCGAACGCCTGCACCCGCTGCCAGCGGACCTCGCCCTCCTTGGGCGTCCCCGCGAGCAGCTGGGAGGCGGCTTTCCAGCTCTGGATGGCCTGGACGACATCGAGGACGTCGAGGAGGTCCTGGTCGGGACCCGGCATCCGGACGTCCAGCTCCTCCTGGCGGGCGAAGCCGTAGGTGTCCGGGTCGGCGGCGTCGGGCGAACCGGGCGCGACCTGGCGGATGCCGCCACGGCGTCGCAGCATGATCGGACCCACGACGGCGACGAGCATGCACACGGCGAGCAGGAACCACAGAATCTCCATGCGGTCCATTGTCCCCGGACGGGTATCCGGGCGGCGAGTGGCCTGTAAGTCCCCGCCCGACGAACTACGCTCGGGCCCCATGAGCGACCATCACAGCTTCGAGACCCTTGCGATCCATGCCGGCAACACGGCGGATCCCCTCACCGGCGCCGTGGTCCCGCCGATCTACCAGGTGTCCACGTACAAGCAGGACGGTGTCGGCGGCCTGCGCGGCGGTTACGAGTACAGCCGCAGCGCCAACCCCACCCGCACCGCACTGGAGGAGAACCTCGCCGCCCTGGAGGGCGGCCGCCGCGGGCTCGCCTTCGCGTCGGGCCTCGCCGCCGAGGACTGCCTCCTGCGTACGCTGCTGACGCCCGGGGACCACGTGGTCATCCCGAACGACGCCTACGGCGGCACCTTCCGGCTGTTCGCGAAGGTGGCCTCGCGCTGGGGCGTGGAGTTCTCGGTCGCGGACACCTCCGACGTGAGCGCGGTGCGGGCGGCCCTCACCCCGCGTACGAAGGCGATCTGGGTGGAGACACCGTCCAACCCGCTGCTCGGTATCACCGACATCGCGGCCGTCGCCGGAGTGGCCCGGCAGGCGGGCGCGCGGCTGGTCGTCGACAACACGTTCGCCAGCCCCTACCTGCAGCAGCCGCTCTCGCTCGGCGCCGACGTCGTCGTGCACTCCACCACGAAGTACATGGGCGGCCACTCGGACGTGGTCGGCGGCGCGCTCGTCGCCAGCGACCCGGAGCTGGCCGAGGAGCTGGCGTACCACCAGAACGCCATGGGCGCCGTGGCAGGGCCCTTCGACGCGTGGCTGGTCCTGCGCGGCATCAAGACCCTCGCTGTCCGCATGGACCGCCACGACGAGAACGCCACCAAGGTCGCCGACCTGCTGACCCGGCACCCCAAGGTGACTCAGGTCCTCTACCCGGGGCTGCCGGAGCACCCGGGCCACGAGGTGGCCGCCAAGCAGATGAAGGCGTTCGGCGGGATGGTGTCGTTCCGTGTCGCGGGCGGTGAGGAGGCGGCGGTCGAGGTCTGCAACCGCGCCGAGCTCTTCACGCTCGGAGAGTCGCTCGGCGGTGTGGAGTCGCTGATCGAGCACCCGGGCCGGATGACGCACGCCTCCACCGCCGGTTCCCTGCTGGAGGTGCCGTCCGACCTGGTCCGGCTGTCCGTCGGCATCGAGAACGCCGACGACCTGCTGGCCGACCTGACGCAGGCACTCGGCTGACGGCGCGCCGTCCCTGCGGGCCGGGACGGACCCGGCCGCGGGGACGGCGCGTACGACGCTCAGACCGCGACCTTCTCGTCCTCCAGGGAGGCGCGGACCTGCTCGCGCAGTTCCGGGCTGTCCGTGTGCTCGTGGACCGAGACGGCGTGCTCGGCGGCGGCGCGGACGACCTCGTCCTCCTCACCGGAAATGGTGAGCGTGCAGTTCGAGACGCTCGGGTACTTACGGCAGTCGGCGACCTTGCGTGTCATGGCGGGCCTCCTCGACTCGCGAGTGCAGGCCCTTCCAGGATAGATCCGGACGCTGGAGGAAGAAGGCCGGTCAGTTCTCCTGCACCGGCTGGTACGCCGCCTGCCGGGCGGCCAGCGAGGCGTTGAACCGGGTCAGCAGGGTGCAGAAGGTGTCGCGCTCGTCCTCGGTCCACTCGCCGGTGACCTGGGACATCAGCTCACGCCGCGAGGCGCGGACCTCCTCCAGGCGGGACTGGCCCCGCGGCGACAGCTGCAGTACGACGGCACGCCCGTCCTCCGGGTGGGAGGTGCGCTTGACCAGGCCCGTGTCGACCAGGGGCGCGACCTGGCGGGTCACGGTCGAGGAGTCGATCCCCATGCCGGCGGCCAGCGCCTTGACGCCCATGGGGCCTTCCACGTCGAGCCGGTTGAGCAGCAGGTAGGCCGCCCGGTCCATCGAGTTGCGGACCTGGCCGACACCGCCGAGGCGGGTCTGCTCGGCACGGCGGGCGAAGACGGCCACCTGGTGCTGGAGTGCGTCGAGCAGGTGGTCCGTTCCCGGATGTCCGGGGGTCGCGCCCCCGGAAGGAGACGCAGCAGTCGTCATGTCCTGAGGGGGCATGGCCGGGGGCTCTCTTCGTGCGGTGTCGGATGGGTGGGGGACAGAGTACGCGGCCCCGGGGCAACGTGTACCAGCGCTGCACAAACCTGTGGACACCACCGCAGGCCGCCATGAGATGCGACGGCCCCGACGGCTCCGAGCTGCAAGACTTGCTGTCATGACCTTCCGTACGTCAGGCCCCTTTCCGCCGCTGATCCTCGACGACGTCCGGGGCGCGCAGAAGATGCTGTCCGGGGTGGCAAGAACGACCGGGATGGAGGGAAGCCGCCATCTCAGCTCCCTCGTCGGTGCGCCGGTCCACTTCAAGTGCGAGAACCTCCAGCGCACCGGTTCGTTCAAACTGCGTGGCGCGTATGTGCGGATCGCCGGCCTCAGCCCCGTCGAACGGGCGTCCGGAGTAGTGGCCGCGAGTGCCGGAAACCATGCGCAGGGTGTAGCACTCGCGTCTTCTTTGCTCGGCGTACGCTCCACCGTCTTCATGCCGGTCGGCGCGCCCCTGCCGAAGGTCGCCGCGACCCGGGAGTACGGGGCGGAGGTCCGGCTGCACGGACATGTCGTCGACGAGACGCTGGCAGCCGCCCAGGAGTACGCGGAGGAGACCGGAGCCGTCTTCATCCACCCCTTCGACCACCCGGACATCATCGCGGGGCAGGGCACCGTCGGCCTGGAGATCCTCGAACAGTGCCCGGAGGTCCGCACCATCGTCGTCGGCGTCGGAGGGGGCGGTCTCGCCGCCGGGATCGCGGTCGCGGTGAAGGCGCTGCGCCCCGACGTGAAGATCGTCGGTGTCCAGGCGGCGGGCGCGGCCGCGTTCCCGCCCTCGCTGTCCGCCGGGTACCCGGTGGCGGTCGACCCGGTGCAGACCATGGCCGACGGGATCAAGGTGGGACGTCCCGGCGATCTCACGTTCCCGCTGGTCCAGGAGCTGGTGGACGAGGTCCGTACGGTCTCCGAGGACGAGCTGTCCAGTGCGCTGCTGCTGTGTCTGGAGCGGGCGAAGATGGTCGTCGAGCCGGCCGGGGCGAGCCCTGTCGCGGCGCTGCTGAGCGATCCGGAGTCGTTCCGGGGGCCCGTCGTCGCCGTGCTGTCGGGCGGCAACGTGGACCCCCTGCTGATGCAGCGCGTGCTGACACACGGCATGGTCGCGGCGGGCCGGTACCTGGGGCTGCGGCTGCGGCTCACCGACCGGCCGGGGGCGCTGGCCGCGATGCTCGCCACGCTCTCCGTCGCCGACGCCAACGTGCTCGACATCAGCCACGTACGGACCGATCCCCGGCTCGGGCTCACCGAAGCCGAGGTGGAGCTCCACCTGGAGACCAAGGGGCCGGAACACTGCGAGGAGGTCGCCTCCGCGCTGCGGGCCGCGGGCTATCTGGTGCGGTCCTGAGCGGCCGGGCCCCCGTAAAACCTGTTGTCGCTCGCGATGTATCGCGTTAACGTGCATCGCCGAACATTCCGGTGTTCCCGGTCCCGCGGGGCCGGAAACTCTACGATCCGCTCAGGAATTCACGCGAAGCAACTGGGGGAAGCCCGTATGCCAGGCGCCATCTATGCCGAAGGCCTGGTGAAGACCTTCGGCGATGTACGAGCACTGGGCGGCGTCGATCTCGACGTACCCGAAGGCACCGTCCTCGGCCTGCTGGGGCCCAACGGCGCCGGCAAGACGACAGCCGTACGTGTCCTGACCACCCTGCTCCAGCCGGACAGCGGGCGGGCTGTCGTGGCGGGCATCGACGTCCTGAAGAATCCCGACGAGGTTCGCCGCTCGATCGGCCTCTCCGGCCAGTTCGCGGCCGTCGACGAGTACCTCACAGGCCGCGAGAACCTCCAGATGGTCGGGCAGCTCTACCAGATGAGCGCGCGTGACGCGAAGAAACGGGCCGGTGAGCTCCTGGAGAAGTTCAACCTCGCCGACGCGGCCGACCGCACCGCGAAGACGTACTCCGGAGGCATGCGCCGCCGCCTCGACCTGGCTGCCGCCCTCGTCGTCTCCCCGCCGGTGATGTTCATGGACGAGCCCACCACCGGGCTCGACCCGCGCAACCGGCAGCAGCTGTGGGAGGTCATCGAGGAGCTCGTGGCGGGCGGTACGACACTGCTGCTGACCACGCAGTACCTGGAGGAGGCCGACCACCTCGCCCACGACATCTGCGTCATCGACCACGGCAAGGTCATCGCCCGCGGCACCTCCGACCAGCTCAAGGCCCGCACCGGCGGTGAGCGGGTCGAGGTCGTCGTCCACCAGCCCGACCAGATCGAGCCCGCCCGCTCGGTGCTCGCCGCGTACGGCAAGGGGGAGATCTCCGTCGCCGAACACACCCGCAAGCTGACCGTCCCGGTCACCGGCGGGGCCAAGCTGCTCGCCGAGGTCATCCGCGATCTCGACACCCGCGGCGTGGAGATCGACGACATCGGTCTGCGCCGCCCCACCCTCGACGACGTCTTCATCTCGCTCACCGGCCATGCCGCCGAGCTGGAGAGGAACGGCGGGAACGCATCGACCGAGGCCGCACAGGGCCGGAAGGAGGACGGCAAGTGAGTGCCGTCACGGACACGCCGAACCTGGCCCCGCTCAAATCACGCGGGGCGATCAGCCGGTCGGTGGCCGACTCGCTGGTCGTCGCCCGGCGGAACCTGATCCGGATGGCCAGGATCCCCGAGATGGTGATCTTCGGCCTGGTCCAGCCCATCATGTTCGTGGTGCTGTTCACCTATGTGTTCGGCGGTTCCATCAAGGTGGGCAGTTCCCTCTCGTCCACGGCCTACAAGGAATTCCTGATGGCCGGGATCTTCGCCCAGACCGTCACCTTCGCCACCGCCGGCGCCGGAGCGGGTATCGCGGACGACATGCACAAGGGGCTGATCGACCGCTTCAGGTCTCTGCCGATGGCCCGCGGCGCCGTCCTCACCGGACGTACCCTCGCCGACCTCGTGCAGACCGCGCTCACCCTCGTCGTGCTCGCCGGTGTGGCACTGATCATCGGCTGGCGGACCCACGAGAACATCGGCAAGGTGCTGCTCGGCTTCCTGCTGCTGCTCCTGCTCGGTTACGCGTTCTCCTGGATCGGTGCGCTGATCGGCCTCGTCGTGCGCACTCCGGAGGCGGCCACGTCCGGCGGACTGATCTGGCTCTTCCCCCTGACGTTCATCTCGAACGCCTTCGTGGACGCCAACCAGATGCCGACCGTCCTGCGCCACATCGCGGAATGGAACCCCTTCAGCGCCACCGTGGCGGCCTGCCGCGAACTGTTCGGGAACGTGCCGCCGGGCTTCGTCACCTCGGACGCCTGGCCGATGCAGCACCCGATCCTCGCCTCGGTGATCTGGTCGGTCCTGATCATCGTGGTCTTCCGCACCCTGGCGGTCCGCAGGTACCGCTCGGCCACCGCCTGAACCCGCACGACGACGGAGCCCCGGCCGCACGTGCGGCCGGGGCTCTCTGCGTGCTGGGGGGATCAGCCCTGGTACGGCTTCGCCGAGACGATCTTCACCGTGGCCTTCTTGCCGTTCGGCAGCTCGTACTCCGCGTCGTCCCCCACCCGCTTGCCGTTCACGCCCGTGCCGAGCGGGGACTGGGGGGAGTACGTCTCGATGTCCGTGCTCGCGTACTCGCGGGAGGCGAGCAGGAAGGTGACCGTGTCGTCCGGGTCGCCGTCGAAGGCGATGGTCACGACCATGCCGGGCTCGACCACGCCGTCGTCGGCGGGGGCCTCGCCGACCTTCGCGTGCTCCAGGAGTTGGGTCAGCTGGCGGACCCGGAGCTCCATCTTGCCCTGCTCCTCCTTGGCCGCGTGGTACCCGCCGTTCTCGCGGAGGTCACCCTCCTCGCGGGCCGCCGCGATCTTGACGGAGATCTCCGTGCGCGCGGGACCAGACAGGTACTCCAGCTCCGCCTTCAGCTGGTTGTACGCCTCCGGCGTGAGCCAGGTGACGTTATCGCTGGTCTGGGTCACAGGGTGCTCCTCGTCGGTGCTGGGAATACAAAGCAACGCCCTACCCCAAGCATGCGCTGCCACGGGTGGGCGAAACAACGAGCCTAACAATTCCGCGCGAAAAGGGGGAGAAGGTAAATCGTCACACGCGTATCCGCGCAGGTCGGTGCGGGAGCGTGGGCATCGGAGGCGGCGCGCGCCCTGCGCGGTCAGCCGCCCGCGGCGCACCCCTTCAGCTCGACCGCCGTCGCCCTGGAGGTGGTGCGCAGGGAGACGACCTCGTCGATCCGGCCGGTGCGCTCGTCGAACCGGAAGTCCGCCCGCCCGACCTCACCGCCGTCCTCGCTCAGGGCGCGGAGCGTGCAGTGCCCGTCGGCGTCCCGTTCCTTGCGGACCTCGAGATGGGCCTCGGCGAGGCCGTCCGAGACGATCCGTGACTTGATGACCTCGGCGCTGATGTCCTGGCCGGCCACGTAGTCGTAACCGAACCAGCCGACCATGGCGAGGAAGGCCACACCGAGCACCGAACCGATGATCTTCAGCTTGCGGTCCGCGCGCTCGTCCTGCGACCGGCCGTAGCGCCCTTCGGGCAAGGCCTCGCGGACCGCTGCCATGATCGTTCCTCCCGTGACGGAGATCGAGGAATTTTCCACCCCCCGGTTCAGTCACTATAGAAGCCGACCACTGCGACCAATCACTGAGGACCGAGTCTTGACCGAGCAGCTGAGACTGATGGCCGTTCACGCCCACCCCGACGACGAGTCGAGCAAGGGCGCGGCCACCATGGCCAAGTACGTGTCCGAGGGGGTGGACGTCCTCGTCGTCACCTGCACAGGGGGCGAGCGGGGATCCGTCCTCAACCCGAAGCTCCAGGGGGACGCGTACATCGAGGCGAACATCCACGAGGTGCGCCGTAAGGAGATGGACGAGGCCCGCGAGATCCTGGGCGTCAAGCAGGAGTGGCTCGGCTTCGTCGACTCGGGTCTGCCCGAGGGGGACCCGCTGCCTCCGCTGCCCGAGGGCTGCTTCGCGCTGGAGGACGACGAGACGGCGGCGGGGCGTCTCGTCGCGAAGATCCGCGCCTTCAGGCCGCAGGTGATCACCACCTACGACGAGAACGGCGGGTATCCGCACCCCGACCACATCAAGACCCACACGATCTCCATGATCGCGTTCGACGGCGCCGCGGACACCGAGAGGTTCCCCGAGGCGGAGTTCGGCCCGGCCTTCCAGCCGCAGAAGCTCTACTACAACCAGGGCTTCAACAAGCCGCGGACGGTCGCCCTGCACGAGGCACTCCTCGCCCGTGGGCTGGAGTCCCCGTACGGCGAGTGGCTGGAGCGCTGGAAGGAGTTCGAGCGCGCAGAACGCACGCTGACCACGCACATCCCGTGCGACGACTTCTTCGAGATCCGTGACAAGGCGCTGATCGCGCACGCGACGCAGATCGATCCGGACGGCGGCTGGTTCCGGGTGCCGATGGACGTCCAGCGGGAGGTCTGGCCGACCGAGGAGTACGAGCTCGCCAAGTCCCTGGTCGCTACTTCCCTCCCCGAGAGCGACCTCTTCGCGGGCATCCGCGACAATGCCTGATATGTACGCGACCCAGGCACTGACGCAGTTCGTTCCGCTCGCCGCCAAAGAGCTCGACGAGAACAAGGTGACTCCCGGCGTCCTCGGCTTCCTCGTCTTCGCGGCGCTCGCCGTCGGGGTGTGGCTGCTGATGAAGTCGATGAACCGCCACATGGGCAAGGTCGACTTCGAGGAGGCCCCCGACCCGGCGGCGGAGCCCGCGGGCACCGACGGGAAGGCGGAGGCGGCCACCTCGGGCACGGCGAGGACGACGGCCTCGGGCAAGAGCTGACGCGGCGGGGCCAGGCAGTCGTCCCGGCCCGCCACGGCCCTCTCTCAGGGCCGCACGCCCACCGGCACTCCCATCACCTCGCGGGCGTGCCGGGACGGCGTCAGTCCGAGGCGCCAGGCCTGCCAGCCGTCGTCCAGGTCCACCCCACGGTTCAGGACCACGCGGAAAGCCTCCGCGCAGTCCTGCAGCTCGGCGTCCCGCAGCGGGTGGGCGGCCTCCAGCAGGTCCGCGAGTTCCTGCTGGGCCACCGCCGTGCCCACCTCGCTGCCGCCCGGTGAGGCGTACGGCAGTAGCGTGCACCGCAGGAACGCCGCCCAGTCGCCGCCCCGGACGTCGCCGTACGACGCGAACAGGGTGACGGCTTCGCCGCAGAGTTCCAGCGCCTGCGCAGCGCGGTTGTTGCCGCCGTCGATCAGGGCCAGCTCCAGGCAGGCCCAGGCCTCGCCGTGGGCCACCCCGATCCGCTTGAAGTCCGCCCGGGCGTCCACCAGGAGCTGCCGGGCGAAACCGGAGTTGCGCAGGTTGCCCGTCTGCGTGGCCCGCTGGTCGCGTGTGACACGCCCCGAGTGGTGGCGGGCGCACGCCAGGCCGTACACGTCCCGCATCCGGGAGAACATCGTGCGCGCCCGCTCCAGCTCCCGTACCGCCTGGTCGGTGTCGCCGTCCTCCTCCAGCGCCTGCCCCAGGTAGTACCGCGTCCACGCCTCGCCGCGCGCGTCCTCGTTGCCCCGGTGCCGGGCGAGGGCCCCGCGCAGCTCCTCTACCGCCGGAGCGGCGTCGCCGTCCAGCAGCCGGGCGCGGGCCAGCTGGGTCAGGGCCCAGGCCTCGCCGCGCTCGTCCCGGGTGCGGCCGTACAGGTCGAGCGCGGTGGACAGCTCCTCCTCGGCCCTCGCGACCTCGCCCATCCGCAGGCAGACCTGGCCGAGCTGGAAGTGTGTCCAGGCCTCGCCGTGCAGCGACTCGCCCTCGCGGTGCAGGGCGAGCGCGGTGTCCAGCAGGGTCAGGGCCTCGGCGAGGTCGGCGCGGTCGCGTTCGACGGCGGCCAGGGCGTGCAGGGACCAGGCCCGGTCCTCCGCCAGTTCCGGCGATGCCTGCAGGGCGAGCGCCTCCCGGAGCCGCGCCGAGGCCTCACTCAGGTTCCCCTGGTGGTGCAGCGTGATGCCGAGCGAGCAGAGCGCGAGGGCGGCCCCCGCGTCGTTGTGGGCCTCGCGGTAGAGGCCGACGACGGAGGAGAGCGTGGTGCGGGCCTTGTCGAGCTCCCCGAGCTGCCGGGCCGCGATGCCGGTGCGCCACTGGACGGACCGCTCCAGGAGCCCCTGGTCGACGGCCTGCGTCAGCTCGCTGATCTCGCCGAGCCGGTAGAGGTCGCCGCGCAGCAGGCAGTAGTCGCACAGGGCGCCCAGGAGGTGGAGCACCGCCCCCTGGTCGACGCCCTCCGTGTGCCGCAGCGCCGAGGTGATGAAGCTCGACTCGTCGTCCAGCCAGCGCAGGGCGGCGTCCAGCGAGCTGAAGCCGTGCGAGCCGAACTGCCCGGCGCGGGTGGACATCTTGCCGTCCACCATGCGGATCACCGCGTCGGCCAGTTCCGCGTAGTTCTGGATGAGGCGCTCCTGCGCGGCCGTGCGGTCGGCCGCCGGTTCCTCGTCGAGCAGC
This sequence comes from Streptomyces atroolivaceus, assembly GCF_000717025.1. Classification (GTDB taxonomy): domain Bacteria; phylum Actinomycetota; class Actinomycetes; order Streptomycetales; family Streptomycetaceae; genus Streptomyces; species Streptomyces atroolivaceus. The sequence goes on from NZ_JNXG01000002.1 coordinate 692,603, forward strand.
CTCGCCAGGGCGAAGTCCCGTACGAGGTCGTGCAGCCGGTAGCGGGCCCCCCGCACGTGGACGAGGAGCCCGGCCCCGGCCAGGGCCTCCAGCAGGCGGCCGGCCTCCTGCTCGTCGGAGGAGAGCAGAGAGGCCGCCGCGGCCGCCCCCAGGCTGGCGCGTCCGGCAAGGGCGAGCCGCCGCAGCAGCCTGCGGGCCGCGTCGGACTGGTCGGTGTAGCGCAGCCACAGGGCACGCTCCACGGGTGCGACCGGACCGTAGGCACCGAGGGCGGCCGCGAGCTCGGCCCGCGTACGCGCGCCGAGGGCGGAGCCCGCGACCCGCAGGGCGAGTGGCAGCCCGCCGCACAGCTCGACGACGGTGTCGGTCGACGGGTAGTCGTACGGTCCGGCCTCCTCGTCGTGTGCCGACTCGCGCAGCAGCTCCTCCGCCCCCGCCGCGTCCAGACCGCCGACGGGCAGGTGGTACACCCGGGCCGGGGTGTCCTCGGGCAGCTCCAGGGGTTCGCGGGCGGTGACCAGGACGAGACTGTCGGAGCGCTCGGGCACGAGCGTGCGCACCTGGGCCGCGTCGGTGGCGTCGTCCAGGACGATCGTGACGGGCGTGCCCGCCAGATGCTGGTGGTAGAGCTCGCCCAGGCGCCGTACGTGCTGTTCGGCGGAGGACCTCTCCCGGAAGAGCAGCTGTTCGCGCGGCGCCCCCAGCCGGTTGAGCAGGTGCAGCAGGGCGTCCCGTGTCGGCAGCGGGGCCTCCCCGGCGACCTCGCCCCGCAGGTCCACCACGCATGCCCCGCGGAACTGGTCCTTCAGCGCGTGCGCGGCCCGCACGGCGAGTGTGGTGCGCCCGGAGCCCGGGGCGCCGTGCAGGACGACGACGGTCGGCCTGGTCTCGGTCGCGGCCCGGGCGGCGTGCACCCACCGGGCGATCTGCGCCAGTTCGGCGCGGCGGCCCGCGAACGGCCCGTCCACCGCGGGCAGATGACCGAAGGACTGTTCGAGGAGTGAGCGGGTGCGTGCGGCTCCACTGCGGTCGCCGCCGCGCAGCTGCGCCACGACGGAAGCGCCCGACTTCTTCGGCGGCCGGGTGGAGGCGGTCAGCATCCGCTGCTGGTCGAGGAACGGGCGGATGCCCCGCACCTCCAGGGCCGTCAGCCACGCCAGCCGCAGCTGTTCAGGGCCGCCGGGCTGGTTCCGTTCGCCCGCCCTGCGGTGGGCGGCCGGCCAGTGCGAGGCGGTCACCCGGGCCACCGTAGCGGTCGTCCCCGCGACGGCGACGACCGCGCCCGCGCCGAGGGCGAGACCGGTTTCGGTGCCGAGTGCGAGGTCCGCGCCGAACGCGGCCGCCGCGGCAACGCCCGTCACCAGCATCGGTGTTCCCAGCGACGCCCGGCTGAACCGTGCCGACAGCGGCTGCCGGCCGGCCCCCGCGGCGTCGAGCGCGCGGGTGTAGGTGGCGTACTCGTCGGCGGCGCCCGCCGCCATGGTGTCGAGCGCGCCCCGCGCACGCGCCAGCAGCGCGCCGGAGTCCGTCCGGCCTCCTGTCCGCCGTGCCTCTTCCTCCACGGCACGTACCAACAGCCGTTCGGCTTCCGCCCGATGGCTGTCCCGCATGCGTCCCCCTAGGTTCCGGCTGCTCCGCCCCGTCCGGCTGTCACGGGCGTCCAGTGTCCTGCGTACGGCCCGTCAGCGCGAGAGAGCGGGGCGATCGACCGGCGGGGGATCGGTGTGCGCAAGGAGCGCGTCGGAGGAGGCCCGCGGGGGCGGTGCCGCCTGCTCGGGTCGACCGCGCCGCCGGGCGGGATGCCGGTCGTCAGGTGGCTTGCAGGTCCACGGTGACGGAGAAGGGCGCGGCGGCCTTGATCACGCCGGTGAACATCTCGCCGTCCCGGTACGCCTTGGTGGCGGGGTCCTCCTCGGACCAGGAGTCGTACTGCTCCGCGCTGATCTGGAGGTGCATCCATGCGGGTGCGATCATCATGCCGGCGGTCATGAACGTGCCTCCTTCGAGGATGCTCGTCAGTTCCGGTGCTGCTCGGATCGGCCTACTGTTCCGTGCTGTCCAGGGGCTTGGTCCGCCGAGGCTCCGGGCGGGTGCCGGAGGCCCGAACCTCCTCACCCCGGTGAGCCCGTCCCCCCCGCCGTCACCCCCGGTGCGCAAGGATTGGGGTATGGCCAACCGACTTGCGCAGACCACTTCCCCGTACCTCCTCCAGCACGCCGACAATCCCGTCGACTGGTGGCCGTGGTCGCCCGAGGCGTTCGAGGAGGCCCGCCGCCGCGGCGTCCCCGTGCTGCTCAGCGTCGGCTACGCCAGCTGCCACTGGTGCCATGTGATGGCCCACGAGTCGTTCGAGGACGCGGCCACCGCCGACTATCTCAACGCGCACTTCGTGCCGGTGAAGGTCGACCGCGAGGAGCGGCCCGACGTCGACGCCGTGTACATGGAGGCCGTGCAGGCCGCGACCGGCCAGGGGGGATGGCCGATGACCGTCTTCCTGACCGCCGAGGCCGAGCCCTTCTACTTCGGCACGTACTTCCCGCCCGAGCCCCGCCACGGCATGCCCTCCTTCCAGCAGGTGCTCGAAGGGGTCGTGGCCGCCTGGTCCGACCGGCGCGAGGAGGTCGCGGAGGTGGCCGGGCGCATCGTCCGTGACCTGGCGGGCCGCTCCCTGACCACCGGGGAGGGGAACCTGCCGGGCGAGCCGGAGCTGGCGCAGGCGCTGCTGCGGCTGACGCGGGACTACGACGAGAAGCACGGCGGTTTCGGCGGCGCGCCCAAGTTCCCGCCGTCCATGGTCATCGAGTTCCTGCTGCGTCACCACGCCCGTACGGGCGCGGAGGGCGCCCTGCAGATGGCCGCCGACAGCTGTGCGGCCATGGCGCGCGGCGGGATCTACGACCAGCTCGGCGGTGGTTTCGCGCGCTACTCCGTGGACCGGGAATGGGTCGTCCCGCACTTCGAGAAGATGCTCTACGACAACGCCCTGCTGTGCCGCGTGTACGCCCATCTGTGGCGGGCCACGGGATCGGACCTGGCCCGCCGGGTGGCCCTGGAGACGGCCGACTTCATGGTGCGGGAGCTGCGGACCACCGAGGGCGGTTTCGCCTCGGCGCTGGACGCGGACAGCGAGGACGCGCAGGGGCGCCACGTCGAGGGCGCCTTCTACGTGTGGACGCCCGCGCAGCTGCGCGAGGTGCTGGGTGAGGAGGACGCCGCCTTCGCCGCCGAGCACTTCGGCGTGACCGAGGAGGGCACCTTCGAGGAGGGGTCCTCCGTCCTGCGGCTCGTGGGGGCCGGGGAGACGGACACCACCGACGCCGCGCGGGTCGACGACGTACGGGCCCGGCTGCTCGCCGCACGTGAGCTGCGGGTACGCCCCGAGCGCGACGACAAGATCGTCGCCGCCTGGAACGGACTGGCGATCGCCGCGCTCGCCGAGACCGGGGCCTATTTCGGCCGCCCGGACCTGGTCGAGCGGGCCACCGAGGCCGCGGACCTGCTGGTACGGGTGCACATGGGTGACGTCGCCCGGCTCTGCCGCACGTCGAAGGACGGCCGCGCCGGGGACAACTCGGGGGTCCTGGAGGACTACGGCGACGTCGCCGAAGGGTTCCTCGCGCTCGCCTCCGTGACGGGTGAGGGCGCGTGGCTGGAGTTCGCCGGCTTCCTGCTGGACATCGTGCTCCAGCACTTCACCGGGGAGGGCGGACAGATGTTCGATGCCGCCGACGACGCGGAGCAGCTCATCCGGCGTCCGCAGGACCCCACCGACAGTGCCACCCCGGCCGGCTGGACCGCCGCCGCGGGCGCGCTGCTCTCCTACGCCGCGCACACCGGATCCGAGGCGCACCGCACGGCGGCCGAGGGTGCCCTCGGGATCGTCGGGGCGCTCGGCCCGAAGGCACCCCGGTTCATCGGCTGGGGCCTGGCGGTCGCCGAGGCGCTGCTGGACGGCCCCCGGGAGGTCGCGGTGGCCGGTCCGGTCGCCGGGGAGCTGCACCGGGCGGCTCTGCTGGGGCGGGCGCCCGGTGCGGTCGTCGCGGCGGGCGAGGGGCCGGACGCCGGCTACGAGTTCCCGCTGCTGGTGGACCGGCCGCTGGTGGGCGGTGAGCCGACCGCGTACGTCTGCCGGCACTTCGTGTGCGACGCGCCGACGACGGACGCGGGGGAGCTCGCCGCCAAGCTGGGCGGCTGAGGCGAGGTGCGGCGAAGGGCCGGCCGTGGTGGCCCGGCCCTTCGCCGCACCGACGGCTCACTGCTGGTAGGCGACCAGGGAGATCCCGATGTAGTGCGCGACGAACGCCGCCAGTGTCAGTGAGTGGAAGACCTCGTGGAAGCCGAAGTAACGCGGTGAGGGGTTCGGGCGCTTGAGGCCGTAGATGACGCCTCCGGCGCTGTAGAGCAGCCCGCCGGCGACGACGAGGACCAGTACCGTGATGCCGCCGGTGCGCATGAAGTCCGGCAGGAAGAACACCGCGGCCCATCCCATGGCGATGTAGCACGGGGTGTAGAGCCAGCGCGGGGCGCCGACCCAGAACACGCGGAAGGCGATGCCGGCCGCCGCCGCGCCCCAGATCGCCCACAGGAGCGGGCGGCTCGTGGACTCCGGCAGCAGCAGGAGGGCCAGCGGCGTGTAGGTGCCCGCGATGATCAGGAAGATGTTCGCGTGGTCGAGCCGGCGCAGCACCGCTTCGCCGCGCGGCCCCCACGTACCCCGGTGGTAGACCCCGCTCACCCCGAACAGCAGGCAGGCGCTGAGCACGTACACGGCGCAGGCGACCCGCGCGCGTGAGCTGTCGGCCAGGGCGATCAGGGCGATTCCGGCGATGACCACCGCGGGGAACATTCCGGCGTGCAGCCAGCCGCGCATCCGTGGTTTGACCGGGACGGGGTCGGTGAGTTCGACGGGGCCGGACTCGGAGGCGGCAGAAGTCATATCCGCATGCTACCTACGCTCCCGTAGGTGCCGTCATGAGTGGCGATGCTCACGTGTGCGGCCCTCTGGACATATGGGCGGGATGGTCGGATGATCAAATGAGTGCGGTCGGCACCGGATGAGCGCCAGGGGAATTCGAAGGGGTCAGCATCCGGGTCGCAGCCCCCACGGGGCCTGACAACACACCCTCTCGACTAGGAGCGATCGTGGCGCGAGACATCGCGGCTCCCCTCACTGTTCCCACTCGTCACCAGGAGCTCGTCTCCTGGGTGGACGAGATCGCCGCCCTCACCCAGCCGGACCGCGTGGTCTGGTGCGACGGCTCGGAGGCCGAGTACGAGCGCCTGTGCGGGGAGCTCGTCGCCAAGGGCACCTTCACCGCGCTCGACCCGGTCAAGCGCCCCAACTCGTACTACGCGGCTTCCGACCCGAGCGACGTCGCCCGCGTCGAGGACCGCACCTTCATCTGTTCCGAGAAGGAGGAGGACGCGGGCCCGACCAACCACTGGAAGGCGCCCGCCGAGATGCGGGAGATCTTCGCGGGGGAGAAGGGCGTCTTCCGCGGCTCCATGCGCGGCCGCACGATGTACGTCGTCCCGTTCTGCATGGGCCCCGTCGGCTCGCCGCTCTCCGCGATCGGTGTCGAGATCACCGACTCCGCGTACGTCGCCGTGTCGATGCGCACGATGACGCGCATGGGCCAGGCGGTCCTGGAGGAGCTGGGCACCGACGGCTTCTTCGTCAAGGCCGTCCACACCCTCGGCGCTCCCCTCGCCGAGGGCGAGGCCGACGTCCCGTGGCCCTGCAACTCCACGAAGTACATCTCGCACTTCCCCGAGGACCGCGAGATCTGGTCCTACGGCTCCGGTTACGGCGGCAACGCCCTTCTCGGCAAGAAGTGCTACGCGCTGCGCATCGCCTCCGTCATGGCGCGGGACGAGGGCTGGCTCGCGGAGCACATGCTGATCCTCAAGCTCACTCCGCCCAGCGGCGGGAGCAAGTACGTCGCGGCCGCGTTCCCGAGCGCCTGCGGCAAGACCAACCTCGCCATGCTGGAGCCCACGATCCCCGGCTGGACCGTCGAGACCATCGGCGACGACATCGCCTGGATGCGGTTCGGCGAGGACGGCCAGCTGTACGCGATCAACCCGGAGGCCGGCTTCTTCGGTGTCGCGCCCGGCACCGGCGAGCACACCAACGCCAACGCCATGAAGACCATGTGGGGCAACTCCGTCTTCACCAACGTCGCGCTCACCGACGACGGCGACGTGTGGTGGGAGGGCATGACCGAGGAGCTCCCGGCGCACCTCACGGACTGGAAGGGCAACGACTGGACCCCCGAGTCCGGCACGCCCGCCGCGCACCCCAACGCCCGCTTCACCGTTCCGGCCGGCCAGTGCCCGATCATCGCGCCGGAGTGGGAGGACCCGAAGGGTGTTCCGATCTCGGCGATCCTCTTCGGCGGCCGCCGCGCCTCCGCGGTCCCGCTGGTCACCGAGTCCTTCACCTGGCAGCACGGCGTCTTCCTCGGGGCCAACGTCGCCTCCGAGAAGACCGCCGCGGCCGAGGGCAAGGTCGGTGAGCTGCGACGCGACCCGTTCGCCATGCTGCCGTTCTGCGGCTACAACATGGGCGACTACATGAAGCACTGGGTCGAGGTGGGCGCCGGCAAGGCGGACCAGTCGAAGCTTCCGAAGATCTACTACGTGAACTGGTTCCGCAAGAACGAGGCGGGCAAGTTCGTGTGGCCCGGCTTCGGTGAGAACAGCCGCGTGCTCAAGTGGATCGTCGAGCGCCTGGAGGGCAGGGCGGAGGGCGTCGAGACGCCGATCGGCATCCTGCCGGCCAAGGGATCCATGGACACGGACGGCCTGGATCTCTCCGAGTCCGACCTCGACTTCCTGCTGAACGTCGACAAGGAGGTCTGGCGCGAAGAGGCCGCGCTGATCCCCGAACACCTCAACACCTTCGGCGACCACACGCCGAAGGAGCTGTGGGACGAGTACCGCGCGCTGGTCCAGCGCCTGGGCTGATCCCCTTCGGCCCCGCGGCCGGGCTCTTCCGACATCCGCCCTGACCTGTGGGGTCAACGGCCCGCCGCGGCACGGCACCCGGAGCCCCCTCATGGTTCCGGGTGCCGCTCCCTTCCAGGAGACCGCCTCCGGCTGGGCGCCGCCCCGATTTCGGGGAGAACGTCCATGAATCACCAACAACTTGCGCACATAACCTTCACATCTGTTGCATGATGCCCACAGGGCGTCCGAGAGAGCCGTCGGATGCCGTCAACGCTTCTGTGGGGGAACAGTTGAACAGGTCAGGACAGAGGAAGCGCGGCCTCGCGACACTCCTCGCACTCACGCTCGGCGGTGCGGGTCTCACCGTGCTCGCGGCGCCGGCGGCCCACGCGGCGGACGACGACGTGGCGAAGCTGCCCATCTCGTCGTTCTCGTCCATGGTCGTGGACTCCGCGCACGAACGGGTCTACGTCAGTGACGACGCACGGTCCACGACGGTGAAGACCTCGGTGCACGTCTACAACTTCCAGGGCCAGAAGGTCGACGAGCTGCCCAGCACGTACGGCTCCGTCGGCGGCATGGCTCTCGCACACGACGGTTCGAAGCTGTACGTCTCCGAGATGAACCGGATCTCCGCGTACGACACCGAGACGTTCGAGAAGACCACCCACACCGGGACCAACTGGTCAGGTCAGTGCGGGCGTCAGGTCGCCTACGCGGGTGGCAAGGTGTGGCACACCGACATCGGCTACACCACCCTGTGCGACGAACGGCAGAGCTATCTGTACGGGAGCGCGAACGGCCTCCTCTCCTACACCGGCTGGGAGGGTGCGGGCAGGCTCCACTTCGCGACCACGCCCCAGACCCCGGACGTGCTCGCCGTGGGGCAGACGCTGAGCCCGGGCGGGACCGACCCCTACCTGACCGTCTTCGACAGCAGTGGCGACACCCTCGTGCGGGGACCGCAGCGCCGCTTCGCCGACAGCGCGGGCGCGGGCGCGCTCGACCTCAGGGACCTGGCCCTGTCGGGCGACGGCGCCAGGCTCGCCGTCGCCGACGCCGCGCACGGCACCCGCCTGCTCCGCACCGCCGATCTGTCGGACGCCCCGGTGCAGTACCAGCCGCTGCCGGAGGGGGCGAAGGCCTCGGCCGTCGCGTTCAGCGCCGAAGGCGGGTACGTCGCGCGAGGGGCCACCGCCACCGGGTCCACGGCGGACCTGCTGATCCAGAAGGCGGACCCGGCGGAGGGCACCACGGCGCTGGAGTTCGCCTTCGAGGGTGAACTCGACGGAGCCCGGGTCGCCCCGCGCGGCCTCGGGTGGTCCCAGGACGGCTCCCGGCTCTTCGCGGTGACCACCAACGCCTCGGGTACCGCCTACTGGCTGCACGTGATCCAGCCGCCCGCCGCCCAGTACGACTCCCGCTTCACGGGAGCGCTGTCCACCACCCCGGGCACGCCGGTCGTCGGTGAACCGCTCGGCATCCGGGGCCGGCTCGAACTCGACGGTCCCGCTCCGGCCGAGCCAGTCAAGGTCTCGGCGACGCGTCATGACGCCAACGGTGACCGCAAGCTGGCGGCCGTGGAGGTCGACCCGGACGGCACGTTCACGGTTCTCGACGTCCCGTCCCTGGTCGGAGAGGCCACGTACACCCTGTCCTTCCTCGGGGACGTGACCCACCGTCCCGCCGAGGACGTCTCACTCCAGGTCACGGTGGCCAAGGCGCCGACGGCCATCGCGCTCACGGCTCCGGCGGAGGCGACGAAGAACCAGAGCCTGGAGATCACCGGCACCCTGACCGGCCAGGGCCGCGCGCTGCCCTCGGGCATCACTCTGGCCGTGCAGCGGACGGACCGGAAGGGCACCGGCACGCTCACCTCGGCGGCGGTCGCGGCCGACGGCACCTTCAGGATCCACGACCTGCCGTCGGCGCGGGGCGAGGTCGTCTACACGGTCGCCTACGCGGGGGACGACCTGCACAGCGCCTCGACCGCGTCGGTCTCGGTGCGCGTCCGTCCCGCCTCGTAGGCGTCCGGGGCGGGGCGCGGTCCGCACCCCGCTCGTGTGTGGCACCCGGTCCACGTGTCTTCGCGACCGTGGACCGGGGCCGTCAGGGGGCGCCGACCAGTGCGGTCGGTGCGGTCGGTGCGGCAGGGGCGGCCAGGGCCGCGGCATGCGCGTCCATGGCTTCGGCCGCGAGAATCGCCACGGCGGTGTCGGCGCGGGACGCGGCCACCACGAGGGCCCGGCCGGCGAGGGCGTGGGCGCGGCGGTGCAGAGCGGCCGGGGAGGCCTCGCTCCGTCCGGCGTGCCGGGCGGGCGGCGCGGCGCGGAGCCTGGCCACCTGCTCCGCGATGCGGTCGCCCATGGCGGTGAGGCCCAGCTCGTCGGTGACGGCGAGCAGGGCGGCGAGGTGTCCGGCGAGCTGGATGTCCAGCGCGTCCTCGCGGCTGCGGTGCGGGAAATCGGCGTCGTCGGCCGATGTGTGGACCGACTTGGTGCGGATCGGCTCGTACATGGATGGCCTCCTGGCGTTGCAGTAAGGCCATCCTACATTGGATCGAGTCTAAAGTTGTGTCGGGTCCGAAAGATCTTCGTCGCTCAGGGCTGGCTGTACCCGTCCAGGAAGTTCCCGATCCGTGTCACCGCGTCGGTGAGATCCTTGGCGGGCGGCAGCGTCACCACCCGGAAGTGATCGGGTTCCGGCCAGTTGAAGCCCGTGCCCTGCACCACCATGATCTTCTCGGCCCGCAGCAGGTCGAGCACCATCTGCCGGTCGTCCTTGATCTTGAACACCTTGGGATCGAGCTTCGGGAAGAGGTACAGGGCCCCCTTCGGCTTCACGCAGGTCACGCCGGGAATCTGCGTCAGCAGGTCGTACGCGACGTCCCGCTGCTCCAGGATCCGCCCGCCCGGCAGCACCAGCTCGTTGATCGACTGCCGTCCTCCGAGCGCCGTGGCCACCGCGTGCTGCGCGGGCATGTTGGCACACAGGCGCATGTTGGCCAGGACGGTGAGACCCTCGATGTACGAGGACGCGTGCGCCTTCGGACCGCAGACGGCCATCCAGCCCGAGCGGTATCCCGCGATCCGGTAGTTCTTGGACAGCCCGTTGAAGGTGAGCACCATCAGATCCGGCGCGATGGCGGCGGTCGGGGTGTGCGTCGCGCCGTCGTAGAGGATCCGGTCGTAGATCTCGTCGGAGCAGACGACCAGGTTGTGGCGCCGGGCGATCTCCGTCAGCCCGCGCAGCATCTCGTCGTCGTAGACCGCCCCGGTCGGGTTGTTCGGGTTGATGATCACGAGCGCCTTGGTGCGGTCGGTGATCTTCCGCTCGATGTCGGCGAGGTCAGGCATCCAGTCGGCCTGCTCGTCGCACCTGTAGTGGACGGCCGTACCGCCGGCCAGCGAGACCGAGGCCGTCCACAGCGGGTAGTCCGGAGCGGGCACGAGGACCTCGTCGCCGTCGTCGAGCAGCGCCTGCATCGACATCTGGATCAGCTCGGAGACGCCGTTACCGAGGTAGACGTCCTCGACGTCGAGGTCGATCCCCTTGGTCTGGTAGTGCTGCATCACCGCACGGCGCGCGGACAGCAGGCCCTTCGCGTCGCCGTAGCCGTGCGCGCCCGACAGGTTGCGCAGGATGTCTTCGAGAATCTCCGGCGGGCACTCGAACCCGAACGCCGCGGGGTTGCCCGTGTTGAGCTTGAGGATGCGATGACCAGCGGCTTCGAGCCGCATCGCTTCCTCGAGCACGGGGCCGCGGATTTCGTAACAGACGCCGGAGAGCTTCGTGGACTGGATGACCTGCATGTCTGCGAGCTTACGACCGCGTTTCGCGGGGTGCGCCCAGTTCGCGCACCGGTTGCTCCCTCCGGGGCCGCGCGACCGTGCGCCGGGTCTTCCATCGGCATGCCGCCCCGGCCGTGAACCGTGGGAACGGCCGGTCGGGGCGGCGCCGCGGCTTGGAAAGCGGGCGTGAGGCGCCGGACCGGGTGAGATGCGCCACGCGGGGGCGCGTAACCGGCCGGACACGCCCCCGCCGGAGCCCGTCACGCCCTGCCCGCGTGCGCTCGCGCCGGGGCGCCGACGGGGAGCGGGCCCCGGGTCAGCCGGGAGCGGGTCCTGGGTCAGCCGGGCAGAACGGCCCCCTCGGGAGGGTGTACGCCGAAGTCATCGGCCAGCACGCGCAGCACCTCGGCGGAGTCGCTCAGCTCCCGCTCCTCGACCGTGCCGTCGTCGGCGGTCTCCACGAGCGTCCGCCCGGACAGCGACCGGTGCAGGCCCGGCAGGGTGCGCTGGGCGTACACCGCCTGCCGGAAGGGCGAACGCGGGTGCGTCGCGACGTACCAGTTGATGACCTCGTAGTCCGGGGACTCGAACGGCTCCAGGGTGAATTCGTACTGCGGCTCCCAGTAACCGCCCTTGTCCGTCTGCAGTTCCCACATCTCCAGCGGACCGTCGTGCGGGGCGTGCACGAGCCGGTGGCGGCGCGGGGTGTCGAGCAGCTCGGCGTCCGCCACCAGCGGGATCGGTTCCATCAGCGCGCCGTGCGCGCCGAAGCCGACGTCCGCCAGCCAGGGCGTGGAGTCCCCCTCGACGTCCACCTGCAGCAGCATGTGGGTGCGGGGCCGGATGTCACCGGGCGCGGCTCCCAGCACCACCCGCGCGGTCAGCAGCGTCACCCGGAATCCGAGCTGGGTCAGGGCTGCGGCGAGGAGGGTGTTGTGCTCGTAGCAGTACCCGCCACGCTCGCTGCGGACCAGCTTGCGCTCCAGGTCCGGGAGCGCGAGGGACGGGGCGGTGCCGAGGACGGGTTCCAGATTCTCGAACGGGATGCCCAGCGTGTGGGCGCGGTGCACTGACCGCAGCACCTCCACGGTGGGGCGGCGCTCCCCGGACCAGCCGATGCGGGCGAAGTAGGCGTCGAGGTCGAGTGTCATACCCCGACACTACGCAGACGCCTCAGGGGTTTCTCACATGCCCTGACGGTGCAGGAGACAAGGGGAACGCGGCCCGCGTGCGTCGAGTCGCGGCGTGCGCGCCGGGCTCCAGGGCCCCGATCTCGGCGTGCGCGACGGGCTCCATGGCCCCGATCTCGGCGTGCGCCGCCGTGCGTGCACACCGTCCACGCCGTCGGCCGGTGCGTCGTCACCGCGCCGGGGCGGTCCGTGCCGCGCCCGCTGCCGCGATGCCGTCGAGCAGTACGCCGAGACCGGTCGTGAACGTCCGCCTGGCCTCCCGCTCCAGATACGGGACGTGCTCCCCGGCGTCCGTGTCTGCGTCCGTGTCCGTGTCCGTGCCCTGGTCCTGGTACGGCTCGGGGGAGCTCTCGCTCTCCAGGCGGCTCACATGCGGGAAGCGGTCTTCGAAGTCGGGGGCCACCTCGGCGAGCAGCCCGGCGCGGTCCGTCCACCACTCCTCGTCCGACAGGCCGGTCGCCGCCGCGGCGCGACGCGCGTCGGCGACCGTCTGCGCGGCCCCGCGCACGAAGTGGAACAGGGTGCCGGTCAGCCGGCGCACGACGCGCGGGTCCAGCCCGGTCCCGTACAGCAGGCGTACGAGGGTGTCGAGGGCGGCGTACTCGTGGGGGCCCAGGACCGGCCGGGCCTGAGAGATCTGGAGGACCCACGGGTGGCGGACGTAGAAGTCCAGGGCCGACCCCGCCCAGGTGGTGAGGTCCTCCCGCCAGTCCCCGCTCCCCGCCGGGTCCGGCAGCTCGGCGTGCACCGCGTCGTACATCACGTCCAGCAGCTCGCTCTTGCCGGGGACGTAGGTGTAGAGCGCCATCGCCGTCCGGCCCAGCCGCTCGCCCACCGCGCGCATCGACAGCGCGGCCATGCCCTGCGTGTCGGCGATCGCGACGGCTGCGGCCACGATCGCGTCGACACTCAGGGCGGGCCGGGGGCCCGGACCGCCCTGGGAGGGCGGGTCGCCCTCCGTGCGCCACAGCAGATCCATGGAGCGGCGGGCGTCGCCCTGCCCGGCAAAAACCACCACTTGCGACTCCTTACGGCATAAAGTAATGTCTTCGAGGTAACTCCTTACGGCGTAAAGATATCAGGAGTGGGGGTCGTCCCATGAGTCAGGCGCTGCCTGTTTCGTATGTGCGGGTCACGGGTGTGGAGCGCCCTACACCCCGCACGGCGCGTGTCACCTTCACCGGAGAGGCGCTGCCCGAGCTGATGGAGGACCGGCCGGACCAGCAGATGAAGCTCTGCTTCCCGCGGTCGGGGCAGCGCGTTCCCCGCCTCCCCGAACAGGACGCCGACGACACGTACGGCATGCGGTGGTACGAGGCGTATCTCGCTATTCCGGAGGCGGAGCGTCCCTGGATGCGGGGGTTCACCGTGCGTGCCTACGACCGCGCACGGAACGCGATGACCGTGGACTTCGTGCTGCACGGCGACACGGGCCCCGCGGCACGCTGGGGGAGGGCGGCCCGGACCGGCGACGTGCTCGGCATGGTCGGCCCCTCCTCGGCGTACGCCAGACCGCTGCCCGCCTCCGAGTGGCTGCTGCTCGCAGGCGACGAGGCGGCCCTGCCCGCCGTGGCGACCCTGCTCGCCGACCTGCCGGCCGGGATGCGGGCGTATGTGTACGGCGAAGTCGCCGACGCCGATGAGGAGCAGGAGTTCGCGTCCGCCGCGGACCTGACCGTGCACTGGGTGCATCGTGACCAAGGCGGCTCACTGGTGGACGCTGTCCGCGCCGCGGCGCTCCCGGGGGACGGGGCCGGTGCGGCCTGGCTCGCCGGGGAGGCCGGGGCGATACGGGCGCTGCGCCGCCATCTCGTCGAGGACCGGCGACTCCCCAAGGAGGCCGTCGAGTTCAGCGGCTACTGGCGGCGCAGCCTCACCCAGGACGACGCCCCGACCGAGGAGGACCTCGCCTGGGCGGCGGAGCAGGCGGGGTAGGGGACCTCGGCCCTCGGCCTCTCGCCGGGCGTTATCGGTGTCGGGCGGCGCCTGTGCTCCGCACGGAGCGGCCGGCCAGGGTCGACGTCCGCCTGCCGTCCTCGATGACGAATCGGCCGTCGATCAGGACGTGCGGGATGCCCACCGGGAGGGTGCGCGGCTCGTCGAAGGTCGAGCCGGCAGCGACGGTGGCCGGGTCGAAGAGGACCAGGTCCGCGCGGTAGCCCTCGCGGACGTACCCGCGGTCCGGCAGGCGCAGGCGGGCGGCGGGGCGGGACGTGAGGTGGGCGACGCATTCCTCCAGCGTGAGGATGCCCAGCTCCCTCACGTACCGGCCGAGGTACTGGGGGAACGTGCCGTATGCGCGAGGGTGCGGCTTGTCGCCCTGGAGAATGCCGTCGCTGCCGCCGGTGTGCACCCGGTGGCGCATGATCTGCTGGACGTTCTCCTCATGGCCGACGTGCTGGAGGATCGTCGTACCCAGCCGGTCCTCGACGAGTAGTCGGCGGGCCGTCACCCAGGGCTCCTCGCCGCGCATCCGGGCGGACTCGGCCACCGTACGGCCGACGTAGCCGGACAGTTCGGGTGAGCCGACGCCGGAGATCTCGATCGTGTCCCACTCGATGGGCACGCCGTGGCAGCCGTCGGATCCGAGGACCTCCATGTGGTGGCGGATCCGTTCGGCCGTCGCCTCGTCCGCGAGCCGGGTCAGGATCGACTCGGGCCCGCCCTCGCTGGACCAACTGGGCAGCATGGCCACGAGGGTCGTGCAGCCGGGGGTGTACGGATAGGTGTCCAGGGAGATGTCCGCTCCTGTCGCGAGCGCGTCGTCCAGGAGGGAGAGGAGCTCGGGGGCCTTGCCCTTGTTCACGCCGAAATTCATGGTGGCGTGTGCCAGGTGAAGGGCGCAGCCCGCGTCGCGGGTGAGCTGCACCATCTCCTCGTACGCGGCGAGGGCTCCCGCGCCGTACGAGCGGTGGTGCGGGCAGTAGTAACCGTCGTGCGCCGCCACGACCCGGCACAGCTCGGTGAGTTCGGCGTCCTTCGCGTACATCCCGGGGGTGTAGGTGAGGCCCGAGGACATGCCGACCGCACCCTCGGCCATGCCCTGGGCGACCAGCTCCTTCATGCGGTCCAGCTCGGCGTCGGTGGCGGGGCGGTCGTCCCAGCCGACGGCGAGCATCCGGACCGTTCCCTGCGGGATGAGGTAGGCGGCGTTGACGGCGATGCCCTGGCCGCCGAAGTTGCGGTCGAGGCGGTCCAGGTAGCCGCCGACGGTGCGCCAGTCGAAGTCGATGTCGCTGCCGTCACCGTTCCAGCCGGCGATGGAGCGGCGCACCTCGGCGAGGGTGCGGTCGTCGGCGGGGGCGTACGAAAGGCCGTCCTGGCCGAGGACTTCCAGGGTGACGCCCTGGGCGGCCTTGGCGCTGTGGTCGGGGTCGCGCAGCAGAGCGAGGTCGCTGTGCGCGTGCATGTCTGTGAAGCCCGGCGAGAGCGCGAGGCCGTCCGCGTCCAGGGTGCGGGCGGCGGTGGGGCGGGGGCCGTCGCCCTCGGCGCGGATCTCGGTGATCCGGCCGTCTGTGATGCCCACGTCGGCGCGGTAGGAGGGGGCGCCGGTGCCGTCGACGACGCGGGCGTCGCGGATGACCAGGTCCATGGGGGTCGCCTTTCGGGGTGGGGGAGCGGTTCCGCCGGGATCAGAAGAAGGTGCGGATGTAGTCGGTGACGGTGCCGTCCGCCTCCACCAGCGGGATCAGCTGCCACTTGTCGAAGGAGGTGCAGGGATGCGAGAGGCCCATACCGATCCAGTCGCCCACCTCCAGCTCGGCGCCCGCCTCGGTGCGGACCCAGCCGTGCTGGTCGGACAGCCCGCTGACAGTGATGCCGGTGGCCGGACGCAGAGAGCCGTCGCGGCCGGAGCGGACGGCCTGCGCCTCGGGGAGGTCCAGGTCGTAGGCGGCGTCGCGCTTGCCGGCGTTGACGAAGGCCTGCTCGGGGGTGGGGCGGGAGACGACCTGGGCCCAGAGGCGGAAGGCGGGCTGGAGCGCGCCCTCTTCGGGGATGCGGTTGAAGGGGGTGAGGTGGCGGTAGTGGCCGTCGTCGTGGCTGACGTACGCGCCGGAGCGCAGTAGCTTGAGCACGGGCCGGCTCAGCGCGGGGATCTCGGCGAAGACGTCCGCGACCGCGTCGAACCACGCGCTCCCGCCCGCGCTGATCAGGATCTCCTCGTCGTCGGCCATCGCGGTGAAGCGGCCGGCCGCGTCGAAGTCGGCGGCCAGAGTGACGAGTCGGCGCAGCCACTCCCGTACCCGCTCGGGGGAGGCGTCCGGCACCTCGCCCTCGTAACCCGCGACGCCCACCAGGCGCAGGGTGGACACGGCGGCCACCGCGTCGGCGACCGCCGCGCAGTCGGCCTCCGTGCGGGCGCCGGTGCGGGCGGCCCGGCCGGCTCCCAGCTCCACCACGACGTCGACGGGGCGGACGGCACCCGCGGCGCGCAGGGCCTCGTCCATCAGCTCGACACCGCGCACGGAGTCCACGTAACAGGCGAACGTGAAGTCCGGGTCGGCGTCCAGCTCGCCGGCCAGCCAGCGCAGCGCGACCGAGTCGACGAGTTCGTTGGCCAGGAAGATCCGCCGGATGCCGTAGGCGCGGTACACCCGGGCCTGGTGGGGGACGGCGGCGGTGATGCCCCAGGCGCCGTACTCCAGCTGGCGGGCGAAGAGCTGCGGGGACATGGACGTCTTGCCGTGCGGCGCGAAGGCCAGGCCGTGCCGCTCGGCGTACGTCTCCAGCAGGGCGAGGTTGGCCTCGACCGACTCGGCGGACAGGGCCAGCACGGGCGTGGTGAAGCCGCCGGTGAAGAGGTTGCGGCGCTCGGCCGCCAGGGCGCCGACGGTCAGCCCCTCCGCGTCGGGCGGCAGCGCCTTGAAGCGGTGGTCGACCACTTCACCGGAGAGGGCCGTCACGGACTGTTCGGCGGACTGCTGGGCGGCCAAGGGATCCTCCTCGGGAACGTGATCGTTGCATTCTCCGCAACGGCCATTGCGCATATCGCTTAACGCTGTCTAACATCCGAGCCGATGCCGGGTCAATGGTGAGCACCGGCGCCCACGGCCGACCATGAGGAGCCCAGAGTGTCCGGACACGCAGCCAGGACAGCCACCGCGGACGTCGTCTGCCTCGGTGAGTCCATGGTGACGTTCCTGCCCTCGCAGCCGGGCCGCCTCGCCGACGTCCCCTCCTTCGGCCGGGGCATCGGCGGCGCCGAGTCCAACGTCGCCTGTGCGCTCGCAGCCGGGGGCCACCGGGCAAAATGGGTCGGCCGGGTCGGGGCCGACGGCTTCGGTGACCACCTCGTCGACACGATCGCCGACTACGGCGTCGACACCTCCGCGGTACGCCGTGACGCCGGACGCCCCACCGGTGTCTACTTCCGCACGGCGGCGGACCGGGCCACCGACACCCACGAGGTGGCGTACTACCGGGCAGGGTCCGCGGCCTCCGCGATGTCGCCGAGCAACGTCCCGTACGAGGACCTCTTCGCCACGCGCATCCTCCATCTGTCCGGCATCACCGCCGCACTCTCCGCCGACTGCCTGGCGCTCCTCCACGACCTCACCGCCCCCCGCGACGGCCGCCCGCTGATCTCCTTCGACGTCAACCACCGCCCCGGCCTGTGGCGCGACGGCGAGGCGGGTCCGGAGGTCCTGCTCGCCCTCGCCCGCCGCTGCGACCTCGTCTTCGTCGGCGAGGACGAGGCGGAAGAGGCCTGGGGCGTCCACGGCACCGAAGCGATCCGTGCGGTCCTCCCGGAGCCGGACGTCCTCGTCGTCAAGCGGGGCGCGGAGGGCGTCACGGTCTACGCGAGGACGGGCAGCGGCGCGGCGGACGACACCGTCACCACCGTGCCCTCCCTGCGCGTCGACGTCGTCGCCGCCGTCGGCGCGGGAGACGCGTTCGCCGCCGGGTTCCTCTCCGCCACCCTGCGCGACCTGCCCGTACGCGACCGGGCCCGGCACGGCCACCTCATGGCCGCCGCCGTCCTCACCGTCCCCGGCGACCTCACCGGCCCCCCGCCCCGCGCGTACGCCGACCGGCTCGCCGCCCTGGACGACGAGGCCTGGGGCACACTTCGTCTCGGCCCCGGCTGGACAGCCGCCCCCGGGGCGAACGAGGAGGTACGAGTCACATGAGCCAGACCGTCGACCGCGCGCTGAGCATCCTGCCGCTGCTCGCCCAGGGACCCGCCGACCTCGGCCAGGTCGCGATGCGGCTCGGCGTCCACAAGTCCACGGCGCTGCGCCTGCTCCGTACGCTCCACGAGCACGGGCTCGTCTACCGCCAGGAGGACCAGCGCTACCGCCTCGGCGCACGTCTCTTCGCTCTCGCGCAGGAAGCCGTCGAGAACCTCGACGTACGCGAGATCGCCCACAGCCACCTGGTCGCGCTCAACGAACAGTGCGGGCACACCGTCCACCTCGCGGTGTACGAGGAGAACGAGGTCCTCTACATCGACAAGGTCGAGAGCCGCTATCCCGTGCGGATGTACTCACGGATCGGCAAGCCCGTCGCGATCACGGTCGCCGCGGTCGCCAAGCTGCTCCTCGCCGACCTCGCCGAGCCCGAACGGCGCGCGATCGCCGAACGGCTCGACTACCCCATGTACACGTCCCGTTCGCTCCCGAACGCCGGTGCCTTCCTCAAGGAACTCGCCGTCGTGCGCGAACAGGGCTGGGCCACCGACCTCGGCGGCCACGAGGAGTCCATCAACTGCATCGGCGCCCCCATCCGGGGCGCGGACGGGCGGGTCGTCGCAGCCATGTCGGTGTCCGCACCGAACGTGGTCGTCACGGCCGAGGAACTCCTCACCCTGCTCCCGCTGGTGCGCCGCACCGCGGACACCATCAGCCGGGAGTACTCCGGCACCACCCCCACCAAGAAAGCCTGAACCGCCATGACCGAGAAGACCGCCCTCACCCCCAGCACCCACACCGCCCCGCCCGCCAAGTTCTCGCACGGCGTGAAGAAGGGGAACATCCTCCAGGTCGCCGGTCAGGTCGGCTTCCTGCCCGCCGTCGAGGGCCAGGCCCCCACCCCGGCCGGCCCGACGCTGCGCGAACAGACCCTCCAGACCTTCGCCAACGTCAAGGCGATCCTGGAGGAGGGCGGCGCGAGCTGGGACGACGTGATGATGATGCGCGTCTACCTCACGGACGTCGACCACTTCGCCGAGATGAACGCCATCTACAACGAGTACTTCGAGGAGCAGGGCCTCAAGGCCCCCGCCAGCGCCCGTACGACGGTGTACGTCGGCCTGCCCAAGGGACTGCTCATCGAGATCGACGCGCTCGCGGTCCTCGGCTGATCACCTGATCCGCCGGCCCGGCGATCCGCCCCCGGAGAGCCGGCCCACCTGAACCGCCCACCTCACGGCACGGCGCCCCACCCTTCCCCCGAGGGGCGCCGTGCCGCGCTCCCCCCTGCCCGAAGGGCCCCGTCACCAACGGAGTTGACCGCTCATGCTGCTCGCCGCCGCCCCCGCCCCCGAGGCGCCACCCCACACCGGTGGACTCCTCCTCCTGATCGGCGGTACGCCCGGTCTGCTGACCGTCGCCGCCCTCGGGATCGCGCTCCTGCTCTTCCTGATCATCAAGGTCCGGCTGCAGCCGTTCGTCGCGCTGCTCGCCGTGTCCATAGCCGTCGGCCTTGGTGCCGGTCTCTCCGTCACCGAACTCTTCGGCACGGTCCAGAAGTCGGCCGCCGTCTCGGTCATCGAGTCCGGCATGGGCGGCATCCTCGGGCACGTCGCGATCATCATCGGCCTCGGTACGATGCTCGGCGCGATCCTGGAGGTCTCGGGCGGTGCGGAGGTCCTGAGTGCCCGCCTGCTGAATCTCTTCGGCGAGAAGCGTGCCCCGCTCGCCATGGGCCTCACCGGTCTCATCTTCGGCATCCCGGTCTTCTTCGACGTCGGCATCTTCGTCCTCGCGCCGATCGTGTATGCCGCCGCCAAGCGCTCCGGCAAGTCGGTCGTCCTCTACGCGATGCCGCTGCTGGCCGGCCTCTCCATGACCCATGCGTTCCTGCCGCCGCACCCCGGACCGGTCGCCGCCGCGGGCCTCTTCAACGTCTCCCTCGGCTGGGTCATCCTGATGGGTGTCGTCGTCGGGATCCCGTCCGTCCTCGCAGCGTGGGGTTACGCCGCCTGGATCGGCAAGCGCGTCTTCGTCGAGGTACCGCAGGACATGGTCGAGGCGGCCGAGGAGTCCAAGGCCGCCGTCGTCGCCGAACAGCGCGCAGCCGGCGTCACCCCGCACGAGCAGCCCGTGGCGCTCGGCACCGTTCTCGCGATCATCGGCACCCCGCTGATCCTCATCCTGGCGGCGACGTTCTCGTCCATCGCGCTGGACCCCTCCACCCTGCGCTCCGTCATCGAGTTCTTCGGCAACCCCTTCGTCGCGCTGACGATCGCACTGTTCCTCGCCTACTACCTGCTGGGCATCCGGCGCGGCTGGTCCCGCAAGTCCCTCGAGTCGGTCTCCACGGCCTCGCTGAAGCCCGTCGGCAACATCCTGCTGGTCGTCGGTGCGGGCGGGATCTTCGGAGCGGTACTGAAGGGCAGCGGCATCGCCGACGCCCTCGCCGACACCTTCAACGACGTCGGCCTGCCGGTCATTCTGCTCGCCTGGCTGATCTCCGTCGTCCTGCGGGTGGCGCAGGGCTCGGCGACGGTCGCGATCGTCACCACCGCCGGCATCGTCGTCCCGCTCGTCGAGGGCCAGGACATGTCGCAGGCACACCTCGCGCTGATCATCATGGCGATCTCGGCGGGATCCATCTTCGCCTCGCACGTCAACGACGGCGGGTTCTGGATGGTCTCGAAGTACTTCGGCATCTCCGAGCGCGACACCCTGAAGACCTGGACGGTGCTGGAGACGGTCCTCTCGGTCGCCGGCTTCGTGGTCGCGGCGGCGCTGAGTCTGGTGATCTAGGGTCTCCTCTGCACCAGGCCAGCTCCCGCCCGGCCCGATCCGGGCGGGAGCCTGAGCCGGGCGGGGTCCTGGTCCGGGCGGGAGCCTGATCGGGCGGGAGCCTGGTCCGGGCGGGAGCCTGAGCCGGGCTGGGGTCCGTACGCCTCAGACCCACTTGGCGCAGAGCACCGTCCGGCCGTCGTCCACCTCGAAACGCCAGTACGACGTAGGGTCGTCCCGGTGCTGTGAGCAGTAGCCGGGCGGGTAGCTCGACTCCGCCCGCCAGCGGCCGGTGATCTGCAGGATCACGTCGTAGCCCTCGGGCACGGTGTCCTTGCCGCAGCTCCACACCGTCATGAGCCGGGCCCCCACCATCCGGTCGCCCTCGCGCTTGGACACGAAACACTGGCCCACGCGGAACTGGCGTTCCACACAGAGTGTGGTGCTGAACTCCGTCCTCGACCCGGAGTGGGTCCAGGACGACTCGCCGGAGCCGCTCGGGCAGTCGGAGGAGCTGATTCCGTCGTCCGTCGAGGTCACCCGGAGGTAGGCGTCGTCGGCATCGCAGCCCACGACCTGCGGGGTGTCGGTCGACCAGTCGCCGTACCCGTCGTCGTGGGCGGTGAGGCAGTCCCCTGACACCACCTCGCTGAAGGCCTGGTCCTCCGCGTCGGGCGTCGGCCCGAGGGTCGGTCCGGGCGCCTCGTAGCCGGAACCGGTGTCCGTGCCGGTGTGGGTGCCGGAGCCGCTCCCGGTGCCGGCGCTCGTGCCGGCACCGCTGCCGGAGCTCGGGTCGTTGTCGGACCCGCCGGTCTGCCAGAAGACCAGCGCGATGACGGCCAGGACCACCAGCCAGACCAGGGGGGAGGGCGTCTTCCCGGCCGGTGCGGGCGTGGGCCCGGGCGTCGGGGCCTGCGGCCTGCGGGACGCCGGGCGTGACGCCCCGGCCGGGGCGGAGGACGCTCTCGCTGCCTGCTGCCGTGCCATGGCCTGGGCGGCCCTGGTCCGGGCGGCCTGCTTCTCCGCCCGCTCCCGCTCCTTCCTCTCGGCCTTCTTCCGCTCCTTCTCCCGAAGCCGCTCCCGTTCGCGCTCGGCCTGCGCGCGCTCGGCCTGCGCGCGCTCGGCCTGCGCGCGCTGGGCTCGTTCCCGCTGGGCCTGCTCGCGCCCGGCCTGCTCGCGTTCCTGTGTGTACTCCCGGGTCAGGCCCGGCGACGGGACCACACCCGCGCGCTGGCCGACCGTGATCCCCTCGGGATCCGCGTCACCCGTACCGGTCCCGGCACCGCGCGCCAGGTCCCGCCCGTGACGCTCGTACGCGGTGATCAAATCCGTCCATCGCTGCGGCAGCCAACGGCCGCCGCCCTGAGTCACCGGGAGCCCGGCCGGCGACCGGTGGAAGCGTTCCAGCATCTCGGCCGGGACGGGCCGCTGCGCGGGATCGGCCGCCAGGCAGGGACGGATCAGCGTCGACAGTTCCTTGGGCAGGCCGTCGAGATCGAGCCGGCCCTGCTGCACCTGGGCCAGCAGGGCGAGCGTGTCGCTGTCCGCCCGGTACGGGGGCCTGCCGAGCGCCAGATGGAACAGGGTCGCCCCGAGCGAATACACGTCCGACGCCTCGGTCGACGGTTCGCCCCGGGCCTGCTCCGGCGAGGTGAACGCGATCGTGCCCAGGGTGACACTCGTCCGGGTGATGTCATTCGCGTGGGAAATGCCGAAGTCGATCACGCGTGGCCCCGGGAGCGGCAGCAGGATGTTCTGCGGCTTGAGGTCCCGGTGGATGATGCCCTCACGGTGCAGCGTGACCAGCGCCTCCGCGATGCCCGCGGCCAGCCACCGCACGGCCGAGGCAGGCAACACCCCCGCGGCGCGGACCAGCTCGGACAGGGACGGCGCGGCGATGTAGTCGATCGCCATCCACGGCCGCGCCGCCCGCGGGTCCGCCTCCCGCACCCGGGCCGTGAACGCGCTGTCGATGCGCTGGGCCAGTTCCACCTCGCGGGTGAACCGCCGCCGGTCCACCTCGCTGACCACACCCTCGGCGAGCAGCGTCTTCACGGCTGCCAGCCGCCCGTCGGCGCTCCGGGCGAGATAGATCCTCCCCATGCCCCCGGACGCCAGTCTCCCGAGCAGTTCGTATCTGCCGAGCGTTTCCGGATCCCCACTGCCCAGTGGATCAACTTGCGGGCCCGCCATGCCACTTCCCCCGTCCAGCGCCACACCGCCCAGCGTCCCACGGGGAGCCGTGCCGCGTACCGCCGCCTCCTGTCACGGAACGTCCACAGCTGTCCGCGACAGGAGAGGGCATGACGGCGGTATGCCGCGCCCCCTTGTGTGAACGGACACGATGCGCTTCGTTGATCGACATGGCGGACACAAGCGAAATCACAGAGGCGGGGGAGCAGGGCTCCCGGCCGCGCAAATCCAGCTGGCGCTACATCGGGCCCGGCATCGTCGTCGCGGCCACCGGCGTCGGAGCCGGGGACCTGGTCGCGACGCTCATCGCGGGAAGCAAGTTCGGCTACACCCTCATGTGGGCGGCCGTGATCGGCTGCCTCGTCAAGATCTCCCTCGCGGAGGCGGTGGGCCGCTGGCACCTCGCGACCGGCCGCACCCTCTTCGACGGCTGGCGCACCCTGGGCGGATGGACCACGGGGTATTTCGCGGTGTACGTGGTCATCTGGGGCTTCGTGTACGGCGCGACGGCCATGTCCTCCAGCGCCCTGCCCATCGTGGCGCTCTTCCCCGACGGGCCGGGCCTGAAGACCTGGGCGATCATCACCGGGCTGGTCGGTCTGGTCTTCGTCTGGTTCAACCAGTACGCCGTCTTCGAGAAGGTCATGACGGTCCTGATCGGCGTGATGTTCGTCGTGGTGGTCTACGTCGCCATCCGGGTGTCACCGGACGTCGGAGCCTCCTTCGCGGGACTGCTCCCCGTGCTCCCGGACGGCTCGCTGATCTACACGCTCGGGCTGATCGGCGGGGTCGGCGGCACCATCACCATGGCGGCCTACGGGTACTGGGTGAACGCCAAGGGGTGGTCCAACACCTCCTGGATGAAGGTGATGCGGATCGACAACCGGGTCGCCTACATCACGACCGGCATCTTCGTCGTCGCGATGCTCATCGTCGGCGCCGAGCTGCTGCACTCCTCACAGATCGCCCTGACCAAGGGTGACCAGGGGCTGATCGACCTCGGCCGGATCCTGGAGGACCGTTTCGGTGCGGGCACCGCGAAGCTGTTCCTGGTCGGATTCTTCGCGGCCTCGTTCTCGTCGCTCATCGGTGTGTGGCACGGCGTGAGCCTGATGTTCGCCGACTTCGTCGAGCGGATCCAGGCCGCCCGCAGCGGCGTGAGCGTGGAGAAGGCGAGCGGCGAGAAGGTCGGCCGGCAGCAGCGGTCCGTGCCCTTCCGCGCGTATCTGCTCTGGCTGACCTTCCCCCCGATGACGCTGCTGTGGCTGGACGAGCCGTTCGGGCTGGTCATCGGCTACGGGGTCCTGGGCGCGTTCTTCATGCCGTTCCTGGCCCTGACCCTGCTCTGGCTGCTCAACTCCGACCGCACGCCGCGCGAATGGCGCAACGGCTGGCTCAGCAACGGGATGCTGGGCGCGGCGGGACTGCTGTTCATCGTGCTGTGCGTCCAACAGGTGCGCGATCTGCCCTGGTGACGGCGGCGCACCCGTCCGTGACGCCGCAGCAGCGCCGCCGGGGGAGCGGCGGCGCTGCTGATCGTCGGCACGAAGGGGTCGCGCCCTACGGGGTCGCGGTCGAAGGGGCCACGGTCGAAGGGACCATGGTCGAAGGGACTACGGGAGTCCGTGGACGTGCGGGCCCACCGCGTTGGACCAGGCGTTGCCCGCGGTGGCGTCCCAGTTCGTGGACCAGGTCATGGCGCCGCGCAGGTCCGGGTAGGTCCTGGAGGGCTTGAAGGATCCACAGTTCGTGCCCTTGGTCAGGCAGTCCAGGGCGGCGTTCACGATGGACGGGGCGACGTAGCCGCTGCCCGCGCCGCGGGTGGAGGCGGGGACGCCGAGGCCGACCTGCGACGGGGCGAGGCCGCCCTCCAGCTGGATGCAGGCGAGCGCGGTGAGGAAGTCCACCGAGCCCTGCGAGTAGACCTTGCCGTCGCAGCCCAGCATGGAGCCACTGTTGTAGTACTGCATGTTGACGACGGTCAGGATGTCCTTGATGTTGAGCGCCGTCTTGAAGTACTCACCGGAGGTGGACTGCATGTCGATCGTCTGCGGAGCCATCGTGATGACGAGGCCGGGACCCGCCTTCGACGACAGGGAGCGCAGCGCCTTCGTCATGTAGGTGGAGTTGAGGCCGTTCTCGAGGTCGATGTCGACGCCGTTGAAGCCGTACTCCTGGATGAGCGCGTACACGGAGTCGGCGAAGGCGGTGGCGGAGGCGTCGTTGTTGACCGCGACGGAGCCCTTCTCGCCGCCCACGGAGATGATGACGTTCTTGCCGGCGGCCTGCTTGGCCTTGATGTCGGCCTTGAACCGGTCGACGGTGTAGCCGCCCAGCCCCGCCGAGTCCAGGTTGAAGGTGACGGCACCGGGCGTGGCCGTGGCGTCCGCGAAGGAGACGGCGATGATGTCGTAGTGCGCGGGCACGTCGCTGAGCTTCTGGACGGCGGCGCCGTTGTCGAAGTTCTGCCAGTAGCCGGTCACCGCGTGCTTGGGCACCGACGTCACCGGGCCGCCCGGGTCGGTGGCCTTCGCCGTGCGCCCGCTGACCGTGGCCGACTTGACGGACTCGCCGGCGGAGTTGGTCGCGCTGACCGCGAACTGGTACGCGGTGTCGGCGGCCAGGCCGGTCACCGTCGCCGAGGTGCCGGTGGCGGTGGTCGCCTTCGCGCCGTTCCGGTAGACGGTGTAGCCGGTGGCGCCGGAGACCGCGTTCCAGTTGAGGGTGACGGAGGACGTGGTCGTCGCTCCGACGGCCAGCCCGGCGGGGGTCCCGGGGATCGTGGGCTCCGGGTCCGTGCCGCCGCCGCCGTCCGGCCCGGTCACCTGGACGTCGTCCGCGACGTAGGCGGCCTGGCCGTACCAGCCGTGGGTGTAGACCGTCACCGAGGTGGTGGAGGGGCCGGTGGTGAAGCTGGTCCTCAACTGGGTCCAGCTGCTGGAGCCCGGCGACCAGGTGGAGACGTCGGTGGTGCCCGTGCCGCTCGCCCCGAGATAGGCGTAGCCGCCCTGCACCCAGGAGCTCAGGGTGTAGGTGGAGCCCGGTTTCACGGCCACGGTCTGCGTGCACCTGGCGTTGTCGTGCCCGGCCGGGGTGGCCTTGAGCGCGGAGGTGCCGCCGTGCACGGGGGAGGAGACCGTCGTGCCGCTGCCGCCGGAACAGGTCCAGTTGGCGAGGCCTGACTCGAATCCGGCGTTCTTGGCCACGTTGACGTCGGCCGCCTGTGCGGTTCCGACGAGTCCGGTGACGGCCAGTGCCGCGGCGGCGACGCCGGCGACGGCCCCGCCGAGGAGCGGCCGGACCCGGCGTCTTCTGTGCCTGATGCTGCCTGCGGAGCGTTCCACTTGCTGCCTCCGGTGGGGGAGTTGGGGGTGCTGGCGGGAACGGTGGCCACCGTTGGCCGATAAAACTGGTCCAGACCAATCAAGTTGTCAAGACCTCTGGTGGCAGCTCGTCGCATCCGCTCCCTGCGGCAGGCGATCCGGCGCCACGACTTCCGCCACCCGGACGCCAAGTCCCCTCGCGGCGGCGCCGCGCTCATCGAGCGGGGGCTGTACCCCGCGCTCATCGAGCGGGGGCTGTACCACCTCCTCCCGCCCTGCTGCCGGGAGTGCGGGAATATTCGCCCGATCCGGTCCGATCCGGAACCGGCCCGCGTGGCCGGCCGCAGCCGAGATCCGGGACCGGGTGGCCACGCAGCCGGCCGGGCGGCGGGTGTGCACCCGTGGTGGTGCGGGAGCCCCCGCCCGGACCCGCGGCTCCCCTTCCGCACGCGAATGCGCTGCCGCCTCTCCGGTGCGGGGTATCGAGAGGAGGCCGGACGAAACCAAGGGGTTTTCGATTAAACGTCTGCTGGTAAAGGATTTAACAACTGGTCGGCTCCGTCGATTCGGGGCCAAGGTTTTCGCGGGGACTCCTGTGTCCCGAACTACTGGGTGCCGAAAGGTGTTCTCTGCATCCGCGTACCTGGATAAAGTGCTCGAGCAGGAGCAGCACCGAGCAGGAGCGATTGCGGCCGGCGGTACGCGGCGGCCGGAGCCGAACGGGGAACAGCGTGCCGACCGCAATAGCAGTGACCAGCGCCGATCTGGTCCTACCGCCCACGGACCAGCAGACGCCGCCTGCGGCGCTCCTGCGGGCGCCCGGTGATCAGGGGCTGGACACGGCGCTGTCCGACATGCAGTTGCTGCTCGACCAGCACGGTTACGTGATCGCGGTGTATCCCGCCGGCATCGCTCCCGCCCACGAACGGCGCCTGCACACCATCCGATCCGTGCTGGAGAGCGACCGGATCGCCCTCCTCAAGGTGGACCTCCCGCCACTCGGGGTGGCCGTGCTGGTCCGGCAGCTGAGGCAGCTGTCCGTCTGCGACTTCAGCGCCGGTGTGGTGGCGTCGGCAGCCAGGCTGCTCTCGCACTACATCCACGCCGGAGCACTGCTGAACTCGGTGACCAGGCTCGACCGGGTCCCTGTCGGCCTGAAGGCCCACGCGAAGTCGTGGATGCCCGGCACGCAGTTCGGTGTGCTGGCCAACCCCAGCCCTCAGCTGATCAGGATCGGCCAGGGGGAACTGACCGGACCCGAGTTCGCGACACATCTGATCGTCGCCAAGGGGCAGTTGCAGTCGGACTGGGTGACCAGTACGGTCGCGCCGGCCTGGCAGGTCCAGGCGGTGCACGAAGTCGCGCCGCTCTCGGATTCACCGGGCTGGTGGGGAACCTCGAAGATGATCGAATTCGCCGCCTTCCTGCCCGATATCTCGGTCATCTACCAGCTGGTTTCCTCGGTCCGCAGGGAGGTCTGCACCTGGTGCGGAAATGAACTCATCGGTGACCGCTGCGGGTTGTGTTCCGCTCCGCTGAAGCCGCCGGAGAACCAAAGCAACGGTTCCGGTGTCCTGAACCAGGGAACGCCCATGGGGCACGGGTCGTAGATCACCGCACAGTGCTTCCCGGCCGAACTCCGCCGAGGCCGGACCCCGGCAGCCGGGCGAACGGCACACGCGTCCCGAGGCGGTTCGCCCTCCCGGCCCCCGGGACACAGTCCACCCGTCCACCCGCTCATCGGCCCCGACTCCCCAACGAGGTTGCTCCGCTCATGAACTCACGGCAACGCCGCGGCGTCATCCTTCTGCTCCTCTCGGTCCTCTGTGCCTTCGGTGCCTTCGCCGGTGTGCTGTCGGTGATCAGCGACGTCAATTCGAAGGTCGGGCCGGAGGTGACCGCCTACCAGGTGAAGACGGACATAGCGCCGTACACGGCTCTGAACCCGGGACAGTTCGAGAAGGTCGAGATGCCCAGGCGCTGGCTGTCCGAGAACGCGGTCACCGACCTCGCGGTCATCAACGGGAAGATCGCCGTCACCGCCCTCCGCCAGGGCTCCCTGCTCCAGGACGACATGGTCGTCCAGCGTCCCAGGGTGGAGAACGGCGAACAGGAGATAGCCATCATGATCGACGCTGCGACGGGTGTCGCGGGCAAGATCCGGCCGGGCAACCTCGTCAACATCTTCGCCACCTTCGCGGCCGAGGACGAGGGGGACAAAGCCACCTCCCGCGTCATCGTGCCCAACGCGAAGGTCATCGACGTCGGCCGGCTGACCGCTCTCGAGCCCCAGAAGGACGACCGTGGCGGCCCGACCGAGGCCGTGCCGATCACCTTCGCCCTCAACACCACCGACGCGCAGCGCGTCGCCTACGCCGAGTCGTTCGCCGAGCACGTGCGCCTGGCGCTCCTCCCCGAGAACAGCCCGACCACGCTCCGTCCGGGTGAGGGCAGCTACAACCTCGACGAAGACAAGAACAAGTGAGGGCCGGATGAGCACGAGAATCCTCCCGGCCGTCGGTGACGCCGACGCCGCCCGATCCATCACCACGCTGCTCAGCCAGCTCCCGGACGCGGAGCCGGCCGGACCGCTGGGTGACTCGACCTCGCTGCTCGACACCCTGGCGCGGCTCGCGTCCGAGTCGCTCGACGAACTGCCGGAGGTCGTGCTGGTCCACGAGCGGATAGGTCCGGTTCCGGCACTCGAGCTGATCCGGGAGGTGTCCCTCCGCTTCCCCGCGGTAGGGGTCGTGCTGGTCACCGCCGATGCGAGCCCCGGTCTGTATTCGGCCGCGATGGACTCGGGCGCCCGGGGCCTGGTGGGCCTGCCCCTCTCGTACGAGGAACTGGCGACCCGCGTGCAGGCGGCGGCGGGCTGGTCCGTGGGCGTCCGGCGGCATCTCGGTCAGGGAGCCGACGTCTTCACCGGGCCCGGCGGGACCGTGGTGACCGTGAGCGGGGCCAAGGGCGGTGTCGGGACGACCGTCACGGCCGTCCAGCTCGCGCTGGCCGCGAAGGCGTCCGGCCAGACGGTGGCGCTCGCCGACCTGGACCTGCAGTCCGGTGATGTCGCCTCGTACCTCGACGTGCAGTTCCGCAGGTCGATCGTCGACCTCTCCACCATCCAGGACATCTCGCCCCGCGTCCTCCAGGACGCCCTGTACAACCACGACACCGGGCTGGGGCTGCTGCTCGCGCCGGGGGAGGGCGAGCGCGGCGAGGAGGTCAGCGACCGGGTCGTACGTCAGATCATCAGCGCTCTGCGGCACCGCTTCGAGGTCGTGATCGTCGACTGCGGCACCCATATGAACGCGGCCAACGCCGCCGCCATCGAGATGGCCGACCGGACCCTGCTGGTCGTCACCCCGGACGTCGTCACGGTCCGGGCGGCGAAGCGCATGGTCCGGCTCTGGGACCGGTTGCAGATCCGCAAGGCGGAGGAGACCATCACGGTCGTCAACCGGTACACCCGCAACACGGAGATCCAGCCCCCGCTGATCGAGAAGATCACGTCCACGAAGGTGGCGCGCATCGCGATCCCCGCGAACTTCAAGGAGTTGCAGGGGGTCGTGGACGCGGGACGCATGCAGGATCTGGAGGCCAAGTCCACGGTGAAGCAGGCGATGTGGGGTCTCGCCGGGGACCTCGGTCTGGTGAAGAGTGCCGAAGGCGCGGACAAGCAGGGCAGGTTCAGAGGCGACCGGGGTGCGCTCGGTGGCCGCCGCGGACGTGCGAAGTAGGTCCGCTCACCGATGCCGAGGGGGACAGTTGAGTCATGAGACTTCCAGGAGAGGGACCCACCGCGACGGGCCGCCGTTACGGCCTTCGCGGTGACCGGGGGCAGACGGCCATCGAATTCGCCGGCACGCTCCCACTGATCCTGATCACGCTCGCCCTGATGTGGCAGGCCGCGGTGGTCGGCTACACCTTCATGCTCGCCGGGAACGCGGCGGACAAGGGCGTCGGTGCGGCGGCCTCCACCGACGGGGACCGGCAGGCGGCCTGCGCCCGGGCGGGCAGAGAGGACCTCCCCGGCGCGTGGGACGCGTCCTTCAGGTGCCGGCAGGAGGGCGACCTGGTCAAGGCGACGGTGGACCTGAAGGTGCCGCTGCTCTTTCCCGGAGCCTTCAGCCTGCCGATGACGCTGACGGGCGAGGCCGCGGCCGCCGTGGAGAGGCCAGGAGCATGGTGACGCACATACCGCCCGGCGCGACCGGGACTCCCGCACCTCGGCGCGGCACACGGCAGAGCGGCCAGGCCGCCATCGAGTACGTGGGTGTGCTGGTCATCCTTCTCTTCGTGGCCCTCGCCGCCGTCCAGCTCGGCATCGCCGTGTACGCCGCCCAGCAGGCCGGCACGGCGTCGCGGGCGGCAGCGCGCGCGGCCTCGTTCGACGGCAGGGCGGGGGCGTACGAGCAGGCCGGACGGGCGTCGATGAGCGGCTGGCTCGCGGACGGCGCCACCTTCACCCCGTCCGTGAGCAGTGAGGAGATGACCGTCACCACGAGGGTGGAGATCCCCGCCCTGCTTCCGTTGCTGGACTTCGGGTCGGTCACCAAGAGTGCCACCATGCCGCGCGACTGACCGGCGTACCACCGCACCACACCAGGGAGTTGAGAACATGAGCCTGCGGGCGCGCATCATCGGGCCCGAGCCGGCCGGTGGGCTGAGCGAGGAGAACCGGCTGGTCGGTGTCTACCGCGCCAAGCTGCTCGAGGAGATCGACCTCGCCGAGATGTCCGCCCTCGCGGCGGCCGAGCGCAGGGCACGTCTGGAGCGCGTTCTGGGCCACATCATCAGCCGTGAGGGCCCCGTCCTCTCCACCGTCGAGCGGTCGCAGCTCATCCGCAGGGTCGTCGACGAGGCCTTGGGGCTCGGCATTCTGGAGCCCCTGCTGGAGGACGCCTCCATCAGCGAGATCATGGTCAACGGGCCGGAACAGGTGTACGTGGAGCGAGGCGGCCGTCTCGAACTCCTCCCCATGCGCTTCTCGTCCACCGAGCAGCTGATGCAGACCATCGAGCGCATCGTCTCCACCGTCAACCGCCGTGTGGACGAGGCCAATCCCATGGTCGACGCCCGCCTCCCCTCCGGCGAACGTGTCAACGTGATCATCCCGCCCCTGTCCCTGACGGGCCCGATCCTCACCATCCGGCGCTTCCCCCGGGCCTTCACGCTCCAGGAGATGATCAGCCTCGGATCGCTCGACGAGCACATGCTGCTGCTGCTCGCCGGACTCGTGCGGGCGAAGTTCAACGTGATCGTCTCCGGCGCCACGGGCACGGGTAAGACCACCCTGCTCAACGCGCTGTCCGGGCTGATCCCTGACGGCGAGCGCATCGTCACCATCGAGGACTCCGCCGAGCTCCAGCTCCAGCAGACCCACGTGATCACGTTGGAGAGCCGCCCGTCCAACGTCGAGGGCAAGG
Organism: Streptomyces atroolivaceus; assembly: GCF_000717025.1. Taxonomy (GTDB): domain Bacteria; phylum Actinomycetota; class Actinomycetes; order Streptomycetales; family Streptomycetaceae; genus Streptomyces; species Streptomyces atroolivaceus. Next base: position 724,389 of record NZ_JNXG01000002.1, read on the forward strand.
GCCAGATCACCATCCGCGACCTGGTGCGCAACTCCCTGCGTATGCGACCCGACCGCATCATCGTCGGTGAGGTCCGTGGCGGTGAGACGCTTGACATGCTCCAGGCAATGTCTACCGGTCACGACGGCTCACTCGCCACCGTCCACGCCAACAGCGCGGAAGACGCCCTGATGCGCCTCCAGACACTCAGCTCCATGTCCGAGGTCGAGATCCCGTTCGCCGCGATCCACGACCAGATCAACAGCGCCGTGGACGTGATCGTGCAGCTCACCCGTCACGCAGACGGTTCCCGCCGGATCACCGAGATCGCCGTCGTCGACTCGCACGGCCGTGAGGACTACCGCATCGTCTCCGTCTGCCGGTTCGACGCCCGCCCGATGGCGGCCGACGGACGGGTCCACGGCAACTTCGCGTACTACCCGCTGCCCCGGCGCGTGGCGGAACGCCTCTACATGACGGGCGAGGCCATCCCCGCGGCCTTCGGCGTCGCCGCATCCGAGGAGCAGCTGGCCATGCGCAGATCGACCGCCTGACGTCACCGGAGGCCCGCCCGTCCGCCGCGCATCCGTCCGCCGCGCACCGTCCCCGTCCGCCGCCCACCGAGAAGGTCTTCGCCCGACATGGATAGTCTTCCGCTCCTGACGATCGGCGTCACGCTGCTCGCCGGCCTGTTCGCCGTCATCGGTGTGCACACGTACGCGTCCGGTCAGGCCCAGCGGCAGCTTCTGTTCGACCGGATGTCCCAGACGGGACAGATCACCATCGGCGGCCGCCGTCGGCGTTTCAGGAACGTCGACCGCCGTCTGCGCAGGACCCGTCTCGGCAAACGCATCGAGCGGAAGATCTCGGCCACGGGCCTGGACCTCACGCCCGGCGAGTACTTCGTGTACGTCCTCGCCGCCCTGGCCGGTCTGTACTTCGTCGCCGGGGCGGTCTTCGCACCGTTCTTCGGGCTGCTGGCGGCCCTCATCGGCCTGTGGGGCGGCAACGCGTTCCTCGACTGGCAACGCGCGAAGCGCACCGAGGCGTTCATCAACCAGCTCCCCGAGCTCACCCGCGTACTGGCCAACGCCACCCAGGCGGGCCTCGCCCTGCGCACGGCGATCGCCATGGCCGTGGAGGAACTCGACGATCCGGCCCACGAGGAGCTGCGCCAGGTCGCGGACCGTCTGGCAGTCGGCCATTCCCTCGACGACGCGCTCAACGAGCTCGTCGAACGGCTGCCCTCCCGCGAACTGACCGTGCTCGTCTCCACCCTGATCCTGTCCAGCCGGGCCGGCGGCGCGATCGTCTCCTCGCTGCGCAACCTCACGGAGACGCTCGAAGAGCGCAAGGAGACCAGGCGGGAGGTCACCACGGTGCTCTCCCAGGTGAAGGTGACGGCGGTCGCGGTCCCCATCCTCGGCCTGGGCTTCCTGCTCCTCATCAACGGGATGCGGGCCGGGGCGCTGGACGACATGACCAGCGCCTTCCCCGGCCGGGTCGCCGTGGTGGTCGCGGCAGGGCTCTACGCCCTCGGCTTCTTCCTGATCAACCGTCTGACCCGCGTACGAATCTGAAGGGGGAGAGTCCGACATGGAACTTCTGCTCGCACTGATCTTCGGGCTTGCCGTCTACGGAGTCTTCCAGGGCATCCGCATGTACCGTGCCGACGCCAAACTCCCCGGCGACCTCGCGATCGCCCTGGAGGTCGGCTCCAGCCGCACCACCGCCGCAGGTTCCGCGGTGGACCGGCTCGGGATGCGCTACGCCCCGAGGGTGCTGCGGCTGATGGGGCCGAAGCGGGTCGACAAGGTGCGCCGCAAGCTGGACATGGCGGGGAATCCCGGTGGCATGACCGTGGACCGCTACGCGGCGAGGCGGGCCGTCTACGGAGGGCTGGGGACCGTGGCCGCTCTGGCCATGCTGATGAACGGGCAGGTGGTCCTCGCGGTGCTGTTCTTCGTCTACGGCCTGTTCTGGACCGACGTGATCATCCGTTCCGCCATCGGCCGGCGCAAGGACGACATCGACCGGACCCTCCCCGACTTCCTCGACGTGCTCGCGGTCGTCGTGTCCGCCGGGCTCGGGTTCCGCCAGGCACTCGAGAGGGTGTCGGAGAAGTACTCCGGCCCCTGGGCCGACGAGCTGCGCATCACCCTGCGCCAGATGGACATGGGGATGAGCCGCAGAGAGGCCTTCGACCAGCTCCGCAAGCGGAACGAGTCGGAGCAGGTCTCCATGTTCGTCTCGGCGCTCCAGCAGGGCGAGGAGCTCGGTGCCCCCATCGTCGACACGCTGATCCAGATCGCCAACGACATGCGCCGCACCGACGCCCAGAACGCCCGGCGCAAGGCGTCCAAGGCGGTGCCGAAGGCGACGCTCATCGTGACCAGCTTCATGCTCCCCGGGACGATGATCCTGATCGGCGTGGGCTTCTACTACGCGGCCGACGTCAACATCGGCGACGTCTTCGGGGGCTGAGGGCATGGCGACGAGCGCGGACGAGGGGGTGAACCGCACATGGGGCCCAGGCCGGACGGCGCCGCACTGACCGGCGGCCCCGACGCCGTGACGGCGGGCAGCAGACCGGGACACGTCCCGCCGCTGCCCATCCAGGTCAACGCCCTGCAGGCCCTGTGCCGGCAGCTGTTCGGCTTCCGCCTGGCGATGACGGCCCTGGCCGCGCCTTTCGCCCTCGACGGCGTGGAGGACGAACTGGGCAGCTGGCTGGTCGGTGCGGCCGTCCTCGTCACGGTGATGGTGTCGTACCTCCTGATGCGGGACTGGGAGCGTTTCGGCCCGATCCTCCTGAGACACCCCGCGCTCCTCGGCGTCGACATGCTCTTCGGAGCCCTCCTGCTCTTCGCCGCGTCACCGGGATCCACCCTCTCCTACGTCACCGTCTGCACCCCGCTGCTCGCGGGCCTCGTCTACAGCTGGCGGGGCGGCGCCGTCTTCGCCGTCTTCCAGACCCTGCTCCTCGCCGCCGCCTACGGGATCAACGGGAAGGCCGAAGCCGACGCTTCGGCGCTGCTCATGGTCGGCCTCTGCATCATGGCCGGAGCGGTGGGGAGCAGCCTGCGCGGGCTCCTGCTCCGGTTCGGTGCCGCATCCCAGGCCCTCACCGAGACACGAGCCCGGCTGGCCGTGAACAGCGCGGTCGAGGAGGAACGGGCCCGTCTGGCCCGCGAGATGCACGACTCGGTGGCCAAGACGCTGCACGGTCTCGCCCTGGCCGCCGACGGCCTGGCCGGCACGGCCGACCGGATGGACCCGCTCACCGTCAAGCACCAGGCCGAGCTCGTCGCCCGGTCCGCCCGCCGGGCCGCCGCGGAGTCCCGGGAGCTGCTCTCCGACCTGCGGCGCGAGTCCGGCCTGGACGGCGGCGTGGACCTGCTGGACGAACTGCGCGCCCGTGCGGAGGACTTCGAGCGCCGCCACAGCGTGAGGACGGCGTTCCACCGGATCGGCGACGGCCCGGTCCCTCTCATCCCCCACGCCGTCGCCCGGCACGCACTCATCATCGCGACGGAGGCCATGGAGAACGCCCGACGTCATGCCCGCCCGCGCCACCTGGAGGTATCCGCGGGGCTGGTACGCGACGTGGTGCGGATCAGTGTGTACGACGACGGCGACGGCCTGCCTCCGGGTACCTCGCTCGCCGACCTGAGGAAGGCCGGGCACTTCGGTCTGGTCGGCATGGTCGAGCGGGCCGCCGCCGTCGGAGCCCGCATCCGGATCGGCAGAGGGAAGGCGACACGGGGAACCGAGGTCCGCCTGGACCTGTCCCTGTCTGCCATGAACCTGACACCGCCCGCACTCCCCGGCCCCTCCTCGTGCCCGCCGCCGTACCGGCCCCCGCTCGGGCAGGTACCAGGACCACCCGCAGGAACCCGCGAATGACGCCCGCGGTGCAGCCGTCACGCCACCGTCCCCACCTCCGAGAGAGGAGGCCGCACCATGCAGAACGAGTTCTCCCGTAACTCCGGAGAGCAGTGGACCCGGCATCCGCACGCCTCGCAGCACACGTCCTCGAATCCGAGTGACCTCAGCTCGAACCGCACCCCCGGTGCCACCACCCCCGCGACGTCCGGGGAGCCCGCCGGTTTCCCGGCCCTCCCTGGCCCCGCGCCCATGCCGGAGGCGATCCCCCTCCGGGTCGTCGTCGCGGACGACAACCCCGTCGTGCGGGCCGGGCTGACGGTCCTGCTCCAGGGCCGGGACGACATCGACGTGGTGGCGGAGGCCGGCGACGGCCGCGAGGCCTACGAGGTGTCCGTCAGGCATCGCCCGGACGTGATCCTGCTCGACGTACGCATGCCCGGCGTCGACGGCATCTCCGCCCTGCCGCACCTGGTGCGCCTCGCGCCCGTGCTGATGATGACCTACAGCCGCGAGAGCGAGATCGTCCACGAGGCGCTACGGCTGGGCGCCGGGGGGTATCTCGTGCACGGTGAGTTCACCGCCGACCAGCTGGTCGCGGCCGTCCGCGACACCAAGGAGGGCCGCGCGCACTTCACGTACTCCGCCACCAGCGCCCTGCTGCGGTCCGTACGCGGCGGGTCCGCGACCCCGGACCAGTCGGCCCGTCCACTGCCGGACGGGCTGGGAACGGCCTTCGACGGACCCGGCCGCGGGTCCGCCGGCGGGCAGCAGCATTCATCTGCATCCGCACACGCGCAGGAGCGGCAGGTGGGGGCGGGTCGAGGTCATGGCGGCGAGAGTGCCCAAGGCCAGGGCGAGTTGAGTCCGCCCCGGTTTGCTCAAAACTCTTCGCTTGAGCAATCCCCTGTGGGATATTCGTCCTCGGGGGTCCCCGCTGCGGCGCCCGAGGCGATGGTCGCCGAGCTGAGTGAACGGGAGGTGGAAGTGATGGATCTGATCGCGTCGGGCATGACGAACCAGCAGATCGCGGCCACCTGCTTCATCAGCCAGAAGACCGTCAAGAACCACATCAACCGCATCTTCGCCAAGTTGAACGCCGGTAGCCGGGGCGAAGCCATGGCCCTCTGGCACCGCATGTCGTCCGGGGGGTCGACGAGGCATGGCTGAGCCGCTGATGGGCCCGAAGGCCCAACTGGAGACATGGGCCCGGAGTTGGGCCCGGAGGCCCATGTGGGCGGGTGGCGATCCGACGTACGGTTCTCCTGTCGGAAGCGAGACCGGCCAGGAGGAAGCCGGAAGCGCGGACGACACGAGGACTTACGCAGCAGTGTCGGCCGGCCAGCGGTCGGCCGTACTCGGAGGGGATCACCATGATGAAGGACGCCGCACTCAAGGCCGCCGTCAACACCCGGGTGTACGTGAACAGCTGGGCGAACACCACGGTCGACCACATGAAGCGTCGCCGGGACAACGGTCAGGGTGCCCTCGAGTACGTAGGGATCACGATCCTCGTGGTGGCGATCGTCGTCGCGCTCCTGAACACGAAGATGGGCGACACCATCGCGAACAAGTTCAAGGAGAAGATCAACGAGGTCCTCAACAAGTGAGCCGACCGGCTCACCACGAGTCAGGGCAGGCCGCGCCGCTGTACATCACAGCGGTGGTCGGTCTGCTCTTTCTTGCGTTGGTCTTCTTCGTGTTCGGTGAGGCGGACGTCAAGCGAAACGGGGCGCAGAGCGCGGCAGACGCCGCTGCACTGGCGGCAGCGCAGGAATCCCGGGATCAGCTCGAGAACGACCTGCTGGGAAATCTCCTGGATGGCGATTATCTCCAGGACGTCTTCGGAGGCGATTTCCCGGGCACCTACAACGGCTGCGCCGAGGCATCCCGGTTCGCCGAGCGGAACGACGCGCGACGCGTGCGGTGCGACATGCTCCCAGGGCGCTGGGCGTTCGAGGTCGATGTCGAGTCGAACAAGGCGATGAGCGCGAACCTCGTGCCGGGCACCGAAGGGCAGCGTGCCGAAGCCTCAGCGGTGGCCGTCGTCGAACCGCGTTGCGCCTTCCGGGCGGCAGAGCCCTCCCCCGATGAGGGAAATCCGCCGTCCGATCCTGCGGAAGAGGACGAGTCGAAGCCCTCGCCTGGCAAACTCGTCTGCGACACCCGGGACTGGGTCATCGACCCCGAACACCTCGATGTCGTGCCTGACATGGCCGACCTCTTTGCCGTCCGACTGGCCGAAGACTGACCACGAACAAGACAAAGGATCTTTCATGACTTATCGGCACGCGAGGAATGGGCGCCGGGCTGGGGCTGCCGCCCTCCTGGCAGGGACGCTGATGTTCTCCGTTGCCGCATGCGGCGGCGAGGACGGCGGGAAGGACAAGGGGCCGGCAGCTTCGTCCGGCAACGCGAAGGACCAGGAGGACAAGTCCTCCGGTGGGCCGACGCTGCCGGACAGGAGCAAGACCCTGGCGACCCTGAAGAACGACGCGGGGATCGAGATGATCGTCCATGAAGCCAAGCGTGACAGCGGTGGTTTCCTGACGATCAGTGGTGACTTCAAGAACCCGGGCAGCGAAGGTTTCACGACGCCGGTCGAGTGGAGCGGGCAGGAGGAGGCGGTCAAGGGGGCCGGCCCCTCGTTGGCGGGCATGACGCTGGTGGACTCTGCCGGCAAGAAGCGCTACTACGTGCTGCGCGACACGGACAACCGGGCGCTGACGACGAGCAACTACACGTCAAGCATCGAAGGGGGCAAGAGCCTCAACTTCTTCGCGCAGTTCCCCGCCCCTCCGAACACGACGAGCAAGGTGGACCTCCAGTTCCCGGGTTTCCCGAACGCGACGATTGAGATTTCCTGATGAGAGGCGCTCTCACCCGTCCAGGACGGGCCGGTGCCCGCGTGGCAATGACTGTGATCGCGGGAGCGATCACCTTCGGGGTTGCCGGCAATCCCCAGGCTGCCGCCGACGACAGCCCCTACCCCTCGGCTTCAGCCGAGGCCCCGGTCGAGGTCGACGCCGGCGACTCCGATCTCAAGCTTCCGGAGGGGGCGACACTGGCCGCCCCCAAGGTCCTCGACATCAAGTCCGTCGTGGAGGACCTCGGAGGCGAGGAGCGTCGCGAGGACACCAACTCGGACATCAAGTTCGCGCTCCAGGCCGAGGTGCTGTTCGGTAAGGACAGTGCGAAGCTCAGCTCCGAGGCCAACTCGCGCATCCTCGCGATCGCCGCCGAGATCGAGAAGCAGAACGCCTCCAAGGTCCGTGTCTTCGGCTTCACCGACGACCTCGGCTCCTCCGCACACGGTGACGTGCTGTCCAGGCAGCGCGCCGAAGCGGTGAACGGGGTGCTGTCCAAGGAACTCGGTACGACGACCACCTTCGAGATCCGTGGCTACGGCGAGCAGTACCCCATCGCCGACAACAGCACGGAAGAGGGCCGGAAGAAGAACCGCCGCGTGGAGATCTCCTTCCCGCGCGGTGAGGGTTCCTGACTCCCGCCGCTGCGGGGGACCCGATGCCGCCGATACCGGGTGCCCCGCAGCGGTCGGAGCAGGTGTGTGCTGCCACGACTAGCCGTCCGCAGGTTGACGTTCACCCTGCCGTCGCCGCGAACGCGATCAGCAGCCCAAGGGAGAACAGCCCCAGCACCGCCGTGAAGGCCGCCGGCATCAGCACCGGCCCCCATACGCCCGGCCCCGCCACCGTGGCTCGCCGGTCCGGGGCCGAGGGGTCGAAGGAGACCCGCACCGGGGCCCCGACCTCGAAGCCGAACGGGCCGGGGGCGTGGTCGGTGAACTCCACCTCGCGGCCGTCCGGGGTGCGGAAGGCGAAGACGTACTCGGTGCGGTAGCGGTTCTCGGTCCCGGACCCACGGTCGACCACGCGCCGGTCCGCGCACCGGCCCTCGACGCGTTCGCCGTGCCGGACCAGCCGGAGCACCCGGACCAGCCGGAGGCCGGAGCGGACCGCGAACGCGCCGAGGAACAGTCCGAAGAGCAGCAGGAAGGTGGCCGTGCCACCGGGCAGTACGTCCATGAACCAGGCTCCGCTACGGGTTACTTGACGGTGATGGACTCGACGAAGGAGTCGAGGTCCGAAGGGCTCAGCGTGCCTTTCACCGCATTGATCCGGACGGCGAACGGTACGTCTCCCGAGTCGACCCCGGCCACCACGACGCCGGTCATCCGCGTCCCCTTCGCCGGGGTCGACTCCTCGCCCGTCGACGTGAACTCGTAGTCGATCCTGCGCGCGTCCCGGGCGCTCTCCTCACCCGCGAGGCGCACGTCCCGGGTGTCCTTGCGGGTCGCTCCGAGACCGATGCCGGCGCCTGCCGCCGCGGCGGCCTCACCGGCGTCGCCGACGCCCGTCGCGAAGTCCAGCTGGACGGACACCATGCCCGTGCGCAGCCCTCCCTCGCGCTTCAGCGCCACTGCCGCGTTGGCCTTGCCGCGTTCGGCGGACGGCTGCGGGGCGTACCCCTCGTCCGCGGGGTAGCCGACGGACACGCTCCTCGTGTCGAGCGTGCCCCAGCCGTCCGGAACCGCGGCGGCGTCCGTGCCGCCGCAGCCGCCGAGCAGGGTCAGGCCGAGCGTGGTGGAGACGGCCGCCCCGAGCGCCTTGGACTTCGTCAACGTCATCGCCTCTTCGTCGCGCGCGCTCACCGCGCGCAGTAGCTGTACGGGAGGTACGTGCGCTTGTCACCCTGCGGAGCTCCGAGGAACTGCGCGTTGGTCAGTGTCTCCTTCTTGTGCTCGTCGGAGACCGAGAAGCCGAGGCTCATGCCCAGCGACACCTCGAAGCCGAACTCCTGGGCATCCGTCTCACCGTGATAGCGCATCGTGCTGGACAGGCCGTCCTGGAACATCAACTGCTCGAAGGGGTCGGTCCCCGCCGGCTTCTCCTGCAGGGAATGGTCGCCGAACATGTACTCGAACGGGGCGGTGTTGTTGCCGGAGCCGTCGAGCCAGGCCTCGGCGAGGGAGCGCTTGGCCTCGGTGATCTTGTCGGTCTCCTTGCCGAAGACGAGCGAGTTCGTCCGGACCTCGATGCCCGTGTCCCCGGAGGAGTCGGTGACGCTGCCCTTGCCGCCGCGCTTGTCCGAGCCCTTCTCACCGTTGTCGCCGCCCACCTCACCCTTGTCGGACGTCGAGGTCTGCTCCACCGTCGTCGTCATGTCGATACGGACGATCCTCCCGGTCTCCTGGTCGCGGGTGACGGTGATGGCTCCGGTGCGTGAGTCCTTGGCGCCGGCGGTGCCGCCCAGCGGACCGGCGCTGCCGCCCACCTTGCCCTCGATCTCCAGCTTGGCGGTGTAGGTGTACGACTCGTTGCCGTTGACGTCGTCCTTGGTGATCGTCACGTCCGGCGAGAACTTGGCCTTGCCGCCCAGCTTGGCGCCGAGCGCGGTGTCGTCGCCCGGCTTGACGGAGAGACCGCCGTCCGCGTACACGTTGATGCCCAGGGTCGAGTAGGAGATCTTCTTGTCACCGATCTTCTTCTCGATGTCCTCCTTCTTGTCGGCCCACTTCATGCCGGAGTACCAGCCGCCGCCGTAGCCGCCGCTGTGCTTCATCGAGGTTTCCCACATCTTCATCTCCTCGATGTCGTCCCTCATCTTCTGGGCGTCCGCCTCACTCCTGAACACCCAGGTGTCACCGTTGGTGATCTTGATGCCGCCGCCTATGTCGACGTCCGCCTTGCCCAGGCTGCCCAGTTTGACGCCCGGCGTGCTGGCGTTGAGGCCCGCCGACGCGGCGTCGGTGAACGTCATGTAGACCAGCTTGTCGTTCTCGTCGACCTTGCCGTCCTCGTTCACGTCGGTGTTCGCCTGGGCGACCTTCTGCTGGAAGCCGTACTCCTCGCCCCATTCGAACCAGCCGACCTTGACCTTGCCGCCGGCGGTGTCGGAGACGTTGGAGACCTGGCAGAGCTTGGGCTCGTAGTCGGCGTCGGTCCTGGGCTTCGCCGTGCCGTCCCCGCCCGTCGTGCAACTGCCGCCGTCCCCGGTGAGCGCGCTGATGGCACAACGGAAGCGCTCGCTGATACGGCCGGCGACACCGGTCATGACGAGCGCGCCGACGAGCGCGACGATCAGGACGATGACCCCCGTGTACTCCAGGGCCGTGGCGCCGCCGTCACGCCAGTCGTAGGAGCGCGTGTACGTCGGAAGGGGCGCGGGCCCGGTGCGCCGTTCCTCCCACAGACGGTCGAGGCCGAGCCCCACGGCGCTGCCGGTGACCATCGCGGCCACCGGCATCAGGATGCCCTCGGCGTCCACCACGTCCCACGTGACGGCGTACCCGAAGGCGAGTCCGGCGACGGGGACGGCGAGTGTGGCGACGAGGTACCGGGGGCGCGAGTCGCGCTGCCGGCCGGGAAGGGTGCGGGCGGCGGCCAGGACCGTCAGCACGGTCACGAGGACGCCGGGCAGGTGCAGCAGGGCCAGTCGCCAGCCGAACAGCTCGAACCGTTCCTCGGTGGCGAGCGTCTCGACGAGCGCCCGCGCCACCAGGAACCCGGCTGCGGCGTAGACGAGGGCGCCGGATGCCCAGCTGCGGCACAGGGGGAGGAACCAGCCGCCCCCGGGCCCGGCGGTCGGTGCACGGCCCGCGCTTCTGTCTCCCCAGCCGCCGCCACCACTCACGGTTCTCCCTCTCGCCGACGCCTGCCCTGTTGCCTCTCGGGTGGTGAATGTACGGATGGGAAAGGCGGGTGACCTGGGCCCTCGGCCCCAAATACGGGCCCAACTTCGTCCGTCACCGGCCGGGTCGCGGGGCTGGGCCCGGGCCCGGGGAGGCAGGGGCGGCAGACGTTCTCGGAAAAGGGCGTCGGGAGCCGATGACCACCGGATGGCGCGGACACCCGCAGGCGAGGCCGCGGTCGCACGCGACCTGGATACGGCACGCCAGGACGGCGGAGGACGACGCGCGACCGTCGGCTCTCGAACCGGTGGTCGTCGGCCGGCGGTCCGGAGCCGAGCCAGGATGGCGCGGTCGATCTCGTCGAGTGATTCCGTCGTCGTCGCCCCGTCCTCTTCGCGATCGTTTGCGGGGCCGGTCGTTGCCGCTGGTCCGTCGCCGGCCGCCTCGGGTGCCGTCCACAGGACGGCCGGGCGGGCAGTTGGGTCCGTGGGCCCAAGACAGGTGTCGGGGGCGGTAGTTAGCGTCATTTGTATGTCTCGTCCGGGGGTTGTGCGTCGTCGGTTGCGCCGTTGGTCGCGGGGGAAGGTGCCGCGGACCGGGGTGCGTCTGCTCGGGCTGCGCCGGGGTCAGCGTGGTCAGGGAGCGATCGAGTACGTCGGTCTGGTCATGGTGGTGGTGGCGATCGTCGGCGCTCTGGTGGCGACGGGGATCGGCGCGGAGCTGTCGGAGAAGATCGGTGCGCAGGTGTGCCGGGTCACCGGGGGTGGTGACTGCGGCGACGGCGGTGCTCCTGAGGCGCAGGATTCGCCGGGGGACGGCACGCCGGCCTCTGACGAGGGGGCGCCGAAGTCGCAGGCTCAGATCGACTACGACGCCGCGCTGAAGGAGCTTCAGGACGCGCAGGCGGCGGAGAAGACCAGCTCGGACAAGGCGTTGGAGGCGGCGAAGGAGCTGGCGAAGATCCTGGCCGAGGAGCTGGGGATCACCGATGCGCTGGACTGCATCACCAAGGGCGACATGGGCGCCTGCACGGAGACGTTGATCAATGTGCTGCTGAGCCTGATCGGTGGTGCGGTCGGGAAGCTCGCCGCGAAGTACGGGGCACCGTGGAAGTGGAAGAAGGCCGCAGAGCTGATCAAGAAGCTCAAGAAGCACGGCGGGGACCTGTACGACGGGCTGAAGGGCCTGGTCAAGAACCGTAAGAGGGTCACGGACGCGGAGAAGGAGCTCGCGGACGCGAAGAAGAAGCTCGACACCGAGAAGAAGGATCCCCCCAAGAAGGACGACAAGCCGGTCACCTGCCCGGTGAAGCACAGCTTCCTTCCGGGCACTCCCGTCCTGCTCGCGGACGGCCGTCGCGTCGGGATCGAGAAGGTCACCGCCGGCTCCATGGTCTCCGCGACCGACCCGCTGACGGGGCGGCACGGACCGCGCGAGGTCGAGCGGCTGATCACGACCCACGAGGACGAGCACTTCACGCGCCTGGTGTTCCGGACGCCCACGGGCCCGGCGGTCCTCACCGCCACCGACACCCACCCGTTCTGGTCCGTGGACCGGCGGCGCTGGCTCGATGCCGGAGACATCCGCCCCGGCACCGGGCTCCGCACACCGGACGGCACCACGCTGACGGTGGGCTCCGTCTCCCGCTACACCCAGCGGCGGACGACGCACGACCTCACCGTCTCCGGCATCCACACGTACTACGTGCTGGCGGGCGGCACGCCCGTGCTGGTGCACAACAACAACTGCGGCTTCAGGCCTGGCGTCGCCGACGAGAAGTACGACAAGCACGTGCTGGGGCTCGATGACGCCGGCAACCCCACGCGCACGGCCGACATGCCGGAATACGACACGCCCGACGGGTTCGACAGGTACGTGGCGGATGCCGAAAGGCTGATGGACCCGGCGAGCCTGCCGGCCGGTGCGCGTGAGGCCGTCCGGAGTGACGGCGTCGTCATTCGGCTGGACGCCCAGGGGAGGATAGGCATGAGGAACGGGAACACCATCACGACCTACTTCCGACCGGACGATCCGGCCGCATACTTCGCGAACGAGGCAGCTCGATGACACAAGGTGACAGCGGTTTTCGCGACGAGTTCTCGCGCTTCGTCGCCGCGTCGGGACGGTGGCGTGACACCGAGCCCGAGGCGCTCCTGGCCCGCTGGTCGACGTTCGTCGACCAGTGCGAGCAGGGGTACCGAGGTGACGCCGAGGACTACTTCAACGACCTGACGTCAAGGAATTCGCTGGAGCGGGCCCTGGCCGCCGAGGAGCTGCAGCAGTTCCCCGAACTCGCCGGTCTCCGCCTGGAGGTGGAAGCGGTCGACGAGAGGTTCCGTGCGCTCATCAACCCGGACGCGTTCCCCAGGATCCCGGAGGAAACCTGGTGGGCCCGTGGTCTGGTGAGAGCGGGGAGGAAGCGTCTGGTGGAGGATCTGCGCCGGGAATACGGCGTCGAGGTGACGGAAGTGGGATAGGCAGGCGGCCGCACGCGGCCGGAGCGGAGCCCGCCGGGCATGCCCCCGGGGGGCTGCTTCGGGGGAGGCTTCGCATCACCGCCGAACCGCGGGCGACGCGGGATCAGCGGGCTCAGAGGGCTCCGCGGGATCAGCGGGCGCCACGGCGGAGGAGCGGTCCCGGCGGCCGGGGCGGCCGTCGAGCACGGGACGGCTGGGGGCCCGAGTTGGGCCCCTGGGCCCAAGACGACGGGCCCGCCGGGTCAATAGCGTCTGCGCTGCAGGTGATCGACGCCCGTCCCGGCGCACCCCCACGGCGCCGGGCCGGGCCGCAACCGGAAGGTGACGACGCGTGCCCACGGCCGAGCAACTGACCCTGACCGACGAGGAGTCCCGCCTCCTCCAGCAAGGGCTGACGGAATGGTGCGGCCCCGCCCGCTGCACCGAGGAGTTCGCCGTGGCCATGGGCTTCGACAGCGCCCAGGACCTGAGCCGCCGCGGCATGTCGATCCGGAGCGCCTTGGCGGAGAAGGGGGCGCTCGAGCCGATGGACTGGGCGCGGGCCCTGCTGGCGACGGAGCTGGCCTTCGTGAGCGAGGTGGTCGGCTCGGGGTACGAGTGGTCCACCACGACCGGCTGGGCCGACGACACCACGTTACGCATCCTGCGTTCGGCGCAGCTGAAGCTGATCCGCACGGTCGCTCCGCTGGTCGGCCGGGGGCTCGGCACACGGCAGGAGCCGCACACGGAGGTACTGCGGGCTGGAGGAGGGCTGCTGCCGGGCCTGGCTTGGTGACCCCGTGCGGACCCGTGCGTCATGGACGGGCCCGGCGAGGAGCCCCGGAGACCTCCGCTTCCCCACGGGCCCGGCGCGGACCCCGTACGCCTCTGCCTCCCGAGAGGCCCGGCCCGGTGGCCTCCCCGGCGGCGGACATAATCGGCCGTATGCCCGATCAGCAGCCGCGCTCCCGACCGGCGGCGTCCGAATCCCGAAGCACCCGGCACCGCGCCATGGCCCTGCTCACCGCAGCCGCCCCCGCGCTGGGCGCCTACGCGGCGGTCCGGGCCGTCGGGCTACTCGTCTTCTGGCTGTCCGCGTCCGCCGCCGGTAAGGACGCTCTGCACCTGCTGGGCGGACGCTGGGACTCCGTCTGGTACCAGCGGATCGCCGAGGACGGCTACGGCTACACCGTGACCCTCCCCGACGGCGGTGTCCATCCCGACCTGGCGTTCTTCCCGCTCCTGCCGGCCCTGGAACGCGGTCTCGCCGCGGTCACCCCGCTCACCGTGCAGGGCGCCGGGATCGCCGTCGCCTGGCTGGCGGGGCTGCTCGCGGCCTGGGGGATCTTCGCCGTCGGAGCCCGGCTGTACGGGCGGCGGACCGGGGTGGTGCTGGCCGCGCTGTGGGGCGCGTACCCGACCGCGTTCGTACAGTCGATGGCGTACACGGAGACCCTGTTCACCGCGCTCGCCGCATGGTCCCTGTACGCCGTCCTCAGGGACCGCTGGATCGCCGCGGGCGCGCTGTGCGTGCTCGCCGGGCTGACGCGGCCCTCGGCCGCCGCGCTCATCGCGGCACTCGCGCTCACCGCGGCCGTCGCCCTCGTACGGCAGTGGCGCGCGGGTGGCCGGCGGGGCCTGCCGCGCCGGAACGCGCGCATGCTGCTGGGCGTCTGCCTGGCGCCGCTGGGATGGCTGGCCTACGTGGTGTTCGTCGCCGTGCGGGAGGGCAGCCCCTTCGCGTACTTCGACGTCCAGGCGCAGTGGGGCAACAGCATCGACGGGGGCCGGGCACTGGCCGCGTTCATCGTCGGGCTGCCGCTTCCCGCCGCACTCGGGCTCTGCGCCGCGCTCGGGCTGCTGGGGTGGCTGGTGTACCTGTGCGTGCGGCAGCGGCAGCCGCTCCCCGTGCTGGTGTACGGCATCGCGGTCGTCGTGATCTCGCTCATCGGCTCCGGCTACTTCGGCTCCCGGCCCCGCCTGATGATGCCCGCCTTCCCCCTGCTCCTGCCCCCGGCCGTGGCGCTGGCACGGCTGCGTACGACGGTGCGCACGGGCGCGTTCGTCACCGTGCTGGCCCTGGGCTCCGCCGCGTACGGGGCGTGGACGCTGCTGGGGCCCGGGCCGCCGTGAGCTGGGCCCAGGGGCCCATGCGCGGGGGCGCCCCCGGTCGTTAGCATGCCGGTCCGGTGTACGGCGGGTCAGGAGCGGTGAGCGATGAAGGTACGTACCACTCTCGTGACGGCGAGCACGCTCGTCCTCTGTCTGGCGGCCGCCGGCTGCGGACCGGACGACGGTGGGGACAAGGGGGCCGGCGCGAAGGCCACCGCCTCGCGGACCCCGGTCTCCGGATCGGGCCCCACCGCCACGCCCGGGGCCGGTTCCGCTCCCGCCCCCACACCCACCAGCAACGGCAGGACCCTCACCGAGGCCGAGCTCGCGAAGGTGGTCCTCGCCACGGACGAGGTGCCGGGCTTCGAGATCGCGCCCCTGGAGGGCACCGACGAACGCGGCACCGAGGAGCCCGAGGACGAGGCCTGCCGGCCGATCACCGCGATCATCAACGGCTCGCCCGAACCGGCCCCGGCCGCCACCGTCTTCCGCACGGCGACGGACACGCGGGAGGAGGGCAAGGACGACCAGACGGTCGTCACCGAGATCCTCACCTCGCACCCGAAGGGCGGGGCGGAGGAACTGCTGCGTTCGGTCCGCGACGCGGCACGGAACTGCGCCGACGGGTTCCGTACGACGAGTGAGGACGGGCCGTCCACCTACACCGAGGTCAAGACGCTGCCCGTGGTCCAGGCCGGCCAGGAGTCGTTCGCCTACCAGGTGACGGGCAGCCTGGAGGGCGCGAGGGTCCCGCTCGTCTTCCACCTCGTACGGACCGGCTCGACGGTCGTCACCTTCTACGCGGCCGACTTCCTGACGGCGACGACACCGGAGGTCCCGGCCGCACTCGTCACCGCGCAGGCGGCGAAACTTCCGTGACGGGTGCGGAGACCCGCACCCGTGTCCCGGGCCGAAGGCCCCACCGCTCCATCGCCCCGGCCTCCGACTCCACCACGTGGCGGGCGCGGAGCCTGGGCAGGCCGAGCCGGCCGGGCTTCATGGTGCGGACCGCCAGGACGTTGAACCCGCGGTCCAGGTACGCCACATCGATGGTGAACCGCATCCGGAAGGTGTGCACGCTCCCGCACGGCGTGATCAGCAGCGCGCCGTCCACGCCGTCCACGCCGAGCAGCCCACGGGCCCGCGCCCGGTAGGAGGCGGCGATGCGCAGGGGCACCTCCCGCGCCCCGGAGTCCGTCCCGACCGTCAGTGTTCCGCCGCCGTCACGCCATTTCCCCATGGACCCGACCGTAGACCCGTCGGCCGGGGCGTGGGCCCGGAACGGCCGGAGGTGGGCCCCAGGGCCCAAGACCCCTCCGCGCGGGCCGGATTAGGGTCGGGTCCGTGGACGCCACACTGATTGCGGTCGCCGCGCTCTGGGGCGCTGCCGCCGGACTGCTGCTCCCGCGCGCCGCGTACCGCTTCTCCGTCGAGCCCGAGGAGCCCTGGAGGGACGCCTGCCCGGCCGGGCACGCCCTCACGGGGCTGGCCCGGGGCTGGCTGGGTTCGACCAGATGCGCGGCATGCGCCGTGACCGTCCCCTCGCTCCCGGGGGGCGCGGCGCCTTCGGCGGCCCCCTCGCCGGAGGGAGGGGGCCGTTACGCCCCCTCCGTCGTCGCCCCGGTGGTCACCGTGCTCGCCTGCGTGGCCCTCGCCGCCGCCACCGGCAACCGGCCCGAGGCCGTCGTCTGGCTGTTGCTGACCCCCGTCGCCGTCCTCCTCGCGGTCATCGACCGCCGCGTCCACCGGCTCCCCGACACCTTGACGCTGCCCCTCGCCGGTGCCGCGGCGGCGCTCCTCGGCGGTGCGGCCCTGCTGCCCGGGCACGGTGGATCCTGGATCTCCGCCCTGTTGGGCGGAGTGGCGCTCGGCGGCTTCTACTTCCTGCTCTTCCTGATCAACCCGAACGGCATGGGCTTCGGTGACGTGAAGCTCGCGCTCGCGCTGGGCGTGGCCCTCGGCTGGTACGGGTGGGCGGTGCTCTTCGCGGGCGGCTTCGCAGGCTTCCTGTTCGGCGCGGTGTACGGCGCGGGGCTGATGCTGGTGCGACGCGCCGGGCGCAAGACGGGCATCCCGTTCGGCCCGTTCATGATCGCGGGAGCGTTGTTCGGCCTGGTGTTCGGCG
The DNA here is from genome assembly GCF_000717025.1 of Streptomyces atroolivaceus. Taxonomy (GTDB): domain Bacteria; phylum Actinomycetota; class Actinomycetes; order Streptomycetales; family Streptomycetaceae; genus Streptomyces; species Streptomyces atroolivaceus. The sequence goes on from NZ_JNXG01000002.1 coordinate 741,598, forward strand.
GCCTCGCCGCCTGAACTCCACCCGGCGCACTGACGTACGGAATATGAGGTCGCGCCGGGCCGTGCCCTGCTGACACCCTTCCCGTATGACCGGATCGTCCGTACCCTCCGTCCCCTCCGCCTCCGACGCCTCCGACGCGCGCTTCGACACCCTCGTCGCGGAGGCCGGCTCCGTCTCCGTGGACGGCTGGGACTTCTCCTGGCTCGACGGACGGGCCACCGAGCAGCGCCCCTCATGGGGATACGCGCGCGCCATGGCGGACAAGCTGGCACGTGCCGGGGCCGCACTCGACATCCAGACCGGCGGAGGGGAGGTGCTCGCCTCCGCGCCCGTGCTGGCACCGCTCACGGTGGCCACCGAGTCCTGGCCGCCGAACATCGCCCGCGCGACAGCCCTGCTCCACCCGCGCGGCGCCGCCGTCGTCGCGGACTCCGACGAACCGCCGCTGCCCTTCGCCGACCGCGCCTTCGACCTGGTCGTCAGCCGGCATCCGGTGACGGCCTGGTGGGACGAGATCGCCCGGGTGCTGGCTCCCGGAGGCACGTACTTCTCCCAACAGGTCGGGCCGGAGAGTGTGTTCGAACTCGTCGAGTACTTCCTCGGTCCGCGGGCCCCCGAGGAGCGCGGCGCCCGGGATCCGCGGCGCGCGCGGGACGACGCGGAGGCCGCCGGGCTCGAGGTGACGGACCTCCGTGCCGAGCGGCTGCGCATCGAGTTCCTCGACATCGGAGCCGTCGTCTACTTCCTGCGCAAGGTCATCTGGATGGTGCCGGGATTCACCGTCGGCGCCTACCTGCCCCAACTTCGCAGCCTCCACCGGGAGATCGAGGAGAAGGGTCCGTTCGTCGCCCACAGCTCCCGCTTCCTGATCGAGGCACGGAAGCCGGAACAGCCGCCGGCGGGCCTACGCTGAGGGCGGCCTCACGGGCCGCGGATGCAACGGCATCACCTGTCCCACCGTCCTACCCATGAGTAGTGCGACCCTAGTAGTTGAGCGCACAACGAAGGAGCAGGTCATGTCGGTGGGAAGGGAAATGACGGGCGGAGAGATCAGCCCGCCGGCCGGCAGGCCGCGCCATGGGAAGGCCGACTGGCTCACCGGGGCGCGGATCACCGCGGTCCACGGCCTGTTCTACCGGCCCGAGGGTCGTGCGGGGGAGCCGGAAGCCGTCGAATTCGTGCTGGAGGGCGGGCAGTCGGTCCTGCTGACCTGCGCCTCCGACCACACGCTGAACATCACCTCCGGAGCCTGGCCCCGTCTTCCCGACTGGTGCGTGCCCGCGGGGCAGTGGCAGTTCGAGCAGCTGAGGCACCTGCCGCCCCCTCCCTACGGCGGGGCCTGGACGGTCACCGGCACCCAGGAACGGCGCGACGAGCACGGCGAGGTGCGCGAGGCGGTGCTCCGGTGCGAGAACGGCGACTTCGTGGTCATCGGCGGCGACACGGTGACGATCCGCTTCGTGCCCTGCTGACCTCGCCCTGCCCCGCCGCCCCTCCCCGCCCCCACGTCACGCGTGACCGCCCACGGTCACCTTTCCCACCGTCAGCTCAGGGGTCCCCTCCAGCGCCTTGCCGAGCCCTTCCACCTGCTCCTCCAGCGCCCGGGTCCGCCCCGCGTCGAGAGGCTGCAGCGGCTCCACGGTCACCGCGATCCGCTTCCCCGACCGGCGCTGGTGCCACACGCCCGCGACCGCCCCGTCCACCAGCAGCACGGGGAAGTTGCCCGCCTGGCCGCCGGCCAGCGCGCGCTCGTAGGCCGCGCCGTGGAAGAGCCGCTCACGGGGCCGGGAGGCGATGGCGAACGCGTCGAAGTAGGGGAGCAGCCGCACACCTCGCGGCGCCCCCGACGGGAACCGGGTGTCGCCCGCCGCCACCCAGGCCGCCCCGCAGTCCTCGAACGTCACCTCCTCGATCTCGCCGGCCCCGGCCAGGTCCTCGAAGAGCCGCCCGGCCCAGCCGCGCGGCGCCGAGAGCCACTGGGCGAAGTGGACCGGCGTGGCGGGCCCGTACGCCCTCAGGTAGCGCCGGACGAGTGCGGCTGTCGCCTCGGGGCCGGGCATCGGCACGGTTCCCGGACTGGTGTACGTGGCCTTCCTGCCCCGGTTAGGCCCGTAGCACAGGGCGCCCCGGTGACCGGCCAGATGCAGCACCTGGCGCCAGCGGGGCCACATCCCCTGGAACGCGGGCATCACAAGGTCACCCGCCCAGGGGCCGGTGCGGCCGATCACCTCGTCGGAGAGCTCGTCGATCGTGAGCTCGGCACCCGCGAGCGCGTCGGCCACCGCGGCCACGACCGCTTCCACCTGGTCCGGCGTCATCCGTGCGGCCTTGGGGAACGGGCTGCTGCCCGCCGGCACGGCCGACAGGGCGCCGGTCCACATGGCCAGCTCCCCGGCGGGCAGCAGGTGCACGGTGCCGCGCGGGCCGAACGTCTTGACGAGGGTTCGGTCGGTCCACAGCGCCGTACGCACATCTGTACGTGTCACCCCCGGCGCGCGGAGGGCGACCGAGAGCTCGGCGGCGGACAGCACCTGGGCGTGTGCCCCGAGCATCGCGGCGACACCACCGGTGACGTCATGGGCGGCGTGACCCGCGGCTGCGGCACTTCCGGAGAGGGACTGCCGGTCCAGCCGCCGGGCGTTCGCCTCGGACCAGCTCACGGTCGTGCTGCGGGATCGTGTCGTCATGGGCCGAATCTAGGCCTCATGCAGGACAGAAACTGTCCTGCATGAGGTGCCCGGTGCGGGCGGAGCGGTGCCCCGGACGTGCCCGCAGCGCAGTCCGGCGAATTCGGAGAGTAATTATTCCGTGGCGTGGCACCCACCATCACTTACGAAGGGTTATGGTGGAAACCCCCCCTCGGGCCGGTCCGTAACCCCCCCCACGGACCGGCCCGTTTTTTGTGCCCGGACGATGTTCCTGACATGCGGCCCGTGTGCGGCACGGGCGGTTGCTCCGTGTCCGGTCCCGGAAACGGACACGAACCGGGCGGCGACAGGGCGGCGGTGTCAGCCCCGGTCAGCCCAGATGTTGGTGCGCGCGGTGTCCACGGCGAAGGTGTCGATCTCCTTCAGTTCGGCGGCCGTCAGCGCGGGGGCGGCGAGCGCGGCCACGTTCTCCTCCAGCTGCCGCACGCTCGACGCCCCGATCAGGGCCGAGGTCATACGGCTGTCGCGCAGGACCCAGTTGAGCGCCAGCTGCGCGAGGGACTGCCCCCGGCCCCGCGCGATGTCGTTCAGCCCGCGCAGCCGCCGCACCATCTCGTCGGACAGCAGATCCGGGTCCAGGGACTTGCCCTGGCTGGCCCGCGAACCCTCGGGGATGCCCGCCAGGTACTTGCCGGTGAGCAGCCCCTGGGCGAGCGGCGCGAAGGAGATGCAGCCCATGCCGGCCGTCTCCAGGGTGTCCAGCAGCCCGTCGCCCTCGATCCAGCGGTTGACCATCGAGTAGGACGGCTGGTGGATCAGCGCGGGTACGCCCATGTCCTGGAGGATCCGCGCCGCCTCGGCGGTCTGCGCCGCGTTGTAGGAGGACACGCCCGCGTACAGCGCCTTGCCCCGGTTCACGGCGGAGGCGAGCGCACCCATCGTCTCCTCGAGCGGGGTGGCGGGGTCGAAGCGGTGGGAGTAGAAGATGTCGACGTGATCGAGGCCCGTCCGCCGCAGGGAGGCGTCGAGCGAGGACAGCAGGTACTTACGGGATCCCCACTCGCCGTACGGGCCGGGGTGCATCCGGTAGCCGGCCTTGGTGGAGACGACGATCTCGTCCCTGTACGGGGCGAAGTCCTGGCGGAAGAGCTTGCCGAAGTTCAGTTCGGCGGAGCCCGGGGGCGGGCCGTAGTTGTTGGCGAGGTCGAAGTGGGTCACGCCGAGATCGAAGGCGCGGCGCAGGATCGCCCGCTGGGAACCCAGGGCGCGGTCGTCGCCGAAGTTGTGCCAGAGACCGAGCGAGACGGCCGGCAGCCTGAGCCCGCTGCGGCCGGTCCGGCGGTATTCCATGGAGTCGTAACGCGACTCGTCGGCGAGGTAGGAGAGGGAATCAGTCACGTTTCACTCCTTATCACGGAGTTGTGACAGACCGGGTTGGGCCCCTGTGACCCGTCCGCAGTAATGTGGCGGCTTCGGGACATGCCGGTCCGCGGCGCGAAAGCGCGGTGCGCGGACCGCACGGCGATCCCCCGGGGGGCGGCCCCGGACCCCCGGCGAGGGGGAGGGCGGGCCTCGGGCCCGTACGGAACCGAGAGGGTGAACTCAGTGAACTTGCGCGACCTGGTGTACGGGCTCTACGCACGCCGGGTGGAAGGCCGCCTGGATCACGACCAGGTGCCCAAGCACATCGGAGTCATCCTCGACGGCAACCGGCGGTGGGCGAAGGCATCCGGCGGCTCGGCCGTGCAGGGACACCAGGCCGGGGCGGACAAGATCTCGGAGCTGCTCGGCTGGTGCAGCGAGACCGATGTCGAGGTCGTCACCCTCTGGCTGCTCTCCACGGACAACTTCGACCGGCCGGAGGCGGAGCTCATCCCGCTGCTCGGCATCATCGAGAACACGGTGCGCCAGCTGGCTTCCGACGGGCGGTGGCGCGTCCACCACGTCGGCACGCTCGACCTCCTGCCGGCGCGGACCCAGACCGTCCTCAAGGAGGCGGAGGAGGCCACGGCGGGGGTCGACGGGATAATCGTCAACGTCGCCGTCGGCTACGGCGGCCGTCAGGAGATCGCGGACGCGGTCCGCTCCCTCCTCCTGGAACACTCCTCGCGGGGCACGACCTTCGAGGAACTCGCCGAGGTCGTCTCCACGGACCTGATCTCCGAGCACCTCTACACCCGCGGACAGCCCGACCCGGACCTGGTGATCCGTACCAGCGGGGAGCAGCGGCTGTCGGGCTTCATGCTCTGGCAGAGCGCCCATTCGGAGTACTACTTCTGCGAGGTCTTCTGGCCGGCCTTCCGCAAGGTCGACTTCCTGCGCGCCCTGCGTGACTACGCGGCGCGGCACCGGCGCTACGGGGCCTGAGAAACGCGGCGCGACCGGGCGGACGGCCGAAGGACGAGAGCGGCCCCGGAGGCCCGGCCGGACGCACCTTGTCGCAGGCGGGGGCATGGCTTCGCGTCCACGAGGGAATACAGCTCTCAGGTCGACGTCCGGTCAGCAACCAGGCGGACGTCGCAGCCAAGTGAGCGGCACCCAGCCCGCTCGCCCGGGAGGCCCTTTGCACACGAAGGACCGCACTCCGTGCGGCCGACGCGGAGGGCCGGCGTTCGGCCCGCGCACAGGGTCCGAACCCGGTCCGTCCTCTCCCTTCGGGAAGTTCCGCGACGCCCGTCGCACTCCCCGACCTCGTCCGAGGGGGTACGTCCTTCCGTGGTGACCAGCACTAAGCGCCGCATGCCCGACAGGCGCACCTATGTTCTCGACACCAGCGTCCTGCTGGCCGACCCCAAAGCCGTGACCCGGTTCGACGAGCACGAAGTCGTGCTGCCGATCGTCGTCGTCACGGAGCTGGAGGCCAAGAGGCACCACCCCGAGCTCGGGTACTTCGCCCGGCAGGCCCTGCGCCTGCTGGACGACTTCCGTGTCCGGTACGGCCGGCTGGACGCCCCGATCCCGCTCGGGGATCTGGGCGGGTCGCTCCGTGTCGAACTGAACCATTCCGACCCCGGCGTCCTGCCCGCCGGCTACCGGCTGGGGGACAACGACTCACGGATTCTCGCGGTCGCACGCAATCTGCAGGCCGAGGGGTACGACGTCACCGTCGTCTCCAAGGACCTTCCGCTCCGGATCAAGGCCTCCTCGGTCGGCCTCCTCGCCGAGGAGTACCGCGCCGAACTGGCCGTCACGGACTCCGGCTGGACCGGCATGGCGGAGCTTCCCGTCGCCGCGGAGCAGGTCGATCTGCTGTTCGGGGAGGAGAGCCTCTACATCCCCGAGGCCGCCGAGTACCCGGTGCACACCGGGCTGGTCCTCCAGTCCGAGCGGGGCAAGGCGCTGGGCAGGGTCACGGCCGAGGGCAACGTGCGTCTCGTACGCGGTGACCGGGAGGCCTTCGGGATCCACGGCCGCAGCGCCGAGCAGCGCATCGCGCTCGACCTGCTCCTCGACCCGGATGTGGGCATCGTGTCCATGGGCGGCCGGGCGGGTACGGGCAAGTCGGCACTGGCCCTCTGCGCGGGCCTGGAAGCCGTGCTGGAGCGCCGTCAGCACCAGAAGGTGATGGTCTTCCGGCCGTTGTACGCGGTCGGCGGGCAGGAGCTCGGCTATCTCCCCGGCAGTGAGGCCGAGAAGATGAGCCCCTGGGCGCAGGCCGTCTTCGACACGCTGTCGGCGGTCGCCGGGCGCGAGGTCATCGAAGAGGTGCTGGGGCGCGGGATGCTGGAGATCCTGCCGCTCACCCACATCCGGGGCCGTTCGCTCCACGACGCGTTCGTGATCGTGGACGAGGCACAGTCCCTCGAACGCAACGTCCTGCTGACCGTGTTGTCCCGTATCGGGGCGAACTCGCGAGTGGTGCTCACCCATGACGTGGCACAGCGGGACAACCTCAGGGTCGGCCGGTACGACGGAGTCGTCGCGGTGGTCGAGAAGCTGAAGGGGCATCCGCTCTTCGCGCACGTCACGCTCACCCGGTCGGAGCGCTCGCCGATCGCCGCGCTGGTGACCGAAATGCTGGAGGACGGCCACATCTGACCAGGAACACCCCATAGATGCCGCCCGGCGAGCCAAGGAGCTTAGCCGGGCGGCATTGTGCTGCGCCGTCATTTCCGAAAAAGTTGTGCGCCAAACGAGGTGTGAGCTTTCACACGCAACACAGAATTGCAACGCGCCGTGTCCTTCCGGCAGAGTCTTGCTTCCGTCAGGCCCCGCATACGGCACTTGGGCACCTCCAGAGGCGCCACGCACCACACAACTCAACAATCGCCGTCCGTATGCCGCCCGCGAGCACCACGCGGCGCTTCCGCAAGGGAGTCGCCCACCGGGCCCGTGCCTCCCCGTGACCCAAGCAGTAGGGAGGCCAGTGTCAGGGGCACGATTGCGCTCGCGAGGTCACCTAAGCGGGCGATGCTGGAAGGACACCGTGTGAGCCGGATCTCGGTCCGGGGGTTCGCCGTGGCATCTGCCACCGCGGTCACCACCGTAGGCGCCGTCGTAGGCGTTTCGTCGGGCGGCACTCCCGCTGTCGACGACAACAACTTCGAGGCGGCCGCAGCCGACACCACGCTGCTCGCAGACATCCCCGCGGGCCAGCAGGCCCAGGTCCAGACCGCTTCGCTGACGCAGCAGGCCGACGCTCAGGCGTCCGCGGCCGACGCGGCGGCGAAGAAGTCGGCCGAGGAGACGGCCCGCATCCAGGCCGCCAAGGACGCCAAGTCCAAGAAGCAGGCGGCCGAGGACAAGCTGGAGGCGGAGCGCGAGGCCAAGGAGAAGGCGAAGGAGGCCGAGCGTGCGAGCCGGTCCTCCGTCCGCGACGCCTCCTCGTTCTCGGCGCAGGGCTCCTACAGCGTGGCCGACGTCCAGGCGATGGCCCGCGCGATGATGCCGGCCGACCAGTTCCAGTGCTTCAGCAACATCGTGGAGCGCGAGTCGGGCTGGAACTACAAGGCGACCAACCCGTCCTCCGGTGCCTACGGCATCATGCAGGCGCTGCCGGGCTCCAAGATGGCGTCGGCGGGGGCCGACTGGCAGACCAACCCGGCCACCCAGATCAAGTGGGGCCTCAGCTACATGAACAGCGACCGCTACGGCAGCCCCTGCGCCGCCTGGTCGTTCTGGCAGGCCAACCACTGGTACTAGAGCCTCGCGAGGTTCCGCTCGCAACTCCGGGAAGCCCCGCACCGTCCTACGGTGCGGGGCTTCCGCGTGTACGGTCTTCCGGACAGTTCCGGGGGCGTGCGCGGGGCGTATGGGGGAAAGGGAAAGTCCATGTCGAAACTTCCGGGGTGGCTCGGTCGGCTGGGAGCCGAACTGACCGAGATCGGGGCGCGCCTGGAAGAGCGGCGCGCCGAGGACGAGCGTCGTGCCGAGGCGGATGCCGTGAGCGGCTCCTCGTCGACGCTCTCCACGGCCGTCGCCGAACAGGTGCCTCGCCCGCCCGCCTACGCCCCTTCCGTAGCCGCCAAACCCGATCCGGTGGCGGCCGTCCCCTGGGGGATGCGCGTCGCGGCCGAGGCGGGCTGGCGGCTGCTGGTCCTGGCCGGCACGCTCTGGGTGCTCATGCGGATCATCAGTGCCGTGCAGCTGGTCGTCCTGGCCTTCGTGGGCGCCCTGCTGGTGACCGCGATGCTCCAGCCGACCGTCGTACGGCTGAGGCGGCTCGGGCTGCCGCGAGGGCTGGCCACCGCGGTCACGGCGGTACTCGGCTTCGTCGTCATGGGCCTCGTCGGCTGGTTCGTCGTCTGGCAGGTGATGGACAATCTGGACACCCTGTCGGACCGGGTCCGTGACGGCATCGACGAGCTGAAGCGCTGGCTCCTGGACAGCCCGTTCCATGTCACCGAGTCGCAGATCAACGACATCGCCAAGAACCTCAGCGACACCATCGGCACCAACACCGAGGAGATCACCTCCGCCGGGCTCCAGGGCGTCACGGTGATGGTGGAGGTCCTCACCGGGCTGCTGCTGGCGATGTTCTCGACGCTCTTCCTGCTCTACGACGGGAAGCGCATCTGGCACTGGGTGCTCAAGCTGGTGCCCTCCCAGGCCCGGCCGGGCGTCGCGGGCGCCGGGCCGCGCGCCTGGCGGACACTGACCGCCTACGTCCGGGGCACGGTGATCGTGGCCCTGATCGACGCGATCTTCATCGGGCTCGGGATCTACTTCCTGGACGTGCCGATGGCCGTCCCGCTGGCCGTCTTCATCTTCCTCTTCGCCTTCATCCCCCTGGTCGGCGCGGTGATCTCCGGAGCCCTCGCCGTGGTCGTCGCGCTCGTCACCCATGGCGTGTTCACCGCCTTGATGGTGCTGATCGTGGTGCTGGCCGTGCAGCAGATCGAGGGCCACATCCTGCAGCCCTTCATCCTCGGCCGCGCCGTACGCGTCCATCCGCTGGCCGTGGTGCTCTCGGTCGCGGCGGGCGGCATGGTCGCCGGTATCGGCGGCGCGGTCGTCGCCGTGCCCCTGGTCGCGGTGACCAACACGGTGGTCGGCTATCTGCGCTCCTACGGGCCGGACGCGGCCGCGCTGCACGGGCCAGGGCCCCACGGGGCCACGGCGATCTCCGTGGCCCCGACGGAACCGCCCGCCCCCCAGCCCCTCCCCGCGGACGGTCCCGGCCCCGTGGAGGCGGACGAGGGCGGCGCCGACGGCGGAACCGGGGCCGGCTCGCCGGACGACGGGAAGCCGTAGGGGCGGAGTGCCGGCAGGGCGGGCGGCCGTGTCCGCGGCAGCCGTCCGACGGCCTGACCGATACGGAGTGCGATGACACCGCGTCAGCTCGGCGAGAGCGGCGAGTTCTGCTGGATGGACCTCAAGACGCATGACCCGCCCGGTACCGCGGCGTTCTTCTCCGCGGTGCTGGGCTGGGACTTCGCCGTGGACGGGAACGACTGGCGAAAGGCGGTCAAGGTCTCCGCGGGCGGCCACCGTATAGGCGGCGTCAGCGATCTGACGGGCCCGCTCTACCCGGCGGGGCTCCCCGCGCACATCGCCTTCTACCTCGCCGTCGAGGACGTCGACGCGGCCACGGACCGGGCCCTGGAGGCGGGCGCACGCCTGGTACTCGCTCCCTTCGACGCCGGTGACCAGGGCCGCATCGCGACGCTCATCGACCCCGTCGGGGCCGTCTTCTCCCTGTGGCAGACCGACGAGAGCAACCGGTGGTCCCCGGCGGCAGGCGTCCCGGAGGACATGATCCTCGCCTGTACGGACCCCGGGCAGGCGAGGGACTTCTACGCGGCGATGCTCGGCACGGCACCGGACCGTACCCGCTTCGTGCCGGCCCACGGGCCTGAGGCGTCAGCCCCGCGGTGGGAGCTCGCGATCGTCGCCGACGACCTGGACGTCGTCGCGGCCCTGGCTCTCGACCACGGCCGGGAGGCGCGCGGGGAGCGTGATCACGACGGCCGGCCGAGTCTCCGGCTGAGCAGTCCGGAAGGGCTGACGTTCCACGTCCGGAAGGGCTGACCTTCCACGTCCGGCCCCGCGCCCCGGGCCCCGTCACCGGGGTGGCGTGAAAGAAGGGCCCCGTCGACGGTCGGTCGTCGACGGGGCCCTTCTCGTACAAAGGTACTGCGGGTTACTGCTCGGCGAGCACGGCCTCGGATTCGAGGGTGACGCCGACCGCCTGGATCACCGAAGCGATCTTGACGGCTTCCTGAATGGTCTCACGGTCCACGCCGGCCTTGCGCAGCACCTGCTCGTGGGAGTCGAGGCACTGGCCGCAGCCGTTGATCGCGGAGACGGCGAGCGACCACAGCTCGAAGTCGACCTTCTCCACGCCCGGCTTGCCGATGACGTTCATCCGCAGACCCGCACGGAGGTTTCCGTACTCGGGGTCCGACAGCAGGTGCCGGGTGCGGTAGAAGACGTTGTTCATCGCCATGATGGCGGCGGCCGACTTCGCCGCGGTGTACGCCTCGGCGGAGAGGTTGGCCTTGGCCTCCGGCTCCAGCTCGCGCAGCACCTTCGGCGAGCGCGAGGCGATCGCGCAGGCCAGGACGGTGCCCCACAGCTGCTGCTGGGGGAGCTCGCTGTTGCCGATGACCGAACCGAGGTTCAGCTTCAGGTCCTTGGCGAAGTCCGGTATGGCCGACTTCAGTTCATCGAGTGCCATGTCGTATCAGCTCACTCGCCCGAGAGGAGCGCGACCGGGTCGAGGGTGTTCTCGCCCTTGGTCCAGTTGCAGGGGCAGAGCTCGTCGGTCTGCAGGGCGTCGAGGACCCGCAGGACCTCCTTGGGGTTACGGCCCACGGAGCCGGCGGTCACCATCGTGAACTGGATCTCGTTGTTCTGGTCGACGATGAAGACGGCGCGCTGGGCGAAGCCGTCCTCGCCCTCGATGCCGAGGTCACGCATGAGCTCGTGCTTCGAGTCGGCCAGCATCGGGAAGGGCAGGTCGGTCAGGTCCGGGTGGTCCTTGCGCCAGGCGTGGTGCACGAACTCGGAGTCGCCGGAGAAGCCGAGGACCTGCGCGTCACGGTCGGCGAACTCGTCGTTCAGCTTGCCGAAGGCGGCGATCTCGGTGGGGCACACGAAGGTGAAGTCCTTCGGCCACGCGAAGACGACCTTCCACTGACCCTCGTAGGTCTTGTGGTTGATCTGCTCGAACTCCTTGCCGCTCTCCAGCGACACGCAAGCGGTCAGGTCGAACTCGGGGAACTTGTCACCGACAGTGAGCACGCGCACTCCTTGCTGCGTAGGAAATCCCCTTTTGAGGGCGTTCCTGGGGGTTGGACGTTCCCCACCTTGGCACAGAGTGCATTGATCACGGAAATAGCTACACTCGGTCGGGATGATCGGAGGTGCCTATCAGTGGCGTATGTAAATCAGGCTATTAGGGTCAAGCAGCCCAGCCTCTCGCAGCTGCGCGCTTTCACGGCCGTGGCGGAGCATCTGCACTTCCGGGACGCGGCGGCAGCAATCGGGATGAGTCAGCCCGCGCTCTCCGGGGCGGTGTCCGCGCTGGAGGTGGCACTGGGTGTCCAGCTCATCGAGCGTACGACGCGCAGGGTGCTGCTCTCGCCCGCGGGGGAGCGCCTCGCGGTGCGGAGCCGGGCGGTGCTGGAGGCGGTCGGCGAGCTGATGGAGGAGGCCGAGGCGGTCCGCGCGCCGTTCACCGGGATACTCAGGCTCGGCGTGATCCCGACGGTCGCGCCGTATCTCCTGCCGGCCGTGCTCAGGCTGGTCCACGAGCGCTATCCGGACCTGGATCTCCAGGTGCACGAGGAGCAGACCTCCTCGCTGCTGGACGGGCTGGCGGCCGGGCGCCTGGACCTGCTGCTGCTCGCCGTGCCGCTCGGGGTGCCCGGCGTCACGGAAATGCCCCTGTTCGACGAGGACTTCGTGCTCGTCATGGAGAAGGGGCACCAGTTCGCCGGACGCACCGGTCTGCCGCGCGAGACCCTGCGCGACCTGCCGTTGCTGCTGCTCGACGAGGGCCACTGCCTGCGCGACCAGGCGCTGGACATCTGCCGCGAGGCGGGACGTACCCAGGGGGCGCCGGTGACGACGACCGCGGCCGGGCTCTCCACACTCGTACAGCTCGTCGCGGGCGGGCTCGGGGTGACGCTCCTGCCGCGTACGGCGGTGACGGTGGAGACCGGGCGGAACGAGGCGCTGTCCACCGGGTACTTCACGGATCCGGCCCCCTCGCGGCGGGTGGCGCTGGCGGTACGGACGGGCTCGGCGCGGCACGAGGAGTTCGAGGAGCTCGCGACCGCGCTGCGCGGTGCGATGGCGGAGCTGCCGGTGAGGGTGCCCGAAGAGGGGTGAGCGCGCGCCCCCGGCGCGCTCACCCCTCCGGTGTCACTCCGTCCGCAGGCCGTCCGGGCGCATCAGGCGCCACAGCAGCGGCAGGGACAGCAGGGTCACGGCCACGACGAGGGCCCCGCCCGCACCCGCCAGCGGCAGGAACAGCCACCACCGGGTCACCGTCTTGGCCAGCATCCAGGTCATGACGGCGCCGAGCCCGAGGCCGCCCGCGGTCGCGATCAGCAGGCTGATGACCACCGGCACGGCGGTCTGCCAGAGCACCGACCAGCCGAGGGTGACGCGCCTGGTGCCGAACGCGACCAGGACCGAGAGCAGCCTCCTCCGTTCCCGGAGCTGTTCCATCTGGGAGATCAGCATCGACGCGGCGATGAGCATCAGTGTCGCCACCGCGCCGAACCGCAGGCCTGTCTGCACACTCTCGTACTGACGGTCCCGCGTCACCGAGGTGAGGGCGGCGACCCGCATCGCCGGGTCGATCCTGGCGGCCGTGTTCCGTACGTGCTCCGCGACGTCCTTCACGTCCTCGTCGACCTTGATCTGCGCGACGGTACGGGCGGCCGGCAGTGTGCGCGGGTCCACGGCTCCGACCGTCGCCATGATGCCCCAGTGTTCCTCGCCGAGGGGGTCGGGGGCGGCGGTGACGGTCCTGGCATCCGCGGGAAGGGTCCAGCGCACGGACCTGGCGCCGGGGTTCGAGTCGATGGTGGGGTTGAGCTCGATCTCCTTGCCCTTGCGCGCCGTTTCGTCCATCCAGTCGCTCATCCTCTTGTTGTTCCTGGGGTGGACGACGAAGGCGTCACCCTCCTCGCAGGAACCGATCTCGGCGAGTTCCTTCAGGGTGGCGCAGTCCCCGATGCTGAGGGAGGTGGTGGGCGTGATCTCGCCCTCCTCGACCTTCCCCGGCCTGGTCACGTACGTCTCGACCGTGCCGATGACGCGTTCCACACCCTCGGTGGACCGGAAGGCCTCGATGGTCCGGGTCGCGGCGTCGCCGCCGACCGTCTCCGAATAGGTGTGGAACTGCGCCCGTGCCGGGTCCTGCCCCGTGATCTGCTTGAACTCGTCGCCCATCGCCGCGAACAGCATCTGCAGGGCCACGGCCCCCGCCACCGCGACGGCGATTCCGCTGACCGCGCGTGAGGCGGCCCCGCTGTCCAGCTGGAGCCGGCGGACGGCCAGTTGCCAGGACGGCGGGCCGCCGCGCAGAAGGTTCACGCAGGCTTCGACCAGCCAGGGGAGCAGCAGCGCGAGCCCGAAGAGGACCAGGACGGCGCCGACCGCGATCGGGTACGGGTCGACGGGCGTGAACTCGTCCACCCTGCCCGTCAGCCCCAGGACGGCCAGCCCCAGGGCCGGTACCAGCACACGCCACCAGAGGCGGCGCCTGCGGATGCCCGAGCCGCGCACGACGCCCAGAGGCTCGGCAGTCACCGAGCGCATGGCGACGAGCGTGACCAGCACGGCGGAGAGAGGCACCGCGACGGCGATCAGCGCCGCCGGCCAAGCGGCTGGCGTCAGGTCGGACGGGAAGGCGCTGTGGTTCCACACCTCGATGTGACCGACGAACCTGCGGCCCACGAGGAAGAACACCAGCCCGGCCAGCAGCCCGAGCAGCGAACCGAACAGGGCCTCGCCCGCCGCGATCCGGCGGGTCGTCCGGATGTCCGTACCGATCAGGCGCAGGGCTGCGAGCCGGCGGTCACGGCGGTCGCCGCCGAACCGTACGGCCGTGGCGATGAAGATCGCGACGGGCGCCAGCAGTACGACGCAGATCAGGATGACGAGGACGACCAGGACGGGCGTGAGCGGTGTGCCCGGGGTGTCGTCGCCGTAAGCGGCCAGCCGGTGTCCGCCGGTGGCGGGGGTCAGTGAGTCGCTGCCCGCGTAGAAGTACAGCTCGCCGGGGGAGCGCAGTCCCTCGTCGGCGATGGTCGCGGTGATCCCGTAGGGCAGGCGCTCCTTGAGGAGCCCGCCCTCGGGGGACGCCAGCAGGTCCCGGAGGGCGGGCGAGGCGGCCATCTCCCCCGGCGCCGGGAAGGCCGTGACGCCGGGTGGGAGGGCCGGGCGGGAGCCCTCCGCACGCATGAGGAAGCCCTCGACCTCGCGTCCGCGGTAGACGGTCGCGGCACCGGCCCGCAGGACCGTCGTCTCCGACTTCGGGACGCCGCCCTCGGTGCGCGACACCGCGGCTTCCTCCCGTGCCTGGTCGCGCAGGGAACGCTGCTCCAGCAGGTGCGGCACGGACGAGGCGACCAGCAGCATCGCCACGCCGAGTCCCACGCCGACCGCGGTGAGCGCGGTCCGAGCCCAGCCCTCGCGGCCGCCGGCGGCCGCGAAGCGTATGCCGAGGCCGAGGTCACGCAGCCAGGTCATACGGCGTACTCCGGGTCGCGGGACCGGCCGTCGCGTACGACGACGTCGCGGTCGGCGTACGCGGCGACGCGCGCCTCGTGCGTCACGAGCACGACGGCCGTTCCTGCGGTCCGGGCGGATTCGGTGAGCAGTTCCATGACCCGCTCGCCGTTCAGGGAGTCCAGCGCTCCGGTCGGCTCGTCCGCGAAGACCACCTTGGGGGAGGGGGCCAGGGCGCGGGCCACGGCGACGCGCTGTCCCTGACCGCCGGACACCTCGCCGGGGCGCTGGGCGGCGAGGTCCTCGACCTCGAGGCGCTCCATCCACTCCAGCGCGGTGCGTTCCGCCTGCTTGCGCTTCACGCCGTTGAGCCGGAGGGGCAGGGCGACGTTCTCCACGCAGGTCAACTCGGGGACGAGCTGGCCGAACTGGAAGACGAAGCCGAAATCGCTGCGGCGCAGGGCGCTGCGCTCGGCGTCGGACATCGCGGAGAGCTCGCGGCCGCCGTAGGTGACGGTGCCCGAGTCTGGGGTGATGATCCCGGCGAGGCAGTGCAGCAGGGTGGACTTGCCGGAGCCCGACGGGCCCATGACGGCGACGACCTCGCCGGGGTGGACGGAGAACGAGGCGCCGTCGAGCGCGGGGGTCGGGCCGTAGGTCTTGCGGAGGTCGTGGGCTTCGAGCAGGGAGCCGGCGGGGGTCACGGAGCGACCACCTCGGCGAGCCGGCCGAGGCGGGCGGAGGTGAGTTCCAGCCAGCGCAGATCGGCTTCGAGGTGGAAGAGGGCGTGGTCGCAGATCAGCTGGTCGGCGAGGTCGCCCTGGCGCTTGCGGTCGGTGAGGATGCGCATCAGGCGCAGATGCTCGGAGCGCTGGGCGTCCAGGAGGTCGGCGGCGTCGCGGCCGGTGAGCAGGGCGAGGACGACCTTCGTGTACAGGGTCGACTGGAGATACGGCTCAGGCTTCTCCGGCTGCGCCAGCCAGGCGGCGACATCGGTGATGCCGGCGTCGGTGATGGCGTACCGCTTGCGCTCGGGCCCGCCGTCCGTCTCCACCCCGTCGACTTCGACGAGCCCGTTCTTCAGCAGGCGGGACATGGTCGCGTAGACCTGGCCGTAGTGCAGGGGCCGGTCGTGGCCGAACTTCTCGTCGAAGGCGCGCTTGAGGTCGTAGCCGTGGCGGGGGCCGGACTCCAGGAGCCCGAGGAGGGTGTGACCGATTGACATGCGCCGCACTGTACACGGTGTGTATACCTCGCATGTATACGAGTCCTGGGCCTCGACCGCCGGTGGGGCTCGGGGTGCGGCCCCGCACCGGATGGCGCCGGGCGCGGGATCGGGTCCCTCCGGCGGTCGAGGCGGCCCCGGCCGGGGTCACCCCTCCGGTTCGGGCGGCTCCGGCGGCCCGGCCTTCGGGGGCCGGCCGCGGCGGGGGATCGGGGCCGCGCCGCCCGGCAGGCGGCCCGCCTCCGCCAGCGCCCGCCGCAGCAGGAACTCGATCTGCGCGTTCGCGCTGCGCAGCTCGTCCGAGGCCCAGCGGGCCAGTGCGTCGTGCACCGCGGGATCCAGCCGCAGCAGCATCTGCTTGCGGGCGGGGCCGCGCCGGGCCGGCCGTCCGGGCGGAGGGGCCGCGTCGCCGGTCACTGGTAGAGCGTGCCCGTGTTCAGGACCGGCTGCACCGCACGGTCACCGCACAGCACCACCATCAGGTTGCTGACCATCGCGGCCTTGCGCTCCGGGTCGAGCTCGACGATGTCCTGCTCCGCGATCCGGGTCAGCGCCATCTCGACCATGCCCACCGCGCCCTCGACGATCTGCTGGCGGGCCGCGACGACCGCGCCCGCCTGCTGCCGCTGGAGCATCGCCGAGGCGATCTCGGGGGCGTACGCGAGGTGGCTGAAGCGGGACTCGATGATGCGTACGCCGGCCGCCTGCACGCGGGCGGTGAGTTCGACCGCGAGCTTCTCGGTGATCTCCTCCGCGTTGCCCCGCAGCGAGAGGCCGCCCTCCTCGTGGGCGTCGTACGGGTACTCGATCGCGATGTGCCTGACGGCCGCCTCGGTCTGGGTGGCGACGAACTCCAGGAAGTCGTCGACCTCGAAGAGCGCCTGCGCGGTGTCCTCGACCTTCCAGACGACGATCGCCGCGAGCTCGATCGGGTTGCCGTACGCGTCGTTGACCTTGAGGACGGCCGTCTCGTGGTTCCGCACCCGGGTGGAGATCTTGCGGCTGGAGGTCAGCGGGTTGATCCAGCGCAGGCCGTCCGCGCGGATCGTGCCGACGTAGCGGCCGAAGAGCTGGATGACCCGGGCCTCGCCCGGGGCGACCATCTTCACACCGCTCATGCAGAAGAACGAGGTGACGACCAGGAGCAGCCCGAGGACGACGAGCGGGATGCCGACGCCGTTGTGGCCGTTGGATCCGAGGACGGCGCCGACGATGACCAGGGCCACGCCGAGGAGCACCCCGGCGACGGTCAGCAGGAGTCCCAGTCCGCCGGGGATGGAATGGGCGGTCGACTCCCTGACCTGGGGTGCGGGCATCTCGGGGGCGTCCGGTGTCAGGTCGGCGCCTGGGCCGGTGGGGCCGGGAAGGTCGTGCGGTGCGGACATGGGTCCCCCGTTTCGTGCGGCATAGCGCCGCGCTAGCAATGTGATTACACATTAACGCGATTCGCAACCTTGCGCATCCCTCGGGAGTCGGTTCCTTGGAGGGCGGGTGCTGATTCTCACGCCCGGAAAAGACCGGATCGCTTGCCTTTTGTCCGGGCTTTCAGTGTTAGCTGGCAGGTCTGACCGGAGCGGTTACGAGCAGAAGAACAGGAGCACCACAGCGATGGGTCGAGCAGACGCGCGGCGAGCCCAGGGGCGGGAAGCGCGCCGGGCCGGGAGCGGCGGTACACGCCGGCTCTTCACCTGGCGCAGGATTCTGGGCACGTTCTTCGGGCTCTGCCTGCTCGGGTTGGGTGCCTTCGCGGCGCTCTACGCGTACGTCGACGTGCCCGCGGCCAACGCCCAGGCCCAGAAGCAGAGCAACGTCTACAAGTACAGCGACGGCACGCTCCTGGCCCGCAGCAACTCCGAGGTCAACCGGGAGATAGTCGATCTCGGCGTCGTGCCCAAGAGCGTCCAGCACGCCTTCGTCGCCGCCGAGAACAAGTCCTTCTACCGCGACCAGGGCGTCGACCTGAAGGGCACGGCGCGCGGCGTGCTCAACACGCTCTCCGGCAAGGGCAAGCAGGGTGGCTCGACGATCACCCAGCAGTACGTGAAGAACTACTACCTCACGCAGGAGCAGACGGTCACCCGCAAGCTCAAGGAGCTGGTGATATCGCTCAAGGTCGACCGGAGCACGAAGAAGGACGACATCCTCGCCGGGTACCTCAACACGGTCTACTACGGGCGCGGCGCGAGCGGCATCCAGGCGGCGGCACAGGCCTACTACGGCGTCGACGCCAAGGACCTCGACACGTCCCAGGGCGCCTATCTCGCGGCGCTGCTCCAGGCCCCCAGCCAGTACGACTGGGCGAACGCCACGCCGTCCGGCAAGAAGCTGGTCAAGGAACGCTGGGGCTACACCCTGGACAACATGGTCGACGAGGGCTGGCTCGACCAGACCGAGCGGGACAAGATGACCTTCCCCGTCCCCGACTCGCCCAAGGCGGCGCCCGGCATGGAGGGCCAGACCGGCTACCTCGTCGAGGCGGCGAACGACGAGATGAAGCGGCAGGGCATCACCGACGAGATGCTGGACGCCGGCGGCTGGACGGTCACCCTCAACATCGACAAGAAGAAGCAGAAGCAGCTCGTGAAGTCGGTCGACCGTGAGCTGGAGAGCCAGCTGGACCGGAAGAACAGCAAGGTCGACGCGACTGTCCAGGCCGGCGCCACCTCGGTGGATCCGAAGACCGGCAAGGTCGTCGCGCTGTACGGCGGTGTCGGCGCCACCGAGCACTACATCTCCAACGCCACCAGGCGGGACTACCAGCCGGCCTCCACCTTCAAGCCCCTGGTGCTGGCCTCCGCGCTGGAGAACGGGTCGACCACCCAGGACGGCGACCTGATCGGCCTGGACACGGTCTACGACGGCACCAGCAAGCGCCCCGTGGTCGGCAGCGACATCCCGTTCAGCCCGCAGAACGAGGACGACATCAGCTACGACGACCCGACCGTACGGACGGCGATGGACAAGTCCATCAACTCCGTCTTCGCGCAGATGGTCGTGGACGTCGGCCCCGCCGCGGTGAAGAAGACCGCGCTGGCCATGGGCGTACCGGACAAGAACTTCCCCGAGACGCCCTCGCTGACCCTGGGGACCATGAACGCCTCGACGTGGGACATGGCCGGGGTGTACGCCACGCTCGACAACCACGGCAAGAAGGTCACCCCGACCATCGTCAAGACCGCCGAGCACCGCGACCGCACCATGGAGCCCGTCGACGGTGTGGGCGGACAGGTGATCAGCCGGGCCTCCGCCGACACCGTGACGGACGCGCTGACCGAGGTCGTCGACATCGGCTCCGGCCGCGAGGCCGACACCTCCGCGTACGACGCCGCGGGCAAGACCGGTACCTCCGAGAACAACAAGGCGGCGTGGTTCACGGCCTACACCCCGGAGCTCACCACGGCTGTGGCCCTCTTCGGCGAGTCCACCGCGGACGGGGGCGGCCAGGTCAGTCTCACCGGCACGGCCAACTCCGGCCGGGCCAACGGCGGCGGGTTCCCCGCGAGGATCTGGGCGGACTACACCCTGGGCGCGCTCGGGGGCGGCTCGGACGCCACCTTCGACCTGCGGGGGGTGGAGCGCGGTGAGACGGCGGTGACCGAGACCACCCCTCCGGCGACACCGTCGGAGACCCCGGAGCCGTCGGAGACCCCGTCCAAGGAGTCGGAGTCGCCCTCCGCCTCGCCGAGCGAGACGCCGAGCGAGGAGTCCCCGTCGGCCGAGACGCCGAGCGAGAGCCCCTCCTGGACGCCGAGCGGGACGCCCAGCACCACGAAGGACCCCGAGGACGAGGAAGAGCCGCCGGGCGAGCGCCCGGGCAGCGAGATCGATCAATAGGGAGATGAGCGCGGAGAGGGTCCGCCTACGGGGTGGGGCATGACGAGCTCGGTACCGGGGTAGCCGCCGTCGGCGATCGTCATGGTCGTGCCGACGGCGGCTTTGGCGCAGGATTCCTCTGACCGGCCGGAGCAGGCCGGGCCACCGGCTCCCCCTGCCACCGCTTCCGTGATCGACGAAGGCCATCAGCGGATGTTGTCCGAAGGTCTTCTTCCAGGTCGCGGTAGCACCCTGCTTTTCCTGCGCGGCCCGAATCGCGTGCAGGGCCTTCGGCCCGGCCACCGCGAGGGTGTCGATGGGACAGGAGACCGTCGGGTCGGAGGCCACCGGACCGAACACGGCCGGCTCGGCCCGCAGCATGGCGACATCCGCGAGGCAGTCCCCGCCCAGCGCGACCGCGAGGGCAACGTCCAGCAAGATCTTGCCTGGATCGCGCACCGCCCGAGGACGGCGTCAAGGTGTCAGCGCGCCGTTGTCGCCCTGGTCCAGCGCGGCTTTGCAACGCCTTCGCGAGAGGACGTACGCCGGCCCGGAGCAACGACTCCGGGCCGGCGTATGTCCGCGTCAGCTGTAGCGGGCGGCCCGTCGGCGTCGGGACGAGTCCGTCACGTCGGGTACGGCCCCGGCACCCGCACCCGGGGTCTCGCCCCAGGTCCGGATCTTGGTGGAGACCCGCCGCAGACGGGCGTCATCGGGCTTCACGGTGAGGTAGAACAGACCTTCGTAGGGGCGGTGGTCCTCGCCGCCCCAGCGCACGACGCCTTCGGTGTCCGCGACGATGTCCCGGATCGTGACCCGCTGCCACGAGTCGAAGCCCCCGCGGGCGCCGGGCGGATAGGAACCCGGCCGGATCACGACGGCCGTTCCGGACGCCTGGTTCGACTCCGGGAGGCTGCTGTCACGGACTGCGGAAGGAGGCACCCAGCCCTGCACAGGGTCAGGCTCGCCCTGGAGGCCGAGGGCGTCGACCTCGTAGTGGAAGCGGCGGACCACGTGGAGCAGGACCGTCTGCACGTCCCCCATGCGTACGGAGATCTTCAGACCTGTACCCGCGATGTCACGGGTCACGATGTCTCCGCCGTCGTCGACGGCCTTCTGCATCTCCCACCCGCCGGCCGACGGCCGGTCTGTGAGCAGGCGGCGGCGCCGGGCTTCGACGCGGCGCAGCGCCGCCTTCAGCTCGTCGTTCCGGAGGGGCTGGGGCCGGGGCGCCGCGGCGGCGGGCGTGGCCAGCAGTCCGGTCGAGGTGAGGCTCACCGCGGTTGTGACGCCGACAGCCGTGGTGAGTACGTGTCTGCGGTGGATCGGGGTGGGGCTCAACAGGTCAGCCTTTCTCGCGTGCGGTCGTGCGCTGTTTGAGGTGGAGAAGGGTGGAGACGGCGGCGCAGACGAGCGCCAGCAGCAGCAGGACGGCGATGGACGGATTGATGTAGTCAGGGATGACGACGGTGTAGTCGCGACCGTCGGACGCTTCGCACACGAGGCGGAGCGGGACGAAGTCGCCTCTTCGGCCGACCAGGGTCGGCGTTCCTTCGGGGCGGTGCTGTTCGCACTCCATGGCCTGGTCCTGTTGATCGAGGAAGAGGACATGGAGGCAGCCCCACATGTACAGGGAGAGCCCCAGCACGGCCGTCGTCAGACCCAGGTCCCGCCACACAGCGGGGGCTGTACGCCGCCGGCGGGCCCGGCGCGTGAACCTGGAGAACAGGAAGGCGGTCAGGCCCAGGGCGGTCGGCGCACCGGCGATCAGGACGGTGAACAGCACCGCGAAGTCGTGCCCCTGCCAGGGGTCGGATGCCATCACCATGACGTGTCAGCCGCCGCGGCTGATGCGGTTGAACTTCTCGAAGATCTCGTAGAGCGGCAACCGCAGCTTGGCGTGGGCCACGGCCTCGTCGCCGGACCCCTGGTACCTGCGCAGGATCTCGAGGGTCTCCCCGCTGCTGTAGTCGAGGGCGGGCCGGCGCATCGGAGTTTCCTCCTTGACGTCGCCGCTCTTTCCGTCCGCTCCCCAGATGTGCAGGATCGGCACCGTGTTCAGGTTGAAGAGGTTGTCCTGGTTGCACTTCTGCCACATCGTCCACCGGTCTCCGTCGGCCGCGGAGTCCATGGTCTCGCCCTCGATGAGACCGGCACGGATGGCGTTGTTGCGGGAGAGGATGCAGGTACGCCCCGAAATCTTGGCGACGCCCGTGCTGCTGTCGACGAGCCGGCTGACGCCCGGCAGGTCCTTGCCCCAGTCCGGGATGAGGTCGGTGTGGTACCAGACCACCCCGGCGTCCTGGGCGATGTCCGCGTAGCTGTAGTGGCAGAACTCCCAGAAGGCGGAGGTCTGGATGAGTGCTTTGCGCATGCGCCACCGTCGGGAGGCCGACGAGATGGCGGCGTCGAAGCTCATTATCGTCTCGAGGCACTCCTGCAGGGTGTAGACGTACCCGGTGCTGCCGGGCTTGCCGATCGACGTCATGTAGGTCTCGACCTCTGTCAGCAGGTCGTCCCAGTAGGAGATGTCGAAGCCGATGTCGAGTTTCTCGGCAGGAGGGGGATAGAAGGACCCCTGGCCGGTGTCGCGTCCTGAGGCGATGTTGTTGTCGATCTCGATCCGGCCGTCCCCGGAGCCGACCCACTTGGTGACGATCTGGTCGAAGGCCCAGTTCTCCGGCATCGCGTAGCCCAGGTTCCCGGAGAAGCCGGAGGACATGTTGGACACGAAACTGGTGCCCGCGTAGCCGGCTTCGGAGATCCGGGAGCACGCGTTTCTGGGGCCGTAGACCCCGATCTTGTAAGGGCTCCCCAGCGCGTCCATCTGCTCCTTGACCTTGCGGAAGTAGGGAAGGATGTGCGAGGTCACCTCCTCGTCCATCGCGTCGTAGTCGACCGCGAAGTAGATCCGGCTGCCCGGCTTGAACCCGTGCTCCTCGGCCTTGTATGCGGCGTTCATGCAGTCGGTGACGCCCTGGGCGGGGCTGTAGTAGTCGACCGAGCGCGCCCAGGTCTGGTAGATCGGGAAACAGCGAAGCCCGTACTCCTCGATCGTGGCGAGCTCTCCGGGCTGAATCTCCTTCTCCGGCAGGTCGGTGGTGGAGGGGTTGTACAGATAGCGGCCGATGTACTTGTATCCGGCGCTCTTCAGGGCCTGCGCGCGGGCCGGGGTGATCTTGGTGACGCCGTCGCAGGCCTCGCCCTGGCGGGTCTGGTCGCCGTAGGAGACCAGGAGAGAGGACCAAGTGCGGAAGTCGGCCTGCCCGTTGACGGCGAGTTTCATGAAGGACTGGAAGGTGCTGACGGCCGACGCCAGCGAGGAGGTGAACGAGGACGAGAAGGCCACCGGGCGCTTGTTCAGCACCATGCCCGCGGTGAAGAGCCGGACCCATACCCCGGAGCTGCCGGTGGCCAGCGTGTGACTCTTCAGCCCGGATTGCGTTCCGGGTCCGAAGACTCCGTTCGCCGTGCCGTCGGCCATGCCCAGTTCGTACTGGATGGCGTACAGCATGGACTTGGCGACGTCACGGGAGTGGTGGCCGTCGCAGGGGATGATGTAGAAGTCCTTGCGCAGGACGTACTGGCCGTTCAGCCATTGCTGGATGGAGCGGATGGTGTCCGACCCGGAATTGACCGTCACGTAGGCGTCCATGTTGAACAGCCCCTTGACCGTCTTGGGCCACAGAGCGCTGCCCGGGTAAGTCACGCTCACACCCATGTTCTGATGCAGCTTCTCCACTGCCGCCTGGACGCGGGAGTTGTATTTGCCGTCGATTTCACCTCCGTCATAACCCTTGCAGTACAGGGCGGACTGGATGATCCGGCAGAAGTTCGCCGAGGGAATCGTATTCGCGTCGAGCTTGCCGTATTTCTCGGCTATCGCCGCGAGAGTGCCGGCACCGAAGTTGTTGGAAAGCGAGCTGAGGCCCATCTCGTACTGCAGCGCACGGGTGAGGGCATACATGACGGTCCAGCTCGTCTGACCGTTCTCGACCAGTTTCGAGATGCCGAGAGTGGCTCCGTTACCGTACGTGGTGTTGATGAATCTCTGGGCGCGAAGCACCAGTTCGTCAGCCATGTGATTCCTTTTCTGCGGACGTGAGAACGGGACTGAGGGGGATAGTTGGGTGTGTTGTTCCGGCGCAGCCCGGAAACGGCCGGTAACGGGATGTGGCGCATTCCGGGGCGTACGGCGCCGAGCGTGGTGCTGGAATGGGCCGAAGCGTCGCTCGGTCACGGGAGCGGGCGCGCGGGCAGTCAGCCGATGTGGTCCGGCCGGGCTGAGGGTGGAGTCGACGCGGCGTCTCTCGGGCGGGGTTCGGATGGCGCTACGAGATGTGCCGGCAAGCCGGCCGCAGGTGAAGGGCGGTCCAATACACGGGGAGCGCGGGCGCCGGACTGCGGCGAGGCGCGGCACTCGGCGACGTCCTCGCGGTCGCCGAAATGGTCACCTTGGTCCGTGCTCATGCCTCAAGGCCCCCCGGAAGTGCGGCAATTTTCCCCCATGCACGAGTCGGCCTGCGCCGGACTCCCGTGCCATCGATGAACCTAGGTCAGCCGAGGCGCCGTTGAGAAGCCCTTTTGCCTGCCAGGGGCTTCCTGTGGGTGGCCCTCAGAGCGCCACGATGAGCGACATGGCGGTGGATTCGTCGGGTTCTGTGAGCGAATCGATCACCATCGGGCGTTCCGCTGAGTCTTTGTTGCTTCATACCTTTGATGAGGAGGCGATGTTCGGTCGATCGGGCAGGCAGATGTTTCTGCCTCGATCCATTGATCTTGAGGGGGGCGTCGGGGCAAGTGCGCGACGCCGTGCGGGGATCGGGGGTGCTTACTGCGTAGATCTGGGCCAGGAGTGAGGGGCGATATCCAGCCGATGTGCGCTGTGGCGCCGCGCTGATGGGGTGTCGGCAGCGAGGAAGGGGTGAAGGTGCTGCGCACACCGTGTGCGTTTGGTCACAGGTGGCGTGTCGCGGCGTGCCATCCACTCCGAAGGCCGACCCGAGGACCGTCGGTGTGCCGACGAGGCGCCGGTCGGGTCGGCTTCCGAGCAGCCCGGGGCGGATCTCGCGCATGCCGTTGCGACTGAGTCATGCCGGACCGCCGGCTGTCGGGCACCACACGCCGCCGAGAGGCATGCTGACACCCTGACACCCACAAGACGTCTTCACGGCACCGTCATCGCCGGCGGTGGACCTTCAGCGCAGCCGGCAGCAGAGGGCCCGAGCAACACCGCACAGCATGCGCAGCCGCTCGCCACCCCGGAGGCGCGGGTGTCTCAGGAGCCGGGCACGGTCATCTCGAACCAGACCACCTTGCCCGTCGACAGCCGGGTCGCTCCCCACCGCCGTGCCAGCCGGTTGACCAGGAAGAGTCCGCGTCCGCCCTCGTCCGTCTCCCGTGCACGCCGCTGCCGGGGCAGCTGCGGGGAGTCGTCTCCGACTTCGCAGCGCAGGATGTCCGTACGCAGCAGCCGCAGTGTCACCGGCCGCTCCGCGTAGCGCACGGCGTTGGTGACCACCTCGCTGACCAGGAGCTCCACCTCGTCCGAGAGGTCGTCCAGGCCCCACCGGCTCAGGGCCCTGCGGGCCAGCCTGCGGGCCCGGCCGGGTGCCGCGTCCTCCGGCTCCAGGAACCAGTACGCGACATCGCTCGGCGCGATTCCGTCGAAGCGGGCGGCCAGCAGGGCGATGTCGTCGTCCCGGTCGCCGGGGCCGAGCATGTCCAGCACGTCGTCGCAGAGCGCCTCCAGCGGCGGCGAATGGTCCGGCCCGGTCAGCTGGGCGGTGGCGGCGAGCCGCTCCCGCAGGATCTCGATGCCCGTCCAGACGTCCCGCATCCGGGACTCCACCAGGCCGTCCGTGTACAGCAGCAGCGTCGCTCCGGCCGGCGCGTCCAGCTCGACCGCCTCGAAGTCGACCCCTCCGACACCGATCGGCGCACCCGGCGGCACCCGCAGCACCTCGGCCCGTCCGCCCAGGTGGAGCAGCACGGGCGGCGGGTGACCCGCGTTGGCGATGGTGATGCGGTGGGCGACGGGGTCGTAGACCGCGTAGAGGCAGGTCGCCATGCGGTCGCTGCCGAGCCGCTGCGCCTGCTCGTCCAGATGGTGCAGGACCTCCTGCGGGGGCAGGTCGAGCCCGGCGAGGGTCTGCGCGGTGGTGCGCAGCTGGCCCATGATCGCCGCGGACGTCATGGAGTGTCCCATCACGTCGCCGACGACCAGGGCGACCCTGCTGCCGGGAAGCGGGATCGCGTCGTACCAGTCGCCGCCGACCCGGGCAGTCTCGGCAGCCGGGAGGTAGCGCGAGGCCAGACGCACGCCCGTCGGCTGGGGCAGCGAGTCGGGCAGCATGGTGCGCTGGAGCTCGTCGGCGATGTACGCCTCGCGGCCGTACAGCACGGCCTTGTCGATGCCGAGCGCGGTGTGCGTGGCCAGCTGGGCCGCGACCAGGAGGTCGTCGGCCTCGAACGGGGGACGGTCCGTGCCGCGCAGGAAGACGGCGGCACCGATCACCCGGCGACGGCCGCGCAACGGGGCCAGGATCGCGCGGTGCCCGGTCGGCACGGTCCGGCCGGCCCCCAGGAGCTCGGGCAGGGCGACACGGGCCGCCGCGGAGTCCCCGAAGACGGGCCGCACTCCGCGCAACACCTCGGCGAGCGCGCCGCCCGCCCGGATCTCGCACAGCTCGGCTGCGGGCAGCAGCCCGGCCTGGGCGTCGGTGACGGGCAGCCGCAGCCGCTCGCCCTCCGGGCCGCTCTCGCTCTCCTCGTCGGCCAGCCGCAGCCTGTCGGTGCGCCGCAGCCGCAGCACGAAGGGGTTGACGGGCCGCTCGTCGCCCACCGGGAGCGGGTCGCGGAGGTAGACGAGTATGGCGTCCGAGAACGTGGGTACGCTCGCCCGGCACAGGCCCAGCACGATCTCGTCCAGGTCGATGCCGCGCGCGATCCGGCGGGTGGCCGCGCCGACGAAACGCAGCCGGTCCCCTTCGCGGCGGGTGACCGTCTGGGTGTCGGCCACCGGTCCTGCCGCGTCCGCGCCGGGCACCGGATTCGGTACGGAATCGGGCGCGGGGGCCTTCGCCGCGTGCGGCACCGGGGAGGGGCCGGGGATCGCGGCGGTGGCAGCGGCGCCCGGCTGGGCCTCCTGCTGCCGGGGCCGGGCGCGTTCCTGATGCCGGGCGGCCAGGGGCTGCCGGCCTTCGTGGGAGGTGGGATGCTCCGTCACGCGTGGGATTCCGTCCGTCCGGGCCGGTTGTATGAGGCAATCACCTCGTGGGGCGCCACTGTGCCCCGGCAACAGCGGTGAGAACAACGGCTGTCACCGGATGCCCTCGGAAAACGGGCCGAAACCGTACGGCCGCCGGAGGGGCCGGTATGAGGTCTTCCGGTGGCCGGGCAGCGGTCAGCGAGCACGTCTCCACCCCCTCGAAGTGGTCGTGCGACCGCACGGTGCACCCGGCTCCGTGGACCGTGTGACTCATGCGACGCGTGCGGTGACTTGTGGTCAGGCCCTGTGCCGGCCACGCCGGTTGTGGCACATGCGTCCGGCGGAGCGGTTCATGGAAGGCGATCCTACGGTTGCCCCCCTGGGGTGCATCAAGGGTCTCACGACGGCGTGGGGGCAGGGGTGCGGTCCCAGTCATCGGGCAGCGGGGGGACCGGCCACCGCGAGTCGGGCCGCCAGTGCTCCCAGCCGTCACTGAACGGAGCGCCCCAGCGTTCGATCACCTCGACGGCCGCCAGCCCCGCCGCGCGAACCCGCCGGGCGGTGGCCCGGTCCATCAGCCCGACCCGCTGCGCCTGCGCGAACTCGTCCTCGTCGAGCCACTCCCAGCTGTGGTCGGGGCGGACCGAGATGTCGAGGAAGTGGTCCTGCGAATCGACCCCGCCGGCCCAGCGTGACCGCGGCTCCTCGAGGTTGACGTACCAGTTGCGGAAGAGCCAGCCGCGGTCCCAGAACAGCCACACCGACCAGGGGTCACCGGGGCGGGCGAGCTTCAGCACGCCCGAGCCGAACCACCGGGAGCGCACGGTCGTGCGCGGGCGCGTGTAACGGGTGGCGAGCGGTTCGGCGTGCACCTGGGTGCCGTCGGCGAGCACCGGCCGTACGCACTCCGTGCCGGAGGCCATCCACACCGCCAGCAGTTCGTCGGTGTCCTGGACGACGGTGACCGGGCGGCAGATGTGCACCGCCTGGCCGTCGCCGTCGCCGGGCGTTCCGTTGGCCCTGTAGCGCCAGAGGATCCGGTCCCCCGGTGACCAGCGCACGCCGTCCCCCGCACCCGCCCCGGTGCCTGCTCCCGTACCCGCTTCCGTCGCTGTCATGAAGAGATCTTAGGGACGCACACGCCGGCGCGGCGCGTTACGCGTCAAGGCCGGGTCATACGCAACACGTCCAAGGCCTCGTCGAGCTGTTCCGTGGTCAGGTCGCCGCGCTCCACGTACCCTCCGGCCAGCACCGTCTCCCGGATCGTCGTGCCGTCGGCCAGGGACTTCTTGGCGACCTTCGCCGCTTCCTCGTAACCGATGTACTTGTTCAGCGGGGTCACGACCGACGGCGAGGACTCCGCGTACCGACGCGCCCGCTCCACGTCCGCCGTGATGCCGTCGACCGTGCGGTCGGCGAGCAGCCGGGAGGCGTTGGTGAGCAGCCGCACCGACTCCAGCAGGTTCTTCGCGATCACCGGAAGCATCACGTTGAGCTCGAAGTTGCCGGCCGCTCCGGCGGCGGCGACCGTGGCGTCGTTGCCCGTGACCTGGGCCGCGACCATCAGCACGGCCTCCGGGATGACCGGATTGACCTTGCCCGGCATGATCGACGAGCCGGGCTGCAGATCGGGCAGACTGATCTCGGCGAGCCCGGTGCGGGGGCCGGAGGCCATCCAGCGCAGGTCGTTGGAGATCTTGGTGAGTGACACGGCGACCGTACGGAGCTGGCCCGACGCCTCGACGAGCCCGTCCCTGGCGCCCTGCGCCTCGAAGTGGTTCCGGGCCTCGGTGAGCGGCAGGCCGGTCGAGCGGGCGACCTCCGCGATCACCGCGGCGGAGAAGCCGGGCGGTGTGTTGATCCCGGTGCCCACCGCCGTACCGCCCAGGGGGAGTTCGGCGAGGCGGGGGAGCGAGGCGTGCAGCCGCTCGACGCCATGGCGGATCTGCGCCGCGTAACCGCCGAACTCCTGGCCCAGGGTGACGGGGGTGGCGTCCATCAGATGCGTACGGCCCGACTTCACGACCTCCGCGAATTCGGCCGATTTCCGCTCCAGGGCCGCGGCCAGGTGTTCGAGTGCCGGGATCAGGTCGGCGGTGACGGCCGCGGTCGCGGCGATGTGGATGGACGACGGGAACACGTCGTTCGACGACTGGGAGGCGTTGACATGGTCGTTGGGGTGCACCTCGCGCCCGAGGCGCTCGGTGGCGAGCGTGGCCACGACCTCGTTGGTGTTCATGTTGGACGAGGTGCCGGAACCCGTCTGGAACACGTCGACGGGGAAGTGCTCGTCCCAGCGGCCCGCCACCACCTCGGCGGCGGCCTCCTGGATGGCGCCCGCGATCTCCGGATCCAGCACCTTCAGCTCGGCGTTGACCTTGGCCGCCGCCGCCTTGATCCGGCCCAGGGCCTCGATGTGGGCCCGCTCCAGCCGTTGTCCGGAGATGGGGAAGTTCTCCACCGCGCGCTGTGTCTGGGCGCGCCACTTGGCGTGCGCGGGTACCTTCACCTCGCCCATCGAGTCGTGCTCGACGCGGTACGCCGTTTCCTCGGCCGATCCGTTCATGGTCTACAACCTCCTGATGCAGGTGAGCACGCGGGACGTTCCGCGTATTCCCCGGGTGCCGCCGCCCAGGAGCCGTCCGGAGAAGAACCGTCGACCGGGCCGTGCACGGCGGGGAGCGGGCGCGCCGTGAGGCGGCCGCTCCCCGCCGTCGAAGCGCCGGACGATCAGTTGCAGGGGAACAGGTAAGAGGACGAGTAGTTGATGAAGAGGCTGCTGGACGAGGTGCCCATCTTGGCCGTGACCTTGGCACAGGCGATGCTCGACACGTAGACGGGGCCCGCGTACTGGGAGAAGTTTCCGGTGTCGGTGTCGCAGCCGGTTCCGTCGACCTTGCAGATCTTCAGGGACATGTAGCGCGAGACGCCCACGTTGTTGTCCATGATCGCGCAGCCCTTGGCCCCGTTGGTGTAGGAGAAGAGGGTCGCGAGGCGCATGCCCGGGTCGGTCCCCTCCGGCAGGGGGACCGCTCTGCTCAGGGTGTACCCGGTGCCGCACACCGTCGCGGCGGCCGCCGCCGTCCGCGGGTCCTCATGGGCCAGGGCCCGTGTCATGGCGTCGGCCTCGCCGGAGACGGCCACCTCGGGGCGGTCCGCGGCGACGGCCTGGGGAGCGGTGAGGACGGCGGCGGCGAGGGCGGCGGCGGCGAGGGCGGCGCGCATGACGACTGCGGAACGAGACATGGCTGAGTCCATTTTCTGCGGAGGCGGATGCTGCCCGAGGGCGGGCTGACGGTCAGGTGGCCGGGTCGTCCGCAAGGACGTCCCGGCGCTCGCCCAATTTAGGTGTGGCCTGCATCCGAGGTCATGACCTGGACGAACTCTGGCGCGAATGCGCCTGGAGCGCCTTGGCAGGAGGGGCCTTGGCGGGCAGCGGGCCCGGAGCGCCGGGGGCGCGGTGGCCGATATGCGGCGCCCCGGTGCGCGCACGGACCGGAGCGGGAACGCCGCAGGGGGTGCCCGGCCGCCGGCCGGACACCCCCTGAAGCCCTGGGACGGGTAGGTCAGCCGAGGCCGGGGCCGCGGACCGGGATGCTCGTGAAGGTCGGCGCCGGGGCGGGCTCGGTGAAGAAGTCGTTGCCCTTGTCGTCGACCACGACGAACGCGGGGAAGTCCTCGACCTCGATGCGCCAGACCGCCTCCATGCCGAGCTCCTCGTACTCGACGACCTCGACCTTCTTGATGCAGTCCTGGGCGAGACGTGCGGCGGGGCCGCCGATCGAGCCGAGGTAGAAGCCGCCGTGCGCGCCGCACGCGTCCGTGACCTGCTTGGACCGGTTGCCCTTGGCGAGCATGACCTTGGAGCCGCCCGCCGCCTGGAACTGCGCGACGTAGCTGTCCATGCGGCCGGCCGTCGTCGGACCGAAGGAACCGGACGCGTAGCCCTCAGGGGTCTTCGCCGGGCCGGCGTAGTACACCGGGTGGTCCTTGAGGTACTGCGGCATCTCCTCGCCCGCGTCGAGCCGCTCCTTGATCTTGGCGTGCGCGATGTCGCGGGCCACGACCAGCGGGCCGGTCAGCGAGAGCCGGGTCTTGACCGGGTACTTGGTCAGCTCGGCGAGGATGTCGTCCATCGGCTGGTTCAGGTCGATCTTCACCACGTCCCCGGACTCGTCCAGGTGCTCGTCGGTGGTGTCCGGGAGGAAGCGCGCCGGGTCCTTCTCCAGCTGCTCCAGGAACACGCCCTCGGCGGTGATCTTCGCGGTCGCCTGGCGGTCGGCCGAGCAGGACACGGCGATCGCGACGGGCAGCGAGGCGCCGTGCCGGGGGAGGCGGACGACCCGGACGTCGTGGCAGAAGTACTTGCCGCCGAACTGGGCGCCGATGCCGATCTTCTGCGTCAGTTCGAAGACCTTCTGCTCCAGGTCCTCGTCCCGGAAGCCGTGGCCGGCCGGGGAACCCTCGGAGGGCAGCTCGTCCAGGTAGTGCGCGGAGGCGTACTTCGCGGTCTTCAGCGCGAACTCGGCCGACGTACCGCCGACGACGATCGCCAGGTGGTAGGGCGGGCAGGCCGCCGTGCCCAGTGAACGGATCTTCTCCTCCAGGAACTTCATCATGGAGGCCTCGTTGAGGACCGCCTTGGTCTCCTGGTAGAGGAAGGACTTGTTGGCCGAGCCGCCGCCCTTGGCCATGAAGAGGAACTTGTAGGCGCCGCCGTCCGTCGCGTACAGCTCGATCTGCGCCGGCAGGTTCGAGCCGGTGTTCTTCTCGTCCCACATGGTCAGCGGGGCCATCTGCGAGTAGCGCAGGTTGAGCTTCGTGTACGCGTCGAAGATGCCGTGCGACAGGGCCTCCTCGTCACCGCCCTCGGTGAGCACGTTCTGGCCGCGCTTGCCCATGACGATCGCCGTGCCGGTGTCCTGGCACATCGGCAGGACACCCGCGGCGGCGATGTTCGCGTTCTTCAGGAGGTCCAGCGCGACGAACTTGTCGTTGGACGAGGCCTCGGGGTCGTCCACGATGCGGCGCAGCTGTGCCAGGTGGGCGGGCCGCAGATAGTGCGAGATGTCGTGCATGGCCTCGGCCGCGAGGGTGCGCAGGGCCTCCGGAGCCACCTTGAGGAACGTACGGCCGTCGGCCTCGAAGGTCGAGACGCCCTCGGCGGTCACCAGCCGGTAGGGCGTGGTGTCCTCTCCCAGTGGGAGCAGATCGGAGTACGCAAACTCTGGCATTACGGCCATTCCTCACTCGGCGACAGCAGCTGACCACCCTTGGGCAGCGCATCCACCAGGGTAGGACCCCCCGGACCTCCCGGACCTGTGAGGTAAGGCTCACCCGGGATCCCCTGCGCCGGAGGCCGGATCGCGAGCAAGGCCGGTGAGGCACTGGTCGCGATCTATCGCGTTTCGGTAGGCTGGTTCGGTGGACCTCGAAAAGCAGCCCCAGCAGCCCGTCGCTCCGGCCGGTCCCGCGCCCGCCGGAATCCGCGCCTCCGACGCGGACCGCGACCGGATCGCGGATATCCTGCGGGAGGCCATGGCCGAGGGCCGGCTGACCGCCGAGGAGCACGCCGAGCGGGTCGACCTCGTCTACCGGGCCAAGACCGTCGGTGAACTCGAACCACTGGTCCAGGACCTGCCGGCGCCTGGCGGTACCGCCAGGCAGGCCGCCTCGTCCTACGGATACGGCCCCGAGGGGACCCCTGGGCCCGCCGAGAATCTGGTGGCGGTCTTCAGCAGCTCCACCCGTAAGGGCCGTTGGCGCGTGGGTGGCCGTACGAACGCCTTCGCCCTCTTCGGGAGTGTCGAGATGGACCTCACGGAGGCGCTGTTCGGCCAGCGGCTGACGGTCATCAACGCGACGTCCATCTTCGGCAGCGTCGAGGTCAGGGTGCCCGAGAACATCTCTCTGCGCGGCAGCGGAACGGGTGTTTTCGGCAATTTCGAGGTCGACACCCTGGAATCCGCCGACCCGGAAGCCCCGGTGGTCGTCGTGAACGGCTACTCCGTCTTCGGGAGCGTCGAGGCGAAGCCCAAGCGTGGCAAGCTCATCGCCAATCTGCACCGCCAGTTGCGCAAACACCTCGGCCACTGAGGCCGGACGGCTGGGCCACGGCGGATTCCGGCCAACCGGCGACGCGGTGTGGACGCGGCGGCCGCAAGGCGGCGCCACTCAGTGCATAGGCGTGCGTACAGCGGGTAGGGAGAGCTGCATCGCCTCTCGCTCACGAAGCCCAAGCCGTCGTCAGGAGTGGGCCGTGCTGCACATGCCGCATCAGCCCCTGCAGGTCGCCGCCGTACCGTCCCCACGCGCGCCCGCGCGCGAGGACCAGGCGGGGCCCTGGCACTCGGAGGCGGTGTGCCGCCGGGACGAAGCCGGACTGTTCTTCGCCCCGTCGAAGGAGCCGACTGCTGCCCGGCTGTCCCGTGAGGAAGCCGCCAAGCAGGTCTGTGCGAGGTGTCCGGTGATGGTGGAGTGCCGGGAGCACGCGCTCATACAGCCCGAGCCCTACGGGGTGTGGGGCGGTCTCACCGCAGCCGAACGCCGCGTGGTCCTCGCCCGGCGCCGGAGGCGCGACATGGAGCTCAAGGCGGCGGCCCCGACGGGGCACATAGCCGCGGCGGGCTGATCCCCGCGCGGACGGATGTGGGGGCCGCTCTGCCCGGGCGGCCCCCACATCCGTACCGACGGAGCTACTTGGCGCGGTCGAAGTCGATCGCGCTGTAGGCACGCAGCTTCGAGAGCCGGTGCGTCGAGTCGATCCGCCGGATCGTGCCCGACTTGGAGCGCATCACCAGGGACTCCGTGGTCGCCGTCTCCGCGCGGTACCGCACACCGCGCAGCAGTTCGCCGTCGGTGATCCCGGTGGCGACGAAGAACACGTTGTCCCCGCTGACGAGGTCATCCGTCGACAGGACCCGGTCCAGGTCGTGACCGGCGTCCAGCGCGCGCTGCCGCTCGGCCTCGTCCTTGGGCCAGAGCTTGCCCTGGATGACCCCGCCGAGGCACTTTATGGCGCAGGCCGAGATGATGCCCTCGGGGGTTCCGCCGATGCCCATGAGCAGGTCGACGCCGGTCCCCTCGCGGGCCGCCATGATCGATCCGGCGACGTCGCCGTCGGAGATGAACTTGATCCGGGCGCCGGTCTCCCGGATCTCCCGGACGACGCCCTCGTGCCGGGGCCGGTCCAGGATGACGACGGTGACGTCCTCGGGCGTCGAGCTCTTGGCCTTCGCGACGCGCCGGATGTTCACGGAAACGGGCGCGTTGATGTCGACGAAGTCGGCGGCCTCGGGGCCGGTGACCAGCTTGTCCATGTAGAAGACGGCGGACGGGTCGAACATCGCGCCTCGGTCCGCGGCGGCCAGGACGGCGATCGCGTTGGGCATGCCCTTGGCGTTCAGTGTGGTGCCGTCGATCGGGTCGACGGCGATGTCGACCTCGGCTCCGGTGCCGTCACCGACGCGCTCGCCGTTGAACAGCATGGGGGCTTCGTCCTTCTCGCCCTCGCCGATGACGACGATGCCGTTCATCGACACCGTGGAGACGAGCGTGCGCATGGCCTTCACCGCGGCGCCGTCGGCGCCGATCTTGTCGCCGCGGCCGACCCAGCGCCCGGCGGCCATGGCGGCGGCCTCGGTGACCCGCACCAGCTCCAGGGCCAGGTTGCGGTCGGGGGCCTCCGGGGAGACCTCGAGCTGGGACGGCAGATGATGCTCGGACATCGGAGCGCACCTTTCTGTACGACGACGACCGGAAAGAGGGTGCTGTGACTCTATCGGTAGGTCGATAAAATGAGCAGAGCGGGTCACGTTTGAGCGGGTGCCCGATGGCTGGGCCCCGGGCGGCGCATGCCACCATTGAGTCCGTGGCAAGCAAGCGAGGCAAGCAGACCGTCCGGGACATGATCCTGTCGATGCTCGTGATCACCGCTGTGGCGGGCGTCGTCTACATCTTCATCCCGCACGACGACAAGGCCGACCCGATCAAGGCGGTCGACTACCGGGTCGAGCTCGCGACGGCCCGTCGTGCCGCGCCGTACCCGGTGGCGGCCCCGGCCGGACTGCCGGAGGGCTGGAAGCCGACCTCCGTCTCGTACGAGGGACACAACGCCGCCGGCTGGCACCTCGGCTACCTCGACCCGGACGACCGGTACGTCGCCGTGGAGCAGTCGACGACCCCGGCGAAGAAGTACGTCCCCCAGGTCAGCCAGGCCGCCGAGAACACCGGCCGTACGCGCGAGGTCTCGGGCCGGGCGTGGGAGGTCTGGGAGGGCCCGAAGTACGACGCGCTGGTACTGCGCGCCGAGGGTGTGACGACGGTGGTCACCGGCTCGGCCCCGGCGGAGCGGCTGGCCGAGATGGCCGCCGCACTGAAGACCGCGCCCGTCGGAACCGCCTCCGCCCCGGCCGCCTCCTGACGGCGGCCACGCCGCCCGGCCGGGGGACCCGCTGGGCCGGAGGAACCGCGAAGAGCCCCTCGACGCCGAGCGTCGCGGGGCTCTTCCGCTGGTTCCGGGAGCGGGTCAGACGGTCGTGACGACCTCGTCGTAGGACAGGCGCGGCAGGCGCGGGAACCAGGCGTCCTCGCCCGGCTTGCCGATGTTGACGGCCATGAGCAGCTTGTGGTCGCCGTCCAGGAACTCCTTCTCGATGCCCGCGGCGTCGAAGCCGGTCATCGGGCCGGCGGCCAGGCCGGCGGCACGGACGCCGATGATGAAGTAGGCGGCCTGCAGCCCCGCGTTCAGCGCGGCGGACTGCTCGCGGACCGGGCGCTCGGAGAAGAACGCGTCCTTGGCCTGCGGGAAGTGCGGCAGGAGCGCCGGGAGTTCGTCGTGGAACTCGTGGTCAGCGACGAGGAGGGCGACCAGCGGGGCGGCCGCGGTCTTCGGGCGGTTGCCCTCCGCCATGTGCTTGACCAGACGCTCACGGCCCTCGGCCGAGCGGACCAGGACGACGCGCAGCGGCGACTGGTTGAAGGCGGTGGGGCCGTACTTGACCAGGTCGTAGATCGCCTGGACCTGCTCGTCGGTCACCGGCTCGTCGGTGAACGTGTTGGCGGTGCGGGCCTCGCGGAAGAGCAGGTCCTGGGCGGCGGGGTCAAGAACGAGGGACATCTGGAGCGGTACCTTCCGAACGGAACGGGTCAAGCGACGGAGTCACCGTAACCGGAAGATAGATTAAGCTTCAACTAAATCCGTCCCGGGGTGATCCACCGCACAAGCGCGCCCGAAGAGCCCCCGCCCGCTCAGTCCGTGCCGTCGCCCGCCCCGGAGGCCTCCTCGGGGCGCGCCAGCGCCGCGTCCAGCCGGGCCCGCGCACCCTCCAGCCAGTGCCGGCACACCTTCGCCAGCTCCTCGCCGCGCTCCCACAGGGCAAGCGACTCCTCCAGCGTCGTGCCGCCCGCCTCCAGGCGGCGTACGACCTCGATCAGCTCGTCCCGCGCCTGCTCGTACCCGAGCGTGCCCGTCGCGGCAGCCGTCGTCGTCCCGTCGTCCGTCATGCCGACCACCCTATGCGCGGGCTCCGACAAACCGGCCCGGTCACTCCGCGACCCGTACGGTGAACTCGCCCTCGGAGACCCGCGCCCGCAGCTCCTCGCCCGGCGCCCCGGCGTCCGCGGGGGAGCGCACCACATGACCGTCCGGCCGCTGCAGCACGGCGTAACCCCGCTCCAGCGTCGCCGCGGGCGACAGCGCCACGACCCGGGCACGGGTGTGCGCGAGCTCGGAGTCGGCGCGGTCCAGCAGGTGCCCGAGCACCCTGCGGCTCCGTCCCACCAGCGCGTCGATCTCCGCCTCCCGCTCGTCCACCATCCGCTGCGGCCGCTCCATGGAGGACCTGCCCAGCGCGTGCGCGAGCCCGCGCTCCTCCCGGTCGATCAGGCCCCGTACGGTCCGCAGCGCGCGGTCCCGGAGCTGCTGGACGCGGTCGAGCTCCTCGCCCACGTCCGGCACGACCTTCTTCGCCGCGTCGGTCGGTGTGGACGCCCGCAGATCGGCCACCAGGTCGAGCAGCGGCGAGTCCGGCTCGTGCCCGATGGCGGAGACCACCGGCGTGCGGCACGCGGCCACGGCACGGATCAGCGCCTCGTCGGAGAACGGCAGCAGGTCCTCGACGCTGCCGCCGCCGCGGGCGACGACGATCACGTCGACCGCGTCCAGCCCGTCCAGCTCCTGGACCGCCTGGACCACCTGATTCACCGCGTGCACCCCCTGCACCGCGGTGTTGCGCACCTCGAAGCGCACCGCCGGCCAGCGCCGCCTGGCGTTCTCCAGCACGTCGCGCTCCGCCGCCGACGCGCGCCCGGAGACCAGGCCGATCAACTGCGGCAGGAAGGGCAGCGGTTTCTTCCGGTCCAGTGCGAAGAGGCCCTCGGCGGCCAGTGACTTCTTCAGCTGCTCCAGCCGCACCAGCAACTCGCCGATGCCCACCGGCCGTATCTCCGTGGCCCGCAGCGACAGCTGCCCGCGCGGGGCGTACCACTCCGGCTTGGCGAGGACGACGACCCTCGCGCCCTCCGTCACTACATCGGCGATCCGGTCGAAGACCTGCCGGAAGCAGGTCACGCTCACCGAGATGTCGTGGGACGGGTCGCGCAGCGTCAGGAACACCACCCCGGCTCCCGGCCGGCGCGACAGCTGCGTGATCTGCCCCTCGACCCAGACCGCGCCGAGCCGGTCGATCCACCCGCCGATCAGCCGTGACACGTCGCCGACGGGCAGCGGGGCTTCCGGGGACGTAGTGAGAGCCATACGGGCGAGGGTATCGGCCGGTGCCGACAATCAGGCGGCCCGCCGCCCCCACTGCACGGCCAGCACCACCAGCCCGATCCCCAGCCAGCACAACCCCACCAGCTGGGCGCTCGTCGTCGCCTCCAGGATCACCGCGACCAGGATGGCCGCACCCACCACCGGCATCAGCACGTGGCGCCACCAGCTCGGCGTACCCTCCATCCGGCGTACCGCGAACCAGCCCACCACCGACGCGTGCAGCAGTACGAACGCCGTGAGCGCGCCGACGTCCACCACCGACACCAGATGGTCGAGCCCGTCGTCGCGCCGGGCCGCCCACACCGCCGCCACCAGCGTCACCACGGCGGCGCACATGATCGCCACGCGCGGCACCCCGGACCTGGCGTCGATCTGGGACAGGAACGTGGGGAGCCGCCGCTCCCGGGCCATCGCGAACACCAGACGGCCGGCGGCCGCCTGCCCCGCCAGCGCCGCGAAGGCGGCACCGATGGCCTTGCTGACGGCCACCAGATCGTGCAGCCAGCTCCCGACCGAGGCATCCACCGCGTCGTAGAACGCCGACCCCTGCTTCGCCGGATCCGCCGCCAGCTCCGCCGAACTCACCGGTTCCAGCAGCGCCGCAAGATAGGACTGCACCACGAACAGCGCCCCCGCGAGCACCAGGCAGAACAGCACCGCCCGCGCGACTTTGGCCGACCCCCCCGTCACCTCCTCCGCGAACGAGGCGATCGCGTCGAAGCCCAGATAGGACAGCACCGCGATGGACACCGCGCCCAGCACCGCGGCCATCGAGAACTCGGAATCCCCGGTGAGCGGCGTCAGCCAGCCACGCCGCGCCCCGTCCCTGACCAGCACCACCACGGCCGACACCACGAACACCAGCAGCACCACGATCTCCATGGCGAGCACCGCGAAGCCCACCCGGGCCGCGGCCCTCACACCCCAGAGGTTGAGCAGGGTCGTCACGACGACCGCGATGGCCGTCCACACCCACTGCGACACCTCGGGGACCAGCGCGTTCATCGCGATCCCGGAGAAGAGGTAGGCCACCGCCGGGATGAGCAGGTAATCGAGCATCGCCATCCACCCGGCGATGAACCCGGGCCCCTCCCCGAGCCCCTTGCGGGCGTACGCGAAGACAGACCCGGCGAGCGGCGCTACATGGACCATCTGGGCGTAGCTGAACGCCGTGAAGGCCATCACCACGGTCGCCACGAGGTACACGAGAGCCACGGCCCCGTCGGACCGGGCGTCCAGCGTGCCGAACACGCCGACCGGGGCCATGGGTGCGATGAACAGCAGCCCGTAGACCACCAGGTCCCGGAACCCGAGTGTGCGCCGCAGCTTTCCCTCTTCCGCGCTGCTGCCGCTGCCCGCCATGAAGCCTCCGTCGCTTGATTGCGTACGCATCAGTCTCGCGACCCCGCTGTCCCGGCGCCTGTTCGGTACGGCCTTACGATGGGACGCATGACTGCAACTCCTGCCCGCCGTGTCCTGCTCGCCGCACCCCGTGGCTACTGCGCGGGCGTGGACCGCGCCGTGATCGCCGTCGAGAAGGCCCTGGAGCAGTACGGTGCGCCGATCTACGTCCGTCACGAGATCGTGCACAACAAGTACGTCGTGCAAACGCTCGAGAAGAAGGGTGCGATCTTCGTCGACGTGACCGCGGAGGTGCCCGAGGGCTCCATCGTGATGTTCTCCGCGCACGGAGTCGCCCCGACCGTCCACGCGGAGGCCGCCGAGCGCAAGCTCGCCACCATCGACGCGACCTGCCCGCTGGTCACCAAGGTCCACAAGGAAGCCGTCCGCTACGCCAAGGAGGACTACGACATCCTCCTGATCGGCCACGAGGGCCACGAGGAAGTCATCGGCACGAGCGGTGAGGCGCCCGACCACATCACACTGGTCGACGGCCCGGAGGACGTGGCGAACGTCGAGGTC
The DNA here is from genome assembly GCF_000717025.1 of Streptomyces atroolivaceus. Classification (GTDB taxonomy): domain Bacteria; phylum Actinomycetota; class Actinomycetes; order Streptomycetales; family Streptomycetaceae; genus Streptomyces; species Streptomyces atroolivaceus. The sequence continues at coordinate 781,320 of NZ_JNXG01000002.1, forward strand.
CGCGACGAGTCGAAGGTCGTCTGGCTCTCCCAGACCACACTCTCCGTCGACGAGACGATGGAGACCGTCGGCGCGCTCAAGCAGAAGTTCCCGAACCTTCTCTCCCCGCCGAGCGACGACATCTGCTACGCCACGCAGAACCGCCAGGTCGCGGTGAAGAAGCTGGCCGAGGACGCCGAGCTGGTCATCGTCGTCGGCTCGAAGAACTCCTCCAACTCGATCCGCATGGTCGAGGTCGCCCTGGACGCCGGTGCGCCCGCCGCCCATCTGGTGGACTTCGCCGACGAGATCGACGAGGCGTGGCTGCAGGGCGTCACCACGGTCGGCCTCACCTCGGGCGCCTCGGTGCCCGACGTACTGGTCGACGGCGTGCTGGAGTGGCTGGGCGAGCGGGGTTACGCGGACGTGGAGACGGTGAAGACCGCCGACGAGTCGATCACCTTCTCGCTCCCCAAGGAACTCCGCCGTGACCTTCGCGCGGAGGCCGCGGCGCTCTCCGAGTGACCCGGGTGGAGCCCGGTGCGCCCGCTCTGCGCGGAGTGACGCCGGGCGCCACCGCCGGTCCCACCGCCGCGGAGTGACCCGGGCGCTCCCACCGGATCCCCCCTCCGGGGAGTGATCCGCGCCACCTGCCCGTACCGTGGACGGCATGAAGATCTTCGGTGTGGACATCGGCGGTTCAGGGATCAAGGGTGCGCCCGTGGACCTGGACCGCGGAGAGCTGGCGCAGGAGCGCCACAAGGTACTGACACCTCACCCGGCCACGCCCGCGAGCGTGGCCGACGGTGTGGCCGAGGTCGTCGGGCACTTCGACTGGCAGGGGCCGGTCGGCATCACGTTCCCCGGAGTCGTCACCGGCGGCATCACCAGGACCGCGGCCAACGTGGACAAGGGCTGGATCGACACGGACGCCCGGGCGCTCCTCAGCGACCGCATCGGGCAGCCCGTGACGATCCTCAACGACGCGGACGCCGCCGGAGTCGCCGAGATGACCTTCGGCGCGGGCCGCGGCCGCAAGGGCACGGTGATCATGCTGACCCTCGGTACGGGCATCGGAAGCGCGGTCTTCACCGGCGGGCAGCTGGTACCCAACACCGAGCTCGGCCACCTGGAGCTGCACGGCCACGACGCCGAGAAGCGCGCCTCCACGAAGGCCAAGGAGGACGAGGACCTGAGCTGGCACCACTGGGCGCACCGGGTGCAGAAATACCTGGTCCACGTGGAGATGCTGTTCTCGCCCGAACTCTTCATCATCGGCGGGGGCGTCAGCCGCAAGGCGGAGAAGTTCCTGCCGCTCATCGAACACGTACGGGCCGAGATGGTCCCCGCCGAGCTGCAGAACAACGCGGGCATCGTCGGCGCGGCCATGGCGGCCGCAGGCAAGTAGGACCTACGCGCGGGGGCGGCGGGCGGCCCGGTCTGCCCGGTCGGCCCGGAGCAGGTGGCGCTGCCGCTCCCGCATCTGCCGGACCTTCCGTACGGTGGCGATGAGACCGGCGATGAGCGTGCCCCCGTACAGCCAGCCCGCGTGGACGGCGAGCGCGGTCACGACGGCCATCGCCTGTCCGCCGAAGCCGCCCGTGCCGCCCGCTACGGGGATCACGCCGACCGCGAAGGCGATGGGCACGATGATCGGGGCCGTGACCAGGTCGGCGGGCCGGACCCAGAGGGCGGTCAGGGCACTGACGGGCAGGAACAGCAGCCCGTACACGAGTTCGGAACCGCCGAGAAGAAGCCGGTCCAGGCACGCCAGCAGGAACATGGCCAGCGCCGCGAAGAGTCCGGCGCCGATGCCGGTCAGCCGGGGGTTGGGGAATCGGCGCAGCGCCCTGACCACAGGCGGAACGCCGCCGGGCCGGGAACCCGGCGCCGGGCTCGTCACCGGTGCGACCGCCACCGTCACCGGGTATGCGGCCGGGGCCGTGACCTCACCGAGGCCGCCGGGCTGGGCGGGCCGGCCCTGCGAGGGCTGCCTGCGCTGCGGGGTACGTGTCCTGTGCTGCTCCACCCCGACAACCTAGGTCGCCGGGTGCACTCTTTCGGGCGTTGGACACGCGCTTTGGGTGACCTTGGCGTTGCGTTCGATCCCACACGGCTGAAACAGGACCGTTCGGCCGTGGACGGGCCTCCGCCTCCGCACCCGTGACGGGCCGCCCGGCCCCGCCCGTAAACTGGAGAACCGGTCCACTCCCGGCCCGCCCGGACAGCCCCTCTCCTCACTCCAGGAAGTCGCCAAAGTGTCGCTCACGATCGGAATCGTCGGCCTGCCGAATGTCGGCAAGTCGACCCTGTTCAACGCCCTGACCAAGAACGACGTGCTGGCGGCCAACTACCCGTTCGCCACCATCGAGCCGAACGTCGGCGTCGTGGGCGTCCCCGACCCCCGGCTGAACAAGCTCGCAGAGATCTTCAACTCGCAGAAGCTGCTCCCCGCCACCGTCGACTTCGTGGACATCGCGGGGATCGTGCGGGGTGCGAGCGAGGGCGAGGGCCTGGGCAACAAGTTCCTCGCGAACATCCGCGAGTCCGATGCGATCTGCCAGGTCATCCGCGCCTTCAAGGACGAGAACGTCGTCCACGTCGACGGCAAGGTCTCGCCCAAGGACGACATCGAGACGATCAACACCGAGCTGATCCTGGCCGACCTCCAGTCCGTCGAGAAGGCCGTCCCGCGCCTGACGAAGGAGGCCCGCCTCCAGAAGGAGAAGGCCGCCGTCCTCGCCGCCGTCGAGGAGGCCCAGAAGATCCTCGAGGCGGGCGACACGCTCTTCTCGAAGGGCATCACGGCCGGTACCGAGAAGGGCCGGCTCCTGCACGAGCTGCACCTGCTCACGACGAAGCCCTTCCTGTACGTCTTCAACGTCGACGAGGACGAGCTGGTCGACGAGGACTTCAAGGCCGAGCAGCGCGCACTGGTCGCCCCGGCCGAGGCCATCTTCCTCAACGCCAAGATCGAGTCCGAGCTGATCGAGCTCGACGACGACGAGGCCCTCGAGCTCCTCCAGTCCATGGGCCAGGAAGAGCCCGGCCTGGCCACCCTCGGCCGCGTCGGCTTCGACACCCTGGGCCTCCAGACCTACCTCACGGCAGGCCCGAAGGAAGCCCGCGCCTGGACGATCAAGAAGGGCGCCACGGCCCCGGAGGCGGCCGGTGTGATCCACACCGACTTCGAGAAGGGCTTCATCAAGGCGGAGATCGTCTCCTTCGAGGACCTCGTCGAGACGGGCTCGGTGGCCGAGGCCCGCGCCAAGGGCAAGGCGCGCATGGAGGGCAAGGACTACGTGATGCAGGACGGCGACGTGGTGGAGTTCCGCTTCAACGTCTGACGACCAGTCAAGAAATGTGCCCGGCCCGCTTGTTGGTGGGTCGGGTGCAGGCGTACGTCCGCGTGGAGTCCTTGTGCCGCGAAGCGCTGAGGTGCTGGTGACGGGTCTGGTTGGTGCGACTGCGGTCGGCGTTCAGACTTTGACGACCTCTACGGCGGCGCCGCACAGGAGCGTCAGGTCCTCGGGGTCGGAGGTCAGGACGGTGACCGGCTGGGGTGCGGTGCGGGCGATGACGGCGAAGGCGGCGTCGACGGCGTACTTGTGGCCGTGGAGGCGGTGGCTGCGCAGGAGGGCTGCGGCCTGATCGGTGATCTCCTTGGTGACGTCGTGAACGTCGACGCGGGAGAGGACCCACTTGATCCGGGCGGGGTGGATGCGCTCGTAGTCGGCCTCGAGGGTGGTCATGGCGCTTGTGGCCACGCGGATGCCTTCCTCCGATGCCGCTTGGATCAGGGCCATGACGGTGCGGTCCTTGCGGTAGAGCTTGGAGAGGCCTTCGCTGTCGAGCAGCAGGGTGCCGGGCATCAGGCTGCGGCCCCGCCGACCTGCCGGTGGTCATGGCGCAGCAGCGCGCGGGCGGCTTCGACCTCCTCGCGGGTGAGCTCGTCATTGTCGGTCGCGAAGTCGGCGACGATCTCCCGGAGCTTGTCCATGGCGACCCGTTGTTCGAGGGCTTCGGCGACGTAGGAGGAGAAACCGCCGGGCCCGACGTGGGCGCGTGCGGCTTCGGCGAGGTCCTCGGGCAGGCTGATCGAGTACTTCTTGCTACTGCTCATGGTGCCCATGCTACCGGTGGTCGTAAGTCTCTGGGTGTAAATGGTCGTGGCCGCGCGGACTGTGCGGACGGGTATCCGTCCGGTCCGCAGAGAGTCCGCAGGACACCCGTAGGCGCCCGTCGCAGGCCAGCGCGAGCCAACGGGGAAATGGCTGGTCAGGGCCCTAGACAGGGCTCCGCCGCAGGTCAGGGTCAGTCCGCAGGCGTTCCGCTTCAACGTGTAGCGAGTAATTACCATCACGTCGATGACCTGGCAGACATGCAGATCAGAAGGGGTCCGACCTTTCGGGGTCGGGCCCCTGGTTCGTTTCCGTGCTGGGATGGTGCTGGGATGCCTGACCGTCGTCACCTGTCATCACCTCTGGTCAGCCCTACCGTGCTGGGACAGTGAGCGCGGGCCGATCACGGCGAGGAGCGCCTCTCACTCCTCCACCACCCTGACCAGTTCCACCGGGAAGCGGTGTCCGAACTCGATCGAGTTGCCGGCGAAGAAGATCCGCTCGCCGCCGAACCGCCGGGCGAGCTTCCGAGCGATCATGGTCGCTGCGGATTCCTCGTCGCCTGTGCGGTAGTTGACGAAGACGTCGGGCATGAAGGTTCCCTACGTGAGAGGAAGGCGGTGACGGTCGGCTGATCGACGCGTCGGTCGGCCGTGCTCAGGCCGACGGCCTCCGACTGACTGGCGAGGGTGGACTGCTTCAGCAGCTGGCCAAGCGGCTGCTGGAGTCCGCGCTCCAGGGTGAGATCGCCGGCCACCTCCTCGGCATCCACCTGGACGACGAAAAGCGTGAACCTCGCCAACGACGCCGGCACGGCCCTCGGTGACATCGTGTTCGTCAGGGATGCCGGCCTTGGCCCCTGCTCCCGTGCGACCGGCCCGGTGCCGCACTCGAAACGCAGGTCCGTGGCTCGTGATCGTGACAGATCCCTACCTGCGGTTTGGCTGCACCTGCTCGGCCCGTCCATGGAGGAGATCGAGCGGGGGCGGGGCGATCTGGCCTTGGCGCGCATCCGGGAGGACTGGACCAGCTGGCGCGGCCGAGCCGTCGAGCCCCTTGTCCGCGAGGCCCGGGACCCGTACCAACGACGTCGAGATCGATATCGTCGGGGCGGACCGCGCCCCCATTGCCAAGGAACTGCTCTTCGTCGGCTCCATCAAGTGGCTGGAGCAGTCGCCCTTCGATCGGCACGACCTGGCAGCTCTCCATCGACACCGGGCTGCCCTCACTGGGGAACCTGTTCCAGTCGTGGCGGTCTCGCGCAGCGGAGTCGACTGTCCGGGGCTCGATGCCGCCTACGGCCCTGGCGATTTGCTGACCGCCTGGCCGCTGTGAGTGGCGGGTGGCGGGCGACGCAAGGGAGGTGGGGAGCGCGATCAGATGCGGTAGCGCGTGCGACGGCCGGTCAGCGTGGGAGAGCGCCCCTGCGGTCCGGCCGCGGCAGATGCGAAAGTGCGGTCGCCGTGTCGGTCGCGATGCGGGACGGTGCCGAGGGCGCCTGCGTGAAGGAGGCGTGGGGCGCTTCCACGGGCAGGGGCGGTATCGACGTGGGCGTGGACGCCGACGGCAGTCCCGCTGTCAGCGTGACGGATCCGATCCGTATCCCCACCGCTGCCGCGGCCCCCGGCTCGTGGTTCCCCGGCGGGTTTCCCGGATCGGGCTGGGGGGCGTCCCGGGTCACGCGAGCGACGCGGTCCGGGGCCGGGGAGGGGGACGGTGCCTGCGGACGTTCCGGAGCCGGGCGGGGAGTGGAGAAGTCCGTGGCCGGGGCGGGGCGCAGCGCACCGGCGTCGGCCCTCGGAGGGTGGCCGTCCGGCCGGTCGGGGGGAGCGGCGGGCAGGGACAGTCCCACTGTGGCTGCCGTGACCGCGGCCGAGGCCGCCACTGCTGACCGGGTGGCCCCCGTGCGCGGGAACCTGCGTACGAACGTCCAGACGAGCATGGCCAGGACGAAGCTCCCGGCCAGGACATCACGCAACGACCTTCTGGCCCTGGCGAGCAGGGACTCGGTCGCCCGGTAGCTCAGCCCCATGGCCCGGGCGACCTCTGTGACGTCGAGGTCCTGGGACCGGAGCCGCAGTGCCTCCGCCTGGCGGGCGGGCAGCAGTTCGTCGCTGAGGTCTGCCAGCCACCGGGCCTCTGCCCGGTCGCATGCCACTTCCTCGACCGGAAGGGGCTCGGCGGGAGCAGTGGAAGGGCTCGTGCTCAACTCCGCGTCGCGGGCGAGCTGACGGTGCCGTTCGGCGCACGCGCGTACGGTCGCGTGCCTGAGCCATGAGCGCACCCGGCCGTACTGGACGTTCTTGTCCTCCACCGCGCGGAGCATCGCTTCCTGGACGGCGTCCTCGGCCTCATCGGCGCTCGACGAACGGCGGCGTGCGATCTCGAGCAGCTCGTCCCGGTGGCTCCAGACGAGCTCCCACCGGTTGCCCGGGCCGATCGGCCGACGAGTCGTGCGTGGGTGGTCCCTCACGTTCCAAGCTCCCCGGACTGTGGTCTCGGGCTCTGTCGTGCGCTGATCACGGCGCCACACGGCCCCTATGCCCCACGACCTGTCCGGCATCGGGGGGCATACGGGCACGGCGTCGGGTCAGGCCGAGAGCGTGGAGGCGGTCCCGAGCCCGGCGACACCCAGCCCGTCGGCGCCGACGGCGCCCGACAGCCCGGCGGAGAGCGAGGAGAGCGGCGTGTCGAGGGAGACCTCGCCTGCCAGGCCGGCGAAGACGCCACCGGACACGTTGTCCAGGTCCGCGTCGGTGATTTCCTGGGTCTGTATCTGGGGGGCGGAGCTCATGAGGTGAATTCCTTTCACGCTGATTCCGAACGGCCGAGGCCGACTCCGTCAGGACGGAGTGGCCTCGCCGTTGTCGCGGTCGGGGCCTCCGCGACGTGAAGGATGAAAGCACGTGGGCGCGTGGCGAGGCCACCCACCCGACGGCCCCTCACCATGCATTTCCCCATCGAAAAGCCGGTGCGGTCACATCGGTTCGTGGACCGGTACGTTTTCTTCACCTGAGCGGCCGACGGACGACGCGCCGGCCAGATCTTTACTCCGCCGCGAACGGGACATTCTGCGTGACGGGCACGAGGGGTTCGCTCCGCACATGGGGAGCCGTCGCAGGTGACGGGGCACCTGCGTGCGCCTTGTGGAGATCCGCCGCAGACAGCCGGGTCCGGCGCCCTGCGGGGGAGACCGGGCCCGGAATACCGGGCCCGCCGGCCCACGACCTCGCGTACCGGGCGGGACCGGAATACGGGGCCCGCCCGTCCTCGGCCTCGCGCCCCGGCTCCGCGTCGTGGTTGCTCATCGGCCGGAGGGCCGGAGTCGCCGTCCATTGCGCCGGGCGTGGGAATGCCCGTCACGCCTCCGCCGGAATCGGTACGGGAGCGGCAGCCCGGCCGGCCGCGGAGCCCGGCCGGCCCCGAGTGTCACCAGGCGCCGCGGTGCGGCACGCCCAGGACGAGGGCGGCCGACGCGGTGATCAGGAACGCGATACCGCCCACGATGTCGCGGGAGCCCACGCGCAGGTGGGCGATGATCGCGCCGGTGAAGTACAGCACGAGGCACGCGGCGGCGAGGGTTCCCAGCAGCGGCACGGCGAACCCGCCCAGCAGCCCGATGGTGCCCGCCGCGAGCAACGAGCCCAGTACCGGAACGTACTTCCTGGGTATGCCTTTCATGTCCGCTTGGGTCTTGGGGAATTCATGCCCGATCAAGTACGTGACGGCGGCGGCACCGATGAAGACCGCGCCGAGAATGGTGACCGTGACGTAGGCGATGTACACATTCTCCCCGCTCTGTTGGGGCAGTGCTGCTGGTGCCCGTCGTGGGATGCCGTCGTCCGGATGACAAGCCGGCGACGCTACAGGTGACATCGGCTGGCCGCCGGGTGGGGCAGTGACCCGAAATCCTGGTAGCTGCTGCTCGACACCGCTACTGCATAACGTTGTTGGGGTCAAAAACGCTGCATGTGCGCTGAGACCGTACGCGTCGGAACGGTGCGATATTCCGCCGTATTGCTTTTCTCGGCGGCATATCGCTTTGTGATCGATCCATGGAATGCGCCCTCGTGATGGCGACCGATCCGGTAAGCCGCCTTGCGCGGGCCGGGAGAAACCGGCCTGCCGTGAGCAGGTGTTGATCGGGCCGTTCGGGCCGTTCAGGCCGATCGGCGAGAACGGCCCGCACTCCGCGCCGCCGTGTCATTTGTTCGAGGTGAGAGCCGCCGGTCCGGGGCCTGCGGAAGTGGCGGGAAATTGGCTCAGGACTTCGGCACACGGCCGACGGCGCCCACCCACCGCTGCGGAGGGCGAGGGCAAGGGGCGGCACCACTCAGCCGTGGACGGCCACCCTCGTCCGGAGGAACGCCAGGAGCGCGTCGTTGAAGGCCGCGGGCTGTTCGGCACCGGGGAGGTGTCCTGCCTGCTCGATGACGACGAGCTCGGCGGACGGGATCAGGCGGTGCGTGGCCCGGGCGTCGCTCACCGGGGTGTAGAAGTCGTCGGCGCCGACCACGACGAGGACCGGCACCGAGGTCCTGGCGAGGGTGTCACGGTAGTCGGGCCGCTCGGCCCGTCCGCGCAGCGCGGCTGCGGCCCCCTCCGGGGCCGTGCCGCGCATCATGGCCAGGACGTGCTCGGCGACGTCGGGACGGGCCGTGACGTTGTACGGGGCGATCATCTTGTCGATGACCTCGTCCGCGTAGCCGCCCATGCCTTCGGCGAGGAGCCGGTCGGCGAGGGCGTTGCGGAAGGCCTTGCCCTCGTCGGTCTCGGCGACCGGGGAGGTGTCCGACAGGACGAGCGCGCGGACCCGCTCCGGGTGGGTGCGCTGGAACTCCATGGTGATCTGGCCGCCCATGGAGACACCGCCGACGACCACCCTGTCCAGGCCGATCGTGTCGAGGAGTGCGGCGATGTCGTCGGCGTGGTCGGAGAGGAGACAGGCCCCCGGCACGACTTCACTGCCGCCGTAGCCGCGGAGGTCCGGTGTCACGACCCGGTACCCGGCCGCCGTGAGTGCGGTGACCTGAGGGGCCCACAGGGTGTGGTCGAACGGATGGCCGTGCACGAGCACCACGGGTATGCCGTCCGACGGCCCCTGATCGTCGTACCGGATGGACACACCGTTGACCACTGACCTGATCATGTCGGCACTGTAACGCCGCCCACCGCTGACGCCTCGAGTTTTCGGCCATGCGGGACGACCGCACGTGCGCGCGCCCGCACCGGCGCCCGGTGAGGGCGCGGGTGAGGTCGGTGGGCCGGGCCGCCCGTCTCCGGTCCCGCGGCCGCCTATGCGCCGGCGACGACGGTCAGCGCGGTCACCCCCGTCGGTTTCTCCGCGTCCGCGGAGCGGACCGTCAGCCTGACCTGGCGGGCCACGTCGCCCGGTTCGTACGGACGCCAGGTACGGCCGTCCAGGGAGGTCTCCAGGGTGTGGGAGGCCGGTGCGGCGTCCGCCCAGCGGGGTGCGATCGACGCGATCCGGGTCACCTGGCGCAGCGTCACCGTCAGCGTGCCCGTCGCGCCGTCCGGCGACCAGGAGGTCGACGGGCTGCCGTCCACCGCCGCCTCGGCGTACAGGCCGGGGGCCTCGGAGGTGGCCGTCGCGGGGCGGCAGCGGGCGGCGTCGGGCGTCGGCGTGAGATCGGGGCGACGGGTGGGAAGCGTGAGGGTGCCGGAGAGGCGGCGCGGGCCCTCCGGGGTGTGGACGGTGAAGGGCTCGCCGTCCGTCAGCCGGACCGAAGTCGTCCTGGGGCCGATGGTGATGTCGTACGTACGGCCCCGGTAGCGCAGCCCCGTCAGCTCCACGCCCTCGCGGAGCTGCGGGGGCAGGAGCGGGTCGAGGCGTACGCCGTCCTCGCGCAGCCTGAGTCCCGTGAGGCCGTGCGTGAAGACCTGGAGGAAGCCGCCCTTGCCGGTGAGGAAGTCCTCGGCGGGGAAGCCCGAGAGCGGGTCCTGCGCGCCGGACTTCTCGCCCCGCGCCTCGGAGAAGAGGTCGTACGGACCGCGGACGAACGGGCGCACGGCGCGCTGGAGGTAGGTGTACGTGGCGCAGCCCGGCCCCCCGATCGCGGCGGCGTCGATCGCGTGCACCGAGTCGGTCATCGCGGGGCCGTCCGGGTCGGTGCGGGCGGCGTAGTGGTCGAGCGTCGCGGCGGCGGCTCCTTCCGCCATCGGCCACTCCAGCGGGTAGACGAGCAGCACCGTGTCGGCCTGCTTGATCGTCGAGCCGTTGTAGCCGGCGTACTGGAGGTACAGCTTCCGCTCGGCGTCGTAGGGGATGCGCAGCCCGTCGGCGACCCGGGTCCAGCCGGCGGGCGCCGGGTGGCCGAGGAGGCCGGCGGCACGGGTGGCGTTGCGCAGGGCGGTGGCGGCGACCGCGTTGGTGAAGACGCCGTCCGTGACCCCGTTGCTGTACTCGTCGGGGCCCGCGACGTCCTTCACCGAGTAGCTGCCGTCGGCGTTGGCCGTGGCCCGCGATTCCCAGAAGTCGGCGATCCCCTTCAGCAGCGGCCAGCCCCGGCCGGCCAGCCAGGCGCGGTCACCGGTGGCCAGGTAGTACTGCCAGACGGCGAGCGAGACATCGCCCTGGAGATGGATCTGGGTGAGGCAGTGCGGCGGGTCCCAGCTCTGGCACTCGGAGTCCAGCCGCCCCTTGCTCGCGCTCGTCCAGGGGTAGAACAGCCCTGCGTGGCCCAGCTTCCCGGCGTTGGCGCGCGCGGCGTCCCGGGTGCGGTAGCGGTACTCGACGACGGAGCGGGCCAGTTCGGGGCGGGTGGCCAGCAGCCCCGGATACATCCAGGTCTCGGCGTCCCAGAACACCATGCCCGCGTAGTTGTCGCTGGTCAGACCGGCCGGGGCGATGCTGTCCGAGGAACCGGGCCGGGTGTTGGCCAGCAGCCCGTACTGCGCCGCTCGCAGCCAGGCCTGCAGGTCCGCGCTGCCGGGTACCCGGACGTCGGACGCCCAGGCCACACGCCAGGCCGCCGCGTTGCCGGCGAGAACCCCGGACCATCCGCGCCGGGCCGCCCGGTCCGCCGCCGCCGTGGCGGAGGCGAGCGGGGTGCGGGAGGTGAGCGAGGTGTCGACGCCGACGTACTTCTCGAAGGTGTACGAACGGCCCGCCCTGACCGTCGCCGTGCGGGCGCCGTCGGTGCCCCGCTGGACGACCGCCCCCTCCGTGCCCGTGCCGAGTGTGCGGAACGTGCCGTCACCGGCGACCGTGACCCGGCGCGCCCCGCGCTCGTCCAGCCGGCCCGTCACCGTCGCGGTGCCGCTCCAGTGCGGGGTCATCCGCAGGCGTACGGCGCCGGTGTGCGTGTCGGAGCGGTCGGCCAGCACCTCGTAGACCAGGTCGGTCGCGCGGCCGTCGGCCGTGGTCCACCGCAGGGAGGTGACCACGACGCCGCAGCGCAGGTGGAGGGTCTGGCGGTAGCGCGAGATGCGGCCGGCGGGGGTGGTGGAGCCGTACGTCTCGGAACCGACGCGTACGTCGAGCGTGGTCCAGGACGGAAGCGCGGCGATCACCTCGCGGCCCTCGGCGAGGCTCTCGTCACGGGAGTAGAGCCCGGAGACGAAGGCACCGTCGTACCGTGGGGTGTAGAGGGGCCAGCCCGTCTTCCCGCCCGTGGCGGCGTATCCGGCGCCCGTGGCGGGGACGCGGTGACCCAGGTAGCCGTTGCCGACGTATGGGTCGTATCCCCCGGCCTCGCCGAAGGTGGTGGACGTGGGCGCCCACGAGGTGCCGGAGGGCGTGCCGGTCCTGCCGCACACGGGGGCGGGGGCGGGGCCGGCGGCGTGGGAGAGCGGTGGCAGGGGGGCGATCAGCGTGCCCGCGATCAGGGGCGCGAGGAGAGAGATGCGCGTGAGGCTCACCGTACGAAGGTAGGGAAGACGACGCCGCCGGTGCGGTACCGGCGCGCGGGACGAGCGGACCGGCCCCGGGCCGGAGACAGGGAGAGCGGCATGTCGTATCCGGAACCCGTCTACACGGGCGGCGCGGGCGAGATCAACGCGCAGTACCGGCCGGCCGGCACCACCCCGAACTTCCTGCCCCGCAGCGGAGGCAGCACCCACTACCTGGCCACGACGGAGTCGACCCACGGCGAGTTCGGGCTGTACCGGATCAACATGGGCCCCAGGGCGGGCGGGCCGGCCGAGCACTTCCACCGGTCCATCTCGGAGTCGTTCTTCATCCTCGACGGGACGGTGCGGATCTACGACGGCGAACGGTGGACCGACACCACGCCGGGTGACTTCCTGTACGTGCCCCAAGGCGGCCTGCACGCGTTCCGCAACGACTCCGACGAGCCCGCCTCGATGCTGTTGCTCTTCACCCCGGGGGCGCCCCGGGAGGAGTACTTCGAGACGGTGGGGCAGGTCTCCGACTGGCCGGAGAAGGAACGGGCGGAGTTCTTCATCAAGCACGACACGTACTGGACGGACTGAGCGCGCCGAGCCCGCGGGAACCCGGGGTGCGGGTCGCCCTCACGGCGCGAGGCCCGTCTTCAGGCCGGCGCCGCAGAGCGGGACGACGACGCTCCGGTCCGTCACGGCGCCCACAGCCGCCCAGCAGGCGACCCCGGTCGTCTCGACGAAGAAGCCGCGGGCGGCCAGGTCCTTCTGCGCCGTGCGGATCTGGTCCTCCGTCACCGTCAGGAAGGTGCCGCCCGACTCCCTCACGGCGGCGAGGATCTGCCGTGCGCGCGGTGGCCGGGGGATGGCGATCCCCTCGGCCAGTGTGGGCCGTGCCCCGGCCGGGGCGGCGGACAGCACGTCGGAGCCGGCCCGGAAAGCCGCCGCCAGCGGGGAGACCGCCTCGGCCTGTACGGCGATCAGGGCGGGGCGGCGGTCGATCAGGCCGTGGGCGAGGAGTTCGGCCGTGGCGAGCGCGGCGCCCAGGAGGAGCGTGCCGTTGCCGACCGGTACGGCGATGGCGTCGGGCAGGGTGCCGCCGAGCTCCTCCCAGATCTCGTAGACGTACGTCTTCGTGCCGTGCAGGAAGTACGGGTTGAAGACGTGCGAGGCGTAGAAGGTGCCGGGCGCGCCGGCGGCTGTCCGCGCGGCGGCTGCCGCGGCCTCGCGTCCGCCGGGCACGGTCTCCAGCGGGGCACCGTGGGCACGGATCTGCTCGGTCTTCTTGGGGGAGGTCCCCTCGGGGACGAAGACCGTGCACCGCAGCCCGGCCCGGGCGCAGTACGCGGCGACGGCCGTCCCCGCGTTGCCGCTGCTGTCCGCGACGACCCGTTCCGGGGAGAGTCTGCGGGCCAGTTCGGCCAGCATCACCGCGCCGCGGTCCTTGAAGGAGAGCGTGGGCATCAGGAAGTCGAGCTTGGCCGAGACCTGCTCCGTGAGGGGGACGAGGGGGGTCCGCCCCTCACCGAGGGAGACGGCGGGGGCGGCGAGAGGCAGGGCCTCGGCGTAACGCCACAGCGAATTGACGCGCCCGTTCAACGCGTCGAGCGGGACCGGTGCGGAGGTGCCGGTGTCGAGGTCCCAGGGGCCCCCGCAGACCGGGCAGCACCAGGCGAGAGTCGTGGAGTCGGCCCGGGATCCGTCCTGCGGGCAGAGGTATGACGCCGTGGGCACGCGGGTGTCGGTCATCCGCTGAACCTATTTCCCCCGCACGCCGGTGATCCACTCCGGGGAGGGCGCACGAGGGCCTGTTCCCCGCGCGCCCTCCCCGGACGGCCCTCAGCGCCGGCGCAGCCCCCGGTCGACCGCGGTCATCAGCTCGCCGTCGTCCGTGTCGCCGTCCAGCGACCAGAACATCGCGCCGCCGAGACCGTGGTCCCGGATGTACGAGGTCTTGGCGCGCAACACCTGGGGATCGTCGTACGTCCACAGGGTCGTGCCGTCGAAGAGCCAGGCGTGGCCGTTCCGGATGTCCCGGTGCACCGTGTACTGCCCGGATTCCGCGAGCTTCCTGAGCGCCTTGTAGTCCTCGTAGCCGGGGGCGTACGTGGCCGGGGCGGGGGAGGCCGCCGGCTGGCCGAGCCCGTCGCCGCCTCCGGTGACGCCGGTCCAGCCCTGGCCGTAGAACGGCATGCCCACCACCAGCTTGCGGGCCGGGGCGCCGCGTCCGATCCAGTCACGGACCGTCTGGTCGACGCTGAAGTCGCCCTTGGCCCGGAGCGCGGACTGCTGGGCGGTCGTCGTCTCGCCGGAGACGTGGAAGTCGTAGCCCTGGAGGTTGACGAAGTCGAAGTCCCGCATGATGCGGGGCACGTCGAACCCGGCGTCGATCTTGGCGGGAGCGGTGGGGACGAAGGCGGACAGCTCGTAGTGCTTAGGCTTCCCCTTCCGGCTGCTCTTCGCGTGGGCGTCGAGCTGGGTACGGAACTCGTGCACCAGGGCCGTGAAGTTCCGCTTGTCCTCCGGCCGGAAGACGGTGTCCGTGTCCCCGGCGGAGCCGGGCCACTCCCAGTCGAGGTCGATGCCGTCGAAGAGGCCGGCGGCGGCCCCCTCGCCTCCGCGTGCGCCGTCCACCGGCAGGTTGCCCTTGATGTACAGGTCGATGCAGGACGAGACGAGCGCCTTGCGGGAGGCGGCGGTGCGGGCCGCGTCCGAGAAGTGGGTGGACCAGCTCCAGCCGCCCAGGGAGATCATCACCTTGAGGCCGGGGTGCGCGGCCTTCAGCTCGCGCAGCTGGTTGAAGTTGCCCGCGAGAGGCTGCGTATCGGTGTCGGCGACGCCGTCGACCGATCCGGCGGCGTCCAGCGGGCGGGCGTAGTCCGCCCAGGCGTCGGCCTCGCCGGGCACGTTGCCCGTGAAGCACCGGCCTTCGGCGCTGACGTTGCCGAAGGCGTAGTTGATGTGGGTGAGCTTGGCCGCGGTGCCGCTGGTCTCCAGGTCCTTGACCTGGAAGTCGCGCCCGTAGACGCCCCACTGGGTGAAGTAGCCGACGGTCCGGTACGAGCGCTCGTGGTGGCCCGCACCTCGGTCGTGGCCGGCCCCGCCGGCCGTCGCGGCGGGGGCGAGGCCGGCCAGCAGGGCCAGGGCGCAGGCGGCTGTGGTCAGTCCGGTCAGGGTTCTTCGGCGCATGGGGCTCGTTCCTGTGCGTGGTCCGGGATGGGTGCCGGGTGCGGATGCCGGGGTGTTCCGGGTGCCGGCGGGGCAGCGGGAGCCGTGCTGTGCACAGGGAAGGTATTGGTCTGGACCAAACAGGGTCAAGAGTGCGCGCACGTCTGGCCCGCGTCCGGGTCAGGTATGCGCTGGTGAGCGGGGAATCATCACTTCGGGTGAAACTCTGGCCCGCGCTTGCGGTACTCAACCCACGGTTGCCACGCTGTTGCTGTCTGTCAACCTGTTGGGAGTGGCCTGTGCCTTTCGGTGAGCAGCCCGCCTATCTGCGCGTGGCGAGCGATCTCAGGGAGAAGATCGTCAACGGCGCGCTGCCTCCCCATACCCGCCTGCCGTCGCAGGCCCGGATCCGTGAGGAGTACGGGGTCTCGGACACCGTGGCGCTGGAGGCGCGCAAGGTGCTGATGGCCGAGGGGCTCGTCGAGGGGCGGTCGGGCTCGGGCACGTATGTGCGCGCGCGTCCGGTCCCGCGCCGGATCGCGCGCTCGGGCTACCGGTCGGGGGCCGGCGTCGATCCGTTCCGTCAGGAACAGACGGCGGAGGGGGCGCGGGGGACCTGGGAGTCCCGCAGCGAGCAGGAGGGGGCGAGCGCCGAGGTCGCCGAGCGGCTCGGGATCGAGCCGGGTGACCGGGTGATGCGCACGAGGTACGTCTTCCGGGAGGCGGGTGAGCCGATGATGCTGTCCACCTCCTGGGAGCCCCTGGCCGTCACGGGGCGCACGCCGGTGATGCTGCCGGAGGAGGGCCCGCTGGGCGGCTGCGGCGTCGTCGACCGCATGGCGGCGATCGACATCGTCGTGGACAACGTGGCGGAGGAGGTCGGCGCGCGCCCGGGGCTGGCGGAGGAGCTCCTGGCGCTCGGCGGCGTGCCGGGGCACGTGGTGATGGTGATCGGGCGGACGTACTACGCGTCGGGGCGGGCGGTGGAGACGGCCGACGTGGTCGTCCCCGCCGACCGCTACCGGGTCGCCTACCATCTGCCGGTCAAGTGACCGCCGGGGCGGCCGGGGGGAGCAGGGGGAGCGGGCGGCGGTGGTGACCGCCGCGGGGGCCCGGCCGGTCGTCTCCCGTGACGCGGAGACGACCGCGCGCCGTCGCGTGTGACCGGTGGGGAGCCCTCGGCCGTCTCAAATTGACATGTCCAGGACCTAGCTGCACGTTCGTCACCACGCACCGGACCGATGGGCGGGCGTCGCTCACCGCCGCCCTGGTCATCACCGGGCGGATCGGGCAGAGCGCCCGTCGCGCCGGGTTTCGAGCGCGCGCCCGCCCGCGCACCGCCGATCCGGCAGGTTCCGGGCCGGCGGCGCTCGCGTCGGCCGTCTCGGCCCTCGCCCCCGTCGGCCTGTCCGGCGGGCGCGCCGAGGGCTTGCGGCCGGACGGCGGGATCGCGGGCACGTCACCGCCGCCCCCACCGATGCCGGTCGTGCGGGCACCGCCTGATGGGGGCGAGGGAGGCGC
Organism: Streptomyces atroolivaceus; assembly: GCF_000717025.1. Lineage (GTDB taxonomy): Bacteria > Actinomycetota > Actinomycetes > Streptomycetales > Streptomycetaceae > Streptomyces > Streptomyces atroolivaceus. The sequence continues at coordinate 797,969 of NZ_JNXG01000002.1, forward strand.
ATTGGGGGAGTGCGCCCCCCCATGGGTATGGCCGGATGCGTGTCTCTTTGTGTAAACACGCATCCGCTGAGTGAAGGTCAGGCGTACGCTCGGGCATATGCGTACTGCGGTTTCCCGGGGATCCTTAGAGACGTGCACGCCGGTGGGGAGAGGGGCGGGATGGTGGGGAGGAATGCCATGACGGACAGCGGCGCCGTGCTCCCCTGGCTGGTGATCAGGCAGGACGACAACGGCAACAGGTATCGCGTCGGGCGCTACGCGACGCAGGACGAGGCGCAGAAGATCGCTGACGGCCTGGACCGTCATGGGCACAAGCAGCTCTACTGGGTGGAGCGTACGAGCCGGAGCGCACGCCCGTAGGGCCTCTCGTCCCGGGCAGGCCCGGACGGGGAGCCGCGGGACGGCAGGCCACCGGCTACGCTCCGGCGCATGAGTGATTCCGTCGTGGTGGCCGGGGCCGTCTTCAGCGGTGGGCGGCTGCTGGCCGCCCGCCGCAGCGCTCCGCCGGAGCTGGCCGGGCGCTGGGAGCTGCCGGGCGGAAAGCGGGAGCCCGGGGAGAGCGGCGAGCAGGCGCTCGTACGAGAGCTCCGGGAGGAGCTCGGCGTCGAGACCGAGCCCCTGGAGCGCATCCCCGGGGAATGGCCGCTGAAGCCCGGCTACGTGCTCCGGGTGTGGACGGTCCGGCTGCTGTCGGGCGAGCCGAGTCCGCTGGAGGACCACGACGAGCTGCGCTGGCTCGCCCCGGAGGAGACGGGCACCGTCGACTGGCTGGACCAGGACCGCCCCGCCGTGGCCGAAGCCGTACGCCGTCTGCGGGAGGCCTCGCGGGCCTGAGCCGCACGGCCCGCGAGCTCTTCGGAGGAGGGGTGGCGCTCCGGTTCCGGCGTGAGGGCGCTCAGGGGGGTCGCTTACGCCCGTAGGCCCCATTGGTCACCTTCTGCGATATGTTGCGACAAATTTCGGGTATGTGCCGATGAGGCCCTTTGAACAGGGTGCGCCCCCGCTGCCGGCCCTGGGAAGTGATCGGCGTGACCGATACCGAAGGCGATCGTGCCGAGTGGAGCTTTCCGGCGGTTCCGGGCTCCGTACGCAGCGCCAGGCACGCGGTCCGTGACGCGTTGCACCACTGGGGGTTCGACGCGGCCGTGGGCGACGTCGCCGTGCTGCTCGTCAGTGAACTGGTGACGAACTCCCTGCGCTACGCCTCCGGCCCCATCGGTGTCAGGCTCGTGTGGCCGCATCCCGACGGTGACGATCCCGGGGAGTCCGACGGGCGGGGTCTGCTGGTGGAGGTCTCCGATCCGGTTCCGGATCCGCCCACCGAACGTAACGCCGGACCCGAGGACGAGGGCGGTCGTGGACTGCAGCTCGTGGCTTGTTCCGCACGCCGGTGGGGGACCCGGCGCGGAAATGGTGGCAAAACCGTGTGGTTCGAGCTCGCTCTGCCTGGTTAGGAGTGGGGAGGGACGCACAGCGATCACCGGAGGTCGGGCAGAACCTGGCTGAAAGGGACTGAGACCGTGCTGTGATCGTGAACGCCGTGCCGGTGAGGCCCGTAGTGCTGAATACTGCGGGCAGGACCGGTCCGGTGTGTGAGCTGGAGGGGACGGTCGCGTGAGCGAGATACCTGGGACGGCGGGCGACGTCATGTGGCAGAACAGCCCGCCCGGCTCGATCTATGACTACATCAGGGTCGCCTCTTTCTCGATCGGGCCCGACGGCCTGATCGAGCAGTGGAGCCGGAGGGCCGCCGGCCTCTTCGGCATGGCCTCCGAAGAGGTGGTGGGCAGGGACCCGGTCGAGGCGTTCATGCCCGCCGAGCTGCGCCCCGACGCCCACAGGCGGGTCGGCGAGATCCTGGACGGCAAGGAGTGGACGGGCCTCGTCCCGTTCCGGATCCCGGGCGAGAACGCGGTGCGTGGGCTGGCCGAGATCTACGTCATGCCGAGCGAGACGGAAACCGGGGAGCGTGCCGCGCTCTGCATCGTCGTGGACGTCAGAGCGCTGCGGCGCATCGAGACCGACCTTGCAGCCTCGCAGGCGATTTTCGGCCAATCTCCCTTCGGTTTCGTCCTTTTCGGTACCGACTTCACCGTCGTACGGGCCAACAGGCGTTTCGCCACCGTCTTCGGGGGCGAGGCAGACGATCACCGTGGCCGCACGGTGGACGACTACCTGGCCCGCCCCGAGGCCGAACGCCTCTCCATGACGCTCAAGCGCGTCCTGGAGACCGGTGACGCCGTGACCGACCTCCAGCTGGTCGGCACCCCGCCCGGGGCCGTGGGCCGGCGCCACTGGTCCATGAACCTCTACCGGGTGCACAGCGGCTCCGGGCGCCCCGTGGGCATCGCCGGTCTCGCCACCGATGTCACGCAACGGCACATCGCGGCCCGCGAGGCGGCCAGCGCCCGCCGCAATCTGGCCCTGCTCAACGAGGCCAGCGCGCGCATCGGCAACTCCCTCGACCTGGAGACCACGGCCCGGGAGCTGCTCGACGTCGCCGTGCCGGGTTTCTGCGACCTCGCCTCGGTCGACCTGTTCCAGGGACTGCTCACCGGTGAGGAGGCCTCGCCCGCCAGCTGGGGCAGGCACCACCAGGAGTCCGGTACGGGCACGGCCGACCTGCGCCGGGTGGCCCACGCCAGCGCCGTGTCCGACGCGCTCCCGGGAGTCCTCGGCGGCACCGGTGGCGGAAGCGGCGCGGAGACCCACGGGGACACGGGCCCGCCCGCTCTCGGCTCGGTCCACCGCTACCCGTTCCACTCGCCCTGTGCCGTCGCCCTGCGGACGGGCCGTGTCGAGGACGTGCCCGGCGACGGACTCGGTTTCGTCCACTCCACGCTCGCCGTGCCGATGGTCGCGCACGACATCGTCGTCGGCCTCGTCCAGTTCTCCCGCACCAAGGGCAGCGAGCCCTTCGGCGAGCGCGACCGGGCGCTGGCCACCGAACTGGCGGCCCGCGCCGCCGTCTGCATCGACAACGCCCGCCTCTACCGCCGGGAGCACGAGCGCGCGCTCATCCTCCAGCGCAGCCTGCTCCCGCCGGGCGACCCCGAGGCGGCGGGTCTGGACATCGCCTGCCGCTACCTGCCGGGCAACACGGCCACCGAGGTCGGCGGCGACTGGTTCGACGTGATCGAGCTGCCGGGCCACCGCACGGCCCTGGTCGTCGGCGACGTCATGGGCCGCGGGCTGCGGGCGGCCGTCGCCATGGGTGAACTGCGCACCGCCGTACGCACACTGGCACTGCTGGACCTGGAACCCGCCGAGGTCCTCTCCGCCCTGGACGAGGTCGCCCGGGGCCTCGGGACCCCGGGGGGCGGCGAACGGAGCGAGGGCTTCGGGGCGGGCGGCGGCGCCCAGTGGCCCTCACGGGCCGCCCACAAGTCCCGCGAGGCCGATCTCTCCGAGGTGTACCTGGCGACCTGCGTGTACGCGGTGTACGACCCGGTCACCCGGCGGTGCACCTTCGCCAACGCCGGGCACCTCCCCCCTGTCGTGGCCGAGCCGGGCGAACCCGCCCTGCTGCTCGACGTACCGCCGGGCATGCCGCTCGGCGTCGGGGGAGAACCCTTCGAGGAGGTCGAGGTGGAGCTCAGGGAGGGGTCCCTCCTCGCCCTCTACACCGACGGGCTCGTCGAGTCCCGCGACCATCCGCTCGACGAGGGGCTCGACTCCTTCCGGGAGGCCCTCACCGATCCGTCACAGCCCCTCGAAGACGTCTGCGACCACGTGCTGACGACGCTCGACACCCGGCACGGCGAGGACGACATCGCCCTGCTGATGGCCCGTATCCAGGGTCTCGCGCCGGACGCGGTGGGCGACTGGCGGCTTCCGCGTGAGCTGCGTTCGGTCGCCCTTGCCCGGGAACTGGCGCGCGAACAGCTCACCGCCTGGGGCCTGGACGACCTGGTGGACACCACCGAACTGCTCGTCAGCGAGCTCGTCACCAACGCCCTGCGCTACGGCGAGGGCGAGATACGGCTGAGGCTCCTCCGCGACCGCACGCTCGTGTGCGAGGTGTGGGACGCCGGCCTCGTCCAGCCGCGGCGCCGGCGCGCACGCGACACCGACGAGGGCGGCCGCGGGCTCCAACTGGTCGGGCTGCTCAGTGCGGCCTGGGGTTCGCGGCGTACCCCGCGCGGCAAGACGGTCTGGTTCGAACTGGCGCTGCCGCACGGGGAGCCGGCCGCCGAACTCTCCGTGGAGCAGCTGCTGAGCATGTACTGAGGGGGCGTACGTCCCGAGGCGGCGTCCCGTCACGCGGCTGACTTCAGAGCGGCGAGCCGGGCCTCGATCTCCGCGCTGTCCCCGAGGCTGTCCAGCTGCTCGAACTGGGCGTCCAGGGACGACGCGGCGAGTTCCTGCTTGCCCACCGCCCTCGCCTCCTCGCGCCGCACCTTGTCCTCGAAGCGGCCGAGCTCGCTCGTCGGGTCCATGACGTCGATGCTCCTGACGGCGTCCATCATCCGGTTCTGCGCCTGCGCGGACGCGGCGCGAGCGACCAGTTCGTCGCGCTTGGACTTCAGCTGGGTCAGCTTGGCCTTCATCTGGTCCAGGCCCGACTTCAGCTTGTCCACCACCACCGTCTGCGAGGCGATCGTCGGCTCCGCCGTCTTCGCCTCCTGCTCCGACTGGAGCTGCCGCCCCAGCGCCACCTTGGCGAGGTTGTCGAACTTGTCGGCGTCCACGCCCGACCCCCCGGCCCGCAGCTCGTCGGCCTTCCTGCTGGCGGCGAGCGCCTTCCGGCCCCACTCCCTGGCCGCGTCGACGTCCTCCCGGTGGTCCTCCTCCATCAGCCTGAGGTTGCCGATGGTGGCGGCCACCGCCTGCTCGGCCTCCACGATGTTGTCCGTGTAGTCGCGGATCAGCTGGTCCAGCATCTTCCGCGGGTCCTCGGCCTGGTCGATCAGGGCGTTGATGTTGGCCCGCGCCAGCTGAGTGACGCGGCCGAGGACGGTCTGCTTGGTCATGGCACCTCTCCTTGTGCGAGATCTCGTCGTACGCAACCCGGTGTCCGGGCTCGGCCCGTGCGGGCTTCAGAAGCGGCCGCCTCCGCCCCGCCGGCCACGGGTCCCTCCGCCGCCGAAGCTGCCCGGTCCGCCACCGAAGCCGCCGGAAGGGCCGAACCCGCCGCCGAACCCTCCTCCCATGCCGCCGCGCCCGCCGCCCAGCAGCCCGCCGAGGATGATGCCTCCGAGAACGGCGCCGCCCGTTCCGCCTCCGCCGCGCGGACCGCCGAAGCCGTTGCGGTCGCGATAGCCGCGTACGTCCTGCTCGGCCAGGCTCCGTGCCTGCGCGGCCAGTGCGTCCGCCTGCCGTGCCTCGGCCAGGGCCCCCTGGGGGTCGTTCCCGGCCGACAGCTCCCCTGCCCTCTCCCACCGGCGCTGGGCCTCCGCCAGCCGGGTCCGCGCCTGACTGCCGACCGCTCCCCGGTTGGTGGCGACGAAGTCCGCGGCGGCGCCGATCGCCGCCCGTGCGGTGAGCATCGCCTGATCGAGCAGCGAACGCGCCCGTCGGCCGCCGTGCTCCTGCTCCCGGGCTCCCGCCAGCGCCTCGTCCAGCGCCGCGTCGGCCTCCTCCACCCTGCGCAGCGCGTCGACGGGGTCGTACGGCCCGGAGGCGAGCTCCCCCCTCACATCGCCGACCACCGCCTCGGCACGGGCGACCCTGCCCCGCAGGTCCGCGGTCGGCACTCCCTCCGGGGTGCCGTCGAGCAGCCCTCTGGCGTCGGCCAGGTCCGTCTCCGTCTCCGTGAGCGCGCCCGGCAGCTTCTCCGCGGCCTCGGACAGCTCCCCGGCCCGCCGGCCGACCGCGTCCACGAGGGTGGACACCTGCCTGATCGCCCCCTCCGCGGCACGGACGTACACCGCGGCCCGGGAGTTGTCGCCGCTGTCCACGGCCTGCCGCGCCTGGTCGAGGGTGGACGTGGTGAAGTCCAGCCGGTCCTGCGCCTGTTCGATGTCCTCGGCGGCGGGTGCGGAGGCCGACTCGGCGTACCGGTCCCGCATCGCGCCGAGAGCCGTCTCCGAGGCGGAGACGCGTGCGACCAGGTCGCGGAGCGTGGTCTCGGCGGTGGCCACGGCCTCCGGGGCGGTCTGTTCGAGGGCGCGCAGCCGGTCGAAGTCCTCCGACATGGCGTCCAGCCGTCCGTTGGCGTCCGCGCAGCGGCTGATGATCTCGTCGAGCATGCGGCGACGCGTCGCGTCGTCCTCGGGAACGGCGTCGTCCACCTGCTGCCGCAGCCGGAAGGCGGCGGTCAGCCCGGCCTTGGAGTGCTGGACCGCCTCGGCGAACGGAGCTGCGGCCTCCTCGCCGAACTGGGCCGTGGCGAAGCCGAGTTCCTCCTCGCTGGTGCGCACGGCGTCGTCCGTGTCGACCAGGTCGGCCTTCGCCCGCGCGTCGAGTTCCGGCAGCGGAACCGGCGGCTCCGCCGCAGCTCCGGCCGCACCGCCCCAGCCGCCCGCCGCAGGTGTCGTCCTGGTTCTCGTACGGCGCCTGCGGCGGGTGAAGGCGAAGGCCGCGACGGCGAGGGCGACGACGAGCACCGCCACGGGCACGATCAGGCCGGCGGAGGCGCCGCTGTCGGAGCCGCCCCCGGGATCCGCGGCGCCCGGGGTGACGGCGGGGGCCGGGACCGGGTCGCCGGCGAGCACCGCGGCGTAGCCGTCGGCGGCGCCGACGGCAGCTCCCGCCCAGTCGTTCTGCCGGAGGGCCGGCTCGATCGCCGTGTTCGCCACGTCCTGGAGCTGGGCGTCGGTGAGGCGTGACCCCTGGTCGGCGGAGTAGGCGTACTGCCGGTCGTGCGTGGCCACCGCCAGCAGCACGTCCTCCTGGCCCAGGCCGTTGCGGTTCGCGGTCTCGTCGGTCCAGGTCCGGGCGTCGCGGCCGGAGAAGTCACGGACGTACGCCACGAACAGCTGCACCTGCCGTTCCTCGAACAAGCGGTCGAGGGCGGCTTCGACCTGGGGCTCCCGGTCTCCGAGCGCCCCCACCCGGTCGGTGACCTGTCCGTCGCGGGACAGGGTCAGGGGGTCCTCGGCCCGGACGCCCGGGCCGCCCGCCAGGGCGATCCAGAGCGCCGCTGTCAGGGCGGCGAGGAGGGCTCTGCCGGGTATCGAAGACCGGAGCGTCCCGGTACGACTCGCTGGCGGTGTCACATTTGGGAGGCTATGTCCGCCCAGTATCGCCCGCGACCCGGCACGTTCCGCCCGGTCGGCGGCACGCCCGCACCGGGCCGCGTCCGGGGCTTCCCGGAGCCGGGGGCCCGGGAAGCCCCGGACGGTCGGATGCTGGAGCGTTCCGCGGCGAGCGGCGGGCGCACCCGCGACCGGAAGCCGCCCGTCCGGAACGCCGCCGCAACACCGGGACCCGGGGCTTCCGGAGGACGGTTACCGTCCTGTTCATGGCCCCGTTCGCACACGACTTCCCCTTCGACCCCGCCTACGGCAGGACGCTCGACGACCTGCTTCGCATACCGGCGCCTGGCCCGCCCGAAGGCTTCGAGGTCTTCTGGAAGGCGCGTCACGACCAGGCCCGCGCGGTGGCGACCGCCCCCGAGGTGGGCCCGGTGGAAGGGGAGCGCGACGGGGTCCGGCTGCACGGCGTGACCTTCACCTCCGTGCGCGGCGTACGCCTGGGCGGCTGGCTCGCGCTGCCCGTCGAGGGTGCGGCGGAGCACGGTTTCGTCATCGGGCACGGGTACGGCGGCCGCCTGGGGCCCGGTCCCGACGTGCCGTTGCCGCTGCCCCGGTCCGCCGCGATCCTGCCCTGCGTGCGGGGCATGGGCTCCCGTGGTCTGCTGCCCGGCGTCCCGGGTGACGCCGCGGAGCACGTCCTGCACGGAATCCGGTCGCGCGACACCTACGTCATCGGCGACTGCGTGGCCGACCTGTGGTGTGCGGCCTCGGCGCTCCAGGAGCTGGCGCCCCAGCTCGCTGGTCCGGGTCGCCTCGGCTACCTGGGGGAGAGCTTCGGCGGCGGGCTCGGGGCCCTCGCGCTCCCCTGGGACGAACGGTTCGGAGCCGCGCAGCTCACCGTCCCGACCTTCGGCAACCACCCGCTCCGGCTCACCCTGCCCTGCGCCGGCAGCGGGGAGTCCGTACGCGCCCACCACCGCGAGCACCCCGAGGTGACGGAGGTGCTGCGGTACTTCGACGCGGCGACGGCCGCCGCACGGCTGGAGCTGCCGACGCTCGTCGCAGCGGCCCTGTTCGACCCGGCGGTGCCGCCGCCGGGGCAGTTCGCCGTGCACAACGCGCTGCCCGGCCCCCGGGAACTGATGGTGCTGCGGGCGGGCCACTTCGCGTACGAGGGTCTGGCCGAGGAGAGCGCCGGGCTCGCCCGGCGGCGCGCGCGCTTCTTCGGCGCGTGGCTCCGAGGCCCGCGCCGAGGGACCCCGGCGCGGCACTGAGGGAGTGCAGCATCGCCGCGTCGTCGGCCCCGCTGCGGCCTCCGCGTCCACTGCCGGGCCGGTGACGAGACCGGGGCCGCACGGGTGACTTCCGCGGCCCCGGCGGCCGTGTCTGCCCCCGCCCGCGCGTGCAGGTGCGTTCAGTGGGTCAGCGAATCAGTCTGATCAACTGCAAATGCCACCAGAACGCATCATCCGGTCCATTCCGGTACGGGGTGGGCCGGGCCGGCCCCGGAGGTATCAGCCATGGCCCACGTCGGCGTCCCACGCGGGACGGCCCGAAAGCGCCGCTCGGTCGCGCTCCTGGCGACAGGTGTGCTCACCATCCCGGTACTGGCGGGCTGCACCTCGCACAGCGAGGGCCCCACCCCGGTGGCCGCACCGCAGGACATCACCCCGGTGTCCCGGGAGCGGGTGAGCGAGGGCTCCACCCTCACCTGGGCGATCGACGCGGTCCCCGCCACCCTCAACACCTTCCAGGCCGACGCCGACGGTGCGACCACGCGTATCACCGGCGCCCTGCTGCCCTCCCTCTTCCCCATGGACGCGCGGGGGGAGCCGAGGCTGAACCCCGACTACCTGGAGTCGGCGAAGGTCATCGAGCAGGAACCCAAGCAGGTCGTCCTCTACAAGCTCAACCAGCAGGCCGTGTGGAGCGACGGCCGGGAGATCGGCGCCCCCGACTTCGTCGCCCAGTGGCGCGCGCTGAGCGGCAAGGACTCGGCGTTCTGGACCGCGCGCAACGCGGGGTACGAGCGGATCGAGAAGATCGAACGCGGTAAGGACGATCTGCAGGTCCGCGTCACGTTCTCCAAGCCGTACGCCGACTGGCGCTCGCTCTTCTCGCCGCTGTACCCGAAGGAGGTGACCGGTTCCCCCGGCACCTTCAACGACGGCGCCAGGACCACCCTCAAGAACACCGCCGGGCCGTTCCGGCTGCGCAGCGTGAGCAAGGCCAAGGGGACGGTCGTGCTCGACCGGAACCCGCGCTGGTGGGGGAACGAGGCCAGACTCGAATCCCTGGTCTTCCGCGCCGTCGAGCCCGAGGACCGCACCGAGGCGCTTACCGAGGGCACGGTGGACGTCGCCGACATCGATCCGGCGACGGCGGACAGCATCGCCCTCGCGGCCCGCTATCGCGACGGGAACGGCGCGCCGCCCGCCCACGGCCCGGGCGCCGGCATCACCCCGGCCGCCGCCCTGCGGTCCTGGGCGCTGGCCCACGGTTCCGACGAGGAGGCCGCCGAGACGGCGAAGGCCGCCCGCGCGAAGAACCGGGAGGCCGTCGCGGCGTACGCCGCCGAGCAGAAGTCGCTGCGCGAGTACGCCGTACGCAAGTCGCTGGAGCCCGCCTACACACAGCTCGCGCTGAACGGGGAGTCGGGGCCACTCTCCGACGACAGGGTGCGCCGCGCGGTCGCCCGCACCCTGGACCGGCAGGAGCTGGCCGACACCGTACTGAAGCCGCTCGGGCTGCCCGCGAAGCCGCCCGGCAGCCACCTGGCCCTGGCCGGGCAGCCCGCGTACAAGGACGGCAGCGGCGCGCTCGGCGAACAGGACACCAAGGAGGCGCAGGCGCTGCTGGCCGACGCGGGGTGGACCCGGGGTGGAGCCGCCAAGAAGCGCGAGGACACCAAGGCGGGCAGCGAGGCCGGGAAGACGGCAGCCGAGGAGAAGGCTGCGAAGGCGCCGGAGGAGAAGGCCGGGAAGGCGGCCGAGGAGAAGGACGGCGAGGCCTCGCGCGACGAGGGGATGTACGTCGTCGGCGACGGGAAGCCGGGTGACCGCCGCGCCGGCGACGCCGGGGTCACCGCGCAGGACAAGCAGCCCGGCGGTGCCGCTGGTGCCTATGCCCCCGCGGGGACCGCGGCACCGGCCCCCGTCTCGGTCAAGGACCGCCTCGGCAAGGGCGGCAAGCCGCTGACCCTCCGTTTCGTCCTGCCCTCGGGTCCCGGATCACAGTCGCTGCGCGCCGTCGGTGAGAAGATCGTCGAAATGCTGGACGCGGTGGGTATCAGCACCCAGATCACCAAGGTCGACGACGACAGCTACTTCAAGGACCACATCGCCTCGGGCGACTACGACCTGGCGCTGTACTCCTGGCCCGCCACCGCCTATCCGGCGACCGACGGACGTCCCATCTTCGCCAAGCCGGAGCCGGCCACCGACGGTTCGCTGCTCGTCGAGCAGAACTACACGAGGGTCGGTTCGGACCACATCGACCAGCTCTTCGACCGCGCGGTCGCCGAGCTCGACGCCAAGGCGTCGAGGGACCTGCTGAAGCAGGCCGACGCACGGATCTGGGCTGCCGCAGGATCGATTCCGCTTTATCAGAGGCCTCAGCTGGTCGCCGTCGACAAGAAGCTGGCGAACATCGGCGCCTTCGGCTTCGCGGACCCCCGCTACGAGGACATCGGATTCACCGGGCGCTAAGCGGCACGTTTCCCGCGAATCGTAAGAAGTAGCAGGTCAAGGCCCTGCGCGAAGCTCAGAAGGAGCTCAACTCCCTTGCCCGCCGGATCCCCGGCGGGCAAGGTGTTGTCCGACCCGACCCGGGCTGCTCGTCTTCTCACACCCCTTGCCGTCCGGCCGCTCACCGGCTGGATGATGACGTAATACCGGCTGAATATCGGCTGAATTGTGGCTGTGGTCCCGCCCTGGGGATCGGCCCGGGAAGCCCCGGACCCATCGGGCCCGTACCATTGGACTAGCCGTGGCGTGCCGCCCGGCGGGCGTACGAGGACTCGAGACCGACTGAGACGCCTGATCCCACGATCCGAGAGAAGCGCAAGCCACCCATGCCCACGCGCCACGACATCCGTAACGTAGCCATTGTCGCCCACGTCGACCACGGCAAGACCACGCTGGTCGACGCCATGCTCAAGCAGGCGGGCGCCTTCGCCGCGCACGCCGCCGAGAACCTCGACGAACGCATGATGGACTCGAACGACCTGGAGCGTGAGAAGGGCATCACGATCCTCGCCAAGAACACGGCGGTGAAGTATCACCCCAAGGACGGCGGGGACCCGATCACGATCAACATCATCGACACCCCCGGCCACGCCGACTTCGGCGGCGAGGTCGAGCGTGGTCTGTCGATGGTGGACGCGGTCGTCCTGCTGGTCGACGCCTCCGAGGGCCCGCTGCCCCAGACCCGCTTCGTCCTGCGCAAGGCCCTGACCGCCAAGCTGCCGGTCATCCTCTGCATCAACAAGACGGACCGCCCGGACTCCCGGATCTCCGAGGTCATCGACGAGACCTACGACCTCTTCCTGGACCTGGACGCGGACGAGGACCAGATCGAGTTCCCGATCGTCTACGCCTGCGCCCGTGACGGCGTCGCCTCGCTGACCAAGCCGGAGAACGGCACCGTCCCCGCGGACAGCGACAGCCTGGAGCCCTTCTTCACGACCATCCTCTCCACGGTCCCGGCACCGGAGTACGACGAGGACGCCCCGCTGCAGGCCCACGTCACCAACCTGGACGCCGACAACTTCCTCGGCCGTATCGCGCTGTGCCGCGTCGAGCAGGGCGAGCTGCGCAAGGGCCAGACGGTCGCCTGGATCAAGCGCGACGGCACGATCTCCAACGTGCGCATCACCGAGCTCCTGATGACCGAGGCGCTCACCCGCAAGCCCGCCGAGAAGGCGGGCCCGGGTGACATCTGCGCCGTGGCCGGTTTCCCGGACATCATGATCGGCGAGACCCTCGCCGACCCCGAGAACCCGATCGCGCTCCCGCTGATCACGGTCGACGAGCCGGCCATCTCCATGACCATCGGCACGAACACCTCGCCGCTCGTCGGCAAGGGCGGCAAGGGCCACAAGGTCACCGCCCGCCAGGTGAAGGACCGCCTGGACCGCGAGCTGATCGGTAACGTCTCCCTCCGTGTCCTGGACACCGAGCGCCCCGACGCCTGGGAGGTCCAGGGCCGTGGTGAGCTCGCGCTGGCGATCCTGGTCGAGCAGATGCGCCGTGAGGGCTTCGAGCTGACGGTCGGCAAGCCGGAGGTCGTCACCAAGCAGATCGACGGCAAGACGCACGAGCCGATCGAGCGCATGACCATCGACTCCCCCGAGGAGCACCTCGGTGCCATCACCCAGCTGATGGCGACCCGCAAGGGCCGCATGGAGACGATGACGAACCACGGTTCGGGCTGGGTCCGCATGGAGTGGATCGTCCCCTCCCGCGGTCTCATCGGCTTCCGCACGGAGTTCCTGACGCAGACCCGTGGCACGGGTATCGCGCACTCCATCTTCGAGGGCCACGAGCCGTGGTTCGGCGAGCTGCGCACCCGCCACAACGGCTCGCTGGTCGCCGACCGCTCGGGCACGGTGACGCCGTTCGCGATGGTCAACCTCCAGGAGCGCGGTGTCATCTTCACCGAGGCCGGCACGGAGGTCTACGAGGGCATGATCATCGGCGAGAACTCGCGCGCCGACGACATGGACGTGAACATCACCAAGGAGAAGAAGCTCACCAACATGCGTGCGGCTTCCGCGGACACCACCGAGAACGTGGTGCCCGCGCGCAAGCTCTCCCTGGAGCAGTCGCTGGAGTTCTGCCGCGAGGACGAGTGCATCGAGGTGACCCCGGAGACGGTCCGTATCCGCAAGGTCGTCCTGGACGCGAAGCAGCGTGGCCGCACGGCCTCGCGCGCGAAGAACGGCTGACCTGACGGATCAGGGCGGCCCGACGAGGAACGCCGGCCTGCCGGGGTTCGTCCGCCGCGGCCGGCGAACCGTCAGTACGAGCCATTGACATGAGGCCCGGACCCCCGCAGACACTGTGGGGGTCCGGGCCTTTCGTCAACTCGTTTTTCTGACCGAGGTGTCCGGATATCGTGCGTCGCTCTCCGGAACATGTGTTAACGGTCCGTTTCGGGGGTGTCTGTCTGGGATCACTTTGTCCGGATTTCGGGCAACCATGGCTTCTGGATGTTGTCAAACCGAGACCCTTTAAGTGTGGTTTACAGCCCGGTGTTACTTAATAGTTGGCTCCATTGAGCTCGGGTCAATGGGTCGGCGCACTGTGGGGAGTGCGGACTCACGAGCACACTCGGGGCACTGAAAACGATCACCGTCAGGGGTGTCGGTGGATCTCTCCAGTGCCCCTCTTGTAGTCAAAAGTGGACTCATGAGGAGGAAACCCATGCGCGGTGCCAAGAGCGCCAAGTGGGTCGCGGGAGCGGCAATCATCGCCCTGGCCGCGACTGCCTGTGGCGGCGGAGACAGTGACAGCGACTCGGCATCGAAGGAGAAGGGCAAGCCCGAGGGCTATGTGTCCATCGACGTCGGCGAGCCGCAGAAGCCGCTGATCCCGGCCGACACGAACGAGTCGCTCGGCAGCTACGTCATCCAGTCGATCTTCACCCAGCTGCTCGACTTCGATGCGGACGGCAAGATCGTCTACACGAACGCCGAGTCCGTCGAGACGACCGACTCCAAGACGTGGACCGTCAAGCTCAAGCCCGGCTGGAAGTTCCACGACGGCACCCCCGTCACGTCCGAGTCGTACATCAAGGCGTGGAACTGGTACGCCAACATCAAGAACGCCCAGCAGAACGCGTTCTGGTTCGAGGACATCAAGGGCTACGCGGACGTCCACCCCGAGAAGGGTGACCCGAAGGCCACGGAGATGTCCGGCCTGAAGGCCGTCGACGACACCACCTTCACCATCGAGCTCAACCAGGCCGTCCCGTACTTCGAGTACAAGCTCGGCTACGCGACCTTCGCGCCGCTGCCCGAGATGTTCTACAAGGACACCAAGGCGTTCGGCCAGGCCCCGGTCGGCAACGGTCCCTACGTCTTCGAGAAGTGGGACCACAAGAAGCTCATCCAGGTCAAGGCCAACCCTGACTACCAGGGCCCGAACAAGGCCAAGAACAAGGGTGTCCTCTTCAAGAACTACGCGACCGTCGAGGCCGCGTACCAGGACCTCCTCTCCGGCAACCTGGACATGATCCGCCAGGTCGGCCCGAAGGACCTCCCGAAGTACAAGTCCGACCTCGGCGACCGGGCGATCGACGAGCCGTACGCGGCGATCCAGTCGCTGGTCCCGACCTTCTACTCGAAGACCTTCAAGGACATCGACCCGAAGGTCCTCCAGGGTCTGTCGATGGGTATCGACCGCGACACGATCACCAAGACGGTGCTCAACAACACCCGCAAGCCCGCCACCAGCTTCACGCCTCCGGGCGTCGCCGGTAACCAGGACCTGGGCACCGACGTGTTCAAGTTCGACCCGGCCAAGGCGAAGCAGCTCGTCACCGAGGGCGGTGGCGTCCCGGAGAACAAGATCTGGATCCAGTACAACGCCGACGGTGGCCACAAGGAGTGGGTGACCGCGGTCTGCGAGTCCATCCGCAACTCGACCGGGGTCGACTGTGTCCCGGACGCCAAGCCGGACTTCCAGACCGACCTGGAAGCGCGTGACAACGACCAGGTCAAGTCGATGTACCGCGGCGGCTGGGTGGCCGACTACCCGCTGAACGTCAACTTCATGCGGGAGCTCTACGGCACCACCGCCGAGGCCAACAACGGCCGGTTCTCCGACAAGGAGGTCGACGCGGCCTTCAAGAAGGGCGACAACGCCAAGACCCTGGACGAGTCGATCAAGGCTTACCAGGAGGCCGAGAAGCTCGTCCTGACGAAGATGCCGGCGATCCCGCTCTGGGAGTACAAGACCAACGGTGGTTACTCCAAGGCTGTCGACAACGTGACGATCGACTTCCACGGTGACTACAACATCACCGAAGTCACCGTCGCCAAGTAGTAACGCCTGAGGGCCCCCACTCGGCCGTCAGCCGCCCACACCAGGCAGTAGGTCCCGGGGGGCCGCTCTCCGCATCCGGAGGGCGGCCCCTGGGCTGCTTTATCCCTATCGGAGGCAAACATGGGGCGTTACGTCGCGCGGCGACTGCTCCAGATGATCCCGGTCTTCCTCGGGTCAACGTTGCTGGTCTTCTCCATGATGTACGCGCTGCCCGGCGACCCCGTGCGCGCACTCGCAGGTGAACAGACCGTCGACCCGCAGCAGATCGCGGCAATGAAGAAGGAGCTCGGGCTCGACCTGCCGCTCTGGCACCAGTACTGGAACTATCTCGTCGGTCTCTTCCAAGGTGACTTCGGCACGCAGATCGCCAGCGGCCGGCCGGTCGCGGACATCATCTCGGAAGCGTTCCCGATCACGGTCCGGCTGGCCCTGTTTGCCTTCATCTTCACGGTCGTCGTCGGTATCTCCATGGGCGTCTTCGCAGGTCTGAAGGCCGACACCCTTCGCGACCGTGGTCTGCTCGTCCTGACGCTGCTGCTCATCTCGGTCCCCTCCTTCGTCCTGGGCTTCCTCGGCCAGTACTTCTTCGCCTTCCAGCTCGGCTGGGTCCAGCCCAACGTGAGTCTCGAAGCGAGCTCCGACGAGCTGATCCTGCCCGCTGTCGTCCTCGGGTCCCTGTCACTCGCCTACGTGGCACGACTGACCCGCACCTCGGTCGCGGAGAACCTCCGCTCCGACTACATGCGCACCGCCGTGGCCAAGGGGCTGCCGCGCCGTCGCATCGTCGGCGTCCACCTGATGCGCAACTCGATGATCCCCGTGGTCACCTTCCTCGGCACCGACCTCGGTGCCCTGCTCGGCGGGGCCGTCGTCACCGAGGGCATCTTCAACGTCAAGGGTGTCGGTTACAACGTCTTCGACGCGCTCCGGCACCGTGAGGGCGCCACCGTGGTCGGCATCGTGACCCTGATCGTCGTCGTCTATCTCGTCGCCAGCCTGGTCGTCGACCTGCTCTACGCGGTCCTGGACCCGAGGATCCGTTATGCCTGAGACGCTCAAGGAAACCCCCGCGGGCACCTCCGCCGAGGTCACCGCCCCGGCTCCCGCCGCCAAGGTGGGCAAGCCCCGCAGCCTGTGGTCGGACGCCTGGCACGACCTGCGGCGCAGCCCGCTGTTCGTCGTATCGGCCGTCCTGATCTTCTTCCTGCTGGTGATGGCGATAGCACCCGGCCTGTTCACCGGTGCCGACCCGCGCTACGCGGACCTGGCCAACCACTACCTGCAGAAGCCCAAGTGGGGGAACTTCTTCCAGGAGGACTGGTTCGGGTACGACATCCAGGGGCGCTCGATCTACGCGCGTGTCGTCTACGGCGCCCGTGCCTCGATCATGGTCGCCGTCATCGTCACCGCCCTGGTCACGATCCTGGGCACCGTGGTCGGCATGCTCGCCGGCTACTTCGGCGGCTGGATCGACACGATCCTGTCCCGGGTCACCGACATCTTCTTCGGCGTGCCCTTCATCCTCGGTGCGATGGTCGTCCTGACCTCGTTCGAGGAGCGCAAGATCTGGGTCGTCATCCTGGCCCTGGCCTTCCTCGGCTGGACCCAGATAGCCCGTGTCGCACGCGGCTCCGTCCTGACGATCAAGCAGGCCGACTACGTGATGGCGGCCAAGGCGCTGGGCGCCTCGACCACCCGCATCCTGCTCCGGCACATCCTGCCCAACGCGATCGCCCCGGTGATCGTCGTCGCGACCATCGCGCTCGGCGGCTACATCTCGGCCGAGGCCACCCTGTCCTTCCTGGGCATCGGCCTCGCCGAACCGACCGTGTCGTGGGGTGTCGACATCTCCTCCGGCCAGGAGCAGCTGCGTAACGCCGCGTTCGTTCTGATCATCCCGTCGGTCATGGTGTCGATCACCGTTCTGGCGTTCATCATGCTCGGCGATGCGGTACGCAACGCCCTCGATCCCAAGCTGCGCTGAGGGAGGCGTACATGACCATCATCGACAAGACGGCGGATGTTCCTGCTCCGCGTGGTTCGAACGACGAGAGCGGCCCGCTGCTCGAAGTCCGCGACCTGCACGTGGAGTTCCACACCCGCGACGGCGTCGCCAAGGCCGTCAACGGAGTCAACTACAGCGTCAGCGCGGGCGAGACCCTCGCCGTGCTCGGCGAGTCCGGCTCCGGCAAGTCCGTGACCGCTCAGGCGGTCATGGGCATCCTGGACATGCCCCCGGGCCGCATCCCCAAGGGGGAGATCTTCTTCCGCGGCCAGGACATGCTCAAGATGTCCAACGAGGAGCGCCGGCAGATCCGCGGCCAGAAGATCGCCATGATCTTCCAGGACGCGCTCTCCTCGCTGAACCCGGTCCTCTCCGTGGGCTACCAGCTCGGCGAGATGTTCCGCGTCCACCAGGGCCTCTCCAAGAAGGACGCCAAGGCCAAGGCCATCGCGCTGATGGACCGCGTGCGTATCCCGGCGGCCAAGGAGCGGGTCAACGACTACCCGCACATGTTCTCCGGCGGTATGCGCCAGCGCATCATGATCGCGATGGCACTCGCCCTGGAGCCCGACCTGATCATCGCGGACGAGCCCACCACGGCGCTCGACGTGACGGTCCAGGCCCAGGTCATGGACCTGCTCGCGGAGCTCCAGCGCGACTTCAACATGGGCCTGATCCTGATCACGCACGACCTGGGTGTCGTCGCGGACGTCGCCGACAAGATCGCCGTGATGTACGCGGGCCGGATCGTCGAGACCGCTCCGGTCCACGAGATCTACAAGCGCCCGGCGCACCCGTACACCAAGGGTCTGCTGGAGTCGATCCCGCGCCTGGACCAGAAGGGCCAGGAGCTCTACGCGATCAAGGGCCTGCCGCCCAACCTGCTGCACGTGCCGTCCGGCTGCGCCTTCAACCCGCGCTGCACGATGGCGCAGGACATCTGCCGTACCGAGGTCCCGGCGCTGCGCCCGGTGACCGAGCAGGACGGTACCGAGCTGGTCGGCCGCGGCAGCGCCTGCCACTTCTGGAAGGAGACGATCCATGGCTGAGCTCGACAAGGAGTCCGTGGACGCCACCCCGAACGTCACCGAAGTGGCGACGGTCAACGCGGCCACCGATACGGAGGCAGTGGCCGCCCTGGACGCGCCGGTCGCGCAGGGCGAGCCGATCCTCCAGGTCCGCAACCTGGTCAAGCACTTCCCGCTGACCCAGGGCATCCTGTTCAAGAAGCAGGTCGGCGCGGTCAAGGCCGTGGACGGGATCTCGTTCGACCTCTACCAGGGCGAGACCCTCGGCATCGTGGGCGAGTCCGGCTGTGGCAAGTCCACGGTCGCCAAGCTCCTGATGACGCTGGAGCGGGCCACCGCCGGTGAGGTCTTCTACAAGGGCCAGGACATCACCAAGCTGTCCGGCCGCGCGCTGAAGGCCGTGCGCCGCAACATCCAGATGGTGTTCCAGGACCCGTACACGTCGCTGAACCCGCGTATGACGGTCGGCGACATCATCGGGGAGACCTTCGAGATCCACCCCGAGGCCGCCCCGAAGGGCGAGCGGCGCCGCAAGGTGCAGGACCTCCTCGACGTCGTCGGTCTGAACCCGGAGTACATCAACCGGTATCCGCACCAGTTCTCCGGCGGTCAGCGCCAGCGCATCGGGATCGCCCGCGGCCTCGCGCTCAACCCGGAGATCATCATCTGCGACGAGCCGGTCTCCGCGCTCGACGTGTCGGTGCAGGCGCAGGTCATCAACCTGATGGAGAAGCTGCAGGACGAGTTCAACCTCTCCTACCTCTTCATCGCGCACGACCTGTCGATCGTCCGGCACATCTCGGACCGGGTCGGTGTCATGTACCTCGGCAAGATGGCCGAGATCGGTACGGACACGCAGATCTACGACCACCCGACGCACCCCTACACCCAGGCGCTGCTGTCGGCGGTCCCCGTTCCGGACCCCGACGCCCGTGAGGGCCGCGAGCGGATCATCCTCTCCGGTGACGTCCCGTCGCCGGCGAACCCGCCGTCCGGCTGCCGCTTCCGTACCCGGTGCTGGAAGGCGCAGGACAAGTGCGCCACCGAGGTGCCGCTGCTGGCGATCCCCGAGCGCTTCAAGGCCTCGGACACGCCGGCGGCGCACGAGTCGGCATGCCACTTCGCCGAGGAGAAGGACGTCGTGCACGCGGCGTAGCACTCGGATACGACCGACCAGGACGCCCGGCCCCCGAGGGGCCGGGCGTCCTGTCGTTCCGGCAGCCACGTACGGCGGACAAGGACATGCGACGGAGTGTCATATGGGGTGATATGGGGCATTGAGCCACTCAAGGGAACCCTAGGAGGCACTCCATGCGCGGAGCCACACAGGCCAGGTGGGCCGCATGCGCCGTCGCTGTCGTGCTGACGGCCACGGCCTGCGGCGGCGGCGACGACGGCGGCGGCAGTGGCGCCGACGGGATCGTGAGCTCGTCCTGGGGTGACCCGCAGAATCCCCTGGAGCCGGCGAACACCAACGAGGTGCAGGGCGGCAAGGTCCTCGACATGCTCTTCCGCGGGCTCGTGCGGTACGACCCGAAGACCGGCGAGGCCCAGAACGAGATCGCCGAGAAGATCGACACGACGGACTCGCAGAACTTCACCGTCACGATCAAGGACAACTGGACCTTCAGCAACGGCGAGAAGATCACCGCGAAGTCGTTCGTGGACGCCTGGAACTACGGCGCCGCGCTGAAGAACAACCAGAAGAACGCCTACTTCTTCCAGTACATCGACGGCTACGACAAGGTGCACCCGGAGTCCGGCAAGGCGTCCGCCGACACCCTGTCCGGTCTCAAGGTGGTCAACGGCACTACCTTCACGGTCAAGCTGTCCCAGAAGTTCTCGCTCTGGCCCGACACCCTCGGCTACGCGGCCTTCGTGCCGCTGCCCCAGGCCTTCTACACCGATCACGACGCCTGGCTCTCCAAGCCGGTCGGCAACGGCCCCTACACCGTCGACCAGTACGCCAAGGGCTCGTCCATGAACCTGCGCCGGTGGGACGGCTACCCCGGTGCGGACAAGGCGCAGAACGGCGGCATCGACCTCAAGGTCTACACCGACAACAACACCGCCTACACCGACCTGACGGCGGGCAACCTCGACCTGGTCGACGACGTGCCCGCCTCGCAGCTCAAGAACGTCGAGGCGGACCTGGGTGACCGGTACATCAACACGCCCGCCGGCATCATCCAGACGCTCGCCTTCCCGTTCTACGAGAAGGCCTGGAACACCCCGGGCGCGATCAAGGTCCGTCAGGGCCTGTCCATGGCGATCAACCGTGAGCAGATCACCAACCAGATCTTCCAGAAGACCCGCACTCCGGCCTCCGACTGGACCTCACCGGTCCTCGGCGAGGAGGGAGGCTTCAAGGAAGGCCTCTGCGGCCCCGCCTGCGAGTACGACAAGGCGGAGGCCAAGAAGCTGATCCAGGAGGGCGGCGGCATCCCCGGCGGCCAGCTCAAGATCTCGTACAACGCCGACACCGGCTCCCACAAGGAGTGGGTCGACGCGGTCTGCAACAGCATCAACAACGCCCTGGGCAACAACAAGGCGTGTGTCGGCGGGCCCGTCGGCACCTTCGCCGACTTCCGCAGCCAGGTCTCGACCCAGAAGCTGACCGGAGCCTGGCGTGCGGGCTGGCAGATGGACTACCCGCTGATCCAGAACTTCCTCCAGCCGCTCTACTACACCAACGCCCCGTCCAACGACGGCAAGTGGAGCAACCAGGAGTTCGACGACCTGGTCGACAAGGCCAACGCGGAGAGCGACAAGGCCAAGGCCGTCACGACCTTCCAGGACGCGGAGAAGGTCCTCGCCGAGCAGATGCCCGTCATCCCGCTCTGGTACCAGAACGGCAGCGCGGGCTACTCGGACAGGGTCGAGAACGTCTCGCTGAACCCCTTCAGCGTCCCGGTGTACGACCAGATCAAGGTCAAGTGACCCCCTGAAGCCGGGGGCCGGTGCGGCGTACCGCACCGGCCACCCGGCTTTCCGGTCCCTCCGCCCGTTCACCCCGACCCCCGGAGCCCCTCATGGGACGTTATGTGATCCGGCGGCTGCTGCAGATGATCCCCGTGTTCTTCGGCACCACGCTGTTGATCTTCCTCATGGTGAACGTGATGGGCGATCCCATCGCGGGCCTCTGCGGCGACCGCCAGTGCGACCCCGCGACCGCCGCCCGGCTGCGCACCGAGTTCGGCCTCGACAAGCCGGTCTGGCAGCAGTACCTGACCTACATGGGCAACATCTTCACCGGTGACTTCGGCACGGCCTTCAACGGGCAGAAGGTCACCGAGCTGATGGCCACCGCCTTCCCCATCACCATCCGGCTCACCATCGTCGCGATCGTGTTCGAGATCGTCATCGGGATCAGCCTCGGTGTCGTCACCGGACTGCGGCGCGGACGGCCCGTCGACACCGTGGTGCTGATCCTGACCCTGGTCGTCATCGCCGTACCGACGTTCGTCACCGGCCTCCTGCTCCAGCTCCTCCTGGGTGTGGAGTGGGGCGTCATCAAGCCGTCCGTCTCCTCCGAGGCGCCGGTCGACGAGCTCATCGTCCCCGGGCTCGTCCTGGCCTCCGTCTCCCTGGCCTACGTCACCCGGCTCACCCGGACCTCGATCGCCGAGAACGCCCGCGCCGACTACGTGCGTACCGCCGTGGCCAAGGGCCTCCCCAGGCGCCGGGTGGTCGTGCGGCACCTGCTGCGGAACTCCCTCATCCCGGTCATCACCTTCATCGGCACGGACGTGGGGGCGCTGATGGGAGGGGCGATCGTCACCGAGCGCATCTTCAACATCCACGGAGTCGGCTACCAGCTCTACCAGGGCATCCTCCGCCAGAACTCGCAGACCGTCGTCGGCTTCGTCACCGTCCTGGTCCTCGTCTTCCTGGCGGCGAACCTGATCGTCGACCTCCTGTACGCCGTACTCGACCCGAGGATCCGCTATGCCTGAGCAGAAGCCGTGGGACGGGACGACGGGCAGCGGAGCGATCTCGGGGGCCGGCGCGGGCGGGGCGATGGACCTCGCGATGGACGAGGGCACCACGCTGGAGAAGACACCGGGCGGCCCCGAGGGCACCGGGCCCGCGGGCAAGCCGCGCAGCCTGTGGTCGGACGCCTGGCGCGACCTGCGCCGGAACCCGGTCTTCATCATCTCCGGACTGATCATCCTGTTCCTGGTGATCATCTCGATCTGGCCGTCACTGATCGCCACCCAGGACCCGCTCGACTGCGACCTGGCCAGGGCACAGGAGGGCTCCCGGCCCGGACATCCCTTCGGCTTCGACGGGCAGGGCTGCGACGTCTACACCCGCACCGTCTACGGCGCCCGGACCTCGGTCACCGTCGGCGTCCTGTCCACCCTCGGGGTCTCGCTGCTCGGTGGCGTGCTGGGCGGCCTCGCCGGCTTCTTCGGCGGGGTGTGGGACGCCGTGCTCTCCCGCATCACCGACGTCTTCTTCGGCATCCCCGTGGTCCTCGGCGGACTGGTCTTCCTCTCCGTGGTCACCAGCTCCACCGTCTGGCCCGTGATCGGCTTCATCGTGCTGCTCGGCTGGCCCCAGATCGCCCGTATCGCACGCGGCTCCGTCATCACCGCCAAGCAGAACGACTACGTCCAGGCGGCCAGGGCGCTGGGTGCCTCGAACTCGCGGATGATGCTGCGCCACATCGCGCCCAACGCCATCGCTCCCGTCATCGTCGTCGCGACCATCGCCCTGGGGACGTACATCTCGCTGGAGGCGACCCTCTCGTACCTCGGCGTCGGCCTGAAACCGCCGGCCGTCTCCTGGGGCATCGACATCTCGGCCGCCTCCCAGTACGTCCGCAACGCGCCGCACATGCTGCTCTGGCCCGCCGGGGCGCTGGCCGTCACCGTGCTCGCCTTCATCATGCTCGGCGACGCGGTGCGCGACGCCCTCGACCCCAAGCTGCGCTGAGGAGTCCGCTGCCATGTTGCTCGAAGTGCGCGATCTGCACGTGGAGTTCCACACCCGGGACGGCGTGGCCAAGGCCGTCAACGGGGTCAACTACTCGGTGGCCGAGGGCGAGACCCTCGCCGTCCTCGGCGAGTCCGGCTCGGGCAAGTCCGTCACCGCCCAGGCGGTCATGGGCATCCTCGACACCCCGCCCGGGAGGATCAGCGGGGGAGAGATCCTCTTCCAGGGCCACGACCTGCTGAAGCTCAAACCCGAGCAACGGCGCAGGATCCGTGGCCAGGAGATGGCCATGATCTTCCAGGACGCACTGTCCTCGCTGAACCCGGTACTCAGCGTGGGGGAGCAGCTCGGCGAGATGTTCGTCGTGCACCGCGGTATGTCCCGCGGCGACGCCAAGGCCAAGGCCATCGAGCTGATGGACCGGGTGCGCATCCCGGCAGCGCGCGAGCGGGTGGGCAACTTCCCGCACCAGTTCTCCGGCGGCATGCGCCAGCGCATCATGATCGCCATGGCGCTGGCGCTGGAGCCCGACCTCATCATCGCCGACGAGCCCACCACCGCCCTCGACGTGACCGTCCAGGCGCAGGTGATGGAGCTGCTCGCGGAACTGCAGCGCGAGCTCAACATGGGGCTCATCCTCATCACGCACGACCTCGGCGTGGTCGCGGACGTCGCCGACAGGATCGCGGTGATGTACGCGGGCCGGATCGTCGAGACCGCTCCGGTCCACGAGATCTACGAGGCGCCCGCGCACCCGTACACCAAGGGGCTGCTGAGGTCGATCCCGCGCCTGGACCAGAAGGGCCAGGAGCTCTACGCGATCAAGGGCCTGCCGCCCAACCTGCTGCACATCCCGCCCGGCTGCGCCTTCCACCCGCGCTGCCCCATGGCCCAGGCCGTGTGCCGTACGGACGTGCCGCCGCTCCACACCGTGGACGAGGAACGCCGGAGCGCCTGCCACTTCTGGAAGGAGACGCTCGATGCGCGCTGAGGGCGCGGGACCTGAGGACACCGGGGGCGCAGGCTCCACCCTGCTCCCGGAGGCAGGGGAGGCGGGCCGAACGGCGCCGCACGCCGGGGGTGAGCCGATCCTGGAGGTGCGCGGCCTGGTCAAGCACTACCCGCTGACGCGGGGCATCCTCTTCAAGAAGCAGATCGGCGCCGTCAAGGCCGTCGACGGCGTCGACTTCGACCTGGCGGCGGGGGAGACGCTCGGCATCGTGGGGGAGTCCGGCTGCGGCAAGTCGACCGTCGCCAGGATGCTGGTGCACCTGGAGCCGCCGACCGGCGGCGTGATCCGCTACAAGGGCGAGGACGTCACCAAGCTGTCCGGCCGTGCGCTGAAGGCCGTGCGCCGCAACATCCAGATGGTGTTCCAGGACCCGTACACGTCGCTGAACCCGCGTATGACGGTCGGCGACATCATCGGGGAGCCCTATGAGATCCACCCCGAGGTGGCGCCCAAGGGGAGCCGCCGGCAGAAGGTGCAGGACCTGCTCGACGTCGTCGGTCTGAACCCGGAGTACATCAACCGCTACCCGCACCAGTTCTCCGGCGGTCAGCGCCAGCGCATCGGGATCGCCCGCGGCCTCGCGCTGAACCCCGAGATCATCGTCGCCGACGAGCCGGTCTCCGCGCTCGACGTGTCGGTCCAGGCGCAGGTCGTCAACCTGCTGGACCGGCTCCAGACCGAGTTCGACCTGAGCTTCCTCTTCATCGCGCACGACCTGTCGATCGTCCGGCACATCTCCGACCGGGTCGGCGTCATGTACCTGGGACGCATCGTCGAGATCGGCACGGACGAGGAGATCTACGACCACCCCACGCACCCGTACACGCAGGCTCTGCTCTCGGCCGTCCCGGTGCCCGACCCGACGGCCCGTGAGCACCGCGAGCGGATCATCCTGCACGGAGACGTCCCTTCCCCGGCGAACATCCCGTCCGGCTGCCGCTTCCGCACCCGCTGCTGGAAGGCGCAGGAGAGGTGCGAGCTGGAGGTGCCGCTGCTGGCGGTGCCGGCGGTCTTCCGGGAGGCGGACACCCCCGCCCGGCACGACTCGGCGTGCCACTTCGCCGAGGAGAAGCAGGTGGTGCCACAGGAAGACCTGCGGGAACAGCCCGGCGCCAGGCGGCCACCGGCGCTGCGCGAGGAGGACGGAGGCCCGGGTGGCCCGGAGCCGGGAGCGACCGGGGGCCCGGGTGACAAACAGGGATGAACAGGCCTCATGTTCGTTAACACGGAGGCAACTTGACCGTTGTCACACCGATATACGGACGTCCCACCATGGAGAACGTACGGCCGTGCGGGTGCCGTGAACCGGCCGGGGCGTTCATCACGTCGCCCCGGCCGGTTACCCGTCCCCGCCCACCCCCACAGGTCCCCTTGTCCATCGGCGCACCGCGGTGGAGTATCGCTGGGGTGATACTCACACGGGGAGCCAGGATCACCGGAGCGGTGCTGTGCGCCGTACTCGCGGCCCTGGCCGCGGGCTGGATCGTGCGGGATCTCCGGGCCGCCGGTGACGCGCCGGCCCTGCTGCGCTACTGGGCCGGTTACACCGGCGGGTGGCCGAGGGAGCTGCCCGCCACCGTGCAGGCCGATCCGGTGCTGCTCGTCGTGTACGTCCTCGCCCTGTCCGCCGCGCTGCGCTCCTCGGTCGCCGCGTCCACGCTGGTCGTCACCGGGCTGGTCACGCTCGCCCTGCGGCTGCCGGGCGTCTGGACCATCGGCTCGTCCTGGATGGACGGCAGGTTCGGTGACGAACTGCGCACCCGGGCCCTGATCGGCACCTTCGTCGCCCTGGCCGCCGGCCTCGCACTCGTCGTCGTCGGAGCCGCGGGCCGCAGACGGCCCGAGGACTCCCACGAACCGCTGCCGACCAGGCCCGGCAGCGGGGCCGGGGTCGCGGCCTTCCTGGTGCTCGGCGCCTCGGGAGCCGTCATGGCCGGGTGGGAGATCCGCCAGTTCTTCCGGCTCCCCGGCCTGCTCCACCCCGACTGGTTCCTCGGCGGGGAGGCCATCACGACCGGACTGACGGCCGCCCCGCCGGGCTGGAGCAGCGCGGTACTGGCGGGGCTCTGCATGGTGGTGGCGTGGACCGCGCTCTTCCGCGCCGTTCACGCCCGCCCGCTCGGCATGATCGTCGCCGGCTTCCTGCTGGTCTCCGGCGGATGCGGGATCGCCGGAACGTCGACAACGGATGGCTGGAACAGTTCGGGGAGGCGCCGGCCGAGCAGCAGCTCATCATGCTCACCTCGTTCCTCTTCGCCTTCGCCGGGGTGACGGCTCTCGTCGTCCTGGCGCGCGGGGGTTTCGAGAGCACCGACCGGCAGAACGAGGGCTACGGCCCTCCGTGGGAGGGGGCGCCGGGCCACGGCTACCCGCAGGGCGGGGCGCCCGGCTACGGCTACCCGCAGCCCGGCCACGGCTACCCGCGGGGCGGCGGCAACCCACCGCCGCCCGCGTCCCCGCCCCCCGGCTGGTGACAGTCCCTACACCACGGGCAGTCCCAGGGACCGCCTGAGGAAGTCCACCTGGAGCAGCAGCAGGTTCTCGGCGACCTGCTCCTGCGGGGTCATGTGCGTCACTCCGCTCAGCGGCAGCACCTCGTGCGGGCGTCCGGCCGACAGCAGTGCGGAAGAGAGCCGCAGCGCGTGGGCGACCACCACGTTGTCGTCGGCCAGGCCGTGGACGATCATCATCGGCCGCACCTCGTCGGCCGGCTCGGAGAGCCCCTCGTCGGTCACCAGGGAGTTGCGGGCGTACACCTCGGGCCGGCTCGCGGGGTCGCCGAGATAGCGCTCGGTGTAGTGGGTGTCGTACAGCCGCCAGTCCGTCACCGGTGCTCCGACCACGGCCGCGTGGAAGACGTCGGGGCGCCGCAGCACCGCCAGCGCCGAGAGGTAGCCGCCGAACGACCAGCCGCGCACAGCCACCTTCGAGAGGTCCAGCGGGAAGCGCCCGGCCAGGGCGTGCAGCGCCTCGACCTGGTCGTCGAGTGTCAGGGTGAGATCGTCTTTCACCGCCTTCTCCCAGCCCGGCGAACGGCCCGGTGCGCCCCGCCCGTCCGCGACGATCACGGCGAAACCGTGGTCCGCGAACCACTGGGACGTGAGGTGCGGATTGTGGGCGGCGACCACCCGGCGGCCGTGGGGGCCGCCGTAGGGGTCCATCAGGACCGGGAGCGGACCGTCCGATTCCTTGTACCCGGTGGGGAGCAGCACGGCGCACGGAATCCGCCGTGCGCCCCCCTCCGTCAGGCGCACCCTCGCGGCCAGGACCGGCTCCTGGGCGAGGTTCGCCACGGTGGCGACCCCCTTGCCGTCGCGCAGCACCCGTACGGCGGTTCCGGGGTGTTCCAGGGATGCCGACACGAGTACGGTCACACCGCCCCCGCGCACCGCGGAGTGCACTCCCGCGCCCTCACTGACACGTTCCACGCCCAGCTCGTTGACCCGGTACACATGGCTCTGTCCCGTCTCCGGGTCCGCCGCGCCCTCGCCCGCGGTCGCCTGCACCAGGATGTCCGACTCCCCGATGTCCAGTACCGCCTGGACGTGCAGCTGGCCGCCGGTCAGCGGCCGGTCGCCGACCGAGAGCACCCGTGCGCCCGCCTCGTCGGCGACCCGGACGAGCCGCCCGTCGGGCGCCCACGCGGGCACTCCGGCGAAAAGATCAAGCCACACGGCATCCTCGTCGACATGCACCGTACGGGTCGCGCCGCTCTCCGTGTCGACGGCCAGATACAGCTGGATGCGCTGGTCACGGGCCTGCACCAGCAGCAGCGGGGCGCCGTGCGACGACCAGTGCACCCGCGCGAGGTAGGGAAAGCGTGAACGGTCCCAGACAATCTCCGTGCGCCTCCCGTCCAGGCCCATCACGAAGAGCCTGACCTCGGCGTTCGCCGTCCCCGCCGCCGGATAACCCACCTCGGCGGGCTTGCTCCCGGGGTGCGCCGGATCGGCGATCCACCACCGCTGTACGGCGCTGTCGTCGACCCGGGCGACCAGCAGGCGGTCCGAATCCGGCGACCACCAGAACCCGCGGTAGCGGCTCATCTCCTCGGCCGCGACGAACTCCGCGACGCCGTACGAGACGTGCGCGTCCTCCGGCTCGGCGATCGCCCGGTCGCCGTCACCCTCCGCCCCCACGACGCGCAGCGCACCCCGGGCGGTATAGGCGACGTGCCGGCCGTCGGGGGAGGGGCGCGGGTCGATCACCGGGCCGGGCACCGGCAGGGCACGCGCCGTGCCCGCCCGCAACTCGGCTACGTACGCCTTCCCGGAGAGCGCGAAGGCGGCCAACTCGACCGCGTCGTCGACCGCGTAGCCCACGATGCCGGCCGAGCCCTCCCTGGTCCGTTCGCGCCGCGCCTTCTCCTGCGGTGACAGCTTCTCCGTCGAACCGCCCAGCAGGACGTCGGGGTCGGCGGCGATCCGCTCCTCGCCCGTCCCGGTGTCCAGTACCAGGAGCCGGTTCGTCCGGTCGGTGCCGGAGGCCGAGCGGAGGAAGAGCACCCGCGTCCCATCCGGTGAGACGGTGAAGGCCCGGGGTGCGCCGAGAGTGAACCGCTGGGTTCGGGCGTGCTGGCGGGGAAAAGACAGCTTCTGCGAGGTCATGGCCCTGAACCTAGCCCGCGGCGCCCGGTCCGTGCGCCCCTCGTGCTGCTGTGCCCCGATCAATGCGTCGGCACGGATAGTTATGATCCGTAGCGCTCGGTGGGTAAGAACCTGCTGGCTCCATGTGTGCTGCCCGTCCCGACCGTACTGATGGAGGTGAACCGCCGTGGCACTCTCGATTTCGGCGGTGGTGCTGCTGGCGATCGTCGTCTTCCTGCTGATCCGGAAATCCGGACTGAAGGGCGGACACGCGGTGGTCTGCATGTTGCTCGGGTTCTACCTCGCGAGCTCGTCGATCGCACCGACGATCTCCGAGGTGACGTCGAACGTGGCAGGCATGATCGGGGGGATCAAGTTCTGACGGGTGGGCCGGGAGCCCCGGACGCCGTGGGGCGTTCGGTCCGTGGGGCGGCCTGCTCGTAGGGTGGTCCCATGAAGGACGTTCCCGCCCGCCGTCTGCTCCTGGTGCACGCGCACCCCGACGACGAGTCGATCAACAACGGCGCCACCATGGCCAGGTACGCGGCCGAGGGCGCCCACGTGGCCCTGGTGACCTGCACCCTCGGCGAGGAGGGTGAGGTCATCCCACCGGGCCTCGCGCACCTCGCCGCGGACCGGGACGGCGGCCTGGGGGCCCACCGCATCGGCGAACTCGCCGCCGCGATGCGGGAACTCGGGGTCACCGACCACCGGTTCCTGGGCGGCCCCGGCCGGTTCCGCGACTCCGGGATGATGGGCACCGAGCAGAACCACCGGCCCGGCGCCTTCTGGGCCGCCGGGCTCGACGAGGCGGCCGGCCACCTCGTCGGAGTGATCCGCTCCCTGCGCCCCCAGGTCCTGATCACGTACGACCCCGACGGCGGCTACGGGCACCCCGACCACATCCAGGCGCACCGCGTCGCCATGCGCGCGGCGGACCTGGCCGCCGATCCCTCGTACGGCACCGGCGCCGGAGCCCCGCACACCATCGCCAAGGTCTACTGGAACCGGGTGCCCCGCTCCGTGGCCGAGGAGGCCTTCGCGCGGCTGCGTGACACCGCCTCCGGCGCCTTTCCGGGCATCGCCGCGGTCGACGACGTGCCCGGTGTCGTGGACGACGCGAGGATCACCACGGAGATCGACGGTTCGGCGTACGCCGCGGCGAAGACCGCGGCGATGCGGGCGCACGCCACCCAGATCGCCGTGGACGGACCGTTCTTCGCTCTTTCGAACGACCTGGGGCAGCCCGTCTTCACCACCGAGTACTACGAGTTGGTGCGTGGCGCCCCGGGCGGGGACGATGGTGTGCGGGAGCACGACCTCTTCGCGGGCGTGCCGGAGCCGGCACCCGCACCAGGAGCGCAGACATGAGCAGCAGGCAGAGGCCGCGAGCCTCGTCGCAGGCACCGCGTACCAACGCCCCGCCCAGGAGCCCCGCCCCGACCGGTCTCGCCGCGCCCCTCAACCCCGCACGGATCCCCCTGTACGTGGGCCTCGCGGTGCTGGGCGCGGCCGTCGGGCTCGCGGGCACCCTCCTCCAGGCGGCCCTGTTCCCGGGCGGGTTGCTGCTCGTGCTCGCGGCGTCGGCGGGGCTGTTCTACGGCGGCCGGGTGCTGACCGGCACACAGCTCGGCGCGCTGGTACCGGCGGTGGGCTGGTTCGTCGCCGTCATCGTCCTCCTCGGAGGGCGGCCCGAGGGCGACTACGTCTTCGGTGAGGAGATCGGCCTGGCCCTCTTCATGCTCGGAGGGATGGCCGTCGCTGTGATGTGTGCCACGATGTCGCGGCTGCCTCTTCCGGCCAACGACCCCGGTCGAAGCGGCACGTGATGTGGTATGTCCGCAGCCGGATTGCCACTCCGCGCGGTGATGGGTGCATCCTTGTTTCCCCCGGGGGCCGCGAGTCCCGCGGGGGCGGCCAGTATGGTGGTGCGCGCGCCGAGCCGTCCCCTGGCCTGCGGCATGGGGGAAGTACGGGCGGCGGAGCCAATCGGGAGAACCTGCTTTGAGTCGTGAAACTGACAGTTCGTCCTCCGGGCCCCAGGGGCGCGGAGGAGCCGCGTACCCCTCGGGTACGCCGCCGTACGGATCACGCCAGTATCCGTCGCTGCACCCGTCCCAGGACGGGCCGGAGGAGACTCCGGAGCCTGCGGACCCGCCTCAGCCCGAGGAGCCCAGAACAGAGACGACGCTGACGACGCGTATCCGGATCAACATCCCGGGCTCGCGGCCGATTCCGCCCGTCGTCATGCGTACGCCGATGAGTGACACGGACCCGTCCGGCGGCCGTCCGGACGCCGAGCGCACCGGCAGCACCCCGAGGCCCGGCGCACCCGCGCCGTCGCCCGGCGGGGCGCCCGGGGGCGGTCCGGACGCGCGTGACGGCGGCCCGGGGGCCGAGGCCCCGGCCGAGAAGCCGGCCAGGGAGAAGAGCGGCAGCGACTGGTTCGCCCCGCGCAAGGCCCCGGCCTCCGTGCCCGGTGCGGCTCCCGCCGCTTCTGCTCCGGGAGTGCCGGGCCCGGGGCAGGGTCCCGGCACCGGTCAGGGTCCGGGCCCGGGTCAGGGCCCGGGTCAGGGTCCCGGCGGCGGCCCCGGTGCGGGCCGTGACTCCGGGCCGACACCGCCGCGTACGGACTCGCCCTTCTTCCCGGACGGTCCGCAGCAGCCCGGCGACCGGGGCGGTGCCCCCCGACCGGGCCGCAGCGCCCTGGACGACCTCGACTCCGGTCCGCGGTCCGCGCCGCATCCCGGTGTGCGGCCGCCGGGCGGCCCGGGTCCCTCCGGGCCCACCACCGGTCCGGTCACCGGGACTTCGTCCCTGACGCCGGACCTCGACCGTCTGCCCGGCGGCCCGGCCGGGCCCCGGCCGGGCGGACCCGGTGCCGTACCTCCGCGGATGTCGGACGACACCGCGATCCTGACGCCGCAGGTTCCCGCTCCGGCCCCGGGGCCCGGATCCGGCGGCCACGTCTCGGGCGACACGCTCACCAGCGGTATCCCCGTCGTGCCTTCGGAGCCGCGCCCGCCGTTCCCGGGCGGACCCGGCGGGATCCGGCCGCCCGAGGGCCCCATGGGCGGCGGACCGGCGGATCCGGGTGCCCCGGCGCCCGCCCCCGCCCCCAGGCCCGCTCCGAAGGCCGCGCCGCCCGCCAAGAAGGGCCGCTCCAAGCTGGTCCTGCTGGGCGTGGCTGTCTTCGTGCTGTTCGGCGTGGCCTACGGTGCCGGACTGCTGATGAACCACTCCGAGGTGCCCAAGGGCACCACCGTGCTCGGCGTCGACATCGGCGGCGGCACGAAGGAGGAGGCGGTCACCAAGCTCGAGGCAGCCCTCGGCAAGCGGGCCCAGGCACCTCTCCAGCTGTCCGTGGACGGCAAGAAGGAGAAGCTCGCCCCCGAGAAGGCCGGTCTCACCCTGGACAGCCAGGAGACCGTCCGGGGCGCCGCCGGCAGCGACTACAACCCGGTCTCGGTGATCGGCTCCCTGTTCGGCGGGGCACGCCCCGCCGACCCGGTGATCCCGGTCGACGAGGAGAAGCTCGGGGTCGCGCTGACCGACCTGGCGGGCGTCTCCGGTTCCGCCGACGACGGCACGATCAGGTTCGAGCCGAACAAGGCCGTGGCCGTCCCGGGGAAGGCGGGGAAGTCGCTGGATGTCAGCCGGTCGATGATCTCCGTGCGCGATGCCTACCGTGCGCAGGTCCAGACCGGTGAGCCGGCCCTCGTCGAACTGCCCGTGGCCGCCACCGAGCCCACCATCACCAAGGCCGAACTGGACCGGGCGATGAAGGAGTTCGCCGAGCCGGCGATGTCCGGTCTGGTCACCATCAAGGCCGGGCCCAAGCAGATCGATTTCGGGCCCGCGAGGTCCCTGCCGCAGATCCTGTCCATGAAGCCGGTCGACGGCAAGCTGGTTCCCGTCTACGACAGGGAAGCGATCGACACCCTGCTGGACGGTGTCTTCGACGGCGTCATGATCACCAAGGGTGACGGGCAGAAGCACCAGGTCAGCTCGAGTGACGTGGCCCAGGCCATGCAGGGCGCGCTGCTCGGCAAGACCCCCGCCGAGCGCACGGTCGCGATCGACCTGAACGGCGAGGGCTGACCGGCCCCCGACGCATCCGCACGACCGCCCCCGCCCGGGTCTCCGGGCGGGGGCGGCGTCGTCCGGCCTCCGGCTCATCCACGGGCCCTCACGGTGGCTACGGGAAGGAGACCACCTGGGACGGGATGGTGTCCGTACCGGACGTGGGGGATCCGGTGTTGTTGACGACGTGGTCGTACCGGCCCTGGCCGCCGAGGGACACGACGAGCAGGTCGTGGAACTTGACCCCGGGTTTCACGGGGGCCTGGAAGCCGTGCTGCTGGCGGATGGCCGGACCGACGTCGTAGTAGCAGTGGCTGCCCATGCCTCAGCCCTCGTGGGTGGTGACGGAGTCGTCGACCTTGTAGGCGGCGTAGCCCTTGATGTCGCCGTTCTGGATGGCGGCCTGGTCCGGGGCGTCGTAGGCCTTCTCGTTCTGGAAGAAGATCGTCCTCCCGTCCCCCCCCCGACCACCGGACGTCGTACTTGTCGAAGTGCTCGACGGACAGGCCGGTGGCCAGCACGTCGTCGCCCTTGACGTGGACGCCGTGGTCGGCGCGGTTGGTCTCCCAGCCGACACCCTCGCCGTGGTCGGCGCGCCACACCCACGTGTGCCCGATGATCGTGTCGTCGCTGTTGACCACGATGCTGGTGGTCGCCTTGCCGGGGCCGGCGCCGCCGATGCGTACGGACACGTCCTGCAGGGACGTCGGTCGGCCGAGTTGTCGACCTGGACACGTCAAGAGGTGTGCATCAAGGGCCTCGACGGGCCGGCGCTCGGGCGACAAGTGGCGTCGCCGGTGCGGCATTCAGGGTGTTCCGTGCCTGGATCGCACGGCGGCCGGATTCACAGGATGACCGCTCGGTCCCGGGGCCGGGCGGGAGGAGCCGATCCCGGGCCACGGGACCAGGGCCGGCCTGACGCGTTCAGTTCAGCAGCGCCCTGGCGGCCTGGGCGCGGTGACGGATGGCCTCGGCCGCCGTCGGCTCGATGCCGTCGACGATCTCGGCGTACTCGTCCATCTCCGCCGCCCCGCGCAGGAACTCCCCGCGCTGCACGAGGAGCTGGGCCCGCTCGTAGCGGAGTCTGGCCGGGTGCGAAGGCAGCAGCAGGGAGAGCTCGAGTGCCCACAGTGCGACGTCCGTACGCTCCGGGCGGGCCGCGGCCCAGGCCCGGATGTTGTTGAGGATCCGTAGCACCGTCTCCAGTGGCCTCGCGGGCACGAGCATCGACGGCTCCAGCCGTTGTCCGGTCGCCCCCGTCACCATCAGCTCCGCGTCCTCGCCGCTCAGCGGGGCGCCACCGGTGAAGGGGTCGGCCAGCACCCGCTCGGCCGGGTCGCCGAAGCCGACCACGTAGTGGCCCGGGAGGGCCACCCCGAACACGGGCGCCCCGGCCCTCCGCGCGACCTCGATCCAGACCACGGAAAGCAGGATGGGCAGCCCTCTGCGGCGCCGCAGCACCTGCTGGAGCACGGAGGAGTCCAGCCGCTGGTAGTCGTGGGACGAGCCCGCGAAACCGCAGCGTTCGCCGAGCAGTTCGGCGAGCGCGGACGCCCATGAGCGGGCGTCGCGGGCCCCGTACGGGAGGAGCCCCGCCAGCCGGTCCAGCTCGATCTGCGCCGCGTCGACGCCGTACGGATCGGCCTCCCCGGGTGCGGGCGGGGACGCCTCCGCGCCCAGCAGCAGGCACAGCAGTGCGAGATCCGGCCGTTCGGCCCGCGCCTCCTCGGCGAACCGCTGCCGTCGTCCGGCCGTGACGGGATCCTCGGCGTTCATGTGTGACACGTACCCCTGCTGCTGTCTCCGCTACGCGGACCGGAAATGGTGGTAGTGGTGGTGGGTGGCGAAGCCCATGCCGTCGTACAGCGCACGGGCACCTTCATTGTCCGTCTCCGCCTGGAGCCACGCGGCCGAGGCGCCCTCGTCCAGAGCCGTGCGGGCGAGCGCCGTCATGACGGCCGTGGCGAGACCGCGGCGCCGGTACTCCGGGCCCACCTCCACGGCCATGAACCCCGCCCAGCGGCCGTCCACCACACAGCGTCCGATCGCGGCGGGGACTCCCGCCGGACCGTCGCCCGGCACCGAGGCGAACCACACCGAAGGGCCACTGCCCAGCACCTCCAGGACATGAGGCCCCGGTGCCTCGAAGCGCTGGTACCGGGAGAGCCACGCGTCGTCCGGCTCCCGGGACATCCGTACGGCGGAGACGTCCGCGGCCAGGTCGCCCACCGGCGCCAGGGCCGCGATCCGCACTTCCGCCGTCACCTCACGCCGCCACCCGTGCTCCTCCAGGTCCGCGCAGAGCCGCTCCTGCGTGCCCTCGGCGCCCGTGGCGGCCTGGACATAGGCGGGCAGGCCCCGCTCGCCGTACCAGCGCCCGACACGCCCGAGCGCCTCGCCGACCGGGAGGCCCGGATCGCCGAGCGGCAGCACGGAGTTGGCGCGGCGGGTGAATCCGCCGGCCGCACGCAGCCGCCAGTCGCCCAGGAGTTCGCTCTCCACGGGCTGCCAGGCACGCGCGGTGGCGCGGGCGAGTTCCTCGAAGGAGGCGGCGGGGCCACGTCGGCGGGCGGGGGCCGGGGGCACCACCTTGCCCGCCACCAGGGTGGATTCCGCGATGCGGACGGATTCGCCGCTCCTCGTCGTGACGGACAGCACTTCGTCGTCCCACGATGTGAGAACTCCGACCGTGTCGGTGAACTTCGGGCCCTCGCCGGGGTCACCGGTGACGCGCCGCAGGGAGACCCGTTTGCCCACGTCAGCGGGCGTCATGCGAACCTCGAGCCGTCCGCCCATAGTGAATTCCACAGCCTTGTCTGCCCCTCCTGTTCGGATCGTGCCCCGGAACGGAGATACTAGGGGCGGGCATCGACGACGCCGCGCTCCCGCGCGAGAGCCAACGCCCTACCGAGGAGGAACGACAGCGTGACCTACGTCATCGCGCAGCCTTGTGTCGACGTGAAGGACAAGGCCTGCATCGAAGAGTGCCCCGTCGACTGCATCTACGAGGGCTCCCGGTCCTTGTACATTCATCCGGACGAGTGCGTCGACTGCGGAGCCTGTGAGCCGGTCTGCCCGGTCGAGGCCATCTTCTACGAGGACGACACCCCGGAGGAGTGGAAGGACTACTACAAGGCGAACGTCGAGTTCTTCGACGACCTCGGCTCGCCGGGTGGCGCCTCCAAGCTGGGTCTCATCGAGCGCGACCACGCGTTCATCGCCGCGCTGCCGCCGCAGAACCAGTAAGCGGCCGCACGAGCGCCGCCCGGTCCCGTACGGCTCGTCACCGTGCGGGACCGAGGTGTTTCCGGGCCGCGACGTCCCCCGTACGAGAAAGCAGAGTTCCGTGTCCGCAGTTCCCGTCTCCTCCCGTCTCCCGGTCTTCCCCTGGGACAAGCTCGCGCCCTACAAGGCGACGGCCGTGGCCCACCCGGACGGCCTCGTGGACCTGTCGGTCGGCACGCCCGTCGACCCGGTGCCCGAGCTGATCCAGCAGGCGCTGATCGCCGCGGCGGACAGCCCCGGCTACCCGACGGTGTGGGGGACCGAGGCGCTGCGTGACGCCCTGACCGGCTGGGCGGAGCGCAGACTCGGCGCGGTGGGTGTGGAGCACGAGAACGTACTGCCGGTGGTCGGGTCCAAGGAACTGGTCGCCTGGCTGCCGACCCAGCTCGGTCTCGGCGCGGGTGACAAGGTCGCCTACCCGCGGCTCGCGTACCCGACGTACGAGGTCGGGGCGCGGCTGTGCGGCGCCGAGCCCGTCGTCTACGACGACCCGACGGAGCTGGACCCGGAGGGCCTGAAGCTGCTCTGGCTCAACTCGCCGTCCAACCCGACGGGCCGCGTGCTGCCGAAGGACGAGCTGATCCGGATCGTGGCCTGGGCGCGGGAGCACGGTGTGCTGGTCTTCAGCGACGAGTGCTACCTGGAGCTCGGCTGGGAGGCGGAGCCCGTCTCCGTGCTCCACGCGGACGTCTGCGGCGGTACGTACGAGGGCGTCGTCGCCGTCCACTCGCTCTCCAAGCGCTCCAACCTCGCCGGCTACCGCGCGGCCTTCGTCGCGGGCGACGCGGCCGTCCTCGGCGAGCTGCTCCAGATCCGTAAGCACGGCGGGATGATGACGCCGGCCCCGGTCCAGGCGGCGACGGTCGCGGCCCTGGGCGACGACGCGCACGTCGCGGAGCAGCGGGAGCGATACGCGCGGCGGCGCACGGTGCTGCGGGCGGCGCTGGAGGCCCACGGCTTCCGGATCGAGCACAGCGAGGCGAGCCTCTACCTCTGGGCCACGCGGGACGAGCCGTGCTGGGAGACCGTGGCGCACCTGTCGGAGCTCGGCGTCCTCGTGGCACCGGGCGACTTCTACGGGCCGGCCGGAGACCGCTTCGTACGGGTGGCGCTGACCGCCTCGGACGAGCGCGTGGACGCCGCGGTCGAGCGGCTGTCCTGAGCGGGGCGGCCGGCCCCGGATGTGACGAGGGGCCTCGGGAGTGCGCACTCCCGAGGCCCCTTCGCGCGTTCTCGAGGGCGCGTGTTCCGGCGGATCAGCCGATCGGGAGGCCCTTGGTGGGCAGGCCCTTGGTCGGCAGGGAGTCCTCGGAGAGCTCGCCGTCCGCAACGGTGCCGGCCTTCTCGAGGGCCTTGCCCGCGGCGGGAAGGGTCGTGCCGACCACCTTGCCGCCGGTCTCGTTCGCCACCGCGGAACCCTGCTTCGAGGCGGAGTCCAGCGTGCTGCTGACCCCGGCACCGTCGAGCGAGGTGAGGCCGCCGAGCGCGGGGGTCTGCGGGAGCCCCGCGGCACCCGCGGCACCGGCCGCGCCGACCACGGGGGCCGCACCTGCGGCGATCAGCAGCGCGGCACGGGCGATCCTGCGGGTCAGGGGGAGGGACATGATGCTCCTTCGACGGGACGTCAGCGGTTCGCGGCGGATGTGGAGTCCGCCTGTCCGGTGATCGGACGCACTGAACAACCGGTCGTGGGGCAGGGAAGGTTGCGGGCCACCGAGGTAAAGACTGGGTAATGCGTCAGATAATCCGCAACGGAGGAACCCGGGCGAACAGTGCATTCCCCGGACCCCTGATGAACCGTCACTTCACCTTGTAAGCATGGGAATTGAGGTGCACGGTGGGGGTGCGAGAAGGGTGCCGGGGGCAGGTGTCGGCGGGCGCCGAACCACCCCTACGGGATGACGGGCCGTACTACTGAGCGAGCCGCATTCGGACCGCGGTGGTGCCCGATTCCTTACGTTCCGTCCGCCAGCCGGTGTCGGTGGTCCATACCCGGCCCGCGTACGCGACCTCTTCGATCCGCAGGGTGCCGGCCTGTGCGACCGCCCAGTGGGCGAGCTCCCAGCCGCGCCGGGAGGTGGCGTCGCCCTCGGCCCGCACGGGCACCGACACCGTGCCCGCCGCGGAGGCGCCCGCCGACCCGGCGGAGGGCAGCACGTCCTTCCCGAAGGCGCGCACCAGGCCCGACCGCACCTCGGCCGCGTCCCCGGGGCCGTCGGCGGCCGCCGGCAGCGAGCAGGTCAGCGAGGCGGGGGCGCGTCCGGTCAGCGCGGCGGCCAGCAGCGCGGCATCCGGCTCGTGTTTGGCGTACGCCTGCGGGAATCCGCTCTTCTGCACGCGCTGGGCCGCGACCGTCAGCGGCAGCCGCGAGTAGCCCGGGACCTCGGCGAGGTGCTCGTAGAACTCGGCGGACGCATAGACGGGGTCCATGATCTGCGCGGGCGTCCCCCACCCCTGTGAGGGGCGCTGCTGGAAGAGCCCGAGCGAGTCCCGGTCGCCGTGGTCGATGTTGCGCAGCGCGGATTCCTGGAGTGCGGTCGCCAGCGCGATGGTCACCGCGCGTTCCGGCAGCCCGCGCGTGGTGCCCACGGCGGAGATCGTGGCGGCGTTCGCGGCCTGGGCGGGGCTCATCCCGTACGTACGCCCCTCGCCTCCGTCGGCGGAGGCCACGGTGCAGCGGGGCGCTCCCTCGTGGCCGGAGAGGTACTGCACGGCCAGATAACCGGCCAGGGCCACGAGCACGGTGAAGGCGGCCGCGGTGCGGAAGAGGCGGCTGCGGCGGGGGGAAGCGGTGGTCCGGGGCACGGAGCCCACCGTACTGGAGGGTACGACCGGGGTGGGGACGAAGTCGCTTAGGCTCGTGACCATGGATGGACACACGCTTGACCTCGCGCTGGACGGCCCGGAGCTCACCGCCCGGCTGGTCGACTTCCCGTCGGTCAGCGGGCAGGAGAAGGACCTCGCGGACGCCATCGAGGCGGCCCTGCGCCCCCTGCCGCATCTGACCGTCGACCGTCACGGGAACAACATCGTCGCCAGGACGCGGCTGGGCCGCGCCGAGCGCGTCGTCCTGGCGGGGCACATCGACACCGTCCCGATCGCGGACAACGTGCCGTCCAGGCTCGACGACGACGGCGTGCTGTGGGGCTGCGGGACCTCCGACATGAAGTCGGGCGTAGCCGTCCAGCTGCGGATCGCGGCGACGGTGCCGGAGCCCAACCGCGACCTCACCTTCATCTTCTACGACAACGAGGAGGTCGCCGCCCACCTCAACGGCCTCGGGCACGTGGCCGAGGCGCACCCGGAATGGCTCGACGCGGACTTCGCCGTCCTGCTGGAGGGCTCCAACGGTGAGGTCGAGGGCGGCTGCCAGGGAACGCTCCGGGTCCATCTGCGCTTCGCGGGCGAGCGCTCCCACTCCGCACGCGGCTGGATGGGGTCCAACGCGATCCACGCGGCCGCCCCGGCGCTGGCCCGGCTGGCCGCGTACGAGCCGCGCCGCCCGGTCATCGACGGACTGGAGTACCGGGAAGGGCTCAACGCCGTGGGCATCGAGGGAGGCGTCGCCACCAACGTCATCCCGGACGCCTGCACCCTGGTCGTCAACTACCGCTACGCCCCCGACCGGACGGCCGAGGAGGCCGAGGCGCACGTCCAGGAGGTCTTCGCGGACTGCGGCGTCGCCGAGTTCGTCGTGGACGACCACACCGGCGCCGCGATGCCCGGTCTCTCGCATCCGGCGGCCAAGGCGTTCATGGAGGCGGTCGGCGGCATCGCGCTGCCCAAGTTCGGCTGGACGGACGTGTCCCGCTTCGGCTCCCTGGGCATCCCCGCGGTGAACTACGGCCCCGGTGACCCCCTCTTCGCCCACAAGCGGGACGAGCACG
Source organism: Streptomyces atroolivaceus (assembly GCF_000717025.1). Lineage (GTDB taxonomy): Bacteria > Actinomycetota > Actinomycetes > Streptomycetales > Streptomycetaceae > Streptomyces > Streptomyces atroolivaceus. The sequence goes on from NZ_JNXG01000002.1 coordinate 837,983, forward strand.
TGCGGGTCGAGAGGATCACGCACTGCGAGGACCGTCTCCGCTCCTGGCTCACCAGCTGACTCACGGCATTCCCCTGCGCGTAACCTCCGCCGATCTACGCTGAAGCGACACACGCACATCGCAGGTCGGCGGAGGGAGCAGGTCATGGGCAACCCGGAGGACGCACGGATCCCCGAGGGCGCGCAGATTCCCGAGGGCGCGGTGAAGCCCGAGGAACAGCGACTGGGCCCGGTACTGCGCCGCAGGGACCAGGTCCAGCCGGGCACGACCGATCAGCGGCTGCTGGATACCGAGGGCGACTCCGAGTGGGTCCACACCGACCCCTGGCGGGTCATGCGGATCCAGTCCGAGTTCGTGGAGGGCTTCGGCGCGCTGGCGGAGCTGCCCAGCGCCATCAGCGTCTTCGGCTCGGCCCGCACTCCGGCAGGCGGACCGGAGTACGAGGCGGGCGTACGGATCGGGAAGGCGCTGGTCGAGGCGGGGTTCGCCGTCATCACGGGCGGCGGTCCCGGAGCGATGGAGGCGGCGAACAAGGGTGCCCGGGAGGCGAACGGGGTCTCCGTCGGACTCGGCATCGAGCTGCCCTTCGAGTCCGGGCTGAATCCACATGTCGACATCGGCGTCAACTTCCGCTACTTCTTCGTCCGCAAGACGATGTTCGTCAAGTACGCGCAGGGCTTCGTCGTCCTGCCCGGCGGGCTGGGCACCCTCGACGAGCTCTTCGAGGCACTGACCCTGGTGCAGACGGGCAAGGTGACGCGCTTCCCGATCGTCCTGTTCGGCACGGCGTACTGGGGCGGCCTGGTGGACTGGCTGCGGGACACGGTCGTCGCGGGCGGCAAGGCCTCCGAGCGCGACCTGATGCTCTTCCACGTCACGGACGACGTGGAAGAGGCGGTCCGGCTGGTGACGAAGGAAGTCGGCCGCTAGACGCCCGTGCCCGCCGGACGGGGCGAGGCGGGGCGGGACTGTGCGGAGCCTCCCGGGGCCGGGGTACCTCCCCCGGCCCCCCTGGGCGGCGGGTCACTTCCCCGGCCCCTCTGGGCGGCGGGTCACTCCCCCGGCCCCTCTGGGCGGCTTCCCCGGCCCCCCTGGGCGTCCGCCTGCGGGGGAGGGCGTAGGCGTACGGGCGCCTACGCCAGGCCTCGCCGTGCGACCGCCGGCGGCCTGTGGCCCGCGATGGACGCGACCATGTCCAGGACCTGCCGGGTCTCGGCCACTTCGTGCACCCTGTACACCTGCGCCCCGAGCCACGCCGACACGGCGGTCGTCGCGAGCGTACCGATCACACGTTCCTTGACCGGTCTGTCGAGCGTCTCCCCGACGAAGTCCTTGTTGGAGAGCGAGACCAGCACCGGCCACCCCGTGGCCGTCATCTCGTCGAGCCGGCGTGTGGCCTCCAGTGAATGCCTGGTGTTCTTCCCGAAGTCGTGACCCGGGTCGATCATGATTCCGTCCGCCCTGACACCGAGCTCCACGGCCCGCTCGGCGAGACCCAGGGTCACCCGCAGGATGTCCGCCATCACGTCGTCGTACGCGATCCGGTGCGGCCGTGTGCGGGGCTCGGCGCCGCCCGCGTGCGTGCACACGAGCCCCGCTCCGTACCGCGCGGCCACCTCCGCCAGCTTCGGGTCGACACCGCCCCACGCGTCGTTCAGCAGGTCCGCCCCGGCCTCGCAGACCGCCTCGCCCACGTCGTGCCGCCAGGTGTCCACGCTGATCACGACGTCCGGGTGACGGCGGCGCACCTCGGAGACGAAGCCGACCGTGCGGCGCGCCTCCTCCTGAGCCGTCACCTCCTCGCCGGGGCCTGCCTTCACCCCGCCGATGTCGATGATCGCGGCGCCCTCCGCGACGGCCTGCTCGACCCGGGAGAGGGCGGGTTCGTCGCGGAACGTCGCCCCCTGGTCGTAGAAGGAGTCGGGAGTCCGGTTCACGATCGCCATGATCACCGGCTCGTGCGGTCCGAACTCCCGCCGCCCCAGCCTGAGCGCCCCGCTTCGCATTCCTGGTTCCTCCCTGTAGCTCGCCTGCGACCCTAACTGTCGGTGCCGCATGGCACGATCTGACCTGGACAGGTATTCCGCTCGCTGGGAGATGCGCGTGTTCTGGTTCTTGCTGCTCACGATGGCCGTGGTCGTGGCCGCGGTCACCCTGGCGGTGGTCGGCGGAGGCGGAAGCGCGGTGCTGCAGGACGTCGAGCCCGAGCGGCTCACCGACCCGCTGCCCGCGAACCGCCCCGTCGGCCGCGCCGATGTCGAGGCCATGCGGCTGCCCATGGCCGTGCGCGGCTACCGCATGACGGACGTGGACGAGGCCCTCGGCAGGCTGGGTGCCGAGCTCGCGGAGCGGGACGCCCACATCGCCGAGCTGGAGTCGGCGCTCGCCGGGGCCCAGGCGACCGCGGTGAACGGCCCCGATCTGTTCAAGCGGCCGGGCGAGGGGCTCGCGGAGGACGGCCCGCAGGGCGAGGACGGCGAGCGGTGAGCGGCGCCGAACCGGCGGCCGACGGGCGCCTGCGCTGCCCGTGGGGCCTGTCCACGGACGACTACCTCGCGTACCACGACACCGAGTGGGGCCGTCCCGTCCACGGTGACGACGCCCTCTTCGAGCGTCTCTGCCTGGAGGCTTTCCAGTCCGGGCTCTCGTGGCTGACGATCCTGCGCCGCCGGGAAGGGTTCCGCAGCGCGTTCGCCGGATTCAAGATCGCCGCGGTCGCGGAGTTCACCGACGCCGACAGGGAGCGGCTGCTCGCCGACGCCGGAATCATCCGCAACCGCGCGAAGATCGACGCCACGCTCGCCAACGCCGAGGTGCTGGCCGGATGGGGCGTGGGCGAACTGGACGCCCTCATCTGGTCGTACGCACCCGATCCGGCCACGCGGCCGGTCCCGCGCGCCCTCGGCGACGTCCCGGCGGTCACCCCGGAGTCCACGGCGCTGGCCAAGGAGCTGAAGAAGCGGTCCATCCGCTTCGTCGGCCCCACGACCGCGTACGCGCTGATGCAGGCCTGCGGTCTGGTCGACGACCACCTGGCCGACTGCGTGGCCCGGGGCGGCGGCCGGTAGTCCTACCTGCCGAGATACTTCGGCGGCTGCTTGGCGAGGAAGGCATCGACCGCGATGGTGTGGTCCTGCGACGCGCCCGCCTTCGTCTGGAGTTCGTCCTCCTTCTCCAGCGTCTCGGCGAGCGAGTGCCCGGCGCCGTACGCCACGGACGCCTTCAGGGCCGCGTACGCCACCGTGGGGCCGTCCGCCAGGGCGCGGGCCACCGCGTGCGCCTCCTTCGCCAGGTCGGCCGCGGGCACCACCTTGTTCACGATGCCCAGCTCGTAGGCCTCCTGGGCGGAGAGCGAACGCGGGAAGAACAGCAGGTCCGTCGCGCGGCTCGCGCCGATCAGCCTGGGCAGGGTCCAGGAGACGCCCGAGTCGGCGGTCAGCGCGACACCGGCGAAGGACGTGTTGAAGGCGGCGGTGTCGGCGGCCACGCGGTAGTCGGCGGCGAGCGCGAATCCGAAGCCCGCCCCCGCCGCGACCCCGTTGACCCCCGCGACCACCGGCTTCTCCATCTCGGTGAGGGCGCGGACGATGGGGTTGTAGTGCTCCCGCACCGTGCTCAGGGCGTTGCCGCCGTCCGACTCGCGGGCCTCGGAGAGCTTGGCGACGTGCTCCTTGAGGTCCTGGCCCACGCAGAAGGCGCGCCCGGTGGCGGTGAGGAGAACCGCCCGCACGGCAGGGTCGTCCGCGACTGCCCGAAGAGCGTCACGGAGCGCGACCTTGGCCGCGGTGTTCATGGCGTTCATCGCGTCGGGGCGATTGATCGTGATCGTCGCGAGCCCGTCGCTCACGTCCGTGAGCACGGTGTCAGCCATGTCGGCCATTGCTGGGTCTCCCTACGGGTCCGGCGTCGTGCCTGTCCAGGCAAGCATGGCGGACTTCCGGCCGCCCGGACATGTGACCTGCGTCTAACGATTGGACCTCGGCTGAGGGCCGGAGGGGGCGCAGTATCGCAGCCGGATCGCCGAATTGAGTGGTTTTGAGAGAGCGCGTTGCGCAAGCGATGCCTACCGATGTTGGTCATCGGGGTCTCTGATGCGGGATAATGCGGAGGAAGCATTGTGTTCGACGCCGGTGAGGCAGCGCCTGTCATGGGGCCGCCGGCTGCGATGAGCTGGTTTCAGGAAGGGGAACGAGCATGGCGGCCATGAAGCCGCGGACGGGCGACGGCCCGCTCGAGGTGACAAAGGAGGGGCGGGGCATCGTCATGCGCGTTCCGCTCGAAGGCGGCGGTCGGCTTGTCGTCGAGCTGACTCCGGACGAGGCCGATGCACTCGGTGACGCGCTGAAGAAGGTCGTCGGCTGAGGCGGAGGCGCCCACACTTCACCACTGCCCCGGTACGGAGTCCGTGCCGGGGCAGTGGTGCGTCCGGGGCGGACCGGCAGAGCGTCAGGGCCGGATCCCGGCCGGACGGGCTGGCCCGGGGCCGTCTGCGGCCGCTCCCCTTCCTCGCGGCCGGGGAGTCAGCCGCGCCGTACCGCGCACAGCAGGCCGTCGCCCACCGGCAGCAACGTGGCCATGAGCTCCTGGCTCTCGCGGACGGCCCGCAGCAGTTCGCGCAGGCGCAGGACCTCGGCCGGCTGTGCGGCGGAGTCGATGGTGCGGCCGTCCGCGAAGACGCCCTCGAAACAGACGAGGCCGCCGGGCCGCAGAAGGCGCAACGATTCAGCGAGACAGTCCAGACTCTCGAGCCGGTCGCCGTCGCAGAAGACGAGGTCGTACCCGCCGTCCGCGAGCCGCGGCAGCACGTCGAGGGCGCGCCCCGGGATGAAGCGGGACCGGTTCGTGGCGAAGCCCGCGGCGCGGAAGGCCTCACGGGCGAACTGCTGGCGCTCGGGCTCAGGATCGACGGTGGTCAGGACGCCGTCGGGGCGCATGCCCTGCAGCAGGTAGATACCGGACACGCCGGTTCCGGTGCCGATCTCGGCCACCGCTTTGGCGTCCGCGGTGGCAGCGAGCAGGCGCAGTGCCGCGCCGGTGCCCGAGGACACCGGGCGGAGCCCTGTCTCGTGGGCCCGGTCCCGGGCCCAGAGCAGAGCTTCTTCCTCGGCGACAAAGGCGTCGGCGAATGCCCAGCTCGTCTGCCGGTTGGCGGTAATGACCCTCTCCTGTCCCCGTAGTTGGCGCAACGGTGACTGTATCCGCTGGACCCGGGAACCCGCAGATGGGACCAGGCGTTAGGTAGGGGCGGAGGGGAACAGGTGGGCCGGACCCCGCGGCCGGGCCCGGAATGTTCCTCTTGCTCCCGGGACACCGGGGAATCAGCAGGGAAAAGGCTTATCCGGAGCTAACGGGCGAGGTGGCTATGGTAGGGGCTCCACTGGACACCACCAGAGCCGATAGGGGAGGTGCGGCTGCGCCTGTGGATCGGAGACGTGCGCTGCGGCGCTTTCTCAGGTCGGCGGGTGAGCCGAAATCCGTGACCGACATTGCTGACCGTTCTTCCAACGTTTCCGCACCGACCGCGACCTTCGCATCAGATGCGGATTCCCAGGCGTGGACCCCGCCCTCATGGGAAGAGATCGTCAGCACGCACAGCGCTCGTGTGTACCGACTCGCCTACCGGCTGACGGGTAACCAGCACGACGCCGAGGACCTCACCCAGGAAGTCTTCGTCCGCGTATTCCGGTCGCTGTCGACCTACACGCCCGGCACCTTCGAGGGCTGGCTCCACAGGATCACGACGAATCTCTTCCTGGACATGGTCCGCCGCAAGCAGCGGATCCGCTTCGACTCCCTCGGCGACGACGCCGCCGAGCGGCTGCCGAGCCGTGAGCCGTCCCCGCAGCAGGTCTTCAACGACACGCACTTCGACGCGGACGTACAGCAGGCGCTGGACACCCTCGCGCCCGAGTTCCGTGCGGCGGTCGTGCTCTGTGACATCGAGGGCCTTTCGTACGAGGAGATCGCCGCCACGCTCGGCGTCAAGCTCGGGACGGTGCGCAGCCGTATCCACCGTGGCCGCTCGCACCTGCGCAAGGCTCTCAAGCACCGTTCGCCCGAGGCCCGCGCCGAGCAGCGTTCCCTTGCGGACGCGGTCCTGGCGGGGGAGGGCGGTACGGCGTGAGCGGCACAGGTCCGACCCCCGCGGAACAGCATCTGGGGGACCGGCTCGCCGCGCTTGTCGACGGCGAGCTCAAACACGACGCCCGGGAGCGGGTCCTGGCTCATCTGGCGACCTGCGCCAAATGCAAGGCCGAGGCCGACTCCCAGCGGCGGCTGAAGAGCGCCTTCGCGACATCCTCCTCCCCTTCGCCCTCCGAGGGGTTCCTCGCCCGTCTGCAGGGCCTCCCCGGCGGTCCCAGTGGCGGAGACGGCCCGGGCGACGGCTCGAGTGGTGGCCGGCGCTTCGGTGACGGGATCTTCCCCGTCATGCAGCCCGGTGGGCCGGCTGAGCCGGGGCGCTCGCCACTCGACTTCGGATATCTCCCCACCGCCCACGGTTCGACCGCCGTGCTGCCGGGAGGTGTGCCCGGTACGGGCTTCCGCATCCATGACGTGGGCCGGGAAGCCGACCGGTCGCCCTGGCGCGCCCGGCGCTTCGCGTTCGTCGCGGCCAGCGCGGTCTCGCTCGCGGCCATCGCTCTGGGAGGTTCCCTCCCGCTCGACTACGGCCCCGAGGCACCGTTCAGTGCCGAGGGCACGGGCCGCAACACCACCCCGCTCGACGCGGAGGACCGGACCGGCGGTGCCACCGCCGTGGCCAGCCGCGGTGGCGGCGGCGCGCTCGCCGTCGGAGGGGGCCAGGGGGCCGGGCGGAGCGCCGCGCCGTCCTCGTCCGCCCATCCGGTAGCCGTCTCCGCGCCCTCGTCGCTGAGCACCTCGGCGCTGACCGGGGGCACGTTCACCTTCCCGGTGCTGAACGTGACCGTGCCGCCGCTGATACGCCCGACCGACGCCGGCCCGCTGTACTCCGCCGCGCTCGGTGAGGCGGCGGCCCCGAAGCCGTCCGCGACCACCTCCGCCCCGCCGCTGCACGACCGCGCGATGCCGCTTTCTCCCCTGCGCTGACCCGGACACTGCGCGCGGATTCGCAAACCTGGTTGAATTCCGGGAGGGACGCCTCCGTGGGGGCGTGCAAGGGCCAGTGGCGGGGAGAGCATGGACGACGGGAAGCCCAGCGGGCCGAAGACGAAGTGGTGGAGCCGTCCCTCTACGGAACGGAGCCGCCCGGCCGGGCCGGAGGACGTGGCGCCCGCCGCCGACGCGGGCGTGCCCGCGGACGCCGGAGAGGCGCCCCCGCCCACGGATGGAGCGCCGCCCGCGTCGCCGGGCGGTGACTTCATCCCCGCGCCGCCGGCCGCCCCGGGCGGTGACTTCACCCCTCCGCCGCCGGCCGCCGAGCGGGAGACGCCCGCGACGCCGGACGGTGACTTCATCCCCGCGCCGCCCGCCGCCGAGGCGGCGGCACCCGCGCCGAGCGCGAGCCGTGCGCAGCCGCTGCACGCGCCCGACGAGTACAGCACCCCGCCCTACGGCGGCCCCGGGCCGTGGGCGCCCGCGCCGCCCGTTCAGCGCCCGGTGCAGACTCCCGCCCACGGAACCCCCGTACCGCCGCCGTACGCCGGGACGAACGGCCGCGGTGCGGCCGCGCCGCTCCCCGCCCAAGCCCCCGTACCGGGCGGCCAGGGGCACGCGGAGGCCTGGGCGCCCCCGCCCCCGCCGCACACCGTGTCGCAGCAGCACGCGGCGCCCCAGCCCTCCGCGCCGGCCCAGCAGACCCCTCAGGGCACGCAGCAGACCTCGCAGTGGCTGCGGTACGACCCGTGGGGCGCCCCCGGGCAGCAGCCGCTGAGCCACCCCGGTCCCGGCCAGGGCACGGACACCCGGCCCCGCAGGAGCCGCCGGGGGCAGATCCTCGTCGGAGCCGCGCTGCTGGCCCTCGTCGCCGGTGGCATCGGCGGCGGAATCGGAGCGTACGTCGAGCGCAACGGCGGCCTGACCACGGTCGAACTTCCCCAGTCCGGCAGGGACGACGGCGGCCGTGCACCCGACAGCATCGCCGGTATCGCCTCCAGCGCGCTGCCCAGCGTCGTCACCCTGCACGTCAGCGGCTCGGGGGAATCCGGCACGGGGACCGGCTTCGTCCTCGACGGCAAGGGCCACATCCTCACCAACAACCACGTGGTCGCCCCCGCGGGATCCAACGGCGACATCACGGTCACGTTCAGCAGCGGGGAGAGCGCGTCGGCCGAGATCATCGGCAAGGACAGCGGCTACGACCTGGCCGTCGTCAAGGTGACCGGCGTCTCGGGCCTCAAGCCGCTGCCGCTCGGCAACTCCGACAACGTGCGGGTGGGCGACCCCGTGGTGGCCATCGGCGCGCCCTTCGACCTGTCCAACACGGTCACTTCCGGCATCATCAGCGCCAAGCAGCGGCCCATCACCGCGGGTGGTGAGAAGGGCGACGGCACCGACGTCAGCTACGTCGACGCGCTGCAGACCGACGCGCCGATCAACCCGGGCAACTCCGGCGGCCCCCTGGTCGACGCCGAAGCCCGGGTCATCGGCATCAACAGCGCCATCCGCGCCGCCGACAGCGGGTCCGGTCTCGAAGGCGGCCAGTCCGGCTCGATCGGCCTCGGTTTCGCGATACCGATCAACCAGGGCAAGCGGGTGGCCGAGGAGCTGATCAACACCGGCAAGGCCACTCATCCGGTGATCGGCGTCACCCTGGACATGGAGTTCACCGGCGACGGGGCCAAGGTCGGGGGCAAGGCGGCCGACGGCGGAGCCGCGGTGACCGAAGGGGGCCCGGCCGACAAGGCGGGCATCCGGCCGGGCGACGTCATCACCGAGGTGGAGGGCCGTCGCGTGCACAGCGGGGAGGAGCTGATCGTCAAGATCCGTGCCCACCGGCCGGGTGACCGGCTCGGGCTCGTCCTGACCCGCGGTGGTGAAGAGCTCTCCATGACTTTGACGCTGGGTTCGGCGAGCGGCACCTGACGGACACCGGCAGGTACCGTCCGGACAGCTTCGCCGGGTACCGTGGAGCGGTCCGGGCCCCTGATGACCTGGCGGCGGAGAACACGCGGAGACCACGCAGAGAACACGAGGAGCAGCAAGGTGTTCAATGACATAGGCGCACTCGAGCTGCTGACGCTCGTGGTTCTCGCCGTGCTCGTATTCGGCCCCGAGAAGCTGCCGAAGGTCATCCAGGACGTCACGCGCACCATCCGCAAGATCCGTGAGTTCTCGGACAGCGCGAAGGAAGACATCCGCTCGGAGCTCGGACCGCAGTTCAAGGACTTCGAGTTCGAGGACCTCAACCCCAAGACGTTCGTCCGTAAGCAGCTCATGGACGGGAACGACGACCTGGGGATCAAGGAGATCCGCGAGAGCTTCGACCTGCGCAAGGAGATGGCCGAGGTCACCGACGCGGTCAACGGCCGCGAGAGCGCCTCCTCCGCCGCGGCAGAGTCCGGAGCCGCCGCGGCGTCCGGTGCCGCGGCCACGTCCGACCTCCTCAAGAAGCCCGCGTCGCCGGCCGACGACCTCCTCAAGAAGCCTGCGCAGCCCGTCAAGGACGAGCGTCCGCCCTTCGACGCAGACGCCACCTGAGACGTCAATCCCGACTCGTCCGGGCCGTATGGCTATTCTCCATCTGTCCGGTTGCGAGTTGCCCATGCCCATGGGGGGAGGGCCGCTCCGGATCAGTGAAAGATCGAGGAGGCGGCCGGGCAGATGGAGACGACGAGTCGGGTAGGGGCGGATGGTGCGCCCAGCACAGTCACCGCAGAGGGGGTGCCGGCGACCCGGCGTACTGTCGACGGCTATCTCAAGGCGCCGTTCCCCTGGTACGGGCTGGACGAGGCCTTCACGGGTCCGCGCTGGCTGATGCACGTCACCGCCGCGGCGGACGACACGGTGCAGCACGGTTCCACCGGGCACGGCGAGGAGCCCGTCGTACGGGCCGACGCGGGGGCGGAGAAGGCGCGTTTCGCGGTGGTCGTGACCGTGGGCAGCAGCCCCGTGCGGCACAGCGACGACGGTACGGGGGTGCTGGACGCCACCACGGTGTCGTCGGCGGCCTGGCTGGCGGGCTCGGGCCTGCTGGACTGCACCTGGCCCCCGCAGATGGATCACACCCTGCGTGGCGAATGGCTGAACCAGCAGACGGACACCGCGTTCGAGCTCGCGGACGACCTGGGCCGGGAGCCCTGGTCGACGCTGTCACTTCCGGTGGACGGCGTACCGGTGGACTTCCACTACCGTGAGTCCGAGTTCGGCTGGGTGCTCGCGGGCTCGGCCCCCGAGGGGGTGCACATCGGCGCGTACGGGCGCGGCATGAGCGCCTACGGCCTGGGGTTCGCGGTGATCGGGGACATCGCGTCGTACGAGAGCTGAGAGACACGCGTACGGGTGGGGTCAGCCTCCTCAGGAGGCCGCCCCCACCCGTACGGCGATCAGAACTTGTTGCGCGGGGTCAGCCCCAACGACATGCCGGACAGGCCACGCTGACGGCCGCTCAGCTTCTCCGCGATGGAGCGCAGCGCGGAACCCGCGGGGGAGTCCGGGTCGGACAGGACGACGGGCTTGCCCTCGTCGCCGCCCTCACGCAGGCGTACGTCGATCGGGATGGACCCGAGCACCGGCACCTCGGCGCCGACCGTCTTCGTCAGCCCCTCGGCCACCCGCTGCCCGCCGCCCGAACCGAACACGTCGACCATCTCGTCGCAGTGCGGGCACGGCATGCCCGACATGTTCTCGACGACCCCGACGATCTTCTGGTGGGTCTGAACGGCGATGGAGCCGGCCCGCTCGGCCACCTCGGCAGCGGCCTGCTGCGGGGTGGTGACGACCAGGATCTCGGCGTTCGGGACGAGCTGCGCCACGGAGATCGCGATGTCACCGGTGCCCGGCGGCAGGTCGAGCAGCAGGACGTCCAGGTCGCCCCAGTACACATCGGCGAGGAACTGCTGGAGCGCGCGGTGCAGCATGGGGCCGCGCCACACCACCGGGGCGTTGCCCGGGGTGAACATGCCGATGGAGATCACCTTCACGCCGTGCGCGGACGGCGGCATGATCATGTTCTCGACCTGGGTGGGCTTGCCGTCCGCACCGAGCATCCGGGGCACGCTGTGCCCGTAGATGTCCGCGTCGACCACACCGACCTTGAGCCCGTCGGCCGCCATCGCCGCCGCGAGGTTCACCGTCACCGAGGACTTGCCGACGCCGCCCTTGCCCGACGCGACCGCGTAGACGCGGGTCAGCGAGCCGGGCTTGGCGAACGGCACCTCGCGCTCGGCCGTGCCGCCGCGCAGCGACGAGGCCAGCTCCTTGCGCTGTTCGTCGCTCATCACGTCGAGCGTGACCTCGACCCGCGACACGCCCTCGACGCGGGCCACCGCGTCGGTCACGTTCTTGGTGATGGTCTCGCGCATCGGGCAGCCGGAAACCGTGAGATACACGGTGACAGAGACCACACCGTCAGGATCGATCTCGACCGACTTCACCATGCCCAGCTCGGTGATCGGTCGGTGGATCTCCGGGTCGTTCACTGTCGCCAGCGCTTCGCGCACCGCGTCTTCCGTAGCCATACCCCGATAGTACGGTGCGCGCGAAGCGCTCCTTGGAAGGGTGGCGGCGGGCGACGGGAGGGAGGTACGGCGCCGGGGGCTACGCGCGGGCAGCGCCTCAGCGGTCGCCTTCGTCACTCTCGGCCCGGGAGAGGAGCCGGCGCTCGTCCATGTCCTTCACCATGGCCTCGAGCTCCGAGCGGATCCAGTCCCGGGTGGCGACCTCGCCGAGGCCCATCCGGAGCGCGGCGATCTCCCTGCTGAGGTACTCGGTGTCCGCGATCGAGCGCTCGTTCTGCTTGCGGTCCTGCTCGTGGGTGACGCGGTCGCGGTCGTCCTGCCGGTTCTGCGCGAGCAGGATCAGCGGGGCCGCGTAGGAGGCCTGGAGGGACAGCATCAGGGTCAGGAAGATGAACGGGTACTCGTCGAAGCGCAGGTTCTCCGGCGCGAAGATGTTCCACACCACCCACAGGATGATGATCAGCGTCATCCAGACGATGAACCGTCCGGTGCCCAGGAAACGGGCGATGCGCTCGGAGAACCGGCCGAAGGCCTCGGGGTCGTACTCGGGCAGCAGCCGGCGCCGGGGCGCCTTGGGCTGGTCGAGCCGTGGCCGCGGGGGGCGCACGATGCCCGAGGCACCGGTGGGCACGGCCCTCGAACGGTCCTCAGCGGCCACCGGCGATCCCCTCCTCGCCCTGGAAGTCGGTCTCGCGCCAGTCCTCGGGGAGCAGGTGGTCCAGCACGTCGTCCACGGTCACCGCGCCCAGCAGCGATCCGCTCTCGTCGACCACGGGCACCGAGACCATGTTGTACGCGGCCAGGTAGCTGGTCACGGCGGGCAGCGGGGTGTCCGGCGTCAGGGGGACGAGATCGCTGTCGACGATCGAGCTGACCAGGGTGAACGGCGGATCCCGCAGCAGCCGCTGGAAGTGCACGGTGCCGAGGTACCTGCCGGTCGGGGTCTCGTCCGGCGAGCGGCAGACGTACACCTGGGCCGCCAGCGCCGGTGACAGGTCCTGCTGGCGGACCCTGGCCAGCGCGTCCGCGACCGTCGCGTCGGGCCGCAGGATGATCGGCTCGGTCGTCATGAGGCCACCCGCGGTCCGCTCCTCGTACGACAGCAGGCGGCGTACGTCGGCCGCGTCGTCCGGCCGCATCAGGGCGAGCAGCCGTTCCTTGTCCGCCTCCGGCAGCTCCGAGAGCAGGTCGGCCGCGTCGTCCGGGTCCATCGCCTCCAGCACGTCCGCGGCGCGGTCCTCCTTCAGCTTGCCGAGGATCTCCACCTGGTCGTCACCCGGGAGTTCCTCCAGGACGTCCGCGAGCCGGTCGTCGTCCAGGGCCGCGGCGACCTCGGCGCGGCGCTTGGGCGTCAGGTGGTGCATGGCGTTGGCGACATCGGTGGGGCGCAGCCGCTCGAAGGTGGCCACCAGGCTCTCGGCGCCCTGCCCGTGCTCCTCCAGTGAGAAGCCGCTGATCGCCGACCACTCCACGGTCAGCGTCTCGCCCTTGCGGCGCAGGGCCCCGCCGCGCCCCTTGCGTACGAAGAACTTGTCGATCTCCCAGTCGCGGCGGGCCGGGAGCTGCTGGATGGCGACGTCGAGGACGGTCACCTCCTCGTCCGTCTCCACGAGACGCACCCGCCGGTCAAGGAACTCACCGAGGACGAGTCGCTCGGTCGGGCGCTGCTCGAAGCGCCGCATGTTGACCACGCCGGTGGTGATGACCTGGCCCGACTCGACCCCCGTCACCCGGGTCATCGGCAGGAAGATGCGCCGTCGGCTCACGACCTCGACGACCATGCCGAGCAGCCGTGGCGGCTTGCCCCCGACGCGGAGCATCGCCACGAAATCGCGGACCCGGCCGACCTGATCACCGTTCGGGTCGAACACCGGTACGCCGGCGAGGTGCGAGACGAAGACCCTGGGAGTGACTGCCGCCATCCTGTACGCCTCCCTCTGCCCCTCGCGTCCTCGTTCGCCGTGATCAGGCTAGCCGGTGCCGGTCCGTGACGCTCTGGCGGACCGTCCGTGAGGCGCTCTGCCGAATGGCGTACCGGGCACAGGTACGCTGCCGTCTGCCAACCCCCGACAGACAGACGAGAGGCAGTGCGCCCGTGACCTCTTCCGCCCCGGCCGTCCGGGCCCGTCGCCGGACCGCCATCGCCGTGGTGCTCAGCGCGGGGCTGGCCGTCGCGCTCACGGCCTGCGCCGGAGAGGACCCGGACAAGGGGACCAACGGCGTCGGCAAGCTGACGGCGTCGCAGATCGACAAGAAGGCGCGGGCCGCCGCCGACGCCGCCGACGCGGTGCGGCTCACGGGCAAGCTGGTCAGCAAGGGCGGGACGTACGTCCTGAACATGCAGCTCAGCGGCAACGGCGGTACGGGATCGGTCACCTCGAGGCAGAACACGTTCGCGTTGCTGCGCGTCGGGGACGAGCTCTTCCTCAAGGCGGACGCGGCCTTCTGGAAGGACGAGAAGGCCGACGACGAGAGCGACCAGGCCGCCGACAAGCTCGGCGGCAAGTACGTGAAGGTCCCCGAGGACGATCCCACCTACCAGCAGTTGCGCGGCTTCACGGAGAAGAAGACGCTCCTCGACGGTGTGCTCGGACTGCACGGAAAGATCAACAAGGGTGACCGGGACACGATCGGCGGGGTGCGCACCGTGCAGATCATGGGCGGAAAGGGTGAGGGGGGCACACTGGACGTGTCCCTCAAGGGCACCCCGTACCCCCTGCGCGTGGCCCGCGGGGGAGGCGGCGGCACCCTGACCCTCGCGGACTGGGGTGAGGCCTTCGCCCTGGAGGCACCGGCCGAGCACGAGACCGTCGACTACGGCGGCGAGTTGCCCAGGTCCTCCGGCTGACGGAGCCGGCGCCGCGGGACCTCCGGCTGAGGGCCGGTCAGCGCTTCCCGCGGCGCTTCAGCAGCAGCCGGGGGAGTGCGGCGGGCGCCGTCCGCCGGGTGGTCGCCCCGGTGGGCAGCGGCCGCGCGGCCAGCGAGGAGTCCGGCAGGTCGGTGCTGGAGGCGCCGGGCGTCAGCCGCAGGACCCGGCATTCGCGGGCCCAGCGCTCCGTCATCCGCTCGGCGTCCGGGGCGTTCAGCCGTTTGCCCTTGAGTTCTCCGACCGCCGCCGCCCACTCCTCGGAGTGCGGCTCCAGCACGGTGACGGCGGCGGTCCAGGCCACGAGCCTGCCGCCCTTGTCCTTGCTGCGTACGGTCACCTCGGCGGCGGATCCGGCGTCCAGCCCGGCGGGGAGCGGCTGCTCCCCGGGGCCGTCCCCGACGAGCACGGCCGCACCCTCGTGCCACACGTGCCACAGCGCCCGGGAGGGGCCGGTGCCCCGTACCCAGATCAGGCCGGACTTCTTGGTGGCCTCCTCGACGAGAGCCCGGGCAAGCAACACGTCAGCAGCAGTCATGCCCGAACTCTATTGGGTCTGGCGACAGGGCCTAGAGCCAGCCGTTGCGCTTGAGGGTGCGGTGGATGGAGAAACAGACGACGCCGATGAGCGCCAGCACCATCGGATAGCCGTAGGTCCACCGGAGTTCGGGCATGTGCTTGAAGTTCATCCCGTAGACCCCGCAGATCATCGTCGGCACGGCGATGATGGCCGCCCAGGAGGTGATCTTGCGCATGTCCTCGTTCTGCGTCACGGTCGCCTGCGCCAGATTGGCCTGGAGGATCGAGTTGAGCAGTTCGTCGAAGCCGATGACCTCTTCGTGCACCCGGGCCAGGTGGTCGGCCACGTCGCGGAAGTACTTCTGGATGTCGGGGTCGATCAGCCGCATCGGGCGCTCGCTCAGCAGCTGCATCGGCC
This sequence comes from Streptomyces atroolivaceus, assembly GCF_000717025.1. GTDB lineage: Bacteria > Actinomycetota > Actinomycetes > Streptomycetales > Streptomycetaceae > Streptomyces > Streptomyces atroolivaceus. The sequence goes on from NZ_JNXG01000002.1 coordinate 853,383, forward strand.
GCAGCAGCGGTGAGACGGCGCGCTTGAACTCCAGCACCTCGCGCTTCAGCTGGTAGATCCGGCCCGCGTCGGAGCCGCGCGGGCTTCCCTTGGAAGGGGTGGAGAACACGTCGATCTCCACCTCGTCGATGTCGTCCTGCACCGAGGAGGCCACCGCGATGTAGCCGTCGACGACATGGTCGGCGATGGAGTGCAGCACCGCGGACGGCCCCTTGGAGAGCAGCTCGGGGTCTTCCTGGAGCCGGTGACGCAGGGCGCGCAGTGACCCCTTCCCGCCGTGCCGGACGGTGATGACGAAGTCCCGGCCGGTGAAGCACATCACCTCACCGGTCTCGACGACCTCACTGGTCGCGGTCAGTTCCGTGTGCTCGACGTAGTGGATCGTCTTGAAGACGGTGAACAGCGTGTCGTCGTACCGCTCGAGCTTGGGCCGCTGGTGGGCGTGGACCGCGTCCTCGACGGCGAGCGGGTGGAGCCCGAACTCCCTTGCGATACCGGCGAATTCCTCCTCGGTCGGCTCGTGCAGCCCGATCCAGGCGAAGCCGCCCTCCTCCCGCACGCGCAGCATCGCCTCGCGCGGTGTCAGGCAGGAGGCCTCGGTGAGGCGGCGTCCGTCCCGGTAGACCGCGCAGTCGACGACGGCGCTGGAGGCGGAGGGGTCACGGGTGGCGTCGTAGCTGTTGTACGGGGTGCTGCTCTTGCGCAGGGACGGGCGCACGGCGGCGCGCAGGTCACGGATCATCGACATGGCTGGCTCCTCTTCACGGAGGGCCGTCGGCGGGCACGTGGAACTGCCCGGAATGAAGACGTGTGCTCACGTCCGCAAAGCGGGCGGCACCGCGCGGGCACGATGACGGCGTTCGCTACAGACAGGCAAAAACGCGGGGCTCTTCCGGTGCGCGAACTGCCGTGCTGAGGTCCGGGAAGGACGTCAGATCACAGAAGGAAGGCGTCGTGCGGAAGGGCGGTTGGTACTGCACGGTCGACTTGGATCCACCGCAGCCCCACCTCCTCCGGCCGGTCCCCCGTGGGGGATCACGTGTTGTCAGGACTGAGAGCGCGCTCCGCGTGCTGTCCCGACCGACGCCTCAGGCTATCAGCCAGGTGAGGAGCCAATCCCTTTCTGTTCCCATTCCTTACGCGTTCTATGCTCGCGGCATGGGAGAAATTCTTGATCTGGTCGAGGCCCGGCTGCGTACGGCGCTGGGCGAGCCGGACGCACGCGCCGATGTGACGTTCCTCGGCACGGACCGCATCGAGGTGCTCCGCTTCATCGACGGAGACGTGGTGCGTTACGCCACGCTCGGTATGTCCGCCCAGCCGATGGCCGATCCGACCTCGCCCCTCGCCGACCCGGTGAAGGGCCCGCGCGCCGAACTGCTCCTGTCCGTACGGGTGGGTCTCGCCGAGACCGACCAGGTGTTGCGACCCCTCGCGGTACTGGCGGCGTCCCCGCAGGTCGAGGGGTTGATCGTGGCCCCCGGGGCGTCGCTGGACCTCGGGCAGCCGCTGTGGGCCGGGGCTCCCTTCAGCTCCGTCCTGGTCGCCGAGCCGGGCGGCCTCGTCGAGGATCTGGAGCTGGACGCCCCGATGGACCCGGTGCGCTTCCTGCCGCTGCTGCCGATGACGCACAACGAGGCGGCGTGGAAGCGGGTCAGGGGCGCGCAGGAGCTCCAGGAACGCTGGCTCTCGCAGGGTACGGACCTGCGGGATCCGCTCCGCGCGTCCGTACCGCTGGACTGACCCACCGGCGCCGGAAGCCCCGCGCGCGGGGAGGTACGCGCGCGGGTCCGGGACGGGAGACCGTGCGTCAGTCGGCGAAGACCGTGACGCCGTCCTCCGTGGCGTGGCGGGGCTCCAGCACCTCGGCCTCGTGGGTGAGCGCCGTGCGCCTGGCCCCGACGATCACGGCGCCGGCCAGGGCCGCGACGGCGGCGACCACGAACGGGACGTGTACGTCGCTCCACTCCTCGATCTTCGGGGCGAAGTACGGGGCCGCGGCCGCGGCGAACCAGCGGACGAAGTTGTAGCCGGCGCTCGCCACCGGGCGGGGTGCGTCCGAGACGCCGAGGGCCAGCTCGGTGTAGACGGTGTTGTTCATGCCGATGAACGCGCCCGAGACGATGGTGCAGACGACGGCCGTCGTGTGGTCTCCGTAGCCGAGGACCACCAGGTCCGCGGCGAGCAGCACCAGGGAGCCGCCGACCACCTTCAGTGAGCCGAAGCGCCGCTGCAGGCGCGGGGCGACGACCACCGAGAAGACGGCGAGCAGCAGGCCCCAGGCGAAGAAGACCGCCCCCGACCTGTACGGCGACATGTCCAGCACGAACGGCGTGAAGGCCAGGATCGTGAAGAACGCGTAGTTGTAGAAGAACGCGGACGCGGCGACCGAGGCCAGTCCACCGTGACCGAGCGCCCTGACCGGGTCGAGCAGCGCGGTCTTCCGGGCGGGCTTGGGCTGTTCCCGGAGGAACGCGGTGATGCAGAGGAACCCGATCGCCATCAGGGCGGCGGTGCCGAAGAACGGGTAGCGCCAGCTGGCGTCACCGAGCAGAGCGCCGGCCAGCGGCCCGCACGCCATGCCGAGGCCGAGCGCCGATTCGTACAGCAGGATCGCCGCCGCACTGCCGCCGGCGGCGGCGCCGACGATCACGGCGAGCGCGGTGGACACGAACAGGGCGTTGCCCAGGCCCCAGCCCGCCCGGAAGCCGACCAGCTCGGCGACGGACGAGGAGGTGCCGGAGAGCGCGGCGAAGACGACGACCAGTGCCAGGCCGGCCAGCAGGGTCCTGCGTCCGCCGATGCGGCTGGAGACGAAGCCCGTCACCAGCATCGCGACGGCGGTGATCAGGAAGTACGAGGTGAACAGCAGCGACACCTGGCTGGGCGTGGCATCGAGCCCCTCGGCGATGGACGGCAGGATCGGGTCCACCAGGCCGATCCCCATGAAGGCCACGACCGAGGCGCCCGCCGTGGCCCAGACGGCCTTCGGCTGGCGCAGGATGCCGGTCGCCCCCTCGTCGGACGGATTTTCTCCGTTCAGGGTCATCTCGCCCTCCTCAAAGTAGTTGCGCTGTGCACAGAATAAGTTAGTCGTTCTAATAAGTGCAAGATGCATGTATTTTCACCGGCCGGAGCCGCGCTGCGGACGGGTGATCGTCCTTGACGCGGCGACGACCGGAGAGGACCGTGGGGCGTTATGAGGGGCGAACCCAGTTGCCCGAAATGCGGTGGCCGGGTCAGGGCGCCCGGTCTTTTCGCCGACGCCTGGCAGTGCTCCGCGCACGGCCAGGTGCACCCGATGCAGCCGGTGGTCCCGCCCAGCGTCGAGGCGCTGGGCGTGGTGGTGCACCGGGCCCGGGTGCCGGTGTGGATGCCCTGGCCGCTCCCGGTGGGCTGGCTGTTCACGGGCGCGGCGTACGCGGGTGACGACCGCAGCGGCGGCCGGGCCACCGCCGTCGCGTGCTCGGGCCCCGGGCCGCTCGGGGGGATGGGTGAACTCCTGCTCGTCGCCGAGGAGCTCGGCGTCGGGCTGGGCGCGCGCTATGCCGGCATCGACGGCCCCGACCCGGGCCCCGGCCTGCGCCTCGACGCGGCACCCGACGCCAAGCTGCTCGCGGCCGGACGCCCGACCGCGCTCTGGCACGTCAAGGACGCCCCCGGCGACCGTGCGGTCTTCGCGGGGGAGGCGCGTGGTCTCTGGCTGTGGGCGATCGTCTGGCCCGAACAGTCCGGGCTCCTGATGTACGACGAGCTGGTGCTGACGGATCTGCGCGACGCCGGCGGTGAAGTGGATCTGCTGCCGTGCGGAGCGCTCACCCCCCGGCTGCTCACGCCGCCCTGAGCCCGCCGGGGTGCCGGGACGGGGCCGGAAGGGTGGCGCCCGGCGGTTATCCTGGAGCGTCCCCTGTCCGCCCGCCAGCCATGGAGTACGCGTCGTGCGCATCGATCTGCACACCCACTCCACCGCGTCGGACGGCACGGACACCCCCGCCGAGCTGGTGGCCAACGCGGCAGCCGCGGGCCTCGACGTCGTCGCCCTGACCGACCACGACACGGTCGGGGGGCACGCGGAGGCGGCAGCCGCCCTCCCCGAAGGCCTCACACTCGTCACCGGCGCCGAACTCTCCTGCCGCCTCGACGGCGTCGGCCTGCACATGCTGGCCTACCTCTTCGACCCGGCCGAGCCCGAACTCGCCCGCGAGCGTGAGCTCGTCCGGGACGACCGGGTGCCGCGGGCGCAGGCCATGGTGCGAAGGCTCCAGGAGCTGGGCGTGCCGATCACCTGGGAACGGGTCGCGCGGATCGCCGGGAACGGTTCCGTCGGCCGCCCGCACGTCGCCACCGCGCTCGTGGAGCTCGGCGTCGTCGACACGGTCTCCGACGCCTTCACCTCGGCCTGGCTCGGAAACGGCGGACGCGCCTACGCGGACAAGCACGAGCTCGACCCGTTCGACGCGATCCGGCTGGTCAAGGCCGCGGGCGGCGTCACCGTCTTCGCGCACCCGCTCGCCGTGAAGCGCGGCGCGGTGGTCCCCGAAGCCGCGATCGCGCGACTGGCCGCCGCGGGCCTCGACGGCATCGAGGTCGACCACATGGACCACGACGAGCCCACCAGGGCCCGGCTGCGCGGGCTGGCCGCCGAGCTGGAGCTCCTTCCCACCGGGTCCAGCGACTACCACGGCTCCCGCAAGACCGTCCGGCTCGGGGAGTACACCACCGACCCCGAGATCTACGGCGAGATCACCCGGCGCGCCACGGGAGCCTTCCCCGTGCCGGGAGCCGGCGGACCGCTCCCCGCGTAACGGGGCGCCCACTCCTCCTCCGTCGTACCCCCGTGCGCCCGGACGTCGTCAGGACGTGCCGGCGCGCGACCCCTCCTGTTCGGCCCGCTCTTCTCTCGCAAGGCTCACCGTGTTCGACATCGCTGTCTTCGGATCACTTTTCCTCACCCTTTTCGTGATCATGGATCCGCCCGGAATCACCCCGATCTTCCTTGCCCTCACCGCGGGCCGTCCCGCCAAGGTGCAGCGCAGGATGGCCCTCCAGGCCGTCGCCGTCGCCTTCGGCGTGATCGCCGTCTTCGGCCTGCTCGGCCAGCAGATCCTGGACTACCTGCACGTCTCCGTACCCGCGCTGATGATCGCGGGCGGGCTCCTGCTGCTGCTCATCGCCCTGGACCTGCTCACCGGCAAGACGGACGAGCCGACGCAGACCAAGGACGTCAACGTGGCCCTCGTGCCGCTCGGCATGCCTCTGCTCGCCGGGCCGGGCGCGATCGTCTCGGTGATCCTCGCGGTGCAGGACGCCGAAGGGACGGCCGGTCAGTTCTCGGTCTGGGCGGCCATCGTGGCGATGCACGTCGTGCTCTGGGTGACCATGCGGTACTCGCTGCTGATCATCCGTGTGATCAAGGACGGCGGCGTGGTCCTGGTGACCCGGCTCGCCGGAATGATGCTCTCGGCCATCGCCGTACAGCAGATCATCAACGGCGTCACCCAGGTCATCCAGAACTCCTGAGGCGCGCCGGACACCACAGCGCCCCCGCACGGAGCATCCGTGCGGGGGCGCGTCGTCTTCAGCTCGTCATCCGCTCGACATCAGCGACTCGAAGCAGAGCAAGGTGTCACGAAGCCGACGTGTCGGCCGGCCGGATGTAGATGCGCTGGCCCATTGCCGCGGCCTGCTGCACGATCCGGTTGACGGAGGCGGCGTCCACGACGGTGCTGTCCACGGCGGTACCGTCGACATCGTCGAGTCGCATGATCTCGAAGCGCATATGGCTTCCCTTCGTCTGATCCTCCTGCTGGAGAACTACTGGGAGGACGGGCTTGCCGTCCGCAAGGATGGGGAGCGCAAGGCGTCCTGCCTCTCGCGCTCCACAGGGGGTACAACGGCTTGCCTACTGCAAACATTCCCTACGCTAAGGAAATTTTTTGGATGTCTAAGTACCCGTCGGTAATCAGCCATGCGCACACAATGAGGTCCGTATGAGTCACGCGGACGCGCGGACGGACGAAGGACCGGACATCCGCGAACAACTGGACCGCACCAACGCGCTGCTCCTGCGCGTACTCGCGGAGGTGTCGAAGACCCCTTCCACCCATGCGATCTTCGTGGACGCGGGTTACGTCTACGCGGCGGCCGGGCTGCTCGTCACGGGCACCGAGGACCGCCGGTCCTTCGACCTGGACGCGGAAGGGCTGATCGAGGCCTTCATCGACAAGGCCCGCACGATCTTCGCGGACAGCAGGCTGCTGCGCGTGTACTGGTACGACGGGGCCAGGCGCCGGATCCACACCGTCGAGCAGCAGTCCATCGCCGAACTCCCGGACGTCAAGGTCAGGCTCGGCAACCTCAACGCCAACAACCAGCAGAAGGGCGTCGACTCGCTCATCCGTACCGACCTCGAGTCGCTCGCCCGGCACCGCGCCATCAGCGACGCCGCACTCGTCGGCGGCGACGAGGACCTGGTCTCGGCCGTCGAGGCGGCCCAGGGATACGGCGCCCGCGTCCACCTCTGGGGCATCGAGGCGGGTGAAGGCCGTAACCAGGCGGAGCCACTGCTCTGGGAGGTCGACAGTCAGCGCACCTTCGACCTCGACTTCTGCCGCCCGTACGTGACCCGGCGTTCCGTCACGATGTACGAGGACGACAGTCCGGCACCCGCGCGCGAGGACGTGCGCTTCGTCGGCGCGCAGATCGCCGCCGGCTGGCTCTCCTCGCGCGGCCGTGAGGCACTCGCCGACCTGCTGCCGGGCCACCCCTATCTGCCGGGCTCCGTGGACCAGGACCTGCTCGTCGAGGCCGAACGGCTCCTCCAGCACTCGCTGCGCGGCCACGCCCATCTGCGCCGGGCGCTGCGCGACGGCTTCTGGCAGCACCTGCAGGCGCAGTACTGACCCGGGCCACCGGGGAGGAACGGACCGCACGGCGACCGGTCACACGGGTGAAGGCCGGACGCCGTTCCAGAACGAGACGAGGGCTGCCGCCGTCTCCTGCGGCCGGGCCGTGTTGGGGGAGTGTTCGGCGCCCGCGACAACGGTGCGGCGGGCGCCCAGCCGCCGGGCCATGAGGTCGAGCAGCGGTACCGGCCAGACGTCGTCCCGCTCGCCCGAGACCACGTGCACGGGGAGGGACAGCGCGGCCAGCTCGGACACCCGGTCCGGCTCGCACGAGAGCTGGGCGCCGGTGGCGATCAGCTGGGCGGGGTTGTGAAGTGTCCAGCGGCGGCGCAGATCCTCGCCGTCGCCCGTGTCCGCGTCCTCGGGCGGGTCCATCGCGCGCATCATCTGCCAGACCTCGGCCATGCTCCAGCGGCGCAGCGCGTCGCTGAGCAGTCGCGCCTTCTTCTGCTGTCCGGGGTCGATCTCCGCGGGTCCGGACGACATCAGGGTCAGTGAACGGAAGGGCGTGGCATCCAGCAGCACCGCCGCGCGGGCGATCTGGCCGCCCAGGGAGTGTCCGAGCAGATGGATGCCGCCGGACGGCGGGTCGTCGACGGCAGCGGCCTGGGCCAGTACATCGCGGGCCAACTCCGCCTGGGCGTAAGGCTCCTCAGTGTCCGGCCCCTCCGTCTCGTACTGCCCTCGGCCGTCGACGGACAGGACGCGGAACCCGGCTGCGGCGAGGGGGTCCAGCAGCGCGATGAAGTCCTCCTTGCTGCCGGTGTACCCGGGCAGCAGGAGGGCGGTGGAGTGCGCCCCGGCAGGCGGCGTGGCGTCCAGCACGGCGAAGTCCCCTCGCGCGGTACGCAGTACGCGGGCACGGGCACAGGGGGGCGGGGTGAAGGTGGGCGGCCGGCTCATGGGGCCGAGGGTATCGCCGGGCGCCCGGCCGCGCCCGGGCAGACGTACGGCCCCGGCCCCCGCAGCGCGGGGAACCGGGGCCGTACGAAAGCGCACCGCGGCCGGAGATCAGCCCTCGGTCGTCTCGGCGGTGGCGGCCGCCGTCGCGCGCGAACGGCGCCTGCGCGGCTTCGCGGGTGCCGCCTCGCCGTCCGGAGCGGCCTCGGTCACCGCTACGGTCTCCGCCTTCTCGGTGGCGGCGGCGCGCGGCCGGCGACGGCGCGGCTTGGTCTCCGCCGCGTCCTCGGCGGGGGCGGTCACCGTCTCGGTCTTCGGCTTGGCCGCGGCACGGGTGCGGCGGCGCGGCTTGGTCTCGGTCGCGGGCTCGGCGACCGGAGCGATCTGGAAGTCGACCTCGTCCGCCGGCTTCACGACCCGGGTGCGGCGGCGCGGCTTGGTCGCCACGGGCTCCGCCACCGGTGCGGCCATGGCCACGGTCTGGAAGTCGACGACGGGCTCCGCGGCGGGGGCCGGTGCCACGGGAGCCGCGACGGCCTCCTTGGCGGCCGTCGCACGCGTACGGCGACGACGGGGCTTCGCCTCCGCGGCCGGCTCGGCCTCGGCGACGGGCGCGGGCTCGGCGACCGGGGCCTCGGCCACGGCCACCGCGGTCTCGGTCACGGCCTCCGCGACGGCGGCGCGGGCGCGGCGGCGGCGGCGCGGGGTGCGCGGCTCCGCGTCGTCACCGGCCGTCTCCGCGGCGGGTGCGGGCGCGGGCACGGTGACCGCACCCTCTTCGAGGGTGCTGCCGCCCCGCGTGCGACGACGCTGGCGCGGCGTGCGCGGCGGGCGCTCCTCGCGGGGAGCCGGGGCGGAGGCGGCGGACTTGCGGCCACGGCCGCCGGTCTCGCCGAGGTCCTCGACCTGCTCGGCCCGCAGGCCCGCACGGGTCCGGTCGGCCCGCGGGAGGACACCCTTGGTGCCCGCGGGGATGTCGAGCTCCTCGTACAGGTGCGGAGACGTGGAGTACGTCTCGACCGGGTCCGGGAACTTGAGGTCCAGGGCCTTGTTGATCAGCTGCCAGCGCGGGATGTCGTCCCAGTCGACCAGGGTGATCGCGATGCCCTTGGCACCCGCCCGGCCGGTGCGGCCGATGCGGTGGAGGTAGGTCTTCTCGTCCTCCGGCGACTGGTAGTTGATGACATGGGTCACACCCTCGACGTCGATGCCGCGCGCGGCGACATCGGTGCAGACGAGGACGTCGACCTTGCCGTTGCGGAAGGCGCGCAGCGCCTGCTCACGGGCGCCCTGGCCGAGGTCGCCGTGGACCGCGCCGGACGCGAAACCGCGCTTCTCCAGCTGGTCGGCGATGTCGGCGGCCGTGCGCTTCGTACGGCAGAAGACCATGGCCAGTCCACGCCCGTCGGCCTGGAGAATGCGGGAGAGCATCTCCGGCTTGTCCATGTTGTGCGCGCGGTAGACGTGCTGGACCGTGTTCTTGACGGTCGTGCCCTCGTCGTCGGGCGAGGTGGCGTTGATGTGCGTCGGCTGCGACATGTAGCGGCGCGCGAGGCTGATGACGGCGCCGGGCATGGTCGCCGAGAACAGCATCGTCTGGCGCTTCGGCGGCAGCATGGTGATGATCCGCTCGACGTCGGGCAGGAAGCCCAGGTCGAGCATCTCGTCGGCCTCGTCCAGGACGAGGACACGGATGTGCGAGAGGTCGAGCTTGCGCTGGCCCGCCAGGTCGAGCAGTCGGCCCGGGGTGCCGACGATCACGTCGACGCCCTTCTTCAGGGCCTCGACCTGGGGCTCGTAGGCACGGCCGCCGTAGATCGCGAGAACGCGTACGTTACGGGCCTTGCCCGCGGTCAGCAGGTCGTTGGTGACCTGCTGGCAGAGCTCGCGGGTGGGGACGACGATCAGGGCCTGCGGCGCGTCCGTCAGCTTCTCGGGCGCCGCCCGGCCGGCCTCGACGTCGGCGGGGACGGTCACACGCTCCAGGAGCGGGAGACCGAAGCCCAGCGTCTTGCCGGTGCCGGTCTTGGCCTGGCCGATGACGTCGGAGCCGGAGAGCGCTACGGGGAGCGTCATCTCCTGGATGGGGAAGGGGGACGTGATGCCGACCGCCTCGAGGGCTTCGGCCGTCTCGGCAAGGATTCCGAGGTCGCGGAACGTAGTCAGGGTGCTGCCTCTTCTGTGAGACGCGGCCCGAGGCGAACGCTGGGGGTCGTACCGTGCCGGGGTTGGTCATCCGGCCGTGGATGGGCCGGGTGGCGCGGGACCACTGCCGTCGCTCGAGCGCTCGTGCCGCTGAGGGGGCCCCTCATCTGCGGTCGTACATGGCGTACGCCCCGCGTGGAGGGCTGTCGGGTCGGAGCCGATCGGGCCACCGACCGGGCATCCTCATTCAAGGTCGCGCTCCTGGCACAAGAAATGCTCAGTAAGCGCAATACCACTGTACCCCGGATTCCCGCATGCGTGTTGGGCGAATTCATCGGAACGGTGTGATGTCTCCCGTCGGCCAGGCCCTTCCGCCCCTGCCGGGGCGGGCTATTCTGCGCTCCATGGAGACGCCTGACAACGCCACTGAAACATCCGACGAAGCGCCCGTACCGACCGGAATCGCCGCCCAGGACTGGGCCACCGCGTCCGCCGAACCGCAGTACCGGGCCGCGGTCGTGGACCTGCTCGGCGCGCTCGCCTACGGGGAACTCGCGGCCTTCGAGCGCCTCGCCGAGGACGCCAAACTCGCGCCGACACTCGGTGACAAGGCGGCACTGGCAAGGATGGCGTCCGCCGAATTCCATCATTTCGAGCAGCTGACCGACCGGCTCACCGCCATCGAGGAGACGCCGACCGCGGCCATGGAGCCGTTCGCCAAGCCGCTGGACGACTTCCACCGCCAGACCGCCCCGTCGGACTGGCTGGAAGGCCTGGTCAAGGCGTACGTCGGTGACTCGATCGCCAGTGACTTCTACCGGGAGATCGCCGCGCGCCTGGACACGGACACCCGCTCCCTCGTCCTCTCCGTGCTCGACGACACGGGCCACGGGAACTTCGCGGTGGAGAAGGTGCGGGCCGCCATCGAGGCGGAACCCCGGGTCGGCGGCAGGCTCGCCCTGTGGGCGCGCCGGCTGATGGGTGAGGCGCTCTCGCAGGCGCAGCGGGTGGTCGCGGACCGCGACGCCCTGTCCACCATGCTCGTGGGAGGCGTGGCGGACGGCTTCGACCTGGCCGAGGTCGGCAGGATGTTCTCCCGGATCACCGAGGCCCACACCAAGCGGATGGCCGCGCTCGGTCTCGCTGCCTGACGGGGCCCCTACTGGGCAGCCGCCGATCGCACAGGCCTGCTGCCACGCGGCCGGATCAGCAGGGACAGCGTCACCGCCCCGACCAGCACGGCGCCGATGGGGGTCGCCAGGACATGGCCGGAGCCCAGCGTCGAGTGCGTCAGATACGCACCGAACAAGGCGCCCAGCCCGCCCGTGGCGAACACCACGCGGGAGGACGGGAGCCGGCCGGGCAGGGAGTGCAGCGCGACCCAGGACAGGGCGAGTCCGAGCACGACGGAGCTGATGGATTCCCAGAGCACAGAGGGGTCACCTCGCTTGTTGGCGCGGCGGGCGGTCGGTCGTAGGCCGTCCTACCCGTGGCCGGCGGAATACAACCCTCCTCGGCTCCCGTGAACCCCTCCGAGGGAAGGACCGGGAGTGGATCCGGAGGAGAAAAGGTGGAGGCCCGGCGGACGATTCCGCCGGGCCTCCACCTCTGCTGCCGCGTGCGCGGGCTACAGCGCGCCGAATCCCACCCGCCGGACGCTGGGCTCGCCGATCTCCACGTAGGCGATCCGGTCGGCCGGCACCAGGACCTTGCGGCCCTTGTCGTCCGTGAGGCTGAGCAGCTGCGCCTTGCCGTTGAGCGCCTCGCCGACCGCGCTCTCGACCTCTTCGGCGGAAAGTCCGCTCTCCAGAACGATCTCGCGGGGCGTGTGCTGCACCCCGATCTTGACCTCCACGGCTATGTCCCTCCGACGGTCCGTCTCTGCGCGGTGAACCGCGCCGTACGCAGCACACATTAGCCCGGTGAAGGGACGGAGCACGGGTCGACCGGCAACGCCCGCAGCGAACACAGGCTCCGGTCCCCGCCGGGCTCAGTGCTGATCGGCGCCGTGCAGCGGGAATCCGGCGATGCCCCGCCAGGCGAGCGAGGTGAGCAGCTGTACGGCGGTGTCACGCGGAATGCCCGAGCGGCTGGAGAGCCAGTAACGCGCCACGACCTGTGAGACGCCGCCGAGGCCGACCGCCAGCAGCATCGATTCGTCCTTGGACAGGCCCGTGTCGCCGGCGATCACGTCGGAGATGGCCTCCGCGCACTGCAGCGACACCCGGTCGACCCTCTCCCGGACCGCCGGTTCGTTGGTCAGGTCGGACTCGAACACCAGACGGAAGGCGCCACCCTCGTCCTCCACGTACGCGAAGTAGGCGTCCATGGTCGCCTCGACGCGCAGCTTGTTGTCCGTGGTCGAGGCGAGCGCCGTCCGGACCGCCTGCAGCAGTGATTCGCAGTGCTGGTCGAGCAGGGCGAGGTACAGCTCCAGCTTGCCGGGGAAGTGCTGGTAGAGCACCGGCTTGCTGACGCCGGCCCGCTCCGCGATGTCGTCCATCGCCGCGGCGTGGTAGCCCTGGGCGACGAAGACTTCCTGGGCGGCGCCCAGCAGCTGATTGCGTCGGGCACGGCGGGGCAGCCGGGTGCCCCGCGGGCGCGCCGCCTCTGTCTGCTCGATGGCTGTCACGCCGCCTCCCAAATTCGTGATCGAACACAGCCGTACCGTGCACGCTGCGCCGTCGGGCCATCGTACTTTTGAGTAACCCGGGTGTGCGCGGCGCGGACGCAGAATTTCACGGACCGGACGGCTGCGGTAGCCACAGATTGCTCGGCCCGTGCCGCAAAGCGGTACGTATTACCGGTAATCGTCCTCATCGTGTGCGACAAGGCGTGCCTGCTCCGTCGCGTCCGCCTCATCGACGGTGCTGCGGTCGATGCCGGTGAGCGGTTCGTCGCGCTCCGGCCGGACGGTGGCCTGCTGTTCGGCGCTGTCGGCCTCGGGGGCTTCGGGGTCCGGTTCGTCGGGCTGCGGATCCTCGAAGGTGTCCGGGTCGCTCGGGTCGACCGTCATGGTGGCTCCCTTCCTTCCCTTGCAGCCTAGGAGCAACCCTTCCGGGGCGCTATGCGGCCTGTGACGGCGAACACACGAACCATCGCGTGATCGTCTCGTAACATTGCCGCATGTCTTCGACCGAGCTGCCCGGAATCGAGGCCGCCGCCGCAGCGGTGGCGCCCACGGTCAGTGCCGTCCGGATCGCGGAGGGGGAGAAGCTGCGCTCCGTCGAGCTGCCCGGCCTCACCCTGACGGTCCGCTCCCGCCCGGCGGAGGCGGCCGGAACCGCTCCCGCTCTCTTCGTGCACGGCCTGGGCGGCTCCTCCCAGAACTGGTCGGCCATGATGCCGCTGCTTGCGGACACGCTCGACAGCGAGGCGGTCGATCTGCCCGGTTTCGGCGACTCCCCGCCGCCGGACGACGGAAACTACTCCGTCACCGGACACGCCCGGGCGGTCATCCGGCTGCTGGACGCCGGCGGGCGCGGGCCCGTTCACCTTTTCGGTAACTCTCTGGGCGGCGCGGTTGCCACCCGGGTGGCGGCCGTCCGGCCCGATCTGGTGCGTACGCTCACACTGATCTCCCCGGCCCTGCCCGAGATCCGGGTCCAGAGGCCTGCCGTGCCGACCGCCCTGCTCGCACTCCCGGGCGTCGCATCCCTGTTCGTCCGGCTCACCCAGGACTGGACCGCGGAACAGCGGACCCGTGGCGCCATGGCACTCTGTTACGGCGATCCGGCACGTATCTCCGACGAAGCCTTCCGTCACGCGGTGGCCGAGATGGAGCGCCGGCTGGAGCTGCCGTACTTCTGGGACGCCATGACGCGCTCGGCACGGGGCATCGTCGATGCCTACACGCTGGGAGGACAGCACGGGCTGTGGCGCCAGGCCCAGCGGGTGCTTTCACCGACCCTGCTGGTGTACGGCGGGCGGGACCAGCTCGTCTCGTACCGGATGGCACGCAGGGCGTCCGCGGCCTTCCGCGACTCGCGCCTGCTGACACTGCCCGACGCGGGGCACGTGGCGATGATGGAGTACCCGGAGGCGGTCGCCCAGGCGTTCCGGGAACTGCTCGACGAACGCGGCGGGAGCTGATCCGGGGCGTGGGACGACACAGTCGAAAAGGCCCCGGGGTCACCCGGCGTGAAACCGGGGCCGCGGCCGGCGCCGGCGCGGAGCGCGGTACCGGCCGGCGGGGGCGTGACTCCGCCACGCCCCCTTCCAGGGACGGCCACAGCCCGTTCCGCGAGGCCCCACAGGTGCGTGGCGGGCACCCCGAGCAGCATGAGCCCGGTGGCGGCTGGGGGAGCGGGCCGCAGCCGCAGTACGACAGCCGACGGGACCCGGCGGGCCCGGGCGGCCAGGAGATCTTCCGCGCCGGGCAGGCCGCCATGGCGCGGCAGCAGGAGGCACAGCAGGAGGCCGGGCGGCGCACGGCGGGTCCGCAGACCGGCAACGCCACCCTGATACCCGGCCCCCGCAGGGAGTTCCTGGAGGCGTTCGACACGTCGCCCTCGCGCCCCGCACCGCCGGCCCCGCCCGAGGTCACGGACCGGGCCTCCGCGGGCCCCGACGCGCCCGACGACGTGCCGGACGACAGGAGCGACCGGGGCCGGAAGGGGAGCAGGGGCCGTACGTTCACGGGTATCGCAGCCGCCGCCGTGACCACGGTGCTCGCGGTCGTGGTGGCCGGGCAGGTGGCTCAGGACGGTGGCGCGGTGGACGGCCCGCAGACCGGGGGCGTCGACCGGCAGGACTCCGAGGACGCCTCCCGCTCGGTGGACCGGCCGGATCCGCAGGTGCAGCGGCAGGAGGTCAAGCCGCTGTCGTACGCGCAGAAGATGGCCACCGCCTTTCCGCTGGCACCCGACCTGAAGGCGTCCGGGACCTTCGAGGCGGTACCGGGGCTGGCGAAGGCACCGGGCAAGGGCCACAAGTACCGCTACCGGATCGATGTCGAGCAGGGACTGGGCCTCGATTCCGGACTGTTCGCGGAAGCCGTGCAGAAGACGCTGAACGACGACCGCAGCTGGGCGCACAACGGCGCCATGACCTTCGAGCGGATCTCCTCCGGTGAACCCGACTTCGTCATCACCCTGGCGAGCCCGGGGACCACGGGCGTCTGGTGCGAGAAGTCCGGTCTGGACACCACCGAGGACAACGTCTCCTGCGATTCCGCCGCCACCGACCGCGTGATGATCAACGCCTACCGGTGGGCGCAGGGTGCCGCCACCTTCGGCCCGGACAAGCTCCTGTCCTACCGTCAGATGCTGATCAACCACGAGGTGGGCCACCGGCTGGGGCACAACCACGTGAGCTGCCGTACCCCGGGTGCCCTGGCGCCCGTGATGCAGCAGCAGACCAAGACTCTGGACCTCGACGGCATCAAATGCCGCCCCAACCCCTGGGTCCACCCGGGGAGTTGAGTGACCGGCAGGGCTGGTCGGTCCACATCGTGGGACGGCTGTCTCGCCGCGCGTTGACATCGGGGGGAGAGGTCGTTCATATTTCTCCGCATGTCACGCAGCCCCGCATTCCCCGAGCGCGCCGCCCTTGAGCTGGCGCTCCTCGGCGTGGCCGGGCACTGCGTAGCCGACGTTCTCTGTCGCTGACGCCTGCTCGAGCGCGCGTCGGCCCCCCCCCGAAGAGCCCTGTTTCCGGGCTCCTCGGCTCCTTCCTCCGCCGCGCCCGGGCGTATTCCGTCCGCGGGCGCGGCATTTCGGTACCCGGCCCCCTTCCCCGTCACGGGGCGGGGCCCGCTGCGCCGCACGGACATGTCTCCCGCTTCTGCCGCAGCACACCGAGAGGTCATCTTCCGATGAGTCAGCCGTCCGTCATACCGCGCCGCGTGGCAACCACAGCCGCCGTCATTCTCGTCCTGGTCGCCGGCCTCGCGGGCTGCGCAGGCCCCCGGAGCGACGACGGCGGGGGAAGCGGCGGCGGCTCCGGCGCTTCGGGCAAGCCGCGGAAGGGCGGCACGCTCACGGTGCTCAACAGCAACCCGCAGGAGGACTTCGACCCGGCGCGGCTCTACACCTCCGGCGGAGGCAACGTCCCCTCCCTGGTCTTCCGTACGCTCACCACCCGCAACCGCGAGGACGGCGCGGCGGGCGCCCAGGTCGTCCCCGACCTGGCCACGAGCCTGGGCACGCCCAGCAAGAACGCCACCGTCTGGACGTACACGCTCAAGGACGGGCTGAAGTACGAGGACGGCACCGCGATCACCAGCGCGGACATCAAGTACGGCATCGAGCGCTCCTTCGCCGCCGAACTGTCCGGCGGCGCGCCCTACCTGCGTGACTGGCTGATCGGCGGGGCCGACTACCAGGGCCCCTACAAGGACAAGAAGGGCCTCGACTCGATCGAGGTGCCGGACGACAGGACCATCGTCTTCCACCTGAACAAGCCCGAGGGCGAATTCCCGTTCCTCGCCACCCAGACCCAGACCACCCCGGTGCCGCGGGCCAAGGACACGGGCACCACGTACGAGGAGCACCCCGTCTCCTCGGGTCCGTACAAGGTCGTCTCGAACGAGAACGACGGCGAGCGGCTCGTCCTGGAGCGCAACCCGCACTGGTCGGCGAAGACCGACGAGGAGCGCAAGGCCTACCCGGACAGGATCGACGTACGCTCCGGCCTGGACTCCGCCGTCATCAACCAGCGGCTCTCCGCCTCGCAGGGCGCCGACGCCGCCGCCGTCACCACCGACACCAACCTCGGCCCGGCCGAGCTCGCCAAGGTCTCCAGCGACAAGAAGCTCGCCGCCCGCGTCGGCACCGGCCACTTCGGCTACACCAACTACATCGCCTTCAACCCGAAGGTGAAGCCCTTCGACAACCCGAAGGTGCGCCAGGCGATCTCCTACGCCGTCGACCGGTCCTCCGTGATCAACGCGGCGGGCGGCTCCTCGCTCGCCGAGCCCGCCACCACCTACCTGCCGAACCAGAAGTCCTTCGGTCACACGCCCTACGACCACTTCCCGGCGGGCGAGACCGGCAACGCCGCCAAGGCCAAGGAGCTGCTGAAGGAGGCCGGTTACGCCAAGGGGCTGACCGTCACCCTCACGCACTCCAACGACAAGGACTTCGAGACCAGCCCGGAGATCGCCACGGCGCTCCAGGCCGCTCTCAAGAAGGCCGGCATCACCGTCGAACTCAAGGGCCTGGAGGGTAACGACTACTCCGACACCATCCACAGCGCGGCCAAGGAGCCGGGCTTCTTCCTCGCACACTGGGGTGCCGACTGGCCCTCCGGAGGCCCGTTCCTCGCCCCGATCTTCGACGGCCGTCAGATCGTGAAGGACGGAGCCAACTTCAACACCGGCTTCCTGGACGACCCCTCGGTCAACAAGGAGATCGACGAGATCAACAAGCTCACCGACCTGGAGGCAGCCGCCCAGCGCTGGGGCGCGCTCGACAAGAAGATCGGTGAGAAGGCGCTGACGGTGCCGCTCTTCCACCCGGTCTACAAGCGGCTCTTCGGCCAGGACGTCAAGAACGTGGTCATCAGTGACTGGACCGGCGTTCTCGACATCTCGCAGGTCGCGGTCAAGTAACCATGTCGGAAGCACTTCTGGTCCAGGAGGCGGGTGCGGCACCGGCCGCCGCCCCCGCCTCGGGGGCCCGGCAGTTCTGGCGGCGGCTGCGCGCACAGCGCGCGGCCACCGTCGCTGCGGCCGTGGTCCTCCTGCTCTTCCTGGCCGCGCTCGCCGCGCCGCTGCTCGCCGCGCTCGCGGGCCAGGATCCCGACACCTATCACCCAGGACTCGTCGACTCGGCGGCCGGCGGGGTCCCCGTCGGCTCCTTCGGCGGCATCAGCGCCGACCACTGGTTCGGCGTCGAACCGCAGACCGGCCGCGACCTCTTCGCCCGCGTCGTGTACGGGGCCCGGGTCTCGCTCGGCGTGGCCGTCGTGGCCACCGTCCTCCAGGTCACCATCGGCGTGACCGTGGGGCTCGCCGCTGCCCTGGGCAGCCGCCTGCTCGACCAGGTCCTCAGCCGGATCACCGACATCAACGTCGCACTGCCGCTCATGGTCATCGCCCTCGGACTCCTCGCGATCGTGCCGTCCTCCTTCCCCCGGCCCGTCCTGATCGCCCTGGTCATCGGCGGCATCAACTGGGCGGGGACATCGAAGATCGTGCGCGCACAGGCGCTCGCCCTGAAGTCCCTCGACTTCGTCTCCGCGGCCAGGCTCAGCGGACGCGGCCGGTGGAGCATCGCCCGGCGCGAACTGCTGCCCTCGCTCGCCGCGCCCGTCATCACGTACGCGGCGCTGCTCTTCCCCGTCAACATCACCGTGGAGGCGGCCCTGTCCTTCCTCGGCGTCGGCATCAAACCGCCCACACCGTCCTGGGGCCAGATGCTCACCGAGGCGGACACCTGGTACCAGTCGGCACCCACCTATCTCCTGCTCCCCGCCGGGCTGCTCTTCGTCACCGTGCTCGCCCTCACCGTCCTGGGCGAGGGCGTCCGTACGGCACTCGACCCACGGGCCGCCTCCCGGCTGCGGATCGGCACCGGACGCGAGGAGCGCCAGGAACGTACGAAGGAGCGGGCGTCGTGACCGGATTCCTGCTGAGGCGGCTCGGCGGCGCCGTCTTCGTGCTCCTCTCCCTGACCGTCGTCCTGTACGCGGTCTTCTACGTGGCACCGGGCGACGTCGCCCAGATCGCCTGCGGCCCGCGCTGCTCACCCGCCCAGGTCGCCCAGGTCACGGCACAGCTCCGGCTCGACGACCCCGTGTACACGCAGTACCTGCACTTCCTCCAAGGCATCGTCGCCGGACGCGACTTCTCCACCGGCACGGGCGTGGAGCACTGCTCCGCACCCTGCCTCGGGGTCTCGTACCAGAGTGACCAGCAGGTCATGCGGCTCATCCTGACCAAGCTGCCGGTCACCGGCTCGCTCGTCATCGGCGCCTTCGCCCTCTGGATCCTGCTCGGCGTCGGTACGGGGGTGCTGTCCGCCTGGCGGCGGGGCCGGATCACCGAGCGGCTCCTCACCTGGCTGACCCTGGCAGGGACGGCCACGCCGGTCTTCGTCATCGGGCTTCTGCTCATCATCATCTTCTGCTCGACGCTGCAATGGCTGCCGTCGCCCACCTACGTGCCCTTCACCGAGAACCCCGAGCAGTGGGCCTGGGGCCTGCTGCTGCCCTGGGTGTCGCTGGCACTCATCGAGTCCGCCAAGTACGCCCGGCTGACCAGGAGCTCCATGCTGGAGACGCTCGCGGAGGACCACGTGCGCACCTTTCGCGCGTACGGCGTCAGCGAACGCGGCATCATCGGCCGGCACGCCCTGCGCGGCGCGCTCGCGCCCGTGATCGCGCTCAGCGCGCTGGACTTCGGCACCATGTTCGGCGGCGCGGTCCTGACCGAGTCCCTCTTCGGGATCCCGGGTATCGGGCGCGAACTGGTCCACGCTGTCAAGGTTGTCGACCTGCCCGTGGTCGTCGGCATGGTGCTGGTGACCGGCTTCTTCGTGGTGCTCGCCAATGCCGTCGCGGACATGCTGTACGCGCTGGCCGACCGACGGGTGGTCCTGTCATGACAACACCGCTGGTCCAGGTCGAGGACCTGACCATCGACTTCGGCACCGTCCGCGCCGTGGACCGGCTCTCCTTCACCCTGGAGGCGGGTGCCGCCCTCGGCGTCGTCGGTGAATCCGGCTCCGGCAAGAGCGCGTCCGCCTCCGCACTGCTCGGGCTGCACCGGGGCACCGGTGCCAGGGTCACCGGGACCGTCCGCGTCGCCGGTACGGATGTGGGCGCGGCGGACGACGCCGAACTGCGGCGGCTGCGGGGTGCCAAGGCCGCGATGGTCTTCCAGGACCCGCTCTCCTCGCTCGACCCGTACTACACGGTCGGCGACCAGATCGCCGAGGTGTACCGGGTGCACAACTCCGTGTCCCGGCGGGCGGCACGGGCCCGGGCCGTCGAGGTCCTGGACCGGGTCGGCATCCCGGACGCGGCCCGCCGCGCCCGGTCACGGCCGCACGAGTTCTCCGGCGGGATGCGGCAGCGGGCGCTCATCGCGATGGCCCTGGCCTGCGAACCCCGGCTGATCGTGGCGGACGAGCCGACCACCGCGCTCGACGTCACCGTGCAGGCCCAGATCCTGGACCTGCTGCACGACCTGCGCCGCGAGACGGGCATGGGGCTGCTGCTGGTCACCCACGACGTGGGCGTCGCCGCGGAGAGCGTGGACGACGTCCTGGTGATGCAGCACGGCCGTGCGGTGGAGCGCGGCCCCGTCGCCGAGGTGCTGGGCGCCCCCAGGCAGCCGTACACCCGCGAGCTCCTGGCATCGGTGCCACGGGTCGACGAGAAGCGGGCCGGTGTCCCGGGCCCGAGGACCGCGACGGAGGCCGGACCGCTCATCGAAGCCGTGGGCCTCCGGCGCGAGTTCGGCCGGGGCGCGGGCCGTGTCACCGCCGTGGACGGGGTGTCGCTCACCGTCCACGCCGGAGAGACCCTCGGCATCGTGGGGGAGAGCGGCAGCGGCAAGACGACGCTCGGCCGCATGCTCGTGCGGCTCATCGATCCGACGGCGGGCCGGCTCCGGTACGGGGGTACGGACATCGGCTCGCTGCCGGAGAGGGAACTGCGGCCGTTCCGCCGTGAGCTCCAGATGGTCTTCCAGGACCCCGTCGCCTCACTCAACCCGCGCCGCTCGATAGGCGAGTCCGTGGCCGACCCGCTCCGTGCCGCGGGGGAGACCGACGAGGCCCGGATCCGGGACCGCGTGCGCGAACTGCTCGAGAGGGTCGGGCTCGACGCGGGCCGGTACGAACGCCATCCGCACGAGTTCAGCGGTGGGCAGCGCCAGCGCATCGGCATCGCGCGTGTGCTCGCCGCCGAGCCGAAGCTGATCGTCTGTGACGAGCCGGTGTCCGCGCTCGACGTGACGACCCAGGCCCAGGTGATCTCTCTCCTCGCGGAGCTCCAGCGGGAGCTCGGCATCGGACTCGTCTTCATCGCCCACGACCTGGCGGTCGTCCGGCAGGTCAGCGACCGCGTAGCGGTGATGCGGCAGGGCCGGATCGTCGAGCAGGGCGTGGCCGACGACGTCTACGGGTCGCCGCGGGACCCGTACACGAGACAACTCCTGGCGGCGGTCCCCGCACTCGACCCCGTACGGGCCGCTGCACGCCGGGCGGCCCGTAGGGAGCTGGCCGCAGCCTGACTCCGCGTCACCGAACGCCCGGCTGTCGCAACAGAACGCGACTGGAGCGGGAAAGTTACGCCGGTTCACCCCTTTCGGTGGTGCGACGGACAACCGTCCGTCGCACCACCTGTGTATCCGCATACGGTCGTCCCGCTGCGAGTCGCCGGGCAACGGCGGCTGTCCACAAGGGAGATCGGGGGTGTGCTCGTGCGGATCGGACTCCTCACGGACGGTGGTTACCCGTATGCGACGGGTGAGTCCAGACTCTGGTGCGACCGTCTGGTGCGCGGCCTGCCCCGGCACCAGTTCGACCTCTTCGCGCTCAGCCGCTCCGCCGACCAGGAGCGACAGGGCTGGGTGAGGCTCCCCGACCGGATCGGGCGGGTGCGGACGGCGCCGCTGTGGGCGTACCCGGAGGACGCCCGGCACACCGGCCGCCCCAGAGGTCTGCCGGGCCGGCTCGCCACCGGCCTCGGGCGGTCGTACGGGCGGCGGGACCGACGGCGCTTCACGGCGCACGTGACCGCCCTCGTCAGCGGGGTCTGCGCCGGTACGGAGACCGGGCCGGGCTCCTTCGGCGCGGATGCCGGCGCGGCGGCCGGCCGCTTCACCGGCGGCCTCTACGGCCTCGCCGAACTGGCCCGCGAACGCGGCGGGCTGTACGACGCCCTGCGCTCCGAGGCGACCGTACGCATCGTGGAGACGGCCTGCCGTGCGCCGGGAACGGGGCGGACCGTCCACGGCGCGACCGTCCCCGACTACCTCGCCTTCGTGGCCGGGCTGGAGCGCGCCCTGCGTCCCCTCTCCCTCGACTGGTACGACGGGGACGGCCTCGGCGCGGTCGACCTCTGTCACGCGGCGTCCGGGGGCGCGGCGGCCCTCCCGGGGCTCTTGGCCAAACGCTTCTTCGGTGTGCCGCTGCTGGTGACGGAGCACGGTGTACCCCTGCGAAGCCACTACCTCGCGGCGCCCGAAGCCCCGCTCGGCGCGCCGGTGCGCGCTCTGCTGGCCAACTTCCACGGGCTGCTCGCCTCCGAGATCTACCGGCAGGCGGCGCTCATCACCCCCGGAAACACCCATGTCCGCCGGTGGCAGGAGCGGTTCGGCGCAGACCGGGCCAAGCTGCGCACGGTCTACCCGGGCATGGAGGCGGAGCGGTTCGGGTCCGTCGGCGAGGGTGAGGACGGGGGCGGGCCCGGCACGCTGGTGTGGATCGGGCGGATCGAACCCGCCAAGGACCTGACCGCCCTGCTCCACGCCTTCGCCGAGGTCCACAGGGCCGAGCCGGACGCCCGGCTGCGGATCTTCGGCGCGCCGGACCAGGGCCGCGACGGCGACAGCTATCTCGCCCACTGCCGGGCTCTCGCCGCCCAGCTCTTCCCCGACGAGGCCACGGACGCGCACGCCGTCGGCGACAACCCGGTGACCTTCGAGGAGATCGGCGGCCCCGAGGTGCCCGACCTGGCGGAGGCCTACGCCTCGGGCGGCATCGTCGTTCTGTCCAGCGTCGTCGAAGGTTTTCCCATCAGCCTGGTCGAGGCGATGTTCTGCGGCCGGGCCACCGTGTCGACGGACGTGGGCGCCGTGGTCGAGGTCGTCGGCGGAACGGGCCTGGTGGTGCCCCCGCGTAATCCGCGGGCGCTCGCCGACGCCTGTGTCGCGCTCCTGCGCGACCCGGAGCGCCGTGCGCGCCTGGGTGCGGCGGCGCGCGCCAGGGCGCTCGAACTCTTCACCGTCGAGCAGAATCTCGCGGCGTATCGCGGCATCTACCAGGACCTGGTAGGGCACGCCCCGACCCGTCGGGCGACGCCTGCGGAGCCCTTGGACCCGGACGGCCCCCCGCGCCCGTTCGCCACGCCCCCGGAGGCCCATGTGCTGGGCGCGCCGCCCCCCGGACCGGTTGCCGCGGGGGTCTCCGCCGACGCCTTCTCCCGTGCTCACGTCCGTGCCTCCCGGGTGCCGAGCTGGGCCGTCGGCGCGGAGGGCGTGTGCGCGGGCGCACACGGAGCGGGGGACGGCGATGCGTGACGAAGCGAGCGGCCTCGAGCACGGAGGAGTCCCGATGGGCAGACCGGCCGACGCCGCGGACGCCGGTGGCCGACAGCCGGCGGACGAGGGCTCGGGGGCGGTCCGTTCCGCCGTCCGGGCACCCGAGATCGCCTACCACCCCGCCCGCAGGTCCGTGGCCCGCCGCGGACCGGCGGACCCCGTGAAGGTGCTCATGCACCGGCACCGGGAGCTGTGCGAGCGCGCCGTCGACCCCTTGGAGATCGCGGCCGGTCTGGAGGCGCACGGACTCACCGACAGGACCGCCGCGCGCTACCGGCACCGTGACGTCTTCTCGCTCGCGGAGGAGCTCTACGCCCGTGTCCCCGGAGTGGGCAGGCCCGCTGCCCGGGCCCCGGGGTCGCAGCAGGACCCCGGCGACGGCGCGCGGTCCGGATGGGCGCTCCCGGCGCTGCTGCCCGGCGTCGCCTGTCTCGCGACGGCAGGGGTGCTCAGGGCCTCCGAGGGGGTGCTCGGCGGCGGGGCCCGTTTCGCGGTGACCGCCGTCGGAGCACTGCTCGTCGTCCTCTCGCTCCGGTTCTGCCTGCGCGGCGGCCCGCTGCGCACCCCGGACGGCGCCGAAGGCGTCACGCTGTACGTCTGCTGGCTCCTCGGCTACGTCGTGTACGGCGACGACCTGCTCGCCCAGGTCATCAGCGGCGGTCCCGACGGCGACTGGACCGCCGCGCCGGGCCCCCTGCTCGGGCTCGTGCCGGCCCTGGCGCCCGCAGCCTGGTGCGCCCACCTGTTCGCGGTGCACGCGCGCCACCGTCTCGCCGGGTCGCACGGCCTGTCGGAGTTCGGTGCCGGCGTACGCCCTCTGCTCTTCGGCGTGGTCGCGCTCTTCCTGGGTGCGCTGACCGCGCTGCTGTTCCTCGCCGACCTCGGCCACCCCGGTGCGGGCGGCGGCCTCGGCGGCCCGGTCGCCCTCGGCGCCCTGCTCTTCCTGGCTCGCCTGCTCGCCGTCCACGGCTTCCCGGAACCCGCCGCGACCGGACTCGCCGCCGCCTGCGCGGCAGAGGTGGCAGCCACCTTCCTGGTCCTCGCCGGGCGACTGCCGGGCCTGGGGCTCCTCGCCCGGCCGGTCGAGGCCGTCGTCGCCGCGGCGGGCACCGGCGGCGTACCCGTTCTCGCCTGTGGCGTCGCCGCCTTCGGGCTGCTGGTCCACGCATCGGTCACCCTCACCCGGGCATCCGCCCACGCCTCGGCCTAGCCGGGCCCGCCCACCCCGCGGAGCCGACGCCGCGGGTTTTCCGTACCGCACACACCTTCCTCAAGGAGAAACCGGACATGACCCCCCAATCCCCCGCCCCGGCAGCTTGCCGTCGGCACCGAGGGGGCGCGCGATGAGGGTTCTGCTGCTCGGAGCGAACGGATTCCTCGGCCGCTTCGTCGCCGACCGCCTGCTCGCCGACCCCGCCGTGCATCTCACGGCACTCGGCCGCGGCGACGACGCCGACGTGCGCTTCGACCTCGCGGGCGGCAGCCCCGGAGCGCTCACCCGCTTCCTGGACGCCGTCCATCCCGGGGTCGTCGTCAACTGCGCGGGTGCCACCCGCGGTGGCGCCCGGGACCTGACCCGCCACAACACCGTCGCGGTTGCCACCGTCTGCGAGGCCATGCGCCGCAGCGGCTGCAGCGCACGTCTCGTCCAGGTCGGCTGCGCGTCCGAGTACGGGCCCTCGCAGCCCGGCTCGTCCACCGCCGAGGACGCCGTGCCCCGCCCGGGCGGGCCGTACGGCGTGAGCAAGCTCGCCGCCACCGAGCTGGTCCTCGGCTCCGGTCTGGACGCTGTCGTCCTGCGGGTCTTCTCACCGGTGGGGCCCGGAACCCCGGCCGGCTCCCCGCTCGGCAGGCTCGCCGAGACCATGCGCCGCGCCATGCAGACCGGGGACCCCGAGCTCAAGCTCAGCGGCCTCGGGGTGCAGCGCGACTTCGTCGACGTACGCGACGTGGCGCGGGCCGTGCACGCCGCCTCGCTCTCCGCCGCCCAGGGCGTCGTCAACATCGGCACAGGCAGGGCCGTGCGGCTGCGGGACGCGGCGGCGGTGCTCGCCAGGGTCGCCGGATACGCGGGCGCACTCCACGAGCTCGACACGCCCCCCGGCCGGCTCCCCATCGGCGCCCCCCGCTCCTCCACCGAGTCGGTCGTGGAGCACCTCGCCGCGACTCCGTCCCCCTATCCCGACGGATGCGGTGCCTGGCAGCAGGCCGATGTGCGCACCGCGCGCGACCGGCTCGGCTGGCGTCCCCGCATCAACCTGGAGGAGTCCCTCGCGGACATCTGGATGGAGGCGGCGTGCCGTATCTGACCAGCACCGGCTCCACTCTGCGGACCGGCGGAGCGGAACAGCTCGGCGTCGGGGTGCCCGGATACGCCCATCCGCTGCTCGCGCCCGCCGAATGGGCCGGTCTCAACCGGCCGGGTACGCCGCTGCACTGGGCTGTGCTCAACATCGACGACGGGCCGGGCGCCCGGCCCGACCGGCACTGTCTCGAGGCCGCGGGCCGACTGCGCGACGCCCGCGAGCGGGCGCTGCACGGGGAGGCGCCCGAGGACACCGTCCGGGCCTCGGGGGGCAGGTTGCTGGGCCATCTCGACCTGGCCTTCGGCAGCCGCCCGTTCGGCGAGCTGGTCGCCGACGCCCAGTCCTATCTCGACTGGTACCGCGTCGGCGGCTTCTACCTGGACCACTGCCCGGCCGAACGCGACGGGCTTCCGGCGGTCCGTCGGCTGACCAGCACCCTCTCCGCGCTCCTGGCCGACAGCGACAGTGCGGACGAGGGCGGGCGGCTGGTCCTGGGGCACGGAACCCACCCGCACCCGGGCTACGCCGAGGCCGCCGACCAGTTGGTCACCTTCCGTGGGCCGTGGGTCGACTACCGCTGGTCTCAGGTGGCCGAGTGGACCGCCGTGTACGAACCGGGACGCTTCGCGCACTTCGTCCATGGCGTCCCGCGCACGCACCTGGAGGAGGCCATGCGCATCGCCCGCTGGCAGGGCGCCGGAACGATCTTCTTCACGGACCGGGACGGCACACACGGGCAAACCGACCCATTCGCGGCACTGCCCAGCTACTGGGACGAATTCGTCTCGCGGATCGGACCCGGTATCTCGGAATGAGGAGGGGCGTGGCAGTGTTACGGGAGAACAACCGTACGTAGATGAAGTACGTAGAATCCGACCACCTGCATTGTTGAGGTTCCTGTGTCGCTGCCACCCTTGGTCGAGCCAGCTGCTGAGCTCACCGTCGACGAGGTCCGCAGGTACTCCCGCCACCTGATCATCCCGGATGTCGGGATGGACGGACAGAAGCGGCTGAAGAACGCGAAGGTGCTCGCTGTCGGCGCCGGCGGCCTCGGCTCGCCGGCTCTGATGTACATGGCCGCGGCCGGCGTCGGCACGCTCGGCATCGTCGAGTTCGACGAGGTCGACGAGTCGAACCTGCAGCGGCAGGTCATCCACAGCCAGGCCGACATCGGCAAGTCCAAGGCCCAGTCGGCCAAGGAGACCGTGCAGGGGATCAACCCCCTGGTGAACGTGGTCCTTCACGAGGAGCGGCTCGAAGCCGAGAACGTGATGGACATCTTCGCCCAGTACGACCTGATCGTGGACGGCACGGACAACTTCGCCACCCGCTATCTCGTCAACGACGCCGCGGTCCTGCTGAACAAGCCGTACGTCTGGGGCTCGATCTACCGCTTCGACGGTCAGGCGTCCGTCTTCTGGGCCGAGCACGGTCCCTGCTACCGCTGCCTCTACCCGGAGCCGCCGCCCCCCGGCATGGTTCCCTCCTGCGCCGAGGGCGGTGTCCTCGGCGTGCTCTGCGCGTCCATCGGTTCCATCCAGGTCAACGAGGCCATCAAGCTGCTCGCCGGTATCGGTGACCCGCTGGTCGGCCGTCTGATGATCTACGACGCGCTGGAGATGCAGTACCGCCAGGTCAAGGTCCGCAAGGACCCCGACTGCGCGGTCTGCGGCGAGAACCCCACCGTCACCGAGCTCATCGACTACGAGGCCTTCTGCGGCGTCGTGTCCGAGGAGGCCCAGGAGGCGGCGGCCGGTTCCACGATCACTCCCAAGCAGCTCAAGGAGTGGATCGACGGCGACGAGAAGATCGAGATCATCGACGTCCGCGAGCCGAACGAGTACGAGATCGTCTCGATCCCGGGCTCCCGGCTGATCCCGAAGAACGAGTTCCTGATGGGCAACGCCCTCCAGGACCTGCCGCAGGACAGGCGCATCGTCCTGAACTGCAAGACCGGCGTCCGCAGTGCCGAGGTCCTCGCGGTCCTCAAGTCGGCGGGCTTCGCCGACGCGGTGCACGTCGGCGGTGGCGTCATCGGCTGGGTCAACCAGGTCGAGCCGGAGAAGCCGGTCTACTAGACCTGCGGTGTGACGTACGAAGGGGCCGGTTCCGCCGAGGAACCGGCCCCTTCGCGTGGGGTGGGACGTGTGGCCGGACCTCAGGAACAGGTGCGTTCGTCCGCCGGGACCTTCCCCTCGAGGAAGTAGGCGTCGACGAGCGAGGTCACGCAGGCGCTCTCGCCGTACGAGCCGTGTCCCTCGCCCTTGTTGGTCAGCATCACGCCGACCCCCTCACCGAGTTCGTCC
Source organism: Streptomyces atroolivaceus (assembly GCF_000717025.1). Classification (GTDB taxonomy): domain Bacteria; phylum Actinomycetota; class Actinomycetes; order Streptomycetales; family Streptomycetaceae; genus Streptomyces; species Streptomyces atroolivaceus. The sequence goes on from NZ_JNXG01000002.1 coordinate 881,158, forward strand.
GCCATCCGACGCGCGCCCTCGTACGGGGTGGCCGGGTCTCCCGTCGTGCCGATGACCAGGATCGGAGCGGCGCCCGGGGCGCTCGCCTCCGGGGTGTCGTGCTCCCCTTCGACCGGCCACCCCGCGCACCAGCCGGCCGTGTCCCAGGCGAGGAACGGGCCGAAGACCGGTGAGAGCTCGCGGAATTCGGGGAGCAGCGCCCGGGCTTCGGCAACCGTCGGCCTCGCCTTGGCGTCGGCGCAGGAGATCGCACGCTGCGAGTGGTTCCGGGTGTCGTAGTGCCCGTTCGCGTCACGGCCGTTGTACGAGTCGGCCAGCTGGAGGAGGCGGTCACCCCGGCCGCTGTTCTCGGCCTCGTCGAGAGCGGCCGTCAGCGTGGGCCAGTCGCTCCGCGAGTAGAGGGGCGTCACGATGCCGGTGACGGCGAGCGATTCGTTGAGCTCGCGGCCGGACGTGGTCGGCAGCGGCTCCTTGTCGATCCGCTCCAGCAGGTCCGCTATCCGCCGGGTGCCGGCGGCGGGGTCCTGGCCGCGGTCCCTCAGGTAGTTGTCGAGGGCGCGCTGGAAGCCCGTCGCCTGGTTGCGGGCATGGCCCACCGAGTCCGCCGTCGGGTCGACGACGGCGTCCAGGACGACTCTTCCCACGGTCTCCGGGAAGAGGTGCGCGTAGGTCCCGCCGAGCTCCGTACCGTACGAGATGCCGAAGTACGACAGCTTCCTGTCGCCGAGCGCCCGGCGGATCGCGTCCATGTCCCGGGCGGCGTTCGTCGTGCCGACGTGGGGGAGGACTGCGGGGGACAGGCGCTCGCACCCGGCCCCGAAGTCCGTGCCGTCCGCGACGAACGCGGTCTCCTCCGCCGCCGTGTCCGGGGTCATGTCGACCTCGCGGTAGGCGGTCTCCTGCTCCTCGTCGCCGCGGCAGCGGACCCCCGCACTGGCGGCGACCCCGCGCGGGTCGAAGCCCACCAGGTCGTAGCGGGTGTTGAGCTCCCGGTACGAGGCGGCGGCGCGCGGCAGGATGTCCACTCCCGAGCCACCGGGGCCGCCGAAGTTGAAGAGCATCGAACCGAGCCGCTCGCTCTTCCTCGTGGCCGCCTTGCGGATCAGTGCGATACCGATCGTCTCTCCGTCCGGCCGCGCGTAGTCCAGGGGCACGTCGAGAGTGGCGCACCGCCAGCCGGAGCCGGGTGCGGTGCCGCCCTCCGGGGCGTCACAGCGCTTCCAGTCCAGGGAGCGGGACTTCGACGACTGCGGGGGCGCCGGACCGTCGTCGCACCCGGCGAGGACCGCCGTCAAGAGCAGGACCGCGACGGCCGGTGCCGAGCCCCTCCGGGCCCGTCCCCGTACGCGCATGCGCGCTCCCCTCCCCGTGCCCGAAGGGCGCCACCCGGGGCGGCCCGGGCGTCACCGATGTCCGCCAGTCCAACGAGTGGTCACCCGCAGACCGTTCCCGACTTCGGGACCTTCCCTTCGAGGAGGTAGCCGTCCACCACCCTCTGCACGCAAGTGCTGCCGCCGTTGTACGCCCCGTGGCCCTCGCCCTTGTACGTCAGCTCGATCCCGACTCCCTTGCCGAGCTCGGCGGCCATCGCCTTCGCGCCGGCGTACGGCGTCGCCGGGTCCCCGGTGTTGCCGATGACCAGGATCGGGGCCGAACCGGGCGCGCTGACGTCCGGAGTGTCCCAGGCGCCCGCGACGGGCCAGCCGGTGCAGGACATCAGCCCCCAGGCCATATAGTCCCCGAACACGGGGGACGCCTCGCGGAACTCGGGGAGCGCCTTCCTGGTCTGTTCCAGGGTGAACCGCTGCTCGGAGTCCGCGCAGTTGATGGCCGCGTTGGCGGCGTTCGAGTTGTCGTAGTGCCCGTCCTCGGACCGGCCGTTCAGCGAGTCGGCGAGCGCGAGCAGCAGCCCGCCGTTCCTGCCGTCCGCCTCGTCGAGGCCCTGTTCGAGCAACGGCCAGGTCTCCTTGGAGTAGAGGGCCGACGCGATGCCGGTGGTGGCCTGGGTCCCGGTCAGCTGCCGTTCGCCGAGCCCGGGGACGGGCTTCTTCTCCAGCTGGTCCAGCAGCTCGGCGATCCAGTCCTGGACCTCCCGCGCGGTGGCCCCGGGGAGTCTGCAGTCGTCGCGCTCGGCACAGTCGGCGGTGAAGTTGTCCAGGGCGAGCTGGAATCCCTGGGCCTGGCCGAGCGAGGACTCCAGGGAGTCCTCCGTCGGGTCGACGACCGCGTCCAGGACGGCCCGGCCGACCTTTTCGGGATACAGGTGGGCGTAGACACCGCCCAGTTCGGTGCCGTACGAGATCCCGAAGTAGTAGAGCTTGTCGTCGCCGAGCACCTGGCGCATCAGATCCATGTCCCGGGCCGCGTTCGTCGTGCCGACATAGGGCAGCTCGTCCCCGGAGTTCTCCTCGCAGTCCGCGATGTAGGACTTCTGGTCCTCGACGAAGGCCTTCTCCTCCTCGGCGTCGTCCGGGGTGCCGTCCTGCTCGTACCGCGCGTCGAGCGCCTTGTCGTCCGAGCACTCGACGCCCTCGCTGCGCCCGACCCCGCGGGGGTCGAAGCTCACCAGGTCGTAGCGGGTGCGGAGGGTGTCGTAAGCGGTGCCGAAGGACGGCAGCGTGGCGACACCGGAGGCGCCCGGTCCGCCGAAGTTGAAGATCAGCGAACCGATCCGGCGGTCCTGGTTCCTGGCGGCGGCGCGGATCAGCGCCAGTTCGATGGTCCGGCCCCCCGGATCGGCGTAGTCGAGGGGGACGTCCATGAAGGAGCACTCCCAGGCCGCCCCGCCCGGCAGCGGCGAGGGGGACACGCCGCTGCCCTGGGCCTGGTTGGGGGCCGGGCAGGGCTCCCAGTCGAGCTTCTGGGACGTCAGCTCCTCCGTCGTCGCGGTGGGGGCCGCCGTCGACGCGGCCGACGGCGTCGACCTCTCCGTACCTCCGTCGTCGCCGTCGTCCGAGCAGGCGGCCAGCGGCAGCAGCACGGTGGCGGTGGCGAGGGCGGCGGCACGCAGAGCGGGAGAGGTCCTCATGAACCCATCGTGCGGCGGAGCGTGGGGGATCGCGCGGGGCGCGGTCCATGCGAGTGGCGCGCCCCGCGCATACGTTCTACAGCTCGCCCTTGCGGGTCAGCTGGTTGAAGCAGATCCAGCCTGGGAGCACCGGGAGCCAGAGCGTCATCACGCGGTAGAGCAGTACGGACGGCACCGCGGCCTCCGACGGCAGGCCCACCGCGATCAGACCCAGGGTCAGCGCACCCTCGACCGCGCCCATGCCGCCCGGGGTGGGCGCCGCGGACCCGAGGGCGTTGCCCGCGAGGAAGACCACCGCGATGCTCGCGTAGCTGAGCTCGGGGACGCCGGGGCCGCTGAAGGCGCGGATCGACGCGTCGAGGCACATGACGAACAGCCCGGTCAGCAGCAGCATGCCGCCGATGCCGGTGACCAGCTTCTGCGGCCGCTGCACCACGTCGAGCATGCGGGGCACGACGCCGGCGAACAGCGACCGCACCCGGGTGACGACGAACTTGCGCAGGAACGGGATCGCGGTCACCACCAGTACGAGGACGGCGACCGTGAGCAGGCCCGCGATGACCGTCCTCGACGGGGTGAGTGAATCCGGGGTCCTCTCCGTGCCGGTCAGGTAGCCGAACAGGGCGAGCAGCAGGATGTGGCAGCCGAGACCGAACAGCTGGGACGCGCCCACGCTCGCGACGGCGAGCCCCGGGCGCACCCCGGCGCGTTGCAGGAAGCGTGTGTTCAGAGCCACTCCGCCGATCGCAGCGGGGGCCACGATCTTCACGAACGACCCCGCGACCTGCGCCAGCACGGTCTTCCCGAAGGCCACCCGCTCGGGCACGAAGCCGAGCAGGCTCATGGCCGCGGCGACGTAGCTCAGGGCCGAGAAGCCCAGCGCCGCCGCCACCCACCCCCACTCCGCCTGCTCCACGACCGTGCTGAAGTCGGCCTTGGTGACCTGGGAGATCAGGTAGTAGGCGGCGATCGCGCCCGCGATGAAGCTCAGCAGGGTGCGCGGCTTGATGCGCTCCAGGCGGACCGGCTCGACCGGCGCCTGCGGCCTGATCAGCAGCACCTGGCGGCGGATCTGGGCCAGCATGTCCTCCTCGCGGGCCTCCTCCATGGCATCGTCGATCGCCCGCTTCTCGGCCTGCTTCTCGGTGCGCAGGGACTTGCGGACGGCCTTGCGGTCGTTGGCCGCCGAGGCGTCGGGCTCCTCGGCCTTCGCCTCCTTGGCCGCCTGCGAGGCCTCCAGCACCGCCTCACGCTCCCGCTGCGAACGCTCCCGGGCGAGTCTGCGGAGCGTCGCCCTGGTGGAGCGGCTCAGCGCGATCGGCTGGAGCAGCGGCAGGCAGTCGGCGACGGCGTCGGGCCCGAGCACGGCGAGTGCCCCGGCGACGGCCCGCTCGGCGCCTACCCGCAGACCGGTGGTGGTGAGCAGCTGGGCCACGTCCATGCGGAGGATCAGGTCACCGGCCGCGATCTCGCCGCCCCGCAGGTCCGTGACGAACACCGAACCGGAACGGTCCACCAGGATGGCGTCCCCGGTGAGCCTGCGGTGCGCGATCCGCCGCGACTGGAGCGCCTGTACCTGGCGCCAGGCGCCGCGCACCAGGTCGTCGGTGATCTCCTCGTCCTCCATCGCGTCCAGCGAGCGCCCGCCGATGTGCTCGTACACGAGCATCACGGCGTCGGGTCCGAGTTCGGACGTGGCGATCAGCTTGGGCGCGTTGGCGCCGGCGGCGATCGCCGCGTACGCGAGGAGCGCTTCCTGTTCCAGGGCCTGGCGCAGCGACTGGATGGAGCGGCGCTGGGTGATGCTGCGGAGGGTGAGCCTGCGCCACACCCGGTAGAAGAAGCCCTGGGCCTGCTGTTCGCGGTCGACGACCGTCACGTCCAGCGGTGGCCCCTCCTCCAGGGTGACCAGGTAGCGGCGCCCCTGGTCGCTCTGGTCGGTGTGGTCGGCGGCGTCCTCGGTGCGCATCGCGGCGACCGGCCGGAAGCCGACGTGGCGCAGACCGGCCATCAGGTGCTGGCCGGTCGGGCGGACGTTCGGCGAGCCGACCGCGTACAGCGTGCCGTACGCCACGGTCCAGCCGATCAGCACGGTGAGGACGATCGAGAACGGTGTGGTGTAGCCGCCGACCAGCATCGCGAAGGCGTCCAGGAGCAGCACCACCCACAGCACGACCCGCCAGCGCGGTCTGCGGGCCATCCCGACCGCCGTCATGTAGGCGATGACGGGCGCGAGGTATCCGTGCACGGGGTCGGTGAGCGAGTCCCCGGGCTGGAGCTGCGTCAGGGCCTCCCTGATCGTCCCGGGCGCCGACCGGGCGACCCAGAGATCGGTGGCCAGGGTCACCCCGTGGGCCAGCACGGCGGCGAGCACCCCGTCCGCGATCCGCAGCCCGTCGCGCTTCACCAGGCGCTCGATCGCGAAGGCGACCGGCACGAGGAGCACGGCGATGCTGGACACCAGGCCCGCGAGCTTGATCAGCAGATCGGGGGCCTGGTCGGTGCCCTTCGAGATGTCGTTCTCGAGGCCCGTGGTGGTCCCCTGGGCGAAGGCGGCGATGGAGAACAGCAGGGCGATCGCCAGGACGCCGACGAGGAGGCGCAGCAGATCGGAGGGGCGGTGGACCCGGGCCGGGAGCAGTGGCTCGTCCCCCGAGACGCGGTCGGTCAGGCTCGCGTCGGCCGACGCGAGCGTCGAGCCCGAGAGGTGCTCGCGGGAGCGCCCGGTGGCCTCCCCGGCACCGGGGGCACCGGTCTCCGGGGCGTCGGGCGCGTCCGGGCGCGGCTCGGCGTCAGAGGCGTCCGCCGCCTTCGGTGGCTGCACGCCCTGCTCCTTAGCCTCTGATGAATCTTCGTGTTCTCGTATCACCGGTCACCGCCCGCATGATGGTGGCACGGCCTGCAGACAGAGGGGGGCATCAGGGTGCATTGCGCGGGCGCGATGCGCAACATACGCTGCTTCGCCCGCGCGCGCACGGTGTGTGACCAGCACGACACCGTGCACGGCTCGTTGTCGGTGGCGTACGGCAGGATGGGACGGATGAGCGAAGACCGGACGAGCGGCAGCCGGACCGGGGCCGCGCCCGCCGACCCCGCGCCCGCCGAGCTGCCCGTCTACGCGGAGCGGGTCCTGGACGTGGCGGACCTCATTCCGCCCGGCCGCGTCATGACGTACGGCGACGTCGCGGAGTGGCTCGGTGACGGCGGCCCGAGGCAGGTCGGCCGGGTGATGGCTCTGTACGGCTCGGCGGTGCCCTGGTGGCGTGTGGTGCGCGCCGACGGAGTGCTCCTGCCGGGCCACGAACCGCGGGCGCTCGGCCACTACCGCGAGGAGGGCACGCCGCTGCGCGGGGCACCGCGCGACGCGGAGGGGCACGTACCGCGCCTCGACATGAAGCGCGCCAGATGGGACGGCGTGACCGGCAGTCCGGGCGAGAAAGCTCACATCTGACAGCTTCCGCCTTCGCGCCCCGCCGGGACAGGCGCCTGGCCGGTGAACGGGACGCACCGGTGCCGCGGCGGGCTCCACATGTGACGGGGGACGCCTCCCACCGCCTGATTTCCCTCTCACCGCTGGCGTAGCGTCGTCCACACGCGGCACCCTCGCTCCCTCATCCGTTTCCGTCACCGCCAACCGTTCCCGTCACCGCCGGGCCGCCGTACCGGGCTCTCGGCACCGTCCTCCACCACCAGGCGTCGGACCCGGGCCGTCACACCACCGACGGCCGGGCCACCGCGCAGACCCAGTACACCCACCAGGACCGGCGATCCACGTGAGCTCCTCCTCCACCACCCGGAACAGCCCGCACCGTCAGGCACGGCGGCGGGCTCCGGGCGCGTACCGGCTGGTGCGTACGCCGCCGGGCTCCGTGGACCCCCCTCTCCTGGACGCACCGCAACGCGCCGTGGTTGACCACCGGGACGGCCCGCTGCTGGTCCTCGCCGGACCGGGCACGGGCAAGACCACGACGCTGGTCGAGGCGGTCGCCCGGCGCGTCGCCCGGGGGACCGACCCCGCCCGCATCCTCGTCCTCACGTTCAGCCGCAAGGCGGCGGTCGAACTGCGCGACAGGATGGCGGCCCGGCTCGGCGGCACCCGGGGTCCGCAGGCCACCACCTTCCACTCGTACTGCTACGCACTGGTCCGTGCCCACCAGGACGCCGACCTCTTCGCCGATCCGCTGCGCCTGCTCTCCGGGCCGGAGCAGGACGTCGCCGTCCGTGAACTGCTCGCCGGGCAGCTCGGCCTCGAGAAGGCGGGGCTGGCCCACGTCCGCTGGCCCGACGAACTGCGCGCCTGCCTGACCACCCGGGGCTTCGCCGACGAGGTGCGAGCGGTGCTGGCCCGCAGCCGTGAACTGGGCCTCGGCCCGGACGCACTGGCCGCCTTCGCCCGCCGCACCGGCCGGCCGGACTGGAGCGCCGCCGCCCAGTTCCTCGCCGAGTACCTGGACGTCCTCGACGCCCAGGGTGTCCTCGACTACGCGGAGCTGGTCCACCGGGCGGTCCTGCTCGCCGAACGGCCGGAGGTGGCGGCCGCGCTGGCCCGGAGCTACGACGCCGTACTCGTCGACGAGTACCAGGACACCGACCCCGCCCAGGTCCGGCTGCTCCACGCACTGGCCGGGAACCGGGGGAGCGCCGCGCCGGGCGCGGGCGGCGGCCGGACGCTCATCGCCTTCGGCGACCCCGACCAGTCGATCTACGCCTTCCGGGGCGCCGACGTGAACGGCATCCTCGACTTCCCGGACACCTTCCGCCGCGCCGACGGCGCGCCCGCTCCCGTCGGCGTCCTCACCACGTCGCGCCGCTCCGGCGCACTGCTGCTCGAGGCCACCCGGATGCTCACGCGCCGGATGCCGCTCACCCGGCTGCCCTCGGCCAAGGTCCGCGCCCACCGTGAGCTGTCCGCCGTGCGCGGCGGCGGCCGCGTCGAGACGTACACCTATCCGACGCCCTCCACGGAGCTGGAGAACATCGCTGATCTGCTCCGGCGCGCGCACCTGGAAGAGGGGGTGCCCTGGAGGGACATGGCGGTACTCGTACGCGCCGGCGGACGTTCGATCCCGGCCGTGCGCCGAGCGCTCACCTCGGCCGGAGTCCCGCTGGAGGTCGACGGTGACGATCTTGCGCTGCGCCACGAGCCGGCGGTGGCACCGCTCCTGTCCGCCCTGCGCACCGTCGCCACGGCGGCGCTGCACCCCACAGCGGCCGACGACCCGGAACAGGACGGGGAACAGGACGGGGCCGGAGCCGAGGGAGACGGGGCGGCACCCGGCCGGATCGACACCGAGACCGCCCTCGCCCTCCTCACCTCGCCCCTCGGTTCCATGGACGCCGCCGACCTGCGGCGCCTCGGACGGGCCCTGCGCGACGAGGAGCGGGCCGCCGGGAACCGCGTACCGCCGCCGTCCGGAGCGCTGCTGGCCCGCGCACTCGCGGAGCCCGAGCGCCTGGTCACGCACGATCCGGCGTACGCCCGCGGAGCCCAGCGGCTCGGCGCGCTCCTGCGCGAGGCCCGTGAGCTCCTCGAGGGAGGCGGCACCGCCGAAGAGGCCCTGTGGACCTTGTGGAACGGCACCCCCTGGCCCGGCCGCCTGGAGCGGGCGGCGCTGCGCGGCGGCGCGGGAGGCCGGAACGCCGACCGGGATCTCGACGCCGTGTGCGCCCTCTTCGACACCGCGGCACGCGCCGAGGAACGCACCGGCGGGCGTGGCGCGCTCAACTTCCTGGAGGAGGTCGACGCCCAGGACATCGCCGCCGACACCCTGTCCCGGCGTGCCGTACGTCCCGACGCCGTACGCCTCATGACCGCGCACCGCTCCAAGGGCCTGGAGTGGCGTCTGGTGGTCGTCGCCGGGGTGCAGGAAGGGCTCTGGCCCGACCTGCGCCGCCGGGGTTCGCTCCTGGAGGCGGACCGGATCGGGCGCGACGGTCTGGCCGAGCCCCTCACCCCGGGGGCCCTTCTGGCCGAGGAGCGCCGGCTGTTCTACGTCGCCGCGACCCGGGCCCGTGAACGTCTCGTGGTCACCGCGGTCAAGGCACCCGCCGACGACGGTGACCAGCCCTCGCGCTTCCTCACCGAGCTCGGCACCGAGCCCCGGGACGTCACCGGACGCCCCCGCCGCCCGCTCGCGGTGGCCGCACTGGTCGCCGAGCTGCGGGCGACGACCGTCGACCCCGCCGCCTCGGACGCCCTGCGCGACGCCGCCGCCCACCGGCTCGCCCGGCTCGCGGCGCTCACCGACGACGAGGGGCAGCCGCTCGTGCCCGCGGCCCACCCCTACCGCTGGTGGGGGCTGAACGAACCCACCCGCTCCGAGGTCCCGCTGCGTGACCGCGACCGCCCCGTCACGCTCTCCGGCAGCGCGCTCGACCAGCTCGCCAACACCTGCGCCCTCCAGTGGTTCCTGGGCCGTGAGGTCAAGGCCGACGCCCCGGCGACGGCGGCGCAGGGCTTCGGCAACGTGGTGCACGTCCTCGCCGACGAGGTGGCCTCCGGACGTACCGCCGCCGACCTGGACGTCCTGATGGAACGCCTGGACTCCGTATGGGACGGCCTGGTCTTCGACGCCCCCTGGAAATCGGAGCAGGAGAAGGGCCAGGCCCGCGCCGCCCTGGAACGCTTCCTGCGCTGGCACGTCATGGACCGGGCCGGCCGCACCCCCGCCGCCAGCGAGCACGACTTCGACGTCACCCTCGAAGCGGGCGGGTACGCGGTACGCATCCGGGGCTCCATGGACCGGGTCGAACAGGACACCGAAGGCCGGGCGTACGTCGTGGACTTCAAGACCGGCAAGGGAGCACCGACCAAGGACGAGGTGGCCTCCCACCCCCAGCTCGCCGTGTACCAGCTGGCGGTCCGGGAGGGCGCCGTCGACGAGGTCTTCGACGGCCGCCGCCCCGACACCGGCGGCGCCGAGCTCGTCCAGCTGCGCCAGCCCGCCCCGAAGAAGGAGGGCGGCGACGCGCTTCCCAAGGTGCAGGCGCAGGAACCCCTCGCCGGGGAGTGGGTCTCCGGCCTGCTGGCCACGGCGGCCGGCAAGGTCCTGGACGAACGGTTCACCCCCACGACCGGGCAGCACTGCACCCACTGCACCTTCAGGGCCTCGTGCAGTGCGCAGCCCGAGGGCCGTCAGATCATCGACTGACCGGGCCCGCGGAACGCCGGACGACCGCCCCGGCACAATCCGGCGTGGCTCCGTGTTGTCGGTGCGTCCGGTTAGCCTCTCTGGGGTGTCCTCCCGAATCACCGACCCCGAGCAGCTCAAGGAGCTCCTGGGGATCCCCTTCACTCCGGAGCAGACGGCCTGCATCACCGCGCCGCCGGCCCCGCAGGTGATCGTGGCCGGAGCCGGTTCGGGGAAGACGACCGTGATGGCCGCCCGGGTGGTGTGGCTCGTCGGGACCGGACAGGTCGCCCCGGAACAGGTCCTCGGCCTGACGTTCACCAACAAGGCCGCCGGCGAACTCGCCGAACGGGTCCGCAAGGCCCTCGTCGCGGCCGGGGTCACCGATCCGGACGTCATCGATCCGGACAACCCCCCGGGCGAGCCGAGCATCTCCACCTACCACGCCTTCGCCGGCCGGCTCCTCACCGACCACGGCCTGCGGATAGGCCTCGAACCCACCACCCGCCTCCTGGCCGACGCCACCCGTTACCAGCTCGCGGCCCGGGTACTGCGCGAGGCGCCCGGCCCCTATCCGGCACTGACACGGTCCTTCCCCACCCTCGTCAGCGACCTGCTGGCCCTGGACGCCGAGCTCGCCGAACACCTGGTCCGCCCCGAGCAGCTCGACGAACACGACACCGGGCTTCTCCAGGACCTGGCGACGGCGAAACTCAGCAACGCCGAGCTGCGCAAGATCCCCGAGACGGCCGGGGCGCGCCGCGAACTCCTCGAACTGACCCGGCGCTACCGGGCCGCCAAGCGCAGCCGCGATCTCCTCGACTTCGGTGACCAGATCGCCCTCTCCGCCGAGCTGGCCCTCACCCGGCCCGAGGTCGGCGCCGTCCTGCGCGACGAGTTCCGGGTCGTCCTCCTCGACGAGTACCAGGACACCTCCGTGGCCCAGCGACTGCTCCTGGCCGCGCTGTTCGGCGGGGGAGGCGACAGCGGCACGGCAGGCCACGCCGTCACCGCCGTCGGCGACCCCTGCCAGGCCATCTACGGATGGCGCGGCGCCTCCGTGGCCAACCTCGACGACTTCCCGCACCACTTCCCGCACGCCGACGGCACCCCGGCCACCCGCTACTCCCTCAGCGAGAACCGGCGCAGCGGCGGCCGGCTCCTCCACCTCGCCAACGGCCTCGCCGAACCGCTGCGCGCCATGCACGAGGGGGTCGAGGCGCTGCGCCCAGCCCCCGGAGCCGAGAGGGACGGCCTGGTCCGGTGCGCCCTCCTGCGCACGCACGCCGAGGAGATCGACTGGCTCGGCGACTCGCTCGCCCACCTCGTACGGACCGGGAAGGCACCGGGGGAGATCGCCGTCCTGTGCCGGACCGCGGGGGACTTCCCCCGCATCCAGGCCGCTCTCGTCGCCCGGGACATTCCCGTCGAGGTCGTCGGTCTGTCCGGACTGCTCCACCTCCCCGAGGTCGCCGACCTCGTCGCCGTCTGCGAGGTCCTGCAGGACCCCGGGGCCAACGCCTCCCTCGTCCGGCTTCTCACGGGACCGCGCTGGCGCATCGGGCCGCGGGACCTCGCCCTCCTGGGGCGTCGCGCCCGCCTCCTCGTCCACCGGGCCGCCTCCGGTGACGACGCCGACCCGGACCGGCGTCTCGCCGAGGCCGTCGAGGGCATCGACCCCGCCGAGGTGATCTCGCTCGCCGACGCCCTCGACACCTTCCTGGAGTCCGGCGGGTCCGAGGACGACCAGCTGCCGTTCTCCGCGGAGGCGCGCGTCCGTTTCGCCCGCCTCGCCACCGAGCTCCGCGACCTCCGGCGCTCGCTGGCCGACCCCCTCATGGACGTACTGCACCGCGTCCTGGCGACCACCGGCCTCGAAGTGGAACTGTCCGCGTCGCCGCACGCCCTGGCCGCACGCCGCCGTGAGACCCTCGCCAACTTCCTGGACGTCGCGGCCGGTTTCGCCGCGGTGGACGGGGAAGCGACCCTGCTCGCCTTCCTCGGCTTCCTGCGCACCGCAGCGCAGTACGAGAAGGGCCTGGACAACGCCCTGCCCGGTGGCGAGAACACCGTGAAGGTCCTCACCGCCCACAAGTCCAAGGGCCTGGAATGGGACGTCGTGGCCGTCCCCGGCCTCGTCGGCGGCCAGTTCCCCAGCACGCAGTCCCGGGACGCGTGGACCTCGCAGTCCCAGGTCCTCCCGCACGCCCTGCGCGGCGACGCGGCCACACTCCCCGGCCTCCACTCCTTCGACGCCAAGGGCCTCAAGGCATTCAAGGAGGAGATGAAGGGGCATCAGCACACCGAGGAGCTCCGCCTCGGCTACGTCACCTTCACCCGCCCCCGCAGCCTGCTGCTCGGCTCCGGTCACTGGTGGGGCCCCTCCCAGAAGAAGCCCCGCGGCCCGTCCGCCTTCCTGGACGCGCTGTACGAGCACTGCGCGGCCGGGTACGGCGAGATCGAGGTCTGGGCGGACGAGCCGGGGGAGGACGAGGAGAACCCGGCGCTCCAGGAGAAGGACGCCGACCAGGCCTGGCCGCTCCCGCTCGACGACACGGCGATGGCCCGTCGCCGAGCCGCCCGGGACACGGTGCTGGCCCACCTGGAGGCCCTGGCGGCCACACCCGTACCAGACGTGTACGAGGCCGTACCGGACGTGTACGAGGCCGTACCGGACGTGTACGAGGAGTCCGGGCACGCCGGGAAGCCGCAGTACGAGCAGGAGCCTCCCTACGGGGACGAGCCTCCCTACAGCGACGAGCCGCCGTACGGGGACGAGCCGCTGTACGAGGACGAGGTGCCGCCGTACGACGAAGCGGACGCCCCGTACGACGACCCGTTCCCGGACGGCGCGCCCGCCACTTCCACCGAGGGGGCGTCGCCCTCCGGCGGTGCCCCTTCCCACGACGGTGGGCGGGGCACGCACGACGCCGTGCCGCCTCCGCCCCCGGCGGCCCCCACACCCCACGTCCCGGCCGCGCGTGCCCCCGCGGACGCCGGCCTCACCCCGGAGGAGTCCCGCGCCCTCGCCTCCTGGGACCGCGATCTCGACGCCCTCGCCGGTGAGCTGCGCCGTTCCCGCGCGGCCGTGCGGGACGTCGTCGTACCCGCCACGCTCTCCGCCACCCAGCTCCTGCACCTCGCCGACGACCCCGACGGCTTCGCGCGGGAGCTCGCCCGCCCCATGCCCCGCCCCCCGCAGCCCGCCGCACGCCGGGGAACCCGCTTCCACGCCTGGGTGGAGTCCCGGTTCGAGGAACTGCCGCTGCCCATGCTGGGCCCGGACGAACTCCCCGGGGGCGACGAGAACGACGCGGACATCGCCGACGAGCGCGATCTCGCCGAGCTCAAGGAGGCCTTCGAGCGCACCGCGTACGCCCGGCGCATCCCCTACCGCGTCGAGACACCGTTCCAGATCACGCTGGGAGGCAGGGTGATCCGCGGCCGGATCGACGCGGTCTACCGCACCGGTGACACGTACGAGATCGTCGACTGGAAGACCGGCCGGCACCGCACGGCCGACCCGCTCCAGCTGGCCGTCTACCGCCTGGCCTGGGCAGAGCTGCACGGCCTGCCGCTGGAGGCGGTCACGGCGACCTTCCTCTACGTACGCACCGGGGAGACGTCCCGTCCCGCCGGGCTGCCGGGCCGGGAGGAGCTGGAAAAGCTCCTGCTGGACGAGCCACCTCCGCGGGGCCGATAGGCTCATAAGCATGAGCGACACCCCGGACAGCGCCGTCCGTACGTACACCGAGCAGCACCGCACAGCCTTCCTCGACGACCTCGCCGAGTGGCTGCGCATCCCGTCGGTATCAGCTCAGCCGGAGCACGACGGGGACGTACGGCGCAGTGCCGAGTGGCTGTCGGGCAAGCTCGCGGAGACCGGCTTCCCGGTCACCGAGATCTGGGAGACGGCCGGAGCCCCGGCGGTCTTCGCCGAGTGGCCCTCGGAGGATCCGGACGCCCCCGTCGTCCTCGTCTACGGCCACCACGACGTGCAGCCCGCCTCCCGCGAGGACGGCTGGAACAGCGACCCGTTCGACCCGGTGATCCGCGACGGCAGGATGTACGGACGCGGCGCGGCCGACGACAAGGGCCAGGTGTTCTTCCACACGCTCGGCGTCCGGGCCCACCTCGCGACGACCGGCCGCGAGACCCCCGCCGTGCACCTCAAGCTCCTGGTCGAGGGCGAGGAGGAGTCCGGCTCGCCGCACTTCCGCGCACTGGCCGAAGAGCGGGCCGCCCGCCTCGCGGCCGACGTCGTGATCGTCTCCGACACCGGCATGTGGGACGAGAACACCCCCACCGTCTGCACCGGCATGCGCGGCCTCGCGGAGTGCGAGATCGAGCTGTTCGGCCCTGGCCAGGACATCCACTCCGGATCGTTCGGCGGTGCCGTTCCCAACCCCGCGACCGCGCTCGCCCGGCTCGTCGCCGCCCTCCACGACACGGAGGGCAGGGTCACGGTCCCCGGCTTCTACGACGGCGTCGCCGAACTCACCGAGACCGAGCGCGCCCTCTTCGCCGAACTGCCCTTCGACGAGGACACCTGGCTGCGTACGGCCGCTTCGCACGCCACCGCGGGCGAGGCCGGCTACTCCACCCTCGAGCGCATCTGGGCACGCCCCACCGCCGAGGTCAACGGCATCGGCGGCGGGTACCAGGGGGCGGGCAGCAAGACCGTCATCCCCTCGTCGGCCCTGGTCAAGCTGAGCTTCCGGCTGGTCGCGGGGCAGGACCCGGAGCGGATCCAGGACGCGGTCCGCACCTGGGCCGAGGCACGGGTCCCGGCCGGTGTCCGCCACCGGATCACGTTCGCCCCCGCCACCCGTCCCTGTCTGACGCCGCTGGACCACCCCGCCCTCCAGGCGGTGGCCCGCGCGATGGGACGGGCCTTCGGGACGAAGATCCTCTTCACGCGCGAGGGAGGCTCGGGCCCCGCCGCCGACCTGCAGGACGTGCTCGGCGCACCCGTGCTCTTCCTGGGCATCTCCGTACCGTCCGACGGCTGGCACGGCCCTGACGAGAAGGTCGAACTCGACCTCCTCCTCAAGGGCGTGGAGGCCACCGCCCACCTGTGGGGCGAGCTGGCCGACGCACTCCGCTGAATCTCTGAACGCCCGATCCGCCCCCGGGGGAGTAGGAAGCACCTGTGAGCACCTTCGACAACGCCACCGCAGACCGCCCGATCGGTCTCACCGCGCCCAGCGGCATCGACCGTGCCGCGCACCACCGGCTCGACGAGGCCTGGCTCGCCGCGGCCTGGAGCCACCCGACGACCAGGGTCTTCGTCGTCTCCGGGGGCCAGGCGCTCATCGACGACACCCCGGACGGCGGCACCGAGCTCGTCATGACACCCGCCTTCGAGGCGCCGGTCACCGAGACCCACCGCTACTTCCTGGGGACCGACGAGAACGGCGTGCGCTACTTCGCGCTCCAGAAGGACTCCCTCCCGGGCCGCATGGACCAGTCCGCACGGCCCGCCGGCCTGCGCGAGGCCGGGATGCTCCTCGGCCCCCGGGACGCCGGGCTGATGGTGCACGCGGTGGCGCTCGAGAACTGGCAGCGACTGCACCGCTTCTGTTCACGCTGCGGCGAGCGCACCGTGATCGCGGCGGCCGGGCACATCCGCCGCTGCCAGGCCTGCGGGGCGGAGCACTACCCGCGGACCGACCCCGCGGTGATCATGCTCGTCACGGACGACCAGGACCGTGCCCTTCTGGGGCGCCAGGTGCACTGGCCCGAGGGCCGCTTCTCGACCCTCGCCGGTTTCGTCGAACCGGGGGAGTCGATCGAGCAGTCCGTGGCCCGCGAGGTGTTCGAGGAGGCGGGCGTCACCGTCGGCGAGGTCGAGTACATCGCCAGTCAGCCCTGGCCCTTCCCGTCCAGCCTGATGCTCGGCTTCATGGCGCGCGCCACGTCCTTCGAGATCAACGTGGACGGTGAGGAGATCGAGGAGGCCCGCTGGTTCTCCCGCGAGGACCTGACGGCCGCCTTCGACTCGGGCGAGGTGCTGCCCCCGTTCGGCATCTCGATCGCCGCGCGTCTGATCGAGCTCTGGTACGGCAAGCCGCTCCCCAGGCCGGGCAGCGCGACCTGAAGGACCGGCCCCCGCGTACGACGAAGGCCCCGCCGTGGCGGGGCCTTCGTCGTACGCGGGGGCCTTGGCCGCAAAGGACGCGGTCAGGCGCCGATCTTCTGCTTGACCTGGGCCAGCGAGGGGTTGGTCAGCGTCGAACCGTCGGGGAAGAGCACGGTCGGAACCGTCTGGTTCCCGCCATTCGCCTTCTCGACAAAAGCTGCCGAATCCGGGTCGTGCTCGATGTTGACCTCGGTGTACGCGATGCCTTCGCGGTCCATCTGCCCCTTGAGCCGGCGGCAGTAGCCGCACCACGTGGTGCTGTACATCGTCACAGTGCCCGGCATGTCGTCGGCGCTCCTTCGTCTTCGTCCGTCTCGCTGAGGTGCGGGGCCGCACGCACGCGCACGCTCCCGCATGGAAGGAACGTACGAGACCCGACCACCATTCCCACCGGTCGCCCCACCGGTATGACGAACGGCACCCCCTGTGGACAACCGCCGCAGCGGCCACTCACGACCTGGCAGCATGGCAGGGTGACAGCAGCAACGCATTCCACCCTCTTCCCGCAGGTCCCCGACTCCGCGGACGCCGTGCTCGACGGGCTCGACCCGGAGCAGCGCGAGGTCGCGCTCGCCCTCGGCGGGCCGGTGTGCGTGCTGGCCGGAGCCGGTACGGGCAAGACGCGGGCGATCACGCACCGCATCGCCTACGGGGTGCGTGCCGGGATCCTCCAGCCGACGACCGTGCTCGCCGTCACCTTCACCAACCGGGCGGCCGGGGAGATGCGGGGCAGGCTCCGTCAGCTCGGCGCGACCGGGGTCCAGGCCCGGACCTTCCACTCCGCGGCTCTGCGCCAGCTCCAGTACTTCTGGCCGAAAGCAGTCGGTGGTGAGCTTCCGCGTCTGGTGGAGCGCAAGGTCCAGCTGGTCGCCGAGGCCGCGGCCCGTTGCGGGATCCGGCTCGACCGCAACGAGCTGCGGGACGCCACCAGCGAGATCGAGTGGGCCAAGGTCACCCAGACCGTCCCCGCCGACTACCCGGCCGCGGTCGTGAAGACCCAGCGGGACGCACCGCGCGACCCGGCCGAGCTCTCGCAGATCTACGCGATGTACGAACAGCTGAAGCGCGACCGGTCGGTGATCGACTTCGAGGACGTGCTGCTGCTCACCGTCGGCATCCTCCAGGACCGTCACGACATCGCCGAGCACGTGCGCCGTCAGTACCAGCACTTCGTCGTCGACGAGTACCAGGACGTCAGCCCGCTCCAGCAGCGGCTCCTCGATCTCTGGCTCGGCGAGCGGGACGATCTCTGTGTCGTGGGCGACGCCGGCCAGACGATCTACTCCTTCACCGGTGCGACCCCCGACCACCTGCTGCACTTCCGGACCCGTCACCCGGACGCGACGGTGGTCAAGCTGGTGCGGGACTACCGCTCCACGCCTCAGGTCGTCCACCTGGCCAACGGCCTGCTGAGCCAGGCCCGGGGCAAGGCCGCCGAGCACCGGCTCGAGCTGGTCTCGCAGCGGGACAAGGGGCCCGAACCCGTCTACACGGAGTACGCGGACGAACCCGCGGAGGCCGAGGGCACCGCTCGCCGGATCCGTGAACTGATCGCCGCGGGGGTCCCGGCCGGTGAGATCGCCGTGCTGTACCGGGTCAACTCCCAGTCCGAGGTCTACGAGCAGGCACTCGCGGACGCGGGCGTGCCCTACCAGCTGCGCGGTGCCGAGCGTTTCTTCGACCGCCCCGAGGTGCGGGAGGCAGGTGTCGCCCTGCGCGGCGCCGCCCGCGCGGGAGGCAACGACTCGCTGCTCGACGGTGCCGACGACCTGCCCTCCGAGGTGCGGGCCGTGCTCTCCACCAAGGGATGGACCTCCAAGCCGCCCGCCGGCTCGGGAGCGGTGCGTGACCGCTGGGAGTCCCTTGCCGCGCTGGTGCGGCTCGCGGAGGACTTCGAACAGGCCAGGCCGGGCGCGACACTGTCCGACCTCGTGGCCGAGCTGGACGAGCGGGCCGCCGCCCAGCACGCACCCACGGTCCAGGGCGTCACCCTGGCGTCGCTGCACTCGGCGAAGGGGCTGGAGTGGGACGCGGCGTTCCTCGTCGGGCTCACCGAGGGCATGATGCCGATCGCCTACGCCAAGACGGACGAACAGGTCGAGGAGGAACGCCGGCTGCTGTACGTCGGTGTCACCCGCGCCCGCTTCCACCTCTCGCTGTCCTGGGCCCTGTCCCGGTCGCCGGGTGGCCGCGGGAACCGAAGGGCGACCCGTTTCCTCAACGGCCTGCGGCCGGGCTCGGCCGCGCTCGGCACGCGGGGTGGGGCGGGAGGCGGTGGAGGCATCGACCGGGGCTCCCGCGCGGGTGCGGGCGCCGCCGGTACGCAGACGCCCGCCCGTCCCGGCCGTAGGGGCCCCGTGCGGTGCAGGGTCTGCGGCAAGACGCTCACCGAAGCCGGCGAGATGAAACTGATGCGCTGCGAGGACTGCCCCTCGGACATGGACGAGGCGCTGTACGAGCGGCTGCGCGAGTGGCGGGCGGACCGGGCGAAGGAGATCAGCCAGCCCGCCTACTGCGTCTTCACCGACAAGACGCTGATGGCGATCGCCGAGGCGGCGCCGGGAACCGAGGGCGAGCTCGTCGTCATCGCCGGGGTCGGCAACCGGAAACTGACCCGGTTCGGGGCCGACGTGCTGGCCATCTGCGCAGGCCGGACGCTGGGTCAGGAACCGGGGGAGGGCGACGGCGAGGTGTGAGAAAAACTCGTCGAAAAAATAGTTTGCGCGCGCAGCAGCAAGCACCATAGGTTCTTAACCACGGGAACAGCGACTTCTCTGAAGCCCTGACTCCGTGCTGTACTTATCCGAATACCGCAGGACCAGCCCCGGCCGGTCCCTTGAGACGCCGAGAGGAGGCGATTGTCGTGATCAGCATCATCAACACCATCAAAATGACCGATCCGTCGGTCGTCTCCGCCTGCTCGCTCGGCCTCACCCGCTCTTCCGAGCTCTCGCTTCGTGGCATCCGTGTGTCCGGCGCCGCAGTGGTCAGCCCGCTGTCCCCGGCGAGCCTGCCCGTGCGGGAGCGCAATGAGCGACCGACCGGGGCACCGGAAGCAGCAGTAGTGAAGGGACAGGCCTCGGCCTATGCCTTTGCGGCAGCCGCAGCCGGTGCCGGAGCCAAGAAGCAGACGACGCACCACCACACGATGTGGGCCTTCCGTGGGCCTGAACCCTGGAGTGATCCAGCCTGATCTCCATCAGGCCGGCGCCTTCAGGGCCGCGGAACCCCACTCGGGATCCGCGGCCCTTTTGTTTTGTCCGAACGGATGAGACGAGACGAAGGAGCCTCGGGACAGCAGGACCTGGTACCAGCCGCCAACCGGCCAACAGGCCGGCACGACCAGACGAGGACAACGCCACCGTGCAACTCGAGACGCACGCCCCGTCCGTACCGCCTTCCGACACGATCTCCCCGCCCGGCCTCACGGAGGACTCCACCTTGATCCCCCTCACCGCGCTCACCGCGCTCGACGACGCCATCGAGAACCTCGGCGTACCCGTCCCCTGCCGTTCCTACGACCCGGAGGTCTTCTTCGCCGAGTCGCCGGCCGACGTCGAGTACGCCAAGTCCCTCTGCCGGACCTGTCCGCTGGTCGAGGCCTGCCTCGCCGGAGCCAAGGAGCGGCGCGAGCCGTGGGGTGTCTGGGGCGGTGAGCTCTTCGTCCAGGGCGTCGTCGTCGCCCGCAAGCGTCCGCGGGGCCGTCCGCGTAAGAACCCGGTCGCGGCGTGACCGCCGGCCTGGGGGTCATGGCCCCCACACGAACGAAGCGCATCGGAACCATCGACCGTCCCCAGACCCATGACCCCCGGAATCAGGCACCAATGACCACCACCACGAGGGAGCCCGTCGGCTCCGCGACCCCGGACGTCACCATCATCGGCGCGAACGACTCGCGTCAGAACAGGACCCGCGAAATGCAACTCATCCCAGAAGCCCTGGCTCGTGCGCATATGCACGACCGCCTGAGGGAGGCCGAGGAGGGACGTCAGGCAGTCCGCCTGGTCGCCGCCCGGCGGATGCAGCGTCGTGCGGAGCGTGCCTCGATGCGCGCCCGCCGTGCGCTCGCCATGGCTGTCATGCACTGACAGATCCACCAGCAGTAAGGCGCACCACGGCTGCCGGGCCA
Source organism: Streptomyces atroolivaceus (assembly GCF_000717025.1). GTDB lineage: Bacteria > Actinomycetota > Actinomycetes > Streptomycetales > Streptomycetaceae > Streptomyces > Streptomyces atroolivaceus. The sequence goes on from NZ_JNXG01000002.1 coordinate 901,587, forward strand.
CCGCTCGGCCCCTCAGGCAGCCACCCTCCCCTTCCGCGGGGCCGGTCCGAACGGGCCGGCCCCGCGGTGCGTCACCCCGCGCGCCGTTCGACCGACGGCGTCGACGTCGCGAGGTGGACGAGGAGACTCATCACCCCGCGGAGCCCGATGCCGGCCACGTGACGTGCGCCCGCTGCGGCGTGGCCGCGGAGTCGGACGCCCCACCTTTGACATGGCTCCGCTCCGTCGGGAACGGCGGGCCGTCGGTACGTCTGCGACGACTGCGCCCGCAGTCGCATCAGGGCGATGGGGAGCCGGCTCGATCCCGAGTGGGGGTGACCCGAGGACGAAGGGGTGGAATGTCGCCTACACGTCGACGGCCGCACCCTCGTCGGCGCCGTCCTCGTCCGGTTCGGGTTCCGGCAGGAACCCCGGCAGCCAGGACTCGAGTTCGTCCCGCAGACGGACGGTCGCGCCCAGCTGGCACAGCACACCGATCGTGCTCAGCGTCACGCGGTGTATCAGCAGATAGGACGGGGGCAGATTCAGCTGCTTGCCCAACTGGTGTGCCGGGGAACGCGGATCAGCTATTCGCGCGGCCTGGCTGCGCAGCCAGGCACGGCTGAAGGTGAACTCGTCCACCTGCGCGGGCTCGATGATGGGAAGCAGGTATTCGAGCACGGCGTCCGGTTCGAGGTCGATCGAATCCCTGACGAAGCCGGCCTCCCGCAGCATGGCGTACACGGCGTCGGCGTCCCCGTCCAGTGTCATCCGCAGGGCGTCGCCGATGGTCCGGGGCAGGCCGCCGGGAAGCCGGTCGACCGTGCCGAAGTCCAGTACGCCCAGGCGCCACAGGCCGGAATCGCCTTCCTGCCCGTCCACGTCCGCGGCCGGCATGTCTGCCGGGGCGAGCAGCCGGAAGTTTCCCGGATGGGGATCCGCGTGCAGCAGACCGGTGCGCGCGGGCCCCGAGAACAGGAAACGCGCCAGCAGCTGGCCCGCCCGGTCCCGCTGCTCCGGCGTGCCGTCAGCGATCACCTCGGACAACGGGGTTCCTTCTATCCACTCCGTCACCAGAACCTGTTCGGACTGATGGACCACACCCGGAATCACCACATCCGGATCGTTCTCGAACTCCGCAGCGTGTTCGTGCTGCGCCTGGGCCTCGAGCTCGTAGTCCAGCTCCTCGGACACCCGGTCGCGCAGCTCCGTGATGAGTGGCTTGATGTCCATGCCGGGAACCAGCGGGCCGAACAGACGCGCGAAGCGGCTGAGTTGAGTGAGATCCGAGAGCAACGCCTCGCCTGCGCCCGGGTACTGGACCTTCACGGCGACGTCGCGTCCGTCGTGCCACACCGCGCGGTGGACCTGCCCGATCGAGGCGGCGGCAGAGGGCCGGTCCTCGAACTCGGCGAACAGCTCACGCCAGTCCTCTCCGAGCCGCTCCGCCAGCACCGCGTGGACCGTGCGGGTCGGCATGGGCGGGGCCGCCTCCTGAAGCTTGGTAAGTGCCGCCCGGTAGGGGCCCGCGACGTCTTCGGGGAGTGCGGACTCGAAGACGGACAGCGCCTGCCCCAGCTTCATGGCGCCGCCCTTCAACTCGCCGAGCACTTTGAAGAGCTGATCAGCCGTGCGCTGCTGGACCTCGCGTGCCACGATCTCGGCGGACTTCCCGCCGATCCGCTTGCCCAGGCCCCATGTGGCACGGCCTGCGAAGCCGAGGGGCAGAGCTGCCAGCTTCGCGGTACGGGTGACCGCCTTCCTTGGAAGATCAGACATGTGCCCCTCCAGTTCCCGGACCGCCGTGCCGCGTGCGTATCCGGCTCCGCTCCGTCGGCGGCGGTCACCCCGCCATTGTGTCCTGCGGGGCGCCGGCCGCGGAGGTGAGCTCCGCCTCAGTGTGCCCGGCGGCACCGCAGGGGCAGTCGAGGTGCGGGCCCAGGCGTTCCGACCGCCAGTCCAGGAGAGGCATGGCGGCCTCCCATCGTGCACCCGTGCTGGCGGGGAGCTCTCCGTCGAGAAAGGACAGCGCGTGGGCCGAGGCAAGGCCGGCCACCGCTGTCGCCAGACCCAGATCGCAGGCCTGCACATGAGCACGCCGGCCCGACCTCCACTGCGCGAGCATCCGAGGCCACTGGGGGTCCCCGTCCGCCCGCCGCAGCGCAAGGCAGCCCGCACAGCCGGTGCCCCCGGGCAGCACCAACGGCCCTACCACTCCGGTGGCTTCGATCACGCCCGCATAGAGATGCGGCGTACCCGAAGCGATCCACGGGGCGGCGGTGTCCGGATCGGGGGCGTAGACGGAGAGTCCGTCCCTGGGGGCCACCACGACCAGGGACAACGCGGGTTCGCAGCCCCCCGGAGCCGCGCCGGCCCCGCCCGGACGTGGAGGCCCGCCGACCGCGGACCTGCGCACCAGCTGCCGGGCCGCCGTGTCCCGGCGTTCCCCGACCGAGGAAGAAGGGAGTCCGCCCGGTGCCACGTCCCAGGGTTCGGCGCGACCCCCGTCGAGCACTTCGACGTGACCCACCCCTGACCCGGACAGCACTGCGGCGATGGCCGCTCCGACCCTCCCCGCGCCGCGCACCTGCACCCGTGTCGCGCGCCGTGCCGCAAGCCTGCGCAGCCCGCTGCCCGGAGCCGGATGGACCACGGAGAGGGCCGCCGCGTCCGGCCGCTGCCGCTCCAGGGTCTCGGCGTGGCGGCGTAAGGCGTCGGCCTCCGGGCCGCCCGCGTCGGAATCGTCCAGCAGGCCGGCTTCCATAAGGCGCGATACCAGAATGTCCACGTGGCGGTCCGACAGGTCCAGGGCCCTGGCCTCTTCGCGGAGCAGAGGAAGTCCGCGTGTTCCGTCCAGCAGTTCCAGAAAGGTGCCGGTGGCGATATCCATCGGCCCCAGCGTTACCGCGTGCGCGGGTGTCACACCGAATTGCACGGTGTTCCGTCCACGCCAGGCCCGGCGGAGCGCGGGCTTCAGCATCGGGTGCATGACTTCTCCCAGGTCGGTGTCGGTGGATCCGTTGCCAGAATGCAACGTGGCGGCGGAACGGGCCGAAAGTTATCCACAGGCTGGGGTATTAGTCGTTCAAATGGTGCGAGCCGAGAAGTGGATCAACGCCGAACCGTCGAGGAGGCGGGACTTCCCGCACCGCCAGCGGGTAACGTCGTGACGTGCCCGCAGACTCCTCTCCCGGTCTTGCCGGGGAGACCCCCGCACGCAGCGCCTCACGCCGGCAGCGCGGCCCAGCCACCCGGCAGCCCCGCGCGTCGGTGACGAGCGCGGTCGAGGTCCGCAGGAGCACCCGGCGCAACAGGACGGTCTCCGCGTACCGGGAGGGCGATCGCACGATCGTGCTGATCCCTGCCCGGATGTCGGAGGCCGAGGAACAGCGCTGGGTCGGCGTGATGCTCGACAAGCTCGCCGCGCAGGAGAGCAGGCGCGTCATCGGGGACAGTGCGCTCGCCGATCGCGCCGAGCGGCTGTCCGGCCAGTATCTCGGGGGCCGGGCGCGGCCCGCCTCCGTGCGGTGGGTGACCAATCAGAACACCCGCTGGGGCTCCTGCACCCCGGCCGAGGGCAGCATCCGCCTGTCGCACCGCCTGCAGGGTATGCCCGAGTACGTCCTCGACTACGTGCTCCTCCACGAGCTGGCCCATCTGCTGGTTCCGGGCCACGGGCCGCGCTTCTGGCGGCTCCTGGAGGCGTACCCCCGTACCGAGCGTGCGCGCGGCTACCTCGAAGGAGTCGTGGCGGCCGACCGGCTTCCGCATCTGCCTGCCGCACGCGAAGAGTGACGTCACCGGTTCTGTACCGGCTCTGTACCGGCTTGGCTCATTGTCGTCGTTTGCGGTTAGCCTGACGCGACGCATTCACCTTCGGGATGGGGGACGGTCGTTACGCATGGCCAGGGAATTTCAGCGCGGCCACAAGGCCAAGATCAGTGATCTCACGTCAGGGACGGATCTGTACGTAGGTGTGCAGATCGCCGGCCCGGGCCTGACGTTCGACATCAGCTGCTTCGGTCTCGACGCCAACGAGCAGCTCTCCGACGACCGGTATTTCATCTTCTTCAACCAGCCGAAATCGCCTGAGGAGTCCATTCAGCTTCTCGGCGCCCAGGCCGGTGACACCGAGTCGTTCCGCGTCACCCTCGACCGTATTCCGGCGAACATCCACAAGCTGTCCTTCACCGCTACTCTCGACGGTGCCGGGCAGATGTCCCAGGTCGGTCCCGGATACATCAGGATCGTGGCGGGCGGCGAGGAAGTGGTGAAGTACGCCTTCACCGGTTCGGAGTTCACCACCGAGCGCGCGGTCATGCTCGGCGACTTCTACCTCAAGGACGTCTGGCGGTTCGCAGCGGTCGGCCAGGGCTTCGACGGCGGGCTCGACGCGCTGCTCAAGAACTTCGGCGGTGAAGTCGCCGAGGAAGCTGCCGCCGAACCGCCCCAGGGTGCAGCGCCCTCGTTCGCGCCGCCTGCCCAGGCTTCAGCGCCTCCGGCCTTCGGTGCTCCCGCCGCCCCCCAGGCGCCGCAGCCCGCACCGGCATTCGGTGCGCCGGCTCCCGCGCCGCAGCAGCCGATGCATGCCGCGCCGACCATCGCGGCACCAGTGGCACCGGCGCCGCAGGCACCCGCTCCGTATGGTCAGCCGCCCCAGCAGCCGCAGTTCGGACAGGTCCCCGGCCAGGGCGCTCCGCCCGCCGCCCCGCCCTACGGACAGCAGTCCCCGGCCGTCCCGACCTTCGGCCAGCAGCCCCCGGCCCCGCCGTACGGACAGCAGCCTCCCGCCGCCGCCCCGCCCTTCGGTCAGCAGGCTCCGCCGCCGTTCGGTCAGCAGCCGCCAGGCATGCCGCAGGGCGTACCGCAAGGTGTTCCGGCGGGCGGCGCGGGCCTGCAGGCCGCTCTGCAGCCCTACAAGGAAGCGGCCACCGGACAGCGCTGGACCTCCCAGAACCAGCAGCTCATGCGGGTGGACCTCACGATGGGCGGAATGCCGGTGCTGGCCCGTCAGGGCAGCATGGTCATGTACCAGGGCAAGGTCGACTTCGGTTACAAGGGTGCCGGTTTCGCGGGCCGCATGGTCGGCAACGCGACCGGTCAGGAAATGCAGCTGATGCGCTGCACCGGCCGTGGCCAGGTCTTCCTCGCCGAGGAAGGGGCGCATCTGCATCCCATCGAGCTGCAGGGCGACGGCATCTGCGTCTCCGCCGAGAGCGTCCTCGCCTTCGACGAGTCCCTGCAGTACGAGGTCCGCAGGATCGAGGGGCACGGGATCCCCGGTGGAGCCCTGTTCACCATGCTGTTCCAGGGCACCGGCACGGTCGTCGTCAAGACCCACGGCGTGCCGGTCGTGCTTCCGGTCACGCCGACCACCTTCGCCGACTGCAACGCCGTGGTGGCCTGGTCGTCCGCGTCCCAGGTGATCATCTCCAGCCAGGTCCGGCTGCGCCGCAACGCGTACCCGGGGCACAGCGGGGAGACCGTGAACCTCCAGTTCCGGGGAGCACCCGGAAACTTCATCGTCGTCCAGCCCTACGAGGTCTGAGGGAGCCCGTCATGAATCAGCAGCTCGCGGGCTTCGCCCCGACCCCCGTCACGGCCCGCATGGAGAACCACGGCCGCACGATGCTCAAGGTCGCCATGGCCACCGGCCAGGACCTCTACGCGCGGACCGGCTCGATGGTGGCCTACGAGGGCTTCATCCAGTACGAACCCAATCCGCCCGCCGTCCGTCAGATCGCCTCCCAGTGGATCAGCGGCGAGGGTGCGCCCCTGATGAAATGCGCCGGCGACGGACTGCTCTACCTCGCCGACTACGGCGCCGACGTGGTCGTGATCAACCTCGACAACGACTCGCTCTCGGTCAACGGCACCAACCTCCTGGCCTTCGACGGTCACCTCACCTGGGGCGTCGAGCGGGTCAAGGGCCTGGCCAAGTTCGCAGGTCAGGGCCTGTGGAACGTCGGGATCCAGGGCACGGGGTGGGTCGCCATCACCTCGCGCGGCACCCCGATCGTCGTCGACTGCGGCCGTGGTGAGGACGAGACGTTCGTCGACCCCGACGCTCTCGTCGCGTGGTCCCCGAACCTCAAGGTGAAGGGCAAGCGCAGCTTCAAGGCGGGCTCGCTCATCGGGCGGGGCAGCGGAGAGGCCTACCAGATGGCCTTCTCGGGCCAGGGCATCGTCGTCGTCCAGCCGAGCGAGGACAGTACCGACCGCCTCCGGGTCCGGAACTGAGCGGGGGAAGAGACACATCATGCAGAGTCCGCTTTTCAGCCACATCGAACAGCAGTCGCAGGACCGCTACACCGTCCAGAATCCGCAGCTCCTGCGGGTCTCGCTGACCGGACACGACGACGTCCTCGCCCGCAAGGGCGCCATGGTCGCCTACCAGGGGCTCATGGAGTTCGACGGGGAATACCAGTCGCAGAGCCAGCGCCGCGCCCGCAGGAACACGGGCGAGGGCCTCGACCTCATGCGCTGCTCGGGTCAGGGGACGGTCTTTCTGGCCAACCTCGCGCAGTACATCCATGTGGTCGACGTCGATCACGAGGGCATGACGGTCGACAGCGCCTACGTCCTCGCGCTCGACTCGTCGCTGCACACCGAGGTCATCGCGGTCGACAGCCAGCACGGGGTCTCCGGCACCGGCAAGTACCAGCTCAGCATCTCGGGGAACGGCAAGGTCGCGCTGATGACCTCGGGCCAGCCGCTGATGATGCAGGTCACCCCGGACAAGTACGTCAATGTCGATGCCGACGCGATCGTCGCCTGGTCGAGCGGGCTCAGGGTGCAGATGCAGGCCCAGACCCACTCCACAGGCGTGCTGCGACGCCGGGGCAACACGGGGGAGGGCTGGGAACTGAGTTTCCTCGGCCAGGGCTTCGCCCTCGTCCAGCCGAGCGAGGTGATGCCGCCGCAGAACGCCCAGATCGGGCAGGGCGCCGCGGCCCAGTTCGGTGTGGGGCAGCACGGCGCTCACAGCCAGAACCAGAACAACGCCTGGAACTGAGCCGCTCCCGTGTCAGGCGGGCGTCGGCGGTGAGGGGCGGTTCCCCGCGGGAACCGCCCCTCACCGGTGTTCAGCGGCCTTGGTCCAGCCGTGCGCGGGTGTCCTCCAGCAGCCGTCCGACCGAGGCGTCCGCCACACCCGCCACCTCGTCGTAGGGGAACCAGCGCAGATCGAGGGACTCGTCGCTGATCTGCTCCACCGCCCCGGCCGTCGCCGTCGCCGCATACTGCACATCGAGGTGCCAGTGGCAGGGCGCCGGAATCGGGTGCCGGTCCAGCCGCACCGGCCCGCCGGGCAGCAGGGTGAGGCCGGAGATCCCCGACTCCTCCGTCGCCTCGCGCAGGGCAGCCGCCGCCAGGGTGGTGTCCTGGGGCTCGCAGTGACCGCCCATCTGCAGCCACATCCGCAGCTTCCTGTGCAGGGTCAGCAGGACCCTGCCCCTCTCCGGGTCGACCACCAGTGCGCTGGCCGTCAGATGCCCGGCTCCGCACCGCTTCCACATGCCGTCGGGGTGCCCGGCCAGATGCTCCAGGTACGCCAGGCGCAGCTCCGCCTGCTGGGCGTCAGCCCCGTCGTAACCCCGGAGCACCGAAACGGCGTCTTCATGCAGGCTCACCGGCCGGTGTCGTCCTTGCCGTCGCTCTTCGGGCCGTCGTCCCCGGGCCCGTCCTTGCCCTCGTCCTCGGAGGCAGGCTTCTGCGGGCCCTTCGCCGCCTCGCCGAGCATCTTGTCGAGCTCGGAGAAGTCCAGCTGCTCGTGGTGGACGAATCCGTCCGGGTCGTCCAGGTCCTGGGCCGTCGGCAGCATGTCAGGGTGCTCCCACAGGCCGTCACGGCCGTCGACGCCCCGGGCGTCCGTGAGCGAGGCCCACAGTCGAGAGGCGTCCCGCAGCCTGCGCGGCCGCAGCTGGAGTCCGATCAGCGTGGCGAAGGTCTGTTCGGCGGGACCGCCGGAGGCCCGGCGCCTGCGCATGGTCTCGCGCAGCGCGTCCGCGGAGGTCAGCCGGGACCTGGCGGCCTCGTGCACCACCGCGTCCACCCAGCCCTCGACGAGGGCGAGAGCGGTCTCCAGGCGGGCCAGCGACGCCTTCTGCTCGGGGGTGTCCTCAGGCTGGAACATGCCCTGCTGAAGAGCGTCCTGCAGCTGCTCGGGCTGCGAGGGGTCGAACTGGCCGACGACATCCTCGAGCTTGCTGGTGTCGACCTTGATGCCACGCGCATACGCCTCGACAGCGCCGAACAGGTGCGAGCGCAGCCACGGAACGTGGGCGAAGAGCCGCTGGTGGGCCGCCTCGCGCAGCGCCAGATACAGCCGCACCTCGTCCTGCGGCACGCTCAGGTCCTTGCCGAACCGCTCGACGTTCAGCGGAAGCAGCGCGGCCTTGCCCGCGGGCGCCAGCGGGAGGCCGATGTCGGTGGAGCCGACGACCTCACCGGCGAGCACGCCCACGGCCTGCCCGATCTGCTGGCCGAACATGGCACCGCCCATGGACCGCATCATGCCGATCAGCGGGCCGGCCATGGCCTGCATCTCCTCAGGCAGGACGTCGCCCATGGCCAGACCGACGCGCTCGGCCACCGGGTCCACCAGCTGCTGCCAGGCCGGCAGGGACGCCTCGACCCACTCGGCGCGGCTCCAGGCGACCGTCGAGACGGAACCCGAGGGCAGCGACGTCACGCCGTCGAGCCAGAGGTCGGCGAGACGCAGCGCCTCGTCGACGGAGGACCGCTCCGCGGGGCCGACGCTGGCGTCCTTGCTGCCGTCCGTGGTGCCCTGCGAAACCGTCTGGCGGGCGATCTGCTTGGCCATGTCCCAGTTGACCGGGCCGCCCTCGTAGCTCAGCATCTGGCCGAGCTGCTGGAAGGCCGCACCCAGGTCGTTCGGGTTCATCGAGCCGAACATCGCGGCGAACGGGTTGTCCCCGCCCGCGCCGGGCCCGAAGCCGAACGGGTTCGCCGGCCCGCCCGGGCCCTGCCCACCACCGGTGGGGTCCTTCTTCTTGCCTTCGTCGCCGTCTTCCGGCTCCTCCGGCGGAAAGCCGAATCCGAATGGGGTGTCACTCACGGGTTTCCTCGGCTCGTAGGGCCGCCGGCTCGAACCGACGGCGACTGCCCGACATCACCATCCAGCGTAGACACCGAAGCCCGCTCGGGGCCTCAGTGCTCCGCCGGCTCCCGGCCTGCGGCAGGATGGACGCCACCTGGTACGCACACGTCATTCGGGTACGTACTGAAGACAACCGCTGGAGACGCCCGGTGAGTTCCCCAGATCCGCAGGTTCGCGCAGCGCGAAACCTGGCCGACCCCTCGCCCGAAAGCAAGCCCACGAAAAATCATTCCCGGAGCCGCGGCCCTGTCGTCGCGGTCACCGGTGCCGCGACCGGTGTCGGTGAGCTGCTCACCGCCCACCTCGCCGCATCGGACGAGATCAAGCAGGTCATCGCCATCGACGAACGCCGGGGGGACGTCTCCGAGGCCACGTGGCACATCCTGGACGTCCGGGACCCGGCCATCACCGAGAAGCTGCGCGGCGCGGACGTCGTCGTGCACATGGCGCTCGACCTCGACCTGGAGACCGATCCCGCCGCCCGGACCGCGTACAACGTACGCGGTACCCAGACCGTGCTGACGGCAGCGGCGGCCGTGGGCGTCCATCGGGTGGTGCTGTGCACCTCGGCGATGGTCTACGGCGCGCTGCCCGACAACGACGTCCCCCTCTCCGAGGACGCGGAACTGCGGGCCACCGCTGAGGCCACCGGTGTCGGAGACCTGCTGGAGATCGAAAGGCTCGGCCGCCGCGCCCCCCGCGCCCACCCCGGCCTCAACGTCACGGTGGTGCGTCCCACGGTCCTGGTCGGCGGCACGGACACGGCGCTCACCCGGTACTTCGAGTCCCCCAGGCTCCTCGTCGTCGCCGGCTCACGCCCGGCCTGGCAGTTCTGCCACGTCGACGACCTGGTGAGCGCACTGGAGTACGCGGCTCTCGAAAAGATCGAGGGGGAGTTCGCGGTCGGCTGTGACGGCTGGCTGGAACAGGAGGAGGTGGAGGAGCTCTCCGGTGTGCGCCGTATGGAGCTGCCGTCCGCTGTCGCTCTCGGTGCCGCGGCCCGGCTGCACCGGATCGGTCTCACGCCGTCCCCCGCGGGCGACCTCGCTTACACCATGCACCCCTGGGTGGTCAGTGTGAGCCGGCTCCATGACGCGGGATGGCGCCCCCGGTGGACCAACGAGGAGGTCCTGGCCGCGCTCCTGGAAGAGGTGGAGGGGCGCCACACGGTCGCAGGCCGGCGACTCGGCCGCAAGGACGCCACCGCGGCGGGTGCAGCGGGGGCGACGGTCGCGTTGCTCGGCACGGCGGCGCTGGTCCGACGGGCCCGCAAGGCCCGCCGTCGCTTCTAGGCGGGCGGGGCCCGATCGTCCCGTCTGGTAGGAGGCTCCAAGGGGGCAGGCGTGCCACCGGTCGAAAAGGCTATTCCGAGATGTCGGTACGGTGCGGCACGATGGCCCCATGGCACGCACCCACGACCACCCCGGCGAGCAGGCCGCCCAGGACCCCATCCGGCTTCTGGACATCCGTGACACACCGCTCTCCGTCGACGAGATCTTCCGCGCGGTCGGGGACGACGCCGCCGGCGGCATGGCTCTCTTCGTCGGCACGGTGCGCAATCACGACGACGGTCAGGACGTCGGCTCCCTCGGATACTCCTGCCATCCGACGGCCGGCGACGAGCTCCGCAGAGTGGCCGAGAAGGTGGTGGCGGAGTTCCCGGTACGGGCGCTGGCCGCCGTCCACCGGGTGGGCGAACTGGGTGTGGGCGATCTGGCGGTGGTGGTCGCCGTGTCCTGCGCCCATCGGGGTGAGGCCTTCGACGCCTGCCGCAAGCTGATCGACGACCTCAAGCACGAGGTGCCGATCTGGAAGCACCAGCGTTTCTCCGACGGTACGGAGGAGTGGGTCGGATCCTGCTGAGCGCAAACCGACCCAGGGGGCATCAGCCCCGATTTGCGTAACCGCACCCCTGCCGTGAGCGTTGGTTCTGCAAGTGGTTAATCTTCTGATCGTCAGTTGCGGTCGCTCACGGGGCAGGGAGGTCGTGATGGCAGCACTCGCTTGGCTTTTGATTCCACTTATAGCTGCTCTCGGTGCGGCGATATGGGGCGGGTGGGCAGCCCGCAATCGAACGACCGGTGACGTCACCGAACTCGCCGGCTACGCCAGGTTCCGTGAAGCGATGGAGAAGTCGCACTCCGGTTCCGAGGCTCTCTGAAGACTCCGCAGCTGTACGCAGTTGCCAACTCCGCACCGCACCCGCTCCCCGTAGGCGCAGTCCGCGCAGCGAGCCGCACGCGATGCCCCCGGTCCTTCCGGCCACCCGGCCGTCCGGCCACGTACGGCCCGGCCCCGACGGTGCACTGACAGGCCGTTCCCGTACTGTCGTTCCATGCCACGCCGCACCGCGACGATGCTCGCCTCCACCCTCATCCTGATCGCGCTGCTCTGCGCAGGCGTGCTGATCCGCGTGCCGTATTCGGAGATGTCCCCCGGGCCGACCGTGAACACGCTCGGCGATGCTCGTGGCGAGCCGGTCCTGCACATCAGTGGGCGCAAGACGTACCCGACGTCCGGGAACCTCAACATGACCACGGTTCGTGTCACCGGCGCGGACTACGACATGAACATCGTCGAGGCCGTTTACGGCTGGCTGGCGCACGACAGCGTGATCGTGCCCCACGACACCCTCTACCCGGACGGCAAGACCGAGGAGGAGTCGACGCAGGAGAACGCCGAGGAGTTCAGCCAGTCCCAGGAGAGCGCCAAGGTCGCCGCCCTGGAGGAGCTGAAGATCCCCGTCACCTCGCGGGTGGTGGTCTCCACCGTCGTCAAGGACAGTGCCGCCGAAGGCGCGCTCCACGCGGGTGATGTGATCAAGGCCGTCGACGGCACGGCGGTCGGGAAGCCGGAGGACGTCGCGAAGCTCGTGACGAAGCACGAGCCGGGCGAGGACGTCGTCTTCACGGTCATCCCGGCCAAGACCGCGGCCGCCGCCGAGAAGGCGGGCAAGGAGCCCAAGGGCTCACGCGACGTCACCCTCACCACTCGCAAGGCCCCGGAGGACCCCTCGAACCCCTCGGAGGACCGGGCGATCGTCGGAATCCAGGCCGGGACCGACCACACCTTCCCGTTCGAGATCGACATCAAGCTGGCCGATGTGGGCGGCCCGAGTGCCGGGCTGATGTTCTCGCTCGGCATCATCGACAAGCTGACACCCGGAAATCTGACGGGCGGCGAGTTCGTCGCCGGCACCGGCACCATCGACGACGACGGCAAGGTCGGTCCCATCGGCGGGATCAACATGAAGCTGGTCGGCGCGCGCGACGCGGGGGCCCGGTACTTCCTGACTCCGGACGACAACTGCACCGCCGCGGCGTCCGACACCCCGAGCGGCCTCACCCTGGTGAAGGTGAAGACCCTCGACGACGCCAAGAAGTCCCTGGAGAAGATCCAGGCGGGGGACACGGCCGGCCTGCCGGCCTGCTCGACGGGCTGAGGCCGGCCCCCGCCGGGGAGATCAGGACTCGAAGGTGGCCGCGAGGGCCTCCGCCAGCCCGGGCACCAGCCCCGCTCCGGTCAGGACCTCGGTCGGCGAGTCCTTCTCCCGCAGTCGCACGGCGGAGTCCCGCGCCCCGTCCCGCAGCACCGCCACGGTCATCCGCACCTCCTGCCGGTCAGGGTGCTCGGCGACCCACTTGGTCAGCTGGGCGTCGCTCAGACCGTCCGGTACGGACGCCTCCGCGGAAGGCGGCAGCATCATGCGTTCCACGGTCATGGCACAGCCGACGACGGCGTCGGGCCAGGCGATCGTCGCGAGGAACTCGTCCAGGGCCGTGCCTTCGGGGAGCTCCTCCTGTTCGACAGGGGTGAGAGTGGCGGTCGTGGAAGCGGTCTCGTCGAGGCCGAGCTGTGCGGCGAGGCCCGGTTCATGGGCACGCAGCCGGGCGGTGTCGACCAGGGCGAACAGCCGGGCCGGCTGGTCCCAGCCGAGACCTGCCGCGTAGGCGTCGATTTCGAGGACGGCGACGGTGAGTGGGCTCGCGGCCATCGGAGGGCCTGAGGGGGAAACGTTGGGCATGCACAACATCCTGCCTCCTTCCGCCCCGGGAACGGGAACTAGGTAAAGCCTCAGTAAGTTGCATAGGTGGGCTCTACGATCGCTGGGCCTGCTTCACACGACCGCGAACTTCGAGGTGCGCACGTTGGCTTTCCAGATGCCGGACCGCGGCGGAGGCCCGACCGGGCCACGGATCAGAGTCGGCCGCCCGTCCCGGCGCGTCCGTACCCTGCTCATGACATTGGGGGTCCTGGCGATTCTCGCCATGGCCTTTGTCATGTTCGCGGGGTTCTGGACGGACTGGCTCTGGTACAGGTCGGTCGCGTTTTCGTCAGTTTTCACCACCACCCTGTGGACCAAGATCGGGCTGTTCCTCGTCTTCGGACTGCTGATGGCCGTCGCCATCGGTGTGAACATCTGGCTCGCGCACCGGCTCCGGCCGCCGCTGAGCGCGATGTCGCTGGAGCAGCAGAGCCTGGACCGCTACCGGATGAGCGTCGCCCCGTACAAGAAGTGGGTGCTGCTCGCGGTCACCGCGCTCGTCGGGCTGATCGCCGGCGCGTCCGCGTCGGGCCAGTGGCGTACCTGGCTGATGTACGTCAACGGCGTGTCGTTCGGGCAGAAGGACCCCCAGTTCAAGCTGGACGTCTCCTTCTACGCCTTCGACCTGCCGTGGTACCGCTTCATGCTCGGCTTCGGCTTCGCCGCTGTGGTCCTGTCGCTGATCGCGGCGGCGCTGACCCACTACCTCTACGGCGGACTGCGGATCACGAGCCCCGGCGCACGGGCCACGGGGGCGGCCACCGGTCATCTCTCCGTGCTGCTCGGCATCTTCGTGGCGCTGAAGGCCGTGGCGTACTGGCTCGACCGGTACGGCCTGGCCGTGAAGTCCAGTGACTTCAAGGCCACGGACAACTGGACGGGCCTGCGGTACGTCGACGCCAACGCCTACCTGCCGGCCAAGACGATCCTGTTCTGCATCGCCGTGATCTGCGCGCTGCTGTTCTTCGCGACCCTCTGGCGGCGCACCTGGCAGCTGCCGGTGATCGGCTTCGGCCTGATGGTGCTGTCGGCGATCCTGATCGGCGGCCTGTATCCGGCGATCGTGCAGAAGTTCCAGGTCCAGCCCAACGAGCAGGCCAAGGAAGCGCCGTTCATCCAGAAGAACATCGACGCGACGCGCGACGCCTACGACATCGACGACGCGAAGGTCGACGACTACTCGGGCACGAGCACGACCGATGACAGCACCAAGCTGAGGGCGAGTGCCGACACCGCCGCCAGCTACCGCGTGATGGACCCGAACGTCGTCTCCCCGGCCTTCCAGCAGCTCCAGCAGAAGAGGAACTACTACCAGTTCCCCCAGACGCTGGACGTGGACCGCTACAAGGGGGCCGACGGCAAGGAGCAGGACACCGTCATCGGTCTTCGGGAGCTGAACCTCGAGGGCCTCCCCAAGCGCAACTGGATCAACGACCACTTCACGTACACCCACGGCTACGGCGCCATCGCGGCCCGGGGCACCACGACGGGCACCAACCCGGCGGGCTCTCCGGACTTCACCGAGTCGGGTCTGCCGACCACCGGCGACCTGGACAAGGGGTACGAGCAGCGGATCTACTACGGCGAGAAGACCCAGCAGTACTCCATCGTCGGCGGGCCCCAGAAGGAGCTCGACTACGAGGAGGACGGCGAGAAGACCACGAGCTACAAGGGCGACAGCGGCGTCAGCCTCTCCAACGCCTTCAACCGGGCGGCCTACGCCGTGTCCTTCAGCGAGCCGCAGATCCTGTACTCGGGAGCTATCGGCGAGGGTTCGCGGGTCCTCTACAACCGCACGCCCAAGGAGCGCGTCGAGGCGGTCGCCCCCTGGCTGACCATCGACGGCGACGCCTACCCGGTGGTCGTCGGCAAGCGGATCCAGTGGGTCGTCGACGCGTACACCACCACCAACGGCTACCCGTACGCCTCGCGTACGACGCTGGGTGACACCACGGCCGACTCGCTCACCACCAACCAGCGCGCGGTCGTCGCCCAGCAGAACCAGGTCAACTACATCCGGAACTCGGTGAAGGCCACCGTCGACGCCTACGACGGCACGGTCAAGCTCTACGAGTGGGACACCAAGGACCCGGTGCTCAAGACCTGGCGCAAGGCGTTCCCCGGCACGGTGGAATCACGGTCGGACATCCCGCAGGACCTGATGGACCACCTGCGCTACCCGCAGGACCTGTTCAAGGTCCAGCGGGAGCTGCTCACGCGGTACCACGTCGAGGACCCCGCGCAGTTCTACAGCGGCAGTGACGCCTGGCAGGTTCCGGACGACCCCACCAACAAGGAACCCGGGGCCGTTCCGCCGTACTACCTGAGCATGAAGATGCCGGGACAGGACGCACAGACGTTCTCCCTGACCACGACCTTCACGCCGAAGGGGCGGCCCAACCTCGGGGCGTTCATGACGGTGGACGCGGACGCGGCCAGCAAGGACTACGGCACGATCAGACTGTTGAGAGTCACCAGTACGGTCAAGGGGCCGGGTCAGGTCCAGAGTGAGCTCAACGGTAACGACGACGTCGCCGAGTTCGTGAGAAACCTCAAGGGAACCGACTCGGACATCGAGTACGGCAATCTGCTGACCGTGCCGCTCGACGGAGGCTTCCTCTACATCGAACCGGTCTACACGCGCGGTGGCACGCAGAACTACCCGCTGCTGCGCAAGGTGGCCGCCTCGTACGGTTCGAAGATCGTCTTCGAGAACAGCCTCGGGGAGGCGCTCAACGCGGTCTTCGGGGTCGAGGGTTCCGATACGACCACCCCGCCGACGGAGCCGACCGATCCAGGTGACACGACCGAACCGCCGGCCACCGGGGAAGCCGCTCTGAAGAAGGCCATCGCGGACGCCCAGAAGGCGTACACGGCGGGCGAGGCGGCTCTCAAGGAGCAGGACTGGGAGGCCTACGGCAAGGCCCAGGCGGACCTGCAGGCTGCTCTCGAGCGGGCCGCGGCGGCCCAGCCCGACGGGGCCGGCAGCCCCCCGAGTGCCGAGGGCGCCAAGAAGCCCGAGGGCGACGACCAGGGCAGTTGAGAAAGGTCCACCCCGCGTCGTGGTACTGTTTGAACACAACGACGCGGGGTGGAGCAGCTCGGTAGCTCGCTGGGCTCATAACCCAGAGGTCGCAGGTTCAAATCCTGTCCCCGCTACTGAATGGTGAAGGCCCGGATCCTTTTGGATCCGGGCCTTCGTCGTGCCGTGAGGCTTTTTTCAAATTGTCGGAGTGAAGTGCGGTTTGCGGGGCATGAGTTGAACTCAACCGTGTTTCACTTGTCTCTCTGTGGGCATGTCGACAAAACGCTGAAGAGACCTCACTCGCCGCGGTATACCAGGTGTACGCGGGTTGCAGGTGGTGCGACGATGGTATTTATGGGGGACAGGGCAACTCTGTTGGAGACAGGGCGGTTTGTGCAGCGACGCGGCCGGAAGACGGAAAACGTGGCAGATGCGGCATTCGCCGCTGCCCTTGCCGGGACCGCTGACACCGCCGACGGCGACCGCGAGGCCGCCGTCCTCACTGCGGACTTCACCGATGTGACCGGCGCCGGCGAGATCGCCGACGCCGCCGAAGGTACGGACACCACGGACACCACCGATCACGCCGACGAGACCGAGGCGCGTCACCGGCGTGCCGCTGAGGCCGGTGACACGGCGTCGATGAGCGTTCTGGGCGCTCTCCTCCTGCGTCGCGGGGAGCTGGACGGCGCGGAGACCTACCTGCGCGCGGCCACCGCCGAGGGGGACCGGGCCGCCGCCAACAATCTCGGTGTGCTCCTCCATCAGAGGGGATACGCGGACGAGGCGGCCGGGTGGTGGCGGATCGCCGCCGTCGCCGGATCGGCGGCCGCCGCTCACGCCCTCGGGCGGCACTTCCGGGAGCGCGGGGACGAGCCCGGGGCCGAGTACTGGCTGCGCCAGTCCGCCGAGCAGGGGCACGCGCTGGGCGCGTACGCACTGGCCGACCTGCTGGAACACCGTGGTGACACCGGCGCCGAGCGCTGGCTGCGCGCCGCCGCGGAGCAGGGCCACAGGGAGGCGGCGTACCGCTTGGCGCGGACGATCGAGCGCACCGCCGTGGGTGACGCGCACGATGCCTTCGGCCTGGGCCGCGTCGTGGGCGAAGGCCGCCGGGGGCTGGACGCCGGGACGCCTGTGAAGCGGGACAGCCCCGTCGCGGGTCCCGACTCCCGGCGGGTCGGCGAGGCCGAGCAGTGGTACCGCCAGGCCGCGGCGCGTGGTCACCGCCGTGCCGCCCTCCATCTCGGGGCGATCCTGGAGCAGCGCGGTGAGCTGAAGGAGGCCGGCCGCTGGTACCTCACCGCCGCCAAGGACGGCGAGCCCCGGGCTGCCTGCGCCCTCGGTTTCCTGCTGCGCGACGCGGGTGACGAGGAGAGCGCGGCCGTGTGGTGGCTCCGGGCCGCTCAGGACGGTGACGGCAACGCGGCCAACGCGCTGGGCGCACTGCACGCGGCCAGGGGTGAGCAGCAGACCGCCGAGCGCTGGTACCGCGCCGCCATGGACGCGGGGGACGTCAACGGCGCGTACAACCTCGGCCTGCTCTGCGCAGCCCAGGACCGGATACCGCAGGCCGAGCAGTGGTACCGCCGCGCCGCGTACGCCGGGCACCGTGAGGCGGCGAACGCGCTGGCGGTGCTGCTGCTCCAGGCGGGGGACGCGACCGGGGCCGAGCCCTGGTTCTCCAAGGCGGCGGAGGCGGGCAGCGTGGACGCCGCCTTCAACCTCGGCATCCTGCACGCCGGACGGGACGAGGACCGCACGGCGCTCGGCTGGTACCAGCGCGCGGCGGCGGCCGGGCACACCGACGCCGCGCTCCAGGTCGGCATGGCGCTGCTGCGGGACGGTGACGAGCGGGAGGCCGAGCGCCATCTGCGCTGCGCGGCGGGCGGCGGCAGCGCCGAGGCGGCCTTCCGGCTGGCCGGCGTGCTCGACCTGCGCCAGCCGGCACCGGGGCCTCTCGCGCTGGGAGAGCCGATGCCGGAGAAGACCGAGTGCGAGGAGTGGTACGAAAGGGCGGCTGAGCAGGGTCATCGCCGTGCCCAGGTCAGGGCCGGGATGCTCGCTGCCGCGCGTGGTGACATGGCCGGCGCTGCGCGCTGGTACCGCGAGGCGGCCGAGTCGGGCAGCCGTAACGGGGCCTTCAACCTCGGCCTGCTGCTCGCCCGTGAGGGCAGTGAGCGCGAGGCGGCCCTGTGGTGGAGCCGTGCCGCCAACGACGGGCACGGACGGGCTGCCCTCCGTCTCGCGCTCCTCGCCGCACGCCGGGGCGAGCTCACCGAAGGGCAGCGCTGGTGTGCCCGGGCGGTCGAGCTGGGGCCTGCTGAGGTGGCCGAGCGGGCCGCGCGGCTGCTGGAGGCGCTGCACCAGGAGCTCACCGCGTGACGAGGAGCCGGTCGGCTCATGGCTTCGCGCGGGTGTCCGGCGAATGAATTTGCTCAGGTCGGTGGGGGTGCCGTACTGTTGCACTCACAACGACGCGGGGTGGAGCAGCTCGGTAGCTCGCTGGGCTCATAACCCAGAGGTCGCAGGTTCAAATCCTGTCCCCGCTACTGAAAGTCAGAGGCCCGGATCCTTCCAAGGATCCGGGCCTCTGACGTGTGCCCGCGCAAAGACTGCCCGCGCAAGGCCCGTGAACGCCAGGAGTGTCCGCGCGGGACAGTCTGCGCAAAGGCGGTCCGTGCCGCGCGAAGAGCGCCGGTGGGGTGCGGGGCAGGGTTCCTCGCCCGTCAGACCGTGGCGGCGCAGTTCGGGCAGGTACCGCGGTAGGTGACCTCGACGTCCGAGACGGTGAACCCGAAACGCTCGTCGTCCGGCAGGTCGGCCAGAGGGTTTCCGGACGGGTGTACGTCGCGGATCGCTCCGCAGCGCCCGCACACCAGGTGGTGGTGGGGGCGGTGGGCGTTCGGGTCGTACCGCTTCGCCCGGCGGTCGGTGGAGACCTCGATGACCTCTCCGAGGGACACCATCTCGCCCAGGGTGTTGTAGACGGTGGCCCGGGAGATCTCGGGCAGCCGCTCGACGGCCCTCGCGTGGACCTCATCCGCAGTCAGATGAACATGGTCCCCCTCGAGAACCTCGGCCACCACGCGCCGCTGTGCCGTCATGCGCCAGCCGCGTCCACGAAGTCGTTCCAAGAGGTCACTCATGGGGCCCAGCCTAACAGTGGGGAGGCCGAGTCCCGAATAGGTGTGACTTTAGATGGCAGCTTGACTTGGACAAAGTCCATTGTAGGATCGGTGAGGAATTGGCCAAGGACAGGCTGCGGCCGAGAACAGGCTGCACAGGACGACGCTGTGCAGGACATGACGCAGGAGGCGCGCGTGACTCAGGGACCGCTCACCACGGAGGCCGGCGCTCCGGTGGCCGACAATCAGAACAGCGAGACCGCTGGCCCGGGTGGACCGGTTCTCGTTCAGGACCAGGCTCTTCTCGAGAAGCTCGCGCACTTCAACCGCGAGCGCATCCCGGAGCGTGTCGTGCACGCCCGCGGCGCCGGTGCGTACGGCACCTTCACGCTGACCCGTGACGTCTCGCAGTGGACCCGGGCGAAGTTCCTCTCGGAGGTCGGCAAGCAGACCGAGACCTTCCTGCGCTTCTCCACCGTGGCGGGCAACCTCGGCTCCGCGGACGCGGCCAGGGACCCGCGTGGCTGGGCGCTGAAGTTCTACACCGAAGAGGGCAACTACGACCTGGTCGGCAACAACACCCCGGTGTTCTTCATCAAGGACGCCATCAAGTTCCCCGACTTCATCCACACCCAGAAGCGCGATCCGTACACCGGCTCGCAGGAGGCGGACAACGTCTGGGACTTCTGGGGGCTGTCTCCCGAGTCGACGCATCAGGTGACCTGGCTCTTCGGTGACCGCGGCATCCCCGCCTCCTACCGCCACATGGACGGCTTCGGCTCGCACACGTTCCAGTGGAACAACGAGGCCGGCGAGGTGTTCTGGGTCAAGTACCACTTCAAGACCGACCAGGGCATCAAGAACCTCACCACGGAGGAGGCCGTCCGCCTCTCCGGCGTCGATCCGGACAGTCATCAGCGCGACCTGCGCGAGTCCATCGAGCGCGGTGACTTCCCGTCCTGGACCGTGCAGGTGCAGATCATGCCGGCGGCCGAGGCGGCCACGTACCGCTTCAACCCGTTCGACCTGACCAAGGTGTGGCCGCACGCGGACTACCCGCCGATCGAGATCGGCAAGCTGGAGCTCAACCGGAACCCGGAGAACGTCTTCGCCGAGGTCGAGCAGTCGATCTTCAGCCCGGCGCACTTCGTCCCCGGTATCGGCCCGTCCCCCGACAAGATGCTCCAGGGCCGACTCTTCGCGTACGGCGACGCCCACCGCTACCGCGTCGGCATCAACGCCGACCACCTGCCGGTGAACCGCCCGCACGCCACCGAGGCGCGGACCAACAGCCGGGACGGCTACCTCTACGACGGCCGTCACAAGGGTGCGAAGAACTACGAGCCCAACAGCTTCGGCGGCCCGGCCCAGACGGGCCGGCCGCTCTGGCAGCCCGTTCCCGTGACGGGCGCCACGGGTAACCACGAGGCCCAGGTCCATGCCGAGGACAACGACTTCGTGCAGGCGGGCAACCTCTACCGGCTGATGTCCGAGGACGAGAAGGCCCGGCTGATCGACAACCTCGCCGGTTTCATCGCCAAGGTCTCGCGCGACGACATCGCCGAGCGCGCGATCAACAACTTCCGTCAGGCCGACGGAGACTTCGGCAAGAGGCTGGAAGCCGCGGTCCAGGCCCTCCGCGGTTAGGGCTCCTGGCCGGAACAGGCCGGGCTTCGTCTGCCGGCCTGACCGGCCGGAGACCCTGCGGTCCTTGTCGTCGACGGTGGGCCGGATCCCCCGGGTTGTCCCGGGAGGTCCGGCCCACCGGTGTTCCCGGGGGCCGGACCGTCCGTCGCGGACGGGTCCGGGGTCAGCGGGTCAGGCCGGCCGTCTGTCTCCTGGCCGGCGTCCAGCACCGGATGATGTCGCGTACCGAGACGATGCCGACGGGGCCGTCGCCGTCCAGCACGATCAGATGCCTGAAGCCGCCGTGCGTCATGGCCTCCGCGGCCTCCTCCAGGGTCCAGGCGGGAGAGGCGAAGACCACGTCGGTGGTGGTGTGGGTGGACGCGGTCTCGACGTCGGGATCCATTCCCGCGCCGACCGCGTCGAGGATGTCGCGCTCGGTGATGATTCCGAGACCGCAGGTGTCGGGATCGTGGACGACGGCCGCTCCGATACGGCGGGCCGACATCAGCCGGGCCGCCTGACGGAGCGTATGGGCCGGGCCGATGGTGAGGACCAGGGTGCTCATGGCGTCACGGACAAGCATCTAGGGAGCCACCTCCTTCGATAAGTGATCTGCGAAGCGGCCCTCGTGAGCCAATTCACAAGTTCACAAGTAGGGGGACTCTCAGAGTCGCACCCGAAGAGGGCTCCAACAAGGGGGCGGGCGGCCCCTGTCGGCGAATCTCCGGCTCGGGCCCCCGGCCCGCCGGGCGGGGCCCCTGGCGGACGCGGCGAAGGGCTGTCCCGTGATCCCGGGTGGGTCAGCGCGCGGCGTCGGATGCGGTGCATCGCAAGGCGGAGGGACGTCCGCATACCGGATGCATTCGGGCGTTCCGGCAACGCGGCGAGGTGCCGTAGCTGTCGTCGTGCGCCCGCCGGGGATTGCGGGTCAGCCCCTTAGTAGCGCTGGTTGAGGTAGCCGAGCAGCTCGTGGTGCAGCAGCCCGTTGGACGCCGCCGCGTTGCCGCCGCCCGGTCCGGAGACCCCGTCCAGGCTGGTGAACTGCCCGCCGGCCTCCTGGACGATGATCGCGTTCGCCGCCATGTCCCACAGGGAGAGCTCCGGCTCCGCGCAGATGTCCACCGACCCCTCGGCGACCATCATGTAGGGCCAGAAGTCCCCGTAGCCCCGGGTGCGCCAGCAGGCCCGTGTCAGATCCATGAAACCGTCGAGCCGGCCCTGCTCCTCCCAGCCGGTCATCGAGGCGTACGCGAACGAGGAGTCCGCGATCCTCTCGACCTTCGACACGTGCAGCCGCGTCGCGGAGGTCAGACTGCGGCCGGAGAAGGCGCCGGCCCCCTTCGCGGCCCACCAGCGGCGGTTCAGCGCGGGGGCCGACACCACGCCGACCACCGGCTGGAAACCGTCGGCACCCGCCTCCATCAGAGAGATCAGGGTCGCCCAGACGGGGACGCCCCGGACGTAGTTCTTGGTGCCGTCGATCGGGTCGACGACCCAGCGCCGTGGACCGCTGCCCTCGATCCCGTACTCCTCGCCCAGGATCGCGTCGCGCGGACGAGCCCGGTGCAGATGCCCGCGGATCAGCTCCTCCGCGTGTTTGTCGGCCTCGCTCACCGGGGTCATGTCCGGCTTGGTCTCGACCTTCAGGTCCAGAGCCTTGAACCGGTCCATCGTCGCCGCGTCGGCGGCGTCCGCCAGTACGTGGGCCAGGCGCAGATCATCGTGGTAATCGGGCATGCCGTCACAGTATCCACAGCCACCCGCCCGGGCTACACGGCCCCGCGCCGGGGCGGGGCGCGCGTTGCGCGGACCCTTGACAGGGGCCCCGGGCGCGCCGACGGTGAGGCCAGGTCCCCGGCGTGGGAGGCGACGATGCCGTCAGCGCGAGAAGCCCTGCTGGACTCCGCACAGTCGGCGCTCCGCACGCTGCCCTGGACATCCGTGCGCATGGTCGACGTGGCGGCCGGGGCACGGGTCTCCCGGCAGACCCTCTACAACGAGTTCGGCAGCAAGGACGGTCTGGCCCGCGCGTTGATCAGGCGCGCGGCCGACGGCTACCTGGCCGGGGTGGAACGGGCGCTGGGCCGCACCGGGGGAGAGGGGCCGCTGGAGCTCGCCCGCTGGACGGTCCGGGCGGCCCGTGGGGACGTACTGGTCAAGGCGCTGCTCACCGGTGTCCGGGGAGACCACCTGCCCGCACCGAAAGGCCCTGGCGCCGGGCGGCGGACCGGGACGGCGCTGCCCACGCCCTCCGAGGTGCTCAGGCTCGTACGCGACCGGGCCCTGGCCGCGCGGGAGGGCGAGTCGTCTCCACGCGACCCGGCGGAGCACGCGCTGACCTGCGAGATCGCGTTCCGTCTCGCCCTCTCGTACGCCTTGGTCCCGGCGGACCCGCCGTGCCCGTCCCGCAGGGCTCAGTGCGCCGAACCGGACAGCTGCAGACCGATCACACCGATGATCACCAACGAGATCGACACCAGCTTGAGCGTGGAGACCACGTCGTCGAGGAAGACCATCCCGTAGATCGCGGTTCCCGCGGCTCCGATGCCCGTCCACACCGCGTACGCCGGCCCGACGTCGAGCTTCTTGAGGGCCATGGTGAGCAGACCGAAGCTGCCGAGGGCGAACGCGCAGAACGCGATCGTCGGCCAGAGGCGGGTGAATCCGTGCGAAAGCTTCAGACACACGGCGAAGCCGGTCTCGAGCAGTCCAGCGACCACGACCAGCAACCACGCCATCGTCCGGTGCCTCCCACGTAGGTGACGCTTCGTCTCGCTTGCGCGATTATGCCCTTACCAACCGTGGGAGCCCGCAAACGTGCGCGAGTCGGGCGGCATCCGCCGTGTCTCAGTCGCCCTCGCGACGCTCCCGGGTCGAGAGCAGCCTCCGCAGTGAGTCGAGCCGCGCCGGATCGGCGTGCCCCTCCGTGACCCACGCGTCCAGTGCGCACTCGGGCTCCTGGCCGTCATGGGTGCAGCCGCGCGGGCAGTTCTCCGTGCCCGGCTGAAGGTCGGGGAAGGCGTTGATGACCCGCGACGGGTCGACGTGGTGCAGTCCGAACGACCTGACGCCCGGGGTGTCGACCACCCAGCCGCGGCCGTCCGGCAGCGGCAGGGCGAGCGCCGACGTGGTGGTGTGCCTGCCGCGGCCCGTCACCGCGTTGACCACCCCGGTCGTCCGCCTCCGGTCCTTCGGCACGAGGGCGTTGACCAGCGTCGTCTTGCCGACCCCGGAGTGCCCCACGAAGGCGGTCACCCGGTCGTTCAGCAGCTCACGGACCCGTCCGGCGGCGTCGCCGTTCTCGAGCTCCTCACGACTGGTCACGACGTAGGGGACACCCAGCGGGGTGTAGGCCTCCAGGAGTTTGTCCGCGGAGGCCAGATCGGACTTGGTCAGCACCAGGAGTGGGGTGAGCCCGCCGTCGTACGCCGCCACCAGGCAGCGGTCGATCATGCGCGGGCGGGGTTCGGGATCGGCGAGCGCGGTGACGATGGCCAGCTGGTCGGCGTTGGCGACGACCACCCGCTCGAACGGATCGTCGTCGTCCGCCGTGCGGCGGAGCACCGACGTGCGCGCGCCGATCCGCACGATGCGCGCCAGGGTGTCCTTCTCGCCTGAGAGGTCACCCACCAGAGAGACCCGGTCGCCGACCACGGCGGCCTTGCGGCCCAGCTCGCGGGCCTTCATGGCCGTCACCGCGCGGCCGTCGACGAGACAGGTGAGCCTGCCGCGGTCGACGGTGAGGACCATGCCGTCCTGGGCGTCCTCGTGCTTGGGGCGCGTGTGGGTGCGGGGCCGGTTGCCCTTGGGGTTGGGGCGGACGCGGATGTCGTCCTCGTCGGGGTTCTTCCCGTAGCGGCGCATGCCCTCAGACCCCGCGCCCCGGTGAGACACCGAGCGCACCGGGCGAGACGCCGACGGCCCCGGAGGGTTCCCCGAGCATCCCGGTCCACATGGCCGGGAAGTCGGGCAGGGTCTTGGCCGTCGTGCCGACGTTCTCGATCTCCACCCCCGCCACGGCGAGGCCGATGATCGCGCCCGCGGTCGCCATCCGGTGGTCGTCGTAGGTGTGGAAGGTGCCGCCGTGCAGCGGGCGGGGATTGATCCGCAGGCCGTCGGCGGTCTCGGTGACGTCGCCCCCGAGACCGTTGATCTCCTTGGTGAGCGCCGCCAGCCGGTCCGTCTCGTGCAGCCGCAGGTGGGCGACGCCGCTCAGGGTGGACGGGGAGTCCGCGAGGGCGGCGAGGGCCGCGATGCCCGGTGTCAGCTCACCGACCTCGCTCAGATCGACGTCGATGCCGTGGACCGTGCCAGAGCCGGTGAAGGTGAGGCCGCGCTCGGTCAGCTCGCACGAGCCACCCATCGCGGTGAAGATCTCGCGCAGCGCGTCACCCGGCTGGGTGGTCCGCAGCGGCCAGTCGGGGACCGTGACGCGCCCACCGGTCACCAGCGCGGCGGCCAGGAACGGCTGGGCGTTGGACAGGTCGGGCTCGACGGTCAGGTCGCGGCCGAGCAGTGCGGAGGGGGAGACCCGCCAGACGTTCGGCTCGCCGCCCGTCTCGGGCTCGTCGACCTGGGCGCCGACCGAACGCAGCATGTCCACGGTCATCCGGATGTGGGGCATGGACGGCAGGGCCGAGCCGGTGTGGCGTACCTCCACCCCCTGGTTGAACCGGGGCGCGGACAGCAGCAGCGCGGAGACGAACTGGGAGGACGAGGACGCGTCGATGGACACCGCGCCGCCGTCCAGTGCGCCCGCGCCGTGCACGGTCAGCGGCAGGGTTCCCCGGCCGTCGTCGTCGATCCGGGCTCCCAGGGACTTCAGCGCGCCGATCACACCGTGCAGGGGCCGCTCGTAGGACCGCGGGTCCCCGTCGAAGTGGACGGGACCGTCCGCGAGACAGGCCACGGGCGGCAGGAAACGCATCACCGTTCCCGCGTTACCGACGTCCACCCGGGCCGGGCCGTGCAGACCGGCGGGGATGACCCGCCAGGCCTCGCCCGAACCGTCCGGGCCCACGCCCTCCTCGATGCCGACGCCCATCGCGCGGAGCGCCTGGGCCATCAGCAGGGTGTCGCGGGAGCGCAGCGGGCGCCGCAGCCAGCCCGGCTCCGAGGAGAGGGAGGCGAGGACGAGGGCACGATTGGTGACCGACTTCGATCCGGGCACGGTGACGGTCGCGTCGACGGCCCCGGTCGCTCGGGGGGCGGGCCAGAGGGCGGGGTGCACGGAACTCTCGGTCATGCCCCTTACTTTAGTGGCTCAGCGCAAACCCAGATCCTGGGCAAATGGGCCGAAACCAGGACGTAATACAAGAGTGGTAAGAGCGGGCCTCCGCCCGCGACCGGTCGGGGGCCCTCACAGCCCGAGGAGCCAGCGTCCGCCGCCGATCAGCGAGCTGAGCGACACCGCGTGGAAGAGGAAGAGCCAGATCGCCGCCGGCGCGTGCGTCAGCCGGGCGAGCTGGTCGGCGTCGGAGTCGGGTGCGCCGCCGTGGCGGCGCTTGGACTGGAGCTCGAACGCCGGGCGCACGCCGCCGAGCAGCAGGAACCAGACCACGGTGTACGCGAACGCCGACTGGACGTCCGCCGAGGTGAGCCAGGACACCAGCAGGAAGGTCGCACCCGTGAGGATGACCGTCAGTGCCCCGTAGAGGTTGCGGATCATCACCAGCATGACCGCCAGGAGGGCGGTCGCCAGCCACAGGAGCAGCGTGATCCGGCCGTTGGTCAGCAGCCAGGCACCACCCAGCCCGAGCAGCGGTGGCGCCGTGTAGCCGGCCGCCGCGGTGAGGATCATGCCGATGCCGGTGGGCTTTCCGCGGCTGACGGTGAGGCCGCTGGTGTCCGAGTGCAGCCGGATGCCGGAGAGCTGCCGCCCGGTGAGCAGGGCGACCAGTCCGTGCCCTCCCTCGTGGGCGATGGTGATCGCGTTGCGCGAGAGCCGCCATATGAGGTTGGGCACCACCGCGACGAGCGCCGCCGTGGCCGTGACGACCACCAGCCACTGCTCGGGGGCGGGCTGGGTCCCGAAGACGCGATCCCACAGATCGCCCAGTTCGGTGCTGTCCATGGCGGGGCGGCTCCTTGAATCGCTCGAGGGATCGGCGTCCACTCGGGTGGTGGGTCGTGGCAGTCTGGCACTTATGTGCGGACGGTATGCAGCGAGTCGGCGGCCGGAAGATCTGACCGGGCTCTTCGGCGTGGAGAAGTGGGAACCCACGGAGACCCTGGAGCCCGACTGGAACGTCGCGCCGACCAAGGAGGTCTACGCGGTCCTGGACCGTCCTGTGAAGGACGCAGACGACCAGCGTCCGGTTCGCCAGCTGCGTGCCCTGAAATGGGGGCTGGTGCCGTCCTGGGCGAAGTCGCCGGAGGGCGGCGCCCGC
Source organism: Streptomyces atroolivaceus (assembly GCF_000717025.1). Classification (GTDB taxonomy): domain Bacteria; phylum Actinomycetota; class Actinomycetes; order Streptomycetales; family Streptomycetaceae; genus Streptomyces; species Streptomyces atroolivaceus. The sequence goes on from NZ_JNXG01000002.1 coordinate 928,903, forward strand.
ATGATCAACGCCCGCGCGGAGACCGTCCACGAGAAGCCGTCCTTCCGCCGCCCCTTCGTGTCGAGGCGCTGCATCCTGCCCGCCGACGGCTACTACGAGTGGGTCACCGGAGCAGACGAGCGGCAGCTGGAGGAGAAGGGGAAGAAGAAGCGGCCCCGCAAGCAGCCGTACTTCGTGACGCCCGCCGACGGCTCCGTCTTCGCCATGGCCGGCCTGTACGAGTTCTGGCGCGACCGGACCCTCCCCGACGACCATCCGCAGGCCTGGTGGGTGACGTGCTCGGTCATCACCACCGAGGCGGAGACGGCCCCGCTCGCCGTGGCCCCCGCCGAGGGGCCCGCCTCGCTCGCCGACATCCACCCCCGGATGCCGCTGATGCTGACCCCGGACCGCTGGGACGACTGGCTCGATCCCTCGCGCACCGGCGTCGAGGAGCTCAAGGCGCTCCTGGAGCCGCCGCCCGGCGGACTGATGCGGGCCTATCCGGTGGCCACCGCCGTCAGCAACGTCCGCAACAACGGTCCGGAGCTCCTGGAGGAGCTGGCCGCGCCGGAGGTGAGCACGCTCTTCTGACCCGGCAGGATGGGCGCTGTGAGCCGTACTACAGGGACAGCGCAGAAGACCGAGAGCGTCGGCACGGACGCCGGAGAGGCCAGGATCACCTGGATCCCCGCGAAGGGGGCCCGTCTGGTGCTCGCCGTCAGCCACGGGGCGGGCGGCGGCATCGAAGCCCGGGACCTCCAGGCCCTGGCCGCGGTACTGCCGGGCCGCCGGGTGACCGTCGCCCTGGTGGAGCAGCCGTGGCGGGTGGCGGGGAAGAAGCTGGCGCCCGCGCCCCGGACCCTGGACACCGGCTGGCGGGGGCTGTGGCCCGCACTGACGGCCCCGGGGCTTCCCGTCGTCGCCGGGGGACGCAGCGCGGGGGCCCGGGTGGCCTGCCGTACGGCGGCGGAACTCGATGCCCGCGCGGTGCTCGCCCTGAGCTTTCCGCTGCATCCTCCGGGCAAGCCCGAGAAGTCCCGCGCGGACGAGCTGCTCGGCGCGGGCGTCCCCGCGCTCGTGGTGCAGGGCGGCAGGGACCCGTTCGGGCGGCCGGAGGAGTTCCCGCCCGGGGGGCACGGGCTCGTCGAGGTGCCGTACGCGGATCACGGCTTCGCCGTACCCAGGAAGGCGCCGCTGACCCAGGATCAGGCGATGGACCTCCTCTCCGGAGCTGTGGCCGAATGGCTGGACGGTCTCTCCTGACCACGTGGCTCCCCGCACACGCCGCCCCCTGGCCGAGCCCCGGGAATGCGCCGTGCGAGGCGGCTGTTGTGGGTGATGTCGGTACAACAACGTCGTACGTGGAGAGGGAGTCCGTCGCATGGGTTCGACCATCTGCCCGAGCCGCTCGAACGCCGCAGAGCTGGAGTGGACGGTGCTTCACGCGGCCAGGAGCACTCCGGCGCGCGCCCCGGGCGGAGCCGATCGACAGCCCGCGCAGAAGCAAGGTCGACTATTCTCCGATGCGAGTGGGTCCGGTTTCGGCCCCGCCACATCGTTGGAGGAGGTGGGTCCGGTCACTGGGACCGACACAGGGACCGACGACGGCCGCGCGCAGGAGACGACCGCGGAGCGCAACGCGCGCTTCGAGCGGGACGCCCTCGGATATCTGGACCAGATGTACTCGGCCGCGCTGCGCATGACGCGCAACCCCGCGGATGCCGAGGACCTGGTCCAGGAGACGTACGCCAAGGCGTACGGCTCCTTCCACCAGTTCCGTGAGGGCACGAACCTCAAGGCGTGGATGTACCGCATCCTCACGAATACCTTCATCAACTCGTACCGCAAGAAGCAGCGTGAACCCCAGCGGAGCGCCGCCGAGGAGATCGAGGACTGGCAGCTGGCGCGTGCGGAGTCGCACATGTCGACAGGGCTGCGCTCGGCGGAGTCACAGGCGCTCGACCACCTGCCGGACTCCGACGTGAAGTCCGCGCTGCAGTCGATCCCCGAAGAGTTCCGCATCGCCGTGTATCTCGCCGATGTGGAGGGCTTTGCCTACAAGGAGATCGCGGACATCATGGGGACACCCATCGGTACGGTGATGTCCCGGCTGCACCGGGGGCGCCGTCAGCTGCGCGGCATGCTGGAGGACTACGCGCGTGAGCGCGGGCTCGTCCCGGCCGGAGCCGGTGAGTCGGACGACAGGAAAGGCTCGGCCTCATGAGCTGCGGAGAGCCGCACGAGACGGACTGCTCAGAGGTTCTCGATCATCTCTACGAGTTCCTCGACCGGGAGATGCCCGAGGGCGACTGCACCAAATTCGAGGTGCACTTCGAGGAGTGCTCCCCGTGCCTGGAGAAGTACGGCCTGGAGCAGGCCGTGAAGAAGCTGGTCAAGCGCTGCTGCGGGCAGGACGACGTCCCGGCCGACCTGCGCTCGAAGGTCATGGGACGGATCGACCTGATCCGTTCGGGGCAGGCCGTGCCCGAGCAGGACGTGGCCGTGGGCGGCGCGGAACGTCCGGCCGCAGCCGCCGAATGACGGCCGTCGGCTCCGAGTGACGGTCGCCCGTCCGGCCGCGGCCGGACGGCGAATGACGGCCGCCGTTTCCGTCTGACGGTCGCCCGTCCGGCCGCCGCCACCTGGTGTCGGCCGCACTGCGTGCGCCGAGCACGAACCCCGGTCGCGTCACCCGAACGTGCTAATCCGGCCCGTTCGGGCCCTGGGCCACCTCCAACTCGCTAGCGTGGCGCCTCCATTGACCAGGCTGGGGGCGGGTGGCAGGGGTGAGCGGCACATCGGCGGCGGCGCGCGTCTACATCCTGTGCGCGGTGGTCTGCGCCGCGCTCGGCGCGGTTCCCGCGCTGTCCCCGGAGGCCGGCACCCCCTGGGGCACGCTCGGCCTGCTCGCCGCGCTCTACTCCGCCTGTGAACTCCCCGGCCGCTTCCGCGTCTTCGGCGGCTCCGTGCCGATCACCGCCGGATCGTTCTTTCCCCTGCTGCTCGCCGCGGCGTTCCTGCTGCCACCGTCCGCCGCCGTCCTCGTCGCCGTACCCGGCGCACTCGTGAGCCATGTGGACGGGCCGCCCGTCACGGCCCGCCGTGTCTGGCGGGCCGCTCAGCTCGCCCTGACCGTGGGTGCGGCCTCATGGGCCTACGCGCTATCGGGCGGCCCCGCCACGCTCGGCGGTGGCCCGGAAGGGGCCGTACCCGCCCTGCCCCACGCCCTCCTCCCGGCCTGCGCCGCCGCGCTCGTCTTCGGCCTGGTGCTTGCCGCGCTGGACGGCGGCATCATCGCCACCGCCGAGCGCGTGGCCGTCAGGCACGCCTGGCGCGGGCTGCCGGCCCGCTCCGTGGGGCCGCACCTGGTTCACGCGCTCGCGGGGCTGATGATGGCGGTCCTGTGGCGCAGCACCTACGGGCCGCTCTCCGCCCTGGTCGTCCTGCTGCCGATGTACATCTCCTGCTGGGTCTTCGCGCAGTACCACCGCCGGCACGCCGCCCACCGCGCCACCATCAGGGCGCTCGTCCAGGCGGTCGACATCAAGGACGGCTACACCCGCGGCCACAGCGAGCGGGTGGGCCGCGCCTCCGAGCTGATCGCCCGCGAACTCGGCATGGAGGAGAGCCGGACGGAAGCCCTCCGCTTCGCCGGCATCCTGCACGACGTCGGCAAGCTCGGCGTGCCGACCCGGGTCCTGCGCAAGGACGGGCCGCTCACCCCCGAGGAGCGCCGCGTCATCGAGCTGCATCCCGAGTACGGCCATGAGATCGTCCGCGGAATCGGCTTCCTGGACGAGGCGCGTGCCGCGATCCTGCACCACCACGAGCGGCTCGACGGCAGTGGCTATCCGTACGGGCTCACGGGTGACAGGATCCCCGAGTTCGCCAGGGTCGTCGCCGTCGCGGACGCGTTCGACGCGATGACGTCGACGCGCTCCTACCGGCGCGGGCGGCCCGTCCCCGCGGCTGTGGAGGAGCTGAGGCGCTGCGCCGGGAGCCAGTTCGATCCGCGCATGGTCCGGGCGCTGGCGCGAGCCCTGGACCGCCATGGCTGGTCCGCCGCGGCCAACACGGTCACCTCGGACGAGGATCCGGCCGGACTTCCTACGCAGCGGGCGGATGTACGGGCGCCCGCCGCCGGCACCCCGGACCGTCCGGGTCGGCACCGGTGACCCCGGTCCACCCGCCGCCGGCCGTCCTCGCGGTCCGTGGCGGCGCACTGGCCCTCGCGGTCGCCGCGCTGGGGCACACCCTGTGGAACGGCGTCGTCGAGCCCGGCCACGCCCTCGCCTTCGGGGTCCTGGTCACCGTCGGTGAGCTGGCCCGCTGGGGCGCTCTGCCCGGTGAGCGTGAGCCCGCGCCCCTCGGGGCGGCGGGCGCACTCGCTTACGCGCTGCTGGGGCGCAGCGGGGGACAGGACACCGCCCATGGTGTCCTGCAGGTGGTCACCGTCGTCGCCGCGGCACAGCTGCTCGCCTCCGTGCCCCACGTGGCGCGCGGAAGCGGCCCTGGCCCCGACCAGGCTGCCCGTCGCTTGCTGACAGTGGCCTTCGCCGCCGTGTGCTTCCAGCCGTTCCACCACGCGGGCCGGTCGGAACACTGGTTCGGCGAGGGGCCGTACTTCGCTCTCTTCCTGCTCGTGCTGCTGGTTCTCAGCGCCCTGTGCGACGCCGTTCTCGCGGCGCTCACGGCGGGTACGTCCCGTCGGTACGGGCCGCAGTTGCGCGACGAACTCCGGAGGCTCAGCGGCATCGGCTCGGCGGTCTGCGCGACCGGCGCCGTGATGGCGCTCGGGGTGGCCGTCGCGGGGCTGTGGGCCCTGCCGGTGCTGTGCGTACCGCTGCTGCTGACCCAGGTCTCGTACCGGCGGTACGCCGCCGTCCGTACGACGTACCGGCAGACCATCGCGTCGCTGGCCCGGTCCACGGAGATCGCGGGCTACACCCCGCACGGGCACGCCCGCAGGGTGGCCGAACTCTCGGCCGCCGTGGGGCGGGAGCTGGGGCTCGGCGGCCACGAGCTGACCGTCCTCGAATACGCGGCGCTGATGCACGACATCGGCCAGCTCTCGCTCGTCGATCCCGTGGCCGACGGGGCCACCGCCCTCCTCCCCGCCGAGGAGCAGCGCCGGATCGCCCTTCTCGGAGGGGCGGTCGTCCGTCAGACCGGAGTGGATCCGGCGGTCGCCGCGGTGGTGGAACAGCAGGCCGATCCGTACCGCGAACAGCAGACCGCCGCGAGGATCGTCCGTGCGGTGAACGCGTACGACGACCTGTGCGGGGAAGGCGTGAAAGGGCCCCTGGGTGCGCTGGAGCAGCTCAGGCTCGGCACCGGCCGCGACTACCAGCCGCAGGTGGTGGAAGCGCTGGCGAGGGTCCTGGCGCGGGGCGGTCCGACCCGGGTCGGGGCTGGGTAACCCATGGGTAATGAGCGAGTGTCCGGCCAGGCATGGTTGGATGCGAAGGAGAGCGGAAAACGTGGGTGTCCAGTCGGGACAGGCGGGAATCGTGAGGATCTTCGGGAAGGTACGGCATAGGCCGTCCGCCTCTTGGCGGCAGGCCACGGACCGCGCGTTCACGCTGATCGGCGACGGCCGGTACGAGGACGCGGGGGCGCTGCTGACGCGCGCGGCGGACCTGGAGCCCTGGCTCTCCGAGTCCTGGTTCAATCTCGCCCTGCTGCACAAGTTCCGGCACGACTGGGAACAGGCGAGGGCCGCCGGCCTGCGCGCCGTCGCCCTGCTCGACCGGGAGTCGGGCGCCCCGGACTGGTGGAACGTCGGGATCGCCGCCACCGCACTCCAGGACTGGCCACTGGCACGCCGGGCCTGGCAGGCCTACGGGCTGAGGGTGCCGGGCAGCGGCCAGCACAACGCGGCGGCCAACAGCGAGCCGACGGGCATGGAGCTGGGCAGCGCGGCCGTGCGGCTCTCGCCCGAGGGTGAGGCCGAGGTCGTCTGGGGCCGCAGGCTCGATCCGGCCCGGATGGAAGTGCTGTCGATCCCGCTGCCGTCCTCGGGGCGACGCTGGGGCGAGGTCGTGCTGCACGACGGGGTGCCGAACGGCGAGCGGGTCACGGCGGCCGGGCCGTCGTACCCGGTGTTCGACGAGATCGAGCTGTGGGCGCCCTCTCCCGTCCCCACCTGGGTGGTCCTGCTGGAGGCCGCGACCGAGGAGGACCGGGACGCCCTGGAGCAGCTCGCCTCCGATGCCGGGTTCGCCGCCGAGGACTGGTCGTCCTCCGTACGGCTGCTCTGCCGTGCCTGTTCGGAGAGCCGGATGGAGAGCGACGAGGGCGACGGCGAGCACCTGGATCCGCACGACCACAGCGAGCCCGGCCACCCCGGGCCCCTGGGCCACCGCACCGCCGGTGACCTGTGGGTCCCGGAGCGTGAGTGCGGCATAGCGGCCCCCGCCGGGCTGGTGCGCGGTCTGCTGGACGGCTGGGTGGCGGACAGCCCGGACAGCCGTGAGTGGCGGGATCTGGAAGAAGTCTGCTGAGTGGTGCCCGTAGGCTGTACGGGCACCGATTCCGGTGCGGGTACTCACGGGTTCAGGTTGCAGGAAGGCGTACGGCGGACATGTCGCAGCAGGAGACGGACGAGCAGACCGGTGTGGACGACGAGGGCTTCCTCGTGGACACCGAGGACTGCGAGGCGCGTGAGGCGGCGCACCGGGAGCGCGGCACCTCCCGCCCGATCACGGTGGTGGGCAACCCGGTCCTGCACAAGGAGTGCCGAGACGTCACGGAGTTCGACGACGAGCTCGCGCAGCTGATCGACGACATGTTCGCCAGCCAGCGGACGGCGGAGGGCGTCGGCCTGGCCGCGAACCAGATCGGTGTGGACCGCAAGGTCTTCGTCTACGACTGCCCTGACGACGACGGGGTGCGGCACGTCGGCGCGATCTGCAACCCGGTGCTGGAGGACCTCGCGCCGGAGCAGCGCAACCTCGACGACTCCAACGAGGGCTGCCTCTCCGTGCCCACGGCGTACGCCTCGCTGGCGCGCCCCGACTACGCCGTCGTGCGTGGCCAGGACGCCCTGGGCAACTTGGTGAAGGTGCGGGGCAGCGGCTACTTCGCGCGCTGCCTCCAGCACGAGACGGACCACCTGTACGGCTACCTGTACATCGACCGGCTCTCCAAGCGGGACCGCAAGGACGCGCTGAAGCAGATGGCGGAGGGCACGCCGCGCTACGAGGTCGTCCCGAACGAGTGAATCGCTCCGCACGGAGTGGGGCCCCGCCGCGGCGGGGCCCCACTCCGTGCCGCCCTCTCCGTGGCGGGTGGGGCGGGTGTTGTGTGCCGAAAGGTGCGGGCGGACGGAGAGGTTTCGCCGACAGGTGTTCTCCCGGGCGTAGTTGACGCGCGTCGACCCGTCCGCCAGGCTCGTCCTCACGCCTCACCTCTACGCCTCACCGTGCAGGGAGATCCCCATGCTCAGACGTACCGCACATATGCTGCTCGGCCTTGTCATGACCATGGCTTTCGCCATCGGAGGTGCCGTCGTCACGGCCGGCACCGCACACGCCGACGGCTGTTACACCTGGAGCCGCACCCTGTCGCCCGGCGCCACCGGCGCCGATGTCACCCAGCTCCAGATCCGGGTGGCCGGCTATCCCGGGTACAACTCCGTGCTGGCCATCGACGGCTCGTACGGGCCCGCCACCACGGCCGCGGTCAAGCGCTTCCAGTCCGCGTACGGCCTCGCCGCGGACGGTGTCGCCGGACCGGCCACGCAGTCCAAGCTCTACGCGCTCCAGGACGACGACTGCACCCCCGTCAACTTCACCTACCCCGAGCTCAACACGTGCAACAGCACCTGGGCAGGCGGAGCGGTCGCAGCGGGAACGGCCAAGGCCAACGCCCTGAGCAGCATGTGGAAGCTGCAGGCCCTGCGGCACGCGCTGGGCGACCAGCCCCTCCGCGTCACCAGCGGCTTCCGGTCCACCTCCTGCAACGCGGCGGTCGGCGGAGCCACGAACAGCCGCCATCTGTACGGTGACGCCGTCGACCTCGGCGCCGGACCGCACTCGCTGTGCACCATCGCCAAGCAGGCCCGCAACCACGGGTTCAACGGGATCCTCGGTCCGGGGTACGCCGGGCACGGCGACCACATCCACGTGAACCAGGGACCGAGCCACTTCTGGTCGGCCTCGCAGTGCGGCATCTGATCGCGCGCCCGCGGTAGTCCGGCCCCTGCCGGGTGATCACGTGATCACCCGGCAGGGGCCCTTCCGTCAGGCCGCCTCGGTCATGCCGGACGGCCCCCGGAAGGTGCGCCGGTAGGCGTGCGGAGTGGTGTCCAGCGAACGGACGAACTGATGACGCAGCGCGGCCGCGTTCCCGAAGCCGGTCTGCCCCGCGATCGTGTCCATGGTCGCGTCCGAGGTCTCCAGCAGGTGCTGGGCCAGCAGCACACGCTGCCGGAGCAGCCAGCGGTACGGAGTGGTGCCGGTCTCCTGCTGGAAACGGCGGGCGAAGGTCCGGGGCGACATGTGGGTCTGGGCGGCCAGCTGTTCGACGGTCATCTCCTGGTCGAGATGGCGCTCCATCCAGGCGAGCGTCTCACCGACCGTGTCGCACCGGGTGCGGGGGAGCGGGCGCTTGATGTACTGCGCCTGGCCGCCGTCCCTGTGCGGCGGGACGACCATGCGCCGGGCGATGGCGTTGGCGACGGCGGGGCCGTGTGCCTGGCGGAGCAGATGCAGCGCCGCGTCGATGCCCGCGGCCGTGCCCGCCGAGGTGATGACCGCCCCCTCGTCCACGTAGAGCACGTCCGGTTCCACGACTGCCTTCGGGAAGCGGCGTGCCAGCTCATCGGAGTGCCGCCAGTGGGTGGTGCAGCGGCGGCCGTCCAGCAGGCCTGCCTCACCGAGGACGAAGGCGCCGGAGCAGACGCTCAGCACCCGCGCGCCGCGTGCGACCGCCCGGCGCAGGGCGTCCAGGGCCTCCTCCGGGTACTTCCGCTCCACGAAGTGGCTCCCGGCGGGTACGGCGATGAGGTCGGCCTCCTCCAGGCGGTCCAGGCCGAAGGGGGTGCTGATGGAGAAACCGGCGTGTGTCCGCAGCACCGGACCCTCCGCCGAGACGACCGCGAAGTCATGGACCGGCAGACCGTCTTCGGAGCGATCGAGGCCGAACACCTCGCACAGCACGCCGAGTTCGAACGGATGGACATCGTCGAGCAGCAGAGCGGCGACATTCTTCAGCATGACGCCAGTGTGGCAGGAAATCGAGGGTGTGTGACAGTCCTGCCACTGCCGGAATCCGGCTGCGGGGACGACAGTAGAGCCATGAACACATTCCTGAACTACCTGGCCGTAGCCGTACTTTTCGCCCTCGTCCTGCTGCCCGCGGTCCTGGGACTGGCGCGGGAGCACCGGATCGACCGCGAGCTCCGGGACGCGGAACGGAGCAGGGAGGCCGCACCGCCGAAAACGGCGGGCGCCGCGCAGCCGGTCACGGCCACGCGGCGCCCGTACCTCAGGGCCTGGGCGCGGATCTAGAAGTCGTCGTCGAAGCCGACGGACCCCTCCACGGCCACCTGGTAGGCGGAGGGGCGGCGCTCGAAGAAGTTCGTCAGCTCCTGCACCCCCTGGAGCTCCATGAACGAGAACGGGTTCTCGGAACCGTAGAGCGGGGGGAAGCCGAGCCGGGTGAGGCGCTGGTCGGCGACGCACTCCAGGTACTGGCGCATCGACTCGGTGTTCATCCCCGGCAGACCCTCGCCGCACAGGTCACGGCCGAACTGCAGCTCCGCCTCGACGGCTTCCTTCAGCATGTCGGTGACCTGCTGCTGGAGCTCGTCGTCGAAGAGGTCCGGCTCCTCCTTGCGGACGGTGTCCACGACCTCGAAGGCGAAGTTCATGTGCATCGTCTCGTCACGGAACACCCAGTTGGTGCCCGTGGCGAGACCGTGCAGCAGACCGCGCGAGCGGAACCAGTAGACGTACGCGAACGCGCCGTAGAAGAACAGTCCCTCGATGCACGCGGCGAAGCAGATCAGGTTGAGCAGGAAGCGCCGGCGGTCGGCCTTCGTCTCCAGTCGCTCGATCTTCTCGACCGAGTCCATCCACCGGAAGCAGAACTGCGCCTTCTCGCGGATCGAGGGGATCTCCTCGACCGCGTCGAAGGCCGCCGCGCGGTCCTCCGGGTCGGGCAGATAGGTGTCGAGCAGCGTCAGGTAGAACTGGACGTGCACGGCCTCCTCGAACAGCTGACGCGACAGGTACAGCCGCGCCTCGGGGGAGTTGATGTGCTTGTAGAGCGTCAGCACCAGGTTGTTGGAGACGATCGAGTCGCCCGTCGCGAAGAAGGCGACCAGCCGGCCGATCATGTGCTGCTCGCCGGGCGAGAGCTTGGCGAGGTCGGCCACGTCGGAGTGGAGGTCGACCTCCTCCACGGTCCAGGTGTTCTTGATCGCGTCCCGGTAGCGTTCGTAGAAGTCCGGGTAGCGCATGGGACGCAGGGTCAGTTCGAAGCCCGGGTCGAGCAGGTTCTTGTTCTCGTGGGAGCTCATTACTGGCAGGCCTCGCAGGACTCGGGGTTTTCGAGGGAGCAGGCGATCGCGTCCGCGTCGGGAGCGGAGGCCTGCTGTACGGGGATCGGGGTGGCGGCGGCCGTCCCGGACGCCGCGCGCGCGATCCGGGTGGCCGGACGCGACCGCAGGTAGTACGTCGTCTTCAGCCCCTGCTTCCAGGCGTACGCGTACATGGAGGAGAGCTTGCCGATCGTCGGCGTCTCCAGGAACAGGTTCAGCGACTGGCTCTGGTCGAGGAACGGCGTACGGGCCGCCGCCATGTCGATCAGGCCGCGCTGCGGGATCTCCCACGCCGTGCGGTACAGCGCCCGCACGTCCTCGGGGATCCAGGCGAAGCCCTGTACGGAGCCGCTGGCCTCGCGGAGCGCCTCACGGGTCCGGGCGTCCCAGACGCCGAGCTTCTTCAGCTCGTCCACCAGGTAGGCGTTGACCTGGAGGAACTCCCCGCTGAGCGTCTCGCGCTTGAAGAGGTTGGAGACCTGCGGCTCGATGCACTCGTACACCCCGGCGATCGAGGCGATCGTCGCCGTCGGTGCGATGGCGAGCAGCAGGGAGTTGCGCATCCCGGTCTTCGCGACGCGGGCACGCAGCGCGTCCCAGCGCTCCGGCCAGTTCGGCTCGGTGTCGTAGTGGTCCGGGTGCAGCACTCCCCGGGCGGCGCGGGTCTCGGACCAGGCGGGCAGCGGGCCTGACCTTTCCGCGAGGTCGCAGGACGCCTCGTAGGCGGCGAGCATGATCCGCTCGGAGATCCGGGTGGACAGCGCGCGGGCCTCGGGGGAGTCGAACGGCAGGCGGAGCTTGAAGAAGACGTCCTGCAGGCCCATAGCGCCCAGGCCCACCGGGCGCCAGCGGGCGTTGGACCGGCCGGCCTGCTCGGTCGGGTAGAAGTTGATGTCCACGACGCGGTCGAGGAAGGTCACCGCGGTGCGGACCGTGGCGTCCAGCCGCTCCCAGTCGATGGTGCCGTCGGTGACGAAGGCGCCGAGGTTGACCGAGCCCAGGTTGCAGACGGCCGTCTCACCGTCGTCGGTGACCTCCAGGATCTCGGTGCAGAGATTCGAGGAGTGGACGACGCGGCCCGGCTCGGCGGTCTGGTTCGCCGTGCGGTTGGAGGCGTCCTTGAACGTCATCCAGCCCTGGCCGGTCTGCGCGAGGGTGCGCATCATGCGGCCGTACAGCTCACGCGCCGGCATGGTCTTGCGGGCCAGCCCCTTGGCCTCGGCGGCACGGTACGCGGCGTCGAACTCGTCGCCCCACAGGTCCACGAGCTCGGGGGCGTCGGCCGGGGAGAACAGCGACCACTCCGTGTCCGCGTCGACGCGGCGCATGAACTCGTCCGGGATCCAGTGCGCCAGGTTGAGGTTGTGCGTACGCCGCTGGTCCTCGCCGGTGTTGTCGCGCAGCTCCAAGAACTCCTCGATGTCCGCGTGCCAGGTCTCCAGGTAGACGGCGGCGGCGCCCTTGCGCCGGCCGCCCTGGTTGACCGCGGCGACCGAGGCGTCCAGCGTCTTCAGGAACGGGACGATGCCGTTGGAGTGCCCGTTGGTGCCACGGATGAGTGAACCCCGGGCGCGGATACGGGAGTACGAGAGTCCGATGCCGCCCGCGTGCTTGGAGAGGCGCGCCACCTGGTGGTAGCGGTCGTAGATCGAGTCGAGCTCGTCCAGCGGCGAGTCCAGCAGGTAGCAGGACGACATCTGCGGGTGACGGGTGCCGGAGTTGAAGAGGGTGGGGGAGGAGGGCAGGTAGTCGAGCCTGTTCATCAGGCCGTACAGCGCGGCCACTTCCTCGAGGGCGCGCTCGGAGGTGCCCTCGGCGAGTCCGGCGGCGACGCGCAGCATGAAGTGCTGCGGGGTCTCGACGACCTGGCGGGTGAGCGGGTGGCGCAACAGGTAGCGGCTGTGCAGGGTCCGCAGCCCGAAGTAGCCGAAGCGGTCGTCGGCGCCGTCGGCGAGCGCCCGGTCGACCAGCGCGTCGAGGGCGGCGGCGTGCAGCGTGACGAACTCGGCCGTACGGTCCGCGATCAGCCCCTCGCGATGCCCGACGGCGACCGATGCCGAGAAGGAGACAGCGCCCTGGCCGGCCGCCTCGTCGGCGATGGCCCGGGTGAGCAGCCGGGCGGCGAGCCGGGAGTAGGCCGGGTCCTCGGAGATCAGGCCGGCGGCGGCCTCGGTGGCCAGCGAGCGCAGCTCTGCCTCGTCCGACCGGGCGTTGCGGCCGCGCAGCGCGGCGGCGGCGACCCGCCCGGGGTCGGTGTCGGGCAGATCGGCGGTGAGGCCGGTCAGGGTCCGCAGCAGTGCGGTCCCGGGCGCGTCGGTCGTGCGGCCTTCGGATTCCGTGGCTGAAACCGGGTCGGCTGGCGCGATGGTCACTGGGGCTATCCCTCGCTCGGCTCAGGGCCTGCGGGAGCGGGGCAGCCGGGCACGGCCGCGCCCGGGGAGGGGCAGCGCGGTGCACGGCGTCCACCGGCCCTCCGCGGGGCCCGGACGTCTCGGCGTCCGGTTCGGTCGAACCGGACGCACTGTCGACAGGTCTTCGGACTTCGGGGTGCGGAAAAGCACACCGATCACACCGTTGCGGGACAGTTCCGGATTCGCACCGGATTCCCCTGCGGCGACAGCGAGGTCGAGCATACATGTGGGGGCTCCTGATTGAAGAAGCCCCCACATGTTGTGTCGGCGCTACGTCAGAGCTCCAGCCGGAATGTCAGGAGTGGAAGGTCCGGCAGAGGGCACCAGTCCCGCTCAGGGGTCCGTACGAAGCCCAGGCGCCGGTAGAGGCGGTGGGCCCCCGGCATGGACCGCTGCGTCGACAGGACGAGCCCGGAGAGCCCTTCGGCAGCTCGGGCCCGGTCGACGCAGGCCCGTACGAGCGCCTCGCCGGCACCCCGCCCACGGGCCTCGGGGGAGACGGCCAGCATCCGGAACTCGGCCTCGTCCTCCCCGGCGATGTCCGCCCACGGGCTGCCGGGTGCGACGTAGGTGACGCCGCCCAGCAGCCGGCCGTCGGCGTCCAGCGCGACCAGCACCTCGGCCTCGGCCGCCCGCCGCCCCACCGCGCGCAGCTGTTCCAGGTAGGGGTCGTCGGCGCCGAGGTCCAGGAGCCCGTCGCCCAGATACGCCTGGGCGGTGAGCTCGCCCAGCTCCTCGAACTCAGCGGGCCGGGCCTGCCTGATCGATACGTCCATGGGCGGCAGTCTGCCGCAGGCCGCGCGCCCGGCGCGCCCCGGTTTCCGGACCGGGCCTCCCGTCGGGCCCCGGACACGAAGCCGCCCCGGCAGGGCGGGCCCTGCCGGGGCGGCGACGTTCCGTGACTGCTGTGAGGGTCAGTGACCGCCCGGGGCGCCCGCCGTGGCCGGCGGGAGCTCGGCCTTCACGCCCGGGTCGCCGACGTCCGCCGTGTAGTCGGACGGAGAGGTCTCGTCCACACCGGCCGGGGCCTTCATCGCGTTGAGGACGAAGGTCAGCACGACCACGACGACGAGGTTCAGCACGAACGCGGTGAGACCGATGTAACCGATCTCGCCGATGCCCGGGATCTCCTTCGAGGACCCGCCGAAGTGCTTCTGGGTCGGGCTGGCGACGCCGTACGCGGCCACCGTGCCGTAGAGCATGCCGACCGCCCAGCCCGCGATCAGGGCCCAGCGGTGGAACCAGCGGGTGAACAGGCCACCCACCAGGGCGGGCATCGTCTGGAGGATCCAGATGCCGCCCAGCAGCTGGAAGTTGATCGCGACCGTCTTGTCCATGGTGAGGACGAAGAGGAGGGCGCCGACCTTGACGAAGAGCGAGACCAGCTTGGAGACCCTGGTCTCCTGGGCGGGGGTCGCGTCGGGCTTGATGAAGTCCTTGTAGATGTTGCGGGTGAAGAGGTTCGCCGCGGCGATCGACATGATCGCGGCCGGCACCAGGGCACCGATGCCGATCGCGGCGAAGGCCACGCCCGCGAACCAGTCGGGGAACATCGTCTCGAACAGCTGGGGGATGGCGAGCTGTCCGTTGTCCACCTTGATCCCGGCGGCGATCGCCATGAATCCGAGCAGCGCCAGCAGGCCCAGCATCAGCGAGTACAGCGGAAGGATCGTGGTGTTGCGCCGGATCACCTCACGGCTGCGGCTGGAGAGCGTCGCCGTGATCGAGTGCGGGTACATGAAGAGGGCCAGCGCCGAACCCAGGGCCAGCGTGGCGTAGCCCCACTGCCCCATGTCGCCGGGCACCAGCGAACCGCGCGGCTGGCCCGTCGCCGGGTTCGGCTGCGCGAACGCCTCGCTCGCCTTGGCGAAGATGTCGTCGAACCCGCCGAGCTTGATGGGGATGTAGATGATCGCCACGGCGATGACCAGGTAGATCAGGCCGTCCTTGACGAACGCGATGAGCGCCGGCGCGCGCAGACCCGAGGAGTAGGTGTACGCCGCGAGGACGGCGAACGCGATCAGCAGCGGCAGGTCCTTGATGAACCAGTGCGTGGTCTCGCCGCCACCGACGCCCATGACGTCCAGCACGGCCTGGATGCCGACCAGCTGGAGCGCGATGTACGGCATCGTGGCGAGGATGCCGGTGAGGGCGACCGCCAGCGAGAGCCCCTTCGAGCCGAAGCGGCCGCGGACGAAGTCCGAGGTGGTGACGTAGCCGTGCTTGTGCGAGACCGACCACAGGCGCGGCAGGAAGGTGAAGATCAGCGGGTAGACGAGGATCGTGTACGGGACGGCGAAGAATCCGGCCGCGCCTGCCGCGTAGATCGCCGCGGGCACGGCGACGAACGTGTACGCCGTGTAGAGGTCGCCGCCGAGCAGGAACCAGGTCACCCAGGTGCCGAACGACCGTCCGCCCAGCCCCCATTCGTCGAGGCTGGCCTCGTTCTCGGCCTTGCGCCAGCGCGAGGCCATGAAGCCGATGATCGTGACGGCCAGGAAGAAGAAGATGAATACGGCGAGTGCTACGCCGTTCACGCCGTCCTTCATGCGGACGCACCCCCCTTGCGGGAGCGCTGGTCACGCTGCCACAGCTTGTACGCGATCATGGTGAGAGCGGTGGAGATGAGCACCCAGAGCATCTGGTACCAGTAGAAGAACGGGATGCCGATGAAGGTCGGTTCGACCTTCGCGTACGAACTGACCCAGAGCATCGCCACGAACGGGGCTATCAGGCACACCGCGATGACCACCCTCATGGGTGTCACCGTCGGTGGTTTCGCATCGGTTTCTTCTGGCATGTGGCGACTCCGTCCCCTCGCTGATCACCTGGTGCAATGCGCCAGAAATCTAGGCGAGAGCTCCGCCCACCGTCACCCCCCGTCCGCATTGCGGTCCTGCAACGGTCCGGTGTCGCCTGAAATGACTGATCCCCCCGCGGACGCGGGGGGATCAGGGGCGCGGGGACCTCGGAAGGCCCTCAGTCAGTGGGACGCTTCAGGCGGGCCACGAACTTGTACCGGTCACCCCGGTAGACCGAACGCACCCACTCCACCGGTTCGCCGTCCCCGTCGATCGAGTGCCTGGACAGCATGAGCATCGGAAGGCCGACGTCCGTGCCGAGCAGCCCGGCCTCGCGCGGCGTGGCGAGCGAGGTCTCGATGGTCTCCTCGGCCTCGGCGAGCCGCACGTCGTACACCTCGGCCAGGGCGGTGTAGAGCGAGGTGTACTTCACCAGTGAACGGCGCAGCGCGGGGAAGCGTTTGGCCGAGAGGTGGGTGGTCTCGATGGCCATCGGTTCACCGCTGGCGAGCCGGAGCCGTTCGATCCGCAGCACCCGCCCGCCCGTCGTGATGTCCAGCAGCCCGGCGAGCGTGTCGTCCGCCGTGACGTAGCCGATGTCCAGCAGCTGGGAAGTGGGTTCCAGTCCCTGGGCCCGCATGTCCTCGGTGTACGAGGTGAGTTGCAGCGCCTGGGAGACCTTCGGCTTGGCGACGAAGGTGCCCTTGCCCTGGATGCGCTCCAGCCGGCCCTCGACCACCAGTTCCTGGAGGGCCTGGCGGACGGTGGTGCGCGAGGTGTCGAACTCCGCGGCCAGGGTCCGCTCGGGCGGCACCGGGGTGCCGGGCGGCATGGTGTCCGTCATCTCGAGGAGGTGGCGCTTGAGCCGGTAGTACTTCGGGACGCGTGCGGTGCGCGCACCCGCACCGGTCTCGCTCGTCACTCTGCCCCCGTCGGCGCCCATGGCCCGCCTTCCCGACTGCTGCGTTGCTGCCGTCACCGGCTCCTCCGTCTGTCGCGGCTCACATGGTGGCACGGTCCGGTCACGGGTCGTCGCCCTCCCTCAGGTGTCGGTCCGATAACGGACGCGAGTGCACTTCTTATACACCCTTGACACCCCTAAAGGTCTAGGCCAAGCTCCCGGTACTGGTCTAAACCATTAAAGACCAGGTCCCAGCCCCACAGGTAGCGCCAGGCGTACGTCTTCGCGGTGGGCGGGGGGTTGCTGGTATCCCTGAGGAGGGTGTGGCATGAAGCGCAAGCTCATTGCGGCAGTAGGCGTCGCAGCGATGATGACCGGAATCGCGGCGTGTGGTGGGGACAGTGACGACAACGCCTCGAAGGACCCGAAGGACCGCACCGAGAGCCTGACGGTCTGGCTGATGGTCGACGCGCAGAGCACCTGGCCGGAGCTGGTCAAGGACGTCAACGCGCAGTTCAACAAGAAATACCCGAAGGTCAAGGTCAACGTCCAGTACCAGCAGTGGGCGGACAAGGCCAAGAAGCTCGACACGGCCCTCGGTGGCGACAAGTTCCCGGATGTCGTCGAGCTCGGCAACACCGAGACGATGCAGTACATCCTCAACGGCGCCCTGGCCGAGATCGACCCCGAGAAGTACGACAACTCGGACACCTGGATCAAGGGCCTCAAGGACACCTGCACCTTCGAGGGCAAGCAGTTCTGCGTGCCCTACTACGCGGGCGCCCGTGTCGCGATCTACAACAAGGACATGCTCAAGAAGGGCACCGGCAGCGACGTCCTCCCGGAGACCGAGGCCGAGATGCTCACCGCACTCGACAAGGTCTCGGCGGAGTACAACAAGAAGGACAAGCGCTTCTCGTCCCTCTACCTGCCGGGACGTTACTGGTACGCGGCCATGTCCTACGTCGCGGGCTACGGCGGTTCCATCGCCGAGTACGACGAGGGTGCGAAGGAGTGGAAGGGCAACCTCTCCTCGCCCGAGTCCCAGAAGGGCATCGAGCACTTCGTCAACCTGGTCAAGAAGTACAACAAGGCCGACCAGACGAAGGACGAGCAGGACCACGCCAACGTCATGGCCAACGAGAAGGCCGCCGTCCTGTACGGCAACGGCTGGGAGGCCGGCTCCGTCGTCGACGGCGCCAACAACGGCAACCCGAAGCTCGAGGGCAAGATCGGCACGGCCGGTATGCCCGGCCCGAACGGCAAGGCCCTCCCGTCCTTCATCGGCGGTTCGGACCTCGCGGTGACCGCCAAGTCGAAGGTCACCGACCTGGGCGAGGAGTGGGTCTCCCTCTTCACCAGTGAGAAGTCGCAGGAGGTGCTCACCTCCAAGAACATCCTTCCGAACAACGAGAAGCAGCTCGAGCCGCTGAAGACCAAGCCGGAGACGGCCGCCGTCGCCAACGCCGTGCCGGACGCCTGGTTCACGCCGATCGCGCCGGGCTGGACCTCCATCGAGAAGGAGGAGGTCCTGGAGAACATGCTCCTGGAGATCCTCAAGGGCACCTCGGTGGCCGACGCCGCCAAGAAGGCCGACGCCAAGATCAACGAGCTGATCAACAAGTAGTCCCCGGGCTTCGGCTCTCCAGGCGGGGGTCCGGCCGACACCGGGCCCCCGCCTCCCTTTTCTCAGGTAGAACGCCGTGATTCCCGGGTGCAGATCCCCGGAATCCCGATGGAAGGTCAGTCACGTGACTGCTGCCGACACCAAGGCCGCCGGTCCACCGGTCCCCGTACCGCGTGCCCCGGAGAAGACCGGGACCTCGCCCTCCGAGCAGGGAGCCGCCGGGCCACGCCCCAAGAAGCGGCGGAAGAAGGGGGAACTCCTCCCCTACCTCCTGATCCTGCCGGCGATCCTGGCGATCGCCGCCGTCTACGTCTACCCGTTGATCAAGACCGTGATCATGTCCTTCCAGGACCTGGGACGGGCGGCCCTCTGGGGCAACGGCGAGACCCCGTGGGTCGGCTTCGAGCAGTTCACCAACATCCTCGGCGACCCCGAGTTCTGGTCGGTCGTCGGCCGCACGGTCGTCTTCATGACCATATGCGTCGTGCTGACCATGGGCATCGGCCTGCTGATCGCCCTGATGATGCTGAGGGTCTCCACCTGGGTGCGGATCGTCCTCACGGTGGCGCTGATCGCCGCCTGGTCCATGCCGCTCATGGTCGCCGCGTCGGTCTTCCGCTGGCTCTCCGACTCCGACTACGGCCTGATCAACACGCTGCTCGCCGACATCACGGGCAACGAGGACCGGTGGCTGGGCCACAACTGGTTCCTCGACCCCTGGCAGGGCTTCGGCATCATCACGCTCCTGGTGGTCTGGGGCGCCATCCCGTTCGTCGTGATCACGATGTACGCGGCCCTCACCCAGGTCCCCAAGGAACTGGAGGAGGCGGCAGCCCTGGACGGCGCCTCCGCGTTCGGCGTCTACCGCTACGTGACCTGGCCCGTCATCAAGCCGGTCTTCACGATGGTCGCCACGCTCTCGGTCATCTGGGACTTCAACGTGTTCGGCCAGATCTGGCTGCTGCGCGGCAACAAGCCGGAGCCCGAGTACGAGACCCTCGGCCTCTACTCCTTCTCCAAGGCGTTCGAGTCCACCTCCTTCAGCCAGGGCAGCGCGATCGCACTGATCACCGTCCTGATGCTCTCCGGCGTCGCCGTGTACTACCTGCGCCAGCTGATCAAGACGGGAGAGGTCGAATGAGCGCCTCCGCACCCACGAACGCACCGGCCCAGGTCCTGCGGCCCGACCGCAGGAGGAACCGCCTCGGCTACAACATCCTGGCGCTGGTCACGGCCGGGCTCATGGCCTTCCCCGTCTACTGGCTGATCGTCAGTTCGCTGCGCCCCAACCACGAGATCAGGTCCTACGACCAGACCCTGTGGCCGTCCTCGCTGACCTTCGACAACTTCGCGCGCGCCGTGAAGCAGGACAACTTCGCGACGGCGATCCAGTCGAGCCTCATTGTCTCAATCACCGCCGTCCTCGGCGGAATGATCATCGCCACCCTCGCGGCGCTCGCCATCGGGCGCTTCCGCTTCTTCGGGCGGAAGGCGCTGATGATGGTCATGATCCTCGTCCAGATGCTGCCGCCGACCGCGATGCTCATCCCGATCTACCTCCAGCTCAACGCGATGGGAGGCATCGACGAGTACTGGGGACTCATCGTCGTCTACCTGGTCTCCACGCTGCCCTTCGCGACCATCATGATCCGCGGGTTCGTGATCAACATCCCCGTGGAGCTCGAGGAGTCCGCGATGGTGGACGGCTGTACCCGCATGGGGGCGTTCCGCCGGGTCATCTTCCCGCTGCTGGCGCCGGGGCTCGCGGCCGCGTCCATCTTCGCCCTGGTCAACGCGTGGAACGAGTACCTCTTCGCGTACATCCTGATCAACGACAACTCCAAGTACACGCTCAACGTGTGGCTGATGACCTTCACGACGGAACGCGGTACGGACTACGGCGCGCTGATGGCGGCCTCCACGCTCATCTCCATCCCGGTCGTCATCTTCTTCATGATCATCCAGGGAAAGATGGCCACCGGGCTCACCTCCGGCGCCGTGAAGGGATAACGCAGCCTCATGACCACCCTCGTATCCACCACGGACACCGTCACCCGCGACGCCCTCGCCGTGCTCCAGCCCGGCTTCACCGGCACGGACGCCCCCGACTGGCTCCTGCGCAGGGTCGGCGAAGGCCTGGCCTCCGTCGGGCTGTTCGGCCGGAACATCCACTCACCCGAGCAGCTCGCCGCGCTCACCGCCCGGCTGCGGGCCGAGCGGGACGACGTACTCGTCGCGATAGACGAGGAGGGCGGCGACGTCACCCGGCTGGAGGTCCGCAGCGGCTCGTCCTTCCCCGGCAACCTCGCTCTCGGCGCCGTCGACGACGTCGACCTGACCAGGGCCGTGGCCCGGGAGCTCGGCCGCCGGCTCGCCGAGTGCGGGGTCAACCTCAACTGGGCGCCGTCCGCGGACGTCAACTCCGATCCGGGCAACCCGGTCATCGGCGTACGCTCCTTCGGCGCCGACACCGGACTCGTCGCCCGCCACACCGCGGCGTACGTCGAGGGCCTCCAGGCCGCCGGTGTCGCCGCGTGCACCAAGCACTTCCCGGGGCACGGCGACACGGCGGTCGACTCCCATCACTCGCTGCCCCGCATCGATGTGGACCTGGACACCCTGCACGCCCGTGAGCTGGTGCCCTTCCGGGCGGCCATCGCGGCGGGTTCCAAATCAGTGATGAGTGCACATATCCTGCTGCCTGCACTCGATCCGACCCGGCCCGCCACTCTGAGCCCGCGGATCCTCACCGGTCTGCTGCGCAAGGAGCTGGGCTACGACGGGCTGATCGTCACCGACGGCATGGAGATGGAGGCCATCGCCGGCACGTACGGCATCGAGCGCGGATCCGTCCTCGCCATCGCCGCGGGCGCCGACGCCATCTGTGTCGGCGGCGGTCTGGCCGACGAGGACACCGTGCTGCGGCTGCGCGACGCGCTGGTGGCGGCGGTGCGGACCGGTGAACTGCCCGAGGAGCGGCTGGCCGACGCGGCCGCACGTGTACGGGCCCTCGCGTCCTGGACGCAGAGGGCCAGGGGGGCTGCCTCGGAGCCGGGCGCGGACATGCAGGAGGGGACCGCGCCCGGCGCCGGAGCCGGCGTCGGACTGGTGGCGGCGCGCCGGGCCGTGACGGTCACGGGCACCTCCGAACCGCTGCGCGAGCCCGCGTACGTCGCGGCCTTCACCCCGGTCGCCAACATCGCGGTCGGCGACGAGACGCCTTGGGGCCTCGCGGCCGAGCTGGCCCGGATACTGCCCGGCACGGAGACGGACACCTACCGGAGCGGGAGCCCGTCACCGGCTGCCGAGGTGCTGAGGGCGGCAGGGGAGCGGCGCATCGTCGCCGTCGTCCGCGACGCCCACCGGCACGTGTGGATGAGCGAGGCGCTGGACGCCGTGCTGGCGGTACGTCCCGACACCATCGTGGTCGAGATGGGCCTGCCGGTGGCACCGCCCCGGGGTGTGCTGCACATCGCCACCCACGGCGCGGCACGGGTGTGCGGGGTCGCGGCCGCGGAGGCGATCACGGGCACGCCCTCCTGAGTGCCGGAGGGCGGAGCACGAGGGCCGGGTCACCGTCACAGGTGCCCGGCCCTCGTGCGCGGGGAGCTCTACAGGCCCTGCCACCGCGGCTTGGCCGCATAGGTGGCGCGGAAGTAGTCCGCCAGTTTCAGCTTCGACGCGGCCGCCTCGTCGACCACCACGGTGGCGTGCTGGTGCAGCTGCAGCGCCGAGGCCGGTACGACCGAGGCGACGGGGCCCTCGACGGTCCGGGCCACGGCGTCGGCCTTGCCCTCGCCGGTGGCCAGCAGGACGGGGTGGCGGGACTCCAGGATCGTGCCGATGCCCTGGGTGATGACGTGCCGGGGCACCTGGTCGATGTCGTCGTCGAAGAAGCGCGCGTTGTCGATCCGCGTCTGCTCGGTCAGCGTCTTGATGCGGGTGCGGGAGGCGAGCGAGGAGCACGGTTCGTTGAAGCCGATGTGTCCGTCGGTCCCGATGCCGAGCAGCTGGAGGTCCACGCCGCCCGCCTCGGTGAGCGCCTTGTCGTACGCCTCGCAGGCCGCCTGGACGTCGTCTGCGGTGCCGTCGGGACCCATGAAGGACTTCTCGGACAGGCCGAGCGGCTCGATGACCTCGCGCAGGACGACCGAGCGGTACGACTCGGGGTGGCCGGCGGGCAGCCCGACGTACTCGTCGAGCTGGCAGATGCGGGCGCGCGAGGCGTCCACGGCGCCGGAGCGGACCTTCGCCGTCAGGGCCTGGTAGATGGGCAGCGGGGTCGAGCCGGTGGCAACGCCGAGCAGGGCGTCGGGCTTGCGGCTCAGCAGGGCCGCGATGGCCTCCGCGATGAGTTCGCCGCCTGCCGTGGCGTCCGGGACGATGACAACTTCCACGCTGTGCCTGCCGATCTGAAGAGTGGCGTCATGTGGTATAGACCAATCGAGGATCCAATCTAGCAGAACGACGCGGCCCGGAGGTGAACCGGTCGCGTGTGCGTCGATGGTTGTCGCCCTGTCGGCGGAGGGCCCCGTCCCTGAAGGGGAGGCGCCGCTGTCCGCGAGGCGAACGCCCCCGGAAACACCCGCGGGCCGCGGCGCCGGGACGGGACCCTCAGCCCGTCCGGCACCGCAGCCCGGAGCTACCTGGCCGGCGGTGTGCGGTGCCTCCGGCCACTGGAGGCACCGGCGCAGTCAGGGCAGAGAGTGCCGGATACCTCGGTCCGCTCTCCTGTGCGGGGAGAGCGGAGGTCTGTCGCGCAAGGGGACTCGTCCTGCCTGTCGTACCCTCACGTGGTGCATTGTGGACTAGACCAATAGGCCCTGTCCATCCATGGGCACGGACATTCTTCCGCCCGGGCCGCACCCTCACAGTGTCACGTATCCGCGGGCCGATCGGTTCGGAACCTCTTCCCCTCCACGGGTACGCTCGCACATGTGCCCTCCATGAACGACCTCGTCCGTCAGCACACAGCCCTGAGTGACAAAGACCTCGAGTGGCTCCACCTGCTGGTCTCGGAGTGGCAGCTGCTCTCCGACCTGTCCTTCGCCGACCTCGTCCTGTGGGTGCCCACCCGCGACGGGACCCGCTACGTGTCCGTGGCGCAGATGCGGCCGAACACCGGCCCCACCTCCTACCAGGACGACATGGTCGGCCATCTCGTGCCGCGCGGCCGCCGGCCGCTGCTCGACGCCGCCCTCGACGAGGGGCGCATCGTGCGGGAGGGGGATCCGGAGTGGCGGGAGGAGGTGCCCGTCCGGGTCGAGTCGATCCCCGTACGGCGGGAGGGGAGGGTCCTCGGGGTCATCGCCCGCAACACCAACCTCCTCACCGTGCGCACGCCCTCCAGGCTGGAGCTCACCTACCTCCAGTCCGCCTCCGACCTGGCCCAGATGATCGCCGCCGGGTCCTTCCCGTTCCCCGGGCAGCAGGTCGACATGGACGCGTCGCCGCGCGTCGGCGACGGGCTGATCAGGCTCGACGCCGACGGTGTCGTGCAGTACGCCAGCCCCAACGGCCTCTCCGCCTATCACCGGCTCGGCCTCGCCTCGGACCTGGTCGGCCACAACCTCGGTGCGACGACCGCGGAACTCGCGCCGTCGCGCGGCCCGGTGGACGAGGCCCTGGTCAAGGTGGCGAGCGGGTACGCGCCCCGGGAGTTCGAGGTCGAGGGCGCGGGCGGGGTCATCCAGTTGCGTGCGATTCCGCTCAAGCCCAAGGGAGTGCGCATCGGTTCACTGGTGCTGCTCCGCGACGTCACGGAACTGCGGCGCCGCGAGCGGGAATTGATCACCAAGGACGCCACCATCCGGGAGATCCACCACCGGGTGAAGAACAACCTCCAGACCGTGGCCGCCCTGTTGCGCCTCCAGGCGCGCCGGATGGACTCGGAGCGGGGCCGTGAGGCGCTCAACGAGGCCGTACGGCGCGTGGGTTCGATCGCCATCGTCCATGAGACGCTGTCCCAGAATCTGGACGAGCGGGTCGAGTTCGACGAGATCGCCGACCGGGTGATCGCGATGGTCGCCGAGATCTCGCCCGGAAAGGTCACCTGCCGCCGTACGGGGCGCTTCGGGATTCTCGACGCGGAGGTGGCCACCCCGCTCTCGATGGTGCTCACCGAGGTGCTGCAGAACGCGCTGGAGCACGCGTTCACGGTGGCCGAGCACGGCACGGTGGAGGTGTCCGCGGTGCGCGGCGGCTCCCCGTCCGACGGCCGCCTGCTGATCACCGTGACGGACGACGGGCGCGGACTGCCCGAGGGGTTCGACCCCCAGCGGGCCGGCAATCTGGGGCTGCAGATCGTGCGGACCCTGGTGGAGGGCGAGCTGGGCGGCACGTTCGGCATGGTCCCGGCCCCGGTGCGCGGCACGCAGGTGCTGCTCGACATCCCCGTGCAGAGCGACAAGTAGCGGGACCGCGCGGCGGTCGCCGCGTCGTGTCACCACACAGCAGTGGGCCCGGACCGTGGTAACGGTCCGGGCCCACTGCGTGATGCTCACGGTGCGATGCGCTTCGGGGGTACTGCGCGCTGCGACTCGAAGGCGGGGCTGTGCGTACGCTCTGTACGCGCCGCCGGGCTGAGGCTTTGTGGGGGGGGCGTCGGTCAGGCGCTGGCGTTACGCGCCCGGTTGCGAGCGGCGCGGCGCTTCATTGCGCGGCGCTCGTCCTCGCTGAGGCCACCCCAGACGCCTGAGTCCTGGCCGGACTCGAGCGCCCACTGCAGGCACTGCTCCATGACGGGGCAGCGACGGCAGACGGCCTTGGCTTCCTCGATCTGCAGCAGCGCAGGACCGGTGTTGCCGATGGGGAAGAACAGCTCGGGGTCTTCCTCACGACAAACGGCGTTGTGACGCCAGTCCATGGCTGCTACCTCTCCTTGGTATTACATGCTGGTGCTTGTGAATGTGAACGCTTTCACGAATCCCCCCGCAGACGAAGGTCCGACGCCCAGATGAGCTGGATGTGGTCCTGTTGTGGTGAGGAGGGGTTCTGGCTCTCAGTGGAGGCCGATGTTGCGGGCCGTCCCGATCGCCATGTAGAGATTCCCAAACCTCGGCAGCGGATACAACCCCTTCTGGAAACTTTTTTTTGATTCCTCGGTGTCGACTAGGTCACAGCCGTACTTCTAAGGGGTGGGGGCCAGCCCAAACGTTCGAGTTAAAGGACTTTCGCCCCTTCCACTCACACAATCACACGCAGTGCACGGCGTACGCCTGTGAACGTCACGCTGGTACGCAGTCCCAGGTGGTCGCCGTCCATCTGGAAGGGCAGTGGGGCCTTCGAATGCAAGGTGAAGTCCGTGAGGTCGTGCAGCGACACGGCGTGCTTGCCGTGCGGGCCCTTCTCCGGGCTCGAAGTGAGTAGCTGGGTGGCGTACCGGGCCACCGCGGCGGTGGTGAGGCGCTTCAGCCCGAGGATGTCCAGGCCGGTGTCGAAGGACGCCTTGGGAGCGGCGTACATCGGACGATTCCCCAGGTAGGTCCAGGGTGCGGTGTTGCAGACGATGGACAGCGCGAGGTCCGTGACGGGATCGCGGCCGGGGACGTCGAGGGTGATCAGGCCGTTGCGCCGGTGCGGCTCCTCCAGGAACTGCCGGAGCACCTGGCGCACGTACAGGGGATGGGTCGACCGCTTGCCGCGTTCGCGCTTCTGCTCGACCCGGCCGAGGACGCCCGCGTCGAAACCGAGCCCGGCGCAGAAGGTGAACCAGCGTTCCGGCACCGCCTCGTCCGCCGTGCCCGGGGTGCCGGCCGCGAGGCCGAGGCCCACCGTGCGTTCGCTGCGGCCGGCGAGGGCGTCCAGGATGGCGCCCGTCGCCTCCACGGCGTCGTTGGGGATACCGAGGGCACGGGCGAAGACGTTGGTGGAACCACCGGGTACCACGGCGAGGCTCGGCAGCCCCTCGGGGTCCGGTCCCTTGTGCAGCAGCCCGTTGACCACCTCGTTGACGGTGCCGTCGCCGCCGAGGGCGACCACGAGGTCGATGTCGTCGGAGTCGGCGGCCCGGCGGCCCAGGTCCCGGGCGTGCCCGCGGTACTCCGTGGTCACGGCTTCGAGCTTCATCTCGCTCGCCAGGGCGTGGATCAGTACGTCACGGGTCCGCGCACTGGTAGTGGTGGCAGCTGGGTTGACCACGAGAAGTGCGCGCATGCCCGCCAGGGTACCTACCGCGCGGTACCGCCCCGAATCCCCTCTCCGGCGGGTTCCCGGGCGGTCACACAGCGTGACCGGGCTCCTGTGACGAGACCGCCGCGGCCCCGGCTTCGCGTTCTGCGGGCCGGGATGCGAATCTGAAGGGCGTGAGCACTCAGCAGAACGAGCCCTCTCCGCCGCCCTCGGCCGGCCCGGAGAAGCCGGGCCGCATCGCCGCCCTGGCCGCACTCAACGCGCTCGAGGGTGCGGCGCTCGCCATCGGCGGGATCTACATGCTGGCCGTCGGACTGTTCGGCCGGCCCGACAGCATCCAGCAGGCCGAGATGGGCGGGCTCACGCTGGTGGCGCTCGGCCTGGTCCCCCTGGCCGCCGCCCGCGGGCTGCTGCGACGTCGGAGCTGGAGCCGGGGCCCCGCGCTCATCACCCAGCTCATGGCGCTGCCGGTGGCCTGGACGCTGCTGCGGTCCCAGGGCGCACTGATTCCCGCAGGCATCGTCCTCGCCGCGGTCGCCGTGACGGCGCTCGTGCTGATCCTCAACCCCGCGACCACGCAGGCGCTGGGCATCCGGGGGCCGCGGACGACCCCCGACGCCTGATCCCCGGAGCGCAGCGCTTCCTGTCCGGCTACTCCTCCACGAGCAGCCGCTCCCGCAGCTGAGCCAGCGTGCGGGCCAGGAGCCGGGAGACGTGCATCTGGGAGATGCCGACCTCCTGGGCGATCTGCGACTGGGTCATGTTGCCGAAGAAGCGCAGCAGCAGGATCCGCTTCTCGCGCGGCGGGAGGTCCTCCAGCAGCGGCTTGAGCGACTCGCGGTACTCGACGCCCTCCAGCGCCTCGTCCTCGGAGCCCAGCGTGTCCGCGACGGCCGGCGACTCGTCGTCCGTGTCCGGGACGTCCAGGGAGAGCGTGCTGTAGGCATTGGCCGATTCCAGCCCCTCCAGGACCTCCTCCTCGGAGATGCCCAGGCGCTCCGCCAGCTCGTGCACGGTGGGGGAGCGCCCGTGCTGCTGGGAGAGTTCGGCCGTGGCCGTGGTCAGCGACAGCCGCAGCTCCTGCAGGCGCCGCGGCACCCGCACCGCCCAGCCCTTGTCCCGGAAGTGCCGCTTGATCTCGCCGACGACCGTGGGGGTCGCGTACGTCGAGAACTCGACACCCCGGTCCGGGTCGAACCGGTCCACCGACTTGATCAGGCCGATCGTGGCGACCTGCGTCAGGTCGTCCAGCGGCTCGCCGCGGTTGCGGAACCTGCGGGCCAGGTGCTCCACGAGCGGCAGATGCATCCGCACCAGCCGGTTGCGCAGCTCGGCCTTCTCGACCGAGCCGTCGGGAAGCTCCCGGAGCTCGATGAAGAGCGCCCTCGCTCCGCTGCGGTCGTGTGGATCGTGGTGACCGTGGTCGCTCATCCGGCCCGCCCGCTCCGCCTGCGACTGCTCCGCCGCGGCCGGACGGCCCTGCACGTCGTCCGTGCCGCCGTCCGCTCCGCCTTCCGGATGCGGCCGGGCCTGCTGCTCCGGAAGGGCTGCCGGGCGTACCGCCCCCGACCGGATCGTCTCGTCCCGCACAGGACCGTCCCCGTTCCCGTCGCTCACGCCGGCCCGGGTCCCGCGCCGCGCTGTTTGTAGAGGCTGATGCTGACCGTACGGTCGTCGGCGACCGTGGATTCGACCTTGCCGGCCAGTGCGGAGAGCACCGTCCAGGCGAAGGTGTCGCGCTCAGGGGCGCGACCGTCCGTCGTGGGGGCCGAGACGGTCACCTCGAGGGAATCGCCGACGAGTCGGAACACGCAGCTGAGGACGGAGCCCGGCACGGCCTGCTGAAGCAGGATCGCGCAGGCCTCGTCGACCGCGATGCGAAGATCCTCGATCTCGTCGAGAGTGAAGTCCAAGCGTGCTGCGAGGCCGGCCGTGGCCGTACGCAGCACGGACAGGTAGGCACCCGCAGCGGGCAGCCGGACCTCTACGAAGTCCTGGTTCCCGGGCTCGCCTGCGATCTGGGACACCCTCACCTCCAAGGTGGCACAAACTCGTTCGGGGCTCCGGGACGAGTGCCCGGGGCCGTGCGGTCCGTCGTCGGTTCTGCAGGTTCGGCGACGCTGTCGCGACCCATGATGCCGTGTCGCCGAGACCGCAACCCCATGATTACTCATGGTAGGCATATGAGTACACACAGTGGCTAGGGGTCTGCGGCGGTCAATTGCGAAGAACCGGCGCCGGTTTGACGTACCCAGGCGTCAGACGATCGAACCGTCCACGAAGCACCAGCGCCAGCTCTCCGCGCAGTCGAAGCTGCGCATCACCGCATGACCGGTCGCCTCGAAGTGTGCCGTGGCGTGCTTCAGGGGCGAGGAATCGCAGCACCCGACGTGTCCGCAGACCAGGCAGAGCCGCAGCTGTACGGGATGGGTTCCGGCCGCGAGGCACTCCGGACAGGTGTCTCCGAGCGGAGCGGGTTCGGGGCGCGGCAGTTCGGATACGTGGAGGCACTCACTCATGATTGCCACGTTACGTCGGATGTGAGGACTGTGAGATGGACGCATTGCCGCTGGTGGCGCTCGTCGCGGCAAGCGCGGCGGTGGCGGGGGCCGCCCGCCGGACGCCGGTGCCCGCACCGCTGCTGCTGGTCGCGGCCGGACTGCTGGCCTCGTACCTCCCGGGGGTGCCGAGCTACACGCTGGACGCGCACATCGTGCTGCCCCTGCTGCTGCCGCCGTTGCTGTACACGGCGGCGGTCGACAGCTCGTACCTCGACCTGAGGGCAAACCTGCGGCCGGTCGCCCTGCTCTCCGTGGGGTACGTGCTGTTCGCGACGGTCGCCGTGGGATGGCTGGCGTACCTCCTCGTGCCGGGCCTGCCCCTCACCGCCGCACTCGTACTCGGTGCGGTGGTCGCCCCGCCGGACGCCGTCACGGCCGCCGCGATCGCCCGTAGGGTGGGCCTGCCCGCCCGGGTCACCACGATCCTCCAGGGCGAGTCCCTGGTGAACGACGCCACCGCGATCACCGCCTTCAAGGTGGCCCTCGCCGCGGCCGTCGGTGCGGGGATGAGCTGGGGCGCCGGCATCGGTGAATTCGTGCTGGCGTCGGTCGGTGGCATCGGAGTCGGCCTGCTGCTGATGGTGCCGCTGCACTGGCTGCGCACGCACCTCAAGGAAGCGCTGCTCCAGAACACCCTGTCGCTGCTGATCCCTTTCGTCGCCTATGCGGCGGCGGAGCGGGTGCACGCCTCCGGGGTGCTCGCCGTGGTCGTCGTCGCGCTCTACCTGGGGCACCGCTCCTGGCAGGTCGATTTCGCGACGCGGCTCCAGGAGGCCGCCGTCTGGAAGATGGTCGCGTTCGTCCTGGAGTCCGCGGTCTTCGCGCTCATCGGGCTGCAGCTGCCCTTCGTGCTCAGGGGCCTGGGCTCGTACGGCGTGGCGGAGTCCTTCGGCTACGCGGCCCTCGTCTTCGTGGCCGTGGTCGTGGTGCGTTTCGTCTGGGTGTACCCCGCGAGCTACCTGCCGCCGTGGCTCTCCAGGCGCATCAGGGAGCGCGAGGGGGCACCGCCGTGGACCTCGCCCCTGATCATCGGCTGGGCCGGGATGAGGGGCGTGGTGTCGCTCGCCATCGCCTTCTCCATCCCCATGGTCACGCACGACGGGGAGGACTTCCCGGCGCGGAACCTGGTGCTCTTCCTGACCTTCACGACCGTCATCGGGACCCTGGTGGTCCAGGGGCTCAGCCTGCCCCTCCTGGTGCGCGTGCTGAGGATTCCCGGGCGCAGTGAGCGCGCCGAGACGCTGGCCGAGGCCCAGGCGCAGAGCGAGGCGTCCGCGGCAGCCGACGCGCGCCTGGAGGAGTTGCTCGCCGACCCGCGCAACGCCCTGCCCGACCCGCTCACCCAGCGGCTGCGCGCCGTCATGGAACGCCGCCGCAACGCGGTGTGGGAGAGGCTCGGCGCGGCCAACCCGGTCACGGGGGAGTCGGCGGACGACACCTACCGGCGGCTGGCGAGGAACATGATCGCCGCCGAGCGCGAGGTCTTCGTGCGCCTCAGGGACGAGCGGCGGATCGACGACGAGATGCTGCGTGCCCTGCTGCGGCGGCTGGACCTGGAGGAGGCCGCCGCCTACCGGGAGTCGGACGGCGCGTGACCGGGGCCGCGGTCGTCCCAGGGCCGGCCGGTGACGACCGCGGTGACCGTGGAGCCCGGGGCGAACGCGCCCTCGCCGGCCAGCACGGTCAGCCCGTACAGGAGTTTGGCCACATAGAGCCTCTCGACAGGCAGGCCGTGCCGGTCCTCGAAGTCGTCGGCGAAGGCGTGCAGCTCCGGTGTCGTACGGGCGTAGCCGCCGAAGTGGAAGCGTTCGTCCAGGGACCACCGCCCGGCGGGGGCACCGAAGGCCTCCCGCTGCAGGCCGCGCACCGCCTCTCCCAGGAAGCCGCCCCGCAGGACGGGTATCCCCAGGGCGTGCTGCCGGGGGCCGAGTCCGGCGGCCAGCCCTGCCAGGGTGCCGCCGGTGCCGCAGGCGACCGCCACCGTGCCGGTCCCGCCGAGCAGCTCGCGGCCGAGCTCTGTGCAGCCCTGTGCGGCGAGCGCGTTGCTGCCGCCTTCCGGGATGACCAGGCACTCCCCGAAGAGGCTCAGCAGGCCTTCCAGGACCTCCGGGGCGGTCTTCAGGCGGTAGGTGGCGCGGTCCACGAAGTGCAGACGCATCCCGTCGGCCGCGCACCGCGCGAGGGAGGGGTTCAGCGGCCGGTGGGCCAGCTCGTCGCCCCGTACGACGCCGACGGTGGGGAAGCCCAGCAGGCGTCCGGCGGCAGCCGTGGCGCGGAGGTGGTTCGAGTAGGCCCCGCCGAAGGTCAGCACGGTCCGGCCGGCGGCGGCGCGCAGGTTGAGGGCGAGTTTGCGCCACTTGTTGCCCGGCAGGTCCGGGTGGATCAGATCGTCGCGTTTGAGCAGCAGCGTCACGCCGTGCTGCGCGAAGCGCTCGTCCTCGGCCGGCTGCAGGGGTGAGGGGAGCACCGGCTGCAGCCGGGAGAGGTCGAGTGCTTCGTCGTCCATGCCTTCATTGTGAGCCGCCCCGTGCCGGCCTACTTCAGCCGGTCATGGACGCGGTTGCGCATGCCCGTCATCGAGAAGCCGCGCGGGTCGACCTTCCCCGGCTGCCACTCCCGGTGCCCGATGACCGAGGGGGCGTCCCAGCCGTGGAACCGGCAGACCGCCGCGGCCGCCTTCTCGATGGCCTCGAGCTGGACGGCGGGCCAGGGGTCCTTCCCGTCGCCGAGGTTCTCGCACTCGAAGCCGTAGAAGTGCCGGTTCCCGTCGGTGTTGGACTCGTTGTCCGAGGGCAGGCGCTTCTCGGCGACGACGGCACGCAGGACGTCGTCGTCACCGAGACCCGCGTGGTTGGCGCGGCCGTAGCCGACCAGATGGACCCTGCCGTCCTTGGCGATCACGCCGTGGCACAGCGGCCCCGGCAGTCCTGGGTGACCGTCGCGGCAGATCTCGACGGTGCGGGCCGTGCCCTTCGTGACGGTGTGGTGGAGCATCACGCCGTGCACCGGCCCCCACGGGCCCTTGTGGTTGCGGTTGTGCGTACGCCAGTCGCCCACCTGGACGACGGTGAGCCCCTCGTTCTTCAGGGCCTTGAGGAAGTTGCTGGCTGACATGGGTGAGGACATGCCGACTCCTTCGTTCGCGCGGGAGCGTGTCCGTACAGCGCTTGTACCGGAACACATGGCTCCGGCAAACCTGTTCGAGCATTGTTCGCGCCGTGTGCGATTCGATCCGGACAGTCCGCGCGGGCCCGTGGCAGGCCCTGTTCAGTCCTGGGCGAGCCACAGATCGGGGCCGAACACCTCGTAGTGGATGTCGGCCGCCGCCACCCCCTTCTCCAGGAGCTGCGAGCGGACGGCGCGCATGAAGGGCAGCGGACCGCAGAGGTAGGCCCGGGTGCCCGCGGCGACCGGCAGATCCCTCAGGTCGACCGTGCCGGTGCGCGCGGTGGTCCGTCCCGGCGTGCCGGGCTCCGGGTTCTCGTACCAGAAGTGGGCGGAGGCGTCGGGGAGCTCATGGGTGAGCGCCTCGTGATCCGCGCGCAGTGCGTGGTCGGCGGGTGACCGGTCACCGTGCACCACGATGACGGGCGAAGGGTGCTGCTCCTCCGCGAGGTGCTCCAG
This sequence comes from Streptomyces atroolivaceus, assembly GCF_000717025.1. GTDB lineage: Bacteria > Actinomycetota > Actinomycetes > Streptomycetales > Streptomycetaceae > Streptomyces > Streptomyces atroolivaceus. Next base: position 961,486 of record NZ_JNXG01000002.1, read on the forward strand.
CATCGAGAGGATCGGGGTGCAGCCGATTCCGGCCGTGGCGAGGAGCAGCGGCGCGCCGGAGTCGTCGAGCACCAGGTCGCCGTACGGTGCCGAGACGCGCAGCCGGTCACCCGCGCGCAGTCGCGCGTGCAGGTGGGCGGAGACCTCGCCCTCCGGGCCGCCGCCGCCCCGCACCCGCTTGACCGAGAACGAGCGCGTGGCGGAGCCGGGCGCCCCGGTGAGGCTGTACTGGCGTATCTGGCGCGCGCCGTCGGTGAGTTCCACCTGGACGGAGACGTACTGGCCCGGCCGGAAGACGGGGGCCGGTGCGCCGTCGGAGGGGGCGATGCGGAAGGTGGCCACGTCGGGGGTGTCCTCGACGCGGGCCGTCACCGTCCATTCGCGCCAGACGTCGCCCGCCGTCACGTCCTGCTGCGCGTAGAGCCGTTCCTCGATCGCGATCAGTGCGTTGGCCATCAGCCAGTAGACCTCGTCCCAGGCCGCGGCGACTTCGGGGGTGACCGCGTCACCGAGTACCTCGGCGATCGCGGCGAGGAGGTGGGTGTGCACGATCTCGTACTGCGGGGCGGTGATGCCCAGTGAGGCGTGCTTGTTGGCGATGCGGTCCAGCATCACGTCGGGCCGCGTGTCCGGGTGTTCGACGAGGTGGGCGGCGAACGCCGCGATGGATCCGGCGAGCGCCTGACGCTGTGTGCCGGACGCCTGGTTTCCCCGGTTGAACAGGTCCCGGAGCAGCTCCGGGTGAGCGTCGAACAGCTTCCGGTAGAAGAGGTCCGCGATGTCCCCCATGGCCGCCCCTACGGCCGGGAGTGTGGCTCGGACGGTGGCGGTCGACGTCTCGGAGAGCATCGGGTGACTCCTTGGGTGATGGCGGGCCGCCCATGCGGCCGATCTAATTGGTATGCGAGATGCGTATTTTTGGCCGGGCGTGATCTGTCCACGCGCGGCGGGGTGCGCGCGGGCGGGGTGCGAGTGGATCAGCCGGTGGCCGGGCGGCCGCGGCTGATGCCGATCAGCAGCGGTCCGGTGGGGGAGGAGACGAGGTCGCGGACCGTGAGCGGGTCGAGCGAGGCGTAGAACGCCTCTTCGGCCTTGCGCAGGGCGGAGCGGAGCCGGCAGGCGGAGCGCAGCGGGCACGGGGTGCTGCCCTCGCAGTCGACGACCTCGCCCGGACCCTCCAGCTCCCTCACCAGGGCGCCGATCGACGCCGACCATCCGGAGGTGGTGAGGGAGAGGCCCCCGCCCCGCCCCCGCCGCGCGTCGACCAGGCCGAGGTGCTGGAGGCGTGCGACGACCTTCGCCGCGTGGGTGTAGGGCACCTGCATGGTGGCCGCCACCTCGCGGGTGGTCGGCGGGTCCCCGTCCTCCGCCGTGACGGTCAGGCGCATGAGGACCCGGAGCGCCACATCGGTGAATCGCGTCAGCCGCATGGCGGCAGCGTAGGTAAGTTGCATTGGATATGCAACTTAAGGCCCTCGTCCTCCGGCTGAGGGTGCGCGTCATCATGGAGGGACGCGGCCCCCTGACGGAGGTGGGGTGCGCGTGGGCAAGAGAGGTGGTCAGCGGCCGTGCCGAAGCCGAACGCAGCCGACGGGATACCGGCGGGCAAGGTCATCACCGACCCGGACAGCCTGGGCCGTTACGCGCACGACGAGGCGGAGTGGGCCCCCGCGGGGCTGCCCCTCGCCGTCGTGCGGCCCCAGGACACCGACGAGGTGCGGTCCGTCGTCGCGTACTGCGTCGAGCACCGGATCCCGGTGATCCCCCGTGGTGCGGGTACGGGCCTGTCGGGCGGTGCCAACGCGGTGGACGGCGCCGTGATCCTTTCCCTCGAGGACATGAACCGGATCCTCCGCATCGACCCGGTGGAGCGCCTCGCCGTCGTCCAGCCCGGCGTCGTCAACGACGACCTGCGCGCCGCGTGCGCCGGACAGGGCCTCTGGTACCCGCCCGACCCGGCGAGCTCACCCTGGTCCACCATCGGCGGCAACACGGCCACCAACGCGGGGGGCATGTGCTGCGTCAAGTACGGCGTGACCCGCGACTACGTCCTCGGGCTCGAGGTCGTCAACGGCCTCGGCGAGACCGTGCGGGTGGGCCGGCGGACCGCCAAGGGGGTGGCCGGTTACGACCTGTGCGGTCTGTTCGTCGGCTCCGAGGGCACTCTCGGCGTGATCACCGAGATCACCGTGAAGCTGCGTGGTGCCCGGCCACCGGAGCGCACGGTGGCAGGCTTCTTCGACTCCGTCGTCGCGGCCGGCGACGCGGTGAGCCGGGTGACGGCGGCCGGCATCGTGCCCTCGGCGCTCGAACTCCTCGACCGGCACTGCCTGAAGGCCGTCGACGAGTGGAAGAACATGGGCCTGTCGTCGGACGCGGACGCGATCCTGCTCGGCCGCGTGGACACCCCGGGAGCCGCGGGCGACGCCGAGGCCGAGGCGGTACGGGCCTGCTTCGCGGAGGCGGGCGCGGCCTGGGCCGAGGTCTCCACCGACCCGGTGGAGGCGGACGCCCTGTTCCAGGCCCGCAGGCTCGCCTACCCGGCGCTGGAGCGGCTGGGGCCGGTGCTCACCGAGGACGTGGTCGTGCCGCGGTCCCGGGTGCCGCGGATGCTGGCGCGCATCGAGGAGATCGCCGGGGAGCACGAGGTCCTCATCGCCAACATCGCCCACGCCGGCGACGGCAACCTCCACCCGCTGATCATCACCGAACCCGGCGACGACGCGGCCCGGGCACGGGCTCAGCTCGCCTTCGAGGACATCCTCGACGCGGCGATCTCCTTCGGCGGCACGGTCACCGGTGAACACGGTGTGGGCCTGCTGAAGATGGGCGGCATGGACCGCGAGGTGGGCCCCGTCAACCTCGCCATGCAACGAGCGGTCAAGGCCGCCCTGGACCCGTACGGCATCCTCAACCCGGGCAAGGTCGTCGTATCGGGGGCACCGCTGGTGTGACGCCGGATCCGGTGGCCGTCCCTACCTCAGCGGCTCGCTCAGCTCGATGGCGCGCAGGGCCGCCGCGAGCGCCTGTCCGTCGCCGACGTCGAGGGCCGTGTCGGTCAGCTTGATGACATGTTCGTCGCCGTGCGCCAGGGCCTGTTCGAAGACCTCTTCGGGCGTGACCGGCCCCGGCGGGACGTAGGCCACCGGGGCGTCCGGGGCGTACATGCCGGTCACCGCTGCGGAGGCCGTCCAGGCGGCCTGGACGCTGGGTGCCCACAGGGCCCGCGGGAGCGCGGGGAGGACCCGCAGAACGGCGTTCGGAGCAGTGGCCGCGTGGACCAGCATCGTGGCGTCGCCGTGGCCGTGGGTGGCGTACCGGTGGGTGGCCGCCCGGACCAGTTCGGTGAGCCGGCGGTGTGCCTCGGCCGGGTCCGTGACCGCGGCCGCCCACACCGGCAGGCTCCTGACCCGGCCCAGCCGGTCGGGGAAGCCTCCTGCCCGTTCCGCGAGGGGCGGCACGGCGTCCAGAGCCGCCGCGGCGCTGTCGGCACCGGGGACGGGGGCGAGGCCCGTGACGGGCCGGTGGCGGGCGGCCCAGTAACCGAGGCCGTGGGCGAGTTCGGTCAGCCGGGGCCCCGTGCTCTCGCCGGCCAGGAGAGTGCGCACGGCGTGGCCCACACGGATCACCGGATGCGTCGAGCCGCCGTACATGCCCGGCAGCAGACGGGGCCACCACTGGGCGAGTACGTCGAGCCAGGGGCGCTCCGCGAGTTGGCGCCCGAAGAAGCCGATCCAGTCGGCGGCGCGGCGCGGGTCGCCCAGCGCCGAAGGCCAGTTGGCGTCCGTCACCGGTTCGACACCGGCCGGGAACTCCTCGAGCCTGGAGGCGTACACGTCGAGCCATGAGTGAACGGCCGCCGCCCGACCGTTGACGGCGAGGGCCTCGACCGCCATCGGGGCGTGGTTGGTGAGCCGTCCCAGCCGCTCGGGGCCCGAGGTGTGCAGCCGCTGGAGCGCCTCGTCGAGGGTGCCTGTCGTATCCATGACGAGCACGCTAGGCGGCCGCCCGCGACGCCGTATCGGGCGGAAGTCCTGAGCGCCGGGAGGGCCGGAGTCCTAGGTCCAAGGGCCGGTTCCCGTTCTCCCGCCGACGCCTGACCCGGTGCCGTCCGGACCGACTACGAGTGCCTGAGTGCGGGCAACGTGCCCCGTCCCAGGCCCGAATAGTCACACTCTTTTGTGTAATAGCGCATGGTGTCCTCCGGATGCAAGTCTTCCTCTCGCAGGTCGGCCCATGATCGAGAGGATGTCGGATGTCCGTTGGTGAAGAGGTTCGCGACACGCAGCCGCCGCAGCAGAGTCTCGGCACAGCGGCTGCGCGGAACCTCGCGACGACGACCAAGTCCGCCCCGCAGATGCAGGAGATCAGCTCGCGGTGGCTGCTGCGCATGCTGCCGTGGGTGCAGGTGCAGGGCGGCACGTACAGGGTGAACCGCCGGCTGAGCTACTCGGTCGGGGACGGCAGGGTGACGTTCGTCCAGACCGGTGACCGGGTCGCGGTCATCCCCGCCGAGCTCGGTGAACTTCCCGCCCTGCGCGATTTCGGTGACGAAGAGGTACTGGCCGAGCTGGCGCGCAGGTGCGAACAGCGGGACGTCGCGGCCGGCGAGGTGCTCGCCGCGTCGGGCGACGCGGCGGACCGTGTCCACCTGCTGGCGCACGGCAAGGTCGAGAAGATCGGGACCGGGCCGTACGGCGACGAGACGGTACTCGGAGTCCTCGCCGACGGCGCCTACTTCGGTGACCAGGCCCTGATCGACGGCGACGCGACCTGGGAGTACACCGCCCGAGCGGTGACCGCCTGCACACTGCTGACCCTGCGCCGGTCGGACGTGCTCAACCTGGCGGCCCGCGCGGACTCGCTCCGTGACCATCTCGCCCGGCTGCTCGCCATCCCGCACCAGCGGACGAACCGCTACGGCGAGGCGGAGATCGACATGTCGGCGGGGCACGTGGGGGAGAGTGTCGTCCCGCACACCTTCGTCGACTACGAGTCGGCGCCCCGGGAGTACGAGCTGAGCGTCGCCCAGACCGTGCTGAAGGTACACAGCAGGGTGGCCGACCTCTACAACCAGCCGATGAACCAGACCGAGCAGCAGTTGCGGCTCACGGTCGAGGCGCTGCGCGAGCGCCAGGAGCACGAGCTGATCAACAACCGGGAGTTCGGCCTGCTCAACAACTGCGACTACGGGCAGCGGCTCCAGCCCCACGACGGAGCGCCGGGGCCCGACGACATGGACGAGCTCCTGTCGCGTCGGCGCGGGTCGAAGCTGTTCCTCGCCCATCCGAAGGCCATCGCCGCATTCGGCCGAGAGTGCAACAGGCGTGGTCTGGTACCGGAGAGCGTCGAGGTCGGGGGACACCACGTGCCCGCCTGGAGGGGGGTGCCGATCTTCCCGTGCAACAAGATCCCGGTCACGGACGCCCGCACCACGTCGATCATCTGCATGAGGACCGGTGAGGCGGACCAGGGCGTCATCGGGCTCCAGCAGAGCGGCATCCCGGACGAGATCGAGCCGAGCCTCTCGGTCCGCTTCATGGGCATCGACGAGCAGGCGATCATCTCGTACCTGGTCACGGCGTACTACTCCGCCGCCGTCCTGGTGCCGGACGCGCTCGGCGTCCTGGAGAACGTCGAGGTGAGCCGCTGGCGGTGACGCCCCCGGGCCCGGGCGGGCGAGTGACCGCCCGGGCCCCGGCAGGCCGAGGCCGCGACCAAGGTGCCCCGAGGCGCCCGGAAGGAGTGACCGTGACCATGACCAGTACGGATGCCGCGATGGAGGGGCGGAAAGCCGCCGCGCTCCTGGAGCACACCCGCGACGCCGTCGACCCGCACCTCCGAGCAGCCGTCGAGACGCTGCCCGGGGCGATACGCCGCGTCGCCATGTACCACTTCGGCTGGCAGAACGCGGACGGGACGCCCGCCTCCGGGCAGGCGGGCAAGGCCATCAGGCCGGCGCTCGTCCTGGCCGCCGCCCGTGCGCTGGGAGGGGACCCGGAGACGGCGATGCGGGCGGCCGTCGCCGTCGAGCTCGCGCACAACTTCACCCTGCTGCACGACGACGTCATCGACGAGGACACCACCCGGCGGCACCGGCCCACGGCCTGGGCGGTGTTCGGTGTGCCGGACGCGGTCATCACGGGAGACGCCATGCTCTCCCTCGCCCTGCGGCTGCTGGCGGACGACCCGCACCCGGCGTCCGCCCATGCCGCGGTACGGCTCTCCAGCTGTGTGATCGAGCTGTGCGCGGGACAGCAGGCCGACTGCGCCCTCGAGGACCGCGGCCCTGAGGACGTCACGCTGGACGAGTGCCTGGCCATGGCCATGGCCAAGACCGGTGCCCTGCTCGGCTGTGCCTGCGCCCTGGGTGCTCTCTACGCCGGAGCGGAGGAACGGGCGGTCCGCGCCATGGACGGCTTCGGCCGGGAAGCAGGTCTCGCCTTCCAGCTCATCGACGATCTGATCGGCATCTGGGGGGACACGGCCCGCACGGGCAAACCGGTCGGGGCGGACCTGACCGCCCACAAGAAGTCCCTGCCGGTCGTCGCCGCGCTCACCTCGGACACGCCGGCCGCCGCCGAGCTCGCCACGCTCTACCGCGGAGTCATGAACACACCTGGGGAGGTGCGGAGCGCCGCCGACGCGGTCGACCGGGCGGGCGGCCGCGACTGGGCGCAGGTCACCGCGGCGGACCGGATGGCCCGTGCAGTCCACCACCTGTCCCGCGCCGTGCCCGAACCGGCCGACGCCGGAGACCTGCTGGTCCTGGCCGAGTTCGTCACCCGCAGAACCCGCTGAGCCGGCCGCCCGTGGCCGGTGGTGACGCCCAACTCTAGGATTCCGTCCGTCGGTCGGGTCATCACCACGGGACGAAGGGGGCAGTGCGGGTCATGGGCGTACGCGTTCGGCAGGCGGACCAGCGGGACAGGGACCAGGTCGTGAGGATCCTGGACGAGGCGTTCCACGACGATCCGGTGAGCAGCTGGGTCTTTCCGGACGAGGAGCACCGGCGTGCGGTGCACGGGAAGTTCCTCGGCGTCTTCGCCGACATCACGCTGGAAGGAGGCCGCGTCGACCTGCTGGAGGACGGCACGGCGACGGCCCTCTGGCTCTCCGTGCCGGCGGGTGAGCCGGAGGAGGACGACACCCCCGCGCTCATGCGGGAGACCGCGGACCCCGACAACGAACGGGCCGAGCTGGTGGGGAGGCTGACGGGCGCCGTCCATCCCCACGACCGCGCGCACGAGTACCTCTTGATGATCGGTGTCTCGCCGGAGCGCCAGGGGGAGGGGATCGGCGAGGCGCTGATGAGGGGGGTCCTGGAGCGATGCGACCGGGAAGGGACCCCCGCCTATCTGGAGGCGAGCAGCGCGCGCAGCCGAGGTCTCTACGAGCGTCTCGGTTTCACCTTCATGGGGCAGACCGTGGATCTGCCTCATGGTCCGTCGATGTGGCCCATGTGGCGTGAACCCCAGGGCGGGTGAGTGTTCCTCAGCGAACGGGGGCGGGGAAGTGGAGGGTGCCACGGGGCGGCCCGGGGGCACGGGCTACAGTCCCTGCTCATGACAGATGAGTCGTGGGCAGGCTGGTACCGGGACCGCCGTGGTTCCGAGGCCGTCATTCTCACCACGGACGGACAGCAGCTCCGTATCCGCGTCCGGGGCACCGACTTCGAGGGCGGGAGCTTCGACGGTCTGCGGCCCGTGGCGGGTCTCCCCGTCCCGGAGGGGCAGTTCGACCTGGTGGACGGGGTGCTCGACGACTGCGTACTGGAGTGGGACCTCCCACTGCCGGTCCTGGTGTCCGGGACGGTCCGCCAGGCCACGCTCAGCTGCCTGCTGTCGTCGCGCAGGACGGATCCCGACCTGTACCTCGCCCTCCATCTGGACGGTGCGGTGTACGAGTCGAACCGCGCGGAGGGCGACTTCGCCGCCGCGCTGGCCACGGTCCAGAGGGTCCTGCCGCCGGACATACACCTGCAGACATGCATAGCCTGCGCCTTCTCCGACTACTTCCCGGTCCCGGAGCGCGGCCTGTCCGGCGGGCTCGCGTGCTTCCGCGGCGCGAAGGACGCCTACCGTGACGTGGCCGGCGGGGAGGACGTCGCCGGGCTCTGGGACCGGCGCACCGGCTTCGTCCAGGAGATATGGAGCTGCCGGGAGTTCGAGCCGCGCCCGGCGCACGGGGCGGGCACGGGCCATCGGGGTGCCTTCCCGCTCGAACTGGCCTGAGAGCTGTGCGGGGACGCTCCGGCCCGCCCCGGCGGCTTGCCGGGCGTGGCGGGCCCTCGCTCGAACCCGACCGGCCGCCTGAGCCGTTCCGCGGGGGCCGCTCCGTGGCGGCCGCTCCGTGGGGGCCGCTCCACTGCGGCGGCGGAGCGGAGCGGCCCCCGGTACCGGCTGTGACGCCGGATGGTGCCGTGGTGTCAGGACGTGGCGCGTGCCAGGACGGCCGCGAGCCCGTTCTGTCAGAGACTGTTCACCCGTGAAGCGGGCCGGCCGGTGGTCGACCTCGGCGACCTGGCGGACGACCGGTGGATGGTCGACCCCTCGGTGGACGGTGAGTGGGACGGGGTGCGCCGGGTTCTCGGCGCTGCGGGGATCGATCCGCCCGTCCTGCACGGCGACTACCTCACGGCGGCGTCCCTCGTCGTCCTCGGCGAGGCGGTCGCCCCCTGCCGGCCGACGTCCGGCCCGCGCGACGACATGGCGATCCGGCCCCTGCGCGGTCACCCGCCGGCGGTGGCGGCTGCTGCTGGTCTCGCGTTCGGGAACGGACACGGACGCCGTGTACGAGGAGCTGGAAGCGGCCTACCGCGACGCGGCCCGGCGGGCCGGGGGATCATCACCGGCGGCTGCTGCGCCACCGCAGCCCTCTCGCGCACACGCCGTGAACCGGAGAGTTCCCCGTTCTGCCGAGAGCGAGGTCCCGTTCCCGCCGTCCGCTCCGACGGGCACGATCACCCCATGAAGGTCTTGATGCTGGGCGGCACCGAATTCGTCGGACGCGCGGTCACCGACGCGGCTCTGGGCCGCGGATGGGAGGTCACCGTCTTCCACCGGGGCCGGCACGCGGCACCGGCCGGAGCCCGGACGCTGACCGGCGACCGGACGACGGGCGAGAAGGGCCTCGCGGCACTGGCGGACGGCACCTGGGACCTGGTGGTCGACACCTGGAGCGGCGCCCCCTCGGCCGTGAGGGACGCCGCCCGGCTGCTGGCGGGCAGGGCCGGCCACTTCAGCTACGTCTCCAGCAGGTCCGTGTACGCCTACCCCACTCCGGCGGGGCTCCCGGAAGACGGTCCGCTGGTGGCAGGCGCCTCTCCCGACGCCGGAGACGACGTCCCGTACGCCCTGGCCAAACGCGGCGGGGAGCTCGCGGCACTCGACGCCTTCGGCGACCGGGCGCTGCTGGCCAGAGCCGGGCTGATCCTCGGCCCCGGGGAGAACATCGGCCGCCTGCCGTGGTGGCTGAGCCGGACTGCCAGGGGCGGACCGGTCGTCGCGCCCGGGCCGCCGGACGCCGGCCTCCAGTACATCGATGCCCGCGACCTGGCGGACTGGCTCCTGGACGCCGCGGCGCGCGGCCTGTCCGGTGCGTACAACACCGTCAGCCGCCCGGGGCACACCACCATGGGCGAACTCCTGGACGCGTGCGTCCGTGCCACCGGCTCCCGCGCCCGACTGCGCTGGACCGACCCCGAGGTGCTCCTCGCGGCAGGAGTCGAGCCATGGACGGACCTGCCCGTCTGGCTGCCCGCGGGAGAGCTGTACGACACCCTGCACCAGGGCGATGTCGCCAAGGCACACGCCGCCGGTCTGCGCTGCAGGCCCGTAGGCGAGACCGTCGCCGACACATGGGCCTGGCTGTGCGAGCGGGGAGGCGTCGCCCCGCAGCGCCCGGACCGCCCGGCGGTCGGACTCGACGCGCGGACCGAGGCGAAGCTCCTCGCGGCGCCCGGCAGCCCTTAGCGTGGCCCGATGACCGAACAGCTGCTTCACCTCACGGAACAGCCCCTGTGGGAGGCCGCCCGCAGAACGGGGACGTACGAGATGTCGACCCGGGGCCGCACCCTCCGGGAAGAGGGGTTCATCCACTGCTCACTGCCCCATCAGCTCCCCGCTGTGGCCCGGGCCGTGTACGGATCGGACGACGAGGGTCTGGTGGTCCTCGTCATCGACACGGGCCGGCTCGCGGTGCCCGTCCGCTACGAGGCCGTGGAGCCCGGCGGCGAGGAGTTCCCGCACCTCTACGGACCGCTGCCGGCGAGCGCGGTCGTGGAGGTGCGCCCGTGGCCCGGGCACATGGTGCCGGAGGAAGGGGAGGCGGGATGATCAGCCCTCTCGTGGCGGTGACCGGTGCGAGCGGCGCGGTCGGCGGCCGGGTGGCCGCGCGACTGGCCAGGACCGGCGTCCCCGTGCGTCTCCTCGGCCGGGACCCCTCCCGGCTGCCCCAACTGCCGGGCGCGGTCTCCGCACCTCCTGCGGCGTACGGCGACGGCGAGGGCATGCGCCGAGCTCTCGACGGCGCGCACACCCTGTTCCTCGTGTCGGCGCACGAGAGTCCGGACCGCGTGCTGGAGCACACCACGGCGGTGGACGCGGCGCTCGCCGCGGGCGTCGAGCGCATCGTGTACGTGTCGTTCCTCGGTGCGGCGCCGGATGCGACGTTCACGTTCGCGCGTGACCACTGGCACACCGAGGCACACATCCGGATGACCGGCGTGCGCCACACCTTCCTCCGGGACGGCTGGTATCTCGCGGCGATCCCCGCGATGACGGGAACCGACGGCATCCTGCGCGGTCCCGGCGGCGAGGGACGGGTCTCGGCCGTTGCCCACGAGGACATCGCGGACTCGGCGTCAGCGGTCCTGCTGGACGAGGGGACCGGCCACGACGGTGCGACGTACGACCTCACGGGCCCCGAAGCGTTCACCCTGGCCGAGGCGGCCGCAGAGCTGAGCCGGTGCACCGGCCGAGAGGTCAGGTACGTGCCCGAGACGAGGGAGGAGGCCTACGCGTCCCGTGCCCACCACGGTGCCGGGGACTGGGAAGTGGCCGGCTGGGTCACGTCGTACGAGGCGATCGCGGCGGGCGAACTGGCCACCGTCTCGGACGCCGTCCCCACCCTCACGGGCCGCCCGGCCCAGAGCCTGGCAGTCTTCCTCCGGGAGAACCCGGACAGCTACCGGCACCTGCTGCCGGACTCCTGACCCCGGAGCGTTGCCGTACACCGGCGGAAGGCGCATCCGCTCGGGCCCGAGGTGTGCGGGAGACAGGACCGCACCCGGTCCGTGAAGGACGCCGTGAACGGCGGCCGACGGGCCGGGTGCGGGCAAGCAGGCGGCTCGACCGGCGGAAACGCAGGTCAGGCAGCCTGGGTGGAGATGCGGATCAGGCCTTCTTGGTCTCCTAGTAACGGGCCGGGTCGGTGACCTGCGGGGATCTTCCCTTTGGGGCGCTGACCTGGCCTTTTGGTGATGGCTGGCGATGGGGTGCGACGGTCCTGATCGGGTGTCCTGCGGACTGTGTGCGGACTGCAGCAGCATCGGCGTTTATGCAGCTGCACTTCGCTGGTGGCCCTGCGTAACTATCCTGGCCAGGGTCTGACGGCGAGCCGAGTACGCCCGTCGCGACACACTGGGAGGGAAGCCCCATGCAGCAGTTGTACGTCGTTGGTTTCGAGGTGGCGGTTGCGGATGACGGCAGTGGGCCCCCCGCCTTTGAGAGGTTGCTGGCCCACATGCTGCAGCACGTCTCCCCCGAGAAGAACGGCTTGTCTGTCTCGTCGTTCATGCTTGGCAAGGGCGAGGCTGTGGTCCCTGGCTACGGGCCGGGGCGTTCGGAGAAGCATGTGAGCTGGTTCCCGGTGGCTGCCGTTGACGGTCACCGCGGACTGCGCATGGAGATCGAAGAGGATCTCCCCCGGGGCGGCAGGTTTGTCTGCCAACTGACGGCTTCCGAGAGTGGTGGCACTACGGGCTTCCGCGTAGTGATGGGGCGGAAGAGCGACGGTCTCCTGGCCCCCGCGACTGTCGAGGACCTCAGGCCCCCGAGGGCACTGCAAGCGATCATGAAGGATTCGGCACTTCGGCGCACGGACGGCCACGACAGCATCACGGCTACCGTCACGCCTGCCTTGACTGCTCAGGTCCCCGCAGTTCGGGAGCGCCTTGGTGCTGCTGGACGCCGTCTCCCGATCCTGGTTGTCTCATCGATACGGACGATGGGGCCACCCGCCGCTTTTGCGCGCAAGGCCGCACAGCGCTTGGCCGGACTTGCTCATGTGGTGGTTGTCTCCGGTTGGCTTGCGTTCGACTCCTTCAACGCGGAACTGGAGAGGAACCTCTTGCCTCGGGATGGGGCACGTCTTTATTGGCCGACTGCTGATGCGCGGAATCCATGGTGGTCCTCGACCGAACTTTACGGAGATCATGAAGCGCTTCTCGGGAGACTGACCCGCCTCCTTGCCCCGCTTAGTGTGGTGGCGCGAGAGAGGGATCGTCTTTGGGATGCTGTTCGCTCGTCTGAGACCGATGCAATTCTTGAGGACTTGGCCGGGTCGGAGAGTGGGAAGATCACCCAGCTGAAGGAGAAGCTGGAAGAAGAGCGAAAGCAATCGGTCGACCTGTTCGAGCAGAATGAGCAGTTGGAGAGCCAGGTTGCGCGGCTGGAGATTCAGGTCGCCAACCTCACGGCCCAGCTGGAGACCGCGGTCCTATCGTCCACGGCAGAGCCCATCGTGGAGCAGAAGCGCCCGGTTGCGAACCCCGGCGACTTCTCGTCCGACTGGGATCGCTGGGAGCAGGAATCGGATGGGGGTCTCGTATTCACGCCTAACGCTAAAGAGCAGTGGCGGAAGTGCTCGTATCCGTATCCGGAGCGGATGAGGGAAGCGCTCGATACTTTGGCCGAGCTCGCCAAAGAGTGGAAGGCGCAGAGGGGTAAGGTTGGGACTTCGCTTGTCTCCTGGGTCGGAGACAGCACCCCCTTGGTTTATGCCCCCTCTGACGAGCCGTTGCGTAGGGCGAAGAAGCACGAGTTCAAATTCGAACGTGAGAAGCCCTGGGATCGGCAGTCGCACATCAAGCTTGACGACAATACGAGCCCTGACCGCGTTGGCCGGATCTACTTCGCCATCGATAATGCAGCGCATCGATGGATTGTTGATCATGTCGGGTTGAAGCTCTATGGCCTGTAGATCACCCTTCCTTGTGCATGAAAGTTTGATCTCGATGGCGAGGGCGCCGAGGGCTTCCTTCTCGGGGCCGTAGATCGTGCGGATGTTGGCAAGCTGCTGGTCGCGGGTGGCGGTCGGGTTGACGTTGGAGGGGCCTTCGCCGTCGAGGAGGGCCTCGAAGTCGGGGTACTCCGTGACGCGGAGGACCTCGACTTCGCAGGTCTCGTCGGTGTCCTTGATGCGGAAGCGGATGGTGTCGCCGGCGGCGAGGCCCGCGATGTGCGGGTACTTGACCCGCACCTCGATGGTCTTGGTGCCTGCGGCGACGAGCTCGAAGTACTGGCGGTAGAGGTTGAGCTCGCGGACGCGGGCGGTGCGGTCGGTCATCGGGAAGGAACGCTCCTGGGGGACGGTGCGGTGATCAGGCGGCCGATCTCGGCAGCCGAGTACGAGCGGAAGAAGTGGCGGGGGTCGAGCATCCAAGGGGCGGCGCCCTCCGGCAAGGGGGCACGGCCTTCTCGTATGAGGGATTTCGACAGCTTGGCGCCGGTGTCGGTGACGACCTGGGGGCAGAACAGGCGGGCCGGGAGCTGGGCGCGGGTGAGGCCCACGGCCTGGAGGGCCTCGTCGACGAGGTGGGAGCCGAAGACCCAGTCGCCGCCCTTGACCATGACGTGCAGGGTGCCCTGGGGGCAGGTCAGGGCGAGTTCCTTGACCAGGTTGCGGTAGAGCGTGGCCAGGTCGAGGTAGCCGCCGGCGGTGGGCGTGATCGTGACCTCGTACGGGCCGTGGTGAAGGCACGTCGCGGAGACTTCCGCCGACTCGGGGTCGGCGAGGGGGACCCGGGTGCGTTCGGCGTGCTCTTCCGTCCAGCCGCACCCGGGGCGCGGGCAGGGGACGCGGAGGTGCGGGGTGCCGGTGGAGGGGGCGAGCCACCAGCGGGCGGCGTCGATGCGGGGGAGGAGCCGGAGCCACGTGCGGCGGTAGTGCTAGCTGGCCTGCTGCTGGGTGTACGTCTCGATGCGGTGCGGGATGCCCAGGCGCCTGGACAGGGCCGTGAAGAGGGGCTGGTAGAGGGCGGTGACGAGGTCGTGCAGGGCCTGCTCGCCGAGGGCCTGGGCGTAGGCGCGTTGGTAGCGGTGTTCGCTGGCGGGATCGGTCGCCAGCTCGTGCGGGGCGTTTGTCGAGGGCGCTGAAGAGGACCTCGGTGGGGAGGCCGAAGCGGTCGCGCAGTCGGGCCGCCATGGCGAAGGCCAGGGACTGCACGAGCGAGGTGCCGATGTGCGGGGCGCCGTTGATCTGGGTGCCGACGACCAGCACGATCTGCTCGGGCGGGGAAGCCAGGATGCGCGGGGCCAGGACGTCCTCGGCGTGGTGGAGGGCGTTGGCCAGGACGGTGTTCGGCGAGACGGGGTGCGTCGTCACGAGGTGTCTCCCTGGGGGCCGGTGGTGTGGGGCGGCAGGGGAGCGGCCCCGTTCTTGGCACGGTCGAATGCGGCCCAGACGCACTTTCCGGGGCCCGTCCGCTCCTTTACGCCCCAGCTGTCGGCGGTCGCGGCGACGATCAGCAGACCGCGGCCGTCGACGGCGGACTCCTCGGGAACGCGCTTCGTCGGCCTCTTCTCGCCGCTGTCGTGGACCTCGATCCGCAGCTCCGCGTCAAGGGACTCGACGCGTACGAGGACGAGGCGGCCCACGGGCGCCCCGTGCAGTACCGCGTTGGTGACGAGCTCCGAGGTGCACAGCCGCATGTCGTCGAGGCGGCTTGTCTCACCCCATTCGGTCAGCGTGGTGGCGACGAAGTCGCGAGCAGTACGCGGCGTGGTCCGACGGCGGGGGAAGAGCATGGTGCGGTGCCGGCCCGTGCCCGGAAGGAGGTCCGGGGCGGCGTCGGTCGCCTGGTTGGTGAGTCTGCTTGCCATGGTCAACAGCAAAGCGACTTAACTCATTTGGGTCGGGAGCCAGCGTGGGGGCCAAGACGGGGGCCACTATGGGGGCCAGAGGTCACGTGTTCCTGGGGGACGGCATGGGCGACACCGGGATCGGCGCCTTGCTCGTCAGGCTGCGTACCGAGCGCGGCTGGAGCCAGCAGAGGGTTGCCGACGAGTACAACGCCCTGGAGGGGCGCTCCGCGAAGACCGGCAAGGAGATCGGGCGGTACGAGCGCGAAGCCCGAGTCCCTGTCCCCTACACCCGGAAGTACCTGGCGCAGGTCTTCGGTGTCGATGTCGCCGTGCTCGACCAAGCCGTTGCCGTCAGCAAGGGGCAGCGGGAGGGGGCTGGCGCCGCCGAGGTCGAGATCGCGCCGTCGGTACTGCCGGCCGAAGTCACTCACGTTCGTGGAGACTCACTCTCTGAGGACGCGGTGCGGTCGGCTGAGTTCGCCCGGTTCATCGCGCAGCGCAACGCCGACGAGTTCGTCGTCGAGCAGTTGGAGGCTGACGTCGGCCGGCTCGCCCGTACGTACGTCAGCCACCCGTTGATGGAGCAGTACGTCGAGATCAGGCGGTTACGGGACGGGGCCTTCGAGCTGCTGCGCGGGCGCCAGCACCCCCGGCAGACCACTGACCTCTACCTCTCTGCTGCTCGCCTCTGCGGCCTGTCCGCGCACGTCTGCCTCGACCTCGGCGACTATGACTCCGCCGCCACCCACGCCCGTACCGCGCGGGCCTGTGCCGAAGCGGCTGGGCACGAGGGGATGCTGGCTTGGGTACGGGCCGTGGAGTCGTTGATCGCGTACTGGACAGGGCGGTACGAGCAGGCGGCCCGGCTGGCGCAGGCCGGTCGGCGGCATAGGGCCAGCGGCAGCATCGGCGCACGGTTGGCGAGTCTGGAGGCGCGGGCGTTGGCGATAGTCGGCGACTCGGCGGGCGCGCTCGCCGCCCTGTCGGATGCCGAACGATCGCGCGAGGCGATCTCGGGCCGGGACGAGGTACTGGGAGTCTTCGACTTCCCCGCGGCCAAGCAGTTCGCGTACGCCGGAACGACCCTCTTGGCCGTAGGCAGGCAGGAGCATGTCCACCGGGCCATCGTCAGCGCGGAGATGGCGATCCGCCTCTACCGCAGCGCGGACGGAGATGACCAGTCGGTCGGTGACCTGTTCGCCGCGCACCTCGACCTCGCCAGCGGGCACCTGCTCCTGGGCGACCTGGAGGGCACGGAGGAGATGCTCGGCTTTGTTCTTCAGTCCTCGCCCGAGCGCATGTCGGCCAGTATCGTGCGCCGGCTCACCGTTCTCGGGCGGGAACTGGAAGGGCCGCAGTACGGTGGAGCCGCGCAGGCAGTGCACCTGCGCGAACGACTCCAGCACACGGCCGTCCGTGCGTCCCTGCCCGCCGCCCACCCACCGGAGTTGCTGACGTGACCGATCTGTCTGCCGCCCACGACGCCGCCGTTACCGATCGGGCCCGCCTGGCGGGCAGCGCGTACAACGGAGACCGGGACCTGGCCGCCCGGCAGTCGCTCTACCAGTGGCAGACACCGCGGTACGACCTCCCCGGCCTCGTCGCCGAGCGGCTGGGCGACGTACGCGGGCGCGTTGTCGACATCGGCTGCGGCAACGGCAAGTTCATCCAGCGGCTCCGTCAGGACCGACCGGACCTGTCCCTGCTCGGCTTCGACATCGCGCCCGGTATCCTCGCCGGCGTCCCCGGCCCGGTCGCCGTGGCGGACGCCACGCGGCTTCCGCTGGCGGCGGGCAGCGTCGACGTCGCCCTTGCGCTCCACATGCTCTACCACGTACCCGACATCCGCCAGGCGGTCAGGGAGCTGGCCCGCGTCGTCGCCCGTGACGGGCTGGTGGTCGTCTCCACCAACAGTGACCGCGACAAAGCTGAGATGGACGACCTCTGGCAGCGGGCCGCCGGCGACGTCCTCGGCGTCGAGCGCGGCCCGGCCCGGATCTCTCTCAGCGCCCGCTTCTCCCTGGAGGAGGCTCCGGCCTTCCTCGGAGAGGAGTTCGGACAGGTGGAGGTCACCGAACTGCCAGGGACCATCACGGTCCGCGACCCCGAGCCCGTCATTGCCCACATGGCCTCGTATCGAGCCTGGGCAGACCAGCACGACGTGCCCTTCGACGCGACCATCGAACGGGCCCGGGCCATCGTCGTCGAGGACATCGCACGCAATGGCGCGTACGAGATCACCTGCCTTGGCGGGATCCTCGTCTGTCGCAGGTGATTCGCCCGAGCTGACGCTGCGGCCAGCGCCTTGGGCAGCTGTCTCACGGCAAACGAAGACGTCCTCGGCGATGTCGCCCTGCCGGCGGCCAGTCCAAAACCGGATCTGGTTCACGATCTGCTGCAGCGGCAAAGGGGGAGCGACGCCCAGCTCCTCGGACAGATACTTCTCGCTAGTACCGTCTGAGGGCCGGGGCGAGGTGCCAGCATTGCTGACCATCGATCTTGTTCCGATTCGAGAGGGCTGCGTCTATAGCTTCCGTGTTCGAGGTTGATTAGTACAGGTTGTTTCCAGGGAGGGAAAATGGCCACATGGCGAGATCTAGCGATGCCGCGCTCGAAAGAGGTTTGGCGTGAGCTGAGGGGCTTGCGAACCGCAGTCGGCGGCCCTGTGCAGCATGATATGGATCGCAGGAATGTCTTCGTTTCATCCCTGGAGCAGGCCCAGCAATTCACCGAGGCGGCTGTGGGGGCGGGTGCCGCGACGCGTCCTGTGCAGATCTTCTACGCGCTGTCTCAGTTCGGAAGGGCGATTGCTGCGTCGTCAGGACTTCTCGGCAAGGGTGAATGGCGGCTGACGGGTCACGGAATTCAAACTCGCAATATCGATGCGAGTCAAGGATTGGCTCGCGTGGCGGTGACTCCGACGGCCAAGGGTTCCTTTCCTGGGGTTGCTCGCGCCTTGGGGGTCCAGCCAATGGAGGCGCAGCGATCTGTATCGTTGGGGGAATTGTGGCCTTTGATTCCTGAGGCTCAGAAAGTTCCCCTTCCGAACTCCTCTGGTCTTCCCGCCCTGTACTTCAGCCCCGGTGGCCTGGTTTACCGGGGGGACGACAGGTGGTGTCGGCTGTCCTTGTCTCCCGTTCCGCAAGATGTGAAAGTTCGCTCGCAGGTCGACCCGCTTTCGGTCGATGTGTTCCTTTCGAGGTACCCCTCGATGAGTGGTTGGTCGCATACGCCAGATGCTCCGGATTCGATTCAGTGGCGCCTTCAGGATAGCGGGGCGAATGAGCTTATGGTATTCCTGCCTTCAGGGCTCGACGTGCACGCGAGGGACGCGGATGGGCGTAGGGAAGCACTAGAACGGGCGACGTTCTATAGGGGTCCCAGTGATTCCTATGTATTCCCGGAGATCGGCGATATGAGTGGCCCAGTTCATCCGCTCCTGGCTTGGTGGGCAATCCTTTTCGGTCTGTCGATATTGGCGCGCTACGAGCCGGAATCCTGGGCCGGGATCATCGATATTGATGACTCCAGTGCGGCAAACGCAGTCGAGCATCTGCTGGAAGAGGCGATTGTGGTCATCCCGCACCTTGCGCTGCGTGCAATCAATGACGTATCGGTATGCTGAAAGAGAGTTTCGACTTGCCAGCCGAGTAGGGCGTTCGCAGTGGGTAGCGATTGGGAGGACGGCTGACCGCGATACTCCTTGGGGTGGTGCAGAGCGTAGTGCTTGAGTTTTCGGCGTGGAGGTTTGCGTGAGGTCGTGGGAGAACGACCCGGCGTATCAAGCAGTGGAGCGGGCGTTCATCAACGCAGATCCGTTTGAGCAGGTGGGAGGCCCCCTCGACGTTCGCGCGGTGGTGGCGGACATCCGCCAGGGCGCCAAGGACGGCTTTCTGCTTGAGGAGGTGCCATGGGACCGCTTCCCGGAGGGGGTCAGGGTCCGCGAGGCCATGGAGCGGTTGCACTCGGGCGACGCCGCCGTTGTTAGTGCGCTCGGCACGCTGATCGGCCTGTGCGCTAACGACATGAGGGCCGCGGTCGCGCCGGCGGTGCCTTTCCTGATTCGAATGGGTACCGATCCGGAGGGCCGCCACCATGCCGAGGCCCTGACCGTGGTGGGCGAGGTGGCGCGCATGTGGCACCAGGGCGTGTGCACACGTGCCGACATGCTGCGGTTCCACGACGATGACGAATGGTTCTTCGAGGTCACCGGCTACCTGCAGAACTGGTCGGTGCAGGCCGCCCGCGAGGCGATCGCGGCGGACACCGATCTTCTCCTGCCCCTGCTCGACGACCCCGACGCCGCAGTGCGCACCGCCACCGCATACGCACTGGCGGCCGCATCCGACCGCGCGCAGGGCATCCTCACCGCGTTCCGCTCCCGCCTGCTCTCCGAGCACAACCCAGCCGCACGCGCGGGCTTGATCCTGGCGATCGCGCAGCTGGCCCGGGCGCACCAGGACCAGGGGGCGGTGGCGTGGATGCGGGCCTGCTGGTCCGACCCGGCACGACCGCCAGAAGTACGCGTGAGCGCCGCGCTGGGGTGGATGTGCCTCACCGACCTGCCGGTCCCGGACGAACTGCGCGCCATGCTGGACACCCTCGCTACCGACGAGACAGCTCGGTTGATGTCACCGTTGCCGTGGATGCGCGCGGTCGAGACCGCCAAGGGCAGCGGCCTTCACAGTTGCCTGCGCACCATGCTGCACCCCGGCACGCCTGGCGTCGAAGACTGCGACGACCCGTGGTCCTGACAGCGAGTCGGGTGTTCCCCCGCCGAACCACGTCGGCTGTTCCTTCGGGGAACGTGTCGCACGGGGTGCGGCGGTCTCCGCATTACCGGCCCCTTCGTAGAGAGTCTGGCTGGGATCGATCGGCCACCGGTGTGGCTGGCAGGTTTGGCGTGGCGGACACGGACGACGTGCCGCTGACCGTACTTCGCTTGCGAGCCGCTTGCGTCCGCCTGTTCGGTTGAGCGGTGATGTGCCAGTTGAGGACCTCGGCGGGGTGCTCGGCGCTGTCGAGTTCCCGCTGGGTGCCCACCTCGGCCAGGAGACGTCGGGGGTTGTGGCCGTCGGTTTCGGCTTGGGCGAGGGTTGTGGTTAGGGCGGTCCAAGTGGGGTCGGTGAGAATCCGGTCGGCGTGGTCGGGGAGGGCCGCGCGCACGTCCTGCTCGAAGCGGCTGGCGGTGGCGGCTCGTGGTGCGCGGTGGGCAAGCTCCACCAAGGCCGGTGCGGCGGCCTGCTGGTAGCCGGCCTGGAGGTGGCGGAAGGCTTCGTCGGCTGCTGCGGCCTGCTGTTCGTGGCCTCGCTGCTCGTGCCACTTGGCGGCGGCGCGGGCCAAGTGCAAGGTGGCGAAGAGCAGGGCGATGGCGAGCCCGCCGGGCTCGTTGGAGGCGTAGGCGAGTTCCTTGCCGGCCTGGCGCAGGGCGGTGGCCGCGTCGTGGTCAGCGCGCATGGCGGAGCGGCGGGCGCGGTTGAAGGCTGAGGCGGCTGCGCGGAGCTCTGTGCGGTGTGGGCCGCTCGTGGAGCTGGCGAAGTTGTACAGGGCGTCACCGAAGGCGGCCAGGTGGCCTTGGGCGGCGGCACCGTCGTCGGAGTCGAGGACGGTGTGCGCCGCTTGTATCGCGGAGATGGTGTGCTGCCACGGCTCGGCAGGATCCGCCGCATACCGGGGGCGGTCGGCTATCTCCTGGTCGGGAAGGCGTTCGCGGAGGCGGTTGATGGAGAGGTCGGGTGCGAGTTTCGAGCCGCTGTACCAGACGGGTTCACCGACGCTGTTGGTGTCGCCGGGTGCAGCGAGGCTGTAGCCGATCACGTCGCCGCTCTCGGGGCCGAGACGCGTCTTGACCTTGATGCCGAGGGATTGGAGCACGGTGAAGTAGTCGGCCTCGGCGTGTACGGCGGCGGCGACCGCGTAGGCCCGCTCGCGCAGCCACTGTCGTGCCGTGATCGTCTGGCCTTGGCGCTCGGCCTTGGCGCGTTCGGCGCCGGTGGGGGTACGGGGAGCCGTGAGGTCACCGGACTTCAGGCGGCGCAGGCCGAACTCGGCTTCGATCCTGCGGCACTCCGCTTGTGCCCGACGGCCGTCCTGGTGGGTGCGCGGGCGGCGTCCGTCGGTGCGGACAGTGGTGGCCATGATGTGGATGTGGTCGTCGGCGTGACGGACTGCGATCCATCGGCACACCTTCTCGTCGCCAGCGGGGGCGATGCCCGTGGCGTGCACGACGCGTCGGGCGACCTCGGCCCACTCGGTGTCGGTGAGGTAGCGGTCGCCGGGCGCGGTGCGGACCGGGCAGTGCCAGACGTGCTGCGGTGGCTTCTTGCCGCCCAGCTCGCGGGTGCGGAGGTCGACGTGGTGGTCGAGTCGTTTGGCGAGCTGGGAGTAGGTGGCTGCCGGGTCGCGGCCGGGGTCGGGAGCGCCGGCCATGTCCCAGGCGGCGACGATGTGGGGGTTGGTGTGCTCGTCGCGGCGGCCAGGGCCGAAGAGGTAGGCGATCAGTCCGCGGCTGTCGGTGCCGGTGGAGACGTCAGGAACCATGAGCCGTGCCGTTCGTCAGGAGCTGGTCGATGAGGTGGAAGCTGTTCTGTGCTGCTTGCTCGACGCGGTCGAGAACCGTTTCGGCGCGCTCGGGCACGGTTCCTCGGTTGATGGCTGCCGTGATCTGGTTGAGGTTGCCGCCGATGCGGTTCAGCGCGACCGTGTGCGCCTCGACGGCCTCGATCAGCGGGCGCAGAGGATCGTCCTCCGGGCTGCCGACCATCCCCGCCTTGCCCTGCGCGACGGCCAGGGCGGCGTCTCCGACGAATCCGGCGAACCTCTGACCGCGCTGGTGAGCGGCGGCGCTGATCACCTGGACCGCGGTGCGCGTAAAGCGGATGGTCTTCTCCTGGTCGCGCTTCTCCACGGTGCGCTTGCGGTTCATCTGCGCGGGCAGGGCGGGGGCGTCGAGATCCCGCCAGGAGGGCTGCTCGACGAGCGGTGGGGCATCGGTCGGCGTACTGCGAGGAGCGGAGTCGGTTGCGGGCCGGCCAGAGTCCTCGGCCCTCCCCTCCTCCGGCTCGGGCGCCCCCTGGCGCTCGGCCTTGTCCTCCGCCACCCCTGGGGCGGGGGCAAGCGCGGACGAAGCCTCGTTAGAGGCTCGTTCGCTCCAGCTTGCTGCTGGTCGTCGGGTGAGGCTGAAGAGCTTCCTGCGGCGGCGGGAGGTGGTGTCGTCGATGCTTGATTCGGGCATGGTGGTGCTCCGTCAGTCGTGGGGTGGGGCTTCGTCGCATCCGTCGCATCCGTCGCGTGGCTGGTCAGCACAGGTACGGAGAGGGCCGCAGGTACGGATCGATCCGTAACGGCGAGGAGATCCGTCCCCGCGCTGACCTGCGCGGGGACGGATGCGACGGATTGATGCGGACCTGGTGTCAGCGGGTGTGCCGGGGGCCTGCGGGTCCGCTGAGTGGGCCGGTGGGCAGCGTCCCGGACGGAGGGGCAGGCGGCCTGCCCTGGGTCGGACGTGCCGGGACCCCGGCGGTGGGTCCCGAGGAGGCGAGGTCGGGGCAGTAGCGGGCCCAGGCATCCACGAACTGGTTGCGGGCGTACGCCTTGGCCTGCCTGCCGTTCTCGAAACGGTGGTTGGCCGGGCTGACGCCGAAGTCGCGCAGCAAGTTCGCCAGGTGGTAGGCGTTGAGCCCCTTCGTGCCGTACTCCGCCCACGGGGCCTCGGCGTCCTGAATGAGCACGGCGAGCAGGTCCTGACTGCGTAGCGCCTCCCTGCCGCCCTCCTGGTCGAAGACACGGCGGATGTCCCGCAGCAGCCGGGTCTTCAGCGTCGTCTGCTCGTCCTGGACCACCTCGTTGCGCGTCATCGCCAGACAGGCGGCACGTGCCCGCGCGGGCCAGTGCCCACCGGCGAGGTCGGCGACGATGACGAGCGGCTCCCAGGTATCGGCGGCGCGGTCCTCGACGGGCATCTTCGGCACTGCGCCCGCGACGGTGCCGCGCTGCGGGACCAGCCAGTCGGCGAGCCGGTCGCGCAGCGCGTGTAGTTCCGGTACGGAGTATCGCGATCGGAACGGGGTGATCCGCTCGCCCGGCTTGCGCTTCTGCATGCGGATGACGATCGCGCGGTCCATGATCGTGTCCGGCAGGTCGCCGATACCGGCCAGAGCCGCCATCGCGAAGGTGGGGAACGCGGTCGGCTTGTGCTCCGGCCCGGAGATCCGCCAGGCCGGCCGGTTGCGCTGATGCCCGGCGTTCAGCAGGCCGCGCAGGTCCTCCTTGTCGCCCGCCTTGGGGCCGAAAATGGTGTCGGCCTCGTCCACCAGCAGCGTCGGCGGGTTCTTGCCGATGACGCGGAAGACGACCGCGGGGGAGGTGTTCACCGTCATCATCGGCTGGTGGACGGTCTCGTAGAGAACGTCCAGGAGACGGGACTTGCCGCACCCCTTGGTAGGTCCCACCACGGCAAGCCGTGGCGCGTGCTGGAGGCCGGGCTGGATGTGGGAGGCCGCGACCCAGAGGGTGACGGCGGTCAGGGCCTCGTCGCTCGGCAGCACCACGTACCGCCCGATCGCCGTGCGGAGATCGTCCAGCAGCGCGCTGCCTTCGCCTGCCGGCCCGCCGCTATCTTGGGACTCTGGTCCGTCTGGAGCAGGAACGCCTGCGCTGTCCGACGCTGTTGTCGGGGCACTAGTTTCGGCAGGTCGCGAATCGCGTGAGCTCAGGCTCGGAGCATCGGAGGGCGGGCCTCCGATGGCGGGGCGTGCTTCTCGGTCGCGAGGCAGACCCTGGCCCGGGACCGCGATCGGTGGCCAGGCAACACCGGATGCCTTCGAGGTGGCGGGGGACGTAGGGTCCTTCATAGATGTTCCTCTCAGGTGGGGGCGAGACGGGCAAGGTCTCGCCCCCGACCAGTTCGTTCAGGGATGGGCGAGGTGCAAGGGGATCTCCGGCCCTCGGCGTAGGCGCGCCGAGGGCCGTTCCCGTGTCCGGGCGGTCCGGCGGCTCATGAGGCCAGGCCCCAGTCGTCCCCGCCGTCGATCAGCGCGCGCTCGTAGCGCAGCAGTTCGGCCTCGGGGTAGAGCACCCGCTTGCCGACCTTGATGCCGCGCGGCCCCTTCTTGAGCTGGCGCCAGTAGCGGACGGTGCTCTCGGCGGTGCGGTAGCGCTCGGCTACCTCGGCGGTGGTCAGGTATCGCATGCGTTCCCATTCGGCTAGGTGGTGATTCGATCTGCATAATCAGTACCTCATGATCGGCGGTTAGCCAAACCGGGAAGCCCATGTTTCAATTTGGATAGCGACGGTCGCGATGGAGGTCCGATGGCAAGCGAGAAGGCCGAGGGCGGCGAAGTGCCGCTGCTCTACAGCGAAGGCAACGTGGCGGGCCGAGTGGCCCTGGAGCGCGAGGTCAGGGGGTGGAGTACGACCGAGCTGGCCGAGCGGGTGACCAGAGCCGGCGTGAAGATGAACCAGACGGCTGTGTGGCGCATCGAGAACGGCTCACCCCGTCGCCGGATCAACCTCGATGAGGCGCTCGCCTTCTCCCGCGTCTTCGAACTCCCCCTCGAAGAGCTGATGTCCCCGCCCCTCGAAGGGCTCGACATCGACAGCCGACGGCTCGTCCAGGAAGCCGTCGAGGCGTTCTACGAGACCCGCGACGCCCGCGATCGCCTGCACCGCGCCGTGGTCGCCGTCGCCGGCCACATCAAGGCCCACCCCTACAGCTCGCGGGCGATCCACGAGCAGTGCCTCCGCCTCATGGGGGACGAGCGAGACGCCCGCGTCCTCAGCGGCGACATCGAGGACGGGGGCCACTACTGACAACCAGCACGAAGGAGAAGCCACTTGGCGAACGTACAGAAGCGCCCCAACGGCAAATGGCGCGCCCGCTACCGTGATCTTGACGGCAAGGAGCACGCTCGCCACTTCGACCGGAAGCTCGACGCCCAGCGCTGGCTCGACGAGGTCACAGCCAGCGTGGTCACTGGTCAGTACGTCGAC
This sequence comes from Streptomyces atroolivaceus, assembly GCF_000717025.1. Classification (GTDB taxonomy): domain Bacteria; phylum Actinomycetota; class Actinomycetes; order Streptomycetales; family Streptomycetaceae; genus Streptomyces; species Streptomyces atroolivaceus. Next base: position 986,563 of record NZ_JNXG01000002.1, read on the forward strand.
CCGCGCGCCGGTCGCATCACCTTCGCGAAATACGCCGAGAGGTGGCAGGGCTCGCTCATCGCGAGCGAGGCGGGTGAGCGCATCACCGACAACGCGCTCCGACTCCACCTCGTACCGGCGCTGGGTGCCCGCTCCCTGGCGGCGATACGCCGCAACGACATACAAGTGCTGTTCAAGCACCTGTCCGGCCAGCTTGGCCCGGGCAGTGTCCGGAACGTCCACGACGTCCTCGTGCGCGTCATGACGGCGGCCGTGGACGACAAGGTTATCGCCTCCAGCCCGTGCCGCCGGATCACCCTTCCGGTCATGCCGGACGAGGAGGTCACCCCGCCCACCGTCGCTCAGGTCGAGGTCATGGCCCGTGTGATGCCGCCGTACATCCGCGCGGCCGTCGTCGTGCTCGCCGGGTCAGGCTTGCGCATAGGCGAGTTGCTGGGCCTGAAGGTGTCGGACATCGACTTCAAGGCCGGCAGCATTCGCGTGGAGCGGCAGCGGCTCCAGTCGGGGAAGGTCGGTCCGCCGAAGACGGCGAAGTCCCGGCGCACGGTTCCGGTCGGGGAGGTCGTCACCGACGCGCTCCTCGAACACCTCGCCGCGCGCCCCTCCACGGAGTGGCTGTTCACGATGGAGGAGGGGGAGCCGCTCAACTACCGCCGCTGGAAGACCGAGTGGAACTGCGCCCGTAGGGCGCTCCAGGCGGAGGAGAGCGAGGCGGCCAAGAACGAGGGCCGCAAGCCCGTCGAGCTGCCGCGCATGGTGACCCACGACCTGCGGCACTTCTACGCCTCCGCGCTCATCGCGGGCGGGGCGAGCGTCAAGCAGGTCCAGATGGTCCTCGGCCACGCGTCCGCCGTCATCACGCTGCGGATCTACGCGCACCTGTGGCCGGGGGAAGAAGACCGCACCCGGTCCGTGATGGACGCCGTTCTCGGCGGCCTGCGGACCGGGTGCGGACCGGTAGGCGACATGACCAGCGAAACCGCAGGTCAGACGGCCTAACCGTAGATCAAGCCTTCTTGGTCTCCCAGAAGATCTTGTCGATCTGGGCGATCAGGTCCAGAGCCTTCTGGCCCGTGGCCGGGTCGTTCGAGCCCTTGGCCGCGGAGAGCGCCTTCAGGGTGTCGTTGACCAGCTGGTGCAGCTCCGGGTACTTCTCGAAGTGCGGGGGCTTGAAGTAGTCGCTCCAGAGCACCGAGACGTGGTGCTTGGCGAGCTCGGCACGCTGTTCCTTGATCAGAACGGCGCGCGTGCGGAAGTCCGCGTCCTCGTTGGCCTGGTACTTCTCCTGGACGGCCTTGACGGACTCCGCCTCGATGCGGGCCTGGGCCGGGTCGTACACACCGCAGGGCAGGTCGCAGTGGGCGCTGACCTTCACCTTGGGGGCAAACAGGCGGGAAAGCATGGAGCTGTCCTTCCTCGTGATCGTCTTCTCAGGTGGGACATTACTCCGTGGGAAGCCGCTTTTTGCGGGTGCCCCCTGGGGCTTAGGCCAAAAGTCCGGGGTGAGGATGGGACCGCTGACCGAAATACGGAGCGGTGTGCGCAGCCGTGTGCTGGAGGATGGACCGGGAGGTGCCACAGATGCCGGAACCGGCGCAGGAGCCGTGGAGCGGGCGGACGGCGCGCAGGTCGTTCCAGGTGGTGGAGGTGACAGGGCCGTCGATGGTGCCCACGCTGTACCACGGGGACTGGCTGCTCGTGCAGCGTGGGGCGGCGGTGCGCCCCGGTGACGTGGTGATCCTGCGTCACCCGTTCCAGCAGGACCTGCTGGTCGTCAAGCGGGCCGCCGAGCGACGCGACGGCGGCTGGTGGGTGCTGGGCGACAACGCCTACGCGGGCGGGGACAGCACGGATTACGGGACGGTGCCCGAGGAGCTCGTGCTGGCCCGGGTGCGGGCCCGCTACCGGCCGCTGCGGAAGGATCAGCGGTCGGTGTTCGGGCTGCTGGGCTGGGCGGTGTCCGCGGTTCGCCGCGTCTCGACGGCGCGCTCCGTCTCCAGGCGCTTGCGGGCCCGGTAGGCCGCCACGTTGGCCCGGGTCGCGCAGCGGTCCGAGCAGTAGCGCCGCGAGCGGTTGGTCGAGGTGTCGAGGTAGGCGTTGCGGCAGGGCGGAGCCTCGCACAGGCCGAGCCGGTCCACGCCGTGCGAGGTGAGGTGGAAGGCGAGGCCCATCGCCGCGATCGCGGCGAAGCCCGCCGTCGCGTTCGACGGATGGTCTGCGAGGTGCATGTGCCAGTCAGGCTTGCCGTCCTCGTCCCGGGCGTCATGGCCGGAGATCTGCGGGCTCACGGGAAACTCCAGCAACAGGGAGTTGAGCAGGTCGACCGCGAGGGTCTCGTCGCCGCTGTCGGCCGCCTCGAAGACCGCGCGCAGCCGGGCCCGGACGGACCGGAAGCGGGTCACGTCGGCGTCGGTCGCGCGGCGGGCCGCCTGGGCGTTGGCGCCGAACAGTTCACGGACCGACTCGACCGTGGTGAGGGAGTCCGTGCCACGGGCCGGCTCCTCGGTGTTGACCAGACGCACGGCGTAGTCCGAGTAATAGGCCAGTTCCACTTGTAGTCCTTACGGCGTCGGTCTATGGTCGATGTGCCGACCAGTGTAATGGTTGGTCGGGCTTAAAGGGTCTTACGCAACCGGTCTGACCGGTACGGGTCGAGGTGGAGGTTCGAGTGACGGCGACGGGCACCGACTGGCGGTCCTGGCAGAAGAGCTGGGACCGGCAGCAGGAGTGGTACATGCCGGACCGCGAGGAGCGGTTCCGGGTGATGCTGGACATGGTCGAGGCCGTTGTGGGGCCCGAACCGAGAGTGCTCGACCTGGCGTGCGGTACGGGCAGTATCACGGACCGGCTCCTCGAGAGGTTCCCCGGCGCCGTCAGCACCGGCGTCGACCTCGACCCCGCGCTGCTCGCCATCGCACGTGGCACCTTCGAGGGGGACGACCGGGTCACCTTCGTGACCGCCGACCTCAAGGACGCCTCCTGGACCGGGAAGCTTCCGTATCCCTCCTACGACGCCGTGCTCACGGCCACCGCCCTGCACTGGCTGCATACCGGACCTCTCGCCGCCCTGTACGGGCAGATCGGCGGACTGGTCAGGGACGGCGGGGTGTTCATGAACGCGGACCACATGATCGACACCGACACTCCCCGCATCAATGCCGCCGAACGTGCCCACCGGCACGCCGCCATGGACCGGGCCCGGGCCGAAGGCGCCGTGGACTGGGCGGAGTGGTGGGCACTCGCGGCGAAGGACCCGGTGCTCGCGGCGCCCACCGCCGAGCGGTTCGCGATCTACGGGGAGCACGCGGACGGCGACATGCCGTCCGTCCACTGGCATGCCCGCACTCTCCGCGAGGCGGGCTTCGGCGAGGCCCGCGCGGTCTGGGCCTCGCCTTCGGACAGCATGGTGCTCGCGGTGAAGTAGGGCGTGAGCGAGAAACACGAGGGGCGGCTCCGGCCGCCCCCCGTGCCGTTTCTCCCCCTGCTGCAACCTCCGGTCCACCCCGGCGCACTGGAAGGGTGAGACGGTCCGCATCCGCGGGCCCGGAGAGGGGCGCCGATGACGCGGAGCAATGACGACGCCGCACTGCGCGCATTCGTGGAGAGCAGACGCACGGCGCTGTTCCGCAGCGCCTACCTGCTGTGCGGCGACCGGCACGAGGCCGAGGACCTGGTCCAGACGACGCTGGTCAAGGTCGTACTCGGCGGAAAGCGGCACGGGCGCCTCGACAACATCGAGGCCTACGCACGCAAGACCCTGGTCAACACCCACATCGCCGCCCGCCGCCGCTTCTGGCGGCGTGAGCGCCCGTACGGCGAACTGCCCGACAACGCCGGCGACCAGGCCGACGCGGACACCGGCCTGATGGTCCGGGCGGCGCTCGCCCGGCTCACGGCCAAGCAGCGAGCGGTGCTGGTGCTGCGCTACTGGGAGGACCTGAGCGTGGAGGCCACGGCGGAACTGCTCGGGATGCGGGAGAACACGGTCAAGAGCCATTCGGCTCGGGGGCTGGCGGCGCTGCGCGCCGAGATGGCGGCTGACATGGCGGAGGAACTCGTATGAACGACGTGCACGCACTGCTGGAGCGGGCCGTCGCGCCCGCCGGCCACCCCGCAGTCTCGCCCGAGGCGGTGTACGCCCGGGCAGCCAGGGTCCGGTCCGGGCGCCGGGCCGCGGTGTCGGCCGCCGCGCTCGCCGTGGTGGCCACCGGGGCCGTCACCCTGCCGGGATTCGTCGGTGGCGCGGAGAGGGAGCCGCTCCCGGTGGCGGCCGCTCCCGCACAGCCGGCCGAGGGGGGCGAGAAGGCCGAGAGGCTGTCCACGCTCCTGCCGTCCGAGGTGGGAGAGGTGAGGTACTCGGGCGGAAGCGTGCTGATGCTGCCGGGGAGGCCCTTCAAGCCCGGAACAGAGGGAGGGGTGGCGGTCCATTGGGCCACCGACGACACGGGCCCGCTGGACGGTGCGTACGCGGTCCCTGAGGGGGGCTCCATCACCCTGCACACCGTGGATGCCGAGTTCGTGGCCGACAAGCTCGGTCCGGACGCATCGGGTCCGGGACTCTGCGCGAGGCAGGAACGGGAGCAGTCGGTGACCGACTGCGTGAGCGAGGAACTGCCTGGGGGCGAGGTACTGACGACGTGGAGCACACCGCAGGACCGCCGGCACGAAGGCACGCAGCAGAGGGCTGCGACCGGCGGCCGGCTCCTGCTGAAGGACGGGGCCATGCTGGTGGCCGGTTCCACGGCCCGGCACACCGGCGACGCATCCGAAGAGGTACCGGACACGAGCCCGCCGCTCAGCCGTGAGCAGCTGCGCACCTTCCTGCTGCGACCGGAGCTGCTGCCGGAGAAGTAGGACGTGAGGGGGGCGGCACGGACCCCGTCCGTGCCGCCCCCCCTCACGTCCGCGTCGGTGTTACAGCACCTTCGACAGGAACGACTTCGTCCGGTCGTGCTGCGGATTCGTCAGTACGTCGCGCGGGTGGCCGGACTCGACCACGACGCCGTCGTCCATGAAGACCAGAGCGTCGCCGACTTCGCGGGCGAAGCCCATCTCGTGCGTGACGACGATCATCGTCATGCCGTCCTCGGCCAGGCCGCGCATGACGTCCAGGACGTCACCGACCAGTTCCGGGTCGAGCGCCGACGTCGGCTCGTCGAAGAGCATCAGCTTCGGCTCCATGGCCAGGGCGCGGGCGATGGCCACGCGCTGCTGCTGCCCGCCGGAGAGCTGCGAGGGGTAGTTCTTCGCCTTGTCCGACAGGCCGACCCGGTCCAGGAGCCGTTCGGCCCGGGCCCGGGCGACGGCCCTGGCCTCGCCCTTGACCTGGATCGGCGCTTCCATGACGTTCTCGAGCGCCGTCATGTGCGGGAACAGGTTGAAGCGCTGGAAGACCATGCCGATGTCCCGGCGCTGCAGCGCGACTTCGCTGTCCTTGAGCTCGTAGAGCCGGTCGCCCTTCTGCCGGTAGCCGACCAGGTCGCCGTCGACGTACAGCCGTCCGGCGTTGATCTGCTCCAGGTGGTTGATGCACCGCAGGAACGTCGACTTGCCGGAGCCGGACGGGCCGATCAGGCAGAAGACCTCACGCGGCGCGACCTCCAGGTCTATGCCCTTGAGGATGTGCGCGGCACCGAAGGACTTGTGGACGCCCTCGGCCTTCACCATGGCGGTCATGCGGAGACACCTCCCGAGGGGCGGTTGCTGAAGGAGGTGAGGGCGACCTTGGCCCGCTGGAACGGTGTGAGCGGCAGGCTCCGCAGGCTGCCCCGGGCGTAGCGGCGCTCCAGGTAGTACTGACCCACGCTGAACACACTGGTCATCACGATGTACCAGATCGAGGCGACGAAGAGCATCTCCATCACCGCGTAGCTGGTCGAGCCGATCTGCGACGTGGAGCGCAGCAACTCGTTGTAGGTGACCGCGTAGACCAGCGACGAGGTCTTCAGCATGTTGATGAACTCGTTGCCGGTCGGCGGGATGATCACGCGCAGGGCCTGCGGAAGAACGACGCGGCGCATGGTCTTCGCCTGGGTCATGCCGAGCGCGTGCGAGGCCTCGGTCTGGCCCTCGTCCACCGACTGGATGCCGGCCCGGACGATCTCCGCCATGTACGCGGCCTCGTTGAGGGCGAGCCCCAGCAGTGCGCACATGAACGGCGTCATCACGTCGGTCATCTCGTCCTTGTAGATGAACGGGATGTTGAGGACCGGGAAGATCAGGGCCAGGTTGAACCAGAGCAGCAGCTGCACGTAGACCGGGGTGCCGCGGAAGAACCAGATGTACAGCCACGCCACCCAGCTGGTCACCGGGTTCCTGGAGAGCCGCATGACGGCGAGCACCACACCCAGGATCACGCCGAGGACCATGGCGAGCACGCTGATCATCAGCGTGCGGCCGGCCCCGGCCAGGACGGTGTCGTCGAACAGCTTGTCCTGGACCGCCTGCCACTGGATGTCGCCCTGCGAGAAGGCGTACGCCAGGGCGGCGAGCAGAGCGAGGACGACCACGCCGCTGATCCAGCGGCCGTAGTGCCGTACGGGAATGGCTTTGATGGTCTCCGGTGCGACGGTGGTGGCCTTGGAGACGGGTGCGGCGGCGACGGATGGGCCGCCGGGCACCTTGTCGAACTTGTCAGTCACGGTGACTGCCCTTCGGTGGTGCGCCGGTCACTTGCCGCCGTTGATGGCGGCCTTGTCGATCGCGCCGGTACCGGCACCCCACTTGTCGAGCACCTTCTTGTAGGAGCCGTCGGCGATGATCGCGTCCACGGCCTCCTTGAGCACGTCGCGCAGCTCGGTGTTGTCCTTGTTCACGGCGATGCCGAACGGGCCGGCGTCGACCTGCTCACCGACGACCTCGAAGTCCTTGCCGCCGCCGGCCTTGCGGGCCAGGTCGACCGCGACCGGGTAGTCGTTGACACCGGCGACGGCGCCGCCCGACTTCACGCGGGTCTGGGCCTCGGTGTCGTTCTCGAAGGACTCGATCTTGACGGCCTTCTCGCCGGCGTCCGTGCAGGCCTTGGACTGCTTCTTCAGGGCTTCCTCGTACGTGGTGCCGCGCTGGACGGCCGCGACCTTGCCGCACAGGTCCTCGATGGACTTGATGCCCTCGGGGTTGCCCTTCTTCGTGTAGACGGCGGTGCCGGCCAGGAAGTAGTCGACGAAGTCGACTCCCTTGCCGAGCTTCTTGCCGCTGTCGTCCAGGCCCTCCTGGCGCTGCTTGTTGTCCGTGATCGACGACATGGCGATGTCGTGCCGGCCCGTGTTGAGGGCGGTGATCAGACCGTCGAAGGAGCCGGAGGTGAATTCGAACTTCACGCCCAGCTGCTTGCCGAGCGCCTCGGCGATGTCGGGGTCGACGCCGACGATCTTGCCGTTCTCGACGGACTCCATGGGGGCGTACTCGGCATTCGTGCCGACCTTGATGACGCCGGACTTCTGGTACTTCTCGGGAAGCTTGTCGAACAGCGGGGCACTGTTGGCGGACGCGCCGTCACCGGCCTTCGTCGAACCGCTGTCGGTCTGGTCGCCGCAGGCGGTCAGCAGCAGGGTGCCGGCGACCGCGACTGCGCAGACCGCGGCAATCCGGGACTTCGCGGTCGTACGACAGAGGGTGCTTGCGGTCATGATCGGAATCCTCCGGCGGTGAGGGAATGCTGGTCAGGTGGGCACGCACGCACCTTCGAGTGTCGCCACCTCGTGTGATTAGGGCATCTTGCCATTCGGACTAACCCAAACAGGGGGCCAGGCATGTCAAAATCGGGTAACGGGCGACCCCCGAACCTCAATGGGCCGGTACCGCAGGGCCGGACCATCTGCTGGAAAGTGCGTGCTCCTCCGGAGAATCTCCGGTGCGTCTCGACCTACGGACGGCCTTGGTAGCCCTTAGTGGACTTGTCCAGATATTCGGCTATGAGTCATGTCACCGAGTCGATACCGACTCGTAAGAGGCCCGGTCCGTCCGGTAAGAAAGACCTTTACACCCCTCATCCGGGGCTCAGGGCGCGTGTGCGGCGCGCCCGCGCGTATGTGTCTCCCCTGCCGGAGCGGTCCAACCGCTCAGTGCCGGGAACGTACGCGGTGCCCGCCCACCCCTCCTCAACCAGGAGTGGCCACCCTCAACTGATGAAGACTTAAGGGGTCAACACAATGGCAGCGGAGATCGTCAATCCTCGCAGCGACAGCAAGACGCACGACACGGCCGACGCGGCGGGACTCAGCAGTCCGGACGAGCCCTTCGACCCGGCTTTCGCCCTCCACCGCGGCGGGAAGATGGCCGTGCAGGCCACCGTTCCGATCCGCGACAAGGACGACCTGTCCCTCGCGTACACGCCCGGCGTGGCCAAGGTGTGCAGCGCCATCGCCGAGAATCCCGAGCTCGTCCACGACTACACCTGGAAGTCGCAGGTCGTGGCGGTCGTGACGGACGGCACCGCCGTCCTCGGCCTGGGGGACATCGGTCCCGAGGCCTCCCTCCCGGTGATGGAGGGCAAGGCGATTCTCTTCAAGCAGTTCGGCGGGGTCGACGCCGTGCCGATCGCGCTCGCCACGACCGACGCGGACGAGATCGTGGACACCGTCGTGCGCCTCGCGCCGTCCTTCGGCGGGGTGAACCTGGAGGACATCTCGGCGCCCCGGTGCTTCGAGATCGAGCGCAAGCTCCAGGAGCGTCTCGACATCCCGGTCTTCCACGACGACCAGCACGGCACCGCCGTGGTGACGCTCGCGGCCCTGCGCAATGCGGCGAAACTGTCCGGCCGGACCCTCGGTGATCTGCGCGCCGTCATCTCCGGCGCCGGCGCCGCGGGTGTGGCCATCGCGAAGTTCCTGCTGGAGGCGGGTATCGGTGACGTCGCAGTCGCCGACCGCAAGGGCATCGTCAGCGGCGACCGCACGGACCTCACGGACGTCAAGCGCGAGCTGGCGGAGATCACGAACCGGGCCGGCATCACCGGCTCCCTGGAGACGGCGCTGGCCGGCGCCGACGTCTTCATCGGAGTCTCCGGCGGTACGGTCCCCGAGCCCGCCGTGGCCTCGATGGCGCCCGGCGCGTTCGTGTTCGCCATGGCCAACCCGAACCCCGAGGTCCACCCCGACGTCGCCCACAAGTACGCGGCCGTCGTGGCGACCGGGCGGTCGGACTACCCGAACCAGATCAACAACGTGCTGGCGTTCCCCGGTATCTTCGCCGGTGCGCTGCAGGTGCGGGCCTCCCGGATCACCGAGGGTATGAAGATCGCGGCGGCGAACGCGCTGGCGGACGTCGTCGGTGACGAGCTGGCCGCGGACTACGTGATCCCGTCGCCGTTCGACGAGCGGGTCGCCCCCGCCGTCACCGCCGCGGTGGCGGCGGCCGCCCGTGCGGAGGGTGTCGCGCGGCGCTGAGACCGAGGGGCGGGGCGGGGGCCTGGTCGCGCGCCGAGCGAGACCGTTCCCCGGCCCGCCCCTTTCCGCTCCCCGGGGCGCCCCACCCGGCCGCCCTCCTCGGACGCCCGGGGCGTGGGGTGCGTGTCACACCTTCGAACAGTTACGTCACGGCGCGTCACGGCCTATCGTCATGGCCATGTTCGCCGCCTACGCAGCCCGCATCGACCGTGACCGGCCCCTCGACGGCCTCGAGCTGGGCGAGCGCCCGGCGCCCGAGGCGCGGCCCGGGTGGACCACCGTCAGGGTCCGGGCCGCCTCGCTCAATCATCACGACCTCTGGTCCCTGCGGGGGGTGGGCCTCCCCGAGGACAAGCTGCCCATGATCCTCGGCTGCGACGCCGCAGGCGTCGACCAGGACGGCAACGAAGTCGTCCTGCACTCCGTCATCGGCCAGACAGGACACGGTGTCGGCCCGGACGAGCCGCGCTCCATCCTCACCGAGCGCTACCAGGGGACCTTCGCCGAGCAGGTCACCGTCCCCAGCTGGAATGTGCTGCCCAAGCCGAAGGAACTCACCTTCGAGCAGGCCGCCTGCCTGCCGACCGCCTGGCTGACGGCGTATCGGATGCTGTTCACCAACGCCGGTGTACGGCCGGGCGATTCCGTTCTCGTCCAGGGGGCGGGAGGAGGCGTGGCCACCGCCGCGATCGTGCTGGGCAAGGCCGCCGGGCTCCGGATGTTCGCCACCAGCCGTGACGAGGCCAAGCGCGAGCGGGCCGTCGAACTGGGGGCGGTCGAGGCCTATGAGCCCGGCGCGCGGCTGCCGAAGCGTGTCGACGCCGTCATCGAGACGGTGGGGGCGGCGACCTGGTCCCACTCGGTCACATCACTTCGGCCCGGTGGCACCGTGGTCATCTCGGGTGCCACCAGTGGCGACCGGCCCTCCCACGCCGAGCTGACCCGCATCTTCTTCCTGGAACTCAAGGTCGTCGGCTCCACGATGGGTTCCAAGGACGAACTGGAGGACCTGCTGTCGTTCTGCGCGGCCACCGGTGTGCGGCCCGTCATCGACGAGACCCTGCCGTTGGACCGGGCCCGCGAGGGCTTCGAGCGGCTCGCAGCCGGAGACCTCTTCGGAAAGATCGTGCTCACCACCTCGTGAGCGCGGCCGCGGAACTGCTGACACCGGAAGGGCTGTTGCTGAGGCCCTGGCGGCCCGATGACGCTCCGGCCGTACTCCGTGCCTTCGGGCCCTTGGAGATGGCCCGACAGGCGGGCATGTCCGTCACCACCATGGCCGAGGCCCTGGACTGGATCGCCGCCCGCGAGAACGAACGGGCGGCCGGCACGGCGTACGCATGGGCCGTGGTCCGGGACGGGACCCCGCTCGGGTCCGTGACCGTGGCGGCGGTGAACCACGTGCACGACACCGGCTGGGTCTCCTACTGGACCGTCGAAGCGGCGCGAGGGGCGGGTGTCGCGGTGGCGGGCACACGGGCCACGGCCCGCTGGGCCTTCGGCGAACTCGGCCTCCACCGGCTCGAGCTCGGGCACCGGACGAACAATCCGGCCTCCTGCGCGGTCGCCCTGCGCGCCGGCTTCGCCAGGGAGGGCATCGACCGGGAGAAGCTCCGGTACGGCGATCTGCGGTACGACGTCGAGCGCCACGCACGCCTGGCCACCGATGTTGTCAATGATGGTTGACGGGGTTCGTCTGTCAATGTAGGTTGACATCATGACCGAAGCAACGGATCTCGCCGCACGTGCCGGTGACCATGACCCGCGCGTCGGGCTGCGTGCCGTCGCCGCGTTGCGGCGGCTGCTCGAGCAACTCGAAGCCGTCCAGGTGAGAAGCGCCCGCGTCCAGGGGTGGTCGTGGCAGGAAATCGCTGCCGAGCTGGGTGTCAGCAGGCAGGCCGTGCACAAGAAGTACGGGAGGCATTGATGTTCGAGCGATTCACCGAAGGCGCCCGGGCCACCGTGACCGGCGCGGTGGTCCACGCCGAGCGCGCCAGGGCGGAGTCGGTCACCGAGGAACACCTGTTGCTCTCCCTGATGGATCAGGAGGGCAGCCGGTCCTCCTTCGCCCTTGCCGTCCTCGGGCTGTCCGACCGCCGCGCTTCGGTGGAGGCGGCCCTCGGGGAGGCCCGCCGCCGAGGCGGGCTCACGAAGGCCGACACCGAAGCACTCGCCGGTATCGGTATCGACGTCACCGAGATCGTGGCACGGGTCGAGGGCGTCCATGGTGAGGGAGTCCTGGCGGGCGCTCGCGGGAACCGCCGATGGTGGTCCGGCCGCCGGCCCTTCACTGCCGGGGCCAAGGGCATCCTGGAGAAGTCCCTGCGCGTCGCCCTCGGAAGGCGCGACCGCTTCATCGGGGAGGAGCACCTTTTGCTGGCCCTGACCGCCTGCCCCGGTGTCGCCGCCGACGTCCTCGCCGAGCACGGCGCGACCTACGCGACGGTGGAACGTGCGCTGTACGGGGACGGAGAGCAGGGCCGGGCGCAGGCGAGCTGACCCTGCGCCGCTGCCCGGCCGGAGTCCTCCGGCCGGGCAGCGGCTGGAGTCAGGACGCGCCGGAGGCACCCTTGGCTTCGCCGGCCGCCCCCCGCAGAGCCGAGTCGATGTGTATCGCGGCTGCGGCCAGGTGGCGGCGGGCCTCCGAGAGCTGGGCCTCGGTGACGCCGTGGTCGCGGGCCGTGTCACGGATGTCGTCGCGGAAGCGGTCCAGCAGGCGGTCCAGGTCGCGGGCCGGATCACCCGTGGCCGTGGCGTCGGCAGCCCACTCGATGTCCGGCTCCTCGGGGGCCGGGCGGGTGTACGAGGGCCAGTTGCCGGTCTTGGCGAAGTTGCCGAGCTGGCCGGTGATCTCGGCCAGCCCGTCCCGTACGCCAGCGGGCCAGTCACCCCGCGCGAAGTGTTCCTGGACCTGGCGAGCAGCGTTCTGCATCTGCTCCCGCGCCTTCTCGTGGGCCTCCTGGGCCTGACGGCGGGCCTGCTCCGCGTCCTCGCGGGCCTTGCGGGACTCGTCCTTCGCCCTGCGGGCCTGCTCCTTCCACTCCTGCTTGGCCTTGCGCAGCTCCTCCTTCGCCGTGCGCCACGCCTCGTTGTCCCCGAAGCCGGGGTCCCAGCCGCTCCGGCCGTTACCTGAGGTGTGCCGGGACTCGGAGGCCGCCGCGCGCATCTCGCTGCGGAGCTGACCGGCCGCGCCTCGCACGTCGTCGCGGATCTCGGCGGCCAGCTCGGAGACGGAGTCGCGGATCTCCAACTCCAGATCGGCGAGTTCGCCGCCGCGGCCCGCCAGCTCGGCCCGTCCGGCGTCGGTGATGGAGTAGACCTTGCGGCCGCCCTCGGTGGCGTGGGTGACCAGGCCCTCGGCCTCCAGCTTGGCCAGCCGCGGATACACGGTGCCCGCCGACGGTGCGTACAGACCCTGGAAGCGCTCCTCCAGGAGCCTGATCACCTCGTACCCGTGTCGGGGAGCTTCGTCCAGCAGCTTGAGGAGATACAGGCGCAGGCGGCCATGGGCGAATACGGGAGCCATGTCAGAGCACCTTTCCGGTCGGCTCGGCGGCGTGCGCGTTGTCCTGGGCGGGTGGGCGGCGCAACAGGGCGATCGAGCCCGAGACGGTGGTCGCCTTCAGCTTCCCCGTGCCCGCCCCCAGTGTCCCGGTGATCTTCTTCGCCCCCCACTGGCCGCCCACGCGCAGGTCTTCGAAGGCATTCGAGACGGTACCGCTCGCGGTGTTCGCCTCGACCTTCGCGTCCGCCGGGTGCGGCAGCCGGATGGCGATCTCGCCGGACACCGAGGTCAGTCTGATGTCCGTCGGCTTGGGTGAGGTGTCGAGGTCGAGCGCCATGTCGCCGGTGACGGATTCCGCCCGGACCGAGCTCCCGGCGCCCTCGACGACCGTCAGATCACCCGACACGGACTGGAAGCGGAGGTCGCCGGTGACGGTCTGGGCCTCCAGGCTGCCCGACACGGTCTCGGCCCGGACGGCCCCGGAGAGGCCCACCAGGGTGCTGTCGCCGGAGATGCCCCGCAGCTCGGTGCGCCCCCGAATCCCCGACACGACCGCCTCGGCGCCGATCACGCCGACTTCCACCGCCGCGCCGGCAGGCACCGCGATCGAGACCGCGGCGCTGCGGCGGGGACTCCTGCGGTCGAGCCAGGTGAGGAGGCCCTGCCACGGCAGATCCTCGTAGGTGACGGTGAGGGTGCCGTCCTCCAGGGTCACGATCAGCGGTGGCCCGTCGATCGCGGACACCTCCAGCCGGGCAGTCGGCTCGTCGGTGCCGACGACATTGATCACGCCGTCGACGGTGCGCACGTTGAGTGCTGTCACCGGGGCGTCGAAATTGAGCTTCTGAGGCTCGGCGACGGTCCACGTCGACTCGGGCATGGTCTGACCTCCCGCTGGGTGGCGCGACGCAACATATCGCGTCTTCATCAAGAACACGATATATCGCGGATTCGAGAAGTCAAGGAGGAATCGAAAGGGTGCTCGCGCAGATATGGGACTGAATGTCTTTAATGGCTCATAAGTGGACGAATTGCCCTAGCGTGTGGGGCATGACCGCGACATCCGTGGGCGCCCTGCTCCTCTGCCGGGCCGACCCCGAGACCGTACGGCCCGTGGCCCGCCTGCTGCGGGAGCGCATGCTGCTCGTGCCCTCCGGGGACGGCTGGAGTGTGCTCGTCCCCGAAGGGAAGCCCTGGCGGAAGGACGGCCACGAAGGCAGCGGAGGAACCCCGGCCGAAGGTGGTGCGGAGCCCGTCGACCGCGTCGTCGGCGGCTGGGCCACCGCACTCGCGGTGGGCTCCACCTGGCCGGTGCTCGCCCTGTGGTGGGACGGCGACAGGTCCGGCTACACCCTCGCCTCGGGCTTCCGCCGCCCGGTCGGCTACATCTGGCTCGCCGACGGGACCCCGGCCGCCGAGGAGGAGGCCATGCGGACGTCCGCCGTCCGGCTCGGCCTCGATCCCGTCCTGGACGTGCAGGCGCTGGAGGCCCTCACGCGCGTGGACCCGGATGCGGATGCCGACGCCCGGCTGCGCGGACTGCTCGCCGTACTCACCAGGGCCGGGGTGGACCTGCCGACCGGTCTCGCGCCGGGCGAGCCCGCCGACAGGCTCCGCTCGGTCGCCGGGATCCATCCGGAGGCGGAACAGATCGAATGGGCCGGCCGGCTCGCTGCGGTGCGCGTCGAACTCGATGCCGTCGAGAGCGGCAGCCTCGGTCCCTGGGTGCGCGGCCCCAGGGCCCGCGCGGTGGCTGCGGCGCAGGTCGTCACGGGTCTGCCGCTGACCCTCTGGGGTGTCCGTCGGCGCAGCGGCGGCTGGATCGCCGCAGGCCTGGTCCTCCTCGTGCAGGGCCTGCTGGGGTTCGCGTACGACCGTGTCAGGGACACGGGCGAAGCAGGGGCCGGACGGTGACTACTCGACTACTCGTCTTCGTCTTCGTCGTCGAGCCGGGCCAGCCAGGTGGCGAGGCGCTCGACGGGAACCTCGAAGTCGGGGTTGAGGTCGACGAACGTACGGAGCTGCTCGGCGAGCCACTCGAAGGTGACCTCCTCCTCGCCGCGCCGCTTCTCCAGTTCCTCGATGCCACGGTCCGTGAAGTACATACGACCAGAATAACGACGGCGGAAAGCCGGAGAGCCCGGCCCCGCGACAATCGCGGGGCCGGGCTCTCCGGCTGCGTACAGACGCTGATCAGGCCTCGAAGACCTCGGCGACCAGCTGGGCCTGCTCGGCCTGGTGGCGCTTGGCCGAGCCGACCGCCGGGGACGAGCCGTGCGGACGCGAGATGCGCCGCAGGCGCTCACCGTGCGGGACGTCGGCGCCGACGGCCAGGTCCAGGTGGTCGATCAGGTTGAGCGCGATGAACGGCCACGCACCCTGGTTCGCCGGCTCCTCCTGGGCCCAGAGGTACTTCTCGGCGTTCGGGTACTTGGCGATCTCGGCCTGGATCTCCGTACCCGGAAGCGGGTACAGACGCTCCAGACGGATGATCGCGGTCTCCGTGTCGCCCCGCTTCTCGCGCTCGGCGTCCAGGTCGTAGTAGAGCTTGCCGGACACGAACACGACCTTGCGGACCGCCTCGGCCTTGACCGTCTCGTCGCCGATCACCGGGCGGAAGCCGCCGGTGGTGAACTCCTCGACCTTCGACGCCGCCGCCTTGAGACGGAGCATCGACTTCGGTGTGAAGACGATCAGCGGCTTGTGGTGCGGGTTGTGCACCTGCCACCGCAGGAGGTGGAAGTAGTTCGACGGGAGGGTCGGCATCGCGACCGTCATGTTGTCCTGCGCGCACATCTGCAGGAAACGCTCCGGACGGGCGGACGAGTGGTCCGGGCCCTGGCCCTCGTAACCGTGCGGGAGGAGCAGGGTGACGCCGGACGTCTGCCCCCACTTCTGCTCCGCCGAGGAGATGAACTCGTCGACCACGGTCTGGGCACCGTTGACGAAGTCGCCGAACTGGGCCTCCCAGATCACCAGGGACTCCGGGCGGGCCAGCGAGTAGCCGTACTCGAAGCCCATCGCCGCGTACTCGCTGAGGAGCGAGTCGTAGACGTTGTAGCGGGCCTGGTCGTCGGAGAGGTAGAGCAGCGGGGTGTAGTCCTCGCCGGTCTTCTGGTCGACGAGAACGGCGTGACGCTGGCCGAACGTGCCGCGGCGGGTGTCCTGGCCGGCGAGCCGGACCGGGGTGCCCTCCATCAGCAGCGAACCGATGGCGAGGGTCTCGCCCATGCCCCAGTCGATCGTGCCGTTCTCCACGGAGGCCGCACGGCGCTGCATCTGCGGCAGCAGACGCGGGTGCACGGTGATGCCGTCGGGGATGTTGACCTGCGACTCGGCGATCAGCTTCACGACCTCCGAGGTCACCGCGGTGGTCACGGCGACCGGGAACTCCGCCTGCACGTCCGGGACGTGCGGCTGGGACGGCGCCGAGGTGGCCTCGCGGACCTCCGCGAACACCTTCTCCAGCTGGCCCTGGAAGTCCTGGAGCGCCTGCTCGGCCTCTTCCAGCGTGATGTCACCGCGACCGATGAGGGACTCGGTGTACAGCTTGCGCACCGAGCGCTTCTTGTCGATCAGGGTGTACATCTGCGGGTTGGTGAACTCCGGGTTGTCGCCCTCGTTGTGACCGCGGCGGCGGTAGCAGATGAGGTCGATGACGACGTCCTTGTTGAACGTCTGCCGGTACTCGAAGGCGAGCCGCGCCACGCGGACCACGGCCTCCGGGTCGTCGCCGTTGACGTGGATGATCGGCGCCTCGATCATGCGTGCCACGTCGGTGGCGTACATCGAGGAGCGCGAGGACTCCGGGGCGGCGGTGAAGCCGACCTGGTTGTTGATCACCACGTGCACGGTGCCGCCGGTGCGGTAGCCGCGCAGCTGCGACATGTTGAGCGTCTCGGCGACGACGCCCTGGCCCGCGAAGGCCGCGTCGCCGTGGAGCGCGACGGGCAGGACCGTGAAGTCGGTGCCGCCCTTGTTGATGATGTCCTGCTTGGCGCGGGCGATGCCCTCCAGGACCGGGTCGACCGCCTCCAGGTGCGAGGGGTTGGCGGCCAGCGAGACCTTGATCTGCTCACCGTCCAGGCCCGTGAAGGTGCCCTCGGCGCCCAGGTGGTACTTGACGTCGCCGGAGCCGTGCATCGACCGCGGGTCGAGGTTGCCCTCGAACTCCCGGAAGATCTGCGCGTACGACTTGCCGACGATGTTCGCCAGCACGTTCAGCCGGCCGCGGTGGGCCATGCCGATGACGACCTCGTCGAGGCGGGCCTCGGCGGCGGAGTCGATGACCGCGTCGAGCAGCGGGATGACGGACTCGCCGCCCTCCAGCGAGAAGCGCTTCTGGCCGACGTACTTGGTCTGCAGGAACGTCTCGAACGCCTCGGCGGCGTTGAGGCGGCGCAGGATCCGCAGCTGCTCCTCGCGCTCCGGAGCCGGGCGCGGACGCTCCACCCGGTCCTGGAGCCACTTGCGCTCCTTCGGCTCCTGGATGTGCATGAACTCGATGCCGGTGGTGCGGCAGTACGACTCACGCAGGACGCCGAGGATGTCGCGGAGCTTCATCATCGTCTTGCCGGCGAAACCGCCGACCGCGAAGTCCCGCTCCAGGTCCCACAGGGTGAGGCCGTGCTCGGTGATGTCCAGGTCGGGGTGCTTGCGCTGGCGGTACTCCAGCGGGTCGGTGTCGGCCATCACGTGACCGCGGACCCGGTAGGAGTGGATCAGCTCGAAGACCCGCGCGGCCTTGGTGACGTCGTCGTCGTGCGAGGCGTCGATGTCCTTGAGCCAGCGGACCGGCTCGTAGGGGATGCGCAGCGCCTTGAAGATCTCGTCGTAGAAGTCGTTCTCGCCGAGCAGGAGCTGGGCCAGGACGCGGAGGAACTCTCCGGACGCGGCACCCTGGATGACCCGGTGGTCGTACGTCGAGGTCAGGGTCATGACCTTCGAGATGCCGAGCTTGTTCAGGGTGTCCTGCGAGGTGCCCTGGAACTCCGCCGGGTAGTCCATCGCGCCGACGCCCATGATGAGGCCCTGTCCGGGCATCAGGCGGGGCACCGAGTGAACGGTGCCGATGCCGCCGGGGTTGGTCAGCGAGGCGGTGACACCGGAGAAGTCGTCCATGCCGAGCTTGCCGACACGGGCACGGCGGACGATGTCCTCGTACGCCTGCCAGAACTCGAAGAAGTTGAGCGTCTCGGCCTTCTTGATGGCCGCGACGACGAGCTGGCGGTCGCCGTTCGGCTTCACCAGGTCGATGGCCAGACCCAGGTTGACGTGCTCCGGCTTGACCAGGGTCGGCTTGCCGTCCTTCACCGCGAAGGAGTAGTTCATCGACGGCATGGCCTTGAGGGCCTGCACCATCGCGTACCCGATGAGGTGCGTGAAGGAGATCTTCCCGCCGCGGGCGCGCTTGAGGTGGTTGTTGATGACGATGCGGTTGTCGAAGAGCAGCTTCACCGGCACGGCGCGGACCGACGTGGCCGTCGGCAGCTCCAGCGAGGCGTTCATGTTCTTCGCGACGGCGGCGGACGGGCCGCGCAGCGTCACGAACTCGGGGCCACCGGGGGCCTCGGCCGGCGCCTCCGCCTTCGCCTTCGCGGGAGCCGGGGCCGCCTTGGCGGGCTCGGCCTTCGCGGGGGCGGCGGGAGCCTTCGCGGGCGCTGCCGGGGCGGCGGCCGCGGGCTTGGCAGGGGCCGCGGGGGCCGCTGCCGGAGCCTGCGGCGCGGCCTGCGCCGGAGCGGTGTTGTTCGCGGCGGTGGCGGCCGGAGCCGGAGTCACCGCTCCCGCGGGTGCGGGGACGGGCTTGTCCGCCGTGCCGGACGTGCCCGGCTTGTAGTCGGCGAAGAAGTCCCACCAGGCACGGTCGACCGAATTGGGATCCTGGAGGTACTGCTGGTAGATCTCGTCGACGAGCCACTCATTGGGGCCGAAAGCGGCGGCCGGGTTGGACCCGGAGCCTGCTTCTTGATCGGTCGAGATGCTCGAGTTACTGGGGGACTGAGACGACACGGCGGCAACCGCCCTCTTCCGCTTCACAAGGTGATGGACAGCGGAAATCAAGGCTACGCCTCCCGAGCCGTTACGTGCAGGCCGGGCCGGTCTTCGTCGTGCACATCACATCGGAAGCCGGGTTTCGGCGCATGAAATGGCGGGAAACAAGCAGGGTTCCACTGCCCTTCGGTACGCGAGGCCAGTGCTACGGCCCCCTGGACCGTATCTCTTTCCCGGGCGCGAAGGAGAAACGGGGCCTTCCGCTTCGAACGCAGGGTCAACCGTGCATCTGCGCGATCCCCGGAAGAGTGACCTGGATTCGGCATCCCCGGGCGGATTCGGCCACCCCGATACGGCCGCCGTGCAGATCCACCGCCCAGCGGGCGATCGCGAGACCGAGCCCCGTGCCGCCGTCGCTGCCCGGGCCGTGCGGGGACGGCGCCTGGCCGCGGTTGAAGCGCTCGAAGACCCGGTGACGCTCCGCCTCCGGGATGCCGGGCCCCTCGTCGATGACCTCCAGCTCCAGCGACTCGGGGTGCTCCCCGCGCCGCGCCAGCACCGTGACCCGGCCGTGGGGAGGGCTGTGCTTGACGGCGTTGTCGATCAGGTTGGCGACCACCTGGTGCAGGCGTTCCGCGTCCGCGTGCGCCGTCAGCTCGGGCGGCGAGACGTCGAGATGCAGATGGACGTCGGTGCGGGAGTGGTTGCCCGAGCCGGAGGACAGCCGGCGCTGCGCGGACGCGAGGTTCGCTTCCTTCAGCACGCCCGACAGATACGGCCAGACCTCGAAGCGGCGCGCCTTGATCGTCACCACACCGTTGTCCAGCCGGGAGAGGTCCAGCAGGGTCTCCACCAGCCGGCCCAGGCGTTCGGTCTGTTTCAGTGCCGTACGCATCGTCTCGGGATCCGCGGCGGACACCCCGTCCACCACGTTCTCCAGTACGGCTCTGAGCGCCGCGATCGGGGTGCGCAGCTCATGGGAGACGTTGGCCACCAACTCCTTGCGGTGCCGGTCCTCCGCCTCCAGATCGTCCGCCATGCGGTTGATCGTCTGTGCCAGGTCGCCGAGCTCGTCCCGCCGCCCGGCGCCGCTCACCCGTCGCGTGTAGTCGCCGTGCGAGATGGACCGCGCGACGGCGCGCATCTCGTCCAGCGGCGCGGTCAGACCGTGAGCCACGAACTGGGTGATCAGCAGCGTGGCGATCACCGAGAAGACCGTGATGAACCGGAACTCGGTCCTGGTCCGCAGAGCGACGATCAGGAGTCCGGTCGTGATGAACACGGAGATCACCACGAGCGCGCCCAGTTTGGCCTTGATCGAGAAGGGCCGCAGTCCGGAGCCGGGCCGGGTCATGGCGCGGGTGTCTCCAAGGCATAGCCGACGCCGTGCACGGTACGGATCCGCTCGGCGCCGATCTTCCGGCGCAGGGCCTTGATGTGGCTGTCGACCGTGCGCGTCCCGGAGGCGTCCGCCCAGTCCCAGACCTCGGCCAGCAGCTGTTCCCGGGACAGCACCGCGCGCGGTGTGTTGGCCAGGCAGACCAGCAGGTCGAACTCGGTCGGGGTGAGGTGGACGTCGTCGGCGCGCACCCGCACGCGGCGCTGCGCGTGGTCGATCTCCAGCTCGCCGAGGCGCAGGATGCCGCTGCGCGGTGTGACCGCGGCCAGTGCGGCCCGCTCGACCCGGCGCAGCAGGACGTGCACCCGCGCCGCCAGTTCCCGCATGGAGAAGGGCTTGGTCATGTAGTCGTCGGCGCCGACCCCGAGTCCGACGAGCATGTCGGTCTCGTCGTCGCGTGCGGTGAGCATCAGCACCGGCACGGGGCGCTGAGCCTGCACACGACGGCAGACCTCCAGGCCGTCGAAGCCGGGAAGCATGATGTCGAGCACCATCAGGTCGGGCTGCCAGGCCTCGGCCGCGTCCACGGCCGCGGGCCCGTCCAGTGCGGTCTGCACCAGGAAGCCCTCCGCCCGAAGCCGGGCGGAAATGGCGTCGACGATTGTTGCGTCGTCCTCAACCACCAGCACCCGGCGCTGAGCCCCGGGGGTGGCCGCGACGCCGTTGTGGGTGGTGTGTGTCTGTTCCATCGCCCCGCCCCTGCCCGTTCTCACGGAGGCCATTCCCCCGGAGGCACGGTTATCGCTTGTGGATTTCGTCGGTGATCCCTTGTGCCGCTCAGCAGCGTAAAGGCAGAGGACGCCTCTCGGCTACGCAGGGTGTTGTCCGTCGTGAAGGAGTTACCCGCGGGAAGGAGACGGATCGGCGGACTTGTGGCACCTGATCCATGGTGGGGCAGAGATGTGCGTACCGGGTGGGGGTTCAGTGGTCCCGGAGTGCGAGATGGACCACGTCCGGAACACCTCGGGCAACCGCTACTTCTTCGGTCCTTACTGCGTGGAATCCGGCATTCCGCAACGCCGCCTCGAAGTCGGCGGAGGGTCGCGCGGACCATACGGCGAGGACTCCGCCGGGCGTCAGACGCGCGCGGCAGGCCGCGAGACCGGCGGGCGAATAGAGGCTCTCGTTGTCCTGGGTCACGGTCCAGTCGGGGCCGTTGTCGATGTCCAGGCACAGTGCGTCGTAACGCTCCGTGGTCGTGCGGAGGTGGGCGACGAGGTCCGCGCGGAGGATCCCGGTCCGCGGGTCGGCGAGCGCCGGCCCGGAGATCCGGCCGAGCGGTCCGGCGAGGTGCCAGTCCACGACGGCCTGCTCCCGCTCGACGACCTCGATCCTGCCCCAGCGCGGCTCGGTGGCGGCCCGCACCAGTGAGAACCCGACGCCGAGCCCGCCGATCAGCACCGACGGGTCCGGCCGTCCGGCGGGCAGGGCGGCGAGCGCCGCGTCGACCAGCAGCCGTTCGGACCGCCCGTCGGAGGTGTCCATCAGGAAGCAGCCGTTGGCGATGATCTCGAAGTGGTCGCCGCGCTCGCGCAGGACGACTTCACCGAACGGTCCTTCACGTCGGTCGAGAACGACGGGGAGGCGGGCATCTGTGGCGGTCATGAGCACGATCTCCGGTAGGCGGGGCGGTCTTTCACAGCCGTCCATTTTCCCCCGCCGCCGGGCACCGGTGCCAGTGGATTCCCGAGGTGTCACCCTCCGGGCCGGGGTGCCTTCGTCCCGTGGACACGAGTGTACTCGGCGGCCAGCCAGGGGCCCAGGTCCTCGATGAGCCCGGCGAGTCCGGCAGGATCCGGCGAGGGCGTCCGCGCCGTGTCCGCGGCCGCCCGGACCTGTGCGACGCGTTCCGGATGATCCGGGTAGAAGCGCGCGAACAGTTCGGCGGACCTGTGCAGATCACTCGTCCAGCCGCCCCAGCGCGGCATGACCAGCGTGAACGCCGACCGGACGAGGCGACGCGCGACGCGCCGGCTCAGCCGCAGGCGCGCCTCGTCGGTGGCGGCACCGGCCGCGAGGGCGCGCCAGTGGGGGAGCGTGGGCGTCAGGTCGCCGTTCGTCTCACGGGCGAGGAGCGACGTGGGGCGGTAGCGCGGCAGGTGCGCGGCGAGGTCCTCGCCCAGCAGCGGGGTACAGAGGCAGGCGACGAAGAACCCGAAGTCGTCGCGCTCCGCCTCGCTGAGCACGGCGCGGGCGGAGGAGAGGAGCAGGCCCACTCCGTCGATCACGCCGAAGGCGGCGTCCAGGGCGGCCCCCACCCCGTCCGCCGCCACCCGGTCCGCGTCGGTGGGCTCGTCGTGGAGGACCACCAGCAGGTCCAGGTCCGACCTGCCGGGAATGGCCGTGCCCCTCGGGATGCTGCCGTAGAGGTAGGCGCTGTGCAGCCGTGCGGGGCCGAAGGTGTCGGCGAGGCGGACACGGGCCGCCTCGACCACCGGGGCGAAGCCGGTCTGTACGAGGCCGGCCGCGCCCTCCCGTCTGATCGTCCCGTCCGCCGCGAGCCCCCGGTCCTCGGTGCCGGTCTCTGCGCTCATGGGGTGGAGTTTCGCAGGCGGGGGACCGGTGACGCCCTTGATCGCTGAGAGCGAACAGCAGGTGGGGAACATTCGAGGGCTCACAAGCATTGAGTCCACATAGCTCAACTTGCCTGCCGAAGGGGAGATCATGACTGCTGAGTCCAAGGCGTCCCAGGCGTTCACGCCGGTCGACCTGCCTGTGCTGCCGCTCGACGACGAGGTCGTGCTGCCCGGAATGGTGGTGCCGCTCGACCTGTCGGACGCGGAGGTGCGCGCCGCCGTGGAGGCCGCACAGGCCGTCGCGCGGACCGGGGGCGGCAAGCCCGAGGTCCTTCTCGTGCCGCGTGTCGACGGGAACTACACCGGGACCGGCGTCCTGGGCACCGTCGAGCAGGTCGGACGGCTGTCGGACGGAGATCCGGGCGCCCTCATCAGGGCCCGTGACCGGGTGCGGATCGGAGCCGGGACCAGTGGGCCCGGCAACGCGCTGTGGGTGGAGGGCACGCGGATCGACGTATCCCTGCCCGATCCCGTCCCCGGTGCCGCAGCCGAACTCGCCAAGGAGTACAAGGCCCTTGCGACGAGCTGGCTGAAGAAGCGCGGAGCCTGGCAGGTCGTGGACCGGGTCCAGCAGATCGAGGACATCTCCGCCCTCGCCGACAACTCCGGCTACTCGCCCTTCCTCACCACCGCCCAGAAGGTCCAGCTGCTGGAGACCGCCGACCCGGTCGCCCGCCTGAGGCTGGCCGTCCAGTGGCTCGGCGAGCACCTCGCCGAGCAGGACGTGGCCGAGTCGATCGCCAAGGACGTGCAGGAGGGCGTGGACAAGCAGCAGCGCGAATTCCTGCTGCGGCGCCAGCTCGACGCCGTCCGCAAGGAGCTCTCCGAGCTCAACGGCGACCCGGAGGACGAGTCCGACGACTACCGGGCCCGTGTCGAGGCCGCCGACCTGCCCGAGCACGTCCGCGAGGCCGCGCTCAAGGAGGTCGAGAAGCTGGAACGCGCCTCCGACCAGAGCCCCGAGGGGTCCTGGATCCGGACCTGGCTGGACACGGTCCTCGAACTGCCTTGGACCGAGCGGACCGAGGACGCCTACGACATCAAGGGCGCCCAGGAGATCCTCGACGCCGAACACGCGGGTCTGCAGGACGTGAAGGAACGCATCACCGAATACCTCGCGGTACGCAAGCGCCGTGCGGACCGGGGGCTCGGTGTGGTCGGTGGCCGGCGCGGCGGCGCCGTGCTGGCACTGGTCGGCCCGCCCGGAGTGGGCAAGACCTCGCTCGGCGAGTCCGTCGCGCACGCCATGGGGCGCAAGTTCGTCCGGGTGGCGCTCGGCGGCGTCCGGGACGAGGCGGAGATCCGGGGCCACCGGCGTACGTACGTCGGCGCGCTGCCGGGGCGCATCGTCCGGGCGATCAAGGAGGCCGGTTCGATGAACCCGGTCGTCCTGCTCGACGAGATCGACAAGGTCGGTTCGGACTTCCGGGGCGACCCGGCGGCCGCCCTGCTCGAAGTGCTCGACCCGGCCCAGAACCACACCTTCCGCGACCACTACCTGGAGGTCGAACTCGACCTCAGCGACGTCGTGTTCCTGGCCACGGCCAACGTCCTCGAAGCCATCCCGGAGGCCCTGCTCGACCGCATGGAGCTGGTCACTCTGGACGGCTACACCGAGGACGAGAAGGTCGTCATCGCCCGTGACCACCTGCTCCCGCGTCAGCTGGAGCGGGCCGGTCTGGAGAAGGACGAGGTAGGCCTCGACGAGTCGGCGCTGCGCAAGCTGGCCGGTGAGTACACCCGTGAGGCCGGGGTGCGGAACCTGGAGCGGTCCGTCGCGCGGCTGCTCCGCAAGGTCGCGGCCCAGCACGAACTCGGCGAGAGGGAGCTGCCGTTCACGGTTTCCGAACAGGACCTGCGGGGTCTGATCGGCCGGCCGCACCATGTGCCGGAGTCCGCCCAGGACCCGGCCGAGCGCCGCACCGCGGTGCCGGGTGTGGCCACCGGGCTCGCGGTGACCGGAGCGGGTGGTGACGTGCTGTTCGTGGAGGCGTCGCTGGCCGACCCGGAGACCGGGGCGTCCGGACTCACCCTCACCGGGCAGCTCGGCGACGTGATGAAGGAGTCCGCCCAGATCGCCCTGAGTTTCCTGCGCTCGCACGGCGCGGAGCTGGAGCTTCCGGTCGCGGACCTGAAGGACCGGGGCACGCACATCCACTTCCCTGCGGGCGCGGTCCCCAAGGACGGGCCGAGCGCGGGCATCACCATGACGACGGCGCTCGCCTCCCTGCTCTCGGGCCGGCTCGTCCGGACGGACGTGGCCATGACCGGGGAGGTGTCGCTGACCGGGCGGGTGCTCCCGATCGGCGGTCTGAAGCAGAAGCTGCTGGCCGCGCACCGGGCCGGCATCACCACCGTGGTGATCCCCAAGCGCAACGAGGCCGACCTGGACGATGTCCCGGCCGAGGTCCTCGACACGCTGGAGGTCCACCCGGTGACCGATGTCCGCCAGGTGCTGGAGATCGCGCTCGCCCCGGCCTCGGCCAGGGCGCAGGAAAGGATCCCGGCCGCCGCGTAGGCGTCATGCTGTGACGGGCGTGGCATCACGCCGACGGCCGGTAGGGCGGCCCGTCTTCCTCAGGGGAGGCGGGCCGTTCCGTGTGCGGGCCGGCTCAGGGACGGTAGACCGTGCCCGGCTCCGGTTCCGCGGGGGCCATCAGCTGGGGGACCGTCACAAAGGTGTAGCCGTCCTCCCGCAGTGCGTCGACGATGCCCGGCACCGCGGGCACCGTGCCCTCGTAGATGTCGTGCAGCAGGATGATCCCGTCCTTGCCCGCCTGGTCAAGAGTCCGTTTCCTGATCAGCGCGGAGTCGTTCGTCGAGTAGTCCTTCGCGGTCGTGCTCCAGAGGACCTGGGAGAGACCCAGCTCCTTGCTGATCTCGGTCACCGTGTCGTCGGTGCGGCCCTGCGGCGGACGCATCAGCCGCGGCTTCCTGCCCGTGATCTTCGCTATGGCGTCCTGGTTCTTCTCCAGCTCGGCACGTATCTCCCCGGGCTTCCTGTCGGTCAGGACCGCGTGCGACCACGTGTGGTTGGCGACCTCGTGACCTTCGGCCGCGATGCGCCGCACGGTGCCGGGGTGCTTGAGCACGTGGTTCCTGCCCAGCAGGAAGAACGTGGCCGGCACTTTCCTCTCCTTGAGGATGTCCAGGAGCCGGGGGGTGTCCTTCCCGGGCCCCGCGTCGAAGGTCAGCGCGATGCACTTCGCCTTCCGGCAGTCCACCGCCCCGAACGATCCCTTGGCGTCGGAAGCGGCGCCGGCGCGCGCCGTTCCGGGGGCCGTGGTCTCAATCGAGCATCCGCCGAGCGTGAGTGTGACCACCGTCACGAGAGCGGCGGTCAACCCCGTACCGAACGGCGTCATCTTTCCGGGCACAACAGGCACAGCGGGTCACTCCCCAGGGACGGCCGCACGCCGGTGGCGCGGCACGGCAGGACTATACATAGTGTGTATACGTGCAGTGCATAGTGGGCGGTGGCACAGCGTCGAACCCCGGTGACCTGGGGGCAGCCACCGGGGCTCGGTCCTGCGTCGTACGGGCTCAGCCGTTCGCGAGCGCCTTCACGCGGTCGTGCGCGCCGTCGAAACGGTCGTGGTCGCCGACCGCCGTGCCCGACGACGTGGACTGCCCCGGCGTGCAGCAGCTCCAGCCGGCCGGGGGTTCACCGACCGTTGCTGTCGTGACGGGTGCCCCGGAGCGGGCCGGTGGCGCTGAACAGGGCTCCGGAAGGGGGCCCGACGGCTGCCGGAGGTCTACGCCTGCGAAATACTGGCCGAGCTGCGGTGATGGCCGGAGCCGAAAGAAAACTTCGTCGGCGGGAAGCGTATGAGGGGTGCTGACGTGCACGGGAGCGGGAGCGGCGGTGAGCCCGGCGCGATGGCCGGAAATGGTGTGGACCACGAGTTCCTGGCGCTGGAGCGGGAGTTGGCGGTCTTCCTGCGCCGGGCGCGGGCCAATTCGGGAGAGATGGCGCGCGAGGTCCATCCGGATCTGGAAGCCGCGGCCTACGGGCTTCTCGTGCGGCTGGAATCGGCCGGGCGCCAGCGCGCCACGGACCTCGCCGCCTACTTCGGCGTGGGCAAGGCGACCATGAGCCGCCAGCTGCGGGCCCTTGAGGGCCTCGGCCTGGTGGCACGGGAGACCGATCCGGCGGACGGCCGTGCTTCGCTCGTCCACCTCACCGACGAAGGCCTCGCGCGCTTCCGCAGTGTTCGTGACGCCCGTCGAGGCCGTTACGCCCGCAAGCTCGCGGGATGGGACCGGACCGAGGTCGCGGAACTGGCTCGCCTGCTGCACCACCTGAACGAGCGCGCCGAGGGCTGAGGCGCCGGACCTCGGTGCCGGGCGGACAGCCGCCTCCGGACCCGTCGGGGCCCGGCCCCGGTGGCCGGCGCCCGCTACAGCTCGACGAGCACCGCTGTCGCGTCGTCATGCGTCTTGCCGCGGCGCAGATGCACACGGCCGGTGTCGGCTCGTTCCAGCTCCCTGACCCGGTCGATCAGCCCCTGCGGCCCCTCCTTGCGCAGCATCCCCAAGGTGGCTGTCCAGTCGCCTTCCCGGAACTTCTCCGTCCAGCGGCTCGCCCCGTCGGTCAGCGCGGCCAGGGCCCGGACGCCGGCCCGGGGGGTCTCCCCGGTCACCGCGCGCGACGACACCAGGGGGTCCGCGGCCGCGGTGAAGAAGCCGCCCTCCTTGTTCCTTGCGCGCGCGTCCGCGATCTCCTCCGAGGCGAGTGAGCCCGGCGGCAGCCGGTCGAGACGGTCGTCCAGCACCGGCCGGACCGTGCCGTCGGGAGCCTCGACGAGAAGGACGGAGTCGGAGAGCACGAGGTGCTCGATCCGCTGCTCGTCCCAACGCGCCAGGACCACGGTTGCCTGAGGCGTGCGGACGTGAGAAAGGTCACACAGGGAACGGTGTGTGTCGGCGGTGCGCCGGATGGACGTCGCCAGGATATCGGTCAGCGTCAGATCCCGTCTCGAAGCGGACAGTTCGGCCAGGGTGCTCCCGAGTCGCGCGGTGAACCACGGGACCGAGTGGACGCAGCCGTCACTGCCCACGGGTGGCGTGACGCCGTCGAGCAGAACGAGGACGCCGCCCTGGCCGGCCGCGGGTGCGGCGGCCGATACCCAGTCCTCGTTGGGGCGTTCGGGGCTGCCTGGCTCGGTGGCGAGTTCGATACGCATCCGTCCAGTCTGCACGCCCTCTTCACGGCGCCTGCACGATCCCGTGGTTGGACGGTACCAGCAGGTCATATGGCCCGCGGAGGCGGAATCCGCAGCTCCGTGCATATGCGGGCGGGCATACTGCCAAAGCCTGGCCCGAACTTCCACCCGGGGGCTCATGCATGCCCAGTGGCGCCTGTGGGGAGACTTGTTCGCCAACTCCGGAGTGATGTTCACTCGTTCGAGTGGCGGAGCGGTTGATGCACGGCCCCCTCTCAAAAGCGCTGGAATGGTCGGAAGCCGTACGGCGCACATCAGGGCAGGGTGCCCACTTCACGTGACCGTGCGTCACCTCTGCTTCAAGGGCGGACGAGTCAAGATTGCGAGCACCGGTGCAGAAGAAGCGGCCTCGGAGCAAGGACAGCACGCGCGAGGAGTCCGGGGCGACGCCTCAGGCAGCGGGCGCCTCCAAGCGGACCGTGCGGGTACGCAGCCGGCTCGTCGCCGGCGTCGCCGTCGTAGGGATCACCGTCATCGCGGCAGGTGCCCCGGCGGCCCTGGGCGCGTCCTCCGATCTCAACGAGTCCCAGCGGCTCGTGACGCTCGCAGAGCTGAATCAGCAGGCGATCACCCTCGCGCACTCCCTCGCGGACGAGAGGGACGAGGTCACCGCCCACATCGCGGGCGGCCGTGAGGAAGAGGACGGCAAGGGCGGCACCACGAGCCCCGCGGCCCGTGTCGACCAGCAGGTGGACGAGATCCGGGAGGCCGCCCCGGCCGCACTGCGCAGGGACCTCGCCGACATCCCCTCGCTGCGCCGGACCGCCCTCACCGGCAAGGGCTCGGCGATGGAGGCCTACCAGGCGTACTCCGACGTCATCGCCAAGCTCCACGACATCGCCGAGGAACTGGCCGAGAAGACCCCGCCGCGCGCCGCCGACGCCACCCGCGCGCCGCTGGCCCTCGGCAGCGCCGTGGAGCAGGCGTCCGCCACCCGGGGGCTGCTCCTTGCCGCGCTCGCCGTGCCCGGCAAGGAGCCCCAGCAGCAGATCGACCCGTTCACCGGTCTGCCCGTCCAGGGAGAGGACACGGGCGGAGGCGACGACGACCGCAACCGCGACGAGCTGAGCGCCGCCGCGCAGCAGTCGCGGGTGCGCGAGCTCGCCTCCCTCGCCGAGTTCGACCAGGCCGCCGGGCCCTCCGCGCGGGACAGGCTCGCCTCCACCGTCACCGGCCCCGAGGTCACCAGCGCGGAGAAGTACCTCACCCGGTTCACCGACCGCCCCGAGCTGTCGGACGCCGACCGGGAGGTCGACCCCGAGAAGGCCGGGGCTGCGCTCTCCGCCCGGATCGACCGCATGCGCGGGGTGGAGTCCGCCCTGGGCACGGCGCAGGTCAAGCGACTGGAGGGGCTGCGCGACGAGGACGTCACCGCGCTGGAGCTCCGCCTCGCCCTGCTCGGGGGCTGTCTGCTGGTCGCCGTCGGCGTCTCCACCGCCGTCGCGCGCACCCTCACCCAGCCGCTCGCCGTCCTGCGGATCGGGGCCGGCCGCATCGCCGCCGAGCCCGAGACCGCGGAGCCGGTCCGCTACACGGGGCGCAACGACGAATTCGCCCAGGTCGTACGGTCCATCAACGCCCTGCACGGCAAGCTGCACGGGTTGCACCACGATGTGACCGGCCAGCTCGAGAGCATGCAGACCGAGCGCGGCGAACTGATCGCGGGCCGTGAGGCCCTCACACTCCAACGGGCGGAGCTGCAGGTCCGGGTGGCGGAACTCACCGGCCAGCTCGAGCGGCTCCGGAACACGGTCCACCACACCTTCGTCAACCTGTCACTGCGCACGCTCGGCCTCGTCGAGCGTCAGCTCGGCGTCATCGAGGGCCTGGAGGAGCGCGAGCAGGACCCGGAGCGTCTGGCGACCCTCTTCAAGCTGGACCACATGGCCACGGTCATGCGGCGTCACAGCGAGAACATGCTGGTTCTCGCGGGTGCCGATCACAACCAGGGGCACGCGGGCCCGATCGCCCTCGTCGACGTCATGCGTGCAGCGGTCAGTGAGATCGAGCGGTACGAGCGGGTCACCATCCAGTCCCTGCCGCCGCACGCCCAGGTCGCGGGGTTCGCCGCCGACGACCTGAGCCACCTCGTCGCCGAACTCCTGGAGAACGCGACCTCCTTCTCCCCGCCCGACTCCCATGTCGAGCTCTCCGGCTGGCTGATGGAGACCGGGGAGGTGATGCTCTCCGTGCAGGACGAGGGCATCGGCATGTCGGCGGTCCGGATGGGCGAACTCAATGCCAGGCTGGCCGATCCGGCGTCCTTCGAGGCGGGCGAACAGGCCGCGGACGGAGCCGGTCTGGGTCTTCAGGTGACCTCGCTGCTGGCGGCCCGCCACGGTGTACGGGTGCAGTTGCGTGAGCAGAAGGGGAGTGGGGTGACCGCGGTCGTCGTCCTTCCGCAGACGCTGCTGCCCAAGGCGCCCCCCGTCTCCTCATCGCCGCCCGTACCGCTGCCCGGGGACGCGCCCACGCTGAATCTGCCGGGGTCGGTCGCCGAGGCCAACTCCAACGCGCTGCCGGCCCGTTCGGGCCTCCCGGACGGCGACCCGCTGATCGCGGCCGCCGAGCGCACCCTGCAGACGGCGGCCCCGCAGCCCGCGGCACCGGAGCCCACCGCGACGGAGCCCACCGCGACGGAGCCCACCGCCACGGAGGCGGCGGCGCCCGAGGCGGCCGCGCCCGTCTCCGAGCCCGGCCCCGTCTCCGAGCCCGGCCCCGTCTCCGAGCCCGGTCCCGTCTCCGAGACCGAGGCCCGGGAGGAGCCCGGGGTCCTGGAGGAGCCCGGGGCTCGGGACGGGTCCGAGACCGAGACCACGATGCAGGTCCGGCTGCCCGCGCAGCAGGACGCGCCGAGTCCGTACGCGATCGGGCCGGACAGCCACGAGCGGGCCGCCGACACGAGTCCGGCGACGGCCCCCGCCCCCGCCCCCGCTCCGGCCGCCGAGGCCCTCCCGGGCCCCCGGCAGCCGATGACCGGACTGGGCGAGGAGGTGCCCGACCCGGCACCCTCGCCCGAGCGCATCACGGACAAGGGACTGCCCAAGCGCACCCCCAGGATCACCGCGCCGCCGTCGGCCCCGGCCACCGAGCGCAAGAGCAGCCTGGACAAGGAAGCCCTGCGCCGTCGGCTCGGCGGTTTCCACCAGGGTGCGAAGGACGGCCGCCGGGATGTGGAGGCGGAGATCGGCGAGAGCGGCCCACAGACCGACCAGGACCGTACCGACGGTCGAATCGATGAGACGGGGGACACAGTCGAGGAGGCACGCAGTTGACTGCGCCCAGCACGTTCGGGCTGAGCACCGAGGCCCGGAACCTTCACTGGTTGCTGAGCAATCTCGTGGAGGAGGTGCCAGGGGTGCACTCGGTCACCGTCGTCTCGTCCGACGGACTGATGCTGCTCTCCTCGGACCCCGGTCTCGCGACGGCCAAGGAGTCAGGACGGCGGACGGGCCCCAGGGGTTCCAGCGCCGACCTCGCCACCATCGTCTCCGGTATCGGGTCCCTCACGATCGGCGCCGCCAAGCTGATGGACGGCGGTGGCGTCAAGCAGACGATGGTCGCGATGGAGGAGGGCAGCGTCTTCGTGATGTCGGTCAGTGACGGTTCCCTGCTCGGTGTGCACGCCACCGCCGACTGCGACATGAGCGTCGTCGCCTACCACATGGCGCTCTTCGTCGGCCGTGCCGGACACGTACTCACCCCCGAACTCCGCAGTGAGCTGCGCAAATCGATGGAGAGCACCCAGTGACGTCAGCTGCTGAACCCGTACGAAAACTCCCCGTCCGTGGTGCCGACCGCAAGGCCGCACGGGTCCGCCCGTACTCCCTCACCGGCGGCCGCACCCGCTTCGGCCACGTCCTGCTGGTCGAGACGTTCGTCGCCGCGCTGGAAGCCCCCGAGGAGCGCCGCGAGCTCACGAACGGCACTCTCGCCTCGCGGGTCATGCCGGAGCTCCGCGCCATCGTCGAACTCTGCCGCCGTATGCGTACGGTCGCGGAGATCTCCGCCCTGCTGAAGATGCCGCTCGGCGTGGTCCGGGTGCTGCTCAGCGACTTGGCAGACCAGGGAAAGATCCGCGTCTACGGAACCGGTCACGGCACCGGCCAGCCCGACCGCGCGCTGCTCGAAAGGGTGCTCAATGGACTCCGCCGTCTCTGAGGCTCCGCTCTTCACTCCGCGTCAGCGAAACCCGCAGGACCGGCCCGAGGAGTCGGTACAGGCCTGGCAGCTCGACCACACGCGGGCGCCCATCGCGACCAAGATCGTGGTCGCGGGCGGCTTCGGCGTGGGCAAGACGACCTTCGTCGGCTCGGTCTCCGAGATAACCCCGTTGCAGACCGAAGCGCTGATGACGCAGGCCAGCGAGGAGACCGACGACCTCACCGCCACGCCCGACAAGGTCACCACGACCGTCGCGATGGACTTCGGCCGCCTCACCCTGGACGACGACCTCGTCCTGTACGTCTTCGGGACCCCCGGTCAGCAGCGCTTCTGGTTCATGTGGGACGACCTGGTGCGCGGCGCGATCGGCGCGGTCGTCCTGGCCGACACCCGGCGTCTCGCCGACTGCTTCGCCGCGCTCGACTACTTCGAGAGCTGCGGCCTTCCCTACATCGTCGCCGTCAACCACTTCGAGGGAACGCCCGGTTACGAGCAGGACGACGTCAGGGAGGCCCTGACCATACCTCCGCACGTGCCTGTTGTGATCATGGACGCGCGTAACAGGATCACCGTCGTCGAGTCGCTGCTCGCTCTGGTGGGCCACGCACTCGACGTCGCTCCCGAGTAACGACAGACGCGCCCAGAACACGTAACGGAGAACCGCGATGCGGAAGATACTCATAGTCGGAGCCGGTCAGTCCGGTCTCCAGCTGGCCCTCGGACTTCAGTCCAGCGGGTACGAAGTCACCCTGATGTCCAACCGCACCGCCGACGAGATCCGGTCCGGCCGGGTCATGTCGACGCAGTGCATGTTCCACACGGCTCTCCAGCACGAGCGCGACCTCCAGCTCAACTTCTGGGAGTCGCAGGCTCCCCGCATCGAGGGTGTCGGCGTATCGGTCGCCGGGCCCGACTCCTCGCGCGTCATCGACTGGGTGGGGAAGCTCGACGGCTTCGCCCAGTCCGTCGACCAGCGCGTGAAGATGGCCGGCTGGATGGAGACCTTCGCCCAGCGTGGCGGACAGCTCGTCATCCACGGGGCCGCGGTCTCCGACCTGGACTACTTCTCCCGCACGTACGACCTGGTGATGGTCTCGGCCGGCAAGGGCGAGCTCGTCTCGATGTTCGGCCGGGACGCCTCCCGCTCGCCGTACGACGCCCCGCAGCGGGCACTGGCCGTCGCCTACGTCCACGGACTGGGCCCGCGTCCGGAGCACCCGGAGTTCGACGCGGTGCGGTGCAACCTGGTGCCCGGTGTCGGTGAACTCTTCATCATGCCGACCCTCACGACGTCGGGCCGTGCGGACATCCTGTTCTGGGAAGGCATCCCCGGCGGCCCGCTCGACGCCTTCCAGGGCATCAAGGACCCCTCGGAGCACCTGGCCAGGACGCTGGAGCTCATGGAGAAGTACACCCCGTGGGAATACGCACGCGCCACGAAGGTCGAACTGACCGATGCCAACGCCACGCTGGCGGGCCGTTACGCCCCGACGGTGCGCAAGCCCGTCGGGCGGCTGCCCGGGGGCGGTCTGGTCCTCGGAGTGGGCGACGTGGTCGTCGCCAACGACCCGATCACCGGCCAGGGCTCCAACACGGCGTCCAAGTGCGCCCACTCCTATCTGCACTCGATCCTCGATCACGGCGACCGGCCGTTCGACGAGGAGTGGATGGAGGCCACGTTCGAGCGGCACTGGGAGAAGACCCAGCACGTCGTGAAGTGGACGAACGCCATGCTCGGCCCGCCGCCGGAGCACGTCCTGAACCTGATCGGCGCGGCCGGTCAGCTCCAGCCGGCCGCGGACCGGTTCGCCAACGGGTTCAACGACCCGGCGGACTTCGACAACTTCTTCTTCGAGCCGGAGAAGACGAACGCCTACCTGGGCTCGCTGACCGGGGCCTGATCTACGGGCTGACCTGCGAAGTAGTGGTTGGCGTTGGTGAACGTTGGTGGCTGTGGGCCGTCCTCGGACGGCCCACAGACGGCCCAGACGTGAGCCGTCTTGAGGTCCCAAGCGGCTTGTCGTCTCACTTGTCGCTTGTCTTGTCTTGTCGCTTGTCGGCCCGCAGGTCAGGCGCGCTATCGGTCGCGTGGAGTCGTTGATGACGTGCCCCGCGACAAGCGACAAGCTGGAGAGACCGCCCTGCGGGCGGGCGACCCATACGTGCAGTCCTGGGGGTTCGAGCAAGAGGACCGTCCGGCCGGCGCATTGGTGAAACGATGTCTATATGACTCGAAACCCTGGCTTCACCACGTGGTTGAAGGCGCATGCGAAGGATGAGAGCGCCATCGGGGACTTGGCGCGTGATGTCGCAGCGGATCCGGACTGGCCGAGCCGAAGGCAGCTCAGCGGTCAACGGGAGTACCTGGAAGAGCGCGGTGCAATCCCGGCGGCGGTGGAGACCCTGGAACGTGCATGGGAACTCTATGAAGCTCGACAGGAGCGATGAAGAGACCACCTTGCGCGGGGACGTGGTCTCTCCCTGCGAAGCGTGCGGCCGGTCTGCGCCTCTGAAGAGCCGTCCAAGAGCTATGCAGGAGAGTCGGTGCTGGGAGCTCCCGAACCCCCCTCCCTGCGTGGCCTCCTTGGAAGGCTCTTCAGTGGAGAGAGCGGTTCCGGTTCTCTCTTCCTTTAACCCATCCTAGAGATTTGGTGTAAGACAGCGTCCGCAGCGTCCGCAAGGGGTTCGGGAGGGTGCCTGACCTGCGGGAATGGTGCGGACGCTAAACAAACTGTTTAGCGTCCGTTAGCGTCCGCAGCGTCCGCAAGCCCCCCCACCGCTTAAGAGCATTACCGCAGGTCAAGACGGCTCTTAAGGAGGAGACGTGCGGACGCTGACCTCTCCCTGCCGCATGGTTCTCTCCGGCAGTGAGCATTCCGCTTCCCGCTCACAAGCAAGAGGAGCACCCCCGGCGGCGCGGCGCGGGGTGCTCCTCTTGCTTGTCCAATGGCTCCCACTTGTAGCACTACAAAAGCTCCCCTCTTTTTCTTAAGTAGGAGAGGTCTGCGTCACCGCGTCACCCCGGTGGCGATAAAGGGGCTTTGACCTGCGGGAAAGCGGGGTGACGCAGAGCCAGAATCGTGCGTCATCGTGCGTCACCTGCGTCACCTGCGTCACCCCATGACGCGGCCCTGCGTCACCGATGACGCACCCCCGCACGCCTGCGTCACCCTGAAACCGCAGGTCAGGGGGTTCGGGTGACGTTGATGACGCGGTGACGCAGAACTCCGGCCCTCGGACAGGTCCCGTACAACCGGGCCCGCACCGCGCCACGGTGCCCCGAGTCGGCCGGCGGGCTGCGCGCGCTCGCGTAGCGAGCTGCCCAAAGTCGTGCGGCTCGCCGCTCGCTACATCGTCCTTTTTAGCGAGCAGAGCCCCGGATTGCCCTGCTAGACCTAGCACCCCCGGCTGCTAGGTCTAGCACCCCCGCTAGCAACCAAAACCCGCCCTGAGCTGCGGCCTAGCGTCTAGCGGCCCTGAACTTATGTCGATCCCTCCAGCGCCTTCAGTACGGACGCGGGGTCACCGTCGTAGACGATGTGGGGCTCGTCGGGCTGGGGTGGGACGAATCGGGCCCGGTAGCGGAGCAGGTCGCTTTCGGCGAAGTAGATCGAGTTCGGGTCCGCCTCGTGCTGCACATTCCGCCTGTTCACGCGCGCCCAGAGTTCTTCGTGACTTGCCTCCAAGTAGACGAGCAGTGAGATTGCGCCAGCGTCCGTCGCGATCGTCTGCCATCGAGCCCGGTCGTCCGGCGTCCAGAAGCCATGATCGACCACCACGTTCTGCCCGCCCTGAAGGATCACTCCCAGCTCTGCGGAGACGTCTTCGAGTACAGGGCGTTCGAGGGTCGGGAAAGTGCCTCGGGGGAAGTCGACGCCGTACACACCGTGTCGGCGATACATCTCCTCGTCCGGGCACAGCCTGGCGAAGCCGCGAGCCGTGAGCGCTCGGGAGAGAGTCGTCTTGCCTGAGCCAGGAAGCCCTGCCATCAGTACGCAGAACGGCCGGGCGCTGCTGTCGCTGTCGGTCACTGGGTGACCTCCGATTTCGTCTGCCACGTGCGGCCGGGACTCCCCAGGTCGACGCCGTACTCCACGACGCTCTCCCCGCTGTCCACGAACCTCGCCGTCATTACAACTACTGCCCCGGTCAGGGCCGTTGCAGGATCCACCTCCAGCAGCGAAGCATCTTCCGGGGTCAGCAGGCGCGCGGACGCGGTGTCGATCCGATGCGTGATCGGTCGGCCGGTTGCCTGAGCGATGAGCTGGAGTGATGTTCCCCCGGTCAGACGTTCGCTCTTTGTCAACTGTGGCACCAGCTTCCCGTACTGAGCAGGGATCCAGGAAGTGGAGTGGGCGACGATTCCGTGCCGGTCGCGGTACACGCGGCACCGCTTGACGACATCCGACCCAGGTTCGATGTCCAGGGCCCTGGCCACGTCGGCAGGCGCCGGCACTACTGAGGCTTGGTGAGAGTCGGACCGTTCTCCAGCCCCCCAGCTTGATCCGCTGCGGCGCCCCCGGTCCTGACGCTGAGATCCGGAGGACATGGGAGCAGGGCGGTCCAGTACTTCCGTCCCGATTCCGTGGATACCCCGGACGAGACCCTCGCTGCGCAGCTTTCGCAACGCCTTCTCGGCGGTCGCGGTACTGACCTGCCACTCCTGCGCGAGGTTCTTGATGCTCGGCAGAAGTGAGCCCGGCGGCAACTGGCCGGACGTGATCGCCTCGGTGTAGTGCGCGGCGATTTGCGCGTACGGCGCTCGGTTGTCGGCCTGATCCGACATTCCCTCAGCTCCCTCGTCTCCGTGGATGACATCCCTAGCGTACCGCTTGACACCCTAGGGTGCCCTAGGGAACCTTAGGGATGTGCCCGCCGGTCGATTCGATCGATCGAAGAGTGCTGTGCCCCGCTGTCTGGGGTGCGAATCCGAAAGAAGTCCTGGTTCGCCCAGGAACAGCAGGGAGCGGCTCCCTACCGCCAAGCAGAACGCCGCTCCCCGACCCACGAAGGGGTAAGTCCATGATGCCTGGAACCTTGGTGAAGCCGCTTGTCCGGGTGCCGGTCCAGTCCGGCCCGACGGTGCGAGTACAGGACCTGACCGGTGCGGAGAGGGCGGTGGCCCTGTACGCGTCGGACATGCCGTCGGGGCGCCGTCGCCACTCATCCGAGCAGGTCCGTGAGTGGATCGTGCAGGGCGTCGAGCGGTTGGGCGTGGAGGAGATCCGCCGCCGGGGAGAGTTCTTCTACGGACATCGACTGCTGGAGTTGCACGGCCTGGTCACCGCGCAGATTCAGCAGCGGCACGAACAGCGGTTCCCGAAGCGGGGCCGCCTGAACGTGGCCGACCAGCAGGCCGCCGACAACGTCTACGGCGACCGCATGAGCGAGGCGACCAGGCTCCGCAACGGAACCGCTGCCGTCGACGGCGACTGCCCGTGCAGGGGTACGCGCTACATCCCGGCGTTCTACGACGAGGACTGCGGGCCCGTCGACATGCTGTGCCCGGTCCATGCACGGGCAGAGATCCGGCGCCACCGCGCAGGGTACGGGCAGACCTTTGACCTGCGTGACGACGTGCGTCACACCCCGCGTCACACCGGGGAGCAGCGTTGAGTACTCGTCACCTGACCGCCTCCCGTCGGCGCCTGCGCAAGGAACAGCTTGCCCGGCGCCACGGGGCCCGGTGCACCTACTGCCTGCGGCCGTTCGCTTCTCTGCGGGAGGCGACGCTCGATCACGTCGTGCCGGTGTCCCTCTTCCGGACCTGGGCGGTGGTTCACCTGATGCTCGCCTGCCGGGCCTGCAACCACGCGAAGGCGG
The DNA here is from genome assembly GCF_000717025.1 of Streptomyces atroolivaceus. Classification (GTDB taxonomy): domain Bacteria; phylum Actinomycetota; class Actinomycetes; order Streptomycetales; family Streptomycetaceae; genus Streptomyces; species Streptomyces atroolivaceus. Next base: position 1,024,632 of record NZ_JNXG01000002.1, read on the forward strand.
ACCGGCTGCCATTGTCCATGGCCCTCCTGCTGGCCTGGTCGACGTCCTCGGACGGGCCGACCGTCCACCCGGTGGAAGAGGTGGAAGAGCGTGCCGCCCGCCCGGTGTTCACCGCCCCCGGGGACGTGTTCACCCCGATCACCCATCGCGCCCCCGGTCTGGATAGCGGAAGCGGAAAGCCGCCGGTCGGGTCGGGTGGAAGTCGGGTGGACGTTGGTGGAATCCACCCGGCTTCCACCCCCGGCCACCTCGCATTCTGGCTGCTGCTGACCCGACTCGCGCACACTCGCCAGTCGACGGCCGCGCCCCATGAACGGTGCGGTGAACGCCGTGAACAGTCGACCCCTGGCCAGGGGATTCACCGCCGGTCGGGGAGACGTGCGGTGCGCGTCGGTCGGCTCGAACACCAGCGCCGGACGCCCCGACTGAACACCTGTGAACAGCCGACCGATCGAGGGGTGAGCGCATGAACACCAGCACTCAGCACGTGAACGGGCAGGCCCGACCGATCGACCCGACCGGCCCGGCGGACCGACCGGACGTGAACAAGTCCGAACCGGCCGTGAACACCGGTCGGCCGACCGTGAACGCCCGACGGTCGGGTGGGAAGTCGGGCGGGGACGGGGGCAAGAAGCCGTCGGCAGCGACCCTCTTGGTGGCCCTGGCACGGGAGCGGTACACGTTCGTCATGTCGACAGACGCACGCCCCTACGCGGTCGCCATCGACGGCCCGAACCTCGCGCTTCCCCTCCGAGGAAAGACCGGCGTACGGCAGCGTCTGGCCCGCCTGTATGCCGACACGTTCGACGGGGACGTTGCCTCGCAGTCGGCCCTTGCGGACGCGATGACGGTTCTGGAAGGGATCGCGGAGGACAACGACCCCGTACCCGTACACCTGCGGGTCGGCTCCACCTCAGACGGGCGGATTGTGGTCGACCTCGGCACCGCCGACGGCCGCGCGGTCGTGGTGTCCGCCGGCCGCTGGGAGGTCGTGGACCGGGCGCCGGTTCTCTTCCGCCGCTCCGGCGCCATGGCACCCATGCCCGTGCCGGTCCGCAACCCGGACGGTCTGGCCCGCTTCCACTCCATGCTGAACATGGACGAGAGCGCGTTCCGTCAGATGGCGGCGTGGATGGCGGCGGCCTGGCTGCCCGACATCCCCCACCCGATCCTGACGTGCAAGGGCGAGCAGGGCACCGGCAAGTCCATGACGGCTCAGATGGCCATCAACCTCATCGACCCGTCCCCGGCCGCCAGGCGCAGCCAGCCGCGCGACGAGAAGGCGTGGTCCCGGCAGGCATTCACCTCGTGGGCCCTGTGCCTGGACAACATCAGCACGATCCCCCGATGGCTGTCAGACACCCTGTGCAAGGCCGTGACCGGGGACGGGGTCGTAGACCGGGCGCTGTTCACCGATGACGACGTGGTGGTGCTCTCCTTCCGCCGGGTGCTGGCCATGACGACCATCGACGCCGGAGCTCTCGCGGGGGACCTGGCCGAACGGGTCCTGATGGTGGAGCTGCAGCTCATCGACGGAGCCCGCCGCCGCTCGGAGGAAGAACTCGACGCGGCGTTCACGGAAGCCCGCCCCGCGGTTCTAGGTGCACTGCTGGACCTGCTGGCCGGGGTCCTGGAAGTGCTCCCCTCGGTGCGACTGGACTCCATGCCGCGCATGGCCGACTTCGCACGCGTCCTGGCCGCCGTCGACCAGGTCACCGGCTGGCAGACCCTCCCGGACTACCTGGCCGCATCCTCGAACGTCGCCAGCGACGCCTTGGAAGGCGATCCCTTCGGATCCGCTGTCGCCGCTTTGGTGGATGAGGCCGGGACGTGGAAGGGCACCGCCGCGCAACTCCTCGAACAGCTCCAACCCGCCAGCGGAGTACGACCTCCCGACTGGCCCAAGGACCCGACCCGGGCGAGCGGGAAGGTCAAGCGCCTAGCCCCGCTCCTGCGGTCCATCGGGATCACCGTGGACGACACGCAACGTAGTCGGGACCGGACCCGTCACAAGCTCCTCACCCTCACCCGAACCGACCCGGACGAGACGTCAGCGTCCGCACTCTCCGAGCCCGACCAAGCCCCCCTCTGGCCGGAGGAACCCCCGCCGGACCTGGACAACTTCCCGCCTGACCTGCACTGACACGACCGGAACACTTCCGGGCCGGGCCGCCGAACAGTGGCCCGGACGTGTCACCCGCTGCGGACGCTGAAGCCGTCCAGCGTCCGCAGCGTCCGCACCAGCGTCCGCATTTCTCACCTCGACTGACCTGCATAAACGTGAAAGTGCGGACGCTGGAACGCTGCGGACGCTGAGTTGCATCAACTCTCTAGTACGGCACCCCGGTACACCCTCCGCGCACCGCACCCCGGACACGAGGAGTCACCACCGCCATGCCCACCGACCCCCGCGCGACCCTCCGCGCCGGACTCCCGGACCGCTACCTCACCCCCGAAGACCTCGCCGCGATGCTCGCCGTCCCGATCGAGACCGTCTACCACTGGCGCAAGCAGCGCATCGGTCCGCCCGGTTTCCGCGTCGGTCGGCACGTCCGCTACGACCCCGCCGCCGTCCGCGCCTGGGTCGACCAGCAGACCGCCCGCGACACCGCCTGACCCGCCGGGGTAAAGCCCACCCCCTCTACCCGGGAGCTCCCGGCGACCCGCCCACCGAGGCGCCGCCGGAGCTCCGTCCACCCCTTGCCGGTAGAGGGCTCCCTTTACCCCGGTAGAGGGGGAGGTAAGGGCCTCCCACCTGGGAGGTAAGGCGGGTAAAGGGAGCCTCAGGCAGCCACCTGTACAGGCCGTTTCTCCAGGGAGGCAGAGCCATCCCGCCCAGGGAGGCAGGGAGAACTCCCTCACCGCCTCCCTGACCCGCCTCCCTCCGCCTGATCAGCGCAAACAGCCGTCAGGGAGGCAGGGAGGCGCCACCCCGCACGCCCAAAAACCCCCTCAGAACAGCGCACCGGGCGGCACCCGCCCGCCTCCCTGACTCGTACTCACCGAAGGGACTCAGCCCACATGGCTGGCCACATCCAAGACCGCTGGTTCAAGACCGAGACCACCTCCGGCGGCAAGACCGTCCGCACCAAGACCGACCGCCACGGCACCGGCCTCCGCTACCGCGCCCGCTACGTCGGCCCCGACGGCACCGAGAAGAGCAAGAGCTTCCGTGACGGTCAGAAGCGCCTCGCGGAACAGTGGCTTTCCCAGATCGAGGCGGACATGACGCGTGGGCAATACGTCGACCCGCGCGCCGGCCGACTGACCTTCCGGCAGTACGCCGAGAAGTGGCTCAAGACGCTGGGCTCTGAGCCGAGCACCGTGGACTCGATGACGTCTCAGCTCACGCTGCATGCCTTCCCGTACATCGGGGCCCGCCCTCTCGGGTCGTTCCAGCCGGAGCACATCCGAGAGTGGGTGGCGACGCTCGAACAGCGTGGCATTCCGGGGCCCTACGCCCGAGCGATCTACTCCAACGTCCGCGCCGTTCTGAGCGCCGCCGTCGACGACGGTTACCTGGCTCGCAACCCCTGTTCGGTGCGGTCGGTTCGGCAACCCGTGGTGGAGCCCAAGCGGGTCGTCCCGTGGTCCGCCTCGCGGGTGTTCGCCGTTCAGGATGCCTTGCCGGAGCGCTACCAGGCGATGGTCGACCTGGGGGCAGGCTGCGGCATGAGGCAGGGGGAGATCCTTGGGGTGGCGGTCGATGCCCTGGACTTCGAGGAGGACACCCTCCACGTGACGCAACAGCTCAAACTGAGCAGGAGCAAGCCTGTCTTCGCACTGCCGAAGGGCGGGAAGGTGCGAAGCGTTCCGCTTCCCGGCCCTGTGGCCGACGCCTTGAAGGCGCACATGAAGCGTTGGCCCCCGGTCGACGTCACGCTCCCGTGGCGTCGCGCCGACGGTCCGAAGGTGACCAAGCGCCTGATTCTTTCGGCTCCGAGGGGCAACCACGTGTGGCGGACTTCCCTCAACGAAGGAGCGTGGAAGCCCGCCCTCGTAGCGGCCGGCGTCATCCCCAAACCGGAGACGGCGGAAGACGACTATGCCGCAGCACGCGAGCACGGCATGCACGCTCTCCGGCACTTCTACGCGTCAGCCCTCCTCGACGGCGGGGAGAACATCAAGGCGGTGAGCGAGTACCTGGGACACAGTGACGCCGCCATGACGCTTCGGGTCTATGCCCACCTCATGCCGAGCAGCCAGGAGCGCACGCGCAAGGCCATCACGGCCGCCTACGACAGAGGTCTCCACCGGGCCTGACGGCCCCCAGACGGCCCAGAGCAAGACTTGTGCCCCTGAAATGCCGAGAGTTGGCAGGTCAGGGGCACAACGCTGTGTGGCGACTGCTTCTCCGAGCCGGAGAAGACGAACGCCTACCTCGCCGAGATCTCGGGCGCGCAGGGCTGACAGTCGCGCGTACGGAGACCGGGCCGCCACGTCCCGCCATGCAGGCACGGACGGATGCGACGGCCCGGTTCTCACGTTTCCGGGGCGTCGTACCCGGTGTCCGCCCCCGAGGTGGCGTCCTCCGGCAGCTCCGGCAGCGTGTACGCGCTCAGCGGCTCGCCGTCCGGGTCGGGGCGGACGGCCCCCAGCAGCGGGTTCGAGGCCAGCGGCGACACCTTCACCTCGGCGCCGGGCCTGGGCGCGTGCACGACGAGGCCGTCGCCGATGTAGAGCGCGACGTGCGTCGCCTTCGGGAAGTAGACGACCAGATCGCCGGGGCGCAGTGAGCCGACCGGCACCTTCGGCAGCTGACGCCACTGCTCCTGCGAGGTACGCGGGATGTCCCGGCCCGCAGCCGACCAGGCCTGCGACGTGAGCCCGGAGCAGTCGTACGCTTCGGGCCCCTCCGCACCCCACAGGTACGGCTTGCCGATCTGCTCGACGGCGTAGCGGACGGCCTCCCCGCCCTCCTCGGACGGCGGGCGTACCGAGCTGAGCGCCCCGGAGGCGGCCAGCGCGCTCTGGGCCTCGTCGATGTTCTTCTCCTCCAGCGCCGACAGTGCGGCGAGCTGCTCGGCCGACAGCGAGGCCAGCATCGCCTCGATGCTCTTCAGCCGGGACCGCACGGTGTCGTGCTGCTTCCTCTGCTGCGCGGCCAGTACCCGCTGCCGGTGCTGAGCCGAGCGGGACCTGGCCGCCAGTGCCTCGGCGTGCTTCTCCGCGCCGGTCAGCCGGTCGACCACGGCGGCCCGGCCGGCCTGGGCGCGCTCGATGACGTGGCCCTGCTCCAGGGCACGGGCCGGGTCCTCGGCGAGCAGAAGCCGCAGGTAGACGGAGAAGTCGGTGCGCCCCTGGTACTGGTCACGGGCCAGCCGCCCCGCGTCCCGGCGACCGGCGTCCAGTGCCGTCCGGGCCCTGGCGAGCTCGGCGCGCAGCTTCCTGGCCTCGGCGGCCTTCTTCTTCAGCTCCACCGCGGTGCCGTTGTACACCTCGCCTGCCTCCTCGGCCTGCCGGTAGAGCGTCTGCAGCTGCTTCAGCAGTCCGGCCACGCTCTGCGGAGCCGCTCCGGCGGCCGGTTCCGGTTCCGGTCCTGACGGCTCGGCGAAGGCGGGGGACACGGCGACGGCCGCGGCCAGCGCCGCCGTGCAGAGGGCGCGTGCGACTCGGCCCGACACGGCATCACCTCCGGGATCAGGGGTCAGGCCAATTAGTCGGACTACCCCACAAATGATCGGATGTCATCCATCCGGTCACCCGGTGCGAGGTGACGCAAGGACCGCCCGGCGTGCCGTCCGGTGCGTGCCCCGAACAGCGGACGCGCCCAGGGTCCGGGCCGTCACTCCACGGGGAAGGCGTAGAGGGCCCGCTCCCGCTGGACGACGGCGGCCCTGCCCGTGGCCAGCACCCGGTAGGGCGCGCTGACTGTGGCGCCCTTCGGGTCCTGGGCACCGATGTCCTGGAACTTCCACAGCCGGCGTCCGTCCGCCGCGGCGAAGGCGGTCACCTGGGAGGAGTCGGCGGCGAGCAGTGTCCTCCCGCCGCCGCTCACCGTGAGCGCGGGGGTGCCGGCACCGGGCGGAACCTCGGTGGACCGTCGCCAGCGGACCTTTCCGGTCGCCCGCTCGACCGCGCCGACCTCCTGGTTGCGGTTCGTGGTGTGGAGCAGGGCCCCGGCCGGGACGGGTGTGCCGAAGACGGACGACGCGGTCCCGTTCACCGTCCACACCGGCTTCCCGGTAGCCGTCTCGAAGGCCTGCAGATCATCCCCCACCGAGGCGTACAGCCGCCCCTCCTCGTCGCCGGCCGCGGCACCGGCCGGGGTGACCGTGCCGAACTGCCGGATCCACAGCTGCTTTCCCGTGGTGCGGTCGAAGCAGCGGAAGAACGCCTTGCCCCTGCCCGCCGCGACGTCGGCGGGAGTGAGCGTGCCCGGGTCCTGGCGTACGACGAGGTCGGCGTCCCTGACGGCGGTCAGCCGGTAGGCCGGGGTGCCGGGCGCACGGCCGGCGGGGACGGCGGTGCGCCAGAGTTCCCTGCGCCGCACGACGTCGTAGGCGAAGAAGTAGGCCTTGACGACCTGTGTGTCCCTGCCGGGTTTCCGGCCCTTCTCCGGCTTGGGCGCCTTGACCGTGACGGTGTGGGAGCCGGTGAACCAGAGGACGGACCCGGACAGGCCGGTGAGCGGGGCCACCTTCATGTTCGGTACGCCGTCGAACTGGTCGACGAAGCGCACCCGGTGCACCACCCGCCCGTCCTTCGGCGACAGCCAGAGGAACTCGGTCGGGCTCGCCAGGAAGCAGAGGCCGTCGCCGGCGGCCAGGACCGACTGGGCACCTGCGGCGTCGGCCCGCTCCCAGACCTTCCGCCCCGTCCGGAGGTCGACGGCGGTGGCCCCGGCCGTGTCCGTCAGCACCACCAGCTTGTCCTGCCAGACGCCCGCGGTGAGCGGTGCCGGGGCGGCGGCCGGGTGGGAGTACATCCAGAGTGCGTCCGGTACCCGGCCGGGCACGGCGGGGCGGGGATCCGGGGACGGTTTGTCGTCGGCGGCCGGGGCGGACCCGTCGGACCCGAGGGCGGACACGGTGACCCCGCCCAGAAGCAGGCCGGCCGCACCGGCGGCGACGGCGGTGAGGAGAGCCCGCCGGCCGGTCACCGGGGCCGTCGCGGCACCCCGCGGGCCGGCCGGGGCGGTCGGGGCGGCCGGGGGCAGGGCGTGGGGGAGCGGGGCGGGCGCTCCCTGGGGTGCGGGGGCGTGCGGGGAGGCGTACGGCTGCGGTGGTGCGGGTGCGGGTGCGGGTGCGGCTGCCGGTGGCAGGGCGGCGGCCGGGGGGTGCGGTGGGGCGGCGCCGGTCAGTTCCTGGGGGAGCGCGAGCTGGGTCGTCGACCGGTCGGGCCTCGGTGTGCGCGCCCCGGTGTTCAGGAACCGGGTGGTCCGGCTGTCCTCGCCGATGTCCCCGCTGCCCTGCGCCTCGTCCGTGGGTACGCGGTCCGTGGGCGTGCCGTTGTCCGGCACCAGGTCCGTCGTCACCTCGTCCTGGACCGGGCCCACCGGCGCCTCCAGCGCCCTGACCCGTGCCGCCTGGTCGGTCACGGCTGCGGCCAGTGTCCCGGGAAGCCAGCCGCCCTTGGCGAGGCCCGCCGCGCCCTCCAGTGCCAGTTCCGCGGCCACCGAGCCCGCCCCGGGCCGGCCGTCCGGGTCCTTCGCCAGGCAGCTCGCGATCAGCGTGCGCAACTCATCCGGGACGGCGCCCAGTTCGGCCGCCCCGTGCGCGATCCTCTCCGCCGCCTCCTCCGCGGGCCCGTCGGCCAGCGGAGTCGTCCCGGTCGCCGCGTACGCCAGCAGCAGGCCCAGGACGAACAGGTCGGACGCCGGGCCCACGTCCCGGCCCTCGACCTGCTCGGGCGTGAGGTAGCCCAGTCGCACGGACAACTGCCCGCCCTCGCGGGCCTCGGCGGAGGCCGCGGCCCCCAGAGGACCGAACGCGGTCAGCCTGGGGCCGTCCTCGGCCAGCAGCACCGTCTCCGGCGCCAGCCCCTGGAGCACGGCCCCGGTGGCGTGCACCCGGGAGAGGGTCTCGGCCAGGCCCGCGCCCAGTATCCGCACGGAGCGCTCCGGCAGGGGGCCGGAGACACCGATCGCCTCGGCGAGCGTCACCGCGGGCACGTAGGCCGTGGCCGTCCACAGGCTGTCGTCCTCCGGTGGGACGAGCGGCGGCTGCACCCAGCCACCGGCCAGCCGCTCGGCGGTGCGGGCCTCGGCCAGGAAGCGGCGCCGGAAGGCGGGTGCGGAGGCGAGAGCGGGCCGGGCCGCCGTCACCACGGCGAGATCGCCGGCGTCCACGCCCCGGGCCAGGAAGTGCACGGCGCTCGCGCTCTCGCGGAAGCGTGCCAGCGTGGTGTACGGACCGAAGCGGCGTGGATCGTCCTGACGCAGCGCCTCCATGGCGCACCCCCCTTGTGACCGTGCCCTCGGCACCGGACCGCCGATCCTAGTGGCGCGGTCGCGGATGAGGCTCAGGACCCGCTGCGGGGCTTGGTCCAGGGCCACTTGGGGGTGAAGGGCTCGCGGCCCTCGGGGGTGTACTCGTACACCCAGCCGCGTTGCAGCCCGAGCCGCTTCGTATGACCCGCCGGAGCGCGCCGGTAGGCGTACACGGTGTCGGGGCCGCCGCCGGCGTCCGGCACCGGGACCTCGTACCACTTGGGCGGATGACCGGTCGGGCCGAGCAGGACGGGCAGCACCCGGCCGTCCAGGGGGCCGCCGCGGAAAGGTGTGTTCTCGCTCTTCACGGTGCCAGTCTGACCCAGGGGCCCGGGTGCGGCCCCCCGGCCCGCAGGGTGCGGCGGATGCGTACGGCCCCGGCGGGGGCCGAAGGGTGACCGGTGCGACGGGGGCGGGGGCGACGCGGCGCTGGGCGAAGGTGTCGGTGGCGGTAGTTGTGGTCCTGGGCGTGGGCGGCCATGTCGCGTGGCCCCGCGTCCGGTCGCCTACCGGGCGGACCAGCGACCGCCGGCGGGCGGGGACCCGCCGGGGATCAGTCCGCCGGTCCGTTCCCGGACGCGGTGAGCCCACGGGCCAGCAGGTGGGTCGCGGCCTCGCCGGCCGGGACCACCAGTGCCGCGAGTCTTCCGACCGGGCCGTCGGCGGTCTCCTGGCCCAGCAGGTCCGCCACCACGGACGCGGTCTCCTCGTCCGTGGCCGCCGTCACCGCTATCAGGCCGATCAGATGGTCGACCAGCCAGCCCCGGAGGTCGGAGGCCGGCGGCTGCTTCTCCTCGTCCAGCCAGATCAGGGACGCCGCCTCCACGGCCGCGATCCAGGTGCGCACCATCATCCGGAGGCGTGGCCCGGCGGGTTCCTGTCCCGGGCCGTTGCCCCGGCCCAGGTGGAGCAGGATCTGCTCGGCCGCCGACCGGCGCACGCCGTCCACGATCGTGGTCGTACGCGAGGTCTCGGCGACGCTGCCCCCGCGCAGCAACGCGCTGAAGCCGGCGTCGTGCTGGTCGACGAAGCCGAGATAGCGGTCCAGGACCCGGCTGACCCGCTCGGTCGGCGGGCCGTCGGCGGGCTCGGCGAAGCAGAGCGTCAGCTGCTCGGCGGCCGACCCGAGGGCGGCCTCGTACAACTGCTGCCTGCCACCGGGGAAGTAGCGGTAGACCAGCGGACGGGAGACTCCGGCAGCGGCCGCCACCTCGTCGATCGACACGTCGTCCGGTGCCCGGTGGGCGAAGAGCGTGAGCGCCGCGCCGAGGAGCTGGGCGCGGCGCTCCTCGACACCGAGCCGTCGGTACGCGCGGGCCGGCGGTGCTGCGGGTGCGGAGGTCATACTCCGAAGCCTAAGGCCGGCCGGCACATCGGTGGCCGAGACCCGGATCCCGCCCGGCCCGGCCCGGCGCACCGGGGGCGGCCTCAGGCCAGCAGGCCCGAGCTCTTCCACAGCCTGCGTCCCACCCCGTTGAGCACGCCGATGTCGTCGAAGAAGTCCGTGAGCCGCTTCGCTCCCGTCTGCATGACCTCCGCCCGGTGCCCGCTCGCCTTCACCTGCGCGACGGCCTCGTGGCGGTCCAGGCCGACGTTGTCGTACACCTGCGGGTTGACGAAGCAGACGGAGAAGACGCGTGCCGCCTCCCCGCAGTTGAGCCGGGTCAGACGGCGCTCCCAGAGAGGTGCGGTCACCATCTGGCGGCGCAGCTCCTCGCGTGCGTAGCGCACGTGCCGGGCCTCCTCGACCACATGGATGCGGGTCACTCCGCGCACGAGCGACTGGACGCGCTCGTCGGGGAAGGTGAGCCGCTGCATCCAGTCCAGGATCTCCTCGCCGAGCAGGGTCGCGGCGAACGAACCGGGGGTGGTGGAGATGGTCTTCAGTACCCGCGCGAGGTTGTGGTAGCGCCGGGGAACCGGGTAGCTGGGTGCCCCGCCCCACTCGATCATGCGGGCGAACATCATCGAGTGCCGGCACTCGTCGGCTATCTCGGTGAGGGCGTAGCGGACGTGTTTGCTCGTCACGGACTTGTCGTAGATGTGCCGGACGAGCAGCTGCATGAGGATGATCTCGAACCAGATGCCGAGCGATGCCAGGGACGCGGCCTCGTGCCGCGCCAGTTCCATCCGCTGTTCCTCGGACATCTTCCGCCACAGCGGGGTGTCGTAGAGGGAGACCAGCTCGGGCGGCCAGAACCACTTGCCGTCCTCGACGGCGGAATCCCAGTCCAGCTCGGTGTCCGGGTCGAAGGAGTGCTTGGCCGAGGCTTCGAGCAGGCGCGCGGCTACCTGTTCGCGGTCCTTGAGGGGGCCGAGCGCATCGCGCAGCGCCTGGATGTCCTCGTCGGTCACTGTCGTCATGGCTGAACGCACCTCGCAGAGGGGTTACCGGCGGTCAAGTTCTTGCTCACGGATTATGAGACTGCCTGTCAGCAAGGCAGTCAATCCCTTGTGCGCGACTTGTTGACCGGGCGTCTACCAACGTGTGAACCTGCCAACTGACGTCAGCACCACGGAATGCACGATCCTCGCCAGGCGAAGGAGCTGTCCGTGTCGACACACGACCTCTACATCACCCCGCCCCCAGCGCCGACATGGCAGGTACCTGCCACAGGCGCAGCCCGGTTCAGCTGGGACTACGACGACGGCCGCGAGCGCCTCCTCGCCCTCTACCAGAAGGGCAAGGACAAGCAGTGGGACGGCAACAAGCGCATCGACTGGAGCCTGGAGGTCGACCCCGCCGACCCGCTCGGCACCCCGGACGAGGCCCTCACGCTCTACGGCACCCCGCACTGGGCGAAGATGACCGAGCGGGACCGGGGCGAACTGCGCAAGCACTACACCTCCTGGCAGTTCAGCCAGTTCCTGCACGGTGAGCAGGGCGCCATGGTCTGCGCCGCGCGGATCGTGGAGTCGGTGCCCGACCTCGACGCGAAGTTCTACTCCGCGACCCAGACGATGGACGAGGCGCGGCACGCGGAGATCTACGGCCGCTTCCTGCACGAGAAGGTCGGCATGCTCTACCCGGTCAACGACAACCTCCAGGGGCTGCTGGGCGACACCCTGCGTGACTCCCGCTGGGACATGCCCTACCTCGGCATGCAGGTCCTCATCGAAGGCCTGGCCCTCGCCGCTTTCGGCATGATCCGCGACACCACGACCAGACCGCTGCCCAAGCAGATCCTCGCCTACGTCATGCAGGACGAGGCCCGGCACGTGGCCTTCGGACGGATGGCGCTGCGCGACTACTACAAGCAGCTGAGCGCCGCCGAACTGCGCGAGCGCGAGGAGTTCGTCATCGAGGGCTGCTACCTGATGCGCGACCGCCTCAGCGGCGTGGAGGTCCTGGAGAACTTCGGCATAGGCAAGCAGGAGGCCAAGGACCTCTCCGAGCACTCGGAGTACCTGCAGCTCTTCCGCAAGCTGCTGTTCAGCCGGATCGTCCCCTGCGTCAAGGACATAGGCCTCTGGGGTGAACGGCTGCAGAAGGCCTACGTGGACATGGGCGTGTTCGATCTGGGTGACTCGAACCTGGACCTGCTGATGGCCCAGGACGAGGAGGTGGCCGAGCAGCTGGACCGGGACCGCTTCGCGGTGGAGGAGCAGGCGAGGGTGGCGGAGGTCGCGGACGCGATCGCCGAGGGCGGTGCGGGTGACTGACCCGCGGCCGCCCGTGCCGCCGCCTCCGGGGGCCGGCTAGTTCTCGTCGGGCAGCTCGACCGTCTCGCCCTGCGCGTCGAGCGTCCGGGTGTTCCAGTAGGTGTCCCACTTGTCGCCCTCGTGCTCGGGGACCTTGCCCTCCGGGTAGCGGGCGTAGCCCTTGGGCGGCTCCTCCCCGTCCGGCACGCACGCGCTCCCTGCGCTGCCCACGGCCAGGACCGGGTATTCGTCGCCCCCGCAGGTGGCCTGCTGGAGGGAGCAGGCGCCGGTGAGCAGGGCGACCGTGACGCCGGCCAGGGCGAGCCCGAGTGCGGTGCGTGACGGGGGACGGAGTCTGTTGGCCGTGCGCATGGTCGGGCTCCTTCTGGTGTGTGTCGGACGGGGTCCAGCCTGCCGTGGCCGGAGGCGCGGATCGTGAGTACGCGTGCTCATATCCGGTGTACGTGCCGGGCACACGGGCCGAGGATGAGGGCATGAACTCTCCTACCCCCGCGGGCGATTCCGCAGCCGCCCGTCGCAGCCTCGAAGCGCTCGCGCTCGGTGACGCCTTCGGGGAGCGCTGGTTCCCGCTCTTCCGGCCGCCCCGGCAGGCGTACGCAGAGGTCCGGGCGCGGCGCACTCCGCACGAGCCCGTGTGGCACTGGACCGACGACACCGCACTGGCGCTGGCCCTGCAGCGGGTCCTCGACGAGTACGGGCACGTCGACCAGGACCGGCTGGCCCTCCACTACGCCCTGGCCTTCGAGGCCGACCAGGCCCGTGGGTACGGGCACGGCATGCACATCCTGCTTCCGGAACTGCTGGCCTCGCCGGCAGCCTGGCGCACCCTCGCGCCCGGCCTGTTCGAGGGCGGCAGCCTCGGCAACGGCGCGGCCATGCGGGTCGCGCCGCTCGGGGCGCGCTTCCACCAGGACGTCGGCCGCGCCGCCGAGCAGGCCGTCCTGTCGGCGGAGGTCACCCACGCGCATCCGGAGGGGGTGGCGGGCGCGGTGGCGGTCGCGGTGGCCGCGGCCCTGTCCGTGCGGGGGGAGTTCACGCTGGAGGCGGTCGCCGCGCGGACGCCCGGTGGGCAGGTGCGGGAGGGTGTGCTGCGCGCCGCGCGGGTGCCGTTCTCCACGGAGCCGTGGCGGGCCGCCGATCTCCTGGGCAACGGGCAGCGGATCAGGGCCGACGACACGGTGCCCTTCGCGCTCTGGACCGCTGCCCGGCACTCCGGCGACCTGGAGGCGGCGCTCTGGGCGACCGCGGAGGGCTTCGGTGATGTGGACACGACTTGTGCGATCACCGGGGGCGTGGTCGGAGCGGTCACCGGGGTGGACGGGGTGCCGGCCGAGTGGCGCCTCCGGCTGGAACCGCTGAGCTGACGGGGCGGAGCCCTCGGCCCGGCACCGATGGCCGCGGGTCGAATTCCTGTTCGCCCCGGTGACGTAACGTGAGCGCATGAGCATGCCGCCGCATCCGCCGCAAGGTCCGTACGGGCCCCCTCCGCCGCAGCACGATCCGTACGGGCAACAGCCCCCGCCCGGCCCTTACGGACCGCAGCAGCCGGGCTACGCCCATCCGCCGCAGCAGCCTGGCTACGGCTACCCGCCGCAGCAGCCGGGCTACGCCTACCCGCCGCAGCAGCCCCAAGGGGCGCCCGGCCCGTGGGGACAGCCCGGTACGCAGCCCGGGATGCCCGGATGGCCGCCGCAGCAGCCGCGCAAGAGGCGGACGGGGCTCGTCGTCGGCATCGTCCTGGGGGCGCTCGTCCTGGTCGCGGGAATCGGGTTCGGCGCGTTCGAGCTGCTCTCCAAGGGTGCGGACGCCACGTTCCCCGCCGCCACGCACAAGATCGTCATCGAGAAGACGGTGCTGGGCGGGGAGTTCACCCTCACCCAGGATTTGTCGGACACGGAGGGCAAGGAGATCGAGGACACCTTCGACCCGAGCGTCCGGGACGGCAAGGCCGCGCTCGCGCAGTACGGCTCGGAGGAGAACGGCATGCTCGTGCTCTCCGGCATGTACGGGCGGTTCTCCAGCCCCGAGGTCATGCGGAGCAAGATCATGGAGGGGGCCGCCGAGGCGGATACCGCGACGGTCGTCGTGCAGCCCGAGGAGTTCACACCCGAGGGGTACGACATCACGATGGAGTGCCAGGTCGTGCAGACCAAGGAGATAGGACTGACCGTCAACACACCCATGTGCGCGTGGAGCGACGGGAACACCGCCGCCATGGTCGGCGTGCTCCGGACCGATGACCTCTACAAGGACGTGAAGTCGATCGACCTCGCGAAGACCGCCGAGGAGACCGCCGAGGTCCGCTCCGAGGTACGCCAGCCGATCAGCTGAACCGGTGCGGTCGCGGCGGCAGGGCGCGTTCCACCGCGCACGCGACGGCGAGCAGTTCCGCGTCCGTGCCCCGGTCGGTCACCAGCTGGAGGCCTGCCGGGCAGCCGTCCGGGGTGAATCCGGCCGGCGCGCTCGCCGCCGGATGGCCGCTGAGGTTGAACGCCCAGGTGAGGGCCGTGGAGTAGACGTCCCCCGGGCCCTCGTGGCCGTGCGGACGGTTCGGCGTCACCGGGCTGAGGAGCAGCGGCGCACGGGCGAAGAATGCGTCGAGCGTGCGGTCGTTGGCGGCACGGAGCGCCCCGGAGGCGGTGGTCGGCGATTTCCTCCGCACCGCCATCCACGTCTCCGCCGGGTCGAGCAGTGTGACGGGATCCCGGACGAGGCGGATCACCCCCGCCGCGGCCAGCCGGTCGACCGCGGCCCGCACCACCTCCGCCACGTCCGGGTCGACGGACGCGAAGCCCAGGTCGGGGCTGTACGCGGCGGGGACCGGGAGCCGCACGGGGCGGGGCGCGTACCCGGCCAGTACATGGCGCAGGTACGTCTCCGCCCGTGCCGCCGAAGCCGCGAGCACGCCGGGGGACGCCAGCCCGGTGCTGTCGGGCGAGGGGAGCAGGCCCCCGGTCGTCTTCAGGCCGAACACTCCGCACCATGACGCCGGGATCCGTACCGACCCCGCTCCGTCACTCCCCGTAGCCATCTCGACCATGTCCGCCGCGACCGCCACTGCCGATCCCGCCGACGATCCGCCCGGGGTCCTGTCGGGACGCCAGGGGTTGACCGTGCGGCCGTGAGCGCCCTGGCCCCAGGTCTGCCAGTGGGTACCGGGGCCGGGGACGGAGGTGGCGCCGACCGGGACGCCGCCGGCGGCGATCAGACGGCGGGCGGCGTACGAGCGGATACCGGCCCGGCCCTTCACGGCGAACGGCAGCCCTCCGAGCGGGAGACGGGACGCGGTCCGGGCGCGGGCCCGTGCCTCGTCGGGCCACACCTCGGTGAACGCGCACAGTTCCGGGTCGAACCGGCCGATCCGGGCGAGAGACGCTTCGAGAGCCGCTGTCATCGCACCAGTCTCCGTCCTCGTGCGCCGTCGCCCCCGGGCGGGCCTCAGCCCTCCAGCGCCGCCTCCATCACCGCCCGGGCGATCGGAGCCGCGTCACCGCCCCCGCTCACGTCGGCACGGTCGGCCGACGCGTCCTCCACGACCACCGCGACGGCGACCGCCGGCGGGCCCGAGTCCGGGGCCTGCGCCCAGGCGATGAACCAGGCGTACGGCGTACCGGAGTTGTCGACCCCGTGCTGGGCGGTGCCGGTCTTGCCGCCGACCGTGACCCCGTCGATCGCGGCGTTCGCGCCGGTGCCGTTCTCCACGACGTCGACCATCATCCGCTGGAGCTGCCGGGCCGTTGCCGGGTCCATGGCCTCGCGGTACGAGTCCGTGCCCTGTTCCCGGACCGTGCCGCCGTCGTCCGTGGTCACCCGGTCCACCAGGTGGGGGCGTCTGAGCTCGCCGCCGTTGGCGACCGCCGAGGCCACCATCGCCATCTGGAGCGGGGTCGCCGTCGTGTCGAACTGGCCGATCGAGGACTGGGCCAGCTGGTCGTCGCTCATGTCCGCGTCGAAATTGCTGCGGGCCACCCGGGAGGGGATCTTGAGGTCGTTGTCGTTGAAGCCGAACCTGCCCACCGCCTCCAGCATCCCGTCCAGCCCCACCTCGACGCCGAGATGGGCCATCACCGTGTTGCAGGAGACCCGGATCGCCTCGGCCAGGGACGCCCTCTCGCAGCCGCGGGCCTCGTCCGGCAGCGTGGTCGAGGTGCCCGGCAGGACGTACGGGGACGGGGTGTCCGTCGCCGCGTCCGGATCGGTGACCACGCCGGCGTCCAGCGCCGCCGCCGCGGTCACGATCTTGAAGGCCGAACCGGGCGGATAGGTCTGCCGGATGGCCCGGTTGAGCATCGGCAGGCTCTGCGCCCGGTTCAGCCGCTCCCACGCGCCGGTGACCGCGGAGCCGGTGCCGGAGAGGAGCTCCGGGTCGTACGAGGGGGAGGAGACCAGCGCCAGGATCCGGCCGGTGGAAGGGTCGAGGGCGGCCACCGCCCCACGCCGGCCGTCCAGGCCCTCGTACGCCGCGCGTTGCACGGGGGCCTCGATCGTGGTGACGACGTCGCCGCCGGGCTGCCGGCTGCGGGTGACGTCACCCCACAGCGGGAGCGGGGCCAGGAGCGGATCGGTGCCGGAGAGGACGCCGTCCTCGGCGTTCTCCAGCAGCGTGGTGCCGTACGTCTGCGAGGCGTACCCCGTCACCGGCGCGTACAGCGGTCCGTGGCGGTAGGTGCGCTCGTACGCGAGCTGCTCGCCGGTGTCCTTCGACCCGGTCACGGGCTCGTCGCCGACCAGGATGTCGCCGCGCGGCTGGTCGTAACGGTCGATGGTGGTACGGCGGTTGGCGGGGTTGGTGTTCAGTTCGCCGGCCTCGAAGAGCTGGACCCGGGCGGCGTTCGCCAGCAGGGCGAGGAGCAGGAGCAGGCAGAATCCGGCGGCTCGCCGGATGTAACGGGTCACCGGGCCTCCCCGGCCGGTGCGGTCGCGGTACCGGGGGCGGGGGTGCGGGCCAGGTCACTGACCCGGATGAGGAGTGCCACGATGATCCAGTTGGTGACCACGGACGAACCGCCCTGGGCCAGGAAGGGCATCGCCATACCGGTCAGCGGGATCAGTCCCATCACGCCGCCCGCGATCACGAAGACCTGGAGCGCCAGGATCGAGGCGAGACCGACCGACAGCAGCCGTCCGAAGGGGTCACGCAGGGCGAGGCCCGCACGGAAGCCGCGGGCCACCAGCAGGGCGTACAGCAGGAAGATCGCGGTGAGTCCGGCCAGGCCGAGTTCCTCGCCCGCGGTGGCCAGGATGAAGTCGGACTTGGCGGCGAAGCCGATGAGGATGGAGTGGCCGAGCCCCAGGCCCGTGCCGAGCATGCCGCCCGCGGCGAAGGCGAAGAGCGACTGGGCGAGCTGGCTGGGTCCCTGGCCCGCGTCGATCGTCGCGTACGGGTCCAGCCAGTCCTCCACCCTGCTGTGGACATGGGGTTCGAACGAGCCGACGGCGAAGGCTCCCGCCGCGGCGAGGAGGAGGCCGACGGCGATCCACCCGGTCCTGCCGGTGGCCACGTAGAGCAGGATGACGAAGAGGCCGAAGAAGAGCAGCGACGTGCCGAGGTCCCGTTCGAGGATGAGGACGCCGACGCTGAGCAGCCAGATCGCCACGATCGGCCCCAGCACGCGCCCGGTGGGGAACTGGAGCTTCCAGATCCTGCGGCCGGTGTACGCGAGCGCGTTGCGGTTCGCGGCGAGGTACGCGGCGAAGAAGACCGCGAGCAGGATCTTGGCGAACTCGCCCGGCTGGAAGGAAAGTCCGCCGAACCGGATCCAGATCTTGGCCCCGTTCACGGCCGGGAAGAAGATCGGCACGATCATCAGCACCAGCGCCGTGGCGACCGAGAGGTACGCGTAGCGCTGGAGCACCCGGTGATCGCGCAGCAGGACGACGACGGCGATGAAGAAGGCCACCCCGAGCGTGGACCAGATCAGCTGCGTCGTCGCCGCCCGGTCGCTCGGGGTCTCCAGGTCGAGCCGGTAGATCAGTACCAGGCCCAGTCCGTTGAGGAGGACGGCGATCGGCAGCATCAGCGGATCGGCGAACGGGGCGCGGAAGCGGACCGCGAGATGGGCGAGCAGGGCGAGAAGACCGAGACCGGCCCCGTATCCGGCCACGTCGGGGGGCACGGCGCCGCTCCGGGCGAGGCCGACGGCGGCATAGCCGTAGACGGAGACGATCACGGCCCCGATCAGGAGCGAGAGCTCGACCCCGCGCCGCTTGGGCAGGCGTAGCGCGGGCGGGGGTGCGTCCGCCGTCGTTGCGGTCATGCCCCGCAACGTAGCAAGAGGCGGGTGTTATTTCCCTTATGTCAGCTTCGTGGCACTCCTTGGCGGGCGCTTCCGGAGCCGCTCAGCGCTGGTACGGGTTCTGGCCGCCGGGAGGCGCGTAGCCGGGCTGCTGCTGCGCGCCGCCGTGCGGGCCGCCGTCCTGTCCGCCCTGGGCCTGCGCCAGCAGCTGGTCGGCCTCCTCCTTCGGTATCTGCCGCTCCCCGCCGCAGAAGGTGCACTGCGTCGTGTACTTCGTGGAGAAGGGGAACAGCGGCACGAAGAACAGGGTGAACTTGGTGACCCGCTTGCGCAGGGTGTGCGCCGCGGGGTTGCCGCACCAGCCGCACACCATCGTCAGGATCGCCAGCTGATGGAGATAGCCTCGCGTACCGAAAATGATCATGATGTGATTCCTTTCCCCGTGTCTTCCAGGAGAGCCCGCCGGCAGAGTGCCAGCAGCTTCTCGTCCTCATAAGTGTCGTGACTGCCGTAGCCGCCGTCCAACGCGTTGTGGCGGCGTACGGAGAGGAGCTCGGCGCGCAGCACTCGTGCCGCGTCAGACCCTGCCGCAGCAAGACCCGTCCGCGCCAGACATTCCGCGACCCGGACCCTGACGTGACGGTTCTTCTCCCACGCGGAGAGGAGCACCGGCACGGCCTCGTCGCTCCGTCCCGAGACCTCCAGGAGGGCGATCGCCGCGTCGACCCGCAGCCACGGCTCCTCGTGCGCCAGCAGGGCCCGCAGCCTCGGCGCCGCCGCCCCGGCCCGCCGTCCGAGCCCGCCCAGCGCGCTCGCCGCCGCCCGGCAGTCGTGTACCTGCTCCGCCCGCAGGCCCTCCACCAGCACCGGCAGCACGGCGTCGGCGTCACCCGTGACGGCCCACAGGGCCTCCGCCGCCTCCGTCGCCGCCGCCGTACCCGGGCGCCGGATCAGCCGTCGCAGCTCCGGGACGGCACAGAGCGCGGCCGGCCCGAACGCCCCCAGCGCCCGGAGGGCAGCCGTGCGGAGCCACTCGCCCCGGTACTCCGGCGCCCCCCGCAGCACCCGCAGCACCTCCGGCGCCGCCTCGCCCGCGCGCAGCGCCGTCAGCCCGGCGAGCAGCGGGCTCGCCCGGTCGTACGCGCCCTCGTCCAGGCCGACCT
Source organism: Streptomyces atroolivaceus (assembly GCF_000717025.1). GTDB lineage: Bacteria > Actinomycetota > Actinomycetes > Streptomycetales > Streptomycetaceae > Streptomyces > Streptomyces atroolivaceus. The sequence continues at coordinate 1,044,125 of NZ_JNXG01000002.1, forward strand.
CGCCGAGCCTGCGCCGCAGCGCCCCGGCGAGCGGTGCCGCGCCGGCCCCGAGGCAGCGGATCGCGAATCCCACGTCGTGGGGCACCTCGGGCCGCTCCAGGGCCGTCGCCAGCGCCGGCAGCACCCGGACGTCGCCCAGCCTGGCCAGCGCCTTCACCGCCGAACCCAGACCGGGCGGCCCGCTCGCCCACTCCCTCACCCAGCCGTCGGGATCAGCGGCCACCCGCGCGGCCAGTGCGTCGGCCGCCGGTGCCGCCAGGCCGAACAGCTCCTCCAGCACGTGCGAGGCGGCCTCCGCGAGCCGCGGTTCCGGATCCGTGAGCTGTACGCCGACCAGTCGCACCAGGCCCTCGTACGAACCGCGCCAGGCCCGGATCAGCCCGCCGCTCATCCGTACGGCGTCGATGCGCTGCCAGGGGTCGGGACTGCACAGCTGGTCCGTCAGCAGCGCCGTGCGGTCCTCCACCCGGTCGTCCAGGCCGCTGTGCAGCGTGCGCAGCAGGTCGGCGGCCCACGGGGTGCTGCGGCCGGCGGACTCCTCGGCCGGCAGCTCCCGCAGCCGGCCCACCCGCGCCGGGGCGGTGGCACGGTCCGCCGTCGCGTCGTCACCCCCCGGCACCTTCGCGGCCGGGGCCTCACTCGGGCAGGGCCGGGAGCGCAGCTCCCGCAGCAGCCCCGAGACCATCCGCACGACGTCGACGGGCAGCGCGTCCGGGGCGCACCTGGCCAGCTGGGCGAGGGCGGCGAGCCGCAGCCCGGGCGGGTAGGCCTCCGCGGCGAGCCGGCTCAGCCAGTCGGCCGCCCGCCCCGCCAGCGGCCGGTGCCGCAGGGCGATCCGGCCGGCCGCCTCGACGAGGGCGAGCCGCACCTCGTCGTCCGCCTCCACCGGCAGCCGCTCCCGCAGCAGCGAGAGGACCCTGCCCGGCCGGCCGTGCAGCGTGGCCAGGGCCAGCGGTGCGGCGAGCCGGACCCCCGGGTCCTCGTCGGCGATCAGCTCGAAGAACACCGCGGACCCGGCGGAGACGGCGGACGCGGCCATCGCGTAGTTCGCCACGCCCTCGGCCTCGTCCTCGTCCAGGTCGTTCTCGTCGTCCTCGTCCAGATCGATACCGCCGATGCTGGTGAGCAGCTCGACTATGCCGCCCCGGTCCCGTATGTCCGGATCCACGGCCAGCTCGAAGAGGAACGGGATGCACGCGAGGGTGCACGCGTACACGTCGCCCTGGTGGTGCACCGCGCCGTACATCCCGTCGAGCGCGCTCTCCCGCTCCGCCGGATCGGCGGAGGCGAGTCCGTACAGGAGCCCCGGCACATCGTCGGCCGGTCCGTAGGCATGCTCCATCGAGGCCCAGTCGACCTCGTCGATCCCCGTGAACACGCCACACCCTCCCCGTGTCTTCCCCTGCTTCCCGGACTCGGCCGGAAACCGTGCCCGCGAAGCAGCGTCTGCGCAGAGTGTGCACCACGGCCAGGACAATCCACCCTCCACTTGCGGCCTTTCCTCACCGCACCCGCCCGTGGCTGTGAAGGTGCTGTGAGCACCCCGGCCTTCCGGCCCTTCTCTCAGATCCCGGGCAGGGGCCGGGCCTGCCCGGGATCTGTCAGCGGGCCGAGCAGATCCCCGTGCCGTTCGAGCCGCGCGGTCATGTCGCCGGCGAGGAAGAGGAGGTCGCCGGGTGCTCCGCACGCCTCGATCTCGTCCCAGGTGACGGGCGCGGAGACGGCCGGACTTCCCTTCGCGCGCAGGGTGTACGGCGCCGCGGTGGTCTTCGCCGCGGCGTTCTGGCTGAAGTCCACGAACACCTTGCCAGGCCGCAGCGCGCGGGTCATCCGGTACACGGCCAGGTCGGGCAGCGCTCCCTGCGCCTCCACCGCCAGTTTCCTCGCGTAGGCCATCACCTCCTCGGAGGGGGTGGGCTCCAGGGGGACGAGCAGATGCAGTCCCTTGGAGCCGGAGGTCTTCCCGTACGAGGACAGGCCGTCCTCCGCCAGCCGCTCCCGCAGCCAGAGGGCGACGACGCAGCACTCGACGGCGCTCGCGGGCGGTCCGGGATCCAGGTCGAACACCATCCGGTCGGCCACGGCGGGGGAGTCCTGCCGCCACTGATGGGTGTGGAACTCCACCACCAGGTTGGCCGCCCACATCAGCGAGGGCAGGTCCTGGGCGAGCACCTGCCGGGCATCGGGGTCGTCGCTGCGGGGGACCGGGGCCGTGCGCACCCAGTCGGGTGTACCGGGCGGCGGATTCTTGGTGAAGAAGCGCAGCCCCTCCGGGCCGTCCGGGTAGCGGAGGAAGGACAGCGGGCGGTCGCGAAGGTGCGGCAGCATCACATCCGCCGCCGTGGCCGCGTAGTAGTGCAGCACCTCGCCCTTGGTGGTGCCGGTGGCCGGGTACAGCACCTTGTCGAGATTGCTGAGCGCCAGGCGCCGCCCCTCCACCTCCGTGATCGGCGTCATACGATAAGAATCACATGAAATCGCATGAATAAGGCCATGACGGGCGTTAGGGGTGAACGGTGAGGTCCATCTGGAACGGCTCCGTCTCGTTCGGTCTGGTCAGCATCCCGGTCAAGCTCATGAACGCCACGGAGAGTCACGCGATCTCCTTCCGGCAGATCCACGTCGCGGACGGTGGCCGGATTCGCTACCGCAAGGTCTGTGAGCTGGACGAGGAGGAGGTGCCCGCCTCCGAGACCGTCAAGGCGTACGAGGACGCGGACGGCACGGTCATCCCCGTGACCGACGAGGATCTCGCCTCGCTCCCGCTCCCCACCGCCAAGACGATCGAGATCGAGGGATTCGTACCGGCGTCGGCGATCGACCCGCTCCAGCTCGACTCGGCGTACTACCTCTCGGCCGACGGCATCCCGGCAGCCAAGCCCTACGCCCTGCTGCGTGAAGCCCTCAGGCGCAGTGGCAAGGTCGCCGTCGCGAAGTACGCCCTGCGCGGGCGGGAACGGCTCGGCATGCTGCGGGTCGTCGACGACGTGATCGCGATGCACGGCCTGCTGTGGCCGGACGAGATCCGCGCCCCGGAAGGCGTCGCCCCGGAATCCGGCGTGAAGGTCCGCGACGCGGAGCTGGACCTGGCGGACGCGCTGATGAACACGCTCGGCGACGCCGACATGGACTCCCTCCACGACGACTACCGCGAGGCGGTCGAGGAGCTCGTCGCGGCGAAGGCGGCCGGCGAGCCCGTCGGGGAGGAGGAGGCCGAGAAGCCCGAGGGCAAGGTGCTCGACCTGATGGCGGCGCTGGAGAGCAGTGTGCGGGCGGCGAAGGAGTCCCACGGGGAGGGCGACGGCCACGGGGGCGATGTCGCGGACGTCCACCACATCGGCTCCGGCCGGGGCGGCGGCACGAGGAAGAGCGGGGCGTCCTCGAAGGGGGCCGGCGCCAAGAGGGCGGCGCCGAAGAAGGAAGCCGCGAAGAAGGCCGCCGTGAAGGGGGCGACGGCGAAGGAGAAACAGGGCGCGGGGGCGGAGAAGGCGACTGCGAAGAACACGACTGCGAAGAAGGCGGCCGCGAAGAAGCCTGCCGCCAAGAAGCCTGCCGCCAAGAAGACCGCGGCGAAGAAGACCGCCCGGGGCACGCGCAAGCGCACCTCGGCCTGACGGGAGGTCACGTCAGGCCGAGGCTCACACCCCGCCGGTGCGCGGACGCGGCCCGAGGCTCACACCTCAGGGCGCGTAGGCGGGCTTCAGCAGGTCGGGCAGGGTGGGGAGGGGGAGGTCCAGCCCGTACGGGTCCCTCTCGATGACGTAGGTGCAACTCGTGTACGAGTAACCGGACGTGACGCTGGAACCGGAGGCGTAGCTGTCCGCGGCCGCCGTCGCTCCGGTGCCGTGCTTGTACAGGAAGTGGTATTCGCCCGCCGGGAGCCGCACCCGCGCCTTCGGGTACGACGTGCCGCTCGCCCGGCAGGCGCGTGCGGCGCCGGTGGCCTCGCTGCTGAACCGCTCGCAGCTGCCGCAGGCCTTCAGTTTCACCGTGCCGGTCACCGGGCCCGTGTAGAGCACCTCGACGTCGTTGGGGGCACCGTTGCTGATGACGAGTTCCATGCGGGGGCCGCCCGGCTTGCCGCTCCCGGGCAGCCGCTTGCCGGCCGAGGGCCGGGCCTCGGCTATCTCGGCCGCGATGGCTATGTCCCGGGCGTGCCCCCTGCGCCCGTCCTCCTTGTAGGTGTCCGCGAAGTCCGTCAGGGTCTTCCTGGCGTCGGCGAACCGCTTGTCCCTGAACTCGTCCACACCGCAGGCGTACACACCGTCCCGCACACCGTCGTCGGCCTGCCGCCCCAGCGTCGGCACGGAGGTCTCGGGGAGCTCCGCGACCAGGGTGCTCGTCCGTCGCAGCTGTCCGGTCACGGTGCAGGGATCCGCGCCCTTCAGCCCGGCCACCTGCTGCCGTACCTTCCCGCTGACGGCGGGCCCCACCTGCCCGGCCTGCGTGGACTCGGGGAACGTGCGCAGCAGTGTGCCCAGCTCCTTGCCGCCGGAGTCCGGCCCCGTGCCGGCCAGCCGGGAGACACCGCAGCCGTACAGGGACTCCGCGAGCGGGGTGTCGGGCCAGCCGGCCAGGTCGCCGAGCAGCTCCGGGTCCACCGAGCCGGGAAGCGTCCGCAGATAGGTCAGGGGCTCTACCGCCGCACAGTGCTTCTTCGCGCGGTACGGCGTGGCGACGGCGGCGTAGTAGGCCTCCAGACGCTCGGGCACGAGGGCGGCGGCCCGCGACCCGGGATGGTCCTCGGCCAGTGACCGGTAGAGGGTGAGGGCGAACCGGTAGTCGGGTGCGGAGAGGAGGAACGAGCTCTTCGCCGCCTTGGCGACCAGGGCGTCGCCCTCCTCCAGACGGCCGAGCAGCTCCTCTTCCACGGCCTCGTCCCGCGCGGATCCGTAGGCGAGGGTGCCGCCGACCGGGACGGCCAGGAGCAACAGTCCGAGCAGCGCAGCCACAACAGGCCGGGGCCACCGGCCGAAGCCGGTGCGCAGAGCGATGCGCGCCGCGTCGGCTCCCACGAGGACGAGCAGCAGGAGGTAGCCGGCGACCAGGGCGGCGGGCACCCCGTCCGGGTCGGCGGGCAGTGCGACGAGCAGGAGCAGAGCCGTTGCCGCCCAGCTCACCGCGGCCCTGCCCCAGCGGCGCACCAGGACGTGGCCGAGTCCCAGACCGGAGAGGCTCAGCAGTCCGGCGGCGACGGCCCGCGGCACGGCCCCCGGGGGTGGCGGGCCGGCCGAAGGGGGCCGGGTGGGCGGCGGGGGCGGCTGTACGGCCCCCCAGGCGTGCTCGGGGCCGGGCTCCCGCCCGGAACCGGGTCTTGGCTCCGGTGTCTCCGACTGATCGCGTGATTCCATCACGGCCCCCCACCGCCGAAACCCGTCAGGTCGCCGGAAAGCTGCCCAGTTTCGTGCCCGTTCACGCATCCTTGCGGAAGTTCGGCCGTTATGGCGCGGGATGCCGTGCCGACGCGCGCCCGGCGCGCTGTCGGAACGGGCCGCCCCGCAGTAAGGTGCCGAGTGCCGCGACTGGCGCGCGCCCGGCAGGGTGCTCCGTGGAACCGACCACGAGGGAGCGGCACACTCCGGGCGTGCCCGGGGCGTCATCGCCGGAGGGCCGTCCGCCTGGGCATCCGGGTCCATGTCGCCCCCGTGCGACCGACCCGGGAGGACCCCGTGGCCGTACAGCCGTCCGATATCCGCCGTCCCGCCCTGACAGAGGCCGACCCGGAACTCGCCGCCCTGGTGAACGCCGAGGAGCGGCTCCAGGCGGACACCCTGCGCCTGATCCCCAGCGAGAACTACGTCTCCGCCGCCGTGCTGGAGGCCTCGGGCACCGTCCTGCAGAACAAGTACTCCGAGGGGTACCCCGGCAAGCGGTACTACGAGGGCCAGCAGGTCATCGACCAGGTGGAGACGCTCGCCGTCGAGCGCGCCAGGGCGCTGTTCGGGATGGAACACGCCAACGTCCAGCCCTACTCGGGCTCCCCGGCCAACCTCGCCGTCTACATGGCGTTCCTGGAGCCCGGCGACACCGTCCTCGGGATGTCGCTGCCGATGGGCGGCCACCTCACCCACGGCTGGGGCGTCTCCGCCACCGGCACGTGGTTCCGGGGCGTGCGCTACGGGGTGCGGCGGGACACCGGGCGTACCGACCTGGACGAGGTGCGCGACCTGGCGCGTGCCGAGCGGCCCAAGGTGATCTTCTGCGGCGGTACCGCCGTGCCCCGCGTGATCGACTTCGCCGGGTTCGCGGAGATCGCCCGTGAGGTGGGGGCGGTGCTGGTCGCCGACGTCGCCCATGTCGCGGGGCTGATCGCCGGAGGCGCGCATCCCTCGCCCGCTCCCTACGCCGACGTGGTGTCCACCACCACCCACAAGACCCTGCGCGGGCCGCGCGGAGCGATGCTGCTGACCAGGGCGGAGCACGCCAGGGCTGTGGACCGCGCCGTCTTCCCAGGACTCCAGGGGGGCCCGCACAACCAGACCACCGCCGCCATCGCGGTCGCGCTGAAGGAGGCCGCCGGGGCGGACTTCGCCGCGTACGCCCATCAGGTCGTGGCCAACGCCCGCGCGCTGGGCGAGGAACTGGCGGCACGCGGCTTCGACCTGGTGTCCGGCGGGACGGACAACCACCTGCTGCTGGCCGACCTCACGGGCAAGGGCGTCTCCGGGAAGACCGCGGCCAAGGCGCTCGACCGGGCCGGGATCGTCGTCAACCACAACGCCGTGCCGTACGACCCCCGTAAGCCCTTCGACCCTTCCGGCATCCGCATCGGCACCCCCGCCCTGACGTCGCGGGGCATCCCCGTCTCCGAGATGGGGGCGGTCGCGCAGTGGATCGATCTTGTGGTCGACGCCGCTCGTACAGGTGACGAAACGACCGTTTCCAAGGTCAGGGACGAAGTGAGGACCATGATGGACGCCTATCCGGCGCCGGGTCTTCCGCTGATCTGACCGGAACGCCGGAGCAGTCCGGGGCACACAGGGCCCGGACTGCTCCGGAACGCCGTGCTCCCGACTCCGCGCGCCCGCTCTGCGCCCTGTGCGGAGGCCGGGCCGCCGTACAGGCTGAGGGAGCAAGGATGGCCGGAGGGGTGAACAGAGGGGGCACGATGCAGGATCTCAAGGTCACGTCATGGCAGCTCTTCGGGCACGACCGGCTCTACGTGAACCTGCCCGACGGGACCGCGATCGGCTGGGCGGACCGGGGCAGCGGCACGATCACGGTCCTGCACCCGCGCTACCGCGACGCCGTGACCGACGCACTCGCGCGCCAGGTCCCGGACCTGCCGGCCCTCGTCGGTGAGGAGGCCCCGGCCGGGCCGCCGACACCGCGTATCCCGCCGCCGGTCCCGAGGATCCCGCCGATGAGGGGGATGCGGAAACGGAGGGCTGTGCAGGAGGCGGGGCTCGTGCCGGAGCCGGAGGCGGCACTCGTGCCTGCGCCCGCGCCTGTGCCTGCGGTGGAGTTGATCGCGGTGCCTGAGCCGGTGCAGGTGCAGGTGCCGGCTCCGAAGCCGGTCGCCACGACGGACTGCGTGACCGAGCCGGATTCCGCAGCCGCTCCGGCAACGGAGGAGGCGGCGGGGGCGGCAACGGAGGCGACGGCGGGAGAGGCGGCCGAGAAGGCGACCGAGGAGGCGGCCGAGGAGGCGGCCGAGGAGGCGGCCGAGGAGGCGGCCGGGAGTTCGACGGACCGGCGCCGACGGCCGGCCGTCCTGCCCGCGCTGACACCCGCGAGTGATCTCGCCTCGCGGCGGCCGGGCGCCAAGCTGCGGGAGCAGCTCGGCGAGACAGGGCCCGGCGCGCTCGTACGGGTGGCCACCGGGGCGCTGCGGCGGCACAAGGATCCGGACCCGCGACGCGGCGCCCTGACGGGGGAGCGGCGTGTCGGGGCCGAGCTCAAGCGGCTGACGCGTCACGGCTGGCGGGTCCTGCACTCCGTGCCGCTGCCGGACGGCTCGGAGATCGGGCACCTGCTCATCGGGCCGGGCGGGGTGTTCGCCGTGAGCACCGAACACCGTCCCGGCGCGTCGGTGCGCATCGGGGACGGCACCCTGCGGATCGACGACGGCGATCCGCAGCCGTACGTGCTCGACGGACGGCCCGGTGCCCGGCGGGCCCGGGCCGCGCTCGAGGCGTACTGCACCTTCGACGTCCCGGTGCAGACCGTGCTGGTGTTCACCGGCGTCACCGCCCTGGAAGTGGTCGCCACACCGGTCGGCGTCAGCGTCTACGGGGAGCGGCAGGTGTCCGCACTCGCCCCGCTGACGGGGGTGCTCACCGCCACCCAGGTGGAGCGCGTCTACGACGTCGCACGGAACGAGGAGGCCTGGCTGGACGCGTGAGCTCCCGGCCACGCCGGTAGATTTCGTGGTGCTGCGCGGTGCCGGGCGCCGTGTCACCGCCGTGTCGTCGCCGTGCCGCCGAAAGGAAGACGCCGTGAAACTCCGCTGTGCCGTGCTCGACGACTACCAGTCCGTGGCGGCCACCGCCGCGGACTGGTCACCCGTCGCCGGGGACATCGAGGTGGTCAGCTTTGCCGAGCACTGCGCCACCGAGGACGAACTGGCCGTACGCCTGGCGGAGTTCGACATGGTCGTCACCCTCCGGGAGCGTGTGCCGTTTCCCGCGACGCTGATCGAGCGGCTGCCCCGGCTCCGCCTGATCGTCGCCTCCGGCATGCGGAACACCTCCATCGACTACGCCGCCGCCGAACGGCACGGCGTCACCGTCTGCGGCACCGCCAGCACGGCCACCCCGCCCGTCGAACTCACCTGGGCACTGCTGCTCGGACTGGCCCGTGGGCTCGTGGACGAGGCCAACGCCCTGCGGAACGGCGGCCCCTGGCAGTCCACCGTCGGAGCCGATCTGCACGGGCGCACCCTCGGGATCCTCGGGCTGGGGAAGATCGGCAGCAGGGTCGCCGCGGTCGGCCGCGCCTTCGGCATGGACGTGGTGGCCTGGAGCGAGAACCTGACTCCGGAGCGGGCGGAGCAGGCCGGAGCGCGCCTCGCCGCGTCCAAGGAAGAGCTGCTGGGGGCCGGCGACTTCGTCTCCGTTCACCTGGTGCTGAGCGAGCGCACCCGTGGTCTGCTGGGTGCGAAGGAGCTCGGACTCATGCGGCCGGGCAGCTATCTGGTCAACACCTCCCGTGCGGCGATCGTCGACCAGGACGCGCTGCTCGACGCCCTGCGCCGGGGAGCCATCGCGGGTGCCGGCGTCGACGTGTTCGACGTCGAGCCGCTGCCGGCGGACCATCCCATGCGCAGTGCGCCGCGCCTCCTGGCCACACCGCACCTGGGGTACGTGTCGCAGGCCAACTACGCGGCGTACTACGGGGACGCGGTCGAGGACATCCGCGCCTATCTGGACGGCAGGCCCGTCCGCAGGCTCGGCTGAGGTGGCGCCGTACCCGGCCTCCACCGCGGGGCCCGGTTCACCGGCGGTGGATCGCGGATCGAAGTAGCCTGTATGCACGGGCACTTCGGCCCTCGGGACAGGGGAGGGCTCCGCGTGAGCACGCTCGACGACGAGACGGCCGCCGGCATGATTCCGATCCCCGCCGGTACGGTCGACCTCCGCGACGACCGCCGCGGAGCGCACTGGCAGGTGGACGTCGAGCCCTTCCTGCTCGCCCGCCTCCCCGTCACCCTCGGACAGTACTGGGCCCTCACGGATACGACCCCCGATCCCTCCGTGTCCCACGCCCTGCCCCTGACGAACGTCAGCTGGCTCGACGCCGTCGACCTGTGCAACCGTTTCTCGGCCCGCGTCGGACTGGCCCCGGCCTACTCCCGCGACGCACGGAGCGGTGAGGTGGTCCGCGACCCGGGCGCCGACGGCTACCGCCTGCCCACGGAGGCGGAGTGGCAGTACGCGTGCAAGGCGGGCACCACCGGCTACCGCTACGGCGAACTCGACCGCATCGCCTGGTACGAGGGGAACTCGGACGGCCGGGCCCACGACGTCGGCGGCAGGTCCCCGAACGCCTGGGGGCTGTACGACATGCTGGGCAACGTCTGGGAGTGGTGCTGGGACCTCTACGACGAGGAGGTCTACGGCGAGTACCGCACCTTCCGCGGCGGCGGCTGGGCCGAGGCGGAGCGCGGCTGTGGCTCGACGGTGCGCCGCCGCAGCCATCCCACGTTCGCGATCGACGACCTCGGCCTCCGGCTTGCCCGCAACGTGAGCTGACCTCCTTCGCATGTCGCCCTGGCCTTCGGGCGCGGCCGATGCATCATGTCGGGGTGCGTGAGATCTGGACGATCGGTCACTGGACGTACCCGGAGGCGACGTTCACCGGCTTCCTGGGCCGCCGGCACATCGACGTACTGGCCGACGTCCGGGCGCATCCCGGATCGCGCCGCAGCCCGCAGTTCTCCGGAGAGGCGATGCGCGGGTGGCTGGAGCGGGCCGGGGTCGACCACGTGTACCTGGCCGAGCTCGGCGGCCGGCGGCGCAAGCAGGACGTGGACCCCGCCGTCAACGCGGGCTGGCACAACCCGAGCTTCAAGAACTACGCCGACTACACGCTGCTCCCGGCGTACGAGCGGGGCATCGCCCGCCTGACCTCCCTCGCGGAGCGCGGCCGCGTCGCCGTCATGTGCGGCGAGCCGGTGCCGTGGCGCTGCCACCGCCTGCTGATCGCGAACACGCTCGCCGCCCGCGGCTGGACGGTCCGGCACATCATGGGTGCCGGCGAGCCGCGTGTGCACGAACTGGGCGCCTGGGGAGCGGAGCCACGGATCGACGAGCACGGCCGGGTGACGTACCCGGCGCCGTAGTCCGGCCCCGGCGGAAAACCGTACGGGTGGTCGAGGGTGTGTGAGGTACGTTGCTGTTCACTCGAAGGGGGCGAAGTGACGAAGCTCAACCAGATCATCGCCGTGGAGAAGGGTGTCAAGAGCAAGTCGCTCCAGGACATCACCGCGGCCCACCACAAGGTGCAGAAGCCGGCGCTGCTGGCAGGCATCTCGCGCACGTACCAGCCGAAGGACGAAGAGGGCGAGCAGCTTCCGCCCGAGTCCACGCGGGTGCAGGTCAAGGCCGAGGAGGCGCTGCGTGAGATGTCCGCGTCGCTCACCCGGCTGTTCGACGTGACCGCGACGAAGGACTGGGCCAACTGCTCCGCCCGCGCGGACGTCACCGTCGACGGACGCACGGTCGTCCGCGAAGTCCCGGTCAGCTACCTGCTCTTCCTGGAGAAGCAGCTCACCGACCTCCACACCTTCGTGAAGAAGCTTCCGGTCCTGGACGCTTCCGAGTCCTGGTCGCTCGACCCCTCGACGGACTGGTGGAAGACGGACCCGGTCCGCACGATCCGCACGAAGAAGGTCCCGCGCAACCACGTCAAGGCCGAGGCGACCGACAAGCACCCGGCCCAGGTCGACGTGTACTACGAGGACGTGCCCATCGGGTACTGGACGACCGTGAAGTTCTCCGGAGCGCTTCCGGCGCGGCGGGTGAACGAACTGCTGGAGCGCGTCGAGAAGCTGCAGCACGCGGTGAAGTTCGCCCGTGAGGAGGCCAACGGCGCCGAGGTCACCGACCAGCGGGTCGGAGACGCGGTGTTCGGCTACCTGTTCGGCTAGTGTCGGACGTGAGGCGGCACCCCCAGAACGCCCCCGCGCCATGTCGTGGGGGTGCGCACCCTGCACGAGGCGGAATTGAGGTCCGCCCCGTGTGACGAGCGCAAGCTGAAACTGACGTTCAGCCTGAAGACGCGGTAACGGTGGAGGTTCGAGTCCTCCCCCCGGCACCACACGCCGGGGTGGCCCAACATGGCAGAGGCAGCCGCGATCAATCTCAGACTCTCGCTCCAGCTTCAGTATCGCCGCCGATTGCCAGATCGACCGAGTACGGACGAACACCGTTGAATGCTGGTTCGAATCCGGCCTGCGCCTCTGCCGCGGCGCGGTAGTTCAAAGGCAGAACGCGACGGTATGACGACTGATCCGCACTCTTAAACGGCGCTGGCAAGCGCAATTGGGTGGCAACCCCAGGGGCCCGGGAGCTGGATACGACTCCCGGGCTCCGCCACGTCCGGCCACTCCGTACACCGGGTTCGTGAGTGCCTGGCCGCGCTGCCTCGGCCTGTCGCCTGGACTCGGCGAAGCCGGGGCGCCCGGATGGCCGGGCCTTCAGCCGCTGCACCAGGTCACCCCTGTGTGGCAGCGGGAATCCCCGCTTCGTCCGCTGCCTCCGGCTCCCGCAGTCCCGACCCGCGGCCACGATGACCGATTCGGGGGATACGCGTCGCCCGCCTGCTGTACGTTTCCTGGCATGGTCACGGGACAAGTGAGCGAGAACCCGGAGTCGCGCTTCTCCGCTCTTCTGGCTGGCGCAGCAAGGCTTCCGGGTGTGCGAGTCGACAGGGCGGCGTACCTCCGGACCGCGCTCGCCCGTCACTGCTCGGAAGATGATGTGCGCAGGGCGGTGGAGGAGACCCCCGCGGCGGCGGGTATCCCTCTTGAGGTTCTGGACAGGGTGGCCAACGAGTCCATCCGCTACGAGACCGCCAAGGTGAGCGCGCTCTCCGCGGCTGCCGGGATTCCCGGATTCATCGCCATGCCCGCCACGGTGCCGGCCGATCTGGCTCAGTACGTCGGCCACATGCTGCGCGTCGCGCAGAAGCTCGCCTATCTCTACAGCTGGCCCGATCTGTTCTCCACCGACAACGACGACCTTGATGACGCCACCAAAGGCGTGCTCACGCTCTTCTTCGGAGTGATGTTCGGGACCCAGTCCGCGAACGCCGCCGTGGGGAAGGTGGCGGAGGCGATGTCCAAGCAGGTGGCCAAGAAGCTGCCCCAGAAGGCACTGACCCAGGGTGTCGTCTACCCCATCGTGAAGAAGGTCGCCGGGTACCTCGGTGTCGAGATGACGAAGCAGACCTTCGCCAAGTCCGTCTCGAAGGCCATCCCCCTCGTCGGGGCCGCCGTGTCCGGCGGGCTCACCTTTGCGACCTTCCGCCCCATGTCCAGAAGGCTCAAGACGCACCTCTCCGGCCTGGAACTCGCAAAACCGGTCGGGGGCCAGGTCATCACGGGTGAAGTCATCGAAGACGAGGGCCTCCAGGCCGCAGACGAGGCGAAGATCCCGAAGCCGGGACGTGAATGGCGTGTCGTGAGGCGTCGGTAGGCAGTGGCTCGGGCGGTAGGCGAGGGCGATCGGGAGCCGTCGGGTTCGCTGCGATGGTGCCGTGTGGTGCGGCCGCCGCTCCGGCGCTCGGGTCTTGGATCTCGGGGTTCGAGCGTCGTGAAGCCCTCATTCACTCGTTCGGGGGCCGAGGAAGGGGCCCCGGGCCGACGCTTGAGCTTCGGGTTCCGAGGGCCTGGGTTCGGACGTCAAGTCGCTGGCCAAGGACCTGCCCCTGTACGGCCGGATGGCCATCGGCACCGCGTTGCGCGCGCTCGCCGTGGCCGGGCATCTGCGTCGTGTGCGTTGCCGGGTGGAAGGGGCCGGTCAGTGCCGGTGGGTGACGCTCACCTACTGGTCACGTGCCGCCCACGACAACGAATGGTGGGCCGAAAGGCTCGCGGGCGAAGCCACCGCCCCGGAGCGGGAGCCCGTAGCCTCCGTCCAGTCGGTCGTGCCCCAACAGCGCACCCCGCAGGCCGACATCACCGCGCTCCCCCTTCGATCCCGTCGCAGCCGTCCCCGGCGCCGGAGGACGAGCAGAGCGCAGGCGTCCCGAAGGTTGTCGCGGCCCCTTCCCCCGCCTACCTCGCCCTTGCCGAGCTCGGCCGCCGTGCACCCCGCCTGGCGCTCTCCGCCGCCGATTGCGCTGCCCTGGAGCCCTTTGCCGCCGCCTGGTTCGCACGAGGCGTGAGCGCCGACTACCTGACCCGGCGCTCACCGCCGGGCTTCCCGGGCGGGTCGGATCACCTATCGGTCTGGTACGCCGCCGCCCCGCCGACAAGGTGCCACCCCGGCTCCCCGCGGCACCCGCGCCGGCCCAGGGTCTGCCCGGCACTCCCGTGCGCGGTTTCCTGGTCGAATGCGGCCGACCCGGCCCGGCAGGCGCTCTTCCGGACGGCTTCTGCCGCCCCTGCCACACCGGGCACCGGAAGCCGGAGCTGTCCGACCAGGCGGCCCCGGAGCAAACGGAACGCGATGTCCCCGCCCTGGTCGCGGGTCTCCGTAACTTGATGCGTACTCCCTGAACCGCCGACAACGGCCTCACTGCGGGTCGCGGTGCCGGTGGAGGTCCACGGCGGTGTCGAGGATGCGATCGATGTCGGCTGCGACGGTACTGTCCGTGTTGTTCAGATACCGCACGATCGTCGCGCCTGCCGCCGATATGGTTCTGGGCGGTACAGCGGTCGCCAGGAAGAGCCGTGGCACTCCGTACACCTCGCGGAGGATCTCCTCCACGACGAACTCGTTGACCGGTCGTCGCTCGGCGCGGTGTGCGGCAGCGACCTCGTCGCTGAAGACCGCGAGTTCCTCGATGCCACACCGGTCGCCCAGCCTGGGCGCGAGGAGCACGGCGACGACCGACACCAGGAATCCGTTGAAGGCGACCCTGTCCCCGGGGGAGAGGGCCTCGTCGAGCGCCTTTGCCCTGCGGTCCTTGAGGACGAGGCATCGGGCCCGCACCCGGCCAGCAGGTCGCCCTCGGGCACCTCGCGGGAGGCGAGGCCGTCTTGGGGTCCTTGGGCCTGGCGAGGTCTTCGGTGATCTCCTTGGCGGCCCTCAGCAATGTGCGTTGGAGTTCGTCCGCGCCCTCGCAGCGCCAAGCCTGCCTGATCCGGGCTCCCGCCGAAGGTGGAGTCGAGGACAGCACGGCATTCGACGAAGAACAGGAGCAGCAATTCCGGAACGGCGTCCGGCAGGAGCACGCCACCCTCGGCCGGCAGTGCAAGGCCCTCCGGGCGGCTGGTCCGTCTCGAGACGCCGGAGCCCGCCGGCCGACCCGACCAACAACGCCGCGCCACTGGAGGCGCTGCCCCGTCTCAACGTGGATCCCGCGCTGGTCCCGGAAGACGTTCAACGACGTTCTCTACGCGGCATTCAGCTTCGAAGCCCGCTACAGCGCCCCCGCGAAGAGTTCGCCCTGAGCGGGGCGATCCCGGCGCACATGGTTGACGGGCTGGTGGCCGTCCCCCGTGAGCTGGAGCCACGGCACAAAAAAATCGGGTGTCCGTACCCAAGTACGGACACCCGATCTTGACACTTGACAGACGCAAACGGGAAAAGAACCCGATCCCGTTCCGATCTTTCAAGTGCCCCCGGCAGGATTCGAACCTGCGCACCCGGCTCCGGAGGCCGATGCTCTATCCCCTGAGCTACGGGGGCGAAACCGCCGCGTTCGGCGGCGACGAGTGAAACCCTACCAGCTCCCGCCGGGTGTCCGGGAACAGGTATTTCCGCGTCGTCGGGACCGGGGTGCGGCCCGCTGCGGGGTGGACGTGGAGCCGGCCGCCGACCGGGTTCCGGACACGCGCCCGCCACCCCTCCAGGGACGGAAGTGGGCAAAACCCGGACGCAGCTCCTCCGCTCGACCTACCCTCGAAGGGTGTCAGGGGCGTACGGCCGCGTGCTTGTTGTCGACGACAACAAGGTCATCCGGCAGCTGATCAGGGTCAACCTCGAGCTGGAGGGCTTCGAGGTCGTGACCGCGGCCGATGGCGTCGAGTGTCTGGACCTGGTGCACGAGGTCTGCCCGGATGTGATCACTCTTGATGTGGTGATGCCCAGGCTCGACGGAATAGAGACCGCGGCCCGGTTGCGCGCCGATCCGCGGACCGGGCATCTGCCGGTCGCCGTGATCAGCGCCTGCACGCCTCACGAGGTGGCCGCCGGGGTCGACGCCTTCCTGGCGAAGCCCTTCGAGCCGAGTGAGCTGGTACGCATGGTGAGGCGGCTCGCACACCGGGAGGATTCCGCGCCGTTCCATGGCCGGCGTGGTGCGGGGACGGCCGGGAGCACGGCGGGCTGACCGCATGGCTGAGGGTGCCGTCGGCCGGGTCGCTGCCCGTATGGCGAAACCGGTTGGCGAAGTGCCCCCCTTCCTCCCATACGCTTGTCCCGTGACCCCCGCAGATCTCTCCCGGACCGTGCTGCACGCTGTGCGCCGCGCGGTCGACGAGGACGCCCTGCGCGCGCCGGTGCCCGCGCGCGTGCGGGTGGAGCGGACACGCCCCGGCGGCAGCGGCGACTACGCCTGCGCCGTCGCCCTCCAGCTCTCCGGCCCCGCTGGGCTCCCGGCGCGGGAGGTCGCCGCGCTGCTGAGGGACCGGGTCGTCGGCGCGCCCGGGATCGGACGGGTCGAGATCACCGGCCCCGGTTTTCTGAACTTCACGGTCGACCCGGACTCGGACGGGGCCGCGCGTTCCCTACGCGTACGCCAAGTGCTGGAGCAGCGGCTCCGGTACGGGTGGGGTGCCGAGTGCGCCGGGCAGGTCCATCAGCTCCACCACCGGCGCGAGGTCCGGGCCGCGGTCGTGGCGGGCACGGTGATGAAGATGCTGCGCGCGCAGGGCGCCCTGGGGCGTGTCACCTGCGAGGAGGCGTCCGACCCCGACTGGGCGCGCCTCGGCGTCACCGTCGACGCGAACGGCCGGCCTCCCGTCCCGCTCGCTCAGACCCGGCCCGTTCCCGCAGGGGCCACGGCGGGGGAGCTGCTGGAGCGGCTGGGAGCCGACGCCACCCGCTGGGGCCTGCTGAGGCCCGCCGGGCACGACCGCGCCCACCTCGGGGACGACCTCCTCGTGCAGGGAGCGGCCAACCCGCTCTTCCTGGTCCGCTACGCCCATGCCCGCGCCCGCGCCCTCACCCGCGAGGCGGGGCGGCTCGGTTTCACCGGCGCGTACGAGCAGGACGTAGACGCGCCCGCGCTGCACGCCGCACTCGCCGACCACCCCGGCGTCCTCGCCGCCGCCGCGCACCACCACGCGCCGGACCGGCTCGCCCGCCACCTCGAAGCCGTCGCGCACGCCTTCTTCGACCTCCAGGACGCCTTGCCGCCGCTCCCCGTCGGCGACGAGAAACCCTCGGCCGCCCACCGTTCCCGGCTGGCCCTTGCCGAAGCCGCCGGGACGGTGCTCGCAGGCGGCCTGTCCCTGCTCGGCATCAGCGCGCCCGAACACCTCTGAGAACCGAGAGAGCAGAGCAGACCGATGAGCCGATCCGCACACCCCGCCGGGCCCCGTCACGCCGACGTCTACCCGGAAGGCCACTACACCGCCCCGGCCACCGACCTCAACGAACTGGACGCGAAGGTCTGGTCCCGAACCGTCACCCGTGACGAGGACGGCGCGCTCACCGTCGGCGGCATGGAAGTCGCCCGGCTGGCCGAGGAGTTCGGCACACCGGCCTACTTCCTGGACGAGTCCGACTTCCGGGCGCGCTGCCGCGCCTGGGCGGACGCCTTCGGGGCGGACGCCGACGTCTTCTACGCCGGGAAGGCCTTCCTCTCGCGTGCCGTCGTGCGCTGGCTCCAGGAGGAGGGGCTGAACCTCGACGTGTGCTCCGGCGGCGAGCTGGCGACCGCGCTGGACGCCGGGATGCCCGCCGAGCGCATCGCCTTCCACGGCAACAACAAGACCGTCGCCGAGATCGAGCGGGCCGTCGAGGCGGGAGTGGGGCGGATCGTGCTCGACTCCTTCCAGGAGATCGCCCGGGTCGCGCACATCGCCCAGCGGGCCGGCACGCGTCAGCGCGTACAGATCCGCGTCACCGTCGGTGTCGAGGCCCACACCCACGAGTTCATCGCCACCGCTCACGAGGACCAGAAGTTCGGCATCGCGCTGGCGGACGGGCAGGCTGCCGAGGCGGTCCGCAGGGCGCTGACCCTGGACGGCCTGGAGCTCATCGGCATCCACTCGCACATCGGCTCGCAGATCTTCGACATGGCCGGCTTCGAGGTCTCCGCGCGGCGCGTCGTGCAGCTGCTCGCCGAGATCCGTGACGAGCACGGCGTCGAGCTCCCCGAGATCGACCTCGGCGGCGGCCTCGGGATCGCGTACACCTCCGAGGACGACCCCCGCGAGCCGCACGAGATCGCCAAGGCGCTGTCCGACATCGTGACCCGGGAGTGCGAGTCGGCCGGCCTGCGGACCCCGCGCATCTCCGTCGAGCCGGGCCGTGCGATCGTCGGCCCCACCGCCTTCACGCTGTACGAGGTCGGCACCATCAAGCCCCTCGAAGGCCTGCGGACGTACGTCAGCGTCGACGGCGGCATGTCGGACAACATCCGCACCGCGCTGTACGACGCCGAGTACAGCGTCGCGCTCGTCTCGCGGAGCTCCGAGGCCGAGCCCATGCTCGTACGCGTCGTCGGCAAGCACTGCGAGAGCGGTGACATCGTGGTCAAGGACGCGTTCCTCCCCGCCGACCTGGCCCCGGGGGACCTGATCGCCGTGCCCGCCACCGGCGCGTACTGCCGCTCCATGGCGAGCAACTACAACCACGCCCTGCGCCCGCCGGTCGTCGCCGTGCGCGACGGACAGGCGCGGGTCATCGTCCGGCGCGAGACGGAGGAAGATCTCCTGCGTCTCGATGTCGGCTGATGAAATTCACATCTCAAAATCCGGACGGGTGGCAGAATCCCCCGTCCGGTGAGTGAGACTGGTCCACACATCAGAAGTATGAGAAACGAGGTCGGATGATGCGTACGCGTCCGCTGAAGGTGGCGCTGCTGGGCTGTGGAGTGGTCGGCTCAGAGGTGGCGCGCATCATGACGACGCACGCCGACGACCTCGCCGCGCGCATCGGCGCGCCGGTGGAGCTCGCCGGTGTCGCCGTCCGCCGGCCCTCCAAGGTTCGGGAGGGCATCGACCCCGCCCTGGTCACCACCGACGCGACCGCCCTGGTCAAACGGGGCGACATCGACGTCGTCGTCGAGGTCATCGGCGGCATCGAGCCCGCCCGCACGCTCATCACGACCGCCTTCGAGCACGGCGCGGGTGTCGTCTCGGCCAACAAGGCGCTGCTCGCCGAGGACGGCTCCGCGCTCCACGCCGCCGCCGAGAAGCACGGCAGGGACCTCTACTACGAGGCGGCCGTGGCCGGCGCCATCCCGCTCGTACGGCCGCTGCGCGAGTCCCTCGCGGGCGACAAGGTCAACCGGGTGCTCGGCATCGTCAACGGCACGACCAACTTCATCCTCGACAGGATGGACACGAGCGGCGCCGGGTACTCCGAGGCGCTCGACGAGGCCACCGCCCTCGGGTACGCCGAGGCCGACCCGACCGCCGACGTCGAGGGCTTCGACGCCGCCGCGAAGGCCGCCATCCTCGCCGGCATCGCCTTCCACACGCGGGTGAAGATCGGCGAGGTGCACCGCGAGGGCATCACCGAGGTCACCGCCGCCGACATCGCCTCCGCCCGGCGCATGGGCTGCACCGTCAAGCTCCTCGCCATCTGCGAGCGTGCCGCCGACGGCAGGTCCGTCACCGCCCGCGTGCATCCCGCGATGATCCCGCTCAGCCATCCGCTGGCCTCGGTCCGTGAGGCGTACAACGCGGTCTTCGTCGAGGCGGAGGCGGCCGGGCAGCTGATGTTCTACGGTCCCGGCGCCGGCGGCGCCCCGACCGCGTCCGCCGTGCTCGGCGACCTGGTCGCCGTGTGCCGCAACATCGTCGGAGCGACCACCGGTCCCGGTGAGTCCGCGTACACGCGTCTGCCGGTCAGCCCCATGGGCGACGTCGTCACGCGCTACCACATCAGTCTCGACGTGGCCGACAAGCCTGGCGTACTCGCCCAGGTCGCGACGGTCTTCGCCGAACAGGGCGTATCCATCGATACGGTCCGACAGCAGAGCCGGCCGGACAGTCAGGAAACCGGCGGCGAGGCATCCCTCGTCGTCGTCACCCACCGCGCGCCCGACGCCGCCCTCTCAGGGACCGTCGAAGCGCTGCGCAAGCTGGACACCGTGCGCGGTGTCGCCAGCATCATGCGTGTTGAAGGGGAGTAAGGACCCATGACCAGCAAGGGCACCCACCAGTGGCGCGGCATCATCGAGGAGTACCGGGACCGTCTTCCGGTCACGAGCACGACGCCGGTCGTCACACTCCGTGAGGGCGGTACGCCGCTCGTTCCGGCGCAGGTCCTCTCCGAGCGCACGGGCTGCGAGGTGCACCTCAAGGTCGAGGGCGCCAACCCCACCGGTTCGTTCAAGGACCGCGGCATGACCATGGCGATCACCCGGGCCAAGGAGGAGGGCGCGCAGGCCGTCATCTGCGCCTCCACCGGCAACACCTCCGCCTCCGCCGCCGCGTACGCCGTGCGCGCGGGCATGGTCTGCGCCGTGCTCGTGCCGCAGGGGAAGATCGCGCTCGGCAAGATGGGGCAGGCGCTCGTCCACGGCGCGAAGATCCTCCAGGTCGACGGCAACTTCGACGACTGCCTGACCCTGGCCCGCAGCCTCTCGGACAACTACCCGGTGGCGCTGGTCAACTCGGTCAACCCGGTCCGCATCGAGGGTCAGAAGACCGCCGCGTTCGAGATCGTCGACGCGCTCGGCGACGCCCCCGACATCCATGTCCTGCCGGTGGGCAACGCGGGCAACATCACGGCCTACTGGAGGGGTTACAGGGAGTACGCGGCGGACGGCATCTCGTCGCACGCTCCGCGCATGTGGGGCTTCCAGGCGTCCGGTTCCGCGCCGATCGTGCGCGGCGAGATCGTGAAGGACCCGGCGACCATCGCCACCGCGATCCGTATCGGCAACCCCGCGTCCTGGCAGTTCGCCCTGGACGCGCGGGACGAATCCGGCGGCTTCATCGACGATGTGACGGACCGTCAGATCCTGTCGGCGTACCGCCTGCTGGCCTCCCAGGAGGGCGTCTTCGTCGAGCCCGCGTCGGCGGCGTCCGTGGCGGGCCTGCTCAAGGCCGCCGAGGAGGGCAAGGTCGACCCCGGCCAGAAGATCGTCTGCACCGTCACCGGCAACGGGCTCAAGGACCCCGACTGGGCCGTCGCCGGCGCCCCGCAGCCGGTCACCGTCCCGGTCGACGCGGTGGCCGCGGCCGAGAAGCTGGGCCTCGCGTAGCGGGTCCTTGCCGCAGCTCAGCCGCCCTTCCGGGGCGGAGAGCGCATGGGAGGTGTGCGACACGCATCGTGCGCCTCCCGTGCGCCCTATGTCGCCACAGAACCTTCCTTCGATAAGCTGTACCCAACCCGCCCGCCGCATCCGCCGCGGTGCAGCGGCCGTCGTGTCTGCCGGGCCCCCCGTCCTCCGCACACCGGCACCCCGCGCACGTCGAAGTAGTCCGCACAACATCCCCGCCGCCGTACAGGAAGAGTCGTCCAACCGATGGCCGGTCCCGCGTTCCGAGCCGCCGCCGTCCGGGTGCGCGTCCCCGCAACCAGTGCCAATCTGGGCCCGGGTTTCGACGCCCTCGGCCTCTCGCTGGGGCTCTACGACGACGTAGTCGTCCGGGTCGCCGATTCCGGGCTGCACATCGACATCGCGGGTGAGGGCGCCGAGACGCTGCCCCGCGACGAGAACCACCTGCTCGTACGCTCCCTGCGCACGGCCTTCGACCTGCTCGGCGGACAGCCCCGCGGCCTGGAGATCGTCTGCGCCAACCGCATCCCGCACGGCCGTGGCCTGGGGTCCTCGTCCGCCGCCATCTGCGCCGGGATCGTCGCCGCCCGCGCCGTGACGACGGGCGGTGAGGCCCGTCTCGACGACGCCGCGCTGCTGGAGCTGGCGACCGAGATCGAGGGGCACCCCGACAACGTCGCCGCCTGTCTGCTCGGCGGCTTCACTCTCGCCTGGATGGACGGCGGATCCGCCCGAGCGATCCGGATGGACCCCGCCGGCTCCGTCGTTCCGGTGGTGTTCGTCCCCGCCACCGCGGTGCTCACGGAGACCGCCCGCGGCCTGCTGCCGCGCACCGTCCCCCACGTGGACGCCGCGGCCAACGCCGGCCGTGCGGCCCTGCTCGTCGAGGCCCTGACCCGGCGTCCCGAGCTGCTCCTCGCCGCCACGGAGGACCGGATCCACCAGGAGTACCGCGGACCCGCGATGCCTCGGAGCGTGGAGCTGGTGAACCGCCTGCGCGCCGACGGCGTCCCCGCCGTCATCTCGGGTGCGGGGCCCACCGTGCTCGCGCTGACGGAGGAGGGTTCCGCCGACAAGGTCGCCCGGCTGGCGGGCGAGGGCTGGGCCGCGAACCGGCTCGCTCTCGACGCCACGGGTGCGAGCGTGTTGCCGCTCGCCGCGTAGTCCCACGTGATTGCCGGTGCATGAGAGGGGGAATGTTTGTTGGAGCCGGTAGTGTTAACCTCAAGTCAGCAATCGACGTCTTCGTGGCGCGTTGCTTCGTGTCCCCCTCCGGGACCACCACTCTTCCGGGAGCCTCCCCGACTGCCTGAGCAGCCTGCCTGAGCTTTCGAGCACGCTCCGGAACCGGCACGACACCCTCTTGCTCATCCAGGAGTGGGCCGAGCAGGGGGATCTCGCGCCGGAACCCCGCACATTCATCTCTCCGCCGTACCCGGCGGACCACCGCCCCGGCAAGGTCCGCGATCGACACGATCAACAGACCGCAGTCGGACAGCACAACCGGTCGCCGAGCCAGAAGGCCGACGTCCGCTCCAGGGAAGGACCCTTCGTGAGCGACACCACCGATCTGATGGGCGTGACTGCCGACAAGAGCGTCGACAGCTCCGTGCCCGCCGAAGGTGCTGCCACTGGCACCACCGCACGGCGCCGCCGCTCCGGCACCGGCCTCGAGGGCATGGTCCTGGCCGAGCTGCAGCAGGTCGCGTCCGGCCTCGGCATCAGGGGGACTGCGCGGATGCGCAAGAGCCAGCTGATCGAGGTCATCAAGGAGGCGCAGGCCGGAGCATCCTCCGCGCCCGCCCCCAAGGCCGCCGCATCCGCCGGTACGGACACCGGGAGCAAGCCGAAGCGGCGTGCCACGTCCAAGACACGCACGGGTGACGAGGCCGCCGCAGCGCCGGCCGCCGACAAGGCGGCCGCCCAGCAGCAGATCGACATCCCCGGGCAGCCGGCCAGCGACGACCAGCCCACGGGCGAGCGTCGTCGCCGCCGGGCGACCGCGCAGGCGGGCAGCCCCGACACCAAGGCGGAGCCCAAGGCCGAGCCCAAGGCGGACGCCGAGCCGAAGACCGAGCCGAAGGGCGAGGGCCGCCAGGACCGCGCCGACGAGCGCGGCGAGGCCAGGACGGACGCGAAGGCGGAGTCCGCCACGGACACCGCCGAGGGCCGTCGCGGCGACCGCCAGGACGGCCGTCGCGGCGACCGCCAGGACCGTGACCGCGGAGACCGCGGTGACCGCCGGGACCGCCAGCGTGACCGGCGCGGCAAGGGCGACGACCAGGGCCAGGGCGGCGGCGGACGCCGTCAGGGCCAGCAGGGCGGCGGCCAGGGTCAGAGCCAGGGGCAGGGCCAGGGCCAGCAGGGCGGCGGCGGCCAGCAGGACGACGGTTTCGACGACGAGGGCGGCCGGCGTGGACGCCGGGGCCGCTACCGCGACCGCCGTGGCCGTCGCGGACGTGACGAGTTCGCGACCGACGTCCAGGTGGCCGACGACGACGTCCTGATCCCCGTCGCGGGCATCCTCGACATCCTCGACAACTACGCGTTCATCCGGACCTCCGGCTACCTGCCCGGCCCGAACGACGTGTACGTCTCGCTCGCCCAGGTCCGCAAGAACGGCCTGCGCAAGGGCGACCACGTCACGGGTGCGGTGCGCCAGCCCAAGGACGGCGAGCGCCGCGAGAAGTTCAACGCGCTGGTGCGTCTCGACTCCGTCAACGGCATGGCGCCGGAGACCGGCCGCGGACGTCCCGAGTTCCAGAAGCTGACCCCGCTGTACCCGCAGGACCGGCTCCGTCTGGAGACCGACTCCAACGTCCTGACCACCCGGATCATCGACCTGGTCGCACCGATCGGCAAGGGCCAGCGAGGCCTGATCGTGGCCCCGCCGAAGACCGGTAAGACCATGATCCTGCAGGCCATCGCCAACGCGATCACGGTCAACAGCCCCGAGTGCCACCTGATGGTCGTCCTGGTCGACGAGCGTCCGGAAGAGGTCACCGACATGCAGCGGTCGGTGAAGGGCGAGGTCATCTCCTCGACCTTCGACCGTCCCGCCGAGGACCACACCACGGTCGCCGAGCTCGCCATCGAGCGTGCGAAGCGCCTCGTGGAGCTGGGGCACGACGTGGTGGTCCTGCTGGACTCGATCACCCGTCTGGGCCGCGCCTACAACCTGGCGGCACCGGCCTCCGGCCGCATCCTGTCCGGTGGTGTCGACTCGACCGCGCTGTACCCGCCGAAGCGCTTCTTCGGTGCCGCGCGCAACATCGAGGACGGCGGCTCGCTGACCATCCTGGCCACCGCGCTCGTCGAGACCGGCTCGCGCATGGACGAGGTGATCTTCGAGGAGTTCAAGGGCACCGGCAACATGGAGCTCAAGCTCGACCGCAAGCTCTCGGACAAGCGCATCTTCCCCGCGGTGGACGTCGACGCGTCCAGCACCCGTAAGGAAGAGATCCTCCTCGGCACGGACGAACTGGCCGTGGTCTGGAAGCTGCGCCGGGTGCTGCACGCCCTGGACCAGCAGCAGGCCATCGAGCTGCTGCTGGACCGCATGAAGAAGACGCAGTCCAACGCGGAGTTCCTGCTCCAGATCCAGAAGACGACGCCGGGCAACGGCAACGACTGACGTCGCATCAGGAGCCACACGGAACTGCCCTCGTCACACCGGTGACGAGGGCAGTTCTGCGTTGTACCATCAGCAGGCTGTATGTGGGGGGGAACGTATTTTCTATACGCCCACTGTGTTGCGAATCCAGTGGGAGTTTCTCTCCCTTCGACTCCAACTACCCGGCGCTCCACTCGCGTTGCGCCGTGTCGATCGAAGGGATTTCTTGAGTGACATCCGGTAGACGGAAGGGATCCATCCCTTTCTCCGCGGCAGTTGCCGCGCTTGCTCTGGGGGCCGCGGCCCTGTCCGTCGTACCCGCGCAGGCCGACACGCCTCAGCCGGCGGGGAAGAAGAGCGTTCAGCAGCGCTCCACCGCCTCCCAGGCCGAGCTCCTCAAGACCGTCAAGCGCTCCACCGCCGAACTGCTGAGCGGTGAGACCGCCGCACCCACCGAGAAGCCGGACAGCGGCACGGATGCCGAAGCAGGCGGCGAGCCCGCACCGGAGACATCCGGGCCGTCCACCGATCCGAAGATCATCGGTGGCACCGCGGCCACGCTCGGGGAAGCCCCGTGGATGGTGCAGCTGCACTACTACGACGACAAGGGAACCACCGGCGAGGCCGACGACGAGGGCTACTTCTGCGGTGGCACACTCGTGGCCCCCGCGAAGGTCCTGACCGCCGCGCACTGCGTGGCCGGGCTCGACTGGGAGACGAACGGAGCCGTTCTCGGCGGCACCACCCAGCTTCCGGAGGCTGGTGACCTCCACGGGGGTACGGCGACCGGTGTCTGGCGCCAGTGGGTCCACCCCGACTACGACGACGCCGGGTACGACCACGACGTCGCCGTGCTGACGCTCGGCTCCGCGCTCCCGTACGAGACGCTGCAGCCCGCTGCGTCGGGTGACACGGCGCGTTACAAGACCGGTACCCCGGCGACCGTGTACGGCTGGGGGCGCACCAGCTCCACCAGTGACGACATCTCACCGGTCCTGCTCAAGGCGTCGGTGCCGGTAGGGGCAGACGCCGCTTGCTCCGGGTACTTCGGCGGCGACTTCGTCCCGGGGCACATGGTCTGCGCCGGGCAGCCGGCCAGCGGACAGGACACGGGCACGGTCTCGCCCTGCAACGGCGACTCGGGCGGGCCCCTCGTGGTCAACGGCCGGATCGCCGGTGTCGTCTCCTGGGGCGTCACCGACTGTGTGGAATCGGGTGCGTACGGGGTGTACGCCAAGACCGCCGCGTTCGCGGGTGCGGTGAACCCGCGGATCGACGACGCCAACCTCAATTTCGACGACAAGGCGGACCTGTTCGCCCGCGCGTCGACGGGCGAGGGCTTCGACTACTACTCGCGCGGCACCTCGGTCGGCGACCGCGAGTCGGTGGGCGACTGGCAGGGCGTCGACCTGGTCCGCCAGGCCGACGTCAACCGCGACGACTACCAGGACTACGTCTACCGCAACTCGGCCGGCGAGCTGTACTGGTGGGGATACGACAGCGCTGCCGAGACGTACTTGGACCACAAGATCGGGCCCGGCTGGGGCAGTCTGCGCAACATCACCCTCACGGGTGATGTGACGGGCGACGGCCTGGTGGACCTGACGGCGAACGACTCGGCGGGCAAGCTGTGGATGTGGACGGGCCGTGGCAACGGAACGTTCGCAGCCAAGGTGCAGATCGGTGTCGGCTGGAGCACGTACGCGGTGTACGGCAAGGGCGACTACAGCGGGGACGGCAAGCCGGACCTGATCGCCCGTGACGGGAGCGCGGTGCTCTGGATGTACAAGGGCACCGGTTCGGCCTCCGCGCCGTTCTCCGGCCGGGTCAAGGTGGGCAGCGGCTGGAACTTCACCGCTTACGCAACCACCGGTGACGTGACGGGCGACGGCCGCGCCGACTTCATCGTCCGCGACACCGCCGGCGTGCTGTGGGCGTACAAGAGCACGGGCTCCGAGACGGTGCCCTTCGCCACTGCGGCGAGGATCAAGCTCGGTGTGGGCTGGGGGTCGTACAGCCTGCTCGGCTGAGTGCACCCGTTCGACCGGACCGGCTCCGGACCCCGCCAACGGGTCCGGAGCCGGTCCGCTGTATGTGTGCGGGCCGGAGCGAGACCTTGCCCACAGTGACCGCCCCTGCGCACCCGCGTCCCCGGGTTGGCAAGGAACCGGCGAACCCGCAGGTGGGGACCTTGATCCGCAGCTACGGGAGGAAGAGCCGGGCGGCGTTCCCGGCCTCCGGCGCCCCCGTCGGTCCCGTCGGCCGCTGTGCCAGTCTTTTCCCTGCTTCGGCTCCGGCGCGGCGCCGGCAAGCCACGTACTGAATCTCCTGGCAGGGGACCAGGGAGCACCGCCGACCGAGGGAGCCGTATGAGCGAGCAGAGCAGGAGCACGGGCCGAATACGCGGCACCGGCAGCCGCCGGAGAAAGCCGTCCCGTGCCCGCCGGGTGAAGAGGGTCGCCCTGTGGGGCGTCGCCGCCCTGGTGGTCGTGGGGGGATCCGGGCTCGGCTACGCCTACTTCACGCTCAACGGCAATCTGAAGGGCGTCGACATCGACGCGGCCCTGGGAACCGACCGCCCCGAGGACGTCGACGACGGGTCGCAGGACATCCTGGTGCTGGGATCGGACTCCCGCTCCGGAGCCAACTCCGGGTACGGCGCCGACGAGGGCTCCGCGCGGGCCGACACCGCGATGATCGTCCACGTCAACGAGGGCCATACGTCCGCGAGCGTGGTCTCGGTCCCGAGGGACACCCTCGTCGACCGTCCGGCCTGCACGAGCGACACGACCGGTGAGCGGGTGGGCGCGGAGCACGAGACGATGTTCAACTCCGCCTACGAGGTCGGTGGGCCCGCCTGCGCGGTGAAGACGGTCGAGTCGATGTCCGGCATCCGCATGGACCACTACGTCGAGGTCGACTTCACGGGCTTCACGAAGCTCGTCGACGAGCTCGGCGGCGTGAAGATCACCACTTCGCAGGCGATCGACGACCCCGACAGCCACCTGGCGCTGAAGCCCGGCACCCACACGCTGGACGGCGAGCAGTCGCTCGGCCTCGTCCGCACGCGCCACAGTGTCGGTGACGGCAGTGACCTGGGGCGGATCCAGCTGCAGCAGGCGTTCGTGAAGGCGCTGATGGACCAGGCGAAGAGCGTCGGGGTGTTCTCCGACCCGAAGACCCTGTTCGGCCTCGCCGACACCGCCACCAAGGCCGTCACCACCGACTCCCAGCTGGCCTCCGTCAAGAAGCTCAGCGGCTTCGCGAACGGACTCAGGGGCCTCGGCTCGGAGAACGTCGACATGGTCACGCTGCCCGTGGAGTACGACCCGGCGGACCCGAACCGCGTGCTGCCCCAGAAGAAGGCCGGACAGCAGGTGTGGGCCGCGCTCAAGCAGGACAAGCCCGTCCCGGCGTCCGCCACGGCGAAGTCGGCCGGCGACAAGGGCGGGGCGGGGAAGGTCGTGCGCTGACCGCACCTTCCGTCACCCTACGGTCGCGGAACGTTCCCCGGACGCACGGGAATACACACGACCGGGTCCTCGTTTTGGGAGATACGGCCGGTCCTGGCAGACTGGTACGTCGGCCCCGGTTCACGGACGCGCAATCAGCGCGAACGACCCGGAGCCCTCCCGAATCTAGGAGACACCTTGAAGCGCGACATTCACCCCGAGTACGTCGAGACGCAGGTCAGCTGCACCTGCGGTGCGTCGTTCACCACCCGGAGCACCCTCGACGGCGGCGCCATCCGCGCCGACGTCTGCTCCGAGTGCCACCCGTTCTACACGGGCAAGCAGAAGATCCTCGACACCGGCGGCCGTGTGGCCCGCTTCGAGGCCCGCTTCGGCAAGGCTGCCGGCTCCGCCAGCAAGTAGCGAGCCACTGCGCCGGTTCCCGACGCCCTTCAGCGGGCGCCGGGACCGGCGTTTTTTCCGGCTGTGCGGCCGGGCGCGCCTCCGGGTGTGCGGTCACCGGCAGCACACCGTCCAGCAGGCCCGCAGACGTATGACGCAGAAACCAGGAGCCCGAAGATGTTCGAGGCGGTCGAGGAACTGATCGGCGAACAAGCCGATCTCGAGAAGAAGCTCGCCGACCCGTCGGTCCACGCCGACCAGGCGAACGCGCGCAAGCTCAACAAGCGCTACGCGGAGCTGACCCCGATCGTCTCCACCTACCGGGCCTGGAAGCAGACCGGCGACGACATCGGGACCGCCCGCGAGTTCGCCGCCGACGACCCGGACTTCGCCGCCGAGGTAAAGGTCCTGGAGAAGCAGCGCGAAGAGATCACCGAGAAGCTCCGTCTCCTCCTGGTCCCGCGCGACCCCAGCGACGACAAGGACGTGCTGCTGGAGATCAAGGCGGGCGCGGGCGGCGACGAGTCCGCCCTGTTCGCCGGCGATCTGCTCCGCATGTACCTGCGCTACGCCGAGCGCATCGGCTGGAAGACGGAGATCATCGACTCCACCGAGTCGGAGCTCGGCGGGTACAAGGACGTCCAGGTCGCCGTGAAGACCAAGGGCGGCAACGGAGCCACCGAGCCCGGCCAGGGCGTCTGGGCGCGGATGAAGTACGAGGGCGGTGTGCACCGCGTACAACGCGTGCCCTCCACCGAGTCGCAGGGCCGCATCCACACCTCGGCCGCCGGTGTGCTCGTCACGCCCGAGGCCGAGGAGGTCGACGTGGAGATCCACGCGAACGACCTGCGCATCGACGTCTACCGCTCCTCGGGCCCCGGCGGCCAGTCCGTCAACACCACGGACTCCGCCGTGCGCATCACACACCTGCCGACCGGCGTCGTGGCCTCCTGCCAGAACGAGAAGAGCCAGCTCCAGAACAAGGAGCAGGCCATGCGCATCCTGCGGTCCCGGCTGCTGGCCGCCGCCCAGGAAGCGGCCGAGCAGGAAGCATCCGACGTACGCCGCAGCCAGGTGCGCACCGTGGACCGTTCCGAGAAGATCCGGACGTACAACTTCCCGGAAAACCGGATCTCGGACCACCGCGTCGGCTTCAAGGCGTACAACTTGGACCAGGTCCTCGACGGTGACCTCGACGCCGTCATCCAGGCGTGCGTCGACGCCGACTCCGCCGCCAAGCTCGCCGCCGCGTAAGGCGCTCAGGACCCGACCCGCCCCGCTCGTGAACCCGTACGGAGAACCGCGATGAACCTGCTGCTCGCCGAGGTGGCCCAGGCCACCCAGCGGCTGGCCGACGCCGGTGTCCCCTCGCCGCGATTCGACGCCGAGGAACTCGCCGCGTTCGTGCACGGCGTCAAGCGGGGCGAACTGCACAACGTGCCGGACGCCGACTTCGACGCACGCTACTGGGAGACGATCGCCCGCCGGGAGGCCCGCGAGCCGCTCCAGCACATCACCGGCCGCGCCTTCTTCCGCTATCTGGAGCTCCAGGTGGGCCCCGGTGTCTTCGTGCCACGGCCGGAGACCGAGTCGGTCGTCGGATGGGCGATAGACGCGGTCCGCGCGATGGACGTCGTGGAGCCGCTGATCGTCGACCTCTGCACCGGGTCGGGCGCGATCGCGCTCGCCATGGCGCAGGAGGTGCCGCGCTCGCGTGTGCACGCCGTCGAGCTGTCCGAGGACGCCCTGAGGTGGACACGGAAGAACGCCGAGGGGTCCAGGGTCACCGTCCACCGCGGCGACGCCCTGAGAGCCCTTCCCGAGCTCGACGGCCAGGTCGACCTGGTCATCTCCAACCCGCCCTACATCCCGCTCACCGAGTGGGAGTACGTGGCCCCGGAGGCCCGCGACCACGACCCGCAGATGGCGCTCTTCTCCGGCGAGGACGGCCTCGACACCATCCGCGGCATCGAGCGCACCGCGCACCGTCTGCTCCGCCCCGGCGGGCTCGTCGTCATCGAGCACGCCGACACGCAGGGTGGCCAGGTGCCGTGGATCTTCACCGAGGAGCGGGGCTGGGCCGACGCGGCCGACCACCCCGACCTGAACAACCGGCCCCGGTTCGCGACGGCCCGCAAGGCCATGCCGTGACCACCGGGACACCGGCACCGCACGATCCCTACCCGCCATACCCGTACATGTCCGAGGAGGCCGGCTGATGGCACGGCGATACGACTGCAACGACGCGACCGACCGTACGACCGGCCTGCGTGAAGCCGCGTCCGCCGTCCGCCGCGGCGAACTGGTCGTGCTGCCCACGGACACGGTGTACGGGATCGGTGCGGACGCCTTCAGCTCCGAGGGCGTCGCCGACCTGCTCGACGCCAAGGGCCGCGGCCGCAACATGCCGACCCCTGTCCTGATCGGCTCCCCGAACACCCTGCACGGCCTGGTCACCGACTTCTCCGAGCAGGCCTGGGAGCTCGTCGACGCGTTCTGGCCCGGTGCCCTCACCCTCGTCGCCCGGCACCAGCCTTCGCTGCAGTGGGACCTGGGTGACACCCGCGGCACCGTCGCCGTCCGCATGCCCCTCCACCCGGTCGCCATCGAGCTCCTCACGGAGGTCGGCCCGATGGCCGTCTCCAGCGCCAACCTCACCGGACACCCCTCGCCCGAGGACTGCGACGCCGCCCAGGAGATGCTCGGCGACAGCGTCTCCGTGTACCTCGACGGCGGCCCGACCCCCGGGATCGTCCCCTCCTCGATCGTCGACGTCACCGGCAAGATCCCGGTGCTGCTGCGGGCAGGCGCGCTCTCCGTCGAGGAACTCCGCAAGGTGGTACCCGACCTCGAGGTGGCCAATTGACCGCCCCTGAGGGGCGTGGCATAGCGGGGCGGCACGACACTTTCCGCATCCTCCACGTCAGCACCGGCAACGTCTGCCGCTCGCCCATCACCGAGCGGCTGACCCGCCATGCCCTCGTGGACCGCCTCGGAGACCCGCTCAGCGGTGGCCTCATCGTGGAGAGCGCGGGCACCTGGGGGCACGAGGGCGCGCCCATGGAGGCCAACGCCGAGGTCGTCCTCGCCGACTTCGGCGCCGACGCGACCGGCTTCGTGGGCCGCGAGCTCCTCGACGAGCACGTGATCCGCGCCGACCTGGTGCTCACCGCCACCCGCGACCACCGCGCCCAGGTCATCTCCATGGGCCACTCGGCGGGTCTGCGGACCTTCACGCTCAAGGAGTTCACCCGGCTGGTGCGCGCCATAGACCCCGCCACGCTGCCCGACGCCCGTGAGGAAGGGGTCGTCGAGCGTGCCCGCGCACTGGTGCGCGCGGCGGCGGCACTGCGCGGCTGGCTGCTGGCCCCCACCGCGGAGGCGGACGAGGTCTACGACCCGTACGGCGCACCGATCACGTTCTTCCGTTCGATCGGTGACGAGATCAGCCAGGCGCTCGATCCCGTCATGACGGCACTGACCGGAGTGCGCGCCCCCCACTGAGCCGCCGGCATCCCGTGCGTACGCACCGGGGTGCGCCGACCGGCGTAGAGGGGCGCCCGGCAGCGGGCAGGCGGCCCGGGGCGGGCCTACATTGGATCTGTCGCGTACCGCACCCCCTCCTCCAGGCCCGGAGCCGTCAGATGCCGGTCACCACTCCAGCCGCACGCGCGGCCGCGCCCCCGTCCCACACCGCCGTGCCGCAGGACTTCGGCGCCCTGGCGCGCCAGGACCCGGAGATCGGCGGCATCCTGCTGGCCGAGGCCGGGCGGCAGTCGAGCACCCTCCAGCTCATCGCCGCCGAGAACTTCACCTCGCCCGCGGTCCTCGCCGCACTGGGCTCCCCGCTCGCCAACAAGTACGCCGAGGGCTACCCCGGAGCCCGTCACCACGGTGGCTGTGAGCAGGCGGACGCCGCGGAGCGCGTCGCGGTCCGGCGCGCGATGTCGCTGTTCGGTGCCGAGCACGCCAACGTCCAGCCGCACTCCGGCTCCTCGGCCGTCCTCGCGGCCTACGCCGCACTGCTGCGCCCCGGCGACACGGTGCTGGCCATGGGGCTCCCGTACGGGGGGCACCTCACCCACGGCGCCCCGGGGAACTTCTCCGGGCGCTGGTTCGAGTTCGCCGGTTACGGCGTCGACCCCGACAGCGGGCTCATCGACTACACGCAGGTGCGCGCCCTGGCGAGGGCCCGGCGGCCCAAGGCGATCGTCTGCGGGTCGATCTCGTACCCCAGGCATCCCGACTACGAGCAGTTCCGGGACATCGCCGACGAGGTGGGCGCCTATCTGATCGCGGACGCCGCCCACCCGATGGGGCTGATCGCCGGGGGAGCGGCGCCCAGTCCGGTGCCCTACGCGGACGTGGTGTGCGCGACGACACACAAGGTGCTGCGCGGACCCCGCGGCGGGATGATCCTGTGCGGTGTCGAGCTCTCGGAGCGCATCGACCGCGCCGTGTTCCCCTTCACCCAGGGCGGCGCCCAGATGCACACGGTCGCCGCCAAGGCGGTCGCGTTCGGTGAGGCGGCGACCCCCGCGTACGCGGTCTACGCACACCGGGTCGTCGCCCATGCCCGCGTCCTCGCCGCCGCCCTGGAGGACGAGGGCTTCGAGGTCACCACCGGCGGTACGGACACCCACATCGTCGTCGCGGACCCCGGCCCGCTCGGCGTCGACGGCCGCACCGCCCGCGAGCGGCTCATGGCCGCGGGGATGGTCCTGGACACCTGCGCCCTGCCGTACGGGGACGCGCGGGGGATCAGGCTCGGCACCGCGGCGGTCACCACCCAGGGCATGGACGAGGACGACATGGCGCGGATCGCGGCGCTGTTCGGCGCGGCCGTGCGGGAGGAGGGCGACCCGGCCGTGCTGCGGGCCGAGGCGCGCGGACTGGCCGAGCGCAATCCGCCGTATCCGGGGTAGACGGTGCGGATCACGTATGTGCAACCAACACCCGTGGCTCGGTGTCCTTGCACATGAGACTAGGGTGTGGGGCTGAGATGGCCGGCGAATTCTGTGGGGCAGCCCGTGCGTGATTACCTGCTGACGCTCTGTGTCACGGCCGCAGTTACCTATCTGCTGACCGGACCGGTGCGGAAGTTCGCCATCGCGATCGGGGCGATGCCCGCGATCCGTGCGCGTGACGTACACCGGGAACCGACACCTCGGCTCGGTGGCATCGCCATGTTCGGCGGGCTGTGCGCGGGCCTGATCGTCGCCGACCACCTGCTCAACCTGAACGGCGTCTTCGAACTCTCCAACGAACCCAGAGCACTGCTCTCCGGAGCGGCTTTGATCTGGCTGATCGGTGTCCTGGACGACAAGTTCGAGATCGACGCGCTGATCAAGCTCGGCGGCCAGATGATCGCCGCCGCGGTCATGGTCATCCAGGGTCTGACCATCCTGTGGCTCCCCATCCCCGGCGTGGGCACCGTCGCGCTCACCCAGTGGCAGGGCACGCTGCTCACGGTCGCGCTGGTCGTGATCACCATCAACGCGGTCAACTTCGTCGACGGCCTGGACGGCCTGGCGGCCGGCATGGTCTGCATCGCGTCCGCGGCGTTCTTCCTCTACACCTACCGGCTCTGGTACGGGTACGGTATCGAGGCGGCCGCTCCCGCGACGCTCTTCGCCGCGATCCTGATGGGCATGTGCCTCGGCTTCCTGCCGCACAACATGCATCCCGCCCGGATCTTCATGGGCGACTCCGGGTCGATGCTGATCGGCCTGGTGCTGGCCGCGGGCGCGATCTCCGTCACGGGGCAGGTCGACCCGGACCTGATGAAGCTCTTCGAGGGCGGTGAGCGCGAGGCCACCCACGCGATGCTGCCGGTCTTCATCCCGCTGCTGCTGCCGCTCACGATCATCGCCATCCCGGCCGCCGACCTGGTGCTCGCGATCGTGCGGCGCACCTGGAACGGCCAGTCGCCGTTCGCGGCCGACCGCGGGCACCTGCACCACCGGCTGCTGGAGATCGGGCACTCGCACAGCAGGTCCGTGCTGATCATGTACTTCTGGTCCGCGCTGATCGCGTTCGGCGCCGTCGGCTACTCCGTGCACTCCGCGTCCCTCTGGATCGTGCTGGTCATCGTGGGGCTCAGCGCCGTGGGTCTCGTCCTGCTGCTCATGCCGCGCTTCACGCCCCGCGCCCCGCGCTGGGCCGAGTCCTTCGTGCCGCCGCGTTACCGGCGCCGTCGGCGCGTCGGCTCCGAGGGGGAGGCCGAGGACGGCCTGTACGGCCAACACGGGCCGGAGGGTTCGCAGATGGTCTCCCCTGAACCGGAACGGGCCCCGGTCTCCGTGGGCGTCTCCGGCGTCAACGGAGCGACAGCGATCGGCCCCCGTTCGCGGTTCACAGATCGGGACCGTGCGGACTCACCGCGTTAGCGGTGTCGATGCAGAAGCCCCGTTACCAGACAAAGTGTCGTGATGTTCTGCACACACGCGCGGGTTAACTCTCATGTGTGACAGCTGGCACACTTTCTGAGTAAAGACCTCATCAAATAGTTTGTGATACCGTTCACGAACCCGGTGACAGAGCCGAAGGACCTGAGTAGCACGGTCCCTCGGCCCGAAGCATCGACTCGGACCGGGCCTACGCTCGTCCCTGACGACCACTGACCACCCCCTGCAATGCGGAGTAACCGCCATGCCGTCCAACGACGTCCGGACTCTCCTCCACACCGCCGTGCCCACTGCTGCCGTCGGTGTCGTCACCGTCGCCGTCAGCGCTGCGCTCGCCGGCGGCAAGGGAGCGATCGGCGCAGCGGCAGGGACGCTGGTGGTGATCCTCTTCATGGGGATCGGACTCGGCGTTCTGCAGCGCACGGCCAAGTCTCTGCCGCACCTGTTCCAGTCCATGGGACTCCTGCTGTACACGACCGAACTGCTGCTGCTCTTCGTCTTCGTCGCCGCGTTCAAGGACACGACGCTGTTCAATCCCAGGGCCTTCGCGGCCGCGGTGATGGTCGCCACCCTCACCTGGGTCGCGGCGCAGATCCGTGTGCACATGAAGACCAAGATCCTCTACGTCGAGCCGGACTCGTCCGCGGGCAAGACGCCCCAGAACATGGGGTCTTCGACGTGAGGGGTAGGGCCGGGATAAGCGAGCGTTCGAGACCCTGCTATCGTCCGGTGCCAACTGCGGCACTGCGGGCGCGGGCATCAAAATCGGCGCCTGCTCCATCGCGAGGCGTAATGCCTGAGCCGCCCCCCATCCGTAACACCAGTCCAGTGCCGACCAGCGGCTGCTTGCCGCGCCGACACAACGAGGTTGCCGTACCTATGCGCCACGCTGAAGGAGCCCGCGGTGAGTGCTGACCCGACGACGGTGCTCGCCTTCGAGACCGACTGCCACATCTTCGACGGATGCGGCTTCCCGGCTCCTGGCCTGCACTCCTTTGTTTTCGAGCCGATGTTCACCCTCGGCGGCATCGAGATCAACAAGCCGATGCTGCTGGCGGTCCTGAGCACCGTTGTCGTTGTCGGCTTCTTCTGGGCGGCTTTCAACAAGCCGAAGCTGGTGCCCGGAAAGCTCCAGATGGTCGCCGAGGCCGGTTACGACTTCATCCGTACCGGTGTGGTGTACGAGACGCTCGGCAAGCGCGAGGGCAAGAAGTACGTACCCCTCATGGTCGCGCTGTTCTTCTTCATCTGGATCATGAACCTCTGGGCGATCATTCCCTTCGCCCAGTTCCCGGTGGTCTCGGTCATCGGATTCCCGGTGGCGCTGGCCGCGATCGTGTACGTCCTCTGGGTCAGCGTGACCTTCAAGCGGCACGGGTTCGTCGGCGGCTGGAAGAACATCTCCGGTTACGACCCCTCGATCGGCCCGGCCCTCCCGTTCGTCATGGTCATCGAGATCATGTCGAACCTGCTGATCCGGCCCTTCACCCACGCCGTGCGACTGTTCGCCAACATGTTCGCCGGTCACGTGCTGCTGCTGATCTTCACGATCGCCAGCTGGTACCTGCTGAACGGCATCGGCATCGCCTACGCCGGTGTCTCCTTCGTGATGGTCATCCTGATGACCGCCTTCGAACTGTTCATCCAGGCGCTGCAGGCCTACGTGTTCGTCCTTCTGGCCTGCAACTACCTCCAGGGCGCTCTCGCCGAGCACCACTGAGCACCCAGCCCCACCCCCGATAGTCGTCCGGTGGCCAACCCCCACCGGTTCTGAAAGAGAAGGAAGAAACGGCATGTCCGCTCTTGAGACCCTCGCCGCCGTCAACATCACGGGCAACCTCGGTTCCATCGGCTACGGCCTCGCCGCGATCGGCCCCGGCGTCGGCGTCGGCATCATCTTCGGTAACGGCACCCAGGCGCTGGCCCGTCAGCCCGAGGCCGCCGGCCTGATCCGCTCGAACCAGATCCTCGGCTTCGTGCTCTGTGAGGCGCTCGCCCTGATCGGTCTCGTCATGCCCTTCGTCTACCCGGTCGACTAAGTCGCGGCATTCCGACTGCCCGATGCGACGAAAGGCATTGATGTGAACGCCCTACAGCTGGCGGCCGAGGAGATCCAGAACCCGCTGCTCCCGGCGATCCCCGAGATCGTCATCGGCCTGATCGCCTTCGCCATCGTCTTCGGCTTCCTCGCCAAGAAGCTCCTCCCGAACATCGAAAAGGTTCTGGAAGAGCGCCGCGAGGCCATCGAAGGCGGAATCGAGAAGGCCGACGCGGCCCAGACCGAGGCCCAGAGCGTTCTTGAGCAGTACAAGGCTCAGCTCGCCGAGGCCCGCCACGAGGCCGCCCGTCTGCGCCAGGAGGCGCAGGAGCAGGGCGCCGTCATCATCCAGGAGATGAGGGCGGAAGGCCAGCGGCAGCGCGAGGAGATCATCGCGGCCGGCCACGCCCAGATCGAGGCCGACCGCAAGGCCGCGGCGTCCGCGCTGCGTCAGGACGTGGGCACTCTCGCCACCGCCCTGGCCGGCAAGCTCGTCGGCGAGTCCCTCGAGGACCACGCCCGGCAGAGCGGCACCGTCGACCGATTCCTCGACGAGCTCGAGGCGAAGGCCGAGGCCGTCCGATGAATGGAGCGAGCCGCGAGGCGCTGGCCGCCGCACGCGAGCGTCTCGACGCACTGACCGACTCCACGTCGGTCGACGCGGCGAAGCTCGCCGAGGAGCTGGCAGCCGTCACCGCGCTGCTCCACCGCGAGGTATCGCTGCGCCGGGTCCTCACCGACCCGTCGCAGGGCGGCGAGGCCAAGGCCGAGCTGGCCGGACGACTGCTGCGCGGTCAGGTGGGCGGCGAAGCCGTGGACCTGGTCTCCGGCATGGTCCGCTCCCGCTGGTCGCAGTCGCGTGACCTGGTGGACTCGGTCGAGGAACTGGCGAACACCGCAGACCTCACCGCGGCCCAGCGCGCCGGTGCGCTCGACGACGTCGAGGACGAGCTCTTCCGGTTCGGCCGGATCGTCGGCTCCGACGTCGCGCTGCGCTCGGCCCTGACCGACCGGAAGGCCACGGCCTCCGCCAAGAGCCAGCTGCTCCGCAGCCTGCTCGGCGGCAAGGCCCAGCCCGTCACCGAGCGCGTGGTCACGCGCCTCGTGACGCAGCCCCGAGGACGTAGCCTGGAAGCGGGACTCGACTCCCTGTCCAGGCTCGCCGCGGAGCGCCGGGACCGCATGGTCGCCGTCGTCACCTCGGCGGTGCCGCTGTCCGATCGCCAGAAGCAGCGCCTCGGCGCCGCCCTGGCGAAGATCTACGGCCGGCAGATGCACCTGAACCTGGACGTGGACCCCGAGGTCCTCGGCGGGATCTCGGTGCGCGTCGGTGACGAGGTCATCAACGGCACGATCGCGGAGCGCCTCGAAGAGGTCACCCGCAGGATGGCCGGCTGACAGCGCGCAGCGCCCACACCGCACCAACTGAACGAGCAAGAATTGCGGCCCGGTTGGGCCGTGCAGAAATTGCAGAAGATTCCTGGGGGTCGCCCCCAGACCCCATTGAGAAACTTCGGGCCCAACAAGGAGAGCAGGGAACCCCAGATGGCGGAGCTTACGATCCGGCCGGAGGAGATCCGGGACGCACTGGATAACTTTGTCCAGTCGTACCAGCCGGACGCGGCCTCGCGCGAGGAGGTCGGGACGGTCAGCGTTGCCGGCGACGGCATCGCGAAGGTGGAGGGTCTTCCCTCCGCCATGGCGAACGAGCTGCTGAAGTTCGAGGACGGCACCCTCGGTCTCGCCCTCAACCTCGAGGAGCGCGAGATCGGTGCGATCGTCCTCGGCGAGTTCAGCGGAATCGAGGAGGGCCAGCCGGTGCAGCGCACCGGTGAGGTGCTCTCCGTCGGCGTCGGCGAGGGCTACCTCGGCCGCGTCGTCGACCCGCTCGGCAACCCGATCGACGGTCTCGGCGAGATCGCGACCGAAGGACGTCGCGCCCTCGAGCTGCAGGCCCCTGGCGTCATGGTCCGTAAGTCGGTGCACGAGCCGATGCAGACCGGCTACAAGGCCGTCGACGCCATGGTGCCGATCGGCCGCGGCCAGCGTCAGCTGATCATCGGCGACCGTCAGACGGGTAAGACCGCTCTGGCCGTCGACACGATCATCAACCAGCGTGACAACTGGCGCTCGGGCGACGTGAACAAGCAGGTGCGCTGCATCTACGTCGCCATCGGTCAGAAGGGCTCCACCATCGCCTCCGTGCGCGGTGCCCTCGAAGAGGCCGGCGCGCTCGAGTACACGACCATCGTCGCCGCCCCGGCGTCCGACCCGGCCGGCTTCAAGTACCTGGCGCCGTACACCGGCTCGGCCATCGGCCAGCACTGGATGTACGACGGCAAGCACGTCCTCATCATCTTCGACGACCTCTCGAAGCAGGCCGACGCCTACCGCGCCGTGTCGCTTCTGCTGCGCCGTCCGCCGGGCCGTGAGGCCTACCCGGGCGACGTCTTCTACCTGCACTCGCGTCTGCTGGAGCGCTGCGCCAAGCTCTCCGACGACATGGGCGCCGGTTCGATGACGGGCCTCCCGATCGTCGAGACCAAGGCGAACGACGTGTCGGCGTTCATCCCGACCAACGTCATCTCCATCACCGACGGCCAGTGCTTCCTGGAGTCCGACCTGTTCAACGCGGGTCAGCGTCCGGCGCTCAACGTCGGTATCTCGGTCTCCCGAGTCGGTGGCTCCGCCCAGCACAAGGCCATGAAGCAGGTCTCCGGCCGTCTGCGTGTGGACCTCGCCCAGTTCCGTGAGCTGGAGGCGTTCGCCGCCTTCGGTTCCGACCTGGACGCGGCCTCCAAGGCGTCGCTGGAGCGCGGTAAGCGCATGGTCGAGCTGCTGAAGCAGCCGCAGTACGCCCCGTTCCCGATGGAGGAGCAGGTCGTCTCCGTCTGGGCCGGCACCACGGGCAAGATGGACGACGTCCCGGTCGAGGACATCCGCCGCTTCGAGAGCGAGCTGCTCGAGTTCCTGCGCCGCGAGCGCAAGGACCTCCTGACCAGCATCGCCGAGGGCGGCAAGATGTCCGACGACACGCTGCAGTCGATCGCCGACGCGATCGCCGCCTTCAAGCAGCAGTTCGAGACCTTGGACGGCAAGCTCCTGGGCGAGGGCTGATCGATGGGCGCTCAGCTTCGCGTTTACAAGCGCCGCATCCAAGCCGTCACCGCGACCAAGAAGATCACCAAGGCGATGGAGATGATCGCCGCCTCGCGCATCGTCAAGGCGCAGCGCAAGGTGGCGGCGTCGATGCCGTACGCGACCGAGCTCACCCGTGCGGTGACCGCGGTCGCGACCGGCTCGAACACCAACCATCCGCTCACCACCGAGGCCGAGGCCCCGGCCCGGGCCGCGGTCCTGCTCCTCACGAGCGACCGCGGTCTGGCCGGCGGCTACTCCTCCAACGCCATCAAGGCGGCGGAGCGGCTCCGGGAGCGGCTGGCGGCCGAGGGCAAGGAGGTCGACACCTACATCGTCGGCCGCAAGGGTGTCGCGTACTACGGCTTCCGTGAGCGCAAGGTCTCGGAGTCGTGGACCGGCTTCACCGACAGCCCCGAGTACTCGGATGCCAAGAAGATCGCCGAGCCCCTCATCGAGTCCATCCAGAAGGACACGGCCGAGGGCGGCGTCGACGAGCTGCACATCGTCTTCACGGAATTCGTGTCGATGATGACGCAGAACGCGGTCGACGGCCGGATGCTGCCGCTGTCGCTCGACCAGGTCGCGGAGGAGAACACCGGTAAGGGCGAGATCCTGCCGCTGTTCGACTTCGAGCCGTCGGCGGAGGACGTCCTCGACGCCCTGCTGCCGCGCTACGTCGAGAGCCGTATCTACAACGCACTGCTGCAGGCCGCCGCTTCCGAGCACGCCGCCCGCCGCCGTGCGATGAAGTCGGCGACCGACAACGCCGGGGATCTGATCAAGAGCCTCTCCCGGCTTGCCAACGCGGCCCGCCAGGCCGAAATCACCCAGGAAATCAGCGAGATCGTCGGCGGTGCAGGTGCGCTGGCCGACGCGTCCGCGGGGAGTGACAAGTAATGACGACGACAGTTGAGACGGCCGCTGCCACGGGCCGCGTCGCCCGGGTCATCGGCCCGGTCGTCGACGTGGAGTTCCCCGTCGACGCGATGCCGGAGATCTACAACGCCCTGCACATCGAGGTCGACGACCCGGCCGAGGCCGGCGCTCGTAAGACGCTGACCCTCGAGGTCGCCCAGCACCTGGGTGACGGCATGGTCCGCGCGATCTCGATGCAGCCCACCGACGGCGTGGTCCGTCAGGCCCCGGTGACCAACACGGGCGAGGGCATCACCGTCCCCGTCGGTGACATCACCAAGGGCAAGGTGTTCAACACCCTCGGTCAGATCCTGAACGAGCCGGAGGCCGAGGCGCAGATCACCGAGCGCTGGCCGATCCACCGCAAGGCCCCGGCCTTCGACCAGCTCGAGTCCAAGACCGAGATGTTCGAGACCGGCCTGAAGGTCGTCGACCTGCTGACCCCGTACGTCAAGGGCGGCAAGATCGGTCTGTTCGGTGGTGCGGGCGTCGGCAAGACGGTCCTCATCCAGGAAATGATCATGCGTGTGGCGAAGCTGCACGACGGTGTGTCGGTGTTCGCCGGTGTCGGCGAGCGCACCCGTGAGGGCAACGACCTCATCGACGAGATGACCGACTCGGGCGTCCTGGAGAAGACCGCGCTGGTCTTCGGCCAGATGGACGAGCCGCCGGGCACCCGTCTGCGGGTCGCGCTGTCCGCCCTGACCATGGCGGAGTACTTCCGCGATGTGCAGAAGCAGGACGTGCTGCTCTTCATCGACAACATCTTCCGCTTCACGCAGGCCGGCTCCGAGGTCTCCACGCTGCTCGGCCGCATGCCGTCCGCAGTGGGTTACCAGCCGACCCTGGCCGA
This sequence comes from Streptomyces atroolivaceus, assembly GCF_000717025.1. Classification (GTDB taxonomy): domain Bacteria; phylum Actinomycetota; class Actinomycetes; order Streptomycetales; family Streptomycetaceae; genus Streptomyces; species Streptomyces atroolivaceus. The sequence continues at coordinate 1,085,961 of NZ_JNXG01000002.1, forward strand.
CGAGATGGGTGTGCTCCAGGAGCGCATCACCTCGACGCGTGGTCACTCGATCACCTCGATGCAGGCGATCTACGTCCCCGCGGACGACCTGACCGACCCGGCCCCGGCTACCACGTTCGCCCACCTCGACGCGACGACGGTTCTCTCCCGTCCGATCTCGGAGAAGGGCATCTACCCGGCCGTGGACCCGCTGGACTCCACGTCCCGCATCCTGGACCCGCGCTACATCGCGCAGGACCACTACGACACGGCCAGCCGCGTCAAGGGGATCCTGCAGAAGTACAAGGACCTCCAGGACATCATCGCGATCCTCGGTATCGACGAGCTGGGCGAGGAGGACAAGCTCGTTGTCCACCGTGCCCGTCGCGTCGAGCGCTTCCTGTCGCAGAACACCCACGCCGCCAAGCAGTTCACCGGCCTGGACGGTTCGGACGTTCCGCTCGACGAGTCGATCGCCGCGTTCAACGCGATCTGCGACGGTGAGTACGACCACTTCCCCGAGCAGGCGTTCTTCATGTGCGGTGGCATCGAGGACCTCAAGGCCAACGCCAAGGAGCTCGGCGTCTCCTGAGCCTCCGGCTCACCGAGGGGGGTGGGTGTGTCCCGCCCCCCTCACCACGCCCCGTAGAATTGACCCAACACCCGGCATGACCGCCGGGTGGTGACCCGAGGAGCCACCCTTGGCTGCTGAGCTGCATGTCGAGCTGGTCGCCGCGGACCGCAGTGTCTGGTCCGGCGAGGCCACCCTCGTTGTCGCGCGTACCACGTCCGGCGACATCGGCGTCATGCCCGGTCACCAGCCGCTTCTGGGTGTGCTGGAATCGGGCCCCGTGACGATCCGTACGAGCGACGGCGGGACCGTTGTCGCCGCTGTGCACGGCGGTTTCATCTCGTTCGCGGACAACAAGCTCTCGCTGCTGGCGGAGATCGCCGAGCTTGCGGACGAGATCGATGTCCAGCGCGCCGAGCGTGCGCTGGAGCGTGCGAAGTCGGACACGGACGCGGGCGCCGAGCGCCGCGCGGACGTGCGACTGCGTGCGGTGGCGGCGCACTGAGCGCCCCCACGAGGAGTTTTTGACTCAGCCGCGGCCCGAGCTGGAGAGATCCAGACCGTGTCGCGGCTGAGGCGATGCAGGTGCGGTCCGGTTCGGCCCGGTGTGGTATCCGTTACTCGATGATGCGAGGAGGTCGGTGGAGATGGTCCTCGCGTTGTGGGTGGGCGGCCTGGTCGTCGTACTGGTCGCGGTGGGTCTTTTCGTCTTCGGCCTCCGCAGGCGGCTGATCCAGCGTTCCGGCGGAACCTTCGACTGCAGTCTGCGCTGGGACGTGTCCGAGGAGCCGGATCCGTCCGGCAAGGGATGGGTGTACGGGGTCGCCCGCTACAGCGGTGACCGCGTGGACTGGTTCCGGGTCTTCTCCTACTCGCCCCGTCCGCGCCGCGGCCTGGAGCGCTCCGCCATCGAGGTGGTCGCGCGCCGGCTGCCCGAGGGCGAGGAGGAGCTGGCGCTCCTGTCCGACTCCGTCGTGCTCGGCTGTCTCCACCGGGGGACACGCCTGGAGCTGGCGATGAGCGAGGACGCCCTGACCGGCTTCCTCGCCTGGCTGGAGGCGGCACCGCCCGGCCAGCGAGTCAATGTGGCTTGAGTAAGGGTTCTCGCTGTTGGGGGTCCCCCCGGACGGAGTCTGGGGGAGAGTCAATGTGGCTTGAGTAAGGGTTCTCGCTGTTGGGGGTCCCCCCGGACGGAGTCTGGGGGAGAGCCAATGTGGCTTGAGCAAGGGTTCTCTCCCCCCGGACGACGTCCGGGGGAGGTTCGATGCGGCTCGGACAAGGGCCCTCTCCCTCGGACGGCAGCGTGGCCTGACGCAGCGCATGCGAAAGCCGGGGAGACAGGGGGCGGACCTGTCTCCCCGGCGCTTTCGGGGGGTGGCTGTCTCGTGGGGGTTAGTTGAGGCCGCTGTCCATCGCGCTCACGAGCTCACCGTTCGCGGTGTCGCCGCTGAACTCCCAGAAGAACGCCCCGCCCAGCCCCTGGCTGTTCGCCCAGGCCATCTTGGACGTGATCGTCGCCGGGGTGTCGTAGCTCCACCAGTTGGTGCCGCAGTGCGCGTAGGCCGTGCCGGCGATGGTGCCGGTGGCGGGGCAGGTGTTCTTGAGGACCTTGTAGTCCTCGTTGCCGGGCTCGTACGTTCCCGGGGCCGCGCCGGTCGCCGTGCCACCGGGAGCGGACTGGGTGACACCGGTCCAGCCGCGGCCGTAGAAGCCGATGCCGAGGAGCAGCTTCGAGGCGGGGACGCCCTGGGCCTTCAGCTTGGCGATGGCGGCGGCGGAGTTGAAGCCCTCCTGCGGGATCCCGGTGTACGAGGTCAGCGGCGAGTGCGGGGCCGTCGGTCCCTTCGGGGCGAAGGCGCCGAAGAAGTCGTACGTCATCACGTTGTACCAGTCCATGGACCGGGCGGCGCCGGCGTAGTCGGCCGCGTCGATCTTGCCGCCCGCCGATCCGTCCGCGGTGATCGCGGCGGTGACCAGGTTGCCGGTGCCGAACTTCGTCCTCAGGGCGGAGGCGACGTTCTTCAGCGCTGCCGGACCGCTGGTGTCGCAGGTGAGACCACAGGCGTTGGGGTACTCCCAGTCGATGTCGATGCCGTCGAAGACATCGGCCCAGCGGGGGTCCTCGACCAGGTCGTAGCAGGACTGGGCGAAGGCGGCCGGGTTCTGGGCGGCCTGCGGGAAGCCGCCGGACCAGGTCCAGCCACCGAACGACCAGAGGACCTTGATGTGGGGGTACTTGGCCTTCAGCTTGCGCAGCTGGTTGAAGTTGCCGCGCAACGGCTGGTCCCAGGTGTCGGCGACGCCGTCGACCGACTGGTCGGCGGTGTAGGCCTTGTCGTAGTCGGCGTAGGAGTCACCGATGGTGCACTTGCCGTTCTGGACGTTGCCGAACGCGTAGTTGATGTGCGTGATCTTCGAGGCGGAGCCGGAGGTCACGAGGTTCTTGACGTGGTAGTTGCGCCCGTAGACGCCCCACTCGGTGAAGTAGCCGAGGTTGATCTTGTCACCGGGGCCGGGGCCCGGGTCCGTGGTGCCCGTGGTGCGGACGGCGACCGAGGCGCTGACCGGACCGGTCTGGTCAGCGGTGTCCCGGGCCTGCACCGTGTAGGAGTAGTCGGTGCCCTTGGTGAGACCGCTGTCGGTGTACGTCGTCGTGGTGACCGTCGCGACCTTGGCGCCGTCGCGCAGGACGTCGTAGTTCTTGACGCCCTTGTCGTCGGTGGCGGCGCTCCAGCTGAGCTTCGCCGAGGTGTCCGTCACGGCACTGGCGACCGGGGTGCCGGGCTTGGACGGCGGGTTGTCGCCGGGGACGCTTCCGCCGTCGCAGGAGGCGCCGTTCAGCTTGCAGCCGGTGGGGGAGCCGGTGCCGGTGCCGTTGAAGCCGAAGCTGATGCTGGCGCCCGGGGCGACCGTGCCGTTCCAGCTGAGGTTCTTGGCGGTCCAGTGGGTTCCGGAGCTCGTGACGGAGGCGTCCCAGGCGGAGCCGACCGCGGTGCCGGAGGGGAAGTCCCACTCGATCGTCCAGGAGGAGAGGGCGGTCGTGCCGGTGTTCTTGACCGTCCACTGGCCCTCGAAGCCGCTGCCCCAGTCGGACTTCTTCACGTAGGTGGCGGTCGCCGAGGTGGCGGCCTCGGCGGGGGAGGCCAGGCCGACCATCGCGGCGAGGGGAAGCAGCAGTGCGGTGAGGCCCGCGACCGTCTTGGACCTGGTGGCTGTGGTGCCTCCGCGTCTCCATCTGAGTCGGGTGAGGCGTAGGGGGTTGTCAGTGCTCAACGGTGCTCCTCGGGTGAGGTCCGGCAAACGGGGATGGTCCGTAACCTGCAGACCCTGCGTCGCCCTGAGCCCGCTTTGTCATGGCGTACTCACCGCAGCGTGTTCGAGGAGATTAGGAAGGTCTGGACCAATCGTCAAGAGGTCCAGACCAAAGAATCAGTGCCGAGTCTCAGAGTCCCAACTCCTGAGCGAGCACCGCCGCTTGGACTCTGCTGCGCAGGTGGAGCTTTCCGAGCAGCCTGCTGACGTGCGTCTTCACCGTCGCCTCCGCCATCGAGAGCCGTCCCGCGATCTCCGCGTTGGACAGCCCCTCCCCGAGGCAGCTCAGCACCTCCCGCTCCCGGCGTGTCAGAGTGCCGAGCTCCTCCGGAGCGGGCCCGCCCGTCCTGCGCGCGGAGGAGGTCCCCGCGAACTCCTCGATCAGCCTCCGTGTCACGGCCGGGGCGATCAGGCCCTCACCGCGCGCCACCGTTCGTACGGCTTCGAGCAGATCCCGGGCGTCGGTGTTCTTCAGCAGGAAGCCGGACGCGCCCGCGCGCAGCGCGCCGAAGACGTATTCGTCCAGGTCGAAGGTGGTCAGGACCAGTACGTCCGCGAGGCCCTCCGAGACGACCTGCCGCGTCGCGGACACCCCGTCGAGCCGGGGCATCTGCACGTCCATCAGCACCAGGTCCGGGCGGAGGTCACGGGCCAGGCGCACCGCGGCCTCGCCGTCGGCCGCCTCGCCCACGACCTCGATGTCCGGCGCGCTGCCCAGGATGAGGACCAGTCCCGCCCGCACGGCCGACTGGTCCTCCGCGACCAGCACCCGGATGGTCATGCCCCGTACGTCCTTTCCTCGACGGGCAGTTGTGCCCGCACCAGCCAGATCCTCACGCCGTCGCCCCGGGGTTCAGGCCCCGCCCCGATCGTCCCGCCGAGCAGCGCCACCCGTTCCCGCATCCCCACCAGGCCCGCGCCCGAACCGGGTGCGCGCGGGCCCGGCCGGTCCCCGAACACGCTGCTCACCTCCACCCTGAGCAGAGTGCGGGAGCGGTCCAGACGGACCGTCACCGGTCCGGGAGCCGCATGCTTCAGCGCGTTCGTCAGCGACTCCTGGACGATGCGGTACGCCGCCAGCTCCACCGGAGCGGGGAGCGGGCCGGACCCCTCACGGCGGTCGTCCAGGGTGACGGTGAGCCCGCTCGACGCGGAGTTGGCGCGGGCCTGCTCCACAAGGGCGTCCAGCGAGGCGAGCGTCGGGGCCGCGCTCGGCGGCCCGTCCGCGCCGCTCTCCCGCAGCAGTCCGATGAGCCGCCGCATCTCGGCCAGCCCGTCGACACTGTTCTGCCGGATCACCCCCAGGGCGTCGCGGGAGGTGCCCGGATCGTCGATGGAGAGGGCGGCTGTGGAGTGGATGGCGATGGCGGAGAGATGGTTGGCGACCATGTCGTGCAGCTCGCGGGCCATCCGGGAGCGCTCGGCGGTCACCGCCTGGACCCGGTCCATCTCGGCCAGCAGCGCGGTCTGGTCGGCCCGCAGCCGGGCCGCCTCCGCGGCGTCCCGGTGGTTGCGCACACTGGCGCCGGTGAGCGCGGGGCCGAAGGAGACCATGCCGACGACGATCCCGATGAGCACGGCGTCCGCGGAGGGGGCCCAGGCGATGAAGCCGACCGTCGTGGCGACCGTGGCGAGCAACGTGATCACCGGGATGCGGCGGGAGGCCGAGGGGGAGCCGTACAGCACCGCCGCGTACACGAGGTCGGTGAACATGAGCAGGGTCGCCAGGCTGCCCACGGTGAACTGGTCGGCCACCAGCGCGAGCGTGCCGACCGCCAGCGCGGTCAGGGGTGCGCTGCGCCGGAGCAGCTCCAGGGCCGACATGACCGCGAGCGGAAGCAGGGACGCCCAGGGTGTGTCGAACAGCCGGCCGTTCTGGATGTGAATCCCGATCAGCCACAGGAGCACACCGCCGGACAGCCCGATGACCGCGAGGAGTACGTCGTCGCGGTGCGGACGTGCGAGGAAGGACACACTCCCATCCAACACGGCGGCGGGCCCGGGCACGTCCGCACGCGGGGTGAGGCGCGGATACATCGAAGGATGCAGTCACGTTTCGTCACTGCTGACGACGATCCGGCGTCCGGCGGGCGGGAGCCTGGAAGGGACCGGAAGGAGAAGTGCCGTGATCGTCACACTGATCGTGCTCTGCGAGGTCGGCTTCTGGGTCCTGCTGGCCGCCGGACTCGGACTCCGGTACATCGCGAAGAAGCCCCGGCTGGGGGCCGCCGTGCTGCTGTGCGAACCACTGCTGGAGGTCGTGCTGCTGGTGGTGACTGCCATGGACCTGAAGAACGGCGCCGAGCCGGGCCTGAGGCACGGCATCGCCGCCGTCTACATCGGCTTCACCGTGGGGCTCGGCCACTCCACCATCAAATGGGTCGACGCGAGGGTCGCCCACCGCTTCGCGGGCGGTCCGCCCCCGGTGAAGCCGCCGAAGTACGGGATGGCCCGGGCCGCCCACGAGTGGCGCACCGCCGCCCGCTGGATCGTGGCCGCACTGACCGCCATGGCCCTGCTCCAGGCGGCGGTCTGGTACGTCGGCGGGGACGGTGACACCGGCTCTCTGGAGATGTGGCAGCAGAAGATGCTCTGGGTGATCGGGATCAACCTGCTCATCGCCGGCGGCTACACGGTCTTCCCCAAGCAGGAGCCCAGGGACCGGGTCGGGGCGGGCCGCTGATCAGCGCTCGCCGCCCGGCACCCACAGCACGTCGCCGACCTCCTTGTTCGCCGTCCTGGCGAGGATGAACAGGAGGTCGGAGAGCCGGTTCAGATACGTCGCCGTCAACGCGTTCATCACGTCGCCGTGCACCTCCAGCGCCGCCCAGGTGGAACGCTCCGCCCGCCGGACGACCGTGCAGGCCTGGTGCAGCAGCGCCGCCCCCGGGGTGCCGCCGGGAAGGATGAAGCTGCGGAGCTTCTCCAGGTCCTCCAGGAAGGTGTCGCAGTCCGCCTCCAGCTTGTCGATGTAGGACTGCTCGACCCGCAGCGGCGGGTACTCCGGGTTCTCCACCACCGGTGTGGACAGGTCCGCACCCACGTCGAACAGATCGTTCTGCACACGGACGAGGACCTTCACGACGTCCTCGGAGAGGTTCCCGAGCGCGACGGCCGTACCGATGACGGCGTTGGCCTCGTTGGCGTCGGCGTAGGCCGAGATCCTCAGATCGGTCTTGGCGGTCCGGCTCATGTCGCCGAGGGCGGTGGTGCCCTTGTCGCCGGTGCGGGTGTAGATGCGCGTCAGATTGACCATGGGGCCAGCGTAGTTATGCCCCGGCCCTGCGGAAGACACGCGTGCCGGCCGTCACGGCCAGAAGTGCGAACGCGAGCGCCACCAGGACCCCGTACAGCATGTGCGCCGTGGCGTACCGCCCGGTGTACGCGTCCCGCACCGCGTCCACGAGGTAGCGGAACGGCGTGAAGTGCGACAGGACGTCCAGCCACACGGGGCCGAGTGTCATCGGGAGCATCAGGCCGGAGAGCAGCATGGACGGCATGGTGAGCGAGTTGACCACGGGCCCGAACTCCTGCGGCGTACGCACCTTCATCGCCAGCGCGTACGACAGCGAGGCGAGCGAGACCGTGAGCAGGCCCACGAACGCGAAGCCGATGAGCACCCCGGGCAGCGGTGCGCGCAGCCCCATGACCAGCGCGGCGAGCACCAGCAGGACGGCCTGGAACGTGAACAGCAGGGTGTCGCGCAGGACCCGCCCCAGCAGGAGTGCCAGACGGCTGACGGGGGTCACACGCATGCGCTCGACCACCCCCGTCGACTTCTCGATGATGATCGAGAAGCCGGCGAACGAGGCTCCGAAGAGGCTCAGTTGGAGGAGCAGTCCGGGCACCAGGACCTGCCAGGAGTCACCTGTGGAGCCGAGCGGGAGGCCTGTGAGGAGCGGGCCGAAGAAGAGCAGGTAGAGCAGCGGCATCAGGATCCCGAAGAGGATCTGGAACCGGGAGCGCAGGGTCTGCCGGACGTACCGGCCGAAGATGAGTGACGTGTCGTGGAGAAGCATCGGGGGTCCTAGACGGCGAGGGGGGCGGTATCGGCGGCAGCCGGGGCCCGCCCGGTGATCGCGAGGAAGGTGTCGTGCAGCGAGGCGTCGGGCGAGCCGGTGTGTTCCGTCTTGAGGGCGGCCGGGGCGCCCTCGGCGACGACCCTCCCGCCGTCGACGACGACGAGCCTGTCCGCGAGGGCGTCGGCCTCGTCGAGGTAGTGGGTGGTGAGCACGACCGTCGTGCCGAAGTCGTCCCGCAGCCCCCGGACGAGGGCCCACAGGTCCTCCCGGCTGCCCGGGTCGAGCCCGGTGGTCGGTTCGTCGAGGAAGAGCACGGCCGGGCGGTGGGTCAGACCCATCGCGATGTCGAGGCGGCGGCGCTGGCCGCCGGAGAGCGCGGCGGTCCTGCGGTCGAGCAGGCCGCCGAGGCCGAGCTGCCCCGCGAGCTCGGCCGTGCGCGCGATCGCGTCGGCCTTGCTCAGCCGGTACAGCCGCCCCTGGGTGACCAGCTCCTCCCGCACGGTGACCTGCGGGTCCACACCGCCGGACTGGGCGACGTAACCGCACTTCCCGCGGACCCCGGCCGGGTCCGCGGCCAGGTCACAGCCGGCGACGGTGGCCGCGCCGCCGGTGGGGGCGAGCAGCGTGGTGAGCATCCGCAGCGTGGTGGTCTTGCCCGCGCCGTTGGGGCCGAGGAGGCCGACGATCTCGCCCGGCATGACGGTCAGATCGACCGAACGCACGGCGTGCACCGGCCCGGTCCTGGCCGTGAAGGTCCGGGCGAGCCCGGACGCGCTGATGATTGGCATGGCGAACAGAAAAACAGAGTGACTTAAAAATTGCAATGCCTCCAAAGTTTCAGGGACACCATGGGATCCGTAGGATGGGTGCATGGCTGAGGGACTGAGGGAGCGGAAGAAGCGTCAGACGAGGCAGCACCTCTCGGACGTGGCCACCGGGCTCTTCGTGGAGCGGGGCTTCGACGCGGTCACGATCGCCGAGATCGCCCAGGCCGCCGACGTCTCGGTCAACACGGTGTACAACTACTTCCCGGCCAAGGAGGATCTCTTCCTCGACCGCAGCCGGGGCATCGTCGACAGGCTCTCGCGGTACGTCCGTGGCCGCGAGGAGCGGGAGTCCGCCGCCGACGCCGTCCTGCGAGAGCTGCGGATCCAGGTGGAGGGCGTCTCGCCGACCGTCGGCCTCATGGACGGCTACGCGCGCTTCATGCGGGTCATCGAGGGCGCCGACAGCCTCAAGGCCCGGCTCTGGCACATCGGCCAGGAGGCGCAGCTGCACCTGGAGGTGACCCTGCGGGAGGAGGCCGGAGCGGAACCCGGTGACCGCGCTCCGGTTCTGGTGGCCGGTCAGCTCTCGTGGGTGCACAGCACGCTCATGGCGTACATCGGTGGCGAGATGGTCGCCGGACGCGGGACGGACGAGGTCTCGCGTGACGCGCTCGTCCTGCTCGACGACATGGAGGACCTCCTCGGTGAGAAGGTGCTCAACTACGCGCGACGCGCCGCCACGTGACGCCGGCCGGTGTGATGTCCGTCATGTGAGACGTGACGCGCATCTCTTCGCGGCCTCATGACCCCTCACGGGTACTAATCTCCGCCGGAGAGCATGCGAACAACTGAGAAGCATTGGGGTGCGAACGTGGCCAGGAAGCTCGCCGTCATCGGCGCCGGACTCATGGGGTCCGGTATCGCGCAGGTCTCCGCCCAGGCGGGCTGGGACGTCGTGCTGCGTGACGTCACCGACGAGGCCCTGGCCCGCGGGCGAGGCGGCATCGAGGCCAGCTACGGCAAGTTCGTGGCCAAGGGCAAGCTGGAAGCGGCCGACGCCGAGGCCGCGCTGGCCCGGATCACCACGACCACCGACCTCGACGCCGTGGCCGACGCGGACGTCGTCGTCGAGGCCGTCTTCGAGAAGCTCGAGGTCAAGCACGAGATCTTCCGTACGCTCGACAAGGTCGTGCGGGAGGACGCCGTCCTCGCCTCCAACACCTCCGCCATCCCGATCACCAAGATCGCGGCCGTGACGGAGCGCCCCGAGCGGGTCGTCGGGGTGCACTTCTTCTCGCCGGTCCCGATGATGCAGCTCTGCGAGCTGGTGCGCGGTTACAAGACGAGCGACGAAACCCTCGCCACCGCACGGGAGTTCGCCGAGTCCGTGGGCAAGACCTGCATCGTCGTCAACCGCGACGTGGCGGGCTTCGTCACCACCCGGCTGATCTCGGCGCTGGTCGTCGAGGCGGCCAAGCTGTACGAGTCGGGCGTCGCCTCCGCCGAGGACATCGACACCGCCTGCAAGCTGGGCTTCGGTCATGCCATGGGCCCGCTCGCGACGGCCGACATGACCGGCGTCGACATCCTTCTGCACGCCACGGGCAACATCTACACCGAGTCCCAGGACGAGAAGTTCGCCGCTCCAGAACTGATGCGCCGGATGGTCGACGCAGGTGACATCGGGCGCAAGAGCGGGCAGGGCTTCTACACCTACTGATCACAACCGGGGCCCCGGCCGGTCTGATGCGCCGTCAGTCAGACCCGGGGTCCCGGTATCCGAGCGCCGTCCGGCGCACGGATCCAGCGGGCACCGCCGGAGCTGCTTCACCCCTCGGGGTGAATTCGGTATCGGTTCGCTCACAGACGGCAACTTCCCTGTCGCTGCGGCAGTCAGTTGTGGCAGAGGCAGAGAGAGATCGAGACAGACCGACCACGCGGAGTACTTCCGGGGAGCGCATATGCACATCAGGGGCGACCACGCCGAGATGGCCGTCGGGGGCCGCCTCGACGTCCGAAGCGCGGCGGACGCCCGTACGGTCCTGCACTCGGCCGTCGACGACGGAGCCGGTGACCTCGTGCTGAACCTGACCGAGCTGGACTCGTGGGACGCCACCGGACTCGGCGTCATCATGGGCGCGCACCGCAGAGCCGGCCGTGCCGGCCGGCGCCTGGTGCTGCGCGGGGTGCCGCCGCAGATGCAGCGCCTGCTGGTGGCGACGAGGCTGCACAGGATCCTGGCCATCGAGGGCGGGATCGCCGCGGACTCCCTGCCACGTGTCTGAGGGCGGCGGCGATACACGCACAATCCTCACAGGAACGTGATGTCAGGGGCGGCGCGGCCCCCCACCTGTTCGTGGATACTGTGCGAAGGTTTAGGGTTCGGCCGTCTGCCGATCGACTAGGACCCACTGGCGGACACCGGACCGGGAGCGACATCGGGCGTGCGAGGCCGGAGGGGGCAACCGCGCGCTGCGCGTCTGGGGGACTTTGACGATGGACCCGACCAATCGGGGACCGGAAGAGTACGGCGACGACCGTTCCGGTGACGACGGCGGGCGGCGACGGCAGTCCCGCGACCCTCTGACGCCCGACTTCGGGCACCAGACACCGCAGCAGTCGCGCACCGTGCAGCTGATATCGGGCGACCTCCTGCTCACCGTCAATCCGGTCGACGGCAGCGAGATCGAGCCCTGCCGGCCCGGGGAGCAGCCCGGCACGCCCGTACGGCACACCGCCGCCCAGCGCGTGGAGCGCGAGCGCGCCGCCGCGCCGCCCGTACCGCCGGGGCCGCCCGCGCCGCAGATGCCTCTCCTGGAACGCCAGGAGGAGCGCGAGCGGCTGGTGCGGCTGCTCGCGCGGGGGCGTTCGGTGTGCCTCACCGGGCCCGCCGGGTCCGGCCGCACGGCCCTCCTGGACGCCGTCGCCGCCGACTGCGCGGACCTGGCACCGGACGGGGTCGTACGGCTCTCCGGTTACAAGCGGACCGCCACCGAGCTGCTGTACGGCCTGTTCGAGGCCGTCTACCGTGCTCCGCTGCACCGGCCCGACCGCGAAGGGCTCCTCGCGCTCGTCCACGGCATCGGTGCCGTCGTCGTCGTCGACGACCTGGAGCTCGGCGGCGCCGCTCTCCAGGAACTGCTCGACGCCACCCCGGAGTGCGCGTTCCTCTTCGCCACGACCCCTGAGGTGTCCGCGCCCGCGGCCGAGGCGAACCTCGACGAGGTCCTGCTCACCGGTCTCGGCCGCAGCGCTTCCATCGAGCTCATGGAACACGTCGTGGAGCGCGCCCTCACCGACGAGGAGGCGAACTGGGCGGGAGACCTCTGGTTCGAGTCCGAGGGGCTGCCGCTGCGCTTCGTCCAGGCCGGTGCCCTGCTGCGCCAGCGCGACGACCTGCGGACCGGCCAGGACGCGTACGACGGCTACGACGACGACCCGGCCGACGCCCCCTTCGGCCGGGCCGAGCCGGCCGTGCTTCCGCTGCCCAGCCTCGGGGAGGGCGCGGCGCCCGCCGCCCTGCTCGCCTCGCGGCTGAGCGAGGCCGCGCGCGAGACGCTGCGCTTCGCCGTCGCGCTCGGCGGTGAGGTGCCGCACCAGGCGCACCTGCCGGCGCTCGTGGGGGACACCCACGCCGATGCCGCCCTGGGCGAGCTGGCTCTCGTCGGCATGCTCTCCCCGGCAGGTCCCCGCTACCGGCTGGCCGCCGGAGTCCTGGCCCAGCTGGAGGCGAGCGGATACGGCGAGAGCGCGGACGCGCACGCCCGCAGCGCCGCCCAGCACTACACCTGGTGGGCCGGACACCCGTCCGTCACCCCGGACCGCGCGGTCGCCGAGGCCGACGCCCTCCTCGCCTCGATGGCCCGGCTCGTCCCCGGGGAGGCGGCAGGGCAGGCCAGCGTGGCCGTCCTGCTGGCCCGCAGCGCTGCTCCCGCCTTCGCCGCGGGGATGCAGTGGGGAGCCTGGGAGAAGGTCCTCAGGGCCGGCCAGGAGGCCGCGCGGCTCGCCGGTGAGGTGGCCGAAGAGGCGTACTTCCACCACGAGTTGGGCGTCCTCGCGCTCTGTGCCGGTCATCTGGACCGGGCCCGGGCCGAACTGGAGACGTCCGTCGGCATGCGCGGGGCGCTCGCCGACAAGGCCGGTGCGGTGGCCGGGCGCAGGGCGCTCGCACTCGTCGCGGACCGCTCGGGCGAACCGCTGCACAGCACCCCGGCGGGCGAGGAGGCACCGGCCCCGCGTCACGACGGGCCGGCCTCACCCCCCGGAGGCATCCCGGCCACCAAGCCCCTCTTCCCCCTGCAGACCGAGACGTCCGCGACCCCGGCCGCCCGTCGGAGCCCACCGCCCGCCGTCGCTCCCGGCGGGCCGATGGGGGTGCTCCGGGGAGCCCGGCGCAACCTCGTCGCCGTGGGCGCGGGCGCCCTGCTGGCGGCCGTGCTCGGCACGGTGGTGACGCTGGGCGCCACATCGGGCAGCGAGGAGCCGGAGGGGCAGAACGTCACGACCGAACAGTCGGCGAACGAGGACGACAGCGAGAACGGCCTCTCCGCGGACGAGCCGACCGACGACCCGGGCACCGGCGACGGCACGGCCGGCGGCGGTTCCGAGTCCACCCGTCCGTCCGGTACCGCCACCCCGTCCCCGAGCGGCACCCCGTCCCCGGGCACCTCGGAGCCCGCGACGAGTCCGGGAGCGGACACCCCGTCGAGCGGCAGCCCCAGCGACTCGCCGACGCAGAACAGCCCGTCCCCGACGAAGACGCCGACGAAGACGCCGACCACGCCGCCGACCACGCCCACCGAACCGACGCCCACCGAGCCGACGCCCACCGAGCCGACGCCGACGGAGCCGACGCCGACGGAGACCGTGACGGAGCCGGAGACCTCCAACTCGGCGAGCGGCCCGGCCGAGACCGTCACCGCGTCGGCGACGGAGGACGGCCCCGGTTCGCCGACGACGGCCTGAGGACGCTAAACGCCGTACGGGCCCGGAGACCGGGCGCTAAACGCCGTACGGGCCCGGAGACCGGGCCCGTACGGCGTCACGGAGTCCCGGTCAGAACAGCCGCAGCTTGTCGTCCTCGATGCCGCGCATCGCGTCGTAGTCGAGGACCAGGCACCCGATCCCACGGTCCGTCGCCAGGACCCGGGCCTGCGGCTTGATCTCCTGCGCCGCGAACACCCCGCGGACCGGCGCCAGATGCGGGTCCCGGTTGAGCAGCTCCAGATAGCGGGTCAGCTGCTCCACGCCGTCGATGTCACCCCGCCGCTTGAGCTCCACGGCCACCGTCGCGCCGTCCGCGTCCCTGCACAGGATGTCGACCGGACCGATCGCGGTGGGGTACTCGCGGCGGATCAGGGTGTAGCCCTCGCCGATCGTCTCGATGCGGTCGGCGAGCAGCTCCTGGAGGTGCGCCTCCACGCCGTCCTTGATGAGGCCCGGGTCGACCCCCAGCTCGTGGGACGAGTCGTGGAGGACTTCCTCCATCGTGATGATCAGTTTCTCGCCCGCTTTGTTCACCACGGTCCAGACGCCCTCGTTGTCGTCGGCGCCCTCCTTGAGGGTGCACGGCGGGGACATCCAGTTGAGAGGTTTGTACGCCCGGTCGTCGGCGTGGATCGAGACGCTGCCGTCCGCCTTCACCAGGATCAGACGGGGGGCGGAGGGCAGGTGGGCAGTGAGCCGGCCCGCGTAGTCGACGGAGCAACGGGCGATGACGAGACGCATGGTCGGCAACGCTACTCGACGACCCGGGGTCCACGCGATTCCCGCACGCCTCCCGAGGACCCCTTGACGGGCACCGCGCTGGCTTGCCCCTCTTTGCGACCGTTCGTTATTGGCCGGTTGTGTTCCCAATCTCCTGGTGCGGCCCGGACTGCGCCCTTACCGTGGAAGCAGGAGGTCGCCGTCTGTTTACGCAGCGTCGCCACCCTGCCCTGCCCGTAAGGCCCCGGCCACCTGTCGGGGTCGCGAGAGGAGAACCCATGTCGCTCGACGTCTCACCGGCGCTGTTGGAACAGGCCGAGCGAGGCGAGGTCGACGAAGCCGACTTCGTCGACTGCGTCCGGACCTCCCTGCCCTACGCATGGGAGATGATCAGCTCCCTGGTGGCCCAGCTGAAGGTCGACGGCGGACAGTTCGCCGACAACCAGACGCCCCCGCCGGACGAGCAGGCACGTGGTCAGCTGCTGCGTGCGCTCGCGAGTGATGCGATACGCGGCGCGCTGCAGAGGCACTTCGGAGTGCGCCTGGCATTCCAGAACTGCCACCGCGTGGCGGTGTTCCCGCTGGACACCTCGGTCGACGAGCGGCTGGCCCGATTCACCTCGGTGAGGGGCCAGTTGCTCAACCAGTCGCCCGAACTTCGGGACTGCTGAAGTCTTCTGCTGCCGCTTCGGGCCGCGGGAGGTGCAACTGGCTCCGGGGCGGCAGCTCCCGTACCACCGCACCACCAGGACCACCGGCGTGAACGGGTCACTCCAGCAACGGCAGCACTTCTGTCCCCAGCCGCTGCACATTCGTCTCCGTCGCCGCGAGATCGCCCGACCCCTCGACCATGAGGGCGAAGCGGGTGATGCCCGTGCGCTCCGCCGTGGCCGCCAGCCGGTCCGCGGCGAGACGGGGCGTGCCCACCGGATGCAGACCGCAGAGGAACTCCGTGTACGCGACGGGGTCCCGCATCACCCGGTGGCGGCCGTCGACCGTCACATGGGCGTCGAGCCCCTGGCGCAGCCAGCCGGGCATGGCCTTCACGAGTGTCTCGACGGCGTCCGCCGGGCGGTCGGCGATCTGGGCCACCCCCGCGGACACATGTGCTACCCGCTCCACGACCTCCGCCGGCTGACCGGCCGCCCGGGCGGCCGATCGCCACAGAGCGACCATGCCGGCCTTCTCCTCGTCGCCGCAATGCATCCCGAGGAGCATCGGCAAACCCTTCTCAGCGGCGAGTTCCACGCTTTTCGGCGACGTACACGCGACGATCACCTCCGGCCCGGCCGGACCGTCACCGAGGAGCTCGTCGGCCCGGGGTACGACGGCCACCTCGCGGAAGCCGAAGCGCCCCCCGCTCCCCGCCACCCGGGGCTTGTCCAGCCAGTCGAGCAGCAGTGCCAACGCCTCGGGGAAGCCCTTCTCGTACGCCTCGAGGCCTCCTTGGAACACCTCCAGGTCGACCCAGGGGCCACCACGCCCCACCCCGAGGGAGAAGCGCCCGCCGCTCGTCAGATGCAGCAGCGCGGCCTGCTCGCCGAGCATGACCGGGTGCTGGTTCGGCAGCACGCTCACCGCCGTGCCCACGCGGATCCTGCGGGTGCGGCCGAGCAGCAGCGCGGCCAGTGTCGTGGCGGACGGGCACACCCCGTACGGCACGAAGTGGTGTTCCGCCAGCCAGACGCATTCGAGTCCCGACTCCTCCGCGACCTCCGCGGATCTGACGGCTCGGTGCAGGGCCTCGCCCTGCCCCTGTCCCGGGAACTGGGCTGCCAGTACGAACGTTCCTACGCGCATCGCCTTGTGCCTCCTTACGGCCGACGCGGCTGTCCCCCTCCACCGGCAACAACGTCTGACACGTGCCAAAGGCACGGTCCACGGCGAAGTTGTTGCGATTTTCCGGTAACCCACTCGCCCCGCCGCTGCTCACCGGCCTCAGGCGCCGCCGGCCCCCGGCCGATGCCTCTAGGCTGGACGGAACGATCTGCCCGAACCGCCGCCCCGTGAGGTGTCCCGTGTCCCCGCGCCGCAACCGCCCCCGAGGCGGCGAGAGCCCCATCGGCAACGCACGAGAGCAGGCCGGGCGGTACGGCGGGGGAGGGGCCACGGAGAGCTGGCAGGGCGAGGAGTGGTCGGTACGCCCGGTGAGCGGCGCGAGCGCGGCGGGCAAGCGCTACCGCTGCCCCGGCTGCGACCAGGAGATCCCGTCCGGGGTCCCGCACCTCGTCGCCTGGCCCGAGTTCGGGGGGATCGACGACCGCAGGCACTGGCACAAGGCCTGCTGGAACGCGAGGGACCGCCGCACCACACGGGTGCAGCGGTCCAGGAACGCCCCGCGTCACTGAGTCGTCAGACGTCCCGCCGATCCAGCGACGCGAAGGCGCCCGCCATGGCCACCGCGGTCACGCCGAGGATGATCCACAGCGGTTCCCAGCCGGTCGGCCCCGATACCGTCACCGACGTGTCGTACATCGCGCCGAGCTGGTTGGGGATCGAGTACTCGAAGAGCGCCTCCTGCACACCGGCCAGCGTCGGCGAGAACATGAACATCGCCAGCACGAGCGGGAGCAGCACCACCGCGATCATGATCGTGATGGCGCCAGCCGAGTGCCGGATGACGGTGCCGAGCGCGAGCGACAGCAGCCCGAGCGTGGCGACGTAGAGGCCGACCCCGACGGTGGAGCGCACCCAGAAGCCGGTGTCGGGGGTGGCGCCGTCGAGCATGGCCGTCTGCAGGACGCCGACGACTCCGGTGGTCACCGTGGTGATGGTGAAGGCGAGCAGGAAGAAGACGATCGACTTCGCGATCAGCATCCGCGCCCGGCTCGGGCACGCGGTCAGCGTCGTACGGATCATTCCGGTGCCGTACTCGGACGCGATGGTCAGCACTCCGAGAGTGATCACGCAGATCGAACCGAGCAGCACGCCGAAGAAGCCGAGACTCAGCACGGGGGTGTCGTCCATGGGGGCGTCCGACACGCTCACGGCGAATGCGGTGAGCAGTCCGATGCCGATCAGCAGCACGATCATCACGCCGAGCGTCCACATCGTGGAGCGCACGGACCGGATCTTCGTCCACTCGGAGGCGATCGCGTCACCCAGGCCGGGGGTGCGCACGGGGATCGGTGAGGCGTACTGCCCGACGGGGCCGTTCCAGCCCTGCTGCTGCGACTGCGGCTGCTGAGGCGCCTGGTGCGCCTGTGGGGGCGTCTGCGCCTGCGGCGGGGGCATCGTCATCGGGAGTCCTCGCTGGTCTTGCGCTCGGTCCGGTCGGGGGTGGCCGTGGGGGCGGGTGCCGGTGTGACGGCGTACGGGTTCTGTCCCGGGGGCGGCGGTGCGTACCAGCCCTGCTGCGGGACCTCCGGTGGAGGCTGGGGCGCGTGCCCGGGCTGCCCGTAGCCCTCGAAGCCGGGCTGCCCGTAGCCGGGTGGCGGCAGCTGGAGCCCTTCCTTGGCGTCCGTCGTCGAGCGGTAGTCCACGGCGCCCTGCGTCATCCGCATGTACGCCTCCTCGAGCGACGCCTGGTGCGGCGAGAGCTCCCACAGCCGGACGTCCGACGCGTGGGCCAGATCACTGATCCGGGAGAGCGGCAGCCCGGTGACGCGCAGGGCCCCGTCCGGCTCCGGCATGACCCCGCCACCCGCCTTCGTCAGCGAGGCGGTCAGCTTCTCCCGCTCCTCCGGACGGTCGGCGGGGGTCCGCACCCGCGCGAAGTCCGCGGAGTTGGCGGAGATGAAGTCCTTGATGCTCATGTCGGAGAGCAGCTGTCCGCGGCCGATCACGATCAGGTGATCGGCGGTGAGAGCCATCTCGCTCATCAGGTGGCTGGAGACGAAGACCGTGCGGCCCTCCGAGGCCAGCTGCTTCATCAGGTTGCGGACCCAGAGGATGCCCTCGGGGTCGAGCCCGTTGACCGGCTCGTCGAAGAGCAGCACCTGGGGGTCGCCGAGCAGCGCCGCCGCGATCCCGAGCCGCTGGCCCATGCCGAGGGAGAAGCCGTTGGACCGCTTCTTCGCGACGTCCTGGAGCCCGACGACGCCGAGGACCTCGTCCACCCGGGCCGCGGGGATGCCCGCCAGCTGGGCCAGGCACAGCAGGTGGTTACGGGCGCTGCGCCCGCCGTGCACGGCCTTGGCGTCGAGCAGCGCCCCTACCTGGCGCGGGGCGTTGGGAAGGCTGCGGAAGGCGTGGCCGCCGATCGTCACATGTCCGGACGTCGGCCGGTCCAGGCCGAGCATCATGCGCATGGTGGTGGACTTGCCCGACCCGTTGGGACCGAGGAACCCCGTCACGGCCCCGGGCCGCACCTGGAAGGAAAGGTTGTGCACGGCCGTCTTCGCGCCGTAGCGCTTGGTCAGGCCGACTGCCTCGATCATTCTCCAGCCCCATCGACTTATCTGTCGTCGGGGCCCAGGCCTCGGCCGCGCGCCCCCGTAAGAGTTAGGAGGATAACCAGCCGCAGGTGGTTCCGGCCAAGCCGTTCCGCGGAGCGTCGGTGTCCCGGGCGCCGCTCAGGCGTCCCGCTTCTTCAGTACGAGGTAGCCGCCGATCAGCGCCGCCACCACCCACAGCGCCATGATTCCGAGCCCGGCCCACGGCCCGTACGGCGCCGGGTCACTGTTCATGGCGTCCGGGACCACCTGCATGATCTTGGAGCCGGCCTGGTCGGGGAAGTAGCGGGCGACGCTCTTCGCGCCCGGGACCGCCGAGAGGATCTGCGAGACGAGGAAGAAGAACGGCATCAGGATGCCCAGCGACAGCATGGAGCTGCGCAGCATCGTGGCCACGCCCATCGAGAAGACCGCGATCAGGCCCATGTAGACGCCGCCGCCGAAGACCGCGCGCAGCACGTTCTCCGCGCCGAGGTCGGTGCCGCGGTCGCCGAGCAGGGCCTGGCTGAGGAAGAAGGTGACGAAGCTGGTGGCCAGCCCGACCACCAGGGCCAGGACGCCCGCAACCGCGATCTTGCTGAAGAGGAACGAACCGCGCTGCGGCACGGCCGCGAGCGAGGTGCGGATCATGCCCGAGCTGTACTCCGTACCCACCACCAGGACCCCGAAGACGACCATCGCCAGCTGACCCAGGACCATCCCGGAGAAGCTCACGAACGTCGGGTCGAAGGTGGCCCGCTCGGCGGCGGAGAGGTCGTCGAACTGGCTGTTCAGCAGGGCGCTCAGAGCCGCGCCCAGGGCGACGGTGACGACGAACGCGGAGATCAGCGTCCAGATGGTCGAGGAGACCGTACGGATCTTGGTCCACTCGGAATTCAGGACCGCGGGAGCCGATGCCATCGCTGTCACACCCCCTTCGTACGGACGTCGGCCGTGGCTTCGCCGGCCTGCTGCTGGTTCCACTGGTCGCCCCAGTGCGGGCCCACCGGCGGTGGGGGCTCGGCTCCCTCGCGTTCGGAGTGCGCGTGGTACTCGACGGAGCCCGCGGTCATCTGCATGAACGCCTCCTCCAGGGAGGCCCGCTGGGCACTGAGCTCGTGCAGCACGATCCCGTTCCGGCCGGCGAGTTCACCCAGCCGCTCAGGGCCCTCGCCGTCGATCTCCAGCGAGCCGTTGCCCGACTCGACCGCCACGACGCCCTCCGCGTGCAGCAGATCACGCAGGCGCTCCTGTTCCGGGGAGCGCATCCGCACGAAGCTGCGGGAGTTCTCACGGATGAAGTCGGCCATCGAGGTGTCCGCGAGCAGCTTGCCCTGCCCGATGACGATCAGATGATCCGCGGTGAGGGCCATTTCGCTCATCAGATGGGAGGAGACGAAGATCGTCCGGCCTTCCGCCGCGAGGGCCTTCATCAGATTTCTGATCCAGTGAATGCCCTCGGGGTCCAGACCGTTGACGGGCTCGTCGAACATCAGGATCTCGGGATCCCCGAGCAGCGCGGCCGCGATGCCCAGCCGCTGGCCCATGCCGAGGGAGAAGCCCTTGGACTTCTTCTTCGCCACCGCGCTCAGCCCGACCGTGTCCAGCACGTGGGAGACCCGGCTCGCCGGGATGCGGTTGCTCTGGGCGAGGCACAAAAGGTTGTTGTACGCGCTGCGCCCACCGTGCATCGACTTGGCGTCCAGGAGCGCCCCGATGTGCTTGAGCGGCTCCTGGAGGTCGCGGTAGTGGCGGCCGTCGATCCGCACCGTACCGCTGGTCGGGTTGTCGAGGTCGAGCATCATCCGCATGGTCGTGGACTTGCCCGCGCCGTTCGGGCCGAGGAATCCCGTCACCATGCCGGGGCTGACCCGGCATGACAGATGGTCGACGGCAACCTTGTTGCCGAAGCGTTTGGTGAGGCCGTCGAGCTCGATCATGCGCTCACGCTAGAACGGCCGCGCGCCCGGCGCCACACAGAGTGGAACCGGGCGCGCAAAGGGGGTACAGCTGATGTACGTGCCGTCGCTCAGCGGGTCTGCTGGGCGGGGACCCCGCGGGTGGACTCGTCCTCCGCGGGGGAGCCGGCGGCGGCGACCGCGGCACCCGTCAGCGTCGCCAGCATCTCGCGGACGTTGGTCAGCTGGGCGTTGATCGAGTCGCGGCGGTTGGTGAGCGCCGCGAGCTCGCGCTCCGATTCGCTGCGGATCCGGTCGGCCTTGGCGTTCGCGTCCGCCACGATGTCCTCGGCCTGACGCTGAGCCGTCTCCACCGTCTGGCGGGCCCGGCGCTCGGCGTCCGTGCGGAGCTTCTCGGCCTCCAGGCGGAGCTGCTCCGCGCGGTGCTCGATCTCCGCGAGACGCTTCTCGGCCTTCGCCTGACGGGACGCGAGATCGCGCTCCGACTGCTCGCGGCGCTTGGCGAGGTTCGTCTCGAAGTCCGCGGCGGCCTGGGCGGCCTTGGCGCGGGTCTCCTCGAAGAGGGCCTCCGCCTCCTCGCGCTTCTGCTGGGCGTCCTTCTGGGCGTCGGTGCGCAGCGTGCTCGCCTCGCCCTTGGCCTTCTCGACGATGCGAACGCCCTCGTCCTCGGCCTTCGACTTGCGCTCCGCGGCGAAGGTCTCCGCGTCGTTGCGCACCTGCTGGGCGGCCGACTCGGCCAGCTCGCGGTGCTGCTCGGCCGCGCGGCGGGCCTCCTCACGCAGGTCCTTCGCCTCCTCCTCGGCGAGGCGGAGGATCTTCTCGACGCGTGCGCCGAGCCCGGCGTACGACGGCTCGGCGTCGTTGACCTGGGCCTGGGCGTTCTGCGTCTCGAGGTGGAGCTCCTCGATGCGCTTTTCCAGAGAGGTGATACGGGCGAGAGCACTGTCACGGTCGGCGACGAGTTTGGTAATGCGGTCGTCCACCTGACCGCGGTCGTATCCACGTCGCACGAGCTCGAAGCCGAAGGGGGAGGAAGGGTCGCTCATGGGGTTCCTGTCGAATGAGACCGGTGAGGTGTTAGAGGGAATCCTAGGGGCCGAAGCGGCGTGTCAACGTGAAGATGCCGCTTTGATATGGAGAATGACACCCCTTTTGAGTGGCTGACCCCCGGAGTGCTTGCGACCCGAAGGGTTGAATGTTCATGGCGAAGTGCGTGAGCGGCTACCCGTCCGACGCCTTGCCGCCCGACCGGTTGCCCGCCGCCGCCCCCGCCTTGACGCCCCCCGCGCCGCCGCCCGAGGCCTTGCCCGTTCCGCCCGGAGCCTCGAAAGACTCCAACGCCTCCAGGACGTCCTGGACACGGGAGATCTCCGTGTTGATGTCCTCGCGTCTGCGGACCAGGAGGTCCAGCTCACGACGGCCTTCTTCGACGATCTGCGTCGCCTCGGCCTCGGCGTCCGCACGCAGCTTCTCGGCGACCCGGGTCAGCTCGGCCTTCTTGGTCTCGGCCTCCTTGAGGAGCGACTCGGCGCGCTTCACGGCGGCGATACGGACCTTGCTCGCCTCCGAATTCGCGTCCGACAACAGCTCCTTGGCCTTCGCCTCGGCCTCCGCCCGCTGTTCCGTCGCCGCCTTCATCAGCTTGTCGACGCGCTCGCCGGCGGTCTTCATCTGCTCGGAGGTCTCGCGCCGGGCGCGCTCGTGCAGCTCCTCGACCTCGCTCTCGACCCGGGCCCTGAGCTCCTCCGCCCGCTCCCGGGTGGCGGTGGCGTCCCGGCGGGCGCCGACGAGCAGTTCGTCCGCGTCCGTGCGGGCCCGCTCCACCAGGGTGTTGCCCTCGACCGTCGCCTCGGAGGTGATCCGGACGGCCTCGTTGCGGGCCGCTCCGACCATCCGGTCGGCCTGCTCCTCGGCCTCGGTGGCGGCGCGCAGCGCCTCCTCCTGGGCCTTGTTGACGAGCTGGTCGGCCTGTTCGGCGGCGTCGGCGCGGCGCTTCGCCGCGGCCTCGCGCGCCTCGTCCAGCAGCCGGTCCGCCTCCTGCCGGGCCTCAGCGCGAAGCTGCTCCGCCGCGGACTCGGCGTCGGCGCGCAGCCGCTCCGACTCCTCGCGGGTGCGGGCCGCGTGCTCCTGGGCCGAACCGACGGTCTGCGCCGCCTCCGCGCGCAACCGCTCCGCCTCGTCGGTCGCCTCGCCGACGAAGCGTTCCGACTGCTCGGTGGCCTCGGTGCGGATCCGCTCGCTCTCGCTCGTGGCCTCGGCCATGAGCCGGTCGGCCTGAGCCGCCGCTTCCGAACGGATCCGGTTGGCGTCCTCACGGGCCTCGGCGCGG
Organism: Streptomyces atroolivaceus; assembly: GCF_000717025.1. Taxonomy (GTDB): domain Bacteria; phylum Actinomycetota; class Actinomycetes; order Streptomycetales; family Streptomycetaceae; genus Streptomyces; species Streptomyces atroolivaceus. Next base: position 1,108,939 of record NZ_JNXG01000002.1, read on the forward strand.
GCGCGCGAGGCGTCATGCTCCGCCGACGCCAGGGCGTCGGACGCCTCCGTGCGGACCCGCTGGCTGTACTCCGATGTGTCCGAGCGCAGCTTCTCCGACTCGGCGATGGCCTCGGACACGGTCCGCTCGGCCAGGGTCTTGGCGGCCTCCGACTCCTCGTGCGCGACCCGACGGATGCGGTTGGCGTCCTCGGTGGCCCGCTCGCGCTCGGCGTAGGCGTCGGACCTGACCCGGTCCGCCTCCTCCTGCGCCTCGGTCCTCGTCCGCTCCGCCGAGTGCTCGGCCGCGGACCGCAGCCCGGTGATCTCCTCCTCGGCCTGCTCCTGCAGTCCGGCGACGGAGTCCCGCACCTGCTGGGCGGTCTGCTCGGCGGCCGTGACCAGCTCGGTGGCCCGGCTCTCCGCCTCCTCGACCAGCCGCTGGGCCTCGGCCTGGGCCTCCTCGACCCGCTTGCGGGCGGAGGCCAGGAGCTCTTCGCTCTGCTCGCGTGCGCGCTCCCGCTCCTGCTCCGCCTCGGCGCGGGCGGAGTCGAGTACCTCCTCGGCGGCACGGCGGCGTCGGTCGGCCTCCTCCTGGGCGGCGGCCAGGGCCTCGGCGGCCTCCGTGCCGACCCGCTCGGCGGCGGCCGCGGCCTCGGAGCGGATCCGGCCGGCGCTCTCCTGGGCCTCGTTCTTCAGCCGCTCCGCCTCGGCCGCTGCCTCGCTGCGCAGCCGCACCGCGACGGACTCACCCTCGGCGCGGGACCGCGCGGCGTCGCCGGCGGCCTCGGTACGCAGGCGCTCGGCCTCCGTCGTGGCCTGCTCCTGGAGCGTACGGACCCGTTCGGCCGCCTCCGCGCGCAGCCGCTCCGACTCCTCGCTCGTCTCGCGGCGGATCCGCTCCGCCTCCGTACGCGCCTCGCCGAGCGCCTCCTCCGCCGCGGCGACCCGGGACGCGGCCTCGGCGTGCAGCCGGGCCAGTTCCTCGGCCGCCTCGGCCTTGCGGGCCTCGATCCCGCGCTCGGTCTCCTCGCGCAGCGCCTCGGCCGCCGCCTCCGCGGCGGCGGTCAGGGCGGTGGCCTGCTCCTCGGCCTCCGCGCGGAGCTTCTCCGCCTCGGCGCGGCTGCGTTCCAGCGCTTCCTCGGCCTGCTTGCGCAGGGTGGCCGCGCGCTCGGCCGCCTCGGTCCTGACCCGCTCGCTCTCGGTGCCCGCGGAGGTCCGGAGCTCCTCGGCGTCGGCCTTGGCCTCGTTGAGCAGCTCCTCGGCGGTGCGGGCACCCTCCTCGAGCTGCTGGACGGCCTCGCGGCGGGCCTCACCACGGATCCGCTCGCCCTCGGCCACGGCCTCGGAGCGCAGCTGCTCGGCCTCGCCGCGGAGCCGGCGCGCCTCCTCCTGCAGCTCGACGGTCTTGGCCCGGTACTCCTTGGTGTCGTCCTTGGCGGCGCCCTTGAGCTGGTCGGCCTGCTCGGCGGCCTCACCGCGCAGGCGGTCCGCCTCGGCCTCGGCCTCGCGGCGGATCCGGTCGGCTTCCTCGCCGGCCGCCCTGGTGGTCGACCTGGCGTCCTCGGAGGCCTTGGTCAGGACCTCCTCGGCGCTCCGGGCCGCCTTCGCGAGCTGGGCCGCGGCATCCTCGGCGGCCAGTGTGCGGGCCTTCTCGGCGGCCTCGGCGACCACCCTCTCGGCCTCCGCGCGGGCGTCGGCGAGCGCCTGCTCGGCCTCTTCCTTGAGCGCCTCGGCCTGCTTCGTGGCCTCACCGACCAGCCGGGCGATCTCGGACTTGGCCGTGCGGGTGCGCTGCTCGTTCTGCGACTCGGCGCCGGCCAGCCGCTTGACCGCGGCCTCCTTCGCCTCGGCGAGGACCTTCTCGGCCTCCAGGCGGGCCTCGCGCAGCCGGGTCTCGGCCTCCTGCGTGCGCTGTTCCGCGGCGCGGTGCAGCTCCGTGGTCTGCTGCCGTGTCTGCTCGGTCTCGGTGGTGGCCGTCGAGCGCAGCCGCTCGGCGTGGCTGGTGGCCTCCTGGGCCTGCGTGGAGGCGGCGTCGAGGAGCCGCTCCGCATCCCTGCGGGCCCGCAGCAGCATGGCTTCGGCCTCGCCACGAGCCGACTCCGCCTCGGAGTTGAGGCGCCGGCGGGTCTCGTCGGCGAGCCGGGCCGCCTCGGCACGGGCGGCGGCCAGCGACTGCTCGGCCTCCGTGCGCGACTCGTCCAGGAGACGGCGGGCCTGGGCCTCGGTCCTGGCCCGCAACTGCTCGGCCCAGGCGACGTTCTCGTTGACGTGGGACTCGACGGTCTGCCGGCGTTCCGCCAGTTCCTGGTCGAGCCGCTGGCGCCGCTGCACGGCCTCGGCGTGCAACTCGGCCTGGAGCCGCGCCTGGTGCTCCGCGTGCTCCTGCAGGATCCGCTGCGTCTGCGCCCTGGCCTCACGCAGCTCGCGCTCGGCGTCCGTACGCATCTGGTCGGCCTGGATCTGGGCGTTACGGAGCATCTGTTCGGCCTGGTAGCCGATGTCCGCGCTGTCGTGTGCGGGACGCGTCGCCAGATTGCGCCGCGCCTCGTGCAGCTTGGCGCGCAAGACCTCGACCTGGTAACCGAGGTCCTCGGCGTGCTGGACGGCCTTCTCGCGGTCGGTCTTCAGCCGGTCCATCTTGGCTTCGAACCGCGAGAGATGGTCGTCGTCAGCTCGGTGGCTCTGCTGGCTCTCGTAGCCCCGCACTGCGCGGTCCCATCCTTCCCCGAGCTCTCAACTCTGTTCGAGCAGGGGAGACCCCAACCCTGGTCGCAATTCTCCATACGAGTACCGCTCGCCGGCGAGCGGTCCCCCGGGGAATGGTGACAGATCAAAGGCGGGGACGCGGCACGGCCCCGACCCGGCTCCGGCCCGGAACCGCCCACTCTACCGGGCCGGGTACCGGCCGGGTCAGTGCTCCGTCGCCGAGGTGACCAGTTCTGTCAGGACACCGTGGCAGTCCTTGGGGTGGAGGAAGGTGATCCGGGAGCCCATGGACCCGGTCCTGGGCTCGTCGTACAGCACCCGTACGCCCTTCCCGCGGATGTCCGCGGCGTCCCCGTCGACGTCCGCGGTGCCGAAGGCGATGTGGTGCACGCCCTCGCCGTTCTTCGCCAGCCACTTGCCGACGGCCGAGTCCTCGCGGGTCGGCTCGAGCAGCTGGAGGTAGGAAGCCCCGCCGTCCGAGGTGTCGTTGATCTTCAGCATGGCCTCCCGGACGCCCTGCTCCTCGTTGATCTCGGAGTGGTACACCTCGAAGCCGTAGGTCGCGCGGTAGAACTCCACCGTCTTGTCGAGGTCGAAACAAGCGATTCCGATGTGGTCGATTCGCGTCAGCATGGAACCAGTGCAGCGCCCCGGGGATGGTTACGCAACGTGCGCGCGATCACACCGACAGCCGGATGACGGGCGCCGTACCGCTCAGTACATTCAGGTAAACCCTCGTTCACAACCAATCCAAGGGGCTGCGCCTCATGTCTGGAACGACCGGAACCACCTCAGTGATCGTCGCGGGCGCGCGGACGCCCATGGGCCGGCTCCTCGGCTCGCTGAAGAGCTTCTCCGGAGCCGACCTCGGCGGCGTCGCCATCAAGGCGGCGCTGGACCGGGCCGGCATCGGCGGCGACCAGGTCGAGTACGTGATCATGGGCCAGGTGCTCCAGGCCGGGGCAGGGCAGATCCCGGCACGCCAGGCGGCGGTCAAGGCCGGAATCCCGCTGAACGTCCCCGCGCTCACCGTCAACAAGGTGTGTCTGTCGGGGCTCGACGCGATCGCCCTCGCGGACCAGCTGATCCGCGCCGGCGAGTTCGACGTCGTGGTGGCCGGCGGCCAGGAGTCGATGACCAACGCCCCCCACCTGCTGCCGAAGTCCCGTGAGGGATACAAGTACGGTGCGATCGAGATGCTCGACTCCATGGCGTACGACGGTCTGACCGACGCCTACGAGAACATCCCGATGGGCGAGTCCACCGAGAAGCACAACACCCGCCTGGGCCTGGCCCGCGCCGACCAGGACGAGATCGGCGCGCTGTCCCACCAGCGCGCCGCCGCCGCACAGAAGAACGGCGTCTTCGAGGCCGAGATCACCCCGGTCGAGATCCCGCAGCGCAAGGGCGACGCGGTCCTCTTCTCCAAGGACGAGGGCATCCGCCCCGAGACGACCGCCGAGTCCCTCGGGAAGCTGCGCCCCGCCTTCACCAAGGACGGCACGATCACGGCGGGCACCGCCTCCCAGATCTCCGACGGGGCCGCCGCAGTCGTCGTCATGAGCAAGGCCAAGGCCGAGGAGCTCGGCCTGGACTGGATCGCCGAGATCGGTGCCCACGGCAACGTGGCGGGCCCGGACAACTCGCTCCAGTCCCAGCCGTCCAACGCGATCCGGCACGCCCTGAAGAAGGAGGGCATCGGCGTCGAGGACCTCGACCTCATCGAGATCAACGAGGCCTTCGCGGCCGTAGCGGTCCAGTCGATGAGGGACCTCGGCGTCACCTCCGACAAGGTCAACGTCAACGGCGGCGCGATCGCGCTCGGCCACCCCATCGGCATGTCCGGCGCCCGTGTGGTGCTGCACCTCGCGCTGGAGCTGAAGCGGCGCGGCGGCGGCACCGGGGCGGCGGCTCTCTGCGGCGGCGGCGGTCAGGGCGACGCGTTGATCATCCGCGTACCGGGCAAGTAGTCGGTACGGGCGAGCGAGGAGGCCGAGCGTGAAGGTGGACGTCCCCACCCTGGTCGAACAGGCACGGGAGGGCAGGCCGCGTGCGGTGGCCCGGCTCATCTCCCTGGTGGAGGGTGCCTCGCCGCAGCTGCGCGAGGTGATGGCGGCCCTGGCACCGCTCGCGGGCCGCGCCTACGTCGTGGGCCTGACCGGATCGCCGGGTGTCGGCAAGTCCACCTCGACCTCGGCGCTGGTCTCCGCCTACCGGAAGGCCGGCAGACGGGTCGCGGTCCTGGCCGTCGACCCGTCGTCGCCGTTCTCCGGCGGCGCGCTCCTGGGGGACCGGGTCCGGATGTCCGAGCACGCCTCGGACCCGGGCGTCTACATCCGCTCGATGGCCACCCGCGGTCATCTGGGCGGCCTCGCGTGGTCGGCCCCGCAGGCGATCCGGGTGCTGGACGCGGCGGGCTGCGACGTGATCCTCGTGGAGACGGTGGGGGTCGGCCAGTCGGAGGTGGAGATCGCCTCCCAGGCCGACACCTCCGTCGTCCTCCTCGCCCCCGGCATGGGCGACGGCATCCAGGCGGCGAAGGCCGGAATCCTGGAGATCGGCGACGTCTACGTCGTCAACAAGGCCGACCGGGACGGCGCGGACGCCACCGCCCGCGAGCTCAACCACATGCTGGGCCTGGGGGAGTCCCGGGGGCCCGGCGACTGGCGGCCGCCGATCGTGAAGACGGTCGCCGCCCGGGGCGAGGGCATCGACGAGGTCGTCGAGGCCCTCGAGAAGCACCGGGCGTGGATGGAGGAGCACGGCGTCCTGGCCGAGCGGCGCACCGCGCGTGCGGCCCGTGAGGTGGAGACGATCGCCGTCACCGCGCTCCGTGAACGGATCGCCGATCTGCACGGCGACCGCCGGCTGGACGCCCTCGCACAACGGATCGTGGCCGGCGGCCTCGACCCGTACGCGGCGGCGGACGAGCTGGTCGCGGGACTCACCGGCGTCAACTGACGTTTCCCGGGCGGCGTGCGGGCCGCCCGGGAAACGCCGCCGGACCGCGGAGCGTCCGCGTCGCGAGAACGCCGGGGCCCGCCCCCGTGTGCGGGGTCCGGCTTCCCTCCCGCCCGTCGGCGGGGCGGTTCCTGCCCGGCACGCCTCCTCGGGCGGTACCGGACGGACCGCGCCCTGGTGCGGGGATCAGTCGTCGTCGTTGCTGTCGTCCCTGTCATCCGCGTCGTCGTCGTTGTCGTCGTCGTCCTGGTCCACGGTGACCTTGCCGCTCTTCGCGTCGACGTGCAGCTCGTGGGTCTTGCCGCCCTTGCCCTTGACATCGACGTCCCAGCGCAGCGCACCGCGCTTGCCGTTGTCGTCGTCATCGTCGTCGTCCAGGTCCACCGACGTCACCGTGCCGGGCTGCGTGGCGAGCGCCGCCTTCACCGCCGCGTCCAGGGACACGGCCGCGGAGCGGGGCGCGTGCCGGTCACGGTCGTCGTTGTCGTCGTCCTCGCGGTCGGACAGGACCTTGCCGTTCCGCGCGTCCACGTCCACGTCGTGCCAGACCTTGTCGCTGCCGTAGACGTCGAGCTCCCAGACGGTACGGGCGCTGTCGTCGTCGTCATCGTCCAGCTCGGCCCCGGTGACCGTACCGGGGACGGCCTTCACCGCGGCGGCGACCGCCTCGTCGAGGCCGGCACGCCCGGTCGTCCCCGTCCCCGCCTTCCCGGCCGTGCCGGTGTTCCCGGCGGTCGCGGCACTCCCGTCGGCGCGGTCGGCGGCGGCCGTCCGGTCGTCCTGCCTGTCGTTGCCGGAGTCCGCGAAGGCGGCGGTCGTGGCGAGCCCGCCGCCGACGAGCACGGCCGCGGTGACGGTGGCGATGGCGATGTTGCGCTTCATGGTGTTCCTCCCTGAGGGGATGTGCGGTGCGACGGGAACCACACTGGCCCGGCGATGCTGAACGCAGGCTGAAGCCACCTGAAGACGTCTTCAGGTTCGGTTTGGGAAGCTGTCCACATGCGCCTGTTGATCGTGGAGGACGAGAAGCGTCTCGCGACGTCCCTCGCGGGGGGACTCACCGCCGAGGGCTTCGCCGTCGACGTCGTGCACGACGGCCTGGAGGGCCTGCACCTGGCCGGCCAGGGCGTCCACGACCTCGTGATCCTCGACATCATGCTGCCCGGGATGAACGGCTACCGGGTCTGTGCCGCCCTGCGCGCCGCGGGGCACGAGATGCCGATCCTGATGCTGACCGCGAAGGACGGGGAGTACGACGAGGCGGAGGGCCTCGACACGGGCGCCGACGACTACCTCACCAAGCCGTTCTCGTACGTCGTGCTCGTGGCCCGGGTCAGGGCGCTGCTGCGCCGCCGCGGCGGCTCCGCCTCGCCCGTGCTGACCGCCGGCACGCTGCGGATGGACACCGCCGCCCGCCGGGTCCACCGGGGTGACGACGAAGTCACCCTGACGGCGAAGGAGTTCGCCGTCCTGGAACAGCTCGTGCGGCGGGCGGGCGAGGTGGTCAGCAAGGCGGACATCCTGGAGCACGTCTGGGACTTCGCCTACGACGGCGACCCGAACATCGTCGAGGTCTACATCAGCACCCTGCGCCGCAAACTCGGCGCCGCGTCGATCCGTACGGTCCGGGGCGCGGGCTACCGGCTGGAGGCGCTGTGAGGTCCGTACGGGCGAGGGCCGCCCTGGGCGCCACCCTGGTCGTCGCCGTCGCCCTGACGGTCGCGGGGCTGGCCGTCCTGACGGTGCTGCGCGGCAACCTGACCGACCGGGCGGGCCTGGAGGCCGAGGTGGCGGCGCGTGAGGTGGCCGGGGAGCTGGCCCTGGGCGTGGCGTACGGGGACCTGGAGCTCGGCGACGAGGACACCCACCCCGTCCAGGTGACCGACGAGGCGGGACGCGTCGTGGCCGTGTCGAAGGACCTGGAGGCCATCTCGGGGACGGGCACGGCGCAGGTCGTACCGGCTCCCCCGGCGCCGGCCCCGAGCCCGGACGACGACGATGACGACGACGACGGGAACGACCCGGCGCGCGGCGAGGTCTCCTCCGATCCGCCGGACTTCGCGAACGGCACGGCGACCGTCGGGGGAGAGGCGGCGGACTACCGCTTCGCCGCCGTCGAGGCGACCACGGACCAGGACGTCACCCTGACCGTCCACGCGGGCGCCCCGCTCGCCGCGGAGCAGGAGGCCGTGACCACCGTACGCAACTCCATGCTGACCGGGCTGCCTCTCATGCTGCTCGTCGTCGCCGGGGTGACCTGGCTGGTCACACGGCGGGCACTGCGCCCGGTCGAGGGCATCCGCCAGGAACTGGCCGCGATCACCGCGTCGGAGGACCTCGGCCGCCGTGTGCCCGAGCCGGACTCGCGGGACGAGATCGCGCGGCTCGCCCGCACGACCAACGAGACCCTGACCGTGCTGGAGGCCTCGGTCGACCGGCAGCGGCGTTTCGTCGCCGACGCCTCGCACGAGCTGCGCAGCCCGATCGCCTCGCTCCGCACCCAGCTGGAGGTGGGCGCGGCCCACCCGGAGCTCCTGGACGTGCCCGGCGCGGTCGCCGACACCGTACGGCTCCAGGTGCTGGCCGCCGACCTGCTGCTGCTCGCCCGGCTGGACGCGGGGGAGCGGCCGGGGCGCACGCCGGTCGACCTGGGCGCCCTGGTCCGCGAGGAGGTGTCCCAGCGCGCGGCCGACCGGATCCCGCCGGAGGTGTCCGTGGCGGCTGCCGGGCAGCTCGAAGTCAGCGGCTCGCGAGGGCAGTTGGCCCGGGTGGTCGGCAATCTCCTGGACAACGCCGAGCGTCACGCGGAGCGCATGGTCGCCGTCTCGGTGAGGGGGGACCGGGGTGACGTGCTCGTGGAGGTCACCGACGACGGGTCAGGCGTCCCCGAGGCCGAACGGGACCGGATCTTCGAGCGCTTCGTACGGCTCGACGACGCCCGCAGCCGCGACGACGGCGGGGCCGGGCTCGGCCTGGCCATCGCCCGAGACGTGGCATCCAGGCACGAAGGCACGCTCACGGTGGGTTCGGCGCCGGGCGGGGGCGCGCTCTTCACCCTGCGGCTGCCGGGCCGGACCGGGGCCGGGCAGGAGCCGGCGGCCGGCGAAGGCTGAGAGCGGTCAGCGCTACGGCTTGCCGCGCCGGCCGCGCAGATGCTCCGCGATCGGGGTCAGCGCCGCGTGCAGTCCGGCGAGCTCCTCCGGGGAGAGCAGGTCCATGAAGTGCCTGCGCACCGACTCGACGTGGTGCGGCGCGACCTTGCGCATCGTCTCGCCGCCCAGCTCCGTGAGGACCGCGAACAGCCCACGGCGGTCCGACTCGCAGTGCTCCCGCCGGACCAGTCCGGCGTTCTCCATGCGGGTGATCTGGTGCGAGAGCCTGCTCTTGGACTGCAGCGTGGCGGAGGCGAGATCGCTCATCCGCATGCGCTGGTCGTCCGACTCGGAGAGGTTGACCAGGATCTCGTAGTCGTTCATCGTCAGGCCGAACGGCTGGAGGTCCTTCTCCAGCTGATGCGTCAGCAGCCTGCTGACGTCAAGGTGGGTGCGCCAGGCGCACTGCTCCGCATCGGTCAGCCAGCGGGTGGCCGTCTCGGTCTCCATGTATGGATTCTACCTAAGATGTTGAAAGCCGGACGAAGTCTGGGAGTGTGACCCCGCGCACGCGCCTGCCGACGTCACACTCCGCAGACTACCGTTCACAGCCCGAAGCGACGCTGGAGGTCCCCCAGTTGTCCGGGCATGCGGGGTGTGGAGCCGTGTTGACCGCCGCCCCCGGGCCCGCCTCCCGGCACACCCGGCTCGTGCGGGACCGCGCCCGTCGCCTGCTCGGGCATCAGCAGCTCGGTCGACTGGAGGAGGACCGTACCCGCCCCGACGAACTCGAACTGGTGCTCCTCGCCCGAGGTGCCGCCGATCCCGGTCAGCGAGCGCAGCCCGCCCATCACGCCCTTCATGTAGCCGTGATCGTAGTGGTGACACGGTGAGGGGCAGTCCGCCCACCCCACCAGCGCCTGCGGGTCCACCCGCAGCGGCGGCTCCATGAAGACCACCGGCCCGTTGGACGCGGCCACGAACTTCCCCGTACCGATCAGGGTCAGGAAACCGGGCACGATCGACTGCTTCAGCGCCAGCGTCGGCTGGTAGGCCAGCAGGTTGCCGGCGCGGATCGTCAGGTTGCCGTCCTCCAGGTCGAAGGAGTTGACGTCGAAGGCCCGGTCGGCGAGCAGCATCTTGCCGCTGCCCTCGGCCACCACCCAGTCGCTCGCGTGCAGGGGCGAGTGGAAGCTCGTACGGATCAGCCGCTCGAAGCGCCCGTGCCCGATGCCGTTGAAGTCGATCTGCCCGTAGTAGGCGATCATCTTGCCCTTCTGCAGGAACCACTGGCTCCCCTTGAGCTCCACGCAGAAGGTGTACGCGTTGACGTTGTCGTCCGACGGCAGCGTCATCGGGTCGAATACCACCGGCGTGCTCACAGCTTCTCCTCCGACGCCTGGACGTACACCGCTCCGTTGCCGCTGAGCTCCAGCTGGAACGCCTCACCGGAACCGCGTCCCACCATGTCGCGCAGGCCGAGCGCGGTGGACAGCTTGTTGGTCACGTCCCCGTGGTGGGCGACGTACGCCTGCGGGTCCACGTGCACCGGCCTCCCGGGCGTGATCGGCAGCTCGACGACCCCGCCGTGGGCCATCACGGCGACCGCTCCGTGACCCTTGAGCGTCGTCGTGAAAAGGCCCTGCCCGGTCATCTGGCCGCGCACCATGCCCATCACCCCGCCCTGCGACCCCATGAAAAGGGTGCCCTGCTGGAGTGTTCCGTCGAAGGCGAGCAGCCGGTCGGCCTCCACGCAGAGGGTGTCGCCGGCCAGGTTGATCACCTGGATGTGGTGCCCCCCGTGGCCGAACATCACCAAGCCGTTTCCCTCGACGGTCATCAGCGGGGTCGCCTCGCCGGCCAGCCGCCGGCCGATCATCGACCCCAGGCCGCCCTGGCCGCCCTGGACGTTCGGGGTGAACGAGACGTCGCCCCGGTACGCGAGCATCGCGCCGCGCTGGCTGTACATCTTCTGGCCGGGCCCCACGACCGCCTCGACCATCTTCGCGTTGATCTCACGGAACGGCATCAGACATCGCCCCCGACGGTGTTCCGCTCGCTGGGCTGTACATAGACGAGGCCGTCGCCCTCGAAGCGGATCTGGAAGGACTCCCCGGAACCCTCGCCCATGATCGTGCGGAAGTTCACCCCGGACTGGAAGTGCTGCTGGAGTCTGCCCTGGTGGGCGATGTAGGCGCCGGGGTCGACGTTCAGCGGGTACTGGGGCGTCACCCGCAGCACCACGGCGGAGCCGTCCGACATGATCGCCGCCTGGCCGGTGCCCTCGACGGTCGTGGTGAACAGGCCGTTGCCGCTCGCGCCGCCGCGGAGACCCGTGAACGAGGTGCCGGTGCGCAGCCCGCCGTCGGTGGCCAGCAGATTGCTCGCCTCGACGTACAGCGTGTCGCTGTGCAGCGAGACGAGGTTGATCTCACTCGCCCGGTCGGCGAAATAGCAGGTGCCCTGCCCCTTCACCTCCATCATCACCATCTGTTCGCCGGTCAGCCGGCGGGTCACCATCCCGCGGAGGCCCTCACCGCCGCCCGACATCTTCTTGAAAGCCATCTGGCCGTCGTACGCGACCATCGAGCCGTTCTTCGCCTTGACGGCATCGCCGGTCAGGTCGACGGCGAGCGTCTTGCTGCCTTGGAGTCGGAACATCGCCACGGTGCGACGTTAGCCGCAGAGGGCCCCGCCGGACAGAGCCCGGGGGCCGATCCCGACCCCGACATGACCCTGATATGCACGGATACGTGCACCGGCGGCCGGACCCGGACCCCCCGCCCGGCGGGGCCGGGGGCGATGCCACAATGGCACTGCTTGTGCCTGCGTTCACAAGCCGACTCGCCCCTCCCACCGAAGGTGCCCTCGTGGACATCAAGACCGCTTCCGCCCTGCACCGGCTGCGCCTCATCTCGCTTCCCGAGGCGCTGTCCTTCCCGGCGCTGCTCATCTTCGGCTCGCTGCTCATGCGGGTCTCGGACATCGACTTCCTGATGCCGCCCCTCGGCGCGCTGCACGGCCTTCTCTTCACGATCTACGTGGTGTTCCTGCTGGACGTCTGGGTCAAGGCCAAGTGGCCGCTCAAGCGCGTCGCCCTGTTCTTCCTCCTCGCGGTCGTGCCCTTCGGCGGCCTCTACGGCGAGAAGCTGCTCAAGAAGTACGAGGCCGACGGCGTCATCGCCGCCCGTGCCCGCGCCGAGGGGACGGTCGACGCGTGATCGTCGCCTTCTCCGTCAGTCCGGTGGGCGTCGGCGAGGACGTCGGCGAGTACGTCGCGGACGCCGTGCGTGTCGTCCGCGAGTCCGGGCTGCCCAACCGCACGGACGCGATGTTCACCTCGGTCGAGGGCGAGTGGGACGAGGTCATGGACGTCGTCAAGCGCGCCGTCGCCGCCGTCGAGGCCCGTGCGGGCCGCGTCTCCCTGGTGCTGAAGGCCGACATCCGGCCGGGTGTCACCGACGGTCTGACCTCCAAGGTCGAGACGGTGGAGCGGCACCTGGCGGAATGACCCCGCCCCGTCCCGCCCACGCGCACACGAGAGAGCCCCCGGTACCGGGGGCTCTTCCCGTTCGGGCGAACGGATCCCCTCACTCGGACCTTCCCCGGTCGACACGTCGTCGTATCTGCCCTTCTGTGGGGATACACATTTCCGACCATGGGAGGCGTGATGCCGTCGGAGGGCTACGACCACGACAGTCGCGGCTGTCTCGCGGGCGTGCTCGCGGAACCGCCCGCGACGACGGGGTACCGGGTGCGGTACCGCGTCCTCCCGCGGGCCGCGAGGTACCGAATAGGAACAGTCCTGCTGATGGCGCTCGCCCCCGCGCTCGCCGGAGCGCTGCTGCTCCACGTGCTGTGGCCCACGCACTGGGCCGATCACGGGAGCGGCCAGGGACGGCTGATGCCTCCCGCCGACTCCGTGACCCTGGTGTCCGTCGCACTGCTCGAGCTGTTTTTGCTGGTCAACGTCATCGCTGTCGCGCACGCCGTGTGGGTGGCCCGGGATCCGGTCCCGGTGCTCCCGGAGCGCGGCGCCGGGCTCGCCTTCCTCGTCACGTACGTGCCGGGCAAGGAGCGCCTCTCCACCGTGAGGGCCACCCTGGAGGGCGCCGTACGGATGCGGCACCCCGGACCGCTGGACGTCTGGCTGCTCGACGAGAGCGACGACCCGGAGGCCAGGATGCTCTGCGCGGAGCTGGGCGTGCACCACTTCACCCGCCTCGGGGTGCCCGAGTGGAACCGGACGGCGGGCCCGCACGAGGCGGGCACGAGGCACGGCAACTACAACGCCTGGCTCGCCAAGCACGGTGACGCCTACGACTTCTTCGCCTCCGTGGACACGGGCCACGTCCCGCTGCCGGGGTTCCTGGAGCGGATGACGGGCTACTTCCGTGACCCCGACATCGCCTTCGTCGTCGGCCCGCCGGAACCCGGACCGGACTCACCGGCCGGCACCGGGGCCGACGGGTCCGCCCGGTTCCCCTTCCACGCGCTGCTCCAGCGGGCCGGCAACCGCTACGGCGCGCCCGTGTTCGCCGGCACCGGCCGCGTCATGCGTGTCGCGGCGCTGCGCCGGGCGGGCGGCTTCCACGATTCGGCCGCCGGGGACCTGGCCAGCGGGTTCGAGATCCACCGCCGGCGCAACCCGCTGACCGGACGCCACTGGCGCTCGGTGCACACCCCGGACGTCCCGGTGGCCGGAAAGGGCCCGTCCGTCCCGGCGTACGTCCTCACCCAGCGGCTGCGCCGCTCTCGGGGGGCGTACGGGGCGCTGTCGCGGCAGTACGGGAGGGCCCTGTTCCGGGTTCCGCCCGGACGGCTCATCGGCTACACGCTGACGCTGCTCCGCCGCCCCGTGGCGGTCGTCACCTGTCTGTTCGGCGCGCTGAGCTGTCTGCTGGCCGTCGCCCATGCGCAGATGCGCGTCTGGGCCGTGTGCGCCCTGGTGGCCACCGCGCTCCCGCCGGCCCTGGAGTGGTGCCGCACGCGGCTTCGGGAGCGGGGGAGGAGCACGGCCCGGGAACGGTCCCGCACGGTGCGGCCCGTCCAGGAGGCGGAGCCCGCGCTGGCCGCCGCCACCACCGCGAGCAGCCCGGTCGCGGGGAACTGATCCGCGCCCCGCACCGGTCTCCGGACCGTCACCGGGGCGCGTGCTCAGGACGCCGGGCGCCGCTCGGGGCACCCGGGCCCGTGCTCAGGGCGCCGGGGCGCGCGCTCAGGGCTCCTGCGCCGCGAGCGCGATACCCAGCGGGGTGCGTTCGTACAGCACCTGATGCCCGTACCGTCGCGACGTGAGCAGCCCCGCCGCGCGCAGCGCCGACAGATGGGCGGACACGGAGGACGGGGCGAGCGAGAGCCGGTGGGCCAGCGTGCTCGTTCCCGCCGGTTCGCCGAGGGCGCACAGCACGTCGGCGCGGGCCCTTCCCAGGAGCCGGGCGAGCGCGTCCGGTGTCCGCCGGGCCGACTCCGTCCACAGCCCGCCGATCCCGCGCGCGGGATAGATGACGGCGGGCTGCCAGGGCGGTTCGTAGCCACCGACCACCTCCGGCCACACGAAGACGCTGGGCATCAGGACGAGCCCCTGCCCGCCCAGGACCCGGCTGTGGTCGCCGCGGGTGCCGGACACCGTCAGGGTCGAGTGCGCCCAGCGCAGCTGCGGGCTGATCTCGCCGAGCAGCCGCTCGAAGCCGACCTCGGCGAGGCGGCGGGAGTGGAAGGCGACATCCGCCTCCAGCAGGGCCCGCAGCCGGGGCCAGTGCGGCTCGACCATCACGTGCCACGCCCGCTCCAGCAGATCCGCCAGTTCCTGGACCGCCCGTGCCGGGTCGGCCAGCAACCGCCGCCCGGCGGGAGAACGCAGCCCGCCAGGTCTGTCGGCGAGCGCGAGGGCCATGTCACCGCGGGCGGCTTCGGGATCCGTCGCGCGGACGGCCGCGATCTCCTCGGGGAAGGTGGCGAGAGGTCCGAGCGGTGGAGGGCAGATGAAGTCGGGGTTGTGGCCGCCGTCCGGCATCAGCAGCCACAGCGGCGCGAGGTCCAGTCCGGAGGCCGCCGCGGCGGTCTGCCGCAGCCAGGGCAGGTGGTACCCGTGCCGGGCGGGCCGCCGGAGGGTGCGCACGGCCTCCTGCGTCTCCCAGAGCGGCGAGAGCGCGAAGCGGCAGCGGAGCAGATCGCTCTCGTCGAAGTACAGGTGGAACGGCATGGACCCACTCAACTTTCGGCGTGATCCGAAAGTCTACGGACGTCGGGAACCGTCCGCCAGGCTGCGTCCATGCCGAGTGACACCACCTCCCCGGCGGGTACACCCCGCGAAGAGCCCGCCGCCGAGGAGCTGTCCCCGGCCCTGCCCCCGGAGCGCGCATCCTCCTCCGGCCCGGGCGCCGCTCCGGGGGCGGACCCCGGGGGCGGGGGATACCGGGCCGTCTTCGCCGTACGGGAGTTCCGGCCGGTCTTCGCCGCGCACCTGCTCTCCCTCCTCGGCGTGGTCGTCAGCGAGCTGGCGCTCACCGTGCTCGTCTACGACCTCACCGGCTCACCCCTGCTGTCCGCCCTCACCCTCGCGCTCGGCTTCCTTCCCTACGCCGTGGGCGGCACGCTCTTCGCCGGGGTCGCCGACCGGTACCCCGCCCGACGGGTCCTCGTCACCTGCGACCTGATCTGCGCAGGCTGCGTCGCCTTGATGGTGCTCCCCGGCACCCCCGTCGCAGGGCTCCTCGCGCTGCGGTGCCTCGTGGCAGCGGTGGCGCCCGTCTTCACCGGGACACGGACGGCGGCCCTCACCGACATCCTCGGCGAGGGCGAGCTCTACGTCCTCGGGCGTTCACTGCTGCGCCTGGTGTCGCAGAGCGCCCTCTTCGCCGGTTTCGGCGCCGGCGGGCTGCTGCTCACGGCCATGTCCCCGCGCGGGGCGATCACGGTCACCGTGGCGACGTTCCTCGGCTCGGCGGCGATCCTGCGCCTCGGCACCCGGGACCGGCCCGCCCGCGCGGGAGGCGGCGGCGGGGGCGCGCTGCTGGCGGAGTCGCTCGCCGGGGCACGAGCCGTCCTGGGCGACCGCCGAATCGGTGGACTGCTCCTGCTCTTCTGGGTGCCGGCCTTCTTCGTGGTGGTCCCGGAGGCCCTGGCCGCGCCGTACGTGGACGCCATCGGCGCGGGCCCCGCCGCCCTCGGAGTGCTGATGTGCTCGACGGCGGCCGGTCACATCGGTGCGGAGCTGTACGTGGGTACCGTCCTCGGCCCCCGCGCCCGGAGCCGGATCGTGCTGCCGGCCGCCGCCCTCGGCCTGCTGCCCCTCGTGCTGTACGCGTTCCGCCCGGGCATGGTCCTGGCCGTCACGGCTCTCGTGTTCGCCGGGGCCGGGGCGGCGTACGTCATCGGGCTCGACCAGTGGTTCGTCCAGGCGGTCCCCGAGCACCTGCGGGGGCGGGCCATGACCGTTCTCACGGCCGGCCTGATGACGGTCCAGGGCCTCGGTATGGCCCTCGCGGGAGTGGCCGCGGAGTTCTTCCCCGTGCACCAGGTGGTCGCGTACTCGGGAGTGGCGGGCACCGCCTGCACGCTTCTGGTGGTCGCGGAGGTGCGTAGAACGCGTGTCCGGTACCGAAGTGCGAGACGGGGCTGACCGCGGGGTGGGCAGTGGATAAGGTCGTGGCGTGCCGAAGCCGCTCAGCCTCCCCTTCGATCCCATCGCCCGCGCCGAGGAACTCTGGCACCGGCGCTGGGGGCCGGTGCCCTCCATGGGGGCGATCACGTCGATCATGCGTGCGCAGCAGATCCTGCTCGCGGAGGTGGACGCGGTGGTCAAGCCGTACGGGCTGACCTTCGCCCGGTACGAGGCGCTGGTCCTGCTCACCTTCTCGCAGGCCGGTGAGCTGCCGATGTCCAAGATCGGCGAACGCCTGATGGTGCACCCCACCTCGGTGACGAACACCGTGGACCGGCTGGTGCGCTCGGGACTGGTCGACAAGCGTCCCAACCCGAACGACGGGCGCGGGACCCTGGCCTCCATCACGGACAAGGGGCGTGAGGTCGTCGAGGCGGCCAGCCAGGACCTCATGGCGATGGACTTCGGGCTGGGGGCGTACGACGAGGAGGAGTGCGCCGAGATCTTCGCGATGCTCCGGCCCCTGCGGGTGGCCGCGCAGGACTTCGAGGACAAGTAGCCGCGAGGACGGGGTGCTGCAAGATCGCCCCGGCCGCCCGGTTACGCTCGATGCCATGAAACGCAGCGTGCTGACCCGCTATCGGGTGATGGCCTACGTCACCGCCGTCATGTTGATGATCCTGTGCGTGTGCATGGTCTTCAAGTACGGATTCGACACCGGCGAGAGCCTGACCTTCGCGGTCTCGCAGCTCCACGGCGTCCTGTTCATCATCTACCTGATCTTCGCCTTCGACCTCGGTTCCAAGGCGAAGTGGCCGATCGGCAAGCTGCTCTGGGTGCTGGTCTCCGGCACGATCCCGACGGCCGCGTTCTTCGTCGAGCGCAAGGTCGTCCGGGAGGTCGAGCCGCTGATCACCGACGGCTCCGCCCAGGCCGTCAAGGTCTGACCGGAAGGACCCGAACCGCCCCGCGCGAAGCGCAGGGCGGTTTGCCGTCGACATTTACTAGGACGTCCTAGTAAATTTGTTCCATGGACGCTCACGCGATCGAGGAAGGCCGCCGCCGCTGGCAGGCCCGTTACGACAAGGCCCGCAAGCGCGACGCGGACTTCACCACGCTCTCCGGGGACCCGGTGGATCCCGTGTACGGGCCCCGCCCCGGCGACACGTACGAGGGGTTCGAACGGATCGGCTGGCCCGGCGAGTACCCCTTCACCCGCGGCCTCCACCCCACCGGCTACCGGGGCCGCACCTGGACCATCCGCCAGTTCGCCGGCTTCGGCAACGCCCAGCAGACCAACGAGCGGTACAAGTCCATCCTGGCCAACGGCGGCGGCGGACTCAGCGTCGCCTTCGACATGCCGACCCTGATGGGCCGGGACTCCGACGACCCCCGCGCGCTCGGCGAGGTCGGCCACTGCGGCGTCGCCATCGACTCCGCCGCCGACATGGAGGTCCTGTTCCAGGGCATCCCGCTGGGCGACGTCACCACCTCGATGACGATCAGCGGGCCCGCGGTCCCCGTCTTCTGCATGTACCTGGTCGCCGCGGAGCGCCAGGGCGTCGACCCGGCCGTGCTCAACGGCACGCTTCAGACCGACATCTTCAAGGAGTACATCGCGCAGAAGGAGTGGCTCTTCCAGCCCGAACCCCATCTGCGCCTCATCGGCGACCTGATGGAGCACTGCGCCCGCGACATCCCCGCCTACAAGCCGCTCTCGGTCTCCGGCTACCACATCCGCGAGGCCGGAGCCACGGCCGCGCAGGAGCTCGCGTACACCCTCGCCGACGGTTTCGGGTACGTGGAGCTCGGCCTCTCCCGCGGTATGGACGTCGACACCTTCGCTCCCGGACTCTCCTTCTTCTTCGACGCGCACCTCGACTTCTTCGAGGAGATCGCCAAGTTCCGTGCCGCCCGCCGGATCTGGGCCCGCTGGATGAAGGAGACGTACGGCGCGAGGACCGACAAGGCGCAGTGGCTCCGGTTCCACACCCAGACCGCAGGCGTCTCGCTCACCGCCCAGCAGCCGTACAACAACGTCGTACGCACCGCGGTGGAGGCGCTGTCCGCCGTCCTCGGCGGTACCAACTCCCTGCACACCAACGCCCTGGACGAGACGCTCGCCCTCCCCTCCGAGCAGGCCGCCGAGATCGCGCTGCGCACCCAGCAGGTGCTGATGGAGGAGACCGGTGTCGCCAACGTCGCCGACCCGCTGGGCGGTTCCTGGTACGTCGAGCAGCTGACCGACCGCATCGAGGCCGACGCCGAGAAGATCTTCGAACAGATCAGGGAGCGCGGCACCCGTGCGCACCCGGACGGCAAGCACCCCATCGGGCCGATGACCTCGGGAATCCTGCGGGGCATCGAGGACGGCTGGTTCACCGGTGAGACCGCCGAATCCGCCTTCCGGTACCAGCAGTCGCTGGAGAAGGGCGAGAAACGGGTCGTCGGCGTCAACGTCCACCACGGGTCCGTCACCGGCGACCTGGAGATCCTGCGGGTCAGCCACGAGGTCGAGCGTGACCAGGTGCGTGAGCTCGCGGGGCGCAAGGAGGGCCGCGAGGACGGGAAGGTCCGCGGCGCGCTGGACGCGATGCTGGCCGCCGCACGCGACGGCTCGAACATGATCGGACCGATGATGGAGGCCGTGCGGGCGGAGGCGACCCTCGGCGAGATCTGCGGGGTGCTGCGCGACGAGTGGGGCGTCTACACGGAGCCGCCCGGTTTCTGACCGGCGGGCGGGGACGCCGACACGGAGCCGCCCGGTCGCCGCCCGGGGCGTGAGCACGGAGCCGCCGGGCTCCGGCCCGCGGTCCGGTCACGCGACCGTGTCCACCGGCTTCCGGCCGGCGGGACCTCCGCTCAGGGGTCCCCTCAGGTCCCGGTACGCCGCCCCGCCGCCGCGGCACCCAGCCCGCAGAGCAGCAGCACCGTGAAGCGCCGGGCCCAGTCGGTGTCGACGGTCTCGGCGCTCACCAGCGTCCGGTGCACCACGGCCCCGGCGATCACGTCGAAGATCAGGTCGGCGGTGCGTGCCGCCACCACCGCGTCCGGCTCGGTGGGCAGTTCGCCGCGCCGCTGCGCCCGCTCCCGCCCCTGGAGGACGAGGTGCTTCTGCCGGGCCACGATGGAGTCGCGTATGCGGTCCCGCAGAGCCTCGTCCCGCGTCGACTCGGCGACCACGGCCATCAGTGCCGTCTTGGTCTCCGGCCGTTCCAGCAGGGCGGCGAACTGGAGGACCACGGCCTCCACATCGGCCGCGAGGCTGCCGAGGTCGGGCAGCTCCAGTTCGTCGAAGAGGACGGCCACGGCATCGACCACCAGCTCGTTCTTGCCGGCCCAGCGGCGGTAGAGAGTCGTCTTGGCGACCCCCGCCCGCGTCGCCACATCGCCCATCGTCAGCTTCGACCATCCGAGGTCGACCAGCGACGCACGGGTCGCCTCCAGGATCGCGGCATCGGCCTCGGCACTGCGGGGACGTCCGGACCGGGCGGGTTCCATGGGGCTGCGGCTCAGCATGCGGCGACCATACCGGCCGGTAAGTAGTGCTGACCGGCCCCGGAGCCCGTGAGACAGATCACCGCGCGCTCTTGCCCCGGAGGGGGGCCGGACAGTTACGCTACGACCCGTAGCGTAAGAAGCGACGGCTCGTCCGTCGTGGCGCGACGACCGATCGACAGCCACAGGTGCCGGATGGGGATCCGGCTCCGAACACGGGGTTTTCAGGGCCTCGGAACCGTTTCCGTCCGCGCGCCGCGCACACCGGCGTGGCTGTGGACGGAGGCGGTTCGCGGATCGCTTTCCGGAACAGTGCGCGCAGGGGGGAGGATGTACGTATGCAGCCTAGGAACATGTCCATGAGCGGTGTCGTCGACCTCGCCGCTGTGAAGGCGGCCGGCGACGCCAAGGCGAAGGCGGAGCAGGCCCGCGCGGAGTCCGCCCGGCAGGGGGGCGCCGGTGCCGTGTCACCCGCCTCCCTGGTGATCGACGTCGATGAGGCGGGCTTCGAGACCGACGTCCTCCAGCGCTCCACCGAAGTCCCCGTCGTCATCGACTTCTGGGCGGAGTGGTGCGAGCCGTGCAAGCAGCTCGGCCCTCTCCTGGAGCGACTCGCCGCCGAGTACAACGGCCGCTTCGTGCTGGCCAAGGTCGATGTCGACGCCAATCAGATGCTGATGCAGCAGTTCGGGATCCAGGGCATCCCCGCGGTCTTCGCGGTGGTGGCCGGACAGGCCCTCCCGCTCTTCCAGGGCGCGGCCCCCGAAAGCCAGATCCGCCAGACGCTGGACCAGCTGATCCAGGTCGGCGAGGAGCGTTTCGGTCTCACCGGGATCACCGTCGACCCGGACGCCGGAGCCGGGGACGCGGAGACCGCCCCGGCCGAGGTGCCCGCCGGACCGTACGACGCGCAGCTGGAAGCGGCCGCGCTGGCGCTGGACGCCAACGACTTCGCCGGCGCGGTCCAGGCGTACAGGAGCGTCCTGGCCGACGACCCGGCCAACACCGAGGCGAAGCTGGGGCTGGCCCAGGCCGAACTGCTGGGCCGCGTGGCGGGGATGGACCCGCAGCAGGTCCGCAAGGAGGCCGCGGAGAACCCGGCCGAGCCGGTGGCGCAGATGGCCGCCGCCGACCTGGACCTCGTGGGCGGCCATGTCGAGGACGCCTTCGGGCGGCTCGTCGAGACGGTCCGCCGCAATTTCGGCGACGACCGCGATTCCGTACGGGTGCGGCTCCTGGAACTCTTCGAGGTGATCGGCCCCGACGACCCCCGGGTCGTCGCCGCCCGTACCGCCCTGGCGCGAGTCTTGTTCTGATGTGACAACACGGCCGTGGAGCCCCTCGGGCGCCACGGCCGTTTTCGCGGACGAACGACAATCCACGCATCCGCTTTACCAAAACTTGATAAAAGTACGTAGTGTTACTCGCAGTAAATCGCCTCCGGGTTTCTGTCCGGTTTCGGACTGTAATCCCGGCATTCGCACGCCCCTGGGGCGCCACCCTGTGTGGCCGGGCGGTATCCCCCTGTCGCGTCCCGGTTATCGGGTCGTTACTAGTCAGTAACGACCCCCCTTGTGTCACGGCCGCGAATGCACCACGATCGGCCACGCTCGGTCCAATACCCGCCGGTCCGACGGCCAGTCGGCGCAGGTGGGTCTGTTGGTCCCCACCGGGTGGTCGGCGGCAGTGGCGCCGATCGCGGACAGGGGGGTTCCTGCCCCTGGGCAGGGCCTGTCCGAACCGGCAGCGCAGACGCGCTGCCAGTGGTTGTCGCTCGGGGGTGATCGCCGGTGATTCGGATGCGGTACGCGCCTCCGGTCCGGGCGCTCTCCTTCCCGAGGACGTAGCACTTCTCCCATCCCAGGGCGGGCACGATGCCCGTACCGGAGATGTACGTCCGAGAAGGAGGAAATATATGAGTTCGCAGGTTCGCGGTGGTACCAGATGGAAGCGTTTCGCTCTGGTCATGGTGCCGAGCGTCGTCGCGACCGCAGCAGTCGGCGTGGGCCTGGCACAGGGTGCGCTCGCCGCGTCGTTCAGCGTCTCCGGTCAGAGCTTCAAGGTCAGCACCGACAAGCTCGTCGGTGAGAACTTCGTCCAGTACGGCAGCGTCGCTGTCGGCAAGGACCTGAAGGGTAACGACGCGGCGCACCCGGTGGCCGTGTCGGGCTTCAGCAAGGCCACGATCACCAACATGTGCCAGTCGGTGGTCACGCCGAACCTGCCGCTGGGTCTGGGCAGTGTCAGCCTCCAGCTGAGCGCCGGCACGGACCCGAAGAAGCCGGTCCGGGCGACCAACCTCTACCTGGACGTCGCACAGCTCGACGCCGACGCGTCGTTCGAGAACATCGACATCGGTGTCGCGGCGGGCTCCCTCAAGAAGCCCGGCAAGCCGGGCAGCATAGGCATCCAGCCCGGTACGGCGGCCAACGAGAACGGCTTCTCCCAGAGGGCCGACAGGGCCGTCCTGCGGGACGTGAAGCAGACGGCCTGGGCGACCACGGCCGGCACCTTCAAGCTCAGCAACCTGAGCCTGAAGCTGCACAAGGGCGTCAAGGAGTGCTTCTAGCACTCGCCCCGGGTGGCCGGAGCCCCGTGAGGGCCTCCGGCTGCCCACCCCTTCTCTTCTCACAGCAGTACCGGTTCCAGGGAGCTGTTTTCCATGAGCCCCGAGTCCACAGGGCAGAACGAGCACTACCTCACCGTCTACCGGCGGGGATTCCGCACCTGGCGGGGTAACCGGCCGTTCTGGGCGGGCCTGTTCACCATATTGGGTGGTCTACCCATCGCGTACTTCCCGTACGCGGACATGCACCTCGGCAACATGACGATCGCGATGTCCACCACCGCGGGTGCGGGGTCGCTGATCATCGGGGTCCTGCTCATCACGCTCGGCTTCACGATGTGGTTCCACCACATCGTCAAGGTGTTCGCCGGTGTCGCCGCGATCCTGCTCGCGCTCATCTCCATCCCCGTCGCCAACATAGGCGGCTTCATCATCGGCTTCCTGTTCTCGCTTCTCGGCGGAGCCCTCTCCATCGCCTGGGCCCCGGGTGAGGCGACGGGCGCCCCGGCGTCCGGCGACCCGGCCGCACCGAGGTCCCGGGGCGACGCCTTCGAGGCGCCCGCGTACGGACAGGAACCCCACGACACGGCAGAGGCTCCGCAGAGGCCGATGCTGCACAAGGCGGCGGCGGAGGCCGACGATGGGAGGCATCGTGCGGGGTGACGACGGGCAGACGAACGGCTTCGGGCCGGAGAACCCTCCGGAGCGAAGGGGGCCCCGCCACGCGGCGCCCAGGAAGTCGCTCCTGACGAAGCTGCACATGCCCACGGGCAAGAAGGCGTTCGCGCTCGCCGCGATGCCGACGGCCGTCTTCGTGGGCATGGGGCTCACCCCCAAGCTCGCCATGGCCGACGACAGCTCGGACATACCCTTCGCGCCGGGACCCTGCGTGACGCGCTCCGACGAGCCGTCGGAGTCACAGGAACCCGAGGCCGAGCCGACGCCCAGCGCCACGCCGTCCGACGACGCCGGCAAGGACGACGCCGGCAAGGACGACACCGGCAAGGACGACGACGCGAGCGACGGGTCCACGGCGCCGAAGCCCTCCGCGAGTGCGAGCGCATCCGAGGAGGACACGTCCACGGAGACCGCCGGGGACAAGGCCGCCACCTCGGCCGCTCCCTCGCCCACCGAGTCGAAGAACCCCCTCGACCCGCTGGGTGTCGGTGACGCGCTCAAGGACCTCTTCGACGGACCGGACAAGGAGACGGCCGAGCCGTCCCCCGACGCCACCACGGAGACCCCGGAGCCGTCCGTGAGCCCCGATGCCACCAAGCCGGTGGAGAAGGCCACGGAGGCGGCGGAGGACACGGTCGACAAGACCACCGACGCCATCCGTGAGGCTGCCGAGAAGGCGGGCAAGGACGTCGAGGAGCTGGACGACGACGTCAAGGGCCTCGACCCCGTGAAGGACGAGGACATCCCGGACGGCGCCAAGGAGCGCTTCCCCTGCCCGACCGCCGACCCCGAGGCGCTCGCCGCGGCCGAGCTGGAGCAGGGCATCCCGCTGCTCCCGGACGACCCGTGGACGCTGGAGACCTCGAAGCTCACGCTCAACGGGCTCGACTACGCGGGCATCGTCGAGGTGAAGACGTACAGCGGCAGCGTCAAGAAGGTCCTGAAGTTCACGGCCAGCTCGATCGATATCAAGGATCTGCACCAGCTGACGAAGGGCCCGGCCGGAGCGACCGGTCACGTCAAGGCGCGCGGCGGATCCACGTCGACGATCCGCGACGGCGAGGTGACGATGTACACGGAGAAGCTCGAGGGCAACCTCTTCGGGCTCATCCCGATCACCTTCAGCCCGGAGACCCCTCCGCCGCTGAACGTCCCGTTCGCCTTCTTCACCGACGCGACGGTGACCCAGGCCGGCCAGTTCGGCGGCACGCTCACGGTCCCCGGCCTGTCGAACTACTTCACCGGCGGCAACGGCTGACCGGTGGTCCGGACCCCTCCGGGAGCCGCACGACGACCGTGGCCCGCATCCCCGTACACCGGGAGTGCGGGCCACAGTCGTGCGGCCGTCCCGGAGGAGCAGGGCGGTGCCGCACGGCGGCCCGGCGGAGGGAGATCCATGGGTGACCCGCTGGATCTCGTCCGGACGCCGCACTCTGCGGTGTTCATCGCAGGAGGCCGGCGGGACGGGCGGCACGACAGCTGAACGAAGGGCGTCCCCCCGCACAACTGCGCGGGGGGACGCCCTTCGTGGGTCCGTGAGGGTGTCGCGTCAGGCGCGCTCGCCGCTCAGGTGGTGGACCCGGACCATGTTGGTGGTGCCGGGGACGCCGGGAGGCGAGCCGGCCGTGATGACCATCGTGTCGCCGTCGCTGTAGCGGTTCAGCTTCAGCAGTTCCGCGTCGACCAGGTCGACCATGGCGTCGGTGTTGTCCACGTGCGGCACCACGTAGGACTCGACGCCCCAGCTCAGCGCGAGCTGGTTGCGGGTGGACTCCTCCGTCGTGAAGGCCAGGATCGGCTGCGCCACGCGGTAGCGGGAGAGGCGGCGGGCGGTGTCACCGGACTTGGTGAACGCCACCAGTGCCTTGCCGTCCAGGAAGTCCGCGATCTCGCAGGCCGCGCGTGCCACCGAACCACCCTGGGTGCGGGGCTTCTTGCCCGGTACCAGCGGCTGGAGGCCCTTGGACAGGAGCTCCTCCTCGGCGGCGACGACGATCTTCGACATCGTCTTGACCGTCTCGATCGGGTACGCGCCGACGGAGGACTCCGCCGACAGCATGACCGCGTCCGCACCGTCCAGGATCGCGTTGGCGACGTCGGACGCCTCGGCGCGGGTCGGCCGCGAGTTGGTGATCATCGACTCCATCATCTGGGTCGCCACGATCACCGGCTTCGCGTTGCGGCGGCACAGCTCGATGAGGCGCTTCTGCACCATCGGGACCTTCTCGAGCGGATACTCGACGGCGAGGTCACCGCGGGCGACCATCACGCCGTCGAAGGCGGCGACGACGCCCTCCATGTGCTCGACGGCCTGCGGCTTCTCGACCTTGGCGATGACGGGGACCCGGCGGCCCACCTCGTCCATCACCTTGTGCACGTCCTTGACGTCCTCGGCGTCCCGCACGAAGGAGAGCGCGACCAGGTCGCAGCCCATCCGCAGGGCGAACCGCAGGTCCTCGACGTCCTTCTCGGACAGCGCGGGGACGTTGACCGCCGCACCGGGGAGGTTGATCCCCTTGTGGTCGGAGATGACACCGCCCTCGATGACGATGGAGGTGACCCGGGGGCCGTCGACCGAGACGACCTTCAGCTCGACGTTGCCGTCGTTGATCAGGATCGGGTCGCCCTTGGTGACGTCACCGGGCAGCCCCTTGTAGGTGGTGCCGCAGATCGACTTGTCACCGGGCACGTCCTCGGACGTGATGACGAACTCGTCCCCGCGGATCAGCTCGACAGGGCCCTCGGCGAACTTCCCGAGGCGGATCTTGGGGCCCTGGAGGTCGGCGAGCACGCCGACCGCGCGGCCGGTCTCGGCGGCGGCCTTGCGGACCCGGTCGTAACGGCCTTGGTGCTCCTCGTGGGTACCGTGACTGAAGTTGAAACGGGCCACGCTCATGCCGGCCTCGATCAGAGCGACGAGCTGCTCATGGGAGTCGACGGCGGGACCGAGGGTGCAGACGATTTTGGAACGGCGCATGAGGCGGATCCTATCGGTTTGTTTCACTGCGGAATATTCCGTCTGGTGGAAGATACAAAGGGGCGCGGGCCCGCTCAGTTGTGGACCAGGTCGAAGGTCTGGCCGGCGATCTCCAGCTCCTCGTCCGTAGGTACGACGGCGACCGCCACCCGCGCGTCGTCGGGCGAGATCAGCCGCGGTTCGCCGGACCGCACGGCGTTGCGGCCCGCGTCCACGGCCAGACCGAAACCTTCCAGGCCGGCGAGCGCAGCCTCCCGCACCGGGGCCGAGTTCTCGCCGACCCCCGCCGTGAACGCCACGGCGTCCACCCGGCCGAGGACCGCCGAATAGGCGCCGATGTACTTCTTCAGCCGGTGGATGTAGATGTCGAACGCGAGCGTGGCCCGCTCGTCGCCCTCGTCCACCCGGCGCCGGATCTCCCGCATGTCGTTGTCGCCGCAGAGGCCGACCAGGCCGCTCCTCTTGTTGAGCAGGACGTCGATCTCGTCCGTCGACATCCCGGCCACCCGCTTCAGGTGGAAGGTGACGGCCGGGTCGATGTCTCCCGAACGTGTACCCATGACCAGCCCTTCCAAGGGGGTCAGGCCCATGGACGTCTCCACGCACCGGCCGCCCGCCACCGCGGAGGCCGAGGCGCCGTTGCCCAGGTGCAGCACGATCACGTTCACGTCGGCCACCGGGCGGCCCAGCAGCTCGGCCGTCCTGCGCGACACGTACGCGTGCGAGGTGCCGTGGAAGCCGTAGCGGCGGATGCGGTGCGCGTCGGCGGTCTCGACGTCGATCGCGTACCGCGCCGCGTACTCCGGCATCGTCGTGTGGAACGCCGTGTCGAAGACCGCGACCTGCGGCAGGTCCGGGCGCAGTGCCTGCGCCGTACGGATCCCGGTGATGTTCGCCGGGTTGTGCAGCGGGGCCACCGGGACGAGCCGCTCGATCTCCTTCAGCACCTCGTCGGTGATCACGGTGGGCTCGCTGAACTTCAGCCCGCCGTGCACCACCCGGTGCCCGATCGCCGCCAGCTCGGGGGAGTCCAGCCCGAGCCCGTCGGCCGCCAGCTCGTCGGCCGCGGCCTTCAGCGCCTCCTCGTGACCGGCGATCCTGCCCGTGCGCTCGCGGGGTTCCCCGCCCTTCAGCGGTGTGTGCACCAGCCGGGAGGACGACTCGCCGATCCGCTCGACCAGACCGGTGGCCAGCCGTGACCGGTCACGCATGTCCAGCAGCTGGTACTTCACCGACGAGGAGCCGGAATTGAGCACGAGTACGCGGTGGGGGTCATTCATGGAGCGGGAACCTCCGCTGGTCGGGTCGGTGGTCATCGCGGTCATTCCTCGCCCTGCGCCTGGATCGCCGTGATCGCCACCGTGTTGACGATGTCCTGGACCAGCGCGCCGCGCGACAGGTCGTTGACCGGCTTCCGCAGCCCCTGCAGGACCGGGCCGACCGCGACCGCGCCCGCCGAACGCTGGACCGCCTTGTAGGTGTTGTTGCCGGTGTTGAGGTCCGGGAAGATCAGCACGGTCGCCCGGCCCGCCACCTCCGACGCCGGCAGCTTGGTCGCGGCGACGGACGGCTCGACCGCCGCGTCGTACTGGATCGGGCCCTCGATCCTCAGGTCCGGCCGAGAGGCGCGTACCCGCTCCGTCGCCTCCCGCACCTTGTCGACGTCGGCGCCCGTGCCCGAGGTGCCCGTCGAGTACGAGAGCATCGCGATCCGGGGGTCCACACCGAAGCGGGCCGCGGTGACCGCCGACTGCACCGCGATGTCCGCGAGCTGCTCGGCGTCCGGGTCCGGGTTGACCGCGCAGTCGCCGTAGACCAGGACCTTGTCGGCGAGGCACATGAAGAACACCGAGGAGACGATCGAGGCCTCGGGCTTCGTCTTGATGATCTCGAAAGCCGGCCGGATGGTGGCGGCCGTGGAGTGCACCGAGCCGGAGACCATGCCGTCGGCCAGCCCCTCCTGGACCATCAGGGTGCCGAAGTAGTTCACGTCCGAGACGACGTCGTACGCCAGCTCCACCGTCACCCCGCGGTGCGCGCGCAGCACGGCGTACCGCTCGGCGAAGCTCTGGCGCAGCTCGGAGGTCTGCGGGTCCACGATCTGGGTCTCCGCGAGGTCGATACCCAGGTCGGCGGCCTTCTTGCGGATGACGTCGGTGTCGCCGAGGAGGGTCAGGTCGCAGACGTCGCGGCGCAGGAGTACGTCGGCGGCGCGCAGCACGCGCTCCTCGGTGCCCTCGGGCAGGACGACCCGGCGCCGGTTCGAGCGGGCCTGTTCCAGCAGCTCGTGCTCGAACATCATCGGGGTGACCCGGCCACTGCGGGCCACCGAGATCCGTTCCAGCAGGGCGCCGGTGTCCACGTGGCGCTCGAAGAGGCCGAGCGCGGTCTCCGCCTTGCGGGGTGTCGCCGCGTTCAGCTTCCCTTCCAGGGCGAAGAGTTCACCTGCCGTCGGGAAGGATCCGCCGGCGACCGCGATGACCGGGGTGCCCGGCGCGAGGCGGGCCGCCAGCCGGAGTATCTCCTCGCCGGGGCGCTCGTTCAGCGTCAGCAGGAGGCCCGCGATGGGCGGTGTGCCGGCGCTGTGCGCGGCGAGCGAACCGATGACGAGGTCGGCGCGGTCGCCGGGGGTGACGACCATGCAGCCCGGGGTCAGTGCCTTCAGGAGGTTCGGCAGCATGGCGCCGCCGAAGACGAAGTCCAGCGCGTCCCTGGCCAGGCCCGAGTCGTCGCCCAGAAGAACCGTTCCGCCCAGTGCGGTGGTGATCTGGGCGACGGTGGGGGCGGAGAGCGCGGGGTCGTCCGGCAGTACCGAGCAGGGGACCGGAAGCTGCGCCTTCAGCCGCTCCGCGATGTCCGAGCGTTCCTCGGAGGCCACCCGGTTCACGATCATCGCCAGGACGTCGCAGCCGAGACCGGCGTAGGCCCGGTAGGCGTTGCGGGTCTCGGCCCGTACGGACTCGGCGTCCTGGTCCTTGCCCCCGACCACCGCGATCACCGAGGCGCCGAACTCGTTGGCGAGCCGCGCGTTCAGTGCCAGCTCGTCGGGGAGCTGGGTGGCGGCGTAGTCGCTGCCGAGGACCAGTACCACCTCGTAGTCGCGGGCCACCCGGTGGAAGCGCTCGACGAGCAGGGAGACCAGTTCGTCGGTGCCCTTCTCCGCCTGGACCGCGGAGGCCTCCTGGTAGTCCAGGCCGAAGACCGTCTCCGGACTCTGCGAGAGCCGGTAGCGGGCCCGCAGCAACTCGAACAGCCTGTCGGGCCCGTCGTGGACCAGTGGCCGGAAGACGCCGACCCGGTCCACCTGACGCGTCAGTAGCTCCATGACTCCCAGATCGACGACCTGACGGCCGTCTCCCCGGTCGATCCCGGTCACGTACACGCTGCGCGCCACGCGTGGTCTCCCGTCCTGTATGGCTGGCATTGTCCCTTTGACGATACCTACCGGGGCAGGTGAGCCGCCCGCCGGGCACCGTGCCCGGGGCGGGCCCTCCCGGGCCCCGAAGGGTCCTGGCCGGTGAAGCCGGAAGCGCGGGGGCCCGGCTCGGCGTGGGACAATCGTCGTGGCTCACGGTACGGGGGTTTCTCCACGGGTCCCCGGAACGCATGGCACTAGCGAGCAGGAGACAGAGTCAGGATGCGCATCGGAATTCTCACCGCAGGCGGCGACTGCCCAGGCCTGAACGCTGTGATCCGTTCGGTCGTGCACCGCGCCGTGGTGGGTCACGGTGATGAGGTCATCGGCTTCGAGGACGGCTTCAAGGGGCTGCTCGACGGCCACTTCCGGCCCCTCGACCTGAACGCGGTCAGCGGCATCCTGGCTCGCGGCGGCACGATCCTCGGTTCGGCGCGGCTCGAGCGCGACCGGCTGCGCGAGGCCGCCGAGAACTGCGCCGAACTCTCCCTCCGCTACGGCATCGACGCGCTCATCCCGATCGGCGGCGAGGGCACGCTCACCGCGGCCCGCATGCTGTCCGACGCGGGCATGCCCGTCGTCGGCGTCCCGAAGACCATCGACAACGACATCTCCGCCACCGACCGGACCTTCGGCTTCGACACCGCCGTGGGTGTCGCGACCGAGGCCATAGACCGGCTCAAGACCACCGCCGAGTCGCACCAGCGGGTCATGGTCGTCGAGGTCATGGGCCGCCACGCGGGCTGGATCGCACTGGAGTCCGGCATGGCCGGCGGCGCCCACGGCATCTGCCTGCCGGAGCGGCCCTTCCAGGTCGACGACCTGGTCAAGATGGTCGAGGAACGCTTCGCACGCGGCAAGAAGTTCGCCGTCATCTGCGTGGCCGAGGGGGCGCACCCGGCCGAGGGCTCCATGACGTACGCCAAGGGCGAGATCGACCAGTTCGGCCACGAGCGCTTCCAGGGCATCGGCAACCGCCTCGCGGCCGAGCTGGAGCGGCGCCTCGGCAAGGAGGCCCGGCCGGTCATTCTCGGCCATGTGCAGCGCGGCGGCACGCCGACCGCGTACGACCGGGTGCTCGCGACCCGCTTCGGGTGGAACGCCGTGGAGGCCGTGCACCGCGGCGACTTCGGGAGGATGACGGCGCTGCGCGGTACCGACATAGTGATGGCCCCGCTCGCGGATGCCGTGACCCGTCTGAAGACGGTCCCGGGCGACCGGATGTACGAGGCCGAGTCCGTCTTCTAGGCCCCGCCCGGCCCCGGCCGCCCCACGGGTGGACGGCGGGGGGCCGCCGCCGTCCACCCGGCGGCGTACGCGCACCGGCTCAGATGCCCGCGGTCCGCCAGAACTCCTCGACGACGCGGTCGGTGAACTCCCTGCCCGCGTCGCCGGCGGTGCCGGCCCGGTCCCGGTTGGTCGTGTTCCAGCTCAGCGTCGGCACCATCAAGGCCTGGTAGTCGGTGTGCAGTTGCTCCAGCACGTTCTGGACCAGGATCCGGTCCAGCGGTACGAGCTTGTCCACCGGGCGTACGTATGCCTGCCAGCGGGTGGTGACCGCCCTGGTCAGCAGATCCGCGAGCTCCTCGTTCCGGCCGGTCGCCGTCAGGAACTGCGCCGCCGACATGTCCAGCGCGTCGCAGAGTGCCACGGCCTGGCGCTCGTTGCCTCGCCAGCGGCCCGAGCCCTCGATCCGCTGGTACGCGGCGGCGGTCATGCCGAGGGTCCGCGCCAGGTCGTCCACCGCGATGTCCCGGGCCAGCCGGTGCTCGCGCAAGGTGCTCGCGGCGGCAAGCAGTTCGCCGGGGGCGCACCACAGCACCCCGGCCAGCGCCTTCAGTTCGCGCTCGCCGGGCAGCGCGGTGCCGCGTTCCCAGGCCATCACGGTCTCGGCGGTGACGCGAAGTCCGTACTGGGCGCCGAGCCCGTACGCAACATGTCCGGGAGCCATTCCCAGCGCCTCGCGGAGGCGGCGCGCGGCGGGGGCGTTGAAGGGCGGGGAGGGGTGCACGGCCCCACCGTAGAAGCCCGGGAACGGCCTGGCTACAGGCTGTTCCTCCCAGTTCACCCTTCGTATGATCCTCCTAGGCTGTCCCTCCGGTGGGGCTCCGGGACATCAGCGGGTTTCGGCCACCCAGTGATAGTGCAGCTCGGGGCGGCCGACCTGACCGTAGCTCGGCCGCCGCACGGCCCGGCCCGCCGTCACCAGGTGCTCCAGATAGCGGCGGGCGGTGATCCTGGAAATGCCCAGCTCCTCCCCGGCGGCCGCCGCGGTCACCCCGGCGCCCGCCTCCCGCAGGGCCCGGGTCACCGCCTCCAGCGTCGGGCCGCTCAGGCCTTTGGGCAGTGCCGCGGGGTCCGCGACCCGCAGCGCGCCCAGTGCCCGGTCCACCTCGTCCTGGCCGCTCGCCTCACCGGCCGCCGCCCGGAACTCGGCGTACCGCACGAGCCGGTCCCGCAGCGTGGGATACGTGAACGGCTTCAGCACGTACTGCACGACGCCGAGCGACACGCCTTCCCGCACCACCGCCAGATCGCGCGCCGACGTCACCGCGATGACGTCGGCGCCGTGCCCCGCCGCCCGCAGCGATCGCAGCAGCTGCAGACCGTGCCCGTCGGGCAGGTAGAGGTCGAGCAGCAGCAGGTCCACCTCCGTCCGGTCCAGCGCCCGCACGGCCTCCGCCCGGGAGTGCGCGACGGCGGCGACCTCGAAACCCGGCACCCGGCCCACGTACAGCTGATGGGCGTCCGCGGCCACCGGATCGTCCTCCACGACCAGCACCCGGATCACGGTGCGGCCACCTCCGTCCCTGCCGTGCGGCCGGCGAGCGGCAGCCGCACCGTGAACTCCGCGCCACCGCCCGGAGCCCGGCCCAGCGTCACCGTCCCGCCGTTGCGGTGGGCCGCCTGCCGCACGAGCGCGAGGCCGAGGCCGCGGCCCGTGCCGTGGGTGGTCCAGCCGCGCCGGAACACCTCGTCGGCGTCGTCCGGACCGATCCCGGCGCCGGTGTCCGCCACCCGCAGCAGGAGCTCGCCGGACTCCGTCCGCGCGGTCACGGTGACCAGGGCCCGCGTCGCGGTCCGCTGCGCGGGCACGGGCACGCCGGCCGTCGTCGTCTCCGACGCGGCGTCCACCGCGTTGTCGATGAGATTGCCGAGGATCGTCACCAGGTCCCGCGGCGCCAGTGAGCTCGGCAGGGCCCCGTCGTCGATCAGGCTGTCCTCGGCGAGCACCAGCTCCACGCCGCGCTCGTTGGCCTGCGCGGCCTTGCCGAGCAGCAGAGCGGCGAGGACGGGCTCGGCCACCGCGCCCACGACCCGGTCGGTGAGGACCTGGGCGAGCTCCAGCTCCGCTGTCGCGAACTCCACCGCCTCCTCGACCCGGCCAAGCTCGATCAGCGACACGACGGTGTGCAGGCGGTTCGCCGCCTCGTGAGCCTGGGAGCGCAGCGCCTGGGTGAAGCCGCGTTCCGAGTCGAGCTCGCCCGACAGCGCCTGCAGCTCGGTGTGGTCCCGCAGCGTCACCACCGTGCCGCGCCGCTCCCCGCCCACCACCGGGCTGGTGTTGACCACGATCACCCGCTCCGCCGTCAGGTGGACCTCGTCCACCCGCGGCTCGGACGCCAGGAGCGCTCCGGTCAGCGGAGCGGGCAGCGCGAGCTCGTCGATCCTGCGGCCTACGGACCCCGGTGCCAGGCCCAGGAGCTCCCTGCCCGCGTCGTTGATCAGGGCGACCCTGCGCTGCCCGTCCAGCATGATCAGCCCCTCGCGGACGGCGTGCAGCGTGGCCTCGTGGTAGGTGTGCATCCGGCTCAGCTCCCCGGCGTTCATCCCGTGCGTGTGCCGCCGCAGCCGGGCGTTGATCACGTAGGTGCCGAGCGCGCCGAGCGCCAGCGCGGCACCCGCCGCCGTCCCCAGGGCGCCGAGCTGCTCACGTACCTGGGTGGACACCCGCTCGACGGTGATGCCGGCGCTGACCAGACCGATGATCCTGTCGCCGTCGTGGACCGGCGTGACGACCCGTATCGAGGGGCCGAGCGTGCCCGTGTAGGTCTCCTCGAACGTCTCGCCGAGCAGGGCGCGCTCGGTGTGGCCGATGAAGCTCCTGCCGATCTGGGAGGTGTCGGGGTGGGTCCAGCGGACCCCCTCCGGATCCATGATCGTGACGAACGCGATCCCGGTGTCCTCACGGACCTTCTCCGCGTACGGCTGGAGTACCGCGGACGGGTCCGGGGTACGGATCGCCTCCCGCACGGACGGCGATCCGGCCATGGCGAGGGCTGCCGCCCGCACCTGGCGGGCCGCTGTCTCCTCCGCCTGCGACCTGCCGGAGGCGTACGCGAAGAAGGCGCACCCGGCAACGACCGCCGCCACGAGCAGGGCCTGCATCGCGAAGAGCTGGCCGGCCAGGCTGCGGGGGAGGGTTCGGGGCAGGCGCATACATCACAGTCTGCACGGCGGGGACCAGCGGCCCAAGGTGGCCGATAAGCGTCCGTGAACGATATGAACGCAAGGGTGACGGCCGTCACAGGGGAGTGAATAGTCACCGGGGCCCCCAGGGACGGGGAGCAGCCGCATACCCGAGGAGACCCCCGTGGCAGAGAAAGCCGTACGACGGGACCGCACCCACTACCTCTACATCGCCGTGATCGCCGCCGTGGTGCTGGGCGTCACGGTGGGCCTGGTGGTTCCGGACTTCGCCGTCGAGCTCAAGCCGATCGGCACAGGCTTCGTCGACCTCATCAAGATGATGATCTCGCCGATCATCTTCTGCACGATCGTGCTGGGGGTCGGCTCCGTACGGAAGGCCGCCAAGGTCGGAGCCGTCGGCGGCCTGGCCCTCGGCTACTTCCTGGTGATGTCGACCGTCGCCCTGGCCATCGGCCTGGTCGTCGGCAACCTCCTGGAGCCCGGCTCCAGCCTCCACATCACCGACGCGGCCCGCGCCGCGGGTGAGAAGCAGGCCTCGGGGGCCAGTGAGTCCACCGTGGACTTCCTGCTCGGCATCATCCCCACCACCATGGTCTCGGCCTTCACCGAGGGTGAGGTCCTGCAGACCTTGCTCATCGCCCTGCTCGCGGGCTTCGCGCTCCAGGCCATGGGCTCGGCCGGAGAGCCCGTCCTGCGCGGCATCGGCCACATCCAGCGCCTCGTCTTCCGCATCCTCGCCATGATCATGTGGGCGGCTCCGGTCGGCGCGTTCGGCGCGATGGCGGCGGTGGTCGGCGAGACCGGCGTGGACGCGCTGAAGTCCCTCGCGGTCATCATGATCGGCTTCTACGTCACCTGTGCGCTCTTCGTGTTCCTGATCCTGGGCGCGATCCTGCGCCTGGTGGCCGGGGTCAACATCTTCACCCTGCTGAAGTACCTGGGCCGCGAGTTCCTGCTGATCCTCTCCACCTCCTCGTCCGAGTCGGCCCTGCCGCGGCTGATCGCGAAGATGGAGCACATGGGCGTCAGCAAGCCCGTCGTCGGCATCACCGTGCCGACCGGGTACTCCTTCAACCTCGACGGCACCGCGATCTACCTCACGATGGCCTCGCTCTTCATCGCCAACGCGACGGGCGACCCGCTGACCATCGGCGAGCAGATCTCGCTGCTGATCTTCATGGTCATCGCCTCGAAGGGCGCCGCGGGCGTCACCGGTGCCGGTCTCGCCACCCTCGCAGGCGGCCTCCAGTCCCACCGCCCCGAACTGGTCGAAGGGGTCGGGCTGATCGTCGGCATCGACCGCTTCATGAGTGAGGCCCGCGCCCTGACGAACTTCGCGGGCAACGCGGTGGCCACGGTGCTGGTCGGCACCTGGACCAAGGAGATCGACAGGGAGCGGGTGGACCAGGTCCTCTCCGGCGCCCTCCCGTTCGACGAGAAGACGATGACGGACGACGTCCACAGCGGCGAGCCGCACGTCCCGGAGTCGCGGGACGGCGCCGTGGACGTCGACGAGAAGCCGTCGTTGGCGAAGGCGTAAGAAGGCTGACAAGGCGTAAGAAGACGTAAGAAGGCGTCAGACGCGGGCAGGCGGGTGCGGCCGGTACGGGAACTCCCGTACCGGCCGCACCCGTCGTGGCAGACTGCGACTCCGCCGGGCCGGACGGATGCCGGTACCTGTCCCGTGCGCGTGGTGGCGGAGGAGCGGTATGCACAGGAATCTGGCGGAGGCCGCGCGGGCCGCTCTGGCGGTCGCGTGCGTGCCGGGGACCGACGGGCGTGCGGCCGTACCGGCGCCCCGCCGGTGGAGGAGCACCACGACCACCGTCGTCGCCGACACGTGCGTACGGGGCGACCTCGGCTTCGTCCTGCTCCTCCACCGGCGGAAGGACGGTCTCGTCGCCGAGGAGCTCTTCTTCTCGACCCGCGAGGGCACCGGTGCCTGGGGGGCCGCGGAGCACCTCTCGGGCAGTGGGGGGATCCCCGACCTGACCAGCCCCGAGGAAGCGGCGGCCGTTCTGCGTGGCTGGTCCATGACGGTGCTCGGTGACTCCTGGACGCTTCTTCACACCGGACGCCCCCAGGCCGACGACGGCTATGAACCGATGCGGTTCCATGTGCTGCTGGTGGACGAGAACGTCGGCCACCTCGACATCGAGGACAGCACTGCCGGAGCGTCCCCGGCCTCCCACCGCCTCCGTAAGCCGCTCACGTCCCGGGTCGCTCTCCTCGCCCTCTTTCCCGGGGAGTGCGTCACCGTGCGCACGCGGGCGGAGGCGGGGGCCGGTGTCCGGTCCGTGGGTGAGCCGGTGGAACTGACCGGCAGTGAGGCCGTGGCGGGGGCCCCTGGGCGTAGTACCAGGAGCGGGTGGGGCCGTACAGGATCCACGTGCCGGCCGGTCGCGCATGTCCCGCCTCGCCGTTGTGCTTACAGCGTGATCATTCCGTGCTGGTGCCATGCGGCGGATCCGAGCAGCATCACTGTCCTGATCAGGCGCAGGAGGTGTCCTGACCAGGTACAAGGGGTGGGGACGCTGAAGACCGCACGACACTGGAGAGCCGCAGCCGTACTGCTGCTGCCGGTTCTCACCGGCACTGCCGGATGCGCCGCCGGGGACCGGCCCGACGCGGGGGAGGCGGTCTACGGGCAGCCGCTCGCTGAGCAGTTCCAGGCGGCGACGGACGCCACCCGCGACGCGGGCACCGCCGCCTTCCTGTCGACGCTGACCTACGGGGCGGCGGGTGGGGACGCCGTGCACCGGGCGAAGGGGAGCCAGGACTACGAGCGTGGGACGTCACTCGCCAAGCTCGGCTTCAGCGCCCACCGGCACTTCCCGCGGGAGACCCTGGAATTCCTCCAGGTATCGGCTCCGGAGGGCGGCCAGGCCGTGGCCACCGCCGAGGACGACGTCTACGTCCGCCACGGCGCATCCGCCTGGCTGAGATACACGCCCGAGGCCGTCAACGAACTCGGCGAGACCACCGGTGTGATCGCGGCGCACGCCGCCGGGGACGTGGCGCCCTACAGCGGGACGCTCGCGGACATCGTGCCGCGGGCGATCCCCCGGGAGAAGCCCGAGCGCCGGGCGGACGGCAGCCGGGTCTACCGGGTCACCGTGCTTCCCGAGGTCGCGGCGGAAGTGCTCCCCCGTGACCTCCAGAGCCTGCAGGGCGACTGGGGTGCGGTCCCCGTCCAGCTGACGGTGCGTCTGGACGCCGAGGGCAGGCTGGCCTCGGCCGCTGCCGACCTCGGTCCCGTCCTGGCCCGTCTGCACGAGCAGAAGGTCCTCGTCGATGTGAAGCGGCTGCGCGCGGCGTACGAGCTCAGTGACTTCGGCAAGCCGGTCAAGGCCAAGGGCCCGGACAGCAGCGGCGAGCCGGTCGTGGACGCCCGCACGACGCTGGTCCCGATAGCCACGCTCAAGAAGGGCCGGTGTGCCACCACCGGCGCCACGGGGCTCGCCACCACGGCGGTCGTACGGCCCGTCGACTGCACGGCCCGGCACGACCTCCGGGTGCTGGCCCAGGTGAAGGTGGACCGGACCTTCCCGGGCGAGCGGGACATCGCCGACGGCGACGGCTATGCCCGGACGCAGTGTGAGCGCGCCTCGTTCACCGCGCCGGACGACTGGCGGCGCGGCGGCCGTTACGCGGAGGGCTTCGGTTTCGTGGGGGCCTCGGGCGTGAGCATCGGGTTCCACGGGGGCGAGACCGAGACGACGGTGACCGGGGACTACACCTGTTATCTCCGGACCGCCTGACCCGGTGAGCCGGCCGGTGCCTTCGGCGGCTCTCCTTTCCGAAGGCACCGGACGCCTTGCCTTGACGTGGGCGTCAAGGATTACGGTCGCGGTATGCGAATCGGGGAACTGGCCGAACGCGCCGGGACGACCACACGGACGCTGCGGTACTACGAGTCACGAGGCCTGCTGCAGGCGGGCCGCGCGGAGAACGGCTACCGCACGTACGAGGAGAGCGACCTGCGGCTGATCCAGCAGATCCGGACCCTTCAGGACTTCGGGTTCGACCTGGAGGAGACGCGCCCCTTCGTCGACTGCCTGCGTGCCGGCCACCCGGCGGGTGACGCCTGCCCGGCCTCGCTGGCCGTCTACCGGCGCAAGCTCGGTGAGCTGGACGCGCTCATCGGCCAGCTGCAGTCGGTCCGTACGGAGGTGGGTGCCCAGTTGGCCCGCGCCGAGCTGGAGGCGTCCGCCGAGCTGCCGGGCGGCCCCGAACCACGATGCGAACTCAACTGGGAGGATGACGAATGATCCACGCAGAAGGTGTCGCGGAGGTCACCGACACGACGTTCGACGCGGAGGTACTGGGAGGCGGCCTGCCGGTCCTGGTGGAATTCACCGCGGACTGGTGCGGCCCCTGCCGCCAGCTCGCCCCCGTGCTCGGCGCGATCGCCAGGGAGGAGGCCGGCCGCGTCAAGGTGGTGGCGCTCGACGTGGACCACAACCCGGGCATCGCGAGCCGCTACGCGGTGCTGTCGACGCCGACCCTGATGGTCTTCCAGGACGGCGAACCGGTGAAGTCGATGGTGGGCGCCCGGCCCAAGAGGCGACTGCTCCAGGAACTGGAGGAGGTCCTCCCGGCAGCGGTCTGACGGCCGGGCGCGCTCACGGGTCCCGGCCAGGTGCGTCCGTCCCCCTGGCCGGGAGAGCCGCCGGCTGACGCGTCCGGCGCCCGGGCGCGGGATCAGTCGTCGCGTCCCGTGGCGGCGACGGTGACACCGAGGCCGATCATCGTGAGACCGCCGACTCCTCCGACCAGGGAGAGTCGCTGGGGTGAGCGGGCGAACCAGTCCCGCCCGGTTGCCGCGACCAGTCCCCACAGGCTGTCGGAGGCCACCGCGATGAAGCTGAAGACCAGCCCGAGCAGGAGCATCTGAACCACGACGTGGCCCTGGCCGCGGTCGACGAACTGCGGCAGTACCGCCGCGAAGAACACGAGGGTCTTGGGGTTGGCCACACCGACGGCGAACCCCTCCCCCAACGTGCGCAGGCCACTCTGTGCGCCCTTGTCGGCGGTGAACGAGGCCTGCAGCGAACCCCGTTGACGCCACGCCTTGACACCCAGATACACCAAGTAGGCGGCGCCGGTCAGTTTCAGTGCCGTGAAGACGAGGACGGAGCGTTCCACGACCGTCCCTACCCCGAGAGCAACGGCCACGATGAGCGCAAAGGCGCCCAACGTGTTCCCCAGGACCGTCGTCAGGGCGGCGCGCCGCCCCTGCGCCAGAGCTCGCCCGATCACGAACAGCACACTGGGCCCCGGGATCACGATCAGCAGGAACGACATAGCCGCGAAGGCGAGCAAGCGCTCAGCAGACACCATGACTCCGATGTAAGCACGGCAGGGGTCCGGCCCTCAGCCCCTTTTCGCATCCGCGGATTGTCGGAGCGACTTCGGCGGAGCTGAGAGCCGAACTGGCCCACCACCGCGAGCTCCGGGGGAGGCGTGCCGGACGAACCGCCGGCACGCGCGGCGAACCCACGCAGGGCTCACCCGCCGGCGTCCAGTTCGACTCCTGCGGGGACACAGGCACCATCGAGGTCGGCTACCGCCACTCGGGGCCGGCGGCATCGGCGTTGACCGGCTTGACGCGCACGAGCGTGACGTCACAGGTCACCGGGCGTGTCTCCTTCCCCGCCTCAGCCCTCAGCCGGCCGTCCATCCGCCGTCGACGGCCAGTGCCGACCCCGTGGCGAAGGAGGCGCGGTCGCTGCACAGCCACAGGGCCGCCTGGGCGATCTCGACGGGATCCGCCATGCGCTTCTGCATCTGGCGGTCCACGAAAGCGCGCTCCAACTCCGGGTAGGCGTCGACGGCTTGCTCGATCATCTCCGTGCGGGTGGTGCCGACGACCAGTGTGTTGATGCGAATGCCGTGTGGTGCGTACTCGGCCGCCGCCGCCCTGGTCATGCCGAGCACCGCGTGTTTCGCGGCCACGTAGGGCACGGGGGCTCCGGTCGCACCCATCGCCGCAGTGCTCGAGGTGTTGACGATCGCGCCCTTCCCCGCTGCGAGCATCACCGGGATCTGGGACCGCAGGCAGTTCCAGGTGCCGTTGACGTTGACCGCCATCGAGCGGTCGAAGACCGCCTGGTCGAGCTCATGCATCGGGCCCATGTCGTCTCCGGCGAAGCCCGCGTTGTTGAAGGCCGCATCCAGGGAGCCGAAGTGCTCGCAGGCGGCGTCCACGGCACGCTGTACGTCCAGGGCGACCGAGACATCGCCCGTACTGACCGCCGCCCGGCCACCCGAGTCGCGTATCTCCAGGGCCAGTTGCCTCAAGGCGTCCTCGCGCCGCGCCATCAGGAGAACCGCCGCCCCCTCGGCGGCGAAGAGACGAGCGGCGGCTTCTCCGATACCGCTCGATGCGCCCGTGATCATCACGGTCCTGCCGGCCAGCATTCCATTCGTGTCACTCATGCGGCGAGTAAACAGCCCCGCCCCGGCTGCGGGCCACACCCGGAGGCCTGCGTGAACTGCCGCACGAAGACGTTCCGCGGCGGCCTCGAGGTCTGCGACCTCCTGGGGCCCGAACGTCAGCTGATCATGGTCAAGAAGGCCGACTCCGGAAGCCTCACCGACGAACTCCCGCCCCGGCTGCCTGACGCTCCTGCCCCGGAGTCGCCCGCGGCCCGCCCGCTCCTGGTCGAGTGCGCGGAATGCGGCCGCCCCGGCCCGGCCGACGCGCTCCCGGACGGCCTGTGCCGCCCCTGCCGTTGCACTGTCCAGGCGAGGGCTGGAGCCGCCGATGCCCCAGCGGCCGAACTGCCCGGCGGGCGCGACGTCAAGGCGCTGGTGGGCAGTATGCGCAACTTGATGCGGGCGCCGTGAGGTTTGCGGGCGGTGGCCTTCCAGCTGTCGGTCGAGGCCGTCGCAGGGGCTGTCGGCGCGGCTGACTAGGCTCTTCCGGGACCCGGAGCGTGCCGAGCGCGCCGGAGGACACCGATCATGGGGGAATCATGCGCAAGGCACTCACCGCGACGGCCTTCGTTCTGGCGGCCGCTCTGCTGACGGGCTGCGGGGGTGACGCGGAGAAGCCCGCCGACGCGGGCAAGGGGAGCAGTCCCGCCGCTCAGAAGCCGGCGAAGTCAGAGGAGAGCGGCGGAGGTGCCGTGGAGGAAGGCGCCTCGCACGAGGTGACGATCAAGGTCGAGGGGACGGGCAAGAGCAACGTCATGTACACCCTCGACGACTCGGACTTCGCGGAGGTGGACCTGCCGTGGACGAAGACGGCCACCATCGCCCCGCGGGGCGCGGAGCGCGAGGTCGGCCGACTGGTGCTCGTGACGCCGGGCAACACGACCGCGGCCGACGGCACGCTCGTTGCGGCGGGGTGTTCGATCACGGTCGACGGCAAGACGGTTGTCGAGAACGAGGGCGGCAAGACGGGAAAGCCCTGCTCGTACACGCTCAAGTAGGGTGCTGCGAACGGTACTTCACGATGTGTTCGGCTCGACTGCGCTCAGTTGATCGCTGGCCGGTGGCCGACGGATCAGGGGCGGTGCACCTGAAGACCCAGGTACACCGCCCCTGCCCCACCCGTCAGGCCGGCCGCAGCCAGACCGTCGCCAGCGGCGGGAGCGTCAGCGTGAGGCTGGTGTCCCTGCCGTGCGCCGGTACGGCTTCCGGCTTCAGCGGCCCCTCGTTGCGTACGTCGCTGCCGCCGTACCGTGCCGCATCCGTGTTCAGGACCTCCACCCATGCCTCCGGGCCGTCCGGCACACCGATGCGGTAGTCGTGCCGCACCACGGGGGAGAAGTGGGAGACGGCGATCAGGGGCGATCCGTCCGCGTCGTACCGCACGAACGCGAACGCGTTGTCCTCCGCGGCGCCGCCGTCGATCCAGCTGAAGCCCTCGGGAGCCGTGTCGCGCTGCCAGAGCGCGGGCAGCGCCGTGTACACCGCGTTCAGGTCGGTGACCAGGCTGCGCACCCCCCGGTGGTCGCCGGAGGCCTCGTACGTCTCGTCGAGCAGCCACCAGTCCGGGCCGTGCCCCTCGGACCATTCGGCGCCCTGAGCGAACTCCTGTCCCATGAAAAGGAGTTGCTTGCCCGGATGGGCCCACATGTAGCCGAGGTAGGCGCGGTGGTTGGCGCGACGCTGCCACCAGTCCCCGGGCATCTTGCTGACGAGGGCCTGCTTGCCGTGCACCACCTCGTCATGGGAGATCGGCAGCACGTAGTTCTCGCTGTACGCGTACACCATCGAGAACGTCATCTCGTTGTGGTGGTACTTGCGGTGGATCGGCTCCTTGGACATGTAGACCAGGGAGTCGTGCATCCAGCCCATGTTCCACTTCAGGCCGAAGCCCAGGCCGCCGTGGTCCGTGGCACGGGTGACGCCGTCCCAGGCGGTGGACTCCTCCGCCATCGTGACGACGCCGGGGTTACGGCGGTAGACCGTGGCGTTCATCTCCTGGAGGAAGGCGACCGCGTCCAGGTTCTCCCGGCCACCGAACTCGTTCGGCGACCACTGGCCGTCCTCGCGGGAGTAGTCGAGGTAGAGCATCGAGGCGACGGCGTCGACCCTCAGCCCGTCGATGTGGAACTCCTCGCACCAGTAAGTGGCGTTGGAAACAAGGAAGTTACGGACCTCCTTACGGCCGTAGTCGAACTCCAGGGTGCCCCAGTCCGGGTGCGCGGCCCGGTTCGGGTCCGAATGCTCGTACAGCGGGCGGCCGTCGAACTCCGCGAGCGCCCAGTCGTCGCGGGGGAAGTGCGCCGGCACCCAGTCCATGAGGACGCCGATGCCCGCCGCGTGCAGCGAGTCGACCAGAAACCTGAAGTCGTCGGGGGTGCCCATGCGGGACGTCGGGGCGAAGAAGCCGGTGACCTGGTAGCCCCAGGAGCCACCGAACGGGTGCTCCGAGACCGGCATCAACTCGACGTGCGTGAAGCCGAGTTCGCGCACGTAGGAAGGGAGCTGGGACGCCAGCTGCCGGTAGCTGAGGCCCGGCCGCCAGGAGGGCAGGTGGATCTCGTAGACGGAGAAGGGGGACTCGTGGACCGGCCGGTCGCCCCGGTGTGCCATCCAGTCCGCGTCCTGCCACTCGTGGTGCGAGGCGGTCACCACCGAGGCGGTGGCGGGCGGCACCTCCGTGTGACGGGCCATCGGGTCGGCCCGCTGGGTGTGGGACCCGTCCGGCCGGCAGATGTCGTACTTGTAGACGGCACCCTCGCCGATGCCGGGGAGGAACAGTTCCCAGATCCCGGTCGAGCCGAGTGAGCGCATGGGGAAGGCCGTGCCGTCCCAGTAGTTGAAGTCGCCCGTGACACGGACCCCGCGCGCGTTCGGCGCCCAGACCGTGAACCGGGTGCCGGACACCCCTTGGTGCTCCATCGGCTGTGCGCCGAGTGCCTTCCAGAGCTCCTCGTGCCGGCCCTCGCCGATCAGGTGCAGATCGAGCTCGCCGATGGCGGGCAGGAAGCGGTACGGGTCGTCCACCTCAATCGTGCTGTCGTCGTAGGCGACCTGCAGGCGGTAGCCGTCAGGAACGGCGGGCAACGGCAGGACGGCCGAGAAGAAGCCGTCACCGTCGCTCTGCAGTTCCGCCTGCTTGCCCCCGGCCAGTACGGTCACCGAGCGCGCGAAGGGGCGCAGCGCACGGAAGAGCACTCCGCCCGGTGTCGGGTGGGCGCCGAGGACGTCGTGCGGGGCGTGGTGCTCACCGGCGAGCAGCCGGCCCCGGTCCGCGTCGTCCAGAGCGGTGGCGGGCAGCACGTTCCTGCTGCCACCGCCCCGCCGCGGGCGAGGCGGTGTCCCGGTGGCCGCGGCCGTCGTCTTCCTGGCCCGGGCGCGCTTCGCCGGGGGCGGCGGGGGCGCGTCCGCGGGTGCTTCGACGGGGGCGGGAGCCGCGGCGGGTGCCGCCGCGGGGGTGGTGACCTCGGTGGTCACCGGCTTGGCCGTGGGAGGGACCTCGATGGGATCGGACGACTTGCGGGACGGCTTGCGGGCGGTCACAGAGACTGCCTCCTCGGAAGGCTCGGGGTGAGTGGTGGGAGGGGGAGATCACGCGGTCGTGCCGGCCAGACGCTGGATGGCGGCCATCGGGACGGGCAGCCAGTCGGGACGGTGGCGGGCCTCGTACAGCACCTCGTACACCGCCTTGTCGGTCTCATGGGCGCGCAGCAGCTCCGGTTCGGCGCGTGGGTCGGAGCCCGCCGCCCGGGCGTAGCCCTCGCAGTACGCGGCGCGGCAGCGGGCCGCCCATTCCGGGTTCCACGGGTGGTGCGAGCGCGCCGCGTAGTCGAAGGAGCGGAGCATCCCGGCGA
The DNA here is from genome assembly GCF_000717025.1 of Streptomyces atroolivaceus. Taxonomy (GTDB): domain Bacteria; phylum Actinomycetota; class Actinomycetes; order Streptomycetales; family Streptomycetaceae; genus Streptomyces; species Streptomyces atroolivaceus. Next base: position 1,153,142 of record NZ_JNXG01000002.1, read on the forward strand.
CGTCGCGCACCGTCGGCTGGGGGCTGCGCCGCTCGGGCAACGGCCTGGCCGGCTCGCCCTCGAAGTCGATCAGTGACCAGAAGCCGTCGTCACCACGCAGCGTCTGTCCGAGGTGCAGGTCCCCGTGGACCCGCTGCGCGGCCCAGCCCCGCTCCGATTCGCCGAGCGCGGCGACGGCGTCGAAGGCGGTGCGCAGCCCCGGTACGTACGGGACGAGTGCCGGGACCGCCTGGGCGGCGGCCTCCAGGCGCTCCACCATCCCGGCCACCAGGCGCCTGGTCCGGTCGTGGGCCAGGGGCGGTGTCGGCAGTGCGGCGGCGAGAGCCGTGTGCACCTCGGCGGTGGCCCGCCCGAGCGCGTGCGCCTCGGGTACGAAGTCCCGCCCGGCGGCCAGGGCTGCGAGCGCGAGCTGCCAGCCGTCCTGCGCACCGCGCAGGAAGGGCTGCAGCACGCCCAGCGTGAGCGGCTCCGTGCTCGTCGTCGCCTCGAACCAGGCAACGGGGGCGGGTACCCGGCCGCAGCCCTCCCGGCCGAGTGCGAGCGGCAGTTCCAGATCCGGGTTGGTCCCCGGGAAGACTCGGCGGAAGATCTTCAGGATGAAGGCGTCCCCGTAGACGAGCGAGGAGTTGGACTGCTCGGTGTCCAGGAAGCGCGGGGTGAGACCCGGGGGGATGGGCTCCGCCCGGTCGAAGCGGAGCGGGCCCAGGGATCCGGGGTTACGGAATCGTTCCAGCAGGAGATCGGCGACGCGCGGATCGTGCAGCCCCTCGTACAGGGTGCGGCCGGCCAGCGGACCGTCCGTGACCGTGCCGATGCGTGCGTCGGCGAGGCGAGGGGGCAGTGTGGTGCGCACGCCGAGCAGGAGCTGGTAGCAGTCCCCCTGGGAGTGCGCGGGGTGGCCGCTCGGCTGATGGACCCGTACGAGCAGATGCAGCAGCCCGGGGCCCGTGCCCGCGGTGTCCAGAGGCAGTATCTCGGTGGCGGCGACGAGGGAGAAGCCGGTGACGGGCTGCCCCTTCCCGGCGAACCACCGCTGACGTGGCACCCACTCGTGGAGCAGAGGGGTGAGCGACGGCAGCAGGGCCGTGGTGCCCGTGGCGCTCGTCGAATGTCGTCTTGTCGTCTTTCTCGATGTTGTGCTCTTCGCCAGGGCGACTCGAGTGGATGCAGCCTCCGACATGGCATCGCGTCCTTTCCCCGGGCACACCACAGGATGCGAAGAGTGTCCCGGATTGCGGCAATGGCTGTCCGGCTGTGCGGGACGTGTCGGGTGAGGAAAAGTCCGTACGGACTCGATCAATGGGCCACGAAGTGCCCGAAGGAGCCCGAAGAGCTCGATATGGGGGAGAGTGCCCCGTGCGGGGCGGCGGAAACCGCCCCGCGGGTGGCGCCCCGGAGGTGAGGCGCCGTCAGCAGGCCGCCACCGGCGGTCAGCCGACCGGAGCATCCTTCCGCAGCCGGAACCAGTAGAAACCGTGCCCCGCGAGTGTCAGCAGGTAGGGCCACTGACCGACGGCGGGGAAGCGCACCCCGCCGATCAGCTCCACCGGATGACGCCCGCTGAAGGCGCGCAGATCGAGCTCCGTCGGCTGTGCGAACCGGGAGAAGTTGTGGACGCACAGCACCAGGTCGTCCTTGTACTCACGGGTGAAGGCGATGACCGCGGGGTTCGACGAGGGCAGTTCGCTGTAGGAGCCGAGGCCGAACGCCGGATTCTGCTTGCGGATCTCGATCATCCGCCGGGTCCAGTGCAGGAGCGACGACGGCGAGGCCATGGACGCCTCGACGTTGGTGACCTGGTAACCGTAGACCGGGTCCATGATCGTGGGGAGGTAGAGCCGCCCCGGATCGCTGGAGGAGAAGCCGGCGTTGCGGTCGGGCGTCCACTGCATCGGGGTGCGCACGGCGTCGCGGTCGCCCAGCCAGATGTTGTCGCCCATCCCGATCTCGTCCCCGTAGTACAGGATCGGGGAGCCGGGCAGGGACAGCAGCAGCGCCGTGAAAAGCTCGATCTGGTTGCGGTCGTTGTCCAGCAGCGGCGCGAGACGCCGGCGGATGCCGATGTTGGCCCGCATCCGTGGATCCTTGGCGTACTCCGCGTACATGTAGTCGCGCTCTTCGTCCGTGACCATCTCGAGCGTGAGCTCGTCGTGGTTGCGCAGGAAGATGCCCCACTGGCAGCCCGACGGGATCTCCGGGGTCTTCGCCAGGATTTCCGAGACCGGGTAGCGGCTCTCGCGGCGTACGGCCATGAAGATCCGTGGCATCACCGGGAAGTGGAACGCCATGTGGCACTCGTCGCCGCCGGCCGTGAAGTCGCCGAAGTAGTCGACGACGTCCTCCGGCCACTGGTTGGCCTCGGCCAGCAGCACGGTGTCGGGGTAGTTGGCGTCGATCTCCTTGCGGACCCGCTTGAGGAAGCCGTGGGTCTCGGGGAGGTTCTCGCAGTTCGTGCCCTCGCGCTGGTAGAGGTAGGGCACGGCGTCGACCCGGAAGCCGTCGATGCCGAGGTCCAGCCAGAAGCGCAGGGCCGAGATGATCTCCTCCTGCACGGCCGGGTTCTCGTAGTTGAGATCCGGCTGGTGCGAGAAGAACCGGTGCCAGTAGTACTGCTTGCGGACCGGGTCGAAGGTCCAGTTGGAGGTCTCCGTGTCGACGAAGATGATGCGCGCGTCCGGGAACTGCTTGTCGTCGTCGGCCCAGACGTAGTAGTCGCCGTACGGACCGTCCGGGTCCGTGCGGGACTGCTGGAACCAGTCGTGCTGATCGCTCGTGTGGTTCATGACGAAGTCGATGATCACGCGCATGCCGCGCTGGTGCGCGGCGTCGACGAACTCCACGAAGTCGGCGAGGTCGCCGAATTCGGGCAGCACGGCGGTGTAATCGGATACGTCGTAACCACCGTCGCGCAAAGGTGACTTGAAGAACGGCGGCAGCCACAGGCAGTCGACGCCCAGCCACTGCAGGTAGTCCAGCTTGGCGGTGAGGCCTCTGAGGTCACCTACGCCGTCCCCGTTCGAGTCCTGGAAGGACCGGACGAGTACCTCGTAGAAGACGGCGCGCTTGAACCAGTCGGGATCGCGGTCCTTGGCGGGAGTGTCCTCGAACAGGTCGTGGACAGGCTCATTGACGATCATGGTGTGGGTGACCCTCCGGTCGGCGGGGACGGTCGCAGGACCGCGATGTGCGCGGGTGTCACACCCGGCTTGAGACGCACATAGAAGGTCCTGCCCCAGTGATAGGTGTCGCCGGTGAGCTCGTCGCGCACCGGCACGCTCTCGTGCCAGTCGAGGCCGAGACGCGGCATGTCCAACGAGACCGTGGCCTCCTGGGTGTGGTGAGGGTCGAGGTTGACGACCACCAGAACGATGTCCGAACCGGAGCGCTTGCTGTATGCGATCAGCGCCTCGTTGTCGACCGAGTGGAAGTGGACGTCGCGCAGTTGCTGGAGCGCCGGATGGCGACGTCGGATCCGGTTGAGGGAGGTGATCAGGGGAGCGAGCGAGCGGCCCTCACGTTCCGCCGACTCCCAGTCCCTGGGCCTGAGTTGGTACTTCTCGGAGTCCTGGTACTCCTCGCTCCCGGGACGCACCGGGGTGTTCTCGTACAGCTCGAAGCCCGCGTACACGCCCCAGGAGGGGGACAGGGTCGCGGCCAGTACGGCCCGCGCCTCGAAGGCGGGACGGCCGCCCTCCTGGAGGTAACCGGGAAGAATGTCGGGCGTGTTCACGAAGAAGTTGGGCCGCATGTACGAGGAACTCTCGCCCGAGAGCTCGGTGACGTACTCGGTGAGTTCCTGCTTCGTGTTACGCCAGGTGAAGTAGGTGTACGACTGCTGGAAGCCGACCGAGGCCAGCGTGCGCATCATCGCGGGGCGGGTGAAGGCCTCCGCCAGGAAGATGACGTCGGGGTCGGTGCGGTTGATGTCGGCGATCACCTTCTCCCAGAAGACCACCGGCTTGGTGTGCGGATTGTCGACACGGAAGATCCGTACGCCGTGCTCCATCCAGAACCGCAGGATGCGCACGGTCTCCGTGACGATCCCGGGCATGTCCGAGTCGAACGCGATCGGATAGATGTCCTGGTACTTCTTGGGCGGGTTCTCGGCGTAGGCGATGGTCCCGTCGGGACGGTGGTGGAACCACTCCGGGTGCTCCGTCACCCAGGGGTGGTCCGGGGAGCACTGGAGGGCGAAGTCGAGCGCGATCTCCATCCGCAGCGTGCGGGCCGTCGCGACGAAGTGGTCGAAGTCCTCGAGCGTCCCGAGATCCGGGTGGACGGCGTCGTGGCCGCCCTCGGCCGAACCGATCGCCCAGGGCACGCCCGGGTCGTCCGCCCCGGGGGTGAGGCTGTTGTTGGGGCCCTTGCGATGGGTGGTGCCGATGGGGTGGACCGGCGGGAGGTAGACGACGTCGAACCCCATCGCGGCGACGGCGGGAAGCCGCTCGGCGGCGGTCCGGAAGGTGCCGCTGATCATCCTGGGAGCGGGCAGGGGGAGCTCCGCGGTGACCGCCGGTGCCTTCTTCCGTGCGGCGGCCGCGGTCTTCGCGGTCTTGGCGGCCTTCGTCGCGCGCGGCTTCCGGGCCGGCTTCGGGAGCTCCGGCGGCGCCGGCCGCGCGCCCTCGGAGCGCGGGAACAGCTCGTACCAGGAGCCGTACAGAGCGCGTCGGCGTTCCACGGTCAGCGGCAGCGGCCGGGACGCGGTGACCAGCTCGCGCAGGGGGTGGCGGCCGAGCGCCTCCGCCACCTCGGAGGCGAGCGCGGCCGCGAGCCGGGAGGCCGGCGGACGGTTCGTGTCGCGCAGCGCGTCGACGGCGGAGAGCACCGCCTCCCGCCCGTCCTTCTTGGGTACGCCCTCGGCGGCGCGGGCGTACAGCCCGGCGCCCTCCTCGAAGACCAGTTCGGTGTCGATGCCCGCCGGGATCTTGATCTGCGCGTGTGCGCGCCAGGTGCTGACCGGATCGCTCCACGCCTCGACGGTGTACGTCCAGCGCCCCTCCGACTCCGGGGTGACGTCGGCGCCCCACCGGTCCGTGCCCGGAGCGAGCTCGCGCATCGGCGTCCAGGGGCCGGGCCGTCCGTTCGGGTCGCACAGGACGACGTTGGCGGCCACCGCGTCGTGACCCTCGCGGAACACCGTGGCGCTGACCTCGAAGGTCTCGCCCTCGACGGCTTTGGCGGGCCGTCTGCCGCAGTCGACGAGCGGACGGACGTCCAGGACGGGAATGCGACCGATCATGGAATCACCTGGGGGTCGGAGCTCGGCATGCACGGCGTGCGACGTGGGCGTGAGGGGCTGACCGCGCGCGCCGCGATGGTGGGGTTGCGTCCTTTGTAGCTGCTCGGTCGTCCGCTGGCGGGCTGTGGGCATGGCCGCTCCTGTCCGCGTTCACTCGAATGGCACTCGAATGGCAGGTGCGCGGGCGGTTCGTGCTCGGACCGGGGCACCTGGGATGTGCAGCGCGGGGTGTTACCGGGGGAGCCTTCCCACCGTTCTCGGGCGGCCAACCCGGCGGTGTGTTAACTCCTGGGTGCAACCGGTGCACGCGCTGTGGGCCGCGCGCCGGTCCCCCGGCCGCCACGCGGGCACCTCCGAAGCCTTCCCTGTGGTGCGGGGTGCCACAAGTCCGCGTGAGGAGGGGAAATAAGCCATATCGCCCGTGACAGACGGGTACGTAACTGGCGCATCTGGCCCATGGGGCGGAAGGGTCTGGAGGTACGGACGGGGCCCCGGCGACAAGGGTTGCCCAGGTGCCGGCAGAGGGAGGGCGCGCACGGTGCGGTGACGAGGGCGGGGGCGGGCCGGCCGCGCCGCGCCGGTCGCACTGAGCCGGTCGCGCGCCGTGGTCGCGTACGGCGGCACACCACTACCGTCGAGGGTGACGGAGAGGGCGCCCACCGTCGTGCGTCCCCTCGGATCGGTACGTCCCCTGTAAAGGTGGGATACGTGAAGGCCATTCGTCGATTCACCGTGCGTCCCGTCCTCCCCGAACCCCTGCGACCGCTCAGCGACCTCGCCCGCAACCTGCGGTGGTCCTGGCACTCCGAGACCCAACACCTCTTCCAGGCCGTCGACCCGGAGGGCCGGCGGCCCGCGGACGCCGACCCCGTGCGCCTGCTCGGCGCCGTCTCCGCCGCGCGCCTCGCCGAGCTGGCCGGTGACCAGCACTTCCTGGGCCGGCTCACCGAGGTGTCCGAGGACCTCCGGGAGTACCTCGGCGGCCCGAGGTGGTATCAGAACCAGCTCTCCCAGGGCGCGGAGCTCCCCGCGGCCATCGCCTACTTCTCACCCGAATTCGGGGTCACCGCCGCTCTGCCCCAGTACTCGGGCGGGCTGGGCATCCTGGCCGGTGACCACCTGAAGGCCGCCAGCGATCTCGGCGTGCCGCTCATCGGGGTCGGTCTGCTCTACCGGCACGGCTACTTCCGCCAGAGCCTGTCCCGGGACGGCTGGCAGCAGGAGCACTACCCCGTCCTGGACCCCAACGAGCTGCCGCTCACGCTCCTGCGGGAGGCCGACGGCACCCCCAGCAGGGTGGTGCTCGCCCTGCCGGGGGGCCGCTCGCTGTACGCCTCCGTCTGGCAGGCCCAGGTCGGGCGGGTTCCCCTGCTGCTCCTCGACTCCGACGTGGAGGAGAACGCTCCGGGCGAGCGCGACGTCACCGACCGGCTCTACGGCGGCGGCAGTGACCACCGGCTGCTGCAGGAGATGCTGCTCGGCATCGGCGGTGTGCGCGCCGTGCGCACCTACTGCCGGCTGACCGGGCACGCGGCCCCCGAGGTCTTCCACACCAACGAGGGGCACGCCGGATTCCTCGGCCTGGAGCGGATCCGGGAGCTCTGCGACGAGGGGCTGGACTTCGACGCCGCCCTGGAGGTCGTACGGGCCGGCGCGGTGTTCACCACGCACACCCCGGTACCCGCCGGGATAGACCGATTCGAACGCCAGCTCGTGGCCCGCCACTTCGGTGACGACGGCGAGCTGCCCGGGGTCGGCGTGGACCGGATCCTGCGCCTCGGGATGGAGACCTACCCCGGCGGCGAGCCGGACCTCTTCAACATGGCGGTCATGGGGCTGCGGCTCGCCCAGCGGGCCAACGGGGTCTCCACCCTGCACGGAGCCGTCAGCCGGGAGATGTTCTCCGGGCTGTGGCCGGGATTCGACCCTTCCGAGGTGCCGATCACCTCGGTGACCAACGGGGTGCACGCCCCGACCTGGGTCGCTCCCGAGGTTTCCCGGCTCGGCGCACGCGCCTTCGGCTCCGAACGCGCCGGGAACGGCGCCGCCGGAGCGGAGACCGGCCGGGAGGACGGCACCGGAGCCGAGGGGGCAGACGCGTCCGGACGGTGGGACGCCGTGACCGCCGTCCCCGACCGGGAGATCTGGGACCTGCGCCGGGGGCTGCGCGAACAACTCGTCACCGAGGTGCGCAAGCGGCTGTACGCCTCCTGGCGCACGCGCGGCGCGGGCACCGCCGAACTGGGCTGGATCGACGGTGTGCTCGATCCGGACGTCCTGACCATCGGCTTCGCCCGCCGGGTGCCCTCGTACAAGCGGCTCACGCTCATGCTGCACGACCGCCGACGGCTGCGGGAGCTGCTGCTCCACCCGACGCACCCGATCCAGATCGTCGTCGCCGGAAAGGCCCACCCCGCCGACGACGGCGGCAAACGGCTGGTCCAGGAGCTGGTGCGGTTCTCCGACGACCCGCGGGTGCGTCACCGCATCGTCTTCCTGCCGGACTACGGCATGGGGATGGCGCAGAAGCTCTACCCGGGCTGCGACGTCTGGCTCAACAACCCGCTGCGGCCCCTGGAGGCCTGCGGCACCAGCGGCATGAAGGCGGCGCTCAACGGCTGCCTCAACCTCTCCGTGCGCGACGGCTGGTGGGACGAGTGGTTCGGCTCCGACTTCGGCTGGGCGATCCCCACCGCCGACGGCTCCGCCACCGACGAGGAGCGGCGTGACGAGCTGGAGGCCAACGCCCTCTACGCGCTCATCGAGGACCGGGTCGCGCCCCGCTTCTACGACCGCAACGCCGAGGACCTGCCCGAGCGTTGGATCGAGATGGTGCGCAGCACCCTGGTCACCCTGGGCCCCAAGGTCCTCGCGGGCCGCATGGTGCGTGAGTACGTCGAGAGGCTCTACGCCCCCGCCGCGCTGTCCCGCCGGGCACTGGAGCCCGCGGCCGCCCGCGAACTCGCCCTCTGGAAGGCCCGGATCCGTGCGGCCTGGCCGCAGGTGGCGGTCGACCATGTGGAGACCTCCGCCGACACGGGCGTCGGCGGCTCCGCCGAGCTGGGGTCCACCCTCGCGGTCCGGGTCCGGATCGCCCTGGGCGGTCTCGACCCGGAGGACGTGGAGGTGCAGGTGGTCGCCGGGCGGGTCGACTCCGGGGACGGGATCGCGGAGGCGCGGACGTTCCCCCTGAAGCCGGCCGGCGGGCACGACCTGGAGGACCGCTGGCTGTACGAGGGCCCGCTGGCCCTCGACCGTACGGGCCCCTACGGCTACACCGTGCGCGTCCTGCCCTCGCATCCGCTGCTCGCCTCGGGTGCGGAACTCGGCCTGGTCGCGGTGCCGAACGAGTCGACGGGCGACGGAGGCGGGGTGCTGCTGCGCTGACGCCCCGCGCTCAGGGTGGGCCCGGCGCGCCTCCGCGCCGGGCCCACCTCCGTGCGTACCGGCCCACCGAGAACCGGCAGGGGTGTTTTCGCCGTGATCTCGCTAACATGACAGCCCTGCCGAAGTGGCCCAGCAGCCACCGATGCGCCAGCGAGGCGTCCCACAGGGCGCGAGTGGAGGTCAGCACGGTGAACGGCGGAGGCCGAGCGAGACGCCTGACCCGTCGGCTGGCCGCGCAGAACGGTACCTCCCGGCAGCTGCGCATCCGCCGTCCGCGGCCCGCCGGACCGCCGCGGAGCGACCGCTTCACCACGGCGGCCCGGATGCGCTGGCTCAACGAGGCGAGCACCCGGATCGGCACGACGCTCGACCTGGAACGGACGGCCAAGGAGCTGGCCGAGTTCAGCGTGCCGCGGCTGGCCGACGCCGCCGCCGTCGACCTGCTGGAGTCCGTGCTGCGCGGCGAGGAGGGTGAGCGCGTCACCGGCGCGGCGGTGCCCGTCACCCGTGCCATGGCCGTGCGGGCCATCGACGCGCTGGACGGACTCGAACCCGCACCGGTGGGCGAGGTGGTCGACCGCCGGGAGCGCCGCGAGACGCTGCTGACCACCGAGTGCCTGCGCAACGGCCGGCCCGTGCTGGTCAGCCGGATGACCCCGGAGGACTACGAGCGTGTCGCGCCGACGCCGAGCGCGGCGGAGGCGATGCGCCGTCAGGGCGTCCACAGCTACATGGCCGTGCCGCTGACCGCCCGCGGTGTCCTGTTGGGCTCCGCGGACTTCGTGCGAGCCGGTGACAGCCCGCCCTTCAACCGCGCCGACCTCGACCTCGCGAGCCAACTCGCTTCCATGGCCGCAGTGTTCATGGACAACGCCCGGCTCTACGGCCGCGAGCGCGAGCACGTCGTCTCGCTGCAGCGCTCCCTGCTCCCGCGCGCCACACCGCACACCCCCGGCCTGCTGGTGAACGCCCACTACGCTCCGGCCGTCGACGCGCACGGGGTGGGCGGCGACTGGTACGACGTGGTGGCGCTCCCCAGCGGGCGCACGGCGCTGGTCGTCGGCGACGTCACCGGCCACGGCCTGCCCGCCGCCGCCACCATGGGCCGGCTGCGGGCCGTCGCGCGTACGCTCATGATGCTGGACATCGCCCCCGACCGGCTGCTCGCCCGGCTCGACATGGCCACCCGCGACCTGGAGGACGACCAGGTCGCCACGTGTCTCTGCGCGGTCTACGACCCGGCGGACTCCAGTTACACGATCGCGAGCGCGGGCCATCCGCCACCGCTCCTCGTGGACGCGGGCGGGACCGCCCGCTATCTGGACGTGCCGGTCGGCGCGCCGCTGGGCGCCGGGGTCATCCCCTACGACCCGCTGCGGATGCGCGGCCCCGTGGGCGGGCGGATCGTGCTCTACACGGACGGCCTGATCAAGACACGCACCGACGACGTGGACGTCCAGCTGGAAGGGCTGCGCGCGGCCGTGGCCGGGATGGCGCCCGAACGGCTCGACGCGGGAGGGCCGCTCACCTCGCCGCGGCAGGACGACGGCCGGTTCGACGAGGCGGTGCTGCTGGTCGCCGGGGGCCACGAGCTCTCCCCCGAGGTGCGGTTGAGGGAGTGGGACCTGCCCACGGACGGCAACCCCGCCTCCGTCGCACGCAAGCTGGTCACCGAACAGCTCGCGCGATGGGACCTGGCCGAACTCGCGGACGTGACGGAGCTGGTGGTCAGCGAGCTGGTGGGCAACGCCCTGCGCTACGGCGGCGGTCCGGGCCGGCTCAGGCTGCTGTGCGACGAGCGGCTCCAGGTGGAGCTGGCCGACACCGGGCCGGACCTGCCGCAGATCCAGCACGCCGGCCTCAGCGACGAGGGCGGCCGGGGCCTCCAGCTCATCAACCTGCTCTGCCGCAGGTGGGGTTCGTGCCGCACGGCGACCGGCAAGATCGTCTGGGCCGAGCAGGACATCCCCGGCCGGAGCGTGAACTCCCCCCTCTGACAAGCGGAACGGCTCCGGGGAGGGTGCTCCCCGGAGCCATTCCCGCTCTACCGCGGAGGACGCCTGCTCAGCGTCCCCGTACGGTGCTCAGAAGGTGAGCTTCACGCTGTTGAAGGTGCCGGTGTCGCCCGAGTATGCGTCCTGGACCTTGAGGTTCCACGTGCCGTTGGCCACCTCGGAGGAGGCGTTGACCGTGTAGGTCGCCACCACGTTGTCCGCGGAGTCGCTCGACGAGGAGTTCTTCAGGCGGTACGCCGTCCCGTCCGGGGCGACCAGGTCGAGGACGAGGTCACCGCGGTAGGTGTGGGTGATGTTGACCGCCACCGAGAGGTCGCTGGGCGCGTTGCCGGTGACGCCGCTGACGACGACCGGGATGTTGGTGGTGCTGCGGTCGGCGAGCGCCTTCGCGGTCGTGTTCTGGAAGACGGTGCCACCCGGGTCGGGGTCGCCGCCGCCGGGCCGGGAGCCCACGGCGATTCCGGCCCACGCGTGGGCGACCGCGGCGTACTCGGTGCTCGTGGTGCCGTACAGCTCACCGGCCACGGCGAGGGTGCCGGTGCGGGCCGCCGCGTAGTTCGTGGTGGAGGTGAACTTCGTGGTGAGCGCCTTGAACCAGATCTGCAGCGCCTTGTCCCGGCCGATGCCGGTCACCGGGAGGCCGTCGGACGTCGGGGAGTTGTAGGAGACCCCGTTGACGGTCTTGGCGCCGCTGCCCTCGGAGAGCAGGTAGAAGAAGTGGTTCGCCGGGCCCGAGGAGTAGTGGACGTCGACCGAGCCGATGCCCGAGTACCAGTAGTCCTTGGACGCGCCGTCCTGGCTCGGCTTGTCCATGTAGCGCAGCGGGGTGCCGTCGCCGTTGATGTCGATCTTCTCGCCGACCAGGTAGTCGCCCGGGTCCTGGGCGGTGTTCGAGTAGAACTCCACGCCTGCCGCGAAGATGTCCGAGGTCGCCTCGTTGAGGCCGCCCGACTCACCGCTGTAGACGAGCCCCGCGGTGTTGGAGGTGACGCCGTGTGTCATCTCGTGGGCCGCCACGTCCAGCGAGGTCAGCGGCTTGAGGTTGCCGCTGCCGTCTCCGTAGGTCATGCAGAAGCAGCTGTCGGACCAGAAGGCGTTGACGTAGTTGTTGCCGTAGTGGACACGCGAGTACGCGCCGACTCCGTCGCCCCTGATGCCGCTGCGGCCCATCACGTTCTTGAAGAAGTCCCAGGTCTCCGCGGCGCCGTAGTGGGCGTCGGCGGCGGCGGTCTCGAGGTTCGAGGCGCTGCCGTTGCCCCAGACGTCGTCCGCTCCGGAGAACAGCGTGCCGGTGCCGGACGTGCCGCGGTTGAGGTTGTACGTCCTGTGGTTGCCGCGCGCGGTGTCCGTCAGGTTGTACGAGCCCGAGGAGCCGGAGGTCCCGAGCGTCACCTGGCCGTTGTACTGGGTGTTGCCGGTGCCGTTCTCGATGGCCTGCCACTCGTAGAGCTTGGCGCCGGAGGAGGCGTCCGTGATGACGTGCAGCTCGTTCGGCGTGCCGTCGTGCTGGAGGCCGCCGACCACGGTCTCGTACGCGAGCTGCGGGGTGCCGCTCGCCGCCCAGACGACCTTGCGCGGGGCCTTGCTCGCCTCGGTGCTCTTCGAGCCTTCGGCCCGGGCCGCGGTGAGCGCCTGCTTCTCGGCGGTGGCCGGGGCGACGTCCGCGGTGGTGCCGACCGCCTTCAGCTGCGCGCCGGTCGCCTTGGACGCCTTGGTGACGCCCTCGGTCGTCCCGGACTTCGACTCGGCCACGACCAGGTCGCCACCGAGGACGGGGAGACCGTCGAGGGTGCGCTCGTAGCGGGTGTGTGTCGTGCCGTCGACGTCCTTGACGACGTCGCGGACCACGAGCTTCTCCGTGGCGCCGAGCCCGAGCTCCTCGGCGGTGGCCGCCTTGGTCGAGTTGGCCACCCGGAGCAGTTCGGCACGCTGGGCGGGGGAGAGCTTCGCGGGGAGCGCGCCGGGGTCGGCGCCCTTCACCGCGGCTGCGGGGGCCGCTGTCGTGCCTTCGGGGGCGGCCGTTGCGGCACCGCCCTGCATTCCGACGGCGAGGAGGGCGGCTGCGGCTATCAGAGCGCCGGTCGCGGTGGCACGACGGCTGGGCGTGGGTCTCACGCGGACTCCTTCTGCGAGGGGGGCGCCGGCCGACTGGCCGGGCAGAGCAGGCGGTGCGTGGAACGGGGGAAGAGTGCCAGCCGGAGCGCGTGCGTGTCAGGACCGCGTCAACACATTGGCCGGAAGTCGTCCGTTGCCAGAAGTGCAGTGTTCGTTAACCGGACGTTTCGCCATGTGTCACCCGAGTGACTCAGGGGGCGTGCCGGGAGGTCGTGAGGCCTTACGTCGCAGGGAGGGTTGAGATTCCGTTCGAATACGCATTGTTCGAACGGCGGAGCCCGGAGCGGGCGGTGACCACGTGGTGAGACGGCGCGGAACGTGGCCAGTTCCGCGCCGTCCCGCGGAGCCCGAACCGGCCGGGTCCGGCTCCCGGCGTCGCGGGCACCGCGGAGCCCGGCGAACGAGCCGGCCGGGGGCCGGTCCGGCCGCACGGTCACCGACGGCGGTGCCGCCCGCAACCTGTCGCCGGCGGCCCCCGGGCAGCGCCGCCGCCTCCGGCCAGGTCACCACGGTCACGGGCTCCGGCTGCAACGGTCAGGGCATCTACGCCGGCCTCCGGGCCGTCGACGGCGCCCAGGGCGCGAACAAGCCCACCCCCTGCCTCGGCGGCCAGGACGAGACCGGGGCGGCCGGCGGGCCGCACCGGGTCGGCAACACCTTCGGCGGCCTGTTCGCCAACGGCGCCGAGTCCGGTACGGGCGGCACCTTCGGCGTGCAGATCTTCGTCAAGGCCACCCTCCACGACGGCCGTGTCCGCGGAGAGGGACGTCGACCGCGCCCTGGTGACCCGCGCCGGCCACGGCCACCGTGCTCCTCATGGTGGCCGGATGGTTCGCGTCCCGCAGGGCGGGCGACGGCCCACCGCGGGTCCGGCTGCCCGGACCGCGCCCTGGGCGAAGACGGCGAGGGCTCCCCCACAGCAGGCGGGGAGCCCTCGTCGTGCGGCGGGCGGCGCCGTCGGGCGCCCTCAGGCCAGGCTCTCCCGCCACGCGCGGTGCAGGCCCGCGAACCGGCCGGTGCCGCCGATGAGTTCGGCCGGGGTGCCGTCCTCCACGATCCGGCCGTGCTCCATCACCAGGACCCGGTCCGCGATCTCCACCGTCGACAGACGGTGTGCGATCACCACCGCGGTGCGCCCGTGCAGCACGGTGTCCATCGCACGCTGCACCGCCCGCTCGCCCGGGACGTCCAGCGAGCTCGTCGCCTCGTCGAGGATCAGCACGGCGGGATCCGCGAGCAGGGCCCGGGCGAACGCCACGAGCTGTCGCTGGCCCGCGGAGATCCGGCCGCCCCGCTTCCGGACATCGGTGTCGTACCCGTCGGGCAGGGCGCTGATGAAATCGTGCGCCCCGATGGCCTTGGCCGCGTGCTCGATCTCCTCGGGCGTGGCCTCCGGCCGGCCGATCGCGATGTTCTCGGCGATCGTCCCGGAGAAGAGGAACGCCTCCTGGGTCACCATCACCACGCCCCGGCGCAGCTCGGCCGTCGCCAGGTCGCGCAGATCGGTGCCGTCCAGCAGGACCCGCCCCTCCGTCGGGTCGTAGAACCGAGCCAGCAGCTTCGCCAGCGTCGACTTGCCCGCACCCGTGGACCCGACCACGGCCACGGTCTGGCCCGCCGGGACGGTCAGACCGAAGCGCGGCAGGACCTCGCCGCCCGTGCGGTAGGCGAACCGCACCCCGTCGAACGTGACCTCACGGCCCGGATGGTCACCGGCGAGCGCGGGCAGCGCCTTGGGCGCCACGGGCTCCGGGACCGTGGGCGTCTGCGCGAGCAGGCCCGCGATCTTCTCGAGCGAGGCGGCCGCCGACTGGTAGGAGTTCAGGAACATCGCCAGCCGGTCGATCGGGTCGTACAGCCGCCGCAGGTACAGCACCGCCGCGGCCAGCACGCCGAGCGCCAGGGTGCCCGAGGCCACCCGGTGGGCACCCCACAGCACCATCGCGGCGACCGCCGTGTTGGCGACGAGCCGGGAGCCGACGACGTAGCGGGCCATCTCCAGCAGCGCGTCGCCGTTCGTCCGCTCGTGCCGGCGGTTGAACACCGCGAAGTCCTTGTCGTTGGCACGCTCCCTGCGGAAGGCCTGCACGGGACGGATCCCGTTCATCGTCTCGGCGAACTTCACGATGACCGAGGCGATCGCCGTGGAGCGCGCCGAGTACGCCTTCGCCGCCCGCCGGCGGTAGGTGCGCACCAGCAGGTACAGGGGAGCGAAGGAGGCCACGGCGATGGCGCCGATGCCGAGGTCGAGCCAGAGCAGCATCACGGAGATGGCCACGAACGACAGGACCACGCCGATGAGTTCCTGGAGTCCTTCGCTCAGCAGCTCGCGCAGGGACTCCACGTCCGTGGTCGAGCGGGAGATCAGCCGGCCCGAGGTGTAGCGCTCGTGGAAGTCCACACTCAGCGCCTGGGCGTGACGGAAGATCCGCCCGCGCAGGTCGAGCAGCACGTCCTGGTTGATCCGGGCGGCCGCCCGGATGAAGGCGTACTGGAGGAGGCCCGCGCCGGCCGAGCACACCGCGTATCCGATGCCCACGGCGATCAGCGGGCCGTAGTCGTGGTCCCGGAACGCGGGCACGCCGCTGTCGATGGCGTACGCGACCAGCAGCGGCCCCGCCTGCACGGCGGCCTGCTGGACGACCAGCAGGAGGGAGACCACCGCCACCCTGGCCCGCATCGGGGCGAGGAGGGAGATCAGCAGCGCCCGGGTGGCACCCCGGGGAGTGGGCAGGGCGTCGGCGTCGAAGAGGTCCCCTTCGCCCGGCGCACCGCCGGGCCTGTTCCCGGGCAGGTCCTCGTCCGCGAGGGCGGGACCGTCGGCAGTCGTGCTGGTCATCGGGTGCTGCCCTCCTCGGAGACAAGAACACCGGCGTCCCCGGCACCGGACATCAGCCAGGCGTATTCGGCGTTGGTGCGCAGAAGTTCCTGATGGGTGCCCACGGCGCTGATCCGGCCCCCGGACAGCAGGGCGACCCGGTCCGCCAGCATCACCGTGGACGGCCGGTGGGCGACGACCAGGGCCGTCGTCTCCTCCAGCACACGGCGCAGTGCCGCCTCCACCAGCGCCTCCGTGTGCACGTCGAGGGCGGAGAGCGGGTCGTCGAGCACCAGGAAGCGCGGCCCGCCGACCACGGCGCGGGCCAGTGCCAGACGCTGACGCTGACCACCGGAGAGGCTGAGCCCCTGTTCGCCGACCTGGGTGCCGATGCCCTGCGGAAGCTCGTGCACGAAGTCGGCCTGCGCGACCGACAGTGCCCGGCGCAGCTCCTGTTCGCCCGCGCCCTCCGCGCCCATCGACACGTTCTCCCCGACGGTCGCCGAGAAGAGTGTGGGTTCCTCGAAGGCCACCGACACCAGCTCGCGCAGCCGGGGCCGCTCCATGGTGGCGATGTCCTCGCCGTCCAGCAGGATCCGGCCCCCGGTGACCTCGTGCAGCCGGGGGACGAGCGTCGTCAGCGTAGTCTTCCCGGAGCCCGTGGCACCCACCAGGGCCATCGTCTCACCGGGGCGGATCCGCAGGTCGATCCGGTCCAGGACGGGAGGTGATCCGGGCTCGGCGTCGGGGTAGCGGAACTCCACCCCTTCGAAGACGAGCCCCTGGGATCCTCTCCCGGCCGCCTCTCCCGGCGTCCCCGCCTCCGGCTCCTCCGCGACGTCCATGACCTCGAAGAAGCGGTCGGCGGCCGTCGCCGACTCCTGGCTCATCGCCAGCAGGAAGCCGATCGACTCGACCGGCCAGCGCAGTGCCAGGGCAGTCGAGAGGAACGCGACGAGCGTCCCTGCCGACAGGTCGCCGTCGGCGACCTGGATCGTGCCGAGCACCAGCGCGGCACCGATCGCCAGCTCGGGAATGACGGTGATGAGCGCCCAGATCCCCGCGAGCAGCCGGGCCTTGCCCAGTTCGGTGGTCCGCAGCCGCTGCGCGAGCGCACGGAAGGCCAGCGCCTGGCTGCGGTTGCGGCCGAACCCCTTGACGATACGGATGCCCAGCACGCTCTCCTCGACGACCGTCGTCAGATCCCCGACCTGGTCCTGGGCCTTGCGCGCCACCAGTGAGTACTTCGTCTCGAAGAGCGAGCACAGGACCATCAGAGGGAGGGCGGGTGCGAGCAGCACCAGCCCCAGGGACCACTCCTGGGCGAACAGGATGACGAACCCCACCAGAATGGTCGTGGCGTTGACCAGCAGGAACGTCAGCGGGAAGGCCAGGAACATGCGCAGCAGCATCAGATCCGTGGTCCCACGCGAGAGCAGCTGGCCGGAGGGCCAGCGGTCGTGGAACGCCACCGGAAGCCGCTGCAGATGGCGGTAGAGATCGGCGCGCATCGACGCCTCGACACCGGCCAGCGGCCGGGCCACGAGCCACCGCCGGAGCCCGAACAGCCCTGCCTCTGCGATGCCCAGCAGCAGCAGGTAGAGCGCCCCCAGCCAGACCCCGCCCGGATCACGGTCCGCGACGGGGCCGTCCACCATCCACTTGAGGACCAGCGGGATCACCAGGGCGAGACAGGACGCGAGGACCGCCACGAGCGCCGCGCTGATCCAGCGCGCGCGCACCGGTCTGACATAGGGCCACAGTCGCAGGAGGGAGCGCACGGCGGACCGGTCCGTGGGCTCTGCAGGTTTTTCGGGCATCAGGACCGAGCCTAAGGTTCACGACTGACATCGCTCACATGGTTTTCCGGTCACACGCCGTGGGTCGCAGTGCTCTGTCAACCGATCGGCTGATGCCGGTCCGAGCGGGACGGCGGATACCGGCGCCGCCCGCCCGCCGGAATCCTTGCGGCATGGCAATCATCGAAGTGGACGGGGTCCACAAGGCCTACGGAGGCCGACCCGCTGTCGACGGGGTGAGCTTCACCGTCGACGAGGGGGAGATCTTCGGGATCCTCGGCCCCAACGGGGCCGGAAAGACCACCACGGTCGAATGCGTCGAGGGACTGCGGGTCCCGGACACGGGCACGGTCCGGGTCGCCGGCATGGACCCCGCCGTCGACCGCCACGCGGTCACCCAACTGCTGGGCGCGCAGCTCCAGGAGAGTGAACTGCAGCCCAAGCTGACCGTGCGGGAGGCACTGGAGCTCTACAGCGCCTTCTATCCCAGGCCCGCCGAGTGGCGTGCGCTGGCCGAACGGCTCGGGCTCGACGGCCACCTCGACCGCCGCTTCGCCAAGCTCTCCGGTGGCCAGAAGCAGCGCCTGTTCATCGCGCTCGCCCTCATCGGCAACCCCCGTGTGGTCGTGCTGGACGAACTGACCACCGGCCTCGACCCACGGGCCCGCAGGGACACCTGGCGGCTGATCGAGGAGATCCGGGACAGCGGTGTGACCGTCCTGCTGGTCACCCACTTCATGGAGGAGGCCCAACGGCTCTGCGACCGGGTCGCGGTGATCGACAAGGGCCGCGTCGTGGCGCTCGATACCCCCGGCGGGCTGATCGGCGGGGCGGCGGGATCGACCGCCATCTCCTTCACCCCGTCGGAGCCGATCGCGTACGCCGAACTCGAGACGCTGCCTGGCGCCGTATCCGTCGACGTGACCGGCTCCGACGGCCGGGTGGTCATCCACGGTACGGACGACACCGCCAACGCCGTGATCACCCTTCTGGCCCGCCGCCACATCACCGCCCGTCAGCTGCGCGTCGCCGAGGCCGGCCTGGACGACGTCTTCCTCGACCTCACGGAACAGGCCTCATGACCATGACCACGGCCCCCACCACGAACAGGGCCCGCCCGGCCCCGCTCGCCGCCGTCCTCAGGACGGAGACCCGGCTCTTCCTGCGTGAACCCGGCAGCCTGTTCTGGATCCTCGTCTTCCCGACCGCCCTGATGACGATCCTCGGTCTGATCCCGTCCTTCCGGGAGCCCGACGACGCCCTGGGAGGCCGCAGCGTCATCGACCTGTACGTACCGGTGGCCGTCCTGCTGGCCATGATCATGGCCGGTCTCCAGGCCATGCCGCCGGTGCTCACCGGATACCGCGAACGGGGCATCCTGCGGCGGATGTCGGCCACACCGGTACGCCCTTCCGCCCTGCTCACCGCGCAGATCGTCCTGCACGGCGCGGCTTCGCTGGGCTCGTCGGCGCTCGTCATCACCGTCGGCCGGGTCGCGTTCGGCGTTCCCCTGCCCGGACAGGCCGCCGGCTACCTGCTGGCCCTGCTCCTCGCGGTGGCCTGCGTCCTCGCCCTCGGCGCGACCATCTGCGCACTGTCCCGGACGTCCAAGGTCGCCACCGCCGTCGGTTCGGTGGCCTACCTCCTGATGATGTTCACCGCCGGTGTCTGGGTGCCCGTCCAGACCATGCCGGACCTGCTGCGCACGATCGTCGAGTTCACCCCGTTCGGTGCCGCCGCCCAGGCCCTGGACCAGGCGGCCTCGGGGAGCTGGCCGGGCTTCGCGCACCTCGGGGTCATGCTGGTGTGGACGGCCGCGCTGGGCACCGTCTCGACCCGGCTCTTCCGCTGGGAGTGACCCGGGACGTGACGCGGGGGAGACTGGGGCCCGGACCAGGGGGGGGCGGAGACACCGATGAACGGCGACGGGGCGGCGGCGGAGCGGTTCTACCGGTACGGCCCGTACACCCTTCTGGGCGTCGCCGTCCTGATGGCCGCCCTGTCCTCCGGGCTCATCGGAATGTCCGGAACGGACGTGTACGCGGCGGCGGCCCTGGTCTCCGCCGCCGTCGCCCTCCAGGTGTGGTGGGGCAGGGCCCGGCAACTGCCCCCGCACGACCGGGCTGCCCCGGTCTACTACGTGCTGCGGACCGTTCTGGGCTTCGCGCTCTGCTGGTGCAACCCCTTCTTCTCCATCTACGCCATCGTCGGCTACTTCGACGCCGCCGCACTGCTGCCGCCGCGCTTCGTACGCATCGGGCTGATGTGCACCGCCGTCACGATGGCCGGGGCGCAGTCCGGCAGCGGTCTGCCGCCGGCCTCCCTCACCAACTGGGTGGCCTTCGGCGCCCTCTTCGCGCTGCACTCCTCCCTCGCCATCCTCTTCGGCCACATCGGTGCCCGCGAGGAGGAGAAGGCCCGGCGCCAGAGGGAGACCATCTCCGAGCTGGAACTCGCCAACACCCGGTTGGAACAGGCCCTCGCCGAGAACGCGACCCTGCACGCCCAACTGCTGCTCCAGGCGCGGGAGGCAGGGGTCGACGACGAGCGGCGCCGGCTCGCCGCCGAGATCCACGACACCCTCGCGCAGGGCCTGGCCGGGATCATCGCCCAGCTCCAGGCCGTCACCTCCACCGGCGACCCCGTCCTGGCCCGGGAGCACCTCGACCGCGCCGCGGGGCTCGCCAGGCACAGTCTCGGCGAGGCACGGCGCTCGGTGCGCAACCTGGTGCCCGCCGCGCTGGAGGAGGACGACCTGCCCGGTGCGCTGAAGAAGACCGTCACGGGCTGGGGGGAACGCTCCGGCGTACGGGCGCGGTTCACCGTCACCGGAACCGTCGAACCGCTCCACGACGAGGTCGGCGCCACCCTGCTGCGCATCGCCGAGGAGGCCCTCGCCAACGCCGCCCGGCACGCCGGGGCGGAACGGGCGGGGGTCACCCTCTCCTACATGGGTGACGAGGTCACCCTGGACGTACGCGACGACGGCTGCGGCTTCGACCCGGCCGCCCTGCCCCCGCGCAGCGGCACGGGCGGCTTCGGCCTCGGCGGGATGAGGGCCCGCGCCGAACGGATCGCGGGCACGGTGGAGATCGAGTCGGAACCCGGACAGGGCACGGCCGTCTCCGCACGGGTGCCCCTGGTCCGGCGTGTCCGACGGGAAGTAGCCTGACGAGATATGACTGAGGCCGAGGGAACCGCGCGCGTCATCACTCTCCTGGTCGTCGACGACCACCCCGTCGTACGGGACGGTCTGCGCGGCATGTTCGCCGCCGCGCCCGGCTTCGAGGTGCTCGGTGAGGCGGCGGACGGCGTGGCCGCCGTGGAGCTCGTCGGCAGTCTCGACCCCGACGTCGTCCTGATGGACCTGCGGATGCCGGGCGGCGGGGGCGTGGCGGCCATCGCCGAACTGACCCGGCTCGGCGCCCGGTCCAGGGTGCTCGTCCTCACCACGTACGACACCGATTCCGACACCCTGCCGGCCATCGAGGCGGGTGCGACCGGCTATCTGCTCAAGGACGCACCCCGGGACGAGCTCTTCACCGCCGTACGCGCCGCCGCCGACGGCCGCACCGTGCTGTCACCCGCGGTCGCCTCCCGCCTCGTCTCGCGGGTGCGCACCCCGGCGGCGCCAGGCAACGAGTCGCTGTCCGCGCGTGAGCGCGAGGTTCTCGCGCTCGTCGCGCGGGGCACGTCGAACCGGGAGATCGCCGCAGAACTGTTCATCAGTGAGGCGACCGTGAAGACCCATCTCACCCATGTCTTCGCCAAGCTGGGCGCGAAGGACCGCGCGGCGGCCGTCGCCGTCGCCTACGAGCGCGGCATCCTCGGCTGAGCGCCCTCACCCCGCCACCCGCAGCAGCAGCACCGATCTCCCCGGCACCGTGAGCGTCGTGCCGCCCCGGTGGAGCGTGCCGGGGGTGGTGGACTGGTCCTCGACCGAGGTGTCCAGCACCAGTTCGTACTCCTGTGCCCAGGGCGGGCCCGGGAGCAGGAAGTCGCAGGGCCGGTGGTCCGCGTGCAGGACCGCCAGGAAGCTGTCGTCGGTGATCTGTCCCCCCCGGGCGTCCCGGCCCGGGATGTCGCGCCCGGAGAGGTAGAGCCCGAGCGTCGCGGCCGGCGCGTACCAGTCGCCCTCCGTCATCTCCGCGCCCTGCGGGGTGAACCACGCCAGGTCCCGCAGGCCGTCGGGTGCCTGGGGTGTCCCCGCGAAGAAGGCACGGCGGCGCAGCACCGGATGACGGTGGCGCAGGGCCAGCACCCGGGCGGTCAGCTCGGTCAGCTCCCGCCACCGGGGCTCCTCCAGGAGCGACCAGTCCAGCCAGCTGACCTCGTTGTCCTGGCAGTAGGCGTTGTTGTTGCCGCCCTGCGTACGGCCCATCTCGTCGCCGGCCACCAGCATCGGCACGCCGGTCGACAGGAGCAGCGTGGTCAGGAGGTTGCGCAGCTGCCGGCGGCGCAGGGCGTTGATGCCGGGGTCGTCGGTCTCGCCCTCGGTGCCGCCGTTCCAGGCCCGGTTGTCGTTCGTGCCGTCGCGGTTGCCCTCGCCGTTGGCCTCGTTGTGCTTGTGCTCGTAGCTGACCAGGTCGCGCAGGGTGAATCCGTCGTGCGCGGTGACGAAGTTGACCGAGGCGTACGGACGTCTGCCGCCCCATGCGTACAGGTCGCTCGATCCGGTGAGCCGGTAGCCGATGTCGCGCACGTCGGGCAGCGCGCCGCGCCAGAAGTCGCGTACGGCGTCACGGTAGCGGTCGTTCCACTCGGTCCACAGAGGTGGGAACGCACCTACCTGATAGCCCCCGTTGCCCACGTCCCAGGGTTCGGCGATGAGCTTGACCCGGCGCAGGACGGGGTCCTGGGCGATCACCGCGAGGAACGGGGAGAGCATGTCCACGTCGTGCATCGAGCGGGCGAGTGCCGCCGCCAGGTCGAAGCGGAAGCCGTCGACGCCCATCTCCGTCACCCAGTAGCGGAGCGAGTCGGTGATCAGCCTGAGGACCTGCGGCTGCACCACGTGCAGGGTGTTGCCGCAGCCGGTGTAGTCCGCGTACCGGCGGGCGTCCGGCTGGAGGCGGTAGTAGCCGCGGTTGTCGATGCCGCGCAGGGACAGCATCGGACCGAGCTCGCCTGCCTCCGCCGTGTGGTTGTAGACCACGTCGAGGATCACCTCGATCCCGGCGTCGTGCAGGGCGCGGACCATCTGCTTGAACTCGCCGACCTGCTGGCCCGCCGTGCCGCTCGCCGCGTAGCCCGCGTGCGGGGCGAAGTAGCCGATCGAGTTGTAGCCCCAGTAGTTGTGCAGTCCCCGACGCAGCAGATGGTCCTCGTGGGCGAACTGGTGGACCGGGAGCAGCTCGACGGCCGTCACACCGAGGCGGCGGAGGTGGCCGACGGCGGCGGGGTGGGCGAGACCGGCGTAGGTGCCGCGCAGCTCGGGCGGGATGTCCGGGTGGAGCTTGGTGAAGCCCCGTACGTGCAGCTCGTAGATCACCGAGTCCGCCCACGGGGTCTTGGGCCTGCGGTCGTCCGCCCAGTCGTCGTCGTCATGGACGACGACGGCTTTGGGGACGTACGGCGCCGAGTCCCGGTCGTCGCGCACGGTGTCGGCGACATGCTGCTCGGGCCAGTCCCTCACATGGCCGTACACCTCCGGCGGAAGGGTGAAGGAGCCGTCCACCGCGCGGGCGTACGGGTCGAGCAGCAGCTTCGCCGCGTTCCAGCGGGCGCCGGTCCAGGGGTCCCAGCGGCCGTGGACCCGGTAGCCGTAACGCTGCCCCGCGCGTACGCCGGGGACGAAGCCGTGCCAGATCTCGTGGGTCAGCTCGGCCAGCGGCAGCCGGGTCTCGGTACCCCGGCCGTCGAAGAGACAGAGCTCGACGGCCTCGGCCCCGCCGGCCCAGAGGGCGAAGTTGGTGCCCGCCACACCGTCCGGTCCGACCCGGAAGCGGGCTCCCAGGGGCATCGGAGCACCCGGCCATACGGGTGGTTCGTCCGCTCCGTCCGCCAGGGTCGGTCCGGTCGCCACCACCCGCCCCGTCGTGCGCGGCGTTTCCTCCTGCTCGGCTGTGCTCGACACCTCTCAGCCTCCTGCGGCTCGTAGGAGCGGCCACCCGCAGAAGGAGTGCACGGCGTCCCGGCCGCGGCCTTCCTGGCGGTGTCCTTCCCTCTGTTCTGCCCACCGGGGGGCCCGCACTCACGTTTCCCCGGGGCGGCCGCGTCGTTGGGGGAGCGTGAACCACGTAGCGAAGAGAGCACGGCCGGGTTCCGCCGCCGTGCTGACATGGGCAGGACTGTTCACCGTGTTGGCCGTACTGACGGGCTGCACCGGGGCGACGTCGTTCTTCGACAACCGCTCACCCGGGGACGCCATCCGCATCGTCCCCGAGGACGGCGCCGAGAACGTCGGTGCGGACAGCCGGCTGGAGGTGACCGTCCCCGACGGACGGCTCGAGCGGGTCAAGGTGACCCGGATGGAGGACGCGGAACACCGGGAGGTGCCGGGCCGGATCGCGGAGAACGGCCGTTCATGGGCACCCGAGGACGGCGGGTACCGGCTCGGCCTCGCCGGGAAGTACAGCGTGGAGGCCGTCGCGGTCGACGGCGACGGCCGTCGCTCGGCCCGCAGCACCTCGTTCACCACGCTGGTGCCCAAGGACCGCTTCATCGGCTACTTCAAGCCGGAGAACCGGTCCACCGTGGGCACCGGCATGATCGTCTCGTTCGCCTTCAACCGGGCCGTCACCCGTCGTGCCGCGGTGGAGAAGGCCATCAGGATCACCACGAGACCCGAGGTCGAGGTCGTCGGGCACTGGTTCGGGAAGGACCGGCTCGACTTCCGCCCGGCGGCGTACTGGAAGCCGGGCACCGAGGTCACCGTCGACGTGGGCCTGCGTGATGTGGAGGGTGCGCCGGGGGTGTACGGCAGCCAGCGGAAGAAGATCAGCTTCCGGGTCGGCCGCTCGCAGACGTCCGTGGTGGACGCCCGCGCCCACACCATGGAGGTGCGCCGCGACGGCGAGGTCGTCAGCACGGTCCCGATCACCGCGGGCGCCGCGAGGACGACCACGTACAACGGGAAGATGGTGGTGTCCGAGCTGCACGACGTGACCCGCATGGACGGCAGCACCGTCGGCTTCGGCGGCGAGTACGACATCAAGGACGTGCCGCACGCGATCCGGCTGACGAAGTCGGGCACCTTCCTGCACGGCAACTACTGGGAGTCCCCCGACGTCTTCGGGTCCGAGAACACCAGCCACGGCTGCATCGGGCTGCGTGACGTGAAGGGCGGCGGTTCGGACACCCCGGCAGGCTGGTTCTTCGAGCGGACGCTCGTGGGCGACGTGGTCGAGGTCGTCAACTCCGCCGACAGGACCGTCGCTCCGGACAACGGCCTCGGCGGCTGGAACCTCGGCTGGGCCCGGTGGAAGGCCGGTTCCGCCCTGCGCTGACCCCGGTCCGGTCCTGGTGGCCCCGGAGGCACGCTCTCCGGGGCCACCAGTCGGTGTTTCGGAACGACTTGGGACGGAACGGTGACATTCCGGGGAAGTTCTCCCCACGCGCGGTGTGATTATCTTGCGCCGAGCGTGCATGTACAGCGCGCGGGGGTGCGGGCCAGGCGGGGGCCAGGCCGTGCGAGGGGAGAAGACCACATTGAACGGGCAGCCGATATCGGGGGCATGGGCCGGCGGGGCCGGAGGGCGGCGCGGACGCGGAGCCCGCGGACTCCCCGCACTGGCACTGGGAGCGCTGCTGTTGCTGGTGACCGCGTGCGGCGGCAGCGGGTCCGCCGCGGAGAAGGACGGCAAGGGAGCGGGAGCGAAGGTCGACGACACCAGCGCCTCGCAGGCGGTCGTGACCATCGCGCCCAAGGACGGCGCCGCCGACGTGGCGACCAGCGGTGCGCTCAAGGTCTCGGCGGCCGAGGGCAAGCTGAGCACGGTGAAGGTGGCCGACCCCAAGGGCAAAGAGGTCGGGGGCAAGATCGCTGAGGACGGCCTGAGCTGGGTGCCCGACCGCCACCTGGCCGCCGCGACCAAGTACACGGTGCACGCGGTCGCCAAGGACGACAAGGGCCGCCAGTCGGCGAAGGACACCAGCTTCACGACGCTGGTCCCGCAGAACACCTTCATCGGCCAGTACACGCCCGAGGACGGCTCGACCGTCGGTGTGGGCATGCCGGTGTCGATCCACTTCACCCGCGGCATCACCGAACCGGAGGCCGTGGAGAAGGCGATCAGCGTGACGGCGGAGCCCGCCGTGCGGATCGAGCCCCACTGGTTCGGCAACGACCGCCTCGACTTCCGTCCCGAGAAGTACTGGGCGGCGGGCACGAAGGTGACCCTGCGCCTCGACCTCGACGGTGTCGAGGGGCGGCCGGGCGTCTACGGCAAGCAGGCCAAGACGGTGAAGTTCACGGTCGGCCGCAGCCAGGTCTCCACGGTCGACGCGAGCTCCCACCGGATGAAGGTGGTGCGTGACGGCAAGCAGATCAAGGACATCCCGATCTCCGCGGGTGCCCCGGCCACGACCACGTACAACGGGCAGATGGTCATCAGCGAGAAGCTCAAGGTGACCCGGATGAACGGTGACACCGTCGGGTTCGGCGGGGAGTACGACATCAAGGACGTGCCGCACGCGATGCGCCTGTCGACCTCCGGCACCTTCATCCACGGCAACTACTGGGGTGCGTCGAACATCTTCGGCTCGACGAACACCAGCCACGGCTGTGTCGGTCTGCGGGACGTGCGAGGCGCCTGGGACAGCAAGACTCCCGCCGCCTGGCTCTTCGACAACTCCCTGATCGGCGACGTCGTCGTCGTCAAGAACTCCAAGGACAAGGTGATCCAGCCGGACAACGGCCTCAACGGCTGGAACATGGACTGGTCGGAGTGGATCAAGTAGTTCCGCACCGCTGAAGCGAGCGGGGCCCGGTGCTGTGACCAACGGCACCGGGCCCTTCGGCGTTAGTCCTGGTTAACCTGCTCCCCATGACCGTAACCCTCGAAGTAAGCGACAGCGTCGGCACGATCAGGCTGGACCGCCCGCCGATGAACGCCCTGGACGTCGCCGTCCAGGACCGGCTGCGGGAACTCGCCGAGGAGGCGGGCCGGCGGGACGACGTGCGGGCGGTGATCCTCTACGGCGGCGAGAAGGTGTTCGCGGCGGGTGCGGACATCAAGGAGATGCAGGCGATGGACCATACGGCGATGGTCGTACGCTCCAGGGCGCTGCAGGAAGCCTTCACCGCGGTGGCCCGCATCCCCAAGCCCGTGGTCGCGGCCGTCACCGGCTACGCCCTGGGCGGTGGCTGCGAACTGGCTCTCTGCGCCGACTTCAGAATCGCCGCGGACAACGCGAAGCTCGGCCAGCCGGAGATCCTGCTGGGGCTGATTCCCGGGGCCGGCGGCACCCAGCGCCTGGCTCGGCTGGTGGGCCCGTCCAAGGCCAAGGACCTCATCTTCACGGGCCGTCAGGTGAGGGCCGAGGAGGCCCTGTCGCTGGGCCTGGTGGACCGTGTGGTCCCCGCCGCCGAGGTGTACGAGCAGGCGCACGCCTGGGCCGCCCGGCTGGCCAAGGGGCCCGCCCTGGCGCTGCGGGCGGCCAAGGAGTCCGTGGACGCCGGACTGGAGACGGACATCGACACCGGGCTGACGATCGAGCGGAACTGGTTCGCGGGCCTGTTCGCCACCGAGGACCGGGAGCGGGGGATGCGCAGCTTCGTGGAGGAGGGTCCGGGCAAGGCCGAGTTCGTCTGACCGGATGTGAGTCGCGTACACAGGCGCGCACGTTCATCCGTGCGGGCGGTTCAGCTGGACCTTAAGAGAACCTTAAGGTCCAGCGTCCGGTCCGTTTGTGCAATTACCCGGCCGCACTCCGTCGCCGCAGGTGGGCACGGCTGCGCGGACCTCCGTTCTGCCCCTGGCATATGCCGGGGAACCGGCCCGGAAGGACTGGTTCCGGGAGAGGGATTCTGACGGAACGGTCACGGAGTGCGTTCTCTCCGGCCATGATGGTGAGCATGGCGGGCCTGGAGGGTGTGGAACAGCCGCGACCGCGCAGCAGCGCGACAGCGGCGCGCTGGACGTCTGCCGTCGAAGACGAACAGGCGTTCAAGGCGCTGGAGTTGTTCGGAAATCCGACGGAGGGGGAAGTCCGGCTGCCCTCCCGCCCGGAGTCCGCCGCCACCGCCCGCCGGATCACCTCGTGCGTGATGCTGCGTCAGTGGCAGCTGCCCCCGCAGACCGCCGAGTACGGTGTGTTACTGGTCTCCGAGCTCGTGGGCAACGCCGTCCGGCACACCGGTGCGAGGGTCTTCGGTCTGCGCATGCTGCGCCGTCGCGGCTGGGTGCGGATCGAGGTGCGTGATCCCTCGCGCGGGCTGCCGTGTCTGATGCCGGTCGGGGAGATGGACGTCAGCGGGCGAGGTCTCTTCCTGGTCGACAAGCTCTCCGACCGGTGGGGCGTAGACCTCCTGCCCCGCGGCAAGACCACCTGGTTCGAGATGCGCACCGGGGACCGCTGACACGCAGAAGCCCCCGGTCGGCCTGGGTGAGGCGCGGCGGGGGCTTCTGAGGGGGCCGTGGCATGGGGGGTGTGTCCACGGCCGCACGTGGGACCTGGCTCGGGTCGGAGGAGGTCGTGCCTCCGACTATGGCAGACGGGCGACCCCGGAGACAAAGCCGCTTAACGGGCAATTCGGCATGGATCATTATATTAGGGTGGTGAATCGCAGGTGTGATGGGTCACGCGCCTGGCATTCTTCGACCTTTTATCGACTTCGCTCGGTAATTCATTGATCACCTCCTGGAGTGATCAAGTTCGGACACTCACGGATTCCCGTGCGATTCGTCCTAGTCTGTCTCGCGTCTCGGGAGGACGGCACCCGAACCGACCCGCGAGGTGGACGGCCATGGACAGTCGCTGGACACCGGTGTCCCGCCGCAGCGCCCTGCGAGCGGCGACCGGAGCGCTCCTCGCGGGCACCTCCGCCGTGGGCTGCGCGCCCGGCGGGACCCCGCGGCCCCCGGCCCCGGGGGCGCGGAGCGGTGACGGCGCCCCGAGCGCCCATGGCGCGGTGCGGCCGGCGGCCGTCCCACGCCGCTTCCCAGGGCGGCCGGTCCAGATCGAGCACGGTCCCCGCGACCGCCCCCGCGTCGCCCTCACCTTCCACGGCCAGGGTGATCCCGTCCTGGCTCACGCCGCCCTCGCCGAAGCCGAGAGGGCCGGCGCCCGCCTCACCGTCCTGGCCGTGGGCACCTGGCTCGACCGGCACCCCGGCATGGCCCGCCGGATCCTGGACGGCGGCCACGAGCTCGGCAACCACACCCGGGCCCACCTCGACGTGAACGCGATGGACGAGGCGCGGGCGTACGAGGAGATCACCGGCTGCGCCCGGAGCCTGTACCGGCTCACCGGTTCGATCGGTACCTGGTTCAGGCCCTCTCGTGCCCGGTACGCCACCCCGCTCGTCCAGGGACTCGCGCGGCGGGCCGGATATCCGCACGTCCTCTCCTACGACGTCGAATCCCTCGACTTCACCTCGCCGGGGGTCGCGGCCGTGACGCGCAAGGTCGCCGGCGAACTCCGCAACGGTTCGGTGGTGAGCCTGCACTTCGGCTACCGGGACACCGTCGCCGCGCTGCCCCTCCTCCTCGCCGAGATGGGACGGCGTCAACTGCGCGCGGTGACCGCGACGGAGTTGCTGACCTGATGTCCGCCTCGGCCGCCGGAGCCGCCGACATGGGCGCCGGATAATCTGACCTCCGTCAACGACGCTTAACGAAGGGGCGGAACAGTGGCGGACATCGAGTCGGCACGCAAGGCATTCGAGCGCTTCGACCAGAACAGCGACGGCAGCATAACGGCCGCGGAGTACAAGAGCGCGATGGCGCAGCTCGGTGACCCCTATGTCACCGAGACGGTCGCCCAGGCCGTCATCAACGCCCACGACGGCAACGGCGACGGCGAGCTCACCTTCGACGAGTTCTGGGCCTCGCAGAACAAGGCCTGACCCGCACGGGTCCGGCGGACGGCGGTCCGGCCCTTCGACTCCGCGGAGGGTCTCGGACCCACCGCCGTCGCCGTGCCCCGGGAGGGCCGGGCGCTCAGCTCTCCGGGCCGGACGGATAGACGGCCTCGAAGGAGGCCCGGAACAGGGCCTGGACCTCCTCGCCGCCGAGGCCCTCGTCGCGTGCCTGGTGCAGCCACTCGCTCAGCGCCGTGCGCAGTGGCCACTCGGGGCCCGAGCCCGGCTCGGTGAGGGTGC
Organism: Streptomyces atroolivaceus; assembly: GCF_000717025.1. GTDB lineage: Bacteria > Actinomycetota > Actinomycetes > Streptomycetales > Streptomycetaceae > Streptomyces > Streptomyces atroolivaceus. Next base: position 1,182,780 of record NZ_JNXG01000002.1, read on the forward strand.
GGGTGATGAACGTCCCCGCCCCCTGGCGCACTTCCGCGAGCCCGGCACGCTCCAGCTCCCGGTAGGCCTTGAGCGTCGTGTTCGGGTTGACCTTGGTGGTGGCGGCGACCTGCGCGGCGGTGGGCAGCCGGTCACCCTCCTCCAGCGCGCCCATGCGCAGCGCCTGTTCGACCTGCCGGACGATCTGGAGGTACGTCGCCACCCCGCTGCGCCGGTCGATGCGGAACACGACCACGGACATCACCTTCCGCTCGATCATTGACACTTTACGTAGACGACGGCGGCGGTCCTACAGGGGGCGCCGGGAGGCCCACCACAGGGAGAACGCGGTCAGCGCGACGGCGCCGGCCAGCAGGATGCCGGCACCGGTCCACTGCATGGCGGCCATCTGGCCGTGATCCAGGTACTCGAAGACGTTGTTGACGATGCCCTTCTCCTCGATGCAGGCGTTCGTGGCCTTCTCGGTCGCCTCGGCGCACGAACCCCACCCGTGGAGCTGCCCGTCGGCGCTGCCGACCCAGCGGTCCACTTCGTACGCGTCGGCGAGGTGCGCGGGGAAGTCGGCGTTCAGCGGATACGTGACCGTGCGCGGCGTTCCCAGGTGGTCCCGGAACATGCCCCAGGCCGCCTGCGCGGCCACGCAGAACACGAAGGTGACCACCATCGAGGCGAGGACCCGGCGCACCAGGACGCCGATCGTGATGCCGGCCGCGGTGAGGAACAGGGCCAGTGCGGGGAGCACGGGGCCCGTGGTGTCGAAGACCGACGTGTCCATCCATATGTCGGGAAGGACCGAACGGTAGGGCCGCCACCACCAGGTGAAGACCGCGGAGAGCACCGAGCAGGCCACCAGGGTGATCAGCAGGCACCAGCCGAGCTTCGCGACGAGCCAGCGGCGGCGCGTCACGGACTGCGTGGTGACGAGCTGCGCGGTGCCCTGCTCCTGGTCGGCGGCGATCAGCGGGGCCCCGAGGAAAACGGCGAGGATCCCGGGCAGCAGGCCCAGCAGGGAGGTGAGATTGCGGTAGCCCTCGCCCACGACGGGCTGCGGCACCGTCTTCCCCGGCCAGCCCGCCGCGGCGAGCAGGTCGATCAGCTGGCCGCGCTGGTACACGATCCAGAGGGAACCGAGCACCACCAGGGCGGCGATGCAGCCCAGCGCGGTCCGGTGCTGGCGCAGGACCAGCCAGGTCAGCCCGCGCAGCACCCTGGGACGGGCGGTGCGCGCGGCGGGTGCGCCGGTCGGCGTGGTGCTCATGCGGTCATGCTCCCGTGGGTCTCGATCTGCGCGCCTGGCGTGTACAGCGCGGGTGCGTCCGGCGAGCGCAGATGCGCGAGCAGCACTTCCTCCAGGCTGGGCTCGGACAGCTGCCAGTCGCCGGACAGCGGACCGTCGAGCCGCACCATGGCCTGGAACTGCCGTCCCTGCACGCGCTTCTCGATGACCGTGTGGCGGGCGAGAGCGGGGGGCAGGTCCCCGTCCCTGGTCAGCCCGGTCACCAGGGCGTGAGCGGGGACCAGCGCGTCGGCGTCGCCCGCCATCCGGATCCGCCCGTCGGCGACGACCAGTAAGTAGTCACACATGTCCTCCAGTTCGGCCAGGATGTGTGAGGACATCAGCACCGTGGTGCCGTGCTCGACGGCCTCGGCCATCAGCAGGGTGCTCATCTCGTCGCGGGCCAGCGGGTCGAGATCCGCCATCGGTTCGTCGAGGAGCAGCAGGTCCGGGCGCTTGCCGAAGGCCAGCGCGAGGGCGACCCGGGTGCGCTGCCCGCCGGAGAGGGTCCCGACCGCGGCGTCCATCGGCACTCTGCCCGAACGTACGATCCGCTCCGCCGCCGCCGCGTCCCAGCCCGGGTTGAGCTCGCTGCCCATCCGCAGGGTCTCCGCCACGGTGAACCGCTTGAACATCGGCTTGCTCTGTCCGAGGAAGGCGAAGCGCGGCATCACCTCGGGGTCGCCCACCGGCTTCCCGAACACACGCAGATCGCCCTCCGTCGGCTTGATCTGACGGGACGCCAGTCCCAGCAGGGTGCTCTTCCCGGCGCCGTTGGGCCCGACCAGGCCGCAGATCCGTCCGGCCGGCAGCCGGAAGGAGCAGTCGCGCAGCGCCCAGCCACGCCGGTAGCGCTTCCCCAGCCCGTAGGCCTCCAGCGCCCATGTGCCCGGGCTGCCGCCCGGATTGCTCGTCTCGGCCACGCGCCTCGCCTCAATTCCATTAGTCAACTAATGGAATCATGGTCATTCCCGGCTGGGACTGTCAAGCGCGGGCTCCCGGGCCCCGAGTGCACCCCCTGTCTTCTCCGGTCCCGGCATGTTCTGCCCGACTGCGGGTAATCGAGGGCCTGTTCGGTCGGATGTGTGAGTGAGGGGTGGGGAACATGAGGCTTCTGCGGTTCAGAATCCGCCGCGTTCTGCGCGGGATGACGGCCTTCAGCGTGGTGGTGGGGGCGGTCGGCGCCTGCGTGATGTGGGCGGCACCGACGGTGCAGGCGGCGGCCGGCCAGCCGGTTCCGGTCACCGCCTACACGCAGCGCAGTGAGCCGGGTGACTGGGTGGGTCAGGGAGCCACGTCGGCGTACCGTGCCCCGGCCGCGGACATCCGGGTGGAAGGCGACGCGACGTACGCGACCATGGTCGTCGAGACGCCCGACGTCTCCTGGCGCGTCGAGATGCAGGCACCCGCCGGGGACACGCTCACGCCCGGTGTCTTCCGGAACGCCGAAAGGGCGCCGGGCCCGTCGGGACGTGCCCCGGGACTCGCCGTCAGCGGTGACGGACGAGCCTGCAACATCGTCCACGGGCAGTACACCATCAACCAGATCGACACCGACCGAACCGGCGCCATCACGCTGCTGGACGCCTCGTACGTCCAGCGGTGCGAGGACCCGGATGCCCCTGCGCTGCGCGGCACGGTGAAGTACCGCGCTCTCCCGCTGTCGTTCTCCTACGCCAGTGAGCCCGGGGAGTACGTGGGGCAGGGCCGCAGCCAGACGTTCACCGGCGGCACCGCCGTGTTCCACCTCGACGGCACTCCCGACGGGATCATCGACTACCGGGTGAGCGGTCTGCGGCAGAACTGGGGTGCCCTCGTCGCCGCTCCCGCTGGGGAGTCGCTGGAGCCGGGCCGCACGTACCAGGCGGACCGTATGGGCGAGGACGGTGCGGCGACCCTCGATGTGAGCGGTCTCGGCGGGTGCAACCACAGCAACGGCGAGTTCACCGTGCAGAAGCTCGCCACCGACGGCTCCGGACAGATCACGGGGCTCGCGCTCACCTTCGTGCAGCACTGCGAAGGCGCTGAGCCGGCGCTGCGGGGAACCATCCACCACTACGCCTGACCCGCCGGACTCGCACCGGCCCCGCGGCCATGTCGTGCGTACGCGGGGCCGGCCGTCCCGCCGGTGAACGGGGGCGTGCGGGCGACCGCGGGCCGGCCCGTGTGCACGGGTGGCACGGGGGCGCCGCGGAAAGGGGGGTCACGGCCACACGGGCCGGGCTCCCTCTTCTCTCAGCACTCGATGATGTTCACCGCGAGCCCGCCGCGCGCCGTCTCCTTGTACTTCACGCTCATGTCCGCCCCGGTTTCCTTCATCGTCTTGATGACCTTGTCCAGGGAGACCTTGTGGCTGCCGTCGCCGCGCAGTGCCATCCTGGCCGCCGTGACGGCCTTGACCGCCGCCATGCCGTTGCGCTCGATGCACGGGATCTGGACCAGACCGCCGACCGGGTCACAGGTCAGGCCCAGGTTGTGCTCCATGCCGATCTCGGCGGCGTTCTCCACCTGCTCGGGAGAGCCTCCGAGGACCTCGGCGAGGGCGCCCGCGGCCATGGAGCAGGCGGAGCCGACCTCGCCCTGGCAGCCGACCTCGGCGCCGGAGATGGAGGCGTTCTCCTTGAAGAGCATGCCGATGGCGCCGGCGGCCAGCAGGAAGCGGACCACGCTGTCGTTCTTCTCGGCCTCGGTGCAGCCGCCCGCGGCGAAGTTCATCCAGTAGTGCAGGACGGCGGGGATGATGCCCGCCGCGCCGTTGGTGGGGGCGGTGACGACTCGGCCCCCGGCGGCGTTCTCCTCGTTGACGGCCATCGCGTAGAGGGTGATCCACTCCATCGCGAGCGTCTGGGGGTCGCCCTCCGCGCGCAGCTGCCTGGCCGAGTTGGCGGCCCGGCGGCGTACCTTCAGCCCGCCGGGCAGGATGCCCTCCCGGGACATGCCGCGTGCGATGCAGGCCTGCATGACACGCCAGATCTCCAGCAGACCGGCCCGGATCTCGTCCTCGGTCCGCCATGCCTTCTCGTTCTCCAGCATGAGCGAGGAGATCGACAGCCCGGTCTCCCGGGCGAGCCTCAGCAGCTCGTCGCCGGTGCGGAAGGGGTGCTTGAGGACGGTGTCGTCCGGGACGATCGGATTCTCGCCGGCCACCGCGTCCTCGTCGACGACGAAGCCGCCGCCCACCGAGTAGTACGTCTTCTCCAGGAGCGGGGCGCCGTCCCTGTCGTACGCGAGGACCGTCATCCCGTTGGCGTGGTACGGGAGAGCCTTGCGCCGGTGCAGGACCAGCTGCTCGTCGGCGTCGAAGGGGATGTCGTGCATGCCGAGCAGATTGATGCGCCCCGAGGCCCGGATCTCCTCGACGCGGGCGTCGGCGCCCTCGACGTCGACCGTGCGGGGCGACTCGCCCTCCAGGCCCAGCAGGACGGCCTTGGGGGTGCCGTGTCCGTGGCCGGTCGCGCCGAGCGAGCCGTACAGCTCGGCCCGTATCGAGGCGGTGTGGGCCAGCAGGCCCTCGTTCTTGAGGCGGCGGGCGAACATGCGGGCCGCGCGCATCGGGCCGACCGTGTGGGAGCTGGACGGGCCGATGCCGACCGAGAAGAGGTCGAAGACCGAGAGGGCCACGGGAGTACTCCTAAGGCGTTGGTGGACGTCGTTGTCCGCCGGGTGGTGCGGGGACGGGCCGGTGGGCCCGGGAGCGCGGGGCAAAGGGGTGGGGGCACCGGGCTCACTGTGTTCAGTGTGCGCGGTGCCCCCACCCTGCGTGCAAATTGCGGGTGACTACTTGACGCCGGGGTACAGCGGGAACTTCTCGGCCAGCGCGATCACGCGGGCCTTGAGGTCGTCCGCGTCGTACGTGGGCTTCAGCGCGGCCGCGATGATCTCGGCGACCTCGGTGAAGTCCTCGGCCTGGAAGCCACGGGTGGCCAGCGCCGGCGTACCGATGCGCAGACCCGAGGTGACCATCGGGGGCCGCGGGTCGTTCGGGATGGCGTTCCGGTTGACGGTGATGCCCAGCTCGTGGAGCCGGTCCTCGGCCTGCTGGCCGTCCAGCTCGGAGTTGCGCAGGTCGACCAGGACCAGGTGGACGTCCGTGCCGCCGGAGAGGACGGACACGCCCACCTCGGTGACGTCCGGCTGCACCAGACGCTCGGCGAGGATGCGGGCACCGTCCAGGGTGCGCTGCTGGCGCTCCTTGAACTCCTCGGTCGCCGCGACCTTGAAGGAGACGGCCTTGGCCGCGATCACGTGCTCCAGCGGGCCACCCTGCTGACCGGGGAAGACCGCCGAGTTGATCTTCTTGGCGAGTTCCTGCGTCGACAGGATCACGCCACCGCGCGGACCGCCGAGGGTCTTGTGCGTGGTGGTCGTGACGACGTGGGCGTGCGGCACCGGGTTGGGGTGCAGGCCCGCGGCGACCAGGCCCGCGAAGTGCGCCATGTCGACCATCAGGTACGCGCCGACCTCGTCCGCGATGCGGCGGAAGGCGGCGAAGTCCAGCTGGCGGGGGTAGGCGGACCAGCCGGCCACGATGAGCTTCGGCTTCGACTCCTTGGCCAGGCGCTCGACCTCGGCCATGTCCACGACACCGGTGTCGTCGACGTGGTACGGGACCACGTTGTAGAGCTTGCCGGAGAAGTTGATCTTCATGCCGTGGGTCAGGTGACCGCCGTGGGCAAGGTTCAGACCCATGATCGTGTCGCCCGGCTTCAGCAGCGCGAACATCGCGGCGGCGTTCGCCTGGGCACCCGAGTGCGGCTGGACGTTCGCGGCCTCGGCGCCGAACAGCGCCTTGATGCGGTCGATCGCGATCTGCTCGACCACGTCGACGTGCTCACAGCCACCGTAGTAGCGGCGGCCGGGGTAGCCCTCGGCGTACTTGTTGGTGAGGACGGAGCCCTGCGCCTCCATGACCGCGACCGGAGCGAAGTTCTCCGAGGCGATCATCTCGAGGGTGGACTGCTGGCGGTGGAGCTCGGCGTCGACGGCGGCGGCGACGTCCGGGTCCAGCTCGTGGAGGGAGGAGTTGAGAAGCGACATCAGTGGGTCCCTAAGGTCTCAGTTGCCGGAGAACGCGGTGTACTCGTCGGCGGAGAGAAGGTCGTTCGGCTCCTCCGCGACGCGCACCTTGAACAGCCAGCCGCCCTCGAAGGGGGCGGAGTTCACCAGCGACGGGTCGTCCACGACGTCCTGGTTGGCCGCGGTCACCTCGCCGGTCACCGGCGAGTACAGGTCGCTGACCGACTTGGTCGACTCCAGCTCACCGCAGGTCTCGCCCGCGGTCACCGTGTCACCGACCTCCGGGAGCTGGGCGTAGACGACGTCACCGAGCGCGTTGGCCGCGTACTCGGTGATACCGACCGTGGCCACGCCGTCCTCGAGGGCCGACAGCCACTCGTGCTCCTTGCTGTACCGCAGCTGCTGGGGGTTGCTCATGACCTGAATTCTCCTGTACGCGGGGGAGTGCTGATGAACGGTGGTCTTACGGTGTGAGACACGAATGCGTCACGTGCGCGGAGCGCGGTGTCACTTACGGCGCTTGTAGAAGGGCAGCGCCACGACCTCGTACGGCTCGTGCGTGCCCCGGATGTCGACCCCGACGCCCTCGGTGCCGGGCGCGGCGTGCGCCGCGTCCACGTAGGCCATGGCGACCGGCTTGCCCAGGGTGGGGGACGGCGCACCCGAGGTGACCTCCCCGACGACCTCGCCGCCGACGACGACGGGGTAACCGGCGCGCGGCACCCGGCGGCCCTCGGCGACCAGGCCGACGAGCTTGCGCGGCGGTGCGGTCTCCGCCCTCTCGGCCGCGGCCGACAGCGCCTCGCGGCCGACGAAGTCGCCTTCCTTCTCGAACTTCACGACCCTCCCGAGGCCCGCGTCGAAGGGCGTCAGCGCGGTGGTCAGCTCGTGCCCGTACAGCGGCATGCCCGCCTCCAGGCGGAGCGTGTCGCGGCAGGAGAGCCCGCAGGGGATCAGGCCGTACGGCGCGCCGGCCTCGGTGAGGGCCTTCCACAGCCGCTCGGCGTGGGCGGGGGCCACGAAGAGCTCGAAGCCGTCCTCGCCGGTGTAGCCCGTACGGGCGATGAGCGCGGGGACACCGGCGACCGTTCCGGGGAGTCCGGCGTAGTACTTCAGCCCGTCCAGGTCGGCGTCCGTGACCGACTTCAGTACGGCCGGGGAGTCGGGTCCCTGGACGGCCAGCAGCGCGTACGCGTCGCGGTCGTCCCGCACCTCGGTGTCGAAGTTCCCGGCGCGCTCGGTGAGGGTGTCCAGGACGAGCTGGGCGTTGCCCGCGTTGGCGACGACCAGGTACTCCGTCTCGCCCAGGCGGTAGACGATCAGGTCGTCCAGGATCCCGCCGTCCTCCGCGACGATCATCGTGTAACGGGCCCGGCCCACGCCCACCGTGGCGATGTTGCCGACCAGTGCGTGGTTCAGGAAGGCCGCCGCCTGCGGGCCGGTGACGGTGATCTCACCCATGTGCGACAGGTCGAACAGGCCGGCCCGGGTGCGTACGGCGTTGTGCTCGTCGCGCTCGCTGGCGTACCGCAGCGGCATGTCCCAGCCGGCGAAGTCGGTCATGGTCGCGCCCAGCGACCGGTGCAGGGCGTCGAGGGCGGTGCGACGGGGGGCGGCGCTCGGGGCAGTGCTCATGGACATGGCTCCAGGGCATGACGACAGGGGGTGGTTCCCTCCCCATCTGTCATCGGAACCTGAGAGGTTCGCCGAAAGCCCCTGAAAGGGTCCTGACGGGTGGCCCCGTCAGGGTCGGCTTGCACCTTGGGTGGGGCCGCGCAGCGGCCCGCTTTTCAGATCTGCCTCATCCACGCGGTACGGGGCCTGAGAGATTCAAGGGAGGAACTTGCTCCTTCGGCGCCCGGCGCACACGGTGACCGGGACTCTCCCGCGCGGATTCAAACGGCCGGTATGCAGTTGGCGGGGTCATCATCGCACGCATTGAGGGAGAGTGGGGCGTCCCGGTCCTGACCGGTACCGGTCCCGACACGTACGGGTGGAAGCGGTTGTGCCGCATTACCTTTTCTTTACACTTCTTGAGCAGGTCAGTGGGTGACTCGGCAGGGGGAAGGCGATGACGTTGCAGCGCTACGCGACTACCGCGGGGGCGGCACGCGGTGCGATGCCCCAGCAGTCGGGCGTGCCCGCCCGGGAGCTGACGGGCGGGCATGCTCCGATGGTGCGTGATCTGCGGGGCGGGGGCGGTCGCGGGCCGGACGGCCTGGACTTCGCGGCGGGTGATGTGGTGGTGGTCTCGGGGCTGCCGGGCAGCGGGAAGTCGACGCTGATCCGGCGGGCGGTCCACGAGCACGCGATCGACTCCCAGGACACGAGGGACCGCTGGGCGGCCGCTCTGCCCGGATTACTCCCGTACGCCCTCTACCGCCCTCTGGTGCGCGCCGCGCACTACGCCGGGCTGTGGAGGGCCCTGCGGTCGGGCGGGTCCGTCGTCGTCCACGACTGCGGCACGCAGGCCTGGGTGCGGCGCTGGCTCGCACGTGAGGCCCGGCGCCGGGGCAGCGCCCTGCACCTCGTCCTGCTCGACGTCACCCCCCAGGTCGCCAGGCAGGGGCAGCGGGAGCGGGGTCGCGGGGTGTCCGGATACGCGTTCGCCCGGCACCGCCGCGCGGTGGGCCGGCTGCTGCGCGACACCGAGAGCGGCCTGCTGCCGCCGGGGTGCGCCTCGGCGGTGCTGCTCGACCGGGAGACGGCGGCGGCGATCGGCCGGATCTCGTTCCCGGAGGCGCGGCCCCCGCAGGAGTAGGCCCCGCGCGGCCTGCTCCGGCAGGAGCCCCGCGCGCGGGTCTCCGGCACGCCGCCGGCCTGGCCCGACGCGTCACCGTTCGCATACGCACAGTTCGCAGGCCTCCCGGGGGCTGTCCGGAATCTGGACGGTGCGGTGGGCCCGGCGCCCGCTGCACTGCGCTCGTGGGGTGTGCCGGTCTAAGGTTTCAGCCGCACAGCATGGCGAGAAAGGGATACAGACACCGTGGACATTCCGGCTCAGGGCCAGGCTCCGTCGCACCCGTCGCAGGGATGGCCGGCCAACGAGCTCGAAGAAGTGCTCAGCGCCTCGCTCGGCGTGCCCGGGGCGGGCGGCAGGCTGGTCGAGGTGCTCGGGCGCAGTCTGGTGTGGGTGCCCCTGCCGAACGGCGGCGGGCCCGACAGCGCCGACCTCGACCTGCCGACGATCGACATCGACGGCGGCGCGTACGTCCCCGTGTTCAGCTCGGAAGCCCAGTTCCTCGAGGTCGTCGGCTCCCGCCTCTCGTTCACCGTCGCGCCCGCACGGGACTTCGCCCGTGGGCTTCCCCCGCAGGTAGGTGTGGCGGTGAACCCGGGCGGTGCCGTCGGAGTGCCCCTGCCTCCGCCCGCGGTCGCCGAGCTCTGCAGGGCCGGCCGCACCCCGCTGGACGGCCCCGCGAGCGGCGGCAGGGTGCGGCTGTACGAGCCGGACTGGAAGGAGGAGCCCGTCGACTTCCTCTCCGCGGTGTCCGCCGAATTCCGGGAGACCGGTGTGGTGAGCACCGCGCGCAGGGTGCTGGCCAGCATCGAGGGTGACAGCCCCGTCCTCTTCGTCGGCGTCGAGTTCGCCGTGTGGGACGCCGTGGCGCAGAGCGTCCCACTGGACGCGCTGGGCCGCGCCCTCGGCCGGGTCCAGGTGCCCTGGCCGGTCAATCTCGTCCTGCTCGACATCGCGCAGGACCCGGTGGGCGACTGGATGCTGGAGAGGGTCCGCCCGTTCTACCGGCGTGAGGGGTACTGAGAGCGGAAGCCCCGGCAGCCACGTGGCGCCGAGCCGGTGTCGGGGGCGGCGCATAAGCTGGTTGGATGACGAGGCCGCCCCGTGTGCCCGGGAGTGGCACCACAGCACCGTGAGCATGCGGGAACAGCGGATCGAAGAGGGGCGGGACCCAGGGTGAGTGCGTCAGGCATGGGGGCGGCCGACGGGGTATCCCCTGCTCATGGGGGTCCCCCCGCTCATGGGGGTCCCCCCGCTCATGGGGGTCCCCCCGCTCGAGCGGAGTCGAGAGTGGGGGAGGATTCGAGAGTGGGGGAGGATTCGAGAGCTTGGGGGACGGTCGAGCACACGCTTCGCCAAGTGACCCCCGGGCGCCTCGACGCGTACGAGGCGCTGTTGCGGTCCCTGGCGGACGGCCAGGTCTGGATGCTGCTCTGGCACGGCACGGCGGGCTCCCCCGACGCCCAGTACGGCAACATGGAGGTCGACGGCGCGGGCTACGCCCCGTGCGTGACCTCGGCCCAGGAGCTCTCGGCCAGTGGCTGGAACAGGGCCCATGAGGTGACCACGGGGCGCGACGTCGCCCGCGCCCTCTTCCCCGACCGCTGGGGCATCTGGCTCAATCCGCACGCCCCCGGCGGCGGCGTGGGCATCCCCTGGCTGGACCTGCGCCGCATCGCCACCGGCCTCGACCGGATGCCCGCGGGGCCGCTGCGGCTCTCCGAACCCGCCGTCGAGATCCCGCAGTTCTACGCCCTGCTGTCGCAGAACGCCCACCGCACCCCCGCCGTCCGCGCACTGCGCCGCGCCTGGGTGCAGCCCGCGCTCGGCGTTCCGTACCTCGCGATCGGGCTCGACCTCTACGACACGGGCCGGCCGTCCGTCGACGCCGTCCGCGCGATGATGCAGCAGTCGATCGGCGTGGTTCCCGACGGGCTGCCCGTCTCCACGGTCTCGCTGTCCGACGAGTACGACCCCGTGGCGATGTGGCTGAACGCCAACTCCCGGCCTTTCTACGACCGCGAGGCGCACGCCCCCGCCCCCGCGGTGCCGGGTTACGGCTACCCGCCGACGACCGGCCCCACCCCGCACGCATACTGAGGGGGCGTCAGCGCGCGCCCTGGGGGAGGGCGGTTGATGGCGATGTCAACGCTGTTGGGTGCCTTGCCCGTTATAGCGGATTAGTGCCCGAGAGGTCCGCTCAGAAAGCACAGCTGTCCGGATAGCGGAAGCCCGTTGGCAGCATCACGTTTATGCAAACATTCCCCGTCAGGTCTGGCGGGTGATCGCAAAGTGGTTGAAGACTCCACACAGCAGGTCCTCCATGCCCGGCGAACCCCTTGTTCAAACATGTGAGTTCGGTAGGGCATGATCACATCTGTCATATTTTGTTAGAGCCGCTACAGCGGCGGTCACAGGCCGGCCACCGTCGGCCGAGAGGGGTCTCCAGCGCAATGACGGCACCGATCGAGACCACCGGGGCGGATGCGCGGCCCGAAACGGTGCTGGAAGGCGCCGGGCGCAAGGAGATCGAGGGCCGTTCGCTCGGCCGCATCGCCTGGACGCGCTTCAAGCGGGACAAGGCCGCGATGGCCGGTGGCATCGTTGTCGTGCTGCTCATCCTCACCGCCGTACTGTCCAAGCCGCTGCAGTCGCTGCTCGGGCTGGACCCCAACGCGTTCAACCAGAGCCTGGTCGACCCGGTCATGCTGGCGCCCAAGGGCGCACTCGGCGGGATCAGCTGGGACCACCCCCTCGGAGTCGAACCGCAGACCGGACGCGACATCCTGGCGCGCATCCTCGAAGGCTCCTGGGTCTCCCTCGTGGTCGCCGTCGGCTCCACGCTGCTCTCCGTGGTCATCGGCGTCGTCATGGGCGTCGTGGCCGGGTTCTACGGCGGCTGGGTCGACAGCTTCATCAGCCGGCTGATGGACACCTTCCTGGCGTTCCCGCTGCTGCTCTTCGCGATCTCCATCTCCGCCTCCCTGCAGGGTGAGGCGTTCGGGATGGAGGGGCTCACCCTCCGGATCGCGGTCCTGATCTTCGTGATCGGCTTCTTCAGCTGGCCCTACATCGGCCGCATCGTCCGTGCGCAGACCCTGTCGCTGCGCGAGCGTGAGTTCGTCGAGGCCGCCAGGTCGCTGGGTGCACGTGGCCCGTTCATCCTCTTCCGCGAGCTGCTGCCGAACCTGATCGCGCCGATCCTCGTGTACGCGACGCTGCTGATCCCCACGAACATCCTCTTCGAGGCCTCCCTGTCGTTCCTCGGCGTCGGTATCGCACCGCCGCAGGCGTCCTGGGGCGGCATGCTCACGCAGGCGGTCGACCTCTACGAGGTGGACCCGATGTTCATGGTCATCCCCGGCATGGCGATCTTCATCACCGTGCTGGCCTTCAATCTGCTGGGGGACGGGCTGCGCGACGCACTCGACCCTCGTGGCAAGTAATCGCGGCAGCGCCGCACCGGACTAGCGAGGGGGCTTTCCTCAGCATGCAGAACAGAAAGACAGCAGCGGCCATAGCCGTGGCCGTAGCGGTGTCGCTCGGCGCGTCGGCCTGCAGCGGCGGTGACTCGGGCAGTGACGCCAACGGCGGTGGGGGCAACGCCAAGGCGGACGCGGCTCTGACGAGCATCGTCAACACGACCGACAAGAAGGGGGGGACGGTCACGTACGAGCACTCCAGTGGCCCGGACTCCCTCGACCCGGGCAACACGTACTACGGCTGGGTGCAGAACTTCTCCCGCCTGTACGCCCGTTCGCTGGTGACCTTCAAGCCGGCCGCCGGCAAGGAGAGCCTGCAGGTCGTCCCCGACCTGGCCACGAGCCTCGGCAAGGCCAGCCCGGACGCCAAGACCTGGACGTACACGATCCGCAAGGGCGTGAAGTTCGAGGACGGCACCGAGATCACCTCGAAGGACGTCAAGTACGCCGTCGAGCGCTCCAACTTCGCGCCGGAGGCCCTGTCCAACGGTCCGACGTACTTCAAGGCCTACCTCGAGGGCGGCGACAAGTACAAGGGTCCGTACAAGGACAAGTCCGCCGGGGGCCTCAAGTCCATCGAGACCCCGGACGACCACACGATCGTCTTCAAGCTGAACAAGCCGTTCGCGGACATGGACTACCTCGCCGCCTTCTCGCAGACCGCTCCGGTCCCGCAGAAGGCCGACACGGGCGCCAGCTACGTCCAGAAGATGGTCTCGTCCGGCCCGTACAAGTTCTCGGCGTACGACGAGAGCAAGGGTGCGACGCTCGTCCGGAACCCGGAGTGGGACCCGAAGACGGACCCGATCCGCAAGGCGCTGCCGGACAAGATCGAGCTGAAGCTCAACGTCAACCCCACCACGGTCGACGACCACCTGCTCAACGACGTGAGCACCGCCGACGTCGCGGGCACGGGTCTGCAGTCCAAGACGCAGCCCAAGGTCCTGGTCAAGGGCTCGGAGAAGGCGAAGACGGACAACCCGTACGCCGGCGCCCTGCAGTACATGGCGCTGAACGTCAACGTGAAGCCGTTCGACAACGTCGAGTGCCGCAAGGCCGTTCAGTACGCGGTCGACAAGCAGAGCCTGATCGACTCGATCGGTGGCTCGGTCAAGGGTGACCCGGCCAGCACGGTCATCCCGCCGACCGTCGCCGGTTACAAGAAGTTCGACCTGTACCCGTCCGCGGGCAGCAAGGGCGACGTCGCCAAGGCGAAGGAGCACCTGACCAAGTGCGGTCAGCCCAAGGGCTTCAAGACCACGCTGACGGCGCGCTCCGACCGTCCTGACGAGATCACCGCCGCCACGCAGCTCCAGGGCAGCCTGAAGGCGATCGGCATCACCGCCGAGATCAAGCAGTTCCCGTCGGACAAGTACTTCACGGACTTCGCGGGTGTCCCCGCGTGGGTCCACAAGAACAACGCCGGCATGATGATGATGCAGTGGGGTGCCGACTGGCCGACCGGCTTCGGTTTCCTCGACCAGATCGTGAACGGATCGGCCATCAAGCCGTCCGGTGGCACGAACCTGATGGAGCTCAACGACAAGGTGGTCAACGACCTCCTCGTCAAGGGCATCGGCACGGTGGACACCACGGCGCGTAACGCCGCGTGGGGCGAGGTCGACCAGAAGGTCATGGAGAACGCCTCCCTCGTTCCCCTCGTCTACCGCAAGAACCTGCTCTACCGCCCGGACTCCGCGGCGAACGTCACGGTCACCGACGCGTACCTCGGCATGTACGACTACGTGCTCATGACCTCGACCAAGTAACACCTGTTCATCAACAGCATCCCTTGAAAGGCAGGTGAAGGCGCCGGGCCGGCGGGCGTACCCCGTCCGTCCGCCCGGCGCCGCACGGCTGTGGCTGCGTACATCATCCGACGCGTATTCGCCGCGGTGTTGCTGCTGCTGGTGGTCAGCGCAGTCACGTTCGCGATCTTCTTCCTGGTGCCCCGCCTCGGCGGGCAGACCCTCGACTCGATGGCCGCCCAGTACGTCGGGAAGAGTCCCGACCCCGACGTCATCGCGGCGGTCAAGAAGAACCTGGGGCTCGACCAGCCCCTTTACATGCAGTACTGGAACTTCGTCAAGGGCATCGTCGTAGGCGCCGAGTACCAGTTCGGCCCCGACCCGGTCACCTGCAACGCCCCGTGCTTCGGGTACTCCTTCAAGACCCACACCGAGATCTGGCCGCAGCTCGTCGACCGCGTCCCGGTCACGCTGTCGCTGGCCGTCGGTGCCGCTGTCATCTGGGTCGTCTCCGGTGTCGCGATCGGCGTCCTCTCCGCGCTCAAGCGGGGCTCGTTCTTCGACCGCCTCTCCATGGGCGTCGCCCTCGCCGGTGTGTCGCTGCCGATGTTCTTCACCGGCCTCGTCGTGCTGGCGCTGTTCGGCAACGGTGAGTACGTCCCGTTCGCGGACGATCCGATCGCCTGGGCGGGCAGTCTGGTCCTGCCCTGGTGCACTCTCGCCCTGCTCTACTCCGCGCTCTACGCCCGGCTCACCCGGGCCGGGATGCTGGAGACGATGGGCGAGGACTACATCAGAACCGCGCGGGCCAAGGGCCTCAAGGAACGCAAGGTGGTCGTCAAGCACGGTCTGCGCTCGGCGCTCACCCCGCTCGTCACCATCTTCGGCATGGACTTCGCGCTGCTGCTCGGCGGTGCGGTCATCACCGAACGCGTCTTCTCCTTCCAGGGGCTGGGTGCCTTCGCCATCCAGGGCGTCACCACCGCCGACCTGCCCAAGGTGATGGGCGTGACCCTGGTCGCCGCCTTCTTCATCGTCATCTGCAACCTGCTGGTGGACCTCGTGTACGCCGCGATCGACCCCCGGGTGAGGCTCTCATGAGCGACGCAATCAAGAAGGACTCCCCGGCGGCGGACACCGTTCCGGCACCGCGGTCCGGCGACGGCAAGGAATTCCTGTCCGTCCGCAACCTCAGCGTCCACTTCGACACCGACGACGGTCTGGTCAAGTCCGTCGACGGCGTCAGCTTCGACCTGAAGGCCGGTCAGACCCTCGGCATCGTCGGCGAGTCCGGCTCCGGCAAGTCCGTGACCTCGCTGGGGATCATGGGCCTGCACACCTCGGAGCGCGCCCGGATCGGCGGTGAGATCTGGCTCGACGGCGAGGAGCTGATCGGCGCCGGCCCCGAGCGCGTACGAGCCCTGCGCGGCCAGAAGATGGCCATGATCTTCCAGGACCCGCTGTCCGCCCTGCACCCGTACTACAGCATCGGCGCGCAGATCGTGGAGGCCCACCGGGTCCACAACAAGGTCGACAAGAAGACCGCCAAGAAGCGCGCCATCGAGATGCTGGACCGCGTCGGGATCCCCGAGCCGCACCGTCGGTACGAGGACTACCCGCACCAGTTCTCCGGCGGCATGCGCCAGCGCGCGATGATCGCGATGGCCCTGGTCAACAACCCCCAGCTGCTCATCGCCGACGAGCCGACGACCGCCCTCGACGTCACCGTCCAGGCGCAGATCCTCGACCTCATCCGCGACCTGCAGAAGGAGTTCGGCTCCGCGGTCGTCATGATCACCCACGACCTCGGTGTCGTCGCCGAGATCGCGGACAACCTGCTCGTGATGTACGCGGGACGCTGCATCGAGCGCGGCAGCGCCGAGAAGGTGTTCTACGAGCCCCAGCACCCCTACACCTGGGGCCTGCTCGGCTCGATGCCGCGCATCGACCGGGAGCAGACCGAGCGGCTCATCCCCGTCAAGGGCTCGCCGCCCAGCCTCATCAACGTCCCGTCGGGCTGCGCCTTCCACCCCCGCTGTCCGTACGCCGACGTCCCGCCGGACAACATCACCCGCACCGAGCGCCCGGAGCTGCAGCAGGTCAGCGACGGGCACTACTCCGCGTGCCACATGTCGCGTGAGCAGCGCGACCGGATCTGGACCGAAGAGATTGCGCCGAAGCTGTGACTGATCTGAACAAGAAGACTCCCGCGCCCGCCGCGGCCGGGTCGGACGGGTCCGGTTCCGAGCCGCTCCTCAAGGTCGACGGCCTGGTCAAGCACTTCCCGATCACCAAGGGCGTGCTGAAGCGCAAGGTCGGTGCGGTCCAGGCCGTGGACGGGCTCACCTTCGACGTGCGTCCCGGGGAGACCCTGGGCGTCGTCGGGGAGTCGGGCTGCGGCAAGTCGACCATGGGCCGGCTGGTGACCCGGCTCCTGGAGCCGACCGGCGGCAAGGTCGAGTTCCAGGGCCGCGACATCACGCACATGTCCGCGGGGCGGCTGCGGCCGATGCGGCGCGACATCCAGATGATCTTCCAGGACCCGTACGGCTCGCTGAACCCGCGCCACACGGTCGGCGGGATCGTCGGAACCCCGTTCCGGCTCCAGGGCGTCAAGCCCGAGGGCGGAGTGAAGGCGGAGGTCCAGCGGCTGCTGGAGCTGGTGGGGCTCAACCCCGAGCACTACAACCGCTACCCGCACGAGTTCTCGGGCGGCCAGCGCCAGCGCATCGGTATCGCGCGTGCGCTGGCGCTCAAGCCGAAGCTGGTCGTCGCGGACGAGCCGGTCTCGGCGCTGGACGTGTCGATCCAGGCTCAGGTGGTGAACCTGCTGGACGACCTCCAGGAGGAGCTCGGGCTCACCTACATGATCATCGCGCACGACCTGTCGGTCATCCGCCATGTGTCGGACCGGATCGCGGTCATGTACCTCGGCAAGATCGTCGAGCTGGCGGACCGTAAGTCGCTGTACGAGGCGCCGATGCACCCGTACACGAACGCGCTGATGTCCGCGGTGCCGGTGCCGGACCCGCGCCGTCGCGGTGCCAAGAGCGAGCGCATCCTGCTCAAGGGCGACGTGCCGTCGCCGATCTCGCCGCCGAGCGGCTGCCGCTTCCACACCCGGTGCTGGAAGGCGACGCAGATCTGCAAGACCACCGAGCCGCCGCTGCTCCAGCTGAAGACCGGGCACCAGGTGGCGTGCCACCACCCGGAGAACGGCGAGGACCAGGCGCCGGGGGACGCGCCGCTCGTGGCGGACGTCATCACCGTGAAGTCGGCGGGCACCGCGGAGCCGGCCTCCGCGTCGGAGGCGGGGAAGGCTTCCGAGCCCGCTGCCGCGTCGGAGGCGGGGAAGGCTTCCGAGCCCGCTGCCGCGTCGGAGGGGCCGGAGAAGTCTTCCGGGCCCGCCCCCGACAGCGACGGCAAGGGCGCGTCCGCACCGTCCACGGGTGCGGAGGACAAGGCGAAGGAGTAGTACCGGCACAATTGCCCGGTGCTCAACGAACTCTTCACCCCCTCCGTCCAGCATGCGCTCGACATCGTCGGAATCTTCGTCTTCGCGATCTCGGGCGCCCTGCTCGCCGTACGCAAGAACTTCGATGTCTTCGGCATCGCGGTCCTCGCCGAGGTGACAGCGCTGGGCGGGGGGATCTTCCGTGATGTGATGATCGGCGCGCTCCCGCCGGCGGCGTTCACGGATCTCGGCTACTTCGTGACCCCGCTGATCGCCGCAGGCCTGGTCTTCTTCCTGCATCCGCACGTGGAGCGGATCCAGGTCGGCGTCAACGTCTTCGACGCGGCGGGGCTGGGACTCTTCTGCGTGTCCGGCACGATCAAGGCGTACGAATACGGCCTCGGGCTCACCTCGTCCGCCGCGCTCGGGCTGGCCACCGCGGTCGGCGGCGGTGTGCTGCGCGACGTCCTGGCGAACGAGGTGCCCTCGCTGCTGCGCTGGGACCGCGACCTGTACGCCGTGCCCGCGATCGTCGGTGCGGTCATGGTGGTCCTCTGCATCCGTTTCGAGGCACTCAACGCCTACACGAGCGGCGCCGCCGCGATCACCGCGTTCGTCCTGCGGCTGTTCGCCATGCGCTTCCACTGGCGGGCCCCGCGCGCGTACAACAGGCGCTCGGCCACGGCGGAGGAGGCCCCGGCCGTCATGTGACAGCAACCATGTGGCGGCAAAAGCTACCGCTCAGTAATACGATCGGTGTACGGTGCATGCCATGGCACAGGCAGCAGCGCAGGAGTCGCGCGCAGTACAGGCGACCATCGGTGACAGTGAGTTCGACCGCGACACCGCCGTCACACTCCGGGAGGAGGGTGTCTACGACGCGGAACTCTCCGCGGGCTGGACGATCATCCACGCGGTCAACGGCGGTTACCTGCTGGCCATGCTCGGCCGTGCCCTCGGCGAGGCGCTCCCGCACTCCGACCCCTTCTCGGTCTCCGCGCACTACCTCACGGCGTCCGTCCCGGGACCCGCGGTGATCCGCACCCAGGTCGTACGCGCCGGCCGCACCCTCTCCACCGGCGAGGCCTCGCTCTTCCAGTTCGCGGAGGACGGCACGGAGATCGAACGCATCCGGGTGCTGGCCACCTACGGTGATCTCGACGGCCTTACGGACGAGATCCGTACGTCGGCCCGGCCGCCGGTCATGCCGCCCCTGGAGCAGTGCCTCGGGGCGAGCGACGGCACGGCGCCGATCCCCGGCAGCTCCGCCATCACCGAACGGCTCGACATCAAGCTCGACCCGGCGACGGTCGGATGGGCCGTCGGCGCACCGTCGGGCAAGGGCGAGATGCGGGGCTGGTTCGGGCTCGCCGACGGCCGTGACGCCGACCCGCTCTCCCTGCTGCTCACCGTGGACGCGCTGCCCCCGACCTCCTTCGAGCTGGGGCTGAAGGGCTGGACGCCCACCATCGAACTCACCACCCACATCCGCTGCCGCCCCGCCCCGGGGCCGCTGCGGGTCTCCATCACCACCCGCAACCTCGCGGGCGGATTCCTCGAGGAGGACGCGGAGGTCTGGGACAGCGCCGACCGCCTCGTGGCCCAGTCCCGCCAGCTGGCCCGAGCCCCTCGCGGCTGAAACCCGTCCTGACGGCGTGGTGAAGTCAGGCCCGCCGCTCTCCGCCCTGCCGCTCCTCGGGGCCCGCGGCCTGGTTCCGGCCGGTGATCCGGCCGGGCGCCTCGAAGCCTCCGTACGCGCCGTCCGCGGCCGCGGTCACGGAGCTGTACGCAGAAAACGGATGAGGGCCGCGGTGAGCTCGGCGGGCGCGTCCTCCTGGACGAGATGCCCGGCCCCCTCGATCAGCCGCAGCTCGGCGCCGGGGATCAGTCCGGCGAGCTCATGGCCGCGGGCGACCGGGATCCAGGTGTCCTCCGTACCCCAGCACACCAGGACGGGCAGCTCCAGCTCCCCGTAGCGGTGCTGGATCTCGTCGGTGAACCGCTGGTCGTTCTGGCTGATCTGCCGGTAGAAGGCGGGCTGCCCGGCCTCCGTGCACCAGGGGGCGACGAGCCTGTCCAGCACCGCGGGACGCAGCCCCTGGTGGCTGGCCGAGCCGACGTACTCGGTCACCAGCGCCCGGTGCAGGTCCGGCGGCAGCTCGCCGAACACGTCGGCCCGGCCGCCCAGCAGCCGGTAGGCCCGCGAGCCCCAGGGGGCCAGCGCCACCGGGTCGACGAGTGCCAGGCGCCGGTAGCGGGCGTCGTGCAGGAGATGGGCGCGCAGGGCTACGCAGCCCCCGAAGTCATGGGCCGCCACGGCCGGTTCGTCCAGGCCCCAGTGTTCGAGGAGCTCGGTGAGCACCCACGCCTGGGCGCGCAGCGTCACGTCCTGGCCGGTGTGCTGCGCGGAGGCGCCGTAGCCCGGCAGGTCCCACACGTACACGCGGTGGTCCTGCGCCAGGCCCCGGGCGACGCCGCGCCATACGTACGAGGAGAAGGGCGTGCCGTGCACCAGGACGACGGGCGGGGCCTGCTCGGGGCCGAGCACCGCCCAGCGCACCTCGCCCGAGGAACTGGTGAAGGTCCGGTCAAGGGTCCAGTCGCTCATGACGCCGACCCTACGGCCTGTCCAGCCAGTGGGCCCGGCCCAGCGTGACCAGGCGCAACCGGCGCCGCGCCACCCGGACGACCTCCTGTTCGCCCTCCGGACCGGCTTCCAGCAGCGCCGAGGCGGTGAGCACCATGTGGTCGACGTAGAGGCCTCCGAGCATCAGGAGGTCCTCCCTGTCCCAGCCCGCCGACTCGGGCTCCGCACCGAGCACTTGGGCGACCTCCAGGGCGAAGCCGCGCAACTGCGCCGCGATGGCCGCGCGGACCTGCCCGACGCCGCCGTGCTGCTCCCGGGCGATGAAGCGGAAGTGGGCGGGCTGCTCCGTGACGTGACGGGTTATCAGGTCGACGCTGCGGTCGAGCCGCTCCTCGCTGTCCCCCGTGTCGGCGAGGATCGCGCCGATCATGCCGTGCAGGCTCCCCAGGGTCTCCTCGACGAGGGCGACGCCCAGGGCCGCCGTGCCGTCGAAGTGGCGGTAGAAGGCCGTCGGGGTCACACCCACGGCCCGCGTCACCTCCCGCAGGCCCAGACTGCTCAGGCTCTGGTGCTCCAGCAGCTCAAGGGCGGCGTCGAGCAGTGCCTGGCGGGTCTTCAGCTTCTGGGCCTGGCGGATGCCGGTGGTGTGACTCATGCCATTCAGTAAACAACCGTTCTCCGAGTCCAGGAAGGGGTACAAGGTCCTAGACTCGAAGTCAGTGAACAGTCGTACTCTCAAAGCTCGCAGAAAGGCCGGACATGTTCGTCCTCGTCGCCGCCCTGCTCCTGCTGGGGGTCGTCCTCGGAGCGGTCGCGCATCTCCCGCTCCCCGTGGCCCTGACCGCCGCGGCCGTGATCGGTCTCTGGCTGGCGGTCTTCGGAGTCCGTGAACGCCTCGCCCGCCGTACCCGCTGACGAAGGAGCTACGCCATGGCACTCACCACCGCACGCACCACGGACGCGCCCCGTACGGCTCCGCGCGATTCCCGTTCCGCCGGTACTCCGTCCGGCGAGGGCCGTCCGGCCGCCCGGGAGGCGGACGGGCTCGCGGTCGCCTCGTTCGTACTGGGGCTGCTCGGCCTCCTGGTGATGAACATCCTGCTGGGGCCGGTCGCCATCGTCATGGCGGTCCTCGCCCTCGCCCGCTCCACCGCCCGCCGCGGCCGGGCCCTGCTGGGCCTGGCCCTCGGGGTCGCCGACCTGGTCGTCCTCGCGGTCCTGGTCACGGGCAACGGCACCGTCTCCTGGAGCCTGGCCGGCTGACCGCGCCCGCGGTCGTGGCGGCCTACGCGCGAACCGACCGCCAGATCCGCTCCGGCAGGAGACGTGCGGCCTCGTCGAGGCCCACGTCCTCGATGCCCGACAGTGACCGACGGGCCACGGCGACGACGGGGCCCAGGACGAGGGACTCGATCAGCGGCGGGGGCAGCGGGGCGAGTTCCCCGGAATCGACGCGGAGCCTGATCCAGCGGGCCACCTCGGAGACCCTGGCCTCCTGGGCGTCGCGGAACTCCCTCCCCCGTGCCATGCCCTTGCGGTCGGCGAGAGGGGAGTGCAGGAGCAACGCGGGGCCCGGATGCTCCTGGACGAAGGCCAGGTAGGCGCGTACAGCGGCGGCGATCCCCTCCCGGGCGGTGCCGGTCTCCTGCAGGGCCTTGGTCAGTTCGCCCAGCAGCCGGTCCAGCCAGCGGTGGCTGAGAGCGCCTATGAGGCCGTCGAGACTGCCGAAGTGGTGGTAGAGGCTGCCCAGGCTGACGCCGCTGGCCTGGAGGACGGCGTTCACCGTGAGGCCCTGTTCGCCGGACTCGGCGAACACGCGCAGCGCGGCGTCCAGGAGCAGATCGGAAGTGACTTCGCCGCGATGCTGCTTGGGGCTCATCGAGTGGCCGTCCCTGTGGTTCGTGAAGCGGGCTCTTCCGCGGTGAATTTCTAGAGTGATTTTCTAGAAGTAGCTTCCGCTCCCAGTATCCACTGGTCAGACTTCCCCTGGAACGGAACTGGCGTGTCACGGGGAGACGGTGCGGGCGTGTTGGACCTGACGGGCAGTGGGGCGAAGCCGCTGGAAGCGGACGATCCGCGGCAGATCGGCGGGATCCCGCTCGCGGGCCGGCTCGGCTCCGGCGGGATGGGCCGTGTGTACCTCGGTGTCCACGACGGACGGTACGTCGCCGTCAAGCAGGTGCTGCCCTCGGTCGCGGGGGAGGACCAGGACTTCGTCCGCCGCTTCGGGCACGAGCTGGACAACCTCTCCCGGCTGCCCGCGGAGGCCACCGCACCCCTGCTGGCCAGCGACCGCGACGCACGGCCCCCGTGGCTGGCGACCGCGTACGTTCCCGGGGTCACCCTGAGCAAGGCCCTGGAACTCAACGGGGGTCCGCTGGACGCCGGCACCCTGTGGCTGCTGCTGCGTGAGGCGGCGGCGGGGCTGGTTCCGGTGCACGAGCTGGGCATGGTGCACCGGGACCTCAAGCCGTCCAACGTGATGCTGACGGTCGAGGGCGCCACGGTCATCGACTTCGGCGTGGCCCGCGCCACCGAACAGAGTCAGCTGACCAGGAGCGGCATGGTGGTCGGCACGCCGGCCTACATGGCTCCCGAACAAGCCACGACGAAGCGGGATCTGAGCGGTGCCGCCGACGTGTTCGCCCTGGGGTCGGTCATCGCGTACGCCGCCAACGGCACGCCGCCGTTCGGCGAGGAGTCCGGCCCCGCCGTGCTGTACCGCATCGTGTACGAGGAGCCCGACCTGGAAGCGGTGCGGGAGCTGGACCCCGCACTCGCCGATGTCGTCGCGGCCTGTCTCGCCAAGGATGCAGAGGCCCGTCCCACGGCCGCCGAGCTGGTGAGGCGAGCGGAGGGGCACGGGCCGTTCACGGCTCCCTTCTGGCCGGGATCCGTCGGCGGGAACCTTGCGGAGAAGGCCGCCTTCGCGGCGCACGTCCAGGAGATCGAGCTGCCGGAACCCGAGTCCGCGGAGACGCTCCGACTCGGGCGGAAAACCCGTACGGAGACCGGTGAGCGGCGGCGGCGTACCCGCGTCTTCTTCGCGGTGATCCCGGTCGTCGTGACGGTGGGCGGGGCGACACTCGCCGTCCAGCTCCTGCCGCATACCTTCGGCGCGGACGACCACGCGGCCGCCGGCCCGTCCGTCACGGCCACCGCCCCGGCCGTGCCCGCCGCCCGCCCTTCCGGGGCGAGCCCGTCCGGGGCGAGCCCGTCCGGCTCGGCGTCTCCGGCGAAGTCACCGGCGACGTCACCGACGGGGAAGCAGGAGGACGAGGGGGCCGAGGGAGGAGACAGGACGGCCGACGGGGCTACCTCTCACGCTCCGGGAGCGGGAGGCGCGGGGGGCGGTTCTCAGGACGGCTCCGCCGGGTCCGGTGGGTCCGGTACGTCAGGCGGCTCCGGTGCGTCCGGTGGGTCCGGCGCTTCCGGAGGGTCCGGCGGCTCGGGTGACACCGGTGCCTCCGGCGGTACCACCACGCCCTCCGGGGCCCACCGCTATCGCAACGGCGGGAACGGTAAGTGCCTCGCCGCCCCGTACAGCGGCCCCGCGACCGCCGGTGACTGCGCGGGCCCGGGTGCCCACTGGAAGGTCCTGCCCCTGTCCGACGGCTCCTTCCAGCTCCAGCACGAATCGGGCAGGGCGTGCCTGAGCGCGGGCATCCTCAACGGGGGGACCCTGATGCTCTCCTGCAACGAGTCCGAACTCCGCCGCTTTCGCGCGGGGGCGGGAGGCACCCTCGTGAGCGTCCGCACCGGTGGCTGCCTCGACGCGGCGAACGGGGGCGTGACGCCGAGCCGCTGCTCGGGAAAGGCCTCCCAGCGCTGGACGGCCTTCTGACCGCGGCCGTACGACGGCGCCGGCCCGGTGTCCGGCCCGCCCTTGCGGGGGGCCGGGGCCGGTCCTCCCAGGGCTGCCGAGGGGTCGGCACCGATGCGCCCGGCACGCCCGGCGCCCCGGGCTCGTAGAATCGTCTCCACCATGGCCTACCTCGACCACGCCGCGACCACGCCGATGCTTCCGGAGGCGATCGCGGCGATGACCGCGCAGCTCGCCGTCACCGGCAACGCGTCCTCCCTGCACGCTGCCGGGCGCCGGGCCCGCCGAACCGTCGAGGAGTCCAGAGAGACCCTCGCCGACGCCCTCGGCGCGCGCCCCAGCGAGGTGGTCCTGACCTCCGGCGGTACCGAGGCCGACAACCTCGCCGTGAAGGGCCTCTACTGGGCCCGTCGCGATGCCGACCCCCGGCGTACCCGGGTCCTCGCCAGCCCCGTGGAGCACCACGCCGTCCTCGACGCCGTGGACTGGCTCGCCCAGCACGAGGGCGCCACCGTCGAATACCTCCCGGTCGACGCGTACGGACGCGTGCACCCGGACGCCCTGCGCGAGGCGCTCGTACGCGACCCCGACGACGTCGCCCTGGTCACCGTGATGTGGGCCAACAACGAGATCGGCACCATCATGCCGGTGCGTGAACTCGCCGAGGTGGCGCGCGAGTTCGACGTCCCGATGCATGCCGACGCGGTGCAGGCGTTCGGGCAGCTGGAGGTCGACTTCGCCCGCTCCGGGCTCGCCGCGATGACCGTCAGCGCGCACAAGATCGGCGGTCCGTTCGGCGTCGGAGCCCTGCTGCTCGGCCGTGACCAGACCCCCGTACCCGTCCTGCACGGCGGCGGCCAGGAGCGGCATGTGCGCTCCGGCACACTCGACGTGCCCGCCGTGGCCGCCTTCGCGGTGGCCGGACGGCACGCCGCGAAGGGACGCGAGGACTTCGCCCGTGAGGTCGGCTCGCTCCGCGACGAGCTGGCCGCTGCCGTACTGAAGGCCGTCCCCGACGCCCTCCTCGGCGGAGACCCGGCCCCCGGCGGGCGACTGCCCGCCAACGCCCACTTCACCTTCCCCGGCTGCGAGGGCGACTCCCTCCTGCTGCTGCTCGACGCCCAGGGCATCGAATGCTCCACCGGCTCGGCGTGCACCGCCGGCATCGCCCAGCCCAGCCACGTCCTGCTGGCCACCGGTACGGATCCCGAGCTGGCGCGCGGCACCCTGCGCTTCTCGCTCGGCCACACCTCGACCGGACAGGACGTGCGGAAGCTCGCGCGGGCGATCGGCCCCGCGGTGGAGCGGGCCAGGACGGCAGGGCTCAGTTAGGGCCTCTCGTACGGAAGGCCCTGGCCTGCGTCCCCCCGGCTCCCGCCGTGGACGCCGCGCGCACCAGCTTCAGGTAGCGGGGCCAGTCCCAGTGCGGTCCGGGATCGGTGTGGTCCGTGCCGGGCACCTCGACGTGCCCGATGATGTGCTCGCGGTCCACCGGGATCCCGTGCCGCTTGCATATCGCGGCCGTCAGCCGGGCGGAGGACTCGTACATCTTCGCGGTGAAGTCCTGCGGGCGGTCGACGAAGCCCTCGTGCTCGATACCGATGCTGCGTTCGTTGAACGAGCGGTTACCCGCGTGGTACGCCACGTCGAGCTCCCGGATCATCTGGGTCACACGGCCGTTCTGGCCGACGATGTAGTGCGTCGCCGCCTGGTGGGCCGGGTCCTGGAACACACGGACCGCGCTGGCGAAGCTGCCCTGGGTGACATGGATGATCACCCGGTCCACTCCGTAGTCGTCGGGGCGGTCGGCCCGTCGCCAGTTCGCCTCGGAGGCCGCGATCCAGCTCGCCGGGGCGTAGTCCAGCTCACCGGCCTTGCGGGGCTTCTCCACGCCCGGCACCCTCCACCAGACGCGCCGGATCTCCTCCGCGGTCAGCGCGGCCGTGCCCGCCGCGGCGACACCGCCGCCTATGAGCAGCGTGCGTCTGCTGATGCCGCGCGGTCCGCCCCCGGATCCGCCGGCCGTTCCTCTGGTGCCCATGTGAGCGTCAACGCTTATCCGCGCGCATTCGGTTCCCGGCGCCCCGTACTCTGGACGAGCTATGACTCAGACCTCCCAGCGCCCCCTCCGTGTGCTCGCCGCCATGTCGGGCGGAGTCGACTCCGCCGTCGCGGCGGCCCGAGCCGTCGAGGCGGGCCACGACGTGACCGGTGTGCACCTCGCTCTCTCCGCGAACCCGCAGTCCTTCCGGACCGGCGCGCGCGGCTGTTGCACCATCGAGGACTCCCGGGACGCCCGCCGCGCGGCGGACGTCATCGGCATCCCGTTCTACGTATGGGACCTGGCGGAACGCTTCCGCGAGGACGTCGTGGACGACTTCGTCGCGGAGTACGAGGCCGGGCGCACGCCCAACCCCTGCCTGCGCTGCAACGAGAAGATCAAGTTCGCCGCGCTGCTCGACAAGGCCCTGGCCCTCGGCTTCGACGCCGTGTGCACCGGCCACTACGCCACGGTCGTACTGAAGGACGACGGCACCAGGGAACTGCACCGCGCGTCCGACATGGCCAAGGACCAGAGCTACGTCCTCGGCGTCCTTGACGAGAAGCAGCTCGCCCACGCGATGTTCCCGCTCGGTGACACCCTCACCACCAAGGACGAGATCCGGGCCGAGGCCGAGCGCCGGGACCTGGCGGTCGCGAAGAAGCCGGACAGCCACGACATCTGCTTCATCGCCGACGGTGACACCCAGGGCTTCCTGGCCGGCCGCCTCGGAGGCCCGGCGGAGGGCGACATCCTCGACGAGTCGGGCGCGAAGGTCGGCACCCACGAGGGAGCCTTCGGCTTCACCATCGGCCAGCGCAAGGGGCTGCGCATCGGCCACCCCGCCCCCGACGGCAAGCCCCGCTACGTCCTGGACATCTCCCCGGTGAACAACACGGTGACGGTGGGCCCGGCCGAGGCCCTGGACGTCACGGCCCTCACCGCGATCAGGCCCCGCTGGTGCGGCACGCCCCCTGCGGGCCCCGGCACGTACACCGCCCAGCTCCGCGCCCACGGCGGCGAGACCGAGGTGACCGCGGAGTTGACCGACGGCACCCTGTCGGTCACCTTCACCGAGCCGGTCCGCGGTGTGGCCCCGGGCCAGGCGGTGGTGCTGTACGACGGCACCCGGGTCGTCGGGTCCGCCACGATCGCTACGACGGTGCGCAAGGAGAAGGCGGCGGCTCCCCGCTGACCGACGCTGACCGACGGGAGCGGCGTGTCCCCTGTGGTCGCCGCGACGGCTCCCTGCGGTCGGAGGCGGCCGGAGGCCTCACCGGGCCCGGCCCGGCGCTCCCACGGGTACGTGCTGCGTCACGCCGGGCTGGGCTGGGCGGTCGGTGCGGCCGTGGGCTCGAAGCCGGCCAGCATCTCCTCCAGGCCGCGCTGGTCCGGGCCGATGAACGGGTCGGCCCCCGGCGCGGCGGCGAGCATGTCGAGGAACTCCGGCCGGCGCCCCGTGGAGGGCGGCAGGTGGGTGCTGAGGATGCGCTCGGGCTCCATCGCGCGCAGCGGTCCGGCCGAGCCCAGGAGCACCGCGGGGTCGATCATGTGCACCCAGGGACTGTCGACCGTCGCCCACAGGAGCTGACCGGTCCGGAGATCGTCCGCCGGGACGGCCGCCACGTCGTCGCAGGTGGCGAGGTCGATGCTGGGCATGGGCGACCCGAAGCAGTCGGAGCTGAAGCAGGTGTGCGTGGCCGTGTCGAAGAACCCCACGGTCGCCGGGTTGTCGAACAGCGGCGGCCGGAAACCGACCAGTGTCCGGTCGCCCACGTCGAGGCTCTGCCCGGGATTGAGCAGGTGGACCCGGTCCGTCGGCAGCGGGCGCTCGGTCGACATGATCCCCGCCCCGAGGAAGGTGGTCACCACCCGTGCCTCGGGGGCGGCGGCGAGAAGCTCGAAGAGCGCCCCGGTGTGGTCGCGGTCCGGATGGGTCAGCCAGATCCAGCGCACGTCGGCGACGTCGACGACGGAACCGAGCGCGTCCACGAAGCCCCGGTCGGGAAGGCTGAGCCCGGTGTCGACGACGACGGGCTCGGCGGCGTGCAGCACGAAGGCGTTCACCGTCAGGAAGCCGATCCCGGGTATGGGCAGAAAGTCGTTGAGGACGGTGACGTCCCGTCCCAGCCGGTGGGTCAACATGTGACTCCTCCTCGCGCCCCCGACATCGACGGTCCGGTGTCCGCTCCGCGCTTTCACCCCTCATCCGAGTCTTCTCCCGGTCGGTGCGCATATCAAATCCTGACGGAAGTCCTGCGTCCCTCGAATGGCGTGGCCTGGGTGCGGCCCGGTCACACCGCTCCAACACTGAAGCGGCTTGCCGTCGAGAGAAAGAGGCACCCATGAGAACGATGCTGGTGATCCACATGGACACACAGAAGGCCAGCCAGATGATCGAGAACAACGAGATGGCGCAGTTCATGCGCTCCACGCTGGAGCGGCTGCGGCCGGAAGCCGCCTACTTCGGGCCGCACAGTGGAGTGCGTACCGCTTTCGTCGTCATCGACCTGGAGGACCCTTCTCAGCTCCCGAGCATCTCCGAGCCGTTCTTCGCGCGGCTCGGGGCCAGGGTCGAGATGTTCCCGGTGATGACCGCCGAGGACGTACGGACGGGGCTGGAGCGATACGCGTCATCCTGAACGTGACCCCGCGCGGTCACGTCCGACCCCTGTACGGGCGGGGCCGCGCGGGGCGGTCTCAGGACGCCTGGCGTGCGTGCACAGGCCTGCTGAAGAAGTCCGCCAGCACCGGGGCGATCACATGCGGCGCCAGCTCCCGGGTCTGGCCCGTCAGGGTGCGGTGCCTGGCCCGGGGGATCGCGGCCGCGAGTTCCAGGGTCGTCCCGCGCGCCTGCGCGGTGCTGAAACCCCCGGTCACCATCAGGGTGCGTGCGGTGACGGACGCGAATCTCGCGACGGGGACCGAGCCGTCGCCGAGCAGGGCGTCGTCGTACGCGAGGGTGTGGGCCACCGCTTCGAGGCCGGACCACAGCGGGGCCCGGCGCATGCGGGCGATCGTCTCGTCAGGGACTCCGGTCCGGGACAGGTACAGCTCGACGGCACCGCCCCGGTCACCCTCCGCCAGCAGCCGGTGCAGCAGCGCCGTGCAGCGGGATTTGTACAGGAGGCCGGTGGCACCGGGGGTGTACGGCGGATCGTAGGCCGCGAGCAGTGCCACGGGCAGCCCCGCGGCCTGCGCCTCCAAGGCCAGAGCGCCGCCCGACAGCATGCCGAACAGCGACACGCGCTCACCCGCCGCTGCCACGACCGCCGCCAGATCCTCGATCTCCCGGCGCACCGCGTACGGTCCGCCGTCACCGCTCGCCCCACGGCCCCGGCGGTCGTACGTGACGACGGTGAAGCGCGGAGCCAGCAGAGCGGCGAGCGGCGCCCCGTCGGCCGCGGTGCTCAGGGCCCCGCCGACCAGGACGACCGGCGGCCCTTCGCCGCGGCGGCGATACGCGATCGACGTGCCGTCACGCGAGAGAATCATGTCCATGTGAGGGGGGACTGCCGTGTCCGGCAGAACTCATCGCCACGCCGGAAAAATGTTTCTGACGGTCAGTCGGCGACGACGTCCGTGCGGTAGAAGCAGAAGTGGTCCTTGATCGCGGCGACTTGCTCCTTGGGCTCCGGATACGCCCAGACGAGGTCCGCCGCTCCGGGAAGCGACCAGTACGACGCGTCCCCCTTGAAGGGGCAGTGCGTTCGGGTGTCCGAGGGCGTCAGCAGGTCGGCACGGACATCCTCGGGCGGCAGGTAGTAGCGGTCGGGGCAGCCCGTCTCGCGCAGCACCAGCGGGCTGCGGCTCTCGGCGAGCACCTGCCCGTCGTGCACCGCGCGCACGTGGACGGCGGCGGGTCCGACGGTGATCGTGTGTCCTGTGAGGGAGGTCATACCTGGTTCAGCCGTGGAGGAGGCCGGTTTCTTCCCCCTCCCGGGAGCGGTCGTACGGTGTCCGCATGAACATCTGCGTCTTCCTCTCCGCCGCCGACCTCGACGACCGCTACACCGTGCCCGCCCGCGAGTTCGCCGAACTCCTGGGCAGGGGCGGACACACCCTCGTCTGGGGCGGGTCGGAGAGCGGGCTGATGAAGGTCGTCGCCGACGGTGCCCAGGAGGCGGGCGGCCGGCTCGTCGGCGTCTCGGTGGAATTCATGGCCGCGCTGGCCAGGGCGGGCGCGGACGAGATGTTCGTCGCCAAGGACCTGGCCGAGCGCAAGGCGCTGCTCCTGGAGAAGGCCGACGCGGTCGTCATCATGGTCGGAGGCATGGGGACGCTCGACGAGGCCACGGAGATCCTGGAACTCAAGAAGCACGGCAAGCACACCAAGCCCGTGGTCCTGCTGAACACCGCAGGCTTCTACGACGGCCTGCGTCAGCAGTTCCAGCGCATGGACGAGGAGGGCTTCCTGCCCCTTCCCCTCACCGACCTCGTCTTCTTCGCCGAGGACGCGGTCGGCGCGCTCGCCTACCTGGAGGAGTCGGCCGGCCTGCAGTGATGCGAGCATGAGGGCATGCCTACTCATCTCATCACCGGCGCCGGCTCCGGCATCGGCGCGGCCGTCGCCCGCCGCCTCCTGGAGCGCGGCGACGAACTCGTGCTGCTGGCCCGGGACGCGGGACGCGCCAAGGAACTGGCCGCGCTCCACCCCGGCGCCCGCACCCTCGTCGGCGACCTCGGCAATCCCGACCGGCTCTCCTGGGCCTTCGGGCAGCAGCCGATGCCCGAGCGCCTCGACTCGCTGCTGCACATCGCGGGCGTCGTCGAACTCGGCACGGTCGGCGACCTCACCCCCAAGGCCTGGCACTTCCAGCTCAACGCCAACCTGGTCTCCCCGGCCGAGCTGACGCGTCTGCTCCTGCCGCAACTGCGCGTCACCCAGGGCCACGTCGTCTTCGTGAACTCCGGTGCCGGGCTCGCGGCGCACGCCGAATGGGGCGCGTACGCCGCGAGCAAGCACGGGCTCAAGGCGCTCGCGGACTCGCTGCGCCACGAGGAGCACGGCAACGGCGTCAGGGTCACCTCCGTGTACCCGGGCCGCACCGCCAGCCCCATGCAGGCCAAGGTCCACCAGCAGGAGGGCAAGGAGTACGACGCCGCGCGCTGGATCGACCCGGAGTCGGTGGCCACCACGATCCTGCTGGCGCTCGATCTGCCACGGGACGCCGAGATCAACGACCTGACGGTCCGCCCCGGCCGCTGAGAGCCCGCGCCCGGGGCCCGTAGGCTTTCCGCGTGAGCGAGAAGAGCGGGTTCAGCGCGAGTGCAGCCACCGGGATCGGTTCCATGCCGGGGGGAGACGCCCGGGAGGCGGCCAGAACCGTCACCGGGTCCTTCGCCGACGGCCAGGGCATGCCGTATCTGGCGGAGCTGCCCGCGAGGGGCCCCGGCGCGGACATGACCGGGCGGACGATCGGTCTGCTCGTCGAGATGTACGGCCACGTCGAACCAAGCGGCTGGCGCGTCAGCGACCGGCCCGGCCGCGACACCCGCCGGGCCCGCTCCTGGCTCGGCGAGGACCTCGACGCGCTGGAGGAGTTCACCCAGGGCTACGAGGGGCTGCTCAAGGTCCAGGCCGTCGGCCCGTGGACCCTCGCCGCAGGCCTGGAACTGCGGGGTGGGGAGGCCATGCTCGGCGACCCCGGGGCCTGCCGTGACCTGGCGGGCTCGCTGGCCGAGGGCCTGCGCGCCCACCTCGCGGAGGTGCGCCGCAGGATCCCCGGAGCCGAGGTGGTCCTCCAGCTCGACGAGCCCTCCCTGACCGCGGTCCTGCTGGGGCGGGTCAGGTCGGCGAGCGGCTACCGCACCTACCGCGCCGTGGACCGCCAGGTGGTCGAGGGCACGCTGCGCGAGCTGCTCGCGGTCAACGGCGGAGGGCCCACGGTGGTCCACTCGTGCGCCCCCGAGGTGCCGTTCGCCCTGCTGCGCCGGGCCGGGGCGGGCGCGGTCTCCTTCGACTTCTCCCTGCTCACCGAGCGTGAGGAGGAGGCGATCGGGGAAGCCGTCGAGGGCGGTACCCAGCTCCTCCTCGGCGTGGTTCCCGGACTCGAAGCCGCCTCGACCCCATTGTCGGACCCGGGCGGTAGCGTCAAGGAGGTCAGGACGTTGTGGAGCAGGCTGGGACTGAACCCGGGGACTCTGAGCGAGTCCGTGGTGATCACCCCGTCCTGCGGGCTGGCGGGAGCGTCGCCCGCGTACGCGCGCGCCGCGCTCGCCCACTGCGCCCGGGCCGCCAGGTCGCTCGCGGACAACCCTGAGTGACGGGTCGAAGAGGTCGAGAAGGCAACGGGGCGACGGAGGAACAGGCGATGGCCGGCGAACAGCAGGCGCAGCAGCTGACCGGTGTGCCGGCGGAGGTGCAGGAACATCACGCACTCCTCGCCGAGCAGATCGAGGAGCACCGCTTCCGGTACTACGTGAAGGACCAGCCGGTCATCGACGACGCCGGGTTCGACCGGCTGATGCGGGCGCTGGAGGCCATCGAGGACGAGCACCCCGAGCTGCGCACACCGGACTCGCCGACCCAGAAGGTGGCGGGCCCCTACACCACGGAATTCACCTCCGTCGAGCACCGGGAGCGCCTGCTCTCCCTGGACAACGCCTTCGACGACGCGGAGCTCGCGGCCTGGGCCGAGCGTGTGGCCAAGGACGTGGGCGGGGGCGGGTACCACTTCCTGTGCGAGCTCAAGGTGGACGGCCTCGCGGTCAACCTCACCTACGAGCACGGCAGGCTGACCCGCGCGGCGACCCGTGGCGACGGCCGTACGGGGGAGGACATCACCCCCAACGTCCGTACGATCGCCGACATCCCGCTCCGGCTCAAGGGCGACCGCATCCCCGCGCTCGTCGAGATCCGCGGCGAGGTCTTCTTCCCCATGGAGGCCTTCGAGGGGCTCAACGCCCGGCTGGTCGAAGCGGGCGACAAGCCGTTCGCCAACCCGCGCAACGCGGCTGCCGGGTCCCTGCGGCAGAAGGACCCGAAGGTCACCGCCACCCGCCCGCTCCACATGGTGGTCCACGGCATCGGCGCCCGTGAGGGCTTCGACATCGACCGGCTCTCCCAGGCCTACGACCTGCTGAGGGAATGGGGCCTGCCGACCGCCAAGCACAACAAGGTGGTCGAGTCCCTGGACGAGGCGCGGGAGTTCATCGCCTACTTCGGAGAGAACCGCCAGTCCGTCGAGCACGAGATCGACGGCGTCGTCATCAAGCTCGACGAGATCCCGCTCCAGGGCAGGCTGGGCTCCACCTCGCGTGCGCCCCGCTGGGCGATCGCCTGGAAGTACGCGCCGCAGGAGGTCAACACCAGGCTGGTCAACATCCGGGTGGGCGTCGGACGCACCGGCCGGGTCACGCCGTACGCCCAGGTCGAGCCGGTCGAGGTGGCGGGGTCGGAGGTCGAATTCGCCACCCTGCACAACCAGAACGTGGTGAAGGCCAAGGGGGTCCTCATCGGCGACACGGTGGTGCTCCGCAAGGCGGGCGACGTCATTCCGGAGATCCTCGGGCCGGTCGTCGACCTGCGCGACGGCAGCGAGCGGGAGTTCGTCATGCCGTCCGAGTGCCCCGAGTGCGGGACGCCGCTACGCCCCATGAAGGAGGCCGACATCGACCTCCGCTGCCCCAACGCCCGATCCTGCCCCGCCCAGTTGCGAGAGCGCGTGGCCTACCTCGCCGGCCGCAAGTGCCTGGACATCGACCACTTCGGCTACGTGGCCGCGGCTGCCCTGACCAAACCGCTGGAACCCGCCGAGCCGCCGCTGCTGGACGAGGGCGACCTCTTCGGGCTGACGGTGGAGCAGCTGCTGCCCATCCGGGCGTACGTCCTGGATCCGGACAGCGGCCTGCCCAAGCGCGATCCGAAGACGGGCGAGGAGAAGATCGCCACCGTATTCGCCAACCAGCAGGGCGAGCCGAAGAAGAACGCCCTCGGCATGCTGGAGGGCATCGCCGCGGCCAGAGAGGCCCCGCTCGCCCGGATCCTCACCGGGCTCTCCATCCGGCACGTCGGGCCGGTGGCGGCCGTCGAGCTGGCCCGCCAGTTCCGGTCCGTCGACCGGATCGACGAGGCGTCCGAGGAGGAGCTGGCAGCGGCGGACGGGGTGGGGCCCATCATCGCCGCCTCGGTCAAGCGGTGGTTCGCCGAGGACTGGCACCGCGAGATCCTGCGCAAGTGGCGGGAGGCCGGGGTCAGGATGGAGGACGAGGGCGCGGGAGAGGACGAGGGGCCGCGGCCGCTGGAGGGACTCACCGTCGTGGTCACCGGCACGCTGACCGCGCACACCAGGGACGGCGCCAAGGAGGCGCTCCAGAGCCGCGGGGCGAAGGTCACCGGATCCGTCTCGAAGAAGACCTCCTTCGTGGTGGTGGGCGACAACCCGGGGTCGAAGTACGACAAGGCGATGCAGCTGAAGGTGCCCGTCCTCGACGAGGACGGCTTCGCCGTGCTCCTCGAACAGGGGCCGGACGCGGCCCGGGAGGCCGCGGTCCCCGCCGAGGAGGCCTGATCGAGGCGCGATCGAGATGTGGACGACGCGTGGTCATGCGCGACGGGGGAAGTAAGCGGACGAGGCGGCGGGGAGGGGGCCGGAAAGCCCGCTCCGTCCCGCCCGCATCACCCGTTCGGCGCCTATCAGACAGTCAGGGGTGTCAGGACCGCATTCGGGCAAGAGCTGCAGAGCGCTGCCCGCGGGGGCCCTCGTCGGCCTACTGTTGAACGAGCACCTGCCGTGCCCGGCCGCGTGGTGGGATCGGGTCGTGGTGGCATGGGGGCGGGGGCCACCGCGGGACATCGGCACCGCCGGCTGTGAGAGGGACGGAATGGAACCGACCGAGAGCGCCGCGCCGGTGTCGCGGCTGCAGGGTTTCGCGGGCCTCACGTCCAAGGTGGGCGCCGTCGTCGTGGCGGTCGCAGCGGCGCAGCTCGCCACGGGGTTCTCCCGCACGGTCCACGACGGCCACGCGCTCTTCCCCGCCGGCACGGCGGGCTGGTCGCTCGCCCTGCTCACCGGGATCATCGTGGGCCATCTGGTCGCGCTCGGCCGTGACCGGTGGTGGGGCGGCACCGGTTCCGGCGCCGCCCTCACCCTCGCCGTGCTGCTGCTCCACGGCTGGGTGGCCGCCGGACTGGTCAGCCTCGTCGTCGTGGTGCTCGTGGGCACGGCCAGGCGTCACCGGTGGTGGCAGGGGCTGCTCCACGGGGCGGTGGACATACTCGGGATCGGGGCGGCCGCGCTCGTGCTGTCAGCCTTCGGCGAGGTACCGACCGTCGAGAAGCCCTGGCGGCCCCTCGACTGGGGCCTCGACGCCTTACCGAAGGTGCTGCTGGCCGCCGGCGCGTATCTCCTCGTCACCCGCGTCCTGCTCTGGTACGCCAGGGCGTCACAGAGCGGCGGGCTGCCGACCATCGCCCGCACCGCGGTGTTGCGCCAGGGCCTCGTCGCGGTCGCCCTGCTCGGCATCGCCCCGCTGATCTGTGTGGTGGCGTCGGCCAAGCCGGTGCTGCTGCCGCTCTTCGCCGTACCGCTGATCGCGCTGGACTCCACGCTCTGGATCGCCCGCGCACGGGCCGAGGAGCAGTTGAGGGACCCGCTCACCGGCCTGCCCAACCGCCAGTGGCTCCTGGAGAGGACGTGGA
Source organism: Streptomyces atroolivaceus (assembly GCF_000717025.1). Lineage (GTDB taxonomy): Bacteria > Actinomycetota > Actinomycetes > Streptomycetales > Streptomycetaceae > Streptomyces > Streptomyces atroolivaceus. Next base: position 1,218,590 of record NZ_JNXG01000002.1, read on the forward strand.
CGGCGCTGGAGGAGGCCGACGGCACCGCCACCAGATCCGCCCTCGTCCTCATCGACCTCGACCGCTTCCGGGCCGTCAACGACACCCTCGGCCATCTCGCCGGGGACCGTCTCCTGCTCCAGATAGCGGAGCGGCTGCGGCTCGCCCTGCCACGCGGTGCGGAGGCCGCGCGGCTCGGCGGCGACGAGTTCGCCGTGCTGCTGCCGACGGCGGACTCGATCACCAGCGCCCAGCGCATCGCCCGCAATCTGGTCGCCGAACTCTCCTCGCCCCTCGACCTCGACGGGCTCACGCTGGTGCTGGAGGCGAGCGCGGGGGTCGCCGTCCACCCCGACCACGCCCTGGACGCCGAAGGGCTGCTCAGGCGGGCGGACGTGGCCATGTACCAGGCCAAGCGTGACCGTACGGGTGTGGAGGTCTACGAGTCCAAGCGGGACAGCAACACCCCGGACCGGCTCGGTCTGCTGGGCGATCTCCGCCGGGCGCTGGACGCCCGCGAGGTGGAACTCCACTACCAGCCCAAGGTCCGGTTCGACGGCCAGGTGGCCGGCCTCGAAGCGCTGGTGCGCTGGGTGCATCCGGAGCGCGGGCGGGTCCCCCCGGACGAGTTCATCGCGATCGCGGAGTCCTCCGGACTGATGCCCCACCTCACCGAGTACGTGCTGGAGACCGCACTGGCCCAGGTGGCCCGGTGGCGGGCGCAGGGGCTGTTCGTCCCCGTCGCGGTCAACGTCTCGCCGCGCGACGTCCACACACCGGGTTTCGCGGGCAGCGTCGCGGCACGGCTCGCCCGGCACGGCGTCCCCGCCGGCGCCCTGCAACTGGAGATAACCGAGCACGTCCTGCTGGAGGACCCCCAGCGGGCCGCCGACACCCTTGCGGGGCTGACCGGGCACGGGGTGAAGATGTCCCTCGACGACTTCGGCACCGGCTACTCATCCCTCGTCCACCTGCGGAAACTGCCGGTCAGCGAGCTCAAGATCGACCGGTCGTTCGTGGCGCGGCTGGCCGTGGACCACGAGGACGCGGAGATCGTCCGCTGCACCATCGACCTGGCCCACTCGCTCGGGCTGATCGTCGTCGCCGAGGGAGTCGAGGACGACGAGACCTGGGAGCGGCTGCGGGACCTCCACTGCGACGCGGTGCAGGGGTGGCTCGTCGCCGCCGCGATGCCGCCGCAGGAGACGACGGCGTGGCTGCGGGCCCGGGGCGAGCACGGATGGCGCCGGCCGGCGGAGCGGGAGGCCGAGGCGGCGCCGGCGGTGGCACCAGAGCCGGCGCCGAGGTCCGCGGGGCGCGCGCTGAATCCCGGCACGGCCACGGCCTGAGGCCGGGGCGGACCGGGGCCGGTTCCCCGGTGGAGGTCCGCCGCGGTTCGAGGGAAGAGCCGCCGCGGTTCGGGGTGGAGGTCCGCCCGGTGGCCGTTTTGTCCTCAATGGGCGGCCGGGCTCGATCCGCTCGCCGCAGAGGTGTCCTGCGACCCCATAGGATTGGGCCAAAACCACACACCAAACCCTGAGGATCGCTGCATGCCTGGCATCACGCGCGAGGAGGTCGCCCACCTCGCCCGGCTGGCGCGTCTGGAGCTGAAGGGCGAAGAGCTCGAGCACTTCGCCGGTCAGCTCGACGACATCATCGGCGCGGTCGCCCGCGTCTCCGAGGTCGCCGACCAAGACGTACCGCCGACCTCCCACCCGCTGCCGCTGACCAACGTCATGCGCGCGGACGAGGTCCGTCCGTCGCTCACCCCCGAGCAGGCGCTCTCCGGCGCCCCGGCCCAGGAGCAGCAGCGTTTCAAGGTGCCGCAGATCCTGGGGGAGGACTAACAGCCATGACGGACATCAGCACCATCATCAAGCTCACCGCGGCCCAGATCGCCGCGAAGATCGCCTCCGGCGAGCTGACGGCCGTCGAGGTCACCGAGGCCCACCTGGCCCGGATCGACGCCATCGACGAGAAGGTCCACGCCTTCCTGCACATCGACCGCGAGGGCGCGCTCGCGCAGGCCCGCGCCGTCGACGCCAAGCGTGAGGCGGGTGAGAAGCTCGGCCCGCTGGCCGGCGTCCCGCTCGCGCTCAAGGACATCTTCACCACGCAGGACATGCCGACCACCGTCGGTTCGAAGATCCTCGAGGGCTGGGTCCCGCCGTACGACGCGACCCTCACGAAGAAGCTGAAGGCGGCCGACGTCGTCATCCTCGGCAAGACCAACATGGACGAGTTCGCCATGGGGTCCTCCACCGAGAACAGCGCGTACGGCCCGACCGGCAACCCCTGGGACCTCACCCGTATCCCTGGCGGTTCCGGCGGCGGCTCCTCCGCCGCGCTGGCCTCATTCGAGGCGCCGCTCGCCATCGGCACGGACACCGGTGGCTCCATCCGCCAGCCCGCCGCCGTCACCGGCACCGTCGGAGTCAAGCCCACCTACGGCGGCGTCTCCCGCTACGGCATGGTCGCCTTCTCGTCCTCCCTCGACCAGGGCGGCCCCTGCGCCCGCACGGTCCTGGACGCGGCGCTGCTGCACGAGGTCATCGGCGGACACGACCCGCTCGACTCCACGTCCATCGACGCGCCGGTGCCGCCGGTCGTCGAGGCCGCGCGCAACGGATCCGTTCAGGGCATGCGCGTCGGTGTGGTCAAGCAGTTCTCCGGCGAGGGCTACCAGGCCGGTGTCGTCCAGCGCTTCAACGAGTCGGTCGAGCTGCTGAAGTCGCTCGGCGCCACCATCGTCGAGCTGGACTGCCCGTCCTTCGACCTCGCTCTTTCGGCGTACTACCTGATCGCGCCGTCCGAGTGCTCCTCGAATTTGGCGCGCTTCGACGCCATGCGTTACGGCCTGCGGGTCGGCGACGACGGCACGCGCTCTGCCGAGGACGTCACCGCCCTCACCCGTGAGGCCGGCTTCGGCGACGAGGTCAAGCGCCGCATCATCCTCGGCACGTACGCGCTCAGCTCCGGCTACTACGACGCGTACTACGGCTCGGCACAGAAGGTCCGCACCCTCATCACCCAGGACTTCGAGAAGGCGTTCGAGCAGGTGGACGTCATCGTCTCGCCGACGACCCCGACCACCGCCTTCCCGATCGGCGAGCGCGCCGACGACCCGATGGCGATGTACCTCGCGGACCTGTGCACCATCCCGACCAACCTCGCCGGCAACTCCGCCATGTCGCTTCCGTGCGGCCTGGCCCCGGAGGACGGCCTGCCGGTCGGGCTGCAGATCATCGCCCCCGCCATGAAGGACGACCGGCTGTACAAGGTCGGAGCAGCCGTCGAGGCCGCTTTCGTGGAAAAGTGGGGGCACCCGCTGCTTGAGGAGGCTCCGTCACTATGAGCGCAATGGCTAAGAAGGCCAAGAACTTCAAGAAGTCCAAGTCCGGTGTGTACGTGTCCCTGGGCACCACCGCCTTCGGCGCCCTGAGCGTCGTCAAGCAGGCGAGGATGGCCCGCCAGGACAACGACATGCTGCGGCTGGCCGACGCCGCCGTATCCGCCGCCGCGATCGTGACCGGACTCGCGATCCTCTACCGCGAGCTCAAGCGTCTCGGCGACGACGACGTCCTGCTGGGCTGAGAGGGAAAGTTTCATCGTGACTGTCATCGACCTGGAGTCGTACGAGGATGCCCTCGCGACGTACGACCCCGTCATGGGCCTCGAGGTCCATGTGGAGCTCGGCACCAAGACCAAGATGTTCTGCGGGTGCTCCACGGAGCTCAAGCAGGACGCGAACTCGCAGACCTGTCCGGTCTGTCTCGGGCTGCCGGGCGCGCTTCCGGTCGTCAACGAGATCGGCGTCGAGTCCGCCATCAAGATCGGCCTCGCGCTGAACTGCGAGATCGCCGAGTGGTGCCGCTTCGCCCGGAAGAACTACTTCTATCCGGACATGCCGAAGAACTTCCAGACCTCGCAGTACGACGAGCCGATCGCCTTCAACGGCTACCTGGACGTCCAGCTGGAGGACGGGGAGATCTTCCGCGTACAGATCGAGCGCGCCCACATGGAGGAGGACACCGGCAAGTCGACGCACGTCGGCGGTGCCACCGGCCGCATCCACGGCGCCTCCCACTCGCTGCTCGACTACAACCGTGCGGGCATCCCGCTCATCGAGATCGTCACCAAGCCGATCGAGGGAGCCGGCGCACGCGCCCCCGAGGTCGCCAAGGCGTACGTCGCCGAGCTCCGCGAGCTCATCAAGGCGCTCGGTGTCTCGGAGGCCCGGATGGAGATGGGCCAGATGCGCTGCGACGTCAACCTGTCGCTGCGGCCCCACGGCACCGAGAAGTTCGGCACGCGCTCCGAGACGAAGAACGTCAACTCGCTGCGCTCCGTCGAGCGCGCCGCCCGCTTCGAGATCCAGCGTCACGCGGCGGTGCTGAACAGCGGCGGGACGATCGTGCAGGAGACCCGGCACTTCCACGAGGAGGACGGCTCCACCACGGCCGGCCGCATCAAGGACAACGCCGAGGACTACCGCTACTTCCCCGAGCCGGACCTGGTGCCGGTCGCCCCTTCCCGCGACTGGGCCGAGGAGCTCCGCAAGGGGCTTCCCGAGCTGCCCCGGCTGCGCCGCAAGCGGCTGAAGGAGGAGTGGGGTGTCAACGAGCACGACATGCAGTCCATCCTCAACGCGGGCGCGGTCGACCTGATCGTCGCCACGACCGACGCGGGGGCCCCCTCCGACCAGGCCCGCAAGTGGTGGATGGGCGAGCTCGCCCGCAACGCCAACGAGACCGGCCGCAGCCTGGACGAGCTGCCGGTCACCCCGGCGCAGGTCGCCCGGGTGGCTGAGCTCGTCGCCTCCGGCGACCTCAACGACAAGCTGGCGCGCCAGGTCCTCGAGGGCGTCCTCGCGGGCGAGGGCGACCCGGACACCGTCGTCGAGAAGCGCGGCCTGAAGGTCGTCTCCGACGAGGGCGCGCTGGGCACCGCCGTCGACGAGGCCATCGCGGCCAACGCGGCGATCGCGGACAAGATCCGTGGCGGCAAGGTCGCCGCGGCCGGCGCCCTGGTGGGCGCGGTCATGAAGGCGACACGCGGCCAGGCGGACGCGGCGCGTGTGCGTGAGCTGATCCTGGAGAAGCTCGGCGTCGAGGGCTGACCCGGGCGACACGGCGAAGGGGCGGAGCATCCACCGGGTGCTCCGCCCCTTCGGCGTGCGGGCCCCCGGGCCAGAGCTCTCGGGGGTACCTGTCGGACATTCACCACCGGGCCGTACGGATGCCTTCCCGCCGCCACCTCAGTCTTCTACCTTCCGGGCGTACCAGCGGATTCAGGAGGCTCAATTGGCTACGGACATTTCACGGCGACGTCTCTTCGCGCTCGGCGGTGGCGCATTCGGGGCCGCTGCCGCGGGCTCGCTGCTTCCGCCGTCGCTCCAGGCCGCGATGGCCGCGCAGCCACGGCCCACGCAGGGGTCCGGTGGTCTCGCCGACATCAGGCACGTGGTGATCCTCATGCAGGAGAACCGTTCCTTCGACCACTACTTCGGGATGCTGCGGGGCGTGCGCGGATTCGGCGACCGCAACGCGATCGAACTGCCGTCCGGCAGGCCGGTCTTCGAGCAGCCGGGGCCGCTGGGCACTCCGGTCCTGCCGTTCCCCGTGCGGGAGGCGGCGACCGCGCAGAAGAAGGACCTGCAGTACATCGGGGCGCTCGACCACTCCTGGAGCGGTGGCGGCAAGGCCTGGGCCGGGGGGTGGATGAACGGCTGGGTCTCCGCGAAGACCGCCGCCACGATGGCGTACTACGACCGTCGTGACATACCGCTGCACTACGAACTCGCCGACACCTTCACGGTCTGCGACGCCTACCACTCCTCCGTCCACACCTCGACCAGCCCCAACCGCAACCACCTGTGGAGCGGGAAGACCGGCTTCGAGGCGGACGGGAAGCGGGCGGTGGGCAACGACGCGTACGACGAGGGCACACATCCCGGGTACGACTGGGGCACGTACGCGGAGCGCCTGGAGAAGGCCGGGCACAGCTGGCGTACGTACACCGAGTGGGAGAACTTCACCGACAACCAGATCGAGTTCTTCAGCACCTTCAAGGCGCTGGCCCGCAGGGCGCTGGTCAGGACCGGCGGGCACACGTACATGGAGTCGTTCTACGCGGCCGTGCGGGAAGCGGGCGCGGGGCCGGAGCGGGAGCGGCTGCTCGGACTGCTGGAGGAGGGCGTCGCCCTACTGGCCCCTGCCGAGCGGAGCCTCTTCGAGCGCGGTCTGCGCCGGGTGGAGACGGGGACGCTGGCCGACGAGTTCGCCGCGGACGTCGCGGCCGGCACCCTGCCCGAGGTCTCCTACCTGGTGCCGTCCGCAGTGGACTCCGAGCATCCGAGCGTCTCGTCCCCGGCCCACAGTGCGACGATCGTCTACAAGGTTCTCGACGCCCTGGGCCGGCACCCGGATGTGTGGCGGCACACCGCCGTCATCGTCAACTACGACGAGAACGACGGCTTCTTCGACCACGTGCCACCGCCGGTCCCGCCCGCGGAGGACACCGAGGAGCGGTGGGAGGGCAAGCCCACCGGTCTCGGTGTGCGGGTGCCGCTCCTGGTGGTCTCGCCGTGGACGGTCGGCGGATACGTCTGTTCCGAGGTCTTCGACCACACGTCGGTGATCCGCCTGCTGGAGCGCTGGACGGGGGTGCGGGAGCCGAACATCGGTGACTGGCGGCGCACGGTCACCGGCGACCTCACCTCGGCCTTCGACTTCCGGCGGGCGCAGCGGCGGCCGGAGACGGCACCCCCGGGCGCCGTCCCGCCCTTCGGCGGGCGCTGGCAGCCGCGGCCGCCCCTCGACCAGCACATGCCCGTCCAGGAACCCGGTGTCCGTCCGGCCCGGCCGCTGCCGTACCAGCCCGACGCGCAGGCGGTGAAGGCGGACGGAGGGCTTCGGGTGACCCTCAGCAACACCGGACGTTCCTCTACGCACTTCGCGCTGTACCCGTACGGGGCGGAGCCCCGTGACCCGCAGCACCGCGACGTCAGGAAGAGGGCGCAGCTGACCGTGCCCCTGGACGGCGAGGCCTACCGGTTCACGGTCACCGGGCCCAACGGCTTCCGGAGGGAGTTCGAGGGAACCGCGGACAGCTCGGCGGAACTCGCCTCCCGGATCGACGCCGAAGAGCGCGACCTGCACCTCACCCTGCGCAACACCGGCCGCCGGACACTGACCTTCACCGTCCGGCCGCTGGCCTACGTCGACGAGGACGACCTGCGGGACTGGACCCGGACGATCCAGGTGAAGCCGGGGCGCAGCCGTACGGTCGTGCACTCGGCGGCCGACGCCCACGGCTGGTACGACCTCGACGTGACAGCCGCCGGGGAGGGCACCTTCCGGCGCCGGCTGATGGGCCACATCGAGAACGGGAGGGCGAGCGTCTCCGGCTGACGGGGGGTACGGGCGGGGCCGACGGAGGCGGCACGAGATGACGGAGGGGGACGGGCCTGGCGGACGTGCCGGCGGGGGTGTGGCGGACGGGGGAGGGACGTGCCGGCGGACTGGGGACAGCGCTGAGACGCCGACCGTCGGCAAGGCGAAATCAAGCCATGTGACCATCACCACGAAAGCGGTACATGGCCGGAAATGGCTGACAGAGTGAGCCCTTCAGGTCATGCGACTTTGTGGGATGTTCCTGTCAAATCCCCCCACGGTCCACGAACCCCAGGAGCACGTCCGTTGGCCGCCATCGCACGCTGGTGTCTCAGACACCGCCTCGCCGCCGTACTCATCTGGATGTTCGCCCTGGGGGGTGCGGCCACGGCGGCCGGGTTCGCGGGTTCCGCGTACTCCAACGACTACGAGGTGCCGGGCACCGAGTCGGGTCGCGCGGGCGAGCTCCTGCAGGCCGGCTTCGAGGACCTCGGCGGCGACACCGGCACCGTCGTCTGGCACACCCCCGGGTCCTCCGTCCGCGACGCCGACGTCGAGCGGACGATGACCAGGACCCTGCAGTCGATCGCCACCCTGCCCGGTGTCGGGGACGTCACCAGCCCCTACCCTCCGGCGGCTCAGGGACAGATCAGCGCGGACGGCCGCACCGCCTACGCGACGGTCACCTTCGACCACCGGGCCGGCGAGATCCCGCCGGAACGGGCGCGAGCCGTCGTCGACACCGCGAACGAGGCCGCGGGCGAAGGGCTGCAGGTCGAGCTCGGCGGCACCGCCGTAGCGCTGACCGAAGCGCCCACCCTCCATCTGAGCGAGGCCATCGGAGTGGTCGTCGCCGCGGTCGTCCTCTTCCTCGCCTTCGGCTCGCTCGCCGCGAGTCTGCTGCCCATCGCCACGGCCCTCGTCTCCGTCGGTACGGCGTACGCGGGCATCGTCCTGCTCGGGCACGTCATGACCGTCGCCGACTTCGCGCCGATGCTGGGCATGCTCATCGGTCTCGGCGTCGGCATCGACTACGCCCTCTTCATCGTCACCCGGCACCGGCGAGGACTGCGGCGCGGCCTGTCCGTGCACGACGCGGCGCAGAACGCCGTCGCGACGACGGGGCGCGCCGTCGTCTTCGCCGGGGCCACCGTCTGCGTCGCCCTGCTGGGCATGCTCGTCCTTCGGCTCGGCTTCCTCAACGGTGTCGCGATCGCCGCCTCCCTCACCGTGGTGCTGACCGTCGCCGCCTCCGTGACCCTGCTGCCCGCACTGCTCTCCTTCATCGGCATGCGTGCCCTGAGCCGGCGTGAACGCGGGCGGCTCGCCGAGTACGGGCCGCAGAGCGAACGGCCCACCGGCTTCGCCGCCCGCTGGTCGGCCTTCGTCGAGCGGCGCCCCCGGCTGCTGGGAGCGGTCGCCGCCGCCGTCATGGCGGTGCTCGCCGTGCCCACCTTCTCCCTGCACCTGGGGACGTCCGACCAGGGCAACAATCCCGCCACCGCCACCACCCGTCAGGCGTACGACCTCCTCGCCGACGGGTTCGGCGCCGGGGTCAACGGGCCGCTGACACTGGCCGCCCGTCTCGACGGAGCCGATGACCGGCTCGCCCTGGACGGACTGCCGGCAGTGCTGCGGGAGACCGACGGCGTCGCCTCGGTGAGCCCGGTGACCTACAACGGCAGCGGCGACACCGCGTTCCTCACCGTCGTTCCCGAGTACGCCCCACAGTCGCAGCGGACCAGCGAACTCGTCGACCGGCTGCGTCACGACGTCCTGCCGCCGACGACGGACGGCACCTCGCTCCGGATCCACGTGGGCGGGGTGACGGCCGGTTACGACGACTTCGCCGAGATCATCATCGGCAAGCTGCCGCTCTTCGTCGGGGTGGTCGTCGGCCTCGGCTGCCTGCTCCTGCTGCTGGCCTTCCGTTCCCTCGCCGTCCCCGCCAAGGCCGCCGTGATGAACGTGGCCGCCGTGGCCGCCTCCTTCGGTGTCGTCGTCGCGGTGTTCCAGTGGGGGTGGGGGAGCGAGCTGCTGGGGCTCGGGAGCGCGGGCCCCATCGAGCCCTTCCTTCCGGTGATCATGGTCTCGGTGCTCTTCGGGCTGTCGATGGACTACCAGGTCTTCCTCGTCGGCCGGATGTACGAGGAATGGCTGGAGACCGGGGACAACCGCCGGTCGGTGCGGGTGGGCCTCGCCGAGACGGGCCGGGTGATCAACTCGGCCGCAGTGATCATGATCTCGGTCTTTCTCGCCTTCGTCCTCAGCGGCGACCGCGTCATCGCGATGTTCGGCATCGCGCTGGCCGCAGCGGTCGCCCTCGACGCCTTCGTCCTGCGCACCCTGCTGGTGCCCGCACTGATGCACATGCTCGGGGGCGCGAACTGGTGGCTGCCCGCCCGGCTGGACCGCTTGCTCCCGCACATCAGTATCGAACCGCCGGACCGCACGGCGCCGCATGCGAAGATCCCGGGTGAGCGCACGGGCGACGCGGACCGGACCGCGGGCCGGCGCGTTCACTGAGACGTCACGAGGACCGAGGAGAATCGCTGTGTTCACGGTGTCACTGGGGGATGACGGGGCGGAGCTCCGTCCGCTCGAACCCTGGCAGGCGGAGGAATTCCTGGCCCACATGGACCGGGCGCGCGGGCTCGTCGACCCCTGGATCCCGTTCGCCGCGGCTGCCACCGACCTCATCTCCGCACGCGCGCTGCTCCAGCGGTACGCGGACAAGCAGGCGGCCGACACCGGCCGGCTCTACGGCATCTGGCTGGACGGCACGCTGGTCGGAGGGGTCCTGTTCCGGATATTCGAGGCGGGGACGGGGAAGTGCGAGATCGGCTGCTGGCTGGAGCCGGCCGGGCAGGGGCGGGGCCTCGTCAACCGTGCGTCGAAGGTGTTGATCGACTGGGCCTTCGACGTACGGGGGATGCACCGGGTGGAGTGGATCGCCTCCGCCGCCAACACCCGCAGCGTCGCCGCGGCCGAGCGGCTCGGGATGACGAGGGAGGGAGTGCTGCGGGAGGCCTACCTGCACCGCGGCAGGCGGCACGACGAGGAGATCTGGGCCGTCCTGGCCTCCGAATGGCGCAAGGGACGGAGCTGAGGCGCCCAGTGTTAAGGAGGTTCTCATACGGGACCCCTAGCGTGCGGCGCATGAACACCTCCCCCTCCACTCCGACCACTGACGACACCGAGGAGAAGAAGACGGCGGACGCGACCGCCGCCGCACCGGACCTGACCAAGAAGGCCGGCTCCACGGAAGACGCCGTTCCGGCCGACGCGGCACACGGCGTGCCCGCGTCGGACGTGACCGCCATGGACGTGGCCGCGACCGACGCGGCCGCGGAGGACGGCCTCGAGGTCGAGCTGGAGCCCGACCCCTACGACGAGGCCGAAGCCGCCGCGGCCGCCGGGGTCGGTACCGGAGCCGCGGCCGTCGTGGCCGCCGCACTCGGCATCGTCTCGCTCTCGGGCGCGTGGACCGGCCGCGTCGCCGCCGAGCGCGAGACCCTGATCGGCCAGATCAAGACCTCCGGCGGCGGCGGCAGCGCCGCCCAGCAGATCTCCGAGCTCTACGGCGACGCCTGGCACAGCACGGCCCTCGTCAACGGGCTCTTCGCGCTGCTCGCCCTGATCGTCGGCGTCTTCGTCCTGGTCCGGCCCGCCTTCGGTACCCCCTCCCTCCGTCCGATGGCCGGCTGGGTCCGCTCCGTCGCCACGGCCGGCATCGCGCTCGGCGTGCTCGGCCTGCTGATCTCCGTGGGCATGTACCTCGACCTCTTCGTCGCACTGCCGTCCGCCGCCGGCGGCTGAGGCCCCGGCGGCAGCCGCGTAAGGCATCCGAAGCCCGGGCCTAAGGCACCCCGCCCGCGCAGATGCGGCACTCGCCCGATGCGGCGGCACCCCCTTGCGGACGAGAGTGGGGACACGGCAGAAGCCGTGCCACCACTCTCGTTCCGCACCAGGGAGAAGACGATGTACGAGTACGAACTCCACCAGCTCACCGTCGCCGAGCTGATTCGCAGGGCCGATCAGCAGCGCACCGTCCGTCAGGCTGTGCTCGCCCGCCGCGCCGCCCGCCGTGCTGGACACCACGACACCGAAGGGCGGGTGGGGAGGAACCGGAGCTGGTTCGTCCGCGCCGCGTAGCGATGGACGGCCGGCGAAAATCGGTCGCGGGGGTGCCGTACGCGTATGCGATGCTCAGCGACGTGGAGACCAACACCGTCAGCCCCGTCTTCGTCGGCCGTGCCGGTGAACTCGCCGCGCTCACCGAGACGCTGGCTCGCGCCGCTGCCGGAGAACCACAGGCCCTGCTCCTCGGTGGCGAAGCGGGCGTGGGCAAGACCCGGCTGGTCGAGGAGTTCATCACGGCGGCCCGCCGACGCGGGGCCGTCGTGGCCGTCGGCGGGTGCGTGGAGATCGGGGCCGACGGCCTGCCCTACGCCCCGTTCGCCACGGCGCTCCGCGCCCTGCGCCGTGCGATGCCGGAGGAACTGACCGAGGCGCTGGCCGGGCAGGAGGGCGAGCTCGCCCGCCTGCTGCCCGAACTGGGCGAGGCCGACAGGGCGCCCAACGACGAGCACGGCACCGCACGGCTCTTCGAACTCGCCGCCCGGCTGCTGGAACGCCTCTCGGCCGCTCGCACGGTCGTCCTCGTCCTGGAGGACCTGCACTGGGCCGACGCCTCCACGCGTCACCTGCTCGCCTACCTCTTCCGCACGCTGCGCAGCGGGCGCCTCGTCGTCATCGGTACGTACCGCGCCGACGACGTCCACCGCCGCCACCCCCTGCGCCCGCTCCTTGCCGAGCTCGACCGGCTCCGCACCGTCCGCCGTATCGAGCTCGACCGCTTCAGCCGAGCCGAGGTCGGCCGGCAGCTCGCCGGAATCCTCGCGGCGGTACCCGACCCCGCGCTGGTCGACGACATCTTCGAGCGGTCCGACGGCAACGCCTTCTTCGTCGAGGAACTCGCCCGCAGCCTGGAGTGCTGCGGCGACAGCTCCGGGCTCTCCGACTCGCTGCGTGATCTCCTCCTCGTACGTGTCGAGGCGTTGCCCGAGGACGCCCAGCGGGTTGCCCGGATCATCGCCGAGGGGGGCTCCACGGTCGAACACCCGCTCCTCGCCGCCGTCGCGGGCCTCGCCGAGGACGACCTCGACGAAGCCCTGCGTGCGGCGGTCGGAGCCAACCTGCTGCTGCCCGCCCCGGACACCGAGGGATACCGCTTCCGGCACTCCCTCGTCCGCGAGGCCGTCAGCGACGACCTGCTTCCGGGCGAACGCACGCGCCTCAACCGCCGCTACGCCGAGGCGCTGGAGAACGACCCGTCACTCGTGCGCACCGACGAGCGCGCCGCACGGCTCGCCAGCTACTGGTACGCCGCGCACGACGCGGTCAAGGCGTTGCCCGCGGTGCTCCAGGCATCGGTGGAGGCCCGGCGCCGCTTCGCGTACAGCGAGCAACTCAGGCTGCTGGAGAGAGCGATGGAACTCTGGGACGACGTTCCCGACACGGTGCGCGCCACCCTGCGGCCGCTCGACCACGCCGAGGCCTACCCGGGGTGCGGCTGCGCACCGGACGCGGACCCGCTGCGCTACCTCGACCTGATGGCCGAGGCCACGGTGGCCGCCCGCTTCGGCGGAGACCGCGAACGGGCCCTGGCCATCGCGAAGAAGGCCCTGCGCATCCTGGACAAGGACAGGGATCCGCTGCGCGCGGCGTGGTACTGGGTGCAGCGTTCCCTGCTGATGCAGAGCCTCTCCCGCGGCGACGGCCGGCAGGAACTGGCCACCGCCGAGGACCTGGTGCGGGGCCTTCAGCCGTCCGCTGTCCACGCCGACGTCCTGGCGGCGGTCGCCAGCTGGGGTGCCCTGCACAGGCCCGGGCCCGAGACACTGGTAGCGGCCGACAGGGCCGTGGAGTACGCCCGGCTCGTCGGCGAGGAGTCCATCGAACTGCACGCCAGGCTCACGCGCGGCTGGCTCACGATCGACGCGGGCGAGGTGGAGGAAGGCGTCGCCGAGATGTACGCCGTCCGGGACCGGTCGGAGGAACTGCACCTGGTGGGCGTCATGAGCCGTGCCGCCATCAATCTGCCCTCCTCGCTCGAATCCACCGGCCGCTCCCTGGAAGCGGTGAAGGCAGCCGACCACGGCATCGAGATCTGCCACGGCCACGGGCTCCCCGAGTCGGAAGCCTGGGTACGCGCCAACCAGGCGCAGTCCTACTTCTCGCTCGGGCGGTGGGAGGAGAGCCGGGCGGCGGCGGACGCGGCGGCCCCACTGGCCCGGTCCCGTAAGGCGAACGGGCTCGTAGCCGCCCGCCGCACGGATCTGGCCCTGGCCCGCGGTGACTTCGAGGAGGCCGGGGAGCAACTGGCACTGAACCGCCGCCATCTCGGCCTCCACGACCCGCAGCCGCAGCACCTGATCTGTCCGGTCCGGCACGCCATGACCCTCGCGGCACAGCAAGGCCGGCTCCCCGAGGCGCGGGCCATGTTCGAGGCACAGTCCGACCTCGGGCTGCCGCCGGGAACCCAGCGGTACTCCTTGCCGCTGCTCCACGCCGCCGCCGCGATCGAGGCCGACGCACGGGGTCTGCCCGCCACGGATCCCGGACGGCCGGCGGTCCTCGACCGGATCCGGGGCCACCTCAAGCGGCTGCCGATGCTGGTGCCCGTCTGGGCCGCCTACGGCGTGCTGATCGAGGCGGATCTTGCCAGGGCGGAAGGCGCTGACACCCCGGACCACTGGTGCCGGGCCGCCACGGCCTTCGCTCCGCTCCGGCGCCCCTACGAGCTGGCCCAGATACGCCACCACTGGGCGGAAGCGATACTCACCGCCTCCGGCGACCGGACGCCGGCGGCGGGACTTCTGCGCGATGCCCACACGGTGGCGGCACGGCTCGGCGCGCGTCCGCTCGCGGAAAGCATCGAGCTGCTGGCAGGCCGGGCACGGATCCCGCTCGCCGGGCCGGGCGGCGCGTCCGAGGACGCAGCCGCTCGGCCCGCCGCGGAACCCGCCCCCGCGGTGGACGTGATCGTGTCGTTCGGGCTCACCTCGCGGGAACAGGAGGTGCACCGGCTGGTCGCGGCGGGATACACGAACCGCCGGATCGCGGAAGAGCTGTACATCTCGCCGAAGACCGCCAGCGTGCACGTGTCCAATATCCTGGCCAAGCTGAGCGTCTCCAGCCGTGGCGAGGCGGCCGCCCTGGCACACCGGTTCCGGCTGTACACGGCGGGGTGAGACCGGGGCCCGGGGCCCCGCTCTCAAGCGCCGGTCCGGTCCTGATCCGGCCGGTCCCGATCCGGTAGGTCCCGGCTGTCGCCGGGCGGAGTGCGATCCGCGCGGCCGTCGCCGCCCTGCCTCGTCCCACCGTCAGGCCGGCCGGCCTCGGGCGGTGGGCGGAGGAGCGTCACCTTGCCGGAGGTGAGGTCTATCGGGCCCCGAGCCGGGTCGCCGATGCCCAGGTCCACCCGGCTGAGCTCAAGCCGCTTCTGCTCCTCGGCCGTGTGCTTACGGCCCGGCGCGAACAGTTCCTCGAAGAAGCTGAACACCCGCTGTGCTCCCTCCGGCATCCCACCCGCCGGTGTCGGTACCGCCGGCCGGCCTGACGCGCCCCGGTCGCCGCTACCGCACCTTCAGGAGCAGGATGCGGTCGTCACCCGACTTCACGGTGCCACGGCCGTCCGTGTTGCTCGTGACCAGCCACAGCTTGTCGCCACCTGCGGCGAGCACCGTGCGCAGACGGCCGTACTTCCCCTCCAGGAACGCCTGGGGGTCGGCAAGTGGTTCCCCGTCCGCCTTGTCCGACAGGGGGATGCGCCAGAGTCGCTCGCCCCGCAGCCCCGCCATCCAGATCGATCCCTCGGCATACGCGATCCCGCTCGGCGAAGCCTCGGAGGTCTTCCACTGGGCCACCGGATCGACGAAGCCGGACTTCTTCTCCTTGCCCTCCGCCTCGGGCCAGCCGTAGTTTCTGCCCGGCTCGATCAGATTCAGCTCGTCCCAGGTGTTCTGGCCGAATTCCGCCGCCCAGAGCCGCTTCCCGCCGTCCCAGGCCAGGCCCTGTACATTGCGGTGCCCGTACGAATAGACCAGCGAGTCGGCCTCGGGATTGCCGTGCACCGGCTCGCCGTCAGGTGTCATCCGCAGGATCTTTCCCGAGGGGGACGAGGTGTCCTGGGACAGACCCGTGTCACCCGTCTCGCCCGTACCCACGTAGAGCATGCGGTCGGGCCCGAACGCGATCCGCCCCCCGTTGTGGACGGAGCCCTTCGGGATCCCCCGAAGGACGGTGTCCGGTGCGCCCAGCTGCTGGCCTGCGGGCTTCTTCTCGTCGTACAGAAGGCGGGCGACGCGGTTGTCGGACTCGGTGGTGAAGTACGCGTAGATCAGATGGTCCGCGCCGAAGGTCGGGGCGACGGCGAGGCCCAGCAGACCGCCCTCACCCGCCGGAGCGACCCCCGGCACCGAGCCCAGCAGTGTCTTCCTGCCGCTCTCCCCGTCGATCCTCGTGATCGTCGCTTCGTCACGTGAGGCGACCAGCAAGTCACCGCCGGGCAGCGCCGCGAGGCCCCACGGAGACGCGAGGCCGTCCGTGAGCGTCTTCACCACCTCGACGGAGCCCTTGGCCGGGGGCAGGTCCGCCGACGGGCTCGCCGAGGCCGGGGGCGCGGACGTGGCGCTCGCCGGGGGAGAGGAGGCATCCTCACCGGCCGCCGGGCCGTCATCGGACGAACAGGCGGACAGCAGGAGGGAAGCCGAGGCGAGCAGGGCCACGACCCCCTTGCGCAGCACGGGAGTTTGCACAGCACCGATCCTTTCGACGGTCGCACGACTACTGTTCTTACACCGACGCCCCGCCTCGGGTTCCCGATCTTCGCCAATTCTCCCGCCGCGGAGCCGGTCCCACGACGCGAGTGGCCGGTACCACGGCCCGCGGATCAGTCCCGCGACCCTGCCCGCAGGCCCCGGGACCCGAGGAGCAGTCCCGACCCGAGGATCAGTCCCACGACCCGCGGGCCCGCGGCAGCCCCGCGATCTCGGCCATATCCCGGTCCGTGAGCGCCAGTCCTCCCGCTCCCGCGTTCTCCACGGCCCACCGCTCCCGCTTGGCGCCGGGCACGGGCACCACATGGCGGCCCTGCCGCAGAACCCACGCGAGAGCGACCTGCGCCGGAGTGGCGCCGTGCCGCTCCGCGATCCTGCGCAGCCCCGCCACCACCGGCTGGTTGGCCGCCATCATCTCCGCGGTGAAACGGGGGTGCCTCGCCCGGGGGTCATCCGGCTCGAAACCCTGGCCGGGTTTGAGCGTGCCCGTCAGGTAACCGCTGCCCAGCGGCATCGCCGCCAGCACCCCCACCCCCCGGGCCGCGCACCACGGCAGCAGGTCCTCCAGTGCCTGGGGCGACCACACGGAGAGCTCCGCCTGGACCGCGCTGACGGGGAAGACCTGCTGCATCCGCTCCAACTGCCGGATGGTCCCGTCATGCATCCGGGCCCCGGGCCCGCGGCCGGCCCTGGCTCCCACCGCGCACAGTCCGAGTGCCCGCACCTTGCCCGCCGTCACCAGGTCCGCCATCGCGCCCCAGGTCTCCTCGACCGGCACCTCGGGATCCGCCCGGTGCAGCTGGTAGAGATCGATCACGTCGGTCTGCAGCCGTCGCAGCGAGGCGTCGCAGGCCCTGCGCACGTAACCGGGGCGCCCGTTGGCCACGATGTGCTGATCGCCCACCAGGAGGCCGCACTTGGTGGAGAGGAAGGCCTCGGACCGGCGGCCCTTGAGCGCCCGCCCGACGAGCAGCTCGTTGGTGAAGGGTCCGTACATGTCGGCCGTGTCGAGCAGTTGGACGCCCGCGTCCAGCGCGGCGTGCACGGTCCGCACCGAGCGGTCACCGCGCTGCTGCGACGTGCTGTACGCCCAGTTCATCGGCATACAGCCCAGCCCGACCGCACCCACGGCGAGCGCCGCCGCACCGATAGTCCTGCGCTCCAACTCCCCGAACCCTCCCTCGGTCCCGTGATCACGGGACCACCAGCACCCCAAAGTAACCTCTGCGCTCACGAGCCCTTCGCATAGCCTCCTGACCATGACTCCTACATCTGCTGCCGACGTGTGGCTGCCGTTCGACGCCGATGAGATCGACGGCCTCCCCGAGGGTCTCAACTACCGCTTCTGGGACGGCGGCCGGGACTACCCGGCGGACCCCTCCGACTGCGTGTTCTATGTAGTTCCGTACATGAAGGGCCCGGAGGTCGCGGTCCGCCCGCTCAAGGGGATGCACTCGGTCCAGGTCGTCCAGACCCTCTCGGCGGGCATCGACCACGTGGAGCCCGGGCTGGGTCTGCTGCCCGCCGGGGTGCGGCTGTGCAACGCCAAGGGTGTGCACGAGGCCTCGACGGCCGAACTCGCGCTCGCCCTGGTCCTCGCCTCGCTCCGAGGGTTCCCCGGCTTCGTGCAGGGCCAGGACAAGGAGGAGTGGCGGTCGGGCTTCTATCCGGCGCTCGCCGACAAGTCCGTTCTCGTGGTGGGCTACGGATCGATCGGCGCGGCCATCGAGGACAGGCTCGCGCCCTTCGAGTGCGCGCGGGTGGTGCGCGTCGCGCGCTCCGCACGGGCAACCGCGCGCGGCCCCGTACACGCGATCGAAGAGCTTCCCACGCTGCTCCCCGAGGCCGACATCGTCATCCTGTCCACTCCGCTGAACCCTTCCACGCAAGGGCTGGTGGGCCCCGCCTTCCTCGCCGCGATGCGGGACGGCGCACTGCTCGTCAACGTCGCACGGGGTGCCGTGGTCGACACGGAGGCTCTGCTGACCGAACTGGAGTCCGGGCGACTGCGCGCCGCGCTCGACGTGACCGACCCCGAACCACTGCCCGCCGGGCACCCTCTCTGGCATGCTCCCCACACACTGATCACCCCTCATGTGGGCGGCAGCACATCGGCGTTCCTTCCCAGGGCGAAGCGCCTGATGGCCGGACAGCTCGCCCGCTTCGCCGCGGGGGAGCCGGTCGACAACCTCGTACTCACCACCGGTTGAACACGCTCCGGAGCGGATCGGCCGCTCCGCGTCGCGACAACGCCCCACTTCGTCACGGAGAGTAGAGAGGCTATGTCCCTGAGTGACGGCTCTGGTGTATCGTCCACAAGAGGGCTGCGCCGTGGCAGGGGCGGCGCCGGGGAGGAAGCGGAACGCGAGGGGGCGACAGGCGATGTTCGGCCAGTGGAGAGATGATCCGACGCGTCAGGGCGGGCAGGAGCGGCCGGCGGCGGCGAGAGCGCCAGGATCTGCCCGTGGAGCTCTCCGGTGAGCGCCCTCGGGGCCCTGCTCTCCCGGCAGCCGGCCTCCGGACGGCCTGCGGGGCTGCGCTCCCAGCTCGTCCTCGCCGCCGTCTGCGCCGGATACGCGGTGGGTGCCGCCTTCGGCTGGGGGTCTCCCGGAGTCGCCCTGTTCATGGGTGACTTCGGCCTCAGTGTCGCCGCTCTGATCGCCGCGGTGTCGTGCTTCCTCTACGCCCGCTCCAGCGGCAGCCGGTTCCGGCCCGCCTGGCTGCTGTTCTCGGTCTCCTCGGCCATGGCCGCCGGGGGCAACGCCGTCTGGGGCTGGTACGAGGTGGTGCTGGGGCGCTCGGTTCCCACCCCCTCCCTCGCGGACGTCTTCTTCCTCTGCTTCGCGCCGCCCGCCATCGTCGGGTTGCTCGTCCTGGCCAAGCGGCCCGTCACGCGGGCGGGCTGGGTCTGCCTGGTGCTGGACGCGTGGCTGATCGGAGGATCCCTGCTGACGCTCTCGTGGAGCCTCGCTCTGGCCCACACCGCGCACGTCGCGGGGGAGAGCGTGGCACGGGCGGCACTCTCACTGGCCTACCCGCTGCTCGACATCGTGCTGGTCTCCATGGTCCTCGCGCTGCACTTCAGGCGGGTCAACGCGAACCGCTCCGCCGTGCACACGGCGATCGCCGGCCTCGCCCTGACCGTGCTGTGCGATGCCCTGTTCACGGCCCCGCTGCTCCGCTCGGCCTACCACTCGGGCCAACTGCTGGACGCCGGCTGGTTCGCCGGTTCACTGATCCTCGCGTACGCGCCCTGGGGTGCACGCCGCGCCCAGGACAACGCTGTCGAAGTCCACTGCCCGGAGCCCCGCGCCGCGAGCCGTCCGATCGCCGGGTCCCTCGCCGCGCTCACGCCCTACCTCGCCGCGGCGGTCTGCACCCTCGGCATCCTGTACAACGTGGTGGAGGGCCGCAGGGTCGACCGCGTCGTGGTCCTCACCGGCTGCACGGTCGTGCTCGCCCTGGTTCTCCGGCAGGCCATCGTGCTCCTCGAAAACATCGCGCTCACCCAGGAACTGGCCCAGAAGGAGAATCACTTCCGCTCCCTGGTGCAGGGGTCCAGCGACGTCATCATGATCGCCGAACCCAGCGGCGTGCTCCGTTACGTCAGTCCCGCGGCGGCAGGGGTCTACCGGCGTGAGGCCGAGGACCTCATGGGTGCGGAGCTGTCGTCGATCATCCATCCCGACGACCTCGGGGGAGTGGTCCACGAGCTGCGGCGGTTCCTCGCCGCGCCGCCCCGCGAGGAGCCCACCACCCGGATCGAGTGCCGCTTCAGATCGGGCACGGGCGACTGGCTCCATGTCGAGTCCACCGTCAACCGCCACCAGGGAGGCCTGCTCCTCAACAGCCGGGACGTGACCGAGCGGGTCAGGCTGCAGGCCCAGCTGCAGCACAACGCCGAACACGATCCGCTCACCGACCTGCCCAACCGTGCCCTTTTCACCACCAGGGTCGGTCAGGCACTCGGCGGGCGCCGGGCCGGGGACCCGGGTACCGCCGTGCTCTTCATCGACCTCGACGGTTTCAAGGCGGTCAACGACTCCATCGGCCACCAGGCGGGCGACGAGCTCCTGATCCAGGCAGGACGCCGCCTCCAGGAGTCCGTGCGCACCTCGGACACCGCGGCACGCCTCGGAGGCGACGAGTTCGCCGCGCTCATCGTCGGTGACGGCACCCGTGACCAGGCCGCCAGGGAGTACCAGGTCCACGAGATCGCGGACCGGCTGCGCCTCAGGCTCTCCCAGCCGTACCGGATCGGCACCGGCGAGGTCCGGGTGGCGGCGTCCATCGGGGTCGCCTTCGCCGAGCCCTCCATCACGCCCAAGGACCTCATGCGCAACGCCGACCTCGCCATGTACCGGGCGAAGGCGGGCGGCAAGGACCGGGTGGAGCTGTACGCCCCCCAGATGCAGGCCGACGTCGTGCGCCGCTCGGAGCTGGCGGCACGACTCCGCACGGCCCTGCGCGACGGTGAGTTCGCCCTGCTCCACCAGCCCGTCGTCCACCTGGCCAGCGGCACGGTCGCCGCTGTCGCCGCCCAGGCCCGCTGGCGCTCCGCCCAGGGCATCCTTTTCACCCCCGCCGAGTTCCTCCGGGTCTCCGAGGAGAGCGAGCGCGCCGCCGAGCTCGGCACCTGGATGCTGGAGGAGGCCGTCGAGCAGGCCGCCGACCGGTACAGGGCCGGACACCCGGTCTCCGTATCCGTCCGGGTGTCCGCCGCCCGGCTCCTGGACCGTGCCATGCCTCCCGGGTCCGTCGAGGCGCTCCTGACCCGGCACGGGCTGCCCTCCGGCGCCCTGATGATCGAGGTGGCCGACAGCGACCCGCGCGTCTCCTTCGACGAGCTGGAGCAGCGACTGGTCGCACTGCGCCGTCTCGGCGTGCGGATCGCTCTCGACGGCTTCGGCAGCGGGTACGCCGCGGTCAACGCCCTGCGCCGGCTCCCCATCGACGTACTCAAGCTGGACCGGTGCCTGGTGGAGGGGGTCGTGGAGTCGGCGAGGCTGCACAAGATCACCAGTGGGCTGCTGCGCATCGCGGGGGATCTGGGGATGCAGTCCGTGGCCGACGGCGTGGACGTGCCCGAGCAGGTGCGTGCGCTGCGCGCCATGGGGTGCACGCACGGCCAGGGAATGGCCTTCGCCGGGCCCCTGGACGAGTACCGGCTGCGGCACACCCTGGTCCGGGGGAAGTACCCCGTCCCGGGTGCCGGCCCGGCCGCTCAGCCGGTGCTCGCGGGCAGTGCGTTCCCGATGCAGGGGCGCTCACATGATGAGACTCCCGTCCCACCCACTTGACACCGCACGTGTGCCGGAGAGAGGGTCAATGCCATGCGCACCCGAATTCTCGTACTTGGAAAGCGCGTCGGCTGAAGCAGGGTCACTCATGGACACCTTGCAGACCGCACCGGCGCGCTCCCCTCGCTTGCCTCACGGCACGAGGGGTTTTTTGTTGCACCGGGACCTCTCAAAACCCCGCAAAAACACCGCATAAACCCTCAGCTTCGAGAAGAGAATGCCGATGACCGAGCAGGCCACCGGGGCCCAGCACCCGCAGCCGCGGGCCCGTAACGGCGGACCGTCCTCCGCCTCCGTTGAGCACCTCACGGGCGCGCAGTCCCTCATCCGCTCTCTCGAGGAAGTCGGCGCCGACACCGTATTCGGACTCCCCGGCGGCTGCATCCTGCCGGCCTACGACCCGCTGATGGACTCCACCCGGGTCCGCCACATCCTGGTCCGCCACGAGCAGGGTGCCGGTCACGCGGCCACCGGCTACGCGCAGGCCACCGGCAAGGTCGGGGTCTGCATGGTCACCTCGGGGCCCGGTGCCACCAATCTGGTCACCCCGATCGCCGACGCGGCCATGGACTCCGTGCCGCTGGTCGCGATCACCGGCCAGGTGGCCTCCGCGGCCATCGGTACGGACGCCTTCCAGGAAGCCGACATCTGCGGCATCACCATGCCGATCACGAAGCACAACTTCCTGGTCACCCGCGCCGAGGACATCGCGCACACGGTCGCCGAGGCGTTCCACATCGCCTCCACCGGCCGGCCGGGACCCGTCCTCGTCGACATCGCCAAGGACGCGCTGCAGTCGAAGACGACCTTCAGCTGGCCGCCGACGATGGACCTGCCCGGCTACCGCCCGGTCACCAAGCCGCACGCCAAGCAGATCCGCGAGGCCGCCAAGCTCATCACGCAGGCCAAGCGTCCCGTGCTCTACGTCGGCGGCGGCGTCATGAAGGCCGGCGCCACCGCCGAGCTGAAGGTCCTGGCAGAGCTCACCGGAGCGCCCGTCACCACCACCCTGATGGCGCTCGGCTCCTTCCCCGACAGCCACCCGCTGCACGTGGGAATGCCCGGCATGCACGGTTCGGTCACCGCCGTCACCGCGCTGCAGAAGGCCGACCTGATCGTCGCGCTCGGGGCCAGGTTCGACGACCGCGTCACCGGCAAGCTGGACAGCTTCGCGCCGTACGCCAAGATCGTCCACGCGGACATCGACCCGGCCGAGATCGGCAAGAACCGCGCCGCCGACGTCCCGATCGTCGGTGACGCCCGCGAGGTCATCGCCGACCTCGTCCAGGCGGTCCAGGCGGAACACACCGAGGGCAACACCGGTGACTACGGCGCCTGGTGGAAGGACCTCAACCGCTGGCGCGAGACCTACCCGGTCGGCTACGACCTGCCGGAGGACGGCAGCCTCTCGCCGCAGCAGGTCATCCAGCGCATCGGCGAACTCGCCCCCGAGGGAACGATCTTCGCTGCGGGCGTCGGCCAGCACCAGATGTGGGCCTCGCACTTCATCCAGTACGAACAGCCCGCCACCTGGCTCAACTCCGGCGGTGCCGGAACCATGGGGTACGCCGTCCCGGCCGCCATGGGCGCCAAGGCGGGCATGCCCGACCGTGCCGTCTGGGCGATCGACGGCGACGGCTGCTTCCAGATGACCAACCAGGAACTCACCACCTGCGCGCTCAACAACATCCCGATCAAGGTCGCGATCATCAACAACGGCGCCCTCGGGATGGTCCGCCAGTGGCAGACCCTGTTCTACAACCAGCGGTACTCCAACACCGTGCTGCACTCCGGCGCGGACACGGACGGCAACGCCGCCAAGGGCACCCGCGTGCCGGACTTCGTCAAGCTGTCCGAGGCGATGGGCTGCTACGCGATCCGCTGCGAGGACCCGGCCGACCTGGACAAGGTCATCGCCGAGGCCAACGCGATCAACGACCGCCCGGTCGTCATCGACTTCATCGTCCACGAGGACGCCATGGTGTGGCCGATGGTCGCCGCCGGCACCTCGAACGACGAGGTCATGGCGGCGCGCGGTGTCCGCCCCGACTTCGGCGACAACGAAGACGACTGAGAGACAGAGAGAGACCGACTCCAATGTCCAGTAAGCACACGCTCTCCGTCCTGGTCGAGAACAAGCCGGGTGTCCTCGCCCGGATCACGGCCCTGTTCTCCCGGCGCGGCTTCAACATCGACTCGCTCGCGGTCGGTACCACCGAACATCCCGACATCTCACGCATCACCATTGTCGTGAACGTCGAGGGCCTGCCCCTGGAGCAGGTGACCAAGCAGCTCAACAAGCTGGTCAACGTCCTGAAGATCGTCGAACTCGAGCCCACCGCAGCGATCCAGCGGGAGCTCGTCCTGGTGAAGGTCCGCGCCGACAACGAGACCCGGTCCCAGATCGTCGAGATCGTCCAGCTGTTCCGAGCCAAGACCGTGGACGTCTCCCCGGAGGCCGTCACGATCGAGGCGACAGGGGGCGCAGAAAAGCTGGAGGCCATGCTCAAGATGCTGGAGCAGTTCGGCATCAAGGAGCTCGTCCAGTCCGGCACCATCGCCATAGGGCGCGGCGCGCGCTCGATCACCGACCGTTCCCTGCGCGCACTCGACCGTACGGCGTAACCCCTTCCGGCCATCTCGCCGCTCGTATGGCGAGACCCGGCAACGTACCCCACGCACCCCGCCGTACGGTGGGACGCAACACCTGCACACCAAGGAGAAGACCCAGTGGCCGAGCTGTTCTACGACGACGATGCCGACCTGTCCATCATCCAGGGCCGTAAGGTCGCGGTCCTTGGTTACGGCAGCCAGGGGCACGCCCACGCGCTGTCGCTGCGTGACTCGGGTGTCGACGTCCGCGTCGGTCTGCACGAGGGTTCGAAGTCCAAGGCCAAGGCCGAGGAGCAGGGCCTGCGCGTGGTGACCCCGTCCGAGGCCGCCGCCGAGGCCGACGTCATCATGATCCTCGTCCCGGACCCGATCCAGGCCAAGGTCTACGAGGAGTCCGTCAAGGACAACCTCAAGGACGGCGACGCGCTGTTCTTCGGCCACGGCCTGAACATCCGCTTCGACTTCATCAAGCCGCCGGCCAACGTCGACGTCTGCATGGTCGCCCCGAAGGGCCCGGGTCACCTGGTCCGCCGCCAGTACGAGGAGGGCCGCGGCGTCCCGTGCATCGTGGCCGTCGAGCAGGACGCGACGGGCAAGGGCCTCGAGCTCGCCCTCTCCTACGCCAAGGGGATCGGCGGCACGCGCGCCGGCGTCATCAAGACGACCTTCACCGAGGAGACCGAGACCGACCTGTTCGGTGAGCAGGCCGTCCTCTGCGGTGGTACCGCCGCCCTGGTGAAGGCCGGTTTCGAGACGCTGACCGAGGCCGGTTACCAGCCGGAGATCGCGTACTTCGAGTGCCTCCACGAGCTGAAGCTCATCGTGGACCTCATGTACGAGGGCGGCCTGGAGAAGATGCGCTGGTCCATCTCGGAGACCGCCGAGTGGGGCGACTACGTCACCGGCCCGCGCATCATCACGGACGACACCAAGGCCGAGATGAAGAAGGTCCTCGCCGAGATCCAGGACGGCACCTTCGCCAAGAACTGGATGGCCGAGTACCACAACGGTCTGCCCAAGTACAACGAGTACAAGAAGGCCGACAGCGAGTCCCTGCTGGAGACCACCGGCGCGGAGCTGCGCAAGCTGATGAGCTGGGTCGACAACGAGGAAGCCTGAGTTCTCACCGGGGGGCAGGTCCGCACGGACCTGCCCCCCGGCGCAAGGCCGGCCTCACACCCCGTGTCACTGCGGGGAGAGGCGGGTGGCAGGAGGGCGGCACCGTACGTCTGTACAGACCGTCCACCCCGTGCGGGTGATCCTTCCACCAGGGCGCATTGCGTGCCCGGCCGCATGACTACACTCTCAACAACACATACACGCGTCAGGGCCCACAGTGTCGTGCGTCTTCCACGCGGCTAGCCCCTCCACCGCCTGCGGCCGTCGGGACGGCCGTCCGCACTGGACTTGTGAGGACACACGTGAGCTCGAAACCTGTCGTACTCATCGCCGAAGAGCTGTCGCCCGCCACGGTTGACGCCCTGGGTCCGGACTTCGAGATCCGGCACTGCAACGGCGCGGACCGCGCTGCACTCCTCCCCGCGATCGCCGACGTGGACGCGATCCTGGTGCGCTCCGCCACCAAGGTCGACGCCGAGGCCATCGCCGCGGCCAAGCAGCTCAAGGTCGTCGCCCGTGCCGGCGTCGGTCTGGACAACGTCGACGTCTCCTCGGCCACCAAGGCCGGCGTGATGGTCGTCAACGCGCCGACGTCCAACATCGTCACCGCCGCCGAGCTGGCCTGCGGTCTGCTCGTCGCCACCGCGCGCAACATCCCCCAGGCCAACACCGCCCTGAAGAACGGCGAGTGGAAGCGCTCCAAGTACACGGGTGTCGAGCTCAGCGAGAAGGTCCTCGGCGTCGTCGGCCTCGGCCGTATCGGTGTGCTGGTCGCGCAGCGCATGTCGGCCTTCGGCATGAAGATCGTCGCGTACGACCCCTACGTACAGCCCGCGCGCGCCGCCCAGATGGGCGTCAAGCTCCTCACGCTGGACGAGCTGCTCGAGGTCTCCGACTTCATCACGGTGCACCTCCCCAAGACCCCCGAGACGCTCGGCCTGATCGGCGACGACGCGCTGCACAAGGTGAAGCCCTCGGTGCGCATCGTCAACGCCGCGCGCGGCGGCATCGTCGACGAGGACGCGCTGGCCTCCGCCCTCAAGGAGGGCCGGGTCGCCGGTGCCGGTCTGGACGTCTACACCAAGGAGCCCTGCACGGACTCCCCGCTGTTCCAGTTCGACCAGGTCGTCTGCACCCCGCACCTCGGTGCCTCCACCGACGAGGCGCAGGAGAAGGCGGGCATCGCGGTCGCCAAGTCCGTCCGCCTCGCCCTCGCCGGTGAGCTCGTCCCCGACGCGGTCAACGTCCAGGGCGGCGTCATCGCCGAGGACGTGCGCCCCGGGCTGCCGCTCGCCGAGAAGCTCGGCCGCATCTTCACCGCGCTCGCGGGCGAGGTCGCGGCCCGTCTCGACGTCGAGGTCTACGGCGAGATCACCCAGCACGACGTGAAGGTGCTCGAACTCTCCGCGCTCAAGGGCGTCTTCGAGGACGTCGTCGACGAGACCGTCAGCTACGTCAACGCCCCGCTCTTCGCGCAGGAGCGCGGTGTCGAGGTCCGCCTCACCACCAGCTCCGAGTCGCCGGACCACCGCAACGTGGTGACCGTCCGAGGCACGCTGTCGAGCGGCGAGGAGGTCGCGGTCTCCGGCACCCTGGCCGGTCCCAAGCACCTCCAGAAGATCGTCGCGATCGGCGAGCACGACGTCGACCTGGCGCTCGCCGACCACATGGTCGTCCTGCGGTACGAGGACCGCCCCGGCGTCGTGGGCGCGGTCGGCAAGATCCTCGGGGAGGCCGGTCTGAACATCGCCGGCATGCAGGTCTCGCGGAAGGACGCCGGCGGCGAGGCGCTGGTCGTCCTCACCGTCGACGACACCATCCCGCAGTCGGTCCTCACCGAGATCGCCGAGGAGATCGGCGCCGCCTCGGCACGTTCGGTCAACCTCACGGACTGATCACCCCTCCGTACGACGACCGCGCCCGGCGGACAGATTCCGATCTGTCCGCCGGGCGCGGTCGTACGTGCTTCCCGGGGCACCGCACCCAGGGGCCTCAGCCGTCGACGTGCCCGGTGAAGAGCAGGACGAGGAACGCCGTCCAGCCGAGTGTGCTGATCAGGGCCGGGAAGGCTGCGGCAGCCACGCATCCGGCCACGGCGAGTTCCTTACGGCGGCGCCTGCGGGCCGGCGTCCGGGCGAGGAACCAGCTCGGCAGGATCAGCGCGTACGCGAGCACCAGGCCGCCGGTCAGCAGGAACGGCCGCTCGGCGAACGCGTTCTCCGCCCCTGAGGCCACGATCGCCGGCAGCGGTGCCGACAGGGTGCCCGCCAGAGGGGCGACCCACCACCGCGGGTCGGCCTCCGCGCGCGCGGAGACGAGGGCGGGGGGCCGGATGTCGTTGCTCATGGCTCCAGTTGACCGTCCGGGGCACCGCTGTCCCCTCCGCCGTCGTACTCAGCCGCTGCCCGTGGCGTACTCAACCGCGGGCGGTGCGCCCGGCGCTCACAGGCGGGCCTGCTTGAGCGCCATGTGCAGCAGCAGCCGGTCCTCGCCGTCGTTCAGGTCGAGGCCGGTGAGCTGCTGGACCCGGGCGAGACGGTAGTAGAGCGTCTGTCGGTGGATGCCCAGCTCGGCTGCGGTCCGGCTCGCCTGGCCCGCACGGTCGAGGAAGACCTCGGCGGTGCGGGCCAGTTCCGCGTGGGGCGGGGTCAGCAGGGGGCGGACGGCCTGGTCCGGTCCGGAGTCCGGGACGTGGGGCAGCGCAGCGAGGAGCCGGTAGGGGCCGATGGCCGACCAGTCGGCGACCGGGCCGAAGCGAGGTTCCGCCGAGGCGGCACGGGCGGCGCACAGGGCCTCGTGCCAGGAGTCGGCCAGTTCCGCCAGCCCCCGGCGTGCGGGGGCGAGGCCACCGGTCGCGGCGGTCCCGGCGGCGGTGCGCAGCCGCTCCGCGGCCGTCGTCGCCGGGTCGAGCGCCTCGGGGGAGCGCAGCCGGACCAGTGCGGCCAGCGCCTGGGTACCCGCTCCGGGCACCGCGGCGAGGGCCGCCGCCGAGGGCACCGTACGCACGGAAGGGGTCTCGCCCGGCCACGGCGTCACGCACACCACGGTGTGCAAACCGTCCGCGTCGGCGCCGAGGGCCTCGTGCAGCGCGGTCAACGCCATGTCGCGCTGCCAGCCGCGCCCGGCGACGAGCACCGCGCCGAACTCCCGGGAGAGGTCGGCGCCGGCCCGCTCCTCGTCGGCGAGCAGGGCGCCGATCCGGGCGGCGACGTCCGTCGCCGCGGTCAGCTGTTCGTCGGTCGGTCCCGGATCGGCGTCGAGCAGCCAGACGTAGCCCAGGACGACACCCCGATGGCGCACCGGGAGGCAGATGCGGTCCCGGAAGACCCCGGCCTCCGGGGCGGCCGGGATGCGGACCGGGCCCGTCGCGCGGGTGATGCCGAAGCCCTCGAACCACGCGCGGACCGCGGGGGTGGAGCGCCGGGTGAGGATCGAGCGCGTACGGACGGGGTCCATGGCCGTGTCGTCGTCACTGTCGTGGGCCCCGAAGGCGACCAGGCCGAAGTCGCGGTTCTCCAGGGTCGCGGGGGCGCTGAGCAGCGCGGAGATCTCGTCGACCAGCTCCTGGTAATCGCCCTTCACCCCGTCATTCTCGCATCTCTTCAGACAAATGTCTGAGATCCAGTACACGGATGCGTGACAGCTGTCGATGGCACGTGCCGACCGGGATCCCTAGATTTCACAGTGGTTCTCCGTGCCGTCCCGGTCTGTTCACATGTGTACCGGTACGGCCTCGTTCGTACTCCGTGGAGGTGCCCCGTGCTGGGTCCCGTGATTCTCGCCGCGTCACGCAGCGACAAGATGCGTCGTTTCATCTCGGCCGCGCCGGGCACCAAGCAGGTCGTCGACCGGTTCATCGCCGGCGAGAGCGTCGACCAGGTCGTTCCGGTCATCGAGGACGCGGCCGCCAAGGGCCTCGAGGTGACCCTGGACGTCGTGGGTGAGGACATCACCACCCCCGAACAGGCCGCCGCCGCACGCGACGCCTACCTGGAGCTCATCGGCCGCCTCGAGGAGCTCGGGCTCGGCGCCCGTGCCGAGATGTCCGTCAAGCTGTCGATGTTCGGCCAAGCGCTGGAGGGCGGCCACGAGCTCGCCCTCGCCAACGTCCGTCCCGTCGTGGAGGCCGCCGCCGCGATCGGCACCACGGTCACGCTGGACGCCGAGGACCACACCACCCTCGACTCGATGTTCACCATCCACGAGGAGCTGCGGAAGGACTTCCCGCAGACCGGCTGTGTGATCCAGTCCTACCTGTTCCGCACCGAGGCCGACGCCCGCCGCCTCGCCGCCGAGGGCAGCAGGGTCCGGCTGGTGAAGGGCGCGTACAAGGAGCCGGCCTCCGTCGCGTACCAGAGCAAGCCGGAGATCGACAAGGCGTACGTCCGCATCCTGAAGACGCTGATGCAGGGCGAGGGCTACCCGATGATCGGCTCCCACGATCCCCGTCTCATCGCCATCGGCCAGGAGCTCGCACGGCAGGCAGGGCGCAAACTGGATGAGTACGAGTTCCAGATGCTGTACGGCATCCGCAGCGAGGAGCACGTCCGGCTCGCGGCCGAGGGCCACCGGATGCGCGTCTACACGGCGTACGGCACCGACTGGTACGGATACTTCATGCGCCGCCTCGCGGAGAAGCCGGCCAACCTGCTGTTCTTCGGCCGATCCGTTCTCACCAAGGGCTGAACCAAAGGGCTGAACCAAGGGCTCCACCAGGGCTGACCCGCCCGGCCGACCAACCCACCTCAACCAAGGAGACAAGGCACTCATGGACGCTGTCACCCAGGTCCCCGCGCCGGTCAACGAGCCGGTCCACTCCTACGCCCCCGGCACCGCCGAGCGAGCCCGCCTGGAGGCGAAGCTCAAGGAGCTCGCCGAGAACCCGATCGACCTGCCGATGACCATCGGCGGCGAGAAGCGGATGGGCGGCGGCGCCCGCGTCGACGTCGTGCAGCCGCACAACCACAAGGCCGTCATCGGCACCTTCGCCGGCGCCACCGAGCAGGACGCGCAGGACGCGGTCGACGCCGCCCTCGCCGCCGCCCCGGCCTGGCGCGCGATGGCCTTCGACGACCGCGCCGCGATCATCCTGCGCGCCGCCGAGCTGCTGTCCGGCCCCTGGCGCGAGACGCTGGCCGCCTCCACGATGCTCGGCCAGGGCAAGACCGCCCAGCAGGCCGAGATCGACACCCCCTGCGAGCTCGTCGACTTCTGGCGCTTCAACGTGCACTACGCGCGCCAGATCCTCGCGGAGCAGCCCCCGGCCAACTCCACCGGCGTGTGGAACCGCATGGACCACCGCCCGCTGGAGGGCTTCGTCTACGCGATCACGCCGTTCAACTTCACCGCCATCGCGGGCAACCTGCCTACCGCCCCCGCGCTCATGGGCAACGTCGTCGTGTGGAAGCCGTCCCCGACGCAGACCCACGCCGCCGTGCTGCTGATGCAGCTCCTGGAGGAGGCCGGACTCCCCAAGGGCGTCATCAACCTGGTGACCGGCGACGGTATCGCCGTCTCCGAGGTGGCCCTGAACCACCGCGACCTGGCCGGCATCCACTTCACCGGCTCGACCCCCACCTTCCAGCACCTGTGGAAGACGGTCGGCAACAACATCGCCAACTACCGCACCTACCCCCGGCTCGTCGGCGAGACCGGTGGCAAGGACTTCGTCGTCGCGCACCCCAGCGCCGACCGCGCCGTGCTGAGGACCGCGCTGACCCGTGGCTCCTTCGAGTACCAGGGCCAGAAGTGCTCGGCGTCCTCCCGCGCCTACGTCCCCGCCTCCATCTGGAACTCCGGGTTCAAGGAGGAGTTCGCGGCCGAGGTCGACGGCATCACCATGGGTGACGTCACCGACCTGTCGCACTTCATGGGCGCCGTCATCGACGAGCGATCCTTCGCGAAGAACAAGGCCGCGATCGACCGCGCCGCCGCCGACCCGACCTGCACGATCGTCGCGGGCGGCACGTACGACGACTCCGTCGGCTACTTCGTCCGCCCGACCGTCATCGTCTGCGACGACCCGGCCAACGAGGTCTTCACCACCGAGTACTTCGGCCCGATCCTCGCCGTCCACGTCTACGAGGACGAGAAGTACGACACCATGCTGGAGCAGATGGAGTCGGTCTCCGACTACGCGCTGACCGGCGCGGTCATCGCCAACGACCGAGCGGCGGCCGCCTACACGATGGACAAGCTCCGCTACGCGGCCGGCAACTTCTACATCAACGACAAGTCGACCGGTGCGGTCGTCGGCCAGCAGCCCTTCGGCGGCGGCCGTGCCTCCGGCACCAACGACAAGGCGGGCGCCCCGCAGAACCTGCAGCGCTGGACGCTGACCCGCGCCATCAAGGAGACGCTGGTCCCGCCGACCGACTACACCTACCCCCACCAGGGCTGACAGCCCCCCGGGGCGCCCTGACCGGGCGCCCCGCACCACACTCCGCCTCCCGACCGGCTCCCCCCGCCGGCCGGGAGGCGGTTTCCATTCCCGGCCGGGGCCGTGAAGGACGCCCGTGCGGCTTCAGCCCTTCACGGTGAAGCCGGCCCGCAGGAGGGTGTCGTCGCAGGAGGACGGCCCGACCAGCAGCTCGAACGCGCCGGGCTCCACGACACGCCGGCCCGCCGCGTCCACGAGGGTGCACTCCGAGACCGGCAGTTCCAGCTGCACTTCGCGCGCCTCACCCGGGGCGATCGCCACCTGGCGGTAGGCCTTGAGCTCCTTCTCGGCCCAGGTCACGGACGTCACCGTGTCGCTGATGTACACCTGCACGGTCTCCAGCGCGGGCCGTGTGCCGGTGTTGCGGACGGTGACGCGGGCCCTCAGCGTGTCGCTCTCCCCGACGCTCGCCGTGAGGACCTCCAGTCCGGAGTACGCGACGGTCGTGTAGCTCAGGCCCTCGCCGAACACGAAGGCCGGACGCTGGGTGAGGTCGGCGTACCGGGAGCCGTGCTGGCCGCGGATCTGGTTGTAGTACGTCGGCTGCTGTCCCGCGTGCCGGGCGAAGGAGACGGGCAGCCGGCCCGAGGGCTCGACGAGGCCCAGCAGGACCTCGGCCACCGCCCGGCCGCCCTGCATGCCCGGGTTGAAGGCGTGCAGGACCGCGGCCGCGCCGAGGGCGGAGGGCGGGAGCACCAGCGGCTTCGAGCTGATGACCACGACGACGAGCGGCTTGCCGGTCGCAGCGAGTGCGTCGAGCAACGCGACCTGGTCGCCCACGAGTTCGAGCGTCGCGGTCGAACGCCCCTCGCCGACCAGCTCGATACGGTCGCCCACGACGGCGACGACGTAGTCGGCGGCTCCGGCCGCCGCGACGGCCTCCCCGATCAGCGCTTCGGAGGGCTCCGCGGGGACGACGACGTCCGGACGGGGCTGCCCGTCCGGGAAGAACTGCCCCTCCGGGTCGGGGCCCACGGTGAGGATCTCGGCGCCTCGCGCGTACGAGACCGTCCAGTCGGCGGGCGCGTGCTCGCGGAAGCCGTCGAGGACGGTACGGATCATGGCGCGCGGCTGGCCGTCCGGGAGCCAGTCCACCTGGCCCGACGAGCCTGCCCAGTCGCCCAGTTGGGTCTGCGCGTCGTCCGCGTTCGGCCCGATGACCGCGACCGTGCGGGGGCTGGGGGCCCCGGCGGCCCGCCCGTCGTCCCCCGCTGTCGAACCGCCGGCCAGCGGCAGCGTGCCGTCGTTGGTCAGCAGCACAAGCGAGCGCCGGGCCGCCTCCAGGTTCAGTGCGGCGTGCCCGGTGCTGCCGATGATCTCGGCCTGGCGGGCGGTGTCGGGGCGGCGCGGGTTCTCGAACAGGCCGAGCTCGAACTTGAGTGTCAGGACGCGACGCACGGCCGCGTCGATCTCGGCCTCGCTCAGCGTGCCGTCACGGACCGCTTCCAGGGCGCCCTCGAAGAACCCCTCGGTCGCCATCACCATGTCGTTGCCCGCGCGGACCGCCGCCGCGGCGGCCTGAGCGTAGTCGGCGTACACCTTCTGCTCCCACACCATGCGGCCGACGTTGTCCCAGTCGGTCACCAGCGTCCCGGTGTAGCCCCACTCCTCGCGCAGCACGTCGTTGAGCAGCCAGTCGTTCACCGTGATCGGTACACCGTCCATGGACTGGTAGCCGAGCATGAACGTCCGGCAGCCCTCCCTGGCGACCCGCTCGAACGGCGGCAG
The DNA here is from genome assembly GCF_000717025.1 of Streptomyces atroolivaceus. Taxonomy (GTDB): domain Bacteria; phylum Actinomycetota; class Actinomycetes; order Streptomycetales; family Streptomycetaceae; genus Streptomyces; species Streptomyces atroolivaceus. The sequence continues at coordinate 1,252,005 of NZ_JNXG01000002.1, forward strand.
GAACCAGGACCGCAGCTTGCGCCGTGAGATGTCCGCCTCGCTGGCGTCCCGGCCGCCCTGCGTCTCGGAGTACCCCGCGAAGTGTTTGGCGGAGGCCAGGATCGCGGTCGGGTCCGCCAGGCCGTCACCCTGGTAGCCCCGCACCATCGCCGACGCCAGCTCCCCGATCAGATGAGGGTCCTCGCCGAACGTCTCGCTGACCCTGCCCCAGCGCAGATCCCGGGTGATGCAGAGGACCGGTGAGAACGTCCAGTGCACGCCGGTCGCCGCGACCTCCACCGCCGTGGCCCGCGCGATCCGCTCCACCAGCTCCGCGTCCCAGGTGGCGGCCATGCCGAGCTGGGTGGGGTAGATCGTGGCGCCCTCCCAGAAGGAGTGCCCGTGGATGCAGTCCTCCGCGACCAGCAGAGGGATGCGCAGCCGTGACCGGTCGGTGAGCTCCGCGGCCTCCAGGACGCGCTCGGGCGAGGTGTGCAGGATCGACCCCACGTGCAGGTCCTCGACCAGGTGCCGCACCCCTTCCTTGGCGTTCAGCTGGAGCATCTGGCCGACCTTCTCGGGCAGCGTCATGCGCCCCAGGAGATCGGCGACCCGCTCCGCCACGGGGAGCGTGGGGTCGAGGTAGGGCAGGGAGGGGGACACGGGGGGTCCTTTCGCGACACGGTTCGCCTTCACCATAGAGTCAATACCGACCACCTGGTAAGTATCTCCGGGAATTCGGAATCCCCGGGGGTGGATCCACCGGCGGGCACCCCCCGGGGGGTGCATCCTTCGTGGGACCGAAGGGGAACCAGACACACCGAAGTGCCGGCCGGACCGGCGCCGACGCACCGGGAGAGTGGCGAGTGACGGCCGAAGCGCCCCGTGGCTACGCGAAGGGCCGCGCGAAGCGGCGAGAGATCCTCGGCCAGGCCATGGCCCTGTTCGGCGAGGCCGGCTACCGGGGCGCGTCCCTGCGGGTGATCGCCACCCGGTGCGGCATCTCGCACACCGGCCTGCTGCACCACTTCCCGACCAAGGAAGCGCTGCTGCTCGCCGTGCTCGCGCACCGCGACGACGTGGACGACGAGTGGCTCTCGCTCGGTGGCACCTCGGGCGTCGATCGGCTGCGGCGGTTCGTCGAGCTGGCCGCGCTGAACTCCGCACGGCGCGGGATAGTCGAACTGTTCTCGGTGGTCTCCACCGAGGCGACGGCCGCCGACCATCCGGCCCACGCGTACTTCGTGCGCCGCTACGAGAACTCCGTCGCGGGCGCCCAGCTCGCCTACGGGCAGGCGTGCCAGGAGGGCGCGCTGCGCGCCGGCATCGCACCCGACGCCGCGGGCAGGCAGCTGATCGCCCTGATGGACGGGCTCCAGGTGCAGTGGCTGCTCAGCGACTGCGCCACGGACATGGCCGGCGTCCTGCGCGCGCACATCGAGGCGCAGCTCACCGTGGAGTTCTGAGCCCGGCGGCGCGGTCCGAGGGCTCCGCCGTCTCAGATAGTAGGAAGTCCGAGTATCTGTAGAGACAGATGGCTCGTGCTGGCCTAGCTTTGTAGGAGCCGAACGAATCGCTGATCCAGTGACCGGCGTGTGCGAGCGTGCCCGATGCAGGCAACCCCTGCGGCACCGCTCCCCGCCCCTTCAGGCGCTTCGAAATCCCGATCTCGACATCCGTTGTGCGAAGTCCTGATCCCGAAATCCATGCGATCTCAAGGAGTCGATCCCTCATGGCCGAGACCACTGTCCGCCGCGTCCGTCACACCCCCCGCCCCGCCGAGTCGGAGCGCAAGAACGCCGCCGTAGCCCTGCAGCGGGCCCTGGACCGCCGCGACAACGGCGGGTCGACCGGCCACTGAGGGCGGCATCCCGCCTCGTGGCGTGCGCCCCGTACGGCATCGGCCGCACGGCGTCGGACGCGCCGCCCGATGTCCGTATCGTGGACGTCGAATGTCATGGGGTGGGACGGACGGTTAGGGTGCCTCCATGTCTCGCAGCATCGATCTCGCAGTGATCCCCGGCGACGGTATCGGCCAGGAGGTCGTCACCCAGGGCCTCAAGGTTCTCAACGCTGTTCTCCCGCAGGATGTGAAGCTGGAGACCAAGGAGTACGACCTCGGCGCCCAGCGATGGCACCGCACCGGTGAGACCCTCCCCGACGCGGAGCTCGAAGCGCTCAAGGGCCACGACGCCATCCTGCTGGGCGCCATCGGGGACCCGTCCGTGCCCTCGGGCGTGCTGGAGCGGGGGCTCCTGCTGAAGCTGCGCTTCGCCTTCGACCACTTCATCAACCTGAGGCCGTCGAAGCTCTTCCCGAACACCGCCACCCCGCTGGCCGGCCGCCCCGAGATCGACTTCGTCGTCGTCCGTGAGGGCACCGAGGGCCCGTACACGGGCAACGGCGGGTCCCTGCGGACGGGCACCGAGCACGAGGTCGCCACCGAGGTCAGTGTCAACACCGCGTACGGCGTCGAGCGAGTCGTGCGTGACGCCTTCGCGCGTGCCGCCGCCCGTCCGCGCAAGAAGCTGACGCTGGTCCACAAGAACAACGTCCTCGTGTACGCCGGGCACCTGTGGAAGAACACCTTCGACAAGGTCGCGGCCGAGTTCCCCGAGGTCACCACCGACTACCTGCACGTCGACGCGGCGACGATCTTCTTCGTCACGCAGCCGGAGCGCTTCGACGTCATCGTCACCGACAACCTCTTCGGTGACATCCTCACCGACCTCGCCGCAGCCGTGACCGGCGGCATCGGCCTGGCGGCGTCCGGCAACATCAACCCGACGGGTGCCTTCCCGTCCATGTTCGAGCCGGTGCACGGCACCGCGCCCGACATCGCGGGCCAGGGGAAGGCCGACCCGACCGCCACGATCCTCTCCGTCGCCCTCCTGCTGCGCCACCTCGGCTACGAGGCCGAGGCCGCGCGCATCGAGGAGGCCGTCTCCGCCGACCTCGCGGAGCGTGACGGGCAGAGCGCGCGCACCACCGACGAGATCGGCGACGCGCTCGCGGTACGCGTAGCGAGCTGACCCGACGTCTCCACTTCGAAGCCGCCGGGTCGCAACCGCACCCGGCGGCTTCACCTTGCGGTCTCCGGGTGCCACCATCGACCCTTGGACCGCGTTCGCGCGTCGCGTGAGCGTCACCGTGAACGCCGCCGCAAACACGTCATTTCGTGCAGAGCCGCCCCCGGGAGATAATCGAACGCGGGACCGTGGCTCGCGGTGGTGCTCGGACGTCCTACGACCTGCCCCGGCAGTTGCCGGGGCGGAAGCGGACGTGAGCGCGGTCCATCACACACAAGACCGGTGAAGGACACGCACTCATGACGACGCCCACGATCGAGCTCAAGCCCTCCTCCAACCCGCTGTCCGACGCGGAGCGCGAGGCGATCCTGGCCAGCCCCGGCTTCGGCCGCCACTTCACCGACCACATGGTGACGATCCGCTGGACCGAGGGCCGCGGATGGCACGACGCCCAGCTCGTGCCGTACGGGCCGCTGTCGATGGACCCGGCCAACATGACGCTGCACTACGCGCAGGAGATCTTCGAAGGCCTCAAGGCCTACCGGCAGCCCGACGGCACGGTCGCCACCTTCCGCCCTGAGGCCAACGCAGCCCGCTTCCAGCGGTCCGCCGCCCGGCTCGCGATGCCGGAGCTGCCGGTCGAGACCTTCATCGAGGCCTGTGACGTCCTGGTCCAGCAGGACCAGGCCTGGGTCCCGGCGCACGGCGGTGAGGAGTCCCTCTACCTGCGCCCGTTCATGATCGCCGCCGAGGTGGGTCTCGGTGTCCGTCCCGCCAACGAGTACCTCTTCCTCGTGATCGCCTCGCCTGCCGGCGCCTACTTCCCCGGCGGTGTGAAGCCGGTCTCGATCTGGCTCTCCCAGGACCGGGTGCGCGCCGTTCCCGGCGGCGTCGGCGACGCCAAGACCGGCGGCAACTACGCCGCCTCCCTCCTCGCCCAGGCGGAGGCCGCGGCGCAGGGCTGCGACCAGGTCGCCTACCTCGACGCCGTCGAGCACAAGTGGGTCGAGGAGCTCGGCGGCATGAACCTCTACTTCGTGTACGGGCAGGAGGACGGCGGCAGGCGGATCGTCACCCCCACCCTCACCGGCTCGCTTCTCGCCGGCATCACCCGTGACTCCCTCCTCACCGTGGCCCGTGACCTCGGTTACGCCTCCGAGGAGGGCCGCGTCTCCATCGACCAGTGGCGCGCCGACACCGAGAACGGCACCCTCCTCGAGGTCTTCGCCTGCGGTACCGCCGCCGTCATCACGCCCGTCGGCACCGTGAAGTCCGCGGACGGCGAGTGGGTCCAGGGCGACGGCGCCCCTGGCGAGGTCACCATGAAGCTGCGGGACCGCCTGCTGGACATCCAGCGCGGCATCGCCGAGGACTCCCACGGCTGGATGCACGAGCTCGGCTAGTCACCGGGTCGTACCCGCGAAGTATTCGCCAGGTATCCGCGAAGGCCGCGTCCCGACCAGGGGTGCGGCCTTCGTCGTCCCCCGGGTTTTGAGCGCTGCTCAAACCCGGTTAGAGTGCTGCTCCAACCAGGAGGTGCGGTGACGTGCGACTGACCCCGACCGAACGCGACAGGCTGCTGCTCTTCGGCGCGGCCGAACTGGCCAGGGCCCGCCGCGCCCGAGGCCTGCGTCTCAATGTCCCCGAGGCGACGGCTCTGATCGCGGACACCGTGTGCGAGGCGGCCAGGGACGGACGCAGGCTGGCCGAGGCGATCGAGGCCGCCCGTGCCGTGCTGGGGCCGGACGACGTGCTGCCGGGAGTGGCCGACGTGGTCACCGAGGTGCAGGTGGAGGCGGTGTTCGACGACGGCTCCCGGCTCGCCGTCGTCAGCGGACCTCTCGTCGGCGGCACCCTCGGTGACGACGCCCCCGGCGCACTCCTCCCCGGCCCGGCGGTGCCCGGTCAGGAGCCCGCGGCCCGGCTCACCGTCCGCAACACCGCGACGGTCCCGGTCAGCGTGACGTCCCACTTCCACTTCTTCGAGGCCAACCCCCGGCTCGACTTCGACCGCGCGGCGGCGTACGGGATGCGGCTGGGCGTACCCGCCGGTTCCTCCGTCCGTTTCGGCCCGGGGGAGACGGCCGAGGCGGCTCTCGTCCCGATCGGCGGCGACCGCGTCGCCATCGGCTTCGCGGGGCTGGTCGACGGGCCCCTGGACGCGCCGGGAGCGAAGGAGGAGGCGCTGCGCAGAGCGGCGGCCTGCGGCTACCTCGGAGCGGGGGAGGGGAACTGATGGATCCGTACGAGTACGCCTCCGTGCACGGGCCACGCGCCGGGGACCGGGTCAGACTCGGCGACTCCGGGCTGACCGTCCGCGTGGAGGCCGACGCCCAGAAGCAGGGGGACGAGTTCCTCGCGGGCTTCGGGAAGACGGCCCGCGACGGCCTGCACCTCAAGGCCGCCGCCGTCCGGGAGACCTGCGACGTCGTCATCAGCAACGTACTGGTCATCGACGCCGTGCTGGGCATCCGGAAGGTCTCGGTCGGTATCCGCGAGGGCCGCATCGCCGCGATCGGCCGGGCCGGCAACCCGGACACCCTCGACGGTGTCGACGTGGTCGTCGGCACGGGCACGACCATCGTGTCCGGCGAGGGCCTGATCGCGACCGCTGGCGCCGTGGACCCGCATGTCCACCTGCTCTCACCGCGCGTCATGGAGGCCTCGCTGGCCTCCGGCGTCACCACGGTCATCGGCCAGGAGTTCGGCCCCGTATGGGGTGTCGGCGTCAACTCCCCGTGGGCGCTGCGTCATGCCTTCAACGCCTTCGACGCGTGGCCCGTCAACATCGGCTTCCTGGGGCGCGGTTCGTCCTCCCACGGGGCGCCGCTCGTGGAGGCCCTCGCCGAGGGCGGCGCCTGCGGGTTCAAGGTCCACGAGGACATGGGCGCCCACACCCGTGCCCTGGACACCGCCCTGCGGGTCGCCGAGGAACACGACGTACAGGTCGCCCTGCACAGCGACGGGCTCAACGAGTGCCTGTCCGTCGAGGACACCCTGAGTGTGCTCGAAGGCCGCACGATCCACGCCTTCCACATCGAGGGCTGCGGCGGCGGACACGTCCCCAACGTGCTGAAGATGGCGGGAGTCCCCAACGTCATCGGGTCCTCCACCAATCCGACGCTCCCGTTCGGCCGGGACGCGGTCGCCGAGCACTACGGGATGATCGTCTCCGTCCACGACCTCAAGACGGACCTGCCCGGCGACGCCGCCATGGCACGCGACCGGATCAGGGCCGGGACCATGGGCGCCGAGGACGTGCTGCACGACCTGGGGGCCATCGGGATCACCTCGTCCGACGCGCAGGGCATGGGACGGGCGGGCGAGACCGTACGCCGCACCTTCGCCATGGCCGCGAAGATGAAGGCCGAACTCGGCCCGATGGAGGGCGACGGCCCCGGTGACGACAACGCCCGTGTGCTGCGCTACATCGCCAAGCTCACCGTCAACCCCGCGATCGCCCACGGCCTCTCGCACGAGGTCGGCTCCATCGAGACCGGCAAGCTCGCCGACATCGTCCTCTGGCGACCCGAGTTCTTCGGTGCGAAGCCCCAGCTGGTCCTGAAGTCCGGCTTCCCCGCCTACGGAGTCACGGGCGACCCCAACGCCGCCACGGACACCTGCGAACCTCTCGTGCTGGGGCCGCAGTTCGGCGCGTACGGTGCCACGGCCGCCGACCTCTCCGTCGCCTTCGTCGCGGAGGCCGCCGCCCAGCTGGGTGCCGATCTCATGCCCACCCGCCGCCGCAGGGTCGCGGTACGGGGCACGCGCGGTATCGGACCCGCGGACCTGCGCCTCAACTCCCGCACCGGGGAGGTCGGCGTCGACGGCGACACCGGCCTCGTCACCCTCGACGGCGAGCCACTGCGCTCACCGGCCGCCGAATCCGTCTCCCTCAACCGCCTCTACTTCCTCTAGGACCGCCATGACCTTCCGTATGCCGCCCGAGTGGGCCCCCCACGAGCGCACCTGGATGGCCTGGCCGGGCCCCAACCCCACCTTCGCCACCGCTGCCGAGCTCGACGAGGCGCGTGGTGCGTGGGCCGCCGTCGCACACGCCGTACGCCGCTTCGAGCCGGTCACCATGATCGTCGGGCCTGGTCAGGAGGACAGTGCCCGCGAACTCCTCAACCCGGACGTCGAAACGGCCGTACGCCCCCTCGACGACGCCTGGATGCGGGACATCGGACCGACCTTCGTCATCGACCCCGAGGGGCGGCGACTCGCGGCGGTGGACTGGACGTTCAACGGCTGGGGCGCCCAGGGCTGGGCCCGCTGGGAGCACGACCGGCACATCGCGCGTGGCGTCGCCGAGCTGGCCGGAGTGCCCGTGCACAGCTCGCCGCTGGTCAACGAGGGCGGCGCCGTCCATGTGGACGGCGAGGGCACCGTGCTGCTCACCGAGACGGTCCAGCTGGGCAAGGAGCGCAACCCCGGCTGGACCCGGCAGGAAGTCGAGGACGAGATCCACACCCGCCTCGGCACCGAGAAGGCGGTCTGGCTGCCGCGCGGCCTGGCCGGCGACTACGGCACGTACGGCACCCTCGGCCACGTCGACATCGTCGCCGCCTTCGTCCGTCCCGGCGTCGTCGTCGCCCACGTCCAGCCCGACCCCTCCCACCCGGACCACGCGATCACCCGTGAGACGGTCCGGATCCTGCGGGCCGCCACCGACGCCCGGGGCCGTCCGCTGGAGGTGGTGGAGATACCCGCCCCCACGGTGCTGCGGGACGCCGACGGCGAGTGGGCCGACTACTCCTACATCAACCACTACCTGTGCAACGACGGCGTGATCCTCTGCGCCTTCGACGACCCCAGGGACGAGGAGGCCGCCGCCGTCTTCGCCGACCTGTTCCCCGGCCGTACGGTGACACCCGTCGACGCCCGTACGATCTTTGCCGGTGGTGGAGGCATCCACTGCATCACGCAGCAACAGCCCAGGATCTGAGACCGTGCCCAGTACCCCGCGCCGCCGCAACATCGCCCCGCCCCGGGAGGACGTGCTCGCCGCCGTGATGGCCACCGTCGCGGAACGCGGACTCGACGGCCTCACCATGGCCGGGCTCGGCCGCGAGGTCCACATGAGCAGCGGGCACCTCCTCTACTACTTCCGCACCAAGGACGAGCTGCTGCTGCAGACCCTGGAGTGGAGCGAGGCACGGCTCGGTGCCGGACGCCGGGCCCTGCTCGCCGGGCCGGGCACCGCTCGCGAGCGGCTCGACGCCTACATCGCGCTGTACGTCCCCGACGGCCACCGCGACCCGCACTGGACGCTCTGGCTGGAGGTCTGGAACCGCTCGCAGGGCGCCGACGACGACGCCCGCGCCCGGCAGGCGGCCATCGAGGACGCCTGGCACCGCGATCTCGTGGAGCTGCTGTCCGAGGGCATCGCGCGCGGTGAGTTCCGTGCCGTCGACACCGGCCGGGCCGCGACCCGGCTGCGGGCCCTGATGGACGGGTTCAGCGTCCACGTCACCGTCGGCATCCCCGGTACCGGACGGGACCAGGTGCTCGAGCAGATGCGCGTGTACGCGGACGAGACACTCACGCCCCCCGGGGCGTCCGGCGGTGCGGCCGAGGTCCCGCCCGCATCCTGAGACGGGCCGGGACCCGGGGGCGCCGCTGTGCCACACTGCGTGTGTGTCCTCGTTCGCCATGATTATCGGCAGCAGGCGCGCCGGTCCGCAGTGACCGTCCCGTACCACCACGTACGGAACGGACATCGTGCCCCAGACCCGCGCGCAGACCTCTCGCACCCGCGAGGGGTTTTTTCGTTTTCCGGCCCACACCACGGCCGGGGCGAGGCACGCGAGATGATGGGGGCAAGTGGAGCCGATTCGTCCGGATCCGCTCACCCGACAGGAGTCAGATCAGCATGACCACCAAGGCCAAGGCCCCCGACGACACCTTCCATGTCTTCGACACCACCCTGCGCGACGGTGCGCAGCGTGAAGGCATCAACCTGACGGTCGCGGACAAGCTGACCATTGCCCGGCATCTGGACGACTTCGGCGTGGGCTTCATCGAGGGAGGCTGGCCCGGCGCCAACCCCCGCGACACCGAGTTCTTCGCCCGTGCCCAACAGGAGATCGCCTTCGAGCACGCCCAGCTCGTCGCGTTCGGCGCCACCCGCAGGGCCGGCGGCAAGGCCGCCGAGGACCCACAGGTCCAGGCGCTCCTCGACTCGGGTGCCCCGGTGATCACGCTGGTCGCCAAGTCCCACGACCGTCATGTGGAACTGGCCCTGCGCACCACCCTGGACGAGAACCTGGAGATGGTCCGCGACACGGTCTCCCATCTCCGCGGGCAGGGCCGCCGGGTCTTCGTCGACTGCGAGCACTTCTTCGACGGATACCGCGCCGACGCCGAGTACGCCAAGTCGGTCGTGCGCACCGCCCACGAGGCCGGCGCCGACGTGGTCATCCTCTGCGACACCAACGGCGGGATGCTTCCCGCCCAGGTGCAGGCCGTCGTCTCGACCGTCCTCGCCGACACCGGCGCACGGCTCGGCATCCACGCCCAGGACGACACGGGCTGCGCCGTCGCCAACACCCTGGCCGCCGTGGACGCGGGCGCCACCCATGTGCAGTGCACCGCCAACGGATACGGCGAGCGGGTCGGCAACGCCAACCTCTTCCCGGTCGTCGCGGCACTGGAGCTCAAGTACGGCAAGACCGTCCTGCCCGAGGGCGCCCTCGCCGAGATGACCCGCATCTCCCACGCCATCGCCGAGGTCGTCAACCTCACGCCCTCCACCCACCAGCCGTACGTGGGTGTCTCCGCCTTCGCCCACAAAGCCGGACTCCACGCCTCCGCGATCAAGGTCGACCCGGACCTCTACCAGCACATCGATCCGGAGCGCGTCGGCAACACCATGCGGATGCTGGTCTCCGACATGGCGGGCCGCGCCTCCATCGAGCTCAAGGGCAAGGAGCTCGGCATCGACCTCGGGGGCGACCGCGCACTCGTCCAGCGGGTCGTCGAGCGGGTCAAGGAGCGGGAGCTCCAGGGCTACACCTACGAGGCGGCCGACGCCTCCTTCGAGCTGCTGCTGCGTGCCGAGGTCGAGGGCAGGCCGCGGCGCTACTTCCGCACCGAGTCCTGGCGGGCCATCGTCGAGGACCGCCCCGACGGGACCCACGCCAACGAGGCGACCGTGAAGCTCTGGGCGAAGGGCGAGCGGATCGTCGCCACGGCGGAGGGCAACGGCCCGGTCAACGCCCTGGACCGGGCGCTGCGCGTCGGCCTGGAGCGGATCTACCCACAGCTCGCCAAGCTCGAGCTGGTCGACTACAAGGTCCGCATCCTGGAGGGCCGCACCGGTACCGAGTCCACCACCCGGGTGCTCATCACCACGGGCGACGGCACCGGCGACTGGGCGACGGTCGGCGTGGCCGAGAACGTCATCGCCGCGTCCTGGCAGGCGCTGGAGGACGCGTACACCTACGGCCTGCTGCGGGCGGGCGTCGAGCCGACCGACTGATACGGCCCGCCGGTCCGCCCTACGGGAAGGGTCCCGTTCTCCCTCCGCCGTGCGGACCGGCCCCGTCCCGCGCGAGCCGGACACGGCGTCACGTGGCCCGGACGGTGCAGGCAGGCCGGATCGCCGTACGTGAAGCGGCTGCCCGCCCGGAACCCGAGGGCCAGGCGATGAAGACGGCGGCCGCCGACCTTGCTGGTCTTCCTCCGGCCGATCCCCGCCGGACGATCGCTCCGGGTCCTCCCGTCGCCGGGCGGGCGGGCCCGCTTAAGAAAGGACACATGTTCATGGCTCTTCGGGTTCTCGTCGTCGGCGGCGGGCTGATGGGGGCGGCTGCCGCCTGGCGCCTCTCGGCGCGCGGCCACCGGGTCACCGTGCTGGAGCGTTTCGGCCCGGGGCACGACCGCGGCAGTTCCTACGGCACCTCCCGGATCTTCCGGGTGGCGTACCCGGAGCCCTCGTACACGGAGCTGGCGCTACGGGCGCTGCCCCTGTGGCGGCGGCTCGAGGAGGAGAGCGGGCAGTCGGTGCTGACGCTCACCGGGGCCGTCGACCACGGCTCGCCCGAGACGGTGTCGAGGCTGGCCGACGTGCTGGCCGGAGCCGGCCGGTCCGCCCGGCGTCTGTCCCCCGGCGAGGTGTCCGACCGGTGGCCGGGTCTCCGGGCCGACACCACCGCGCTGTACCACCCGGACGCCGGCCGACTGCATGCCGACGACGCCGTGTCCGCGCTGCTGAAGGCGGCCGGCCAGCGAGGCGCCGAGGTACGGCACGGGGTGGGCGTGACCGGGATCCGCCATTCCCGGCACACCGGGGACGGGGTCACCGTGGTCACGGATGCCGAAGAGGCGCTGACGGCGGACGCCGTGGTGGTCGCCGTGGGCGGCTGGGCGCCCGGTTTCCTGCCGGCCCTGGTGACCGGCCTGCCACCGATGCGTGTCACCCAGGAGCAGCCGTTGCACTTCCCGGTACCGGACGCGCTGGACTGGCCGTCGTTCATCCACCACCCGGGGGCCGGTTTCCACCAGCCGGGCGGCGTGTACGGGCTGGGCAGCGTGGACGGCGTCAAGGTCGGGCTGCACGGGGTCGGGCCGGTCGTGGACCCCGACCACCGCGACCGTACGCCCGACCCGGCGGCCGTCGAACGGCTCCGCGCCTACGCCGAGGAGTGGCTGCCCGGGGTGGCCGGCACGGAGCCGACCTCCCTCACCTGCCTTTACACCACGACACCCGACGAGGACTTCGTCATCGACCGGCAGGGCCCGGTCACCGTGCTGGCGGGCTTCTCCGGACACGGATTCAAGTTCGGTCCGGTCATCGGCGACATGGCCGCCGACCTGGTCGAGGGACAGCCCGGCACAGCCCGGTTCGCCCTCGGCCGGGCGACGCCGGCGCGCTGAGCACCCGGCCGGTTCTCCCTCGGGCGGCGAACCGGACACACGCACGGTGCCGACGGGCCAGGAGGCCGGGTCCCGGCCGCTCAGGGCCGGTGCCAGCGCGGTGGCAGGCGATGACGCCGGCCTTCCCGGAGCGGCGTGCGTGGAGAGCAACGTAACGAGCGCGGCGCCCGGCGGCGTCACGCGCGCACGCTGAGCCGGCCCCCGGGTGGGGGACCGCATCCGTGCCGCCATCCGGACCAGGGAATCACCGCTCAGCTACGGCGAGCGGTGGCCGGGCCGGACCCGACCCGGCAGAGCGGGCACCGGCGCCCCGTCGACGAAGCCGTGGGGTGTGTACGCCGATGCCGCGCCCGGGACCCGTTGCAGGTGTACAGCTGGACCTTTGCTCCGCCGGTGTCGAGTCCGTGAAGCAGGAGAGGCCGGAACCGTTCCGGCTCATGGGAGGCTCCGGAACAGCGGGTGGGCCCGTACCGCGCGCTGCCGAGGCCGAACAGGGCCCGGCTCGGGGGGACGCGACGCCCCCGGGAACCACGCCCACCACTTCGTGAAGCACCTCCACGCCTGGAAGGGCCGGCCGGCCTGCCGGCCTGCCCGGTCGGTGGCAGCACGTCGTGGAGATCGTGTGCGATCGAGAAGCGGGTGTGATCCGGGTCCGTCCGGCCGTCCGGAACCGGGCGTGGATGCCAGCACGATGTTCGCCGTCTCACCGTCTTGCCGGCGGGCTGTGCGGTATCCGAAGAGAGTTCAGTCCGTTCAACAAGTGAACACAAGCCCCGTGAGGCCTGGCTCGATCATGGGTACGGACCAATCTCGGTGTGAAGTATTGACGCCCCTGTTCCGGCGCGGTTAACTCCAGCCGCAACGCCGGTACCGGTTCCGGTACCGGTTGCGGAACCGGTACCGACGCCGGTCCCACCAGCCTTGTCCCGCCTTGTCCTTGGAGGCTCCGTTGCGTGTCACCATCGCCGATGTCGCCCGCGAGGCCGGCGTCAGCAAGACGACCGTGTCGCGGGTCATCAACCTCAAGGGCGAAGTGGACGGTTCGACGGCCGCCCGTGTTCGTGAAGTGATCGCAGACCTCGGCTACGTACCCAGCTCGGGAGCGGTCGGGCTGGCCCGCGGCAGCAGCCGTACGGTCGGCATGCTGGTGCCCTCGCTCACCTGGCCGTGGATGGGCGAAGTGCTCCAGGGAGTCGTCGACACGGTCGAGGCCGCCGACTACGGGCTGCTGCTCTTCACGTGCAACCGGGGCGCGGAGTCCGTCGAGCGCTTCACCACGCAGGTGTCGGCGCGTGCCTTCGACGGGCTCGTCGTGGTCGAACCGGAGAACACGCTCGACCACCTCACCGCACTGCACCGGTCCGGTCTGCCGATCGTCCTGATCGACGACAGGGGCCATCACCCGGAATTCCCTTCCGTCGTGACCACCAATCACGAGGGAGGGGCGTCCGCCGCCCGTCATCTGCGGGCGGCGGGGCGCACCAGACCCCTGGTCGTCACCGGCCCGAAGCACTTCGGCTGCGTACGTGACCGGCTCGCGGGCTTCCGGTCGGTCCTGCCCACCGAGCTGGTCGTGGACGGGGACTTCACCGAACGCCGGGGCCGTCTCGCCGTGGAGGAACTCCTGGCTGCCGGAACCGAGTTCGACTCCGTCTTCGCGCACAACGACATCAGTGCGGCCGGGGTCCTGCGCGCTCTGCGAGCCGCCGGGCGGCGCGTACCCGACGACATCGCGGTGGTCGGCTTCGACGACATCCCGATGGCCGAACACACCGAACCGCCGCTGACCACCGTGCATCAGCCCACCCGGCAGATGGGCGAGGCGGCGGCCCGCCTGCTGCTCTCCCACCTCGGCGGCACCGCCGTACCGGACGGCCCGGTCGTGCTGCCCACCGAACTGGTCGTGCGCCACTCGGCGCCGTAACGGTCCCGGCCCCGCCGGTCACCCGTCCGCATCCCCGAACCAGCCGCACCCGCACCTGCCGCACCACACGCCTCACCCGCACCTGGCGCGTCCAGCGCTGCCCACGCCACCGGATCTCCCAGACCCGCAGTCCTCCTGGAGTAGCCATGTCCGTACGCCGTCGTCACACTCTGAGAGCGCTCTCAGCCGCCACCGCCGTGGTCGCGCTCGCCGCCGGCTGTTCGTCCGCCAACTCGGGTGCCAACAAGGGGGGCGGCGCCGGTGCCTCCGGCGTGCTGACCCTCGGCAAGCCCGACGGACCGCAGACGAACAACAGCAACCCGTTTCTCGCCACCTCGGCGAGCGCCACGCTCGGTTACCGGTTCATGATCTACGAGCCGCTGGCCATGACCAACCAGATCCGCCCCACCGACAAGGCGGACCCGTGGCTGGCGACCGCGTGGGACTGGGAGTCCAACTTCACCAAGGTCACCTTCACGCTCGACAAGCGGGCCAAGTGGGCCGACGGCAAACCGCTGACCGCTGCCGATGTCGCGTTCACCTTCGAACTGCTCAAGAAGCACCCGGCGCTCAACGGCAACGGCATCCCGTACGACGGCATCGCGGTCGAGGGCGAGAAGGTCGTCCTGACCTTCAAGGAGTCCCAGTTCGTCAACCAGAACAAGATCATCACGACGTACGTGGTGCCCAAGCACATCTGGGAGAAGGTCGAGAACCCGGAGACCTGGCCCAACCGCACCCCGGTCGGCTCCGGCCCGTACAAGCTGAAGACCTTCACGCCGCAGACCACCACCCTGACCGCCACGCCCGACTACTGGAAGGGTGAGACCAAGGTCAAGGAGCTGCGCTACTCCGCGTACAACGACAACAGCGCGGCGACGACGGCCCTGGCGAACGGCAAGCTCGAGTGGTCGTTCGTCTTCATGCCGAACTACAAGCAGCTGTACATCGCCAAGGACCCGAAGAACCACAAGCTGTGGTTCCCCTCGGGGCTCGGCATCCACGGTCTGTGGTTCAACACCGCCCGCAAGCCGTTCGACAACCCGGCCCTGCGCAAGGCCATGGCCATGGTCATCGACCGCAAGGCGATCCACGTGCAGGCCCAGGCGACCCTCTACCCGGAGATCAGCAACCCGACCGGCATCCCGCTGCCCGCCGGAGAGCCGTTCCTCGCCCCGGAGTACAAGAGCGCCACCACGGCACCCGACGTGGACGGCGCCAAGGCGCTCCTCAAGGACGCCGGGTTCCAGCTCAGCGGCGGTGTCCTGAAGGACCCGGGCGGCAAGCCCGTCGAGCTCACCTTCACCGACCCGGCCGGCTGGAACGACTACATCACCGGGCTGTCCATCATCAAGGACAACATCAAGCAGCTCGGCATCGAGGCCAAGGTCAAGACGCAGACCGCCGAGGCCTGGGGCAACGACGTCGCCACCGGCAACTTCGACGCCACCCTGCACTGGACCAACAGCGGGGCCACGCCGTACGACATGTACCAGAACATCATGGACGGGGCGATCCTCCAGCCCATCGGCAAGAGCGCCCAGCTCGGCAACTTCGGACGCTTCAAGAGCCCCGAGGCCACCGCCGCGCTGAAGGAGTACGCGAACGCGACCGACGACCCCACGCGCACCAAGGCCATGAACACGCTCCAGAAGATCATGGTCGAGCAGGCGCCGGTCGTCCCGACGGCCGCGGCCCCCATCGGTGCCGAGTACTCCACCAAGAACTGGGTGGGCTGGCCGACCGAGAAGGACCCGTACGCAGCCCCGCAGCACACCCAGCCCGACGCGCTGGAAGTCGTGCTGAACCTCGAGCCCGCCAAGTAAGTACGGGGAAGAACCGGCCATGACCACCGAACAGTCCGCACCCGTGCGCACCGGGAACGACGTGGTGCTCGAAGCACGCGGAGTCACCAAGCACTTCCCGGTACGGCGCACCGCCGGCGACCTCCTCGCCCGCAGACACCGCACCGTCCACGCCGTCGACGACGTCTCGCTGAAGCTCCGGCGCGGCACCGTCACGGCCCTCGTGGGGGAGTCGGGCTCCGGAAAATCCACCGTCGCACGGCTGCTCGCCCAGCTGTACCCGCTCACCTCGGGGGAGATACACCTGGGCGGCACGGCGGTGAAGGCCGGGCGTGGCCGGTCCTTCCGTACGTACGTCAGACAGGTCCAGCTGATCTTCCAGGACCCCTTCGCCTCGCTCAACCCGGTGCACACCGTGCGCTACCACCTGACCCGGGCACTCAGGATCCACGACCGGGCGGGGAACGGGGAGGCGGACCTGGAGAAGAACCTCGCCGCTCTGCTCGAGCGCGTCCAGCTGACTCCTCCTCATCAGTTCCTGGACAAGTTCCCGCACGAGCTGTCGGGCGGACAGCGCCAGCGCGTGGCGATAGCGCGCGCGCTCGGCGCGGATCCGCAGGTCCTGCTGGCCGACGAGCCGGTGTCGATGCTGGACGTGTCGATCCGGCTCGGCGTCCTCAACCTGCTGCGCGACCTCAAGGAGCGGCTGCACCTCGCGATTCTCTACATCACCCATGACATCGCGTCCGCCCGCTACTTCGCGGACACGACCCTGGTGATGTACGCGGGCCGGATCGTCGAGGGCGGTGACAGCGAGACCGTCACCCAGCACCCCGCGCACCCCTACACCCAGCTGCTGATCGCCTCCGCGCCGGACCCCGACCGGGTGGCGGACGAGGAAGCGCAGGAAGAGACCGGAAGCGGCGAGCCACCCTCACTGATCGCCCCGCCGGACGGCTGCCGCTTCCACCCCCGCTGCCCGAAGGCCATGGAGCGCTGCCGCACCGAGCTCCCGCCGCGCTTCGACCTGGCGGACGGCCAGTGGGCCGCCTGCTGGCTGTACGACGGCACCGGCGCCGAGGGAGCAGCGAAGTGAAGTACATCCTCCAGCGGCTCGCCTTCTACGCGGTCACCGCGTGGGCCGCCATCACCATCAACTTCCTGATCCCGCGCCTGATGCCCGGCGATCCGGTCGAGGCCCTGATGAGCCGCTACCAGGGGCAGCTCGACACCACCGCCATCGCCTCCCTGAAGGCGCTGTTCGGACTCGACGAGCACCAGTCCCTCTGGTCGCAGTACACCGACTACTGGTCCCATCTGATCGACGGAGACCTCGGGCTCTCGTTCACCTTCTTCCCGACCCCGGTCGGCGAGGTGATCTCCCAGTCGCTGCCCTGGACCCTCGCGCTGGTCGGCATCACCACGCTCATCAGCTTCCTGCTCGGCACCGGCATCGGCGTCTACAGCGGCTGGCGGCGCGGCTCCTGGCTGGACGGCCTGCTGCCCGTCACCACCTTCATCTCGGCCATCCCCTACTTCTGGCTCGGCCTCATCGCCATCGCGCTGTTCGCGGTGAAGTGGCAGATCTTCCCGGCGGCCGGAGGCTACGACAACTCCCTGGTCCCGGCGTTCGACTGGCCGTTCATCTCCAGCGCGCTCTACCACGGGGTGCTCCCCGGGGTGACGATCGTGCTGAGCGCCATCGCCGGGTGGATCCTCGGCATGCGCAACATGATGGTGACCGTCTCCTCCGAGGACTACGTCATGGTGGCGCAGGCCAAGGGGCTGTCCGAGCGGCGCGTGATGTTCTCCTACGCGGCGCGCAACGCGGTCCTGCCCAACATCTCGGGCTTCGCCCTCTCCCTGGGCTTCATCGTGGGCGGCACCCTGCTGGTCGAGATGGTCTTCTCCTACCCGGGCATCGGCTACCAACTGTTCCAGGCCGTCGGAGCCAAGGACTACCCGCTGATGCAGGGCGTCTTCCTGATCATCACGCTCTCCGTTCTCGCCGCGAACCTGCTGGCCGACATGGCCTACGCCCTCCTCGACCCGCGCACCCGCAAGGAGGCATGACGATCATGGCCGTCACCACCACCGACGTAGTCGTCACGGACAGCGCCCCCGCCGCGTCCCGCGCGAGGTTCCGCTTCCTGCGGGGCGGGAAGACCCGTACCGGACTGCTGATCCTCGCGTTCTTCGTGCTCCTCGCCGTCGCGGGTCCCTGGATCGCCCCGTACGACCCGGACGCGATGAGCGACCAGCTGCTGCAACCGCCGTCCGCCGACCACTGGTTCGGCACGACGCAGACCGGGCAGGACGTCCTCTCCCAGATCCTCGTCGGCACCCGGGGCGTGCTGCTCGTGGGTTTCCTCGCCGGCATCCTGGCGACCGCGCTGTCCGTGCTCATCGGGGTCAGCGCGGGGTTCCTCGGCGGAGCCGCCGACGAGATCCTCTCGATGCTGTCCAACATCTTCCTCGTGATCCCGGGCCTGCCGCTGATCATCATCATCGCGAGCTTCGTCGAGGACACGGGGGACCTCCTGATCGCCGCGGTCATCGCCCTCACCTCCTGGGCCTGGGGGGCACGTGTCCTGCGCGCCCAGACCCTGTCGCTCCGCCGCCGCGACTACGTGGAGGCCGCGCGGGCCACCGGCGAGTCCACCTGGCGGATCATCCTCTTCGAGGTCATGCCGAACCTCACCGCCGTCATCGCGTCCGGCTTCGTCGGCACCGTCATCTTCGCGGTCCTCTCCGAGATCACCCTCGCCTTCATCGGCGTCGCCGACATCTCCCACTGGAACTGGGGCACCGTGCTCTTCTGGGCCCAGTCCAACCAGGCCCTGGCCCAGGGCGCCTGGTGGTGGTTCGTGCCCGCCGGGCTGTGCATCGCCCTGCTGGGCACCGCGCTCTCCCTCATCAACTTCGGCATCGACGAGTTCGTCAACCCGCGCCTGCGCACCGCGACCGGCGCCTCCCGGAAGGTCCGGATGCGGGTCGGCTTCACCCCCGTGGCCCGCACCGCCGCACCCGAGAGGCCCGCGCCGTCCGGCTTCACCCCGGTGGACCGTGCCGGCGCAACCCAGTCGCCCGGTGAGCCCGCGCCGCCCGGCACCCCCGAGTCGCCCGGAACGCCCAGCAAGGAGCCCAGCGCATGACCGCCGAGCCGATCCTCACCATCAGCGGCCTGAACGTCGACTACGGCACCGGCGCGAGCGGCGTCCGCGCCCTGCGGGACATCGATCTCACCCTGCACCGCGGGGAAGTCCTCGGCCTGGCCGGCGAGTCGGGCTCGGGCAAGTCCACCCTCGCCTACGCCGTCACCCGGCTGCTCTCCCCACCCGGGGTGATCACCGGCGGCGACGTCCACTACCACCGGCCGGGCGGCGAGAGCATCGACATCCTCTCCCTCACCCCGGACGAGCTGCGCGCCTTCCGCTGGCAGGAACTGTCGATCGTGTTCCAGGGGGCGATGAACTCGCTGAACCCGGTGCACACGGTCCACAGTCAGCTCACCGACGTCCTCACCGCACACCGCCCCGGCATGAGGGCCGCCGAGCGCACCGCGCGCGCCGAGGAGCTGCTCAACCTCGTCGGCATCTCCGCAGACCGGCTCGCGGCCTATCCGCACCAGCTCTCCGGCGGCATGCGCCAGCGCGTGATGATCGCGATGGCACTCGCCCTCGAGCCCGAGATCGTCATCATGGACGAACCCACGACCGCCCTCGACGTCGTGATGCAGCGTCAGATCCTGCGCAAGCTCGTGGAGCTGCGGGAGCGCCTCTCCTTCTCCGTCGTCTTCATCACCCACGACATCTCGCTGCTGATCGAGTTCTCCGACCGGATCGCGATCATGTACGGCGGCCGGATCGTGGAGCAGGCGGGCGCCACCGAGATCTACCGCGACCCCCGCCACCCCTACAGCGAGGGTCTCCTGCACTCCTTCCCCGCACTGCACGGCCCCCGCCGCGAACTCACCGGCATCCCCGGCTCACCCCCGCACCTGTCCGCGATGCCCACCGGCTGCGCCTTCCACCCGCGCTGCGGCAAGGCCTTCGAGCCGTGCCCGGAGCGGGTGCCCGTCCTCGCCGCGCCGGAGGCCGGCCAGGACCGCGAGGTCGCCTGCTGGCTGCCCCACTGACCGTACGCACCGCCGCTCACCACCCCACAGCACACCCGGAGTTACGGAGACACATGAATCTCGTCACGCCCCGCAGCAGCCTGCAGCCCGCCGCCGTCCAGGGACTCCCTGCCGACTTCCGCTGGGGCGTGGCCACATCCTCGTACCAGATCGAGGGGGCGGCCTCGGAGGACGGACGGACCCCGTCGATCTGGGACACCTACTGCCGCGTGCCGGGTGCCGTGCACAACGCGGAGCACGGCGACGTCGCCTGCGACCACTACCACCGGATGCCCGAGGACGTGGAGCTGATCGCGGGCCTCGGCGTCGACACGTACCGCTTCTCGCTGGCCTGGCCGCGCATCCAGCCGGGCGGCCGGGGTCCCGCCAACGCCAAGGGCCTCGACTTCTACAAGCGGCTCGTCGACGAGCTCCAGGGCAGGGACGTCACCCCCTGGATCACCCTCTACCACTGGGACCTCCCTCAGGAGCTGGAGGACGCGGGCGGCTGGCCGGCCCGCGACACCGCCCTGCGGTTCGCCGAGTACGCCATGCTCGCGTACGAGGCCCTCGGCGACCGGGTCGAGCACTGGACGACCCTCAACGAGCCGTGGTGCTCGGCGATGCTCGGATACGCCTACGGTGCGCACGCCCCCGGCCGGCGCGACATGGGCGACGCGATGGGCGCCGTCCACCACCTGCTCCTGGGCCACGGCCTCGCCGCCCGCCGGATGCGCGAGGCGGCGGGAGACAGTCCGCTCGAACTCGGCATCACCCTCAACCTCGGAACCGCCACCCCGGAGACCGACAGCGAGGCCGACCGGGAGGCATGCCGCCGTGCCGACGGCATGGGCACCCGCCTCTACCTCGACCCGATCGTCCACGGCCGCTACCCGCAGGACGTCGTCGACGACCTCGCGGCCCAGGGCATCGAACTGCCCGTCCAGGACGGCGACCTGGCCGCCATCGCCACCCCCCTCGACGTCCTCGGCGTCAACTTCTACCGCGGCGCCCTGTTCTCCGGCGTCACCGAGGACGGGTCGCCGACCGACGCCGACGGCCTGCCCGTCGTCCGCGGAGTGGAGCGCGATCTGCCCCGCACCGCCATGGACTGGGAGATCACCCCGGCCGAGCTCACCGATCTGCTGCTGCGCCTCCAGCGTGACTACGCGCTGCCGACCGTGATCACCGAGAACGGGGCGGCCTTCGACGACACGGTCGCGGCCGACGGCTCCGTCCCCGACGCCGACCGCACCGCCTATCTCGCCGACCACATCGCGGCGGTGTCCGAGGCCCGTCGGCAGGGCGCCGACGTCCGGGGGTACTTCGCCTGGTCGCTGATGGACAACTTCGAGTGGGCCTACGGCTACGACAAGCGGTTCGGCATCGTCCGCGTCGACTACGACACGCAGGTGCGGACGCTGAAGGACAGCGCCAAGTGGTACCGCGACACGATCCGCCTCACCCGGAACGCCCGAACCGACTGATCTTCCCGTGCCGAACCAGAACCGGACCAGAGAAGAGCCTCACATGTCCCGCACACCCCATGCCCGCGCACGCCACCGGGCGAGACCGGTGACCGCCGCGCTCGCCGCCGCCACCGTCCTCGCCTCACTGCTCGCCGGGGCCGTCCCCAGCGCGGCGGCCGACGCCGAGGACCCCGCGCCCGTCCTCGTCGACCGCTTCGAGGGCGAGGTGCCCTTCGGCAACCCGCCCGCCGACTCCCTCTTCACCTGGGGCGGCGACGCGGACGACCACCCCGCTCTGGAGCTCAAGGAGCGCGCCGACGCCCCGGAGGGCGCCAAGGTCCTCCAGGGCACCTACGACATCAGCGCCTGGGGCGGGCTCAGCCACGAGTTCGCCGTCGACCAGCCGCCGAAGGACTGGACGGCCCACAAGGGCATCCGCTTCTGGTGGTACGGCCAGAACACCGCACCCCTGCCGCCCGGTTCGGGCAAGCGGATCAACTTCGAGATCAAGGACGGCGGCGCCGGCGGCGGCGCCTCCGAGCTGTGGACCACCTCCTTCACCGACGACTGGGAGGGCTGGCACCAGGTCGAGATCCCCTTCGCGGACTTCGTCTACCGGGCCGACTACCAGCCGGTCGGAGGCATCGACCAGGTCCTCGGCCTGAACGAGATGTGGGGCTACGCGCTCACCCTCCCGACCGGCGCCCCCGGCTCCTTCGCCATGGACGCCGTCGAGCTGTACGGAAAGGCCGACCCGGCCCTGAAGTCGAGCGTCGTCGTCGACTCCGCCGTGCACCCGGTCAAGGAGGGCGCGACCGCGGACATCAGGATCTCCGTCGCCACGACCGGCTCCCTCCCCATCGAGGAGCCCGTCACCGTCGCGTACACCACCAAGGGCGGCAGCGCCGGACCGGGCAAGGACTACACACCGGTCACGGGCACCCACACCTTCCCCGCGGGTACCGCTTCCGGCACCACGCACACCGTCTCCGTGGCCACGGCGAAGGACAAGGGGGCCGAGTCGGCGGAGACGGTCCCGCTGGAACTCACCGTCACCGGGGCCAAGGCGCCCAAGGAGAACCCGCAGGTCGTCATCGACGCACACGGGCTGCCGTACCAGAACGCGAAGCTGCCGGTGAAGAAGCGCGTCGCCGACCTGCTGGCGCGGATGTCCCCGGCCGAGAAGGCCGGGCAGATGACCCAGGCGGAGCGCAACGCGCTGAAGTCGCAGGGGGACATCGCCACGTACGACCTCGGCTCGCTGCTCTCCGGCGGCGGTTCCGTACCCACCCCGAACACGCCCGAGGCCTGGGCGAAGATGACCGACGCCTACCAGCTGCGCGCGCAGGCGACCCGCTTCCAGATCCCGCTGATCTACGGCGTGGACGCCGTGCACGGCCACAACAACGTGATCGGCGCGACGATCATGCCGCACAACATCGGCATCGGCGCGGGCCGCGACCCGAAGCTCGCCGAGAGGACCGGCGCCGTCACCGCGAGCGAGGTCCGCGCCACCGGCATCCCGTGGGACTTCGCGCCCTGCGTCTGCGTCACCCGTGACGAGCGCTGGGGCCGCTCCTACGAGGCGTACGGAGAGGACCCGGCGCTGGTCGAGGCCATGGAGACGGTCATCACCGGCATGCAGGGCAGCCCGTCCGGCAAGGACCTCGACCGCAACGACAAGGTGCTGGCCAGCGCCAAGCACTTCGTCGGCGACGGCGGCACGGAGTTCGGCTCGTCGACGACCGGCTCCTACACCATCGACCAGGGCGTCACGAAGGTCACCCGCCAGGAACTCGAAGCGGTGCACCTCTCGCCGTTCGCCGAGTCCGTGAAGCGGGGCGTCGGCACGGTCATGCCGTCGTACTCCTCGCTGGACGTCATCGGTGACGACGCCGGCCCGGTGAAGATGCACGCCCACGCGGAGATGATCAACGGCGTGCTCAAGGACCGGATGGGCTTCGAGGGCTTCGTCATCAGCGACTGGCAGGCCATCGACCAGATCCCCGGTGACTACGCGAGCGACGTCCGCACCTCGGTCAACGCCGGGCTCGACATGATCATGGTCCCGACCGCCTACCAGGACTTCACGAGGACACTCCAGGGCGAGGTCGCCGCCGGCCGGATCACCCCGGCCCGGATCGACGACGCGGTGTCGCGGATCCTGACCCAGAAGTTCCGCCTCGGTCTCTTCGAGAAGCCGTACGCCGACACGTCGAACCTGGACGAGGTCGGCTCCGCCGGGCACCGCGCGGTCGCCCGTGAGGCCGCCGCCAAGTCCCAGGTGCTGCTGAAGAACGACGGCGCGGTGCTGCCGCTCAAGGCCTCGCAGAAGGTCTACGTCGCCGGCTCCAACGCGGACGACCTCGGCAACCAGGCCGGTGGCTGGACCATCAGCTGGCAGGGTGCCTCCGGCGCCACCACCCCGGGCACGACGATCCTGAAGGGCATCGAGAAGAACACCTCCTCGGCCACCTTCTCGAAGGACGCCTCCGCCCCGACCGACGGGTACGACGTCGGCGTCGTGGTCGTCGGCGAGAAGCCGTACGCCGAGGGCATCGGGGACGTCGGCAACGGCCACGACCTGGAGCTCGGCGAAGCCGACAAGGCGGCCGTCGACACGGTCTGCGCCGCCATGAAGTGCGCGGTCCTCGTCGTCTCCGGGCGCCCCCAGCTCCTCGGCGACCGCCTCGGCGGCATCGACGCCCTGGTCGCCTCCTGGCTGCCGGGCACCGAGGGCGACGGCGTCGCCGACGTCCTCTACGGCAAGCGGGCCTTCACCGGGCAGCTCCCGGTGACCTGGCCGAAGTCCGAGGCGCAGCTGCCGGTCAACGTGGGCGACGCGGCGTACGACCCGCAGTTCCCGTACGGCTGGGGACTGACCACCCTGAAGAAGGCCCCGACGGGCGGCGAAGCCGCCCTCACCGGCCTCGCCGTCGCCGCGCAGCTCGCCGAGCGGGCGGGCCTCGGGAAGACCGCGGCGGGCAAGGAGATCGTGGACCGGGCGAGGCTCCTGGTCCAGCAGAGGACCGGCGGAAAGCTGACCGAGGCGGTGTCCAAGCCCTTCGCCGAGGCCGACCATCTGCTGCTCACCGGTGATCTGACCGGAGCGGTGGCGAAGCTGCGCACCGCGTACCGCGCCGCGTAACAGCGGAAACGGAACCCGGGCGGGCGACGCATTCGTCGCCCGTTCGGGTTACTTTCGAGGTATGCGGAAGAGGCTGTTCGCTCCCCTGTGGGCCTGCCTGCTGCTGATACTCACGGCGGCTGTGCTGGCGATGACCCCCGCTGCCCAGGCCGCCCCCTCCACGATCGACGACGCGGCGAGCGCCCTGCGCCAGGGCCCCGTGTACGTCGACCCCGCGGCGTCCGGTCAGCTCTCGGCGTCCCAGGAGGCCGCCCTGGAGAAGAAGATCATCGACGCGGACAAGCCGGTCTTCGTGGCCGTGCTGCCCGCGACATCCGAGTACCCGCCCGAGAACCTCCTGCAGAACCTGCGCACCGACACCGGAGTCACCGGTGTCTACGCGGTCCGCCTCGGCGACGGCTTCGACGCGGGCGCCGACCCGCAGGTGATGCCGGTCCGGGCCGTCGAGAACCTCACCACCGCCGTGAAGGCACCCGGCGCGGACGCCGACGCCGCGACCCAGCTCAACGCCTTCGTCGACCGCGCCGTGGACGAGGCCGAGGGCAGCGCCCCGGCCTCCTGGTCCGGTGACGGTGGCGGCGCCGACGACGGCGCGGTGAACGGCGCACCGCTGACCGGTCTGGTCGTCCTCGCGGGACTGGTGCTCGCGGGCGGAGGAACCGCGTTCGCGGTCGCCCGCCGCAACAGGAAGCGCAAGGAGCAAGAGGAACAGGCGGCTCTGGAGAAGCTCCGGGTCGTCGTGGACGAGGACATCACCGCGTACGGCGAGACCCTGGACCGGCTGGACTTCCATCCCGCCGAGAAGGGCGCGGACGACGCGATGCGCATCGACTACGAGCGCGCGCTCGACTCCTACGAGGACGCCAAGTCCCGCATGGGCAACGCGCACCATCCCTCCGACGTACGCGGGGTCACCAAGGCCCTGGAGGACGGCCGGTTCTCCCTGGCCGTGCTGGAGGCCCGCCGCAAGGGCCGGGCGCTCCCGGCGCGCCGGCCGCCCTGCTTCTTCGACCCGCGCCACGGCCCCTCGGTCGAGGACGTCCTGTGGACGCCGTCCGGCGGGGCGGCCCGCGAGGTCCCCGTCTGCGGCGCGGACGAGGTGCGCCTGCGTGAGGGCGAGGACCCCATGAGCCGCACGGTGGACGTCGGCGACGGCCGACGGCGCCCCTACTGGGAGGCGGGTCCGGCCTACGGCCCCTGGGCCGGAGGCTACTTCGGCGGCGGCCTGCTCCCGGGCCTGCTGGTCGGCACCATGCTGGGTTCGATGCTCGCCACCCCGGCGTACGCGGGGGAGTACGGCGGCGGTGACTTCGGGGGAGGCGGGGGAGGCGACTGGGGCGGCGGCGACGTCTCCGGCTCCGACTTCGACTCCTCCGGATTCGGCGGTGGCGGCTTCGGCGACGGCGGTGGGTTCGGAGGCGGCGGAGGCTTCGACGGGGGCGGGTTCTAGCGGGGCGTCCCCGCTCCGGACTTCTTCGCCGGCTGCTCCTCCCAGGTCTCCGGGGCCCACACGCCCGAGCGCTTGAGCGACGCCGGACAGTGCAGGTAGATCTCGTCGATGTCCACGACCAGGGCGAGGTCGGGGCGGCGGCCCCTGACCTTCATCTCGTCGAAGACCGGAGCGTCCGTGAGGACGCGGGCCCGGCCGTTGATCCGCAGGACCGTCATCACGCCCGGTATCAGGTACAGCAGGCCCACATGCGGGTTGGACAGGATGTTGTGGAAGCTGTCACCGCGCCGGTTGCCCGGCAGGTCGGGCAGCACGAGGGTGCGCGGGTCCAGGACCCGGGTGAAGCCGGGTTCCCCGCCGCGCGGGGAGGTGTCGCAGTTGCCGTCGGCGTCCGAGGTGGACACGGCGCAGAACGGCGCGCGGGCCAGCAGGTCGAGGTCGGCCTCGGTGAGCTCGTCGTGGACCTTCTCGATGACGATCGGCCACGGCTCGCCCAGGATCTCCCGCAGCTGCTCGGCCGACCGCAGGGGCACGGCCCCGGCCAGGGGATCCGCGGTGCCGACGGGGGCGGCCGTGACGGTCGCGGGCGCGGCGTTCGACAAGGGGTACTCCGAACCTCGTGGGGGCGGCAGCAGCGGATCGCTGACCTGGCACTGTTAGGTTCACCTTACTTATGTGTGCGGGTGCGCCCCGTCCCGGGGGCGGCAAGCGGGGCCGAGGAAACCGCACCACCGCGTGCCGCCGTCCCGGACGCGTCCGGGCGGGCCAGGCGCTCGCCACGGACTCGGCGCTCTCGACCGTTCACGCCCGGAGAAGGTTGTTCCGCTCTTCGCGGAGTAGATGAGGTAGGCGAGGTCGGACACTTCGCGTCCCTCGCCACCTGGTGGCGCGGGGCACGAACGGATGGGAAGCTGAAGCCGATGGACCGTGACCGGGTGGAGAAGCAACTGCTGGACGGCTTGACCGTCGACACCAGCAGGCCGGAGCAGCCGATACTGCTGGACGAGGCGGGCCGGCCGATCAAGACGTGGCGGGAGAACTACCCGTACGACGTCAAGATCCGCCGCAAGGAGTACGAGCGGGTCAAGCGCATCCTCCAGATCGAGATGCTCAAGCTCCAGCGGTGGACCAAGGAGACCGGGGCGCGGGTCGTCGTGGTCTGCGAGGGGCGGGACGCGGCCGGCAAGGGCGGCACCATCCAGCGCTTCACCGAGCGCCTCAACCCGCGTGGCGCGCGCATCGTGGCCCTGGACAAGCCGACGGACCGTGAGCGGGGTCAGTGGTACTTCCAGCGGTACGCGGCCCACCTGCCCGCCCCCGGCGAGATCGTCTTCTTCGACCGCTCCTGGTACAACCGGGCCGGAGTCGAACGCGTCATGGGCTTCTGCAGCCAGCCCGAGTACGAACTCTTCCTGAAGCAGTGCCCGGAGTTCGAGCAGATGCTCGTCGACGACGGGATCATCGTGGTGAAGTTCTGGTTCTCCGTCTCCCGTGCCGAGCAGCGCACCCGCTTCGCGATCCGCCAGGTCGACCCGGTGCGTCAGTGGAAGCTGTCGCCCACGGACGTCGACTCCCTCGACCGCTGGGACGACTACACCACGGCGAAGATCGACATGTTCCGCGCCACCGACACCGAGCACGCGCCGTGGACCGTCGTGAAGAGCAACGACAAGCGCAGGGCACGCCTGGAGGCGATGCGCAGCCTGCTCGCGCGCATCGACTACACGGCGAAGGACATCGACGCCGTCGGCAAACCGGACCCCCTCATCGTGGGCGCCGCAGCCACCCTGCTGGAGCCGGGCGAGGAGGACACCGCCCTCTCGCCCACCCGTCTCGCGCCGAACACCGAGGGCCCGGGGGAGCACCCCTGAGAGGTCTCAGCCGCGCGTGGCGGTGACGTCCCCGTTGACGGTGGTCAGCGTCATGCCGTGCCCGCCGCCCTTCCCGGCGGCGGGCACGGCCACAGCGGTCCGGCCGTTCCGCGACGCGGCATCGATGTCGTAGGCGGGCGCGTCCTGGGGCAGTGCCACCCGCACCGAGCCGTTGGTCGTGGCGGCGGTGAGACGGGACGGCGAGGTCGCGCTGCCGAGCGTCACGTCCCCGTTGACGGTCTCGGCGTGCAGGCGCTCCGAGCGCAGGGCGCCCGTGTGCACCGAGCCGTTGCGGGTCGCGAGGCGGACGGCGGCATCGCCCGAGCCGGACCGGGTGACGGTCACGTCCCCGTTCACGGTGGTCAGGTCCAGCCCCGCCGACATGCCGACCGCGTCGATGCCCGCGTTCCTGGCGGTGACCGTGACGGAGACGCCTGCGGGAACGCCGATCGCGGGCATGCGCGGGCACGGCCCTTCGCCGTGATCCCCGTGCCCTTCGTGCTGCGGGCATGACAGATCGAGGACCCAGGTGTCGTCCCGGTGGGACCAACGGCTGACGATCCCGGCTCCGGTGACCGCCCGGTCGCCGTCGGCCGGCCGCAGGCGCACGCCGTTGTCCGTCGTGAGCACCAGGTGCGTTCCCCGGCCCAGGACAGGTGGTGCACCACCGGGTCGTCCGCCGGGGTCCCCGCCTCCGCCGCACCCGGCCAGGAGGGGGACGACCGCCAGCAGCGGTGCCCATCGCCGTCTGCGCGCCAACGCCGTGATGTTCATGCCTGCTCGCCTTCCCCGCCTCGGGGCGTCCCATGGCCCGGGACCGTGCACGGCCTCCCCTCCGGGCCGGCCGGCCTCACCGGCGCCCGCGCTCCCGGCGGGGCTCAGGAGCGAAGGGGTTGTCCTGGAAGCCCTCGTCCCACTCCGGTTCGGCATAGCTGACGGGGGCGCGGGTACTACGACCGCTGTCGGTGATGAAAGGCGCCCGGGAGGACGAGGGCCTGCGGCTGCGTCCCCGCTGCCGCCGGGGTTCGTCGTCGATCGGCCCTGACCCGTACGAGACGGCGTCGCCGAGGTCGACGGGATAGCTGCTCGACGTGCCGGAAGGCGCCCGGCTCGACCTGCGCCTGCGGCTGCGGCTGCGCTCCCGCCGGGGTTCGTCGTCGATCGGCCCGGCTCCGTACGAGACGGCGTCGCCGAGGTCGACGGGGCGGCTGCTCGTCATGCCGGAAGGCGCGCGGCTCGACCTGCGCCTGCGGCTGCGGCTGCGCTCCCGTTCGGGTTCGGGTTCGAAGGCCTCCACGTCGACGGGGCGCCGGCTCCTCCTCCGCGACGTCCTCTCGTCCGCGGAGTCGTCAAGGTAGCTCGGAGCGACACTGCCGCGTCGGTGCCGACGACTGCTGGTCTCGGGCTGCTGACTGCCGAAGTACTCGTCCTCGTCCTCCACCGCGGCGTAGTTGACGGGCTCGGGGGCGGGGGGACGGCGGCCCGTCGTGCTCAGGGGCGGCCTCGACCTGTGCCGGCGGGCGGGGCGCGGAGGAGCCTGGCTCGTGCGGCTCCTGCTCTTGCTCCGACTGCGGTACGCGGGGTCCGGATCCTCCTCGGGGCTGTTGCTGCGCCGGTCGGGCTCCATCCGGTAGGTCTTCCGGCGATCGGCCACGGCGGCACCCACGTCCTTGGTGGACTGCCGGTGACCGTAGCCGTACTCCTCGAGGTACGCGTCGTCGTCGGATTGTTCACCGGCGAACCTCATGCCCTCCGGCACGGCCTTCCGGTTCTCCATGCCGTAGAAGCCGTTGTGCGTCCCGGGCTTTCCGTACCTGGACGGATGGGGCGTGGTGACGCTCACCGTCACGTCGTCGCGGCCGGCGCGTGCGGGAAGCCGGCCGGTGTCCCTGATGAGCTCCTGGGTGGAGTAGCCGGGGGTTCCCCGTGGCACGCGCGGCATCTGGAAGTGCATGTTGGCGTTCGGGCCGACACCGCTGAGGCGTCCGGCGGCCTCGGGCCGGCTCAGGTCGACGTCGTTGAGGACGGGGACGCCCAGTCGCCGCAGGTCCTCGCGGTTGTTCTCGTACTCCTGGTAGTCGGGCCGTTCCTCGTACGTCGTGGCGGCCATCCTGCCCGCCTGGCTGGGGTCCCGGCGCACCCGCGCCCGTACCCCGGACAGGTCCGCCTCGGAGAGGAGGATCTGGTCCCGGTCGTGCAGATTCTCCTCGGGCGGGCGGGTCCGGCCCTGCGGGTGCAGGCCGCCCACCGTGGCACGGGGGCCCATGATCTGCGTGGGGTGCACCTCGATGCGCCCCTGTGTGGTGTCGAAGATCTCCATGCCGTCCGAGGACTTGACGTACCTGCCGACGATCGGGCCGCGCTCGCCGGTGATCTCGAACATCTGGCCGCGGTCCCTCCTGTGCATCCTGCGGCCCCCGCCGGCCATCATGCGGGCAACCGTGATACCGCCGCCGTTGTCCTGAGCGGGCGTGGCCGTCCCGGCGGAGGCGCCGGATCCGGGGCCGGACAGGTCGGGCATGGCCCCCTGGGCCATCCTCCTGCCGTTCGCCGTGGCATGGCGCTCGAACGGATCGTCCTGGTGGGAGACCGCCACCCCCGACCCGTTGTCGGTCCCCGCGACGGGGCCCAGGGACTGCTGGCGGACGTGGTCGAGCTCGTGGAACATCGTCTCGTCATCCGCGCCCTGCGGGCCGACGACGATGTCATGGCCCGTGGTGTAGGCGCGGGCGCCGAGCTCCGTCGCCGAGCGCTGGGCGACCGGGTCGCTGTGTACGCGCACATGGCGGAAGGACATGCCGTAGCCCTGCTCCGCCTTCTCCATGAGGCGCGAGTCCAGCGGACGGCCCGGGGAGCGGACGGCGTCGACCACGGACGACCGC
Organism: Streptomyces atroolivaceus; assembly: GCF_000717025.1. Taxonomy (GTDB): domain Bacteria; phylum Actinomycetota; class Actinomycetes; order Streptomycetales; family Streptomycetaceae; genus Streptomyces; species Streptomyces atroolivaceus. The sequence goes on from NZ_JNXG01000002.1 coordinate 1,282,559, forward strand.
TGGACGGACGACGTGCCGGCGGGCGGCTGCTCGGCGGTCTCATGACCACAAGCGGCGCCGTGCTCGTGCAGCTCCTCCTCGACGGCGCGGGCCACGACCGCGTTGCCCGCCGCGCGCTGAAGAGCCAGAACGCGTTGCGCGAACGTGGTCGGTGCTTCCGCGCGGCGGCCGTTCTCCCGGCCACCGGCCTGCTCGACCTGTGTTCTGTATGCGCGCACGGTACTCCTCGCCACTCAACGCCTGATCAAGAATGGTTACCCGGCCGGTGCCGGCCGCGGGAGGTCCGCGAGGGCAGAAACCCGGGTGTGGGCGGGTGAGCGGCAGGGCCGTGAGGGCAAGCCCCGCGGCCGGGACGGATCCGGGCGGACGGGCAGGCAGGCGCTCGGCCCCCGCTCTGCGCGCAGGCCTGCCGGTCCGGTCAAGTGGGGCCACCCGCAGTGCTGTTCAGCGCGGCCGGAAGGTCACCCCTCCGTCGTATGCCGAGTTTGCGGTAGGTACTGGTGAGATGGGTTTCCACGGTACGCCGTGCCAGGTGCAGCAGTTCGGAGATCTCGGCGTTCGTCCGGCCGTCGGCGGCGAGCGTGGCGATGCGGAGTTCGCCCGCGGTCAGAGAGTCACGGCCCGTGAGTGAGGTGTTCCCGCGGCGGGCGCCGCTGGCGCGCAGCGCCAGTTCCGCGCTGCCGGACAGCCGGACCGCGCCCAGTCGTTCGGCCGCCGTCGCGGCCTCCCTGAGCAGCGGTCGTGCACTGCGCGGCTGTCCGGCTGCCGTGAGCTGGACGCCGTGGGCGATGAGTGCGGGGATCAGCTCGACGTCGAGCGATGTGCCGCGCAGGACGCCCACGGCCTCGGCGGTGAGTTCGAGACCGCGCCCGCCGCCGGTGGCCGCGCCGAGGACGCGCAGGGCGCGGCCCCGGACCCGGGGCGTGTTCCATACGGCGGCGTACCGGTTCTCCTCCTCGGCGAGCGCGAGGGCCTGTGCCGGTTCCCCCAGCAGGAGAAGGCATTCGGCGGCGGCCGAGCGCCACGGTGTGACGACAGGGCTCTCCACGTCACGGCCGAGCTGGCGCCTGCCGCACTCCCGGAAGTCGTCCAGGGCGCCCGCGGGATCGCCGGCCGACGCACGCAGGACGCCACGCGCGTAGAGGAATCGATTCTGCTCCCAACCGTCCTGCGTTTCCTTGACATTGACACCGGCGATGAGCCGTTCGGCCTCGGCGGAGCGGCCGCACTCGACGAGTGCGATGACGCGGTGGGCCAGGAAGTTGCTCGCACCCGTGCGGGGCGAGTCGCCCGGAGCCCGGAGCCTGTCGGCGGTCTCCTCCAGCACCCACCCGTAACGGCCGCGTGCGGCAGCGGTGTCCACCCGCGTGTTGAGCAGCGACCGGTGGACGGGGTGCAGCGGCGACAGCCAGTGCTCGGACAGCGCGGTCCTGATGATTCGTTCGGCGTCGTCCGACGCGTCGGCCCACTGCGCCACGGCGGCGGCCGTACTCAGCAGGTAGGGCACCAGAAGCGGATCCTCCGGGGAGGCCAGCAGCCGCCGGACCTGCCGCATGGCGGACTCGGCGGACAGCAGCCCGGCCGTCGCCTCGTACCGGATCAGCAGGGCACGCAGGGCCGGGCTGATCCATTCCGGGGAGCGCTCGGCACGCTCGCGCAGCCGGGTGTAGACGGCCCGCCGGATCTCGGGGTCGTGGTCGGAGAAGAAGGCCGACGCCGTCTCGATCGTACGGGCGAGGACGGGTTCGCCGTCCAGGGCGCCCAGATCGCGCATGACGTCGAGCGCGGCGTGCGGCTTGCCCCGGTGGGCCAGGACGTTGCCCAGGTTGACCGCGGCCAGTACCCGGTCCCTGGGCTGTTCCTGGAGGTGCAGCGCCTCGGCCAGCCGGGGTATGCCGCCGGTCCGCAGGGTGGCGAACTCCAGTTCGCCGAGCTCCGTGAGCACCGCGGCCCGGCGCTCGCGCGGCATCGGTTCGTCCAGCGCTCGGCGCAGATAGTGTGCGGCGGCGCCGGTCCTGCCCGCCCTGGACGCGTCGGCTGCCGCGTCCAGGAGGTCCTCGGCGAAGCGCGCCGGGCCGCCTGGGGCGGTGTGCAGCAGATGCCCGGCCACCGCTTCGACACCGTCCCCCCGGCGTCGGCGCAGCTCGGCCGCGCGGAGGTGCAGGGCCTGCCGTTGCGAGCGGGGCCAGCCGTCGAGGACCGCTCCGCGCAGCAGAGGGTGCGCGAAGCGCGGGACGCCGGTGCCAGGGGTCCGGCGCAGGAGGCCGAGCCGGAGCATCGCGGCGATCCAGCCGCTCACGCGTTCGGGGTCGGCACGGGTGAGTTCGGAGAGGAAGTCGCCGAAATCGTCGCCGAGGTCGTGGCCCGGGCAGAGGGCGCCGTGCACGGCGTCCCCAGGGCGCGCACCGGGCGACCCGGGACCGCCTGGGGATGCGTCTCCCCCTTCCTCCTCGTCCTTCCTCCCCTCGCAGTACCGCGCCGAGTCCTCCAGTTCGGCGAGTGCGCGGGCCACCGTGGTGCTCTCGGGGCCGGTGCTGCTCAGCCACCACGAGACCGCTGCCACGAACGCCCCCGGGTACAGCTCGGCGCAGTTCTCGGGCAGCCCTGGCTCCGGGCAGCCGTCGTCCGCTCCACCGGCACGGCCGCCGTGCGGGAAGACCGCCCGAAGATCGTCGAGCAGCGCGCGCAGCAGCAGCGGGTTGCCCGCCCCCGCCCGTACGCAGCCGTCAACCCAGGTGTCGCTGGTGTCCGGGCCCAGGACACCGCGTACCAGCTCCTCGGCGGCGGGACGGCTCAGCGGGGCCACGGCGTGCATCCTGACCACGCCGGGGGGCAGGGAGTACGCGAGGCCCGGTGCCGGTGGGGCGATGTCGTACTGCCCGCGCTCGGTCACCACCATCAGGACCGGCATCCCGGTCAGCTGCCGGGCGCTCTCGGCCAGCCAGCGACGGGAGGCCTGGTCGGCGAGGTGCGCGTCGTCGACGGCGACCAGCACGGGCGACTCGGCCGCGTACTCGCCCAGCAGCCGCCACAGGCGGGACGGGTGGCGGACGTGGTGCGGGCTCCTCGGGGTGGGGACCTGGAGGCCGGCGGGACGACGGGGCGGGCCGAAGAGCTGGGTGACGAGGGCGAGGGGGATGCCGGAGCTCTCGGCGGAGGCATGGGCCCGCAGGACCCGCATGCCGAGGCCCGCGCCCAGTCCGGCGGCGGCCTCCAGCAGCGCGCTGCGGCCCGTACCCGTGGGCGCGCGGAACAGGACCAGCCGGCCGGATCCGCCCATGGCCCGGTCGGCCTCCGCTGCCAGCAGCTCCAGCGCGGACTCGCGTTCGAGCAGTCCGGCGGAGGCGGGGTTGAGGGCCGATGGCGGGGCCGTGACCGGTGGACGGGGCCGTGGCTGACCCGATAACGCCCTCATAAGGACTTCCCTCCGATCTCGTGGTCGGTCTCGTGGTGGGCCACGTTGTGGCCGTCCTTTCGGCGAAGGAAGGATGGGAGGAGCAGGAACGCTTCGTTCCGATGAGGCAAGACGCGAGGACGTACAGGCATGGTTGGTCGGCTCCCGGTCAGAATCCCCGTGGAGGTCCACGCGTCGGACCCGCTGTCCCTGGACGGAGCGGTCAGCCAGCTCCGCCGGCACTCCGAGGTGGAACTGATCGACGAGGGCGCGGGCCGGCCGGGCACGGTCGCGGTCCTGCTGGCCGAGGCCCTGGACGAACCCACGCTGTCGCGGCTGAGGCGGCTGACACGCGCCGACGGCACCAGGACCGTCCTCGTCACGAGCCTGATCCGTGAGGTGGAGCTGCTCCAGGTGATCGAGTACGGCGTCGGCGCGATCGTCTGGCGGCGCGAGGCCACCGGCCACCGCCTTCTCCGGGCGGTCCTGGCGGCCTCGCGGGGCGACGGAGATCTGCCCTCGGACCTGCTGGGGCGGCTGATGGCCCAGGTCGGCACGTTGCAGCGGGGCGCGGCCGGCGCCTCGGGCGCCACGGCATCCGGTCTGGCGCCCCGCGAGGTCGACGTACTCCGGCTGGTGGCCGAGGGAATGGATACCGGAGAGATTGCCAGCAAACTGTCGTACTCCGAACGCACGGTCAAGAACGTCATGCACGGTCTGACGACCCGGCTGCAGCTCCGCAACCGTGCCCACGCCGTGGCATATGCCTTGCGGGAAGGCTACATCTGACGGTCCGTACGCCGACGCAAGGGCCCGGAGGGCAGGACCGGGGTGACGCGGGGGTAGCGGGACTGCCCCCCGGCCGTCCCCCGTGCGCCTCGCGGGGCGGGCGGCCTGACGGCGACGATGGACTGGGGCGCTCCGTTCCGAGGCCTGCCCGCGTCGGGCCGGGCCACGGACGGTCCGGCCGGGCGCAGTGACAGGTTGATACAGGACAGGTCGTTCCGTGGCGGTCCGTTCGGCGACGAGCGGAGCTGTGACAGGCAGCGACGGTGAAGGGCAGGACGACCGTGATCCACGAGGTGGATGACATCCTGAGAGGGCTGCTCACCCGCGGCGCTTTCGCCGGGTCCGACGTCGAGGTCACCTTCGACGCCCCGACGCGCGACTGGGCGGCCCGGCGGAACGCCCCGACCATCGACGCGTATCTCTACGACATCCGCGAGGACACCAAGCGGCGTCAGCGCGGCAAGATGTCGCTGCGCGACGAGCAAGGGATCGTCCTCAAACAGCACCAGCCGCCACGCTGGTTCCGGCTCTCGTACCTCGTCACGGCCTGGACCAAGCGCCCGCAGGACGAACATCGGATGCTCTCCGCCGTACTGCACACGCTGCTGCCCAAGGAGATCCTCCCCCCGGAGGACCTGACCGGCACACTCGCCGGACTGGGCCTCTCCGTCCCGCTGACCGTCGCGGGGCTGCACACCGAGGCGCGCTCACTCGCGGACATCTGGTCCGCGCTCGGCGGTGAACTCAAACCCTCGCTCGACGTGGTGATCACCGCGCCCTTCCTCGCCTACCCCGAGTACAGGGTCGGTCCGCCCGTCACGGAAGGGCTCGGCGTCCAGGTACGTGGGACGGAGGGCCGGCCCGACGACAGTCCCGTGCGCTACCACAGCGAGGATAGCGTCGGCGCCGCCAAGGAGGACTTCGCGCAGAAGCACGGCGCGACAGGAACGCTCCGGGAGCAGCGGAAGTGAGTGACTTCGCCTCCCCGTTGCTCGAACGGCTCGCAGATCTGCGCGAGCGGGTGGCCTTCCTCGTCGAGCACCGCAGCGCCACGGACCCGACGGCCACCGACCCGATGCGCGGGATGTACCTGACGGATGACGCGGTACGGCACCTGCTGTCCCGGAGTACGGAGGGCGCCTCTCCCTCCGGCCGGGTCGAGCCGGACGAGCCGGACGGGTCCGGGGAGCCGGAGACCACGGAGGAGCCGGAGACGTCGGAGACGCGGGACACGCCGGAGGAGACCGAGCCCTCCGAGCCGCCCGACGACGACCGTCTCCACTGGCTCGCCCACTGGCTGGAGCTCAGCCCGCTCGACACCCAGATCCTGCTGATCGCGCTGGCGCCCGACCTGGACCGCACCTTCGAGTCGCTGTACGGCTACCTCAACGACGACGTCACACGCCGCCGGGCGACCGTCGCGCTCGCGCTCGACCTGTGCGGGGTGCCCACGCACTCCGCCGCGGGACGGGCCCGGTTCCATCCGGCCGCGCGTCTGCTCACGCGCGGACTGATCGAGATGGACGATCCCGAACGCCCCTTCCTCAGCCGCTCCTTGCGCGTTCCCGACCGGGTCGTGGCCCACCTGCTCGGCGACGACACCCCGGACCCGGCGCTGCTCGGGACCGTACGCCTGCTTCCGTTCCTGCCCGCGGAAGCGGACGCGGAGGACGCGGAGAGCCCGGAGGGTGCGACCGGCACGGGCGGGGCGGACGGCGTGGACCCGCTGGTACGGAGGCTGGCCGAGCAGCTCTCGGCGCGTCCGCTCACGGTCTACCTGCGTGAGCACCGCGACGGAGACGGGCTCGCCTTCGCCACCGTGGCCCTGGGCGCGGCCGGTGTCCCGGCCCTGCATCTCGCCCCGGGGAAAAGCACGGTGGCCCACCGTCCCGAGGAGGACGCGCCGGTGGAACGCACGGCGGGGGAGCGCCTCCCGTACCGGGAACTGCTCCGCGAGGCGAGGCTGACCGGCCGGGCGATCGTGGTGTCCTCGCTGCCCGAGAGGCCCGAGGAGCTGATCCGGGCGCTCGCGGTGAACGACGTCCCGGTGCTGCTCGCGGACCCGCGCCCGTACGACCCGCAGTGGTGCGACAGGGGGCGCGACCCCGTCGTGCTGGACGCGCCCCGGCAGCGTGCCGGCGACATCGACGCCTGGCGGGCGGCGCTCGGCGAGGAACCGGAGTTCGACCTGGCGCCGGTCGTCGCCGCGTACCGGCTCGGGCCCGGCGGGATCGACCGCGCCTCCCGCGCGGCACTGGACCTCGCCGCGTTCGACGGTACGGAGCTGTCCGCCGCACATCTGCGGCTCGCGGCCCGGCAGCAGTCCGCGTCCGGTCTCGAACGGCACGCCCGCCGTATCCGGCCCGACGTCGGCTGGAGCGACCTCGTGCTGCCCGAGGGCCCGCTGGCGCAGCTACGGGAACTGGTCCTCCGGGCCCAGCACCGCGACCGGGTGCTCGGCGACTGGCGGCTGAGCGCGGGCGGCGGGCGCGGGCGGGGCGTGGTGGGGCTGTTCGCGGGCGACTCCGGCACCGGCAAGACGCTCTCCGCCGAGGTGGTCGCGGGTGCGCTGGGCCTGGATCTCTACGTCGTACAGCTGCCGTCCGTCGTGGACAAGTACGTCGGTGAGACGGAGAAGAACCTGGAGCGGATCTTCACCGAGGCCGACCGTACGGACGCGGTGCTGCTCTTCGACGAGGCGGACGCCGTCTTCGGCAAGCGCTCCGAGGTCAGCAGCTCCAACGACCGCCACGCGAACATGGAGAGCGCCTACCTCCTCCAGCGTCTGGAGTCGTTCGACGGCATCGCCCTGCTGACCACCAACCTGCGCTCGAACATCGACGACGCCTTCACGCGCCGGCTGGACCTGGTGGTCGACTTCCCCTTCCCCGACGAGAAACAGCGCCTGGCGCTCTGGTGGCACAGCCTCGCCCATGTCCCGTGCGCCGACGACATCGATCCGGCGTCCTGCGCGGCGGACTTCGAGCTGGCGGGCGGCTCGATCCGCAGCGCGGTCGTCACGGCCGCGTACGCGGCGGCGGGCCGCGGCGACGGCGTGTCGACGGCGGATCTGCTGGCGGGCGCCCAGCGCGAATACCGCAAGGCGGGCCGGCTGGTCCTGGACGACGCGTCCTGGTGAGCCGGAAGCGCCGGGGGCCAGTCCTCGGCCGTCACCGTGCCCGGCTCGTCCTGCCCGTTGATCCAGCCCACCTTCGTCTTGTTGAGCGTCAGCTCGTCGAGGACCCCGGTCTTCTCGGCCGCGAACTGGCCCTGGTACTCCTTGATCCTGTCCATGAGGCCCTGCGTCGGCTTCTCCTTGAGCTGCACGTGCTTCTGCAGGTAGTCGATGTTGGCCTTCGTGTACTTGACCGTCGTGGCGAGGTCGCCGTCATCGATCTCGGCCTGGGTGCCCCAGAGCAGTATGTTCCGCACCCAGGGGACCTCCGGGCTGGACTCGTCCAGACTCAGCGGCACCGTCTTCGCGTCGACGAAGTGCGACGCCAGGAGCGCGGTCATGGTGGCGCGGCCCAGGTTCCCGAGCCCGTCGCTCTCCGCCAGCGTACTGAAGGATCCGTACGAGGACTTGTTGGACTGCTGGAAGCACTTCAGCGCCTTCACGGTCGCGGCGTCCAGCTTGCCCACCGTGTGCTCGGCGGTCAGCTTGCAGCCGCCCGCCCCCACGGTCAGCCGTACCTGTGCGAACTGCACGAAGAGGTTCGGTTCGTCCTCCGACGTGAGGGGGAGCGGGCCCCGCTCGACCTTCTTCTCCTCCTTCTCGGGTTTCTCCTCCTGCCCTCCTCCGCCGCCCCCGCCGCCGTCCGACCCACCGGGCTCCTCGGAGGACTCGGTGTCCTGAGTGGGCTTCTGGGTGGGCTGCTCCGGCGGTTCCTCCGGAAGCGCGGTGGCCGCCACCTTCTGGACCTGTTCCTTCGCGAGGGTGCGCACCGGTGCCTTGTAGGTGAACCAGAGCACGAGGCCGGTGATGGTGAGAGCGAGCAGCAGACTCAGCGTGGTCATCATCCAGAGCGGCAGGAAACTGCGCTGCACGTACGTCCCGTTCACCGCCAGGGGCTCGAACCCCGAACGCCGCACCGACAGCTCGTAGGGCCTCTCCTGCTTCTGTCCCGCCCAGGTGATCTGCCGGGGCTTGAGAGTCGCGTCGACGAAGGCGGCGCGGCCGGGTTCGATCTGGACGTTGGACGGGACGATGTCGTACGAGAGGTCGTCGGTGGACTTGTCGCCGCCGCCGATCGACGCCGTGAGCACGGTGTTGCCGAGGTTGTCGACGGCCAGCTTGGGCCGGCCCCTGAAGCGTCCCTTGACGGTCTGCGGGACCAGCTCGGCCCGCACCTCCATGAACGTGGTGAAGGTGACGTTCCCCTCGGCGACCGTGGTTGCCTCGGGGTGCTCGGTGGGCAGGATGCGGACACCGTACGGGTGCGGTCCCGCGGTCGCGTCCGGGGTGCGGGGCGGGGCGAAGGTCAGTTCCACGACTCCGGTGGTACCTGGAAAGAGCCTGATGGACGGCGGTTCCACCGAGACGTACGGTGCGACGTCGCCGACCGCCTCGAAGCGGTACTCGTCCACGACGTCACCGGTGTTGCGCAGACGTAGTCGTACGGTGGTGCTGCTGCCCGGGTCGACGGTGGTCGAGGCGGGCTCCAGAGATGTCCAGGTGGTCACCCGACGGACGCTACTGCCCGCGGGAGAGGCGATGTCAGAGGCCGCAGGGTAGTGCCGCTGCCCGAAAGGTAACGCCCGCTGCCCCCGAACCCCCTCGCGTGCGACTCCGCTCGAGCGGTGCGGGGGCGCGCCCCGCCCGCACTCCAGGGTGCGGCGGCCGGTGCCGCACCGTCACGTCCCACCATGGGCCCTGGTGGCGGGAGACGGCCTCGAGGTCTTCTCCCCGTGCCCCTGGGGGCAGGTTCGGTGCCCTTGATGAGGCACTGGAGGACGTTTACCCGGTTGTGTCCGAGCCGCGAAGGTGAGTCTGGTCTTGTATCGGTACCCCGAGGAGAGCAGAGCATGCCGTCTTACCTGTCGCCGGGCGTGTACGTGGAAGAGGTGGCCAGCGGCTCTCGTCCGATCGAGGGGGTCGGCACCTCGGTGGCCGCATTCGTCGGGCTGGCGCCCGACGGTCCGCTGAACGAGCCGACGCTGGTCACCAACTGGACCCAGTACGTGGCTTCCTTCGGCGAGTTCACCGACGGCTACTTCCTGGCGCACTCGGTGTACGGCTTCTTCAACAACGGAGGGTCCGCCGCCTACGTGGTCCGGGTGGGCGGAGCGCCCGGCGGAGTGACGGGCGCGGCCGGCGAGGGCACCGACCCGGTCGGCGGACAGCGCGGCCGGCCGGCCGTCGCCGGCGGTGCCGCCGCGCCCGCCGCACTGACGGCAGGGGAGCCCCAGGCTCTGGGTACGTTCAAGGTCTCGGCCGTCGCGCCCGGCGAGAGCGGAACCCTCAGCGTCGAGGTCACGGATGCCGAGGGCGAGGGCCCCGCCGAGCGTTTCCGGCTGGTCGTCAAGGACGGTGCGAAGCCCGTCGAGACCTTCGACGTCTCGGCGAAGAAGAGCGCCCGCAACTACGTGGTCACGCAGGTCAGGGAACGCTCCAAGCTGATCTCCGTGCTGGAGGGCGCCGCGGCCTCGCAACTGGCCCGCCCCGACAACCAGACGGTCGCGCTCGAGGCGCCCGTCGCCGCGCAGACCCCCGCGGTCCCGGACGCGGCGGAGGGCGAGTCGGTCGGCATCGCCGAGTACCTGGGTGACTCCTCGGACCGCACCGGCTTCGGCGGTCTCGAAGCGGTGGACGAGATCTCGATGGTCGCCGTCCCCGACCTGATGGCCGCCTACCAGCGTGGCGCGATCGACCTGGAGGCCGTGAAGGCCGTCCAGCTCGGTCTGATCGCCCACTGCGAACTGATGGGCGACCGGCTGGCGATCATCGACCCGCCGCCCGGCCTCAACGCCAGGCAGATCCGGGTGTGGCGTCAGGAGACGTCCAACTACGACTCCAAGTACGCGGCGCTCTACTACCCGTGGATCAAGGTCTTCGACCCGGCCGGTGGCCAGACCCGGCTGATCCCGCCGAGCGGCCACGTCGCCGGCATCTGGGCCCGTAACGACTCCGAGCGCGGCGTGCACAAGGCCCCCGCCAACGAGGTCGTACGCGGCGCTGTCGACCTGGAGATGCAGATCACCCGGGGCGAGCAGGACCTGCTCAACCCGATCGGCGTCAACTGCATCCGCACCTTCCCCGGCCGCGGCATCCGCGTCTGGGGCGCGCGCACCCTCTCCTCCGACCCGGCCTGGCGCTACCTCAACGTCCGCAGGTACTTCAACTACCTGGAGGAGTCGATCCTCAACGGCACGCAGTGGGTGGTGTTCGAGCCCAACGACCAGGCGCTGTGGGCCCGGATCAGGCGGAACATCTCCGCGTTCCTGGTGACGGAGTGGCGCAGCGGCGCGCTGTTCGGCGCCACGCCCGAGGACGCCTACTACGTGAAGTGCGACGCCGAGACCAACCCCCCGGAGTCGGTGGACCTGGGACGGGTCATCTGCCAGATCGGCGTCTCGCCGGTCAAGCCCGCCGAGTTCGTGATCTTCCGGCTGGCTCAGTTCTCCGGCGGCAGCGGTGAGTTGGAGGAGTAGAACCTCACACACTCCGGACCAGCTTGATTTCGTGTACAGCCACAGGCCCCAGCACCAGCAGAAGGAACGGCTTTCATGAGTCTCTCCCAGGGTGATGCCCTCACTACCCACAACTTCGGCCTCCAGATCGACGGAGTCATGGTCGAGTACCTCCACGCCGTGGGCGAGGTGGGGATGGAACAGGACGTCATCGAGTACCAGCAGGTCTCGGCGAACGGCCAGCCGATCACCAAGAAGATGCCCGGCGTGAAGAAGGCCGGCGAGACCACCGTGACGCGCGGCATGGAGCAGTCCACCGCCTTCACCGAGTGGATCAACGCCTCGCTGCGCGGTGACATGGGCTCGGCCCGCAAGAACGCGAGCATCATCTACATGGACTACCAGTACAACCCGGTCAGGCGTCAGCATCTGCGCAACGCCTGGTGCACCAAGGTGATGGGTGCGGCGGCGACGGCGGGCGAGGCCTCCGTGATGACCGAGACCGTCACGATCGTCTACGAAGAGCTGGTCACCGAGTAATGCGCCGCGGACCTGCCAGGCCCGCCACCGGCGCCGCTGCCGCCACGTCCGCTCCCGCGGACGTGGCGGCCCCGGCCGTCGCACCGGCGGAAGCACCGCCCGCACGGCAGCAGTTGCGGACGGAGTTCGCGTTCGAGCTGCCGCGCGGGTACGTGGACGACATGGGAACCGTGCATCGCGAGGGCGTCATGCGGCTGGCGACCGCCCGGGACGAGCTGATCCCGCTGCGGGACATGCGGGTGCAGGAGAACCCCGCGTATCTCTCGGTGGTGCTGCTCGGCCGGGTCATCACCCAGCTGGGCACCGTGGCACACATGCACGACGGCGTGGTGGAGAACATGTTCGCCTCCGACCTCGCCTTTCTGCAGGACTTCTACCGTCAGGTCAACGCCGAGGGCCACACCAGGGCCGGCGTGTCCTGCCCGCACTGCGAGCAGCCGTTCGAGGTCGAGCTCGGCGGGAGCCGCCTGGGGGAATCGTGACGTACGCGACCGACCGGATTCATGAGGAGATCGCGTACATCGCCTACCACTTCCACTGGAACCTGGACGACATCCTGGATTTGGAACACCGTGAGCGGCGGCGCTATGCCGAGCAGATCGCCACGTTGGTGACGCGTGCTGCGACGGAGCGGTGATGGGCATATTCGACCGGCTCAAGGGCCGGGGCCGAGGCGGGAACCAGAGCCGTGGCCTGGGCCAGGAGCAGGGCGGGGGCGGCACGGCACCCGCCCCTGCCCCAGAGCCGTCCGCCGGTGACGGTGCCGGTGCTCCCGGACGGGGACGGGACTGGGCCGGTCTGCCGCCGATCCAGCGCGCGATGCGGGCACCGGCGAGGCAGACGGTCGCGTCCGCGGACTTCGGCGGCTCGCTGGCCGCCTGGCAGAACCACTCCTTCTCCGGGACGCTCTCGCACGCGGTCCTGGACGATGCTCCGACCGGGCTCATCAAGGACACGGTGTCGTTCCCCCTGGGCTCAGGGCCGGCAGCCCCCGGCGAGGCCAGGTTCCACCCGGCGGCCGCTGTAGCCGACGACGGTGAAGGGGAGGCCGGCGGCCCGGGCAGCTGGCAGGGGCCTGCGGTCCAGCGCGCCCTGGGACCGCGGGTCGCTCCCGCCCGGCCCCGGCCGGGGCCCACGCCCTCGGCGCTGACCCGGGCTTCAGCCCCGGGCACGGTCCAGCGCAGGGTGCTGCCCGCGGTGGCGCCGAGCAGGACGACGCCTGCCCCGGCGGCAGCCGGGACAGGCGATCGGGTGTCCGTGGCGACGTCCGGTCCGACGTCCGTGTCTTCGCCTTCCGGCACCCCTTCTCCGGCTCCCGCTCCCCGCCCTGCCCTCCCGCCCTCCGCCGGGACTCCGGCCGGGGCTGTCCGTGTGCAGCGCCCGGAGGGAGGCCAGGACGGGCCCCCCGGCGGTTCCGCGCGGACCGAGCCGCCGGGCCCCCGGCGACCGGGGCCGACGGGGGCGCCCCAGGCGGCACCGCCGTCGGACCGGACCCGTCCGGCTCACACCGCCTCACTCCCCGTGCAGCGACGCGAGGCGAGCGCTCCCGGCCGGGCGGCCGGACCGGCGGGCTCCGCGCCGCCCCGGCGCTCGTTGCTCGGCCCCCCGATGTCAGGACCGGTGGTGCCCCCGGCGCCACCGACGGCGCGGACCTCCCCGGCGCCGCAGCGTCGCGGGATCGCCGCCCCCGTCGTGCGACCGTCCCCGCAAGCACCGGAGTCGCCGGCAGTCACGCCCCTGGGCATCTCCGGGGGCGGAGTGCCGTCGGGGCGGGCGCACGCGTCCGGCGGCGGCGGGAACGGCGGAACGCCTCCTGTACGCAGGATTCCTGAGGCCGGGCCCGAAGCTGTCGTGCGCCCGGCCGGCACGTCGGGACCGGGCACGTCCGGGGCCGGTACGCCGGGAACGGGCGCCCCCGGGCCACGTCCGGCCGTCCGGCCCGGGCTGGGCGCTCCGTCGAGCCGGCCTGTCGGCGGTCAGGCGGCGAACCCGGCGGCTGCCCCCGGGGCGCGTCGGCAGGCCGGTGCCCCGGCTCCCGGCCACACACCCCTCGTGCAGCGTTCACCGGCGGCTGGCGGCCGGCCGAGCGCCCCGCCGTCGCGGCCCGCATCCCCGCCGCCGTCGCCGCCCGCACCGTCGCCGCCCGCGCGGCCTGCGCCGGGGCCGGTTGCTCCCGCTGCCGGGCCCGCTCCCGCGCCCGCTGCCGCTCCAGAGCGGGCGCTGCCCGTACAGCGGCGCGCTGTTGCTGACGGGGCGGCGCCGAGTGGACGTGGGCCGACGACAGCCGGGGCCGGCCCGGTTCCTGAGGCCGGCTCCTCCAAGCCCTCCGGCTCCTCCAGCTCTTCCCGTCCCCCCAGCTCTGCCCGTCCCTCCGGCTCTCCCCGCCCGTCCAGCCCCTCCGGCTCCGGTGCGGGTGCGAGCGGCGCGGTGCCGGTGCCCGTCACCGCCGCCCCTGGGCGGCCTGTCGTCCCGACGCGTGTGAACTCCGCGAGGGCGGCCGGCTCGACCGAGCGAAGGGCCGACGTTTCCACGCCCGTGCAGCGGCTCGCCGCCTCGGTCACCACTGACCCCGGTGCTGTGCCGACGCCGCGCGGTACGGCTGGTGCCTCCCGCCCCGAGGGAGAACCGTCGGTGCGGCGGCTGCCCGCCCCGGGCCCGGTACCCGCATCCGGTCCCCGTGCCGTCGCCCCTTCGGCACCAGCGCGTCCGGCCGCGGTTCGCCGTTCCGCTCCGGTCGCCGGCGGTCCGGCGGGCGCCTCCGGTGCGACGGTGCCCGGCGCGCCTGTACGGCCGCTCGTCGGATCCGCCGGGGACGGCGCAGACGGAGTCGTCCCGCCGGCGGGCCCGACGCGGCCCGTGGTGCCGCGCGGAGCCGGAGCAGCCCGGCCGGCCGCTGCGACACCGGTGCAGCGGGCGGCACTGCCCACCGTGCAGGTGCGGCGGCCGGGGACGGCTTCGGCCGTCCCGCCTGCGAGCCGCACACGGTCGCTGCCCGCACCCGGCCCCGGCTCCAGCACCGCACCTGGCCCCGGTCCCGCACCCGGCTCCGGCACCGCACCCGGCCCCGGTCCCGCACCCGGCTCCGGCACCGCACCTGGCCCCAGCACCGCACCTGGCCCCGGTCCCGCACCCGGCTCCGCGAACCGTGAGCCGGTGCGGCCCGTCGCGAACGACACACCCGCATCCGGCCGTCGGGGCGGCGCGCCGCCTGTGCAGCGGTCGTCCCTGGCCCAGCCACCGCCCACGCCCCGGACCACGGCACGGATCCCCGCCCCCGCTCCGGCCTCCGGTGCCCCTGCGGCTCGGACCCCTGCCGCCCCGACGAGTGCCCTGCAGTCCGTGGTGCGGTCGCCCGCCGTATCCGTTGCTTCCGCCGTGCCCGTGGCGTCGGCCGAGGCTCCTTCGGTGTCGCGGTCGCGGCCCATGCCGGTCGCCCCCCTGGTGGGTTCCTCGCGGCCGGTCACGGCCGCCGGGTTCACGCCGTCGCCGGTGGGGCCGGAGCCCGTGACCCCTCTTGCGGGGGTGGCCAACGTTCCGGCGGGCGCCCCGCGGCGACCCGACGCAGCCCCGGTGCCCGGTGGCTCTCCGGCCGCCGTGCAGCGCGCGGCCGCTCCCGGGGCACCGGCGCTGCCGGGCGTCCGCGGTGCCGCACCACGCTCCTCGCAGTCGCCCCTCCCCGGGCCGACGACGAAGATCGCCCCGGCCGCCGTGCGTCTGCGACGCGTCCGGAGCGGGGCCACGGCAGCCGCGGTTCCGGGGGCCGCCGGACCTGCCGTTGCTCGGCGGCCTGCGGTACAGCGTTCCGCGGCGGCTTCGGCGTCCCCTGCCGCCGTCCGCCCACTGCCCCGGACAGCCGCCCAGTCCGCCTCTCCCGCGGCCGCTCCCGCGATGCCGTCCGCGCCGGTGCAAGGCGGCAGCGGAGGACACCGTCCCCACGGTGCCGCCGCGGCCTTCCCGGTCGTCCAGCGCTCCGTGTCCGCGTCGGCGCCGCCCGTCCCGGGAGGTGTCGCCCGTACGCCGGTGTCGGACGCCCCCGGTGGTGTCCGGGCTCCCGGCGGCTCCCACGCTCCCGGAGCCTTCCCTGTTCCCGGAGCCTCCGGTGTCCCGGCCGCCTCCGTGGACCGGCCTGTCCGGAGCCCTGTGGTGTCCCTGGCGCCCGCACGGCCCGCCCCGCCCGCCGCACTCCCCGTGCAGCGGGCGCCCGCCGCCTCGGCTTCCCGGCCCTCTCAGCCCCCGGCCGTGGTTCCGGTCCAGGCCCGGCCATCAGCCCCCGCTCCTGCGCGTGTGACCGCACCGAGCCGCGCGACGTCCGCAGCCGTGCAGCGCAGTGGCGACGGCGAGGGCTCCCAGGACAGGCCCGGGCCCTCCGTGACGAGCCAGTTCAAACCGCGTGAACTGAAGGAGGACCAGATGGCCGAGCTGGTCCACCGGATGATCGGGCCGCTGACCCGGCTGCTGCGCAACGAGCTACGGCTCGACCGTGAGCGGATCGGCAAACTGCGCGACCCACGCCACTGACAGACCCCGCGAGAACCGGGCTGCAGGAACCGTCCCGCAAGCCCGCAAGCCCGCAAGCCCGCAAGCCCGCAAGCCCGCAAGCCCCGTACGTCCGGCCCCGCCGGAACCCCCCGCCCCGAACCGCACGTGGAACCGCAGGAAGGCCCCACCGGATGCCCCAGGAACTCGACGCAGGCTCCACCATCTTCTTCAACCTCACCATCGACGGTGAGAGCCTGGGCAACTTCAACGGTTGCGAAGGGCTCTCGTCCCAGGTCGAGATCGAGCAGCGGCAGGAGGGCGGCAACAACGGATTCGTCTGGCAGCTGCCGTCCCGTGTCACCTTCTCCAACATCACGCTGACCCGGCCCCTCACCGAGGAGACCGCGAAGGTGGCGGAGTGGATCTCGTCCGTCACCACGGGGGTGACCCGGCCCACCGGGCAGATCGCCGCGCTGCGCGCGGACGGCTCGATGGTCGCCCAGTGGGGGCTGATCGACGTACTCCCGGTGAGCTGGCGCGGTCCTTCCTTCGACCCGGCGAGCCCCGCCGTGGCCACCGAGGTCCTGGAGATCGCCCACCACGGATTCACGGACGCGGGGGAGGCGTAAACCGTGAAACTTCCCAGTTTCGGTGTCGGTGACAGCCTGGTGCGGGCGACGCTCGCCATCCACCAGCCGCCGATCGGCAGCAGCACCAGGCCCGGTGCGCTCATGAAGACGTTCAACTTCGACTTCAACCCGTCCCAGCTGTCGCTGACCCGCAGAGCCCAGTGGAAGACCACGCCCACAGCTGCGGTGCGGGACGGTGCCGTCCCGGAGTTCATGGGGCCCGAGCCCCGGGAGATGACGGTGGAGATCTTCCTCGACCGCTCCGACGACCCGGACAGCAACGACGTGCGCAAGAAGGTCGAAGCCCTCTTCTCCTGCTGCGAGACGACCACCGCCAGCATCGCGGCGAAGCAGCCGTCGACCCCGTGGGTGGTCTTCGAGTGGGGTGCCTTCTCCACTGCCCGCTTCAACGCGTACGTCAGCTCCGTCGAGGCCCAGTACACCCTCTTCAACACCAACGGAATGCCGATCCGGGCCGTCTGCCAGGTGAACCTGCACGAGATCCCGAGCAGCACGCCCGGCCAGAACCCCACCTCCGGCGCGCTCACCAGCCGCCGGGTGCACCGGGTCGTGGCCGGCGACTCGCTCCCGCTCCTCGCATGGCGCGAGTACGGAGACGCCACGGTGTGGCGCACGATCGCCGAGGCCAACGACATCGACGACCCGAAGGCGCTGACGCCCGGTGTCGAACTGATGCTTCCGGCCGCGGAAGAGGTCGGCGCCGGATGAGCGACATCGGCTTCTCCAACGTCCTCACGGTGCAGATCGCCGGCACGAAGCTCAGGTCCCCGGAGGACAAGAAGCTGGTGGCGGGCCGCGTCGACTTCGGCGCGGGGGTGCCGGGCGCCTTCCAGCTCACCTTCCGTGACGACAAGAAGGACATCCTCGCCAAGCTGAACGTCGAGATCGGCGCGCCGGTGGTCATCACGCCCCTCTCGGACGGCAAGGGCACGCCGCTGATCACCGCGGAGGTCACCGCCCTGGAGACCGACTACGACCGCACCGGTACCTTCACCGTCATCCGTGGTTACGACAAGGGCCACCGCATGCTCCGGCAGCGCAGGGTGGCGGCGTACAAGAACAAGACCGCCACCGAGATCGCGGTCGAACTGGCCCGCAAGAACGGCATTCCGATGGGGAAGACCCAGCGGACCAAGGGGCAGTACGAGTTCATCAGTCAGGCCAACGTCACCGACTGGGACTTCGTCCAGCGGCTCGCGGACGAGAACGAGATGGTGATGTCCATCAACTCGAGGGGCAGATTCCAGTTCGTCAAGCGGCAGCGGGCGGCGCTGGCTCCCCCGGAGAGCACGCCGGGCGGCAAGGGCGCGCTCGTCCTGAAGGGAGGCGAGGAGATCCTGCGCTGCCGCGCTGCGGTCACCTCGGCCGACCAGGTGACGGCTGTCGAGGCGCGCGGCTGGAACGTCACCAGCAAACTGCCCCTGGTCTCCAAGGCGCCCGCATCGGACAACTCGGGATTCGTCATCGGTACGAAGCCGTCAGAGGTGTCCAAGAAGTTCGGCCCGGCCGAACTCGTCGTGACCGACACGCCCTACGACAAGCTCGACGAGGTCAAGCACGCCGCCGACGCCATGGCGGACGACGTGACCTCCTCCTTCGCCGAGGTGGAGGTCACGGCGCGAGGCAACACCGCCCTGCGTCCGGGCGTCGCCGTCACCCTCACGGACGTCGGGAAGCCGTTCCAGGGCAAGTACACGGTCACGGCGGCCCGCCACACCTTCGGCGACCAGGAGCACTACGAGACGTTCCTGAACGTCAGCGGCCGTCAGTGGCGTTCGCTGTACGGGCTCACCTCCGGAGGCGGCGGGGCGGGGTCGGCCGGCCTGCCGAGCGTCGCCAACGCCCTGGTCACCGACATCAAGGACCCGTTGAGGCAGGGCAGGGTCAAGCTGAGGTTCCCGTGGCTGGACGACATGTACGTCAGCGACTGGACCCGGACCGTCCAGTTCGGCGGGGTCAAGGGCGGCAGCATGATCTCGCCGGACGTGGACGACGAGGTGCTGGTGGCGTTCGACCGCGGCGCCCTCGACCACCCGTACGTCATCGGCGGCCTCTACAACGGCGTCGACAAGCCGGATCCCGTCGACGTGCCGGTGTACGACCCGACGCGCGGGAAGGTCACCAGGCGCACCCTGTCCGACCGCAGCAACAACCGTATCGACCTGCTCGACCAGAGCGTCGGCCTCAAGCGCGGGGTGCGGCTCTCCACCGGTGACAACCGGCTCACCATCAACCTGGACCGGACGAAGACCGAGATCGTCGTGGACAGCAAGGGAAAGGTCTCCATCCGGGGGACCGGCGCCGTGGCCGTCAACGCGGGCGGCAACCTCTCGCTGAACGCGGTGGGTTCCCTGACGATCCGCAGCGGCGGACCGATGAACATCAACGCGGCGAGCATGAGCCTCAACGCGGCGAGCGCGCTGTCCTTGACCGCGGGGGCCTCCCTGCAGATCACCGCCGGCATCGACATCGGCCTGAAGGCGGTCAACGTCAAGTCCTTCGGCCTCCTCACCTCCAACCTGAAGCCGGTGATCTGATGGCAGAACAGTTCGTCGGCTCCGGATGGGCCTTCCCGCTGCGCATCAGTCCCACCGGCGGCATCGCCATGGTCAGCGGGGAGCGCGAGGTCGAGGAGGCCATCAGACTCGTGCTCTCCACCGCGCCCGGTGAGCGGCCGATGCGCCCCGAATTCGGCTGTGCCATCCACGACATGGTGTTCGCCCCCGTCAACGAGGCGACCGCGGGCCGGATCCAGCACGAGGTGCACAGTTGCCTGGACCGCTGGGAACCGCGCATCGAGGTGGACGACGTCACGGTGACGGCCGGTGACGAACAGGGCGTGCTCTTCATCGACGTCCGCTACTCGATCACGGGCACCAACAACCCGCGCAGCCTTGTCTTCCCGTTCTACGTGATCCCCTCCCACGACGGGCCCGAGGGGTCCGGCACGCCCGACGAGCACTTTGGAAGCGACCGCTGATGGCCCTGCCCTCCCCGAACCTCGACGACCGGCGCTTCCAGCAGTTCGTCGACGACGCCAAGCGCTACATCCAGCAGCGCGCCCCCGAGTGGACCGACCACAACGTCTCCGACCCGGGCGTGACCCTGGTCGAGACGGTCGCCCACATGGCCGACCAGATCGTGTACCGGCTCAACCGGGTGCCCGAGAAGAACCACCTCGCGTTCCTGGACCTCATCGGGATCACGCTCTTCCCTCCCTCCGCGGCGCGTGCCGATGTCACGTTCTGGCTGTCGGCGCCGCAACAGCAGCCCGTCGTGCTGGCGACGGGCACCGAGGTGGCCACGGTGCGTACCCCCACCGAGGACGCGGTGGTCTTCGCCACCGAGCGCGACCTCACGGTGGTGCCCTGCGAGCTGTCCTACCTCGTGGTCCAGCCGGCCGGTCAGGAAGCGGTCGACCGCACCTCGGACCTCGCCGAGTCCAAGGACGTGCACTGCTTCACGGAGGCGCCGGTCCCCGGTGACCGCATGCTGTTCGGGCTCAGCGCCGCCGTACCGGAGTGCGTGGTCGTCCTGGAGCTCGACAGCCAGGTGGACGGTGTCGGTGTCGACCCCAGACAGCCGCCGCTCGCCTGGGAGGCGTGGACCGCCGACGGCTGGATCGGCTGCGACGTCGAACGGGACACCACCGGCGGGCTCAACCGCCCCGGCGAGGTCGTGCTGCACGTCCCCGGCGGCCACGCGCTCTCCCGCACCGGGCGGCGCGAGGCGGGCTGGCTGCGCTGCCGGGTCACCGAGCCGGAACAGGGCCAGCCCTTCTACACCACCTCGCCCACCATCCGCTCCGCCGAGGCGTTCAGCATCGGCGGTACCACCGGTGTCGTGCACGCCGAGACGGTGCGGGACGAGGCGCTGGGGGAGTCCACCGGGCTGCCGGGACACCGCTTGCGGCTGGCCAACAGCCCCGTCGTCGGCGACGCGCAGCCGCTGCTCCTCCAGGTCGCCGAGCGCGACGGCTGGGTCGACTGGGAGACGGTCGGCCACTTCGCGGCCTCGGGCCCCGACGACCGGCACATCACCCTGGACGCGACCACCGGCGAAGTCGCCTTCGGCCCGTCCGTTCGCGAGCAGGACGGCACTCTGCGCCAGTACGGGGCCGTACCGCCCAAGGGCGCGCCCATCCGGGCCCGCCGCTACCGTACGGGCGGCGGGAAGGCGGGCAACGTCGCGAGGGGCGCCATCCAGGTGCTGCGCGACTCGATCCCGTACGTCTCCGACGTCGTCAACCGGGAGGCCGCGAGCGGCGGGGTCGACGGCGAGACCGTCGAGGAGGCGAAGAGCAGGGCGCCCATCGCGCTGAGTGCGCAGGACCGCGCCGTGACCCTGCGGGACTACGAGGAACTCGCGCGCCGCGCGGCGCCCGAGACCGCGCGCATCACGTGCCTCGCGGCCGAGCCGGACGAGCACGGCGCGCACGCCGTACGCGTGCTGGTCGTCCCGCAGGCCGTGTCCGATCCGGGTGGCCGGCTGCGCTTCGAGCAACTCGTCCCCGGAGACGCCCTGCTGGGGCGCATCACCCGGTACCTGGACGAGCGGCGCCTGATCGGCACCCGACTGGCGGTCGGACCGCCCTTCTACCAGGGTGTGACGGTCGTCGCGACGGTGCACGCCTTCCGCGGCACCGACACCGACCGGGTCAGGCGGCAGGCGCACGACGCCCTGTACCGCCACCTCGACCCGCTGACCGGGGGAGCCCACGGCACGGGCTGGCCCTTCGGCCGCCCGGTGCAGGCGGGCGAGGTGTTCGCGGTGCTGCAACGGGTGCCCGGCGTGGAACTGGTCGACGAGGTGCTGCTGCACCCCGCCGACCCGCTCAGCGGCAAGCGCGGCGACCCCACCGAGCGGATCGATCTCGAACCCCCCGCGCTCGTCTTCTCGTTCGACCACCGTGTCCGGGTGATAGGGGACGCGTCGTGAGCACGGGCGGGAGCACGCGCGGCTCCGTCGACGGACTCGGCTCCTCGGCACCGCTGGGCGTGATGCTGCCGGCGGTGTTCGCCGACGACGATCTCGCCCAGCGCTTCGTCGCGGGCCTCGACGAGGTACTCGCGCCGCTGCACAACGTGCTCGACTGTCTGGACGCCTACTTCACGCCGTCGCTCGCGCCCGCGGACTTCACCCGCTGGCTCGGCAGCTGGGTGGGCGCGGAGACCGAGGGGCCCACCACGGCCGGGAGCGCCGACGACACCGTGGGCCGGGACCTGCCGGAGGCCGCGCTCACCGCTCCGTCCACCGGCCACCCGCAGGACACGGAGGCGACGGTCGCGCTGCGCGCCGCGGTGACCGCCGCCGTACGGCTGCACCGCATCCGCGGCACCCGGCGCGGACTGTCCGAGGCGGTGCGGCTCGCCTTCGGCGTGGAGCCGGAGATCACCGAAAGCGGCGCGGCCGCCTGGGACGCCAGGCCCCTTGGCCCGGTCCCCGGCGAGCGCCGCCCGCATCTGCACGTCACCGTCACGCTGCCGGAGCCCGACCCCGCCGCCGAGCACCGGCTGGAGCGCCTCGTAGCGGCAGCTCGCCCCGCCCATATGCCTTACACGGTCCACGTGACCACCCCCGAAAGGACTTCCGACAGGTGACCAGTCAGCAGGCTTCCCCCTCCACGCCACCCCCTCCCGCTGGGGCCGGCGGCACGGGGAACGAGCCACGTCACTGCGCCGAGTGCGGCACGCTGCCGCCCCTGGGGCAGTCCTTCTGCGACGGCTGCGGCGCGGTACTGAGCTGGACCCCGGACTCGAGGAGCCGGGGGGCGGGTACGGCGGGCCGGCCACCCGGCGCGGACACCCCGGCCACCCCGCGCGCTGCGGCGAATTCGGGCCCTGACTCCGGGTCGGTCACGCCGGCCGCCGCGGATGCCGACGCCGCGGGCGCGAACACGGTGCGCGAACCCGTACGCACCGCTCCGCCGACGGTGACGCCCGAGGAGGACGACACCCTGCCCACGATCCCGGCGGCCTCCGCCGCTCCGGCCGCGACGCCGGACGCGGACGCGAGCGCGCGGGCCAGGGCGCTGCTCGTACCGGTCGCCGACCAGCGCGCCGCCGAACCGGTACCGGAAGTCGCCCCGGTCCTCCCCGGCGTGCCCGCCGCGGCCCGCCCCCGGGTCCAGGCCCCCGGCGGCGAACCGGCCGACGAGACCGGCCCCCCGTGCCACTGGTGCGAGGTCGGCAATCGGCCCGACCGGCACTTCTGCCGGCGCTGCGGCATGTCCCTCGCGGAGCGCCCCGGCGTTCCGGAGGCCCGGCGCCCCTGGTGGCGCCGGATGGGGCAGTTCGGCAACCGGCCGGCGCCGTGGGCGGGCGAACGCCCGAGGCTGCGCCGGGGAATCGGCCGCATCTTCACCTGGATCGTGTACGGCCTCGCGCTCGGGCTGGTGATCTACGCGGCGTTCAACGTGAGTACGGCGTGGAACGCGGCCCGCGACCACTTCGCGAAGCGGGCCCAGGTCACCCCGGATTCCGCCGCGGCGTCCCGTTCCTTCGGCGGACACCCGCCGAAGGTGCTCTTCGACAAGGTCAGCAACAGCTGGTGGGGCCCCGGCGTCTCGCAGTCCGCCGAGGGCGAGTGGGTGGAGGCGCGCTTCCAGGAACCCACCCGTCTGCTGAACATCCTCATCACCTCGGGCATCTCCACCAAGGCGCCCGACCTCGCCGAGGCCGCGCTGCCGCACCGTATGGACGCGATCATCACCACGGCCGACGGGAAGAAGACCACGCGTCCCATCAAACTCGACCAGATGAGCGGCCCCCAGCAGCGGAAGTTCCGTGCGGAGAACGTCATCAGCGTGCGGTTCGTCATACGCTCGGCGTTCAACACGGGCCCCGACAAGCAGGTCTCGATCGCCGAGATCGAGTTCTTCACCCGCGCCACGACCAGCGGCACGTAGGGCCCGGCCCCACTGCCGCTCCTGAACACACCCGCCTCCTCGCCGTGGCCTTTCAGAAGGCCACGGCGAGGAGGCGGCCCCCCTCAGAGGATCAGGCCCTTGGTCCGCAGATACGGGATGGGGGGAATGTCGGACCCGAACGCGGGCCCCGTGCGTGTCTCGAAGTGCAGATGCGGCCCCGTGGCGTTGCCGGTCTCGCCGGACCAGCCGATGAGCGTGCCGCCCTGGACGCTCTGGCCGACGACGGCCTTCACCTCGGAGAGGTGGGCGTACTGGCTGAACGTACCGTCCTCGTGGCGGATGACGACCTGGTTCCCGTAGTCGCCGCCGGCCCCGGCCGTGACCACCTCGCCGGGGCCGATGGCCTTGACCTGCGTCCCACTGGGGATCACGAAGTCGACACCGGTGTGCAGTCCGGTCGACCAGGCGGAGCCCCGCTGGTGGTACGGGGTGCCCGCGGGCCCCTCGACGGGCAGGGTCCAGCCGCCGACTCCGTTGCCGCCGACCGGGACGACCATCTGCGGGTAGGACCTCATGACGGCCTTGACGTATTCGTACGTCTCCCCGTCCGCTCCACTCGCGCGCGGCACGCCGCCGTACTTCTCGACCGTCTTCCAGCTCACGCGGTGCCCCGCCAGGGCCAGTTCCAGGGGAGTGCCCCGGAACCCGGGATGCTTCTTCGCGGTCAGCAGGAGTTCGCACATCCTCTTGCCCAGCGACGGTATGGCGTCCGCCGGGTCCAGGACGTCCTTGACACCGTCGTTGTTGCCGTCGATCCCCTGGGTCGCCCAGTCGGCGTCGGAGAACTGCGCGATGCCCCTCGTGAGAGGCCGTTCCGCCGGAGCCCCTCCTGGCAGGATCTCGCCCGACGTGGCCTCGCCGGAGGTGGGTTCGCCGGCGAGGGTGTCGCCCGGGAGGCTCTCCTCGTCCGTCCTGCTGTCCGCTGCCCGCTGCTCCGCGCTCCGGGGGTCCGTCAGCGAGCCCTCGTCGTCCGCCGGCCCCTCGGCCGGCATCGACCTGGCCCTCGGGTTGAAGTTGCTCTCCAGCTTCAACTGCGCCGCGAGCACGGGCGCGGTGAGCAGCTTCTCGTCGCAGTCGGCCGCGGCGTCGCGCACGAGCTTGGCGTAGATGACGGGAACACCCACGTCGCCCGCCTTCAGCTCGGTGGCCTTCGGCTCCGGGACGTCTCCGCCGGCCGCCTCGCTGTCGTCGAAGGTCCCGAGCAGAACGGCTCCGAGACCGATCGACAACGGCGTCATCACGACCCCGACGATGACCGGCACCATCCAGCGAGCGATCCTCACAGACCCGACACTCCCCCTGATCGACCGTCGCGGTGATACTCACTATGCCATCAGTCGCGGAGGGGCTCTGCCGCAGCCCCGCAGGCCTGATCGAGCTCTCTGCGACACTGTCTGAGTGATCGTCAGGCTTGCTCGGGAGCAGGACGTCACCGCATTCCTCGGGCCGGCCGCCCAGGTCGAGGACTGGTTCGGGCCGATGGTGGAGGAGCCCGGCCCGGAAGGCGGCTCACGGCAGGTCTACCGCCGTCCCGTCACCTGAACGTCCGAGCGGGGGGGATCATGCGGGCCTGAGACGAACCGACGGCCCGACAGGGTGGCGGGCCGGGGCGTCGAGGCGGGGCTCCGGTCCGGCCGGAGCCCCGCCCGGGGTCAGCTCGTGGGGAAGCTGTCAGGAGTGCTGATCCGGCTCTTGAGCAGAGCCCCTGACTCGGTCAGCACGCCACTGCTGCCGTAGTCGCTGCCGTTGCAGGTGCCGGGCTTGAAGGCCGCGCTGCTCTCGGGGGCCTCGGAGTAGGTCCA
Source organism: Streptomyces atroolivaceus (assembly GCF_000717025.1). Lineage (GTDB taxonomy): Bacteria > Actinomycetota > Actinomycetes > Streptomycetales > Streptomycetaceae > Streptomyces > Streptomyces atroolivaceus. The sequence continues at coordinate 1,307,771 of NZ_JNXG01000002.1, forward strand.
GTTCGCGTAACTGATCTTCAGCTGATCGAGCAGGTCCAGCCAGGCCGTGGTGCTCGTCCGGTCCATCGCCCCGCCGCCGGTCGCGCTCACCGTGCCGAACTCGGACACGAAGAGCGGCAGTTGGGAGGCCGCCCGGCTCAGCGCGGCTCGGTAGTTGTCCTTGTGGCTCGCGGCGTAGAAGTGGAACGCGTACATGATGTTGGAGGCGTTGACGGGGTTGTTGACGACCTCGCTCTCGTTGGAGCCGTCCGAGACCCCCAGCGAGGACCAGCCACGGGTGCCGACGATGACGACCGCGTCCGGGTCGGCGGCCCGGATCACCGGGATGACCTGCTCGGCGTAGTTCTTGACCGCCGACCAGCTCACGCCGTTGGGCTCGTTGGCGATCTCGTAGATCACGTTCTTCTTGCCGGCGTTGCGGGCGGCGACGGAGGCGAAGAACGTCTTCGCGCGTTCGAGGTTGAAGTTGGGGTCGCCCGGCGTCAGGGTGTGGAAGTCGATCACCGCGTACATGCCACGGTCCTCGGCCATGTCGACCAGGTCGTTCACGCGGCCGGTGAAGCCCGCCGGGTCGGTCTCGTAGCCGTCCTCCTGCACGTACATGGCGATGCGGAACAGGTCCGACTTCCAGTCGTCCGCCAGCGCGTCCAGGGACGCGGCGTTGTAGCACCGGTCGAACCACTGGATGCCGTGCGTGCTCATGCCCCGCAGCTGAACGGGGCGGTTGTGCTGGTTGCACAGGTTCACGCCGCAGACGTGGAGCTGTCCGTTGACGTCCACGGGGGTGCCGTCGACCGGGACCGGCGGGGGCTCTTCGAGGGAGCCCGTACAGGCGACTCCGTTGAGCGTGAACGCCGTGGGCTTCGGGTTGGCGCCCGTGAAGGTGCCCGTGAAGCCCACATCCGCCGCCGCGCCGGTCGCCAGCGTGCGGTTCCAGTCGACGCCGACGACGGTGACCGCCGAGCCGGACTGTGACCAGGTCGCGTTCCAGCCCTGGGTGACCTTCTGGCCCGCGGCCGGCATGGTGAACGCGAGCGTCCATCCGGTGACCGGGGCGCCCAGGTTGGTGATCTTCACGCCGGCCTGGAAGCCGCCCGTCCACTGGCTGGTCACTGTGTAGTCGACCTTGCAGCCGGTGGCGGCCACCGCCGGGGGGCTGAATGCTGCCGTGAGGCCCAGGACGGTGGCGAAGGTTGCGAGTAAGGCGAACAGGCGTTTCATGGCGTTCCTCCTCGTGTGAAGCGGAGAGTGGGGGGTGGGAGCGCTCCCAAGGCCCATCGGCCCGAGACCGTACACCGGTGCGTCGATGTGCGTACAGAGATCCGACCGGCTTCGGCTGGCAGGGGCAGGGGCCGTACGACGCGGCGGAAGAGGCGGTCGACGGAGCGCGGCGGCGCTCATGGCCTGGTCAAGCGGTGCGCGAGGAGGCCTGCCGAGGGCCGCTCAGCGGGTCACAGCGCCCGGGACCCGTCCGCGGGCTCGGGCCCCCAGGACGACGTGCCGTGAATGGTGTCGGCCGACCGGACGGGGCACCCCATGAGGTCCACCGCCGCCAGCACGGCGCGGCGGGCCGCCGCGCTGTCGGCGGGCGGGAACGCGACCCGGAGCTGATGACCGTAGGCCGACTCGTACGTCACGAGCCAGTCGGTGCCGTCGACGGCGAAGTGGTCCTGCCGCTGACCGTTGTGCTCGTACCCGCCGCGGTCCGCCGTCGGCGCGAGCGTGTCGCGCAGGATCCGCAGGCGCTCCGCGTATGGACGGGGCCCTTCGCCCAGGCGGACGTACACGTGGTCGAGCTCGACCGCAGGGTCGAACCAGGGGGTCAGCTCCGGGTCGTGGTGCAGGAGTTCGGTGGGGATGCTGCGTCTCGTCAGTCCGTCGAGGAACGCGCCGGCCCCGCAGTCGAACCGCTCGTAGTCGTCGTCCCGTGACCAGATCACCACGGGCCAGGACTCGGGAGACCCGACCGTGAGCCAGCACACGCGTGCCGCGCTCTCCGTCACCGCCCAGGCGAGCAGCCCGCCGGGCTCCGGGAAGAGCGGATAGGGGTACGACTCGGGGGAGAAGTCGCGCAGCGGACCGTAGTCGTCCAGAAGGTCCGCCACGAGCGGGACCGGATTGTCGTCACCGAACGGGGTGCACAGGCACAGCGCACCCCAGAAGTCTCCGCGTCCGTACGTCTCGACCAGTTGCTTGTAGTCCTCCGGAAGCCGGGTACCCAGCGCTTCTTCGGCCGCTGCCCAGTCTCCCCGGCCGTCGACCGCCACGGCGGGCGACTTCACCCTTGCGGCTGTCCGGGCGAGAGGGCCGTGAGGGCCATGAGGGCCGGTCACGCGCCGCGCCTTCAGGCGGCGGAGGCGACGAACGCGGCCCAGGCGGCCGGGGGCACGGTCAGGACCGGGCCGTCGGTGACCTTGGAGTCGCGGATGTGCACGGCGGCGCGGTGCGCGGAGACCTCGACACAGTTGCCGCCCTGGTCGCTGCTGTAGCTGGACTTGTGCCAGTCGTAGGCGACTTCGAGACAGTCGCCGCCCTGGTCGCTGCTGTAGCTGGACTTGAACCACGAGAGATCCGTGCCGTGTGCCGCGCGAGTCATGACTCTCCAAGCAGGTCGTCCAGTAGGCGGGCGCTGCTCTCGACGGAAAGCGCCTGCGAACGCAGCATCCCATATTTCTGCTGGAGGACACTGACGTCATCCGGATCGTCGTGGAGCACGCTGGTGAGCTGGGCTTCCACGTAGGCCAGATGGTCGTGGTCGGGGGTCTCCAGAAGCACCATCGGACCCGCGAGGCCGGCGTGCTTGGGGAGCCGCATCGGCATGATCTGCAGTCCCAGGAAGGGGAGTTCCATGCACCGTCGCAGGTGCTGGACCTGTTCCCGCCGCATGGTGGAGTCCCCGATCTCGCTGCGCAGAATGCCTTCCTCCAGGATGAAGTGGAGCATCGGCCGGGGTCTGCGTTCGAGGAGCTTCTGCCGGTCGATCCGGGCGGCCACCCACTCCTCCCGCTGTTCCTCTTCGAGGGGCGGGAAGAGGCACGAGAACACGAAGCGTGCGTACGCCTCGGTCTGGAGTTGCCCCGGAACCACCTGGTTCTCGTACGACAACAGCGTCACCGCCTCCTGCTCGTACTCCACGAAGTCCTGCACGAATGCCGGGAACCGCTCCTTCTGCGGCACCTTCGCCACGGCGACCCCCAACACCCCCTTGGTGTCCAGCAGTTCGTCCAGCTGGGTCGCGAAATCGGCCTGGAGCGGCCGCCGGCCCTGTTCGATCGAGGCGATCGTGTCCTCGCCCACGCAGAACCGGTCGGCCAGTGACGTCTGTGTGTGACCGGCCGCGCGGCGGAACGCGGCGAGCTGCGCGCCGATCACATGCCAGGACGTGACCCGCTTGGTCTTCTTCTGCACCGATTGCATGACGTGCCTCTCCCCGTACGCGAGCCCCGCCGGACCCGTCAGCCCTCGTACAAACGCGGTGTACGACCTGACGCGGTGACTCACCGTAGTGACCTTCTGTGAGAGTCGCCCCGTGAATGAATCAACTCAACTCGTCGCCTTCCGCGAGGCGTTCTACCGACGTGAGCGCAGGTCCGTCCCTCTCGCGCGTCAGTTCGTCCGGGCGGCGCTGGTCGACTGGGCGTGCGAGGTGGACCTCGACGGTGTGCTGCTCTGCGTGAGCGAACTCGCCACCAACGCGCTGATCCACGGTGTGCCACCCGGGAGGGGCTTCCGCCTCCAGGTCGGCTGGGGGAGCGTGCTCCGGATCGAGGTGCGCGACAGTGGCGGCGGCGAGGTCGGGGGACCCGCGTGCGCCGCGCCCGACGCGGAGGGCGGGCGCGGGCTGGTGCTCGTCGGGGCGCTGGCCGGAGCGTGGGGGGTGGGGGAGCGGGACCCAGGGAAGACCGTCTGGTGCGAGTTTGCGGTTTCGGCAAGTAAGTTTGTCGAACCGGTTCCAGGCGCGCACCATCTTCCGTAACAGGAGGTGTTCCGCATGAGCGACATGAACCAGCGGTACGACGTAGTGGTGATCGGCGGTGGGGCCGCCGGGCTGAGCGGGGCGCTCGCCCTTTCGAGGGCGCGGCGTTCCGTGCTCGTGATCGACGCGGGGAGCCCGCGCAACGCACCCGCGTCCCACGCACACAACTACCTGGGCCGGGAGGGAATCCCGCCCCTGGAACTGCTGGCCATCGGCCGGGCGGAGGCGGCGGATTACGGCGCCGAGATCGTCCGGGGCACCGTCGTCTCGGCGGAGAGGCTTCCCGACGGCTTCCGGGTCGTGCAGGAGGACGGGAGTGCCGTCCACGCCCGCCGGCTGCTCGTGACGACCGGGATCGTCGATGAGCTGCCGGCCGTGGAGGGCCTCGCCGAACGCTGGGGCGACGAGGTGCTGCACTGCCCCTACTGCCACGGCTGGGAGGTGCGGGATCGGGCCGTCGGCATCCTGGCGGGCAGCCCCATGGCCCCGCACCAGGCGCTGCTCTGGCGGCAGTGGTCGGACGACGTGACGCTGTTCCGGCACGACCAGCCCGACTTCAGCGACGAGGAGTACGAGCAGCTGGCCGCCCGGGGCATCTCGGTCGTGGACGGCGAGGTGGTCGCGCTGGAGGTGGCCGACGACCGGCTCACCGGTGTGCGGCTGGCCGGGGGCACGGTGATCCCGCGCGAGGCACTCGTCGTCCAGCCGCGCTTCACCGCGCGGTCGGCGGTCCTGGAGAGCCTCGGGCTGGTGCCCACCGAGATGGTGATGGGCGAGCACGCCATAGGCACGTACATCGCGGCCGATCCCGGCGGAGCCACCGACGTGCCCGGCGTGTGGGTGGCCGGTAACGTCGCCAACCTCATGGAGCAGGTCGTCGGAGCGGCGGCAGCCGGGCTGAAGGCGGCCTCGATGATCAACATGGACCTCGTCACCGACGACACCCGGCGCGCGGTCGACGCCCGCCGCTCACCCTTCTCGGCCGAGGCCGAGCGCCAGGTCACCGAGCGCGTACTCGGAGACCGTCGTCACGGACTTCTGGAGACCCGATGACCACCGACAGCACCCGCACCGACGCCGAGATGTGGGACGACCGCTACCGCGAGAGCGACCGGATCTGGAGCGGGAACCCCAACGTCGCCCTCGTCCGGGAAGTGGAAGGACTCACGCCGGGCCGCGTCCTCGACCTGGGATGCGGCGAGGGCGCGGACGCCGTCTGGCTCGCCCGGACGGGCTGGAAGGTCACCGCCACCGACATCTCGCGCGTCGCTCTGGAGCGGGCGGCGGTCCACGCGGCCGACGCCGGTGTCGCCGACCGGATCGACTGGCAGTGGCACGACCTCGGGGCGTCGTTCCCCGAGGGGGAGTACGACCTGGTGTCCGCCCAGTTCCTGCATTCGATGGGCGACCTGCCCCGCGAGGAGATCCTGCGCCGGGCCGCTGCGGCCGTCGCGCCCGGCGGCGTACTCCTGATCGTCGGACACGCGGGCTTCCCCTCGTGGGAGCACGACCACCCGGACATGGAGCTGCCGACCACGGACGAGGTGCTCGCCTCCCTCGAGCTCCCGGAGGGGGAGTGGGACGTACTGCTCAGCGAGGAGCACGAACGGATCCAGAACGACCCCGACGGCAACCCCACCACCCGCACCGACAACGCGCTGAAGGTCCGCCGCAGGCGGTGATCGGAGAGGGCGTCCGCCGTTGACGGAGACGTACTTCCGAGAAGTGCGTCTCGGTCACCACGGCGGCCGGGAATGCCGTACCGGCGGACCGGTGACGGTCGTACGGGGGGACCGGCCCGGACGGGACGGTTCGCGCCGGGCGCAGCCGAGCGCCCGCCGTCCTCCCCCGAAGGGGAGAGCCGGCGGGCGCGCTCGGTCAGCGGGCGTCAGGCCTGCGGGGCGGCCTTGATCGCGGAGATGTCGAAGGTGAGCTTGACCTTGTCGCTGACCATCACACCGCCGGTCTCCAGGGCGGCGTTCCAGGTCAGGCCCCAGTCGGAGCGCAGGATGTCGGCGCTGCCCTCGAAGCCGACCCGCTCGTTGCCGTAGACGTCGGTGGCGGAGCCGTGGAACTCCAGGTCGATGGAGAGCGGACGGGTGACGTCCTTGATCGTGAGGTCGCCGGTGACGCGGTAGGTGTCGCCGCCGAGCTGCTCGGCCTGCGTGGAGCGGAAGGTCATCAGGGGGAACTTCTCGGCGTCGAAGAAGTCGCCGCTGACCAGGTGGCCGTCGCGGTCGGCGATGCCGGTGTCCACGCTGGCGATCCGGACGTCGATGGAGGCGGAGGAGCGTGACGGGTCCGAGCCGTCCAGCTGCAAGGTGCCCTCGTGCTCACCGAAGGAACCGCGCACGTTGGTGACCATGGCGTGGCGCACCTGGAAACCGATGCTGCTGTGCGCCGGGTCGATCGTGTAGCTGCCGGTGAGTGCGGCCAGCGCCGGGTCCACGGCGAGGGTGGCGGTGGTGGACGGGGCGGTGTTCTTGCGGTTGAACAGAGCCATGGCTCCTCCTCGGGGGACGTGTGCAGACGAGTGGCCGTCGAAGTTCTTGTTTAACCTTCAACGAGATTGACTGTAGACCCATTTTGTTCAAAGTTCAACATCAAGGGTCCAGGCCCTTCCGGAAGTCGCGGGAGGTTCCGTACGGATCCCGGTCGCCCCCTGGCGGACGCGCGTAGAGCTGGGGCACCATCTCCCTGCCCATCAATTGTCATGAGCAGGAGGACTCCCCCATGCTGACCCGTCCCCGACTCCGCTCGGCCCTCACCGCCCTCGCCCTCGTTCTCGGCGCGCTCTTCGCCCCGGGCGTCGGCGTCCTCGGCGGCGGCGTCACCGAGGCCCACGCCGTCACCAAGCTGACCCACTCCCAGGCGACCTCCCGCTTCAGCTCGTCCGGGATCACCTGGTCGTCCTCGGGCGGCTGTTCCAACCGGAACGTCCCCACCTGTACCTCGTTCGACCAGCTCAATCTGACCAGCGCCCAGGGTGCCCAGACGCTGAGGAGCGCCACGGGCTGCGCGCTCAACATCACCGGCGGCACCGAGACGGGGCACGCCGGTGGCACCTACTCGCACTGGAACGGTTACAAGCTCGACTTCGGCAAGAGCACCTGCCTGACGAACTACGTGAAGGGCACGTTCACGTACATCGGGGTGCGGGGCGACGGCGCTCCCCAGTACAGGTCGGGCTCCGGCAACGTCTACGCGGACGAGGGCAACCACTGGGACGTGACGTACTACAACTGCGGCGGCTGCTGACCCGGCACGCGCGGCCCTCACGCACGCAGGTCCCCGCACACGGAGGTGCCCCCGTCCACCGGAACGCAAGTGTCGGACGGGGGCACCTCCGTGAGCCTGCCGGCTCGGACCTGCGGCTCCGGCGCCGGCCCGAGCGGGGCGAACGTGTCGCCGCCGTGGCCCGCGACGCCCAGGAAGGAGAAGGGGTGAGGGGAGAGGCGGTGCGGGGAGAGGTGGCGGGCGGCCCCCGCCCGGGGCCGCCCGCCTCGCGTCAGGAACCCACGCTCACCGTGAAGCGGCGGGGGTTGCCGTCGTGGGCAGCCCCCGACACGTCCGGCTCACCGTCCGGGCGTACGTCGTCGTAGGGGAACGCGTAGCCGATGGGTGAATTCGCGTGGACGACGCGCGACCAGTGGTTCGTCACGGCTCCCTTGTAGTAGTCCGCCACCGTGGTGCCGTTGGGCTGCTGCGGGTGGCTGAGCATGATCGAGCGGTTGAAGCCCGCCGCGATCCTGGCCAGCAGCGCCTTCTTGTCGTCGGAGTCACCGGGATTGTTCGTGAAGGGGCCGTGGTTGCAGGTGAAGATGTCCTTCGACGTCGGCTTGACGAACGTGTGGCCGCCCTCGAAGGTCAGCGTGTCCCCGCTGACGCGGCCCGCCAGGGTGCCCCGGCCGCCCTGCAGGTCGATCCGCAGGTCGGTGGAGCGGTACTTCTCCCAGACCTCGTCGATCTGCGCGGTGAACAGGTCCCTGAACGGCATCTCGTTCGGCCGGTCGAAGAACGGCGCCATCAGATTCTGCGGGGAGACGACCCGCAGGACCTGCCCGTCCGGGCCGCGGGTGACCAGCTTGTCCCAGGGCTGCCCGTCCGAGGCCGCCTGGGCGATGAGGTCGTCGGCGATGCGCTGGACCGCGCCGTCGGGGAGCGGGGCCACCGTGTGCGTGGAGTCGCCCTCCAGGGTGAGTCCGATCGGCAGCGCAGTCACCAGGTCGACGTAGCTGATGTTCGCGTACAGCTGCTGCGGGTTGAAGGTGAACTCGCAGAAGGACCAGGTCCTGCCGTAGTTCGGGTCGGTGGGGGTCGCGAAGGCGGGCTCCACCAGGGACGGCCCCGGGTTGAGGTAGAAGTCCAGCTTGTCGTCGCGGACGAAGTAGACCCGCGCCCCGTACATCTGCGGCAGCGTCAGGACGACGGGCCCGGCGCCCGCGGCCTTCAGCGGGATGGCGCAGTCCACCGGCAGCGGGGTCTGCGGGGCGCCGGGGGAGTCGGGGCGGTAGACGCTGCCGTCGGGGCGCAGGAGCACCCAGCGGTCCGTGCCCTGCTCGTGGCCTGTGACGTAGGCGTGCACGGTGCCGGGCAGCGAGCGGTTCTCCAGGGCCAGTTCACACGTCGCGGGTGCCGCCGACGTACGCGGGCTCAGGGCGCTGCCCCAGAGCGGATAGGTGAGGGCGGTCGCGGAGGCGGCGGCGCCCGTCAGGAACATTCTGCGCGAAATCACGAAGGAACTCCCGAAGTGTGGGGGGCGCAGACGGGGGACAGGGGGTGGTGCGGGGAGGTGGAGCGTGGGGGGCCGTCTGCGGTGCGCACCACTCTCGCTACGCCCCCGGGGAGCGTCAAGAGTTATGACTGAGAGCGCTCTCAAGAAGTCGCCGTTCTTCACAACTCGACGCTCCTGGAGGGGTTTTGGCCACGCCGGGTGGGTCATCGCATGCACGGAGTGACAGGAACTGAACGCGACGGCCGGAGAGCCCATGAGGCCGGAGGGAGCCCGGTCGGCCCTTCGGCTCGCAGGGCGGGTACCGTCCCTCTCCCATGGGGTCCGGTCCCGGGCCAGAGGCGTCGCCCCGCGCGCCACCACGGGCGAGGGGGCGCCGTCCGGTGCGGGTCTTCACGGGCGAGGGATGCCGTCCGGTGGAGGTCTCGGCGGGGGCCGGCGGGTGCCGACCCCCCTGCCATTGCGGTGTGTCCAGTCGCCCGGCCCGGTGCATCCGCGGCGTGGCGGCGCGGGCCGTATGTGGTCAGGGCCACATCCCCGGCTTTGTCGGAGATCTACAACGCCGGAGCCCTGTGAGCTGGCAGATGGGTTGCATGGTGCCCGGCTTCTGTCAGGTGCCACCAGGAAACGGGGCAGGAGACTGTCCGGAGTCGACGGCAGGGTTTCCGCGGTCGGGTTCGTAGGGTCGACGTATGACCGTTGTGGACGAAATCCCGGGCGAGCCGAGCGACACCCGTGGCCGGGTGGCCGAACTGCTGGCACTGCGCGAGCAGGCCCGGCGTGGACCGAGCGACCGGGCGACCGAGGCGCAGCACGCCAAGGGCAAGCTGACGGCGCGGGAGCGCATCGAGCTGCTGCTGGACGAGGGGTCGTTCAAGGAGGTCGAGCAGCTGCGCCGGCACCGGGCGACCGGCTTCGGCCTGGAGGCCAAGAAGCCGTACACCGACGGTGTCATCACCGGCTGGGGCACGGTGGACGGCCGGACGGTCTTCGTCTACGCGCACGACTTCCGGATCTTCGGCGGGGCGCTGGGCGAGGCTCACGCCACGAAGATCCACAAGATCATGGACATGGCCATCTCGGCCGGTGCCCCGCTGGTCTCGCTGAACGACGGCGCGGGCGCCCGCATCCAGGAGGGCGTCAGCGCGCTCGCCGGTTACGGCGGGATCTTCCAGCGCAACACCCGCGCCTCCGGTGTCATCCCGCAGATCAGCGTGATGCTGGGCCCGTGCGCGGGCGGCGCGGCCTACAGCCCCGCCCTCACCGACTTCGTCTTCATGGTCCGCGAGACCTCGCAGATGTTCATCACCGGACCGGACGTCGTCAAGGCGGTCACCGGCGAGGAGATCACGCAGAACGGACTCGGCGGCGCCGACGTGCACGCCGAGACCTCGGGCGTCGCGCACTTCGCGTACGACGACGAGGAGACCTGCATCGCCGAGGTCCGCTACCTGATCGGGATGCTCCCGTCCAACAACCGGGAGAACCCGCCCGTCGTGCCGAGCGACGACCCCGCGGACCGGCGGGGTGAGGTCCTCCTGGACCTGGTCCCGGCCGACGGCAACCGTCCGTACGACATGCACAAGGTCATCGAGGAGCTCGTCGACGACGGCGACTTCCTGGAGGTCCACGAGCGCTGGGCGCGGAACATCGTGTGCGCCCTGGCCCGGCTCGACGGGCAGGTCGTCGGCATCGTGGCCAACCAGCCGCAGGCGCTGGCCGGAGTCCTGGACATCGAGGCGTCCGAGAAGGCCGCGCGGTTCGTCCAGATGTGCGATGCGTTCAACATCCCCATCATCACTCTGCTGGACGTACCCGGCTTCCTGCCCGGCGTCGACCAGGAGCACGGTGGGATCATCCGGCACGGAGCAAAGCTGCTGTACGCGTACTGCAACGCCACCGTGCCGAGGATCTCGCTGATCCTGCGCAAGGCCTACGGCGGTGCCTACATCGTCATGGACAGCCAGTCCATCGGTGCCGACCTGACCTACGCGTGGCCCACCAACGAGATCGCGGTCATGGGCGCCGAAGGCGCCGCCAACGTCATCTTCCGCCGTCAGATCGCCGACGCCGAGGACCCCGAAGCCATGCGGGCCCGCATGGTCAAGGAGTACAAGGCCGAGCTGATGCACCCCTACTACGCGGCCGAGCGCGGCCTGGTCGACGACGTCATCGACCCCGCCGAGACGCGCGAGGTACTGATCGCCTCGCTCGCGATGCTCCGCAACAAGCACGCCGACCTGCCGTCCCGCAAGCACGGCAACCCCCCGCAGTAGTCGCGGCCCCGGCGGCGGCCCCGGCCTCCGCCCACGCTTTCGTGACCACTCGCCCAGAAGACGGAGACACCATGAGCGCAACCCCCGCCGATTCGGTCCTGCGCGTGGAGAAGGGCCAGGCCGGCCCCGAGGAGCTCGCCGCCATCACCGCGGTCCTGCTCGCCCGCGCGGCCGCCCAGCCCGACGCGCCCGCCCACCGGGGCCGCAGCACCGCCGGATGGCGCCGCCTGGAGCGCACCCCCGGCTTCCGCGCCCCGCACAGCTGGCAGGGCTGAGAAGAACGGCCTCAGCGGCCGCTGCAGGGCCCACCGGGCCCCGCGCGGCCGCTGAGCTGTTCCCGGCCGTCCCAGGGCCCCACGTGGCCCCGTACGCACGAGGGCCCCGTACTCCTTCGCTTCGCGGAGTGCGGGGCCCTCGTCGTGCGGTGCCGGGGTCAGCGCAGCCGGGCCATGAGGGCGTGCTCGACCAGGGTGATCAGCGCACTCTTGGCGTCCGCGCGGTGCCGGGCGTCCGTCGTGAGGATCGGGGTGTCGGGGCCGATCTGGAGGGCCTCGCGTACCTCGTCGGGGGTGTAGGGCTGGTGTCCGTCGAAGCCGTTGAGGGCGATGACGAACGGCAGGCCGCTGTTCTCGAAGTAGTCGACCGCGGGGAAGCAGTCGGCGAGGCGGCGGGTGTCGACGAGG
>NZ_JNXG01000003.1 GCF_000717025.1 Streptomyces atroolivaceus
ATGGTACTGCAGGGGGGACCCTGTGGGAGAGTAGGACGCCGCCGAACAATTATTCCGGGAAAGCCCCGTGCCCTTGTGGCACGGGGCTTTTCTGCGTTCAGTGCTCATCGAGCAGGAGTCGCGGCACGCCGGCCACGCCACGCAGAGCATCTTTGTCGACGACCTGGACACCCTTCTCGGCAAGATTGCTGACCGGGGCTTGAAGCTGTGAAGCGCGAGACCTGTCCGAAGGTGTGCGCGAGGCGATCCTCCACGATCCCTGACGGCAGCCGGATCGGGTTCGGTGGTGCTCCACTCCGAGGCCGAGCGCTCTCTCCAGCCGCTCCTGCTTTTCCACCCCGCCTCTACAGTCGCCCGGAGGCCTTCAGCGTGAGGTAGGCATCAGCCAGTGCGGGTGCGAGGTCGTTGGGCGCGGCATCGACGACCGTGACGCCATGGTGTCGGAGCTGGTCCGCGGTCCGGCGACGTTGGGCCTGCGCCTGAGCGCCTGCTGCGGCCTCGTAAACCGCGTCCACTGTGCCCCGCGAGCCTGCCATTGCCTCGATGTGGGGGTCGGCGACAGCTGCGACCAGCACTGTGTGGCGCCGGGTGAGCTGAGGGAGGGTGGGCAGAAGGCCTTCCTCGACAGGCGCCGCGTCCAGACTCGTGAGCAGAACGATCAGGGAGCGGTGGGGAGCGCTTGCCAGTGCGGTCGTGCTGAGGCCACGAGCGTCGGTCTCCACGAGTGCAGGCTCCAGCGTGGCCAGAGAGCTGACCAGGGCCGGCAGGACGTTCCCTCCTGCCGTTCTGCACTGGACCTGCGCCCGGACACGTCTGTCGTACGCGATGAGGTTCACGCGGTCGCCCGCGCGGGTGGCAAGGGCGGCGAGGAGCAGGGTTGCGTCCATGGCGGCGTCGAGGCGCGGTACGTCGCCGACTCGGCCTGCGGACGTGCGGCCGGTGTCGAGGACGACGAGGATGTGGCGGTCGCGCTCAGGGCGCCAGGTGCGGACAGCCACCGTGGACTGGCGCGCGGTGGCCCGCCAGTCGATGGAACGGGTGTCGTCTCCCGGTACGTAGGCGCGCAGGCTGTCGAACTCCGTGCCTTCTCCCCGCGTGAGCACACTGGTGCGGCCGTCGAGTTCGCGCAGCCGGGCGAGCCGCGACGGCAGATGCTTCCGGCTCGTGAAGGGAGGCAGTACCCGGACCGTCCAGGGGACGCGGTGGTATCCCTGGCGTGCCGCCAGGCCGAGGGGGCCGAGCGACCGGACAGTGACGCGGTCGGCGACGCGGTCTCCACGGCGCGCCGGGCGCAGGATTGTGGTGAGACGGCGGCGTTCCCCGCCGGGCACGGCGAACTCGTGCCGTGAAGAGGCCTGTTCGGCCTCCGAGCACCAGCTGCTGGGAGGCCAGGCGTCCCGGAGTTGAGCACGGAGACGGCGTCGCGACGGGTTGGTCACTGTGAGTTGCACCGCGGCGGTGTCGCCGAGTCGAACGGATGTATCACCGGATCGGGTGAACTGGAGCGTACGCACTGGCGCAGCCAGGGCGTAGTCGCCCAGAATTGCCAACGCGAGCGGAACATTGACCGCGAGCATGCCTGCCCAGCTCGGGCCCAGGATGCCTACGGGGAGTGACCCCAAAGCCGCCACCAGGGCGGCCCGTCCGGTGAGGGCCATGGTCACCGCCTCACCGGGGGACGGGGACGTGAGCGAGGACGGCGGTGATGACGGAGTCGGCGGTGACTCCCTCCATCTCCGCTTCCGGCCGCAGCTGGATGCGATGACGGAGCGTGGGCAGGGCGAGGGCTTTCACATCGTCCGGGGTGACGTAGTCCCGGCCTGTGAGCCAGGCCCATGCCCGTGCGGTGGAGAGCAGTGCGGTGGCTCCTCGGGGGGAGGCGCCGAGGGTGAGCGAGGGGGATTCACGCGTGGCACGGCAGATATCCACGACATAGGCGGCTATCTCGGGGGAGACCGAGGTCTTGGCGACGGCGGCGCGTGCCGCTTCGAGGTCTGCGGGCCCGGCCACGGGCCGGATGCCTGCTCCCTCGAGATCGCGAGGGTTGAACCCGTCCGCGTGGCGAGTGAGCACGTTGATCTCGTCCTCGCGTGAGGGAAGGGGGACAGTCAGCTTGAGAAGGAATCGGTCCAGCTGGGCCTCGGGCAGCGGGTAGGTGCCTTCATATTCGACAGGGTTCTGGGTGGCTGCCACCAGGAACGGGTCGGGCAGCGGTCGGGGCGACCCGTCGATGGTGACTTGACGTTCCTCCATGGCCTCCAGCAGGGAGGACTGTGTCTTGGGAGGGGTCCGGTTGATCTCGTCAGCCAGCAGGAGGTTGGTGAACACCGGGCCTGGCTGGAAGGAGAACTCGGAGTTGCGGGCATCGTAGACGAGTGAGCCCGTGACATCGCTCGGCATCAGGTCGGGGGTGAACTGGACGCGCTTGGTGTCCAGTTCGAGGGAGGCGGCAAGTGCCCGGACCAGAAGGGTCTTTGCCACTCCCGGGACGCCTTCCAGGAGGACGTGGCCCCGGCAGAGGAGAGCGACGACCAGACCTGTGACGGCCGGGTCCTGGCCGACCACGGCCTTGGCGATCTCGGAGCGCAGAGCTTCCAGGGATGCGCGGGCGCTGTCGGAATCAGCGGGGGCCACAGGGGTCGCTGCGACTCCCGCCGGCTCGGCGGTCTCCGGGGTCGGGGCGCTCATGAAGTGCGTACCTCTCTTTCGAGGGCGTCGAGTTGATCGGTGAGAAGGACGAGCGCGGCGTCGTCGGCCGGAGCCGGGCCGAAGAGGAGGGCACCGAGGTCGCCACTCGGAGTGCTGAGACGTGCGGCGACGGCGGGCAGGAGCACAGCGGGGGAGTCGGCGTCACGGGGCGACACCCCCAGGAGAGGAGATATGCGGATCCGGGTGGCGGAGCGCAATGTGTCTGCGGCGCGGTCGCGGGCGTCGGCCTTGCGGTAGAGACGGGCCCGTCCTTCGGTGGACTCGGAGGCCCGGATGACCACCGGCAGCCGCTCGGTCACCAGGGGGCCGAAGCGGCGGCCGCGCCAGATCGCGGCGAGAACGGCGGCGAGGGCGAGTTGGAGGGTGCCCCAGAGCCAGCCCGAGGGGATGAGGCCCAGGAAGCCGTTCGCGCCTTCGGTGCCGTCGTCACCGCTGTCGTCCTGGTCTCCGCTGCCGCCTTGGGCTGTGGAGGGATCGTCGAGCGAGGGGAGGTACCAGACGAGATGCGGGCGGGAGCCGAGGAGTTGCAGGCCGAGCGAGGCGTTGCCCTGTTGATCGAGACGGGCGTTGTGGAGGATGTCGGGGGAGCCGAGGAGCACGGTGTCGCCGGCGCCGTGTCCGCGCAGAACGAGGAGGGGTGCGATTCCGTCGTCGTCCGGGTAGCAGGCGGTGGTCTCGCCGCCGGCCGCCGTGTAGTGGACGCCGCCCATGTCGGTGGTTCCCGCGGTACGCGCTGCGGGGAGTTCGCAACGTGGGGTCCGCGCGGCCACCGGCCTGTGCGATTCCGGGCGTACGCCTGGGGCGAGCCGGGATACGGAGGGCCCGTCGGCGGCGATCAGGACGGTGCGGCCGGCGGAGTCGGCGGTCGCCGCACGGAGTCGTTGCTGCTGGTGAGCGGTGAGCATGTTGGGTCGGGCGACGAGCAGCGTGGTGTCGGGGCCGGTCGCGGCGGCGGCCTCGGCGAGGGTGGTGGCGACATCGACGGATACGCCGCGGTCCCTGAGGAGTTCGGCGACGGCCCGGCTGCCGTAGGGGTCCGGGGAGCGGGGATCGAGCCGGCCGTGCTGGCCGCCGGAACGGGCGGCGGCAAGGGCGACCCCTGCGACGACGAGGATGAGGACGGCCAGCAGCATGCCCCGGACGCGGTGCCAGATCTGTCGGGGGGTGCGGGATTCCGAGGTGGTGGGAGCGGCCGCGGCGGTGGTCATCCGGCGGCTCCCGGGGCTGGGCCGGTGGTCAGCAAGGGCTTGGCGGCCTCGATGTCCAGGTCCAGCGTGCACAGGGCCCGGTATGCGGCTTCGTCGGCGATGCGGCCGCCGTATGTGACGTCGTCGAAGACCCGGGCGGCGGCGCGGAGCCGGTCGGAGTGCGCGGGCAGCAGCCGGCCTGCCTCGGCGGCCGCCTCGTCCGCGGTGCGGCCGGGGCGCGGGTCGAGTACGGCCCTGTCCTCCAGGGAGCGCACGAGGGCACGCATTCGTTCCTGGACGGCTTCGGTCCAGCGCCGGGCGTCGGCGTGTGCGGCAGCCGCGGTGCGGTGGCCGTCCGCGCTGAGGTCGGTACTGCCGAAGAGGGTCTTCGGTGGGCGGGCGGGGCTCTGCGGCGTACCGAGCCTCCACCACAGGGCGGCGCTCAGGCCGACGACGGCCAGGACGAGCACCACGAGCCCGAGCGGGCCGCCGGGAGCTGCCCCGGCGGCTCCGGCGAAGAGGTCGCCGATCCATTCCCAGAAGCGGTCGAGGCCGCGTTCGAGAAGGTTCGGGTCGTGCTCGTGGTACATCGGGTCGGACAGTTCGTCCTGTGCCGCTTCGCGGGCGGGGACGCGTGGGGTGTCCACGGGTACGTCCCCGTCCGCCCCGACGAGTCGTGCTGCTGCGATGCCGGCCCCCGCCCCCGTCACCGCATCAGTTCCTGGGGGTGTCGTAGCCGGGCACGCCCGCGGCCCGGGCGAGGTCCAGGTCGAGGGCCTCGCGGCGGATGCGCTGGTCGACGTAGAGCAGGGCCATCACTCCCGCGGTGAAGGGGTAGGCGAGCGTCGAGATGATCACGTCGCCGATGCCCGTGACGATGAGGAAGGGCCAGCCGAAGTCTGCCGAGCTGCTGCTGAGGAACTCGCTCAGGCCGTCACTGTCCAGGGTCACGGCGATGATGCCGAACGGGATCGTGATGATCAAGGTCAGGACGATGACCAGCAGGTAGGTCAGCGCCAGGATGCCGAAGGTCCGCCACCAGTTCCCCTTGACCAGCTTGGCCGACCGTCGCAGCGAAGTGAGTACGGACTGCCGTTCCAGCATCAGCGCCGGTGCCGCGAGCGTGAAGCGGATCATCAGCCAGAGGACGACGACACACGCCGCGATGAAGCCGAGGAAGGCCAGTGCGAGCCCGGCCGCTCCGCCGCCCAGGGCCAGGCCCGGAAGAAGGCCCACCGCCATGATCGCGGCGCTCATCAGGCTCAGCAGAAGGGTCAGCCCGAGCAGGGGGAGAAGCCGGGGCCGGGCCTCGGACCATGCTTCCGGAAGTGTCACGCCGCGCCCCAGCACGGAGCGGCTGATCACCACGGTGAGTACCGAGGTGGTGACGAGTGTGGCGATCATCGCGATGAGCGTGCTCGGGGCGCTTGTGATCAGCTGCGACTGCGCCGAGTCGGCGGCCTGGCGGAGTGCCTCCGCGCCGGTCGCGTTCGGGTCGACCGACTTCTGCTCGGGCAGGAGGTAGCGCTGCACGAGAATGATCACGATCTCGGCGATCACGGAGACGGTGAGGCTGATGCCGAGCACCGTGCGCCAGTGGGTGCGCATGGTGGACACCGCGCCGTCGAGGATTTCACCGACCCCCAGAGGGCGGAGAGGGATCACGCCGGGCTTCGCGGCCATGGGGGCGCGGCCCCAGCCCGGCCCCTGCGGCGTGCCGCCCCAGCCCGGTGGGGGCGGTGGCGCGCCTGGGCCGGTTCCGGAGGCACTCGGCGGGGACCACTGCCCAGGGGGAGGCTGTGCGGGAGACCACTGTCCGGCCGGTCCGTTCCCGTCAACGGGCGTGGAGGGTTTGGGAATGCCCGTCTCCTGGCCGTCGGAGGGGGCGGATCCGGGCGAAGCCCAGCCCGGAGAGTCGTTCATCGTCGCTCCTTCACAGTCCTGCCCGCTCATCGGGGCGGCAGGTTGCCAGCCATCGTGCCACGCGCCGGACCTGTGCGGGCCTGGCGTTGTATCTGCTTCTTGCCTTCGTGCGCGGGCGGTTCAGCGGGCAGACTGGGCAGATGGCTGATCAGGACGCGCAAACGCCGGTGGGTATCGAGCCTCCGGCTCTCTCCGTACTCCGCTGGGACGAGCCTCCGGAAGGTCCTTCGGTGGTGCTCCTCGACCAGACGCGGCTGCCCGCCGAGGAGGCCGAGCTGGTGTGCGCCGATGTCCCCGCGCTGGTGCGGGCGATCCGGACACTGGCGGTGCGGGGGGCGCCCCTGCTGGGCATCGCGGGGGGCTATGGGGTGGCGCTGGCGGCAGCGCGGGGCGAGGACGTGGCGCAGGCAGCGGTGCGGCTGGAGGGGGCGCGGCCCACCGCGGTGAATCTCGGGTACGGGGCGAGGCGGGTGGCTCGTGCGCACCGGGCGGCTGTGGAGAGCGGGACGGGCCCGGAGGCGGCTGCCGCGGTGGCCCTGGCCGAGGCGCGCGCCCTGCACCAGGAGGATGCTGCGGCCAGTGGGCGCATGGCGCAGTACGGTCTGGACCTGCTGGCGGAACTCCTGCCGGAAGGAGGCGGGCACCGGCTGCTGACCCACTGCAACACCGGGGCCCTCGTGTCCGGCGGAGAGGGGACTGCCTTCGCGGTGGCTCTGAAGGCGCATCGGGAGGGGAGTCTGCGGCACCTGTGGGTGGACGAGACCCGGCCACTGCTCCAGGGCGCCCGGCTGACGGCGTACGAGGCGGGGCGGAACGGTATGCCGTACAGCTTGCTCGCCGACAGCGCCGCGGGTTCGCTGTTTGCGGCGGGGGAGGTGGATGCCGTACTCATCGGGGCGGACCGCATAGCCGCGGACGGCTCGGTGGCCAACAAGGTGGGGAGCTATCCGTTGGCGGTGCTGGCGAAGTACCACCATGTCCCGTTCGTCGTCGTGGCGCCGACGACCACGGTCGACCTGGAATCGGTGGATGCTGCATCGATCGTCGTGGAGCAGCGTGCCGCGGCCGAGGTGACGGAGTTCACATCGGTGGTGGGTGCCCCGTCGGGAGGCGGGGCGGGCGGGACGGCAGTCGCACCCCTGGGAACCCAGGCGTACAACCCCGCATTCGACATAACGCCGCCCGAACTGGTCACGGCGATCGTCACGGAGGAGGGCGTCATTTCCCCGGTCACGGGGGTCGGACTGGCAGAGCTGTGTGCCAGGTCATCGCAGGTAACGATTAGCTAATGGGATGATGTCGTTTATGAAGGGACGCGTCCTTGTCGTCGACGACGACACCGCACTGGCCGAGATGCTCGGCATCGTGCTGCGTGGAGAAGGTTTCGAGCCGTCGTTCGTAGCGGACGGCGACAAGGCACTGGCCGCATTTCGTGAGGCCAAGCCGGACCTGGTGCTGCTGGACCTCATGCTGCCCGGACGGGACGGCATCGAGGTCTGCCGGCTGATCAGGGCCGAGTCAGGTGTGCCGATCGTCATGCTCACTGCCAAGAGCGACACGGTGGATGTGGTGGTGGGCCTGGAATCCGGGGCCGACGACTACATCGTCAAGCCGTTCAAACCGAAGGAGTTGGTCGCCCGCATCAGGGCACGTTTGCGGAGGTCCGAAGAGCCCGCGCCGGAGCAACTGGCGATCGGGGACCTGGTCATCGATGTTGCCGGCCACTCGGTGAAGCGGGACGGGCAGTCCATCGCCCTCACCCCGCTGGAGTTCGACCTGCTGGTCGCCCTCGCTCGTAAGCCGTGGCAGGTCTTCACCCGAGAGGTACTGCTCGAGCAGGTGTGGGGCTATCGCCATGCCGCCGACACCCGTCTGGTGAACGTGCATGTCCAGCGGCTCCGCTCGAAGGTGGAGAAGGACCCGGAGCGGCCGGAGATCGTCGTGACCGTCCGAGGTGTCGGTTACAAGGCCGGACCGAGCTGATATGACCCTGGGCAGCGCTGCTCCGCCACCCGGGGTGCCCGGGGCCCGTACGGAGCGGGCTGCCGGTCCGGCACGGAGTACTCCCCGTTTCGGCAGGGTCCTGCTGGGCGGCCGGTTGTTCCGCAACCGGACGCCCGGCGGCCCCGTGCCGCGGCTGCTGATGCGGTGGATCCGCGGGCCGTTGCTTCCGGCTGTCCGGCTGTGGAGGCGCAATCTGCAGCTACGCGTCGTCGCGGGGACGCTGCTGATGTCGATAGCCGTGGTGCTGCTCCTCGGCTTCGTCGTGATCGGGCAGGTCCGTAACGGCCTGCTCGAGGCGAAGGGCAAGGCCGCGCAGACCCAGGCGGCCGGCGGCTTCGCGGCCGCCCAGGCGAACGCGAACGCGCCCCTCGTCCCGGGGGACCAGGGCGCGGAGGGCGACGCCGACGGCGTGACGGCCAACACCTCCTGGCGCACCGAGCTCGTCGACCAGCTCGCCAGCGGTGGCGCGAACGCCTTCAACGTGGTGGCGCTCAGCGCCGACCCCGCGGGACAGGGCACCAGCCGCGCCCCGCGCGGCTCGGGCCGCGTGGAGGCGTCCAGCATCCCGCAGAGGCTGCGGGACGACGTGGGCAAGGGGGCGGGTGCCTTCCAGACGTACTCGCTGATCCGGTACTCGTACGGCAAGGAGCCGGAGCCCGGGCTCGTCGTCGGCAAGCGGCTCTACGACGTCGACCACAACCCGTACGAGCTGTACTACCTCTTCCCGCTCACGCAGGAGGAGAAGTCGCTGACCCTGGTCACGACGACGCTGGCCACGGCAGGCCTGTTCGTGGTCGTGCTGCTGGGCGCGATCGCCTGGTTCGTGGTGCGCCAGGTCGTCACGCCCGTCCGGATGGCCGCAGGAATCGCCGAGAGGCTTTCCGCGGGCAGACTCCAGGAGCGGATGAAGGTCACCGGTGAGGACGACATCGCACGCCTCGGCGAGGCCTTCAACAAGATGGCTCAGAACCTGCAGCTGAAGATCCAGCAGCTGGAGGAGCTCTCCCGTATGCAGCGGCGTTTCGTCTCGGACGTCAGTCATGAGCTGCGCACCCCCCTGACGACCGTGCGGATGGCCGCCGATGTCATCCACGAGGCGCGCGTCGACTTCGACCCGGTGACGGCCCGGTCCGCGGAGCTGCTGGGCGACCAGCTCGACCGCTTCGAGTCGCTCCTGTCCGACCTGCTGGAGATCAGCAGGTTCGACGCGGGGGCAGCGGCGCTGGAAGCCGAACCGATAGATCTGCGCACGGTGGTCCGGAGGGTGATCGGCGGTGCCGAGCCGCTCGCGGAGCGCAAGGGCAGCCGGATCCGGGTGGTGGGTGACGAACAGCCCGTCGTCGCGGAAGCGGACGCACGCCGCGTCGAGCGGGTCCTGCGCAATCTAGTCGTCAACGCCGTCGAGCACGGCGAGGGCCGGGACGTCATCGTGCGGATGGGTGTCGCCCAGGGTGCTGTCGCGGTGGCGGTGAGGGACTACGGCGTGGGGCTCAAGCCCGGCGAGGCGACCAGGGTCTTCAACCGCTTCTGGCGGGCGGACCCGGCGCGTGCCCGCACCACCGGTGGCACCGGCCTGGGACTGTCGATCGCCGTCGAGGACGCCCGGCTGCACGGAGGCTGGCTGCAGGCCTGGGGCGAGCCCGGCGGAGGCTCGCAGTTCCGGCTGACCCTGCCGCGTACGGCGGACGAGCCACTGCGCGGTTCGCCGATACCGCTGGAGCCGGAGGACTCCCGGCGCAACCGGGAGGACCGTGAGCGTGCGGAGGCCGCGCCGGCGGTGGACGATCACCGGCTGATGGCCGTGCCGAGCCAGGCAGGTTCCACGGCGCGTTCGCAGGTGGCTGTGCAGGCCCACGGCCAGGCGCAACGCACGCCGGCATCGGTCCACCCGGCGGCTCTGCCGGGCAACGGAGCACGTGTGGTGTCGCGACCGGCAGAGGACAGGCCGGGCGGGGGCGCCCACCCGGAGACGCAGGATCCTGACCAGGAGGACACGACTCGTGGACACTGACCGTCGTCGGGGCGGCCACGGCCGGGCGGTGCGTCTGTCCGTGCTGCTCGGCTGCGGCGTCGTGGTGCTCGCAGGGTGCGGAGCGATGCCGGTCACCGGCGACGTGAAGGCGGTCGACGCCTCGCAGCCGGGCGATTCCCAGGTTCAGGTGTACGCCGTGCCGCCGAGGGAGGGTGCTTCGCCCCTCGAGGTCGTGGACGGCTTCCTGGAGTCGATGACGAGCGACGACCCCGACTTCCGGACGACCCGCACCTACCTGACGGCGAAGGCCGCCGACGCCTGGCAGCCGGGCGAGGGCACCACCGTGCTCGCGAAGGCACCCAACCGCAACGGGCCCACCATCCGCGACAGGGCGCACCGGGCCGACGAGACGACCTACACGCTGACCGGCGAACAGGTGGCGGCGGTCGACGCGCAGAGTTCCTACCGGCCGCTGGCGCCGTCGGAGTACTCCCAGATGCTTCATCTGGTCCAGGAGAAGGGGGCGGACGGCAAGCAGGAATGGCGCATCGACATCGTGCCTGACGGCTTGGTGCTCGGGCAGTCCGACTTCAAGCGCCTGTACCGGTCCGTGAACAAGTACTACTTCGCCGCCGGACGCACGGACGACGCATCCGCACTGGTCGCCGACCCCGTCTACGTGCGGAACCGCATCGACCCCGTCACGCGGATGGACACGGCGACGCAGACGGTGCGCACCCTGCTCGAAGGCCCGTCGAACTGGCTGCGACCCGTGGTCGACTCACGCTTCCCCGCCGGTACGGCGCTGAGGAAGGGGGTCACTTCTCTGGCGCCGGACGATCAGAACGTCCTCAAGGTGCCGCTCAACAAAAAGGCCGACAAGGCCGGCCAGGGCGCCTGCCGGATGATGGCGGCCCAGGTGCTCTTCACGCTGAGGGACCTGACGTCCGCCCGGGTGGGGCAGGTGGAGCTGCAGGGTGAGCGCGGTCCCTTGTGCTCCCTCGGTGCCGACGAGGCCGAGGACTTCGCCTCGGACAAGGGATCCGAGGGCCCCGACAGCCAGTACTTCGTCGACGGCGAGGGGCATGTGCAGCGCATCCCCGGGAGCAGCAGGGGAAGTGGTGACCCGCAGCCGGTGATCGGACCGCTGGGCGGCGGGACGGTGGCGATGAGCGCTGTGGGTGTGGCCCGGGACGAACAGCAGGCCGCAGCGGTCTCCGCGAACCAGCAGGACCTCTACGTGTCCTCACTCACCGAGGAGAGCGAGCCGGCCGCCCCTGTGGTGACCAGTCGCGCGAAGAAGGCCGCGGACCGGCTGTCGGTGCCGAGCTGGGACGGCCGGGGTGATCTGTGGGTCGCCGACCGTGATCCGGCGGACCCGAGGCTGCTGCGCCTGGTGGGAGGGTCAGGGGAACCGCAGGAGGTTTCGGTGCCGGGGCTGTACGGCGGGCGGATCGAGGCGCTTCGGATGTCGGCGGACGGTGTGAGGATCGCTCTGCGGGTGTCGAAGGACGGGCACACGACACTGCACATCGGCCGGGTCGAGCGTCACGGTTCGGGGGAGGCCGAGCAGGTCTCGGTGGAGGACCTGCGCCAGGCCGCACCCCAGCTGACCGACGTGACGGCTGTCTCCTGGTCGGGCCGCAGCCGTCTCGTGGTGGTCGGCAAGGAGGAGGGCGGTGTGCAGCAGGTGCGTTACGTGCAGGCCGACGGGTCCACGTCGTCGTCCGGGGTCCTGCCCGGCGTGAACCAGGTGACGGCGGTCGCGGCTGCTGACGACGAGCAGCTGCCGCTGATGGCGGACACCGAGAGCGACGGGATAGTGAAGTTGTCGCCGGGAGACAACTGGCAGACGGTCCTCAAGGAGGGCTCCTCGCTGGTCTACCCGGGCTGAGCGGGGCACGCCCGCCGGGTTCGCCCAGACGCCGTTTCTGCCTCTTCCCCGGTTGCCCACAGGGTTGTCCACAGGCGTGGCGGGAGCACCGCCACGGGGGCACAGTGGGACTGTGCGGGACTGGTGGCGGGAGATCGTCGGGCTGGTGCTGCCCGTGGCCTGTGGGGGTTGCGGCAGGCCGCGGACAGAGTTGTGCGAGGGGTGCGCCGCCGGGCTGGCGGCCGAGCCGCGCCGAGTGCGCCCGACCCCCGAGCCCGTGGGCCTCCCCGTGGTCCACGCGGCGGCGGCGTACGAGAACGCCGTACGCGCGATGCTGCTGGCCCACAAGGAGCGCGGGGCACTCGGCCTCGCCGGAGCGCTCGGCGCGGCGCTGGCGGCCGCTGTGCGGGCCGGAGAGGGGTATGCGGGCGATGCGGGGACCCTCCTGCTGGTTCCCGTGCCGTCGGCGAGGCGGGCCACCGCCGGGCGTGGACATGATCCGGCGCGGAGGATCGCCGCAGCCGCCGCGGCCGAGCTGCGGCGCGGGGGCACGCGGACCCGGGTGCTCGCAGTGCTGCGGCAGCGGCGCGCGGTGGCGGACCAGGCAGGGCTGGGGGCCCGGGAGCGGCAGGTGAATCTGGCGGGCGCGCTCGTCGTCGTGGACCGCGGCCGGAGGCTGCTCGGCGAGGGCCGGGTCGTGCTGGTGGACGACCTGCTGACGACGGGGGCGTCCCTGGCGGAAGCGGCGCGCGCGGTCCGCGCCGGGAGCGACGCCGGTGACGGCACGGTGGGGCGGCTCCGGGCCGCGGTTGTCGCAGCCTCTCCGTCTGCCTTCGCCATAAACCGGAACTGACAGATAACTCGCATCGTTGCAGGTAGTGAGTGGGCAAAGGGCCCCGATCGGAGGTACGCGTGAGTAGCGGGTGCCGACACGGTGGTGGTCAGGCTATGTTCGGTTGTGAGGGACGGTGAATTCCGCACCTCGACGAATGCACCACCAGGTTTCGGGCAGGTAACTCACCAGCAGGCCAGAAGCATGGAAATCGGTGGGGTGGAGTCCCCGCCGATGGGGGAGGAGGAGGTGACAGCCACCGAGTCCGCGGCTCCGGCGATCACCGGAGTCTGGTGCAAAAAGGGAGATGCTCCGCCGCCGAAGCGGAGCGATCCGGGAACGGAGTTCTGCGTGGACATCGTCGTCAAGGGCCGCAAGACCGAGGTGCCCGAGCGGTTCCGCAAGCACGTGGCCGAGAAGCTGAAGCTGGACAAGATCCAGAAGTTCGACGGCAAGGTGATCAGCCTCGACGTCGAGGTGTCCAAGGAGCCGAATCCCCGTCAGGCCGACCGTGCGGCAAGGGTGGAGATCACGCTCCGCTCGCGTGGGCCGGTCATCCGGGCGGAGGCGGCGGCGGGCGACCCGTACGCAGCGCTTGACCTGGCCACCGACAAGCTGGACACCCAGCTGCGCAAGGAGCACGACAAGCGCTACAGCAGGCGCGGCAACGGCCGGCTGTCCGCAGCCGAGGTCGGAGAGGTCGTGCCGGACGCCGCCTCGTTCAACGGGGACGGCGAGCTGATCCCCACGGAGCCGGAGCCGTCCGTGCCCACCAAGAGGATCGGCTCGCTCGAGGTGCAGGGCGACGGGCCGCTCGTGGTGCGCGAGAAGACGCACGTGGCAGCGCCGATGACACTCGACCAGGCTCTCTACGAGATGGAACTGGTCGGGCACGACTTCTATCTGTTCGTCGACTCCGAGACCAAGGAGCCCAGTGTCGTCTACCGGCGGCACGCCTACGACTACGGTGTCATCCACCTGAGGACCGACCCGCTGGCCTCCGACGAGGCGGGCGGCGCGGGCGGTGCGCTCGGCGGCTGACACCCACCACTCACAGCCGGTACACGGTGCCCCTGGAAGCGTTCGCGCCCTCCGGGGGCACCGCGCGCTGGCGCAGGGGGCACCGCTTCGGCGGCCGGGCATGAAAGCATGGCGTCCCAGGCCAATCAGTGCTCTGTGCACTGCCGTTGGCAGACTGCCTGTGACCTCAGGCAGTGGCCTTCAGGGGGAGGAACGATGGCGGACACCTTCGGGCCCGTGCGCGGGACGAACGATGCCGACAGCGCTGCCGGTGCGGATTCCTCTGCGGACAGCGGCGGTTCCCGCAAGGAGCCCATCAGGGTTCTCGTGGTGGACGATCACGCGCTTTTCCGCAGAGGTCTGGAGATCGTCCTCGCGCAGGAGGAGGACATCCAGGTCGTCGGGGAGGCCGGGGACGGGGCGGAGGCCGTCGACAAGGCGGCGGACCTGCTCCCCGACATCGTGCTGATGGACGTGCGTATGCCCAAGCGCGGCGGCATCGAAGCCTGCACCTCCATCAAGGAGGTGGCCCCCAGCGCGAAGATCATCATGCTGACCATCAGCGATGAGGAGGCCGACCTCTACGAGGCGATCAAGGCGGGAGCCACCGGCTATCTCCTCAAGGAGATCTCGACGGACGAGGTGGCCACGGCCATTCGCGCGGTGGCGGACGGCCAGTCCCAGATCAGCCCTTCGATGGCCTCCAAACTGCTCACCGAGTTCAAGTCGATGATCCAGCGCACCGACGAGCGCCGGCTCGTCCCCGCACCTCGGCTCACCGAGCGGGAGCTGGAAGTGCTCAAGCTCGTGGCCACAGGCATGAACAACCGTGATATCGCCAAGGAATTGTTCATTTCCGAGAACACGGTGAAGAACCACGTCCGCAATATCCTGGAGAAGCTCCAGCTGCACTCCCGGATGGAAGCCGTGGTCTATGCGATGCGGGAGAAGATCCTCGAGATCAGGTAGCGGCGGCAGGCCGTCCGGTGCCTGAGGCGAGGACCCGGGCGATCTCCGCCACGAGCGGCTCGCGCAGCTCCGGTGCGTCGACGCGCTCCAGCCGTACATCCGTGCAGCCGACCCAGGAGGCCGCCTCCACGAGGGCCTCGGCCATCGGCGTCACGGACTTCTGGCTGTCCAGAGACACCTGGCGGGCGACCAGTGTGGTCCCTTCCCTGGCCGGATCGACCCTGCCGCGAAGCCTGCCGCCGGCCAGCAGCGGCATCGCGAAGTAGCCGTGTATCCGCTTGGGCCGGGGGACGTACGCCTCCAGACGATGGGTGAATCCGAAGATCCGCTCCGTGCGTGCCCGTTCCCAGATCAATGAGTCGAACGGTGACAGCAGCGTCGTACGGTGCCGTCCGCGCGGTTCGGAGGCCAGGGCCTCGGGGTGTGCCCACGCAGGCTTCGCCCAGCCCCGCACGGAGACCGGGACCAGCCCGGAGTCCGCCACCACGGCGTCGAACTGCTCGGCCTTGAGCCGGTGGTAGTCGGCGATGTCAGCCCGGGTGCCGACTCCCAGTGACCGGCCCGCCAGGGCCACCAGCCGCCGCAGGCACTCGGTGTCGTCCAGGTCGTCGTGGAGCACGGCGTCGGGGATCGCGCGCTCGGCGAGGTCGTAGACCCGCTTCCAGCCGCGCCGCTCGGTGCACACCACCTCGCCGTACATCAGGGCCCGCTCGACGGCGACCTTGGACGCGGACCAGTCCCACCACTCGCCGCCGTTCTTCGCGCCTCCGAGCTCCGTCGCCGTCAGCGGGCCCTCGGCACTCAGCTGTTCGATCACAGTCTTGTACGCACCGTCGGGCAGGTCGTGGTTCCAGTGTGGCCGGGCCCTGTACGCACGGCGGCGGAACGCGAAGTGCGGCCACTCCTCGACCGGCAGGATGCACGCGGCATGGGACCAGTACTCGAAGGAACGGCCCCCCGACCAGTAGGCGTCGTCGACCGTGCGGCGGCCGAGCGCGCCGAGGCGGGCGTACGGCACGAGCTCGTGAGACCTGGCCAGGACCGAGATCGTGTCGAGCTGGACCGCCCCGAGGCGGCGGAGCACCCCCCGGACCCCGCCCCGGCGGTCCGGGGCACCGAGCAGTCCCTGGGCGCGCAGGGCGATACGGCGTGCTTGGTCGGCGGAGAGCTCCAGGGCGGGCGGCGGCACAGACGTCATGGAGCGAACCCTAGAGCGCGCCACTGACATCCGGGGCGGGCCGGTGGGGATGGGTTCCGGGCAGTCCCAGATCGGCCGGGAGCAGAGCGCCGGTCCAGGTGTCATGCCGTATGCCCTTGTTGAGGAGCGCCGAACGCTGCTCGCCCTCCATGCGGAAGCCGGCGCGCAGGGCGACCGCCCTGGACGGGGCGTTGCCGATCTCCGCCCGCCACTCGAGGCGGTCCGCGGGGAGGGCGGTGAACGCCCAGCGGGCCGCCGCGAGCACCGCTTCCGTCATGAGACCGGCGCCACGGTGTTCCTTCGCCGTCCAGAAACCCACCTCGTACGTGCCCGGCAGGTTGCGCCGGTTCACGCCGAGCGCGCCGACGAGCGGCCCGCCGCCCCGCAGCAGCACCGCGAAGTTGTACATCGTGTCGTCCTGCCAGCCCGAGGGTGAGAGCTTCCGGGTGAAGAGCTCCGCGTCGGCACGTGTGTACGGCGACGGGACAACCGTCCAGCGCTGGATCTCCGGATCCTGGCAGGCGGTGTGCGTCGCTTCCGCGTCCTCGGGCGCGAAGGGCCGCATGAGCAGGCGTTCAGTGGTGAGGGTGACGGGATCCATGCGGGGATTCTCGTGACACGGGGCGCGGGAAGCGAGCACTTTTCGGTGCTTCCCGGCACCTTCCGTCCCCTCCAGCCGTTGTCCTGGAAGGGTGCGGTGGGGAGAACGCGGCGGCAGCCCTCCCGGCGTGGCGGGGTCCTCGCTTACGATGGCCGTTGCGGTGGGGCCTACCTGCCGTGCCCGCGCCAGAGTCCATCACACGACCCAGTGCCAGGCCCGACCGGCAAGGAGACCAGCCTCAGTGTCCGTCTTCAACAAGCTCATGCGTGCAGGCGAAGGCAAGATCCTGCGCAAACTGCACCGCATCGCGGACCAGGTCAGCTCCATCGAAGAGGACTTCGTCAACCTCTCCGACGCCGAGCTGCGGGCGCTCACCGACGAGTACAAGGAACGGTACGCGGACGGCGAGAGCCTGGACGACCTGCTTCCCGAAGCATTCGCGACCGTCCGTGAGGCCGCCAAGCGAGTCCTCGGACAGCGCCACTACGACGTCCAGATGATGGGCGGCGCCGCCCTGCACCTCGGCTACGTGGCCGAGATGAAGACCGGTGAGGGCAAGACCCTCGTCGGCACGCTCCCGGCTTATCTCAACGCGCTCTCCGGCAAGGGAGTGCACCTCATCACGGTCAACGACTACCTGGCCGAGCGTGACTCCGAGATGATGGGCCGGGTGCACAAGTTCCTCGGTCTCGAGGTCGGCTGCATCATCGCCAAC
The DNA here is from genome assembly GCF_000717025.1 of Streptomyces atroolivaceus. Lineage (GTDB taxonomy): Bacteria > Actinomycetota > Actinomycetes > Streptomycetales > Streptomycetaceae > Streptomyces > Streptomyces atroolivaceus. The sequence goes on from NZ_JNXG01000003.1 coordinate 17,004, forward strand.
ATGACTCCGGCCCAGCGCCGGGAGCAGTACGCGTGCGACATCACCTACGGCACGAACAACGAGTTCGGGTTCGACTACCTCCGCGACAACATGGCGTGGTCCAAGGACGAGCTCGTCCAGCGCGGCCACAACTTCGCCATCGTCGACGAGGTCGACTCGATCCTCGTCGACGAGGCCCGTACCCCGCTGATCATCTCCGGCCCGGCCGACCAGGCCACCAAGTGGTACGGGGACTTCGCCAAGCTGGTCACGCGTCTCACCAGGGGTGAGGCGGGCAACCCGCTGAAGGGCATCGATGAGACCGGCGACTACGAGGTCGACGAGAAGAAGCGGACCGTGGCCATCCACGAGCCGGGTGTCGCCAAGGTCGAGGACTGGCTCGGGATCGACAACCTCTACGAGTCGGTGAACACCCCGCTCGTCGGTTACCTGAACAACGCGATCAAGGCCAAGGAACTCTTCAAGAAGGACAAGGACTACGTCGTCATCGACGGCGAAGTCATGATCGTCGACGAGCACACCGGCCGTATCCTCGCGGGCCGCCGTTACAACGAGGGCATGCACCAGGCCATCGAGGCGAAGGAAGGGGTGGACATCAAGGACGAGAACCAGACCCTCGCCACGATCACCCTGCAGAACTTCTTCCGCCTGTACGGCAAGCTCTCCGGCATGACCGGTACGGCGATGACGGAGGCGGCCGAGTTCCACCAGATCTACAAGCTGGGCGTCGTGCCGATCCCGACGAACCGGCCCATGGTCCGCGCCGACCAGTCCGACCTGATCTACCGCACCGAGGTCGCGAAGTTCGCGGCGGTCGTCGACGACATCGCCGAGAAGCACGAGAAGGGGCAGCCGATCCTGGTCGGCACGACCTCCGTCGAGAAGTCCGAGTACCTCTCGCAGCAGCTCTCCAAGCGCGGCGTCCAGCACGAGGTCCTCAACGCCAAGCAGCACGACCGTGAGGCGACGATCGTCGCCCAGGCCGGTCGCAAGGGCGCTGTCACGGTCGCCACGAACATGGCCGGCCGAGGCACCGACATCAAGCTCGGCGGAAACCCGGACGACCTCGCCGAGGCGGAGCTGCGCCAGGCCGGCCTCGACCCCGTGGAGCACGTCGAGCAGTGGGCTGCCGCCCTGCCCGCCGCGCTGGAGAAGGCCGAGCAGGCCGTCAAGGCGGAGTTCGAAGAGGTCAAGGAGCTCGGCGGGCTCTACGTGCTCGGTACGGAGCGGCACGAGTCGCGGCGCATCGACAACCAGCTGCGCGGCCGTTCCGGCCGTCAGGGCGACCCGGGCGAGTCCCGGTTCTACCTGTCGCTGGGCGACGACCTGATGCGGCTGTTCAAGGCGCAGATGGTCGAGCGCGTCATGTCGATGGCGAACGTGCCCGACGACGTCCCCATCGAGAACAAGATGGTGACCCGGGCGATCGCGTCCGCGCAGTCGCAGGTCGAGCAGCAGAACTTCGAGACGCGTAAGAACGTCCTGAAGTACGACGAGGTGCTCAACCGGCAGCGCGAGGTCATCTACGGCGAGCGCCGCCGCGTCCTGGAAGGTGAGGATCTGCAGGACCAGATCCGTCACTTCATGGACGACACGATCGACGACTACATCCGGCAGGAGACGGCCGAGGGCTTCGCGGAGGAGTGGGACCTCGACCGGCTGTGGGGCGCCTTCAAGCAGCTCTACCCGGTGAAGGTCACGGTCGAGGAGCTCGAGGAGGCCGCGGGCGACCTGGCCGGCGTGACCGCCGACTTCATCGCCGAATCGGTCAAGGACGACATCCACGAGCAGTACGCGGAGCGTGAGAAGACGCTCGGCTCGGACATCATGCGCGAGCTGGAGCGGCGTGTGGTGCTGTCCGTCCTGGACCGCAAGTGGCGTGAGCACCTCTACGAGATGGACTACCTCCAGGAGGGCATCGGCCTGCGGGCCATGGCGCAGAAGGACCCGCTGGTCGAGTACCAGCGCGAGGGCTTCGACATGTTCAACGCCATGATGGAGGGCATCAAGGAGGAGTCCGTCGGCTACCTGTTCAACCTGGAGGTCCAGGTCGAGCAGCAGGTCGAGGAGGTTCCGGTGCAGGACGGCGCGGAGCGGACCTCGCTGGAGAAGCAGGACGCGCCCGTGGCCGCCGGGGCCGGACGCCCGGAGATCCGGGCCAAGGGCCTGGACGCGCCGCAGCGCCCGGACCGGCTGCACTTCTCGGCCCCCACGGTGGACGGGGAGGGCGGCGTCGTCGAGGGCGACTTCTCCAACGGAGACAGCGCGCGTTCCGAGGGTGACGGGATGACGCGTGCGGAGCGCCGCAAGGCGCAGAAGAGCACGGGTGGGCGGCGTCGCAAGAAGTAGCGCGCGGCACGTCTGAGAACGGCCTGGCCCGGACACCGGACGGTGTCCGGGCCAGGCCGTTTCCTCGGCCTCTCCCGGCCTGGGACCGGGCCGCGGCCCAAGGGGTGGTGGCAGGGGCGCCCGCGGCCCGCTGAAGCCGCCGTGCGGCTCTGCCGGGCTTTGTCCGCCGCAGCGGCTCCGGCAGGCGCGCTGCGTCACGTCGCCCGCCGGGCTCCGGGGCCGGCGAATCCGGCGGCCGGCCGGTGAGGCCCGGCCGGCAGCCACCGCGTGACCTGTGGGCTCGCGGACCGCGACCCCCTGCCTGGTGTCGTGCCCGTCCCCTGTCATCTGACCGCCGGGAGGCGTTCGCCGCCCAGGTCGATCGCGGCACAGCGCCAGCGGAGATCGGGGCCCTGCTCCAGACGGAAGGCCATGGCGCGGACCTGGTCGCCCGTGGCGATGCTGGCGAAGGCCTCGACGACGCCGGTGACCGGCTGGGAGCCGCGGCAGGCGCGCACGACCGGGCGCCTGCAGCCGGTGCCGAGCGGCGCGTCAGGGGCGAGTTCGGCGAGCTGGTCGTACGCCTCGCCGATCGTGTGGCCGAGCATCCAGTGCACCGGGCGCTGGCCGCTGAGGACGGCGAGCAGGCGTTCGGCGAACCACTGGTGCGGGCGCAGCGGCCTCCGGGGCCGTTGCGGAGGTACGGTGCCCGGCCTGCTGCGGTCGCGTCGTCCGGCCGGCCTCGTCCTGTCCGTGCTCATGCTGGTAGCCCCCGTGGCTGCTGTCCGGAGCCCGGAGAGATACCGGGCGGTAACTTCTGCTGGGGATCTTCTACGGGTCCGGCCGGTGGCCCCGCAACCGGCGAAAGGGGCAGGTCCCGCGCCCGGCGGGACCACCTATCCGGGTGACGGGCCCCACGCCGCAAGGGAGCGGCGGGGGTGACGGGCGTCGCGCGGTGGACGGGAGCGGCTGGACGGGCAACCCCGAAGGGGGACCTCGCACGTATCCTGAGGACGTCATCGACTACGAAAGCGGTCAGCCATGCGTGTGTACGTCCCCCTGACCCTCTCCGGCCTCGCCGCGGTGCACAGGGCGGGGGAGGTCGGTCCGGGGCCGCTGACCGCCTATGCCGTGACGCCCGGTCTGCGCGAGTGGTACGTCTCCGACGACATCGAGGAGCTGGAGTACGCGGCGCTCAACCGGGCCGCCTCCGCCTCGCTGCGGCTGATCGCGGGCCGGCCGGAGGAGGTCCGGCGCCGGGTCGTCGTCGCTCTCGACGTGCCGGAAGGTGCGGCGGTCGCCGACCCGGACCATGGTCTGGACGCGTCGTCGTTCGGCGAGGTGAGGATCGCGGACGCGGTGGCGCTGTCGAAGGCCGCCGCCGTGCACGTGGACGCCGACGACGCCGAGAAGGACGTCGCCGCGGCGGCCGCGGCGCTGGGAGCGGCGGACCTCGGTGACGACGACGCCCAGTTCACCGTGGACGGCGCGGAGGACCATGAGCTGCTGTGGTTCGGGATCCAGGAGATCCCCGGCCTGATCGCCTGATCCTCCGGTACCGGTTCCCCGGCCCTCTGATCTGCCGGCCCCTGGCTCCCGCGCCCGGGTGGCTGTCGTACCGGGCGAGTATTTTCTATCCATGGCGACATCGGGGAAGCACCGCACACATCTGGTCTGGGACTGGAACGGCACACTGCTCGACGACATCCACGCGGTCCTCGGGGCGACGAACGCCGCCTTCGCGGAGGTGGACCTGGCGCCGATCACGCTGGAGCAGTACCGCGAGACGTACTGCGTACCGATACCCAAGTTCTACGAGCGGCTCATGGGCAGGCTGCCGACGCCTGCCGAGTGGGAACGGATGGACGGTCTCTTCCACCGCCACTACAGCGAGCAGCGCGTGGCATGCGGGCTGACCGAGGGGGTCGAGGAACTGCTGGTCCGCTGGCAGCTCGGTGGCCGCAGCCAGTCGCTGTTGAGCATGTACGGCCATGAGCACCTGGTCCCCGTGGTGCGGGGGTACGGCATCGAGCGTCATTTCGTGCGCGTCGACGGCCGTACCGGCCCCTCCGGCGGCAGCAAGGCGCAGCACATGGAGCGCCACTTCGAGGTGCTCGGGGGCATCGCTCCCGAGTCCGCAGTGGTCATCGGTGACGCGGTGGACGACGCCGTGGCCGCGGCTCATGTCGGGGCACGTGCCGTGCTCTACACCGGCGGTTCGCACAGCCGCAGCAGCCTGGAGGCGGCCGGCGTGCCCGTGGTGGACACCCTGGCCGAGGCCGTCGCACTGGCCGAGCTCATGGCGGACTGAAGGGCCGGGGCGAGACGCCCGGGTGGTACGCCCGGCCGGTCGCCCCGGTCGCCCCGGTCGCCCCGGTCGCCCCGGTCGCCCCGGGCATCGTGCGGGCGGGTGGCCGACCCGCGCCGCCCATCGGTCACAGGTGTGTGTCCTTACGTGCAGAAACCTCCTCGCGCGATGTCCAGAGTGTCAAAGTTCGGGGCCTTCTTTTGTACATATGCGGCTCATGACGGTTGTGGGTGCAGGAGGGATAGCCTGGTGCGGTGATCAGCGCGATACGCCTCGGGGGCAGCGAAGCCCCCGGCCTGAGCCCGGAGTGCCACCGCACCCGGGCGATGCGCGATCTCCGCGTCCCGGGCCTTCTGCCGAACATGGCCGATATGGTCCCGGGCATCTCCCCAGGCGGCATAGCGTCGACCAGGACCGGAAACCCCGCGTCGTGGCGGTACGCCGTCTTTTACACCTACGTCACGCAACGGCGCGCGACAGGAGCCAGAGGACATGCAGACCAAGCTGGACGAAGCCAAGGCCGAGCTGCTCGCACGGGCGGCCCGGGTAGCTGACAACAGTCCGGGCGGTGGTGTCGGTGGCCCGGGAGGTGGCCTCCGGGTACACCTCGCCGAAGGGCCCGGCACCGAAGCAGAGGACGGCGCCGGGGCCGGGGACGAGCGGCCGGGCCGGAACACGCTGCTCGCCTATCTCCAGCGCTACTACCTGCACACCGCACCGGAGGACGTCACCGACCGCGACCCGGTCGACGTCTTCGGGGCTGCCTCCTCCCACTACCGTCTCGCCGAGAGCCGCCCGCAGGGCACCGCGAACGTCCGGGTGCACACCCCGACCGTCGAGGAGAACGGCTGGACGAGCAGCCACTCCGTCGTCGAGGTCGTCACCGACGACATGCCCTTCCTGGTCGACTCGGTCACCAACGAGCTCTCCCGCCAGGGGCGTGGCATCCACCTCGTGATCCACCCGCAGGTGGTCGTCCGCCGGGACGTCGCCGGCAAGCTGATCGAGGTCTTCGGCGACGACCCGGCCAGGAGCAACGGGGCGAAGCGGGCCGACGGCCGCAAGCAGGCCCGCACCGAACTGCCGCACGACGCCCTCGTGGAGTCGTGGATCCACGTCGAGATCGACCGGGAGACGGACCGCTCGGACCTGAAGCAGATCACCACCGATCTGCTCCGCGTCCTGTCCGACGTACGGGAGACCGTCGAGGACTGGGACAAGATGCGCGACGCCGCACTGCGGATCGCCGACGGCCTCCCGGCGGAACCGCTCGACGAGCTGGGCGACGAGGAGGTGGAGGAGGCTCGTGAGCTGCTGCGCTGGCTCGCCGCCGACCACTTCACCTTCCTCGGGTACCGGGAGTACGAGCTCCGCGACTCCGACGCGCTGACGGCCGTGCCCGGGACCGGTCTCGGCATCCTGCGCTCGGACCCGAAGCACAGCGAGGACGAGGCGCATCCGGTGAGCCCGTCCTTCGACCGGCTGCCGGCGGACGCCCGGGCCAAGGCCAGGGAGCACAAGCTCCTCGTCCTGACGAAGGCGAACAGCAGGGCGACCGTGCACCGCCCCAGCTACCTGGACTACGTCGGGGTGAAGAAGTTCGACGCCGAGGGCAACGTCGTCGGTGAGCGGCGCTTCCTCGGGCTGTTCTCCTCCGCCGCGTACACCGAGTCGGTGCGCCGTGTGCCCGTGGTGCGCCGCAAGGTCGCCGAGGTACTGGAGGGCGCGGGCTTCACGCCCAACAGCCACGACGGCCGCGACCTGCTCCAGATCCTGGAGACCTACCCGCGCGACGAGCTCTTCCAGACGCCCGTCGACCAGCTGCGCTCCATCGTCACCTCCGTGCTGTACCTCCAGGAGCGCCGCCGGCTGCGGCTCTACCTGCGGCAGGACGAGTACGGGCGCTACTACTCCGCCCTCGTCTACCTGCCGCGTGACCGCTACACCACCGGCGTACGGCTCCGTCTGATCGACATCCTCAAGGAGGAACTGGGCGGCACCAGCGTCGACTTCACCGCCTGGAACACCGAGTCCATCCTCTCCCGGCTGCACTTCGTCGTCCGTGTCCCGCCGGGCACCGAGCTGCCGCACCTCACCGACGCGGACGCGGACCGCATCGAGGCCCGCCTCGTCGAGGCCGCCCGGTCCTGGTCCGACGGCTTCCAGGAGGCGCTCAACGCCGAACTGGGCGAGGAGCGCGCCGCCGAGCTGATGCGCCGTTACGGGCACTCCTTCCCGGAGGGCTACAAGGCCGACCACTCGCCGCGCGCGGCCGTGGCCGACCTGGTGCACCTGGAGGCGCTGAAGAGCGAGAGGAAGGACTTCGCCCTCAGCCTGTACGAGCCCGTGGGCGCGGGCCCCGGCGAGCGCCGTTTCAAGATCTACCGGACCGGTGAGCAGGTCTCCCTCTCCGCCGTCCTGCCCGCCCTCCAGCGGCTCGGCGTCGAGGTCGTCGACGAGCGCCCGTACGAGCTGCGCTGCGCCGACCGTACGCACGCCTGGATCTACGACTTCGGGCTGCGCCTGCCGAAGAGGGGCACCGGCAACGGTGACTACCTCGCCGACGACGCCCGGGACCGCTTCCAGGAGGCGTTCGCGGCCATCTGGACCGGTGAGGCGGAGAACGACGGCTTCAACTCCCTGGTCCTGGGAGCCGGTCTCGACTGGCGGCAGGCCATGGTGCTGCGCGCCTACGCGAAGTACCTGCGCCAGGCGGGTTCGACGTTCAGCCAGGACTACATGGAGGACACCCTCCGCAACAACGTCCACACCACCCGGCTGCTCGTCTCCCTCTTCGAGGCCCGGATGTCCCCGGCCCGCCAGAAGGCCGGCACCGAGCTGACGGACGGGCTCCTCGAGGAGCTGGACGGGGCTCTCGACCAGGTCGCCTCGCTGGACGAGGACCGGATCCTGCGGTCCTTCCTCACCGTCATCAAGGCCACGCTGCGGACCAACTACTTCCAGCTGGCCGACGACCACGAGCCGCACGGCTACGTCTCGATGAAGTTCGACCCGCAGGCCATCCCGGACCTCCCGGCGCCGCGCCCGGCGTACGAGATCTGGGTCTACTCGCCGCGCGTCGAGGGCGTCCACCTGCGCTTCGGCAAGGTCGCCCGCGGCGGGCTGCGCTGGTCGGACCGGCGGGAGGACTTCCGTACGGAGATCCTCGGCCTGGTCAAGGCGCAGATGGTCAAGAACACCGTGATCGTGCCGGTGGGAGCCAAGGGCGGGTTCGTCGCCAAGCAGCTGCCGGACCCGGCCGTGGACCGCGACGCCTGGCTCGCCGAGGGAATCGCCTGCTACCGGATCTTCATCTCGGCGCTGCTCGACATCACGGACAACATGGTGGCGGGCGAGGTCGTGCATCCCGCCGAGGTCGTCCGTCACGACGAGGACGACACCTACCTCGTCGTCGCCGCCGACAAGGGGACCGCGAGCTTCTCCGACATCGCCAACGACGTCGCCGTCGCCTACGGCTTCTGGCTCGGCGACGCCTTCGCCTCCGGCGGCTCGGCGGGCTACGACCACAAGGGCATGGGCATCACCGCCCGCGGCGCCTGGGAGTCCGTGAAGCGGCACTTCCGCGAGCTGGGCCACGACACACAGACCGAGGACTTCACCGTCGTCGGCGTCGGTGACATGTCCGGTGACGTGTTCGGCAACGGGATGCTGCTCTCCGAGCACATCCGGCTGGTCGCGGCCTTCGACCACCGCCACATCTTCATCGACCCCGATCCGGATGCCGCGACCTCGTACGCCGAGCGGCGCCGGCTGTTCGACCTGCCGCGCAGCTCCTGGGCGGACTACGACAAGGACCTGCTGTCCGCGGGCGGCGGCATCCACCCGCGTTCCGCCAAGTCGATCCCGGTCAACGCGCACATCCGCGCGGCGCTCGGCATCGACTCGAAGGTCACCAAGATGACGCCCGCCGAGCTGATGCAGAACATCCTCATGGCGTCGGTGGACCTCGTGTGGAACGGCGGCATCGGTACGTACATCAAGTCGACGGCCGAATCGAACGCCGACGTCGGTGACAAGGCCAACGACGCGATCCGGGTCAACGGCGCGGATCTGCGGGCCCGCGTCGTCGGCGAGGGCGGCAACCTCGGCGCCACCCAGCTCGGCCGGATCGAGTTCGCCCGGGCCGGCGGCCGGATCAACACCGACGCGATCGACAACAGCGCCGGCGTGGACACCTCCGACCACGAGGTGAACATCAAGATCCTGCTCAACGGTCTGGTCCGGGACGGCGACATGACCGTGAAGCAGCGCAACAAGGTGCTCGCGGAGATGACCGACGAGGTCGGCCAGCTCGTGCTGCGCAACAACTACGCGCAGAACACCGCGCTCGCCAACGCCTGCGCCCAGGCGCCGTCGCTCCTCCACGCCCACCAGCGCTTCATGCGCAGGCTCGGCCGCGAGGGACACCTGGACCGGGCGCTGGAGTTCCTGCCGAACGACCGGCAGATCCGTGACCTGCTGAACCACGGCAAGGGCCTCAGCCAGCCGGAACTGGCCGTACTGCTCGCCTACACCAAGATCACGGCGGCCGAGGAACTGATCTCCACCACGCTTCCGGACGACGCGCATCTCCAGAAGCTGGTGCACGCCTACTTCCCGAAGCAGCTGAGCGAGCGGTTCCCGGACGCGGTCGACGGGCACGCCCTGCGGCGCGAGATCATCACGACGGTGCTGGTCAACGACACGGTGAACAGCGGCGGCTCGACGTTCCTGCACCGGCTGCGCGAAGAGACGGGGGCATCGCTGGAGGAGATCGTGCGGGCCCAGTTCGCGGCCCGCGAGATCTTCGGCCTCTCGGCCGTGTGGGACGCCGTGGAGGCCCTCGACAACACGGTGGCCGCCGACGTGCAGACCAGGATCCGGCTGCACTCGCGCCGGCTCGTGGAGCGCGGTTCCCGCTGGCTTCTCGGCAACCGGCCGCAGCCGGTCGGTATCGCGGAGACCATCGAGTTCTTCCGGGACGGCGTCGAACGCGTCTGGGACGACCTGCCCAAGCTGCTCAGGGGCGCCGACATCGAGTGGTACCGGTCGATCGTCGACGAGCTCACCTCGACGGGCGTACCCGAGGAGCTGGCGGGGCGGGTGGCGGGCTTCTCGTCGGCCTTCCCGGCGCTGGACATCGTCGCGATCGCGGACCGTACGGGCAAGGACCCGCTGGCCGTCGCGGAGGTGTACTACGACCTCGCCGACCGGCTGGGCATCACCCAGCTGATGGACCGGATCATCGAGCTGCCGCGGGGCGACCGCTGGCAGTCCATGGCCCGTGCCTCCATCCGCGAGGACCTGTACGCCGCACACGCGGCACTCACGTCGGACGTGCTGTCCGTCGGTGACGGCACGTCGTCGCCGGAGCAGCGGTTCAAGGCCTGGGAGGAGAAGAACGCGGCGATCCTGGCGCGTTCGCGCGCCACCCTGGAGGAGATCCGCAGTTCGGAGTCGTTCGACCTGGCGAACCTGTCGGTGGCCATGCGGACCATGCGCACTCTGCTGCGTACGCACGCCTGACCCGGAGCGGCTGACCGGGCCGCGAGACATCCGTCCGCCGGGCGGGCCCATCGGGCCTGTCCGGCGGACGGCGTCACGGCGTCATTTCCTGGGCTTCCCGGACTTCGCCGGCCCGGTGAACTCCTCGTACGCGGCCACGACGTCCTTGGCCGGTCCGTCCATCCTCAGGGTGCCCGCCTCGAGCCAGATCGCCCGGTCGCAGGTCTCGGTGATCGACCTGTTGCTGTGGCTGACCAGGAACACCGTGCCGGCCTCCTCGCGGAGCTCCATGATCCGGTCCTTGCTGCGCCGCTGGAACTTCGCGTCGCCGGTGGACAGCGCCTCGTCGATCAGGAGGACGTCATGGCTCTTCGCGGCGGCGATGGAGAAACGCAGCCTGGCCCCCATGCCGGAGGAGTAGGTGCGCATCGGCAGGGTGATGAAGTCGCCCTTCTCGTTGATGCCGGAGAAGTCGACGATGCCCTGGTAGCGCTCCCGGATCTGTTCGCGCGTCATGCCCATGGCCAGTCCGCCGAGCACGACGTTGCGCTCTCCGGTCAGATCGCTCATCAGGGCGGCGTTCACGCCCAGCAGCGAGGGCTGGCCCTGGGTGTGGACCCGGCCCTTCGACGGGGGCAGCAGTCCGGCGATCGCCTTGAGGAGCGTCGACTTCCCGGACCCGTTGGAGCCGATCAGGCCGATGGCCTCGCCCTTGTACGCGGCGAAACTGACGCCCTTCACCGCGTGTACCTGGCGCGCGCCCCTCGGCTGCCGGCGCGACACGATGCGGTTCAGGGCGGAGGTCGCGCTGCCCTTCCCGGTGCGGGCGCCGTTCACCGTGTAGGTGATGTGGACGTCGTCGACGACGACGGTGGGCACACGCGTATCGAGGGTGTCAGCCACGTCCGTACCTCTCCTCGGCCTTCCAGAAGTACACGAAACCGCCGATGCCGCAGACGAGCGCCCAGGCCGTCGCGATGGCCCACACGTGCGGGGGCAGTTGGGCGCCGGTGAAGCTGTCGATGAGGGCGTAGCGCATCAGGTCGATGTAGACGGCCGCCGGGTTGCACTCCAGGGCCAGCAGGACGAGGCGCGGGACCCGGTCGGCGGTGAGCAGGGTGTCGAGGCTCCACATGACGCCCGAGGCGTACATCCAGGTGCGCAGGATGAAGGGGGTCAGCTGGGCGATGTCGGGGGTCTTGGCGGCAAGCCGGGCCATGACCATCGAGATGCCGGTGTTGAACAGGGCCTGCAGGGTGAGCGCGGGGATCGCGAGCAGCCAGGAGGGCCGCGGGTACTGGCCGAACACGAGGAGGATCAGGAACAGCGCGCCCAGGGAGAACAGCAGCTGCTGGAGCTGCTGGATGGCCAGGGCGATCGGCAGGGAAGCGCGGGGGAAGTGCAGGGCCCGGACGAGTCCGGTGTTGCCGCTGATCGCACGGGTGCCGGCCGTGATCGAGCTGGCGGTGAAGGTCCAGATGAAGACGCCGGTGACGAGGAAGGGCACGTAGTCGGGGACTCCGTGCTTGGTGTTCATCAGGACGCCGAAGATGAAGTAGTAGACCGTCGCGTTGAGCAGCGGGGTCATGATCTGCCAGATCTGGCCGAGCTTCGCCTGGCTGTACTGCGCGGTCAGCTTCGCCGTGGCGAAGGCGGTGATGAAGTGCCTGCGCCCCCAGAGCTGCCGGATGTACGCACCGAGCGTCGGCCGGGCCCCGCTCACGGTCAGCCCGTGCCGGGCCGCGAGCGCGGCCAGCTCGCCGGGTGCGTACACGGGGAGGAGGTCGGGAGATGCGGTGTCCACCGGGGCCGGCGGGGCTGCTGTCTGGCTCACCACGATCGCTTTCGAGGGAGGGGCGGGGAATCGGGGCGATCGATGCGGCGCGATGGGACGGCACCGTTTCGTCGCAACGCCGACAGTAGGACGTTTGTACGTCGCAACGCAACCGTTTCGTCGTTACGGTCTATCATTCGGGCCATGACCACCGAACGGCGAACCGGGCGCCGCACCCCGGCAGGTGCCGCGGTGCTGCGCGAGGACGTGACCGACGCGATCCGCGGGGCCGTCTTCGAGGAGCTGGCCGCCGTGGGGTTCGCGCGGATGTCGATCGAGGGCATCGCCCGGCGCGCGGGGGTGGGCAAGACCGCCGTCTACCGCCGCTGGAAGTCCAAGCTGCATCTCGTCCTGGACCTGGTCGCGGCCGTCGCCGCGCAGGGCATGCCGGCGCCCTCGACGGGTTCGCTGTACGGGGACGTGCGCGCCGTACTGGAACTGGCCGCGTACGCCCTGCGTCACCCCGTCGCCTCGCAGGTGATCCCCGACCTGCTGGTCGAGGCGGCCCGCAGCCAGGAGATCTCCGACGCCATCAAGGCCGCCCTGCTGGATCAGCAGCAGGGGGTGGCCGCCGTGGTCGTACGGGCGGCGGTCGCGCGCGGGGAGCTGCCCGAGGGCAGCGATCCTGACCGGGCGCTGGACCTCATCGTCGGCCCGCTGTACTGGCGTCTCGTCGTGGTCCGGGGCGGGCTGCCCAAGGGATACCTGGACGATCTCGCGGCCTCGGCGGTCCGGGCGCTCAAGGCCTGACGGGGCCCGGGGAGCCGGAGCCCTCGTCGAGCAGCCGGTCCACGACGCGGCGGGCCGCGTCGCCGTCGGCGGGGCCGCAGTGGTCCCGCCGGAAGCTCGCGTAGGCCTGCGCGTGAAGGCCCGCCGAGGCCGGTGAGTCCCGCAGCGCCCGCGCCACCTCCTCGGTGGTGACGAGCAGCGGCCCGGGGGCCCGGGCCTCGAAGTCCAGGCAGAACCCCCGCACGGTGTCCCTGTAGTGCTCCAGGTCGTAGGTGTGGAAGAGCATCGGCCGGCCGGTGTGCGCGAAGGCGAACACGAGGCCCGAGTAGTCGGTGACCAGCACATCGGCGATCAGCAGGAGTTCGGTGACATCCGGGTGCGCGGACACGTCACGCAGGGCTGGGTGGGGCGGCACGCTGCCCGTCACCCGTGGGTGCCTGCGGACCAGCACGGTGGTGCGGGCGTCCAGCGACCGTGCCAGAGCGGGCAGGTCGAGCGCGGGATCCCAGCGGTACAGCGGGGAGGAGCCGGCGGGAACGACGGCCGGCGGGTGCGCGAGGTGGTCGCGGTACGTCGGTGCGTACAGCACCACGCGGTGGCCCTCCGGGATGCCCAGCCGCCGGCGTACCCGCTCGGCGGTCCGGTCCCGGCCTGGTGCGAACAGCAGGTCGTCGGCCGGGGAGCCCGCCTCCAGCACCTCGCCGCGGTAGGCCAGCGCACGGCGGAGGTGCGGGGTGGCGAAGGCGCTGGGGGAGACCAGGACCGACCACTGGGCGGAACGGTGCTCCAGCGTGGCGAGGTACTGGTGGTCGGCGTACAGGGACCCGGTGAGGTCCAGGCCGAAACGGCCGAGCGGGGAGCCGTGCCAGGTCTGTACGACCGTCTGGCCCGGGCGGCGCTCGAACCACGCGGGCAGCTGGCCGGCCACCACGATCCGGCGTGCTCGCGCCAGCGCCTCGTACCAGGCGGTGCTGTGGGCCACGAGGGGGGCGGCGGTGGACGGGACGCGGGTCGCGGCGCCCGCGGATCCGTCGGTGACCCAGAGGTGCTCGGCGCCGGCGTTCCGGCGCACCAGCTCGGTGTGGACGGCGCGCGGGGCTCCCTCTCCGGCGTAGAGCACGACGTCCCTGAGCGGCAGCCGGCGCTGCGCCGGGTGGTGCGCCGTCCGCAGAAGCCCTTGTCGGTACGCGCTCCGCTCGGCGTCACCGAGCGCCGGCGCGCAGTGCACGGTCAGCCGGTCTCCGTGACGGCGGTCGAGGCGGAAGCGGGCGCCGGTGGCGCCCATCGGCAGGAGGGCGGCGAGCGCCGCCCCCACGCGAACGGACCGGCCGTCCATGAGCACCTCCCAGTCGCCTTCACGGGGAGGCGGTGCGAGCACGGCGGCGAAGCCGGCGTCCTGCCGTCCGGCGGGTCCCTGGCCTTGCAGGGCGTCCTGCCGTCCGGCGGGTCCCTGGTCCTGAAGGGCCTCCTGCCCCTCACCGGCCGCCTGCCGTTCGAGGGGAACGGTCACCGTCTCACCCAGCGCGCCGTGCCGCAGCACGAGTGCGCCTGTCCCGGTCCCGGAGATGCGCAGCCCGCCGTCCGGCGCGGGTCCGGCGCGGTCCACGCGGGGGCCGGCGGCCACGACCACCACCAGGTTGCCCGCCGCGTCCGCGACGGCGGGCAGCGGCAGGTCCGGTGCCGCCGCGAGCGGCGTGCGGACGCCGTCGGTCAGGAGCGCCGCCCGCCACGGGCCGCCGGTCACCGGCGCGCCCTCGTGAGGCCCGCCGGGCGCGGGCCCCGAGGCGAGGGCCGCGAGCGTGATCCGTGCGCCGAAACCGTCCCCGTCGCCGCACCGCACCGGGCAGACCTGCTCCGCGTCCCCGTCGCGGGTCAGCACGAGGGCCGTCGGCCGGGCGCCCCCGTACAGCCGGCCGGTCAGCTCCAGGGTGCCCGGCCCGAGGTCATGGCCGGTGGCCACCGCGGGGAGCCGCGTCACGGCCAGCTCCAGCCGGCCGTCCCGGTAGCCGAGCACCGCGCGCCGTCCGCCGTCCAGGTCGTGGACCAGCGGCTGGGCCACGGCCGCCTCCACGGCGCGCAGCGCCGCCCGCCGTACGACGCCGTGCCCGGCGACCACCACGCCCACCAGCCAGTTGCCCGGACCCAGCCGCCTCGGATCGAGGACCATCTCGAAGCCCGCGTGGTCGTAGCGGTGCAGCTCCTGGCCGGAGTCGGCGGTCGCCCGGTCCGTCCGCACCGTGCGCACCGGCACGGCCCGCATCCGCCTCCCCGCCGACTCCCGCACCAGACCGGCCTTCAGCGAGTGCCGGGCCGCTCGGGCCGGCAGATTGCGGATGTACGCGTATCCGCGCAGCCGCAGTGTGCCGTCCTCGTCCCACGACGCCTCCACCAGTCGCGCGACGGCGGGCAGATCACCCCTGCCGAGGCGCGCCGGGACGCTGCTGCCGCCGGTGACCCCGGGGTGCACGGCGCGCCGCCGGAACGGTGGGCCCGCGACGGTGAACGTGCCCGCGCCGTTGGCCCGTTCGAACTCCAGGAGTGCCAGCAGTTCGTCCGTCCGGCGCTCCCGCACCAGCTGCCAGCGGACGCGCGCCGCTGCCGGCAGCCCGGCCAGGGCCGCGTCCCCCGCCCGGTCGAGGAAGGCGCCCGCGTCCGCCATGAACGCGGAGCGGTAGGCGGGCCCGCCCATGGGCAGCCCCTCCAGGAAGTACACGAAGTCGTCGCGCAGGCAGGACGCGTCGTAGCGCAGCCGCTGTGCGGGGTCCCGGCCGGCCAGGAAGGCGCTGACCTGTTCGCAGGCCGCGATCCGGTCCCGCACGCCCCGTACGTCCGTACGCCGCCGGGTGATCGAACCCTCCCGGACCCGCCAGTAGTAGACGTGCTGGTGCAGCACGTCCACCGAACCGGCGAGATAGTGCGCCGGGATCATCACCGGGGTGTCCTCGTAGAGCTTGCCGACCGGGAAGGAGAACGCGTGCCGGTCCCAGAAGGAGCGGCGGAACACCTTGTTCCAGGCGACACGGTCGGCCAGCAGCCGGGTGTCGCGGGTGATGTGGGTGCGCGGGCGGTCGGCGGTCAGCCAGCGGTACTGCCAGGCCTGCTGCCTTCCCTGCTCGTTGAGCCGCCACACGTTGCCCGTCACCAGGTCCGAACCGGTCGACTCCAGGGACGCCAGCATCCGTTCGTAGGCGTCGGGAACGAGGACGTCGTCGCTGTCCGCGAACGCCAGGTACGGAACGCCCGCGGTGGTGTGGGCCGTCCCCGTGTTGCGGGCGGCGCTCAGACCCGCGTTGGCCTGGTGGACGCAGCGGAAGCGGGTGTCCCGGGCGGCGAAGTCCTCGGCGACCCGGCGGCTCCCGTCCGTCGAACCGTCGTCGACGAGCACCACCTCGATGTCCTTCAGGGACTGTCCGGCCAGCGAGTCGAGGCACTCCTCCAGGTAGTCCTCGACGTTGTGCACCGGGACGACGACGCTGAGGAGTGGCTTCATGTACGGCTCAACCCGGGGGAGCGTCCCGGGTCACGCCGCTGACCCGAACGGGTGAAGATCCCTGGGGCGGTCCGCGCGGTCCGCACTACGCTCCGCTCTCATGCTCCTCAGTGTCGTCGTGCCCGCCCACCGCGTTCAGGGGTACCTGAGGTCGGCCCTGGAGTCCGTGACCGGGCAGCGGCCGCCGCCGTCGGAGGACGGGCCGGCGGACCTGGAGCTGATCGCCGTCGGCGCGCCCGGCGGCGGGCCGGACCTCGCCATCGCGCGGGAGTCCGCCGAGCGCGACCCCCGGGTGCGCGTGCTGGCCCTCGACCGTCCCTGGGACACGGGCACCGCCCGCAACGCGGGTGCGGAGGCCGCTCGCGGGGCCTATCTGCTCTTCCTCGACGGGGACGACCTGCTCCTTCCCGGAGCGGTGGCGGAGATCTCCGCGCGGCTGGGGGAGGAGCGGCCCGACGTGCTGCGCCTGGGCCACGACCTGGTCGACTGGTGGGGGACGGCCCGGCCGGGCGACGACGCCCTCCCCGCCGCCCGTAACCAGCTCTTCCGCCGTGCCTTCTGGGAGGCCCACCGGCTCCGCTTCACCGAGGGCCCCTACGACGACGTCGTGCCGGTCCACCGTGCCGCCTTCCTCGCCTCCGACGCGGGCACCCTCGGCTCGCTCGACCGGATCTGCGTACGCCACCGGCTGCGCCGCACGGGCACGTTCGCGACGACACCGGGCCGCGCGCACTTCGCGGCCGTCGACGCGTACGAGCGGCTGACCGCCGAGACCGGCGGCGACCCGCGGGTCCCGGCCGCGCGCACCGCGCACCTGGCCGCCGTGCTCGACGACCCGGGCAGGATCGCCCCCGGCGACCGTGCCGCCTTCTTCCGGGCGGCCGGGCTCCCCGGCCGGTACCCCGGGCACCGGATCCGGCAGGCCGTCCACGCCGGGCGCGGACGGGCGCGGGCCGCCGCGCGAGCGGCCAGGAAGTCCCTGCGCGCGCGCCTGATGAGGGCCGTCTACCGCGCCGACCTGCACCGGCCGCTGGACCCGTGCCTCGCCGTCTACGGGGCGTACTGGAACAGGGGCGTCGCGTGCAATCCGGCCGCCGTGTACGCCAAGGCCCGCGAACTGGTCCCGCACATCCGTGGCGTCTGGGTCGTCTCCTCGCGTCACCGCGACCGGATGCCGCCCGGTGTGCCGTACGTCATCGAGGGCTCGCGCGCCTACTGGCGGGTCATGGCCACCGCGACGTACCTCGTCAACAACTCGAGCTTCCCCGGGGGCTTCACCAAACGGCCCGGCCAGATCTACCTCCAGACCCACCACGGGACCCCGTTGAAGACCATGGGCCTGGACCAGCTGCCGTATCCCGCCCTCACCGACGGCGTCAGCTTCGAACGGGTCGTCGCCCACACCGACCAGTGGGACTTCAGCCTCTCCGCCAACCCGCACAGCACCGAGGTCTGGGACCGGGTCTACCCCTCCTCGTACGAGCAACTTCCGTACGGCTACCCGCGCAACGACATCCTGTGCGACGCCACCCCGGAGCAGTCCGACAGGATCCGGGCGGAGCTGGGCATCGCGCCGGGCGCGACCGTGCTGCTGTACGCGCCCACCCACCGCGACTACCGCAAGGGCTTCCTCCCCCGCGTGGACCTGGAGCGGCTCGCCCGCGATCTGGGACCCGGCTGCGTGCTGCTCGTGCGCGCCCACTACTTCTACGGGCGTTCGGCCGGGACGGCGGCGGGGGACCGGGTCAGGGACGTCACCGGTCATCCCCGTGTGGAGGAACTCTTCCTGGCCGCCGACGCGTTGATCACCGACTACTCGTCCCTGATGTTCGACTACGCCTGTCTGGACCGCCCGATCATCACCTACGTGCCCGACTGGGACGCCTACCGTGCCGCCCGCGGGGTCTACGTCGATCTGCTCTCCGGCCGTCCCGGTGACACCCCCGGGGCGGTCGCCACCACGGAGGGCGAGCTGCGCGAGGTGCTGTCGAGCGGGGCCTGGAGGTCGCCCGAGGCCGACGCGCTGCGCGCCGCGTTCCGCAGCCGCTTCTGCCCGTACGACGACGGGCACGCGGCGGAGCGCGTGGTGCGGCGGGTCTTCCCGGTGCCTCCGGACTGAGGTCCCGCGTCACCCGTACGGGGCGATCCCTCCGTACCGCGCCGTCGTTGTGCTCAACAGCGCACACGGCAACGTCGGGAGAAGCTCATGCACCGGTCCGCCTACGAGCAGATGCAGATCTGCATCGAGGAGTACCTGCCCAAGGACCGCAGGCACCGCGTCGTGGACCTGGGCTCACGGATCTCCGGCAAGCAGACCCGCACCCACCGCGGGCTGCTGGCGGACCACGACATCGACTACTTCGGGGTCGATGTGCTCGACGGCCCCAACGTCGACGCGGTCATGACCCGGCCCTACCGGATCCCCGCGAAGTCGCGCAGCGCCGACGTGGTGCTGTCCGGCCAGGCGTTCGAACACATCCCCTTCTTCTGGGTGTCGATGATGGAGATCGCCCGGGTGCTCAGGCCAGGCGGTCACGCCTTCATCACCGCGCCGTCCCGCGGGCACGCCCACGACGCGCAGGACTGCTGGCGCTACTACCCCGACGGCTTCCGGGCGATGGCCGCCCACTCCCGCCTCGAACTCCGCGAGGCGTACACGGACTTCCCTCCCGCCAAGGGCATCTGGCACGACTACGCCTCGATCGACGCCAAGGCCGCCTACTGGGGCGACTCCGTGGGCGTCTTCCGCCGGCCGCGGCCCCACCGGCGGCCGGTGACCCGGCTGAAGAACGGGCTCGTCGACCTCGTCGTGCGGGAGACGGCGGTGTGGTGGGCCAACCGGGCCGGCGGAGTGGACCGGATCCCGCTGCCGCGCCCCCTGGACGGCCGGGAGCTGTGCGGGCGGCCGGACAGCCGTGCGGCCCCATCAACCACAGGTTGACGAAAGATGACATGAGCCGCAAACCGCGCGTACTGTCCGGCCCCATGGCTTGGCGCAACGCCGTCAACGGCGTCCTTCAGCAACTCACCGGATACCAGCTCAGGCGTGCGGCCCTGCCCGCTCCCCGCTCCGCCGAGCCGCCGGCCGTAGCGCGGGAGCGGACGGCGCAGCCGGCCCCGAAGGCCGTGGCCAAGAAGCCGCCGCAGTTCCCCGCGGACTACGACGACGAGGCGAAGGACATCATCCGCGCGGTCAAGCCGTACACGATGACCTCCCCGGAGAGGCTCAACGCCTTCGTCCTCGCGACCCGGCACGTGGTCAGGCACAACATCCCGGGAGACATCGTCGAGTGCGGTGTCTGGCGGGGCGGTTCGATGCAGGCCTGTGCGCGGACCCTGCTGTCGCTCGGCGAGACGGGGCGCGACCTCCACCTCTTCGACACGTACGAGGGCATGACGCCGCCCACCGCCGAGGACCTGCGGAGGGACGGCAGGCCCGCCCAGGAGCTGCTGGACGCGCAGGGCAAGGACCGGCCCATCTGGGCCGTGGCCTCCCTGGAGGACGTGCGGGCCGGATTCGAGCAGGTTCCGTATCCCAGGGAACGCGTCCACTACGTGCGGGGCAAGGTCGAGGACACCGTCCCGGAGCAGGCACCGGAGCAGATCTCCATCCTCCGGCTCGACACCGACTGGTACGCGTCGACGAAGCACGAACTCACGCACCTGTACGGGCGCCTGGTGAGCGGCGGGGTGCTGCTGATCGACGACTACGGCTACTGGCAGGGATCGCGTCAGGCCGTGGACGAGTTCCTCGAGGAGACCGGCGAGCAGCTCCTGCTGCTGCGCATGGACGAGGGCCGCATCGCCGTCAAACCCTGAGTGGGCCGTGCCCGGCCGGACCACGGGCGGGCACCGCCCGGTCGCGAGCCCCGTGCCTCCCCGGCACGGGGCTCGTTCCATACAGAGGAAGTCCGTTCGTCCGGAAGGATCGTGCGCAGCGCCATGGCACCCCGTCTCACCGTCGTCGTCCCGCTCTACAACGTCGAGGATTACCTCGGAGCCTGCCTGGACTCGCTCGCCGGGCAGACCATGGCCGACCTGGAAGTCGTCATGGTCGACGACGGTTCGACGGACGGCAGCGCCGACGTCGCCATGGAGTTCTCCCGTCGGGACCCGCGCTTCCGTCTGATCCGGCAGAAGAACGCCGGGCTCGGTGCCGCGCGCAACGCGGGGGCCGGGCAGGCCCACCCGGACGCCGGATTCCTGGCGTTCGTCGACAGCGACGACATCGTGCCGCCGGGAGCCTTCGCCAGGATGCTCGGTGAACTCGAAGCCTCCGGATCCGACTTCGCGACCGGCAACGTCCTGCGACTCAGGGGGAACGGGGCACTCGAACAGTCCCCGATGTTCCGCAGGCCGATGGAGAAGCACCGGCGGGCCACCCACGTCACCCGGGACTGGATCCTGCTCGGCGACCGCATCGCGTGCAACAAGGTGTTCCGCAGGTCGTTCTGGGACCTGCACGCCTTCGCCTTCCCGACGGGTGTCCTGTACGAGGACATCGCCGTGGTCCTGCCGGCCCACTTCCTGGCCCGGAGCGTCGACGTCGTGGAGGAGCCGGTCTACCACTGGCGGGACCGCGACGGCTCGATCACCAGCCGGCGCGCGGTGCCCCGGGGCATCCGCGACCGGGTCACGGCGGTCTCCACGGTCAGCCGCTTCCTCGCGGACCGGGGCATGACGGAGGCGAAGCGGCGCTACGACGAGCACGCTCTCTCCGGTGACCTGTGGCTCTTCATCGAGGCCCTCCGGGACGGTGACGAAAGCTTCCACGAGGCCTTCCTCACCCACGCCAACGCCTTCGCCGACACGGTCGAACCCGCCGTTTTCGACGCACTGCCCCTGCACCTGCGGGTCAAGTGGCAGCTCATCCGGGAGCGCAGGACGGCGGACCTGCTCGCCCTCCTGGGCCAGGAATCCACCGACCGTGACACCTTCCACGTCCGGGGACGACTGCGGCCACGGGCCGAGTACCCCGGTATCGACGCCCCCCTCCCGCGCAGGGTCACCTCGCTCTCCGCCGCGGACCTCCCCGTGCACGCGCATCTCACCGAGGCCGTGTGGAGGGACGGGCTGCTGCACCTCAAGGGGTACGCGTACGTGCGCAACGCCCCGGGCAGGTCGGCCGGGACCGGCTGGCTGAGGTCGGGCCGCCGGCTGATCCCCCTCCGGCTGCGGAGGACGGTGACGGACGAGGCGGCGGCGGGATCGGGCCGCTCGCTGCACCGCTACGAACGGTCCGGCTTCGAGACCGCCGTCGACCCGCGCCGGCTCGTGACCCGCGGCACGGCGCGGGGCAACCGGACCCTCTGGAAGCTGGAATCCGTCGTCGTCGGCGCCGGACGTCCGCGCCGGGGGCCCATGCGGCTGCTCGGCAATCCGGCCGCGCCCGCGGTGGCCTACGTCGACGAGCGCACCCGGGTGGTGCCGCTGCTCTCCGGGAACAAACTGGAACTGCGTGCCGAACGGGTCGACGCCGTGCTCGCGGGCCACGGGCCGACGGATACCGGTGACGGGATCCGGATCGCGGTGCGGGTGCTGTCCGGGGACGCGCCGACGGTCCTGCGGATCCAGGAGTGGCGTACGAAGGAGACCCGTGAGTTCCCGCTGGTGGCGGACGACGGCTCGGACGGCCGCACCGTCGTCGCCGAGGTGCCGCTCGTGACGTTCCGGGGCTCCGAGGGCGACTGGGGCGTCCAGCTGGCCGGCGGGGCGCGCCGGCTGACGGTCGCGGCCCGTCCGGAGACCGACGCCGGACGGTATCCGCTGCCCGGCGGCCGCGAGGTCTACGCCGCGGCCAACCCCTCCGGGGACCTCGTGCTCACCGACCGGGACGTGCGGCCCGTGGTCGCGCGGGTGTCGTGGACGGACGGCGCCGGACTGGTCCTGGAGGGGAAGTTCCCCGACGTGCGGGGCCGCCCGGTCGAGCTCGTCCTGCGCCACGGCGGCCACCACGAGGAGAACACCTTCGCCGTGGAGCGCACGGGCGCAGGTTTCCGCGCGGAGCTGTCTCCCGGGGCCGTCGACGGGCCCGGCGGCGTACTGCCGCTCGCCGAGGGCCGGTGGTACCCCTTCCTCCGGACACGGGGCGAGACCGACCCGGAGCGCTATCTGCCGCTGCGCGTGGTGCACCAGCTGCATGCGGGGCTGCCGCTGGGGCGCGAGGCGGGAGGGCGGCGCTTCACCCTGGAGAGGCGCTTCCACGACCGGCTCTGCCTGCACTCGGGCAGCGCCCTGTCGCCGGAGGACCGGGGGGCGTACGCGCAGCGCCGGCTGCGCGAGTGGTATGTGAGCCTGCGCGGGCGGGAGTTGCGGGACACCGTGCTCCACTGCAGCTTCGACGGGCGCCAGGTCTCCGACTCGCCCCGCGCCGTCCACGAGGAACTTGCCCGACGGGGTACCCGCGTCGAGCACCTGTGGGTGGTCCGGGACCAGCAGGCCGCCGTGCCCGCCGGGGCGCGCGCCGTGGCCCTGTACAGCGCCGAGTGGTACGACGCCCTGGCCCGCAGCCGGTGGATCGTCACCAACACCCAGCTGCCCGAGTGGTTCGAGCGGGCCGAGGAGCAGTTCGTCGTCCAGACCTGGCACGGCACCCCGCTCAAGCGCATCGGCCGGGACCTGGCGGGCACCGCCTTCGCGGACCCCGCGTACATGGAGTCCATGCCGCGGCGGGCCGCCCAGTGGACCGTGCTCGTCTCGCCGAACCGCTTCTCCACGCCCGTCCTGCGCCGCGCGTTCGGTTATACGGGCGAGGTGCTGGAGTGCGGCTACCCACGCAACGACCTGTTGTACGCGCCCGACCGGGCGAAGACGGCCGACGCCGTCCGGCAGTCGCTCGGCGTGCCCGAGGGCAAGCGGGTCGTCCTGTACGCCCCCACCTGGCGCGAGGACAGGCCCAAGCAGAGCGGTCGGTACGGACTCGATCTGCAACTGGACCTGGACCACGCACGGAAGGCCCTCGGCGACGACCACGTCCTGCTGGTGCGCCGCCACTACCTGGTCGGCGGGAGCATCCCTTCGAGCGACTTCGTACGGGACGTGTCGCGTCATCCCGATGTCGCCGAGCTGATGCTGATCAGCGACGTGCTGGTCACGGACTACTCGTCCCTGATGTTCGACTTCGCGCAGACGGGCCGGCCGATGCTCTTCCACACCTACGACCTGGAGCACTACCGCGACACCCTGCGCGGGTTCTGCTTCGACTTCGAGAAGCTGGCGCCCGGCCCGCTGATCACCGACTCGGCCGCCGTCGTCGAGGCGCTGCGCGACCCCGACGCCGCCACGGCGGGCCACCGCGAGGCGTACGCGGGCTTCCGCGAGGCCTTCTGCGATCTCGACGACGGGACGGCGGCCGCCCAGGTCGTGGACCGGATGCTGAAGGAGGTGCGGGCATGAGCACACCCGACTTCAGCTGTGTCATCACCGCCGCGGAGGGCGGGGAGGAGGCACTGGCCACGTCCGCGGAGTCCGTGCTCGACCAGAGCCTGCGCGCCGTCGAGGCCCTCCTCGTCCTGCCCGCCGGCGCACCCGCCGCCCTGCGGACGGCGGCCGGGTCGCTCTCCGCGCGCTCCCCCGGCCGGATCCGCGTGCTCGACCCCGGCGCGGACTCCGTCGCCGCGATGCGCAACGCCGGACTGGACGCCGCGCGAGGCACGTACGTCCTCGTCCTCGACGTCGGCGAACGCCTCCAGCAGCACGCCTGCCGCAACCTCTGGGAGGCAGGGGCGCGCACCCGTGCCGACCTGGTCGCCGGGCGATGGAGCCGGCTGACCGGGGACGGGGCGAAGGAGCGGGAACCTTCCTGGCAGCACCCGCTGTTCCTCCGCTCCCGTACCGTCGGCCGGTTCACCGAGGCCCCCGAACTCGCGGTGCACGACGCCCTGGTGACCGGTTTCTGCGTGCGGCGGGCGGCACTGGAGCGGCACGCCCTGCGCTACGACGAGGACCTCACCCACAGCGGGATGCTGTTCGGCCCCCTGGCGGCGGCCGTGGTCGGGCGGATCGCACTCGTACGCCGCAGGATCGTCTCCGGGCGGGCCGTGCCCGACGCCGGACGTGACCTCGCCGGGCTCGTGGAGGCGCACCGGCGCGTGTGCCACGTGCTGGTGGCCCAGGGGCTCGCGGAGCTGCGCGAGGAGCGGGACCGCGCCTTCCTGCTGGACCACCTCGTGCCGCTGGTGCGCAGCTTCCCCGAACTGGCCTCGGCCACGCGCGAACGCGTCGCGGCGACTGCGGCCCGGGTGCTGCCCGGCTGCGTCCCGGTGCCGGCACTGCTCACCCTCCCGCCCGTCGAGCGCGTCGGCCTCCGGCTGCTGGAGCGGGGCGACGCGGACGGGGTGCTCACCGCGGCGTACGCGCTGCGGAGGCGGGGCGCCGTGGCCGCTCCCCTCGTCATGGGGGACGACGGGCGCGTGTACTGGCCGGGCGGTCCCGATCCGGTGCTGGACGTCACCGAACTGGGCCACCGGTACCGGTCGTTCGGCGAGCTGAAACTGATGAACAGGCTCACCCGCTACGAGGCCGACGGCCCGCTGGTCCTGCTCGAGGGCCGTCTCGTCCTGCCCGCCCACACCGGGCCCGACCCGGACGGCCCCCTCACGGCCCATCTGGAGTTCCGCGTACGTGACGGGTCCCGCGCGTTCCGCGCCCCGGTCGACACGCTGCGGCCCGACGCCACCGGGATCAGCTGGTCCACCCGCGCCGGCCTCACCCGCCTGCTGCGCCCCCTCGGCCCGCGCGACACGGTGTGGGACGTGCGGATGGTGGTGGAGGACGGCCGGACCCGGTCCGTGAGCGACCTCTTCGCCGCCCACGACCTCGTGGGCCCGGCGGACCGGTCCCCCGCACTGCCCCGGCTGGGCAGGACGGCCGGGGACACCTGGCAGCCCTACATCACGCTCCGGGACCACCTGGCGCTGCGGCTCGAAGCCCGGCACCGGCCCGCCCGCACGGCCCGCCGGCTGGTCCACTACGCCACCCACTTCCGCCCCGCCCGCCGGGCCAGGCTCCTGATCCGCGCCCTGCGCAGGCGCCGGGACCGGCTGCACGCCCGGGGCCTCAAGGTCTCCGTCTACCGCTCCTGGCTGCTCCGGCTGCCCGTGCGCAAGGGCTCGGTGGTCTTCGAGAGCCACATGGGCACCTGCTACGGCGACAGCCCCCGGGCCGTCCACGAGGAGGTGCGCGCCCGGGGGCTCCCGTTGCGCTGCGTCTGGTCGTACGCCGAATCCCCGGCAGGCTTCCCCTCGGACGCCGCGCTCGTGCGCCGCTGGTCCTGGCGCTATCTGTGGGCCCTGGCCCGGGCGGAGTACTGGGTGGACAACCAGGGGTTCCCGCAGCACCTCGGCAAACCTTCCGGCACGACCTATCTGCAGACCTGGCACGGCTCGGCGTACAAACGCATGGGTTTCGACGAGACCCGGGTGCGCATGCAGAACGCCCCGCAGCGTGAACGGCTCCAGCAGGCCGTGAACCGCTTCGACCACTTCCTCGTACGGTCCGAGCACGACGAACGCACGCTGGCCCGCGCCTACCGGCTGCCCGAGCGGACGCTGCTGCGCACCGGATACCCCCGCAACGACGTCCTGCTCGCCGCGCGTGCCCGGGACGAGGCCGAGGGGCGTCTTCCCCGGCCGGCGCTCGCGGCCGAGCTCGGCCTGCCCGACCACCGCAAGGTCGTGCTGTACGCGCCGACCTTCCGGGGCGGGCCCGGCAAGCGCAGACGGCAGCGGCTCCTGCTGGACGCGGCGCGCTTCGCGGAACGCTTCGGTGACACCTACACGCTGCTGGTGCGGGCGCACTACCTGGAGGCGGCGAGCCTGCCCGTCTGCCCGCCCGGGACGGTCGTCGACGTGTCGGGCCACCACGACGTCAGCGAACTGCTCACGCTGGCCGACGTCCTGGTCACGGACTACTCGTCGATCATGTTCGACTACGCGCTCCTGGACCGCCCGATCGTCCTCTTCGCCCCCGACCTCGACGCCTACGCCGCCGAGCGGGGCAGCTACTTCGACCTGCGGGAGAAGGCGCCGGGGCCGGTGACCGCGACCGAGGAGGAGCTGTTCGAGGTGCTGGCCCGGCTGAAGACCGCGGACACCGGCTTCCAGGAACAGCGCGCGGCCTTCGCGGCGGAGTTCGGTGGCTACGACCGTGGGGACGCGGCCAGGGTGGTCGTCGACACCGTGTTCGCCCGGCACACCGCCCCGTCGCGCGCCATCCGTACCGGGGAGGACGGCCGATGAGCCGCAGCCGTGACGTCTTCATCGTCTCCAACAGCACCGACGAACTCGGAGGTGTGACCGCCTGGATGCACCGGACCGCCGGGTTGTTCCAGGAGGCCGGCCACCGGGTGCACACCATCGGCATCCACGCCGCGGAACGGAAGATGGCCCTGCCCGGGCGGCCCGCCCACCCCGTGACCGCCCTGTACCCCGCGCACCCACCGACGCCCTGGGCGCCCAAGGGCCTCCGGGACCGCTTCCGGATCGCCGCGCGGCGCGCCGAGGCGGACCGCGTGGCCCGGAAACGACAGGCGGTCGAACGGCTCTCGGAGATCTTCCGGGCCGCGCGGCCCGGCGGGGTGGTGATCGTCAGCCAGGTCTGGGCGATGGAGTGGGTCGGCGAGGCCGACACCGGCGGTCTGCGGGTCATCGGGATGAGCCACGAGTCGTACGACTACTCCCGGGCGAGCCACCGCTACCGCTGGATCAAGAACCACTACCCGCCGCTCGACCGCTGGCTCGTCCTCACGGAGGAGGACGCCGACAAGTGGGCGGGCGACGGGATGAACAACGTCGGCTTCATGCCCAACGCCCTGGCCGCACTCCCCGAAGTGCCCTCCCCCCGCCGCGGGAAGACGGTCGCGAGCATCGGCCGGCTCACCGACCAGAAGGGCATCGACATGCTTCTGGACACCTGGGCGCTGGTGGCTCCGCAGCGCCCCGACTGGCGGCTGGACGTCTACGGGGCGGGCGAGGACGAGGCCGACCTCAGGGCGCAGTGCACCGGCCTGGGCCTCGACGGCTCGGTCGGGTGGCGGGGGCGCACGGACGACGTTCCCGCCGCGCTCGCCGCCTCCTCCGTCTTCGTCCAGTCCTCACGCGGGGAAGGCTTCCCGCTCGCGCTGCTGGAGGCCATGGCGAGCGGGGTGCCGTGCGCGGCGTTCGACTGCGCGCCGGGCGTACGGGAGATCGTGCGCCACGGCGAGGACGGCCTGCTCGCGCCCGCCGGCGACATCGGCGCGCTGGCCGACCGGCTGCTCCGGCTCACCGGCAACCCCCGGCTCAGGGACGCGATGGGGGACCGGGCGCGGACCAATGTCCAGCGCTTCTCCGAGGCGGAGATCATGGGCCGCTGGGAAGAGCTCTTCGCCTTCCTGGAGCGCTGAACGGCCCGTGCCCCTGCCGGGCCCGCTCCCGGCCCCGGCGCGTGTCCCTGCCGGGCAAGCTCCTGGCCCCGGCGCCTGCCGGGGCCAGGGCCTCACCCGCCGGTGTACTCCCGCACCGGTACCTGCCGCGGTACCCCTGTACGCCCACGGCCCGTCAGCGGGGCGGGCAGCGGCATGCCCGAGGTGTCGTCCAGGAAGACGCGGCGTACCACCCGCTCCGCCGCGTGCCCGTCGTCGTACGGACAGAAGCGGGCCCGGAAAGCCGCCCGGCGCTGCGTGGAGCGGGGCCCGCGCCAGTGGTCCGTGGCGAAGATCTCGTGCAGTTCCTCCTGGTCACGGGCGACCGCCCCGGGAGGGAAGGCCGCCGGATCGAAGTACGTGCCTCGCGCCGCCTCGTACGCCTGGGCGTCCTCCAGGTGCAGGACGACCGGCCGGTCCAGGTTGACGTAGTCGAACATCAGCGACGAGTAGTCCGTGATCAGCCCGTCGGAGGCGAGACAGAGCTCCTCGACGGACGGGTGTGCGCTGACGTCGATGATCCGCGGGTGCCGGGTGTGGCCCGCGGTGGCCCGGGCCGTCGCGTCCAGGTAGTGGGAGCGGGCCAGGACCACGAAGTGCGGACCCAGGACGCGGACGAGTTGCTCCAGGTCCAGGGAGTGCTTCTGGGCGCGCCGGTAGTCGCGGTGGGTCGGCGCGTACAGCAGGGCGGTGCTGCCCTCCGGGACGCCCAGGTGCTCGCGCAGCCGCGCGGTCCTGTCCGGGTTCGTACGGTGGAAGACGTCGTTGCGCGGGGAGCCGTACTCCAGTGTGGTGTAGCCGGACGGGTAGGTGCGTTCCCAGACGAGGGTGGAGTGCTGGTTGGCGGAGAGCGAGAAGTCCCACTTGTCGATGTTGCGCAGCAGCTGCCCGAAGTCCATGGAGCCTGCCGCCGCCGGCCGGTGCACGAGGTCGGTGCCCATGGTCTTGAGGGGCGTCCCGTGATGGGTCTGCAGCAGTACCTGCCCACGCCTCTTCACGAGCCTGCGGTCGAAGTTGACGTTGTTCACGAGGTACTTGGAGCGTGCCAGAGCCTTCCAGTAGGCGGCCGTGCCCGGGTGCAGCACGCGGGTCGCCTCCGGCACGGTGTGAGCGTCCTCGGGGCGGCAGATCCAGGAGGTGCGGAGCCCGGGGACGAGCGCCCTGGCCGTGGCCTCCAGCGCCGCCGGGCTGCAGGTGTAGCCGCGGTGCCAGTAGGCGGCGAACACGGCGTCCCCGCCGCGGAGGGGCAGGCGCAGCTGGACGCGGTAGTGCAGCTGGAGCGCCGCCCCGCGTGCCGCCCGGTGCGCCGTCGCGGCGGCTCGCCCCAGTCGGCCGCGGAGCCGCTGCGCGGCCCACAGGGCGCGGTACGTGCGATGGGCGCCCAGCCGGAACAGCGCGTGCCTGAGCCGGGTGCGGCGGGGTACGGGGGCGCCGGGGGTGCGGTAGCGGCGGCAGTGGGCGCGGGCGCGGCGGAAGAACTGGGCCCGGGTTCCGCGCGGCAGCCGGCCCCGCGACGTGAAGAGGGTCGAGAAGTGGTCGAGCATCCGGCGGAACATCACCGGTCGCCAGACCGCGAGTTCGGGGCGGGCGTCGATGAAGGCGAAGACGCGGTCGTACTGGTCGAAGACGTCGAAGTGCCGGCGGGTGGTGGTGGAGAGGATGTTGCCCCGGCGACGTTGGCGGTATCCCACGCAGACGGTGTCCAGGACGGCGATCGACCCGGCGGCCATCAGCACCGGGTACGTCCAGGGGGTGTCCTCGTAGTAGCCGGGCGGGAAGGTGAAGCCCTCGGCCTCGATGAACTCGCGGCGGTAGGCCTTGTTCCAGACGACCATCAGGACCTTGAGGAGCTCGGGCCGCTCCGCGAGCCGGAAGGACGCGGGGCCGGTCTCGGCGAGGTGCTGGGAGAAGGTGTTGCGCACGCTCTCGCCCGACCAGTACGTACGGGCGTAGTCGTAGACCAGCACGTCGGGGCCGCCGGTGGCCTCCAGGCGGTCGGCGATGGCCTGGAGTGCCTCGGGAGCGAAGGTGTCGTCGCCGTCGAGGAAGAGCAGGTAGTCCCCGGCCGCCCGGGCCACCCCGGCGTTGCGGGCGGGTCCGAGGCCGGAGTTGTGGGGCAGGTGGACGGCGCTGACCCGGGGGTCGCGTACGGCGTACTCGTCGGCGATCGGGCCGCAGGCGTCCGGTGAACAGTCGTCGACCACGATGATCTCGTAGTCCTTGAACGACTGGTTCAGCACGGAGTCGAGACACGCGTGCAGATACGCCTGGACCCGGTACGCGGGCACGATGACACTGAACCGGGGCACAACACATCCAGGGGTCGCTCGCGGGCGGGCAGGTGGCCCGCAAACGGCCGATGGAGTGACTTGGTTACGCGCGATGTGGCATTCGGGGGAACGACGAGGTAGGGCGGCCCGATCGCGAGTGAACGGGCCGCCCTGAGGTTGACGAACGTATGTCCTGGCGTGCTGTTCGGCCGCCGGGCGCTACTTGACGGCGCCGGCCATCACCCCGGAGACGAACTGCCGCTGGAAGGCGAAGAACACCGCCAGCGGAATCACCATGGACACGAAGGCGCCGGGCGCCAGCACGTCGATGTTGTTGCCGAACTGGCGGACCTGCTGCTGGAGGGCCACGGTGATCGGCGGGGACTCCGAGTCCGCGAAGATCAGGGCGACCAGCATGTCGTTCCACACCCAGAGGAACTGGAAGATCCCGAGCGAGGCGATCGCGGGGCCGCCGAGCGGCATCACGACCCTGGTGAACAGCCTGATCTCGCCCGCACCGTCCAGCCGGGCGGCCTCCAGCAGTTCACGCGGGATCTCGGCGAAGAAGTTCCTCAGCAGGAAGATGGCGAACGGCAGGCCGAACGCCGTGTGGAACATGATCACACCGAAGGTCGTCTCGAAGATGCCGATGCTGCCGAAGAGCTCGGACACCGGGATCAGGGCGACCTGCACGGGGACCACCAGCAGCCCCACCACCACCAGGAACCACCAGTCGCGGCCGGGGAAGTCCATCCAGGCGAAGGCGTAGCCGGCGAAGGAGCCGATGACGACCACCAGGAAGGTGGACGGGACGGTGATCATGACCGTGCTGAACAGGGAATCGGTGATGGTCGAGTTCTCCAGCAGGCGCTGGTAGTTGTCGAAGGTGAGTTCCGAGGGGGCGGTGAAGATCTTCCACCACCCGGTCGCCGCGATGTCCTCGGCCCCCCGCAGCGAGGAGAGCAGCAGCCCGATGGTCGGCATCAGCCAGAACAGGGCCACCAGGACGAGGAAGACCCGCATGACGCCACCGCCCGCCCGGGCGGCGATCCGTGCACCCAGGGACTGCTTGGCCTCTCCGGCCGGCTCGGCCCGTGTCGCGGCCTTGGTCGTGGTCACCGGCGTCCCTCCTTCCGCATCCGGCGGATGTTGAACAGCATCACCGGGATCACCAGCAGCAGCAGGAGTACGGCGATGGCGCTGCCGACCCCGAGGTCCGCGTCCGTGCCGAACGAGGAACGGTACAGCTGGAGGGCCAGGACGTTGGCGTCGTCCTGGGAGGAGCCCGGCGCGATGATGAAGACCAGGTCGAAGATCTTCAGGACGTTGATCATCAGAGTGACCAGGACCACCGCCAGCACGGGTGCCAGCATCGGCACCGTGATCCGGCGGAACACCTGCCACTCGTTCGCGCCGTCCACCCGTGCCGCTTCGAGGAGTTCACGTGGCAGGCCCGCCAGGCCGGCGGCGATCAGCACCATCGCGAACCCGGCCCACATCCAGACGTAGCTGCCGATGATCCCCGGCGTCACGAGCGACGGCCCCAGCCAGTCGACGCCGTTGTACGGCTCCCGGAAGTTGTCCGCCGGAAGCCGGAGCTGGGAGCCGTCGGCCGCGGCGGGCAGGGTGAACACCCCGTCCGCTCCGGCGGTCGCCCTGGCGACGACCTTGCCGTCCTTCACCGCTTCGACGGTGATGCCCTTGAGGCCGAGCTCCTTCGGATCGACGACGTTCGGTTTGCCGCCGCCGCCCTTGGTGAAGTCGAGCCAGGCCGTCCCGGTGATGCCGTCACCGGACCCGGTGGCCGCCTTCGCGGGCTCCGCGTCGTCCGGCATCTTCGCCGGCACCACACCGACCAGCGGCAGGCTCACCGGTTCACCGGCCCGCACCGCCTCCTTCGTCACGAAGGAACCGCCTCCGCCTGCCTTCAGCGGATGCACCGGCAGCGGATGTGCCTTGGGGAAGCCCGAGGACTGGGCGAACGTGTCGTGCACGCCGACCGCCACGGCGTTGGCGACCCCGCGCTCCGGCGCCTGTTCGTACACCAGCCGGAAGATGATGCCCGCGGCCAGCATGGAGATCGCCATCGGCATGAAGACGATCAGCTTGAACGCCGTACCCCACCGGATCCGCTCGGTGAGCACCGCGAAGATCAGCCCCAGTACGGTGGCGACCGTCGGCGCGAACACGACCCAGATCGCGTTGTTCTTCACCGCCGTCCGGATCGTGTCGTCCGTGAACAGCGCCTTGTAGTTGTCGAGCCCCGCGAAACCGGTGCCGGACTGGTCGAGGAACGAGCGGTAGACGGAGTACACGATCGGATAGACGACGAGGGAGCCGAGCAGCACCAGGGCCGGCAGCAGGAACGCCGCCGCGACCGCCTTCCGGGTGCCGGTCACGCTTCCGCGCGGGCGCTTGCCCGAGCCCGTGTCAGGACGCTTGTCGGCAGGAGGCGCACTTCCGGCGCCTCCCGCTGTCGCTGTGGTCACGCCGTCAGCTCGTGTACGCCTTGGCCGCGTCGGACTCCAGTTTCGCTTGAGCCCCCGCGATGTCCTTCGGGTTCTTCAGGAAGTCCTGGAGGGTCTTCCACTCACCCTTCCCGGGCGTCCCGCCGAACGACTGCGGGGCCTGGTCGGACATGTCGAACCGGACGTCGTCACCGGCGGCGATCAGCGCCTCGGCGATCTTGCGCTGCACGTCGTTCGGGTACGCGGCCGCGTCCAGGGCCTTGTTGGGCGAGATGAACCCGCCCGCCTCGGCCCAGATCTTCGCCGCGTCGGTCGAGGCGAGCCAGGTCAGCAGCGCCTGGGCACCCTTGCTGTCCTTGAGCGCCACCGCCGCGTCGCCGCCGGTCACCACGGGGGACTCCGCGCCGACCGCCGGGAACGGGAACACCTTGGCGTCCGTGCCGATCTTCGCCTCGGTCTGCGCGATGTTGATGGAGACGAAGTCGCCCTCGAACACCATCGCGCCCTTGGGCTGGTCACCGCCGGTGAACGTCTGGGTGACCGATACCGGGAACTCGGTCTGCAGCGCGCCGTCGGCCCCGCCGGAGATCAGGCTCGGCTTGCCGAAGAGCTCGGCGAGCGTGGTCAGGGCGTCCTTGACGGACGGGTCCGTCCACTTGATCTCGTGCTTGGCCAGCTGGTCGTACTTCTCCGGGCCGGCCTGGGAGAGATAGACGTTCTCGAACCAGTCGGTGAGCGTCCAGCCGTCCGCGCCGCCGACCGAGACCGGGGTGACTCCGGAGGCGGAGACCGTCTCGGCCGTGGCCATGAAGTCCTTCCAGGTCTTCGGCTCGCTCGCGCCCGCGTTCTCGAACGCCTTGGCGTTGTACCAGACCAGGGACTTGTTGGCGGCCTTGAAGTAGACGCCGTACTGGGTGCCGTCGACCGCGCCGAGGTCCTGCCAGACCTTCGCGTAGTTCTTGCTCAGCTGGGCCTTCGCCTCCGGCCCCACCGGCTTGGCCCACTTCTTGGCCACGGCCTGCTGGATCGCGCCCACCTGCGGGATCATCGCGACGTCCGGGGGCTGGCCGCCCGCTATCTTCGTACCGAGGAAGTTGACGATCGGGTCCTGCGCCGGGACGAAGGTGACCGTGGCACCCGTCCGCTTCTCGAACTCGCCGAGGACCTTGGTGAAGTTGGCCTGCTCGGGCCCGGTCCAGACCGCTGCCACCGATATCTTCTCGCCGTCGAGCTTCGGCAGAGTGACGCTCGACGGGCTGTCCTCGCCCTTGCCCGGGCCCTCGCCCG
This sequence comes from Streptomyces atroolivaceus, assembly GCF_000717025.1. Lineage (GTDB taxonomy): Bacteria > Actinomycetota > Actinomycetes > Streptomycetales > Streptomycetaceae > Streptomyces > Streptomyces atroolivaceus. The sequence goes on from NZ_JNXG01000003.1 coordinate 50,624, forward strand.
CCTTGTCCTTCCCGGCGCCGTCGTCACCGCAGCCGGTGAGGGCCAGCGCCCCGATCGCGGTGAACACCAGTGCGGCCCTACGCATTCGAAGGGTTGTGCGCATCCCTGCCCCGTCTCTCCTGCGCGCGCATGAGAGTGACCGCACCAACGGTGGGACCTCGCGGTGCCGTTCACGTCTCACATCGTGCGGTTCACATCGTCCGTGCGCACAGTCCTATGCCCGGTGCCCCGGAGCCGCAATACCGCTTCCCACGTCAACTCCGTGATCGTGATGGGCTCGTGACGTCGGTCCGGGACGAGCCGGGGGCCGTTCCGGCCGGCCCGGAGAGCGGCGCCCGGGTGCCGGGCCTACGGAATCAGCGGCGGGAGCGGCTCGGCGTTCACCGAACGGGCGGCCCTCTCCAGGGCGCTGGCCAGCAGGGCGAGGTCGGTGGGGCCGTTGCCCAGCTCGCGGACCGGACGGCGGGCAGGCGGGTCGCCCATCCGCTCCCACTCCAGCGGTACGACGACGGGGCGCAGGGTCGCCGTGCGCGGGATACGGCCGGTGACCCGGCCGCCCTGGAACGGCGTCACCCGGCCGTCCGGATGCCCCAGGCGTCCCCGGCCCGGCGCGGCCTCGTCCGGGGACGGCGGGACGACGGGCGGGTCGAGCACGATGCGCAGCCGCGCGCCCCGGGCCAGCTCCGTGTCCTCGGTGCGGTCCGGGCGGGCGGACGTGGCGACCAGATGGACGCCGAGGCGCCCGCCGTCCCTGGCCACGGCCTCCAGCACCCGGACGACGGAACCGGCGGACGGGCGGCCGGGGCTGCCGAGCGCCGGCGCGACCAGGGCGTCGAAGTCATCGGCCAGGACGACCAGCCGGGGGAGGGGGGAGGGTCCGGGATCCGCCGGGCGGGCTGCGGCGGGCCGCAGCCGCAGAGTGCCGGTGGCAGGCGATTCGAGGTCACCGCGCTGCTCGGCGGCGCTGCCGGGGCGACGGCCGGTGGGTGCCCGTGACTCCTCGTACCGCGCGTGCCACTCGGCGAAGTCCAGCGAGCCGAGCAGCTCCGCCCGGCGCTTCAGCTCGCCGCCCAGCGCCTGTGCGAACTCCCGCATCCGTACGGGGTCGGAGGCCACCAGGTGCGTGAAGGCGTGCGGCAGCTCCGTACAGGGACGCAGCCCCTCACCGCGCTCACCGCCCGCCCCGTCGATGAGGAGGATGCCGAGCCGGTCGGGACGGGCGGCGGACGCCAGGGAGGCGGCGACGGCGCGCAGCAGCTCCGTGCGGCCGCTGCCCGTGGGCCCCTCGATCAGCAGATGCGGCCCTTCGTCGGCGAGATCGACGGAGAGCGCGCCCCGGGGGCCGGCACCGAGCACGACCACGGGTCGTCCCGCGAGCCCGGAGGACGGGCCCGTGGCTCCGGGGTCCATGCTTCCGCTCCGGCTCCGCTGCGCGCCGATCCGTGCGGAGCCCGTCCCGGCCGCAGGGGGGTAGGCGGAGGTGCCCGAGCCCGAACTGGTGGGTCCGCTGCCCCGGAAGGGGGTGCGCCCCGACTCGGGGGACTCACGCTGTGTGCCCACCCGGGGCCCGGTGCTCAGGGTGCGGCCGGATCCCTTCGGGTCCAGGTCCCCGGCGCCGGACGCGGCCGTGCGCACCGTCGCGCCCGGCTGGGTCTCCGCCGTGGAGGCCCAGCGCGCCATCAGCGAGGCCGGTGTGGCCCTGGCGAGGCCCAGTTCGTCCAGCAGCCGGGCGGAGGGAGGAAGGGCCGCGGCCATGGGCCTGCCGGGCAGGGGGGCCGCGCCCTCGTCGCGCAGTGGGGCCAGGGCGCGTCCGAACCTCTCGGCCCAGGCCGCCGACACGGCGTCCACGGTGGCGACGGTGCCGTGGCCCGCCGCCTGGCCGCCCGCCGTGCGCAGCAGCCGCAGCGCGGTCGCCACGTCGCCGCTCAGCATGGCGACCGCACCGCACTCGCGGAAGGCGATCGAGGCCCGGCACGCGGTGTCGTAGGTCGCGGCGACCGGGGAGGTCGGGGAGGCGGCCGGGGTCTCGGCCAGGCAGATCAGGTGGATCCCGGTCGCGGCTCCGGCGCCCGCCAGCCCGGCCGTGATCTCGCGCAGGGCCGCGGAGCCGGGATCGCCGTCGACGATCACCACGGTGTACGGCCCGGTGTGGCGGTGGGCCGCCTCGGCGACGGAGGCCCGGTCGGCGCTCGCCCAGCCGGGGCCGAGCGGCCCGTCCTCCATGCGGCGGACCAGCTCCGCCGCGCGGGCGCCCGCCTGTTCCCGGTCGTACGCGAGGAGGAGGCGGCAGTCCTGGCCGTGCATGGGGCGCAGATGGGGCAGCCAGCCGAGCCAGGACCACTCGCGCCGCCGCTCCTCCGGGCTCCGGGCCCGGTCCGTGCTGATCAGCACGATCTCCAGGTCGAAGGGGGAGTGCAGCGCGGCGAGCTGCGCCACCGTCGAGCGGGCGAGTCCGGACAGCCGGGCCCGGGGGCCCGCGAGCCCGAGCGAGCCGGCCTCCCGCAGCCCCACGGTCACCGGCACGGCGGGCAGGTCGGCCCGCTCGGTCGTCCCGAGCCGTACGACCAGGGCCTCGGGGTGCGCGGTGTCCCGCTCCCACAGACGGGGGCCGGGACCGAGCGCGGTGAGGAGCACGGTTGCCGGGTCCGGCCAGGTGCCGGCCGGGGCGGAGGGGGAGCGTAGGGGCACGGAGGGGGCGTGCGGTGCGGACGAGGGATCCGGATCCGCCGGCGGCCCGCCGGCCGGTGTCGCGTGAGCCTGCTCCCCCTTGCCGCCTTTGAGCCGTCGCGCCCAGGCGCCTATGCCGCCGCGCCTGGGGGGCTCGCCGTGGGCGAGCGCGGAGCCGCGGCCGTGGGTGACCTGCGGAAAGGGTTCGCCTCCGTGCGCGTCGTGGCCGGACGGGCCGTCGTCGTAGGCATCGAGGGTGCCGCCCCCGGCGGGGGAGGGGCCGTAGGCGTGGCCGTGTTCCCCGGTGTCGGCCGGGGCAGGATCGGGCTCTCCGGGTACGCCGCCCGCCGCCTCCGCGCGTGCCACCCGCAGATGACCCTCGCCGTCCGGCGTCGTCGTCAGCGTGGGCGTACGGGTGCCGGGCGTGAGCCGGAGCGCGGATTCGCCGAGCCGGAGCAGGGCACCCGGGGCCAGCCGGACAGGGCGGTCGCCGATTTCCGTGCCGTCCAGGGAGGTGCCGTTGGTGGAGCCCAGATCGGCGACGGACACCCGGCCGTCGTCGGAGACCGTCACGGCGCAGTGCAGGCGCGAGACGTCGGGGTCGTCGAGCGGGACGTCGGCCTCCGCGGAGCGGCCGATCCGGATCTGTCCGCCGTGCAGCAGGTGGACGCCGCCGGCATCCGGCCCCGCGATCACGTGCAGCCGCGCGGGAACGGCGTCGTCGGCCGCCTCGTCGTCGCCGGGCACCTGGAGCGAGAGCACCGTGCCGTCCACGAGGGGTGGCTCGCCCAGGGCGCAGCGCTGCGGGTCGAGGCGCTCGCGCCCGGCGTACAGCACGGTGGCGCCGCCGCCCAGGGAGCCCTCCGGGCCGGCGACCGCGGCGGCCAGGCCGGAGGCGACGGCCGCGAGGGCCGTCCCGGCGGGCGCGGTCACGAGCACGTCGCAGGTGCGCGCCGGGGTCTGGCCGCTGCGCGGCGCGAGGACGGTCAGCCGGATCTGCATCGCCGTCAGCGGTCCCTTCTGCGCGGGGTGCCCGGCAGGGGAAATGCCCTGTGATTCCCCCCACCCGGCACGGACGCGTCGTCCGGTACAGGTCGTCACGGAGTGTGAGGCTCCCGACCTCACAGTTCTGTGCTGGAGGCATCCTCGCACCTGACACCGACAACACGCCCGGGGGTGGCCGCTTAGTGATCTTGAATGGCCGAGTGTGGGCGTAAAAGTGCCTGCTTGGTCCTGCCGGGGAGGTGCTGCACACTCGTTCGGCAACCAACTCTTCCGTGTCTGCGTCTTCCCGGTCCTCCCGTGTCCACAGCGGCAACACGGCCGGCGGACGACCCGCCGGTCGCCCGTACGGCGGCATTAGAGTGGGCCGGAACATCCGGGCGGGCCGGGGGGACCGCAAGCACAACGATCAGCAGGGAGCGCATGACGTGCGGCCGGTAGGCAGCAAGTACCTGCTCGAGGAGCCGCTCGGACGCGGCGCCACGGGCACCGTCTGGCGAGCCCGCCAGCGGGAGACCGCGGGCGCCGAGGCGGCCGTCGCCGGGCAGCCCGGCGAGACCGTTGCGATCAAGGTGCTCAAGGAGGAGCTCGCCAACGACGCGGATGTCGTGATGCGGTTCCTGCGCGAGCGCTCTGTGCTGCTGCGGCTCACCCACGCGAACATCGTGCGCACCCGGGACCTCGTCGTCGAGGGCGATCTCCTCGCCCTGGTGATGGACCTGATCGACGGCCCGGACCTGCACCGTTATCTCCGTGAGAACGGTCCGCTCACCCCCGTCGCCGCCGCGCTGCTCACCGCCCAGATCGCGGACGCGCTGGCAGCCAGCCATGCCGACGGTGTCGTGCACCGCGACCTGAAGCCCGCCAACGTGCTGCTCGACGAGCGCGACGGCGGCATGACGCCGATGCTCACCGACTTCGGCATCGCGCGCCTCGCGGACTCCCCGGGGCTGACCCGGACCCATGAGTTCGTCGGTACGCCCGCCTACGTGGCGCCCGAGTCCGCCGAGGGCCGTCCGCAGACCTCCGCCGTGGACATCTACGGCGCGGGCATCCTGCTGTACGAGCTGGTCACCGGCCGTCCGCCGTTCGCCGGGGGCACCGCGCTGGAGGTCCTGCACCGGCACCTGAGCGAGGAGCCCCGGCGCCCCAGCACCGTCCCCGAGCCGCTGTGGACGGTCATAGAGCGCTGCCTGCGCAAGGACCCGGACCAGCGTCCCAGCGCCGTGAACCTCGCCCGTGCGCTGCGTACCGTCGGCGCGGGCATCGGCGTGCACGCGAACTCCGCGCAGATCGCCGCCGCCGAGGGGGTCGGCGCCCTGCTCGCCCCCGACCCGGCGCCCGCCGCCGTCCCGGAGACCCCGGGTGCGGCCGACCCGACCCAGGTGCTGCCGAGCAACGCCGGCTCGTACGACCCGGCGGCCCCGACCAGCGTGATGCAGCAGACCCCGGGCGGGGGCGGCCAGGCGGACCCGACCGCGATGATGCCGCCCGTACCGCCGCGTCCCGACGGCCCTCCGCGCCCCGACGAGCCGCACCCCTGGCAGTCACAGCTCAGGGCCGCCCGGGACCGCAACGAGCAGACCCAGGTCCAGTACCTCGACCCGAACCAGGACCCGCTGCGCCGCCGCCCTCAGCGTCAGCAGCCGCAGCAGGACCAGCCGCCCCGGCGCGACGCCCAGCAGTACCCGCAGCAGGGCCGGCCGCCTCAGCGCCAGCAGCAGCATCCGCAGCAGCAGCCCCAGCGCTACCAGCCGCAGCAGCAGCAGCAGCGGCCGCCGCAGCGGCAGCAGTACGCGCCCCCGCAGCAGCCCGCGCCGCAGCCGCCGGCGCCGCGCCAGCCCAGGCAGCGCAGCGCCAACCCGATGCGCATCCCGGGCCTCGGCTGCCTCAAGGGGTGCCTCTTCTCGGTCGTGCTGCTGATCGTCGCCGCCTGGCTGATCTGGGAGCTGACCCCGCTCCAGGACTGGATCGCCCAGGGCCAGAGCTTCTGGGACGCCATAGGGGACGGCATCAGCAACGTCACGGACTGGTTCAACGAGCTCGGCGGGAGCAGCTCCGGCGGCACAACCGGCCAGTAACAGTCAACACTCTGTTTCTTTGTCGACTTCTGCGGGCTCAATTCGCCCGCAGAAGTGAAGGTTGGCACCGTCCAGGGCACGCAGTACCCCGTTCGCCGCGTAACTTTGTCGACCGGGGGGTCAACGCCAGCCGCTGAGGGAGCAGTCTTGGCACGGAATATCGGCAGCCGGTACACCGCCCACCAGATCCTGGGGCGCGGCAGCGCCGGCACGGTGTGGCTCGGCGAGGGGCCCGAGGGCCCGGTCGCCATCAAGCTGCTCCGCGAGGACCTCGCGTCCGACCAGGAGCTCGTGGGCCGCTTCGTGCAGGAACGCACCGCGCTGCTCGGGCTCGGCCATCCGCACATCGTCGCCGTCCGCGACCTCGTGGTGGACGGTACCGATCTGGCACTGGTGATGGACCTCGTGCGCGGCACCGACCTGCGCACCCGTCTGGACCGGGAACGCCGCCTGGCCCCCGAGGCGGCCGCGGCGGTCATCGCGGACGTCGCCGACGGCCTGGCCGCGGCGCACCGCGCGGGGGTGGTCCACCGCGACGTCAAGCCGGAGAACATCCTGCTCGACATGGAGGGCCCGCTCGGACCCGGTGGGTCGCACCCGGCGCTGCTCACCGACTTCGGCGTCGCCAAGCTGATCGACACTCCCCGCCGCACCAAGGCCACCAAGATCATCGGGACGCCGGACTATCTGGCGCCCGAGATCGTCGAGGGGCTGCCGCCGCGCGCCGCCGTGGACATCTACGCCCTCGCGACCGTGCTCTACGAGCTCCTCGCGGGCTTCACCCCCTTCGGCGGCGGCCACCCCGGGGCCGTCCTGCGCCGCCATGTGACCGAGAGGGTCGTCCCGCTCCCCGGCATCCCCGAGGAGCTCTGGCAGCTCCTGGTCCAGTGCCTGGCCAAGGCCCCGGCCTCCCGGCTGCGCGCCTCCGAGCTCGCGACGCGGCTGCGGGAGATGCTCCCGCTCCTGTCCGGGATACCCCCGCTCGACGTCGACGAGCCGGACAACGAGGCCGAACCGCAGGGGTACGACGAGCAGCAGTACACCCCCGCCCCCGAGGAGCCCCGCCGCCGCGGCGCGGTACCGCTCGTGCCCGGGTCCTCACCGGACTCCAACCGGGACACCCACACGAGCATGCGCGTCCCCGCCCCCGACGAGCTCTCCGGTGGCCCCCTCGGCACGGCCCGCGCCCCGCGCGCCCCTGGCAGGCCGCGGCCCGGCTCGGCCCGGAACAAGTCGGCGGCCGTCCGTAAGCGCCGGATCACGCTGGGCCTCGCCGCGGTCGCCCTGTGTGCGGCGATAGGAGTGGGCGGCTGGCTCGCCACCAGTGGGGACGACCCGGGTGTCGCACCCGAGGACACGAGGAATTCGGCTCCCACGGCCCCCTGAGAAGCGTCCGGTACGGGCCGGCAAACGGGGGAGGGACAGGTTCGCCCGCCCACCCGTTACGCTGGACCCGTGGCAGTCGTCGATATTTCCGAAGAGCTGAAGTCCCTCTCCTCGACCATGGGGTCGATCGAGGCCGTCCTGGACCTGGATGCGCTGAGGGCCGACATCGCCGCGCTCGAGGAGCAGGCGGCGGCGCCGTCCCTCTGGGACGATCCCGAGGCGGCGCAGAAGATCACCAGCAAGCTTTCGCACCTCCAGGCGGAGGTCCGCAAGGCCGAGGCCCTGCGGAGCCGTATCGACGATCTCGGCATCATGTTCGAGCTCGCCGAGGACGAGGGCGACGCGGATGCCCTCGCCGAGGCGGAGACCGAGCTGGTGTCCGTCCGCAAGGCGCTGGACGAGATGGAGGTCCGCACACTCCTCTCCGGCGAGTACGACGCGCGCGAGGCCCTGGTCACCATCCGGGCCGAGGCCGGTGGCGTCGACGCCGCGGACTTCGCGGAGAAGCTCCAGCGCATGTACCTCCGGTGGGCCGAGCGGCACAACTACAAGACCGAGGTCTACGAGACCGCGTACGCCGAAGAGGCCGGCATCAAGTCGACCACCTTCGCGGTGGAGGTGCCGTACGCCTACGGCACGCTCTCCGTCGAGCAGGGCACGCACCGCCTCGTGCGGATCTCGCCGTTCGACAACCAGGGCCGCCGCCAGACGTCCTTCGCGGGTGTCGAGGTGCTGCCCGTGGTCGAGCAGACCGACCACATCGAGATCGACGAATCCGAGCTGCGCGTGGACGTGTACCGCTCCTCGGGTCCCGGGGGCCAGGGGGTCAACACCACGGACTCGGCGGTGCGTCTGACGCACCTGCCCACCGGCATCGTCGTCTCCTGCCAGAACGAGCGCTCGCAGATCCAGAACAAGGCGTCCGCGATGAACGTCCTCCAGGCCAAGCTCCTTGAGCGCCGCCGCCAGGAGGAGCAGGCGAGGATGAACGCGCTCAAGGGCGACGGCGGCAACTCCTGGGGCAACCAGATGCGTTCGTACGTCCTTCACCCGTACCAGATGGTCAAGGACCTGCGTACGGAGTTCGAGATGGGCAACCCGGAGGCGGTCTTCAACGGCGAGATCGACGGGTTCGTCGAGGCCGGCATCCGCTGGCGCAAGCAGAGCGAGAAGTAGCCGCAGCCGTAAGGCTTCGGGGCCCGGGCAGGATTTCCTGTCCGGGCCCTCGCCTTTTCACCTCGCCGGTGGCTCAGGGGAGTTGAAGGGAAGATGTGGGGAATGAGTCACAGTCGTGATTCCGAATAGCCGTCAAGAACCCTCATAGCGGCTCATTTACCCCCGGAACGGCCTTGACGTAGTTCTTAACTCTGGACAGGGTGCTAGAGCAGCACGCGTATGTCTGGGACAGGTGTGATCGGGGGCGGGCGGGATGACCACGGTACGGCGTGGCCCTGCAGAGAGTGTGACCCCGCAGGGCCGTGGACCGCATAGGGCTGCTCTATTGACGAGATCAGCTACTGGGGGTAGCAACAGATGACGAAGAAGACGCGAATCCGCGTCGCGCGGATAGCCGCTGGCGCGGTTATCGCCGCAGGTGCCTCGCTCACCGCCGCAGGTGCGGCTCAGGCCGTGGGCATCGACGTCAACATCGCCGGTGTCGGCGTGAACGCCGAGGCGGACAACGAGGGCCTCGAGGTCGGCGTGAGCGCCTTCGGTGACGACGGCGACAGTGGCGCCGGTGGCGTCGACGGTGGCGGCGACAGCGGGGCCGGTGGCGTCGACGGCGGTGCCGATGGTGGCGCTGACGGCGGTGCTGACGGCGGTGCTGACGGCGGTGCCGATGGTGGTGCTGACGGTGGCGCCGATGGCGGTGCTGACGGCGGTGCTGACGGTGGCGCCGATGGTGGTGCTGACGGCGGTGCTGACGGCGGTGCCGATGGTGGTGCCGATGGTGGCGCTGACGGCGGTGCCGATGGTGGTGCTGACGGCGGTGCTGACGGCGGTGCCGATGGTGGCGCTGACGGCGGTGCCGATGGTGGCGCTGACGGCGGTGCTGACGGCGGTGCCGATGGTGGCGCTGACGGCGGTGCTGACGGCGGTGCCGATGGTGGTGCTGACGGCGGTGCCGATGGTGGTGCTGACGGCGGTGCTGACGGCGGTGCCGATGGTGGTGCTGACGGCGGTGCCGATGGTGGTGCTGACGGCGGTGCCGATGGTGGTGCTGACGGTGGTGCTGACGGCGGTGCCGATGGTGGCGCTGACGGTGGCGCCGATGGCGGTGCTGACGGCGGTGCCACGGCCGGTGGCCCGGACAGCGGTGCCACGACCGGTGGCACGGACAACGGTGCCGGCAACTGCGTCGTCGGTGCCGAAGGCGCCAACTGCGCCGACAACACCGACACGGACAGTGTCGGCAACCAGCCGGTCGAGCAGAGCAAGGGCAAGGACGAGCTCGCCGAGACCGGTGCGGCCGAGACCACGTTCCTGCTGGTCGGCGCCGCGACGATGATCGCCGGTGGCATCGGCTTCCGCATCCTGCCGCGTCTGGCCGGCAGCGGTCGCGCGACCGCCTGACGCCCTTAGGGGCACGCTGAAGGGCCCGGGAGAGCCGACATGGCCTCCCGGGCCCCTTCGCGTACCGGGACCGCTCCTGCGGCCGTACGCGCACGTCTTCGCCCCGCCCGACGGCGGGGATGCGCCCTCCGGCTCAGACGGCCTGGTGCGCCAGCAGTGCCAGAGCCGCCACCAGGATCACCATCAGCGCTATCAGCATCGCCGGATTGAGCCCCGCGAACGGCCCCTGGTCCTGCATCCGCTCCCGGCTCGCCCGGCAGACGCGGCAGCGGCCCTCGTTCACGGGCGCCGCGCAGTTCGCGCACACCAGTCGGTCATAGGTCATGCGCATTCCTCCTCCCGCGCGGCGGGAGCCGCCTTCACGTTCTCTCCGCACAACGCTCAGGGAACCGCAACCGTTCCCCCTACCACTGTGCCAGCTCGCGCCCATTTCGGCGCGGCCCGCCGGACAAGGTCCGGCCCGCCCGTTTCGTTCCGTGACGCTTTCCGTCACAAATCCCTCATTGCCGGACGCCGACTGCACGTGCTCACCGGCTTCGCGTATGGTCACGCTCACCTACCCCCGGCCGACCGTGGTGCATCCGTGATCCGATTCGACAACGTCTCCAAGACCTACCCGAAGCAGAGCCGCCCCGCTCTCCGGGACGTCTCACTCGACATCGAGAAGGGTGAGTTCGTCTTCCTGGTGGGCTCCTCCGGCTCCGGGAAGTCCACCTTCATGCGGCTCATCCTCCGGGAGGAGCGCGCCAGTCAGGGCATGGTCCACGTGCTCGGCAAGGACCTCGCGCGGCTGTCCAACTGGAAGGTGCCGCAGATGCGCCGCCAGCTGGGCACGGTGTTCCAGGACTTCCGCCTCCTCCCCAACAAGACCGTCGCCGAGAACGTGGCCTTCGCGCAGGAGGTCATCGGCAAGCCCCGCGGTGAGATCCGCAAGGCGGTCCCGCAGGTCCTCGACCTCGTGGGTCTCGGGGGCAAGGAGGACCGGATGCCCGGTGAGCTCTCCGGTGGTGAGCAGCAACGCGTGGCGATCGCGCGGGCGTTCGTCAACCGCCCCATGCTGCTGATCGCGGACGAGCCGACCGGCAACCTCGACCCGCAGACCTCCGTGGGCATCATGAAGCTGCTGGACCGGATCAACCGGACCGGCACCACCGTGATCATGGCGACCCACGACCAGAACATCGTCGACCAGATGCGCAAGCGCGTCATCGAGCTCGAGCAGGGCCGTCTCGTACGGGACCAGGCGCGTGGCGTCTACGGCTACCAGCACTGAGCATCGAGTACTGAAAGGACGCCATGCGCGCCCAGTTCGTCCTGTCGGAGATCGGCGTCGGTCTTCGTCGTAACCTCACGATGACCTTCGCGGTCGTGGTCTCCGTCGCCCTCTCGCTCGCCCTGTTCGGCGGTGCGCTGTTGATGCGCGAGCAGGTCAGCTCGATGAAGACCTACTGGTACGACAAGGTCAACGTCTCCATCTTCCTCTGCAACAAGAACGACGCCAAGGACGTGCCCAAGTGCGCCAAGGGTGCCGTCACGGCGGAGCAGAAGAAGGAGATCAAGGCCGACCTCGAGAAGATGGAGGCCGTCGAGAAGCCGGTCCTCTTCGAGACGGTCGACCAGGCGTACAAGCACTACCAGGAGCAGTTCGGCGACTCGCCGATGGCCGGCAACATCACGCCGGACCAGATGCAGGAGTCGTTCCGGGTCAAGCTGAAGGACCCCCAGAAGTACAAGGTGGTGGCGACGGCCTTCGCGGGCCGTGACGGGGTGCAGTCCGTCCAGGACCAGCGGAGCATCCTGGACAACCTCTTCGAGCTGATGAACGGCATGAACGTGGCCGCCATCTTCCTGATGGGGCTGATGCTGGTCATCGCGCTGATGCTGATCGTGAACACCGTCCGCGTCTCGGCGTTCAGCCGGAGACGGGAGACGGGCATCATGCGGCTGGTGGGTGCCTCGGGCTTCTACATCCAGATGCCGTTCATCATGGAGGCCGCCTTCGCCGGCCTGATCGGCGGACTGCTCGCCTGCGTGATCCTGATAGCCGCCAGGTACTTCCTGATCGACGGCGGTCTCGCCCTCCAGGAGAAGCTGAACCTGATCGACTTCATCGGCTGGGAGGCGGTGCTCACGAAGCTTCCGCTCGTCCTCGCGATCGGGTTGCTGATGCCCGCCGTTGCCGCTCTGTTCGCGTTGCGCAAGTACCTCAAGGTGTGACGAGCGCCCCGTCCCGCGTGCGGCCAACGAGCCGTGTGCGGACGGGGCGTTGTCCTACACTCGGCCACATGCTGGGCCATACGTACCATTTGAAACCCCGCGGCGTCTGCCGCGGGGCGGCCCTGACGGTGGTGTTCGCGAGCGCGCTGGCCACTGCCGCGGCCACCGGGTCGCTGCCCCGCGAGGACGGTGCGGGGACGGAGATCCGGTCCCGTTCGGTGTCCTCCGCCGTCGGATCAGTCGACCGTGAGGAGATCGCGGACGCGGTCGCCGAGGCGGAGGCCGACGGGAAGTCCGGCACGGACGCCGCCGAAGAGGTCGTCAGCCGCAGCGGGGACCGCTGGGGCGCGGTGTACGACGAGCGGGAGTACGAGGAGTTCGAGCAGGCCCTCGACGGCTCGTACACGGGGGTGGGAGTCTCCGCCCGCCGCTCGGCCCGCGACGAGATCACCGTGACCGGGGTCCAGCCCGGCGGACCGGCGGACCGGGCGGGCGTGCGCAAGGGCGACCTGCTGCGCACCGTGGACGGCCGTCAGGTCGGGAAGCGGCCCGTCGCCGAAGTGGTCGCGCTGCTGCGCGGGGACCGGACGAAGGCTGCCGAGGGCTCCTCCGTGGTCCTCGGGCTGAGCCGCGGGGCGCGTTCCTGGACCGCCACGCTGACCAGGGCGCGGCTCAGCACGGACCCGGTGAGCGTCCGGCGCCTCGGTCGCAGTCCTTCCTCCGCCGTGCTGATCAAGGTGGCCGCGTTCACCAAGGGCGCCGGCACCGCGGTCCGCGACGCCGTGGACGAGGCGCCCGGGGACGCCGGGATCCTGCTTGACCTCCGTGCCAACGCGGGGGGCCTGGTCACCGAGGCCGTCACCGCGTCCTCCGCCTTCCTCGACGGCGGGCTCGTCGCCACCTACGACGTGCACGGCGAGCAGCGCGCCCTGTACGCCGAGCCGGGCGGGGACACCGACCGCCCCGTGGTCGTGCTGGTGGACGGCGGCACGATGAGCGCCGCCGAACTGCTGACCGGCGCGCTGCAGGACCGGGGGAGGGCCGTGACCGTCGGATCGCGCACGTTCGGCAAGGGTTCCGTGCAGATGCCCAGCAAGCTCCCGGGCGGCTCGGTGGCCGAGCTGACCGTCGGCCACTACCGCACTCCGGCGGGCCGCAGCGTCGAGGGAAGCGGCATCACACCGGACGTCGGGGCCGGCCCGGAGGCCCAGCAGCGGGGCGAGACGGTATTGAGTGGCCTCGGGGGTGGGTCGTAGTGCGAAAATGACCGCACTATGGCCAAGGAAAAAGACACCGGGCGCAAGATGATTGCGCAGAACAAGAAGGCGCGGCACGACTACCACGTCCTCGACACCTACGAGTGCGGTCTCGTGCTGATGGGCACGGAGGTCAAGTCGCTGCGGATGGGCAGGGCGTCGCTGGTCGACGGCTTCGTCCAGATCGACGACGGAGAGGCGTGGCTGCACAACATCCACGTCCCCGAGTACGTGCAGGGCACCTGGACCAACCACTCCGCCAAGCGCAAGCGCAAGCTGCTCCTGCACCGGGCCGAGATCGACAAGCTGGCGTCCAAGTCGCAGGAGACCGGCCACACCATCGTGCCGCTCGCCCTGTACTTCAAGGACGGCCGGGTCAAGGTCGAGATCGCGCTCGCGAAGGGCAAGAAGGAGTACGACAAGCGCCAGACGCTGAGGGAGAAGCAGGACACGCGGGAGACGAACCGCGCGATCTCGGCGGCCCGCCGGCGCCAGCGCAGCGCGTAGCCGCCACCGGCCCGGGGCCCGTGCCCCGGCGCCGCCGGAATACGGTGGCCTTCGCGTGCGTTGGTCACGTACGATGGGCCGTGCACCTCACAGAAGGTGCGCGTTTTGAAAAATCAACATGGGGATGATCGGTTTCGACAGCGGATGTCGAAGCAGGGGAAGCGAGTCGAGGAAGCGGCAATGATCTCGTAAACCATATGTCGCAAACAATAATCGCCAATTCCAAGCGCGATTCCTCCGCCTTCGCCCTCGCTGCCTAATTAGCAGCTAGCGAAGACTCTGCGGAGTGTCAGCCCGGGGGTGATCCCGACCCGGATCCTGGCATCAACTAGGGATCTAAACTTCTAAGCCCGGTCACGGGGCCTGGAAGGAAATCAAACAGTGACTGGGCCTGTCGGAGGCTTGTTCGCGTGACCTCCGGGGCCGAGAAAGGCGTAGCGAACTGCACTCGGAGAAGCCCTGGTTCCGCACCGTTGGACGCGGGTTCGATTCCCGCCATCTCCACAGTTCCCATGTGAACGAGGACCCCGCTGCCCTGGCAGCGGGGTCCTCGTTTTTGTCCGTTCAGGCTCTGCGCGTCCCCATGGCCGCGACGGCCAGGGCGAGGGCCGCGGCGCACATCGGCACCGCGTATCCGGTCGCCGTCCCGGCGTGCTCGACCGTCCAGCCGCCCACCGCCGAACCCGCCGCTATGCCACCGAGCAGAGCGGTGACGGCGAGTGTCATGCCCTCGTTCAGCTGTGCCTGCGGGGTGAGGCGCTGGATCAGGGTCATGCCGGTGACCATGGTGGGAGCGGTGGCCGCCCCCGCCAGCAGCAGGCAGCCCGCCAGGACGAGCAGCGAGTCGCTGGTGGTAGCGGCGACCAGGGGGAGGGACATCAGTGCGGTCATCCCCGTGAGGCAGAGCAGCAGCCTGCGCCCGACGCGGACGGCAGGGCGCAGCGAGCCGTACAGCAGCCCCGCCGCACAGGAGCCGCCGGCCTGGAGAGCGAGGATCGCGCCTCCGGCGTGGGCGATGGAGACGACCTCCATCGCTCCGAACACCGCCCCCGTCGCCAGGAAGACGGTGAGAAGGGCGGGTACGCCCCGTGTGCGCAAGGGGGAGGGTGCCCGGGTGCCGACGGCCACCGGCGGCTCGGTCGCCCGCTGGGCCGCGAAGAGGAGGACACCGGTCATGAGCAGGACCGCGCCGGTGAGTGTGCCGGCTTCGGGGAAGAGCGCCCCGCACAGGGATGCGGCGAGGACCGGGCCGAGCATGAAACACAGCTCGTCCACGGCCTGTTCGAAGGAGTTCGCGGTGTGCAGCGCCGCCCGGTCGCCCCGGTGCAGATGGGCCCAGCGGGCGCGCGACATCCCGCCGGTGTTCGGGGTGGTGGCCGTGGCGGCGTAGGCGGCGAAGAGCGTCCACACCGGTGCGTCGTAGTGCACGCAGAGCACCAGGGCCAGCGAGCCGAGCACGGCGACCGCGGTGGCGGGCACCGCGATCCTGGCCTGGCCGTACCGGTCGACGAGGCGCGCCGTCCAGGGGGCGACCACGGCGGTCGCGGCCAGCCCGGTCGCGGTGACGGCGCCGGCCAGGGCGTACGAACCGTGCGCCCCGGCGATCATGATGACGGCGCTGACGCTGAACATCCCCATCGGCAGCCGGGCGAGGAGATTGCCCGCGGTGAACGCGCGCGCCCCGGGTGTGGCGAGCAGCCGGAGGTACGGATTGGACGGGGCGGTGCGGGGCGTGGTGGAGGCGAGGGCCGGGGTGGCGGTTTCGTGGGACACGCGTCCACCCTCGGATCGCGCGCTCCGTGCGTCCAACACCTGATCCGGGGCCATTGACGCACTCCTGTTGTAAATTGGGTCCGTGGTCGCATCCGACACCGATCCCCGGCTCCTCCGCGCCTTCGTGGCCGTGGCCGAGGAGCTGCACTTCACCCGTGCCGCCGCCCGGCTCTACGTCGCGCAGCAGGCGCTGAGCCGGGACATCCGCAGGCTGGAGCGCGAGCTGCGCCGCGAGCTCTTCGTCCGCACCACCCGGCAGGTGTCGCTCACCCCGGACGGTGAGCGCCTCCTGCCGCACGCCCGCCGGGTGCTCGACGCGCATGCCGAGCTGTCGGCCGCTTTCGCGGACCCGGCGGACCGCCCGCTGCTCGTCGATCTGAACACCGACGGGATGACGGCGGCCCGGGTGCTGGCCCGCGCGCGGGAGCTCGCGCCGGAGTGCGAGCTGATGGCGCGCTTCGAGAGCGGGCTGACGTGGGCGGCGGGCGAGCTGCTCGCCGGGCGGCTCGACGTCTCCTTCGGGCGCGCCGCCGGACTGGGGCCCGCCGTGCTCGGCCGGCTCTCCGTACAGCCGGTGCGGTACGAGCCGATGGCTCTTCTCCTGCCGCGCGATCACCCTCTGGCCGGACGCGAGGAGGTCGCCATGAGTGACCTGACCGGCGAGACCGTCTACGCGGGGGCGGGCAATACGCGCACGCTCGAGTGGACGGACCTCGCGGCCGCGCTTTTCGCGGAGTGGGACGTCGTCCTGGCTCCGCCGGCCCCGCTCGCCGTCGGAGTGGCCGAATTCCAGCGGGTCATGGCGAAGACGGGGAACCCCGTGCTGGCCGTCGCCGGCTTCCCGCCGCTGCCGGGGACGGTGCTGCGGCCGCTCGTGCGGCCGGTGCCGCTCTCCCCGCTGCTGATGGTCTGGCGTAAGGGTTTCGACCACCCCGGCCTGGTCGCACTGCGGGCTGCGGTGACCGAACTCGCTGGGAGGGAGGGATGGATGGTACGGCCATCGACATCCTGGCTCCCGGAAACCGATGCGTCACTCATGGGTCACTGTTCATGAACAACAGGCGATACGGCCCTCTGTCCGTCGCTGTCGTGCGCTACATTCAGGGTTTCGGGTGCACGGTGGCAGGTGGCGCGCGGACGGGTGGGGGCCCGGTCCGACAGCAGGATTCCAGTCATTCCCCGCGCACCTGTTCATTGAGTGGGGGAAGTGCGAACACCTGTGGAAAACTGGCGCGAAGGTACCCGAACCGGGCACACCCATGAGCCGAACGACGTCACCGTCCAGCTGGACGGACTGGGACGTCAGCTCTCCGAACTACCCGTGGAACCCAGCCCTCCCGACCTCTCCGACGGTCCGGTGTTCGTCGACGAGAGCGGCCGCCGCAGCAAGACGTACCGGCGGGTGGGCTGGGTGCTCGCCACGATCTGTGCCGTGTACGCGGTGACGCTCGTGGTCGCCGTGCTCGGCGGGAACTCCTCCGCCCCCTGGCTCCCGCTCTCCGGGCCGGAGGACAAACGCTCGGAAGAGGTGGAGGTGCGGCCCGCCCCGAGTGACGACGTCGTGTCCGAGAGCCCCGGAGCAACGCCCAGCGCCTCCGCCCCGGCCTCGGGCGACGCCGCGGTCTCCCCGTCGGACGACGCCACCGCATCACGTCAGGCCGAGCCCGGCGTCAGCGCCTCGGCCTCCGCGTCCAGCGAGCCTCCCCGGGACGTCACGTCTTCGGCCCCCGCTCCGGGAGTCTCCGCCTCTGAGCAGCCGGCCGGCGAGCCGACTCCGTCAGTCACCCCGGAGCCGCCCGTCGAAGAGAGTCCGCCGACGTCCCCGGACCCCTCGGAATCACCTGTGCAACCACAAGAAGGCGCTCAGTAAATGACAACCCCCGTTTCGCGGGGCAGGCACAACCGGAAGAAGAAGCGGACCGTCAGGCGCAGACTTCCCATGCGCTATCTGCTTCCGTCGCTCCTCCTTGTGGCCCTGCTCGCCATGCTCATGCTGCGTGGATACGTGCACAGCGAGATCCTCGCCGACCACCGTGTCCAGGCCCCGGCTCCCACCACCCAGGTGCCGGACCACGTGCTCGAAGGCGGGCCGGTCATCGACGCCCGCAGGGCGGGCGAAGCTGCCCGGACGCTCCGGATACCCGACCACAGAATCGTCCTGACCTTCGACGACGGCCCCGACCCGGTCTGGACCCCGCGGGTCCTGGACGAGCTCAAGAAGTACGACGCGCACGGGGTCTTCTTCGTCACCGGCACGATGGCCTCGCGCTACCCGGACCTCGTGAGGCGGATGGTCGACGAGGGGCACGAGATCGGGCTGCACACCTTCAACCACCCCGACCTGTCCTTCCAGTCCACCAGCCGCATCGACTGGGAGCTCTCCCAGAACCAGCTGGTCCTGGCGGGCGCGGCCGACATCCGTACGTCCCTCTTCCGGCCCCCTTACTCCTCGTTCTCCGACGCCATGGACAACAAGACCTGGCCGGTCACGCAGTACATAGGCAGCCGCGGCTACCTCACCGTCGTGAACAACACCGACAGCGAGGACTGGAAGCGTCCCGGCGTCGAGGCGATCATCGAGCGCGCCACGCCCGAGCACGGCAAGGGCGCCATCATCCTGATGCACGACTCCGGCGGCGACCGTTCCCAGACCGTGGCCGCCCTGGGGAAGTTCCTGCCGCAGATGCAGGACCGGGGCTACGACTTCACCAACCTGACCTCGGCGCTCGGCGCCCCCAGCGCACACACACCGGTCACCGGTTTCGCGCTCTGGAAGGGCAAGGCGTTCATAGGAGCGGTGGGGATCTCCGAGAACGTCACCGGTGTCCTGGTGGCCGGCCTCGCGGTCATCGGCGTCCTGGTCATGGTCCGCTTCGGGCTGATGCTGCTCCTCTCCTTCCTGCACGCCAGGAAGGTGCGCCGCAAGGACTTCAGCTGGGGTGAGCCGTTCAGCCGGCCCGTGTCGGTCCTCGTGCCGGCGTACAACGAGCGCGAGTGCATCGAGGCCACCGTCCGGTCGCTGGTCGCCAGTGACTACCCGATCGAGGTCATCGTCATCGACGACGGCTCGACGGACGGGACGGCGGACCTCGTCGAAGCGATGTGGATCCCGAACGTCCGCGTCGTGCGCCAGCGCAACGCCGGCAAGCCCGCGGCGCTCAACAACGGCATCGCGAACGCCCGTTACGACATCGTCGTGATGATGGACGGCGACACGGTCTTCGAACCCTCCACCGTGCGCGAGCTCGTGCAGCCGTTCGCCGACCCGCGGGTCGGAGCGGTCGCGGGCAACGCCAAGGTCGGCAACCGCGACTCGCTGATCGGCGCCTGGCAGCACATCGAGTACGTGATGGGGTTCAACCTCGACCGCAGGATGTACGACCTCCTGGGCTGCATGCCCACCATCCCGGGGGCGGTCGGCGCCTTCCGCCGGGACGCGCTGGACCGGATCGGCGGCATGAGCGAGGACACCCTCGCCGAGGACACCGACGTCACGATGGCGCTGCACCGCGACGGCTGGCGCGTCGTCTACGCGGAGAACGCCCGCGCGTGGACGGAGGCGCCCGAGTCCGTGCAGCAGCTGTGGTCGCAGCGCTACCGGTGGTCGTACGGCACGATGCAGGCCATCTGGAAGCACCGCCGCGCGGTCATCGAGCGGGGACCCTCCGGCCGCTTCGGACGGGTGGGACTGCCGTTCGTCTCCCTGTTCATGGTCGTCGCCCCGCTGCTGGCGCCCCTCATCGACGTCTTCCTGCTGTACGGACTGGTCTTCGGCCCGACGGGGAAGACGGTCGCGGCCTGGTTCGGGGTCCTGCTGGTGCAGGCCGTCTGCGCCGCGTACGCCTTCCGGCTCGACCGGGAGCGGATGACCCATCTGATCTCCCTGCCACTCCAGCAGATCCTCTACCGGCAGCTGATGTACGTCGTCCTGCTCCAGTCCTGGATCACCGCTCTCACCGGCGGCCGGCTGCGCTGGCAGAAGCTGCGGCGCACAGGCGTGGTGGAAGCGCCGGGCGGCACCCCGAACCGGCGCAAGGGCACGGACAGGGACCGGAGGCCGGTGGCATGACCTACCCCGACCCGCCCCCGCAGGACCGCCCCGCACACGACGACGGCCTCCGGCCGTCCCCCGGCGGCGCCTGGCCGCAGCAGTGGGGCAGTGCCCCTCCGGCGGACGCCGGCGCCGCGCACACCGTGCCGCCGGGCGCCGCCCCTTACGCCTCCGCCCCTTACGCCTCCGCCCCTTACGCCTCCGCCCCGGCGGCGTACCCGGCGCATGTGGCGGCCCCCACCGTCCCGGCCCCGGTGTACCCGGAGCAGACGCCCGACGCCCCGGAATCCGGGGCCCCCGCGTCCCGCGCCAAGCCCGGCCGGGACCGTTACCTCGACCTGCTCAGGGCCGTGGCCCTCGTCCGTGTCGTGGTCTTCCACCTCTTCGGCTGGGCCTGGCTGACGGTGCTCTTCCCGTCCATGGGCGTGATGTTCGCCCTGGCCGGTTCGCTGATGGCCCGCTCGCTGGCCCGGCCGGCGGGAAGCGTCATCCGCAGCAGGCTGCGCAGGCTGCTCCCCCCGATGTGGGCGTTCTCGCTGGTCGTCGTGCCGGCGATGTTCGCGCTGAGCTGGAAGCCCGTCCGCGAGGAGGGGCTGTGGTGGTTCATCAAGATCGGCAGCTATCTCTTCCCGATCGGCTCGCCCCCGTACCCCGAGGAGAGCGGTTCGGCCGGTGGATGGCTGGAGCTGACGTGGGCGGACCAGGCGGCGGGGCCGCTCTGGTACATCCGGGCCTACCTCTGGTTCGTGATCGCCTCGCCGCTGCTGCTCAAGGCGTTCCGCAGGCTGCCGTGGGTCACGCTGCTCGCCCCGGTCGCCCTGACCGCCGTGATCGGCACCGGCCTCGTGACGGTTCCGGGCACCTTCGGCGAGGGGCTCGTCGACTTCGCCGTCTTCGGGTCCTGCTGGATCCTGGGATTCGCCCACAACGACGGACTGCTGAAGGAGATCCCGCGCTACCTGGCGGTGTCGTCCGCCGCCATCGTCATGGGCTTCGGCCTGTGGTGGGCGTCCGGCCACCTCACCGAGGAGGGCTGGAACCTGGACGAGATCCCGCTCGCCCAGGCCACCTGGTCGCTCGGCTTCTGCGCGATCCTCCTGGTCTACGCGCCGTCCTGGAAGAAGCTGCCCGGCCGGCTCGCCGGGTGGGACAGCCTGGTCACGCTGGCCAACAACAGGGCAGTGACGATCTACCTCTGGCACAACCTGCTGCTGATGGCGGCGGCGCACCTCGTGAACGAACTCTGGTCCGTTCCGTGGTTCGGCGACACCTTCAGCACGTACATAGAACAGTCGTTCGAGGTGCTCGTCCTGATCGTGATCTGGCCGCTGATCGGGCTCGCGATCCTGGCGTTCGGCTGGGTCGAGGACGTAGCCGCCAAGCGCCGGCCACGCCTGTGGCCGAACGGGGCGGACCGGACGCGCAGGGCCTGACCGGCCGAGGGGGTGCGGCGCCGGACCCATCGCACCCCCTCACCGCGCCCCCCGGGCCGGGCCCGGCGCGTCCCCTCGGCCCGGCTCACCGCACCCCTCCCGCCCGAGTGAGAGCAAGGTTGCGCACCGGTCACCTCAGGGCACGGCACCGAAACGCGGACTCCCTAGCGTCGGCAGGACAACACCCCGACCCCTGTGGAGGCGCGTGATGGCCGGTCGTTGGATCGAGCAGTGGGAGCCGGAGGACGAGACCTTCTGGCGCGAGACGGGCGAGAAGACCGCCCGGAGGAACCTGTGGTTCTCCGTGCTCTCCGAGCACATCGGGTTCTCGATCTGGTCCCTGTGGTCCGTCATGGTCCTGTTCATGGGGCCGGAGTACGGCATCGACCCGGCCGGCAAGTTCTTCCTGATCTCCACGGCCACCCTGGTCGGCGCCATCGTCAGGGTGCCGTACACCTTCGCGGTCGCGGTGTTCGGCGGGCGCAACTGGACGATCTTCAGCGCGCTGTCCCTCCTGGTGCCGACCATCGCCGCCTTCTGGGTGATGGAGCCCGGCACCTCGTACACCACGTTCCTCGTCGTCGCCGCGCTCACCGGCATCGGAGGCGGCAACTTCGCCTCGTCGATGACGAACATCAACGCCTTCTTCCCGCTGCGCAAGAAGGGCTGGGCGCTCGGCCTCAACGCGGGCGGCGGCAACATCGGCGTACCGGTCGTCCAGCTCATCGGCCTGCTGGTGATCAGCACGGCCGGCGCCGCGCACCCGCGGATCGTGCTCGGGGTGTACGTACCGCTGATCGTCGTCGCCGCGCTGGGCGCCGCCCTCAAGATGGACAACCTCCGGCCCGTCCAGAACGACACCGGGGCGGCGCTGCAGGCCGCTCGCGAGCCGCACACCTGGATCATGGCGGTGCTCTACATCGGCACCTTCGGCTCGTTCATCGGCTACAGCTTCGCCTTCGGACTCGTCCTGCAGACCCAGTTCGGCCGGACGCCGCTGCAGGCCGCCTCACTCACCTTCATCGGCCCGCTGCTCGGCTCCCTGATCCGGCCCGCGGGCGGCTGGCTCGCCGACCGGTACGGCGGCGCCCGGATCACCCTGTGGAACTTCGCCGCCATGGCCGCCGCGACCGGTGTCGTCGTCCACGCCTCCGGCATCGAGTCCCTGACGGTGTTCCTCGTCGGCTTCATCGCGCTGTTCGTGCTGACGGGACTGGGCAACGGCTCCACGTTCAAGATGATCCCCGGCATCTTCCACGCGCAGGGGATCGGCAGGGGTCTGCGCGGCGAGGAGGCCGCGGCGTACGGGCGCCGGCTCTCCGGTGCGGCCATGGGGCTCATCGGGGCGATCGGGGCGCTGGGCGGTCTCGCGATCAACCTCGCGTTCCGCCAGTCCTTCGCGTCCTCGGGCACCGGGACGGCCGCGTTCTGGTGCTTCCTCGGCTTCTACGCCGTCTGCTTCACCCTCACGTGGGCGGTATACCTTCGGCGTACGCAAGCGGTGGCCGCGAAGCCCCAGCTCAGCTATGCCGAGGTGTGAGGATGACCACAGCGCGTCGCAGGACGTAACGGGCGGGAAATACAGGAGAACCGAGACTGTCACGCAGGGTTGACAGTCTCGTCCTCCGCATCATCGAGCAACAGCGGGACGAGAGCCGGGTATCACGCCATGCACGACGACGACGCACAGCACGGGCCCCTGGCGGGCTTCACGGTCGGGGTGACCGCAGCCCGTCGCGCCGAGGAGCTCGGCACGCTCCTCACGCGCAGGGGGGCCGCGGTCCTGCACGCGCCCGCACTGCGGATCGTGCCGCTCGCGGACGACAGCGAACTCCTGGCCGCCACCAAGGAACTGGTCGACAACGCCCCCGACGTCGTGATCGCGACCACCGCCATCGGCTTCAGGGGCTGGGTGGAGGCCGCCGACGGGTGGGGAATCGGTGACGAGCTCCTCGAACTGCTGCGCGGTGTCGAGCTGCTCGCCCGCGGCCCGAAGGTCAAGGGCGCCATCCGCGCCGCCGGGCTCACCGAGGCGTGGTCCCCGCAGTCGGAGTCGATGGCCGAGGTCCTCGACCGGCTGCTGGGGGAGGGGGTCTCGGGCCGCCGGATCGCCCTCCAGCTGCACGGCGAACCGCTGCCCGGCTTCGTCGAGTCGCTCCGGGCGGCGGGAGCCGAGGTCGTCGGCGTACCCGTCTACCGGTGGATGCCCCCGGAGGACATCGCCCCGCTCGACCGCATGCTCGACGTCACCGTCTCCCGGGGACTGGACGCCCTCACCTTCACCAGTGCCCCCGCCGCGGCCTCCTACCTGAACCGGGCGGAGGCCCGAGGCATGCTCCCGGAGGTGCTGGCGGCCCTGAGCCACGACGTCGTCACCGCCTGCGTCGGGCCGGTCACCGCGCTGCCGCTGCAGGCCAGGGGCATCGACACCGTCCAGCCGGAACGCTTCCGGCTGGGCCCGCTCGTCCAGGTGCTCTGCGCCCAGCTGCCGGCCCGGGCCCGAGCCCTTCCCGTCGCGGGCCACCGGGTCGAGATCCGCGGCCACGCGGTGCTGGTCGACGGCGCCCTGCGCCCGGTGCCCCCGGCCGGCATGGCCCTGCTGCACACGCTGGCCCGCAAGCCGGGGTGGGTGGTCTCCAGGGCCGACCTGCTGCGGGCGCTGCCCGGCAGCGGCACCGACGAGCACGCGGTGGAAACGGCGATGGCCCGGCTGCGTACGGCTCTGGGGGTGCCACGGCTGATCCAGACGGTCGTCAAGCGGGGCTACCGGCTGGCGCTGGACCCCTCGGCGGACACCAAGTACGACGGCTCCTGACGGGCCGCTACGGTGCGGGGGTGATCAACGACATCCACCCCCTGGCCGAGGGCGTCCGGCTGAGGCCCGCGACCCTCGGTGACGCGGAGTCCTTCGCCGAGACCCTGACCCGGAGCCGCGCGTACATGCGGCGCTGGGACCCCGTGCGCCCTGAAGCCTTCTACACCCCCGAGGGCCAGGTGCGGCGGCTGACCGCCCTGCTGGCCGAGCGGGAGGCGGGGCGCGCGATGCCCTGGGTGCTGGCCGACGACGAGGACCGCGTCGTGGGGGCGATGACGCTCGCCTCCATCGAGCTCGGGGTGTTCCGCAACGCCCGGCTCGGCTACTGGATCGACGTCGACCGGGCGGGCCGTGGCCTCGCCACGGCCGCCGTCGCCCAGGTCTGCGAGCTGGCACGGGACGGGCTCGGACTGCACCGGATCGAAGCCGGGACGGTCCTGGACAACGCGGCCTCGCAGCGGGTGCTGGCGAAGTGCGGATTCGAGCTCTACGGCACGGCGCCGCGCTATCTCCACATCAACGGCGCGTGGCAGGACCACCGGATGTTCCAGCGCATCCTGCACGACGCTCCTCCGCAGCGCTGAGCGGTGCCCGCCGGGAGTGCCGATGGCCGCCCAGCGGATAGCGCGGCGGCTGGGCGGGGACGAACTCGGCCGGTGCGAAACCGGACTTCTCCGCGACGCGGCAGGACGCCTCGTTGCCCACCGCGTGGAGCAGGTCCAGGCGCCGGAGGCCGTCCTCGGCGAACGTGGCGAACGCCCAGTCGGTGAGCGCCCCGAGAGCCCGCGGCGCCACGCCACGGCCGCGCGCCGACGCCGCGGTCCAGTAGCCGGCCTCGGCGCTCCCGGCGCCGGGAACGCGGTTCAGCGCGAGATGGCCGACGAGCTCCCCCTCCCGGGCCGTATCGGTCACGGCGAAGCTGAACCGGCGGCCGGACTCCCACCCCTCGTCCTGGACCGTCATCCAGCGTTCGGCCTCATCGGCGTCGGGGACCTGTGTCCGCAGCCAGTGCCGCATCGCCGGGTCTTCGTACGCCGCGAGCAGCGCCGGTATGTCGTCGCGCCTCCAACGGCGCAGGAGCAGGGGGCCTGCCGTGAGCGTGACCGTCCGGTTGTTCATGCGGAAACGATACGGCGGGGCGGGCAGGAGGGGTTCCGGGCCGGGCCCGATGCGGGCACTCTGGTGATGACCCTCCCTCACAGGTGACCCCCGAGGCGGTGACAGGCTCATGGCGGCGGGAACGGGCGCGTACGGCCGGCGGTTCGACTCCGGTCGCGTCTGTCTGGACCTGGTGGCGACGGGTGCCGGGACCTCGGGAGGGTGCGAACAGCTCGACTGCCCCGCGCGTCTCGCCGAGTGGCTGGTGGTCTCACGGCTGGTCCCGTGCGGGACGCCGCTGGCAGCCGTGGACGAGACCTGGGTGGCGCGCTTCCGCCAGTTGCGCACGGGCATCGACCGGCTGATGACGGCGCAGCTGGCCGGCGGGAGCGCCGATGACGCCCTGGAACGGGTCAACGTGCTGGCGGCGGGCCCGCCACCGGGCCTGCGGGCCGTGCGGGGGCGGGGCGGGGCGCTCGTACGGACCCTGAGCGCGGCCCCGGCGTGCGGGGCGCTGCTCGCCGCGGTCGCCAGGGACGCGGTGGACCTGTTGACGGACCCGGTCGCGCGGGCCGGGCTGCGCCGGTGCGAGGGCGATGCCTGCCGGCGGCTCTACCTGGACACGTCCCGGGGCCGGCGGCGCCGCTGGTGCTCCAGCGAGGTCTGCGGCAACCGCGAGCGGGTGGCCCGGCACCGGCGCCGGGTGAAGGCCGACGCCGTGACGCCGTGACGCCTCGAACGTCGCGAACGGTCTCAAATCCCCGCCCTGGAAAGAAAGTTGCGCGCACTTTGAATGAACCGTCCTCCGCTTCCGTACCGATGGCCACAGAGCTCGACAGGGTCTCGACCGGGAGGTTCGGGTGCGCAAGGATGCGGCCGTGGCCGATGACCGTCCGCACAGGGCTCGACATCGCAGTGCACCGCCCCGCCCACCCTCCGCCGTCCCCGACGAGGAGCTGATGCGGGCGCTCTACCGCGAACACGCCGGCCCGCTGCTCGCCTACGTCCTGCGTCTCGTCGCGGGTGACCGCCAGCGGGCCGAGGACGTGGTGCAGGAAACGCTCATCCGTGCCTGGAAGAACGCCGGTTCGCTCAACCGGGCGACCGGCTCGGTCCGCCCCTGGCTGGTGACGGTCGCCCGGCGCATCGTCATCGACGGCCACCGCAGCCGGCAGGCCCGGCCGCGTGAGGTCGACCCGTCGCCGCTGGAGGTCATCCCCGCGGAGGACGAGATCGACAAGGCGCTGTGGCTGATGACGCTCTCGGACGCGCTCGACGATTTGACCCCGGCCCACCGGGAAGCATTGGTCGAGACCTACTTCAAGGGCCGGACGGTCAACGAGGCCGCGGAGGTACTGGGCATCCCCGGCGGGACCGTGCGGTCCCGGGTGTTCTACGCACTCCGTTCCATGAAGCTCGCACTCGAGGAGAGGGGGATCACGGCATGAGCGACGACTGGCAGCCCTTCGGGCCCCGGCCGGCCGGTCCCCGCGGCCCGTCAGGCCCGCCGGGCGAGTCCGACGGTCTCTTCACCGTCCCCGCGGAGGGAGCCGGGCACGACGCCGCCGGCGCCTACGCGCTGGGCATCCTCGACGACGCCGACGCGGGTGCCTTCGAGGCGCATCTGGCCGGCTGCGCGCGGTGCGCGGCGCATCTCGACGAGTTCGCCGGGATGGAGCCGATGCTCGCGATGCTGGCGGAGGCACCGGCCGCGGTCCCGGGCGCGCGTCCGGTCCCGCACGTACCGGAGCGCCCCGCGCCCCGGCTGCTGGACGGTCTGGTCGACGAGGTCGCACGGAAGCGGTCGCAGCGACGGCGGCGTGCCCGCTACCTGGTCGCAGCGGCGGCGGTCCTCGTGATCGGCGGCCCGGTGATCGCGGTCACCGCCACGGCCGGCGAGGACCCGGGCCCCCGGGTCGAGGCGGCCGGCCCCCATCCCACGAGCCCCGCCGAGGACGCCTTCTTCCACCACATGCCGGAGAAACTGCGGGCGACCGATCCCGTCACCCGGGTCGACGCCACGGTCGGCATGGAGCCCAAGGCCTGGGGCACCCACACGGTCCTGGAACTGAAAAACGTCAAGGGGCCGCAGAAATGCAGCCTGATCGCCGTGTCCACATCCGGTGACGAGGAGGTCGTCACCTCCTGGTCCGTACCGAAATGGGGATACGGGATCAAGGATTCCCCGCACCCGAGCGCGGTGCGCCCGCTGTATGTGCACGGCGGCGCGGCCATGGCGCGCGGGGACATCGACCATTTCGAGGTCCGCACCTTCGACGGCGAGCGGCTGGTGGAGATCGACGCGTGAACGAGATCCGGGCGGCAGGTGCGCTCGGGCCCCCCTTTCGCGTACGGTTGACGGCTGCCCGATGCACGTCAGAAGGGGGCCTCGGTGGCCGCGCAGGATGCCGCTGTCGATTCGTTGCGGGACCGGGAAATCGGTGTCGAACAAGAACATCTGGACCGGGTCTACCGCCGTCTCGAAGAGAAGATCGACGAGGCGGAATTTCTCATGCAGGACGCCAGTAAACGGGGCCAGGTAGGCACCCCCGGGGCACTCGCCGAACGGGACGCGCAGGTCTTCCGTGCCGGAGTTCATCTCAACCGGCTGAACAGTGAGTTCGAGGACTTCCTGTTCGGGCGGATCGACCTGTTGCGCGGGAAGGACGGCGAACGCGGCCCGGACGGCGCCTTCACCTCCGTGGAGGCGGCCGACGACGCCGTGGGGGAGGACGGCACCGCTGAGATCGCGGAGACCCTCCACATCGGCCGCATAGGAGTACTCGACTCCGACTACACCCCCCTGGTGATCGACTGGAGGGCGCCGGCCGCCGCACCGTTCTACCGTTCGACGCCGAAGGACCCGGGGCGGGTCGTGCGCCGCCGGGTCATCCGTTCCAAGGGCCGCAGGGTTCTCGGCGTCGAGGACGACCTCATGCGCCCGGAGCTGACCGCCCGGCTGAAGGGCGAGTCGCTGCCCGTGGTCGGTGACGGCGCCCTGATGGCCGCGCTGGGCCAGGCCCGCAGTCACACGATGCGGGACATCGTCTCCTCGATCCAGGCCGAGCAGGACCTCGTGATCCGGGCTCCCGCCGCGTCCGTCACCGAGGTCTCCGGCGGCCCCGGCACCGGCAAGACGGCGGTGGCCCTGCACCGGGCGGCGTACCTGCTCTACCAGGACCGGCGCCGCTACGCGGGCGGCATCCTCGTGGTCTCGCCGACCCCGCTCCTGGTCGCGTACACCGAAGGGGTGCTGCCCTCGCTCGGTGAGGAGGGCCAGGTCGCGATCCGCGCGGTCGGCTCGCTGTCCGACGAGGCCGCGGGGGTGGAGGGGGCGACCACGTACGACGAGCCCGCCGTCGCCCGGATCAAGGGCTCGTCCCGGATGCTCCACGTGGTGCGCAAGGCGGCCCGCGGGGCGCTGGAGCAGCCCGCGCCCAGGCAGGCCCCCCAGGAGGGGCAGCTGGAGTTCGGGGAGGCCCCGGCGGAGGCGGGCACCCCCACCCGTCTGAGAGTGGTGGCCTTCGGTGCCCGCGTCGAGCTGGAGGCGGACGAGCTCCGGCGGATCCGGCACAACGTCCTCGGCGGCACGGCACCGGTCAACCTGCTGCGCCCGCGCGCCCGGAAACTGCTCCTGGACGCCCTGTGGAGCAAGTCGTCGGGCCGGGGCCGCTACACCGACCCGGAGCTCGCCGCGGAACTGCGTGCGTCCTTCGACGAGGACGTGTCCACCGAGACCCCGTTCCTCGCCTTCCTGAACGCCTGGTGGCCGGAACTCACCCCTCGGAGGGTGCTGGCCGCGATGTCCGACGAACGGCGGCTGAGCAGATGGGCCCGCCGGATCCTCAACCAGGGCGAGGTGCGCCGCCTCGCCCGTTCGCTGAGACGGCTGGACGAGGACGGCAAGGGCCCGCTCTCCGTCCACGACGTGGCGCTCCTGGACGAGCTGCAGACCCTGCTGGGCACCCCGGCCCGTCCGAAGAGGAAGCGGGAGGCCGACCCGCTGGACCAGCTGACGGGTCTGGAGGAGCTGATGCCGCAGCGCGAGGAGACGCAGCGTGAGCGGGCCGAACGGCTGGCGGCCGAGCGCACCGAGTACGCCCACGTCATCGTCGACGAGGCGCAGGACCTCACACCGATGCAGTGGCGGATGGTCGGCCGGCGGGGCCGGCACGCCACCTGGACGATCGTCGGTGACGCGGCGCAGTCCTCCTGGTCGGACCCGGACGAGGCGTCCGCCGCCCGCGACGAGGCGCTCGGCCGCCGGCCGCGGCGTCAGTTCACCCTCACCGTGAACTATCGCAACCCGGCGGAGATCGCCGAGCTCGCGGCCAAGGTGCTGGCGCTGGCCATGCCGGGGATGGAGTCACCGACGGCGGTCCGCTCGACGGGCGTCGAGCCCCGCTTCGAGACGGTGCGGGACGGTGACCTCGCCTCGACCGTCCGCGAGGAGGCCCGCAGGCTGCTAGCGGAGGTGGACGGCACCGTCGGCGTGGTCGTCGCCATGGACCGCCGCGCCGAGGCCCGCACCTGGCTGGAGGAGCTCGGCGAGCGGGTCGTGGCGCTGGGCAGCCTGGAGGCGAAGGGTCTGGAGTACGACGCCACGGTGGTGGTCTCCCCCGCGGAGATCGCCGACGAGTCCCCGGCCGGGCTGCGGGTGCTGTACGTGGCACTCACCCGGGCGACGCAGCAGCTCACCGTGGTGTCGGGGGAGCGCGACATGCCGGACGAGGGCGGTGTACCGGACCTGCTGAGGGACTGAACGGGGCCTGCCGGCGCCCCGTGCGGCGTACTTTTCCGAGTCAACCCGTCGCACGGGAATCACTTCTCCGGGGTCTTTGTTAGCCTGGAGTCGGCACCGGCTCGATCCAAGCCCCCGGGCCCAACCTTCGTCGCTTCGAGCGACCACTTGCCGCGAGGCGAGCATGGCGGGCCGGTGTCACCTGACTGGAAGAAGACAGACCCGCGTCACCTGTTGGTGGCGCGGGTCTGTTTCTGTTTTCCCGCGATCCGCCGTGCGGCCCGTCCTTTTTCAGGGCTTGCCGGGGTTACGCGGGAGGATCACTTCTCGTATGGTGGAAGAAACTTTCCGAAAGGTGGCAGTCATTACCTGCTACCGGTCGGTAGGTGCGACGATCGGAACGCGCGTACGGGGCCCCGCCCCGGCCGCGCGCGGCAATGAAGCTCAGGAAAGCGAAGGACTCGGCCATGGCAACGGCGCCCAGCGTCTCGTACTCGATGACGGTCAGGCTGGAGGTGCCCGCGAGCGGCACAGCGGTCTCCCACCTCACCACGGCCGTGGAGTCCTCCGGCGGCTCCGTCACCGGCCTCGACGTGACCGCTTCCGGCCACGAGAAGCTGCGGATCGACGTCACGATCGCGGCCTCCTCGACCTCGCACGCGGACGAGATCGTCGAAGGCCTGCGCGGCATCGAGGGCGTCGTCCTCGGCAAGGTCTCCGACCGTACGTTCCTGATGCACCTCGGCGGCAAGATCGAGATGGCGTCCAAGCACCCCATCCGCAGCCGTGACGACCTGTCGATGATCTACACCCCGGGTGTGGCGCGGGTCTGCATGGCGATCGCCGAGAACCCCGAGGACGCCCGCCGCCTCACCATCAAGCGCAACTCCGTCGCGGTCGTCACGGACGGCTCCGCGGTGCTCGGCCTGGGCAACATCGGCCCGATGGCCTCGCTCCCCGTGATGGAGGGCAAGGCCGCCCTGTTCAAGCGCTTCGCCGGCATCGACGCATGGCCGATCTGCCTGGACACGCAGGACACCGACGAGATCGTCGCCGTCGTCAAGGCGATCGCCCCCGGCTTCGCGGGCATCAACCTGGAGGACATCTCCGCCCCCCGCTGCTTCGAGATCGAGGCACGGCTGCGCGAGGCCCTGGACATCCCGGTCTTCCACGACGACCAGCACGGCACCGCGATCGTCGTCCTGGCCGCGCTGACCAACGCGCTGCGCGTCGTGGACAAGGCGATCGGCGACGTGCGGGTCGTCATGTCCGGCGCCGGTGCGGCCGGTACGGCCATCCTGAAGCTGCTCATCGCCGCGGGCGTCAAGCACACGGTCGTCGCCGACATCCACGGCGTGGTGCACGCGGGCCGTGAGGACCTGGTGGACGCCACCCCCGACTCGCCGCTGCGCTGGATCGCCGACAACACCAACCCCGAGGGCGTCACCGGCACCCTCAAGGAGGCCGTCGCCGGCTCCGACGTCTTCATCGGCGTCTCCGCTCCCAACGTCCTGGACGGCACCGACGTCGCGGCCATGGCGGAGGGTGCGATCGTGTTCGCGCTCGCGAATCCGGACCCCGAGGTGGACCCGGCAATCGCCCGCGAGACGGCGGCCGTTGTCGCCACCGGGCGGTCCGACTTCCCGAACCAGATCAACAACGTGCTGGTCTTCCCGGGTGTCTTCCGCGGTCTGCTGGACGCTCAGTCCCGCACCGTCAACACGGAGATGATGCTCGCCGCCGCACGCGCCCTCGCCGATGTCGTCGCGGAGGACGAGGTGAACGCGAACTACATCATCCCGTCGGTCTTCAACGACAAGGTCGCGGGCGCCGTCGCGGGCGCCGTCCGGGAGGCCGCGAAGGCGGCCGGAGTCGCCGAGGCGGCGCCCGACCCGGTGTAGGACCGTGTCTCCGGACGGCCCTGTCACACGCCGTCCGCGGGGGTCGGCCACGGCTCCCGCGGACGGTGCCGTAGCTCACGTCCGGGCGCTGCCTACGGCGCGTCGCGGGTCGCGGCGTCCCAAACGCCCCTTTAGGGTGGGCGGGCAGCGAGCCCCACAGGCCCGGCATCCGCTGCGGACCGCTCCAACAAGTCGACGGAACGTCATCACAGGCAGTCGGTGGTGCATTTCGTGTGACGCCGAGGGGTTCCGGATTGGCGTTAGCGCCGCAGGTGGGGGCAGGATGCGTATTCGGGCGCGAGGGTCTGACATCAGACCCGGGTCCGGGGGCTGTCAGAGGGCCCTGGCAGCATCGGCTTCGATCTCACGCCTCACAGGCAAGAAGAACACGGGAGTACAAACATGAACCGCAGTGAGCTGGTGGCCGCCCTGGCCGACCGTGCCGAGGTGACCCGCAAGGACGCCGACGCCGTTCTGGCCGCCCTCGCCGAGACCGTCGGCGAGATCGTCGCCAAGGGCGACGAGAAGGTCACCATCCCCGGCTTCCTGACCTTCGAGCGCACCCACCGTGCCGCTCGCACCGCTCGTAACCCGCAGACCGGCGACCCGATCAACATCCCGGCCGGCTACAGCGTGAAGGTCTCCGCGGGCTCGAAGCTCAAGGAAGCCGCCAAGGGCAAGTAAGGCCTCAGAGGCATCAGGAAGGGCGGCCGTCCCCACCGGGGCGGCCGCCCTTCTCGATGTCCTGAGGGCTCCGGATCCCGTATCCGGAGCCTTCGCTCCCGCGTACGTCGGCCGTGCGGGCGCTCTGCGGCGGACTGCGGCGCCCCGGCGCCCTCCGGCGGCCCGGTGGGGGCGGGACGCCCCCTACGGCGCTGTACGGGCGTTCTGCGGCGTCCGCTCCGTTGTGGGGCGGGGCGGTCGACGGGAAGGCCCGCCCCGATGCGGGGCGGGGCGACGGAAGAGCCCGCCCCCGATGCGGGACGGGCGACGGAAAAGCCCGCCGCCCCGGTCCCTCGCAGGAGGGGCCGGGGCGGCGGACTGTGGTGCGGGGGTGCGCAATGCTGTGTGCGGCAGCACTGTGCGCGCGCCGGAGCGCGTCGGGTGGGGCGTCAGACGAGTGAGCCGCCCGGGAGCTCGACCTTCGCACCGAGCTTCTCGAGCTTGTCCATGAAGTTCTCGTAGCCGCGGTTGATCAGGTCGATGCCGTGCACCCGGGACGTGCCCTGGGCCGCCAGGGCGGCGATCAGGTACGAGAATCCGCCGCGCAGGTCAGGGATGACCAGATCCGCGCCCTGGAGCTTCGTGGGCCCGGACACGACCGCCGAGTGCAGGAAGTTCCGCTGGCCGAACCGGCAGTCGGAGCCCCCGAGGCACTCGCGGTAGAGCTGGATGTGCGCACCCATCTGGTTGAGCGCCGAGGTGAACCCGAGCCGGGACTCGTAGACCGTCTCGTGGACGATCGACAGGCCGGCGGCCTGCGTCAGGGCCACCACGAGCGGCTGCTGCCAGTCGGTCTGGAAGCCGGGGTGCACGTCCGTCTCCAGGGCGATGGCGTTCAGCGCGCCGCCCGGGTGCCAGAAGCGGATGCCCTCGTCGTCGATCTCGAAGGCGCCCCCGACCCGGCGGAAGGTGTTGAGGAAGGTCATCATCGAGCGCTGCTGGGCGCCGCGCACGTAGATGTTGCCCTCGGTCGCCAGTGCGGCGGACGCCCAGGAGGCGGCCTCCAGGCGGTCCGGGATCGCCCGGTGGGTGTAACCGTCGAGCCTGTCGACACCCGTGATCCGGATGGTCCGGTCGGTGTCCATGGAGATGATCGCGCCCATCTTCTGCAGTACGCAGATGAGGTCCTCGATCTCCGGCTCGACGGCCGCGTTGGACAGCTCGGTGACGCCCTCGGCGAGTACGGCGGTCAGCAGCACCTGCTCGGTGGAGCCCACCGACGGGTAGGGCAGCCGGATCTTCGTGCCCCGCAGCCGCTGCGGAGCCTCCAGGTACTGGCCGTCCGCCCGCTTCTCGATGGTCGCGCCGAACTGGCGGAGCACCTCGAAGTGGAAGTCGATCGGCCGGCCGCCGATGTCGCAGCCGCCGAGACCCGGGATGAAGGCGTGGCCCAGGCGGTGCAGCAGCGGGCCGCAGAAGAGGATCGGGATGCGCGACGAGCCCGCGTGGGCGTCGATGTCGGCGACGTTCGCGCTCTCGACGTGGGAGGGGTCGAGGATGAGTTCGCCCGGCTCGTCGCCGGGGCGGACGGTCACGCCGTGCAGCTGCAGCAGCCCCCGGACCACCCGCACATCGCGGATGTCGGGCACGTTGCGGAGCCGGCTGGGCCCGCTGCCGAGCAGCGCGGCGACCATTGCCTTCGGCACCAGGTTCTTGGCGCCTCGGACGCGGATCTCGCCCTCCAGCGGGGTGCCGCCGTGGACAAGCAGGACATCGTCTGTGCCGGTCATGTATCTCGCGTTCCGGAGTGGTCGGGCAGGGGGCCATGAAAAGGGTAATGGCCTCCGGCCCCCCTTCCGTAAGGCGACGGGGGGTATACGAACGTCATGAATCCGCCACAACACGCTCTGCTCCCCCTGCCTTGCGGAGGGTCACCGTCCGGGAGGGTCCTCCGGGTGCCCCGCGATCGTGCGCTCCCCGTGCGCCCGTGCGGCCTCCGTGCGCCCTGAGCTGCGGACGGACGCCGGGCGGGGCCGGGCGGGCCACTTGGCCCCCGCGGAGGGCGAAGATGCGGGATCATCTGTGCCATGACGGAGGTGTCCTCGCTCACAGGACGGCTGCTCGTGGCCGCACCCGCCCTGGCGGACCCGAACTTCGACCGTGCGGTGGTGCTGCTCCTCGACCACGACGAGGAGGGCTCGCTCGGCGTGGTCCTGAACCGCCCGACTCCGGTCGGCGTCGGGGACATCCTGGCGTCCTGGGCCGGCCTGACGGGCGAGCCGGACGTGGTCTTCCAGGGCGGCCCGGTCTCGCTCGACTCGGCGCTGGGCGTGGCGGTGATCCCCGGGGACGAGGGTCCCTCCGCGGGCTCCCGGATCCGCTCGGACGGGGGAGAGCCCTCCCCCGGCTCCCGGATCCGCTCGGACGGCGGGGCCCCCATCGGCTGGCGCCGGGTGCACGGGGCGATCTGTCTGGTGGACCTGGACGCGCCGCCGGAGCTGCTGGCGGCCGCGCTCGGTTCGCTGCGGATCTTCGCCGGATACGCCGGATGGGGCCCGGGTCAGCTGGAGGCGGAGCTGAAGGACGGCGCCTGGTACGTGGTCGAGTCGGAGCCCGGTGACGTCTCGTCGCCGCGCCCGGAGAACCTCTGGCGCGCGGTTCTGCGGCGGCAGCGCAGCGAACTGGCGATGATCGCGACGTATCCGGACGACCCTTCGCTGAACTGATGCGCGGGGCTTTCAGTACGCTTGGCAGTTATGAGCACTCTTGAGCCCGATCGCGGGGCAGGTACGGGGACCCTCGTAGAGCCGACGCCACAGGTGTCGAACGGCGACGGGGACCACGAGCGCTACGCCCATTACGTCCAGAAGGACAAGATCATGGCGAGTGCCCTCGAGGGCACTCCCGTGGTGGCACTCTGCGGCAAGGTCTGGGTCCCGGGGCGCGACCCCAAGAAGTACCCGGTCTGTCCCATGTGCAAGGAGATCTACGAGTCCATGGGCGCCGGCGGCGACAAGGACAAGGGCAAGGGCGGCAAGGACAGCGGCAAGAAGTAGCCGGGAGGCAGCCGGGACGTAGCCCACCCGGCCTCCGCCCTTCACCCCCTTCCGGCCCCGACCCCGGCCCCCGGGGTGCGCGTCACCGCGCACCCCGGGGGCCGTCCGCATGTCCCGGTGCCGGGCTCCGGCCGCCACCGGGGCGGGGCGGGCGTCCGGGGGCACGCGTTGCACGGACTGCACCACGTGGTCACAGAGTGGTTGAGACCACTTGTCGGCGTGCTGAGGCGCCCTTAGTCTCCTGCCAGTTGTGCAGAACGAAACGCACGTTGCATGCAATGCAACGATTGACCGGTAGGGGTCCCGGATGAAGCTTTCTGCCCGAATTGTCGCCCCGGCCGCGGCTCTTGTGCTGGCGGGCCTCACCGCCACCGCCTGCGCGCCGCAGACCTCCGACACCAGCGCCGAGGGCGACGAGAAGACCGGGACGCTCCGCGTCTGGCTCTTCCAGGAGGTCGGCAACAAGCCCAAGGAGAAGGTCGTCGACGCCGCTGTCGCCGACTTCGAGAAGTCCCACGAGGGGGCCGAGGTCGAGGTCGAGTACATACCCGTCGACACCCGGGCCCAGCGCATCAAGGCCGCCTTCAACGACCCGAAGAGCGCCCCCGATCTCATCGAGTACGGCAACACCGACACCGCCGGTTACGTGAAGGACGGCGGACTGGCCGATGTCAGCAAGGAGTTCGCCGCCTGGGACGAGGCCAAGGACACCGACCCCACCGCCAAGCAGTCCGTGACGGTGGGCGGCAAGGTGTACGGGGCGCCGCTCTTCGTCGGCGTACGGGCGCTCTACTACCGCACCGACGTCTTCGAGGAGCTCGGCATCGAGCCCCCGAAGTCCCAGGACGAGCTGATCTCCACCGCCAAGAAGATCCACCAGGAGAAGCCGGACCTGTACGGTCTCGCGGTCGGCGGCGCCTACACCTACGGCGCGATGCCCTTCATCTGGGCGCACGGCGGCGAACTGGCCGACGAGACCGGGGTGACCTACGAGTCGGCCATCAACGGCGAGAAGGCCCGCAAGGGCATCGAGGCCTACACCTCGCTCTTCGGCGACGACAACTGCCCGGCGGCCAAGTGCGCGGCCATGGGCGGCAACGCGACCGTCACCGCCTTCGCGTCCGGCAAGGCGGCCATGGCGATCGGCGGCGACTTCAGCCACGCCGCGGTCGAGGCGGGCGCGGTGAAGGGCAAGTACGCCGTCGTACCGCTGCCCGGAGTGGAGAAGGACTCGATCGCCCCGGCGTTCGCCGGCGGCAACAACATCGGTGTCCTCAAGAGCAGTTCGCACCGCACCCTCGCCGTCGACCTGATGAAGTCGCTGACCGGCAAGAAGACCCAGGCGAAGATGTTCGACGCCATGGGCTTCCTGCCGACCTACACGGACGTGCGTGACGCCGCCGCGGAGAAGGAGCCGTTCGTCGGCCCCTTCGTCGACACGCTCGGCGCGGGCGCGAAGTTCGTCCCGGCCTCCCCGGCCTGGGGCCAGATCGACGCCTCGCTGGTCCTGCCGACCATGTTCCAGGAGATCGTCAGCGGCCGTAAGGACGTGGCCGCCGCCTCGGAGGCCGCGGCGAAGAAGATGGACGCGGCGTTCGCCGAAGCGGGCTGACATGACCGCGCACACCACACTGCACAAGGCCCCCGCCGCGCCCGGGGCGAGCGGGGCACCGGCCCGCACGCCCCGGCGCCGCCCGGCCTCACCCGCGCGCCGCTCCGGCTGGACCCCGTGGCTCTACCTGCTGCCCGCGCTGGTCCTGCTCGGCGGACTGCTCGTCTACCCGATCTACCAGCTGGGCCTGATCTCCTTCCTGGAGTACACCCAGGCCCAGGTCAGTGGGGGCGAGCCGACGACCTTCCAGGGTTTCGGCAACTACGCCACGCTCTTCGGCGACAGCCAGTTCTGGCAGGTGCTCCTCGCGACCGTGCTCTTCGCCACGGCATGCGTGCTCGCCACCCTCTTCGTCGGCTGCGCCCTCGCCGTCCTGCTGACCCGGATCCGCGCCCTGCCCCGGCTCGCGCTGATGATGGCCGCGCTGGGAGCCTGGGCCACGCCGGCGATCACCGGCTCCACCGTCTGGGTCTTCCTGTTCGATCCGGACTTCGG
Organism: Streptomyces atroolivaceus; assembly: GCF_000717025.1. Taxonomy (GTDB): domain Bacteria; phylum Actinomycetota; class Actinomycetes; order Streptomycetales; family Streptomycetaceae; genus Streptomyces; species Streptomyces atroolivaceus. Next base: position 87,952 of record NZ_JNXG01000003.1, read on the forward strand.
CCCGGTCAACAGGGTGCTGGGGCTCGGCGACTTCTCGTGGACGTACGGGCGTTACAGCGCCTTCGCCCTGGTGCTCCTCGAAGTGCTCTGGTGCTCGTTCCCGTTCGTGATGGTGACGGTGTACGCGGGCATCCGGGCGATCCCCACGGAGGTGCTGGAGGCCGCCTCGCTGGACGGTGCCTCGCAGTGGCGGATCTGGCGGTCGGTCATGGCGCCGATGCTGCGCCCGATCCTGATCGTCGTCACCATCCAGTCGGTCATCTGGGACTTCAAGGTCTTCACCCAGATCTACGTCATGACCAACGGCGGCGGCATCGCCGGCCAGAACCTGGTGCTCAACGTGTACGCGTACCAGAAGGCGTTCGCGTCCTCGCAGTACAGCCTCGGATCGGCGATCGGCGTCGTGATGCTGGTGATCCTGCTGGCCGTGACGCTGGTCTATCTGCGCCTGGTACGGCGCCAGGGGGAGGAACTGTGAGCACACGCGCGCTTCTGCGGGTCCGCCGTCCGGGAAGGCTGGCGGCGGAGGCGGCGGCCCTCGTCGTCGCCGCGGCGGTCGCCTTCCCGCTGTACTGGATGGTGCTCTCCGCCTTCAAGCCGGCGGGCGAGATCCAGTCAACCGAGGCCCGTCCCTGGACCCTGGCCCCGTCCCTCGACTCGTTCCGACGGGTTTTCGAACAGCAGGATTTCGGCCGCTACTTCCTCAACAGCCTGCTCGTCGCCGGCACGGTCGTCATCGCCTCCGCGCTGATCGCCTTCCTCGCAGCCACGGCGGTGACCCGATTCCGCTTCAAGTTCCGCACGACCCTGCTCATCATGTTCCTCGTGGCGCAGATGGTGCCGGTCGAGGCGCTGACCATCCCGCTGTTCTTCCTCATGCGGGACTTCGGCCAGCTGAACACGCTGGGATCCCTGATCCTGCCGCACCTCGCCTTCTCGCTGCCGTTCGCGATCTGGATGCTGCGCGGCTTCGTCAAGGCGGTCCCGGAGGCCCTGGAGGAGGCCGCCTACATCGACGGCGCGAGCCGTACCCGCTTCCTGTGGCAGATCCTCTTCCCGCTGGTCTTCCCCGGCCTCGTGGCCACCAGTGTCTTCTCCTTCATCTCGACCTGGAACGACTTCCTGTTCGCGAAGTCGTTCATCATCAGCGACACCTCCCAGTCGACGCTCCCCATGGCGCTGCTGGTCTTCTTCAAACCCGACGAGAACGACTGGGGAGGGATCATGGCCGCCTCGACGGTGATGACCATTCCCGTGCTGGTCTTCTTCGTCCTCGTACAGCGACGCCTGGTCTCCGGACTCGGCGGCGCGGTGAAGGACTGACATGGACAACCTGATTCCGGCGCCCGCACGTACCGGCGGCGACGGACGCCGCGGATTCCGCCTCGACGGAGCCACCACCCTCACGGCAGGTCCCGGCACCGAGAGCACGGAACGCTGGTTGCGCGCCACGCTCGGGGCGGCCTTCGGCCTGCCGCTCGCCCCGGCCCCCGCGGGCAGCGCGAACACCGTCGACCTGCGCATCGATTCCGCCCTGGAGCCAGAGGCCTACCGGCTCGACGTGGAGCCGGACCGGGGCGTGCGGATCGCCGGCGGAAGCGCCGCCGGGGTCTTCTGGGGAGCGCAGACCCTCCGCCAGCTCCTCGGTCCCGAGGCATTTCGCCGGGCGCCGGTGAACCCCGGCGCCGACCGGCTCGTCCCCGTCACGGAGGTGGAGGACGGCCCGCGCTTCGGCTGGCGCGGTCTGATGCTCGACGTGGCACGGCACTTCATGCCGAAGGACGGCGTGCTGCGCATGCTCGACCTGATGGCGGCCCACAAACTGAACGTCTTCCACTTCCACCTCACCGACGACCAGGGCTGGCGCGTCGAGATCAAGCGTCATCCCCGGCTCACGGAGACCGGCGCCTGGCGTCCACGCACCAAATACGGCCACCGGGCCTCCGAGTTGTGGGACGAGACGCCGCACGGCGGCTTCTACACGCAGGACGACATCCGCGAGATCGTCGCCTACGCCGCCGAGCGGCATATCCGGGTCGTCCCCGAGATCGACATCCCGGGGCACTCGCAGGCGGCGATCAGCGCGTATCCGGAACTGGGCAACACCGACGTCATCGACACCTCCGCGCTTTCCGTGTGGGACACCTGGGGCGTCAACCCGAACGTACTCGCCCCCACCGACAACACCCTGCGCTTCTTCGAGGGGGTACTCGAAGAACTGCTCGACCTCTTCCCGGCCGACACCTCGCCGTTCATCCACATCGGCGGTGACGAATGCCCCAAGGACCAGTGGAAGGCGTCACCGGCGGCGCAGGCCCGCATGGCCGAAGCCGGCCTGGCCGACGAGGACGAGCTCCAGTCCTGGTTCATCCGCCACTTCGACCGCTGGCTGACCGCCCGGGGCCGCCGCCTGATCGGCTGGGACGAGATCCTGGAGGGCGGCCTCGCCGAGGGCGCGGCAGTGACGTCGTGGCGGGGCTACGCGGGCGGGATCGCCGCCGCCGAGGCCGGGCACGACGTCGTGATGTGCCCCGTGCAGCAGGTGTACCTGGACTACCGTCAGGACGGCGGCCCCGACGAGCCGATGCCCATCGGGTACGTCCGGACCCTGGAGGACGTCTACCGCTTCGAACCCGTGCCCCCCGGCCTCTCGGAGGAGGCGGCCGGACACATCATGGGCACCCAGGCCAACGTCTGGACCGAGGTCATGCAGAACCGGGACCGCGTCGACTACCAGGTGTTCCCGAGGCTCGCCGCCTTCGCCGAGGTCGCCTGGTCGCGCCTCCCGGCCCCCGGTGAGCGGGACTTCGCCGACTTCGCCCGCAGGATGAACACGCACTACGCCCGGCTCGACGCCCTGGGTGTCGCCTACCGGCCGCCCTCGGGGCCGCTGCCGTGGCAACGCAGGCCCGGCGTCCTGGGTCGCCCGATCGAGGGACCGCCCCCGACCGTGTGACCGCTGCCCCACGTGCCGGCCAGGGGAACCGAATAATTCGTACGAACTTGCTGAATCTTGGCAATTCGTACGCAGGGCGGAAGGGCTGCCAAACGGGACTTTTCCCCTGGTCGGGGACGGAAACACCCTTCGTGGACCCTCGCGTCGGACTGCCCGGAAGATGTGCCAGAGTTGCCACGTCCCGGCCGTGAGCACGTACCGTACGGCGGACAGGCGGGACTGCCGGGACACCGGGAAGGGGCAGCTGGGTTGACCACGCACGCACCGCAGGCGATGCAGTCGGTGACGCTGCCGGCCTCGCTCGACGAGGCCGTGGCGGCTCTCGGCGCCATGCCCGCCGCCGTTCCTGTGGCCGGCGGCACAGACCTCATGTCGGCCGTCAACAAGGGCCTGCTGCGGCCCTCGGGACTGGTCGGCCTCGGCCGGATCAGCGAGCTGCGCGGCTGGCACTACCAGGACGGCCACGCCCTGCTCGGGGCCGGTCTCACACACGCGCGCATGGGGCGGCCCGACTTCGCCGCCCTCATTCCCGCGCTGGCCGCCTCCGCGCGTGCGGCGGGCCCGCCGCAGATCCGTAACGCCGGGACGCTCGGCGGCAACATCGCCACCGCGGCCCCCACCGGTGACGCCCTGCCGGTCCTGGCCGCCCTGGAGGCCGAGCTGGTCATCGCGGGCACCGGGGGTTCCCGCCGGGAGATTCCCGTCTCGCACCTGCTGGCGGGCCGCGAGATGCTCGAGCCCGCCGAGCTGATCGGCTTCGTCCGCGTGCCGCTGCTGCACGCCCCCCAGGTCTTCCTCAAGGCGACCGGCCGCACGGGCCCCGGCCGCGCCACCGCCTCCGTCGCGATCGTGCTGGACCCGGCCCGCCGCGGGGTGCGCTGCGCGGTCGGCGCGATCGCCCCGATGCCCCTGCGGCCCCTGGAGGCGGAACGCTGGATCGCCTCCCTGATCGACTGGGACGGCGAACGCGGCCTGGCCCCCGACGCGCTGGCCGCCTTCGGCGAGTACGTCGCGGCGGCCTGCATCCCGGACCAGGCTCCACCGGACGACGGGGGAGAGGCTCCTCCGCTGTCGCCCGCAGTCCTGCACCTGCGGCGCACGGTCGCCGCGCTCGCCCGACGCGCACTGGGGAGGGCACTGTCGTGAGCAATGAAGAGAACCCCGAGCAGCAGCACGGGCAGCCCGACCCGTACGCCGGCTGGCAGCCGACCCCGCAGGGCGGTGAGTACGACGCCGAGGCGACCGCCTTCGTCCATCTGCCCCCGGAGGACCTCGCCGACCTCGGGAGCGACCCGCTGGCCGCCCCCGGGCACAGCTATGTGCCGCCGATGATCCTGCCGCTCACCCCGGCCGCGGGCCTCGACCCCGCGGCGACGGGCAGCTGGGTCGTGCGGACGCAGGGCCGGCAGGAGCGGCCCGACGGCCACGCCGCGAGCGCGGAGGCCGCGCCGGAGGCGGTGCACTGGCCCGACCCGAACCAGCAGCAGGATCCGTACCTGCAGCCGTACCCGGACACGTCGCAGTACGCGCAGACGTCCGCCACGACGGCCCAGTGGCACTTCCCCGAGGCCGTCCCCGCCGAGCTCGAGCCCGAACCGGTTCCCGAGCCCGCCGGCCACACCGGTCAGTGGACGATCCCGGTCGCGGACGGCGACCTCCCGGAGGAGTCCGGCGAGTTCGCGGCGTCGGCGACGGCGTCCCAGTGGTACGCGAACACGCCGCCGGACACGCTGCCGGGCGGAGCGCCCGCGCCGTGGGCGACGCAGGAGCCGGCGGCCGAGCCCGAGGCCGCTGCGGAGGAGGCACCGGTGGGGCCCCCGGCGCCCGTGGAGCCCTCGGAGGCCGCGGAAGGGGCCGAGGAGGCCCCGGCGGTCGCCGAGGCCGTCACGGAGGCCGTGAGCGAGCCGGAAGAGCCTGCGGAGGCGGAGGCTCAGGCGGCCGAAGCCCCGGCGGGCGAAGCCGAGCCGACCGCCACTGACCCGGCAGCCGACGAGGCGCCCGCAGCAGAGGCCGAACACGCCCCCGAACACGGCCTCGAGCACGGCATCGAGCACGCCCCTGGACACGCCCCCGGGCACGGCCTCGAACACGCCCCCGAGCACGGCCTCGAGCACGGCATCGAGCACGCCCCTGGACACGCCCCCGGGCACGGCCTCGAACACGCCCCCGAACACGGTCTCGTGCCCACGGACGAGGCCGCCGCTCCCGTCTCCACGGGCGGTCCGAGCGAGCACCCCTCGGTCTCGTACACCCTCCATGTGAACGGCGTGGACCGCCCCGTCAGCGACGCCTGGATCGGCGAGTCGCTGCTGTACGTACTCCGGGAGCGTCTCGGTCTCGCCGGCGCCAAGGACGGCTGCTCCCAGGGCGAGTGCGGTGCCTGCAACGTCCAGGTCGACGGCCGCCTGGTGGCCTCCTGCCTGGTGCCCGCCGCAACGACGGCGGGCAGCGAGGTACGCACCGTCGAGGGCCTCGCGGTGGACGGCGAACCGTCCGACGTCCAGCGGGCGCTGGCCGATTGCGGCGCCGTCCAGTGCGGCTTCTGCATCCCCGGGATGGCCATGACCGTCCACGACCTCCTCGAGGGCAACCACGCCCCCAGCGAGCTGGAGACCCGCCGGGCCCTGTGCGGCAACCTCTGCCGGTGTTCCGGCTACCGGGGTGTGCTCGACGCCGTCCGCGACGTCGTCGCGGCCCGGGAGGCGACCGCTGAGGCGGCAGCCACCGCTCCGGACGACGCCGAACCGCGCATCCCGCACCAGGCCGCCCCCGGCGCGGGCAGCGCCCGGGCACACGAGGGAGACGTCCGGTGAACACCGCGCCGTCTCCCGCACCACCGGTCATCCCCACCACCACCAGCCGCCGCCGCAGCGGAGCGAACGACAAGGAGGCGGCGTGACCAGCGACGCAGCCACCGCGACCAGCACCACCCACACGACGACACCGCCGCCCGAGGGCCCCGACCCGGACCAGGGGCTGCCCGCGCACGGACTGGGCGCCTCCCTCCCGCCCGCCGACGCACGGGCCAAGACCGAGGGCACCTTCCCGTACGCGGCCGACCTGTGGGCCGAGGGACTGCTGTGGGCCGCTGTGCTGCGTTCCCCGCACCCGCACGCGCGCATCCTGTCGATCGACACGACGGCCGCCGCCGGCATGCCGGGGGTACGTGCGGTCGTCACGCACGAGGACATCCCCGGGGACGGCTCGTACGGCCGCCGGGTCGTCGACCGTCCGGTGTTCGCATCCGAGCTCGTACGCCACCACGGCGAGGCGATCGCCGCCGTCGCCGCGGACCACCCCGACACCGCCAGGCTGGCCGCCGCGGCGATCGCCGTGGAGTACGAGGTCCTCGAACCGGTCACCGACCCCGAGAAGGCCTTCGCCGCCGAACCACTGCACCCCGACGGCAACCTGATCCGCCACATCCCGCTGCGCTACGGCGACCCGGACACCGTGGGCGAGGTCATCGTCGAGGGCCTGTACCGCATCGGCCGTCAGGACCCCGCACCGATCGGTGCGGAGGCCGGCCTCGCCGTGCCCCGCCCTGACGGAGGCGTGGAGCTCTACACGGCGTCCACCGACCCGCACACCGACCGCGACCTGGCCGCCGCGTGCTTCGGCCTGGCCCCCGAGCGGGTGAAGGTCGTCGTGACGGGTGTCCCCGGAGCGACCGGCGACCGGGAGGACCCCGGCTTCCAGATCCCGCTCGGACTGCTCGCCCTGCGCACCGGCTGCCCCGTCAAACTGGCCGCCACCCGCGAGGAGTCCTTCCTCGGGCACGCCCACCGCCACCCGACCCTGCTGCGGTACCGCCACCACGCGGACGCCGAGGGCAGGCTGGTCAAGGTCGAGGCGCAGATCCTCCTCGACGCGGGCGCGTACGCCGACTCCTCGTCCGAATCCCTGGCCGCCGCCGTGGCCTTCGCCTGCGGGCCGTACGTCGTCCCCCACGCGTTCATCGAGGGCTGGGCGGTCCGTACGAACAATCCGCCCTCGGGGCACGTACGGGGCGAGGGCGCGATGCAGGTCTGCGCCGCGTACGAGGGCCAGATGGACAAGCTGGCGGCGAAGCTGGGCATCGACCCGGTCGAACTCCGCCTGCGCAACGCCCTCTCCACGGGCGACATCCTGCCCACCAGCCAGACCGTGACCTGCCCCGCCCCTGTCGCCGAACTCCTCGGTGCGCTGCGCGGCTTCCCGCTCCCCGCGCTGCCCAAGGACGTCCCGGAGGACGACTGGCTGCTCCCCGGGGGCCCGGAGGGTGCCGGGGAGCCCGGAGCCGTACGCAGGGGCGTCGGCTACGCCCTCGGCATGGTCCACATGCTGGGTGCCGAGGGCGCCGACGAGGTCTCCACGGCCACGGTCCGGATCCATGACGGCGTCGCCACCGTCATCTGCGCGGCCGTCGAGACCGGGCAGGGCTTCACCACGCTCGCCCGCCAGATCGTCCAGGAGACCCTGGGCGTCGAAGAGGTCCACGTCGCGGCGGTGGACACCGACCAGCCCCCCGCCGGCCCGGCGACGCACGGCCGCCACACCTGGGTCTCGGGCGGGGCGATCGAACGCGCCGCCAAGATGGTCCGCACCCAGCTCCTCCAGCCGCTGGCCCACAAGTTCGGCATGTCCACGGAGCTCCTCCAGATCGCCGACGGCAAGATCACCTCGTACGACGGTGTGCTGTCCACGACGGTCATGGAGGCGATGGACGGCAAGGAACTCTGGGCCACCGCCCAGTGCCGCCCTCACCCCACCGAGCCCCTGGACGAGTCCGGCCAGGGTGACGCCTTCGTGGGCCTGGCCTTCTGCGCGGTCCGCGCGGTGGTCGACGTCGACATCGAACTCGGCTCGGTCCGGGTGGTCGAGATGGCCGTCGCTCAGGACGTCGGCCGGATCCTCAACCCGTCCCAGCTGGCGACCCGCATCGAGGCGGGCGTCACCCAGGGCATCGGCGCGGCCCTCACGGAGAACCTCCGCACCGCCCGTGGTCTGATCCGCCACCCGGACCTCACCGGGTACGCCCTTCCGACGTCCCTGGACGCGCCGGACATCCACATCGTCAAACTGATCGAGGAACGCGACGTCGTGGCCCCCTTCGGGGCCAAGCCCGCCTCGGCCGTCCCGGTGGTGACGTCCCCCGCGGCGGTGGCGTCGGCGGTCCGCGCGGCGACGGGCCGCCCGGTCAACAGGCTCCCGATCAGGCCTCAGGCGGCGGTGGCCACGCCGAAGGCGTGACGCTCCGGGTACAGACGTGCGCAGACGCGTAACTCGCGGGCGCGGTGTGACACAGATGCTGGCTACAGTGACCCAGAGGCTGCAGCAGTCTGTATCCGGGGGAGGGCGCTGTGCTGCCGAGCGAGGGTGGAGTGGGACCGGTGGCGATGCCGGGATTCATGGCGGGCATCGCGGTGGCGTCCCTGGTCACGGAGCTCACGTCGTTCACGAAGTTCCGTAACCACATAGAAGAAGTCCTGCGCGACCTGAAGGAGTCCCCGGCGGGACCCAGGCAGCTGGCGGAAGACCCCATGTCGCGCCGGCAGTTCGGCGGGGGCGACAGCCGGTGGGCAGAGGCCGCTTCGCTGTTCATGTCGTACGAGACGGTGATCACGGAGCTGGAGTCGCTCTCGAAGCTGCTCTCGGACTGCATCGAGGGCATGAGCATCGCGGTGCTCGCCTCCCACAACGGCTACGCGAACATCGACGACGACCTCCGCCGCCGCATGCTCGCGATCAGCGACGGGGTGGAAGAGCACTACGGCGGGGAGTACGACCCGACGGGGCAGCGAAACGGGCAGGCGACCCCGGACGTGCCCAAGCCGAAGCCGACCACCGGAGCGATCTGATGATGACGACGTGCACGAGAACGGCACGGGGGACAGGCGGGGGCTAGGGATGGACCACGGGGAAGCAGGGCAGGGCACGCCGTTCGACACAATGTCGCACGAGGAGATGCTCGCGTGGCTGGATGTGGCCAACAGCGGGGCGATCCAGGGCGCGTCGGACCGGCTGGTGAGCGCGGCGAAGAAGATCCGCGAGATCGCGGAAGAGCTCAGGGGCCGTCCGCAGACGGTCGAGTGGAAGGGCGAGGGCGCGGACGCGTTCCGCACCTGGAGCGCGGATCTGGTGAACGCGACGTTGCGGCTGGGTGCCTACAGCGAGGGCGCGGCGAAGTGGCTGGCCCGCGCCTCCGACTCCCTCGCCTCGGCCCAGGTGTCCATCCCGCGCACCCACGCGGGGGCGCAGGCGAACCTGGACGCCGCGCTGGCGGCACGGAACGACCCGGACGCGTCGGCGGTGGCGCAGAAGTCGGCAGAAACGCTGGTCGCCGCGAAGGAGGCGAACCGCCAGGAGGCTGCGGCGGAGATGCGGAAGCTGGCGCAGGCGTACGCGTTGTCGGCCTCGCAGATGGACGGCCTGGAGAAGCCGGCGTTTCCGCCTCCGCCGGGGGAGATCGTGCCGGAGCGAGCAGGTGGCTACGGTGGCTCCGAGACGTACGGCGTACCAGCTGGCGGCAGCGGGGCCGTGGACGAGGGCACCCCTCGTGGGGAGCCCAGGCACTCCGTGTCCGCGCAGGCAACGGCTCCTGGGAGCCCGGTCGCTCCTGAGCTCCCAGCGGTCCGCGCGCCGCTCCACCTCGAAACCCCGGTCAGTATGGAGGTCAACAGCACAGCGACTCTGCCGCAGCCCCCGTCCGCGCCATCAGCGCCACTGCCAGGGCCGCCGGTGACGGGCAAGCCGGACGGGGGTCTCCCCTCGGGGTTCCCCGTTGTGCCACCCACGCTCGGCGGCTCACGGCCGTTTCCAGGCCCTCACGGCAGCGCGAAGAGTTCGGGGCCGGGTGTCCGGTCGCCGTTGCTACCTGGCCAGAGCGTGCCCGGCTCGGGCCAGGCAAGCCGCCCGCCGCGCGGTGATGCGGGCATCTACGGTGGCAGGCCGACAGCCCAGCCCACCGGGCGAGGGCTTCCGGGCGGAACCGTTGTCGGCGGTGAGGGGACCCAGGGACGCGCCCCCGTGGGCCACGGCGGTATGAGCGGCGGCGGCGCTGCCCGGGGCGGGAGTGGGGCCACGGGCGGACGGCTTCCGGCCGGCGGAAGCAACGGGATCGTCGGTGGCCGACCCCAGCAGACGGCGCGTTCAGGTGAACGTCCCTTCACGCCCGGTGGCACAGGCCTTGTCCGGGGCAACGAAGCCGGGCGTGCCGCTGGACAGGCGGGACGTGGAACGGCAGGGCCGTCCGGGTCTCGGCCGCAAGCTCCCCGTAGGGATGAAGGTGGCGAGCGTCCCGATTACCTGGTTGAAGACGAAGAGACTTGGCAGCAGGGTGGACGGCGCGTCGTACCTCCTGTTATCGACTGATGGAAAGTTCCCGGACAAGGATGCGAATGCTTACCAGAAGTGTGCACAAAGGACGGCAGAGGGCCGTGCTGTCGACGGCCCTTGCAGCACTTCTGGTAGCTGCTTCGGGAGGTCATGCCCAGGCGGATTCGATCCGTTCGGATCAGTGGCACCTGACAGCGATGAAGGCCGAGGAGATGTGGCGCACCAGTACAGGGAAGGGCGTCACTGTTGCGGTGATCGACTCAGGGGTCGACAGGTCAAACCCTGATCTGGAAGGGCAGGTCCTCGACGGGAAGGACTTCGCTCCGGGGGAATCCGGTGACGAGCACACGGGCTACGACGGTCACGGCACGGGTATCGCTGCCCTGATCGCCGGAACTGGTGACAGCCGGGGCGGAGATGGTGCGTTCGGGCTGGCTCCCGGCGTGAAGATTCTTCCTGTCCGGGTCCCCGACAAGGCTGCCAACCTTGCGGAAGATATCGAACAGTTCAACGCCACGGTTCCTGCGGCCATCCGATATTCGGCCGACAAAGGTGCTCAGGTCATCAACATTTCGCTGGGGACGAGCGGGGGTTCCCAAAAGCTGACGGACTCGGTCAAGTACGCGCTGGACAAGGGCTCGTTGGTCTTTGCAGCAGTGGGTAACGATGCCAAGAGCACCAATAGTGTCAAGTACCCGGGAGCGACTCCCGGGGCCGTGGGCGTGGCGGCCATCGGTAAGGACCTGCAGCGGACGGAGGAATCCCAGTTCGGCCCCCAGGTGGACCTTTCCGCGCCGGGCGAGGAGATGATCCACGCCTGTCCGAGTGAGACAGGACTCTGCAAATCGCATGGCACCAGTGATGCCACAGCCCTCGCTTCAGCCTCCGCCGCACTCATCTGGTCCAAGCACCCGGACTGGACCAACAACCAGGTGCTGCGAGTGCTGCTCAACACGGCAGGCGGCCCCACGACCGGCGAGGAGCGTGCGGACGACATCGGCTACGGCATCGTCCGCCCCCGCATCGCTCTGAAGACCCCGGGCGACCCGGGCCCCGCCGACGAGTACCCGCTCCCTGACCTCGCCGCGGCCGAGTCCCCGGCGCCCTCCGCCGCCCCTTCCAAGGCCACGGGGGGCTCCGAGAAGAGCGATGAGCCGGCCTCCGCAGCACCGGCCGCCGGCGACAGCGGCAACACCACCCTCTGGATCGGCCTGGGCATCGGCGCAGCAGCCCTCATCGGTGCCGCAGCGGCTGTCGTGGTCGTCCGCTCCCGCCGCCGGAGCGCCGCCCGCGCCGTCCCGCAGCCGCACCCGTACCAGCCGCCGCACCCGTACCAGCAGCAACCGCAGCCGCCGTACCCGGCGTACGGGCCCCCGCCCGGTGGTCCGGGGACCGGCACACCGTACGGCGGCCCTCCAGGCCAAGGTCCGGCCGCCTGAGTCCGCGAGGCCCGGCGGGCGTGCGGCGCCCGGGCGCCGGGTGACTCGCGCGGTCTGATGAGGGTGTCCCGCCGGAATGCTGTGACCGGAATCCGACCCCAGGCACTTCCTGCCCCGGCCGTCTGCGTCAGCAGGCGCCGTCGTCGACCGTGGCGGTCAGGTCGTACTCGGGGATGGAGCTGCTGCTCCCGCCGTCCGCTCCCGGGACGAAGACCCCGCCCTCTGCGGACTTCTCCTCCGTGACGTGCATGCAGACGGTCGTGGCAGCACCACCCGCGGATATCTCGTAGTCGTGCCCGCCCCCGGCCGCCCGTTCCACGGAAACCCTGTACAGCGGCCCCTGGTCGTCACCCGCCCTCATGACGCCCGCCTTGATCAGCGAGGTGTAGCCGTCCGCCGGGTCGCGGCGGATCTGCGTGTCGGCGGCCATGGAGTCGGCCGCCTCCTCGGCGGCCTCCCGGACCTCGCTCGCGCTCCAGGAGGCCCTGTCGATGCCTGCCTGGACCGAACAGCCCCCGAAGACGAACACCCCGGCGGCCCCGAACGCGGCGACCCGCCCCACTGCGAGAGCCGTGTCCGACGGCTGCCGTGCCGCCTGCGGCCGGGCCCGCCAGTAGAGCCGGTAGGGGCCGACCAGCGCCACGACGAGAAACGCCGCGGCTATGACGAACAAGAAGATGACGACGGCCATGCGCGCGCTCCCCGTGATCCCGGTCCCTGCGGACCCGTGCACCGGACAAGGGGCCAGATCCTACGCGCAGCCCTGTGGCCGACGGGAACGAGGCGGCGCCGGGCGGATGTCCCGCGCCGGCGCCGTAGGTGGAGACCGTGACCGGATTCGAACCGGTGTAACTCGAGTTGCAGTCGAGCCCCTGAGCCTCTCGGGCACACGGTCGGGTGGTGTCGCTTCCCCGTGCTCATGACCGTACGGCTGCGCCGTGGCGCCATCAAGGGACGGGGGCCTGCCGCAACGCGACTGCCACACGCCGTTCATGAACGGCGGCGGGACCGGACGATGACGGAACTGAGCCCGGGGCAACGGCACTCGGCTGCTTTCGTCCGGAATTCGGAGAATCCATGGCCGGGCGCCTGGGCGACGGCGGAGATGCCGGCGATCCGGTGAGTGGGCCGGTGGTCGCGCGTTCAGGACGAAGCGGCCTTCCCGGAAGAACTTGGGGGAATTCGTGACGTTCGAGCAAGAGTGGGCCGAACTGCGCGCGGCTGCGGCCCAGCGGAGCGCCGTGCAGATCAACAGCATTCCGGCCGCAGGAGGCGGGGGTGGCGACCTGGTGGTCCATCGTGACGACCTCGGTGCTATCGGAAACGGCAGGAACCCGGAAGGGCATCTCGACTTCTCGGACACCGACGACCGCCCCGGCCGCAGCATCGCCCGGGGCTTCCTCAGCACCCTTGGTCAGCACCCGGACGCCTACGCGACCGTCTCGACCGCGGAGCAGGTGTACACGCGCAGTGTGCTGGAAGGGCAGGTGGGCCCGGACGGGAAGATCGACGAGGGCGCGGCCCGAGCGACGGTGCACGTGGGTGCCGAGATGCAGGGCATGCTCGACCAGTCGCGGGCCGACCAGGTGGAGGCGACGAACCTGAAGACCCACGAGGACTACGGGAAGGCGGTCGCCAAGCGGTCCGGCTGGATCGAGTTCGGTGCCGTTGCGGGCGTGGCGGCAGGCGTCGCCTTCCTGCCCGCGACCGCGGCCGTGGGCACGGCGGCGATCCTCATCCCGCTCGCGACCGACACGGCCAGCGGGGCTGCCGAGCAGGTCATCGGCCAGGTGGTCGGCGACATGTCCGACAAGTCGGTGGGCGAGCACAAGGAGAAGGTGGAGGAGCTCACCCGGGAGGAGAAGACCAAGGTCTACTCCTCAGGTGAAAGCATGGCCGAGTCCCCGATGGAGGATTTCATGCGGCGCAACGGGGTGACCTCCGACAGCGAGTTCGGACAGGACCTGAAGGAATCCATGCGGGTCGGCTACGGCACGGGCAACGACCGCGAGAACCAGCAGGGCAACGACCCGGAGACCGGCTGAGCCCGGTGGCCGGCCGAGGACAAGAACGATGCAGATGGTGATCAGTCGTAGGGCTGTACGTGGCGGATTCCTCGGTGCGGCCATGGCCGGCTCCCTGGTCCTCGGGGCCACCGGCTGCGGGGGAGGGGACGACGAGGCCGGGAAGGCAGCCGACGAGGCCGTCGGGGCCGAACGGCTCTGCGGGGGGAGAGGCGGTGTCGGCCGAGGCGGGCAAGGCGCTGAAGGTGATCACCGGCTCATCCCGGTTCGAGGACGACGAGTCCACGGTGGTGCGGGCCGTACAGGCCCTGAGTGAAAGGTTCGCATCCTCCGCGACCGGCGACGGGGAGGTCTGCCGCGTCTATCCGACCACCGGGACGTCGGACGACGACCTCCGGATCACCTGGCAGCTGTCCGGCAGCGCCCCCGTGGACGACCCGGCCCCGAAGTTCACGGTGCTGAAGATGGGGGAGCGGGCCCTGGCCGCGACGGACGGCGCGTACCTCCGGTTCGCCTGCCGGAGCGGGGAGCTGCCCGGCTCCGCCCCGGCCCGCATCGACATCGGCGTCGAACGCGGAGGCATGCCCACGGAACCCGAGGGCGACCCCGAGGCGCTGAAGAACGCCTACGCCACCGTCGCCCACTCCTTCTCGTTGGCCATGGCGAAGGAACTGGACTGCGAGAACGACGGAGGGCTGGAAGCGCGGCCGTCCCTGGACCCGGCGTAACCCGGACTCGGGTGCGCCCGCCCCTCCCTGACGGGCGGGCGCGCCCTTCCGGCACCCTCCCGGGCAAGTCGGGTCGCTGGGGGCTGGGGCCGCGGTCGTAGGTCCATGGGACCGGCCGGGTACCGACCACCGACAGGGGTCACCCGGCGCGACGGCCCTTACCCTGGTGCGCATGACTGCCCTGGAACCCCGTGACGCCGAGGTCACCGCCGCCCTTGTGGAGACCACCGTCGCCGAACCGGCGGAAGGCGTCCTGGGGCGGACCTACCGGGCGCTCAGCGTCGGGATCGTCTCCGTCGTCCTGCTCATCGCCTTCGAGGCGACCGCCGTCGGGACTGCGATGCCGGTGGCGGCCAGGGAGCTGCACGGGATCCCGCTCTACGCGTTCGCCTTCTCCGCGTACTTCACCACCAGCCTCTTCGCCATGGTGCTGTCCGGGCAGTGGGCCGACCGGCGCGGGCCGCTCGCCCCGCTCGCCACCGGCATCGGCGCCTTCGGGGCCGGGCTGGTGCTCTCCGGGACCGCGGGGAGCATGTGGATGTTCGTCCTGGGACGGGCCGTCCAGGGCATAGGCGGCGGGCTCGTCATCGTGGCGCTGTACGTGGTCATCGGGCGGGCGTACCCGGAGCGGATCCGGCCGGGCATCATGGCCGGCTTCTCGGCGGCCTGGATCGTCCCGTCCGTCGTCGGGCCGCTCGCCTCGGGGACCGTGACGGAACACCTCGGGTGGCGCTGGGTCTTCGTCGGCATCCCGGTCCTCATTCTCCTGCCGCTGGGCCTGGCACTCCCCGCGATACGGCGGATGGCGGGAGGGCCCACGGACGCGGAGGCCGCGGCGGAGCCGTTCGACCGGCGCCGCATCCGGCTCGCGCTCGGGATCTCGGTGGGCGCGGGGCTGCTCCAGTACGCGGGGCAGGAGCTGCGGTGGGTCTCGCTGGTGCCGGCACTGGCGGGCGCCGCGCTGCTCGTCCCCGCCGTGCGCGGACTGCTGCCCCGGGGTACCGTCCGGGCCGCGCGGGGGCTGCCCGCCGTGATCCTGCTGCGGGGGATGTCTGCCGGCTCCTTCATCGTCGCCGAGTCCTTCGTCCCGCTGATGCTCGTGACCCAGCGCGGCCTCTCCCCGACGCTGGCCGGCCTCTCCCTGGCCGCCGGCGGTCTGACCTGGGCTCTCGGCTCGTACGTACTCGCGCGGCCCCGGATGGAGACTCACCGGGGGACGCTCATGATGGCGGGCATGGTGTGCGTGACCCTGTCGATCCTCGCCGCGCCGAGCGTGCTGATCCAGGCGGTACCGGTGTGGACCCTGGCGCTGGTCTGGGGATTCGGGTGCTTCGGCATGGGCATGGTGATCGCGTCGACGAGCGTGCTGCTGCTGAAGCTGTCGGCCCCGCACGAGGCGGGTGCCAATTCGGCCGCCCTCCAGATCTCGGACGGCCTGGCCAACGCGCTGCTCCTCGCCGCGGGCGGTGCGGCGTTCGCCGCGCTCGGTGGTGGCGCGGTGGGCGCGGCCGCGCACGGCGCCGTGGGCAGCGGTACGGCCCCGGCGCATCCGGGGGCGTTCATGGTGGTGTTCCTGCCGATGGCGGCGGTGGCGCTCACGGGGGTGTGGGTGGCGAGCCGGGTGCAGCCCCGGTAGCGGCTGTGGTGCTTGCTGGTCGACCTCACGCGGTTTTGCCGTTTCGGTACGGCTGTGAACCTGCGCCTCCGTGACGACCGGACCGAGGCCCTCGAGCGGCGGGCCGAGCAGGAAGGCACCAGCATGCACGCGATACCGCTCGTTCCTGGCGATGAACGTAGCGGACCGGCGCCCGGACATCGACGCGGCGGAACGCCTGGTCATCGCGGTGGCGACCGGTGAGGTGACGAGGTGAAGCCCATCGCCAGGGGCTGCGCGAGCTGGTCGTCGCCGAGGTGTGAGAGGTGTCGCACTATGCTCCGGAGCGGCGTCGTCGAGGGCGGGCTCCGTCCCGCCCGCCGGTAGGGTGGCCCGGTTGTCGTATCGCGTACGGGCCGGCTCCGGCCCGCACGGACAGCGCCCCACGTACCCGAGTGCCCCGAACCGGAGACCGTGACTACTACCGCCTCCCACCACCTCTCACCCGCCTTTCCCGGCCGCGCCCCCTGGGGGACGGCCGGGAAGCTGCGAGCCTGGCAGCAGGGTGCCATGGAGAAGTACATCCAGGATCAGCCGCGCGACTTCCTCGCGGTCGCGACCCCCGGCGCCGGGAAGACCACCTTCGCGCTGACCCTCGCCTCATGGCTGCTGCACCACCACGTGGTGCAGCAGATCACCGTCGTGGCGCCGACCGAGCACCTCAAGAAGCAGTGGGCGGAGGCCGCGGCCCGCATAGGCATCAAGCTCGACCCCGAGTACAGCGCCGGCCCCGTGAGCAAGGAGTACCACGGGGTCGCGATCACGTACGCCGGTGTCGGCGTCCGCCCCATGCTGCACCGCAACCGGTGCGAGCAGCGCAAGACGCTCGTGATCCTCGACGAGATCCACCACGCCGGTGACTCGAAGTCCTGGGGCGAGGCCTGTCAGGAGGCGTTCGACCCGGCGACGCGAAGGCTCGCCCTGACCGGTACGCCCTTCCGGTCCGACACCAACCCGATCCCCTTCGTCGCGTACGAGGAGGGCAACGACGGCATCCGGCGCTCCTCGGCCGACTACACCTACGGCTACGGGAACGCCCTGGCCGACGGTGTCGTCCGCCCCGTGATCTTCCTCAGCTACAGCGGCAACATGCGCTGGCGCACCAAGGCGGGGGACGAGATCGCCGCACGGCTCGGCGAGCCGATGACCAAGGACGCCATCGGTCAGGCCTGGCGCACGGCACTCTCGCCCACCGGCGACTGGATCCCCAACGTGCTGTCCGCCGCCGACAAGCGGCTGACCGAGGTCCGCAAGGGCATTCCGGACGCCGGCGGGCTCGTCATCGCCACGGACCAGGAGTCGGCCCGCGCGTACGCCAAGATCCTGAAGAAGGTGACGGGGGAGTCCCCGGCGGTGGTCCTCTCCGACGAGAAGGCCGCGTCGAAGAAGATCGACAAGTTCAGCCAGGACGATTCCCGCTGGATGGTCGCTGTGCGGATGGTGTCCGAGGGCGTCGACGTCCCGCGACTCGCGGTCGGCGTGTACGCCACGACCATCTCCACGCCGCTCTTCTTCGCCCAGGCCGTCGGCCGTTTCGTCCGGTCGCGGCGCCGGGGTGAGACCGCCTCCGTCTTCGTCCCGACCATCCCGATGCTCCTCGACTTCGCGAACGAGATGGAGGTCGAGCGCGACCACGTGCTGGACAAGCCGAAGAAGGGCAGCGACGAGGAGAACCCGTTCGCCGAGGAGGACCAGCTCCTCGCGGACGCGGAGAAGCTGGAGGACGAGGAGACCGAGGACCAGCTGCCCTTCGAGGCGCTGGAATCGGACGCGGTCTTCGACCGGGTGCTGTACGACGGCGCCGAATTCGGCATGCAGGCGCACCCGGGGAGCGAGGAGGAGCAGGACTACCTGGGCATCCCGGGCCTCCTCGAACCGGACCAGGTGCAGCTGCTGCTCCAGAAGCGGCAGACCCGGCAGATCGCGCACAGCAGGCAGAAGCCCGCGGAAGAGGCGGATCTGCTGGAGAAGCCGGCCGAGGGGCGGCCGGTGGTCACCCACAAGAAGCTGCTGGAACTGCGCAAGCAGCTCAACACGATGGTGTCGGCGTACACGCACCAGAGCGGCAAGCCGCACGGCGTGATCCACACCGAGCTGCGGAGGGTGTGCGGCGGCCCGCCGAGCGCCGAGGCGACGGCCGGGCAGATCCAGGACCGGATCAAGAAGGTCCAGGAGTGGGCCACCCGGATGCGGTGAGCTTGGCCCTGACGGCCCCGGTGCGCGGGCGGCGGTGTCATCAGCCTGTGCACCGGGGCCGTCGTGTCACCCGGGCAGTGCGTCGGGCACTTCGGCTGGAAGTTGCGCCTGTGCGGCGCAGCCGAGTTTCTCGGCCAAGGCGCGGGATACGGCATTGAGCACCGTCATGCGATCCTTGGCCGTACTGCCTGGATTGACCTGGTTCTTGTTGGTGAACATGCTGGCCATTACGTAGGGCGTGTTCTCTTCGGGGCTTTTCGTGGCGCATGAAAAAAGCAGGGAGGCGCCGTTTTCCTCAGGCGTGTATGCGTACAGGCCGAGAGGGAAAACCAGCCGGTCGTCGCCTGCGTTCTGAGCTTTCGAGGCCTTCTCCGGAGCCGGACGCTCCGCCGTGGGCTCGAACCGGATTTTCATCAGGTAGATCCCACTGTCGTTGTCAGCCTTGTACAGGGTGCATTCACTCCGCTGGCCGAGTTCGGTATGGAGACGTCTGACTGCCAGGTCCAACGAGAACTTGCTCGGGTCGCCGATGTCATTGGTGCCGGTGAGTTCGGTGAACTGTTTCGTGCCGCCGATTCGTTCGAGCGCCTCCGCCGCAGGCCCGGTCAGTGTTCCGTCGCACACCGCGGACGTGGCCAGCCCTTCCGGTTCCTGTGCGCCATCGCCGCTGCATCCACTCGCCGCAGCCATCACCAGCGCTCCGCACAGGCTCCAGCGCAGTATGTTCCTCATCGGTCCCTCGCCTCCGTGGGCTCTGCAGTCCGCTCCATCTGTCAGTCCTCGTACGGGGCGCGCCCGCGGAAGTCGTCCTGATTGGAGCCGGTGTTGATGTAGCTGCTCTCGATATCCCGCGCCCACTCGGTGCGGTCAGGGTTGTCCCACTTCGGATTACTCTCGCTATAGGTGTCGTAGGCCTTGCCCAGGTCTTCTGCGCCCTTTTGGTAGAACTCGGCGCTGGTCGTCTGCGCCTGCTTCGTGGGGTCTTCCTCGGCCGCTTCGATACCTTTGTCGACCTGGTGCCCGATAAAGGTGTTGAGAGCCTCGCCTGCCGCGTCCGCCACCACCGGTGCGATGACCACTGCTGCCGCGGTACTGCCGGGTACGGGGATCGCCGCGATGCCACCTCCGACCACCACTCCGGCACCCAGCGTGATCCAGTCTCCGGAACGGCCAAGCGACTTGTTGGCGTCCTCGGAGTCCTTCGTGAAGTCGGTCTCGGCCTGCTGCACGCGCGCGTGGTCCAGGATGCCGCGCGCCTCGCCGCCCGTCGTCAGGGCGTCCTTGGCGTAACCGATGTTCTCGTCACTGGTGGCGGGATAGGCATCCAGCGCACTCAGCGTGTACAGGTGCTGGGCTGCCGATACAACCCCGTGCGAGGTCTCGTTCTGTCCCAGGACGCTGAGGAAATTGATGGCGCCCTGCTCGCTGAAGTTTGCGCGCCCGTCGTACTTGGCCGGAAACGCGCTGTCGGTGTCCTTCTGGTTTCCGAGCCCCGACAGGCTGTAGTCGATGTCGTCGATGTACGCCGCGCCCATCTTGCCCAGGCTGTCCGCGAGCTCCGACTGCTTGTGCAGCATCTCGGGGCCCTTCTCGCTCCCGTACAGGTACGCCACCTGCTCCATGACCCCTGCTGTCGCCGCCGTGCGGTGGTCCCCGCTGCCGGGGTGCAGGGGGTCCTTGCCCGTCATCGGGTCGGAGTCGTACGCGTAACCGGTAGTGGCCGACTCCAGGGCGTGGCCGAGCGCGTCCTTCCCGGCGTTGAACTTGTCGTCCCCGTCGAGCGTCGGGTCCGCGAGCCAGATGCGGTCCTGCGTCAGGTACTTGAGGTGCTCGTTGACCTCGCCGTCCTTGTCGACCGATCCCCCCGCGCCCTCCGGTTGGGCGAAGAACTGGGTGGAGGCGTCCGGGTTGTGGCCGAGGGCTTGCATGAAGCCCGTCATCGGGTCGCGGCCCCGGTCGTTCTTGTCCCAGAAGTTCAGGTCGCCGTGGTTCCAGTTGTTGATCCAGGGGCTCATGTCCTCGACGTTGCGTTCCTTGTCGTACGCGATGAGCTTGTCGCCGTAGGAATTGAGGAACTGGTCGTCGTAGTCGCCGAACCGCATGAGGTTGCTCATGACCCCGAAGCCTGTGGGGTCGTTGGCGTCGTCGATGCCGAGCCGGTCCGGGCCCAGCTTCACCATCTTCTCCTCCCAGGCCTGCATCTTGTCGCTGTCGGAGAGGGTGGCTGTGCCCAGCGTGATACCGAGGTTCTTCTGGAGCTGCTTCGCCTGCTCGCCGAACTTCGGGTCCCTGCCCATGCCCTGGTACGGGTCGGCGACGCCGGCGTAGAACTCGAGCACCTTCTTCGGCTCCACCTGCGTCGCGAACCGTTCGGCGAAGAGCGGGTCGTTCTTGTAGGAGGCGAGAGTGGTGTTGAGGGTGTTGAGCTCCGTCAGCGTGACGTCGTGCGGGTTCTTCTTGAGGATCTTGGCGACCTTCTCGGCCTCCGCGACGGCCTTGGCCGCGGAGTCCCGGTCCGCGTAGGTGGCGTCGGAGAAGCCGTACTTGGCCTGGTCGACCAGGAGCGTGAGAACTTTGGCCGCCGAGGTGTCGCTCTCCGTGGCCTGCTTCAGGATGTTCTGGATCTCGTCCCGGAACGCGTCCACGTCCTGCTGGGTGTGCTCGGGCACCGTGGTGCCCTTCGCGGCCCGGTCGGGGTGGATGTTCATGGTGACGGTGAAGGATCCTTCGCCCGTGTCACGCACGGTGAGGTTCTTCTTCTGGCCACGGTCGATGGCCGCAATCAGCTGCTTGCGGTAGCCGACCAGTTCACCACGGGTGTCCGTGACGATTTTCCTGATCGTCTCGGCCTGGGTGTGAGCATCGGCGAACTCGCCGGCTGTCTTGTCCACGAAAGCGCGGGTGACGGTGGCGTTGTCACCGGCCCAGTTCGCCTTGTCCGACTTGGCTTTCAGATCGTCTTTCGCGTCGTCCTGGAGAATCTTGAGCTTGGCGACCATCTGCCCCCAGTCGGTGATCGCCGCGTCCAGGTCGGAGAAGTTCGCGAAACGCAGGGAGTCGAGATCCATCAGCTGCCGGCCCTTTCGTCGAAGCCCTTGTCGAGGGAGTCGATGTTGCTGATGACCGTGCCGATGTAGGCCTCGTCGCCCGCGTGGGCGCCCTTGGTGTAGTCGAGGTGGTTGGAGATGTGGGCGCAGGCATCCAGCAGGGAGCGGACCTGGTCGATCCAGCGCGAGGCCACGTGATCGAGGGCCCCGCCGAGGGCGAACGTCTCCGTCTTCAGGGTTCCGGCTGCCTTCTGCGTGGAGGCGCGGGCGTGGTCGCCCGCCTTCTCGAGGTCGCCGTACAGCTTGTAGGCGGAGTTACCGATCGCGGCCAGGTCCTGCTGGTTGACCTTCAGGTCTCCTTGGGGCGGCGGCCCTCCTCCCGCTTCCGGCGGCACCTGGTTCAACTGCATCCGTGCGGAGTGCTTCTCCGCCGCTTCGGATTTCAGTTGCTCCCATTCGTCCCACGCCATTGGCTATTACCTTCCCCGTAGCATTGATCATTCCCGTATGTCCCTCTTGCGATGGCTATACGGTGTATCAATCTACCGATCGTGCCGGTACGTTGCCCGAAGAGTTGACCATGAATAGAAATGATCAACTGCAACGGAAGCGTGGAGAACCTGTGACGCCGTGCGAGGCGGGACCGGGCGCGCGAAGTCGCGGCCCCCGTCTCGTCGCAGCCGCATGGGGGTGGCAAGCGGCCGGGGTGCCGGGTGGTGCGGGAGGTGCGCGACCGGCAGGCGGGGCGCGTGCGAAGGTGTCGAGCGCCCCTGCGAAAAAGATTTTTGACGCACTTCTTCACGAGGGGTTAACAATCGTTCACATGTCATGCACGGAGCGTTGCCGCCGAGTCACCCGACTTGAACGCGCGTAGATGTTCGCGTTCCGGACGGTTCCTCGCTGACCGGCGGTTATGTGCCGCCGTTCCGAGGGGAGACCGGATTCTGGACGAGGTCTTCCGCTGAGCGGACCCGCTCGCTAATGTCCCCGAAACATGAACGCCCCGTGGCAGCGTGGCCGCGGAGCGCAGCCGGTGCCATGGCCAGTCGGCGGCCTCTCGGTGCGTCGCCGTGGGACCGGCGTCGGCATCCGGAGAGACAACCGCCCCGCTCACCACGAGGGAGAGGGCGTCGTGACCGCGGAGACTTCTCAGACGCTCGACCGGGGACTGCGTGTCCTCAAACTGCTCGCCGATACCGATCACGGCCTGACGGTCACCGAGTTGTCGAACAGACTCGGCGTCAACCGCACCGTCGTCTACCGACTGCTGGCCACCCTGGAACAGCACGCGCTCGTCCGGCGTGACCTGGGCGGCCGGGCCCGGGTGGGCCTGGGGGTGCTGCGCCTCGGCCGGCAGGTGCACCCGCTCGTCAGGGAGGCGGCACTGCCCGCGCTGCGTTCCCTGGCCGAGGACATAGGGGCCACCGCCCACCTCACGCTCGTCGACGGGGCGGACGCGCTCGCGGTGGCCGTCGTCGAGCCGACCTGGACCGACTACCACGTGGCCTACCGGGCCGGTTTCCGTCACTCCCTGGACAGGGGCGCCGCAGGCCGGGCGATCCTCACCGCCCGGCAGAAGACGGCCGGGCACCCCGGCTACACCCTGACCCAGGGCGAGCTCGAAGCCGGTGCCTGCGGGGCGGCGGCACCGCTGGTCGGGGTCTCCGGCGTGGAGGGCAGCGTGGGTGTGGTGATGCTCGCGGACGCCGTACCGGAACGGGTCGGACCGCGGGTCCTCGACGCGGCCCGTGAGGTCGCCGACGCCCTTCGTTAGGGACCGCACCCGACGGCCTCGGCCCGACCCGCCCCGGTGGCGCCGGGGCGGGTCGAGCCGGAGACGTACGGCGGATAGATTGGGCGGGTGGCCATTCGTCTCTCCCGCCCCCGCGCTCTCGCCCTCTGTGCGCTGCCCGTCCTCGCACTGTTCGCTACGGCCGCCTTCGCGCCCCTGCCGTTCACCGTGGCGCAGCCCGGCAGCACCGCCGACGTCCTGGGGGACGACAAGGGGAAGCCGGTCATCACCATCAAGGGCGCGCCGACCCGCACCACCGACGGTGAGCTGCGGATGACCACGATCCTCGCGACGGCCCCGACCGCCGACGTCGGGGTCGGGGACGTGGTGGACAGCTGGTTCAGGGCGGACCGGGCGGTCATGCCGCGCGACTCCGTCTACCCGACGGGCGACTCCGAGAAGGAGATCGAGCAGCACAACCTCCAGGACATGAAGGAGTCGCAGAACGTCGCCGTCGACGCGGCTCTCGACTACCTGGACAGGAAGCCGGGCTCGGTGGACATCACCCTGAACCTCGCCGACGTCGGCGGGCCCAGCGCGGGCCTCTTCTTCTCGCTGGGGATCATCGACAAGCTGGTCGGCAACGGCTCCGGCGGTGATCTGACCGGCGGGCGCACCGTCGCCGGCACGGGGACGATCGAGGCGGACGGTACGGTCGGCGCGGTCGGCGGGGTCTCGCTCAAGACGCAGGCCGCCCGGCGCGACGGCGCGACCGTCTTCCTGGTGCCGAAGGCCGAGTGCAAGCAGGCGAAGGCCGAGCGGCCCGAGGGCCTGCGGCTGATCCCCGTCACGACGCTGAAGGGCGCGGTGTCCTCGCTGCGGGCCCTGGACCAGGGTGGGAAGGTTCCGAGCTGCTGACCTGCGGCTTCGGGCCCTCCATGCCGCGCCACGCGGGAAAGACCAGTGGGCTCAGCGTCGCCAGGAAGTACACCCCGCCCATCGCGAGCAGAGCCCCTGCCGCGCCCATCCCCTCGACCAGCAGACCTGCGGCCAGGCCGCCCACCGGCATGGCGAGCTCGCAGCCCGCCGTGAGCGCGCCGGACACCCGGCTCCGCAGCTCCTCGGGGACGCGTTCGTACGTCAACGTCGTCAGGATCGGGTTGAGCATGCCGCCCGCGACGCCGCCCAGCGCCATCGTGACCGCGAGCGGCAACGTCGTCCCGGTCAGCGCCGCGACCGCGAACCTCGGTGCACCGCACAGCACCACGCACACCGTGAAGACGGTCCGCCGCGAGAAGCGGTGTCCCACCGCTCCGTACAGCAGCGCGCCGGTCAGCCCGCCCGCTCCGAACAGCGCGGTGAGCAGGCCCAGGTCGGTCGCCCCGCCCAGCTCGCCCTCGGCGTGCACGGGCAGCAGGACGGCGTTCCAGCCCTGGTCGGTGCCGTTCATGAACATCACCATGACGACGACGGCGAGCAGCAGCCGGTTGCCCAGCAAGTAGGCGTAGCCCTCCCTCAGTTCGGTCCGGTACGCGCGCAGGGAGACCGGGGCCTCAGCCGTGCGGGGTTCGGCGGCACTGACCCCTCGTACGCCCGTCGCGACGAGCAGCGCGGACAGTGCGAACGTGGCGGCGTCCAGCAGGAGTACCGTCTCGGCCCCGACGAAGGCGATCAGTACGCCCGCCAGTGCGGCACCGACCATGCGGGCGCCGCGCGACACCGCGTCGAAGAGGCTCGCGGCGCGGGTGAGCGTGGTGCCCGCGTGCTCGGCGAGGTCGGGTACCAGGACGTAGCGCGCCGTGTTGCCGGGTGTGTGGGCCAGGCCGTTCAGCGCCATCAGCGCGCACAGCATCCAGAATTCGAGTGCGCCCGCGTGGTGCAGCAGCGGGATGGCGGCGACGGCCGCGCCGCAGACCGTGTCGGAGGTGACGGCGACGCGCCGCCGCCCCACCCGGTCGATGAGGGGCCCGCCCACCAGGGCGGCGACGACGATCGGCAGGGTCGCGCAGAAGGCGACGACACCGGCCCGGCCCGCGCTCCCGGTGGTTTCCAGGACGAACCACGGAACCCCGATCAGGGTCAGTGAAGTGCCCGCAGTCGATATGGAGTTGGCCGCCAGTACGGCTGCGAGCGGCGTACGGTTCCGGGCCGGTTTCCCCCCGTCCACCGTCAGACCGTTCGCGTGGCGCGGGCCGGGGCCGGCCCGGCCTGCGTCAGACGCAGGCCCAGCTCGATCATCGTCCAGCCCACCCGGTGGCGCAGTCCGGGCCGCTCGTGGGTGAACTGCGCTGCCTCGCGGTGGAGTTCGGTGGCGCGGTAGGCGTGGAGCAGGTGATGGATGTCGCTGTGCATGACGGATCCCCTCAGTCGGCGGGGCGCGGGAACACGTGCACGTGGGTGCGGACGACGGCCGATCCCTCGGTGCCCTCGGGGACGCGGCCCCGGTAGCTGTTCACCAGCTCCTGCATCCTCTCCGCCAGCTCCAGGGAGAGTTCAGGGGTGAGGCGCAGCTTGAAGTCACTGAGGTCGAAGGCCTGACGCCACTCCTCGGGCCATTCGTGCAGCGTCCCGAGCCAGGTGTTCAGCTCCTGGGCGTGCGTGGTCGCCACCTCGTGGAGTACGACTCCGATGGCTCCGCGCACCTCGGGGTCCGGGTGCTGCAGGAAGTTCTCGGTGTGTCCGAAGACCGTGCCCGTGTGGACGGCCTTCCACCACCGCTCCCGCCCCTTGCCGCGCTCCGGGTCGTCCTCGACGAAGCCGTACGCGGCGAGCTGGCGCAGGTGGTAGCTGGTGGCGCCGCTGGACTCGCCGAGCCGGTCGGCGAGTCCAGAGGCGGTGGCGGGGCCGAACTCCCTCAGGGCGTTCAGCAGCCGGATGCGCAGAGGGTGGGCGAGTCCGCGCAGGGTGCGGGTGTCGACGTGGTGGATCCTGGGGTCGTCGGCGTACGACGCCGGCCGGCCTTCGGGCTCGTTCGGTGGCATGCGACGACCATAGTCTTGCAAAGACTGCTTTGCAACACGTTTTTTGCAACGAACTCTTTGGAACTCCGGGTTCCGCTCAGCCCTCCCTGATGAATCCTTCCTTCACCAGCCAGTCCTTCGCCACCTCGTGCGGGTCCTCTCCGTCCACGTCCACCTTGGAGTTCAGCTCCTGCGCGAGCGGCGTCGTCAGCTTCTCGGTGACCGGGGCCAGCAGTTCCGCGATCTCCGGGTACTCCTTCAGGGTCGCCGTGTGGATGGCGGGGGCCGCGTTGTAGTTGGGGAAGAACTGCTTGTCGTCCTCCATGACGTCCAGGTTCATCGCCTTGATGCGGCCGTCGGTGGTGTACACCTCGCCGAGCAGGCAGGAGTCGGACTCGGACACCTGGGTGTAGATGATCCCCGCGTCCATCTTCTGGATGTTCGACGCGGGCAGCTTCATGCCGTACTTCTTCTGCATGCCCGGCAGCCCGTCGTCGCGCGAGGCGAACTCGTTCTCCACGCAGACCGTCACGGCCTTCGGGTCCTTCTTCGCGAGCGCGGCCACGTCCGAGAGCGTCTTCAGCTTGTACGTGGCGTTGTTCTTCTTGCTGATGGCCAGGGCGTAGGTGTTGTCGAGCGTGGACGGCGGGAGCCAGGTCACCCCGTTGCCCTTGTCCTCGTCGCGGACCACCTCGTACTGCTTCTGCGGGTCGACGACTGGCTCGGCATGGCCCAGATAGGTGATCCACGCCGTGCCCGTGTAGTCGTACAGGGCGTCGGCCTCGCCCTTGACGACCGCCTCGCGCGCGCTGATCGAACCCGGCAGGTTCGTCCGGTCCAGGACCTCGGCGCCGGCAGCCTTGAAGAGCAGGCCCATGATGTGCCCGAGAATGATGTTCTCGCTGAAGTTCTTCGAGGTCACCGTCAGCGACGCGCCCTTGAGCGGCTGCCCCTGGCCGACCGATCCCGGCTCCACCTCGTCTACCAGCGGCGATCCGCTCTTCAGCCCGCACCCCGTGAGCAGGAGGGCGAGCGCGGCCGCCGATGCCAGGCCCGTACGTACCCTCACGCTTCCTCCAGTCCGCGCGGCGTCAGCCACAGTTCGGCCAGCGAGGCCAGCCAGTCCACCAGCAGGGCCAGCACCACCGTCAGTACGGATCCCAGCACCAGCACGGGCATGCGCTGGGTCTGGATGCCCGAGGTGATCAGGTCACCGAGCCCGCCGCCACCGCCGAAGGTGGCGAGGGTCGCCGTGCCCACGTTGAGCACCAGCGCCGTGCGTACACCCGCCAGGATCAGCGGGACCGCGAGCGGGAGCTCGACCTTGGTGAGCGTGCCCATCGCCGACATGCCGATGCCCCGGGAGGCCTCCACGAGCGTCGGCTCGATCGAGTTCAGTCCCGCCACCGTGTTGGAGAGGACCGGCAGGACCGCGTAGATCACCATTCCGATGATCGCGGTCGACGGGCCGATGCCCAGCCAGATCACCAGCAGGGCCAGCAGCCCGATCGCGGGGGTGGCCTGGCCGATGTTGGCGAGGGCCGTGACGCCGGGCGCGGCCTTCTTCAGGCCGCGCCGGGTCAGTGCGATGCCGAGCGGGATGGCGATGATCAGCACCCAGAACGTGGAGATCGCGGTCAGCCGGACGTGCTGCCACCAGCGCAGCTGTACGGTGTCGCCGGCCAGCGAGTTCTGCGCGACGGAGTCGAGGTCGACGTTGGTGATCCACAGATAGGTCGCGACCAGGACGACCGCGCAGACGGCCGGGACCAGCACGAGCTTCTTCCAGGTGATGCGGCGCTTCGGACCGGACGGCGGCGGAGAGGGCTCCGCCTCCTCGTCACGGAAGGCATGGCCTCCCACGTCGTGCTCTCCGGGGGGCCGCTCCCCCTTGGGGGGCGCCTGATGACTGGGGGTCATAGCCCGCTGCCACCGCCCTCCAGCTCGTGCTCCGTCCGATGGGCACGCAGATGCTCCAGATCGTGTTCGTGCTCCATCGCGGCGAGCCGGTCGGCCTCCAGGAGTTCCTGTACGGAATTCATCAGGGTGTGCATGTCGACGACGCCGATGAACTCGCCGCGGCGCCCGGTGACCGCGACCCGCCCGCCGCTGTCGGTCAGTACCGCCTCCAGCGCGTCGTGCAGCGTCGCGTCACGCGTCACGGTGTCGTGCACCAGCTGGCCGGCCCTCGCGAGCGAGCCCTTGGCCCGCATCAGGTCCCCGCGCCGCAGCCACTTGTACGGGCGGTTCCTGCGGTCCAGCATCAGGAGCTCGTTGTGCTGTCCGTCGCGCAGCTTGTTGAAGATCGACTGGAGCGGGTCCTCGACGGTCACCGTCGGGAAGTCGGCGATCCCCACGTCCCGTACGCGGGTGAGGTTGAGCCGCTTCAGGGCGGCGCCCGCCCCCACGAAGCCGGAGACGAAGTCGTCCGTCGGGTTGGTGAGGATGGCCTCCGGGGTGTCGAACTGCGCGATGTGCGACCGCTCCCGCAGCACCGCGATCCGGTCGCCCAGCTTGATCGCCTCGTCGAAGTCGTGGGTGACGAAGACGATCGTCTTGTGCAGCTCGTGCTGGAGCCGGATCAGCTCGTCCTGGAGGTGGTCGCGG
This sequence comes from Streptomyces atroolivaceus, assembly GCF_000717025.1. GTDB lineage: Bacteria > Actinomycetota > Actinomycetes > Streptomycetales > Streptomycetaceae > Streptomyces > Streptomyces atroolivaceus. The sequence goes on from NZ_JNXG01000003.1 coordinate 116,612, forward strand.
GTGATCGGGTCGACCGCCCCGAACGGCTCGTCCATCAGCAGGACCGGCGGATCGGCGGCCAGTGCCCGCGCCACCCCCACACGCTGCTGCTGGCCCCCGGAGAGCTGGCGCGGATAGCGGCCGTGGAACTCCCGGGGGTCCAGTCCGACCAGGTCGAGCATCTCCTCGACCCGGTCCTTCACCCCGGACTTCGACCAGCCGGTCATCTTCGGCACGAGGGCGATGTTCTCCGCGACCGTCATGTGCGGGAAGAGACCGGAGGACTGGATGGCGTAGCCGATCTTGCGGCGCAGCTTCACCGGGTCCATGTCGGTGACGTCCTCGTCGTTGATCCTGATCCGCCCGGACGTCGGCTCGATCAGACGGTTGATCATCTTCAGGGTGGTGGACTTCCCGCAGCCGGAGGGGCCGACGAGGATCACGGTCTCACCGGCCTTGATGTCCATGGACACCTCGTCCACGGCGGGGGCGGGACTGCCCGGGTAGGACTTGCTGAGGTCCTCCAGCTGGATGGTGGCGCCCGAGGTGGCGGGGCGGGGCGGGGCCGACTCCGTCGGCCCGGCGGCGGTCTCAGGCACGGATCCCCCTGGAGATGGTGAGCCGCCCGAGCAGTACGTACGCGGCGTCGAAGAGCAGAGCGAGAATGACGATGCCGATCGTGCCGGCGAGGACCTGGTTGATGGCGTTGGCGCTTCCGAGTGAGGCGAGCCCGCGGAAGATCTCGTTGCCGAGACCGGGGCCCGAGGCGTACGCGGCGATGGCGGCGATTCCCATCAGCATCTGGGTGGACACACGGATGCCGGTGAGGATGGGCGGCCACGCGAGCGGCAGTTCCACTTTGAACAGCCGCCTGGTCCGGGACATCCCGATGCCCTTCGCCGCGTCGACGAGGGAGGGGTCGACCCCGCGCAGCCCGACGATGCAGTTGCGGACGATGGGCAGGAGCCCGTACAGGGTCAGGATGATCACGGTGGGCGGGACCCCGAGGCCGACCAGCGGGATCAGCAGGCCGATCGCCGCGAGCGAGGGGATGGTCAGGACCGCCGAGGTGGACGTGATCGCCAGGGAGCCGCCCCAGCCGCTGCGGTAACTGACGACACCGATCAGGACGCCGAGCACGGTGGCGATGACCATGCACTGGAAGACGGCGCTGGCGTGCTGGTACGTGTCGGTGAGCAGCTGTTGATGCCTGGTACCCAGATATTCCCAGAAGTTCACATGTTGCTCCCTAGGCTCAGTCGGTGTCCTCTGCAGCCTGCTCAACCAGCGGGATAATACGCAGCGGCACCGGGTTTTCCATGACGATCGCCGTGGAGGCCCGGACGATGCCATCAAAGCCGACGACCAGGTCGATCACCCGCTGGAGGTCGGCGTTCGAGCGGGCGACCAGCCGGCAGAACATGTCCCCGTGGCCCGTCGTCGTATGCAGTTCCAGGACCTCGGGCACGCCGCTCAAATGGGCGCGTACGTCCACGCCTTGGCCCTGTTTGATCTCCAGCGTGGCGAAGGCCGTGACCGGGTAGCCGAGCGCGGCCGGGTCCACGTCCGGGCCGAACCCGCGGATGACGCCATTGGACTGAAGCCGGTCCAGCCGCGCCTGCACCGTCCCGCGCGCCACCCCGAGCCGCCGCGACGCCTCGAGTACCCCGATACGGGGCTCGCGGGCCAGCAGCGTGATGAGCCGGCCGTCCAGCCGGTCGATCCCCATGATCCGTCTCCCTGTGGTCAGCCTGTACAGACAGCCCGCTCATCCTGGCCTTCCGGTGGACGGATTGACCAGTGGACCGGCGAACTGTTGCGCACCTTGCGAAGCGGCGGGAACCTTCGGACATGACTGAGACTGTGCACACCACCCCCGACACCGCCCGGCAGGCCGATCCCTTCCCGGTCAAGGGAATGGACGCGGTCGTCTTCGCCGTGGGCAACGCCAAGCAGGCCGCGCACTACTACTCGACCGCCTTCGGCATGAAGCTCGTCGCCTACTCCGGACCGGAGAACGGCAGCCGCGAGACCGCGAGTTACGTCCTGACCAACGGCTCCGCCCGCTTCGTCCTCACCTCCGTCATCAAGGCGTCCACCGAATGGGGCACCTTCCTCGCCGACCACGTGCACGCCCACGGCGACGGTGTGGTCGACCTCGCCATCGAGGTCCCCGACGCCCGCGCGGCCTACGCGTACGCCGTCGAGCACGGTGCCCGGGGCATCACCGAGCCGCACGAGGTCAAGGACGAGCACGGCACGGTCGTCCTGGCCGCCATCGCCACGTACGGGAAGACCCGCCACACGCTGGTCGAGCGCGGCGGCTACGACGGGCCGTACCTCCCCGGCTACGCGGCAGCGGAGCCGATGGTCGAGCCGGCCGACAGGAGGACCTTCCAGGCCATCGACCACTGCGTCGGCAACGTCGAGCTGGGCCGTATGAACGAGTGGGTGACCTTCTACAACAAGGTCATGGGCTTCACCAACATGAAGGAGTTCGTCGGCGACGACATCGCCACCGAGTACTCCGCCCTGATGTCGAAGGTCGTCGCCGACGGCACGCTGAAGGTGAAGTTCCCCATCAACGAGCCGGCGATCGCGAAGAAGAAGTCGCAGATCGACGAGTACCTGGAGTTCTACGGCGGCGCGGGCGTCCAGCACATCGCGCTCGCCACGAACGACATCGTCGCGTCCGTGAAGGCGATGCGGGCGGCCGGCGTGCAGTTCCTGGACACCCCGGACTCGTACTACGACACGCTGGGGGAGTGGGCGGGCGAGACCCGTGTGCCCGTGGAGACGCTGCGCGAGCTGAAGATCCTCGTCGACCGCGACGAGGACGGCTACCTGCTGCAGATCTTCACCAAGCCGGTCCAGGACCGCCCGACGGTCTTCTTCGAGATGATCGAGCGGCACGGCTCGATGGGCTTCGGCAAGGGCAACTTCAAGGCCCTGTTCGAGGCGATCGAGCGCGAGCAGGAGAAGCGCGGCAACCTGTAGCCGTCACAGGTGAGGGGCCCTTCTCCCGGCCGGGAGAAGGGCCCCTCACCTGTGCGGTTACGGGGTCGCCGGGGCGCCGGCCCCGGGCCGCGGGGACGGGGCGGCCGATCGCGCGGGCTCCTGGCCGTCCTTCTTCCCGCCCTCCCGTGAGGGCTCCGGTGAGGGTTCCGGCCGGGTCTCCCGCGAGGGCTCGGGCTCTGCGGGGGGCTCGGGCTCCGCGGAGGGCTCCGGCTCCGGCGGCTCCATCTGGGCCGGGCCGCCCGCCGCGGGCTCGCCCAGGGCGTCCAGGGCCTCCCGCGCCAGCGGAGCGGCCAGCGGCGAGAAGCCCGGGTCGGTGCGGAGAGCCTCCTCCAGATGCCCCCGGGCGGGGCCGTCCTGGCCGAGGGCACTCTCGATCATCCCCAGGTGGTAGGCGTACGAGGCATTCCGCACGCCCGTCCCGACCGCCCGTTCCGCGTACTGCATGCCCTCCTCGCTCCGGCCCGCCCGGTGCAGCGACCAGGCCAGGGTGTCCGCCACCGCCGAACTGCGGCGCCGCGCCTCCCACTCGGTGCGCATCAGCTCCACCGCTGCCTCCGGGTCGCCGTGGTCGGCCTCGAAGCGGGCCTCGGTCAGCGCCTCGTCGACCCCGGCCGTCCTCGCCCGGGTGAGGAGGTCACGGAGCTTCGCGTACTGGGTTCGCGCGTCGCCGTCCAGCCCCAGGGACTCGTACAGTTCGCCCAGTTCGAGCACGTACTCGGGGCGCGGCAGCTTCGTCGTCACCGTCCGGTACTCCGCCAGCGCCTCGTCCGTGCGGTCCAGGGCCACCAGGGCGCGGGCCCGGCCCGCGACGGAGGCGAGGTGGCCGCGGTCCGTGCGCAGGGCCGCGTCGTACTGCGCCAGGGCCTCCGCCGGTTCCCCGCGCTCCGCGGCGAGGTCCCCGAGCCGGTGCAGGGCCGCCGCCCTCTCGGCCGGCGTGGCCGCGCGGTCCGCCGCCTCATGGGCGGTGGCCAGGGCATCCTCACGCCAGCCCTGGTTGCGGTACATCTCGGACATCCTGGCCAGGGCGGGGGCACCCTTGCGCAGGGCGCCGAACTTCTCCGTCGCCTTGGCGGCCGCCGCGTACTCGCCGAGGCCGTTGTAGGCGTCGATCAGCACCGGGTACGCCGTCCAGCTCTTCGGCTGCCGGGCGCGGACCGTCTCGCCCCACTTCTTCGCGGCGACGAAGTCGTTCCGGGCGTTGGCGAGCGCCCCGAGGCCCACCCAGGCCTCCGTGTTCCCGCGCTCACCGGGCTGTGCGGCCAGCGAACGCTGGAGGGCCTGCTCGGCGCGGGTGAAGTACGCCGCGTCCGCGGACCGCCGCCCCCACTCCACGTACGCCGTACCGAGCACCGCCCAGGACGGGGCGTCCGCCGGGTGCGTCTCGACCCACTTCTGCCGGTCGCCGATCAGGGCCGTCAGGTCGGACAGGGACGCCGGGGAGCCGGCCGCCGCCGCGGCCTCGGCCCGTGCCACGGGTCCCGGCGTGGGCGGCTCGTCCTCCCCGGCGCCGTCCGGTACGGCGATCACCGCACCGGCCACGAGCACGGCTCCGGCGACCGCACCGAACGCCGCCCTGCGCAGCGTGGTGCGCATCGGCACGGGAGGCGGTGGGACGGACGTCGCACCCTGGGGCGGCAGGGTGGAGGGGGGTGGCTCCGGGTTCTGCTGCGGCATGGCATCCATGGCCATCACTCTGCGTCAGTACGAAGATCGCATCGCGCTCCATGAAGGCTGACGCAGACGGGTTCACACCATTGGCCCCGGGTGTCACGCTTGGATCATGGACGCTCTCCTCGAACGACTGCGCGCGGGTCTCCCGGCCGAAGCGCTGATCACCGACCCGGACGTCACCGCTTCGTACGCCCACGACATGGCGAGCTTCTGCGACGCGGGCGACCCCGCCGTCGTGGTGCTCCCGCGCACGGTCGAGGAGGTCCAGCACGTCATGCGGACCGCCACCGCACTGCGGGTACCCGTCGTGCCCCAGGGCGCGAGGACCGGGCTGTCAGGCGCGGCCAACGCCTCCGACGGCTGCATCGTGCTCTCCCTGGTGAGGATGGACCGGATCCTGGAGATCAGCCCGGTCGACCGGATCGCCGTCGTCGAACCGGGCGTCGTCAACGCCGCGCTGTCACGCGCCGTCAACGAGCACGGGCTGTACTACCCGCCGGATCCGTCGAGCTGGGAGACGTGCACGATCGGCGGCAACATCGGTACCGCGTCCGGCGGGCTGTGCTGTGTGAAGTACGGCGTCACCGCCGAATACGTCCTGGGCCTGGAGGTCGTCCTGGCCGACGGGCGGCTGCTGAACACCGGGCGGCGCACCGCGAAGGGCGTCGCCGGATACGACCTCACCCGGCTCTTCGTGGGGTCCGAAGGAAGCCTCGGCATCGTGGTCAAGGCCGTCCTGGCGCTGCGGCCCCGACCCCCGCAGCAGCTCGTGCTCGCCGCCGAGTTCCCCTCCGCGGCCACCGCCTGCGACGCCGTGTGCCGGATCATGGAGCGGGGGCACACCCCGTCACTCCTCGAACTGATGGACCGTACGACGGTGCGCGCCGTCAACGCCATGGCCTCCATGGGCCTGCCCGGGACGACCGAGGCACTGCTGCTCTGCGCCTTCGACACGCCCGACCCGGCGGCCGACCTCGCCGCCGTGGGGGAGCTCTGCACCGAGGCCGGGGCCACCGAGGTCGTGCCCGCCGACGACGCGGCCGAGTCCGAACTGCTGCTCCAGGCCCGCCGCCTGGCCCTCCCCGCCCTGGAGACCGTCAGTTCCGCCACGATGATCGACGACGTGTGCGTGCCGCGCTCCCGGCTCGGCGCGATGATCGAGGGGACCGCCGCCGTCGCCGAGAAGTTCGGGCTCACCATCGGGCTCTGCGCCCACGCCGGGGACGGCAACACCCACCCCGTCGTCTGCTTCGACCACACGGACGCCGACGAGTCCCGCAGGGCGCGTGAGTCCTTCGACGAGATCATGGCGCTGGGACTCGAACTGGGCGGCACCATCACCGGCGAACACGGCGTCGGCGTCCTGAAGAAGGAGTGGCTCGCCCGCGAACTGGGTGAGGTGGGCCTGGAGCTGCAGCGCGGCATCAAGGCGGCCTTCGACCCGCTCGGGCTGCTCAATCCCGGCAAGCTCTTCTGACGGCCGCGTCCCTCCGCTCAGGCCTCGCCGTCCTGCTGGTCTTCCTGGGACCAGGGATCGCTCAGCCACAGGTCGTCGGCCGGCAGCGGGGTGAGCAGCTCGGCGAGGGCCCCCTCCAGTCCGAGCAGCGTGCTCTCGGTACCCGGCGGCACCACCCGCAGGGTGCGTTCCACCCAGGCGGCCGCCGCTGCCGACGGCACCTCCAGCAGGGCGTCGCCGTCGGGCGAGGTGAGCGCGACACAGATGACGCCCTGGTCGTGGACCTTCGTCGGCCAGATCCTCACGTCCCCGTGCCCGCTCGGCCGGAACACCCCTTCCACGAGGAGCTCACGGGCGAACGTCCAGTGCACGGGCGACTCGGAGCCGACGTGGAAGGTGATGTGCACGGCGTACGGGTCGTCGGTGAAGTAGGACAGGCGGGCCGGTACGGGGACGGACCGCTCGGGCGACAGGACCAGCTTCACTTCCAGTTCCCGTTCCACGGCGTTCTGCATGAGGGTGCACGACCTTCCGGTGCTCGTAGGGGCCGGTCCCGTGACCGGTCCGCACAAGGAGAGAGCGCCCTCCCCGACGTCTATGACGCGACTTCCCAGAAAAACTTGTCCGGACCCTGAAAGTGGTCCAAACGACAGGACGGGCACGGCGGGGCTCGGCGGTCTGATAGATGTGGACCCTTGTATTGAGGCCTCGAAGAGATACGGGACCACGGTGATGAGCGCCCCAACCCCGGCACCCGGTGACGAAAGCCCCCGCGAGGGCTACTACCCAGACCCGTCCATTCCCGGATACGTCCGGTACTGGAACGGCGCTTCGTGGGTCCCCGGCACGAGCCGGCCCGCGCCCCAGCAGGGCGGGACGGCTCCTGCCGCGCCCCCTGCGCCGGCGGCCGACGCAGCCCCGCAGTCCCCTGCCCCGGTGGACGAGACGGGGCCGATGTACTTCGACGAGGCCGAGGCGGCGGACGCGGCCGGCCGGGACGGCGGAGCAGCCGGCGGTGAGGCACCGGTGACCCCCGGCCGCCCGCTGCCGGCGACCGCCTGGCAGGCCGACACCTCCCGGCAGACCGGATTCGGCGGTGAGCGCGACCACCGGGTCTCGTGGGGCGGTCCGGATCCGCGTACGCCCGAGGCGCCCGCGCCTGAACCCGTGGCGCCGCCCGCGGCTTCCGCCCCGGACCGGTCCGCGGCGCCGCCCGCGGCTTCCGCCCCGGCTGACGGCGTACCTTCCGGCCGCACACCGTCCGACACCCGGCAGCCGGGCGAGCCGGACCCGACGCGCGGTGCTCTGCCCGGGATGCGCGACGGCAACGACGAGGTGACCGACGGGACCGTCGCCATCCGCCTCGACCGGTCCGGCAGCGGTGGCGACACCCGCCCGCCGGCCGACGGTACGGTCACGATCCGCGCGGTGGGGCCCGGCCCGGCCCGTCCGCCGCGTCCTCGTGAGGAGAGGCCTGCCCCCGCCGAGGGGACGATGACGATCCGGGCGCCGTCCCCCGGCGGCACACCGCAGCCCTCCGCCACCGCGCCCACCCCGCCGCAGGCACAGGCGCAGCCGCCGGGGCTGAACACGCCTCTGACCCAGGGGCCCGGTGGCGGCTCCGCGTCCTGGCCGCAGCAGGCCCACCAGCTGGCCCGGCCCGAGCAGACGGTCCGTCCGCAGCAGCCGGGGCCCCAGCAGCAGAGCCCGACGCCCGCGCAGATGCAGGGCCCGACGCCCGCGCGGATGCAGGGCGCCGGGCCCGAACAGCAGCAGCCGGTCACGCCCTGGAAGCCCGTGGTGGAGGACCCCTTCCAGCAGCTCGCCCGGTCCCAGGCCTCCGCACGGCCCGCCGGGCTCGGCAAGCGGCTGGCGGCCCGGATCCTGGACACCGTCGTGCTCGGCGCCCTCGTCGGCGCGATCGGCTTCCCACTGGTCACCAGCGCGATGGACCACATCGACCAGAAGATCGAAGCGGCGAAGATGTCCGGCGAGACGGTCACCGTCTGGCTCCTGGACTCCACCACGGCGGGCCTGTTCGGCGGGGTGCTCGCCGCCTTCCTGATCCTCGGTTTCCTCCTGGAAGCCGTGCCCACCGCCAAGTGGGGCCGCACGCTGGGCAAGAAGCTGTGCGGTCTCGAGGTGCGGGACATCGAGTCCCACGACGCGCCGGCTCTGGGCGCCGCACTGCGCCGCTGGCTGGTCTACGGGGTGCTGGGGCTGATCGTCGTCGGTGTGGTCAACGTGCTGTGGTGCCTGATCGACCGCCCGTGGCGCCAGTGCTGGCACGACAAGGCGGCCCGCACCTTCGTCGCGGGCCGGTAAGGGCTCCGTACGCTCGTGTGCTGACGCCCCGTCCCCCGAAGGGACCCCAGCCGTTGCGGGGCTTCGCGGGCCGGGGTGCACTGCCCCCATGAGCAACGTGCCGCCGCCTCCGCCGCCCGACGACGACCCCTTCTCGAAGCGGCCGCCGCAGGGGCCGCCGCCCCCCTCGGGCGGTTCGCCCTACGACAGCGGGCCGCCCCCGCCCCGGCCGCCGAACGACCCGTACGGCGGCGGTGGCCCCTACGGCGGTGCGGATCCGCTGGCCGGCATGCCGCCGCTCGCCGAACCGGGCAAGCGGATCCTGGCGCGGCTGATCGACTTCCTCATCATCTCGATCCCGCTGTACCTGATCTCGCTGCCCTTCGGCGGGGCGGTCGACGTCTCGTCGGACGACGGCAACGACGACTTCGGTAACGCCATCGGCAACACCTACAGCGGTCACCAGCTGCTGTGGTCGCTGATCGGCCTGGTGGTCTACGTCGCCTACGACACGTACTTCACGCACAAGGACGGCCGGACGCCCGGCAAGCGGCTGCTGAAGATGCGCGTCGCGATGCTCAACGACGGCTCGGTCCCCGACACGAGCTCCTCGCTGATGCGGGCCGTCGTGCTCTGGCTCCCCGCCCTGCTGTGCTGCCCCTGCCTGTGGTGGCTCATCAACATCGTGCTGATGTTCACGGACAAGCCCTACCGGCAGGGTCTGCAGGACAAGGCGGGCAAGACGGTGGTCGTCACCGTCCCCTGAACCAGGGGCGTTCAGCGGTGCAGCGAGTGCTCGCCCACGCGCTCACGCTGTGCGGCGGCGATCTCGATGTCCTCGATCGTGCGGTGCGTGCGGGCGGCGGTGGGCGGTGACGTCGCCTTCCGGGCGGCCTTCGTACGGGGCGGCAGGGCCAAGGCCACCAGCAGTCCCAGCGCCAGTGCCGCGGTGCCGACAGCGGCGACACCGAAGCCCGATTCCGTACGGAACAGCAACAGCATGGCGAGGGCGGAGAAGACGACGGTGGCCGAACCGTAGAAGAACTGTGCGGCAGTCGGACGCGGCATGGCGGTATCCGTCCTCGGGGCGTCGGATAGGGAAGTCTCTCAACACGTTCGCACTGTCAATCGACTCTACGACGGTGGATGCCCGGGAGGAACGGGCGGTAAGCGTGACCTAACCCACGGTACCGGTGCACGGGGGGCGCACGGAGTCACGCCGAGGCCGGCAGAAGTATGCGACGCGCCGGTCGGCGGCCGGTCGCCCCTGATGTGTGTCCGGATACCGGAAGAGGCCTCCCGCATAGTGCAGTTGGTGTGTCCAAGTCAAGATCTGTCTTTTCTCTCATAACTCCGATCGAATGTCGTCACTTGTGACGCGTTGAACGCGCGCGGCCTCGTATCCACCCCCTGGCCGCGGACGCGAACGCCGGGGAGGACTGCATCAAGTGACCACTCAGAGACGGGCGCTACGCGCCACCGCCGTGGCCGTGTGCCTGGCCGCCACCGCCGCGACGGCATCCGCCTTCGCCACGGCACAGGCGGACGACAGGGCACCGGAGCCGGGCGCATCCATCGTGGACCGGCGCGACCCCGCGCCGGTCAAGGCGCACGAGCACGACCTGGAAGGCCCCTTCAGCAAGGAGCAGGACGCCCAGCGGCAGGCCGCGCTGGAGCAGGTCCTCTCCGGCGACAAGAAGGTGACCGTCAAGGGCGGTTCCAAGGTCGTCAAGCTCGGCAGGAGCAAGTACGTCGAGCTCGGCCGCGAGAAGACCGACAAGATCTTCACCATCCTCGTGGAGTTCGGCGACCGGGTCGACGACACCACGATGTTCGACCCCGACGGCGACGGCCCGAAGCCGCCGGTCAAGAAGTACGGCGGCACACCCGGACCGCTGCACAACGAGATAGCCGAGCCTGACCCGGCGAAGGACAACAGCACCGCCTGGCAGGCCGACTACGACCAGGCCCACTTCCAGGACCTGTACTTCGGTGAGGGCAAGGGCAAGGAATCGCTGAAGACGTACTACGAGAAGACGTCCTCCGGGCGCTACTCCGTCGACGGTGCGGTCTCCGACTGGGTCAAGGTCCCGTACAACGAGGCCCGTTACGGTTCCAACTACTGCGGCTCGACCAACTGCGCCAACGTCTGGGACACGGTCCGCGACGGCGTCACCGCCTGGGTGGCCGGCCAGAAGGCCGAGGGCCGCACGACCGCCGAGATCAAGGCCGATCTGGCGCGGTACGACGAGTGGGACCGTTACGACTTCGACGGTGACGGAGAGTTCAACGAGCCCGACGGCTACATCGACCACTTCCAGCTGGTCCACGCCGGCGAGGACGAGTCGGCGGGCGGCGGCGCCCAGGGCACCGACGCCCTCTGGGCGCACCGCTGGTACGCGTACGGCACCGACGCGGGTGCGACGGGACCCGAGGGCAACAAGGCCGGAGGCGCCGAGATCGGCGACACGGGCATCTGGGTCGGCGACTACACCGCGCAGCCCGAGAACGGCGGCCTGGGCGTCTTCGCCCACGAGTACGCCCACGACCTCGGCCTCCCGGACCTGTACGACACCTCCGGCGGCGGCGAGAACTCCGTCGGCTTCTGGTCGCTCATGTCGGCGGGCTCCTGGCTCGGCACCGGCGACGGCGAGATAGGCAACCTCCCCGGCGACATGACCGCCTGGGACAAGCTGCAGCTCGGCTGGCTCGACTACGCGCAGGCCAAGGCCGCCACGAAGTCGACCCACAAGCTGGGTGTCGCGGAGTACAACACCAAGGACAAGCAGGCGCTCGTCGTCGAGCTGCCCGAGAAGGCCGTCACCACCACCGTCACGAAGCCCGCGGAAGGCTCCAGGCAGTGGTGGAGCGACATGGGTGACGACCTGTCGAACACCCTGACCCGCTCGGTCGACCTCACCGGCAGGACGTCCGCCTCGCTGGACCTCTCCGGCTGGTACGACATCGAGGCCGACTACGACTACCTCTACACCGAGGTGTCCGAGAACGGCGGCACCAGCTGGACCGCGCTCGACGGCACGGCCGACGGCGGGGCGATCCCGCGCGACGCCAGCGACAAGCCGGCCCTGACCGGCGTCTCGGGCGCGTACAAGAAGCTCGCGTTCCCGCTGGACGCCTACGCGGGCAAGAAGATCGACCTCCGCTTCCGCTACCAGACGGACGGCGGCGCCGGGGGCAAGGGCTTCGCGGCCGACGCCCTCACGATCACGGCGGACGGCGCCGCGATCTTCACGGACGGTGCCGAGGGCGACGACAACGGCTGGACCGCCGAGGGCTTCTCGCGGACCGGTGAGTCGTTCACCGACGACTACCCGCAGTACTACATCGCCGAGAACCGCCAGTACGTCTCGTACGACAAGACCCTCGAGGTCGGCCCGTACAACTTCGGCTTCTCCACCACCCGCCCGGACTGGGTCGAGCACTACTCGTACCAGAACGGCCTGATGGTGTGGCTCTGGGACACCTCCCAGAAGGACAACAACACCTCGGTCCACCCCGGTAAGGGGCTGATCCTGCCGGTGGACTCCCACGCCAAGCCGCTGAAGTGGACGAACGGCAAGCTCCTGCGCAACAAGATCCAGCCCTTCGACGCGCCGTTCAGCTGGTACCCGAACAAGGGCTTCACGCTGCACGACGCGGGCGTCCCGCTGAAGATCAAGCCGTCGCTGGGCGTCCCGGTCTTCGACGACCGCAAGGGCACCTACTGGTACGAGGAGAACCCGACCGGCAGTGTCGACGTCTCCGACACCAACACCCGGATCTCCATCGTGAACGAGCCGCTCAGCGGCTCCACGATCACCGTGAAGGTCGGGCCCTCGACCAATTAGCCGGTAAAGCCGCAGGTCGAAACATGATCGGCCGTTGCCCTCTGGCGGGCGGCGGCCGATCGTGTTTAGGTGCCTCCTACCGGATCCTTATTGACACGAAGTCTTACGGGGGAGCGCGAAGCATGGCAGGCGGAGGTTTCTGCAGGTTGCCCAACGGCACGGTGGTGGTGGCGCTGACCCTGAACGGTCCGGCAGGTGTCTCCGGCCCCGGCGAGCCGGTACGCGTGCTCGTCCACGCGGCGAACCGGGCGCGCGCCCTGACCAGGCTGCGCAACCTCGGACTGCGCGCCGTCTACCTCAGGGGCAACGCCCAGCCGCCCACCCCGGACGAGATCACGGCGGTCCTCCACCACCCGGACGGGCTGCTCTGGCGTACGGCGCCCCAGACCGGCCAGGAGCTCTGGCACCCGATACGGGCGCTGCTGGGGTCCTCCGGCTACGCGGGACCGGCCCGCCCGGCGGCCTGAGCGCGCCGGGCACGGTCAGACGACCGGCTTGCCCGACAGCTCCACGCCGGCGGTGCGCATCTCCTCCAGGGCCCGCTCGGTGGTCCCCTCGGCGACTCCGGCGGTGAGGTCCAGCAGTACGTGCGTGACGAAGCCCTCCCGGGCGGCGTCCAGAGCGGTGGCCCGCACGCAGTGGTCCGTAGCGATGCCGACGACGTCGACGGCGGTGACCGACCGTTCCCGCAGCCACGTGGCGAGCCCGGTGCCGTTCTCGTCGACGCCCTCGAACCCGCTGTACGCGGCCGCGTACGCGCCCTTGTCGAAGACGGTGTCGATCGCACCGGACGCCACGGCGGGGGCGAAGTTGGGGTGGAAGCCCACGCCCTCCGTGCCGGCGACGCAGTGCGGCGGCCAGAAGTGCTCGAAGTCGGGGGTCGCGGAGAAGTGGTCCCCGGGATCGACGTGGTGGTCCCGGGTGGCCACGACGTGACTGTATCCGGGCTGGGCCTCACCGATCAGGTCGGTGATGGCGGCGGCGACATCTGCGCCGCCCGCCACCGCGAGGCTGCCGCCCTCGCAGAAGTCGTTCTGAACGTCGACGACGATCAAGGCGCGATGCATGACGGTTGTCCTTCGGTGGGGGTTCGGCGGGGCGTACGGACAGGAACGGTGGGGATGCCTCCGAGCCTAGAGACTCGGCGCACCCCGCGGGAGGGGGCACACACGTCGCTCTCGCGCCCTGCCCGGCGCACGACGGACGACGGGCCCGGGGACGGCCCCCCTCACACGTACTCCGTGGGCAGCACCGGCTCCCCGCGGGACAGCTGCATCGCCGACATCGGCAGCCCCGCACGCGCCGCGACGTGCCGCTCCCGCGCGGTCTCCAGCGGCTCCCTGCCGACCACCTCGCCGCCCCTGACCAGCTCCACGAGCATCTGCCGGTCCACCAGCTCCGGCGGGACCTCTCCGCTGCCGATCACCTCGGCCTCCGCCACTCCGGCCTCGTCCAGCCGGCGGGCCGCCCACTTGCGGCCGCCCCTCGACGACTTCGCGCCCAGCGACTTCTTCACCACCGGCAGCAGCGGGTCGGCCGGATCGGCGGACCGGGCACGCGCCACCAGCTTGTAGACCATGGAGCAGGTCGGGTGCCCGCTCCCGGTGACCAGCTGCGTGCCCACCCCGTAGGCGTCGACGGGCGCGGCTGCCAGCGAGGCGATCGCGTACTCGTCCAGGTCGGACGTCACCACGATCTTCGTCTCCGTGGCTCCCAGCTCGTCCAGCTGCTGCCGGACCCGGTGCGCGACGAGCAGCAGGTCGCCCGAGTCGATCCGCACGGCCCCCAGCTCCGGCCCCGCGACCTCCACCGCCGTCCGGACCGCCTCGGTCACGTCGTACGTGTCGACCAGCAGTGAGGTGCCCCGGCCGAGCGAGTCCACCTGTGCCCGGAAGGCGTCCCGCTCGCTGTCGTGCAGGAGTGTGAAGGCGTGCGCGCTCGTCCCGACGGTCGGGATGTTGTACCGGAAGCCGGCCGCCAGGTCCGAGGTCGTGTGGAAGCCGCCGATGTACGCGGCGCGGGCCGACGCCACCGCCGACAGCTCGTGCGTGCGCCGGGCGCCCATCTCGATGAGCCGGCGCCCGCCCGCCGCGGCCGACATCCGGGACGCGGCGGCGGCGATCGCCGAGTCGTGGTTCAGGATCGACAGGATCACGGTCTCCAGCAGCACGCACTCGGCGAAGGAGCCCTCGACCCGCAGGAGCGGCGAGCCGGGGAAGTACACCTCGCCCTCCGGGTAGCCCCAGATGTCGCCGCTGAAGCGGTAGTCGGCCAGCCAGTCGACGGTGGGGGAGTCGACGATCCGCTGGTCGCGCAGGAAGGTGAGCATCTCGTCGTCGAAGTGGAAGTTCTCCACCGCGTCCAGCACCCGCCCGGTTCCGGCCACGACGCCGTAGCGCCGCCCCTCGGGCAGCCGGCGGGTGAAGGCCTCGAAGACGGAGCGCCGGTCCGCGGTGCCCGCCTTCAGTGCGGCCTGCACCATCGTGAGCTCGTACTGGTCGGTGAAGAGCGCGGTCGACGGAACACCGACCCGTCGCCCAAGGTCCGCTGAGTTCATGACGGGGATGCTACCCCCTATTCGTCAGACTGACGAGATGTGGCCTCCGTTTATGCGCGGGACCCCTCCTGGTGGCAGCATGGGGTAGGTGAGCGTTGCTGCCCCCGTAGAGATCGAACGTCCCGAATCGGCCGAGGAGACCTTCGCCGTCCCCGAACCCGATGTCCCCTGGGTGACGCTGGTGCACAACGACCCGGTGAACCTCATGAGCTATGTGACCTATGTCTTCCAGGCCTACTTCGGCTACTCCAAGGACAAGGCGCACAAGCTGATGCTCGACGTCCACCAGAAGGGCCGCGCGGTCGTCTCCAGCGGCAGCCGCGAGGAGATGGAACGCGACGTCCAGGCCATGCACGGCTACGGGCTGTGGGCCACGCTGACCCAGGACCGCAACTGACCCACCGCTGCCCCTCCGTCCGACCCACCATCGGAGAATTCATGGCCGGCCACTTCGAGGCCACTTCAGGCGGCGGCGCGTCCGTCGCGCTCGACGAGGTCGAGATCGCCATCCTGCGCTCCCTCGCCGTCCAGCTGCTCGAACTGATCGGCCCCGGAGACGAACCCGCGGAGGGTGAGGACCCGCTCGCCGCCCTGTTCGCCGAGGGGCCCAGCGAACCGCCCTCCGACCCGGCGCTGGCCCGGCTCTTCCCGGAGGCGTACGGGGACGAGGACAAGGAGCTGCGCGAGGCGTCCGCCGAATTCCGCCGCTTCACCGAGAACGACCTGCGCACCCGCAAGCGGGACGACGCCCTCGCCGTCGTGCGGTCGCTGGACGCCCTCTCGCCCGCGGCGGACGGCGGCGCGGTGCTCACCCTCACCGCCGACGAGTGCCACCACTGGCTGGGCTCCCTCAACGACCTGCGGCTCACGATCGGCACCCGTCTGGAGGTGTCCGACGAGGACGAGGGGCAGGACGGCTCGCTCTACCGGCTCCCCGACAGTGATCCCCGCAAGCCGATGGTGATGGCCTATCTCTGGCTCGGCGCGCTGCAGGAAACGCTCGTCGAAACGCTGATGCCCTGAGGCCGGCCGGGTTCGCTCAACGGATGCTCAAATCCGAATAACGATCCTGTCACCTGAATGGCCTTCTTTGCAGGGCCTGGAAACGCTTGTCCGCTTTTTCTTGTGGTGTACGCCACACAGTGTCCGGTGGACCCACCTGGCGCTCGTGATAAATCTTCACGACCGCCCGGGGACGCCACCCCTGTCCCCGGGGGCGCTACGAGCCGGCCGAACGCCGGCGGCACTCCATCCATATCCGGGGGGATCAGGACCTGATCCGACGCCGACGACGGCGCGGATCGGCGTGGAGAAAGGCGCACCACCATGACATCGGCGCAGGTCGACAACGGACAGGCGGACGGCCCCGAGGCCGCCGACGCCTCAGCGGGCGAGGGCTACCAGCGTGGCCTGGGCGCCCGCCAGATCCAGATGATCGCCATCGGCGGAGCCATCGGCACGGGGCTCTTCCTCGGCGCCGGCAAGGCCATCGACCGGGCAGGGCCCAGTCTCATCCTGGCGTACGCCATCGCGGGCCTGGTCATCTTCTTCATCATGCGCGCCCTGGGCGAGCTCCTCATGTATCGCCCGGTCTCCGGCTCCTTCGCGGAGTACGCGCGTGAATTCCTCGGGCCCTTCTTCGGATTCGTGACCGGCTGGACGTACTGGCTCTTCTGGGTCGTCACGGGAATCACCGAAGTCACCGCCGCGGCCACCTATATGACGTACTGGTGGGATATCCCGCAATGGCTGTCCGCGCTCGTGTTCACCGTCATTCTGTACGGCGCGAACCTGATCTCGGTGAAGCTCTTCGGCGAGCTCGAGTTCTGGTTCTCGATGGTCAAGGTCACCGCGATCCTCGGCATGATCCTCATCTGTGCCGGAGTGCTCACGATCGGCTTCTCCGACGCCGGTGACACCGCGACGGTCGCCAACCTGTGGAACGACGGCGGCTTCTTCCCCGAAGGCATCAGCGGCACGCTGATGACCCTCCAGATCGTCATGTTCGCGTTCCTCGCCGTCGAGCTCGTCGGTGTCACCGCCGGTGAGTCCAAGGACCCGAAGACCGTCCTGCCCAAGGCCATCAACACCGTGCCGTGGCGCATCGCCGTCTTCTACGTCGGCGCGCTGATCATGATCCTGTCCGTGGTCCCGTGGAGCACCTTCGAGCCGGGCGTCTCGCCGTTCGTCGCCGCGTTCGAGGAGATGGGCCTCGGCATCGGCGCGGCGATCGTCAACTTCGTCGTGCTCACCGCCGCGCTCTCCTCCTGCAACTCCGGCATGTACTCCACCGGGCGCATGCTGCGGGACCTCGCACTCAACGGGCAGGGCCCCAAGGCGTTCACCAAGCTCACGAAGAACGGGCTCCCGCTGGTCGGCACCACGTTCTCCGCCGTGCTGATGCTCGTCGGCGTCTGGATCAACTACCAGTGGCCGGGCGAGGCCTTCAACTACGTCGTCTCCTTCGCGACCATCTCCGGCATGTGGGCCTGGATCATGATCCTGATCTCCCAGATCCGCTACCGCGCCAAGGCCGACCGCGGTGAACTGCCCCAGTCCACCTTCAAGGCGCCCGGGGCGCCGTTCACCAGCTGGTTCGCGCTCGCGTTCATCGGCCTCGTCATCGTCATGATGGCCATAGACAAGGACGCGAGGATCTCGCTCTACTGCGCGCCTGTGTGGGGTCTCATCCTCGGTGTCTCCTACCTGGTGCTGAAGGCCCGCAACCCCGAGAACACCGCCTTCGCCAAGCGCTGACCCGCGCCACGGCGCCTCCGGGACACCGGCCGCCCCAACGGCCCTGTCCGGCATACGGGCCCTCTCGTACCACTCCTCGGTACGCGAGGGCCCGTCTGCTTATCCTGGGCCACATGCTGACCCTTACCCAGGAGCTCTACGACCGGATCGTCGCGCACTCCCGCGCGGACCACCCCGACGAGGCGTGCGGCGTGGTCGCCGGCCCGGCCGGGACCGGCCGCCCCGAGCGTTTCGTCCCCATGCTCAACGCCGCCCGCTCACCCACGTTCTACGAGTTCGACTCGGCGGACCTGCTGAAGCTCTACCGCGAGATGGACGACCGCGACGAGGAGCCGGTGATCATCTACCACTCCCACACCGCGACCGAGGCCTACCCCTCCCGCACCGACCTCACCTACGCCAACGAGCCCGGCGCCCACTACGTACTGGTCTCCACCGCGGACACCGACGACGCGGGTCCCTTCCAGTTCCGCTCGTACCGCATCGTGGACGGCGAGATCACCGAGGAAGAAGTCGAGGTCGTGGCGGCCTACCCCACCGCAGCCTGACCGGCCGGGGGCGGCTCCGGATGTACCGCGCACCCGCCATTTGTCCACATGGTGACCGCTCACCATCCACGATGTGGGATCACACTCCGGATTCGGCGTGGGGAATCGATACGATGAGCGCATGGTTCCCCATGACGTGAGCGAAAAGGCCCCGGGCATGCTGCTCGTCGCGCGGCTGCACGTCGACCTGTGCAGGCTGTCCAGCGCGATCTGTCCGGCTGCCGCCCGCCCGTGAACCGCACGGCCTGAGCCGCGGTCCGAGCGCACCACGTACGCACCACCCCTGCGCGGGGGCGCGAACGCGCGCCCCACGCCACCTCCACGCTTTCGACAGGAGCCCACGCCATGGCCATCGAGGTCCGCATCCCGACCATCCTCCGCACCTACACCGACGGCGCCAAGGCGGTCGAAGGCAGCGGGGACACCCTCGCCGACCTCCTCGTCGACCTGGAGAGCCGCCACAACGGAATCCGCGAGCGCATCGTCGACGGCGACCAGCTCCGCCGCTTCGTCAACGTCTACCTCAACGACGAGGACGTCCGCTTCCTCGACGGCATCTCCACCAAGCTCGCCGACGGCGACAACGTCACCATCCTCCCGGCCGTCGCCGGCGGCATGCGCTGATGCGGTACGACTCCCCGCTGGCGGCCGTGGGCAACACCCCCCTGGTCCGCCTCCCGCGGCTGTCCCCGTCCGACGACGTCCGCATCTGGGCCAAGCTCGAGGACCGCAACCCCACCGGATCGATCAAGGACCGCCCCGCGCTCCACATGGTCGAGCAGGCGGAGAAGGACGGCCGCCTCACACCGGGCTGCACCATCCTCGAACCCACCAGCGGCAACACCGGCATCTCGCTCGCCATGGCGGCCAGGCTCAAGGGCTACCGCATCGTGTGCGTCATGCCGGAGAACACCTCACAGGAACGGCGCGACCTGCTCACCATGTGGGGCGCCGAGATCATCTCGTCCCCCGCCGCCGGTGGCTCCAACACCGCCGTACGCGTGGCCAAGGAACTCTCCGCCGAGCACCCCGACTGGGTCATGCTCTACCAGTACGGCAACCCCGACAACGCCGGCGCCCACTACGCCACCACCGGCCCGGAGATCCTCAACGACCTCCCCTCCATCACGCACTTCGTGGCGGGCCTCGGCACCACCGGAACCCTCATGGGCGTCGGCCGCTACCTCCGCGAGCACAAGCCGGACGTCACCGTCGTCGCCGCCGAACCGCGCTACGACGACCTCGTCTACGGCCTGCGCAACCTCGACGAGGGCTTCGTCCCCGAGCTCTACGACGCCTCCGTGCTCACCACACGCTTCTCCGTCGGCTCCGCCGACGCCGTCACCCGCACCCGCGAGCTCCTCCAGCAGGAGGGCATCTTCGCGGGCGTCTCCACCGGCGCCGCACTCCACGCCGCCATCGGCGTCGGCCGCAAGGCCGTCAAGGCCGGAGACTCCGCCGACATCGTCTTCGTCGTCGCGGACGGCGGCTGGAAGTACCTGTCGACAGGCGTCTACACCGCCCCCACGACAGAGGCCGCCATCGAGACCCTGCACGGCCAGCTCTGGGCCTGACGGGGCTTCACACCACCCGAACGGCCCTGCGAACCGCCCGGAACCGGCGGCCGCGCGCTCCAGGAGGCGCGGGACGGGAGGACATCCCGTCCCGCGCCTCCCGCGTGCTCACCCCAGCCCGCGCACCCGCCCCCACACCCCCCGATCGAGCTCGCCCGCCTTCCGGCGGAAACCCGACACCGGCACATCCCGCAGCTCGTCCGTCTCCAGGAAGCTCCGCCGGCCCCGCGCGTCCCCCACCGAACCCGGCGGCAGCGCGATCACCCCCGGCCGCTCCTCATGGTGCCTGCTGGTGATCTTGGCGACGACCGCCGTGCCGCCCCGCACCGACAGCACGAGACACGGCCGGTCCTTGGACCCGGGCCCGTCCTCGAACGGCACATCCGCCCACCAGATCTCCCCGGGCCTGGGATCTCCCTGCGGCCGCCCCTTCTTCCGCTCGGGAGCCCGCCCCGGAGCCCGCCCCGGCGGCCGTGTCCGCCCACCCGGCCGACGCGGCCCGCGCCCGCCCCGGCCCCGCGCATCGGAGACCGTCGCCACCAGAGCCAGCAGGACGACGGCGGCCAGTGCCACCCACCACCACGTGTTCATGACCCGACCGTACCGGCGCCCGGCGACAGCCGGCCTTCCATCGAACCGGTGACAGCACAGGTGAGTTCCCCCACAACGACAGGCCGTGGAGGAGCGACCACCGGTTTCGCGCCTTACGCTCGACGGACCGCACGAACCCTCCCCGTCCCATGCCTCGGAGGTTCACGCTCCATGAAGCTCACCGTCGTCGGCTGCTCCGGCTCGTTCCCGTCCGCGGGTTCGGCATGCTCGAGCTACCTCGTAGAGGCCGACGGCTTCCGGCTGCTCCTCGACATGGGCAACGGCGCCCTGGGCGAGCTGCAGCGCCACGTAGGTCTCTACGACCTCGACGCCATCTTCCTCAGCCACCTCCATGCCGATCACTGCATCGACATGTGCGCGTACTTCGTCGTCCGCTACTACCGCTTCGACGGCGGACGCCCCGCCTCGATCCCCGTCTACGGCCCCGAAGGCACCGAGCAGCGGCTCACCACGGCCCACGCCGACACTCCGTCCGACCACGCGATGGGCGAAGTCTTCGACTTCCACACGCTGAAGTCCGGTTCGTTCGAGATCGGCCCCTTCTCGGTGCGTACGGAGAAGCTCTGCCACCCCGTCGACACCTTCGGCATCAGGGTCGAGCACAACGGGCGCGCCCTCACGTACTCCGGTGACACGGGCACCTGCGAGGCGCTGGCCGAACTCGCCGAGGGCGCCGACCTGTTCCTCTGCGAAGCATCGTTCATCCATGGCAAGGAGGACATCCCGGACCTCCACCTCAACGGGCGCGAAGCAGGCGAGTACGCCGCACGCGCCGGAGCGGGACGCCTCGTCCTCACCCACATCCCGCCGTGGACGGACGCCGAACGCAACCTCGCCGACGCACGCGAGGTCTACGACGGGCCGGTGGAGCTGGCCGTCCCCGGCGCGGTGTACGAGATCTAGGGCTCGTGGCAACGGCGAAGCCCCGTCCTCCCTGCGGAGAGGACGGGGCTTCGCCGTTGCCACAGGCGGGGCCGGACTACTTGGCCTCGGCCTTCTGGAGCTCGGCGAGCTCCTCGTCGGACTCACGGCCCGGCGTCGGAAGGTTGAACTTCGTGATCGCGAACCGGAAGACCACGTAGTAGACGACAGCGAAGCAGAGACCGACCAGCACCAGCAGCCAGGGCTTGGACGCGATGCCCAGGTTCAGCAGGAAGTCGACCAGACCGGCCGAGAAGCCGAAGCCGTCCTTCATGCCGAGCGCCCAGGTCAGGGCCATCGACACACCGGTCAGCACCGCGTGGATCGCGTACAGCACCGGGGCGATGAACATGAAGGTGAACTCGATCGGCTCGGTCACACCGGTGACGAACGAGGTCAGCGCGAGCGAGAACATCATGCCGCCGACGACCTTGCGGCGCTCCGGACGGGCACAGTGCACGATCGCGAGGCAGGCCGCCGGGAGGGCGAACATCATGATCGGGAAGAAGCCGGTCATGAACTGTCCGGCCTCCGGGTCGCCTGCCAGGAAGCGGGCGATGTCGCCGTGGGCGCCGTTGTACTCGCCGGCCTGGAACCAGGGGAAGGAGTTCAGCAGGTGGTGCATGCCGACCGGGATCAGCGCACGGTTGGCGACACCGAAGATGCCCGCGCCGACCGCGCCGGAGCCGACCAGCCACTCACCGAAGTTGTGCAGACCCGTGCCGAGGACCGGCCAGATCAGCCCGAAGACGATACCGATGACCAGGCCCGCGAAGGCGGAGAGGATCGGGACCAGGCGACGGCCGCTGAAGAAGCCCGCCCAGTCGGGCAGCTTCGTCCGGTAGAACTTCTGGTACAGCAGGGCCACGACTATGCCCATCACGACACCGCCGAGCACGCCCGCGTTGACCGGGGCGTCGCTCATGACGATCTTGCCGTCGGCGACGCTGGCGACCTGCGGCAGGTTGCTGTCGGTGAAGGTGGCCAGCACCTTCTGGAAGACCAGGTAACCGGTGACCGCCGCGAGGGCGGTCGAGCCGTCCGACTTCTTGGCGAAGCCGATGGCGATACCGACGGCGAACAGCAGGGCCATGTTGTCGAGAATGGCGCCACCGCCGGCCGCCATGTAGCCGGCCAGCTTCGTGATGACGGTGGGGAACGACTCGCGGCCGAGCATGTCGGCATTGCCGAGCCGGACCAGCAGCGCTGCCGCGGGCAGGACGGCGACCGGCAGCATGAGGCTGCGGCCGATGCGCTGCATGACAGCCATCACACCGGCGCCCCGCTTCTTTGCGGGCGCGGCCGGAGCGGTGTCCGTACTCATCAACTTCCTCCAGTAGGCAAGGCGCCGCCGGGGACAGGGTTTCGGAGGGCGACGACTCGAGGAACGCGGCGGGGGATCGGCCGCGTGGTCTGGACCACTCAGTGGTGTAGACCAGTTTTAGCACGGTGAGGGTTAGATAAGGAACCTGCAATTCCCTCCCATGTGCCGCGTAGTTCCGCCGCCACCCTCGGTGACACGGCGAAGGCCCCCGGACCGTCTGGTCCGGGGGCCGCGCGAAGAGCCGGGGAGGTCCTACTTCGTCAGGTCGTCCTCGATCTTCTCCTCCTCCTCGACGGGCTCGCGCCCGGGTGTCTGGAGGTTGAACTTGGTGATCGCGAACCGGAAGATCACATAGTAGATCACCGCGAAACAGAGCCCGATCGGGATGATCAGCCACGGCTTCGTGTCCAGGTGCCAGTTGACGACGTAGTCGATCAGCCCGGCGGAGAAGCTGAACCCCGCGTGCACGCCGAACGCCCAGGTGACGCCCATCGACACCCCGGTGAGGATCGCGTGCACCCCGTACAGCAGCGGCGCCACGAAGAGGAACGAGAACTCCAGCGGTTCCGTCACCCCCGTCACGAACGACGTCAGCGCCACGGACAGCATCAGCCCGGACACCTCCTTGCGCCGCTCCGGCCGTGCGGTGTGGGCGATGGCCAGGGCGGCGGCCGGCAGGCCGAACATCATGATCGGGAAGAACCCCGAGGTGAACTGCCCCGCCGACGGGTCCCCTGCGAAGAAGCGGGAGATGTCGCCCTGGACCGTGCCGCCGTCGGTGCCGGTGAACTCGCCCGCCTGGAACCAGAAGAACGTGTTCAGGAACTGGTGCATGCCGATCGGGATCAGCAGCCGGTTCGCGAACCCGAAGATCGCCGCACCCCAGGAGCCCAGGTCGATCAGCTGCTTGGCGAACCAGGTCAGCGCGTCACCGACCGGCTGCCACAGCAGACCGAACAGCACGCCCAGGATCACGCAGAGGAACGCCATCAGGATCGGGACCAGGCGGCGCCCGTTGAAGAAGCCGAGCCAGTCGACCAGCTTGGTGCGGTGGTAGCGCTGCCAGACCACGGCGGTCAGCAGGCCGATGAGGATGCCCCCCAGGACGCCCGGGTTCTGCGGAACGCCGTCCGGGGTGGCCTCGGTCACCGAGTCGTCCACCGGGAAGGCGGCCAGCACGCCCCGGTAGACGAGGAAGCCGACGACGGCGGCGAGCGCCGTCGAGCCGTCCGCCTTCTTCGCGAAGCCGATCGCGACGCCGATGCAGAAGAGGAGGGGGAGGCCCACCTCTCCGTCGAGGATCGCGGTGCCGCCGTTGAGGAGCACCTTCGCGAACTTGTCCCAGAAGGCGCCGTGCAGCGAGGAGTCGAAGAGATTGCCGAGGCTGACGAGGAGGCCCGCCGCGGGCAGGACGGCCACCGGCAGCTGCAGGCTGCGGCCGACCTTCTGCAGTCCCTGGACCGGCCCGTTCCACCACTTCCGCTGTGGTTGTGTGGCCGCGCTCGAACTCATCGGCATCCTCCCGGAACACGCCAGGTTTGGCGGTCGTTGCAAACTGGTGTAGACCAGTCGCGATACGGAGCGGAGCCCTGCCGTGAGGCATGGCGCCGGTGATCGTCATCATTGGGGACTGCGCGGTTACCCGCTCGTGAAGTTGGGCCAACCGTGCGTTACCGTGACGAAACGGACCCACGGTGGGCCGCCCCACGCACGCACAGACCAGGGAGAAGGACATGGCCAGCAAGGCAGAGAAGATCGTCGCCGGCCTCGGCGGTATCGAGAACATCGACGAGATCGAAGGCTGCATCACCCGCCTCCGCACCGAGGTCCACGACCCCAGCAAGGTCGACGAAGCCGCGCTCAAGGCCGCCGGAGCCCACGGCGTCGTCAAGATGGGCACCGCGATCCAGGTCGTCATCGGAACCGACGCCGACCCCATCGCCGCCGACATCGAAGACATGATGTGACCGGCTGACCCGGACGGCCCACCCAGGTCCGCACGCAGGCCCCGCTCCACCCGCCCCCACCGGCCCGGAGCGGGGCCTGCGGTGCACCCGAACGGACCCGGCCCCGTCAGCCGATAGGCTCGACGCCATGTCTCGTATCGACGGCCGCACCCCCGAACAGCTCCGCCCCGTCACCATCGAACGCGGATGGAGCAAGCACGCCGAAGGCTCCGTGCTCATCTCCTTCGGCGACACCAAGGTCTTCTGCACCGCCTCCGTCACCGAAGGCGTCCCGCGCTGGCGCAAGGGCAGCGGCGAAGGCTGGGTCACCGCCGAGTACTCCATGCTGCCCCGCTCCACCAACACCCGCGGCGACCGCGAATCCGTACGCGGCAAGATCGGCGGCCGCACCCACGAGATCAGCCGCCTCATCGGCCGCTCACTGCGCGCCGTGATCGACTACAAGGCCCTCGGCGAGAACACCATCGTCCTCGACTGCGACGTACTCCAGGCCGACGGCGGCACCCGCACCGCAGCCATCACCGGCGCCTACGTCGCCCTCGCCGACGCCATCGCCTGGGCCCAGGGCAAGAAGATCATCAAGCACGGACGCAAGCCCCTCACCGGCACCGTCGCCGCGATCAGCGTCGGCATCGTCGACGGCACCCCCCTCCTCGACCTCTGCTACGAGGAGGACGTCCGCGCCGACACCGACATGAACGTCGTCTGCACCGGCGACGGCCGCTTCGTCGAGGTCCAGGGCACCGCCGAGGCCGAACCCTTCGACCGCGCCGAGCTCAACGCCCTCCTCGACCTCGCCACCGCCGGCTGCGCCGACCTGGCCCAGCTCCAGGAAGCGGCGCTCGCCCGCACACTCGGCGAGTAAAGGCGAGTAAAGAAGCAACCAAATACGCAGCGCACAGCGTCGTAACGGGTACGGGCGCACGGGTCGAACCGTGCGTCCGTCCACGTATCCGCCCCTGGGGAGGGACCGCACCATGGCCTCGCGCCACCACCGCACCGCACTCGCCGTCACGGCCACCCTGCTGACCCTCACCACCGCCGTCGGCTGCGCCGCCGTCGACAAGGCCATGGACTGCGTCCGCACCGCCGACGCCATCGCCACCAGCGTCGACAACCTCCAGCAGGCGATCTCCGACGCCTCCAACGACCCGACGCAGGCCTCGGAAGCCCTGGACCAGATCGACAAGGAACTCAAGGACCTCGGCGACACCACGGACAACGCCGACCTCAACAAGGCCGTCGACGACCTCCAGGCCGGCGTCACCAACGTCCGCGACTCCATCGAGAAGGGCGACGCCACCCCCGACATCACCCCGGTCACGGACGCCGCCACCGAGATCGGCAAGGTCTGCACCCCGTGACCGTGCGGCGATAATCGAGGCATGACGCGCCTGATCCTCGCCACCCGCAACGCCGGGAAAATCACCGAACTCCACGCGATCCTCGCCGACGCGGGCCTCACCCACGACCTCGTCGGCGCGGACGCGTACCCCGACATCCCCGACGTCAAGGAAACCGGCGTCACGTTCGCCGAGAACGCCCTCCTCAAGGCCCACGCCCTGGCCCGGGCCACCGGCCACCCGGCCGTCGCCGACGACAGCGGCCTCTGCGTGGACGTGCTCGGCGGAGCCCCCGGCATCTTCTCGGCCCGCTGGGCCGGCGCCCACGGCAACGACAGGGCCAACCTGGACCTGCTCCTCGCCCAGCTCTCCGACATCGACGCCCCTCACCGAGGCGCGTACTTCGCCTGCGCCGCGGCCCTGGCCCTCCCCGACGGCACGGAACGCGTGGTCGAGGGCCGCCTCGAAGGCACCCTGCGCACCGCCCCGGCCGGCGCGTACGGCTTCGGCTACGACCCGATCCTCCAGCCGGACGGCGAGACCCGGACCTGCGCGGAGCTCACACCCGCGGAGAAGAACGCGATCAGCCACCGGGGCAAGGCGTTCCGGGCGCTGGTGCCGGTGGTGCGGGAGCTGGTGGGCTGAGGCCCGAAGAGGGCCGTCCCATCGGGACGACCCTCTTCGTTTACGTGCGGCCGGTGGGATTCGAACCCACACAGGATTTCTCCCAGATGCCCCTAAAACACCCGCCGATACCAGTTTGGCTACGGCCGCATGACAGAACTCAGCTTACTGCCCTCTCCGAGAGGGAGTGCGGCGAGTACCAGGGGAGTCTTTCAGGGCCTCGCGAGGTTGCCGCCTCTGCACCAGGTACGGGTCACCGCGTGGCAGTT
Organism: Streptomyces atroolivaceus; assembly: GCF_000717025.1. GTDB lineage: Bacteria > Actinomycetota > Actinomycetes > Streptomycetales > Streptomycetaceae > Streptomyces > Streptomyces atroolivaceus. The sequence continues at coordinate 143,384 of NZ_JNXG01000003.1, forward strand.
CGGGCAGAGGAGTTGCAGATTCTCCCTCCGGTCGTCGCTCCAGTCGCCGTTGATGTGATCCACCTCCAGTGTCATGGGATCGCCCAGCCAGACGGAGCCGGTCCCGCATTCGGCGCACTCCTCAGGGATGCCGACTTCTCGCAGCGCACGTCGTAGTTGGACCGTCTTCGTACGGCGCCTGCCGTCGTGCTTCACCAGAATCTGTTCGGCAGTCCTGAGCGGAGTGGTCCCGACCCGTCCTCGCTGATGACCCTGGCCCAGGAAGTGCGCGCTGGTGAGGCCGTCCTCGGCCATCCACTCGCGCAACCGCCTCCGCTGGCCGGCGTTGTCCGTCCGGCCGAGTCGCCTGAGGGTGTCGGCGATGGAAACGGCAGCAGCGACGGCCTCGGCAAGGTCTGTGGTGGAGGGCCGTTCTCCGGCCCGGCGGTAGACGCGGCGGGGGAAGTGGGACACATCGATCCCGAAATGCTCGAAGCGATCGAACAGATAGCGGCTGAGCCGGCCGTAGGGACGGGTACCCAGGAAGTTGATGACCTCCTGGATGTCGGCGCATCTGCTGGCTGCTTCGGCCAGCCGCTCCCGGGTGTAGTAGTTGCCGGTACTCATCGGTCCTCACCCCGCGCCGACGTGCGTCGCCCTTTGCCGCGACCTCGATAGGTGTCGGTCGTCGAGTGGCAGTTGGGACAGAGCAGCCGAAGATTCTGCGGTTGATTGTTTCGCCAATTGCCGTCGACGTGATCGACCTCGAGCGGCAGGGGCCGGTTCCGCCAAGTGGGCCCGATGCCGCAACGGGCGCAGTGTTCGGAGGCTCCCATGGCGATCATGGCTCGCTTGAGTCGCTCGCCAGGTATGCGGCGAGCGAGCGTCTGGGTCCGGTCGACGAGCAGTTCCTCCGGACGCCGACGGCGTACCTCACCTTTCCTCGACGGGGCCGCGAAGTGCGACGTGTCGATCCCCAGCGCCTTGACGCGTCGGCTGATGTGGGTGTGCTGACCCCCTACCACCTCAAGGCCGAGGCGGCGCAGTACGTCGCACATTGTGGTGGACGCCGCGACCGCCTCCTGAAGGACCTCCTTCGTCCAGCGCGCGCCTTCGCTCTCGAAGTGCTGAGTGCCCACGCCGAGTCTGCGCATGCGGGCGAGGAGGTACCGCCGTGTCGGACTCTTGGGGTCTACCCCGAGCTTCGTCAGTGCCTCCGAGAGTGTCCGTGAGGACGAGGCCGCCTCTGCGAGGCGCTCCCGCGTGTACGGGCTTACCGGCATGTCCCCCTCCGCATCCGGCCGCGCGTTCGCGGCCTCGTACGGAGCAACGAACCGGTTATCGGATGGTCACGTCCGGAATGTGACGAGATGCGGAAGGGCCCGTACCGCTTCCTGTGAAGCGGTACGGGCCCTTCTCCGTGGGGTGTGTGTCAGAACTTCGGGTCAGGACTCTGGGCGTGGACCAGTTCGGCCGCCTCGTCCTCCGTCTCCACCGAGGGCGGGGAGCCGGCGAGGGGCTGGTTGGCGGTCTCCTTCATGCAGGCCACCGCGATCACGCCCACCAGGGCCGCCGCCATGGCGTAGTACGCCGGCATGAGGTTCGATCCGGTCCAGCTGATCAGGGCGGTGATCACCAGCGGGGTCGTGCCGCCGAAGATCGAGGCCGAGAGGTTGTAGCCGACCGAGAGGGAGCCGTAGCGGACGTTGGTCGGGAACAGGGCCGGGAGGGCCGCGGACATCGTGCCCAGCAGGCAGACCAGGGAGAGGCCCATCATCAGCATGCCGATGATGATCGCCGGGATGCTTCCCTGACGGATCAGGAGGAACGACGGCAGGGAGAGGAAGAGGAAGCCGAGCATGCCGGTCATCAGGAGCGGCTTGCGCCCGAAGCGGTCCGAGAGCTTGCCGAACTGGCTGATGATCATCATCAGGAAGACCATCACCCCGAGCAGGATGAGCAGGCCGTGGGTCTCGCTGTAGCCGAGCTCGTCGGAGAGGTACGTCGGCATGTACGACAGCAGCATGTAGTCGGTGATGTTGTACGCGCCGACCAGGGCGATGCAGAGGATCAGCGTCGGCCAGTACTGGCGGAAGATCTTCGCGAGGTCGCCCTTGGCGGTGCTCTCGACGTGGTCGGCGGCCTCCGTGGCGTGGGTGGTGCCGCCTTCCAGCTTCTGGAATGCGGGGGTCTCGTCCAGGCGCAGTCGCAGGTAGAGGCCTACGAGGCCGAGGGGGCCGGCCACCAGGAACGGGATGCGCCAGCCCCAGGACTCCATCTGGCCGGTGTCCAGGACGGCGTACAGGAGGGTGACGAGTCCGGCGGCGCCGACGTAGCCGGCCAGGGTGCCGAATTCGAGGAAGCTGCCGAAGAAGCCGCGGCGCTTGTCGGGGGCGTACTCGGCGATGAAGGTGGAGGCGCCGCCGTACTCGCCGCCGGTGGAGAAGCCCTGGAGCATCCGGAAGAAGATGAGCAGGACCGCGGCCCAGACGCCGATGGTGTCGTGGGAGGGGATGAGGCCGATCGCGAAGGTGCCGATCGCCATGAGGATCATGGTGAGGGCCAGGACCTTCTTGCGCCCGATCTTGTCACCCATGGGGCCGAAGAACATGCCGCCGAGAGGCCGGACGAGGAAGGCCACGGCGAAGGTGGCGAACGACGAGAGGAGCTGGGTGGTGTCGTTCCCCGAGGGGAAGAAGACGTGCCCGATGGTGACGGCCAGGTAGGAGTAGATACCGAAGTCGAACCACTCCATGGCGTTACCGAGCGACGCCGCCTTCACCGCGCGCTTGACCGCCTGGTCGTCGGTGACGGTGATGTCCGTCCGACGGAGCCGGGGGTTCCGGCGCTTCCGGACGGCCCGGAAGAGCGCTGGATGGCGTTTGACCGCATCAGGGTCGGCCGCCTGGTGGGGGTCGGAGGCCGCCATGGCCGGTTCCTTTCGTCGAACGGTGTTCCAGGAAAGGCTTCTGCGCAGTCATGGCGGTTGCAAACCGAATCAACAGGGGATTGCGATCTCGGTCACACCTTTTTTCGGGCAGGACCGGGCCGCCCCCCCCGGACGGGGTCAGATTCCGAGGTCCTTGATGATCTTGGCGACGTGGCCGGTCGCCTTGACGTTGTAGAGGGCCCTCTCCACCTTGCCCTCTTCGTCGACCACAATCGTGGAGCGGATCACACCCGTCACCACTTTGCCGTAGAGCTTCTTCTCGCCGAACGCGCCGTACGCCGCCAGGGTCTCCTTGGAGGGGTCGCCGACGAGCGTGACCTTGAGGTCTTCCTTCTCGCGGAACTTCGCGAGCTTCTCGGGCTTGTCGGGCGACACGCCGATGACGTCGTAGCCGGCGCCGGCGAGGACGTCCAGGTTGTCGGTGAAGTCGCAGGCCTGCTTGGTGCAGCCGGGGGTGAGCGCCGCGGGGTAGAAGTAGACGATGACCTTGCGGCCCTTGTGGTCCGCGAGCGAGATCTCGTTGCCGTCGGCGTCCGGAAGGGTGAAGGCGGGGGCGGTGTCGCCGGTCTGCAGTCGCTCGCTCATGTTTCTCCTCGAGTGGCACGCGGGCTGTGTGGCACCGAGCGTAATAGGGGGTGCCGCCGGGTGTAGGGGCGGCCGAGCTGACAGACTGTCGATGAAGGCTTACCCGACGACGACCACGGAGGCGGCGCAGTGTCGGATACCAGGACCCCTGCGCAGATCGAGGCGGACATCATCAGCAGGCGTGAGCAGCTTGCGGTGGTGCTGGACGAGATCGGGGTGCGGATGCACCCGAAGACGATGATGGGCGACGCGAAGGCCAGGGTCGCGTCGACGGTGGACCGGACTGCCGGGCGTGCTTTCGTCGCGGTGAACCGTTCGGTCTCGGACGTGAGGGCGCAGTTCGTGGCCGAGGACGGGTCGCCGCGGCTGGAGCGGGTGATTCCGGCCGCGCTGGTGGTGGTCGGGGCGGTGGCGTTGCTGTCGGTGTCCGGGCGGCGCAAAAGGCGCTGAGGGCGGGTTCCGGGCGGGCCCTGGGGCGTGCGGACCGCTTCGGGGCAGGTAGGTTTCGGAGCGTGAGCGACAACGGCATGAGCAACACCGACGACAAGCTGCCGATCCGCATGCTGCACGACCGTGTGCTGGTCCGGTCCGATTCGCCCGAGGGTGAGCGGCGGTCGGGCGGTGGCATCCTGATTCCGGCGACCGCGGCGGTCGGCCGGCGTCTGGCGTGGGCCGCGGTGGTCGCGGTCGGCCAGAACGTGCGGACCGTGGAGCCGGGTGACCGGGTGCTGTACGACCCGGAGGACCGTGCCGAGGTGGAGGTGCGGGGTGTGGCGTACGTGCTGATGCGGGAGCGGGATCTGCACGCGGTGGCTGCCGACCGTTTCGAGGGTTCGGTGGATTCGACCGGGCTGTATCTGTAGACAGGTGTGGGGGAGTGGGCCTGGTGACGGCTGTCACCAGGCCTTTCGGCTGTTTGTTGCTACGGTGGTGGGACCCCGACGAGACGCGCCGTACCGGGTTTCCGCAAAGACGACGCACCCGTGTTGTTCGCGTGTTCCGTCGTGGAGGTGCCGTCGTGGCGTGGGTTCTGTTGATCGTGGCCGGTCTGCTGGAAGTGGGCTGGTCGATCGGGATGAAGTACACCGAGGGGTTCACCCGGCTGTGGCCGAGTGTGTTCACCGGTCTGGGGATCGTGGCCAGCATGGTGCTGCTGTCGCAGGCGGCGAAGACGCTGCCGATCGGTACGGCCTACGGCGTGTGGGTGGGGATCGGTGCGGCCGGTGCGGCGGTGCTGGGCATGGTGGTGCTGAACGAGCCGGTGACCGCCGCCCGCATTTTCTTCGTGTGTCTGTTGCTGGTCGCCGTGGTGGGGCTGAAGGCGACGTCGGGGCACTGAGTGTTCAGGGGCGGGTGGGGCCGTCGGGGCCCTGCCCGTCCCTGTTCCGTCGGCCGGCGGAGCGGTTTTCCCGGGGGGTGGTGGCTTCCGGTCCGGCGGCTTCCCGGGTGGCGTTTTCCCTGCGGCTGGTTTCGCGGGCGGCTGCTTCCCGTCGTCCGTCCGCTGCCCGGGCGGCGGCTTCCCGTCGTCCGTCTGTCTCCCGGGCGGCGGTTCCCTGGGGGGCGGGTGCGCGCCGGGGTCCGTCGGCGGGGGTGGCGGTGCGGGGTGTGCGCGGGGAGGTGAGGGCGTCGGAGGTGGCGTCCGGTGTGCGGGGGCGGGTGGCGTCGCGTTCCTCGCGGGTGTCTCCGGTGCCGGGCTCCTGGCTGTCCCGGCCCTCCCCTGGTTCCTCGGTGCCTCCGGCTTCCTCGGTGTCCTCGCCCTCCGCGCTCTCGTCCGGCTCGGGTTCTTCGGGTCCTTCGTCGGCTTGGAGGTCGAATGCCTTCACCTCGCTGTCCTGCAGTGCGGCCCGGGTGTAGGCGGCCCAGGTCTGGGCGGGTGGGCCGCCGCCGTTCATGCGGGCCAGGCCGAGCGCGCCGTACAGGGGTTTCTGTACGCCGGTGTCGGGGTCCTGGCCCATGACGGCGATGACGGTGGCGAGGTCGGGGGTGTAGCCGGCGAACCAGGCGGCCTTGTCCTCCTCGGCGGTGCCGGTCTTGCCGGCGGCGGGGCGGCCCGCGTTCCGGGCGGCGGTGCCGGTGCCGCCGTCGACGACGCTGCGGAGGACGGAGGTGGTGGTGTCGGCGGCTTCGCGGCTGATGGCCCGGCGGGTCTTCCTGGCGGGGAGTTCGAGCTCGGTGGCGTTCTTGCTGATCTTGGCGACGAGGGTGTGGGGGCGCTGCCTGCCGTGGTCGGCGAGGGTGGCGTAGGCGGAGGCCATGTCGAGGACGCTGGCTGTCGCGGGGCCGAGTGCGATGGAGGGGGAGGCGGTGAGGTCGGGGGTGTCCTGGGGGATGCCGAGGGCGACGGCGGTTTCCTTGACCTGGTCGGGGCCGACGTCCTGGGCCATCTGGGCGTAGACGGCGTTGACGGATTTGTCGGTGGCTTCGCGGACGGTGATGGAGCCGTAGTCGACGTCGTCCTCGTTGGCGGGGGCGTAGCCGGTGGAGCCGGCGGCGCTCTGGACGGTGCGTTTGTTGTCGCCGTCGTAGCGGGTGTTGGGGGTGATGGCGCGGTCTTTCTGGGTGGTGGACCCGTTGGCGAGGGCGGCGGCGAGGACGAAGGGTTTGAAGGTGGATCCGACCTGGTAGTCGCGGCGGGTCGCGTTGTTGACGTACTGCTTGGTGTAGTCGACGCCGCCGTAGAGGGCGACGACGTGTCCGGTGGCGGGGTCGATGGAGGCGCCGCCTGCGCGGACGTTGCGGTCGGCCTCGCGTTCGTCGCTGGTCTGGGACAGGACGTTGTCCTGGACGGCTTCGACGAGTGCGTCCTGCTTCTTCTTCTGGAGTGTGGTGGTGATGCGGTAGCCGCCGGTGGAGAGGGTGTTCTCGTCGATGATCCTGTTGGCGGTGAGGTAGTTCTCGACCGCCTGGACGATGTAGCCGCGCTGGCCGGAGAGTGCGGTGGCGGGCTTGGCCTCGCCGGGGACGGGGAAGGTCATGGCGGCGCGGTCGGCGCGGGTGAGCCAGTGGTGTTTGACCATGCCGTCGAGTACGTAGTTCCAGCGGGCGAGGACGGCTTTCCTGTTCTCGGGGTGGGCGACGACGTCGTAGGAGCTGGGGGCGTTGAGCAGGGAGGCGAGGTAGGCGCCCTGGCCGGCGTCCAGGTCTTCGACGTCCTTGCCGTAGTAGGCGTGGGCGGCGGCCTGGATGCCGTAGGCGTTGCGGCCGAAGTAGCTGGTGTTGAGGTAGCCCTCGAGGATCTCGTCCTTGCTCTGTTCGCGGTCGAGCTTGATGGAGATGAAGAATTCCTTGGCCTTGCGGACGACGGTCTGTTCCTGGCCGAGGTAGTAGTTCTTGACGTACTGCTGGGTGATGGTGGAACCGCCCTGTCTGCCCTTGCCGGTGACGGTGTTCCAGCCGGCGCGGAGGGTGGCCTTGATGTCGATGGCGTCCTCGGAGTAGAAGTCGCGGTCCTCGGCGGCGAGTACGGCGTGCTGGATGGGGCGGGGGACGCGGCGGAGGGGGATGTTCTCGCGGTTGATCTCGCCGTCGCGGGCGATGACCGTGCCGTCCTCGTACAGGTAGACGTTGGACTGGGCGGTCGCGCTGGCGTTGGCGGGGGGGATGTCGACGATCTGGTAGCCGGCGATGAATCCGCCGACGAGGAGCAGTGCGAGGAGGAGTACGCCGCCGAGGACCATGCGCCAGGTGGGGACGGCGCGGCGCCAGCCGGTGCGCTTGGGCCGCTTGGGGCGTTTCGTGCGCCGTTCGGAGGCTTGTGCGCCGTCCGGGTGCTGGGTGTCCGGGGCGGGGGCCGCGGCCGAGGGGTCTCGGGGGGGCCAGCTCTCGGAGCCCTGCTGACCAGGGTCTCCGCCGTGCTGCGGTGGCTCGTGGCTCATGACTGTGGAGGCTCCTCGACTGCGGATGATTTTCCTATAGTGCACTTTTCGGGCGGATATCCCTTGGATCCTCCGCGGAAATGGGGTCGCGGCGGCAGATGCCCGCGCACTACGCTCGTGCGCTTTGGCGGAATGAGGGGGGCGACGTGCGGCTCTATGCCGTGGTGGCGGCCGGTGGGTTCCGGCGGCATGCGACGTACCGGGTGGCGACGTTCGCGGGGGTGTTCACCAACACCGTCTTCGGCTTCATCCTGGCGTACACCTACATCGCCCTGTGGGACGAGCGTCCGCACCTCGGCGGCTACGACATGTCGCAGGCGCTGACCTATGTGTGGCTGGGTCAGGCGCTGCTGATGACCTGCGCGATGATGGGCGGCGGTTTCGAGGACGAGCTGATGGAGCGGATCCGTACGGGTGACATCGCGGTCGACCTGTACCGGCCCGCCGACCTGCAGTTGTGGTGGCTGGCGGGGGACCTCGGCCGGGCGGCGTTCCATCTGCTGGGGCGCGGGATCGTGCCGATGGTGCTGGGGGCCCTGGCCTTCGATCTGGCGCTGCCCGGGTCACCGTGGACCTGGCTCGCCTTCCTCGTGTCCGTGGCGCTCGGTGTCGTGGTGAGTTTCGGGGTGCGTTTCCTGGTGGCGCTCTCGGCGTTCTGGCTGCTGGACGGGGCGGGGGCGATGCAGATCGCCTGGCTGGCCGGGTTGTTCTTCTCCGGGATGCTGCTGCCGCTGCCGCTGTTCCCCGGCGTGCTGGGGGAGGTGGCGCGGGCGTTGCCGTGGTCGTCGCTCCTGCAGGTGCCGGCCGACGTGTTCCTCGGCAGGTACGCGGGCTGGGACCTGCTGCGCGCGTACGCCTTCCAGGGCGGCTGGGCGGTGGCGCTGCTGCTGGCGGGGCGGATGCTGCAGTCGGTGGCGACCAGGAGGGTGGTGGTCCAGGGTGGCTGAGGTGCGGGCCGGACGGGAGGTCCGGGAGCCGGAGACCGAGTTCGCCGAGCGGTCGCGGCTGGTCGAGGGGGTGCGGGCGTACGGGCTGATCGTGGCGATGTGGCTGCGCTCGACGATGGCGTACCGCGCGTCGTTCGTGATGACGGCTCTCGGGAACTTCCTGGTGACGGGGTTCGACTTCGTCACGATCATGCTGATGTTCGGGCATGTCGACGCGCTGGGTGGTTTCACCCTGCCGGAGATCGCGTTGCTGTACGGCGCGTCGGCGACCGCGTTCGGGCTGTCCGATCTGGTGCTGGGCTCGATGGACCGGCTGGGGCGGCGGGTGCGGGACGGGACGCTGGACACGCTGCTGGTGCGGCCCGTGCCGGTGCTGGCTCAGGTGGCGGCGGACCGGTTCGCTCTGCGCAGGCTGGGGCGGATCACTCAGGGCCTGTTGGTGCTGGGCTACGCGCTGCTGACGCTCGACATCGCGTGGACGCCGCTGAAGGTGGTGATGCTGCCGCTGATGGTGCTGAGCGGGGCGGCCATCTTCGGAGCCGTGTTCGTGGCGGGGGCGGCGTTCCAGTTCTACGCCCAGGACGCGTCGGAGGTGCAGAGCGCGTTCACGTACGGGGGGACGACGCTGCTGCAGTATCCGCCGTCGATCTTCGCGCAGGACCTGGTGCGCGGGGTGACGTTCGTGGTGCCGCTGGCCTTCGTGAGCTGGCTGCCGGCGCTGTACGTGCTGGGCCGGGACTACCCGGTCGATCTGCCTCGGTGGGTGGCGTTCCTGCCGCCGGTGGTGGCAGCGGTGTGCTGGGTGCTCGCGGGCCTGGCGTGGCGGGCGGGGCTGCGGGCGTACCGCAGTACGGGAAGCTGAGGAGTGGGCGTGGACGACATGGACTTCATCGAGCTAGACGGTGTCGAGAAGGTGTTCGACGTACGGCGCAGGACGGGCTTCATGCGCCGTGAACGGCGTGAGGTACGGGCGGTGGACGGCATCAGTTTCCGGGTCCCGCGCGGCGAGATGGTCGGTTACATCGGGCCGAACGGGGCGGGCAAGTCGACGACGATCAAGATGCTGACGGGCATTCTCACGCCGAGCGGCGGGCGGCTGCGGGTCGCGGGGATCGATCCTTCCCGGCAGCGCACGAAGCTTGCGCACCGGATCGGTGTGGTGTTCGGGCAGCGCACGACGCTGTGGTGGGACCTGCCGTTGCGGGATTCGTACCGGCTGATGCACCGGATGTACCGGATCCCGGACAGCCGGTACCGGGAGAATCTGGACCGGTGCGTCGAACTCCTGGACCTGGGAGCGCTGCTGGACGTGCCGGTGCGTCAGTTGTCACTGGGCCAGCGGATGCGGGGCGACATCGCGGCGGCGCTGCTGCACGACCCGGAGGTGCTGTATCTGGACGAGCCGACGATCGGGCTCGACGTGGTCTCCAAGGCCAAGGTGCGTGAGTTCCTGCGCGACCTGAACGCGGAGCGGTCCACGACGGTGCTGCTGACCACGCACGACCTGACCGACATCGAGCAGCTGTGCAAGCGGGTGATGGTGATCGACCACGGACGTCTGGTCTACGACGGTGCGCTCGCCGGGCTGCACGAGGTGGGGGAGAGCGAGCGGACCCTGGTGGTGGACCTGGAGCGGGAGCTGCCGCCCATCGAGCTGGGGTCGGAGCCGTCGGTGCGGGTGGTGAAGGTGGAGGGCCCCCGGCAGTGGCTGGCGTTCCCGGCGGCGGTGTCGGCGGCGCCGCTGGTGGCGCGTATCGCGGCGGACTATCCGCTGGTCGATCTGTCGGTGCGGGAGCCGGACATCGAGTCCGTGATCGCGAAGATGTACGTGACGGATTCCCGGGTCTGAGGAGTCGCGGTCCAGGACGCGGCACCGGCAGCGGGCACGGCCCCGGAGCAGGACGCCATGGGCTGTCAGCGGGCCCGGAGAGGCCGGCCGGTTCTTTCGCCCTTCCGCCGTCTGTCTCCTGCCGCGCGCACCCGGTTCTGCTCTCTAGGCCCGTCCGGCGATTGCTCTATAGGGTGCGTGTCATGACAAGTGAGAACCCGGACATGCGTGCCTCCGACGCGGAACGTGAGCGGGTCGTCGAGACCCTGCGGGAGGCCGTGGCCGAGGGCCGGTTGGAGATGGACGAGTTCGAGCAGAGGCTCGACGCGACGTACAAGGCGCGCACGCACGGGGAGTTGGTGCCGCTCGTGAGCGATCTTCCCGCGCCGGGCGGGCTCGTGCCGCCGGTGGCCGGGGCGGTGGCCGGGCGGCGGGGATCGTCCGCCGACTGGCCCGCGCGGATCGGGGGCGCCGCCACCTCGACGGGGGCGATCGCCTTCTGGGGCGGGTTCAGCCGCAAGGGCCGCTGGACGGTGGGCCCGAAGTTCACGGCGTTCGCGATGTGGGGCGGTGGCGAGATCGATCTGCGCGAGGCCCACTTCGCGGAGCGCGACGTCGTGATCCGCTGCTTCTCGATCATGGGGGGCATGCAGGTGGTCGTGCCGCCCGACCTCAACATCCAGGTCGACGGTCTGGGCATCATGGGCGGATTCGGCGAGCACTCCCAGGTCGAGGACGAGCCGGAACCGGCCCCCGACTCCCCCCGGGTGAGGATCACCGGCTTCGCCCTGATGGGCGGGGTCGGTGTGGAACGCAAGCGGAGCAAGGCGGAGAAGCGCCGGTTGCAGGAGCAGGAGCGGATGCGCCTGCAAGGGCCGGATTCCGGGGACGGGCGAAAAGGGCTCGGCTGAGCCGGCCGGTGGGCGTCCCGGGCGCCCGGCGGTTCACGGCGGGCGGGGCGCGGACGCTTCGTGGGCAGGGGCCGGGCGCTGTGCGGCAGCCGCCGGGCGTCCGTCGCCCGCCCGGCCTTTCGCGCCGGCGGTGCCTCCGCTTCCGCGGTGACCGTCCGTCCGCCCGGCCCGGGTGTGCCGCGGGTGTCAGAAGGCGTCGGCCTTCGGTGTCCCGTCCACCGCGCCGAGGTCGATGGCGTGGCCCAGGGCACGGTAGCCGGCGTCGTTGAAGTGCAGGCGGTCGCCCGAGTCGTACTCGGGCAGGATCCGGTTGGGTGCGTAGCGGTCGCGTACGGCCCGGTCGAAGTCGATGAAGGCGTCGAAGATCCGGCCGGAGCGGATCTCCTCGTTGACCGCCAGACGTACGCTGTCGCGCTCGGGAGTCCAGGTGGCGTAGCCCCGGAAGGGTGTCAGCGTCGCTCCGACGACCCGTAGCCCCCGGGCGTGTGCGCGCTCGGTGAGGGCCCGGAGCCCGGTCGTGATGCGCCGGGGGTCCGTCTCCTGGGGGTACTGCTGTACGTCGTTGATGCCCAGAGCGATGATCACGGTCTTCGCTCCGGCGACGGACAGGACGTCGCGCTCGAAGCGGTGGGCGCCGCTCAGGCCACCCAGGTTCTTCACGCCGCTCTTCGTGAGCGGGCTGTCCCGCAGGAGGCGGTTGCCTGCTATGCCCTGGTTGGCGACCCCGTAGGCGTGCCGGAGCCGGTCGGAGAGGACGTCCGTCCAGCGGCTGTCGGCGTCGGTGGTGGAGCCGCTGCCCGCCGTGAGGGAGTCGCCGATCACGACGATCGCTCCGGGCGAGGTCTCGTTGCGGACGTCGACGGCCGTCAGGTAGCGCCACCGGGTGGTGCTCCAGGTGCCCTCGTCGTCGGCGAGGTAGGACGTCTGGTGGGTGTTGGGGTGCTGGGTGACGGGTCCGGAGGCGTACGGGGTGCGGAGGGTGACCTCCAGGTCGGCGTCGGGGGCGACGGGCACGAGGACGGGGTCGCTGACGACCTGGCGGCCCGCGGCGACGGTGACGGCGGGCAGACCGCCGAAGGTCACCTGGCGGGTGTTGACGGTTGCCTGGTCGATGACGAGAGGGGCGGCGCCGAAGAGGTTGGACAGGGTGATGCGGGCGGCGTCGCCGCCGACACTGGTGTGCACGATGTTGCGGATGGTGCGGCCGGGGTAGCCCTGCCCCGCGTTCGGCTCCGCGCTGACGGGGGCTCCGGTCCAGGTGGCGACCCAGGTGCCGGTGGTGTTGGCCGGTGCGGCGGGATTGCGGGCCGCCGTCTGGGACGCGGGCCCGTTGAACGTCGCCTGCCGCCTGTCGGCGATCAGTGATGTCCCGAACGCGATGACGGCGGCGAGCGCGGCGGTGCCTGCTACGAGGGCGATGAGCAGGGCATACCCCTGGCGCCTGGGCATCTGCGGTGATTCTCCTTGCAATGTTCGGCCCGGTGTTCGGGTTGCTCTCATGATGCGACAGGCCCTGGGGAACTCGACGTGCGGCCCAGGAGTAGGTGAGGTAGGGACAATGCGTACGGCACGGCGTGACGCGTACGCGGACGGGTGGAGTGGATGGAACAGGACGCGGGACAGGGAACGGCATCCGGGCCGGAGGACCACGGCTCCGGACGGTCCGGGGCCGCGCCGCCGCCCGCCGGGGCTGCGCCCGGCGGGCGGCCGGCGCTCGCTGCGGGTGCCGGCGAGGCGGGGCCCTCGGCGGCGTCCGGGTCGCCCGACGGCCGGCCGCGGCCGACGCCGGGCGGGTTCGCGTACACCGCCGCCGATGAGGAGAAGCGGCGCGGCGTGCGCCGTATGAAGACCACCGCCACGGGTCTGCTCCTGCTCGTCGCGCTCGTGTACGTCCTCGCCACCTGGGCGGAGAACGCGGGTGTGGGCGGCTGGCCGGGCTACGTCGCTGCGGCTGCCGAGGCGGGGATGGTGGGTGCCCTGGCGGACTGGTTCGCCGTCACGGCGCTCTTCCGGCGTCCGCTCGGTCTGCCCATCCCCCACACCGCCATCATTCCCACCAAGAAGGACCAGTTGGGAGAGTCACTCGGTTCCTTCGTCGGCGAGAATTTTCTCTCCGGGGACGTCGTTCGTGACCGAATTCACGCCCTGGGCGTCGGTTCGCGGCTCGGAACCTGGCTCGCGGAGCCGGAACACGCGGACCGGGTCACCGCCGAGCTGGCCACCGCGCTGCGCGGTGCGCTGACCGTGCTGCGGGACTCGGACGTGCAGGCGGTGGTCGGGGAGGCGATCACCCGGCGGGCGGACGCGGCGGAAGTCGGCCCGGGGATAGGCAAGATGCTGGAGAAGATCGTCTCGGACGGCGGCCACCGCAGGGTCGTCGACCTCGTCTGCGTACGGGCGCACGACTGGCTCGTCCTGCACGGCGACTCCGTGATGGACGCGGTGCAGGGCGGGGCGCCCGGCTGGACGCCGAGGTTCGTCGACAAGCGCGTGGGGGAGCGGGTCTACAAGGAGCTGCTGCGTTTCGTCACGGAGATGCGTGACATGCCGGGCCACCCGGCACGCGGCTCGATCGACACGTTCCTGTCGGACTTCGCCGCCGACCTCCAGACGGACTCGGACACCCGGGCCCGGGTGGAGCGGCTGAAGTCGGAGATCCTGGGGCGTGGTGAGGTCCAGGACGTCATCGCCTCCGCCTGGTCCTCCGTCCGTACGATGATCATCGCGGCGGCCGAGGACGAGCGGAGCGAGCTGCGGCTGCGGGCACGGGCCTCGCTGATGTCCCTGGGAGCCAAGCTGTCCACGGACAAGCGGCTGCAGGCCAAGCTGGAGGGCTGGCTGGAGGACGCGGCGGCGTACGTCGTCACGACGTACCGCTCGGAGATCACCTCGCTGATCAGCGAGACGGTGGCCGGCTGGGACGCGGACCAGACCTCGAAGAAGATCGAGGCGCACATCGGCCGAGACCTGCAGTTCATCCGGATCAACGGCACCGTCGTGGGCGCGCTGGCCGGCCTCGCGATCTACTCGGTGTCCCACGCCCTGGGAGGCTGACCGGAGGCGTGCCCGTCCTGTCGTACGGGCACGCCCCCGGGTCACGCGGGGAGTTGCTCTTCAGTACGCACCCCGCGGCGCCCGTGTTCAATCCCCTGGGCCGGACTTTTTCGGAGCGCCGTTCCCCCGGGCGCGCGTCGTGCCCCGCGCCGTCCCGGGGGCGCGTGGTCTCCGTGCCGGTTACGGGGTTCGCCGTCTACCGGGCGGTGCGCCGGGGCCGGGTTCGCCGTCTACCGGGCGGTGCGCCGGGTGACCGCCCACGAGGCCGCGGCGACCCCGCCCGCCACCGTGAACACCGCGGGCCAGGCGCCGACCTTCTTGGCCAGGGGGTGCGAACCGGCGAAGGCGGCGACGTAGGCGGCGGTCAGCCCGGTGGCCGCGCGGGCTCCCGCCTGCCGGTTCCACTCGTACGCCGCCACCGACCCGGCGGCGGCCAGCGCGATGCCGCCCAGGGGGCGCTTCCCGGTCCAGCGGGCGATTCCGTACCCGCCGACGAGACCGCCCGCCGCCACTGCCGCTGCCGGGACCTTCGCCATTGCCGCCACCTTCGCTCTCCTGCGTGTCCGCCGTGAGTCCGAGGATAAGGTCCCGGGCCGGGCGGCCGGCCCGGGCACCCGTCAGTCGGTGCCGAACTCCATCGCGGCGCGGTCCAGCAGCTCCTCGTCGCCGGATACCTCGCCGCGCGAGGCGATGGCCTGGGCGCCGCCCGCGGGCATGGCGCCGATCAGGCCGGTCGCCGCCGCCTGTGCGGCACCGATCAGGGAGGGCTGGCTCGTGCCGACGAGGCCGAGGCCGGCGAACTGCTCGAGCCTGGCGCGCGAGTCGGCGATGTCGAGGTTGCGCATGGTGAGCTGGCCGATGCGGTCCACCGGTCCGAACGCCGAGTCCTCGGTGCGCTCCATGGACAGCTTGTCCGGGTGGTAGCTGAACGCGGGGCCGGTGGTGTTCAGGATCGAGTAGTCCTCACCGCGCCGCAGCCGCAGCGTCACCTCGCCGGTGACGGCGGAGCCGACCCAGCGCTGCAGTGACTCGCGGACCATGAGCGCCTGCGGGTCCAGCCAGCGGCCCTCGTACATGAGGCGGCCCAGGCGCCGGCCCTCGTTGTAGTACTGGGCGAGGGTGTCCTCGTTGTGGATCGCGTTGACGAGGCGCTCGTAGGCGGCGTGCAGGAGCGCCATGCCGGGCGCCTCGTAGATGCCGCGGCTCTTCGCCTCGATGATGCGGTTCTCGATCTGGTCCGACATGCCCAGGCCGTGGCGGCCGCCGATCGCGTTGGCCTCCATCACCAGCTCGACGGCGGAGCCGAACTCCTTGCCGTTGACCGTGACAGGGCGGCCCTGCTCGAAGCCGATCGTGACGTCCTCGGTGGCGATCTCGACCGAGGGGTCCCAGAACCGGACGCCCATGATCGGGTCGACGGTCTCCACACCGGTGTCGAGGTGCTCCAGCGTCTTGGCCTCGTGGGTGGCGCCCCAGATGTTGGCGTCGGTGGAGTACGCCTTCTCGGTGCTGTCGCGGTAGGGCAGCCCGTGGGCCACCAGCCACTCCGACATCTCCTTGCGGCCGCCCAGCTCGGTGACGAAGTCGGCGTCGAGCCACGGCTTGTAGATGCGCAGGTGGGGGTTGGCGAGGAGGCCGTAGCGGTAGAACCGCTCGATGTCGTTGCCCTTGAACGTGGAGCCGTCGCCCCAGATCTGTACGTCGTCCTCGAGCATCGCCCGCACCAGCAGCGTGCCGGTGACGGCGCGGCCGAGCGGCGTGGTGTTGAAGTAGGCACGGCCGCCCGAGCGGATGTGGAACGCGCCGCAGGCGAGCGCTGCCAGGCCCTCCTCCACCAGTGCCGCCCGGCAGTCGACCAGACGCGCGATCTCGGCGCCGTACGCCTTGGCGCGGCCGGGCACCGACGCGATGTCGGGCTCGTCGTACTGGCCGATGTCGGCGGTGTAGGTGCACGGGACGGCGCCCTTGTCGCGCATCCACGCGACCGCGACCGAGGTGTCGAGGCCGCCCGAGAAAGCGATGCCGACGCGCTCGCCGGTGGGCAGGGAGGTGAGAACCTTAGACATGGGAAGAGTATGCATTGCCTCGCATGTATATGCAAATGGTGTCGCTGGAGGCTGCCACGGGGCGGTGTGGCGGCCCGATCCGGGCTTCGGGGCCCGCCGTCGCCGCCTCGCGGAGCCGCGGGCCGGCGGTGCGGATCGTCCGGCGTGCCGGACCCGCCCGCGGCGATAAGGTCAGGGCCGACACGACGAGGGGGGGCCTCATGTTGATCCGTACCGGCCTGCGAGCCGCGATACCGGCCGTGGTTCTGGGGGCCTTCCTGGTGGACTGCGGCGCGGCCGTCACCGACGGGCCCGGCGGTGACGTCCCGTACGTCGACCCGTCCGTGGCCGCCGCGGCGGAGGCCGGGGCCGGCGTCTCCCTGATGCCCACGCCCCCGCCGACACCGACGCTCATCATCCAGACGGACCCGGGCGACCCGGAGCTGGTCCGCGACGCCTTCGCCGGGCTCCAGGCGACACTGGACGGCGACTGCACCCCCGGGGACGGCGACTGCGCCCACTTCCTGGGCAGGGTCAAGGACGAACTGAACCGGCTGGACCGGTCGATGAAGGCGGACAAGAAGGGCCCCGGCCACTTCGAGGAGCCCATCGCCTGGATCGGTGCCTTGCGTACGACGCTCGACGGCGACGTCTCCACACCGAACCTGGAGAGGCACCGGACCGAGCTGATCGGCACCCGCGACCGCGTCAGCACGTGGATGCGGGGCCACCCGGAGGGGGGCCACCGCTGACCGGCGGCCCGGCTCACACCCGCAGGACGTCGATTCCCAGGCCGGTGAACTCCTCGACGACGTCCTCGGGCGCGTCCCGGTCCGTGACCAGGACCGATACGGCGCCGGTCTCGCACACCTGGGCGAAGGCCCGGCGTCCGAGCTTGGAGGAGTCGGCCACCACGATCACCGTGCCCGCGCACTCGGCGAGGGCACGGTTGGCGCCGGCCTCGGACTCGTCGTGCGTGGCGGCTCCGAAGCGGGGGTGCACCGCGTCCACGCCGAGGATCGTGTAGTCCAGGGCGAACGTACGCAGGACGGAGTCGACCAGGGGGCCGACGAGCTCGTACGAGTTGGGCCTGGCCACCCCGCCCGTGACGACGATCTTCACCTGGGGGCGGACCGCCAGTTCGTTGGCGATGTTGATCGCGTTGGTCACCACGGTCAGCGCCACGCCCCCGCCCGAGGGCTCCGGCCGCAGCGCCAGCTCCCTGGCCACCTCGGAGGTCGTCGTGCCGCCGTTGAGGCCGACGGTGGAGCCCGTCGGGACCAGCTCGGCCGCGGCCTTCGCGATGCGCTGCTTCTCGTCCGCTCTGCGGGCCGCCTTGTAGCGCAGCGGCAGGTCGTAGGCGACGGCGCTCACCACCGCGCCGCCCCGGGTGCGGGTCAACAGGTTCTGCCGGGCGAGCTCGTCCAGGTCGCGGCGCACGGTGGCGGCGGAACAGCCGAGCTGTCCGGCGGCCTCGAGTACGTCGAGGTGGCCCTGGTCGCTGAGTATCTCCAGCAGCCGGGTCCATCGTGTGTGTGCCGCCACCTGGTCCTCCTCGCTCGCAGGAACCCTATCTCCCGGGCCGGGCGAGCACGTCCAGCAGGCGCGCCACCTCCGCGGCGACCGCGTCGCGGGCCGGGCCGAGGTATGCGCGGGGGTCGGCGGCTTCGGCGTGGGTGTCCAGGTAGGCGCGGACGGCCCGGGTGAACAGCTTGTTCAGGTGCGTGGAGATGTTGACCTTGGTCATTCCGGCGCCGATCGCCGCCGCGAGGCCCGTGTCCCCGACGCCCGAGGACCCGTGCAGGACGAGCGGGACCCGTACCGCGTCGCGCAGCCGGGAGATGAGTGCGAAGTCGAGGACGGCGTCACGGGTCAGCATCGCGTGCGAGCTGCCGACGGCCACGGCGAGCGCGTCGACGGCCGTGGCCTCCACGAAGTCCCGCGCCTCGTCCGGATCGGTGCGTACTCCCGGGGCGTGCGCCCCGTCCTTGCCGCCGATCTCGCCGAGCTCCGCCTCCACCCAGACCCCGTGACCGTGGCAGTAGGCGGTGATCTCACGTGTCGCCGCGACGTTGTCGGCGTAGGGGAGCGCCGACGCGTCGAACATGACGGAGGTGAAGCCCAGGCGGACGGCCTCGTGCACCAGTCCGGCCGACTCGGCGTGGTCGAGGTGCACGGCCACCGGCACGGCCGCCGCCCGTGCGACGGCCAGTGAGGCGAGCCCGATCGGTTCGAGGGCGCCGTGGTAGCGGGCCGTGTTCTCGCTGACCTGGAGGATCACCGGCAGCCCGGCGGCTTCCGCTCCGCTCACGATGGCCTGCGCGTGTTCGATCTGTACGACGTTGAAGGCGCCGACGCCGGCCGCGCCGGTCCGGGCGCCGTGCGTGATGTCACCGGTGGATATGAGCGGCATGGGCTTCCTTCGCGGGTGCGGGCTGCGTGAACCCAGGCGAACGGTGCTCGAAGTTGCTCATTTATAGCGCGTTCCGCGCAGGTTGGAAAAGAGCAGCCGCCCTCCGGTGAGGGCCGGAGGCGGCTGAGGCTCGGCTTCCGCAGGACCGGCGAGATGAGCGAGGACGAGGTGGTCGGCGGGATGGGCCTGCCGCGCGGGTGACCCCCTGGTGATCCACATGCGGTCCACGGGCGGGGGCGCGAGGATCGGGGGTACGGGCGGTGGCCCGGCTCGCGCCTCGGCCCTCTCGGGTCGGTTCTCCCTTCCAGGCGCTCCGGTCCGCCTCCCGGCCGAACCGTTCGGGGGGTCTGGAGGTACGGATGCCGCGGCCCCTGTGGACCGGAGCCATCAGCTTCGGGCTGGTGACCATCCCGATCAAGGTGGTGTCCGCCACCGAGAACCACTCGATCTCCTTCCACCAGTACCACCGGGAGGACATGGGCCGGATCCGCACCCGCAAGGTGTGCGAGCTCGACGGCGAGGTCCTCTCGCAGGACGAGATCGGCAAGGGGTACGAGGTCGCCAAGGACCGGACCGTGCCCGTCACCGACGAGGAACTGGACCGGATGCCGCTGCCGACCGCGAAGGCCATCGAGATCGTCGCGTTCGTCGAAGCCGACAGCATCGACCCCGTGCGCATCAGCGACAGCTACTACCTGGCGGTCGACGGCCAGGTCGCGGCGAAGCCGTACGCCCTGCTGCGGAAGGCGCTGGAGCGCAGCGACAAGGTCGCCGTGGCGAAGTTCGCCTGGCACAACCGTGAGCGGCTCGGGCTGCTGCGGGTGCGGGAGGACGCGATCGTGCTGCACTCGATGCGCTGGCCGGACGAGATCCGCAGCCCGGAGTCCCTCGCGCCCCGGGAGACCGAGCTGGACGAGGACGAGATCGAACGCGCCGTGCAGCTCACCGACAGCATGGCCCTGGACGGCATCTCCGGCTTCCGCGACCGCTACCGGGAGGCGCTGGAGGAACTGCTCGCGGCCAAGTCCGAGGGCAAGGCGCTTCCGGCGGCGCCGGAGGAAGAGGAGGAGCCGGGGAAGGTCATGGACCTGATGGCCGCGCTGAACGCGTCGGTGAAGGCGGCCAAGGAGACGCGGGGCGAGGACGCGACCGTGCACGAGATGACGCCCGGCAAGCCCCGTACCCGGAAGAAGGCCGCTCCGGCCGCGAAGAAGACGGCCGCGAAGAAGACCGCGGCCGGGAAGACGGCGGCCAGGAAGCAGCCGGCCAGGAAGACGGCCGCGAAGAAGCGGACCGCGTCCTGACCCTCACCGCCGGCCTGGGCGCAGGCCGCTCGGGGTCCGGGAGCGGATGCCGCTTCCGCACCGTCAACCGGGGTCACCGGGCGCCAGGTCGTCCGGTGCGAGGTCCGGTCGCAGCCGGTGCCACGAGGGGTGGCGCAGCCGCCCCGCCTTCGTCCGCGTCGCGTACCGCACCTCGCCGACCAGCCGCGGCAGCACCCAGCGGGCGCCGGTGACCGGGGGCGTCTCGTCGAAGGGGCACGTGTCGGCCGCGGCGACGCGGAGCAGTTCCGCGAGCCTGGTCCGCTCGGCGTCGCTCCACCCCGTGCCGACGCTGCCCGCGTAGCGCAGTCCGCCCGGGTGCCGCTCGCCGACCAGCAGTGCACCCGGCAGGCCGCCCAGCCGGCCGCGTCCGGGCACCCAGCCGCCGACGATCACGTCCACCGTGTGGGCATGGCGGATCTTGATCCACGTACGGGCGCGGACCCCGGGCTCGTACACCGAGGTCAGCCGCTTGGCGATGAGGCCCTCGAGCCCGGCCTCCCGTGTCATGGTCAGGGCCTCCTCCCCGTGCCCGACGACCACGGCGGGTGTCGACCAGCGCGGCCCGTTCAGCCCGAGTTCCTCCAGCGCCGCCCGCCGCTCGGAGTAGGGCAGCGGTACGAGGCTCCGGCCGCGCAGGAACACGGCGTCGAACAGCACCAGATGGGCCGGCACCCGCTGCGCCATGCGGGCGGCCTTCGCAGGCGATCCGGAGAGCCCCATCCGCGACTGCAGCCGCTCGAAGTCGCCGCGCCCCTGCTCGTCCGGCGCGATGATCTCGCCGTCCAGCACCGCCGCCACGCCGCCGAGCGCGGGCCCGAGCGCCGCCAGGTCCGGGTACGCGGGGGTGATGACGGCCCCGGACCTGGCCAGCAGCGTGAGCGAACCGTCCCCCGGCAGATAGGCCATGGCGCGCTGTCCGTCCTGCTTCACCTCGTACGCCCACTGCTCGTCGGCGGCCGCGGGCGGCAGGCGGCCCGGTGTGGCGAGCATGGGCGCGATCCGGGGCAGAGAGGCCATGACCGCAGCCTGTCAGCAGATGCGCCGCCGGGCCCGTGGACACCCCCGGCGTCAGTCGAAGCCGAAGCCCCGGGGGAGCGGGGCCTGCCGGAACAGGCGGGTGGGGACCGCGTCGGCCATGGCCCGGTACCCCGCGGGGTTGAGGTGGAGGTGGTCGCCGGTGTCCAGTTCGGCCCGGAGCCGCCGGGGCGCCTTCGGGTCACGTACGGCGCGGTCGAAGTCGACCACGCCGTCGAAGCGCCCGCTCGTGCGGATCCAGGTGTTCACGGTCTGCCGGGCCTGCTCGCGGTGGCCGTCCGGGTCGTCGTACCCCGTGTTGCCGCCGATCGGGGTGAGGGTCGCCCCGTACACACGGATGCCCTGGGTGTGGGCCCGGGTGATGATCTGCTCGTACGCGGCGATCACGTCGGCCGCGACCTGCTTCTGGGCGGCGGGCGTGGCTTCGGCGGTGCCGATGTCGTTGACGCCCTCGAAGACGAACAGCCAGTCCACGCCGCTCTGGGCCAGGACGTCACGATCGAGCCGGGCCAGGCCGTTGGGACCCAGGCCGTCGTTCAGCAGCCGGTTGCCGCCGGCCGCCTGGTTGACGACGGCGGTCTTCGACGTGGCGGCACCAGCCCTCAGCCGTTCGTGCAGCAGGTCGGGCCAGCGGTCGTTCATGTTGGTGGTGGAGCCCCGGCCGTCCGTGAGCGAGTCGCCGAGCACGACGGCCGCCGAGGTGGTGCTCCTGGACCAGACCTCGACGCCGCTGAGGAAGTACCAGTGGTCGGTGGGCGTCGCCCCGGGCAGGTCCGCGTCGGTCACGTGGTCCCCGGCCCGCAGGTAGGAGGTCGTGCGGGACCCGGGGTGCGAGGTGATGGACGTCGAGGCCTGACCGGTCGCCAGGTACACCGTCGCGGTGAGGTCGGAGCCCGGCGCGAGGGTGAAGCCGAGCGGGTCGGAGACCACCTGGGCGCCCACCGGGACCGAGACCGAGGAGCGGCCCTGGAAGGTCAGCGGCCGTGTGGTCCCCGCCTCCACCGCGCTGGTTCCCGCCCTGCCGTCGAGCGGCAGGGCCACCGACGCCTTGGTGATCGGCAGTACGGCGCCACCGAAAGCGTTCGAGAAGCGCAGCCGTATGTGCTCACCGCCCGCGGAGACGTGGACGGTCTGGCGCAGGGTGGCGTCCGTCAGGACCGAGCCGGCCTGGGTGAACGGCGCCGGTGGCATGTTGCCCGGCTCCGTCAGCTGCGGCATGGACGTCCAGGTGCTCACCCAGCGGGCGTTGCGTTCGCCGGGCGCCGGTGAGCTGCCCGGACCGTGGCCGTCCCCGGCGCCGAGCGCGGGGGACACGACGGCGGCGGTGAGCGCGGCGGCGGCGAACAGGCCGACGATCGACGGTCTTCGGATCACGGTGGTGCTCCCTCTGGCCGGGTGGGGAAGCAGAGTGAATCCATGGCGGGGCACGGCGACTTCACCGGCGTCCGAGGATCCGGTCGGCAGGCTAGTCGTTCCGATAAATTTCGGTCAACAGTCCGAAAGCTTCGAAAAGTTTCGTTCAGTTCCGCGCCGGCCCGCCGACCGGCCGACCCGCCGGAGGTGTGGCCGTGAACGTGACGTCGGCGGTGCGGGTGGTGACATCGGCATCCTGACTGATGGCCCAGGCGGCGACCCGTGAGACCGTGGCCGCCGGGACCGCCGCGCTGATACCGGGCTCCGCCGGGATGTCGTGCGTCGCGTGGGCGTCGTGCGGCAGGACCACGCGGTAGCCCAGCGCCACGGCCGTACGGGCCGTCGCCTGTACGCACATCTCGGACATCAGGCCGCAGACGGCGAGCGATCGCACTCCGGACGAGGTCAACCGGGCTTGCAGCGTGGTCTCCTGGAACGCGTCGTCATGCGTCTTGCGGATCACGTGTTCCGTGGGCCCCGCCTCGACCGGGTGGTGGAGCTCCCAGCCGGGGGTGTGCGGCTCGTCGTCCGCACCGGCCGGTCCGTCGTTCTGGACGTGCACGACGAGCGCCCCGGCCGCCCGTGCCCGCGTGATGAGGTCCGCCGTCCGGTCCACGAGGCGCGCTGCCCCGGGCAGCGCGCCGTCACCACGGACGAAGGCCTGTTGTACGTCGACAACGATGAGTGCGTGCAAGGGTGTTGCGGGCGAGGTCATGCCGTAATGATGGCCTGCTGTCACGTGTGCGGGGCGTTACCCGCATTCCAGCCCGCATCCCGGGATCGTGACGGACCGTCGGAGCCCGGGGAGGGGGAAGCCCGCCGGCCGGGAGGGGGTGGGGCCCCGCCGGCCGGCGGTACGGCCGGGTCAGGCCGCCTTGCAGGTGTTGCCGCTGAGCGTGAAGGCCGTCGGGGCCGCGTTCGAGGTGCTCCTGGTACCGGTGAAGCCGAGCGTGACCGAGCCGTTCGCGGCGATCGACGCCGTGTATCCGGCGGGGGCGACGCTCACCGAGGAGCCGCTCTGCGTGGGGGTCCCGCCCCACATGTTGGAGATGGTCTGGCCGTTGGCGAAGGCGAAGGCGAGGTTCCACCCGTTGATGGCGGTGGTGCCGGTGTTGCGGATGGTGATCTCACCCTGGAAGCCGCCGGGCCACTCGCCGACCACCCGGTACCCGACGGAGCAGCCCACGCCCGGCGTGGGGCCGCTCTCGTCGGTGGTGACGCTCACCGTTCCGGACCGCGCCGAGCGGTTGCCCGCCGCGTCGCGGGCGTAGACCGCGAACGCGTACGCCGTGTCCGCGGTCAGGCCGGTCACGGTGACGGCGGTGGTGGTGGACGAGGCGACGGCGGTCTCGGCGCCGCCGCTGACACGGACGACGTCGTAACCGGCGATGGCAACGTTGTCCGTCGCCGCGGGCCAGGTCAGGGTCGCTGAGGTGGCCGTCACCGCGGAGGCGGTCGGGGTGCCGGGGGCGGTGGGTGCCTCGGTGTCGTCCGGGTCGCCGCCGTCGCCGAAGATTGTGGCCTCCTGAGAGGTCTGGGCGATGCCGTCGGCGCCGTGGAAGATGCGCTCGCCCCATGAGCTCAGGCGGCTCGGGTCGAAGTCGATGGCCAGGTCGAGGATCGGGTCGGTGTTGCCGCTCCAGGACCACGCCAGGTAGCCGAGGTCGAGGGCCTCGGCGGTGGCCATCATGGTGTCCTCGTCCGGGTCCCCCCACTGGTCGGCGGGGCCGCCGAACTCGCCGATGAGGATGGGCAGTCCGGCGTCGACGAAGGCGTTCAGGTAGTCGGTGATCGCATGGGCCGTGCTGTAGACGCTGTACATGTGGATCGAGAAGATCAGGTTGCCCGTGGTGTCGGCGTCGTACACGGTCCGGGCGTTGGCGCGCATGACGCCCTGCCAGTCCTGGCCCCAGTTGGGCGCGTCCACCATGATCGTGTGGGCGAATCCCGCGCCGCGCAGCTTCTGTACGGCGGCGGTCGTCGGCGCGGTCCAGCCGGCGGGGTCGGTGTTGCCCCAGGGCTCGTTGCCGATGTTGATGACGACGTAGTCCTCTTCGCCCGCGAGTACGTCCTTGAGGCTGATCCAGTAGTCGGCGGCGTGGTCCAGGGTGCCCGCCGCGGCGTCCTCGCCGTAACCGGTGGTGTCGTGCACCTCCAGGACGCAGATCAGCCGGTTGGTCTTGCAGTCGTCGACGATCCCCGCGACCTCGTCGGGGCCGTTCCTCGTCCAGCGGTGGCCGTCCGAGAGGACGACGCGGACGGTGTTCGCGCCGAAGGCCTTGATGTCGGCCAGCGACTGCGTCTCGCCCGGGTACCAGGTGTGCGCGTGGTTGACGCCGCGCATGACGAAGTCGTTCCCGTTGGCCTCCAGCAGGCGGCCGTCGCTGATGTGCAGGCCGGTGGCGGCTGCTTCCGCCTGCGCCGGGCGGGCCTGCGCCGCGGCGGGCCCGAGCGCGCCCAGCAGGACGACGCCGAGAAGGGCCGCCACGCCCTTCAGCAGGAGGGTTAAGGGGCTCTGTCGTGCCGTACTCGTTGCTGATCTCACTTGCGACTCCAGAAAGTGGGTGCCGGGTGACGTGCACATAGACTCGACTGGGACGTGGGAGCGCTCCCATAAAGCCATCTCGGCAGGGGCACGTCAAGACATCGCGCACACTTCTGCCGCCCGGCCGTTCCTCACCCCGGGCCGCCCGGCCCCGCACCCGCCGGTGCGGGGCCCGGCACCCGCCGGTGCGGGGCCCGGCACCCGCCGGTGCGGGGCCCGGCACGCGTCGGTGCGGGGCCCGGCCGTTGGTCCGTCAGGCCTCGCCGCCGCCCCGTCGGTCAGGCCTTGCTGGTGCAGATCGCGTTGTACGGGCGGCCGGGGCTCGGGAAGAGCTCGATGGGGTTGTCCGCGTTCGCCGGGCACTCCTCGGCGGTCTTGGTCAGGGCGAGGACCTTGTTCCCGCCGCCGCTCGCGCAGGCCACTTCCTTCGCCTGGTCGTCCACGCAGTCACCCACCACCAGCTGGCCGCCGCCGGCGCCCGCGTCCCCGGGGTGGTCGCCGGAGAGGTTGCGGCCGCAGATCGTCTTGCTGGGGAGGCCGGCGGTCGCGTCGCCGCCGAAGGACACCTTCACCGAGATGATCTCGTCGGTCCCGGCGGGGCATTCGACCGCTCCGGCGAATATCTCCCCGTCCTTGACGGCGAGTGCCTTGATCGTCGCCTTCGGGTCGTCACAGTCGAGTCCCTGGAAGCCGTCCTTCGACTGGCTCGTGTCCGGCCCGGCACAGTCGCCGACCTTCCACTCCCTGGCCTCCTGGCTGCCGCCGTTCGACGAGCCACCCCTCTTCGACGTCCCGCTGCCGCTGTCCGACAGCGGGCCGCACGCCGCGGTGGCTCCGAGTACGAGCGTGAGCACCAGGACCCCCTTCGCGCAGTCCCGGAGGGCCGAGCGCGTGCTGCGCGCGGCCGGGGAACCGGTGCTCGCCGGGCGGCTGTTCCGGGTTCGCGTACTGCCGTGGGCGGTCATGCTGCTCCTTGGATACATGGCGTGTCCCGCGCGGCACTCACTGTGACCCGCGCGGTTGTTCGGGCGTGAGGACGGCCGAACCACGCGACGCGGTTCCCCGAGGCTGCCGAGCAGTCCACGCGACGATCGGGACAACGGCCGCCCCGCCAGCCCCGGCGGCGATACGGTCCTTCCATGGACGCGACGCCCCCGGACCAGACCGCCCTCCTCGCGCGCGCCGACGGCCCCGTCACACGCGCCCGGCTCGGCGACGATCTGACCGCGCTCGGTCTCGGCGAGGGCGACACGGTGATGTTCCATACGCGGATGTCCGCCATCGGATACGTGGCAGGCGGCCCCCCGGCCCTCATCGGCGCCCTCCGCGACGTCGTGGGGGAGCGGGGGACCCTGATGGTGACCTGCGGCTGGAACGACGCCCCGCCGTACGGCTTCACGGACTGGCCGCGGCCCTGGCAGGACGCCGTACGGGCAGGGCATCCCGCGTACGACCCGGTGGTCAGCGAGGCGGACCACGACAACGGCCGCCTCCCCGAGGCGCTGCGCCGGTGGCCGGGTGCCGTCCGCAGCCGGCACCCCGACGTGAGCTTCGCGGCGCTCGGGGCGGCGGCCACCGAGCTGACGGCCGATCATCCGTGGGACGACCCGCACGGGCCGGGCAGTCCGCTCGCCCGGCTGGTCGCTCTGGGCGGGCGGGTGCTGATGCTGGGCGCGCCGCTGGAGACCCTCACCCTCCTGCACCACGCCGAGGCGCTCGCCGACGCGCCGGGCAAGCGCTTCGTGGAGTACGAGCAGCCGATCCTGGAAGGCGGGCAGCGCGTCTGGCGCCGCTTCCGCGACATCGACTCGTCGGACGGGGCCTTCGACTACTCCTCCGTCACACCCGGCGGCCAGGATCCCTTCGAGACGATCGTCCGGGACATGCTGGCCGCCGGGATCGGCCGCCGCGGCAGGGTCGGTGCGGCCGACAGCCACCTGTTCGAGGCGGGCGAGGTGCTGGACTTTGGTCTCGCCTGGATCCAGGAGAAGCTGGGCGGCGCCCGCTAGCGGTACGGGCCGAGCCACCCCACGCCCCGGCGCCTCCCACCGGGCCCCGGCGGCCCCCACGCGCCGGCGCCTCCCACCGGGCCCCGGCGGCCCCCTCACGCCCCGGTGCCCGGCACGCCTCAGGCGGCGGACCGCTCCACGGGGATCCACAGCTCCGCGTCCGCCTGCGTACCGTCCTCGGACAGGCTCACGCTCAGGATCTCCGGCCCCGGCCTGCTCCCGTACGGATTCGACGGGAACCACTGGGTGAAGACGTCCCGCCACAGGTACTGGAGCGCCTGCGGGAACGGGCCGGAGTTCTCGAAGACGGCCCACGTGCCCGCCGGGACGTCCAGGGCGTCCATGTCCTCCGGCACATCGGCGCCCGTCACCACCCCGTGGTAGTAGTCGAGTTCGGTCCCCTCCGCCCGGCTCGGGTCGAGCTGGTCGCTGACCCCGACGATCCCCGCCGGCTCCTGGTCGGCCAGCGCGGCGATGCGCCGCATCGTGTCCGGGGCGATGCTCCGGATGAAGTCGCCGATCGCCGGATTCGCCCCTTCGTGGACGAGCGGTACGCGGGCTTTCCTGCCCACCACACGGAAGGCGTCCTTGTCCACGATCCTGTATCGCATGCTGCTGTTCCCTTCGACGATGAGGCGGAAGGACATCCGTTGCTGGGAGTGCAGCGCCGCACCCGTGCGCCGGGCCTCGCCCGGACCCACACCGTGCATGGTGCGGAACGCTCGGGCGAAGGCCTCGCCCGAGCCGTAGCCGTAGCGCGTCGCGATCTCCAGCAGCGTCCGCTCGCCGGCGAGCACCTCGGCGCCCGCCACGGTCAGCCGTCTGCGCCGGATGTACTCCGACAGCGGGAGGCCCGCCAGCGCGGAGAACATCCGCCGGAAGTGGTACTCCGACGTCACCGCGATGCGGGCGAGATCCGTCACGTCGACCGGCTGGTCGAGGTGGGCCTCGATGTGCTCCATGGCCTGGTTCAGCCGGTCCAGCATTCCGGACTCCTTCCCTTTCGCTTCCTCACGTTAGGAAGGACCCACCCTGCCGGACCCGACATCCTGTGCCCGATGCGGTGGGGTGCGAGCGTCGGGAGCCTGCGGCCCGGAACGGGGACTCCGCGCTGGCTACAGTTGTCGCCATGAGCGATCTCTCCGGGCCACGGAGCGCGTCGGCGGCGCCGCTCGGCATGGCCGGCGGTGACTGGCTGCCGGTCACCTCGGGCGAGTCGGGAGCCTCCGTCCACCGCAGCGCGGACGCCACCCGGTATGCCAAGTGCGTACCCGCCGCGGAGGCGGCCGACCTGAGGGCCGAGCGTGACCGGATCGCATGGCTGAGCGGCCAGGGCGTCCCGGGGCCGCGAGTGCTCGACTGGCACGAGGGTGACGCGGGCGCCTGCCTGGTGACCGGCGCCGTCGCCGGCGTACCCGCAGATCAGGTGCCGGCCGAGGACCTGCGTGCCTCCTGGGCGAGCATCGCGGACGCGGTCCGTCGGCTGCACGAGGTGCCGGTGTCCCGGTGCCCGTTCCGCCGGGGCCTGGACGCCGTGGTCGCCGTGGCCCGCGACGTCGTGGCCCGCGACGCCGTGAACCCGGAGTTCCTCCCCGTCGAGCAGCAGCACACGCCCTCCGCGGAGCTGCTGGCCCGCCTCACCCGACAGGTCGCGCGACGACGGGATCAGGAGGCCGCCGACACGGTCGTCTGCCACGGGGACCTGTGCCTGCCCAACATCATCCTCGATCCGCGGACCCTGGAGGTGTCGGGCTTCGTCGACCTGGGCCGCCTCGGGCGGGCCGACCGCCACGCCGACCTGGCACTGCTCTTCGCCAACGCGCGGGAGACATGGACCGACGAGGGGCAGGCACGGGCCGCGGACGCGGCGTTCGCCGAGCGGTACGGCATCGCCCTGGACCCCGGCCGCCTGCGCTTCTACCTCCATCTCGACCCGCTCACCTGGGGCTGACGACCCGTATCCCGTCGGCGAAGCCGCTGGGTGAACGCCGCTCCGCCCACGTCGTCCGGCGTCCCGCGTACGAGGCGCCGCCCACCGCGCGGCGCCCCCGGCCTGTATCCGGCCGTGGTCCCCGTCAAGGGCCCTGCGGCCCGGTAGGGGGGCCCAATCCGCACCACGGCGGCAGCCGGAGGCGGGCCCGCCTCCGGGCCCTGCGGCCCTTGCCGGAAGGGCGGCCGGGGCCGGATCCTTGCACTCCTCCGCCCCCGACGGGAGGCGGAGTCCGGTGCTCGTGACACACGAACGGAGACACGTATGGGCGGAAAGAAGAGGGTTCTGTGCCGCGTGGCGGTAGGGGTGAGTGCGTTACTGACGGCGGTTGGCGTCACGATGACGGTGGCGTCCCCGGCGGCTGCCGTGGACTACTACTACGAGCTGCCCTACCCGGCGGGGGAGGCCTACACGGTCACCCAGGGGCCGGAGGGGACGTACTCGCACACCGGCCCCTACAACGAGTACGCCTGGGACTTCGGGCTCCCGGCCAACTACGAGGTGTCCGCCGCGCAAGCGGGCACGATCGTCATCTCGAACTGGTCGCCGTACTGGCAGAACGGCATCGAGGTGATCATCAGGCACTCGAACGGGCAGTGCACCCACTACGCGCACCTGAACCAGTCCTTCTACGAGCCGGGCGACTGGGT
This sequence comes from Streptomyces atroolivaceus, assembly GCF_000717025.1. Classification (GTDB taxonomy): domain Bacteria; phylum Actinomycetota; class Actinomycetes; order Streptomycetales; family Streptomycetaceae; genus Streptomyces; species Streptomyces atroolivaceus. The sequence continues at coordinate 172,938 of NZ_JNXG01000003.1, forward strand.
CCCCCAGGGCCGGATCGTCGGCTACTCGGGCAGCACAGGCGCCTCCACCGGGCCGCACCTGCACTTCCAGGTGATCGACTGCAACACGCGCGTGGGCCTGCCCGCCACCCTCCAGGGGTGGACGCCGTACACCGGGACCCGCCCCGTCAGCGTGAACTCGTACGCCTGATCAAGCGGGTGTGACTGCCTTCTGATCAGGGGGACTTGAGCAGATCCCTGAGCCCGGCGGCCAGCGTGCGGACATCCCGCTCGGTGGGCAGGCCGGGGGGCGTCTCAGGTGCGGCACCCTCCACGGGCTGCCTGCACGGCCGGCACAGGCCGTCGGGCAGGGCCTCCGGGCGGCCCGGGGTGCCGCACTTGGTGCACTCCAGCATCACGCGGTGCACGGGCGCACCCGGTGCGGGCGGTGCCGGGGCGGTGGGGACGTGCGGCGGGATCTTGTCGGTGAGGCGGCGGCGGACGAAGCCGACGGGGGAGTCGACCCGGGCGGGGAGTCCGGCGGTGAGGGCCTGCGTGAGGTAGTCCGCGTTCACACCGCGCGCGAACCATCCGGCGGCCAGGGCCTCCAGGACCGAGCAGTCGGCGGCGGACAGGGTCAGGCGGGAGTCGACGCGGCCGAGCTGTGCCAGCGCGAGGTACGCGGGGGAGGGGCCTTCGGGAGCCGGGATCCGCTGCTGGGGCACGGCGGGCGCGGCGGACACGGCGGGTGCGGGAGGCGCGGCGGACACGGCGGGTGCGGGAGGCGCGACGGGCGCTGCGGGCGTGGCCGGTGTGGGCGCTGCAGGCGGCGCGGCGGGCGGGGCGGCCACGGCCTCCGGGGCCTCCGCAGGGACCTGGAGCGGCTGCGGCGCGGTGGCCGGTGCGGCTGCCGGGGTGACCTCGGTGGCGGCCCACCACTCGTTGTCGCGGGCGGTACGCGACCAGAACGTCCGCGAGACCCAGCGCACTTGGCCCAGCTCGCCGACGAGGCACCGTACGCGGCGAAGGTGTCCGGCGGTGGCCAGCGCCTTCAGCGCCGAGCCGACTGCCTGCTGTCCGTACAGCGGCAGCTGCTTGGCGAGGCTCTTGACGTCCATCGAGGCGCCGTCGGGCAGCTGGTCGATGAACCCGGCGATGTACCGCTCGCGGGCGGGGAGCAGGGCGAAGTCGTCGGCATTGCGCGGCCGTTGGTCCGGCATGGAGCGTTTGCCGTAACCGGGCTTGGCCATCGGGTACGGGCGCGAGGCTGCGGGGGCGCGCAGGGCGAAGTTAAGGTGCTGGATAGCCACGGGATCGGTCTCCGTCGATCTTGCGGTGAGACCCCGGCCTGGTGTGCCAACACCGCGTCGGGGTCGTTCTGTGTTCGCACCGTAAGGAGTCGCCACGCTCCGCCGCAAGTCGGTCACGATTAGTCATACTTGCTGGCCGCGACGGGTCAGGGAGGGGGTCAGGGAGGGTGGGGAGGTTCCCCCAACCCCCTTCTTTCCCTACCGGGTCAAAGGCATCGCTCGAATCCCGGCCCTCGGATCCCGACGCCCGGATCCCGACGCCCGGATCCCGAAGCTCGGGCGCCGGGCGGAAGCCCTGATTCCGCGCCCCGAAAGTGTGAACCGACGCTCGAAACCCGGGTCTCGGGCCCCGAGCGCCGGGGCCTGCGCTCCCGCGAACAGGGACCGAATTCTGACTTTGTCACAGCAGCGCAACCGCCCCGCACGCCAAGGCCGTTGTCCCGAATTGCTGGATACGGTTCCCGCAATCATCCGGCAGTGGAGGAAGGATCCCCATGAGGTTCAGGCGTGTGGGCAGAATCGGTACCACCGGCGCGTTGACCGCCGCGGCGCTCGGCGCGTCGATCGTCCTCACTCCGGCATCGGCGTCCGCGGAAAGCGCGTGGGAGTGCTACGGCACCCAGGTCAAGCGCTGTGCCGCCGTCTGGTGGGACGAGTCCGCCGACACCTACCGGGCGCGGGCGAAGATCACCGACGTCGCCGGTGGCGGGAGCTACCAGGTCAAGGTCACCGACGTGAAGCTCCAGCGCTTCAGCGGCGATGGCTGGGTGACCATGCGGACCGCGAAGGACGGCGACGGCTGGCACGACACCCAGGACCTGGCAGGCACCACCACCGTCAACCCGTGCGCATGGCCGAAGTCGAGTTTCGGCGTGGTGGCGACGTTCAGCTGGAAGGGTGCTTCCTCCGGCGAGAAGACCTGGCGTCCCAACAACTCGTGGGCCCTCCACTGCGACTGACCCGCTGAACGTGTCCGCCGCACCGCCCGGTGTGCGGCGGACACTCCCCCTTGCCCCCTTGGGGAGAAGCGCCGCCGCGTGACCTCCCGGTACCGCCGCTCAGCGCAGCGACTCCGGCAGTTCCTCCCGGTGGACGATGCCCAGGCGCTGCGTCGCGCGGGTCAGTGCCACGTACAGGTCGCTCGTCCCGAACCGGCCGGGCTCGACGACCAGCACGTGGTCGAACTCCAGCCCCTTGGCCTCGCGCGGGCCGAGCAGCACCACGGGACGGGTGAGGTCGGGTTCGGCGCCCGCCGTGATCCCGTCGAGCGGAGCCGCGATCTCCTCGTGCAGCTCGCGCGGCGCGATCACCGCGAGGCGTCCCTCCTCGGGCGTCAGCTCCTCGACGGCCCGCGCCACCGCGCCCGCCAGATCCGCACCGGCATCCCGTGTCCACGGAGTCTCGCCGGTGGACCGCACCGACCCGGGCGGCTCGAACGACGGGTCCTGCGCCCGCACGACCTTGGCGGCCAGCTCCATGATCTCGGCGGGCGTACGGTAGTTGACCCCCAGCCGCACATGCTCGAAGCGGTCGCCGACGTACGGCTCCAGGATGCGTTCCCAGGACCCGACGCCGGCCTCCTCGGACGTCTGCGCCGGGTCGCCGACCAGGGTCAGCGAGCGGGTCGGCGACCGGCGCATCAGCAGCCGCCAGGCCATCGGGGAGAGCTCCTGCGCCTCGTCGACGATGATGTGGCCGAACGCCCAGGTCCGGTCGGCCGCGGCCCGCTCGGCCGCGCTCCGGTGGTCGGCCTCCTCCTGCCGCTCGGCCATCCGCTCGGCGTCGATGATGTCGTGGGCGGCCAGGAACTCGGACTCCTCGTCCTCGAACTCGTACGACTCCGAGCCCCGGGACAGCTCCAGGACGCCCTGTGCGTAGGCGACGCGCTCCTGGCGCTCGGCCTCGGCGGCGGCCCGCTCGGCACTGTCGTCGGACCCGAGCAGTTCGGCGGCTTCGTCGAGGAGCGGCACGTCGGCCGGGGTCCACGCCGGGTCCCCGCCGCCGGGAGCGCGCCGGATGGCCTCCGCGTCCTCGTCCGGTACGTACACCGGCTCGGCCAGATAGCCGGCGAGGAACTCCTCGGGGGTGAGCACCGGCCACAGCTCTCCGACGGCGGCGTGCACCTCCTCGCTCGCGGCGACGCCCTTGCCGAGCTGGGCGACGTCGTCCGGACCCAGGAAGTTCGGGCCGCCGTACGGGTCCGCACCGATGCGTTCGGTGAGCTGCGCGGTGAGGGCGTCGATGACGTGGAACGTGAAGTAGGGCCGGGCGAGGTTGTGCGGCAGGCGGGTCTCGCGGGCCGCCTGACGGGCCTCGTAGGCGATCTCCCAGTCCAGGACGAGGTCACCGTCGTCGTGCGGGATGACGACCGGTTCGCCGGGCTCGGGCAGCGCCTGCCGGTCGCGTACGGCGAGCGCGAGCGCCTCGGCCATCGCGGAGCCGCCCTTGACGGCCGCCGCGCGGGGGGTGTCGGTGCCGTGGGCGTGGACCCCGGGGAAGAGCTCGGCCTGCGTGGCGAGCATGACGCCGGTCTCGCCGAGGGCGGGCAGCACCTCGCCGATGTAGCGCAGGAAGGCCGGGTTGGGGCCCACGACCAGGACCGCGCGCTTGGCCAGCAGCTCACGGTGCTCGTACAGCAGGAAGGCCGCCCGGTGCAGCGCCACCGCGGTCTTGCCGGTGCCGGGGCCGCCCTCGACGACGAGGACACCACGGTGCGGAGCGCGGATGATGCGGTCCTGCTCCGCCTGGATCGTCCGCACGATGTCGCCCATGCGGCCGGTGCGGGCGGAGCTCAGCGCGGCGAGCAGGACGGCGTCACCGCTCGGGTCCTCGAAGCCGCTGCGCTCGCGGTCCCCGAGATCGAGGATCTCGTCGTGCAGCTCGGTCACCGTGCGGCCCTCGGTGGTGAGGTGTCTGCGCCGCCGCAGCCCCATGGGCGTATGCCCGGTGGCGAGGTAGAAGGGCCGCGCGACCGGTGCACGCCAGTCGATCAGAAGGGGTGTGTGTTCGGTGTCGTCCTCACGAATTCCGATACGGCCGATGTGGTGCGCGGATCCGTCGTGGAGATCGATACGGCCGAAACACAGCGAGCCGTCCACCGCGTTCAGGGCCGCCAGCAGACCGGAACGCTCGGCGACGAGCACATCGCGCTCGTGCCGGGCCTGCAGGCCGTTCCCCACCGGCGTCAAGGCGTCCTCGACGTGCTGCGCGGTGACCCCGCGCAGCGTGTCGACACGGTCGTAGAGCCGGTCGATGAATTGCTGCTCCTTCTGCAATTCGACGTTTTCGCGAGTTGACAAAATCGCTCCCTGCCGCATATGGTGTTGCTTAGTGGCCCCCGTGCGGGGCCTTTTCTGTGGGCACACAGAAACATTCAATATACGTGAGGAAATCCCCGGTCCGCAATTGCGGACCGGGGATTTCCTGCTCCCGCCGCGGAGCGGGCGGCGGACGGGGCCACGGGGGTGTGCGCCCGGCCCGCGACGGGGGTGTGCGCCCGCCCCGCGCCCTCAGGGCGAGCCGCCCGCATGACACCTGTCATACCGCCCCGTTACAGGCGTCACAGAGAGCTGATGACACACCGCACTGCCGCGCGGCCTCTGCCGCGGGGAGTGTGGAACGCATGAACACAGTCATCGAAACCGTCGGACTGAAAAGGAGCTACCAGGACTTCGACGCCGTACGCGGCATCGACTTCACGGTCGCTCGCGGAGAACTGTTCGCCCTGCTGGGGACCAACGGGGCCGGCAAGACCTCCACGCTCGAACTCCTGGAGGGCCAGGCCGTTCCCAGCGGAGGCACCGTCAAGGTGCTCGGCCGCGACCCGTTCCGCGACCGGGCCGCCGTGCGGCACCGCATCGGCGTGATGCTCCAGGAGGGAGGCTTCCCGCCGGAGCTGACCGTCCTGGAGACCGTACGGATGTGGGCGGGCTGCACGAGCGGCGCCCGGCCCGCCGACGAGGCCCTGGCACTGACCGACCTGTCCGGCCGGAGCAAGGTGAGGGTCAAGCAGCTCTCCGGAGGTGAACGCCGCCGCCTCGATCTCGCGCTGGCCCTGCTCGGGCGCCCCGAGGTGCTGTTCCTCGACGAGCCCACGACCGGCCTGGACGCCCAGTCCCGCCGCGACACGTGGGACCTGATCCGCGAACTGAAGGCCCAGGGCACGACCGTGCTGCTCACCACGCACTACCTCGAGGAAGCCGAACAGCTCGCCGACCGGCTGGCGATCATGCACAAGGGGCTGATCGCGACCACCGGCCGGGTGGAGGACGTGGTGTCCGAGCGGCCCTCCCGGATCAGTTTCCAGCTTCCCCAGGACCGCTTCCTCGGCGAACTGCCGCCGCTCGCGCCGATGGGTGTGACCCGGCACTCGAACGAGGGAGGGACGGTCCTCCTGGAGACCCGGGACCTGCAACGCACAGCGACCGAACTGCTCACCTGGGCCCACCACACCGGGGTCGCGCTGCACGCCCTCGACGTCCGGTCCGCATCACTGGAGGAGGCCTTCATGGAGATCGCCAAGGGCCTCGACGAGGAGGAGACACGATGACGACCACCGCCCCCGCCCGACCGATGACCACCGCCGGGCCCGTGCGGCGCGGCCCCGCCTCCCGCATGGCCGCCCTCGGCCGCGCGGAACTGACCCTGCTCCTGCGCAGCAGGGCGGCCCTGTTCACCGCGGTCGTCCTGCCGGGCGTCATGGCCGTCTCGATGCGCGGCCTGGTCAAGAGCCTCGACCTGGGCGGCACCGGTCTGTCCATCGCGACCGTCCTGCTGCCGGGGACCTTGGCCATGGCCCTGTTCTTCTCCATCTACACGAACCTGGTCGGCGTGTACGTCACCCGGCGCGAGAGCCTGGTGCTCAAGCGGCTGCGCACCGGGGAGGTGCGCGACTGGGAGATCCTCGCCGGCGGCGCGCTGCCCGCGGTGGTGCTGGCGGTGGTGCAGTGCGTGCTGCTGGCCGTCGGACTGACCGTGGTCCTGGACGCCCCCGCACCGGACGCCCCGCACCTGGTGGTCGTCGGTCTGCTGCTGGGCATGGCGCTGCTCGTCGTCGGGGCCGCGCTGACGGCCGCCTTCACCCGGACGGCGGAGAGCGCGCAGCTGACGTTCCTGCCGTTCATGATGGCGAGCATGGCCGGGTCCGGGCTCTTCCTGCCGCGCGAGGTCCTGCCCGACGCCGTGGCCGGCATCAGCGCCTGGCTGCCCTTCTCCCCGGTGATGGACCTCCTGCGCGGCGGATGGACGGGCGACCTCGGCGGCATGGACCAGGGCCGCGCGCTGCTCATGGCCCTGGCGTGGACGGCCGTGGCGGCCCTCGGCGTGCGGAAGTGGTTCCGGTGGAGCCCGCGCCACTGAACACGACGGCCATCGCGTGGGCGGCCGGGGATCCGGGGAAGTGGGGGACCATGAGCATGAGCATGAGCGTGGAGGACTGGGTGGAGCGGCTCGGCGGTCAGGACGGCCCCGAACGGTACCGCCGCTACGCCCTGGGCAGCGTCGGCTTCCTCGCCGTCAGCGAGGTGGGTCTGTGGGCCGTCTGGGTGGTGCAGACGGACTCCGCGGCGCTCCCGCTGGCATCCGTGGCCGTACTGGGCGTGGTCCACGCGCTCATCCAGTTCCTGCTCTGGCGTTCCGCGCTGAGCCACTACCTCGCCGTCGGCCCCCGGCCCGTCCCGCTCATGGTCGTGTACACGGCGGTGACCGTGGCCATGGGGGCTCTGGGATGTGTGCTGCTGGCATCCGGCCGGATCGACGACGGCGACCTGACGTCCCTCACGGTGTGGCTCCTGATGTTCTTCGCCGGACCGCCGGCGCTGGCGCTGCCGATCCGTGCGGGGGCGGCGCTCGTGGCAGCCGTCGCGGTCGCCTGCCTGGCCGGGGCCTTCGCAGCGGGGCTGACGGGGTCCTCCCTGGTCCTCGTCATCAGTGCCACCGTGGTCATGGTGCCCTTCATGGCCATCGCCTCCCGTGCCTCGGGCTGGAGCGTCCGGCTGATCGAGCAACTGGCCGCCGCCCGCGAGACGCAGGCACGCCTGGCCGTCGCCGAGGAACGGCTCCGCTTCGGCCGTGACCTGCACGACGTACTGGGCCGCAACCTCGCGGTCGTGGCGCTCAAGAGCGAACTCGCCGCACAGCTGGCGCAGCGCGGCCGGCCCGAGGCCGTGGAGCACATGGTGGAGGTGCAGCGCATCGCGCGGGAGTCGCAACGGGAGATCCGCTCGGTGGTCCGCGGTTACCGCACCGCCGACCTGCACACCGAACTCGCGGGAGCACGCTCCGTCCTGGAGGCCGCGGGTATCGACTGCCGCATCGAGTACGGGCCTGCGGCCCGCCTGCCGTCCGACGTGCAGTCGGCCCTCGGCTGGGTGGTGCGCGAGGGGACGACCAACGTGCTCCGGCACGCCCAGGGCGCGGCCGCCTGCACCATGTCACTGCGCACCGCGGGCCCGGCCGAGGCCCTGCTCGTGATGGAGAACGACGGCGCGTCCGAGGTGACACCCGGCGCGGGCACAGGACTGACCGGGCTGAAGGAACGCCTGGCCGGACTGAACGGCACACTGACCACCGAACAGCATTCCGGCGGACACTTCCGCCTCACCGCACGTGTCCCCTGGGAGGACGGCGAATGATCACGGTCCTGCTCGCGGACGACGAGCACCTCATCAGGGGCGCGCTCGCCTCCCTCCTCGTCCTGGAGGACGACATCACCGTCGTCGCACAGGCCGGGACCGGCGACGAAGCCCTGGCCATGGCCAGGGCGCACCGCCCCGACGTGGCCGTGCTCGACCTCCAGATGCCCGGCCTCGACGGCGTGGCGGTCGCCGGACAGCTGCGCGACTCCGTGCCCGGCTGCGCCGCGATGATCGTCACCAGCCACGCCCGGGCAGGGGCCCTCAAGCGCGCGCTGAGCGTCGGGGTGCGCGGCTTCGTACCCAAGACGGTGTCCGCGCACGACCTGGCACAGATCATCCGCACCGTCCACAGCGGCGGCCGCTACATCGACCAGGAACTCGCGGCCGACGCCATCGCCGCGGGCGAGTCACCCCTGACACCCCGCGAGGCGGAACTCCTGTCGTACGCCGAGGACGGGGCACCGGTCGCGGACATCGCCTCCCGCGCCTCGCTGTCCAGCGGAACGGTCCGCAACTACCTCTCGGCGGCGGCGACGAAGCTGGGCGCGGAGAACCGCCACGTCGCCGCCCGCATCGCGCGGGAGCACGGCTGGCTGTGACGTGGGCGGGCGTGCGCCACGAGGGTGCGGACCGGCGGGCCGGCGGGCAGGCGGGCAGGTGCTCGGTGCGGACGCTGCCGGTGGTGCCGGGGCGGCGGGCAGGCGCCCGGTGCGGACGCCGAGGGTGCCGGGCCTGCCGCGATGAGTTCCGGCCGTCCCGCGAGTCTGAACCGGTGAGTGCCGTAGGACGCCGTAGAACGTCGTAGGGCGCCGCGGAACGCCGTGCGGCGCCGCCCGGCGCGAGACACCACGGAGGACACCATGACGACGACGCCCGGCAAGCCGAGCGGCAGCCTCCCCGGCAAGCCCCCGGTGACCGACCTGGCCACCTGGCAGGCGGCACGCGAGGAACTGCTGGTCCGCGAGAAGGCGCACACCCGTGAGGGCGACGCGATCGCGGCGGCCCGGCGGCGGCTGCCGATGGTCGAGATCGACGGCACGGTCGAGATCACCGGCAAGGACGGTCCTGTCCCCTTCCTCGACCTGTTCGAGGGCCGCGACGAACTCGTGGTCTACCAGCACATGTGGTACGACGGCGCGCCCCACCAGGGGCAGTGCGAGGGCTGCACCACCACGGTCTGGCACATGAAGGACGCCGTCTACCTCAACGCCCGCGGCGTCTCGTTCGCCGTCCTGACCGCGGGGCCGTGGGAGGAGGTCGCCCGCTACACCGAGTTCATGGGCTACACCCAGCCCTGGTACTCGGCCGTGGGCCTGGAGGCGCCGATCGGCGGGGAACCGGGGCACATCGTCTGCTTCCTGCGCGACGGCGACCGCGTGTTCCTCACCTACTCCACGACGGCCCGTGGCAACGAGGGGATCAACGGATCCCTCAGCCTGCTCGACATGACGCCCTACGGCCGCGGCGAGGCCTGGGAGGACCGCCCCGAGGGCAGGACCGTGCCCGGTGAGCTCCACGAGGGGGAACCGTCCGAGGGCCACGAGTCATGCTGGTACTGGCGCTCGGACGCCGACGGCGTCGCCACCTGGGGCCCGACCAGCCGGCCCGTGCCGCAGTGGACCCGCCCCGGCGCGACCCCCGTGGAGACCCTGGGCCGGCACGGCACCTTCCACTGAGGCGGGGCCCTCGTTCTAGCCGGGCTTGATCGAGGCGAGCTGCACGAGCAGGAGCACCAGCCGGTACGCCTCGGCGAAATCGGTGGCGGAGAAGGCGACCGTACGGCCGCCCCCGGCGCGTGAGACGCCCGGCACCAGCATGGCCAGGTCGACCGAGACGGGGCTGTACAGGTCCACTTCGACGGTGAGCGGTCCGGCGATGCTCAGCGGCGAAACGCGTGTACGTCGTCTGATGGCCTCGGCCGCGGCCTCGCGGAGGCGCTCACGCGCCACCTCGGGGTGCAGCGCGACGGCGGCAGCCGCGGCGAGGGCCTCCTTGACCGCCACGGTGACCGCGCCGGGGACCAGCTCCTCGAACTCCGCGCAGGCGGCGTCGTCACCACTGAGCAGCACGACGGGCACGCCCGTGTGCCCGGCCAGGGCGGCGTTGAGCCCGATCTCCCCCAGGGACCGCCCGTCCACGCGGACGTCCAGGATGTCCCCGCTCATGGTGTGGGTGATGACACCCGGCCCGGAACCCGCACGGGCGTGGTAGCCCACGAGCAGGACGGCGTCGGTGTCGGCGTCGAGCCCGGCGAGCATGCCGAGGGGCCGCGGCTTGCCCCGCACCAGGCGCGCCCGCCGGTCGAGTTGCTCAGGCAGGAGGTTGCGGAACGGTCCGTGGGCATCGGCGACCAGGACATCCGCGGCGGGTGCGGCGTCCAGGACACCGGCGATGACCGCGTTGGCCTCGGCGGTCATCAGCGCTCGGCCGCGCTCGTAGTCGTAGCGATCGGGATTGGTCTCGGAGGGGTGCACGATCCCCGAGACACCCTCCATGTCGACGGATATGAGTACGTTCATGGAACGGGGAGCCTACGGGCGCGCGATCCAGGACGGGGGAGTCGCGCGGATCAGCTGCCGGAAGCCCCGGGAACCGACCGGCGTGCCGACCTCTCCCAGGGGACGGCTGCACTGCACGGGACGGCTCCAGGGGAGGGCTCCACGGGATTTCTCCAGGAAACGACGTGGGGGACGACTCCCACCGCACGACGGTGTCTGCCCCGCCCAGGGGGGGCAGACACCCGGCCCCTGGGCGAGCGCGGCGGATCCGGTCCATGGCCGCTGGTGTGCGTACGGGCTCAGGGTGTGGCCGGGCAGTAGCCCTGCGGGCAGAACGAGTCGGCCGCCACCGATGCCGGTTCCGCGTACGTGCCGTCCCACTCGTCCTGAGGGCCGGCGACCAGGATCACCCATCGCACCCCGTCCTCGGCGACGAAGGCCCTGAGCAGCGACTGCCGGACCACCCCGTTCTCGCGCGGCACCAGGTACTCCAGTTCAGCCGCCTGCGATCCGTCGGCCGGAGCCAGGTCGTCCAGTCTCAGACGCTGGTAGCCCTCGACCTCGCCCACCAGCCGGTCCGTCTCCGCCAAGGCGTCGTACGGCGTGTAGCCCGGCTCGGAGATCCGGTAGACCTGTAGGAACCCCTCCCCGCCGTCCGTCTCGTAGTAGACGACGACTCCCTCGTCCCGCTGCTCCTCCCGGCGCTGCCAGCCCTCCCTGACCTGCACACTGAAGCCCTCGGCATCCTCCTCCACCACATAGCCGGGCGGTGGCTCCTCGGCGGTGGGGGACTCGCTCCCGGAGGCGCCTTCCTTGCTCCCGGGGTCTCCCGGCGCGGTTCCGCCCTCGACGGTCCCGCCGGGGGTGGCCTCCGCGGACGCCTCGACCCCTTGCACCTCGTCGTCGCGGAACAGCAGCCGTCCGCCCCCGAAGGCGACCGTGCCCACCACCGCCACCGCCAGCGCGACGGCCGCGATCCGAAGACCCCGTTCCAGGGCGTGCGGCTGCCCGGTGTCCGGGGCCGGGGCGGGCTGCCACAGCTGCCCCTTGGCATCCCACCCCCTCATGACAGCATTCCCGTGAGCACTCCGGAGGCCACCCCGGCAGCCGTCTGCCCGCCCACGGACCCGGCGGCCCGGCCCGCCAGCGCAGCCAGCCGCCGCAGCCGGCCCGGCTCCACCCCGCCGGTGGCCTGGATCTCCCGCTCGGCTTCGGCTGCCTCTGCCCGCAGCTCACCCGACTCGCCGCGCAACAACCGGAGCGCGTCGACCAATTGGGGCGTCGTCTCGATGAGCCGCTCGGACCGGTCGGTGGACCGCGCACCAGCACCCGACGCCGCCGCGCCCCCGGTCATCCGGCCGATGGCGATGCCGCCCGGTACCGGAGGCACCACGGGCGGCGGCGCCACGTCCCCTGCGCGCGGCCGGCCGATCCGCCTGCCGGCGTCCTCGGCCTCCGCCCGCAGCCCGGCCGCGAGAGCCCCTCCGTCGAACTCGCCGACGACGATGCCACCCGCCGGTCCCACACCATCCGGTTCCGCACCATCAGGTCCCGCACCGGCCGGTCCCGCACCGGCCGGTCCCGCATCATCAGGTCCCGCACCGGTCGGCTCCTCGTCGGCTCCCGGCTCCCGGCCCGCACGCCCCGCCTCGCTGTTTCCGCCGCCCATGTCCCCGCTCCCTGCTCGCTTGTCCGCCGCCCCGCGATGCCCCCGGGGCGGTCCCCGTGACCGCCGTTCCTGGACGGGGTCTTCCTGCCGGCCGTTACCGGGCGTCCTGGCGGCCGAGTACCTGCTGCAACGCCCCGTCCGCCCGTGCCCTGGCGCCTCGGCCCGTCGCCACCGCGCCGCCGCTCATCGTCCCGACGTAGACGCCGCCGTTGGTGACCTGGATGATCTGCTGTTCCAGCTGCCCGGTGTCATGGCCCTTCTCGCTCAGCGCCTGGAGAGCCCCCGTACCGATGCGCTCCTGAATGGTCCGCAGGTAGCGGCTCACATCCATCTGCTGGAGCGGTGACTCGCCGCGCACCGAGGCCATCTCGCGTACGGACGCCGCAGCTCCCTCGGCGGAGGCCTCCGGCGTACGCACGTGTCCGGCGTGGCGCGTCGCCCAGCGGAATGCGCTGTCGAGCGAACGCGCGGCGGAGAAGGCCGCCGCCACCCCGGCGGCCGGCGCGGTCACCAGAGCTCGGCCCGCCGCGATCGCCGGAAACTCGCGGCCCCGTTCGACAATGGCGTCGACGAGACCGAACTCCGGCTTGAGCGGGTCCAGTACGTGCGGGACGACCTCCAGCACCAGCAACTCGCCCTGAGTGTGCACACGGATCAGGACCGAGACCACCACCTGGTGCTCCCAGGCGCTGACCCGGACCCGCAGGAAATGCCGCCGTGCCTCGCCGCCCTCGCCGACCGACGCGAGCCGGTGCATCGTGGTCGCGGTCTCCCCGTGGTCGACCTCGTGCCTCGGAGGTCCGGACGGCAGGTAGACCAGCTCGTCGATCTCCACCTCCCTGAGGCGGTCCAGACCGGACGGGGGAACCGGAAGCCGGCCGAGATCGGCCAGCCGGTCCTGTACGCAGTTCAGCACCCCGGCGGCGGTCAGCGGCTCCGAGCCGGCTTCCGGCCTGCGGCGCAGGTCCATCACGAGAGACCAGGGCTTCAGGGCACGGCCGGACCCGACGAACGGACGGGCCGGTTCGTACAGGACGATCCCCGAGTTCTGTTCCCTGTCGATGGCCAGGCCGATCTCCCGGAGCCATTCCGGACCGGTCAGCTCCTCCCGGGGCTCCTGCTCGAAGACTTCCGCGCGGAGCCGGTCGCACATCACCGCCTCCACCGCGCTGCGGTGCCTCCACACAGGAATGACCAGCAGCAGCGGAAAGACCACGGCCATCCAGTTCGCGGAAGCGTTCCACAGGGCGGCGAGCGCGGCTGCCCAGTACAGGGCCAGCAGAAGCCGGGGCGCCAAGGGTGCGAGCCGGACCCAGCCGCTGCCCGCAGGCAGCAGACCGTCCAGGGAGTACACGCTGGTGCCGCGCCCCGACACGTTCCGCACCAGCCACAGCAGTCCGCAGATGATCGCGTAGTTCAGCGCCCAGACACCGGAGCCCGGGTAGCGCAGGACGTTGTCCCCCTCTTCGAACAGGTCCGTCGGGAGGAAGAACTTCCGCTCCGTGTAGCTCTGGCCGTACGCGTCGGCCAGGCTCCAGGAGGTCATCCAGCCGAAACCGTCCCCGTAGAGATCCGCCAGCCAGAACAAGGTCCACAGGAGCGCGATCAAGCCGCCGGCCTGTAACTCGAGCTTGCGGGCCCGCAACGCGTGCGCCAGCACGGGCACCACGTCGACCCCGACCGAAGGTGCCACCGCCCTTCCGTCGTGCTCGACCAGCTCCTCCACGACACGCCGCCGGAAACGCGCCTGGAGATACGGGCCCGCACAGAGCAGGCGGGTGGTCCCGGTACGGGAGTACCGGCCGGAGGACGGCTGCGGACCCTGAGGTGGATCCGGCTGGGCAGGAACCGTCAAGGTGGCCCCAATTCCTGTTTATAGCCGCGAGTTGCGGCACATCGATTGCTGTGAGGCGCCAGACTCTAGAGCAAACGATCACAGAGGGCTATGGGTTTTACACAGATTGCACCTGGCGGTGGGCGTCGTGATAAGGGGCGCGCGGCGCTTCGGCGGGCAGGGCTTGTAGGCCGACGGGAGCCCCTGCCTGCTCGGCTTCAGTGCCCGTCTCCGGGGGAGTGGCCGCGCCACGGGATGCCGTAGGTACAGGAAGCCGCTCGCTGCCGGTCAGATGCTGCAGCTCAACCGGACCGACGCCGAGGGGTGGTCTTCCTCGCGGGCTGTCGGATGAGGTCGTGGTCCTCCGCTCGTCGCTTGACGTAGGAGAAACCGCCGGCGGTGTCGGGGTCGTAGTGCACCACGACACCATCCTTCGTGAGCGTCCTCCGCCAACTGTCCAGACGGGCACGGTCACTTTCGGTCAGTTCGCGTCCGTCCCGGCGTCGTGCTTCTGCCCTGAGCATCATCAACGGGTAGAGGTGGCGGTGCTCAACCCTGACGAACCAGGGGATGAGGTCGTCGTCACGAGTGATGCGACGGTCGAGGCCTCTCCGGTTCCTGAAGTTCCCCCACATCGAAGAGACTGCGTCGATGCCGTACTTGCGCCGGTATTCGTCGATCATCCACTGGTAGGTGCGACCTTCCTCGAACCACCGGATGACCTCGGCCTCATCTTGGATCTTGCGCTTACCCATGTCTCCCCTTGGGCCCTTCGCCTGCGACCGCCACACCACTCCCACAAAATCGTTCAAATTTTAACAGTGGTGGTCGTGGCGAGCTTTGGCGACGAGCGGCAGCCGCTACCGCTCCAGGGCGGCCGATGCGGCGGGGCCCAAGTCCGCGGTGAGGAGGCGGCGGGTATGGGCGTAGGCCTCTCGCGCGTCGAGCGTTTCGGCGTCGACGGTCAGAAGCCGCCAGGGCGTCCGTGTGAGGAGGCGGCGGGCCTTGGCTCAGAGGCGAGCGGGCTGTTGGCCTGGCTTCCGTCGCTGAGCGGCTTGACCGGACGCCGGACTTCCAGGACCTGGGGAGAGAGCGTACTCAGCCCAGACCGTCTTGCCTGGGCCGACGCGGTCATGTACGCCCCATCGGGCGGCGAGGGCGTCGACGAGCACCAGCCCTCGACCGTGGTCCTCGTCGAAGGCGGGAATGACGTGCGTGGGCAGTTCGGACCGGGTATCGGATACCTCGACACGGATGACGCTCCGGGTGTCGTCATGACGGACGAGCAGGGCGAAGTCCCGGCCCGGTACGCGCCCGTGCAGTACGGCGTTCGCCGCGAGCTCCGCGACCACGATCGTGACCGCGTCGTGGTCGCCCGTCCCGCGTGGGTGCCCCCACTCGATGAGCTGAAGCGCGGCAAGCAGCCGGGCGAGGCGCGCTCCGCGCCGGGTGGCGGAGAAGCGCTGAAAGAACTCGCGTGCCGGGGCGGGCGGATGGGTGGGGGGTGTTGGCATGGGCTCAGCCTGGAGGGGCGTGACGCCGGACGGCAGGCACGGCACTGATACAGATCGTCTTGTACTTGCTCACCGGCTGGACTGGGAGGGTCACCGTACGTAACCCTTGGTGGCCGGCGGTATGGGTGGTCCCGCAGGCGGGCGCAGCGCAGTGGAAGGGTGGCCGGGCATGGCTTCGGACAACGGCGGCGGGGGACACTGTGGCGAACCGGAGTCCTCTGACAGTCTCAAGACGTTCGGGGCCGTACTCAAGGCGCTGCGTGACGAAGCGCGCCTGACGCAGGAGCAGTTCGCCCCTCGCGTCGGGTACTCGGCGGCGTACATCGCCAAGATCGAGCAAGGCAAGCGATTCCCGCCGAGAGACTTGCTTGACCGCTCGGAGGAGGTGCTGGGAGCGGTAGCAGCACGGGTCCTGGCGGCGGCGGCCAAGAGCCTGACGCGGAAGGTGGGGCTGGCGTCGTGGTTCCTGCAGTGGGCGGCCATTGAGGAAGAGGCGGTCACGCTCTTCTCGTACGAGTCGAGCGTGATCCCGGGCCTGCTGCAACCCGAGTCGTACATTCGTGCGATCTTTGAACGGCGCCTGCCGCCCCTCGCGGAGGAGCAGTTCGAGCATCAGGTCACCGCCCGACTGGCGCGGCAGTGTCTCCTGACCGAGAGGCCGAACACAACGTTCAGCTTCATCATCGAACAGGCCATGTTGGAAAGGCGTATGGCAGGCAACGAGGTCACGCGAGCGTTGATCGACCATCTGCTCACGGTAGGCCGCCTGCGTAACGTGGAGATTCAGGCAGTGCCTCTGATTCAAGAGGATCACTCGGGCTTCGAGGGCCCGCTCTCCCTGGCCGAGACGGCAGAGAACCAATGGGTGGGTTACGTCGAGGCTCACGACAGCAGCATGCTGATCACCGACCCAAAAGCCGCAAGCGCAATGCTTCAGCGCTATGGCAAGATGCGCTCGCAGGCTTTGAGCCATCAAGCCACCACGAGCCTGCTGGAGCAGATGCGAGGAGCGCTATGAGCACCACCGAACTTGCTTGGTTCAAGAGCAGCTACAGCGGTGGCGGCGGCGGCAACTGCATCGAGATCGCCGTCGGTACCGAGGCTGTACTCGTCCGGGACTCGAAGGACACGCTCGGGCATGCTCTGACGGTCTCTCCGCACGCATGGGTCGCGTTCACGGAGCTCGCGGCCGACTCACCCGTCTGAACCGCTCCCCCAAGCACGGCCGATTGAACGTTGACACGGCCGGCGCGGTGTGTCAGATGCGGCCCACACACTCACACCATGAGTGACGACGCGTGCGAGTGGAAACAGGGCCCCGTTGCACAGCGATCTAGATCAGCGCTTGGTTCAACAGGAGTCAGGCGTAGGCGCTTCCTGTTACGCGAGTGCCGTCACGGCAGATCGCGCGAAGGGCGGGGCGAAGCCGAGCTTCGGGAGGAGGCAGCGATTCTGTCGGTCCTCGAAACGGGCTCCATACGCAGCACGGATCAGATGCTGCACCGTTTCCTGGCGCACGTCGCACCGATGACCACTGGGTAGGGCGGATGGCGATTCATGACCCGTTCCAACACGCCCTGTTGGTGCAACTCAGGGGCAACGGGAGGGCGCCTGGCCTAGGGTGAATCAGCAAGGGGACGACCCCTTGTGCGTTTTCTAGGGCCCAGCTCTAGGGAGACAGAGGAGATTCGCTCATGGCTAGGCGTGTCCACGTGCCCCCGGAGGCTGTGGGAAATTTGATTCGTCAGGCTTACGAGGCCGGTGGCCGCTATCAGTGGGCCCGCGAGGCCTGGCGAAACTCGGAGGAGAGTGGCGCCTCGGTCATCCACTTCGGGATCGAGGAGCAAGCAGCCGAGAGCCAGGGCGTGCTGCGCCGAACGATCATGGACGACGGTTCTGGAATGGCGCCCGATGATCTCCTTGTTTTCCTCTCGTCCTTCGGTGGTGGTGGGAAGCCCATCGGGGTCGACGGGAACTTCGGTCAAGGCTTCAAGTCGTCAGTGCTGCCATGGAATCCCTACGGCGTGGTAGTCATCAGCTACACCGAGACGGAACCTGACGGTTACATGGTGTGGATCCGTCGCGAAGGAGACAGCTACACGTTCCGGGAGTGGGACGTGTACGCGGAAGATGGGGAGAGCTACTTGGGTCGTCAGGACGTGGTCCCTCCGTACGACGACGAGGAGCACGGCTGCCACTGGGGTCGGATCAAGCCTGACTGGATGACCCACGGCACGATCATGGTCCTCCTTGGAGCCTCAGAACGAAGCGATACCTGGATGGGAGACCCCGAGCCGGCGCGGAGTGAAAGCGTGGACGGCCTCGTTCGGTATCTGAACGGACGTTTGATGGAGGTTCCGGAGCGAAGCAACGGAAAACGGGTGGAGACCACGGTGGTCGATCTCTACCGAAAAGGGGAAAGCGGCCGGCGAGAGACCAGGGACAAGACGGTTCGGTTGCCTGATGGCGGGTCCGTGGTCTGGCGCCCTCGGCGCGTCTACGGGATGCGGCACTACATCCCGAGCACGCCGCTGACCGGTGAAGTGACAGTTGACGAGCACGGGACTGTCGCAGAATGGTTTTATGTAGCGGAGCCTGAGGCGCCGGTCAAAGGTACCAACGACTACATCGAACAGCATCCGGTCGTCGTCGTCGATTATCAGGGCGAGGCGTACCACGCCGATCATAGTAAAAGTCGGTACCGGCAGTTCGGGATCACTGATGAGATCAAGGGCCGCACCTGGATGATCCTTCGCCCGCCCGTCTTCAGTGACAGCCGCCCGACAGAGTGGGGAGTGTTGACTCAAGCATCCCGGCACATCCTCATGGCAAAGGGTGGTGCCGAGCTGCCGTGGGATGAGTGGGGGGACACGTTTTTCGGTAACTTCCCGCAGCAACTGAAGGAAGCTCTCGAAGAGGCACGTGCCCAGAGCAGTGCCAGATCGGAGAGCTCGATGGGTAAGAACCTCTCGCGAATTCTTGATCGGCTCAACTCGCGATTCAAGGCGTCCCGCGTGATGACGACCACTGCGGGCAAGATACGTGGCGTCCCTGCTGGTGCAGCAGTGGCTGTGGCGGGTGCGCGGACACGGGAAGGCGTAGAGGTTCGGGGCAACGGCGCCGGCAAAAGCGAATCGACGTCCAAGCGGATTCTTTTGCCGACGCGCAGCGGAACTACTCTCGGAAGTACCTCGCTGATGCGCGGCGGCTACCCTGCATTCGTGTGGGAGCCTTTTGATTCCAGCGAGGCTAAATTCCTCGCGCGCTACGCTCAGAATGAGACGCAGGATGTCGATGGGGCCGAGCATCGAGGTGTTGTGCACCTCAATTCGTCTCACCCGGTGTTCCAGCAGGAATTCAACTACTGGTCGGAGAGCGTGTGGCCCAAGGCCACGGCGGACCACGTGAGGGGGTTGGTGCAGCGAGTGTACGGTGAGGAGGCCGTTGCGCACGTCGTGCACGCGCAGAGCCTCAACGGAACCTTGGTGGCGAGGACTGAAGACGGCGAGCCTGTAGCCATCGGCCGGGAGGATGTCAGTGAGCTGCTGACACCGCAGGCACTTTCTGCGGCCTTGCTAGGCCTTGTCAATGTGGAGCAGCGCATCCTCACCCAGGGTGGAGGGCTTTTCGGCAGCAGGTCCAACGCGCAGTAGTTGCGACGACAGGTTCCGTCCTTCCCGAAAGCGGGTGGTGGAACCTGTTCTGTCAGCGATGAACGGACAAGTGCTTGTAAATGTGCTCCGCGAGTACTTTCGAAAGGCCTACCGGGACCGCATTGCCAATCTGCCGTGCAATTTGCACCTTGGATCCGCACCACTTGAATTCCTCATGGAATCCTTGGATGGTGGCGGCTTCGTAGTGCGTGATCGGGCGGTTCTCGGTGGGGTGTAGGTAGCGACCCTTTTCGGGCTTGAAAAATTCAGTTCGAATCGTAACTGATGGAGATTCGAGGCGAAGTCTTCCCATCACGTCGCCGGAGCCTTTGTTGTGGTCGTCCCAACTGGGGGTCGACAGCGGGGTACGCTCGCCATCTATCACCACCCACTTTCCCCGCAGGTCGTTCCTGTTTCCACCCGGCCTGATGGCGTCATATCTGGCCATCGAGAGGGGTGTAGGGTGTCGACCGATATGTAGATCGCGTGTCAGGTAGGTTCCGGAAATTGCTTCTCCGAGGATTTTCACTTCTCGGTCAGGAAGTGACGTCGTTGAAATCGATGCACTGTTTGCGAAGATCTTTTCCACGCTGACCCAGGCCGCTCGACCGGACGGGTCGAATAGTTCCGGATTTTTCTTCGGATTCTTCTTCTCGTGAGTGGGTGTCGGATGCCCCAGGGGAGGTAGGCTCTTGTGTGTGGCGATCACGATTGCTCGCTTACGCGCTTGGGGGACGCCGAAGTCGGCCGAATTGAGAATTCCCTCGGTCAGGGTGTAATTGCGAAGCAACCCTCGTTCGTTGGATCCTTGTAGGGCCCTGTATTCAGGTGATCTGAAAAACCGGTCGACATTCTCGATCACGAAAATCTTCGGCTGTAGCGCTGCGACTACCTTCACGTATTCGCGCCATAGCTTGTTCCGTGGATCCAGAGGGTTTTCCTTGCCGAGCCCTGAAAAACCCTGGCACGGCGGCCCGCCCAGGATGACGTCGACCCGACCCTTGTATGGGTTAGGGTCCCATCTCTTGATGTCTCCCGGATAGACATCGCCGTCGTTGGCGGTGCCTTCACCAAAGTTGGCGGCATACGTGGAGGCTGCAGCTCTGTCGAACTCGACTGCGGCTATGGAACGGAAGGGGGAGCCGCTCCCGGGCGTGGGCTCGTACTCGTGGAATCCTTGTGTGAAACCGCCGCAGCCGGCGAAGAGATCTACGACGTTGAACTCGGCTGTGGTGCTGGCGGTCATGCCCGACAGACTACAGACCTTGGCCGGGCGGTGGCTCCCAGGTTTGGCTCGAACCGATCGCACGCCTGGCACCGCCCTGGGCCGTATGGTTTCACATCGGCTCGTCGGCGTGCGAGCCCGACAAGGAGCTCATGATCGACGCTGCCACTGCACGAGCCACAGGAGGGGGGAAGGCGTTGCCGACCTGCCTGTACCTGGCGGTTTTTCCGCCGGTGAAGTGCCAGTCCTGGGGGAAGCCCTGGAGCATCGCCGCCTGCCCTGCCGTGAGCTTCGGATAGCCCTTCCACCCACCTCGGCCGACCCCGTGGCGCAGGCGGAACTCAGGGCCGGGAGGTTCGAGTTCGAGGGCGTCGCCGTTCACTGCAAGCCTCGCCCACGCCTGCTTGGCGCGGTCAGGGCCAAGATCACCTCCACCATGGTTCGTCGAACCGCCCACAAGTGTGGGGGCTATGCCGTTGGCGAGGCGAGCCCACTCCGACGCACCTGGCCAGCCATTCGAAGCCATGGATGTCTCCAGGGTCTCGCCCACGGTCGGAGGTAGTTCCCACAGACGGATGGGCCACTGGAACTTCTGGACGACATCGTTACGTGTGGCGACTACCAGCGCGCGCTTCCTTCGCTGGGCGACCCCGAAATGTTGTGCATCCAAGATCTCCATCTGGACCTTGTAGCCCAGTTCGGCGAATTTGTCCACAAGAGCTTTTCGGGTGTAAGTGAATCTGGCGCCTTTCACCAGAGATGAAACGTTCTCGAGCATAACGGCTTTTGGGTGCAGGGCTGCGGTGAGTCTGATGACTTCGGGGAGCAGATCTCTGTGGTCGTCGGCGCCCAATTGTTTGCCGGCCACGGAGTATGGCGTGCAGGGAATCCCGCCAGCGAGTAGGTCGACGTGGGGTGATGCAAGTTCTCGGACCGGGTCGAATTCGCGAACATCCTTTTCAATGACGTTCCACTCCGGCCTGTTGTGACGCAAAGTGCGGCAGGCATCGCTGTTGTATTCCACGAGGCCCAGGTGTCGGAAACCTGCCTGTTCCAATCCGATCGCCTGCCCCCCTGCCCCGGCGCATATCTCCACCGACGTCAGAGTGTCTCCGCTCAGCATGCCGTTGTCTCCCCCGCGTAGTCGCCCTGCGGGAGAGACTAGTGGGAGGGTCTGACAAACACCCTGGCTCTGCGTGAAGTGCCCGGTGGTTGGCGCGATCTCTACATCACTGCTTCCTCCTGCAATTGACGGTGGTTGTGATGCGTTCGACTACGTCCCGGGGCGACTCGTGCTCCCAGAATCGCAGCACAGTCCACCCCGCCCCGGTGAGATGCTCGGTCGTCTCGATGTCCCGCGCCATGTTGCGATCGAGCTTCTGACGCCACCACTCGGAGTTGGCGCTCGGCTGCGTAGCGTGCTCGGGGCAGCCGTGCCAGAAGCACCCGTCGATCATCACGGCTACCTTGACCCGCGTGAATGCGATGTCGATGGTGCGCCTGGACATACCCGGTACGCGCTCGTTGAGGCGGTAGCGGTAGCCGGTCGCGTGCAGCAGCTTCCGGACCGCCACCTCGGGGGCGGTGTCGCGGCGTGCCTGGCGGCTCATCCGGGCCGAGACGCCAGGGGAGGACGGTTTGGCGGTGCTCATCACTGCCCAGTTTCCTACGCTGAGTCCTCTTCACGATCGATGACGGCGAAATTGCTCCTGCTCGAATCGATGGCACGGAAGCGCACCAGACTCCTCCGCTCGCCGTCCGGGGAGGTCGGGGCGACCAGAGAGAAAGCCATGACCACTTTCCCGGGATCCACCGCGCCGTCGGAGGAGAGCCGAGGCTCCTCCTCGACGAGTGGGTAGAGGACCAGGACACCGCGTCGGGGGCGCGCGAGCGACTCGACCAGGGGGTCCTGGGAGTCCTGCAGGGCGCCCGCCACGCGCAAGGCGACCCCACGGTGCTTGGGCTCACTGATGGCGCCGAAGAAGTCGCCCCGTCGTCGGGTACGGCCGGCCAATGTGAGCGGACGTGAAGCGAGAATGCTCGCCTCGATGCTTCGCTTCGAGGTCTGCTGCGGAACGATGACGAGCCATTCGTCGATCGAGCTACCTGCATGGACGAGGGACTCGAGGTGGGGCGAGAACTGGGTGGGGGTGGACCACCGCAGATCGCGCAGAAGCCCGACGAGTGCACTGTGGTCGAGCGTCCCGAGCACTGCCTGGTAGCTGTCGTCCCGGCCGTGGGCGCGACACCTCAGTGTGACCGGAGAGGGGGCCAGCCCTTCGAGGACGGGCCGCCAGACCTCCGTGTTGTGCCGAAGGTCCGCCGCGCTCGTCGGGTACGCCGTCGGTTCCACCCACTGCCCTGGCGACCGGATCTCCACCAGCTCCGCGTTGAACATCTTGTTGCGGGCCGCCGGCTTCAGCCACGACAGGTGCTGCGAGACCAGCGGCGGGATCTGCGCTGGCGTGACCTGCGGCTTGCCGTCCACCAGCGCGGCGTAGCGGGTGAGCTGGGAGCGGAAAGTCTCCTCGTCGCGGCAGATCGCCTCGAAGGCCTCATAGAGGTCGACGGTCTTCTTCTTGCCCATCGGTACTTCGCGGCCGATGTAGAGGCGCACCAGGTCGCGGTAACCGGGGCGGAAGCCGAACCAGCGGCCCATCTGCATGAGGGTGTCGGCCTGCTGGGTCGTGCGGCGGTAGTACGTGACCGTGAGGCCTTCGATCGTGAAGCCGCGGGAGAGCTTCGTGCCGCCGACCAGGATCTTCCACACGTGTGGTGTCCGGTCGAAGTCGAGCTCCGCTTGTTCGTAGTCGCGTTCGGTGGCGCCGTTGACGATGATCACGGGCTCGCCGCCCGAGTTGATGAGCTGGCGGGCGCGGGAGACGTACGGCTTCAGATCGTCGTACGACGTGGGGGTCGGCAGGCCGTCGTCCACGAAGCACTGGAAATCTGTGGTCAGCAGGGTGGCGAGGCGTGCGTGACCTTCCTGGCCCGTGTATGCAGACCGGTGCCACATCGAGTTGATCCGCAGAGCGAGGGACGCGTGCTCCCGCTGTTGCACGGATTCGTGGACGAGCATCGTGTGGTGGCGGAACGGCTCTTCGGGCACGCCCCGAGCAGCCCGGTACAGCTTCAGCGCACCAGTGAGGACGAAGGCGTCCATAGCCTCCTGGAGCCGGTCCCCGGTGTCGTCGTAGATACCGCGTACGTGCGTTTCCTCGGCCGCGCCTTCGCCTTCGAGGTCGTGGAAGTCCTGCACGCCCATGTAGCCGGCCGGCCGGGGCAGCGAGATCAGGAAGTCGCGGGGGAAGATGTCCTCCTCGTCGCCCGGGTCGACGAAGACGTTGGCGAAGGGCGTTGCCGTGTAGCCGACGTACTGGGCGCGCGGAAGCAGGCTGAGAAGCTGCGTGATCTGGCCGTTGATCGCTTTGCGGGCGACCTTGCCGTTCTCCCACTTCTTCGGATCCGTCGTATTCACCGACGCCTGGTCCGACTCGTCGTCGATGATCAGCGCCGGGATCTCAGAGAGGATCGGACCGATCTTCTTGAGGTCCCTGAGCAGCTTCTCCAACACGTCCGCGTTCTTCTTCACGACCATCACGCGTGCGGCGGCGTGGTGCAGGTTGGCCGGATCGTACAGCGGCTGCGTGCGGGCCTGCTTCTCGAATTCGAGCGTGCGGATGCCGTTCAGCAAGCTCTTGTAGTCGTCGTCGCGCGTCGTGAGGCGCTCGATGTCGAAGGCACCGAGCGTGGACGGACGGCCGCCGTGGCTGACGAACTTCGCGGGCCAGTCCTCGTCGTCCTGGTAGTCGACACCGACGAGCGCGTCCGTGTCAGCCGGGTCGGCGCCCCTCAGGATGTTCTCCCGCCCTATCAGCTCCATGTCCAGTCGGCGCTGGGTCTGGCTCCGCAGAAGATTCAGGGTGCCGCCGAGGATGATGACCAGGCGGTAGCCCGCGTCGATGGCCTTCGCGGTGACACCGGTGAAGTTGGCAGTCTTTCCCGACTGGACATAGCCGACGACCAGGCCCCTGGCCCCGTATGCCTCGGCGCGGGTGGGGTCGGAGAGACGCTCGACCACGGCGTGGCTGGCTTCGTCCAGGCTCGACACGGCAGCGTCCGACCAGCCCTTGCGGCGCAGTGTCTGCTCGTAGGAGTTCCAGTAGAAGGCGCGTGCCGCCGCGGTGTCCCTGGAGTACCAGGACGTGAACTCCTTGCTGATGACGGTGGCCCCGGGCTCCTTGAACACCGGCACAGCTTCGTCCAGGGCTTTGCGCAGGTCCGCACCGAAGCCGAGGCGGTCGTAGGTGTCGGTTCGCCGGGCGTCCGTCCGGGGCGGGGCATCGGACCAGTCCGACTGCTCCGCCAGGTCCCAGGCGGTCAGCGTGCGGTGCCACAGTGCGATGAGCTCGTCCCCTGGGCCGGCCGCGATGATCCGCTCCCTGAAGTGGCCGAGGTCGATGTCGGCCGGTTCCGCCGCCTCCGAGAGCACGAAGGCAAGCTTCGCGAATGGTTTCGGTCCCCGGCGCATGGCCGCCAGGACGTCGCCGTGCAGGTTGAACAGGTGGTCGGTCATGGCGAGACGGCTTTCTCGAAGGCGTGGCACGAGTGGGACGCGGCAGGGATCAGCGGGTCATTTCGCAGCGTGCCGCTGTCACCAGGACGCTGTTCCACAGGGCGATCTTGTCGGCGCGCGTGGCCCGGACCCGGGACTTCTGGAAGATCTCCTCCACCATCAGATAGAGCATGCTCTTCACGACCGGGGCATCGTTGAGCCCGCCCCTGCGCCCGCCGTTGAAGGCCGTCCTGTACAGCTTGTTGAGCCTGATCTCACGCACATCGCGGTCGAGTTCGAAGAACAGGTCCGGTGCCAGGGACGCCCAGCGGAAGGTGATCGGTTCCTCCCCCTCCAGCTCCGGCAGTTCGTCCCGTAGGGTCCGCCGCAGTTTCGGGTCGAGCCCTTTCCCGGCAGGGATGACCGCGTCGCGCGTCACCTCGGTGACCCGCTTGGCAGCTTCCCGGTACGTCGTCTGTGCCTCCTGGACGTACTCGCCGAAGGTGTGCCCCGCCGCGTCCGTGGCCTGTTCGAGCCCCCGGGCGAAGGCCGGGGTGACCGTCACGCCGTCCTTCTTGACCGTGAGGCTGAAGACGTCGTTGGCCTCGGACGGCAGGTCGATCGCGATACGGGCCAGTGCGAGGTGCCCCTCGGCGCTGCGGGTGCTGTTCCAGCCACCGGCTTGCACCAGCCTGTTGTTGCGGTAGATGTAGAAGCCCTGCCGCTCGGCGAGCGGTCCGATCCCGCGGAAGCTGACCAACGGGGACTTCGGCTGCCAGATGTGCGCGGTCAACGCCACATCACCGACGCCCTCGACGGGGGCGGTGTACGTACGCGGGTACCCGGCCCGGCCGGGGACACGGTAGCCGAACGGATCGATCGGCTCGACGCCTCGGTGGTCCAGTTCCTCCTTGGTCGTCACGTCCTCGACCACGATGTCGATGTTGAAGGCGCCGTCAGCCAGGAAGCGGTGCAGATGGAGCCCGAGGTGGGTCTCCAGCTTCTCGATCGCGTCGTTCAGGTAGCGGTCGGCCTGCCCGGCGGTCACCGTGTCGAACGCCCGGACCTTGTCCCAGCGGACGATGGTGCCGTGCCACTCGATCAGGCCGTCGTAGCGGTCCACGAGGTCCTGGCAGTAGCCGGGGTCCACGATGTCGCAGGTGAAGTCGGCCTGGGCGCGGGCCGTCAGCCACCGGCGGCCGGTGGACGGGCTGCGCTTGGTGCGGCTGATCACCGTGAGCGAGTCGGCGTGCGAGAGGGACGCGGCCTTGAGGCCCGCGCCGAAGTGGCCTAGCGCGTTTTCCTCGTACTCCTGCCGGCCGCCCACCGTCATCGCGGTGTCGAGGGTGTCGTCGTTCATGCCCCGCCCGTCGTCGACGACCAGGAGACTGACCAGGCGGTCCTCGTCCCGCAGGAAGCTGATGACGACGTTGCGCGCACCCGCGTCGATGGAGTTGTCGACGAGGTCGGCAATCGCCGCCTCGAAGCCGTACCCCTGGTGTGTCAGCGACTCGACGTAGCGGGCGGCGGGCGGCAGCTTCTTGCTGCCGGCCGTCGGGATCTCGTACTGCCAGTCCGAGGACGGCTGATAGGGCGGCATGGGCTTCCTCGCACAGACGGAACGGGGCCTGCGTGGGGGGAACGGCCCGGAGCTAATTGTTGAATGTGATCGTATTGCAAAGGTGAGACATAGGGGAATGCTCGGCGAATTCGGCCAACGGCTGATGTGAGACGGCGCATCAAGCCCTCACTCCGCGCCCGCCTCCCTCCGGACCCCCTCCACCAGCACCTCCACCCCGTCCAGCACCCGCCCCAGCCCGAACTCGAAGAGGGTGCCCAGTTCCAGGTCGAAGCTGTCCGAACCGAAGAGTGTGGACAGCACCGGGTAGGCCGTGGGTGTCTGGAGCGCGTCCATGCGTGGCTCCATGGAGGTCATCCACTCGTCCGCCGCCATGCCGCTGTCCTGCCGTGCCTGGGATTCCAGCTCGACGGCCATCGCGAGGCCCTGGGCGTAGCCGAGCACCGTGAGGTGGATGTGCAGCATCTGCTCCGGGGTGAGGCCCAGGCCGGTCAGGGCGCTCAGGACGCGCTCGGCGTAGAGCATCGCGTTCGGGGAGACCATCGGGCGGGTCAGGTGGGCCATGGCCCGGGCCAGCCAGGGGTGTTGTTCGTACTGCTTCCACAGCCAGCGTGCCTCCCGCTCCAGCAGTGGGCGCCAGCCCGTCGGCCGTGGGCCGGCGGGGCCGCTGCCGAACACCGCTTCCGCCATCAGGCGGACCAGCTCGCCCTTGCTCGGGACGTGGCGGTACAGCGCCATCGTGGAGGTGCCGAACTCCGTCGCGACGCGCCGCATCGAGAGCGCTGCGAGGCCCTCCGTGTCCACGAGCTCGATCGCCGCACGGATGATGCGTTCGCGGCTGAGCTGCCGGCCGGGCGGTGTGGCGCGTTCCCGGCCGCCGCTCTCCGCGACCACCGTGCCGATGCCGGGAACCGCCCGCACCAGACCCTCCTGGCGCAGTGCGCCGAGGGCCTTCGTCGCGGTGGCCATCGCCACGCCCCACTCCTGCGTGATCCGGCGGGTGGAGGGGACCGGATCGCCGGGACCGAGCTCACCCGTGGCGATACGGCGGCGGATCTCCCCGGCGATGCGGAGGTAGGGCGGTTCGGTGGTCATGATGCCAGCGTACTAGTGCACCTGGACGCGTCGTGCCCTGCTCAGCTGGGCCTTCTGCCTGGTGCACTAGGCAGCTGTTTGCGGTGTACGTGGGGATCCGGCTTCGGTACGACGCATGGAGAACACACGCATGGAGAACACACCCGGCCCCCGCGCGGGCCGCAAGGAATGGACCGCCCTTGCCGTCCTGATGCTGCCCCTGCTCCTCGTCTCGATGGACGTGTCCGTCCTCTACTTCGCGATCCCGTTCGTCAGCCAGGACCTGGAGCCCAGCGCCACACAGCAGTTGTGGATCCTGGACATGTACGGCTTCGTGCTCGCCGGCCTGCTCATCGTGATGGGTTCGCTCGGTGACAGGATCGGGCGGCGCAGGCTGGTCCTCGCGGGAGCCGTCGTCTTCGGCGCGGCCTCGGTGGCGGCCGCGTACGCGCACTCCGCCGAAGTGCTCATCGCCGTACGTGCGTTGCTCGGGCTCGGGGGCGCCGCCCTCATGCCCTCGACCCTTGCCCTGATCCGCAGCCTCTTCCACGACGCGAAGCAGCGCGGGAAGGCGGTGACCATCTGGACGGGCGTCATGACGACCGGTATCTCGCTGGGGCCGGTCGTCAGCGGGCTGCTGCTCGAACACTTCTGGTGGGGCTCCGTGTTCCTCATCAACCTGCCCGCCATGGTGCTGCTGCTCGTGCTGGTGCCCTTCCTGGTCCCGGAGACCGCGACCACCGCCCGGGGCCGCTTCGACCTGTCCGGTGCCGTGCTCTCGCTCGGCGCCCTGCTCGCGGTCATCTACGGCATCAAGGAGTGGGCCCGGCACGGCTACGAACCGCTGCCCGCGATCTGCGTCGCCGTGGGGCTGGCGCTCGGTGCCGTCTTCGTACGCCGCGAGAGGCGCCTTGCCCACCCGATGATCGACCTCGCCCTGATCGGGCGGCGTGCCTTCGGTGGCCCGGTGCTCGCCAATCTGCTCGCGATGTTCGCCACGGTGGGGATGGCCGTCTTCTTCACCCAGTACCTGCAGTCCGTGCTCGGCCAGAGCCCCCTCACCGCCGCGCTGTGGAGCCTGGTGCCGGCCGCCGGAGTGGCCCTCATGGCACCCACCGGTGCCGCGCTCGCCCAGCGGATCGACCGTGCTCACGTCATGGGGGGCGGCTTCCTCGTCGCCGCGTGCGGATTCCTCTGGATGACACAGCTGCGTGCGGACTCGCCCCTGTGGTTCGCACTCGTCGGCGCGGCCGTCTATGCGGGCGGGCTGGTCGCCGCCATGACCCTCGCCAACGAACTCGCCCTGGGCGCGGCCCCTCCGGAGGGTGCCGGATCGGCGGCGGCCGTGCTGGAGTCGGGGCAGGAACTGGGCGGGGCCCTGGGCATGGCGGTCCTCGGCTCCGTCGGTGCCGCGGTCTACAGCCGGGACATGGCCGACGCCCTGCCCGCGGGGCTGCCGCACGCCGACGCCGTACGCGAGACCCTGGGCGGCGCGGCAGCGGTCGCGGGGGAGCTGCCGGCCGCGACGGCGGACGCCGTCCTGACCGCCGCGCGCGACGCCTTCACCCACGGGCTGGGCGTCGCGGCGGTCGGCGCGGCCGCGGTCATGGCCGGTGCGGGTGTCTTCTCCATCGGCTTCCTGCGCGGCCTGTCCGAGCGGGCGTCCTCCGCACCGTCGTCCCCGGACGACAGCCGCCAGACGGCGTCGGCCTGCTGACAAGCGCTGACCGCCCGCAGGTCACCCGCACAGCGCGTAGACGTCCTCCGCGAAGGAGGGGAACTCCGCCCGGCCTCCGTGACCATCTCCTCCGCCGTCCGGCGCGGCGTCGTCGCGTGGCCTTCCGCGAGAACCGCACCGGCTCCGGTAGCGGGCGGCGGGCCGGGGACCGATGCTGATTGCGTACGTGTCCACGTGTGCGGAGGCTCGGTACCGGGTCCCGTGAGGGGGCGAAGGAGCTGGGCTGATGGCTGACGCGCCCCTGATGGTCGTGGACGGCGCCGGAGTGGTCACCGGGTGGAGCCGGGCCGCCGAGCGGCGCTTCGGTCCGGCCACCGCCGACGCGCTCGGCCTTCGGGTGATGGACGTACTGGCGCTCGACACCACGCGCGCGGGCGGAGGCGGCGACGGGCCCGCCGGGCTGCGGATGGAGCCGCTGGCGGGAGCGGGCTGGGCCTTCTGGGCGTCCGCGTCCGACGGGAGCGCCGGGCCGGGCCAGGGCGGCGACCTCGTCGGTACGGCGTTGCTGGACGTGATGTTCACGCAGGCACGCGTACGCATGCACGTACTCGATCCGGAGCTACGCCTCCTGCGGATCAGTGACCCCTCCGCCGCCTCCGACGCGGACGAGAGCGAGCGGTTGCGCGGACGGCCGTTCCGCGAGGTGTGCGCCTTCGAGGAACCGGAGCGGGTGGAGGCCTTCGTACGGGAGGTGCTGCGCACCGGTGTTCCCGGCGTCGACCGGCCGTTCCGCGCCCGCCGCGGCGACCTGCCCGGCGGACGGCGGACCTTCGCACTGACGGCGTTCCGGCTCCAGGAGGGGCGCGGTGCGCGGCAGAGCGACGACGGCACCGTCCTGGGGGCCGCCGTCTCCGTCGTCGACATCAGCGAGCAGGTCAGGCGCCGGGGCAGGGAGGCGGCGCTCGACGCGGTCCGCGACAGCGTGGGCGGGACGCTGGACGTCGACGCCACCTGCCGTGACCTCGTGGAGGCGCTGGTTCCCGGTTACGCGGACGTCGGCGTCGTCGAGGTCGTCGACTCGGTCCTGCGCGGCGAGACACCCGAGCCCGGGCCGCTCGCCCTGGACGTACCGCTGCGCCGTGCCGCGTACGGGGGTACCGGCCAGGCCGCGCACCCGGTCGGGGACGTCCGGTCCGTGCTGCCCGGAACCCCCTACCAGAGGGCCCTGACCGACCTGCGTATCCGTGTTCTTCCGCTGGCGGACGCCCCCTGGGCCGACGCCGACGCCGCGCGCGTCGGTTCCATCCGGAAGATCGGGGCGCACACGCTGCTGCTGGCGCCGCTGACCCTGCGCGGGGCGGTCCTCGGGCTGGTGAGCCTCTACCGGTGCGGTGACTCCGAGCCGTTCACCGAGGAGGACGTCCCGGTGGTGGCGGCGATGGCGTCCCGGGCAGCTCTCAACATCGACAACGCCCGCCGGTACGTGCACGAGTACACGATCGCCAGCGCCCTCCAGCGCCGGCTGCTGCCGCAACGCCCCGTGCCGCAGCCCGCCGTGGAGACGGACCACCTGCTGCTGCCCGGCGGGGTCGCCGGCAACTGGTTCGACACGATCGCCCTGTCCGGGGCCCGTACGGCCCTCGTCATCGGGGAAGTGGCCGAGCGCGGCATCCACGCGGCCACCACCATGGGGCAGCTGCGCACCGTCGTCCACACCCTCGCCGCGCTGGACCTGGAGCCCGACGAGCTGCTCGCGCGTCTGTACGACACGGCGGCGCGGCTGGCGGTGGAACGCGCCCAGCTGCCGCAGAGCGACCCGCTGCACGAGGAGCCGCTGGGCGCGACCTGCGCGTACGCCGTGTACGACCCGTTCACCGAGATGTGCACCGTGGCCTCCGCGGGCCACCCCGCCCCCCTCGTCGTCGAACCGGACGGCGCGGCCTTCGTGGTCGGCCTGCCCGTGGGGCCGGCGCTGGGGACCTCGGACCGGAGCCCCGTCGCCGCGGTCTCCTTCCGACTGCGCGAGGGCAGCCTGCTCGCGCTCCACAGCAACGCGCTGCGGGGCCACGCCCAGCCCACCTCGGGTGCGCTGCGCCAGGCGCTCATGCCCACGGACCGGCCGATGGGGGACCTGTGCGACGCGGTCGCCTACGCCCTGCCGGACAGCCCGGACCTCCACGGGTCGGCCCTGCTGCTGGCCCGTACCCACGCCATGCCCGCGGACCGGTACGCCGCCTGGGAGCTCCCCTACGACAAGACGGCCCCGGCGACCGCGCGCCGCCTCACGTCCAAGAGGCTGGCCGACTGGCACCTGGAGGGCGACACGGGCGACGCGACCGAGCTGATCGTCAGCGAGCTGGTGACCAACGCCGTGCGCTACGGACGCCCTCCGGTGGAGCTGCGCCTCATCCTCGACCGTGGTCTGACCTGCGAGATCCGGGACGGCAGCACCACCGCCCCGTACATGAAGTACGCCGGAGCGGTCGACGAGGGAGGGCGGGGGCTCTTCATCATCTCCCAGCTCGCCTCGCTGTGGGGCACCCGGTACGCCGCCGAGGGCAAGACCGTCTGGTCGGAGCAGGCGCTCCCCGGGGAAGGGACCTGAAGCCGGCCCCGCCCGGCCCTACTTCCCCTCCGCGAGTGTGTGGGCGACCAGGGCGTTGGCGTGGCCGTGCCCCAGGCCGTGCTCGGTCCTGAGCCAGGAGACGAGTTCCATGTGTCTGGTCAGGGGCGAGGACCGTATGAGGTCCTTCCACTCCGCGACCGGGCGGCCGTACTTCTGCTCGATCGAGGGGAAGTAGCTCGCCGGGCCCTTCACTGCTTCGGTCATGTCGCGTGTCCCATCGGTGAGTCGGTCGTGGTGAGCACCACGAGGTGCTCGCGAGTCTCTCAGTGCTCATGACTGCCGGCAGGCGCGGAAGTGATCGGTGTGCGCGCAACTGTTTTCAGCGCAACGGCCTTCCGCGCAACGGCCGTCAGTTGAAGCGGGACAAAGGGGTGCCCTGTGTCAACACCCGTGAAATACTTTCGTGTTCAGTGGCCCGTCCCTCGCGGGGCGAGGATGACGGGGTCGACGGGGCCGATGGGGGCAGGCATGACGGACGGGGCGGGCACGGGCGGGCAGGATCAGGGGCGGGAGAAGATCGAGTTACGCATCAGCCTCGTCGGGACGCACACGCGGCGCGACGACCTCAAGGCCCTGCGCGCCTGGCTGAAGAAGGCGCCGGTCCTCGAGGACGCGCTGGAACGCAACGAACTCGCCCTGGAGCACAAGGACTCGGCCGTACAGGTCGACGCGATGGGCGGAGAGCTGATCCAGGACATCATCCTGGTCGTCTCCGTCGAGCTGGCGCGCTCCGTGGCCGACAACGCCTGGCGGTCCGTGGAGACCTGGCTGCGCAACCGGCGCCGGTTCGCCGACCCCGAGGAGACACCCCGCGTCACGCTCGAGGGACCGCCCGAAGGCCCGGGCTCCGACCTGAGGCGCGACACCGACCGTGACACCGCACCCGGCGCCGGCCGGGACGGCGGCCCTGACGCGGGGCCCGAGTCCGGCGGGGACAACCGAACGGGCGGCGACGAGTCCGGAGAGGTCTAGCAGCGGTGCCGCCGTACAACGCGCGCGGCGAGGAGAACGGGGCCAAGCGGAACAGAGCCGTGCTCATCGGGGTGGAGCACTACACGGGCACCCGGAACGACCTTCCGGCCGTCGCCACGAATCTCCGCCTCATGCGCGAGGCCCTGACCGACGGCACCACGGGGGTGATGCGCCCGGAGGACCTCGTCGTCGTCCCCGGCCAGGGCGGTCCGTCGGCCACCGTCTCCCCGCTGCGGGTGCGTGCCGCGCTGAGCTCGGCACGGGACGGGGTGGACGGACTGCTGGTCGTCTACTTCGCCGGGCACGGCATCGTGCGCCCCGACGGCAGCGACCTCAACCTGATGTTCACCGACTCCCGGGTGACCAGGGACAGGCACCACCCCTTCGTCGACACCCTCTCCTGGCGTGACGACGTCATGCCCGAGCTGCGTAACTCCCGGGCCGACTGGGTCGTCGTGATCCTCGACTGCTGTTTCGCGGGCAACGCGCTCGCGGCCTTCAGCCCGGCCGCAGGGCAGAACTTCGCCCTGCTCACCGCCGCGGAGCCGGGGGTGGAGATCCCGCCCGGCGATCCCGGCACCGGCACGGAGTTCACGGCGGCGCTCCACCGGCTGCTGACCACGGGCGAGGGGGAGCCCGTCACCTTCACCCGGATCGTCACCGGGATACGCCGGGCGATGGCGCCGCTCAAGGCCGTCGACGGGCACCCGTGGATCCCGGACGAGCGGCGGCACGGCGACGACGTGGTCCTCGCACTCGCGGCGCTCCCGGAGCCTTCGCAGCCCGCGCCCGCCCCGGCCCCACCGCTCCCGCCCTCCCCGGCCGGGCCGCCTTCCACCTCCCCGGCTCCGTCGCCCTCCTCGGGTCCACCGCCTCCGGCGGACGCCCCGCAGGCCGTGGCCGCGACGGGAAGGAAGCGGAGGGCTGCCTCCGTGCGACGCGCGCTGTCTGCCCTGGTCGGTCGCATGACACGCACGACCGCGGTCGTCCTGGCGGGTGTCGTCGCTCTCGCCGGGGCCGGGGCGTGGTTCCTCCTGGGGCCCACCCAGGGCGACGACTGCGGCTCGCCCCTGGAGCTGCGCGTACTCACGGACCCCGATCTGCGGCCCACCGTGAAGAAGGCCGCCGACGCCTACCTGGAGCGGGACGACGCCGGCTGCCGGACCGTCGGCATCACCGTGTACGACGCCAAGGCCACCGACGCCGTGGAGGCCTTCAGGTCCTCCTCGCTCTGGCAGGCGCCGCCCGCAGCCTGCCCGCCCTCCGGCGACTGCCTGCGGCCCCAGCGGGACGTCGGTGCCCAGCCGGACATCTGGATCCCGGCGGCCGGCAGTGCGTGGCAGCGTGCGACGGCCGGGGGCGCGAGCGGCACCACCGCGGCCGCGACCGGGACGGGCGAGCCCGCCGCGGACGTGGCCAAGAGCGTCGTGGACCTCGACCGGCTCGGTCCGGTCGCCTACACACCGATGGTCCTCGGCGTACCGGACACCATGCGGCTGGCGCAGTCCCTGCAGACCGACGATCCGCTGAACAGGATCGTCTCCGCGCTCCAGGAGGCACAGCCGGCCGAGATCCTGCGCCCCGACCCCGAGGGGACCGAGGGCGCCCTGCTGGCCACCGACGCGCTCTACACCGCCTCGCGCGCCGGGTACGTGTCCACGGTGGAGACACGCATGGCGCAGGCCCTGCCGCGCATGCCCTCCACCGCCAGGGAGCTGATGTGCGCGCTGGCCAGGTCCTCGAACAACGGCCTGGAGGACAAGGCCGCCGTCCTCGTGCCGGAGCAGACCCTGGCGCAGTTCAACCTGTCGGCGGGCAAGGCCGGCCGACCCGACTGCACGACGGAAGCACTGGCCCACCGGGTGGCCCACTACCCCTCCGACGTGCCGATGCTGGACCTGCCCTTCGTGCGGGTCACCTGGGCCGGGGCCGACCGTGACGCCGACGAGCGCAAGGCGGCCGTCGAGGAGTTCCACGACTGGCTGGCCACGGACCCGGACGCGCAGAAGGCCTTCACCGACGACGGTTTCCGGGGCGCCGGGGAGAGCGGCCCGGCGCCGCCCGGAGCCGGCTCGGTGCTGCGGTCCGAGGACAACGCGACGGCCGTACGCGAACAGATCCCGGCGACCGGCCCGAGCACCGACGTGTCCGCGTCGCTGAACGACGCCCTCAACCGCTACCGAGGGGCGCTCGGGCCCGGCCGGGTGCTCTACCTCCTCGACAACTCGACCTCGACGGCGGACAAGCGGGTCTGGGACGGCACCGGCGGCGCCAAGGAACTCGTGGCCCGCTCGATGAGCTCCCTGGGCGCCAAGGACGCGTACGGGGTCTGGCTGGCGGCCGTGGAGGAAGGGAAGCCCGCCACGGACCACGTGCCGTTCGGGCTGCGGACCGGGGACGGTGACGGTGCGCAGAAGGCGGTCACCGGTGCGAGGACCGCCGCTTTCGACGCCCGCATCGCGGACGGCCTGAGCGATGCGCTCGACACCCTGCGCAACGGCACCACCGACGCGGAGCAGCCGAGGCTCCTCGTCCTGGTCACCGACGGCGAGGACCTCGAGGCCGTCGAGGAGGACGAGCGGAAGGAACTGGTCGCGAAGGCGGCGGGGACGCCGCTCGTGCGGATCGTGACGGTGTCGCTGCAGAGCGGCGCCTGCGCGGACGGCCGGCTCGGGGACCGCCTCGCCGCAGCGAGCGGCGGGCGGTGTCTGGACCCGGCCGCCGACATCGCCGTCGAACTGGCGGCGGAGGTCGCCAAAGCCGGTACGGGGGACGCGGAATGACCTACGGACACCGTCACACGGGCCGCCGCCGGGCCAGGGCCGCCGTCGCCGTCGGCCTGCTCGTGTTCCTCTCCGCCGCCTGTACGGGAGGGCCCGGGGGCACGGTGCCGTCCGGCCAGGGCGGGCAGGCGGCGGAGGGGCCGATCATCGTCGCCAGCGGGCTCGACGTGACCGGCTCCGGCAGTGTGCGGCAGCAGCTCATAGAGGAGTGGAACCGCCGGCACGCGGGGTCAAAGGCCGAGCAGGCCAAGCTCGTCGAGCTGCCCGGCGCCGCCGACCAGCAGCGCAGCCAGCTCCTCGGCGCCCTTCAGTCCGGCAGTGCGCGCTACGACGTGGTGAACCTCGACATCACCTGGATCCCCGAATTCGCCGAGGCCGGACTCATCAGCCCCCTGCCCGTGGCGGAGACCGGCGTCGCCGCCGAGGACGAGCGTGACTTCATCCGCCGGGTCCACGCCACGACCGTCTGGAAGGGCCGCTCCTACGCCCGGCCTTTCAACACCGACGTGGGGCTCCTCTACTACCGGCCCGACCTGCTGACCGCAGCGGACATCACGGTGGACAAGCAG
Source organism: Streptomyces atroolivaceus (assembly GCF_000717025.1). GTDB lineage: Bacteria > Actinomycetota > Actinomycetes > Streptomycetales > Streptomycetaceae > Streptomyces > Streptomyces atroolivaceus. Next base: position 209,070 of record NZ_JNXG01000003.1, read on the forward strand.
CCCCACGACGACTGGACGTGGGACCAGCTCTACTCCTCCGTCAAGACCCTCGGGCTGAACCCGGTGAGCGCCGACGAGAGGGCGGGCTGGACCACACAACTGGCGCCGTACGAGGGGCTGACCGTCAACACCGTCGAGGCGTTCGCCGACGCCGGCGTGGAGCTGACCGACAGCGAGGGGAAGTACCGCTCCAGCGCGGGGAAGCTGAAGGACGGGCTCGACAAGCTCCTCGACCGCGTCGGCCAGGGCCAGGTCCAGCCCGCCGCGACCAGCTCCCACGAGACGGAGTCCCTCACCGACTTCGCCGAGGGCCGCGCCGTCTTCCTGCGGCACTGGCCGTACGCGTACGGGGCGCTGGCGGGTCTGATGGGCCGCGCGGAGCAGTACGCGGTGAACCGGCTGCCGGGGAAGGCCGTGCTCGGCGGACAGAACCTCGCCGTCACCTCCGTCACCGCCGACTCGCCCCGCGCCGCCAACGCCCGCGCGCTCATCACCTTCCTGACCTCACGGGAGAGTGAGCGCTGCCTGCTCGACGCGGGTTTCGCGGCGACCCGGGCCTCCGTGTACGAGAGCACCGCGAAGCCCTGCTGGCCCCGCGTCGCCGCCGCGCTCCGGCCGGCCGGTGACGTGCCCAGGGCGGCGGCCACCGGGGAGGGTGCGCCGGAGAGGCAGACGCCGGAGGCGCGTGCCGCGTACATCCGGATCCTCGGCGAGGCGCTGACCGAGGCGGTGCAGCGGCCGCGCACCCCGTACTACGGCGCGTTCACGCAGGTGCTGCAGACCCATGTGCACGCGCTGCTCGGCCGGACGAGGCCCGACACCGCGGAGGCCGCCGAGCAGCTCGACAAGGACCTGCGGAACGTGTTCGCGGGCAGATGACGGGAGCGGCCCCTTCTCAGCCCGCGCCGTGGCACTCGCGGTACGAACGCCCCGAGCCGCACCAGCACGCCGCACTGCGCGCCGGGGGCCACGGGACGGCGCGGCCACGGGCCGCCAGCGTCGTGGCGTACTGGGGGAGCAGATCGGGGTCGGACGGCGACGCCGCCTCCGACGCGGCGAACGCCTCGTAGGAGGGGACGGTGCCCGTCACCATGCCGAGGTTGGGCGTACCCGTCGCGTGCAGATCCCGCAGCGCCGCCTCCAGGCGGGCCAGATGGTCCGCGTGCGAGACGTACTCCTGGGCCAGCTCCGGGTAGGCGGTGAGGAGTTCGCGCAGCTCCTCCTCGGGCCAGTGCAGGACCGCGACGGGGAACGGGCGGGACAGCGCACTGCGGTAGGTGCCCAGTTCGGCACGGAGCCGGGTGATCTCCGCCTGCAGCTCGCCCGGGTCCGAGGAGCCGAGGGCCCACAGACGCTTCGGGTCGTGGAGCTCGTCGAGGGGGACGGCGGCCGTGTGCAGCGCGTCGGCAAGCTCGTCCCAGGCGTCGTGCGTGACGCCCATGAGCCTGCGCACCCGGTGCCGTCCGATCAGCAGCGACTGGGTGGCGTACGGGACGTCCTCACCCGGCGCGATGAGGAGCGTCAGCGCGGTCGAGAAGAAGTCGTGGGCCGCCTCCAGCTCGTCGTGCGCTTCGAGTGTCTCCGCGGCGATCTCCCACGGCGCCGCCTCGAGCGGGCCGGCGGCGCGGATGCCGTCGATGATCGCGCGGGCCTCCGCCTCGTGACCGTACTCCCACAGATTGGCCGCTTTGAGTGCTTTGACCAGGTGCGGGTGCTCGATGGTCCCGGCGGAGCCGAGCAGTTCGTCGTAGAGGGTGCTCGCGCGGGCGCGCTCACCGGCGAGCTCCAGATGGGCCGCGGCCTGGAGGAGCAGCGGTTCGTCGTCCTCGGGGTACTGCGCCGCGGTGCGCAGCAGGCGCTCGGCTTCGGCGATGTGGTCGGCAGGCGTGTCGGGGCGCATGGACCACACGGTACTGCGGGACGGGCGTGAGGTGAGAGAGAGCGGGACCGGAGCGCTGGTGAAGGCCGGAGGACCGCGGGGGAAACACTCGGCGCTCCCTCCGGAACAGGACGCCCACCGTGGGCACGAGCGCCGCTCCGCAGCCACTTCCCGGGATCGTCCGCCGGCTCCTTCGGCCGTCGGCCGCCCGCCCCCTTCACCGGCTCCTTCGGCCGCCGGTGGCCGATCGTGTATAACGGCTGGAGGACACGAACGGGTACGAAGCGAAGGGGGAGGGCCGATGAACGACGACATGAACCGCGTACGCCGTGCGGTCGTCCGCCTCTTCCGCCCCGCCGCCTTCCTCGTCCTCTTCCTCACCGAGGTCCTCCTCGCCGAAGGCGGCAGCCTCTCCGCCGCCTTCGCGCTCGCCGCCACCGCGGCCGCCGGTTCGGCGCTCGTGGTCTGCTCGGTCATCAGCGCCCGCTGTGCCGCCCCCGTACCCCGTACGAGAGTGCGCACCGCCATCCGCGACCGCGAGAAGCGCACCGCGTTCCTCCCGCAGCGCGACCCCGACGCCCGGGGACGCACCAGGCCCCGAGCGCCCGGGGCCGCCCTCCTGACGGCCGCGTAGAGGGCGCACCTTCCACGACCTTCCGCGCGGGTCGTCCTGCCGAGTTCCTTACTCCCCGGCACGACGAGACCCCCGGAGGGCTCACCCATGTCCGCTTTCATGTCCGCCTTCGCGAGCCTGGTCGGCGCGTTCGCCGACCTGCTCCAGCCGCTCTTCCAGCACGCGTCCACCGCCGCCGCGATCATCCTCTTCACCGCCCTCGTACGGCTCGCCGTCCACCCCCTCTCCCGGGCGGCGGCGCGCGGGCAGAAGGCCCGCACGAAGCTCCAGCCGCAGATCGCCGAACTGCGCAAGAAGCACGCCAAGAACCCCGACCGGATGCAGAAGGCGCTCATGGAGCTCCACGCGAAGGAGAAGGTCTCACCCCTCTCCGGCTGCCTGCCGAGCCTGCTCCAGATGCCCGCCTTCTTCCTGCTGTACCACCTCTTCTCCAGCCAGAGGATCGGCGGCGAACCCAACTCGCTGCTCGGCCACGAACTCTTCGGCGCCCCGCTCGGCGAACGCTGGCACGACGCGCTCGCCGCCGGCGGTCCCTTCGGTGAGCAGGGGCTCGTCTACCTCGCGCTCTCCGTGGTCGTCATCGCCGTCGCCACCTTCAACTACGGCCGCACCAAGCGGCAGATGGCCGCGAACCCGATGACACCGGCCACGGGGCCTGACGGACAGCCCGTGCCCGGCATGGGGGCGATGACGAAGGTCATGCCGCTGATGTCCTTCCTGACCCTCTTCTCCGTGGCCTTCGTGCCGCTCGCGGCTGCGCTGTACATCGTCACGAGCACCACCTGGACCGCCGTCGAGCGCGCGTACCTCTACCGGGAGACCCCGGCGGCGGAGGCCGCCGTCGCACCGGCCGTCTGAGCGGTCCGGGGCGGCGGCGAACGGGGGCACCGGTCCAGTGTGTGAACAGGGTCTTGCGGAGTGATCGGATGTCTTGGAGGATCGGCCAAGCCTTTCGCTGGCCGCAACCCATCGACGGGCTCGATCTCGACCAAGGGGAGATGGACCGTTGAAGCTTCTTCGAGTGGGTACGGCGGGGTCGGAACGCCCCGCACTGCTTGACCGTAACGGGACCCTGCGTGACCTTTCGGGCCTCGTCACCGACATCGACGGCGAGCTCCTCGCCGACGCCTCGGCGCTGGCCCGGCTGCGGGAAGCGGCCCAGACGCCCGACGTCCTGCCCCCGCTCGACGCGGACGGCCTGCGGGTCGGGCCGCCCCTGGGCCGGATCGGCAAGATCGTGTGCATCGGGCTGAACTACCACGACCACGCCGCCGAGACAGGAGCGGCGATCCCGGACGAGCCGATCCTCTTCTTCAAGGCCCCCGACACCGTCGTCGGGCCCGAGGACACCGTGCTGGTGCCACGCGGCAGCCGGAAGACCGACTGGGAGGTCGAGCTCGCCGTCGTGATCGGCCGCACCGCCCGCTACCTGGACTCGGCCGAGGAGGCCCTCGGGCACGTCGCCGGGTACGCGACCTCGCACGACGTCTCCGAGCGGGAGTTCCAGATCGAGCGCGGCGGCACCTGGGACAAGGGCAAGAACTGCGAGACCTTCAACCCGCTGGGCCCCTGGCTCGTCACCGCCGACGAGGTGCCCGACCCGCAGGCGCTGCCGCTGAGGCTGTGGGTCAACGGGGAGCTGAAGCAGGACGGCACGACGGCCGAGCAGATCTTCCCGGTGGGCGAGGTCGTGCGCTACCTGAGCCACTTCATGACGCTCTACCCGGGCGACGTCATCAACACCGGCACCCCGGCGGGCGTGGCCATGGGCCGGCCCGAGCCGAAGCCGTATCTCCGCGCGGGTGACGTCGTGGAGCTGGAGATCGAGGGCCTGGGGCGCCAGCGCCAGGAGCTCAAGGACGCGTAGGCCCTCCGCGCCCCGGCGCGGTGCGGCAGCCGGACCACCCGGCGGCCGCACCGCCCGCAGGGCCCACCGTCCGGCGGCCGCACCGCTGCCGGGGTCCGGGAGCGGTGCGGCCCGGCACCGTACGGCGTCAGTCCCGGGGGCGCGCCGTGAACTGCTCCAGGGCCTCCACCACCAGCGCGTGGTCCTCGGCCTGCGGCAGACCGGACACGGTGACCGACCCGATCACCCCCGCACCCTCCACCGCGATGGGGAACGAGCCGCCGTGTGCGGCGTACGTGTCCAGGTCCAGCCGCGAGGACTCCTCGAACGTGGTGCCCTTCGCCCGGAACCGCGTACCGACCAGGTAGGAGCTCTCCCCGTAGCGCTCCACCACCTTGCGCTTGCGGTCGATCCAGGCGTCGTTGTCCGCGCTCGAACCCGGCAGCGCCGCGTGGAACAGCTGCTGGCCGCCCCGCCGGATGTCGATGGCGACGGGGGCGTGCCGCTCACGGGCCAGCGCGACCAGCAGGCCGCCCAGCGCGTACGCGTCGTCGTAGCCGAAGCGCGGCAGCGTCAGACGCCGCTCCTGTGCGATCAGCTCGGAGATGGTCGGAACACCGTTGCTCATGCGTGCCGCTCCTCGTCGTGGTGGGGAAGAAGGGTCACGGACACGCCCTCGCGGGCCGAGCGCCGCGCCGCTTCCAGGACATCCAGTGCGGCGGCGGCCTGCAGCGCCGTCACCGGGTTCTCGCCCTTGCCGCGGAGGGCCGAGGCGACGGCGGCGTAGTACGCGGGATAGTCACCCGGCAGTGTGCGCACCGGGTCGCCGCCACCGGTCAGCGGGGACTCGCCGGACCCGACCCGGCCCCACAGCTCCTCCGGCTCCTCGCCCCACGGCGCGCCGGGCAGCGGACGCGCGCCCTCACGCAGGGCGGCCTCCTGCGGGTCCAGGCCGTACTTCACATAGCCCGCCTTCGAGCCGAGCACCCGGAAACGGGGGCCGAGCTGCGCGGTGGTGGCGCTCGCGTACAGATGCGAACGCACCCCGTTGGCGTGCGTGACCGCGATGAAGGTGTCGTCGTCGGCCGCCGCACCAGGGCGCCGTACGTCGGACTCCGCGTACACCTGCACCGCGGGCCCGAACAGGGTGAGTGCCTGGTCGACGACGTGGCTGCCCAGGTCGTACAGCAGCCCGCCGATCTCGTCCGGGTCGCCCGACTCGCGCCAGCCGCCCTTCAGCTGCGGACGCCACCGCTCGAAGCGGGACTCGAAGCGCTGCACCTCACCGAGCTCGCCGTCCTCGATCAGCCCTGCCAGCGTGAGGAAGTCGTTGTCCCAGCGGCGGTTCTGGAAGACCGAGAGCAGCAGACCCCGCTCCGCGGCCAGCGCCGCCAGCTCACGGGCCTCGGCGGCCGTACCGGCGAGAGGCTTGTCCACGACCACCGGGAGCCCCGCCTCCAGCGCCGCCCTCGCGAGCGGGACATGGGTCCTGTTCGGCGAGGCGATCACGATCAGGTCCAGCTCGCCCGCACGCGGCCACAGCTCGTCGGGCGAGGCCACCAGGCGCACACCGGGGAACTCGGCGCGGGCCTGCGCCTGCCGCTCCTCGTTCGACGTGACGACGGTGTCGAGGACAAGGCCCTCGGTCGCGGAGACCAGCGGGGCGTGGAAGACGGAACCCGCCAGGCCGTAGCCGACGAGCCCGACGCGGAGAGGAGCGTTGGCAGTCATGCGATCCACTTAAGCAACGCTGTTGCCAAAGTGCAAGCGATGGAGACAATGGTGCGGTGAACATGAGCAACAGCAGGACCGGCGGGGCGAATCTGCCCGCCCTGCGTCACCACAACGCGTCGCTCGTCCTCGACCTGCTGCGCGTGGCCGGTGAGCAGGGCATCAGCCGGCTGGAGCTCGCCGAGCACACCGGACTCACCCCGCAGGCCGTCAGCAAGATCACCGCCAGACTCCGCGCGGAGGGCCTCGCCGCCGAAGCAGGCCGGCTCGCCTCCACCGGCGGCAAGCCCCGAACCGTCCTCCGGCTGGTGCCGGACGCCGGATACGCCGTCGGGCTCCACCTCGACCGCGACGAGCTCACCGCCGTCCTGGCCGACCTCGCCGGCACCACCGTCGCGACCCGCACCTTCCCGCTCGACCTCGGCGCCCCGGCCACCGAGGTCCTCGCCACGGCCGCCCACGCGGTGCGGACGGTACGGGCGGAGGGCCCCCAGGCCACTTGTACCGCAGCCCGACACGTCTTCGGCGTGGGCGCCGCCCTGCCGGGCCCGCTGGATCACCGCAGCGGGGTACTGCACCGGGTCACCGGCTTCCCCCAGTGGGACCGCTACCCGCTGCGCGACGCCCTCGCCGAGCACACCGGGCTGCCCGTCGTCGTCGACAAGGACACCAACGCCGCCGCCCTCGGCCTCGCGCTGCGCGACCGCGCCGAGGCCGACTTCGCCTATCTCCACCTGGGAACCGGCCTCGGCGCCGGCCTCGTCCTCGGAGGGGCCCTGCACCGCGGAGCCCGTACGGGCGCCGGAGAGTTCGGCCACCAGACCGTCCAGCTGGACGGCCCTCCGTGCGGCTGCGGCGGGCGAGGCTGCATCGAGGCGCTCTGTCTCGAAGCCGCCGCCCGGGGCGACGTCGCCGAGGCGGCCAGGGTCCTCGGGGCGGGCGCCGCCAATCTCGTCGGGCTGCTCGACATCGACCGGGTCGTCCTCGGCGGCCGTACCGTCGCCGCCCACGAGGCCGCCTACGTCGGCGGGGTCCGCGCCGTCATCGAGGAGCGCGCCCGGCGGGAGGGCGTCACCGCCGCCGTGCCCGTCACCGTGGCCGGCGGCGGCGACCGCCCCGTCGCGGAGGGCGCGGCCCAGCTGGTCCTCGCCCCGCTCTTCGGCCGGGCCGGCGAGGACGGCGGCGAACGGGACTGAGCGCGGGCCGTGCCCCGCGTGCCTCCCGCGACGCCGTGCGGGCGCCGGCGGCGCGCGTGGCCGGGCGCGGGCCGTGCCACCGGACGGAGCCGTTCGAGCGGATCGCACCGCCCGAACGGGCGGTGTACGCCGTCCCCGGGTGGCGGACCCTCGCGCGCGCGTGGCAGCGTCGCCGTCTGAAACGCATCGCCATGGCCGTACGTCCGGCCGCGCGTGGTGGCGTCGCCACCGGAGACGGTGGCCCTCCGCCCCGGCCGTTCGCGAGCAGCGAAGGGTGCCACCCATGCCCACCAGACCCCCCGCACGACTGCGTGACGGCCGTGCGCTCACCCGCCTCGGACTGGCCGCCGGACTCGTCGTCCCGGCAGGTCTCCTCGGTGTCCCGGCCGCCATCGCCATCCCGGTCACCGCCCCCGCAGCGACCGGCGTCGCGGCCGTGGCCGTCGCGGGCCCGGAGCTGACCGCCTGCGGTGATCCGGAGGGCGAGGACTTCCCCATCGAGACACGGATCCACGGCGGCCCCGACACCTACGCCTCCGGCGGCGGCTACGGGACCTGGTACCTCGACCTCACGAACACCACCTCCGAGTCGTGCCGTTCCATCCACCCCGTCCTGGTGCTCACCGACGAGGACCGGGCGCTGAGGGCCGAACAGATCCAACTGGAGTTCACCGAGCGGGCGCACCCCGACGAGGAGCACCGGGTCAGCTGGGAGTCCACCGAGCGCGACGAGCAGATCGGCGTCTTCGGCGGCGGGGAGCAGGACGACGACTTCCCCGGCTTCACCGTCCCCGCGAAGAAGACCGTGACGGTCGAGGTGCGGATGGCGTTCACCTCGGACACCCGGCCGGGCAAGGTCACGGCGCACGCCGCCATCGTCCAGCGGCGCACGGCACGGAGCGACGCGGAGCAGGCGGACAAGGCAGCCGACGGGGACTGGGTGGGCGAGTCGGCCGCGTACGCCTTCGCCATCGTCGAGGGCGGTCTCGACGCCCCCGAGGACTCCGGGACCACTGTGGAGGCGGAAGGCACCCCCGTGCCCGAACTCGCCCGCACCGGACAGGCCCGCGCGCGCTGGGCCGGTCTCGCGTCCGGGGCGCTCGTCCTCGCCGGATCCGTCTCCGTGATCCTCGCCAGGCGGCTGCGCGGCGGCCACCGCTGATCCGGCGGAGCGGGTTCTCCGTGGTCAGGCGGTTCCGTGTGGCGGACAGGGCGGCCTAATATCGGGGCGTCGGCGCTGCACAGCGCGGTGCCGCCGGCGTCCAGCACCTCGAGTGCACAGCGCGTACGGCAGGAGCCCGTCACATGGCAGAGCGCAAGCCGATCGAATCCTGGCTGACCGACATGGACGGCGTCCTCATCCACGAGGGCACGCCGATCCCCGGGGCCGACGCCTTCATCAAGCGGCTGAGGGATTCCGGACTGCCGTTCCTGGTCCTCACCAACAACTCCATCTACACCGCCCGTGACCTGCACGCACGCCTCAAGCGCATGGGGCTGGACGTGCCGGTGGAGAACATCTGGACCTCCGCCCTGGCCACGGCCCAGTTCCTGGACGACCAGCGGCCGCGAGGCACGGCGTACGTCATCGGCGAGGCCGGTCTCACCACCGCGCTGCACGACATCGGCTACGTCCTCACCGACCACGAGCCCGACTACGTCGTCCTGGGAGAGACCCGGACCTACAGCTTCGAGGCGCTCACCAAGGCGATCCGGCTGATCAACGGCGGCGCCCGCTTCATCTGCACCAACCCGGACGAGACCGGCCCGTCCGCCGAGGGCCCGCTGCCCGCGACCGGTTCGGTCGCCGCGCTGATCACCAAGGCCACCGGCAAGGCGCCGTACTTCGCGGGCAAGCCCAACCCGCTGATGATGCGGACCGGGCTCAACGCCATCGGCGCCCACTCCGAGACCTCCGCCATGATCGGCGACCGGATGGACACCGACGTGCTCGCCGGGCTGGAAGCGGGGATGCAGACCTTCCTGGTCCTCACCGGTCTGACCACGGAGACCGACATGGACCGGTACCCCTTCCGGCCCTCCACGGTCGTCGACTCCATCGCGGACCTGGTCGACCTGGTCGACCTGCCCGTGCCGTAACCCGACCGGGCTACAGCGGATGCGGGATGCCGCCCCACGCGTGAACCTTCCCTCAGGAGGTTTACGATGCGTTCACTGCACATCACGTTCTGTGCCGCAGTGGTGGCCGGGACGATAGCCCTTCCCGCGTCCGCCGCTCTGGCCGGTCCCGCAGCCGATGACTCCCGCGAGAACCGTCCGGGAACGGTCTCGGTCACCCCGTCCCGCGTCTCCCCGGGCGGGGAGGTGGAACTCCGGACCGACGCCTGCGGCAAGGGCAGGTCGGCCCGGGGCAACTCCGAGGCGTTCGCTTCCGAGGCGCGCTTCGAGCGGGCCGGCGGCGAGGAGCTCGTCGCCGGGGCGCGGATCCGCTCCGACGCCGCACCCGACGACTACGAGATCTGGGTGACCTGCAAGGACGGCCACGGCAAGGCCACCGGCACGGTCACCGTCGTGCGTCACGGCCACCCCTCGCCCGTCGCCCCGGTACGGGCCGGCGGCGGAGGTACAGCGGTGCTCGCCGAGGAGGCCGCGGCCGACGAGGGCCCCGGCACCCGGCAGGCGGTGATCGGCCTCGGACTGGGCGCCGTCGCGGTCGCCGCCGTCGCGTTCCGCGGCGCGCGCCGCCGCCGCCCGGCGCAGCACTGAGATGTCCGCCCCTGACCGTCCCGCCGGGACCGGCCGCCTGCTGACCGGTGTGGCGTGGGCCGTCCTCCTGCTGGGCCTGTGGCTGTTCGGCCGTGCGGCCACCGCCGGCAGTTCGGCCCCGACGACCGGTGACGTCGCCGCGGTCGGCCGCCCTCTCGGCGTACCGCTCCCCCCTGCTCACGCTCCGCTCGACGGTGCCGTGCCGCAGCGGGTCGAGATCCCCTCCATCGGCATCGAGGCGACCGTGGTGCGGCGCGGGCTGGACGAGGAGGGTGCGATCGAGCCCCCGCCGTTCGGGACGCCCGGCGCCGTCGGCTGGTACGCCGAAGGTACGGAGCCCGGCGCGGAGGGTGCGGCGCTCTTCGTCGGCCACGTCGACACCGAGGCGGAGCCCGCCGTCTTCTACGCGCTCAGCACCGCGAGGCCGGGGGAGAAGGTCCGGGTGAGCCGGTCCGACGGGAGGACCGCCGAGTTCACCATCGACGACGTCCAGGTCTTCACCCGGGAACGCTTCGACGCGCAGAAGGCGTACGGGCCCCGCGAGGACGGGCGGGCCGAGCTCCGGCTGATCACCTGTGGTGGTACCTATGACCGGAAGTCCCGTGCGTACACCGCCAATGTCGTCGTCTCCGCGTATCTGACGGCGGAGAAGGACACCGGGGAGCACACCGGGAAGGGCGTCGCGGGGAGCGCGGAGAAGAGCGCGTAGGAGGACTGCGGACGCGTGCCGCGACGAGCCGCTTCCGAGGTGCCCCGCACGGAACAGCCTGGCCCGGTCGGCGCCCGCTCCCTCTCCGGGCCGCCGGCCGGGCCGGTCCTCGACCGCGGTGTCCGGGCCGCGGGAGTGGCCCGGGGGCGACGCGGGAGGTCGGGTCGTTCGTACTGACGGACACTGTAGGCCGACGCCGCGTGGCTTCCGGAGAGTTTTCGCAGGATGTCCGGATCCGGGCGGGAGAGTCCGGCCCGGACCCTTGTGCCAGGATGGGGCGACCGGCAGTACATCAGTACAAGGGGGAATGGATGTACGGCAGTTACACCGGACCGAGGGCGGGTGCGGCAGCCGCGGCAGTCGCGGTTCTGCTGCTGGCCGGTTGTTCCTCGTCCGGGGGCGGCTCGTCCGACGGCGGGGCGAAGGGCGCCGGGTCGTCCGACGGCGGGTCGTCCGACGGCGGGGCGAAGGGCGGCGGGGAGAAGGACGCGCCCGCCGCGGTCGGGCAGCAGCCCGAGGGCACCGCCCCGTTCTGGGTCAACCCCGAGGGGAACGCCGCGCGGCAGGTCGCCGCCTATGCGGAGGACGGCGAGAAGGGGAACGCCGAGCTGATCCGGAAGATCGCGGAACAGCCCGTGGGGGAGTGGATCAGCCCGGACGGCCCGCGGGAAGCGGCGCAGGGCTTCACCGAGGCCGCCGAGAAGGCCGGCCGGGAGGCGCTGCTCGTCCTCTACAACATCCCGCACCGTGACTGCGGCCAGTTCTCGAAGGGCGGGGCCGCGGACGGCGACGCGTACCGGACGTGGGTCGACGGTGTCGCCCAGGGCATCGGAGACCGCAGGGCCACGGTGATCCTTGAGCCGGACGCCCTGCTGCACCTGGTGGACGGATGCACACCGCAGAAGTTCCACGAGGAGCGGTACGACCTGTTGAAGGGCGCGGTCGAGCGCCTGAAGCAGCAGCCGAACACCGCGGTGTACATGGACGCGGGCAACGCCGGGTGGCAGTCCCCCGACGCGCTGTTCGAGCCGCTCCAGCGGGCGGGGATCGCGGCGGCGGACGGCTTCGCGGTGAACGTGTCGAACTACCGGACGACGGCGGACAGTACGGACTTCGGCAAGCGGCTGTCGGCGAAGGTGGGCGGCAAGCCGTTCGTGATCGACACCAGTCGTAACGGCAACGGCCCGTACGGCGGGGGCGATCCCGCGGAGAGCTGGTGCAACCCGCCGGGCCGTGCGCTCGGCGAGCCTCCGACGACGGAGACGGGCGACGAACTGGTGGACGCCTACCTGTGGATCAAGCGTCCGGGCGAGTCGGACGGCGAATGCAAGGGCGGGCCGAAGGCCGGGGACTGGTGGCCGGAGTACGCGCTGGGGCTGGCCCGCGCCGCGAAGTAGGCGGGGTACGCGCCGGGGCCGGCCCGCGCCGTGAAGCGCGGGCCGGCCCCGGCCGGCGTCCTCGTCAGGGGATCTCCACCCACATGCCCTCGGACGGCGTGCCGTCCGCGTCGGTGACGAAGAGCATGTACCAGCCGGACGGGACCAGCGCCCGGTTCTCCGGGACGGTCACGGTGATGCCGTCGGCGGACTTCTTCAGGTCGAGGGCGATCGACCGCTGGTCGGTGTCCGTGACGTGTGTGACCGCGCTCGGGCGCATCAGCTTCGCCGAGGTGATCGACGAGGCGTGCCGGGTCGTGAACAGCCCCGTCCCGCCACGGGAGATGCGCCCCGGCCCCGCGGTCAGTTCCGGGCGCCCGTCGCGGTACAGGTACGGCGGTGTGTAGATCTCGATGCGCTGGTCGAACGTGCCGGGCCGGGTGTTGGCCTTGTCCGAGTACAGCGGGTCGGAGCCGAAGATCATGACCCGGCCGTCGGGCAGGAGCACGGACCCCGAGTGGTAGTTGCGGCCCACCGCCGGGTCCGCGACCCGCTGGTAGGCGTCCGCCTTCGCGTCGTACAGCCTGGCCTGAAGGAGGTCCGAACCACCGCGTCCCCGGTAGTCGCTGGAGCCTCCGGTGACCAGCAGGGAGTCGTCCGGGAGGAGGGAGGCGCTCGGATAGCGGGTGCCCTCGGAGAGGCCGGCGCCGTCCGTGAAGCGCGGGTCCTCCTCGGTCAGGTCGACCAGCCGGGACTTCTCGCTGGACTTCTCCGACTCACCGACCCCGCCCCCGCCGATCACCATGTACTTCTCGTCCTGGGCGGGGGCCAGCCGCACGGTCGCCGAGGTCTCCATCTTGTCCGGGTCGCTGAGCCCGGGGATCTTCTCGAAGGTGTTGGACTCCAGGTCCCAGACGCCCGGGTCGCGGCCCACGTCGGCGGGGCCGTAACCGGAGTTGGAGCCGGAGTAGAAGAGCTTGCCGTTGTTCATGAGGAAGACGGCGGGATAGGTGGGGAACTTCCGGACGACGCCGGTGTACTCCCACGTCTTGGTCTCGGGGTCGTAGATCTCGTCCTTGCCGGGCACGATCTGGCCGATCTCGTCCAGGCCGGACAGGGAGAGGACCTTGCCGTCCTCCAGGGTGGTGAGCGTCGGGTACCAGCGCGCCTCGTTCATCGGGTCGACGCTGATGTACTTCTCGGCCACCGGGTCGAACTCGTAGGCGTCCTTGATGCCCTGGAAGTCCTTCTTGTCGAGGGCGAGCTTCTGTGCGATCCCGTAGACGTCGCGGGTGTCGGAGCCGGAGAGGCCCGAGATCCGGTAGTTGTCCTCGGTGCCCGTCTCGTACTCCGTCCCGGACTTCTGCGCCTCGACGTAGATCCGGCCGAGCCCCGGTTCGTTCCGCAGATACGCGCCGGTCTCCTTGTCGAAGACCTTGGTCGCCTTCTCGACCAGCACCGGGTCCTTGGAGACGAACGTCTTTCCGTTGTCCTTGCCGGTGAAGCGGGTGCCCGCGGGGACGGTGACCGGCTTGTCCGGGTTCTCGTTGTGGACGATCATCAGGCCGCCGGCCTTGGTGACGTCGCCTTCGAGCTTCTCGTACCGTTTCGTGCCGCCGGCTATGAGGAGCTTCCCGTCGGGGAGCTGGGTGTGCCCGGCGCAGAACATGTCCTCGGGCGTCGGGATGTTCTTCCAGGTGTTCTCCTCCGGGTCCCACAGCACCGAGCGGAAGCTCTTCGCGTCGAAGTTCTTCTGGTCGTTGCCGGAGCCGGCGACGAGCAGCACCTTGCCGGTGTGCAGCAGTGCGGCGTGGATCGTGTTGATGCGGAACTCGGCGGGGACGTCGAGGAAGTCCCAGTGGCCGTTCTCCGCCTTGTAATCCGGCTGGTTGATGGCGTATTCGTGGTAGCGCTCGGTGCTGAAGCGGTACAGCCACGGCCCGTTCGCCCCCGCGAGCGCCAGAACCACCGCCGTACCGATCGCCAGGCGGCGGGTACGGCGGCTCGGACGGTACTTCATCTGTTACGGCTCCCCAGGGCGATCTGCATGGTGTCTTCGTTTCCCGCCCACGAGGGTTCGGGCTGCGGCACGGTCCCGGGTGCGGGCGCCGGTGCGGACGCTCGTCGCCGGCGGCGCTTCTTCCGCTCGGCGCGGACCGTGTACCGCCAGCCGAAGAGCGGCGCGGCGGTGATCAGCAGTGCCAGGCAGGCCCAGGTGAGCATCGCCGGGTGGCTGTGTCCGAGGACGAGGGACGCGGCGATCGAACCGCCGAAGACCAGGATGAAGAAGAGGTGGATGCGGAAGGTGCCGAAGAGGGTGTCCGGGCTGGACGAGTCACCCTTGGGCGTCACCACGAACGAGCTCTTGCGGCGCAGCACCGCGTCCATCAGGGAGCGGGCGTAGATCGGCGCGGAGAGCGCGGACATCACCATGCCGGCGAGACCGCCGGAGCCCTCGGGCTCGTGCGGCGAGACGTTGTGGCGGCGGTTCCAGACGTACAGGCCGATCTGGAGCGCCGAGGCGTTGCCGTACAGCATCATCCAGATCACCGGGTCGATCTGGACACCGGAGGCTCCCATGCCGAGGAACAGGGCGCAGCTCAGGGCGGCGAGGATCCAGTTCATGGCCGACATCGGATAGAAGATGATCATCATCGTGTAGTTGAAGAGCTTGCCCGCCGGGAGCGAGAACCAGCCCTTCCAGTACTGCTTGAGGATCGTCTCGTACGTGCCCCGGGACCAGCGCAGCTGCTGGGTGAAGAAGTCGGTCCACGCGGTCGGTCCCTCGCCGACGGCCAGGACGTCGGGGGTGTAGACCGAGCGCCACTTCCTGCCGGTCAGCGGGTTGCGGTGGCGGTGGATCTCGAAGCCGGTGGCCATGTCCTCGGTGATCGAGTCGTAGAGGCCGCCGATCTGCTTGAGCGCCGAGATCCGTACGGCGTTGCTCGTGCCGACGAACATCGGGGAGCCGTAGCGGTTGCCCGCACGCTGGATCAGGGCGTGGAAGAGGAACTGCTGGGACTCGGCGGCCTTCGTGACGAAGGTGTCGTAGTTGCCGTAGACCTGCGGGCCGATGACGAAGCCGATGTCCGGGTCACGGAAGTAACCGAGCATCCGCTCCAGGTAGTTGGGCAGCGGGACGTGATCGGTGTCGACCGAGGCGAAGAAGTCGTACGCGTCACCGTGGGCGTCGAGCCAGGCGTTGTAGTTGCCGTGCTTCGTCTTCGCCCGGTGCGGACCCTTGGCCTGGTTCCAGTGGGCGACGCCCTTGCGGGAGAAGTGGTGCACGCCGAGCCGGGCGCAGACCTCCCTCACGGCGGGGTCGTCGCCCTCGTCGAGGAGCCAGACGTGCATCAGCCCGCGGTGCCGGATCCGCACCGCGGCCTCCAGCGTCTTCGTCACCATCTCCAGGGGTTCCTTGCCCGGGACGAAGGAGGTGAGGAAGGCGACCCTCGTGCCGCTCTCCGGGATGACGGGGACCGGGTCGCGGGCCACCAGCGTGGCGTGCGCGTTGGACAGGACGTTCATCGTGCGGAAGAGCTCGATGAGGCCGATCGACACGAGCATCACGATGTCGAGGATCAGCAGCGTGTCGTTCTCGAGGTTCGGGTCGCGCTCCGTCCAGTGCGACGGCTGCATGAGCCACGCGAAGAGGCCCAGCGAGACGAGCGGCGCCGCGCCGAGCAGGAGGGCCGCGCGTATCCGGTGCGTCTCCTGCGAGAGGAGCGAGCGGTAGCGGACACGGTACGGCCGGCCGGGGTCGGGCTGGGTCAGAGGCCCGGCGAGCCGGCTGTAGTGCTCGTAGTCGTAGCGGGGCAGTGGCTTCTGCGGCTGCCGTCCCGCCCTCCCGCTCCTCAGTTGCGGAGGCAGTCGCAGCTGGACCGTCCGGGAGGGGTCATCGCTGTGCTGCCGGTCGCCTGGCGGCGTCGACGTCATGGTCATCCCCCCGCACGCAGGAACTCTGCGTGATGTTCACCTGTGCGTACGTGAGCGGGGTCCCCACCCCGCGAGAAAGCCGATCCCTGTCCCCCCGGCCCGGGGATCCTCGGATCCCTCGGACGACACCAGGTCAGGTTGTCCGAATCGCGGCGTGAACGCAAGGGCGAAACAGGCTGTTTACCCGTCATACGTGCGATTTGCGGGAATACCGTGAAGGAGGCGCACAGGGGTGACGAAAGGCGCCCGGGGGTACTTCCGCGCCGGGACGGACATGAGCGAGGCCCCCTCACACTCGGTGAGGGGGCCTCGCTGTTGCGTGCGCCGTCAGGGACTCGAACCCCGGACCCGCTGATTAAGAGTCAGCTGCTCTAACCAACTGAGCTAACGGCGCCTGCTGACCTGGAGAACTTTACCCGATGTGGGGGAGTGCTCCTGACCAATCCCCCGCCCGCCCGGCCTGTCGGATGGTCGTTTTTTCCCTTTAGTCCGTCACCATGGGCTCTGCCGGGAAAGTTTGGATACGGAAGATATGGACGGCTTCCGAGGGAAGAGGAGTCGCATGACTGTGCCGGTCTTCGAGGAGTACGCACCCACTGCCGACTGCGGCTGTCCGGGCTGCGCCCGACGTCGTCGTACGGTCGCCACGCTGCCCGTGCGCCACGGCGGGCGCCCCGGCGGGCACGGTGCACGGCGTGCGCTGGTGCTGGTCACCGCGGCGGGGGTCGTCCTGTCCTGCGGGGCGGGCCAGGCCGGCGCCACCGCCGCCGGAGGTGACACCCGTGCGCGCGCGGTGGTGGATCCGCAGCCGGTCACCCCGCAGGGCCCGGTGGGGCCCCTGAACGGTGCCGGAGACCCGGGGCCGGCGCCGGGCCGCGACACGGCGTCGCGCACGACGACCCGGGCCGAGATCGTCAGCCGCGCCCAGGCGTGGGTGACGGCGAAGGTCCCGTACGACATGACGGCGTACTGGTCGGACGGCTACCGGCAGGACTGCTCGGGCTTCGTGTCGATGGCGTGGGACCTCGGCACCAACGAGTGGACCGGCAGCCTCGCCGCCTTCGGGACGGAGATCGCCCGGGCCGACCTCCAGCCCGGCGACATCCTTCTCTTCCACAACCTGGCCGACCCCGCGGTGGGTTCGCACGTCACGGTCTTCGGCGGCTGGACCGACTCCACGCACAGCCACTACCTCGCGTACGAGCTGACCCGCCCGAGCGCGAGGAAGGCGACGACGCCGATGGCGTACTGGAGCAACTCCTCGAAGTACGTCGCCTACCGCTACAAGGGCGTCGTCACCGGCGCGGGCACGAGCGGGGGCGGCAGCGGCGCGGACACCGCGTTCCCCGGGGCCGGGGAGTTCGGTCCGGGTGCGGACAACGCGTACGTGACCCGGCTCGGGCAACTGCTCATCGCGCAGGGCGGCAAGCGCTTCTACCAGGAGGGTGCGGGACCGCGCTGGAGTGATGCGGACAGGCGGGCGACGCAGGCGTTCCAGCAGGCGCAGGGGTGGAAGGGCAAGGACGCGGACGGCGTCCCCGGCCCCGTCACCTGGAGCCTGCTGGTCAAGGGCACCGGGCACGGGATCCCCGCCGCCGGCTCCGGTGGCACCCCGGGCGGGACCGTGGCGTACCCGGGGCGGAGCCTCTTCCGGCCGGGGCAGGCCGACAGCCGCATCGAACGGCTCGGCGACCGGCTGGTGAGCAAGGGATACGGCGCGCACTACGTGACGGGTCCCGGCCCGCGCTGGACGGAGGCGGACCGCCGCAACATCGAGGCGTTCCAGCGCGCCCAGGGCTGGAGCGGGAGCGCGGCCGACGGATACCCGGGGCCGGAGACCTGGCGGCGGCTCTTCGCGTGACGGCTGAAGTGACGGAACGGACATGAAGGAGGCGGCAATGCGATCCATCGAGAACGTACGGGGCGAATGGGACGAGCTGGGCGAGCGGCACGTGCGGGTCGTCGTTCCGGGGCCCGGCCTCGGGGACGTGCCGGGAGAGGCACCGGGAGAGGTGCCGCCGGTGACGGAGGCGGGCGGGGCCGGGTTGCCGGGGCCCGGCAGGGAGCCGGATCCGGCCCCGGAGCGGGTGAGGGAGCCTGCCGGGGCCGCGGGGGACGGCGCGTCCGCCGTCACGCACGTGCCTCCTCCGGCAGACGTGCCCGCGGTGGTGTCCGCGCCTCCGGCGCCGCACACGCCCGCGGCGGTGCGGGAGTCCCCGCACGAGGCCTCCGTGGTGCGGGCGTCCTCGGCGGTGCGCGCGTCCGCGGGGGTGGAGGACGAGCACGTCCCCGCGGATCCGGAACCTGCCCTGGACGCCGTGGCCGGGGCAGGCGGGGTGGCGCCGGTGGACTGCGCGGTCGTGCCGGCGGCCCCGGATCCCGGCCCGTGTCCGGAGCCGGCGCACACCCCGTCGTCGCCGGCACAGGCCCTGGAGCCGGTGCCAGGTCTGCTGCCGGCCCCGGCACCCGCGCCGGATGCGGTCTCCGGCGTCGAGGAGGAGGCGGGGCCCGCCGCCGCGGAACGGGGGCGCGGGCCGGAGGGCGCGGCGCCGGATCTCCGGGAGCCCGTGTCCGGCGGAACCCGGGTGCCCGACACCCCCGACGACAAGCAGCACGCCCCGGTGACCCTCGCCGTCGGCGCCGCTGACCCGGCCGACTGGTGGGGTGCCGGGCGCCGGCGGCCCGTCATCTCCGCGGAGTCCACCGCTCCCGTCCCCCTGCTCTTCCGCGAGGACGGCGACGGCAGCAGGCCCGTCGGCACCGGCGACGGCACGGGCACCACCCCCGCGGGGGCGGGGGTCGCACGGCGGCACGGTGACCGCCGTCCGCCGCAGCCGCGCTCCCCCCAGGGGCAGCGGTCCGGCCGGCCCGCTCCCTTCGCCGACCCCCGGCTCCTGGAGCGGCCGGGCCCCGCACTGCCGGGCTGGGCCGCGCTGTTCACCGCGGCGGCGGGGACGGCTGCCGGAGTGGCCGTGCTGTGGTGGCAGGGCGCCCTGCCCGCCGCCGTGACGGGCCGGATCGGACTCGCGGCGCGCCCGTACGACGGCGTCGGTGCCGGGGCCTGGGCCCTGCTCGCACTGCTGGCGGCCGTGGTGCTGTTCGCGCTCCACGGCCTCGGGCGGGGCAGGGCCGGACACGCCTCCGTGCTGACGCTCTTCGGTGACTACCGCGGCAGCGTCCGGCGCACCGGCCTCCTCTGGATCTCGCCGCTCCTGCGGCGCCGCCGGGTCGACGTACGCCTGCGGCACTGGCGCAGTGAGCCGATGCCCGCCGTGGACGCGAGCGGCACGGCGCTGCGGGCCGTCGTCCTCGTGGTCTGGCGGGTGAAGGACACCGCGCGGGCCGCGCTCGGTGTGGCGGACCACGAGAGCTATCTGCGCGACCAGGTGGAGGCGGCGCTGGCCAGGGTGCTGTCGCAGCTGCCCGCCGACGCCTTCCACGAGGACACCCGCACCCTCCGCGACGCGGAGGCGGTGGGCGACGCGCTGACCCGCATGGTGAGGGCGGACTGCGTGTCCGTGGGCATCGAGGTGTACTCGGCGCAGCCGACCGGGATCGAGTACGCCCCCGAGGTAGCCGCCGCGATGCAGCGGTGCCGGGTGGCGGCCATCGACGCCAAGCACCGGGACGAGGTGCTGACCTCCGTGGTCGACGCGGTGGACGACACGGTGGGCCGGCTGACCGCGCGCGGCATCGTCGAGCTCGACGACTACGAACACAAGGCCCTGGTCAGGGACCTGACGGTGGCGTTCTACACCGGACGCGGCGGTCGGGAAGGGGCCTGACCGCCTCCGCTTGCACGGGGGCGTGCGCTGAAACCCGATCCACATTGGTCTGGACATGTTCATGCCGCGTCAATAATCTGGACTTGGTCTAGACCGCACGAGCGATGCGCGCAGTACAGCTCAGATCATCCCCAGAACCTCCCCCACGTTCTCGAGGAGCGACACAGCATGCGGAAAAGGGCAAGCGCGGCCGTCATCGGCCTGGCGATAGCGGGCGTCTCCATGTTCGCGACCGGCAGTGCCAGCAGCCACGGCTACACGGACTCCCCCATCAGCCGGCAGAAGCTCTGTGCCAACGGCACGGTCACCGGCTGCGGCAACATCCAGTGGGAGCCGCAGAGCGTCGAGGGGCCCAAGGGCTTCCCGGCGGCAGGACCGGCGGACGGCAAGATCTGCTCCGGCGGGAACGGCACCTTCGCCCAGCTCGACGACCCGCGCGGGGGCAACTGGCCCGCCACCAAGGTCACCGCGGGACAGGGCTACAGCTTCCGCTGGCAGTTCACTGCCCGGCACTCCACGAGCGACTTCCGCTACTACATCACCAAGAACGGCTGGGACTCCACCAAGCCGCTCACCAGGGCCGCACTGGAATCGCAGCCCTTCATGACGGTGCCGTACGGGAACCAGCAGCCCCCGGCGACTCTGACCCACCAGGGCTCGATGCCCACCCAGAAGTCGGGCAAGCACATCATCCTGGCGGTGTGGAACGTCGCCGACACCACCAACGCGTTCTACGCGTGCTCCGACGTGCAGTTCTGATCAGGCGCGGCACAACGCACAGTGGGCGGTCTCCTCGGAGGGAGACCGCCCACTGTGGTGTCCGTGCGCCGTCAGGGACTCGAACCCCGGACCCGCTGATTAAGAGTCAGCTGCTCTAACCAACTGAGCTAACGGCGCCTGTTGACGAGAAAAATAATACCTGGTCCCCAGGGGTGCTGATGACACGTGCCCACGGGAGGGCCGAGAGCGCCCTCCGGAACGTGCGGACCCGCCCCTGACCTGCGGGCCCGCACCGCTCATGTATACCGAGCGAGGCGTCCGCGTCGCCACCCCGTGGGTGGCGTGTGGCGCGGTACGGGCTCTATGGGGCGCGGCTCAGAGGGCCAGCGACAGCAGGACCGGTGCCGCGCGCCGGTTCAGCGTGGCGGCCGCGGCCCGGAGACGGTGCGCGTGCTCGATCGGCAGGGACAGGGCCAGGCATCCGGCGGACGAACCCGCCGTGAGCGGAACGGCCGCGCAGACCGTACCCACGGCGTACTCCTGGAGGTCGAGCACCGGCACCGTGGCCGGCTGGCTGTCCAGCTTCGAGAAGAGCACCTTCTCGCTCGTGATCGTCCGCGAGGTCAGCCGGGCGATCCGGTGCCGGGAGAGGTGATCGCGCCGGCCGTTCTGGTCGAGCTGCGTCAGCAGGCACTTGCCGATCGCGCTGGCGTGCGCCGCCGAGCGGAAGTCCACCCACTCGTTGACCGCGGGTGTGCGGGGTCCGTCGGCCATCTGTGTGACGCGGATCTCCCCGTCGACGTAGCGGCTGACGTAGACCGCCGCACCGACCGAGTCCCGCAGCTGCACCAGGGTCTGCTGGAGCTTCGCCTCCACGGCCCGCCTGCGCGCGGCCCCGGAACCGAGCTCGAGGAGCGAGGCGCCGATGACGTACGCCCCGTCGGTGATCTGCTCGACATAGCCCTCGCGGCGCAGCGTCAGCAGGAGCGGCGTGAGGTGCCCGGTGGGCAGGCCCGTCTCCCGGGAGATCTGCGCCTCGGTCACTCCGTTGCCGTGGGTGGACACGGACTCGAGAACACGCAGGGCGTACTGCACCGAATGGAACGGCGCCTTCGGCTCGGGCTTCAACGCCACGGCTCCCCCTCAGGGCTTCTACCAGGTTGTGACCGCAAGCTCACGACCCACGATAGTCGCCAAGTGGCTGAATGACAGGGGCTGTCGGGGAGTTGACGGTGCGCCCCGGCTCCGTCAGCTGGGGCGCACCCGCCTGGCATATGCCAGGGGCACGGGCGTTATGCCAAAGTCATGGTCACAGCACCGCGTTGAGGAACTCGCGCGTACGTTCGTGTTCGGGGTCGGTGAATATTTTTTCCGGGGTTCCGGACTCGACGACCCGCCCCGCGTCGAACATCAGGACTTTTTCCGACACGTCCCGGGCGAAGTTCATCTCGTGGGTCACGCAGAGCATCGTGATGTCGGTGGTTCTGGCGATGTCACCCAGCAGCTCGAGCACCCCCGCCACGAGCTCGGGGTCCAGCGCCGACGTCACCTCGTCGAGGAGCAGGATCTCCGGCTCCATCGCCAGCGCGCGGGCGATGGCCACGCGCTGCTGCTGACCGCCGGAGAGCTGGGAGGGGTGGGCGTCGGTCTTCCCGGAGAGCCCGACCAGGTCGAGCAGCTCACGGGCCCTGCCCTCCGCCAGTTCACGGTCCATGCCCAGGACGTTGACCGGGGCCTCGGTGATGTTCTGGAGCACCCTCATGTTCGGGAAGAGGTTGAACTGCTGGAAGACCATCCCGATCTTCTTCCGGGACTCCCGCAACTGCTTCTCGCCCGCGGGCCGCAACGAGCCGTCCGGCCCGCGCACATGGGACAGCGGTGAGCCGTCCACCCAGATCACGCCGTCGCTGACCTTCTCGAGCGTCATCAGCAGCCGCAGGATGGTGGTCTTGCCCGAGCCGCTCGGACCGATCAGCGTGACGTGCTCGCCGCGCCGCACGGTGAAGTCCAGCTCGTCCAGGACCACGTGGTCGCCGTAGCGCTTGACGACCTTGTCGAAGCGGACCAGCGGCTCCACGCCGGTCGTCCCGGTGACCGGAGCCCGGTCCGCGGGCTCCTTCAGGGGGGCAGAGTCAGTGGCCAAGGCGCTTCTCCAGCTTTCTCATCAGCAGCGAGGTGGGGTAGCTCGCGACCAGGAAGACCAGGCCCGCGAGCGTGAATGCCTCGGTGTACGCGAAGTGGTCGGCTCCGTACTTCCGGGCCTCGAAGACCATTTCCTGCACGGTGATCACGGCGAGGAACGGGGTCTCCTTGAACATCGAGATGGCGTAGTTGCCGAGGGCGGGCAGCACGTTGCGCACGGCCTGCGGCAGGATCACCGCCTGCCAGGTGCGCCGCGGGGACATCGAGAGGGCCCGGCAGGCCTCCCACTGCCCCTTGGGCACGCCGTCGATCCCGGCCCGGTACACCTCGGAGGTGTACGTGGCGTAGTGGACGCCCAGCACGACGATGCCGATGGTCAGGGGTTCCACCGAGGTGAAGACGGCCGCCGCGCCGACGAGCTGGACCAGCAGCGGGGTGGAGCGGATGAACTCCATCACCGCCTTCACGGGCACGGTCACGAAGCGGGACGGTGCCCGCCCGGCCACGGCGATCGCCAGGCCGAGCACCGCGGCCACGAGCGTGCCGAGCACGGTCGCGAGCAGCGTGACCCGGAATCCTTCGAGCAGCAGGGGAAGCGCTTCCCCGACGGCGTCCCAGTCGAACGTGGTCACCGGGCACCTCCGGCCGTCGGGGCGGGCTCCGCGCTGCGCGTCTTCAGCAGGCTCTTCCCGCCGGTGTGCAGGCCGAGCCGCCGCTTGGCGGTCCGCTCCAGCAGGTTCATCAGCAGGGTCAGCGCGTAGGCGAGGACGAAGTAGACGGCCAGCAGCGTCAGATAGGCGGTGAGGCTCTCACCCGTGCGGTCACGGATCGTCTGGATCACGGTCATCAGGTCGGCCGCGGAGAGGAGCCACAGCAGCGGCGTGCACTTCAGCAGCTGGATCAGCAGGTTGGTGAAGGACGGGATCATCTGGACCCAGGCCTGCGGCAGGATCACCTTCCGCATCCGGTGGAAGGGCGTCATGTTCAGCGCCACCGCCGCCTCGTACTGGGCGCGGGGAACGGAGTTGATCGCGCCCCGCACGACCTCGGAGCCGTAGGCCCCGTAGTTCAGGCCGAAGGCGACGACGCCGCAGAGGATCGGCGTCAGCTCGTAGCCCGTCAGCTGCGGCATCGCGTAGTAGAGCCAGAACAGCTGGATGTAGAGCGAGGTGCCGCGGAAGAACTCGACGACGGTCCGGGAGACCCCGCGCACCAGGAGCAGTCTGCTGCCGGCCGCCAGGCCGAGGGCGAACGACAGGAGCAGGGCGAGCAAGGAGCCCAGGACGGTGGCCTGGACGGTCACCCACAGGCCGGATCTGACCTGCGGGAACTCGTCGAGGAGGGTGGAGAAGAAGTCACTCATACGGTGTGCTCCGCCCTCGTCAGCCCTTGCACAGGCCGGCCGTCTTGAGCGTGGCCGGCGGAATCTCCGTGGCGCCGAATCCGTACTCCTTCAGCAGTTCCACGTAACGGGACCTGTCCGAGACGATCTTCTTGAGCTCGCGGTTGAAGGAGTCCCGCAGATCCTCGTTGCCCTGACGGAACACCGCGC
This sequence comes from Streptomyces atroolivaceus, assembly GCF_000717025.1. Classification (GTDB taxonomy): domain Bacteria; phylum Actinomycetota; class Actinomycetes; order Streptomycetales; family Streptomycetaceae; genus Streptomyces; species Streptomyces atroolivaceus. The sequence continues at coordinate 233,303 of NZ_JNXG01000003.1, forward strand.
CGCCCGGGGAGAACTGCTTCTTCCCGTCCAGCTCGGGGACGAAGGCCTCGGTGACCTCGGTGTCCGGGTTCGTCTTCGCGAGCCAGCGCAGTGAGATGCCGGTGAGCAGGAAGGCGTCGATCCGGCCGCCCTTGACGGCGTCCGCACCGTCCTGCGGCTTCTGCAGCGTCTTGATCTTTCCCTCCGCGATGCCCGCGCCTTCGGCGTACGAGCCCTCGACCGCACCGGACATCACGCCGATGGTGACGCCGGCGGCCTTCGCGGACGCCAGGTCGGTGAGCTTCTTCGGGTTGCCCTTCTTCACCATCAGGGCGGTGGGGGAGATGAACTCCGGTTCGGAGAAGAGGGCGTTGGCGCAGCGCTCGGGGGTGATGGCCATGCCCGCGCTGACCACGTCGTACTTGCCCGCCTGCAGGCCGGGGATGAGACCGTCCCACTCCGAGAGGGTGGGCTTCAGCTCGTCGACACCCAGTGCCTTGAATATCTCCCGGTGCAGGGTGGGGGCCTCGCCCTTGAGCTCCTTGCCCTCCATGTAGCCGTAGGGGGCCTCGTTGGCGTACGCGACCCTGACGAAGCCCTGCTTGCGGAGCTTGTCGAGCGCACCCTCACCGTCCGCGGCGCCGGCGTCGGTCTTGCTGCACGCGGAGAGCAGACCGGGGACGACGAGCAGACCTCCCACCGCGGCCGTGCGATTGAGGAAGCCCCGACGGGACAGGTGAGGGAAGTCAGCCATGTTCGCAATCTCCTGGAGAAATCGGGGTGTCGAACGGTCCGGACAGGGTGAGCACCTGCCCGATCCGGGGCACCTATGCAGCAAGCGCTGCCATGTAACCGAACAGTGGCCGGAGGGTGACCTTCCCGTGTCTCGTCATGGGCGGAGGGCGACGAGAGGTGTGCGGGGCGTGTTCCCCGCCGCGCGCCGGTTCATGACTGCTCGTCACGCCGCAGCGTCAGGACGGGACGTCCGGAGAGGGCGGGTAACCGCGGGCCATGTCCACCGCGTCGGGGAGGGGTTCTCCGGCGGCCCACCGCTCGTACATCGAAACGAACTGCTCGCCCAGCCGGTCCCGCCAGCCGGCCGTGTCCCCGCTCATGTGCGGGGAGACCAGCAGGCCGGGCACGTCCCACAGCGGGCTGGACGGACCGAGCGGTTCCTCCTGGAACACGTCGAGCGCCGCACCCGCGATCCAGCGCCTCCGCAGCGCGTCCGCGAGGTCCTCCTCGACGGTCAGCGGACCGCGCCCCACGTTGATGAAGTGGGCGGAGGGCTGGAGCAGCCCGAAGAAGCGGGCGTCGAACATCCCGCGCGTCTCTTCCGTCAGCGGTGCCGCGCAGACCACCCAGTCGGCACCGGCCGCCAGCCGGTCCAGGTCCTCGATGCCGTGGATCGTGCGCCGCGCCGTACGCCCCACGAGCGCGACCTGGACGCCGAGGCCGTGCAGCAGCCGCATGATCTCCCGGCCCACGGGACCCGCGCCGACGACCACCGCGCGGCTGCCGGCGAGCCCCCGCGTCTCCCGGTGGCGCCACCGTCGCTGCCGCTGGAGCTCCAGCGTGCGGGGGAGGTCCTTCGCGAAGGCGAGCACCAGCCCCGCGACGTACTCGGCGATCGGCAGCTCGAAGACGCCGCGGGCGTTGGTGACGACGGTGGGGGAGGCGGCCAGCTCGGGGCAGAGCAGCCGGTCCACCCCGGCGCTCGCCGTGTGCACCCAGCGGGGGCGGGGCCCGTCGCCGGGCCACGCCTCGCGGACGGCGTCGGAGGTGAAGTCCCAGACCAGCAGCACGTCCGCGTCGGCCAGCTGCCCGGCCAGCGTCCGCTCGTCGGCGTACCGGACGACGGCCCGGCCGGTCAGCCGGCCCAGGCGCGGTGACGGGTCGGTGTCCAGGACGAGGATCACGGGAGTGGTCATCAGGAATGACCACGCTCGCACCGGGGCACCCGCCCGTCAACAGGGCCTCCGCGCCGTGGGAGAAACCGCTGGTCACACCCGTTGCGGGCGACGATATGGGGCCATAAGGGGAATACTTGTCCCAGGTGGGGGCAGCGGTGACTGGAATGACGGCAGGGCATCCGGACGCACCGGAAGGATGGACATGACGACCGTTGGACTTCTCTACCCGGGCCACGCCGCGGAGGACGACTTCCCGCGGATCGAGGTCATGCTCGACAGCGACATCAGAGTGCCGCTCTTCCACACCGACATCGACGAGGACGCCCGCAGGGCCGAGAACCTGAGGGCGGCGGGCGCGCCCGACCGCCTGAACGCCGGTGTCGAGGAACTGCGGATGGCCGGCGCCGAATCGCTGGTCTGGGCCTGTTCGGGTGGCAGCTTCGCCTACGGCTGGGACGGAGCGCACGAGCAGGCGGCAGGGCTGGCCAGGGCCGCCGGGCTGCCCGCCTCCAGCACGTCCGTCGCCTTCGTCCACGCGGTACGCGAGCTCGGTGCCTCCCGGGTCGCGGTTGCCGCGACCTACTCCGAGGACATCGCCGCGCTGTTCGCGGGCTTCCTGCGGTCCGGAGGGGTCGAGGTGACCGCCACCCGGGGCAGCGGCATCATCACCGCGTCGGAGGCGGCCGCCGCGGACGTGGACCTCGTCAAGGAGCTGGCCGTGGCGGGGGACCACCCCGACGCCGAGGTGGTGCTGCTCCCCGACAACGCCCTGCACACCGCCGCGCACGTCCCCGAGCTGGAGGAACTCCTCGGCAAGCCGGTCCTCACGGCCAACCAGGTGGCGGTCTGGGAAGGGCTGCGGCTGGCCGAGCGCCGTATCTGGGCTCCCACCCTCGGCACCCTCTTCGCCACCCGCGAGCCGCCGCTGGGCGCGACCGAGCCGCGGGGTATCGAAGTGAGGGAGTAGGCGCGTGAGGGAGTAGGCGCCCCGGAGCCGACCGGCCGCGGGCACGCGTTCCGGCCGGTCCGGTACGTCCTGACGGGCCGGTCCGGGTTCCGGGCGGCCGGTGGCAGGCTCCGGACCGGCCGCTCCCGGAGGGGTGCCGCCCGGGAATAAGCGGAGCCATCCTCCTGTTGGCACTCTCCGATACGCAGACGTAGCACCGGAGAGGCCGACACACGTGGACGAGAACCGAGGCGACCAGATTCGCGGTACGACGGGAGGCACGGCCTCCGTGCCGCTTTCCGTGCTCGACCTGGTGACCGTGGGCGTGGGCCGCACGGCGACCCAGGCCCTGCGCACCAGCGTGGACATCGCCAAGCTTGCCGAGAGCCGCGGCTTCCACCGCTACTGGGTCGCCGAACACCACTCCATGCCCGGTGTGGCCTCGTCGTCCCCCGCGGTGATCCTCGCGCACCTGGCCGCACACACGGAGCGCATCAGGCTCGGCTCCGGCGGAGTGATGCTGCCCAACCACGCCCCGCTGGTGATCGCCGAGCAGTTCGGCACCCTGGAGGCGATGGCCCCCGGCCGTGTCGACCTCGGCCTCGGCCGGGCCCCCGGAACCGACGGAGCGACCGCGGCGGCACTGCGCCGCACGGACCGGCTGAACGAGGGTGCCGACGACTTCCCGCAGCAGCTGGCCGAGCTGACCCGCTTCCTCGACGACGACTTCCCGGACGGGCATCCCTACGCCCGTATCCACGCCGTCCCCGGTCCCGTACAGGCCACGTCTCCCGGCGGCGTCCAGTCGCCCGCCCGTCCGCCCGTCTGGCTGCTGGGCTCCTCCGGCTTCAGCGCCCGGCTGGCCGGTGTCCTGGGCCTGCCCTTCGCCTTCGCCCACCACTTCTCGGCCCGGAACACCGTGCCCGCCCTGGACCTGTACAGGGAGTCCTTCAAGCCCTCGGCGGTGCTCGACGCGCCCTACGCCCTCATCGGGGTCGCGGCGCTGGCCGCCGACGACGAGCGCGAGGCCAGGCGCCAGGTGCTCACCGGCGCGCTGTCCATGGTCCGGCTGCGCACCGGGCGTCCCGGCCTGGTGCCCAGCCCCGAGGAGGCCGAGGCGTACGACTTCAGTCCCATGGAGCGCGAATTCGTCGACGGCTGGCTGAAGGACATCGTCCACGGCACCGCGGACGAGGTGCGCAGCGGTCTGGACGACCTCGCCAAGCGCACCGGCGCGGACGAACTGATGATCACGGCCAACGCGCACGGCGGAGAGGCCCGGCTGCGCTCGTACGAGCTCATCGCGGACGCGTACGGGCTGCCCAGGGCGGTCTGACCGCCGGTCAGCTCCCGAGGGCTGCCCCCGGTCAGCCCTCGGGTGGCCTGGTGCCGATCAGTTCGGCGATCCGCTCCGGGGCCACCGCACGTGAGTACAGCCACCCCTGCCCGGTGTCACACCCGATCCGGCGCAGCCGCTCCGCCTGGCCCGAGGTCTCCACGCACTCCGCGGTGACCGTCAGGCCCAGGCGGTGCGCCAGCTGCACCATCGCTTCGACGATCGTCTCGTCGGCCGGGCTGGGGTGCGCACCCTCCTCGTAGCGGAAGCCGCGCACGAAGGAACCGTCCAGCTTCAGCACGGATACGGGCAGCCGGCTCAGATAGGCGAGGTTGGAGTAACCCGTGCCGAAGTCGTCGATCGCGATACGGACCCCCATGTCGCTGAGCGCCTGGAGCACCCGCAAGGGCCGGCCGGACGAGCCCATGACCGCCGATTCGGTCAGCTCCAGTTGCAGCAGCCCGGGTTCCAGGCCCGTCTCGGCGAGGATCTGCGCCACGTCCGCGACCAGATCGGAGTCCCAGAGCTGCCGCACGGCGACGTTGACGCTGATGAACAGCGCGGGCTCGCCCGGGTGTTCCAGCTGCCAGCGCCGGGCCTGCAGGCAGGCGGTGCGCAGCACCCACCGGCCGAGCTGGACGATCGTGCCGTCCTCCTCGGCGATCGGGACGAACCGGCTCGGCGCCAGCAGGCCGAACCGCGGGTGATTCCAGCGGACCAGGGCCTCCACGCCTCGTACGACCTCGTCCGCCATCCCGACCAGCGGCTGGTACTCCAGGGTGAACTCCCCGCGTTCGACGGCCGGGCGGAGCGTGGAGGAGAGTGCCTGCCGGGTCATCCGGTGCGCGTTGCGCTCGGGGTCGAAGAGGGTCCAGCGGGACCTGCCGTCGGCCTTCGCCCAGTACAGGGTGGTGTCCGCGGCCTGCATCAGCGCGGTCGCCGACGTGCCGGCCGACGCCCGCTCCACCACCCCGATCGACGCGGAGACCGACAGGCGGTGCCCGGCGACCTCGAACGGCTGCTGGAGGGCGGTGAGCACCGAGCGGGCGAGGTCGGTGAGCTGTTGCGTACCCGACGAGTCCTCGACCAGGATCGCGAACTCGTCACCGCCGAGGCGCGCCACCAGGTGGCCGCCGGTGCGGTGGCCGTCGGCCTCGGCGCAGTCCGTGAGCCGTCCGGCGACGGCGGCGAGCAGCCGGTCGCCGGTGCGGTGCCCCAGGGTGTCGTTGACCGCCTTGAAGCCGTCGATGTCGAGGTAACAGAGGCCGATCCGGCCCTGCCGGGATGATGATCCGTCCGTGACCGGCGGGTTCTCCAGGGCGGTCGCGAGCCGCTCGAAGAACAGCGTGCGGTTGGGCAGCCGGGTCACGGGGTCGTGCATCCGCAGGTGGCGCAGCCGCTCCCGCAGCTCGCGCCGGTCACTGACGTCGGAGACGGACAGCAGCACACGGCCCGGACCGGTGTCCGGGCCGCCCATCGGCACGACGGTGACCTCGGCCCACATCGGCCGGCCGTCGGCGTGCTTGAGCCGCCGGGTGCACCGGAGCCGGGGGCGGGTGCCGCGCAGGACCTCGGTGTACGCGCGCCAGGTGGGCCCGTCCGAGGAGAGGCCGACGAGGTCGGCCGCGGGCTGTCCGGCCAGGTGCGAGGGGTCGGTGCCGAGCAGTCCGTCCAGGGCGCCGTTCGTCCTGACGACCTGGCCACGGTGGTCGACGACGGCCATGGGGAGGGCGGCCGCCGCGAACGCGGAGCGGTAGTCGTGCAGCTCGGAGACGCCCACCGTCCGATGATCACACTGCGTGATCTCTGATGGCCCGGCGCCGTGGGTCGTGCCGGCTCGGCCCGTCGGTCCTTCGGGGGTTCCGCTCACCGCTCGCTCCCGCTGTGCAGATTGTCGTGAACAGGTGTGGCCGGGCAGGGGCGTGGAGTGGTGCGCCGCGCGAGAGGCGGGAACCACACGGGAAAGCGAGGTGAAGCATAGAGGGTGGCGCGCCGGCCGTTCCAGCGCGCCCGCCGTTTCGGACACGCGGCACGCGCATGGCCCACGTCTGTCCCACGTCTGTCCCAAGGGTGGCGACCTCATGCCATTTTGGCTATTGATGATCACTTTTGAGCTGATCTGGTTGTTTAGGCCTCTCGGGTGAGCGAATGTGACTGTGTGTGAGGGGGATCATCCCTCTTCGGATGATCACTCCGCCGCCACTGACCCGTGTGGGGCATCACAACAGGACGTACGCCGCCGAAACGGCACAGGGTGAGGGGGAAGTCCCGCATTCGCCACCCGGAGGTAGATGTGCCGCGTCAGCACGGACCCGGGGGAGTGGAGAGGCCGAGTCTGCGCAGTGTGGCGGCTGCCCTCACCTCCCTCCTGGCGCTCGCCGCCACCGGACTCGTCGCCGGGCCCGCCGTGGCGTCCGCGCGCGACGCGGGACCGTGCGCCCTGCCCAGAACCGGAGCGCACCACTCGCTCGGCCTCGACACCTGGAACGACGCCTACCCCCGCCCCGACCGCACCCTCGACGCGGTCATGATCTTCCTCTCGTTCCCCGACTCCGACCCCGTCGTGTCTCCCGAGGTGCTCGCCGCCGACTACTTCCCCTCGACGACCCGCTTCTTCGAGCGCGCCTCGTACGGGAAGTTCACCCTGCGCGCCCACCCGCAGCCGCGGTGGACCCCCATGCCGCACCCGTCCACCCGGTACGGCATACAGCGCGACTGGAGCTCCGACCGCCGCAGCGCCTACCTCCGCGACGCCATCGAGGCCGCCGACGAACAGACCGACTTCTCCGCGTACGACATCGTCTACCTCGTCGCCGACCCGGACGCCCCCGGTGTCGACTCCGACGCCACCAAGGTCGTCAACTTCGACCGCCCCCTGCACGCCGACGACACCGACATCAGGCGCGTGGTCACCGTCTTCGAGGAGCACCCCCCGGACCGGAACGTCCTCGCCCACGAGACCGGACACGTCTTCGACCTGGCCGACCTCTACCACCGGCCGGAGGACGGGAAGGGCGACTGGGACACCTACGTCGGCGACTGGGACGTGATGGGCAGCCAGTTCGGACTCTCCCCCGACCTGTTCGGCTGGCACAAGTGGAAGCTCGGCTGGCTGGAGGGCGGGGAGGTCGTGTGCGTGCAGGGCGCCGCCGACCTCACCCTTCAACCCATGGCCGAGGTGCCCGTGCCGGGCGCGTCCATCGGCACCCGGCTCGCGGTCGTCAGGACCGGCGCGGACAGCGCGCTGGCCATCGAGGCCCGCAGCGCCACGGGCAACGACCGGACGACCTGTACCGAAGGTGTGCTCGTCTACCGCATCCGCAACGCCACACCGTCCGGCGGCGGTCCCGTCGAGGTGCTGGACACCCACCCCGGGTCCGAGGCCTGCTGGGACCGGTCGGTCTACCCGCCGCTCGCCGACGCACCGCTCCGGGAGGGCGAGCGCTACACCGTCCCCGGCGAGCGCATCCGCATCGACGTCGCCGACCGGACCCGGTCGGGAGCGTGGACCGTCCGGATCGCCACCGGCACCTGACCCGGGCACGCACACACGAAGAAGCCCCCTCGCTTCCGCGAGGGGGCTTCATCCGTCGGTGCGCCGTCAGGGACTCGAACCCCGGACCCGCTGATTAAGAGTCAGCTGCTCTAACCAACTGAGCTAACGGCGCCTGCTGACGTCGTAGACATTAGCACCCGGATCGGCGGGAGGAAAAATCGAATATCCGGTGGTCGACGGGGCTGCCGACCTGCCCACGCGGACACAGGCCCACAGCAGCACGTCCGGGCCCGGGAGCCAGGGACTGCGCGTGTCGGGAGCGACCAGCCAGCGGGGCCCGCCGGTGCCCGCGCCGCCGGTCAGGGGCGGGACGGTGACCGCGTCCCCGGTGCCGTGACAGAGCACCGGCGGCAGGGCGCCCTGGTGCCGGCGGGAGCCACCGGCGGAACCCGTGCCCCACTCCTCCCACGCCAGCAGGGACGGCAGTCGCTGGGCGGTGCCCGGGGAGGCGAACAGCAGCATCCGGCCCCGGTGGGTGGCCACCGGCCCCGATCCCGGACCCTCCGCCCAGAGCTGCTCCAGCATGCGCCTGCCGAAGAGGGCGGGCACGTTCACGACGTCGAACGAGGAGCCGCACGGCAGTACGCCGGGGGAGCAGGGCCGCGCCTCCCACTGCGAGAGCGTGCTGCGGGGGTGGGCCGACGCGCCCGCCAGCCACGCGGCCCCGGAAGCCGTGACCTGCGCGGCCCTGTCGTCGGCCCGGAGGCCGGCGCGGTCCCGCAGCAGGGCGAAGATGTCGACGTCGTGGCGCGGGGCGGCAGCGGTCTGCAGGGTCGTTTCGTCATTCAGCCATGCGCTCATGGAGTCATGTCTACCGGCAGTGACGCTCCTGTCTCACAGAGTTGCCGGAATGCCGGACAGGGCGCCCAGGACGGAGTATCTTGCCCGGCGGCATATGCCACGGGTGTACCCGCGGTGACGGAGGTGCGCCGGACGCCCGCCCGGCCGAGGGTCAGGGCGCGGGGTCGTTCAGCAGGGACCGGCCGAACTCGATCATCTTCTTCGCGTAGTCCTCGGTCCACTCCGCGCGCTCGGCTATGTCCGCGGGCGTGAGCCGGTCGAACCGGCGAGGATCGGCGAGCTGGGCGGCGGCCACGGCCTGGAACTCCACGGCCCGGTCGGTCGCCGCCCGGAAGGCGAGCGTCAGCTCCGTCGCGCGGGCCAGCAGGTCCTTCGGGTCCTCCATCGACTCCAGGTCGAAGAAGTGCTCCGGATCGGCTGCCGCCTCCGACGGCTCGAAGAGCAGCGGCGCCGGACGCAGCCGCTGCCGCTCGTTCCGCTCGGGTTGTGCCATGTGGTGTTCCTTCCTCGTACGGCCGGACGGCCACCTTCCATTGTCCAGCCCGCCGCAAGACCGCTTCCCAGGATCAGGGCGCCCAATGCACGCGATGCTCGGAGAGATGCGCCAGGACGGCGTGGTTCGCCTCCCAGCCGTCGGGGAACTTCACCGTCACGCCCAGCTGGACCGGCTCCGTCGACGGGTGCTCGTCCAGCAGGTCCGCCACCCCGGCGCGGCACACCACGACGCACGCGTGCCGGTGCCGGGAGGCCAGCACGCACAGACGGCCCGTCTCCAGATGGAAGGCCGTGGCGTCAGGGCGGCCCGACAGCGGATGCAGGACCACCGTCACGTCGAACTCGCGGCCCTGGAGCCGGTTCGCCGTGTCCACCGCCACGCCCGTCACACCGAGCTCCGCGAGCGCCGCCCGCACCGCGGCGGCCTGGTCGCGGTGGGCCGTGCCGACCGCGACCCGCTCCGCCGTCACCGGGACCGGCTCCGGGCCCCGCTCACTCGTCGCGGCGCCGCCCCGGTCGAGCAGGCGGCGGACCACCAGGGCCACCGCCCGGACCGCCTCGGGGTCCGTGCGCGGTGTGTGCCGGGCCGGGAGCTCCAGCAGCCCCCAGCCGGACTCCGCCGCCTCGTCCAGCACGCGGTCGGGGCCCGATCCGTCCGAAGGCACACCGAACGACAGCCGCCGCTCGCCGTGGTCCGTGCCGCTGCGGAACGGCGTGTACGGGTAGAACGCGTCCGAGACCAGCGGCGCCGCCGACGCCGGCAGCCGCCACGACACCGGCAGCCTGTGCTGCGGCAGCTCCGGATTGTGGGCGAGGAGAGTCGAGACGGCGCTCGCCGACGGGTCGTACGAGAGGCCGGCCCACTGGTCGGCCCCCACGATCGAGAACGGGTCCAGCTGGCCCGGATCCCCCACGAACAGCGCACGCTCGAACAGCCCGGCCACGGCCAGGAGGGCGTCCGACCGCATCTGGTAGGCCTCGTCGACGATCGCGTGCCCCCACGGCTCCACGTTCTTCACGTGTGCCCACTTGGCGGCCGTCGAGATGACGACGTCCAGGCCCGCCAGATCCGCCGCCTTCGCCGACTTCCGTACGTTGTCCAGGCCGTCCAGGACCTTGTCGTACGGATCGGAGTCGCTGCTGTGGAGCCGGCCCAACGGCAGCTCGGGGGCCTTCTCCGCCAGCCGCACCACCAGGTCGTCCACCTGGGCGTTGGTCTGTGCGACGACCATGAGGGGACGGCCCGCCGCGGCCAGCTCCAGCGCGGCGCGGACGACCAGCGTCGACTTCCCCGCGCCCGGCGGCGAATCCACCACGATGCCGCGCGCGGTGCCGTGCAAGGTGTCGCCGAGGATCGCGTCGGTCGCCCGCGCCGCCGCGGCACCCGGGTCGGGAACGGCTGTCACAGGATGTCCTCCGCGGTCACGGGATCGGGCTGCTCGGCATGTCCGCCGCCGGCGGCGCCCGGCGGGCCGCCATGGGTCCACGGGGTGTCCTCCGGATCAGGCAGCTTCGGGCCGCCCCGCTGGTCGTGCTCGAACAGGGTCCAGGCGATCCGGTCGCCGGGCTCGGGCACCGAGCCCGGCGCGGGCTCCTTGCTCCGCCCCATCCGGTCCGTGATCCGCAGGACGAGGTGGACCGTGCCTTCGGGCTCCGCGTGCCCGGCGTCCTCGGTCGCGTACCCCACGAACTCGGCCGTCTGCGGCCTGCCGTCCAGCGAGCGGTACACCTTGGTCCGCTCACCGAGGTGCGGGCGTTCGTCGGTCCGCACCGTGACCAGGGGACGCGGCGAGGGCCGCTTCGACTCGCTGTACGCCATCTCGACCTCCGTCACCTCCCCGATGAACGCCTCGCCCGCCAGCCTGCGCCCCGCCAGCACCAGCGGATCGTCCAGCGCCTCCTGGGCGTCCAGCTGCGCCTGGGCCGTCTCCCGCGCGGCCAGCTTCTGCGCGGCCGTCACCGCGTCGTCCCGGCGCGGCTGCGGTGGCTCGCCCGCCCGCACCCGGTCCCGGTGCGCGGTGAACGACCAGCGGTCCCTGGTCCAGCGGTCCTCGGCCCTCGTACCCTCCGGAAGCTCCCGCAGCAGGTCGATCCCCCGCCACACGGCGTCCCAGGTGGGGAGCAGCACGCCCGCGAGCAGTGACCTGATCTCCCGCTCGGCGCCGCTCAGCTCGCCGAGCCGGGTGTCGGCGTCGAGGGCGTCCTCCGCGGCGGCCAGCGCCGCGCGCGCCCGGTCGTACCGTTCGATCGCGGGCGCCAGCAGCCTGTTGTCGAACGCCGGGTCCGTCGCCGGCCCGGCCGGCGGGCACACCAGCTGGCCGTCACGGTCCCGCTCCAGCTCCGCCCGGAGTGCCGCCGCCGCACCGGGCTCCCCGTCCGGCGGGTCGACCCACGCGAGCAGCGCACCGAGGTGCTGGTCCTCCAGGCTGGACTGGCCCGTCGCCCAGTGGCGGTTCAGCAGGTCCGTCGCGGCGAGCAGCAGCGACGAACCCGGCACCCTGGCCCGCTCCCCGTAGTGCGTCATCCAGCGGCCGAGCAGGGGCACGCGGGCGGGGGCCGGATAGGGGGTGTCCGGGTCGTCCTCGGCGGTACGCCGGAACCGCATGGACCGCCCGAGCAGCCGCACGAAGTCGATTCCGGCCCTGCTCGGCACGATCAGCTGGGCCGCGTCCGCGCACAGCTCGACCTCGACCTTGACCTTCTTGCCGGTCCCGGGATCGACCTCGCTGCGCTCGGCGGGCTCGACGACATCGGCGTACGACTCGATGTGCGGCAGCACCGCCTCGGCCAGCTCGGCGAGGAACGCGAACCGCAGATCGCGGTCGCGCGGCTGGGCCACCGCCAGCAGGCGGGGCGCCGCACGGTCCGTGCCCACGAGCGCGCCGAGCGGGGCGCCCGCCTCACCGGCGGTCGTCAGCGGCACCAGCACGAGCGGCCCGTCGGTCAGATGGCGGTGCCGCACGGTCGCCAGCGGCTGGGCCCGCCCGCTGTCGACCGCCTCCAGCCGGGCCAGGGTGCTGATCAGTGACATGGGACGCCGCCGTCCACTCCGGCCAGGGCCTCGGCCCGCAGGGCGGCCGCCCTGCGCAGGGCCGCCACCGTCGGGTCGGCCGGGTCGCCCTCCTTGCCGGCCGCCGCGGCCAGCACCCCGGCGACCGTCGTCAGGCCTCCGAGCTCGCCCCGCACACTCCGGCCCAGCGCTTCCACCGCGCCCTCGGCGCGCGCCTTCGCCCGGCAGTGGAAGGCCAGCTCGCAGGCGGCGAGGCACTCGGGGGCGTAGGCCGCGGGGACCGACTCGACCGCGGTGCCGAGCTCCTCGGCGGAGCAGCCGGGGTCGAAGGTCGTGCCCTCGGGCAGGGCGTCCGCGATGTCCTCGACACGGGTCAGCCTGGTCAGCTGGCGGCTGGTGACGGCGCGCTGCTTGCGCACGTCCACCACCGAGGCGGTCGGGAGGTTGGAGAAGTCCTTCGGGCAGACCAGCAGGACCCTGTGCCCGACCTCCGCGCCCTCGGTCATCGCGGCGACCCGCTCCAGCGCCAGGACGTAGACGGCGGACTGGCGGGCCGCGGCACCGACCTTCGCGGCGTCCGCCGAACTGTCGATCATGGGGAAGGACTTGATCTCGACGACCGTCCAGGTGCCGTCGGGGTGCACCACCACGGCGTCCGGCTCCAGGTAGGCGGGCGAGCCCGCGACCTCCAGGGCCAGCATCGGATGGTCGAGCAGCGTCCAGCTGCCCGCCGCCGTGGCCTCGCGCAGCGCCAGCGCCGTACGCGCGGCGCGGCCCTCCGGGCCCGCGGCCGTCAGATCGGGCACCGCGGCCACAGCCGCCGCCTCGGCACCGCCGCCCAGTCGTTCGACGAGGAGGCGGAGCAGCTCCGTGCCGCCGTCGGCCTTGACCTTCGCCTCGAAGGCGTTGCCCCGCACGAACGCGAACTGGGACTGGCCGAACGCGGCGGGGGAACCCAGCGCCGTGGCCAGCACGGCCTTGTCGACGCCCGCGCCGTCGAGCAGGGCGCGCCGTCTGCATCCCGGGTTGGCCGCGAGCGCGGCCAGTGCGCGTGCGTCGAGCGGATGCGGCGCGACGGACGGACCGCGCAGTTCAGCGAGCCGCTGCCGGAGCGTCGTCGCTGGCCTCGGCTGCCGAGCGGGGTCTCGCGTCGCTGGAATCTGCGGAGGCGGTCCGCTGGCCGGGTATTCGCTCACCCGCGGAAGTCTTGCATCCGTCACTGACAATCGTGGATCTCGTGGGGGTGACTGTGGCGGGCACGCGTGCGAACACCGCCCTCACCCGGTCCTTGAAGCGGTCGGCGAGCCGCATGAACGGCCTGGTCAGGAGGGCCCCCAGGGCCATCACGGCGGCGCCGGCCACGGCGTCGAGGAAATAGTGGTTCGCCGTGCCCATCACGACGAGCACGGTGATCAGCGGATAGGCGACACCCGCTGCCCGGACGAGCGGGTGGCGGCCGTGGCGCCACAGCAGCACGCCGCACCACACCGCCCAGCCGACGTGCAGGCTCGGCATCGCCGCGTACTGGTTGGTCATCCCGCTGAGGCCGCGCGGGGCGCTCGCGCCCGCGCCCCACCAGCCGTACGCGCTGTACTGCGCCATGGTGTCGACGAAGCCGTGGTGGGCGTCGAGCAGCCGGGGCGGGCACGTCGGCATCAGCGTGAAGCCGACCAGCCCGAGGAGCGTGGAGGTCATCAGCCAGGTACGGGCCGCCCGGTAGGCGGCGGCACGGCGCCGGAAGATCCAGACCAGGACGGCCGGGGTGACCAGGTAGTGCAGGGAGGCGTACGCGAAGTCGGCGGGTATCCCGAGCGTGGGGTGGGCGGTGAGCAGCCGGTTGAGCGGGTGCTCGGCGTTGAGATGCAGCGCCTTCTCCAGGCGGAGTATCGCGAGACCGTTCTCCACGGCCGCCGGTATGTTCTCGTGGACCAGCAGCCGGCCCAGTGAGTACAGCCCGTACACCACCGCGATCAGAGGGAGCTCCGTCCACCAGCGGGGCCGGGGACCGGACGGTGTCGCGGCGGTGGCGTGCGGCATCCGGTAGCTCTCCCCAGGTTCATGCGGTCGTCGGCGGGCGTTCAACCGTACGGCGGTCGTATGCCCTGATTCCCCTTGGGGGCCGTCCCACGCGGCCGTCCCTGGTCATGCGCTGAGAGGGACGCGGACGCCGCCCCGCAGGTTGCCCGTGAAGCAGGTGGGAGATGATGGAGCAGGGCCTCCGCCCGCGCCGGTCTTCCAGCCGGCCGCCGGCGGCGCCGCCCCGTGACGCTGTCCCGGACACCGCTGTCCCGGACCCACCAGATCCTAGGGTCCTCAGATCTTCGGATCTCCGTATTTTTCAGGAGAGCCGTCATGGCACCGCGAATCCTGCTCGCCCGGCACGGCCAGACACAGTGGTCGGTCCAGGGCAATCACACCGGCAGGACCGACATCCCCCTCCTCGACACCGGCCGCGAGGGCGCCAAGCTGCTCGGCGAGCGGCTCCACCGGGAGCCCTGGGGAGGCCTGCCCGGCGTCGAGGTGCGGACCAGTCCGCTCGTCCGGGCCGCCGAGACCTGCGCGATCGCCGGTTTCGGTGAGCGGGCCCAGCCGTGGGACGCACTGATGGAGTGGGACTACGGGGACTACGAGGGCCTGACCCCGGCGCAGATCAAGGCGGATCGCCCCGACTGGCTCATCTGGCGCGACGGGGTCCCCGGGGGCGAGACCCTCGCCGGGCTCACGGCCCGGGCGGACGAGGTCGTCGAGTGGGCGCGGTCCGCCGACCGCGACGTGCTGGTCTTCGCCCACGGTCACATCCTGCGGGCGCTGGGGGCGCGGTGGCTGGGCGAGGACGTGTCGTTCGCCGCGCGGATCCGGCTGGAGCCGACGTCCTTGTCGGTGCTGGGGTGGGCGTACGGCCTCCCCGCGCTGGAACGCTGGAACGACACGGGCCACCTGGACCGCTGACCCGGGGTGCCCGAGCCCGGCCTCTCCGGGTCGGGCCGGCCCGAGCTGAAGAAGCCGGGCTCGGGCCCAGGGGCCAGGGGCCCGGTGGCGCCGGCCCGGGCCTGGACCAGCCGCCCGGGCCTGGACCAGCCGCCCGGGCCTGGACCAGCCGCCCGAGCTGGAGGCGCCGGAGCCTCAGGTGCCCGGCGGCAGCTCCTCGTAGCGGGCCAGGAGGGCCGTCACCTCCGGGCCGCCCCGCGGCCGGAGCACCCGTACGGCGCTCGCCAGCATCCCGCGGATCCGGGAGGACTGGACCCGGTCCAGCAGGTCCAGCACCTGGTGGCCCGCCGCCGCGGCCTCGTCGGCCGTGCCCGCCCGTGCCAGGTCACCGGCGAGCTGCGCGCGGTACAGCGCGAGGTTCCGGGTGAAGTGCGGATCCTGCAGCCGGGTCGCCCGCCGGGCATGCCGCGCCGCCCTCGGCCAGTCGCCCAGGGCCGACCAGCACTGGGCCTCCAGCAGCTCCAGCTCCGCCTCGCGGAAGAAGGTCATCCACTCCGGGTCCGCGTCGCTCGGCCCCTGGTCGAACGCCGTCTGCGCCCGCCCGATCGCCTGCTCGCACCCCGTGCGGTCCCCGAGCCACGCCCGCGCCCCCGCCTCCCGCAGCGCCAGCAGTGCCAGCAGCCGGGGCGAACCGAGCGGCCGGGCCGCACGCTGCCCGGCCTCCGCGGCGCGGACCGCCTCGCGGGCCCGCCCCGTGTCCCGGGCCAGGAACGAAGCGTTGCAGAACGCGTGCGCCTCCAGCGCGGCGTCCCCGGCCAGCCGCGCCGTCGCGAGCGCCTCCGCGTAATGGGAGCGAGCGTCGTCGAAGCGCCCCGAATCATGTGCCAGCCAGCCCACGGAGATCGCCAGCTCGCCGGCGCCCGCGTACAGCCGGTCCGTCGTGCTGCGCCGGGTGGTGGTCCCGGAGTCGAGCAGGGCGTACGCGGCACGGAGGGGCTGGGAGGCCCGCCGGTACAGGCCGTCCGCGCCGTGCCGGTCGTCCAGCAGCCGGATCTCGCGCACCGCCTTCTCCACGGCGCTCACCTCGGCCTCACCCACCCGGCGCTGCGCGGGTACGGCGAGGGGGCCCACGGCGGCGGAACGGCCGCCCAGGCCAAGGGACGCGGCCGCCACCGTGGTGGTGCCGCTGGTCATGAACACGCGACGCAGCACGTCGCACTCCTCGTGGATCTCGCTGTCGAGCGTGGGGGGTGTGGTGGGCGGGGGCAAGGGTGTCGTGCGGGCCCCCCGGCCGCGCACGCTCTCGCGGGCCGAGAAGCCCAGGTCCGCGAGGTCCGCCCCGGGGAACATGTGCAGGAACACCCGTTCGTACGCGTAGTTGGGGCAGCGGATCTCCCCGGACTCCACGCGTCCGATGTACCGGGCGTCGCACGCGACCTGTTCACCGATCTCGCGGGCGGCCCTGCGGACCGCGGCCGCGAACTCTCCCGCGGAGCGCTGTCCGCGCAGCCGACGGAAGACGAGGTTGGGAACTGCCCGTGTCGACACCATGGCGGGGCCCTCTCTGGTGCAGCCGGGCGCCTGCTTCCGGTGTCCCGGCGGAGCAAGAACGTACCTGCTGTAACGAGTCGCACACGCTGTGTTTACTGACAAACCGGGCATCTCGCCCGCAATCTGCCATGAACTGCCACCCTTTGCGGCGGCGTGCCGCCGTAGCCCTTGACGCCGTCGGCGCGTTGGTCCATGAGGAGACGGGGCGCGGCACCGTCTCGTCGAGACGAGAGGAGGGGTTCCCTTGCCTCACATGGGCCCGGAAACCACACCGTGCGATCTGGTGACCGTCCCGGCGCGTCAGGGCCTGGAGGCCGTCGACATCCTGCGCAGGGGATCGGACAGCGAGCCCGTCGGCCCCGTGCTGCACGACGGGGCCTGTGCCGTCCTCGGTTTCCTGGTGCCGCCCGGCACGGCGGAGGCCTGGGACGTGCCCGGCAGCGCCTGTACGCGGACGGACGGCCGCGGGCTGCGCATCCCCGCCGAGCCGCCGGTCGTCGGAGGGGGCTGGCTCCTGCCGCCCGTCGCGGAGGCGCCCGTCACGGATCCCGCCGTGCTCCGGGCCGCCCTCGACCAGGCCGCCCGGCTGATCGAGGCGGCCGACAACTGCCGCTGAGGCCATAATGGGCGGGTGGGCGGATCTCCCGCCCCCGCCGGTCCTCCCAGGTGACCGGCCCGGAACGGCAGCGAGGGCGAGCGCGCGTGGCACGGAGAGGCGCGGCCCGGGGCGCGAGCGACCGCAAGCGGCCGGAGCGTCAGCAGGAGCCCGTCTCCGCGACGGTGGACGGCGGTCTCGCCGAACTCGTGCCCGACCGTGAACGTCCGCGCGCCTGGACGCTGTTGCTGGACGGCGCGCCGCAGTCCCACGTGGACCTCGACGACCCTTCGTACCTCTCGTTCGCCTACCAGCGCAGGCTCGGCCACGTCATCGACCTCGCCGCGCCCCCCGGCCGTCCCCTCCAGGCGCTCCACCTCGGCGGCGGGGCCTTCACGCTCGCCCGGTACGTCGCCGCGAGCCGCCCCCGCTCCACCCAGCAGATCGTGGAGATCGACGCACCCCTCGTCCAACTGGTCCGCCGGGAGCTGCCCCTGGACCCGCAGGCCCGGATACGGGTCCGCTCGGCGGACGCCCGTGCCGGACTCGGGAAGATCCAGGACCGCTGGGCCGATCTCGTCATCGCCGACGTCTTCGGCGGGGCCCGCACGCCCGCGCATCTCACCTCCGCCGAATTCCTCGCCGAGGTGCGCCGGGTGCTCAAGCCCGGGGGCCAGTACGCCGCCAACCTCGCCGACGGGCCGCCGCTGGCGCACCTGCGCGGCCAGATAGCCACGGCCGCCTCCGTCTTCCCCGAGCTCGCCCTGGCCGCCGATCCGGTCGTCTGGCGAGGCCGCCGCTTCGGCAACGCGGTCCTGGTCGCCTCCGGCCTGCCGATCGCGGTCGCCGAGCTGACCCGGCGGGTCGCGGGCGACCCGCACCCCGGCCGCGTCGAGCACGGCCGGGCACTCGCCGACTTCACGGGAGGCGCCGCCGTCGTCACCGACGCGGGCGCCAGGCCGTCACCCGCCCCGCCGCCCGGAACCTTCACGTAGGCGGACTACTGGTCCACCGTCTCCACCATCGGCGGATGACCGTTCCAGGTGCAGAAGACGGAGACGGTCGCGCCGGCCCTGTCGCTGAAGTCCACCCGGATCCACTCCGGGTTCGTCCACACCTGCATCGACCAGTCCGGCTCCGGCGTCGCCGAGACCAGCTTCGCCGAGTCGTCCGCCAGCTCGAGGACGACCCGGCCGCCACGCGTCGGGTAACTCTTCACCTCGCCCGCCGCGGACGGGGGCGCCGAGGGCTTCGCCGGGCCGGGGCTCGCGGCAGGCGGGCGGGAGGACGGCTGACGGGACGGCCGGGGAGAACGCGAGGGGGCGGCACGGGAGGCGGTGGCACTCGGCGAGGCCGAGGGCAGGGCCCGGTGCGTCGAGGACGACAGCGGCTCGTCCGTGGCCTGTCCGCCCCGCGCCCCCACCGAGATCGGAACGGCGCGCGGAGGGTCGTACGCCGTCCCCGACATGACCGTGTGCACGCCCCACCACGA
Organism: Streptomyces atroolivaceus; assembly: GCF_000717025.1. Taxonomy (GTDB): domain Bacteria; phylum Actinomycetota; class Actinomycetes; order Streptomycetales; family Streptomycetaceae; genus Streptomyces; species Streptomyces atroolivaceus. The sequence continues at coordinate 251,905 of NZ_JNXG01000003.1, forward strand.
CAGCGTGACCGCCGCACCCGTGGCGAGCGACCACGCGATCGCGTGTACGAGTCCTCGTTGCATCGGGCACATCCTGCACCACCCGGGCGGCCGTTGTCCTGGAGGGACCCCGTTGCTCCGTATGGGTTACGGTGCGGCTCATGCCAAGTGTGCTCGTGGTCGAGGACGACCAGTTCGTACGTTCCGCCCTCATCCGGCACCTGACCGAGGCCTCGCACACGGTACGGAGTGTCGGCACCGCGCTCGAAGCGCTGCGGGAGGTCGCCCACTTCCGGTTCGACGTCGTGGTCCTCGACCTCGGGCTGCCCGACCTCGACGGAGCCGAGGCGCTGAAGATGCTGCGCTCCATCACCGACGTACCCGTGATCATCGCGACCGCGCGGGACGACGAGGCCGAGATCGTCAGGCTGCTCAACGACGGCGCCGACGACTACCTGACCAAACCGTTCTCCGTGGAGCACCTCTCCGCCCGCATGGCGGCCGTGCTGCGCCGCACCCGCGGAGCCGGTGCCGGGGCACCGCCGCCACGCGTCCTCCAGGTCGGCGGACTCTCCATCGACCCGCTGCGCCGGCAGGCCGAACTCGACGGCACGGCACTGGACCTGACCCGCCGCGAATTCGACCTGCTGGCCTTCCTCGCGGGCCGGCCCGGCGTCGTCGTACCCCGCCGCGAGCTGCTGGCCGAGGTCTGGAAGCAGTCGTACGGAGACGACCAGACCATCGACGTCCACCTCTCCTGGCTGCGCCGCAAGCTGGGCGAGACGGCCGCACGGCCGCGCTACCTGCACACGCTGCGCGGAGTCGGGGTCAAGCTCGAACCACCGGCCACGGCCCCGGGACAGCCCGCATGAGATGGGCCCTGGTCAAGGTCTGCCTGGCCGTCACCGCCATGGTCGTGATCGCGTTCGCCGTACCGCTCGGGCTCGTCATCAAGGAGATGGCCCGCGACCGCGCGTTCTCCGACGCCGAGCGTCAGGCGGCCACGATCGGCCCCACCCTCACCATCACCACCGACCGTGAGGAGCTGACCAGGGCCGCCCTGTCCACCGAGCCCGGCGGCCGGGGACGGCTCGCGGTCCACGTCCCCGCCACCGAACCGGGCGGATCCCGCCTGGAGATCGGCACCCGGCGTGCCAGCCGCGCGGACCTGGAGACCGTCAGCACCTCGGGGCGCGCCTCCATCGCGGACGTGCCCGGCGGCTCCGCGCTGCTCCAGCCCACCGCCCTCGGCTCGGGAGGCATCGCGGTCGTCGAGGTGTTCGTGCCCGAGGACGAGGTCTCCAACGGCGTCGGCACGGCCTGGCTGGTGCTCGCCGGCGTGGGCATCGCGCTGATCGTCGGCTCCGTGGCCGTGGCCGACCGGCTGGGCGTACGGATGGTGGAGCCGGCCCAGCGACTGGCGGGCGCCGCCCAGGACCTGGGGGAGGGCCGGCTGGGGACCAGGGTCCCGGAGGAGGGGCCCACCGAACTCCGCTCCGCCGCCGTCGCGTTCAACTCCATGGCCGACCAGGTGGTCCAGCTCCTGGCCAACGAGCGCGAACTGGCCGCCGACCTCTCGCACCGGCTCCGCACCCCGCTGACCGTGCTCCGCCTCAACGCCGCCTCACTGGGCGAGGGCCCGGCCGCCGAGCAGACCAGGGCCGCCGTCGAACAGCTGGAGCACGAGGTCGACACCATCATCCGTACGGCACGGGAGCAGCGCCCGCAGACCCAGGGCGGGCAGACGGGCGCCGGAGCCGGATGCGACGCGTCCGAGGTCATCAGGGAACGCATGGGATTCTGGTCGGCGCTGGCCGAGGACGAGGGGCGCACGGTACGGCTGGCGGGCGTGGACCGCACGGTACGGATCCCCGTCGCAAGGCCCGAACTCGCCGCGGCTCTGGACGCCTTGCTCGGCAACGTCTTCCGGCACACCCCGGAGGGCACCGCCTTCGCCGTGGATGTGCACCACAGCGGCGACGCGGTGCTCGTGCTGGTCTCGGACGCCGGACCCGGCATACCCGACCCGGAATCCGCCCTGGCCCGGGGTGCCAGCGGACGGGACGGAGCGCGGGGCACGGTGGGATCGACCGGCCTCGGCCTCGACATCGTCCGCCGGGTCGCCGAATCCACCGGCGGCGACCTGCGCATCGGGCGGTCCGTCCTCGGCGGCACGGAGGTGCGGATCTGGATAGGGCTCGACGGCGGCCCGGCCGAACGTGCGCGGCGGGGACACCGGGTGGGGCGGCGCAGCGCCAGAAGGGGGCCACGGCGGCTCAAGGGGCGGAACGCGCTGTTCCGCGGCGCCCCGGGGGCCGGGCCGGATCTTTAACCGGCACCGATGCCCTCCTTAAGCAAACCCTAAGAACAGCAACTCATGTCCTGCAAGTGCCCTTTGCCCGGTTCGCGGCGGCTAGCGTGCAGACGCAATCACCCCCCGGCAGGACAGAGGCAGGAACGCGATGGCCACCAGCACGCACCGCCGCACGACGCGCACCCGCACGAAGGCGGCCGGCGCCCTCGTCGCCGCGGCGGTCGTGGGCGGCACCGTCTTCGCACTCACCGGAACGGCGCAGGCCGCGGCCGTCGGTGCGACGTACACGAGGGCCAGTGACTGGGCCGGCGGCTACACCGGGCAGTACGTCGTCTCGAACGACACCGGGACGGCCCGGTCGGGCTGGACACTCGAATTCGACCTGCCCGACGGTACGAGGATCGACTCGCTCTGGAACGGTGAGCACACCGTCAGCGGCAACCACGTCACCGTCAGGCCCGCGAGCTGGAACAAGGAGATCGCTCCGGGCGCGTCCGTGACGATCGGCTTCGTCACCACCTCCACCGGAGCCGCAGCCGACCCGGAGGACTGCCGCATCAACGACGCCGCGTGCTCCGCCGAGGGCGGCGCGACGCCCGAACCCGGGGGGCGCCCGACCGTGACCCCGGGGCCCACGTCGGCCCCGGAACCCACATCGGCTCCCACGTCGGCCCCGGAACCCACGGAGACGGCCGAGCCGACCCGGACACCGACGGCCGAGCCGTCCGGGACGCTGGGCGGTACGGCCGGCGGGGCCGGATTCGCCCCGTACGTCGACACGTCCCTCCATCCCGCCTACGACCTGCTGGACACCGCGTCGAAGACGGGGGTCAAGGAGTTCACCCTGGCGTTCATCACCTCGGGCGGCGGCTGCGCCCCGCTCTGGGGCGGGGTGACGGGACTCGCCGACGACAAGGTGGCCGCCCAGATCGCCGCGCTACGGGCCGAGGGCGGCGACGTACGGGTCTCCTTCGGCGGGGCGGCAGGCGCGGAACTGGCGCTGCACTGCTCCTCGGTGGACGAGCTCGCCGCGGCGTACGGCAAGGTCGTCGACACCTACGGACTCACCAAGGTCGACTTCGACGTCGAAGGCGGTGCGCTGCCCGACACCGCCGCCAACTCCCGCCGCTCGCAGGCCATCACCCAGCTCCAGAAGTCGCACCCCGGGCTGGACGTGTCCTTCACCCTGCCCGTGATGCCCGAGGGGCTGACCCAGCCGGGCGTGGACCTGATCGCGGATGCGAAGAAGAACGGCGTGGCGATCGAGGCGGTCAACATCATGGCGATGGACTACGGCCCCTCGTACAGCGGGGACATGGGCGATTACGCAGCCCAGGCGGCCACGGCCACGCAGGCCCAGCTCAAGGGTGTGCTCGGGCTCTCGGACGCGGCGGCCTGGAAGGCGGTCGCGGTCACCCCGATGATCGGCGTCAACGACGTCGTCACCGAGATCTTCACCGTCGAGGACGCCACGCAGCTGGTGGGGTTCGCGCAGGAGAAGGGCATCGGCCGGCTGGCCATGTGGTCCGGCACGCGGGACGTGCAGTGTGCGGGTGGCGCGAAGCCGGCCGCGGACGCGACCTGCAGCTCGATCCTCCAGGAGCCGCTGGCCTTCACCAAGGCGTTCGGCGCCTTCGGGTAGCCCCCGGCACCCCTTCCGCCACCACCTCGACCAGCGCGCCCCGGCCGGCCCCCCACACCCCCCACACCCGGCCGGGGCGCGCCCCCCCCACGCGGCCCCTCCGCGCACGCACACGGTGCGCGGAGGGGCCGGTCGTTCACGGCACCGGGGGAGGCGGAAGCGGAACCTCCCTGCCTCGCGGTGGAGTTCGGGGAAAGAACACGGAAACGCCCTGTGACCCCTCTGTGCCCCCTCGTGACGCCCTGCCCCGTTCATTTTCCGGCGGGCATCTCCGGGTGACGAGGGCGGTCCACGCCCTTTCGAGGGTGGCGCGGAAAATGGCGCCGTGAACCGCCCCTAGCCGGCGCCGGACGGGTAAAAAGCCGCCCAACACCCCACTGACCTGCGGGGATTGGGACTTCTGTCCACCCCGCATGCAGGGAGCGAAGACAAAGGCAAGCCCTCGGTCGGACACGTTCCCGTGACTTGCAGGACACGCTCGGGCAACGGAACCGTCTTCAACTCTTGACACCCACCCCTCCGAGGCAGCAACCTTCCGGCATCAGCGCATGGGAGCGCTCCCATTTCGAACGAGGTTTTTCGCTCGTACGGGGACGGCACCGCCCATGTCATCTCCGTACCACTGGCACCCGCACCCACCAGCGCGTATGCCGAGCAGATCGAACGCCAGTCCCACCCTGGAACAAGGAGTAGTGGAATGCGCATCACCCGCACCGTCGCAGGTCGAAGCCGCAGAACCGCCGTCATGGCTACCACGGGCCTCACGGCCACCGCCCTGCTGCTGACCGGCTGCGGCGATTCCGGATCGGATTCGGAAGGGGCCGACGCGAACGGGAACATCACCCTGACCGTCGCCGACTTCGGACAGTTCGGCTACAAGGAGGCGGGGCTCTTCGAGAAGTACCACGAGCTCCACCCGAACATCACGGTCAAGGCGAACACCGCAGCCGAAGAGCCGGTCTACTACACCAAGTTCCTCCAGCAGCTCAACACCGGCAGCGGCCTGGCCGACGTGCACGGCATCGAGGTCGGCCGTGCGAAGGAACTCGTCGACACGAAGGCGGACGCCTTCGCCGACCTGTCCAAGGTGATCGACACCGACCAGTGGGTGAACTGGAAGGCGCTGCAGGCGACCACCGACGACGGCAAGGTCATCGGCGCGGGCACCGACATCGGACCGATGTCCATCTGCTACCGCCGTGACCTGTTCGAGCAGGCCGGACTGCCCTCCGACCGCGAGGAAGTCGCCGCGAAGCTCGCCGGCGGCTGGGAGGACTACCTCAAGCTCGGTGAGGAGTACAAGAAGAAGGCTCCCAAGGGCACCTTCTTCATGGACTCCGCCAGTGCCATGTACAACGGCGTGGTGAGCTCCGGCTCTGAGCAGTACTACGCGAAGAACGGCGACCCGATCTACAAGGAGAGCGCCGGCGTCAAGGCGGGCTGGAAGCTCGCCTCCGAGGCGGTCGACAAGAAGCTGACCCAGGGCCTCGCGCAGTTCCAGGACCCGTGGAAGGCCGCTCTGCGCCAGGGCACCATGGCCACCGTGGCCTGTCCCGCGTGGATGGCCGCCCAGATAGCCACGTACTCCGGCGACAAGTACAAGGGCAAGTGGGACATCGCCCGCACCCCGGGTGAGACCGCGGCCAACTGGGGCGGTTCCTTCCTCTCCGTGCCCGCGAAGGGCAAGCACGTCAAGGAGGCCGGTGAGCTCGTCAAGTGGCTGACCGCGCCCGAGCAGCAGGCCGCCGTGTTCAAGGCCGCCGGTCTCTTCCCGTCGAACAAGGGCGCCTACGATCTCCCCGACGTGAAGACCGCCAAGCTCGAGTACTTCAACAACGCCCCCATCGGTGAGATCTACGCCGAAGAGGCGCAGATCATCCCGGCCGCGGTGCTCGGCCCGAAGGACGGCGTGATCAAGGACACCTTCTCCAAGCAGATCAACAACATGGAGCAGCGGGGCACCTCTCCGGATGACGCCTGGGACGCCGCCATCAAGGACATCGACAAGGTGGTCGGCTGATCTTCCACCGTGCGGCCGGCCGGGACCACGCGTCCCGGCCGGCCCGCACCGGTTCCGGCTCCCCGCCGGCACCGCGCACCTTCTCCGACACCCCGCCGGACCTGACCAGAGGACCGGCCTGCCCCTGAGGTGTCGGTACACCCCAGGGAAGGACTCCCACCTGTGGCAACCACGACCCCCACCCGGGACGCGCACGGCCGTCGGCCCGACCGCCGCGCTCCCAAGCCCATGACTCCCGGCCGCCAGGCATGGCGCAGCCGCCTCTGGCGATTCGACGACAAGGCGTCGCCGTACGCCTACATCGCGCCGTTCTTCCTCGTCTTCGGAGCCTTCGGGCTCTACCCGCTCGTCTACACCGGCTGGATCGCCCTGCACAAGGTGGAGATGACCGGCCTCGACCAGATGGAATGGGTCGGCTGGGAGAACTTCAGCACCATCCTGCAGGACTCCGAGTTCTGGACCGCGGTCACCAACACGTTCGTCATCGGCGTCATCTCGACCGTCCCGCAGCTGATGGTCGCGCTGGGCCTCGCCCACCTGCTGAACTACAAACTGCGGGCGAGCACCTTCTGGCGCACGGTGATCCTCACCCCGTACGCCACCTCGGTGGCCTCCGCGGCCCTCGTCTTCGCCCTGGTGTTCCGGGCCGACGGCGGACTGCTGAACTGGGTGCTCGGGTTCTTCGGCTTCGGCGAGACGAACTGGGTCAACGGCCACTGGACGTCCAACATCGCCATCGCCATCATCGTGATCTGGCGCTGGACGGGTTACAACACCCTGATCTACCTCGCCGCGATGCAGGCAGTGCCGTCCGATCTGTACGAGGCCGCCTCGCTCGACGGCGCCTCGCGCTGGCAGCAGTTCCGCAACGTGACGATCCCCGCGCTGCGGCCGACGATCCTCTTCACGATCGTCATCTCGACCATCGGTTCGATGCAGCTCTTCGGTGAACCCCTCCTGCTGGAGGGCGGTACCAACGGTGCGCAGGGCGGCACCGAGCACCAGTACGAGACGCTCAGCATCTACCTCTACAACTACGGCTGGAACCTCGGGCACCTCGGTACGGCCGCCGCGGTCGCCTGGGCCATGCTCGTCCTGCTGCTGCTCATTGCCGCGATCAACTGGCTCATCGGGCGCCTCGCGCGCAAGACCGCGGCCTGACGGGGAGCGATACACATGACCACCACCAACACCGTCACCGCTCCGGCCGACCGCCGCGTCTCCAAGGCCCCGGTATCCGACGGGCCTCCGCGACGCAGCCGCTTCAAGCCCGGCGCCGGCCGTCAGCACCACGCGGGCCCCTTCGCCTACTTCGCCCTCGTCATCGTCGGCATCGGCTCGCTGTTCCCGCTGTACTGGACGCTCGTGGCCGCGTCCCGTACCCAGGACGAGATCCTGGACACCACCCCGCCGCTCATCCCGGGCGGCAACCTGTTCCACAACCTCGAGGCGGCCTGGGAGCAGGCCAACCTCGGCAAGGCCATCGTCAACACGGTGATCGTGTCCTCCAGCATCACCCTGGCGACCCTGTTCTTCTGCACCCTGGCCGGGTACGCCTTCGCCAAGATGCGCTTCAGGGGCCGCGGCGCGCTGATGACCATGGTCATCGCCACGCTGACGATCCCCCCGCAGCTCAGTGTCGTCCCGCTGTTCATGATGATGTCGGACATCGGATGGGGCGGTCAGCTCGAGTCGGTGATCTTCCCGACCCTGGTCAGCGCGTTCGGTGTGTTCTTCATGCGCCAGTACCTCCTGGAGGCGCTGCCGTACGAGCTCATCGAGGCGGGCAGGGTGGACGGAGCGAACAACCTCCGGATCGTGTGGAGCATCGTGCTTCCTGTCGCCCGTCCGGCCATGATGGTGCTCGGCATGCTCACCTTCGTCCAGGCCTGGAACGACTTCTTCTGGCCCTACCTCGCACTGAACCAGCAGAACCCCACGCTCCAGGTGGCCCTCGGCCAGCTGAGCGCGGCCTATGTGCCCGACCAGAGCATCGTGATGGCGGGCGCGCTGATCAGCACCCTGCCGCTGCTCGTCGTCTTCGTGATCTTCGGCAAGCAGATCGTCGGGGGCATCATGTCCGGCGCCGTCAAGGGCTGACACGGCCCGCCGCACCTCCCGGTCCGATCCCGGCCCCGCTGTTCCCGGCTCGACACCGGCCCCGCTGTTCCGTCCCCGGTCGGCCTCCGGCCGTCCCGTACGGCCTGTACCTGACCACAGGCCGTACGGGGCCGGGGCGCACGCACTTCCTGTCCCTGTCCCTCCACCCATGGGAGCGCTCCCGCATGACTGCCGTACGACCCGACACCACCCCGAAGCAGGCGCCCGAGGCACAGTTCCCCACGGGCTTCATCTGGGGCGCGGCGACCGCCTCCTACCAGATCGAGGGTGCCGCCGCAGAGGGCGGCCGCACGCCGTCCATCTGGGACACCTTCAGCCGTACGCCCGGCAAGGTCCGCAACGGCGACACCGGCGACATCGCCGCCGACCACTACCACCGCTACCGCGACGACGTCGCCCTCATGAAGCAGCTCGGCCTCAAGGCGTACCGCTTCTCGGTCTCCTGGTCCCGGGTCCAGCCCACCGGCCGCGGCCCGGCCGTCGAGCGCGGCCTGGACTTCTACCGCAAGCTCGTGGACGAGCTGCTGGACGCCGGGATCATGCCCGTGGCCACGCTCTACCACTGGGACCTGCCCCAGGAGCTCGAGGACGCCGGCGGCTGGCCCGAGCGCGTGACCGCCGAGCGTTTCGCCGACTACGCCGCCATCGTCTCCGGCGCCCTCGGCGACCGCGTGGGCATGTGGACCACCCTCAACGAGCCGTGGTGCTCGGCCTACCTCGGTTACGGCTCCGGTGTGCACGCCCCCGGCCGCACCGAGCCCGCAGCCGCGCTGCAGGCGGCCCACCACCTCAACCTCGCCCATGGCCGGGCGATCGAGGTTCTGCGCGCCCAACTCCCCGCTGCCGCGCAGACCTCGGTCACCCTCAATCTCCACCAGGTCCGCCCGCTCACCGGCAGCGAGGCCGACGCGGACGCCGCTCGTCGCATCGACGCGGTCGGCAACCGCGTCTTCACCGGGCCGATGCTGCGCGGTGAGTACCCCGAGGACCTGATCACCGACACCTCGCACCTGGTGGACTGGTCGAAGCTGGTCCAGGACGGCGACCTCGCCACCATCTCGCGCCCCGTCGACGCCCTCGGCATCAACTACTACACGCCGACGCTGGTCTCCACCCCGGTGGAAGGGGCCAGCTACGCGCGCAGCGACGCCCACGGGACCAGCGCCTACTCCCCCTGGCCCGGTTCCGAGCACGTCGCCTTCCACCTCCGCGAGGGGAAGGCGCGCACCGCGATGGACTGGTCGATCGACCCCGACGGGCTCTACAACCTGCTCATGGACGTCACCAAGGACCACCCCGGTCTTCCGCTGATGGTCACCGAGAACGGTGCCGCGTTCGACGACTACGTCTCGCCCGAGGGCAAGGTCGAGGACCCCGAGCGGATCGCGTACCTGCACGGTCACCTCGACGCCGTGCAGCGGGCCGTCGCCGACGGCGCGGACGTCCGTGGCTACTTCCTCTGGTCCCTGATGGACAACTTCGAGTGGGCGTACGGCTATTCGAAGCGCTTCGGCGCGGTCTACGTCGACTACGCCTCCCAGCGCCGCATTCCCAAGGCGAGTGCCCACTGGTACTCCGACGTGATCCGCCGGCACGCACTGCCGCCGGGCGGCACCGTCTGACCTTCCTGAGGACGGACAGCGGGACCCGGCACACCGCCGGGTCCCGCTTTCCGTGCCCGCCCCATGTGTTCGTCATCCGGACCCCGTAGGCTTGGGAGCGCTCCCAAGAGTTGTGGCGCTGCAGAGAACCGGTGAGTCCGGACAAGTGTCAAGGGATCGGACGGTGGGACTTGGTTTGGCCAACCCGCTGTGAGAAATTGACCGCGAACGGGAGGCAGCCATGGCGGCAGCGCGAGTACGGAGTGGCGGGCGGCCCACGCTCGAAGAAGTAGCGGCCCGGGCCGGAGTGGGGCGGGGCACGGCCTCGCGCGTCATCAACGGCTCGCCCCGGGTCAGCGCACAGACCCGGGAGGCCGTCGAGGCGGCTGTCGCCGAACTCGGTTACGTACCCAACCGCGCGGCCCGCGCGCTCGCGGGCAACCGCACGGACGCCATCGCGCTCGTCGTGCCCGAGTCCGAGACCCGGTTCTTCGCCGAGCCGTACTTCTCCGACATCGTGAGGGGGGTCGGGGCGGCCCTCGCCGACACCGAGATGCAGTTGCTGCTGACCCTCGCGGGCAACGACCGCGAGCGCCGCCGGCTCGCCCAGTACCTGACCGCGCACCGGGTCGACGGAGTGCTCCTGGTCTCCGTCCACGCCGACGATCCCCTGCCGGACCTCCTGGAACAGCTCGGCATGCCGGCCGTGATCAGCGGTCGCAGGCACGCGGCGGAGACGCTGCCCTCGGTCGACTCCGACAACTTCGAGGGTGCCCGTGCCGCCGTCGACCACTTCATATCGCGAGGCCGCCGCTCCATCGCCACGATCACGGGCCGCCTCGACGTCTACGGCGCCCAGCGTCGCCTCGACGGCTACCGCAAGGCCCTCGCGGCGGCCGGCCACGACCCCGACGAACGGCTGATCGCGCCCGCGGACTTCAGCGAGGAGGGCGGCGCCCGCGCGATGCGGGAGCTGCTGGAACGCCGCCCCGACGTGGACGCGGTCTTCGCCGCCTCCGACGTGATGGCGGCGGGCGCCCGCCAGGTCCTGCGCGAGTCGGGCCGCCGCATCCCGGACGACGTGGCCCTGATCGGCTTCGACGACTCCGCCGTGGCCCGCCACATGGACCCGCCCCTCACGAGCGTGCGCCAGCCGATCGAGGAGATGGGCCGCACGATGGCCCGCGTCCTGCTCCAGGAGATCGCGAGCCGCTCGTCGGGTGCCGCCCCGGAGGAACGACCGAGGATCGTGCTGCCCACCGAGCTCGTGGTGCGGGAGTCCTCCTGAGGTTCGTAGTCACCCAGGGCGGTGTCGTGCACGTGACGGGCAGATTTTTCACCAGTTCTCCATGAGGCGGCGGCGCGGCCGCTAAAGTTCCCGGTGTCCGGCGAATGTGTGACGCACCACACAACGTCACGCAATGATCTGCCGTGCGTGCGTTCTGGCCCGGCAGTGCATCTGGGGGGCCGCATGCAGAAGATGGTCAAGGGCGCGAACGTCGGACTGGCGGAGCTCAGCGAAGACGTCGGCTCCGTGATGATGAGCCTGGGCTGGAGCAGCCCGACGGGCGAGGGAGACGCGGATGTCTCCGTGCTGCTGCTCGACGGCAACGGCAAGGTACGTAGCGACGCCGACTTCTGCTTCTACAACAACCCGATCGCGGGCGACGGCAGCGTTCAACTGCTCGGGAAGACGCCCACGGCCGACGGCAGCGAGGATCGGATCAGCTTCGATCTCGACGCGGTACCACCAGATGTCGAGCAGATCGTGGTGGCCGCGAGCCGCTATGGCGGATCCCGGTTCGGCGATCTGAACGATCTGCATCTGACACTCGCGGACAGCTCCGGTGACAGTCTGGTCCAGTTCTCCATCGAGGACGCGGGTGCTGTGAGCGCCTTCATCTTCGGAGAGCTCTACCGGCGCACCGGCGCGTGGAAGTTCCGTGCCGTCGGGCAGGGCTATGAATCCGGTCTGGGCGGACTGGCGACGGATTTCGGTGTCGACGTCGACGACGATGCCGGAGAGGAAGACCGGGAGCAACTCTCCGAGAAGGAATCCGGGCAGCAGGAGCACCAGGACGACGCTCCGCAGGCGGTTGTCCCCGCCCCAAGGGCCCCGGAACCGGCTCCCGCAGTCGACGACGAGACGACGCCGCCCGAGCCGAAGCGCCGAGCCAGGCCACGTACGGCGAAGAAGAAGGTCACGCTCCCGAAGACCGCGAAGAAGTCCCTCGCCGAGAACGATTCCTGGCGCACGGCCCGGTTGTTCCCCTTGTCTCCGCTCAAGAACGATCGCGAACGTGAGACGCGTGCGACCTCCGTCCTGTTGTCGGTGATGACCCAGGTGCCGGCGTTCGGGCGCCGTCTCATGGCAGGGTTCGGCGCCCCGGCCGGGCGCATGGAGACGTTCACCGAGGTCTCACTGCCGCACGGCGACTCACCTCGCCGTCCGGACGGAGTGATCCGGGTCGAGCGGGCAGGCAAACTGTGGACCGCTCTGGTCGAGACAAAGACGAACGGCAACGCCCTCAAACCGGACCAGGTGCAGGCGTACATGGATATCGCGGCCCGGCGTGGCTACGAGGCCGTCATCACCTTGTCGAACGATGTGGCGCTCGAAGGCAGCCCTCTCGTCGACGTCAGGATCGACGGCCGACGGAAGCACAAGGTCGCTCTCTGGCATCTCTCCTGGGCCGAAGTCGCACACCAGGCGCAGATGTTGATCCGTCACGAGGGAGTGGACAACGCTACGCACGCGTGGCTGTTGCAGGAGCTTCTGCACTATCTCCAGCACGAGCATTCGGGCTGTCACGGATTTCAGAACATGGGTGCGGCCTGGGTGCCCGTCCGTAAGGGGATCGATGACGAAACGCTCTGCCAGGGTGACCCGCGGGCGACTGAAGTCATCGAAAGCTGGGAAAGACTGGTCCGGCAGGTCTGTCTGCGGCTCGGCGGTGAGCTCGGACAGAAGGTGCTCCCCGTCCAACGCGCCAAACGAGGGACCGACCCCCGCACCCGCCGCGCCGGTCTCGCTGACACGCTCTGTTCACGCGGACGGCTGGACGCCGAGCTTCGGATCGAGGGCACTCCGGGAACTCTGGCCATCGCCGCTGATCTGCGCACGGGGAAGCTGCGTACGTCGATCGAGGTGGCGGCGTCCGAGCAGGGCTATCCGCTCAACCGGGCGAAACGTCTGATCCGGCAACTCGCCTCCGCACCCGCAGACCTGCATATCGAGACAATCGTCGCAGCCGACGGAGTGGGGCCACGCGGAACGCTGGAGAGACTGCGCCCCGAGCCCGCCGACCTCCTTCCGAAGGACGGCGGGGAGATCGTGGGCTTCCGTCTCTCGCTGTTCAAGGGAATGGGCAATGGGCGCGGCAGTGCGGAGTCCGGTTTCATCCGTAGTGTCGACGAAGCGGTGGACCGCTTCCATGCCCTGGTGATCGCTCAGCTGGAAACGCGTGGAACACGCCGTACAGGGGACGAGGTGGAGGCCGCCCGCTGACCCGATGCGGTTCGCCGTGCCCCCGCCGCGTCGGGGAGACTGCGCTGACTCATACGGACGGCCGGCTGGGAGCTGGCGAGGGTGGCTACCGTCACAGGAGACATCGTCATGCCAGTGCTTCTGGCGGGGTCTCGCGGGACGAGGATCGGAGTCGAGCATCGACCCAGGCGACCCCGCCGGTACCCAGCCGGGCTACTTTCTGGCAGGTCCGACGACCGAATCTGGGTCGCCTGACCAGGCCTGGCCCTCGGTCGGTCACGGTCAGTCCGAACTGGGCGGCGTCGGGTTGGCCCAGCGCGGCGTACTCCAGCCAGACCTGCTCGATCTCCTCCCAGAGAAGTCCGGGGCCGTACTGCCAGACATCCTCTCCGGTGGCTGCGGTGGTGGCTGCGCCGTCCGCACGGCTCGCCCACACCTGTGCACCGCGTCTGCCAAAAGCCCCGCGGCTCGTCGTCGCGGCCGGCGGGAGACGTTGCGGGCCCGTGACCCACGGAAGGAGGGCCGACAGTGGTCTGTCGGCCCTCCGGGGGTCAGGTGTCTGCAGCGGACCGGTCAGAGCCGGCCACCGGTGAGGCGGGTGAGCGGACCCATCTGGGTCCTGGCCGTCTGGCGTCCCAGGGCGAACGCGCCACCGACCAGGCCACCGAGGCCCGCGGCGGCGCCCACGGCGATGGCCTTGCGGTGCTTGACCACGGTCCAGGCGGTGGTCGCGGTCGAGGTCACCTTGCCGGCCGTGTCCATGACGGTCTGGCGGCTGGTGTCCCAGCCGGCGACAGCGGCCCGCTTCGTCGCCAGGCCGGCCGACCGCACACCGGTCTGCGCCGACTCGGCGGCGTCCTGGACCGAGGACTTGGCGTCCTGCGCCGATGACTTCGCCTTCGAGGTCGCGACCGCCGAGCCGGACTTGGCCTGGTTGCCGGCTGCCGCAGTGGTCTGTCGCCCCTTGGCGGCGGCCGTCCGGGCACCCGTACCGGCCTTCGCCGCAGAACCGTTCACATTCTTCTTGGTTTCTTCGCTCTCTGCAGTCATGGTGTTCGTGTTACCCCTCGACGCGGCTCGAAACGGTGTGGCGGAGTTCAGCCGGAATCCCGTGGAAGCAACGAACCCAGCGGGCCCAGATCCAGGTTGAGGTCCTCCATGGTGAGGTCGTAGCGCTCGCAGAGCTCCGACATCCGGTCCTGGAGGATCATCAGCGTCATCCCGATGCGTTCTTCCTGGTCCTCGCGGAGATCGCCCACGTCGACCCGGTGCAGAGCGGTGCGCTCCATGAGCTGGCGCAGCAGTTCGACGATCGTCAGCACCAGTTTGATGAGGTCGCGTTCCACCGTGTCCGGGTCGGTCGCCAGGCGCTGGGCCGGGCCGCTGCGTGTGCCCTGCTCGTCGGGTCCCGCGGGTACGAGATCGAATGCGCGGGCCGCCGCTTGTGCGACCTCCTGGAGGTCCGCCGCCCGCGTACGCGGCTGCGTCTCCCCGGCTTCCTCAACCATGGACTGCTCCTCGTTCATCCGCCGTTGCCGTGCGGGGCGTGCGTACGGCTCTCACCACGGCGCCGGTTCCTCCGAGGTGATCGACCGGATCACCGCTCTCAGATTGATGTGCACGAGATCGACGTCGGCGACCGAGAGAACCAGATCTCCCGTGAGCACCGCTCCGCCGTTCAGCAACCGGTCCAGCAGGTCGATGAGCGCCACCTGGCGTCCGGCCAGTGACTCGACGGAGTCGTCGGGCGCGGCGGAAAGCCCGGCGCGGGGTTCGGCGAAACCCGCGCCGGGCATGGCCGCGCCGAGTTCGTCGTTCATCGCGGTTCACCGCCGCCAGGGGCGGGCGGGGTCGCGAAGGAGTACGGCGCCCAAGGGCCCGTGACCTCGACGCGCACACCCGGTGCGTCGTCCGCGAGCCCGGTGAGGGCCGCGCGGAAGGCGTCGGCCTGGGAGCCGTGGACCAGGTAGGCGTCGTTGACGATGTTCTCGCCCGCGGCCTGGGCGAGGTCCCCCTGCTGCGGGCGGTGCGTGACGTGCGCCCTGGCGAGGCCGGCCACCCGGGCGGCCACCTCGGCCGCCACCGCACCCGCCGCCCGATAGGTCTGACGGTGGTTCTGCTGCTGGGCGCGGCGCTTCTGCAGATACGCCCGTCCAGGGCTCGCAGCCGTGTCCGTGTCCGGCCCCCGGCTGCTCACCGTGACCGCCTCGCGCGGGTCCGCGTAGACCTTCACACCCAGCTCGACGTGACCTTCGAGGCGGGCGAGCAGAGCGGAGAACTCCGGCTCGCGCTCGTCGAGCATTCCCCGCACGCGTTCGTCGTCGAGGTAGACGGTCACCAGGCGCATGGGCAGTACGGTCGCGTGCTCGTAGGCCGCTTCGACCACCGCGTGGTGGGTACGCGCCAGCACCTCGAGCCGGTCGAGATCCTCCATCTGCGCCTTCACGCCCTCGGTTCCGTACGAGGCGGAGGGTACGGACGAGACCAGGGCGACGAGCTCCCCGGCGGCAACCGCCCGCAGCGGGCCTCCCTCCAGCCCGGGCAGGCCCGCGAGCGCCTCGCCGAGAGGGGTACCGGCGCGGCTGACGGCGTAGACGTAGGACATCGCCGGGCCCGTCGCCGGATCCACTTCCGCAGTCACTTCGACTCCTCACCTTCAGCGTTCTCCGCCTCGCCCCGCCGGGGGAGCGCGTCCTGGCCCGCCCCGGCGTCCGATGCGGCAGGCAGCCCCACAGCGGCCCTCAGCTCGGCTATCTCGGCCCGCAGCCGCGCGTTCTCCGCTTCCACCCGATCCACCGCGGCGTCCTCCCGGGGCGCGCCCTGCACCTCGGTCCTCGCTCCGGGGCGGGCCCGGGAGGAGAGCGAGGGGTCGTGCTCCCACCAGTCGATGCCCATCTCCTTGGCCTTGTCCACGGAAGCGACCAGCAACCGCAGCTTGATCGTCAGGAGTTCGATATCGAGCAGATTGATCTGGATGTCACCCGCGATGACGACGCCCTTGTCCAGGACGCGTTCGAGGATGTCGGCCAGATTCGCGGAGGACTGCTGCTGGCCGTACGGGGACGCTGCCGAGGTGGCCCCCATGCGGCCGGCCAGTGAATCGGTCACTTCGGATCAGTCCCATCCGTGCTGTGGGCGGAGCATGTCAGCTGCGTGCGGAAGCGGTACGGCGCCGGGGGGCCGGCTCCTCTTCTTCCTCTTCCTCAAGGGGCTCCTCCTCGGCGTCCTCGTCCTCCTCGTAGTCCTCCTCGGACCGGGGCTCGTCGGCGGGACCCTCGTCCTCCGGGTCCTCGTCCTCCTCGTCCTCCTCGTCCTCGTAGGACTCGTCCTCCGCAGGGAGTTCCTCGTCCTCCGGGGGGAGTTCCTCGTCGTCGTACTCCGCCGCGGGTTCCTCGTCCTCGCCGTCGGCCGGCTCGCCGTAGGTCTCATCGGCGTGTCCGGAGTCCGCCTCGTCGTCGCGCTCGGGCTCCTCCGCCTCGGAGCCGTTCTCCTCCTCGGCGCGGGCTTCCTCCTCCTCGACCGCCTCGTCGTGATCCACGACGACCTCGCCGTCGCGGATCTCACCGCGCCAGCCGTCGGTCG
Source organism: Streptomyces atroolivaceus (assembly GCF_000717025.1). Lineage (GTDB taxonomy): Bacteria > Actinomycetota > Actinomycetes > Streptomycetales > Streptomycetaceae > Streptomyces > Streptomyces atroolivaceus. The sequence goes on from NZ_JNXG01000003.1 coordinate 268,651, forward strand.
CCTCGCCGCGCATCATGATGAACTTGCGGTAGAGCTTCAGGTCGAGGCGGGCACGGCGGCCCTGGGCGCGCCAGATGTTGCCGGTCTTCTCGAACAGCCCCTTGGGGAAGTACTCGAGGACGAGCAGGACCCGTGTCAGGTTGTCGGTGATGGCGTGGAAGGTCACCACGCCCTTGACCGTTCCCTTGGCGCCCTCGGTGGTCCAGGTGATCCGCTCGTCCGGGACCTGCTCGGTGACGTTCGCCTTCCAGCTGCGCGTGGACTTGGCGACCTTCACCTTCCAGTTGCTGCTGGTGTCGTCGGCCTTCTCGACGCTCACGACGCCCTTGGCGAAGGTGCTGAACTCCTGGAACTGGGTCCACTGGTCGTACGCCTCGCGCACCGGCACACCGACGTCGATGTCCTCGGAGATCGTGACGCTCTTCGACTTGCCTCCGCCGCCCTTGCGCCCCTTGCCGAACAATCCCTTGACCTTGTCCTTGACGGCGTCCTTCAGGTGGGAGGCACCCGCGCTGACGGCGGCCTGAGCCGGTGACTTGCCCTCGCCGAGCGCCTTGCCGCCCTTGGCGAGGCTCTTCACCGCACCACCGGGGGCGTCCTTGCCGTCCGCGAGTCTGCCGACCCCCTCGCCGAGCCTCTGGCCGAGGTTGGTGACCGTGTGCAGCGCGCGTGCCCTGACGTAGTTCTGCAGCTCGTCCTTGAGGCGGTCGGTGGCGGGGTTCTTCGCCACGTCGTCCTTGAGCTTGCTGAAGGCGGTGTCAGCCATTGCTGCCACCCCGGTCCCGGCGTGCGTCGGACGAAGCCGTCCTGCGGGCCCCGGAGGCGGCCTTGCGGGCCGGGGCGGCCTTCTTCCGGGCACCGCCCGAGGCGGTGCGACGGGCGCCGGACGCGGCACCTCCCGCGGACTTGGCCGTCTTCTTGGCTGCTGCCTTGCGGCGCGGCGCGGGCTTCTCCTCGGTGGCCTCGTCGTCGGAGTCCTCGTCGTCCACGTCGTCCCGCGCGTCGAGGTCCTCGTCCGTCACGTCGTCCCCGGCCTCGTCCTCCTCGTCCCGCGCCTTCGCGCCGGAGGGGTCCTCGAGTTCGAGGGTGCGCTTGCGCAGGGAGTCGGCGAGGCCGGTCGCCCGCTGCGTCAGGGCGTTGGTGGCGGCCGTCTTCGTGGCGCCCACCAGCTCCTTGCGGACCTGGTCGTTGACTGTGCCGAGGAGCGGCGAGTCGGCCAGCATCCTGCCGAGCTGCTTCGGGTCCAGGTTCAGCTTCTTGCCGGCCAGGAACATCCCGAAGCCGATCGCCAGTTTGGCCTTCTTCGTGCGTCCCAGCAGGTAGCCGCCCACGAGGGCCGCGCCTATCTTCGCGTTGCCGGTCATCTGTTGAGCACCTCAATCTCCCAAGATCAGGAATTGTCGTTCAGGCGTCTCTGATAGGTCTCGCATTCCGCGAGCCAATCGAGCAGTTCGTCCTCGCGCCGGTCGAATTCTTCCTCGTCGATGTTTCCGCTCAGCAATTCACGTTCCAGCTCGGCCAACTGCGTACGTACGGGGCCGGGGTCGTAGTGTTCGCGTTCGGCGGCCAGTACCACCTGGTCGAGAACCCAGACCGTGCCCCGCATCGGGGCGAGAGGAAGGGTGAGCAGCTGGGAAATGAGGCCCATACGTGGGTACTCCCGTCTGCGAGGGCCGTACTCAGACGAAGCTGTAGGGCGGGAGAGGGCCGTTGAGCGCGAACGTGTAGTCGTCGCCCCGGCGCTCGGCCTCCTCGTGCACCGCCTGTGCGAAAGCGGACGCCTGGTCACGCCGTACGAGGTAGGAGACGTTCAGGAAATGGGTCTTCGTGGGCTCTCCTTCGGAGATCCGCTCGGCGGCGTCCGCCAGAGAGGCCGCCACTTCCTTTCCCGCCGCTTCCTGCCGTCCCTGGATCTCGCGCGACACGAGCTCGCCGAGGGCCATCATCTGGTCCTGGGCCCCCGGATTCTCCCGGGTGTACTCGCTGAGCCGCCGGGCCTCCTGCGATTCCGCGAGAATTTCCCGCAGCAGGCTCTGCTCTTCGCGGGAGACCTTCAGGTTGTACTCGAGACGGCCGTCCAGCTCGGAGAGGCGGGCGGTGTAGGCGTCCTTCCCCTGCTCGAGAGCGGCGCGTACCTGTTCGTCGTCGGGCCCCACCAGGCCGAAGCGCATCGGCAGTGCCGCGCCGTCGGCCATCAGCCGCTCCAGCACGCTCTGGTGCGCGACGAGATCACGCCGCTTCGCGCGCAGTTCGGCGGGGGTGTCGCTGACGACCGCGCCGAGCGCGCCCGTCTTGACGGTGCGCAGGTCCGACGCCGGCTCCCCGACTCCGGACAGGCCGTCCAGACGGAGTGGGTGGTCAGCCGCGGTGATGGCGTAGATGTAGGTCGGCACGGGTTACTCCTCCCCTCGCTGGGACGTACGACGGCTGCTGCTCGAAGCGGACGTCTTGCGCGCCGGCCGCTTCTCCTTCTCCTTGTCGTCGGAGTCGTCACGGCCGCCCTGGAGGGAGTCCGTGAAGGCCTCGACGGCGCCGGTCAGCGCGCCTTTCGACTTGCCCTTGGCGCCGCTCTCCATCGTGTCCCCGACTATGTCGGTGAGCTGGGCCGGAGCCTTGCGGCCCGACTCCAGGTCCAGTCGGTTGCACGCCTCGGCGAAGCGCAGATACGTATCCACGCTGGCCACCACGACACGTACGTCGATCTTGAGGATCTCGATACCGACGAGCGAGACACGAACGAAGGCGTCGATGACGAGCCCCCTGTCGAGAATGAGCTCGAGAACGTCGTAGAGATTTCCGGATCCGCCACCGCTGTTGGAGGCGTTGCTCTGCTGTACGAGACTCATGGTCGGTCTTCCTTCCAATGAGTTGTTCTACACGGACACGGCTGCTCGGAGGACGGACCGCCTCAGCGGTCGACCTGTCCTCGTGAGTACCGTCGAATTCGTTCGTAGCCCACGAGTTGACCCTGGCCGTCGAGCCTCACGCGATAGGAGGCCATGACGCTCATGGTGTCCGGGATCTTCTCGATCTCGACGACTTCCACATGTGCCGTCCAGCCGTCGTCCGTCGCATTCAGCGAAGACACCGAATCGGGTTCACGCTGGAGGAGTGCGGCAAGCTGTTCGGCTGCGTTTCGCATCGCCGTGGAGACATCGACCCGGCCGTTGCCGTGATCGCTTTTGGTGTTCTCGGTCGTCGCCATGTGTTTCACCTGCCGTGCGTCATCGTGGCTTCCTGCCGGGCTCGTTCGGTCAGCCATCCGTTCGGGGCTGAACTTCGCGTGCCCATGAGATCCGAACGTATGCATGAAGGCTCATCACGCCTTCCACACAGCTGCGGATTTTCGGCACGCATGGGCTCCCGGCCGCCCCGCCCGGCCGGACCGCCGACCGGGACACGGAAAGGCCCTGCCGCGTCGGGGGACAGCGCGGCAGGGCCCGTGAAGCCGGGTGCCCGGGACGGGGACTCCGCATGCCGTCCTGGGGCCGGTGTGGCCGGAGTCACCGCGTCTGCCGGGGCTCGGCAGGGGAAGGACGAGCGCCTCGACGCCGGTTCGGCGGCCGGGGCCGAGCCGCGGTACGCGTACCTGATCGAGGAGGTGACATGTGAACAGGCGACCACCGGCTCCGAGAGGAAATCCGTTGTCCTCGTGCACACAATGGAATGGGGAACCAAGAGACGGAGGTAACGCTCATGGTCACCTCAGGACGTGTTGCCCGGGCCGAAACCGGTTACGCGGCTCAGATGGAACGCGCCGGGCTGCGATTCGAGAGCCGGACCGCGCAGCGGGAGGAGAACCGCCGCACCGTCGCGAGCCGGGGGGTGCTGTACGCCGACGAGCCCGAGCGGGTCGAGAAGCGGCTGGCGCGGTTGAACGCGGACTGGTCGCTGGCCAGGTCGATCGAGCGGACGCCCTCCGAGCCCGCCACGACGACGGGCAGCACCCTCCCGCTGGGCCCCGCCGAGTTCACGGCCGACGTCCTCGGCCTGGAGCGCCTGATGGGGCGCAACAACCTCACCGGAGTGGCCTTCCTGGAGGGAGGACACCTGGCCGCCCGGTCGGTGGGGCGGGTGACGGTGACGGGCCCCGGGGGCAGCAGGCACTACGGGACCGCCTTCATGGTGTCGCCGTCGCTGCTGATGACCAACAACCACGTGCTGAGCAGCCAGGAGGAGGCGGGGAGGGCCCTCGTCGAGTTCAACTACCAGGCGGCTCTCGACGGGCGTCCGCTGGCTCCGGCGTCCTTCGCGCTCGAACCGCAGAGGTTCTTCGCGACCGACGTCGACCTCGACTTCAGCGTCGTCGCCGTGGCCGAGGCAGGCGACCAGGGGGAGCGGCTGGCCGATTTCCACTGGCTGCCGCTGGACGGTTCGCAGGGAAAGGTCATCATCGGGGAATTCGTCAACATCATCCAGCACCCTGACGGCGAGCCCAAGCAACTGGCGCTGCGGGAGAACCAGGTCGTGGATCTGCTGGACCGGTTCCTCCACTACTACACCGACACCGCGCGGGGTTCCTCGGGGTCCCCGGTCTGCAACGACCAGTGGGAGGTCGTCGCGCTCCACCACTCGGCCGTGCCGGAGACCGACCCGGAGGGACGCCACCTGACCGTCGACGGGGCGCTGTGGCAGCCGTGGATGGGCGAGCACAAGCTGGCGTGGAAAGCCAACGAGGGGGTGCGGATCAGCCGCGTCCTTCAGGCACTGAGCCGGCTGACCCTGAACGGAACCGCCGCCCGGCTGCGGGACGAGCTGTTCCAGCCGAAGGGTGGCGCACCCCTGCCGGGCGAGGGCCCGCCGGCGGCGGCCGCGGGGGCGGCTACGGGGCCTGGTCCCGTTCCGTCCCAAGGACCTGACGGGATGATCCCGGGTGCGCACGGGCTGCTCCCGGGCCCTGACGGGCAGGGCCCGGCCGCCTACGGGCAGGTCCCGGGCCCCGGCGGGCCGCTGCCGGGCCTCACGGCGCAGCCGGTGTCCGGAGCCGCTGTGGACGTCACCGTGCCGCTGCGCATAACCGTCGGAGTCGTCACCCCTGCTCCGGAGCGGCCGGCCCTCGACGGGACGGCCGCCTCCGGCGCCGCGGAACGGGACCTGAACGCGGCCCTGCTCAACCTCCGGCTCATGGAGGGACGCCCCTACTACGACCGCGAGGCCGACCTCGCCGCCAGGGACGCCTACTACGCCGGCATCGACGTGGACTCGGCGGGCGACGCCCTGCGGGATGCGCTGACAGGCCTGTTGGAGGAGACCCACGAGCGTCGCCCCTCGTACAGCCCCGCCCGGATGCTGTACCCGTGGGTGGATCTGCACCCCGACCGCCTGCTGCGCAGCGTCTACTCCGGAAAGACGTTCACGGCGGAGGAGCTCATCCGGGCCGACGCCGCCGCGGAGGCGGCCCGGCTGGGCCGCATGCAGGCGTTCATGGTGCGCGAGAGCACGGTCGGTCCGGACCGGTTCGCGGCCGAGCTCGACACACTGGAGGCGTCGCTCCCGTTCAACTGCGAGCACGTCGTCCCGCAGTCCTGGTTCACCAAGCGCGAGCCCATGCGCGGTGACCTGCACCACCTGTTCGCGTGCGAACCGGCCTGCAACAGTTTCCGGAGCAACATCCCGTACACGGACTTCCCCGGCTTCGACGAGGCCGTGCGGGACGACTGCGGAATGCGCGAGAGGGAGGGATTCGAGCCCGGGCACAGCAAGGGCGCCGTCGCCAGGGCCACCCTTTACTTCCTGCTCCGGTATCCGGGACTGATCGGAGACGCGGAGGGAGAGTTCCCCCAGGACCGCCTTCCCGTTCTCCTGGGCTGGCACGAGAGCGAGCCGGTGAGCGAGTACGAATCGCACCGCAACGCGGCTGTCGCCGAGATACAGGGGAACCGTAATCCTCTGATAGATCACCCGGAGTGGAGCCGGAAGGTCGACTTCTCCGGTGTCTGGCGCTGAGCACGCGGCTCCCCGTCCGGCGGGCTCCCTCCCGTGACCAGAACCGGGACCGGGACCGGGACCGGGACGGCAGCGGCCGTGCGGGGCCATGCGGTTACGCCTCGTCGGAGCACGAGGCACGGTGATGGATCTCCGTCCGGGCGACGGCAATAGTCGGCACATGAGAATCACGCGAGAAGGCAGGGAGGCGAGCGAGCGCGAGAAGGGATTGTGGGAGCTCAGAGAAGCCCTCACCTCCCGCATCGGCGAACTCGAGGCGCTGCTCCGCGCGGAGTGCGGGGCCCCGGGCGGGCAGCTCTCCGCGGAGCGGGAGACGCTGCTGGCGCAGGCGGTCGAGGAACTGGGGGAAGCGAAGGAAACCCTCCGCCACGACCACCCCCGGCGTCAGCCCGCGGCGCACCTGGCCGTGGCACAGGCTCACTTCGACGTCGCCCACACCATGATGCTGCGCATGGCACCGCTGGAAAAGGTCGGCGCCATGGTTCCCGGCCTGCTGGCGTACGCCCGCGAACACCTCACCGTGAGCGACGAACGGAGGGTCCAGGCCGAGCAGATCGCCACGTCCGTCCGGGCGGGGGGCGCACTCGACGAGGCGCAGCGCCTGGTCCTCGTCGACACGATGAGCGTCGCGCGCCAGGCGCATCTGCGGGAGACCCTCCGCGTCCGGAGCTTCAGCCGCATCGTGTACGGCCTCTTCGCCGTACTCACCGTCATCGTGATCCTCGTCGGCGTCTTCGGCGCCCTCTCACCGGCGACGGTTCCCCTGTGCTTCCAGCCCGAGGGCTTCGGAGTCGTGTGTGCCACGAGCAGTGAGCCGGTGGACCAGTTCCAGCGGCCCCGGCCCGATGTCGACGAGCTCTACGCACAGGCCGCGTCCCCCTGGGACTACGTCGTCGTCGAGTTCGTGGGGGTCGTTGCCGCGGCCATCGCCGCGGCGGCGTCCCTGCGGCGGATCAGGGGCAGCTCCACGCCGTACAACGTCCCGGTGGCCTTGGCCCTGCTCAAGCTGCCGACGGGCGCGCTGACCGCCGTACTCGGGCTCCTCCTGATGCGCGGGGAGTTCGTTCCCGGGCTGCAGTCGCTGGACTCGTCCGCCCAGATCATCGCCTGGGCCGTGATCTTCGGTTACGCCCAGCAGCTCTTCACGAGATTCGTCGACAACCAGGCGCAGACGGTGCTGAACTCCGTCGGAGGACCGAGCGCCACCCCGGGCAAGCAGGCCAGGGACCCGCAGATCCCTCCTGTCTGAGAACGCCTGGGGCGCGCGCGGAATCGGTGCTGTGGGCGATGGAAACCACAAGCGGATCGGTCCTGACATTCTCGTGCCGTATTCGCGCCGGAGAAATAGCTGGGCACCCAGAACGGGACTAATCTAAGCGGTATGACGACACAACACGAAACGCGGCACGACACGTACTACATCGTACGGAAGGGCGACACCCTTTCCGCCATCGCGAGGCGCTATGACACCACTGTGAAGCAGCTTCAGATCTGGAACCACATCGCCGACGTGGACGTCATTCACCCCGGGCAGCGGCTCATCGTCGCGAAGCATGACGATTTCGTCCCCTTCCCCGGGAAGGACTGGTTCGCGGGTATGCCGAACAGCCCCATCATTCTCATGATGGCCTACCGGCTGATCGACGAAGGATGCAACAGCTATCCAGACAACGTGGAGGGTGTCAGCCCGCGTTGGGACGAGGATCACCGGAACTCCTACGCCAAGTGGCAGCGCAAGCTGGGCTACAGCGGCTCGGACGCGAACGGCGTACCGGGACGGACGTCCTGGGACAAGCTGCGCGTGCCCTTCCCGGACTAGCGGTCACCGTGTGTCCTTCCTGGACCGGCGGTCACCAAGACCCGCGCACGGACAGGAACCGTCCCGCCCGCCCGGCGATGCCGCCGACCTGAGCGAGGCGTGCCCCACACACCTGCGCCCAGGTCGGCGATGTCCGCGTTCCCGGTACCGTTCCCCGCGTCGGCGTCGCCCGGCGGGGCGGCCCGGGGACGGACCCGGCGGGGCGGCCTGGAGGCAGAGCGGATCGAAGGCGAGGACGGTTCGGCCCTCTCCCGTTCCCGGATTCTCGAAATGCATGTCCGGGTGATCCGGTAATCGTTGACCAGGCAAATTCCCGGATGTCGAAACAGGACTCCTGCCGGGCGTGCAATGCGACGTGCTGCATCCTTCGTGGCCGGCTTCACACGACGAGGCGTCAGAAACGCTCGAACCCAAAATGTTGCCGCGCATTGCGGGGGAGAGAAGACTGGAAGCCGAAGAAATTCCCTGGGGCGCGGGTGCGGGTTCGTGTTGACGCCGGGATTTCCCGCAGACAGACATGAGAGGCGAGTGACATGACGCGCCAGTACTACCAACGCGGCCGTCTCGTCGAGGCGGAGGAGATCAGCGGCGTCGTCGCCGTCAAGGTGGAGAGCCAGGCCCCCGGCGGCGCCGGCATCGGTGCGGAGCTGGGCAGCAGCGCCACCGACGCGATGCGTGAGGCAGGCGTCGACGAGGAGACCTCGGACGCCTTCGCCCGCGCCAACTGGTTGCTCGTCAGGCCGACTCCGCAGACCCGCGAGGCGTTCACCGCGGGCGAGGAGATCCCCGGGACGGAGGCGACCGGCACCATCGTCAGGCGGCCCAACGGAAGGATCGGCATCGCGACCGACGCCCTGACCGTCCGGCTGGATCCGGCGCTCTCGGAGGAGGAGGCCGAGCGGGAGCTGGAGACGGCCAGGCTGACGGTCCTCAACAAGCTCGGCTTCGCGAAGAACCTGTACGAGGTGCGCGCCCCGGCGGGGCGGGACTCCCTCATGGCCTCGGTGGAGCTTCACGACAACCGGCGTTTCGTCTTCGCCGAGCCGTCCTTCGTCGAGCACGTCCCCGCCCGGTTCCGGCCCACCGGCATCCGCTACTCCGAGCAGTGGCAGTGGAGGAACGCCGGCACAGGCGGTGGCGTGGCGGACGCCGACGTCCATGTCGAGACGGCCTGGGACCGCACCTTCGGAAAGGGGATCCGGGTCGCCGTCATCGACAACGGCTTCGACGCGGGCCATCCGGACCTGGTCGCCGGTCTGGACCCGCTGACGGGCTTCTTCACCGACGGCCCGCACGGCACCGACTTCACCCAGAGCGTCTCGGACATGCCCGACAGCGACCACGGGACCTTCTGCGCCGGCATGGTCGGCGCCCGCCACGACAACGGTGCGGGCGGTACGGGAGCGGCGCCCGAGTGCGTCCTGATGCTGCTGGCGTGCCTGGGAGACCAGGTGGGTACGCAGACGACGCTGGCCCGCGCCGTGGGTTACGCGGCCGATCCCTCGACGGAGGTTCCCGGGGCCGACTCCGGCGGCGGGGCGGACATCCTGGTCAGCAGCCTGGGCCCGAACGGCGCGGACTGGGACCTGACGAGCACGCTCGACCTCGCTCTCGAGTTCGCCGCCACGAAGGGACGCCAGGGCAGGGGGCTGCCGGTCTTCTGGGCGGCGAGCAACGGGAGGAACGTCGACATCCTCAAGGACGAGGTCGTCTCCCACGCGGATGTGATCGCCGTGGTGCGGTCGAACAATCAGGACCGGGAGGACCATGCGGCACGCGGTCCTGAGGTCGAGCTGATCGCGCCCGGGGTCGATGTCCTCAGCACGACGTCCGGGGGTGGCTACGGAGTCAGCACCGGCACCAGCTTCGCCGCTCCCTGCGCGGCCGGGTGCGCGGCCCTGGCACTGGCGGTGAACCGCGACCTCACCCGCGACCAGCTGCGTGAGGTGATGCACGGGTCGGCGGACAAGATCGGAGGACCGGACGTCCGGTACGACGCGGCCGGCCACAACGACGACTACGGCTTCGGCCGGGTGAACGCCTCCAAGGCGGTCGAGCTGGCCGACGGGATGACGCGATGAGCGAGGAACCGGAGGTCCCCGGCCTCCGTGAGACCCGTCCCGATCTGGGGTGCCGGCCGGTGCCGGCCGGCGCCGCGCCGTGACAGGGCGGGCATCGGCGAGTACCCGGAACCGGGCGAAAAGGTGTGCGGGATCACGTCCCGCGGTGACCGTCCGCCGTCGGCGCCTCGGAGGGCGAAGGCTTCGGGGAGGGCAAAGGCTTCGGGGCACGAAGAAGGCCCGACCTGTTCTCGCAGGTCGGGCCTTGATCATTGAGGGTGAGTAACGGGACTTGAACCCGCGACATCCTGGACCACAACCAGGTGCTCTGCCAGCTGAGCTATACCCACCATGTCGCCCGGTCTTTTTCTGACCGGCCGAGAAAAAGTGTACAGGGTCCGAGCGGGTGCTCGCGCCCGCATTCATCAGGAGGGGTGCACGGGCCCCGGAGGGCCCGTGACCAGCGGTTGTGCGCCTACTGTCCGGCGGGCGGCGTGTGGCGCGCCGCGATCTCCTTGGCGCGGGCCGAGTCCGGGCCGGGCTGCGGCACGAAGACCGCGTCCCGGTAGTAGCGCAGCTCCGTGATGGAGTCGCGGATGTCGGCCAGTGCCCGGTGGTTGCCGTTCTTGTCCGGACTGTTGAAGTACGCCCTCGGGTACCAGCGGCGCGCCAGCTCCTTGACCGAGGACACATCGACGATCCGGTAGTGGAGGTAGCCCTCCAGCGACGGCATGTCACGCGCGAGGAAGCCCCGGTCGGTGCCGACCGAGTTTCCGCACAGCGGGGCCTTGCCCGGCTCCTTCACGTGCTCGCGGATGTACGCCATGACCCGCTCCTCGGCATCGGCCAGGGTCGTGCCCCCGGCCAGCTCGTCGAGGAGGCCCGAGGCGGTGTGCATCTGCCGCACCACCTCGGGCATGGTCTCCAGGGCCGCGTCCGGAGGGCGGATCACGATGTCCACCCCTTCACCGAGCACGTTCAGTTCCGAGTCGGTGACCAGCGCTGCCACCTCGACGAGTGCGTCGTCCGTCAGCGAGAGCCCGGTCATCTCGCAGTCGATCCACACCATACGGTCGTTCATGGGCCCCACCCTACGGGGCGCTGCGCTGCCCCGGCAGGGCCGGGCGGCCCGGAGCGTACGCCTCGGGACCCGGTCCGAAGCGGTCCACGGGGCCGCCGGGAGTGGCGGCCGCGGTGACCGGGGAAGGGCCGGGTGAGGACGCCGCGGCGGTCCTCCGGCCCGACGCCGTGCCCTGGGTGGGTACGGACGTCTCGAGCACCGCGCCGACGCTCTCCAGCGCCCCGCCCTGCGGACGGCGGGCACGGTAGGCGGCCCGGTACGCGGCGGGCGAGGAGCCCAGCTGGCGGCGGAAGTGCCCGCGCAGCGCGACCGGCGAGCGGAAGCCGCACCGGCCCGCGACCTCGTCGACCGAGTAGTCGGAGGTCTCGAGCAGACGCTGCGCCTGCAGCACGCGCTGGGTGATGAGCCACTGGAGAGGTGCGCTGCCCGTGAGCGAACGGAACCTGCGGTCGAAGGTCCGTCGGCTCATGTAGGCGCGCGCGGCCAGCGTCTCCACGTCGAACTGTTCGTGGAGGTGCTCCAGGGCCCAGGCCACGACCTCGGCGAGCGGGTCGGAGCCGATCTCCTCAGGTAAAGACCTGTCGAGGTAGCGCTCCTGGCCGCCGCTGCGCCGCGGCGGTACGACCAGCCGGCGGGCCAGGGCCCCGGCCGCCTCGGTGCCGTGGTCGGTACGGACTATGTGGAGGCACAGATCGATTCCGGCCGCCGTCCCGGCCGAGGTGAGCACATCGCCGTCGTCGACGAACAGCTCACGCGGATCGACGTGCACCGACGGATAGCGCTTGGCCAGCGTCGGCGCGTACATCCAGTGCGTGGTGGCCGGGCGGCCGTCCAGCAGGCCGGCCGCGGCGAGGACGAAGGCCCCCGTGCAGAGCCCGACGATGCGGGCACCCTCCTCATGGGCGCGGCGCAGCGCGTCCAGGGCCTCTGCGGGCGGCGGGGAGGTGATGGAACGCCAGGCGGGCACCACGACGGTGCCTGCCCTGCTGATCGCCTCCAGGCCGTACGGCGCGCTGAGTTCGAGCCCGCCGGTCGTGCGCAGCGGCCCTTCCTCGCCACCGCATACCAGCAGGCGGTAGCGGGGAACGCCCGCGTCCTGCCGGTCGATTCCGAAAACTGAGAGCGGAATGGAGCTCTCGAAGATAGGGCCGCCACTGAACAGCAGCACGGCTACGACTTCTCGGCGTCGCCGCCCGGTCAGTTTCCGTGCGGCCTCCGTTGCGGTGGCGGAGTCCTGGCTCATGACGCTAAGCCCCCCTCGGTGTTCGCGTCTTTCTGGTCCCTACGGGCCTGTCGCTCCTGCACGTTTCCCCTCGGTCTCGCACGCGTCCCCAGTCCTCGAGATTCAAGATCGAATCTACTGCGTCCCGTGGTCACGACGTGACACGTTCCCCCACCGGCACTATGTCGACAAGGCAACTTGGCGCGAAGCGTTCGATCACGAAGCGTTTCACTCGTGAGCCCCGCAGGGAAGTGCGCGTGGCGATCATGGCCCGTCCCCATAGGGTCAAAGCGTACCGCGCGGTCTATTCCTGCCTGGTGGCACGTGGGTTGGGCGGCCGTGATGCCAAGAAATGGAGGGGTAGGCGAAGTTGGCTGAAAACCGATGGTTGCGTGCGCGTATTCCAGTCATGCGACCGGCGTACGCCTCCTGCCGTCGGGGGCTTCCGTGCGCCTCCGAGGCGGTTCGAAGCCGCCCGGACCGGGGCGTCAACGATGCGCAGTCACGCGATGGCGGGGCGTGACGGTCCGGAAAGGAAGACCGGATGGCGCATTCGGCAGCCCTCCCCGGGGCGTCGCGAGGTCCGGCCGGCGAGCGTGACCGGGACCCGTCAGAGGGTCCACCAGCTGGATGTACGACGCAACCGGCATTGCCATACGGGGCAGTCTCCGGCATGCTCCCTCCATTGCCGCATGCGTCGTGCGAGGGCTGGGCAGTGGAGGAGTGGCGCCGTACCCTTGGGGGTAGGGGGTTGGGAAGACGTTTCCCGGACACAGCTTCACCGCTCGCAGGCACACCTCCACAGCCGCTCCCTCCTCACGAGGACTCTCTTCGCCGAGACACCGATGGCCGGTCACGAAATGCCCGAACCCGCAGACCGCAAGCAGGTAGCCGACCCCGGGTCGGAGCCGCGGACGGTCGAAGAGCCACGCCCTTCCTGCGATCCCGCCTTCCGGCATGGCGTCGTGGTCGGATTCGACGGCTCCATGTCCAGCGAGCGCGCCCTCGCGTACGCCATCGGCATGGCGAGCCGGCACAGCTCCGGGCTGATCATCGTCCATGTGGCCAACCGGCTGCCGACCACGGTCTGGGCGGGCTGTGAGCCGCCCGTCTTCGTCGACGTGCCGGACCACCGCACCGAGGTCCTGGGCCTGGAGCTGGCGTGCGCCGACTATCTCGCCGAGGTGCCCTGGGTGCTCGTGGAGCGCGGCGGGGACATCTGCCACGAGCTGGAGGAGGTCGGCCGGGAGTACTCGGCCGACGCGATCGTCGTCGGTTCGACCCACGGCATCGTGGGCCGGATCTTCGGATCCGTGGCGGGCCGCCTCGCACGCCGCGCCCAGCGCCCGGTCATCGTCATCCCCTGAACGGCGAAAGGCTCCTGACGGGATGTCAGGAGCCTTTGCGTGTGTCTGTCCGCGAAGGGGCGGAGGGGCTACTCGACGGTGACCGACTTCGCCAGGTTGCGCGGCTTGTCGATGTCACGGCCCATGGCCAGAGCCGTGTGGTAGGCGAGCAGCTGCAGCGGGATGCCCATCAGGATCGGGTCCAGCTCGTTCTCGTTCTTCGGTACGACGATCGTGTGGTCGGCCTTCTCCTGCTCGCGGTGGGCGACGGCGAGGATGCGTCCGCTGCGGGCCTTGATCTCCTCCAGGGCGGCGCGGTTCTTCTCGAGCAGGTCGTCGTCCGGGACGATCGCGACGGTGGGGAGCGCCGGCTCGATGAGCGCGAGAGGGCCGTGCTTGAGCTCCGAGGCGGGATAGGCCTCGGCGTGGATGTACGAGATCTCCTTGAGCTTCAGGGAGGCCTCCAGTGCGACCGGGTAGCCCCGGACGCGGCCGATGAACATCATCGACTGCGCGCCCGCGTACACCTCGGCCAGCTTCTTGATCTCGTCCTCCGACTCGAGGATCTGACCGATCTGCTCGGGCAGCTTGCGCAGCCCCTCGATGATCCGCTTGCCGTCGGAGACCGACAGGTCGCGGATGCGGCCCAGGTGCAGGGCGAGCAGAGCGAACGCGACCACGGTGTTGGTGAAGCACTTGGTGGAGACGACGCAGACCTCGGGGCCGGCGTGGACGTACATGCCGCCGTCCGCCTCACGGGCGATCGCGGAGCCGACGACGTTCACGACGCCGAGGACACGGGCGCCCTTGCGCTTGAGCTCCTGGACCGCGGCCAGCACGTCGTAGGTCTCACCCGACTGGGAGACGGCGACGTACAGGGTGTCGGGGTCCACGACCGGGTTGCGGTAGCGGAACTCGGACGCGGGCTCCGCGTCCGCGGGGATGCGGGCCAGCTCCTCGATGAGGCCCGCGCCGATCATGCCCGCGTGGTACGAGGTGCCACAGCCCAGGATCTTGATCCGGCGGACCCCGCGGGCCTCGCGGGCGTCCAGGTTCAGGCCGCCCAGGTGCACGGTGGAGAAGCGGTCGTCGATGCGGCCGCGCAGCACGCGGTCCACGGCGTCGGCCTGCTCGGAGATCTCCTTGTGCATGTACGTGTCGTGGCCGCCCATGTCGTACGACTCGGCCTCCCACTCCACGGTGGTCGGCGTGGCCGTCGTGGTCGAGCCCTCCGTGGTGTACGTACGGAAGTCGTCGGCCTTGAGGGTGGCCATCTCGCCGTCGTCGAGGGTGACGATCTGGCGGGTGTGCGCGACCAGGGCCGCCACGTCGGAGGCGACGAACATCTCCTTCTCGCCGATGCCGAGCACGACCGGGGAGCCGTTGCGGGCGACGACGATGCGGTCGTTGAAGCCGGCGTGCAGGACGGCGATGCCGTACGTGCCCTCGACGGACTTCAGGGCCTCGCGGACCTTCTCCTCCAGCGTGACCGCCTGGGAGCGCGAGATCAGGTGGACCAGCACCTCGGTGTCGGTCTCGGAGAGGAAGACGACACCGTCGGCGACGAGCTTGGCGCGGATCTCGGAGGCGTTGTCGATGATGCCGTTGTGGACGACGGCGACCTCGCCCTCCGCGTCCAGGTGCGGGTGCGCGTTCTCGTCGCTCGGGGCGCCGTGGGTGGCCCAGCGGGTGTGGGCGATGCCGGTGGTGCCGGCGAAGCGCTTGGGTACGCGGGCCTCCAGCTCGCGGACCCGGCCCTTGGCCTTGACCATCTTCAGGGTTCCGGGCTTGCCCGCCGGGGCCTTGCCCGTGATCACGATGCCCGCGGAGTCGTATCCCCGGTACTCCAGCCGCTGCAGGCCTTCCAGCAGCAGCGGGGCCACGTCACGCTTCCCGATGTAACCGACGATTCCGCACATATCTCTGCCCCTCCATCGACGTACAAAAGTCCGGTGCCCGGGCCGCCGCCCGCACTGCTCAGCCGTAGACGATGCGGCGCAGCTGGCGGAGCGAGAGCTCCTGCGGCGCCACCGCGCGGTGCGGCAGCTCGGCCGCGATCCGCTCGAAGATCTCCGTGTTCACCAGGCCGCCGGCCTGCAGTTCGCGGTGGCGGCGCCGGACGAAGTCCTCGGTCGTCTCGTCGAAGTACGCCAGCACGTCGAGGATCACCCTGGCGGCCTCGCCGCGCTGGAGCGCGGTGGAGCGTACGAGGTGGTCGATGAGGTCGTCATGCGTCTGGCGGCGTTCGAGCACTCGTCGATATTGCGTGGATCGGTGTCGCTACGCAAGAAATCTGCCCGGAATCGGGCAGAGATCTCATCCGGTGGGGTGGTTATGTCAGAGATGTCGCTTAAGGTTCTCATCCGGCCCCGCCCCACTGGAACGGAGCCGGATGCCGGGCTCAGTACTCCGCGATCGGGTTCCGCAGCGTCCCGGTGAGCTGGAGGGCGCCAGCCGGGTCCTCCAGGTCGACCATCTGCTGGTTGTTCCGCAGCTGCAGTCGGTTCAGGCAGGACAGCGCGAACTCCTCCGTGAACATGTCGTACCGCTCGAACTTGTCCGCGAGGTACGGCACCGAGTCCTGGTAGCCCCTGACGCAGGCGGCGACCGTCCGCCAGAAGGTCTCCTCGTCGAGAACCCCCTCCGTGGCCAGGTCCGCCCCCAGGAAGCGGAGGAAGCAGTCGAAGACATCGGTGAGCACCGACAGCAGTTTCATGTCCTCGGGGACGTCGGCACGGATTCGCTCGACCTGGGGCGGCAGCACCGCGTCGGGGTCCATGACCGCGATCTCCTCGGCGATGTCCTTGAACACCGTCCGGCGCACGACGCCGTCCTCGATCACCAGGATCACGTTCTCGCCGTGCGGCATGAACACCAGGTCGTAGGCGTAGAAGCTGTGCAGCACCGGCACCAGATAGGCGTCCAGGTAGCGCCGCAGCCAGTCGGCCGGGTCCAGTCCCGACTCGGCGATCAGCGCGCCCGCCACGGAGCGGCCCTCGTCGTCGGTGTGGATGAGCGAGGCCATCGTGGCGAGCCGCTCGCCCCCGGACAGGGCCGGGACCGGGCTCTCGCGCCACAGTGCGGCGAGCATCTTCAGGTACGGGGACCCCTTGGCGGTCGCCGCCTCGTAGGCCTGGTGGCGGTAGCCGATGGCGGCCCGCTCCCGGATGATCGAGAAGCCGGCCCCGCGCAGCAGGTCGTCGCGCTCGATCAGACCGGCCAGCCAGTCGTTGATCGCGGGGGTCGCCTCCATGTAGGCGGCGGAGAGCCCTCGCATGAAGCCCATGTTCAGCACGGACAGCGCCGTCTTGACGTAGTGCTTCCCGGGATGGTCGGTGTTGAAGAAGGTGCGGATCGACTGCTGGGCGAGATAGGCGTCCTCACCCTCGCCCAGGCAGACCAGGTGCCGCTGCGCCACCTCGCCGGCGAAGGTGACGGCGAGCTTGTTCCACCACTGCCAGGGGTGCACCGGGATCAGCAGGTAGTCGTCGAGGTCCAGCCCGAGCTCCTTCATCGTCGCGGCGAACCTTCCGAGGGTCTCCTCGCCGAGCTCGCCGGCGATCAGCGACGGGTAGTCCAGTCCGGCGCCCGCCGTGAAGGTGGCGCGATCACGCCGGGCGGCCAGCCAGACCAGCCGGATTCCGGTCGCCGCCTCGGGCGCGTAGGCGCGGTATTCGCCGACCCCGAAGCCGAGCCGGCCGTTGTTGGCGACAAAACAGGGGTGGCCCTCGGTCATGCCGGTCTCGATGGCCTGGAAACCGGCCACGGCGAGCTGTGCGGAGGTGGTCGGTTCCTTGGTCAGTTTGTACGCGGTTCCAGCCAGCGTGGAGGAGATCTCCTCCAGGTAGACGGGAAGGACCTCCGCCGACAGGCCCAGTGTGGAGCGCAGCTCGACGAAGAATTCCAGCGCGTCCGGCGGGAGCTCCGAACCGTGCCGGTGGCGTGTGATCGACGCGGCGTCGACCTGCCAGTGGTCCAGGGCGAAGCGGCGGGCGGCGAAGCGGTACTCGACCGTCCCGTCGTCGCTGCGCACGCTGTAGCCGCCGTCGTCGTCGAGCGGGGTGGGGGCCAGCAGCCGCTCGTGGGAGAACTCGGCCAGTGCCTTGCGGATCAGCAGCCGGTTGGCGACGGCCCAGCGCTCCGGGGTCAGGTGTCGGACGGCTGCGGCGGTGGCGGGGTGGGTGGTCATCGGTCGGCTCCAGTGGTCGCGGCCTCGAACTGCTCGCGGGTGCAGGTGCTGAGCAGGGCTTGCTTCTCCGGCTTGGTGATCTCGCGGATCACCTCGAAGCCGACGGCCTTGTTCAGGTCGTGCACCGCGGTGTTGCTGACGTCCGGTTCGACGACGACCCGGCGCACCCGCGGGTCGGCGAACAGCGTCTCCATGACGGCGGTGATCACGGCCCGGGTGAAGCCGTGCACGGGGGTCTCGGGCGGGGCGACCAGGAAGTGCATCCCGACGTCGCCGGGCTCCGCCTCGTACAGGCCCTTGAGCTCGACCTCGGTGGGGTCGTAGCGCTCCATCAGGAAGGCGGGGTGCCCGTCGTGCAGCCCGATGAAGGCGTCGTGGTGCGGGTGGGCGGCAATCGCCTTGTACTCCCGCTCGACGTCCTCCAGCCGGGCGTCACCCATCATCCAGTAGGCCGACCTGGGGTGGGTGACCCACTCGTGGACCAGTTCGGCGTCGGACCTCCGGCCTGCCCGGGCGGGGGAGGGGTCCATGGGGCGGACGGTGAACGTCCCGAGGGGTTTCGTGCTGGTCATACGGCGAACTCCTGGAAGGCGACGGACTTCTCGACCGGGTAGTACTCACGGCCGAGCAGTTCGCCGATGATGTACGCGTTGCGGTAGGCACCCATGCCCAGGTCGGGCGAGGTGATCGAGTGGGTGTGCACCCCGGCGTTCTGGAGGAAGATCCCCCGCCCGGTCGTGTCGATGCTGTAGTTGCGGGCCACGTCGAACCGGCCCCGGGCGTCGTGCCGGATGCGGTCGGTGACGGGCTCCAGGAAGGCCGGGGCGGCGTACCGGTAGCCGGTGGCGAGGATCAGGCCCTCGGTGTCGAGCTCGTAGTCCCTGCCCTGCTCCTCCTGGCGCAGGCCCAGTGTGTACGTCCCCGTCGATTCCTCGTACCGCGCGCTGTTCAGCGAGGAGTTGGTGAGGAGGCGGGTGGGGACGGGGCCCGGCAGGTTCTTCCGGTAGAGCAGGTCGAAGATCGAGTCGATCAGCTCGCCGTCGATGCCCTTGAAGAGGCCCTTCTGGCCGGACTCCAGCCGGTAGCGGGTGTCCTCGGGCAGGGCGTGGAAGTAGTCCACGTATTCCGGCGAGGTCATCTCGAGCGTCAGCTTGGTGTATTCCAGCGGGAAGAAGCGGGGGGAGCGCGTCACCCAGTTCAGGCGGTAGCCGTACACGTCGATCTCGGAGAGCAGGTCGTAGTAGATCTCCGCCGCGCTCTGCCCGCTGCCCACCAGGGTGATGGACCTCTTGGCCTGCAGCATGGCCTTCTCCTGCAGGTAGCGGGAGTTGTGCAGGAGGTCACCGCCCAGGCCCCGGCAGGCCTCCGGGATGTGCGGCGGGGTGCCGGTTCCCAGGACGAGGTGACGTGCGCGGAAGGCGCTGCCGGCGGTGCGGACGGTGTACAGGCCGTCGCCCTCGTCGTACGTAACCGACTGTACGGTTTGGTTGAAATGGATACTGCTCAGCTTGGCCGCTGCCCACCGGCAGTAGTCGTTGTACTCGGTGCGCAGCGGGTAGAAGTTCTCCCGGATGTAGAACGAGTAGAGCCGGCCCCGCTCCTTCAGGTAGTTCAGGAAGGAGTACGGGGAGGTCGGGTCGGCCATGGTCACCAGGTCCGACATGAACGGCGTCTGGAGATGGGCGCCTTCGAGGAACATCCCCGAGTGCCATTCGAAGTCCGGCTTGGACTCCAGGAACACCCCGTTCAGCTCCTCGACGGGCTCGGTCAGGCAGGCGAGTCCGAGGTTGAACGGACCGAGCCCGATCCCGATGAAGTCGTACGGAGCGGCAAGGGGCTCAGGAAGCGCGGTCAAGGGACTCTCCCAGGTACTGCTCGGCGTGGCCGGCTATCAGATCGAGGACGGCGGCGATGTCGGCCGCGGTCGTTCCAGGGTTGAGCAGGGTGAACTTCAGGTACTGGCTGTTGCCGACCTTCGTACCCGCGACCACGGCCTCCCCCGAGGCGAAGAGGGCCTTGCGGGCGTGGAGGTTGGCCCGGTCGATGTCGGCGGGCGTCCTGACGTGGGCCGGGACGTAACGGAACACCAGGGTGGACAGCTGCGGCTCCACGACGACGTCGTAGCGCGGGTCGGCGGCCAGCAGCCGCCAGCCCTCGGCGGCCAGGTCGCACACCTCGTCGAACAGCTCGCCGACGCCGTCCGCGCCCATGGTGCGCAAGGTCATCCACAGCTTGAGCGCGTCGAACCTGCGGGTGGTCTGCAGGGACTTGTCCACCTGGTTGGGGATGCGCTCCTCGACGGTCCGCTCGGGGTTGAGGTATTCCGCGTGGTACGTCGCGTGGCGCAGCGTGGCCCGGTCGCGGACCAGTACGGCGGACGAGCTCACCGGCTGGAAGAATGACTTGTGGTAGTCGACGGTGACCGAGTCGGCGCGTTCGATGCCGTCGACGAGTCCGCGGCGGGTGGGTGAGGCGAGCAGCCCGCAGCCGTAGGCGGCGTCGACGTGCATCCAGGCGGCGTACCGGTCGCAGAGCGCGGCGATCTCGGGCAGCGGGTCGATGGAGCCGAAGTCCGTGGTTCCCGCGGTGGCGACGATCGCCATCGGCACGGCGCCCTCGGCGAGGCAGCGTTCGAGTGCCGCGGCGAGCGCGACGGTCTGCATGCGCTTCTCGCGGTCGACGGGCACGGACACGACGGAGTCAGGTCCCAGACCGAGGAGTTTGGCCGACTTCTGGACGCTGAAGTGGCTGCACTCGGAGGTGAGGATCCGCAGCCTGGTGAACTCCTCCGGGCGGAGTTTGGCCTCCTCGCGGGCCAGGAGCAGCGCCTGAAGGTTGGACTGGGTGCCGCCGCTCGTGAAGACGCCGTCCGCCGCGGGGCCGAGGCCGATGCGGGCGGCCGTCCAGTCGATCAGCCGGCGCTCGATCAGTGTGCCGCCCGCGCTCTGGTCCCAGGTGTCCAGGGAGGAGTTGACGGCGGAGAGCACGGCTTCGCCGACCACCGCGGGGATGACCACGGGGCAGTTGAGGTGGGCGAGGTAGCGGGGGTGGTGGAAGTACACGGCGTCGCGGAGGTAGATCTCGCCGAGTTCGTCCAGGGCGGCAGCGGTGTCGCCGAGCGGCCGGTCGAGGTCGATGGCGTCGACGACGGGCGCGAGGCCGTCGGCGCCCATGCCGGTGAAAGGCCGCTCGGTGGAGGCGAGCTTGGCTGCGACCCGTTCGACTCCCGCGGTGACGGAGCGGCGGTAGTCCTCCGCCGTCGTGTGATTGAGCAGGTGGGAACGCATGTGGGGGGGGGCCTCCCGGGTAGGGACGTCATCGCGGCCCTCCGGACGGAGAAGGGGGGACGAGGGCGCGACAGTTAGGTTAGGCAAGCCTAACTTAACAATATTCGTGCCCCTCACCCCCCGGGGGGATCCGTCACAAGAACCCCACAAGGGGTGCGGGGGCGTCACACGGGTCACGCGCCGTGCCGGCTCTGTGCCCTGCCCCGTCCACCGGCGCGCGTGCCACTGCTCCTTGCCGCCCCCACGGCCGGACGACGTAGACCGTTCGGCGGAGCTGTCAGCGCGTACGCCCCTCCGCCGTCCTGACGAAGTGCAGGATGCCCCACCATGGGAGTACCGAGTTCCGGTGTGCACGGCGTCGAGCAGGCAGCAGCACCCCGCGAGGTCCGCCTCGCGCTGGTCATGAACGGCGGGGTGAGCCTGGCCGTCTGGATGGGCGGTGTCGCGCATGAGATCGACCTCCTGCGCAACGCCTCCGCCCACCCTCCGGCAGGCGAACCGGCCCGCCCCGGCGAGGTCGAGCAGATCTGGAGCGAGGTGCTGGCCGCGGCCGGCGAGCGCGTGGTCATCGACGTCGTGTCGGGGACATCGGCCGGCGGTCTCAACGGAGTGCTGCTGGCGACGGCGATCGCCCGAGGGCGTGCCCTTCCCTCGCTCCGTGCCGTGTGGGAGAGGTCGGCCTCACTCGCCGGTCTACTCAAGGACGCGACCGCGTCGAGCATCCTCAACGGAGAGACCTTCACCCACGAGGTGGCGAAGGCCGTCGAGCTCATCGACGAGTCCGGGAGCCGCGCGAGCAACCCGGTGGAACTGCTCATGACCGCCACCGCGCTGGGCGGGTCGGGCTTCGCCTTCAAGGACAGCTTCTCCAACCCGTTCGAGGTCCAGGATCACCGCCGCCTCTACCGGTTCCGGCACGGAGAGCGATGGACGTACGTCAACACCCGTGACGGGTGGGGCTTCGAGACGAAGAAGCAGAAGGACTTCGGCACGGACTTCACCGAGCGGCTGGTGCTGGCCGCCAGGGCCTCCGCCAGCTTTCCGGCCGCCTTCCCTCCGGTGGACGACAAACCGCTGCTGGCCCTCCAGCAGCGCCGCCGCCCCTGGTCGGAATCGGACTCCAGCTGCGTCATGGACGGAGGAGTCCTCAACAACGCACCGTTCGAGCCGGTCCTGGCCGCCATCACGGGGCGGGGGGTCGCGTTCAGCCCCGTCCGTCGTGTGCTGGTCTACGTCGTGCCGTCGGCGGGCGTGCGCGCACAGAAAGGCAAAGGCGACCGGGCCGGCTCGCACGACATCCCGAACATCCCCATCTACGAGCCGGCGTGGAGCGCGCTCCAGTACCCGAGCGAGGCGAACCTGCGGTCGTCGGTGGACGAGATGCAGGCCAGACTGCACGGCCGGTCCCGGGACATGCCCAGCGACCTTCTCGCGCGGATGTGGCACGAGGCCACCGAAGCCGGCGACGCGCCGCTGCCCCCCGGGCTGGCGAACCACCTGATCGAGGCCGCGCAGGACCTGCTGGGCGAGTACCGCCGCAACCGTGCCTACGCCATCGTGCTGGACGCCCGGAGGAGGCTTGCCGACGGCACGGCCGAAGTGACCTTCGCCGACGCCGATGGCGATGACGGAGGGATCGAGGACTGCGCCCGGCTTCTGCTCCAGCAGGACGATCTCGCCTGGGTCCCGCGCTGGAGACCGGACGAGCTGACCGGTGTCTGGAGCACCTGGCGGTGGGGGCTCGCGGCTGCGGAGCGCCTGCTCCAGTGCCTGAGTGTGCACCTGCGCCATCTGGCCGACCACGAGGCTCCCGCCCGGCCGACGGGCGTTCAGGCCGCGCAGAGGGCCCTCGTCGAAGGCGACCGGCGCATCACCGACGCCCTCGGGAGGGTGCTCGCCGCCATCGAGAGCGCCGATGCCGATCTGCAGACCAAGGCAGGCGCGAGCAGCGGCCCTGTTGACATCGACACCCTGGCGTCCTTGATGGACAGGATGTACGTGGATCTCGATCTGCCGGACGTGCTGTTGCGGCTCGTCCTGGAGGCGAGCGGCGCGTACGTGGAGGCAGTCGAGCGGGCCGGCCTGGGCGCCGGCTGGACGGCGGACGACGTCATCACCCGTTGCCTGGCCATCGAAGTCGTGACACGGGTGTACGCGTCTCCGGCACGGCTTCTGGCGCCCCTGCCACCGGAGTTCGCCTTCCTGAGACTCAGCCCCAGCAGTATGAGCCCGCTGGTCGAGGATCCCGGTCTCGCGCGTCTCGGGGACAAGAAGCTCTACGGCCTGCGACTCGGGCACTTCGGAGCCTTCATCGATCCGAAGTGGCGCGAGTCCGACTTCGTCTGGGGCCGTCTGGACGCCGCCCACCACCTCCTCTCGCTCTTCGCGCTCCCCGACGGGAGCCGCCCGGAGTTCGAGCGGCGGCTGCACCGCGCCATCCTGAAGGAGGAGGCCCCGAGGGCCGTCGACGGGGACGGGACTCCCGCAGGCGAGGAGCAGGCGCTCGCATGGCTGAAGGAACACCTCGCCCAGGCGGAGAGGTGTGACACCGACCTGCTGCGGGAGCAGGCGGAGACCGCGAGCGGCAAGCAGCTGATGCGTGACCTGACCGGCGCGGTGATCCGCGTCGTGGACAGCACCCTGTCGCCGGCCACACCGGGAGGAGGGGCGAAACAGCCCTGGCGCAAGGCCGTTCAGGTGGGACGTACCGTCTTCGCCGCCCGTCCGCCGGCTCGAGGCCCCCGGGTGTGGCTTCTGCGCGCTCTCACGGTCTGGCCCCGGCGCAGGGCCCGGCGGGCGCTGGGCGACGACCCCCGCAAGCTGCATCCGGGAGTGCTCCACGCGTTCGTGTACAACGTCGCGGGTGCTGTCGCCGTTCTCGTCGGCCTCGCGGCGCTGATCACCTGGCTGGCAAGCCGTCGTCGCTGATGTCCGGACGGGCCGGGGGCGTCCGGTGCGGGACGGGGCGACACGGCCGGGACCGGTCACCGGAACCCCACCGGACGCGCAGGTGCGCTACGCGGGCACGCGCGCCGCTTCCTCCCTCAGCTGTTCCTCGCTCAGTCCGCGCCGCCAGTAGCCGACGAAGGTGACGCGCCCGCGGTCGAACTCCCGCTCCTGGACGAGGTGGCGGCGCACCCCGCGCACCCTTGACGCCTCGCCGGCTATCCAGGCGTAGGGAGTGCCCCCGGGCAGGTCGGCGGCGCGTACGGCGTCCACGGCCGAGGGGGCGCCCTCGTCCCGTACGAGCCAGGTGATGTGCGCGTCGGCCTCGGTGCGGATCTCCAGCCGGTCCTGGGGGTGCGCGACCTCCAGCCACACCCTGGCCTTCGTCCCGGCCGGCAGCCACTCCAGGGCCGCCGAGGCTGCGGGCAGCGCCGTCTCGTCGGCGCAGATCAGCACCCAGCCGGTGTCCTGCGGCGGCTGGAAGCGGACCCCGTTGTTGTCCTCGCCGGTGGGACCCAGCACCAGGAGCCGCTGCCCCGGTACGGCGGCCTCCGCCCAGCGGCAGGCCGGCCCGCCGTGCTCGTGCAGTGCGAAGTCGATGTCGATCTCGGTCGAGCCGTCCGCGGCGTACCGCTGGGCGCGCACGGTGTACGACCGCATGACCGCTCTGACATCGGGGGACAGAGCGCGCCAGGCCGGGAACCACTCACCGTTCCCGTCGACCGGGACCACGGCTTCGGTCTGGCCCGGATGCGGAAGGAAGAGCGAGAGGCTCTGGTCCCGGCCCCCCGCGACGAAGCCCTCGCTTCCCGGTCCGCCGAGAGTGATTCTCCGCATCGAGGGGCTCAGCCGGCCGGTCCGCAGGACCGTCAGCTCGAAGAACCGGAAAGGGGCGATGGCGGGTGCGGTCGCGGTCGTCATGCGGGGGTCCTCCCAGGAACCGGAACGGCGGGGCCCGGCCGGGAGCCACTCCCGGCCGGGCCGGAGGGTCAGCTGACCTTCTTGGCCTTCTCGATGGCCTCGGCGAGGGCGTCGAGGATCGGTGCGCACTTGTCGTAGGAGTAGATGGGCTCCGTCGTACGCGGGATGACCTGGCCGGCCTTCACCGCGGGCAGCCCGGCCCAGGTCGGCTTGGAGGTCAGGGCGTCGGGCTGCAGGGCCGAGGAGCGGTTGTCCATCATGATGATGTCGGCGCCGTACTTGTCGACGTTCTCCCAGCTCAGCTCCTCGAAGAAGCCGGCCGCGTTGACCTTCGGCTCGACGAACTGCACGCCGAGCTCCTGGAAGTACAGGGTGTCGGCGGACGTCTTGGCGAGCGAGACGTAGAACAGGTCCTGACTGGCCGAGCCGACCAGGACCTTGATGTTCGGCTGGGACTTGGCCGCGGCGCGCAGCCGTGCCGCGGCCTTCTCGAAGGCGGCCTTGGCGTCGGTGACCTTCTTGGACTTGACGTCGGCGCCGAGGGAGGCGGCGAGGTCCTCGTGGCGCTGGATCGCCTTCGGGACCGTGGTCTGCGCGGCCCACAGGGCGACGCTCGGGGCCAGCTTGAGGATCTTGTCCTTGGACTGGTCCGGCACGTACCAGAGGGCGTCCTTCTCCCACATGGCGGTGACGAGGAGTTCGGGTGCGAGGCCGGCGTACTTCTCGACGTTGAACTCGCCCCAGACGTTGCCGAGCACCTCGACCTTGCTGATGTCGAGGTCGCCGGCCTGTACGTCGGCCTTGCCGTCGGAGGTCTTCGTCGGACCGAAGACGCCCTTCACCTCGACGCCGTAGTCGTGGAGCGCGGCGGCGACACCGATGAACGCGACGATGTTCTTCGGCGCGGAATCGGCCTTCGCCGTCTGCCCGCGGTCGTCCTTGAAGGACCAGGGGCCGGATTTCTCCGCACCCGAACCCGAGGCGGAGCCCTTCTCGTCGCCGTCGCCGCAGGCTGCGAGGACGGCACCGAGACCGACGGCGCCACCGGCGGCCAGCAGGCCGCGGCGGGAGAGGGAGCTGGTCCGGAGGTTGGGCATGAGTGTGTCTGCTTTCGTACGCGCCTGAGGCGCCCGCTGCGATTCGAGGGAAGGCTAGCCTAACCTCACATACCGTGGACGGGGAGGGCAAGGGGGAGCAGCCGTTCCGTTACCGGGGCAAAGGGAAAGCCGCCTTCCCGTGACCAGGGAGGCGGCCTGCGCGCGCGTCCGGGCTCAGCCGGTGACCGGCTGGAGGTGCAGCATGTCGATGTCCGGGCACACCTTCGCGATCGCGGCGAAGTCATCGTCCACGTGCAGCACGGTGAGCCGGTGCTGCCGGGCTGTGAGGGCGATGAGGATATCGATGGGCGAGGGCCCTCGGTGGTGGCCGATCCTCATGAGTTCCCGCTGCACTCCGATGATCCTCGGCCAGGGGTCTTCGAGTGCGGGCACCCATCCGAAGGTCTGACCGAGCATGGTGAAGAACGGTTCATGGTCCCGGTCCGCCCGGAGGGCCGGCATGAGCTCGGACTCCACGGGCGGGCAGAGTGACACGAGCCCCTGGGCGACGCGCATCGGCCAGGGCTCTCCTACCTGGCGCCGGAGCAGACGCCAGACGACCGACGTGTCGGCGAGATAGCTCACAGCCCTGACTGCTCCCGCTCTTCGAGGACGCCGAAGTCCAGGAACTGGTCCGCGTTGTCCTGCAGCCACCGCAGGGCCCGGGTCCGGTCGTCCGCACTGACCGCGGCAGCTATCGTCAGCGCCCGGTTGATCGTCTCCCGCTTGGTCGAGGTGCCGAGCTGCTGTTGGGCGAACGCCAGCATCTGGTCGTCCACATCCACGAGGGTCTTCGTCATGGTGGACCTCCTGGGGCCAGTGATATATACGCCGAGGTCGAGTATATATATCGCGTCGCCTGGGCGTCAGGCGTCCATGCCCAGCTCCCGGGCGATCAGCATCCGCTGGACCTCGCTCGTACCCTCGCCGATCTCCAGGATCTTGGAGTCGCGCCACATGCGGGCCACCGGGTACTCGTTCATGAAGCCGTACCCGCCGTGGATCTGCGTCGCCTCACGGGCGTTGTCCACCGCCACCGTCGACGAGTAGAGCTTCGCGATCGCCGCCTCCTTCTTGAACGGCTCGCCCGCCACCAGCCGCGACGCCGCGTCGCGCCAGCCGATCCGGGCCATGTGCGCCCGGGTCTCCATGTCCGCGATCTTGAACTGGATCGCCTGGTTGGCGCCGATCGGCTTCCCGAAGGCGTGCCGTTCCTTCGCGTACTTCAGCGACTCGTCCACACAGCCCTGGGCCAGGCCCGTCGACAGCGCCGAGATGGCGATCCGGCCCTCGTCCAGGATCCGCAGGAACTGCGCGTACCCGCGTCCTTCCTCGCCCAGCAGATTCGCCGCAGGGACGCGGACGTCGGAGAAGGACAGCTCACGGGTGTCCGAGGCGTTCCACCCCACCTTGGAATAGGGGGCGGCGACCGTGAAGCCGGGAGTGCCGGACGGGACGATGATCGCGGAGATGCGCGGGGTGCCGTTCTCCTTGCGGCCGGTGACCGCCGTCACCGTCACCAGCTCCGTGATGTCCGTGCCGGAGTTGGTGATGAAGCACTTCGAGCCGTTGATCACCCACTCACCGGTGGCCTCGTCCAGCACGGCCGTCGTCCGTGTGCCGCCCGCGTCCGAACCGCCGTCCGGCTCCGTCAGCCCGAACGCGCCGAGCGCCTCGCCCGAGCAGAGCTTCGGCAGCCAGCGCTGCTTCTGCTCCTCGGTCCCGAAGCGGTATACCGGCATGGCGCCGAGCGAGACCCCGGCCTCCAGCGTGATCGCCACGGACGAGTCCACCCGGGCCAGCTCCTCCAGGGCGATCCCGAGGGCGAGGTAGTCCCCGCCCATGCCGCCGTACTCCTCCGGGAAGGGCAGGCCGAACAGGCCCATCCGCCCCATCTCCCGCACGATCTCGTACGGGAACTCGTGGCGTTCGTAGAAGTCGCCGATCTTCGGAGCGATCACATCGTGTGCGAACTCCTCGACGGTGCGGCGCAGTTCCTCGTGCTCGGCGGTCAGCCGGTGGTCAAGGGACATGGGTGCTTCACTCCTTGTGGGACAGCGCGCGGACGGTACGGGACGGGCTCGGGCGGCCCAGTTGTTCGGCCATCCACACGCTCGTGGCGGTGAGTGTGCCGAGATCGACCCCGGTTTCGACGCCGAGGCCGTCGAGCATCCACACGAGGTCCTCGGTGGCGAGATTTCCGGTCGCGCTCTTCGCGTACGGGCAGCCGCCGAGACCGCCCGCCGAGGCGTCCACCGTCGTCACGCCGTGCTGGAGTGCGGCCAGGGTGTTGGAGAGCGCCTGACCGTACGTGTCGTGGAAGTGCACCCCGATCGTGCCGGTGGGGACCCCGGCCTCGTTCAGCGCGGCCAGCAGCGCCGTCACATGGCCCGGGGTGGCCACGCCGATCGTGTCGCCGAGGGAGAGCTCGTCGCAGCCGAGGCCCATCAGCGCCCTCGCGACCCGGACGACCTGTGCGACGGGCACGGCGCCCTCCCACGGGTCGCCGAAACACATCGACAGATAGCCCCGCACGTGCACCCCGGCGTCCTTGGCACGGGCCACGACCGGTTCGAACATCGCGAGCGACTCGTCCACCGTGCGGTTGAGGTTGCGGGCGGCGAACGTCTCGGTCGCCGAGCCGAACACGGCGATCCCGCGGGCGCCGAGCGCGAGCGCCCGGTCCAGGCCGCGCTCGTTCGGCACGAGGACGGGCAGGGCCACGTCCCCGACGTCCGCGACGTCCCCGAGCATCGGGAACAGCTGCTCCGCGTCCGCCAGCTGGGGCACCCACTTCGGGTGGACGAAGCTGGTCGCCTCGATCGTGGAGAGCCCGGCCTCCGCGAGGCGGCGGACGAACTCCGCCTTCACCCCGGTCGGCACGACGGACTTCTCGTTCTGCAGTCCGTCGCGGGCGCCGACCTCATGGATACGGATCCGGGGCGGCAGCCCGGGCGCGGGCACCCTCATGGGCAGTCCGGTGTCGGTCACGAGTCCTCCCTCGGGGCCACCACGGCCAGGACCTGGTCCATGGCGACCGTGGCACCGGCGGTGACGTCCAGCTCGGTGACCGTCCCGGCGTGCGGGGCGGAGATGACGTGCTCCATCTTCATCGCCTCGACGACCAGCAGGCTCTGCCCGGCCACGACCTCGTCCCCGACCGCCACCTTCACCACCGTGACGGTGCCGGGCATGGGTGCGGCGAGCGTGTCCGCGCCCGAACGCGCGGCGCCACTGAGGGACGCCTCCACGGGGTCGTGGTCCTGGACGTGCCAGGTGTCACCGTCCCGCCCGAGCCAGACCCCGTCCGGGGACGTCGCCCGGCTGAACGTGTGTGTCAGGCCGTCGAGTTCGACGACCACACGCGTCCCGGACACCTCGACGAGCCGGGACGTCTCCGCCCCCGGAAGCGACGGCACCGGACCGCAGGTGTCGGCCGGCTCCTCCCGGTCCCCGGCGTGGCCGAAGGTCAGCGCGGCCGTGCCCTCCGCGCCCGTACGCAGGCCCACGCGCACCGGGTCACGGCCCGGAACACGGAAGTGGTGGAAGGTTTCCGCGGGCGTGCCGCCCAGCCGCCAGCCGCTGGGAACCGAGAACGGGTCGACCCAGCCGGCGGCGGGCACAGGGGAAGGCTGCCGCAGCAGCGCCGCCGTCGCGTACACCTCAGCGGGCACGCCGTCCGGCACCAGGCCGTCCGCCTCACGCTCCACCAGGCCCGTGTCCAGCTCGCCCGCGGCCACCGCGGGATGGGCCAGCAGCCGCCGCAGGAACCCGGCGTTCGTCGGCACGCCCAGCACCACCGTGTCCGCCAGCGCCGCCCGGAGCCGGCGCAGCGCCGTGGGCCGGTCGGGGCCGTACGCGATGACCTTCGAGAGCATCGGGTCGTACGTGCTGCCGACCGGCACGCCCTCGCTGAGCCCCGAGTCCGTCCGCACCCCGCCGCCCTGCGGCTCGCGCAGGGCCAGCACCGTGCCGCCGGACGGCAGGAAGCCGCGGGCAGGATCCTCCGCGCACACCCGCGCCTCGACGGCGTGCCCGGTGAGCGTGATGTCCGCCTGGCCGAAGGGAAGGCGTCCGCCGGAGGCGACCCGGAGCTGCCACTCGACCAGGTCGAGGCCCGTGATCAGCTCGGTGACCGGGTGTTCGACCTGGAGGCGGGTGTTCATCTCCATGAAGAAGTACGAGGACGGGTCGTTGCCCGGGACGATGAACTCGACCGTGCCGGCACCGACGTATCCGCAGGAACGGGCGGCCTGGACGGCCGCCTCGCCCATCGCCGCGCGCGTCGCCTCGTCGAGCAGGACCGAGGGCGCCTCCTCGATGATCTTCTGGTGGCGGCGCTGGAGCGAGCACTCGCGCTCGCCGAGGTGCACCACGTTGCCGTGGCCGTCGGCCAGGACCTGGATCTCGATGTGGCGGGGCCGGTCGATCCACCGCTCGACGAGGAGCGTGTCGTCGCCGAAGGAGGCGCGCGCCTCGCGCCGGGCCGCCGCGATCTCGTCCGCCAGCGACGACTCCTCGCGCACCAGCCGCATGCCCTTGCCGCCACCGCCCGCCGACGGCTTCAGCAGGACGGGCATCCCGATGTCCCTGGCGGCCACGGCGAGCTGGGCGTCGGTGAGGCCGCTCCCGGAGGAGCCGGGCACCACCGGGACACCGGCCGCCGCGACGGTCTCCTTGGCCCGGATCTTGTCGCCCATCAGCGAGATCGCCGAGGCGGGCGGGCCGATGAAGACCAGCCCCGCCTCCGCGCACGCCTGGGCGAAGCCGGCGTTCTCGGCGAGGAAGCCGTATCCCGGGTGCACGGCCTCGGCGCCCGTGCGGCGGGCGGCGTCCAGCAGCCGGTCCACCGAGAGGTAGCTCTCCGCGGCCGGGGCGGGCCCGATCCGTACCGCCGTGTCCGCCTCCCGTACGTGCCGGGCGTCCGCGTCGGCGTCGCTGAAGACGGCGACCGACCGCACGCCGAGCTCGCGGAGGGTCCGGATGACCCGGACCGCGATCTCGCCACGGTTGGCGACCAGAACAGTGCTGAACATGGAAGTCCTCACATCACATCCGGAAGACGCCGAAGCTGGGTTCGCCCAGGGGGGCGTTGGCACAGGCGGTCAGGGCGAGCCCCAGCACCTGCCGGGTCTCCACCGGGTCGATCACACCGTCGTCCCAGAGCCGGGCGGTGGCGTAGTAGGCGTTGCCCTGCTGTTCGTACTGCGCGCGGACCGGGTCCTTGAAGGCCTCTTCCTCCTCGGCGGGCCACTCCTCGCCCCGGCCCTCGATCTGGTCGCGCTTGACGGTGGCCAGCACGGAGGCGGCCTGCTCACCGCCCATGACCGAGATCTTGGCGTTCGGCCACATCCACAGGAAGCGCGGCCCGTACGCCCGGCCGCACATGGAGTAGTTCCCGGCGCCGTAGGACCCGCCGACCACGACCGTCAGCTTCGGCACCCTCGTGCACGCCACGGCCGTCACCATCTTGGCGCCGTGCTTGGCGATGCCTCCGGCCTCGTAGTCCCGGCCGACCATGAAGCCGGAGATGTTCTGCAGGAAGACCAGGGGGATGCCGCGCTGGTCGCACAGCTCGATGAAGTGGGCGCCCTTCTGGGCGGACTCCGAGAACAGGATGCCGTTGTTGGCGACGATGCCGACGGGATGCCCGTGGATCCGGGCGAAGCCGGTGATCAGCGTCTGGCCGTACTCCGCCTTGAACTCGGCGAAGCGCGAGCCGTCGACCACCCGGGCGATGACCTCCCGCACGTCGTAGGGCGTACGCGAATCGACGGGCACCGCCCCGTACAGCCCGGCCGGATCGGCCTTCGGCTCCTCGGCGGGCTCGACCGACCAGGGGAGCGGCCCGCGCTCCGGGAGGGTCGCGACGATGTTCCGCACGATCCGCAGCGCGTGCGCGTCGTCCTCGGCGAGGTGGTCGGTGACCCCGGACGTCCGGGAGTGGACCTCGCCGCCGCCCAGCTCCTCGGCCGTCACGACCTCACCGGTGGCGGCCTTCACGAGCGGCGGCCCGCCCAGGAAGATCGTGCCCTGGTTCCGGACGATGACCGCCTCGTCGCTCATGGCAGGTACGTACGCCCCGCCCGCCGTGCAGGAACCGAGCACGGCCGCGATCTGCGGGATCCCGGCCCCCGACATCCGGGCCTGGTTGTAGAAGATGCGCCCGAAGTGGTCCCGGTCGGGGAAGACCTCGTCCTGCATCGGGAGGAAGGCGCCCCCCGAATCCACCAGGTACAGGCACGGCAGCCGGTTCTCCAGGGCCACCTCCTGGGCGCGGAGGTGCTTCTTCACCGTCATCGGGTAGTACGTGCCGCCCTTGACGGTCGCGTCGTTGGCGACGATCACGCACTCGCGGCCGCTGACCCGCCCGATCCCGGCGATCACCCCGGCCGCCGGTGCCGCGCCCCCGTACAGCCCCTCGGCGGCGAGGGGCGCCAGCTCCAGGAAGGGCGAGCCCGGGTCGAGGAGCGTGTCCACCCGCTCCCGGGGCAGCAGCTTGCCGCGCGCCACGTGCCGGGCGCGGGCCTTCTCACCCCCGCCGAGCCGTGCCGTGGCGAGCCGCGTGCGCAGCTCCTCGGCGAGCGCGTGATGCGCCGCCTCGTTGGCCTGCCAGGCCTCCGAGGCGGGATCGGCCGCGCTCACCAGGACCGGTGCCTGCTGCATCCTGTCGAGCCCCCTTGCCCGTACCGCATGAGTCACGGTGTCCCCCGCGACGGAGCGCGGGCTTCGGATGTCCCGCTCCTCCGCTTGTGGCATCGTCGCGAGGGGCGCCGTTAATGAGCGTTAACACATTGCGTCCAGGTTAACGAGCGCTAACCCGCCTGTCTAGAATGAATCTCCATGAGCACCAATGCCGCCGACCGCAGCGCCGCCCGTGCCGTCTCCCGTGTCGCGGCTCCCACCCGCCGGGAGCAGATCCTCCGGGAGGCCGCCCGCCTCTTCGCCGAGCGCGGCTTCCACGGGGTCGGGGTCGACGAGATAGGGGCGGCGGTCGGCATCAGCGGCCCTGGCCTCTACCGCCATTTCCCCGGCAAGGACGCGATGCTCGCCGAGCTTCTGGTCGGAATCAGCGAGCGGCTGCTCGCGGGCGGCCGGCTCCGCGTCACCGAGGACGCCGACTCGCCGGGCAGTTCCCCCCAGGCCCTCCTGGACGCCCTCATCGAGGGCCACATCGACTTCGCCCTGGACGACCGCCCCCTGATCACCCTCCACGACCGTGAGCTGGACCGCCTGCGCGACACCGACCGCAAGAGGGTCCGTCAGCTCCAGCGGCAGTACGTCGAGGTCTGGGTCGAGGTCGTCCGCGCCCGCTACCCGGCCCTCGCGGAGAACGAGGCCCGGGTCACCGTGCACGCCGTCTTCGGGCTGCTCAACTCCACCCCGCACCTGGCCCGCCCCGAAGCGCTCCCGGGCCGCGAGGCGACGGCGGCCCTGCTGCACCGGCTCGCGCGCGGTGCCTTCGACGCGGCGGCGTCCTGACCGCGGCGGCGTCCTGGCCGCGGTGGGGTCCTGGTCGCGGTGGGGTTCCTGGCCGTGGTGGGTCCTGAGCGCGGTGGGGTCCTGAGCGCGGTGGCGGTCAGGCCTCCCTCCCGTCCGCCCCGGCCCTGATCTCGTCGAGCGATTCCTGCATGGCCGACCGCGCGCGGGTGAACCAGTCGGACAGTACGGCGATCTCCTCGGGCCCGTAGTCGGCGAACAGTTCGCCCAGGCGGGCGTAGAACGGGCCGTACACCTCGAGGACGCGCGCCTGGGCGGATTCCTCCATCACCACGTGCACCCGGCGCCTGTCGCCCGCGACCGCCCGGCGCCGGGCGTACCCGGCCTTCTCCAGGCGATTGATCACTCCGGTCACCGCGCCGGTGGTCAGCCGTGCCCGTTCGGCGAGGTCGCCGGCGGTGAGTGCGCCTCCGGCCAGGGTGGCCTCCATCACGAAGCCGAGGCAGGTCAGGTCGGTGGTGTTGAGGCCGAGCCGCCCGGCGATGTCGTGCTGCCCGAACTGTGCGAGCGCGATCATCCGGTCCATCGCCTGCAGCGCCTGGTCGGCCGTCGCCTCCGGGCGCTTCTTGCCGTCCACGGCAAATCCCCTTAGCATCTAAGTTACTTAGCTCGTAAGCTATCGGTCGGGTCGAGTCCCGGTCGCTGGACTATCACACTCCGAGGAGCCGACGTGAGCGCACATGGTGACCACGACCTGGGCCACACCGTGGCCGGCTGGACCGGCACGGCAATCGGTGCGGCGGGCGGTGTGCTGTTGGGGGCGGCCGTCGTCACCACGTCCGCCGCGCTGCTCGGGCTCGGCCTCGCGGTCGTCGCGCTGGCGGCGCTGACCTGCTGGGCCCTGCATCTGGCGGGCTGGGGCAAGCCCACCGGGCCACGCCCGAAGGGCCGTCAGGACTGGCGGCTTCGCGACACCGCGGCCCGCCACGGCCACCCCGGCTGCCTCGGCTGCCGGATGGCGGGCCGGGGCCGGCTCCGGCCCGCCGGGGCCGGCGGCTCCGCCCCGGCCCCCGTCCGGCCGCGAAGCGACGGGCCCCTGCAGGGGGCGGGAGCCGCGTAGGCGGGGAGGGTGCCAGGCCGGCGGAAGCGTTCCGCCGTACGGGACATCGGGCACGCAGCGCGTCACCGACGGCACAATGGGTGCATGCCGATACCCAGCCGCGCTGCCCTCGTCGAGCACCTCGTCCGCACCCGTATCGCGGGCGACGTCGCCACCCCCCGCGACAACAACCTCTCCCACTACCGTCAGCTCGCCAACGGCAACCGCCATTTCTGGCTGGGGCTGGAGCTCGGTGACCGCTGGCTCGACGAGCAGGACGTGCTGGCCGTCATGGCCGAGAGGTGCGGCGTCAACGACGACCCCGAGCACCGGCAGGGGCAGGACACCATCGACCCGGAGCTGACGGTCGACGCCCTCGACCGGATGGCGGCCCGGCTGCGGAAGGCGGCGGCGGGGAAGGAGCGGGTGCTGTTCGCGACCGGGCACCCGGGCGGGCTGCTCGACGTGCACCGGCAGACCGCGGACGCCCTGCGGGCCGCCGGCTGCGAGATCGTACGGATCCCCGGAGGCCTGATGGCGGACGAGGGCATGGTCTTCCAGTTCGCCGACGTCGCCGTCCTGGAGCGGGGCGCGACCCTGTGGCACACGCACTCGCCCGCCCCGATGGCCGCCATCCTGGACGGCCTGGAGCGCGAGGGGCGGCCCCGGCCCGACCTGGTCGTCGCCGACCACGGCTGGGCCGGGTGTGCGGGGCAGCGCGGGATCGACTCGATCGGTTACGCGGACTGCAACGACCCCGCCCTCTTCCTGGGTGAGGCGGAGGGCACCCTCCAGGTCACCGTGCCGCTGGACGACCATGTCGCCGACCCGCGCTACTACGACCCGATGACCGACTACCTGCTGGACGCGGCGGGGCTGATCACTTCCGTCGACCGGGCGTGACGCGCAGGCGGGAGGCCGGTTTCCCGGGTCCCGGCTGACCCCGCCGCCCCCCGGATCAGTCCTCGCGTGGCCGAAGGCGGACGGGCAGTGACCGGTGGCCGTTGCTGATCAGCGACGCCACCGGTCCCATGTCCCCCTCCTCGGGGGCGAGCTCGGCGTCCGGGAAACGGGCGAAGAACGCGCTCAGCGCGACCTCCCCCTCCATCCTGGCCAGTGCCGCGCCCAGGCAGAAGTGGATGCCGTGGCCGAAGGCGAGGTGCTCCTTGGTGATCCGGGTGACGTCGAAGGCGTGCGGGTCGTCGTGCCAGCCGGGGTGGCGGTTGGCGGCGGCGTAGGAGGCGAGGATGGCCTCGCCCTTGGCGATGGTCCGCCCGTCGGGCAGCGGGATGTCGGCGACGGCGTAGCGCAGGGGCAGGTGTTTCACCGGCGGGGAGTGACGCAGGGTCTCCTCCACGACGTCCGGCCACGACGCGCGGCCCTCGCGGACATGGGCGAGCTGGCCGCGATCGGTGAGCAGCGTCGTGATGGCCTGGTCGATGAGATTGACGGTGGTCTCGTATCCGGCGTTGATCATCAGGAGGAGCGTGTCGCGCAACTCCTCCTCGGCCAGCGTCTGCCCGTCGACGCCTTCCTCGCCCAAGGCGATCAGGACGGACGCCATGTCCTCGCCCGGCTCGGCCCGTTTCGCGGCGATGAGGGCGTCGAGCATGGCGTACAGCTGCTCGGTGTTGGCGGCGGCCTCCTCGGGGGTCAGGGTGGTGGCGAACACGTCGTTGACGAGGACGCGGAACTCGTTGGCCCGGTCGTCCGGGACACCCAGGAGCCTGCTGATGACCGCCATGGGCAGCGGATAGGCGAACAGGTCACGCACGTCCGCGACATCGCCCGGGGGAGTGGCTTCCAGAGCGTCCAGGAGACCTTCCACGAGGCCCTCTACGGTCGGCTTCAGCGCGGCGATGCGCCGGGCGCTGAAGGCCGGGGCGACGATGCGGCGCAGGCGTCGGTGGTCGCCCCCGTAGGCGGTGAACATGTTCGTCGCGGCGACCCACAGGGCGAGCGGCCAGGTCTGGACGGCTTCCTCGAAGCCCGGCCAGTGCCGGCGCGCGTCCTTGGACACGTCAGGACTGGTCAGCAGTTCCTTCAGCAGGGCCGGGTCGGACACGGACCACGCCTCCACACCGAGTATGTCGATGCGCGTCGCGGGGCCATGCGCGCGTAACAGCTCGTGTTCGGCGTCCGCGTCGCGGGCGACGGGGTCGAGGACGATGGGGGCGGGGTGCTGAGTCACGGCCGCTTCTCCTGGGCAGGGAAGGAGTTCGCGACGGTTCTACCCCTCACGAGGAGCGCGGACCCCGTCTCTCGCAGCACTCGCACACTCCGGCGCATGGCCGGCCCGAATTCGACCGCCCGCGCCCTTTTCAGCTGCCGGGGCGCGCCGCTGACCGCTGTGCGCGCCCCGGGGTCGGATCCAGGTACACCCGCTGGATCGACGGGTAGCGCTCCCGCAGCTGCTGTTCCGCCTCCTCGCACGCCCATTCGATCTGCGCGGCCGTCGACGCGTCCCGGAAATCGATCTTCGCGGCGACCAGCAGCTCCGAGGGTCCCTGGATCAGCGTGGTCAGTTCCACCACCTCGACGATGTGCGGCACGGACAGCAGCTCCTCGCGCACCCCGGTCCGCATCTCGGCGGGGAGCGGCCGGCCGATCAGCAGCTGGGCGTTGGACCGGCAGAGCACCCACGCCACGTACACCAGCAGTACGCCGATGAGGATCGAGGCGACGCCGTCCCAGACCCCGGAGCCGGAGAGCTGCCCGCCGAGCAGGCCGCCGGCCGCCAGCAGCAGCCCGGCCAGGGCCGCCGAGTCCTCCATCACCACGGCCTTGACCGCCGTGTCGGGGGTCCGGCGCAGATAGCGCGGCGCGGGCACCCGGAGCCGCGCGGCCTCCCCGCGCACCTGCCGCACACCCGTGCGCAGCGAGAAGCCCTCCAGCGCGAAGGCGACCGCGAGCACGAGGTACGAGACGAGTGGGTCGCCGAGCTCCTCGCCGCGGATCAGGGTGTGGATGCCGTCGTACAGGGAGAACACCGCGCCGCCGACGAACGTCGCGACGGCGGCGAGCATCGCCCAGATGTACCGCTCGGGGCCGTAGCCCAGCGGATGGTCCTCGTCGGCGGGCTTCTCGCTGCGCTTGAGCGCCGTGAGGAGCATGACCTCGGTGACGGTGTCGGCGACCGAGTGCGCGGCCTCCGAGAGCATCGCGCTCGAACCGCTGATCAGCCCCGCCACCAGCTTCGCCACGGCGATCCCGAGATTGGCGGCCGCCGCGACGACGACGGTGGACGTGGACTCGCCGGCACCGGTCTGCTCGTCACTCATGGTGGGCAGTATGTCCCGAATGTGTGACCTCAGTCCCTCGGGACGCGGACCAGGCCCTCCTGGATGACCGTGATGGCCAGCTTCCCGTCAGCCGTGTAGATCCTGGCCTGGCCGAGACCACGCCCGCCGGACGCGGAGGGCGACTCCTGGTCGTACAGCAGCCACTCGTCCGCCCGGAAGGGGCGGTGGAACCACATCGCGTGGTCCAGGCTGGCGCCCACGACGTCGCCGACCGACCAGCCGCCGCGCCCGTGGGCGAGCAGCACGGAGTCGAGCAGCGTCATGTCGGAGACGTACGTCGCCATGCAGACGTGCAGCAGCGGGTCGTCCGCCAGCTTGCCGTGCGTCCGGAACCAGACCTGGGAGCGCGGCTCGCGCGGTTCCCCGGCGGTGGCGAACGGCGGGGCGTCGACGTACCGCAGGTCGACCGCGGCCCGGGCCTCCAGCAGCCGGTCCGCCATGCGCGGGTCGGTGAAGCGGTCCGCGTACCGGGGCAGCATCTGCGCCGCCGTCGGCAGGGTCTCCGGGTCCGGGGCGGAGGGCATGACCGCCTGGTGGTCCATGCCTTCCTCGTGCACCTGGAACGACGCCGAGAGGTGGAAGACCGGCTTGCCGTGCTGGACGGCGACGACCCGGCGGGTGGTGAAGGACCGCCCGTCGCGGATCCGGTCCACGCTGTAGACGATCGGCGCACCGGGATCCCCGGGGCGCAGGAAGTACGCGTGCAGGGAGTGGGCACCCCGGTCGTCGGGGACCGTGCGCCCGGCGGCGACCAGGGCCTGGGCCGCCACCTGGCCGCCGAAGACGCGGGGCACGACCGCCGAACGGCTCATGCCCCGGAAGATGTCCTGCTCGATCTGCTCCAGGTCGAGCAGATCGAGCAGGGAGTCCAGTGCTGCGCTCATGAAGAGAACGTAGCCGCTCTCAGAGGCCCATGGACTTGGCGATGATCGACTTCATGACCTCGCTGGTGCCGCCGTAGATGCGGTTGACCCGGTTGTCCGTGTAGAGACGGGCGATCGGGTACTCGTTCATGAAGCCGTAGCCGCCGTGCAGCTGGAGACAGCGGTCGATCACGCGGTGCGCGACCTCGGTGCAGAACAGCTTCGCCGAGGCGGCCTCGGCGGGGGTGAGCTCACCGGCGTCCAGTGCCTCGATCGCCCGGTCGCAGACGGCCTCGGCCGCGTCGACCTCGGCCTTGCAGGCGGCCAGTTCGAACTTGGTGTTCTGGAAGGACGCGACGGTCTTGCCGAAGACGGTGCGGTCCTGCGTGTACTGCTGGGCGAACCGCACGGCGGCGGCCGCCTGCGCGTACGCGCCGACGGCGATGCCCAGGCGCTCCTGGGGGAGGTTCTGGCCGAGGTAGGAGAAGCCCTTGTTCTCCTCGCCCAGCAGGTCCTCGACGGGAACCTTGACGTCCACGAAGGCCAGCTCGGCGGTGTCGGAGACCTTCAGGCCCAGCTTGTCGAGCTTGCGGCCGACCGAGTAGCCCTCGGACTTGGTGTCGACCACCAGGAGCGAGATGCCGTGCCGGCGGTCGTCGGGCTTCGGGGCGTCCGTGCGGGCGCAGACGATGACCTTGTCGGCGTGCACACCGCCGGTGATGAAGGTCTTGGCGCCGTTGAGGACGTAGTGCGTGCCGTCCTCGGAGAGCTTGGCGGTCGTCTTCATGCCGGCCAGGTCCGAACCGGTGCCCGGCTCGGTCATGGCTATCGCGTACATGGACTTGCCGGAGACGAAGTCCGGCAGCCAGCGCTTCTTCTGCTCCTCGGTGGCGTACGCCTTGAGGTACGGCAGGCAGAGCAGGACGTGCACGCCGGAGCCGCCGAACGAGATGCCCGCGCGGGCGGTCTCCTCGTAGAGGACCGCCTCGAACTTGAAGGACTCCTCGCCCGCGCCGCCGTACTCCTCGGGCACCTCGATGCCGAAGATGCCCAGCTCGGCGAGCTTGTAGTAGAAGTCGCGAGGCGCCTGGCCCGCCGCGAACCACTCGTCGTAGACGGGAACGACCTCGGCCTCGATGAAGGCGCGGATGGTCTCCCGGAACGCCTCGTGGTCCTCGTTGTAAACCGTACGGCGCACGGGGTGCCTCCTGGTGTCAGCTTCGGCTTCGGTCGCAGTGGCTAAGCGCTTGCTCAGTCCTGGTCAAAAGTTACCCGGCGGTCACGGCGACTGTCCAGGGTGATGCTGAGCACGCCTTGCTCCGGCATGGGATCGCGGCGTCGGCCGAGGGGCACGCCGGTGGCGGAGGGTCGCCGTGCGCAACGCTGCGTACGCCGCGATGGCGGTCGGTGGCGGGCAGGCGCACAGTGAGATGAGGAGCCGGCGAGGACGGCGAGCAGCCTCGTCGCAACGAC
Organism: Streptomyces atroolivaceus; assembly: GCF_000717025.1. Taxonomy (GTDB): domain Bacteria; phylum Actinomycetota; class Actinomycetes; order Streptomycetales; family Streptomycetaceae; genus Streptomyces; species Streptomyces atroolivaceus. The sequence continues at coordinate 308,742 of NZ_JNXG01000003.1, forward strand.
CCTCTGTGAGGCAGTCATGGCTGACGTCGAGTCCCTGGGCGGGAGTTCAACGACAGGCAGGAACGGGGAACGGTCCGGGCGGGGCAGGACCACCATCGCCGACGGCGTGGTGGCGACCATCGCCGGAATCGCCATCCGCGAGACCGACGGGGTGCATTCGGTGGGGCGGGGCGCGTCCAAGGCGATGGGCGCCGTCGCGGGACGCGTGGGCGGGTCCTCCGGTGGCGGACGCGGGGTGAAGGTGGAAGTGGGGGAGAGGCAGACCGCGGTCGATGTCGACATCGAAGTGGAGTACGGCATCCCGATCCATGAGCTGGCCGACCGGGTCAGGACTCATGTGACGGACGCGGTGGAGATGATGACCGGGCTGGAGGTCGTCGAGATCAACATCAACGTCTTCGACGTCCACGTGCCGGGCGACGACGACGAGGACGAGGAGAGCCGAGGCCGGGCGTCCGCACGCGTGCAGTGAGCCACGCGCCCGGACGCCCGCCCAGGAGCCGGCGGAAGGGTCCGGCCTGCCGTCAGGGCCCCGCTACTGGGGCTTGAACGAGCGGATCTGGTAGTTGCCCTGGAGGTTGCCGCCCTGTCCGGCGAGCGTGGAACCCACGCGCGAGTTGAAGTTGGTCTGCGTGTAGTACTGGACGCGGTGTTCGGTCTTGTTCCACACCGAGAGGACGTTCCTGCCCTCCCGGATGAACGAGCAGTTGTCGGCGGTGTTCCTCATCTCGCGAGCCGACCACTGACAGCGGGTCCCCTCACCGTTCCAGCCGTCGAAGGCGCAGAAGTAACCATGGGTGCAACGGGCGAACGCGGCGGCCGGGGCGGCGGCTTCGCTGACGGCCGGCCTGCCGGCGTCGGTGGCGGAGACGGGTCCCGTGCCCAGTCCGAAGGCCAGGACGACGGCGGTGGCGGCGAGGGCGGTGATGCGGTTCACGAGTGAGGCCTTTCGCTGTTCGGTATCCGGGCGGTGCCGGTGATCAACAGCAGCGTGGCACCCCGGTGACCTGCGCAGACAGCCCTGAAAGGGGGGCGCCCGAGGCCCTTCCGGCGCAGAGGCACGCGCCTGTGCGCACCGGCGTGAAGGTGGCGCCCGCAGCCGTGCCCGGCGCCGGGCCCACGGCGTTGTCAGTGGCGTGGTGCACCATCGGTCCGACGGATGACGAGTGGCCGGGGGTCCTGTGGACCACCGGGCGGACGGGGGCACGCATGTCCATCACGAACCTGCGCATGACGGAGTACGGGTTCCTGCGAGGGCTCTACCGGGACGGCTACTACCCCGGCCATGTCGTCGACCGGGGCAGAGCCGTGCTGGTCCGGCTCTGCGAACGCATCGAGGCGGAACGGCCGGCGGACCTCACCGCGCTGTACGGGCTCACACACGCGGCGACCGAGGAGTTCAACGCCCTGCAGGCCGACTTCGAGGCTGCGGGGAGCGAGATCGAGACCGTCGCACGCGAGGAGATAGCCGAGGACTTCTGGGCCGTGGCCATGGCGTACGGCTTCACGGACGCGGACGTCGAGGAGCTCATCGCTCCCAGGGACTGGTAGGCGGCGGCAGACGGACTCCGCGCCGTCCGGTCACGCCGTCCGGTCACGCCGTCACCGTGAGCCTGGCCGCCCTGGTGCGCTGCGAGGACGGTCCCGTCTCGATCGCGAACTCGCCCGGTTCCACGGCCCATTCCCCGGCCTGCGTGAACGAGGCCAGGGCCGGCGCGTCCACCGGGAAGGTGACCTCGGTGCTCTCGCCGGGTGCCAGCTCCACCCGGACGAAGCCGCGCAGCTCGCGTACCCGGGGCCAGGAGGTACCGCCCAGCACCCGGCGCACGTAGAGCTGTACGGTCTCCCGCACCGGCCGGCCGCCGGTGTTGACGACGCCGACCGTGCAGCTCGTCGGTGCCGCTCCGTCGAACCGGTCCACCGCCACGGACGGCAGGGACAACCGGGGCGTGCCGTATGCGACCGTCGTGTAGGACAGCCCGTGGCCGAAGGGATGGCGAGGCGTGGCGGGCTGGTCGACGTAACCCCGGTAACCGTGGTCCTTGCCGTTGTAGAAGACGGGCAGTTGGGCTGCCGAGCGGGGCACGGAGACCGGCAGCCGCCCCTGTGGTCCTGCCGCGCCGAACAGCACGTCCGCGACCGCCCTGCCGCCCCAGGGGCCGGGATACCAGGCGCTCAGCACCGCCGCCGCCTTGTCCGTGAGATCCGGCAGTGCGTGCGGCCGGCCCTGGACCAGCACGACGACCACCGGTGTCCCCGTCGCGGTGACTGCCTCCAGCAGGGCCGACTGTCCCTCCGGCAGGCCGAGTTCGGCCAGGTCGACGCCTTCGCCGCAGGTCATCTCCACCGGATTGCCGGAGGCGACGACGGCTGCCCCGTTGGCGTCGAAACGCGTGTCCGACTCGCGGGCGCTCGAACCACCGAGGACCAGCACCGCCACATCGGCGGCGGAGGCCAGCGCCACCGCCTCGGGCAGGTCCGGCCGGTCGCCGCCGATGAGGCCGCAGCCCCGGGCGTACGAGACCACGGTGCCGTCGGGCGCCGCGGCCCGGATGCCGGCGAGCACGCTGCCGCCCGTGCCGGGCCGTTGCGGCGCGGTGTAGTCGCCGAGCTGCTGCGGCACGGAATCGGCGTTCGGGCCGATGACCGCGACGGTCCCGACGCGGCGCCCGGCGAGCGGCAGCGTCACCCCGTCGTGTTCGAGAAGGGTGACGGACTCGCGGGCGAGACGCTCGCTCAGCTCCTCCATGCGCGCGGGGTCCGCACCCCGGGCCCCGGCGTACGGATGCTCGAAGAGGCCGAGGCGGAACTTCAGCGCCAGGACGCGTCCGACCGCCGTGTCCAGCGTGGACTCCTCGACCAGCCCCCGCCCGACCGCCTCCGCCAGCCGCGGGTAGCAGTCGTCCCACAGGCTCAGGTCGGTCCCCGCCCGCAGCGCCAGCGCGCCCGCCGCCACCGGATCACCCGCCATCCGCACCAGGCGGTCGACCGCGAGCCCGTCGGCCATCACCAGGCCGCCGAAGCCCCACTGTTCCCGCAGGATCCCGGTCAGCAGGTGGCGGTTCGCCGCACACGGGACGCCGTCGAACTCGTTGTACGCGGCCATGAGGCCCGCCGCTCCCGCCCGTACGCCCGCCAGCGCCGCCACGAGATGGATCTCGTGCAGTTCCCTCGCGCCCAGCTCGGTGGCCGCGCTGTTGCGGCCGCCGACCGTGGCGCCCTGTCCGGCGAAGTGCTTGAGCACGACTGCCGCGCGGTCCGGCCCGATACGCTCCCCGGCCGGACCCTGCACCCCGCGCACCAGTGCCTCGGTGAACCGCGCCGCCAGATACGGGTCCTCCCCGAAGCACTCCTCCGCGCGGCCCCAGCGCGGGTCCCGCACCAGGTCGAGCGCGGAGACCAGCGCGACATGGCCGCCACGGGACCGGAGCTGAGCCGCGGCGAGGGCCGCCGCCTCCTCGTACAGCTCCGGGTTCCAGGTGGCGCCGACCGCCAGGTTCACCGGCAGCACGGTCCCGTCCAGCGCCTGGATGCCGTGCGGCATCTCCTCGACGAGCAGGACGGGGACACCCAGCCGGGTGTTCTCCACGACGTGCCGCTGGACGGCGTCGGAGACCCGCGCCCCGTCCGCCGCGCCGATCCCCGTCTCCGCCGTCACACCCGACCAGGGGTCGGCGCGCTGGAGTCCGTACAGCGCGCCCATCCCGTCGTAGGCCGCCACCTCCGCGCGGAACGCGTCCGTCAGCCGGTGACCGGACGGAGTGCGCTCGTACGCGTCCCATCCGTACATCCGCTGGTTGACCTGGCCCACCTTCTCGGTGAGCGTCATCCGCGACAGGAGATCCCGCACCCGGTCGGCGACCGACGCCTCGGGGTCGCGGAACAGCGGTTCGGACATGGGGTGGCTCACCTCGGAAGTAGAGACGGGTCCGGGAACGTCAGCGCAGTTCGAGCACGCGGACGCCGTACGGGGCGAGGGTCACGTCCCGCACCGGGTCCCCGCCGGAGAGCTCGCGCAGCTCCCCGTCCGCCGACGGGCGCACGGTCAGCTCCTCGCCGGACTGGCTCACCAGCCACACGAAACGCGCGCCGTCCTCGCGGACGAGCGTGTCGGCGCTGACGTAGGGGGTGTCGACCGTCACCGGGCGTGCGGCCCCCGCGAGTTCGGCGAGAGCCGCGTACAGCCGGTGGGTCTGCTCAGGGTTGGCACGGGCCGTACGGGCGGCCATGTGCTCCAGCGGATACGTGGCCAGGACGGTGCGTCCCGTGCCCGTCTCGTAGCGCAGGAGAGCCGGACGGCCGTGCGCGTCCGTGGCGACGACCCGGGCGCCGTCCGGGACGACGGGCAGATAGGCGCGGCTGTCCTCGTTGCCCGCGACCGGGAAGGTCAGCACCTCGCCCGCGGATATCGAGCCGAAGTCCTCGGTGAACGTCATCTCCAGGACGTCGTCCTCGATCGGCTCGGCGACACCGTAGGACAGCTGGAGCTCCACCCCGAAGAGGCCGTCGAGGTCGTGGAACCACGGGCCGCGCGTCGTCGGGTACTCGCCCGAGCAGAAGGACAGGTAGACCGTGGCCCCCTCCCTCGCCCGGCGCTCCAGCTCGCGGCGGGTGCGGGTGGTCAGCTGACGGGTCGACGGCAGCAGGTACAGCGAGGCGTCGTCCGGCAGCCCGTCCGCCTCCCGGGCGAACGCGACCGGCAGATCAGCGCCGCGCGCGGCCACGTAACCCTGGTGCAGCGAGGTGAAGATCAGCGGGCGGTCGGCGGGCCGGCTGTAGGGGTAGCCGCGCTCCAGGAAGGCCGGCACGACGAGGGCCGCGTCCGCGTCGGTGCGGCGGCAGCGCGGGAAGTCGACCTGCTCGAGGACCTTCGCGAAGGCGGCCAGTTCGCGCAGCGGCTCCTTCGGACGGCCGGCACCGTCGGTGATCCCGAAGTGCATCTCGAAGGGGTGGTGGTCGTACGGCGACTGCTCCCACAGGCCGTCGTAGTCCGTGTTGTTCCAGGCCATCCAGCCGGTGGCGCCACCGAGCAGCGAGTTGTGCAGGGTCTGCCGGTAGAAGATCCCGGCGTTCGCGGCCGAGACCGTGTCGGTGGAGAGCCCGAACTCCTCCAGGACGACCGGCTGACCCGTGACGGCGGCCAGCTCGCACTCGAACGCGGCCCGGTAGTGCTGGCGCGGCCGGTCCGTGTCGGAGCGGTAGACGTGCGGCCCGACGAAGTCGACGTACTCGGCGGTCTCCCGCAGCGAGAAGCCGTTGTCCCGGCCGGTCACCTCGATGCCCCAGGCGCCGTCGCCGAGCGAGACCGGCTGGGTGCCGCCCGCCGCGCGCACGGCGTCGCACATGAACTGCGCCCAGGCGGTGACGACGTCGCCGGACGGCGGGTCGACCTGGTATATCCGGCCGTAACCCGGCATCTCGTTGGTGATCAGCCAGCCGGTGACCGCGGGGTGGTCCTTGAAGCGGCGGGTCATCTGGGCGACGAACCACGCCTGCCGGCCGACCAGCCACACGTCCTCGTACAGGTCCCGGTCACCGCGCCAGGCCGGGTCCCAGTTCTCGCCCGACATGTGGCCGACGATGAACGTGGGGACCGTCCCCATCCCCAGCTCCTGGTGGGCGTCCAGGAAGTCCCGGAAGCGGTCGCAGAGCTCCTCGTCGATCCGCCCGGGCTCCGGGTGGAAGTCGGGCCAGTAGAAGAACGACCGGGTCATGTTCAGCCCGTGCTCCCGGAGCACGGCCAGCTCCTCGCGGACCGTCTTCGGTTCGTAGTTCCGCCACATCAGCGGACCGCCGGTGCGGGACCAGAAGTTGGCGCCGAGCCACGGGAGGACGGCGGAGTCGTGGGTGAGCTGGGCGCTGTGGCGTCGCATGGTGTTCTGGTCCTCTTCGATGTGCGGGGGGTGCCGGGGTGGTGCGGCGGTTCAGGCCGGGGGTGTCAGCGGGCCGGTCGACTCCCGTACGACCAGACGGGGACGGCCGTCGAGCTCCGGTGGGGGTACGTCCTCCCCGCACCCGGCGAGCAGGGTGCGGGCGGCGGCGGCACCGACGCGCTGCACCTGCTGGTCCACGGTGGTGAGCCGGGGGTGGACCCAGCGGCCGAGCGAGAGGTTGTCGTACCCGACCACCGACAGGTCGCCGGGCACCCGGAGCCCGGCGCGCTGCGCCGTGCCGATGCCGCAGACGGCCATGGAGTCGTTGGGGAACACGAGGGCGGTGGGCCGGTCGGGCAGGGCGAGCAGCTTCTCGGTGACGTCGACGGCGGCCTGCTCGGTGAAGTCGCTGTGCCGTACGGCGACGGGGGGCAGCCCCGCCTCGGCGAGGGCCTCCTCGAAGGCGTGCAACCGCAGCCGGGTGTGCAGCAGTTCGGCCGGGCCCGCGATGTAGGCCATGCGGCGGTGGCCGAGCTCCAGCAGATGAACGACCGCCTCCCGGATGCCCGCGCCCTGCTGTCCGAGCCCCACCCGGGGCACGGGCGAGGCGGCGTCGGGGGCACCCAGCAGGACGGCCGGCAGCCCGAGGCCCCGGAGCAGGGCCGGGCGCGGGTCGTCGGCGCGGGCGTCGGTGAGCACGGCGCCGTCTATGCGGCCCTCCGCGACCAGCCGCTCGTACAGGGCGTTCTCCTGCGCCATGTCGGCGACCAGGTGGAGCAGCAGACCGTAGCCACGCGGCGCCAGCTCGCCCTCCAGACCCGTGATCAGCTCACTGAAGTGCGGGTCGGAGCCCAGCACATCGGTGGGACGCCGGACGACGAGCGCGATCGTACGGGTACGCGCGCGGCGCAGCGCCGTCGCGGAGGCGCTGGGGGACCAGCCCAGCTCGGTGGCCGCGTCCAGGACCCGGCGGCGGGTGGCCTCCGAGATCCGGCCGGTGCCGTTGACGGCCTGGGAGACCGCGGCGGTGGACACCCCCGCCGCGGCGGCCACGGCCTTGATGGTGGGGCGTACGGCGGTACGCCCTTCGAGGGGCTTGTTCACATTTTCACCGCTCCGCTGACGAGGGCCTGCTGCATCCGCTTCTGGAGCACGGTGTAGACCACCCAGACCGGGACCAGGGTCAGCACCGTGCCCGCCGTAAGGATGCCGTAGTCCGTACCCGTCAGGGACTTGAGCGTGGGCAGGGCGACCTGCACGGTCCGCAGGTCCGGGTCGGGGCCGATGATGACGAGCGAGTAGAGGTACTCGTTCCAGAAGGTCAGGAAGTTGAGCAGCAGGATCGTCGCGATCCCCGGCATGCACATCGGTGTGTAGACGTGCCGCAGGACGGCGAAGGTGGACGCGCCGTCCATGCGCGCCGCCTCCTCCATCTCACGCGGGATGGTCCGCATGAACTGCACCAGGATGACGACGGACAGCGGCATCGCCGTGGCCGGCAGGAACAGCACCATGAACGCGCGGGTGTGGAACAGCCCGGTGGCGGCGGCCAGCAGGAACGTCGGGAAGAGCGCGGCGAACGTCGGGATCAGGAAGCCGAGCGAGAACACCCGCTCCACCAGGGCTCCGAGCCGGCCTTCCGCGCGGGCGATGGCGAAGGCGGCCGGTATGGCGAGCACCAGGGTGAGGGCCAGTGCCAGCACGGTCACGAGCATCGAGTTGAGGATCGCCGGCCCGAGGTGCGCCGAGGAGAACGACTCGGTGAAGTTGGCCGTGGAGAGGGAGGTGGGGAGGGAGAACGGGCTTCCGAAGATCTGGTCGTTCGTCTTGAACGCCGAGACCAGCAGGTAGTAGAGGGGGACGACCAGCAGCACCATGTACAGCCAGGCGAAGATGTGCGCCGGCAGCCAGGACCTTCCGAACTTCATGGGACCAGCTCCGATCAGTAGTTCTGGCGGAAGACGCGACGGATGGTCAGCAGCCCGGCCAGACCGACCAGGAACAGGGCCACGCCCACGGTCTGGCTGTAGCCGAGGTCGGCCGCGATGAACGCCTTCTGGTAGACCAGGAAGGACAACGTCGTCGATGAGCTCCCCGGGCCGCCCTGGGTCAGCAGCAGCACGTTCTGCGCGGAGCCGAAGAGCGTCCAGAGGAACTGGAGCATCGTCACGACGCCCACGAAGTCACGGATGACGGGGAAGTGGATGCGCCACATGGCGCGCCAGTGGCCGGCGCCGTCGAGCTGAGCGGCCTCACCGATCTCGTCCGGGACGCTGCCGAGCCGGGCCGCGAACAGCACGGCGGTGAACCCGATGCCGCTCCACACGTCGAGGAGGATGAGGGAGCCGAGCGCGGTGGAGGGGGAGGCGAGCCAGGCGTCGGTCAGCGAGCCGAGGCCGGCCTTGTCCAGGGCGCCGTTGAGCAGGCCGTCCGGGGAGAGGACCGCGTAGAACACCATCGCCTTGGCGGGGGTCGAGATCAGCCCGGGGATGAAGAGCAGATACCGCAGGACGCGGTGCCCCGGCGGTTTCTGGGCGACGTAGTACCCGAGCATGTACGCCCCGATGATCATCAGGGGCACGGCCACGGCGAGCTGTACGGCGGTGTTGCGCACCGCGTCCCAGAACACCGGGTCGTCCAGGACCGCGCTGATGTTGCCGGTGCCGGCGAACGAGACCGGCTGGAGCATGCCGGGCCAGTGCAGGGCGGCGATCACGAAGATGGCGACCAGCGGGCCGACCATGAAGACCAGGTACCAGACCAGCGCGGGCACGGCGAGGATGACCCCGCCCTGCGTACGGCGCTTCGTGGTGAGGGCGGACGGCGGGGGAGTGACCGGTCCGCGGACCGAGGCGCCGCCCGGGGCGGACGAGAGCATCGTCATGGGAGGACTCGCAAAGGCTCGGGCGCGCGGATCAGGCCGTGCGGTAGGCGGATTCCAGGGCGGAGCGCACGGAGGCCGCGCTCGTCCCCCGGGTGAAGGCGGTGCTGGTGGCGGTGATCAGCGGCTGGGTGGCGGTCGGAGGGACGTACAGGTCGGGCAGGAGCGCCTGGCCGACCCGGTCGCCGAGCTGCTGGGCCTTCGCCACCAGAGGGAAGTCCCTGCTGACCGTGTCGGTCACGAGCGCCATGTCCCGGCCGCTCTCGGTGATGAAGCGCGACACCACGTCGGGGCGGTACATGAAGCGGATGAACTTCTCGACGGAGGACAGCTTCTTCACGCCGTTGGGGCTGATCCAGAAACCGATGAGGGTGTACGAGCGCAGGATGGTCGGCTTCTCGTGGACGGCGCCCGGGGCGAGCGGCCAGCCGCCGATCTCGGTGTGCCCGGCCGCCTTCGCGGGGACCTTCGCCAGCGCGGAGGACATCGCGGACTGGATGGCCGCCGCCTCGGTGTTGTACTGCGTGGTCATCGTGTCGGAGGTCAGCCCCTGTGCCTTGTCCGCGAAGACTCCGGCGTCCCGCAGGGTCACGAAGTAGTCGATGCCCTCGCGGGCGCCCCGGCTGCCGCTGAAGTCCCCGGTCGAGTAGACCTTCCGGGCCTCCTCGGGGGTGAGGAAGGTCTGGATGATCTGGGCGAGCAGCTTCTGCCCCGTCCAGTCGTTGCCGCCGACGGTGACGGGGGCGATGCCCTTCGCGCGCAGCTTCCGGGCGGCACCGATGAGCTGGTCCCCGGTGGTGGGGACGGAACCGATGCCGGCCCGGTCGAGCAGGTGGGTGTTGTAGGCGACGGGCCAGTTGGTGGCGAAGTACGGGAAGGCGCGGAGCCTGCCCTTGCCGTCGGTCCACTCACTCAGGGCGGCGGGCAGGACGCGCTCGCGCAGTCCCCAGTCGTCGAGGTAGCCCTTCACGTCGACGGTGGCGCCGACGTCGGTCCAGGCGAGCGTCTTGTCGTACAGGTTGACCATGACCACGTCCGGCTCCTTACGGGCCAGCCGTGAGGTCTCGTAGACCTGGGGGAGGTCGTCGCCGTTGACGAGGTTCTTGACCCGGATGTCCGGGTTCTCCTTCTCGAAGGCCTTGACGACGGCGGTGTACGTGGCGGAGCCCGGCGCGGTGGTGCCGAGCTGGGTGTGGACGAGTAGGGAGCCGGGGTCGGAATCGGCCGAGGCGAGCGTGGAACAGCCGGACATTGCGGGCAGCGCGGTAGCGGCGGCGAGGCCGGAACCAGCGACAAGGAAACCGCGCCGACTCAGGGGTGAGCGCACAGCGGGATGTCTCCAACCAGGACGTTGACCGGGGTGGTTAATCGATGTACCAGCGGGTTGCGAGAAACCTAGGGGCGGGGGAAGGAATGGTCAACCCCTGGTTGCACATGCTGGATGACCCGACATTTCGGGCGGCGTTCGGTGAGGGTCATGCGCACACCACGCACGCCGGTGACCTCAGAGGGCGGGGCGCGCCGCTCGGGCCTGGGCGGGTCGTGGGGTCGAGCGGGGAGGTGTTCGGTGTCTCGCCCGAGGGAGCAGGACTGTTCTCGGCGAAGCAGAGCTGTTCCCGGCGAGCCGGGTGAACGGGCGCTGTCCGGAGCCGCAGCGAGATCGGCCCTACACCCAGGAGCGGACGCCCACGAGTTCCTCCGAGACCTGCCAGATGCGCCGCGCTGGTCGGCGTCTACCCCCATCACGTCAAGCGCTTCATCCACCCGGAGGTCGGCGCCCTCGAACTGAACTGTCAGACCCTCCTCGACCCGGAACAGTCACACCGCCTGGTCGTCTACACGGCGGTCCCGGGCAGCGAGAGCCACGACAGACTGCGCCTCCTCGCGGTCATCGGCCCGCAGGCGCTGCGCTGACCTGCTTCGGCGGTCATGGTCTCGGCGCATGGTGCGGAGCAGGGCGGTTCAGACGCAGAAGTGCCCGGCCTTCACGGCGGAGGCGAAGGACGACCAGCTTGCGGCCGCTATCAACAGGGCGGGCCCCTGAGGTGACTTGGAGTCGCGGACGGGGACGCCGGAGGGGTGGCCGTCCAGGACCTCTACGCAGCTGCCGCCCTCGTTGCCGCTGTAGGTGGACTTGCGCCAACCGGCGAGGGCGGAGGCGTCAGGGATGGTGTGTTCGGTCACGGTGTCCGTAGTCCTTTGCGGTAGCCCTCATGAAAGCCAATGACTCCTGCAGCGGCATCGCGTCGCCCAACGCAAGATCGTAGGCGCCTTCGAGCCGCTCGACCATGGCCGGGGAGTCGTGCACCTTGCCTACCTGTACGCCTTCCGAGTAGGCCACAGGCGGTTGGCCCTCGAAGCGCATCAGAGTGAGCATGCCCTGCATGAGTGGGTGGACGCCGAGGCCGAAGGGCAGCACGTAGACGCGTGCGCGCCGCCTCTCCACCAGGTCCACGATGTGCATGATCTGCTCTGCCATGACATCCGGCCCACCGACGGTACGACGTAGTACCGCCTCGTCGAGCAGCGCCCAAACTACAGGCCGTACCGGACCGGCAAGGACCTTCGCCCGATCGAGCCGTGTGACAACGAGCCTGTCACATTCCTCTTCACTCACCGGAGGGAACGACGTGCTCAGGACCGCACGCGCGTACCTTTCCGTCTGGAGGATGCCCGGGACGAACGAGAGCGCGAACTCACGAAGCATCAGCGCCTGTTGTTCGAGCAGCAGAGCCGCTTCGAAGTAGTCGGCCACCGCCGCATCGTCGTCCGGCAGGAAGCTGCTCAGCACATTTCCCGTGTTCAGGGCCATGTCCAGCCGTCGCGCGTCCTCCTTCGAGGGAATGCGACGTCCCGCTTCGATGTGCGAGATGTGCGAACGGGTCATCACCGATGCGTCGGCCAGCTCCTGCTGGGTCAGCTCTGCCGCCAGACGTTGCGCCTTGAGCCATTCCCCATAAATGTTACTCAACGTCGACTCCCATGTGACGAAGCATTTGTCACCACCGACCCCCTGGCGAGCCTAGCCCGACTCGTCTCACTCTGTGAGTGGATCACTACCCAGCGACAGATGGCGAGGTGCCGGCCCTTGGGCGCGGCTGCCGCCGTCGCCCTCGCGCCCCCACCCAACGGAGTTGAAGACGTGCTGCCCTGCATCATTCGCATGCTCGAGACACTGCTGCGGCATCTGCAGCCCGCCCCACCGGCGTACCTCATCCCTCCTCCTGCCTATGTGACGTCCGAACCCGACGTGCGCCTCGACCCCGCCCCGGAGCGAGGACTGTGGCTCGCGATGTACGGCATCGACACCAGGCCCTGCCCGACCTGTGGTGCGAGGGGGGCGGTGTGACCGGGCACGAGCCCCGCGCGGCTCGACTTCTGCCGTGGGCCGGCCTGGACGACAAGCCCTGCTACGTCCTCGGTGACGGGTCGGGATACGTCTCTCGGGTCGCTGACGACGTCGAGAGCATCCAGCTCGGGATGGCTGTCGAACTGCTCGACCACGCGGTCGACATGCTCGACGACCGCCAGGTCTCGGCGGCGCAACTCCGCTATGTGGTGGCACGCATGGCCGAAGCGCTGCGCGACGTACTCCGGATCGCGGAGAGCCGGGGTGCGCGACTCGGGGGCGCACCGCCCCCTGCCGCCCCGTCCGCTTGAGTGGCGGCGGGGGAGCCGGGAGCCACCGGCTGATCGGATCGGTAACCTCACCCCATGGGGTTGGACATCAGCGTGATGATCGCCGACTGGTCCTGGCTGGCGGAGGTTCCGCCCCCTGAGCGGCTCGTGCGTCTGAGGGACGCTTGGTACGCCGACGAGACGGGACTGTGGGATGACGGAACGCCGCAGCCCGAAGGTGACTTCACGTGGCCGCAGGGCCCCGATGGTGCCTTCTTCGCCCTCTACGAGTTCCGCGGCACCCTGGGCTCGTTCAAGGCGCACTTCTGGGCCGGGCAAAGGTGGGAGTCCCTCCGTGACCACGCCGATCCGCAGGTGCGCGCCGGCCTGGAGGCGTTGCTGCTCGGGCTGGTCTGGGACGGGACGGACGGTGAGGCGCCGCACACCGATCCGGGCTTCTTCTGCGACGATCCCAAGGTCTCCTACGGCGTGCTGCTGGCCCGGTCGCCGGAGAGCGTGCGGGAGCTGGCCGCGACCTGGGAGCGGGTCGAGTTGCTCGGTGGGCTGAGGCCGGTCTTCGCCGAGCACGCTGCCGTTCCCGGAGGGTGGGTCGGCGAGTTCGGCGAGTTCACGGCCCTGCTGGAGGACTGGGGCCGCGTCCTCGCCGAAGCCGCGCGGCGGAGGTGGGGCGTCGTGGGGTTGAGCCAGTAGGCCCAGGCCGGTCGAGGCAGCGCTCTGCACCCTGTCCGGGGCACGGCGGAGGACCGGGATGTCAGGAGTCGAGCACGGCAGCCACGCCTTCGATCTCCACCAGCTGGTCGGCGTACCCGAGAACGGTGACGCCGAGCAAGGTGCTCGGGACGTCGTGGTCACCGAACGCGTTCCGGACCACCTTCCAGGCAGTCACCAGGTCCTCCTGCCGCGCGGAGGCGACCAGCACGCGCGTGCTGATGACGTCATCCAAGCCGGCCCCCGCCGCTCCGAGCGCGGTCCTCATGTTCTCGACGGCCTTCGCCGCCTGGCCGGCGTAGTCACCGACGGCCGCTGTGGACCCGTCCTCGTTCAGCGGGCACGCCCCGGCGAGGAAGATCAGCCGTGCGTCCGCGGGGGCGGTGGCGGCGTAGGCGTACTCCGCCACGTCGGACAGGGCGGTGGAACGGATGAGCGTGACGGCGCGGGGCATGGCATCCAAGTCCTGGCGGTTGGCGGGAACTCGTATACCTAGCAGATCCCGCTTGGGGACGCCCTTCATTTTCCCTGCCCACCGCGAAGGAACAGGCTGCCAGGATGGGTGACATGAGTGCAGCTCGCCTGCCGGTCCAGATCGGCCGGGCAGGTTCTAGACCTCGTACGAGCGTACGAGGCGGGCGAGTTGCCGGCCCGTCACCTGTAGTGGTTCCTCGCTGCGGTTGACCTGGGCGGTGACTTCGGGGCCTTCCAGGGCGGAGATGACGGTGGTCGCCAGTTCCCGGGCGCTCTGCGAGGGCCGACGCGGCCGTCGACACCGCCCTTCCTGCCGCGGTCGTTGACCTCTTCCGGCGCGGCATGGATTCCGGCCACGCCGCGGACAGCTTCTCCAGCCTGGTGGAGCTGATGACGAAGGCCGGGGCGTGACCGCGCCGGTCCGGCGAGCGGTTCACCCGTGCCGAGCATGATCGGCAGAGGTGAGCCGACCGGCAGGCGGGTGTCATCCGGGCGTGTACACCGTCTGGATCAGGCGGCTCGACTCGCCCTTGCGGATGAGCAGGCCTCGGCCCGCCGGCTGCCGGCTCGCGTACACCCCGGGGAACAGCCGGCCTTCGCTGTGGTCGCCGTCCATGAGGACGGCGGTCGCTCCCGACTCGCGCAGACCGTGCACCAGCGGCTCGTACATGCCCCACGACGCTCCGGCCACCTGGCGCGACAGGACGAAGTGGAGGCCGATGGCCGGCGCCGCGTGGATGTACGGCACGAACGCGGCGAGCGGTGAATGGCCGTCCGCCATCAGTACGTCGTAGTCGTCGACGAGCACCACGATCCGTGGGCCGGTGCCCTGGTCGCCGGGCTCCAGGGCCTCGGGGGGAGTGGTGTCGTCGGGCAGCCGCTTCTCCAGCTCGGTGGCGATCCGGGCCGCGAGACCCTCGCACAGTTTGGCGTTGTGGGCGTAACCGCCGTCGAACTCCTTGGGGATCGCGCCACGCAGACCCTGCCTCGGGTCCATGACGGCGAAGATCAGCTCGCCCTCGTCGTAGCGGTCGATGAGACCGTCGGCGACGGTCCTGAGGAGAGTCGTCTTGCCGCACTCGCTGTCGCCCAGGACCAGCAGGTGCTGGTCCTCGTCGAAGAGATCGAGCAGAGCAGGAGCGAGTGCGTCCTGGTCCAGGCCGATCGGCACCCGCCGGGGCTCGGCGGCCGGGCCGGGGAGCAGGTGCGGTTCCAGGACGTGGGGCAGCACGTGGACAGGCGGGGCGGCGTCACCGCTCCAGGCGGCGCGGACCGTACGAGCCGTGCGGTCGAGGGCCGCGTCCAGACCGGTGTCGTCCGCCAGCCCGTCCGTACGGGGGAGCGCGGTGTGGGCGAAGAGCCCGCCGTCGGTCAGGACGCGGCCGGGCACGTCGGGTGACAGCGTCCCGGCGAGCCTGCGGTCGATGCCGGATTCGCCGGGGTCGTTCAGACAGAGCTCGACCCGGGTGCCGAACGACGCCTGGGTGGCCAAGTCCACGTCGTTCCGGTGGAGCATCCCGGCGACGACGTGGATGCCGTGGTCACCGCCCCGTTCCAGGATGTCGACGACCGAGTCGTACAGCTCGCCGAAGTCCTCGCGCAGTGCGTCGAAACCGTCGACGACCAGCACGATCTCCGCGGACGCCAGCTGGGGCAGCCGGCCCGCACGGTGCAGGGTGCGCAGGTGCTCGACGGAGTCGACGGCGTGCTCGCGGAAGAGATCCTCGCGTGCTTCGAGCATGCTCCGCACCATCTCGACCGTACGCACCGCGCGTTCGGGTTCGGCGCGGTCCGCGATGCCGCCGACGTGCGGCAGTCCGGAGAGGACCTGGAGTTCGTCGCCGCTCAGGTCGAGGCCGTAGACACCGATCTCCTGCGGGGTGTGGGTGAGCGCGAGCGACAGGACCAGCGTGCGCAGGAGCGTCGTCTTCCCGGACTCCGGACCACCGATGACGGCGGCGTGGCCACCGCCCTCCGTGAGGTCCAGGTACCACTGTCCCTGCCACTGACCGGTCGGATCGTCGAGCAGGCCGAGCGGAACCCGGAGCGGGCTCCGCCGCCCGGCCAGCTGCAGTCCGCGCGGGCCGGTTGCCAGCGGACCGGCGGCCTTGTCGAGGGCGAGTGCTGCGGGCAGCGGTGGCAGCCAGATGCCGCGTACCGCCGCGGCGGCGTCCTCCAGCTGTTCGACCACGGCTTCCAGGACGGTCGGCCCCGTCCCGGGGCGTCCGGGCGCCGGCTCCCCCTGGCCCGCACCGGCCGGTGCGGACGTGCTGTTGAAGGCCGCGTACTCCAGCGCGAGGGGCCCGCTCCTCGTCCCGGCCGCCCGCTGCGGGGGCTCCTGGTGGTCGCCGGAGACATGGCCCGTCCTGAAGCGCTCGTAAAGACCGGTGCCCTCCTTGACATAGCCGAAGCCCGGCGGCAGGTGGACCGCGTCCGTGGTGTCCAGGACGGAGCGCGACTCCTCGGCGGAGAAGGTGCGCAGACCGATCCGGTACGAGAGGCAGGCGTCCAGGCCCTTGAGGCCGACGCCCTCGACCCGTTGGCCGGACAGGAGCAGATGCACACCGAGGGGGCCGCCGGTGCGGCCGATGGACAGGAGCAGGTCGACGAAGTCGGGCTTGGCGGACAGGAGCTCGCCGAACTCGTCGATGACGACGAACAGGTGCGGCAGCGGCTCCAGTTCGGGCCGTTCCCCGGAGCGCAGCACGGCGTACGCACCGATGTCGGCGACGTCACCCGCGTCCTCGAGGGCCTGCCGGCGGCGGTTCACCTCACCGGCGAGGGCGGCGTCGACGCGCTCGACGAGGCCTGCCTCGTTCTCCAGGTCGGTGATGACACCGGCGACGTGCGGAAGCATCGAGAACGGCGCGAAGGTCGCACCGTCCTCGTAGTCGATGAGGAGCAGGGCGAGGTCCTCGGGCGGGTGTGTGGTCACCAGGGCGAGGATCAGGGAGCGCAGCAGCTCGGACCTTTCCGGACCGCTGGCGCCGGCACACAGGCCGTGAGGGCCCATGCCGAGCTCCGAGGAATCCTTGAGGTCGAGCAGCACCGGCTCGTGCGTGTCGCCGATGCCGATGGGCACGCGCAGGAAAGCGCGTTCGCCGCGTGGAGCCCACAGCCGTGACAGGTCGAGGCGCGCCACGTCGTCGATGCCGAGCAGACCGGCCAGGTCGACGGTGTCCGGCGGAGGGGCGCCCTCCAGGGCCTCGGCGGACAGCCGCAGCGGCGCCAGCATCCGGGCCAGGCCCTCGGCGAAGGGGCGGCCGACCTCGTCGACGGTGCCGTGCGCACTGACCGGTTCGGGCCCGCGCAGATCCTCGATGACCAGCTGGGTGCCCTCGACGGTGACCCGGATGCCGATGTGTCCCGGCTCCTGGACGCGCTGTTCGAGCAGGTGCAGGACGGTGACGCCCATGTCAGGCAGGCCGACCGCGTCGTCCGGGCGGGGCAGATCGACGGCGTACTCGCCGTGTCCGTCCGCGACGACGAGGAGCCGGGGCCCCGGGGGCTCGGCAGTGTGCCCGGCCAGGCCTCGGCTCGCCTCTGCCGCGTGCGACGCGCGGCGGCCCAGGTCGGCGCCGATCCCGTCCGCGAGCTGGAGGACCGACGGGGCGATACGCCGCGCGGCGACCTGCCCGTCCAGCTGTTCGGCGTCCAGGAGGTGCGGAAGCCACTTCGCCCACTCCCAGTCGGCGATCCGGTCGCCGGGCACGGCGAGCGCCATCGCCACGTCGTCGGGGGCGTGCGTCGCGGCGGTCTGGACGAGCAGGGCGCGGGCCACCCGCAGGCAGTCCTCGCGGGGGCCGATGACGCTGATGTTCCCGGCCCGGTCGAGCGGCACCGTGAGGGGCAGTTCGGCCCCCGTACGGAACTGGCTGAGCAGCGCCGAGGCCTCGTTGAGCATGAACGGGTCCGGCGGAGTGAGGACGGAGGAGCCCGCATCGGCGATCTGCAGGTCGCACACGGGCATCTCCCCGATGCCGGCCCGCACCCGCAGGAAGTCCGGGTCGTCTCGGCGGCGTTCCCACCGGCGGGCGGGGTCCCGCACGATGTCGTACAGGGCGTACGGCGGCGGATCGAGCACGTCGGCGCGCTCCCGGCGCGCGCGCTCCTCCGCGGAGAGTTCTGCGCGCAGGCCCTCGACGTAGGCGAGGTAGGCCTCCCGCCGGGCGCGGAGGGCGCGCCGGGCCCTGCCGTACGGGGAGAGGAGGAGCGCGCCGGAGCCGATGACGGTCACGGCGAGGACGATCGCGCCCAGTGCGGCGACCCTGCTGTCGCGTACGGCGGTCATCAGCACGAGGGACGACACGACCGCCGCGACGGGAAGCAACGGCACCGCGACGCTGCCCGCCTTCCCCCCGGGGAGGGTGGGCGGCGCCTCGATGGTGCGTGAAGGGGCGGCGGCCGGGGGCCGGGTGGCCCTGGCCGGGCGGTGTATCAGTCGGGTGCTCATGGGCGTCCGTCACTCACGGTCGGGCTCGGCAAGGGGTCAGCGATGCTTCTGCGACAGCTGGAAGACGTCCGCGGCGATGCGGGTGGCGGCCTGCCGTGTCGGGAGAGCGAGCAGTTCGGTACGGATCGCTCCGCCGGCGGCCAGGTGACGGTCGTACGGGAGGACCTGCACGCTCGCTCCGGTGGACGCGAGCTTCTGCACGGCCTTGTCGAGGTCGATCCCCGCACGGGGCGTCTGTTCGGTGAGTACGACGACCGTGCCGTCGATCACACGGCGGGGCAGTGCCTGGATCCACTCGAGCACGTTGTGGGCGCTCGTGACGCCCTCCGGCGTGGCCGGGGCGGTCAGCACACGGGCCTGGGACGCGGAGAGCGCGACCCGGGCGACCTCGGCGGGCAGTGTCTCGCAGTCGACGACCGTCACACCGAAGTAGCGGCGCAGGGAGACCATGACCCGCTCGTACGCCCTGGCGTCCAGCATCGCGCCGATCCGGCCCTGACTGCCGGGCAGCAGCCAGGCGTTGCCGGGGAGCTGGACGAGGTAGCCGGTCACGTCGAGCAGGGACATCTGCGGTTCGACGATGTGCGCCATGTCGCCGGCGGTCCAGCGCAGCGACCGGGCGCCGAGCCGCAGCGGCAGTGAGCCGAGCGCCGGATCCGCCTCGACGAGCAGCACCGGGTCCTGCCTGTAATGCGCGTACGTGGTGCCGAGCAGCGCGGCGACGGTCGACTTGCCCGCGCCGCCCCTGATCGAGGTGACGGCGATCTGCCGGCCGGTCGTCACGGGCTGCTGGAGTTGCTCGGCGGTGCGGGTGATCTCGGCGACCTCGCGGGCCGCCGAGGAGGAAACGATTCGGCGCAGTCCGCGTGCGACCCGCGCCGCGAGGGGCTCTCCGTGCCGCGGTCCGCGTACCGCTTCGGCCAGGCCGTCGTCCATCACGGGCCGGGCGTCGGGCGCGGTACGGGGCGGCCTGCTGCCGGGCGGGGGCAGGCCGGGGCCCGGTGCGGGGGTGCCGGTGCCCCGCGCCGGACCGGTGTCGCTCCGCACGGCGGACGCCGCAGCGCCTCTCCTGTCGCGCCGCACGTCGCCCTGCCAGTTGTCCGTGTTCGGCATGTCTGCCTTTCCCCTCCACCGCACCGCCATGGCGGAGCGCCCCGCACGTTGACTCAGAACTTGTCGAGCAGCTGTCCGAACACGCCGAACACCCCTGCGGCGAGCGGGAAGAGCGCCACCGTGCCGGCGGATTCGACCAGGTCCGCGGCGCGGCGCAGCCGGACCCGCACGTGCTCCGGCGGCTCCACCGCCAGCACCAGCAGGGGGAGCAGCGCTGCCGCACCGAGCACGGCGATCGCCCCCGCGCCCCCGGCGTGCTGCATCCACAGCATCATCAGGCGTACGAGGAGGATCCCGGCGACGGCTACGAGCGCCACCAC
This sequence comes from Streptomyces atroolivaceus, assembly GCF_000717025.1. Lineage (GTDB taxonomy): Bacteria > Actinomycetota > Actinomycetes > Streptomycetales > Streptomycetaceae > Streptomyces > Streptomyces atroolivaceus. Next base: position 328,203 of record NZ_JNXG01000003.1, read on the forward strand.
CTCCACGACCAGGGGGAACGCTCGTGCCCCGGACAGGAGCAGCACGGCGACGACCGAGGCCAGCACCACCGTCCACGCGGTCGACCGCTCGGCCGAGGCGAGCAGCCAGCCCGCCGCGCCCGCCGACACCGCGGTGACCAGGGTCGCGAGGGCCAGGCCCCGGTGGGTGGCCGCGAGAGCGTTGCCCACCTCGTGACGGCTGACGGAGACGCCGGTGGCGCGGCGGTCGTCGAGTGCGGTGAGTCCGGACGCCGTCAGGGCGATCCTCGGCAGCAGTCCCAGCAGCACGACGGAGAGGACCGCCATGACGGCTCCGAGCCGGGCCGGGTCCTGCTGGACGGCTGCTGCGCCCTCCCAGACCACGGTGAGCGAAGCGGTCGCCGCGGCGCCGATCAGCCCGCCGCGGCCGAGCGGCGAGAAACAGCCGAGGAGCACCAGCGTCAGGACCAGCGCGCCCGAGACGGCGCCCAGGCGCACGGCTGGTGGCCAGTCGTACGCATCGGCCGCGGTCCACGCGGTGAGCACGCCGAGACCGCCGGAGACGGACAGCAGCGCGGTCGCGAGCGTGCGGTGGCCCTGCCGGGCCCTGGCGGCGAGCACACCCGCCGCCAGGAGAGCGGACGTGAGCAGGGTGAGCACGCCGGCGAGGGAACCGAGCGGGAACTCCCGGCGGGCGAGCAGTGCGGCAGTCAGCGTGAGAACGGTGGTCGCCGCGCCCGCGACCGCCCGGCGCGCGGCAGGGCGCCGGCGCCAGGCCCGCAGATCGAGGTCGTCGGCCACATGGTCCGCGACGTCGTGCACGACGGGGGCGGGAAGCGCGGCCCGGGACCTGACGAGCCGGAGCACGGCGCCGTCGGATATCCCGGCCGATGCCAGGGTGCTGTCGTGCGCCAGGGCCGAGCCGGCGGACGTCAGCAACTGCCGTGTCAGCGGGCGCGATGCGATCTGGTCGTCGAGCAACTGGAGAATATCCGGCAGCAATTGCCCGATCGGGGTGTCGGAGGGCAGGACGACGTCGGCCCGGCGCCGCTCGCCGACCAGGGTCACCCGGCTCACTTCCGAACGGGATGTCATTGCTGTGCTCGCCACTTACGGCAACCTATCATCGCGATTCGGGGAGTTCCCGGGCCAACTGCCCACGGACTCCGGCCATTCCATGAGGGTTGCCGCGAGCACGGGAAGCCGGGCCCTCTTCCCGGCCCCTTTCGCGGAATTGCCTCCGGGCAGGGGGCCCGCCGTTTCCGGGGTATTCACGCGCTGTTCGCACTCCTGGCCCGACGCCGCTGTCCGTCCCGCCCCGCCTGCTGTTTCGTCAGGTGTGCTGGAGAAAGGACCATCCCACGCAACCCGCGCACAGGACGGCCGTGACGACGATCCCCGCGAATGCCTTCCCGAGCCGTTCGTCCGCCGTACGCCCGGCCCTCTGCGCACCGAACAGGAGCGCGTTCCGCATCCGCCGACGGCGTATCCCCACCGATTCGGGCAGTTGGCTGTCGTGATTCCGTGCCATGCGTCGTCCGCGCCCCAGCCGTCCGTAACGTCAGTCGTCCTCGCTCCGAAACATAAGGCACGGGGGAGCGGGAGTACATGCCGGGAGACAGGGGCGGGTGGTGGGCCATGCGGATGGCCTCGCACGCGTCGACCGGAGTCTGCTCAGGTCTGATGGACGGCGGCGAGGCGGGGGGGCGCGTCGTGGCCGGTCAAGAGCTGACGCCGCGAGTGCCGGCCGGCCTGGTTTCCGCACCTCTGCCGGCCGGGTGTCCGGAGCCCACGCGGTGACGGGCCGGGCCACTGTCACCGTGCCCGGGTTCCTCATCGGCCGTGAGCTCGTCCGCCGTAGCCCGCCGGCCCGCGCCCCCGCAGCGCGAACCACAGCTCCGTCCGCACGTCCATGTCGTCCAGGTCCATGTCCAGCAGCGCCGCGCACCGGGCGATGCGCTGGCGGACCGTGTTGCGGTGGACGCGCAGGGCCACCGCCGTGCGGTCCCAGCTGCCGTGCAGGCTCAGCCAGCAGCGCAAGGTCTCCGGCAACGGCTCGGAGAGAGGGGCCAGCAGGGCGCGGGCATGGGCTTCGGCGCGGTCGGCCGGGATCAGGCCGGCCAGGCCTCCGGCGCCGGGGCGGTGCGCGGTCAGCGGGGTGCGGGTCGCCTCCGCGTGGCCCAGGGCGCGGGACGCCTGGGTGTCGGCGTCGGGCAGGGCGGTGACCGGGACCCGTTCGGAGACGCCGAGGGTCCAGCCGGGCTGTGCGGTCACCGGCTCGTGGGGGCCGGGGAGCAGGACCCGTACGGTCTCCCGGTCCACGTCCGACAGTGCGGAGCCCAGCGCCGTGCCGAGGGCCCCGGCGCTGAGCGGGTCCGCCGGGGCGCCGTCGGCGCGACGGGCGTGGACCACCGTCCACGAGTCGCCGTCGCCCAGCAGCGGCGCCACGTCCTGCGGGGCCGCGCCCAGCAGCAGCCGTACGAGCGCCGCCGAACGGCCCGCGGCGTCGGCGCCCTGGTGCGGGGCGGTGAGCAGGGAGAGCAGCACGACGGCGATTCCCGCGACGGTGTGGTCGCCGGAGTCGCGCCGGGGCGTCGCCAGGGTGAGGGCCAGTCCCCGCCCGCCGCCGAGCGCGTACGCGAACAGGTGGGTGCCGCCCCGGGTGTCGGTCGCCGACGACGGGTTCGGCTTCCGGCCGGGGGAGGCGGCGGGCGGCGTGGCGGGGGAGGCGGCGGACGGTGTGGCGGGAGCCACCACCCGGGCCAGCCGGGCCAGTGCCGTCTGCGCGTCCGGTGCCGGGCGCCCGCCCGCCGCGTGCAGCACACCGCCGTCCACCGTGAGCAGCGCGACCCGGCCCTCCAGCTGGACGGCGAGCTGCCGCAGCACCGCGGGCACCGGGTCCGGGCGGGCCGCCGCCGTCGCCAGGGCCTGCTGGGCCCGGGTCACCCGGCGCAGCTCCCGGTGGCGCGCCTCCGCCATGAGCCGCCACACCGCCCGGGCGACCGCGGCGAAGCGGGTCTCGCGAGGCACCTCCAGCAACGGCAGCCCGTGCCTGTCGCAGGCCTCCACCAGGGCGGCCGGCACCGTGTCGTGCACCGGCGCCACCCCGAAGCCGAGGGCCGCCGCCCCCGCCTCCACGAGCCGGGCCACGTAGGTGTCCGCGTCCGTGAGCTGGACCCCGGCGGTCAGCAGGAGCTCGCCGCCGAGCAGGTACGGATACGGGTCGGCCATCTCCGAGGTGTGCACCCACAGCAGATCCGCGTGGTCCGGACCGGCGATACGGCGCAGTCCGAGCTCCTCCCGGCCGAGCAGTTCGGCCAGGGGGATGGGAGGGGCGGGAGGCCCGGCTGGGGAGTCCGGCATGGATGGTCCATCCACTCGGCGGCTTGAGGATGGATGAAACGTACACTTCAGCGTCGGCTTCCGGCCACCTACCGTCTTCCTCACCACACCCCCTGAGCGAAGACGAGACGGAGGAAGGCCCATGGCTGTCGACTACGCGGTGATCGTGGTCTATCTGGCCGGCATGCTCGCCATGGGCTGGTGGGGCATGCGCCGCGCCAAGTCCAAGAGCGAGTTCCTGGTCGCCGGGCGGCGGCTCGGCCCCTGGATGTACTCCGGCACCATGGCCGCGATCGTCCTCGGCGGTGCCTCGACGATCGGCGGCGTGGGCCTCGGCTACCAGTACGGGCTCTCCGGCGCCTGGATGGTCTTCACGATCGGCCTCGGACTGCTCGCCCTGTCCGTCTTCTTCTCGGCCCGCATCGCCCGGCTGAAGGTCTACACCGTCTCCGAGATGCTGGACCTGCGCTACGGCGGCCGGGCCGGGGTCATCTCCGGTGTCGTCATGTGGGCGTACACGCTGATGCTCGCGGTCACCTCGACGATCGCCTACGCCACCATCTTCGACGTCCTGTTCGACGTGAACCGGACCGTCGCGATCATCCTGGGCGGCACGATCGTCGTCGCGTACTCGACGCTCGGCGGCATGTGGTCGATCACGATCACCGACATGGTGCAGTTCGTCGTCAAGACCATCGGTGTCCTGCTCCTCCTCCTGCCGATCGCCGTGGTCAAGGCCGGCGGCTTCAGCGAGATGAAGGCGCAGCTGCCCACGGAGTACTTCGACCCGCTGGGCATAGGCGGCGAGACGATCTTCACCTACGTCCTGATCTACACCTTCGGCATGCTGATCGGCCAGGACATCTGGCAGCGCGTGTTCACCGCCCGCAGTGACCGGACGGCACGCTGGGGCGGCACCGTCGCCGGCACGTACTGCCTGGTCTACGCGGTCGCCGGGGCCGTCATCGGCACCGCGGCCAAGGTGATGTACCCGACGCTGCCCAGCGCCGACGCGGCCTTCGCGACGATCGTGAAGGACGAACTGCCCGTCGGCGTGCGTGGGCTGGTGCTGGCCGCCGCGCTCGCCGCGGTGATGTCCACCTCCTCCGGCGCCCTGATCGCCTGCGCGACCGTGGCCAACAACGACATCTGGTCGCGGCTGCGCGGTGTGGTGGTGAAGGACGGCGGCGAGGAACGCGACGAGGTGAAGGGCAACCGGGCGTTCATCCTCATCATGGGCGTCGCCGTCATCGTGATCGCCATCGCGCTCAACGACGTCGTCGAGGCGCTGACCGTCGCCTACAACCTCCTGGTCGGCGGGCTGCTGGTGCCGATCATCGGTGGTCTGCTCTGGCGCCGGGGCACCGCGGCGGGCGCGCTGGCGGCCGTGGGCGTCGGCGGCGTCGCGGTGATCGCGCTGATGGCGGCCTACGGAATCCTCGCCAACCAGCCGGTCTACTACGGGCTGCTCGCCTCGCTCGCCGTCTACGTCGTCGTCTCACTGGCGACGAAGCCGACCGACGCCGCCGTGCTGGCGGCCTGGCGCGAGCGGCTGGCCGGGCGGGGGACCGACCACGATCCGGCCACCCCGGATCCGGTCTCCGTCTGAGCGTCCACCGGTACAGGGGGCCGCTCCGGCTCCTGAGAGACTCAACAGCGTATGAACGCCCACAAGGCGTGCATGGCCCAACGAAAGGCACCCGCACCCATGAGCAGCAACGAAGCGCCGCGCGGCCCCGTCGACTCCTCCCGCGTCCCGCGGTACGCCGGACCCGCGACGTTCGCGCGGCTGCCCCGGCTCGACGAGGTCGGCTCCGCGGATGTCGCCGTCGTCGGCGTGCCCTTCGACAGCGGGGTCTCCTACCGCCCCGGCGCCCGCTTCGGCGGCAACGCGATCCGCGAGGCCTCGCGGCTCCTGCGCCCCTACAACCCGGCGCAGGACGCCTCGCCCTTCGCGCTCGCCCAGGTCGCCGACGCGGGTGACATCGCCGCGAACCCCTTCAACATCAACGAGGCCGTCGAGACCGTCGAGGCCGCCGCCGACGACCTGCTCGGAACCGGTGCCCGGCTGATGACGCTCGGCGGTGACCACACCATCGCGCTGCCCCTGCTGCGTTCCGTCGCCAAGAAGCACGGCCCCGTCGCCCTGCTCCACTTCGACGCCCACCTGGACACCTGGGACACCTACTTCGGCGCCGAGTACACCCACGGCACGCCGTTCCGGCGGGCCGTCGAGGAGGGCATCCTCGACACGGAGGCGCTGTCCCACGTCGGCACGCGCGGCCCGCTGTACGGCAAGCAGGACCTCACCGACGACGCCAAGATGGGCTTCGGCATCGTCACCTCCGCCGACGTCATGCGGCGCGGCGTCGACGAGATCGCCGACCAGCTGCGCCAGCGCATCGGTGACCGCCCGCTCTACATCTCCATCGACATCGACGTGCTCGACCCGGCCCACGCCCCCGGCACCGGGACCCCCGAGGCGGGCGGCCTCACCTCGCGCGAGCTGCTGGAGATCCTGCGCGGGCTGTCCTCCTGCCACCTCGTCTCGGCCGACCTGGTCGAGGTGGCCCCGGCGTACGACCACGCGGAGATCACCTCCGTCGCGGCCTCGCACACGGCGTACGAGCTGACGACGATCATGTCCCGCCAGATCGCGGAGGGCCGCACCCAGTGAGTCACGACCACGACGACAGGCCGCAGCTCACGGCCGCGCAGGCCGAGGCGGCACTGAACCCTCCGCCCGGCCGCAACGGCGGTGACCTCGTCGTCGAGACCCTCCAGGGCCTCGGCGCCACCACCGTCTTCGGGCTGCCCGGCCAGCACGCGCTCGGGATGTTCGACGCCCTGCGCCGCTCCTCGCTCTCGTACGTCGGACTGCGCGTCGAGAACAACGCGGGTTTCGCCGCCGACGCCTACGGCCGGATCACCGGGGAGGTGGCGCCCCTGCTCCTCTCCACCGGCCCCGGGGCCCTGACCTCCCTGGCCGCGCTCCAGGAGGCGGCGGCCGCATCGGCACCCGTGCTGGCGATCTCCAGCCAGATCCCCACCGCCGGGCTCGGCGGCGGGCGCCACGGGTACCTGCACGAGCTCCGCGACCAGAAGGCGTCCTTCCGCGACATCGTGAAGTCCGTCCACACCGTGCGCACGGCGTCGCAGATCCCGTCCGCGATCGCCGCCGCCTGGGAGTCCGCGCTGACCGCCCCGCACGGCCCGGTCTGGGTGGAGATCCCGCAGGACGTACTGCTCGCCGAGACCGTCCTCCCCGTGGTCAGCGCCCTCGACGCCACCCCGCGCGAGCTGTACCCGCGCCCCGAGCTGACGCTCGCGGCGGCCCACCTGCTGTCGAACGCCGAGCGTCCGGCGATCATCGCGGGCGGCGGGGTCGTACGCTCCGACGCGGCCGGCAAGCTGCGCGCGCTCGCGGAGAAGATCGACGCCCCGGTCGTCACCACCTTCGGCGGCAAGGGCGCCTTCCCCTGGGAACACCCGCTCTCGCTCCGGTCCTGGCTGGAGGACCGGTACACCACGGACTTCCTGGAGTCCGCGGACGTGCTGCTGGTCGTCGGCTCCGGACTCGGTGAGCTCTCCTCGAACTACCACACGTTCGCCCCGCGCGGCCGGATCATCCAGATCGAGGCCGACGCGGGGAAGCTGGAGTCCAACCACCCCGCGCTCGGCATCCACTCCGACGCCCGCGAGGCCCTCGCCGACCTCCTGGACGCCGTGGAGCCCCGTGAGGACGACACCGCGCCGGAGCGTGTCCGGGCGCTGCTGGAGAAGGTCCACGACCGGATCGCCGCACAGGACCTCACGCTGGAGCAGCAGGTGCTGGCCTCGGTCCGCGAGGCGCTGCCCGACACGTCCCCCAGCTTCTGGGACATGACGATCCTCGCCTACTGGGCCTGGTCCGCCTTCGACGCCCGCCACCCGAACACGATGCACTCGGCGCAGGGCGCGGGCGGCCTCGGCTACGGCTTCCCGGCGGCCATCGGTGCCGCCGCCGCCGACCGGACCAAGCCGGTGCTCGCGGTCTCCGGCGACGGCGGCGCGATGTACTCGATCGCCGAACTCGCCACCGTGCGGCAGTACGACCTGCCCGTCACCTGGCTGATCGTCGACGACGGGGGCTACGGCATCCTGCGGGAGTACATGACGGGCGCCTTCGGCGAAGCCACGGCCACCGAGCTCTCCCGCCCGGACTTCGTGGCCCTCGCCGAGTCCTTCGGCGTCCCCGCGGTCCGTACGACGCCCGAGACCCTGGCCGCCGACCTCGGCAGGGCCCTGGCGGCACCCGGCCCCTCGGTGGTGGTGCTCCCCGCGCTGCTGAGGATGTTCGAGCCGACGCATCTGTAGCGGATGGCTGTGCCGGCCCCGGGGCGCGACAGCCCCGGGGCCGGCCCGTCTCACCCCGTGCCGACGGTCCTGCCGATCGCGGCCTCCTGCGCCGTGCGGCCCTCGTGGAAGCGCTCCTGGAGCGCGGTGTCGCGCAGGGAGCCCGGCAGGTCCCTTCCGCAGGGCAGCAGGTCCGGGAGGGACCTGAACACGGTGGCCGCCGGTCGACCCTGCCCCCTGTTCCGGGCCGCCAGCAGGTACTTCCCCGCCGCGTGCAGGTGCTTGGTCAGGTGCTTCGACGGCTCCAGGGCGAGCTTCCGCAGGACGTCCGGCCGGCCGAGCGAGTGATGCTCCCCCTCGCCGAGTCTCTCCAGCTCCGCCAGCGCCGCGTACAGCCGGCCGCAGAGGTAGGCCTCCGCGTTGAGGTCGTTCGCCATCCGCTTCCCCGTTCCTTGATCCCGTTGCGGGCGGTCATCCCTACCCCGCCGGTCCTGGGACCACCCCGGCGCCGACTCGGCCGATCGGCCGGGAATTGTTGCGGGAGGATGAAATCCGCAGCTGACGGCGTTGGGGACATGCGGTAGGTCAGGCGGGGCGACGGGGCGAAACAGGAGGCACGGGCGGTGGGCGCGGAGAAACAGGGCGCGGAGAAGCAGGGCGCAGGGCAGCAGGGCGCGGAGGAACAGGGCGCAGGGCAGCAGGGCGCGCGGAAGCAGGCCGCAGAGGAACAGGGCTGGGGCCGGCGGCTGACCGGATACGCCTGGCGCTACCGCCGCAACGTCGTGCTGGCTCTGGGGTCGTCGCTCGCGGGAATGGCCGTGATGGCCCTCGTTCCGCTCATCACCAAGGTGATCATCGACGACGTCGTCGGCAGCCACACCCGCTCCCTCGGCGTGTGGACCGGACTGCTCATCGGGGCGGCCGTCATCGTCTACGTCGCCACCTTCGTCCGCCGCTACTACGGCGGGCGGCTCGCCCTGGACGTACAGCACGATCTCCGGACCGAGATGTACGGCACCCTCACCCGGCTCGACGGGAAGCGGCAGGACGAGCTCTCCACCGGGCAGGTCGTCGGGCGGGCCACCAGTGACCTGCAGCTGATCCAGGGGCTCCTCTTCATGCTCCCGATGACCATCGGGAACATCCTGCTCTTCGTCATCTCCCTGGTGATCATGGCGTGGCTCTCGCTGCCCCTGACCCTCGTCGCCCTCGCCGTCGCCCCCGCGCTGTGGTTCATCGCCCGCCGCTCGAAGGCCCGGCTCTTCCCCGCCACCTGGTACGCCCAGAGCCAGGCCGCCGCCGTCGCCGGAGTGGTCGACGGGGCCGTCTCCGGGGTCCGGGTCGTCAAGGGGTTCGGCCAGGAGGAGCAGGAGACCGGCAAGCTCCGCGAGGTCAGCCGCAGGCTCTTCGCGGGCAGGCTGCGCACGATCCGGCTGAACTCCCGCTACACCCCGGCGCTGCAGGCCGTTCCCGCGCTCGGCCAGGTCGCGATGCTGGCCCTCGGCGGCTGGCTCGCCACCCGGGGTGAGATCACGCTCGGCACGTTCGTCGCCTTCTCCACCTACCTCGCCCAGCTCGTCGGCCCGGTCCGGATGCTCGCCATGGTCCTCACCGTCGGCCAGCAGGCACGGGCCGGTGTGGAACGCGTCCTGGAGCTGATCGACACCGAGCCGTCCATGGAGGACGGCACCAGGACGCTCCCGGCCGACGCCCCCGCGCGCGTCGAGTTCGACGACGTCCGCTTCGGCTACGACGAGGACCGTCCCGTCCTCGACGGGTTCTCGCTCACCATCGAGCCGGGCGAGACCGTTGCCGTGGTCGGCGCCTCAGGCAGCGGCAAGTCGACCGTCTCGCTCCTGCTGCCCCGCTTCTACGACGTGTCGCACGGCGCGGTCCTGGTCGGCGGCCACGACGTCCGTGAGCTGACCCAGGACTCGCTGCGGGCCGCCATCGGGCTCGTGCCCGAGGACAGCTTCCTCTTCTCCGAATCCGTCGGCGCCAACATCGCGTACGGATACCCGGGCGCCACCCAGGAGCAGATCGAGACGGCCGCCCGTGCCGCCCAGGCGCACGGCTTCATCTCCGCGCTCCCCGAGGGCTACGACACCAAGGTCGGCGAGCACGGGCTCACCCTCTCCGGCGGACAGCGCCAGCGCGTGGCGCTCGCCCGCGCCCTCCTCACCGACCCCCGCCTCCTGCTGCTCGACGACGCCACCTCGGCGGTCGACGCGCGGGTCGAACACGAGATCCACGAGGTCCTGGCGCGGGTCATGGACGGCCGCACGACCCTGCTGATAGCCCACCGCCGGTCCACGCTCGGCCTCGCCGACCGCATCGCGGTCCTCGACCACGGGCGGCTCGCCGACATCGGTACGCACGCCGAGCTGGAGCGCCGCTCGGCTCTCTACCGGCGGCTCCTCACCGACCCGGACGAGCTGGGCGGCACCTCCCCGGGGCACCGGCCGGCAACGGCCGTGGCACCCGAGGACGACCGTGCGCTCCAGGAGGAGCTGGACGCCGAGTTCGACGCCGAGCGCGGTGTCACCCCCGGGTTGTGGATCCGCAAGGAGGAGGAGCGCGACGCGGCGGCGGCCGGCATGCCCGCCACTCCCGAGCTGCTCGCCCAGGTCGACGCGCTGCCGCCCGCCACCGACGCCCCCGGCATCGACGAGGCGAGCGCGGTGCGCCCCGAGAAGTCGTACGGACTTCGCAGGCTGCTGCACGGCTTCGGCCGTCCGCTGCTGGTGAGCCTGGCCCTGGTCGCGGTCGACGCGGGCATGGGCCTGCTCCTGCCGGTGCTGATCCGGCACGGCATCGACGACGGCGTCACGAAGATGGCGCTCGGCGCGGTCTGGGCGGCGGCTGCACTCGGTCTGCTGGCCGTCCTCGTCCAGTGGGCCGCCCAGATCGGTGAGACCCGGATGACGGGCCGCACCGGCGAACGCGTCCTGTACTCCCTGCGCCTCAAGATCTTCGCGCAGCTCCAGCGGCTCGGCCTCGACTACTACGAGCGCGAGCTGACGGGCCGCATCATGACCCGGATGACGACGGACGTGGACGCGCTGTCCACGTTCCTGCAGACCGGCCTGGTCACCGCCTTCGTCTCCCTCGTCACCTTCTTCGGCATCACGGTCGTGCTCCTCGTCCTCGACATCCAGCTGGCCCTGGTCGTCTTCGCGACGCTTCCGCTGCTGATCGTCGGCACGTTCTTCTTCCGCCGCAAGAGCGTCAAGGCGTACGAGCTCGCCCGGACACGCATCAGCGTCGTCAACGCCGACCTCCAGGAGTCCGTCTCCGGGCTCCGGATCGTCCAGGCGTTCCGGCGCGAGCGTGACGGCGCCGAGCGGTTCGCGGCGCGCAGTGACCACTACCGCCAGGCGAGGGTGCGGGGGCAGTGGCTGATCTCCGTCTACTTCCCGTTCGTGCAACTGCTGGCCTCGGTCGCGGCGGCCGCCGTGCTGATCGTCGGCGCGGGCCGTGTGGACAACGGCACGCTGACCACGGGCGCGCTGGTCGCCTACCTGCTCTACATCGACCTGTTCTTCGCCCCGGTGCAGCAGCTGTCCCAGGTCTTCGACGGCTACCAGCAGGCCAGTGTCTCCCTCGGCCGGATCCAGGAACTCCTGCGGGAGCCGACGTCCACGGCCGACCACGAGGATCCGATGGACGTCACGTCGCTGCGCGGCGAGATCGCGTTCGAGGACGTGTCGTTCGCCTACGCCGGCGAGGAGGAGGCCCTCACCGGGATCGACCTGCGGATCCCGGCCGGCCAGACGGTCGCGTTCGTCGGCGAGACGGGGGCGGGCAAGTCCACGCTGGTCAAGCTCGTCGCCCGCTTCTACGACCCGACCAGCGGCCGGGTCACGGCGGACGGTACGGATCTGCGCCGGCTCGACAGGACGGCGTACCGGCACCGGCTCGGAGTCGTACCGCAGGAGGCCTACCTCTTCGAGGGGACGGTCCGCGACGCCATCGCGTACGGGCTCCCGGACGCCACCGACGCGCAGGTGGAGGCGGCGGCCCGGGCGGTCGGCGCGCACGACATGATCGCCACCCTGGAGGACGGCTATCTGCACGAGGTCGCCGAGCGGGGCCGCAACCTCTCGGCCGGCCAGCGCCAGCTGATCGCGCTCGCCCGCGCCGAGCTCGTCGACCCCGACATCCTGCTGCTCGACGAGGCGACCGCCTCCCTCGACCTCGCCAGTGAGGCACAGGTCAACCAGGCGACCGACCGGCTGGCCGGCCGGCGCACCACCCTGGTGGTCGCCCACCGGCTGACGACGGCCGCACGCGCCGACCGGGTCGTGGTGATGGACCGGGGCAGGGTCGCCGAGGACGGCACGCACGACGAGCTGCTGGCCAGGGAAGGCGCGTACGCCCGGCTGTGGCGCACCTTCATAGGGGAGGACATAGGGGAGGGCACCCCGGCAGGCGTATGACGTCCGCCGTGCGGTCGCCGTCCCGGTACCGCCGCGCCGGAACCCGGCGGCCCTCTTCCTGCGTCGTACACCCATGCGTACGTGTGTCCGGTGAGGGGCAGCGTGTTCGATGAAGCGGGCGGAGTGGTTGGTGTGGACGGTGTGGTGAGACCGCTGAGGTCATCGGGGCGGCAGGGGCGGCGAGCAGGCAGGCGCCTGGCGGCCGCGCTCCTGGTCCTGCCGGTGCTCGGGGCCCTCGTCCTGGTGCTGGGGCCCGCCGGGACGGCACCGGCGCAGGCCGCGTCGGCCTGCTCGGGGCGGCTCGTCAAGACGGTGACGTTCTCCACCGGGTCCCTGCGCGTCTACAAGAGCCGCGCCTACGCGTGCGCCGTCACCGTCGCCAAGAAGCCGGGGGCACGCCGGGCGATGAAGGTGTCGCTCCAGCCGCGCGGCGGCCGGGCGGCCGTCGACAGCGGCAGGTTCACCAAGCTGGCCGGCCCGGTCACGGTGCACGCCCTGAACCGCTGTGTCCGCGCCACGGGCTCCGTCGGCAGCTCCTCCGGCTCGACGGGGTGGATCCTGTGCTGACGTGCGGGTGGGTCTGGCGTGGCAGGTGGTACCCCCGCTAGGTTCACGGCGACTGTCGTGAATCAAGGGGAGGGTGCATGCGCAAGGTGCTCAGAGGCGTTCTGTCGCTCGCGGTGCTCATAGGCACAGTGAGTGCGACCGGAGCCTCGGCCGGAGCGGCCACCGCCGCGGAACCGGCCGCGAAGCAGAGCAGCTCCACCAGCAGCGAGGACATCAAGGACCGCATCCTGGCCATCCCGGGAATGAGCCTGATCGAGGAGAAGCCCTACCCCGGCTACCGCTTCTTCGTCCTCAGCTACACCCAGCCGGTCGACCACAGGCGCCCGTCGAAGGGCACCTTCAAGCAGCGCGTCACCCTGCTGCACAAGGACACGACCCGGCCCACGGTCTTCTTCACCAGCGGCTACAACGTCTCGACCAACCCGAGCCGCAGCGAGCCGACGCAGATCATCGACGGCAACCAGGTCTCCCTGGAGTACCGGTTCTTCACCCCGTCCCGTCCGGCGCCCGCCGACTGGTCGAAGCTGGACATCTGGCAGGCCGCCAGCGACCAGCACCGGGTCTTCAAGGCGCTCAAGAAGATCTACTCCGAGAACTGGCTCAGCACCGGCGGCTCCAAGGGCGGCATGACCGCCACCTACTTCGAGCGCTTCTACCCGAAGGACATGGACGGCGTCGTCGCCTACGTCGCCCCCAACGACGTGGTCAACAAGGAGGACTCGGCGTACGACCGGTTCTTCGCACGCGTCGGCACCCAGGAGTGCCGGGACCGGCTGAGCGGCGTCCAGCGCGAGGCCCTCGTCCGCCGTGAGCCGCTGGAGAAGAAGTACGAGGCGTACGCCGCCGAGAACGGCCTGACCTTCGACACCGTCGGCACGCTCGACAAGGCGTACGAGGCCGTCGTCATGGACTACGTCTGGGCGTTCTGGCAGTACAGCCTGGTCGCCGACTGCGCGTCGATCCCGGCCGACGCCCCGAACGCCACCGACCAGGAGATCTGGGACTCCATCGACGGCATCTCGGGCTTCTCCGCCTACGCCGACCAGGGCCTGGGGACCTACACGCCGTACTACTACCAGGCGGGGACCCAGCTCGGTTCGCCCGACATCGAGCAGCCCTGGCTCGGAGACCTGAGCCGCTACGGCTACCAGCCGCCGCGCAACTTCGTGCCGCGCTCCATCCCGATGAAGTTCCAGCCCTCGGCCATGCGGGACGTGGACAGCTGGGTCAGGAACAACGCCCGGCAGATGCTGTACGTCTACGGCGAGAACGACCCGTGGGGCGCCGAGCCCTTCCGTCTCGGCAAGGGCGCCCGGGACAGTTACGTCTACACCGCGCCGGGCGCGAACCACGGGGCCAAGGTCGCCGGCCTGGTCACCGACGAGAAGGCCAGGGCCACCGCGGCCATCCTGCGCTGGGCGGGGGTCGCACCCGCGGCTGTCCAGGCCGATCCGGCGAAGGCGAAGCCCCTCGCGAAGTTCGACGCGCGCCTCGACGTGCGGGATGCCGAACTCCAGCGGGACCGGGGCACGCTGCGGCCGTAGGACGGACCGCGCCGGGCCGAAGTGGGCTGTGCGCACCGGGTGTCGCTCACACCCGGTGCGCACAGCCCACCGGTCTGTCCCCGCCCAGCGCCACGTACAGGTCCGTCGTGCCGGGACAGAGGGCGCGTCGTGCCACCGCCGAGCCGACCTCGAACTCCGGCGGGTGCTCGCCCGAGCCGTCGCAGGCGGTCTCCCTGACCTCCCCCTCGCGGAAGCCGTGGACACAGTCCCCGACGACCGTCAGCGGGCCGCCGCCCTGCCCCGGATCGCCCGGGTGCGGGGACTCCAGGTTGCGCATGCAGGCGTATCCGCGGGGCGTGGCGGGGCTGCTCGGCGCGGGGGCCTGGCTGCTCCGCGAGGGGGCCGGGGCGTCCTGCGGGGGAGGGGGGCGGCCCGGGGAGATGTGCAGGACGAAGTCGGTCGCGGGCGGACACGACGGCCCGTCGGCGGGCGCCCCGGTGTAACGCGCCAGCACCCGCGCGGCCGCCTTCTCGCTGCCGCACCACACCTCACGGAACGCCTCTCCGCGTGAGCTGCAGTCGGCCGGCCCCAGGAACACCGGCCCGTACCCCGAAGGGCCGGCGCTGCCCTGCGGTCCCCCGGCGGGCGTGCCCGGTGCGCCGTCCCCCGGCAGGCAGGCCGCCAGGCAGAGCACCACGACGACGGGCAGCAGGGCGTGCACCACCCCCGCGACACGGCGTTTCTCCACGAACGACCCCCCGGTGCGTCCACACGGACGTGCACCCAGCGTGACCCGCCGGAGCGGGCACACGCCAGGTGCACGGGGGTTTTTAGCTCATAGGGGTGGTTACGGCGAGGGTGGGGCGTAACTCCGGTACGACAGTCCGTAGCCGACCGGGTACAGCGCCTGCGTGGGGGCGTCCGCCCGCTGCACCGGGACCGGCAGCCTGCCCTCCGGCCGGGCCCGCCCCGCGATCACGCGAGCGGCGGCCCGCAGCTCGACGTCCGTCCAGGAGTACGAGGCGAGGCTCGCGGCATGCCCCGTCCCGGCCAGGTGGGCGATGTCGTACGGATTGCGGATCGCGAGGGTGACCACGGGCACGCCGGTCGCCGAGAGGGCGCTGACCAGGGTGCGCTGGGAGCTGGTCGCCGTGACGTTGTACGTACCCACGATCACCGCGTCCTTGCCCTCGGCCGCCGCCACGGCTTCGGCGATCTTCGCGGCGGACGGTGCCGTGCCGGTGGACAGCGCGGTCGCCGCGTATCCCAGCTCCTCGAAGGCCCCGGCGATCGTCGTGGTCGGGGGGCCGGTCGTGCCGGAGGGGGAGGCCGGATCGGCGCCGACCACCAGGAGGTTCTTGTGGGACCGGCGGGAGAGGGGCAGCAGCGAGCCGGTGTTGGCCAGCAGCGTGGTCGTGCGCTCGGCGATCCGGTCGGCGGCGGCCAGGTGCGACCGGATGCCGACCGTGCGGTCGACGCCCCGGTGGGTGACGTACGGGTCGCGGAACAGCCCGAGCTTCGTCTTCAGCCGCAGGATGCGCAGGATCGATTCCTCGACGCGGGCCTCGCTGATCTCGCCGCTCTTCACGGCGTTCAGGACGGCGTTCCAGGCGACCCCGAGATCCGGCGGGTTGAGCAGCTGGTCGACGCCGGCCAGCAGTGCGAGGACCGGGACGCGCTCGTCGCCGTACTTCGTGCGGACGCCCTCCATCCCCAGGGCGTCGGTGACCACCACACCGTCGTAGCCGAGCTCCTCGCGCAGGATGCCGGTGAGGATCGGGCGGGACAGGGTGGCGGGGTCCTCCGACGGGTCCAGGGCGGGCACCACGATGTGGGCCGTCATGATCGAGTCGATACCGGCGGCGACGGCCGCCCGGAACGGCGGGGCGTCCAGCTCGGCCCACTGCTCCCGGGTGTGGTGGATGACGGGCAGACCGGTGTGGCTGTCGGTGCTGGTGTCCCCGTGGCCGGGGAAGTGCTTGGCGGTGGAGGCGATACCCGCGCTCTGATACCCCTTCACCTGCGCGGCGACCAGCCCGGCGACCGACTCCGGGTCGGAGCCGAAGGAGCGCACACCGATGACGGGGTTGGCCGGGTTGACGTTGACGTCCGCGTCCGGCGCGTAGTTCTGGTTGATGCCCAGCGCCGCCAGCTCGGCCCCGGCGATCCGGCCCGCCGTGCGCGCGTCGGTCCGTGAACCGCCCGCCCCGAGTGCCATCGCTCCCGGCAGCAGCGTCGCGGGCTCGCCGACGCGGCACACGATGCCGTGCTCCTGGTCGGTGGAGACGAGGAGCGGCAGCGGAGTGGGTCCGGCGAGCCCGGCCCGCTGGATGCCGTTGGAGAGGTCGGCGATCTGGTGCGGGTCGCGGGTGTTGTGCGCCCAGGCGAAGTAGATGATGCCGCCGACGTGGTACGTGGAGATCAGCTCGGCCGCGTCGCGGACGCCGATCTCGGCGAGGTTGGCGTCGACGTCCGCCTGGTCGGGGTCGGTCGCGGAGTGCCCGTACACCCGCATCACGAAGAGCTGGCCGACCTTCTCCTCCAGGCTCATCCGGGCGATGAGCCGCTTGAGACGGCTGTCCGTGGAGGTGCCGGAGACGGCCGCCTGTGCCGTACCGGGCAGAGCGGCGACGCCGGTCGCCGCTGCCGCGGCGGTTGCCGCGGTGGCGGTGAGGAGGGTGCGTCTGGAGGTGCGGTAGTGCACGTGAGCCCCTTCCGATGCTGAAAGAAACTTCCAAGAAGGTACGGATATATGGAAAGTAACTACCAGTCAAGGGGGCGGCCCGAGAACGGGCACGACACACGGAAGGCGGCTGGTCTCCCGGCGGGGCGCCGCACCCGCCGGGAGACGGGGGTCCCGCCTACTGCTTCGGCGCGCCGAGCCGCAGCAGGTGCTCCCGCCCCGCCGCCAGCAGCTCGGGAAGACCGGCCGCCTCGGCGTACCAGCGCTTCTCGTACTCCCAGCACACCCAGCTCTCCGGGTCCAGTGCGTCCAGGCACGCCTTCAGCGGGAGCACCCCCGTGCCGAGCGCCAGCGGCGTGGTGTCCTCGGCGGAGGCGATGTCCTTCACCTGTACGTATCCCAGGTGCGGGGCCAGCACCGCATGGCTGGCCGCGGGTTCCTCCCCGGCCAGCCAGGCGTGCATCACGTCCCAGATCGCACCGATCTGCCCGTGCCCGACGGTCCCCACCACCCGGGCCACGTCGGCACCGGCGCGGTGCGAGTCATGGGTCTCCAGGAGGATCCGCACACCCAGGTCGGCGGCGTGCGGGGCGGCGGCTCCCAGCCGCCGCGCGGCGATCGCGTCGGCGTCCGCGGGGTCCTGGTCCCCGCCACCGGGGAAGACCCGGACGTTCGCCGCGCCCAGGTCGCGTGCCAGTTCCACCAGCTCGGCGAGCTCGGCGAGCACCGGCCCGTCCTCACCCCCGGCGGCCACCCTCACATAGCCGGCGACGGTCAGGATCTCGACCCCGCCCCGCTTGAACTCCTCGGCGACGGAGGCCCGTTCGAGCGGGCTGAGGCCGGTGTTGACCGGCTCCTCCGGATGGGCGCGCAGCTCGACCCCCTGGTATCCGTTCCCGGCGGCGAGCCGCACCACGTCCGCGACGGGCATGCCCGGCACTCCGAGGGTCGAGAAAGCGAGCTTCACGATGTGTCCTTCCGCTGGGGGCCGGCGCGGGAACGGCCCGGCACTCTCCCGGCTCCTGCCCTCCGGACCCGGCCGTCACTCCCGCGCGCCGCCCCAGCGTACGGGCCCCTCAGTCCGTGCCCCGCAGCAGTCGCTCCAGGCTGCCGAGCAGCTGCAACGCGTCCTCACGCCGCTCGCCGTCCAGGGCCCGCCCTCCGGCGCCCGCGGGGTGCGGGGCGAGCACCCGCAGGGCGGCCGCCGCCTGCCGGGCGAACATCGCCAGCAGGTCCAGTTCGCGGACGCCCGAGCGGGCCTGGGGCGAAGGATCCAGTACCTCCAGCACTCCGAGGACGCGCCCGTCACTGATCAGCGGGGCGGCCATCAAGGCGTCCGGGACGTACTCGGTGGACTCCGCCAGGGAGCGGTCGAAGGACGCGTTCTGGCTCAGGTCGTCCACCACCATCGGCTCACCCGAGGTCACCACCCAGCCGGCGATGCCACGCCCCGCCGGGAACCTGCGCCCCACGAGGAACTCCTCGCCCTTCCCCGAGACCGCCTGGAAGACCAGTTCGTCCGCTTCCTCGTCCAGCAGACAGACGGAGCCGGCCGCGGCCCCGAAGATCGCGCGCGCCACGTCGACCACGGACTGGAGCAGCTCGTGCCGGGCGGCGTCACCCGGGGCGGGCAAGGACGCGGAGGGGAGAGTGGCATCAGTTCTCGGAGTCATCACGGGTATCTCCTGCCGCTGTGGAAGGACGCGGGCCGGCGTGCACGTTGGCCGCGGACAGATAGAGGGCGTTCTTGAGCTGGAAGGCCGTCATGCGGGGGTGGCCGGACAGGACACGGGCGCAGAGCCCCGCGACGTAGGGGGTGGCGAAGCTGTTGCCGGTGGTGCGGATCGTCTTTCCGCCCAGCCAGGGCACGGACACGTTCTGCCCCGGGCCGAAGAACTCCACCGGGGGGTCCGGGTTGTAGAGGTGCAGCTCGTCGTCCTCCTGGTGGCTCCCCACGGAGATCACCGAGGCGAACCGCCAGGGAAAGCTCTCCACCGGGGTGTTGTGCGCCGACGCCACGATCACCGTGCGGCCGAAGTAGGCGCTGTCGGCCAGCTGGTGCAGCTCGGCGGCGAACCGGGAGCGGGTGGTCGACAGGCTCAGGTTCACGATGTCGAAGCGCTGCTCCACGGCCCACCGGAGCCCGGCCATCAGGACGTCTCCGGTGCCGGAGAAGCGCTCACCGAGGACCCGGACGCTGTGGATCTCGCAGTCGGGGGCGGTACGGCGGATGATGCCCGCGCACGCCGTCCCGTGGCCGCAGGTGTCACCCGTGGTGGTCGGCTCGACCGTGATCTCCTGGCTCTCCGGGTCCTTGACGACCACCCAGGAGCTCTCCACCGGGCCGACCAGCGGATGGTCGCGCTCCACGCCGGAGTCCACCACGCACACCCGCACGCCGCGTCCTGTCGCCTGCCGCGCGGGCCGGCCGCCCGGTGGTCCCTCGTCAGCGGGTACCGGCAGGTCCTCCGGTCCTCGCCCCCGCAGGCTCCAGGTGAGTCCCTGCCCCGGCACCGTGCCCGTTCCGCTGGTTCCCATCGGTCAGCTCCTCTCCGTCGTGGTGACCATGGCTTCGGCCGGGACGCAGGAGGCGGCCCGGCGGGCCCCCGGCAGGTGCCCCTTGCCCGCGAAGTACTCCCGTGCCGTACGGGCCGCGGTGAGGGCGGGAGCCCTGTGCCCCAGCACGGACAGGGTGCGGGCGCGGTCCAGTTCGGCCGTCGCCCGTACCAGCGGGGAGTCCGTGAGCAGCGATGCCCGCACGGCCTGTTCCGCGTGGTCGGCCGCCTCCGACGGGCGCCCGCCGGCGGCGGCCAGCCGGCCCCGGAGCCCGTTCAGGTCGACGGCGTCCGCATGGCTCAGGTCCGCCGCCTCCCCGACGCCCGCGATCCAGGCCGCCGCCTGCCGTGTCCGGCCCTCGTCGAGCTCGATCCGGGCCGCGTCCAGCGCCACGGCCGTCCGCATCCCGCCCGCGTCGGCGTCCCGGGCCGCCTCGTCCGCCCTCGCCAGCAGCTCCAGCGCGGCGTCCCCGCGTCCGAGCAACGCCTCCACCTGGGCCCGGAACACCGGGAGGAACACCTCGGCCTCGGCGAACCGCAGCTTCCCGGCCAGCTCCTGGGCCTCGGAGAGGCAGGAGCGCGCCTCGCGGGGCCGGTCCTGGAGTGCGTACAGCACCGCCAGGGGGCAGTTGAGGGTGAGCCTGACCGTCGGGCGGCCCTCCCCGTGCGCGGCCAGCAGCGCGCGGCAGCGGGCCACCGCCTCGGGGGCGGGCACCGGACCCCGCCACAGGGAGACGCCGATGGCTCCGAGGGCGCCCGCCCGCTCCGGCTCGGCGCCGGCCAGCACAGCCTGCTCCAGGGCACGTGCCTGATCGCGTTCCGCCTCCTCGTGCCGGCCGGCCTGCTGGAGGTGCTGGGCGAGCCTCAGGTGCGACCTGGCCCGGCCGAGCGCGTCCCCGGCCGCTTCGAAGACCGGCAGCACGGCCCGCGCCGTCGCCGCGGGCCCGGGGCCCGGGCCTGACGGATCCAGCACGGCGAGTGCGAGCCTGGCGTGCGCGGACTCCACCGGAGCCGAGTCCAGCTCGCGTACCCGGCGCAGCAGACCGGCCCCGCTCCCGGTCTGCCCGAGAGCCACCTTGACCTCACCGAGCCTGCGCACCGAGCCCGCGTCGTCGGGGTCCAGTTCGACCGCCCGCTCCAGCAGGTCGTCCGCCCAGGCCAGGTCGGACCGGGACGCGGCCTGGGCCCCCGCGCGGCCCAGCGCGGCGGCCGCACGGCCGCGCAACCGCCCGGTCCGGTCGTCCAGCAGCCCGAGCTCGGCCCGGTAGCGGCAGGCGCGTTCGAGGTGGCCGCCGACGGCGCCGTCCCCGGCCCGCAGCACCCTGGGCAACTCCGCCGCCCAGGCGTGGCGGTCCGCCTTGGCGCGCTTGGACAGCGACGCGTACGTCACCTCGTGCACCAGCCCGCTGCTGAACCGGTAGGCCGCCGGCTCCGGGCCGGTCCCCGCCGGCTCCACGAGGCGTCGCCTGGTCAGTGCGACCAGCACCTCCTCGATGCGCCCCAGCCGGTGTGCCCGCTCGGCGGAGGAGACGTTCACCACCGCTGGGCCCCGCCGCTCCGCCAGCCGCGCGGACGTCTCCAGCAGCAGGAGCTCCGCAGCGGTGAACTCGCGGCCGATGACCGCGGCCAGGTCGACCACGGCCCGCTCCGTCCGCGCCAGCGCCCCGATCCGGGCGCCGAGCAGGGCCTGGAGCGTGGGCGGCAGTCCGGCGTCGGGGCCGTCCGAGGCGACCTTGTCCGCCCGGCCGCCGACCAGCAGCTGTTCCAGGTGGAGCGGATTGCCCTCGGCGCGGACCAGGAGCCGCTCGTCCACCGGCCCGGCACCACCGTCGAGCCGGGTCAGCAGGCCGGCGAGCCGGACACTCTCCTCGCGGGGCAGGCCCGTCAGCTGGAGGCAGCCCTCCGTGTGGGCCGTCCCGTCCGGGCGGCCCACACAGACCATCAGCACACCGGCGGGCCCCGGACCCTCCGACAGGCGTTCCAGCGTCCGCATCAGCAGGGGAGCCGCCTCGTGCGTGTCGTCGAGCACCAGCACGAAGGGCCGTCTCCGGGCGGCCCGGCCCAGCGCCGTCGCCAGCGCGGCGCACATGTCCTCGAAGGGGGCGTTCGGCGTACCGTCGCGCAGCAGTCCCGCGGACAGCAGGGTCATCGCGTCGTCGGCCGCCGCGCCGGAACGGGCGCCGCCCTCCGACGGCTCCGGGGGAACGGCGAGCGCCGGCAGGGTGCGCAGGGCGTCGGCGAGGGGAGTGAGCGTGCCCTGGTCCCCGTGGCCACGGCACCGGCCGGCACCGTAGGAGAGGAGTCCCGAGGCGGAGCGCCGCGCCAGCCACTCCCGCACCAGCCGGGTCTTGCCGATACCGGGCTCGCCGGTGAGGCGCAGCAGGCCGGCCCGCCCCTCGCTCACCGTGTCCGACAGGGCCGCGTCCAGTGCGCCCTGCTCGGCGTGACGTCCGACGAAGGGCACGTCGAAGCGGCGCAGCAGCGCCGGATCGTCCGCTCCCAGGGCCAGCAGCCGGTAGGCCTCGACGCTGTCCTGCTTGCCCTTGAGCCGGAGCGGCCCGGTGGGCTCGGCGGAGACCGTGGGCCCGGCGGCGAGCAGGGTCTCCGGCCCGAGGAGGATCTCCCCGGCGCCCGCGTTCTGCTCCAGGCGCGCGGCGATGTTGACGGTCTCCCCGGACACCAGGGCCTGGCGGGCCGTCGCGTCGCCGCCGGCCACCACCTGGCCGGTGTTGACGCCGATCCGGGTGGCGAGCCTGATGCCGAGCGTGGTGTGCAGTTCCTCGTTGAGCGCGGCCAGCGCGTCCCGCATGCCGAGCGCCGCGGCCAGTGCGCGCCGGGCGTCGTCCTCCCGCACCACCGGCACACCGAACACCGCCATCACGGCGTCGCCGATGAACTTCTCCGGAGTGCCGCCCTGAGCCACGATCTGCGAGCTCATCGCCTCGAAGTACCGGAGCGTCACCGTGCGCAGGGTCTCCGGGTCCAGCACGCCCGACAGGGCGGTGGAACCGACGAGATCGCAGAAGAGCACCGTCACCGGCTTGCGTTCGTCCTCCACGGGAGCGGCGGCGACGGCGCACGGCGTCCCGCAGGACGAGCAGAACCTGGCGTCCTCCGGCAGGTCCTGGCGGCACGTGGGGCAGTTCATGACGATCCCTTCTCTCCGGAAGTGGGGCTGCGCTGCCGGGCAGGGCCGGTGCGTCCGTGGGCCGGCCACGCCGGCCCGCACCCGTCCGGGAGCGGTGCGGACCGGGACGGGGCGGGCCGCGCGGCCCCGGCTCAGAACAGGGCGCCGCCGGCGATCTCTCCGTGGGCCTGGACCTCGGGCTCCACCGCGTCCAGACGGCTCTTGATGTCCAGCAGCACCGCGAGTTCCTCCTCCGTGAGCTCGCTGAGGACGAGGCGCTGTTCGTCGGTGAGCAGGTCCACCGGCAGGCCCGCCTCGTACAACGCGGCCGGCAGCACCGGCCGTTCACCGTCTCCCGGCGCCCGGGGGCCGCCGGTGCCGTCTGGGGGTGGTCGGGTCATGGGGTGACTCCCGTCGGTGAGGAAGGTCCGGCCCCCCGCGGCAGCGGCGCCGCCGCGGAGCGCCCGAGCCGGACGAACAGCCGGGTGAGCGCGTCGAGGGAGTGCATGGCGCTGACCGTCACGTCGGACTCCTGACCACGGGTCAGCGGCAGCCGGTCCAGCAGCGCGTACAGCTCGTCCAGGTGCCCCGTGTCCAGCGCCGCGTGCTCCCGCACCGTCCGCAGGGCGGCGTCCGGAAGGCCGGTCGTGTGCGCGATGCGGGAGGTGAGGCCGGCGGCGGGCGCGTAGCCCTCCAGCACCGCGATGTAGCCGAGCAGGGCCACCGGGTGGTGGTGCTCGATCCAGTAGTACTGGGAGCCGGCGAGGGCGGCGACGACCGGCCCCGGCATCGGGCCCAGCGCGTCCCCCGGCAGCGATCCCGCCGCCCTGATGTCCTCCAGCAGCCAGACGTCGTGGCCCTCCTCCTCCTGGATGTGCTCACGCAGGTACGCCGCCAGCGGACCGGCCAGCGGGTCGCCGCGGTCCTCCAGCAGCCTGGCCCGCTCCAGGGCGCGCAGCATCAGCGGAACGGAGGCCCGCACCACCGCGTGCATGGTGCACAGATAGCGGCGGTAGCGCGGCAGCAGGTCCTCGGCGCGCCACATGTGCTCCATCGCGTGCAGCAGGTCCGCGTCCACCAGGCGCAGGGTGACCCGCAGCCGTGCCGAGGAGCTCGGCCCGGCGGCGCTCACCGGGAACCCCCCGCGGCGGGCACCGTGTCCGTGCCCGGGACGCGCGCCAGGACCAGGGGCGCGTACGGGGCGCAGCCGTGCTGCCGTACGACGCCCACCGGCCCGTCCGCCGCGCCGCGGTGGGCGGCGGCCAGGTCCAGCAGCGCTCCCGGGGCCCCCGCCGCGACCGAACCGGCGTCGGCCGCCACCCGGCCGTCGGAGCCCAGGGCCCGGCAGCCGTCGCAGTAGGAACCGCCGCGCGGGGGGAGACCGGAGCGCGCGGCCAGATGCGCGGGGCCGACCGTGCGGATCATGCGCAGGACGGGCGACTCCAGCGCGCGCCGGCGGACGGACGCCCAGTCGTCGGTGGCCACGTGCCCGAGGTACAGGTGGGCGGGGGCCGGCCGCAGGTCCACGGTGTCCTGGTTGCAGCAGGCCAGCACCGCCCCGTCGAAGGCGACCACCGGCCAGGCGGCCATGGCGCACGGGGAGACCGCGCCCGCCTCCGGGCCGGTGCGGGCGGGCGCGGCCCAGGAAGCCGCCCGTCCGAACGCCCGCACCTCGTTGACCAGCGAAGGCACCCGGCCGCCGAACTCCTTCTCGATGTCCCGGGTGACGTCCGCCAGATAGGGATCGCCGGCTCCCGTGCCGGTGAGGTGGAAGCTCACCGCCACGCCCGTCTCCCGGACCCGGTGCACGGCACGGAAGACGTCGGCACGGGGGATCTCCCGCTCGTGGTGGGCGTCGAGACTGGCGGAGAAGTGGTCGACCCCCGTGATCGCACGCAGGAGCGGAGCGGGAATGTCCCGGGAGCGGGCGAAGAACATGCCGCTGAGCAGCGCCGTACGGGACCCGGCGGCGCGGGCCCGTGCGCTCAGCCGCTCGACGAGTGAGGGCAGCAGCAGCGGTTCACCGCCGGTCAGCATCACCACGTCGGGACGGTTCTCCTCGGTGAACGAGCCGACGAAGCGCAGCAGACGGTCCGCGCCCGGTTCCTCGCGTGACGTCAGTGACGAACCGGTCGAGCAGTGGGCGCAGCTCAGCGGGCAGCGCCGGGTGAGGCAGAGCAGCACGCCGGCGGCGGGGAAGGGCCGCCGTCCGACGAGTTCGCCGAGTTCCATGCGGGGCCGCCTCCTTCTCGGGGCCGGGAGCGCGCGTACCGAAGGGCCGGTTCCCGTGGACCCGGCCGGCGTGCGCGGAGTCCCCAGGGTGTGACGTGGCGGTTCGACGGCGGTCCACGAACGCTTCAGGAGCGGTATGTGCCCAGCTCAGCCGGGGTGCGGGCCCGCCTCGGGGCCTGGCGGCCGGCGGGGGGAAGCCGCTGTGAGCTGGACCGATACCGGAGCCATACCACCGCCGAAGCGATCGCCAGGCGGGGCCTCCTAACTTTCTCGGCAACGGCAGGCAACGGCCCGCCTCACCGGACCCGGCACCTCAGGGCTCCCGGAACCAGCGCAGTCACGAGTGGACGGAGACCACCATGTCCGAGAACACGAAGCCCGCGGCCGACGACAACAACGAGACCGAGACCCCCGAGGTCGAGGCGCACTCCGTGCTGGACCTCCAGGAGACGTCCGTCGACAAGGAGATCGAGGCTCCGGGCAGCTGTGTCAGCGTGATCAGCGTCGTCATGGGGGGCTGACCGGACGCACCGCGGCGGCGCCACGGAGGCTGAGGCAGGCCCTCCCGCCGTGGCGCCCGGCCGACCGGTGATGTGGGGCGGTTCCGTCGTGACGGAGCCGCCCCGCCGTCGGTTCCGTCGTGACGGAGCCGCCCCGCCGTCGGTTCCGTCCTCGGGCCCTCCCGTGCTCTTCGCGGGTTCCTGCTCCGCGCGGTGCGAGCAGCTCCCCGCCGGACCCCGTCCCGCCTCCGCCACCGGCCGAACGGGCCGGCACCGCTCCTCACGACCCCGACCACCACCGGGAGTTCACGATGACCATGCCGCTGCGCGGCAACAGGGATTTCCGGCTGCTCTGGCTGAGCGGCCTCTTCGCCGTCCTCGGAGGGCAGATGAGTGCCCTCGCCCTTCCCCTGCTGGTACTCAAGGAGACCGGTTCCGCGGTGCAGGCCGGAGTCGTCGGCACGGTGTCCGTGGGAGCCGTACTGATCACCATGCTCCCCGGCGGGGTGATGGCGGACCGTGTCGAACGCCGTCGGCTGATGAGGGTGTGCGACGTCGGCAGCCTGACCGTCGTCACCGTCCTCGCCGCGGCCGTGTGGTCCGGGCACGCACCCATGCCCCTCGTCCTGCTCGTCGCCGGGGCGGGCGCGGTGATCAGCAGCGTCTACGGGCCGGCCGTCTTCGGCCTGATGCGCGCCGTCGTCCCGGCCGGACAGATGGGCACCGCCACCGCACGGCTCCAGGCACGCACCCAGACGGCCCGGCTGGTCGGACCGCTCGTCGGCGGCGCGCTGTTCGGCATCCACCCGGCCCTGCCGTTCGCGGCCCAGGCACTGGGCCTGCTCCTGTCGACCGTCTGCGTTGCCCTCGTCCGCACCCGCTCCCGGGCCCGGAAGACCGCGGGCGCCGTGTTCAGCAAGGGCGAACTCATGGCGGGCCTCACGTTCCTGTGGCGGATCCCCTATCTGCGTACGGTCCTTCTCGTCTTCGGCCTGGGCATGAACTTCGCGTTCGGGGCCCTCACGTTCACCGCCCTGACCGCGTTCTCCGAAGGGGGCCGCTCCGGCATCGGCGGCGGGTTCGTCATCACCTGCGTCTCCGCCGGGGCACTGATCGGGGCGCTGCTCGCGCCGAGGATCAGCCCCGACCGGCACTCCCGGGTCCTGATCGTCGCCACCTGCTGGACCTGTGTGGCGGCCGCCGGGGTGATGGCCTGGATCAGCGTCCCCCTGGTGGCCGGGGTCATGTGCGCGCTCTGCATGTGTCTGTCGACGATCGCCAGCATCGGATTCCTCTCGAAGCTCCTGATCGTGACCCCGGAGGACCGGGTCGGCCGGGTGCAGAGCGCCGCCGGTTTCCTGTCCTCGATGGTGCAGCCCTTCGGGCCGCTGGCCGGCGGAGCCCTGCTGACCGCTTTCGGCGCCCGCTGGGCCTTCGGCCTGACCGGTTGCGTACTGGCCGTGTCCGCCCTCTTCGTCACCTTCGCCCCGTCGGCGCGGGCGGAACCGTCCCCGCACGACGCGGGGGAGCCCGCCGGCCCGCCGGAGCCCGTCGCCGAACCCGCACGGGGGCCCGGATCCGGCCACGTCCCGGAGGCCGGTCACACACCCGCCGGCGCGAACCGTGCCGCCCCGGGCGGCTGACGAGCGCACCGGAGAGTCCCACGCCGTCCGACCCCACCGTCCGCGCTTCCGGCGGGCTTCGAGAAGAGAGAGCCGAGCGTGCCAGGCATCCAGGAAATCCAGCTCTACTGCCTCGCCGACCGCAGGTACTTCGACACGCCGGCCCGGCTGCCCGACGAGGAGTCGCGGTACCGGCTCGACACCGACCCGCCCCCGGCGGGCTGGCGCCGCGAGGCCGTGGGCCTGTGGACCTCGCTGACACCCGAGCACGTCCGGCCGGCCGAGCAGGGCTGGAAGATCCACGTGTCCACCGTCCCCGACGAGGCCGAGGCCACCCTGCGCGACACCGCCCGCATCTGCCTCAGCCACGGAGTGCCCTTCAAGTTCCTGCGCAGCGAGAAGGCGTTGCGGCTGATGGCGGACAAGCACATGAACCGCAGCGGTGCGGGCAAGTTCGTCGCGGTCTACCCGCCCGACGAGACCGTGTTCCTGGCGTTGGCCGGCGAACTGTCACGGGCCCTGGCCGGGCGCAGCGGCCCCTACGTCCTCAGCGACCTGCGGATCGGCGACGCACCCGTGTACACCCGCTACGGCGCCTTCCTCCCCCGCTGGTGCCTCGATGCCGAGGGGCACCGGGTCCTCGCCCTGCGGCACCCCTCCGGGAAGCTCGTACCGGACGAACGCGGGGTGGTCTTCCGGGTGCCCGACTGGGTCGAGGTACCCGCTGTGCTGCGGCCGCACCTCGCGGCGCGCGCCGCCGCCCGCGACGACACCTTCCCGTACACGGTCACCGAGGCCCTCCAGTTCTCCAACGCCGGCGGGATCTATCTGGCCGAGGACCGGGAGACGGGCCGGCGCGTGGTGCTGAGGGAGGCGCGCCCGCACTGCGGCCTCGACGCCGCCGGCGACGACGCCGTCACCCGCCTGACCCGCGAGCACCAGGCGCTGACGGTGCTGGCCGGACTGGACTGCGTCCCCCAGGTGTACGGCGTACGGACCGTCTGGGAGCACCACTTCCTGATCGAGGAGCACATCGAGGGGAACACGCTGCTGGAGGAGATCGTCGCCCGGTTCGCCCTCGTCCGGGGGGCGGACTCGGCGGACGAACTCGCCCCCTACGTCGCCTGGACCGAGGCGGTGACGGACCAGCTCTCCCGGGCGCTGGAGGCGATCCACGCGCGCGGTCTGCGCTTCGGGGACCTGCACCCCTCCAACATCATCGTCCGGCCCGACGGGCGGATCGTCCTCGTCGACTTCGAGTACGCGACCGCGCTCGACGACGAGGACACCCCCCTGGCCGGTGCCCAGGGTCTCCAGGCGCCCCCCGGCACCCCCGGGGAGGAGGCCGACGCCTACGCGCTCTGGGCGACCTGGCTCACCATGCTGATGCCGGTCATGGAGATGGCCGGACTGGAGAAGGGGAAGGCCCTCACCCTGGAGGCCTGGGCCCGCGGGAGGTACGGCCTGCCGGCCGGTGCGGGCCCGCGCCGGCCCGGCCTGCTCAGCGGCCTGGACGCCGCACGACGGCGCGAGGCCGAGGTGGCCGCCCTGTTCGAGGGGCCGGAGGTGGACTGGGCGGGGATCCGCACCCGGCTCCTGGCCGGCATCCACGCCGGAGCCACCCCCGAACGGGCGGACCGCCTCTTCCCCGGCAGCCCCGACCTCTTCGCCACCGGGGGGACCGACCTCGCGAACGGTGCGGCCGGTGTCCTGTACGCCCTGCACCGGGCGGGCGCCCCCGTCCCCGGGGAGTGGACCGACTGGCTGGCGTCGGCGGCGCTCCGCAGGGACCCCGCCGGGGCGGGCGGGCTCTTCGACGGGCTGCCGGGCACAGCCCTGGTGCTCTCCCTCCTCGGCCGCACCGAGCAGGGGCGGGAGCTGTGGGACCGTGCGATGTCCGAGGCCCCCCGGACGTCATCGGCGGACCTGCTCACCGGGCGCGCGGGCCTCGCGCTCGCCGCTCTCCGCATGGCCCGTGCCGGCGGCACGGCCCCCGACACGCGGCTGGTCGACACGGCCCTCAGCACCGCCCGGGAGCTGGACCGGCTGGTGCGGGGCGAGCAGGTGGACGGGGTACGCCTCCCCGAGTCGGCGGGACTGCTGCGCGGGCTGAGCGGCGCCGCCCTGCTCCACCTGGAACTGCACGAACTGACGGGCGAGAGGTGGCTGCGCCGGGCCGCACGCACCGCCCTCGACCGCGAGGCCGGGCACATCGTCACCATGCCCGACGGCACCCTCCAGGTGAAGGACGGCCGACGCCACCTGCTCTACCTCGGCCAGGGCAGCTCAGGGGTCGCGCTGGTGGCCCAGGCCTACACCGCCCGGTACGAGGACGCTTCCCTGAGTGCCCTGATCCCAGGGGTGCGCAAGGGCTGCGCCATGGAGTTCGTCCGTGAACCAGGGCTGTTCACCGGCCGTGCGGGCCTCGTCGCCGCCGCCGGCCAGCTCGGATCCGGGACCCGGACCGGGCCCGCGGTCCTGGCCTCCGTACGCAACCTCACCTGGCATCTCGTCGCCGACGAGGACCGGCTGCTCGTCCCGGGCGCGACGCTGCGGCGCTTCTCCGCCGACCTCGCCACCGGGGCGGCGGGGCTGCTGCTCGCCCTGAACTTCCTCTCCGGGGGCCGGGACACGGCGGGCGGTGACGCGACCGGCGGGAGCCTCCCGGGCCTGCTGGACCTGCTCACCCTCGGCTGAGGAGCCGGGACGCACCGCTCCCGGCAGGCCGGGCCGGCTCCCGGCCCGGCAGGACCGCCCCGGGAGAACCCTCACCGACGCCCACGTTCTCGCGGGCGTACAGACAGAGCAGGCGCGGCACCTCGTACAGCGCGGCGTGAGCGGTGACCTCGCCCGCGGGGGAGGTCACCGCACCGGTGTCGATGAGCGCCTCGACCGCGCGTATGGTGCCCCGCTCGTCGCTGTCCAGCGCCGCCATCGCCCGCTCCAGGGTGAAGACCCCGTCGCACCCGAGGCCCGCGAGCCTGACCAGCGCCCCCCGGTCGCGGGCGCTCAGGTCCTGCCAGCCCGCGGCGAGGCGGGAGCGTACGGACACGTCTCCGGCCACCAGTTCGTCCAGGGCCGCCGTCGGGTCGTCGAGCCGGTCCGCGTACTCCGCCAGCGGCAGGTGCCGCAGCACCGCCAGACGCATCCCGCTCACCGACACCGCCAACGGCAGTCCTCCGCAGGCCCGCACGATACGCAGGGCCGCCGACGGGTCCGTCCGCAGCCGGTCCTCACCGATCAGCCTCCCCAGCAGCTCCAGCGCCTCGCCGTCCTCGGGCGCCGCCAGCGCCGTCCGGTGCACGGCCTCCAGCCCGGCCAGCTGACCGCGGGCGGTGAGCAGGACCGAACACCGTCCGGACCGGGGCAGCAGCCCGCGCACCGACGCCTCGTCCGCCACGTCGTCCAGCACGATCAGCGCCCGGTGCCGCGACAGCCAGTCCTGCCAGGCGTTCTCGGCCCGAGCCGGATCCGGCCGGCCCGCGCCGCCCACCTCGCACAGCCGCCCCAGCTCGTCCAGCATGTCGTTGCGGGCGCGTGCCGTACCGTCCTCCCGCCGGGCCCGGAGATGGACGCGTCCGTCGGGGAAGCCTTCGGCGAGCAGGTGGGCCGCCCGGACCGCCAGCGCCGACTTCCCGACCCCGGCGGGTCCGGAGACGATCACCACGGCGCCGTCGGGGCCGCCCGCGACGTCGAGCAGCTGGGCCAGTTCGTCGCCCCGGCCGGTGAAGCGCCTGCTGTCCGCGGGCAGCGACACACCGCACGCGGCGTTACGGGAGGCGGCGGGACGGGAGGCCCTGCCCCCGCCGAGCATCGCCCGGTAGAGGGCCGCCATCGCCGGACTGGGCTCGAGACCCAGCTCCCTGGCGAGGAGCTGCCGGTAGTCGTCGTACACCTCCAGCGCCTCCGCCTGCCGCCCCGTCTGGTGCAGGGAGTTCATCCACGCCGCCCGGAGCCGCTCCCGGAACGGGTGGCGCTCCACCAGGTCCCGCAGGCCGTCCAGTGCCACACCGGCCCGGCCCGTCTCGATCTCGGCCTCCGCCCAGTCCTCGTAGACCGTGAGGCAGCGGGCCTCCAGACGCTCGGCCTCCTCCGCCACCCCGGCGGAGTCCCGGAGGTCGTGCAGCGGCGGACGCTCCCCCCACAGGTCCAGTGCCTCCCGGAGCAGCCGTGCGGCGGTGCGCAGGTCCCCCCGCTCCCCGGCCGCGCGGCCGGCCCGGGCCAGCGCCCGGAAGCGCAGGGTGTCGAGCTCGCCCTCCTCCACCCGCAGCCGGTAGCCGCCGCAGTCGTGCACCACGCGGTTCCGGTCGTCGCCGTCCACGGCCCCGAACAGCCCACGGGCGGCGCTGACATAGACCTGCAGGTTCTTGCGCGCCGTCCGTGGCGGCCCCTCCGGCCAGACCACGTCGGTCAGCACGCCGACCGGCACGGGGGTGTTGGGGCGCGACAGCAGGGTGGCCAGGACCAGCCTCTGCTTCCGTGGTCCGAGCGGCAGCGGTCTGCCGTCGATCACCGCCGAGAGCGGCCCGAGCAGCGAGAAGTACACCGTGCCGGCGGAGCCGGGGCGAACGGGAGGTAAGGGCATCAGCGGGCCTCCTGGCCTGGGGAGGGGCGAAGAGCTGCCGTACACCGTCGATCCTGTCGCGACGCGGAACGGGACACATCGGTGTGCACCCCGCATCTTCCGGGCCGCGCACCCGGCCCCCGCCGCCCGAGGCCCCCATGTTGCGGGGCCGTTCCCCCACCCTGCCGGCCGGCTCCCCGTACCCGGGAGCCCCTGACCGCGGCCGGGCTGCCGCCCCTGCCCGGAGACCGGTGACCGCATCAGGGGTGCCCTGCGCCCGAAAGGGCTCCGGCGGCGTCCGCCTGCCGTGTGCCCGGTAGGGGTGGCCCGCCCCCGCGCGACCGGGGCGGGGAGCCCCTGCGCTCAGGACGGCGGGGAGCCCCTGCGCTCAGGACGGCGGGGAAGCCCTTGCGCTCAGGACTGGTCGACCACGCACTCCGCGGCGAACTCGCACAGGGCCGTGCGGTTGGCCCGTCCCGTCTTGCTCAGCAGACTGGCCAGGTGCTTCTCCACCGTCCGGGGCGAGATGGACAGCCGCTGGGCGATCTGCTGGTTGCCCGGCCGCTCCGCCAGCAGCACGAACACCTCGTACTCGCGCGGAGTCACCCCGCTCGTCCGCAGCGGTGGCGGGATCCGTTCCCGGCCACCGCGGTGCTGGGTCACGCTCACCCCGGCCTGCCGCAGAGCCGCCCGGCATGCCGACGCCGCCGACTGCACCCCCGCCCCGTGGAAGTACTCCTCCGCCGTGCGCAGCCACAGGACCGGCTCGCCCCACCCGTCGGCGAGCGCGGGGTCCGCGACGAGCCGCAGACCGAGATGGCGGGCCACCGGAAAGGCCGCGGACCGGGCGTGGAAGGCGGTCATCCGCCGTGCGGCGCCGGCCGGGTCGCCCTCCCGGCCGAGCAGCACCGCCTCCGCCAGCTCGAGGAACTGGCGGTTCCAGGCCAGGGCGGCACCGGGCGCAGCGGCCACCTCCTCGTACTCCCCGCGCGCCGACTCACCCGCCAGCACCCGCAGGAGCGGGCGCAGTCCGTACCGGCCGCTCAGGTAGTAGTAGCTCGGGTGGTCGCGCTCCCACGCGAGGGCGGCGTCCAGCTCGGCCAGGGCCCGGGGGCGGTCCTCCTCCAGCAGCGCCCCGATCGCCCCGCAGAAGCCCAGGCGCAGGGGCACCAGCGCGGAACGGTCGCCGCCCGCCCTGCGGAACGCCGTCAGGGACCGCTCCGTCTCCCGACGGCGGCCACGGTGGGCCGCGGCCGCCGCTCCGGCCAGCAGCAGGTACCGGTGGGCGCCGTGGTTGCCGATCCTGGCGCTCGCCTCCACCGACCGCCCGGTGATCTCCTCCGCCTCGTCCCACCGGGCGCACATCACCGCGTTCATCGCGAGCAGTCCGTCGACCGTCTGCGCCAGCAGCAGCGAACCCAGCTCGGCCGCCGCCGCCCGCGCCGAGTGGAGACGGGCCGCGTCACCGGTCCGCATGAAGCTGTTCACCCCCAGGCGGACGAGCGCCTCCACCCGCCACAGCGGCAGGGAGTGCTCGGTGGACAGGGTCAGCATCCGCTCCAGGCACGCGTCGGCGGCGTCGAAACCCCTCTCCCTGGAGAGCAGCGCCAGCAACTGCCAGGCCTGGCAGGCCACCACGGGGAGTCCCTCCGCCTCGGCGGTCTCCGCGGCCGTGCGGGCGGCCCGCTCGGCCGCCTCCGCGTCCCGCCGGTCCTCGCCCGGGAGCAGCGAGAGGTGACCGTCGACGACCGAGAGTGACGCGAGGCGCGCCGGGGACGGCGATGGTCCGAACAGGGCTCGTGCCGCGTCGATCTGACGGGCCGTGTCGGAGGCCCGCTCCGCCATGACGGCCACCCAGGCGATCTTGATGTGGGCGTCCCCCCGCCGGGCTGCCGCATCGGAGCGCGCGGGGACCGGGGGCAGCGCGTCGGCCAGCGCCAGGGCACCGTCCAGGTCGCCGCCTTCGGCCCTGGCCACCGCCAGGGACTCGGTGACGGCGCCCAGGTCGCCCTCCGCCGCCAGGGAGCGGGAACGTTCCAGCAGCACCACGGCGGAACCGTGCGCACCCGACGCGAGCATCCGGCGCCCCGCCTCGGCGAACTGGAGGGCCGCACCGGCGCGGTTGCCCGCCGCGAGCTCCAGCGAGGCCACCAGCTGCCGCCGGTCCTCGTCGAGCGGCTCCCCCGAGTGCTCGACGGCCGCGGCGGCACGCCGGGCGAGTGCGGCGCGCTCGGCCGGGGCGAGGGAGGAGACCAGCGCCTCCGCGGTCAGGGTGTGCCGGAAGGTGTAGCGGTCGGGGGCCGCTCCGTCGGGGGCGATCACGCCCGTCTCCACGGCGGATCTCAGATGGGTGAACAGGGCGCGGTCCTCCAGCCCGGTGACGGTCTGGAGGACCGACACGGAGAACTGGCTGCCCAGGGTGGCCGCCGTCAGCAGAAGGTCCCGGACCGGCTCGTCCATCCGGTCGAGCCGGTGGGACCAGCTCCGGAGGATGCGCGACGGCAGGGTGCCGTCCGGCTGGTCCGCCACTTCCCAGCCGTCCCCCGCGCGCCGCAGCCTGCCCGTGTCGAGCAGGTCGTCGAGCAGCACCTCGACCAGGTAGGGGTTGCCTGCCGCCCGTTCCACCAGACGCTGCTGGACCGCCTCGGGGATACGCTCGGGCGGTGTCTCCAGGCAGGCCCCGGTCAGGGTGCGCACCTGTGCCTCGGCCAGCCCCCGTAACTCCAGCACCGCCGCGGTGTGACGCTGCTCGGCGGAGCGTACGAGGTCCAGCGCGGTCCCCGGCTCGGGGCGCAGGGTGCCCAGCAGCAGGACCGGGAGGTTCGCCAGGTTGTCGATGACGTACTCGACGACCGCGACGGTCTCCGTGTCGCAGTCGTGCAGATCCTCCAGCAGCATCACGCAGCCGGTCTCCCGGCCCAGGACCGACAGCAGCCGCAGCAGGGCCTCGGCCAGCTCGACGACGGTCTCCGTGTAGCCGGCGGACGCCCCGCTCCGCCACTCCGGCACGAGCCTGGCCAACGCCGGGTGGTACGGCGCCAGTTCCGGGTCGGTCGGCGTGCCCGCGGCCCGGAAGTGCGACGAGAGGGCCTCCACCAGGGGACGGAGGGGTACCACCAGGCCGGTGGACCCCGCCCGGCCGCGCAGCACCGGCATGCCCAGCCCGTAGGCCCGGTAGGCGCACTCACCCACCAGCCGGGACTTGCCGATCCCCGCTTCACCGACGAGGAACAGCGCGCGCCCCGAACGCCGTCGTGCGGCGTCCAGGGCGCTGCTCAGTAAACCGATCTCCTCGTCACGTCCGACGACGACCGGCGAATTCGCACGCATGGCCGCAGGCTACTGGAGCCGTACAGAGTACGGCAGTAGGCATATTCCCGCGCATCACGGTGCGACCCGGGGGAAAGGGCTACATCGGGACCGTGAAGGTGGTCCACGGGAGGTCAGGGCCGGAGGGGTCCCCGTCCGTGGCGCTCAGAAGCCGGCTGCGCAGACCGAGCCCGCCGCGGTTGCCGAGCGATATCTTGCCGGCGGGGTGCTCCAGGACTCCCTCGTGCGCCGCGGTGACGTCCGCGTATCCGGCCGAATCGCTGATCTGCGTCATCTCTGCCTCATCTACTGGTCGTTGGTCGACAACGTCATGGGTGCGGAGGACCGGTCGGCCCCCGTGGAGTGGCGCATGAGCAGTACCGGGCCGATACGGTCGGGGAACCCCGCCCGCAGCAACCCGTGTCCGATCCCCGAAAGCCCTGTGAGCAGCCCCGGGTGAGGTGTGTGTCCGGGCGTCCCGCAGTGCGCCTGCGCCCGGTCGGCGGCGGCCAGCAAGGTGCCGGTACGGCGCAGCCAGTGGGGCCGCAGCAGGGGCAGGGCGGCGTGGCCGAGCAGTTCCAGCACGCCCAGCTCGCCGTGGCAGAGGCTGTCGTCCCCGGGCGGGGCGGACCGGGCCACGTCATCGGCCCGTACCGCCAGCCAGTCGCCCAGCTCCGGATCGGCCAGGGCCTCGGGGCTGTCGGCGACCGCCAGTGCGACCCCCGCCGTCCCCTCGCACCAGGCCTGACCGCCGCCGGCGTCGCGCGCCGCGCTCCGCAGGGCGTGCAGCCCGGCGCTCAGGTGGCGCGGGCCGCCGCCGGCCCCGGCGAACCGCAGCAGTGCCCAGCCGATGCCGGCTGCCCCGTCCGCGAACCCCCCGGGCGCGGGGGGCGGAGCCGCCGCGAGCCGTTCGGCGCAGCGCTCCGCGCCACGCCACGCCTCGGCCCGGCCGGTGGCCCGGTGCACGGCGAGCAGCGACACCAGGCCGCCGGCCGCACCGCCGCGCACCCCGAGCCCCTCCTCCGCGGAACTCGCCGCACAGGCCAGCCGGGTGGCGGGGCCTGCCCAGTCCAGGACACTGCTGTCGTCCAGCAGCGTCCCGATCTCGGCCAGGGCGTACGCGATCCCGCCGAGGCCGGAGAACGCGCCGGAACCGAGCAGCCCGAGGTCGTCTCCGCGCTGGTGCAACGCGTCCAACAGGCCCGGTACGGGCGCCAGCGCGGCCCGGGCCGCGTCGGCGTACCGGGGCGCCCCGGTCAGGGACGCCAGCTGTGCCAGGAACAGCGCGGGCCCGGTGTAGCCGCCCGCGAGGTCGGCCGCCAGCGGCGTGAGGCGCCAGTAGCGTTCGCCGAGCAGCTCCAGGCCGATCCAGTTGGTCCGGCTGCCGCTGTGGTAGGCGAGCGAGACGAGCTGGTCGCCCACCGAGCGCGCGGCGGAGAGCAGGTGTTCGGGCTCCGGTGCGGTCGCCTCGGTCCGCGGCCTGCCGTCCCCGACGGCCCGGTGCGGGGGCTCGGTGGAGGTGCTCACCATGGCGGTGCGGATGACCCGCTCCTGGTCCTGCCGGTCCACCGTGTCCAGGGCGCGGATCTTGGCCTCCACCCGCGCCAGGCCGGTGGGCCCGGCGGGCCCGGGCATCGGCCGCCCGGTGCCGCCCCACACCTCGGTGACGTCCGGGCGGGTGGTGAACACCGGTACGTCGCCCTGCCACAGCTCCGCGATCTCCTCGTCCTCCAGGCCGGGCAGCGCGGGTGTGCCCAGGGCCCCGGTGCGCAGCAGCGCGAACACCTGCTGGCGCTCGGCGGCGTCCCGCATCAGATCGGGGTGGGTCGACTCGTGCAGCATCGTGGCGTACGTCCAGGTCGGCCTGGGGACGAAGCGGATCTCGTCGTCGGCGAAGAGGCGCAACAGCCCCTTCGGGCCGAGCAGTTCGTCGCGCGACTCGCTGACCGTCGTGTACGCGCTGCGGAAACCGTCGCACAGCGCGTCGGTGAACCGGAACGGGTCGGCCGGCGCCCCGTCGAGGGTGGGGCGGTTGGCCGATTCGGTGAACCGCCCGGTGGTGCGCACCAGGTGCATGGTGTCGGTGCCCGCCGCCGCCCAGGAGGCGGTCTCCAGCGGGGAGGAGGCGGCCTGTCCGCCGCCGACGGCGGACATGTCGAGCGCGGTGGCGTCCCCGACCAGCAACTGCGGGAGCAGCCCCACACGGTGGACGGAGGCGTGCAGGGCACGGGCCGCCGGGTCGGTGGGCGGGGTCTGGGTCAGGGGCGGGTGGAACAGCGTCTCCACGTCCACCAGGACCGGATGCGGCCCGCAGGCGATGAGGTTCTCGTGGTGCAGGTCCGTGCCGTCCAGGACGTGCAGCAGTGCGAGCAGCGCGCCCAGCCGCCGGTAGAAGAGCGTGGTCTCGGCCGTCGAGCGGCAGGGCGCTTCCTCGACGAACTCGGCCCAGCCGTACGCACCGCGGTCGAGGACCCGGGGCGCCCGCAGATCCGGCGTTCCGGTGTGGGAGTTGAACCACTCCACCAGCGTGTCGAAGTGCCGGTGGGCGGCCGGCGGGCGCGGCTTGTAGACCAGCCGGGCTCCGTCGGCGAACCGCAGCAGCATCACCGACCGGCCCCCGCGATGGCTGTCGCCCGTGCCGGCGTCGACCCCGGTCAGGGTGTGCGGCCCGTAGGCGGTGGACCGTCCCGTGCCCCGGTCTCCGAGTACCGCGGAGGAGCCCAGGAGCTCCCCGTCGGCCGCGAGCCTGCCGAGCATCTCGGCGAACGCGTCGGCCGCGTTCATGGCGCCCTGCGCGAGGATCCGGGCGAGGACGGGATACCCGGTGACCAGGTTCGCGAGGCCGGCCCGGCCGGAGGTCAGCCGCAGGAAGTCGCGGAAGCGCTCACGCGGCCCCGCACCGCTCAGCCTGCCGCCGGTCCGGGCCCCGTGCAGCTCCGATACGAGGGTCCTCGCGGCCAGCAGGGCCAGACGCCGCGCGACGTGGTGCCGGAAACCGTCCAGCACGCCGGCGGGGCAAGGGGCCGTCCGCCGTCGTGCGGCTCCCCTGTCCGCCGTGCCCGTCATCCGGCCGGCGGCCGTGTCCGTCGCCCGGTCCGCGGCCTGGGACGCGACCGTGTCCGTCATCCGGTCCGCGGCCCGGGACGCGAACGGCGCGACGACCAGGGCGAAGCCGGTCAGGTCCGGGTACGCCCGGTCCGCGATCCGTGCCTCCCGAGGCGCCAGGGCCACTGCTTCCCGGACGAACCGGGCCCAGTCGGGCTCGGCGGCCGGACGCGGTCCGACGGTGCCGGGGACCCACCAGGGGTCACCGTGCTCCGTGGGGGCGAAGAACGGGGCCAGGTCCGGCGCCGGGGCGTGTCCGGAGCCGTCGGCGGTCACCGGTACGCGTGGTGCGGACGCCCTGTCCGTTCCGCCGATCGCTTCCTTCTCCACCACCGCGTTCACCTCCCCGGTCGAGGGAGGCCCCAGCGGTTCTCCCGATGACCATCCTGGAGGGCTGCCGGGACGGGCACATGGGGGAGTGGCCCCCATCTTTCCGTCCGCGGCGCCCCGAGCCGTACGGGCGGTACCGGTTCGGCGCGCCGGCGCGTAGGTGCCTCCGTCCGGGCGGTCGGGTCTCAGGGGCGTCCGCGGCCAGGAGTTCAGGGGGCGGGCGGTCAGGGGCGTCCGCGGTCATGGGTTCAGGGGGCGGGGTCAGGGGCGTCCGCGGTCAGAGGCGTCCGCGTTCAGGGGTGTCCGCGGTCAGCGGGCGGGTGCCGCCGTCGATCCCCGCTCCATCAGCTCCGCGGCGATGGTCGCCATGCCTCCCGGAGGAGGCGTCTCCTTGCCCATGGCCAGCCGTCCGGCCCGCGCACCCGCCTCGAACAGCGGCAGTCGTACGGTCGTCAGGGCGGGAACGGCGTCCACCGAGAACGGCAGGTCGTCGAAGCCGGCCACCGAGATGTCCTGGGGGATGCGCAGCCCGCGGTCCCGCACCGCCGCGCAGGCACCCAGGGCCACGGTGTCGTTGGCGGCCACCACGGCCGTCACCTCGGGTTCGCGGCGCAGGAGTTCGAGGGTGGCGTCGTAGCCGGAGCTCCGGTCGTACGGGCCGTGCACGGTGACGCTCTCCTCGTCCCCGTAGAGCCCCGCCGCCTTCATGGCCTCGCGGTGGCCCTCCAGCCGGTGGCGGGTCGTGGTGCGTTCCAGCGGCCCGGCGACGTAGCCGATCCGGCGGTGTCCCAGGGCGATCAGGTGCTCGGTGAGACGCCTGGCGCCGCCCCGGTTGTCGAAGGCCAGCGCGGCGACCACCGCGTCGGTGTCCGGCAACGGGGGGCGTCCGCAGAAGACGATGCGGGTGCCGGCGTCCGCGAGCCTGGCCAGTTTGACGGCCATGGCGGCCTGGTGGGCCGGGTCCTCCAGCGCGCCGCCGGTGAGGACGACGGCCGCGGCGCGCTGGCGCTGCAGCAGGGTGAGGTAGGTGAGTTCGCGCTCGGGGGAGCCGCCGGTGTTGCAGACGACGGCGAGCTTCTCGCCGCCCCCGCGCCCCGATCCGTCACCCGGGCCGCCGATCTCGCTCTGCGCGGCCCCGGCCATGATGCCGAAGAACGGGTCGGCGATGTCGTTGACCAGGATGCCCACCAGATCGGACGTGGCGGCGGCGAGTGAGCTGGCCGGGCCGTTCAGCACGTAGTCCAGTTCGTCCACCGCGCGCAGGACCCGCTCCCGCGTGGACGAGGCCACCG
The DNA here is from genome assembly GCF_000717025.1 of Streptomyces atroolivaceus. Lineage (GTDB taxonomy): Bacteria > Actinomycetota > Actinomycetes > Streptomycetales > Streptomycetaceae > Streptomyces > Streptomyces atroolivaceus. The sequence goes on from NZ_JNXG01000003.1 coordinate 367,689, forward strand.
GGTAGTTGCCGTTCAGGACACGGGACACGGTGGCCGGGGACACCCGGGCGCGGGCCGCGACGTCCGCCAGGGTGACTGTCATCGCTCTCCTCCGAGGAGTTGTGGAGCGCCCCCCTTGTCCGGGCCGCTGTCGGCAGGCTAGCGTCATACCGCATAGAAAGCGCTTGCTACGGCTGTATGGAGGAACTTCGTGACACGCAGGACAGTGCGCATCGCCATGAACGGCGTCACGGGACGCATGGGATACCGGCAGCACCTGGTGCGCTCGATCCTCGCGATCCGCGAGCAGGGCGGCCTCGATCTCGGTGACGGCGAGGTGCTGTGGCCGGAACCCGTCCTCGTCGGCCGCCGCGCCCACGCGCTGGAGGCGCTCGCCGAGCAGCACGGCCTCACCGAGTGGTCGACCGACCTGGACGCGGTGCTCGCCGACGAATCGATCGACATCTACTTCGACGCCCAGGTCACCTCGGCCCGCGTCGAGGCGATCAAGAAGGCGATCGCCGCGGGCAAGCACATCTACACCGAGAAGCCCACCGCCACCGACGTCGAGGGCGCACTCGACCTGGCCCGCCTCGCCCGCGACGCCGGCATCAAGCACGGCGTCGTCCAGGACAAGATCTTCCTCCCGGGCCTGCTCAAGCTGAAGCGCCTCATCGACGGCGGCTTCTTCGGCGAGATCCTCTCCGTGCGCGGCGAGTTCGGCTACTGGGTCTTCGAGGGCGACTGGCAGGACGCCCAGCGTCCCTCCTGGAACTACCGCGCGGAGGACGGCGGAGGCATCGTCGTCGACATGTTCCCGCACTGGGAGTACGTCCTGCACGAGCTGTTCGGCCAGGTCACGAGCGTCTCCGCGCACGTGCAGACGCACATCCCGCAGCGCTGGGACGAGCAGGGCAAGCCCTACGCCGCCACCGCCGACGACGCCGCGTACGGAACCTTCCAGCTGGCGGGCGGAGCCGTCGCCCAGATCAACTCCTCCTGGGCGGTCCGCGTCAACCGCGACGAGCTCGTCGAGTTCCAGGTCGACGGGACCCACGGTTCCGCCGTCGCGGGCCTCCGCAACTGCCGTGTCCAGCACCGCTCGGCCACTCCCAAGCCGGTCTGGAACCCGGACCTCCCGGTCACCGAGCCGTTCCGCGACCAGTGGCAGGAAGTGCCCGACAACGCCGAGTTCGACAACGGCTTCAAGGCCCAGTGGGAGCTCTTCCTGCGCCACATCGTCCTCGACGAGCCCTACACCTGGGACCTCATGGCCGGAGCCCGGGGCGTCCAGCTCGCCGAGCTCGGCCTCAAGTCCTCCGCCGAGGGCCGCCGCTTCGACGTCCCGGAGCTGAGCCTGTGACCATCCACCTGCCGCAGGGCCCGTACGAACCCAGGGCCACCCCGCTCGACCTCGCGCCGTCCGGGGCGCCGCTCGCCTCCCGTACGGTCTTCTCCGCCGCGCACGTCGTCGCGGACCCGTACGCCGACATCAGCCCCGACGACCCCGTCGCCGTCGACTGGGACGCCACCCTCGCCTTCCGCCGCCACCTCTGGTCCCACGGCCTGGGCGTCGCCGAGGCCATGGACACCGCCCAGCGGGGCATGGGCCTGGACTGGGCCGGCGCGGCGGAGCTGATCCGCCGCTCGGCCGCCGAGGCGAAGTCCGTCGGCGGCAGGATCGCCTGCGGTGTGGGCACCGACCAGCTCACGGGGCCCGCGACCCTGCCCGAGGTGCGTGCCGCGTACGAGGAGCAGCTCGCCCTGGTCGAGGCCTCCGGGGCCCAGGCCATCCTGATGGCCTCCCGCGCGCTGGCCGCCGCCGCGAAGGGCCCCGAGGACTACCTGGAGACCTACGCGCACCTGCTGCGCCAGGCCACGGAACCGGTCGTCCTGCACTGGCTCGGCCCCATGTTCGACCCGGCACTGGAGGGTTACTGGGGCAGCTCGGACCTCGACGCCGCCACGGACACCTTCCTGAAGGTCATCGGCGAGCACCCGGACAAGGTCGACGGCATCAAGATCTCGCTCCTGGACGCCGAGCGTGAGATCGACGTACGGCGCCGGCTTCCGAGCGGGGTGCGCTGCTACACCGGCGACGACTTCAACTACCCCGAGCTGATCGCGGGCGACGACCGGGGCTTCAGTCACGCCCTGCTCGGTATCTTCGACCCGCTCGGCCCGCTGGCCGCCCACGCGGTGCGGGTCCTGGACACCGGGGACGTCGACGGCTTCCGTGCCCTCCTGGACCCGACGGTGGAGCTCTCCCGCCATCTGTTCAAGGCCCCGACCCGCTTCTACAAGACGGGCGTCGTCCTCCTCGCCTGGCTGGCGGGCCACCAGGACCACTTCACGATGGTCGGAGGCCTGCAGTCCGCCCGCTCGCTGCCGCACCTGGCGAAGGCGTACGAACTGGCCGACCGTCTCGGCCTGTTCCCGGACCCCGAGCTGGCCGAGGCGCGCATGCGCGCGCTGCTGACCGTCCAAGGAGGAAGCCGATGAGCACCGAGCTGTCCCGCCTGTCCATCAACCAGGAGACGGTCCGGCAGCTGTCCCTGCCGGAGCTCGTCGAAGGCTGCGCCAAGGCCGGCATCGGCCAGGTCGGCCTGTGGCGCGCTCCTGTGCAGGAGTACGGCGTCGAGCGCGCCGGGCAGCTGATGAAGGACGCGGGCCTCACCGTCACCAGCCTCTGCCGCGGCGGCTTCCTCACCGCGACCGACCCCGCCGAGCGCGCCCGCGCGCTGGACGACAACCGTGCGGCGGTCGACGAGGCCGCGGGCGTGAACACCGACACCCTGGTCCTGGTCTCCGGCGGACTCCCCGAAGGGGAGAAGGACCTGTACGCCGCCCGGGAGCGCATCGCCGACGCACTGGGCGAGTTGGCTCCGTACGCGTACGAGAGGGGCATCCGTCTCGCGATCGAGCCGCTGCACCCGATGTTCGCCTCGGACCGCTGCGTGGTCTCCACCCTCTCCCAGGCCCTGGACCTCGCGGAGCGCTTCCCGGCCGAGCAGGTCGGTGTGGTCGTCGACGCCTACCACATCTGGTGGGACGACCAGGTGCCCGCGCAGATCGCGCGGGCGGGCGCGGGCGGGCGGATCCACTCCTTCCAGCTGGCCGACTGGATCACTCCGCTCCCGGCGGGCGTCCTGGTGGGCCGTGGCCAACTGGGCGACGGCTGCGTGGACTTCCGTACGATGCGCCGGCAGGTCGAGGCGACGGGCTTCGACGGGCCGATCGAGGTCGAGATCTTCAACGAGGAGCTCTGGGCCCGTGACGGCGCCGAAGTGATCGGCGAGGTCGCCGCCCGGTACCTGGAACATGCCTGCTGAGAGCGGTTCGAACGACCGGAGGTAAAGAGATCGCAAAGGCGTGCAACCTTTGCGTACCCTCCCCGGTCGTACTCAGCGTCGGGACTTCCGGGGAGGGGTCCGGGGGGATCGGGAAGCCCGACGGAGGGGGATAGCGAGGGGGGTCCGGCCTGTGGGCCGGGCCCCATTCCGCTTTCCTGGTACGTCCGCGGTGCGGCGGAGCCCGGCGCGGGTCTGGCAGGATCACCGGCATGCCGAAGCATCCGTCAATGACCTACAGGCGCGTCGGCGCGCTCCTCCACGAGACCGGCATGGTGTCCGAGGAGAAGATGCGCAGCGTCCTCGATCGCGCCGCCGTCTACGCGGACGACGAACTGGACCAGTACGCGGCGGCCCAGGCGCTGGAGAGCTTCGGCGTGGCGGTCTCGGTCCACGCCGACGACATCGACTCCATCCATGACGGTTACGCGAGCCTTCTGGCGGACGCCGCCGAGGCCGCCGGCGGCAGAGTCGCCATTTCCGGGGTCCGGGTCGTCGAGGGCGAAGGCGGATTCGAGGGCGGCCGCTTCGACACCCTCGAGTTCGAGAGGGACGGCGAGCCGGTGTCCCTCTCGGCCGAGCACTTCGCAGTGGACTACTACGACCACGAGGCGGCCTGCCGGGCCATCGCCGTAACCGCACACGGCGACGACCCGCGCTCATGGCGGAACGTCGGCTTCGCGCGCGAGCCGGGCGCCGGCTACGACAGCATCATGGTCCTCGCCACACCCGGGCAGAGGGAAGCGCTCCACCGGCACCTCGGTCTGACGTTTCCCTGAGCGGCGGGTGACCGGGTTCCGGGGCGGGCGGTCCGCGGAACCTCCCTGCACTCGTCCGTGACCTCAGTCGCCGTCGAAGCCGCTCCTGGCCGCCTCGATGTGGCCGATGTGCCGGTGGGTCCAGTCGCACATCACGTCGACCGTCTTCCGCAGCCCCTGACCCGGTCCGGTCAGGGTGTACTCGACCTTCGGCGGGACCGTGGGGTACACGGTGCGCTCGACCAGGCCGTTGCGCTCCAGCATGCGCAGGTTCTGGGTGAGCATCTTGTGGCTGATCCCCTCCACCGCGCTCCGCAGCTCGCTGAAGCGCAGGGTGCCGTCGCCCAGGGCCTCGATGATCAGGAGCGCCCACTTGTTGGCGACGTCCGAGAAGATCTCCCGCGCCAGCGAATCCGCACGCCTGAGGTCGGCCTGTTCCTCGGGCGAGCCGCTGAGCTGCTTGGTCACCATGAGGTTCCCCTGTCACTAAAAAGTGCGTTCTTCCATGTCAGCCGCCACTCTCCTACAGTTCCTGAGTAACCACAAGAGAGCACGTGCGGCCCGTCAGGGCTTCGCGGCAAGGAGGAGAACAGCATGGCCGTCACCATGACCAACCCCACGGGACTCCCGGAGATCGATGTCTACCGGCAGGTCTCGGTCTCGACCGGTTCGAAGCTGGTCTACGTCGCCGGACAGGTCGCCTGGGACGCCGACGGCGTCACGGTCGGCGAAGGCGACCTCGCGGCCCAGGTCGAGCAGTGCTACGTGAACGTCGGCACCGCGCTGAAGAGTGTCGGAGCCTCCTTCGACGACGTGGCGAAGCTGAACGTCCACGTCGTCGACTGGACCCCCGACAAGATGCCCCTGCTCCTGGAGGGAATCTCCCGGGGGGCCGCACGGCTGGGGACCACCTCGGCACCGCCGGCCACGATGCTGGGCGTGGCCGCCCTGGACATCCCGGAGCACCTGGTCGAGATCGAGGTCACGGCGGTCATCGACTGAGGCGGCCGGGTCCGTCCCCGACCGGGTCCGTCCCCCGCCGGGGACGAGGGGGGCTCCACCGACTCCGGTCAGCCGGCGTGCCGGGCCGGCCGGCCACCGGTGGCAGGCTCGGCCGGCCGACCATGGCCGACGGAGTTCCCGTACCGTCGTCCCGGGCCCGGACCGTTCATGCGTGGCAGCCCTCACTGCCTGCCAATATGCTTGCTCAGCCGGGGACTTCGCTCACCTGTCTGCCGGGGGAGACTGAGGTCCGGTCGTCCGTGGGTGCGGAGTGCGGCACGACGCCGGACCCACATATGAGTAAGGAAATTGCATGGCACGTGAGCATGATCCTTCCAGACGCATACCGCCGAGTTCGGGCACGTCCTCCGGTGCGTCCGGTGCGTCCGGGAGCCCGCCGGATCCGGCCCGCCGGGCGGTGCCGAGGGAAGGGGCGGCCGGGGACCCCGGTGACGCCCTGAGGCCGGGCGGCACGGCCGGCCGCAAGGACACGTCGTCCACGGCGGCCGACCCGGACGCCGGCGCACAGGGCATGACGAGCGGGGGCCCCGAGACCGGGGGCCCCGAGAGCGGGGCTCTCGAGGGTGCGGACGCCCGGACGCGGACCGCGAAGCGGGCGGGTGCCGCCGGAGCCGCCGCCACGGCTTCCGGCACCGGTGGCACGCGGGGCACCGGTGTCCCGGAGCCGTCGGCGGCAGAGGCGCCAGAACCGGCACCGGCCAACTCCGAGGAGACCAAGCCGGCTTCGGCTCCGGCGGCGTCCGCCTCCGACCCGGCCGCGGCGCCCGCGGCCACCGGTACCGTCGACGGGTCCCCGGACACCGCAGTCGCGGCGGCGGCGGTCAGCGGCAGCGCGGGCGCGGGTACGCGCACGGAAACCGAGCCGCTCGGCAGCCGGCCGAAGAAATCGATACTGGCGGCGGCGGCGATCATCGGCGCGATCCTGGTCTCCGTACCGTTCCTCGTGGCGGGCCAGGACGATCCCGAGCCCGAGAAGGACCGCACCCAGAACGTGGCAGGCACGGTCGTGGGCACCGAACGCTCCGAGCACCCGGAGACCTACACCAGCAAGTCGCCGAGCCCCTCCGTGACTCCGAGCAAGGAGAAGGAGAAGGAGAAGGAGCAGGTGGAGGTGAAGGTGAAGGAGAAGCCGTCCGAGTCACCGGTCACCAAACCGGCGGTCGTACCGCCGCCGGTCACGCCTGAGCGGAAGCCCCCTGCCACCGTGACGGCGAAGGCGCCGTCGAACACGGCTGCCGGCGCGCTGAGCAGCCTCGCCGAGGCCGACCCCGAGGGGCGGCACATCTGTTACCGGGCCTTCGTGTCCGGGAGCGGCTGGCAGGCTCCGGTGTGCGACGGGACGATGGCCGGGACGGCGGGCCAGGGCAAGCGGATCACGGCCCTCAACATCGCGGTGTGGAACGTCGGCGGGTCCTCCGCCAACGCCCTGCTGCACGACCAGGGTTCGACGAGCGGCAACGCCAAGTGGGCCCCGAGCTGGACGGCGCTCGTCGCAGACGGCAAGAACAACTACATAGGCAGTTCGAAGCAGGGCGCCCCGTACATGACGGGCTTCGCCATGAACGTCGGCAAGGGCAGCGTCTGCCACTCGGCCAGGTTGCGCGGCGGCGGCTGGGGCCCGCAGTACTGCAAGAACAGCCGGCCCGAGTACATGTTCGTCGGCACCACCGACAACAAGAGCTGGTTCGAGGCTGTGAAGCTCACGGTGTGACCGCTGGGCTTCGGCCCGCGAGGAGGAGCCCCCTGGTCGTCACCGGGGGGCTCGCCGTGCCCGGCCCCCGGGGGACGCGGACCACGCCGGAGCGAGCGCCAGGAGCGCGGCGTCGCTCACGCTGCTGCCGCTGCGCGTGCTGCACACCGGGGTCGAGGCCACGACGGTCAACGACTGGTCGAGGCCACGACGGTCAACGCCTGAGGGAATCGGGCCCGTTCGGCTTCCTGAACAGCGCGGTCCAGAGGAAGTCCTCACCGAAGCACGGGGAGTCGGCCGGTTCGTCCCGCATCCGACGCAGTTCGATCTCCTCCATCCCGGAGAAGATCCAGCGCAGTGAATCGGGTGTGTAGGCGAGGCCGCCCTGAAGCCCCGTACCGCCGTAGAAGTCGGCGTCGGGCAGCTCGGAACCCATCGCGCCGGACGCGAAGCAGCTGAGGGCGAGATGGCCGCCGGGGACGAGGCTGCGCTCCACCAACTGGAGGTAGCTGACGCGCCGATGGGGCGGCAGGTGGTGGAAGCAGCCCGAGTCGTAGACCAGGTCGTACGGCCCGGCAGGCGCGTCCTCGGCGAAGGCGTCCCCGCAGTGGAAGCGGATGTCCGCTCCTGCCTCACCGGCCCGCTCCCCGGCCCAGGCGATGGCCCGGGGTGACAGATCGACGGCGTCCACCTCGAACCCCCGCGAGGCGAGGTGCAGCGCGTTGCGTCCCGGTCCGCAGCCGAGATCGAGGGCACGGCCGGGCGTGATCAGACCTTGGCCGAGGTAGGACACGAGGCTCTCGTCCGGCTTCGCCACGAAGAACGGCACGGGCTTCGAGCGGTCCTCGTAGAACCCGTCCCACCAGCCGCTCGCGTCATCGGTCCACCGGTCGGCCTCCGGCGTGAACAGGCTGTCCATGAGCTTCAGTACGTCGTCCACCGAGCGTATGTTCCGGTCCACCCGGAACCCCCTTCCCGAGACCCCGACTCTAGTCTCTGAGAGGCCATTTGTGCAGCTCAGGGCCGGTGTGGGAGCTGCCTGGGGTCCCGTTCGGGAGCGTCCGGGGAGCGCCAGGGTCTGACCCCCCGTGCGGGACTCGTTCCCTTGCCCAAGACCCGTCCGAGGACCGATGAGGGCCCTTCCTGGGTGTGGCCGAGGTGTGTTTCTCGACCCCTTCGCACGCGAAGGGCCCTGAGGGGAGAAGCGGCCTCCCGGTCGCCTTGGTGCCGGGGGTGCCGGGGGTGCCGGGGGTCAGGCTTCGATCTCCCACTCGACGCAGTGGTGGCCCGACTCGTGTTCGTAGGTCGACGGCCGGTAGTACAGAAAGGGGGAACCCGTCTCCAGGGAGTCGGCCAGGACCCGGAAGAGCTCTGCCGGACCGGTGGCCCAGAGCGTGCCGTCGAGGTCGCCCGACCCGATGCCCATCTCGTACACGTGCCCGTACGAAGGCCCCGGGCGGTGATCGACGAAGGCGACGCCCCCGTCGTTCGGCAGGGCGATCGGCACGCACAGGTGCAGATTCACAGCCAGTTCCTCGTCCTCCCACAGATCGGCTTCGATGTTGCTCTCGCCGACGCCCACGAGGATCTCGTGCATCATCGCCATGTCGTCCACACCGCTCAGGCGGTGCCCCAACGGCAGAAAGGTCCCGGCGGGCAGAGGGAACGAGCCCGGCTCGGCAACAGGCGGGGCCGCGCCGTCATGAAGCTCCAGAAGCCTCCTCAGCTCCGGGTGCAGGGCGAAGCCCAGCCGCGATTCCAGCCCGGCTATCGCCTTGGGGGCCGCCGGCTCTCTCAAGGCCGCTCGATCGGCGGGCGAATGCGCCGAAAGCCATGACTCGAAGCGAGCCCACTCGTGATCGAACGCTGCGGTGTCCACCTGTGTCATGGGCCGAAGATAGACGTCCCCACTGACACCAGGGGGCCAGGGTGGCAGCTTGTTCCACCCCACAGAAGATGCTGTCGGCCGAAGCCGCTGCAGTGACTTGAGTCACGGGAACCGTCCCGAACCCCCGGACAGATAAGGGGACATGGAGAGACCACTGCGGGTCCGCATCCGGGACGGCGACGAGGATGCCTTCGCCGACCTGTTCGACAGATACGCGCGTTCCGTCTACAACCACGCGTTCCGGCTGACGGGGAACTGGTCCATGGCCGAGGACGTGGTCTCGTTGACGTTCTTCGAAGCGTGGAGGCTGCGGGGCCGGGTGAACGCCGAAGGCGGATCGTTGCGCCCCTGGTTACTGGGGGTCGCGACGAACATGGTGCGCAACACCAGGCGGGCTGCGGCCCGGCACGCCGCCGCGATGTCACGTCTGCCCCCGGGCCCCCAGGGCGGCGCGGTCGGGGACTTCGCCGACGAGGTCGCGAGCCGGATCGACGACACGGAGTTGCTGGCCGCCGTCCGGCTGGCCCTGGACACGCTGCGGCGCAACGAGCGCGAGGTGCTGGCGCTCTGTGTGTGGGAGGGCCTCGACTACACGGCGGCCGGCGAGGCGCTCGGCATTCCCACGGGAACGGTGCGCTCGCGGCTGTCCAGGGCCCGGCGGAAGCTCGCGGCAGCCGCCGAGCGGGGGGAACCGCTGCGCGCCGCCGGACAGATGAAAGAGGGCCGCACCGATGCGGCCCTGCCCATGCAGGAGGGAAACCGATGACGCACGACACCTCGTCGCTCCCCGAGAGGGACCTCCCCCCGGGCCGTCACCGTCAGCTCAAGGAGCATGTGATGCGCGAGATCAGGCAGGCCCACGCCGAGGACGGGACGACGAACCGCCGTAGGAGGTGGTCGCGGCCGGTCGTCGCGGGACCCGCGATCGCGGTCGTACTGGCCCTCGCCGTGATCACGGGAGTGACGGTGACCGGAGGGGACGGCGGCTCCGGCTCCGGCACCCCGGTGGGCAGGGACGGCAGGGCGACCTACGCCTTCGCCCCCCTGGTCAACGGCGACACCAAGGGCGGTGCGGCGGCGTTGCTCGACCGCATCGCGACGGTCGCGGCGCAGTCACCGGCGGACGACATCCGGGACGACCAGTTCGTCTACATCCGGAGCCTGGTCGCCTACGCGACGATGTCGGACGACATCGGTGCCGAGCTCGAGCCCCTCCACGAGCGCGAGATCTGGAGGTCCGTGGACGGCACCCGCCCGGGACTGACCCGGGAGCCGGGCGACGAGTTCAGCGACGGGAGGGAGCTGGAACCCGCCCCGGCGCCCGGTGAGCCCGGCTACGGGACGAGCACCCACTACCGGCGCCTCCAGGCGCTGCCGACGGACGCGGACGCCATGCTGAAGTGGCTGCGCTCCCAGGGGGACGAGAGCGACGAGGAGCGCAATCCCGACCAGGACGCGTTCGTCCTCGTCGGTGACCTCCTCCACGAGTCGATGATGCCGCCGGACGTCAGCGCCGCGTTCTTCCGCGCCGCCGCGAAGATCCCCGGTGTGGTCGTCGTGCCCGACGCGGTCAACGCAGAGGGCCGTCACGGTGTCGCGGTGGCGCGCTACGACTCGTACAACCCGGGGGTCCGCGATGAGCTGATCTTCGACAAGAAGACCCTCGAACTCATCGGGGTGCGCAACGTGGCGACGAAGGCGATCGACAAGATCGAGGCCGGCCAGGTGCTGGGGACCACAGCGGTCCTCCAGCGTGCGGTCGTGGACGCGAAGGGGAAGCGCCCGTAGCCGACGGGGCTTCGTGACGGCCTGGTGGCGGTGGCGGCGGGTGTGCGTTCCCGCCGCCACCGCCAGGCGTAAGCGGTTTTCGGGCTCGTACGCCAGGCTTGTGACAGGGCGGGGCCGGGCACGATCGGCTGGTGCCCGCCGGCCGCGACGAAGCCCTTGTGCGGGGCGGGCGCCCGAGGGTTCTGGTCCACCAGAGCCAGCAGCATGCCCCCGTCGTAGGCGACCAGGTTCACGCCGTGGCCTCACCCTGTGACGGACGGCCGAAAAGCGCGTCCACCTCCGCCTGCTCCTGCCTGCTCAGCTCGATCTCGTCCCCTGCCCATGTGCCGGTACCCGCCAGCTTCTCGGCTTCCGTGCGGGCTTCCTTGTAGGGCTTGAAGATCTCCCTGACGCGATCCTGTTGATCCATTTGTGCCTGCGCGGCAATGGTCAGGAATGTGGAGACATCGAGTCCGGCGTCTGCGGCGTGTTCTCTGATCCGGTCACGAATTTCGGCGGGCATGCTGATCGAGAAGCGCTCGGTTGCCATACCAAGACGGTATCGCCGAGTTTTACCGTCTGCCCGAGGCCGGCCCGGGTTGCCGTCCGGTTTCGGGCAGGGTCAGGGTGTTCGCATCAGGTTGCGGAGGTTGGCGACCGTTGCGTGGATGTCCGGGCCTGCGGGTCCTTCGGCGGTGGCGCTCGAGGCTGCTGCGTCAACATTCGGCGCGGACGACGTGCGGCAGGGGCGACAGAGGCCGTCGGGGAGGGCTTCGGGCGGGCCGGGCACACCGCATTCGGTGCACTCCATCATGACGCGGTGAACATGTGCCGCATGGGCGGCTGTCGAATTCTCAACAGGGAGGCGTGGCGGGATCTTGTCGGTGAGCCGACGGCGTACGAAGCCGATGGGCGAGCCGACCTGGGCGGGAAGTCCGGCGGTGAGGGCCTGGACGAGGTAGTCCGTGTTCACGCCCCGGTCCAGCCATGCGGCGGCCAGCCCTTCGAGCACCGTGCAGTCAGCTGCGGACAGGGTCAGGCGCGGGTCGGTACGGCCGAGTCGGGCGAGGGCGAGGTAGGCGGGTGAGTGACCGGCCTGGCTCTTCGTGGAGGCTGCCCGCTGCGGGGGTACGAGAGGCGGGGGCGATGCGGGGGAGGACTGCGGTGGCTTTACCGGCTCGCCTTCATCCGGGCCGCTCACTGAGGCGGCTTGGTGGCCGACGGTACCGGTCCGGGTGAAGGTGTCCCACCACTCGCTGTCGTGGGCGGTGCGGGACCAGAAGGTGCGGGTGACCCACCGGCTCTGGCCGCCCTCGCCCACGACCTGGCACCGTACGCGCCGCAGATGACCGGCCACGCCCAGGGCGCGCAACGCGCTGCCGACGGCCATCTGGCCGTACAGGGGGAGTGACTTGGCCAGCGACTTGACGTCCATGGCGCCCCCCTCGGGCAGCCGGTCGACGTACCCGGCGACGTACCGCTCCCGCTCCGGGAGCAGCGCGAAGTCATCGGGTCGGGGCGATCGTTGTTCGGGTGTGGTGCGCTTGCCGTAGCCGGGGTGAGCCTTGGCGTAAGGGCGCGAAGCTGCGGGTGCAGGCAGGGCGGGACTAAGGTTCTCGGTAGCCACGAGATCGCTCTTTCGATCTTGGGGTGAGGCCCCGGCCGGTGCGACAACACCGCGTCGGGGTCGATTCGTTGAGCGCACCGTAAGCAGTCGTGACGCCGCGCTGCAAGTTGGTCACGATTAGTCATACTTGCTGGCCGTGACGGGTTCGGGAGGGTGGGGAGGTTTTCCCAACCCCCTTCCTTTCCCTCCCGGAAGTAAGCATCGCTCGAACCTCGGGGCCCGTGTCCCGGCCCCCGAATCCCGAAGCTCAAGCGTCGGGCCCGGACTCGTCCCCGTACCCACGAAAGAGTGAACCGGCCCGTTCCGGCCTTCGAATCCCGAGCTTCGGGGCCCGAGCGCCGGGGGCACTCAGATGTCGAACTGACCGTCCACGACGGCGGCGACGAAAGTTGTCCAGTGGGGGGCGGAGAAGGTGATGACGGGCCCGTGTGGAGAGTTGCTGTCACGCACGGGGACATCGGGGTTTCCGACGGCGACTTCCAGGCACTCGGCGCCCGATCCCCCGCTGTAGCTGGACTTGCGCCAACTGCCGAGTGTTCCGGCGTAGGCAATGCCATGGTCGGTGCTAGGCATGCTCGTGCTCCTCTGCGATGGATCTGACGAGGGCCACGGAATCCTCGCTCGGGGCCGCAGCGCCCAGGGCGAGTGTGTAGGCGGTGTGGCAGGCGTCAACCCGTGCTGGACTGTCGAGCAGTTGTCCACTGTGCAGCCCCTCGACGTATGCCAGCGGTGCTGCGTCCGAGAACTTCAGCAAGTAGACAGAACCTTCGAGAAGCGGATGAGCCCCAGATGCGAACGGCAGGACGTGAAGGCGCAGGCGACCCGATTCGGCCATGTCGGCCACCTTGTGCAGCTGGTCCGCCATGGTCTGACGTCCGCCGATCCTTCGCCTCAGCGCTGCCTCGTCGAGCAGTGTCCAGGCGATGGGAGTTGATGATGAGGTGAGCAACTGGCCGCGCTGAAGACGGTTGACAAGGAACTCGTCAAGGTCGTCGGTTCGATAGTTGGGGTGATACGCCCTGTAGACGGCTCTGGCGTAGTCCCTTGTTTGCAGCAGACCAGGGATGAGCGCCGCTCCGTACTGACGGATCTCCGTAGCTTCGCGCTCCAGTTCCGCCACCTCCGCGAAGTAGTGGGGGAACTTGGATTCCAGATCCTCCGTCCAGCGGGCGAAGAAGCCATCAGTGTTCAGCGCGACATCGATACGGCGAGCGTCGTCCGGCTTCGGCAGCCGTCGCCCCGCCTCGTAGTGGCTGATCAGCGTCGGTGAGCATACGACTTGGCCGCCCAGAGCCTCCTGTGTCAGGCCCGCCGCCACTCGTCGCAGCCTGATCTCCTCGCCGTACTTCTCCCTCTGCGTGCGGGGTTTCCGCTCCTCCGCCACCGGCTCAGTTCCTTTCCTGACAGGCAGGCTGTCAAGCCCGAACCCCTGGAGCGTAGTCACGCGCAGCCCCACCCTGTGATGAGTTCGCTACGGAACGCATCCGTTCGTGGGTAAGCAGTCAGAGTGAGGAGCACGCCGTCATGAGAGAACTCGTCCGTCGCTTCGCAGAGTCGCCGTTGCGGCGGCTGTGCAAGGCACTCGCACCCGCCCCCGCCCCACCGGAACCCGGCATGCAGGCGGCCGGCCCCACCACCCGCGGCAGCGGGCGACGTCCGCTGCGCGGGGAGGACAGCCCGCTGGTGCGGCCCTACCTCGCCGCGCACGAGCGGCAGGTGGCCGAGGCCCGACGCGGGCGGCGCACCGTCTGGCACGCGGTGCAGGGTGTGGACGTGGGGCTGGTCCTGTCCGCCCACGGAGCGGAGGCAGCCGCGTGACCGGGAAGCGGTACGAAGGCCACACGTTCAGGTTGCTGCCCGGGACGGGGGCGGAGGGGAAGCCCAGCTATGTGCTGGGGGACGGCACCGGTCCCGTGTCACGGATGGCCGCGAGCATCGAAGACATCCGGCTCGGCATGGCGGGTGACCTAATCGACCACGCCGCCGACCTGCTGGCGGACAGGAAGGTCACCGGGGTGGAACTGCACTTCCTCGCCAGTCGCCTCAGTGAGTCACTGCGGGAGGTTCTCCAGGTCGCTGAGTGCCGAGGGGCGTGGCCGGACGCGAACAGCCTCGATCCGGACACCGAGAGCCCCGCAAGGCGAGATCCATGACCGCGAGATCAGTCGAAGAGGTCGACAAGCCCGTTCACCCAGATCGCCAGGAAGCCCGCGACCAGCAGGAACGCTCCCGTGCACCCTGCGGCACGTAGCGCGGCACTCCTCTCCGGCTGCTCCTCACCGGTGACCGTGTCCCAGTCGACGGGCCGGCCCGCCGCCGTCGAGCACGCTGTGCGGAGCGCGGCCAACTGCTCCTCGGCGAAGGCGGATCCGGCCAGGGACTCCGGTCCGCGCCAGGCCACGGCCTTCATACGCGGCGCGGGCAGGTGGTACCGCTGCTCGAAGGCGGCCGTCTCGGCCGGGTCGCGGTCCTCCTCCAGGTACATCCACCGGCCGGCCTGCTCCGGTTCGCCGTAGAGGCGGTAGATCTCCCCCAGGCGCCGGCGCACCTCCCGGCTCGCGGGGTAGGCGGCCACCAGCCCGCGAAGACGCATGCGGGCCATGGGTATGCGTCCGGCGGCAAGGTCGGCGTCCACGCGCCGCAGGGTGTCGGTCAGAGCCATGGGCACATCATTGGCCGTCGGGCGCGTTCTGGACCAGCGCTTATCGGCCCTGCTCGTACGTCCCCCTCCCGTACGGTCGCGTTGACACGCGACCGGCGTCCGCCGGTCCGTGCCCGGCGGACGGGATCCGGGCGACCGGCTCCGGGCCGATGCGTCCCGCTGTCGGACCCGCCCGGTACCGTCGGCACCATGTCCAACACCGCCGTCCTCGAAGGCGTCCTGGAGCGGATCACCTACGCCAACGAGGAGAACGGGTACACGGTCGCCCGCGTCGACACCGGCCGTGGGGCGGGCGATCTGCTCACCGTCGTCGGCTCGCTGCTGGGCGCGCAGCCCGGTGAGTCGCTGCGCATGGAGGGCCGTTGGGGTTCCCACCCGCAGTTCGGCAAGCAGTTCACCGTCGAGAACTACACGACGATCCTCCCGGCCACCATCCAGGGCATCCGCCGCTACCTCGGTTCCGGCCTGATCAAGGGGATCGGGCCGGTCATGGCCGACCGGATCACCACCCACTTCGGTGTCGACACCCTGGACATCATCGAGCAGCATCCCAAAAGGCTCGTCGAGGTGCCCGGACTGGGCCCGAAGCGGACGAAGATGATCGCCGCGGCCTGGGAGGAACAGAAGGCGATCAAGGAGGTGATGGTCTTCCTCCAGAGCGTCGGCGTCTCCACCTCCATCGCCGTCCGCATCTACAAGAAGTACGAGGACGCCTCGATCTCGGTCGTGAAGAACCAGCCGTACCGGCTGGCCGCCGACGTCTGGGGCATCGGATTCCTCACCGCCGACCGCATCGCCCAGGCCGTCGGGATCCCGCACGACAGTCCCGAGCGGGTCAAGGCGGGCCTCCAGTACGCCCTCTCGCAGTCCACGGACCAGGGGCACTGCTTCCTCCCCGAGGAGCGGCTGATCGCCGACGGGGTGAAGCTGCTCCAGGTCGACACCGGGCTCGTCATCGACTGCCTGGCCGAGCTCGCGGAGGACCCCGAGGGCGTCGTGCGGGAGAAGGTGCCGGGTCCCGAGGACGGGCAGCCCGTCACCGCCGTGTACCTGGTCCCCTTCCACCGCGCCGAGATCTCCCTGGCCGCCCAGGTGCAGCGCCTGCTGCGGACGCCGGAGGACCGTATGCCGGGCTTCCAGGACGTCGACTGGGAGAAGGCGCTGGCCTGGCTCGCGCGGCGTACGGGGGCGACGCTGGCCCCCGAGCAGGAGGCGGCCGTCCGGCTCGCGCTCAGCAAGAAGGTCGCCGTCCTCACGGGCGGCCCCGGCTGCGGGAAGTCGTTCACCGTCCGTTCCGTGGTCGAGCTGGCCCGCGCGAAGAACGCCAAGGTGGTGCTGGCCGCCCCCACCGGACGGGCCGCGAAGCGGCTCTCGGAGCTGACCGGTGCCGAGGCGTCCACCGTTCACCGGTTGCTGGAGCTGAAGCCGGGCGGGGACGCCGCGTACGACCGTGACCGGCCGCTGGACGCCGATCTGGTCGTCGTCGACGAGGCGTCGATGCTCGACCTGCTGCTCGCCAACAAGCTCGTCAAGGCGGTGGCACCCGGTGCCCATCTGCTGCTGGTCGGCGATGTGGACCAGCTGCCCTCGGTCGGAGCGGGGGAGGTGCTGCGGGATCTGCTCGCCGACGGCGGCCCGGTCCCGGCGGTCCGGCTGACCACCATCTTCCGGCAGGCCCAGAAGTCCGGCGTCGTCACCAACGCCCACCGCATCAACTCCGGAGTGCCGCCGCTGACCCAGGGGCTGGACGACTTCTTCCTCTTCGTGGAGGACGAGACGGAGGACGCCGGGGTGCTCGCCGTGGATGTCGCGGCCCGTCGGATCCCGGCCAAGTTCGGCCTGAACCCCCGCCGTGACGTGCAGGTTCTCGCCCCGATGCACCGGGGACCGGCAGGTGCCGGCCATCTCAACGGGCTGCTCCAGCAGGCCATCACCCCGGGCCGCCCCGACCTGCCGGAGAAGCGGTTCGGCGGCCGGGTCTTCCGGGTCGGCGACAAGGTGACCCAGATCCGGAACAACTACGACAAGGGGGAGAACGGCGTCTTCAACGGCACGGTCGGCGTCGTCACCGCTCTCGACGCCGACGAGCAGAAGCTGACGGTCCTCACGGACGAGGAGGAGGAGATCGCGTACGACTTCGACGAACTGGACGAACTCGCCCACGCCTACGCGATGACCATCCACCGCTCGCAGGGCAGCGAGTACCCGGCGGTCGTCATCCCGGTCACCACCAGCGCCTGGATGATGCTCCAGCGGAACCTGCTGTACACCGCTGTGACCAGGGCCAAGAAGCTGGTCGTACTCGTCGGTTCGCGCAAGGCCATCGGCCAGGCCGTCCGCACTGTTTCCGCAGGCAGACGCTGTACGGCGCTGGATTTCCGGCTCCGCGGCGGAACGGTCGAAGACTCCTCCGAAAAAATGATCGATCAAAACGGTGGGAAACATCACTGAGCCCTTCCGGAACCGGATCTCAGGGGGCAGGATGAGAAAGTTGACGGCACTCAGTGCCGCCAGTAGGTCCAATGGACGACCCCGAGTGCACTCTCCTGAGCCAAATGGGGGAGGGTGGAGACAGTCAGGGCACCTCGAAGAAGAGGCACTACGTCGGTGAGGGATGACGTGAGCGAGAGCGACAACTCTGTAGTACTGCGGTACGGCGATGACGAGTACACCTACCCGGTGATCGACAGCACCGTCGGCGACAAGGGCTTCGATATCGGGAAGCTCCGGGCCAATACGGGCCTGGTCACGCTGGACAGCGGATACGGCAACACGGCCGCGTACAAATCCGCCATCACCTACCTCGACGGCGAGCAGGGCATCCTGCGGTACCGCGGATACCCGATCGAGCAGCTCGCCGAGAGCTCGACGTTCCTCGAGGTCGCCTACACGCTGATCAACGGTGACCTTCCGAAGGTCGACGAACTGTCGGCCTTCAAGAACGAGATCACCCAGCACACGCTGCTGCACGAGGACGTCAAGCGCTTCTTCGACGGCTTCCCGCGCGACGCCCACCCGATGGCCATGCTGTCCTCGGTCGTCAGCGCGCTGTCCACGTTCTACCAGGACAGCCACAACCCGTTCGACGAGGAGCAGCGCCACCTCTCGACGATCCGGCTGCTGGCCAAGCTCCCGACGATCGCCGCGTACGCGTACAAGAAGTCGATCGGTCACCCGTTCGTCTACCCGCGCAACGACCTCGGCTACGTCGAGAACTTCCTGCGCATGACCTTCTCCGTCCCGGCCCAGGAGTACGTGCCGGACCCGGTCGTGGTCTCCGCGCTCGAGAAGCTGCTCATCCTGCACGCGGACCACGAGCAGAACTGTTCGACCTCCACCGTGCGTCTGGTCGGCTCCTCGCAGGCGAACATGTTCGCCTCGATCTCCGCCGGCATCTCGGCCCTGTGGGGCCCGCTGCACGGTGGCGCCAACCAGTCGGTACTGGAGATGCTCGAGGGCATCCAGGCCAACGGCGGCGACGTCGACTCCTTCATCCAGAAGGTGAAGAACAAGGAGGACGGCGTCCGCCTGATGGGCTTCGGCCACCGGGTGTACAAGTCCTTCGACCCCCGCGCGAAGATCATCAAGGCTGCCGCCCACGACGTGCTGTCGTCGCTCGGCAAGTCCGACGAGCTGCTGGACATCGCGCTCAAGCTGGAGGAGCACGCGCTCTCCGACGAGTACTTCGTCTCGCGCAACCTCTACCCCAACGTGGACTTCTACACGGGCCTTATCTACCGGGCCATGGGCTTCCCGACCGAGATGTTCACCGTGCTGTTCGCGCTCGGCCGGCTCCCCGGCTGGATCGCCCAGTGGCACGAGATGATCAAGGAGCCGGGATCCCGCATCGGACGCCCGCGCCAGATCTACACCGGCGAGGTCCTGCGTGACTTCGTCCCGGTCGAGGGCCGCTGAAGCCCTTAGAACCGCTGCTGTACCCCGGCCGCTCCGGCCGGGCATCCTTCGCCCCGCGTGCCGCGCTCGTTCCAGCCAGAGCGCGGTGTCCGGGGCGATTCGGCGTTCCGGGCGCGGCTCCCGGTCCGACGGAGGCTCCGCGGCTCCACGGGTAGCCGGCTGCCCCGGCTGCCGCGCTCGCGCCGCGCACGCGAGAAACGCCCCGCCGTCGATCCCCCCACGGGTCGACGGACAGGGCGTTTCCCATATCCCGGAGCGGATTCCCCCCACGGGATCCGGCCGGGCGTCTGCAGGGAGCCTGAACTCCCGTTGTTATTCAGGTGGTACGTATTCAGTTCGGTCCTGCTGTGCGGCCGCCGGGGTACGTACGGGAGGGCCGCTCAAAGCTCCCCGGTGCACGTGCCCCGGCCAACACTTGCCAGGAGCGTCCCCCAAGACACTCCATCGGACGTCCCCCAAGACATCCTTGGCATCGCACTCTTAGACTCACCAACCCATCAGATGGTTACCCTCAAATCGGTGTGATCTAAGTCTCTTTGTGGAAATCATGTGAAGGAGCGCAACCTCAGGCTGTTCGTCACGACGAAGACCGACGAGAACGCCATTGCCGCACCCGCGATCATGGGGCTGAGCAGCCCGAACGCGGCGAGTGGCAGTGCGGCCACGTTGTAGCCGAACGCCCAGAAGAGGTTGCTTCTGATGGTGGACAGGGTACGCCTCGACAGCCGGATGGCGGCAGGGGCCACCTTGAGATCTCCACGAACCAGCGTGAGGTCGCCCGCCTCGATCGCGGCATCGGTCCCGGTCCCCATCGACAGGCCCAGATCGGCCACGGCGAGGGCCGCCGCGTCGTTCACGCCGTCCCCGACCATCGCGACGGACCGGCCCTCGGCCTGGAGGCGCCGCACGACCTCGACCTTGTCCTCCGGCAGCACCTCCGCGTGGACCGTGTCGATTCCGACCGCGCGGGCAACGGCGTCCGCGGCGGCCCGGTTGTCGCCGGTCAGCAGGATCGGGTCGAGGCCCAGCGCGCGGAGTTCCGCGACGGCCTCTGCGCTGCTCTCCTTCACCGTGTCGGCCACCTCCAGCACGGCCCTGGCCAGTCCGTCCCAGGCCACGACGACGGTCGTGCGTCCCTGGCCCGCCGCGTCGGCAAGGGCGTCGGCCAGGGAGGACGGGAGGGCGATCCGGGCGTCGGCGAGGAGCTGCGGCCGGCCGGCCAGTACGTGGTGTCCTTCGACGGTGCCGCGTACCCCGAGGCCGGGGACGTCGGTGAAGTCCACCGAGGCCGCGAGCGTCGCGCCCGTGCGGGCCGCGGCTCCGGCGGCGACCGCGCGGGCCACCGGGTGCGCGGAGGCGTGTTCGAGGGCCCCGGCGAGGCGGAGTACGTCGGCCTCGGCCGTGCCGGGCGCGGTGTGGACGCGTCCGAGGGTCATGTGCCCCGTGGTGACCGTTCCGGTCTTGTCGAGGACGACCGTGTCGACCCTCCGGGCGGTCTCAAGGACCTCGGGGCCCTTGATGAGGATGCCGAGCTGGGCGCCCCGGCCGGTGCCCGCCATGAGGGCCGTGGGCGTGGCGAGCCCCAGGGCGCAGGGACAGGCGATGATCAGTACGGCCACGGCGGCGGTGAACGAGCCCGTGATGTCGTCGGTGGCGAGCAGCTGGGCGACCAGAGTCCCCAGGGCGATCAGCAGGACCACGGGGACGAAGACCGCGGAGATGCGGTCCGCGAGGCGCTGGGCGGCCGCCTTGCCGCTCTGTGCGTCCTCGACGAGCCGGGACATCCGGGCCAGCTGGGTGTCGGCGCCGACACGGGTGGCCTCGACGACCAGCCGTCCGGACACGTTGAGGGTGGCGCCGGTGACGGAGTCGCCGGGGGCGGCGTCCACCGGAAGGGATTCCCCGGTGAGCATGGAGGCGTCGACGGCGGAGGAGCCTTCGACGACCGTCCCGTCGGTGGCGATCTTCTCACCGGGCCGCACGACGAAGCGGTCGCCGACGAGCAGACGGCCGACGGGGATGCGCACCTCCGTGGTCCCGTGCCCCGGTGGCCCGGCCGGGCGGAGGACCGTGACGTCCTTCGCGCCCATACGGAGCAGGGCGCGCAGTGCGGAGCCCGCCTTCCGCTTGGCCCGTGCTTCCAGATAGCGGCCCAGCAGGATGAAGCCGACGACGCCTGCCGCCACCTCCAGGTAGATGGTCGAGGAGGGGTCGGACCCGGAGGCGGTGACGTCGAACCCGTGCCGCATCTCGGGCATGCCCGCGTCCCCGAGGAACAGGGCCCAGACCGACCAGCAGAAGGCGGCCAGCGTGCCGATCGACACCAGGGTGTCCATCGTCGCGGCCCCGTGCCGCAGGTTCGCCCAGGCGGCGCGGTGGAAGGGCAGCCCGCCCCAGACGACGACGGGGGCGGCGAGAGTGAGGGAGAGCCACTGCCAGTTGTCGAACTGGAGGGCGGGGACCATGGCCATCAGGACGACCGGCACGGCGAGCAGCCCCGAGACCTGGAGGCGCTGCCGGAGCGCGGTGAGGCCGAGGTCGGCCTCCCGGTCCTCGGCGTGCTCTTCGGCTGTGGCGCCGGGTTCGTCGGCGTGCTTCTCGGTTGTGGCGCCGGGTTCGGTGGCGTGGTGGCCGGCAGCGACGGAGGCATCGGCGGTGTGATGGCCGGCCGCGGTGCCGGGTTCGGGAGCGTGGTGGCCGGCCGTGGCGGGGGCATCGGCGCCCTCGCGGTCTGCCGCGTCGCGGGGATTCACGCCTTCGCCCGCCCGGTCCGCCGAGGTGGTGCGGGCCGGAGCTTCGCCCTGGGGTGCCGGGCCGTGCGGCGCGGGTGCGGGGCGGGCTACGGGCCGGGCTGTGTAGCCGGTCTTCTCGACGGTGCTGACGAGATCGTCCAGCGTGGTACCGGCGCCGTAGGACACGCGGGCCTTCTCGGTCGCGTAGTTGACGGTGGCGGTGACTCCGTCCATCCGGTTGAGCTTCTTCTCGACGCGGGCCGCGCACGAGGCGCAGGTCATCCCGCCGATCGTGAGCTCGGCATCGGAGGTCTCCGCGGCCGGGGCCTCGGCTGCCGTGGTGCTGGCCATGTGTGCGGACTCCTGGGTCGAGCAGTCGGGCCGTTTCCCCACCAGTATCCGCTGTCCCTGGTGACGGAACCGGCCCGACGGGAGGTGCTGGACGGCGCGCGGGACGCGCGGCCACCGGCTGCCGGTGCGCGCCTGCCGTGGGCGGCGGGTCTCAGGCGAGGCCCACGAGCTCGTAGCCGGCCTCGTCGACGGCGGCGCGTACGGCGTCCTCGGTCAGCGGCGCGGCGGAGGCGACGGTCACGCGGCCGGTCGCGGCCTCCGCCTTCACGGAGCTGACCCCCTCGATCCCGGAGATCTCCTCGGACACCGCCCCCTCGCAGTGACCGCAGGTCATGCCCTTCACCTCGTAGACGGTGGTGACGCCCACCTGGACGTCGGCCGCCCCGTCGTCGCAGGAACCGGTGGACGAGCAGCAGGAGCCGGTGGTCCGGGGCGTGTCGGTTTCGGCGGTCATGACGTTCTCCTCTTCGCAGGCACAGTGAATGTGGCAGATATGGCGGGTGTGGCGGGTGTGGCACGAGAGGGCGCCGGGGAGCCCGGTGCGCCTGCTCGCATTCAATTATACCCCTAGGGGGTATCGACGTCCCTCGACGTCCCCGCATCGGGCGAGTCGCACACCAAGGGCTCCGGGTAGCGGTACACCACGGTCTTCAACTCCTTGATACGGGCCTCTCGTTCGGCGCCCTCGTGCGACATGCTCAGGTCGAGGCCGGCCTTGAACAGGACGAAGGCCATCTCGGCGGTGCGCGCGGCCTGGCCGGCCGGGAGTTCCGGCAGGTAGGCGCTGAGGAGCTGTTCGGTCCTGCTGGGCATGGTGGCGTGCACGGCGTCGTGCTCCCGGGTGATCACGCCCGGGATCTCGGAGCCGTGGGTGAGGACGGCGAAGGCCGGGTTCTCGCAGTTGAAGGCGATCAACGGGTCGAGGACCGTGTCCAGCATCCGGTCGAGCGGCAGCCAGGTCAGTCCGGGTCCCCGGTGGCCTGGAGGCGGCGCAGGGCCAGGATCAGATTGCCGCTGCCGAACGTCGCGAGCGCGGCGACGCCCCACAGGGCCGCCGCGACACCGGCCCGGTCCAGCACGACGCCCGCGGCCAGGAAGCCCAGCGGCCCGGCCAGGGTGCTGATCGTGACCACGGCCTGCAACACCTTGGGCCCGAAGCCGTCCGGCAGCCGGGCGGAGAGCAGGCCCATCAGCGGCGCGTTCGCCAGGGGCGCGGCGGCCGATGACAGGCCGACGGCGACGACGAGCACGCTGGCCGGCACGGGCACCAGGAGCGTCCACAGGGGCAGAGCGACGCAGACCAGGGCCGTACAGGCGAGTCGTACGGGGGCGACCCGTGCCGCCAGCACATAGGCGGCCACCGAGCCCACCAGGCCACCGGCACCAAGGGTGGCGATCAGCAGGCCGCCGACCCTGGCGTCCCCCTCGAACCGGGCGAACGCCAGCACCGGCATGGTGATCATCAGGGTTCGCAGCATCAGCCCGAACACCACGGTGGACAGCATCGCCCGGCTCAGGAACCAGTCGCCGCACAGATGCCGCACCCCCGCCCACAGGCCGCGGGGCCCGGCCGCGGACCCTCCGGCCCCGCCACCCCCTGCCGGGACGCGGCGCAGCAGCAGCAACCCGGAGAAGGCGAACGTGGCCGCGTCCAGCCACACCACCGATGTGGTCCCCACCAGCGGAATCAGCGCGCCCGCGAGCGCCGGTCCGGCGAACGCGGAGCCGTGCTGCACACCTGTCAGCGCGCTGTTGGCGCGGGCCAGAGAGCGGGCGTGCGGGCTCAGCAGTTCCATCGCCAGCACCCGCTGTGCCGCGTGGTACGGAACGGCCAGCGCCCCGAGCGCCGCGACGATCGCCACGAGGACGGCCAGATTGAGCGCGCCCATGGTCTGCAGCAGCGGGATCAGCGCCACCACCGGAGCGCGGGCGAGATCGGAGACGACCATGGTCCGGCGGGCGCCCAGGCGCTGGATGACCTCTCCGCCCGCGAAGCCGAGCAGCGCCATGGGCAGCACCTGGACCGCGAAGACCAGGCCGGCCCGGGTGGCCGAGCCGGTGGTCTCCAGCACCAGCCAGGGCAGCGCGAGCATGGTCATCTGGGTGCCCAACGCCGACACCGCGCCCGCGACATAGACCGTCGTCAGCGCACGGCTCGGCCTGCCACCCGCTGTGCCCTTCGGCGCTCCGCCGGGTGGGACGGGGGCTGCGCCGGGCCGGGTCGCCGCGATCGTCATCGGGTCGCCCCTTTCTCCTCGGTGGGTCCGGGCCATGTGGTCGCCCCCGCACCCTGTCGCCCGTCCACCGTCCGGTGCCAGGGAAGGGCCGGCAGCAGCTCACTGTCGGTGCCGCTGCGCTTTCTTCCCTGCCACGCAGCCCGCCCGTCCGGCAGTGTGATGGCCGTCGGAGCCCACCACAGCCAAGGCCACCGGCGGCGGAAGCGGACACCGACGAAGGGAGGGACGGCGATGAGCGGCGGTATCGGAACGCCGGTGCACGTCCCGTCCTTCGCCGCCCGCGACGTACGGCGAGCGGTCGAGACCCGGTATGTGGACGGTCTCCCGCAGATCGTGGCCTGGGATCTGACGACAGGCCATCGCCGCCAGGCGACCACCGCACCGCTGGGTGTGGAGACCGCCACCATCGAGCCGGATGGCCACGGCCTGTGGTGGTTCGACGCCGCTCCCAGCGGTCAAGGACGCTGGCTGCGCGGGCCGTTCGAGGGCGGGCACCCGCGCCCGGCGCTCGACGGCGTCCCCGCCGGACGGATGCACGGCCTGGCCTTCGACCCCCGCAGCGGCCTCGCCGCCGTCGGCGTCGGGGTCGCGGACCGCTCGCGGTACTACCTCGGCCGACCGGGCGAGCGCGCCCGCCTGGTGGCCGAACAGCCCGGCTATGCGGCAGTGGTGGGCCTGGCCCCCGGCGGCCGACTGCTGGCCACCGCGGGGTGCCCGGCCGGACCGGCCGCGGTCCGGCTGTGGTCACCGGCCTCCGGCGTCCTCGTGGACGCCATCCCCGGTGCAGCGGAGGACGGCGACGGCGGCGCGGTGTGGGCGCTGGGCTTCCGCCCGGACCTCACCACCGCACGGCCGGAACTGCTGCTCGTCCTCGAACGCGCGGGCCGCTACACCCTGGCCTTCTGGCGACAGGGCGAGGGGATCCGTACGCACGGTCCCGGCTCCGCCCTCGACTTCGATACGGAGATCACCGCCTGCTGGTACGGGCGCGACCGCACGGCGCTGGTCCAGCAGGACCGGGCGGGCCGCAGCCGCCTGCTCCTCGCCGACCTCGACCGCGGTACGACGACGGTGCTTCCCACGCCCGAGGGCACGATCATCGACTTCTCCTGCGCACCCGACCGCACGGTCCACTGCCTGTGGAGCCGCGACGGCGAACCGCCCCGGCCACTGATCTGCCACCCGGAAGGCCCGGAAAGCCCCGAAAGACCGGACAGTGCGGAGCACCCGGAACCCCCGGAACGTCCCGACCGCTCCGGCCGCTCCGGCCGCTCCACGACGGCGTCACGCGGCACGGCGCCCGGCGGAACGACCGGATCCAGGCGCCGCGAGCTGTGGACACGTCGGCCGTACGGGCAGATCCACAGCTTTGTGGCCACCCCGCCCGGCCGCAGGGCGGGCCACCGCCCCTGGCCGACGGTCTTCCTCGTCCACGGCGGGCCCCACACCCACGACCGGGACGCCTATGACGCCCGGACCGAGGCCCTGGTCCGGGCCGGATTCGCCGTGGTGCGCACCAACTACCGCGGCTCGACGGGCTACGGCCCCCGCTGGCGGGACGACTTCGGCCACCGGGTCGGCCTCGCCCAGCTCGAAGACCTCGCCGCGGTGCGCGGCCACCTCATCGACACGGGAGTCTCGGAGCCGGGCCGTACCGGCCTGTGCGGCTACTCCTGGGGCGGCTATCTGACGCTGCTGGCGATGGGCGTCCAGCCCCGGCTGTGGGACGTGGGGCTGGCCGTCGCCCCGGTGGCCGACTACACGGCGGCGTACCGGGCGACGACGCCGGCGCTGCGGGAGGTCGACGACCGCCTCTTCGGCGGCACCCCCGAGCAGGTGCCACACCGCTATCGCGCGGCCTGCCCGATGACCTATGTGGGCCGCGTACGCGGCCCGCTCTTCCTCGCCGCCTCGGCGGACGACGAGAAGTGCCCTCCGGAGCAGATCGAGCGCTATCTCGCCGCGCTGCGGCGCCGTGACGTCCCGCATCGCGTCCGGTGGCTCGGCGGCGGACACGACGTGGGCCGTGACCCAGCCGGACACGCCGCCGCCTGGGCCGCCATGGTGCGCTACGCCGATGACACGCTGCGCGCCTCCCCCAGAACCGCCGACCGCCGCAACAGCGGGCGGACCGGCTCGTACCACCCCGTCCACCATACCGAAGAAAGGTCAACCCCATGAAGCGTCACGGACTGCGCGTCGACCCCATCAGCGCCACCGAGCGGGAGCGCGGGATCATCATTCATCCGGACACCCAGGCCGCCCTGGACAAGGCGGTCCCGGTCCGGCCGAACGCCCCGGCGCGGAGCTGCACCACCCGCACGAAGAAGAACACGGAGAAGAAGTCGCCTCTGCAGTGAGCCCAGGCAGCGCCGTAGCGGGGTGCCACGCCCGGCACCCCGCTACGGCGCCGGCCGTACCGGTGAGGACAGGAAAACATCATGACCACAGCTACGGCAGCACCCCGGCCGAACAGTCCCCGGCCGGACAAGCCCGAGACGACAGAACCGCGCCAGAACCCGCCGACGTTCCTCAGCGACCCGTACCCGACCCTGGCCAGGATGCGGCAATCGGCCCCGGTCTCCGTGCTGCACAGCGACGGCGGCCTGCGGTTGTGGATCATCCCGCGCTACGCCGATGTCCGGGCCGCGCTCGTCGACCGCCGCTTCGCGCAGGACGTGCGGCGCGCCCAGGCCCTGGCCGACAGCCGGGTCGAGGGCGTCAACCTGGGCGCCGAGATCACCCATATGCTCAGCAGCGATCCGCCCGACCACACCCGCCTCCGCCGCGTGGTCCAGGCGGCGTTCAGCCGCAAGCGGGTCGAGGCGATGCGGCCGATGGTCGAGCGCATCACCCTCGAACTCCTCGACGGGCTGGACGCGGCAGCCGCGCGCCACACGACCCGCACCACCACCGCCACGGTGGACCTGGTACGTGACTTCGCCTTCCCGCTGCCGATCCTTGTCGTCTGCGAACTGCTCGGCTTCCCGCCCGAGGACCGCGACCTCTACCGGAAGTGGTCGACCGCCATCGTCACCCAGGAGGGCGGCCACGCGGCGTTCCGGCGAGCCGTCCAGGAGATGGGCTCGTACGTCCTGGCCATCGCCGACCGGCGTATCCGCCGCGATGACCGTCCCGCCGATCTGCTCACCGAGCTGCTGGCGGCCCGCGAGCGCGGGGAGCTGACGGACGACGAGATCGTGGGCATGGTCGCCCTGCTGCTGATCGGCGGGCATGAGACCACCGTGAACCTGCTGGGCACCTCCTGCCTCGCGCTGCTGCGCGATCCCGGCCAGGCCGCCTGGCTGCGCGCCGATCCCACCCGGATGCCCAGGGCCGTCGAGGAGTTCCTGCGCTACGACTCCCCCATCTGTATGGCCACCACCCGCTTCACCACCGAGCCGGTGGACGTCGGCGGGGTGGAGATCCCGCAGGACGAGTTCGTGCTGCTGTCCCTCGGCGCGGCCAACCGCGACCCGGCGCGCTTCCAGGACCCCGACCGCCTCATCCTCGACCGCCCGGACGCCGGCCATCTCGCCTTCGGCGGTGGCATCCACCGCTGCCTCGGGGCCCTGCTCGGCAAGCTGGAGACCGAGATCGCGCTCACCGCGCTCCTCGCCCGCTTCCCCGGAACGACCCTGGCCTGCCAGGAGAGCGACCTCCGCTGGCGCAACACGATGATGCTGCGCGGCTTGGAGGCGCTGCCCCTCACCCTGCGCCGCTGACCTCCGCCCTGCCCCTGCCGCCCTCACCGCCTCCCGCACCGTCGCGGCCCGGGCCGGGTCGGTCAAGGAGAACGGGACACGGGGTGCGCAAGGTGGAACCGCGCCAGACGTACGGCAGGCCGGCCGCGGCCGAGTCCCGGGTCGTCCAGGGCGTCTCCGGAGCGGGCGACCGGGAGCGGGACAAGGTCACGGACGGGGCGTAGATTCGGCGGGCGAGGAGCCGGACGGTGCGAGCCGGGACCAGGGGAGGCGGGGCCGATGCGGGCAGTGGTGTTCGAGGAGTTCGGGCAGGAGGCCCGTGTCCGGGACCTGCCGGAGCCCACCCCCTCGGCCGGGGGCGCCGTGGTCCGGGTCGAGGCCACGGGGCTGTGCCGGAGCGACTGGCACGGCTGGATGGGCCACGATCCGGACATCGTCCTCCCTCACGTACCCGGACACGAACTGGCCGGAGTGGTCGAGGCGGTGGGATCCGGCGTCCACAACTGGCGTGCCGGCGACCGGGTCACCGTGCCCTTCGTCTGCGCCTGCGGCCGGTGCTCCGCCTGCGCGGCCGGCGCCCAGCAGGTCTGTGAACGGCAGACACAGCCCGGCTTCACCCACTGGGGGTCCTTCGCCGAGTACGTGGCGCTGGAACAGGCCGACGTCAACCTGGTCGAGGTGCCCGAAGGGCTGTCGTCCGCCACGGCGGCCGGTCTCGGGTGCCGGTTCGCCACCGCGTTCCGGGCCGTGGTGGGGCAGGGGCGGGTGTCGCCGGGGGAGTGGGTCGCCGTGCACGGATGCGGCGGGGCCGGGCTGTCCGCGGTGATGATCGCGGTGGCGTGCGGAGCCCGGGTCGTCGCGGTCGACATCTCGCGGCAGGCACTGGAGCTGGCGCGGGCGTTCGGCGCGTCCGCGTGCGTGGACGCCTCGGCGCACCCCGCCGGTGCGGACGAGGCCGTTCGCGAACTGACCGGAGGCGGTGTGCATCTGTCGCTCGACGCGCTGGGTTCGCCCGTCACCTGCGCGGCCTCGGTGCGGAGCCTGCGCCGGCAGGGCCGCCATGTCCAGGTCGGGCTGCTGCCGTCGGCGGCCGGGGACCCCGTCGTCCCCATGGCGCGGGTGATCGCCCTGGAGCTGGAGATCCTCGGCAGTCACGGCATGGCCGCTCACGACTACCCGCCGATGATGGACATGGTCCGGGCCGGCACCCTGCGGCCGGACCTGCTGGTGACCTCCACCATCACCCTGGACGCCGCACCGGCTGCCCTCACCGCGATGGGCACCGCGCCCGGAGCGGGCGTCACGATCATCGAACCGGCGAAGGCGCCCTGAGGCTTCCCGGGCCGGCCGGGCTCAGCTTCCCGGGCCGGCGAGGCTCAACGGCCCCGGTTGCTGGGCCGGGACGCGATCCACGCCAGGACGGTGTCCACGTACCAGTAGGGCTTCCCGTTCCGGACGTCGTCGGGTGGCGGAAGAAGCCCGTGCTTGCGGTACGAGCGGATCGTGTCCGTCCGGACCCGGATGTGCGCCGCAATGTCCTTGTACGACCAGAGCGTTCTGTCCGTCATGTGTGACACCTCTCTGTGCACCCGTGCCCCCGTACGCCGGTGTCTCCGCACGCCCGTGCGTCTCTGTCCCGGTGAACGAGGGCGTCCTCCACGAGGCAGGGGGCGTCGCGAGCCCGTGACACAGGCTCAGCCGAACGCGGACATACGTGACAGAGAAGTGACTGTTCTGGCGGGAGGGGGCCAGGAGGCTCAGGAGGACGGCCGTGCGGGCCCGCAGGTGCGGAGGAACTCGCGGGTACGGCGGGCGATCGGCAGCGGCTTGTCAGGCGGACAGGGATACATGTCCTGCTCGACGATGGCGAACAGGTCGGTGCCCAGGGCACGCGCGGCATCCAGTACGGGCTCCAGTGCGGGCACTCCGCCGGGCGGTTCGCACATCACGCCACGTGCGACGGCCGGTCCGAACGGCACCTCGTCCGCCACGACGTCGGCCAGCACCGCCGGATCGACCTGCTTGAGGTGCAGGTAACCGATCCGTTCGCCGTAGGTCTGGATGAGCTTCACGCTGTCCCCGCCGCAGTACGCGTAGTGGCCGGTGTCGAGGCAGAGGGAGACCAGGCCGGGGTCGGTCGCGTCGAGGAAGCGGTTGACGTTCTCCTCGCTGTCGATGTGCGTGTCGGCGTGCGGATGCACCACGATCCGCAGCCCGTAGCGGTCCTGCACCTCGCGGGCCAGACGTTCCGTCTGGGTGGTGAGGTCACGCCACTGTGCGGGGGTGAGCGTGCGGTCCTCCAGCACCGCACCCGTCTTGTCGTCCCGCCAGAACGACGGGATGACCACCAGATACCCGGCGCCCATCGCCCGGGTGAGTGCCGCGATGCCCGCGACATGCTCCCAGGTCCGGTCCCAGACCGCCGGACCGTGGTGCAATCCGGTGAAGACGGTGCCCGCGGAGACGGCGAGATTCCGGCGGGCGGTCTCGTCCGCGAGCCGGGCGGGTTCGGTCGGCAGATAGCCGTACGGGCCGAGCTCGATCCACTCGTAGCCGGCCTCGCAGACCTCGTCGAGGAATCGCTCCCAGGGCACCTGTTGCGGATCGTCGGGGAACCACACTCCCCACGAATCGGGTGCCGAGCCGATGCGGATGCGGGCCGGAGAAGGTACGGAGGAGGTCATATCGCCCACCCTCCAGTCCTCGGGGAGGGGTGTCAAGAGTTCGTCCGAATGTCCGGACAAAGTGTTGACAGCGTTCCGGGCGAGGGCTACACCTGGGAGCGGCCGTCCGGCCGTGGCCGGCTCCCGGGCGAGTGCGGGGCCGGAGCACCGGGTCGAAGGGATGCGTATGCCTGAGCCGTACGACGTGATCACCATGGGGCGCATCGGGGTGGACATCTACCCCCTGCAGACCGGTGTACCGCTGTCCCGGGTCGAGACCTTCGGTAAATTCCTCGGCGGCTCGCCGTCTAACGTGGCAGTGGCCGCCGCCCGTCTGGGACGGCGCACGGCTGTGATCACCCGGACCGGCAGGGACGCCTTCGGCGACTATCTCCACCAGGCGCTGGCGGAGTTCGGGGTGGACGACCGGTGGGTGAGCGCCGTGGCGGAGTACCCGACCCCGGTCACCTTCTGCGAGATCTTCCCGCCGGACCACTTCCCGCTCTACTTCTACCGGCAGCCCAAGGCACCGGACCTGGAGATCCACAGCGGGGAACTCGACCTGGACGCCGTGCGGGACGCCCGCGTCTTCTGGATGACCGGCACCGGACTGTGCGCCGAACCCAGCCGCACCGCGACCCTCTCCGCGCTCCGGGCCCGCAGCGAGGCACCGGCACCGGATGTGCCCGGCCCCCCTCGCATCACCGTCTTCGACCTCGACTGGCGCCCCATGTTCTGGGGCGGGGAAGGGGACGGCGGTGACGGGCCCGCCCGCGCCCGCTACCGGGAGGCGCTCGCCCACGCCACGGTCGCCGTCGGCAACCTCGACGAGTGCGAGATCGCCACCGGAGAACGCGAACCGCACGCTGCCGCCCGCGCCCTGCTCGCCGCCGGTCCCGAACTCGCCGTCGTCAAACAGGGGCCGGCGGGCGTCCTCGCCGCCCACCGCGACGGCACGACCGCGGAGATCCCGCCCCTCCCCGTCGACGTCGTCAACGGTCTGGGCGCAGGCGACGCCTTCGGAGGCGCCCTCTGCCACGGCCTCCTCGCGGGGTGGGACACCGAACACGTCATGCGCTACGCCAACGCGGCCGGCGCCATCGTCGCCTCCCGCCTCGCCTGTTCGTCCGCGATGCCGTTCCCGCACGAGGTCGAGCAGGCCCTCGCCGACGGAGCGGTCGGCGCAGCCGTGGGAGACACCTCGTGACCCCGCCCGCCGCCGGCCTCACCGACCTCGTCCGGCTCCGCGCCCACCGCCCCGAGGCCGTCGCGGAGGCTGCCGCCGCCCGCCGCAGAAGGCCCCTCCTCGGCCCCACCGGCCGCCTGATGATCATCGCCGCCGATCACCCGGCCCGTGGTGCCCTCGCCGTCGGTGACGACGACCTGGCCATGGCCGACCGCTTCGACCTGCTCGAACGCCTCCGCCTCGCCCTCGCCCGGCCGGGCGTCGACGGCGTGCTCGCGGGCGCCGACGTCCTGGAGGACCTGCTGCTCCTCGGCGCCCTGGAGGACAAGGTCGTCCTCGGTTCCATGAACCGCGGCGGTCTCGCGGGAGCCGCGTTCGAGCTCGACGACCGCTTCACCGGCCACCGCCCCGCCGACCTCGCGAGCCACGGCTACGACGCCGGCAAACTCCTGCTGAGGATCGACCACGACGACCCGGGCTCGCTGGACACCCTGCACACCGCCGCGCGCACGGTGGACGAGATGGCCGCCCTCCGGCTGCCGGTGTTCATCGAGCCGTTCCTCTGCCACCGCACCCGTGAGGGGCTCCGCACCGACCTGGGCGCCACCGCCGTCACCACTTCCATCGCCATCGCCTCGGGCCTGGGCGGGACGTCCGCGTACACCTGGCTCAAGGTCCCCGTCACCGACGACCCCGACGACATGGACCGGGTGATGCGGGCCTCGACCCTCCCCGCCGTCCTGCTCGGTGGCGAGGTCGGTGGGGACCCGGACACGGCGTACGAGAAATGGCGTGGGGCGCTGCGGCTGCCGACCGTCCAGGGGCTGGTGGTGGGGCGCTCGCTGCTCTACCCCGCCGACGGAGACGTGGCGGGCGCGGTCGACACGGCCGTGGGGCTTCTGTGACCGCGCGGCCGGGGGCTTCCCGGACGCACGACCGCGGGACTCCTGTGAACGGGCGGGACGACGGGTAGGGATGGAGCCATGACGACGACCGACGAGCAGCAGAGGCACCACCTCAGGGCCGGCCGGGCCGCGCGTGGCCCGTACGCCCTCGACATCGACCCGGAGCGGGCCGGCTGGGAGCGGTCGAGCCTGCGCGTCCTGGAGCTCGAGCCGGGTGGCGTTCACACCCTGGTAACCGGGGAGAGCGAATGGATCATTCTGCCGTTGTCCGGTGGCTGTACGGTGCAGGCGGCAGGTGAGATCTTTGAACTGCTGGGCAGGAAAGACGTGTTCGGCTCAGTAACCGATTTCGCCTACGTCCCACGTGACACCCGCGCCCAGATCTCCTCCGGCGCAGGAGGCCGCTTCGCCCTGGCAGGAGCGAAGTGCGAGCGACGACTCCCCGCTCGCTACGGCCCCGCGCCGGAGGTACCGGTCGAGCTCCGCGGTGCCGGCACCTGCTCGCGCCAGGTGAACAACTTCGCCGCCGCCGACACGTTCGACTGCGACCGGCTCATCGCTGTCGAGGTCCTCACCCCCGGCGGCAACTGGTCCTCGTACCCGCCGCACAAGCACGACGAGCACCACCCCGGTACCGAGTCCGTGCTGGAGGAGATCTACTACTTCGAGGTCGAGGGCGACGGCCTCGGCTACCACCGGGTGTCGCCGTCCCGGCCCGGAGGCACCGACGTCCTCGCCGAAGTCGCCACGGGTGACGCCGTCCTCATCCCCGACGGCTGGCACGGCCCGTCCATCGCCCCTCCCGGCCGCACCCTCTACTACCTGAACGTGATGGCGGGCCCGGGGGAGCAGCGCGAGTGGCTGATCCGCGACCACCCGGACCACCGCTGGATCCGCGACACCTGGCCCGCACAGCCCGTCGATCCACGACTGCCGCTCGACGGCACGGAGGCCGCCCGGTGACCACACCACGCACCCCGGCCCGCACCGGCGCGCAGCCCACCCGCAGGCTCACCACCGCCCAGGCCCTCATCGCCTTCCTGGCCCGCCAGTACACCGAGCGCGACGGCCGCCGCCACCGCCTGATCGACGCCACCTGGGGCATCTTCGGACACGGCAACGTCGCCGGCATCGGGCAGGCGCTCGTCGAAGCCGGCCCCGCGATGCCCTATCTCCAGGGCCGCAGCGAACAGGCCATGGTGCACGCCGCCGTCGGATACGCCCGCCAGTCGGGGCGGCTCTCGGCCCACGCCGTCACGACCTCCATCGGCCCCGGCGCCACCAACCTCGTCACCGGTGCAGCGCTCGCCACCGTCAACCATCTGCCCGTGCTGCTCCTGCCCGGAGACACCTTCGCGACCCGCCCCGCCGACCCCGTGCTCCAGCAGCTGGAAGTGCCCCACGCGGGCGACGTGTCGGTCAACGACTGCCTGCGGCCCGTCTCCCGGTACTTCGACCGGATCACCCGCCCCGAGGCGCTCATCCCGGCAGCCCTGCAGGCCATGAGGACCCTCGCCGATCCGGCGGACACGGGCGCCGTCACCCTGGCGCTGCCCCAGGACGTGCAGGCCGAGGCGTACGACTGGCCGGCGGAGTTCTTCGCGACGCGCGTCTGGAACGTCCGCCGGCCGGCCCCGGACCGTGCCGAACTCGAACAGGCCGTCCGCGCGGTGCGTACGGCACGCCGCCCCCTGATCGTCGCGGGTGGCGGCGTCCACCACAGCGGAGCCGAGGAGACCCTCGCCGCGTTCGCCGCCGCCACCCGCATCCCCGTCACCTCCACGCAGGCCGGCAAGGGCTCCCTGCGCCACGACCACCCCGCCGATGTGGGCGGCATCGGCCACACCGGCACCGCCACGGCCGACGCGCTCGCCCGGGAGGCCGATCTGGTGATCGGTGTCGGCACCCGCTACACCGACTTCACGACCGCCTCCGGCACGCTCTTCGCCGACCCGTCCGTCCGCTTCCTCAACATCAACATCACCGGCTTCGACGCCCACAAGCTCGCCGCCCTCCCTCTCGTCGCGGACGCCCGCACCGCGATCGAAGCGCTCTGCGAGGCCCTCGGCGCATGTGGACACCGCGTCGACCCGGCTTACGAGAGCGAGTACACCGACGCCAAGGACCGCTGGGAGCAGCGCGTCGACGCGGCCTTCGCCGCCGGCGACCCCGACGCCCGCCCCACCCAGGCGCAGGTCCTCGGACTGCTGGACGAGCTGGTCACCGAGGACGACATCCTGATCAACGCGGCGGGCTCCCTCCCCGGCGACCTGCACAAACTGTGGAGGGCCCGCTCCCCGCGCCAGTACCACGTCGAATACGGCTACTCCTGCATGGGATACGAGATCCCCGCCGCCCTCGGGGTCCAGCTCGCGGCCCCGGACCGGCCCGTCTGGGCCCTCGTCGGCGACGGCACCTATCTCATGAACCCCACCGAGATCGTCACCGCCGTGCAGGAAGGCCTGCCCGTGAAGCTCGTCATCCTGCAGAACCACGGATACGCGTCCATCGGCGGCCTCTCCGAGTCCGTCGGCGCCGAACGCTTCGGCACCGCCTACCGGCACCGCACCGCGGAGGGCGCGTTCACCGGCACCCCGCTGCCCGTGGACCTCGCCGCCAACGCGGCCTCGCTCGGCATGCGGGTCCTGCGCGCCGGATCGGTGGGGGAGCTGCGCCGGGCTCTCGCCGAGGCGCGCGGCGCGGACCGTCCCACTTGTGTCTACGTCGAGACCGAAACGGCAGACACAGTGTCGGGGCCTCCCCCGGCACAGGCGTGGTGGGATGTTCCCGTAGCCGAAACCGCGACCCGCCCGTCGGCGGTCGAGGCCAGGAAAGAGTACGACCGGCAGATCGCAGCCCGACGCCGCCACCTGTGAAGGAGCACTGTCATGAAGACCGTCAACCACTGGATCGGTGGAAAGACCGTCGAGGGCACGTCGGGCAATTTCGGTCCGGTCACCGACCCGGCGACCGGAGCCGTCACGACCCGGGTGGCGCTCGCCTCCACCGAGGAGGTCGACGCCGCGGTCCAGGCCGCGAGGACGGCGTACGAGACCTGGGGCACCTCCTCGCTCTCCGCCCGTACCGCCGTCCTCTTCCGCTACCGCGCCCTCCTCGACTCCCACCGTGACGAGATCGCCGCGCTGATCACCGCCGAGCACGGCAAGGTGCACTCCGACGCGCTGGGCGAGGTCGCCCGCGGCCTGGAGATCGTCGAGCTGGCCTGCGGTATCACCACGCAGCTCAAGGGTGAGCTGTCGACCCAGGTCTCCAGCCGCGTCGACGTCTCCTCGATCCGTCAGCCGCTCGGTGTCGTCGCCGGCATCACGCCGTTCAACTTCCCGGCCATGGTGCCGATGTGGATGTTCCCGCTGGCCATCGCGTGCGGCAACACCTTCGTCCTCAAGCCCAGCGAGAAGGACCCGTCGGCCGCCGTCCTGCTGGCCGAGCTGGCCGCGGAGGCCGGGCTGCCCGACGGCGTGCTGAACGTCCTGCACGGTGACAAGGTCGCCGTGGACGGGCTCCTCGCGCACCCCGACGTCGCGGCGGTCTCCTTCGTCGGTTCCACCCCGATCGCCCGGTACATCCACGCCACCGCCTCCGCCAACGGCAAGCGGGTCCAGGCACTCGGCGGAGCGAAGAACCACATGCTGGTCCTCCCGGACGCCGACCTGGACGCCGCGGCCGACGCGGCCGTGTCGGCGGCGTACGGCTCCGCCGGTGAGCGCTGCATGGCCATCTCCGCGGTCGTCGCCGTGCGTTCCGTCGCCGACGAGCTGGTGGCGAAGATCCGCGAGCGCGCCGAGAAGATCAAGATCGGCCCCGGGACGGACCCCACGTCCGAGATGGGCCCGCTGATCACCGCCGCACACCGTGACAAGGTCGCCTCCTACGTGACCGGGGCCGCCGCGCAGGGCGCCGACGTCGTCCTCGACGGCACGGGCCACACGGTCGAGGGCTTCGAGGACGGACACTGGATCGGCCTGTCGCTCCTGGACAACGTCTCCACCGACTCCGACGCCTACCGCGACGAGATCTTCGGCCCGGTCCTGTGCGTCCTGCGCGTCGACACGTACGAGGACGGCGTCGCCCTGATGAACGCGTCGCCCTTCGGTAACGGCACCGCGATCTTCACGCGGGACGGCGGTGCGGCCCGCCGCTTCCAGCTGGAGATCGAGGCCGGCATGGTGGGCGTCAACGTCCCGATCCCGGTGCCGGTGGGCTACCACTCCTTCGGCGGCTGGAAGGACTCCCTCTTCGGGGACCACCACATCTACGGCAACGACGGCGTGCACTTCTACACCCGCGGCAAGGTCGTCACCACCCGCTGGCCCGACCCGGCCGACGCCCCGGCGGGCGTGGACCTCGGCTTCCCCCGCAATCACTGACACGGCGGACGCGGCCGCTCGCCGAATGGAAGACTGACCGCATGGAGACGGCGTCGCAGCTTCCGTTCGGCGAGACCCTGCGGGACCGTCTGGGCCCGCCCGCGCACGCCTCCGTCCTGGAGAGCAGCCCCCGTTCACAGGTCTGGCGCATCGAGCTGGCCGGGCGCCCGGCCGTGCTGAAACAGCTGGTGGCAGGCCCCGGGGCGGACGAGCGGTACGCCCGTGAAGTGGCCGCCCTGAGCATCGCCGGCCGGGCCTCCGGCACCCCGGTCGTACCCGCGCTCCTCGGCACCGATCCGGCCGAGCGGGTCCTGGTCCTCGAACACCTCGGTCACCGGCGGCCGTCCGCCGACTGGATCGTCGACTACGCCGCCGCCCTCGCGCGGCTGCACGCCACCGCCGGCCCCGGCGACACCGGAGCCCTGCCACGCTGGCAGGGCCCGACCGGTGCCGACGCCACCTCGTTCCTCACCTTTGCCGAGGCCCTCGGGGTCCCAGCGCCACCGGCAGCCCGGGACGAGCTCGACGCCTTGGTGGAGCGCCTCGGCCGGGCGGAAGGAACCGCCCTGCTCCACGGCGACCCGTGCCCCGGAAACGATCTGCACACCCCGGACGGCGTCAGGTTCATCGACTTCGAGCAGGCCTCCCTGGGCAGCGGCCTGATGGAACTCGCGTACCTCCGCATCGGCTTCCCGACCTGCTGGTGCGTCACGAGGGCATCCGCCCCCCTGCTGGAGCGGGCGGAGATCGCCTACCGCACGGCCTGGCACGCCGAGACCGGCACGGTACTCCCGGACGCCGGCCTCGCCGACGCCTGCGCGGGCTGGCTGATCCGCGGCGACGCCCTGGTCGAGCGAGCGCACCGGGGCGCCACCGACCACCTGGCCCGTGTCCCGGACGAGGACTGGACCTGGGGCACGGCCACCGCCCGCCAGCGCCTCGCCCACCGGCTCGGCGTGGTCGCCGACCTGGCTACGGGCGACAGCATGGCTGCGGGCGCCGACCTGGCTGCGGGCGACGGGGACCTGCGAAACCTCGGCGCCCTCGCGGCGGACCTGCGCCGCGCCGTCATGGACCGCTGGCCGGCGGTGCGGCCCGTGCCGAAGCGGCGCCCTTAGCTCCCCGGGGGCCGGACGAAGCAGTTCTCCGCGTTTTCCATCGCACCGCTCATGAGGCTCATCAGTGCCTCGTACTTTTCGCGCCCGAGGTAGTAGGAATGACGGAGCACGACCGGGACCTCCTCCGCCGTCATGATGACGGTGCGGGTCGAAGGCGTCATCGGCGCGGTCAGCCGCGAGGCCGCTCCGCGCGGCGAAAACCAGGTGCTGGGTTGCGCCGGGCTCCCGCATCCTGGGGCGTATGAACGACCAGATCCGTCCGCCCCGTTACGAGATCCGCGCGCAGCACACCGACTCCACCGTCACCGTGTACCAGGCCTACCGGCCGGCCATCGGACTGCCCGCCGCCCGTGACGGGCGCTTCCCGCCTGCCTGGAAGCGCGACCGCATGACCTGGATCAAGCCGAGCTTCCTGTGGATGATGTACCGCTGCGGCTGGGGCACCAAGGAGGGCCAGGAGACCGTGCTCGCCGTCGAGATCACCCGCGATGGTCTCGCCTGGGCGCTGGAGAACGCCGAACTCTCGCACTACGTACGGGGAGTGCACGCCGACCAGGCCGACTGGAAGCGCAGCCTGCGCCGTAGCCCCGCCCGGGTCCAGTGGGACCCGGAGCGTGATCTGCACCTGAACCCGTTGCCGTACCGCTCCCTCCAGCTCGGGCTGAGCGGTGAGGCGGTACGGCGTTACGCGGACGAGTGGCTCGTCTCCGTCACCGATGTCACGCCGCTGGCCCATGAGATCCACGGGCTCGTCCGGTCGGGCGACCTGGACGGGGCGGCCCGCCTGCTCCCGGCGGAGAGCCCGCTCGCGGATCTCGGCGCGCCTCTCCCCGCCCTGGCCGGCCGATGAGTGCCGCAAGCCGCCCGTCGGCCCTGGTCACGGGCGCGGGACGTTCGGCGGGTATCGCGGCCACCGTGGTGCTGGACCTGGCACGGGCCGGCTGGGACGTGGCCTTCACGTACTGGACCCCATATGACGCGAGGATGCGGTGGGGCAAGGACCCCGGCGCGCCCGGGGAGCTGCGCGAGGCTGCATCGTCCCTCGGGGCGCGTACCTTCGCGGTCGAGGCGGACCTGAGCGACCCGGCCGTGCCGGCCCAGCTCTTCGACAGCGTCGAGGGCGAGCTGGGGAACGTCACCGCTCTGGTGCTCTGCCACGCCGAGTCGGTCGACTCCGGACTGCTGGACACCACGGTGGAGAGCTTCGACCTGCACTTCGCGGTCAACGCACGGGCGACCTGGCTGCTGATCCGGGAGTACGGGCTCCGGTTCCGGGGACAGCACGGAACCGGACGGGTCGTCAGTCTGACCAGCGACCACACGGCCGGCAACCTGCCGTACGGGGCGAGCAAGGGGGCGATGGACCGGATCACGCTGGCCGCCTCACACGAGCTCGCCCACCTGGGAGTGACGTGCAACGCCATCAACCCCGGGCCGACCGACACGGGGTGGATGACCGAGGAACAGAAGGCCGAGACGGCCGGCTACACGCCCCTGGGGCGGCTCGGAGTGCCGCAGGACTGCGCGAACCTGGTCACGTTCCTCTGCTCGGCCGAGGGCGGATGGATCAACGGTCAGCTGCTGAACAGCAACGGTGGTATCGGGTAGCCGGAGGCACCCCTGACTTTCGGCAGTGCCGGGCGGGCCCAGGATTCCGTAGCGTCGGGTCGGTGAACTCCAACCCGAATCCGCGCCGGGCACGTGCGGCGGCTGTCCTGGTGCCGGCGGCTGTCGTCGTGTTCGGCGGACTCAGCATGGCGAGTCCGTGGTGTGCCGTGCCGACGGTGGTCGCCGCGTTCCTGGCGGGGCGGGGCCCCGGGCGCACCGGAGCCGTCGTCCGGTCACTGGCCGCCGTGCTCGCCGCAGGGGTCGTGGCCGCCTCACTGGTGCCGCCCCTGCTCGCTCTCGGTACCCGGTTCGTCTCGGTGATGGTTCTGGGCGTCCTGCTGCCCTGGTTCGCCGGGCGGTTCTGGCGGCAGTACCAGGAGCTGGTCCGGGCCGGCTGGGAGAAGGCCGAACGGCTCGAACGTGAGCGGCAGCTGGTCGCCGGACAGGCCCGGATGGCGGAGCGGGCGCGTATCGCCCAGGACATGCACGACGTGCTCGGCCACGACCTCAGCCTGATCGCCCTGTCGGCGGGAGCGCTCACGCTCGCACCCGGTCTCGACGAGCAGCAGCGGCGTGCCGCCCAGGACATCAGGGCGCGGGCGGCCATGGCGGTCGAGCGCCTGGGGGAAGTGATCGGGGTCCTGAGCGAGAACGGCGA
The DNA here is from genome assembly GCF_000717025.1 of Streptomyces atroolivaceus. Lineage (GTDB taxonomy): Bacteria > Actinomycetota > Actinomycetes > Streptomycetales > Streptomycetaceae > Streptomyces > Streptomyces atroolivaceus. The sequence goes on from NZ_JNXG01000003.1 coordinate 407,898, forward strand.
GAGCGCGGAGGGGCCGCCGTTGCGGCCGCGAGGGCGGGAGCTGACCGAGCTGGTCGGGGAGGCCGCGGAGTCCGGGCTCAGCGTCGAACTGCGGGAGGAAGGGAAGGCGGACGGGCTTCCGCCCGTCGTCGGGCGGGCCGTGCACCGGGTCGTACAGGAAGCACTGACCAATGTGGCCAGGCACGCGCCCCGCGCGCTGACGACCGTCCAGGTCAGCCACACGGAGACCGAGACCGAGGTGGTCGTGGTCAACGGTGCCCCGAAGACTCCGGCCGGACGGCCCCCGGGGCAGGGGGGTCGTGGGCTCATCGGGCTCGACGAGCGGGTCCGGCTCGCCGGCGGGACCTTCGAGCACGGTCCCCGGGACGACGGCGGCTTCGCCGTGTCCGCCCGGCTGCCGCACCGCCTCCCCGCACGGTTGCCGGACCGCCCCGCGCCGGCCCGGGGCGGGGGCCGCGCGGACGGTGCTCCGGCCGAGTTCCGCACGGCAAGGCGGCGCGCGCGCCGCACCCTGGCCGCCGCGCTCCTGGTCCCGCTGGGCGCGGGCGCGGTCCTGGGCGCCGTGGTGACGGGGTGGGACATGGTGTCGGCGGCCCGGTCGACACTCGATCCGGGTGACTACGCCCGGCTGCGGGTGGGGCAGGATCGTGCGGAGGTGGAACAGGTGCTGCCGAAGCGCCAGTCGGTCCACCGGCCGCCGTATGGCGAGGGGCCCGACGGACGAGGAGTGACGTGCGAGTACTACGCGGTGACGGCCGACCGCTTCGACAGCCGGTCCGGGCACGTGTACCGGCTCTGCTTCCGCGAGGACACGCTGGTCTCCCTCGACACGCTCGACAGGTGAGCGCGCGATGACCCGGGTGCTGATCGCCGACGACGAGCCGATGATCCGGGCGGGGGTGCGGGCCGTGCTCTCCACCGACCCGGACATCGAGATCGTCGCCGAGGCGGGCGACGGCCACGAGGCGGTGGAGCTCGTGCGGCTCCACCGTCCCGATGTGGCCGTGCTCGACGTACGGATGCCGAGGACCAACGGCATCGACGCCGCGGCGGAGATCAGCCGGACCGTTTCCGGCACCGGCATCATCATGCTGACGACCTTCGGTGAGGACGACTACATCCTCCGTGCGCTCGGCTGCGGAGCCGCCGGCTTCCTGATCAAATCGGGTGAGCCCGAGGAACTCATCGCGGGCGTACGGGCGGTGGCCGACGGCGCCGCCTATCTGTCACCGAAGGTCGCCGCGCGTGTGGTCGCGCACCTGGCGTCGGGCGGAGCCGGGGCCCGGGCCGGGCGCCGGGCCGCAGCCCGGGAGAAGGTCGCCGGACTGACGCCGAGGGAACGCCAGGTGCTGTCCTTCCTCGGCAGCGGGCTGTCCAACGGGCAGATCGCCCGGCGACTCCATGTGGTGGAGGGGACCGTCAAGGCGCATGTCAGCTCCGTCCTGTCCCGCCTCGGGGTGGACAACCGGGCCGCTGCCGCCGTCATGGCCCATGAGGCCGGCGTCGTGCCCGCGCATGCGGCGGAAGACGGCTGAGGCGGCGCGCTCCGCCGGCTGTCGGACAACGATCAGGACGGCAGCCGCCACGGCCGCGCCGAGCAGTGCGCCGGCCAGTACGTCGTGCGGGTAGTGGACTCCTGTCAGGACCCGCAGCAGGGCCGCTGCCACGGCCAACGGCAGGGCGACGGCGGCCAGGCGAGGCCGCCGGAGCGCCAGCCCGACCGCCAGCGCGGTGGCGAGCGTGGCGTGGTTGCTGGGGAACGACCAGTCGCCGGCCTCCGGGCACGCGGCGACCGCCTCGGCCCCGGGCACGGCCCGGCACGGGCGTTCCTCGTCGACCACCAGCTTCAGCGCCTCGCTGACGGCGTACGCCGCCACCGTCCCGGCTCCGGTCAGGACGGCTCCGGCCGCCAGGCGTACGTCCTTGCGGCGTACCGCCCTCCAGCCGAGCAGGAGCAGCAGCAGGCCCAGGGCGACCAGGGTGAGCTCGGTGACCGGTTCCAGGAGACGAGTCAGCGGGGCGGGCGCGTCCGCGACCCACGCAGTCAACGACCGGTACAGGGAGACGGAGGCGCCCTGGGTCACCTCGGTCGGTTCGGCCCGGCCGAGCCCGCCCGGTGACAGGAGTGCGACGGAGCCGGCGGCCACCGCCAGAAGGGCTGCCGCGCACAGCAGGCGGGTGGCCCGGGGATGTGGGTTCTTCATGCCGCCGAACGTACGAGCGCCGGCAGGCCGGGCACCCGCGCCGAACGGCATGACCCGTACTGGTCGATCGTCAGGGGTGACGCCTGCGCTCAGACCCGCCCGCAAGCGCCCGTGACACCGAACTCCCAGGTCAGCATGGCGAACACGCCGTCGCCCGCCGCCCCTGCCGAGCGGTAGGTGGCGAGCGCCGCCTCGTTGTCCCGCTCCACCCCCACCCACATGTCGTAGCAGCCGCGCTCCCGGGCCTCCGCGGCCAGGGCCTCCGTCAGCGCACGCCCGATGCCGCGCCGGCGGTACGACTCGTCGACGGAGAGTTCGTACAGGCACATCTCCGTGCCCTTGTCCGGGTGGAGCATCTCGATGCCCGAGACGAATCCGGCCGGGGCGCCGTCCGCGTACGCGATCAGCATCAGATGACCCTCCGCCGCCAGGAAGCGGGCCGCCCACTCGGGGCGGGGCGGGGCGTCATGGAGATGTGCGGCGGCCAGGAGTTCCGCCGTGGTGGTGGCGGGGCGGATACGGATGTCCATCTATGGGCCTTTCGTGACGGCGGTGTACCGCAGGCGGAGTACGAGGAGGGGCCCGCCGTACCTCCCAGGGATGCCGTGTACCTCACCCCGGGGGCACCTCGGCCCTGCCACCGCTCCGTTTAGGGTCGAGTCATGGAGAACCCGACTTCCCGGTGGCGGCACCGGCTGCCCCGTACCCGAGGCCGGTGGGCCGCGGTCGTCGCCGCCCTCGCCGTGCTCGTGGGTGCCGGTACCTGGACCGCCGCCGCCGACGACAGTGTGCCGCCCGTGCAGCGGCACGACCGGATGATGAAGATGAACGGGGTGTCGGTCGACACCTCGTACTTCACGTCCGGAGGCACACAGCGACGGCCCGCCGTCCTCATCGGCCACGGCTTCGGCGGCAGCAAGGACGACGTGCGCGCCCAGGCCGAGAAGCTGGCCGCCGACGGGTACGCCGTCATGACCTGGTCCGCCCGCGGCTTCGGGAGGACGAGCGGGGAGATCACGCTCAACGCCCCCGACGGTGAGGTCAAGGACGTCTCCGGGCTCATCGACTGGCTGGCGGACCGGCCCGAGGTGGAGCTCGACGCGAAGGGCGACCCGCGCGTCGGCGTCACGGGCGCTTCGTACGGTGGCGCCGTGTCGCTGCTCGCCGCAGGTCACGACGAGCGGGTCGACGCCATCGCACCGGTGATCAGCTACTGGAACCTGGCCGACGCGCTCTTCCCGGACGGAGTGTTCAAGAAACTCTGGGCCGGGATCTTCGTGTCGTCCGGCGGCGGCTGCGAGAAGTTCCAGGAGCAGCTGTGCGAGATGTACGAGCGGGTCGCCGTCAGCGGCAAGCCGGACGCCGCAGCGCGTGAACTCCTGACGGAACGTTCCCCCGAGGCCGTGGCCGACCGGATCGACGTACCCGCGCTCATCCTCCAGGGCCAGAGCGACTCGCTCTTCCCGCTCGGTCAGGCCGACGCCATGGCCAAGGCCATCAAGGCCAACGGCGCGCCCGTGTCCGTCGACTGGATCTCCGGCGGGCACGACGGAGGGGACGACGAGGGTGATCGTGTCCAGAGCCGGGTCGGTGACTGGTTCGACCGGTACCTGAAGGAGGACGAGGGCGCCGGCACCGGGCCGGGGTTCCGTGTGACCCGGACCGGCGGGGTCGACTCCACCGACGGCGCCGCCCTGAAGCGCGGCGCGAGCAGTGCCACGTACCCCGGCCTGACCAGCGGCGGACGGAAGATCGCCCTGACCGGCGCAGGGCAGCAGCCCGTGCCGGGCGGCCAGCAGGACGAACCCGCGGCCGGCGGCAAGCAGGACGAACCCGCGACCGGCGGTGGCGGGAACGGAGCAGCGACCGGTGGAGGACAGGGCGCCCCGGCAACGGGTGACGGACGGGACGAGCTCGGGGCCGGTGGACAGGACACCCCCGCCGGCGGCCTGACACAGACCTTCCGCAACCCCGCCGGGGCGAACCCGCCCTCCATCTCCGCCGTCCCCGGCATCGGGGGCGGGCTCTCCCAGCTGTCCTCGCTCGGCGTGGGGCTCTCCCTCGACTTCCCCGGGCAGTACGCGCGCTTCGAGTCCGCCCCGCTGGACAGCGCCGTACACGTCACCGGATCGCCCACGGTCCGCGTGAACGTGAAGGCGGACCAGGGCGACGCGGTGCTGTTCGGCAAGGTCTACGACGTCTCGCCCGACGGGAAACAGCAGGTGCTGCCGTCCCAGCTGGTCTCCCCCTACCGGATCACCCCCGACGAGCAGGGCAAGCCGGTCGAGCTGACACTGCCCGCCGTCGACCACGAGGTCGACGCGGGGCACCGTCTCCGCCTCGTCCTCTCCGCCACCGACCTCGCCTACGCGTCCCCCGCCGAGCCCGCGACGTACAGCGTCTCCCTCGACGGCCCGCTGACCGTCCCCACCGCACCCGCGGTGAAGACGGCGGCGGCCACCCTGCCCTGGTGGACCTGGGGACTCCCGGCGGCAGCGCTCGTCGTCGCCGCCGTCCTCCTGCTCACCGCACGCCGGCGCACCGCCACCCCGGCCCCCGACCCGGCACTGACCGGCGTGCCGCTGCAGATCACGGGCCTGTCCAAGAAGTACGCCAAGTCCACCGACCGGTACGCGGTGCGCGACCTCGGATTCCGTGTCGAGAAGGGCCAGGTCCTCGGTCTCCTCGGGCCGAACGGCGCGGGCAAGACCACCACCCTGCGCATGCTGATGGGGCTCATCACCCCCGACGCCGGTGAGATCCGCGTCTTCGGGCACGCGATCCGCCCCGGCGCGCCCGTGCTGTCACGCGTGGGGTCCTTCGTCGAGGGCGCGGGTTTCCTCCCGCACCTCTCGGGCCGCTCCAACCTGGAGCTGTACTGGCAGGCCACCGGACGGCCCGCCGAGGACGCCCACATCGACGAGGCCCTGGAGATCGCCGGACTCGGCGACGCCCTGGCCCGCGCGGTGCGCACGTACTCCCAGGGCATGCGGCAGCGCCTCGCCATCGCCCAGGCCATGCTCGGCATGCCGGACCTCCTCATCCTCGACGAACCGACCAACGGACTGGACCCGCCCCAGATCCGCGAGATGCGTGACGTGATGATCCGGTACGCGGCCGGCGGCCGCACCGTGATCGTCTCCAGCCACCTCCTCTCCGAGGTCGAACAGTCCTGCACCCACCTCGTGGTCATGGACCGGGGGCAGCTCGTCCAGGCCGGCCCGGTCGACGAGATCACCGGCTCCGGCGACATGCTGCTCGTCACCACGGACGCCGAGGTGACCGAACCGCTCGTGGACAAGGTGGCCGCCCTCCCGGGCATCGGCTCCGCCGTCCGCCTGGACGACGGTCACGGCCTCCTGGTCCGTCTCGACGGCGCCACCGCCTCACAGCTGGTCTCCGAACTGGTGCGCCTCGACGTGCCGGTGACGGGTGTCGGGCCGCACCGCCGCCTGGAGGACGCGTTCCTCACCCTCATCTCCCAAGGATCCGCATGAGCTCCGCAACAGAGATCCAGGCCCTGGCCGAAGCCCCCGGATACCACGCCCGACGCACCCTGCCGCTGCGCGTGGAGGCGATGAGGCAGCTGCGCAGGCGCCGCACCCTGCTCATGGGCGGGGTGCTGGCCGCCCTGCCGTTCGTCCTGATCGTCGCCTTCGCGATCGGCGGCACCCCGGGCGGCGGTGAAGGGGGCGGCGGAGGCGGCTCGCGGATCAACCTCATGGACGTCGCGACGGAGTCCGCGGCGAACTTCGCGGCGACCTGCCTCTTCGTCTCCGCCGGCTTCCTGCTCGTGGTGCCCGTCGCCCTGTTCTGCGGGGACACCGTGGCCTCCGAGGCCAGCTGGTCCTCGTTGCGCTATCTGCTCGCGGCGCCCGTGCCCCGGGCCAGGCTGCTGTGGAGCAAGCTCGTCGTGGCGCTCGGCTTCAGCCTCGCCGCGATGGTGCTGCTGCCGCTCGTCGCACTGGGCGCGGGAGCCGTCGCGTACGGCTGGGGGCCGCTGAAGCTCCCCACCGGGGGTGCGCTGAGCTCCTCGGACACCGTGCCGCGCCTCGCGCTGGTGGTCGCCTTCGTCTTCGTCTCCCAGCTCGTCACGGCGGGGCTGGCGTTCTGGCTGTCCACGAAGACGGACGCACCGCTCGGCGCGGTGGGCGGCGCGGTCGGACTGACCATCGTCGGCAACGTCCTGGACGCGGTCACCGCCCTCGGGACCTGGCGCGAGTTCCTGCCCGCGCACTGGCAGTTCGCCTGGGCCGACGCCCTCCAGCCCGATCTCGAATGGGGCGGGATGGTCAAGGGCGCTGCGGTGTCGGTGACCTATGCCCTGATCCTGTTCGCCTTCGCCTTCCGCGGGTTCAGTCGTAAGGACATCGTGTCCTGACGTTGATGTTCCGCCACGTCGGAGCCCGCTGTTGCGCCATCGAGACTGTTCCGCAACGCTTCTGACGACTCCGCCCGGCCGCTTCACACGTCACATTCACAGATGTCCACGACGTGGGGGGTACCGATGGAACGCAGGGCTCGGACATACCGGGGAGCGCTCGCGCTTCTCCTGGCGGGCGGGATCCTGATCACCGGCTGCGGTGGCACGGGTACGAGCAACGACTCCGCGGCCGAACGCGGCGTCGCCGGCAGCGGCGGACCGGCCGGGGGCAAACAGCCTCCCGCCGCTCCGTCCGCCGTACCGGGCCAGGACGCGGACGGGGCGAGCCGGGCGGAGGACGGGGCGGCGCGCGAGAGCGAGGCGCCCGACTACCTGTCGACCTTCGCCCTCGACGTGGACACCGCGAGCTACGGGTACGCGCGCCGCACGCTGGGCGACGGGCAGCTGCCCGCAGCCGGCACGGTGCGCCCCGAGGAATTCGTCAACAGCTTCCGGCAGGGCTACGAGCGGCCGGAGGGCAACGGCTTCTCGGTGAGCGTCGACGGTGCGCGGCCCGGCGCCGCCGACTGGTCGCTCGTCCGGGTCGGGCTGGCCACCAAGGCCGCCCCGGACTCCGGCGAACGCCCGCCCGCCGCACTGACCTTCGTCGTCGACATCTCCGGATCGATGTCCGAACCGGGCCGACTCGACCTGGCGAAGACCTCGCTGGGCATCCTCGCCGACGAACTGCGCGACGACGACTCCGTATCCCTGATCACCTTCAGCGACCAGGCCGAGACCCGGCTGCCGATGACCCGCCTCCAGGGCAACCGCACCAAGGTCCGGGACGCCATCGAGGAGATGGAGCCCGCCGACTCCACGAATGTGGCGGCCGGCGTCGAGCGGGGCTACGACGAGGCTGTCGAGGGCCATCGCAAGGGCGCCACCAACCGGGTCGTCCTGCTTTCCGACGCGCTCGCGAACACCGGCGAGACGGACGCCGACGCGATCCTGGAACGGATCGGGGGCGCCCGCGAGGAGTACGGCATCACCCTGTTCGGCGTCGGAGTGGGCAGCGACTACGGCGACGAGCTGATGGAGCGCCTCACCAATAAGGGCGACGGCAACACCACCTACATCGCCGACGAGACCCAGGCCCGGAAGGTCTTCGTCGACCAGCTGCCCGCCCATGTCGAACTCCGGGCCCGGGACGCCAAGGCCCAGGTGGCCTTCGACCGTGAGACGGTCCAGCAGTTCAGGCTCGTGGGCTACGAGAACCGCAAGGTCGCCGACGACGACTTCAGGGACGACGGCGTCGACGGCGGCGAGGTCGGCCCCGGTCACACGGTGACCGCGCTCTATGCCGTACGGCTGCGTGAGGGCGCCTCCGGCCACGTGGCGACGGCGACGGTGCGCTGGCTCGACCCGAGGACGAGGAAGGCGCACGAGGAGACCGGGTCGGTGGAGACCGGCGCGATCGACGGGAAGCTCTGGGGCGGTGGCAGCGAGCGGCTCCAGGTGACCGCGGTGGCCGCCTACTTCGCGGACACCCTGCGCGGCGGTGACCTGCCCGGCACCCCCGCTCTGGGCGAACTCGCGACCCGTGCGAAGGCGCTGGCCTCCTCGACCGAGGACAGCTCGGTGGGGAAGCTCGCGACGATGATCGAACAGGCCGACCGGATCAGGAACGGCGGCGGCGACGAACCGACGGGTGACGGGGACGAAGGCGAAGTCGGCTGACACGGGTCCGGCCGGGGCGAGCGCCCTCCACAGCCGCCGTCCGGGCCAGGCAGTGACGCCCCCGGGAAGGTCCTGCGCGGCGCGACCCCGGAGGGTCCGAGCCCCGCGGACGACGCCGCCGGGTCCGCCGTGCCCGGCCACGCGCCCCCCGGCCAGGGGGAGCCCTGGAGGCGCGGGGGCTCCGGCCGCGTCCCGACGGACGTCCGCCCCGGCTGTCGGGGACAGCCGGGGCGGACACCGCTCAGGCCAGGTGGAACACCTCGGTCAGCGGGACCATGGCCTCGTCGGCGGCCTCCGACTGCTCGAAGAACTCACCCATCTCCCGCTGCCACCGCGCGTTGACGTCCGTGGCCGCCATCGCCTCCCGGGCCGCGTCGAAGTCCTCCGTCTCCAGGTAGCCGACCAGCAGGCCGTCCTCGCGCAGGAACAGCGAGTAGTTGTGCCAGCCCGCCTCCGACAGTGCGGCGAGCATGTCCGGCCACACCGCGGCGTGGCGCTCGCGGTATTCGTCCTTGCGGTCCTCACGGACCTTCAGCAGAAAGCAGACGCGCTGCATGGAACAGATCCTCCCGATCAGAAGTCGAACGTGTCGATGTTCTTGGAGTCGAAGACGGTGGGCTCCCCGAGGATGACCTCGCCGTCCTTGCCGATGGTGTACTCGCCGAGCTTCCCCGCCTCGAACTTCTCGCCCTCCGCACCGGTGATCTGCCCCGACGCCAGCGCGGCGGCCGCGTACGAGCCGAGGTGGCCGAGCTCCTCCGGGTTCCAGAGCGAGAACTGCTCGACGGTGCCGTCCTTGACGTACTTGCGCATCTGGTTCGGCGTGCCGAGCCCGTTGAGCACGACCTTGCCCTTGTACGAGGAGTCGCTCAGGTAGCGTGCCGCGGCGGCGATGCCGACCGTCGTCGGGGAGATGATGCCCTTGAGGTCGGGATAGGCCTGCATGAGGCCCTGCGTCTGCTGGAAGGACTTCTGGTCGGCGTCGTCGCCGTAGGCGACCTTCACCAGCTCCATGTCCTTGTACGCGGGGAGCTTCAGCTCCTCCTTCATGTACTCGATCCAGGTGTTCTGGTTCGTCGCGTTCTGCGTGGCCGACAGGATCGCGATCTTGCCCTTGTGGCCGATCTGCTCGCCGAGGTGCTGGACCAGGCTGCGGCCGATCTCCTCGGAGCTGGCCTGGTTGATGAAGAGCTGACGGCAGTCCTTCGCCGTGTCGGAGTCGTACGCGACGACCTTGATGCCCTTCTTCATGGCCTGTTTGAGCGGACCGCACACCGCGTTGGGGTCGTTCGCCGCGATGAGGATGGCGTCCTGGCGCTGCTGGATCAGGGTGTTGATGTAGGAGACCTGCGAGGAGGCGTTCGCGTCGGACGGACCCACCTCCTTGCCCGTGCCGCCGTACTCCTCGGCCGCCGCGATGCCCGCCTCGTCGACGATCTTCTCGTACGGGTTGTTGATCTGCTTGGGCAGGAAGGCGATCTTCAGGCCCTTCTTCAGCGGGGCGTCCGGGTCGGCCTTCGCGGAGCTGCCGGCCTTCGCGCTCCCGCTCACCTCGCTGTCCTTCGTGGTGCCGGAACAGGCGGTGAGGGCGAGGGCGAGGGAGACGGCGGTGGCTGCGGTCGCGACGGCGCGGCGCCCAGCGGCATTGCGGAGCATCATGGCGGGGTGTGCCTTTCGAAGAGGTATGAGGGGAGGGGCCGTTATGACGACGGGGATGCGGGGGCGTTCGCGGCCCGCCTGTGCCGTCGTTCGACGACCGTGGCGATGACCCGGGGGGTCAGGACCGACGCCACGAGCAGCAGCCCGGTCACGATGACCTGCACCTCGTTGGCGATGTCGTTGAGCGTCAGCAGGTTCCGCAGCAGCCCGATCAGCAGCACACCGGCGACCGCGCCGAAGAGCGTGCCCTTCCCGCCGTCGAAGTCGACGCCGCCGAGCAGGACGGACGCGATGACGAGCATCTCGAAGCCGAGTCCGTTGTCCGCGCGGGCACTTCCGTACCGCAGGGTGAAGACGACGCCCGCGAAGGCGGAGAAGAGTCCCGTCACGACGAAGAGCAGCAGCTTGATCCGCTTGACCCGGATGCCGGCGAAGTACGCGGCCTCCTCCTGGGCCCCGATCGCGAAGAGCGCACGGCCGAGTCCCGTGGCGTGCAGCACCACCGCGGTGACCGCGGCCAGGATGACGAAGAGCAGCACCGGATAGGTGAGGAAGGTGCCGGGGACGGTCGTGGTGTCGACGGCCCAGTCCGCGTACACCTGCGGGAAGTCCGTCACCGCGTCGCTGCCGAGCGCCACCGAGGCCAGACCCCGGTAGAGCGCCAGGGTTCCGATGGTGACGGCCAGGGACGGCAGTCCAACCTTGGTGACCAGCCAGCCGTTGAGGAGTCCTCCGGCGACGCCCGCCAGGAGCACCACCGGCACGATCATCTCGAAGGCCCACCCCGCTTCCCACAGCGCACCGGTCAGCGCGCTCCCCAGACCCAGCATGGAGGCCACCGACAGGTCGACCTGCCCGGCGACGACCAGGAGGGTCATCGGGAGCGCGATGACGGCGACTTCGGCGATGTCGTTGAAGGCGAACGCGAGGTTCTCAGCTGAGCCGAAGCCCTCGGTGCTCCCGAGCCCGACGACGAGGACCGCCACCAGCAGGACACCGACCGCGGTGTCCCAGCGCAGCGCCAGGCTGCGCACGGGAGAGGGATTCCCGCCGGCCCGGGGAGCGGGAGCCGTCTTGGTGTCAGGCGCCGTGGTCATGACGGGCGTTCCTCTTCCTCAGTGCGGCGGTCATCCGCAGGTTCACGATCCGGTCGACGCTGATGGCCAGCAGAAGGAGCGCACCGGTGATGGCGCCCTGCCAGAAGGAGTCCACCTTCAGCACGACCAGGACGCTGCCGATGGTGGTGAGCAGCAGGGCACCGAGCGCGGCCCCCCAGACGGTGCCGGTGCCGCCGGTGATCGCGACACCGCCGACGACGACGGCGCTCACGACGGTCAGCTCCCAGCCGTGCGCGTTGTCCGCGACGACGGTGCCGAAGCGGGCCAGCCACAGGGCACCGGCGAAGCCGGCGACGGCCCCGGAGAAGGCGTACGCGGCGAGCACCCGGCGGCGGATCGGGATGCCGGCGAGACGGGCAGCCTCCGGGCTCGACCCGATGGCGTACAGCTCGCGCCCCGAGCGGTAGCTGCGCATGAAGTACGCGGTCGCCGCGAGCAGGACCAGTGCGATCAACGGCAGATACGGGATGCCCAGCACGCTGCCGCTCCCGAGGCCAAGGACGGCCTCCGGCACGTCGGACGCGCTGATCTGCTCGCCCTGCGCCCACCAGTAGTCGACGCCCTGGATGATGTAGAGCATCCCCAGGGTCACGACGAGCGCCGGTACCTTGCCGAAGCTGACGAGGGCGCCCGAGACCAGGCCGCAGACCACGCCGATCGCGATGCCGAGCAGCATCACGGTCAGCACACCGTGGTCGCTCCCCGCGACGAACTTGCCGCAGGCGAAGGCGGACAGGCCGACGACGGAGCCGACGGACAGGTCGATGTTGCGGGTGACCACGACGGCGGACTGGCCGACCGCGAGCAGCACCAGGATCGACGCGTTGAGCAGCAGATCCTTGATGCCCTGGTCGGACAGGAAACGCGGGTTGGCCAGGTAGGTGCCCAGGATCAGCAGGGCCAGCGCCCCGGCGATGGAGATCTCGCGCGCCCGGAAGACCGCGTCCACGAGCGAGGAGGCACTCCGCTCCGGCGCTTTCGCGGTGTCCGGGGGGCTCTCGACGGTGGTGGTCATGCCGCTGCCCTCTCGCTGCGTCCGGTTGCCGCGGCCATGACCGACTCCTCGGTGGCGCTCCCGCGCGGGATCTCGGCGACGAGCCGGCCCTCGTGCATCACGAGCACCCGGTCGGCCATGCCGATGACCTCGGGGAGGTCGGAGGAGATCATCAGTACGGCCAGGCCGTCCGCCGCGAGCGAGGAGAGCAGCCGGTGGACCTCCGCCTTGGTGCCGACGTCGATCCCGCGGGTCGGTTCGTCGACGATCAGTACGGCGGGGCCGGTCGCGAGCCACTTGGCCAGCACGACCTTCTGCTGGTTGCCGCCGGACAGCACGCCCACGGTGTCGGCCAGCCGGCTGTACTTGAGCTGCAGACGCACCGCCCAGTCCGCGGCGCGGTCGTGCTCCAGGGCCCGGCTGACGAGCCCGCGCCTGCGGACCTCGCCGAGGCCGGTGAGCCCGATGTTGCGCTCGATCGACATATCCATGACCAGTCCGCGCTGGCGCCGGTCCTCCGGTACGAGCGCGAGCCCGGCGTCCATCGCGGCGGTCGGCGAACCCGGGCGCAGCACCGTGCCCGCCACCTTCACCTCGCCCGCGTCGGCGCGGTCGACACCGAAGACCGCCTGGGCGACCTCGGTGCGCCCGGCGCCGACGAGTCCGGCGAGCGCGACGATCTCGCCGCGCCGGACGTCGAAGGACACGTCGCGGAAGACACCCTCGCGGGTCAGCCGGTGGACCGAGAGGGCCACTTCGCCGACCTCGGCGTCCTGCTTCGGATAGAGGTCGTCGAGGTCACGGCCGACCATCCGGCGCACCAGGTCGTCCTCGGTGAGCCCCTCCAGGGGCTCGGAGGAGATCCACCGGCCGTCGCGCAGGGTCGTGACTCGCTGGCACAGTGCGAAGATCTCGTCCAGGCGGTGCGAGATGAACAGCACCGCCGCGCCCTCGGAGCGGAGCGTACGGACCACGGAGAAGAGTCTGGAGGTCTCGCTGCCGGTCAGGGCGGCCGTCGGTTCGTCCATGATCAGGACGCGGGCGTCGAAGGAGAGCGCCTTGGCGATCTCGACGATCTGCTGGTCGGCGATCGACAGTCCGCGGGCGGGCCGGTCCGGTGCCAGGTCGACCCCGAGCCTCCGCATCAACGCGGCGGTGGTGTCGTGCACGGCCTTGCGGTCGATCCTGCCCAGTGAACGCCGGGGCTGACGGCCCATGAAGATGTTCTCGGCGACGGACAGGTCGGGGAAGAGCGTCGGCTCCTGGTAGATGACGGCGATGCCGGCGTCACGCGCGTCCGCCGGGCCGTGGAAGACGACGGGTTCACCGTCGAGGAGCACCTCGCCGCCGTCCGGACGGTGCACTCCGGCCAGGGCCTTGATCAGGGTCGACTTGCCCGCGCCGTTCTCCCCGGCGAGTGCGTGGGCCTCGCCGGGGAGCAGCATCAGCGACACGTCCTGCAGGGCCCGTACGGCACCGAAGGACTTGCTCACGCCCTTCAGGGCCAGGACCGGGACCGGGTCCGGGGCGGACTGGTTCATGGGAGCTCCTCAGCGGTGGGACCGTGTCGCTCCACCTGTCATGAAAGGTTTCAATGAGGTTGCTCGGAAGCTAAACGGGGATTGCGGGCGCAGTCAATGGGTTGAAGGCGAGAAGTTCCAGGGGGAGAAGCGACCTGCGGGCTGAAGGGAGGGAATGGGTAGGCGCCCTTGACAGTCGTCAGGGTGGACCACTATCTTCGCGCTTTTTGAATCGATTCATGGAGTGCTCGTGCATCGGTCCACTCATACGTGCGCACCAGGTGTTCCTTGTTCACGGCGGGCGAGCGAGGCCGGCAGCCGCCGGATGGTCCGGCCCCGGGAGGACGACGAGCCCGGCCCTCCCGGGGACCCGCGTTCCCGTAGCCAGGGCCGGATCCGGCCCTCCGGACCTCCGCTCCCCTCCGATCCGGAGGGGAGCGGAGGCTAGGACGGCTCCTGGAGGAGGTGCTCCGTGAACCAGTCCCGTGCCAGGTCCGCGACCCGGTCCAGGGTGCCCGGCTCCTCGAACAGGTGCGAGGCGCCCGGGACGATCTCCAGCCGGTTCTCGCACCGCAGGGCCGCCTGCGCCTGCCGGTTGAGATCGACCACCGTGGTGTCGTCACCGCCCACGACGAGCAGGGTGGGCGCACGCACCCCTGACAGATCGGCCCCGGCCAGATCGGGCCGCCCGCCGCGGGAGACCACGGCGCCGACACCCGAGTCCGCCGCTGCGGCGGCCCGCAGCGCCGCCGCCGCCCCCGTACTCGCGCCGAAGGAACCGACCGGAAGCGGTACGCGCCGCCTCAGCCAGCCGGTGGTGTCCGCCAGCCGTCCCGCCAGCAGGCCGATGTCGAAGACGTTGGCCCGGTAGACCTCCTCCCCGGGCGTGAGCAGGTCGAAGAGCAGGGTCCCCAGGCCGGCGCGGTTCAGCGCCGAGGCCACGGAGCGGTTGCGCGGACTGAGGCGGCTGCTGCCCGAGCCGTGGGCGAACACCACGACCGCCCCCGCGTTCCCGGGGAGGGTGAGATCCCCGGGGAGCGGGACCCCGCCCGCGTCGACCTCGACCTCCTCGGACGCGGTGATGCCTCCCGACACCCGGGCCAGCAGGGAGATGACCTCCTCGTCGGAGGTCTGGGAGAAGTCCCGGTACCACTCACCCACGGCGGAGAACAGGCTCGGGGTGGAGAGGCACACGACCTCGTCGACGTCGTCGCGCAGCCTGACGGCGACATCCGGCGACGCGACCGGCACGGCCAGGACGACGTGGGCGGCGCCCTGCGCCCGCACCACCTGGCAGGCCGCCCTGGCGGTCGCTCCGGTGGCGACCCCGTCGTCCACCACGACCACCGCCCGTCCCTTCAGCGGCAGGCGGGGCCGGCCCTCACGGTAGGCGCGAGCCCGTCGCGCGAGCTCCGCCTCCTCGGCGCGCTCGACGGCCACGAGATCCTTCTCCCGCACCCCGGCGTGACGGACGATCTCGTCGCTGATGACCCGTACCCCGCCCTCGCCGATGGCGCCGAACCCCAGCTCCGGGTGGTGCGGCACCCCGAGCTTGCGGACGACGATCACGTCGAGCGGGGCGCGGAGGGCCTGTGCCACCTCGTACGCCACCGGGACTCCGCCGCGCGGCAGTCCCAGGACGACGGGATCGCGCCGTTCCAGATGCCCCAGTGCCACGCCGAGCCGCCGCCCGGCATCCGTGCGATCGGTGAACAGCACGGTGGTTCACCTCCAGCAGAGGGGGGGAGCGGAACACGCGCACGTACCCCCACCTTTCGAAACAATCCCATTTGCGCCGGTTCGGCAAGTCGGGGACGGTCGGTCGTATGGAGCGAACCGGCGCGGCCCTGATCGACATCGACGGCGTACTCACGGTGTCCTGGGAGCCGCTGCCCGGCGCCGTGGAAGCCATGGAACGGCTGCGCGCCGAGGGCATCCCGCTGGCGCTGGTCACCAACACCACGTCGCGGACGCGCGCCCGGATCGCCGAGCGTCTCGCGGGCGCGGGCTTTCCCGTCGGCCCCGACGACATCCTCACCGCGCCCGCCGTGACCGCCGCGCACCTCCGCGCGCACCACCCCGGAGCCCGATGCCTGCTGATCAACGACGGTGACGTCCGGGGCGACCTGTCCGGAGTGACTCTCGTCGAGGAGGAGGACGCCGAGGGTGCCGCGCCCGACGTCGTCGTCCTGGGCGGCGCGGGCGGCGCCTTCACGTACGCGGCGCTCAACCGCGCGTTCCGCCTCCTCCAGCAGGGCGCGCCCCTCGTCGCCATGCACCGCAACCTGTACTGGCGCACCGCCGGCGGATACGACCTGGACACCGGGGCCTTCCTCCTCGGCCTGGAACGCGCGGCCCGCACCGAGGCCGTCGTCACCGGCAAGCCCGCCCGGGCCTTCTTCGCCGCAGCGCTGACCCACCTCGGCGCCGACCCGGGCAGGACGCTGATGGTCGGCGACGACATCGACACGGACGTGCTCGCCGCCCAGCGGCACGGCATCACCGGGGTCCTGGTCAGAACCGGCAAGTACCGGCCCGAGACCCAGGCGGCGGCGGACGGCACCCCGGACCACGTGGTGGACTCGTTCGCGGATGTTCCCGCACTGCTGGAAGGGCTGGGGCGCTGAGCCGAGATCCGTGGCACTCCACGAGACGCGCTTCGGCAGGGCGCTGGACGGCCCGGAGCCGGCCGTGCGTTGGCAGGCCTCGCAGCCCGTCCACGGCCCGGGCTGTTCTCCCGTCCGAGGGGTGGAGGACGACCAGCCGCTGGGAGTCGGAGGGGAGGTCGAGCGTCTCGCGGAGCAGCCGGAGTTCGCACCTGGACGGGTGGTTGAGACGCAGGACCCCGCGTGGCAGGACCACATGACCGTTCAGGCGGCCGGTGAAGTGGGGGCCGGCGACGGGGGCGAGTCCCGATGTGAACCACTCGGTGTTCCCGACGGAGGGTGCGAGCCAGGGGGCGAAGGCCTGCTCGTCCGCGACGTCGTCCCAGTCGGCGAAGAACGTCCGGGCGCGGGGGTCGGTGAAGACATAGCGGGTGAGGTCCGGGGTGTCGGTGTCGAGCAGCCCGGTCCCCTCCGCCACCGACTCGTACGCGCTGGTGCGGGCGAGGACGTCGCCCAGCCGGTTGGTCACCACGGCGACTACTGCACGGCGTGGGAGGACGGTTGTCCTCTCGACCCCGAGGCCCCCGGGTACGCCACGACGCTGCTCGAGCAGTTGGCCTGGTGGGCGGGCGCCCTCCGGACGGCACGGGAGGCGAATCCCTACCCGGCGTGACGGCAGGACCCCGGTGACAGCCGGACGTCCGCGCCGGACCCTTCCCGTCCCGGACCACGGGAGGGGCCCGGCGCTCACGCGTTCGCCACGGCGCCCTCGCCACCGCGCTGTGACCCCGGGTCGAGGTGATCCTTCAGTGGGCGGCACGCCCGATGCGGACTTCACGACGCGACAACTGCCATGTCACGAACGTGTCCTGAAGACGATCAAGAGGCAACTCGGGCAACCACACCGGCCGTCTGGGAAATCAGCAAGCCACACGGGCGAACGGTCGCCCCGCTCACTCGCCCGCTCCCCAGGAGCGACAGCCCCCACACAGAGGACGTACACCAGCATGCGCACTCGCAAGATCTCGGCACTGACCATGACCGCGGTGGCCCTCAGCCTGGCGCTGACGGCATGCAACAACGACGGGGGCGACAACGCGTCCTCTTCCGCGAGCAGCTCGTCGGCGACGGCGACGGCCGCGAGCACCCCGCAGTCCGACACCGCGGAGGGCAAGTCGTCCGGCACGCCCGCCGAGTCCGGCACGAAGTGCACGGACCAGGTGGACTACGCGGGCGACTCGCGCTCGAACGCCGAGATCAATTCCATCGGTGAGGACACGGGTACGTGCCCGCCGGTGAAGAGGACCCCGGTACGAAGTGCACGGACCAGGTGGACTACGCGGGCGACTCCCGTTCGAACGCCGAGATCAATTCCATCGGTGAGGACACGGGTACGTGCCCGCCGGTGCAGAGCTCCGACGAGGCGTCGGGTACGCCGAAGGACCCCGGTACGAAGTGCACGGACCAGGTGGACTACGCGGGCGACTCGCGCTCGAACGCCGAGATCAATTCCATCGGTGAGGACACGGGTACGTGCCCGCCGGTGAAGCGGCGAGGTCGCGACCGCGTCGTCCGGGCGAAGCGCGGACTCCTCGCCCAGGGTGAACCTCGCCCAGGGTGAATCCCCGATCACCCCTGGTGCGCCTCGCCCTGGGCAGGCAAGCGTGTCCACGACCTGGGACAACAGCCTGCCGGTGCTCCTGGCCGTGTACGTCCGCTGCGTATCCGGTCAGCTCGCCGAACTCAAGAAGCGGATGGAAGCCGGGGAAGACCTCCCCGCGCTGCTGACGAGGGCCACGGGGGTGCGGAGAGCTTCTCCGTGCATTCTCCGTGGCCACCCGTGGAAACCTGGTGACAGCCGGACAGCGCCGGACCGCCCGCAGCTGCCCGAGGCCGGCCCGGCGCTTACGCGCGCTCTACGAGCGACTCTCTAGTGTGCGTCCGAGCAGCGAGAAGGCCCTCCGGGGTGGAGGGCCTCACAGTGGTGCGCGATGTGCGCCCCCGGCAGGACTCGAACCTGCGGCCAAGCGCTTAGAAGGCGCCTGCTCTATCCACTGAGCTACGGGGGCCGGGTGACGGCCTGGTGCCCCGGAGGGCGTTGGTTCAAGCCATTCGTGACCTTGCCGGGACAAGGATAGGGCTCAGATCACCTCGTCCCGGTTGCTTCACCTGCGTGGCACGATGTGGAGGTTCGGTGAAGCGAACCGATAATCGCAGGTAGGTGCGATTCATGCATCGCTTTTCGCGCCTCGCGCCCCGGGTGTTGTGCACTCGTTATGCCTGCGCCCCACTCGTCCCCTCTGTCCCCCGGGATGGATCCGCCGCGCAGAGGGGCCTATACGCTTCAAAAAGACGTCAAAATTGGGCATTCTTCACATGTGGTAACCATGGATGTACGGCCCCAGCTCATCGACGCACTTTCCGCCCTGCGCGACCGTGTCGCTGCCGTGCGTCTTCCACTTCCGCTGCCGGGTGCCCCGCGCGCCCGGCAGACGCGGACCGAGCTGCTCGCCCAGCTCGACGACTACCTCGTACCCCGTCTCAAGGACCCCGAGGCACCGCTGCTCGCGGTGATCGGGGGGAGCACCGGCGCGGGCAAGTCGACTCTCGTCAACTCGCTGGTGGGCTGCCGGGTCAGTGAGGCAGGGGTGCTGCGCCCGACCACACGGACCCCCGTACTCGTCTGCCACCCCGACGACCACCACTGGTTCGCCGGGGTGCGGGTGCTGCCGCAGCTGACCCGGGTGTGGCTGCCCCCGGGGCAGGTCCCGGACCCGGACGGGCTGGACCACCTCGGGGTGGAGGGGGACCGGGACGACACCGTGCTGCGTGTGGAGACGGCGGCGACCCTGCCCCGGGGGCTCGCGCTCCTGGACGCCCCCGACATCGACTCACTCGTCGTACGCAACCGGGTCCTGGCCGCCGAACTCATCTGTGCCGCCGACATCTGGGTCATGGTGACCACCGCGTCCAGGTACGCGGATGCGGTGCCGTGGCATCTGCTGCGTACCGCCAAGGAGTACGACGCCTCCCTGGTCACCGTCCTCGACCGGGTACCGCACCAGGTGATCGCCGAGGTGTCCCGGCAGTACGCGGCCCTGCTCACCCGGGCCGGCCTGGGCGAGGTTCCCCGCTTCACCATTCCGGAGCTGCCCGAGTCCGCGGGCGGCGGCAGCGGACTCCTGCCCACCACCGCCGTCGCACCCCTGCGCGCCTGGCTCACCCACCGGGCCCAGGACCCGGCGGCCCGTCAGCAGGCCGTGGGACGCACGGCGTCCGGGGTGATCGACTCGCTCGACGTACGGATGCCCGAGCTGGCCGGGGCGGTGGCCGCGCAGTACGCCGCGGCCGTGCGGCTGACCGGCGTGGTCGAGGAGGCGTACGCGAAGGAGCTGGCACGCGTGCAGCGGCGGCTCCGGAACGGGGCCGTGCTCGCCGGCGGCGCCCGCACCCGCTGGCGCGGATATCCGCTGTACAGCACCGCGGGGGAGCTGCTGGACGCGCTCGTGGAGAGCCTGGTGGCCCTGCTGCAGTGCGCGGTGGCGGCCTCCGACGAGCAGATCCGGACGACCTGGCGGCGCGAGCCCGCCGCCGGGGTCTTCCGGTTCGAGGACGCCGGCCGGGAGGCCGGCGGGTGGGGGCCCGCCGAGGACATCCAGGGCCGGATCGGCATGGCCGCGCGGCGCTGGCGGCGTGTGCTGGAGGAACTGGCCGAGGAGGAGGCGCGGCTGCTCGACCGCAACGCCGCGCCCGACGCCGAGACGGTGGCGGCGCTGCTCGCCGCCGCCCTCCTCGGCGGTCGGCGCGCCCGGGGTGCCGGGGAGCAACTGGCCGAACGGATCGGCGCCCAGGGGGCGCTGCGCCTCCGTGACAAGGGCGGGGCGCTGCTCACCGAGTGCCTGGACCAGGTCATGCACGGTGAACGCGACCGGCGGCTCGCCCCGCTCGACGCGCTCGAAGTCGCCCCCGAGCCGCAGGCCGAACTGATCGCCGCGCTGTCCGTACTGCAGAAGGAGAGGTGGCAGCGATGACTGCCGTCACTGACCAGAGCCGGGACGACGGGCGACCGGAGCGCGAAGGCGCGGGGGAGGCCCGGGGTGACGACGGGCGGCGCTGGGACGACGGGCTCATCGCGCGCCGTGCCGCCGAGGCCGCACAGGAGAGCGTGGAGGCCGGCACGGGCCCCGCCGCCCAGGACGACCCCGAGCCCCAGGTCGAGGCGTACGGTCTCCCCGGCAGCCCCCTGCGGCCCCGGCTGGACGCGCTGCGTGAACTGGTCGGGCTCTCCCGCGCCCGCCTCGACGGGAGCACCCTCGCCGAGGCGGGACGCGTGCTCGACGAGGCGTCGGCCCGTCAGCGGCTCTCCTCCCGGCACACGGTCGTCGCCGTCGCCGGGGCCACCGGCAGCGGGAAGTCCACCCTCTTCAACGCGCTCGCGGGTGTCCAGATCTCCGACACGGGGCTGCGCAGGCCGACCACCTCGGCTCCGATCGCCTGCAGCTGGACCGACGGCGCCGCCGGGCTGCTCGACCGGCTGGCCATCCCGGGCAGGCTCCGGCGCAGGCCGGTGCAGGGCGGCACGGCCATCGACGAGGCGTTGCAGGGGCTTGTCCTGGTGGACCTGCCCGACCACGACTCGGCGGCGACCGGCCACCGGGAGCAGGTGGACCGGGTGCTGGCCCTGGTCGACGCCGTGATCTGGGTCGTCGATCCGGAGAAGTACGCCGACGCGGCCCTGCACGAGCGCTATCTGCGTCCCCTCGCCGGGCACGCCGAGATCACCTTCGTCGTGCTCAACCAGATCGACCGGCTCTCCGGCGACGCCGCCGACCTGATCCTGGACGATCTGCGCCGGCTGATCGACGAGGACGGCATGGCGGTGGGGGAGCACGGCGAGCCGGGCGCCACGGTCATGTCCCTGTCCGCGCTCACCGGCGCGGGTGTGGGCGACCTGCGCGAGGTGCTCGGCAGGTTCGTCCAGGACCGTACGGCGGCGGCCCGCAGGCTGTCCGCCGATGTGGACGCGGCCGCCGCGCGGCTCCGGCCGGTGTACGTCGCCGAGGGGCGGCCGGGGCTGGGCGAGCGGGCCCGCGAGGAGTTCACCGACCGGCTCGCGGAAGCGGTCGGTGCGGCGGCGGCCGGGCAGGCGGCGGAGCGGGAGTGGCGCAGGAACGCGGGGCGGGCCTGCGGGACACCCTGGCTGCGGCTGTGGCGCTGGTACGAGTCCAGCCGGCAGCTGGGCGGCCTCGACCTCATGGCGCAGGCGCTCGCGCCGCCGGAGGAGGAGCTCACGGCCAGGCAGCGTGTGGAGCAGGCCGTGCGGAAGCTGGCGGACGACGCGGTGGACGGGCTGCCCACTCCGTGGGCGCAGGCCGTGCGTGAGGCGGCGGTGAACGGGGCGGAGGGGCTGCCCGAGGCGCTGGACGAGCTGGCGCGGAGCGCGCAGGCAGGCGGCCGGGGCCGTGGGGGGAAGGGCGACGCGGGGGCCGCTCCCACGGGCTCGGGCGGGCGGGTGTCCGGCGGGCGGAGCGGGGGGCCGGGTACGTCGGCGGGGCAGGCGAAGCGCGGTCCCGGCTCCGTGGGCAGAGCGGTGACCCCCGTCGCGGGGGTGCCGGGCGGCCGTGGTGCCAGGCCCCCGCGCCCGGCGTGGTGGCCGGCGGCGGTGCTCGCCCAGGCCTCGATGACGTTGCTCCAGCTCTTCGGTGGTCTGTGGCTGCTCGGCCAGATCGTGGGGGTCCTCGAACCCGGTCTGCTCACCCCGGCGCTGCTCATGCTGGCCGGGGTGGTCGGCGGGCCGCTCGTCGAGTGGGCCTGCGCGGCCGCGGCCCGGGGGCCCGCCCGCCGGTACGGGCAGGAGGCGGAACGGCGGCTCCGTGAAGTCGCGGCCGGCTGCGGCAGGGCAAGGGTCCTGGACCCGGTGGCGGCGGAACTGGCGCGCTACCGCGAGGTGCGGGAGCGCTATGTGGCGGTGACGGAGTTCTCCACAACCGGCGGGTAATCCACAGGCCCCGCGGGATTCCCGGTTTCCGTACAGCATGGTTCGCAGCGGATCAGACAGACGCACCGGATCGCACACCATCGCACCGCATCGGTGCAGGGCGGGCAGCGGTACGGAAAGCGGACGGATTACGGCAGGGAATCGGGGGACGGGAAATGAACGAGACCTTGGTGACGCTGGTGGGAAACGCCGCGACGCCGGTGGACTTCCGGGAGACGGCGGCCGGATCGACGGCGCGATTCCGATTGGCGGTGACGCCCCGGCGGTGGGACCGGGAGCAGCAGATCTGGGCTGACGGCCGCACCAGTTTCTACACGGTATGGGCACGGAGGACACTCGCGGCGAATCTGTCCGGCTCGGTCTCCGTCGGGGAGCCGCTCGTCGTGCACGGACGGCTGAAGGTGCGTGAGGAGGAGCGCGAGGGGGCGTGGAAGACCTCCGTGGACATCGACGCCCTGGCGGTGGGGCACGACCTGACCAGGGGAACGGCGGCGTTCCGGCGGGTGGTCAGAGGTGATCCCGCACTGACGGCGCCTACGCATCGTCAGAAACCGGCCACAGAAATGGCATCGATGTCCTGAAGGGGAGGGGGCGCGCCGAACAGGGCTATAACGATTATGAGTCGGAATGGTTGTCTGACGGCATGACGGGGGATTCCTCTTCGCTCGCTCCTTACGATTCCCCAGTACTCATGCGGCACTTGAGTTTGCTGGCGAGACACCTCCCACACGCGCATCATGCGTGAGGTCTCGCCCGGAGGGGAATTCTGTGTTTTCTGTGTCTTCAGCGTCCACTTCGTCGTCGACGGCGGCGACGGAGGGCTCCCGCGGGAGCCGGAGCGGAAGCGGGCGGCACGGCCAGGGGCCTGCCGGTGGCGGCCGGGGCCGCGGTCTCGTCAGAGCGGCAGCCGCGGTGCTGGCCGGCGGGCTGGTCGCCGCCGGCACCCTCGTCGGCGCCACGGCGGCGACGGCGGACGAGGCGGGCCAGCACCAGGGCGGGGCGACCGCCGTGCTGGACGGGCTGAAGACCTATGACACCGCCGTGCTCCACACCGGCGGTGAGGACGGCGCGGCGGGCGCGACGCAGGAGCTTCCCGCGGGCCTGTTCGAGCTGGACGTCGACGGCGGCGGCCAGCTGAAGACGTACTGCATCGACATCCACAACCCCACCCAGGACCAGGCGAAGTATCTGGAGACCCCCTGGGACCAGACCTCGCTCGGCGCCAACGGGAACGCCGGCAGGATCCGCTGGATCCTGCAGCACTCGTACCCGCAGGTCGACGACCTCGCCGAGCTCGCCGACGAGGCCGGAACCGGGCCGCTGACCGCGAAGACCGCGGCGGCGGGCACCCAGGTCGCGATCTGGCGCTTCTCCGACGAGGCCGATGTCGAGGCCAAGGACGCGCACGCGGAGAAGCTGGCCGACTGGCTCGAGAAGGAGGCGAAGAGCGTCGCGGAGCCCAAGGCCTCCGTGGCGCTGGAACCCGCTGCGGTCTCCGGCAAGGCGGGTGAGCGGGTCGGCCCGGTCACCGTGCGTACCGACGCGGGCCAGGTCTCCGTGACCCCGCCCGCCGACGCCGCCGCGAGCGGGGTCGAGGTCACCGACAAGGACGGCAAGCCCATCACCCAAGCGGCCGACGGCACCGGCCTCTACTTCGACATCCCCGAGGACGCCGCGGACGGTTCGGCCTCGCTGACCGTCCAGGCCAGCACGTCCGTGCCCGTCGGCCGGGTCTTCGCCGGGCTGACCAAGAGCCAGACCATGATCCTCGCCGGCTCGAGCGAGTCCACGGTCACCGCGACGGCGAGCGCCACCTGGGCGGAGAAGGGCGCGGTGCCCGCGCTCACCGCCCGGAAGAACTGCGCCGAGGGCGGCGTGGACATCACGGTGGGCAACAAGGGCGACGAGGCCTTCACCTTCGAGCTGGCCGGCACCGAACACACCATCGCGGCGGGCGAGACCCGCACGGTGACGATCCCGGTCGCCGAGGACCAGGCGTACGACTTCACGATCACCGGCCCCGGCGGCTTCAGCAAGAACTTCAGGGGCGTCCTCGACTGCGCGACCGCCGGCGCCCCCGTCCCCGGTGACGACATCAGCACCCAGAGTGGCGCGGAGCCCGTTCCCGCCCAGACCGGCACCAGCTCCACCGGAGCCGAGGGCGACCTCGCCGAGACCGGCGGCTCCAGTGCCACCCCCGTCATCGCGGGTGTCGCCATCGCCCTCGTCGTCCTCGGCGGCGGCGCCGTCTTCCTGCTCCGCCGCAAGCAGCCGCAGGACAGCGGTGAGTGACTGACCACAGGCGCAGCGGGAATTGCGCCGGTGAGGAGCCCGGTACGGACCTCCGTGCCGGGCTCCGCGCGTTCCGCCCCCGGCCCCTGAGCTGTACCGGAGCCCGTTGCGACGTCGTCCCACGAGCCGCTCCGCCGGCCCGGGCGGACGCACCGGGACCGCACCGGGGGCCGGACGGGTTTCCATCCGGGTGCGGACGTCAGGCAAGATGGGTGTATCTGCCCACACCTCTATTGCTGCCGGACGGTTTCTCTTGGCTGAGTACATCTACACCATGCGCAAGACGCGCAAAGCGCACGGCGACAAGGTGATTCTCGATGACGTCAATCTGAACTTCCTGCCCGGCGCGAAGATCGGTGTCGTGGGGCCCAACGGTGCCGGTAAGTCCACGGTGCTGAAGATCATGGCGGGCCTGGAGCAGCCGTCCAACGGTGACGCCTTCCTGTCGCCCGGGTTCAGCGTCGGCATCCTCATGCAGGAGCCGAAGCTCGACGAGAGCAAGACCGTCCTCGAGAACGTCCAGGACGGCGCCGCCGAGATCATGGGCAAGCTCAAGCGCTTCAACGAGGTCGCCGAGCTCATGGCGACGGACTACTCCGACGCGCTCATGGACGAGATGGGCAAGCTCCAGGAGGACCTGGACCACGCCAACGCGTGGGACCTCGACGCCCAGCTGGAGCAGGCCATGGACGCCCTGGGCTGCCCGCCCGGCGACTGGCCCGTCAACAACCTCTCCGGCGGCGAGAAGCGCCGTGTGGCGCTCTGCAAGCTGCTCATCGAGGCCCCGGACCTGCTCCTCCTCGACGAGCCCACCAACCACCTCGACGCCGAGTCGGTGAACTGGCTGGAGCAGCACCTCTCGAAGTACCCGGGCGCCGTCGTCGCCGTCACGCACGACCGGTACTTCCTGAACAACGTCGCCGAGTGGATCCTCGAGCTCGACCGCGGCCGCGCGCTGCCCTACGAGGGCAACTACTCGACGTACCTCGACAAGAAGGCGACCCGCCTCAAGGTCGAGGGCCGCAAGGACGAGAAGCGCGCCAAGCGGCTCAAGGAAGAGCTGGAGTGGGTCCGCTCCAACGCCAAGGGCCGTCAGACCAAGTCCAAGGCACGTCTCGCCCGTTACGAGGAGATGGCGGCCGAGGCGGACAAGATGCGGAAGCTGGACTTCGAGGAGATCCAGATCCCGCCGGGCCCGCGGCTCGGTTCCATCGTCGTCGAGGTCGAGAACCTCTCGAAGGCCTTCGGCGACAAGGTCCTCATCGACGACCTGTCGTTCACGCTCCCGCGCAACGGCATCGTCGGTGTCATCGGTCCGAACGGCGCGGGCAAGACCACGCTGTTCAAGATGATCCAGGGCCTGGAGACGCCGGACTCCGGCGCCATCAAGGTCGGTGACACGGTCAAGATCTCGTACGTCGACCAGTCCCGCGCCAACATCGACCCGAAGAAGACCCTCTGGGCCGTCGTGTCGGACGAGCTGGACTACATCAACGTCGGACAGGTCGAGATGCCCTCGCGGGCGTACGTCTCCGCGTTCGGCTTCAAGGGCCCGGACCAGCAGAAGCCGGCCGGGGTCCTGTCCGGTGGTGAGCGCAACCGCCTGAACCTGGCGCTGACGCTCAAGGAGGGCGGCAACCTGCTGCTCCTCGACGAGCCCACCAACGACCTCGACGTCGAGACCCTGTCCTCGCTCGAGAACGCGCTGCTGGAGTTCCCCGGAGCCGCTGTGGTCATCTCCCACGACCGCTGGTTCCTGGACCGCGTCGCCACGCACATCCTGGCGTACGAGGGCGACTCCAAGTGGTACTGGTTCGAGGGCAACTTCGAGTCGTACGAGAAGAACAAGATCGAGCGCCTCGGTGCGGACGCGGCCCGCCCGCACCGTGCCACGTACAAGAAGCTCACGCGAGGCTGATCGACTTGGCCCGTCACATCTACAGCTGCCCCCTGCGCTGGTCGGACATGGATGCCTTCGGCCACGTGAACAACGTGGTCTTCCTCCGCTATTTGGAGGAGGCGCGCATCGACTTCATGTTCCGGCTGGCGCCAGGGGACGGCTCGCCGTCCTTCTCGGGCGGCTCCGTCGTGGCCCGTCACGAGATCGACTACGTGCGCCCGCTCGTCCACCGGCACGCGCCGGTGACCATCGAGTCCTGGGTCACGAAGATAACCGCGGCGTCGCTGACGATCGCCTACGAGGTCAAGGACCCCGACCAGGTCTACGTACGGGCGTCGACGGTCGTCGTGCCCTACAACCTGGCCGAGGAGCGGCCCCGGCGGATCACCGCCGAGGAGAAGCTCTTCCTCCAGGAGTACCTCGACCAGGAGCCGGCCGTCGTATGACAGTGCCCGTACGGTCGCCGCGGTTCGCCGACGCGAGGGAGGCGGCGGACCTCGCCGCCTTCCTCGGCCGGCTGCTGCACTACGACCGGGCCGCCGCCGTCCGCCTCCAGGCGGGCGGCGGTGCGCTGGCCGTCTTCGGCCGCCCGCCGTCGTTCGAGGTCCTGGCGATCCGGACGGTCCGGCTGTCCGGGTCCCACGACTTCGACATCACGGTCTCGGCCGGTGAACTCCTCGAAGCGCTGAACACGGACGGGGCCGACGAGGCGGCCGGCGTGAGCGCCCTGCCGGCGCCGGTAACCGGGCCGCCCTGGGCCGGGATGCTGCCGCCGCGCGGCGGCTGGCAGGAGTGCCGCGGGCTGCCGGGCCCCGTCGACCTGCGCACCGAGCTCGCCGACGCCGTGGCCGAGTTCCGGGCCCGCGACGCGGCGCTGCCCGAGGAGCGGCGCACCCGCGCGGAACGCGACCTGATCGGCCGTGACATCTGGTCCCGGACGGTCGGGGACACGGAACTCCCCCTGCGCGCCGTGCACGCCGCCCAGTCCCTCGGCTTCCTGCGCCAGGAGCCGGGCTTCCCCGTCGCGCTGCTCACGACGGGTTCATGGCTGCGGCTGCGGACGCCGTTCGGTTCGATCGCCCTGAGGAGCGCGGGCTCCGGCGGCCTCGGCACGCTCGCGGTGACCGTCGGGACCGTCTGAAGGTCGCCGGGCAGGGTGTCCGGCGCGCTCGCACGAGGCCCCGGACGCCAGGAAGCCCTCGGTCCCCCCAGCCGGGAGAGCCGAAGCGCCCGCCCACGGTCCTCGCTGCCGCGAGGCTGACACGGCTTCCTCGGGCCTCGAGCGCGTCCTACTCCTTCGACGCGCCCTGCTCCTTCGGCGCGTCCGGCCACACCCCGATGTGGTCCTGCTCCAGCTCCAGCACCACCCGGTGCTCCATCCCCAGCGCCTCGGTGTACTCGGCGGGCAGTTGCAGCCGGCCCGCACGGTCGAGCATCGCGTACTCCCTCGCCACCTGGGACTCCTTGCCCGTCGCCGCGTCCACCTCGGTGCGCCGCAGCACCTCGGAGGACGTACGGCCGTCGCGGATGGCGACCGTACGGCGTACCTCGTCCGCCACCGCCTGGTCGTGGGTGACGATCACGATCGTCGTGCCGAGCTCCTCGTTGGCGCGGCGGAACGCGGCGAACACCTGCTCGCCGGTCGCGGAGTCCAGCTCACCGGTCGGCTCGTCGGCGAGCAGCACCGAGGGGTTGTTGGCCAGGGCCACCGCGATCGCGACCCGCTGCTGCTGCCCGCCGGACATCTGGGCGGGGCGGCGGTCGCGGCAGTCCGCGACGTCCAGCATCTCCAGCAACGCCTCGGCCCGCGCGGCCCGTTCGCGGTTCCGGCCGCCCCCGCGCAGCTGCATGGGGAGCGTGATGTTCTGTGCGGCGGTCAGGTAGGACAGCAGGTTGCGGGAGGTCTGCTGCCAGACGAAACCGACGACGTCGCGGCGGTAGCGCAGCCGCTCCTTCTGCCCCATCGCCAGCAGGTCGCAGCCCGCCACCTTCGCCGAGCCGGCCGTGGGGACGTCCAGGCCGGCCAGGATGTTCATCAGCGTCGACTTCCCGCTGCCCGAGGCGCCGACCAGGGCCATCAACTCCCCCTCGGTGACCAGCAGATCGAGCCCCTGGAGCGCCTGCACCTCCACGCCGTCCGTCGAGAAGATGCGGACCAGCCTGTCGCAGGCGATCAGGGCGTCGTGCCCGTACGACGGCCTGTCACGGCGCGCGGCGGCCCGTTGTTCGAGTTCCGCGAGGGTGGTCTCTGTCGATGACGTCACCGGGTGTCTCCTGCCCTGAGTTCCTTGATCGATCCACGACGGCTCGCCCACCACGCCTGGACGCCGGCGACGGTGGCGGCGAGGAGGACCACCCCGGCCGCCGGGGGCACCAGCGACCGGAGGTCGGCCCGCAGGGAAGCGGTGGCCGGCGTCGAGGGGTCGCCGCCGGCCAGTGCCAGCGCGCCCAGATCGATGCCGGGTGCCAGCAGGGCGACGGTCGCCCAGCCGACGAGGAGCCCGCCGAACGCGGCCAGCAGTGCCTGCGGCATCGCCTCGAACGCGAGCAGCCGCCGCCCCTGGCGGGTGGTGAGCCCCATGGTGCGCAGCCGTGCCAGGAGAGTGGTGCGCTCCGGCGCGGTCTGCAGCAGGGAGAGGAGCACGGCGAGCAGCGCGTACCCGGCGCCCGCCACGACGGCCGCCCCGTAGATCCGTTCGGCACCCGACTGCATCGGGGTGTCCACGAACCTCTCGCGCTCCGCCGATCGCAGCCGCACCCCGAACTCCGGACCCGCCTCGCGCGCGGCGGCCCGCAGCTCCTGTCCGTCGAGCGAGGTCCCGGTGACCAGCAGCGTCGTGGGATCCGGAAGCGCCAGCCCCTCCGCGTCGACGATCAGGAAGTCCGAACCGCTCACCGCGGACGTCCGCGAGAGCACCCCCGCGACCCGCACCGTGATGTCCCCCGCCTGCGACCGGATGGTCTGCGGCCGCTCACCGAGCCGCTCGGCGACCGCGGGCGAGACGATCGCGGGGAGAACCTCGTCCTGCCCCGGCCCGTTCCGCAGCTCGGCCGTCGGGAAGGGGGGCAGCCCGGTGCCGCGGGCCAGCCGTGCGTACGACTCCGGTTCGACGCCCATCAGGGTCACGCGTTCCGTGTCGGACCTGGTGTCCTGGCCGGACGCCAGCGGCGTTCTGTACTCGATGCGGACGGCCGCGACGTCCTGGACGCCGTCCACCGCCCGGACCTGACGGAGGACCCCGTCGGAGACCGGGGAGAGCGCGCCCTCCCCGCTGAGCCGGGCATCCGCGCCGACGGCCCGCAGCGCGGCCTCGTCGCGGGCGTCCGCGACCCCCGCGAGCACCGAACCGCCGAACGCGGCCGTGGTCAGTGCGACGAGAAGGGCGAGCAGGGGCAGCGTGCCGTTCGACGAGGCCCGGCCCGCGCGGGCCAGCGAGAGGAAGCCGACCGCTCCCCGCAGACGGGCCACGGGGCGGGCCGCCAGCCGCAGAGGCAGGGGGTACAGCCGTACGAGAACGAGCGCGGCGATCAGCCCCACCAGGACGGGCGCTGAACTGACCAGCAGGTCCGTGCCCGAGCCCGTCGACGTACCCCGGCGGCGCAGCGCCGCGACGGCTCCGGCCGCGAGGACGAGCAGGGTCAGTTCGGCCACCGTGCGCCGCCTGCCGGGCCGGGCGTTCATCAGGTCGTCGCGGGCGCCGTGCAGCGACGGCCTGCGGTGCTGCAGCGCGGTGCGGAGCGGCAGCACCACGCACACGAGCGCCGCGACGGCACCGGCACCGGCCAGGGAGGGCACGAAACGGGCCTCGCGGACGAGCAGGACGGCCAGCAGCAGCCCGAGCGCCGCCGCGGGCAGGACCGCCACCGCCGTCTCGGCCAGCAGCCGCCCGCCGATGCCCTTCAGCGAGCCACCGCGGGAGCGCAGCAGGGCCAGCTCGTGGTGGCGGCGGGCGCTGATCAGCCCGCCCGTCATCAGCAGGACGACGCCGGCGACCGCCCCGATCCCGACCGCGGCGACGGTGACGACGGGGCCGATGGCGTGACGCATCGCGGAGTAGGCGTCGAGGATCGCGTCCAGGTCGGTGGTGAGCGTGGTGTTCGGCCCGGTGATCCCGCGCAGCTTCAGCAGCCCGGGGCCGTTCTCCACGGCCGCGACGCCGGTCCGCAACCCGGTGACGTCGGACGCGGTCAGCCCCGACGCGTCGGGGGCGAGCCGCCAGTACAGCTCGGGTTCGCCCGTGGTGCCCAGCAGCGCCGGACCGGTGTCCGGGGGCAGCAGCAGCGTCGCCCGCCAGTAGTAGACGGGCGTCGGGGACCCGGGGTCCCTGACCAGGGAGGGGGCGCGCAACAGCGGGTCCACCGCCCAGTAGCCCGACTCGGGACGCAGTGGCTCGACGATGCCGGTGACGCGCACGGTGAGCGTCCCACCGCCCTGGGTGGGCACCGCGACCGCGGAGCCCGGCTTCATCCTCAGCTCCGCCGCCGTCTCCACGGTGACGGCGGCCTCCACCTCACGGGTCCTCGGCGTCACCGTCCCCCGTGCCACGGGCCACCGCCCCGACCGCAGGGTGCTGTGGCCGGGGAGCGCCGACGGGGCGGCGTACGTGAGCTGCGGTGGCAGGGCGTCGGGGCGGGGCAGCCAGGCCTCATCGGCGACCAGGGGCTTCGTGGTGTGCACCCCGTACGAGGAGCGGGGAACATCGGCGCGCACGGGGTCCGGGAGCGCCCCGATCAGCGCACCGTGCGCCGACGAGAGGGCGTTCTCCCGCATCGCGCCCTCACGGACCGCGGGCGTCTGCCCGAGCGGGGGCGGCGGCGTCGTGACTTCGAGCACGCTCTGCCCCGGTGAGGCGGTCCTGATGTCGTGGCGCAGTGCCTGCGTCTCGTACGCGTCCACGGAACGTGTGAACGCGGCGGCGAGGAAGGCGGTCGACAACACCAGGACCGCGAGGGCGGCGGAGATGCCGGGGGCGGTGCGCAGCCTCGTACGCACCCAGGGCGCGCAGGCGGCAGGGACCTTGGCGGCGTTCATGTCAGTTGTCCCCTCGGTGGCGCAGCGATACCGCCGGATCGGTGCCGCGCAGTGTGATCGCGGCGACGATCAGCAGCGGCAGTGCGGCGACCGAGGCGAGCAGGACCGCGACCTGTCCGGCCGGCAGCAGCACCAGCACATCCGGCACCGGCCTGGCGGCCTGGCCGGTCAGCACGACGAGCGGTACGACGGCCCGGGTGAGCACCGCCCCCAGGGCCAGGCCGATCAGCAGGGCGAGGGTGATCAGCACGCCCTGTTCGGCGGCCATCATCCGGGCCAGCCGGCGGCGGGGCGCGCCCAGGGCCCGCAACACGGCCAGTTCGGCGGCCCGTTCGCGCTGCGAGCCCACGAGGCCGACGGCGAATCCGACCGCGGCGAGCGCGCCGGCCACCACGGCGACGGCCAGCAGCGCGGACTGCGGCCCCGCCCCCAGCGGGTCGTCCGACAGCTCCCGTGCCACCTCGTCACGCACCCGCACCTGCGCCGGATCGGTGCCGGGCAGCCCGCGCAGCCCGGCCGCCACCTCCGGGACGTCGCCGGGCGCGGTGCTCAGCCACCACTCGGTGGGCGCGAGGGTGGCCCCCGGCCGGTGGGCGAGCACCTCCGACACCGCCTTGAGGTCCAGCAGCAGACCGCCACCCGTCTTCGTGGCCGTGCTGTCCGAGGCGCCTTCGGGCGCGCCTTCGGGCGCGCCTTCGGGCGCGCCGGCGGCCGCTCCGGGGCCGGTGGTCGGGAGGTGCCGCACCGACTCCACCAGAGTCACCCGGACCGTGTGGCCCGCCAGCGTGAGGTCGGTCTCCTGGCCGGGCTTCGCCCCCGCGTACGTCAGATACGCGTCGGTGGCCACGGCCTTCAGCGCGGGCGCCGCCGGACGGGCCGCCGTGATGCGGAGGGTGCCGGAGGCGGCGCCGCTGCCGAAGAACGAGTCGTCCGGCAAGGTGGCTCCGGTGCCGTACCGGAAGGCCGGGGAGGCCCCCGAGCCGGTCACCTCCCGGACCGTCTCGCCGGGGCGCGTCTCACCCTCCTGGGACACGGTCGCCGTGGCCCGCCAGCGCACCCCCTGCGAAGCCGGTGCCGGCCGCTCGCTGCCGTCCGCGGTCAGGGCGCGGAGCCGGGTCACGGAGACCAGCCGCTCCTCGGAGCGGACCGCGGGTACGTCACCGTCCAGCTCGAACCCGGTCACCGCCAGCTCGCCCGACGCCGCCACGGGGAAGGCCACGGCGTGCGTACGGCCGTCGACGGGGACGGTGCCCGCCCCGACCCGGTACCCGATGCCGTAACGGTCCTCCAGCAACACGCTGACCAGCGCCGTCGCGTCCGAGGGGGACTTCCCGCCGGGCGCCGAGGTGTCGCGGATGCGCAGATCGAACAGCACCCGTTCACTGCCGTCGGGCAGGACGACCCCGGTCCGGGCGGTCCTCGGCGGTGCGATCGCCTCGAACAGCCCCCGCGGTGACGTGCCGGCCAGGTCCTCACGCATCAGCATCCGCTCGTCCGCGTGCGCGGTGTCCAGGGCGAGCACCTCGGCCGTCCGCCCGCCGGACAGCTCGGCCGTCGTGCGGAACGCCGGAGCCGCCTCCCGTACGCCGGGCAGGTCCGTGTAGGCGGCCGCCTTCGCCGGGTCGCCGGACAGGGTGCCCACGATGCGCACCGAAGCACCCGACCTGAAATCGGCCTGGTCACGCTGCGAACGGTCCCAGGACGCGCTCTGACCTATGGCCAGCATGCCCATCGCGACCGACAGGACCAGCAGCAGCACCGGGCCCGCGCCCCGCAGCGGACGCCGGCTGAACTGCCAGCCCGCCAGGGCGGCGGACAGCCCGCGGCCGCCCGCCGCCCTGCGCTCGGCGAGCCGGGCGGCGGGCGGGAGCAGGCGCAGGGTCAGGACGGTACCCGCGAGCAGGGCCAGCGCGGGGGCGGCGACGAGCAGCGGATCGACGCCCAGATCGCCTTCCCTGTCGCCGCTGAGCGCACCGCTGCCGGACGCCCCGGTCTGCCGGTCCAGCTGCCAGTACGCGACCCCGGCGATCAGCAGCAGCCCGATGTCGGCGCCCGCTCGCACCGGGGTGGGCAGCGACGAGGCGCGCGCCCCCCGGAGCCCGCCCGCCCCCGGTGCCAGAGCGGGCGCGACCACGGCGAGCGCGCACACCAGCGCGACGGCGCCCGCCACCAGCCAGACGGTGCCGTCCACTCCGCCGTCGAGGCGCAGCCCGATGCGGCCGAGCTCGCTCCGGTCCGCGAGCAGCCTGGTCAGGGGACCGGCGAGCAACGGCGCGACGACGGCGGCGGGCACCGCGAGCAGCAGCGCCTCTATCGCGGCGGACGAGGCGATCCGGCCCCTGGAAGCGCCCCGGGCGCGCAGCAGCTCGGTCTCACCGCCCCGCTCGCTGCTCAGCAGCCTGGCCACGAGCAGCAGGGTGTATCCCGCGAGCAGGACCAGCTGCACGGCGACGATCATGATCGTCGAGCGGGACACCAGCAGCGCCCGGTCGATCTGGTCGATGACGGTCGGCAGCGCCGTCCGCACCGTGGCCGCGCCCCCGAGCACCGCGGAGGCGGACAGTGCCTTCGGCCCGTCCGCCGACGCCCGGCGCAGCGCCTCGGTCCTGTCGGTCGTCACCGCGCGGAAGTCGGCGCCGGCCAGCCAGGACACCGGGCCGGCGCTGGTCCGGCCGGAACCGAGCACGGCGGGATCGGCGAGCAGAGGGCCGTAGGTGGTGAAGACGACCTTGCGGGCACCGCGCCCGCCCAGCGGGTCCAGCCGCCAGTACGGGTCGTCCAGGTCGGACGCCTCGTAGATACCGGTGATCTCGACCGGCAGCGGCGCTTCGCTCAACCGGTCGGTGAGCGTGAGGGCGGAGCCAGGCTCCAGCTTCAGTGCCTCCGCGGCGGCGCGGGGCAGTGCCACCTGCACGGGCTCCTTCGGGCCCCCGGCCCCGGCATCCGGCATGCGGCCGGCGACGAGGCGGACACGGCTGCGGTCGAGCGAGGCGAGATGCGTCAGATCGGGCTCACCGCGCTGCGCGGCGGGGGTCCGGAGGCCGGGCGGAAGGGCGTACGGCCCCGAGCTCTCCAGCTTCCGTACGGTCACCGGCAGTCCGTCGAACGTGTCGTGGGCCGCCCTGCGCACCGTGGCGTCGGCCTCCGCGCGCCGTTCACGGTCCACGTCGGCGGAGACGAAGAGGGCGGCCTGCTCGGCGGAGCGGTGGGTGAGCGTGTGCCGGAGCGCGGCGTCGCCCATGGAGCCGGAGAACGCGGTGAGCGCGGCGAGCACACAGGTGGTGAGCAGCACGGCCAGGACGGCTGCGGAGAGCAGGAGCCCGTGCGCCCGCACCCGCAGAAAGACGAACCCCGTCACCTGATCCCCCGCACCCTCAGCAGCCGCACGCCCCGCAGCGTGTACCGGATGCTTTCAGAGGGCACGGGCTCCTGGAAACCGCTTGTGGAGGCACCTTGATGGGATCGTGACCGTTATGCGGTTACGGAGCGCCGAATTCCGCACACGGTCAGTCCGGGGTGTTCACCATCGAGGCGGCGGCGTAGACGAGGTAGTCCCACAACTGCCGCTCGTGCTCGGGAGGAAGGCCGAGTTCGTCGACGGCCGCCCGCATGTGCCCGAGCCAGGCGTCGTGCGCCGCACGGTCCACCTGGAACGGGGCGTGCCGCATCCGCAGCCGGGGATGTCCCCGCTGGTCGCTGTAGGTGCGGGGCCCGCCCCAGTACTGCATGAGGAACAACGCGAACCGTTCCTCGGCCGGGCCCAGATCCGCCTCCGGGTACATCGGCCGCAGCAGCGGGTCGTCCGCGACGCCCTGGTAGAAGCGGTGGACCAGGCGACGGAAGGTCTCCTCGCCGCCGACCTGCTCGTAGAAGGTCTGCTCCTGAAGCGTGTCGCGCGGAATCTCTGTCACCCGTCCATCGTCGCAGACGCGCCGGCCGAGGACCGGGGTCCTAGGACCCCGGTCCGTGCCGGCGGGCGTCGCGGTCCCGCCGGATCAGTCGCGGCGGACCGTGATGGTCGTCCAGGCCCCGACGTGGACCCGGTCCCCGTCCTGGAGCGGGACGGGGACATAGGGCTGGATCGGGTCCTCGGCACCGTTGAGCGTGGTGCCGTTGGTGGAGTTCTGGTCGACGACGGCCCAACTGCCGTCCGGCTGCTGCACCAGCACGGCGTGCTGGTGCGAGACGCCCGGGTCCTCGGGCGGCACGGCGAGATCGATGTCGGGGGACTCGCCGGTGCTGTGCCGGCGGCGGCCGATGGTGATCTGGCTGCCGTTGAGCGGGAGGTGCTGCTCCGGAGAGTACGCGGGCAGGTTGAGCCCGGTCGCCTCCGGACCGCTGCGCTGCATCATCGCCAGGAAGTAGTCGCGGTCCGGGGCGATCACGGCAGACCAACTGCCAGGCCCCTGGTCCCTTCCACCCTGGGCTGGGCCTTGGCCGGGCCCCTGACCGGGGAACTGCTGCTGCGGCGCCTGGGAAGCCTGAGGCCCCTGCGGCGTCTGCGGCCCCTGCTGGAAGGCCTGCGGAGGCTGCTGCTGCGAGGGCGGCGGCAGCATCCAGTCGTCACCCCCACCGGGCTGCGGCGCCTGGGGCCGCTGGGGCGCCGGAGGTGCGGACTGCTGCTGGAACGAAGGCGGGGGAGGCGGCCCCTGCCGCGACGGCTCGAACGGCGACGGAGGCCCCGCCTGCGGGCCGGGGCCGTGCGGTGCCTGTTCCTGTGGTGCCTGTCCCTGCGGGCCGGGTCCCTGCGGGCCGGGGCCGTGCGGGGCCTGTCGCTGCGGGCCGGGTCCCTGCGGACCGGGGCCGTTCTCGCCAGGGGCCTGCAGGCCCGGCCGTCCCTGCGGATCGAACTGCGGCGGGGGACCCTGCCGGCCCTGCGCCTCGAAGGGGGACGGCGACTGCTGCTGGAACGACGGCGGAGGCGGCGGCCCCTGCTGGAAGGAGGGCGGGGGCGGCGGCGGACCAGGGCGGCCGCCCTCCTCCGACGAGAGCGGCTCCGCCGGCCGGTTCATCTGTGAGGGCCGGGAGCTCTGGTACTCGAACGAGTCCCGCTGCTGTTGCTGCTGCGGCGGACCCTGCTGCGCCTGGAAGCCGGGCGGCAGATTCAGGCCGGGCGCCGGGCCGCCGCCCTGCGGGGCCAGCGGCGTGTACGACGTCGCCGTGTTCGTGAGGAAGTTCCAGCGGCACTCCTCGCAGTACGGCGCCATCGCCTCACGCGGGGTGCGGCACTGCGGGCAGAGCTCGGCCTGTGCGGTCGGCTCCCCGGTGCCGGGACCGTGGGGGTAGCCGTAACCGCGCGCGGGGGGCGGAGGAGGCGGCGGCGGGACCGCGCCCGTGGGCGCGCCCGTCCCGGCCATGCGGTGTCCGCAGACCTCGCACCAGTCCTCGGAACCCGACTGGTGTCCGTTCGGGCAGGTCGGCATGTCGGCGCTTCCCCCTCTCCTCGTCCGGCCCGGAGGCCGCCATGCTTGTCGGTGCACCGTCCGGTCGGCCGGGGCGGCTCTCCGAACGATGGTGGGTTGTCGTTCGAGTCGCTATTTCTTGACGCGAACCGTCTTGGTCGAGCGCGTTTCGAGTGTCATCTCGTCCGCTTCCGCGACCCTCGCTTTCAGTCGCACAGTACCGGTCGCCGCGTCGACGACGTCGACCACCTTCGAAAGCAGCTTCGCAGTATCCGCGTTTCCGGAGGCCGACGCGAGCTGCACCGCGCGGCCCAGTTTCGCCGTCGCTCCGTCGAAGTCTCCCGATTTACGCGCATCCAGTCCCTGCTGGATGACTTGCGCCAGTTCCGCCTGTCCTGTGTAGTGCGCCACCTGGGGGTTGATCGAGGTGGACGCGGCCATGTCGTCCGTCCAGACGGCGCGTACGAGGCCCTGGGAGAGGGTCTGCGGGACGCCGCCGGCCGACGGGGACGGGGGCAGGATCAGCGAGACCCGGGCCGCCAGCATCTCCTGGCCGATCCCGGCCTCCGGGACCCTGACGCACACGTGGTAGTCCCGGGACTCGTCACCCCAGGAGCCGGTCGGATAGTCGCCCGCGCGCGGCCCCGCCTCGGTGCGGCGACCGCTCAGGTCGGCGACCGTGGGGGCGACCTGCTTGACGAACACGATCTCGGCACCGACGGGCGTCCAGAGCCGCAGAGCGACGTCCGCGACCTCCTTGCCCATCGCGTTCTCCATCATCCGTGTGAAGTCCGCGGCGAGGCCTGCCGGATCGGCCACGATGTCGGCCGATCCGAGCAGGGAGCCGGCGATCTCTGTGACCTCTTTCACCTCCCAGTCGGTGCCGACCCCTCTCGCGTCACAGGTGAACCGGCCCGCACAGGAGTCCAGAGCGGCCCGGAGGTCCTCCGGGGACTCGTGTTCGTTGCGCCCGTCGGTGAGGAGGATGCCGTGCCGGATGTCCACCTCGGCGGCCCCGAGCAGACGGTCGGCCAGGCGCAGCCAGGTCCCGATCGCGGTACCCCCGCCCGCACTCAGCCTGCGCAGGGCCTCCTTCGCCTGGGCCTTGGTCTGCGGGCCTGCCGTCGCCAGCCGCCCGTTGCCCGGGTACACGTCGTCGGCCACATGCGTTCCCGCGACCACGGCGAATCGCGTGCCGTCGCGCAGCGTGTCGATGGCCGCCGCCGTCGCGTCGCGTGCGTTGCGCATCTTCGTCGGGGGGTAGTCCATCGACCCCGAACAGTCGACCATGAGCACGACGGCGGCGGCGGGAGCCCGCCCCGGGACGCGCGCGGACGCCGGGGCACCGGCGGCCAGCGGCACGCCGCCGGTCGTCCCCCCGCCGGTGGACGTGACGGTGACGATCGCGTTGACGTCGCGGCCGCCCTCGGGCAGGAACTCGTTCTGGTACACCTCGACGGAGAACTGCGGCACGCTGGACTTGGAGAAGTTGGCCATCTGATCGGCTCCTTGAGGCTCCACATGAGTCAGACGAAGAGAGACGTGCGGTCAGGATCCGGGTCGCGGAACGCGGACGCGGGGTGCGGGCGGGAAGGTGACGCGGACGCGGGGTTGCGGGGTGCGGGCGGGAACGTACAGGGCGGTCCGCCGGGCAGGGCGCCGGCGGACCGAGTGCGGCTCAGGCCGATCCTGCCCCTCGTGCCGTCACGGCGAACGGCAGCAGCGCCACTGTTACGTTGTCGTGGCCCCCACCGTCGAGCGCGTGGCCGACCAGCACCTGGGCGCCGTGCAGGGGGCGTTCGTGGGCCTCGGGCGGAACGGCCGCGGCCATCTCCGCCGCCGCCTCCGCGTAGTTCCACAGGCCGTCGGTGCACACCACCACCAGACCGGGCCTGTCCGGCTTGAAGGACGCGGTGTGCGGCTCCAGTTCGTACGCGTCGGCGCCGAGCCACCCCGTGATGGCGTGCGCGCGCTCGTCGGCGTAGGCCTCCGCCTCGTTCATCAGACCCGCCGCCACCATCTGCGCGGCCCAGGAGTCGTCCTCCGTGAGCCGGGCCGGCGGGTTGGAGCGGTCCTCGGGGACCCAGTAGACACGGCTGTCGCCGACCCAGCCGACGACGAGCAGACCGCCTGCCATGATCGCGCCCACCAGGGTGCAGGCCGGGGCGTTCTGATGGCGGTGCTGATCGTGCTCCATCGCCTGACCGGGGTCCTGCGCGAGCGCGTTGACGGCTTCGGACGCGGCCAGGATCGCCTCGTGCATCGCCTGCTGGGGATGTGCTCCGCGGGGAAGCGACTCCAGCAGTGACTCGTTGGCGGCACTCGCCGCCGCGGCCGATGCCTCGTCGGGGCGGCTCGCCGACGAGACGCCGTCGCACACGATCGCGACGACGGCGGGTGAGCCGTCCGGCAGGGCGGTGCAGGACACCGCGAACGAGTCCTCGTTGCGGTGGTGGCGCAGGCCCCGGTCGCTGACCGCCGCGACCCCGCCCAGCTCCTCCTCCATGTGGTCGCGCTCGCGGGGCTGGGCGTGGCCGCAGTTCTCGCAGTAGCCGTCGGTGTCCACCCGGCCCGAGCGGCAGGCGACGCAGACCTTGGCGCCAGCAGCCGAGGCGCCGGCGGGGGCGTGCTCCACCGTACGGGGGTCCGGCGCGGCCAGTTCGAAGTCGCCCGGGACGTCGTCCGGAGCACCTGGCGGGGAGCCCACCGGAGCGCCCGGCTCGTCGAAGCGGACAGCCGCCCGCTCCCCGGAGACCAGGGGCCTGCCGCCCGAGTCCACGCCCGGCAGGTCGGCCGGGCGGTGCGTGGGAGCCGACCGGTCGGAGCCGTCCGTCCCGGCGGCGGGAGGCCACTCCACGGGAGCGGCGGAGGGCTCCGCCGCACCCTGCGCGGGCACCGTGATGGCGACCGTCGGACGGTCGCCGGGCGGCGCCGGCACGGCCGAGAGGTCGTACCCGCACGCTCCGCAGAACAGGTCTCCCGGCTCCAGCGGTTCCTCACAGCTGGGGCACCCCGGCAAGGAGGCCTGCTGGTGGCTCTGTGACATCTTCACACCCAGGTCCGGGGGCGGAGACGGTTGGCCCGCTCCACCAGTTCGATCCTCTCGTCGCCCCGCTGCGCGAGCCGGGCGAGCATCCTGTACGAGCGTTCGAGACCGAACCTGAGGCCCCGCTCGTCCAGCTCGCTGCCCAGCACCTTCCTCGGACCCGCGGTCGCGGGGGAGGCCGGTACCGCCGGCTGAGCCGTGGGACTACCGGAGAGTACCCAGTCAAGTGCCGTACCCAGAACCTCGGTCGACAACTGTTCACGTCTCACCGCGTCCAGGCCGTATCCCTGGAGCGCCGTCACCTGGTCGGCCGCGGCGGACAGATCGTCGACGAGGGGCTCGTGCGGGGACCGTTCACGGAGCCGCGCCCGCACCGCGGCCACCCGGGCCGCCGTGTAGTGGATCGACGACTCGGGTACGGACTCCAGGGTGCGCACCGCCGCTACCCGGTCACCGGCCGCGATCTGCACGCGGGCCAGACCGAACGCCGAACTGACGAAGCCCGGGTCGGTCGTCCACACCAGACGGTAGTACTCCGCGGCGTTGTCCAACTGCCCCAGCACCTCCGCGCAGACACCCAGGGCGAGCTTCGGCGCGGGCTCGCCGGGGAAGGCGTCGTAGACCGCGTCGAAGGACAGCGCGGCGGCCTCGTTGTCACCGGTCACCAGCGAGGTGATCCCGCGGTACCAGACGACCCGCCAGTCATCGGGGTGCTCGGCCTCCACCGCTGTCAGCGCCCGCGAGGCGGATCCGGTCTCGCCCATCTCCAGCCGGGCACGGAGTTCTCGCAGCCGGGTCTCGAGCGAGGCGGCGGGCACGGAGTGCAGGGCGGAGAGCAACTCCGCGGGCGCCGAGGCCATCACCCCCGCGAGGAACCCCGCGTTCGGGTCGTTCGGGTCGACCCGGGGGACCGGCAGGGCCAGCGAGGTCGCCCGCGCGTCGAACGCGGCGAGCCGGGGGCCGGTGCCCGCGTACGCCGCCGGGGGCGCCCCGGCGGCCTGGGCCGCCGCGCGGGGGGCCGGAACCGGAACCGCCGCCCGGGACCGCGCGTACGGCGACGCGCCGCCCGCGGCCCCGCCTCCTGTGCTGCCCTGGACATGGGTGTCCGGGGCGTACAGCGGACCGGCGCCGGCGGACGCGGCGGGGAGAGCGGGCGCGACGGCGGGGGCGCCCGTCAGGGCCGTGGCGGGGAGGACCGCTGCCGTGGAGGCGGCCCCGCGGCGGCGTCCGAAGCGTCCCGTGCCTCCGGACGGGCCCGTCCGGACGCCGAGCCGTGACACCTCGTCGGTCAGCTCGGCGAACAAGGCCGTGTCCGTCACGCGCATCTCCACACCGAACAGCGTCGAGAGCGCCGGGCGCGGACGCCCCGTCTGCAGGGCCACCACCTCACGCAGCACACCCGTCAGCTGCTCCGCCATCTCCGCGGCCGAGGAGAACCGGCGTGCCGGATCGGGGTCCGTGGCGCGCACGAGCAGCCGGTAGAACGACTCGTACCTCCGGAAGACGTCGATGTTGTCAGGATCGGGCAGCGAGTCGGCGAAGACGTTCGTGTAGCCCTGGAAGTCGAAGGTGAGCACCGCGAGCGTCCGGGCGACCGTGTAGAGGTCGGAGGCCACGGACGGGCCCACCTCGGCGACCTCGGGCGCCTGGTAGCCGACCGTGCCGTAGATGGCCGACTGGTCGTCGTCCATCCTGCGCACCGCGCCCATGTCGATGAGCTTGAGCTGGTCCTCGGTCTGGATGGCGTTGTCGACCTTGAAGTCGCAGTACAGCACGTTGCGGCTGTGCAGATGGCCGAGCGCCTCCAGCGCCTCGATCCCGTACGCGCAGGCCTGCTCGACCGGCAGCGGGTCCCGCTTGCCGGCCGGTGTGCGGCGCTCGTTGGCGATCTCCTTGAGCGACTTCCCGCCGACGTACTCCATCACTATGTAGCCGTCGAGCGAACCGGTGCGCTGGTCCAGGTGTTCCACGAAGTTGTAGATGCGGACGATGTTGGAGTGCTCGATCTCCGCGAGGAAGCGCCGCTCCGAGATGGCCGCCGCCATGGCGTCCTGGTCCCCGGTGTCCAGCAGGCCCTTGAGGACCACCCAGCGGTCGGAGACCGCGCGGTCCACCGCGAGATAGACCCAGCCGAGCCCGCCGTGCGCCAGGCAGCCCGCCACCTCGTACTGCCCGTGGACGATGTCGCCGCCGCGCAGCTTGGGCACGAAGGAGTAGGGGTGACCGCACTTGGTGCAGAACCCCTCGGTGCGGCCCGGCCGATCCCCCCGGGCCCGGCCCACCGGCGCACCGCAGTCGGAGCGCGAGCAGAACCGCTTCCGCTCGGGGACCTCGGGGTTCGCCATCACCGCGGTGTGGGGGTCGGGCCTCGGTACGTCGGGCACGAGTACGAGTCCCGCGCCCAGCCTGCCGCGCCCCGAGGCGGAGCTCGTGGAGGTGCCGGAGGAGCGCACCGAGACGGAGCGGGACGTGGAGCTTCCCGACAAGGAGAGGGAGACCCGCCCCGAGACCGAACGCCGGGAGGTCGACGAGCGGGACGAGGAGCGCGCGGACGCCTGCGAACCGGTCCGCCGTGAGGTGCTGCCGCTTCCCCCGCTGCCGCTCGCCCTGCCGCCGCCCGCGATGCCGGTGGGCGGCGAACTCACCATGCCCGTCGGTGACACGACCGGGGCGAGGCCGCAGGTGTCGCAGTACAGCTCGCCTCCGCCCATGTCCTCGTAGCGTCCCTCGCACGAG
Source organism: Streptomyces atroolivaceus (assembly GCF_000717025.1). GTDB lineage: Bacteria > Actinomycetota > Actinomycetes > Streptomycetales > Streptomycetaceae > Streptomyces > Streptomyces atroolivaceus. Next base: position 450,508 of record NZ_JNXG01000003.1, read on the forward strand.
GGGCGCTGGCACTCCGTACTCATGGTGTCTCCCCCTGTCCGTCGTGCTCGCCCGCCGGGCGCGGTGCCAGCAGGTCGGTGGCGGCCTGCTGGTAGCGCAGCACCGCCTGTTCGGCGACGCGCAGATCGCACGGGGCGCTCCACAGCCTCCGGCGGGCCGCGTCGTACCGCTCGATCAGGAGCGGGTCCTCCGCCAGGCCGTGCCGGGCCACCTTCGCCTTGTACGCGTCCAGCCTGCCGCGCAGCTCAGCCCGGACCGCGAGCGGCGCGGTGACGGACGTCAGCGAGTCACGGGCGCGCAGCAGTTCGTCCTCGGCCTCCCGCTCCAGCGACTCGAGCAGCGGCGACAGCCGGTTCCACTGGGCGTGCCTGCGGTACTCGGAGGCGGTGGCCAGCCGCTCGTGCAGCGCGGTCGGAGGCCCGCTGACGGCGGGCACCTCCGACGCGGCGATCTTGGCGAGCACCTCGCCGCGCGCCAACCGGGCCTCGGCGAGCGTACGGTTCGCGCGCGACAGCAGGTCACGCACCTGGAGCAGGCGGTGCTCGGCGTCCTGCCGGACCGCCAGCACCGCCTCGATCTCCCGGCGCACCTCCTCCAGCGCGCGGGCCGCACGGTCGTAGCGCGTGGTGTCGGGCCGCCCTCCGCCGGGCGCGGCACTGCCGGGGCCCGGGAGCCAGAACGCCAGCGGATCCGAGATCACCTGCTCCCGCAGCAAGGCCAGCTCCTCGGCGATCGACTCCAGGTCGTCACCGGCCGGATGCTCACCGGGCCGCACCCCCACCGAGTGCGCCAGCGAGCCGGTGCGGCGCAGCTCGGCGGCCAGCAGGTCTATCCGGGCGGGCAGCGCCGACCATACGGAGTCCGACGCGAGGATCATGTCCAGCGCCTGGGCGTACAGGTCGTTCATCCGGGCGACCAGCTCCTCCAGCGTGAACCGCTCGGAGAGCCGGGCCGGACGGGTGAGCGAGACGCCCGGTCCGGCGGCTCCCTGGTCCGCCACGGTCACACCGTCGCCGCGCAGCAGGTCGGTCAGGGCCACCAGGTCGCTCCTGCCGGGGTAGCGGCGCCTGGCCCGGATCTCACGGGCCGAGGCCAGCGCCCCGGCGTAGGCGTCGAAGTACCGCCAGAGCAGCGTGATCGACCGCTTGGTGGAGCCCCAGCGCTCCTTGGTGACACCGGCCAGCGTGGCGCCCTCCAGGAGCCGGCGGCCGGCATGTTCCTCCAGGGCGAGGAGCGAGGACTCGATGGCCTCGTGTTCCGCACCGAGCCGGGCCAGCGTACGGTCCGCCTCGTCCCGGTTCATGACCGGGTCGGGGGGCCTCCCCGCGAAGCTGGGGAAGGAACCCGCGACGCCCATCGATCACCTCTCCGCTCGTTCCGCCGGGCCCGGGGGCCCGGGCAGGCTCAGTTGCTCCGGTACTTGGGCGCCGGGGGACCCGTGATCCCCGGCAGGCCCTCCGACAGCCACGCGCGGTACGACTTCATCCAGGGACTGTTGTCACCGCCCTGGCGGTAGGCGACCAGCACGTGGTTGATCCTCGCCACCAGATCGTCGGCACCGAGCTTCGCGGCGACGCCGTAGTACTCGGTGGTGAACGGTCCGGCGCCCTTCAGCTCCACGGCCGGGTCCTGGGCGGCCTGGCCGGCCGCCAGGGCGTTGTCCGTGACCACCGCGTCGACCTCACCGAGCTGCAGCCGCACCAGGCAGTCCAGCTGGTTGGGGACGGTCAGCAGGTCCTCGTCCAGCTCGGTCTCGTCGTGCTCGTCCTTGTAGACCGCGCCGAAGGACTGCTCGTCGAGCGCGTCGTACGCGGTCGAGCCCTCCGCCGTGCACACCCGTTTGCCCTTCAGCGACTCGTCGTACCCGCTGATCGTAGATCCCTTTGGGGCCAGGACCTGCTGGCCGGCCTGGAAGTAGGCCGTGGAGAACGACACCTGGGTGGCACGCCTGCAGTTGATCGTCATCGTGCGCACGACCACGTCCACCTTGTCGTGCTCCAGTGCCGCGATGCGCTGGTTGGTGGGGATGGCACGGAAGATCACCGCTTGCGGGTCGCCGAGGATGTCCTTCGCGATGGCCCGCACCAGGTCGATGTCGAAGCCTTCGAGCGTGCCGCCGGCCTCCGGATTCCGGTGGGGGTTCCGATAGCCCCACTGGAAGCTGTTCTGGTCCACACCGGCGATCAGCTTCCCGCGCTCCCTGATCTTCCGGATGCTCGGCCCGTCGGCGTCCGACGCCGGCAGGCTGGCCTCCGGGTCCACGCACTCCTCGGCCTCGGTGGGCACCGTGGAGGTCGTGCCATGGCCCGCGCTGTGCCCGCCGAACGTCCCGTCCCCGTGCGCCAGCGGCAGCAGGGTGAGCGAGGCGGTGACGGCACAGGCCACCGCCATGCCCGTCACGCCGCCCCAGCCGCGCAGTCCGCCGCGTGCGGCCCGGCTCCTCGCCCTCGTCATCCCTCGTCCCCTCACCGGTACTCCGAGAGCCTGCGGTTGACCCCGGCGATCGCGGCGCCCGCGCCCAGGACGGCGAGGACGGCGGCCCCGGCCGGCAGCCCGCCCAGCGCCCTGCGCCCGTCCTCGGCCGCCACGTCGAAATCGTCCTGTTCGAGGGCGAGCGCCTGCTCCAGCGCGTCGTCGACCTTCTCGAAGGACTCACCCGTGGAGTCCTCCGCGCCGATGATCTGCTGGAGCGCGCTGTCGTACTCGCCCCGGTCGTCCGTCGCCCTGGCCTTCCTGTGGCGGTCCTGCCACTCGGACACGGTGTCGATGGCGACCGCCACCGGCTTGCTCCCCGTGTCGTCGTCGGCGAGCTTCTCCGCGCTCTCGAGCTGTGCGCCGAGGGCCTTCATGCCCGTGCTGTAGTCGGTCTCGTACTGGTCCCGTGTGCCGTCCGGGGTGAGGACCGCACCTCGGGCGACCAGCGTGAGGTTCTCGTTGGCGCGTGCCTTGAGGGAGTTGATCCGTGCCTTGTTGAGGACATCGAGGGACTCCTGCCCGTGCACCATCGCGCCGTGCAGCTCCGCCCTGGCCACCGTGTGTCCCACGGCCAGCCACAGCAGCACCACCGTGGCCGCGGCGGTCGCGGCGACCAGCCCGCGGTTGAACACACGGTTCGTCCTGCGGTAGTTGCGCCGCTGCATCCACACCAGCGCGGCCAGCGCCACGATCCCGACGCACAGCGAGAAGAAGGGCCACCGCCGCGCGTCGGCCGAGTCGGTGCCGAGCCTGCCGGTCTCCGCCGCGTACAACCGCTCGGCCGCAGGCAGGAGTTCGGCTGTCATCTTCTGGTTGGCGTAGCGGAGGTAGGCGCCGCCCAGCGGCAGTCCCTGCCGGTTGTTGGCCCTGGCCCGCTCGATCAGCCCCGTGTACTCGGGGAGCAGCTCGCCCAGCGTGGTGATCTCCCGGTGCGACGAGGTCGAGGCGTCGGTGCTCGCCGCGGCCTTCACCAGCAGCCGCGAGGCCTCCTTGATGTCCGCCTCGTACCGGTCGTGGACCGCCTTCGGCTCCTCCGTCCCGGCAAGGAAACCGCTCGCGGCCATCGTGTCGGCGTCGGCCAGCGAACGGTAGATGCTCGCGGCGTCCGCGCTCAGCGGCTGACTGCGCTCCACCACGTCATGGGCGGCCGAGGCCCGTCCGGAGATCTCCAGGTAGGTGACCGCTCCGAACACCACGACCAGGAGTGCCAGCGCGGCGCCGATGATCTGCAGCCTGCCCGGCTCGGTCGTGGCGGCGGCGCGCAGGCGCTCGACGGCCACGGACGGGACGCCACGGCGCTGCGCGGGCACGGCCGGGGGCGCGGACGACTGATCCGGCTCCGGCTCCCGCAGCGCGGTCCCGCTCGGCGGGTATGTCACTTGACCTCCCCCTCGGTCACTGACGACGCCGGATCCCCCCGGCCGATCGGGGGACGACTGGTCCTGGCCAGAAGTATGCGCCCCCGGAACCCCCGGCCACCAGGAATGCCCGGATCCCGCGTCGTCCCCCGTATTCGATCAGGACGAGCGCGGGCGATCAAGGCGGTTCGGCCGGGCAGGCCTCGGGCGCACCTCCGGTGGTCTGTCCCCCCATCATGAACACGTCCGGGACGTCTGATCGGTTCCCTCACGCGAGAGCGTCCCGTGGCGGCACCGCCACGGGACGCCGACGCCGCGGAACCCTCAGGCGTACTGTGCCCGCAGCCTGTCGTGCACCTCGGGCGCGGCCCCCGTGTGGTCCAGACCCAGGAGCGCGGCGCCCAGCACCGGGGGAGCCGAGACCACCCGGATCACGGCCTTCGGCGCGCGGACGGCGAGGAGTCCGGCGATCCGGTCGTCCAGCGCCGGGTGACGGGCCGCCAGTACACCGCCGCCCAGCACCACGGGCACCTCCTCCTCCAGCAGGCCGAGCCGGGCCAGCGAGACCGAGGCCATCGCCACGACCTCGTCGCCGAGCCGGTCCACCAGATCGCGCGCGACGCGGTCCCCGGCCGCGCCGGTGGAGAAGAGCACCGGTGTCAGCTCGTGCCGGCGTCCGTACGGGATGTGTCCCAGGTGGAGTGCCTCGATCAGCGCGTACATCGAGTCGAGCCCGAAGTGCCCGGGCAACGTGCGTACCAGCTCGGTCGGTTCACCGCGGCCGTCCTCGGCCCGCGCCGCGAACCACATCGCCTCCTCCGCGAGCCCCGAACCGCCGCCCCAGTCACCGGACATCCGGCCGATCGCGGGGAAGCGGGCGGTGGCGCCGTCCGGCCGCATGCCGACACAGTTGATCCCCGCGCCGCAGACCACGGCCACGCCACGGGGCTCGTCGACCCCGGCACGCAGTATCGCGAAGGTGTCGTTGCGCACCTCGACCGTGCGGCCCCAGCCGCGGACGCGCAGCGCCTCCGCCAGCCCCTGCTCCTCGACCGGGAGATCGGCGTTGGCGAGACAGGCCGACACGTGCCCGACACCGTCCGCCCCGGCTCGGGCCAGCGCGGGCAGGACCGCCTCCGCCAGCCCGTCCATGGCCGCGCCGACCCCGACGACGGGCGGCTGGAAGCCACCCCCGCGTGCGGTACCGAGAACCGTGCCGTCGGCGCCGATCACGGCCACGTCGGTCTTGCTGTTGCCCGCGTCGATCGCGAGCACGTGTGCGGTCAGGCCCACGCCAGGTGCTCCCTGTTGTGCGCGATCAGCTTGTCCGTGAGCGCCTCGGCGTACTCGAACTGACCGGTCAGCGGGTGGGCCAGCAGTGCCTTGAAGACCCGGTCGCGGCCCCCGTGCAGGGCGGCTTCCAGGGCCAGGTCCTCGTAGGCGGTGACGTGCCCGATCAGCCCGGCGTACAGCGGGTCCAGCGCGGGCACGGCGAGCGGCGTCGCACCCGTGGAGTCGACCCTCGCCTGGACCTCGATCACCGCGTCGTCCGGCAGGAAGGGCAGCGTGCCCTTGTTGTACGTGTTGACCACCTGCACCGCGGAACCGCCCCCGCCGAGCAGCGAGGACGCCAGGTCCACGGCCGCCTCCGAGTAGAAGGCGCCGCCCCGCTTGCCCAGCAGCGCGGGCTTCTCGTCCAGCGCCGGGTCCCCGTACATCTCCAGGAGTTCCTTCTCCATGGCGGCGACCTCGGCGGCGCGGGACGGCTTCGTGCCGAGCTCCCTCACGACCTCGTCGTGCGCGTAGAAGTACCGCAGGTAGTACGAGGGGACCACGCCCAGGCGGTCGACGACCTGCCGGGGCATGCGAAGGTCGCCGGCGATCGCGTCGCCGTGCTCCGCGAGCAGCTTCGGCAGGACGTCCTCGCCGTCCGGCCCGCCCAGGCGCACGCCGAGCTCCCACGTCAGGTGGTTGAGCCCCACGTGGTCGAGGTGCACCTCGGCGGGCGTCACGTCGAGCAGCGCGGCGAACTTGCGCTGGAAGCCGATCGCCACGTTGCACAGTCCGACGGCCTTGTGCCCGGCCTGGAGCAGCGCCCGGGTGACGATCCCGACCGGATTGGTGAAGTCGATGATCCAGGCGTCGGGGTTGGCGCGGCGCACCCGCTCCGCGATGTCGAGGACGACCGGCACCGTGCGCATGGCCTTGGCGAGACCGCCCGCCCCGGTGGTCTCCTGGCCGACGCAGCCGCACTCGAGCGGCCAGGTCTCGTCCTGGTTGCGGGCGGCCTGTCCGCCGACCCGGAGCTGGAGCAGCACCGCGTCGGCGCCGGCGACCCCGGCGTCCAGGTCCGAGGTGGTGACGATCCTCCCCGGGTGGCCCTGCTTGGCGAAGATCCGCCGTGCCAGGCCGCCGACCAGTTCCAGCCGGTCGGCGGCCGGGTCGACGAGCACGAGTTCCTCGACCGGCAGGGTGTCCCGCAGCCGCGCGAATCCGTCGATCAGTTCGGGGGTGTAGGTGGACCCGCCACCAACTACTGCGAGCTTCATGGATCTCAGCCCTTTACTCCGGTGAGGGTGACGCCTTCTACGAAGGCCTTCTGTGCGAAGAAGAACACGATGATGACCGGCGCCATGACGAGCAGCGTCGCGGCCATGGTCAGGTTCCAGTTGACCGCGTGGGCGCTCTTGAAGGATTCCAGGCCGTAGCTCAGCGTCCAGGCGCCCGGGTTCTGCGCGGCGTAGATCTGCGGGCCGAAGTAGTCGTTCCAGCAGTAGAAGAACTGGAAGAGCGCGACGGCCGCGATGCCCGGCTTCGCCATCGGTACGACGATCTTGAGCAGCGTGCGGAACTCACCGCACCCGTCGACCTTCGCCGACTCGATGTACTCCTGCGGAATGGTGAGCAGGAACTGCCGCAGCAGGAAGATCGAGTAGGCGTCGCCGAACGCCATGGGGATGATCAGCGGCCACAGGGAGCCCGAGAGGTGGAACTGCTGGGCCCACACCAGGTACATCGGGATGATGATGACCTGCGGCGGCAGCATCATCGTGGAGATGACGAGGATCATCGCGGTACGCCGGCCACGGAAGCGGAACTTGGCCAGCGCGTAGGCGACCGGCACCGACGAGCACACGGTGAACACGGTGCCCAGCAGCGCGTACATCAGCGAGTTGCGCCACCAGCCGAGGAAACCCGGGGTGTCGAGGACGGCCGTGTAGTTCGACCAGTGCCAGGAGTCCGGCCACAGGTCACCGCTCATCGCCTGTCCGTCGCTCATCACCGAGGTGAGGAAGACGAAGACGAACGGCAGGACGAAGAACAGGGCGAGTGCGACGGCCACGGAGTGGACCGCGATCCAGTGGAGGACGCGCCTGCGGCGGTGTCCGGCGGCGTCGGAGCCGCTCGACCGGCCGGGCACGGCGGCTTCCGGCCTGGTCAGGGTGGTGGTGGTCATCTCAGTCCTCCGCCGGGATGAGGCCGACGCTCTTGCGCATCAGCAGAAGGGTGACGGCCATGGCGATGGCGAAGAGCACGAGCGAGAGCACGCACGCGGCACCGGTGTTGAAGTTCTGGAAGCCCATCGAATAGACGAGCTGCGGCACCGTCAGCGTGGAGTGGTCCGGATACCCGGGCTGGATCACCGTGCCGGGACCGATGGAGACGCCCGAGGCGAGCTTCCCGGCGACGAGGGCCTGCGTGTAGTACTGCATCGTCTGTACGACGCCGGTGACGACGGCGAACAGCACGATCGGGGTGATGGCGGGCCAGGTGACGTAGCGGAACTTCGTCCACGCGCCCGCGCCGTCCAGCTCGGCGGCCTCGTACTGCTCCTTCGGCACGTCCAGCAGCGAGGCCATGAAGATGACCATCAGGTCGCCGATGCCCCACAGGGAGAGCATCACGAGCGAGGGCTTCGACCAGTCCGGGTCGTTGAACCAGCCCGGCCCCTGCAGGCCGATCCACGACAGCATCTCGTTGACCGGTCCGGTGGACGGGTTGAGGAGGAAGACGAAGGCGACGGTGGCGGCGACCGGCGGGGCCAGGTACGGGATGTAGAAGGCCGTGCGGAACAGTCCGACCCCCGACTTGATCTTCGTGATCAGCAGGCCGATTCCGAGGCCGAACACCACGCGCAGGGCGACCATCACGACGACCAGCCACAGCGTGTTCCACAGTGCGGGGCCGAAGAGCGGCATCTGCTCCAGCACGTACCGCCAGTTCCTCAGCCCGACGAAGGTGGGCTCCTTGATCTGGTTGTAGTGCATGAAGGAGAAGTAGACGGTCGCGATCAGCGGGTACCCGAAGAAGACGGAGAAGCCGACCAGCCAGGGGGAGAGGAACCCCAGCGTGCGCAACCGCTGACGGTTCCGCTTGCGCCGCAGGGGGGAGTTGCGGGGGGCCGGTCCGGCCGCCCGCCCGGCGGACTTCGCCGAGGTGGAGAGGGACACTGCCATGACTCGGCTCCTCAGTTCTCCGACTGGACGTTGTCGGCGTCGATCTGTTCGTCGAGTTCCTTCAGGGCACGGTGCAGGTCCTTCGTCCTGCCCGCCTCGACGGAGTGCGAGAAGTCGCCGAACGAGGTGATGTACTGACCACCGTTGTTCGAGGGCGGAACGGCCTGGCTGTGCGGGTTCTGCGCGATCTCGATGAAGGCGCGGAAGGCCGGATCGGCGTCCAGGTCGGGCGATTCGAGCGCGTCGAACGTGGACGGCACGTTGTGGATCGCGTTGGCGAAGTGGACGACCGCCTCGGTGTCGATCGTCAGGTACCTCACCAGCTCCCACGCCGCGTTCTGGTGCCGGCTGCTGTGCGCGATGCCGGCCACGGTGCCGGTCAGGTATCCGCGTCCGTAGGTGTCGGCCTGGTCGTCGGGGACCGGCAGCGGGGCGACCGCCCAGTCGAAGCCGGCCCCGGCCTCCTCCAGCATCAGCCCGCGCCACTCCCCGTCCAGGTGCATGGCCAGCTTCCCGGTGAGGAAGGCGTTCTGGGACGACATCTCGTCACCGAAGCGGGCGCGGAGCCGCTCCAGGGCGGCGTATCCGCCCTGCGCGTCGCTGAGTTCGCGCAGGGTGGTGAAGAAGTCCTCGGTCCGGGGCTCGTCGGCGAGCTTCGCCTTGCCCTCGTCGTCGAAGTACTCCGGCCCCCACTGCGCGAACATCCGGTCGGGGGAGTTCTGGTAGAGCTGGAAGTTCGGCATGAAGCCGGCGCGCTTCAGCGAGCCGTCCTCGTTCTTCTGCGTCAGCTTGACCGCGGCGGCCTTCATCTCGGACATGGTGCGCGGCGGCCGGGTGATGCCCGCCGCCTCGAAGACGTCCTTGTTGTAGTACATGCCGAAGGCGTCGGCGAGCAGGGGTGTCGCGCACTGGACGCCCTCGTACCGCGTGTAGTCCAGCAGGGTCTTGGGGAAGACCTCCGCCTTGTCGATCCCGCTCTTCTTCATGAAGGGGTCGAGATCCACCCACATGCCCGACGAGCAGTACTGCCCGACGTTGTTGGTGGTGAAGGACGTGACGACGTCGGGTGCGTCGCCGCCCCCGGCGCGCAGGGCCTGGTTGATCGTCTCGTCACTCACGTTGCCGGTGGGGACGACGTCGATGTTGGGGTGGAGCTTCTCGAACCGGGCGATGTTCTCGTTGATCGCCTCGACCTCGCCGGGGGCCGACCAGCCGTGCCAGAACTTCAGCGTGACCGGCTTCGTGGGGTCGTCGGTATTGCTTCCGGTACTCGGATTGGCGCACCCGGACAGCAGCAACACGGCTGCGCCGAGCGCCAGGGGCACGCGGGTGCGAATGCGCCGGAGCGCCATGGCGGACTTCCTTCGCGGGGAGGGGACGGGGGAGCGGGGGAGAGGCTCACGGGGCATGGGGGTGCCGTACGCACCGCCACGGACGGGCGGCACGGCAGGGAAGACGCGTGGTCAGGCTGTGTCGAAGACGCTGTCGCGCGCCTGTGCGAGGGCGGTCCGCAACGCGCCGGTCAGTATCGGATCGCCCTCGATGTCGCTGATGCGGAGCAGCGGCCTCGGCAGCGCCAGACCGGTCATCTCGGCCTCGACCCGCTCGCGGAGCTCCTCCCCGCCGGCCTGGGCCACGAGTCCGGAGAGGACGACCAGTTCGGGATCGATCACGGCGACCACGGAGGCGAGGCCGACGGCCAGTCTGCGCGCGACCTCGGCGCGGACGGCTTCGTCGGCGAGGGCATCCGGCAGGGACCTGCCTCCGGCCAGGTCGCGGACGGCGGGGCAGGAGACCTGGCTCTGGAAGCCGCCGCCCGCGTCGGGGCCCGCCCAGTCGGCCGCGCCGCCGCGGGCGAGCGGGGCGCCGGGCAGCGGCATGTAGCCGATCTCCCCGGCGCCTCCCGTGGCGCCGCGCAGGAGGGTGCCGCCCAGCACGATCGCGGCGCCCACGCCCTCGTCGAGCCAGACGAGCACGAAGTGGTCGTGGTCCTGGGCCACGCCCTCGTACTGTTCCGCCACGGCCGCGAGATTCACGTCGTTCTCGATGACGACCGGTCTGCCGACCACCTCGGCGAGGTCGGCGAGCAGGGTGCGGGAGTGCCAGCCGGGCAGATGGGGCGCGTAGCGCAGCTGTCCGGTGTGCGGGTCGATCGCGCCCGGTGTTCCCACCACCACGCCGTCGAGGTCGTCGTGTCCGAGACCGGTCGGACGCAGAGCGCCGTCCACGGCCTCGGCGACGAGCTGCGCGGTGCGGTGGCGTACGTCCTCCGCGACGGCGTCGGCCTCCACGCGGCAGGAGCCGACCACGGTGCCGGTGATGTCGGCGACCACGGCGTCTATGCCGGTGGGGCCGACGGAGAGCGCCGCGACGTGGGCGGCGGCCGGGTTGATCTCGTAGAGCACGGCATTGGGCCCGGGACGCCCGCTCTGGCTGCCTGTCGAGCGCACCAGGCCCGCGTCCTCCAGCCTCGCCAGGAGCTGGGAGGCGGTGGGCTTGGAGAGCCCGGTCAGCTCGCCGATGCGCGTGCGGGTGAGGGGCCCCTGGCTCACCAGGAGATCGAGCGCCGCCCGGTCGTTCATGGCGCGCAGAACGCGGGGGGTACCGGGTGTGGTTCCGGCCATGAGCGACGCCCGCCTTCTGTTAGTAAACTTTCCTATCGATGAGAGGAAGGTAGGACGGTGTGACGGAGCCGTCAATGGGAAGCGCCCCCGAGGCAACCAAAGCGTTACCTGCGGGGGCGCTGTGCGCGACCGGTCACTTGGACAGGTTCGGCGGCGGTATCGGGGTCGCCGCCAGCGACTGCGGTGACGTCGCCGACGCGTACGCCGAGGGGGCAGCCATGGCCGCCGTCGGGTCGGCGGTGGACTCCCCGTCGGTCTGGAGGGGGAGGGGGCCGATCATCCGGATGCCGGCCGCGTCGAGGGCCTGCTTGATCCGCCAGCGCAGCTCGCGCTCGACGCCCAGCGACTTGCCGGGCATGGTCTTCGCGGTGACCCGTACGGTCATGGAGTCGAGCAGCACCGCGTCGAGGCCGAGGATCTCCACCGGGCCCCACAGCCGCTCCGACCAGGGCTCTTCCTTGGTCATGGTCTCGCCGGCCTCGGCGATCGTCTTGCGGACCAGGTCGAGGTCCTCCGTCGGGCGGACCGTGACGTCGACCCCGGCCGTGGACCAGCCCTGACTGAGGTTGCCGATCCGCTTCACCTCACCGTTGCGGACGTACCAGATCTCGCCGTTGTCGCCGCGCAGTTTGGTGACCCGCAGACCGACCTCGATGACCTCGCCGGAGGCGACACCCGCGTCGACCGTGTCACCGACGCCGTACTGGTCCTCGAGGATCATGAAGACGCCGGAGAGGAAGTCGGTGACGAGGTTGCGCGCGCCGAAGCCCAGCGCCACACCGGCGACCCCGGCGGACGCCAGCAGCGGAGCCAGGTTGATCTGGAAGGCTCCCAGGATCATCAGGGCCGCGGTGCCGAGGATGAGGAACGAGGTGACCGAGCGGAGCACGGAACCGATGGCCTCGGAGCGCTGGCGGCGGCGTTCCGCGTTGACCAGCAGGCCGCCGAGGGCAGTGCCCTCCACCGCCTGGGCGCTGCGGTTCATCCGGTCGATGAGGTTGGTCAGGGCACGCCGGATCAGGTAGCGCAGCACGATCGCGATGGCGGCGATGAGGATGATGCGAAGCCCGGTGTTCAGCCAGGTGGACCAGTTCTCCTCGACCCAGCCTGCGGCGTTCCCGGCCCGCTCGGCGGCTTCGTCCAGCGAGCCCGCGGCACCGGGTGACGGAGTCGCGGTCAAGAGGGCGGACAGGGACACGACGGGGACCTCCAGGTGGGGCGACGGCAGACCAACCACAGTAACGAAGCGGGGGGAGTGGTTCGTTGCCGTCGATGAGGGAGAGACACGTCTCACCAAGGGGCGCGGGGGGTGTGGCCGATCCCACAGGGCCCCCGGCCGGCCCGCGGAAGCACCTGTTCCGGTGCGTGGGGGCCGTGCGGGCCCTCGCGTGGTGAGAAAAATCCTTCCGGCCCGTTACCCGCACGTGGTGGCGCTCGGACCAGGCATGAGGAGAGACTGAGATCGGATCGTCCCGGCGCGAGCCACGCGTCGCCGGCGTACAAGGAGGCATCCACCGTGCCGCACGTCCTGGTTCTCAACGCTTCGTACGAGCCGCTCGGCGTCGTACCTCTCCGCCGCGCGCTCGTCCTCGTCCTCGAGAACAAGGCCATCTGCCTCGAGGAGTCCGGCGCCTTCATGCACAGTGCCACCCGTGCCGTGCCGGCGCCCAGCGTCGTCCGCCTCAAGCGGTTCGTACGGGTCCCCTACCGAGGGCCCGTCCCGCTCACCCGCCGGGCACTCTTCGCGAGGGACGGCGGTCGCTGCATGTACTGCGGGGCCGCCGCGACCAGCGTCGACCACGTCATCCCGCGCAGCCGCGGCGGGCGGCACGCCTGGGACAACGTGGTGGCGGCATGCCGCCGCTGCAACCACGTCAAGGCGGACCGCCATCTGCCCGAGCTGGGGTGGCGGCTGCGGCACGAGCCGGCGCCGCCCAGCGGTCTCGCCTGGCGGATCATCGGAACCGGACACCGGGATCCGCGCTGGCTGCCCTACTTGCAGCCGTTCGGCGCGGACGACGTGATGGCCCGGATCGACGGCGTCTCCGCCTGAGGAACCGGGCCTTCCGCGTTCTCCGGGCCCTCAGGGGGCCTCCTGGTCCCCTCCGGCGACGGCGTAGGCCTCGACCGACCAGAGCGAGTAGCCGTACTGCGTGGCGCGGCCGTCGCCCTGGACCCGGATGAACCGGGTGTCCTTCGCGTCCATCCGGACCGACTCGCGCCCGCCCCGGCCCTCGCGCACGGTGGCCGCCGTGCGCCAGGTACGGCCGTCCGACGAGACCTGCACGCGGTAGCGGGAGGCGTAGGCGTCCTGCCACCGCAGCACGACCTGGCCCAGGCGGACCGGTCCGGGCAGCTCGGCCTGCCACCAGGCGCCGTCCTCCACGGGTGAGGACCAGCGGGTCTCCGGGTCGCCGTCGGAGGCCGCCGCCGCCGGGAAGTCGGGGGTCTCGTCGCCGGACGAGGACGCCTCGGCGGTACGCGCCAGATCGGGGCCCGCCGTGCGTGGGAACGCACGTACGGTCAGCGTGCTCTCCTCGCCCTCGAAGCGCAGCGGTACCTCGTACTCACCGGCCGGGGTGCCGTCCGGCACGGTGATGTCCACGGGGACGTCGGTGCGGGAGCCTCGCGTCACCGTCGTCTGCTCCGGCAGGGTCACCTCGATGCCCTTGGGCGCCTTCGCGGTGAGCGTCCCCTTCACCTTGCCGGGGCGCCCTCCGGCCAGCCGGGCCTCGATCCGCTGCGGACCGCCGCCGATCACGGCGTCCGTCCGGTCCCGGACGAGCGCGAGCCGGGCCGCCGGCTCGTCACCGAACCACGGGACGAGCGCCCGCACGTCAGGGGTCTCCGAGGTCGGGGGCGTGCCCGGGATGCCCGGGGCCGGGGGGCTCACGAGGACCGGGCGGGCGGACGGGTCGGTGACCCGCAGCGCGTCCACCCGCAGTCCCTTCACCGCCGTCTGTGTCCAGCCCTCCGCGGACAGGGGGCCGAGGCGGCGCCATCCCTCGCCCGGGACGTGGGCCTCCAGCACCGAGGCCGCTGACCCGTCACCCGGCCGGGTCAGCGTGGTGACGGCCTCCAGCGGGCGGGCGCGGTCGAGCCGGAGCGTGTGGCTGTGCGCGTCCCGGCTCACCGTCCCCGCGTCGCGGTCCGTGCCGTTCCAGGCGCCGGCCTCCTCAACGACCCGGTCGAGGAACGGGTCCAGGACACCCTCGCCGACCGTCGCCGTGCTCGACCCGATCTTCTTGCGCAGCGACTCGAGGGCCAGCTGCGCCTTCCACGCCGCCGCCCCGTCGCCGCGTTCCTGCGCCCGCAGCAGGTCGACGGCGAGCTCGCCCGCCTCGCCGTACCGGGCCAGCTGCCCGGTCCACGGCCGCACCTCGTCCTGGAGCCGGCCGCTCGCGGTCGCCTTCAGCTTCTCCGGGGCCTGCCGCATCACACCGAAGGCGGCGCGCAGCTCACGTGCCGCCTTGTCGCGGACCGCCGCGTCCTGCGTGTCCGCGGCCGCGCGTGACGTCCAGAACGCGGTCAGCAGCGGCCGGAGGTACGCGGACTCGTCCCCGCCCAGCAGCGAGGTGGCGCTGTTGCCCGCCAGGGCCCCCAGGGCAGACCGGGCGGCCGGGTCGCCGTCCGCCAGGTCGTCCATCGCCGCCTGCCAGGACTCCTGCGGCCGGTAGCCCTTCGGGTTCCAGGCGAAGTCCGCTGCCGTGAACAGCGGGATCCTGGACGCCGAGGGCTGCTCCATGGCGTTGGCGAGCAGCGCCGCCGACCCGCCTGCCACCGCGGGGTCGCGGCCGGTGTACGGGCCGAGGAAGATGCGGTCCTGCGCGTAGTCGTTGACCGGGTAGTTGTCCATGGTGACCAGCGGGCGGCGGAAGGCCGCCCGCGCGCCGGCCAGCTCGCGCCCGGTGATCGTCTTCGGTACGACCCCGACGCCGGTCCAGGCCACCTGCACACGGTCGTCCAGCTCCGCGGCGAGCGCCGTGCGGTAGTCGGTGGCGCCGTCCTGGTAGAACTCGGTCGGCATCACCGACAGGGGCTCCGCCTCCGGATGCCGGTCCGCGAGGTGCCGGGCGAGCGCGCTCGCGACCCGGGCCTGCGCCCTGGCCGCCGCCTCCGGTCCGCTGCCGAACGTCTCCGCGTCGAGGTCGCAGTGCCACTCGCTGTAGCTGACGTCCTGGAACTGCAGCTGGAAGGCCCGCACCCCCAGTGCCCACATCGCGTCGGTCTTCCGGGTCAGTGCGCGCACGTCCTCGTCGGAAGCCATGCACATGGCCTGCCCGGGCGAGACGGCCCAGCCGAGGGTCACGTGCTCGGCCCGCGCCTTCTCCGCCAGTGCACGGAAGTCCGCGCGCTCGCCGGCGGGGTAGGGCTCGCGCCAGCGGGCCTGCCGGTAGGGGTCGTCGCCGGCCGCGTAGAGGTAGCGGTTCTGCTTCGTACGCCCCATGAAGCCGAGCTGGGCGAGCCGCTCCTCGCGGGTCCACGGCTGCCCGTAGAAGCCCTCGGCCGTCCCGCGCACGGCGGTTCCCGGCCAGTCGCGGACGACCACCCCGGCGACGGTGCCGCTCCCGACGAGCTGGCGCAGGGTCTGGACCCCGTGGAACAGGCCGTCCTCACCGACGCCGTCCAGGGCGACCGTGGGACGGTCCTCGACCCGGCCCACGCCGACGCGGTAGCCCCCGGACGGCAGGTCGGCGCGCTCAGGTGCCCGCAGGGCCCGCAGCGCCCGGCCCGCGTCGGTGCCGCCGAGCCTGATCACCGGTCCCCTGCCGGGCAGGGCCTCGTGCACCGTGCGTACACCCGCGTCGCGCAGGAGTGCCCTGAGCGACTCCACGGCGTACGGATCGGCCTCCGGTCCGGCGAGGAGGGTGACCTCGGTCCCCAGGGCGACGGCCTGTCCGGACGCCTTGATGGACTGCGGCCGGGGCCAGACGTCGGGCAGCCGCGCGTCACCGGCGCGGTCCGGCGTGGTCGCGGCGGGACCGGGGGGTGTGACGGGGGCCGCGACGGCGGCCGGAACGAACGGGCCGAGCAGCCCGCCGATCACAGCGACGGCAACGGCTGTCGCATGCCTCCTGCGCCCGAGCTGCACGCCGTACTCCTTCGTCTGACCTCGCCCCGGCAGTGACGTCCGAGCCCACCACCCGGGGGCGGGGGTGTCAATGCGCGTGGCCGTTTCGCCGGAAATGCCCGGTGTGTTGTGAGGCGTGGCGCGTGGGTGTTCGGGGAAGACTCGACGAGTGGCCGAAAACAGCCCATACCCGGCATGCGGGGGAACGAAGTGTGACCCACGGCACGTTGGGCTCGTTGTCATAACGCCTATGTCACTTCCACGCCTGCTACCGCGCCCGCTGGGTAGGCCTGCTGTGTCCTGTTGTCCACGGCCAGGAGGCCGACATGCCCGCTTCCGCGCAGCTTCTGCTCTCCGCCCTCTCCAAACAGGTGCCGAGCCCCACGGGCCCCGATCCGCTGGCAGGCGAGAAGTCCCCGACCCTCACCACCCCTCCGATGATCAGTGAGCTGCCGCTCGCCGACGTCTCCCATCTGATCGGCGACCCCGCGTTCGCCGACAGTGCGCCGCTCCTCAGCGAGCCGCCGCTCACCAGCGAGCCTCCGCTCGCCGACGCCACACCTCTCACGAGCGAGCCACCGCTCGCCGCCGTCGCCCCTCTGACCAGCGAGCCGACAGCACCCGGCACCGCAGGGGGCATGGAGTCCCCAGGAGTCTGAATGGGCTTGTCCCGGCTCGCCGCACTGCACGGCGTCGCCACCTCCTTCTCCCCGTCCGCGGATGTCACGGTGTCCGTCCCCGACGACACGGTCACGGCCGTGCTCGCCGCGCTGGGCGTCGACGCCGCCACACCCGCGGCGGTAGGGAGATCACTCGCCGCAGCCGAATCGGCGGCGGCCTCCCGACTGCTTCCGCCGACGGTGGTCGCCTGGTCGGGAGAGCCGCTGCCGGCCGCGCTCACCGGACTGCCGCCCGGCGCGGTCCTGACCGTCGACCCCGAGCCGGGGACCGCCGGACCGCAGCCGCCCCTGCGCATGCGCGTGCTCCCGTCCCCGGCACCGGACCCGGCCGGGAACACGCCGGTGACGCCCTCCTGGTGGACCGGACCACCCCTGGGCGTCCACCGGCTGACCGTCCGTACGCCGGACCGCCGCCAGGCCACCGCCACGCTCGTCGTCGCTCCGGACCGCGTACCCCAGGCACCCGCACGCACGCACGGATTCCTCGTCCAGCTCTACTCGATGCTCTCCGCCCGCTCCTGGGGCATGGGTGACCTGGCGGACCTGGCCGACCTCGCCGCCTGGGCGGGACGGGCCCTCGGGTGCGGTTTCGTCCAGGTCAACCCGCTGCACGCCGCCGTGCCCGGCAGGCCGACCGACCCCTCCCCGTACCGCCCCTCCTCGCGCCGCTTCCCCGACCCCGTCCATCTGCACATCGAGTCGGTCCCGGAGTACGGCCACGTCGCCGAGCCCGGCAGGGCGGCCCTGGACGACCTGCGCCAGGAGGCCGCGGCACTGCGCGAGGCCGTGCTGAACAAGGGCGCGCTGATCGACCGGGACGCCGTCTGGGACCTCAAGAAGCAGGCCCTCGAGCTCATCCACGAGGTCCCCCTGACCCCCGGCCGCCGTGCCGCCTACTGCGACTTCCTCGCCGAGCAGGGACAGGCCCTGGAGGACCACGCCCTGTGGTGCGCCCTGGCCGAGGTCCACGGCCCCCGGTGGCGCGACTGGCCCGACGGGCTGCGCGACCCCCGCTCCCCGCAGAGCGCCCGGGCCCGCACGGACCTGCTGGACCGGGTCGACTTCCACTGCCGTCTCGCCTGGCTCACGGACACCCAGCTCGCCACCGCCCAGAGCGCCGCGCGGGAGTCCGGAATGACCGTCGGGATCGTCCACGACCTGGCCGTCGGCGTCCACCCCGACGGCGCCGACGCCTGGGCCCAGCAGGACGCCTTCGCGCACGGCATGTCCGTCGGCGCGCCGCCCGACGCGTTCAACGCCCACGGCCAGGACTGGGGACTGCCCCCCTGGCGTCCCGACGCCCTCGCGGCGTCCGGCTACGCGCCCTACCGCCATCTCCTGCGCGGCCTCCTCGCCCATGCCGGAGCCCTGCGCATCGACCACGTCATGGGCCTCTTCCGGCTCTGGTGGGTGCCCGAGGGGCGCCCGCCCACCGATGGCGCGTACGTCAGCCAGGACGCCGAGGCGATGCTCGCCGTCCTCGTCCTGGAGGCACACCGGGCCGGTGCCGTCGTCATAGGGGAGGACCTGGGCACGGTCGAGCCCGGTGTACGCGAGGCGCTCGCCCGGCGCGGGGTGCTCGGCACCTCCGTGCTCTGGTTCGAGCGCGACTGGGCGGGCACCGGGCGCCCGCTCGCCCCCGAGGAGTGGCGTGAGGACTGCGTGGCCACGGCGACCACCCACGACCTGCCGTCCACCGCCGCCCGGCTGACGGGCGAGCACGTGACGCTCCGCCACCGGCTCGGGCTGCTCACCCGGGGCCTGGAGCAGGAGCTGGCCGAGGACGCCGCCGACACGGCCGAGTGGCTGGGCTACCTGGCCCGTCTCCGGCTGCTCCCCGAGGGCGACGGCGACGAGGAGGCGGCCGTCCGCGCCGTCCACCGCTTCCTGCTACGGACCCCGGCCCGGATGGCCGGGGTCTGGCTGCCGGACACCGTGGGCGACCGCCGCCCGCAGAACCTTCCCGGGACCTGGGACCAGTACCCCAACTGGCGCCTGCCGGTCGCCGACGCGGAGGGGCACCCCGTCACCCTGGAGGAGATCGCCGCGTCGCCCCGGCTGCACAGGCTGATGGCCGTCCTGACGGACGGTGCCGAGGCTCGTACGGCACCCCCGGGCGCGCGCCCCTCGTAGGCGTTCGCTACGTTTGCACCGTGGACAAGAAGAACGCTATGCGCGCCGGCGCCGTCGCGGCCGGTACGACGCTGATGATGCTGCTCATGTCGTCCCCCGCTCTCGCGCTGACCCGCGACGACGGCGACGACCCGGGCCCGGGCCTGAACGTGATGGAGACCCTCGGTCTCTACGTCGCGGCACCGATCGTCCTGTTCCTGGTGATCGCGGGACTCGTCATGGTCCTCGACAAGTCCAAGAAGCAGGCCTGACCGCCTCGTTCTGACGCGTGCGCCGCCGGTACGACGTACCGCGCGGCGCACCGGCATGTCCGGACGCCCGGTAGGTTTCGGCCATGACCGAGTGGGACGTCAAGAAGCTCCGCATCCTGCGCACCCTGCGCGACCGGGGCACGGTCACAGCCACGGCCGAAGCCCTTCTCATGACCCCGTCGGCCGTCTCGCAGCAGCTCACCAACCTGGCCAGGCAGCTCGGCGTGCCGCTGCTGGAGGCGCAGGGCCGCCGCGTCCGGCTCACCGACGCGGCGCATCTGGTGCTGCGTCACGCCGAGGCGGTGTTCGCCCAGCTGGAGCGGGCCGACGCCGAACTGACCGGCTATCTGCGGGGTGAGGCCGGGCAGGTGCGGGTCGGCGCCTTCTCGACCGCGGTGGCCGCCCTCGTCGTACCGGCCGTGCAGCTCCTGGGCGGTGAGGACAGGCCCGGCCCTCAGGTGCGCGTACGCGAGGCGGAGGCGGCCCAGGCCTACGAGCTGCTGTCGGCCGGCGAGGTGGACCTCGCGCTCTCCCTGGCCGCGCACGCCCCGACGGCCGGGGACCCCCGCTTCACCCTGCTGCCGCTCCTGGCCGACCCCCTCGACGTGGCACTGCCCGCCGCTCACCCTCTCGCCGCGGCGCCCGCCCTGCGGCTGGCGGACCTCTCCCGGGAGGCCTGGATCTTCGGCGGGTCCGGCCCGTGGTCGGAGATCACCACCGCCGCGTGCGAGGCCGCGGGCTTCGTCCCCGAGCAGGCTCACAGCGCCGCCGGATGGACGGCGATCCTCGCCATGGTGAGGGCGGGCATGGGGGTCGCCCTCGTCCCCCGGATGGTCTCGGCGTCCGACCGGCCCCGCGACGGCGTCGTGATGCGGGTCCTGGAGGCGGACCAGCCGTACCGCCACGTCGTGGCGGCGGTGCGACGGGGTGCGGAACGGGGCCCGGCGGTCGCACGGGTGCTGTCGGCCCTCCAGGAGGTGGCAGCGGGCATTCGTTAAGCGAAACTGAATGAACCGTGTGGAAACTTTCGATGGACCTGATCGGTGGTCCGGCGGCACAGTGGACGCATGCCGACCGACAAGATCCAGACGGAGCCCGATTCCACCGACCCGCACGCCAACGACGCGGCCCCCTACGGCGGTGGCGACCCGTACGCCGACTACCGTGCGGGCGACTTCCCCTTCACCGAGCTGGTCGACCTCGCGGACCGCCGCCTGGGCGCCGGTGTGATCGCGGCCAACGACGAGTTCTTCGCCGAGCGGGAGAACCTCCTGATCCGCGAGCCCGCCGTCTTCGACCCCGAGCGCTTCGGCCACAAGGGCAAGATCATGGACGGCTGGGAGACCCGCCGTCGCCGGGGCACGGACGCGGAGCACCCCTTCCCCGCGCCCGAGGACCACGACTGGGCGATCGTCCGGCTGGGCACGCCCGGGATCATCCGCGGCATCGTCGTCGACACCGCCCACTTCCGCGGCAACTACCCCCAGCGCGTCTCCGTCCAGGCGACGGCCGTGGAAGGCGCCCCCGGGCCGGAGGAGCTTCTCGCCGACGACGTGAAGTGGGAGGAGCTGGTCCCGCAGACCCCCGTGCGCGGCCACGCCGCCAACGGCTTCGAGATCACGGGCGGCCGCCGCTACACCCATCTGCGGATCTGCCAGCACCCCGACGGCGGCATCGCCCGCCTCCGCGTCCACGGTGAGGTCGTCCCCGACCCGGCCTGGCTCGCGGCGCTGGGCACGATCGACCTGATCTCGATCCTGAACGGCGGCACGTACGAGGACGCCTCGGACCGCTTCTACTCCTCGCCGGCCCAGATCATCCTGCCGGGCACCTCCCGCAAGATGGACGACGGCTGGGAGAACCGGCGCCGCAGGGTCCGCGACACGAACGACTGGGTGCGTTTCCGGCTCCCCGCCCAGGGTGCGGTACGGGCGGTCGAGATCGACACCGCGTACCTGAAGGGCAACGCGGCCGGCTGGATCAGCCTCCACGGCCGCGACGGCGAGTCGGGCGATTGGTCCGAGATCATTCCCCGCACCCGGCTCCAGCCCGACACCCTGCACCGCTTCGTCCTGGACACCGAGGCCGTGGTCACCCACGTACGCCTGGACACGTACCCCGACGGGGGAGTGGCCCGGATGCGACTCCACGGATCCCTGACCGAGGCGGGCGCGGCCGAACTGGCCGGCCGGTACGAGGAGTCGGCGGCGTAACCCCTCACCCCCCGGTTCCCGCCCGGCGGACGGCTGCGCTCCGGCGCCCGTCCGCCGGGCGGTCATGGGTACGGGCGCCCGTACGGGCCGCCGGTCACCCGCAGCAGCACCGGCGCGAGGGCCGCGGTGGCACCGCCCAGGAGCATCACCGCCGCCGGGGAGACCGCGTCCACCACGACTCCGCCCGCCAGCGCGCCGAGCGCGATGGTCGCCTGGAACGACGAGGTGAACAGCACGGACGCCGCTTCGGGCGTCCGGGGCGCCGATGTCAGGAACCACATCTGACTGCACACGGGCACCGCGCCGTACGCCAGTCCCCAGACGATCAGCAGTACCACCGCTCCGCCCTCGGCCGTTCCGATGACCGGCAACAGCAGCGTCGAGGCCGCCGTCATGCCCGCCGCCACGCCGAAGGTGGCGCGCAGTGAGCGCCGCACCAGCGCGCCCGCGGCGAAGTTGCCGACCACGCCCGCCGTGCCGTAGACGAGCAGCACCACGGTGACGAACCGCGGGCCCGCGTGCGTCTCCTGCTCCAGGAAGGGCGTGACGTAGGTGTACGCGCCGAAGTGCGCGAGTACGACGAGGAACGTGACGAGCAGGCCGGCGCGGATCCGGGCCACACCGATCAGGCCGGTCAGGACGCCGAGCCCGGTGGTGCTCTCCGGCGGCAGCGGAGGCATCAGCACGACGAGAGCCCCGCACACGACCGACGTGAGGATCCCCATCGCGGTGAACGCGGTGCGCCACCCGGCGGCGTCGCCGAGAAGGACCCCGAGGGGCACGCCGATCACCGAGCCGAGCGGAACCGCGGAGAAGATCACCGCGGTCGCCCTCCCGACCTGGTGCGGGGGGACCAGGCGTGGCGCGATCCCCGCGCCGATGGACCAGAAGGCGCCGATGGCCAGTCCGACGAGGACACGCGACGAGATCATGACCCAGTAGGCGGGAGCCGCGGCGGCGAGGAAGTCGGCCACCGTCAGCAGGAGCATCAGGGCGCAGAGCATCACCCGCCGGTCGATCCGCCGGGTGACGACGGTCACGACGGGGGCGGCGACGGCGGCCAGCACGCCGGGCACGGTCATCATCAGACCCGCGCCGCCGTCCGAGATCCCGAAGGTGGCGCCGATGGGCGTCAGCAGGCCGATCGGCAGGATCTCGGTGGTGACCAGGGAGAAGATGCCCACCATGACGGACACCACCCCCAGCCAGCCGGCCACGGGTGAACGGGCGGGAACGGCCAGGGCCGGGGTGACTGCGGGCATGGATTCGTCCTGTCGCCGGAGGTGCCGCTTCGGGCTCCGAGTCCAGCAGGCGAGGACGGTCGGGTCCGGCAGGAATCCGACGAAGGCGTCGGGCCGACGTCGCCCGCCCGGTGGGGCGAGGTGCCGGGCGTGCGGCCGACGCGAAGGGGGCGCCCCACCGGGAGCGCCCCCACCGTCCGTGCGCCGGTCCGCTACGCGGTGGCCGCCGCCGCGTCAGCCGCCTGAGCCTTCAGCGCGCGCTCCACGCCCGCCCGGGACTCCGACATCAGCCGACGCAGCGCGGCGCTCGGCCGTGCCGACTCCAGCCACGCGTCCGTGGCGTCCAGGGTCTCCTGCGAGACCTGGAGCGAGGGGTACAGGCCGACCGCGATCTGCTGGGCCATCTCGTGGCTGCGCGAGTCCCAGACGTCCTTGACGGCCGTGAAGTACCTCTCAGTGTACGGAGCCAGCAGGTCACGCTGGTCGGTCTGCACGAATCCGCCGATGACCGACTCCTGCAGGGAGTTCGGCAGCTTGTCCGACTCGACGACGGATGCCCACGCCTCGGCCTTCGCCTCCTCGGAGGGCTGGGCCGCGCGTGCGGACGCCGCGTGGCGCTCGCCCGCCGCCGTCCTGTCGCGCTCGTACTCGGCGGCGATCTCCTCCTCGTCGAGGAGACCCGTCGCGGCCAGGCGCTGCACGAAGGCCCAGCGCAGCTCCGTGTCGACGGCGAGCCCCTCGATCTCCTGGGTGCCGTCCAGCAGCGACTGGAGCACGTCGAGGTGGAGCGGGCTGCGCGCCGTCGCGGCGAAGGCGCGGGCCCAGGCCAGCTGGTGGTCACTGGACGGTTCCGCCGCGCGCAGATGCGCCAGCGTCGCCTCGGTCCACTGGTTCAGGCCCGCCTCGCGCCATTCCGGGGCGGCGTAGAGGTCCAGGGCCAGCTTCACCTGACGGTGCAGCGACTGGACCACGCCGATGTCGGACTCCTTGCCGATCCCGGAGAGGACCAGCGCCAGGTAGTCGCGCGTCGCCAGCTCGCCGTCACGCGTCATGTCCCAGGCCGAGGCCCAGCTCAGGGCGCGCGGCAGGGACTCGGCGAAGTCCCCGAGGTGCTCGGTGACGACCCGCAGCGACTCCTCGTCGAGGCGGACCTTCGCGTACGAGAGGTCGTCGTCGTTGAGCAGGACGACCGCCGGGCGCGCCGTGCCGGACGGGAACGGCACGGTGGTGCGCTCGCCGTCGACGTCCAGCTCGATCCGGTCCGTGCGGACCAGTTTCCCGGCCGCGTCGAGGTCGTAGCAGCCGATGGCGATCCGGTGCGGGCGCAGCGTGGGCTCGCCCTTCGCCCCGGCGGGGAGCGCGGGGGCCTCCTGGAGGACGGTGAACGAGGTGACGTGGCCGTTCTCGTCGGTCTCGATCTCCGGGCGCAGGATGTTGATGCCGGCCGTCTCCAGCCACGCCTTCGACCAGGCCTTCAGATCACGGCCGGAGGTCTCCTCCAGCGCGCCCAGCAGGTCCGACAGGCGCGTGTTCCCGAACGCGTGCGCCTTGAAGTACGCCTGCACGCCCTGGAAGAACGCGTCCTTGCCGACGTACGCCACGAGCTGCTTCAGGACCGAGGCGCCCTTCGCGTACGTGATCCCGTCGAAGTTCACCAGGACGTCGTCGAGGTCCTGGATGTCCGCCATGATCGGGTGCGTCGAGGGCAGCTGGTCCTGGCGGTAGGCCCACGTCTTCATGGAGTTGGCGAACGTGGTCCAGGAGTGCGGCCACTTCGACCCCTCGGCGTCCGCCTGGCACGCGATGGAGGTGTACGTGGCGAACGACTCGTTCAGCCACAGGTCGTTCCACCACTCCATGGTGACCAGGTCGCCGAACCACATGTGGGCCAGCTCGTGGAGGATGGTCTCGGCGCGCGTCTCGTACGCCGCGTCCGTGACCTTCGAACGGAACACGTACTGGTCGCGGATGGTCACCGCGCCCGCGTTCTCCATCGCGCCGGCGTTGAACTCCGGTACGAAGAGCTGGTCGTACTTGGCGAAGGGGTACGCGTAGTCGAACTTCTCCTGGAACCACTCGAAGCCCTGCCGGGTGACCGCGAAGATCTCGTCCGCGTCGAGGTACTCGGCGAGCGACGGCCGGCAGTAGATGCCGAGCGGCACGGACTGGCCGTCCTTCTCGTAGCTGCTGTGCACCGCGTGGTACGGACCGGCGATCAGGGCCGTGATGTAGGTGGAGATGCGCGGTGTCGGCTCGAAGGACCAGACGTCGTCCTGGGGTTCGGGCGTCGGCGAGTTGGAGATCACCGTCCAGCCGGGCGGCGCCTTCACGGTGAACCGGAAGGCCGCCTTGAGGTCGGGCTGCTCGAAGCTGGCGAACACCCTGCGGGCGTCAGGCACCTCGAACTGGGTGTACAGGTAGGCCTGTTCGTCCACCGGGTCGACGAACCGGTGCAGGCCCTCGCCGGTGTTCGTGTACGAGCAGTCGGCGACGACCTTCAGCTCGTTGGCGCCGGCCCGGAGGTGCTTCAGCGCGATCCGGGAGTCCCGGAACACGGCGGCGATGTCCAGGTCCTTGCCGTTCAGCACGATGTCGTGCACGGCCGGTGCGACCAGGTCGATGAAGGTCTCCGCACCGGCCTCGGCGGAGTCGAAGCGCACGGTGGTGACGGACCGGTAGGTGCCGCCCTCCTGCGCGCCGGAGAGGTCGAGATCGATCTCGTACGCGTCCACGGTCAGCAGGCGCGCCCGCTCCTGTGCCTCTTCGCGGGTCAGATTCGTGCCAGGCACGCGGTCATCTCCTTGATATGCGACGTTTTTGGTCATCCTTCCACGTGGGGCAGGCGCAGCGCGATGTCCGTTTTCCGCCGGACCGGCGCAGGCATCCGGGCCACCCTCGGACCATGACCATCTACGAGGCACGGGCCATCGGGCCAGGGACCCTGAAAGAGCTCCGCACGGCCGACGACGCCGGACGCCCCTGCGTCCCGTACACGGCCGCGGAAGGCGGCGACCCCCTGCGCTGCTGCCTGCGCGGCGCCGAGCCGGGGGAGCGGATCGCCCTGGTCTCCTACGCGCCGCTGCGGCGCTGGGCGGCGGAGACCTGGGCGCGCCCGGGGGCGTACGACGAGCAGGGGCCGGTGTTCATCCACGCCGACGACTGCGAGGGCCCGTCGGAGGACCGGGCCGGCTACCCGTTCTCGCGGGCAGGCGCCCTGCGCACGGTCCGGCGCTACAACGCGGAGGGCGAGATCGTGGGCGGCCGGCTGCTGGAGATCCCGGCCGACGAGGAGAGGGGGTACGACGAGGCGTTCGCGGAAGCCTTCGCGGACCCGGAGGTGGCGCTGGTGCACGTGCGGGCCGTGGAGTACGGGTGCTTCCACTTCGAGGTGCGGGCGCGTCGAGAGCGGTAGCATTCGGGTGGGCACAGCCTTCCTACTCGCGGTAGGATGGATGGCATGAAGATCAGTGTGAGCTTGCCGCAGGAGGATGTCGCTTTCGTCGACGAGTACGCCGCGAAGACCGAGGCGGACTCCCGCTCGGCGGTGATACACGCCGCCATCGAGGCTCTGCGCGCCTCCAACCTGGAAGCCGACTACGAGGCGGCTTTCGCGGAGTGGGACGCGAGCGAGGACGCCGCGTTCTGGGACCGGTTCTCCGGGGACGGGTTGACCGATGAAGCGCGGTGACATCTACCTGGTCGCATACGAACCGGTGCGTGGAGGCGAGGCCGACAAGGCCCGCCCCTCGGTGATCGTCTCGAACGACGGCGCGAACGCCGTGGTGGACCGGACCGGGCGAGGAGTGGTCACGGTGGTGCCGTTGACCTCCAACACCTCGCGGGTCTATCCCTTTCAGGTGATGCTGCAGGCGGGCGAGTCCGGTCTGCCCAAGGACTCCAAAGTGCAGTGCGAGCAGGTGCGTGCCATGGCTCACGAGCGGTTCCTCCGGCGCGTCGGCACCGTCCCCCGTCAGCGCATGGTCGACATCGACACCGCACTGAGGCGTCACCTCGCCCTGTGAGACATGCGAAAGGGCGGCTCCCGGGCATCGGGGGCCGCCCTTTCGTGGCGAGTGGTGTGGGTGTCAGCCCTTGAGCTCCGCCGCCACCAGCTCCGCGATCTGCACCGCGTTCAGCGCGGCGCCCTTGCGGAGGTTGTCGTTGGAGACGAACAGCGCGAGGCCGTGCTCGACGGTCTCGTCGGCCCGGATGCGGCCCACGTAGGAGGCGTCCTTGCCGGCCGCCTGGAGCGGGGTCGGGATCTCGGAGAGCTCGACGCCCTCGGCGTCCTTCAGCAGCTCGTAGGCGCGCTCGACGCTGATCGGGCGGGCGAAGCGGGCGTTGATCTGGAGCGAGTGGCCGGAGAAGACCGGGACCCGGACACAGGTGCCGGACACCTTGAGCTCCGGGATCTCCAGGATCTTGCGGGACTCGTTGCGGAGCTTCTGCTCCTCGTCCGTCTCGAACGAACCGTCGTCGACGATCGAACCGGCCAGCGGCAGAACGTTGAAGGCGATCGGGCGCTTGTACACGCCCGGCTCGGGGAAGTCGACCGCGCCGCCGTCGTGCGTCAGCTTGTCCGCGTCGGCGACGACCTTGGACGCCTGGCCGTGCAGCTCCGCGACACCGGCGACACCGGAACCGGACACCGCCTGGTAGGTGGCGACGGTCAGCGCGTCGAGCTGCGCTTCCTGGTGCAGGGGGCGCAGCACGGGCATGGCCGCCATCGTGGTGCAGTTCGGGTTGGCGATGATGCCCTTGGGGCGGTTCCTGATCGCGTGGGCGTTGACCTCGGAGACCACCAGCGGGACCTCGGGGTCCTTGCGCCAGGCGGAGGAGTTGTCGATCACCACGGCGCCCTGGGCGGCGACCTTCTCGGCCAGCGCCTTCGAGGTCGCGCCGCCCGCGGAGAACAGCACGATGTCGAGACCGGTGTAGTCCGCGGTGGAGGCGTCCTCGACCGTGATGTCCGTGCCCTCGTAAGCGATCGTGGAGCCCGCGGAGCGCGCGGAGGCGAAGAGCCGCAGCTCGGCGACGGGGAACTTCCGCTCGGCCAGGATGCTGCGCATGACTGTGCCGACCTGACCGGTGGCGCCGACGATTCCGACCTTCACTGGAACTCCCTCACGGATGCGAACGGGCACGATTGCCGGTCCATGATGCGTATGTCCACGGCTCCCTTGTCCAATCCATTGTCCGCCAGGCGGACGCGGTCCGGACAGAGCTGTGGGGCGGGAGCCCTTGCGAGCCCCCGCCCCACAGTCCGCGCGTGTCGTGCGGATCACACGGGCGCGGTGGTTACGGCGCGACCTTCTCGATCACGACGCTGCCGGTGCCCGCCGCGGTGCCGCGGGCGTTCACCAGCTGGACCTCGCCGAAGAACTGCCGGCCCTCGGGAGCCGCTCCGGCGACCAGGACCTCGGCGCCGACCTGGGCGGACGCGCCGTTGGCCAGGTTCACGGCCTTGGACTCGTCGACCTTGATCGCGCCGAGCGACGGGGCGTAGTACACGTCCCGGTAGTCGTACTCGGTGGTCCCGGCCGGGACCGAGTAGCCCTCGATGACGACGGTGTACGTGCCGGCCGCAGGCTTCACCAGGCTGACCGACTCCTCCGAGCCCGCGGTCGTCGAGGCACCGACCTCGGTGTCGCCCTTGTAGACGTACAGGTCGATGTCCGCGTTGGCGTCCGAGGTGTTGCCGATGGCGACGTCCAGCTTCTCGACGCCCTCACCGATGGTGACCTCCTTGGTGTACCCCTCACCCGTGGCGATCGACGGGCGCTCGACGTCGGCCGAACCCAGCGAGCCGCCCTTCAGGGAGCCCTCCAGGTCACCGGCGTTGTTGGTGACCGTCCAGTCCACCGCGGCCGGGGTGCCGATCTTCGCCTCGGCGATGGTCTGCACCGCCGGGTCGAAGGTGGCGCCGAGCAGCGAGACATCCAGCTTGTACGGGTTGTCCAGCAGCGGCGACGTGCGGCGGGACTCGACCTCGATCTCCCAGACGCCGGGCTGCGGGTCCTTGTAGGAGCGCGTGTCCGGGCGGCAGGTGTTGGCCGGGTTCTCGTAGTTCGGGTAGCAGTAGATCGTGGAGCTGTCCTCCACCGCCACTCCGTACGGGTGCAGGGAGATGAACCGCGTCTGGCTGCCCGAACGCAGGGCGCTCATCGCGACCTCGAGGGTCTCTGCGCCCTCCGGGACGTTCACGAAGTACGACGTGGTGCCGTTGCGCTTCACCGAGCCGGTCGTCGAGAACGTGTAACCCGGCTTCACCAGGTCCTTGGCGACGACCACCGTGGAGAGGACCTGGTGGTCCACACCGACGGTCTTCGCGTCGTCCACCAGCAGGATCGCGCTGTGGACGCCCGCCGCGCGGGCCTTCGCCTGGACCTTGACGGTCACCGGCTTGCCGAGCGGCAGCGAGACGGTGCTCGGACCCGTCAGGCTGAAGGTGCCGTCGTTGTTCCTCCAGGACAGCTTGTGCTTCACGGCCTTGTCCGGACCGGTGGTGCGGGTGACGGTGACGTCGTACGACTTCTTCTGGCCGGCCTTCAGGCCGCCCTCACGGTCGTACAGGCCGGTGCCGAAGCCCGGGGTCTTCAGCGCGAAGTCGATCGCGGTGTCGACCGGGGCCTTCACCGTGTACTCGTGTGCCGGGGCGCCCTTCTTCTCGATCTGCTTCCAGGCGCCGACGATGTCGATCAGACCGGCACCCTGGGCGTGCGCGGGCACGCCGTCGATGTGGGTGGCGGTGCTGGTCAGCGCGGTCCGCAGGTCGGCCGGGGGCAGCTCGATGTTCTTCTGCTTCGCGGCGGACAGGAGCAGCGCCGTCGCACCGGCGGCCTGCGGCGAGGACATCGAGGTGCCCTGCAGCATGGAGTAGCCGGCGGGGAGCGAGTAACCCGCCTCCTTGACCGGACCGCCGGGGATCCAGGTCTGGGTGGTGTTGATGGACGCGCCCGGAGCCGTCAGGATCGGCGCGAAGCCGCCGTCCTCACGCGGACCGCGCGAGGAGAAGGGCAGCATGTCGTACTTCTTGGAGACGTTCGAGCCGTAGTTGGCGGCCCAGGTCTCCTTGGAGATGGACGCACCGACGGAGATGACGTGGTCGGCGAGGGCGGGGTCACCGATGGTGTTGACGCCGGGGCCCTCGTTGCCGGCCGAGATGACCAGCTGGACACCGTAGATGTCGATGAGCCGCTTGTAGAGCTCGGCGCGGGCGTTGTTGCCGTCGTTGAGGGGCGGCAGGCCGCCGATCGACATGTTCACGACGTCGACACCGCGGTTGACGACGAGGTCGATCATGCCCTCGGTCAGCGCGATGTTGGTGCAGCCGCCGGACCAGGTGCAGGCGCGGGAGGAGACGACCTTGGCGCCGGGCGCCGCGCCGTTCATCTTGCCGCCGAACAGGCCGTTGGCCGCGGTGATGCCGGCGACGTGCGTGCCGTGCTCGCTCTGGATGACTCCGATGTTGACGTAGTCGGCGGTGTTGCCGGCCGCGTCGAGGACGACGTCCTTGCGGGTCTCGATGACGAACGGGATGCGCTCGACGACCTGTGTCCGCGGGTCGTCCGTACCGAAGTAGGAGACCTGGTGCTTGTCCTTGTAGGGCTTCAGGGCGGTGTCGTCGCCGAAGTCCGCGTTGCCGTTCAGGTCCACGCGTGCGGTGCCGGCGACCGGGTCGTAGAGCACGCCCCACTGGTCGGTGGTGTCACCGTCGCGGTTGAGGTCGCCGGCCATGTCGCCGCCGCGCGTGGCGGACTCCTTGAAGACGCGGAAGCCGTACGAGCCCTCCGGCGCGGAGTACGTCGTGCCGCCGCTGGTGAACGTCGGGCCGGACACGGCCTGGTCCATCCGCAGCCAGGTGCCGTCGTCGTCGCCCACGGGGTCGGTCGCCGTCACCCAGTCGACGATCTTGCGCTCGCCGGTGGTGGTCTTCCGCAGCGCGGGGTGGCCGAGGTCGACACCGGAGTCCAGGACGCCGATGGTGATCCCGCGGCCGTCGGCCTTCGGGTGCTGCTTGACGAAGTCGACCGCGCCCGTCTCGAAGGACGGGTTGTACGGGTTCTTCGCCGGGGTGTTCCTGTCCGGTGCCGGGTAACTGCCGGTTGCCTTGGGCTGCTTCACCCCGGCTGCCCGGTCGCCCGAGGGCGTCGGGTCGTCGAGCTCGACCTCCTGCTCGAGATCGATGCCGAGGACGGACGACAGCTTCTGTGCCGCCTTGATGGTGGCCTCGGCGGTCGCGGTCGGCACGGTCGCCCGGACGTAGCCGAGCTTGTCGTACGTCCGCCCCGGCACGGACCCCTTGACGGCGTCCAGCTGGGCGGCGACCTTCTCGGTCGCGCCGGGGGTGGTGGCGACCATCATCGTGATGGTCTTCTCGCCCTTGGCCTCGGCCTTCGCCAGCACGTCGGCGTCCGCCTCGCCCAGCTTGTCGCCCTTCGCGCTCGCGGCGGCGGGCTTCACCGGGGAGGTGGCCGGGTCGTCGGCCGCGAAGGCCGGCGCGGCGCCGGAGGCGGCCAGCGCGGCCGCCAGACCGGCTGCGGCCGCGATGCGTGCCGCGCGTCTCGCCCCGGGTATGGAGCTGGGGGATTCCTTGGTCATCAGCATCCCTGTT
Source organism: Streptomyces atroolivaceus (assembly GCF_000717025.1). Lineage (GTDB taxonomy): Bacteria > Actinomycetota > Actinomycetes > Streptomycetales > Streptomycetaceae > Streptomyces > Streptomyces atroolivaceus. The sequence continues at coordinate 481,625 of NZ_JNXG01000003.1, forward strand.
TTGTGAAAGAAAGAGAGAGTCCGGAATTCGGTACCCGATGACCGCTCAGCATTTCGTAAAAGACAGGTGTTTGTGGAGAGTTGGCGAGGACGAGAACGGGACATGGCGTAGATCCGCCACCTGTGTCATTGCGCCACTTACCGGGGCAGGACCACCACGTACGCCGCCGGTTCACGGTCCTCGGCCGCCATCATCGCCGTGCGCAGCACCACCGACAGCCGGGCCGTCGACTCCCGCAGCTGCTTCGGCGTCACCCGCACGACCGTGACGCCGAGCCGCTCCAGGTGCTCCCGCTCCGCGGCGAAGGCGACGCGCTCCTCACGGGGTGAGCGGGTGCCCAGTTCGAGCGCGACCGCCTGCTCCGGCCAGTACGCGTCGACCCCGCCCAGGAAGCCGCCGCCCGGCAGTGACAGTTCCACGTTCCACAGCGGCTCGGGCAGGCCGTGGGTACGCACCGTCTCGTACAGGCGGCCCTCCGCCACGGCCCGTCCCTCGATGAGCAACGCGTCGACGGCGTCCACCACGTGTGCGCGGCCGAGCAGCTCGGCGGCGTTCAGCTCCCTCACGACGGACGTGGGTTCGCAGTGCCCGCCACGCACCGCCTCCGTCAGGATCCGGCGCACCGTCGAGGCGTCCGTGAGCGAGGCCACCGCGTCGGCCAGGGCTCGCTCCACCGGGGCCAGCGGCACCCCGAGCCGGTGCTGCGGACGGGGCAGGACGGTGGCCCGGGTCACCTCGACGAACCGGGTGGAGCGCAGCCGCCTGGTACGCGGCACGAGCACGTCGATCCGGTGCAGCGCGATCACCGGGGGCGCGGACGTGAAGCCGTACAGGGCGAGGGCCGCCAGGCCCGTGACCATGGCCTCGCCGTAGCCGGGCCCGGACCGGTCCGGCACGGTACGGCGGGCGCCGGCCGGGGGCCGCCCGGCGTACAGCAGGGCGCCGCGCACCCTGTCGTCGTCCGTGGGCGTTCCCGGGTGCAGGAGGTACACGCCGGGGAGCAGTTGCTGCCACGGGCCGCCGGGCAGGCACTGGGCGGCGGTCCGCGCGGCGGTCACACCGTTGGCGCGCAGCTGCGCGGCGGACTGCACGCGGTGGCTCACTTCGTGGACGGGGCGCGGGGACAAGGGGGTGTTCCGGTTCATGCCGGGGAGGTTCCCGCAGGTCCGTCGCGAGCTAACCCCTGTTACACGTCCGTCGACATTTCAGGACAACGCCGTCCTGAAGTACGGCAGTTCGAATGCCGAAAAGGGTGGTCGCGCGAGGATTGGGCGGCGCACGCCCCGCACGCGTGTGCGGGGCGTGCGCCGGAATCTCACGCCCTCGCGTCGCGCTCCTGCCCCCGCAGGGCCCGTGCCAGATCGTCCCGCGCCTCCAGGACCAGCCGCCGGAGCGCCGGTGCCGCGTCCGGGTGCGAGGTCAGCCACGCGTCCGTCGCGGTGAGGGTCGCGGGGTCGTCCTGCAGTCCGGGGAACAGGCCCTTGACCACGTCGATGCCGATCTGGATGGAGCGCTCCGCCCACACCCGTTCGATCGCCTCGAAGTACGAGGCCGTGTACGGAGCCAGCAGTTCACGCTGCGAGGGCTGCTCGAAGCCCGCGATCGTCGCCCCGGCGAGCGCGTTGGACAGCTTGTCCGACTCGACCACCGTCGCCCACGCCTGCGCCTTGACCGCCGCAGAGGGGCGTGAGGCCAGGCACCGCACGTGGTGCCGCTTGCCCGACGCCGTGTCGTCCCGGGCGAGTTCGGCGTCCACGGCCGTCTCGTCGGCCTTGCCGTGCGAGGCCAGCGGGGACAGGAACGCCCACCGCAGCTCCTGGTCGACGTCCAGGCCGTCGATCACGGCCGAACCGTCGAGCAGCTCGCCCAGCAGCCGGAAGTCCGCGTCCGACGCCGCGACGGCGGCGAAGAACCGGGCCCACGTCAGCTGGTGCTGGCTGCCCGGCTCCGCGCGCCGCAGCTCCGCCAGCGCGCCCTCGGCCAGCGCCCGGCCGCCCTCCTCACGCCAGGCCGGTGCCACGTAGTGCACCAGCGCCGACCGGGCCCAGGCGTGCAGCATCTGCAGGACGCCGATGTCCGACTCACGGCCGGCGAACGACAGCACCAGGGAGACGAAGTCCCGGGCCGGCAGGACCGCGTCACGCGTCAGGTTCCACAGCGCGGACCAGCACAGCGCGCGGGCCAGCGGGTCCGTGATGTCACCGAGGTGCTCGCGCAGGGTGGCCAGGGAGACCTCGTCGAAGCGGACCTTGCAGTACGTGAGGTCGTCGTCGTTGACGAGGACCAGATCGGGCTTCCCGGCCCCGGCGAGCTCCGCGACCACCGTGCGCTCCCCGGCGACATCGGTCTCGGCTCGGGCGTACCGCACCAGCTCGCCCTCCGGCGAGAGCCGGTACAGGCCCACCGCGACCCGGTGCGGCCTGAGCTCCGGGTGGGAGGCGGCGGCCTCCTGGGTCACGGCGAGCTCCGCGATGCGGCCGTCACCGTCGTAGGTCACGACCGGCGTGAGGACGTTGACCCCCGCCGTCTGCAGCCACGAGCGCGACCAGGCCGTCATGTCGCGCCCGGACGTCTCGGCCAGCACCGACAGCAGGTCGCCCAGCTGTGTGTTGCCGTAGGCGTGCCGCTTGAAGTAGCGGCGCGCGCCCTCCAGGAACGCGTCCCGTCCCACGTACGCCACGAGCTGCTTGAGCACCGAGGCGCCCTTGGCGTACGTGATGCCGTCGAAGTTCAGCTTCGCGTCCTCCAGGTCACGGATGTCGGCCGTGACCGGGTGCGTGGACGGCAGCTGGTCGGCGCGGTAGGCCCATGCCTTGCGGTTGTTGGCGAAGGTGATCCAGCCGTCGGTGAAGCGGGTCGCCTCCACCATCGAGAACGTCCCCATGAAGTCGGCGAAGGACTCCTTCAGCCACAGGTCGTCCCACCACTGCATGGTGACCAGGTCGCCGAACCACATGTGCGCCATCTCGTGCAGGATGACGTTGGCGCGGCGTTCGTAGGAGGCCGAGGTGACCTTCCCCCGGTAGATGTACTCCTCGCGGAAGGTGACGAGGCCCGGGTTCTCCATGGCGCCGAGGTTGTACTCGGGCACGAACGCCTGGTCGTACTTCCCGAAGGGGTACGGGTAGTCGAAGTGGTCGTGGAAGAAGTCCAGGCCCTGCTTGGTGATCAGGAAGACGTCGTCCGCGTCGAAGTGGGGCGCGAGCCCCTTGCGGCACATCGCGCCGAGCGGGATCTCCAGCTTCGACCCGTCGTCGAACGTACGGGTGTAGCGGTCGCTCACGTAGTGGTACGGGCCCGCGACGACCACGGTGATGTACGTCGAGATCGGCAGGGTCTCCGCGAACCGGTGGACCTCGCCCTCCTGCGACTCCTCCGCGCCGTTGCTCCGGACCTGCCAGCCCTCGGGCGCCGTCACCTCGAAGCGGTAGGGCGCCTTGAGGTCGGGCTGCTCGAAGTTGGCGAAGACGCGTCGCGCGTCGGCCGGCTCGTACTGCGTGTAGAGGTAGACCTCGCCGTCCTCCGGGTCGACGAAGCGGTGCATGCCCTCGCCGGTCCGGCTGTACGCGCACTGCGCGTCGACCACCAGGACGTTCTCACCGCCGGCGAGGTCCTCCAGGGCGATCCTGGTGCCGTCGAAGACGGACGCGGGGTCCAGGTCCTTGCCGTTCAGCGTCACCGCGTTCACGGACGGGGCCAGCAGATCGGCGAAGGTCGAGGCCCCGGAGCGGGCGGCGCGGAAACGGATCGTGGTCTGCGAGCGGAAGGTGCGCGGACCGGCCTCGTCGCCCCCGTCGGGCTCACCGACGGCGGAGCGGAGGTCGAGAGCGACCTCGTAACCGTCGACGGTCAGCAGCTCGGCCCTCTCGCGGGCCTCGTCGCGGGACAGGTTCTCACCGGGCACGGAGCACTCCTTTGTGTCTCGTTCTCAGACCTTTGATCCTCGCATGCGGGCATCGGAGGCGGCGCACGGGAATGGCGGAAGGGGCCGGTGGTGTTCGGACTCTCAGGTGCAGACCGACCTCACGAGGAGAGACATGCCCGAGAACAGCACGTCCGGCAAGGTCCCGGCCGACTTCTGGTTCGACCCGCTCTGTCCCTGGGCCTGGATGACCTCCCGCTGGATGCTGGAGGTGGAGAAGGTCCGTGACGTGGAGGTGCGCTGGCACGTGATGAGCCTGGCGGTGCTCAACGAGCCCCGGCTGGACGAGCTGCCCGAGGAATACCAGGACATGATGCGCACCCAGGCGTGGGCCCCGGTCCGTGTCGTCGTCGCCGCCCAGCAGAAGCACGGCGACGAGGTGGTCGGCCCGCTGTACACGGCCCTCGGCACCCGCATCCACAACAACGGCGAGGGCCCGACCCGTGAGGCGATTGCGGGCGCGCTGGCCGACGTCGGCCTGCCGGCGGAGCTCCTGGAGTACGCGGACTCCGACGCGTACGACAAGGAGCTGCGCGCCTCCCACCAGGTGGGCATCGACAAGGTCGGCCAGGACGTCGGCACCCCGGTCATCGCCGTGCCCGGGGCCGACGGTGAGCAGATCGCCTTCTTCGGCCCGGTCGTGACCCCCGCCCCCAAGGGCGAGGAGGCGGCGAAGCTCTGGGACGGCACGCTGCTGGTGGCGTCCATCCCCGGCTTCTACGAGATCAAGCGGACCCGTACGCAGGGCCCGATCTTCGACTGACCCGGCCGGCCGGTGCGGGCTCCGGAGCCCGCACCGGGCGTCCCGGACACGGCGGGGGAGCCGCCCCCGGCCGGCGAGCCGACGGGGTTCGGGCCGCGGCCCGGCCCGTTCGGGCAGTGCCACGCCCGTGGCGCGTCAGCGGGCGCGGCGGATGCGGATCGGACCGCGGGCCTCCGCCGGTTCGACGCGGCGGCCGCCCTGGGTGATCTCCACCTCGCCGGCCGTGACCAGCCGCCGGGCCGCGCGGCGGGCCGGTTCCATGAGCGCCCGCCAGCCGTCGTCGTCCCCTCCGTACACCGCTCGCGCGGCATCGGAGGGACAGATCGTCGAGGTCGGCGCACGACGCTCCAGCAGCTCCAGGATCGCTCGTTCCAGGCGCCGGTCCGTCTGCCGTTCGTCCGCCGTCACCCTGCCAGTCTGGCACCGGTCGCGACGGGAAGCAGGACATCGGCCACCGGCCGGTCCGGCAGGCGCTCCGCCGAGCGGACGGCCGGGGTCTTCCGTCCGGATCAGGGAGCGGGGTCCGGTGCGCGCGGCCGCGGGGCGGGGCCCCTGAGCCACCTGGCCGAGGGTGTCCGCGCGGCCGGGCGGCGGAGGCCATGTGCCGGGCGCGGCCCGGGTATTGCCGCCCGCGTGGAACGTCCCTCATGATCTGCGCATGCCAGCTGCCGGTACGGATCACCACGCGGCTCCGCCCCTGCCGCGCACCGTGCGGATCGGATACGGGCTCGGATCCCTCTGTACCGGCACCTTCGCGACCGTGCCGGGCCTGATCCTGCTCTACTACCTCACCGACGTGCTCGCCGTGCCCGCCGCCGTCGCGGGAGCCGCCGTCTTCCTGCCCAAGGCCTGGGACGTCCTGATCAATCCGCTGGTCGGCGCGGTCTGCGACCGCAGCCGGTTCCGCGGCGGGCAGCGCCGGCCGTTCCTGCTGATCGGCGCCTGCACCCTGCCGCCGCTCTTCGCGCTCGTCTTCGCCGCACCGCCGCTGCGGGGCGCCCCGGCCGCCGGATACGTCGCGGTCCTGTTCCTGCTCGCCGCCACCGCCTACGCCGTCTTCCAGGTGCCGTACGTGACCATGCCCGCCGAGATGACCGAGGACCCGCACGAACGCGGCCGCGTCCTCGGCTGGCGGGTGGGGTTCCTCGGCGTGGCCATCCTGCTGTCCGGTGCGCTCGCCCCGGCGATCGCGCACGCCGACGGCGACACCCCGGAGAGCTACCGGCTCATGGGTGCCGTCGTCGCCGTGCTGCTGGCCCTCGGCATGTTCGGGGCGTGGGCGGCCACCCGCCGCGCCCCCGCCGTCGCCCGCAGCGAGGCCGAACCCTCGCTCCGGGCCCAGCTCGCCGCGGCCCGCTCCAGCACACCGTTCCTCCATCTCGCCGGCATGTGGACGCTGCAGGCGCTCGCCATCGGCGTGATGCTCGCCGGAGTCCAGTACTTCGCGACGTACACGCTCGGTTCGGCGGGCGCGGTCACCCCGCTGTTCGCCTGCCTGATCGGCCCGCTCGTCCTCTTCATGCCGCTGTGGAACCGGCTGGCCCGCCGCAAGGGCGCGACGTACGCACAGTGGAGTGCGTCACTGCTCTACACGGCCGGCGCGGTGCTCCTCGCCTTCACCGGTATCGGGGGCCCCGCCGTCGGCTACGCGGCGGTCGTCCTCGTGGGAACCGCCTACGCCGGGCTACAGCTGTTGCCGTTGACGATGCTCGCGGACACCCTGGCCGCCGACGCCCTCGCCACCGGCAGGCGCAGGGCCGCGACGTTCACCGGGCTCTGGACGGCGGCCGAGACCCTCGCCTTCGCCCTGGGCGCGGGGGTCTTCGCCCTCGTCCTGACCGTGACCGGTTTCCGTTCCTCCGACGCCGCGCACCAGGCGGATCAGCCGGCCGCCGCCCTGACGGGGATCACCGCCGGGATGAGCGTGCTGCCCGCCCTGCTCGCCGCGGCGAGCCTCCTGCTGCTGCACCGCTACCGCGAGCCCTCGACCGTGTCCCGCCCCCTCCAGGAAGGGCCCGCCCGTGCCGACTGATCCCGCCCTGCCCCACGGCCGTCCCGCGGCCGAGGTGCTCGCCGAGCTGCGCGCCCTGCGACGGGCGGACGCGCCCACCCGCGGGGGCCGCACCTTCGCCTACGTCTACGACGCCGGGCTGGAGGGCCTCGACGAGCTGGCCGCCGAGGCGTACACCGCGTTCGCGACGGTCAACGGACTCGACCCCACCGTCTTCCCGAGCGTGGCCCGGCTGGAGAACGCCGTGGTCGGCGCCGTCGCCGCGCTGCTCGGCGCCCCCGGAGCCCAGGGGACGTTCACCAGCGGCGGCACGGAGAGCATCCTGCTCGCCGTCAAGACCGCCCGCGACCATGCCCGTTCCGTACGCGGCATCACCGAACCCCAGCTGGTGCTGCCGTCCACCGCCCACGCCGCCTTCCACAAGGCCGCCGCCTACCTGGGCGTGGAACCGGTCGTCGTACCCGTGGACCCCGTCACCTTCCGCGCGGACGCGCCCGCGACGGCCGCCGCGCTGACGGACCGGACCGTACTGGTGGTCGCCTCCGCACCCTCGTACGCCCACGGGGTCCTCGACCCCGTCGCCGAGATCGCCGCGGCGGCCGCCGCACGCGGGGTGCTCTGCCACGTGGACGCGTGCATCGGCGGCTGGATCCTGCCCTACCTGCGGCGCGCGGGGCGCGAGGTGGAACCCTTCGACCTCTCCGTGCCCGGCGTCACCTCCCTCTCGGTCGACCTGCACAAGTACGCGTACGCCGACAAGGGCGCGTCCGTGCTCCTCCACCGCGACGCCGGGCTCCGCAGGCACCAGTACTTCGCGCACGCCCGCTGGCCCGGCTATCCGGTCGTCAACCCCACCGTGCAGGGCACCAAGTCCGGCGGTCTGCTGGCCCAGGCCTGGGCGGTCCTGCAGTACGTGGGCGAGGAGGGCTACACCGCGCTGGCGGGCCGGGTCGCCGAGGCGTCGGACCGGCTGCTCGCGGGGCTGCGGGCGAGCGAGGGCATACGGGTGCTGGGCGAACCCGCCGCCGGGCTGGTCGCGTTCACCGTCGCACGGTACGAGGGCGGCACCCCGGATCTCGGCCTGCTGCTCCATCTCGCCGACGAGATGCGCGAGCTGGGCTGGTACCTCCAGCCGCAGCTCTCCTTCGACGGCCTTCCGCCCAACCTCCACCTCACGCTCACTCCCGCCACGGCCGGCCAGGTCGACGCCCTGCTCGACGACATCGCGACCGCCCTGGCGAAGGCCCGCACCCTGGAACCGGTGTCCGTGGACCCGGGTCTCGCCGAACTGGCCGCCGGGCTCGACCCCGAGACGCTCGGACCGGACGAGGTGGCGGCCGTCCTGGCCTTCGCCGGCCTGGGCGGGGGAGCGGGACTGCCCGGACGGATGGCACCGGTGCTGGTGCTGCTGGACGCGCTGCCGGGAGCGCTCAAGGAACGGCTGCTCTCGGAGTTCATCGGTTCCGTCTTCCGGATCTGAGGCGGTACGGGCCCGGAACACGGGAGAACCCCCGCGAGTCACGTCCTCGCGGGGGTTCTCCGTCCATCCGCCTGCCGGGTGAAGGTTGAGAAGACGATCACGAGGCAGGACGCTCGGGCCGCTCCGTCAGGGAGCGAGCAGCAGCACGTCCGCGCGCTCCTTGGCGGCGGCGTAGCGCTTCGCCACGTCCTGCCAGTTGACGACGCGCCACATGGCCTCGATGAAGTCCACCTTCTGGTTCTTGTACTGCAGGTAGAAGGCGTGCTCCCAGGCGTCGAAGACCAGGATCGGGACCGAGCCCTGGCCGACGTTGCCCTGGTGGTCGTAGACCTGTTCGACGATCAGCTTCCCGCTGACCGGCTCGTAGGCGAGAACGCCCCAGCCGGAGCCCTGCGTCGTCGCCGCGGCCTTCGTCAGCTGGGACTTGAAGCCGGCGTACGAACCGAACGACTCCGTGATCGCGTCGGCCAGATCGCCCACACCGTCAGCCGCGAGGGGCTCGCCGCCGCCGTCGCCGGTCATGTTGTGCCAGTAGATCGAGTGCAGGATGTGGCCGGAGAGATGGAACGCGAGGTTCTTCTGGAGGCCGTTGATCGCGCCCCAGGCCTCCTTGTCGCGCGCCTCTTCCAGCTGCTCCAGGGTGTCGTTCGCACCCTTGACGTACGCGGCGTGGTGCTTGTCGTGATGGAGCTCGACGATCTGCGGGTTGATGACCGGTTCGAGCGCCGCGTAGTCGTACGGGAGTTCCGGAAGCGTGTACGTGGCCATGGGTTCGGACCCTCCAACTGCTACCTGGTTGTTATTGCAAGTCGTTCGCAATTGCAGGCTAGCAGGAGGAGGGTCCGGAGGTGATCAGCCGTTCGTCCTAGGACCGGAAACCGTCACGTGCGGCCGCCGCGAGATCGGGGAAGTCCGTCACGACGGCGTCCACGCCCCGGCCGAAGTGGAAGGCGTACTCGGCGAACGCGTCACCGAAGTCCGCCGGGGCGGTGCCCTTCCGGTACTCGGCCGGGAGGTACTGGTTCTCGGCGCGGAAGGTGTACGCCCCGACCTTGAGCCCGGCCGCGTGGGCGTCGTCCAGCAGGGTGAGCGGAGGGACCAGCGAGGACTTGTCCGGTCCTATCCACCGGGCGTACGAGGCGATCTCGCGCAGCCCGGCCGGCGTCATCATCTCCCTGTACGTGACCGGGTGGCCGTACGGGGCGCCGCTCGTCCCGAGCGCCTGCCACAGCGGGAGACCGAGGCGTGCCGCGGCCACCTGACGGAGACTGGCCGGGTCGAAGGACTGGACGACGCAGTCGCGGGCGGTCAGCCGGTTGCGGCGGACGGTCCGGATGAGCTCCGGTTCCAGGGGCAGGCCGACCGAGCGGAAGTACGCCGGGTGCTTCGTCTCCGGGAAGACCGTGATCCGGCGGCCGTGCTCCTTCGACAGGCTCCGGGCCAGGTCGACGACCTCCTGGAAGGTCATGATCCGCTCCCGGCCGTCGAAGACCGTGTTGCGGTTGCGGACCAGGGGGAGCCGTTCCACCGCGCGCAGCGTCCTCAGCTCGGCGAGGGTGAAGTCCTCGGTGAACCAGCCGGTGACCGCGCGGCCGTCCACCGTCTTCGTGGTGCGGCGGGCGGCGAACTCCGGATGCCGGGACACGTCCGTGGTGCCGGAGATCTCGTTCTCGTGGCGGACCACCAGGACGTGGTCCTTGGTGGCGACCAGGTCGGGCTCGATCCAGTCGGCCCCGGCCCGCACCGCGTAGGCGTAGGCGGAGGCGGTGTGTTCGGGCCGCCACCCGGCGGCGCCCCGGTGGCCGATGACGAGCGGGCCTCCCCCGCCCCGGTGCGGTGCGGAGGCGGCGGCCGGTGCCGCCGCGGCGGCGGAGACGGCCGCGGTGGCCAGGAGGATCGAGCGGCGTCGCGGGTGCGGGAAGGACATGCGGGCTCCTCGGTAGGCGCGGAACAACCACCGAAGCCACACGGGGTTACGCCGGGACGGACGGCGTCCTGCCGCCTCATGTACGCCCGGGGGTACGCTCGTCGGCAGGCGACGGAGGGGGCGGGCCATGAAGCTGCGACCGGGGCGGCCGGGGGAGGCCGGGGCGCTGACCGCGCTGGCTCTGCGTTCCAAGGCCCACTGGGGCTACGACGAGGTGTTCATGGCCGCCTGCCGCGACGAACTCACCGTCCGTCCCGCCGACACGGCGGGCGGGCGTACGGCCGTCGCGGAGGAGGGGGGCCGTGTCCTGGGCTTCACCACCCTGTCCGGGGAACCGCCCGAGGGCGCCCTCGGCATGATGTTCGTCGAGCCGGACACCATCGGCAGAGGCGTGGGCAGGCTTCTGTTCGAGCACACCATGGCGCAGGCCCGCCGGCTCGGCTTCGAGGCGCTCACCATCGACGCCGACCCGAACGCCGAGCCGTTCTACACGGCGATGGGGGCCGCCCGGATCGGAGCGACCCCGTCGCATTCGATCCCGGGGCGCGACCTGCCGCTGCTCAGGATCGCGCTCGGCCGGTTCTCCTGAGCGACGCACCGCGCCGGGGAGGAGAACCGGTCCCGCGGGCTCAGCCGGGCTGCGGCGCGGCGGCCTCCAGGTCGTCGACGGTGCCGGACATGATGGTGCGGATGTGCGCCGTGATGTGCTCGGCCGGCCAGTCCCACCAGGCGACGGCGAGGAGCCGGGCGATGTCCGCGTCGTCGTAGCGGGTGCGGAGCAGCTTCCCCGGGTTGCCGCCGACGATGCCGTAGTCCGGTACGTCGGAGGTGACGACGGAGCCGGCCGCGATGATCGCGCCGTTCCCGATCCGTACGCCCGGCATCACCGTCACCCGGTAGCCGAACCACACGTCGTGGCCGACCACGGTGTCGCCCCGGCCGGGGAGCCCGGTCAGCAGGTCGAAGTGGTCGGCCCAGGAGCCGCCCATGGTGGGGAACGGGAACGTGGACGGCCCGTCCATGCGGTGGTTGGCGCCGTTCATGATGAACCGCACCCCGGTGCCCAGCGCGCAGAAGCGGCCGATCACGAGCTTCTCGGGGCCGTAGTGGTACAGCACGTTGCGGGTCTCGAACGCGGTCGCGTCATCGGGGTCGTCGTAGTACGAGTACGCGCCGACCTCGATGAGCGGGGACGTGACCAGCGGCTGGAGCTGCACCACACGCGGCTGACCGGGCATCGGGTGCAGCACGGTCGGATCTGCGGGGAGGGGATTCATAGGGGGCACCCTCGCAGGAGGACCGTGCCTCGTGCACTCAGTTTTCGGCGCGCGCGCCGCGCTCCGCCCGCTTCTGCCGTACCAGGCCGATCACGATCAGCAGCGCGGTGAGCGCACCGGTCGCCAACAGCTGGTCACGGGTGTCGGGCTGCCGCAGCATCAGGACGAAGATGCCGGCCATGGCCGCCAGCGCCACGATCGTCAGGACCGGGAACAGCCACATCCGGACGACGAGCCGGTCCGGGGCCTCGCGCTCCGTCCGCTTGCGCAGGATCAGCTGGGAGACGGCGATGAAGATCCAGACGACCAGGATCACCGCGCCGATCATGTTGAGGAGCCACGGGAAGACGTCGTCGGGCCGCCAGTAGCTGAGCAGAACGCACAGGAAGCCGAACACGGAGGAGGCGAGCACCGCGTTCCGGGGGACACCCGAGGAGGAGATCCTGCCGAGCACCTTCGGGCCCTGGCCGCGGGCGACGAGTGAGCAGGCCATGCGCGAGGAGCCGTAGATGTTGGCGTTCATCGCGGAGAGGAGGGCGACCAGGATGACCACGTTCATGATCTCCGCGGCGCCGCTGATGCCGAGGTGGTCGAGCATCGCGTAGAACGGGCCGACCTCGGCGACCTCGGGGGCGTCCCACGGCACGAGGGTCACGATGACCGCCATCGAGCCGATGTAGAAGACCGCGATGCGCCACATCGCCGTACGGACCGCCTTGGCGACGCCCTGCACCGGGTTCTCGGACTCGGCCGCCGCGATGGTGACGGTCTCGAGACCGCCGTACGCGAAGACGGAGGCGAGCAGACCGATGATGAGGCCCTCGGAGCCGTTCGGCATGAAGCCGCCGTCCCCGGTCAGGTTCTTCGTGCCGGGCGAGTCCGTGCCGGGCAGCACGCCCAGGATCGCGAGGAGACCCAGCACCAGGAAGAGCGTGATCGCGATGACCTTGAGCGCCGCGAACCAGAACTCGAACTCACCGAAGTTCTTGACCGCGGCGAGATTCGTGCCGAGGAAGATCACCATGAACAGCGCGACCCAGGCCCACTCCGGCGTACCGGGGAGCCAGCCCGAGACGATCTGCGCGGCGCCGATGCCCTCCAGGCCGACGGCGACGCAGAGCAGCACCCAGAACGACCAGCCGGCGGTGAAACCCGCCCACGGACCGATCGCCCGTTCGGCGTGGACGGAGAAGGAACCGGACGCGGGGTTGGCCGCGGACATCTCGCCGAGCATCCGCATGACGAACATGACCAGCAGGCCGGAGATGCCGTACGCGACGACGATCGAGGGTCCGGCCGCGGCGATGCCCGCGCCCGAGCCGACGAACAGCCCGGCCCCGATCACACCGCCCAGGGCGATCATCGACAGGTGGCGCTGCTTGAGGCCGTGGGTGAGCGCGGAGTCGGCCGTGGGGGCGGCGGCGTCCGTGGGGGGCGGCGCGGAGGTCCGGGACATGGACAGGCTCTGTTCACTGGTCGGGACAGGGATCGGCCCACAGTCTGGCCACGCGCCCCGACCACGGGGAACCGGTGTCCGCTATACGGTCACCGGGCTCACACATGGTGTGCACGTGCCTACGCCTTCGCCCGCAGCTCCCGTACCCAGGCGACGAGCAGCACGAGGCCGGTGGCCCCGGCCGACCACAGGACCTGCGGACGGGCCACGTCGTCGGTGAGCATCAGCAGCAGGACGGCCAGCAGACCGGCCAGGGTCACCCAGGTCAGGTACGGGAAGCACCACATCCGCAGCGCCAGGGCGCCCGGCGCATCACGCTCCAGCAGGCGCCGCAGCCGCAGCTGCGAGGCGGCGATCAGGCCCCAGACGAAGAGCAGGACCGCCCCCACCGAGTTGAGCATGTAGAGGAAGACGGTGTCGGGCCACTTCAGATTGAGCAGTACGGAGACGAAGCCGAAGGCCACCGAGGCCAGGACCGCCCGACGGGGCACCCCGCCCCCGCCGCCCCGTCCGCCCGACACCTTCAGCAGCCCGCGCGGTGCCTCGCCGCGCTCGGCGAGCGAGAAGATCATCCGGGACGAGCCGTACAGGTTGGCGTTGAGCGCCGAGAGCAGTGCCACGAAGACCACGATGTTCATGATCTGCCCGGCCGACGGCACTCCCATCGAGTCCAGGACCTTCACATACGGGCTGAGACCCGCCTGCTGCGCGGTCCAGGGCAGAACGGTCACGATCACCAGCATCGAACCCACGTAGAAGAAGAGGATGCGCACCACCGCACTGCGCACCGCACGCCCCACGGCGCGCGCCGGATCGTCGGTCTCGGCAGCCGCGATCGTCACGACCTCCAGCCCGCCGAAGGCGAACACCACGGTGAGCACACCGGAGACCACACCGTCCCAGCCGTTCGGCAGGAAGCCGCCCTGACCGGTGAGGTTCGTCAGCCCCACGGGTTCGGTGTCCGGGAGGACGCCGAGGACGGCCAGCAGTCCGAGCGCCAGGAAGACCACGATCGCGGCCACCTTCAGCGCGGCGAACCAGAACTCGAACTCGCCGAAGTTCTTCACGGCCGTCAGGTTGGCCACGGTGAACACCACCATGAACAGCAGTACCCAGAGCCACTGGTCCACCGCGGGCACCCAGCCGTGCGCGATCTGCGCGGCCGCCGTCGCCTCCACGGCGAGCACCACCACCAGCATGAACCAGTAGAGCCAGCCCACGCTGAAACCGGCCCAGCGGCCCAGTGCGCGCTCGGCGTGGACGGAGAAGGACCCGGACGCGGGCATCGCCGCCGACATCTCGCCGAGCATCCGCATCACCAGCATGGCGAGCGCGCCCGCGATCAGGTACGAGACGACGACGGCGGGCCCGGCGACCGCGATCCCGGCGCCGGACCCGACGAAGAGACCGGCACCGATCACCCCGCCCAGGCCGAGCATCGTCAGGTGGCGCTGCTTCAGGCCGTGGGCCAGGGGCTCGGACGGTACGGGGGAGTGCGTGGGGGGCGCGTCGTGCATGAGCTGCGGATCACTCTCGGATCATTTATGGGGAACCTACAGTCTCACGGGCCGACATCCCTTACCGAACGGAGGGCCGGGCGTACCCCGACCTCCGTGACCAGCATCACGCCGACGAGTGATTGCGCGACGTTCTTTGTCCGAACCCGACTAACCCCTCAACCGCCGCTTTGTGGGCGGCTGATGGTGTTCCGGCGATATCGCGTCGGCTAACGTCACCCTCAGTCCGTCCCTGCCTGCCGACCTCACCCGCGGAGTCCCGATGAGTACTGCTGCCGCCCCCGTCCGTTCCGGAGCGGTCCTCGCCGACCTGCTGCCCGCAGCCCGGCACCGCTACGCCGTGGACACGGCGCTGGTCGTCGGCGGTGCCGCCCTCACCGGCATAGCGGCCCAGATCGCCGTGCCCGTCCCCGGTTCCCCGGTCCCCGTCACCGGCCAGACCTTCGCCGCACTGCTCATCGGCACCGCGCTCGGCGCCCGCCGCGGCTTCCTCTCGCTGGCCCTGTACGCGCTCGTCGGCATGGCCGGCATGCCGTGGTTCTCCGAGGGCACCTCCGGCCCGGGCGGCGCGTCGTTCGGCTACGTCCTCGGCATGCTGCTCGCCGCCACCGTCGTCGGCGGCCTCGCACGCCGGGGCGGCGACCGCTCCGTCCTGCGCACCGCGGGGACCATGGCGGTCGGCTCACTGATCATCTACGCGGTCGGAGTGCCCTACCTGGCACTCTCCACCGGCATGTCGATGAGCGCCGCCGTCGCGGCCGGCCTGGTGCCGTTCCTCATCGGCGACGCCCTCAAGGCCGCGCTGGCCATGGGTGCGCTGCCCGCTTCCTGGAAGCTCATCGGACGTCGCGGCTGACGCCGCAGGCACTCCCCGAAGAGGCTCGCCGGACCGTGACACGACACGGACCGGCGGGCCTCTCGCGCGTGCGGGGTTCGTGGAGCCTCGTGCGCCCCCCCGGCCGCCTCCACGCAGGAGGCCGGGACGGGGCCGGTCTGAAGCCGCTCCGGACGCTGTCGACCGTGGCGGGGCATGCGGAAGGCCCTCCGCCGCCCGCGGGATCGCGGGCGGCGGAGAGCCTTCCGGGGGCCTGACATCCGCCGTCAGGCGTGCGTGACGGTCACTCGACCGGCGCCGCCGCCTTCGCCTTCCGGCTGCGGGCTTCGCGCACCAGCGAGATCCCCACGACCAGGGCCGCGACCAGCAGCGAGAGCAGCACCTGCTCGCGCCCGGCGTCGTCGGTCAGCATGTAGACGAGGACGAAGGAGATCATCGCGATCGTCGCCCAGGTCAGATACGGGAAGAGCCACATCCGCACGACGAGCTTCTCGGGCGACTCGCGCAGGATGATGCCGCGCATCCGCAGCTGCGTGAAGCAGATCACCAGCCACACGAAGAGGGCCACGGCGCCGGAGCTGTTCAGCAGGAACGCGAACACCGTGTCGGGCCACTGGTAGTTGAAGAACACGGCGACGAAGCCGAACACGACGGACGACAGGATCGCCGCCTGCGGCACACCCCGCTTGTTGACCCGGGCGAACGCCTTGGGTGCGTCTCCCCGCTGTCCCAGCGAGAAGGCCATGCGCGAGGCCGTGTAGAGGCCGGAGTTGAGACAGGACAGCACAGCGGTCAGCACGATGACGTCCATGACCTGGCCGGCGTGCGGGATGCCGATGACGTTCAGTGCGGCGACGTACGAACCGTCCTCGACGATCGAGGGGTCGTTCCACGGCAGCAGGGTGAGGACGACGAAGATCGAGCCCAGGTAGAAGATGGCGATACGCCAGATCACACTGTTGGTCGCCTTGGAGACGGCACGCCGCGGGTCCTCGGACTCACCGGCCGCCAGGGTCACGATCTCGCTGCCCATGAAGGAGAAGACGACCATCAGCACACCCGTGAGGATGGCCCCCGGCCCTTCGGGGAAGAACCCGCCGGTGTCCGTGAGGTGGGCGAGGCCCGACCCCGCGTTGTCCGCGCCCGGCAGGACGCCGAAGACGGCGAGCAGGCCGACGACGACGAACGCGCCGATCGCCACGACCTTGATCCCGGCGAACCAGAACTCGAACTCACCGTACGAGCCGACGGAGACCAGGTTGGTCGCCGTCAGCACCACCATGACGATCAGGGCCCACGCCCACTGCGGTACGCCGGGGACCCAGCTCTCCAGGATCTTGGCACCCGCCGTGGCCTCGACGGCGAGCACCACGACCCAGAAGAACCAGTACAGCCAGCCGATGGAGAAGCCGGCCCAGCGGCCCAGGGCGCGGTCGGCGTACGCGGAGAAGGAACCGGAGCTCGGCCGGGCGACGGCCATCTCGCCGAGCATCCGCATGACGAAGACGACCATCAGGCCGACCAGCGCGTACGACAGCAGAATGGCCGGTCCCGCGGCGGCGATGCCGGCGCCGGAGCCCACGAAGAGGCCCGCCCCGATCACGCCGCCGATGGCGATCATCGAGAGATGACGGTTCTTGAGACCGGCCTGAAGACCGTCCGGGGAGTCCGGCTTACCCGGCTCACCGGGCTGTTGGCCCGGTCCAGCCAGAGTCGACTGCGACGTCATGGATCGAATCCTTACGTTTTCTGATCACGTGGGTCGGTGTTGCCTCCGCGGGGGGTGGTGCGGAGGCAAGGCCACGCATTCAAGCCCGATCGGCACAGGAAACGGAACCCCCTCATCCGGTTCCTTGACCCGATCGTTGCCCGAGTGGCATCGCACACAGGCTCCGGGTCCGAACCCCGCGCGCAGAACCCGTGTGGGTCCCGACCCCGCTGACGGTTACCCCGCCCGGTCCGTGCCACACTTCGCACCATGCGCGTGTACCTCGGCTCCGACCATGCCGGTTTCGAACTGAAGAACCACCTCGTCGAGTGGCTCACGGCCCACGGCCACGAGGCCGTCGACTGTGGTCCCCACATCTACGACGCCCAGGACGACTACCCGCCGTTCTGCCTCCGCGCCGCCGAGCGGACGGCCGCGGACAAGGACAGCCTCGGGATCGTCATCGGCGGCTCCGGGAACGGCGAGCAGATCGCCGCGAACAAGGTCAAGGGCGTCCGTGCCGCGCTCGCCTGGAGCGAGCAGACCGCCGCGCTCGGCCGTGAGCACAACGACGCCAACGTGGTGGCCATCGGAGGACGGATGCACACGGTGGAGGAGTCCACCAAGTTCGTCGAGATCTTCCTCGCCACCCCGTACTCGGGTGAGGAGCGCCACACCCGCCGCATCGACATGCTCTCGGCGTACGAGGCCACGGGCGAGCTCCCCCCGGTCCCGGCCCACCACCCGCAGCAGGGCTGAGCCAGGCCTCCAGCCCGCACCCCTTCCTCCGTGCCGCCGGGCCCTGCCCGGCGGCACAAGCGCGTCACCAGGAGACCTGCCGTGCCCGAGGGGCATACGATCCACCGCCTCGCCGCCGACCACCACGAGCGCTTCGCGGGCGACCCGGTGCGGGTGAGCAGCCCCCAGGGCAAGTTCTCCGACAGCGCGGCCCTGCTGGACGGCCGGATCCTCACCGGCGTCGACGCCCACGGCAAGCACCTCTTCCTCGGCTTCGAGGGATCGGTCTGGGTCCACATCCACCTCGGCCTCTTCGGCAAGCTCGGCTTCGGCACGACCCCGCCGCCGCCCCCCACGGACACGGTCCGGCTGCGCCTGGTCAACGAGACCCACCACGCCGATCTGCGCGGCCCCACCACCTGCGCCCTGATCACGGGCCCCGAGAAGCGCGCGATACACGACCGGCTGGGCCCGGACCCGCTGCGCGCCGACGAGGACGGCGAGCGGGCCTGGCAGCGCATCTCCCGCAGCCGCGTCACGGTCGCCGCCCTGCTGATGGACCAGAAGGTCGTCGCGGGCGTCGGCAACGTCTACCGCGCCGAAGTCCTCTTCCGGCACGGCATCGACCCGTACCGCGCGGGCCGGGACCTCACGCGGGGCGAGTGGGACGCGGTCTGGGCCGACCTCGGCGTCCTCATGCGCGAGGGCGTGCGGAACAACCGCATCGACACCGTCCGGCCCGAGCATCTGCCGGAGGCCATGGGCAGGCCTCCGCGGGTCGACGACCACGGCGGCGAGGTGTACGTCTACCGCCGGACCGGGCAGGCGTGCCACGTCTGCGGCGCCGGGATCCGTACGGCCGGCCTCGCGGCCCGCAACCTCTTCTGGTGCCCGGTCTGCCAGCCGTCCGTACCGGGCCGCTAGGACCGTCCGGGTTCAGAAACCGTGGGGGCACCACGGCTGCGCGTCCGAGGAGAACGCCAGAGCGGCCTCCGCCAGCGCACCCGCTCGCAGTTCCCGCACCCGCCCGGCCGCCGCCAGAGTGGTCAGCGACACCCCGCCCAGATAGGCGGCGCCCAACTCGTTCACCGACAGGGCCAGTTCGGGATCTTCGTCCGTCCGCCTGCAGACGGCCGCACCCTTCTCGTCGACCGTCAGCCGCCAACGCCCCGCGTTCCACGGGCAGAAGGCGTCCTCCACCTCCAGCACCACGTCGACCGGGGCCCGGTAGCTCCTGGCCTCCAGCGCCGCGCCCAGCTCGACCAGGCGCACGTACAGCCCGTCCCGCAGCCGTACCTCGCAGCGCCGGACGTCGGAGACCAGCCGCAGCACGGCGTCGTCCGCCGGCCGGTTGTGGCACTCGACCACCGATGTCAGGTCGATCCCGAACAGGAAGCGCCACAGCGCCGCGTACGAGGCGGGGTCCAGCGCCGCCAGGTCACGCACCGCCACCGCGCCCCGGGGGCCGGCATCGTCCCAGGCGGGCCGCAGATGGAACGTCGCGTACCCCGTCACCTCGCCGTCCCGCTCCGCGAGCACGCACTGCAGCGGGGAGCCGCCCTTCCGGCCGCTCTCCGGGTCGTTCACCGGCACCCGCTCCCAGCCGGGCTGACGCACGGGGGTGCCGGGCCGGTCCGCCGCCAGCCGTCCGTACACCGCCTCGCAGGCGTCGAGCGCCTGCGCCGGGGACGACCGGCGCACCCGCACGCCGTCCGTGCCCGGGGGCAGTGCGAGGCGGACCCGGGAGGTGTCGATCCGCAGGTTCATCTCCGTCGTGGCCGCACCGTAGCCGAACCTGCCGTAGATGCCGGGCTCCGACGCCAGCAGCACCGCGAGCGGCTCGCCCCAGGAGCGGACGTCGTCCAGCTGGCGCCGCATCATCGACGTCAGCAGCCCCTGTCTGCGGTGCGTCGCGGAGACGCTCACCCCCGTGACCCCGGCGGCCGGGACCGCGGCCCCGCCGGGCACGGTCAGCCGGAAGCTGTACGCACCGGCCGTCCCCACGCAGTCCGCGCCGTCCCAGTGGCCGATGGCACGCTGCGGCTCGGCGAGGGCGGCGTACATCTCGCGGCTCTCGGGAGAGAAGGGGACGCCCCCGAACGCCAACTCGAGACAGCCGAACCAGGCGTCCCGTTCCGCCTCCGACAGCACCCGCAATTCCGTGGTCATGCCCCCTGCTTACCAGGACCGCGCGGCGCGGGCGACCCAGTTTCGAACACATTGTCACGGGGTCCCCCTGCACCGGAGGCCGTCGGGTGGATAAGGTCCCGGCAATGGCCCGTCGCAGAGGAGCAGAGACCTACACCGCCCGGTGGCGAAGATCGGCGCACCGGGCGCGCATCGCGCTGCGCAGGTCCGGCGTCGACTACTTCCGCGGTGACGGCTCCGACTGGATAGCCCTGGCCGGTCTGCTGATCGTCATTCCGGTGATCACCGCCACCACGCTGCTCAACCCGGTCTGGTGCTCACCGACCGCCCTGGCCCTGCCGATCGTCGCGGGCGGCCTGCTGCTGCGGCCGGCCAGCCTGCTGAGCCTCTACGCGACCGCCGCCGCCGCCCTGATCGTGGAGTCCATCGCCCTCGGCCCGTACGCGGACGGGCCTGCCCGGGTCACGCCTGGCACCGTCCTGGTCGTCGCGGCCTGCGGCTTCTTCGGACTGGTCCTCGCCCAGTTCCGGGCCCGGGTCGGAGTGCCGTGGCGACGCGGCGGCACCATGCTCTTCGACCTGCGCGAGCGGATCCGGGTACAGAGCGCCCTGCCGCGGCTGCCCGAGGGCTGGCACCGCGAGATGGCGCTGCGCCCTGCGGGCGGCCAGTCGTTCTCCGGCGACTTCGTCGTCGCCGCCCGTACCCACGGCGGACGCACCCTGGAAGTGGTGCTCACCGATGTCTCGGGCAAGGGCATGGACGCGGGTTCCCGCGCCCTGCTGCTCTCCGGAGCCTTCGGCGGCCTCCTGGGCTCCCTGCCGCCGCACGGCTTCCTGCCCGCCGCCAACGGCTACCTGCTGCGCCAGGACTGGGACGAGGGTTTCGCCACCTCCATCCATCTCGTCCTGGACCTCGACTCCGGCGACTACGAACTCCTCTCGGCAGGCCATCCCCCCGCGCTCCAGCTGCACGCAGGCAGCGGACGGTGGGAGGAGATGGCCGCCGAGGGCCCCCTGCTCGGTGTGTACGACGGAGCGCAGTTCGACGCGGTGAAGGGCTCGCTGGCGCCCGGGGACGTCCTGATGCTCTTCACGGACGGCCTGGTGGAGGCGTCCGACAGGGACATCGCCGAGGGCATCGACCGCCTGACCGGCGAGGCGGACCGCTATGTCGCGACGGGCTTCGAGGGCGCCGCGTGGCATCTGATCGAGGCCTGCGCGAAGGACGTCAACGACGACCGTGCTCTCCTGCTGCTGTCCCGCCGGGGCTGAACGGTGCGAACCGGGTGAAACGGTACAGGCGTCAAGCGGAGCGCTCAGCTGTCACCCGAACGAGAAGCCAGTCCGTCTCCGTCGATCCGGAGCGTCTCCGACGCGGCATCACGGACACGTCGAGCCGGAGTCGTCATCCCTGACAGGTCATCCCTGGCACGTCTCCCTGATGCGTCATCCCGGGTGCGCGGACGGAGTCCCCGCACCCGGGTCGTCCGCACCTCAGACCGGTACCGCCTCTTTGTCGGCCTCCTGGTCGCGGGTGCGCCCACCGGGCAGGATCCGGGCGAGCCAGTGCGAGCGGCCGGCCGCCAGAGGTGACAGGACCGCGAGCACGAGCACGTAGCCGGCGATGAACGGGGAGAGCCGTTCGTCCAGGCCCGCGCCCGCCGCCATCGTGGCGAGGATCAGGGCGAACTCACCGCGGGCCAGCAGGGTGGTGGAGACGTTCGCCGTGGCCTTCGGGCCGAAGGCGTAGATCCTGGCCGTGGCCATCCCGGCGAAGACGTTCATCGCCACGGTCACGGCGACGGCCGCCAGCACGGGCCACACCACGCTCGGCAGGTCGCCGGGGTTGATGGACAGCCCGAAGGCGAAGAAGAAGATCGCGCCGAACGCGTCCCGCAGGGGATGCACCAGCTTCATGATGCGCGGGCCCGAGGTGGTGCTGCCCAGCATCAGACCGACCATGAACGCGCCGATCGCGTCGGCGACCCCGAACCACTCCGAGACCCCGGCCACGAAGACGGCGACGCCGAGGAAGGAGATGACGAGGAGCTCGTCGTCCCTGGTGTTCATCAGCTTGCCGATGAGCTTCGTACCGAACCGGGCAGCGAGGGCGAGCAGCAGCAGGAAGCCGAAGGCCTTGCCTCCGTCGAGCACCGCCGCCCCGAGGCTGTCCGCACCGGAGAGGATCGGCTGCAGCGCGGCCAGGTAGAGGGCGAGGAAGACGTCCTCGACGACGATGATGCCGAGGATCGGACGCGTCTCCGGATTGCCGATCCGGTTGAGGTCCACCAGGACCTTCGTGACGATGGCCGACGACGAGATGCCGAGCACACCCGCGAGCACCAGGGCTTCCGAGGTGCCCCAGCCCAGCGCGAAGCCGAAGCCGAGACCCGCGCCGACGTTCAGGGCGAGATAGGTGCCGCCGGCGAGCGCCATCTTGCGCCCGCCCGTCTTCAGGTCGTCCAGGTGGAACTCGAGGCCGAGGTAGAAGAGCAGCAGCACCAGACCGAGCGCGGAGAGCATCTCCAGGTCATGCGGATCGTCGAGGAGGACGACCCCGGGGGTGTACGGGCCGAGCAGGATCCCGGCGAGGATGAACAGGGGGATGGTCGGCAGCCCGATGCGGCCGCCGACGCGGGCGAGGACGGCGGCGGCGAGGAAGGCGCCCCCCATGGCGATGAGCGTGTCTGCGTGTCCGATGAGCCTGTCTCCTTCAATCGGTCAAGGGCGCGTCAAGAAATCGTCAGTAATTAGTTTACCGAACGATTCGGGGTGCCCCCGTGGAGACGTCGGAGCGCCGCACCGCCCGGCGTACAGTCGGTCCATGCCGACCCCGTATCTGACCCTGTCCCAGGTGGAGGCGATCGCCCGCGAGGCCCATCGCGCACAGACCGACAAGGCGGGGCGTCCGTATGCGGAGCACCTGGCCGCGGTGGCCGAGGGCGTACGTGTCCGGGGCGGCAGCGAGGAGCAGATGGCCGCCGCCTGGCTGCACGACGCGGTCGAGGACGGCGTCCTGTCCCGGCAGTGGCTGGACGAGGCGTCACTGCCCGGGCGGGTGAAGCACATGGTCCTCGCCGTCACCAAGCGGGACGGCGAGGACCTCTCCACGTACACCGGGCGGATTCTCGCCACGCCCGGCGCGCTGCTGATCAAGGAGGCGGACCTGGCGCACAACGCGGACCCGGACCGGCTCGCGATGCTGGAGCCGGCGACCCGTACCCGGCTGACCGACAAGTATGCGCAGGTGCGGGGCCTGTTGGGGCTGGACAGTGGCGTCAGGCCCCTTGAGCGGCGGGATCAAGCCAACCCTGCCACGGGCTGACGCGCTGCCGGGACCTGCCCCCGGCCGAAGGGGGCCGATCCGGACAGGCTCAGCGCTTGACCGGGCTCCGGCGGAAGGCCCAGTTCATGTCCGGTTCGGTCGCGAAGCGCAGCACACGCCGGACCGGTGGGGTGCAGAGCAGGGTCACGGCAACGGCCGCGACGAGGGAGACGACGACGAGTCCCACGGGCCCGGTGAGCCACTCGTAGCGGTCGAACAGGCCGTAGTATCCCGCCCCCTTCACCAGGAAACCGTGCAGCAGGTACCCGCAGATCGTCCCGGCGCCCAGCGCGGTGAACCACATGTGGCGGCGCGGCACCCAGGCGAGGAAGGCGATCGTGAGGAGCAGCGCGCAGCCGAACATCGCCAGGGTCATCACGGGCCCCGTCCACCACTGGAAGTCCATCTCCTGGGCGCTGTTGCTGCGGTAGAACCAGCCGAGCTGCATGCGCGGCGCCGCCCAGTAGGCGAAGGCCAGGGCCCCGGCGGCCAGAGGCAGGGCGAGCATCCGCACCTCGCGCCGCCGAATCAGCTGGAAGTGCTCGGGCTTCATCAGCAGACCGAGCACGAAGAACGGCAGGAGCTGGCAGACGCGTTGGAGGTCGAGGTCGTCGGTGATGCCCGGAGTCACCGAGGCGAGCGCGGCGATGGCGAGAGCGACCGGCAGCGGGTGGCGCAGTGACTGCCACAGCGGCGTGGTGACCCGCCAGATGAACAGGGCGATCAGGAACCAGGTGAGGAACAGCGGGTCGAGCAGGGTGATGGACGTGTCGTGCACGCCGCCGGCGTACCGCTTGAAGAGCGAGTACGCGGTCTCGAAGAGCACGTAGGGCACCACGACCCCGGTGACGAGTCGCTTCACCTTGGCCGAGCTCATGTCGAACGACCGTGAGAAGTAGCCGGAGACGAGGATGAACGCCGGCATGTGGAACGTGTACACGACCATGTACAGCGCTCGCGTCGTGCGGCTCCCGTCCATCACCGGCTCCCACGCGTGAGCCACGGCGACGAGCACGATCGCGAGGTACTTCACATTGTCGAAGTACGCGTCACGGCGCTTGGCCGGTGCGGGCGGGGCGGTGCGGGCCGGAGCCGTCTCCGATGCGGGGGAGGGCGCCCTGGAGGCCGTCAGGGTCTGCTGGTGTCTCGGCTCCGACTCCCGGCTCTCCGGGGTGATCGGGGCCCGCTGAATTTCGCTCGGAGCTTGGGACATCTCATGCACCTTAGACCCGTCGATCGGTATGCGTAAAACCCTCAGGGAATATCGCGCGTTCCCTGTCATTCGAAAGCGAAACCACCGGCAACCGACCGTTACGTGGTGATTCATCCGGCTTAAATGGTGCATATCGGCGAGTGGTTGGTGAGAGTGAATTTCGTCGCACGAACTGCCGGCAAAGCGCTGTGAATGAAGTGTGGGGATATGGAAACGATCACATCGGCCGATATTCGAACCGTCCTGCGCACAGCGGGCGCACAGTTTTCCCCGGGGCCTGTGCTGCCCCCGCCGGGTGCGGCGCGCGGCGGGTTGCACCAGGGCGCGGGCGGGCATGAAGATGACGCGATCCGGCCATCCCTCTCCATCACCCGGCAGCAGACACCGGGGAGTTGGTGGCACGATGGTCGCGACGGTGGCGTGCTGGGCCGCACACCACCGGGCCGGCAAGGCGGACCGACCAAGGGTGTGATCAGTCGTGGCCATTTCACTGTCTGTGGTGCTTCTGCTGGGGATCGTCCTGGTGGTGTTCATCCGCGGCGGATCCATCAAGGGCGGGCCGGCGATCGTCGCCGTGCTGTTCGGCTTCTTCCTCGCTTCGACGGGCATGGCGCCCTCGATCAACAGATTCATGAACTCGATAGCCGACACGATCAATCAGATCAGTTTCTGAGACGACGCGGCGGAGCCCGGCCCGGCAGCAGACCGCCGGCCGGGCCGCAGTCATGCGCGGGCGAGGGGGAACGACGCCGCGTGGGCGTTCCGGACGGCCGCTCCCGGACCGGACTGCCGATTACCTGAAAGGTCATCGACCCCCGGTGCGCGGGCTGCCATGCTCCCGACCCAGGAGACCGGCCCACCGGAAGGACGTCATGCCCGCCTATGCCATAGCTCACCTGCAAGAGGCCGCACCGCACCCGGAGATCGCCGAGTACATCGAACGGCTCCCCGCGACCTTCGAGGAGCACGGAGGGCGTTTCCTCGTGCACGCCACGCCGCACGAGGTGAAGGAGGGCAGCTGGCCCGGTCACGTCGTGGTGATCGGCTTCCCCGGGATCGCCGAGGCCCGTGCCTGGTGGGACTCGCCCGCGTACCGGGAGATCGCACCGCTGCGCTCGCGGCACATAGAGGGCGACATCATCCTGGTCGACGGTGTCCCCGAGGGCTACGATCCCGCCGCCACCGTCAAGGCGTTCCGGGACGCCCTGCCTCCCGGGTGACCGGCGGGGGGCGCGGCACCGCGGTCATGAGGCGTCCGCCACCCCTCCCGCCGGCGCGCGGCGCAGGGAACGGCCCCGGGAAACACTCAGGGCCAGGCAGGGGAAGAAATCCCCTGCCTGGCCCTGAGCCGTTGGAGCGGGCGACGGGAATCGAACCCGCGTAGCTAGTTTGGAAGACTAGGGCTCTACCATTGAGCTACGCCCGCAAGCACCGCGTCGCTGGTCCGGTGGACCGCGGTACGGGAAGCATCGTAGCGGGTCGGGGGCGGTGCGCGCACACCCGTATCGGTGTGCCCCGTGACGGCCCGGGCGACGACCGGAGCAAAGCGGCCGACGCGGCCCGCGTCTGCATGTACCCTTCGTGTCGCACCGACGGGGTGTGGCGCAGCTTGGTAGCGCGTCCGCTTTGGGAGCGGAAGGTCGTCGGTTCGAATCCGGCCACCCCGACCACCAGCAAGATCGCATTGTGGGAGTCCTCCACCTTGCCGTTACTATGCAAATTGCGTGCCCGTGTGTCTGATGTACCGGGCTCGATCCGCGAAGCCGCCTCTCGGCGGCCCAGCAGAACCCCAAGAAGTCAGCCACCAAGGAGACCGAACCGTGAAGAGCGCCGTGGAGACCCTGAACCCGACTCGGGTTCGGCTCAGCATCGAGGTGCCCTTCGAGGAGCTCAAGGACAGCCTCGACGCGGCGTACAAGAAGATCAACCAGCAGGTCACGGTGAAGGGCTTCCGTAAGGGCAAGATCCCCAACCGCGTCATCGACCAGCGGTTCGGCCGTGGTGCTGTGCTGGAGGAGGCCGTCAACGACGCCCTTCCGAAGTTCTACACCGAGGCTGTCAACGAGGGTGAGCTCAACGTTCTGGGCCAGCCCGAGGTTGACATCACCGAGCTCAAGGACGGCGAACTGCTGGCCTTCACCGCCGAGGTGGATGTCCGTCCCGAGATCGAGATTCCGGACTACTCCGGCATCGAGGTCACCGTGGACGCACTCGAAGTCACCGACGAAGAGGTCGAGAAGGCCGTGGAGCAGCTCCGCGAGCGCTTCGCCTCGACCAACCCGGTCGAGCGCGCCGCCGCCGAGGGCGACGTCGTGACGATCGACCTGGAGGCCAAGGTCGACGGAGAGGTCCTCGAGGACGGCGTGGCCGCGGGTGTCTCGTACACCATCGGTTCCGGCGAGCTCCTCGAAGGCATCGACGAGGCCGTGACCGGCCTGGAGGCCGGTGGCGAGGCCACCTTCACCTCCGAGCTGAAGGGCGGCTCCGCCGAGGGCAAGGAGGCGGAGGTCACCGTCAAGGTCACCGCCGTCGCCTCCCGCGAACTGCCCGAGCTGGACGACGACTTCGCGCAGATGGCGAGCGAGTTCGACACGCTCGCCGAGCTCCGCGAGGACAGCCGCAAGCGTCTCGAGAACACCAAGCAGTACGACCAGGCCACCCAGGCCCAGGAGCGCGTCCTCGAGGAGCTGCTGAAGCTGGCCGAGGTCCCGATCCCCGAGAAGCTTCTCGCGGACGAGGTCCAGACCCGCAAGCACAACCTGGAGCACCACCAGCTCGGCCAGATGGGTCTCGACCTCGAGAAGTACCTCGAGATCCAGGGCAAGACCCTGGAGGAGTTCGAGAACGAGACCTCCGAGCAGGCCGTCAAGGGCATCAAGACCCAGTTCATCCTGGACGAGCTCGTCAACAAGGAGAAGCTGAACGTCAACCAGGAGGAGCTCACCGAGCACCTCATGCGGCGCGCGCAGTCCTCCGGCATGAGCCCCGACCAGTTCGCCCAGGCCGTCGTCGAAGGCGGCCAGGTGCCGATGCTCGTCGGCGAGGTCGCCCGCGGCAAGGCGCTCGCCGTCGTCGTCGAGGCCGCCAAGGTCACCGACACCAACGGTGAGATCGTCGATCTCGAAGACGATGAGGACACCGAGGACACCGAGGACACCACGGACGAGACCACCGGGACGGTCGAGGCAGCCGAGGACACCACCGAGGCCGCCGACGAGAAGAAGGACGAGAAGAACGAGGCCTGAGCCCCGCTCCGATCGTTGATCTGATCCGCACGGCGGGCCCCGGACGTAGCGCGTCCGGGGCCCGCCGTCGTATCGGTGCCCGCGCCCCGGTGGCGCACCCGTGGAACCCTTGTGCGGACTGCTTACCTTGCGCTCCCAGCGAACAGTTGGGGAAGCGGGATGGCGTTGTCCCACCTGCGCGTTAGGGTCCATGAAGAGGAAGGGTCGGGTAGTCCCGGCCCACCCGGTACGAAGACGCTGAGACGGCCGGAGCCGTCAGAGACGAGCAGGTGGATACGTGACGAATCTGATGCCCTACGCCGCCGGAGAGCCGTCCCTCGGTGGAGGCCTCGGTGACCAGGTCTACAGCCGACTGCTCGGCGAGCGCATCATCTTCCTCGGTCAGCAGGTCGACGATGACATCGCCAACAAGATCACCGCACAGCTGCTGCTCCTTGCCGCAGAACCCGACAAGGACATCTACCTCTACATCAACAGCCCCGGCGGCTCGGTGACGGCCGGCATGGCGGTCTACGACACCATGCAGTACATCCCGAACGACGTGGTCACCATCGGTATGGGCATGGCGGCCTCGATGGGCCAGTTCCTGCTCACCGGTGGTACGGCGGGCAAGCGCTTCGCGCTCCCGAACACCGACATCCTCATGCACCAGGGTTCGGCCGGCATCGGCGGCACCGCCTCAGACATCAAGATCCAGGCGCAGTACCTGCTCCGCACGAAGACGCGGATGGCCGAGATCACGGCCCGCCACTCCGGCCAGACCGTGGAGACGATCATCCGCGACGGCGACCGCGACCGCTGGTACACGGCGGAGGAGGCCAAGGACTACGGCCTCATCGACGAGATCATCTCGGTCGCGTCGGGCATCCCGGGCGGCGGCGGCACCGGCGCCTGATCCGGGCGTGCACGACCCCGCACCCTCTCGTACGCCGAGACCTCCAGCCCACAGATACGCCACCAGGATGGTGAACACCCACATGAACAACTTCTCCGGCGCCTCTGCGAGCGGCCTCTACACCGGCCCGCAGGTGGACAACCGCTACGTCGTCCCGCGCTTCGTGGAGCGCACCTCGCAGGGTGTGCGTGAGTACGACCCGTACGCGAAGCTCTTCGAGGAGCGCGTGATCTTCCTCGGCGTCCAGATCGACGACGCCTCGGCCAACGACGTCATGGCGCAGCTGCTGTGCCTGGAGTCGATGGACCCGGACCGTGACATCTCGATCTACATCAACAGCCCCGGCGGCTCGTTCACCGCGCTCACCGCGATCTACGACACCATGCAGTTCGTGAAGCCGGACATCCAGACGGTCTGCATGGGCCAGGCGGCCTCCGCCGCCGCCGTCCTGCTGGCCGCGGGCACCCCGGGCAAGCGCATGGCGCTCCCGCACGCCCGTGTGCTGATCCACCAGCCGTCCTCGCAGACCGGCCGTGAGCAGCTCTCCGACCTGGAGATCGCGGCCAACGAGATCCTGCGGATGCGCACCCAGCTCGAGGAGATGCTGGCCAAGCACTCGACCACCCCGCTGGAGAAGATCAGCGAGGACATCGAGCGCGACAAGATCCTTACCGCCGACGACGCACTCGCGTACGGTCTGGTGGACCAGATTGTCTCCACCCGTAAGACCACAGCCGGCGCGTCCGTCTGACGTCGGTATTTTCCCCTTGGCACGTTCCACCCGCACGGCCCCGGCCGTGTGAACCGTGCCAAGGGGGGCCCGAACGGGGGGCCAGGCAAGGTACCGTCGGAGAGAGGCACCAGGAGCCGCTGAACCAGGCTGCTCCCAGGCGAAGGGGAAGCACCTCGTGGCACGCATCGGTGATGGCGGCGACCTGCTCAAGTGCTCGTTCTGCGGAAAGAGCCAGAAGCAGGTGAAGAAGCTCATCGCGGGACCCGGTGTGTACATCTGCGACGAGTGCATCGATCTCTGCAACGAGATCATCGAGGAGGAGCTCGCCGAGACCTCCGAGGTGCGGTGGGAGGAGCTCCCCAAGCCGCGCGAGATCTACGAGTTCCTCGAGGGGTACGTCGTCGGGCAGGAGCCCGCGAAGAAGGCCCTCTCGGTCGCTGTGTACAACCACTACAAGCGGGTCCAGGCCGGGGAGAACGGCGGCGGCGCGAATCGCGACGACGCGATCGAGCTGGCCAAGTCCAACATCCTGCTGCTGGGCCCCACGGGCTCCGGCAAGACGCTTCTCGCGCAGACGCTGGCCCGCATGCTCAACGTCCCGTTCGCCATCGCGGACGCGACGGCGCTGACGGAGGCCGGCTACGTCGGCGAGGACGTCGAGAACATCCTGCTGAAGCTGATCCAGGCCGCGGACTACGACGTCAAGAAGGCCGAGACCGGGATCATCTACATCGACGAGATCGACAAGGTCGCCCGCAAGAGCGAGAACCCGTCGATCACCCGCGATGTCTCCGGTGAGGGCGTCCAGCAGGCCCTGCTGAAGATCCTGGAGGGCACCACCGCCTCCGTACCGCCGCAGGGCGGACGGAAGCACCCGCACCAGGAGTTCATCCAGATCGACACGACGAACGTGCTGTTCATCGTGGGCGGCGCCTTCTCGGGCCTGGAGAAGATCATCGAGTCGCGGGCCGGCGCCAAGGGCATCGGCTTCGGCGCGACGATCCGCTCCAAGCTGGAGATCCAGGCGAGCGACCAGTTCCAGGAGGTCATGCCGGAGGACCTGGTGAAGTTCGGGATGATCCCCGAGTTCATCGGCCGTCTGCCCGTGCTGACCTCGGTCCACAACCTGGACCGCGAGGCACTGCTCCAGATCCTGATCGAGCCGCGCAACGCGCTGGTCAAGCAGTACCAGCGCCTGTTCGAACTCGACGGCGTGGAGCTGGACTTCGAGCGTGAGGCGCTCGAGGCCATCGCCGACCAGGCGATCCTCCGTCAGACGGGCGCGCGCGGTCTGCGCGCCATCATGGAGGAGGTCCTCCAGTCCGTGATGTACGAGGTGCCGTCCCGCAAGGACGTGGCCCGCGTCGTCATCACCCCGGACGTCGTCCGCAACAACGTCAACCCGACGCTGGTCCCGCGCGAGCCGCGCACGATCGGCAAGAACGACGGCGGCCGCCACGAGAAGTCCGCCTAGCGGCAAGCGGCACACATGAAGGGGCGCCCGGCCACCGGCCGGGCGCCCCTTCGGCGTCGAGGATCAGACCTTGGTGCGCGAGGTGTTGTAGAGCTTGGCCGTGAGGGCCGCCACCTCGTCCTGCGACATCGACTTGTTGGTCATGGCCGCGCCGATGTCGACGCCGATGACCGCAGCGACAGTGCTGTGGTCGGCCCAGATGCAGACGGGCATGATCATTTCCTTGGGGCCGCCGGCCGGAGTGCCGTCGGCCTTGTCGTTCACCGTCTTGATGTCCTGGCACTTCATGAGCGCACCCTCGAAGCCCGCGGGCGTGACGCTCTTGGGGCTGCCGACCAATGAGGTCTTGGCGTCTTCGTCACTCTTGGCCATTCCCAGCTTGGCCTGCGCGAACATACCGTCGAGGGCCTTGGCGGGGTCGCTGACCTCGCCCCAGTTGCCGTACATCATCAGCATCTTGGCCGTGAGGGGGTTCTTCTCCAGGTCGCCGCTCTGGTACTGGGCCTCGGCCTTGTGGGCGTCCTTGATGCCCAGTGCCTCGGCCTCCGACTTCTCCTTGCTCGTCATCGTGTCCGAGGAGGAGGTCTTCTCACCCTTCTTGTAGTCGTCCACCGACGCGGCCGGGGTCAGCTTGTAGCCCTTGGTCGAATCGGCCACGTCGCTGCTGCCGCCGCCCGAGGTCAGGAACCAGACCCCTCCCGCGACGACCGCCAGGGCGACCACGGCCGCGCCGACGATCAGCCCGGTCTTCTTCTTCGGCGCGCCCTGCGGCGGCATGCCGGGGTACGCCTGCTGGCCGCCGTACGGCGGCGTGGGCGGCTGCTGGCCGTACGGCCCCGGCTGCTGGCCCTGCGGGTAGCCGTAACCCTGCGGGGGCTGCTGCTGCGGCGGGACGCCCTGAGGGGCCTGCTGCGGGTAGCCGTAGCCGGGCTGGCCCTGCGGCGGTCCCTGCGGCGGAGGGCCACCGTAGGGGCCCGGCTGCTGCCCGTACGGCCCCGGCTGCTGGCCGTACGGTCCGGGCTGGCCCTGCGGCGGCTGCCCGCCGTACGGACCCGGCTGGTTGTGGCTCATGCGCTGTCCCCTCCAGAATGCTTATGCGTTCCGAACATCCTGACGGAAGCCGCGCCCTCTCAGTGCATCCGGTCGTACACCGTTACTCAACAAACCGGTTTCAGTGCACGACTGTGACGCCCCTAAACTGTGTGCCGTGACCGAGAACGCAGCGCAGCAGCCAGCCAGCACCCCCGAACTGCCGACCCAGTACGCGCCGGCCGAGGTAGAGGGGAAGCTGTACGAGCGCTGGGTGGAGCGCGGTTACTTCACGGCCGACCCGGAGAGCGAGAAGCCTCCGTACACGATCGTCATCCCGCCGCCCAACGTCACCGGATCCCTCCACCTGGGCCACGCCTTCCAGCACACGCTCATGGACGCCCTCACGCGCCGCAAGCGGATGCAGGGTCACGAGGCGCTGTGGCTGCCCGGCATGGACCACGCCGGGATCGCCACCCAGAACAAGGTCGAGCAGCAGCTCGGCGAGGAGGGCAAGTCCCGTCACGACCTTGGACGCGAGGAGTTCGTCGAGCGCGTCTGGCAGTGGAAGGAAGAGTACGGCGGCAAGATCCTCGGCCAGATGCGCCGTCTCGGCGACGGCGTCGACTGGTCCCGTGAGCGCTTCACCATGGACGAGGGGCTGTCCGCGGCCGTCCAGACGATCTTCAAGCGGCTGTACGACGACGGGCTGATCTACCGCGCCGAGCGCATCATCAACTGGTGCCCCCGCTGTCTCACCGCGATCTCCGACATCGAGGTCGACTACCAGGACGACGACGGCGAGCTCGTCTCCATCCGGTACGGCGAGGGCGACGAGACACTGGTCGTCGCCACCACCCGCGCCGAGACGATGCTCGGTGACACCGCGGTCGCCGTCCACCCGGACGACGCGCGGTACACGCACCTCATCGGCAAGCGGATCAAGCTGCCCCTCACCGACCGTACGATCCCCGTCGTCGCCGACCACCACGTCGACCCGGAGTTCGGCACCGGCGCGGTCAAGGTGACCCCGGCCCACGACCCGAACGACTTCGCGATCGGCCAGCGTCACGGCCTGGAGTCGATGACCGTCATGGACGAGCGGGGAGTCATCACCGTCGCCGGCCCGTTCGAGGGCCTGGACCGCTTCGAGGCCCGTTCGACCATCGTCGGCGCGCTGCGGGAGCAGGGCCGGATCGTCGCGGAGAAGCGTCCGTACGTCCACTCCGTCGGCCACTGCTCCCGCTGCCGCACGACGGTCGAGCCCCGGCTCTCCCTCCAGTGGTGGGTCAAGGTCGAGACCCTCGCCAAGGCGGCCGGTGACGCGGTCCGTGACGGCCGGGTCGCGATCCACCCCAAGGAGATGGAGCAGCGGTACTTCGACTGGGTCGACAACCTCCGCGACTGGTGCATCTCGCGCCAGCTCTGGTGGGGCCACCGCATCCCCGTCTGGTACGGCCCCGACGGTGAGGTCGTCTGCGTCGGTCCCGACGAGCAGCCGCCCACCGGTGAGGGCTGGACGCAGGACTCCGACGTCCTGGACACGTGGTTCTCGTCCGGACTGTGGCCGTTCTCCACGCTCGGGTGGCCGGAGGAGACGCCGGACCTCAAGAAGTTCTATCCGACCGACGTCCTCGTCACCGGCCACGACATCATCTTCTTCTGGGTCGCCCGGATGATGATGTTCGGCCTGTACGTCATGGACGGCGAGGCCCCGTTCAAGACCATCGCTCTCACCGGCCTGGTCCGTGACGAGCGCGGCAAGAAGATGTCGAAGTCCTTCGGCAACGTCGTCGACCCGCTGGACTGGATGGACACGTACGGCTCCGACGCCGTCCGCTTCACCCTCGCCAGGGGCGCCAACCCGGGTACCGACGTCCCGATCGGCGAGGACTGGGTCCAGGCCTCCCGCAACTTCGCCAACAAGATCTGGAACGCGACCCGCTTCGCGATGATGAACGGCGCGACGGTGGAGGGCGAACTCCCGCCCGTCGAGCAGCTCTCGGCCACCGACCGCTGGATCCTGTCCCGGCTGAACAAGACGGTCGCCGACGTCGACGCGTTCTACGAGGACTTCCAGTTCGCCAAGCTCAGCGACGCCCTCTACCACTTCGCGTGGGACGAGGTCTTCGACTGGTACGTCGAACTGTCGAAGACCACGTTCTTCGCGGGCGGCGAGCAGGCGAGGGTGTCCGCCCGGGTCCTCGGTGAGGTCCTGGACGTCACGCTGCGGCTGCTCCACCCGATCGTCCCGTTCGTGACCGAGTCGCTCTGGACCACGCTCACCGGTCAGGAGTCCGTCGTCATCGCCGACTGGCCCAAGGACAGCGGCTTCCGTGACGAGGCTGCCGAGAAGGAGATCGAGCTCGTCCAGCAGGTCGTCACCGAGGTCCGCCGCTTCCGCTCCGACCAGGGCCTGCAGCCCGGCCAGAAGGTCCCGGCCGAGCTGACGGTCACCGGCACGGTGCTCGCCCCGCACGAGGCGGCCATCCGCCAGTTGCTGCGCCTGCAGCCCGCCGGCGACGGCTTCCACGCCACGGCCACGCTGCCGGTCGCCGGGGCCACGGTCGCGCTCGACCTGTCCGGCACGATCGATGTCGAGGCCGAGCGCAAGCGCCTCACGAAGGACCTGGGCGCCGCCGAGAAGGAGAAGGCGCAGGCCACCGGCAAGCTCGGCAACGAGGCGTTCCTCGCCAAGGCCCCGGACAACGTGGTCGACAAGATCCGTGGCCGGCTCGCCAAGGCGGAGGCCGACATCGAGCGGATCGCGGCCCAGCTGGCGAATCTCCCGAAGGGCTGATGACCTGAGTACGGAGCCCCCGCGCCCCCGACCGACCGGGTGCGCGGGGGCTTCGCCGTACCCGCGGGGAGCGCGGCAGCGGGCGCTGCGTGCGATGTCCGTGGCCATCCGTAGACTGGCCCTGTGAGTGAGCCCCGCCCTTCAGACCGGCACGACGCGTCAGATCCCGACGACACCTTCGCGGAGATCGTCGACGAAGAGACCCAGCGCGACCCCGACCTGGCGGTGATCGAGGCCGGGAGCCGGACGCTGCGCGCCCAGTCGGGCCCGCCCCAGGGACAGGCGGTCCCCGACCGCCCCGCCGATCCCGAGACCGACCGGGCGCTGCGCGAGGTGGAACAGGAGCTCGCCGGCCGATGGGGCGAGACCAAGCTCGAGCCCTCGGTGGACCGCATCGCTGCCCTGATGGACGTGCTGGGCGAGCCCCAGCGCGCCTACCCCTCGATCCACATCACGGGTACGAACGGCAAGACCAGCACGGCCCGCATGATCGAGGCCCTGCTGGGCGCCTTCGAGCTCCGCACCGGCCGGTACACCTCCCCGCACGTCCAGTCGATCACCGAGCGGATCAGCCTCGACGGCGATCCGATCGATCCCGAGCGCTTCATCGAGACGTACAACGACATCAAGCCGTACGTCGAGATGGTCGACGCGCAGCAGCCCTACCGGCTCTCGTTCTTCGAGGTGCTGACGGGCATGGCGTACGCGGCCTTCGCCGACGCGCCGGTCGACGTCGCGGTCGTCGAGGTCGGCATGGGAGGCACCTGGGACGCGACGAACGTCATCGACGCCTCGGTCGCCGTCGTCACCCCCATCTCGCTGGACCACACGGACCGCCTCGGTTCCACCGCGGCGGAGATCGCCGGTGAGAAGGCCGGCATCGTCAAGCAGGACGCGACGGTGATCCTGGCTCAGCAGCCGGTCGACGCCGCGCAGGTCATGCTGAAGAAGGCCGTCGAGGTGGACGCCACCGTCGCCCGCGAGGGCATGGAGTTCGGCGTCGTCTCCCGCGAGATCGCGGTCGGCGGCCAGCTGCTCACCCTGCGGGGCCTGGGCGGCGAGTACGACAACATCTTCCTGCCGCTCTACGGGGCGCACCAGGCGCACAACGCCGCGGTGGCGCTCGCCGCCGTCGAGGCGTTCTTCGGCATCGGCGCGGAGCAGGCACGCAGCCTCGACGCCGAAGTGGTCCGCAAGGCCTTCCTCTCGGTGCTCTCGCCGGGTCGCCTGGAGGTCGTGCGGTCCAGCCCGACCGTCGTGCTCGACGCGGCGCACAACCCGGCCGGCGGCCTCGCCGCCGCCGAGGGGATCTCGGAGGCGTTCAGCTTCTCCCGGCTGATCGGGGTCGTCGGTGCGAGTGACGGCAAGGACGTCCGGGGGCTCCTCGAAGCCTTCGAGCCGATCTTCGCCGAGGTGGTCGTCACCCAGAACTCCAGCCCGCGCGCCATGGACGCGGACGCCCTGGCGGCGGTCGCCGTCGAGGTGTTCGGCCACGAACGCGTCCAGGTCGAGCCGCGTCTGGACGACGCGCTGGAGGCGGCGATCACCCTCGCCGAGGAAGAGGCCGAATACGCGGGCGCCGGGGTCCTGGTGACCGGATCCGTGATCACGGTCGGCGAGGCCCGACTCCTCCTGGGAAGGCGCTGACCTGTGCGTGTGCTCTGCGCATCGACGCTGATCGGTGAGTTCTTCGTCATCGGCTTCGCCGGACTCGTGGCGATGAAGTCCGACGACCTCTCCATGACCACGGTGTGGACGGTCTGCGGCATCGGCATGCTGCTGTCCGTCCTGCTCTGCGGTGTGATCACCCGGCCGGGTGGTATTCAGCTCGGCTGGGCGCTCCAGGTCCTGCTCGTGCTGAGCGGCTTCTTCGTCCCGATGATGTTCATCCTCGGCGTGATCTTCGGTGCCCTGTGGTGGGCCTCGGTGCACTACGGCCGCAGGATCGACGAGGCCAAGGCGCGGTGGGCGGCCCAGGCCGGGGCGCAGGAGAGCCCGCAGGCCCCGGCCCAAGGATGACGCAGCGTAAGCCCGGGCGTAAGGCCGGTCGCGTACCCCTGTAATCTCGCCCTCACCCGCACCGGAAGTCTGCAAGGAGCCGTACATGACTCAGCGCACCCTCGTCCTTCTCAAGCCCGACGCCGTACGGCGTGGGCTGATCGGCGAGATCGTCGGCCGCATCGAACGCAAGGCCGGCTGGACGATCACCGCGCTGGAGCTGCGCACGCTCGACCAGGAGACCCTGGAGCAGCACTACGGCGAGCACAAGGGCCGCCCGTTCTACGAGCCGCTCGTCGAGTTCATGGCTTCCGGCCCCGTCGTCGCCCTGGTGGCCGAAGGTGAGCGGGTCATCGAAGGCGTCCGCGCCCTGGCCGGCCCCACCGACCCGATCGCCGCCGCGCCCGGCTCGATCCGTGGTGACTTCGGCACGGTCACCCGGGAGAACCTCATCCACGCCTCGGACTCCGAGGAGTCCGCAGAGCGAGAACTCAAGCTTTTCTTTCCCGGACTTTCCTGACTTCGGCTCCGCCAATCAGCGCTCATGACCTGGGGCGACCGAAGTAATTCGGTCGCCCTTCGGCATAGGGTCACGTATCGCGGGAACGCATCCCCCCGACGTAACGTCACCATGGGTGGAGCGGGCAGCCGTTCCACTCGCCATGGCGAAGGACCCTCGCGCTGTGTCCGCGCATACGGCACTACGATGGAAGCTTCCAGGCCCGCAGCGCCACCCTCGCCTACCTAGAACAAGCCATTTTTCGCTTCCTGGGAAGGCCCGACGCATCCTCATGGGGAACAAGGGGAACTCAATGTCGTTCATCGGCCGTGACATGGCTATCGACCTCGGGACTGCCAACACGCTGGTGTACGTCAGGGGGCGCGGCATCGTCCTGAACGAGCCGTCCGTCGTGGCCATCAACACCAACACCGGCGGAATCCTGGCGGTCGGCGCCGAGGCGAAGAAGATGATCGGCCGCACACCGGGCAACATCGTTGCCGTGCGGCCCCTGAAGGACGGCGTCATCGCCGACTTCGAGATCACGGAGCGGATGCTCCGCTACTTCATCCTCAAGATCCACAAGCGCCGCTACCTGGCCCGCCCGCGGGTCGTCGTCTGTGTGCCCTCCGGCATCACAGGGGTCGAGCGACGCGCCGTCATCGAGGCGTCGACGCAGGCGGGCGCGCGCCAGGTGCACATCATCGAGGAGCCCATGGCCGCCGCCATCGGCTCCGGCCTGCCGGTCCACGAGGCCACCGGCAACATGGTCGTGGACATCGGCGGCGGCACCACCGAGGTCGCCGTGATCTCGCTCGGCGGAATCGTCACTGCCCAGTCGATCCGGGTCGCCGGCGACGAACTGGACAACGCGATCATCCAGCACGTCAAGAAGGAGTACTCCCTCCTCCTCGGTGAGCGCACCGCCGAACAGATCAAGATCACGATCGGTTCGGCGTTCGAGATGGAGAAGGACGAGCACACCGAGATCCGCGGACGCGACCTGGTCTCGGGCCTGCCCAAGACCGTCGTCATCTCCGCGACCGAGGTCCGCAAGGCCATCGAGGAACCGGTCAACGCGATCGTCGACGCCGTGAAGACGACGCTCGACAAGTGCCCGCCGGAGCTCTCGGGCGACATCATGGACCGCGGCATCGTCCTCACCGGCGGCGGCGCGCTCCTGCGCGGGCTCGACGAGCGGCTCCGCCACGAGACGGGCATGCCGATCCACATCGCCGAGGACCCGCTGGACTCGGTGGCGCTCGGATCGGGCAAGTGCGTCGAGGAGTTCGAGGCGCTCCAGCAGGTGCTGGACGCCCAGCCCCGACGGTAGAACACGAGGTTCCGCCGTACGGGCACTGTCGTCCGTGCGGCGGAACGCCGGTATACAGGCACGAACATTCCGACGAGGAAGGCACGGCCGCCGCACGTGAGGGACACACGAGAGAGCCGGCTGCTCCTGGTGCTGCTGATCGCCATCGCATTCGCCCTGATCACGGTGGACATCCGCGGTGGCGAGGAGTCACCGGTGGACGGGGCCCGGCAGGCCGCAGCCACGGTCTTCGGACCGGTCGAGAACGGCGTCGCGGCTGCGGTGGACCCGGTGGGCAACGCCATCGGCGCCGTACGGGACTCCGGTGACCGGCACGACCGGATCGCGGCCCTGGAGCACGAGAACGCCGCGCTGAAGACGAAGCTCGGCAGCGACGACCGCAACACCAGCAAGGTCCGGCAGCTCGACAGCATGCTGAAGAGCGCAGGGGCCGGCCAGTACGGCATCAAGGCCGCCCAGGTCATCGCCATAGGAGCGGCCCAGGGCTTCTCCTGGACGATCACCATCGACGCCGGGGCGAAGGACGGCCTCCTGCGCGACATGACCGTGCTGAACGGCGACGGGCTCGTCGGGCGGGTCACCACCGTCGGCCCGGACACCGCGACCGTCCTGCTGGCCAACGACCCCGACTTCACCGTGGGTACCCGGCTCGAGAAGACCGACGAGCTCGGCTTCGCCACCGGACAGGGGTCCCGGCCGCTCTCGGTCCAGTTCCTCAACGGCAAGGCGGACGTGAAGAAGGGCGACCGGCTGGTCACCTTCGGCTCCAGCAAGGACAAGCCGTTCGTCCCCGGTGTGCCGGTCGGCGAGGTGGTCCGCGTCGACCCGTCGGGCGGTGACCTGACCCGGACCGTGTACGTCCGTGCGTTCGCCGGCTTCACCAAGCTCGACATCGTGGGCATCGTCGTACAGGCGCCCCGGGAGAACCCCCGCGACCTGGTCCTGCCGGCGCAGCCCAAGAAGCCGGGGAAGCCCAAGCCGACCCCGACCGTCACCGTCACCGTCCAGCCGAACGGCGACCTCGTCGACGGCAGCGGCAAGGTCGTCGGGAACATCAACGAGAAGCCCGGCGCATCCGCTTCCCCGGGCGCCTCCACGGACGCCACCGGCAACGCCGACCCGGCCGCCGGTGACACGGCGAACGAGCAGGAACAGGGCTGATCCCCATGCGCATCAACAGGACTCTGCTCTCCGTCGCCCTGGTCGTGGTCGCCCTCGTCGTCCAGGTCTCCGTACTCGCCCGGCTCCAGCTGCCGGGCGCCACGCCCGATCTGCTGCTGCTCGTCGTACTCGGCCTCGCCTTCGTGTACGGGCCCGTCAGCGGCGCCCTCATCGGCTTCGGCGCGGGCCTCCTCGCCGACCTGGCGCCGCCCGCCGACCACGCGGCCGGGCGCTATGCCCTGGTGCTCTGCGTCATCGGCTACCTCGCGGGTATGGCCCGCCCCGAGAAGGGCCAGCTCAAGTCGGCGTTCACCCCGATGGCCTTCGTCTTCGCCGCGGCGATCGGATCGACCCTGCTGTACGCGGGCGTCGGCGCACTCGTCGGCGACACGGCCGCCCGTCATGTGGGCCTGGGCAGCCTGCTGTTCACCGCCGTCGTCTACGACCTCCTCCTCGCGCCGTTCACCGTGCCGCTGATCATGGCGCTCGCCAGACGCACCGAGAGCGACCCGGTCGCCGACAACTCCGGCGGTGACGTGGCCGCGGGCTGGATGGCCTCGGGCACCGGACTGCGGATCGGCGACCAGCGGGGTGGGATGCGGCTGAGGGCGGCCCGCAGCCGCGCCGCGCGCGCCGGAAGGATCAAGGGGGTCAAGCGACTGTGAGCCGCCACCGGCACCGGACGAGCACCGGGGGCGGCCGCCCCCGTACCCCTGGCCGACCCACCACCACCGGGGGCACCCTGTGAGCAACATTCCGGAGACGGGCCGGACCCCGCGGGTCCAGATCCGCCTCGTCGTCATCCAGGTGCTCGTCTTCTCCCTGCTCCTGACGCTCGGCGGCCGGCTCTGGTACCTCCAGATCCGCAACGGCGACGAGTACACCGCCGAAGCGGCGGGCAACGGGGTGCAGCAGGTCGTCCAGCCCGCCGTGCGCGGCTCGATCCTCGACGCCCGGGGCGTACCGCTCGCCGACAACGAGACCCGGCTCGTCGTCTCCGCCAGCCGCACCGAGCTGCTGAAGATGAAGGACGACGGCGTCGGTGTCCTCACCCGGCTCGCCGACGTCCTGGACATGAAGGCGCAGGACGTCCGGGACAAGGTCCGCCTCTGCGACGCCAAGACCCCCCAGCCCTGCTGGAACGGCTCGCCCTACCAGCCGATCCCGGTCACCGACGAGGCCACCACCCAGCAGGCCCTCACGATCCGTGAGCGCGCCGAGGACTTCCCCGGCATCACCGCCGAACCCACCGCCGTACGCCGCTACGCCGCACCCGGCAAGGCGAGGACCGCCCAGGTCCTCGGCTACCTCTCGCCCGTCACCGACGACGAGATCCAGAAGGCGGTGGACGGCCCGTCGCCGTACCTGCGCTCCGACCAGGTCGGACGCTCGGGCCTCGAGCGCACGTACGACAAGGAGCTGCGCGGCAAGGCGGGCGTCACCCGCTACGAGGTCGACAACCTCGGCCGTGTCATGGGCGAGGCGGAGAACGACCCGGCGGTGCCCGGTTCCAACCTCGTCACCAGCCTCGACGCCCGTGTCCAGGCGGTGGCCGAGTACGAACTCGCCCAGGCGATGAAGACCGTCCGCAAGGAGACCGACAAGATCACCGGCCGTAAGTACGAGGCCGACTCCGGCGCCGTCGTCGTGATGGAGTCGAAGACCGGCCGCGTCGTCTCGATGGCCTCCCAGCCCGACTACGACCCCAACGACTGGGTCGGCGGCATCTCCGGCAAGCAGTACGCCAAGCTCACCAGCAAGAAGTCCAACTACCCCCTGCTCAACCGGGGCATCCAGGGCCAGGCGCCCGCCGGCTCCATCTTCAAGGTGGTCTCGGCGAGCGCCGCCGTGCGGGCCGGACACGACTTCGACGACCGCTACAACTGCAGCAGCTCCTACAGCCTCGGCAGCCAGACCTTCGCCAACTTCGAGTCCCAGGGGCACGGCCCCATCACCCTCGGCGACGCGCTCAAGTACTCCTGCAACACCGTCTTCTACCGCCTCGGCCACGAGGAGTGGGCGCGTGACGGCGGCATAAAGCCGAAGAAGGGCGCGAAGGACTGGTTCTACCGGACCGCCCGTGACTTCGGGCTCGGCGCAGAGACCGGCATCGACCTGCCGAACGAGGTCAAGGGCCGCATCCCCGACCGGCAGTGGAAGCAGGACTTCTGGAAGGCGAACAAGGACGCCTGGTGCAAGGAGGGCAAGAAGGGCGGCACCTACGTGCAGCAGATCGCGTACGAGAGCTGCCTCGAAGGCAACCAGCTGAAGGCCTACGACAGCATCAACTACGCCATCGGCCAGGGTGACGTCCTCGTCACCCCCATCCAGATGGCCACCGCCTACGCCGCGATCAGCAACGGCGGCACCCTCTACGAGCCCACCGTCGGCAAGGCCGTGATCAGCCCCGACGGCAAGACCGTCCAGGAGATCGCGCCCAAGGCGGCCGGAAAGCTGCCGGTCAGCGCCAAGACCGTCAAGGACCTCGACAAAGGGCTGCGCTCGGTGGTCGAGCCCGGCGGCACCGCCGCCTGGCGGTTCGGGGGCTGGCCGCAGGACAAGATCCCCATGCGCGCCAAGACCGGTACGGCGCAGGTCTACGGCAAGCAGACCACCTCGTGGTTCGCGACCTACACCGACGACTACACGATCGTCATGACGATCTCCCAGGGCGGCACCGGGTCCGGTGCCTCCGGGCCCGCCGTCCGCAAGATCTACGACGCGATCTACGGGCTCGACGCCGAGGGGAACCAGGACGTGAAGAAGGCCCTGCTGCCCAAGCCCCAGAAGGCGCTGCCGACGATCCAGCCCGACGGCTCGATCCATGCCCCGAAGGTCAAGCCGTACGACCCCCGGCCGAAGCAGCCCGAAGGCCAGAAGGCCGATCCCGAGTACGTGGTGCCGCAACCCCCGGGCCAGCCGGGGCTCACCGGATCACCGGCGACGACGGGGAGGCGGCCCTGATGGCAGGTGGATTCTCCGTATCCCGGTACGGCCCCGAGGAGGGCCCCTGGGCCAAGCTGACCGCCCGCGACTCCGTCGCCCGGCGGCTGGACTGGCCGCTGCTCGGATCAGCCCTCGCGCTCTCCTTCCTCGGCTCACTGCTCGTCTGGTCCGCGACCCGCAACCGCGACCACCTCACCCAGGGCGACCCGTACTTCTTCCTCTTCCGGCACGCCATGAACACCGGCATCGGCCTGGCCCTGATGATCGGCACGATCTGGCTCGGCCACCGCACCCTGCGCGGAGCCGTCCCGATCCTCTACGGCATCTCGGTGCTGCTGGTCATGGCCGTCCTCACCCCGCTCGGCACCACGATCAACGGCGCCCACGCGTGGATCAAGCTCCCGGCCGGCTTCTCGATCCAGCCCTCCGAGTTCACCAAGATCACCATCATCCTCGTGATGGCGATGCTGCTCGCCGCCCGCGTCGACGCGGGCGACCAGCCCCACCCCGACCACCGCACCGTCGCCAAGGCGCTGGGACTCGCGGTGATCCCCATGGCCGTCGTCATGATGATGCCCGACCTCGGGTCCGTCATGGTCATGGTCGTCATCGTGCTCGGCGTACTCCTCGCCTCCGGCGCGTCCAACCGCTGGGTCCTCGGGCTCATCGGCGCGGGCACCACCGGTGCGCTGGCGGTCTGGCAGCTCGGTCTGCTCGACGACTACCAGATCGCCCGCTTCGCCGCCTTCGCCAACCCTGCGCTCGACCCGGCGGGCGTCGGCTACAACACCAACCAGGCCCGCATCGCCATCGGCTCCGGCGGGCTCACGGGCACGGGGCTCTTCAACGGCTCCCAGACGACGGGCCAGTTCGTCCCCGAACAGCAGACCGACTTCGTCTTCACCGTCGCGGGCGAGGAGCTCGGCTTCCTCGGAGCCGGACTGATCATCGTCCTGCTCGGCGTGGTCCTCTGGCGTGCCTGCCGGATCGCCCGCGGGACGACCGAGCTGTACGGGACGGTCGTGGCGGCCGGCATCATCGCGTGGTTCGCCTTCCAGTCCTTCGAGAACATCGGCATGACCCTCGGGATCATGCCGGTGGCCGGACTGCCCCTGCCCTTCGTGTCCTACGGAGGGTCGTCGATGTTCGCCGTCTGGGTGGCCGTCGGACTGCTCCAGTCGATCAAGGTGCAACGGCCGATGTCCGCCTGAGCACTTCGCTCCGCCCTGCATACCCCCGGCGATCGCGGATAGATTCGTCATATGGCGGACTCCAAGCGTGAGGTCGAGCGAAAGTACGAAGCGACTCCCGAGACCCGGCTGCCCGACCTGACCCGTGCGGCCGGGGTCTCGGCGGTCGTCCACCGCGGCCTCAGGGAACTCGACGCCGTCTACTACGACACCGAGGACTTCCGGCTGGCCGCGGACTCCCTCACCCTGCGCCGCAGAACGGGCGGGGACGACGAGGGGTGGCACCTCAAGCTCCCCGTCTCCGCGGACGTCCGTGACGAGATCCAGGCCCCGCTGACCGACGCCCTGCCGCCCGCCCTCGGCGAGCTGCTCCGCTCCCGCGTGCGGAGCACACCCGTGGCCCCCGTCGTGCGGATCCTCTCCGCGCGGGACGTCCACCACCTCCTCGACGAGAAGGGCGCCCTGCTCGCCGAGGTGAGCATCGACGAGGTCCTGGCTGAACGACTCACGGCAGAGGGACACGGCACCACCTCGGCGTGGACCGAGATGGAGGTCGAGCTGGCCGACGACGCCGACCCCGCCGTCCTCGACGCCGTCGAGCGGCGGCTGCGCAAGGCCGGTGTCCGGCCCTCGGCCGCGCCGTCCAAGCTGTCCAGGGCCCTGGCCGAGACCGCGCCGGGGAAGCGGCGGACGAAGAAGAAGGAGCCCTCCCCGCGCACCGCGGGCGACCACGTGCTCGCCTACGTACGCCGGCAGGTCGAAGCCCTCGTCGAGCTCGACCCCGCCGTACGCCGCGACCTGCCCGACAGCGTGCACCGCATGCGGGTCGCCACACGCCGGCTGCGCAGTGCGTTCAGGACGTACCGGAAGGTACTCGACCGGACCGTGACCGACCCGCTCCGCGACGAGCTGAAGTGGCTCGCCGCGGAGCTCGGGATCGACCGCGACCAGGAAGTCCTCGACGCACGGCTCCGCTCGCACGTCGACGGGCTGCCCGCACCCCTGCTCCTGGGCCCCGTGAGCGCCCGGCTGCAGCTCACCTCCGTCGCCAGGCGCACCGACTCCCGGCAGCACGTCGCCTCGGTGCTCGACACCGGGCGCTACCTGGCCCTGCTGGACGCCCTCGACGCCCTCCTCGCCGATCCGCCCCTGCTCCCGGCGGCCGCGCGGGCACCGCAGGACGCCCTGCCCCGCGCCGTGCTCCAGGACTACGAGCGTCTCGCCACACGTATCGGGCACGCTCTGGAGCTGGCGCAGGGCGAGGAGCGCGACGTGGCCATGCACGAGGCGCGCAAGGCCGCCAAACGCGTCCGCTACGCCGCGGAGGCCGCCAAGCCGGCGCTGGGGAAGCCGGCCAGGAAGTTCGCCAAA
Source organism: Streptomyces atroolivaceus (assembly GCF_000717025.1). Classification (GTDB taxonomy): domain Bacteria; phylum Actinomycetota; class Actinomycetes; order Streptomycetales; family Streptomycetaceae; genus Streptomyces; species Streptomyces atroolivaceus. Next base: position 526,618 of record NZ_JNXG01000003.1, read on the forward strand.
CGGATGAAATCCGTGCAGTCCGTCCTCGGCGACCACCAGGACAGTGTCGTGGCCCGGGACGCCCTGCGCGCCCTGGCGGTGCAGGCTCACGGCGCGGGGGAGTCCGCCTTCACCTGGGGCCTGCTGTACGGCAGGGAGGAGGCCGCGGCGGCGGCACGGGAACGCGAACTGCCCGAGGCCTGGGCCCGGGCGTCGCACCCGGGACTGCGCGCGGCGCTGAAAGGCTGAGCACCGGGTTACGCTTGATGGTCACCCCTGCCAGCTACGAAGGTCCACAGATGTCTGCCGAGTCGGTCTTCCCGCAGCTCGAAGCTCTGCTCCCGCATGTGCAGAAGCCCATCCAGTACGTCGGCGGTGAGCTGAACTCCACCGTCAAGCCGTGGGACGAATGCGACGTCCGCTGGGCACTCATGTACCCGGACGCCTATGAGGTCGGGCTTCCCAACCAGGGCGTCATGATCCTCTACGAGGTGCTCAACGAGCGCGAGGGCGTCCTCGCCGAGCGCACCTACAGCGTGTGGCCCGATCTCGAAGAACTGATGCGCGAGCACAAGGTGCCGCAGTTCACCGTGGACAGCCACCGCCCCGTCGGCGCCTTCGACGTGCTCGGCCTCAGCTTCTCCACCGAGCTCGGTTACACCAACATGTTCACGGCCCTGGATCTCGCGGGCATCCCGCTGGAGTCCAAGGACCGCACCGTCGATCACCCGATCGTGCTGGCGGGCGGCCACGCCGCGTTCAACCCGGAGCCGATCGCGGACTTCATCGACTGCGCCGTCATCGGCGACGGTGAGCAGGCCGTCCTGGAGATCACCGAGATCATCCGCGCCTGGAAGGCCGAGGGCCGGCCCGGCGGCCGCGAGGAGGTGCTCTTCCGCCTCGCGAGGACGGGCGGCGTCTACGTCCCCGGCTTCTACGACGTCGAATACCTCCCCGACGGCCGCATCGGCCGTGTGGTTCCCAACAGGTCCGGTGTGCCGTGGCGTGTGTCCAAGCACACCGTCATGGACCTCGACGAATGGCCGTACCCCAAGCAGCCGCTCGTCCCCCTCGCCGAGACCGTCCACGAGCGGATGTCCGTGGAGATCTTCCGCGGCTGCACCCGCGGCTGCCGTTTCTGCCAGGCCGGCATGATCACGCGCCCCGTGCGGGAGCGAAGCATCACCGGTATCGGCGAGATGGTGGAGAAGGGGCTCAAGGCCACGGGCTTCGAGGAGGTCGGCCTCCTGTCGCTCTCCTCCGCGGACCACACGGAGATCGGTGACATCGCCAAGGGGCTCGCCGACCGGTACACGGACGACAAGATCGGCCTCTCGCTGCCCTCTACCCGTGTCGACGCGTTCAACGTGGACCTGGCCAACGAGCTGACCCGCAACGGCCGCAGGTCCGGGCTCACCTTCGCCCCCGAGGGCGGCTCCGAGCGCATGCGCAAGGTCATCAACAAGATGGTCTCGGAGGAGGACCTGATCCGCACGGTCGCCACCGCGTACGGCAACGGCTGGCGTCAGGTGAAGCTGTACTTCATGTGCGGCCTGCCCACCGAGACCGACGAGGACGTCCTCCAGATCGGTGACATGGCGGTCAACGTGATCGCCAAGGGCCGCGAGGTCTCCGGGCAGAACGACATCCGCTGCACCGTCTCCATCGGCGGCTTCGTGCCCAAGCCGCACACACCCTTCCAGTGGGCCCCGCAGCTCAGCGCCGAGGACACCGACGCCCGGCTGAAGAAGCTCCGGGACAAGATCCGCGACGACAAGAAGTACGGCCGCTCCATCGGTTTCCGCTACCACGACGGCAAGCCCGGCATCGTCGAGGGCCTGCTCTCCCGGGGCGACCGCCGGGTCGGCTCCGTCATCCGCGAGGTCTACGAGTCCGGCGGCCGCTTCGACGGCTGGCGCGAGCACTTCAGCTACGACCTGTGGATGAGGAGCGCGGAGAAGACGCTTCCCGCCTTCGGCGTGGACGTCGACTGGTACACCACCCGCGAGCGGACCTACGAGGAGGTCCTGCCCTGGGACCACCTGGACTCCGGTCTCGACAAGGACTGGCTCTGGGAGGACTGGCAGGACTCGCTCGACGAGACCGAGGTCGAGGACTGCCGCTGGACGCCGTGCTTCGACTGCGGTGTGTGCCCTCAGCTCGACCTGGACATCCAGATCGGCCCCACCGGCAAGAAGCTCCTGCCGCTCACCGTGGTGAAGTAACACCGCGCCCTCGTCCGGGTGACACCCGGTGGTGGAATCGCGGCCCGGGTGTTCCCGGTGCCGTCCGCCGTTCGAAGGCCGGGCTCCCGCCCCGCCGGACCAAGGTCCGGCGGGGCGGACCGCTGTGGGAGGTCGCCCGCCTCGGTCCCCCTGGGCCCCTGCGGGCTCCGGCGAATGGCGCAACGGGTGTTCGGGCCCGCCCGCCGCTGATCCATAACCTGACGCCCGGCGCGTGAGCGCGCGCCGATCCGACGGAGAAGGCGAGCGGCCCCAGTGAAACTCCCGATGTTGCGGTCCATGGCCCTGCTCACCGCGGCCACCGCGCTGCTGACGATGCCGGGCACCGCCCCGGCCGGCGCGGACGGCGCGTGGCGGAAGACCGGCGGCGACGCCCACGGCGGTGTCAGCGGACTCGCGTACGAGGGCCCCACGGGAGACGGGACCGGGGTGAACGCGCTCGTCGTGCACGACAACAAGAGGTCAGGGCAGCAGCGGCTGTCCCGGATCACCCACCGGACGGACTCCGACGTCGTGTCCCCGGTCACCTGGGACGGACCGGAGCCGGTCGACCTCGAAGCGATCGAGGGGATCCCCGGGAAGCCGGGGGAGTATCTGGCACTCACGGCCCGCGGCATCCTCTACCGGCTGGAGGTCACGGGGTCCGAGGCGACGGTCGTGGACCATTCGCCTCTGCCGTCGATCGGCGCGGGGGACGACTTCGAGCGCTTCGCGCTGGTCGCGCGGAACGGGAAACTCGCCGCCCTGTGGGCGGACCGGGGAGCCGGTGACGGCCGGCCGGCCACGCTGTACGCGGCGCCCCTGACGTTCGCCTCGTGGGGACAGCCGCAGTTCGGTGCCGTGACGCGCAAGGCCTACCGCGCGGCCTCCCCGGCCGGCGACGGCACCCGCCACATCTCCGACATCACGGTGACCGACTCGGGCCGCGTCCTCGTGAGTTCGGCCACGGACGCCGGCGACGACGGCCCGTTCGCCTCCGCGGTGAGTGATGCGGGCAGCGTGAGCGTGTCGGCAGCCGGCAGGGTGAGGGTCGTGCTCGCGGCCGTGCCCGCCGTGCTCGGCACCTTCCCGCAGTTCAAGATCGAGGCGGTGGAGTGCCTGCCCGCCTCCACCGAAGCCCTCGTCGGCACCGACGACGAGAACCTCGGTGGACACGTGCGGGCTATGCCCCTCTGCTGAGACCTCCTCCGTGGAAACCCCGGGAGGGCGCTCGCGCCCTTCCCGGCACGGACCTCGGCAAACAGCACCGCACACCCTCGTGCGGCGGGGCGTGGCCGGCGTGGTACCTGGCCGGAGCGCCGGTGACCGGGGTCTGCCGCACGGCGTGCCCCTGGGTCACTTCCTGCGGGACAGGGCGTGGGCCCCGTCGGGTGGGCAGCTACGGAGGCCGGACGCCCGGCCCGCGGCGCCGCGGGCTCCGCCCGGGAGACCCTCCGTGCGGCAGGCAGGGACGCGTGGCGCACGCCGGCGGGAGCACCGCAGGTCACGGACGTGCGGGAACTCGAAGCGTCCGCTGCGCGTACCCTGGGTAGGACAACGACTGTCCCCAGCGCGGCGCCCGCACCCGAGATCTCCCTGCTTGCCGACAAAAACGGTCAGGCGGGGGTGAGCCGGAGCGGCACCCCGGGGCACCCTGTACTTCGTGGGCGGCACGCCACCGCGGCCGCCCCGCACCGAGGAGAAGAACCACTGGGCAAGCGACAGCCCGAAGGCCCGCCGCCCGCACCGGCGGTGCAGCGCATCCGACTGCGCTACACCAAGCGGGGCCGCCTCCGGTTCACCAGTCACAGAGACTTCCAGCGTGCCTTCGAGCGGGCGCTCCGCCGCTCCGAGGTACCCATGGCCTACTCGGCGGGCTTCACCCCGCACCCGAAGGTCTCGTACGCCAACGCGGCCCCCACGGGTACGGGAAGCGAGGCCGAGTTCCTGGAGATCGCCCTCACCGAGGCGCGGGACCCCGGCACCCTGTGCAAGCTGCTCGACGCGTCGATGCCCGACGGCCTCGACGTCATCGACGCGGTGGAGGCCCGCACCTCCGGCCTCGCCGACCGGCTGACCGCCTCCGTATGGGAGATGCGGCTGGACGGGGTCGCCGTACAGGACGCAGAGAAGGCCGTCGCCGCCTTCCTGGGCGCGGAGACCGTCGAGGTCCAGCGCCGCGCGAAGAACGGCATCCGGACCTTCGACGCCCGTGCCGCGGTCGTCGGCCTGGAGGCGCTTGATCCACAGCCTGATAGGTCCGGGGACAGGCCCTGTGCGATACTGCGGCTGGTAGTGCGGCACGTGACACCTGCCGTGCGACCCGACGACGTCCTGTCCGGTCTCCGAGCTGTGGCCGACCTAACGCCGCCGGTCCCCGCTGCGGTGACCAGGCTGGCGCAGGGGCTCTTCGACGAGGAGTCCGGCACGGTGACCGACCCGCTCGCGCCCGACCGCGAGGCAGCCCCGGCCGTATCCACGGCCGATCCGGCCGCCGCCGCGGCGGCGCCGGAAGGTGCAGGTTCCGCGTAAGGCGGTCGTTGTAGCGCAGCCCTTGGACTCGGGAGCCACCTGGGTCGGGCCGCGCACCGCCCCATAAGACTTTCGCCAGGCCGTGCGTAGCGCGTACGGAACCGGCGAGCCAGACATCAGTTCCCGTGCGGCGCCCGCGCCCCGGACGGCGGTATCGCACATCATGCGAATCGCGTCGGACCGGAACAAGGCGCGGCGCCCGGGAGCGCGACGGGAGAACCGCCCGCATGCACGAGCCGAACGAATCCGGTACCACCGGAAACACCGAAGACAACAACGCCCCCGGGGACAAGCTGCCGCCGCGCCGCAGGCGCCGCGCGGCGTCCCGCCCCGCCGGCCCGCCGTCGGGCGCGCCGGGCGCGGCCGCCGCCGAGGACGTCACGCCGGCCATACCGGCCGCCGCAGCCGAGACGGCCCCCGAGGCCGCGCCCCCGGCGCGTGCCCGGCGCCGTGCCGTACGCAAGGCGACCGCTCCGGCGGGTGCGCCGCAGGCCGCCGAGACCGTGGAGCCGGCGCCGGAGACGGCCGCCGAGGCCCCGGCCGTGAGCCCCGAGCCGACTGCCGTAGCCGAGCCGGCCCCCGAGGCCGCGCCCCCGGCGCGTACCCGGCGCCGTGCCGTACGCAAGGCGACCGCTCCGGCGGGTGCGCCGCAGACCGCCGAGACCGTGGAGCCGGTCACGGCCGCCCCGGCCGAGGAAGAGACCGAAGAGACCGAAGAGACGGTCGAGGCCCCCGTCGCCGAGGCGCCCGTCGTGGAGGCCCCCCGTGGCCGCCGCCGTGCCACCCGTAAGGCGACCGCTCCCGCCGGTGCCCCGCAGCCGGCCGGGACGGTCGCGCAGGACGCCGCCGTGGCCGGGCCGGTGAAGGCCTCCGAGCCCGCCGCCGAAGAGGCCGCCGCTCCCGTGGAGCCGGCCGAGCCCGCCGCCGCGCCGCGAGGCCGTGCCCGTCGCCGTGCGTCGGCCCCGGCCGGTGCGCCGCAGGGCGCGCAGACCGCCGAGACGCCGGCCCAGCCGGTCGTCGAGGCCGCCGCCGAGCCCGCCCATACCGAAGAGGCAGACGAGGCACCGGCTGTCGAAGCGGCGCCGTCGCGCCCCCGCCGTCGCGCGTCCCGCAAGGCGACGTCTCCGGCCGGTACCCCGCAGCCCGTCGAGGAGGTCGCCGAGGCGGCCGCCGAGAAGGGCGAGAGCCTTCCCGCCGCCGTGGCCGAGGAGCTTTCCACCGAGACCGAGCAGGTCGAGGAGGCCGCCCCGCGAGGCCGCCAGCGCCGCCGGGCCACCGCCGCCGCGGGCCGTCCCGAGTTCACCGGGAAGACCGAGGAGCCGTCGCGCAAGGGCCGTCGCGCGACGCGCCCCGCCGTGGCCGTTTTCCAGGCCCCGGTCTTCGCCGAGCCGATGTTCCAGACCCCGGAGACCGCCGCTGCCGCGGCCGCCGCAGCGGGCCCCACCCCGGCGTACGACGAGAGCGACGACTTCGAGGAGCAGAAGCCCTCGGACCGCGCCCCGCGCAAGGCCGAGGCCAGGCAGACCGCCGAGCCGGCCGCAGCCGCGGAGACCGCCGAGCCCGCCGCCCCGCAGGGCGGTTCGCGCCGTCGTCGCCGCCGCCGTGGTGAGGCCGTCGAGACCGAGCCGGCCGCGACCCCGGTCACGCTTCCGGCCGAGCAGCCCGCCGCCGCGCCCGTCGCCGAGACCCCGGTCGAGGACGAGCACGAGGCCGAGCCCGAGACGGACGCCGAGCACGAGGGCGACGAATCGGATGAGTACGGGGACCGTCCCTCGCGCCGTCGCCGTCGTGGTGGCCGCCGCCGCCGTCGCGGCGAGGCCAACGACATGGACGACACGGAGCACCAGGACGACACCGCGGACCGCTCCGACGACGACCAGCAGGCCCAGGAGGACGAGGACGAGGAGGAGCACGAGGCCTCCGGTTCCAGCAGCAGCCGGCGCCGGCGCCGTCGTCGCCGCCGCAGCGGGGACGCCTCGGGCGAGGACGCCGGTACGGGCACGGACGACCCGGAGCGCACGGTCGTCAAGGTCCGTGAGCCGCGCAAGAAGGACGCCGAGCGCGAGCCCGGCACCGGCTTCGACGAGGTCCAGTCCATCAAGGGCTCGACCCGTATGGAGGCCAAGAAGCAGCGTCGCCGTGAGGGGCGCGAGCAGGGCCGCCGCCGCGTGCCGATCATCACCGAGGCCGAGTTCCTGGCCCGCCGCGAGGCCGTCGAGCGCGTGATGGTCGTCCGCCAGAGCGGCGAGCGCACCCAGATCGGCGTCCTCGAGGACAACGTGCTCGTCGAGCACTACGTCAACAAGGAGCAGGCCACCAGCTACGTCGGCAACGTCTACCTGGGCAAGGTGCAGAACGTACTGCCGTCCATGGAGGCCGCCTTCGTCGACATCGGCAAGGGCCGCAACGCCGTCCTGTACGCCGGTGAGGTCAACTTCGAGGCGCTCGGAATGGCCCACGGGCCGCGCCGCATCGAGACCGCGCTGAAGTCCGGCCAGTCCGTCCTCGTCCAGGTGACGAAGGACCCGATCGGCCACAAGGGCGCCCGCCTGACCAGCCAGGTCTCGCTTCCCGGCCGTTACCTGGTCTACGTGCCCGAGGGCTCGATGACCGGCATCAGCCGCAAGCTGCCCGACACCGAGCGCGCCCGGCTGAAGACCATCCTCAAGAAGATCGTTCCCGAGGACGCGGGCGTCATCGTGCGCACCGCCGCCGAGGGTGCGAGCGAGGACGAGCTGCGCCGTGACGTCGAGCGGCTGCAGGGCCAGTGGGAAGAGATCCAGAAGAAGTCGAAGAACACCACCAGCTCCAACGCGCCGACGCTGCTCTACGGCGAGCCGGACATGACCGTCCGGGTCGTCCGGGACATCTTCAACGAGGACTTCTCGAAGGTCATCGTCAGCGGTGACGACGCCTGGGAGACCATCCACGGCTATGTCTCGCACGTGGCACCGGACCTGACGGACCGGCTGTCGCGCTGGACCTCCGAGGTCGACGTCTTCGCGACGTACCGCATCGACGAGCAGCTGATGAAGGCGCTGGACCGCAAGGTCTACCTGCCGAGCGGCGGCTCGCTGGTGATCGACAAGACCGAGGCCATGGTGGTCGTCGACGTCAACACCGGGAAGTTCACCGGCCAGGGCGGGAACCTCGAGGAGACCGTCACCAAGAACAACCTGGAGGCGGCCGAGGAGATCGTGCGTCAGCTGCGGCTGCGCGACCTCGGTGGCATCGTCGTCGTCGACTTCATCGACATGGTGCTGGAGTCCAACCGGGACCTGGTCCTGCGGCGGCTGCTGGAGTGCCTGGGCCGCGACCGCACGAAGCACCAGGTCGCCGAGGTCACCTCGCTTGGCCTGGTCCAGATGACCCGTAAGCGCGTGGGCCAGGGCCTGCTGGAGTCCTTCTCCGAGACCTGTGTCCACTGCAACGGGCGTGGCGTGATCGTCCACATGGAGCAGCCCACGGCCGCCGGCGGCGGCGGTGGCGGGAAGCGGTCCAAGAAGCGCGGCCGCGGTGGGGCCGGCCAGGAGCACGAGCACGGCCACGAGCACGAGCACGCCGAGCAGCCGCTCGAGATCGAGACCGAGGCCGAGATCGCCGCCGAGGTCGCCGCCCCGGTGGCACTGCCCGAGCCGGAGTTCGTCGCCGACGAGGAGCTGTACAGCAGCGCCGCGGAGGCCGAGGCGGCAGCGTCGCGCGGCCGTGGCCGCCGGCGCGCGACCCGCAAGGTCACGGCTCCGGCCGGTGCGCCCGCCCGTGAGGCCGAGGCCGCCCCGGCGGCCCCGGCCGCCGAGGAGAAGCAGCAGCCCGAGCCGGTCGCCGAGGCACCGGTGGAGGCTCCGGCCGCCCCCGAGGCCGAGGCCGCGACCCCCGAGGCCGCACCTCCGGCCCGTACGCGCCGCAGGGCGACCCGGAAGGCGACCGCCCCGGCGGGCTCGCCCAAGGCGGCCGCCGTGACGCCGGCGGTCCACCCGGCAGAGCCCTCGGCGGAGCCCGTCGCGGTCGAGGACCCGGTCGTCGAGGCCCCCGCGGCTCCGGCTCCGGCCCCCTCGGAGAAGGCGACGGCGCCCGAGGCTCCGGCTGCTGACGAGGAGTCCGCTCCGGCCGCCCCGCCGCGCGCCCGTCGCCGGGTGACCCGCAAGGTCACCGCTCCGGCAGGGTCGCCGGCCGGCGCCGAAGAGGCGGCGGTGGTCGTGGTCACGGGTACCGAGTCCGACACGCCCGGCGCCTCCGGTGCCGAAGTGGCGGAAGCGGAAGCGCCGGTCAAGAAGACCGCGGCGCGGAAGACCGCGAAGAAGGCCACGGCGAAGAAGACCGCCACCAAGAAGACGGCCGCCAAGACGGTCGCGAAGAAGACCGCCGCGAAGAAGACGACGAAGAAGGCGGCGAAGAAGACGGTCGCAGCCGAGCAGTCGTCGCCTTCCGTGACGGCTTCGGCTTCGTCCGCCGACTCGGGGCAGGCCGCCGGCTGAGCATTTCGTGACCGGTTGTTCACCGATCCGTGTCCCGCTCCGAGGTCTTCGGGGCGGGACACGGGCTTTGTTTCAGAACTGATGCATGAGCCGGTTAACGGGCCTGAAATGACCTGAGAAATCCCTGATAATGTGACGGCGGTCGCTGCCTGTGAAGTTCCCGCAAGGGAATCACGGTCGGTGACCGTCCCGGTTCACGAGAGACCGGGTCCAGTTTCCTCGGCAGGGCGTCGGCATTGTGCCGGTGGGGTGATGCGCGGCCTCGTGAGACGTCCCGCACCCCAGATCCTCTGCCTGTAAAGAGCTCTTGCGGTGTTCAAGGAGGACGTCCATGACGAGCATCAACGAGCAGCCGATCCCTGCTGCCCGCCCGGTCATCGGTGAAGAAGAGATCGAGGCCGCGGTACGAGTGCTGCGCAGCGGTCGCGTCGTACAGGGACCTGAGGTCGCCGCCTTCGAGGAGGGCTTCTCCGAGCTGGTCGACGGCCGTCACTGCGTCGCCGTCAACTCCGGCACCTCCGCTCTGCACATGCTCCTGCTCGGCCTCGGCGTGGGCCCCGGCGACGAGGTGATCGTCCCGTCCTTCTCCTTCGCCGCCTCCGCCAACGCCGTCCGCCTGGTCGGCGCCGACGTGGTGTTCGCCGACATCGAGCCCGGCAGCTACGGCCTGGACCCGGCAGCGGTCGAGGCGGCCGTCACTCCGCGCACGGCCGCCATCATGCCGGTGCACCTCTACGGTCACCCGGCGGCGATGGACCAGCTGATGCCCATCGCGCAGAAGCACAAGCTCGCCGTCGTGGAGGACGCGTGCCAGGCGCACGCCGCGGCCCTGAACGGCACCCCCGTCGGCGCGTTCGGCGAAGGCGGAACGTTCAGCTTCTACCCGACGAAGAACATGCACGCCCTCGAAGGCGGGATGGTCACCACGGCCGACGCCGGCCTCGCCCGCACCCTGCGCCTCCTGCGCAACCAGGGGATGGAGGCGCGGTACGCCAACGAGATCGTCGGCGCCAACATGCGCATGACGGACGTGGCCGCCGCCGTCGGCCGCGTCCAGCTCACGAAGGTCGGCGGCTGGACCGAGCAGCGCCGCGCCAACGCCGCGTACCTCGACGCGCACATCACCGCCCCGAACGTGACGACGCCGCCGGTCGCCGAGGGCGCCCGCCACGTCTACCACCAGTACACGATCCGGGTGCAGGGCGACCGCGAGGCCGCGATGGCCAAGCTCACCGAGGCGGGCATCGGCAACGCCGTCTACTACCCGACCCCGATCCACCGGCTGAAGCCGTACTGGGAGCCGGACCAGAAGGCCGGCCGGAACTGGGACCTGCCCGAGACCGAGCGGGCCGCCGCCGAGGTCGTCTCGCTCCCCGTCCACCCGTCGCTCGGCGAGGGTGACCTCGAGCGCATCGCCAACGCAGTGAACGCACTGGGGGAGAGCCTGTGACCGCCGCCGTACTGAAGGCAGGCCTCGTCGGCCTCGGCTCCATGGGGCGCCACCACGCCCGTGTCCTCGCCGGTCTCGAAGGCGTCGAGCTGGTCGGCGTCGTCGACCCGATGGGCGACAAGAACGGCTGGGCGCAGGGCGCCCCCGTCCTGTCGACCGTCGAGGAGCTCATCGCGCTCGGCATCGACTACGCGGTCGTGGCCTGCCCGACGGCCCTGCACGAAGAGGTCGGCCTCCAGCTGGCCGACGCGGGCGTCTGCGCCCTGATCGAGAAGCCGCTGGCCGACACCGTCGAAGGCGCGCGCCGCCTCGTCGAGGCCTTCGAGTCGCGTGACCTCGTGGCCGGTGTCGGCCACATCGAGCGCTGCAACCCGGCCCTGCGCTCACTGCGCAGCCGCCTCGAGGCCGGCGAGCTCGGCGACGTCTTCCAGGTCGTCACCCGCCGTCAGGGGCCCTTCCCGCACCGCATCGCGGACGTCGGCGTGGTCAAGGACCTCGCCACGCACGACATCGACCTGACGGGCTGGGTGACCGGCCAGACGTACACCTCGATCGCGGCCCACACCGTCTCCAAGTCCGGCCGCCCGCACGAGGACATGGTCTCCGCGGTGGGGCAGCTCTCCGACGGCACCATGGTCAACCACCTGGTCAACTGGCTGAGCCCGCTCAAGGAGCGCTTCACCTCGGTCACCGGCGAGCGCGGCTGCTACATCGCCGACACGCTCACCGCCGACCTCACGTTCCACTCGAACGCGGCGGTGACCACCGAGTGGGAGGCGCTGCGCGCGTTCCGCGGTGTCTCCGAGGGCGACATGATCCGCTACGCCATCCCGAAGCGTGAGCCGCTGCTGGTCGAGCACGAGCTCTTCAGGGACGCCGTGCGGGGCGAGTCGGCCGATATCTGCACTCTGCGGCAGGGGCTGCGTACGGTTGAGGTCGCGGCAGCGGTTCTCGAGTCGTCCGTCAGCCGGACCACAGTGCACCTGGACAAGGATCGTGCGGCAGGCTGAGTCCCTGGCGTCGGGCATAAACGTTCCACTGCCAGACCTGGTCGTGCGCTCCAGGGGAGTGCGCAATCAGGTGACGGCCCGTTCGTCTTCCACCGGAGGAAGTGCAGTATGAAATCCCCTGCCCGCCGACCGCGGCTCGCCGTGATCGTCGCCAACGGCATCACCGGCGACTCGCGGGTCCAGAAGACGGCGGTGGCCGCAGCCCGCGACGGCTGGGACGTCACGCTGGTCGGCAGAAGTGAGACCAAGCACGTCCAGCGGTCGAGGATGGGGCCGATCCAGGTGGTCCGCGTCCCGGTGACGGCGGAGTACGTGCGCTCGGTGAAGGCGCGCAGGACTCACCCGCTGCGTGGGGCGTTGACCCAGTTCCGGATGCAGGATCAGGCTGCGCTGAACCACTACCGTGCCTCCTACCGGGCGTGGGTGCGTCAGACGTCGGCCGAGACCACCTGGTCGGGCGCACCCCGACGGGCTTCCCTGAAGGCCGTGCTGCGCGCGCGCCGTGCTGTGTACAAACTGCGGGTGCGCGCCTTCAAGTGGGAGCAGCGCAGGGTACCCAAGGAGCCGCAGCCGGTCCGTGACTGGAGGTTCGACTGGCCGCAGCTGGTGGACCTGGACCTGGCGTTCGGCCCGGTGATCGAAGAGCTCAAGCCGGATGTCATCCACGCCAACGACTCCACCATGATCGTGACTGCGGCTCGCAGCGCCGCGCGACTCCGGGCGAGTGGGCACCGGTGTGCCTGGCTGTACGACGCCCACGAGTACGTTCGCGGCGTGGAGTGGCCCAATCCGCGACAGGCTTACGCCCTTCCGGCAGCCGAAGCCGAGTACATCGGCCGGGCTGACGCGGTGGTCACCGTCTCCCCGCAGCTCGCCGAGCTTCTCAAGGATGATCACAAGCTCTCGAAGCTTCCTCTGGTGGTGGGCAACTCGCCGGTCCGCGAGGTGATCGGCTCCGGATCGGTACGGTCGTCCGTCCGAGAGGTCTGCGGGCTGGGGCCGGAAGTACCGCTCATGGTGTATTCGGGGTGGCTGGGGCCCGAACGCGGCGTGGACGCCGTCATCGACGGTCTCCCTGAGCTGCCCGGTGTGCATCTGGCCCTGGTCTGCAGCCGGGTCACGCCCCTTCTGGAGCAGTTGCTGTCCACGGCGGAGACGCTCGGTGTGCGTGACCGCATCCATCTGGTTCCGTACGTCGCACAGCACGAGGTAGCCGACTACCTGTCCTCTGCGGACATCGGCCTGACGCCGTTCAGGCGGGTGCCCAACTGTGAGGTCTCCCTGCCGACGAAGGTCTCCGAGTACCTTCAGGCGGGTCTGCCGCTGGTCACCAGCGACGTGCGGGTGATCAAGGCGTACGTGGAGGAGAAGGGGCTCGGCGAGGTCTTCTCCTGGGACGACCCGGCTACCTTCGCGGCCGCCGCGGCCCGGGCACTGAAGCGCCGCGATGAGCTCGCACAGGCCATCACCGAGGACGTGCGCAAGGAGCTCTCCTGGGAGCAGCAGAGCGCCGGGCTTCTGGAGCTGTACCGCACCCTCTCGAAGAAGACACCGCCGGTGCCGGTGGCCGAGGTGCCCTGGACGGTTCAGGAGACTCCGGGGGCCCCGCGGGTCGGTTCGAGCAGCGGTAAGTCAGGGATGCCCGTCTGGACCCCTCTCGGCTCCACGCGGGTCAAGCTGGGAATCGGGCCCGCCAACTACGCGGGTCAGGGTGCGGCTTTCGCGCAGGCGATCTCGCGTGCCTACCCAGATGTTTCCGTCGAAGTCGTCATGAATCAGCGTGCCGACACCTTCGACTATCCGGCCGACGTGTACGTGGACGCCGCTCGGCTCGGAGAGCTGGATGTCCAGCTGCAGCAGGTGAAGAGAATCGTCGGCCGCTACAGCCACCTCGTCGTCGATGCCTTCATGCCGGTCTTCGGCCGGCTCAACGGTGACACCATCGCGGGTGATCTGGCCGCGCTGCGCAAGGCGCGGGTGAAGGTGGCGCTCCTTTCGCACGGGAGTGACATCCGCCACCCCGACAGGCACTTGGAACGGCACGAGTACTCCTTGTTCCGTGACGCTCCCGAAGGCATCGCCGAGAAACTCAGAAGTAAGGCGGAGGCCAACCGGCGCATTGCCGACGAGGCCGGTCTGCCGCTCTTCGTCACGACTCCGGACCTGCTGGACGACCTGCCGGCTGCCAAGTGGGCGCCACTGGTGGTGGACGTCGCCTCATGGGCGGCCGACACCGTGGTCATGGAGCGCAAGCGGCCCGTCGTGCTGCACGCCCCGTCCAAGCGCTGGACCAAGGGTACGGACCGGATCATGCCCGTCCTCACCGAGCTGCACGACAGAGGAGTCATCGACTTCAGGCTTGCCGAGGACATTCCCTGGGCCGAGATGCAGGCGCTGGTCAAGGCGAGCGACCTGGTCCTGGACCAGTTCACCACCGGCAGTTACGGCACATTCGCAGTCGAGGCGATGGCCGCGGGCAAGCCGGTGATCGGCTACATCAGCGATGCGGTGAAGGCGACGACCAACGGCGAGCTGCCCATCGTCAGCGCCACTCCCGCCACGCTGCGGGAAGCGCTGGATTCCCTGATCGAAGATCGCGAGGGCGCCGCGGCCATCGGCCGTGCCTCGGTGGAATTCGCGCATACGTACCACGACGGACGCTGGACCGCGCAGGTACTGAGCGGATTCCTCAAGTGACGCGTCCGGGGGAAAGGTTGTTCATGGAGACGCAGGAAGCCGGCATCGAGCTGCCCCGCAGGGGCCGGGTCGTCATGCTCGTCGACAACAAGGTCGAAGGGGATTCGCGGGTCCAGAAGGCCGCCGAGTCCATGGCCGCGGCGGGCTGGGACGTGACGTTGCTCGGCCTGGTGCGCTCGGGCAGCGGCCGCAGCTGGAAGATCGGCGATGCCGATGTGCGACTGCTGCCGCTGAAGACACCACTGGCGAAGCGGCACGCAGAACGGCACCGCTCGCTGTTGCGCCGCCCCCTGGCCTACCCGCCGGGCCCGCTCGGTGCGTACAGACGGCAGTGGGCCAAGGCCTGGCGTGCCGACGTCGCGTCGCGCCGCGCCGCGCTCAAGGTGGTGCCGCAGGCGGTCGGTTCGCCGGCCTTCCGCAAGGTGGAACAGGCGCGTCTCACGGTTGCCGGACCGGCGTCGAAGCTGCTGCAGCGCTGGATCGCCCTCCGCTCCCGTCAGTCAACCGAGGCGCAGAAGGCCGGTCGAAGGCTTCAGGGGCCGATGGACCGGGCCTTCACCGCTGCCTGGAAGACTGCCAAGGGCAGGAGAGCCTGGCGCAGGCTCGAACCCGCTTTGTGGGACTACGAACTGACCTATGGCAAGGAGATCGATGCGCTCAAGCCTGATCTGATCCACGCCAACGACTTCCGGATGCTCGGTGTGGGGGCTCGTGCCGCAGTCCGGGCCAGGGCCGCGGGACGTCAGGTCAAGCTGGTCTGGGATGCCCACGAGTTTCTTCCCGGGGTCCGCCCCTGGGAGGACAACGCGCACTGGATTCCCGGCAATACGGCGCACGAGAGCGAGTACGCTCCCTACGCCGACGCGGTGGTGACCGTGTCCGAAGGTCTCGGCGACCTGCTGCGCGAGCGCCATTCCCTGGCCACCCGGCCCACGGTCGTGCTGAACGCGCCCGACCGGCCGGTCGAGAGGCCGGACGCTGACCCTGCTCCGGACCTGCGTGAACTGTGCGGCATCGGCCCCGACGTCCCGCTGGTGGTCTACAGCGGCTCGCCGGGTCCGCAGCGGGGCCTCGGCGACATGGTGGAAGCGCTGCCGCAGCTCGACGGCGTACACATGGCCTTCGTGGTCCCGAATCCCGCTGCCTCCTACATAAAGGGCTTGCTGGCCCGGGCCGCGGAGCTGGGGGTGGGGGAGCGCCTGCACGCGGTGCCCTACGTACCGCACTGGCAGGTCGTCTCGTTCCTGTCCACGGCGAACGCCGGCTGTATCCCGATCCACCACTGGCCGAACCATGAGATCGCGCTGATCACGAAGTTCTTCGAGTACTCCCACGCCAGGCTGCCCCTGGTCGTGAGCGACGTGAAGACCATGTCCGAAGTGACCCGTTCGACGGGACAGGGTGAGGTCTGCACCGCTGAGGACGTCGCTGATCTGGCCCGCGCGATCAAGCAGGTCCTGGCCGACCCCGAGCGCTACCGTGCCGCGTACGACAAGCCCGGGCTGCTGGACACGTGGACCTGGGAGGCGCAGGCCGAGGTCCTCGACGGGCTCTACTCCGACCTGCTCCCGGGCCGCGAGAAGGTGGAAAACAGACTATGACGGCTCCTGACGTCAGTGTGGTTGTCGCTGTCTACAACACGATGCCGTACCTCACGGAATGCCTGAACTCGCTTGTCGGGCAGAGCATCGGTCTGGAGCGGCTGGAGATCGTCGCGGTCGATGACGGCTCGACGGACGAGAGCGGTGCCGAGCTGGACCGTTTCGCCGAGCGCTACCCCGGCACGGTCAAGGTCATCCACCAGGCGAACTCCGGTGGCCCCGCCGCGCCCAGCAACAGGGCGCTCGAGGTGGCCACCGGCCGATTCGTGTACTTCATAGGGTCCGACGACCATCTCGGTGCGGAAGCCCTCGAGCGCATGGTGGGCTACGCGGACGAGCACGACTCCGACGTGGTCATCGGCAAGATGGTCGGAACCAACGGCCGGTACGTGCACCAGAAGCTGTACAAGAAGAACGACCCTGACGTCAGCCTCTTCCGGTCGAGCCTGCCCTACACACTGGCGAACACCAAGCTCTTCCGCCGCGAGCTGGTCGAGAGGCACGGGCTGCGCTTTCCGGAGGACCTGCCGGTCGGCAGCGATCAGCCGTTCACCATCGAGGCATGCGTCCGAGCCCGGAGAATCTCGGTCCTCTCGGACTACACCTTCTACTACGCGGTGAAGCGCGGCGACGCCAGCAACATCACCTACCGGGCGAACCATCTGTCCCGGCTGCGATGCACTGCCGCGATCATGAAGCACGCCGCCACACTCGTGGAAGCCGGCCCTGACCGGGACGCCTTGTTCGAGCGGCACTTCACCTGGGAACTCGCCAAGCTCGTCCAGGGCGACTTCCCGGCACTCGATCCGGGGACCCGACAGGAGGTCTGCGAGGGGATCGCTGCCCTTGCGGACGACTACCTGACCGACGGACTCCGGGACTCCCTGGACGTCAAGCGACGGGTGCGGATCTGCCTCGCGCAGGCCGGAGCCGTGGAGGAGCTCGTCCGGGCCATCGAGGACGAGGCCGAGCACGGCGCCCCGCCCTTCCGTCTCGAGGACGGCCGGGCCTTCGCGCTGTACCCCGGCTTCCGTGACGGGGCCCTCGGCCTGCCCGACCGTGTCTACGAGCTGGTCGGCGAGGCCGTGCCCGGCCGGCTGGCACAGGGTACGGAGCTCGTCGCCGCCGAATGGGACCAGAAGGGTGACGACCTGGCTCTCGTGCTCACGGTCCGGACCGGAGTCATCGGTGACATCAGTTCCCTGACCGTGCGCCTGGCGAAGGGTGCCATGCCCAAGAGCGCGGACAAGCCCGGCGCGCGCCGTCTGCCGGCCGGCCAGGAACTCCCCCCTCCCGAGGGAGAGTTCAGCCGGTCGACTGCCGACGACGGCCGGGCGACGACAGTGCGCGCCCGGATCCCGGTCCATGCCGCCAAGGCGAAGCTCGGTGTCCGCGTGTACGTGGACGTGGCAGGTTCGACGTACGAGATCCCGGTGAAGACCGGCGGTCAGCCGCTTCCCCTGGCCCGTCGCTGGCGGCAGGCCGTTCCGTACAGGGTGTCGGCGAACCAGAATTCCAAGGGCCGGCTCGTGGTCACGACCGCCCCCCTGTGGGAGATCAAACCCGGTGCGGGCAAGCGGCTGCGCCACATGCTGTCCAGGCTGAAGAGGAAAGTAACCCGATGAACATCTGTGTAGTCGCGCTCGGCAAGATCGGCCTCCCGCTCGCCGTGCAGTTCGCGGCCAAGGGCCACAAGGTCATTGGCGCGGACGTCAACGAGAAGGTCGTCGAGCTCGTCAACGCGGCCACCGAGCCGTTCCCCGGCGAGCACGACCTGGACGTCAAGCTCAAGGAGACCGTGGGAGCTGGCCTGCTCTCCGCGACGACGGACACCACGGCGGCGGTCGCCGCGTCCGACGCCGTCGTGGTCGTCGTCCCGCTCTTCGTGGACGCCGAGGGCACCCCTGACTTCGGCTGGATGGACTCGGCGACCAAGGCCATCGCCGCAGGCCTCAAGCCGGGCACCCTCGTCAGCTACGAGACCACGCTGCCCGTCGGCACCACCCGTACCCGCTGGGCACCCATGCTCGCCGAGGGCTCCGGCCTGACCCCGGGTGTGGACTTCCACCTCGTCTTCTCGCCGGAGCGCGTCCTGACCGGCCGCGTCTTCGCCGACCTGCGCCGCTACCCCAAGCTCGTCGGAGGCATCGACGAGGCGTCCTCGCAGCGCGGCGTCGAGTTCTACGAGGCCGTACTCGACTTCGACGACCGCGAGGACCTGCCGCGCCCGAACGGTGTCTGGGACCTCGGCACGGCGGAGGCGTCCGAGCTCGCCAAGCTCGCCGAGACGACGTACCGCGACGTCAACATCGGTCTGGCCAACCAGTTCGCCCGGTTCGCCGACAAGAACGACATCGACGTCAAGAAGGTCATCGAGGCCTGCAACAGCCAGCCCTACAGCCACATCCACCAGCCGGGTATCGCCGTCGGCGGCCACTGCATCCCGATCTACCCGCGGATGTACCTCTGGAACGACCCGGAGGCGACCGTCGTGCGCTCGGCCCGTGAGGCCAACGCCGCCATGCCCGAGTACTCCGTCGACCTGCTGGCCGCCGCCTACGGCGACCTGGACGGCGTCGGGGTCCTCGTGCTGGGCGCCGCCTACCGCGGTGGAGTCAAGGAGACCGCCTTCTCCGGTGTCTTCGGTGTCGTCGAGGCGCTGAAGGCGCGCGGCGCGGTTCCGTTCGTCTCGGACCCGATGTACACCCCCGAGGAGCTGACCGCGCACGGTCTCGTGCCGCACGAGGGTCAGACGGTCACCGCCGCGATCCTCCAGGCCGACCACGCCGAGTACCGTGAGCTGGCCGCCGCCGACCTGCCGGACGTGCGCGTCCTGGTCGACGGCCGTCGCACGACGGACCCGGCCAAGTGGGAAGGCGTACGCCGCGTCGTCATCGGCGGCTGACCGAACTCGTACCGACGGCTGAGGCCCCACCCGGCACCGGGTGGGGCCTCAGCCGTCTGCCCGGCCGTGACGTCAAGCGGCAGGGCGCTCCGCGCGGTCCCGGTCCGCCGCCCGGCCGGCCTCCTGCTCCAGTCGGGCGCGGAGCCAGCGCTGGGACGGGCGCTCCACCAGCCTGTGCAGCAGCCAGGCCGCGATCAGAATGACAGCGGTGGCCACCAGGAGCGTGGGCCAGGCGCCGAGAGGTCCGTACAGGTTCCGGATCAGCGCCCATCCGAGTTCTTCGTGCAGCAGATAGAGGGGATAGACGAGCGCGCCGAGGGTGACGAATCCGTTCCAGCGGATCCGGTCGAGCTTGTGCAGCGCGACGGCCAGAACGAGCAGGTAGAAGACGGTCACCAGGGCGAGGGCCATGTAGGGGTGCCGGTCCATTCCGCGGTCGTGCCGCAGACCGTCGGCATGCTGGACCAGGTCGCTCTGCATGACGAGCCAGCTCGCGGCCAGCAGGCCCCAGAGCTTCAGATCCGGGCCGAAGCGGTAGATCAGGTACATCGCGATGCCGCCGACGAACAGCGCGGTGTTGAGGGGCTGGGCGAAGATCCCGAGTATGGGTACCTGGTTGTCCTTCTGCTGGATCAGCACGCTCGCCAGCAGCCACAGCCAGCAGAAAACGCTGACCCGCCGGTAGTCGAGGCCCTTCCAGATCACCAGGAGGAAGATCAGGTAGAAGGTGAGCTCAGCCCACAGCGTCCAGTAGGCGCCCACCAGGTGCTGTGCGGACAGAGGCACCTGGAGCATGGTCAGGTTCGTGAGCGACTCACTGATACTGGGGCCGGTGCGCGAACCGTCCGGCAGCGCACGCCACACCACGAAGGCGACGGCTGCCGAGAACCAGTAGGCGGGGAACAACCGCAGGAACCGCGCCCGGACGAACTGCCCGGGCGTGCGACCCCAGGCGGACAGGCAGATCACGAAGCCGCTGATCAGGAAGAAGAGCTGGACGCCGTAGGAACCGTAGGAGGTCACCGGGAAGAGCCACGGAAACAGCTCCTTCGGATTTACGCCCCAGTTGGCCCTGGTTGCCGCGTCCACCCCGGTGAAGTGGAAGGCGAGCACGGCAAGCGCGGCGAGAACCCGCAGCGCGTCCAGAGCGTGCAGCCGTGGCGCGGGGGCCCGGAAGGCCTCCTGCGGGGCTTGAGCGGTGACTGGCTGATTGCTGGGCACCAGGACTTCGCTTCGGGACATGTCGGCCTCGTCAGGCTTACCGGGCACCTCAAAAGGGTGCCGTGCCCGGTCATCCTAGGGACCGCAGGAGTCGGCCGTGAGCGGGGTATGGTCCACGGCCCTCTCACTCCGCGATCGTCCGTACCCTGCGCTGAGCTGGAATCTCAGCGAACCGTGCGCAGAGCAACGAGTCGAAGCGCGGGGCGACCGTGCCCCAGCCCCAGGTGGAGATCGCCTTCTCGGACGCTTCGTGCCCTGACTCCAGCCAGCTTTCCTCGGACTCGTTGACCGCGAGGATCCGCGCGGCGGCCTCGGCGGGTGTGGATACCACCCAGTCCCTGGGGAACAGCGAATGGGCGCCGTGCGGTCTGTCGGCGAAGAACGGCCAGTCCCGTACCACCGGGACCGCACCACTCGCAGCGCCCTCCACAAGGCCCAGGTGCCAGCTCTCGCGAACGGACGTGCTGAGTATCACTCCGACGTTCGTCAGCTCGGCGGCGATGTCGTCGGTATGGCCGGTCATGTGCACCGCGCCGGAAGCGACGAGCGGTGCCAGTTCCGCGGCGAACGCCGTGCGGTAACGGTCGAGTGCCGGGCTGACGCCGGGCTCCATGGAGTCCCCGATCAGGCGCAGACGGTAACGCTTGTCCTGCCGGCGGAGGACGCGCAGCACCTCGAGGGCCCAGCGGGGATCCTTGGCGACCTGGCTGAGGCCGACGAGGCCGAGAGTGAACCGCGCGTCGGGTTTCTTCGGAAGGGGGGACCGGGCGAGGTCGACCGCGTTGTCGAGGACGTGGGTGGCAGGGGCGTCCGGTTCACGGAGCCTGGGCAGCGCGGCGACGGCAAGGTCCCGCAGATGCTCGCTGACGAACACCAAGTCGTCCACGCGGGAGAAGTCCACCAGGTGCGGCCAGTAGCTGAACACCTCGAAGCTGTGCAGGCGCACCACGACCCGGGTTGTGCCGGGGTCGACGAGCGTGAGAAACGCTGCGGCAGCGGTGCACCAGTCGACGAACACCACATCGGCCCAGTCGAGGTGTGGACGAAGGGCCTCCTCCACCTGTCCGGCGTAAGCGCTCCGGATGCCGATGCCGCTGGCGATCATCCGGCCGAGGCCTTTGGCGAGCGGGGCCGTCGCCGGGTCGGCTGCGGTGTCCAGGACACGTACCTCGACCCCCGGATGGTTCCGGTAGTGGTCGAGGACCACCGGCAGGAAGTTGTCGTTCGCGCTGTGGACTAAGAGCAGACGCATCGGCCGGTCCGCTGGCGGAGCAGCGGATGCAGTCACCCGCCCGCGCGGCGCCCGCAGCGCCCGCAGGACGCGGCTGCGCCGCAGGGGACCCGTGAACTGGGCGGGATCGGTGGCGAGCGGCGAGGTGAGGCCGTCGATGTGGGCGACCCGGTGGAAGGCGAGGATCAGTGCCTTGGCAGCTGACGCGGCGGCGGCCTTGCGATGCCCGGCCTTGTGGTGCTCGTCGGCACACTGCAGTTCCGCCGCGTAGGCCTGCGTCAGGTGGCGGGGAAGGTGGCCGAGGCCCAGCCTGGCCTCCGCCGCCGCTGTCAGCACGTCGGCCCTGGCCCGGGGATCTTGGATACGATGACCCGCCACGCCCAGAACCCTCTCGGCCAGAACCGGTCTCTCGACTCGTGCCATCCGGTCGGTGGCCCAGCGTGCCAGGCCGATGAGGTGTTCGTCGGAGAGGCGAAGTGTGTGCACAGCGAAGCTCCACGGTCGAGTCAGAACTTGGACCGTACGGGCTTCGCCGGGGTAACGGAAGAGTTGTACCCCTCCGACGCGGAGACTTGCGTACCGTACTCCGGCACCTCTGCCCGAAGTGCCCAGGCATCGTGACAAAGGTGCCGAACGGTTCGGTGTCCCCTTCTGCTCAGCGTGTTCCGGCGGCTCGCTCGGTGAGGGCGCCGTCGGCCTCGTCGTGCAGAGCACCCGTCTGCGGACACTCCCAGACGCCCGGCTCGTCCGCCCGCTCGACAAGCTTGACGCCGCTGCGGCCCACCCAGCCGATCCGACGGGCCGGAACGCCCACGACCAGGCCGAAGTCCGGCACGTCCTTCGTGACCACGGCCCCCGCCGCCACCATGGCCCAGCGTCCGACCCGTACGGGCGCGACGCACACGGACCGTGCGCCGAGCGAGGCACCCTCGGCGACCTTCACGCCCACGGCTTCCCAGTCGCCGCCGCGCTTCTGCTTGCCCTCAGGGTCCACGGAGCGCGGGTTGTGGTCGTTGGTGAGGACCACGGCGGGACCGACGAAGACGCCGTCTCCGAGCTCTGCCGGCTCGTACACCAGGGCGTAGTTCTGCAGCTTGACGTTGTTCCCGATCTGGACGCCGGTGCCCACGTAGGCGCCGCGGCCCACCACGCATCCCTCGCCGAGCCTGGCGCCCTCACGGATCTGGGCGAGCTCCCAGACGCTGCTGCCGTCGCCGATCTCGGCACTGTCGTCGACCTGGGCAGTGGGCTGGACTCTGTAGTTCACGTGTTGGCCTTCCGGAGAGCGGACTTGCCCGGCGAGCATACGATCCCGCGCCATGCACGGGGCACGCGGCACCGTGACGCAGACGGCGGCCGCTCTCCCGTTCCAAGGGGGAGAGGCCGCCGACGGTGCACGGCAGGTCAGCCCTTCGGCGAGATGAAGGCGAGCGCCGGGCCCGCGCCGATCGGGCTGGAAGCGGTGTCCCAGTTGAACCAGCCAGTCTTCTGAACCTGACGGCTCTCGTTGCCGCCGACCGTCTCGATCTGCTTGCCGTCCGCGGAGACGGCCACCACGATGTTCACGTGGTCGGCTTCACCGTCGGTCAGATTCTTGTCGGTGTCGTAGAGCACCGCGTCCCCGACCTTGGGGGAGCCGGACCGGTAGGTGCCGTGTTTCAAGCCGTACTCGCGCAGGCTGATGGCCCTGGCGTCCAGCTCCGACGAACCCGTCACGTCGTTGCCGGCCCAGATGTACTTGACGAACTCCGCGCACCAGGCACGGCTGAAGTCGAAGTCGTAGTCGTTGAAGTTGTTGCCGACTTCTGCCTTGGCGTCCCTGGCGATGTCCTGCCCAAGCGTGCTTACCGATTTGCAGGTGACCTGGCCGGGTGCGGCGGAGAGGAGGGTCTGGGTCCAGCCGGAGGTGTCGACCGGGTCGTCGTTGTGGTAGGCGATGTCGTCTCCGTTGC
>NZ_JNXG01000004.1 GCF_000717025.1 Streptomyces atroolivaceus
GGCGGGGGAGGGTGGAGCGGGGCAAGGCAGGGGTAGGGCAGGGGAGGGCAAGGCAGGGGAGGGTAAGGCGGGGGAAAGCGGGGCGCGGTGAGGCAGGGGAGGGTAAAGCGAGAAAAAGCGGGAGAAGCGGCACTCGTCGTCAACTGTCCCGAACGGTGCTCGCGGGCCAATTTGTATCAAGCACGAACCTGCGACGGAAAGTCGGCTCGATGTGATCTGGGTCACACCAAGGTTTATGCGTTTCCGCGCCGGGTAGCAACGCATGTTTATGCAGGTCGGGGTGAGTGCGCGCGACTCGGCGCGGGCTCTGCGGATGGGGAAGCCGATCCGGCACACTGGCCAGATCTCGCACTGTTCAGATCTGCCACGCCGGGGAGCGCACGGTGAGCACAGCTAATCCAGGCATCGACCCGCTGCTCGGGCTGCGCGTCCCGCAGGACCCGGCCTGCGACGTCTTCCTGACCGGCACGGTCTTCCTGGACATCATCTTCACCGGCCTGGACAGCGCACCGGTGCGCGGGACCGAGTCCTGGGCCCGGGGGATGGGCTCCAGCCCCGGAGGCGTCGCCAACATGGCGACCGCACTCGCCCGCCTCGGCCTGCGCACCTCGCTGGCCGCCGCGTTCGGTGACGACCACTACGGCGAGTACTGCTGGGACGCTCTCGAACAGGGCGAGGGCATCGACCTCGCCATGTCGCACACGGTCCCCGGCTGGCACTCGCCCGTCACCGTCTCCATGGCGTACGAGGGCGAGCGCACGATGGTCTCGCACGGTCACGAGGCGCCGGCCCCCGACGCGTCCGCGATGCCCGGCCGTACGTTCCCGCACTGCCCCCCGCGCGCCCGTGCCGCCGTCGCCTCGCTGACCCCCGGCCGCAGCGAGCCCTGGGTGGCGGGGGCCGCCAGGAACGGCGCCATGGTCTTCGCCGACGTCGGCTGGGACGAGACCGGCCGCTGGGACCTGGACGCCCTGCCCGACCTCGGGCACTGCCTGGCCTTCCTGCCCAACGCCGAGGAGGCGATGCGCTACACCCGCACCGACTGCCCGCGCGCCGCCGCCCACGCCCTGGCCGAACGGGTGCCCCTCGCCGTGGTCACCCTGGGGGCGGAGGGCGCCTATGCGGTGGACCGGGCGACCGGGACGGCCGCCGAGGTGCCCGCCATCGAGGTCGAGGCCCTGGACCCCACCGGGGCGGGCGACGTCTTCGTCGCCGGGTTCGTCACGGGCACGCTGGCGGGCTGGCCCCTCGCCGACCGTCTCGCCTTCGCCGGGCTGACGGCTGCCCTCTCGGTCCAGGAGTTCGGCGGCTCACTGTCCGCACCCGGATGGGCGGAGATCGGCGGCTGGTGGCAACAGGTACGCACCACCGCCGGCCAGGACCCGGCGGCGCTCGAGCGCTACGCCTTCCTGGAGGAGCTCCTGCCCGCCACGAGCAGGGCGTGGCCGCTGCGCCGCGCCGTCCCGACCATCGGCTTCCGGCAGTGAAGGGCTGATGATCACCGGGTAAAACCTCTCGGCGTTGTCGGCCCGGAGTCGTACGCTGGTAGTCCAGAGGCAGTCGAGCAGCGACGGCCCTGCAACGGGAGGTATGCGCAGGCCCGAGGGCCGGCCCATGACTCAGTCACCTACACAGCCGCAGGCGCGTGCCCAGATCAGCATTCCGGCCGCACACCCCATGGTGATGCTCCTGGGATCGGGCGATTCGCTGCTGCGCGTGATCGAAACGGCGTTCCCGGCCGTCGACATCCATGTCCGGGGCAACGAGATAAGCGCGACTGGAAGTGCGGCGGACGTCGCCCTGATCCAGCGCCTGTTCGACGAGATGGTGCTGGTGCTCCGCACCGGGCTGCCGATGACGGAGGACGCTGTGGAACGCTCGATCGCCATGCTCAGGGCGAGCGGGAACGGCAACGGGGAGGGCGCGGAGACCCCCGCGGAGGTGCTCACCCAGAACATCCTCTCCAGCCGTGGCCGCACGATCCGCCCCAAGACGCTCAACCAGAAGCGGTACGTCGACGCGATCGACAAGCACACCATCGTCTTCGGTATCGGCCCGGCGGGCACCGGCAAGACCTATCTCGCCATGGCGAAGGCGGTCCAGGCCCTGCAGTCCAAGCAGGTCAGCCGGATCATCCTCACGAGGCCCGCCGTCGAGGCGGGGGAGCGGCTCGGCTTCCTCCCCGGCACCCTCTTCGACAAGATCGACCCGTATCTGCGTCCGCTCTACGACGCCCTGCACGACATGCTCGACCCCGACACGATCCCCCGGCTCATGGCGGCGGGCACGATCGAGGTCGCGCCGCTCGCGTACATGCGGGGACGGACGCTGAACGACGCCTTCATCATCCTCGACGAGGCGCAGAACACCAGTGCCGAGCAGATGAAGATGTTCCTCACCCGCCTCGGCTTCGACTCGAAGATCGTCGTCACCGGTGACATCACCCAGGTGGACCTGCCGAACGGCACGAAGAGCGGTCTCCGTCAGGTCCAGGAGATCCTGGACGGGGTCGAGGACGTGCACTTCTCCCGGCTCACCTCCCAGGATGTCGTCCGGCACAAGCTCGTCGGCCGTATCGTCGACGCGTACGAGAAGTACGACAACACAGACGGCAGCAACAGCCGCAACGGGAAGTAGTCGCAGCGCACCATGTCGATCGACGTCAACAACGAGTCCGGGACCGAGGTCGACGAGCAGGCGATCCTCGACATCGCCCGCTACGCCCTCGCCCGGATGCGGATCCACCCGCTGTCCGAACTCTCGGTGATCGTGGTGGACACCGCCGCCATGGAGCAGCTCCACATCCAGTGGATGGACCTCCCCGGCCCGACGGATGTCATGTCCTTCCCGATGGACGAGCTCCGTCCCCCGGCCAAGGACGACGCGGAGCCCCCGCAGGGGCTCCTCGGTGACATCGTGCTCTGCCCGGAGGTCGCGAAGAAGCAGGGCGAGGACGCGGAGACCCAGCACTCCATGGACGAGGAACTGCAGCTCCTCACGGTCCACGGAGTGCTGCACCTCCTCGGCTACGACCATGAGGAGCCGGACGAGAAGGCCGAGATGTTCGGCCTCCAGGCGGCCATCGTCGACGGCTGGCGCGGTGAGCACGGGCTGACCGGGCCGTCCCCCGCCCCCACCGTCTCGTGAGCGTCCCCCTGATCTCCGGCGCCGTCCTGCTGATCGTCGTCGGCTGGCTCGCGGCCTGCGCCGAGGCCGGGATCGCGCGCACGTCGAGCTTCCGCGCGGCCGAGGCCGTGCGGGCGGGGCGCCGCGGCAGCGCCAAGCTGGAACAGGTCGCGGCCGACCCCACCCGCTATCTCAACGTGGCGCTGCTCGTCCGCGTGGCGTGCGAGATGTCGGCCGGCGTGCTCGTCACGTACGCCTGCCTCAAGGAGCTGCAGGAGACCTGGCAGGCGCTGGCCCTCGCCATGGGGGTCATGGTCCTCGTCAGTTACGTCGCCATCGGGGTCTCGCCGCGCACCATCGGCCGTCAGCACCCGCTGAACACCGCCACGGCCGCGGCGTACGTCCTGCTGCCGCTGGCCAGGATCATGGGGCCGGTCCCGCAGCTGCTGATCCTCCTCGGCAACGCGCTGACCCCGGGCAAGGGCTTCCGCAAGGGACCCTTCGCCAGTGAGGCCGAGCTGCGGGCGATGGTCGACCTCGCCGAGCAGGAGTCGCTCATCGAGGACGAGGAACGCCGCATGGTGCACTCGGTCTTCGAGCTCGGCGACACCCTCGTGCGCGAGGTCATGGTCCCCCGCACCGACCTGGTCTGCATCGAGCGGTACAAGACGGTCCGTCAGGCACTGACCCTCGCGCTGCGCTCCGGCTTCTCGCGGATCCCGGTCACCGGGGAGAACGAGGACGACATCGTCGGGATCGTCTACCTCAAGGACCTGGTCCGCAAGACGCACATCAACAGGGACGCGGAGGCGGACCTGGTCTCCACGGCCATGCGCCCCGCCGCGTTCGTCCCCGACACCAAGAACGCCGGTGACCTGCTGCGCGAGATGCAGCAGGACCGCAGCCACGTCGCCGTCGTCATCGACGAGTACGGCGGCACAGCCGGCATCGTCACCATCGAGGACATCCTCGAGGAGATCGTCGGCGAGATCACCGACGAGTACGACCGCGAACTCCCGCCGGTCCAGGAGCTGGAGAACGGCTGCTTCAGGGTGACCGCGCGGCTCGACATCGGCGACCTCGGGGAGCTGTTCGGCCTCGACGCGTACGACGACGAGGACGTGGAAACGGTCGGCGGACTGCTGGCGAAGGCGCTCGGCCGGGTCCCGATCTCCGGAGCATCCTCCCTCGTCGACCTCCCCGACGGGCGCAAGCTCCGTCTCACCGCGGAGTCCCCGGCGGGCCGCAGGAACAAGATCGTCACGGTGCTGGTGGAACCGGAGGGAGTGGAGTCGGCATGACTCCCCAGGAACTGCGCGCGTTCTGCCTGGAGTTCAACGCGAGCGCGGAGGAGTTCCCCTTCGGGCCCGAGGCCTCGGTCTTCAAGGTCCTGGGGAAGATGTTCGCCCTCAGTGTGCTCGACGCGCGGCCGCTGACGGTGAGCCTCAAGTGCGACCCGGACGAGGCGTTGCGGCTGCGCAAGGAGTACACAGCGGTCGTACCCGGCTGGCACCTGAACAAGCGGCACTGGAACACCGTGACGGTCTCCGGTCTCCCGGACCGGATGGTCCGGGAGCTGGTGGAGGACAGCTACGACCTGGTGGTCGCCGGGCTCCCCAAGGCGGAACGGCTGCGCCTCGACCGGCCGTAGGGCCGCCCGCTGCCGACGGCCGGGCCGTGGCGCCGGGGGACTCGCCCGACGCCCGGCCCGGGGTGCCCCGGGCCGGGCCGGACGGACCCCGTTGCGAGGGGGGTGCATGTCCCCTTCGTATGCTCAGCACATGACCGACAGCACCGGCCTCGGCGCCGAGGACCGCAAGATCGTCACCCTGGCTCGCAGCGTCCGGGCCCGCAACGGAGTGCCCGAGGGCGCGGCGGTGCGGGACGAGACGGGACGTACGTATGCCGCCGGCACGGTGGCCCTGGAGTCGCTGCAGCTCAGCGCGCTGCAGACCGCCGTCGCGATGGCGGTGGCGAGCGGGGCCACGTCCCTGGAGGCGGCGGCCGTCGTCTCCGAGGCCGAAGCCGCCTCGGACGCCGACCGGGCCGCCGTCCGCGACCTGGGCGGGCCCGGTACGCCCGTGCTGCTCGCGGGCCCCGACGGGACGCTCCGGGCCACGGTCACCGCGGGCTGATTCGGGTCGGCGGCGCCCTGCTGTGCAACGCCGCCGCCCGGATCGGGGAGAATGGGCGCCATGAGCGCTCGACCGAACACAGAAGCTGCTGCGCAGCAGGCTGAGAACACCGCCCCCCACCGGGCCGGCTTCGCCTGCTTCGTGGGCCGCCCCAACGCGGGCAAGTCCACCCTCACGAACGCTCTGGTCGGTCAGAAGGTGGCGATCACCTCCAACCGCCCCCAGACCACCAGGCACACGGTGCGAGGGATCGTGCACCGCGACGACGCCCAGCTGATCCTGGTGGACACGCCCGGCCTTCACAAGCCGCGCACGCTGCTCGGGGAGCGGCTCAACGACGTCGTACGGACCACCTGGGCCGAGGTCGACGTCATCGGCTTCTGCCTGCCCGCCGACCAGAAGCTCGGCCCCGGCGACAAGTTCATCATCAAGGAACTCGCCGGGATCAAGAAGACCCCGAAGATCGCGATCATCACCAAGACCGACCTGGTCGACTCCAAGGCGCTCGCCGAGCAGCTCCTGGCCGTGTCCCGCCTCGGCGAGGAGCTCGGTTTCGAGTGGGCGGAGATCATTCCGGTCTCCGCGGTCAAGGACCAGCAGGTGGGCCTGCTCGCCGACCTGATCGCTCCGCTGCTGCCCGAGAGCCCCCCGCTCTACCCGGAGGGCGACCTCACCGACGAGCCCGAGATGGTCATGGTCGCCGAGCTCATCCGCGAGGCCGCGCTGGAGGGCGTACGGGACGAACTGCCGCACTCCATCGCGGTCGTCGTCGAGGAGATGCTGCCGCGCGAGGACCGGCCCGCGGACAAGCCGCTGCTGGACATCCACGCGAACGTCTACATCGAGCGTCCCAGCCAGAAGGGCATCATCATCGGCCCGAAGGGGAAGCGGCTCAAGGACGTCGGCACGAAGTCGCGCAAGCACATCGAGGCCCTGCTGGGCACGCCTGTCTTCCTGGACCTGCACGTGAAGGTCGCCAAGGACTGGCAGCGGGACCCGAAGCAGCTGCGCAAGCTGGGATTCTGAGCAGGTCTTCCGGCCCCGGACGCCCCACGGGCGGCCGGGGCCGTGCCTACGCGCCTTCTTTCAGCACCCGGGAGATCAGCGTCCGCTGGGCCTCGGACAGTCGCGGGTCCGCGCACTCGACCGTCCGGTCACCCACCGTGATCCGGTAGCGGAAACCGTCCGGCACCCCTGCGGGCGGGCCGTCCCGGCCGGTGGCGAGCGCTGCCTCGGCCAGCGCTTCCCACCCGGCGGCGTCGGGCCGCCCCGAGGTCTCGACCTCGCCGTGCCGTGCGATGCCGGCGAACCCGCCGGTCCGGCTCACCTGAATGCGCATGCGTACTGGCTCCTGACTGACCCCGCCCGGACGGCCCCGCGTCTACCTACCCGGTCACCGGGTCGGCACGCCCACCTCCGACCACGCCTTCAGTACCGCCTCGGCCTCGTCACCCTCCCCGAACCTGTGCTGCGCCGCCGCGACGGTCAGCTTGGCGAAGTCCCTGAAGGACGCGTCCTGGGCCAGTTCGCCGCCGGTCAGCACGTCGAACCAGATCCGGCCGGCCCGCTCCCACGCGTTGCCGCCGAGCGCGGTGGCCAGCAGGTGGAAGGCGCGGTTCGGGATGCCGGAGTTGATGTGGACCCCGCCGTTGTCCTCGTCCGTCTCGACGTAGTCGTCCATCGACGCGGGCTGCGGGTCCTTGCCGAGCACATCGTCGTCGTACGCCGTCCCCGGGGCCTTCATCGAGCGCAGCGCGACGCCGTCGACCCGGGGGGCGAGCAGTCCCGCTCCGATCAGCCAGTCGCCCTGTTCCGCACTCTGGCCCAGTGAGTACTGCTTGACCAGGGAGCCGAAGACGTCCGACACGGACTCGTTGAGCGCGCCCGACTGGCCCTCGTACGTCAGGTTGGCCGTGTACTGGGTGAGACCGTGCGCCAGTTCGTGGGCGATCACGTCGATGGCGAGGGTGAAGTCGAGGAAGATCTCCCCGTCGCCGTCCCCGAAGACCATCTGCTCCCCGTCGAAGAACGCGTTGTTGTACTTCTCGTCGTAGTGCACGGAGCCGATGAGCGGCAGCCCCTTGCCGTCGATCGAGCTGCGGCCGTACTCGTTGAGCAGCAGGTCGAAGGTGGCGCCGAGTCCCGCGTACGCGCGGTTGACGCCGGCGTCCCCGGTGGGTTCGTCGCCCTCGTCACGGACCTTGACGCCCGGCAGGTCCGTGCCGTGGCGGCAGTCGTACAGGGTGCGGTGGGGCTTGGTGGGGACCGGGGCGGAGGTGCGGGTGGCCCGGGGGGTCCGGGCCAGCGCGGTCACCCGCCGGTGGTGACGCCGGGCCCCGTCGGCCTCCAGGGTGCGCCGTGCGGGATCTGCCAGGAGCGGGTCGTCGGCCTGGGACAGCTTGTCGAGGACGTGGGGCGGCACGATGGTGCAGAAGACGGGCTGGAACCCGTTGTTCGGTCGAGGCTGCATGCAATTGACTGTGGCACTCGGTCATCGCGGTGTCACTGGTTGCGATCGCGATTGACGAAATAGAGTGATGTATCACCGTTCTGCCTTCATGACGGCTCGATCCCGCATACTGATACGGACCGACGCACCAGGCGCCCCTCGGTTAGTGTTGCCGCATCATGCGTTTCGGGCTGCTCCTTCTTAGCTGCCGCGGCGAGGGCCTGTAGTCGTAGGCCGGCTCCCTCCCCGCGGAGTTCGCTGTTGCAGCGACACAGTCGGCCGCCCCTGCTGGACCTCAGAGGAGCCGTACGCCATGACCGCAGTGAATTCCCCCGTGCACACCGATGCCGTCACCCCCGTCGGTGGCCCCACGCCGGTGACCAACGCGAAGCAGCTGCAGAAGCCTTCCGGGATGCCGGTCCACAAGTACCGCGGCTACGAGGCCGTGGAGATCTCCGACCGCACCTGGCCGGACAACCGCATCACCCGGGCGCCCCGCTGGCTGTCCACCGATCTGCGCGACGGCAACCAGGCCCTGATCGACCCCATGTCGCCGGCCCGTAAGCGCGAGATGTTCGACCTGCTGGTCCGCATGGGCTACAAGGAGATCGAGGTCGGCTTCCCGTCCTCCGGCGAGACCGACTTCGCGTTCGTACGCTCCATCATCGAAGAGGGCGCGATCCCCGAGGACGTGACGATCTCCGTCCTGACGCAGGCCCGCGAAGAGCTGATCGAGCGCACCGTCGAGTCACTGGTCGGTGCCCGGCGCGCCACCGTCCACCTGTACAACGCCACCGCACCCACCTTCCGCCGCGTGGTCTTCCGCGGCTCGAAGGAGGAGGTCAAGCAGATCGCCGTGGACGGCACCCGTCTGGTCATGGAGTACGCGGACAAGATCCTGGGTGACGAGACGGTCTTCGGCTACCAGTACAGCCCGGAGATCTTCACCGACACCGAGCTGGACTTCGCCCTGGAGGTCTGCGAGGCCGTCTGTGACGTCTGGCAGCCCGAGGAGGGCCGCGAGATCATCCTCAACCTGCCCGCCACCGTGGAGCGTTCGACGCCGTCCACCCACGCGGACCGCTTCGAGTGGATGTCCCGCAACCTGAGCCGCCGCGAGTACGTCTGCCTGTCCGTCCACCCGCACAACGACCGGGGCACCGCCGTCGCCGCCGCCGAACTGGCGATCATGGCGGGCGCCGACCGCATCGAGGGATGCCTGTTCGGCCAGGGCGAGCGCACCGGGAACGTCGACCTGGTCACCCTGGGCATGAACCTCTTCTCGCAGGGCGTGGACCCGCAGATCGACTTCTCGCAGATCGACGAGATCCGCCGCACCAGCGAGTACTGCAACCAGATGGAGGTCCACCCGCGCCACCCCTACGCGGGCGACCTGGTCTACACCGCCTTCTCCGGCTCCCACCAGGACGCCATCAAGAAGGGCTTCGACGCCATGGAGGCCGACGCCGCCTCCCAGGGGAAGACCGTCGACGACATCGAGTGGGCGGTGCCGTACCTGCCGATCGACCCGAAGGACGTCGGCCGGTCCTACGAGGCGGTCATCCGGGTCAACTCGCAGTCCGGCAAGGGCGGGATCGCCTACGTCCTGAAGAACGACCACAAGCTGGACCTGCCGCGCCGCATGCAGATCGAGTTCTCCCGGATCATTCAGGCCAAGACCGACGCCGAGGGCGGCGAGGTCACGCCGGCCCAGATCTGGTCGACCTTCCGGGACGAGTACCTGCCGAGCCCCGAGAACGCCTGGGGGCGCGTGCAGATCCGTTCCGGCCAGACGACCACGGGCACCGACGGCCAGGACACGATCACCGTCGAGGCCACCGTCGACGGCGCGGACACGGTGCTGACCGGCACGGGCAACGGCCCGATCTCCGCGTTCTTCGAGGCGCTGCAGGCCATCGGCATCGACGCCCGTCTGCTGGACTACACCGAGCACACGATGAGCGAGGGTGCGAGCGCACAGGCGGCCTCCTACATCGAGTGCGCGATCGACGGCAAGGTGCTGTGGGGCATCGGTATCGACGCCAACACCACACGCGCCTCGCTCAAGGCGGTCGTCTCCGCGGTCAACCGCGCGTCCCGCTGACGCCGTCGCACGGCATTCCGGGCATACGCCCGTTACGCCGGCGAACTGCGTGACCTGAGAGCCCCGTTCACCCCTCGCGGGTGGGCGGGGTTCGGCCATATCCCGGTGTTGTGACGTCCGGGATGCTGACGTCACGACACACATGTGGCTAACATCACGTCCAACGCGGCAATGTTGCCCGGGGGCACCTCCCGTGTCCGAAGGGCTACGGGGGAGTTACGGAGGTGTGCGACGTGCGGGCAGCCAAAGGACATCGCGCCAGGGGACTGCGCATCTACGGCATCCGTACCGTCTGGGACACCGTCGGGGACGGGGAGTTCTTCTGCCCGTGCTGCGGGGGTGACCGCAACTACCGGCGTCTCACCGGCCGCCACCGCCTCACCGTCCTCGGTCTGCCACTGCTGGCCCGGGGCAGCGCCGGCCCTGTCGTCGCCTGTGCGGCCTGCGGGACGCACTTCGCGCCCGACACCCTCGACCACCCCACCACCACCCGCTTCTCCGCCATGCTGCGGGAGGCCGTGCACACGGTCACGCTGGCCGTGCTCGCCGCGGGCGGCACCACCTCGCGCACGGTCCTGGAGACCGCCGCGGCCGTCGTCCGTGACGCGGGACTCGACGACTGCTCGCAGGAACAGCTGTTCACCATCGTCGAGGTGCTCGCCGCCGACACGGGGCCGTGTGACGGTACCGACCCGGCGGCCGAGGCCTGCGGCGCCGCCCTCGCCATCGAGCTGCACGAGGTCCTGGAGCCGCTCGCGCCGCACCTGGCCGTGCCCGGCCGCGAGGCGGTCCTGCTGCGGGGCGCCAGGATCGCGCTCGCCGACGGCCCCTACACCCAGGCGGAGCGCCACGTGCTGACGACGGTGGGCAGCGCCCTCCAGCTCTGCCCCGCGGACACCGCCAAGCTGCTCGAGGCGGCGCGTACGCCCTCGTAGGGCCGCCGCAGGGCCCCGCGAGGCTCTCCGAGGCCCCGCGCAGGGCCTCGCGGGCTCTCCGGGGGCCCCGGTGCGCGACAATGGGCGCATGAGCTTGTTCCGGGACGACGGCGTCGTGCTGCGTACGCAGAAGCTGGGCGAGGCCGACCGGATCATCACGATCCTGACCCGCGGCCACGGGCGGGTGCGTGCCGTGGCGCGCGGGGTGCGCCGCACCAAGTCCAAGTTCGGGGCGCGGCTCGAACCCTTCTCCCACGTGGACGTGCAGTTCTTCGCGCGCGGCAGCGAGCTGATCGGACGCGGGCTCCCCCTGTGCACCCAGAGCGAGACGATCGCTCCGTACGGTGGCGGCATCGTCTCCGACTACGGCCGCTACACCGCGGGCACCGCGATGCTGGAGACCGCCGAGCGGTTCACCGACCACGAGGGCGAACCCGCGGTCCAGCAGTACCTGCTGCTCGTCGGCGGACTCCGCACCCTCGCGCGCGCCGAGCACGCGCCGAATCTGATCCTGGACGCGTTCCTGCTGCGCTCCCTGGCCGTCAACGGCTACGCCCCCAGCTTCGACGACTGCGCCAGGTGCGGAATGCCCGGTCCGAACCGGTTCTTCTCCGTCGCGGCCGGCGGTGCCGTATGCGGCGACTGCCGGGTGCCCGGCAGCGTCGTACCCTCGGCGGAGGCCCTTCAGCTGCTGAGCGCGTTGCTCACCGGTGACTGGGAGACGGCGGACGCGTCCGAGGCGCGTCATGTCAGGGAGGGGAGCGGGCTCGTGTCCGCCTATCTGCACTGGCATCTGGAGCGCGGCCTGCGCTCGCTGCGGTACGTAGAGAATTGACACAGGGAGACGAGAGAAGCCCATGGCAGTACGCGGGATGCTCGGCGGCCGGAACCGGCGTGAGTACAAGACCCCCGAGCCGCACTCCTCCGGTGCCACCCCGCCGAAGATCCCCGGCGACCTGGTGCCCAAGCACGTCGCCGTCGTGATGGACGGCAACGGCCGCTGGGCCAAGGAGCGGGGCCTTCCGCGCACCGAGGGTCACAAGGTCGGTGAAGGCGTCGTCATGGACGTCCTCAAGGGCTGCATCGAGATGGGCGTCAAGAACCTCTCGCTGTACGCGTTCTCCACGGAGAACTGGAAGCGCTCGCCGGACGAGGTGAAGTTCCTGATGGACTTCAACCGGGACGTCATCCGCCGCCGCCGGGACGAGATGGACGAGCTGGGCATCCGTATCCGCTGGGTCGGCCGCATGCCGAAGCTGTGGAAGTCCGTCGTCCAGGAGCTCCAGGTCGCCCAGGAGCAGACCAAGGACAACGACAGGATGACGCTGTACTTCTGCGTCAACTACGGCGGCCGGGCCGAGATCGCCGACGCCGCGCAGCGCATCGCGGAGGATGTCGCGGCCGGGAGGCTCGACCCGTCGAAGGTCAACGAGAAGACGTTCGCCAAGTACATCTACTACCCGGACATGCCGGACGTGGACCTCTTCGTGCGCCCCAGCGGTGAGCAGCGCACGTCCAACTACCTGATCTGGCAGAGCGCGTACGCCGAGATGGTCTTCCAGGACGTCCTGTGGCCGGACTTCGACCGCCGGGACCTGTGGAACGCCTGCCTGGAGT
This sequence comes from Streptomyces atroolivaceus, assembly GCF_000717025.1. Lineage (GTDB taxonomy): Bacteria > Actinomycetota > Actinomycetes > Streptomycetales > Streptomycetaceae > Streptomyces > Streptomyces atroolivaceus. The sequence continues at coordinate 12,367 of NZ_JNXG01000004.1, forward strand.
TCGCCCGCCGTGACCGGCGCTTCGGCGGTGCCGAGGACATCACCAAGGGCTGAGACCGCGAGGAGGGGGCCCGGAACCGGGCCCCCTCCGGGACGGTCGTCCTGCGCCCGCCGGAGGTCAGTCCTCGGCGCCCGCGCAGTCTCCGCAGGTCCCGAAGATCTCCACCGTGTGGGCCACGTTCACGTAGCCGTGCTGCGAGGCGATGGTCTCGGCCCACTGCTCCACGGCGGGGCCCTCGACCTCGACGGCCTTGCCGCAGACACGGCAGACCAGGTGGTGATGGTGGTCACCGGTCGAGCAGCGCCGGTAGACGGCCTCGCCGTCGGTCGTGCGCAGGACGTCGACCTCGCCCGCGTCGGCGAGCGACTGGAGCGTGCGGTAGACGGTGGTCAGCCCTACCGAGTCACCGCGGTGCTTGAGCACGTCGTGCAGGTCCTGGGCACTGCGGAACTCGTCGACCTCGTCGAGCGCCGCCGCGACCGCCGCCCGCTGCCGGGTGGACCGGCCGCGCACCGGAGCCGCGTTCGTGCCGCTGATCGGCGCCGTCGCCACAGCTGCCTCCTCGTGTCGCCCGTGCGTATGTCGGGCCATTGTGCCAGCCCGTACCGGCGGCACGGTCACACCCGCACGTCGTCCGACGCCGGGCGGGCCGCCGGTACCTCAAGGGTGCACCGGTCCGCCTCGTTCTCGCGGCCCCTGGCACGCCTGCGGGCCAGCGGCGTGGCGAGTGCCGTCAGCACGACGAACGCGGCGATCGCCAGCAGCACGATCGTCGCGCCGGGCGGTACGTCCTGGTAGTACGAGGTCACGGTCCCGGCCAGGGTGACGGCCGTGCCGATGACGACGGCCAGGACGAACGTCACCTTGAAGGACTTCGAGATCTGCTGTGCGGCGGCGACCGGCACCACCATCAGCGCGCTGACCAGCAGCAGACCGACGACCCGCATCGCCACCGTGACGGTGACCGCCGCCGTCACCGCGACCAGCAGGTTGAGCACGCGGACCGGCAGCCCGGTGACCCGGGCGAACTCCTCGTCCTGGCTGACGGCGAACAGCTGCCGCCGCAGACCCACGGTGACCAGCACGACGAAGGCGGCCAGCACGACGATCGCGGTGACGTCCTCCTCGGAGACCGTCGACAGGGAGCCGAAGAGGAACGACGTCAGGTTGGCGTTGGAGCCGGTGTCCGAGAGGTTGATCAGCATCACCCCGCCCGCCATGCCGCCGTAGAACAGCATGGCCAGGGCGATGTCGCCCCGCGTGCGTCCGTACCAGCGGATCAGTTCCATGACGACCGAGCCGGCCACGGCGACGAGCGTCGCCATCCAGACGGGGTTGGTGGAGAGCAGGAAGCCGAGGCCGACGCCGGTCATCGCCACGTGCCCGATGCCGTCGCCCATCAGGGCCTGGCGGCGCTGGACCAGGTAGATGCCGATGGCGGGGGCGGTGATCCCGACCAGGACGGCCGCGATCAGGGCCCGCTGCATGAACGGGGGGTTCAGGAATTCCAGCATGATCAGCTCAGCAGTCCCGTCCGGACGGGCTCGGAGGCCGCGTGGGGGTGTACGTGGTCGTGGCCGGGCAGCGCGTGCTGGCCCACTGCCTCGGGAGGCGGCCCGTCGTACATGACGCAGCCGTCGCGCAGGACGATCGCCCGGTCGATCAGCGGTTCCAGGGCACCCAGCTCGTGCAGGACGAGCAGCACCGTCGCCCCGCCGGCGACCTGCTCGCGCAGCGTCGTGGCGAGGATCTCCTGGCTGGCCAGGTCGACGCCGGCCATCGGCTCGTCCATGATCAGCACCTCGGGCTCGGAGGCGAGCGCGCGGGCGATGAGGACCCGCTGGTGCTGGCCCCCGGAGAGGGCGTTCACGGAGTCCTTGGCGCGGTCGGTGAGGCCGACGAGCTCGATGGCCCGGTCCACGGCCGCCCGGTCCGCCCGGCCGGGCAGCCGGAGCTTCGTACGGGACAGGCGCCCGGAGGCGACGACCTCGCGGATCGTGGCGGGTACGCCGCCCGCCGCCGTGGTGCGCTGCGGTACGTATCCCACGCGGGCCCACTGGCGGAAGCGCCGCAGCGGCGTGCCGAACAGCTCGACCGTGCCGCCGGTGAGCGGCACCTGGCCGATGACGGAGCGTACGGCGGTGGACTTGCCGGACCCGTTGGCGCCGAGCAGTGCCACGACCTCGCCGCGGTGGACGGTGAGGTCGACACCGCGCAGCACCGGGCGTGCGCCGAGCGTCGCCGTGGCTCCGCGCAGGCTGATCACGGGTTCTGGCGTACTGGGCTCGGGCACGATCGCCTCCGGTGCTGCTGGGGGTGGTTCGGGGGTCACTTCGCGCCGAGGGCCTTCTGCAGCGCGGTGAGGTTGGACTTCATGACCTCGACGTAGTCAGCACCCGCGGACTTGTCCGTGATTCCCTCCAGGGGATCCAGGACGCCGGTCTTCAGGCCGAGGTCCTTCGCCAGTGTCTTGGCGGTCTTGTCGCTGGCGAGCGTCTCGAAGAAGACGGTGGTGGCCTTGTTCTTCTCCGCGACGGCGTGGATCTCGTCGATCCGCGCCGGGCTGGGCTCGGCCTCGGGGTCGATGCCGGCTATGCCCTGCTGGACGAGGCCGTAACGCTCGGCGAGGTAGCCGAAGGCGGAGTGGGTGGTGATGAAGGTCTTCGTCTCGGTGTCCTTCAGCCCGGTCTCGTATGCCTTGTTCAGGTCGTTCAGCTGGGCGACCAGCGTATCGGTGTTCTTGCGGTAGTCCGCGGCGTGGTCGGGGTCCGCCTTCTCCAGGGACTTGCCGACCCCCTCGGCGACCTCCGCGTACTTCACGGGGTCCAGCCAGATGTGCGGGTCGGCTCCCTCGTGGGTGTGCTCCTCGCCCTCGTGGGCGTGCTCGTCGGCGTGCTCCTCGCCTTCGTGGGCGTGCTCCTCGCCCTCCTCGTGCGCGTGGCCGTCGACCTCGGCTCCGTGGTTCTCGAGCGTGGTGAGCTCCGCCGCGTCCACGGTGTTCTTCACGCCGGCCTGCGCCACGGCGTCGTCGACGGCCGGCTGGATGCCCTTGAGGAAGAGGAGGTAGTCGGCTTCGCCCAGCTCGCCGATCTGCCGGGGGCTGAGCTCGAGGTCGTGCGGCTCCACGCCCGGCTTGGTCAGCGAGGTGACGGAGACGTGCGAACCGCCGATCTCCTCGGCCAGGAACTGCATCGGGTAGAAGGACGCCACCACGTCCAGTTTGTCCGCGCTCTTTCCCGCGCCGTCGGCCGCGTCGGAGGAGGAACAGGCGGACAGTGCGGTGAGACCGAGGACGACTGCTCCGGCGACGGCGGTGGTGGGTATGAGGCGGCGTACGTTCATGACATCCATTTTCATCAACACTGGAAACGATTGTCAATAAAGCTGTTGAGATGCCTGGATCACAACCCGAACGCGACGGGACCCCCCACCGATTTGATCCAAGGGGTGTGACCGCCGCTAATCTGAGTCATTCGCCCGCCCGTCTCCCCGATAAGAACCCCCCACCGAGGCGCTTCGAGCGACCCCTGTCCCATTTCGCCGTCGTAATGAAGAGAGCACCGTGGCCGCCGACAAGATCGACACCATCGTCAGCCTGAGCAAGCGCCGTGGCTTCGTCTACCCCTGCAGTGAGATCTACGGCGGCCAGAAGGCCGCCTGGGACTACGGGCCGCTGGGCGTCGAGCTGAAGGAGAACCTCAAGCGCCAGTGGTGGCGTTACATGGTCACCGCGCGCGAGGACGTGGTCGGCATCGACTCGTCGGTCATCCTGGCCTCCGAGGTCTGGGTCGCCTCCGGACACGTCGCCACCTTCTCCGACCCGCTCACCGAGTGCACCTCCTGCCACAAGCGCTACCGCGCCGACCACCTGGAGGAGGCGTACGAGGAGAAGCACGGCAAGCCGCCCGTCAACGGCCTGGCCGACCTCAACTGCCCCAACTGCGGCAACAAGGGCACCTTCACGGAGCCCAAGGCGTTCTCGGGGCTCCTCTCCACCCACCTCGGCCCCACCCAGGACACCGGCTCGGTCGCCTACCTGCGCCCCGAGACCGCGCAGGGCATCTTCACCAACTTCGGCCAGGTGCTGCAGACCTCGCGCAAGAAGCCGCCGTTCGGCATCGCGCAGATGGGCAAGTCCTTCCGGAACGAGATCACTCCGGGCAACTTCATCTTCCGCACGCGCGAGTTCGAGCAGATGGAGATGGAGTTCTTCGTCAAGCCGGGCGAGGACGAGCAGTGGCAGGAGTACTGGATGGAGCAGCGCTGGAACTGGTACACCGGCCTGGGCATGCGCGAGGAGAACATGCGGTGGTTCGAGCACCCGCAGGAGAAGCTCTCCCACTACTCCAAGCGCACCGCTGACATCGAGTACCGCTTCCGCTTCGGCGGCAGCGAGTGGGGCGAGCTGGAGGGCGTCGCCAACCGCACCGACTACGACCTCACCGCCCACTCCAAGGCGTCCGGTACGGATCTCTCCTACTTCGACCAGGAGAAGGGCGAGCGCTACACGCCGTACGTCATCGAGCCCGCGGCCGGTGTCGGCCGCTCGATGCTGGCCTTCCTCCTCGACGCCTACAGCGAGGACGAGGCCCCCAACGCCAAGGGCGTCATGGAGAAGCGCGCCGTGATGCGTCTCGACCCGCGCCTCGCGCCGGTCAAGGTCGCCGTCCTGCCGCTGTCCCGCAACCCGCAGCTGTCGCCGAAGGCCAAGGGCCTGGCCTCCGACCTCCGGCAGAACTGGAACATCGAGTTCGACGACGCCGGTGCCATCGGCCGTCGCTACCGCCGCCAGGACGAGATCGGCACGCCGTTCTGCGTCACCGTCGACTTCGACACCCTCGACGACAACGCCGTGACCGTGCGCGAGCGCGACACGATGAAGCAGGAGCGCGTCTCCCTGGACCAGATCCAGAGCTACCTCGGCTCCCGCCTGCTGGGCTGCTGACCGCACCCGGTATCCAGCCCGAAGCCCCCGGTTCCGCCCACGGAACCGGGGGCTTCGGGCACACTGGGCGCACTCGTCCACAGGGAGGCCAGGATGCCGTCCATGACCACGAGCAAGGTCAGCAGATGGGACCAGCACGGCCGTGAACACGTCGTCCGCGTAGCGAAGTCGGGGATGCAGCGGCAGCTGACCTGCGACACCTGCGGATGGCGCAGGGGGACGCAGTTCCTGCCCTGGCTGAAGGCCGAGGAACACCTGACCGAGGCCCACCAGGCCACGGTCGACCCGACCGCCTGAGCCGCCCGGGGCCCTGGCCGAAAAAACCGGATGAGGCACCCCTTGGGCCGGGGTACATTTTCGGCATGTCTTCGTTCTTCCAGATCTACGAGTGAGAGCGCGACGGGCCCCGCCCGTCGCCCATCGGATCGATACACGACACGTCATCCTCACTTCCTCACTACGAATGGGAGAACCCCGTGGCCAAGAGCCGCAACAACCTCCTCGGCGTGGGCGGGCAGCGCAAGAAGCTGTCCCGCGCCGAACAGCAGGGCGCGAACCCCGCGCGCAACGACGACCGCAAGGCCGCCGAGGACAAGAAGCAGGAGCTGGTGCGCAAGATGCGTGAGCGCGCCGCCGCCGCCGAGGCCGCCCCGGCGCAGGACGCGCAGGCCGGCAGCTGATCTCCTCGCACCACCCGTACGACCACGGGCCCGGATCACCTCGGTGATCCGGGCCCGTGCCCGTCGCCCGTGCCCGTGCGGGGCGTCCGCGGGCCCGGGGCGCCGTCAGGGCCGTGTCCCGCCCCGGACGGGGCTGCCGGGCCCGGCCGGGGCCCGCACCGCCGTCGGCGTGCGGGACAATGGGGCCATGACCACGCTCGCCCCTGCCCTCCCGCTGCTCCGGATCGGCCCGCACACCGTGCAGCCACCGGTCGTGCTCGCGCCCATGGCCGGCATCACCAACGCGCCCTTCCGCACCCTGTGCCGTGAGTTCTCGGGCAACAAGGGTCTGTTCGTCAGCGAGATGATCACCACGCGGGCGCTGGTCGAGCGCAACGAGAAGACCATGCAGCTCATCCACTTCGACGCGAGCGAGACACCGCGCTCCATCCAGCTCTACGGGGTGGATCCGGTCACCGTCGGCAAGGCGGTCCGCATGATCGTCGACGAGGACCTCGCCGACCACATCGACCTGAACTTCGGCTGTCCCGTACCCAAGGTCACCCGCAAGGGCGGAGGCTCCGCCCTCCCGTTCAAGCGGCCCCTCCTCCGCGCGATCCTCCGCGAGGCGGTCGCCGAGGCCGGCGATCTCCCGGTCACCATCAAGATGCGCAAGGGCATCGACGACGACCACATCACCTACCTCGACGCCGGCCGCATCGCCGTCGAGGAGGGTGTGACGGCCGTCGCCCTGCACGGCCGGACCACCGCCCAGCACTACGGCGGCACGGCCGACTGGGACGCCATCGCGCGGCTCAAGGAGCACGTCCCCGAGATCCCCGTCCTCGGCAACGGCGACATCTGGAGCGCCGACGACGCCCTGCGCATGATGCGTGAGACGGGCTGTGACGGCGTCGTCGTCGGCCGCGGCTGCCTGGGGCGTCCCTGGCTCTTCGGTGACCTCGTCAGCGCCTTCGAAGGCACGGGCACGAGGCAGGCGCCCGTCCTGCGCCAGGTCGCGGACGTCATGCTGCGCCACGCGACGCTGCTGGGGGAGTGGATCGGCGACGAGAGCCGGGGCGTGATCGACTTCCGCAAGCACGTGGCCTGGTACCTCAAGGGTTTCGCGGTCGGTTCGGACATGCGCAGGAAGCTCGCTGTCACCTCGTCGCTGGAGGAGCTGGGAGAGCAGCTCCAGGAGCTCGACCTGGACCAGCCCTGGCCGGAGGGCGCGGACGGCCCTCGCGGGCGTACGTCCGGCAACAACCGGGTGGCGCTGCCGGACGGGTGGCTCAAGGACCCGTACGACTGCGCGGGCGTGAGCGCCGACGCGGAGCTGGACACCTCGGGCGGCTGAACGGCCTCCCTGCCCCAGGGCACCGAGTGCCCCATGATACGCCCGCTCAGATGAGCGGGCTTTTCTCGTGGGATCCAGCGCAATCCGCTGCGATCGGGCCGCGGACGCGTGTCCCCTCTCTCACTCCCTCGACCACTTCTCACGTTCCGTGCGAGTGCAGTAGCTCTGAGGTGACTTCCGGTGGGCCTGCGGGCGTCCGTATGGTGACATCTGAGCGCGGGGTGGAGCGTGATTCTCGCCACCCCTGAGGCGGTGTCGGCTCAGATGAGCGCCAGAGTGGACGCTGTACTTCTCAAATGGCGGCACTGGGTGCCAGGTGGGTTTACTTTGATCGATCAAAGCAACCGTTACTGTGCGTGCGAACATCGAGCCCAATTGAACACTGTTCGTGATGATGACTTCAAGAGGTGAACATACCCCTTGGTCAAGGGGTGTCGGCGCGTTACTTTCGATCTGCTGGCGGACGGGTGGTTGAGACCTCATGACGCGCACGTGGCCGTACCCAGACACCTTCGATCTGGGTATGTTCCTCGCCGTCAGGGCAGCCACCGCGTCCTCGAGGAGTCGAGACCCGTGTCGGAAAACAAAGAACCCCAGAAGTTCGTCTACGACTTCACCGAGGGCAACAAGGATCTGAAGGATCTTCTGGGCGGCAAGGGTGCCAACCTCGCCGAGATGACCAATCTCGGGCTCCCCGTTCCTCCGGGCTTCACGATCACCACCGAGGCCTGCAAGGTCTACCTCGACAGCGGTGACGAGCCGGCCGAACTGCGCGACGAGGTGAGCGCGCACCTCAAGGCCCTCGAGAAGCGGATGGGCAAGAACCTCGGTCAGGCGGACGATCCGCTGCTGGTCTCCGTCCGGTCCGGTGCGAAGTTCTCGATGCCCGGCATGATGGACACGGTCCTCAACATCGGCCTCTCCGACGCCTCGGTCGTGGGCCTCGCCGCCCAGGCCGGCGACGAGCGCTTCGCCTGGGACTCGTACCGCCGCCTCATCCAGATGTTCGGCAAGACCGTGCTGGGGGTCGACGGTGACCTCTTCGAGGAGGCGCTGGAGGCCGCGAAGCAGGCCAAGGGCGTCACGGTCGACGTGGATCTCGACGCGGCCGACCTGAAGAAGCTGGTCGAGCAGTTCAAGAAGATCGTCACCCGGGACGCCGGGCGGGACTTCCCGCAGGACCCGCGGGAGCAGATGGACCTGGCCATAAAGGCGGTCTTCGACTCGTGGAACACCGACCGGGCCAAGCTCTACCGCCGGCAGGAGAGGATCCCCGGCGACCTCGGCACGGCCGTCAACATCTGCTCGATGGTCTTCGGCAACCTCGGGCCCGACTCCGGCACGGGCGTCGCCTTCACCCGTGACCCGGCCAGCGGCCACCAGGGCGTCTACGGCGACTACCTCCAGAACGCGCAGGGCGAGGACGTCGTCGCGGGTATCCGCAACACGGTGCCCCTCGCCGACCTGGAGTCGATCGACAAGACGTCGTACGACCAGCTGATGAAGATCATGGAGACGCTGGAGACCCACTACAAGGATCTCTGCGACATCGAGTTCACCATCGAGCGCGGTCAGCTCTGGATGCTCCAGACCCGGGTCGGCAAGCGCACCGCCGGTGCCGCCTTCCGCATCGCCACCCAGCTCGTCGACCAGGGCCTCATCGACGAGGCCGAGGCGCTCCAGCGTGTCAACGGCGCCCAGCTCGCCCAGCTGATGTTCCCGCGCTTCGACGACGCGGCCACCACCGTGCTTCTGGGCCGTGGCATCGCGGCGTCCCCCGGCGCGGCCGTGGGCAAGGCCGTCTTCGACTCGTACACCGCAGTCAAGTGGTCGCGGTCGGGCGAGAAGGTCATCCTCATCCGCCGGGAGACCAACCCCGACGACCTCGACGGCATGATCGCCGCCGAGGGCATCCTGACCTCGCGCGGCGGCAAGACCTCGCACGCCGCCGTCGTCGCCCGCGGCATGGGCAAGACCTGTGTGTGCGGTGCCGAGGAGATCGAGGTCGACACGAAGCGCCGCCGTCTCACGGTCGGGGAGACCGTCGTGGAGGAGGGCGACCTCGTCTCCGTCGACGGTTCCACCGGCAAGGTGTACCTCGGTGAGGTGCCCGTCGTCCCGTCCCCGGTCGTCGAGTACTTCGAGGGCCGCATGCACGCGGGCGCCGACGACGCCGACGAGCTCGTCGCCGCCGTGCACCGGATCATGGCGTACGCCGACCGGGTGCGCCGGCTGCGTGTACGGGCGAACGCGGACAACGCCGAGGACGCCGCGCGGGCCCGCCGCTTCGGTGCCCAGGGCATCGGCCTGTGCCGCACCGAGCACATGTTCCTCGGCGAGCGCCGCGAGATGGTCGAGAAGCTGATCCTCGCGGACACCGACGACGAGCGCGAGGCGGCGCTGGCCGCACTGCTGCCGCTCCAGAAGGCCGACTTCATCGAGCTGTTCGAGTCGATGGACGGGTTGCCCGTGACCGTCCGGCTGCTCGACCCGCCGCTGCACGAGTTCCTGCCCGACATCACCGAGCTCTCGGTACGGGTCGCGCTCGCCGAGTCCCGCAAGGACGCCAACGAGAACGACCTGCGTCTGCTGCAGGCCGTGCACAAGCTCCACGAGCAGAACCCGATGCTGGGGCTCCGCGGCGTCCGTCTCGGTCTGGTCATCCCGGGCCTCTTCGCGATGCAGGTCCGTGCGATCGCGGAGGCCGCCGCCCAGCGCAAGAACGCGAAGGGCGACCCGCGCGCCGAGATCATGATTCCGCTCGTCGGCACGGTCCAGGAGCTGGAGATCGTCCGCGAGGAGGCCGATCGCGTCATCGCGGAGGTCGAGGCGGCCACCGGCACCGAGCTGAAGCTGAGCATCGGCACGATGATCGAGCTGCCCCGCGCCGCGCTGACCGCCGGTCAGATCGCCGAGGCGGCAGAGTTCTTCTCCTTCGGGACGAACGACCTCACCCAGACGGTGTGGGGCTTCTCCCGCGACGACGTGGAGGCCTCGTTCTTCACCGCGTACCTGGAGAAGGGCATCTTCGGGGTGTCGCCGTTCGAGACGATCGACAAGGACGGTGTCGGCGCCCTCGTGCGCAGCGCCGTGGAAGCCGGCCGGGCCACCCGTCCCGACCTCAAGCTCGGCATCTGCGGTGAGCACGGCGGGGACCCCGAGTCGGTGCACTTCTTCCACGAGGTGGGCCTGGACTACGTCTCCTGCTCGCCGTTCCGTATTCCGGTCGCCCGACTGGAAGCCGGCCGGGCCGCCGCCGAATCGCGGGGCAGCGACAGCCGCTGAGACCCGGCTGCCGGTACGCCTCCGGCTCCGCCGTCGGATCACCGAGACCCTCATCGCTCCTACGGCGGGGCCGGATTACCCGGAAGCGGCGGCACCCTGTGCGGGGGTGCCGCCGCTTCGTCAATTGAACAGCGAACCATTAAGTTCGTTCGCTTTTCACCGTTCGGTGCGCAAATCCGGAACGTGCGCCCTGGGTGCGGCCCGGGGATCCCCACCCCCGGACCGCACCCGCTTACCCCTGCCGGGTACGGAGCCGCACCGTCGTTCACCGCCGCCGAACAGGCAAAGCCCCCCACGGCCCTCACCCGCTCTTTCGGTGACGCCGGATGCGTACCCGACGTCGTACAGCTTTTCGGCTGGCGGCGATACGGGCGAGACATTTCAACTGTGGCCGAAACCCCGTGGTGACCTCCTGTGACGCTGTGCATACGCTTCGGTGGGGGGAATTGCGGGTGCAACAGGTGGGGGTTCGGTGCTGCGTATCCATGTGTCCGGGGTGGACCTTTCGCGCGTGCGGATGGCCACGAGGCCGGACGCGATGTGGGAGACCATTCTCAGTTTCCACCGGTTGAGGGACCGGAGGGGTTCCACGGTGTTCGGTAAATGGCGGAAGGAATCCCGCACCCGGTTGAATGGTGAAGCGCGTCTGCTGTCCGCGGTCGTTCCGCCCCGCGGCTATTTCCCGGACTTCCTGACGCCTTCCGGGGGAGGTCCCGAGCCATTCGGGCTCGATGCCGGAATGGAGGCGCTGCGCGACACACCCGCGGACCGTATCCGCGGGGAACTCGGGCTGCTGGCCGGGAACGGCTCCCCGGCGCGGCGCCCCGCCGGCGGACACGCGCCGGCCGCCCTCCCGGAGACGCTGGCCGAGGGGCGTACGGAGCCGCTGGGACGCCTCATCTCCACCCTGCGCGCCTACCACCGCGCCGCGATCGAGCCGTACTGGCCGCACATCCGGGCGAGTGTCGAGGCCGACAGGGCCGTCCGGGGCCGCGCCCTGCTGGACGGCGGCGCGGACGAACTCCTGGCCACCCTGCCGCCGATGATCCGCTGGCGCGCCCCCGTGCTGGAGGCGGACTACCCCGTCGACCGGGAACTGCGCCTCGACGGGCGGGGCCTGCTCCTTCAGCCGTCGTTCTTCTGCCGGGGTACCCCGGTGGTCTACAGGGACCCGGCCCTCCCGCCGGTCCTCGTCTACCCGGTCACCCACCCCGGCGCCCCGGCCTCCGCCGACCCCGGCCCCGGCCCCTGGCTCGGCCGGCTCGTCGGCCACACCCGCTCCGCGGTCCTGCGGTCCATAGGCAACGGCTGCACGACGAGCGAGCTGGCCCGCAGGACCGGGGTGTCCCTGGCCTCGGCGAGCCAGCACGCCTGTGTGCTGCGCGAGGCCGGCCTGGTGCGCACGCTGCGCCACGGCAGCTCGGTCCTGCACACCCTGACTCCCCTGGGCGCCGCGCTGATCAGGGGCGGGGCCTCGCTCGCCGTGCCGTGAGGTCAGCGGGGCTCCTCCTCCAGGAGCGACTTCAGCGCGGCCAGGCGCTCCTTCCAGAACGCCTTGTAGCGGGCGACCGCCTCCGCGTCCGCCAGTTTCCCGTGGCCCACGCCCAGGCGCGTGCGGCCGTCCGGCAGCTCCTCCAGCCACAGCGTGAGCCACCCGGCGTCCCCCGACGCGTCGCTGAAGCCGGCGCTCAGCGACTTCCCGGGGCGCAGGCCGCGCACGGACAGGTCCACGCCGGGCAGCCAGCGCCCACGCAGCTCCGGGTCGGTGAAGGCGTCCAGGACGCGCTCCGGGCCGGCCGCGAGGGTCCGGCTGCCGGAGGTGTTCCAGTCGCCGGTCGAGGACTGACCGACCTGGCGCAGGCCACGCGCCTGCTCGTACCCGACGGTGACCGACTGGGCGTACCAGCCGCCCATCCTGTGTTCCGTTCCGAGGAACGCCGCGATCTCCGCGTGGCTGCGCCGGGTCGCGTCCCAGGCGTCGAGCACGGCGAACCAGCCGGCCCAGTCCCGGCCGGTGGCCCCGCGCAGGACCTCGTCCGACAGCTTCTCGGTGATCCTTCTGCCCGTCGATCCGCTCATGTCCGAGACGCTAGGCGAGGGTCCCCGCAGGACGGGGGTCACGGCGCGCGGAAAGATCTCCCGTCAGGAACGATGAGTTCCGCGCGCCGCCGCCGTCTATCTGTCGTAAGCGCTCGCACGGAGCGCGAGGGAGCACCACAGAGTGCCGGACGGAAGAGTGGACCCATCATGTCTCAGCCTCAGATGATCTTCGTGAACCTGCCGGTCAAGGACCTCGGGACCACGAAGGACTTCTTCGCGAAGCTCGGCTTCGGCTTCAACCCGCAGTTCAGCGACGACTCGACGGCCTGTCTGGTCATCAGCGACACGATCTTCGCCATGCTCATCAGCGAGCCGCGCTTCAAGGACTTCACCAAGAAGGAGATCGCCGACGCCTCGAGGACGACCGAGGTTCTCCTCGCCCTGAGCGCGGAGAGCCGCGAGAAGGTCGACGAGATGGCCGAGGCGGCGCTCGCCAACGGCGGGTCGCCCGCCAACGAGACCCAGGACATGGGTTTCATGTACGGCCGCTCGTTCCAGGACCCGGACGGCCACATCTGGGAGGTCGTCTGGATGGACCCGGCCACGGCCCAGGGCGAGGCCTGACACCTGGCGGGGCAGCGAGTCGCGGAGCCGGCTCCGCGACTCGCTGCCGTGCTGGGTGGGTCAGGAGCGGAACGGCCCCGTGACCTCGTAGGTGATGCCACCGGAGGAGCTTCCGCTGGTCCCTCGCTGCGAGGAGAAGTAGAGCCGCCTGCCGTCCGGGGAGAAGGCCGGACCGGTGATCTCCGAGCCGGACTGGCCGCTGATCCGCAGGAACGGGGCGACGGTGTCGTCCGGGGTGATCAGGCAGATCTCCATGTTCCCGCCGTCCTCCGCGACGTACAGGTCACCGGAGGCGGCGCGGGTGACGTTGTCGACGCCGGTCAGTGGAGCGCCGCCGCCCGTGACGAGCGAGTCGTCGTAGGCGAGCGAGAGGGACGACGTGTTCGCGTCGTACGCCCACACCCGGTTGTCGCCCTTGGTGGTGAACCAGCAGGTGCCCGCCGCGTAGAAGCAGCCCTCGCCGCCGTTGAACACCTTGGCTCCGGAGACCTGGTAGCGGGTCTGGGTGGGCGAACCGTCCGGATCCGGAACCGTCGTCCACGTCACCGGGCCGCTGGTGCCGGTGCCCGCCACCAGCACCTGGAGCGTGCCGGACGACAGATTGCCCCACGTGGTGGGGCGGAAGCGGTAGAAACGGCCGTCCGTCTCGTCCTCGGTCAGGTAGACGTAGCCGTGGTCGGGGTCCGCTGCCGCGGCCTCGTGCTTGAACCGGCCCATCGCGGGGCGCTGCACCGCGGCGGTCACACCCCATGGGTCGGTCTCGTACACGAAGCCGCGGGTGACCTCCTCGCAGGAGAGCCAGGTGTTCCACGGGGTCCGGCCGCCCGCGCAGTTGGTGTTCGTACCGGACAGGATCCGGTAGGCCGAGGTGACGGTCCCCGAGGAGTTGAAACGCACCGCGCTCGCCCCGCCGCCGCTGCTCGCGGACACCTCCGCGTTGGAGACGTAGATCCAGCCGCTGCCGTCGGTGAACGTGGCGCCGCCGTCCGGGGCGCGGTGCCAGGTGTACGAGGTGCCGGGGACGGTCTGCCCGGAGCGGGCGATGATCCTGCTGGTGAAACCGTTCGGCAGCAGGATGCCGTTGCTGTTGGCCGCCTGGAGCGCACCGTAGGGGCCTGCGGCCGGCTGGGCCGGGTCCGCGAAGGCGGCACCCCGCCACAGGGTGCCGCCGAATGCCGCCGCCGAGCTGCCGATCACCGCTGTGCGCAAGAAGGTCCGACGTTCCACGATCACTCCACGGGTGACGTGCTGGCCCGCCGGTCCGGTCGGCCCGGCGGGTCGAACGTCAGGACAGTAGAGGTACGTGGTTGACGGAGCGGCAACGCCCGGTGAAGGGCCGGGGATCAGTCCGCGCGGACCGGGAAGACCGGCACGGTGACGTCGTCGTCGTCCAGGCAGGCACCCGTCTCCAGGTCGAAGCGCTGCTTCAGCAGCGGCGACGCCACGAACGGCCGTCCCTCCGCGGAGCCGACCAGGCCGCGCGAGAGGACGTACGCGCCGGTGAACGGATCACGGTTGTCGATCGCGTACGCGCGCCCCGCCCGGTCCACGAACAGCGCTACCTGCCTGCCGTCCGGGAGGAGCGCCGCCACACCGCGCCCGGGAGTCAGCAGCTCGCGGTCGCAGACCGTGAGCCAGCCGTCCCCGTCCGCCAGCTGGATCGTCCGGGTGTCCCGCGCCGTTTCCATCGTCTGGGTCGTCATCAGGAGGAAGTCCCTTCAAGAGTACGGATGGCAAGCACCGGGCCCGCGAGGATGTCCAGGTCGGGCTTGACCTGGTCGCGCTCGGGGACGAACTTGACCGAGGGGTCGGGTGAGTCGGGGGCGTTCACGAAGGTGACGAAGCGGCGCAGCCGCTCCGGGTCGTTGATCGTCTCGGCCCACTCGTCGCGGTAGCCGGCGACGTGGTCGGCCATCAGCCGCTCCAGCTCGTCGCAGAGGCCCAGCGAGTCGTGGACGACGACGTCCCGCACGTGGTCCAGGCCGCCCTCGATCCGGTCCAGCCAGGTCGAGGTGCGCTCCAGGCGGTCCGCCGTGCGGATGTAGAACATCAGGAACCGGTCGATGAGGCGGACCAGTTCGGCGTCGGACAGGTCCTGGGCGAGCAGGTCCGCGTGACGCGGGGTGGCGCCGCCGTTGCCGCCGACGTAGAGGTTCCAGCCCTGCGCCGTGGCGATGATCCCGAAGTCCTTGCCGCGGGCCTCCGCGCACTCCCGGGCGCAGCCCGAGACCGCCGACTTCAGCTTGTGCGGGGAGCGCAGGCCCCGGTAGCGCAGCTCCAGGTCGATGGCCATCTTGACCGAGTCCTGCACGCCGTAGCGGCACCAGGTCTGCCCCACGCAGGACTTGACCGTGCGCAGCGACTTCCCGTACGCGTGCCCCGACTCGAAGCCGGCGTCCACCAGCCGGGTCCAGATCAGCGGGAGCTGGTCGACGCGCGCGCCGAACAGGTCGATCCGCTGACCGCCGGTGATCTTCGTGTAGAGGCCGAAGTCCCGCGCCACCTCGCCGATCACGATCAGCTTCTCCGGGGTGATCTCGCCGCCGGGGATGCGCGGCACGATGGAGTACGAGCCGTTGCGCTGGAGGTTGGCGAGGAAGTGGTCGTTGGTGTCCTGCAGGGCGGCCTGCTCGCCGTCCAGGACGTAGCCGCTCGCGCCGACCGTCGGGGCCAGCGACGCGATGACCGAGCCGACCGTGGGCTTGCAGACCTCGCAGCCGTCGCCGCCACGGGCCGCCTCGCGGCCGTGCGAGTCGAGGAGGTCGGCGTACGTCGTGATGCCGAGGGTGCGGACGATCTCGTACAGCTCACTGCGGGTGTACGCGAAGCAGCCGCAGAGCCCCTGGTCCTCGGGCTGAGGCAGCAGCTGCCCGATGACCTTGAGGCAACTCCCGCAGCCCGTGCCGGCCTTGGTGCACTTCTTCACCTCGGGCAGCGTGGTGTGCTCGCAGATCGCGCCCTTGGTGACGTTGTGGCAGGAACAGATCACGGCCTCGTCGGGCAGGGACGACGGGCCGAGGGTGACCGGGCCGCCCGCACCGGCCGGCAGCACCAGCTGCTCCGGGGCGACGGGGAGCACCGTGCCGGTCATCGGCCGCAGCGTGCCGTACTGGTCGGCGTCGCCGACCAGGACACCGCCGAGCAGCGTGCCGTCCTGGCCGATCACCAGCTTCTTGTAGACACCCGAGCGTGAGTCCGCGTACACGACGTCGAGGCAGCCCTCGGCCGTGCCGTGCGCGTCACCGAAGGAGGCGACGTCCACACCGAGCAGCTTCAGCTTCGTGGAGAGGTCGGCGCCGGTGAAGGAGGCCGCGTTGCCCGCGATCACCTCGGCGACCGCCAGCGCCATCTCGTAACCCGGCGCCACCAGCCCGTAGACGCGGCCGTCCGAGGCCAGCGCGCACTCGCCGATGGCGAAGACGTCGCTGTCGGAGGTGCGGCACTCCTCGTCGACGATGATGCCGCCGCGCGGACCGACCGCCAGACCGCAGTCGCGGGCCAGCTGGTCCCGGGGGCGTACGCCGGCGGAGAAGACGACGAGGTCGGTCTCGAGCGAGGAACCGTCCGACAGGGACATGCCGTCGACCCGGCCGTCCTCGCCCGCGGTGACCTCCTGGGTGCCGACACCCGTGTGGACGGAGAGGCCCATGTTCTCGATGGTGCGCAGCAGCGCGGCGCCACCGCCGTCGTCGACCTGGACCGGCATCAGACGGGGGGCGAACTCCACGACGTGCGTGTCGAGTCCGAGCCCCTTCAGCGCACCCGCGGCCTCCAGGCCCAGGAGCCCGCCGCCGACCACCGCGCCGGTCTTCGCGGTCTTCGCGTACTCCTCGATCGCGAGGAGGTCCTCGATGGTGCGGTAGACGAAGCAGCCCTCGGCGTCCTTGCCGGGGACGGGCGGGACAAAGGGGTACGAGCCGGTGGCCAGCACCAGGGTGTCGTAGGAGAAGGTCTCCCCGGAGCGCGCGGTGACGGTGCGCGCCTCACGGTCGACGCTCTCCGCCGGGTCACCGACGCGCAGCTCGATGCCGTGGCGCTCGATGAAGCCGGGCTCGACGAGCGAGAGGTCCTCCGGCGTCTTCCCGGAGAAGTACGAGGTCAGCTGTACCCGGTCGTACGCGGGGCGGGGCTCCTCGCAGAGCACGACGATCCTGGCGGTGCCCTGGGCGGCGGTCAGGCCGCGGTCGGCGAGCGCTTCCAGGAACCGCTGTCCGACCATGCCGTGCCCGACGACCACGATCGTCGGCACGCCTGCGGTGGGGGCGGTCGGGGGAGTGGACACCGGCATCAGAAGCCTCCGTCGTTGGTGAGCAGGTGGAGCAGGGACATGTCGGCGGGGAGTGGGTCGTCGTCCTGCCAGGTCCGGGCGAGGGTGCCGACCGCGGCGAGATCGCCGAACAGCACCCCGCCCGCCAGCCGGTCGCCCCGGACGACGACCGTGCGGTACGCGTTCCGGGTGGCGTCGGCCAGCCGGATCACGTCGTCGCCGGGCATCGGTCGGGAGTCACCGAAGGCGGCCAGGTCGAGTCCGCCGGACGTCCCGGAGACGACGGCGGCTCCGGTGGTTCCGGCGGTGACGGGCGCGGCGGAGGGGGAGCGGAGGGTCAGCCGGGTCAGCGCCCTGGTGCCCCCGTAGCGGGCGGGGCGTCCGGCCAGCACCTCGGCCAGGACGTCGGCCTGTTCGAGGGCCGCACCCGCCAGCCCGTAGACCTTCCCGTCGTGTTCTGCGCAGTCGCCGACGGCGTGGATGTACGGGTCCGACGTGCGCAGCTCGTCGTCGACGACGATGCCCTTGCGGACCTCGAGGCCGGCCGCCTGCGCCAGACCCGCCCTGGGGCGGACCCCGCAGGCCAGCACGGTGATCTCGGCCTCCAGCTCGTAACCGTCGGCCATCTCCACAGCACGCACCGCGGGGGTCTCCCCGTCGGTGCAGCGCAGCCCGCGCACCCGGCACTCGGTGTGCACCTCGACCCCGAGGGTCTCCAGGTGACGGCGCAGCATCCCGGCCGCCTCGGCGTCCAGCTGCCGCTCCATGAGGTGCTCGCCCTGCTGGGCCAGCACCACCTGGGCGCCGCACTCGGCCAGTGCGCGGGCGGCCGACACCCCGAGGAGACCGCCGCCGATGACCACGGCGCGCACTCCGGGACGTACGGCCGCGCGCAGGGCCAGGCAGTCGTCGAGGGTGCGGAAGGGATGCACCCCGTCCGGCAGCATGTGGCCGAGGCCCCGCAGCGGTGGCAGCACCGGGTTGGAGCCGGTGGCCAGCACCAGTCGCTCGTAGCCGATGACGCCACCGTCGTCGCAGAGCACCCGCCGTTCCGCCCGGTCGATCCGCACGACCCGCACCCCGCGCCGCACCTCGGCGGGCGGCAGCGCGATCACGTCCGGCTCGTACCGGCCGGCGAGCACCTCGGCGAGCAGCACCCTGTTGTACGGGGCGTGCGCCTCCTCGCCGATGACGGTGACACCGGGGACCCGGGCGGCGAGCCGTGCGCCCGCCATCCCGGCGCCGATCACCACCACCCGCGCCGCGTTCTCCCTCTGTGTCCTCATGTCCATGAGAGTGCGGGGTGGGTGTTACCCGACCGCATCCCTCCTGTTTCCCGGGAGGAACCTTGCGCTCAGCACGCCACGGCGGCCTCTGTGAGGCCGCGGTGACCGGTTGGACGGTGTACACACCATCTGGTTTAGGGTCATGGGCATGCCCGAGATATCACTCACCACCCTGGTCGTCCTGTGCCTCGCCGCCGCGGCGGCCGGCTGGATCGACGCGGTGGTGGGCGGTGGGGGGCTGCTCCTCCTGCCCGCCCTGCTGCTGGGTCTGCCGCACGTCCCCGCCGCGCACATCCTGGGCACCAACAAGGCGGTGGCCATCGTCGGCACGTCGGGGGCCGCCGTCACCTATGTACGCAAGGCGCCCGTCCAGGTCGGGACGGCCGTACGCATCGGGCTCATGGCGCTGGCGGGATCGATGACCGGCGCCTTCTTCGCGGCCGGGATCAGCAGTGACGTGCTGCGCCCGGTGATCATGGTGGTGCTGCTCGCCGTCGCGGCCTTCGTGCTGCTGCGCCCGTCCTTCGGCACCGCGGCGGCCGGCGACGGCACGGGCAGGAAGGTCACCCGGGCCCGTACGGTCACCGCGATCGTGCTGGTCGGCGGTGGTATCGGCTTCTACGACGGGCTGTTCGGGCCGGGCACGGGTACCTTCCTGGTGCTGGCTTTGACCGCCGTGCTCCACCTCGACCTGGTCACCGCTTCCGCCACCGCCAAGATCGTGAACGTCTGCACCAACGCCGGGGCGCTGGCGATGTTCGCCTACCAGGGCACCGTCCTGTGGCAGCTGGCCGCGCTGATGGCCGTATTCAATCTGGCGGGAGCGATGGCCGGGGCGCGCATGGCGCTCAGGAAGGGCAGCGACTTCGTCCGCGGGGTCCTGCTGGTCGTGGTGTTCTCGCTGGTCGCCAAGCTCGGCTTCGACCAGTGGACGGCCTGATCAGCGCACCTCGGTGAGGTGGGCGTACGCCACCACGTTGCCCTGGTAGCCGGTCTCGCGGGTGAAACCGCCGCCACAGGTGATCAGCCGCAGGGAGGCGTGCGGCGTGGGGTCGTAGACCCGCTCGTCCGGGAAGTCGTCCTTGTCGTACACCTCGACCGCGTCGACCGAGAAGACGGCGGTACGGCCGTCCTTGCGGCCGATCTCGACCGTGGAGCCCTTCTTCAGGGATCCGAGGGCGTAGAAGACGGACGGCCCCTCGGCGTTGTCGACATGGCCGGCGACGATCGCGGTGCCCTCGGCTCCGGGCGGTGTGCCGTCCTCGTACCAGCCCGCGAGGTTCGGGTCCCCGGAGGGCGGTGCGTCGAGGCTGCCCCCGGGACCCAGCCCGAGACCCGTCATGGGCGCGTCCACACCGATGCCGGGGATGCGGATCCTGACCGGTGCGGAAGGACGCAGGGGTTGGGCGTGCCGGGTGCCGGGCCGTGGTCCGGAGCCTGCGGCGAAGGCCTCGGCAGTGGTCGGCTGGGGTGCGGCGGTCCGGACGGCCGCACCGTTGTGGACCAGCCACACGCCGCACAGCGCGGCGATGCCCACCAGCCAGGCCCTGGATCTCAGCGCCGTCCTGTCCACGTCCCGTCCTCCGCCGGTCGCCTTCAGTAGCGCGTGCCGCCCGCCCTGCGCCGGCGCAGGAGCAGGGCGGCGCCGACTGCCGCCACCCCGACGAGGCCGGCGCCCGCGGCGAGCTGGGCGGTATCGGGGGCGGCGCTGCCGCCGGTGCCGGTCCCCACGTGCCCGGAGGGCCGGCTCGGGCTGGGTGTGCTCGTGGGCCTGTGCCCCGGGGGCACGGGCGGCTTCGCGGATCCGGGGTCCGTCCCGGGTTCGGGATGGGTTCCCGGCTGCGTTCCGGGGGCCGTCCCCGTGCCGGTCCCCGGCTGGGCTCCGGCCTCGTCCCCGGCCCCTGCCTCGCTCTCCTCCTCCGTCTCCGGCCAGGAGGGTTCCGGGACCGCTGCGGGATCCTCGGCCGCCTCCAGGTCGTCGAGGGGGTCGGGTCCGTCGAGCGGCTCCAGCTCGACGGTCTCCGGGGCGTCGGGGGGCTCCAGGCCTTCGGCCGGGCCGCCGGCCGCCGCCCCGGTGCTGTCGCACGAGTCCGCCATGCCGGTGTCCGCCGTGCCTTCGGCCCCGCAGTCGGCCGCGCCGGGGGCAGCGGCGGCCGTTTCCGGTCTGCCGAGGCTGTCCGCGTGGGCGGAGGGGGCGGCGAGGCCGAGCGCGGCGGCGGCGAGGGCCGCGGCGGCGGTGCCGGTCACGAGGCGGGCGGGGCTGCGCATGGGAATCCTCCGGGCAGACGGATGTGTCTGACTCCGAGGTAACAGGCAGTGGGTGTCCGCTGCATGTCGACGCCGGGCCGCGTTTCACCCGTACGGCCCTGAGCGCCCTTCCGCTCCCTCCCAGGTGCCGGGTCGGGGTGGTGCCGACGGCCGTGGAGCCCGCCCGGCGCCGATCGGGTGACCACCCATTCCGTCGGTGTGACGTAGGTCACAAGAATGGACTCGGTGCGGCCGGGAACACGCTCTCTAACCCCCCCCCACGGGACGGCAGCCCCCCGCCGGCCCATGGCAACCGCCCTCACCGGCCCACCCCCCCCGGGACCCGTGAGGGCGGTGTCATGCCTCCTCCGTATCGGGCACCGTGACTCCGGACCGGGCGCCGTGAGTCCAACTCAGAAGCCGTGATTCCGGCTTGGGCACCGTGACTCCGGCTCAGGAGCCGTGAGGGCCGCTCCCGTGCGTCGCGGACCAGGTGATGTCCGGAGGGCGTACGCGAGCGCACCGCGGCTGCCCCTTGTCGTCGGTCAGCCGCAGGTGTGCGGTGAGGTGCCCCGTCCGCGAGGCGGCCTCCAGGACCTCCGGGCCGACGTCGCTCATCATCAGCTTGGCCCGCCGGAACATGGTGAAGGCGCCCGAGCCGTCCACGGTGCCCCAGGACAGGTAGACGAAGCGCCCCCCGAGCCTGTTCTGGACGTAGGGCCCCGAAACCTCGACGCCCTCGGCGGTGGGTACGGCGGTGCAGTCCAGGGTCCAGGAGGCGAGCGCCGCGTCGCCGGGATGCAGCCCGAGCAGTTCGCCGGGCCGGTCCTTGCGCTGCACCCCGACGTGGATGTTGTCGAAACCGGCGAAGTCGGTGTCAGGGCCGCAGGTGCGGCCCGGGAGTTCTGAGGCTTCGATGTGGATCTGCATGGCCCCATGCTCCCGTACTCCGGGAGGTCAGACAGCCCCGCGAGGAGCGTCCTCGTACACCTGGCCGAGCGTCTTCATGAGGTCCTCGTCGACGGTGAAGGTCATGTCGTCGATCCGGTGGACCGGTGCGATGCCCTGCGAGTTGGTGACGAACGCCGCGCGGTAGGCCACCAGCCCCTCCAGCGTCACTCCGCGGCGTTCCGAGGGGCGGTCCGTCCGTGCGAGCCCTCTCTCCAGCAGGGCCATGGTGATGCCGGTCAGTGCCGGAGCGTCCGGCCACACCACCGAAGTGCCGTCCCAGAAGCCGATGTTGGTGATCGATCCTTCGGTCACCATGCCGCCGGGCGAGGTCAGCAGCGCATCGTCGAAACCCGCTCGCCGGGCCTGCTCCCCGTAGTAGATCTGGCAGAACTCGCCGGATCGCTTGATGTGCGGCACGGAGCGCGCGAACGGGACCGACATCAGGCTGCGCGGCGTATGGTCCGCGGGGACCGGCTCCCGCACCGTCACCATGGTCACGGGCGCCGGGCTTCCCGGCGGCATGAAGCCGTGCACCCGGACCGACGCGTCGTGTCTCCTGGCGCCGTCGAGCGCGTGCCCGACCAGTTCGCGCACGCGCTCCCCGTCGAGGGGAAACCCGAACAGCTCCTGGTTCGCGGAGTCGAGGCGCTCCAGATGCAGGGCGAGTCCCCGCACCGTGCGGTCCCTGACCTGCATCGCGGTGAAATGGCCGTAGCCGGCGAAGGCCGGGATCCGCAGATCGTCCCCGGTGGCGGGGTGTCCGTCGAACTCGACGTAGAGGTCCGGCACGGAAGTCGTCATGGCTTCCAGCCTATGCGTCGCGGTGCGGCGCTTGACCTCAACCATGGTTGAGGCGCGAGTCTGCGGTGCATGGACCTCAACACACCTGATCCCACCGCGTCCGACGCCCCGCTGAAGGTGGCCGTCATCCTCGGCAGCAACCGCGAGGGCCGCTTCGGTCCCGTCGTCGCCGAATGGTTCCTCGGGCGGACGGCCGGCCACCCGGGCATCGAGACCGAGCTGATCGACGTCGCCGAGACCGAGCCGCCCGCCACCGGTGCCGCCGCGGCGACCACGCGGCTGGCACGCGCCGACGCCTTCGTCGTCCTGACCCCCGAGTACAACCACTCCTACCCGGCCCCGCTGAAGAACCTCATCGACCGGCACTACGCCGAATGGCAGGCCAAGCCCGTCGCGTTCGTGTCGTACGGCGGAATCTCCGGCGGCCTGCGCGCGGTCGAACACCTGCGGCAGGTCTTCGCCGAGCTGCACGCCGTCTCCGTACGCGACACCGTCTCCTTCCACAACGCGGGCGCCCTCTTCGACGACCGGGGCGCACTCATGGACCCGGCCCAGGCGAACGGGGCGGCCAAGAAGCTGCTGGACCAGCTGGTCTGGTGGGGGCGAGCCCTGCGCGAGGCCAGGACCCGGCACCCGTACGGCGGCTGACGCGGCACGGGCCGACGGTCGAGGGGCCACGGACACCGGGCGGGAACGGGTCGACAATCGAGGGGCCACGGACACCGAGCAGAAGGAGACCCCCGGGATGACCGAGCCCGCATGGCTGACCGTACTGACCACGACGGACAGCGAGGAGAAGGCCCGCACGCTGGCCCGGGGCGCGGTGGACGCGCGACTCGCCGCCTGTGCCCAGATCCCGGGGCCCGTCACCTCCGTCTACCGCTGGCAGGGCGTGATCGAGACCGGCGAGGAGTGGCAGGTGCTGTTCAAGACGACGGCCGAACGGTACGACGAGCTGGAGGCCCACCTCGTCGCGGCGCACGACTACGAGACGCCCGAGATCATCGCCGTGCCCGTCGTACGCGGCAGCGAGCGCTACCTCGCCTGGGTGTCCGCGGAGACGGCACCCGCCGCGACGCCGTGACGGACATGCGGCTGCCCTTCTTCGTGTACGGCACGCTGCTCCCCGGAGAGCCCAACCACGACCGGTTCCTCCGGGGCCGTACCCGCGAGGAACGGCCGGCCGTGCTGCCGGGCGCCCTCCTCTACGAGGGCCCCGGCTATCCGTACGCGATCGAGGGCCACGGCACCGTCCACGGCGCGCTGATCACCGCCGCACCCGGGGCGTACGCGGACCTGCTCCGGCTCCTGGACGACCTGGAGCAGTACCTGGGCCCGGAGCACCCGCGCAACCTGTACGAGCGGGTGGCCCGCAGGGTCGGCCCCGTGCCGGAGCGGCACGCACCCGGCGACGGAACCGCGGTGTCCGGGCCCGCCGCGTCCGGGCCCGGATCCGGTCCGTCCGGCTCCGCCGGGCCCGTCCGCGCCTGGGTCTACCTCGCCGCCACCGCCGTCGCGCGCTCCCTGCGCACCGGCGGCACGCCCGTGCCGGGCGGTGACTGGCTCAGCCGGCGGCCTCCACCCGGACCGCGCACACCTTGAACTCCGGCATGCGCGACACCGGGTCCAGAGCCGGGTTCGTCAGGGTGTTGGCCCGGCCCTCGCCCGGCCAGTGGAACGGCATGAACACGGTGTCCTGCCGGATCGCCACGGTGATCCGGGCCGGAGCCACCGCCCGCCCGCGCCGTGAGGTCACCGCGACGGCTTCCCCCTCGGCCACCCCGATCCGCTCGGCGAGCCGTGGATGCAGCTCCACGAAGGGGCCCGGCGCGGCGGCGTTCAGCTCGGCCACCCGGCGGGTCTGCGCCCCCGACTGGTACTGGGACACGACCCGTCCCGTCGTCAGCACCACCGGGTACTCCGCGTCCGTCTCCTCCGCCGCGGCCCGGTGCGTGACGGGCACGAACCGCGCCCGCCCGTCGTCCGTGGCGAACCGCTCCAGGAACAGCCTCGGCGTCCCGGCGTGCTCCTCGTCCGGGCAGGGCCAGAACACCCCGTCCTCCGCGGCGATCCGTGCGTAGGTGATGCCCGCGTAGTCGGCGGGACCGCCCGCCGAGGCCCGTCGCAGTTCGTCGAAGACCTCCTCCGGATCGGCCGGGAAGCCCTTCCCGTGCCCCAGCAGACCGGCCAGCGTGTTCAGCACCTCCAGGTCGCTGCGCACGCCCTCCGGCGGCGTGACCGCCTGCTGCCGCAGCAGCACCCGGCCCTCCAGGCTGGTCGTCGTCCCGCTCTCCTCCGCCCACTGCGTCACCGGCAGCACCACGTCGGCCAGCGCCGCCGTCTCCGACAGCACCACGTCCGCGACCGCCAGGAAGTCCAGCGACTTCAGCCGCTCCTCGATGTGACCCGCGTGCGGCGCCGACACCACCGGATTCGACCCCATGACCAGCAGCGACCGCACATCCTGACCCAGCGCGTCCAGCAGCTCGTACGCGCTGCGCCCCGGCCCCGGCAGCGTGTCGGGGTCGACGCCCCAGACGGCCGCCACGTGACGGCGCGCCGCCGGGTCCGTGAGCTTGCGGTAACCGGGCAGCTGGTCGGCCTTCTGGCCGTGCTCCCGGCCGCCCTGGCCGTTGCCCTGACCGGTCAGGCAGCCGTAGCCCGACAGCGGACGGCCGGCCCGCCCGGTGGCCAGACAGAAGTTGATCCACGCCCCCACCGTGTCCGTGCCCTTGGCCTGCTGCTCCGGGCCCCGCGCGGTGAGCACCATGCCGTTCTCCGCCCCGCAGAACATCTCCACGGCCTCGCGCAGCTGCGGCACGGGCACCCCGGTGAGACGCTCCACCAGTTCCGGCCAGTGGGCCATCGCGCCCGCCCTGGCCTCGTCCCAGCCGTTGGTCCGGGTCCGGACGAACTCCTCGTCCACCCGCCCGTCCGCCACGACCAGGTGCAGCATGCCGAGCGCGAGGGCCAGATCCGTGCCCGGCCGCGGCGCCAGGTGCAGATCCGCCTGCTCGGCGGTCCTGGTCCGGCGCGGGTCGATGACGATCAGCCGGCCGCCGTTCTCCCTCAGCTCGGTCAGATAGCGCAGCGCCGGCGGCATGGTCTCCGCGAGGTTCGAGCCGACCAGGATCACGCACCCGGTCCGGGGGATGTCCTCCAGCGGGAACGGCAGCCCACGGTCGAGGCCGAACGCCCGCTGGTGCGCGGCGGCAGCCGACGACATGCAGAAGCGGCCGTTGTAGTCGATCTGCGAGGTGCCGAGCACCACCCTGGCGAACTTCCCCAGGGCGTACGCCTTCTCGTTGGTGAGCCCGCCCCCGCCGAACACGCCCACGGCGTCCGCGCCGTGCTCCGCCCGTGTCCCGCGCAGTCCGTCGGCGACCCGCTCCAGCGCCTCGTCCCAGCTCGCGGGAGCGAGCTCACCGCCGGCGCCGCGCACGAGGGGGCCCGTCAGCCGCACACCGGCGGCGAGCACGGCGGGTGCCGTGCGCCCCTTGCCGCACAGGGCTCCCCGGTTGACGGGGAACTCGGTGCGCTCGACGACCTCGACCACCCCGCCGTCGGTGACCGGTCGCAGCTTCATCCCGCACTGGAGCGCGCAGTACGGGCAGTGGGTGGACGTCTCGGTGCGGACCATGCACCCAGCGTGCGAGGCCGGTATTACGAGTACCGGTGCGCCCGGTTACGCCCCCGGTACGCGCACCTCAGCCCGCCCCGCCCGCCGCCGTGAGGTCGCCGGCGAGCGCCTCCGTCACCCCCGGCTCCCGCGGGCCCAGGAAATGCGGATCCGGCTCGAACACGGCGTCCAGGAGCGCCTTGCCCGCCGCGAACACCTCCCGCGTCCCGCCGTAGTACCAGGTCGCATCGTGTACGGCGTCGACGCCCACCCCGTAGGCGTCGATCCCGGCGGACCGGCACAGGGCGATCGCCCGCCGTATGTGGAAGCCCTGGCTCACCAGGACGGCCCGGTCCACGCCGAATATCTTCTTGGCCCGGACGCAGGAGTCCCAGGTGTCGAAGCCCGCGTAGTCGCTGACGATCCGGCCGTCCGGCACCCCGCGCGCGGTGAGATACGTGCGCATGGCATCCGGTTCGTCGTACTCCGGGCGGCTGTTGTCCCCGGTGACGAGCACGACCCGGACCTTGCCGGCCGTGTACAGCTCGGCGGCGGCGTCCAGCCGGTGTGCCAGATACGGCGACGGACGGCCCTCCCGAAGCCCCGCCCCGAAGACCACGGCGACCTGCCGAGCCGGGGCGTCGGCCGTCGTCCGCACCCTCGCCTCGGCCGTGGTGCGCAGCCAGGTCGCGGGCGCCAGCGCCACCACACAGACGACCATCAGCGCCTGCACCAGCAGCCGCTGCCCGCGCCGGGTCCGCGGCAGCCGCGGCCGCGCGGCGGTCATGCGTCCCAGAGCCCTCCGCGCACGGCCGAGCCCCTTCGGTGTCCCCAGCCGCATGCCGCGCCCCCCCGCGCTCGTACCTGATCCATCATGGAAGGGACGAACGACGAGGGCGAAAGGTTCGCGGCCGGTGTGAACAGGTACTGACACCGCCGGTGTCCCTCCCGTGAGACAGAGGCAAACACCCGTCACCGGTGCGAAACGGCCCGGCAACGTCCACCGGGCACGATCGGTCCATGACGGAGACGGCACCGGAACACCCTCGTGAGTCCCTGCCCCTCGACAGCACGGCGCAACTCCTGACCCGCATCACCACCCAGCTCGGAACCCAGCTCAGCCTCGTCTCCCCGAACGGAACCCGCAGGCCCATGCACCGCATCCGGAGATCCGCCCCCACCCTGGTCGCCGTCGCGCACGGCAGCCGGGACCCGCAGGCCCTGCGCACGGTCCTGGAGCTCCTGGACCGGGTAAGGGAGCTGCGGCCCCTCCTCGACGTCCGGCTCGGCCACATAGAGCTGAACGAACCCCTGCTGCCGGACACCCTGGACGGCATCGGCCGGGGCGACGCCGTCCTCGTACCGCTGCTGCTCGGACGCGGCCACCACGTCCGGCACGACCTGCCCCGCGCAGCGGCTGCCGCGCGCCACCTGCGGACCCGTGTGGCCGCCCCGCTCGGACCGCACCCGCTGCTCGTCGAGGCCCTGTACGAGCGTCTCGTCGAGGCCGGGTGGCCCGGCGAGGACGGTCCGAGCCGCGACGCCGCCGTCGTGCTCGCCGCCGCCGGGTCCCGCGATCCCGACTCGGACGTCGACGCCCGGCGTACCGCCGCCATGCTCAGCGACCGCCTCGGCGGGGTGCCCGTCATACCCGCGTACGCCTCGGCGGCCACCCCCGACGTGCCGACGGCCCTGCGGGCACTCGCAGCCCGCGGCCGCCACCGCGTCGCCGTCGCCTCGTACTTCACCGCCCCCGGCCGCTTCGCGACCGTCTCGGCCGCGGCGGCCCCCGGGATCGCCGCCGCACCGCTCGGCGCGCACCCGGCCATGGCACGCCTCGTGCTGCACCGCTACGACCAGGCCGTGGCCGGTACCGCGCCCGCACACGGCGTCCTGACGCCCCCCTACCTCCTGGCCTCGGCCTGACCCTCCCTGTCGGCCCGCCGGTCTACTGTCGGGGACATGGACGGTACGCACGACTCCAGGGACACGCCCTACGGCACCGCTGACACCGAGCGCTGGGACACCGAGCCCGACAAACGGCCCGGCCGCACCGCGTTCCAGCGCGACCGTGCGAGGGTGCTCCACTCCGCCGCCCTGCGCAGGCTCGCCGGCAAGACCCAGGTCGTCACGCCCGGCACCCGCAGCCGTGCCTGGGACGCCAGCCCCCGCACCCGTCTCACCCACTCCCTGGAGTGCGCCCAGGTCGGCCGGGAGCTCGGCGCCGCGCTCGGCTGCGACCCCGACCTGGTGGAGGCGGCCTGCCTCTCCCACGACATGGGCCACCCGCCCTTCGGCCACAACGGCGAACAGGCGCTCAACGACTTCGCGTCCGACTGCGGCGGCTTCGAGGGCAACGCCCAGTCGCTGCGCCTGCTGACCCGTCTCGAACCCAAACGCTTCGTCCGCGACCCCCGCACCGGGGAGCTCGCCAGCGTGGGCCTCAACCTGACCCGGGCGGCCCTGGACGCCGCCACCAAGTACCCCTGGCCCCGCGGCGCTCACCCCACCGACCCCGGCTCGCCGAAATTCGGGGTGTACGAGGACGACCTGCCGGTCTTCGCCTGGGTCCGCAAGGGCGCGCCGCAGGACGGCAGATGCTTCGAGGCCCAGGTCATGGACTGGTCCGACGACGTCGCCTACTCGGTGCACGACTTCGAGGACGGACTGCACGCGGGACACATCGACCCCGGCTGCCTCTTCTCCGAGCCGGAGCGCGCCGAGATCTGGGGCGTCGCCGTCGGACGGTACGTCCCGGCGGACACCGACCCCCAGGAGCTCGCCGACGCCCTCGATCGGCTCACGGAACAGGAGTGGTGGCCGCACGGCTACGACGGCACCGCCGTCGCCCAGGCACGGCTGAAGGACGCCACGAGCCAGCTCATCGGCAGGTTCTGCCTCGCCGCCGAGTCCGCGACCCACGCCGCGTACGGGCCCGGACGGCTCGCGCGGTACGGGGCCGAGCTCGTCGTCCCGCGCGAGGTGCGCAACGAGTGCGCCGTGCTCAAGGCCGTCGCGGACCGTTACGTCATGCAGCGCGCCGAGCAGGAGGCCATCCGCGCCGACCAGCGGATCGTCATCGCCGAGCTGGCCGCCGCCCTCACCGCCCGCGCGCCCGAGGGACTGGAGCCGCAGTTCCGCGCCCTGTACGCCGCGGCCCCCGACGACAGGGCGCGCAAGAGGGTACTCGTCGACCAGATCGCCGCACTGACGGACGCGTCCGCGCGGTCCCTTCACGGAACACTCACGGGCGTTGGGCAGACTGGACCATGACCGGGCCACATGCCCGTGGCCGGGACCTGATCGGGGCACACCCTCTTTCGTCATCACGCTGCGTGCGGGACGCTCGCAGGTGGCGGCGCCGCGCAGCAAGTACCGAGGAGGCATCAAGTGGTCGACGCACATCGGACGTTCGTCATCATCGGCGGAGGACTCGCCGGAGCGAAGGCGGCCGAGGCACTCCGGGCCGAAGGGTTCAGCGGCCGGGTGATCCTCATCGGCGACGAGCGCGATCATCCGTACGAACGCCCGCCTCTGTCCAAGGGTTACCTGCTGGGCAAGGACGAACGTGACTCCGTCTTCGTCCATGACACCGCCTGGTACGCGGGGGTCGACATCGAGCTCCACCTCGGCCAGGTGGTCACCTCCATCGACCGGGCGGGCAGGTCGGTGCAGCTCGGCGACAACACGGTCGTCCACTACGACAAGCTGCTGCTCGCCACGGGTGCCGAGCCCCGCCGCCTCGACATCCCGGGCACCGACCTGGTCGGTGTCCACCACCTGCGCCGTCTCGCGCACTCCGACCGGCTGCGCAACGTCCTCGCCGCCCTCGGCCGCGACAACGGCCACCTGGTGATCGCCGGGGCCGGCTGGATCGGTCTGGAGGTCGCCGCGGCGGCCCGCGGTTACGGGGCCGAGGTCACGGTCGTCGCCCCCTCCGCGACCCCGCTGCACCACGTGGTGGGCCCGGAGGTCGGCCAGATCTTCACCGATCTGCACGCCGGGCACGGTGTCCGTTTCCACTTCGGCGCCCGCCTCACCGAGATCACCGGACAGGACGGCCTGGTCCTCGCCGCCCGTACCGACGACGGTGAGGAGCACCCCGCCCACGACGTGCTCGCCGCGATCGGCGCGGCCCCGCGCACCTCGCTCGCCGAAGCCGCCGGGCTCGCCATGGCGGACCGGTCCCAGGGCGGCGGTGTCGCCGTCGACGCCTCCCTGCGCACTTCCGACCCGCACATCTTCGCCGCCGGGGACATCGCGTCGGTGGACCATCCGCTCTTCGGCGCCCGGCTCCGCGTGGAGCACTGGGCGAACGCCCTGAACAGCGGTCCCGCCGCCGCGAAGGCCATGCTCGGCCAGCCCGTGTCGTACGACCGGGTGCCGTACTTCTTCTCCGACCAGTACGACCTCGGCCTCGAGTACTCCGGCTGGGCGCCGCCCGGCTCGTACGACCAGGTCGTCATCCGGGGCGATGCCGGCAAGCGGGAGTTCATCGCCTTCTGGCTGAAGGACCGCCGGGTCCTCGCCGGGATGAACGTCAATGTGTGGGACGTCACCGAGAGCATCCAGAAGCTGATCAAGGCGGCCCGGCCCGTCGACCCGGACACCCTGGGCGACCCGTCGGTGCCCCTGGAATCCCTGCTCTGAGCGGTGGGCGGGTCCCCGGGACCGGCCGGCGGCCCCGGGCGGGCCACCCGTCGCCGGCCGGTCCCGGACCTCCGGGTCCACCCGTAGACTTCACCCGTGGCAGGCAGGATCAATGACGACGACGTGAAGGCGGTCCGGGACGCGGTCCCGATCGACGCCGTCGTGTCCGAGTACCTTCAGCTGCGCAACGCCGGCGGCGGAAACCTCAAGGGCCTCTGCCCCTTCCACGACGAGAAGTCCCCCTCCTTCCAGGTGAGCCCGGGCAAGGGCCTCTTCCACTGCTTCGGCTGCCAGGAGGGCGGCGACACGATCGCCTTCGTGATGAAGATCGATCACCTCACCTTCTCCGAGACGGTCGAGCGCCTCGCCGCCAAGGCGGGCATCACCCTGCGGTACGAGGAGGGCGGTTACAACCCCTCCCACCAGCGCGGCGAGCGCATCCGGCTGGTCGAGGCACACAAGATCGCCGGCGACTTCTACCGGGAGCAGCTGAACGGGCCCGAAGCCGAGATCGGCCGGAAGTTCCTCGCCTCACGCGGCTTCGACCAGGACGCGGCGGCCCACTTCGGCGTCGGCTACAGTCCCGCGGGCTGGGACCACCTCACCCGTTACCTGCGCGGCAAGGGCTTCAGCGACAAGGAGCTCATCAGCTCCGGACTCTCCCAGGACGGCCGCCGCGGCCCCATCGACCGCTTCCGCGGCCGGCTGATGTGGCCGATCAGCGACACCTCGGGCGACGTCGTGGGCTTCGGCGCCCGCAAGCTGCGCGACGACGACAACGGCCCGAAGTACCTCAACACCCCTGAGACCTCGATCTACAAGAAGTCCCAGGTGCTGTACGGCATCGACCTGGCCAAGAAGGACATCGCGAAGTCCAGCAGGGCCGTCGTGGTCGAGGGGTACACCGACGTCATGGCCTGCCACCTGGCCGGGATCACCACCGCCATCGCCACCTGCGGGACGGCGTTCGGCGGCGACCACATCAAGATCCTCCGCCGGCTCCTCATGGACAACGGCAGCGCCCGCGTGATCTTCACCTTCGACGGTGACGCGGCCGGCCAGAAGGCCGCGCTGCGCGCCTTCGAGGACGACCAGAAGTTCGCCGCCGAGACGTACATCGCGATCGCCCCGGACAACATGGACCCGTGCGATCTGCGGCTCGCCAAGGGCGACGACGCCGTCCGCGACCTGGTCGAGCCCCGCACCCCGCTCTTCGAGTTCGCGCTCCGCCAGATCGTCGGCCGCTACGACCTGGAGACCCCGGCGGGGCGCGCCGCCGCCCTGGACGAGGCCGCGCCCGTCGTCGCCAAGATCAAGACGAGCAGCGTGCAGCGTGAGGTCGCGGTCCAGCTGGCCGGGTTCGTCGGCATCCTGGACCAGGAATACGTCGTGCACCGGGTCAACCAGCTCGCCCAGTGGGCCCGCGGGCGGGGCGGCGACCGGCGAGGACCAGGGCCGGCCCCCTCCCGTACCGGCGCGCAGCACCAGCAGGTCCAGGCCCCCGCCGCGTCCGGCCCCGCGCTCAACCTCCGCAGCCCCGCGCACCGCACGGAGCGCGAGCTGCTCAAGCTCGCTCTGCAGAAGCCCGCCCTGGTCTCCCCGGCCTTCGACGCGTACGGCGTCGACGAGTTCACCGCCCCGCCGTACGCGGCGGTGCGCCAGTGCATCGCCGAGGCGGGCGGCGCGGAGCTGGGCGTCGCCGAGACCCGGGAATACCTGGTCCAGGTGCTCGACGCCACCCCCGACGACACGGTGCGCAAGCTCGTCACGGAGCTCGCGGTCGAGGTCTTCCACGGAAAGTCCATCGACGAGGCGTACGCGGGCGAGCATCTGGTCAAGGTCCGCCTGCGTGCCGTCGACCGCAGGATCGACGACGTACAGGGCAGCCTCGCCCGGCTCGGCAGCAATGTCGCCCCGGACCATCTGGCCGCCGCGCAGAACGAGGTCTGGGTCCTCCAGCAGTACGCCCAGTCACTCCGGAGCCACGGCGCCGCCGCTCTCTGAGCCGTATCAGCACCCCGTCACGGCCCGGACGCAAAAAGTCACCGCACGCCCCTCGTGGCAGCGATGTGTCGTACCCCACACTGGGTGGCGGTGCCTGAGTCATCGGAGCGCGGCCGGTCCGCCCGGGGCGGACCTCCTTCCCCCGCGATCCGGCAGCGATCACCTGGAGGTCGCCCCCGTGCAGACCCGGACCGTGCCCACCACGACCGAGCATGTCCCGGCGATTCCCTCGCAGAACCGGGTCACACGTCACCCGGAGGCGGCGGGCACGCCGGAACCGGTGCTGGAGGAACCGGTGGAGCCCTCCGAGCCGCGCGGCCGCCCGGAAGCAGGCGGCACGACGTCCGACCTCTTCCGCCAGTACTTACGGGAGATCGGGCGGATACCTCTGCTCAGCGCCGCCGAGGAGGTGGACCTCGCCCGCCGTGTCGAGGCGGGGCTCTTCGCCGAGGAACGCCTCGCAGGCACCCCCGACCCCGACAGCCGGCTCGCCGTCGACCTGGACCGGCTCGTGGTCATGGGGCGGATGGCGAAGCGCCGTCTCATCGAGGCCAACCTCCGCCTCGTGGTCTCCGTGGCCAAGCGCTACGTGGGCAGGGGGCTGACCATGCTCGACCTGGTCCAGGAAGGGAACCTCGGGCTCATCAGGGCGGTCGAGAAGTTCGACTACGCACGGGGCTACAAGTTCTCCACGTACGCGACCTGGTGGATCCGCCAGGCGATGTCCCGCGCACTGGCCGACCAGGCCAGGACCATAAGAGTCCCGGTGCACGTCGTCGAGCTGATCAACCGCGTCGTACGCGTCCAGCGCCGCATGCTCCAGGAACGCGGCTACGAGCCCACCCCCGAAGAGGTCGCGGCCCAGCTCGACCTGACGCCGGAACGCGTCGGCGAGGTCCTGCGCCTCGCCCAGGAGCCCGTGTCCCTGCACGCACCCGTGGGCGAGGAGGACGAAGTGGCGTTCGGCGACCTCATCGAGGACGGCGACGCGGCCTCGCCCGTGGACTCCGCGGCCTTCCTCCTGCTGCGCGAACACCTGGAGACGGTGCTCTCCACCCTCGG
Source organism: Streptomyces atroolivaceus (assembly GCF_000717025.1). GTDB lineage: Bacteria > Actinomycetota > Actinomycetes > Streptomycetales > Streptomycetaceae > Streptomyces > Streptomyces atroolivaceus. The sequence goes on from NZ_JNXG01000004.1 coordinate 46,164, forward strand.
GGAGCGGGAGAGGAAGGTCGTCCAGCTGCGGTACGGCCTGGACGACGGGCGGCCCCGCACGCTCGAGGAGATCGGAAGGATCTTCGGCGTGACGCGCGAACGCATCCGCCAGATCGAGTCCAGGACTCTCGACAAACTGCGGGACCACGCCTTCGCAGACCAGCTCCGCGGCTACCTGGACTGAACGGGCCGTACCGTGGTGCCTCCGCCGGACGAGGCCGTCAGTCGACCTCGGCCAGAGCCTGCGCGAACTGCGCCGCGTACAGCCGGGCGTACGCCCCCTTGGCTGCCAGCAGGTCGTCGTGCGTGCCCTGTTCGACGATCGAGCCGTTCTCCATCACCAGGATCACGTCCGCGTCCCGGATGGTGGAGAGCCGGTGCGCGATCACGAAGCTCGTACGACCGTGGGCCAGCCGCGCCATCGCCTTCTGGATCAGCACCTCGGTGCGGGTGTCCACCGAACTGGTGGCCTCGTCGAGCACCAGGATCACCGGGTCCGACAGGAACGCCCGCGCGATGGTGATCAGCTGCTTCTCACCCGCGCTGACCCCGGCCCCCTCGTCGTCGATCACCGTGTCGTAACCGTCGGGCAGCGTACGGACGAAACGGTCGGCGTGGGCCGCCCGCGCCGCCTCCTCGATCTCCTCCCGGGTCACCGCGCGCGAGGCACCGTAGGCGATGTTCTCCGCGATCGTGCCGCCGAACAGCCAGGTGTCCTGGAGCACCATGCCTATGGCTGAACGGAGTTCGTCACGTGACATCTTCGCCGCGTCGACCCCGTCGAGGGTGATACGGCCGCCCGTCACCTCGTAGAACCGCATCAGGAGGTTGACCAGCGTCGTCTTGCCGGCGCCTGTCGGCCCGACGATCGCGACCGTGTGGCCGGGCTCCACGCTCAGCGAGAGGTCCTCGATGAGCGGCTTCTCCGGGTCGTACCGGAAGGACACGTTCTCCAGTGAGACGCTGCCGCGCAGTTCCTCCGGCCGCTCCGCGGGATCGGGGTCGGGCGCCTGCTCCTCGGCGTCCAGCAGGCCGAAGACCCGCTCGGCGGACGCGATGCCCGACTGCACCAGGTTCGCCATCGAGGCGACCTGCGTCAGCGGCATCGAGAACTGCCGCGAGTACTGGATGAACGCCTGCACATCACCGATCGACAGCGCACCCGACGCCACGCGCAGCCCGCCGACGACCGCGACCAGCACGTAGTTCAGGTTCGACACGAACATCATCAGCGGCTGCATGATCCCGCTGTTGAACTGGGCCCTGAAGCCCGCCTCGTACAGTGCGTCGTTCTGCTCGGCGAAGTCCCTCGCCGACTCGTCCTGCCGCCCGAACACCTTCACCAGGGTGTGCCCGGTGTACATCTCCTCGATGTGGGCGTTGAGCTTGCCCGTCACCTTCCACTGCGCCACGAAGTGCGGCTGGGACCGCTTGCCGACCCACGTCGCGACGAACACCGACAACGGGATCGTCACCAGCGCGACCAGGGCGAGCAGCGGCGAGATCCAGAGCATCATGATCAGCACGCCGACGATGGTCAGCAGCGAATTGATCAGCTGGCCCATCGTCTGCTGCATCGTCTGGGAGATGTTGTCGATGTCGTTCGTCGCCCGGCTCAGCACCTCACCGCGCTGCTGCCGGTCGAAGTAGGACAGCGGGAGCCGCGCCAGCTTGGTCTGCAGGTCCTCGCGCAGCTGGAACACGACCCGGTTGATCACTCGGATCGACAGCCGGGTGGACACCAGCATCAGCAGCCCGGCGCCGACGTAGACCACCAGCGCCGCCAGGAGGACCTGGCCCACCGCTCCGAAGTCGATGCCGTCGCCGGGGACGAAGTCGACCCCGGTCAGCATGTCGGCGAGCCCGCCGTCGCCCTGCTCGCGCAGGCCGTCGACGGCCTGCTCCTTCGTCGTGCCGTCAGGCATCTGCCGTCCGACGACGCCGGCGAAGATCAGGTCCGTGGCCTCGCCGAGGATCTTGGGCCCCGCCACGGAGAGCGCCACGCTCAGTGTCCCGGCGCCCAGCATCAGATACAGCGAGGACTTCTCCTTGCTGAACCTTCTCAGGAGCCGCTTCCCGGACCCCTTGAAGTCCATGGACCGCTCGGTGGGCCCTCCGGCCATCATCCGTCCGCCCGGTCCTGCCATCAGGCGGCCTCCGCTTCCGTCAGCTGGGAGAGCACGATCTCCCGGTAGGTTTCGTTGCCGTCCATCAGCTCGTGGTGGCTGCCCGCGCCGACCACGCGGCCCTCGTCCAGCACCAGGATCCGGTCGGCGTCACGGATCGTGGACACCCGCTGGGCCACGATCACCACGGTCGCCCCCGCCGTCTCGCGTGACAGCGCAGCGCGCAGCGCGGCGTCCGTCGCGTAGTCCAGGGCCGAGAACGAGTCGTCGAAGAGATAGATCTCCGGCCGCTGCACCAGTGTCCGCGCGATCGCGAGCCGCTGCCGCTGGCCGCCGGAGACATTGGTGCCGCCCTGTGCGATGGGCGCGTCGAGGCCGTGCTCCAGCCCTTCCACGAAGTCCCGCGCCTGCGCCACCTCCAGCGCGTGCCACAGCTCCTCGTCGGTCGCGTCCGGATTGCCGTAGCGCAGATTGGTCGCGACCGTCCCCGAGAACAGGTACGGCTTCTGCGGGACCAGGCTCACGGTCTTCGCCAGCAGGACCGGATCGAGCGTCCGCACGTCCGTACCGTCGACGAGCACCTCGCCGTCCGTGGCGTCGAACAGCCGCGGTACGAGTCCGAGCAGCGTCGACTTGCCGCTGCCCGTCGACCCGATGATCGCGGTCGTCTCGCCGGGCCGCGCCACGAGATCGACCGAGCGCAGCACCGGCTCCTCGGCGCCGGGGTAGCGGAACTCCGCGCCCCGTACCTCGAGATGGCCGTGCTCGATCAGTTTCGTGACCGGAGCGGTGGGCGGCACCACGCTCGACTCGGTCTCCAGGACCTCCTGGATGCGCTCGGCGCAGACCTCCGCGCGCGGCACCATGATGAACATGAAGGTGGCCATCATCACCGACATGACGATCTGCATCAGATACGCGAGGAACGCGGTCAGCGCCCCGATCTGCATCCCGCCGCTGTCGATGCGGTGCGCCCCGAACCAGACCACGGCGATGGACGACAGGTTCACCACGGTCATCACCGTCGGGAACATGAGGGCCATCAGCCGTCCCGTCGACACCGCGACGTCCGTCAGCTCCGTGTTGGCACCGCGGAAGCGTTCCTCCTCGTAACCGTCCCGGATGAAGGCGCGGATGACGCGGTTGCCGGTGATCTGCTCACGCAGCACGCGGTTGACCGTGTCCAGCCGCTCCTGCATCGTGCGGAACAGCGGCCGCATCCTCCTCACGATGAGGCCCACCGAGATGCCGAGCACGGGCAGCACGGCCAGCAGCACCGCCGAGAGCGGGACGTCCTGGCCGAGCGCCATGATGACGCCGCCGACGCACATGATGGGCGCCGAGACCATGAGCGTGAACGCCATGAGGACGAGCATCTGGACCTGCTGCACGTCGTTGGTCGTACGGGTGATCAGCGAAGGAGCCCCGAACCGTCCCACCTCCCGCGCGGAGAACGACTGCACCCTGCCGAAGACCGACGCCCGTACGTCGCGCCCGAGCGAGGAGGCCGTCCGGGCGCCGTAGTAGACCGCCCCGATGTTGCAGACGATCTGGACGGTGCTGACGACGATCATCACGGCGCCGAATTCCAGGATGTAACCCGTGTCCCCCTGCACGACACCGTTGTCGATGATGTCGGCGTTGAGGCTGGGCAGGTAGAGGCTTGCGCACGTCTGCAGGAGCTGGAGCAGCACCAGCAGCACTATGGGACGTCTGTACGGACCCAGGTAGGTCCGCAGGAGTTTTATGAGCACACGAGTCTCTCGGAGTCGGCGAAGGGCAGAGGCCGGTCCATACTCCGGCACCCCGGACCACGACTGCCATCGCTTTTCCTCAAGCCCCGGTCAAATTCCGGGACCGCGCTCCTCAGACGGCTCCGCCGAACGCCCCGGGGTGGACCTGGTCCCGGGTCGCTCCGTACTGCTGGCGCACCGCCCGGCCCACCGGAAGCTCCTCACCCGGCTCCAGCACCTGCGCCGCCGCGCCCTGCCAGGCCGGGGGAGTACGCGGATCGAGCTTCCCCTGCGAGACCCCGAGAGCCCACGCCGCCTGCCGGGCCGCACCCAGCGCCGCGTACTCGGCGGGCTGCGGCACGACGACCTGGGTGCCGAACACCGCAGGCGCCAGAGCCTGTACGGCGGGCAGCTCGGCGGCCGCGCCGAGCAGGAACACCCGCCGAACCTCCACGCCACGGCCCCGCAGCACGTCCAGCGCGTCGGCCAGCGAGCACAGCATCCCCTCGAAGGCGGCCCGCGCCAGGTGCTCGGGCTTCATCGACTCGCGCCGCAGCCCGCTCAGGGTGCCCGCCGTGTGCGGCAGATGCGGGGTGCGCTCACCCTCCAGATACGGCAGCAGGACGAGCCCGGAGGCGCCCGGCGTCGACTTCAGCGCCAGCGCGGACAGTTCGTCCAGACCCTCCAGCCCCAGCATCTCGGCCGTACCGCGCAGTGCGCGTACCGCGTTGGACGTGTGCACCACCGGCAGATGCATCCCGGTCGCGTCGGCGAAGGAGGTGATCATCCCCGTCGGGTCGGCCAGCGCCTCGTGGTGCACGGCCATCACCGAGCCCGAGGCCCCCAGCGACACGACCGCGTCACCGACGGCGACACCCAGCCCGAAGGCCGCGGCCATCGTCTCGCCGGTGCCCGCCGAGATCAGCAGCCCCTCCGGCGTCGTGCCGGCGGCGTCGGCCGGGCCGAGGACCTCGGGCAGCGCGGCCTGATGGCCGAGCGCCAGCTCCACGAGATCGGGCCGGTAGGACCCGGAGCCCGCCGACCAGTAACCGGTGCCGGACGCCGCACCGCGGTCCGTCGTCCGGCGGGCGGGCCGGCCGAGGAGCTGCCACACCAGCCAGTCGTGGGGCTGAAGAACCGCGGCGACCCGCTGCGCGTTCTCCGGCTCGCTCCGCACGAGCCACCGCAGCTTCGCCACGGGCTGAGCCGCCTGCGGCACGGCCCCGACGGCCTCGGCCCAGGGCTGCCGCCCTCCGAGCCCGTCGATCAGGTCCGCTGCGGCGGCCTGCGCCCGCCGGTCGTTGCCGAGCAGCGCCGGCCGTACGAGGTTGCCCTGATGGTCCAGCGGCACCAGGCCGTGCTGCTGCGCGGACACGCCGATGGCCTGCACGCCTTCGAGCAGCCCTCCGGAGGCCGCCTCACCGAGTGAGAGCAGCCACGCCTGCGGATCCACCTCGGAGGCCTTGGCCTCGATGGGATGCGCGGCATATCCCTGCCGCAGCACCGCACCGGTGTCCGTGTCGCAGACGACGATGTGCGTGAAGGCGGATGAACTGTCCAAGCCGGCCACTATGCCCATGGACAAGATTCTGCCGCACCCGCGACCGTTCCCGTACCGGGCGGTGTGCCCGGCACGGGAACCGGCCTCAGGTGTTCGTCGTACCCCAGTCGTCACTGCCGTTGTGGCCGCTGCGCTCCCGCAGCGAACGCACACGGTCGGAGACGGACACGGGGACCTTGTCCCCGACCTTCTCGCTCACCGAGTGGTAGGCCTTGCCGGCGAAGTCCCGGCCGCCGTGCGCGGCGGACTCCGCCGCGTTCCGCACAGCGGGATTCTCGGCCAGCTGCTGCGCCGCCCTCTTCAGCTGCTCGTAACGCTCGCGCCCCGCTCGCGTGCCGAGCACGTAACCCAGGGCCACTCCGGCGATGAACGTGAGCCGGTACCGCATGGCTGCCACCCTTCCTTCGCTCCGTGCGACGTGTGCTGCCCGCCTACCCGCACACACCCGAGATCACCCCGGGAGATACCGATTGGCGGAGCACCCCCCTGCTTGCGCTAATGTATGTGTCGCAGCGAACGCGCGCCGCTCGGCAGCAGCCAGGTAGGTACGATTCGAGGCACCGCAGCAATCCCCTGTAGCTCAATTGGCAGAGCAGCCGGCTGTTAACCGGCAGGTTACTGGTTCGAGTCCAGTCGGGGGAGCGCGATCCCCTGTAGCTCAATTGGCAGAGCATTCGGCTGTTAACCGGAGGGTTACTGGTTCGAGTCCAGTCGGGGGAGCGATGCGGGAGAGGGCCCTTCGGGGTCCTTTTTCGTGTGCCCGGACCGGGGTCTCGCGTGACTCTTTCGGGGTGATTCCGCGCCGCCTGGAACCGGGCAGCATGCAGCGCTGTCTTCATGGTCACGCGAAGCCGACCATCCGCAGCAGGAGATCGTATGACCGGCTATGCTGCGGCAGACGGCGCGCACACTTGTACGCGCCACGCCGAAACGGGGCGGTAGCTCAGCCGGTTAGAGCAGCGGACTCATAATCCGTCGGCCGTGGGTTCGAGTCCCACCCGCCCCACCGAGCGTCCCCGGGCAGAATCGTTCTGACCTGGGGATACGCATTTTCCGGGGGCTTTTCGCGTGGGGCGGCCGCCTCACGGGTTGTGGCGAACGCGGATTCTCGCGCATCGAGGTTGACCTCCAAACGGCTTTGAGCTGGAGGTTTGCGGCGATGCCTTCGTGGGGGCGTCGTGGAATGCTCCTCACGGCCGCCGATGTACGAAGATGCGGGAGCGCCCTTCGCTCCGACCGGCGCGGAAGTGCGCGCACGCGACTGGTGGTTGCGCGCCTCGTGCGGGTGCGACTCGTGGCATACTTCGAGTATGGCGACTCGGAAGATCACGATCACGGTGCCGGACGAGCTGGTCGAATCGATCAAGGGGCGGGTCGATGCCCGGGGGGTGTCCGCCTACATCGCGGCAGCCGCGGCCCATCAGGACGCGATGGACCGGCTCCGGGAGCTGGGGGACCGCCTGGAGGACGAGTACGGCTCGGTCACGGCCGAGGAGGAGCGGGCAGCGCTGGAGCGCATCGCGGCCATCGATGACTGGCATGACGAGAAGCGCTCGCCCGGCGCCGCGGCGTGAGCCGTTCGAAGCGCGCCGGTGGCTCATCAGCACGTCGGCGCGTCTTCGTCCTCGACTCCCAGGCGCTGTCCAAGGCGGCCCGGGGCGACCGTCAGATGGCGGCCTTGATCAAGGCGGCGCCGCGGCTGGACATCGCTGTCGTCACCAGCGCGCACACCACGCTGGAGGCGTGGAACCCTCAACAGGGTGCGCGCCAAGAGCTGTGGGACTGGGCGTTGTCCCGGATCGATGTGGAGCACACCGACGACAAGGTGATCTCCCTGGCCCGCAGCATGATGAAGACTGCTGGGCTGCACGGGCATGAGTACGCCATTGATGCCGTCTTGGCTGCCGTAGCCGTCAAGACGGCGGAACGCGGTCTCGAGGTCACTGTCTTCACCTCGGATGTCGACGACATGGACCAGTTCCTGGCGGGCCATCCCATTCGGGTGGAAAGAGTCTGAACGCAGGAGTCGGCCCCTTCCGCCCCCGGGTGCAGCGGGCCGGCCAACTGCGCGTACGGGTTGTCGATGATTCTCGGCTCGGTCCGGACCTGTGCTGCCCGCCGGTCAGTCTTCTGCGCCCGGTATAAGGGACGGCGAGCTGAGACGTCGTAGGCCATCTCGCGGCGATGGCGTACAAAGTGCCGACTACGCGGCCGGGCACGAGCACGTTCTCAGCCGTCAGCGGCCGACGCGTCATCGCAAAAGGCTTCGTGGGCGGTGCGGACGCGGACCAGCAGTGAGCATTTTCAGCGTGGCCACTGATCGGGTGACAGTGGCAGGGCGAGGCCCGCAACGGGCTGGGCGCCCGTGCCGTTGAGCTGTCCGGGAGAGCGCTGGGGCTGTTCAGTACTACGGCAATGTGCGGGACCAGCAGATGCCTGGCCGACCACTCGGTGGGTCTTTGGGGGCGGCGGCCCCCTGGCGGCTGGTGTCGCGCCCCACGGCGCCGGGGATCATGGGGGCAGCGGTTGACGCTAAGCCGTTGTGAGTTGCCGCCGCGCTCGACGACGAGCTGGTCCCAGAACACTCCTGGCCCTCGGGGTGGAGTGGCCAGGGGGCGCTCCGTCGGCGGGGCGCGACCGGTTCCGGCGCTCTGCCGGGAGCGTGGAGACGCGCCTTCGGGCGAGGGGCCAACAGACATTGGGGGAGATCGCGACCGCCTCCGACGAAGGGCGCTCAAGTGGTGAACGGGAGCGTCGTTTCCCACGTTGCGCTGATTGGGCGCGCGTGCGTCCCTGCGATGCCGCCGCGCGCTGTGGCCCTCGGCGGCACCACACCACACCATGGAAGGAACAACTCACCAGTGAAGCGCTTCATCACACGCCTCGCGGTAGTCGCGGCGGCCGGAGCTATGGCCGTTGTGCTGCCTGCTTCGTCGGCGTCTGCCATCAACCGCACCGATTGCAATGGATTGGGTCTCCTGTCGCTTCACAACGCGGGCGGCTCCCTCTGCTTCGCCAACGCGGGCGTGCAGAGCGTGGCGATCTACGGCGTGGACCGGATCTGGACCGGAGACAACAAGGTCACGTTGGAGTACGTGCCGAGGCTGGGGGCGCCGGCGACCAGCGCGACCGTTGAGAAGTGGCATTTCGGTAACGTCCCTGGCGAGCCCATCCACAAGATCACGAAGATCAGGATCTGGTAGCACCCGTCGCCGCGAATGAGGTGACAGCGGCTCCTCGTCAGCGACGGCCGGCGCAGGCACCCGGTTCTGGAACCCACCGTGTCCCGGAGGCGAAGGCGCGGCCGGGTGCAGCTGCAGTTGTCCACACGGCTGTATGACGTCGCTGCGATGGGTTCATCGAGCTTTTCCAGCGTTGCCTCTCCAGGGTGAGGACCGCGGCGGCGTTGCCCGTCATGCGGTTCGGCCTTCAGCGGCCGAGGCGTCGCCCGTCAGGACTTCAGGCGGGCGACGCCTCGTTCGGCAGGAGCGCGGCATGGGCGAGTGCCCGGTTCGGCGTCCGCCGATCGGTGACAGTTCGCCGTTGGGTGGCGGATGGCTGTGGTGACCCAGGAGGCGGCACCGATGCCCGTTGCGCACCAAGGTCATCACCCACCGACTGAACTCCATGCTGGCGCCGGCAGCCCTCACGAAGCAGGCCGAGTTTGTCGACACCTCGTCGGTGTTCCGGGGTCACGACATGTGCCGACCCTCCTCCGCGCAGTGGATCAACCCGCCGCTGCCGCAGACGTCCGGATCCGCACATCCCCCCGCAGTCGGCCACCTGATCACAGCCGTCGAGGTGTACGAGCGGCTCGAGAAGTAGTCACCTTCCTCTCTCCGTGGGCCGGAGTAACACTCCGGCCCCTACGGAACGGCCGTAAGGGCGGCTCCGGCCCGCCCCGAGCGCTGTCCGCTGTCAGGACGGCGCGCCGCTGCGCAGCGCACGGCTGCAACAGCCAGACGGTGGCTCTCGCTCAGGACCAGGGCATTTCGCCATGGCGGGAGATGAAGCGCCCGGTTCCGGCGCCAGGCCCCTCGACGGCGAAAGCCACGATCACGTCCGTGCCCTCGGCGGCGGCCCGCTGGCCGCTGTGCTGACGTACTGAGGGCTCGAGCCCGGTCCGGGTACCGCGCCTCGAAGCGATCGCGGTGACCGACGCCACGGAAAGTCTGAAGCCTGCGATCGGTGCCGGTACGAACCGCCGACCGTGTTCGTAGACCGTCAGCCACGTGGTGATCCGAGAGGTGCCAGGGCTTGTGGTCCACAGCAGGTGACGGCAAGAAAGCGACAAGGTCTCGCCAAGGGTTTCCGGCGACTGTGTCACCCGTTCGTCCGCGCATGCGGGTGAGCACGCCACGGAGCACTTGGACAGGATCGAGCACCACGCATGAACGGGATCATGGAAACGGGGACCACTGTCCCCGCTCCGACTTGGTCGCATGATCGGAACCTCGCGTCCGAGGCTGACTGCGACGCCTTCATCAGGGACATCTACGACCAGTACGGCCCTCTGCTCATCCGGTATGCCGCGCGCCTGCTGGACGGTGACTGGCACAAGGGGGAGGACATCTTCCAGGAGACCGCGGCCCGCGCCTGGAAACACGCCCGGTTCCTGGGCACCCGCCACGAAAGCCTCAGACCGTGGTTGTTCACCGTGGCCAGGAACCTCGTCATCGACCACCACCGGGCGCGCCAGATAAGGCCGTTGGAGCACATGCCCGTCGAGGAGCTGGATGTCTCCAGCGACAACACGGCACCCACGATCGACTCCCATGTGGTGTCGCAGGCCCTGGGGGAGCTGAACGAGCAGCAGCGAACCGTCATCCGCCTCATGTACTACCTGGAATGCAGCGTTGCCCAAGCGGCCGAGCATCTCGGCATACCGGCCGGCACCGTCAAGAGCCGAGCCTTTTACGCCATGCGGGCGTTGCGCCGAGCGCTGGAGAAGCAGGGGATTCATGGGGTGTAACCATGGCGCGGTCAGTCCTGCGGCTGACCGCCCGGCGTGCCGCCGCACTGAGAGCCAGGCCAGACTCGGGCGGCGGCCGTGCTGGGCGAGCGGGCCGGCCCCGCGCGGCAATCTTCGCCCTGCACTCCTGGGTCTCGGCGAAGAGCGCTTCGCAGCCCCGATCATCGGCGGGTCCAGGTCTGGTTCGCGGCGCCGGCGCAGGGCCACAGGACGGCCCGGGTTCCGTCGGCGGACCGGCGGTCGTAGAGGTCCACGCACTTGGCGGCGAACTGGGCCACCAAGTCCTCGGTCGCGTTCGGATGGAACTGTTGAGCGGCTGCTCCGGTGCAGGTGGTCATCCGGATGGCCACCCCTTTCAGCCCTTGTGGTGCGGGTGGCCGGCGCGGCTGTCACCCGCAGTGTGAACCGAAGACCGACGCGTGCCGTTGAGCAGATGGACGCCCACGCACGCAGGCCTGTGGGTCAGGCGTACTCCGCGCCTGCCGACCGTGCCATGTGCCGCACGACACAGACCGTTCATCCGTCCCGCCATTCTGTGTGCCGGCGGACTGCTCTCCATGTGAACGCAAGGCGGTGGGCGGCTCCGGCTCCGATCGTCTCGCTCCGCACAACCCCAACTCTCGGAAGGACAAAGCACTCATGAAGCGCACCATCTCCCGGCTCGGACTGGTCCTGGCAGCAGGCGCCGTGACCGCTCTTCTGCCCGCTTCGCCGGCGGCCGCGGTCAATCAAACCGCCTGTGGCGACCGAACCGACCTGGTCAAGGTTTGGTACAACGGAAACCAGACCGCGTGCTTCGCCAACGCGGGCGTCATGGCTCCCGGACTTCCCAGGGTTTCGCGGGTCACCTCCGGCAACAACAACATCGAGATGCTTCTCGGTGATCACGTGGTGGTCGTGCCGAAGTGGTCAGGCATTCGAGACGTCGAGGGACTCAACGCAACGCTGCACATTCTGCAGGTCCGCTGACCCTTGGCGCACGTCACGAAGCCGTGCCCCGGACCGCACAGCGTCTCCGGGGCACGGGCGGTCACTGCCACCCAAGTGCCCGCAACGACCTTGCTGACGACTCGCCCTGAGCACCGTCGTTCACTGTTCGCCGCGCAGGTGAACCGTCGCCTGGTGCCAGCCGTTCAAAGCGGAGGGACACGCGTTCGGAACGACCGTGTGACCCGCTTCCAGCTCGTGGAGTCCTCACCTGCCGGGGCCTTGCCGCACTGGCCGGTCCTCGGGCGTCGGGGCAGATGCTGTCCCGGACGGCCCAGCCGGTAGCCGGAGCCGTCAGGGACAGCTTGATAAGCCTTGGACCCTTACCCATGACCAATTCCGATCAGGTCCTTGCGGCCCTACGGTCTGCAACTCGGTGCCCCCATCCGCTGGACATCCAGGCCGAAGCACTCAAAAGGCGGGATTCCTGTTCCTCGGAACCGGGAGCTTGTGATTCCCGACCGCCCTCTCCGGCACGGCGGGCGCAGGGTCCTCATCCCTGTCGAGGGCGGTGAGCCGGTCACGGACCTGCTGTGCGCTGTGGGACATCTTCCGCGCGTCGGCGTTCTGGAGGGCGTCGACCCAGTCCGCCCGTGCGCCTTCGCTGTCGCCCATGGCCAGCCGGGTGTCGCCCAGCCGCATGAGGGTGCCGATGGCGTTCCTGTGGTCGCCCAGTTCCTCGAACGCCCGCGATGCTTGCCGGTAAGTGGTCACCGAGTCCTCGTAGCGGCGGAGCAGACGGAGGTTGTAGCCGAGGATGTCCCACCCCTGGGCAAGCTGCCAGGGCGCGTCGAGGCGGTGGAACAGGGCGATGCCCTCCTCGCTGTACAGAAGGCTCTTCTCGAGGTTCCCCAGGTTGGAGTGGAACCAGGCGAGTTCGAGGAGGCACTCGGCCAACCACAACTCTTCCCCCGTCTCCCGGGAGAGTTCCAGTCCTCGCTCGGAGGCCGCCACAGCTTCCTCGGTCCGCCCGAAAAGGAACAGCGCACACGCCGTGACGTAGTGGGCTCGTGCCTGTTCACCGATGTCGTCGAGCTCTTCGAAGATCGCCGTCGCGCGTTGCAACTGGTTCAGAGCTTGCTCTTGATGGCCGAGGTAGCCGTGGATGCCACCCAGGTGCCGTAGGCAACGGGCCTCTTCGAGGGGGTTGTTCCGACGTCGGGCCACTTCGAGGGCGGGGGTCAGCGCGGTGATGGCTTCGGGCCAGAACTCCTGACGGTTGAGGTGCTCCTTGAGTGACCAGGCGAGCCCGGTGGTGTGATCGTCGAGATTCTGGCTGACGGCGGTGTGGAGCAGGCCGGTCAGCACGTGGTGTTCGGCGGTGAGCCATAGGGTCGCCTGCTTGACGGTGGTGAGTTCTTCCGGAGTGACGCCCGAGCGGGGAGCACCGAGTTCGAGGTCGTGCGATGTGTCCTGTTTGAGGAACTCGTTCGCCTCGCAGGCGGTGAACATGTAGTGGTCCAGGACCCGGAGAGTGGCGTGGTGGCGTCCCTGGCCGGTGTCGTGCGTGTGGGACAGCTCGGTGGCGTAGCCGCGTAGGAGGTCGTGCAGGCTGTAGCGGCCGGGCAGCGGTTGTTCCACGAGGCAGGAGCTGACCAGCCCGGCGAGCGCACGGCGGGTCCGGGGGAGGGACAAGCCTGCGAGGCTGGCGGCGGCAGGGGCGGTGATGTGAGGGCCCGGGTGCAGGGCCAGCAATCGGAAGAACCGGGCGGTGTGCTCATCCAGGGACTGGTAGGACCACGAGAAGACGTTGCGCACGTCGGTAGTCGTGTCGGGGCCGGCGAATGCTTCGAGACTGCCTTGGGTGTGCTGCAGGTCGTCGACCATGACGTGGAGGGGGAGCGAGGGATCGAGTTCCGCGCGGGCGGCAACCACGGCCATGGCCAGGGGAAGCCGTCCGCACAGGCGGATGATTTCGGCCGTGGCGGTGGGCTCGGTGGCGAGTCGTTCAGCTCCCAGACGCCGTGCGAGGGCCTCGTGCGCCTCGGTCGGCGAGGGCAGCGGGAGGCTGAGGGGCTTGGCACCGTCGGTGGTGATGAGGCCGGGGAGTTGGTTGCGGCTGGTGATCAGGGTGAGGCAGCCCGCGCCTGCGGGCAGCAGCGGGCGCACCTGCTGCTCGTCGCGGGCGTTGTCCAGGACCAGGAGGATTCGCCGGTCGGCAAGGAGACTACGGAAGAGTGTGCTCCGGTCGGCAACGTCTTCGGGGATGCGTGGGGCGGGAACGCCGAGGGCGGTGAGGAAGCCGTGCAGGGCGTCACCGGGCTCGACGGCGGGTGCGTGCGGGTGGAATCCGCACAGGTTGACGAAGAGCTGCCCGTCGGGGAACGCGGAGGCGATGCGGTGCGCGTGGTGCACGGCGAAGGTGGTCTTGCCGACACCGGGAGCACCGCTGATGACCACAGCAGGGGCAGTGGTCGGTCCGGGGCGGCCCGGTGCACCGCTGACGGCGGACAGCCACGCGCCCTCGGCGGCCCGCCCCACGAACACCGGCAGGCTGCGCGGCAGTTGCGCTGGACGCGCCAGAGGCAGGGGAGCTGTTCTTCCGCCATCCGCGACCGCCGCGCCGCGTGCGTCGGACTCGGCGTCCGCGTCGTCGCCGGGGCCGGGGCCCGGGTCGAGCGACGAGGTTGCTTCGCCCCCGTCCGGCTCCCCGGACGTGGTTGCCACGAGAGGATGGTGGCCGTGCCCGGTCACCGTACCGTACGGTCGGTCGGCTGAGCCCATGGGCGGCAGGTCATGGTGGAGGATGCCCTGGTGCAGGGCGCGTAGGGCCGGGCCCGGTTCGAGGCCGAGCTCGTCGGCGAAGTGCCGGCGCACGTCGGTGTAGCGCTGCAGCGCTTCGGGGTGCCGGCCGGCGAGGTACAGGGCTCGCAGCAGCAGGGCCCAGCCGGTTTCCCGCAGGGGGTGCTGCGCGGTCATCTCCTGTGCCGCGTTGAGGGCTTCGGTGATCCGGCCTCGCATGAGGAGGCCAGTGGTGAGGATCTCGCGCGTGGTCTGCCGCAGTTCTTCCAGGCGTGCTGTCTCCTGGGCGGCGAACAGATGATGCGCGGCGTCGGCGAACGCCGTGCCGCGCCACACGTCCAGGGCCCTCTGGGCCTCCTCCACGACGCGGTCGGGCCGGCCTTGGTCCATGAACCGGTGCGCTTGGGCGACGGCACGCTCGAAGCGCGTGGTGTCACGGTTCTCGGGCGGCACGCGCAGGGCATAGCCCAGGGGTTCGGTGACCAGAATCTCGAAGGCGCCCTGCCGGCGAAGGTGCTGGGGTTCCAGGATCGCGCGCACTTTGCTGATGTGGGCGTGCAGGGAGCCCAGTGCCGCGCCCGGTGCCCGTCCCGGCTGCGGCGGCCACAGTTCCTCGCACAGAGTCTGCGGAGAGACCGCCCGGCCGTCGGCGAGCAGCAGGCGAATCAGCAGCAGTCGCTGCCTGCGGCGGCCCGGATCGAGGACAGTGCCCGCCCGCCGTACCTCGAGCGGACCGAGCAGTCCGAAGTCGAGACCTTGCCCCACAGCTGTCACCGTACCTACCGGAATCTCACTTGACGGCGTCACCCCTCGGGGCACGCGCCCGACCGAGGCCCGGCGTGTGGACGGCCTGTTCCGCGCGGTCACGGAGACCTGCTCGACCCCACCGGACGCCCGCATGGGTTCTGTCGCGGCGGCGCTGGGGACAGGGGCGACGAGGACGCCGTTGTCCGCTTCCCGCATATCGGACAGGACATTAGCAGGACGCCGTCCTGCGGCAGGCTTCGCCGGCCGCGCGACGTGCCGGCGTGACATGGGCGCCGCCGCCCCGCTGTGACAGGGGCGTCCTCGCCGCCGCCCGAGGCACCGGTGGCGGGTCGTCAGTGGGAGAGGCCGAAGTGGCGGCGCGGGGCTGGGACACCGTGCCTCCGTCGTTCGCCGTCGCCGGCGTCGAGATGTACCAGGTGCCCTGCTCCAGCTCTACCGCCTCCTCGGTGGTGACCTTCAGCGAGCAGACACAGCGAGCGGTGCTGCCGGTAGTGCCGCGGCACGTGGCGCATGACGTCGCGCATCTCCGCCTTGGCCGGATCGAGCTCGGTGCTGGCGCACGAGGACCTTGAGGCCGCGGACACCCGAATCATCGTGCACCTCCGCCGTGAAGGTGAGCGACCCGGCACGGCTGCCCTCGGGAGCGACGTTTGGACCGACTCCTTCTTCACAGTCGGTTCCGTGGCGGTCGAGGCCATGGCGAGGCCCTCGGTGGTAACCGCGCCGATGACGGCGGCGCCGAGGAGGGACGGGAGAAGGACACGCTTGGACATGGATGGGTCTCCTGGCTCGTGCGGGAGCCGCCGTGGTGTGCCTGCCGACTTGAGCGGGATGGGAGGGGCGAAGAAGTCGGAGGAACCGCCGGTGAAGCGGCCTCCGAAAGTCTCTTGGCCGTCACCGACCGGTCGCCGCGGCCCGAGACCCCGCAGGTGGGAGTCCGCGTCCTCGACGAAACAGCGCCCCCGCGAGAGGGGCATGTAAACAGATGTCATGAACTGCGGTGATGCATGAACCCGTGTGACGTTCATTCCGTTGAGTGATCGAACGGTTGTCGTCCGGAGTGGAGAAAAAAATGGTCATCGTCGAAGGAACGAGCACCGCCCGGTTCGAGCCGGTTCGAGCGGCGCTGGCGGCGCACCTCGAAGCCGGCGACGAGGTGGGGGCGTCGATCGCCGTCGATGTGGACGGGGTCATGGAAGTCGATCTGTGGGGTGGCCATGCAGACGAAGCGCGGACCGTGCCGTGGCACCGGGACACGTTGGTGAGCATGTGGTCGACCACGAAGACCCTCACCAATCTCGCGGCTCTCGTCCTCGTCGACCGGGGCGCACTGGATCTCCACCGCCCGGTCGCGCACTACTGGCCCGAGTTCGCCGCCCAGGGGAAGCAGCACATCGAGGTGCGGCACGTCCTGGCCCACACCTCGGGACTTTCCGGCTGGCACCAACCCTTCACCATGGAAGATCTGTACGACTGGCCTACCGCGAGTGCCCGGCTGGCTGCGCAGGCGCCCTGGTGGGAGCCGGGCTCCGCTTCGGGGTACCACGTGCAGACTCAAGGACAGCTGGTGGGAGAGCTCGTCCGGCGGGTCAGCGGCCGTACCCTGGGGGAGTTCGTCGACACCGAGATCGCCAAGCCGGCCCAAGCCGATGTCCAGATCGGTGCGCGCCAGGCCGACTGGCCGCGTATCGCTGAACTGGTGGCCCCCTCGCAGCTCTCCGGTATACCCACCGGCCTTGACCCCGACGGGATCTTCACCAAGACGTTGCTCGGAAGCCCTGCCCGTGACGAGCACGTGGACACTCCGCAGTGGCGCTCCGCCGAACTCGGAGCCGTCAACGGCCACGGCAACGCACGAGGCATGGCCCGTGCCCTCTCCGTCATCTCACGGCGCGGCCAGGTGAACGGCCTCCGGCTTCTCTCCGCGGAGACGGTGGACAAGGTGTTCGACGTCCAGGCCGACGGAGTCGACCTGTTCCTGGGCGTCCCCGTCCGCTGGGGCATCGGCTACGCGCTCGCCGACCCGAGGACGATTCCGCACATGCCCACCGGAAGGATCTGCTTCTGGGTCGGTCGGGGCGGTTCGATCGTCATGATGGACCTCGACCGGCGCGTCACGTTCTCGTACACCATGAACCGGGTGGGCGACGGAATCCTCGGCTCGGAGCGCACCCACAGCTACATCAAGCATGTCTACGAAGTCCTGGAATCCACCGACTGACGTGCACCCGGACCCTCGGGCTCGGCCAAAGACCCGTGTGCGGAGCTGCCGACGCGGTGGGTCAGGGTTACGTTTCCGCATTCTGCCCCCGCCGCAGGGCGCGGGCGCACCACCCGATGACCAGGGCTCCGAGAATGACGGAGAGGTGGAACGCCGCGGCTCCCTCGGGCAGGAGAGCAGCAGCACGATGCCGGCCGGGACGGTGGCGACGAGCGGGAGGACGAGCGCACGGAACCCTCGGAGCCAGCCGGAGAAGGGACTACCCGGGCGGGACGGTTCGGCGCGGGCCAGATCCGCACCCGGCCATACCGCGGCCTGGGAGCGTGTCAGAAGGAGCGGCAGCAGTCGGTCATCGGTTCGCTTCATGGCGGACGTAGGACCAGGACCGCGAGTGAGCGGCCGTCGTCCGGCTGGAGGGGGAGCCCGCTCTCTTACCTGGGTGGCAGCCTCTGCACCCACGGTGCGACGCGGCAAGCGTCACGAAGGGTGAGGGCCGCGGCACCTCCTCGGCCGTAGGCTCGTCCACGTCGGGAAGCCGCTGCCTCCGGCGCCCCGCACAGCCCCTTCACCATCCGGTGAACCGGTCCGGTCGTCCCCTCGTAGGACAGGACGAAGGGCGCTCCTCATCCGGTGACCGGACGAGGACAATGCCTCAGGATCACTCGGGCGGCAGGCCGACACCCGCTTTCCGGGTCCATTGCCGCCCGCCGGCCACCAGCGATCCGATCCGCGCTGACCACCTGGCGCGGACGGACGCACGTCAACTCAGTCACCGGCAAGGTGACCCGGGGGCCCGCTCCTCGAACGCACCGGCCTTCGCCTGCACGGTCACTCAAGGGCCATCAACCGACCAGGAGGGATCTCACGCATGCGCATCACCCGCCTCGTCCGTCCGAGCAGCAGATCCGCGCTGTGCGGTGCCACCGCGGCCATCGGGCTGTCCGTCACCACCATCGACGCGTCGCACGCGGTATCCGCATCCCGCCCCGAGGCCGTCGCCCGCATCGTCGAGCAGGTGGCCCGCACGGTCCGATGACCGACGGGTCCGCCCTGTCGCTCATCGCGCCTCACCGTACAACCGTGCCCGATCGGGCACTTCACCATCAGACGCATTCACACCGGAAGGCAGCGACCACCATGGCGTTCATCACCGTCGACCACGAAAACTCCACCAGCATCGATCTGTACTACGAGGACCACGGCACAGGGCAGCCGGTCGTGTTGATCCACGGATACCCGCTCGACGGTCACTCCTGGGAGAAGCAGTCCGCCGCACTTCTGTCGGCCGGTTACCGCGTGATCACGTACGACCGGCGCGGTTTCGGCCGCTCCAGCCACCCCACCACCGGTTACGACTACGACACCTTCGCCGCCGATCTGAACACGGTCCTGGAGACCCTCGACCTCGACGACGCCGTTCTGGTGGGCTTCTCCATGGGCACCGGTGAAGTCGGCCGTTACCTGGGCACCTACGGCTCCGCCAGGATCGCCAAGGCCGCCTTCCTCGCCTCCCTCGAACCCTTCCTCCTCAAGACCGACGACAACCCCGGCGGCGTCGACGGCACCATCTTCAAGGACATCGAAGGCGCCGTCACAGCCGACCGCTATGCCTACTTCACCGAGTTCTACGAGAACTTCTACAACCTCGACGAGAACCTCGGTACCCGCATCAGCGAGGAAGCCGTCCGCAACAGCTGGAACGTCGCCGCCGGCGCCTCCTCGTACGCCTCGCTGGCCTGCGTGGCCACCTGGTCCACCGACTTCCGTGCCGACCTTCCCAAGATCGACGTCCCGGCGCTGATCCTGCACGGTACCGCCGACCGCATCCTGCCCATCGAGGCCACCGGCAACCGCTTCCACCAAGAACTCCCTCAGGCCGACTACGTCGTCATCGACGGCGCCCCCCACGGCCTGCTGTGGACCCACGCCCAGGAAGTCTCCCAAGCCCTCCTCGCGTTCCTGGCCAAGTGACCGGCGGCCGACGCCTCACCTGGCGCGGGGTGGCACGCGGCCGGTTACGCACGGGGCGGGAAGCTGAGCCGTACTCCCGCTGCTGCACGGCAGGGCCGTGAGCCGCGCGGAGCATGCCGTCGGCCGGCCACACCCCCGGAGACAGGACGCCCACCCATATATGTGGTCGGGCGGGCGTCTCGCCGTTGACGGCAGGGGCCGCGCGCGGCTCGTCGAGGTGGGTCGCCGGAGACACCGACAGGGACCGGTGGGGATCACGGGCGAGGGCCCGTCATGCCCACCGTTCGCGGTGGGCACCTCGACATGGCACGGAATGACAGGACCGTGCCACCTTCCGCGCCTCCTGGGATTCACCGGCGACGGGGATGGCGACACGGCCCGGGGTTCCGGCCGGAACACCCTTGGTCCGCCGGGTCTCGGCCAGGGCGGCGTTCCCGCGGCAGGAGGTTCGCCC
Organism: Streptomyces atroolivaceus; assembly: GCF_000717025.1. Taxonomy (GTDB): domain Bacteria; phylum Actinomycetota; class Actinomycetes; order Streptomycetales; family Streptomycetaceae; genus Streptomyces; species Streptomyces atroolivaceus. The sequence goes on from NZ_JNXG01000004.1 coordinate 65,699, forward strand.
GCATCCGGGACTCCTCGGTGGAAGAGCCAACCGGCCGCTCACCGGCGTCTGCGGTGAAGCGCCGTGCGCCATCTTGTTGGTGCACGCACGAACGCGCCGTGCCCACTGGTGTCATCCGGTGGACACGGCACGATCGGTGTGGACACCTGGTTCAGCGCTGGATCGGCATCGACCAGCAGTTGGAGGTGGCCGGCTTGCCGGCGAGGCGGTCGGTCAGCCAGGAGATGGCGTCGCCCTGGTCGGTGATGAGGGGCACGAGGTGGTTGGTGAGGATCTTGTCGCCGAGGTTGGGCAGCGCGATGGCGTCGTACGTGACGTTGGCGCCCTTGTTGCACCAGTCGACGGCCAGTTGCCGGGCCTGCGAGTGCGGAACGATGTCGTCCTGGACGCCGGTGGCCAGACGGACCGGTCCGGTCGGCTTGAGCCTGCCGATCCGCTGCTTGTCCAGGGCCGCCTTCGCGCGGGGGTCTGCGGCGATGATGTCCCCGATGGACTTGCCGTTGGTGGTCCACTTGCTGCTCTTGGTGAAGCCGTACCCGAAGAGCGCGTCGCCGACGCACATGGTCGACGCGTCCGTCAGGGCGGCCTTGCCGGTGGCGCTGATGTTGGCGTCGACGATCGCGCGCAGGTCCGGGTCGGCCTGGGCGAAACCGCTGATGGACCAGGCGAGCGCGCCGGCGAGCGCGCTGCCGTCGATGCCCTTCATGACCGAGGTCAGGTCGGCCGGGGGTGCGCCGGCGTAGGTGCCGGCGAGTTGGACGTCGGGTGCGTAGGAGGGCTGGAGTTCGGCTGCGGCGGCGCTGGCTCCGCCGCCCTGGCTGTATCCGTAGAGGCCGGTCCGGGATGCTGCGGTGACCGATGCTCCGGGGACGGTGCGGGCGGCGCGAGCCGCGTCGAGCAGGGCATGTGCCTGGTCGAGACGGTTGACGTAGGTGTGCAGGCGGTCGGTGGCGCCGAGGCCCACGTAGTCGGTGACGACGACCGCTGCCCCGGTGGACAGGATGCGGTAGATCGCGAGGGCCTCGTAGCCCACGGACACCGTTTCGCCGTTGAGGGTGAGCGGGTTCTGCAGGGCGAAGGACGGGGCGCACTGGTCGCCCTGGCCCATGGTGCCCGAGGCCACCGCGACCAGGGGGCGTGGTCCGGTGCCTTTCCAGGCTGCCGAGGGTTCGATGTAGGCGCCGGTCACGGCGACGGGCAGACCGGCCGAGTCGGTGGACTTGTACATCAGGCGGGTCGCCGCGCCTGGCATCGGCCGGCCGTCCAGGCCGGGGATGCCCAGTCCGAGCGGCAGGGGTTCCGTACGTATCAACGCTCCGTTTGTAGAGGGGAGTTGGGTCGGCGGCGTGTAGAACGCGGGAATGGTGACCCCGCGGGAGACGACGGGTTCGGGTGCGGCGGCCGAGGCCGGTACCGCCGACAGGCCGGCGCAGACCGTGCCTGCGGCGACGACCCCGGCCAGCAGGCGGAGCCCCGGCTTGGTGGCGCGACCTGTCGCCACGGCGGGAGCGGGGAGGGCGGAACGGGAACGGGTTCTCTTGCGGCTCATGGAGTGCTCCTCGTTCGTCGTTTAGATGATGGTGTCGACGTCGTGCGCGATGATGGCGTCCATCGCCCGTTCGGCCACCGCGGCGATGGTCATCGAGGGGTTGCAGGCGCCGGTGGTGCCGGGGATCAGTGCCCCGTCGAGGACGTACAGGCCGCGCTGGCCCTGGACGCGGCCTTCGAGGTCGCAGACGGTACCCATCGGGGCGCCGCCGAGCGGGTGCCAGGTGCTGTTGACCAGGGCGTTCGTGTCCGTGAGGACGCCGAGCCCCTTGGATACCCTGTCAACGCGCCGCTGGATGCTGCGGTGGCTCGCGGCGTCGCCGCCCAGGGGCCAGTGCAGCGATACGGAGTCGGTGGCGGCGTTGTATCGGAACCGGCCGCGGTCGGCGCTCACCCCGAAGCCGACGAGCATGGTCGTGCGGGAGTTGAGGCCGAGGGGCGGGAGTGAGGCCTGGATGATGGTGTTCGCCGTGGCGGGGTCGTCCCACGCCTTGCTGCCGTAGACGACCGGGCCGCCCTGCTCGGCCCCGAAGTCCTCCTGGAGATTGGTCCAGGCGTAGATGCGGTCGCCGTTGGTTCCCCAGCCCTCGCCGAGACCGTCGGGCAGGTCGGGGATGGCACCGGTGGCTCCCGCGCGGACGAGGAGCTTGCTGGTGTTCATGCTGCCGGCCGCCATGACCAGGGCGCGGGTGGAGAGGACTTTCTGCTCCAGGACGCGGCCCGTGTCGTCGGTCCGGTCGACGTGCACCTCCCAGCGGCCGTCGGCCGCCCGGGCCACGGAGGTGACGTTGTGGTGGGTTTCGACGGTCACCTTCCCCGTCGCTTCCGCCTGGCTGAGGTAGGTGACGTCGACGGAGTGCTTGCCACCGTTGTTGACGCCGAGCGCACAGTCTCCGTTCGTGTAGGACGGCTTCATCTCCCCACGCAGCTCGGCCAGGGCGTAGTCCCAGTCGATCGGCATCGGGATCTTCTCCAGGCCGTAGCCGGCCCTGCGCACCCGCTCGGCGAAGACCCGCGCCGCGTAGTAGTTCGACGAGCTGACCAGTTCGTCCGGTGCCGTGGCCGCCCGGAGCATCGCTGCGACCCGCGGGTAGTGGACCTCGTTCATGCGTCGGTAGTCGAGTTCCTGGGGCAGCCAGGTGTTGAAGACCGCTTCGGAGGGCTGAAGTGTCATGCCCTGGTAGACGAGGGAACCGCCGCCGACCCCGGCCGCGCAGACGCCGAGGATGTTCTGTCCGAGTACCGGCTCCAGCAGGCCCACGTACGGACCGAAGTTCAGCGGTGTGCCGATGAGTTGGGCGAGTGGCCGGACGGCTGCGGGGAGTGTGCCGTACCAGAGTGCCCGTTTGTCGAGGCCTGATACGCGGGGGAAGGCCTCGGAGTTCGGCCCGGTGGGCCAGCGCCGGCCGCGTTCCAGGACGGTGACCGGCACGCCGGCCTGCGCCAGCCGCAGCGCGGCCACACCGCCGCCGAAGCCCGAGCCGATGACGACGGCCCGGCGTTCCTCGCGGGCCAGTCTCACCCGGTCCGGCCCGGAGGTTGCGGCGGCGGGGGAGGGAAGGGCGCTTGCGGCTGCGATTCCTGCGGTAGCGGTGAGCAGGGCACGCCTGCTGGGAGTGGACATGAGCGGCTCCTTGGGGTGGGGTGGGGCGCCGTTCGATCAGTGGGGCGTTCGAGCTGCCCAGGCTGGGCGGGTCCTCGGTGATCGATGTCGCCTGGACTTCGAGCTCGCCCGGTATGACCAGGCACGCCAATGCCGTGCGCAGCAGCGCTGTTACTCGCTGGTCACTTACGGCAGCGTAGGTCTCTGTGTCAGTGAGAGACAAGATGTCTGCGTGCGCCATTTTCGGATGGCTCGCTATGCTGCGGTGACGGGGACAGAGAGCGGGGTCAAGGGTGGGCGAGGCGCCAACCGCGATACGCGGAACAGTGGTTCAGGAAGACGCTGTGCCGTCGCTCGCCGAACGCCGTAAGGCGGCGCTCCGCTTCGAGATCGCCGCCGAAGCCGTCAGGCTGTTCGCCGCGCAGGGTGTCACCGGGACGACGGGTGAGCAGATCGCCCGCGCCGTGGGCATCTCCTCCCGCACCCTGTGGCGCCACTTCCCCACCAAGGAGAGCTGCGTCCTGCCGCTCCTCTCCGCAGGACTCGATGTCGCGGTGGACCGACTGCGCCACTGGCCGGTGGAGGAGGACCTGCTGGACTTCGTCGCGGATTCCTTCCGCAGCGGCGAACTGCCCGCGGTGGCTCCCGTCATCCTCGACCTGATCCGTATGACCACCACCGACCCGGCCCTGCGTGCCGTCTGGCTCCAGGCCCACGACGACGCCTTGCCCGTCCTGGCTCAACTTCTTGCCGAGAGGTCCGGCAGCAGCGCCGACGACCTGAGAATCAGAGTGCATGCCGCCACCCTCAACGGCGCACTGCGAGCGGCTTCGGAGGACTTCGCCCGCCGGTTCGCGGACGATCCGGACGCAGCTGGAAGTGAGATCGCCACATGCCTGCTCGCCGCCCTGCGCGCGGCTTCGGAAGGTCTCCCCTACTGACTGAGGCTCGGGCGCCGGCCACGGCGACCCCAGAACCCTCGGCCGACCGGAGCACCGGCCTGCTGTCCACCGGGAGGCAAGCCCGGAACGGTCTGAACTGCCACGCCGAACTACAGGCGTGGGCTCCGGCCGTTGATCCCAGGACTCGCCTCGGTCCACGTCTGTTCGGCGGCCTCGCCCACCCCAGCACTGACCAGCCCCGTCTCGTACGCGACGATGACGGCCTGGACACGGTCGCGGAGTCCGAGCTTGGCGAGGATGCGGGCGACGTGGGTCTTGACGGTCGTCTCGGCCAGGTGGAGCCGGGTGGCGAGTTCGGCGTTGCTCAGCCCTCGGGCCAGCAGTCCGAGGACTTCCAGTTCGCGCGGGGTGAGCGAGGCGAGGTCGCGGTGGAGGGAGGCGGCGTCGCCGCCGCGCTGTGCGAACCGCTGCACGAGGCGGCGGGTGATGGCCGGCGCCAGGAGGGCGTCGCCGTTACGGATGGTGCGGACGGCCGCGACCAGGTACTCGGGAGTGACGTCCTTGAGGAGGAAGCCGCTGGCCCCGGCGGAGAGCGCCGCGTAGACGTACCGGTCCAGGTCGAAGGTGGTCAGGATGATCACATGGGGCCCACCGGCCCGGGAAGCGGTGAGAATACGGCGGGTGGCTTCCAGGCCGTCCATCTCGGGCATCCGGATGTCCATCAGGACCACGTCGGGCCGGGTGCGGCGGGTCGCTTCGACGGCTTCGGCCCCGTTCGTCGCCTCGGCGACGACATCGATCCCGCCGGCGCCGAGGATCATGCGGAAACCGGTACGGACCAGTGTCTGGTCGTCGGCGAGAAGCACGCGCAACGGCTCGGTCACGGTGCCTCCAGGGGTATCAGCGCTTCCACACGGTAACCGCCCGTCAGGCGGCGGCCGGTGATCAGGGTCCCGTCGTAGACGGCGAGGCGCTCGCGCAGCCCGATCAGACCCCGGCCGTTTCCGGCGGCTGCCCCCGCACTCGTGTGTCCTCCGGTATCGGTGATCTCCACTCGGAGCCGGTCCGGACCGTATTCGACGGTCACGGCGGCGATGGCACCGGTGGCGTGCTTCACCGTGTTGGTCAGGGCTTCCTGGACCACGCGGTAGGCGGCGAGCTCCACGCCGGGCGGGAGGGGGCAGAGTCGGCCGGTCACGGTCAGTTCGACCGGCAACCCGGTGTCCCGTACCCGCCCGACCAGCGTTTCCAGCTGGTTCAGGCCGGGTTGCGGGGCCGGCACCGCCACCGAACCGTCCACGCCCGTCACCTCGCTCTCGTCGGCCATGGTGAGCAGTCCCATGACGTGGCGCAGCTCGGTCATGGCCGCTCGTCCGCCGGCCTCGACGGCGAGCAGTGCCTCGCCGGCCTGCTCGGGGGAGGTTCTCAAGATCTGGCGGGCGGCGCCCGCCTGAATGATCATCACGCTGACGTTGTGCGTGACGACGTCGTGCAGTTCGCGGGCGATCCTGGCCCGCTCGTGCTCGACGGCACGGCGCAGAGCCTCGGCCTGTTCGCGTTCCAGTGCGGTGAGCCGGGTATGCCCCTCATCGGTCCGGAGTTTCCACGTACGCAGGCCGACGGACGCCACGGCCATCGGGACCAGGATCAGCAGGGCGATGTATTCGTTCGGGACGATCGGGGTCACCGGGTTTCCCGAGGCGCTGACCAGGAGGACCGACACCGGTAGCGCCGCCAGGGTCGCCGCTCGGTAGGGGCTGTACACGGCGGCGCTGTAGACGGCGATGACGAACGCGTAGAAGGTCAGCCGCAGGACGCTCTGCGGTGTCGCCAGTGTCGCGGCCGTCACGACGCACAGCACGGCGAGCGGATAGCGGCGCCGCAGCACCAGGGCACCCGAGGCGATGAACGCGAGGGTCACCATGAAGGCCATGCCGCCGGGCCCGTTCGGACGCGTCATGACGCGCTCCACGCCGGGCGCGATCTCCCGCACCACGACGTTGTCGGCGTTGTCGACGCCGTAATAGACGGTGGCGGTACCGATCGTCAGTGCCACCAGCACGTCGAACCGCCAGGCGCGCCGGGTGGGCCGCAGCGGCGGACCGCTGGCGAGCCAGACGTCGCGGACCCTGTGCCGCGCGGCTCGCTGAAGCCGCTCCAGCCCCGTACGCACGTTCATCACGGGTTCATTGTTGCTGCCGCGCGGACTCGCCGAGTCCGCCTTGGCGGTCATTTGCGGCGCACCGGATACATCAACCGCCTACTTCCCAGGGATGACGCTTCAGAAGCTCATCCCAGCGCGGTACCGCAACGGGTCCGAGCGGCCGACGCGTGACAGTCGGTCCCGCTCCTAACGTTCAGGCGTCCGACTTCCCCACCCGAGGAGCCGTTTCATGACCATGCCGGTGATCGAACTGTGTGAGGTGGGCCGCCCGTACGACGACGGCCCGTCCGCCCCGAGTGGAGAACGGACGAACCTGTGAACCCTGCACTCCTGCGTCGTGGCCTCACCGTGGCCACCGCACTGCTCACGCTCGCAGTCGGCCTGGGCGGTCCCCCCGCCGTGGCGGCCGACGGCCCGGGCAGCGCACCGTATCTGCCCAGACCGACCGGGCCCGATGCGGTCGGCACCACGTCCCTGCACCTCACGGACGACTCCCGCCCCGATCCCTGGGCTTCCGGGGTCGACGCGCGCGAACTCATGGTCTCCCTGTGGTATCCGACGGCCTCGCCGAACGGGCGACGGGCGCAGTACATGACTGCGACGGAGTCGGAACTGCTCCTCGGGGAAGGGGGCATCACCGGCGTGCCGTCGGACGTGCTGAGCACGACACGGACCAACGCCTTCGCCGGCGCCCGTCCTGCAGGGCACGCGCGAGGTCTGCCACTGGTCGTTCTCTCTCCCGGCTTCACCAAGCCGCGCGCCACGCTGACCACCCTCGCCGAGGACCTCGCGAGCCACGGCTATGTGGTGGCCGCGATCGACCACACCTACGAAAGCCCTGCCACCACCTTCCCGGACGGGCGGGTGGCTACCTGCACCGCCTGCGAGGTCCCGCATGACGAAGCGTTCTGGAACCGGCTGGTCACGGGCCGGGCCGCCGACGTCTCCTTCGTGCTGGATGAATTGACCGGGGCGCACGCGAAATGGGGCGGAGCCGGGCTCATCGACCCGTCACGGATCGCGATGGCGGGCCATTCCGTCGGCGGCGCGAGCGCCGTCACGTCCATGGTGGCCGACTCCCGCGTACGCGCGGGAATCGACATCGACGGCGCGACCCAGATACCTCTCCCGGAGGGCGGTTCGTCCCGGCCGTTCTTGTTCCTCGGCAGGCAGGCTCAGTACAGCCCGGGCAGCGGTGGCGGGGCCGTCGCCACCTGGGAACGCGACTGGCAGCGCTTGACCGGGTGGAAGCGGTGGCTTGTGGTGGAAGGAGCCGAACACGCCTCCTTCACCGACGTCGGACTGCTGGCCGAGCAGCTGGGTATCGACATCGGCGCCGGCCTGCCGGCCACCCGCGCCGCGGAGATCGTCCGCAGATACACCCGCGCGTTCCTCGACCTGCACCTGGGTCACCGGCCGCAGCCCCTCCTGGACAAGCCGTCCATGCGCTACCCACAGGTCCATTTCTGCATCCCGAGGACGAGCACCTGCGTCTGAGTCCAGTCCGATGGTTCATGTGCCGAACGGGAGCCGGGCCGCCACGAGAGTGACAGCACGAGGAGACGCAGTACAGGCGCACCCTGCCGGCGACGCGGCAGAGGTACGGCGTTTGAAAGGGCGCGGACGGTAAAGACGGTGTTCTGACACAGGCTTTATACGACGAGGCAGGAGACGCATCATGGGCATCATCGCGTGGATCATCATCGGGTTGCTCGCAGGCCTCATCGCCAAGGCACTTCTTCCGGGCAAGGACCCCGGCGGCATCATCATCACGATGCTCATCGGCATCGCGGGAGGCCTTCTCGGCGGCTGGCTCGGCAAGGCCATCTTCGGAGTCGACTCCATCGACGGTTTCTTCGAACTCTCCACCTGGATCGCCGCCATTGTCGGCTCCATCATTCTCCTCGTCCTGTACCGGGTCATCACCGGCAACCGACACTCCCGTCGCGCCTGACACCCGGCTCACGCGGACCGCACTCGCCGAACGGCTCCCCCTCTGCTCGAGGGGGAGCCGTTCTGCCGTTGCCGGAGAAGACGCGGGCAGGACGGGTTCCTGCTCGATCCTGCGGCCGGGGAGGGGGTAGGTGGCCCGTCGTTGTTCTCGCAGGCCCGTCGCGTCACAACCTCCCAACCGTTACTTACGGTGACCAGCCTCCTGTTCCGCGCGGGTGGCCTCGAGCCCGATGTGCGCTCGGCGCCCGTCGAAGCAGGAGTGTTCTCTCCGCGCCGGCCAAGGGGGATCGTGGACCGCATCAGTGCGGTCCCGCCTGCCCGCGCCACCGGCCAGTCGTCCGCAGTGGGCGGCTCCAGGCAGCCGGCCACGCCGACCGGCATCCGCTTCGGGCGGGTATCCGCGCGGCGGACGCCGCACGGAGGTGCGGCGGACGTGGCGCCTGGGGCATGCGGATGATGGACGTGGCCCCTGGGGCATTCGGATGATCGCTGCGCGGCTGGGACGGACCGACCCGACACGAGGCAGACAAGCCTCGACCGCCGGGCCGACGGCCACACGTCACGTCCGGAGGGGGCGATGCCGGTGCGGTGGAACATCCCTCAACGGCCGAGGGTGGGCTCAATCGCCGGACGTCTGCTCCCGGCGCGGCATCTGAGGCGACTTCGCAGCCTCTGCCTCTGCCTTGGCATCGCTCACCGCGGCGGCGGCCTCCTTTTCGGCCTCGTCGGTAGCCCTGGCAGCGTCGAGCGGGAGCGTCGGCCTTGCGTCGAGCTCCGGAGTCCGGCTCTCGTCCGATGCGTCGTCAGCGTCGAGGGCGGCTGCTTCCTCGGACTGCGCAGATGTGGGAGCGTCCGCCGTCGACTGATCACCGAACGCACTGGTGACGGTCCGGACTGCTTCTGTCAACTCTCCCGGGATCACCCAGAACGTGTTGTTGTCGCTGCTCGCCAGGTGAGGGAGCGTTTCCAGATACTTGTAGGCAAGGACCTTCGGGTCGGCGTCGTTGCGGTGGACGGACTGGAAGACGAGCTCTACCGCCTTGGCCTCGCCGTCCGCCCGCAAGATCGTGGCCTGCTGCGTGCCCTGGGCCTCCAGGATGTCCTTCTGCTTGGTGCCTTCCGCAGTGAGGATCTTGGCCTGGCGCTCCCCTTCGGCGTGCAGGATGGCGGCGCGCTTGTCGCGCTCGGCCCGCATCTGCTTCTCCATCGCTTCCTTGATGGTGTGCGGTGGATCGATGGCCTTGATCTCGACGCGGTTGACCCGGATGCCCCACTTGCCGGTGGCATCGTCGAGGACGGCGCGGAGCCGGGCGTTGATCTCCTCACGCGAGGTGAGCGTCGCCTCCAGGTCCATGCTGCCGATGACGTTCCTCAGCGTGGTCACGGTGAGCTGATCGATCGCGTGCAGGTAGTCGGCGACCTCGTAGGCCGCCGATCGCGGGTCGGTGATCTGGTAGTAGAGCACGGTGTCGATGTTCACCACGAGGTTGTCCTCGGTGATCACCGGCTTGGGCTCCGAGGAGTAGACCTGTTCGCGCACGTCGAGTTTGGAGTTGACGCGGTCCGCAACCGGCAGGACCAGGTTCAGGCCGGGCTGGAGCGTTCTGCGGTATCGGCCGAACCGCTCGATGTTGTAACGGCGCGCCTGCGGGACGATCCGCACGGTGGAGGCCACGAGGAAGATGACAACAATGGCCGCCACGAGGATGGGGATGACAACTGGATCCACAGCGCCTGCCTCCGTTGCTATGTGTTCAGCCGTTCATGGAAGGAGTTCGCGGGGGTAGACGATGGCCGTTGCGCCCTCGATCTCCATGACTTCCACCAGCGCGCCCGTCGGGATCACCAGGCTCTCGTCGAGGGCGCGGGCGGACCACTCCTCGCCGGAGAGTTTGATCAGGCCGCGGGTCGCGGTGACCTCCTGCATGACTTCGGCGCGCTTGCCGATCAGCGCATCACTGCCCTCGCGTGTAACGGGCTGCTGTGCCATATGCCTCAGCGCGATGGGACGGACGATGACGAGGCCCGCCGCTGCCGCTGCCCCCAGGGCTATGAGCTGGCCGAAAAGGCCGACACCGACACCGGCGACCACGGCGGCGGCCAACGCGGCGCCCGCCAGCAGCCCCAGGACCAGTGTCAGGGTGAAGAACTCTGCCGCGCCCAGGGCCGCAGCGGCGAGCAGCCATACGAACCACGGCATGGAATCGCCCTCCGTAGGGGCTTTCTCTACCAAGCTACCTCCCGGCACGCCGGGCCGGTCCGGGCGTGGCGACGCGATCACTGACCGCTACGGGGCGGGAGCGCCCAGCCGATCATGTGACCACTTCAGGCACGGTTCGCTACGGCAAGCGCGGCCATGTCTTCCCCGGCACCCCCGGCCGGCGTGGCGGGTGCGGTGGTGACACGGCAGGCCGCCCGCAGCCCGACCCGCAGGGTGTCGATCCCCAGAGGCGTACTCCCTCTGGAGCGGCACCGCTGAAGAAGCTCATGGATCCCCCTGGGCGGAGGCCTCCGTCCGCGTCGGGGAACCAGCCCGCCGGGTACCTCCCTGTCGTCGCGGACGGGTAGCTTGCCGCGCATGACCGAAGACGAGGACTACCTCGACAAGAGTCCGTCCGCCGCCCGCATGGGGAAGGCGGCGGAGTACCTGGTCGCCGCCTCCTGCATCCTCGCGACCGGCGGAGAGCTGAACGTTTCCACGTCGCTGGTCGATGACGAGGGGGTCGACCTGGTCTTTCACCGGCGCGGCAGCTCCGCGACGCTGGCCGTCCAGGTGAAGGCCCGCATGTCCACCACGTCAGTTGTCCAGAAGGGGATGTGCGTGGCCAACGTGCGGTCGCAGACGTTCCAGCCACGTGCGGACCTGGACATGCTGTTCATAGCCGTGGACGTGGAGAAGGGTGCGGTGATGACAGCGTGGCTGGTGCCGAGCCCGGTGTTCGCCGGCATGGTGAAGGAGCCCAACAGCAGGGGCCTGTACAGGTTCTCTGCTTCCATGAAGGCGGAGTCCAAGGATCGCTGGAGCCCGTACAGGCTCACGGCTGCCGAGCTGCCGAAGCGGATCATGTCCCGACTGTCCGAGCTGGACAGAACAGGCGCGTAGCCCTTCCCCCGGAGTTCCCGTCCCTCCGCGCCATGTCGTTCCGGATACGCCTTGGGCCGTGGCTGCGGAGGTGAGGCGTCGAACACGCGCCGCCGGCCCACCCCGCCGGGGACGTCGGACGCTGTTGCCGCCACGGAGGCCGCCATCGGGCACGGGTTCAAGAAGGGAACCCGTATCTACTTCGCCATCGACTACGACAACACCGACGAAGAGATCACCTCCCGCCTGATTCCTCACTTCGAGGGCATCAAAGAAGGCATGGCCCAGGCCGGTGGCCGCTACCAGGTCGGCATCTATGCCACCCGCAACGCCTGCTCCCGCGTATCCGATGCCGGACTGGCCACCGCGAGCTTCGTCTCCAACCTGTCCGCCGGCTACTCCGGGAATCTCGGGTTCCCGATGCCGTCCAACTGGGCGATCGATCAGATCAAGACCATCTACGTCGGTACCGGCGCCGGTCAGATCGAGATCGACAACAACATCGCCTCCGGGGTGGAAGCCGGCCAGAACAGCTTCGACACCCCCCCGGCCAAGACCGACCTGGACGTCCCCTTCTCCATGGTATGGGCGGATCAGTTGGTCACGGACGTCCAGGCGTACATGAAGTCGATCGGTATCCCCGAGGAGGGGCCGCCGGACAGCTGGCCCTGGCCCGGAAAGACCAAGTACAGCACCAGTTTCTGCGTCGAGTTCATGCTGAACTGGGATGATCTGTTCACTTCCCTCGCCCGCATTCTCAAAATGCGCAAGGCGCTGATTCAGGTCTCCGCCATCTGGGAACTGCGCCACCACAACATCACCAGCATCGGCGACCTGTCCGTTCCCAAGGTCAACGACAACTTCTCCGACGCCTGTGTGTGGGAGTACCACAACGACGGCGAGGCCCCGGGCTGGGTCACTGAATTCGGCAACATGATCACACCCTTCAACGACTGTTCCACCGGTGTCGGGCAGATCTTCGGCACGCGGGCCATCAAGGCGCGGAACCACGCCATCGACCTGGGGCTCCTGGACGAGGCGAAGCGCGACGCGTCCAAGGACTCCGACATCTGGGCCGTCTGGGAGAAACTGCACTTCAACCAGTCGTACAACATCTCGACCGTGCCGTTCATGCACATTCTCCACGCGCACGAGAACGGGATGTCCCGCCCCGGCCTGACGACCAGTGAGACGGACAGCGAGGCGCTGCTGAAGTTCTACCAGGGCAACACGGCGGAGGCCGCCCAGCAGGCCAAACTGCGTATGGGCCTCTACCGGTTGCTCGAGGACAAGTACAACAGCGTGTTCCGCGGGGCGGAAGCCCGGGGTACGAATCTGCGCATGAGGTGAGGGCGACGGTGACTCAGGAAAGCGACGCCCCGGTCCGATCGGGCCGGTGGTGGCGTCCGATGCCGCTCGTGGTCAACCTGCTGCTCGGCATTCCTGCCATGCCGCCTCTCCATTCGGCCTGGCTACTGCTCACCGAATACAGTCCGTGTGCCTGGAACACCTCCGGATACACCTCCGACTGCGGTGACGTAAGCATGATCGAGGCGGCGGGATGGCACAGGGCGAGCGTGATCATCATCGGCGGCCTGGGCCTGCTGGTGATTCTCGCGGTCGACGTGCTTCTCCCCGCGAGTACGGGGCGACGCGTGCGGACCTGGCTCACAGCTTCGTTTCTCCTCCCGGTGCCCTACCTGTTCACCGTGATCGCGTTCGCGATCTTCAACTGAAGGATCGATCAGCCATGACACACGAAGCCATGCCGCGGCGCGCGCTGCTCAAGAGATTCGCCGGAATCGGCGCGGGTGCCGCTCTCATATCCATGCCTGTCGGCCTGCTGGTGCCCGCGACGGCGGAAGCGGCAGACCGGAAAGATCCTGTGGTCGACCCGCACCCGACGTCTCTCAACGGGTGGGCGCTGGCCGACAAGACCGACGCCGGCCAGGGGGTGTGGTCGTGTTCCGTGCCCGGGACGGGATTCAGTATCGACACCCGGCTCGGCATGGTCGAGATCCTGCTCGTGCACGCCATCCGGCGCTGGCACTACGAGATCGAGACGCTTCGTGAGGGTGAGGTGATCGGCTGGCGCCCCGTCGCGGAACTGGATTCCAAGGGCCCCGAGTCCAACCAGGCATCCGGCACCGCAGTCGCCATCCGCCCCGCTGCCTACGGCAAGGGACTCAAGGGCGGCCTGACCGACGCTCAGACGCAGACGGTGCGCAGCATCCTGGACGACTGCGGCGGCATCGTCCGGTGGGGCGGCGACGACGAGACGCCCTACGAGGCACTCTTCTACATCGACACTCCGCCGGCCGCCGTCGCCGCTCGTTCCGTGACCAGCCCTCTGGGGAAGGCCGCCGGCAGGCTCAGGACCTGGAACCAGGCACCCGGCATGGGCGCCGGCGCCGCGGCATGACCGTGGGACACGGGTGCCGGAGATCTTGAGTACCGCGGCCGGCCCAGGGTTCGCCCGCGCCGGCCGCGGTGGAGGTGCCCTGCTCGTCCTGCCCGTGTCCACGGGCAGAACGAGCAGGGCACCATGTCTGCCGCTCCGCCCTCCGGTTCCGCCCGTACGGCCGGTCGTTCAGTCGCCGACGGCGCAGGCGTCCCCGTTGAGCATGAACCGTTGGGGTGACGACGCGTCACCGGTGTGGCCGGCGAGGTATCCGAGGGTGATGCTCGCGCCCGGCGCGATCCTGGAGTTGTGCGAGGCGTCGGTCGCCCTGACCGTGTTGCTGAGCTGCATCAGGTCCGTGTTCCAGTCGGAGACGACGGTCTGTCCGGGAGGCAGTGTGAAGTCGAGCCTCCAGCCGTCAACGGGGGTGCTGCCCGTGTTGGTGACGGTCAGGTCGACCGTCGTGCCCGTGCCCCAGGCCTTCACGGTGCGGTCCACGCGGCAGGTGGGTTCCTCCTGGGCGAACGACACCCGGTGCAGGCCGCCGGGCAGATCGTTGACCACGTAGAACTCCCCGTCGACGGTCGTGCCGACCGACGTCACCTGGGTGGGCATATCCCCGATCTCGGCCTGTTCGTAGCCGCCCTTTCCGTCCGCGCGCAGTGCCCAGACCGTGGACGAGCAGTAGTCGGTGGCGATGTACGTGCCGCCGACCAGATTGGCGTACTTCTGGCCCCGGTAGACGTGACCGCCGACGACGGAACAGCCGCCGGTGTAGGGGGAGTACGTGAAGACCGGTTCGGTGTACGTCTCGCCGGGCACGCAGTCGCCGCCCTCGAACTTCTCCAGCCCCTCGTAGCAGGACCAGCCGAGGTTCAGCCCTCCCTGTCCGGGTTCGAGGTGGTCGATCTCCTCCCATCGGCCCTGGCCGACGTCACCGATCCACATCGAGCCGTCCGCACCGTCGAAGGAGAAGCGCCACGGGTTGCGCAGTCCGTACAGCCAGATCTCCCCACGGGCGCCGGGGGTGCCCACGAAGGGGTTGTCGCCGGGCACGCAGTAGGCGAGGGGGCCGCAGCTCCGGCTCACGTCGACGCGCAGGATCTTGCCGAGCAGGGTGTCCAGCCGCTGTGCGGAGCGCAAGGGGTCCGCGGAGCCGCCGCCGTCGCCGATGCTCCAGTACAGGTTGCCGTCCGGGCCGAACGCGAGCTGGCCGCCGTTGTGGTTGCTGTGCTCGGCGTGCTCCTGCGAGAGCAGGACCTCCAGGCGGGACTCGTCGAGCCGGTAGCGGGCGAGAGTGACGGAGCCGTCGGGCCGCGCCGTGTAGGCCAGGTAGAGGTCCTGACTGTCGGCGAAGTCGGGCGGGACGGCGATGCCGAGCAGGCCGCGCTCGTTGCCCGATTCGTCCACGGCGGACCTGATGTCGATGACCGGGGTCGCGGCCAGTCCGCTGTCCGGGTGGTAGACGCGGACGGTGCCGGACTTCTCGGTGATGAACAGCCGGTCCGTGCCGTCGTCGGGGGCGGCGATGGCGGTGGGCCGTCTCAGTCCGGAGGCGACCTGGGTGGTCGTCGCGCTGAGTGAGGGGAGGGGGACGGCCGAGGCACTTTCCCCGGGCGGCACGGCGCCGGCGGAATCCGCCGTGGCGGGTAAGGAGAGGGGGGCGGTCAACAGGAGGGCCAGCAGGAGGGACACGGCCCAGCGGCGTCGTGACATATCGGCTCCAGGGGAGAGGACGCTTGCACAGCGGTGGTCTTGCCGAGCGGTTTGCACAGCGGTACTGCACGTGGTTCTGCACAGCGGTGGTGCTTGCGCGCGGTGGCGTTGCGTGGAGAGGGACGAGGCCGTACCGCGGAGCGGGTATGGGAGCGCTCCCGCGCCCTCCAGGCTGCGCGTAGTGGACCAGGGCGGCAACGTGCGAACGCGCCACTTTCGCGCCGTGTGGCGCAATCGGTGCCATGGCCGGGCGGTGATCCACCGGCCCCGCCTCCCCGACGGCCGTCCCGGAGTACCCCGCCGACGGCCGTCCCTGAGTCCCCGGTGGCGGCGGTGACCGGCGGCGGCCGCGCGTACGCGCTGGTGGTGGGGCCGCCGGGGCCGCGCGGGCCCATCTCCGCGCGGGTACGGCGCGCGGGCCGCAGCCGTGGAGCACCCATGGCGTCCATTCCCTGGTACGAGGTCGTCCGGCATACGGGCGGCGCTTGTCGTCATGTCCTCGGCGCCGCCAGGATGCCGGTATGGCCCCAGCTCTCGTGTCGCGACGTCACGTGGATCTCCTGCGTGTCTCGGCCGTGCTCTGTCGGGCCGGCCTGCGCTGTCCGTCCTGTCGCTGACGTGACACCCCGCCGGCCCCTGGCGCCGGCCCTCTGACGCCTTCGCCACCCTGATCTCCGCCCGAACACCCGGGCCCGCCGGCGCACTCGCGCGTCCGCCCGCCCCGGTGTGTGCCCCGCCGCCGTCCCCAGGAGGATCCGTCATGCCCGAGAACCCGCTCCTGCTGCACTGGTTCCTGCCCACCGGCGGCGACGGCCGCGATCCCGGCGGAGTCACAGCCGTTCAGGGGAGGACCGGCGCGGCCACCCGCCGTCCTGCCGACATCGGCTACCTGGCCCAGGTGGCACGCGCCGCCGAGCATGCCGGTTTCCACTCGCTGCTGACCCCGGTGGGGCTCGGATGCGTCGATCCGTGGATCCTCACCGCGGCCCTCACGCAGCACACCGACCGCATCGGCTTCCTGGTCGCCTTCCGTGCCGGGTTCGCCGCTCCGACCCTGCTGGCCCAACAGGCCGACGCCTTCCGGCGGTTCGCCGGCGGGAGGCTCGGGCTCAACGTCGTCACCGGCGGCGACCCGGCCGAACAGCGGGCTTACGGCGACCACTTGGACCACGACCAGCGCTACGCGCGCACTGACGAGCTGATGGCCGTCCTGCGTGATCTCCTCGGAGGCAAGCGCGTCGACCACAGCGGCGAGCACCTGAGGATCGAGGGAGCCCAGCTCCACGACCCGGCCCTCCGGCACCCCGTCCCCCTCTACTTCGGCGGGGCGTCCCCGGCCGCCGAAGCCGTCGCCGCACGCCGGGCCGACGTACAGCTGCTCTGGGGCGAACCGCCCGCGGCCCTCGCGCAGCGTATCGGCCGGCTCCGCGCGGTCGCCCCACGGCTGCGCTACGGACTGCGGCTGCACGTCATCAGCCGGGACACCGCCGCCGAGGCGTGGGCCGAGGCGGACCGTATCCTCGCGGGTCTCGACCCGGAGGCCGTCCGGGCCAGCCAGGCACGGTTCGCCCGCATGGACTCCACCGGGCAGGCCCGGATGGCCGCACTGCACGGGGGCTCCGCGGACGCCGCGAAGCTGGAGGTCGCCCCGAACCTGTGGGCGGGGATCGGGCTCGTACGGGAAGGGGCCGGCACGGCGCTCGTCGGCTCGCACGACGAGGTCGCCCAGCGGCTCTACGAATACCGGCGCCTGGGGATCGGCGAGTTCATCCTCTCCGGCTATCCGCACCTGGAGGAGGCCTACCGCGTGGGCGAGGAGGTCGCCCCGCGGCTGCGCGCCCTGGTCGCGGGGGCCGGAGCGGACGCCGAGGCCTGACCCTGCCGGGCCTACGGCCGGGCCGGCGACCTCAGGACCACCAGGCCCTGGGGTCGTGGCGGGGCGGTCAGGAGGCGTCCGTGACCTCCGGCACCTCGCCCCCGGTCGTCGTCGGGTCGATCAGTGAGAACACCGCGCCCTGCGGGTCCGCCAGGGTGGCGAACCGGCCGTACGGGATGGTCATCGGGCCGAACCGGAGCTCCGCACCGAGCGCCTTCGCCTTCTCCACCGCCGCGTCGCAGTCGGTGACGCCGAAGTACACGTTCATATGGGCCGGCACCACGGACGGGAAGTCGTCCCCCATCTTCATCCGGCCGAGCACCGGGTCCGCGCCCAGGTCGTAGAGCGAGAAGTCGACCGCGTCGTCGTCCAGGTGCTTCACCCCGTACCCGAAGACGGCCGCGAAGAAGGAGTCGGCCTTCGCCGGGTCCCGTGTGTAGACCTCGGCCCAGGAGTAGGCGCCGGGCGCCCTCTGCGCCTGGAACCCCTCGTGGCTGCCCGCCTGCCACACCCCGAACGGCGTCCCGCCGGGGTCGGCGGCCAGCACCATGGTCCCGAAGTCGCCGACCCGCATCGGCTCGACCAGGACCTCGCCCCCGTGCTCCCGGATCTTCGCGGCGGTGGCGGTGGCGTCCGGCGACGCGAGGTACAGACACCAGGCGGGCGGGGTCTCCTGGCCGGGCATGGGAGGCGACAGCGCGGCGACCGCCTTGCCGTCCAGATGGGCCTGGGTGTAGTCGCCGTACTCCGGCATCGAGTCGCCGTACGTCCAGCCCAGGAGCTCACCGTAGAAGCGCTTCGCCCCCTCGAGATCGCCGAACGTGCCGTCGGCCCAGCACGGAGTGCCCTCGGATTCTGCGGCCATGACTCGGGCCTTTCTTCACTCGTCGGTCGGTCCTGTTCGTCACGCTAGCCAACCGTCGCCCGAGTGGCGCGCCGAGCGCGTCTCAGCCCTCCGGCCCCGCCGGACCGACGACCGACCGGGCGACCCCGAGCTCCACCAGGTCCTGGGGGCGCAGCCGGAGCTGGTCCGCGGTGGGCCGCACCTCGTCGGGGCCGCGCTTCAGGATGGCCGCAGCCAGCTCCGGGGCGATCACCGAGAAGTAACTGTCGGTCGTGACATGGGTGTTGTCCGGTGCGGCCAGGGCCAGGGCGCCGCCGGAGCCGCCCTCGCCGATCACGAGCGTCGTGACGGGGACCCGGGCACCGGCCACCGCCGCGAAGGCGTCCGCGATGGCGGCGCCCGCGCCCGCCCGTTCCGCCTCGGCGTCGTTGGCCGCGCCGGGGGTGTCGACCAGGGTCAGTACAGGAAGACCGAGCCTGTCCGCGAGCCGGATCACCCGGGCCGCCGTGCGGTAGCCCGCCGGGCGGGTCGCCGTGCCGCACTGGGCGGCGTAGGCCACGGGCCGCCCGGCGTGCAGGCCCACTCCGCAGAGCAGCCCGGGGTCCCTGCCGCCGCACCGGTCGCCGTTCAGCGGCAGCCGGTGCTGGAAGTACGCGTCCAGATAGGCCTCGGCCCGCGGGCGCGCCGCCGCCCGGGCCTGCTCGACGGCCTCCCAGCCGGTCGCCGGCAGCCCCGCGGCCGACAGGGCGCCCGGCACGGGGGCGGCCCGCGCCGGGCCCGTGACCGTCAGCGCGGCCAGCCAGCGGCCCAGCGTCACGGGCAGCTCGTCGGGTGTGACGACCGCGTCGATCTGGCCCGCCGCCAGCTGCCCCTCGGCGGTGTACGCGTACGGATCGGCGTCGGCGGGCCGCACCCGGGAGCCCGCGAACCCGATCTGCGCCCCGGGCAGCGCCAGCACCACATCGGCTCCGGCCCCCACGGTCGCCCAGCCGCCGCCGGTCGTCGGATCCCTCAGGACGGCGATCTGCGCGAGCCCTTCGGCCCTCAGGCGTGTGGACGCGCGGGCCACCCGGTGAAGCTGTGTCAGCGCGATCATGCCTTCCTGCATCCGGCTGCCCCCGGTGGCGACGAGCGAGACGAGCGGGAGCCGCCGCTCACCCGCCAGCGCGTACGCGGCTTCCAGGCGGTCCCCGGTGCTTCCGCCCAACGAGCCGCCCAGGAAGCCGAACTCGAAGGCGACGAGGACGCACTCCCGGCCCTCCACGACGGCGGTCCCGTAGAGGACGGACTCCTCCTCGCCGGTCCGCGCGGAGGCGCGCGCCCTGGACTCCGCGTAACCGCTCCAGCCGAGGGGACCGTCCGGGGGAGCGGGGCTCGTCGGCGGCCGGTGTTCCGTGAAGCTCCCGGTGACGGTGGCGATCACCTCCCGCGCCGGCACGCGGTCGCACCGGGCGTCAGGCACGGAGCGACCTCTTCATGATCTTGCCCAGTTCGTTGCGGGGCAGGGCGTCGAGGTAGCGGACGACGCGCGGGCGTTTGTGCGGGGCCAGCAGGTCCGCCACATGGTCCGCGAGCTCCCGCTCCCCGGGAGGGGCTCCGGGGCCGGCCGGCACCACCCAGGCGACGATCCGCTCGCCGAGGTCCGCGTCGGGCTCGCCGGTGACGGCCGCCTCACGCACGCCGGGATGCTCCAGCAGGGCGTTCTCGATCTCACCCGCGCCGATCTTGTAGCCGCCGCTCTTGATGAGATCGGTGGCCTTGCGCCCGACGATCCGCACGTAGCCGTCGGGGTCGATCGTGGCCATGTCGCCCGTACGGAAGAAGCCGTCCTCGGTGAAGGCGGCCGCCGTGGCGTCCGGCCGGTTCAGGTAACCGGTGAAGAGGTTCGGGCCGCGCACCTGGATCTCGCCGATGGACGCCGTCTCCCGGAGCACGGTGCCGTCCTCCTCGACGAGCCTCAGCTCCACGCCCGCCAGCGGCGGGCCGACCGTCCCGGCGCGCGGTGCTCCGTCGGCCCGGACGCCCGTGTTCATCAGGGTCTCCGTCATCCCGTACCGCTCGATGACCCCGCGGCCGGTGGCCGCGGCGATCCGTTCGTGGTCGTGGACCGGCAGCGCCGCCGAGCCGGAGACCAGCAGGCGGGCGCCCGCCAGGGCCTTCGCGAGGTTCCCGGGGCCGGCGGGACCGGCCAGTTCCCCTGCCAGCCGGTGGTACATCGTCGGCACGCCGAACAGCATCGTCCCCCCGGAGAGCAGTTCCCGGGCCACCCCCTCGGCCGAGAACCGGCCGAGGTGACGGACGGAGCCGCCCCGGCGCAGCGGGCCGAGGACGCCGAGGATCAGCCCGTGCACGTGGAACAGCGGCAGGGCGTGGACGAGGACGTCCTCCCCGGTCCAGCCCCAGGCGTCCTCCAGCGCGTCCAGCGACGCGGCGATCGCCCGGCGGGGCAGGACGGCCCCCTTCGGCGGGCCCGTGGTGCCGGAGGTGTAGACGACCAGGGCGGGGGACTCCTCGGAGGGTTCGGGGAAACCGGCCTCCGGCGGAGGGGCGGCCGCGGCCGTGCCGACGTCGATCCGCTCCAGGCCGCCCAGCGCGGACGGCAGTTCGTCGTCCGCCCCGGCCAGCACCACCGAGGGCGCGCTGTCGGCGACGATGTGGGCGAGTTCCTTCTCGCCGGTCTTCGGGTTGAGCGGTACGGCGGGCACTCCCGCCCGTAGGGCCGCCACGACGGCGACCACGGTCTCCGGGGTGGACGTGGCCCAGACGGCGACGCGTCCCGCGCCCGCGATCCGGGCGCCGAGGGAGGCGGACGCATCGGCCAACTGTGCGTAGGTCAGGACGTGTTCGCCGAACCGGACGGCCTCGGGGGAGTCCGTCCGGCCGGACGCTCCGCGCAGCGCGGGCAGAAGAGAGGTCACGCGGTGCAGCCTAAGGGCTGACCCTGATCCCCGGCGGGCGCACGACGACAGCTACGGCACTCGCCGCGTTGCCCGAACGCCGGATACATCCGGTGTGCGGACGTCCCTCCGCCTCGCGGTGCACCGCGTACGACGCCGCACGCCGACCCCCAGGGATTCAGCTCTCAGGGGGTGGCCGAAGAGGCCGTCCGGTTCCGGGGTCAGCCCTCGCGCCGGACGGTCCGCATCCGGCCGTACGCGTACACGGCGCCCGCCAGCGCCAGGTCGGACAGCAGCATGAAGCCGATCGCGTACGACTCCTTCGCGCTGTAGATCGCGCCCATGACCAGCGGCGGCACGAATCCGCCGAGCCCGCCCATCGCGCCGACGATGCCGGTCACACTGCCCACCTGGGCCTGCGGTGTCACCTGGGAGACCAGGGCGAAGACGCTCCCGCTCGCGGTGCCGAGACCGGCCGCCATGCACAGCAGCGCGATCGTGCCGAGCGGATCCAGCGGTGGCTCGAAGGCCTGGACGATGGCCATCAGCGCTGCCAGCAGCAGAGCCCCCGCCGTGACCATGGCGGGGTGGATCCGGTCCGACAGCCAGCCGCCGATCGGCCGGAAGACGACCGTGACCAGCGCGAACCCCGCCGCCTTGGTGCCCGCCTCGGTCGGTGACATCTCGTACCAGGTCTTCAGGTACGTCGGCAGGTACACACCGAACGCGACGATGCCGCCGAAGCCGATCGCGTACAGCGCGGACAGCTCCCAGGTCACGCGCAGCCGGCCCGCCTCGCCCAGGCGGTGGGCGAGGGAGTCCGCCGGGACCCTGCGCCCGGGGTGGTCGGTGATGAGGACCGCCGCGAGCAGCGAGTAGACCAGGAGCGCACCCGCGACGATCCAGAAGGGCAGGTTCTCGCTGTGCTCGGCGATCCGCGGCGTGAAGTAGCCGGACAGCGCGACACCGCCCATGCCCATCCCGAACACCCCGAGCGCGAGGCCCCGTTTCGACGGCGGGAACCATGAGTTGACGAGGGGGATGCCGATCGCGAACGTCGTGCCGCCGAGGCCGAGCAGGAAGCCGACGGCCAGCATCGCGCCGTAGGAGTCCTTCGCCGGGATGAGCAGCAGCACCGGGACGATCGTCAGGGCCGAGACGGCGGGGAACATCAGCTTGGCACCGTACTTGTCGGTCAGCGCGCCCGCCGGGATGCGGCCGAGCGATCCGACGAGCACGGGCACCGCCACCAGCAGCGACTGCTGGAAGGAGCTCAGACCCAGCCGCTCCTTGAACTCACCCGACAGCGGGGAGATCAGGTTCCACGCCCAGAAGGTGAGAGTGAACCCGATCGTGGCCATGATCAGGTTCCGGTAGGCGGCGGCGGATTGTCTCCGGTCCGGGGCAGGGGCCTGCTTGGCGGTTGTGTCCACTCCGTCAGTCAAGGGCGCGGCAGGGGGCGGGGCACGGTGGGCTGAGCCATCCGGGTAGGGCCGTCGCACGGCAGACGCCCCATGGGCAGCGGGCCCCTCCGCGCCCCCCGGAGGGGCCGCTCGACCGTCGCTTCCGGCCCCGGGCTGCGACAATCGCCGGTATGGACCGGCTGGACAGAGAGATCCTCGGCATTCTCCAGGAGGACGCCCGGATCTCGTACCGCGATCTGGGTGTGCGCGTGGGACTCAGCGCCAACGCGGCGGGCGACCGTGTGCGCCGCATGCGCCGCGACGGCGTGATCCGTGGCTTCACGGTCATCGTGGACCCGGCCGCCGACACCCGTTCGGGCCTCGTGGTCTTCATCGACGTGTCCCTGCGTCTCGACACGACCAACGAGGAGTTCGAACGCTCGGTGCTCACCCTGCCCGGCATCACCGAGGTGGTGCACGTGACGGGCGCCCACGACTACCTCGTGCGTGCCACGGCAGCCGACCCCGGCTCCCTGGACACGCTGCTGCGCCGGCTGAAGAGGGACGCGGGCGTCGCCCACTCCAACACCCGGATCGCGCTCAGAGCGGCGCCTGCCAGATGACCGTCGGCGACCGGGTCCCGTCCTCGGTGCGCCCGTCGTCCGCGACCACGAGCCGCACCGCGGCGCGCCCGTCGGGCAGCCGCGCCGCCGCGTCCACCTCCACCTCGACGGCCGACACCCCGGTCCGTCGGTGCGCGGCGGCCAGGGCCCCGCGCAGCACGTCGAGCAGCTCACCGTCCACCGGCTCCGTCACGAGGGCGTCCACCGCGCCGGTGAACTGGACGGACGGCTGGAAACCGAGGACCGCCGCCGCGCCGCCCGTCTCGCGCAGGACCCGGCCGCGGAATGTCGTGGGGGCCTCGGCGGGCGGCTGCTGGAGCGCGAAGATCGTGGTCCTGACCTCCTGGATGGTGGAGTCCAGCTCGTCGACCGCCTTGGCGAGCAGCTCGGCGGTCTCCGTGTCGCCGGCCAGGTCCTTGCGGCGGGTCGACTCCAGCATCATCTCCGTCGCGAACAGCCGCTGCACGACGAGGTCGTGCAGGTCGCGGGCGATGCGGTCCCGGTCCTCGTAGACGGCCAGCTGTTCCCGGTAGTGCTGTGCGTCGGCCATCACCAGGGCCAGCGCGGCCTGGGAGGCGAACTGGGAGGCGAGCAGCCGGTCCGTCTCGGTGTACGGCGCCCCGCCGCGCCTGCGGGGGAGGGCGAGGGTGCCGATGAGCCTCCCCCCGCTCTGCAGGGGCAGCATCATGCTGGGGCCGAAGCGCGAGCGGACCGGGGTCGTCATCCGCTCGTCCGTCGCGGAGTCCTCGATGAAGACCTCCTCGCCGCCCAGCAGCTGGACCAGGACGGGGGAGCCCGGCTCGATGGCCGTACCGACGAGGCCGGCCGGATCGTCGGGGGTGGAGGCGGCGACGATCTCCATCCCGCCGCCCGGGGTCGGCTGGAGGATCACCCCGGCCGCCGCGCCGGCCAGCACCCTGGCCCGCTCGGCGACGGTCGTCAGGGCGTCCGTCGTGCCCGCCCCGGTCAGCAGCGCCCGGGTGACCGCGGCCGCTCCCTCGATCCAGTGCTCCCGCTGCCGCGCCGCCTCGTACAGGTGGGCGCCTCCGATCGCGGCGGCCGCCTGGGAGGCCAGCAGCCGGAGCAGCGCCAGCTCGGTGTCGGTGAAGTGTCCCGGTTCCTCCGCGGTGAGGCAGAGACTGCCGAGCACCTCGGTGTGGACCCGGAGGGGCGCCCCGAGGAAGGAGCGCATCCGGAGGTGCGCGGGGGGTGTGCCCCGGGGGTGCGTACCCGCCGTCAGGTCATCGACCCGCACGGCCTGCGCGTCGTCCACCAGGACCCCGAGGGCGCCCGTGCGCCCGTCCAGGAGCGGGCCCGCGGCGCGGCGTTCGCCGTCGGACATGCCGGTCGTGAACAGGTCGGTGACGTGGCGGTCCTCCCCGTGGAGGAGGGCCAGGGCACCGTGGCGGGCCCCGGCCAGCGCCGTGGCGGTGTCCACGATGTGCTGGAGGGTGGTCCGCAGGTCGAGCCCGGTACCGGCCACCGGCGAGCCCTCCGGCTCAGCGGGCGATCGGGGTGAGGACCAGCGGCTGGACCGTGCCGTCCAGCATCGCGCCGAGCCCCAGCACGGAGCACACGTCGGGCCGGTCGGCGATGGTCACCGGGACGCCCGTCGCGTCGCGCAGCATCTGGTCGAGCCCCGGCAGCAGGGCGCTGCCGCCGACCATCATGATTCCGGACTCCGCGATGTCGGCCACCAGGTCGGGAGGGCAGTCGCGCAGCACCTTGCCCAGCCCGTCGAGCACCGCGGTGAGCGGGGTGTGGATCGCCTGGCGTACGGCGGCGGTGTCGACCTGCACCGAGCGGGCCAGGCCGGTGGCCACGTCACGGCCGTGGATCTCCGTCACCGCCGGGCCCTTGAGCGTGAGGCCGTTGCCCCGGAGCGCCAGTTGGAGGGGGCGTACGGACTGGGTCGGCAGCATCAGTTCGTGGTGCTGGCGCAGATGCTGGATGACCGCGTTGTCGATGGCCTCGCCGCCGATGGGGATGCGCACGGCCGTCACGATCGAGCCGAGCGAGAGCACGGCGATCTGGGTGGTCGCGGCCCCGCACACCATGATCATGGTGGCGGTCGGCTGCTCGACCGGCAGCCCGGAGCCGATGGCCGCGGCGATCAGGGTGTCGACCAGCTCCACCCGCCGCGCACCGAGCCCCACGAGGGTCTCGACGGCCGCCCGCTGGGCCAGCGGATCGGCGTCGTGCGGGACGCAGGCGGCGGCCCGCAGCCGGGGCTTGCGGCGCAACTGGCGGCGGAGCTTCTCACCGAGCAGATGGCGCAGCATGCGCTGGGCCATGTCGATGTCGACGACGGTGCCGCCGGAGACCGGGCGGGCCACCCGGATGTACGCCGGCGTGCGGCCGGTCATCTGTTCGGCGAGCGAGCCGACGGCGATGAGGGAGCCGGTGCGCGTGTTGACGGCGGCGACACTGGGCTCGTCGACGACGAGGCCCACTCCCTTGACGTACACCCGGGTCCTCGCGGCCCCGAGATCGACGGCGACATGGCAGCGGCGCAACTGTTCGAGACTGACGGTCACGGCAGATTCTCCCGGGAGCGCTGGCGGGCGGCACCGGCGGCAGCCGGCTGTCCTGGCATCGTCGCGCCGTGGCCGGGGCCGCGCGCGCTGGGTGAGCCGTAGGGGGGACCCGCAGCTGACGGAGCGACAGACCTCAGGCGCCGCCGGGCAGCAGTCGCTGGAACAGTCCCCAGGTGAACTCGGCGACACAGGGCCGCCCGCCCGCCGGGTCGGTGAAGGCCAGCGCCCAGCGGGTCGGCGCGCTGCCCTCCATGGGGCGCGCCGGCGCGAACGCCCTGGCCACCTCGTCCACGGTGCAGGACCAGGGGCGCAGATCGGCGGCCGTACGCGGTTCGGGGCCCGCGGCACCCGGGGCCCGTACCAGCCATTCGTTCCAGACGGCTCCACCGGGACCCGCCATCACCTCGAACCGCAGGTCCGGCCAGAGCGGCAGCGGCCACAGCAGCGCCTCGCACTCCAGGTCGCCGACCTCGCGGCGTACGGACGACTCGGGTTCGCCCAGGACGGAGCGGTAGCGGCGCAGGGCGCCCCGGCCTCGTGGGGCGCGCAGCATCGCCTGCCAGCGGCGGTTCGCCTCCCGCATGTCGGCCAGGGAGGCGCTCAGTTCGTGGCGGGCGTCCTCGACCAGGTCCGGCTGGTGGTCGGCCATCCGGCGCAGCAGGACGAGCTGGAACTGGAGCGGCCCGAACGGGGCGGGAGCGGTCATGGAAGCCATCCTGCCGCGTCAACGCGGAGAGCGGCGCGCCCCCGGAGTCCCCGATTCCACACAGGATCCTCACCTGCGTGCCTTCCTGCGCAGTTCGCCGCGCGTCTAGTCTGCGGGCGCGATGGATTACTGCCACCCGTGCCGACGGCACCTCAACGGGGCGTTGGCCTGCGCGGGTTGCGGGACCCCGGCCGACGCACTGGTCCCCTATGCCGTCGCGTACGGTCCCGGCCGCGCGGCGGAGCCCGCCGACGAGACGCCGGTGGCCTCCGGGCCGGCCGGCCACCGCCGCCGCGCCCGGGCCGCCGCCCGCAGGCCCGGCCGCCGTACGCACCGCCGGCGTGGCCGCGCTCTGCTGCTGACGGCGGCGGGCCTCGTGCTGGCGCTGGGGGCGTTGAGTCTGGCGGAGCTGGCCATGGAGCCGGGGGGTGACAGCGGTGCCTCGGAGTACGTGAGCGAGGCCACGTCGTCCCCCACCGAGCCTCTCCCGTCCGCCTCGTCGAGCGCGGAGCCCGACGATCCCGGGCCGGTGGGCGCGCCCACCGTCGTACCGGTCACCGATTCCCACTCCGCGACGGCCACGGGGGCTCCCTCCCGCACCGCCGAGCCGGCGGCGCCCCCGCCGTCCTCCGCCCCGGAAGTCCCCTCACCGTCCGCCCCCGCCCCAGCGGACCCGGACCCGACGGATACGCCGGCCGAGCCCCCGGGGGCCGGGGAGCCGACCACGGCCCCGACGTCGCCCGAGCCCTCGGACGAGCCCGCCCCCACTCCGTCGCCGACGGAGACCTGCATCTGGTGGATCTTCTGCCCCTGACGCGGTGAGGGGCAGCCCTCAGACGTCGTCCTCGCCGAGCATCCTGCGCAGCAGGTCGCGCAGCACCGTCCGCTCCGACTCCGACAGTTCGGCCAGGGGTTCCCGGGCGAAGTCCAGAGCGTCCCGCAGATGCCCGGCCGTCCGCATGCCCTCCTCGGTCGGGGCGGCGAGCTTGATCCTCCGGTCGGCCGGGTCCGGGCGGCGTTCCACCAGGCCTCGGAGCTCAAGCCGGTCGACTATGCCGGTGATGTTGGACGGTTCGCACTTCAGTTTCCGGGCAACCTTGCGCATGGGCATCGGCTCCAGGGAGAGCAGCCCGAGCACCCTGGCCTGCGCACCGGTCAGCGCGTGCGTGGCCGCGGCCCGGTCGTACTCCTCGTGGTAGCGCGCCACGACTCCGGCGATCAGCTGGATGACGTCGAGGGTGAGCGGATCCGTGCGCGACTGGGTGGCCATGACACCCAGGGTACCGAATTACTTGACAAGGTGAAATATCTGGACGCATGGTTGTTTCATGTCCTGAAGCTTTTCGCTTCCCCCCGTACGACATCGAGGAGACCCCGAGCCCATGTCTGCACTCCCCACGTCCAGCCGCGAATGGCACCTCGTCGCCCGCCCGCACGGCTGGCCCGAGGCCTCGGACTTCGCGCTGCGCGAGGCGCCGGTGACCGCCCCCGGTGAGGGCCGCGTCCTCGTCCGCAACCTCCACTTCTCGGTCGACCCCTACATGCGCGGCCGGATGAACGACGTGAAGTCGTACACCCCGCCCTTCAAGCTCGACCACCCCATGGACGGCGGCGCGGTCGGCGAGGTCGTCGCGTCGAACGCCGAGGGCTTCGCCGTGGGCGACCACGTCCTGCACGGCCTCGGCTGGCGCGAGTACGCCGACGTCCCGGCCAAGCACGCGGTCAAGGTCGACGGTTCGATCGCCCCGCTCTCCGCCTACCTCGGCGTGCTCGGCATGCCGGGGCTCACCGCCTACGCAGGCCTCTTCGAGGTCGCCTCCTTCAAGGAGGGCGACGCCGTCTTCGTCTCCGGCGCGGCCGGCGCGGTCGGAAGCCAGGTCGGCCAGATGGCGAAGATCAAGGGTGCCTCCCGGGTCATCGGCTCGGCCGGCTCCGACGAGAAGGTCAAGCTCCTCGTCGAGGAGTACGGATTCGACGCGGCCTTCAACTACAAGAACGGCCCCGTCCGGGAGCAGCTCGCCGAGGCCGCCCCCGACGGCATCGACGTCTACTTCGACAACGTCGGCGGTGAACACCTGGAGGCCGCGATCTCCGCGTTCAACGTCCACGGCCGCGCCACCATCTGCGGAATGATCGCCCAGTACAACGCCACGGAGCCCACGCCGGGCCCGCGCAACCTGGCGCTCGTCATCGGCAAGCGGCTGCGCCTGCAGGGCATCCTGGTCGGCGACCACGCCGCGCTCCAGCCGCAGTTCGTCCAGGAGGTGGCCGGCTGGCTCGCCTCCGGCGAGCTCAAGTACCGCGAGACGAAGGTCGAGGGCATCGAGAACGGCTACGACGCCTTCGTCGGCCTGCTGCGCGGCGAGAACACCGGCAAGATGATCGTCTCGCTGGACGCCTGACCGGTCCCGGCCGCCCGTGAAGCCGTCCGTCACCGCCCCTCGCGGTCCGAGGGAGGCCAGACGTACGGCAGATCGGGCGGCACGTCCGGGAACAGGGGGCGGTAGAAGGCCGGGTCCTTGCGTACGAGCGCGGAGCGGTGGCTCTCGTGCAGCGCCTCGTCACCCAGCCACGGGGGAAGCTCGCCCTCCGCCGCGAGTTCCGCCTCCGACCGCACGGTGGAGCGTCCGAGTGCCGCGGCGAGGTCCTTGCGCAGCGTCGCCGCGCAGGTGTCCGCTCTGCCCTCGGCGGTCCACGCGGCGCACATGTCCAGGCCGTAGCGCACGAGTGCCTCCTCGTAGCCGGTCCACATGCGGACCGCGGGGTGGTGCCGCCAGCCGTAGCCGGGGACGGTCAGCCCGCGCAGGACCTGGATCGTCTCGACCCGCTGCTTGCCCAGCCGCCGCGGGTCCAGCGTGAGGGCGCTCCGGCCGAAATCGGCGTACGGCAGGAATGTCTGCATGGTCCATGCCTATCCCATGTGTGCCCGACGGCGGTCCCGCCCCACGCACCGCCACCCGCTAGGCTCGGCGCAGACCGTCGCGGTCGTGGGCGCGAGTCGCGACGCATCAGCAGGAGGATCACCCGTATGACCATCCAGAGCATCGACGTCGCCTACACCGCCGTCGCCACCGCCGAGAACGGCCGTGACGGCCGCGTCTCCTCCGACGACGGCAAGCTCGACGTCGTCGTCAACCCGCCGAAGGAGATGGGCGGCAGCGGCGCGGGGACCAACCCCGAGCAGCTCTTCGCGGCCGGCTACAGCGCCTGCTTCCAGGGGGCGCTCGGTGTGGTCGCCCGCCAGGAGAAGGCCGACATCTCCGGTTCGACGGTGACCGCGTCGGTCTCCATCGGCAAGACCGAGGCGGGCGGCTTCGGCCTGGAGGTCGCGATCAGCGCCTCCATCCCGAACGTCGACACGGCCACCGCGCAGGCGCTCATCGAGAAGGCGCACCAGGTGTGCCCGTACTCGAACGCCACCCGGGGCAACATCAAGGTGGAGCTGTCGGTCGCCTGACCTGAGCAGTGACTCCCGCCTGATCCGCGTACGTCCGAGGGCCGCATCCCGTCACAGGGGTGCGGCCCTCGGTCGTGTGCCCCGCCCGTATCCCGAGAAGCGCGCGCAGGGGCATTGACGGCCATGGAGGTGGAAACTTACGGTCCGTTCGAGGTTACGAGCAGCATTCGAAATATCGAACGAATAAGGAAGCCATGACCCGCACCGCGCGCTTCACCCTCGACCCGGCCTTCACCGTCGGCGACGTCGACCCCAGGCTCTTCGGCTCCTTCGTCGAGCACCTCGGCCGCTGTGTCTACGACGGCATCTTCGAGCCCGGCCACCCGTCGGCGGACGAAGCCGGACTGCGCACCGACGTCCTGGATCTCGTCCGTGAACTCGGTGTCACCGCCATCCGCTACCCCGGCGGCAACTTCGTCTCCGGCTACCGCTGGGAGGACAGCGTCGGCCCCGCCGACGAGCGCCCCCGCCGTCTCGACCTGGCCTGGCGCTCCACCGAGACGAATCGTTTCGGCCTCTCCGAGTACATCGACTTCCTCCGGAAGATCGGCCCGCAGGCCGAGCCGATGCTCGCGGTCAACCTCGGCACCCGCGGGGTCCAGGAGGCCATCCAGCTCCAGGAGTACGCCAACCACCCCTCCGGGACCGAACTCTCCGACCGCCGGATCGGCCACGGCGACAAGGACCCCTTCGGGATCAGGCTGTGGTGTCTGGGCAACGAGATGGACGGTCCGTGGCAGACCGGCCACAAGACCGCCGAGGAGTACGGGCGGCTCGCGGCCGAGACCGCGCGTGCGATGCGGCAGATCGACCCGTCCGTCCAGCTCGTCGCCTGCGGGTCCTCCAGCCGAGCGATGCCGACCTTCGCGGCCTGGGAGGCGACTGTCCTCGCCGAGACCTACGACCTCGTCGACTACGTCTCGCTGCACGCCTACTACGAGGAGACCGACGGTGACCGCGACTCCTTCCTCGCCTCGGCCGTGGACATGGAGTCCTTCATCGAGAGCGTCGTCGCGACCTGTGACCACGTGGGCGCGCGCCTGAAGTCCACGAAGAAGATCGATCTCTCCTTCGACGAGTGGAACGTCTGGTACCTGAGCCGCTACCAGAAGGAGGCGGAGGAGAACCCCCTCGACTGGCCCGAGGCGCCCCGGCTGCTGGAGGACAACTACAGCGTCACCGACGCCGTCGTCTTCGGCAGCCTGCTCATCGCGCTGCTGCGCCACGCGGACCGGGTGACCGTCGCCTGTCTCGCCCAACTGGTCAACGTGATCGCGCCCATCATGACCGAGCCCGGCGGCCCCGCCTGGCGGCAGACCACCTTCTTCCCCTTCGCCCAGGCCGCGCGGTACGGACGGGGCCAGGTCCTGGACGTACGGGTGGACTCGCCCACGTACGGGACGGCGAAGTACGGAGAGGCGGACCTGCTGCACGCCACCGCCGTACGGGACCCGGAGACGGGTGCCGTCACCGTCTTCGCCGTCAACCGCAGCCAGGACGCCGTGCTGCCGCTCGAAGTCGCCCTGGCCGGGCTGGGCCTGGACCGGGTCGCCGAGCACCAGGTCGTCGCGGACGCCGACCCGGAGGCCCGCAACACCCTCGCGGAGCCCGAGCGGGTGGTCCCGCACGCCGCAGAGGGCACGGAGCTGGCGGACGGCACGCTGAAGGCCGCCCTGGAGCCGCTGTCCTGGAACATGATCCGGCTCGTCTGACGACGGCGGACGGCGCCCTCCCCGCCGGGGGAGGGCGCCGTCCGGCTGCGCGGGCAGGCTTCAGCGTGCCGAGAAGGCGTGCACCGTCGTCGAGCGGAAGGTGTCACCCGGCCGCAGCACCGTCGAGGGGAACGACGGCTGGTTGGGGGAGTCCGGGAAGTGCTGGGACTCCAGGCAGAACGCGTCACCCTGACGGTAGACCCGGCCGGAGGTGCCGGTCAGGGTCCCGTCGAGGAAGTTCCCCGTGTAGACCTGCATGCCGGGCTCCGTCGTGTACATCTTCATCACCCGGCCGGAGCCGGGATCCGTCACGGTCAGCGCGTACTCCGGGCGGGCCGTGATCCCCTTGTCCAGTGCGTAGTTGTGGTCGATCCCCTGCCCGTGGCCGATCTGCTCGTGCGGGGTGCGGACGGCCTCCCCGATGGCCCGGGGCCGCCGGAAGTCGAACGGCGTACGCGCCACCGGGGCGAGCTCGCCCGTCGGGATGAGCGTCGGGCCGACCGGGGTGTAGCGCGCGGCGGCCAGCTCCAGCAGGTGCCCGTCGACGCTGCCGCTGCCCTCGCCCGCCAGGTTGAAGTAGGCGTGGCTGGTCAGGTTGAGGACGGTGGCCCGGTCCGTGGTCGCCGTGTAGTCGATGCGCCACTCGCCCCGGGAGGTGAGGGTGTAGACGACCCGGACGGCGAGCGCGCCCGGGTAGCCGGCCTCGCCGTCCGGACTGGTCCGGGTCAGGACCAGCCCGACGTCGCCGCGCTCGGTGAAGGGAGTCACGTCCCAGACCCGCTTGTCGAAGCCCTGGTCCCCGCCGTGCAGGCTGTTCGGACCGTCGTTGACCGGCAGTTGGTGCGTGACACCGTCGAGGGTGAAGCGCCCCTCGGCGATGCGGTTGCCGTACCGGCCGATCAGACCGCCGAAATACGGGGACTTCGCCACGTAGTCCGCGAGGTTGTCGAAGCCGAGCGAGACGTTCGCCGTCCGGCCCCTGCGGTCCGGGGTCTCCAGGGACTGGACGACACCGCCCCAGGAGAGGACCTTGAGCCGGGTCCCACCGTTGGCGAGGGTCCAGCGGTACACCTTCGTCCCGTCGGCGAGCGTGCCGAAGAGCTCCTTGGACGGGGTGCGTCCGGTGGCCGCGGCGTGCGCGGCGGGGGCGCCCGCCGCCATGGCCAGCCCGGCGGCGGCCGTGGCCGCCAGGACCGTGCGTCTGCTGGTTCCGGTCGTGAAGGTCATGAACAACTCCTGTCGGATGAAGGGGTGTTACGAGCCGACCTTGCGCTTGTTCCAGACGTCGAAGCCGACCGCGGCCAGCAGTACCGCGCCCTTGATGACCTGCTGCCAGTCGGTGCCGATGCCGACGAGGTTCATACCGTTGTTCAGCACGCCCAGGACCAGACCGCCGATGATCGCGCCGAGGACCGTGCCGACGCCGCCGCTCATCGACGCGCCGCCGATGAACGAGGCGGCGATGGCCTCCAGCTCGAAGTTGAGGCCCGCCTTGGGCGAGGCCGCGTTGAAGCGGGCGGCGAAGACTAGACCCGCCAGGGCCGCGAGCATGCCCATGTTCAGGAAGACCAGGAAGGTGACCTTCTTGTCCTTCACGCCTGACAGCTTGGCCGCGGGCAGGTTGCCGCCGATGGCGTAGATGTGGCGGCCGATGATCGCGTTGCGCATCAGGTAGCCGAACCCGACGACCAGCACGCCGAGGATGAGCAGCACGACCGGGGCGCCCTTGTAGCTGGCGAGCAGCATCGTGACGACGAGGACGGCCGAGACGAGTGCGACCAGCTTCAGCAGGAACAGCTTGACCGGCGGCACTTCGAGGGCGAACTCCAGCTGCCGCTTGCGGTCGCGGACCTCCTGGATCACCACGAAGGCGATCAGGGCGAAGCCCAGCAGCAGGGTGAGGTTGTGGTAGTTGGTGTGGGGGCCGACCTCGGGCAGGAAGCCGTTGGCGATCTTCTGCAGGTCCTTCGGGAAGGGGCCGAGGGTCTGGCCCTTCAGGAAGATCTCCGTCAGCCCGCGGAAGAGCAGCATGCCCGCCAGGGTCACGATGAACGACGGTATGCCGAGGTAGGCGATGAAGAACCCCTGCACCGAGCCCGCTACGGCGCCGATGGCCAGGCACAGCACCACCGCGAGCGGCCAGGGGAGGTT
Source organism: Streptomyces atroolivaceus (assembly GCF_000717025.1). GTDB lineage: Bacteria > Actinomycetota > Actinomycetes > Streptomycetales > Streptomycetaceae > Streptomyces > Streptomyces atroolivaceus. Next base: position 99,274 of record NZ_JNXG01000004.1, read on the forward strand.
GTGTTCGACCATGAGCACGGCGGCCATCGCGCCGATGAACGCGGTCAGCGAGCCGACCGAGAGGTCGATGTGGCCGGCGATGATGACGAGCATCATGCCGATCGCGAGAATCAGGATGTAGCTGTTCTGCAGCACCAGGTTGGAGACGTTGCGCGGCAGCAGCAGGTCGCCGTCCGTCCACACCGCGAACAGCACCACGATCAGGCCGAGGGCCATCAGCATGCCGTACTGGCGCATGTTGCGGCGCATGCCGCCGAGCATCAGCTGCAGCAGGCCGTCGCCCGAGGCCGGTCCGCCTTTGCCGGGCGGCACGGGTGCCGGGGTCTTGGCGGTCAGGTCCGTGCTCATCGTGTTACCTCTTTGTCCTTCGTCATCTGACGCATCAGCGCTTCCTGCGAGGCCTCGGCCCGCGAGAACTCACCCGTCAGCCGTCCCGCGGCCATCGTGTAGATGCGGTCGCACATGCCGAGCAGTTCCGGCAGTTCGGATGAAATGAAGACGACCGCCTTGCCCTGGGCGGCCAGCTGGTCGATGACCGTGTAGATCTCGTACTTGGCACCCACGTCGATGCCGCGCGTGGGCTCGTCCAGGATCAGCACCTCGGGACCCGCGAAGATCCACTTGCTGAGGACGACCTTCTGCTGGTTGCCGCCGGACAGCTTGCCCACGGGCTCGAAGACCGTCGGCGCCTTGATGTTCATGGAGGTGCGGAAGCCCTCGGCGACCTGACGTTCCCCGTGCTCGTCGACCACACCCCGCCTGGCGACCTTGCCCAGCGCGGTCAGCGAGATGTTCCGGTTGATGGTGTCGATGAGGTTGAGGCCGTAGTGCTTGCGGTCCTCGGTGGCGTAGGCGATGCCGTGCTTGACCGCCTCGGGGACGGTCTTCGTACGGATCTCGGTGCCGTCCCGCAGGACGGTGCCGCCCGCGTACCGGCCGTAGGAGCGGCCGAAGACGCTCATCGCCAGCTCGGTACGGCCGGCGCCCATGAGCCCGGCGATACCGACGATCTCGCCGCGCCGCACCTCGACCGAGACGTCGTCGACGACCTTGCGCTGCTGGTCGATGGGGTGGTGCACGGTCCAGTTGCGGATCTCCAGGGCGGGGGCGGCCCCCTCCTCCGGGTGGTGCGGGGTCCGCTCCGGGAAGCGGTTCTCCAGGTCGCGGCCGACCATTCCGCTGATGATCCGGTCCTCGGTCGTCTCCGCCGCCTTCACGTCGAGCGTCTCGATGGAGCGCCCGTCGCGGATGATCGTGACCGAGTCGGCGACCCGGCGGATCTCGTTCAGCTTGTGCGAGATGATGATCGAGGTCATGCCCTGGTCCTTCAGCGAGCGGATCAGGTCGATGAGTTTGCCGCTGTCCTCGTCGTTGAGCGCCGCCGTCGGCTCGTCGAGGATGAGCAGCTTCACCTTCTTCGACAGCGCCTTGGCGATCTCCACCAGCTGCTGCTTGCCCACGCCGATGTCGGCGACGCGGGTCTCCGGGTGCTCGTCGAGACCCACCCGGCGCAGCAGTTCACCGGCGTGCTTCAGGGTGTCGTTCCAGTTGATCAGTCCGCGCTTGGCGTGCTCGTTGCCGAGGAAGATGTTCTCCGCGATGGAGAGGTACGGCACCAGCGCCAGCTCCTGGTGGATGATCACGATGCCGTGCTGCTCGCTCGCCCGGATGTCCTTGAACCGGCAGGCCTCGCCCTCGAAGAGGATGTCCCCCTCGTAACTGCCGTGCGGATGGACGCCGGAGAGCACCTTCATCAGGGTCGACTTGCCGGCGCCGTTCTCTCCGCAGATGGCGTGGACCTCGCCCTGACGGACGGTCAGTGTGACGTCCGAGAGCGCCTTGACGCCGGGAAAGGTCTTGACGATCGAGCGCATTTCCAGGACGGGTCCCGCCATGGTCTTGCCTTCCAATCCTTGAGGGGGCCCGGTTACTTGAGGTCGTTCTCGGTGTAGTAGCCGCCGTCGACGAGGACCTCCTTGTAGTTGGCCTTGTCGACGCTGACCGGCTGCAGCAGGAAGGCGGGGACGACCTTGGCACCGTTGTCGTAGGACTTGGTGTCGTTGGTCTCGGGCTTCTTGTCGTTCAGGACCGCGTCGACCATGTTCGAGGCGACCTCGGCGAGCTTGCGCAGGTCCTTGTAGACGGTCTGCGTCTGCTCGCCCGTGATGATCGACTTCACCGAGGCGACCTCGGCGTCCTGGCCCGTGACGACCGGCATCGGCTTGGCCGCGGTGCCGTAGCCGTCCGACTTCAGGGCGGAGAGGATGCCGATGGAGATGCCGTCGTACGGAGAGAGCACGGCGTCGACCCGGGCGCTGCGGTAGCTGGACGTCAGCAGGTCGTCCATGCGCTTCTGCGCGGTGCCGCCGTCCCAGCGCAGGGTGGTGACCTGGTTGAGGGCGGTCTGCTTGGACCTGACGACCAGCTCGCCCTTGTCCACGTACGGCTTGAGGACGTTCATCGCGCCCTGGAAGAAGTACTTGGTGTTGTTGTCGTCGTTGGAACCGGCGAACAGCTCGATGCTGAAGGGGCCCTTCTTGCCGTCCCCCAGGCCGAGCTTGTCCACGATGTACGTGCCCTGCAGCTCGCCGACCTTCTCGTTGTCGAAGGAGGCGTAGTAGTCGACGTTCGACGAGCCGAGGATCAGCCGGTCGTAGGAGATCACCGGGATGTCGGCGTCCTTGGCCTGCTGCAGCACGTTGTCGAGGGACTTGTTGTCGATCGCGGCGACGATCAGGGCGTCGACGCCCTGCGTGATCATGTTCTCGATCTGCGAGACCTGCTGGTCCGGGTCGTCCTCGCCGTAGGCGAGCTTGGTCTCGTAACCCTTGGCCTTCAGTTCCTTCACGACGTTGGCGCCGTCGGAGATCCAGCGCTCCGAGGACTTGGTCGGCATCGCGATGCCGATGGTGCCTCCGTCGGCGCTCCCCTTCTTCTCCTCGCTGCCACCCTCGCTGTTCTGGCCACAGGCGGTCAGGGCGAGAGCGAGGGAGGCGGCGGAGGCTATGGCGGCAAGTGCGGCTCTGCGGTTGCGCATAGTCATCATCCTTGATGTGGGTCAGGGCTCGGTCCGACGGTGCGGACCGCCGGGGGCGGATCGACCGAGAACAGGTGTGTGGGATTGTGCGCGGCTGTGTCTTCTTTTGTGGAGCGAAGTTTCCGGAACGTTATGACGAGATGCCGAACCGGTTGAGCGGGCCCGGCAGCCTGCTGCCGAGCTGGGCCATGCCTCCGTCCGCCCCGTGCCGCGCGAGCAGGTCCAGCGCGAGCCGGCCGCGCCGCACCCGCTCCTTCGCGGTGGCGAGCGCCAGCTCCCGCAGGTGCTGGCCGTACGGATAGATGCCGGGCGACTTGGAGAGGCCGAACTTCAGGTAGAGCGGCGCGCCGCGCCGGATCAGTTCGGCGGCCTCGTACATCCGCACGTAGCCGCCGAGGTCGTCCGGGGCCTCGATGTAGAGGTCCATCGGGGCCCCGGAGACCCGGCGGATCTCGGTGAGCTGGGCGAGCGTCAGGTCGGACGGGATGTTGATCGAGTCCGCGCCGAGCTGCTCGAACACGGCGTACGAGGCCGGGTTCACCGGGCCGATGAGCGCCGACACCTTGAAGGTGGTGTCCGCGGGCAGGACACCCTGCTCACGCAGCCGGTGCAGGGTCCACAGCACCCCCTCGTCGGCCACGAGCAGGCACTTCACGCCCAGCCCGGTGGCCCGCAGGGCGTCCTCGACACAGCCGGCCAGAGCGTCGTGGCCGCGCGAGCGCAGACCCGCGCCGCCGGAGTCCGTACGGACCGAGGCGCCGGTGTCCCAGGTGCCGCGTGGCCCCGTGAAGAGGCAGAGCTCGATGTCCCGTTCGGCGCAGCCCTCCACCATCTCGGTGATCTCCGCGTCCGTCAGCATCCAGATGCCGCTGCCCTGACTGATGCGGTGGACCGGGACGTCGAGCCTCGCGGACTCCTTGAGCACGACACCGAGGGCCTCCGGACCCTCCACGGACGGCACCTCGGTGCGCCAGCTCCCGCCGTCGGGGAAGGAGTGCGGGGAGGTGTCCGCCGGGGACAGGGGCGCCGGGCCGAGGCCGAGCGCGGTGAGCACGGCGTCACCGGGGCGGCGGGCGCCGGCGGCACCGGGGGAAGAGACAGGGGCGTCGGTCACGACTGGTCCTTCACGTTCGGTATTTCGGACGAAGTTCGGATCTTTGGGAGTACGCCGGTACGGAGGCGGTCAGGACGCCGCCGTACCGGCGTACGGATCAGGGCGGGCCCTTCACGGCCGCAGCAGCACCTTCCCGGTCTCCGGATTCCCGGATCCCACCAGCGCCACGGCTTCGGCGAACCTCTCCAGCGGGAACTCGTGGGTGATCAGCGGCGCCGGGTCGAGCAGCCCGGCCGTGAACGCCCGCACCGCGTACGACCAGGCCGACGAGGGCGCACCGAAGACGCTGCGCACGGTGAGCTGGCTCAGCGACAGGTGCACCGGGTCGATGCCCACGGCGCCCGGGGTGAACATCCCGGTCAGCACCACCCGCCCGCCGCGCCGCGCCAGCAGGCACGCGTCGGCCGCGGTCGACGGCGCTCCGGCCGTCTCCACGACCAGGTCGTAGCGGCCCCGCACCTCCTCGGCCTCCTTGGGCACCCGCGCCTCGCTCGCCCCGAAGTCCAGGGCCTGGGCGGCCCGTCCAGCCCTCGGGTCGATCACGGTGAGCTCCGCGGGTGACACCGCCGCCAGCAGCTGCACCGCCAGCAGGCCGAGCGTGCCCGCACCCAGTACGGCGATCCGCTCACCCGGCTCGGGCGCCCCGGCCCGTACCGCCGCCGCGATCACCGCGGCGGGCTCCAGCAGGGCCGCGGCCCGCAGGTCGGCGTCGTCGGCCAGTGGGTGCAGCAGCCGCGCGGGGACCACCAGGTGGTCGGCGAACGCGCCGGGCCGGGTGAACCCCGTCTCGTCGTATCCCGCCGTGCACAGGGAGGTCTCCCCGTACCGGCACCGCTCGCAGCGCCCGCACGCCCGGAAGCCCTCGGCGACCGTGCGCCGGCCGGTCAGCGCGGGATCGACGCCCTCGCCCACCGCGTCGACGGTTCCCGACCACTCGTGGCCCGGCACCACCGGGTAGCGCACGTAGGCGGGGTCACGGTGGCCGTCGTACACCTCGCGGTCGCTCATGCAGATCCCGGCGGCGGCCACCCGCACCCTGACCTCGCCGGGGCCCGGCTCCGGGAGCGGGCCCTCGGCCAGCCGGTGACTGCCCGGCGAGTCGATGGTCAACGAGCGGGATGCAGAGGTCACTTGGGCTGCCTCTTCTCCCAGCCGTCCGCCCACAGGTCGAACCGCGCCTGCTGCTGCGGGAACTCCGCGGCCGCGTCGACGTCCAGCTCCACGCCGAGACCCGGGGCGTCGGAGAGTTCGAAGCAGCCGGTCGCGGGGTCGACGGCCGGGGCGCCCTTGACGACCTTCTTGATGTCGGCGTCCGCGAAGTCGTTGAAGTGTTCCAGGATCTTGAAGTTCGGGGTGCAGCCCGCGACCTGGAGGCTGGCCGCGGTCAGCACCGAACCGCCCACGTTGTGCGGGGCGATCAGCGTGTAGTGGGTCTCCGCGGTCGCAGCGAGCTTGCGGGTCTCCAGGATGCCGCCGATGTGGCCGACGTCCGGCTGGATGATGTCGGCGGCCTGCGACTCGAAGAGCTCACGGAACTCGATCCGGTCGTGGATGCGTTCACCGGTCGCGATCGGCAGGTCGACCTTCTCCGCGACCTTGCTCAGCGCCTTGAGGTTCTCCGGCGGCACCGGCTCCTCCAGCCACGCGGGCTTGAACGGCGCCATCTCACGGGCGATCCGCACCGCCGTCGACGGGCTGAACCGGCCGTGCATCTCCAGCATCAGCTCGGTGTCGGGCCCGATCGCGTCCCGCACGGCCTCGATGAGGGACACGGCGTAGCGGGTCTCCTCCTGGCCCAGCTCGAAGTGCCCCGTACCGAAGGGGTCGATCTTCAGCGCCCGGTAACCGCGCTCGACGACTCCCTGGGCCGCCTTGTGGTACGCCTCCGGGGTCCGCTCGGTGGTGTACCAGCCGTTGGCGTAGGCCTTGACCCGGTCGGTGACCTTTCCGCCGAGCAGCTGCCAGACGGGGACGCCGAGCGCCTTGCCCTTGATGTCCCAACAGGCCATCTCGATGACCGCGATGCCGGACATCACGATCTCCCCGGCCCGCCCGTAGTCGCCGTACTTCATGCGGCGGACGAGGTCCTCGATCGCGAACGGGTCGGACCCCTCGATGTGGTTGGCCGACGCCTCCCGCAGATAGCCGAGCAGCGCGTCCGTACGGCCGAGCATGCGGGTCTCGCCGACACCGGTGAGGCCCTCATCGGTGTGAACCTGGACGTAGGTGAGGTTGCGCCACGGCGTGCCGACGACATGCGTGCTGATTCCGGTGATGCGCACGTGTGTTGCCTCTCAACGTGTTCGGTATTTCGTCGCTCGTTCGAAATGCTGGCGTGACCGTAATGACGGGCCGGGTGAAGTGTCAATGGTTCGCGTAAGACCGACCGGCGCACGGGGGTCCGTCCGGCCTGGGTACGCTGACGCCATGAGTGATCTCGGGGCGGGTTTCGGTTACTTGATCAAGGGCCAGCGCTGGGCGTTCGGGCACGGCCGCTGGTTCGGCTTCGGCCTGCTGCCGGCGCTGGTCACCCTCGTCATCTACGCTGCCGCGCTGGTCGGACTGGGCTACGGCGCCGACGACTTCGTCGCCTGGGCCACCCCGTTCGCCGACGACTGGTCCTCGCCCTGGCTGGGCCTCCTGCGCAACACCCTGGTCGTCCTGGTCTTCGTGTTCGGGACGTTCCTCGCGGTCATCACCTTCACCGCGGTGACCCTGCTGGTGGGCCAGCCGTTCTACGAGTCCCTCTCCGAGGAGGTCGACCGCACCGAGGGCGGTGAGGTGCCGGAGTCGGGCCTGCCGCTCTTTCGGGAGCTGTGGATCTCCGCGCGCGACTCCGTCCGCATCCTGCTGCGCGTCGTGCTGTACGGGGTGGTGCTCTTCGCCCTCGGGTTCATCCCCGTCATCGGGCAGACCGTGATCCCCGTCCTGGGCTTCTGCGTCTCCGGCTACTTCCTCTCCGAGGAACTCACCTCCGTCGCCCTCCAGCGCCGTGGCATGGTCCTGAAGGACCGGCTCGCGCTGCTGCGCGGCCGCCGCATGATGGTGCTGGGCTTCGGGGTCCCGCTCACGCTCGCCTTCCTCGTCCCCTTCGTCGCCGTGTTCCTGATGCCGGGCGCCGTCGCCGGGGCCACGCTGCTGGCCCGGGAGCTCACGGCGACGCCCGCCGCCGGGCCGGTGCCGGCCCCCTCGTCGGCGTACACCCTGCACAAGGACTGAGCCGGAAGCGCCCGGACGAGCACCGGCCGTACGGCCGGGAACCGCAGCCGACCGAGGGGGAAGAACGTGACCGAGATCCTCGCCGTCGCCCTGATCACCGTGCTCGCCGTGATCAGCCCCGGCGCCGACTTCGCGATGGTCGTCCGCAACAGCTGTCTGTACGGGCGCAGGACCGGCCTGCTGGGAGCCGCGGGGGTCGCCGCGGGTGTCCTGGTCCACGTCACCTACACCATGCTCGGTGTGGGCCTCCTGATCGCCTCGTCCACGACGCTGTTCACCGCGATCAAGCTGGCGGGTGCCGTCTACCTCGTGTACATCGGCGTCCGGACCTTCCTCGACCGCGGCGAACTCACCGTCGACCTGGACGGGAAGAGCGGCCTGAGTGGTCTCGGGGCCCTGCGCACCGGCTTCCTCACCAATGTGCTGAACCCCAAGACCACCCTGTTCGTCGTGTCCACGTTCACCCAGGTCGTCGGGCCGGACACGGCCCTCTGGCAGCAGGCGGGCTACGGGCTGTTCATGTCCCTGGCCCACTTCGGGTGGTTCGGCCTGGTGGCGCTGTTCTTCTCCCACGCGCGGCTGCGCACCGCGGTGCTCCGTCGGCAGAAGGCGCTGAACCGGGGGATCGGCTCGGTCCTCGTGGGCCTCGGGGTCACCCTGGGCCTGGCCCGCTGACCGGTCCGCCCGTCAGGCGCCGTGGACCTCCAGCGCCGCCCTGACCGCCGACTCCAGGGCGCCCTCGATCCAGGCCGGCTTGATGGACGTGTGGCAGCCGGCGAAGTGCAGCGGCCCCTCCGGGGTGCGGACGTCGGGGAACAGCTCGGTGTGCTGGCCGGGCAGCAGCACCGACGCCTCGCCGTACGCGTACGGGTCGCGCATCCAGGACTGGGTGCGGCCCACGCCCGTGTAGAAGACCTCGACGCGCTGCCCGTACACGTCCTGCACCCCGCCCAGGGTGCGCGGGTAGCGCTCGTCGTCGTCCAGCGAGTCCCACTTCAGGGCGTCGTCGGCCCAGCTGTACGAGGCGAGCAGCACTCCGCCCGCACTGCCCTCCACGGGGTGCGAGGGCTGGTACATGAACCTGTTGGCGCTGTCCGTCACCGAGCCGCCGCCGATGACGCCGGCCGCCTCCGGCTGGTTACGGGCGGTGGCCCGGCAGGCGGCGTAGTGCACCCGCTGGTCGGGCGGGATGTGGCCGCGCGGTACGGAGGGGTGCGCGCCCAGCAGCGAACCGTCGGCCGGAGCCTTGCCCAGCCGGTAGGCCTCGTACAGGCCGGGCCGCACGGCCTCCAGCTCCCGCTTCCAGTCGGCCTCGTCGAACTCCCACCAGCGACGGCTGAACTCGAGCAGCACCTTGGTCGCCGCGTCGTAGTGGACCTCGGTGATCGCCCGCCGCTTGCCGTAGGACAGCGCCGGCGTCACCGGGATGTGCCGCAGCCCGGAGAAGGGCACGGTGATGATCGCCCGGTCTCCGGTGAAGGTCTCCCGGACGACGGGCCCGCCCCGGCCCTCCGAGACCGTCTCGACGCTCACCCCGTCCTCGGTGTGGCTGATGCGGGTGGCCCGGCGGTCCAGGTGCACCAGCTCCTTCACCTGCGCGTACATCGCGTCGGCCAGGGTCGCGGTGCCGTCGGGCAGCTCGAAGAAGGAGGTCGCGGGGCTGATCAGCGAGGCTCCGATGAAGCTGTGCAGGAAGGCGAGATGGAGGCGGGAGGTCATGTTCTCGACGGTGCCGATGAGGTCGACGGTGCGCTCGTCGAGCTTCGCCACCTCGGTCATGTACCGGAACATCGAGAAGTGCCCGTACCGCTGGAGCACCGTCGCCCAGCCCTCGACCAGGGCCGTTCCCTCCTTGCCCTCGATCTCCGCGCGTACGGGGGCGAACGCGTCCCGCACGATCTGCGAGGCGGGCGTGTTCTCGTAGGCCGCGGGAACACCGAAGGACCGGTTGACCGCCTGCGGCTTCGCGGCGTAGTCGGCGCGGCGCATCCGGACACCGTTGACGTGGATCCAGGTGCGGTTGGCGGGGCGTCCCTCGGCGTCCACGTCGACCAGGTGGAAGCGGCGGGTCTTCAGCCCGAGCCCGGCCATCAGCCCGGTGACCAGCGGGTGGCTGTCCGGGATGCGCATCGCGCCCGCCTCGGCGTACTGCTTCGGATCGGCGAAGGGCGGGTCGGACTTCTCGTGGCCGCCTGCCCTGAAGGTCTTGATGCGGCCGCCGACACGGTTGCCGTTGGCCTCGATCACGGTGACGGTGTGTCCGGCCTCGTGGAGCAGCCGTGCCGCGGTCAGCCCGGCCGGTCCGGCGCCGACGACCAGCACCTTCCTGGGCGCGACCCGGGTGCGGGGCAGGCCCTTCTCCAGCAGGATCTCCCGGTAACGGGGCACCAGGTCACGGTCGTTGCCGTCGCGCACCAGGATGGCGCGGGCGGCGGTGAGGCAGGCCTCCCAGTCGGAGCCGGGCGCCGCTCCGGGCGCGGCGGCGGCCCGGGGCGTCGTGGTGCCCGCGGACGGGGCGGCGACGGACGGGGTGGCGGCGGTCACGGCGAGGGCCGCGGCACCGGCCGTCGCGCCCGCGATGAGGGAGCGACGGGAAGGTCGGGCGGCTGACGATGCGTCAGCGGGTGAGGTCATGGTGATCACCCTGCTGTGCGGGACCGTCCGCGACCGTCACGGACGCGCCCCCGGCGCCCTGATTCACCCACCGGTGATCTTGGCCTTCCGGTGTTGACCCAGGCCGGTACAGGGGGAGTTGGGCCTCAGCGCACGGAGAATCCGTACACCGTGGTGGAGGTGAACTCCTCGCCGGGCCGCAGCACCGTGCTCGGGAACCGGGGCCGGTTCGGCGCGTCCGGGAAGTGCTGGGTCTCCAGCGCGATCCCGGCGCACGGCACGTACGGATCACCGTCGAGGTGGTCGGCGGTGTACAGCTGCAGCCCCGGTTCCGTCGTGCGGACCGTCAGCAGACGGCCGGACGCCGGGTCGTACAGCTCGGCGGCCGGCTCCCCGCCGGTCTCCTCCAGCACGTAGTTGGTGTCGTAGCCGGGGCCCACCGGCTTCGGCTCCCGGAAGTCGAAGCGGGTCCCCTCCACCGGCAGGAACTCGCCCGTGGGGATCGACTCCTCGTCCCTGGGGGTGATCCGCCCGGCCGCGAGCCGCAGCTCGTGCCCGAGCGCGCTCCCGCTGTCGGCCCCGGCGAGGTTCCAGTACGTGTGGTTCGTCAGGTTCACCACGGTCGGCGCGTCCGTCGTCGCCCGGTAGGCGATCCGCAGCGCTCCGTCCGCGTCCAGGGTGTACGTCACCGACACCGCGAGCCGCCCCGGGAAACCCTCCTCGCCGTCCTCGGCGACCAGGGAGAGCCGCACACCGTCCGGCACCTCCTCGGCGTCCCACACCCGCTTGTCGAAGCCGCGCCCACCGCCGTGCAGGGTGTTGCGGCCCTCGTTCCGCGTCACCTGGTGCGTACGCCCGTCCAGGACGAAGGACCCGCCCCCGATGCGGTTCGCGTACCGGCCGACCACGGCGCCGAAGTAGGGGCCCGTGTGCCTCTCGTACCCCTTGAGGTCCGGCAGCCCCAGGGCCACCTCGGCCCGGATGCCGTCCCTGCCGGGCACCGCGACGGACTGCACCACGGCGCCGTACGTCAGCACCCGCACCCGGGTGCCCTCGCGCTCCAGGGTCCAGCGCCGGACCGGCGTACCGTCGCCGAGCGTGGAGAAGTCTTCGCTGTGTACCGCTGCACCCGTCGTCACGATCAAGAACTCTACGCGGGGGGCCCGGCCGCCGTGACATTGCGGTAAGCGATTTCTGCCAGCCTGGCCTGGCCGTTGCGTCCCGGATGGAACCAGTCCCACTCACTGAGCTGCTCACCGGTGAACCGGTAGTCGAACACGGCCCCGCCGTCGTAGCGGCAGCGCTCGTCCCGCGTGCAGACGTCCCTCAGCACCCCGTTGTACGCGACGACCCTCTCCCGCACCGCGTCGCGCCGTGCGACGGCCGCGGCACCCATGTCGTCGGCGTCACCCAGCATCGACCGGCAGATCCCCAGCTTCCAGATCTGCTTGCCCAGCGGATTCTCCCGCCCGGTCGACCAGAGCCGCTTGAGATCCGGCACGCTCGACACGTACACCTGCGACTTCGGGGCCGAGGCACGCAACCGCCGCATCGACGCCTCGAAGGAGGCCCGGAAATCGGCCACCGGGGTCATGAGCCCCACCGAGTCCCGGCAGGCGTCGTTCGCGCCGATCATCACCGTGACCAGCTCCGGCTTCTCCTGCGCCGCCAGCGCCATCTGCTCCGGCAGCTGTGCCATCCTGGCGCCCGAGACGGCGTGGTTCCAACTGTGCGAGGCGGCCTTCGACGCCCCCAGGAGACGTACGGCGAGGCTCTTCACCCCGCCGTCGGTGCCGGTCGCCCAGGAGACCTCGGGGCAGTCGGCCAGCACCGCGCAGGCGTCGAAGCCGCGGGTGATCGAATCCCCGACGGCCGCGACGGAAGCGGGGCTCGCGTCCCACGCCGGCGTCGGAGAGGGGGAAGGGCTCGCCGCGCCCGCCGTGCCCCCGTCCGAGCTGCAGCCCGTGAGCGCGGCCGTACCGGCGAGCGCGACCGCCGCCAGAGTGGTCGCGGCCCCCCGGACGCGACGGCGTGACGAACGCTCAGGCATACCTGTTCCCCTCGGTCACACGGGTGATTTTGCCCGTGGCACACCCGGACAGTCCCAGGTGGCGGGCCCTCACGCCCTCGCGGGTGAATGCTGAGCGAATCACAGGCCCGGGACCGACGGTACGTCACACACCCGGCCCCGGCGCACGGTAGCTTTTCCCCGTCGAACCAGTGGGGCCCGACGGGCCCGCACACGAACAACGGGTCCGGTAAGTTATCTCACGTCACATACTGTCCCTTTTCAGGAGATTCACTCCCGATGCTGTTTACTGATGACAACCTCGGGAGCCGGCCGGGAAGAGGCGGTACGGGCGCGAGGCCGCTGGGGAAGGCGAACCTCGTCCCACACTGGAGGTCCCGGTGACGACACGTGGAGTTCTTTACGTTCACTCCGCACCGCGCGCGCTGTGCCCGCACGTCGAATGGGCGGTAGCGGGCGTACTCGGTGTGCGGGTCCAGCTGGACTGGACCAGACAGCCGGCCGCGCCCGGCACCTGGCGGTCCGAATTCTCCTGGAAGGGCCGTGCCGGTACGGCCTCGGAGCTGGCTTCCTCCCTCCGGGGCTGGGACCTGCTGCGCTTCGAGGTGACGGCGGAGCCCTGCCCCACGGCGGAGGGCGAGCGCTACAGCTCCACGCCGGGGCTCGGTATCTTCCACGCCGTCACCGGCATGCACGGCGACATCCTGGTCCCGGAGGACCGGCTGCGGGCGGCGCTGGAGCGGTCCCTGCGCGGCGAGACGGACCTGGAGGCCGAGGTCGCCAAACTCCTGGGCAAACCCTGGGACGACGAGCTGGAGTCCTTCCGCCACGCGGGAGAGGGCGCGCCTGTGCGGTGGCTCCACCAGGTGGTGTGACGGGGGCCGTCCCTCGACCCGGCCTTGAGGCAGAGGGCGCGGAAACGTTTGCCCGCGTCGTCCGGCTGCCGCGCCGGCGACTGCCCGGGGATCACGGTCGCGCTCGTCGCACCGGGCGAGGCCTGGGGCAGGACCGCCCCGGGACGGCCCGGGGCCGGGGCCCACCCCCGGCCTCGCTCCTAGGCGGCGCCCGAGCGTCCAGCGGCGTTCCGGAGCTCGTCCTGGTCGGGCAGCAGCGCGGTGATCCGCGTCCAGATCGTCTTGGCGTCCACGCGGACGAGCCTGAAGGGGGAGCCCGGGGCGACCCGTGATCCGGGCACAGGTTCGGTGGGCAGCTCACGGAGCCAGTAGCCGAGCGGGCCGCAGTCCCAGACCGCGAAGCCGCGGGCCTCCATACCCTCCCGGCCGGCCTGGACCTGCCAGGCCGAGGTCAGGCGCCAGCTCGAACGCAGCTCGGAGATCAGGTCGGTGAGGAGCGTCAGCGACGGCTCAGCAGGGCCGCCGCCCGCCGCGAGGGCATGGTGGACCGCCTCGCGCTCCTCGCCGGCGGACCGGACGAGCCGCTCCCCCTCCAGGATCGCGAGCCCCGCCTCGACGGCGCCGATGGTCGTCTCGACGACGGGGACGGCCGCCTCACGGGCCACCGAGGACTGCTGGAGGTTCACCATGTCGGCGAGCTTCCACACCAGCATCTTCGGCTCGACGCAGGAGTACTCGGCCTCGGCCGTGCCCGGCCACCCTTCGTGGACGACGACGTGTTCGTCGCCGATGAACATGCCGTGGTGCAGCTTCCCCTGCCTGCCGGCCGCTTCCAGCGTGATGATCACCCCCGGCGCGAGGATCGTCTTCATCAGCGGGAGCAGCAAGGGGGAGAGCTTGCCCTCCCCGTTGATGAGGCCGCAGCCCAGCAACTCCTCACGGGCCTCTGCGAACTCGTCCGGCGACGGGTTCCCCGCCGCCAGTTCGGAGAGCACGATCAGGTGCCCGTCGGCCAGCCTGAAGCGGGCACGGGAAATGTCGAACGAAGGCATACGCACTCACTTGGTAGTGGCTCAGGCCTGGGACTCGGACCAGAAATTGAAGATTCTCGCGAAACCCGCCCGGACCGCCCCGCGCCGGGTCAGTACGGACCGGTCGACTCCGGTGAAGAGGACCGCGAGGGTGACGTCGGCGGGCAGGACCCGGCCGGTCGCCTCCACGGTCATCCTCCGACCGTTTCCGCGGCCCGACTGCCGCACGGTGACGACGCATCCGGGGTCTTCGGAGTCGGCTTGCCGGGACAACGTGTACGCCCGGCGGTTGGCCGCCTTGAGCTTGTACACGTCGCCCAGGTACGTCATACGCAGGGAGCGCCCCCCGTGCGTAGGCGCCCACCGGTTCCGGCTCATCCGCACGAGCCCGTCCCCGACGCGAAGCGTCGAACGGTTGATGGTCGGCATCGAAACGACCTCCGCGTGCACGCCACGGGTTTCGAACACGGCCGTGGGGATCACGCTGCCGCGCACCTCCGTGACCATCACGTTGGGCACGTCCCTGCCCGCCGGGTACACCACTTTGATGTCGCCGAACTCGGGGGAGGTGCCCTGCCAGCCGAACTTCTTGAGCCCGACCGGTTGCCTCTCCTTCCAGGACGCGAGCGTGAACGGGGTGATCCTCGTGTGCATGTCTTTCCTCGCTAGTCGAACGGGTTGAGGGCGCTGCCCAGCTTCTTCGCACCGTCGGCGATACCGTCCCCGATGTCCGAGGCCTTGTCGCCCACCCATTCACCGGCCTTCTCGATCCCGTCGCCGATGGCCTCGTGGTTGTCCCAGACGAGGCAGCCGGCATACACCAGGCCCGTGCCGACCGCCAGACCCGCCGTGACCGGGTTGGGCGCCACGGTCAGCGCGGTCATCGACGCGCTGAACGCCGTACCGCTGAGGTCGCTGGCGAACTTCGCGGGGTCAGCCTTGATCATGTCCGTGTCGTACGTGGCCAGGTTCGCCACGCCGTAGGCGGTGGCCGCGACGCCGCCGACGACACCCGCGCCCCGCATCCATCCGGCCGCCTTCGCGGCGTTCGCCAGGCCACCGTTCTGCGCGACCTTGACGAGGCTGGCCTCGCCCGCGCTCGGCATGAAGAAGGCGCCGTTCCGCATGTAGCCGCCGAGCATGGCGGCCTCGTCGGACCCGGTGAGGGCGGTGACCAGGCCCGGCGGCACCTTGCTCAGCATGCTTCCGGGCACGGCTCCGGCCATGCGGTTGTTGATGAGGGTGGAGAGGAAGGTGCCGGGCGCGGTGACGACCTTGTCCTTCTTCAGGTACTTGAACAGCTTGAAGGCGCTGCTCCCGCTCCCGCCGACCGCCGCGGCGAATGCCGCCGCGGTGATCGTGCCCTTCTGTACGGCGGCGAAGAGCTCCGCGAGCCGCTTGCTGCCCGTGAGCTTCTCGACGCCGTCCTTCTGGAGGCGCTGGATGTAGTCGTCCAGGGTCTCGCCGTCCCGCATGGCCAGCGAGGCGAGCTGCATGCGGTCCTGCTTCTGCTGGTCGTCAGCCGTCGCGACCTTGTCGGCGTTGCCGTTGAAGCCGCCCGTCGTGCCGTCGCCCTTCCCGCCGCCGCTGTCCTTGACCACGGCTTCGAGGTCCTTCTGGAAGTCCTTGTCGGCCTCGTCCACGAGCTTCACGCAGGACTTGATGTACTCGGCCCAGGACTGCTCGCTGTCCCGGACGCTCTTGGCGTAGTCCGGATCGTGACGGAGGGCGTCGCGCTCGCTCTCGGTGGCCCGCTCGTAGTCGAAGGCCACATTGCCCTGTTCGGAGACCCGCATACCCGCCTTGACGGCGTCGGCCCGGGCCCTTTCCAGCCGCTCCTTCAGTTCCACGAACTGGGTGTGCGCATTCAGCAGGAGCGTCGCCGTCGCTTTGGCCTGCGTCTGGGCGGCCTGGTACTCGTACCGGGTCGCCGCGAAGTTCAGGAATGCGGCGTTCGCGCTCTCGCCCCGCCAGGAATCACCGAGTGTGACCTTCTGAACACTGTCGCGATATCGTTTCTCGACCTTCGCGAATTCCTCCGCCATCGACTTCCACTTGTCGGCCGCGGCGGAGAGTTTTGCGAAGTCGGTCGTCATGACTTCGCTGTAGGTCAGCATGCCCGGCCCCCGTGGAACGTCTCGAAGTGGTGCGGCGGTCGGCGCTCGCTCACCGGTAACCGTCGATCGCCGAAGGCAGCCGGATGACGTCGATCCCGTCACGACTGCCGATGTCGGCGCCCCGCAGGGTGGTGGCGGTGCTCCTGAGGCCGTCGCGCTCGCGTCCCAGCCGGCCGAGCAGCGTCTTGACCTGCCCGTCCCAGGTGGTCTGCACCTTCTTCAGTGCAGCCGCGGTCGCCCAGCCGCTGAAAGCCGTGACGGCGCTGCCGTTGGACTCGTCGGCGTGGTTGCCCGCCCTCTTGGTGCTCGTCAGCAGTTCGTTCTCGATGACGCCGGCGGCGGCGTTCTTCTCGGACGCCGTCGATGCCAGCGTCGACGTGCCGCCGGGACCGTAGCCAGGGGCCGGGCCCTCCTCGGGGAGGCCGTTCAACCGCATGCCCGTGGAGCCGTGTTCGGCCGCCGCGGCCCGCAAGCCGGACCATTCCTCGTCGAAACCCATTCCGCGCCGACCCCCGGTCCTGATGATCACTAATTTGCGCTGAATTGTATAGGCGAGGTGCTTGGGCGTCACTTCGGTACTCCCTCGGCATCAGAATTGATGACGCGTGAAGCTCCACTTCGGTTCCCGTCGGCATATCGGCCGCTAACGGTGAAATTTCGGATGAAAATGGATCAGCCGGAATGGTGGCGTAACTCTCGGAGAGCAGCGGGTGGCCCTCTCTCCGGTCGTCGGGTTCTCCCGAGCGGCATCCCGTCACGCCGGCTCGCCCCGGGGACGGTCCGCACGCATGCAGGAGGCCCGCCTCCCGGAAGGGAAGCGGGCCTCTCGGCAGGCTGAGGTCAGACCGAACGGAACGCCAGCACCACGTTGTGGCCACCGAAGCCGAACGAGTTGTTGATCGCCGCGATCGACCCCTCCGGCAGCGCCCGGGGCTCACCGCGTACGACGTCCGCTTCGACCGCCTCGTCGAGGTCGTCGACGTTGATGGTGGGCGGCGCCGTGCGGTGGTGCAGCGCCAGCACGGTCGCCACGGTCTCGATGCCGCCCGCGCCCCCCAGCAGGTGACCGGTCATGGACTTCGTCGCGGAGATCGCGACGTGGTCCAGGTCGTCGCCCAGCACCGCACGCAGTGCCTTGATCTCCGCGATGTCACCCTGCGGTGTGGACGTGGCGTGCGCGTTCAGGTGCACGACCTCCGACGGCTTCAGATCCGTGGAGTCCAGCAGGTTCTGCATCGCCGCGGCGATGCCGCGACCGGTGGGCTCGGGCTGCGCGATGTGGTGGGCGTCGGCTGACAGGCCCTGGCCCAGCACCTCGCAGTAGACCTTGGCGCCCCGCGCGGCGGCGTGCTCCGCGGACTCCAGGATCACGACGCCCGCGCCCTCACCGAGGACGAAGCCGTCACGGGCGGTGTCGTAGGGGCGCGAGGCCTTCTCGGGCTCGTCGTTGCTCTTCGACATCGCCATCATGTTGGCGAACGCCGCGATCGGCAGCGGGTGGATGGCCGCCTCGGTGCCACCGGCGACGACCACGTCGGCACGGCCGGTGCGGATCATCTCGACGGCGTAACCGATGGCCTCGGCACCCGACGCGCAGGCGGAGACCGGGGTGTGGACACCGGCCTGGGCGTTGACCTCCAGGCCGACGTTGGCCGCCGGGCCGTTGGGCATGAGCATGGGAACGGTGTGCGGGGAGACGCGGCGTACGCCCTTCTCCTTCAGCACGTCGTACTGGTCGAGCAGGGTGATCACGCCGCCGATGCCGGAGGCGATGACCGAACCCAGACGCTCGGGCTGGATCTTCTCGTCCTCACCGGCCTTGCCGGTGAAGCCGGCGTCCGCCCACGCCTCGCGGGCCGCGATCAGCGCGAACTGCGCCGAGCGGTCCAGCTTGCGGGCGAGCGGACGGGGCAGTACCTCGCCGGGGTCGACGGCCGCGAGGGCGGCGATCCGGACGGGCAGTTCGGCGAAACGTTCGCCCTCGAGAGGCTTGACGCCGGAACGGCCGGCCATCAGACCTTCCCAGGTCGATGCGGAGTCGCCACCCAGCGGAGTGGTTGCGCCGATACCGGTGACGACCACGGTGCGATTGGTCGGGCTCACTGGAAAATCTTCTCCACGTGTAGAGGGTCGTGAATCAGCGGCGCCACCGCCGGGTGGCGACACACGGGACGGGCTGGGATCAGCCCTGGTGCTTCAGGATGTAGTCGGCGGCGTCGCCGACCGTCTTGAGGTTCTTGACGTCCTCGTCGGGGATCTTGACGTCGAAGCGCTCCTCGGCGGCGACGACGACCTCGACCATGGACAGCGAGTCGACGTCCAGGTCGTCGGTGAAGGACTTGTCCAGCTGGACGTCCTCGACCGGGATACCGGCGATCTCGTTGACGATCTCGGCGAGACCGGTGACGATCTCTTCCTGAGTGGCGGCCATGTTGGCGCTCCTTCGATGTGTTTCTGCAGGGTTCGGGCGTGCGGACCGAAAGGTCCGGTGTGCCTAGGGGAGGGTAACGACCGTCGCGGCGTAGACGAGACCCGCCCCGAAGCCGATGATGAGCGCCGTGTCGCCGCTCTTGGCCTGACCGGTCGCCAGAAGCCGCTCCATTGCGAGCGGGATCGAGGCGGCCGACGTGTTGCCGGTGGTTTCCACGTCACGGGCGACCGTGACGTGCTCCGGCAGCTTGAGCGTCTTCACCATCGAGTCGATGATCCGCATGTTTGCCTGGTGCGGAATGAAGACATCCAGGTCCTCCGGGGAGATCCCGGCCGCTTCCAGCGCCTGCTGGGCGACCTTCGCCATCTCGAAGACAGCCCAGCGGAAGACCGCCTGGCCCTCCTGCGTGATGGCCGGGAACTTGACCTCGCCCCGCTCGTTGAGCGGGAGGTTCGAGACGTCGCCGATGTTGAAGTCGTTCCACGCGACGGTCTGCTTGATGGTCTCGGACTTGTCGCCCTCGGAGCCCCAGACGGTGGGGCCGATGGCCGGCTCCTGGGCCGGGCCGACGACGACCGCGCCCGCGCCGTCCCCGAACAGGAAGGCCGTCGCGCGGTCCTCCAGGTCGGTGAGGTCGCTGAGCCGCTCGACGCCGATGACGAGTACGTACTCCGCCGAACCCTCGACGATCATGCCCTTGGCGAGGGTCAGCCCGTAGCCGAACCCCGCGCAGCCGGCCGAGATGTCGAAGGCGGCGGGCTTGCCCGCGCCGATCCTGTGCGCGATGTCGGTCGCGACGGCAGGGGTCTGCTTGAAGTGCGAGACGGTGGAGACGATCACTCCGCCGATCTGCCCGGGAGTGATCCCGGCGTCCGCGATCGCCTTCCCGGACGCCTCCACGGACATCATGGACACGGTCTCCTCGTCGGAGGCCCAGTGGCGGGTGGCGATTCCGGAGCGGGAGCGGATCCACTCGTCGGACGAGTCGATCGTCTCGAGGATCACCTCGTTGGGCACGACACGGGTCGGGCGGTAGCCGCCCACACCCATGATCCGTGCGTACGGGGCGCCCTTGCTGGGCTTGATCTTCGACATGCTCTCGGGCTCCTTAGGCGCCCGCGTGCTCGGAGATGAGCGCGCGGGCCGCGTCGAGGTCGTCGGGGGTCTTGAGCGCGAGGGTCTTCACGCCAGGCAGCGCGCGCTTGGCGAGCCCGACCAGGGTCCCACCCGGTGCGGCCTCGATGAGGGCCGTGACACCGAGCTCGGCGAAGGTCTCCATGCACAGGTCCCAGCGGACCGGGTTGGCGACCTGGCCGACCAGCCGCGAGATGACCTCGTCGCCGGTGGCGACCGTCTTCCCGTCCGCGTTCGACACGTACGTCACCTTCGGGTCGGCGACCGTCAGGGCGGCGGCCGCCGCACGCAGCTTCTCCACGGCCGGAGCCATGTGGTGCGTGTGGAACGCGCCGGCCACCTTGAGCGGCACCACGCGGCGTACGCCTTCGGGCTTGTCCTCGGCCAGTTCGGCGATCTGGGCCGCCGTGCCGGCTGCGACGATCTGCCCGCCGCCGTTGACGTTGGCCGGGGTGAGCCCCAGCTTCTCCAGGTGCGGGACGGTGACGTCCGGGTCGCCGCCGAGGAGCGCGGCCATGCCCGTCTCGCTGACCGCGGCGGCCTCGGCCATGCCGAGCCCCCGGGTGCGTACGAGACGGAGCGCGGCCTCGTCGTCGATGACGCCGGCCAGCGCGGCGGCGGTGATCTCACCGACGCTGTGTCCGGCCACGACGCCGGGCGAGGCGTCCAGGGCCGCGGCGGAGAGGAGACCGGCGGCGACCAGCAGCGGCTGAGCCACCGCCGTGTCGCGGATCTCGTCCGCGTCGGCCTTCGTGCCGTAGTGGGCAAGGTCGAGCCCGATGGCGTCGGACCATCCCGCGATGCGGTCGGCGGCACCGGGGAGTTCGAGCCAGGGAGTCAGGAAGCCGGGCGTCTGAGCGCCTTGGCCGGGAGCGACGAGTACGAGCACCCTCACACTCTCTCTTGTGGACGGCCCCGGGCGCCCGTGGGGACAGGGACGAAGAACCGTCGGGGGAATTGTTGAAGTTCGACAAAAGTCTAGGACTGCGCGTCTCCGGCGGCCAAGCGCCCCAGGATGAGAGCGATTCGCAGAGTGAACGCGGAACGGACGTCGGAGGGTGACCATCCGGTGACGTCGGTCACACGTCGCAGCCGGTAGCGCACGGTATTCGGGTGCACGAACAGCATGCGTGCCGCGCCCTCAAGACTGCTCGCCTGCTCCAGATACACACTCAGCGTCTCCAGAAGTGCCGATCCCGCCTCTTCGAGCGGTCTGTAGATCTCCTCCACCAGCTGATCGCGCGCGGCCGGGTCGCCGGCCATCGCACGCTCAGGAAGGAGATCGTCCGACAGGACGGGCCTCGGAGCGTCCTGCCACGCCGAGCAGGCCTTCAGACCGGCTGCCGCGGCCTGCGCGGACCGGGTGGCCGCGAGGAGGTCGGGCACGACGGGACCGGCGACCACGGGACCGGCCGCATAGGGGCCGATCAGCGACTTCGCCACGTTCAGGGGGTTGTCGCTGCCGCCGGCGATCACGACCAGACGGTGTCCGAGGACCCCGGTCAGGACCTGGAGCTTGGCGTGCCTCGCCGCCCTCCGGATGGCCTCCACGGTGAGCTCGCTGTCACCTTCGGGAGCGGTGCCGAGGACGACGCACACGTGCTCGGGGGAGTTCCAGCCGAGGGCGGCGGCCCGGGACACGGCACCCTCGTCCGCCTCCCCGGACAGCACCGCGTTCACCACCAGCGACTCCAGCCGGGCGTCCCAGGCACCGCGGGCCTCGGCGGCCTGCGCGTAGACCTGGGCGGTCGCGAAGGCGATCTCGCGCGCGTAGACGAGCAGCGCCTCGCGCAGCACCGACTCGTCGCCGGGCGCCGCGACCTCCTCGATCGCGGTCTCCATGACCTCGATCGTCGTACGCACCATCTCGACCGTCTGGCGCAGGGTGATCGCCCGGGTCAGCTCGCGCGGAGCCGTGCCGAACACGTCGGTCGAGATCGCCTGCGGTGTCTCCGGGTGCCGGAACCACTCGGTGAACGCGGCGATACCGGCCTGGGCGACCAGGCCGATCCAGGACCGGTTCTCCGGTGGCATCGCCCGGTACCAGGGCAGCGTCTCGTCCATACGGGCGATGGCGTTGGCCGCCAGCCGGCCGGAGGACTGCTCCAGCCGTTTCAGGGTCGCGGCGTGGAGATGGGCGGCATGCGAGGCGGGCTGCTCAGGATCGGGTCGGGGCACGACACAAGACTGCCTTATCGGGACAGGTAACCGGAGGGGCGGGGCTCGGGGGCGGCCGGCGGGGATACCTTGGGGGTGTGATGGACGTACGCCGGTCCGGGGACCGCTTCCGTGGCGGGGACCCGGCCACGGGTGGCTCCGCAGGCATCGAGACGCTGCACGCGTTCTCCTTCGGCCGGTTCTACGACCCGGACAACCTGCGCTTCGGACCGATCCTGGCCTGCAACGAGGAACGCCTCGCCCCCGGAGCCGGGTTCGACGAGCATCCGCACAGCCACACCGAGATCGTGACCTGGGTGGTGGAGGGCGAGCTCACCCACCGCGACTCGGCCTCGCACGCCACCGTCGTACGGGCCGGGGACGTCCAGCACCTGAGCTCGGCCGCGGGGGTGCGGCACGTCGAGCGCAACGACGGGGAACACCCGCTGACGTTCATTCAGATGTGGCTGGCCCCTCTGCGCCCCGGAGGGGACCCCTCCTACACGCACGTCGCCGGGATCGCCGACTCCACGCCGTACGCCCTCCCCGAGGCGGGCGCGATGCTTCACGTACGCCGGCAGTCCGAGGGCGAGCGCACCGCCGTGCCGGACGCTGCGGGCGTCTACGTCCACGTCGTGCGGGGCCGCGTGCGGCTCGCGGGCGAGGAGCTGCGGCCGGGGGACTCGGCCCGGATCACGGAGGCCGGAGGGCTGGAGCTGGAGGCGCTGGAGCCGGCCGAGACGCTGCTCTGGGAGCTCGCCGCCGTGTAGGGGCGGCACTACGGGCGCCGCTCCAGCAGCCCGCGCTCGAGCGCTGTGACGACCGCGTGGGTGCGGTCGCTGACGTCGAGCTTGGCGAAGACCCGCAGCAGATGCGTCTTCACCGTGGCCTCCGTGATGACCAGCCGCCGCCCGATCTCGACGTTGGACAGTCCGTCGGCCACCGCGCTCAGCACCTCCACCTCCCTCCTGGTCAGGGTCACCGGCGCCGGCCTCCGCATGCGGGCCACCAGCCGCGCCGCGACGCGCGGAGCCAGGACGGTCTCTCCCCGGGACGCGGAGTGGATGGCGTCCACCAGCTGCTCGCGGGTCGCGTCCTTGAGCAGGTAGCCGATCGCACCGGCCTCGACGGCGCGCTCGATCTCCGTGTCGGTGTCGTAGGTGGTCAGGATCAGCACCCGGGTCCGGGTGCGGCCGGCGACGATCTCGGTGGTGGCACTCGTCCCGTCGAGCACGGGCATCCGCAGGTCCATCAGCGCCACGTCGGGCTCCAGCCGCTCGACGAGCCCGACGGCCGCCCGGCCGTCCCCGGCCTCGCCGACGACGTCGATGGTGGGTTCGTCGGCCAGCAGGGCGACGACCCCTGCGCGCATCACCGTGTGGTCGTCGGCCACGATGATCCGGACCCTGCTCCCGGCCGCTGCGCCCTCTCTCACTTCAGCCCCTTCCGTCGGTGGGAACCATGGCGAGGACGCGGGTGCCGTCGCCGGGCGAGCTGGTGACGGTGAGGTCGCCACCGAGCTCGGCGAGGCGTTTGCGCATGCCGTGCAGTCCGAAGCCGCGGGAGTCCTCGGTCACGAAGCCGCAGCCGTCGTCGGTGATCTCCAGCTCCACACCGTAGGGCGACGCCGTGAGGACCACCTCCACCGCCGAGGCCGCCGCGTGCTTGCGTACGTTGGCGAGGGATTCCTGGGTGCAGCGCAGGAGCGCGATCCGTGTCTGCTGGTCGCACGACACGTCCGGCAGTTCCGAGGTGACGCCGATCCCGGTGTCCTCGGTGAACCGGTCCAGGGTCCGGCGCAGGGTGTCCGCCACCGAGCCGGTCGCGACACCGCTCCGCGGGGCCGCACCGACGAGCACCCGCGCCTCGGCGAGGTTCTCGCGCGCCGTGTTCTCGATCGCGAGCAGCTGCCTCGCGCTTCTCGCGGGATCGGTCTCCGGGGAGGACCGGGCCGCCTCCGCGAGCACGACGACGGACGCGAATCCCTGGGCGAGCGTGTCGTGGATCTCCCGCGCGAGCCGCTCGCGCTCGTCGGCCGCACCCTGGCGGTGGTGCGCCTCGGCGAGCCGGAGCCGGGCGTTCTCCAGCTCCGCCCGCAGCCGCCGGGCCCGCTCGTCGGCGTCCTCGGTGATGCGGTTCACCCCGAGACCGATCAGCACCCCCGCCGCGTAGCCGATGAGCGTGAAGAGCACGTTGCCGGTGAAGAACTCCCCGTCCGGGCCCTGCCGTACGGCGTTTCCGGCCACCACCCCCGCCGCGGCGAGGCCGCTGAGGGCGATCGCCGCACGCGCGTTGGCGGTGTAGATCCAAAAGTGCGGCAACGTCACCACGAAGAGCGCCGCACCGCCGTTGAGCAGGTACGACATCGCGCCGAGACCCGCGACGAGCACGTACAGGTAGGTGCGACGGCGCAGGGCGGGGCTGCCGGGGAACAGCCCCACCGCGCCGTAGGACAGGGCGAGCACGGCCAGCAGCGCCAGCACCGGGAACCTGGTCGTGCCCGGTGCGTCGGCGACCGCGACGGCCGGCGGGACCACGCCCAGCAGCACCCAGAAGACGGCATTCCACCGGTGCAGCGCCGGTACGGTCAACCCGGCTTCGGGCTGCGGCCGTTGATTCACCGCATCAGCCTACTTCCGCCAGGGGCCCGGCGGCGGGGATCTCGGTCCGCCCGCCCCGCCGCCCGGGGCGCCCCGGCCACCACGCACGCTCGCCGAGGAGCAGCAGCACCGACGGCAGAACCATGAGCCGGATGATCACGGCGTCCAGC
Organism: Streptomyces atroolivaceus; assembly: GCF_000717025.1. Taxonomy (GTDB): domain Bacteria; phylum Actinomycetota; class Actinomycetes; order Streptomycetales; family Streptomycetaceae; genus Streptomyces; species Streptomyces atroolivaceus. The sequence goes on from NZ_JNXG01000004.1 coordinate 123,780, forward strand.
AGGACGGCCACGGCCAGGCAGAAGCCCATCTGCTTCATCTCGGTGAGGTGCAGGGCCACGAACGCGCCGAACACCGTCACCATCACGATCGCCGCGCTGGTCACCACCTTGGCCGACCGGTTGATGCCCTCCACCACCGCCTCACGGGCGGACATGCCGTTCTGCCTGGCCTCCTGGATCCGGCTGACCACGAACACCTGGTAGTCCATCGACAGGCCGAAGAGGATCACCACGAGGAACAGCGGCACCCTGGACGCGATCGCTCCGAGGGAGTCGAAGGCCAGCAGCCCCTCCGCCCACGTCCCCTGGAAGACCAGGACCAGCAGGCCGAGCGAGGCACCGGCGGACAGCAGGTTGAGGACGACGCCGACGATGCCGATGACCACCGAGCGGAAGGCCCACACGGTCATCAGGAACGTCATCAGCAGCAGGAACCCGATGACCAGGGGCAGTTTGTCGCTCTCGTGGGCCACGTAGTCCTGGCCCCGGGCCACGTCGCCGCTCACCCCCGTCTCGACGCCGGGCAGTTGACCGACCGTGGCGGGGATGTGGTCCTGGCGGAGGTGGACGAGCGACTCGATCGCCTCGTCGGAGGGCGCGGGGTACGGGACGGCCAGTCGCAGCACGCTGATCCGGCCGTCGGGTGACGTGCGGACCGTCGGCCCGGTGCCCTTCGTGCCCTCCACGCCCTCTGCGAACAGCGGATCCGCCTGGGCCCGCCGCCCGAGGTCCACCAGGGCCTGCTTCACCCGCGGGGCCTGCTCAGGGGTGGAGCGGGCCACGACCTCGTGCGTGACGAGGAGTTCGGGGAAGCTGCCGGTCAGCCGGTCGTAGACCTGCATGGCCGGGATGTCGCGGGAGAAGGTGTCCTTGCCCGGGTCGATGAGCTTCAGGCCCAGCGCGGGTGCGGCCAGTCCGAGCATGACGAGGACCGACAGGCACAGGGTGAGGCCGGGGCGGGTCCGCGCGGGCCGCAGGAGGGCGCCGAACACCCGCCCGGTCTCCGGCTTCGCGACCGGGGCCGGCTTGCCGCGCTTCGCCCTGCGGGCGGCCCTGCGGGGGGCGAGGCGTTCGGTCCGGCGGCCGATCTTGACCAGCAGCGCGGGGAGCGCGGTGAGCGAGCTGGCCACGGCGACGGCCACGACGAGGATGGTGCCGGTCGCCAGCGAGGAGAAGATGACGTCCGTGGCGAGATACAGGGTGGCTGTGGAGACGATCACGGCGAGACCGGAGACCACGATGGCCCGGCCCGCAGTCGCCGCGGCCAGCTCCACGAGGGCCTCCGAACTGAGCCGGCCGCCCGCGCGCGCCCGTTCCTCGCGTTCACGCTTGAGGTAGAAGAGCGTGTAGTCGACGCCCACCGCCAGACCGATGAGCAGGATGAGGTTCGTCCCGACCCCGGCGTCGGGCATGACGTGCGAGGCGACCATGGACAGGCCGATCGCGGCGGCGATCGAGGAGAGTGCCAGCATCAACGGCACACCGGCCATGACCACCGAGCCGAACACGACCAGCAGGGTGAGGGCGGTGACGGGCAGGCTGATGCGCTCGGAGAGCGCGAGGTCCTCGCCGCGCTGGTCGTTGACGCCCTTGCTGATGGCGGGGGATCCGGTCTCCTCCACGATCACGTCCGGGTGGCTCGCACCGGCCTCCGCCGTCTGTTCCAGGAGCGGTACGACGGTTTTCCTGCCCTCCAGCTCGGGCCCGTTCATGGTCACCGAGACCAGCAGGACCTTGCCGTCCTCCGAGCGGACGGGGGCCGCCACGCTCTCCACCTCGGGCAGGTCCCGCATCCGCGCGGTCACGTCCTGGGCCGCCGACCCGGCAGCGGCCATGTCCAGCGGTCCGGACCGGGGCCGGATCAGGATCCGCTCGGTTGGCTCGCGTTGCAGACCGCCCTCGGTCGCCATCGCTTCGGCGCGTCCCGCCTCGCCGACCCAGAAGTCCTCGGTGGTCGCCTGGTTGGTGCCCACCGTGATGCCGGCCGCGAGGCACAGGACGACGAACGCGAACCAGCCGGCTATCGCGCGCCCGGCGTGCCGGGCGCTCCACCGGGCCATCCGTACCTGGAGTTGTCTCATGCCGGAAATCCTGGTCGGCGAGGGGTTCTCCCCGGCACGTACGGCCGGTTGAACCTGTTGTCCACCGGCCGGTGGACAACAGGGGTGGGGCTGCCCTCAGCCCGGCGCGGTCCGCGCGGGGATCACGCGCCCGTGGTGGAGCCGGGGCGGACGATCATCAGGACGACGACCACGGCCCAGACGAGGTTGAAGACGCCGGTGAGCATCGTCAGCCGGGCCGCCGTGGGGCGCGCCTCCTCCGCGGTGGGCGCGTCCTCACCCTCGGCGAGCAGGCGCCGCTGCCCGGGCAGGATGGCGAATCCGAGGAGGACCGCGGCGATCACGGTCAGTGCCAGCGAGACGATCAGCCAGGCATCGGTGAGCACCCCGAGCGCGGCACCGGTCGCTATCCCGAACACGGGCACGACGATGCCCCCGAGCGCGTAGGCGTAGCAGACGCGGTGCAGGAGCGCGGCGACCCCGGCGGACCGGCCGGCCGCCTCCGTGCGGTCCAGCGCCTGCAGCGCGTAGCGCGGGAACATCGAGGCGGCGACGGTGATCGACCCGACGGCCACGATCGCCGCGAGGACATGGATGGATAGCAGCAGCTTGGTCACTGCGGGTGCCTCCTGCTCGGAACGCGCATATGTGTTGGCTGCCAATACATACACTGCCTACGGTTCTTTTGGGTAGGCTGCCTACCTATGAAGACGGATGCGGTGCGAGGGCACCTCGACGGACTGCTGCTGGCCGTGCTGGAACCGGGCCCGCTGCACGGGTACGCGATCATCGCCGCCGTGCAGAACCGCAGCGGCGGCGTACTCGAACTGCGTACGGGCACGATCTACCCGGCTCTGAACCGGCTGGAGCGGGTCGGGCTGCTGAGCAGCAGCTGGGAGTCGGCCGGTGAGCGGCGCAGGCGCTGTTACGAGCTCACCGAGGAGGGGCGGCGCACCCTGGCGGGTGAGCGGACGGCCTGGGACGAATTCACCACGGCGATCGGCTCCGTCCTGAACCCCTCCACCCCGCCCGGGCTGCCCACGTGAACGCCGCCGGCAGGCAGGCCGACCCCATCGCGGAGTACGAGGCAGCCCTGACGGCCGTCCTGCACGGACCCGGCGGGGAGAAGGCCCGCATGATCGAGGAGCTGTGGGACGGCCTCGCGGACACGGCCGAGGCCCACGTCGACGAGGGGGAGTCCTACGAGCGTGCCGCACGCCTGGCGGTGCGGGAGTTCGGGACCGTCGAGGAGATCGCACCGGTCTGCCAGCGCGAACTGACCATCGCTCAGGCCCGGCACACGGCCCGGACGGTCATCCTCATCGCGCCCTTCCTGGTCGCCTGCTGGTACCTGGCCCGGACGTCCGGCCTCCCCGGAACGGCCTGGCAACTTCCGCGTACGGCCCAGTCGCTGGCGGTGCACCTGGCCGCCGTCGCGATCGCCGCCGCCCTGCTCGCCGCGTCGACGCTCGCCGCCACGGGCACACTCGCCCGTCGGCTGCCCACGCCACGCCGGCTGCCCCTGGTGGTCGCCTGGGCGGGCACCACGACCAGCGTCACCATGGCGGTCGCGACACTCGCGCTCGCCGTCGCCGCCGCGCTCGCCACGGACTGGCCGCTGCTCGCCCTGGCCGGTGCCCTCTCGGCCGCCTCGCACGCTGTGGTGGCGTCCTCGGCCCGCGCCAGCCGCCGCTGCGCCCGCCTCGCCGTCGCGTAGAGCCCGGGGCCGTGCGATGGCCGGCCCGGCGACCTCGGCGGCGAGACGGTGACAGCAGTGGTGACAGCGACCCGCTGGGGCTACGACCATGGTCGAGGAGAGGATTCACTCGCTGAGTGCGACATGAGGGAAGCCGAACCCCTCACCTGGCCGGACGGATCACTTGGCCTTCAGGTCCCCGGCGATCATGGATGTGGTGGACGCCAGACGGCCGATGCCCTTCTGTACCTCGCGTATGCCCTCGGAGGCCCGTGGCTGGTCGTCCTCGCCGGCTCCGGCGACGCACTCCTCGCCTCCGTGCTCGAAGGCCGTCAGTGCCTCCTCCCAGAAACCCCGGGCGTTCTCGCTCGGGAGGGTGTCGAGCTCCTTGGCTTCGGCCACCTCTGTCAGCAGTTCCTGGCAGGCGGTGCTCCAGACATCCATCGGGCGGACACTCACCTCGTTGACCCGGCCCGAGGTATCCGAGAGCGCCTTGATGCTGCTCTCGCCCCCTGAGGACCACCAGTCCTCCAGTTCCTCGGCCGGGGTCGAGCTACAGCCGACGAGCAGCGCCCCGGCGGCGACGGCGGTTGCGAGTAATCCGACGTGGAAACGCATGAAGCCCCCTTGTTCGGTCGTGCAGATGCTGCCAGGAATCCCCCGGCCGGGTACGAACAAAGCGGGAACTGAGGGCAGACGCCACGATGCTGAGCAGCGCCGGGCCTCCGGCCCGCAACCGACCGACGTCGCAGGCCGCCCACCGGTTCCCGCTTGCGGGTGCCGACGAGGACCACTACGGCCTCCTGGCCGGCGCCGTCGTCGACTCGCGGCGGGCAACCCAGGGCCGGCGCACCCGTCCGGGGTGCTCAGCTCTTCGGTGTCCGCGCCAGCACGTCCAGCTCGCGCATCGCCTCGCTGTGGGCGCTCATCCGGCGCGACACGGTGCCGACGGTGTAGAGCCCCACACCGGTGATGGACACCGGCAGGGAGGCGCCCAGCACCGCTATGACCTCGGGCCAGTCCCGTTCGTCCCCGCAGTAGTCCCCGTTCCGGAGGCCCTCGTTGGCGGTGGCGCGGTCGGTGAACAGCCGCGACTCACACTCCGCCGGGTACTCGTCGTCGGGCTCCTCGTCCACCTCGTACGGCATGAGCAGCAGTACGGCGCACCAGGCCCACAGCAACGCGGCCAGGGAGAGCAGAACCAATCCCCACGTGCGTGTCCTTCCTGCTCGGTACCGGAAATCCTGGTCGTAATCACGTGATCGCATAGCGGCCGAATCTATCGGAGCCCCCTCGCGGGGAGCCTGCCCGGTGTGACCGGCGGGATCAGCCCCCGGGAAGCCTCAGCCAGTCGTCCAGGGCAGTGAAGTCCGCGTCGGTGAGGCCTCGCCAGGCATCGACGCGAAGGAGGAGGGCCCGCCCCGGGTGGTGCGCCTCCACCCAGGCGCGGTCGGTGTCGTTGATCTCGTCGTCGACCCAGGCGAAGGGGCGTCCCGCGGCCCACCGGAGGAGGGCCGGGGTCTTCCAGTGGAGACCGTCGGTCCCGACCGCAGGGGGCGGTTCCGGCCAGCTCACGACGGGCAGTTCGGGCAGGCCGAGCCACGGCGCGATGCACTCGTTCGCCTCGGACTCCCACGTCGTGGCCCACACCAGCTCGCACGGCAGCGCCCTCAGCCGGGGGCCGAGGTCCGGGTCGATCCTGGCGATCAGCGGATTCCCGCCGGTGCCGCCGGATCCTTGCTCCGGCTCGAAGACCGGATACCCGTCCGGGAGTTGGTGCCGGGTCGCGCCGAAGGGGATGAGCGGACCATCGACATCGAGGAAGAGGAGCGGCGGCGCGGAATCGGACATGCCTGGAAGGTAACGCCCTCGGTCAGTCCCAGTCCGCGTCGACGTAACCGAGGCGCCGGTTCATCGCGATGACGCCCGTGTTCGCCGGGTGGTGGACCGTGCGTACGCGGTCCACTCCGCACAGGCCGGCGAATCCGATGCCGTACGTCTTCATGGCGAGCGCGACACCCCGGCCGCGGTAGGCGGCCCTGACGCCGGTCATCTCGTTGAAGACGTGCCCCGACGCGCGGCGGTCGGAGGTCGCCGCCATTCCGCACCACTCGTCACCGTCGAGTGCGATCACGACACCGCGAGGGTCGTAGGAGGGCACGGCGAGCCGACGCTCGACGTACTGGTCGTAGGTGTGGAAGGCGCCGCGGCCGGGGATGTCCGCGGAGCACTCCCTGTTGAGCTCGTACAGGCTTCGCCACCGGCGTTCGTCACCCAGCTCGGCCATCGTGGTCAGCCGGATGCCCGCGTCGCGGCAGCGCTCGACGTACGGGGCGAAGCGGGCGGCCTGGAAGGCGGTGACGTCCAGCTCCAGCTTCACCCAGCGGACGTCCGGCACCTACCGCAGCCCGTCCACGAACGCCTGCCAGGCGTCGGCACCCAGGACGAGGACGGGACCGGCCGGGTTCTTGCTGTCGCGGACGGGGACGGAGGCGGAGCAGCCGTCGGCCACCTCGACGCATTCGCCGCCGGTGTTTCCGCTGTACGAGGACTTCCGCCAGGCGGCGCCGCCGGTGACGGTGCACTCGACGCAGTCGCCGCCGGTGCTGCCGCTGTAACTCGACTTACGCCACGCCGTGCTCTTCGAGTTCGGGCCGATTGCCATAACGCTCCTCCATCACACGGGCGATCAGAGCCGCGGAATCCTCGATGGAGAGGGCTGCGGCCTGCAAGTGAGCGTAACGGCGCGCGGCCTCTCTGATGGTTTCAGGGTTGGCGGTCATATGGCCGGAGATGAGGTCCTCCGTGTAGACGATGTCCGGGTCGTTGTCGAAGCGCATCGCGGTGAACGATGCCGCCAGACTTGAGTGTTCACCCGCTGTGAACGGCAGCACCTGAATCCGCATCCACCGGTGCCCCGTGAACTCCAACAAGCGGGCGAGTTGGTTCCGCATGACCTCGTGGCCCCCGATCGGCCGGTGCAGCACCGCCTCGTCCAGGATCGCCCAGGCCAGCGGCGGCTGTTCCCGCTCCAGAATCCTCTGCCGTTCCATCCGGGCTGCGAGGAGGCCGTCCAGATCGTCCGGCATGCCCGTCGTCAGCACCGCTCGCGCGTACTCCTCCGTCTGCAACAGCCCGTACACCAACTGCGCCTGGTACGTGGAGATGTACGTCGCCTTCGCCTCCATGACCGCGTACTGCTGGAACCAGGTCGGCAACTGGCTCCGCAGGACCAAGCCGACCAGCCGCGAGAACACCCCGTCCGTGCCGAGCGCCGCGTCCAGGCGCTCCGAGAAGTCGCGGGTCGGCACCTTCTTCGTCGTCTCGATCTGGCCGATCAGCGAGCCCGTGCAGAAGATGATCTCGCCGAGCTGGCCCTGTTTGAGGCCGTTGGCCTCCCGCAGGCGGCGCAGCTCCCAGCCGTAGTAGTCCAGAGGAGAAGCGCTGGGGTCGAGTGACTGCACGTTGGCCACGGCGGGGTGCCTCTCGCTTCAACGCCTGGCGGCGTTCGTTTCGGGTCGTAGCCGAGAGTAATCAAACCAGTGCACTCTGGTGACATGAATCACGTATCCGATACCCGGACCGGTGACGCGGAGGCCGCGGTCTACCGCGCCGACCTCGCGATGGGGGAGCACTCCGCCCGTCATCTGCGCCGCATCCTCCGGCTGTATCTCACAGGCTGGGGCCTGCTCGACGTGGCGGACGCGGCGGAACTCGCCCTCACCGAGCTGATCGCCAACGTCGTACGGCACGTTCCCGGCCGCCGCTGCCAGACCCTCATCTTCCTGCTCCCGGCAGGAGGCGTGCGGGTGGAGGTCGCCGACCCCTGCCCTCGGCTGCCCCGCCCGGCCGTGGGGGACCCGCTGGACGAGGGCGGGCGGGGGCTGCTGCTGGTCGGCGCCGTCACCGACACCTGGGGCGTGGAGGTGCGCCGCGACGGCTGCGGGAAGACGGTGTGGTTCGAGTGCTCTCAGCGGCCCGAGGTGCCCAGCTCCGCCAGCACCGCGTCGGTGAACGGCGTCCAGACCTCGGCCGCCCACGGCCCGAAGGCGCGGTCCGTCAACGCGACGCACGCCGCGCCCGCCGTGGGGTCGATCCACAGGAACGTGCCGGACTGGCCGAAGTGGCCGAAGGTGGCGGGGGAGGACGAAAGCCCGGTCCAGTGCGGTGACTTGGAGTCACGGATCTCGAAGCCGAGTCCCCAGTCGTTGGGGTTCTGATGGCCGTAGCCGGGGAGCACGCCCTTGAGGCCGGGGTGGACGACGGTCTGCGCCTCCAGGACCGTGCGCGGGTCCAGGAGGCGCGGTGCCTGCACCTCCGCGGCGAACCGCACCAGGTCGTCCACGGTCGAGACGCCGTCCTTCGCGGGGGAGCCCCCCAGGGCCGTCGACGTCATGCCGAGGGGTTCCAGGACCGCCTGCCGCACGTACTCGGGGAACGGGATCTCCGTGGCCTTCGCGATGTGGTCGCCGAGCACCTCGAAGCCCGCGTTGGAGTACAGCCTGCGGGTGCCTGCGGGCGCCGTGACCCGGTGCTCGTCGAAGGCGAGACCGCTGGTGTGCGCGAGGAGGTGGCGGACGGTCGAGCCCTCGGGGCCGGCCGGTTCGTCCAGCTCCACGGCACCCTCCTCGTAGGCCACCAGTGCCGCGTACGCCGCGAGCGGCTTGGTCACCGAAGCCAGCGGAAAGCGGTGCGCGGTGGGACCATGGGTACCCAGGAGCGTGCCGTCCGAGGTGACGACGGCGGCTGCCGCGGTGGGGACGGGCCAGTTCTCGATCATCGCCAGGCTCTGCATGCGTACGAGCCTAACGGGAGCCGGGATCCGGATCGCCACCCGTTTGCGCTTGCTTGGAGTGCACTCCAAGGTTCTAGCGTGGAGGCATGACGGTGATGGAGAGCGTTTCCGCACGGACCGACACCTGCGCTTCTGCCCCGAAGGCGCATCCGCGTCCCGAGGGGCAGGACCGCTACACCATCAGCGAGGTGGTCGCCTTCAGCGGACTCACCGCGCACACCCTGCGGTGGTACGAGCGGATCGGGCTGATGCCGCACGTGGACCGCTCCCACACGGGTCAGCGGCGGTTCAGCAACCGTGACCTGGACTGGCTGGCCTTCGTCGGCAAGCTTCGGCTGACCGGCATGCCCGTCGCCGACATGGTCAGGTACGCCGAACTGCTCCGCGAGGGCGACCACACCTTCGCGGAACGGCAGGAGCTGCTGGAGGCGACCCGACGCGATGTGAGGACGCGGATCGCAGAACTCCAGGGGACCCTGGCGGTGCTCGACCACAAGATCGAATTTTATGGCGGCGCCCGTGCGGCGCCGGAAAGGGCCTGACGCCATGAGCGACACCGTGAAGATCGCTACAGCGGAGCTCGGTACAGGTGGCCCGCAGGTCGGTGTCCAGGGGCTCGGCTGCATGGGGATCAGCGAGTTCTACGGAGAGACCGACGAGGCCGCCGCCCGGGACACCCTGGAGGCGGCGCTGGAGGTCGGCGTGACGCTCTTCGACACCGCCGACGTCTACGGACGTGGTGCGAACGAGACGTTCCTCGCGCCGTTCGTCGGGGCGCACCGGGACGAGATCACGCTGGCGACGAAATTCGGCATAGAGCGGACCGACGACCCGCGCTACCGAGGCGTGCGCAATGATCCCGCGTACATCCGTGAGGCCGTCGAGGCCAGCCTGCGCCGGCTGGGCACGGACGTCATCGACCTCTACTACATGCACCGCCGCGACCCGCTGGTCCCGTTCGCCGAATCGGTGGGTGCGATGGCCGAGCTGGTGCGGCAGGGCAAGGTCAGGCAGCTCGGGCTGAGCGAGGTGACCGGGGACGAGCTCCGTGAGGCACACGCGGTGCACCCGATCGCGGCTCTGCAGTCCGAGTGGTCGCTCTTCAGCCGGGACGCGGAGCTCAGCGCCGTGCCCGCCGCGGTCGAACTCGGAGTGACTCTCGTGCCGTACTCCCCGCTGGGACGCGGGTTCCTGACCGGGGCGTTCGCGGACGCCGTCAAGGATCTGGGGCAGGACGACTTCCGTACGCACCAGCCGCGCTTCACCGGGGAGAACGCGAGGACCAACGCCGCCCTGCTGGAGCCCGTGCACAGGATCGCGGCGGCGCACGGCGCGACGGCCGCGCAGGTCGCCCTGGCCTGGGTGCAGCAGCGGGCCCAGGTGCACGGCCTGACCGTGGTGCCGATCCCCGGGACCCGTAAGCGCAGCCGCCTGCTGGAGAACGCGGAGGCGGCCCGGCTGACCCTGACCGAGCAGGAGCTGGGGCTGCTGGAGCCCATCGCGGGCCAGGTGGCGGGGGACCGTTACCCGGACATGAGCAGCACGGCGACCGCGCGCGAGTAGACGGCCCGGCGGCCTCGGTCCGGCCGGAGCGCGAGTACCGCGCACTCCTCCGCGGTCGGACGCTTCCGGCCCGATGCCGGCGAGAGGCTGCTCCCGCCCCCCTTCGGGGCGCGCCGAGGCCCCGTGTCAGCGCTCGGCCGGATAGTCGTGGGCCCACCTCTGCTGAACCGGGTAACCGGAATTGCCGTGCGTCGAATCGACGGGGGAGGGGAGGAATACGCCGGTGCCCTGGCTGTAAGGCGCGTATTGCGCGGTTTCACCCTGTCCAGGGGAGTTGTCGGCCGGCGGTGGCCATGAATGGTTTTCGCTCGAGCTCGATTGCAGGGCCCGGTCGAAGTCATGGGCGGTCTCGACGGTCCGGGTGAATTCGTCCGTGAGGCGCCGGTGACGGCCCCGGTCGCGGCGTACCTGCGCGAGGCGGCCTTCCGCGTACAGCAACTGGGCACGGGAGACCAGTTGGGTGAGCCCGACACCGAGTTGGGCGGCGAGGGCTGCGGCGTCCGTGCCCTTGTTCCATCCGTCCGCGAGCAGGGAGTCGTGTGCGTGGGACCACTCCTTCACTCCCACGGGCGCCGCGGGTGCCGCCTGCCGAGTCGGGAGCCGTTCCGCGCGGGGTGCCGGAATGGAGGGGTGCGTGGTCTCCAGATGTACTTTGACCGCGGGATTCCCGCCCCTGGGGGCCGGCTTGCCGGAAACCTCCTCCTTCGCCGCGTCGACGTCCCGAGCATCGGCCGACGGATGACTGAGCAGTGCCCCGGCGAGCGAACGGGCATCGCTCTTTCCGACGGTACGGCGGGCAAGTCGCACCTCGCGCTCATTCAGTCCCAGCAGCTCGGCAACCGCGGCGTCGCTACCCACAGTGACGGCGAAAGCGGCAAGAGTTCTTGCACGCTCCGCCTGGGCCCCGTCGAACACCGACTGCGCCTCGCGCACGCGGTCGTCCGCACCGCAGAAGGCGTCGGCCAAAACGGCGTGCCGATTCCACATCTCCCTGGCTTCCACGGTCGGTCAACGCCGTTGCGGCTGAATAGGATTCAACGAGATCCCGAAATGACCCGATTGGGCCTGTGAGGTCATACCGGACGAAAATCGTGCCGCGTCATGTTCCCGGTCGTTCGTACTTTTTGTTCGTGAACCGGGATTGTCTCCGGTGGGCACATCATCCGATCGGCGTGCTTTTCTGCAGACGGAGTATCCGCAACGTCCGCTCCGTTTCCTCCTGGTGGTGCCGGTAGGAGGTCAGTCGGCGCCACTCCGCGTCCGGGACGCCGGGAAGTGCGTTACCGCGAGAAGCCCAGATCCTGAACAATTCCCGGTACATCGGCGTTTCTGTTCTCTCCTGACGTGCTGCTGGGGCTGCCATGTGCGGTTGCAACTCGGATCGGTGCTCCGCGGCCCTCGGGCCGGGCACATTTCTCGCTCTTCTCGGCGCATGTTCAGGAACAAAGAATGCGTAGCCGGTGCCCGTCACCGTTGCCGCTGAAGCAATGGATGTACTCATGCCGTGAAAACGAACGCCCGCCCCACTTGTCACTACGCGTGCAGCTGTCCCGGGGTGGCATCGGCGGGTTCTTGAGCGGCGGTTCGGGCGAGTTCTCGCGTGCGGCCCGGAAGTGCCGCTGGGAACCCGTACGCCGTGCGGTCGAGGAGGTCCCGGCACCCCCGGGCGCTCCTCGACCGGCTCGCCACCGCCCGGAGGCCGCGGGTCACAGGAGCCGCTTGCGGCCCCGGAGGATGACGAAGGCGGCGACGGCGGCGGCGACGGCGAGCATGATGCCGGCTCCGAGCCACTGCATCGTCTGCATCTGGGAGACGGGGAGATAGTCGATCGACCAGCCGATGACGTGCTTCGACTCCAGGCAGGCGGCGTGCGCCCGGTCGTTCTCCACCTGGTCGAGACAGGTCATCCAGTCCAGGCGGTCCCCGGAGCTGGTGAGGAAGTAGGCGCCGTCTCCCGACTGCTCGGCCTGGGTGGGCAGCTCGGGCCGTACCGCGCCGGGTCCGACGCCCTTGTCGGTGCTGACCGACATGACGTTCCCCAGGCTCCGCCAGACCTCGTCCCAGACGAAGCCGATCGCCACGACGATGCCGAGCGTGACCACCATCGATACCAGCGTGCGGCGCAGGAGCAGGCCGGCCGCCGCGCCCACGGTGAACGTGAGCAGGGCGTAGGCGACCGGTACGACCCCCGTGACACTGAAGAAGGAGGTCCAGATGAGTCCGTCGGAAAGCCCCTTGACCGGGCTCCACCACCAGGTGAAGACGGCGGTGAGCACGCCGGCCGACAGAGCGAGCATCGCGGCGGGAACGGCGAGTTTCATGGTGAGCCACCGCAGCCGGCTGACGGACTGCGAGGTCACCAGCTTGGCGGTGCCGGTCTCCAGGTCGCCCGCGATGAGCGGGGCCCCGAGGAAGACACCGGCCAGGACGGGGAGGTAGCCGAGGTAGCTCCCGATGCTGAACAGACGGTCGACATGGGTCTCGAACTCGGGCGGCAAGCCGCCGGACCTCCGCGAGGCCGGGGCCTGGGCGGCCAGGAAGTCCATCGTCTGCCCGCGCAGGTGGACCATGACGAGTACGCCGAGGAGGGTGACGGCGACGAGCGTCCAGAACGCGGCGCGGTGCTGGCGCCAGACCAGCCAGACCGGACCGCCGAGCCGGGGGATCCAGTTGTCTCGTATGGGTCCGGCGGGTGCCGTACGGGCGGGGTCGCGGGTGAGCGTGGTCATGCCGTCACAGCCTTCGTACGGTCGCGGGTGATGATGTCGTGGATGTCGCCGACCTGGGCGCCGGGGGCGATCAGCGGGGGCGCGTCGGGTGACCGCAGGTAGGCGAGCAGCAGCTCCTCCAGGGTGGGAGGCTCGGCCTGCCCGCCGTATGCGACCGGTCCGCCGAGACGTGCCAGGACGCCGGGCCGGCCCTCGTTGCGGGGCTCGATGACCCTGTGCGGCGCGAGTGCGGGGGACGAGCCGTCCCCGGAGACGGCGAACAGCGCGTGTGCGGCGCGCAGTTCGTCCACCTCGCCCGCGAGACGCAGACCGCCGTTCGCGATGACGAGGAGGTAGTCGCAGATGTGCTCCAGTTCGGCGAGCATGTGCGAGGAGACCAGCACCGTGGTGCCGTGTTCGGCGGCCTCCTCCGTCAGGGTGGCCATGAGCTCGCGGCGGACCAGCGGGTCCAGATCGGCCATCGGCTCGTCGAGGATGAGCAGGTCAGGCCGCTTCCCGAAGGCCAGGGCGAAGGCGACACGGGTGCGCTGCCCGCCGGACAGCGTTCCGACCCTCGCTTCCAGCGGCACCTGGCCCGCGCGGACGATGCCCTCGGCGACCCCCTGGTCCCAGCGAGGGTTGAACTCACGGCCCAGCCGCAGGGTCTCCGCCACGGTGAAGCGCCGGAACAGCGGCTTCTCCTGGGTCAGGAACGCGGTCCGCAGGACGGCCTCGGCCGACCCCGGTGCCGCGCCGAACACCCGCAGGGCGCCGGTCGTCGGCCGGATCATGTTCGTGGCCAGGCCCATCAGGGTGCTCTTCCCGGCGCCGTTGGGGCCGACGAGGCCGCACACGCGCCCGGCAGGCAGCCGGAAGGAGACGTCCCGCAGCGCCCAGCCGCGCCGGTACCTCTTCCCGAGTCCATGGGCCTCGATCGCCGCCGCGCCGACGGGCGGCCGCGCGAACCCCGTTCCGCTTCCGTGCTGCGACTTCGCGTGATCCATCCGTGGCTCCTGTGCGTGGGGGAGGGGCGGGCCCTGTACGGGGGGAGGGCCCGCTGTGTGCGGTCGACCGCTGGTGCGCGATATCGCCTGCGCGGGGTTCCGCTACGAGGCGAGGCCGGCCGCGACCGTGACATCCTCCTGGTGTGATGAACGGCGAACGCCGCCCGGTGGGGACAACTCTCGCCCGCCGCGCCTCGCGGCGGATCGGGCGAAAGACAGATCATGCGCGGCCGGCTCCGACTTTCGGCCGGTCGTCGGGAGGACGGTGAGAGAGATGCTGGAGAGGCCGGCCGCACCCCCAGCCACATGGGGAAAGGGCCATCCGCAGCTACTGCTCGCTGTCCGGCTGCTGCTGGTCGTGGGCCTCGTCGGCCTCGTCGTGATGGACCGGGTGGGCGGCGATTTCTACCGGGTCGGGGAGTCCGGCACGTCCGCGCTGGGCCCCGCCAAGCTGGGTGGCGCCCTGCTGGCCGTCGCTCTCGTCGTCGCTTCGTCCCGGCTCGGCAGCCGGGCGCTGCCGGCGGCCGCCTGCACACTGGCGGCCGTGTCGCTGTGTCTCTCGGCGTTGCTGCACATGGAGATGTCGATCGGCTCCCAGGCGCTGGGATTCGCCGAACCGGCGGCTCTGGTGTGGCTGCTCCTGGTCGTCGCCCGGCGGGGGAAGCCGTCGTGGGCGGCGGTGGCCGTTCCGCTGCTGTACCTGGCGATCGTGCTGCGACCGGTGTCGGTCTCCGTGAAGCAGTCCACGGTCATCTACGCGCTGATCTTCGCCCTGGTCGCCCTCATGGCGTTGGGCATCGGCCTGGGGACGCGTCTGCTCCTCGTGGACCGGCGGCGGCAGGCGGCGGCTCTCAGACTGGAGCAGCGGACGGAGTTCGCCAGGGACCTGCACGACTTCGTCGCCCACCACGTGACCGGCATCGTCGTCCAGGCTCAGGGCGCCCATGCGATCGCCGGCCGGCGGCCCGAACTGGTGCCGCCCGCGCTGCAGCGGATCGAACAGGCGGGATCGGAGGCGCTGGCCTCCATGCGGCACATGGTGGGGATGCTGCGCGACGCCGATGGGGAGGTTGCACTGACACCGTTGGCGGGCATCGGCGAAGTGCGTTCGCTCGTCGAGGAGTTCTCGGCCGTCGGGGGTGCGCGGGCCCGGCTCGATCTGGAGGGGGCCTTCGACGACCTGCCGGTGGAGGTGACCACCACCGCGCACCGCGTGGTGATGGAGGCCCTCACCAACGTGCGTAAACACGCCCACGGATGCACCGAGGTGCGGGTGCGCGTGGACCGCTCGGGAGACCAGGTCACGGTGCGGGTCAGCGACGACGGACGGCCGCGCCACGTCTCCCGGAACGGCTTCGGGCTGAAGGGCCTGGCCGAGCGGGTGGGCCTGATCGGCGGAAGCGTCCAGGCGGGCCCGGTGACGGCAGGCGGCTGGGGCGTCGAAGCGACGCTCCCGGTGGCCACGGCGGGGGTGGCGGCGTCATGACGATCCGGGTACTGATCGCCGACGACCAGGCCATGGTCCGCGCGGGGTTCGCGATGATCCTCGCCGCGGAGGACGACATCGACGTCGTCGCGGAGGCCCCGGACGGGGTGTACGCCGTGGAACTCGCCGAGCGCCACCGGCCCGACGTGGTGCTGATGGACATCCGTATGCCCCGCATGGACGGGCTGGAGGCACTGCGCAGACTGACCCGCCCCGGCACCGTGAACCCGCCGAAGGTCGTCGTGGTCACGACGTTCGACGACGACGACTACGTCCAGCGCGCCCTGAGCGAAGGTGCGTCGGGCTTCCTGATCAAGGACTCCGGCCCCGCTCTGCTGGTCGAGGCCATCAGGGCGGCCGCCTCCGGAGAGGCGCTGGTGAGCCCGGCCATCACCGTCCGGCTGCTGCGGCGCCTCAACAGCGCCGCGCCCGCCCCTCGGAAGCCGCACACCGCGCTCTCCGCACGGGAGGAGGACCTGGTGCGTCTGGTGGCCAGAGGACGGACCAACGCCGAGATCGCCGCCGAACTGACCATCTCCGTGGGCACGGTGAAGACGCACCTCGGCAACGTGCAGACCAAGCTGTCCGCCCGTAACCGCGTGGAGATCGCCGCCTGGGCCTGGGAGTCCGGCCTGGTCGAAGGGCGCCGGTAGGCCGGTACACCCCTGCGGCGCGCCTCACGCCAGCCGGAGCGCGAAGACCGCGAAGCCCGCCGCGAGCAGCCCGGCCGCTGCCCGGCGGGCCTTCCCGGAGCGGCTGTCCGTCTCCCAAGGGGCCTCGAACCGGCGGGCGTACCGGGAGACCAGTACCAGCAGGGCGGCGAACAACGGCATCCACGCGAGCCGGGCCAGGATCCAGCCGACGGAGTCCGGGCTCGTCGTCAGCCCGGGCACGGCACCGGCGAACGACGCCGGGACGGCCGCGGCCAGCATCGCCGTCTGGTGCCAGCACAGGATCGTCATCGCCGACAGGTTGATCACCACCACGGGGGCCCACAGCGCGGGGCGGCGCAGCGCCTTGCCGATCCGGCCGTGCAGCAGGATCGCCGCACCGCTCTGCGCCGAGGCCAGCGCGAGGACCAGCAGCGACGGCGGATGCGAGTTCGTCCGCGCCTCGCCCGGTACGCCGACCATCGACGCCGGATAGTGGAAGACGAGCAGCAGCACGGCGAACAGCGCCGTACCGCCGGCGAGCAGGAGCCGGGCGCAGCCCCGGGAGAGACGGCCCTGGCCCCAGCTGACGCCGAGTTGATACGCGAAGAGCCAGCCGGGAAGGATGTTCAGCACGCCGATCCAGGACGGCACGGCGTCCGCGTACGGCCCGTAGCGCAGGAAGTCGACCACGGCGACCGAGCCGATCAGCGGGGCCGCCGCCCAGCCGCCGATCCGCCGGGCCAGGCGCACGCAGTACGGCGTGAGCGCCGTGACCACGGCGTACACCCCGACGAACCAGAGCGGCTGGATGACCAGCTTCGCCCCCGTACGCAGGGTGGCCTCGGGCACCCCGGCGGCGTACAGCACCGGAATCATCAGCGCCCATACAGCGGTCACACCGAGCACCGGTCTGCCCAGCCGGACCATCCGGCCGCGCAGCCACGCCCCGGTGGTGGACGGCCTGCGGTGGTAGGAGAGGACGGAGGCGTAGCCGCCGACCAGGAAGAAGACGCCCAGCATCTGGAGCACCCAGCTCACCGGGGAGAACACGGCGAACGTGGAGAGCGGGCTGGCGTTGTGCAGCGCGCCCCCGCCGCCCAGGTCGAATCCGCCGAGCAGCCAGTGACCCGCCGGCACGGCCGCCAGGGCCAGGGCGCGCAGCCCGTCGACCGCACGGTCGCGGTGGGCGGGGGTGCCCGCGTCGATCCGGGAGACCAACTGCCGCACGCTCATCGGGAGACCCCCTCGGCGATGGCGGCGAAGGCGCGGAGCGAGTCCGTGCCGGGAGCGAAGTACCCGGTGTGGCCCTCGGCGTCCTCCGCGGGCACCCGGCGCGCCCCGAACTCCTCGTCCGCCGGGTCGGTGCCGTGCCCGAGACCCGCCACCTCGACATGCGGTACGTCGTCGATCCAGTCGGTGTCGTCCTTGGCCGCCCAGACCCGTGCCCCGGTGCGCAGACCGGCCACGTCGTCGGCGCGCATCCCGGGGGAGCCGAGCACCACCAGGTCCGTGGCCCCGATCCCGGAGGCCGCGAGCCCGCACACCACCGAGCCGTAGCTGTGGCAGAACACGCTGGGCGCGGGGAGCCCGTCGGCCGCCAGCCCCGCCGTGAACCGCGTCAGCCGCCCGGCCCCCGCCTCGGCCAGACCACCGGTCGCCGCGTCCAGACCGAGTCCGACCGGGGTGGTGTAACCGGCCCAGGCGATCACCGCGTTGCCCTGGCCCGTCTCGGCGTACAGCGACTTCGCCATGCCCGCCGGAGTGCCGTACACGTCGTCGCGCCGGTCGAAGGTCCCGGCGTCGATGTCCGACCCGGGCACGACGACCGACACATGACGCGCGGAGCGCAGGTCCCCGAACACCTCGGCGACCTGGCCGCGCCCTCGCGGGTCGAACGCGAGGATCTGCCGGCCGGGCCGCGCGAGCCCGGCGTACCGGGGGTCCTGGGAGGCCTGCAGCGCACGGGCGTTGGCGCGGTAGCGGAGCTCCAGCGGCGCCCCGTCCAGATTGCCGACCACCGACGGGTGCCGTTCCACCAGCTTCCGCTGTTCGGCAGCGGTCAGCCCACGGAAGAAGTTCTGCACTCGAGCCGGACGCGCGCGGCCCGGGTCGGGCAGCTCCCGCCCCAGCACCCCGTCGGCACGCCACGCGGCGCTGCCGGGCGGCGGCCCCGTCACCGCCCGCTGGGTGGTCCCGGACGCCCAGCCGGCCGTCCCCGCCACCACGGTGGTCGCCAGTGCGAACGCTGTCAGCGTCCTCGCGAATCGGCGCATCGTATCCTCCCCGTCCTGCTCGCGCACACCGTCCGGTGTGCCGGAGAGGAAGGTAGGAAGACGACGGGTGACAAGGCGTCACCCCGCGGAGCCAACTGTCCGGTGATACCGGGGTAGGGGGCGTACGGGGGGAGAGCCCCACCTCTGACCGGGGGTCACCGGGGGCCGCCCAGGGGCACGGCGGGAAGGTTCTACGCGTCCCCCGGGGTCACCAGCCCCGACTCGTACGCGAAGATCACGGCCTGCGCCCGGTCCCGCAGGCCGAGCTTGGCCAGCACCCGGCCGATGTGCGTCTTCACCGTCTGCTCGGCCAGCACCAGCCGCGCCGCGATCTCCTGGTTCGACAGGCCCCGGGCGATCAGCTCCAGGACCTCCGTCTCACGCGGTGTCAGGCCGTTCAGCCGCAGCGCCGGTCCGCCCGACGGCGCCGCCGGCCGCTGACGCGCGAAGTCCGCGATGAGCCGCCGGGTCACGGACGGCGCGAGCAGCGCGTCCCCCGCCGCCACCACACGCACCGCCGAGATCAGGTCGGCCGGCGGGGCGTCCTTCAGCAGGAACCCGGACGCACCGGCGCGCAGCGCCTCGTAGACGTAGTCGTCGACGTCGAACGTCGTGAGCATCAGGACCTTCGGCCGGTGGACCACGCCCACCGGCGGGGCCAACAGCTCGCGGGCGGCGGCCAGTCCGTCCATCTCCGGCATCCGGACGTCCATCAGGACGACATCCGGATGCACCGTCCTGCTGACCTCCACACCCTTGCGCCCGTCCGGGGCCTCGCCCACCACGTCGATATCGCTCTGCGCCGCCAGCAGCGCGGCGAAACCGGCCCGCACCATGGCCTGGTCGTCGACGATGATCACGCGGATGGTCACAGGTCCTCCGGATGCGGGGATGCCGAGGGCGGCCGGGGCGGCGGCAGCGGGAGCCGGGCGGCCACCCGGAAGCCCCCGTCCGGCAGGGGGCCGGTGTCGAGCGTGCCGCCGGTCAACCGTACGCGCTCCCGCATGCCGACCAGCCCGTGTCCCGTCCCCGACTCCTCCAGCGGCGGACCCGGCTTCTGCGGCCGGTCGTTGACGACCAGCACCGTCAGATGGCCGTCGAGCATCGTGACCGACACCCTCGTCCGCGCACCGGGCGCGTGCCGGACCACGTTGGCCAGCGCCTCCTGCACGATGCGGTACGCGGACAGGTCCACCGCCTGGGGCACGCGGCCCCGCTCCACCGCATCCGCGACGTCCGCCGCCAGCGACAGCTCGGCCGGGAGCCCCGCCCGCACCGTCGCCTCCACCAGTTGCTGCACCCTGTCCAGACCGGGCTGCGGGGCCAGCTCGCCCCGGCTGCCGTCACTGCGCAGCACCGACAGGAGCCGTCGCATCTCGGCCAGCGACTCCCGCGCACCGGCGGCGATCGACGCGAACTCCGCCCGCGTCTCCTCCGAGAGCCCGCTGATCCGGTACGGAGCCGAGTCGGCCTGCACGGTGATCACCGACATGTGGTGCGCGACCACGTCGTGCAGCTCACGGGCGATCCGGGTGCGCTCCTCCAGCAGGGTCCGCTGCGCCCGCTCGGACTCGCTGATGGTCCATTGCTCGACCAGCCGGCGCTGTGCCTCGCTCCGCTCCCGTACCGAAGCCCCGATCACGAGCACCACCGCGCCGAGGACGAACAGCAGGAGCGCGCCGCCGTCGCTGCGGACGGGCGCGATCAGGTGCAGCGTCAGGCCGGCCGCGCCGGTGACCAGCCACACTCCGATCACGGTCCGTCGGCTCTCGCGCAGTCCCAGGGCCAGCAGCACGAAGAGGTAACCGACGACGCCCGGTGGGGTCCACGGCCAGATGGTGCCCTGCGGCTCAGGCCGCGCCAGCAGCACCAGGGCACCCACGATGTCGACGGCGAAGACGATCCACCAGGCCTGCAGCGGCCGGTGCGCCAGCATCAGCATGGGCACGGCCTGCCCGACGGCCAGCGCCCCGGCCAGGCCGCCAGGCACCTCGTAGTCGCTGGTCAGCACGTCGATGGTGACGGGGACGAAGACGGCGGTGAGCGCGACCACCACGGCGTACGGCAGCAGACGCAGCCAGCGCCTCGGCGACTCGGCGAACAGCGGGGTCGGCGGATGGGACGCGTGGGACAGCCCGTGGGCGAGCTCGCGCAGATTGCGGCGGGCGGCGCTCAGCAGACCGTCGGCGGGCGGGGGCCCGGCGGGAGAAGGGGGCATGATCGGGTCAGAGTAGGCGGGGAAGGCGGCGGGCGGCGTCATACCGGGGTGCGGACTGCCGTCCTCGGCCCCCTACCCGGGTAGGGGGCCGAGGACGCCAGCCGGGGAGCGGACCCGGGGCGCCGGTCGTCCCGTTCCGCGCCGGGCGCCTGTCCCGCAGCCGTCGGCTCCTACAGCTCCGCGAGGAGCTCCGCCTTCTTCGCGCTGTACTCCGCGTCCGTCACCAGACCCGCCTGGTGCAGGTCCCCGAGATGACGTATCCGCTCGGCGATGTCCGCGGGGTCCCGCCGCGCGCCGCCCACCCGGACGGGAGCGGTCATGACGGGCACCGACTGGGTGCGGCGGACGGATTCCAGGACCGCCGCGGCGAAGGGCAGCGACTCGTGAACCGGTCCGTAACCCAGGCCGAACACGACGGCGGCAGGATCCTGGTCCGGCTGGACACGCGCCACGCCGGTCTTCCCCGCGCCGGGCGCCGGGTCGGGCTCGGGGCCGCCCGCCTCGGCGTCCGCCGCCGCGCCCCGCGGCACCAGCCGCAGATACCCCTCGAAGGCCTCGGGCGACCGCCACTCGATTCCGGCCAGATCCGCCACGGGAAACGTCTGGTCGCCCGCCTTCCACTTGGCGCTCGACGCCCCCGTCCAGAACCACCGGAAGGAGACCAGGGCACCGTCGAAACCGGCCCGGCCGTCGTACGCCTTGAAGTGCATCGGCGCCTCGGGAGCCGTCACCATGAAGCGCTCGGCGGGCAGGGACGCCTCGGATCCGAGCACGGCGCGCAGCTCGTCGGCGTAGTACTCGGCGAGCGTCTCGCTTTCGGGGGGCAGCACCAGACGGTACGGGTCGTTGCCCTCGGAAAGCTGCCCGGCCGCAGCCTCCAGCAGTGGATCGGCACCGGGCCTCGGCACCGCGTGCAGGACCACCGTGCCCCGCTTGCCCGGGGTCAGCGTCACCGACGACAGCGCCGCGTACGGAACGCGGCGTTCGCGCAGGCTCTGGAAGAGCCTCGGCGTGCGGATCCCCCGTTCGAAGCGGATGAGCACGGAGTCGGTGTCGAACTCCCAGGTGGCATGAATTCCGGCCAGCGCATCACCCATGTGCCTCATCGTATGTGGCACAGGCCCGCACGTCCCCCTCCGGTACGGGCAGAATCGCGATCAGGCAGACAGGCCGTTCGCCGCTCTCTACGCGCGTCAGACGTCCTTCTACGCGCGTCGGTCCTCCGGCTCGCCGGAAATCTCCCGGTGGCACGCGCCGTCGGAGGCCGCGCAGCTGACCGCGTCATAGGCCCCCACGCCGATCGCGGCGAAGTTGCTGAGGCTCTCCGTGCCCGGCTCGAAATAGCCGCTGTGCCCGACCGCGCCGCTCGCCGACACGATCCGCGCGCCGAAGGCCGGGTCGACCGGATCGGCGCCGTGTCCGAGCCCGCCGACCGCCATGTTCGGTACGTCCTCGATCCAGTCGTCGCTGTCCCGCATCGCCCACACCCTGGCCCGGGTCTGCAGGGCGTCGGCGCTGGCCGCCCGCATCCCGGGGCTGCCCGCGACCGCGATGTCGGACACCCTCGGTGGCAGCTGCTGTGCGGCCAGGCCGCACACGACCGAGCCGTAGCTGTGGCAGAACAGCGAGACGTCCGACGTGCCGGGCAGTGCTTCCACGAGGGCGTTCAGCCGTACCGCGCCCGCCGCCGCGAGTCCGCCCAGCGCGGCGTTCATACCGATCCCGGCGGGCGCCGTGTAGTCGGCCCACGCGATGACCGCGGTACGCGAGCCGGGGCGCGCCGAGCGCTCGGCGCCGTACAACGACCGCGCCATGCCGACGGGCGCCGCGTTCTTCCTGATGCCGCCGCGTTCCAGCGTCAGAAGGTTCGTGTCGACCCCGGGCACGACGACCGAGACCCGCTCGGCGCGGTCGAGGTCGCCGAAGACCTCGGCCGCCCGGCCCCGGCCCGACGGGTCGAAGGCGAGGATCTGCCGGTCACCGGCGAGCAGGGAGCGGAAGCGTGCCAGCCGGAGCACGGCCTGATGTCGTCCGTCGGGAGAGAGCTGTGTGTCCCGCGTCCGTCGCTCCTCCGCCGATTCCGCCTGCACCAGGGCGTGCCGGTTGGCCCGGTAGCGCAGGGGAGCCGGGGCGCCGTTCAGATTCCCCACCACCAGCGGGTACTTGTCGGCCAGGGCAACCTGCTGGCCCGCCGTGAGCGTCGCGAAGAAGTGGGCCAGCCGGTACGCCGGCGCGCTCACGTCGGGAAGGGCGTGACCGGCTATCCGGTCCTTCGCCCAGGAAGCGAGCGCGATCTCGCGCGGCGCCGCGGAGTGCTGGTGACGCACGGCGGTCCATCCGGTGGTCGCCAGCATCACGAACACCACCGCGATGGCGAGCAGCGCGCGCCAGGCGGTGAGAGTGGGGGACGAGTCGAAGGAAGTCACTGCGCCCCACCCTAGGAGACGGGCGCGTGACGTCGTCGCAGGGGTGACACGGATCACTCGACCGCGGGGAATTGACCACCCGTCTCTTACGCTCCGTGTGCGCCGGCTTCACACACCGGTGCCCTCGGGGCCCCGCCGGATACGCGAGACGGCGGGAGCGGACGGGGCTTTGTGAGTTCGGCCATGCGCCACCGATGAGGGGTGCGGCACACGTGTGCGGTCCGCGTAAGGGTGTACCTACGCGGCACGCCAGCTGCCGGAGAGCGCAGGTCCGAGCTGGTCCAGGTGGAGTTCGGTCAGCTCCCGGAGCGCGTCCGCGCCCGCGTCGCTCCGCCGGCCCCAGAGCTGTCCGGTCAGCCGCATCACCCCGGAGAACGCGGCCACCGCGACCCGGGGGCGCGGATCGGCGTCCGGGTCGAGACCCTCACGCTCCGCGATCAGCAGAGCGGTCTGCTGCTGCAGGCCGATGTGGCGCCGCATGTGGGCGGCGTGCAGGGCGGGGGTCGATTCGATCATCCGGTAGACGCGCATCCGGAGTTCGGCCGTGACGTACTCGCCGTCGGCTTCGGGGGTGGCGTCCCAGGCCTTCAGAGCGGCCCGGCGCATCGCCTCGAAAGGGGCCTCCGCGGCGGGACGTCGACGCAGCTCCGCGAGGAAGCGCGCGTCCACCGCCTCCTGGGCGGCGAAGGCGACGGCCTCCTTGTTCGCGAAGTAGCGGAAGAAGGTGCGCTGGGAGACGTCGACGGCGTCGGCGATCTCGTCGACGGTGGTCCGGTCGTACCCCTGCGTGGTGAAGAAACCGAGGGCGGCGTGCAGGAGGGCCTCGCGGGTGCGCCGCTTCCTGCGCTCGCGCAACCCGCCCGGAGCCCCCTGCGCGGGCACCCCGGATGTCTGCGTGCGTGTCACGTACCGGACCTCTTCTCGCTGCTCTGCGCTGCTCAGCCTACCTGTGAGCTACGTGACAGTTACTGTCCCGTGAATTCGTTCGTCAACTGTCAGTGACTGACATAACGTCCTGTGCATGACTAGTCAGACCACTGTCGAGAAGGCGCCGCGGGAGCCTGAAGACACCCTTGCTCCCGCACCGGCGAAAGGGCTGCGCGGCCATCCCTGGCTGACGCTCTTCGCCGTCGCCATCGGCGTGATGATGGTGGCGCTCGACGGCACGATCGTCGCCATCGCCAACCCCGCCATCCAGCAGGACCTCGGCGCCTCGCTCGCCGACGTCCAGTGGATCACCAACGGCTACATGCTCGCCCTCGCGGTCTCCCTGATCACCGCCGGCAAGCTCGGAGACCGCTTCGGCCACCGCCAGACGTTCCTGATCGGCATCGCGGGCTTCGCCGCCGCCTCGGCCGCCATCGGTCTCTCCGACAGCGTCTCCCTGGTCATCTTCTTCCGGGTGCTGCAGGGCCTCTTCGGTGCCCTGCTGATGCCGGCGGCGCTCGGACTGCTGCGTGCCACCTTCCCCGCCGAGAAGCTGAACATGGCGATAGGCATCTGGGGCATGGTGATCGGCGCCTCGACCGCGGGCGGGCCCATCCTCGGCGGCGTGCTCGTGGAGCACGTCAGCTGGCAGTCCGTCTTCTTCATCAACGTGCCCGTCGGTGTCGTCGCGCTCCTCTTCGGCTTCGTGATCCTCAGGGACCACCGCGCCGAGAACGCGCCGAAGTCCTTCGACATCGGGGGCATCGTCCTGCTGTCGCAGGCGATGTTCTGCCTCGTCTGGTCACTGATCAAGGGCTCCGAGTGGGGCTGGGGCGACTGGAAGACGCTCGGATTCCTGGGCGCCGCCGTCGTCCTGTTCTTCGTGTTCGCGCTGTCCCAGAAGAACGTCCGCGAACCGCTGATCCCGCTGGCGATGTTCCGGTCCGTGCCGCTGTCGGCCGGTGTGGTCCTGATGGTGCTGATGGCGTTCGCCTTCATGGGCGGCCTCTTCTTCGTCACCTTCTACCTGCAGAACGTGCATGGCATGAGCCCGGTCGACAGCGGGCTGCACCTGCTGCCGCTCACCGGGATGATGATCGTCGGCTCTCCGCTCGCCGGCGCCGCGATCACCAGGTTCGGCCCGCGCGTGCCGCTGGTCGGCGGCATGGTGTCCGTCGCGATCGCCATGTTCGGCATGTCGCAGCTGACCATCGGCACCGGCACGCTGACCATGTCGCTCTGGTTCGCCCTGCTCGGCTTCGGCCTCGCGCCGGTCATGGTCGGCGCGACGGAGGTCATCGTGGGCAACGCCCCGATGGAGCTCTCCGGTGTCGCGGGCGGACTCCAGCAGGCCGCGATGCAGGTCGGCGGCAGCCTCGGTACGGCCGTCCTGGGCGCCGTCATGGCCGCCCAGGTCGACGCGAAGCTCGGTGACAACTGGAAGGCGGCCGATCTTCCGCCCGTCGACCCGGCGCAGCTGGACCAGGCATCCGCCGCCATCAAGGTCGGTATGCCACCGGTCGCCCCCGGCACCCCGCCGGAGATCACGGCGAAGATCACGGGTGTCGCCCATGACACGTTCGTGTCGGGGATGAGCTCGGCCTTCATGGTGGCGGGCATCGTCGCGGTGGTAGCCGCCCTCGTCGCCACACTCACCAAGCGCGGCACGAACGCCGAGGCCGGAATGGGCGCGGGTCACATCTGACCCCCTGGGGGACACCTGCCCACCCCGGGCAGGTGTCCCGGCCCGGCGTCAACACGGCGCATCCGACAGCCCCGCCGGACGGTTCCGGCGGGGCTGTCGCCTATCAGGGTGGTCCGCCCTCCCCGCCCTTCCCGGCCCGTACTCGCGCAGGTCAGAGTGCGGACATGGCGAGCCACCCGGCCCGCCCGACCACGGGGGTTGATCCACCATGCGCACGACCGTCCTCGCCGCCGCCCTGGCGGCCACCGCACTCGTCCCGGCCACGGCCCTGTCCTCAGGCGCCACGCCGGCCGCACACTCCGTCCAGGAGCGCGCCCGCAGCGCCCCGCAGGCCGCACCGGCAGGCCTCGCACCCTGCGGGGCGGGGCAGCTCTGCCTCTGGGCGAAGCCCGACTTCACCGGGGCCCGGCAGGCCCATGAGCTGTCCACCGTGGACATCGAGAGCTGCGTCCCCCTGCCGGCAGGCAGCCACGCCCAGTCGCTGGTCAACCGCACCGGGAGGCCCGTCACCACCTACCAGTCCGCCGAGTGCGCCGAGACCGGCGAATTCGAGACGTACCCCGGCGGTGGCACCTGGGTGCCCAGGTCGCCGTACACGGTCAGGGCCTTCAAGATCTGGGAGAACTGAGCGCCCGGCGACGCCGAAGGGCGGCGGACCCGGGGGCCCGCCGCCCTTCTTCAGGAACCGTGCGTCGCTTACGCGTCACCGCCGGCCGGACCGGGGCCGGCAGCGGCCACGTCCAGCAGCTCGTAACGGTCGAGCGCCGTCTTCAGAGCCGAACGGTCGACCTTGCCCTCCTTGGCCAGCTCGGTCAGCACCGCGAGCACGATCGACTGCGCGTCGATGTGGAAGAAGCGGCGGGCCGCCCCCCGGGTGTCGGCGAATCCGAAACCGTCCGCACCCAGCGACTGGTACGCGCCGGGCACCCAGCGCGAGATCTGGTCGGGCACGGAACGCATCCAGTCCGAGACCGCCACGAACGGGCCCTCGGAGCCGGACAGCTTCTGCGTCACATAGGGGACGCGCTGCTCCTCCTCCGGGTGGAGCAGGTTGTGACGCTCCACCTCCACGGCCTCACGGCGCAGCTCGTTCCAGGAGGTCGCCGACCAGACGTCCGCCTTGACGTCCCACTCCTCGGCGAGGATCCGCTGGGCCTCGACGGCCCACGGGACCGCCACGCCGGATGCCAGGATCTGGGCCGGGATCCGGCCCTTCTCGCCGCCCCGGTAGCGGTGCACGCCCTTGAGGATGCCCTCGACATCCACATCGGCGGGCTCGGCCGGGTGCTGGATCGGCTCGTTGTAGACGGTGAGGTAGTAGAAGACGTCCTCGTTCTCGTCGGGGGCCCCGCCGTACATCCGGCGCAGACCGTCCTTGACGATGTGCGCGATCTCGTACCCGAACGCCGGGTCGTAGGAGACGCAGGCGGGGTTCGTCGACGCGAGCAGCTGCGAGTGGCCGTCAGCGTGCTGCAGCCCCTCACCGGTCAGGGTCGTACGACCGGCGGTCGCACCCAGGACGAAACCGCGCGAGAGCTGGTCGGCCATCTGCCAGAACTGGTCACCGGTGCGCTGGAAACCGAACATCGAGTAGAAGACGTACACCGGGATGAGCGGCTCGCCGTGCGTGGCGTACGCCGAGCCGGCGGCGATCAGCGAGGCCGTGCAGCCGGCCTCGGAGATCCCGTCGTGCAGCATCTGGCCGGTCGGCGACTCCTTGTACGCGAGGAGGAGCTCGCGGTCCACGGATTCGTACTGCTGGCCGAGCGGGTTGTAGATCTTCGCACTCGGGAAGAACGCGTCCATGCCGAACGTGCGGTACTCGTCAGGGGCGATCAGTACGAAGCGCTTGCCGATCTCCTTGTCCCGCATGAGGTCCTTCAGGACACGGACGAACGCCATGGTCGTGGCGATCGACTGCTGACCCGAGCCCTTCTTCGCGGTCGCGTACGCCTTCTCGTCAGGGAGAGGCAGCGGCTTCGCACGCACCACGCGCGTCGGGACGTAACCGCCCAGACCCTTGCGGCGGTCGTGCATGTACTGGATCTCTTCCGAGTCGCGGCCCGGGTGGTAGTACGGCGGGTTGCCGTCCTCCAGCTGCTTGTCCGCGATCGGGATGTGCAGCCGGTCGCGGAAGCGCTTGAGGTCGTCGGCCGTGAGCTTCTTCATCTGGTGGGTCGCGTTGCGGCCCTCGAAGTTCGGTCCGAGGGTCCAGCCCTTGACCGTCTGCGCCAGGATCACGGTCGGCTGACCCTTGTGGGCCTTGGCCGCCGCGTACGCCGCGTAGACCTTCCGGTGGTCGTGACCGCCGCGCCCCAGGTGCAGGATCTGGTCGTCGGACATGTCCTTGACCATGTCGCGCAGCCGCGGGTCGTCACCGAAGAAGTGGTCCCTGATGTACGCCCCGGTCTCGGTGGCGTACGTCTGGAACTGGCCGTCCGGGGTGGTGTTCAGCTTGTTGACCAGGATGCCCGTGCGGTCCTGCGCGAGCAGCGGGTCCCAGGTGCGGTCCCAGACCAGCTTGATGACGTTCCAGCCGGCCCCGCGGAACTGTGACTCCAGCTCCTGGATGATCTTGCCGTTGCCGCGCACCGGGCCGTCGAGTCGCTGCAGGTTGCAGTTGACCACGAACGTGAGGTTGTCCAGGCCCTCACGGGCGGCGATGGAGAGCTGCCCGAGGGACTCCGGCTCGTCCATCTCTCCGTCGCCCAGATAGGCCCAGACGTGCGAGGCGGAGGTGTCGGCGATGCCGCGCGCCTCCATGTAGCGGTTCATCCGGGCCTGGTAGATCGCGCCGAGCGGGCCGAGGCCCATCGAGACGGTGGGGAACTCCCAGAAGTCCGGCATCGACCGCGGGTGCGGGTAGCTGGACAGCGCGTGCCCGGCCTTCGACTTCTCCTGGCGGAAACCGTCGAGCTGCGCCTCGCTGAGCCGGTCGAGCAGGAAGGCGCGGGCGTAGATCCCCGGGGACGCGTGTCCCTGGAAGAAGATCTGGTCGCCGCCCAGACCGTCGTCCTTGCCGCGGAAGAAGTGGTTGAAGCCGACGTCGTACAGCGAGGCGGAGGAGGCGAAGGTGGCGATGTGGCCGCCGACACCGATCCCGGGGCGCTGCGCGCGGGAGACCATCACCGCGGCGTTCCACCGGGTCGCGTTGAGGACCTTGCGCTCGATCTCCTCGTCGCCGGGGAAGAACGGCTCGTCCTTCGTGGCGATCGTGTTGATGTAGTCGGTGCTGCGCATCTCGGGCACGGCCACGCGCTTCTCGCGGGCGCGCTCGATGAGCCGGAGCATCAGGTAGCGGGCCCGCTCACGGCCGCGCTCGTCGACGGCGGCGTCGAGGGAGTCGAGCCATTCCTGGGTCTCTTCAGGATCGAAGTCCGGGACCTGGCTCGGAAGGCCGCCAATGATGATCGGGTTGCGATCGGATCCGGAAGCCACGCTGTTCCTTCGCTGTTCGGTGGTGCTCTTCGGGGCCTGGTTGCGGGGAACGTACCCCCGGGGTGGCTGCTGTAAGCCGCCTCCATCGTGTACCGCGAGGATCCAAACGTCATCTCTACTGTGGGGTAACACAAGGTTCCCGGACGCCGTGTCCGGGCACGAGCACCAGCAGCGGTTCGGGCGGCCCTGCCCAAACCGCAACCATACGCCCAACCCGTCCAAGCGTTCCCAAAGCCCGTTCGAATCCGAATGGCGGAGCGAAACGGCATAAGCTGAGGAAGGACGTAAAGGGTCCGGACACCATTTCCGGCCCCGCAGGAGACATGCCGGACGTTGCGGCGACGTGGCAGGGAACGTCACCGTTTAGGCGGTCTCGTACGCCGGGTACTTGCGCGATTCGCCGAGCCCGTGTGGACTACGGCCAACGCCCCGCGCACGCGCGTGGCTGCAGCATTTTCCGAAACATGATCAGGAGGCAACCCGTGAGCGCGACCGCGGACCACGCGGAGGAACGGACCAACACGGCCGCGAGGCTTGGGTTCGAACCCGGACAGGTGGTCCAGGAGATCGGCTACGACGACGACGTCGAGCAGGAGCTCCGTGAGGGCATTGAGGCCACAATCGGCCAGGAACTCGTCGACGAGGACTACGACGACGTCGCCGACGTCGTCCTGCTCTGGTTCCGTGACGAGGACGGCGACCTTACGGACGCGCTGGTGGATGCCATTGGTCTGATCGAGGACGGTGGGGCGGTCTGGCTGATGACGCCCAAGACCGGCCGAGACGGATACGTCGAGCCGAGCGACATCAACGAGGCTGCCCAGACAGCTGGTCTTGCCCAGACCAAGAGCATCAGCGCGGGCAAGGACTGGACGGGCAGCCGTCTGGTCACCCCCAAGGGGGCCAAGGCCAAGCGCTGAGAGCTCTTTCATCACCCGAGGCCCCCGACGGCAGCCCGCCGCCGGGGGCCTTCGTACGTGCCCGGCGGGCCTCCCCGGGCCCGCCGGGGGACGCTGCGTAGGGTGGGTGTCACCCGGACGGCCCAGGCCGGGGAAGTATGACGTTTGCGAAGGGATGCGTTTTACATGGCGATCGAGGTCGGCACGCAGGCTCCGGATTTCGAGCTGAAGGACAACCACGGGCGGACCGTGAAGCTCTCCGGCTTCCGTGGTGAGAAGAACGTGGTGCTGCTCTTCTACCCCTTCGCCTTCACCGGTGTCTGCACGGGCGAGCTGTGCGCGCTCCGCGACGAGCTGCCGAAGTTCGAGAACGACGACACCCAGCTGCTCGCCGTCTCCAACGACTCGATCCACACCCTGCGCGTCTTCGCCGAGCAGGAGGGCCTCGAGTACCCGCTGCTCTCCGACTTCTGGCCGCACGGCGAGACCTCGCGGGCGTACGGGGTGTTCGACGAGGAGAAGGGCTGCGCGGTGCGCGGAACCTTCATCATCGACAAGGAGGGCGTGGTCCGCTGGACCGTCGTCAACGGCCTGCCGGACGCACGTGACCTGAACGACTACATCAAGGCGCTCGACTCGATCTGATCCGGGTAGGTTCCCGGGACCGGCGCCCCGCGCGGGGTCCGGGAGTCCGCGATGTGGCGGATCCGGGACCCGGGATGTACGGGATCCGGGTTTGCGACCCACCGGATCCGGGGATCTCCTGGCGGCGACCGGCCAAAAGCCTGTTTTGGCCGGGAACCGGTCACTAGGATCCAGTCGTTGATCCTATGCCAACGCACGACGGGGGCGCTGGTGTCTGCCGGCCCTCGCAACACTTTTGGAGGACTCGTGGGAGTCAGCCTCAGCAAGGGCGGCAACGTCTCGCTGACCAAGGCCGCGCCGAACCTGACCGCGGTCATCGTCGGTCTGGGCTGGGATGCCCGGACGACCACCGGCGGTGACTTCGACCTCGACGCCAGCGCTCTGCTGACGAACGCCGAGGGCAAGGTCGGCGGCGACGGTAATTTCGTCTTCTTCAACAACCTCAAGAGCCCCGACGGCTCCGTCGAGCACACCGGGGACAACCTCACCGGTGAGGGCGAGGGCGACGACGAGGTCATCAAGGTCAACCTGGCCGGTGTCCCGGCCGACGTCGACAAGATCGTCTTCCCGGTCTCGATCTACGAGGCCGAGAGCCGTCAGCAGAGCTTCGGTCAGGTGCGCAACGCGTACATCCGCGTGGTGAACCAGGCGGACAACACCGAGCTCGCCCGCTACGACCTCAGCGAGGACGCCTCGACGGAGACCGCGATGGTCTTCGGCGAGCTCTACCGCAACGGCGCGGAGTGGAAGTTCCGCGCCATCGGTCAGGGGTACGCCTCGGGTCTGCGCGGCATCGCGCAGGACTTCGGCGTCAACGTCTGAGCCGGTCCGGAGGATCATCCGGACACCACCAGCTCCATCCGCGTCCGGCGCCGCACCACGTGCGGCGCCGGACGCGCTCGGCAGGGCGCCCCCGCGTCCGGAGGCGCCCGTGCCGGGCCGGCAGACCGTCCACAGACTCGGGGAGGACACACCATGGGCGTCACGCTCGCCAAGGGAGGCAACGTCTCCCTCTCCAAGGCCGCACCCAATCTCACTCAGGTGCTGGTCGGGCTCGGCTGGGACGCACGATCCACGACGGGGGCCGACTTCGACCTCGACGCCAGCGCACTGCTGTGCCAGTCGGGCCGCATCCTCGGCGACGAGTGGTTCGTGTTCTACAACAACCTCACCAGCCCCGACGGTTCCGTCGAGCACACCGGGGACAACCTCACGGGTGAGGGCGACGGCGACGACGAGTCCGTCATCGTGAACCTGACGCAGGTGCCGGCGCACTGCGACAAGATTGTTTTCCCGGTCTCGATCCATGAAGCCGACAATCGAGGGCAGACCTTCGGACAGGTCAGCAATGCCTTCATCCGCGTGGTGAACCAGGCGGACGGTCAGGAGCTGGCGCGGTACGACCTCAGCGAGGACGCGTCGACGGAGACGGCGATGATCTTCGGTGAGCTGTACCGATATGGCGGGGAGTGGAAATTCCGTGCAGTCGGACAGGGGTACGCGTCCGGGCTTCGTGGCATCGCTCTAGACTTCGGGGTCAACGTTTCATAAAGCCGCGCACGGCGCGGGGGAGCCCCGTACTCACCGGGGGAGACCCTTACACACATGATGGGGTAGCCAGTGGTTCTGAAAACCTTCGGCTGGTCGTTCGCGGTTACCGCGCTCGGTCTGGTCGCAGCGGTGTTCTACGGGGGGTGGCAGGCTTTCGGCATCGTCGCGATCCTGTCGATCCTGGAGATCTCGCTGTCCTTCGACAACGCGGTGATCAACGCCGGAATCCTGAAGAAGATGAGCGCCTTCTGGCAGAAGATCTTCCTCACCATCGGCATCCTCATCGCGGTCTTCGGTATGCGACTGGTCTTCCCCGTCGTGATCGTGGCCATCAGTGCCCAGCTCGGCCCCATCGAGGCCATCGACCTCTCCTTCAACGACCCCGATCGCTACAAGGAACTGGTGACGGACGCCCATCCGTCCATCGCGGCCTTCGGTGGCATGTTCCTGCTCATGATCTTCCTCGACTTCATCTTCGAGGACCGTGACATCAAGTGGCTCGGCTGGCTGGAGCGTCCCCTCGCCAAGCTCGGCAAGGTCGACATGCTGTCGGTCTGCGTCGCCCTCATCATCCTGATGATCACCGCCATGACCTTCGCGACCCAGGCCCACCAGCACGGTGGCGGGCACGCGAACAAGGCGGAGACGGTCATGCTCTCCGGTATCGCCGGTCTGATCACCTACCTCGTCGTCGGCGGTCTCTCCGGATTCTTCGAGAAGAAGCTCGAGGACGAGGAGGAGCGCGAACACGAGGCCGAGGAAGAGGCCAGGAAGGCCGGCAAGCCGGTCTCCGGTGTCGTCCTGGCGGGCAAGGCCGCGTTCTTCATGTTCCTCTACCTCGAGGTCCTCGACGCGTCCTTCTCGTTCGACGGCGTCATCGGTGCCTTCGCCATCACCAACGAGATCGTGCTGATGGCCCTCGGCCTCGGTATCGGCGCCATGTACGTCCGTTCGCTCACCGTGTACCTGGTCCGCCAGGGCACGCTCGACGACTACGTCTACCTGGAGCACGGCGCGCACTACGCGATCGGCGCCCTCGCGGTCATCCTGCTCGTCACCATCCAGCACGAGATCAACGAGCTCATCACCGGTTCCGTCGGGGTCATTCTGATCGGCTGGTCCTTCTGGTCCTCCGTGCGCCGCAACAAGCGGCTCGCGGCGGCCGGCGGCGACGACGGCGGCTCCGGTCCGAAGGCGGAAGTCTCCTCCGGGGTGTGACCCGGTAGGGATTGAGGAACGCTCTCTCTGCGGGGCGGCCAACGGCGGCGGTTCTCCGGGAACACCCGGACCCGGCCCGGTGGCCGCCCCGCAGCGGCGTGTGGGGCGTGTGGACCGTACAGACGGGGCCGGACGGTACTTACCGATATGAGTGGGGGTTGGGATGGCCTTCTGGGACGGCCTTTTTCCGCGGCGGGCGGCGCAGTTCGAGTCGGGTAACTCCGCGACGAACTCGATCGTGCTCTCCAAGCGCAATGCCACGGTCTCGCTCAACAAGCAGGGCGCGCTGACGGGCAACCTGCGCGTCAACCTGTCGTGGCGGATGCGGACGTCGGACTTCGGCGGCAGGTCGCGGCAGAGCGGACGGCTGCTGCGTCCGCTGAAGCTCTTCAAGCCCGATGTCGTCCAGGCGCACACCCAGGGCATGGTCAACGTGGACCTGGACCTGGGCTGCATGTACGAACTGATGGACGGTACGAAGGGGGTGGTGCAGCCCCTGGGCAACTTCATCGGCGACCTGAACGCGGCGCCGTACGTCAGGCTGAGCGGCGACGACCGCTTCGGGGCACCGTCGGGCGAGACCGTCTACGTGAACCTCGACAAGCGCGACGAGATCAAGCGCCTGCTGTTCTTCGTGTACATCTACGACCAGACGCCGGCCTTCGACCGTACGCACGCCAAGGTGACGCTCTATCCGGGCAACGGCCCGCGCATCGAGATCGAGCTGGACGAACGGGCCCCGCAGGCCCGCTCCTGCGCGGTGTTCACGGTGGAGAACGTCAAGGGCGAGCTGATCGTGCGGCGCGAGGTGAAGTTCGTGTACGGCTTCCAGTCGGAGCTGGACCGGATGTACGGCTTCGGCATGCAGTGGGGACGCGGCTACAAGACGCGGGCCTGAGTGAGCACCGCCAGGGGTGTGCGCACCTCCGGTTCACGACCGGAGGAACTGCGGACCCTGCGGGGGCAGCACGAAATTCGGGTCGGCCGCATGGGCCGCCGCCGCGGCGGGCTGGGGATAGCCGTACGCCGGCTGCGCCGCGGGGGGCTGCGGGTAGCCGTATGCGGGCTGGGGCGCAGCGGTGGGCGGCTGCGGGTAGCCGTAGGCCGGCTGGGGCGCCACAGGGGGCTGTGGGTACCCGTAAGCGGGCTGCTGGTGCTGGACCGTGGCCTGGGAGTCGGCGGCGGACGCGGCTGGCTCCGGCGCCGGCGGGAACGACGCGGACGTCTCGCCGGCGCCGGGCACGGCCGCCGGGCCGGCTTCGGAGGCCGCCTCGGCCTCGTCCACCGAGATCCCGAAGGCGGTGGCCAGTCCGACGAGGCCCGTCGGGTACCCCTGCCCCACCGCCCGGAACTTCCAGCCGTCGCCGCGCCGGTACAGCTCGCCGCAGATGACGGCGGTCTCCTCACCGGTCTCCGCCCGCACGTCGAACACCGCGAGCGGCTCCCCGTCGGCGGATGCCGCGTCGTACAGCGATATCCGCAGGTCCGTCACGCGTTCGAACGCGGCCTCGTCGCAGGACGCGGCGATGACCACCTGGTCCACGGAGGGGTCGAGCGAGGAGAGATCCGCCTCGATCGTGTCGGTGAGCCCTTCGGGGGAGCTGCGCTTGGGCAGGCGCCGTACGAGACCCGACGGATGCCGCGGCTGGTTGTAGAAGACGAAGTCCTCGTCGGAGCGCACCCGGCCGGAGGGGTCGATCAGCAGGGCGGAGGCGTCCACATCCGGGACCCCGGCGCCCGGGGTCCAGCGCAGCACGGCCCGTACGGCCATGGCGTCGAGAGGGACGTTCGAGCCCTTCAGCATCGCGTGCGTCATGTCGGTCATCCTGCCTGCTGGTGGGGCGTCCGGACAACGCGGGGGTGCGAACCAGTAGGCCAGCCCCTGCCGGCGAGGAGCTCGCAGGCGCGCCGCGCGGGGTGTGAGAAATGCCCGGGACACCCGAAGTTCATATGGGTGGGGAACCCGCGACACCTGTCCGAACGTACTATTACCGGCCATACGTTTATCCGGTCTCTATGGCAGTACGGGGGAATCACATGCGTCATTTCGGGCACATCTCGCCCGCTGTCCGGGAGGGGCTGTTCTTCAGGGAGCCCTGCGAATTCGACCCGGGTTCCTCCTCCCGGGTGCTGTCAGCGGCGCTGGGCGCCACGCTGTACAGCCCCGCGACCCGGCCGCGGCTGGCCGACGACGTGATCAAGCAGAGCGGGCAGGGCGTCGTCTCCATGGTGCTCTGCCTGGAGGATTCCATCGACGACGCCGAAGTCGTCGGCGCCGAGGCCAACCTCGTCCGGCAATTCGCCGATCTCGAGGCGCGGGGCACCGAGGTGCCGCTGCTCTTCGTGAGGGTCCGTGAACCGGAGCAGATCTCCGACCTCGTACGGCGGCTGGGCAGCTCCGTCCGATTGTTGTCCGGATTCGTACTTCCCAAATTCACGGAAGAGCGGGGAGAGCTCTTCCTGGAGGCCCTCACCGCGGCGGAGGCCGAGAGCGGGCACCGGCTGTTCGCCATGCCCGTCCTCGAATCACCCGAGCTGCTCCACCTGGAGACCCGGGGCGAGACACTCCGGGGAATCGCCCGCACCGTCGACAAGTACCGCGGACGTGTCCTCGCGCTGCGGCTCGGTGTCACCGACTTCTGCTCCGCCTACGGTCTGCGCCGGGCGCCCGACATGACCGCCTACGACGTCCAGATCGTCGGAGCCGTCATCGGTGACGT
Source organism: Streptomyces atroolivaceus (assembly GCF_000717025.1). Taxonomy (GTDB): domain Bacteria; phylum Actinomycetota; class Actinomycetes; order Streptomycetales; family Streptomycetaceae; genus Streptomyces; species Streptomyces atroolivaceus. The sequence continues at coordinate 159,765 of NZ_JNXG01000004.1, forward strand.
CGTCAACGTGCTGGGCCGTGCGGACGGCACCGGATTCACCATCACCGGGCCCGTGTGGGAGTACTTCCGCCTCCAGGAGCGCATGTTCAAGCCCCAGCTGCGCCGCAGCCCCTTCATGGGGCAGGCCGAGGAACTGCGCACCACGCTCATCGAGCACGACCTCGACGGGCTGCTGCGCGAGATCGAACTCGACCGGGCCAACGGGCTGCTCGGCAAGACCTGCATCCATCCGTCGCACGTCCTGCCCGTGCACGCGCTCTCGGTCGTCAGCCACGAGGAGTACAGCGACGCGCAGGACATCCTGCGGCCCGAGCGGGGCGGTGGCGGGGTGCTGCGCTCCGCGTACACGAACAAGATGAACGAGGTGAAGCCGCACCGCGCCTGGGCCGAGCGGACCCTGGAGCGGGCCGAGGTCTTCGGCGTGGCACGCGAGGACGTCGGCTTCGTGGAGCTCCTGGCCGCGGGGCTGGCGAGGTGAGCGCGGACACGGGCGAGCACGGGCCGGCGGGCGAGCACAGGCGAGCACACGAGCGCATACGGGAAGAAGAGGCAGTGGACGTTGAGTGGTCGGGTAACTGGGTCGCGGGGCGGCTCGGGATCGAGCTCGTCGGCGACGGGGAACTCCGGGAGCTGCTGGGCCTCGCCCTGCGCAGGAACCCGAAGCGGGCCCATCTGCTCGTCTCGAACGTCCTGGGCAAGCACGTGCCGCAGCGGCCGTCCGTCGTCCACGGCGTGGGCTACGAGCTCGGCGAACGGGTACGGAACCTGCTGGGTGAGGCGGAGGCCGGCCGTGCCGTCGTCCTCGGGTACGCGGAGACGGCGACGGGCCTCGGCCACGCCGTCGCGGACGGGCTCGGGGTGGCTCCGTACCTCCACTCGACCCGGCGGCCCGTCGCCGGCGTCGCACAGGCGGGCGGCTTCGAGGAGGCGCACTCGCACGCCACCTCGCATCTGCTGCTGCCCGAGGACCCGGACCTGCTGAACGCCGCCGCGGACGGCTCGCCCCTGGTCCTGGTCGACGACGAGTTCTCCACCGGCAACACCGTCCTCAACACCATCCGGGCCCTCCACGCGCGCTACCCCAGGGACCGGTACGTCATCGTCGCCCTGGTGGACATGCGGTCCGAGGCCGACCAGGGGCGTCTCACCGAATTCGCCGAAGAGATCGGCGCCCGCGTCGACCTCGTGGTCCGGGCCCGTGGCACCGTGCGCCTGCCGGACGGAGTCCTGGAGAAGGGCCGGAGCCTGGTGGCCCGGCACGACGCGCAGGACGCGGGCCTGGCGGGCGACGCGGCCGGCGAGCCCCCCGCGCCGTCACGGCCCGTCCCCGTACGCGTGGCCCTCGACTGGCCCGCCGGCGTGCCCGACGGCGGACGCCACGGCTTCACCCCCGTGCACCGTGCGGCCCTGGAAGCCGCCCTGCCGGCCATGGGCGCCCGCATCGCCGACGCCCTGGGCGATGCCCGCAGAGTGCTCGTCCTCGGCTTCGAGGAGCTGATGTACGCGCCCCTGCGGCTCGCCACCGCCCTGGAGGAGAGCACCACGGCCGAGGTGCGGTACTCCACCACCACCCGCTCGCCCGTGCTCGCCGTCGACGACCCCGGCTACGCGATACGCAGCCGCCTCGTCTTCCCCGCCCACGACGACCCCGCCGACGGGCCGGGCGACCGGTACGCCTACAACGTCGCGGGCGCGGGCTTCGACGCCGTCGTCGCCGTCGTCGACTCCACCGCCGACACCCCCGCGCTGCACGCCCCCGACGGGCTGCTGGCCAGGCTCGCCGGGCACACGGACCAGGTACTGCTCGCGGTCGTCCCCTCGTACGTCCCGCCGGCAGCGTCCGACAGGGGCGTCCCGACGTCCTCCGACAGGGCCGTGCCGACGGCCTCCCACAGGCAGGAAGCCGCCATGCTGCCCGAACCCCTCCGGGGCCCCGCCTTCTCCTCCTACGCGGCGGACGACGTCGGCTGGCTGCTCCAGGACCTCTCGGACACGCCCCTGGAGGCACCCACCGAGGAGCGCGAGGAGGCGATCCAGAGCGGCGGCGCCCACTACGCCGAATCGCTGCCCGTCGAGTACCAGCCCAGCCCCCAGTACCAGGAACTGTTCAAGACCGCCCTGGACACCTCGGCGGCCCGTATCGCCCGGGCCGTCGGCACCGTCACCGAGACCGTCCTCGCCGAAAGGGGGCCTCGCCCCGTCCTGGTCTCCCTCGCCCGGGCCGGCACGCCGGTCGGGGTCCTCATGCGCCGGTGGGCGCAGCGCCGGCACGGCCTCGACCTGCCGCACTACGCCGTCTCGATCGTCCGGGGCCGCGGCATCGACGCCAACGCCCTGCGCTGGCTCGCCGCCCACCACGACCCCGCGGACGTCGTCTTCGTCGACGGCTGGACCGGGAAGGGCGCCATCACCCGCGAACTCGCCGTGGCCCTGGAGGAGTTCGACGGGTTCAACCCGGAGATCGCCGTCCTGGCCGACCCGGGCGGCTGCGTACGGACGTACGGGACGCGCGAGGACTTCCTCATCCCGTCCGCCTGCCTCAACTCCACGGTGTCCGGGCTGATCTCCCGCACGGTCCTGCGCTCCGACCTGGTCGGCCCGCACGACTTCCACGGCGCGAAGTTCTACCGCGAACTCGCGGACTCCGATGTGTCAGGTCCGTTCCTCGACACGGTCGCCGCCCGCTTCGACGAGGTCGCCGACGCCGTGGACGCCGAGGCGAAGGAACTGCTCGCCGCGGACCGCGCGCCGACCTGGGAGGGCTGGGCCGCCGTCGAACGCATCAGTGAGGAGTACGGCATCCACGACGTGAACCTGGTCAAGCCCGGCGTCGGCGAGACGACCCGGGTGCTGCTGCGCCGTGTTCCCTGGAAGATCCTGGCCGAGCGCGGGGCCGGGGCCGACCTCGACCACGTGCGGCTGCTCGCCGAGCAGCGCGGCGTCCCGGTCGAGGAGGTCGAGGGCCTCCCGTACACCTGCGTAGGGCTGATCCACCCCAAGTACACCCGCGGCGCCACCGGCGCGGACGGCACGGCGGTGACTGCCCGGTGAGCGAGACCCTGAGCACGCCCGAGAACGCCCCCGAGAAGGTGTCCGTGAACGCGCCCCTGGACGGTCCCGTGCCCGAGGGCTCGGGCGACCTCATGAACCCGCCCGCGAACGGCCCGGGCCCGGTGCACCCGCCCGCGGACGGCCTCGCGGACGGCCCGGTGCACCCGCCCGCGGACGCCCCCGTGACGCTGGTGGCCAGCGACCTGGACCGCACCCTCATCTACTCGGCGGCGTCCCTTCAGCTGACCATGCCGGACGAGCAGGCCCCGCGCCTGCTCTGCGTGGAGGTGTACGGCCGGGCGCCGCTCTGCTACATGACGGAGACGGCCGCCGCACTGCTCGACGAACTGGCCCGCACCACGGTCTTCGTGCCGACCACCACCCGCACCCGGGAGCAGTACGCGCGCATCCACCTCCCCGGCCCCGCCCCCCGTTACGCCATCTGCGCCAACGGCGGGCACATCCTGGTCGACGGCGTCTCCGACCCCGGCTGGCAGGACCACGTGGCCCGCCGCATCGACGACGAGTGCGCGTCCCTCGCCGAGGTCCAGGCCCACCTCCGGGCCGCGGCCGACCCGTCGTGGCTGCTCAAGGAACGGGTCGCCGAAGACCTCTTCGCCTACCTCGTCGTGGACCGCGGGGCCCTCCCCGAGGGCTGGGTGAAGGAGCTGACCGCCTGGGCGGACCCCCGGGGCTGGACCGTCTCCCTGCAGGGCCGCAAGATCTACGCCGTACCCAAGCCGCTCACCAAGAGCGCCGCGATGCACGAGGTGGCCCGCCGTTCCGGCGCCACGCTGACGCTCGCGGCCGGTGACTCGCTCCTGGACGCCGACCTGCTGCTCGCCGCCGACCAGGCGTGGCGCCCGGGCCACGGCGAACTCGCCGACTGCGGATGGGGCGCGCCCAACACCGAGGTGCTCAGGGAGCGGGGCGGCGCGGCGGGCGAGGAGATCCTGCGCCGGTTCCTCCGCGCCGCCGACCGCCGGCGGGCGGGTCGCTGAGCGGACGCGGGCGATCTTGGGCAAGCTGGTCGGGCCGCCGCGAACGGAGGAGAGGCGCATGACCAAAGGCAACGACACCGAGATCACGGACGAGCTGTACGCGTACGCGCTGGCTCACAACCCCCCGCTGGACGTCGTGCAGCGCGAACTCGTGGAGACCACGTACGCCGAGCTGCCCGACCAGGCGGGCATGCAGTCCGCCCAGGAGCAGGGGCCGCTGCTCGCCTTCCTCGTCCGGCTGACGGGCGCCCGGCACATCGTGGAGGTCGGCACCTTCACGGGCTTCTCGGCCCTTTCGATGGCCCAGGCACTGCCCGCGGACGGGGTGCTGATCGCGTGCGACATCTCCGAGGAGTGGACGGCGTACGGCCGGGAGGCGTGGCAGAAGGCGGGCGTCGCCGACCGGATCGACCTGCGGCTCGCGCCCGCGCTGGAGACCCTGCGCGCGATGCCGGCCGAGCCACACGTCGACATGGCCTACCTGGACGCTGACAAGGGCAACTACATCGCGTACTGGGAGGAGCTCGTCCCGAGAATGCGCCCCGGCGGGCTCGTCGTCACCGACAACGTCCTCTTCCACGGACGCGTCACCGACCCGCTCGCCACCGGGGACGCGGCCGCCATCAGGGGTTTCAACGACCACGTGGCCGCCGACGACCGGATGGACAGCGTGCTGCTGACCGTGGCGGACGGGCTGACGCTCTCGCGCAGGAAGTAGCTGACGCTCGCGCGGGGGGACGTGGCAGGGTCCCCGGGGTCAGCCGCAGCACCCGCCCGCGGGGGCCCCGGGGTGTCAGCCGCAGCAGCCGCCGCCACAGCAGCCGCCGCCTCCGCCGCCCGACTGGGGGGCGGGAGCCGCGGAAGGGGCCGAGCCGCCCACCGCCACGGTGGAGAGCAGCTTCACGGTGTCCTCGTGCCCGGCGGGGCAGGAGGCGGGGTCGGACGACTCGGCCATCGGGCGGCTGAGCTCGAACGTCTCGCCGCAGGGGCGGCAGCGGTACTCGTAACGAGGCATGGCCCCAGATTAGAGCCTCTTTCCCTTCGCGACCTCGGGCATCGGGGCGCGAGGCCGGCGTTCCTCCCTGGCGACCTGCTCGGGGTGGCGGGCTCGCCAGTACGGATTGTCGTGAGGCAGGCCGCCACTGACCCTCCCGTACATGCCGAACATCATCAGCAGCAGCCCGACCACGAAGCTGAACAGCACGTTCTGCATGCGGAAGGCCAGGAAGTTCATGCTGCTGTCCAGCAGGGCCAGATTCACGAAGCCGCTGAGGATGAAGGCGATGCCCAGCACCATGTTCAGGGTCGAGGCGAAGTTCCCGCCCACGACCATGCCGACGAAGAGCAGCAGGCCCACGCAGATGGACAGGATGCTCAGCGCACCGTTGGTGTTCAGGCCCGCCACCGTGTCGCCGCCGGTGTCGAAGAAGCCGATACGGTCGATGAGCCCCAGGATGCCGAAGGCGAGGAGCAGCAGACCCATCAGGCCGGCCCCCACCCGGTAGAACCGGCTGAGGCTGTGGTCGACGGGCAGGTGCTCGTCGAGGCGGGTCGCCTTGCGGCGGGCGGACCTGCCGCGGGCGGGCTCGCCCTCGCGCCGGCGCGAGGGGTGCAGGACGTGTGTGGCCATGACGGCCTCCTTCGGCCGCGTGCGGGCCAGGGACGCCTCAGCGGAAGCCGCTGCGTACCTCCAGGATCGGCCCACCGGCTGCCGGGGACAAATCAGCCGTTGCCGGTGAGGCCGGCCGGTCGGTCACGAGGCGTCCAGGGGCGTCCGGGCGGAGCGGCCGCGGATCATCGGTGACGGGGCCGTCCCCGGCTCGCCCGGGTCGCCCGCAGGCTCGCCCGCCCGGGTCGTCCGCAGGCTCGCCCGCCATGGGTCATTCGTAGCAGGACGGCTTCGGCAGGCCGTGGGCGCTCAGGCGCCGCCTCCCAGCTCCTCGCGGATCGCCGAGACCACCCGGTTCGCCGTCCGGCGCACGGCCTCGGTCTCGGTGAGGAAGTGCCAGTAGTCGGGATGGCGCTCGTCGAGCCCGGCGATCGCCCGCTCCAGCCGCGCCACGGCGTCGTCCAGCGGCCGGGCGTGGCGAGGGTCGGGCGTGTGGCGCCCGGCCATGGCCAGGCGCTGGGCGTCCCGGATCGCGAACCGGGTGCGCTCGATCTCCGCCTGCGGGTTCTTGGCCACCGCGTCGAGCCGCTGCAGCCGGTCCCCGGCGGCGGACACCGCCTCATCGGTCGTGTTGAGCAGCGCCCGGACCGTACTCAGCCGGGACGTGGCGTCGGCCCAGCGCTGCTCGGACCGCGCCTCGGCGGCCTCCGCCAGCTTCGCCTCGGCCTGCCGCACATTGACCGCCGCCTGCTCGGGAACCGGCTGCAGGTCCTGCCAGCAGGCAGCCGAGAAACGCCGCCGGAGCTCGCTGAGCACCGGCTCCACCTGCCCCGCGCGCGTCGTCAGCGCCTGGGCCCGGGTGCGGAGCGACACCAGCCTCCGGTCGATCTCGGCAGCCCGCTCAGGAAGCTGGTCCGCCTCCGCCCGGACCGCCTCGGCGTCCCTCAGCACACGATCGGCGCGCTGCAGCGTCTCGGCCACGCCGTGCTGCCCCGCGCCCTGATTCATCTTGGTCAGCTCGGGGGCTAGGGACGCGAGCCGAGCGGCGAGATCATCGGCCCGCAGCCCGGAGGCGCGTACCGCGTCCAGGGCGTTGCTCGCGGCCAGCAACGTCTGACGGGCCCGCTCCACAGCGGGTGCGAGCCGCGCGAGCTGGGTCTCCGCACTGCTCAGCAGCGTCCCGAGCCCCTGGGCGAACCGGTCGAGCTCACCCTTCACCCGTACGAGCTCGTCCTTGGCCCGGGTCAGCTGGGTCCGCGCACCGGCCGCCGCCGAGGGCTCCAGATCGTCCCGGTCGAGGTCATGGGCGTCGACCGCGGTGATGTACTCGTGGCTGACCTCGTCGATCCGCCGCCCCAGCGCCGCGAAGTCCTCCGCCACCTTGCGCGCACGGGGCGAACTGTCCACGGCGGTGATGGTCTCGATCGAGATCCGCAGATCGCGCTGAGCGGTGTCCAGCTCGTAGAAGGCCGCAGCAGCCGCGTCCTTCGCCGCCTGCGCGTCGGCCCGCTGATTCTCCCCGCGTCCTCCGAACCAGCGCCGCGTGCCCCCGCCGGCGAAGGCCCCCGGCAGCGCCGCGACGACCAGGGGGACCGGCAGCAGCATCAGCACCAGGACGTCCTTGACGGCGGAACCAACACTCGCTTTCGCCTGCGGCCGCGTGTGTGTCGCCGTCACATCCCTCTCCCGTGCCGATTCGCCCTGCCCGGTTCATTCTCGCACCAGTTAGGACGAACGCACGGGCCGGTTAGTTCGCGCTTCGGACGGTGACTTCGCCGTTGTCGCTGCGCGCCTTGACCACGTGCTCGCTGCTCTCGCTGCGCGGCACGTCGACGGAGACGTCACCGTTGTCGGCCTCGGCGGACACCGCGTACACGCTCTTCCCGGCCGGCAGGTCGATGGAGATGCTCCCGTTGTCACTGACGGTGTCCACCAGATCCGGGACCCGGGTGAAACCGAGCTGGACCGACCCGTTGTCCGAGCGCGCGATCACGGAACTCCCCGACACCCGCTCGGCCTCGATCGAGCCGTTGTCGGCGCTCAGCTTCAGCGGCCCGGACGCGTCACGTACGGTGACCCCGCCGTTGTCGGCGGAGATCGTGAGCGGCGCGGTGAAGCCTGCCGCGGTGACCTCCCCGTTGTCCCCCTGCACGGTCAGGGCCAGCCCGCGCGGAACCTTCACCTCATGGTGCGCCTCACAGTTGCTGACCACCGCCCGGCACTTCACCTGGAGCCGCAGTTCGTCCCCCTCGAGCTTCCACACGGGGTCCGGCCCGCTGCCCAGCACGACCCACCCGTCGACCCGGCGGGTCACCTCGATCTGCTCCACGTCGGCCGGCACCAGATCCAGGGTCGAGTTCTCGGCGTCGATGGTCAGCGCCTTCCCACTGAAGGCGAACGACTTGTGCTCGGCAGCGGCGTCCTCCGCATCCGCACTGCCACAGCCACTGAGCGCGGCGACGAGAAGCACGGTCCCGGCGGTGGCCACGAGGGCGTCGGTACGTCGAGTACGGATGGTCATGATGTGGGGTCCCCCTGAGAGCGCTGCCGATGTGGCTCCACCGTATGTACGGGCCCACCCCGGGGACGATCCGGACGGCTACCGTCTCGGGGTGGGGATATCCCCCGTACCGTCCTCCCGGCCCGGGGGGACCGGCGGGGCAGACCTGAGGGGAACCGGTTTGCCGCGGGGGGTCGTGGGCCATGTAACCTGTTGCCTCATCCACGGGTGCGTAGCTCAGGGGTAGAGCGCTGCTCTTACAAAGCAGATGTCGGCGGTTCGAAACCGTCCGCGCCCACCAGCAGTAGGCACGACGAAGGCCCAGGTCACCGGTACAGAACCGGGAGCCTGGGCCTTGTTCGTTCCTCAACCGTGGAGGTGGAGGAGAGGCGTCGTGCCAGTCACGTGCCAGATGCGTCGTCGGGCTCCGCAGGCCGGACCTTTCTGATCTGCTCGTCGACGTGAGCGGCGATCGCGTGGTCACGGCCGTTCACCAGGTGCTGATAGATCAGCGCGGCACGCACCGAGGAGTGCCCCATCCGCTGCATCAGCTCGCGGGTAGTCGCACCGCCGGTCGCGGCGAGGGTGTTCCCGGTGTGGCGCAGATCGTGGAAGTGGACGTCTCCCAGACCGGTCGTCTCCAGGGCCCGGAGCCACAGGCGGCGGAAGTTGTTTCGTCGAAGCTGTCCGCCTCTCGCTCCCGTGAAGACGAGCCCAGTGCGCCCCGGCTCGGCGTAGGCCGCGAGGTGCGCAGCCAGGCTCTCCGTCAGCGAGGCCGGGAAGGCGACGGTACGCACACCGGCCGCGCTCTTGGGTGTCTTGACCAGGATGCCGTCCGTGCGAGTCTCGGCCAGGGCACGCCGTACGGCGACGGTCCGCCGCTCAAGGTCGATGTCATGGCGTTGGAGCGCGGCGAGCTCCCCGAAGCGGAGACCGGTGAAGGCCGCCAGGAGGATGAACACCCGGAAGCGCGCGGGCACGGCGTCGGCGAGCTGGAAGACCTCGGTGACATCGAGGAAAGGCCGCTCTGCTGTCTTGGCCGCCCCAGCGCCCTTGATACGGCAGGGGTTGCGCTGGATCACCTCGTCATCGACCGCCGTGTTCATAATGGCGCGGAGGATTTGATACGCCTTGGCTACCGTCGGCTCACCGACACCGGACTCCAGGAGGCCGGCGCGCCAACGGCGGATCTGCGGTGTGGTGATCTCGCTCAGGACCACATTCGCGAAGGTAGGCAGGACGTGGAGACGTAGGGCGCTGCCGTTGCGTTCGCGGGTGGTCGCCGCATAGTCGCGCTCCTTGAACCAGGCGTCGGCGTAGACCCCGAAGAGGACCTTGTCGTCCGGGTTCCTCCACCGTCCGTCGAGGATCTCCGCTTCCTTGCGGACGAGCCACCGATCAGCATCGGTCTGAGTGGGGAAGGTCTCCGGCGCCGAACGCATCAGACCATCCGGGCCGGGATACCGGGCCTGGTAGCGGCCGGACGGCAGCTTGCGGACCGAACCGAACCGGCGGCGTTTGCCTCTCTGGTTCGCCATTAGGCCACCGCCCCGAAGCGCCGCCGGCTTGTGACGATGGGCTGGACGGTGTTGGCCGAGATGAAGTCAACCAACGCGCTCTCAGGGATGCGGACGTGGCGCCCCACCTTCACGAACACGATCCGCCGTTCGGCGATCAGACGGCGAGGGAAGCGAGCGGTTGTACCGAGGAGTTGCGCGGCCTCCTCGACCGTGAGCAGTCGGTCAGACATGCGGTCATCTCTCCTTCTAGGGCGAGGGCTTCGCGTGCGGTTTCTCGGTTGTGTTGCAGGTCTCTGGCGATCGAGGCGGCGAGGATGGATTCGCCGGGACTGTGGCCTTGTCCGGCGTACTGCCAGTCGGTGAGGACGAGGACGGTCGGGTCCTGGTCGGGGTCGGGCAGGCCGAGTTCTTCGCGCTGCTGGGCGGCGCGGTAGTCGGCTCGGATCTGGCGGAGTGTGCCGAGGGTGGTGGAGTAGCGGCGGGACTTGGAGGAGAAGTGGCCGCGGAAGCCGAGCATGTGAGCCCAAGCCCGTAGCCGCCGGTCGGGGTAGAGCGGGTCGAGGTCGAAGCAGGCTTCGATGAGTCGGCGCGGGTGGTCGGGTACGTCGAGGAGGACGAGGGCTTCGCGGTTGCCGATGCAGCGGTCGATGGTGCCGGTCGTTTCGGCGGCTTTGGTGGCGTATTTGGCGACGTAGGAGGCGACGGCCTGTTCGGTGATGTCGGTCCCGGCGTCGAAGGCGCGGATGGGGCGGATGTCGAGCTGGGTGCCCCAGCGAAGTGCGCGGGTTGGTTGGCCGGCGGCGGCTGGGACGGTGATGGTCGTGTACGAGTGCGCGGCGGCGGCGCGGATGGAGTCGTCGAGCAGCTGCACGGAGGCCCAGGCGGGTGGCGGGCTGTCGGGTCCGTCCGGGCCGTCGAGGCGTATGACGGCGTGGAAGTGCACGGCCCCGCGCTTTTGGAACTCGGCGACCTTCCCGTAGGAGACGCGTGCGGTTTCCTTGAGTTCGCGTTGGGTGAGGCCGGCGCGGGCGGCGATCTCGCGGCGGAGGCGGTTGGTGAAGCGTTGCCACAGGTTCCCGGCGTGGTTGTTGAAGAGGACGGCGCCCGCGTAGTCGTAGGTGTCGGGGTCGAGCGGGGTGCCGAGGGCATCGTCATCGGCGGTGTGCTGGGCACCGCAGCGGCAGCGGCCGGTGTCGGGGCGGTTGTGGACCGGGCCAAAGGACGGGGCAGTGAGCGTGGCGAAGACGCGGGGATGGTCGCGGACGGTCGTGGGGACGTCCTTGTCCTGGTCGCCCGCGAGTCCGGCGCGGATCAGGTGGTAGGTGTCGGCGGAGTAGGTCCAGGCGCAGGCCGGGCAGCGGGAGGCGCGGCGGTTGCCGCAGGCGACGCGGAGCCGTCCGCCGGGCTCGGTGTCGGTGGAGTAGCGGTGCAGGGTCTGGCCGGTGGTCTTGTCCTTGGTGAGGGTCCAGCCGGAGAGGTGGATGGGGTTGGAGCAGCCGCCGGTGCGGCGGATCTGGTCCTGCCAGCGGTCGAAGCCGGTGGACCCGGCCACTCGCAGCAGGTCGCCGAGGGTGGCCGGGTCCAGACCCGTGAGGATGGTGTCCGTCACGCGTGCTCCCGCTGGACGGCCGGAGCCGGGACCGTGGTGCGGGTCGTGCCGGTGCCCTGGCAGGGGCGGCAGGTGATCGTGAGGGTGGCGCGGGTGCCGTCGTCGAGGAGGGTGCCGGTGTCGATGGCGACGGCGGGGAAGCCGTCGCAGTCCGGGCAGATACGCGTCGGGGGAGGGGTGTGCTGGGCCATGATGGTGGTCCTTTCGATTGCGGTTGGAAGGGGCCGGACCGTCCGGGCGGCGGCGATGCTTGGCGGCTTGTGCGCCGTCCGGAGGCCGGTCAGAGCGCTGAGATCAGCGGTTGAGCGTGCGGGGGCCGCGTCGGCCGGACGTTCCCTTGGCCGCGTACATCGCGCTGTCGGCGGTGGCGAGCGCGTCGGAGAGGCTGCGGACCGCCAGGTCTTTCACGTGGCAGGAGCCGACAGACACGGAGACCGGGAGCCGGTGTCCGGCGTAGGCCACGGGCTGGTTCAGGGCGCGGTGGAGGCTTTCGAGGTCGGGGGCCTGGCGGGCGATGGCGACGAATTCGTCTCCGCCGAGGCGTCCGGCGATGCCGTTGCGGCCGCACCAGGTGGCGAGGCGTTCGGCGGTGACGACCAGGGCGAAGTCCCCGGCGGCGTGGCCGTGGGAGTCGTTGAGGTTTTTGAAGTCGTCGAGGTCGAGCAGCAGGACCATGGCGTCCTGGTGCCGGCGGATGATGCGCTCGGCGAGGGCGGTCCATCCGGCGCGGGTGCGCAGGCCGGTGAGCGGGTCCCGGCGGGCGGTGGCGAGCCGGTGGGTGAGCAGGGCGGTGTGGGAGGCCCAGCCGATGAGCGGTAAGGCGAGAGCGAGCGCTTGGGTGTCCACGGTTCTCCTTCGATGCGGTTGGAAGGGAGTTCGTGGGCCGTCCGGGCAGTGGCGATGCTTGGCGGCTTGTGGCACCGCCCGGAGGCCGGTCAGCGGTGCTGGTTGTCGGAGGCGATGAGCGAGCGGATGACCAGGGCGCAGATGGCGACGGATGCGCCGGTGATGGCGACCGCGAGGAGCATCGAGACCAGGACCGCGCCGACGACCAGGACGACAGCCGCCCCACCACCCACGAGCGCGAGGGCGGAGCCGGGCGTGAGCTGGACGGTGGGCCGGGCCGCAGGGGTCGAGGCGACCAGCGGTGTGGGGCTCTGCTGGACCACGGTGGTCGGCTCGACGACGGCCGGCGGGGTGATGAAGCCGGTGGGCTGCGGCATGGTCGGGACCTTGGGCTTGAACATGGTGGGTCTCCTTTCGAGGGCGGTTACTTGGTGACGCTGTCGATGGCGGGGGCCAGGAAGCTGTCCGCGAGGAGGTAGCCGCCCAGGAGCAGGACGGCGACCAGCCACAGCGGCGGGCGGATGAGCTTGATGCCGAGAGCGCCGACGACGATCAGGGCGAGCCAGAGCGGGACGTCCATGGGGTCGGTCTCCTATCGGGCGGTGCAGCGGTGGGTGCGGGCGGCGAGCTGGGCGGCACTCTGGCTGGAGTAGTCGGCGGACCAGCCGCACCGGTCAGCGCTGCAGACGGCGGCGTGTTTGGTGCGGCCGTGGCGGTCGCGATGGGTGCCGATCTGCACCGGGCCGATCCGCATCACGGAGTGGAAGTGGTCACGAACGGGCATGGCGGTGGATCTCCCTTTTGATCAGACGAGTTGGGCGGCGATGGTCTCGGCAAGCTGGGACGGGACGCCGAGGCGGGCGCGCAGGGTTTCGGTGTCGATCCGGGCGCCGGTGCGGGCGTGGTGGTCGTCGGCGAGCTTGCGGGCGTGGTCGACCAGCGCAGCCGGGACCGGCGGACCAGCCGGGGCGGTGGGAGCGGGGGCGAGTTCCGGGATGTCCTCGGCAGCCGCGGCGATGGGCTCCGGTCGGGGATCGGGGGTGGTCTCTCGCTCGACTTCCGGAGTGGGCTCCGGGGCTGCGGGTGCCGGCGGAACCGGCTCGAGCTCCGGCTCCTGGGCGGCGTGGGAGTGGGCGAGGAGGGTGCCGCCGAGGAAGGCGAGGGCGGGCCAGCCCGCGATGCCGAACCGCAGCCAGGCCGGCGGGTGCGCGAGGTCGAGGAACCCGGCGGTCGCGACGTTGGCACCCAGCGAGGCGAACAGCGCGATCAGGAACCAGCACCAGGCCAGCCGGGACGGGCCCTCACTGCGCAGGCGACGCCAGGCAGCAACCAGGAGCAGATCAACGCTGATCGGGTAGGCCCAGGCCTTCCATCCGTCCTGGCCAGCGGCGGCGGCAAGGTCGTGGAGGTGGGCGAAGGACAGGGCACCGGCGATGACGGCCTGGACCAGCACGGCATCCACCCGGAACGCGGGCCGGGCCATCAGATGCCGCCGATGGGGTCGTAGCCGGGCGGGAACATGCCCGGCGGCGGCTCCGGGAGCGATACGGCCAGGGACGGGCCGATGGTGTCGATGAAGTCGTTGTCGGCGCCGGGGATCTCGGCGTACAGGGCCAGGGCGCCGAGCATCAGGACGGTGCGGTGGAAGTCCTCGATGTGCTCACACATGGGAGTCGCTCTCCCTTCCTTGAGGCATGGAGCGGGTAGGGACCTGGCGCGATGCGGTCACGCCGACCGGTGGTGCGGGAGGAGTCAGGCCGTCGCCGGGGCAGCCTTGGTGAGCGGCTCGGAGGCCGGAGCCAGGGAACCGACGGCAGGGCGGAAGGCTGCGAGGACGGGCAGGTCCGGGGTGCGGTCGGCATGCCGGTTGCAGATGTTCACGGCCGCTCGGAGCGAGGTGTGCGGGGCGCGGATGCGGGCCCATCCTCCGGAGGAATCACCGGTGACGGCGATGCCGGGAGTCTCGGTGGGAATCTGGATAGCGGCGAGGACGGCGTCCGGTGCGATGTCGCCGAAGGCCATGTTGGCGGAGGACTCGTCATTCACGCGGTGGGCGGTGCGGCCGGTGAGCTGGGCGCGGAGCATGGTGATGCCCTTGCCGAGTTCGGAGCCGAAGCGCTGCCCGCAGATCTCCAGATAGATCCCGGCAGCCCGGCCGAGCTGGGCCAGCCGAATGAGCGCGGTGATGATCCGGTCGCGCCGCTTCTCCTCGTCCTTCGTGGCGAAGAGGGCGAGTTCGGCGACCTCGTCCACCAGGACCACAACCGGCACCGGCCGCAAGTGGTCGGGCAGGTCCCAGATGTCAGCGGCGATCTCCGCATCCGGCACGTTCACCGTGATCCGCTGTTCAGCCCGGATCAGTTGGTAGACGTCCTCCATGTGCGAGACGAGCGCGTCGAGGAGCTCCAAGGCGGTGTCAGGGTTGTCGGCGAGCGCGGAGAACCGGCGAGCCAGCGGGAAGAGCTCGACGCCCTGCTTGCAGTCGATCCCGACCAGCGCGACGTCCATCGGTGCGAGGCCGGCCACGAGGTTGCGCTGATAGACGGACTTCCCCGACTCGGTGGCACCGAGGGTGAGGCCGTGCGGCACGGCGTGGTAGTCGCGGTAGTGGACTGCCCCGTCCTCACGCAGGGCGACCGGGACCCGCATCGGTGCAGGGTCGATCTTCACGGGCATCTGCACCCGCTTGAGCACGTCGTAGCCGGTCATCCGTACTTCGACGACGCCGGAGCGCAGTTCACGGGAGGTCACGCCGTACATGCCGAACGAATGACGCAGCCGGTCCGAGGCGGCGGAGACGTCGAAGGCATCCTGCCCCGGGCGGAGCTTGAGGCGGAGCACCAGGCCGGTACGGGTGGGGTGGACGCGCAGGATGCGCGGGGCGCGGGACTCCGGCACGGGCCGGTTGGTCATCCGGGCTAACGCCAGGCGCCAGCGGGAGGGCGGGACGGTCAGCCCGCACGCGTCCATCACGGAGGCATAGCGGACCAGGACCCGCGCAGCGGCGAGGGCCGCACCGAAGGCCAGCCAGTACCAGGCGGGGCGCCGCCACCGCAGGATCACTGCGGCAGCGACAACCAGCACTAGGGCGACCGTGAAGCCGGTCATGATCAGGCCGCCTTCGAGGCCGATGACGCAGCGGCGAGCGAGGTGACCGCGACCGCGCGGAACGCGATCCCGTGCCGCTTCTGCCCGTTGAACTCGTTCTCCCACGCCGAGGCGACCAGCCCCGTCAGCGCGACCGGAGTACCCATGGCCAGGTCCTCGGAGACGCCCGGCTGGGGAACGGTGAGCTTGAGGATCTCCACCTCGTCCGGCGTGGAGAACATGACCTCCACCGTCATCAGCGTGACGCCGTCCTTGTCGAGCGCGATCTCACCGGTACGGCGGTCCTTGACCTTCGGCTGAGGGGCCTTGGCGACCATCACGGTCGCGTTCGTGGTGTCGACGGGAATCTGTCGCATCGTCTTGGCTCCTGTAACTAGCGGCTGTTGTCCGGCCCTTGCCGGTGAGAACAGGAGACCGCGAGAGCCCATGGACGTATCACGGTCCGTCTGGACGTTTAGGGACGTCTGAGTTACCGTCAAAACGTCCCTACGTCCCAACGGGAAGGACACCTCATGGCGAACGAACGCCTGCGGGCTGCGATTTCGGCGAAGGGCGAGACGATCCAGTCCACTGCTGATCACGTCGGCGTTGATCCGAAGAGCGTCGAGCGGTGGATCACCACCAACCGCACCCCCCACCGAGGCCACCGCTGGAAGGCCGCAAGTTTCCTGGGTGTCGATGAGGTCTACCTCTGGCCGACAGTCGAGAAGCGGGCAGAGACCGCGAGCACATCCGAGTTGGTTACGTACTACCCGCACCGCGGAGCGGTCCCAGCGTCGCTGTGGTCCTCGCTGATCGAGCAGGCCTCAGACCAGGTGGAGATCCTGGTCTACGCTGGACTGTTCCTCTTCGACAGCCACCCGGACCTACCGGACCAGCTTGCCGACAAGGCAAAGGCCGGCACCCAGGTCCGCGTCCTCCTGGGGGACCCAGACTCGCCCACGATTCGCCAGCGAGGCGAAGAGGAGGGCATCGGCGACGATCTCGCTGCCCGCGCTCGGATAACTCGCCGGTACCTCGAACCAGCAGCAAAGACACCCGGCGTCGAGATCAGGCTTCACGACACGATCCTGTACAACTCCATCTACCGTTTCGACCAGGACGTGTTGGTGAACCCACACGTTCTGGGGGCGCCGGCGGGACAGAACCCCGTTCTGCACTTCCGCTACATCCCCGGGGCCCGCACCTTCCGGCACTACATGCGCAGCTTCGACTACGCGTGGGAGCGAGGTAGGACCGCCTAGTACCTCCGGTGACCAGTCGTGCGAGGCTGGAACCATGGCCCGCGTCGACTACATCAATGATCCGAACGCTCCGAAGGCGAACAGCATCGTCCCCTCGGTCACTGCTGTTGCGCGCAACGATGCTGGTGAGGTGCTACTCATCCACAAAACCGACAACAATCTGTGGGCACTGCCCGGAGGCGGTGTCGATGTAGGCGAGTCGGTTGCGGATGCGGCGGTGCGTGAGACGAGGGAAGAGACTGGCTTCGACGTCGTGGTGACAGGTCTGGTCGGTCTCTACACGGATCCCGGCCACGTCATGGCCTACGACGACGGCGAGGTCCGCCAACAGTTCTCGATCTGCTTCACGGCGCGGATCACTGGCGGTGCACTCAGGACCAGTAGCGAGAGCAAGGAAGTCGCCTTCGTCGACCCGAGCAAGCTGGACGAACTGAACATCCACCCGTCCATGCGGATGCGGATCGAGCGCGGCCTGTCTGATCAAGCGGAGCCCTACATCGGCTGAGCGACCATGCGCGCTCGCGTCCGCTCGACAGCCCCCTTCAGGTAGGGCCGCGCCTTACTGATCGCGTTGTGCACCTCACTGCCCGGTTCATAACGCACGAGGATCTCATCGATCCGGACGTCGAAGTCGAAGGACTGTCCGGCAGGCCCCGTCGTCATGTCAGCGAAGATCAGCGCGTCCAGAACCGCGGAGTCTTCCCGGTCGTAGGCAGCCAGCTCCACCGACAATCCTCGCTGTTCAGCTTCGTACACCGCTCCAGAGTGATGGGCGACCAAGCGGACTAGGCGCGCCGGCGCATCGAGTGCCTCCAGGTGGCGAGCACCATCAAGCGGATGAAAGCCGGTATCCCGCAGCTCGGGTGCATACCCGATGTCGTGCAGCCACGCAGCGGCGACCAGAAGGTCCCGGTCATCCTCTGGCACAGCCGCAGAAGCCTCTTCAGCGCGAGCAGCCACGGCCTGAGTGTGCAGCCAGCGGTTCCCGAGCGGAGGAAGCAGAGACTCGGCGAGCTCGGCCGCTCCTCGAGGCGTGTCCAGTGCAGAAGGCATGAGTGGAACGGTAGCCGAGATGAGCACCAAGCCGACAGAGCGCGGCCAAGCGGTACGAGCTCATGCGTGCGGTAGAACTTTCTCTACTTCATCAAGGCCCGCGCACGGCGCGGGCACGCGCCGCCTTGACGGCGGGGCCGCCGCCCTGTCTTCGCCAGCGGCGGCCCCGCCCGGCGGCGCGCCACGTGCAGCGGGCAGGCGAGAAACAACCTCCCCCCGACCAGAGGGCGCGGGCAGGCTTGTCCCATGGAGACCCCGGCAGTACCCACAGCCTTCCGCGTCACGTTCAACGACTACCGCCAGGACCCGAACGACAGCGACGTCCTGCGGCGAGCGGTGACCATCTACGCCGACCGGCTCACCTTCGACAGCGACCACATCGCCCTCTGGCTAACCGGCACCGAGGTCGGCTGCTTCCCAATCAGCATCATCGAGTCGATACACCCCAAGGCAGGCCCGGGCAGACAGCAGGAATCACAAGAAGTGCTCCGGGCCCGATACCCCCGGATGGGCCAACCCTGGACCCAGGAAGACGACACGCACCTCCTCGCCCTCTACCAGCAAGGAGAGCGGGACCTGGAAGCCCTTGGGAAACAGTTCGACCGCAAGCCAAGCGCCATCAGGTCACGCCTGGCGAAACTAGGCTTGGAAGGCCTCGGCTGACCCGAGGAGGCACAGTGCGGAAGCAGCTACGGCTTCAAGAGGTTGCCTCCGGCGGGGGCGCTCAGACTCCGGGATGGACGGGGCGCCGTTCGCGAGTGCCGGCCGGAGCGTGGTGAGCGTCGTGGTGGCTCCCATCCCGACCACCTTCGACCCAGGCAGAGCCGAGCAGTCGCGGCCCAGGGCGTCAAGGTCGTTCGTACAGTGGCGCGCTCCACCTTGACGCCCCGAACCACGACCGCTCCACGGAGCGTGGGTCGAAGGCGGACGGGATGGGAGCCGGGGTGAGCAGTGGGTTGAGGTGCCGATCAGCGGCAGCGCGAGAAGGAAGGGGGGAAGGCGGCCCCTCGTGAGGCGAGGGCACCTGGTGAGCCAGCTCATCAACGACTTGAAAATGATGCCCGCTGGGCGGCAGGTCCTACACTATGACCTGCGGCCACCGTTGATCATTTGTCCTGACACTTGTGATCAGCGGTGGCCGTCTCCATGCGAGCGACATACTCGCCCAGGCCGCGCGCTTAGGCGGGGGGAAGCTCGTCGAACAGCCCCCCAGTAACGGTCAGTCGAGGGCGCCTGTCTGCGTCGGTGGTGGGCCATTGTGCGCCGGCCGCAGCTAGTTCCTGTCGGGTGAAAATCTCGCTGGCGATAACGTCTGTGAGAAGGTCGCTCATTTGATCTTCGAGATTCACAAGTTGTGTGAGAATGCTGAGCAAGTTGGTCAGCTCGGTAGACCATTGAGAATCCCACTGCGGTGCATTCATCTCGTCTAGTGGCGACGTGATGCGCCCCTTTGGCTCCGCCATGCGGTAATCCAGCCAGGAGTCGAGTACCTTTCTGCCGCCCACGGTGTATTCAGCTGCCTGCTTAGTGAGACCGTCCCACCTTCCAGCTCCGACGTGCAGTGAACGAATTGAGGCGTCGTATCGCCAATCAGTAGGCATATTGCTGCCTACCGCTACGGCATAACTAGGGTGGTCAACTGAGATGGCTGGATCTCGAATTTCTGTAAGACCCTGTGGATGATTGCCAGCCTCGCCGTAGGTGTGAAGCCACTGGACATGCGCTCCCAACTGGCAGGCTCGCGCCCATAGATGTGGATCCTTCGTCACGGGAACTCTCACTCCGGGTGTACGGAGCTCGTCGTCGAATTGGGCGACAAAGCCAGAGTGCCCAGTGATGCCCGCAATGTAGGAGAAAATGTCGTCGTGTGAAATGGGTACGCCCATGAGCCTTGACAGTGCGTCAACTAGACCTGGTGCGACGTTCGGTGTGCCGTCAGGGTGAAGTTTAGGTAGGGCGCGTCCCCCGCCACTGCCGCGAAAATGATGCACGTCCGGAATTAGGTTGGTGTATACGATTCCGGGTCCAGCCTTCGGATACTCTGAGTGCAGTTCAATAGCGAAGACCTGGCCGTCGACGCGCCCCTCCCACAGGGTGGGTGAGGGTTGGCTTAGTAGCCTGGAATCAGCGATGAGCCACTGTCGGTCGAGCATGCGGAACCCGCAACGTACTGCGTGCGCCTCCGTAAGCATCGTGATCCGACCAAACGGGATATTGGTTTCCTGTTCCGTGTCTGCCCCTGGCAAGGGCTTCTTCGTCTTAACCAAAGAAGCGTCGCGCTTTTCTTTGAACTTCTGAGATTTCACTGCCGGATCATCTTCGTTGATTACGCTGCGGAGGCGGAAATCAAGCACGCCCGGAGTGGGGGCGTATACCCAAGAGCGTCCGGCCATGATGCCGTTTGCTCGCCAAGGAAGAAGGTCATCTACTGCGGGGTAGTCATCCCATCCAGTTGCAGCCGAGGGGGTGAATGGAGCTGTCCATTCGGGACGCACGTTGCGCCAGTGCTGGTGGTCGAATGTGAGAGCGGAAAGCTGTTCGAACTTCTGCTTCTTGGTGCCGTGTAGGTCGATGTACTTGATTTCGGCCGGCTTGGTGTCGTCGACTCCTTGCTTGCGCAGGAACAGGGCAATAGCGACTGGTGTCTCGATATTGAAGACCGCGTTGGCTGCTGGGGGCTGCTTCCCTTCGGGTGTGACGTTAATGATCCACCCGTGGGAACACATTCTGCGCAAATACTCGCGCATTCCTTTGAAGCCAGGACCTGCGAGGTAGCCGGTGGCGGTGATGAAGCAAATGACGCCGTTACCGCCGTCACGCTCGTCTGGTTGGTTGGTGGACTCGAAAACCTTCCAGGTTGCCCAGCGCCAGAAGTAGGCATAGAGGTTACTCAGATGACGTTCATGCTTGCCATTTCCGGGCAGCTTGAACGCCTCAAGCGGCGGTTTGCCCGTAGCGGGGTCGGCGCCGTTTTCGACCCAGCCTCCCACGCCGCCAGCGTGGTCCTTATAGGGCGGGTTGCCAATGCAGACCTGGACATTGCGTTCCCGCTTCATTTGATTGGCGCGTTGACGTTGCCGGGCAATCAGTTGCGCTGTGAAGGATAGTTGGCTGTCGCTCGCACTGTAGGGATCTTCGAGAGTGTCCGCAACAAACAGGTTGAGTCCATCGCTCGGGAGGTCGGCTCCGAGATCACTGATAGTGGAACTAATGCGAAGTTCGGCAACGGAGAACGGACCGGACTGAAGTTCAATTCCGTAGGTGCGAGAGACAGCATTGCTCACAGCTTCAGGCGCGGCTCCCGGCCCGTATTGAGCCGCGGCTTCACCTGCTACGTGCCGAAGAATCGAGAGGGGATAGGTCCCCGTACCCATAGCGGGGTCGACGATGTTGACATGTGGGTTACGAAATCCATCGGGTTTCCCCATGTAGTGCTTGAGCGCGAGATCAGTGAGCCGCACCATAGCGTCGACCACGGGAACAGGTGTGTAGTACGAACCGGAGCTGCGGCGCTTCTCCGGATCGTAGGAGGCTAGAAAGTCCTCGTAGAGGTGTAGGTACAGCTCGTCGCCGTTTCGGCCCAGGCGGCCCCAATCTGCGGCAGCAAGAACGTGAAGGATAATCTCTATGGCTGACCAGGTCGGAGTTTTTTCGACGTGCTCCGTAAGTAGATTCAGTGCCCTACCCATGAGCGAGTGATGACCTTCGAGCTGATGTGCAATCTCGCGGATCGGCTCGTTGTCAAGGTCGATTCCTTCGCTGAGTGCAAGGAGGAGAGCGAATACAACAGTCTGTGCGAACCCGTCTGAGAACTCGGAATCCGTGGCTTGCGGGAAGAGCAGTCTTCTCCAGTCCTTCGAGATACCCGTAAATGGCATACGCGCTGCATCGGCACCTGCCCTGATGGCGCGGCGTTCGGCTCGCAGAGCTTCGTGCACCTCTTCGCGGAGAAGGCGAGCCAGTGGTGCCAGAACGCTGACCAGTTTTGGCACTGACACGATGGGTGTGGGGGACCACTGCAAGAAGGAGTTGAAGACCAGTTCGAGCCTGCCTGGCGCCGTCAAACGCCCACTCTCGCTGACCAGGTCAACTCGATGGATATGAACAGGCGTGTCTACAAGCTCGCCGTAACGCCAGAGACGAAATTCAGTTCCATTTGTGTGGAGAAGGTTGGGCAGTTCCCGAAGTCGTTGCCATTGCTTGTAGTTGTGCGTCGAGATGCCATACGACGAAGGGTCAAGGCTGACGCCAGGAGCCTTCAGCTCGACGTGGCCCGTAATGACCCCGTTGACCCTGACTCCGAAATCTGGTCTCACGCTTCCGTCCAGCTCAGCCACCTCGTTGTGAGCCACCACAGACAGCCCAAGCAAGGCTCCCGCCTGCTCGACGAGATTAGAGACCGGGGTGATGAGAAGGGCCTCACGCTGCCCAGGCCCAGACAGCCGCTGTTTGGCGTCCTGGCCGTAGGCAGCGACCACTTCTGCGAAGTTCATCCGTGACTTCCCCTCAACGTCGGCTCAGTCTCACCCAGGACGGTTGAGCGGAGTAAGGCGATCCGACAGATAGACAACGAAAGGTGCCTTCCGACCTGCGGCGATGTGAGAGCCGAGCTCACGTCACAGCAGATGTGGGGGGCACCTTTTGAGTGTCTGACTCTACTGGGTGTCACTGTGGGTTGTCAGCTGAGGACAGCTCACACAACCGACCGGCCCATGTGCCTGGGCCAGTCGCTCGCCCAGTACCCGCCAATCGGGCGATTGTGGTCCCTCGTCCAGCACTGTACGTTCCCGCTTACTGATTGGTTCTGTTGAGGGGGCGGGATGCCTGGATACGGCCGCGCGGACAGTGAGTGGGAGTTGCTGGTAGACACCGGGCGAGATTTCCTTGTCGAGCGGGCGAAGCTTGGCAAGGTCACCTCGTACACCGAGCTCAACGTCTCCCTGGCCAGGCGAACCGGCTGCAGGAGCTTCGACTTCGAGCGTGCTGACGAGCGAGCAGCCATGGGCCATCTGCTAGGGCTGATCGTGGAGCGGGATCAAGAGAGTGCCCCTTCCGATCCTCCTCTCATGCTCTCGGCGCTGGTGAACTACTTGGATGCCAACGACGCCGGCCCGGGCTTCTATCAGTTGGCTAAGGAGCTCCAACTTCTGCCCGTGAGTGCATCGAAGGACGAGAAGTTCAGCTTCTGGATCCAGCAAATGAAGGGTCTCTACCAACGCCACGGGGCCAGCCCGGCCGCGGCGTGACATAGGGCAGCGCGAGCCACGCGTGCCAGATCCGTGCCAGATTGAGCGGTCACCCACGGTCAGTTGGGGCGTCAGGCGGTGCGGGCAGGCCCTGATGGGCTTGGCGCTGCAGTACCGCCGTTGACCAGCTAAGGCCGTCCGGTTGTCGGCGCCAGGCTTACAAAGCAGATGTCGGCGGTTCGAAACCGTCCGCGCCCACCAGTGCGAAGGCCCCCAACCGATCATGGTTGGGGGCCTTCGTCATCTCCGTCCGACATCGACGGGCTTGGTCGCGTGGGGGAGGCGGCCGGTCGCGGGCGCCGACCGAAGCGTGGCGAGTGTCGTGGGCTCCGTTCCGACCACCTTCGTCCCGGGGCGAGGCGGAGCGCGCCACAGTACGGACGACCTCGACGCCTGGGTCGGCCGAGGCGCACGTCGGCGAGCACCGGCTGAAGAGGCCACACATGTGCCAGGCGGGCGTACCCGTCGGCGGTCCTTCGACGGTGATGACCGGGCGGCCGAGTTCGTGCGGGCGGTCGATGTCACGGCGCACGGTGCGCGAGGTGATGTCGAGGCGCTCGGCGAGATTGTCGCCGGACCAGTCACGGTGCGCCTGAAGCAGCAGAGCTGCCGCGAGGACGTATCGCGGCAGACAGTGCAGGACACGACCTGTCCGCTACCCCTGTCATCGTGGCATCCGAGCCGTTCGGGAGCATCGCTCCTGGTCACGGCAGCCGCCGCTGGAGCCTGGGCGACCAGCGTGTGTTCGTCACATGAAGCAAGGAGCAGGTCATGGCTTTCAAGACCACCACCCACCTGAACTTCCGGGGCACCGCACGTGAGGCGCTGGACTTCTACCAGTCCGTCTTCGGCGGACGCAGCGTCGCGGTCACCTACAAGGACGCGGGCGCCGTGCAGGATGAGAGCGAGGCGGACTGGGTGATGTGGGGCGAGGTGGCCGGCGACGACGGCTTCCACGTCATGGCCTACGACGTGCCCTCGCGGCTGCCCTGGAACCAGGGTGAGAACCCGTTCTTCGTCTCCGTGCGCGGCGAGACCGCCGAGGAGATCAGCGCCTTGTGGGGCAAGCTCGCTGAGGGCTCGGCCGTCGTGCGTCCGCTGGAGCCCGCACAGTGGGCACCGCTGTACGGCATGCTCACCGACCGCTTCGGCATCACCTGGGTCCTGGACGTCGCCGCTCCGTACAACGGCTGAACCAACTGACCTGACAGGGCTGCGCCGTCCCGGCCGCCCGTGCGGTCCGGGGCTGTTCGGCGACCGGGCGATCCCGGTCACGACAACTTCGTGCGCCTGATCCACCGGTCGCCGGAGGGGTGCAGCGAAACCGTGGAGATCGGCAGAAGGGCCTCGGAGGGCGCCGCGACGAGGCCGTGCCGGCGACCGGGTTCGACGAACCGATGGCGAGGACCCCGACCGCGGCGGCGACTCCTGGCGCCGGGTCGTCCAGGCGGTCGAGGGCCGGCTAGTGCATCGCCTGGAACGTACGGCGGTATGCCTGCGGCGAGACGCCGATCGCAGCGTGCAGATGCTGGCGCAGAGACGCGCCCGTCGCGAAACCCACCTCGCCTGCGATCTGGTCCACGGGCAGGTCGCTGGACTCCAGCAGATGCCGGGCGCGGGCCACGCGCTGCTGGATGAGCCAGCGACCGGGGGAGACGCCCACCTCGTCGTTGAACCGGCGCGCGAACGTGCGCAGGCTCATCCGGGCGTGGCCGGCGAGGTCGGCGAGTGTCAGGGGGTCACCGAGGCGTTCGAGGGCCCACTGGCGGGTGTCCGCCGTACCGGCGGCCGAGGGCGCGGGGACCGGCTGCTCGATGTACTGCGCCTGACCGCCGTCCCGCCAGGGCGGCACCACGCAACGGCGCGCCACCGTGTTGGCCAGCGCGCTGCCGTGGTCCTTGCGGATCAGGTGCAGGCAGACGTCGACACCGGAGGCGGCGCCGGCCGAGGTGAGGATCGTGCCGTCGTCGACGAAGAGCACGCCGGGGTCGAGGTCCACCGCCGGGAACATGGCGCGGAAGTGCTCGGCGGTCTGCCAGTGCGTGGTGGCCCGGCGCCCGTCGAGCAGACCGGCGGCCGCCAGCACGAAGGCGCCGGTGCAGATCGAGACGATGCGGGCGTCGGGGCGGATGCGCGCAAGCGCGGCCGTCAGTTCGTCGGACAGCCGCGCGGTGACGTCCGACGGGGAGATGGGCGGGATCACCACCGTGTCAGCGGTGT
This sequence comes from Streptomyces atroolivaceus, assembly GCF_000717025.1. Classification (GTDB taxonomy): domain Bacteria; phylum Actinomycetota; class Actinomycetes; order Streptomycetales; family Streptomycetaceae; genus Streptomyces; species Streptomyces atroolivaceus. Next base: position 184,772 of record NZ_JNXG01000004.1, read on the forward strand.
CGAGCACCTCGGGGCCGTGCTCGACGGTCACCGAGAAATCGGCGTTCGTACGGACCGGGCGGCCGTCGACGCTGCAGGTCAACACTTCGTACCGGCCGTCCGCCGCACCGAAGATCCGGCTGGGGATGCCGAGCTCGAAGGGATAGACCCCTCTGAGCGCCAGGACCACGACACGCTCCACATGGTGCATGGCACGATCCTATCGGACATTGGCAATCTTGCCATTTTCCTGATCCGCCGACCCCGGCACGCTTGGGGGTATGAGCACTGCTGAAACGATGCGAGCCATCCGCCAGACCGTCCTCGGCGGCCCCGAGGTACTCGACGAAGTAGAAGTGGAGCGGCCCGCCCCCGGACCGAGCGAACTGCTGGTGCGGGTGCGCTCGGCGGGACTGAATCCGACCGACTGGAAGCACCGCGAGAACGGCGGCTTCCTCAAGGAGCCGCCTTTCGTCCTCGGCTGGGACGTCTCCGGGGTCGTCGAGGCCGTCGGCCTCGGGGTCGCCCTCTTCGAGCCCGGAGACGAGGTCTTCGGGATGCTGCCCTACCCGTACGGTGCCGGCTCGCATGCCGAGTACGTCACGGCGCCGGCTCGCTCCTTCGCCCGCAAGCCCGCCTCCGTCGACCACGAGCAGGCAGGCGCGCTCCCGCTCGCGGCGCTGACAGCCTGGCAGGCCCTCGTCGACACCGCAGACGTGCGGCCGGGTCAGCGGGTACTGATCCACGCCGCCGCCGGCGGGGTGGGCCATCTGGCGGTGCAGATCGCCAAGGCGCGCGGCGCGTACGTGATCGGGACGGCCAGCGCGGCCAAACACGACTTCCTGCGCGAGCTCGGAGTCGACGAACCGGTCGACTACCAGAAGACCGACTTCGCCGAGGCCGTCCGTCACGTCGACGTCGTGCTCGACACGATCGGCGGCGACTACCGGTTCCGCTCGCTGCGCGTCCTGCGTCCCGGCGGTCTCCTCGTCACGCTCCTGCCCAGCGGCGCGACGGACTTCATCGAGGAGGCCGACAAGTTGGGTGTCCGGGCTGTGGAGATGCTCGTCGAGGCCGACCACGCAGGGATGAACGCGATCGCCGAACTGGTCGAGGGCGGCAAGCTGCGCGCGACCATCGCCGGAAGCTTCCCGCTCGCCGAGGCCGCCAAGGCGCACGCTCTCGGCGACACCGGCCGCACGACGGGAAAGCTGGTACTCACGCTTCCTTAGCGCGGGGAAAGGCCTTCGCCCCCGCAGAGCTGGTGCGGGCGGAGCGACAGCCTTCCGGGGGGACCATGGCCCCTCTGGCGAACGGCCCCGGCAGCCGGTCGAGCAGGTGGAGTTCGGTGACATGGTCCGGCCGTGGACCCGGCGGGCATCGCGGATGCCCGCCGGGTCGGAGCGGCCATCCGCCCACCCGCTGACCGTGAGTTCACGGACACCGGTCGACAGGCTGATCAGACCAGGGTGTTCCTGCATCAGCTCAGGACCATCCCCGCGGGCGCGGGGAGCGGGCCGGAGAGCCGCCGTCGACCACGAGGGTGGTGCCGGGCCACCCGGCAGGACGCGCACGCAGGTCCGGAATTCCTCGGGCAGCCGCCCCGGCGGACGCGCAGGGGGTGAGCCCGTGGAGGCGAACCCCTATGGTGGGCCGATGGCGTCGATCAAGCAGGTCCAAGTCACCTTCGACTGCGCGAACCCTGAGCGCGTCGCCCGTTTCTGGTGTGAGGTGTTGGGATACGTCGTACCCCCGCCACCGGAGGGGTTCGACAGCTGGGACGATTTCGATCGCGCGCTGCCGCCTGAGCGTCAGGGTTCGGCGTTCGCATGCATCGATCCCTCGGGTGCGGGCCCGCGACTGTTCTTCCAGCGCGTTCCCGAGGGCAAGGTCGTCAAGAACCGGGTGCATCTCGACGTGCGGGTCGGCACCGGACTCGTGGGTGAGGAGCGCGTCGCCGCACTGGAGGCCGAGTGCGCACGACTGGTCGCGCTCGGCGCGGTACGCGGGCGACTACTGCGTGCCGACGGCTTCAACGAGTCGTGCCTCGGGATGCAGGACGTCGAGGGCAACGAGTTCTGTCTCGACTGAGTGGCCGCGAACGTGGCACCTGTGAGAGGCGCGGACACCCGTCGAGGCGACTTTCCAAGGACTCGCCGGGAACACTGTCCCGGCGCCCGTGCGCGTTCGGGACGGCGTGGGGACGGGCAGTGCCGCACGGGGCGGAGTACGGCGCTCGCGGTTACGCCCGCGGTGGCTTTGCCTCCCGGTGTTCGGCGCCGCCCGGCTCGCTCTTCACCCGCAGTCGTTCCGCGTCGGTGAGCGGGATCGTCTCCAGCTCCTGGATCCAGTCGTCGATCCCGTCCCGCTCGTCCAAGGCGGTCGAGAGCTCGATGAGGGCCGCCAGTGCCAGTGCCCGGTCGATGGCCGGCGCCTCTGGTCCGTGCCTGCGCAGACCCGACTTGACGGCCCGGAACGCGGCGCGGTCGTCGTTCTTGAACTCGCGGAGGATACGGGCGTTGTCGAGAGCCTTCGCCAGCCCGTGCAGACTCTTGGAACCGCCGTACTCGAGCTCTGCCGGTTCGTCGCGCTGGATGAAGATCAGCGAGTTGCCGGACGGGTCGATGAGAGTGAAGCGGGTCTGTCCGGGGCGGAAGCGCGTGATGCGTGGACGCCCGGTCACCAGCACCTTGCCGTAGGCGGCCCGCATGGCCCGGGTGAACGCGGCGTGATACGGCGCGACGGTGTCGACGATGACCAGACATCCGCCGCCGTCCTCCCGGCTCGGATCGTGGCCCTTGGGCGGCTTGCCGAAATGCACGTCGAAGCCGTTGCGGCGCAGAGCGAGGTAGAGGTAGGGCTTCGTCTGCTGGTAGGTGACCTCGAAGCCGAGGGCCTGGAAGAACTCCAGCGTCTCCTGGACCGTCGAGCACGGCAGCAGGGGCACCGCCGTCTCATGCGCGAACGTCGTCTCCGTCGGGCTCTCCGGCACGGGTCTCCTCCTGGTGGTCGGGTTCCCGCGGTAACCGGCCCGGCTGCGCACGGCGGCGCGATCGGGCCTCGACCGCATGCCTCACAGCCTACTGGTCAAACTTTACTAGTGTCCCGCGGTACGGGCAGCCCGTTCCGGTGGCGGCGGCCGCGCCTACGGCAGTGCCTGGCCCCCGGGCGGTGGCTGCGCGAGGCGGCGGCTGGTGGCCCAGCTCTGCAGCTCCGTGTCGGCGACGGCTTCGACTTCCTCCAGGAGGCGCTGTCGGTTGTCGTCGCTCCTGTCGGCCTCGGCGACCAGGGTGTAGCGCTGGATCGCGAGCCGTAGCCGTGACCAGGCCTCGGCGGCCTGTACGTGACGCTCCGCGTGATGGAACAACTGGCGGAACCCGCCGACGAAGAGTGTGGTCCCGGCGATCGATGCGGTGACGGCGGCGGGGGCCTGGATGCCTGCGGCGACCACCGCGCCCGCCCCGGTGGCCAGCGCGGTCAACTCCGTGACGGCGGCCCAGCGGCGGGAGCGCCTCATGATGCGCTCGTACCAGGCCAGATCCCTGAGGGCCTGCTCCAGCACCGGGTCTTCGTTCGCCTGCGGCACCGGCGGTCTCCCTCCGTGGGGCAACTTCTCCGCGGAGCAAGTGACTTGAGGATCACCGGCATCCTGTGGCACACGTTATCCGCATGGACGTCCACCGAGCCACCCTCACCTTCCCGTGCGCTCGCGATCCAGGGCGCGGGCTCCGACGCCCACGCCGCCTTCTACGCGGCGAAGAGCGCCCAGGCAGGGTTCGCCGAGATCCTCTCCCAGCGCCTCCGGCCTCAGGGGGGCAGGATGATGTCGCTCTACCCGCCCGGCTTCGACAACGGTGACCCGCTCTCGGAGGAGTGGGGACCACTCGTCGCACGTCCGGCTCCACCCTCACGGCACACTCACTGGTGCAGTGCATCCTCTTCGCGGTCACCCAGCCCCGGGACCGCTTCATCAAGTCGTTCCATTTCGAGCAGGGTTGAGCGGTTCCCGTGCTACGGCCTCCCGCGCTCAGACGCGGGGAGAAGTACGGCCTCCCGCGCGCTCAGACGCGGCAGGCGCACGGTCTCCCGCGTTCAGACGCGCTCCAGCGGGCGGTGCGGGCCGGGCGGGAGCTCGATCCCGACGGCGTCCCGCGGGCGGACCGTCCCGCCGTGGCGGACCACGGCCATGATGCCGGACCTGAACGTGAAGTCCCCCGAGACGGGGTCGAGCGCGAAGACCTCGCCGAGCAGGCCCTGACGGAAGTCGTTGATCTTCGCGCACGGATTGCGCAGACCCGTCACCTCCACCACCGCCTCGTCGCCGAGGTGCAGCAAGGCGCCCGTCGGAAGGCCGAGCAGATCGACATCACGGGTGGTGATGTTCTCGCCGAGCTGGCCCGGGGCCACGTCGTAACCCTTGAGGGCCAGTTCGTCGAAGAGTTCCTCGTGCATCAGGTGTACCTGACGCAGATTGGGCAGGTCCGGCTCGTAGGTCATGCGGAACTGGTGGCGGATCGTCCCGCCCGCGTGGACGTCTCCCTCGACCCCGAGGCCGGCCACCAGCGTGACGGACTCGCGGTTGGGCTTGCTGAAGGAGTACGTCCCGTTGCTGCTCACCGTCGTGACCCGGCCTGACATCTCCCACCCCGTCCGTCGGCCTGTGTACCTCGGGCCATCCTAGGGAGGCCGTACGTCAACGGGTCCGGGCAGTCACGCACTCCAGGATCGTCGCCCAGGGGAGTTCCTGGACCGCCGGGCCCTGACGCGGCTCGTGCAGGGGCCAGACGTCCGGTCCGTACACCAGCTCCACGCCCGCCCTGCGCAGAGCCTCGATGTGTCCCTCCCACGCCGGGTGCCGCGCATGTGCCGCGTTGATCCGGGGGAACACCACCACCGGCACGCCGAGCGTGCCCAGCGCCTCGCTCACCTGCGTCAGGGCCTGGTTGTCCGCGATGCCCGTCGCGAGCTTGGCGACGTAGTTCGCGCTGGCCGGTGCGACGACGTGGCAGTCGGCCACCGGGTGCGGGCGGGGCTCGGCCGGAAGGCGAGGTGCGTCCCGCACAGGCAGACCGGTCAGTGACTCCAGCCGCTCCCACTCGCCGGTCGCCCGCAGCCAGCGGCCGGCGTTCGGTGTGAGGGTCACGGTGACCCGCCAGCCCCGCGCGACGGCCGGCTCCACCAGTCCGGTGCGCAGCGACTCCACTCCATCGGTTGCCGTACCCACTACTCCCAGCACTCCGCGGCTGCGTGCAAGCACCGTTCCTCCACCCTGCGTCGGTCTGGCGACGCGGCCACTCGGCCGACGACACAGCAGAGACGTACCACGGCCCCGGCCACTGCCGGTAGCTCACGCGTCTTCGGCGGCGCTCCGGCCGGGGGCACCGAGGTCCTGGCGCATGACGTGATGCATGGCGGTGAGTTCCGGATCCGCGGCTCCGAGTTCCAGGAGCAGCCGCTCGGCTGTCTCCCCGTCGCGGGGGAGGCCCCTGTCGACGCGCTTGAGCGCGGCGTCCACCCCGGCGAGGATGACGTTGAGCCGGCGGGAAGCGGCGAGGACCGCGTCGGGAACGATCATCTGAGCCTCGGCGTAACTGTCGCGGTAGTCGCGCCGGCCTTCCTCGAGGCCGGCGCGGTCCTCGTCGGTATAGACCCCGTCACGCATGCGGTGCAGGGCGTCCTTGAGGAGGGTATGGAAGTGGCGGGTCGCTCGGTTCATCGAGGTGTACGCGGCGCGCCGTTCCTCGAAGTGCCGTCGCCGCTCCTCGACCCGGCGCTCCTCCGCGCGTTGCCGCTTCGCCACCCGGCTCGTGACCACCGGTGCGAAGAGCGTGCCGAGCACTCCGACGACGGCGGTGATCATGGCGGCTGTCGCGGCACTCATGCCGACGACCCTAGCCAGTGTGCCTCCGCGCCCGGTGTGTTTTCCGGTTTGTCGTCCGCCCTTCGTCCTGGAGGAATGAGCATGGAACCGTCGGTCCACGAGTCGGTCGGGTTCTCCGCCGGATGCCCGGACTGCGGCGCGGAGCTGGAGGGATGGGGTACCCATGCTCTGGTGGGCGGCTCCCTGCGCTGGGACACCGGGATCAACTGCCCGGCCTGCGGATGCGCGGTGCTCTCGTGCGGGGACGACGACGTGCCGGCGGAGCTGCGGGCCCGACTGCTCGCGGACCACGGACCGGCGCGGCTTCAGGTGGATCCATCGGCGGGTGGCACCGCGATCATGCGCGTGCTGAGGGTCGAACTCGGTGTCGATCTGGCGAACATCAGGTCAGTCCTGCACACGGTTCTGACCGGGGAACACTCCGGCACGCTGCCCGAAATGGAGTTCCTGGCGCGCAAGCTGAGGGCGGCGGGGGTCGACGCCGTCGCCGCCCGGCCGTAGGGAGTGCCGGCCGCCTCCACCGGCGCGCGCGCCGCCGTCGCAGCGGCGGCTCTCCTGCTGCTCACACCGTTTTCGCTGCGGCTTCGGCCCCCGGCCGCCCTGGTGGGCTCCAGGATGCGAGCCGGCGGGGCGCGGGAGACCGTGGAGGCATGTCCGGACACCCACCTGTGATCGTGTACCCGCCGTCGCCGACCGGCGGGCGGCGGGTGACCGTACGCGGGCAGATCGTCGGGCTCGCGCACGGGCGTGGGGACGTCGCCTCGTTCCTTCGCCGGGCCGGGCTCGCCCAGGGGGTCCAGGAGATCGATCTGGACCAGCCGGAGTTGATCGAGTGGCGGGGCGGAGATCTCGACACCTGGAGGTGAGCCCCGTGAGGCGTCGTGCGGCACACCGGTGCGAGGCGTCACTCGAACCCCCTCCCGGGTACTACGCGGGACGAGCGGAGGGGCCCCTGACGTCACGCAGCGCGGGCTGATCCTCGACCGGGTGGTGAGCCGGCGGGTCGCGGCCGGGTGGCGGGTGGAGTCCCGGTCCGGGAGCCAGGCCGTCCCGGTGCGCGGGCAGCCGGTCAACCATGTGCGACGCCTTTCCGGCGGTCCTCTCCTGCCGGGTGTGGGGCCCCGCATGGGCGGTCCTGGCACTGACGAGCAAGATGGAGCGGGTGGTGCTCACCGTCGCCGCGCAGGGGCAGGCCGTCACCGTGGGAGCGCCCTGATCAGGGCTGTCACCCGAACGGGCGCGTCCAGGTCGTGGCGGGGGAGGCCGTCGCACAGGGTCGGATCTGCCCGCAGCAGTCCGGGGCGGCCCGTCGAGTGGAGGTATTCCATGACCCAGTCAGCATCCGCACCCGGCCCCGCCCGACCCTCCGCCCCCGATCCCTGGGCGGCCACCGGGGCCATGTTCGCGGGGGTCGTGCTCCTCGTCGACGGCATTCTCGCCGTCGTCAAGGGGATCGCGGGCATCGCGTCCGACGAGGTGTACACGCGCATCAGCAACTACACGTTCAAATTCGACGTCACCGCCTGGGGATGGATCCACCTGATCCTGGGGGTGTTCCTGGTGGTCGTCGGATGGGGCGTCCTCAAGGGCTCGGCATGGGCCTGGGGCGTGGGCATCGGGCTGGCCGCGCTGAACCTGATCGCCAACTTCGTCTGGCTGCCGTACCAGCCCGTGTGGGCGATCATCTCCATCGCGCTCGACACCTTCGTGATCTGGGCCCTGTGCGCCCACCGGGCGAAGCCGGTCATCTGACGTGAAACCGGGGCGAGGCGGCCTGAAGCCGGACGCGATCACGGCGCTGGCCGCCGACGCGTACGTCTACGGGTCGCCGCTCGTCCGTCAGCTGTCGGCCGTCCAGGCCTGTCTCCAGGAGGGCTGCGGGACGTTGGCGCCCGCGCCGTTCAACGACTTCGCCCACGCGGAGGGGCCGGCCACGCCCGGTACCCACGTCCCCTTCGCCCCGGCCGACCTCGTCGATGCTCTCGCCCAGCTCGACCTCTCCGGAGGGCCGGTCAGACTGCATGTGCCGGACACCGGCGGGGCGTACTACGTGCTGCAGTTCGTGGACGCGTGGGGCAACGCCTTCGCCTACCTGGGCCCCCGGGCCACCGGCGCGGGGGAGGGGGACTGGATGATCGTGCCGCCCGGCTGGGCCGGCACCGTGCCCGACGGGGTGTCGGGGGTGATCGACGCTCCCACCTCCGTCGTCTCCGTCGTCGGCCGCCTCGCGTGCGACGGGCCCGAGGACATGCCCCGGGTCAGGTCGCTCCAGCAGGAGCTCACGCTCACGCATCTCGGCGACCGCGCCCATCGGACCGGTCTGCCGGCGACGGAGCCCGGGGTGCCGGGGGAACTGCGGTTCTTCGAAGAGCTCCGGGTGTGGATGGGCGACTTCCCGCCCGCGGCCGCCGATCGCGCGTACCAGGACCGTTTCCAGCCCCTGGGGCTCCTGGAGGAGGGCCTCTCGCCGTACGTCTCGGCCGGGCCCGTCCTCGTACGTGCGCTGAGGCGGGGGCTCGCGCTGGGCCGGCTGCGGGTGGAGGAGGCGGCCCGCCGCCCCGCGGTACCGGCCGGTCCTCCGGGCGCCTGGCAGATGGTTCCGCACCTGCGCGACCACAACCTGGACCACTTCGGTGTGGGCACGCTCGGCTCACCGGAGTGGACGATCTCCGACCGTGAGGCGTCGTACCTGGTGCGGGCGGTCGCGGCACGGCGGGGGCGCTGGCTGCCCCATGGGTACGAAGCGCTCTACGCACATGCGTCCCGTGACTCCGGGGGCCGCCCGCTCGACGGTGCCCACGTCTACGAGCTGCGCCTCGCCCAGCCGCCTCCGGTCCGGGCGTTCTGGTCGCTCACCGTGTACGACAGTCCCGGAGGCCACCTGGTCGCGAACGCGGCGGACCGGTACGCGGTCGGGGACCGGACGCCCGGGCTCGTCCGCGGTGCCGACGGCTCGCTGACGCTGCGCCTGTCCGCGGAACGGCCGCAGGACCCGGCCGGGGAGGCGAACTGGGTGCCGGTGCCGGCCGGCGGCTTCCGGCCGATCCTGCGGCTCCACCTGCCCGGCCAGGCCCTTCTCGACGGGAGCTACGTCATCCCGGCGATCGAGCGGCTCGGGGAGCGCAGGTCCTGAGGCGCGTTGTCAGTGGCGCGTCGCACACTGGAGGCATGTGCCGCAGCATCAAGACGCTTCGTCCACCAGCCATCCCCGAAGAGGCCACCGAGGAGGAGATGAGAGCCGCCGCTCTGCAGTACGTGCGCAAGGTGTCGGGCTTCCGTGCGCCCGCCGCGCACAACCAGGAGGTCTTCGACCGTGCCGTGGCCGAGATCGCCGAGGCGACCCAGCGGCTGCTCGACGGCCTGGAGATACGGGGCGCCGCCCGGGTCTGACGAGCGCGCGGGCCGTCAGGTTCCGGCCGGGGCTCCGGCCGCCGGAGCGGCGGTTGCGGGGGCCGGACGACGGACGACGAGAGCCGCGAGGGCTCCTGCGAGGAACAGGGCGAGGACCGAGACGGCCGTGCCCAGCCAGCCCGCGCCCAGCCACTGGCCGCCGACGTAGCCGAGGCCCACGCTGTAGACCGCCCAGGCGACCCCGGCCACGGCCGACCAGGGCAGGAACTCCTTCACCTTGCGGTGCGCCGCCCCGGCACCCAGGGAGACGACGGACCGGCCGGCCGGGGCGAAGCGGGCGATGACGACGAGCGCTCCGCCGCCACGGCTCAGCGCCGCACCGAGGTGCTGCTGTGCGGAGGTGAGGCGGCGGGAGCGGGCTATCGCCCGGTCCAGGCGGTCGCCACCGCGCCAGGCGAGGCGGTACGCCACGAGGTCGCCGAGCACCGAGGCGGTGGCCGCGCAGAGGATCAGCGCCAGAAGTGAGGGCACCTGGCGGGTGGCCTCGCCTGCCGCCGCGGTGACCGTGGTCGTGCTCGCGGCCGCAGCCGTGGCCGCGGTGATCACCAGCACGCCGCTGGGGAGGACGGGCAGGAAGACGTCCAGGAGCACCGAGAGGGCGACCACCGCGTAGATCCATGGGCTGCCGGTCAGCGCACCCACCGTCTCGAGCACTTTGCTACTCCCCGTTCCGGTGTTCCGTGCCAACGCCGCGACGTCGCAGGGGAGCGGCAGGAGCGGCAGGGTCAGCTGTACAGCGTACGCCTGCCGTTCACCTGGTTCACCTGGTATTCGCAGGGTGGGAGGCCGATGTCGCGCAGGTCACGCACGAACCCGGCCCCCCTCCTGCGCAGGAGGGGGGCCGGGTCAGCGGAACGTGCGGTCAGACCGAGACGGCCTGGGTCTTCTCGCGGGCCGGTTCGCTCGCGCGTGCGGAGCCGCCGCGCGAGAACAGCCCGTCCAGGGCCACGGCGCCGGGCCCGGTGAAGACCAGCAGGAGGAAGGCCCAGCAGAACAGGGCCGAGGCCTCCCCGCCGTTCTGCAGGGGGAACAGCGACTCGGGCTGGTGCACCTTGAAGTACGCGTAGGCCATGGAGCCGGAGGCTATGAACGCGGCGATACGGGTGCCGAGGCCTAGCGCGACCAGGGTGCCGCCGACCAGCTGGATCACCGCGGCGTACCAGCCTGGCCAGGTGCCGGTGGGGACGCTGCCGCCGCCGAGTACTCCGAAGAGCGAGGCGGCGCCGTGGCAGGCGAAGAGGAAGCCGATGACGACGCGGAAGAGGCCGAGTGCGTAGGGCTGGGCCTGGTTCAGACGTATGACCATGGGGGGGTGGGGCTCCTTCGGTCTGGGGACGGGAACCGATCGGGGCCCCTCAGGTTAGGGTGACCTCAGTATTACTTGCAAGTTCAACATTCTGTCGAGTGGCTGAAAATAGGTCATTCGTTCGAGGTTAGTGTGCGGTCCAGAACGGTCTCGAACTGGGCGCCCGTAGGCCTGGCTCTGGCCTGAACCAATGTCAGCGCAGCTTTCCGGCCGTGCAGGGTGAGGGTCATGAGCTGGTTGCCGAACCACGGTCCGCCCGTCTTGCGCCAGCGCAACGGCGGGCTCCCCGTCCGTCCGTGGAGCGCCAGCGCGCGCCCGAGCCATCGGCCCGCCCGGCTCCAGCCGAAGCGGAATCCGGTGCGGATGTATCCGGGGACGGAGTTGTGCACGGGAGAGCAGGTCAGCTGCAGGACGCGTGCGGTCGGAGCGCCGTCCGGGACGGAACCGGGCCACTGGGGTTCGGCGATGTACGCATGGTGCACATCACCGGAGAGCACGCATACCGTCGCCGGGGCGCCGGGCCCGCGCCCCGCTTCGCCCAGGAGCTCCGACAGGCGGCGGAAGGACTCCGGGAAGGCGGCCCAATGCTCCAGGTCACCGGCCCGGCGCACCTTCTCTCCGATGCGCGCCCAGCGCTCGCCCCGCCCGCCGCGGCACAGTGCCGCGTTCCAGGTCTCCGCTTCGTGTATGAGGGGTGGCAGCAGCCACGGCAGCGAGGTGCCGATCAGCAGATGGTCGTACGCGCCGGGGTCCGAGAGCATCTCCTCGCGCAGCCAGCGCTCCTCCTCGTCACGGAGCATCGACCGCTGCTGCTCCTCGAGATTCCGGGCCGCCCGGGTGTCCACCATCAGCAGCCGGACTCGGCCGAAAACACGCCTGTAGCTCCAACGGGTCCGTGCGGGGTCGGCGTCCGCCGCCGCCGCGTGGCCCCGGAGGATCTCGGTGCCGTCCGGGACGGCGCGTACGGCCGCGTAGACCGGGTCGGCCTCCAGCGCCTCGGGGGAGAGGTTGCCGAGGTGCTGATAGACCCAGTACGACATGAGCCCGCTGACGATCCGCTCGTGCCACCAGGGAGTACGACGCATGTCCCGCACCCAGGCGGCGCTCGTGTTCCAGTCGTCCACGACGTCGTGGTCGTCGAAGATCATGCAGCTGGGGACCGTGGAGAGGAGCCACCGCACGTCCGGGTCGCGCCAGGACTCGTCGTAGAGAAGGGTGTACTCCTCGTAGTCCGCGACCTCCGCGCCGGGAGCCTCGCTCAGATCGCGGCGTGCCGCGAGCCGCCGCTGGGTGGCCGGGGACGTCTCGTCCGCGTACACCTGGTCGCCGAGCAGCAGGAGGACGTCGGGGCGTACCGCTCCGGGGTCGGCGGCGAGGCTCGCGGCCAGCGTGTCGAGAGCGTCGGGGCCGATGGGGTCTCCCCCGGTCGAGCGCAGCCGGGAACCCGGGGAAGTGTCGTGCCCGTGGGCCGGCGGGGCCGCCCACCGGCAGGAGCCGAAGGCGACCCGGACCGGACCCGCCTCGTCGGCCTGCGGTGCGGCGGGCGTGGTGATGGTGCTGGGCGGGAAGCGGGAGTCCTCGGGCGGCCACACGCGGCGGCCGTCGAGCAGCACCTCGTAGGGCGTGGTCGAGCCGGGTGACAGGCCCGTGACCACCACCAGGGCGTAGTGGTGGCCCTGGACGGCGAACGTGGGGGAGGCGCCGGCCGCCCCGTCGGCGCAGCGGACCTCCGCGGTGCAGGGCCTGGTCGCCTCCACCCAGACCGTCGCCCGTGAGCCGGACTCCCAGTCGACGTACCTCAGCAGTGGTCCCAGGCGTAGCCCGGCCATGTGTGCCCTCCTCGCGTCGCCGTGACCGATGGCTCCGTAGGGTACGGGGCGGCGGAGGAGGGCGGCTGGATCCGCCGGGGCGGGAGGGTCGGTCAGCAGCCGTTGAGGACGGACTGCAGGGCGCTCTTCTCGGTGGTGTCGATGCTGAGGCCGTAGTGGTGCTTGACGTGGACCCAGGCGCGGGCGTAGGTGCAGCGGTAGGCGGTGCGTGACGGGAGCCACTCGCCGGGGTCCTGGTCGCTCTTGGACTGGTTGACGTTGTCGGTGACCGCGATGAGCTGAGGGCGGGTCAGGTCGTTGGCGAAGGACTGGCGCTGGGTGTTGGTCCAGCCGCTGGCCCCGGAGCGCCAGGCCTCGGCGAGCGGGACCATGTGGTCGATGTCCAGGTCGGACGCGGCGGTCCAGGTGGCGCCGTCGTACTGCGAGTACCAACTGCCGCTCGTCGCGGCACAGGCGGAGTCCTGGACGACGCCGGTGCCGTCCCGCTTCAGGACCACTTCGCGGGTGTTGCAGGCCCCGGACTGGGTGATCCAGTGCGGGAACTTGTCGCGGCTGTAGCCGGACGAGGAGCCCTCGGTGGAGACGGCGAGCTGACTCAGATACGTACGGGCGGTCGAGGCGCTGACCGGGGTGGGCATCGCGGCCTGGGCGGTCGGGGCCGTGAGAAGCCCGGTGGTTGCGGCGAGCGCGGCCGAGGCGGCGACGACGGCTATGCGACGCGCGTAGCTACCGGACATGCGAACTCCCTTGATGTGGGGGGACCTTGGGCAGGCGACCTGCGGGCCGGACCATCGTGTCGGCGCCGGGTTTCGGTGGGGTGGTCGCCAGGTAACAGGGTGGCGACATGCGCACGTCACATCAAGAGGTAGGACGGTCGCTCTGACGTCCCGTCCGAAAGTTGTTCGAGGCGCGGAGTTGACGGTCGGGCGGCCGCGGCGGTGCGCCGGGGGGTGCGTGCGGCCTAGGGTGGCCGCGTGCTGCTTCCGGTCGGTCCCGTGCTCGGCGTCGTGCTGGCCGTGCTCCTGGTGTGCGCCGCCGCCGTCGCCGCGTGGGCCTCGCTCGGCCGGTCCCGCGAGATCGCCGTCGCCGGGGTTCGGGCGGCGGTCCAGCTGGCCGTGGTCTCCCTGCTCATCGGCTGGGTGGTGCGCTCCCTGGGGCCGCTGCTCGGCTTCCTGGCGCTGATGTTCGCAGTCGCGGTGCGTACCGCCGGCCGGCGGATCACCCGTAACCGCACCTGGTGGTGGGCCGCGCTGCCCATCGGCGCGGGCGTCGTGCCCGTGGTCGTGGCGCTGCTGCTCACCGGGCTCCTCCCGCTACGCGGCATCGCGCTCATCCCGGTCACGGGCATCCTCATCGGCGGTGCGCTCACCGCGACCGTGCTCGGCGGGCGGCGTGCGCTGGACGAGCTCGGGACGCGGCGGGGGGAGGTGGAGGCCGGGATGGCGCTCGGCCTGCTCGACCGGGACGCCCGGCTGGAGATCGCCCGTCCCGCGGCGTCGGACGCGCTCCTCCCCGGGCTGGACCAGACCCGGACCGTGGGGCTCGTCACCTTGCCCGGTGCCTTCGTGGGCATGCTGCTGGGCGGCGCCTCGCCCGTGGAGGCGGGCGCCGTGCAGCTGTTCGTCCTGGTGGCTCTGCTGGCGGTGCAGGTGGTCGCCGTCGCGCTGGTGCTGGAGCTGGTCGCGCGGGGCGTGCTGCACAGGGAGTGAGGCGCGGCGGGTGCGCTTCAGGGGGTGGGGCGGGGTGTCCCTGAGCCCGCGGGGCCCCAGCCGGGTCCCCGAGGCGCACCCCGGGGGCCCGGGAAGGGCTACGAGGCGTCGATGTGCAGACGGATCGAACCGTCCGCGCCCGCTTCCACCCTGAGCCGGGTCAGGTCCTCGACATGGGCGTCGGGGGAGAGCGCGGCCGCGCGCGGGCCCACGCCCACGACGCGCATGCCTGCTGCCCGGCCCGCCGTGATGCCCGCCTCGGAGTCCTCGAACACGATGCAGTCCGCCGGGTCGAAGCCCAGCTCGGCCGCGCCCTTGAGGAAGCCCTCGGGGTCCGGCTTACTGGCGCCGACCATCTCGGCGGTGACGCGCGTCTCCGGCATCGGCAGGGCCGCTGCCGTCATCCGGGCCTGGGCGAGAGCCTCGTCGGCCGAGGTCACGAGCGCGTGGGGGAGAGTGGCGATCGACGCCATGAAGGCGGTGGCGCCGCCGATGGGCACCACGCCGTCCGTGTCGGCGGTCTCCTCGGCGAGCATGACGCGGTTCTCCGCGTAGTTCTGCTCCATCGGCCGGTCCGGCAGCAGGGCGGCCATCGTGGCGTAGCCCTGGCGGCCGTGGACCACCTTGAGCGCGGCCTCGGGGTCGAGCCCCTGTGCGATCGCCCAGCGGCGCCAGCAGCGCTCCACCACCGCGTCGGAGTTCACGAGGGTGCCGTCCATGTCCAGCAGGAGGGCGCGGGCTTCGAGGACGGTGGCCGGCATCGGCATGCTCCAGAGCGCGGGGGAACAGCTCATAGCTGCGGAGGAAGAAAACAAGTAGCCCCGCCCGCCGGTCAGGGAGAACGAGCGGAGGCTACTTTGTTTCTCCACGGTACAAAAACCTGCGCCGAAACGCCAATCCTGCACCGGAACGCCGGAACGCCGGAACGCCGGAACGCCGGAACGCCGGAACGCCGGAACGCCGGAACGCCGGAACGCCGGGACGCCGGTCAAGAGGGCCGGGGCGGTGTCATGCAGCCCGCGCGCCGGCGCGCGGGCCCGTCTCGGGAGCCCGTCTCAGGAGCGGCGTCCCCTGCCGTTCGTCTGCGCCTCCAGGGCGCGGCGTGTCTCCGGGCCGTAGACGCCCGGCGGGTCGCTCCTGACCGACACCCACCTCTGGAACTCGGAGACGGCCTCCTCCACCCGCTCCGTGTAGGCGCCGTCGTCCGGCCCCCGGTAGACCCAGATCTCCTGGAGCCGCCGCTGGAGCTCGGAGACCTCCGAGCCGCGGTCCCCGCGTCGCAGCGTGACCCCGGACAACTCCTCCGCGGGCGGCGTCGCCGCTGCCGTGGTGGGGGCCTTCGTCGCGGACGCCGAGGGGGCCGGGGACTTCGAAGCGGCGGCCGAAGGCGACGCCGACGGACTCTTCGACGGGGTGGGGGACGCCGAAGCCGAAGCCGAAGTCGAAGTCGACGCCGACGCCGACCGGGACGGCGTGGCCGAGGGTGACGCGGAGGGGGACGCGGACACGGACGCGGCCGGCTGGCTGCCCGCGTCCGGTGCGCTCGTGGTGACCTCGGGCGGCAGCGCCGTGTCCCTGCTGTCGTCGTCGTCGAACAGGCCGCCCGCGAATGCGGCCGTGCCCACCACCGCTGCCACCGCGGCCCCCACGGCGACGACGGCGAAGGGCCGCCGACGGCGCGGCTGCACGGGATCGGGCCCACTGCCCGCGTAGGCCGCGGCGGTACGCCGACGGGCCTCGTCCGCGGTGACCGCGCGGGGCGGAGGGCCCGGAACGGGCCCTGGCGCTCCGGGCCCCGGCGCCCCGCCGGGCGCGCCGTCCAAAAACAGCGGCATCGTCGTGGCGGCACCGGGCGCGCCGTCGTCCTGCGTGTGGTCGCTGTTCAGCGTCACGTACGGCCGGATCCGCAGCGGGTCGAAGTCCTCGGCCGCCGCCACCTCCGCCGCACGGGCGTCCCGCCCCGTCCGCGCGGCCGTCCCGGCTCCGCAGGCGCACCCCGCCCCGGGTCTCGCACTCCGCTCGTCGCCGCACTCCGGGCACATATGTCCGGTCATCGTGGGTTCCCCTCCCCTTTGAACTGCCTGCGATTATGCAGGCCGCCGCATGGAAGCCCAACGCCCGCAGTCCTGCTCGGCAGGCCATAACGGCACACAGCGGCCAGGATGGGGGTGAAGCGGACCGAGGAGATGCTCATGGCCCAGCAGTTGAGCCCGCCACCCCTTGCGGAAGGTGAGGGGCGGTCCAGGCGGAACGTCCTGGTCTCCATCGGCGCGCTGCTCCTCGGCATGCTGCTCGCCGCACTCGATCAGACCATCGTGTCCACCGCCCTGCCCACGATCGTCAGCGAGCTGGGCGGCCTGGACCACCTGTCGTGGGTGGTGACCGCCTACTTGCTGGCGGCCACCGCGGCCACCCCGCTCTGGGGCAAGCTCGGAGACCAGTACGGGCGCAAGAAGCTCTTCCAGACGGCCATCGTCATCTTCCTCATCGGCTCCGCGCTCTGCGGGGTGGCCCAGAACATGCCGCAGCTGATCGGCTTCCGCGCCCTCCAGGGGCTCGGCGGCGGCGGGCTCATGGTGCTGTCGATGGCGATCGTCGGCGACATCGTCGCCCCGCGCGAACGAGGCAAGTACCAGGGTCTGTTCGGCGCGGTCTTCGGTGCGACGAGCGTGCTCGGACCGTTGCTCGGCGGTTTCTTCACCGAGCACCTCAGCTGGCGCTGGGTCTTCTACATCAACCTGCCCGTCGGCGTCGTCGCGCTGATCGTCATCGCCGCGGCCCTGCACATCCCGGTCCGCCGCACCAAGCACACGATCGACTACCTGGGCACCTTCCTCATCGCCTCGGTCGCCACCTGCCTGGTACTCGTCGCCTCGCTCGGCGGCACCACCTGGCCCTGGGGCTCCGTGCAGATCATCGCCCTCGCGGTCCTCGCCGTCGTGCTGCTCGTCGCGTTCGTCGCGGCCGAGCGCCGGGCGGCCGAACCGGTGCTGCCGCTGAAGCTGTTCCGGAAGAGGACCTTCACCCTCGTCGCCGTCATCAGCTTCGTCATCGGCTTCGCGATGTTCGGGGCCATGACCTACCTGCCGACCTTCCTCCAGGTCGTGCACGGCATCACCCCGACCCTGTCCGGGGTGCACATGCTGCCGATGGTCTTCGGGCTGCTGCTCACCTCGACGGGCTCCGGCCAGATCGTCAGCCGGACCGGGCGCTGGAAGGTCTTCCCGATCGCCGGCACGGCCCTCACGGTGGTCGGTCTGCTGCTGCTCCACACGCTCTCCGAGAACAGCTCCACCTGGACGATGAGCCTCTGCTTCTTCGTATTCGGCGCCGGCTTGGGCCTGGTGATGCAGGTACTCGTGCTGATCGTGCAGAACTCCGTCGGCTACGAGGACCTCGGCGTCGCCACGTCAGGGGCGACCTTCTTCCGCTCCATCGGCGCGTCGTTCGGCGTGGCGGTGTTCGGCACGATCTTCACCAACCGGCTGACCGGCAAACTCGAGGACGCGCTCAGCGGCAGTTCGCTTCCGCCCGGTGTCGACGCCGGGGCACTGGCCGCCGACCCCCGGGCCATCGGCCGGCTCCCCGCGGATCTGCGCCCGTCGGTCCTCAGCGCCTACTCGACCTCGATCACCGATGTCTTCCTCTACGCGGCACCCGTCGTCCTCGTGGCGTTCGTCTTCGCCTGGTTCCTCAAGGAGGAGCCGCTGCGCGGTTCGGTGACGGCGCCCGACAGCAGCGAGACCCTGGCCTCGAACCCGGTCCAGCGGTCCTCCTACGACGAGTGCGCCCGAGCCCTGTCGGTGCTCGCCACCCGGGAAGGGCGCCGGGAGATCTACGAGAAGATCACCGTGAAGGCCGGATACGACCTGCAGCCCGCGGCCAGCTGGCTGCTGCTCCGCATCAAGCGGCACGGCACCGTCGAGCCCGGCCGGCTGGCCGAGGTCGCCCCGGTGCCGCTCAGGGTGATCACCTCGGCCGCCCGTCAGGTGGAGGGGCTCGGTTACGCGCGGCGCGAGGGGATGCAGCTCGTGCTCACCGAGCGGGGCGCGGAGGCCGTGGTGCGGCTGTCCCAGGCCCGCGAGGAGTCCCTGGCCGAGCTGCTGGGCGACTGGTGGGGCCCCGACCGGCCCACCGACCTGGTCCGCCTCGTGACGGAGCTGTCGGCGGAGGTGAGCGGGTCGAGCAAGGAGCGGCCGCACATGCCCGAACCGCGCCGCGACCACTCGGTGGGCTGACCCTCCGGCCGCGGGGCTCAGAGTTCCTTGGCGAACCAGTGCTCCGCGTAGGGGCCCTGGTTGAAAGCCGGGACCTCCCGGTACCCGTGCTTCGCGTACAGCCCGCGCGCCTCGACCAGGTCGTTGCGGGTGTCGAGCCGGATCCGCCGCACCCCGTAGGCGCGAGCGGCGCTCTCGATGCCCGCGAGCAGCAGGCCGCCGCCGCCCGTCGAGCGGAACGCGGGGCGGACGTACACCCTGGTCAGCTCCGCCGTCTCCGCGTCGGCCAGCCGCAGGCCCGCGCAGCTCCCCGGCTTGCCGTCGTACCGCCCCACCAGGAACTCCCCGGTGGGCGGGGCGAGCAGGTCCGCGCCGTCGTCCCTCAGGCCGTCGTCGATCTCCGCCGTGGTCGCCGGGCGGCCCCAGTAACGGCTCGCCACCTCGTCGTAGTAGTCCCGTCGCAGCCAGGCCGCTTCGGGACTGTCGAAGGGTTCGGGGGCCACCGTCCAGGTCATTGCGTCATTCTGTCCAGGATGTGAGGGGATGACGAACCATTAATACGTGCAGGGGGAAGCGATGCGTGACACGGACCTCGACGCGACCGTCCGGAGGCTCGGGGAACGGTGGATCCAGGAGCTGGCCCGGCCCGGCCGGCGCAGCTTCGTGTGCTCGCCCGCCGGACTGTGGCTGGCCCTCACCGCCGTCGCCGCGGGCGCCCGCACGGAGACGGCCGCGGAACTGCGGGCCCTGCTCGGCGTGGCCGGTCCGGAGGCCGCGGCCGTGGTGACGGGGGTGGCGCGCGACTGGCGGCGCACCGAGGCGCTGAAGGTGGCGACCCGGGTGTGGAACAGCGTGCCGCTCCGCCCGGAGTACGAACAGTCGCTGCCGGACGTCGCTTTCGGCCCGGTGGACGTCGCGGAGATCGACGCGTGGGTCCACGAGCAGACCGGCGGCCTGATCGAGCGGCTCCCCCTGGACCTCGACGGCGCTGTCGCGCTCGCCCTGGTCGATGTGCTGGCCCTGAAGGCGTTCTGGGAGCTGCAGTTCGACACGGCGCGCACCCGCGACGTCCCGTTCACCGACGTGGCGGGGGTCAGCCTCCCGGTGGCCACGATGCACGCGTCGGTCGGGCTCGCGGACGTGTGGACGGTGGCGGGCGCGTACGTCGTCGAACTGCGCTGCCGCGCGGAGCCGGGCGGCGCCCCACCCGCACGGGTCAGGTTCGTCCTGGGGGAGCCGGGCGAGGAGGCGGCCCGGGTCCTGCCGCTGGCGTGGGCCCCGGAGGGGGCGCGGGCTCCTCTGGACGCCGACGAGGTGACCTTCGCGCTGCCGCGCTTCACCCTGCGGACGAACGTCCAGATCACCGACCAGCTTCCGGCGCTCGGCGTGCGGTTCGCCACCGACGCCGCCGCGGCGGACTTCTCCGGCCTCGCGACCGCGCCCCTCTTCATCACGGACGTGGTCCAGGAAGCGGTCGTGAAGATCGCCGAGAGGGGCGTGGAGGCCGCGGCGGTCACCGTCGTGGCGACGCGGCGCTCCGCCCCCGGACCGCGGACGAGGCGGCACATCGCCTTCGACCGGCCCTTCGGCTTCGTCGTCCTGGAGGGTTCTTCGGACGTCCCCCTCTTCGCGGGCTGGCAGGCGGACCATCCGGTGTACGAGGACTGAGGCCTGCCCCGGTCCGGGCGGCCCGGCGCCGGCGGCCGCAGGAGCCGCCGGCTCGGCATCCGGACATTCTTTGGGCGAATCGGTGGTGACAGTCAGGCGAAGAGGGGGTTGATTGTGTCTACCTCATAGGGCAATGCGAGGCTTCATCCGCACATACCCGGGCCGAGGGGACAGTGCATGAAAACGGGAGGGTCGGCGCAGCGTGACAGATGTGGAGCGCAGTGTGCGGGGGGACGCGGCGGCGGATCCGGGGACGAGGGCAGCGGCGGTCAGGGCCGTCCTCTGGCTGCTGGTCGGCGTCCTGGCGGTACGGCAGGTGGCGGTGGTGCTGCGCCGGCCGCCCGGTGAACGTCTCATCGACCTGGAGACCTGGACCGGCGCGACAGGAGTCCTGCACATGGCGGGATCCCTGTACGACCCGGGCCGGTTCACCGGGACGCCGTTCGCCGGTCTCGTGCTGAAACCGCTGACGGTCTCGGCCGAGCAGGCACTCGGCGTCGTATGGACCTTCGGTTCACTGCTGCTCGTCGTGCTGCTCGGCTTCGTCGCCGTACGCGCCCTGCCCGCCCCGGTGAGCCGGCGCACCGCCTTCCTGGCGGCGCCGGCCGCGATCACCCTGCTGATGGTGTCGCTGCCCGTCCGCAACGCCCTGCACCTGGGCCAGACCAGCATCCTGCCGGTCCTGCTGGTGCTCGTCGCCTGCTTCGCGGTGCGCGGCGAGCGCCTTCCGGGCGTGCTGACCGGTGTCGCCGCAGCCCTGCAGCCCGCCGTCCTGCTCTTCGCCGTCCTGTTCTGGCTGACCGGGAGACGCGGGGCCGCCGTCAGCGGCGGTGTCACGTTCGCCGTCTGCACGGCGCTGGCCTGGGTGGTGATGCCGCGTGACTCCTGGGCGTACTGGGTGCACCACCTCGCGGGTGCGGGACTCGGTGATCGTCCGGACAGCCTGGCCAACCAGTCCCTGCACGGCGCGCTGCTGCGGTTCGGGCTCCAGGGCCCGCTCGAGATCGCGCTGTTCCTCGCCCTGGCCGCCGCCGTCGTCGTCCTCGGGCTGCGCCGGGCGGCCCGCTACGCGCGGGACGGACAGCTGCTCCTGGCCGTCGCCGTCACGGGATGCGTCGCCGTCGCCGTGTCGCCCACCGCGTGGCAGCACCAGCTCCTGTGGGTCCTGCTCGCCGTCGTCGGGCGCGTCGGCACCCGGGCCTCCGACCGGCTGGTCTGGCCGGCGGTCGTGGTGCTCGTCCTCACCCTGCCGGGGAAGATGCTGCTGCCGAACGTCGGCGTCGTCCTCCCCGTACGCGACAACGCGCTGCTCATCGTCGCCCTCGGCGCGGCCTGCGCGGTGCCGTTCCTGTCCCGCTCCTCGCCCCACTGGCGGCGGCCGGTCCCCACGGACTACGCGAAGCCGGTGCCCGCACGGTTCGCGTGGGTGCCGCTCCTGCCGTTCTGGCGCCGGGTGCTCAGCCGCCCCAACCTGCTCCTGGAACTCCTTCTCATCCGGGTCGTCTACTCCGCCTACGCGAAGGTCCGGCTGGCGGCGACCGCCGGACGTCCCACCGCCGAGGAGCACGGCCGGCAGATCCACGCGGCCGAGCAGTGGCTGCACATCGACATCGAGCACTGGGTCAACCACACCGTCGTCGGCATTCCCTGGCTGCGGGAGTTCTTCGACTACTACTACTCGACCTTCCACTTCCTCGTACCGCTCGCGATCCTCGGAGTGCTGTACGTGCGCCGGCCCCCGGACTACCGCTGGGCCCGCAGCACCCTCGGCTTCGCCACGGTCCTCGCGCTGGTCGGCTTCTGGCTCTACCCGCTCGCCCCGCCGCGCCTGATGCCGGGGCTGGGCTTCATCGACACCGTCCACGGGGTGCAGGACCTCGACAGCCCCGACTTCGGGGCGCTGACCGCGATGACCAACCAGTACGCGGCGATGCCGTCGCTGCACTTCGGCTGGTCCCTGTGGTGCGGTGTGGTGATCGCGCTCCTCGCGCCGAAGGCGTGGATGAAGGTCCTGGGGCTGCTGCACCCGCTGTTCACGGTCTCCGCCATCGTCGCCACGGGGAACCACTGGGTGCTGGACGCGGTCGGCGGTGCGGCGGTCGTGGCCGCGGGCTTCGGACTGACGTACGTCCTGGCCGGACCGCGCAGGCTCCAGGACGGCACCGGCCCGGCCGTACGGACCGGCCCGGAGGCCGGGGAGACCGCCGGGGAACCGGTACCCGAACCGGCGGGCAGCAAGGCGTAGCACCCGGAGGGGGCGGGGACGGTTCCGCAGAGCCGTCCCCGCCCCTCCGGCATGGATCGCCGCGTCCTTCGAGGATCCGTCCGGGACGGGTGTCCCGCCACTCGGACGGCCCGGCCTCCGGGGCCGCGACGGAGGTCAGGCCTTGACGGTTGTTCCCGCCTCCGCCGTCACCCCGTCGTTCCGCTCCCCGAGCTGTTCCGTCTCCACGTGGGCCGTCTCCCGGGCGGACAGCGCCGCGACGACCGGCGGCACGCAGAGCGCGGCGGCGAAAAGGGCGACACCTCCCCAGTTGTCGCCGTCGGGGCCGGCGATCTGTGAGGCGAAGGCCACGGCGAAACCGGCGATGGCGAAGCCGGTCTGGGTGCCGATCGCCATGCCCGACAGCCTGACCCGGGTGGGGAACATCTCGGCGTAGAAGGCGGGCCAGATGCCGTTGGCCGCGCTGTAGACGACGCCGAAGACCAGCACTCCGAGGATCAGCACCAGCGGATAGCTGCCGGTGGAGATCGCCCACAGGTAGAGGGGCATCACCACCGCACTGCCGACGGCGCCGACGAGGAAGACCGGCCGGCGTCCCACGCGGTCGGAGAGCCGGGCCCACAGCGGGATGGTGAACAGGGCGACCAGATTGGCCAGCGCGCCCACCCACAGCATGCCGGTGCGGCTCAGGCCGACGGCGTCACTCGTCGCGTAGGACAGCGCCCAGACGGTGAAGATCGTGCTGACGGTGGCGATCACGGAGGCGGCGACGACCCGCAGCACGTCGGCCCAGTGGTCGCGCAGCAGCACGGCCAGAGGCATCTTCGCCACGCCCTCGGTGGCCGCCTGCTTGGTGAAGACAGGGGTCTCCTCCAGGGTGCGGCGGATGACGTACCCGGTGACCGCGACGGCGACGCTCAGCCAGAACGGGATGCGCCAGCCCCAGGAGAGGAGCTGTTCCTCGGGCAGGGCGGCGACCGGGATGAAGGCCAGGGTCGCGATCAGCTGGCCTGCCTGGGTCCCGTTGATGGTGAAGCTGGTGAAGTAGCCGCGGCGGTGCTGGGGCGCGTGTTCCAGGCTCATGGAGTTGGCGCTGGCCTGCTCGCCCGCCGCGGAGATGCCCTGGAGGATCCGGAGGACGACGAGCAGGACGGGGGCGGCCCCGCCGATCTGGTCCCGGGTGGGCAGACAGCCGATGAGGAACGTCGAGACGCCCATCAGCATCAGGGTGAAGACCATGATCTTCTTGCGGCCGAGCCGGTCCCCGACGTGTCCGAGGAAGAGCGCGCCGACCGGACGGGCCGCGTAGGCGACACCGAAGGTGGCCAGCGACAGCAGGGTCGCGTTCGCGGGATCGGACTCGTCGAAGAAGACCTTGGGGAAGATCAGCGCCGCCGCGCTGCCGTAGATGAAGAAGTCGTAGTACTCCAGCGCGCTGCCGATCCAGGCGGCGAGCGCGGCTTTACGGGGCTGTGCTTCTGACTGGGGCGGGGGACCGGCGGAAGGGTCGTCAGTGGTCACGGCGGGCTCCTTCGGGGACGTTCCGTGCGGGGGAGGGGCGAGCGGACCCGGCTAATTAACGCACTAGGTAGTTAGTTGCGGATGGCTAGGGATGTTGCGAGCAGTTGACGCCCCTGTCAAGGGTTCGCACAGAATCCGGGCCCCGGTCCGTCCGCCGACCGGGCTCGCCGTGGGGAGGTACCGCCCGGGGCGCCCGGCCACTTCGCCGCGGAGACGCCCTCCGGGGGCCGGTCCGGACCGGTCGCGCCCTGAGCCCGCCCGGCCGCCCACCCGCCCGGCCGCCCGGCCGCCCACCCGCCCGGCCGCCCGCCCGGCCGCCCGCCCCGCCCGGCCCTCTAGGCGGCCCGGTCGGCCGTGAGGTACGCGATGATCATGTCGCCCAGCATGGTCCGGTAGTGCTCGCGCCTCCCGGCGTCCACCAGGTCGCGGCCGAAGAGCGCGCCGAAGGTGTGTCTGTTGGCGATGCGGAAGAAGCAGAACGAGCTGATCATCGCGTGCAGATCCACGGCGTCGACGTCCGCCGTGAAGAGCCCCGACGCGCGCCCCGTGTCGAGGATGCGCCGCAGCACCTCGATGGCCGGGGAGCTGATACGGCTCAACTCGGCCGAGGCCGCGATGTGTTCGGCCTCGTGGATGTTCTCGATGCTGACCAGGCGGATGAAGTCCGGGTGCTCCTCGTGGTGGTCGAAGGTCACCTCGGCCAGCCGGCGGACCGCCGCCACGGGGTCCAGGTGCTCGACGTCCAGCAGCTGTTCCGCCTCCCGGATCCTGGAGTACGCGCGCTCCAGGACGGCGGTGAACAGCTGCTCCTTCCCGCCGAAGTAGTAGTAGATCATCCGCTTCGTGGTGCGGGTGCGGGCGGCGATCTCGTCGACCCGGGCACCCGCGTAGCCGAGGCGGGCGAACTCGCGGGTCGCCACGGTGAGGATCTCGGCCTTGGTGCGCGCCGCGTCACGGGTGCGCACGGCGGGCTGGGCGGGTCCTTCGGTGCTGGTCATCCCGATCCTTCGCGGCAGGCGGTGCGTGCTCGCGATTCTAGAGCCGGTGCCCCGGGCAGCGGTTTCGGCCCGGGCCCTTCCCAGAGCGGCCGTCTTTCGGTATGACTAACTAACCAGTCCGTACATTAAACGCCGCATCAACGGGAGTGAGCGATGCCGAACCCCCCGGTCCCGCCGACAGGCGTCCCCGTGCTCGTGCTGAACGGGCCGAACCTCAGTCTGCTCGGCCTGCGCGAGCCCGAGGTGTACGGCACACACACTCTGGCGGACGTCGACGAGCTCTGCCGGAGCACCGCCGCGGCCCACGGGCTCCGCGCCGACTGCCGGCAGAGCAACCACGAGGGTGTGCTCATCGACGCCATCCACGAGGCCCGCACCGCGCACCGGGGCATCGTGATCAACCCCGCCGGTTACAGCCACACCTCGGTCGCCGTCCGGGACGCGCTCGCCGCCGTGGAGCTGCCCGTCGTGGAGGTCCACCTCTCGAACATCCACCGGCGGGAGGCCTTCCGCCACCACAGTCACGTCTCGGCCGTCGCCGACACCGTCATCTGCGGGGCGGGTGCCCACGGATACGCCCTGGCGCTCACCCACCTCGCCCAGCTCCTGGAGGACAACCGGTGAGCCCGGACTCCTATCTCGTCGGCCTCATCGGCTCCGGCATCGGCCCCTCGCTCAGCCCGGCCCTCCACGAGCGCGAGGCGGACCGGCAGGGCCTGCGCTACCTCTACCGCCTCATCGACATCGGCACGCTCGGGGTCCCGCCGGAGAAGACCGGCGAACTGGTCCGCTCCGCACGCGACATGGGATACGACGGCCTCAACGTCACCCATCCCTGCAAGCAGCAGGTCCTCACCCACCTCGACGAGCTCTCGCCGCAGGCCGAGGCGCTCGGCGCGGTGAACACGGTGGTCTTCGAGGGCGGCCGCGCGATCGGCCACAACACCGACGCGACCGGCTTCGCCGCCTCCTTCGCCCGCGGGCTGCCCGACGCGCCGCTGGACCGGGTCGTGCAGCTGGGAGCGGGCGGTGCGGGAGCCGCCGTCGCCCACGCCCTCCTCGCCCTGGGCGCCGCCCGGCTCACCGTGCTGGACGCCCTGCCCGACCGGGCGGCGTCCCTCGCCGCGTCCCTGAACCACCACTTCGGCCCCGGCCGGGCCGCCGCCGCGGACCTCCTGGACATCGCGGCACGGACGGCGGACGCCGACGGCCTGGTCAACGCCACACCCATCGGCATGGCGGCACACCCCGGGCTCCCGCTCCCCGCCGGCCTGCTGCACCCCGGGCTGTGGGTCGCCGAGGTCGTCTACCGGCCGCTGGAGACCACCCTCGTCCGCACCGCCCGCGCCCTGGGCTGCCGGACGCTGGACGGCGGAGGCATGGCCGCCTTCCAGGCCGCCGACTCCTTCCGCCTCTTCACCGGCCGCGAACCCGACACCGCCCGCATGCTGGCCGACATCACCGATCTCACGTCGCCCTGAAAGCCACACCGCGGCACCGAAGCCGCACCGATGCCCGCAGGAGGACCGACATGCGTACGTCCATCGCCACCGTCTCGCTCAGCGGAACGCTCACCGAGAAGCTCGCCGCGGCAGCGCGCGCGGGCTTCGACGGCGTCGAGATCTTCGAGAACGACCTGATCGGGAGTCCGCTGAGCCCGGAGGAGATCGGGGAACGGGCCGCGGATCTCGGCCTGACGATCGATCTCTTCCAGCCGATGCGCGACATCGAGGCCGTGCCCGCCGACGAGTTCGCCCGCAATCTGCGGCGCGCCGAGCACAAGTTCCGGCTGATGCGGCGGCTCGGCGCCGACACCGTCCTGGTCTGCTCCAGCGTGTCGCCGTACGCCGTCGACGACGACGACCTCGCCGCCGAGCAGCTGCGCCGGCTCGCGGACCTCGCGCAGGAGGCCGGTGTCCGGGTCGCGTACGAGGCGCTGGCTTGGGGCCGCCACGTCAGCACCTACGAGCACGCCTGGCGCATCGTCGAGGCCGCGGACCATCCCGCACTCGGGGTCTGCCTGGACAGCTTCCACATCCTGGCCAGGGGATCGGACGTGACCGGGATCGAGTCCATCCCGGGTGACAAGATCTTCTTCCTGCAGCTCGCCGACGCCCCGCAGATGGCCCTGGACGTGCTGCAGTGGAGCCGCCACCACCGCTGCTTCCCCGGCCAGGGCGACCTCGACGTCGCCGGGCTCGTGCGGGCGGCGGTCCGTGCCGGATACGACGGGCCCCTCTCGCTGGAGGTGTTCAACGACGTCTTCCGCCAGGCGGACGCGGGCCGCACCGCGGTCGACGCCCGGCGCTCGCTGACGCTTCTCCACGAGTCGGCGGGACTGACCGCGCCTCCGGCACCGGTCGTCCCCACCGGATTCGCCTTTGTCGAGATCGCCACGGCCGACACCGCCAGGATCGCACCCCTGCTGACCGCGCTGGGCTTCTCGCGTACGGCCAGGCACGCGGGCAAACCGGTGGACCTCTGGGAACAGGGCGAGGCCCGCATCCTGCTCAACACCGACACCGGAAGCCACCGGCCGGAACCCTCACTCACCGCGGTGGGCCTGGAGAGCCCCGACCCGGCGGGGGCATCGGCACGGGCCGAGTCGCTGCTCGCGCCCGTCCTGCCCCGGCGCCGCGCCCCGGGCGACGCCCCGCTGGACGCGGTGGCCGCGCCCGACGGCACCGAGTTCTTCTTCTGCGTCACCGGCCGCCCTGCCCCGTCCGAGGGCGAGGCCACCGACAGCTCCGGATTCGCCGGCAGCCCCGTCCGCGCCGGGTGGACCGGTGACTTCGCGCCCGCCCCGCACACCCCCGCCCCCATCGGGATCACCCGTGTCGACCATGTCGCCCTGACCCAGCCCTGGCACCACTTCGACGAGGCGACCCTCTTCCACCGCGGCGTGCTCGGCCTCCGCCCGCACGCGAGCGTGGACCTCGCCGACCCCTACGGCCTGCTCCGCAGCCGCGCCGCCAGCAACGAGGACGGCACCGTGCGCATCGCCCTAGGGGTGGGGGCGTCCCCGACGGAGGACCCCGCCCGCGGGGGCAGGCCCCAGCACGTGGCGCTGGTCACCGACGACCTCGTCACCACGGTCCGCCGCGCCCTCGCGGCCGGCGCCCGGATGCTGCCGGTTCCGCCCAACTACTACGACGACCTGGCCGCGCACCACGAGTTCGCCCCGGGCGAGCTGGAGACCTACCGGGACCTGGGCATTCTCTACGACCGTGACGAGAAGGGGGAGTTCCGGCACTGCTACACCGTGACGACCGGCCGCGTCTTCTTCGAACTGGTCGAGCGCAGCGGCGGATACGACGGATACGGCGCCCGGAACGCCCCCGTCAGGCTCGCAGCGCAGCACGCGCTGGCCGAATGATCAGTCCGCCCGGGCCTCGGAGGAGGTCCGGGCGTCGGAGGGATTCCGGTCGTCGAGGGAATTGCCGGCGTCGAAGGAGGCTCGGGCGTCGAACGCGGCGCGGCGCGTGGCCCGGCGCAGCGCCCGCAGCAGCGTGGGGCCGAGGGTCAGGGTCAGCACAACGGTCAGGACCGCGCGGCCCAGGTCCCAGCCGAGCGAGGTGGCGAGGCAGTACGCGAGGAAGCGGACGAGGTTCTCGTGCAGCGGGGCGCCCTCGGCGAAGGAGATCCCGGTGCCGAGCCCTCCCACGAGCGTCCAGCCCTGCAGGTTCATCGCCGTGCCGTACGCGAACGCAGCCACGCATCCGTACGCCGCGAGCATCAGCACCTCGCCCCGGCCGCGCAGCCGCTCCGGACCGGGCAGCAGGCCCGCGCCCATCGTGAACCAGCTCATCGACAGCATCTGGAAGGGCATCCACGGCCCCACCCCTCCGGTGAGCAGGGCGGAGGCGAACATCGTCACCGAGCCGAGCACGAAGGCGAAGCCGGGCCCCAGGACCCGGCCGCTCAGCACCATCAGGAAGAACATGGGCTCCAGGCCCGCGGTCCCCGCACCCAGAGGGCGCAGCGCGGCGCCCACCGCGGCGAGGACGCCGAGCATCGCGACCGACTTCGCGTCCAGGCCGCCGTCCGCGACCGTCGCGACGACCACGCCGACGAGCAGGACGAGCAGCGCGGCGAACAGCCACGGCGCGCCCTCGGAATGGGTGGTGACACCGGAGCCACCGCCCGCCAGCAACGGCCAGCCGAAGGCCATCACCCCGATCGCACTGACCAGGACGAGCGCGGCGGCGGCACGCGGGCCGATGCGCACCGGGCGGGCGGAACGGGAGCCGGTCATGCGGCGGGCCCCCCCGGGGCGGACGCCTCCAGCGCCGTGCGCACCTGCCCCACGGTCAGCCACTGCCGCGGGGCGAGGATCTTGGCGGTCTGCGGGGCGAACGCGGGGGAGGAGACCACGACCTCCCGGGTCGGGCCGTCGGCCACGACCTCACCGTCGGCCAGGATCACCACCCGGTGGGCCAGCTCCGCAGCCAGCTCCACATCGTGCGTGGCCAGGATGATGGCGTGCCCCGCACCCGCCAGCCGGCGCAGCACGCCGACGAGCCGCGCCTTCGCCGCGTAGTCCAGGCCGCGCGTCGGCTCGTCCAGGAGGAGCAGCGGGGGCCGGGCGGTGAGCACCAGGGCGAGGGCCAGCGCGAGCCGCTGACCCTCCGACAGGTCACGGGGGTGGACGTCGTCGGGCACCCCGGGCAGCAGCTCGGAGACCAGCGCCCGGCAGCTGCCCGCCGGCGCGCCCGCGTCGGAGTCGGCCGCGGCGCACTCCGCGCCCACCG
The DNA here is from genome assembly GCF_000717025.1 of Streptomyces atroolivaceus. Lineage (GTDB taxonomy): Bacteria > Actinomycetota > Actinomycetes > Streptomycetales > Streptomycetaceae > Streptomyces > Streptomyces atroolivaceus. The sequence continues at coordinate 214,266 of NZ_JNXG01000004.1, forward strand.
TGTCCGCGTACAGCAGGTCACGGGGCTCCTGCGGGACGAGCCCGACCCGGCGCACCATGTCGCGGGGCGGGGTGCGGGACGGGTGCAGACCGCCGACGAGGACGGATCCCGTGGTCGGTCCGGTCATCCCGACGAGGGTCGTCAGCAGCGTCGACTTGCCGGCGCCGTTGCGCCCCATCAGTGCCACGGTCTCACCGGGTGCGACGGACAGGGTCACCCCGCGCAGCGCCTGGACCCGCCCGTGCCGCACTCCGAGTCCCTCGATCCGGACGGCGGCGTCGAGGACCGGAGGCCGTTCGGGTGCCGGGGCCGGCCGACGGCCCAGCAGCCGGCCCAGGAAGCCGGGGCGGGCGGCAGCCGGAGCGGGGAGCGGGGCCACCACGGCGTCCGCCGGGGCCTCGCGCGCCGGGGGTTCCACGTCGGCCAGCCGTTCCCGCAGGTCCACCGCCCGGCGCCGGGCGTCGCGCACCGACAGCGGCAGCGGGTCCCAGCCCACCAGCCGGCCCAGTGCCACCACCGGCGGCCGGACGGGCGAGAGCGCCATGACGTCCGCTGGCGCACCCATCACGGGGGCGGCGCCGGGCGCGGGCAGCAGGAGGACCTGGTCCGCGTACTGCACGACACGTTCCAGGCGGTGCTCGGCCATCAGGACCGTCGTCCCCAGGTCGTGCACCAGCCGCTGGAGCACCGCCAGCACGTCCTCGGCCGCGGCCGGGTCCAGGGCGGACGTCGGCTCGTCCAGGACCAGGACCTTCGGATGAGGGGTGAGGACCGAGCCGATCGCGACCCGCTGCCGCTGGCCCCCGGAGAGCGTGGCGATCGGCCGGTCCCGCAGCTCGGCGAGCCCCAGCAGATCCAGCGTCTCCTCGACCCGGCGCCGCATCACGTCCGGGGCGAGGCCCAGCGACTCCATCCCGTACGCCAGCTCGTCCTCGACGGTGTCCGTCACGAAGTGGGCGAGCGGATCCTGGCCCACCGTGCCCACCAGATCGGCGAGCTCACGCGGCTTGTGGGTCCGGGTGTCACGGCCGCCGACCGTGACCCGGCCGGTCAGCGTCCCGCCGGTGAAGTGCGGCACGAGACCGGACACCGCGCCCAGCAGAGTCGACTTGCCGACACCGGACGGACCGACGACCAGCACCAGTTCGCCCTCGGGGACCGTGAGATCGATCCCGGACAGGGTGGGGCGCCCGACGCCCTCGTACCGCACCGAGACCTGCTCGAACCGGATCATGCGAGCTCCTTGGAGTCCGAGGGGGAAGAGGGCACCGGCGCCACCGCGGCGGGCAGCAGCCCGACCAGCACGGCGGCGGCCGGCCACAGCGGCAGGACGGGAGCCGTCAGAGGGACGACGCCGGGGCGCAGGGCGTCCGGGTCGGTGGCCCCCGCCCAGATCATCGCCGCCGCGACGGCCACGCCCGAGGCCGCGACGAGCCAGGCGCGTACGCCCCAGCGGTCCGGCCGGTAGCGGGTACGGACCGAGCGGCGCCCGCCGAGTCCGAGGCCGGCCATCGCCGCGGCCAGCCCCACCAGCAGCAGCGGCAGTCCGTGTACGGCGCCCTGCGCGGCCAGCAGCCCGTACGTCCCCGCGCACACGCCCAGCAGGCCGCCGAGCGTCAGCACGTGCGTGGTGCGGCGGACGGCGGGCGGGACCTGCGCGGTGCGCCCGTACCCCCGCGCGTCCATCGACGCGGCGACGGCCACCGAGCGCTCCAGCGCGCCCTCCAGCACCGGCAGCCCGATCTGGAGCACCGCCCCGATCCCGCCGGTCGGACGGCCGCGCAGCCTGCGGGCCGTCCGCAGCCGCGCCACGTCGGCGACCATGTTCGGCGCGAACGTCATCGCGACGACGACGGCGACCCCCACCTCGTACAGGGCGCCGGGCAGGGACTTCAGCAGCCGGGCCGGGTTGGCCAGCGAGTTCGCCGCACCGACGCAGATCAGCAGCGTGGCCAGCTTGGCCCCGTCGTACAGCGCGAAGACCAGTTGCTCCGCCGTGACGCGGCCGCCGATCCTGACCCCCTGGGCCCAGTCGGGCAGCGGCACCTCGGGCAGCGTGAACAAGGGGTGCGTACCGGGGACGGGGGAGCCGAGGAAGACGGAGAAGACGAGCCGGACGGCGATGACGAAGAGCCCGATCCTGATGAACGCCCCGTACGAACGCGCCCACGGCGCGTCGGTGCGCCGCGCCGCCACCACATAGCCCGCCACTCCTACCAGCAGCCCGAGCAGCAGGGGGTTGGTGGTACGGGACGCGGCGGTCGCCAGCCCGAGTGCCCACAGCCACCAGGCGCCGGCCGGCAGCGCGTTGCCGCGGGTGGCCTCGGGGGCGCGCAGGGCAGGGCGGAGCCGGGCCGCACCGGTCGAGCGGGTCATCGGCGGCGGCGGGCCTGCAGCACAGCGGCGACGCCCAGGACGAGCACCGCCCCGACGCCGGTGAGCACACCGGCCGACGGGCCGCCGCCTCCGGAGGCACCGTCGGGGTCGCGCTCGTCGGCCGAGGAGGCCGTGGCCGGACCGCCGGAGTCCGTGGCGCCGGAGTCGCCCCCGGTCTGTTCGCCACAGCCCGACCGCGGATAGCCCGTGATCGCGCAGAGCATCGCGGAGGTGTCGTACCGCAGCGGCTTCGCCACCGCGGCGAGGGCCTCCGCCGTGCTCGCGTCCGGCGCCACCCGGGCACAGGCGGTGCGCAGCGGTGGCGGCTTCTCGCCCTCCGGCGCGTCGGCCGCCGTACCCGGGTCGATGACCAGTGCGATCCGCTTGAGGCCGCCCTTCGCCGGGGTGGCCGCGCAGACGGCCCCGAAGTCCGGCGCGCGTCGTGGCTGCGCCGAGTCCTGGGAGTCGTCGCTCACCGAGAAGCGGAACCCCTGCACCGCGCCGTCGTCCGGCCGGACCACGGAAGGCCCCTGGGTGGCGTACGTCCAGCCCTTCCCGCCGTCGCTCTCCCAGAACGACCAGTAGCGGTAGCCGGCTGCCTGCGCGCTCCCGGTGCCCAGCACGGCCAGCACGGCGCCGACGAGAAGAAGCAGCACCGCCCTGCCCAGCGGGCGGCTCACAGCTGCTGGTTCTTCCGGCGTCCGCTGAGCAGGAAGCCGATGCCCGCACCGAAGGCGAGACCGATGCCGATGATCCACCAGAGGCCGAGCCCCTCGTCGTCGCTGCTCGTGTCCGCGGGCTTGGAAGGTGCCGTCGCGGTCGGCGAGGGCACGGCGGTGGCGGCGGGCGCCGGGCCCGTCGCGTTGAGCTGCCGGACGAGGTCGACGCCGCCGAAGTCACGGGCGTCCGCGCCGGTCGCGTGGGCGGCGAGCACCAGCTGGGCGGTGGCGGCGGGGCCGCCCTCCTTCGCCCAGCCCTGTGCGTGCTTCTCCAGGTACGCGACCGCTCCGGCCGCCTTGTCCTTGTGGCCGGACGCGGCCAGCGCCACGACCGCGTCCGCCGTGTTCCCGAAGTCCGGCTGCGGCGCGGACTCCTCGGCGCCCGGCATCGGCGGCAGATCCAGGTGCCCCGTCCCACCGAGCGCCTTCGCCAGGTGGAAGGCGCCGTTCTGCGCGGACTGCTCGGGGGTGAGGCCGGTGCCCTTGTGGCAGACGGGGGCCTTCACCGCGTTGTAGTTGCCCGCGGCCAAGCCCTTGCCCATCGCGCCGAGCACCGCGGCCGCCGTGGCGTCCGCGTTGGCGGTGAGCACGCCCTTCTTGTCCGGCTGGTAGGCGAACGCCCCGCCGTCCTCGCCCCCGCAGGGCAGCGCGAAGGTCTGAAGCGCCGTGTACGGGGTCTTCCCACCCGCCTTGGTGACCTCGGCGAGCGGCACGCCCGCCCGGGCCAGGGCCCCGGTCACGACGCCGGTGGAGTTGGCGTCGCTCGGGCTGCCCGGGTTGTAACCCCAGCCGCCGTCCGCGTTCTGCACGGACTTCAGCCAGGCGACCCCGTTGTCCACGACCTCACGGTGCACACCGAGCTCGACCAGGGCCTGGACCGCCGCCGCCGTGGCGTTGGTGTCCGCGACCGTCATGGCGTCGCAGGGCTCGGAGGCGTCGCGGTACGAGGGGAAGGCGCCGCTGTCGCACTGCTGGCCGACGAGCCAGTCCACCGACTGCGCGGCGGGGGTGACCAGCTCGATCTTCTGCGCGAGGAAGGCCAGCGACTGGCGCCACACACCGTCGTACGTCGGGTCCTTGGTGCCGTACAGCCCCGCCGGGAGGCCGGGGGCCGAGGGGGACGGGGACGGACTCGGCGCTGCGACCGCCACCGGGGCGGCCGCTCCACAGAGCACGGCGGTGATCGCGAGCGCTGCCGCGCGGCGGCGTACGGACATGGCGGGCTGGGCCTCTCGAATGGCATTTCCCCCGCTCGCTCGGACTGAGCCGAGCGCTCAGGGGCCGGGTCGGCGCCGGATTCGCACCGGCTTCCCCCTGTACGGGCATGATGACGACCCGCCCACTCTACCGGGGCCCTCCCGGACCCCTCCGGGCGGACAGCCGCCGTGCGCGGGCGAGAGGTCTTCCCAGCAGTTCAGAGCCCGTGCGAAACTCCGGCGGGGGTCACACGGGCGCGGGCCCGTGCGGGAAGGACGACCGGGTGGGAAACAGCAGTGCGCAGACGAAGGGCGGCGGCCTTCTCCGCCGTGGCGGCAGGACTCATGACGGTGACATCGGCCTGCGGCCTCGTCGGGGAGAGTGAGGGCGCTCCGGCCCCCTCCTCCCGGGAGCCCGCCCCGCCGTTCACCACGCAGACGGTCGCCGACGAGATAGCCGGCTTCGCCCGTGCCGGGGGGCTGCCTGAGGGCGACACCTCCACGGCAGACCTGCCGGAGGGCGAATGGCGTAAGTGCGTCGTGCCCTGGACGGGCGACGCGCCGGCGGCGGGGGCCGCCGGCGCGTTCGAGGGAACCGTGCTGCGGTTGCGGCAGCACGACTGGGAGATCGTCTCCAGCCACGCCGAGCGGGACGTCACCTACCGCACCCTCGCCAAGCGGGGCTGGAAGCTGTACGCCCGGCACCACGCCGTCAAGGGCGCGGGGCAGACCGTGTCCCTCACCGCCGTCGAGGACGGCTGCCGGCTGCCCGGGAGGATCAGGAGCACCTACGAGGACCCGGCCTGACAGCCGGAGCCGGCGAGCACGAAGTGGCCCGCCGGCGCCTCCCGGAGGGTGTGGGTGACGAACACGTTGTACAGCCCCATGTCCTGCGCCGAACCCTTCGCGTAGGCGTGGCCGCCCGAGGTGTACGGCCGGCCGCCACATGCGCGTATCTCGTCGCCGTGAGGCTCTCGCGTGCGGTCCGGGCCCCCGGCCGCACGCCACGCCCAGCGGCAGGCACCACGTACGCCGCCACCATGCGGCCGCACCGGGGTGTGTGCACCGGCCCCATGTGATGCGGACGGCGACGTCCTTACGGTGACGCCCATGCAGACTTCCCGGACCCCTCAGCACGGTCCCCCCGCCCCCTCCGCACTCGCCGGACGCACCGCCCTGGTCACCGGGGCCGCGAGCGGCATCGGACTGGCCTGCGCGGAGGCACTCGCCGCCGCGGGAGCCCACGTGCACGTCGTGGACAAGTCGGGCGACGCCGCCAGGAGCCTGGCCGACCGGATCGGCGGAACCGCCTGGGTGGCCGACCTCTCCGTGGCGGAGGCGGTGGACGGACTGCCCGCCGACGCGGACATCGTGGTCAACAACGCGGGGCTGCAGCACGTGGCGCCCGTCCACGAGTTCCCGCCGGACCGCTTCGCGCTGGTCCACCGCGTGATGGTGGAAGCACCGTTCCGCATCTTGCGCCGCACACTCCCCGGCATGTACGAACGCGGCTGGGGCCGCGTCGTCAACATCTCGTCCGTACACGGGCTGCGCGCCAGTCCCTACAAGTCGGCCTACGTCTCGGCCAAGCACGCACTGGAGGGGCTCAGCAAAGTGGTCGCACTCGAAGCGGCGCCGCACGGCGTCACGAGCAACTGCGTCAGCCCCGGCTACGTCCGCACGCCCCTGGTCGAGGACCAGATCGCCGACCAGGCACGCAGCCACGGCATCTCCGAGCAGGAGGTGGTGGGCCGGGTGCTGCTGGAACGCAGCGCCCTCAAGTCACTGATCGAGCCCGGTGACGTCGCCGGTGCCGTCCTGTGGCTGTGCGGGCCAGGCACGGCGCACATCACGGGCAGCTCCCTCACGATGGACGGCGGCTGGACCGCCAACTGACGTCCCGACCACCCCCGGAGCCCGGAAGAACGATGGCCGCCCATGTCTGAACCGCCCCCCTCCGCCACACCCCTCCTGGCCCACCTCCTCGACCTGCTGGCCGACGACGCACCCGCCGAGGAACTGGGCGCCGTCACCTCGGCGGCCAGGACCGCGGGCGTGCCCGCGGCCGAACTGGCCGAGGTGGAGCGGGCGGCCGCCACCGCCCTGCGGATCAGGGGCGCCCTGCGCCAGCACCGGCGCAGGGAACTCCAGCTCACCGCCCTCTTCGACACGGCCGGCGACCTGGCGGCCTCCCGGGACCTGGACGACGTGCTGAAGGCGATCGTGCGGCGCGCCAGGATGCTGCTCGGCACCGACACCGCCTATCTCACGCTCCCCGACGAAGAGGCCGGGGACACCTACATGCGGGTGACGGACGGGTCGGTGTCCGTGCTGTTCCAGCGGCTCCGGCTCGAACTGGGCGAAGGGCTCGGCGGCCTGGTGGCGCAGACCGCGAGCCCGTACGCGACCCCCGACTACCGCACGGACGACCGCTTCCGGCACACCCGCAACATCAACGCCGGTGTGCTGGACGAAGGGCTGGTGGCGATCCTGGGCGTACCCCTGCTGCTCGGCTCCAGCCGGGGCGGCACGGGCAAGGTCATCGGGGTCCTCTTCGCCGCCGACCGTGCCGCGCGGGTCTTCAGCCCCGACGAGGTGGCCCTGCTCTGCTCGCTCGCCGCGCACGCCGCCATCGCGATCGACACCGCCCGGGCGCTGGACGACACCCGGACCGCCCTCGCGGAACTCGCCGGCGCGAACGCGGAACTGGCCGAGGCCAACGCCGCCGTACGCGCCCACTCGGCCGCCATGCGGCGCGCGGAGGAGGCCCACGACCAGCTCACCGACCTGGTGCTGCGCGGCGGCGACGTGAAGGACGTCGCGGTGTCCGTCGCCGGGCTGCTCGACAGCCCCCTGACCATCCACGACCCCGGTGGGCGCCCGCTGGCGGCCGTACGGCCCGACGGCACCGGACGCGCCGCCGACAGCATCGATGCCGACTGGCTCGCCGGCACCGCCGAGGAGTCCCGTCACGGGGCGCGCGCCGTGCACCGCGACGGGCGGTGGATCTGCGCGGTGCTCGCCGGCCAGGAGCTCCTCGCCGGCCTGGTGCTGCACCGGCCGGACCGGCTCGACGACTCCGACCGGCGGCTCTTCGAACGCGCCGCCGTCGTCACCGGGCTCCTCCTGCTGCTGCGCCGCACCGTCGCCGAGACCGAGAACCGGATACGGGGCGAGCTGATCAGCGACCTGCTCGGCGACCCGGAGCGTGATCCGGCCGGGCTGGCCGAGCGGGGCCGGAGGCTCGGCATCGACCTGGACCGGCCGCACCTGCTGCTGGTGGCGGAGGCGGCGGCCAGGGAGAAGCTGGGCGGCGCCGCGATGCGGTATCTGTTCGGCGGGGACATCCACGGGGTGAGCGCCGAACACGCGGGCACCGTCGTGCTGCTGATCGACTGCGACGACGCGGGCGCGCCCGCGGGCGCCGCCGCACGTGCGGCCGCCGCGCAGCTCGGCCACCTCGTCCAGGCGCCCGTCACCGTCGCCGCCACGGGACCGGCGGCCGGCGCCCGCGAACTCGCCGCCGCCTACGCGGAGGCCGCTCGCTGCCTGCGGGCCATGCGGGTGCTGGGCCGTGAGGGCGAGGGGGCCTGCGTCGACGAACTCGGCTTCCTGGGCGTCGTCCTGGGCAACGCGAAGGACGTGGACGGCTTCGTGACCGCCGCCCTGGGCCCGCTCCTGCGGTACGACGAACGGCGCGGCACCCATCTCGTACGGACGCTGCGCGCCTACTTCGGCGCGGGCGGCAGCCTGATCCGGGCCAAGGACGAGCTGCACGTGCATGTGAACACCGTGGTGCAGCGACTCGACCGTATCCAGGTGCTGCTGGGCCGCGACTGGAACGAGCCCGACCGCGCGCTGGAGCTCCAGCTGGCGCTGCGGCTCCACCTGCTGTCGGGCGGCCGGGAGGGCTGAGCTCGGGGGAGTGGACCGGGCCCACCCGCACGCGGGGCCGGACCCGGCCACGGTCGGGTGCCGGTGCGGGCACCGCACACGGGCAGGTCTCAGCGCCTGTCCGCCGGAAGGTCGATCAGCCCGCACACCGTCTCGATGTCGCGCTTCACCTGGGCGATCGACTCCCGCCCCGACAGCCAGGTGATCAGCGCCGAGTGCCAGGTGTGCTCGATGACGCGGACCACGGACAGCTGCTCCTGCGTGGGCTCCTCCACTCCCATCGCGTCCAGGACGATCGCCGTGGTCAGCCGGGAGACGGCGTCCACCTCGGGGCTCACACCCCGGTCGGCGAAGGTCAGTGCACGCACCATGGCGTCCGCCAGATGGGGATCGCTCTGGAGCGCCCGGAAGGCCCGCATCAGGGTCTCGGACACCCGCCGGGCGGCGTCGTCCCCGGCGGGCGGGCGCCTCCGGAGCGTGATGTGCAGGTGCTGGAGCTGGTCCTGCATGATCGCGACCAGCAGATGGACCTTGGACGGGAAGTAGCGGTACAGCGTGCCCAGGGCGACCCCGGCGGCGTCCGCGACCTCGCGCATCTGGACGGCCTCGAAACCACCACGCCCGGCGAGCTGGGCACCGGCCCGCAGGATGCTGCGGCGACGGGCCTCCTGGCGTTCCGTCAGGGGAGCCGCTGCCGGCCTGGCTTCCGCTGTCATGTGTCCCCATTCACAAAGGGAGAACCGGTTCCCTGTCCGGCCGGGCGCCGCTCTCCGGGCGCGCACAGCCTGCCAGGGCGTCCGTCGTGGCGCGAATCACCTGATCCGGCCGTCACGCCGACGCTACCTGCCGGTAGATTCGGTGCGGATTGAACGAACGAGTCTGAAACTTGTTCTAGATTAGCGCGACCGGTTACGCTCCGGCGAAAACGCAGTGAGAAGGGGGCCGAGTGTGACCGCTGAGGCCATAGAGTCGGGCCCCTTCGCGGGCGGCAGTGCGTCGGGCACCGACGGTGACCGGCCGTTGCGCATCGCGCTCCTGACCTACAAGGGCAACCCCTTCTGCGGCGGCCAGGGCGTCTACGTCCGCCACCTCGGCCGCGAGCTGGCCCGGCTGGGCCACAGCGTGGAGGTGATCGGCGCCCAGCCCTACCCCGTACTCGACGAGGGCGTCCCGCTCACCGAGCTGCCGAGCCTCGACCTCTACCGCCAGCCCGACCCGTTCCGCACGCCGGGACGCGGTGAGTACCGCGACTGGATCGACCTCGCCGAGGTCGCCACCATGTGGACCGGCGGCTTCCCCGAGCCGCTCACCTTCAGCCTGCGGGCACGGCGTCATCTCCTCGCCAGGCGGGGCGACTTCGACGTCGTGCACGACAACCAGACGCTCGGTTACGGCCTGCTCGGGGATCTCGGCGCCCCCCTCGTCACCACGATCCACCACCCGATCACCGTCGACCGCCGGCTGGACCTGGACGCGGCGGAGTCGGCGCGCCGCAGGCTCTCCGTGCGCCGCTGGTACGGCTTCACCCGCATGCAGAAGCGCGTCGCCCGCCGCCTGCCGTCCGTCCTCACCGTCTCCGGCTCGTCGCAGCAGGAGATCACCGAGCACCTCGGGGTGCGCCGGGACCGAATCCAGGTCGTGCACATCGGGGCGGACACCGGCCTCTGGTCGCCGGACCCCTCCGTGGCCGAGATCCCCGGCCGGATAGTCACCACCTCCAGTGCCGACGTCCCGCTCAAGGGCCTCGTCCACCTCGTGGAGGCCCTCGCCAAGCTCCGCACCGAGAACCCGGCGGCGCACCTCGTGGTCGTCGGCAAGCGGGCCGAGCGCGGCCCCGTCGCCCAGGCCATCGAGCGCTACGGACTCCAGGACGCCGTCGAGTTCGTCAAGGGCATCAGCGACGCCGAACTCGTCGACCTGGTCCGCAGCGCGCAGGTGTCGTGCGTCCCGTCGCTGTACGAGGGCTTCTCGCTGCCCGCCGCCGAGGCCATGGCCACCGGGACCCCGCTGGTCGCCACCACGGGCGGCGCCATCCCGGAGGTCGCCGGACCCGACGGGGAGACCTGTCTCGCCGTGCCGCCCGGCGACGCGGGGGCGCTGGCCGCCGCTCTCGGCCGGCTCCTCGGCGACCGTGAACTCCGTGCCCGCCTCGGCGAGGCCGGCCGCGCCCGGGTACTGGCCAACTTCACCTGGGCCAAGGCCGCCGTCGGCACCGTCGAGCTGTACCGTCAGTCGATCGCAGCCCGGGGAGCCCGCAGGTGAGCGCCCCCGTGGCTCCCGGAATCCGTACCTCCGACCTCGAAGGCAGGCCCCCGTGCTGACCGTCGACTTCACCCGCTTCCCGCTCGCCGCCGGCGACCGGGTGCTCGATCTGGGCTGCGGCGCCGGCCGGCACGCCTTCGAGTGCTACCGGCGGGGCGCCCAGGTGGTGGCCCTCGACCAGAACGGCGAGGAGATCCGCGAGGTCGCGAAGTGGTTCGCCGCGATGAAGGAGGCGGGCGAGGCACCCGCGGGCGCGACGGCCACCGCGATGGAGGGCGACGCGCTCAACCTGCCGTTCCCCGACGCGTCCTTCGACGTCGTGATCATCTCCGAGGTGATGGAGCACATCCCCGACGACAAGGGAGTGCTCGCGGAGATGGTCCGGGTGCTGAAGCCGGGCGGCCGTATCGCGATCACCGTGCCCCGGTACGGCCCCGAGAAGGTCTGCTGGACCCTCTCCGACGCGTACCACGAGGTCGAGGGCGGCCACATCCGCATCTACAAGGCCGACGAACTCCTCGGCAGGATCCGGGAAGCCGGGCTCAAGCCCTACGGCACCCACCACGCGCACGCCCTGCACAGCCCCTACTGGTGGCTCAAGTGCGCCTTCGGCGTCGACAACGACAAGGCGCTGCCCGTGCGCGCCTACCACAAGCTGCTGGTCTGGGACATCATGAAGAAGCCCCTGGCCACCCGCGTCGCCGAGCAGCTGCTCAACCCGGTCGTCGGCAAGAGCTTCGTGGCCTACGCGACCAAGCCCCACCTGCCGAAGGCCGAGGCGTGAGCACGCCGGAGCAGACCGAACACCTCGTCCTGCCGGGCGTCCTCACCGCCGAACAGGCCGCCGAGACCGTGGCCGCCCTGCTCGCCGTGCAGTGCGAGGACGGGGCACTGCCCTGGTTCCGCGGCCACCACCTCGACCCGTGGGACCACACCGAGGCCGCGATGGCACTGGACGCGGCCGGTGAGCACGAGGCAGCCGCCCGCGCCTACGCGTGGCTGGCCCGCCACCAGAACGAGGACGGCTCCTGGTACGCCGCCTACCACGACGGAGACCCCGGCCGCCCGACCGACCTGGGTCGCGAGACCAACTTCTGCGCCTACGTGGCAGTCGGCGTCTGGCACCACTACCTCGCCACCGGTGACGACGCGTTCGTCGACCGGATGTGGCCGACCGTCTACGCCGCGATCGAATTCGTGCTCGGCCTCCAGCAGCCCGGCGGCCAGATCGGCTGGAAGCGCGAGGCCGACGGCACCCCCGTCACCGACGCCCTGCTGACCGGCTCCTCCTCCGTGTACCAGGCGCTGCGCTGCGCGCTGGCGCTGGCGGAGCAGCGGGAGGAGGCCCAGCCGGACTGGGAGCTGGCGGCCGGTGCGCTCGGCCACGCGATCCGCAGCCACCCGGAGCACTTCCTGGACAAGAGCCGTTACTCGATGGACTGGTACTACCCGGTTCTCGGCGGCGCGGTCACCGGGGCCGCGGCGACGCGGCGCATCGAGGAGGGCTGGGACAGCTTCGTGGTCCCCGGCCTCGGCGTGCGCTGTGTGCTCCCCAATCCCTGGGTCACGGGCGGCGAGAGCTGCGAACTGGCCCTGGCGCTCTGGGTGACGGGCGAGTCGGACCGCGCCCTGGAGATCCTGCAGTCCATCCAGCACCTGCGGGCCGAGGGCGGCCTCTACTGGACGGGATACGTCTTCGAGGGCGAGCGGGCCGTATGGCCGGAGGAACTCACCACCTGGACGGCCGGCTCACTGCTGCTCGCGGTGGCCGCGCTCGGTGGGGACGAGGCGACCACCGCGGTCTTCAGCGGCGAACGGCTGCCGACCGGGCTGGAGCCGGACTGCTGCCGTGAGGAACCGGCCCACTAGCCGGCTCGGTCAGGCCCTAGTGGCGGCGGAGCCGGCCCGCGACGGCGTGACCGACGAACAGATAGACGACTGCGGCCAGACCGTAGCCGGTGACGACGCGCGCCCACGCTTCATCGAAGGTGAACAGGTCGTACGACCAGCCGGCCAGCCAGTGTGCCGAGTCCTGGACCCACTGAACCAGGTCGTTGCCCCGGTTGGCGTCGAGCAGGTACATCAGGATCCACAGAATGATGATGAATGCCATGATGTCCGCGACGACGGCTATGACGCGTGCAGCGGTACTGCTTCCTGTGCCTGTTCTGGGAGACATGCTCTCCGGATTGCCGCTTTGCCGTGAGTGAAACCCGTACGGTGTGCGCCGGGTCGGGCCCGTCGCCGCACGGGCGAGCCCGGCGGTGAGTACCGGCCCACCGGAGCCTGAGCCCCCCACCACCGGGCGGAGAGAAACCGCTGAGCAGACCCTCGTACGCCGCATAGGGTGCGGGGATGACCCTCCTCGCGCACGCGCGCTACTGCGACGAAATACTCGCCCAGACCGACCGGTTGGGCGCGCTGGTCGAGGGAGCGGACCTGACCCGGAGGGTCCCCAGCTGCCCCGGCTGGAACCTGCGCGAACTCGTCGTCCACGTCGGCGGCGCGCACCGCTGGGCAGGGGAGATGGTCCGCGGCCGGGCGGCCGAAGAGCTCCCCGAGGACCAGGTGCCGGGCATCGAGGGCCCGGCCGGCGAGGACGCGGCTGCTCTGGTGGGATGGCTGACCGCAGGCGCCGCCGCGACCGTGGACGCCCTGCGCGCGGCGGGCCCCGACACCGAGGTGTGGACCTGGGCGTGGGAACGCCGGGCCGCCTTCTGGGCCCGGCGCATGGCCCACGAGACCGCCGTCCACCGGGCGGACGCGGCCCTGGCCACGGGGACGGCGTACGACGTGGCACCCGGCCTGGCCGCCGACACGATCACCGAATGGCTGCAGATCGTCGCCTTCGCCCAGGCGCAGGGCGACCCGGAAGCAGCCGAACTGCGCGGAGGCGGACGGTCCTTGCACCTGCACGCCACGGACGTGCCGGGAGCGGAGTGGCTGATCGAATTCGGTGAGGACGGCTTCACCTGGCGCCACGCGCACGAGAAGGCGACCGTGGCGCTCCGGGGCCCGCTGACCGAACTGATGCTGGCCTTCAACCGCAGGCAGAAGCCGGACGAGGGCGGACTCGAGGTCCTGGGGGACCGGGGGCTCCTCGACTTCTGGCTGGAGAGGTCGTCCTTCGGCTGAGGTCTTCCCCCGGACGCGAGAACGACAGTGGCCCCCGCCCTTCCGGACGGGGGCCACTCGTGTGCGCGGGCTCAGCCGCGCTGGATGCCCGTGGTGTCCTGGAGGACGCCACGACGGCCGTCCTGCGTCTGGGCGATGAGCCCGGGACCACGCTGCTCTACCGCGAGGTACCAGGTACCGGGCGCGAGCTCGGCGATCGGGTTGGGCGCGCCGTCCTCGCCGTAGAGCGGACGGGCCACCGGCACCGCGAACCAGAACGGAGTGAAGTCACCGGCCGGCGCCCCACCCCCCTGCGGAGCCTGCTGGGCGGCCTGCTGCTGGTGCTCCGGCCGGCCGGGACCGGGCTGGCCGGGCTGGGCACCGTACGGCTGGGGCTGGCCGGGCTGCGCGCCGAACTGCTGGCCACCGGGGTAGCCGTAGCCCTGGCCGGGCTGCTGACCGTAGGCCGGCTGGACGGCCTGCGCCGGACGCGGAGCGCCCATGAGCGGGGCCTTGAGCGCGGGAACCAGCGGAGTGGCCACGGCGCCGCCGGCCAGCACGAGGGCCGCCAGCAGTCCGAGGATCAGGCCGGCGCCGGCGTCACCGGCGTCGATGATCGTCCAGAACATGGTCCACAGCGAGTACACGGTGAACGCGGCGCCGAACTGGGCGAGTTCGAAACCGGCGACCTTGCGGCCCGGCATCACACGGCTGACGATCAGCAGCGCGGCGCCGATGATGCCGGCCAGGTAGATGCCCATCAGGACGGAAAGCGAGTCCCAGGCGTTCGCGCTGTAGCCCGAGCAGTCCACGCCCGAGGGGCAGTCGTAGCCGGAGAGGTCGAGGAAAGAGGCGATGAACAGCACGACCGCTGCTCCGATCACCACGCCGTCGCCTCGGGAGAGGGAGCGGATATTCACGTGAAGGTCCTTAGTCGGTCGTCTCGTCGGGGCGGTCGTCGATGCCGCCTGGACGGCGGGCTACGGCGCGAAGCTCGGGGGCGGCCCCCCATCGTACGGATGAATCTATCGTCTGCCCGGGCGGGTTGTGATGCTGCCCGGACCTCGGACCGGCTATCCCCCCGATGTCTCCGCCATCACCGCAGAACTACCTCTTCAGATAACTGCTGATGCCGTCGGCGATCCCGAGAGCCGCCTTCTGGCGCCAGCCCGCGCTGGTGAGCAGGGCGGCGTCCGCCGGATCACGCATGTTGCCGCATTCGATGAACACCTTGGGCACGGTCGACAGGTTCAGGCCGCCGAGATCGTCACGGGTGTCCAGTCCGGTGTCGCCGCCGACGTAATTGGAAGGGGCGCTTCCGGTGACGCGTACGAAATTCCCCGCAATCCGTTCTCCCAGTTCACGCGAGGGTGCCACGATGCCGGCGGTGTCCGCGCCGCCTCCGTTCACCGCTGCGGGGAGAATGACGTGGAACCCCCGGTTCCCGGTCGCGCTGCCGTCCGCGTGGACCGAGACGACCGCGTCGGCCCGCTCCCTGTTGCCGATCCGCGCCCGTTCGTCGACGCACGGGCCGAAGGCGCGGTCACCGTCCTGGGTGAGGACGACCTTCGCGCCCTGTTCCTCCAGCAGTGTGCGCAGCCGGCGGGAGACGTCGAGGGTGAACCGCGCCTCCGCGTAACCGGAGTCGGTGGCCGTGCCCGTGGTGTCGCACTCCTTGCGCCCCGTGCCGATGTCCACCTGGCTGTTGATCTCCCGGGTGTGGTCGCGGTTACCCGGATTGTGCCCGGGGTCGATCACCACGGTGCGGCCCGAGAGGGGGCCCCGGGGGAGCGGCTTCGCGGACGCGGTCCCGGAGGACGGGCTCGCGTCCGGAACCGGTGACCGCCGGGGCGAAGGGGTGGAGGACGGTGTGGACGACGCCGGGCCGGACGCGGACTCCGGTCCGGCGCCGGGGCCCGGCCCGCCGTCGCCGGCGCAGCCCGCGGCGGTCAGGCAGACGCCTGCCAGCGCCGCCGCGGCGAACACGGGCCTGCGGCGCGGGCCCTGGCGGGGTGTGGGGGGAACGAAGTCGTGAAGCACGTCGCGATGCTATCCGCGCCCTTCAGATTCCAGGCCCCGTACGCCGCAGTACGCGCAGTGAGTCCGTCGTTGCGATCTCGGTGAACGCCCCTGAGGCCAGGGCCCGTTGATGGACGCGGTACGGAGCCTGGCCGCCGTCGGCCGGATCGGGGAACACGTCGTGGATGACCAGCAGGCCGCCGTCGGCGACCTTCGGGGCCCAGCCCTCGTAGTCGCCGTTCGCGTGCTCGTCGGTGTGCCCGCCGTCGATGAAGACCAGGCCGAGCTCGCCGCCCCAGACGGCCGCCACCTGCGGGGACCGCCCGACGAGCGCCACCACGTGCTCCTCCAGACCCGCCCGGTGCAGGGTGCGCCGGAAGGTGGGAAGGGTGTCCATCAGGCCGATCTCGGGATCCACCACCGACGGGTCGTGGTACTCCCATCCCGGCTGCTGCTCCTCGCTGCCCCGGTGGTGGTCGACGGTCAGGGCCGTCACGCCGGCCGACCGGGCGGCGTCCGCCAGCAGGACCGCGGACCGCCCGCAGTACGTGCCGACCTCCAGGAGCGGCAGCCCCAGCGAGCCCGCCTCGACGGCGGCGGCGTACAGGGCGAGCCCCTCGTGGACCGGCATGAAGCCCTTGGCGGCCTCGAAGGCGGCGAGAACCTCCGGCTCGGGACGGGCGGCGGACTCGGCGGCCACGGGGTTCCTCCTGGTGGGGCGGCGGATCGGACGGCGTCCCATCGTGCCGTACGCCCCCGCCGCACGGGTCGGCGGGGGCGCACGGAGGGGCGGGCCACCGGCAGCGACCGGGACCCGTGGCCGGAACCTTCGTGTCCCGGCCGCCCGCTAGGGAGCCGGGGTCCGGCGCTCCGGCGCACCGACCGGTGCCGCCACGGGTGCGGACTCCGCGGCGGGAGCCGGGGTCCGGCGCTCCGGCGCACCGACCGGCGCCGCCACGGGTGCGGGCTCCGCGGCGGCGGCCGCGTCGCCCGCACTGCCGGCCAGCAGTACCGGGCGCGCCGGCCGCTGCGCCGGCAGGAACGCGGCCAGCACGAGGCCGATCAGTACGGCCCCGGTGGCGATCATGAACGAGGTCCGGAAGCCCTCCATGGTGGGGACGTCCACCGCCCCCATTCGCACGGAGGTGTTCGCCAGCACCATGCCGATCACCGCACTCGACAGCGAGGTGCCGATCGACCGCATCAGTGTGTTCAGGCCGTTGGCCGCGCCGGTCTCGGACGCGTCGACCGCGCCGATGATCAGGGCGGGCAGCGAGGAGTAGGCGAGCCCGATCCCCGCCCCGAGCACCACCGCGATCACCACGGTCTGCCAGGCGGCGCTCATCAGGCCGAGCCCCGCCCCGTAGCCGACGGCGATGACGAGCATGCCCAGCATCAGGGTCACCTTGGGGCCCCGCCGGGCGGAGATCCGGGCGTAGAGGGGGGCGACGAACATCATGGTCACACCCAGCGGCGCCACGCAGAGCCCGGCCACCACCATGGACTGCCCCAGGCCGTAGCCCGTCGACGCGGGGAGCTGGAGCAGTTGCGGCAGGACCAGCGAGACGGCGTAGAAGGCGACCCCGACCATGATCGACACGAGGTTGGTGAGCAGCACCTCCCGGCGGGCGCTGGTACGCAGATCGACCAGCGGCGCCGGCGAACGCAGCTCGAACAGGCCCCACAGCACCAGGATCACCAGGGACGCGGCGATCAGTCCGAGTGTCAGGGGGGAGGTCCAGCCCCAGTCGCTGCCCTTGGTGACGGGCAGAAGCAGGCAGACCAGGCCGAGGGAGAGCCCGAGCGCGCCGACGACGTCGAAGCGTCCCGGTGCGCGCAGCGGGGGCTCCGGTACGACGAGGAGGGTCAGGACCATGGCCAGCACGCCCAGCGCGGCCGATCCGAGGAAGAGCGCGTGCCAGTCGGCGTGCTGGGCCACGAGCGCGGCGGCGGGCAGCGCGAGTCCGCCGCCCACGCCTATGGAGGAGCTCATCAGGGCCATTGCCGAGCCGAGCTTCTCGTGCGGCAGCACGTCGCGCATGATGCCGATCCCCAGCGGAATGGCACCCATGGCGAACCCCTGGAGCGCCCGGCCGACGATCATGATCACGAGGTCGTCCGTGGAGGCGCAGATCAGTGAGCCGAACACCATCACGGCGAGACTCGTGAGCAGCATCCGGCGCTTGCCGTACAGATCGCCGAGCCGCCCCATGATCGGCGTCGCGACGGCTCCGGCGAGCAGGGTGGCCGTCATCACCCAGGTCGCGTCGGCCGGGTCGGTGTCGAGCAGGGCCGGGAGGTCCTTGATGACGGGGACGAGCAGGGTCTGCATCACCGCGACGGTGATCCCCGCGAAGGCGAGTACGGGGACGACGCCGCCGTCCTTGCCCCTGCGCGGGCCGGGGAGTTCCCCGGCCCGCTGTTCGTTCGTCGTCCGTCGCATACGTGTGGCCTCCGGGCAGGGGAAGGTGCGGAAAGTCGAGCGGGGCGGGGCGTGCGGGAGCGCGCCGACGGGCAGCGCCCACCGCCAAGTGTGTGCACGCTGAACACTTCCGCATGCCCGCGGTATTCCGGTGAACGCGGCGCAAAGAGAAGGCGGTGGACAAGGGCCCGGGGAGACGGCGCCGGGCCGGACCGATGGGGGAGCGGAAACCGATGTACTGGGCACGAATGGCCTGCGAGTATGACACCCATGGTTGACGTCCCCCCGCCCACGCGGCCTCCCGCCCGATCGAGAACCCGTACGTGGGCCGTGGTCGCGGCAGCCTGTACCGGCCAGTTCCTGGTCGTCCTCGATGTGTCCGTCGTCAATGTGGCGCTGCCGTCCATGCGCACCGACCTGGGCCTGAGCGCGCCCGGACTGCAGTGGGTCGTCAACGCCTACTCGATCGCCTTCGCCGGCTTCATGCTGCTCGGCGGGCGGGCCGCGGACATATACGGCCGCAAGCGCATGTTCCTGACCGGACTCGGCCTCTTCACCGTGGCCTCACTGGCCGGCGGCTTCGCCCAGGAGGGCTGGCAGCTCCTGGCCGCCCGCGCCGGGCAGGGCCTGGGCGCCGCCGTGCTGTCCCCGGCGACCCTCACCATCCTCACCGCCGCCGTCCCCGAAGGCCCCGCGCGGACCCGGGCGATCGGCACCTGGATGGCGGTCGGCGCGGGCGGCGGAGCGGCCGGCGGGCTGATCGGCGGGGTGCTCACCGACCTCCTCTCCTGGCGTTGGGTCCTGCTCATCAACGTGCCGGTCGGCGTCCTCGTCCTCGCCGGCGCGGCGGTGTGGCTGGCCGAGGGCCGGGCGGGCGACCGGCGCCGCGTGGACCTGCTGGGCGCGGTGCTCGTCACGGCGGGCCTGGCGACGACGGCGTACGGCATCGTGCAGACCGAGGCCACCGGCTGGACCGCCGCCGCCACCCTGGTGCCGCTGCTGGGCGGTCTTGCGCTGCTCGGCGCGTTCGTCCTGGTGGAGGCCCGGACGGCCGCGCCGCTGATGCCGTTGCGGGTGCTCGGGGTACGTGCCGTCTCGGCGGCGAACGTGTCGATGCTGCTGATGGGGTCGGCCACCTTCGGCATGTGGTACTTCATGACCGTCTACGCCCAGAACGTGCTGGGCTACACGCCGCTGGAAGCCGGATTCGCCCTCGTGCCGAGCTCGGCCGCCGTCTTCGTCGGCGCGAAGGCCGCACCCGTGATCATGGCGAGGACCGGCGCCAAGCCGCTGGCCGTGGCGGGCACCCTGGCCGCCGCCGCAGGCTTCGGCTGGCAGTCCACCATGGGGGTGCACGGCTCCTACCTCACGTCGGTCTGTCTCCCCGGCGTCCTGATGATGGCCGGGGCCGGACTGGCCTCCACCCCGCTGGCCGCGCTCGCCACCTCCGGAGCTGCCCCCGGCGACGCCGGACTCGTCTCCGGACTGGTCAACACCTCCCGCACGATGGGCGGGGCGCTGGGCCTCGCCGTGCTCTCCACGGTCGCGGCCGCCCGGACCGCGGGCTCGACGGGCGCGGCGGAGATCACCGCCGGATACGCCCTGGCCTTCCGCACCTCCGCCGTGGTGCTGGTGGCCGGAGCGGTGATGATGCTGCTCTGGCTGCCCGGGCGGGCGGCAGCGGACACGCGCGGTGGTCCGGACGCACGAGCCGGCGACGGCCGGGCGGGACGGCCCGGTAAGGAGCCGGCGCCGGCGCTGCGCTCCCCGGAGGCCTAGGGTCTGCGGCTGCCGCACAGCCGAGGGCCGTCACAGCCGGGGCGGCTGCGACGGCCCTCGTGTCGTGCGGAGGGGTTCAGGCCGCCGCGCTGCCACCCCCTTCGGAGGGCCGGCGGTGACGGCCGTGCGGCTGCACGGCCGCGCTCTCCGCGGATGCGCCTCCTCGGTGCTTTCCGTAGCCGCCGGCTTCGGCCCGATCCGCGTCCGTCTCCGGCGGACGCGTCTGGGTCGTGTCGGTTCGGGCTTCAGGCATGTGGGAAGTCTCCCCGTCGCAAATCGCTTACGTGTGTGTCGCAGCCCCGCCGCCGCCCGGCACGGTCACCCTCGGCGCCCGAACGGAACGGCCGCGTAGCCCGGACCGGAGTTTATCCAGGTGGGGTGTGCCCGTTGAGAGGCGCCATCCCCAGCGGTACGGGCCTGCACACACCCGGAACCGGGGCGCCCTCGGACGCGCCCGTTCCGGACGCGGCGACCGGGTGCGGCTCGTCCGCGGGGGCCTCCAGCAACGCCACGGCGCAGGGGGCGCCCTCCTGCGCGTACGGCAGGTGCAGCACGCCGTCCCGGGTCCAGAATCCGGACCCTGCCAGCCACCCCCCGGGCGCCGCGACCTGGTGCAGCCGACGCCCCGCCGGACGCCACAGCCCCACCCAGCTGCCCCCCGCGCCGTCGATCCGCAGCGCCACCGCGCAGCTCTCGGGCATCAGCATCTGGCCGGGTTGTACGGCGAACGGGGTCAACGCCGCGTCCGGGGTGCGCAGGCACTCCGGGAACCGCACCGGGAGACAGCTGCCGAGCACGCCCCAGCCGAGCCGGTCGTGGCCGGGCGCGTCCGACCGGACCAGGAGCAGGCCGCTGTCGGCGTCGGCCAGCAGCAACCGGTCGTTACTCTCCGGCGCGATCTGGAGCAGGGGGGTCACCTCTCCGCCCCGCTCCAGGTCCACGACGACCGCCTTGACGGGGCCGCCACCCGGCATCCGCCGGTCCAGGGCGAGCAGCCGGCCCCCGCGGTCCAGCCAGACACCGCCCGAGCAGCGGCCCGGGACGTCCGCGACGTGCTCGGGGCCGCAGGCGCCACCTGCCACGAGCCAGATGCCGGTGGAGCGTTCGCCGGGGAGCAGGGCGAGGACGCCGACACCGTCCGGGGACGGGGGGAGGAGCGTGAGGTCCGCACCGTCGAGGACGCCCAGCAGGAGTTCACCCGTGCCGGGGCCGGTGGGGTAGAGCAGCGAGAACGTGTGCCGGTCGGCCGCCACCCGCCGACGGATCAGGACCCGCCCGTCCGACAGCGGCAGCACGTCGGCCTCGGCCTCCTCCGGCTGGTCGAGGGGGAGGGGTACGGCGTAGGGCTCGGGGCCGTCCAGTGTCCAGCGCTCGGGGAACCAGGAGGGCTCGCCCGCCTGCCCGGCCGTGGTGAGCCGCGCCGCGTACGCGTGGTCGGCGGACAGGGTGAGCGAGGGCGGCGAGGGGCGCGACGGCCCCGGGGGGATGACCGCCGTGCCGGTCCGTGGCGCCGGGGTCCGCGCGGGAGGCACGGGAGACCCGGCCCGCAGGAGCGGCACGAGGGGCGCGGTCCCCGGCGACGCCGGGAAGGGAGGGCCCGGTGGCATCGGCGGGACAGGCGGCACGGAAGGGAGGGGAGGTACGGGCGCGACGTCCCTTCCGTGCCCGCCGTGCGCGCCGGACTTCTCAGGTGAGGCCGTGTACGCGGCCCGGCCGCCGGGCCCGAGCGGTGCGGGACCGACGACGCCGCCGGGGCCGAGCCGTACGGGGCCGGTGCCGCCGGGCCCGAGGGCCACGGGATCGGCGTTGCCAGGGCCGATGGAGACGACGGCGACGGCGACGGCAGGGGTGGCGGGGGTGGCGTCAGGTGCCCCGGCGCCCGCCGGGCCGGTGCCGGGGCCATGTGTCCTCGCCGCCGGACCGGCGTCCGGGCCGGGCGCCCCCGTCGTGGCCGGTTCCGAGCCCCGGGCGGACGCGCCCGCTCTGAGCGGGTCCGCGCCCTCGTCCGACGCACCCCCGGGGCGGGGTGTCACGGGTTCCGCCGGCTCGTCCGGTTCCGCACGCTCCGGTGCGGGCTCGGCCGCAGCGGCAGCTCTTGTGACTCCGGCGGTCTTGTCCTCGATGGCACAGGCAGTCATGGTCCGGTCACCTCCGGCAACCGAAGCTAGATTTCGCACTCCCCGCCGGACAACGCGAGCCACACCACTTCACACATAAGGGTGCCGATGTCCTGATTCCCCTGCGGAGGCAGGAGCGGCTGTGCTGGCGTCGATGTACGCGTCGGAGGTGAGGCTCCCCTGAGGATTTCCTGTGCACGTCCCGAACCGGAGCAGATCATGTCCCTCGGGCGCCGCGACACCGGCCCGCCGGACCCGCTGTGGAAGGACCTGGCCGCGGTGAGGGCCGGCCGGGCCGAGGCCGTCCCCGAGGAGGGACCTGGCGTCCCGGTCCCGCGGTGTGACCTCCGCGGACCGGTCCTCGGCGACCTCCGCGCCGGCCCCGTCGAGGGACGAGGCGCGTAACGATTCGTACCGGCCGCCGTTCCCGCCGCACAGGCCCCGGCGGCCAGGGGCGGCGGGGTGCGGGGGACAGGTAGCCTTTCCCCCGTGCCCCGTCTGTCTGAAGTCATCGCCGAGCTCGACGCTCTCTGGCCGCCCGAGCGGGCCGAAGGATGGGACGCCGTCGGCACGGTCTGTGGCGATCCGGAAGCGGAGATCGACCGGGTCCTCTTCGCCGTGGACCCCGTCCAGCAGGTCGCCGACGAGGCCCGCACCCTCGGCGCCCGGCTGATCGTCACCCACCACCCCCTCTATCTGCGCGGTACGACGACGGTCGCGGCCTCCACCTTCAAGGGCCGGGTGGTGCACGGGCTCATCAAGCACGACATCGCCCTGCACGTCGCGCACACCAACGCCGACACCGCCGACCCCGGGGTGTCCGACGCCCTCGCCGGCGCCCTGGACCTGCGGGTCACCGGCCCCCTCGTGCCGGACCCCACCGACGCCGACGGCCGCCGCGGGCTCGGCCGGATCTGCGAGCTCGACCACCCCCAGACCCTCCGCGACTTCGCCGCCCGCGCCGCCGCCAGGCTGCCCGCCACCGCGCAGGGCGTCCGGCTGGCCGGCGACCCCGACGCCCTCGTGCGCCGGGTCGCGGTGAGCGGCGGCTCCGGCGACAGCCTCTTCGACGCCGTACGCGCGGCCGGTGTCGACGCCTTCCTCACCGCGGACCTGCGCCACCACCCGGCCTCCGAGGCCGTCCAGCACTCGCCGCTCGGCCTCGTCGATGCCGCACACTGGGCCACCGAATGGCCCTGGTGCGAGCAGGCCGCCGCGCAGCTCGACGCCATTTCCGACCGCCACGGATGGGACCTGCGGGTCCATGTCTCGAAGCAGGTCACCGACCCCTGGACCACCCACCACTCTTCTGGAGCCCCCAACTGAACGCCGCGCCCGCCGACCAGATCCGACTCCTCGAAGTCCAGGCACTCGACGTACGTCTGTCGCAGCTCTCGCACAAGCGCAACTCGCTGCCCGAGCACGCCGAGCTCGAGTCGCTCAACAGCGACCTCGCGCAGCTGCGCGACCTGCTCGTCGCCTCGCAGACCGAGGAGAGCGACACCACCCGCGAGCAGACCAAGGCGGAGCAGGACGTCGACCAGGTGCGCCAGCGTGCCGTGCGCGACCAGCAGCGGCTCGACTCCGGTGCGGTCTCCTCGCCGAAGGACCTGGAGAGCCTGCAGCGCGAGATCACCTCGCTGGCCAAGCGCCAGGGCGACCTGGAGGACGTCGTCCTCGAGATCATGGAGCGCCGCGAGTCCGCCCAGGAGCGCGTCGCCGAGCTGACCGAGCGCGTCGGCGCGGTGCAGGCCAAGGTCGACGACGCGACCACCCGCCGGGACGCCGCGACCCAGGAGCTCGAGGCCGAGGCCGCCACCGTGGCCAAGGACCGTGAGGTCGTCGCGGGTGCGGTTCCCGCCGATCTGCTCAAGCTGTACGACAAGCTCCGCGCCCAGCAGGGCGGCGTCGGCGCCGCCCGGCTCTACCAGCGCCGCTGCGAGGGCTGCCGCCTCGAGCTGAACATCACCGAGGTCAACGACGTGAAGGCGGCGTCCCCCGACACCGTGCTGCGCTGCGAGAACTGCCACCGCATCCTGGTGCGCACCTCGGAGTCGGGCCTGTAATGTCCGCTCCCCGCCGGCTGGTCGTCGAGGCCGACGGCGGCTCCCGGGGCAACCCGGGGCCCGCCGGCTACGGCGCGGTCGTCCTCGACCCCCTCGACGCCGCGACACTCGCCGAGGCCGCCGAGTACATCGGCGTCGCGACGAACAACGTCGCGGAGTACAAGGGCCTGATCGCCGGCCTGAAGGCGGTGAAGGAGCTGTTCCCGGACACGCCCGTGGAGGTGCGTATCCGGATGGACTCCAAGCTGGTGGTCGAGCAGATGTCGGGGCGCTGGAAGATCAAGCACCCCGACATGAAGCCGCTCGCCGCGGAGGCCGCGAACATCCTGCCCGCCTCCTCGGTCACGTACGAGTGGATCCCGCGCGCGGAGAACAAGCACGCCGACCGGCTCGCCAACGAGGCGATGGACGCGGGCAGGCGGGGTGAGCAGTGGGAACCGGCGTCCTCGACGGCCGACCTGGACACGCCGCGCGCGCCGGCCGCCCCGGATCCGTCCCCGGCCGGCCCGCCCGGCGACGCGGTGGCGGGCGCGGCGAAGGTCCGGGCCGCGATGGCCGCCGCCCGTCCCGCGGCGGCCCCACAGCCGGTTCCTCCGGCATCCCCGCAGGTGGGCTGGGGCAGCGCACCCGACCTGGGTGCGCCCGCCACCTTCATCCTGCTCCGGCACGGCGAGACGGCCCTCACCCCCGAGAAGCGGTTCTCGGGGAGCGGTGGCAGCGACCCCGAGCTGTCGGAGACCGGGCGGCACCAGGCCGCCTGCGCGGCGGAGGCGTTCGCCGCCCGGGGCACGGTCCAGGAGATCGTGAGCTCGCCGCTGCGCCGCTGCCGGGAGACGGCGTCCGCCGTCGCCGGACGGCTCGGCCTGGAGGTCCGCATCGACGAAGGCCTGCGCGAGACGGACTTCGGTGCCTGGGAGGGCCTCACCTTCGCCGAGGTGAGGGAGCGCCACGGCTCGGACCTCACCACCTGGCTGGCGTCACCCGACGCGGCACCCACGGGCGGGGGCGAGAGCTTCGCCGAGGTGGCGGAGCGTGTCTCGGCGACCCGCGACCGGCTGATCGCCCGTCACGCGGGCCGCACGGTGCTGCTGGTCACGCACGTCACCCCGATCAAGACCCTGGTCCGGCTCGCGCTGGGCGCCCCGCCGGAGTCGCTGTTCCGCATGGAGCTCTCGCCCGCCTCGGTCTCGACGGTGGCGTACTACGCGGACGGGAACCCGTCGCTGAGACTGCTCAACGACACCTCCCACCTGCGGTAGCGGTGCCACGGTGACCTGGTCCACCGGACTCCTGGGCTTCGTCGCCGGACTGCTGATCTCGGTGGCTACCGCGCCCGTCGGTGTGTCCGGCGCGGTCTTCCTGCTGCCGGTGCAGGTCAGCGTCCTCGGCGTGCCGAGCCCCGCGGTGACCCCCACCAACCTGCTGTACAACGTGGTGTCGTGCCCCGGGGCCCTCCTGCGCTACCGCAGCAGTGGCGGCCTGCGTGGGCCGCTGACCCGGCTGCTCGTGATCGGCGCCGTACCGGGCGTGCTGATCGGCGCGGTGGTCCGGGTCTTCGCCGTACCGGGCGCCACGGTCTTCCGGGCGTTCATCGCCGTCCTGCTGCTCCCGCTGGGCGCCTGGCTGTGCGCCCGTACGCTGCGTCCTGCCCGGCGTGCGGCCGGCGCCTCGCTGCCGTCGCCCCGGGCCACGACCGGCCTCGCCCTGGCCGTCGGTGTCGCGGGAGGCGTCTACGGGATCGGCGGCGGTTCCCTGCTCGGCCCGATCCTCGTGGGGCGCGGGGTCCCCGTCGCCAAGGTCGCTCCCGCCGCACTCGCCTGCACGTTCGTCACGTCCCTGGCGGGGGCGGCCGCCTACGCGCTGCTCTCCCTGACGGCCACGGGCGACATCGCGCCCGACTGGGCACTCGGCCTGGCCTGCGGTCTCGGGGGACTCTGCGGCGGCTACCTCGGGGCACGGCTCCAGCCGCGCCTCCCGGAGACGGGGCTACGGCTCCTGCTGGGCGTCCTCGCCCTGGGCATCGGGCTGCTGTACGCGGTCCAGGCCGTGAGCTGAGCCCGTACAGGCAGCGCGCCCGTCCCCGGGGTCAGCCGCGGCCCAGCGCCGACGCCTCGGCCGCCAGCCGTTCCACGCGCGCCCAGTCCTTCGCCGCCACCGCGTCACCGGGCACCATCCAGCTCCCGCCCACACAGCCGACGTTGGACAGGGCGAGGTACGACGGGGCCGAGGCGAGCGAGACGCCGCCCGTCGGGCAGAACCGGGCCTGGGGGAGGGGGGCGGACAGCGCCTTCAGATAGGCGGTGCCGCCCGCGGCCTCGGCGGGGAAGAACTTCATCTCGGTGATCCCGCGCTCCAGGAGCGCGACCACCTCGGAGGTGGTCGAGACGCCCGGCAGGAACGGCAACCCCGACGCCTTCATCGCGTCCAGCAGGGCGTCCGTCCAGCCCGGGCTGACCAGGAAGCGTGCTCCGGCCGCGACGGTCTCCGTCACGTGCGCCGGGGAGAGCACGGTGCCGGCGCCGACCACGGCCCCGGGGACCTCCGACGCGATCGCCCGGATCGCGTCGAGGGCGGCGGCCGTCCGGAGCGTGACCTCGATCGCGGGCAGCCCGCCCGCGACGAGCGCACGGGCCAGCGGGACCGCGTCGGCCGCGTCCTCGAGCACGACGACGGGTACGACGGGGGCGAGGTCGAGCACGGAAGCGGACACGGCGGCGGGCGCGGAGGAGGTCATGGACTCATCCTGCCGCGAGAACCGCACGCTGCGCAACGCGCGTTGCGCATGTTGCAACGCGCCCGCCGTCAGTGGATCTCGGTGACCACCACGTCGAGTGCCCACGGCCGCCCGGCCCGGCCGGGTGCCTGCGCCTCCACGACGTGACCGAGGTCGCGCAGCACCTCGACCAGCTCCGCCGGTCCCTTGGGCCGCGCCCCGGCCAGCAGCAGGTCCCGGACCATCCGGCCCTTCGTCGCCTTGTTGAAGTGGCTGACCACGGACCGCTTCTCCACCCCGTTCACCATCTGGGACTGGAGGACGCGCACACTCGCCGTGCGCTCCGCGACCTCGCCCACGGGCTTCCACGCCCCGGCGTAGGCCGACGAGCGCAGGTCCAGAACCAGTCCGTCCCCGGCCGCCTCCGGCATGACCGACGCCATCGGGGCACGCCAGTACGCGTTCAGCGCGCCCAGGCCCGGGAGCTTCACCCCCATCGAGCAGCGGTACGAGGGGATCCGGTCGCCCACCCGCACGGCGCCCCACAGGCCCGAGAAGACCAGCAGCGACTTGCCGGCCCTCCGCCTGGCCGCCGCGTCCAGGGAGGCCAGGTCGAGAGCGTCGTAGAGCACCCCGGTGTAGATCTCCCCGGCAGGCCGGGTGCCGGCCGTGCGCAGCTCCGCGTTCTTGGCGATCTCGCCCCTCAGCCCCTCGCTCAGACCGAGCACCTCACGGGCCTTGTCCTCGTCCGCCAGACACAGCTCGACCAGCTCGTCGAGGATCGCGGCACGGGCGCCGGCGAGGCCCGGCAGGGACAGCGACTCCGGCTTCAGCGGTGCTCCGCGCCCCGAGGCGGCCTTACCTTCGGAGGGCGGCAACAGCACGAGCACGGGGGTCTCCTTCATACGCGGCACAGGGGCTCCGCGCGTGTGGGAGCCCCCCGGGCAAGGGTACGGGCCGGACCGCCTCCAGCCGCTCCGGAGGGCGGGATGCCGGCCTGCTGTGCGCGCCCGCGGGAGCGCCGGCCATCAGGTCCCCGACGGCCGGCTTGTCCGTATCTCGTACGATCACGTCCTCGGCTACGGACCGCGTACCGACTCCGTACCAGGGAAGGCCTCATGCGTGAGTGACCTCGCCATCACCCCCGCCGCCGGCCGGCCCCGGCAGATCATCGCCGCCGCACGCGTCCTGCTGGAGGCCGAGGGCCCCGAAGCACTGACCATGCGGCGGCTGGCCGACCGGGTGGGCGTCAAGGCGCCGTCCCTCTACAAGCACTTCCCGGACAAGTCGTCCGTGGTGGCCGCCCTGGCCGCCGAGATGCTCCGGGAGACCGCCGGGGTGCTGGCAGCGGCCGAGGCGGCGGCCCCGGGGTCCTTCTCCGCTCTCGCCACCGCGTACCGCACCTATGCCCTGGCCCACCCGCACCTCTACCTCCTCACCATGGGGCGCGCCCTTCCCTCCGCCGGAGCGGCCGACGCCGCCGCCGCCCCCCTGTTCCGCGCGGCCGGGGGCGACGAGGACCGGGCCCGGGCGGCCTGGGCCTTCGCCCACGGAATGGTGGTCCTGGAACTCAACGGCCGCTTCCCCCCGGCCGCCGACCTCTCGGCGGCCTGGGAGGCGGGCATCGCGGCCTTCACCGCCGGCACCGCCGGGTAGCATGGTCACCACGGCAGACGAGCCGGGCGGACGGCCGCGTGAGGATCCCCGGATCCTCCCGAGGAACGTCCGGGCTCCACAGGGCAGGGTGATGGCTAACGGCCACCCGGGGTGACCCGCGGGACAGTGCCACAGAAAACAGACCGCCGGGGACCTCGGTCCTCGGTAAGGGTGAAACGGTGGTGTAAGAGACCACCAGCGCCTGGGGCGACCCAGGCGGCTAGGTAAACCCCACCCGGAGCAAGGTCAAGAGGGAGCACCCCGGTGCTCCTGCGCGAACGTCCGAGGGCTGCCCGCCCGAGTTCGCGGGTAGACCGCACGAGACCGGCAGCAATGCCGGTCCTAGATGGATGGCCGTCTCCCCGGCCGCCGCGAGGCGACCGGGCGACAGAACCCGGCGTACAGCCCGACTCGTCTGCCGCCACCAGCGGTTCCGCTCCGGAGAGGTGTCCGGCCCGCGTCGGATGCCCGCTCCGTTCGTGCGCCGCCCGACCGGCGAGCACGGCCATGGCGTACTTCACGTACGACTCGACGGGCGAGGAGCACACCGAGCCCGGCGAAGCGCGGATCCGCCGCATCGTCGCGCGACTCGGCGACTCGGCGACTCGGCGACGCGGACGAGGAGCACCCCGGCTTCTCCTTGCAGCACGGGTCCGGATGGTCGCTGAGCATCTTCCCGTCGTGCCCGTGCCTCGGTGCCCGTACCTCCGGGGACGCCCCTTTCTGAAGGGCTGTCAGCTGCCCAGGGCCGCGGCGGTGACCCGCGCGAACGCGTCGGGGTTGTCCAGCATCATGTTGTGGCCGCAGCCGGCGACCGGCACCACGGTGACGCCCGACAGCCGGAGTTCCTCGGCTCCCCTGAACGGGCCGTCGGCCTCGGGGAAGAGGAACGTCCGCGGGACCGGCAGGCGCATCAGCAGTTCACGCATCGTGGGGGTGGTCCCGCGGGTGAGGTGGACCGCGCTGCGATACAGGGCCTCCCGGCCCGCAAGACGCATCGTCGCCCACCAGTGGGCTCCCGCCCGGTCCCGTACCTGCTCCCAGCCGCCCCGTAGGAACTCCTGCTCGGAGTGGGCGGCGATCCCTCCACTGCCCGGGGCGCCGGGGGCGGGCGTGATCGGATCGAGGTTGGCGTCGGCCAGCACCAGGCGGGAGACCAGCCGGGGATGCCGGGCCGCCATGACGATGGCGACCGAGCCGCCCATGCTGTGCGCGATCACCTCCGCGCCTGCGACGCCGGCCTCGTCGAGCGCGACGGCCAGGGCGTCGGCGTGCGATTCCAGGGTGTAGTCGAAATGCGTCGGCCGGTCACTCAGGCCATGGCCCATCAGGTCGACGAGCAGCGAACGGTGGCCGATGAGGGAGCGGTGACAGGCGGTGGCCGCGAAATACGCGGGCGAGGTCGCTCCGAGCCCGTGCACGTAGACACGGGCGGGCTCCCGGCCGGGCAGCTCGACCCAGCGGATCCGGTCGCCTTCAGGGGTGACGACGGCGTCGCGCATGCTCTGTTCCTCCTGCTTCCCGCCGGAGCCGGCGTGAGGGCGGCCCGTGGCCGGCTCCGCGCGTCCGCCGCCGTCTCAGACGTCGCCCAGGTCGGCGCTGAGCCAGCGCTGGGGGCGCATGTGGATGACCACCTGTTCGCCGTGCTCCTTCCACGCGAAGTCGACGTATCCGTCGACCTTCTCGGCGGGAAGGTAGCGCGCCGAGATCTCCACCAGCTGTTCGCGGGTGGCGGGGAGCGTCGCCACGACGGGCCCCTCGACGGAGACGTAGCGGATGGTCGGCGAAAGACGGTCGACCATGATGCTGAAGCGGCCGGCCCTCGCGATGGAGGCCCCCTTGCGGGAGTCGCGGCCCGTCATGATCCACAGGTCGCCGCCGGGCTCGTACTGGTACCAGATCGGCACGGTGAGCGGGGCCCGCCCCTCCTCCGCGTCCACGGCCAGCGCGGCGACGTGCGGTTCGGCCAGGAACTGCTCACGCTCTGCACGGGTCAAAGCCACAGCGGGACTCCTCGGGTGAGTGATCGGCGTTGCCTCAGGGCCGCATTATGCAACGCCGGCCCTGGCCCGGCAGCGTGTTTACACGCCATCCAGGTC
Organism: Streptomyces atroolivaceus; assembly: GCF_000717025.1. GTDB lineage: Bacteria > Actinomycetota > Actinomycetes > Streptomycetales > Streptomycetaceae > Streptomyces > Streptomyces atroolivaceus. Next base: position 244,698 of record NZ_JNXG01000004.1, read on the forward strand.
CGTGAGCTCCCGGGTGTCCAGCCGCAGCCGCAGGACGTTCCGGCGCCGGGCGGCCGCCAGCTCGGTCCGCAGGGGAGAGGGCGGGACGGCCAGCACCGGGCAGGGCGCGTGCGCCAGGCAGTAGCGGGCCACGGACGGCCACAGGCGACGCTGCAGCGCGCCGCGTGAACCCGTCCCCACCACGAGGACGCAGTCCTCGTCGCGGGCCACGTCCACGAGCGCGGCACCAGGGGTGCCCCGCACGGCCCGGCCGACGACGGGGACCCCTGCCCCGGTCGTACCGAAGGCCGTGCTGAGGGCGTCGCGCAGCCGCCCGACGGCCTCAGCACGGCACGCCGGGAGTGACGGCGCGAGGCTGACGCGGTGCCGGCCTCCGGCACCCGCCCCGGGCGCTTCCCAGGCCAGCACCGCCCACAACTCCGCGCCTCGCAGGCGCGCTTCGGCGGCAGCGCGGCGCAGCACCGCCGGACTTCCGGACGTGCCGCCCACCCCTGCCACAACTCTGGGCCGCATCGGCTCCACCCCTCCTGGCCGTCGCACCGTCGAACCCATGACAGCGCGGAAACGGGAACCCGGGCGCGGCGCCGACGGACCTCTGACGCGCCGCCCGCTGATCATGACGGCTCTCTGATGCCCTGCCGCTCCGCTGGTATACCTGTGCGTTTACCGACGAGGGGGAGCGACAGGATGGCTCAGGACACGTCCGTACGGCTGCGGGCGGCGGCAGCCGAGGACGCGGAGGAGATCACCCGGGTCTTCCTCGCCTCACGGGCAGCCGCACTGCCCTACCTGCCGACGGTGCACAGCGACGAGGACACGCTCGGCTGGATCACCCATGTCCTGCTGCCCGGCACCAGGACATGGGTGGCCGAGGGGGAGACCGGAGGGCTGCTGGGCTTCGCCTCACTGGACGGGGACGAGCTCGACCAGCTCTACCTGCGGCCCGACTCCCTGCGGCGGGGTATCGGGACGTTGCTGCTGGAGCGTACGAAGGAGGCATCGCGGGGCGAGCTGAGCCTCCGCACGTTCCAGCGCAACTCAGCCGCGCGTGCCTTCTACGAGCGCCACGGCTTCGTCGCCGTGGCGTACGACGACGGCAGCCGCAACGAGGAGAAGGAGCCGGACGTCCTGTACCGGTGGACCGCGGCCGGCCGAGCTGCGGGCGGGGGGCGTTCCGGCGGGGTCAGATGACCGGCGGGCGGCCCAGGCGCGTCATCCGCCACACCGTGCGCCAGCGCATCGGCTTCCGTTCGCCGCACTCGGTGCGCACCCCCTCGGCGAAGCCGGCCGCCCAGGCGCGCAGGCCGGTGGCCGAGCGGGTACGGGCCGCCGTGAGCAGGATCCAGGTGCCGAGGTAGAGGGGCACCAGGAGGGCGGGCAGGTTGCGCCGGGCCAGCCAGACGCGGTTGCGGGCCGTCATGCGGTAGTAGACCGCGTGCCGGGCCGGGGACGTCTTGGGGTGCTGGAGCAGGAGGCCGGGTTCGTAGAGGATCTTCCAGTCGGCGTCGAGCGCCCGCCAGGACAGGTCCGTCTCCTCGTGGGTGAAGAAGAACTCGGCGGGCCAGAGGCCGGTCTCGGCGAGCATCTTCATCGAGAGCGCGTGGCCGCCCCCGAGGAACGCGGTGACGGGTCCGGGGCGCATCGGGTCCTTGGCCCGCAGCCGCGGGACGTGCCGGCGCTGGGTCTCGCCGTGTTCGTCGGCGATGCGGAAGCCGACGATGCCGAGGCGGGGGTCGGCGGCGTACAGATCCCGGACCGTGCGGAACACGTCCTTGTCCACCAGGAGTCCGTCGTCGTCCAGCTCGATCACCACGTCCACGTCACCGAAGCCCGCGAGCGCCTCCAGGGCCTCGTTGCGGCCGCCGGGGCAGCCGAGGTTCTCGTCGAGTTCGAGCACGGTCACGCCGCCGGCGAGGTCCGTCAGGCCGGGGAAGGCGTCGTAGCCGGGAAGCGGGGAGCCGTTGCCCACGACGACCACGCGGGAGGGACGCACGTCCTGCATGGCGACCGACGCCAGCAGCGCCTCGACCTGCTGCGGACGGTCTCCCATGGTCACGACGGATACGCCGATGCGTGGTTCGGACAAGGCTCGGCTCTCCTGGGTTTTCGGCGGCGCGGACCGTGGCTCCGGCGCGGTTGCCCGCGATCGTAACGTCTCGTGTTCAGCTCGCGGTGGGTGCCCGGCCATCGGAAGGCCGGTCGCCGTTCAGCCGGGCGTACAGCAGTATGTCCCGGCGCCGGCCCCCGATCTCCTGCCACCCGCGCAGCAGGCCCTCGCGCCGGTAGCCGGCACTCTCGGCGGTCCGGACCGAGGCCGTGTTCCACGGCTCGACGAAGAGCTGGACCCGGGGGATGCGCAGCTCGTGCAGGGCCCAGGTGGTGACCGTGCGCAGGGCCGCCCCCGCGATCCCTTGGCCGCGGCCCGGGACGGTCATCCAGTAGCCGAGCGACGCCCTGCCCTCGGCCGCGTCGGCGAGCCAGAGCCCGATGGAGCCGACCGGCCGCCGGTCCCGGGTGCGCACGATGGCGAACGGATACCCGGTCCCGGTGGCCGCCCTGTCCCACTGGCGCCTGACGTAGGCCTCCGCCGCCTCGTCGGAGTACGGGGAGGGGATCGTGGTGATCAGCGGGATGTAGTCGTCCTCCGCCGCCTCGCGGACGAGGGACAGGTCGCTCATCTCCCAGGGGCGCAGGACGAAATCGGCTCCGGCGGTCATGCTGGGGACGGTCAGCGGGTGTGCCATGCCCGTCATCCTGCCGCGCCGGTGTCCCACCGCCCGGGCCCGACTCACCCGGCGGACGCCCGGCTCACGGCGGAGTGCCGAGGGCACCCGGGTTAACGGTTCCATGGTCTCCTTAAGGTGGGCCGCCGCGCTACGGAGCGCCGACTGGACGGAACTGGAGGGCGTCATGGACGCAGGGGATGGGGAGCCGGGCACGGTCCGGCCCGGCGGGCGTACGGCCCGGGTGCGGGAGTCCGTGCTGCGCGCGGCCGGCGACGCCCTGGTCGAGCAGGGCTTCGACCGGCTCGACCTCGCCGACGTCGCCCGCCGCGCCGGGGTCGGCAAGACCACCGTCTACCGGCGCTGGTCCACTCCGGCCGGGCTGGTCGCCGACCTGCTGACCGACATGGCACAGCAGTCGGTCCCGCGCACGGACACGGGGTCCCTGGACGAGGATCTCCGGGCCAACGCGCGACTCGTGGTGCGGACCCTGACCGACGCGCGCCAGGGTCCCCTCTTCGCCGCCGTGGTCGCGGCGGCGACCTGCGACGCCCGGACGGCCGAGGCCCTGCACCGCTTCTACGCGGTGCGCATCGAGGAGTGGGCGGGCTGCGTCGACGCGGCTGCCGGACGGGGGGAGCTGCCCGGCGGCACCGACGCCCGCGAGGTGATCCGGGCCGTGTCGGCACCCCTCTACTACCGGCTGCTGGCCAGCGGCGACCCGCTCGACGAGGCGGCCGCCGACCGCGCGGCCGAGGCGGCGGCGGTGGCGGCGCGGGCGGGCGTGTACGTGAGCTGACGCGGGATCAGGAGTTTGGAGTGTTGACTTGTTGTGCACTCCAGCACCTAGCTTCTGCGCTCATGAAGACACAGACGGATCGGAAGACGAGGACACTGGGCGGCGTCGGGGCCGAAGTCGGCGCGCTGGGCTTCGGGTGCTGGGCGATCGGCGGCGAGTGGTCGGCACCCGACGGCAGTCCGCTCGGCTGGGGCGAGGTCGACGACGAGGAGTCGGTGGCCGCCGTACGCCGGGCGTTCGATCTCGGGGTGACCTTCTTCGACACCGCGGACGTGTACGGGGCAGGGCACAGCGAACGCGTGCTGGGCAGGGCGCTCGCGGGCCGCCGGGACGAAGCCGTGATCGCCACCAAGTGGGGCAACCTGTTCGACGAGCGGACCCGCACGATGGACGGGGCGGACACGTCTCCCGCGTACGCCCGTGAGGCGCTCGTCGCTTCGCTGCGCAGGCTGGGGACCGACCGGATCGACCTCTACCAGCTGCACATCGGCGACACCCCGCCGGACAGGGCCCTGGAACTGCGCGACGCCTGCGAGGAGTTCGTGGCCGAGGGGCTGATCCGGGCCTACGGGTGGAGCACCGACGACCCGGAGCGTGCCGCGCTGTTCGCCGGTGGTGAGCACTGCGTGGCCGTCCAGCACGCCTGCAACGTGCTGGAGGACGCTCCGGAGATGCTGAGCCTCACCGAGGAGCGGGGGCTGATCAGCGTCGTCCGGAGCCCCCTGGCCATGGGCCTCCTCACCGGCGCCCGTGGCGAGGGCCGACGGCCGGCGGCGGGGGACATCCGGTCCACCCCGCCCGCCTGGCTGAGCTGGTTCGAGACGGGCGGGGTGCCCGCGAAGCACTGGGCGGCGCGCGTCGAGGCCGTCCGTGAGGTGCTGACCGCTGACGGCCGCACCCTCACCCAGGGTGCCCTCGGCTGGCTGTGGGCCCGCAGCGGGCGGACGGTGCCGATCCCCGGTTTCCGGACGGTCGCGCAGGCCGAGGAGAACGCCGCGGCCCTCGCTCTCGGCCCGCTGCGGCCCGAGCAGCTCGAGGAGGTCGCCGGTCTGCTCGCCTGAAGGGGTACCGGTCCGCTCGTACGAACGCGGGCGGACCGGTGTGTCCCGGGTTCAGGCCTTGCGGGCCACCGCCACGTACTCCCCGCTGTGCGCGTTCTCCTGGCCGGGGACCGGTTCGCCGAGCTCCGGGTGCCACTCCTCGGCGGCCACGATCCCGGGGGCGACCAGGTCGAGTCCGTCGAAGAAGCGGGCGAACCGGTCGCGGTCGCGCATGTCCAGGGTGAGCCCGTTGGCCTTGTACATGTCGCGGACCTTCTGGGAGGCCTCCTCGGGGTGGAAGTCCGGGGTGAGGTGCGAGATCACCACGTAACTGCCGGGCGCCAGCGCGGCCGTCAGCCGCTCCACCACCCCGTAGGCCCCCATCTCGTCGCTCAGGAAGTGCAGCAGCGCGTTCAGGGAGAGGGCGACCGGCCGGTCGAAGTCGAGGATCCCGGCGGCCTCGGCCAGGATGCGGTCGGTCTCCCGGGCATCGGCCTGTACGTAACCGAGAGCGCCCTGCGGGGTTCCGCTCAGCAGGGCCTGGGCGTGGCTGAGGACGACGGGATCGTGGTCGCAGTAGACGACCCGGGCGTCCGGAGCGGTCGTCTGGGCCACCTGGTGGAGGTTGGGCTGCGTGGGGATCCCGGTGCCGATGTCCAGGAACTGACGGAGCCCTTGACCGGCCAGCCACCGGGTGGCCCGGTGGGTGAAGGCCCGGTTCATGCGCGCCATGACGGGGATGACGGGAGCGAAGGCGGTCAGCCGCTTGCCCAGTTCCTCGTCCACCGGGTAGTTGTCCTTGCCACCGAGGTACCAGTCGTACAGCCGCGCCGGGTGCGGCTTGCTGGTGTCGATGTCTATGGGGGCCATCGCCGTCCCGTTCTCCGATAGGGGCATCACCGGCCCCTGCGGGCGGAATGCCGACAGATGAGCAACCTGACAGCAGGATAGGCACGCCGGCCCGGGCCCGTAGGGCGAAGCCGCGGCTTCGGCGGGCGGGGGACCGGCCGGGGATCCTGAGGCGCGCCCCTGCCCGCCCCGCCCCGTCCGCTGGTGCCGGCCGACGTGGGGCCGGCACCCCGCACTCCGCTCTCAGCCGATACGGGTCCCCGCCCCGGTCACCCTGATGCGCGCGTCACCCGGCCTGAGCCCGACGGTGAGGGTGCCGGGGCGGCCCATGTCGGCGCCCTGGTGCAGGGTGAGGACCGCGTCGTGCGCGACGAGGCCGAGCTCGCGCGCGTACGCGCCGAAGGCGGCGGCCGCCGCCCCCGTCGCCGGGTCCTCGACGACGCCGCCGACCGGGAACGGGTCGCGGACGTGGAAGACCGTGCCGGACTCCCGCCACACCAGCTGCACGGTCGTCAGGTCGAGCCGGTGCATGAGGGTTTCGAGCCGGGCGAAGTCGTACGACAGGTCCGCAAGCCGTTCCCGGGTCGCGGCGGCCAGCACCAGGTGGCGGGCGCCCGCGTAGGCGATACGGGGCGGCAGCGCGGTGTCCAGCTGGGCGGCCGGCCAGTCCAGGGCGGCCAGGGCCTCCGTCAGGTCCTCGGGGGAGACGTCCGTGGTGTGCGGCTCGACGCTGGTGAGGGTGGCGCGCAGCTCGCCGCCCTCGCGGGTGACGGTGACGGGAACCGTACCGGCGCGGGTGGAGAACACCAGATCGCCCGGGCCGTCCCGCTCGGCGAGCGCGATGGCGGCGGCCACCGTGGCATGGCCGCAGAAGGGGACTTCGGCCTTCGGGCTGAAGTAGCGGACGGTGTGACCGCCCCGGCCGTCCGGCGCGGTGAGGAACGCCGACTCGCTGTAGCCCAGCTCCGCCGCGACGGCGAGCATCGCGGTGTCGTCGAGCCGGGAGGCGTCCAGGACGACCCCTGCCGGGTTGCCCCCTGCGGGGTCGGCGGAGAAGGCGGTGTAGCGGAGGACCTCGGCGCTGGAGTGTGAGCTCATGTCGCAGGTCAACCCAGGGGTCGTGGCACGCATTCCCGGCGGCCCCTCCGCGCGCTTCCCGAGGTCTCCCGCGGGGGTGGTCCGGGGGCCTGACCCCCCGGACCACCCCCTGGCCGCTCCGCGGACCCCCCGGCCGCGGCGGCCCGTCCACCGCGGTCAGTGGCAGACCTTCACGCCGGTGCCCTTCCCCCAGGAGCAGGAGTCCAGGAGCGCGCCGCTCGGCTTGATCAGCCGGGCCTTGTCGCCGGTGTTGTTCCAGACGTACGAGCCGCGGTTCCAGTACACGTGGGCCGCGGAGTTCCCGCCCTTGCCGGTGTGGACCCGGACCGTCTTACCGGCGGCCACGCTGAAGGCGGGGAAGGTGTACGTGTAGCCGGTGTTGTCCTTCAGCTTGTAGCCCTTGAGCTGCAGCTTGGACTTGCCGTTGTTGTGGATGTCCACGTACTCGGCGACCAGGGACGCGTTCGTCCGGGTGTCCTTGCCGGGGCTGTCGTACTGGATCTTGCCGAGGTGCAGCCCGCCCTGATGGGAGGCCGCCGAGGCCGGGGCCGTGGCGAGGAGCGAGCCGGCCAGGGCGGCGGCGGCGGCCAGGGCGAGGGGCGCGGCGGTGCGTATGCGCATGCGTTGTGTTCCTTCTGTGTTCATCCGGTGAAGGTCAGCAGCATACGGGCAGCACACGCTCGCCCGGGCCCTCAGGGCGAAACTCGCAAATCCCGTCGTGCGACGGCGAGTTCCGGGCAAGCGTGGACGGAATTCGATCAGCCTCGACCCACGTACGGCATGGCTGTCGCCATCACGGTGGCGAACTGCACATTGGCTTCCAGCGGCAGCTCCGCCATGTGCAGGACCGTCCGGGCCACGTCGCCCGCCGCCATGACCGGCTCGGCGGCCACCTCGCCGTTGGCCTGGAGGATCCCCGTACTCATCCGCTCCGTCATGTCGGTCGCCGCGTTGCCGATGTCGATCTGCCCGCAGGCGATCCGGTACGGCCGCCCGTCCAGCGACAGCGACTTCGTCAGGCCGGTCACCGCGTGCTTCGTCGCGGTGTAGGCGACGGAGTGAGGGCGCGGCGCGTGGGCCGAGACGGAGCCGTTGTTGATGATCCGGCCGCCCTGCGGGTCCTGCTCCTTCATCAGCCGGTAGGCCGCCTGCGCGCACAGGAACGTTCCCGTCAGGTTGACGTCCACCACCGTCCGCCAGTCGTCGTACGCGAGGTCCTCGACCGGCACCGGACCCGGCCCGAACGTCCCCGCGTTGTTGAAGAGCAGGTCCAGCCGCCCGAAACGGTCCCGTACGGAGGTGAAGAGCGCGGCCACCTCCTCCGGGTCGCTCACGTCGGTGGGCAGGCACACCGTGGCACCCGGCCCGGCCGCTGCGGCCGTCTCCTCCAGTGCCGCGGCCCGCCGCCCCGCCAGGGCCACCGTCCAGCCCGCACCCGAAAGAGTGAGGGCGACCGCCCTGCCGATCCCCGATCCCGCACCTGTGACGACAGCGATTCTCTGCTCAGCGTTCATGGCCCGGCAGCGTACGGGAGGTTTCGCGGCGGCCGGCACCCGGTGCTCATCGCACCGCCATGAGGAAGTTGTGTACCCGCCAACGGCAGGTCGTCGCCCCGCACTCCAATGCCTCTGACAACATCCGGCACGGGAGGGGCACATGACACCCGCACAGATCAGCAGGTCGTCCGGCCGGCACGGCCATTCCGCCGAGCTGCGCAGGGCCGCGCAGAGGTTCGGCTCCGGTGTGGACCGCCGCCGTTTCCTCACCGTCACCGGTGCCGCCGCCGCGCTCGCCTTCGCCGTCAACCTGCCCGGCGCGGGCACCGCCGCCGCCGCCGAGCTCGACGCCCGGAAGATCACCGAGGACCCCTTCACCCTCGGAGTGGCCTCGGGCGACCCGCTGCCGGACTCCGTGCTCCTGTGGACGAGACTCGCGCCCCGCCCGTACGAGGCCGACGGCGGGCTGCCCGCCGAGCGCGTAGAGGTCCGCTGGGAGGTCGCCCGCGACGAACGCTTCCGGCGGACCGTCCGGCGCGGATCCACCACCGCCCACCCGGAGTTCGGGCACAGCGTCCATGTGGACGTGAACGGCCTCGACTCCGACCGGAGCTTCTACTACCGCTTCCGCGCCGGCAGCTGGACCAGCCCCACCGGCCGTACCCGCACCGCGCCCGCCCGCGGGGCCCGCAACAGCTCACTGACCCTGGCCGCCGTCTCCTGCCAGGCGTACCACGACGGCTACTTCACCGCCTACCAGCACCTCGCGGACGAGGACGTCGACGTGGTCTTCCACCTCGGCGACTACCTCTACGAGTACGCGGTCAGCGCCGTCGGCGGCGCCCGCAAGTACACCGACCGCCTCCTGCCGGACCACTACAACCGGGAGACGCTCACGCTGGAGGACTACCGCATGCGGTACGGCCTCTACAAGTCCGACCCCGACCTGCGCGCCGCCCACGCCGCGCACCCCTTCGTCGTCACCTGGGACGACCACGAGACCGAGAACAACTACGCGGGCGGCACCCCGGAGAACAGCGTCCCCCCGGAGGAGTTCCTGCTCCGCAGGGCCGCCGCCTACCGCGCGTACTGGGAGAACCAGCCGCTGCGCACCCCGCAGCGCCCCACCGGCCCCGACATGCGCCTCTACCGCCGTCTGCGCTTCGGCCGGCTGGCCCAGTTCGACATCCTCGACACCCGCCAGTACCGCAGCAACCAGGCGTACGGCGACGGCTGGAAGGTCCCCGGCCCGGAGTCCGAGGACCCGTCGCGCACCATGACGGGCGCCGCCCAGGAGCGCTGGCTGCTCGACGGCTGGAAGACCTCGGACGCCCGGTGGAACGTCGTACCGCAGCAGGTCACCTTCGCCCGGCGGCGTGACGTGCCGGCCGACGCCTACAAGCTGTCCATGGACTCGTGGGACGGCTACCCCGCGTCCCGGCAGCGGGTCATGGACGGCGCGGAGGCCGCCGGGGTCGAGAACCTGATGGTCCTGACCGGTGACGTACACGTCGGCTACGGCTTCGACCTCAAGAAGGACTTCGACGACCCCGCGTCCCGGACCGTGGGCACGGAGATCGTGGCCACCTCGATCGCCAGCGGCAAGGACGGCGCGGAGAAGCCGGCCAACTGGAACAACCTCACCCAGGCCAACCCGCACATGAAGTTCTACGACGGCCGCCGCGGCTACGCGCTCGTCACCCTCGGTACGGAGCAGGCGCGGGCCGACTTCCGTACGGTGTCGGCGGTCACCACGCCCGGTGCTCCCGTCACCACGGCAGGCTCCTTCGTGACCGAGGCCGGGAACCCGGGGCTCACCCCCGTGTGACCCGGCACCCGGCCCCGCGCGGGGTCAGCCGCGGTCGTCCGCCGGATAGCGGACGCCGATCCGGTCACGTACCGCGTCGAGCGTCCGCATCACCGCGAGCGAACCCTCCAGCGGCACCAGCGGGGACTCCTTCTCGCCCGCCAGCAGCGCGCGTGTCACCTCGGCCGCCTCGTACTGCATGCCCGAAAGGCCCTGCGGGCCCGGGCCCGTGACGACCTTCTCGGGCTCCCGGCCGTCCCGGTGCAGGAGGAAGTGCTCCGGGTGGAAGAAGCCCTGCGGGAAGTCGATCCGCCCGGCCGTGCCGGTGACGGACGCAACGGTCGGCAGGTTCCCGGCGATCGAACAGCTCAGCAGCGCCGTGGCACCGGAGTCCCAGCCCAGCAGCATCCCGGTGTTCAGGTCGACGCCCTCCGGGGACAGCAGCGCGTCCGCCTGCACCCGGTCCGGCTCGCCCAGCAGCAGCTGCGCGAACGACACCGGATAGACCCCGAGGTCCAGCAGCGCGCCGCCGCCCAGCGCGGGGTCACGGAGCCGGTGCTCGGCCCCGAAGGCGCCCGCGAAGCCGAAGTCGGCCTGGACCGTGCGTATCTCACCGATCGCACCGTCCCGCACCAGCTCCGTCATCCTCCGGATGAGCGGATTGCAGTACGTCCACATCGCTTCCATCAGGAACAGCCCGCGCTCCCGGGCCAGGTCCACCAGCTCCCGCGCCTCACGCTCGTTGAGCGTGAAGGCCTTCTCGCACAGCACGTGCTTGCCGGCCTCCAGCGCGAGCCCGGCCGCCTCCCGGTGCGCGGAGTGGGGGGTGGCGACGTAGACGACGTCGACCGTGTCGTCGGCGACGAGCTCCGCCCAGCTCCCGTACGCCCGCTCGATCCCGAACCGCTCGGCGAACGCCTTGGCGGAAGCCTCGGCGCGGGACGCGACCGCCACGACCTCGGCCCCGGAGTCCTTCATCGCCAGCAGGTCCCCCGTGAAGGTCGCGGCTATGCCGCCCGTCGCCAGTACACCCCAACGCACAGTCCCGCTCATGCCCGCCCGCCCTCACCCGAAAAAGGTATCGACCACTACGACTGACCTGAGAGCATAGATGCGGATTCAACGAAGCGGAGACGAGGATGCCGGACAGCGGCGCGAGCCGGGCCCAGCAAGAGCACGAGCACATACCGACGAGCAGCAAGGGCGCCGCACTCAGCGCCCAGGCCACAGCCACCCCCACCGCTGCGGGTGTCCCGGCCATTCCGACGATCACAGCGCCGGGCATCCCGGCCACCTCCACGACCACCGCGCGGCGCGCCGGAATTCTGGTCACCCTGGTGCTGGGCGGGCTCACCGCACTGCCACCCCTCTCCATGGACATGTACCTCCCGGCGCTCCCGGAGGTCACCGACGCGCTGCACGCACCGGCCGCGACCGTCCAGCTCACCCTGACGGCCTGCCTCCTGGGCATGGCGCTCGGCCAGCTCGTCGTCGGGCCCATGAGCGACCGCTGGGGCCGGCGCACGCCGCTGCTCCTGGGCATGGTCGTCTACGTGATCGCCACCGCGATCTGCGCCGTCGCCCCCACCGCGGAACTCCTCATCGGCTTCCGCCTCCTCCAGGGCCTGGCCGGTGCGGCCGGCATCGTGATCTCCCGGGCCGTCGTCCGTGACCTCTACGACGGCGACGAGATGGCCCGGTTCTTCTCCACCCTGATGCTGATCTCGGGAGTCGCACCCGTCATCGCGCCCGTGATCGGCGGACAGGTGCTCCAGTTCACCGACTGGCGCGGCATCTTCGTCGTCCTCACGGTCGTCGGCATCCTGCTCACCCTCGTCGTCTGGAAGTGGCTGCACGAGACGCTCCCCCCGGCCCAGCGGCACACCGGCGGTGTCGGCGACGCGCTGCGCACCATGCGCGGGCTGCTGGCCGACCGGGTGTTCACCGGCTACATGATCGCGGGCAGCCTCGCCTTCGCCGCGCTCTTCGCCTACGTGAGCGCGTCCCCGTTCGTCGTCCAGGAGATCTACGGGGCCTCCCCGCAGACCTTCAGCCTGCTCTTCGGCGTCAACTCCATCGGGCTGATCGCCGTCGGCCAGATCAACGGCAAGCTGCTCGTCGGCAGGGTCAGCCTGGACAAGGCGCTCGGCTTCGGCCTCGCCGTGATCTCCGTGGCGGCGGTCGCCCTGCTGCTGATGACCTCCGGGGTCTTCGGTGAGGTCGGCCTGCTGCCCGTCGCCGCCGGACTGTTCGTGCTCATGTCCGCCATGGGCCTGGCGATGCCCAACACCAACACCCAGGCCCTGATGCGCACCAGGCACGCGGCCGGCTCGGCCTCCGCGCTGCTGGGGACCTCCCAGTTCCTGATCGGTGCCATCGCCTCACCACTGGTGGGGATCGCCGGCGAGAAGACCGCCGTGCCGATGGCAGTGGTGCAGGTGGTCTGCGCACTGTCCGCGATGGTGTGCTTCCTGCTGCTGTGCAGGCCGTGGCAGAACACGGGCGCCGCGCGGGAGCCCCTCGGCAAGGGCTGAACGGCTCGTCGGCCGGGGGACACGCACGCGAGGCCCGGGTGGGACGGACCGCCCGGGCCCCCGCGTGCCCGGTCAACCCGATGGCCCCCGCACGGACGGCCGGTCGGACCGTGGCGATGCACGCCGAAGAGGAGGAACCCCTGGCCGGTGGGGACGTCAGCGCGGGCGTCGTCCGCGTCGGCGACACCGTCCGCCGCCTCGCGGGGCCCTGGACTCCGGCGGTGCACGCCCTGCTCACCCACCTCCACGAGGCCGGCTTCCGGGCGGCCCGGCGTCCCACCGGTGGGCGTGCGGGCACGGCCGGTTCAGCCCACGCGCGGATGCCCCAGGAGGTGCAGCCGGTCCTCGCGGTCCGTCCAGCGGAAGACGCCGACGCCGGAGGTCTCCATCTCCGGCAGCCGCGTGTTCGGTGCCAGCGCCTCGACGTCCCAGCTCGTGAAGTTCATCCGGACCGGACCGCCCCCCACACCGTCCAGGGCCTCCTCCGCGTCCCGCGCGGTCGTCGCCCCGTAGGCGCTGCCCCCGTCCGTGACCGACGCGAGCGTCAGACGGGCCGCCCCGTCCTCCTCCTCGAAGCAGAACCCCTTCTTCTCCTCCAGGTCGAAGGCCAGGTTCCCCGCGACCAGGTATCGGCCCGAGGGCGAGACGACGGCCTGTGGATGGCGCCCGGGCTCGACAGCGGGTGTGTGGCACTCCACGGAGACGACCGGTTCGCCGTTCACCGCGTCGTGCACCGTCCACATCCGATGGGTGGCGGCCCGCTCCGCCCCCTCGGCCAGCCGCCACCTCGCCAGGACCAGCCCTGGTGCCACGGAGGTCGGCACCCCGGTCGCCGGGTCGGCACCCTTCGGTGCGGTCCTCCTGCTGAACCAGCCGCCCCGCACCCAGAATTCGCGGACCCCGCTCAGCAGCAGGCCCCCGGCCGTCTGCCCGCGCACCTCGGTGAGCTCCTTGCAGGCCGCGCAGCCCCTCGGATACGTCACCGCGGACGGGGCGACGCGCGACACCTCACCGGTGACCGGGTCCACGACCGCACTGTTCGTCCTGCCGTCAGTGATCAGGACCCCCGGGCCGGTCGCCGTGACGGTCGGCGCACCGGTCCACGGCACCTCCACGCGCCGGCGCTCCCCGTCCACCACGTCGTACACGTCGAGGGACACGAAGGTCTCCGCGGGTGAGAGCCCGTCGCCTGCCTTCCCGAAGGACCAGGTGACGAAGAACTGGCGGTCGTCCTTGGTGACCGTGAAGAGCTTCGGGAAGCTCAGCGGCTCCGGCGGGCGCCAGGCCTCGCCGCTCCAGCCGGCCCGGCCGGTCCCGGTCTCGAGGGTCCGCAGCCGGAAGCGGTTGCCGGGTGCCTTCTCCAGGTAGGCGAGCCGGCCCGTCGTGTGGGACACGGCGTAGTCGGGCCCCGCGCCGACGACCTCCCACACCTGCCGCGCCGTGTACTCCGGGGGGACGTTCAGCCGCGTCGTGGGGCCGGCGCTCCTCCTCGCGGGCTTCTCCGGTTCGTCGTCCCCGGCATCCCGGCCCCCACCGCCTCCGCAGGTCGCGAGCAGGAGCAGCAGGGCGAGGACGATCACCCCGCCCACCAGCGCCAGGCGCACGATCCTCTGTCTCATGGTCCCCCCGGATGAGCCAAACCCTGAGCAATCCCCGATGCGGCGCCGGTCAGCGTAGCAACGGGCCCATGACGAAGAGCAGTTCGGTTCCGTAGCCGTTCCGTCCCGGTTCCGTGCCGGACCACCGGGCTGCGGGGGGAGGGGCCGCTGCGCCTACAATTCGGCGGTGAACGCCACCCTCCCCACCGCGGAAGCCCTGCGCGCGGCGCTGGCCGCCCTGCTCGACGGGCTGCCCCCCACGCAGGCCGCACAGGCCGTCGACCGGCTGATCGCCAGCTACCGCGGGACCACCCCCACCGACGCCCCGATCCTGCGGGACCGCTCGGACGTCGCCGCGTACGCCGCCTACCGGATGCCCGCGACGTTCGAGGCCGTACGGTCCTGCATCGCCGCACTCCGTGAGGCCGCGCCGGACTGGGTGCCCGCCACCCACACCGACATCGGGGGCGGTACGGGCGCGGCGAGCTGGGCGGTCGCCGGGGCCTGGGAAGGGCCGCGGACGACGGTCCTGGACTGGTCGGAACCGGCCCTCGCGCTCGGCCGTGAGCTGGCCGAGGCCTCCGGCATCCCCGCGCTGCGGGCCGCCACCTGGGAGCGGGCGAGGATCGGCACGTCACCGGCCCCGGCGCCCACGGACCTGGTGACCGTCTCCTACGTGCTCAAGGAGCTCACGGCGCGGGACCGGGCCGCGGTCGTGGACGCCGCCGCCGCGGCCGCGCAGGCCGTGGTGATCGTGGAACCCGGCACCCCGGACGGGTACGACCGGATCATCGAGGCCCGCGGCCGGCTGATCGCCGCCGGCCTGAGCGTCGCCGCACCGTGCCCGCACGACGACGCCTGCCCCATCGAGCGCGGCACCGACTGGTGCCACTTCTCGGCGCGGGTCAGCCGCTCGTCGCTGCACCGCCAGGTCAAGGGAGGGTCGCTCAGTCACGAGGACGAGAAGTTCAGCTACGTCGTGGCGACCCGGTTCGCCACCGGCCCGGTCACCGCACGGGTCACCCGCAGGCCGCAGATCCGCAAGGGGCAGGTCCTGCTGGAACTGTGCACCAAGGACGAGGGCCTGCGGCGCGCCACGGTCACCAAGCGGCACGGGGCTCTCTACCGTGCCGCCCGGGACACGGCGTGGGGCGACGGCTGGCCCCCGCCGGGCACACCGGAGGGCTGAGGGCCCGGGTGCGGCTCAGCGGGGCCCGCCGCCGTCAGGCGCCGAGGACGTCGGCCACCTCCTTCGCCATCACCCGGTAACCCGCGTCGTTGGGGTGCAGCGCGTCACCGAAGTCGTAGGCGGGATCGAGGCGGTCCGGGTCCGACGGGGAGGCGAGGGCCTTGTCGAAGTCGACGTACGCGTCGAACTCGCCGGCGTTCCGGATCCAGTCGTTGACCTCGTTGCTGACCCGTGCCGCGTGAGGGCCCCAGTGATCGGAGCCCTTGAGCGGCAGCATGGTCGCCCCGACGGCCTTCAGGCCCTTGTCGTGCGCGGCGTCGATCAGCTCGCGGTACCCGGCCACGATTTCGGCGGACGTGACCACGGGGGCGGGCTTGTACGTGGCGGGAGGGTTCGGTCCCTTCGCGGCCTCGCTGAAGCCGATGTCGTTGAGCCCTTCGAGGACGACGACCGTGGAGGCGCCCGGCTGGTCCAGGACGTCGCGTCCGAAGCGGGCGGTGGCACGCTCGCCGTACCAGGCGGAGTCGTTGAGGAGGAGGTTGCCGCCGATGCCCTGGTTGACGACCGGCCGCCCGGTCAGCTCGGCGAGAGCGTCGGAGTAGCGCCGGTCGGCGTTCGGCGTGGAGCCGAAGCCGTCGGTGACGGAGTCCCCGAACACGACGATGCCGTCCCCGGGCTTCCTGGCCCCCCGGGCGCGGGCCCCGTCCTCCGCGCCGCCGACCTCGACCCCGGAGAGGTAGTACCAGGACCGGGTCCTGTCGGTGTACGCGGTGGCCGTCGTGTCGGCCCGGTGGTCGCCCTGTGCCCGGTAGGTATCCGCCCACCCCTGCGAGTGGAAGGTGGCGGGGCCCGTCGTCCCCGCGAGATAGAGGGTGACCGTGACCGACTCCAGCCTCTTCAGGTCCATCGCCACCGCGTCACTGCGCAGTTCGCCGTGAGCCCGTATCCGGGTGGACTCCGCGCCGTCGAAGGTGAGGCGTCGGACGGACCCCTTCTCGACGGCCGCGCCCTGTGCGGTGCGGGCGATCGTCGCGCCGGTGATGTGCAGCGGGGAGGTGCCGTACGCGTTGGAGAGCCGGATCCGGGCCCGGTCGCCGCCCTCGGTGACGCGGACGACCTGGCGTACGGACTGGCCCGAGAAGCCCTCCTGGGACCAGTTCGGTGTGAAGCCGGTGCTGGGCGTCTGGGGGGAGGCGCCCCAGGCGGCGGTCCAGGTGACGGGGGAGGCCTCGCCAGGTCCGGCGAGTACGCCGACGGCGAGGGAACCGGCGGCGAGAGGTATGGCGACGAGGCGTACGCGGGCGAGGTCCACAGCCACTCCTAATGGGTCTGTCGTTCCTTTAAGGTGAGCAGACCCTACCAAGTGAAGGGCTTTAAGGGAACTGTGGAACCGTTTAGGGGTGACGGTCGCCGCTCCGGGAGGCCGCCGGCACGGCCGCGGCCTCCCGGAGCGGCGACTGCGCCGACCGGTCAGGCCCGTAGCTCCTGGGTGCAGCACTTCACGCTGCCGCCGCCCTTGAGCAGCTCGCCCAGATCCATCGGGACCGGGTCGAAGCCCCGGTCCCGCAGTGGGTCGTAGAGCCCCACGGCGGCCTGCGGGAGCAGCACGTGCCGTCCGTCGCTCACCGCGTTGAGGCCCAGCGAGGCGGCGTCCGCCTCCTCGGCCAGCAGGGCGTCGGGGAAGAGCCGGGCGAGCACGGACCGGCTGCCCGGCGAGAAGGCGCCGGGGTAGTACATGATCTCGTCGGCCGCGTCGTCCAGCACGCACAGCGCCGTGTCCAGGTGGTAGTAGCGCGGGTCCACCAGGTCGAGCCCGATCACCGGGCGCCCGAAGAACTCCTGTGCCTCGTCGTGGGAGAGGGGGCTGGAGCGGAAGCCCCGCCCGGCCAGCACGTACGAGGCGGTCACGGCGAAATCGCCCTCGCCCTCGTTGACGTGGGCCGGCTCGTGGATCTCCGTGAAGCCGTTGGCCCGGAACCACTCCCGGTGGGCCTCGGCCTCCGCGTACCGCTCCCGGTAGGCGAACAGGGCGCCGAGCACCCGGCCGTCGATCACGGTGGCCCCGTTGGCGGCGAACACCATGTCCGGGAGGTCGGGGCGAGGGGTGAGCAGTTCCACGGTGTGGCCGAGTGACCGGTACCGGTCGCGCAGATCCTCCCACTGGGTGGTGGCCAGCGGCAGGTCCACGGGTTTGGACGGGTCCATCCAGGGGTTGATGGAGTAGGTGACCTGGAAGTGGGCCGGGGCGCACATCAGGTAGCGACGAGGGGTGGCGTCACGGGTCAATGCAGGCTCCTCACGAACGGCGGCCGCGGCCGCGGAACGGTGGGATGCGCACGGGGTGTGTGCGTGAGTTCATGGTGCGCCGCGCCGGGCCCTCGCGCTGTGATCCGTTCGGGTGGTTCGCGCGCGACGGTGGGGCTACGGACAAGACGATACGTATCGGGCCGTGCGCCTTAGGGTGGCCGCATGGCACCTCACAGGACCCCCGACTCCAGCCGCCGGAGCGACCGCTCCCGCCGCGCGATCCACGACGCCGCGCTCGCACTCGTCGGCGAGGTGGGCTACGCGAGGACGACGATCGAGGGCATCGCCGCCCGTGCCGGGGTCGGGAAGCAGACGATCTACCGTTGGTGGCCGTCGAAGGCGGCCGTGCTCATGGACGCGTTCCTCGACCTGAGTGCCCGGCAGGCCGCTGAGGTGGACGCGGCCGGGGCCGACGGTGACTACGGGATTCCGGACACCGGGGACCTGGAGGCCGACCTCAAGCTGGTCCTGCGGGCCACGGTCGACGAACTCAACGACCCCGCGGCCGAGGCTCCCACCCGGGCCCTTGCCGCCGAGGGCATCATCGATCCGGCTCTCGGGGCGCAATTCGTCGAAAATCTGCTCGACCCCCAGCTTCAGTTGTATGTCACACGCCTGCGCGCGGCCCAGGAGGCAGGCGAGGTGCGCGCGGACGTCGATCCGCGTGTCGCGCTGGAGCTCCTGATCGCCCCGCTCACCCACCGCTGGCTGCTGAGAACGCTTCCGCTCACCCACGCGTACGCGGACGCCGTCGTCGACCACGCGCTGCGCGGGCTCCTGGTCCGGCCCTGAACCGGGTGGGTATTTCGTGACATTCCGCAGAAAGGCGTCGGCCCTCGCGCGACGGCCCGGGCACCCCGCTTGGGAACTCTGGCCACCCGAGGCGCAGGATGGTGGGACCATGGAGAGGTAACCGCTGAGGTGAGGGGATAGATGGGCGCCGATTCCGGCCGCTATCGCGGCACAGAGGGCAGGATTTCCCAGTGGCTGCGCAGGCGGCCGAAGCCACAGCCGGAAGCCGACGACGCGGCGCGGCTGGCGATGCTCCTGGCCGTAGCCGAGGCCGGGATGCCGATCTCACCTGCCGCGCACCCGTCCGGGTACCGGTGTTCGTGCGAACGCATCGGCTGTCCCACCCCCGCGCGCCACCCCCTCTCGTTCGCCTGGCAGACGCAGTCCACGACGGACTCCGCGCAGATCGAGCGCTGGGCGGCCAACCAGCCGCTCGCCAACTTCATCACCGCGACGGGCGCGATCCACGACGTCCTCGACGTCCCCCTCCCGGCAGGGCGCGCGGCCCTGGAGCGGCTCACCGAGGCGGGCATCGACGTCGGCCCCGTCGCCCAGTCCGGGTCCGACCGGATGCTCTTCTTCACCGCCACCCGCGGCACCCCCGACGACGAGGACGAGTGGTGGCCGTGCGAGCTGGACTGCCACCCCGAGACCATGGACGAGCATCCGGGGCTCCGCTGGCACTGCCGCGGCAGCTACGTCCTCCTGCCGCCCGCACGGCTCCCGGGCGAGCTGGACGTGCACTGGATCCGCGGCCCGGAGAACCCCCTGCCCGACCCGCTGACCCTGCTCGAGACGCTCACCGACGCCTGCGCGCAGTACGCGGACACAGCCGACGCGAGCGACCTCGACCACGACTCCGTGGCCTGGCCGCTCAGCCGCTGAGAGCGGACACCGTCAGCCGGGCCGCCCGCCGGGGAGCAGGGCCCGCTCCGGACCCTGTGTCCCGTGGCGGTCAGGACCCCTGCGCGGCGACCAGACCGGGCAGCCGGTTCAGCACGCGCACCTTGCCGTCCGCACCGCCCGCGCCCTTCTTGGGTACGTAGACCAGCTGGCTCGAGACCCGCTCCTTGGTGAGGGTGCTCTTCACCTCGCCGCTCAGCAGCGCCTGCACGTCCTTGGTGACCGTCGGCCGCAGTCCCTGGGCGGCCGTCTGCCGCTCGAAGTGCTTGCTGCTGAAGAAGACCAGTGCCCCGCCGTCCTCCGTCGTCAGACCCAGGGGGGCGAACGTCCCGGAATCCAGGGCCTGGTCGACGTACTGGTAGGAGAAGCCCGCCCTGCGGGTGGTCTTCCGTGCCTCCCGCCAGCCCGAGGTCATCGACCCCGGAGCGAACACATCCGGCGCACCGTCCCTGAGGTAGTCCGTGTACGTGGTGCTCAGCTCCGCCGGAGCGGTGGCCAGCGTGGCGTCCGTGTCCGCCGAGGGTACGGGCTGCGCCCAGCCGTCGGCGTCCCTGCGGAACTTCGGTACCTCGGTCGCGGAGGCGACCGCCAGGTAGGAGACCTTCCACGGCGCGTCGGGACCGGTCCGGACGAACGCCAGCAGCCAGCGGGTGTCCTGCTTCCCGCCGTCCTGGTCGCGGTTGGAGTCGGTGTCCGCGACGAACCAGCGGGGCCAGCCCGCCTTCCGGGGAATGACGTACGAGGCGTCGGTCAGCTCCAGCGGCTTGTGCTGCGCGTTGCCCTCCGGGCTGTTCTTCTGCCGCGCGGTCAGACCGGCCTGGTTGATCGCGCCGAGCGAACCGGTCACCCGGTCCGCGTCGAGCGCCGGATCGTACGCCTTGTCCGCCTCGTTGTACGCGACGGTGAAGTCCTCCAGGGCCTTCGCGGCCTCGGGCTCCGTCGCTCCCGGCACGACTTCCAGTTCACCGTGCACCGTCACGCAGCCGCTCGCCGTCACGACCAGTACCGTCGCCGTCGCGAGCCCCGCCGCCAGTCGACCCAGCCTTCTCATCCGTTGCCTTCTGCGCCTTCTGATCCGTCGTCCGCACTGACCGCCTGAACCCTACCGGGGACCGGAACCGCGCGAGCGCGGGGATGAGATCCAGCGCCCAACCGTGACATCGGGAGGGGCGGTCCGGCGCGGCCGCCGCATCAGGGGGACCGGCGCGGCACGACGGGCGGCACTCCGGTCCGCGGGTGGGGGAACGCCTCGACCTGCTGCCGGTCCACCCCGTCGAGCGTCGACGGCACGGCCGGCGGCGGCCGGGCGCGTGAGGAACCGTGCGCGGTGCTTGAATGCGCATGTGAACGACTTCGAGGTACCCGACGGCATCGACGTCCTGCGCGTGTTCTGCGGCCCTGACGGCCGCCACGGCAACGCGCTGGGCGTCGTGCGCGACGGACGCAGGTATCCCGGCAACGAGTCCCGTCAGGTGCTCGCGAGGAAGCTCGGCTTCAGCGAGACGGTGTTCGTGGACGACCCGGAGCGCGGCACCGTCGACATCCGCACGCCAGGACTGCGGCTGCCGTTCGCGGGGCATCCGCTCGTCGGCGCGGCGTGGCTGCTCGACCTGGAGGTCCTGGAGCTGCCCGTGGGAGACGTGACGGCCCGTCAGGACGGTGAGTTCACCTGGATCACGGCCCGCCCGGAATGGGTTCCGGCGAGGACGCTGGAGCGGTACGCCTCGGTCGCGGAGGTCGAGGCGCTGACCGGGCCGCCGCCCGGCGAGGGCTGGCTCTACGTCTGGGCGTGGGAGGACGAGGCCGCCGGCCGTGTGCGGGCGCGGGCCTTCCCGCGGCGCGACGACGGCATCGAGGAGGACGAGGCGACGGGCGCGGCGGCGATGCTGCTGAGCGCCGAGCTCGGCCGGGCCCTCAACATCAGGCAGGGGCGCGGCTCCCAGATCCTCACCGCGCCCGCGCCGGACGGGACGATGGAGGTCGGGGGCCGCGTCCTTCTGGTGGTCGCGTCCTGACTACGCGCTGAGCGGGAAGACCTCGCCGAGCTCGCGGAAGACGGCGGTGTTCAGCGCGAAGGCGCGCTTGCACTCCTCGATGATGCGCTGCTTCTCCAGCTCGTCGGCGTCCACCGCGTCCAGCAGCTCCCGGTACTCCCGCTTGAAGGCGGCCGGGTTGGGGATCTGCTCGAAGACGTAGAACCGGACCCCGTCGCCCTTGCGCTCGAAGCCCCAGGTCTTCTCCGCCGTGCCGCGGATGATCTGGCCGCCCGAGAGATCGCCGAGGTAACGGGTGTAGTGGTGCGCTATGTATCCGGCGGGCCACTCCCGGGCGCACTCGGCGACCCGCGCGGCGTACGCGGCGGTGGCGGGCAGGGGTTCGAGTCCTTCGCGCCATTCCCCGCCCCGCAGATGGGTGAGGTCGCGCTCCAGTTCGGCCGTGCGCATCAGCTCCGGCTGTATGAAGGGCCCGGCGACCGGGTCCTCGCGCAAGGCCTGCGCACCGTCCTCCAGCGCCCGGTAGACGAACCACAGCTGCTCGGTGTAGCGCGCGTACGCGTCCACCCCGAGCCGTCCGCCGAGCATGTCGCCCATGAAGGTCGAGGACTCCGCCTCCGTGTGCTGCTCGTGCGAAGCGGTGCGGATCAGAGTCGAGAAAGGCGTGGTCGTGGCGGTCGAGTCCAAGGCGGGCCTCCGGGGACCGAGGGGACGGGAAGTCCGGACAGGAAGGTACATAGCGGTGGTATTCGTACGTGTGACTACACACCGATAAGCTGATCCTCCTGCTTAGGCATACCTAAGTCAACAGGTTCCCGACCGTCTGTCGGTAAGAGCGTCCGGTGGGAGTCCTCACGGAAGCGTCAGGATCTCCGCCCCGGTCTCGGTCACCACCAGTGTGTGCTCGAACTGCGCGGTCCGCTTCCGGTCCTTCGTCACCACGGTCCAGCCGTCGTCCCACATGTCGTAGTCATGGGTCCCGAGCGTCAGCATCGGCTCGATGGTGAACGTCATCCCGGGCTGCATCACGGTCGTCGCGTGCGGGCTGTCGTAGTGCGGGATGATCAGGCCGGAGTGGAACGAGGAGTTGATCCCGTGCCCGGTGAAGTCCCGCACCACCCCGTAGCCGAACCGCTTCGCGTACGACTCGATGACGCGCCCGATCACATTGATCTGCCGCCCGGGCCGCACCGCCTTGATGGCGCGGTTCAGCGACTCCCGGGTGCGCTCCACGAGGAGCCGTGACTCCTCGTCGACGTCACCGCAGAGGTAGGTGGCGTTGTTGTCGCCGTGCACGCCGTCGATGTACGCCGTGACGTCGAGGTTCACGATGTCGCCGTCCCGCAGCACGGTGGAGTCCGGGATGCCGTGGCAGATGACCTCGTTGAGCGAGGTGCAGAGCGACTTCGGGAAACCCCTGTAACCGAGGGTCGAGGGGTACGCCCCGTGGTCCACCATGAACTCGTGGGCGACCCGGTCGAGTTCGTCGGTGGTGACCCCCGGGGTGATGTGCCTGGCCGCCTCCTCCATCGCCTGGGCGGCGATGCGGCCCGCGATCCGCATGCGCTCCACGGTGTCGGCGTCCTGGATCTCCGGCCCGGTGTACGGGGTGGGGGCGGGCTTCCCCACGTACTCGGGGCGCCGGATCTTTCCGGGAACGGAACGGACGGGAGTGATCTCCCCTGGTACGAGAAGCGACTGGCCAGACATGTCAGCGAGTCTAACCAGCGTGCTCGGGGCACCATGGCAACGAGGAAAGGATCCCGCAATGGCCCTGTTCAAGAAGCGCACGGTGGGCAAACCGGGCGAATGGTACTACTGCCTGGAGCACAAGAAGGTGGAGGAGGGCCCCGAGTGCCCCGGGAAGGACCGGTTCGGCCCGTACACCACCCAGGGGGAGGCGCAGCGCGCCATGGACACGGCGCGTGAGCGGAACCTCGAGTGGGAGAACGACCCGAAGTGGCACGACCGTCCGGACCGGCCGGCGGACGGGACACCGGGCTAGGCCCCCGGTCCGGATCACGCCGGGGTCCGGACCGGCCCAATCACGCCGGGCTCCGGCCCGGTCCGGACGGAAGTCCCCGGGCCGCGTCCGCGGAGTCCCGTCCGGCCCGCGACGCCGGACGCGCGGGCGCGCCCCCGGGCGCCCGGCGTGACCTTGCGGAGGCGGTCCTAGGTCTGCTCGGCCTTCTCGGGGCCGGCGCTCGCGGCGCGCCGTCGCACGGCGTCCTCGTCCGTTCCGGAGTCGTACGTGAGGAGCTTCGGCAGCGCCGCGGCCAGCAGTGCGACCGAAGCGACACACGCCACGCCGCCGGTCCAGACCGCGGTCCGCGTTCCCGTCCAGCCCGCCATCGCCCCCGCCCTGACCTGGCCCAGCTGGGGGCCCACGCTGTACGAGAGGACCTCGATCCCGGCGAGCCTCCCCCGCAGCTCGTCGGGGATGGTCTGGTTCCAGATCGTGGAGCGTCCCAGCCCGCTGAGCATGTCGCCCGCGCCGGCCACTCCCAGGCAGCAGAGCACCAGCCAGACGTTCCCGAACCATCCGGCCGCCGCGATGGCCAGGCCCCACACCGCCGCGCCGCCCACGACGAACAGTCCGTGCCGGCGCACCCGTGAGGTCCAGCCGCTGGTCAGCCCGAGCACCAGGGAGCCGACGGATCCCGCGGCGTACATCAGCCCCAGCGACCACTCCGCGTCCAGCTCGTCCGCCAGGAACGGGAAGATCGTGTTCGGGAAGGCGAAGAGCATCGCCGCCAGATCGATCGCGTACGTCCCCAGCAGTACGGGACGGCTCCAGGCGTACCGTGCGCCCTCCGCGATCCCCCGCAACGACGGCTTCTGCGCGTCGTGCGCGGGCGGGGCCGCGGACAGCCGCAGGCACAGCAGCACGGAGACGGCGAAGGTGACGACGGTGACGCCGTACGCGGTGGCGTGTCCGGCGTAGGCCACCACGAGCCCTGCCAGCGCGGGGCCGGCGATCGCGCCCACCTGCCAGCGCAACGAGTTCAGTGCCGCCGCCGCGGTGAGCTGGTCGTGCGGCACGATCCGGGCCATCAGCGAGTCCAGCGCGGGCCTCTGGAGCCCGGCCAGAGCGGAGACCCCGCCGGCCACCAGGTACAGGGGCCAGAGCGCGGGCTCGGGCGCGGTCGCGTTCACCAGCAGGACGACGGCGAGCACACCGAGGCCCGCCTCGGTGCCCAGGATGACCTTGCGGCGGTCCGCGGAGTCGGCGAGCGCCCCTCCGTACAGCCCGAAGACGATGAGCGGGACGAGCTCCACCGCTCCCATGGCGCCGACGGCGAGCGGCGACCCGGTGAGGTCCTTGATCTGGAGCGGCAGGGCGATCAGGGCCATGAAGCTGCCGAAGTAGGTGATCAGCCCTTGGATCCACAGCAGCCGGAAATCGGCGGAGGAACGCCAGGGCGAGAAATCGGGCAGCAGACGGGAGGTCACGGAGGATCATGCTCCGTCGTGCCCGGCTCTCCCGGCAACCCATTTCCACCGCGGCCGGGACGGGCCCCTCACCAGCGGGTCGGTGGCGGTGCCGTCAGCTGGTCGGCCAGGCGGGAGAGGCGGTCGCGGAACGTGCGGCGGCCCCGGGCGGCCGGGGCGCGGTTCTCTCCCGCCGCCGCGCTGACCAGGTGCTGGACCGTGTCCAGGTCGACCTCGTCGTCGGCGGAGACGGTGAGCGCCTCGTGGGCGAGGCCCCGCACCTCCGGGTCGCCGCCGTCCAGCGTGAGCACGGTCGCCCCCGAGCGGCGCGCGTCGTGGACGCGCTCCAGCAGGCCGCCGTCCGGCCGCTCGGGCGCCACCACGAGCAGCGTCTCGCCGCGCCCGGCCGCCTCGATCCGGCCCAGGCCGACGGCCAGATGCACCGGGTCGTCCGGCTCCACCCGGTGGCGTACGAGCGTGGGCCGCAGCTGCGGCAGGCCCGACCACGTGGACTCGTCCACCAGATGCGCGGCCATGTGCCACGGCTCGTAGACCTCCGTCCCCACCAGCAGCAGCCCGCCGCCCTGCGGGACGACCGACGACCGCAGGGCCCGGGCGAAACCCCGGGCCGCCGCGGGCCACTCCGTCCCGGCGAGCACGTCACGCAGCAGGGCGACACGTACGGCATCCATGGCCCGGCATCATGCCGCCGCCGGAGCCCGCGTGGCTGCCCGATCGCGGTAATCCACCCGAACGTGAGCCCCTCCGTGCTCCCTGCGTGACGCACGTCCCAGAGCGACGAGGTGAGGGTTCCGCTTCCCTACCTCGCAGTAGGGTCGGCGGCATGACTACGAATGACAGTGGAAGCGCCCCCAAGCCCCCCGCCAAGGACCCCTGGGACCTCCCCGACGTGTCCGGCCTGACCGTAGGCGTGCTCGGCGGGACCGGTCCCCAGGGCCGCGGCCTCGCCTACCGCTTCGCCCGCGCCGGACAGAAGGTCGTCATCGGCTCGCGCGCCGCCGACCGCGCCGAGGCCGCCGCCGCCGAGCTGGGCCACGGTGTCGAGGGCGCGGACAACGCCGAGTGCGCGCGCCGCAGCGATGTCGTGATCGTCGCCGTGCCGTGGGACGGCCACGCCAAGACGCTCGAGTCCCTGCGCGAGGAGCTCGCCGGAAAGCTCGTCGTGGACTGCGTCAACCCGCTCGGCTTCGACAAGAAGGGCGCCTACGCCCTGAAGCCCGAGGAGGGCAGCGCCGCCGAGCAGGCCGCCGCCCTGCTGCCCGACTCCCGGGTCACCGCCGCCTTCCACCACCTCTCGGCGGTACTGCTCCAGGACGAGGCGATCGAGGAGATCGACACGGACGTGCTGGTGCTGGGTGAGGCGCGAGCCGACACCGACATCGTCCAGGCGCTCGCGAGCCGTGTCCCCGGCATGCGCGGCATCTTCGCCGGCCGGCTGCGCAACGCCCACCAGGTCGAGTCGCTGGTGGCGAACCTGATCTCCGTCAACCGCCGCTACAAGGCACACGCGGGGCTGCGTACCACCGACGTGTGAGCCCGTGCCCGGAGCCGAATCGGGCATGAGGGACACTGGACGGGACCGCGCACCATCCCCGGACAGGAGCACCAGCCCTCATGCCCCGCCTCGCTCTCTACACCAGCATCGTCTGCGTCCTCGCCGTCGCCGCGGCCGTGGTCTCCTTCGTCCAGGGCAGCATCCTTCCCGGCGTCGTATGGGTCCTGCTGGCCGGTCTCTCCTCCAACATGGCGTGGTTCTACGTGCGCAGGCACAAGGCGGAGTCCCGCGCCGAAGCCGCCGCCGGCTGACGGACCACCGCGCGTCAGCGGATGAGCGCACAGCCCGGGTCCTGGTCGCCGAACCACTCCTGCCAGAAGCGGTAACTGTCGAGTCCGCAGTACGTCTCGACCTCGCTCACGCCCAGGCCCCGCAGCAGCGCGTCCACCGCGTCGAAGAAGGCCCCGTTGACCTCCGGGATCCACAGGAGCGCGAAGACCGCGATCAGCCCGAAGGGCGCGAAGGGCTCGACCTGGCGCCGGATCCGGTAGGAGAGCCACGGCTCGATGACGCCGTAGCCGTCGAGACCGGGGACCGGCAGGGAGTTCAGGATCGCGGCCGTCACCTGGAGCAGTGCCAGGAACGCCAGCGCCAGCCGGAAGGGCAGCGGCACGCCGTCCAGGGCGCCCAGCCAGAACGGCGCCGTGCAGACGACGGCGAACAGCACGTTCGTCAGGGGACCGGCCGCCGAGATCAGGCTGTGCTTCCAGCGCCCGCCGATGCGGCCCCGCTCGATGTAGACCGCCCCGCCGGGCAGACCGATGCCGCCCATGATCACGAACAGCACGGGCAGCACGATGCTCAGCAGGGCGTGGGTGTACTTGAGCGGGTTGAGGGTCAGATAGCCCTTCGCCCCGACCGAGATGTCGCCGCTGTGCAGTGCCGTGCGCGCGTGCGCGTACTCGTGGAGGCAGAGCGAGACGATCCACGCCGCGGTGACGAAGAGGAAGACCGCGAAGCCGGTCTGCTCGGCGAAGCCCGTCCACACCGCCCAGCCCGAGACGGCCATGACGGCGACGATCCCCAGGAAGACCGGGCTGACCCGCCGGTCGCTGGGGCGGCGGAACGCGGTGGTCATCGGCGGCACTCCTGAGGGCTGGACGACGGCTGGAGCCCCCGACGGTACGGGTGACACGGCGAGAACGTCTCATGGACGGGTGGTAGTTCCTCGGAGGGCCGAGCCGTCACGGACAATGGGCGCGTGCACTACGGCATCCTCGGAACCACCCGCGCCCTCCGCGCCGACGGCACGGCCGTCGCCCTCAGCGGGGCGCGGCTGCGCGCCCTGCTCACCGTGCTGGCCCTGCGCCCGGGGCGTACGGTCCCGGCCGGAGTGCTCGTCGACGAGGTCTGGGACGGCGATCCGCCCGCCGACGCCCCGGGCGCCCTGCAGGCACTCGTCGGCCGGCTCAGGCGTGCGCTGGGCCGGGAGGCGGTCGAGTCCGCGTCCGACGGCTACCGGCTCGCCGCCGACCCGGACGCCGTGGACCTGCACCGCTTCCAACGGCTCACGGGGGAGGGCACCCGGGCCCTGGAGGACGGCGACGCGGCGAAGGCCGTCACGGTCCTCGACGACGCGCTCGCCCTGTGGCGCGGACCCGCACTCGCCGACCTGCCGGACCGCTCCGTGGCAGCCGCACGCTGGGAGGCGAGGCGCCTGGACGCCCGCAGGACGCGGATCGAGGCCGTCCTCGCACAGGGCCGTGCCGACCACGTCCTGTCCGACCTCGCCGGGCTCTGCGCAGACCACCCGCTCGACGAACCCCTGCAGGCGCTCCGTGTCAGGGCGCTGCGGGACGCCGGACGCACCGCCCAGGCACTCGCGGTGTACGAGGAGGTGCGCGCCCTGCTCGCCGACCGCCTCGGCACCGACCCGGGCCCCGCACTCCGCGCCCTGTACGAGGGGCTGCTGCACCAGGACCCGCCCGCCCCCGCTCCCGTCCCCCTCCCCGCACGGCCGGGCAACCTGCGGGCCAGGCTGACGAGTTTCGTCGGACGCGAGGCGGACATGGCGGACCTGCGGGAGGACCTGACCCGGGCCCGGCTGGTCACCCTCCTCGGCCCCGGCGGGGCGGGCAAGACCAGGCTGTCCCAGGAGACCGCCGAGTCGGTCGCCGCCTCCTGGCCGGACGGCGTATGGGTGGCGGAGCTGGCCCCCGTCGACGACCCGGAGGCCGTACCCGAAGCCGTGCTCAGCGCTCTCGGCGCCCGTGAGACCGTGCTGCGGGGCGCCGGAGCCGAAGGGCTCCGGGCCGTCGAGCGAAGCTCCGTGGCCGGCGCCGGGAGCGCGCTCACCCACCTCACCGAACACTGCTCGCGGCGGCGCATGCTGCTGTTGCTCGACAACTGCGAGCACGTGATCGAGGCGGCGGCCCGGCTCGCCGAGCATCTCCTCGCCCGCTGCCCCGGACTCACCGTCCTGACGACGAGCCGCGAGCCCCTCGGTGTCCCCGGCGAACTGGTGCGCCCCGTCGACCCGTTGCCCGACCCCATGGCCCTGCGTCTGCTCGCCGACCGTGGTGCCGCCGCCAGGCCCGGCTTCCGGGTCGACGCCGACGCGGCGACGGCGGCGTCCTGCGCCGAGATCTGTCACCGGCTCGACGGGCTTCCGCTCGCGATCGAACTGGCCGCGGCCCGGCTTCGGATGCTCGGCCCGCGGCAGATCGCCGACCGTCTCGACGACCGCTTCCGCCTGCTGACCAGCGGCAGCCGCACGGTGCTCCCGCGCCAGCAGACCCTGCGTGCCGTCGTCGACTGGTCCTGGGACCTCCTCGACGAGGGTGAACGCGCCGTGCTGCGGCGGCTGTCGGTGTTCTCCGGGGGCTGCGACATCACCGCGGCGGAGGAGGTCTGCTCCCTGCCGGGTACGCCGTCCGGCGACCCCCGCGACGTGGCGGTCGTCCTCGGCTCGCTCGTGGACAAGTCCTTGGTCGTGGCAGCGCCCGGCGACGGCGGCGACATGCGCTACCGGCTTCTGGAGACCGTCGCCGAATACGCCGCGGAACACCTCGACGCGTCGGGGGAGCGGGCCGTCGCCGAACGCCACCACCTCGTCCACTACAGGGAGCTCGCCCGCGCGACCGACCCCGAACTCCGCGGCGCGGGGCAGCAGGCCGCCCTCGCGCTGTTCCGGCGGGAGTACGAGAACGTGCGGACCGCGCTGCGGCGCGCCGTCGCCGCGCGGGACGAGCACGAGGCGCTCTGCCTCGTCCACTGTCTCTTCTGGTACTGGCAGATGCGTGATCTGCGGGGCGAGGCGCGCTTCTGGGCGGACGCGGTCGCGTCTCTCGGCCCCGATCCGTTCGCCGAACCCGTCGAGCCGGCGCCCTCGCTGGTCGAACGCTGCACCGACCGCCCCCCGCCGATGGAGCCGGAACAGCTCCAGGAGGCCAGGCGCGGTGTGCGGCTGGTCCAACTGGCCAGCATGGACCACGGTACCGACGAGTGGTTCACGGGTGCCGGCCGGGAATGGCTGCGGGCGATCGCCCGGACCTATCGCCCCGGCCAGCCGCAGACCTGCCGGATGCCGGGGTCGATGTGGATGTTCGCCGTCCTGTTCACCGGGGACCACGCCCGGTTCCGTGAGCTCCTGGACGGTACGGTGCGCACCTGCCGGGAGCTCGGTGACGAGTGGGAGCTCGCCACCGCCCTCCAGATGCGGGCCAACGCGCTGGCGAACCGGCCGGACTGGGCGGGCGAGGCCGGGCGTGACGCCGACGAGAGCCTGGACATCTTCATGCGCCTCGGTGACGCCTGGGGCGTCGCCGAGGCACTCGCCTCCAGGGGCGAGGCCAACGAACGCGCCGGTGACAGCGCGGCCGCCGCCGAGGACTTCCGTGCCGGGGTCGCCTACGCCGAGCAGCTCGGAGCCCACGCCCAGGTGGCGGTGCTGCGGGCCAGGTACGCCTCCGCGCTCTGCGACACGGGCCGCGGGGCGGAGGGGGAGCGCATCATGCGCGAAGTGCTCGCCGAGGGTGGCCAGTCCGGCTCCGAGGCCAGGACATGGGCCCGGCTGTATCTCGCGCTCTGGCTGGGAAGGACCGACCGTATCGCTGAGGCGCGTGAGCACCTGGACGCAGTGCGCGAAGTGCTCGCGTCCGAGAACGTTCCGTTGCCGTTCTTCGAGGGGTTCATCCTGGGTTTCCAGGCCTGGCTGGACAACCTGGAGGGGCTCTACGGCACCGCCCTGCCCCGGGCCCTCCGCGCACTGGAGCGGTCCCGGGACTCCCTGGTGGAGATGGTGGCACCCCATATGACCGCCGTCCACCTGGTCACCGTCGCCTGGGCTCTCGCCGGCGCCGGCGCCGGCGCCGGTGGCGAGCAGCGGGGGGCGGACGCGGCGCGGCTGCTCGGCCTCCACGCGGCGCTGCTCCCGGACGGATACCTCCCCACCGCCATGGAGCGCCGGAACCTGGCCCGCGCGGAGGAGACCGCGCGCGCCGCCCTGCCCGACGCCGAGGCGTACGAGGCCGCCCACGCCGAGGGCGGTGGTCTCACGGTCGAGGAGGCCACCGCCCTGGTGCACGCGTACGTCGGAGGCTAGACGTCAGGACGCCTTGCGGAACTTGGACACCGCGAGCGGGGCCATCACCGCGGTGATGACCACGGTCCAGCCGAGCGTCACCCAGACCGAGTGGGCGAGCGGGCCGCCCATCATCAGGGCGCGGGCGGCGTCGGCCAGGTTGGACAACGGGTTGTAGTCGGTGAACGTCTGGAGCCAGCCCGGCATGGTCGTGGTCGGCGCGAAGATGGACGAACCGAACTGGAGCGGCATCAGCACGAGCATCCCCATCCCCTGCACGGCCTGTGCCGTCTTCATGGTCAGTCCGAGCAGGATGAAGATCCACATGATGGCGGCACCGAACGCGGCCGACAGGGCGATCGCCCCGATCAGCCCGAGCACCGACTCCTGCAGCTCCATGCCGAGCGCGAAGCCCATGCCCAGCAGGATCAGGGTGGCGACCATCATCCGGCCGAGCTCGACCACGATCTTCGCGATGAGCACCGAGGAGCGGGCGATCGGCATGGTGCGGAACCGGTCCATGACCCCCTTGCGGAAGTCGTCGTTGACACCGGAACCGACCGCCATCGCGATGTTCATGCCCATCATCGCCATCAGGCCGGGGATCAGGTAGTTGAGGTACTCCTGCCGGCCGCCGCCCATACTGCCGCCGACCGAGCCGCCGAAGACGTACACGAACAGCAGCGTGAAGATGACCGGCATCAGGAGCGCGTCGAACATCGACTCCGGATCCTTCTTGATCTGGAGCAGGTTGCGCCGCACCAGGGCCCCGACGTGGCGCAGGTTGTTCCGCAGCCCGATCCGGCCCTCGTCGTGGAGCTTCGGCGACGGTGCGGAAGCCTCGGTGGGGGCGGGCGTCAGAGTCGTCGTGCTCATGCCGCGACCTCCTGGGGAGTCGTGTCGGTGACGGTGGCCTTGTCGCCCGTGATGGCCAGGAACACCTCGTCCAGGCTGGGCAGTGCGGTGGAGACGTGGGCGAGCGAGAAGCCCCGGGTGCCGAGCAGTCCGATGACGGCCGTCAGCTGCTCGTCGCTGAGGATCGGTACGTAGAGCAGTCCCTCGTCCGGGACCGCCTGGGCGCCGGCGACGCCGTCGAGACCGGCCTCCCTCACCGCCTGGGCCATCGCGGCCAGTTCGGCGGGATCGGACGGCCGTATCTGCAGGGTGCGGCCGCCGACCTTGGCCTTGAGCTCGTCGACACCGCCCCGGGCGATGATCCTGCCGTGGTCGATGACGGTGAGCTCGCTTGCGAGCTGTTCGGCCTCTTCCATGTACTGGGTGGTGAGCAGCACGGTCGCGCCCTCCGCGACCATCCGCTGCACCTCGTCCCAGACCTCGTTGCGGGTGCGGGGGTCGAGCCCCGTCGTCGGCTCGTCCAGGTACAGGACGGCCGGGCTGCCGATCATGGATGCGGCCAGGTCCAGCCGCCGCCGCATGCCGCCGGAGTAGTCCATCGCGGCCTTCTTCGCCGCGTCGGTGAGCGAGAAGCGCTCCAGCAGCTCGTCGGCACGGGACCGGGCCTTCTTGCGTGACAGGTCGAGCAGCCGCCCGATCATGTAGAGGTTCTCCCAGCCGGAGAGCTTCTCGTCGACCGAGGCGTACTGCCCGGTCAGGCCGATGGTGCGGCGCAGCTGGCGGGGCTGCTTCACCACGTCGTAGCCCGCCACGACCGCGTGCCCGGCGTCGGGCAGGATCAGGGTGGACAGGCAGCGTACGAGGGTGGTCTTCCCGGCGCCGTTGGGCCCGAGCACGCCGAGGACGGTGCCCTCGCGCACATCGAGGTCCACACCGTCCAGCGCCTTGGTCTCGCCGTAGTGCTTGACCAGCCCCCGTACCTCGACGGCGTTCGTGCCGCCCCTGAGGTTCTTGTCGTTTCGCGTCATGGGGACCATCAGACCAGCCGCTACCGACAAGTCACCGACATGTCGCTGACAGCGCACCGACAGCGAGGTGGCGGAGGGGCGGCCCGGTCCCGGGCCCTGGAGGGGCGACAGCCCGCCGATGGGGGAAGTCGGCGGGCTGTCGGTGGTGCGGCAGTGGTCAGCGGGGCGTCAGTGGAAGGTGTGCTCCGCCGCGGGGAAGGTGCCGCCGATGACTTCCTCGGCGTACTCCTTGGCGGCGTCGGTGAGCACCTGACGCATGTTCGCGTACTGCTTGGTGAAGCGCGGCACCTTGCCACCGGTCAGCCCGACCATGTCGGTGTACACGAGCACCTGCGCGTCCGTGTCGGGCCCGGCGCCGATGCCGACGGTCGGGATGTGCAGGGTGCGGGTCACCTCGGCGGCCAGCTCGGCCGGTACGAGCTCCAGGACCACGGCGAAGGCGCCGGCGTCCTGCACCGCCTTCGCGTCGCGCAGCAGCTGCTGGGCGGCTTCCTCGCCGCGGCCCTGCACCCGGTAGCCCATCGCGTTGACGGACTGCGGGGTCAGCCCGATGTGGCCCATGACCGGGATCCCGGCCTCGACCAGGAGCCGGATCTGCTCGTGGGAACGCTCGCCGCCCTCCAGCTTGACCGCGCCGACGCCGGCGTCCTTGATCAGCCGGGTGGCGTTGCGCAGGGCCTGCACCGGGCCCTCCTGGTACGCCCCGAAGGGCAGGTCGGCCACGATGAGGGCACGCTTGGTGCCCCGCACGACGGCGGCCGAGAGCATGGCCATCTCGTCCATGGTGACGGGCACGGTGGTCTCGTAGCCGAGGTGACAGTTGCCCATCGAGTCGCCGACGAGCATGACCGGGATGCCGGCCTCGTCGAAGACGGACGCGGTCATCGCGTCGTAGGCGGTGAGCATGGGCCACTTCTCGCCGCGCTCACTGGCGGCGGCGATGTCGTGGACGGTGATGCGGCGGGTGCTCTTTCCCCCGTAGAGCGCCTTGCCGGCGCCGGGTGCGGGACCCGAGGGGGGAGTGGCGGACTGGTTCTGCGCAGCCTGCAGCGACATGGCCAACGGCTCCTTCGTCATCTCGAGGCGCCCTGACGGCGTCCCCGGATCCCTTCCATGGTGGCATCCCGCAGCCGTTCCCGGGAAGTGGGCCCACCGCGTCCGGTGAACGGTGCGCGGCGACCGGGTCCCCAGCGCCCCCGCCGGAGGACCTCGCCGGCCGCGTCATCCGGACCCTCCTCCGGGAACGCGCACCCCGCTCACCGGAACCGCAGGTCACGGAAGTGGAACCGACGGCCTCCCCTGTGTGATCGTTCTGTCACAAGCCCCACACCCACGGCCATGGCCGGAACCCGCCACACCACATCGGTCGTCCTGATGGCAGTACGGCCGTCGTCGACGGCGGGATCGGCGTCACCCATCGCCTAGGGTCGGGAGGCGCGGTGATGTGTACGGCAAGGCAGTGAGGACGAGCGCAATGGTGCAGGCGTACAGGGCGGACACCGAGAACACCGGCGCGGGTCAGCAGCCGGACTCCCGTTTCCGGGCACTGCGTCACAGACTGGCCTCCGACCGGGGCATCTGGCGGCGCGGCATCCTCCTGGCGCTGTGGTCGGTCCTCCTGACCGTCATCATGGTCTTCCACGCCGAGATCCCGAACGCCATCGGCAACCTGGGCAGCCTCACCGAGACGTTCCTGCCCTGGTTCGGCCTTCTCGTGCCGTTCCTGCTGCTCCTCGGTCTGGTCCGGCGCTCCGCGACCGCGGTGATCGCCCTCGTCCTGCCCGTCGCGGTCTGGCTCAATCTCTTCGGCGGCCTGCTGTTCGCCGACAAGTCGGGCACCGGGGGCGACTTCACGGTCGCCACCCACAACGTCAACGCGGGCAACCCCGACCCCGCGGGAACCGCCCAGCAGGTCGCGGGCTCCGGCGCCGACGTCGTGGCCCTGCAGGAACTGCCGAGCGGCAAGGTGGCGGCGTACGAGGACGCGCTCGCCGACCGTTATCCGCACCACTCCGTGCAGGGCACCGTCGGCCTGTGGAGCAAGTACCCGGTGACGGACTCCAGCCCCGTCGACATCAAGCTCGGCTGGACCCGGGCCATGCGTGCCACGGTCACCACCCCCGAGGGCCCGGTCAAGGTGTACGTCGCCCACCTCCCCTCCGTACGGGTCAAGCTGAACGCGGGCTTCACCGCCAACCAGCGGGACGACAGCGCGGACGCGCTGGGCGAGGCGATCGCCCACGAACCGCTGGACCGGGTGGTCCTGCTCGGCGACCTGAACGGCACGATGAACGACCGCTCGCTGAACGCGGTCACCGCCCAGATGCGCTCCACCCAGGGCGCGGCGGGCGACGGATTCGGCTTCAGCTGGCCGGCGTCCTTCCCGATGGCACGGATCGACCAGATCATGGTGCGGGGCCTCGAGCCCCTCGCCTCCTGGACCCTCCCCGCCACGGACAGCGACCACCTCCCGATCGCGGCCCGCGTCCAGTTGTGAGCACGCGGGTGAATGACGGGGCACCCGCGCTATGCTCTCCCGCATGTCCAGCCCCGAGTCCGACAGACTCCGGCCGCCGGTCCGCCGGTGGCCCGTCCGTGACGCCGCAAGCCTCTGACCCCAGCGGTCAGCCGGCTTCCCCTGTCGCGCCGTCGACCACCGCCGGATCCTCCCCGGCGGTGCGGGCCGACTCCCATGTCCCGTAAGAAAACCGGACATTCCACCGCGTTGCCGTCCCCGCGCTCCGGCGCGTGACGACGGGCGCGGCCCGCATCCCCCTGCACACCGCTCGTTCCTCCGACCGGTTCCGTACAAGGGGCTTCTCCTCATGCCATTCGCTGTATACGTGCTCGGGCTCGCGGTCTTCGCCCAGGGCACATCGGAGTTCATGCTGTCCGGCCTGCTCTCGGGCATCGCCGGTGACCTGGACGTCTCACTGGGCGCGGCCGGGCTGCTGACCTCGGCCTTCGCGCTCGGGATGGTGGTCGGTGCGCCGCTCACCGCTCTGGCCGGCCGGACCTGGCCCCGGCGCAGGGCACTGCTCTTCTTCCTGGGTGTCTTCGTCGCCGTCCACGTCGTCGGCGCCCTGACCTCCAGCTACGGGGTGCTGCTCGCCACCCGGGTGGCGGGGGCGCTGGCCAACGCCGGCTTCTGGGCGGTGGCACTGGTCACCGCGCTGGCCATGGTCCCCCCGCACCAGCGGGCCCGGGCCACCGCGGTGGTCGTCGGCGGTGTCACCGTCGCGTGTGTGGTGGGCGTTCCGGCGGGTGCGGCGCTCGGCGAGCTGTGGGGCTGGCGCTCGGCGTTCTGGGCCGTCGCCCTCGTCTCCGTACCGGCTGCGATCGCCTTGCTGGTGGCGGTGCCCGGGGGCCGGTCCGACGACGCGCCGGGGGTGAGCGCGCGGAGTGAACTGCGGACCCTCGGCCGGCCCCGGCTGCTGCTGACGCTCCTGGTGATGGCGCTCGTGCAGGGGGCGACCTTCTGCACGTTCTCCTACCTGGAACCGCTGGTCACCGAGGTCACCGGGTTCGGCGCGGGCTGGGTGCCCGTGGTGCTCGCCCTGTTCGGCGTCGGCTCGTTCGCGGGTGTCACCCTGGCGGGACGGATGGCCGACAGCCGTCCGGAGGCGGTCATCGGGCTGGGCATGACCGCGCTGGCCGTCGGCTGGGGAGCCCTGGCCCTGGCCGCCGCCCACCCGGTGGCGGCGCTCGCACTCGTCCTGCTCCAGGGCGCGCTGGCCTTCGGTACGGGAACGACGCTGATCACCCGGGTCTTCCACCTGGCACCGGACGCCCCGACGATGGCGGGCTCCTTCGCGACGGCGGCCTTCAACGTGGGTGCGGCGGTCGGCCCCTGGCTCGGCGGTCTGGCCCTGGGTGCCGGCCTCGGCTTCCGCGCCCCGGTCTGGGTGAGTGCCCTGCTGATGTGCCTGGCCCTCGCCGGCGCGGGCGCGCTGGCGGCGTCCTCCGGTGCCGTACGGAGGAACCTCACCGCCCGGAGGCGTCCGGCGCCGGAGCGATGACGGCGAAGGCCCGGCCGTGGGAGGACGCTGTTGGTTGCGTCTGGGAGCGGCCGGGCCTCGTGGCCCCAGGGCCGGCCGCGACTGCCGGCGGCAGGGCGCACCCACCGAGTGACGCCCACATCACACCCCGCCGCAACGGCATGTTCACGTCCGGGCATAAAACGTCTGAGAGACTTTGTTCCGACGGGGTACATAACCCGTCCCGGCAACGAAGCCGACGCTCCCGCACATATTTCGCCGCCACCCGGCCCTCATGGTCCGGGCGGCCCCCTGCCCGAAAGGTCTTCTCCATGCCCCTGGCCCTGCTCGCCCTCGCTGTGAGCGCCTTCGGCATCGGCACCACCGAGTTCGTGATGATGGGGCTGCTGCCCAACGTCGCGGACGATCTGGGAACGTCCGTACCCACCGCCGGATACCTCGTCTCGGCGTACGCGATCGGCGTCGTCGTAGGTGCCCCCCTGCTCACCGGTCTCGGTTCCAGGATCCCGCGCAAGCGGATGCTCCTGCTGCTGATGGCCGTCTTCACCGTCGGTAACCTCGCTTCCGCCTTCGCCCCCGACTTCGGCTGGCTGCTGGCAGGCCGGTTCCTGGCGGGACTGCCGCACGGGGCCTTCTTCGGGGTCGGCGCCGTCGTCGCCGCACGCCTCGTACCGGACGGCCGTCAGGCCCGCGCCGTCGCCACGATGTTCCTCGGCCTGACCGTGGCCAACATCGTCGGCGTACCCGCGGCGACCCTCCTGGGGCAGCACCTCGGCTGGCGCGCCACGTTCATGGTGGTCGCGGTGATCGGGCTGGCCGCGATGGCCGCGCTCGCCCGCCTCGTCCCGCAGATCCCCGTCGAGGCGCACCAGAACGTACGCCGTGAGATGAGCGCGCTCGGCAACCGCCAGGTCGTCCTCGGCCTCCTCACCGCCGTCCTCGGTTTCGCGGGTGTCTTCGCCGTCTACTCCTACCTCTCGTCCATGACGACCGAGGCGATGGGCTTCGGTGAGTCCTCCGTGACGCTCGTCCTCGCGCTCTTCGGCATCGGGATGACCCTCGGCGCGCTGGCGGCGGGACCGCTGACCGACCGGGCGCTCCGTCCCACCCTCTACGGCTCCCTCGGTGCCCTGGCCGTCGTCCTCGTCGTCTTCCCCTTCACCGTCCACGTGCAGTGGGCGGCGCTGGTCATGGTGGTGCTGCTCGGCGGCGTCGGCTTCATGACGACCACACCGCTGCAGATGCTCGTGATGAACAAGGCCAAGGACGCCCCCACCCTCGCGTCGGCCTCCAACCACTCCGCCTTCAACCTCGCCAACGCGGGCGGGGCCTGGCTCGGCGGTGTCGCCATCGCGGCAGGATGGGGCTGGACGTCTCCGGCCCTGGTCGGCGCGGTGCTGGCCGCCGCCGGACTGGCGGTGGCGGTCACGGCCGGTCTGCTGGACCGGACCCCGGGCACCTCGCGCGTGGTGGCATCCGGCACCCGGTCCGAGTCGCGCGAGCGCGTGGGGGCGCGCTCCGAGTCCTGAGACGCGCGGGGGCCGGGCCGGGCTGTCCTGCCCGCCCTCGCGGACCGTAGGACGGAGCCGGGCCGCACGCGCGTGCGGCCCGGCTCCGGTGCTCGCGTCAGCCCGACTCGCGCCACCGGTTCGTGACCGGGAGCCGGCGGTCCTTTCCGAAGCCCTTCGGCGAGATCTTCGTGCCCGGCGGGTACTGACGCCGCTTGTACTCCGCGGTGTCCACCATCCTCAGCGTCTTCGTCACCAGCGCGTCGTCGAACCCGGCCGCCACGATCGCGTCCCGGCCCTGGTCCCGGTCGA
This sequence comes from Streptomyces atroolivaceus, assembly GCF_000717025.1. GTDB lineage: Bacteria > Actinomycetota > Actinomycetes > Streptomycetales > Streptomycetaceae > Streptomyces > Streptomyces atroolivaceus. Next base: position 283,058 of record NZ_JNXG01000004.1, read on the forward strand.
CGTACAGCTCCAGGATCCGGTCCAGCACGTCGTAGTCCGGCAGCGAGTCCGAGTCCACCTGGTCCGGGCGCAGTTCGGCGCTCGGAGGTTTGGTGATGGACGCCTCCGGGATCGGCGGGATCTGGCCGCGCTCCTCGGCGGCGCGGTTGCGCCATTTCGCGAGGCGGAAGACCGACGTCTTGTACACGTCCTTGATCGGGCCGTACGCGCCGACGGAGTCCCCGTACAGCGTCGAATAGCCCACCGCCAGCTCGGACTTGTTGCCCGGTGCCAGCACGATCTGGCCCTCCTGGTTGGAGACGGCCATCAGCATCGTGCCGCGCAGCCGCGACTGGAGGTTCTCCTCGGCGAGCCCGGTGAGCCCCAGCGAGGCCATGTACGCGTCGAACATCGGCTCGATCGGTACGGTGCGGAAGTTCAGCCCCGTACGCCGTGCCAGCTCGGCGGCGTCACCCTTCGAGTGGTCCGACGAGTACTTCGACGGCATCGAGATGCCGTACACGTGCTGAGCGCCGAGCGCGTCGCAGGCGATGGCCGCGACCAGCGCCGAGTCGATGCCGCCGGAGAGCCCGATCAGCACGCTGCTGAAACCGTTCTTCGCGGCGTACGCCCGCAGCCCCACGACCAGCGCCGAGTACAGCTCCTCGTCGTCGTCGAGCCGCTCGGCGTACCCGCCGGCGAGCTCCGGTTCGTAGGCGGGGAGCGGCTCCCCGCTCAGCACCACGTGGTCGATCCGCAGCCCGTCGTTGACGACCCCGGACGGTGCCTCGGCCGCAGCGGCCGGCAGGTCCAGGTCGAGGATCACCGTGCCCTCGGCGAACTGGGGCGCGCGGGCTATGACTTCGCCGTCCTTGTCGACGACGATCGAGTCCCCGTCGAAGACCAGCTCGTCCTGGCCGCCGATCATCGCCAGGTACGCCGTCGTGCAGCCGGCCTCCTGAGCCCGCTTGCGGACCAGTTCCAGCCTTGTGTCGTCCTTGTCGCGCTCGTACGGAGAGGCGTTGATCGACAGCAGCAGCCCCGCTCCGGCGGCGCGCGCGGCCGGTACGCGGCCGCCGTCCTGCCAGAGGTCCTCGCAGATCGCGAGGGCCACGTCGACGCCGTGCACCCGCACGACGGGCATCGAGTCGCCCGGCACGAAGTACCGGAACTCGTCGAAGACGCCGTAGTTGGGCAGGTGGTGCTTGGCGAAGTTCAGCGCGACCTCGCCGCGGTGCAGCACCGCTGCGGCGTTGCGCGGGGAGCCCGCGGGCTGGCCGTAGCGTTCCGCGGCGTGTTCCGAGCGGTCGAGATAGCCGACGACGACCGGCAGCTCGCCGAAGCCCTCGTCGGCGAGGCGGACGGCGAGCGCGCGCAGTGCGGTCCGTGAGGCCTCGACGAAGGACGACCGCAGGGCGAGGTCCTCGACGGGGTACCCGGTCAGTACCATCTCGGGGAACGCCACCAGGTGGGCGCCCTGCTCGGCGGCGTGCCGGGTCCAGTGGACGATCGACCCGGAGTTACCGGCGAGGTCTCCGACGGTCGCGTCGATCTGATTCAGTGCGAGGCGTAGTTGAGGCACGCGGCCAGTGTAATCGTCTGACTGACGCGATGTCCTGCTCCGCCCGGTGCCCCCGCGGGTGCGGGGGCACCGGGCCGGGGGTGCGCGGGGGCGGACGGCGGGCGGGCGGGGAGTCAGGTACGGGTGTAGACCTTCTCCGCCCAGCCGGCGACCTGCTCGTCCGAGAGGTGGAGCGCCAGGTCCGCCTCGCTGATCATGCCGATCAGCTTCTTGTCCTCGACCACCGGGAGCCTGCGGATCCGATGGCTCTGCATCTCCTCCAGCACCGCGTCGACGTCCGCCGTCGACTCGATCCAGCGCGGGGTGCCGTCGCAGAGCTCGCCCGCCGTCACCTTCGACGGATCGTGCCCCGACGCCACGCACTTGATCACGATGTCGCGGTCGGTGATGATGCCGACCATCCGGTCCTGCTCGCCGTTGGCGGAGACGGGCAGAGCCCCCACCTTGTGGTCCCGCATCATCTCGGCCGCGCGGTCGAGCGTCTCGTGGGCGGGGATCCAGTGGGCCCCGGTGTGCATGATGTCCTTGGCCGTGGTCATGGGGTTGCCTCCTGCGTGCCGGTGGGCACTGCTGTACGGCCCCGAGTCCTTCCATCGTCGCGGGCCCGCCCGCCGCACGCGAACGCTGTCACCCGTTCGGCGTACGCCGGGCTCAAGGCCGGGGGCGTACGCCGGGTCCAGGCCCGGGGGCGTGCGCCGGGCTCAGGGCCGGGGGCGTGCGCCGGGCCGGTCCCGTGCTCAGGACCGGGGGCGTGCGCCGGGCCGGTCCCGTGCTCAGGACCGGGGTGCCGCCCCACGCGCCGCGAGCATGTCCGCCATCAGGTCGAGCTCGGACTGCTGGGCCTCGACCATGCCCTGGGCGAGGCGCTTCTCCACCGCCACCGTGCACTGCCCGGCGCAGCCGCGGGCCATGGTGACGCCGCCCTCGTGGTGGTCGGTCATCAGCTGGAGGAAGAGGATCTCGGCCTGCCGGCCGTCGGCCTCGCCCAGCCGTTTCAGCTCGGTCCTGGTCGCCATGCCGGGCATGAGCGCCCCGTCGTGGTCAGTGCCGTGCGTGCTGTGGGCGCCGTGGGCGCCCGGCATCCAGGCCATCGGGCCCTGCCCTTCGGGCGCCGTTTTGGGCAGCTCCCACAGGTCCAGCCAGCCGAGCAGCATGCCCCGCTGGTTGGCCTGCGTGTTGGCGATGTCGTACGCGAGACGCCGTACGTCCTCGTCACGCGTACGGTCCCGCACGATGAAGGACATCTCCACGGCCTGCTGGTGGTGGACGGCCATGTCCCGCGCGAAGCCCGCGTCCGCGGACTGTGCCGAGGGCGTGCGGGGCGCGTGCGGAGCCCCGTCGCCGCGCGCGGAGGCGACCGTGGCCGCGCCGGCGAACAGCAGGGCGAGGGCCACGGCGGAGCCCGCCACCCACCGATTACGCCGGGTGAGGGCGGCGCTCACCCGTCGATCCCGCCGGTGCACGGCGCGCCGGGCTCGGGTGTCTGCGCACCCTGGACGTACTTCGCGAAGAACCGGGCCACCCGAGGGTCGTCCGCGCCGTCCACCGTGACCTGCTTGCCCCAGGCGCTGAGCATGAGGGACCCGGCCTGGCCCTCGTACGGGGACATCAAGGAGTACGGGGTGCTCCTGACCCGGGAGGCGAGTGCCTCGACGTCGGAACCGGAGGCCTTCCCGTTGTACGTCACCCATACCGCGCCGTGCTCCAGGGCGTGTACGGCGTTGACGTCCGGGACCGCCTTCTCGTATACGACGCCGTCGCAGTTCAGCCAGGCCGGATGGTGGTTCCCGCCGACGGGCGGCGCCATGGCGTACTCCACGCCGGTCGTGACGTGCTCGCGGGTCAGCTTCTGTGCGTCCCACGTCTTCTCGTCCGCGATCGGCTCGGCGGCGAGCTTCTTCTTCTCCTGCTCGGTCTGCTTGGCGTCCTGGGCCTGGCTCTCCCCGGTCTTCTCCTTCGCCTCGGACTTCTCCAGGAGCATGTACGAGCCGAAACCGAGCAGGCCGGCGACGACGACGGCGCTCAGGCCTATGGCGACGACCCGGTTGCGGCGGTCGCGTGCACGGCCGGCGCTGCGCATCTGCTCCATGCGGGTCCTGCGGTCGAAGCTCATGACGTCGGGTCCTTCTGCCAAGGGGGAGTGAGGGACGGGAGCGGAGCGGGGCGGAACCGGGTGCCGGGGGCCGTGGCCGGGCGACCGCGGCCCGTGCACACCGTGGGCGCCGATCGTAGTGGGTGGCCGCGTGCTCTCTCTCACACCGTGTGCGTAATCTGGGTGAAATCCCGGGTCGTGATACTGAGGTGTCCCCCTACCCCGGGCGGTGGTGCACGGACCGTCTGAACTGCAAGGATGTGGCTATGGACAAGCAGCAGGAATTCGTCCTCAGGACGCTTGAGGAGCGCGACATCCGCTTCGTACGGCTGTGGTTCACCGATGTTCTCGGTTACCTCAAGTCCGTCGCCGTGGCCCCGGCCGAGCTCGAACAGGCCTTTGACGAGGGAATCGGCTTCGACGGCTCCGCGATCGAGGGCTTCGCCCGTGTATACGAATCGGACATGATCGCCAAGCCGGACCCCGGCACGTTCCAGATCCTTCCGTGGCGTGCGGAGGCCCCGGGGACGGCGCGGATGTTCTGCGACATCCTGATGCCGGACGGCTCGCCCTCCTTCGCGGACCCGCGCTTCGTCCTCAAGCGCATCCTCGCGAAGACCTCCGACCTGGGCTTCACCTTCTACACCCACCCGGAGATCGAGTTCTTCCTGCTGAAGAACAAGCCGGTCGACGGCAGCCGCCCCACCCCGGCAGACAGCTCGGGCTACTTCGACCACACCCCGCAGAACGTCGGCATGGACTTCCGCCGCCAGGCGATCACGATGCTCGAATCGATGGGCATCTCCGTCGAGTTCAGCCACCACGAGGGCGCCCCCGGCCAGCAGGAGATCGACCTGCGGTACGCGGACGCGCTCTCCACCGCCGACAACATCATGACCTTCCGCCTGGTCATGAAGCAGGTCGCGCTGGAGCAGGGCGTGCAGGCCACCTTCATGCCGAAGCCGTTCTCGGAGTACCCGGGCTCGGGCATGCACACCCACCTCTCCCTCTTCGAGGGCGACCGCAACGCCTTCTACGAGTCCGGTGCCGAGTACCAGCTGTCGAAGGTGGGCCGCTCCTTCATCGCGGGCCTGCTCAAGCACGCCGCGGAGATCTCCGCCGTGACGAACCAGTGGGTCAACTCGTACAAGCGCATCTGGGGCGGCTCCAGCCGCTCCGCGGGCGCCGGCGGCGAGGCCCCCTCGTACATCTGCTGGGGCCACAACAACCGCTCCGCGCTGATCCGCGTCCCGATGTACAAGCCCGGCAAGACCGGCTCGGCCCGCGTCGAGGTCCGCTCCATCGACTCCGGCGCCAACCCGTACCTGACGTACGCGGTCCTGCTCGCCGCGGGCCTCAAGGGCATCGAGGAGGGCTACGAGCTCCCGGCCGGTGCCGACGACGACGTCTGGGCCCTCTCCGACTCGGAGCGCCGCGCGATGGGCATCGAGCCGCTGCCGCAGAACCTGGGCGAGGCGATCTCCCTGATGGAGAAGAGCGAGCTGGTGGCGGAGACCCTGGGCGAGCACGTCTTCGACTTCTTCCTGCGCAACAAGAAGCAGGAGTGGGAGGAGTACCGCAGCGAGGTCACGGCCTTCGAGCTGAAGAACCTGCTGCCGGTGCTGTAGCGGCTGGTCAGCGGTCCAGAGAACGGAATGAGGGCGGGTCGCCCGGTTCAGCCGAAGCGACCCGCCCGCGGTCACGATCAGCTCTGGGCCGCCAAGGGGCCTTCAGACCCGGATGGCGGCCCGACTGCGCCGGTTACGAGACCGATCATGTGGAAGCTCGGTCAGCCCCAGCACCTGCACACCTCAGGTCCAGGGGAGCGTGCGCCACGGGCTGGCCGGGTCACTGGTCAGGGCGCGGTGGGTCGCGAGGGCAGTCTCGTACCACTCGCCGAACTCCTCTTCGTCGAAGTGGAGGCATCGGCCAAGAACGTAGGCGGCCGAGAAGTTCTCCCACGAGCGGTAGTTGAGCTGGACGAGACGGCCGGCGCGGACCACGGCCGCCTCCGCCTCCTGCAGGGAGCACAGGCGGGCGGCGAGGCCCCAGCGGGCCATACCGGAAGCCCGGCCGTAGTCCCAGGCCTCGACACTTTGGACGAAGCCCCCTTCGGGTAGAAGGCCGTCGGCGCGGAACCGCGCCTCGTAGCGGGCGATACGGCCGATCAGCCGCTGCACGCCGGTCACTTGTCCCTCCAGCTCCGCTGCGGTGACGGTGCGGCCCTGAGTGACACCGTCCGCGGTCAGGCAGGGTTCGGCGGCGGCCTCGGTGCGCCGGCGCACCACATTCGCCGCGGCCTCGCGCCAGTGGTCGACGTCGACGGGGCCCGCGAAGTCCAGGACCATGGAGCGGCGCAGCTGCAGGACGAACTCCCAGACGCCGCTGACCATCCCGGCGCGCAGCAGCTGTTCCTGCGTGTCCAGCCAGTCCTCGCGGGTGGTGACACCCCACCAGCGTTCCAGCGTGCGCTTCTCGTTGCGGTAGCCGCCACCGTGGTAGGCCATCGCGTTCCAGTAGCGGCCGTTGCGCACGTTGATGTGCGCGCCGGCCGCGAGACCGAAGGCGACCGGACCGCTACGTGGCCCGCCCATCTCCAGGGTGTGGACGACGTCCTGGGCCAGCCCCGGCCGTTCGACCAAGGCTGAGTGGCGCTGCCACAGGGCGCGGCCCTCCGGCCCGGCCGGCAGGACGCCCTCGCAGGGGCTGCCTGGGTTGACGACGAGGTAGGGCGGGTCGTTCTGGTCCCAGGCCTCCGCGAACCAGCCCAAGTCGTAGCAGTTGTAGACCGGGTCGGCGACGGGCGGCGGCAGCATGCCGCCGGTGTAAACGGCCAGGCACATGGTCTGGGTCTGAGGGCTCCAGTAGGGGTGGAAGCGGGTGTTGCCCGGGTTCGCGTCGACGTACGCCCGCGACTGCATCATGTACAGGTCGGCCCGGGCGACGAGGTCGTAATATGCGGGCCAGTCGCCGCGCGACCTCGCCTCGTACAGCCCCCACTCGACCGCGCTCGGCGCCTGCCAGCCCTGTGCTGGGGCCGTCGGACCGGGCAGGGCTCCTCCGTCGTGACCTGCTGTCAAACCCATGGGCAAACCTTAAGGGGTGGTCCCACGGTCGGCGTACGACTCCGGGGCGTAGGACCCGCGTAGCTCCGCGCAAGGCTCATGCAAGGGTCCTGGTGCCATCTCGGCCGGTGTCGGATGGGCTGCCCTCGTGGACCCAGTGGTACGGCTCACCGAGTTGTCGCGCTGCCGGACCCGTTGAGGACCTCGCCGGGCCGGCGGTCCCCGCTGCCGGACGGCCCGTCACCGCTTCAGTCGTGCCGGGCCGTCCGGGCGTCGTGCGGAGCCCCGTCAGGCGCGGCCGCCTGCGCGGCGTGCACGTCCGGACGCGTGGTGCGCCGGGTGCCGATGGCCGGGGCGAGGAAGACCGCCACGGCGACGAACGCGAGGACGACGATCATGGCGGAGCGCAGCCCGTAGTGGTCGCCGAGGAAGCCGAGGCCGGGGGGCCCGACGAGGAAGGCGATGTAGCCGATCATCGCCACCAGGCTGACGCGCGCCGCCGAGTCGGGGCCCGAGTCGCCGGCCGCGGAGAGCGCGACCGGGAAACCGAGTGAGGCTCCCAGGCCCCAGAAGAGCACAGCGGCACCGGCGAGGACGGGGGAGTCGGCGAAGATGACGAGCGTGAGCCCGAGGGCCGCGGACAGTGCGCTGGCCCGGACGACCGGGGCGCGGCCGAATCGGTCGATGAAGAAGCCGCCGCCGAAGCGGCCGATCGTCATGGCGGCGGCGAAGCCCGCGTAGACGGCCGATCCCAGGGCCGGGTCCACGCCATGGCCGTCGACCATGAGCAGTGGCAGCCAGTCGTTGGCGGCGCCCTCCGCCAGTGCCATGGCGAGGATGATGCCGCCGATCAGCAGCAGCCGCCTGTCCTTCCACACCGCCGCCCGGGGCGGCGCCGTGCTGCCGTCGGCCGGCCGGGGCCCCTTGGTCCTGCCGACCGAGGCCGGGATGGCGCGGAAGGCGTGGACGAACATCGCGGCGGCGACGACGGCTGTCGCGGTCAGGTGCCACTGCACCGGGAACTCGATGGCGGTGAACAGGATGCCGACCGCGGCTCCCACGACCGTGCCGAGGCTGAAGAAGCCGTGCAGGGTGGGCAGCACGGTGCGGCCGATGATCTGTTCGACCTCGGCGCCGTCGATGTTGACCGCGACCTCCCCGCCGCCCATCCCTGCGCCGAAGAGGAACAGCCCGGCCGTGACGGTGGGGGCCGAGGAGAGCAGGGCTCCCCAGCCGATGACCACCATGCTGAGGATGACCAGTGCCGTCCCCACACCCATGACCGGCCTGGTGCCGAACCGTGCCACCAGAGCACCGGAGCCGAGGATGCCGAGCATGGAGCCGACGGACAGGCCGAACAGGACGAGCCCCATCTGGGCCGTGGAAGCGCCCAGCTGATCCCTGATGTCGGGCGTCCGCGTCACCCAGGAGGAGATCGCCAGGCCGGGCATGAGGAAGAAGAGGAACAACGCCGTTCGGCGGCGACGGGTGGCCAGGTCCATCAGACACGTCTTTCACGAGAACACGGCAGGGCGTACGTCACCCCGGGCAGAGCATGTACGAACGTACACTCCGGCGCCGGGCAGAGGAAGAGCGCCCGGCGAGGAGCAGGCGGGCGGAGCGCTCCCGCACCGTCTGGGCGGGCCCCGGTCAGCGGTAGGGGCGTGCGAGGGTGCAAGGGGGGCAGCCGTACCCGTAGACCGTGGGCCCGTCGTGAACGGCCCGCGAACCGCTGCCGAGCCCAGGAGGAAGACGTATGACGACGCTGGCCGTGACCGGGCACACCGACCTGACCGAAAAGACCGTGCCGCTCGTACGGGCGGCGCTGCGCGAGGTGCTGAAGCCCTACAGCGAGGACCTCACGGGGATCTCGTGCATCGCCGCCGGCGCCGACTCGCTCTTCGCGGAGGAGGTCTCCGCCATGGGCGGCCGCCTCGTCGTCGTCGTTCCGTCGCTGGACTATCGCAGTGCAGTGGTGAAGCCCGAGGACCTTCCGGTCTTCGACCATCTCAACGAGACCGCCGTCGAGGTGCAGACCCTGCCGTACGAGAGCGCCGACCGTGCGGCCTACGAGGCGGCCAACTCCGAGCTGCTGGAGCGCGCCGACCGTCTGGTCGCCGTGTGGGACGGAACGCCGTCCACGGGCCGGGCCGGCGGGACGGCAGACCTGGTCGAGGAGGCCCGGCGGGCCGGGCTGCCCGTGGACGTGGTCTGGCCGGACGGCGCCGTGCGGGGCGGCTGAGTCACCTTCCGCGTACGGCCGCGGTGACCGCCAGTGCCATGGTTCCCGTCAGGACGGTCACCACGAGTGAGGCGAAGAACAGCACCACCAGCCATCCAGGGGCCGCTCCGGTGACCGTCCCGTCCGCGGCCGCGCAGGCCACCTCCGTCGGGAAGACCTGCCTGCGTACGTCGTCGCAGGTGTTGGGCAGGTCGTCGTTGACGGCGTACGCCTGGATCCAGCACATGGCCCAGCTCGCCAGGAAGACGGCCAGCGCGCTGAACGAAACGGCCCACAGGTGGTTCGGGCCCGCCGGCCGCGGCGTACCGCCCCTCGACTCCGGTGACATGCGGGGAGCCTATCCGCACGGCGTCAGGACGGGGCGGGCGTCCCGGCCGGCGTCCGGTGGTGACGTGCGGGGTGGCGGGGCGCGCGGGCGCGGTTCCCGCAGCGCCAGCAGTCCTCGAAGGCCGCAGATGTGAGGCATCGTCAGGTGGGTGCCGGTCCGGTAGTGTGACCCCTCCCGAGACCGGGACCGACCCAGGAGGTGAGACCCATTACCGCTTCAGCAGGCTGGGCGCTCACCCCTCGCCGTCGTGTGGCCGACCGGGCCTGAGCGATCGCGGAGCGCCCATCGGTCATCCCGAAAGGCTCCGCACCATGCAGGAACACGCCCCACCGCTCACCTTCCCCGCCCTCGTCACCGCGCTCCGCGCCGCCGGCTGTGTGTTCGCCGAGGACGAGGCGGAACTCCTTCTCGCCTCAGCGGCGGACCCCGCCGGACTCGCCGCCATGCTGGAACGCCGTGCAGCCGGCCTGCCGCTCGAACACGTGGTCGGCTGGGCCGAGTTCTGCGGTCTGCGGATCGAAGTGGACCCCGGGGTCTTCGTGCCACGTCGGCGTACCGAATTCCTCGTCCGGCAGGCTGTGGCCCTCGCGTCCGGCCGGGCGGTCGTGGTCGACCTCTGTTGCGGGACCGGCGCGCTCGGCAGGGCACTCGCGTCGTCGCTGCCCGAGGCCGAACTGCACGCCGCCGACGTGGAACCCGCCGCCGTGCGCTGCGCCCGGCGCAACGTGGGCGGGCGCGGGACGGTCTACGAGGGCGACCTCTTCACGCCCCTGCCCCGCTCGCTGCGCGGGCGGGTCGACGTGCTGCTCGCCAACGTGCCGTACGTTCCGACCGAGGACGTCGAGCTGCTGCCCGCCGAGGCGCGCATCCACGAGCCGCGCGTCGCGCTCGACGGAGGCGGTGACGGGCTCGACGTGCTGCGGCGGGTCGTCGCCGAGGCGGACGACTGGCTGGCCCCCGGCGGCAGTCTGCTGGTCGAGACGAGCGAGCGGCAGGCGGCGCGCGCCCGGGAGACGGTGGGCAGCGGCGGACTGACCGCGCGCGTGGTCGTCTCCGAGGAGCTGTACGCCACCGTCGTCATCGGGACCCGGCCGCGCTAGGCCGGCCAGGGCCACCGGGCCGGTCCGCCTCCCCGGGGACCCGGCCGCGCCAGGGTCTCTCGTTCGGATCGGGCAGGCCAGGGCCACCGGGCCGGTCCGGCCCGGCCCCGTGGCGCCGCTCAGGCGAAGCGCCAGCGCGTCTGGCCGTACGGGTCGCCTTTGGCGAAACCGAAGGCGGTGCGGGGGGCCACCGCGAACACCTCCGCACGGCCGCCCGCACCGTTGGAGAACATCCCGTCCGTGACGCCGAAGTGCCAGTCGGCGCCGTACTTCGCCTCCCAGGCCTCGGCCAGCACGATCAGCCGCTGCTCGTCCGCCACCCGGGCGGCGCGGCCCTCGACCACCACGTCGAACCCCTCGTTCAGCGTGTTGGCGCCGGTGGTCAGGACGACCTCCGGGTTGGAGGCCAGGTTGCGCGCCTTCCGTTCGGAGGGGCCCGTGCAGAAATGCAGCGCGCCCTCCGACCAGAGGCCGATCAGCGGGGTGACGTGGGGGCGGCCGTCGGGCCGGACCGTGGACAGCCAGTACAGCTCCGCGCGGTCCAGCAGGGCGACCGCCTCCGCCCAGGGCCGGGCGGTGGCGTCCTCGCCGCTGTAGTGGGGGTCGAGAGTGGTGTCGGGGGTGGCTGTGTCCTTGGCCGGCATGGCGTGCCTCCTGGGGCGGTATGGCGGTGTGCGTGGCCTTTTCGTCGATCGTGCCTCTGCAGTACGGACTCCGCCGCCGCTCCGGATTCATCGGGGCCGGGCTAGGCTCGAAGGGCGGATATGTGTGATCGGCGGGCAGGAGACACAGGATGACGACGGTGCCGGGACGCAGAAGCAGTACGTTCACCCGACTGCTGCGGCACGGTTTCACCGATCCGTCCGCCGCCGAACGGCTGCTGGATCTGCCCGAGCTCTCCTCCGTACGGGCCGATCCCGTCCTCTTCGACGCCCTCGGGGCGACCGCCGACCCCGATCTGGCCCTGCACAGCCTCGTACGGCTCGTCGAGGCCGAGGAGGCCGGGGAGCGGCAGGTCCTGCTGGACACCCTGGTCACGGCCAAGCCGCTGCGGGACCGGCTCCTGGGGGCCCTGGGCGCCTCCGAGGCGCTCGGGGACCATCTGGCACGGCACCCGCGCGACTGGCAGGTGCTGGTCACGTACGAGGCCACCGATCTGCACCCCGGGGTCCCCGAGTTCGAACACATGCTCTGCGACGCCGTCGACCCGGACTCGCTGCGCGTCGCCTACCGCAGGTCACTGCTGTCGATAGCGGCCCGCGACGTGTGCGGCACGACCGACGTCGCCCAGGTCGCCGCGGAGCTCGCCGACCTTGCGACGGCCACGCTGCGGGCGGCGCTCGCCATCGCCCGGGCAGCCGCGCCCTCGGACGCCGCGCAGTGCAGGCTCGCCGTCATCGCGATGGGCAAGTGCGGCGGACACGAGCTGAACTACGTGTCCGACGTCGATGTGATCTTCGTGGGCGAGCCCGTGAACGGCGCGGAGGAGAGCGGCGCCATGCAGGCCGCGACCCGGCTGGCCGCCCACCTGATGCGCATCTGCTCCGACACCACCGTCGAGGGCACCATCTGGCCCGTCGACGCCAACCTCCGCCCCGAGGGCCGTAACGGGCCGCTGGTGCGGACCCTGTCCTCGCACCTCGCCTACTACCAGCGCTGGGCCAAGACCTGGGAGTTCCAGGCGCTGCTCAAGGCCCGGCCTGTCGCCGGCGACCCCGAGCTGGGGGCGGAGTACGTCGAGGCCGTGTCCCCACTGGTGTGGCAGGCCGCCGACCGGGAGAACTTCGTCAGCGATGTACAGAAGATGCGTCGCCGCGTCGTCGACAACATCCCCGTCGACCGTATAGACCGCGAACTCAAGCTCGGTCCCGGCGGCCTCCGGGACGTCGAATTCGCCGTACAACTGCTCCAGCTCGTCCACGGCCGCAGCGACAGCACCCTGCGCTCCGGCTCCACCCTGGAGGCACTGCGGGCCCTCGCCGACGGAGGATACGTCGGGCGGGCGGACGCCGCTCAGCTGGACGAGGCGTACCGCTTCCTGCGGACCATGGAGCACCGGATCCAGCTCTACCGGCTGCGCCGCACCCATCTGGTCCCCGAGGAGGAGGCCGACCTGCGCAGGCTCGGGCGTTCCCTCGGACTGCGTACGGACCCTGTCGCCGAGCTCAACCGGGCGTGGCGGCGGCACGCCTCCGTCGTACGGCGGCTGCACGAGAAGCTCTTCTACCGGCCGCTGCTCGACGCCGTCGCCCAGCTCGCGCCCGGCGAGAGCAGGCTCAGCGCGAAAGCGGCCGTCGTCCGGCTGGAGGCCCTCGGCTACGCGGACCCCGCCGCCGCCCTCAGGCACCTGGAAGCACTGTCGTCGGGGGTCTCCCGCAAGGCCGCGATCCAGCGCACCCTGCTGCCGGTGCTGCTCGGCTGGTTCGCGGACTCCGCCGACCCGGACGCCGGGCTCCTCGGCTTCCGGCAGGTGTCCGACGCGCTCGGCAAGACCCCCTGGTACCTGCGGCTCCTGCGCGACGAGGGCGCCGCGGCCGAGAACCTCGCCCGGGTCCTGTCCGCCGGCCGTCTCGCCCCCGACCTGCTGATGCGTGCCCCGGAGGCCGTCGCCATCCTCGGTGACCCCGAAGGCCTGAGGCCGCGCAGCCGGGACCACCTGGAGCAGGAGGTACTGGCCGCGGTCGGACGGGCACCGGGGGCCGAAGCGGCCGTCGCGGTGGCGCGCGGGGTCCGGCGCAGGGAACTGTTCCGTACGACCGCCGCCGATCTCATCGGCTCGTACGGCACCGAGGACAACCCCGCCGAGACCGACCCGGGTGCTCTCGCCGACCGGGTCGGCTCCGCGGTCACCGACCTGAACGCCGCCACCCTGTCCGGGGCGCTGCGCGCCGCTGTCCGGGAGCGGTGGGGCGACACCCTGCCGACCCGGTTCGCCGTCATCGGCATGGGCCGCTTCGGCGGTCACGAGCTGGGCTACGGATCGGACGCGGACGTCCTGTTCGTGCACGAACCCCGGGAAGGGGTCGGCGACGAGGAGGCGGCCAGGGCCGCGAACGCCGTCGTCACGGAGATGCGCAGACTGCTGGAGCTGCCGACCGCGGACCCGCCGCTCCTGATCGACGCCGACCTGCGGCCGGAGGGCAGGACCGGCCCCCTGGTGCGCACCCTGAAGTCGTACGAGGTCTACTACCGGCGCTGGTCGCTGGTCTGGGAGAGCCAGGCGCTCCTGCGCGCCGCGCCGGTGGCCGGGGACGAGGAGCTCGGCCGCGCCTTCATCGAGCTGATCGACCCGCTGCGGTACCCGATGGAAGGGCTGGGGGACGACGCGGTCCGGGAGATCCGGCGGCTCAAGGCGCGGATGGAGTCCGAACGCATGCCACGCGGGGCCGATCCGACGCTCCACACCAAGCTGGGGCGCGGCGGGCTGAGCGACGTCGAGTGGACCGTGCAGCTGATGCAGATGCAGCACGGCTGGGTGGAGCCCGGACTGCGGACCCCGCGTACGCGGGAGGCGCTGGCGGCGGCCTGCGCGGCGGGGCTCATCCCCGCGGAGGAGGCACAGACGCTGGACGAGGCGTGGGTCCTGGCCTCGCGGGTCCGTAACGCGGTGATGCTGGTGCGGGGGCGGCCGGGCGACACCTTCCCCTCGAACCCGCGTGAGATGACGGCGGTCGGCCGGTACCTGGGCTACGAGCCGGGGCACGTGGGGGACATGCTGGACGACTACCGGCGGATCACCCGGCGGGCCCGGGCGGTGGTGGAGGAGAGGTTCTACGGCGCCGCGGGGTGAGTGGGGTGAGTGGCGGGGCGCCGGGGCGGCCGGTCCGGCGCCCCGGCCCGTACGCCGTCCCGGCCGAGGCCCGTACCCGTCCCGGCCGAGGGGCCGGGAGAATGCCGCTCAGCCGCCGGGCGGGCTCGATCGCGGCGGGGCGGTTTCCGCCGCTCCGGCGGGTGAAGGACCGGCCTGAGCCGTCAGTTCGGGTGCGAGGGCGGGTGGCCGTCGCAGGGCGCGCAGGCGGCTCGTACCGGACTGCCGCACCTGCTTCGGCAGACGGTGCGGCAGCGCCCCGTACCAGGCGCAGGAGACCGCCACCCCGAACGCCAGGCAGGCCATACCGCCCACCGCGTCCAGCCAGAAGTGGTTCGCCGTCGCCACGATCACGACCAGCGTGGCCATGGGGTACAGGGCGCCGAGGATCCGCGCCCAGGGCGCGGTGGCCAGGGCGCATATGGTCAGACCGCACCACAGGGACCAGCCGATGTGCATGGACGGCATCGCCGCGTACTGGTTCGACATGTGCTTGAGGTCGCCCGAGGCCATCGAGCCCCACGTCTGGTGCAGCATCACCGTGTCTATGAAGGCGTTGCCGTTCATCAGCCGGGGCGGCGCCAGCGGGAAGACGTAGTAGCCGAGCAGGGCGACCGCCGTCGTGGCGAAGAGAACCAGGCGGGTGGCCGCGTAGCGGCCCGGGTGACGGCGGAAGAGCCAGACGAGCACACCGATGGTCACGACGAAGTGCAGCGTCGCGTAGTAGTAGTTCATCGACACGATCAGCCATGTCACCGAGTTGACGGCCCGGTTGACCGTTTCTTCGAAGGCGAGGCCCACGGTGCGCTCGAGTGACCAGATCCAGTCGGCGTTCCGCAGGGCCGCTGCCTTCTGCTCGGGCACGGCGTTGCGCACGAGCGAGTAGAGCCAGTAGCTGACCGCGATCAGCAGGATCTCGAACCAGATGCGTGGGTGGCGCGGGGAGCGCAGGGATCGGAGGGAGGGTCGGGTACGCATGCGTGAAAGGGTGATCGCTCTCGTTGAACCGGAGGCCGTCGTTCCGTTCGCGACGGGTGACGGGGTGGCCGCCGTGCGGTCTTCCTGTGTGGTCACGTGCGATTCACCCATAGGCGCAGAGTCTGCCAGATACGTCCCCCTCTGCCCGATGATCCTCCGGTCGGGTTCCGGTCGCACATCCAGGACTTCACCGATGGGCGCGAGGGGCCGAGGAGGGGCCCGGGCCCGAGGCCGTTGAACCGCGTACGACCAGTTCGGGCATGAACACGAACTCGCTGTGCGGAGCGGGTGTGCCGCCGATCTCCTCCAGCAGTGTGCGCACGGCGGCCTGGCCCATGGCCGTCACCGGCTGCCGGATCGTGGTCAGCGGCGGATCGGTGAACGCTATGAGGGGCGAGTCGTCGTAGCCGACCACCGAGAGGTCGCGCGGCACCTCCATCGACAGCCGGCGGGCGGCGCGGATCGCGCCGAGCGCCATCATGTCGCTCGCGCACACCACCGCGGTGCATCCGCGTTCCATCAGCGCCGAGGCGGCCGCCTGGCCGCCTTCCAGGGTGTACAGGGAGTGCTGGATCAGCTCCTCCACCGCGTCGGCGGTGAGATCCAGCTGTTCCCGCATCGTGGCGTGGAACCCCTCGATCTTGCGGAGCACGGGAACGAAGCGCTTGGGCCCGACCGCCAGACCGATCCGCTGGTGGCCCAGCGCGACCAGGTGCGTCACCGCGAGCCGCATCGCCGCCCGGTCGTCGGGGGAGATGAAGGGGGCCTGCACCTTGGGGGAGAATCCGTTGACCAGGACGAAGGGGACACCCTGGGCGCGCAGTTGCTCGTAGCGCTGCATGTCGGCGGAGGTGTCGGCGTGCAGTCCGGAGACGAAGATGATGCCCGAGACCCCGCGGTCGACGAGCATCTCGGTGAGCTCGTCCTCGGTGGAACCGCCAGGCGTCTGGGTCGCCAGCACCGGCGTGTAGCCCTGCCTGGTGAGTGCCTGGCCGATGACCTGGGCCAGCGCGGGGAAGATCGGGTTCTCCAGCTCGGGCGTGATCAGGCCGACGAGACCGGCACTGCGCCGGCGCAGCCGGACGGGGCGTTCGTAGCCGAGGACGTCGAGCGCCGCGAGGACGGATTCACGGGTGGCCGCTGCGACACCGGGCTTGCCGTTCAGTACGCGGCTGACCGTCGCTTCGCTGACCCCCGCCTGAGTTGCGATATCGGCAAGCCGTGCGGTCATGGCACTGGACTGTACCGGGCGCGTGTCGGATTGCCCACCGTGCGCGGGATTCGGGCGGTCCACCCCCGCAGCCACCGGCCGGAGGGTTTCTCGCAGCAATATCTTGCAAGGCCTTGCGGGCGCTGCCGGGCTGTCGCGTCCGGATCCTCCTGCCACCGCCGTAAGGGGTCTGGCCAGGACAAGGCAGGGTGAAAGGGCTTCCGTCAAGAGGCTTGACGGCAACCTTGCGGACACGCCAATGTAACGATCAGCAGCGCTTGCAGAAATCTTCCGCAAGGTCTTTCGGTCGTCTTTCATCCTTGTTACGTTCACGTCGACCCGGCGCCGCGACGGAGCGGTACGGCAGTTGAAGGAGTTCAGATGCGACGTGGCATAACGGCCACCGCCCTGGTCGCGACCCTGGCGCTCGCGGCGACCGCTTGCGGAAGCGACGACGAGTCCGGCGGCAGCAAGAGCTCGGGCGAGCTCTCCGGCACGGTGACCTGGTGGGACACCTCGAACGTCGGCAGCGAGGACAAGGTCTTCAAGAAGATCGCCGAGGGCTTCGAGAAGAAGCACCCGAAGGTCGACGTCAAGTACGTCAACGTGCCCTTCGGTGAGGCGCAGAACAAGTTCAAGAACGCGGCCCAGGCCGGTTCCGGCGCCCCCGACGTCATCCGCTCCGAGGTCGCCTGGACCCCCGAGTTCGCGGACCTCGGCTACCTGGCCCCGCTGGACGGCACCACGGCGCTCAAGGACCAGGACGACTTCCTCAAGCAGGCCGCCGCGTCGACCAAGTACAAGGGCAAGACGTACGCGGTCCCGCAGGTGATCGACTCCATGGGCATCTTCTACAACAAGAAGATGTTCGCGGACGCGGGCGTCGAGCCGCCCGCGAAGATCGCCGACCTGAAGACCGTCGCCAAGAAGATCAAGGACAAGACCGGCAAGTCCGGCCTCTACCTGCGCGGCGACGACTCGTACTACTTCCTCTCCTTCCTCTACGGCGAGGGCGGCGACCTGGTCGACGCGGACGCGAAGACCGTCACCGTGGACAACGCCGAGGGTGTCAAGGCCTTCGGTGTCGTGAAGGACCTCGTCGACTCCGGGGCGGCCAAGACCGACGCCACGGACGGCTGGGAGAACATGATGCAGTCGTTCAAGAACGGCGACGTCGCGATGATGATCAACGGCCCCTGGGCCGTGGCCGACACGCTGACCGGCAAGGAGTTCACCGACAAGGCGAACCTGGGCATCTCCACGGTGCCGGCCGGCTCCGCCGCACAGGGCGCCCCGCAGGGCGGCCACAACCTCGGCGTCTACGCGGGCTCCAAGAACATCGACGCCTCCTACGCGTTCGTCGAGTACATGACCTCGGTCGAGGCCCAGGCGCAGACCGCCGGTGAGCTCAACCTGCTGCCGACCCGCACCTCCGCGTACTCCAAGAAGGAGGCCGTGGACAGCGAGATCGTCCAGTTCTTCAAGCCCGTCGTCGAGACCGCGGTCGAGCGCCCCTGGATCCCGGAGACCGGCAGCCTCTTCGCCCCGCTGAACGTCGAGTACACCAAGGTCCTCACCGGCCAGACCACGCCGGAGAAGGCCGCCAAGGCGACCGGCGACTCCTACCGCAAGCTCCTCAAGGGCTGGAAGTAACTCAGGAAGGCAGGCCGACTGATGGCTGTCCACACCAGCCAGTCGGTGGCGAAGGCCGCGGGCGACGACGTCGCCCGCGGCCGGAGCCGCGGTACTGGTAACCCCCCACCGCCGAGCAGGTTCCGGCGCGCCCTGTCGGTCCACTGGTACGCCTGGACCATGGTCGCCCCGGTCGTGCTCGTGATCGGCGTGATCATCGGATACCCGCTGGTCCGCGGTATCTGGCTGTCGATGACCGACGCCAACGAGCGCAACGTCGCCCGGTCCATCGGTGTCAACGAGATGCCCGCCACCTACGAGTTCGTGGGGCTGGACAACTACGCCGACGCCCTGACCGGGACCCAGTTCCTCGGAACGCTGGGCTGGACGCTGGTGTGGACGGTCTCCTGTGTGACCATCACCTTCTGCCTGGGCATGGCCCTCGCCAACATCCTCAACCGCAGGATCGCCGGCCGCTCCGCCTACCGGATGGCACTGATCCTGCCCTGGGCGATCCCCGGCTTCGTCTCGGTCTTCGCCTGGCGCTTCCTCTACAACGAGAACAACGGCCTGCTCAACAAGATCCTCGGCGGCGCCGGAATCGACGGCATACCCTGGCTGAACGACCCCACCTGGGCCAAGTTCTCCGTCATCGCCGTCAACGTCTGGCTCGGCGTGCCGTTCATGATGGTCGCCCTGCTCGGTGGACTCCAGTCGATCCCCTCGGAGCAGTACGAGGCCGCCGAGATGGACGGAGCCACCGCCTGGCAGCGCTTCCGCCACGTCACGCTCCCCGGACTGCGCCCGGTGTCCACCACGGTGGTCCTGCTCTCCACCATCTGGACCTTCAACATGTTCCCGGTGATCTTCCTGCTGACCCGCGGCGGACCCGGCGAGGCCACGCAGATCCTGGTCACCCAGGCCTACAAATTCTCCTTCGAGATCAGCCCGCGCGACTTCGCGCAGTCCTCCACCTGGGGCGTGCTGATTCTCGTACTCCTGATGCTCTTCGCCATGGTGTACCGGCGAGTGCTCCGCACGCAGGGAGACAACTGGTGACCACCGTTACGGCAACCCCCGCCCGGCACGGCGCCCGCAAGGCCCCCAAGGTCCGCAAGCGCGGCGACCGCTCGCCGGCCGCCTCCGTGGCCCTGCACCTCACCCTGATCGTCATGTCGGTGATCGCGGTCTTCCCGGTGCTGTGGGTCCTGCTGACCTCGCTGAAGCCCGCGAAGTTCGCTTCCACGACAGACTTCTTCAAAGAGACGACGTTCGAGAACTACACGAACCTGATCAAGGACACCGAGTTCCTGAGCTGGTTCGGCAACTCCGTGGTCGTCGCGGGACTCTCCACCGTCATCGGTGTCTTCGTCTCCGCCACCACCGGCTACGCCGTCAGCCGCTTCCGCTTCCCCGGCAAGCGCGGGCTGATGTGGACCCTGCTGGTCACCCAGATGTTCCCGGTGGCCGTCCTCATCGTGCCGATCTACAACATCATGTCGACGATGGGCCTGCTCAACCAGCCGGCCGGGCTCGTCATCACCTACCTCACCATCTCGGTGCCCTTCTGCGCCTGGATGATGAAGGGCTTCTTCGACACGATCCCGCGTGAGATCGACGAGTCGGGGCAGGTCGACGGACTCACACCGTTCGGGACGTTCTGGCGGCTCATCCTGCCGCTCGCCAAGCCCGGCCTCGCCGTCACCGCCTTCTACTCCTTCATCACCGCCTGGGGCGAGGTCGCGTACGCCTCCGCCTTCATGGTCGGGGACGAGAACCTCACGCTCGCCGGCGGACTGCAGAAGTTCGTCAACCAGTACGGAGCCCAGTGGGGCCCGATGACCGCGGCGTCCGTACTCATCGCGATCCCGGCCGCGCTTGTCTTCCTCTTCGCGCAGAAGCACCTGGTCACCGGCATGTCCGCCGGAGCCGTCAAGGGCTGACAGTCCCGCACGACCGTACGACCGCACCCGTCACGGCGGCGCCGGAACCCCGACCCGGTCCCGGCGCCGCTCCCCACCCAGACACCCCAGGGACGACATGACCCAGCACCTCGCTGCCCCCTCCACCGGCACGTCCGACGACGCCCCGGGCCACCGCACCGGCTGGTGGCAGGACGCGGTGATCTACCAGGTCTACCCACGGAGCTTCGCCGACGGCAACGGCGACGGCATGGGCGACCTCGCGGGCGTCACCGCGCGCCTCCCGTACCTCAGGGACCTCGGCGTCGACGCCGTCTGGCTCAGCCCCTTCTACGCGTCGCCGCAGGCCGACGCGGGCTACGACGTCGCCGACTACCGGGCCATCGACCCGATGTTCGGCACGCTCCTCGACGCCGACGCGCTGATCCGCGAGGCCCACGGCCTGGGGCTCCGCATCATCGTCGACCTGGTGCCCAACCACTCCTCCGACCAGCACGAGTGGTTCAAGCGCGCCCTCGCCGAGGGGCCCGGATCGGCCCTGCGCGAGCGCTACCACTTCCGCCCCGGCAAGGGCGCCGACGGCGAACTCCCGCCGAACGACTGGGAGTCCATCTTCGGAGGCCCCGCCTGGACCCGCACCACCGACCCGGACGGCACCCCCGGCGAGTGGTACCTGCACCTCTTCGCGCCCGAACAGCCCGACTTCAACTGGGAACACCCGGCCGTCGCCGACGAGTTCCGCTCGATCCTGCGCTTCTGGCTCGACATGGGCGTCGACGGCTTCCGCGTCGACGTCGCCCACGGCCTCGTCAAGGCGGAGGGCCTGCCGGACCTCGGATCGCACGACCAGCTGAAACTGCTGGGCAACGATGTCATGCCGTTCTTCGACCAGGACGGTGTGCACGAGATCTACCGCAGCTGGCGCACCATCCTCGACGAGTACCCCGGCGACCGCATCCTGGTGGCCGAGGCGTGGACCCCCACCGTCGAGCGCACCGCCAACTACGTGCGCCCCGACGAGATGCACCAGGCCTTCAACTTCCAGTACCTGTCGACCGCCTGGGACGCCGCCGAGCTGCGCGCGGTCATCGACTCCTCGCTCGACGCGATGCGTCCGGTGGGCGCGCCCACCACCTGGGTGCTCTCCAACCACGACGTCACCCGGCACACCACCCGCTTCGGCAACCCGCCCGGTCTCGGCACCCAGATCCGCACCCCCGGCGACCGCGAGCTCGGCCTGCGCAGGGCGCGCGCCGCGACCCTGCTGATGCTGGCCCTCCCCGGCTCCGCCTACGTCTACCAGGGCGAGGAGCTGGGCCTCCCGGACGTCACCGACCTGCCCGACGAGGCCCGCCAGGACCCGTCCTTCTTCCGCGCCGAGGGTCAGGACGGCTTCCGCGACGGATGCCGCGTGCCGATCCCGTGGACCCGCGAGGGCAGCTCGTACGGCTTCGGCGACGGCGGCAGCTGGCTGCCACAGCCCGGCAGCTGGGGCACGCTCTCCGTCGAGGCGCAGTCCGGCACGGAGGGCTCCACACTGGAGCTCTACCGGGCCGCGATCGCGGCCCGGCGTGAGCACCCGGGGCTCGGCGCCGGCACGGACGTCGAGTGGCTGGACGCCCCCGAAGGCGTACTCGCCCTCGGCCGCCCCGGCTTCGCCTGCACCGTCAACACCACAGGCGCCCCGGTGCGGATCACCGTCCCCGGCACCCTGCTGCTCGCCAGCGCCCCGGTGACCGTCGAGGGCACCACGTTCGAGCTGCCCGCCGACACCACGGTGTGGTGGACGGTGTGACCGTCCCCGCACCCAGGACCGGACCGGCGCTGCGGCTCTCCGACATCGCCGGTCAGGCCGCGGTCAGCGAGGCCACCGTCAGCCGGGTGCTCAACGGGAAGCCGGGCGTCGCGGACACCACGCGTCAGCGGGTGCTCGCGGCGCTCGACATCCTCGGCTACGAACGACCCGTACGGCTGCGGCAGCGCAGCGCAGGGCTGATCGGTCTGGTGACACCCGAACTCACCAACCCGATCTTCCCGGCGTTCGCGCAGTCCGTGGAGCAGGTCCTCGCGGGGCACGGCTACACGCCGGTGCTCTGCACCCAGCTGCCCGGCGGCGCCACCGAGGACGAGCTGGTCGAACAGCTCGTCGAGCGTGGCGTGGGCGGCATCGTCTTCCTGTCCGGCCTGCACGCCGACACCTCGGCCGACCCGGCGCGCTACGCCGCGCTGACCGACCGGGGCGTGCCGTTCGTCCTCATCAACGGCTACAACGAGCGCATCAGCGCCCCGTTCGTCTCGCCCGACGACCAGGCCGCCGTGCGGATGGCCGTCGGCCACCTCGCCGAGCTCGGGCACCGGCGGATCGGCCTGGCGATCGGACCGCAGCGCTACGTGCCCTCCCGGCGCAAGCGCGACGGCTTCGTCGACGCGGCCGTCTCGCTGCTGGACATGGACCGTGAGGAGGCCGAACTGCTGGTGTGCTCCACCCTGTTCAGCGTCGAGGGCGGACAGGTCGCGGCCGGAGCCCTCCTCGACCAGGGGTGCACCGGCATCGTCTGCGGCAGCGACCTCATGGCGCTCGGCGTCGTCCGGGCGGCCCGGGGGAGGGGCCTGGACGTGCCACGCGACGTCTCCGTCGTCGGCTTCGACGACTCGCAGCTCATCGCGTTCACCGACCCGCCGCTGACCACGGTGCGCCAGCCGGTCCAGGCGATGGCCTCGGCCGCCGTCGGTGCCCTGCTGGAGGAGATCGGCGGAAGCCCCGTGCAGCGCACGGAGTACGTGTTCCAGCCGGAGCTCGTGGTGCGCGGGTCCACGGCGGCGGTGCGCACCGCCTGAGCGGGTGCGGGTGCGGGAAGTGAAGGGCCGGGTCCGGAGGGGGGATCCGGCCCTTCGCGTGCCCGGCCCGCCGGCGTATGCCCCCGGAGGCTGCCCCACGGTCATCCTCCGTGCCGGCGGCGCTACCACCTCGGGGGAATCGGCCGTACTGAGCTCCGGGGCAGGCCGGGCACAGGGGCAGTGGTGGACTTTGCTCAGCTGCCGGGGCCCGGGCTCGGGTCGCCCGCAGCGGTGTGATCGGTGCCGGTCCCGGTGGGCGGTGCTTCGACGGGGAAGAGGATCGGGCTGATCAGGTACTGCGTGCGGCCGGGTGATGGCTCGTTCGCCAGGTGGGGGGCGATCGCCTCCCGCATCCCTTCGATCATCCCGCGCAGTTCCCCAGGATCGAGCCAGACGGCATGCTGCCGGTAGCCGACCTGGTCGGCTACCGGGTCGGCGGCGTCACGGCCGAGATACGCGGTGAATTCGGCGGCCAGCGCCGCCAGAGCGTGGGCGAACGCACCGCGATGGTCGTCGAGCGAGAGTGAACCGGCCGTGTCCGTATCGATCCCCGCGCGGTCGCGGCGCAGCCGGTAGCGGCGCTCGACCGCGCCGCGCACACGTCGCTCCAGGGCGACTTCCAGGACCCCTCCGGCCGCGAGCAGGTCGACGTGCCGGTAGACCGTGGCCTTCGAGACGTCCCGAATGCGGTCGCAGAGCTCGGCGGTGGTCAGCTCCCTGCCTCCGGACATCGCATGAATCACTCGCAACCGCACCGGGTGTGCCAAGAGTTCGAAAGCATCCATCCCGCAATGATCTCATGCCGTGCTACCGTTCGCACTTCTTGAGAAAGGTTGTGATGGGATGCCTGCCAGCGCTGCGACAGAGTCCATGACCGGCTCAGAACTCGCTTGGACGCCGCCGCCCTATGCCGAGCCCGACCGCTTCAGTGAACACGAAGTCACCGTCGGCACCGGCCCACTCGCCGTACCGGGCACGATGAGCGTCCCCCGGGGGCGGACTCCCGGCCCCGGCGTGGTGCTGCTCGCCGGTGGCGGGCCGTTCGACCGCGACGAGACCAGCGGGCCGAACAGACCGCTCAAGGACCTGGCCTGGGGGCTCGCCGGCCGCGGGACGACGGTACTGCGCTTCGACAAGGCGACATTCGCCCACCGCGATGTCGCCGCGGCATCGGAGCTGACGATGACGCAGGAATACGTGCCGCACGCCGTCGACGCGGTCGCCCTGCTCCGCCGCCACCGGTCGGTGGACCCCGAGCGGGTTTTCGTCCTCGGCCACAGCATGGGCGGCAAGGTCGCCCCCGCCGTCGCCGTCGCCGCTCCCACGGTGGCGGGCCTCGTGATCATGGCCGGGGACACGCAGCCGATGCACCACGCCGCTGTCCGCGTCGTCAGCTACCTCGCCACCGTGCTCCCCGACCAGGTCCCACCCGCCGCTGTCGAGACCTTCCGACAGCAGGCCGCCCTGGTCGACAGCGCGGACCTCACGCCTTCGACCCCCGCAGCGGATCTGCCGTTCGGTCTGTCCGCGCCGTACTGGCTCGAACTGCGCGACTACGACCCGGTCGCGATCGCGGCCGGACTCGGCAAGCCGATGCTCATCCTCCAGGGAGGGCGCGATTACCAGGTCACCGTCGCCGACGACCTGGCGCGATGGCGGACGGGCCTGGCCGGCCGCCCGGAAGCCGATATCCGTGTCTACGAGGCCGACAACCATCTGTTCTTCCGCGGCGCAGGACCGTCCACCCCCGCCGAGTACGGAACTCCGCAGCACGTCGACCCCGCCGTCATCGCCGACATCGCCCACTGGCTGGGCTGCGACGAGGTATGAGTGCTCGCTCCGCGTGCAAGCAGCGGTCGACAGCCTCCTGACTCCTGCCTCCTGCCTCCTGCCTCCAGCCTCCTGGAGAGGCGTCGGCACACTGCCGGTCCGCGCACCGAGGGAGGTGCCCCGCTCGCCCTTGCGTCAGCGCCGTGAGGCCGAACGTGGCCGATCTCGACGCCTGCCGTCGATCGGCGCGAGGACGGGCGGCCGTTCCCGCAGGGCGCGATCAGCTGTCCCGCAGACAAGTGGGCGTCATCTGCGAAACGACTTGGGCCGGGTCCCTCGCCGACACCCCGTCAGCCGCCCACCAGGGCCGAGCGAGGCTCAGCGCCGGTTTTCGTTCCGATGTTCCTCGACCCCCACTACGTCCTCGAACTGGGCCAGTTCCCCCGAGCTCAGCTGGAGTTCCGCGGCACGGGCCGCGTCCCGGACGGAGGCCGGGCGGCTCGCTCCCGGCACCGGGATCACCGCCGGGGAGCGGCTCAGCAGCCAGGCCAGGGCGATCTGCTGCGGGCTCACGCCGCGCACGGCCGCGATGCGCTGAAAGGCGGTGCCGGCGGACGTCGGACGCGAGGGGCCGTCGAGGGAGCTGCGGGAGATGCCACCGAGAGGGCTCCAGGGCAGGAACGCCAGGCCCAGCCGGGTGCACAGCCGCAGCTCGGGCTCGCTGTCGCGGACGGCGGGCGAGTACCGGTTCTGCACCGAGACGAGTCCGTCGCCCAGGATCTGATGCGCCTGGCGGATCTGGCCCGTGGTCACGTTCGAGATGCCGGCGGCGCGGATCGTGCCGGCGTCGAGCAGGTCGCGCAGAGCGCCGACGGACTCCGTCCACGGCACGGCAGGGTCCGGCTTGTGCAGCTGGTACAGACCGATGGCCTCGACCCCCAAGCGCTTGGCGGAGGCTTCGGCGGCGCGCTTGAGGTGGCCCGGATCGGCGTCGACGGTCCAGCTGCCGTCGCCGGGCCGGCCACGACCGCCCTTGGTGGCGATCAGGACGTCGGAGGTGTCCCCGCCGTAACGGGCCAGGGCCCGGGCGATCAGAAGCTCGTTGTGACCCGCCTCCCCGGCGTGCCAGTGGTAGCTGTCGGCGGTGTCGACGAAGGTGACGCCGGCGTCGAGGGCGGCGTGGACGGTGGCGACGGCCCGCGCCTCGTCCGGGCGGTTCTCGATGGACAGGGGCATGGCGCCCAGGCCGATGGCGCTGACGGCGGTGTCCGCGATGGTGCGGTACTGCATGGCGGTCGAACTCCTTACGCGACGGGCGCGACGGGCGCGACGGGCGCGGCGGATGCGGCGGATGCGGCGGGCTCGGCGGCTGCGGCGACGGTTTCCGCGACGGCGCCGGGCAGCCAGTCGGCGGTACGGGAGAAGGTGAAGCCCAGCTCCTTCGCACGGGTGTTGCTCATGGCGTAATGGCGGTCGAAGGAGAACGGCGAAGCCGTCCCGCCCGCTGCGACGGCCCGGAGGACGGGATCCCTGCCGGTCTGCGCGGCGACCACCGCAGCCAGGTCACGCACGTCGAGCAGGCCGTCGGAGCAGGCGTTGACCGGACCCGTGAAGTCGCCGGCGGTGGCCGCCCACAGCAGCAGGTCCGCCAGCTCCTCGTAGTGGATGAACACCGTGGGCAGCGCCTGCGCGTGCACGGTGATCTCTTCGCCCCGGCAGACGCGCTCGGTGTAGTGCGCCAGCCGGCCGGTGAACTCCTGCGCGCCGCCGCCGAGCACGTGCGCGCAACGCACGGAGGCGAACACGAAGCCACCGTCCCGGGTGAAGACGGCCTCCGCCTGGCGTTTTCCCTCGGCGTAGTGCGCCTCCAGGTATGCCTCGTCGTGCCAGGGCAGGTCCATGGCCACCCGCCAGGTGCGCGGGTCCACGTTCCCCTCCGGCACCGGAGTACCCGCCGGCACAGCCGGCAGCGCGGCGGTCGCCGGATCGTAGACCTCGATCGTGGACGTCATGACACAGCGCCGGGTACGGCCGGCGAAGGCGCGGGCGGCGATCGCGGCCTGCACCGGGGTGTAGCAGACCTGGTCGACGACCACGTCGAAGGTGCGGGAGCCGAGCGCGGCGAGGAGAGCGGCCTCGTCGTTGCGGTCGACGACGAGGTGCTCGACACCGGCGGGCGGCCGGGTGGAGCCGCGGTTGATCACAGTGACGTGATGGCCGGCCGCCTGCAGGCGCGTGACCAGGAGCTTTCCGAAGTAACGGCTTCCGCCGATGACGCAGATCCTTTGCATGCCCCCATCCTGGGGACCTATCGTCATCAACAGAAGTGCCGGCTTACTGGGACCGCCTTAAGGAAAACTGTTGATCGATGTGCAGCGGCTTCGCATCCTGCGGGCGGTGGCGGACCACGGCAGCTTCAGCAAGGCGGCTGCGGTGCTCCGCCTCACTCCTTCCGCCGTCTCCCAGCACGTGGCGGTGTTGGAGCGCAGCCTCGGTGCTCAGGTCGTGACGCGCAGCACCCGCGGGGTCATCCTCACCCGAGCCGGCCAGATCATGGTCGGGGCCGCCGAGTCCGTCGCAGCCGAGCTCGAACAGGCGAGACAACAGGTCGACCGGCTCAGTACAGGGCGCGTACAGCTCACCGTCGCCACCTTCACCAGCGGCGGCAGGCACCTGCTGCCCGGCGCTCTCCCCCGGCTCATGGCGAGCCATCCGAGCACCGTGCTCCACGTCAGGGAGGGAGAGCCCGAGGACACTCTGCCCCTCGTTCGCCAGGGTGCTGTCGACCTCGCACTCGCCTACCACTTCGACGGTCCGCTGCCCGTCGGGCCGGGTCAGAGCTCCAGCCTGCGGTGGACCCCGGTCATGGAAGATCCCCTGCACGTCGTCATGCCTGAGGGGCATCGACTGGCCGGCCACCGGTCGCTCGACATCGCCGAGCTGGCAGCCGAGCCCTGGGTGCTCGGCTGCCTCAAGACCGAGGCGTACCTGCGCCGTTACGCCGAGCAGGCGGGCTTCGAACCGGATGTGCGCGGCACCACCACCGACTACTTCTTCGCGCGCTCGCTCGTCGCGGCGGGAATCGGGATCTCCCTGATCCCTTCCATCGCGCTCGTCCCGCCGGTGCCGGGTCTGCACACCGTCCCGGTCAAGCCCCCGGCTCCGGCCCGCCACATCGGCGTCGCCACGCTCGGCCGCCACGACCACCCGCACGTCGCGACCTTCGTCGAGGCCCTCCGCGAGCAGGCGACGCTTCACACCTGAGGGCGGCGGATCCGTCGTCCGGAAACCGGAACGGGTCCCTCATGAGGTCCGAGCTGTGGTGCGTGACCACCCGGGCTGAAGCGCCCTCTCCCAGTCGTGGCTGTCGAGGCAGTGGCGTGCACGGTCACGGACGCACAAGCTACGAGCTCGTCCACCGAAACGCCACCGGCCGGCGGCAGCCGCCCGTGCGCCGCCCCCTACAGACCTGTCCGTCGGGGGTGGTCAGCTCCCGCATGCGTACGTCACGAAGGCTTCCCAGGTGGCGGGGGTGAAGCCGAGGCGGGGGCCGGGCAGGTCCTTGGAGTCGCGCACGTGTACGGCGCCGGGTGTGGTCGCGATCTCGACGCACTCGTTGCTGTTGCTGCTGTCGCTGTAGCTGCTCTTGAACCACTCAAGCTCCGTGGATTCTCCGGCGGAGGGTTTGTGGGTCATGTCTCTCCTAGCACTTGCTCGATGAAGGCCAGTGACTCCCGGGGCGTGAGAGCCTGAGCCCGGATGATGCCACACCGGAGTTCGATGATCCGGAGGTGCTTCGGGTCCGCGATCGGGCGGCTTCCGAAGTCCCCTTCGGAGCGCCCCACGGCCGAGCCGTCCCCGAACTTCAGCACCTGCATCTCCCCTCCCATACCGGCATGGTCATCGCGTGCGGTCGGCATGACCTGGATCTCGACATTGCGAAACTGCCCAAGTTGCAGCAGGCGTTGGAGCTGCCGGCGCAGGACCATTCTGCCCCCGAGGTGGCGTCGCAGAGTCACCTCTTCCTGGACAAAACTGAGCTCAGGCGCAGGTGAACGATTGAAGATGGACTGACGGGCGACGCGAGCGGCCACCAGCCTTTCCACCTCGTCCGGTGAGAATGCAGGCCGCCGCATCCCGAACAATGCCCGCGCATATTCCTCCGTCTGCAACAAGCCGTGGAAGTTATGGCTGCCGTAGGCCGAGAGCTCTACAGCCCGTGCCTCCAGCTTCGCCAACTCTCGAATCTTCCTCGGATACCGGGCCTCAGCCATTTCCTTCTTGAACATGGCTAGCTTGCCGCCTGCTCCCAGCACCGTGTCCGCCTTGTCGAGGAATTCAGGCCGGGGGATACGCCTTCCGCCCTCCACCTTGTAGACCAGGTCCTCCCCGTACCCGATTGCAGCCCCGAACTCACCGGCCCGCATGCCTGCCGCCTCCCGCCAGGCCTTGATCTGGCGGCCCACGGAGGCGACCACCGCCGCTCCCGGCTCGTCGTCGGGATCGACCTCCCAGCCGGGCTCGTCCGTTCCGTCGTTCCCGCGTGCCGTACCAGCCTCATCCACGCTCATTCGTGCCCCACTTCTGACGCATCAGCCGTTCTTGCACCAACCTCTGTGATCCCCCGCGAGTCACCCAGGACAGTCGGGACAGCACTGGACAAGGCCGGGACAATCACCGTACGTAACCGGCCTGCTGCTCCTCACGGTAAGCAAGAAGGGCCACGCTGAGTGACGTGACCGAAGAAATCACTCGAACCGAACATTCCGCTCCGACGCGGCAGTTCACCGTGCTGCTCTCGCCCACCCGCCGGGGCGCCAGGCTCGCCCGTCTGCTCGCCACCGCACACCTGGGTGAGTGGGGGCTGCCCACGGAGCCGGCGGTGAACGTCGTGGCCGAACTGGCTGCGAACGCGGCCGTGCACGGCCGCGTATCAGGCCGGGACTTCAGGCTGGACCTCATGGTCCACCGCGATGCGCTCCTCCGTATCGAGGTCACCGACACCCGGGGCGAGCGCCTGCCTCCTGCGCCCGGAGCCGTCGATGTGCCCGCCGGTGACGCGGAGTCGGGGCGCGGTCTGCTGATCGTCGAGGCGCTTGCGGACCGCTGGGGCATCGATGTCGGGACTGCCCCGCGCAAGACGGTCTGGGCCGAACTCGACCTCGTGCGGTGACCGACGCCACCGGGTCGCGGGGTTCCACGACCCGGTGGGCCGTGACGCGGTGGCCCGCGATGTCCAAAAGCCTTTAAAGAACCAGGGAAACAACCCTTCCCCACCCCACCCGCCCTCATGCCCGTTTCGTCACTCACTCGGGTGACATAACGCAACTGAGCTGGATTTGGCACGTGTTGCCGGGCATATGCTCGCCCCGACCGCCACAGACATGCGACGGCCCCCGACGGGACTGGCATCCCGATCGAGGGCCTGACCACCGAGGAAGTAGAGGCTTCCCGATGGGTACCCAGCAGATTACCGCGCCCCCGTGCGTCAAGCCCGGTGCATCCGGCGTGATCCACAGCAACGTCCGGCACACCGCAGGTTTCACCGTCATCGGCAATCACCTGGCCCAGCACCGGGGCCTCTCCCTCGTCGCGGTCGGCCTGGCCGTGCACATCCAGTCGCTGCCGGCCGGAGCGAAGATCGGCATCAAGCGTCTCGCCGAACGCTTCCCGGAGAGCGAGACCCGCATCGCTGCCGCCCTGCGGGAGCTGGGGGCGGCCGGTTACCTGCACCGCAGCCGTGTGCGCCTCGCCGACGGCCGCATTGTGACGCGTACGGTCTCGTACAACCAACCAGGCGCGGATGCTCCCGCAACAACGGCCGCTCAACCTCGGTCCGCGCGAAGCACGGCCGTGCCCGCGCCGGTGATCGCGGCGAGGCCGCCACTGACGGCGCCTCCCGAACCCGCGCCGCCGCCCGCCGCCGTGGTCGTACCGTCACCTACCGCCCGTACAGCGTCTCCAGCACCGCTCCCGCAACCGCAGGCCCTTACCCCGGAGCTTCAGAGCGTGGCTGCCGCGCTGCTCTCCAACCTGCGACGTCACGCGCCCCAACTCCTCCTGTCCGAGGAGGACATCCGGACTCTCGTGCCAGGAATCGTCACCTGGCTCGAACGAGATGCCCACGCCGACACCATCCGGCACGCGCTCACCACCGACCTCCCCGTCCCTCTCACAACCCTTCTGCCGCCGCCGCTGCCCGGCACGCACGAACTGGAGGCCGCGCGCCCTCGAGTGATCGTCATCCCGCTGCAGAACTGCGACCGCTGCGACCGCGCGTTCCGCTCGCGGCACCCCGGCCACTGCCGCGACTGCCGCACCGACCTGCCCACAGCCGCCTGAGCCCGAACGGAAACCCATGGTCAGCGCACCGCACGAAGCGATGCACCGCGTCTTCCAGGAATATCCCAGCCTTCTTTCCGGGCTCTCCGACGTCCTCGGGCTCGAACTGCCGCCCGTCGCTTCGGCAGAGCTTCTGACCGTCGACCTCACTGAAACCGAACCGCTCGAACGTCGCGTCGACACCCTCCTGCGTATCAGGACGGAGAACGACGGCCCCTTTCTCCTCGTCGTCGAAGCCCAGGGCAAGCAGGATCCTGGCAAAACAGTCAGCTGGCCGTACTACGTCACGTACCTCAACAACAAGTACCGGCTCCCCGTCCTGCTCCTCGTGATCTGCCAGGACCACGCGACCGCCGCATGGGCGGCCCGTCCTCTCACCATCGGCCTGCCCCAGTGGCCGACCGTGACCACGCGCCCCCTCGTGGCGGGCCCGCACAACATGCCCATCATCACCAACGTGGCGGAAGCCCGCAAAGACCTGGCGTTCGCCACCCTTTCGGCGATCACACACGCTGACAATCCGGGCGTCGATGCGATACTGAAGACGATGTCCGTCGCCCTGCGTGACGCACCGGAATCGCTCGTCGAACCACTCGTCGAATTCATCGCACAAGGGCTGGGGAACCGCCCCGCCGCGCAACAGCGGAGGAACCTGGTGGCCGTGGATCTCTCCTTCTACACCTCGCCGCTCTCAGAGGAAATCCGGGACGAAGGCCGAGTTGAGAACCGCGCCGAGGATGTTCTGCTCATTCTCAGCGCACGCAGTGTGGACATCACTGACGCCACCCGTGAGAAGGTCACCAGCTGCGGTGACCTGGAAGTGCTCCGCCGCTGGTTGGTGCGGGCAGCGTTCGTCACCACCTCCGACGAGATCTTCGACGAGGAGACCGCCGCCGATCGGTGACGTCGTTCCCGTGTCGTGCCCCTGTTCGGCGCACCGACACGGGCCTCGCCCGCACGACATGGGAGGTACTGGTGGCCGATCTCTCCTTCTATATCTCGCCCCTGTCCGAGGAGATTCGCGAGGAGGGCCGCGTTCAGGGCCGCGCCGAGTCCATCCTGCTCCTCCTCGGCGCGCGTGGTATCGACGTCCCCGACGCCACCCGCGAGAAGATCACCGCCTGTGGTGACCCGGAACAGCTGCGCCAGTGGCTCAGGGCTGCCGCCCACGTCACCTCCGCCGAGGAGATCTTCCGCGAGGAGACCTCCGCAAGCGGGTGACGGCAGGTGTGCCGGACCCGCCGTTCACGTCAGACCAGCAGCGCGGCGGCCTGATCGCGTGCCTCGCGCAGCCAGGATTCGCGTGCCTCGTCGGAGGAGTCGGTGACGGTACGGAAGACGACCCGGCGTACGTCGGTGACTCCCACGTACGGCAGGACACATGCCGACCAGATCTTGTCCAGCGGATCCCCGAACTCGATTTCCTCGCGGTCGGCGGGAGTGTCGGAGGTGTTCAGGACGAGGGCGCGGCCGGCCTTCAGCAGCCCCTCGGGTTCTCCGTCCGACGCGGCCAGCTTGTAGGCGACGCCGGGCATCAGCACCCGCTGCACCCACCCGGTGAGGACGGCGGGTGGCATCCCCCACCAGTTGGGGTGGATGAACACCATGGCATCGAGGGTGGCCACCTCCGCCCGGTGCAACGACAGTTGCCCATCAGGGGAGTCCGAGGCGGCCCGGACCGTCTCCGTCTCGTCGGCGGACAGCCCGGGGGTGAATCCCTCCGCGCAGAGATCGTGCGCGATCACGTCGCTCCCGCGGTCGCGCAGCTCTTGCACCACGGCGTCGAAGACCGCGTGGTTGAAGCTGCCGGGCCGTGGGTGTGCGAGGTAGACCCCGGTACGCGACATGCCATCTCCCCAAGGACGTTGTTGCAGTCGTCAGCCTTGGGGTCATGGAGGAGCCCCCGCCCGGCCGCCCATCATGACCGGTGAGGAACCGCGGGGAGAAGCCGGCCGGTGGGGCCGGGCCGAGCCGCGGGTGACGCGGCCGGTGGACAGGACAGCCCGGCCGCGCACAGGAGAGGCCCCGGAGTCGGCCCAGGCTTGGGCCGGCGGGGAAGCGACTCCGGGGCCTCTCCTTGGCGTGACCGGCCCGGCCGGCCGGGCGCGTGGGGCCGGCGTACCGGCCCCCGGCCGGCCGGGCCGGAGTCGGGATGAACCTAACAGCCGCGCAATATCTTGCGTAAGGCCTTGCAGGAAGAAATCTCCGAGATTTCGTGGATGTGAGCGGGATGTTATCGCGTCGTGTCCAGGGGGTTGACCTGCGCAGGTCAGGCTCGTACGGTCTGCCGCACATGGGGTTTTGCATCCTTGCTGCAAGAACCTTCATGAGCCTTGAGGGCACGGCGCGTTGCCACGTGAGGCTGCTCCGCCATCCCCGCACTTCCCCCACCGCAGGAGGAAAGTCATGGCACGCAGACCCCTGTCTGGCGCGCTCGCCCTCGCCATGGGCGCCGCTGTCCTCGCCATCCCCACCGGGCTCGGCACCGCCGGGACCGCCCAGGCCGCACCGCCCGGCGAGAAGGACGTCACCGCGGTGATGTTCGAGTGGAAGTTCACCTCCGTGGCCAAGGCCTGTACCGACAGCCTCGGGCCGGCCGGCTACGGGTACGTCCAGGTCTCACCGCCCCAGGAACACATCCAGGGTGCGCAGTGGTGGACCTCCTACCAGCCCGTCAGCTACAAGATCGCCGGACGCCTCGGTGACCGAACCGCCTTCGCGAACATGGTCAGCACCTGTCACAGCGCGGGCGTCAAGGTCGTAGCCGACTCGGTCGTCAACCACATGTCAGCCGGTTCGGGCACCGGCACGGGCGGCTCCTCGTACACCAAGTACGACTACCCGGGGCTCTACTCGGTCAACGACATGAACGACTGCCAGACGCAGATCGGCAACAACTACGGCGACCGGGGCAACGTCCAGAACTGCGAACTGGTCGGTCTGGCCGACCTGGACACCGGCGAGGACTACGTACGCGGCAGGATCGCCGGGTACCTCAACGACCTGCTCTCCCTCGGCGTCGACGGCTTCCGTATAGACGCCGCCAAGCACATGCCGGCCGCAGACCTCGCGAACATCAAGTCCCGGCTCAGCAACACCGGGGTGTACTGGAAGCACGAGGCGATCCACGGAGCCGGCGAGGCCGTCTCGCCCTCCGAGTACCTCGGCAGCGGCGACGTCCAGGAGTTCCGCTACGGCCGCAGCCTCAAGCAGGTCTTCAACAACGAGAACCTCGCCAACCTCCGGAACTTCGGCGAGGGCTGGGGCTTCATGGAGTCCGGCAGGTCCGCCGTCTTCGTCGACAACCACGACACCGAGCGCGGCGGCGACACCCTGAACTACAAGGACGGGTCGAAGTACACCCTGGCCAGTGTCTTCATGCTGGCCCATCCCTACGGCTCCCCGGACGTCCACTCCGGCTACGAGTTCAGCAGCCACGACGCCGGCCCGCCCAACGGCGGCCAGGTGAACGCCTGCTACAGCGACGGCTGGAAGTGCCAGCACGCCTGGCGCGAGATCTCCTCCATGGTCGGCTTCCGCAACGCCGCCCGCGGCCAGGCCGTCTCGAACTGGTGGGACAACGGCGGTGACCAGATCGCCTTCGGCCGGGGCTCCAAGGCGTACGTCGCCCTCAACCACGAGGGCTCCTCGCTGACCCGTACGTTCCAGACGTCGCTGCCCGCCGGTGACTACTGCGACGTCCAGTCCGGCAAGGGCGTCACCGTGAACGGCTCCGGGCAGTTCACCGCCACCCTCGGCTCCGGCACCGCCGTCGCGCTGCACGTCAACGCCCGTACCTGCTCCGGGGGCGGCAACCCCGACCCGGGAACCGGCCAGTCCGGCGCCTCCTTCGGCGTCAACGCCACCACCCAGCTCGGCCAGGACATCCACGTCACCGGCAACCAGGCCGCGCTCGGCAACTGGGCGGCCGGCAGCGCGCTGAAGCTCGACCCGGCGACCTACCCCGTCTGGAAGCTCGACGTCGCCCTGCCGGCCGGCACCACGTTCGCGTACAAGTACCTCCGCAAGGACGCGAGCGGCAACGTCACCTGGGAGAGCGGCGCCAACCGCACCGCCACCGTGCCGTCCTCCGGAAAGGTCGCGCTGACCGCCGACGTCTGGCGCAGCTGACCCGCACCGGCCACCGGGCCGGGGGCGCGCGTGACGCGCCCCCGGCCCGCGCCTCCGAACCCACACCCGAAAGCCGAGGAGTACCCGCCCGTGTCCCGAACCACCCTCCGGCGGGGAGCCGTCGCCGCACTGTGCGCGGCGCTGCTCCCCGTCGTACCGGCGGCCTCCGCGTCCGCCGCGCCCAGACCTCCGTCACCGCCCTCGGACGCGAAACTCGCGAAGGAGCCGGCCCGGCACGACCTGACCCGCGAGCAGTTCTACTTCGTGCTGCCCGACCGGTTCGCGAACGGCGACACCTCCAACGACCGGGGCGGGCTGACCGGCTCGCGGCTGGAGACCGGCTACGACCCCACGGACAAGGGGTTCTACCAGGGCGGCGACCTCAAGGGCCTCACCCAGCGGCTCGACTACATCAAGGGCCTCGGCACCACCGCGATCTGGCTCGCCCCGATCTTCAAGAACCGGCCCGTCCAGGGCACCGGTGACAACGCCTCGGCCGGCTACCACGGCTACTGGATCACCGACTTCACCCAGGTCGACCCCCACTTCGGGACCAACGCCGACCTCACGAAGCTGATCGACAAGGCCCACGGCAAGGGCATGAAGGTCTTCTTCGACGTCATCACCAACCACACGGCCGACACCGTCGACTACGCCGAGAAGAAGTACGGCTACAAACCCAAGGGCGCCTTCCCGTACCTCGACAGGACCGGCCGTCCCTTCGACGACACCCGGGGCGTCGAGGAGGTGGACGCCGGCTCCTTCCCGTACACCCCGCAGAACACGGGGAAGAAGGTCCCGTCCTGGCTCAACGACAGCACGATGTACCACAACAGGGGTGACTCGACCTACGCGGGCGAGTCCACCGAGTACGGCGACTTCTCCGGCCTCGACGACCTGTGGACCGAGCGCCCCGAGGTCGTCTCCGGCATGGAGAAGATCTACGAGAAGTGGGTCCGCGACTTCGACATCGACGGCTTCCGCATCGACACCGTCAAGCACGTCGACCTCGACTTCTGGACCCAGTGGGCGACCGCGCTCGACGGATACGCGGCGAAGCGGGGCCGCGACGACTTCTTCATGTTCGGCGAGGTCTACTCCGCCGACACGGCGATCACCTCGCCCTACGTGACACGGGGCAGGCTCGACGCCACGCTCGACTTCCCCTTCCAGGAAGCCGCCCGGCAGTACGCCTCCCAGGGTGCGCCGGCCTCGAAGCTCGCCGCGGTCTACGGTGACGACTACCGCTACACCACCGACAAGGCCAACGCCTACGAGCAGGTGACCTTCCTCGGCAACCACGACATGGGCCGGATCGGCGCCTTCCTGAAGCAGGACAACCCGAAGGCCGGCGACGCCGAGCTGCTGGACCGTGCCCGCCTCGCCAACGAACTGATGTTCCTCGGCCGCGGCAACCCGGTGATCTACTACGGCGACGAACAGGGCTACACCGGAGCGGGCGGCGACAAGGACGCCCGTCAGACGCTGTTCGCCTCGAAGACCGCCGACTACCTCGACGACGACCAGCTGGGCACCGACCGCACGCACGCCTCCGACGCGTACGACACGGAGCACCCGCTCTACCGGTCCGTCTCTGCCCTGTCGAAGCTCACCCGGGAACACCCGGCCCTGCGCGACGGCGTGCAGACCGAGCGCTACGCCAAGGACTCCGTCCACGCCTTCTCGCGTACGGACACCAAGCGCCCGTACGAGTACGTCGTCGCCGCCAACAACGCCACCGAGGCGAAGACCGTCGAGATCACCACCGAGTCGGCCGGCATGAACTTCCGCACGCTGTACGGCGGTTCCGGCAGCGTCCGCAGTGGATCGGACAAGACCGCCGAGGTCACCGTGCCCGCGCTGTCCAGCGTCGTGCTCCGCGCCGACAAGCCGCTCGGCGCCCCCGCCGCGAAGCCGTCGGTCACCCTGAAGGCCCCGGCCGCCGGAGCCACCGGCACCGTCGAGATCAGCGCCGACGTGGACGGCGGAGACCTGAACCGCGTCGTCTTCGCCGCGCAGACCGGCAACGGCAAGTGGACCACCCTCGGCTCCGCCGACCACGCCCCGTACAAGGTCACCCAGCACCTGGACGACTCGGTGAAGGCCGGGACCCCGCTGCGGTACAAGGCCGTGGTGATCGACCGCGCCGGACGTACCGCGAGCGCCCTCGCCTCCACGACCGCCGGCCAGGCGCCGCCCGCCCCGAAGCCCGTCGCCGTCGAGCGTGACCACGCCGTCGTCCACTACAAGCGCGCGGACGGCGACTACGAGGGCTGGCAGCTGAAGTCCGGGGACAAGAAGGCCGACTTCATCGGCCGGGACGCCTACGGCGCCTTCGCCTGGATCGACCTGGAGGAGGGCGCCTCCTCCGTCCCGTACACGGTCGAGAAGGACGGGACCGCCGACGGCCCCGAGCGCACCGTCGACCTCGCCAGGACCGGCCAGGTCTGGATCGAGCAGGGCAAGGACGAGCAGGCCACCGAGGCTCCCGAGACCCCGCCGCAGGACACCACCAAGGCCGTCCTGCACTACCACCGCGCCGACGGTGACTACGACGGCTGGGGCCTGCACACCTGGACCGGTGCCGCCGCCCCCACGGACTGGGCCAAGCCCCTGCGGCCCGTGAAGACCGACGCCTACGGGGTGACCTTCGAGGTCCCCCTCACCGACGGCGCCACCTCGCTCAGCTACATCCTCCACAAGGGCGACGAGAAGGACCTCCCCAGCGACCAGTCCCTGGACATCGCGTCGCACGGGCACGAGGTCTGGATGCTCGGCGGGAAGCCCGGCTACCTGCTGCCGCAGGCCGGAGGCGTGCCGACGCCCGACCTCACCAAGGCCGAGGCCCAGTGGATCGACGCGAACACCGTCGTCTGGAAGGTGAAGGCCACCGACGCCACCAGCCAGCAGCTCGTGTACGCGAAGAACGGCGGCATCTCCGTCGTCGACGGGGCGCTCTCCGACGAGGGACAGTGGCTCCGGCTCGGCGCCACGGAACTGACCGACACGCAGAAGGCGAAGTACCCGCACCTGAAGGACTATCCGGCCTTCACCGTCGACACCCGCGACCGGGACAGGGTCCGTGAGTCACTGCGCGGCCAGCTGATCGCCACCCAGCGCGCCGCCAACGGCGCCCTGCTCGCCGCGACCGGCGTGCAGACCGCGGGCATCCTGGACGAGCTGTACGGGAAGGCCGCGAGCGGCGCCGCCCTCGGCCCCGTCTTCCGCAAGGGAAGCCCGACGCTCTCCGTCTGGGCGCCCACCGCCCGTACCGTCTCCCTCGAACTCGACGGGAAGACACTCCCGATGCGGCGCGACGACCGCACCGGCGTCTGGTCGGTCACCGGGAAGAAGTCCTGGACGGGCAAGCCCTACCGGTACTCCGTCCAGGTCTGGGCGCCCACCGTCCAGAAGCTGGTCACCAACAAGGTGACCGA
Source organism: Streptomyces atroolivaceus (assembly GCF_000717025.1). GTDB lineage: Bacteria > Actinomycetota > Actinomycetes > Streptomycetales > Streptomycetaceae > Streptomyces > Streptomyces atroolivaceus. Next base: position 321,514 of record NZ_JNXG01000004.1, read on the forward strand.
CCCCTACTCCACCGCCCTGACCACCGACTCCGCCCGCAGCCTCGTCGTCGACCTCGACGACCCGAAGCTGGCCCCGCGCGGCTGGTCCGGCCTGCGGAAGCCCGCCGCGACCCCGCTGCGGGACGCCCAGATCCAGGAACTGCACGTCCGCGACTTCTCGGTCACGGACACCACGTCGAAGCACCCCGGCGAGTACCTCGCCTTCACCGACGCCCGCTCCGACGGGATGAAGCACCTCAAGGAGCTCGCGGACTCCGGCACCAGCTACGTGCACCTGCTGCCCGCCTTCGACATCGGGACCATCCCCGAGAAGAAGTCCGACCGGCAGCAGCCGGCCTGCGACCTGTCCGTCTACGCCCCCGACTCCGAGGAGCAGCAGGCCTGCGTCTCGAAGGCCGCCGCCAAGGACGCCTTCAACTGGGGGTACGACCCCCTGCACTACACGGTCCCCGAGGGCAGCTACGCCTCCGACCCCGACGGCACGAAGCGCACCGTCGAGTTCCGGCAGATGGTCCAGGGGCTCAACGGCGCCGGGCTGCGGACCGTCATGGACGTCGTCTACAACCACACCGTCGCCTCCGGGCAGGACGACAAGTCCGTCCTCGACAAGATCGTGCCCGGCTACTACCAGCGGCTCCTGGAGGACGGCACCGTCGCCACCTCGACCTGCTGCGCCAACACCGCGCCCGAGAACACCATGATGGGCAAGCTCGTCGTGGACTCGGTCGTCACCTGGGCGAAGGAGTACAAGGTCGACGGCTTCCGCTTCGACCTGATGGGGCACCACCCCAAGGCCAACATCCTCGCGGTCCGCAATGCCCTCGACGAGCTGACCGTCGCCGAGGACGGCGTCGACGGGAAGAAGATCATCCTGTACGGCGAGGGCTGGAACTTCGGTGAGATCGCCGACGACGCCCGCTTCGTCCAGGCCACCCAGAAGAACATGGCCGGCACGGGCATCGCCACCTTCTCCGACCGGGCCCGTGACGCCGTGCGCGGCGGCGGCCCCTTCGACGAGGACCCCGGTGTCCAGGGCTTCGCCTCCGGTCTCTACACCGACCCCAACACCTCGGCCGCCAACGGCACCGAGGCCGAACAGAAGGCCCGGCTGCTCCACTACCAGGACCTGATCAAGGTCGGACTCACCGGAAACCTCGCCGACTACACCTTCACCGACACCCAGGGCCGTACGGTCAAGGGCTCGGCCGTCGACTACAACGGGGCCCCCGCCGGATACGCGGCGGCGCCCGGTGACGCCCTCGCCTACGCCGACGCCCACGACAACGAGACCCTCTACGACGCCCTCGCCTTCAAGCTGCCGGCGGACACCACGGCAGCCGACCGGGCGCGCATGCAGGTCGTGGCGATGGCGACCGCCGTGCTCTCGCAGGGGCCGGCGCTCTCCCAGGCCGGCACCGACCTGCTGCGCTCCAAGTCGCTGGACCGCAACTCCTACGACAGCGGTGACTGGTTCAACGCACTGCACTGGGACTGCCGCAAGGGCAACGGCTTCGGCCGGGGGCTGCCGCCCGCCGCCGACAACCAGGACAAGTGGTCCTACGGCAAGCCGCTGCTGGCCTCCGCCGCGCTGAACCCCGGGTGTGCGCAGATCACGGGCGCGTCCGCCGCCTACCAGGACCTGCTCACCATCCGCACCACCGAGAAGGACTTCGGCCTCGCCACCGCCGAGCAGGTGCAGGACACCCTGTCCTTCCCGCTCTCCGGCAAGGAGGAGACCCCCGGGGTGATCACCATGCGCCTGGGCGAGCTGGTCGTCGTCATGAACGCCACGCCGGGTACGCGGAGTCAGGACATCCCCGAGCTGGCCGGGAAGGCGTACGCGCTGCACCCCGTCCAGGCGGATGGAGCGGACGCCGTGGTCAAGAGGTCCGCGTACGAAGGGAAGTCGGGCAGCTTCACCGTGCCGGGACGCACGGTGGCCGTCTTCTCCCAGCGCTGACGCCTCCGTCCCCGCGGCCGGTCTCCGGCTCCGTGCCCTCGTCGGCCCGGAGCCCGGGGACCGGCCGGTCCGCGTCGTGGGTGCGTCTCTTGTGCGTGCGGCCCGATCAGGCGAAGCTGAAGCCGTACACGTGCTTGCACGCCGTACACGTATACGTACTGGTACCCGCAATCAGGAGCGCTTGATGCCGCAGATCACCGTCGACTACTCCGCCGAGCTCGACGACAGCTTCGACCGCCGCGGCTTCGCGCTGGCCCTGCACCCGCTGGTCGCCGAGACCGTGTCGACCAAGGTCCCCGCCTGCAAGACCCGGTTCCGCCGGGCCGAGGACTCCGTCGTCGGTGACGCCGCGACGGGCGACTCCCTCGTGAACGTCTCGATCGCGATGCTTCCGGGCCGGACCCCCGAGACCAAGGCGCGGCTGACGGAAGCCGTCCTGGAGCTGCTGGCCGGCCACCTGAAGCCCGTCGAGGGCCTCACCGTGCACGCCTCGGCCGAGGTCCGCGACCTGGACGCGTCCTACCGCAAGAACTGAGGCAGCCGCTGCGACGGGACGGCCGGTGCGGCGGGTGCCAGGACCGACAGCCTGGTGAGCAGTTCACCCAGCGGGCCGTCCGACGGCTCCTGCGCGAAGACCCGCAGCATGATTCCGGCCATCTCCTGGTCGTACGCGGCGCTCACCGACGCCAGGGCCGCGAAGTCGTGCACCAGCTGCAACTCCAGCTCGGCACGCGGAACGTGCTTCCCGTCGAGCCAGAGCAGCGCCGTCGACTCGGCCAGTGAAACCCAGGACCGCACGACGAGCTCCAGCCGGGCGGGCGGGGACGGGACGCCCAGATGCGCGATGATCTGCTCGTAGGCCGCCTGCCGCACTCCGTCGACCAGGGCGTTGGCCGTGGACGAACCGCCTGCCGGGCCGCCCCGCATCAACGCGGAGAAGCCCTGACCGTGCTCCTCGACGAAGTCGAAGAACCGGTGCATCACCCGGATCAGCCGTGCGCCGAGCGGCCCTTCGTGCGCCTCCAGGAAGCGGCGGGACAGCTCGTCGGCGGCCCGCTTCAGCGCCGCTTCGTACAGGCTGCGCTTCCCCGGGAAGTAGTGGTAGACGAGCGGGCGCGAGATGCCGGCGGCCGCCGCGATCTCGTCGATCGACACCTCGTCGGGCGAACGGTGACTGAACAACTCCAGTGCGACGCCGATCAACTGGGCCCTGCGCTCGTCGACACCCATCCGGCGCCGCACCCCGGTCGTCATGAAGGACAGCCTAACCGGGCAGGCCAGGCGGCCCTCCGTCGCACTCCCGCCGCCGGCCCCTGGCTCAGCGCAGCGCGCTCACCCGGCTGCCGTCCGTCAGCACCCCGTCGAGGCGGGGCCGGTCGCCCTCCCCGGCCGGCAGCGCCAGCAGCCGTCCGTCCACCCGGCCCTGGACGCCTCCGCTCGCGGTGAGGGAGGCGAACTGCCGTGAGCCCGCCGCCAGTACGTACCACCGCCCGCCGCCCGACCTCCACAGCACGCCGGCCAGCACCAGCGGTCTGCGAATCCCGCAGTCCGGGGAGTCCTCGGCACGTGCCGCGACCGCCCCGGGGGCCCCGGCTCCGCCCGACAGCTCCGGAGGGGCCTGGAACTGTGCCAGCACCCTGCTGCCCGTACCCCGCCAGGTGTCCGCCCTGGTGCAGAACCACAGGGCGTGCCCCCCGCCCTCCGGCAGCCGTTGCCTGGCGTACCGCCAGGAGTTGACCGACCGGACACCGTTGGACCGGACCGCCGGCAGGAGACAGGCGGTGCGCGCCCAGCTCTCCCGCTCGGCCCGCCCCGACACGTCGTGCGGAGCGGACGGCGCGCCGGAGGTGAGACGCACCGGAGTGAGCTCACCGAGGTCCGCCATCAGGCGCGCCGCCGTGCCGTCCCGCAACTCCAGGACCTGCCAGGAACGGCAGTCCGCCCCACCGTCCGCCTCCGGTTCCGTGAGCGGATCCGTCACACCGTGACGGTCGCGGCGCAACGGCCGTGCCGCTTCACGGGGTGCGAGCAGGTCACGTATGCCGGCCTCCCGTATCCACGGCGCGGTCAGATAGCGGATCCGGCCGGCGCGGCGCTGCACCACCAGCGCGCCCGCCGCCACCGCGTCCGCGCCGTCCACCCGGGCGAAGTCCAGCGCGGCGCCCCCGGACGGATCAGCGTTGCGCGGCTCGGCGTAGCGCACGACACGCAGGCCGTCGTGGAGCAGCACCACCGCGGCCGCGTCGACCTCACCCGCGTACAGCAGCTGCGGCGGTCCCGTCGGCGGGCCGTCGGGCGTCCCGGGCGTCGAGGACGAGACCACCGCCGGGCCGGGGCGCGCCCACGCGGCGAGGGCACGGCCCAGGAGGCGGTTGTCCCTGGTCCGGTCTCCGCGTGTGGGCCACACGGTGAAGTCCCTGCGCGTGGAGACCCGCCAGAGCCTGTCGGGCACCCGCCGCAACGCGGCCGGGTCGAGGGCCTGCTGGGCGGTGTGGTGGCGTGAGTAGGGCGGCGCGGAAGCGGCGCGCGGTCCGCCCAGACCGTCCCCCGGCAGCAGGAGCAGCGTCCCGCAGACCAGGAGCGCGCCGACGCCGGCCAGGAGGGTGCGCCCGCCCCTCCGGCGCCGGGCCGGATCGGCCGGCCTGACCTGCAGGGAACACGGGTCGAACTCGGGCGAGGCCAGCAGGGCGTGGGGTGCGGTCAGCGCACCGGCCTCCAGCAGCGCCGCCCGCGGATCCGTGACGCCCGCCGCGTCGAGAACACGGCACACCTCGGCGTCGTCGAGCCCTTCGAGCCCTCGAAGTACATGTGCGGCCCGGCACGGCCCGGACACCTCGGCCAGGGCCTGCTCCAGAGCCAGCTCGTCCGCGCCGCAGGCGCGCGGAAGCAGCCGCAGCCCCCATACCTGGGGGACCAGTGGCGGGAACTGGGCCCGCCGAGGCAGGGCGAACCGGAGCAGCGGCAGGCCCGTCTCCAGTGCGGAACGCAGCACCCGGAGCCGCACACAGGCATACGCGCGGCCCGGGTCCGCGTCCTGCGGGCCGGCCAGAGCCCGCTGGGCCAGCCAGTGGGCCGACAGCACCCGGCGGTTGCGGCCGAGCGAGGGCGCCAGCACGAGATACGCGATCCGCGCCAGCCGGACGTAGTGCTCGGCGGGCGCCGCCTCGGCACGCAGCCCGGCGGCCCGCTCCGCGTACGGGCGGCCGGCGGACGGCGGTACTGCTCGCAGAGGGGACATGTTCAGCTGAACGAGCGAATGGTGCGATGGTCACTCCGGCGCACGCGACCCGGGGCGGGTTGTGCGATTCGCCCGCGCGAGCCGGAGCGCCGGGGCACGATGGCCGGATGGTGGAGCTGCTGGAGTGGCGACGAGGACGGGCCCGCCGGGCATCCGCGGCCGTGCTGACGGGGCTCGCCCTGCTCACCGCGTGCGGCGGGGGAGCGGACGGCGACGACAAGCCCGCCGTGCCCCCCACCGCGAGCGGGACCCTGGAGCAGCTCGCCTCGAAGGCGCACTGCGAGCCGGACGTGCAGACGGACGCGCAGGAGCTCAGGAGGGCCAACTGCACGACCGAAGACGGGCGTTACGTCCTGGCCACCTTCGCCACCGACCGAGGGCAACGGGAGTGGATCAACGAGGCCAACGACTACGGCGGGTCGTACCTGGTCGGCCGGAAGTGGGTCGCGGTCGGTGACGCGGACGTGGTCGCGGCGCTGCGCGGCCGGCTCGGGGGGACGGTGGAGACCGCCTCGCCGCACCACTCGGGGAACAGTGGCGGTGGGGGGAGCGAGGAAGGGCACTCCGGTCACCACAAGAGCTGACCGCGCAGGTTCAAGGGGCGGACGACGCCGCCGGGGCCGCCGCGTCAGCGGCACTTACGTCCGCCGTTGATGCAGCTCACCACCTTCCTCATCAGCTTGTCGTCGAACACGTTGATGAAGTCACCGTGGTCGGTGACGGGCTTGTGCAGCTGCTCCGGGAAGGAGTCGACCGCGAAGCCGGGGCCCGGAGGGACGTCGTACACGATGCGCTGGACCAGCTGCGGAATGGCCCTGAAGCCGTCCGGGCACCGCCCGTCGTCCTCGGCGAAGGCCACATGGGTGCGATGGTTGGCGCTGTCGGTGTTCTGTCCGTCCCAGCAGCTCTGGAAGGCGAAGGAGCGCACCACCTGGCTGCCCTCCGGACAGATCGGATACCTGTCCCGCAGCTGCCTGTCCTCGAATCCGGTGCAGCTCCAGGACGCGTTGGCGTTGGCATCGCCATTGGTGAACGCCTTGGCGTCCCCGGTGATGATCCGCAGGAAGCGCGGCATGGCCGTGACCTTCCCGGCGGGGGACCCGACGAACCGCAGCGTGACCTGGGACGGGGTCTGGATCTCCCCGGTGTTCTGGTCCTTGCCGCCGCCGTCCGCGTCCACGTCGTTCTCGTCCTGGCCGTTCTGCAGGCGGAGCACGGGCCAGTAGTACGTCGACCTGTCGCCCTGGTTCCGGCAGGTCGTCTCCCCGCCCGCCAGGTCGTCGTCACCGGAGAAGGCGTCGGTGGCCTGGTTGCCGACGTAATCGTGCATGTGGTGGGCGCCGTTGCCCACCCCGGGTGCGGCGATGACGTTGTCCGGGTTGAACTTGCCGTTCTCGTTGCGGCCGCAGTCGGTGGTGAACGTTCCGCGGGATGCGCCCCGCCGGTTGCGGGGCCGGTCGGCATCGGGCCGGACGGACCGGATGTCGACGAAGTCGGATGCCTCGGGGCCGTTGCCCTCCTGGCCCTGGCCGCCGTCCTGGTCCCCTTCTCCCTGACCGCCGTCCTGCCCCTGGTCCGCGCCCTCGCCGGGGTCCTGCCCGCCGTCACCGTCCCCGGAACCGCCGTCACCGTCACCGCCGGGCGCGCCCTCCTGGCCGCCGCCCCGGCCATCGGCGTCGTCGGCACGCAGGCTGCATCCCGCCAGCCCCTCCAGGCCCTGCGGCCGGTCGCCGTCCGCGCGCTCGACGGCGATCCCGATCCGGTCGAGACTGGCCGCCCGCTTGGCCCGCAGCGGACCGAGCACCGCGTTCTCGGCGAGAGCCGGATCCCGGGCGATCCGCTCCTTGCGGTCCGCGAACTGCCGGTACGCGTCGGTGATCTGCGTGTCCATGGCGGCCAGTTCGCGGTCGACCTCCGGCCGGGCCCCGTCCGGTACACCGGGGAGGGAGATCCCGGCGTCCGGGCAGTCGATCGTGGACAGCTGTCGGGCCGCGGTCCGGGCCTGCCCCGGAGGCGAACCGGACCCGCCCTCTCCGGCGCTCGCGTAGACGTTGACGGCAACCAGCCCGCCTCCGCCCAGAATCAGCGCGGCCGCGGCGGCGATGGCCCGGTTGGCCGGTGTCGAACGTTTCTTGCGCGATTTGCGTCCCATGGAACTCCTCCGCTTCGGTGCTTCGAGTCAGAAGCGTGACGTCCCATACGGACCGCTGGTCGCGCTCGTTCAATCCGCTGCGGAATCCGTGCGGGCACATCAGCATCCGTGCGGGCGCATCACGCCGGAAGGACGTCCGCGGGTGCTCCCGTCATGCGGGGGCCGGCGTCGGCATCGTGCAGGCGCCGACGCCGGGAACCACGGGGAACGGGCCGGCCGTCAGCCCCGGTCGAGGTAGGCGAGGACCGCGAGCACGCGGCGGTTGTCGTCGTCCGACACCGGCAGGCCGAGCTTGCTGAAGATGTTCGAGGTGTGCTTGGCCACCGCCCGCTCCGTGACCACCATCTGCGAAGCGATCGCCACGTTCGAACGGCCCTGCGCCATCAGCTCCATGACCTCACGCTCCCGGGGCGTCAGGCCGCCCATCGGCGCGTCGGCCGAGCGCCGGGACAGCAGCTGCTGGATGACCTGCGGGTCCATCGCCGTACCGCCTGCGGCGACCCTGCGTACCGCGTCGATGAACTGGTCGGCGTCGAACACCCGGTCCTTCAGCAGGTAGCCGATGCCGCCGTTGCCGTCGGCCAGCAGTTCCCGGGCGTACAGCTGCTCCACGTGCTGCGACAGTACGAGCACCGGGAGCCCGGGCCTGTCGCGGCGGGCGGCCAGCGCGCACTGCAGGCCCTCGTCCGTGTGGGACGGCGGGAGCCGGACGTCGACGACGGCGACGTCCGGCTCCAACTCGGCCAGGGCCTTGGTCAGTTCCGGCCCGGTCTCGACAGCCGCCGCGATCTCGAAATCGTAGGCTTCGAGCATGCGCACGAGGCCGTCGCGGAGCAGGAAGAGATCTTCGGCTAGGACAACGCGCAAGGGATCTCCATGGTCACCATGGTGGGGCCGCCCGCAGGGCTGCTGACGGCCAGTACGCCGTCGAATGTACCCAGTCGGCGTTCGATCCCGCTCAGTCCCGAACCGCTTCCGGCCGCGGCGCCGCCCTTGCCGTTGTCCGTGACGGAGATCCGCAGCATGCCTTCGGCATGGTGCATGTCCACCCAGATGCGGTCGGCGTCCGCGTGCTTCACCACGTTCGTCAGGGCCTCACTGACGGCGAAGTACGCCGCCGACTCGACCGGCGCCTCGGCACGGCCCGTGAGTTCCACGGTCACCTCGGACGTGATCGGCATCCGCAGCGACAGCGCCTTCACCGCGTCCCCTAGCCCGCGTTCGGCGAGCACCGGCGGGTGGATTCCCCGTACGAGGTCACGCAGCTCGGTCAGAGCCTCCGCGGAGGACGCACGGGCCGTCGCCAGCAGCTTCTTCGCCTGCGCCGGGTCCTTCTCGATGAGGGCCTCGATGGTGCCGAGGTTCATGCCCATCGCGACCAGCCGCGCCTGTGCCCCGTCGTGCAGATCCCGCTCGATGCGCCGCAGTTCCGACGCGGCCGTGTCCACGGCCTCGTGGCGGGTCTCGGTGAGCCGGTCGATGCGCTGCGCGAGCTCCTCCTGGGTGGGTGCCAGCGCCGACCGGGCGAGGACGAAGTGCAGCCGCAGCAGGGGCTGGCTCGCCCACAGCCCGACGACGAAGAGCACGATGCCGAGTGCCGCGGCCGCCAGGCCCGTCGCCTGGCTGTCGACCGGCACGAAGGTGTACCAGTACGTGCTGTCCTCGAACACCCGCCACAGCCCCGCCGCCAGGACGAGTCCCTCCAGCGGGTAGATCATCAAGGCGAAGGTGAAGACCAGCAGCACGAAGCCCGCCGTCATGTCGAGCAGCAGCCACCGCAGGTCCCGCCAGGTCGCGGGGTCCTTCAGCAGGAGCGTCGTGCGCTCGACCTGCCCGGTGAACCCGGCGCGCACGTCCTTCGGGAACGGCCGGTAGTAGGCGGGGATCCGGACGTCCGACCAGGTCGCCGCGAGCCGCCTGCGCTGATCGGCGTGCTTGCGCACGGCTTCCATGACCCACGGTGTGGTGACCAGGCCGATGCCGAGGAGGATGAAGGTGATCGAAAGCACCGACAGGACGAAGAGGGTGACGGAGCCCGCGATGCACGCGAAGGAGAGGACGAACGCCCGCCCGCCGGTGAGCATCGCGGTCCGGACCCGGGACTGTGCCGGTTGCTTCATCGTGTCTCCCCTCACCGGACCCCCGTCGGATCCCGTTCTACGCCCAGTCTCGCCTGTGGAGGGGGACGGATGTCAGCCGTTCCGCCACCCGACGGGGGGTGTACCTGGCACCACCACCGGAACGGCGGGGAGGCCCCGGGACCGGTCCCGGGGCCTCCCGTGCGAGCGGTGGGTGATCAGGGCACGTACTTGTAGCCCACGCGCCGGACGGTCTGGATCGACCGGCGGTGTTCGGCACCCAGCTTGCGGCGCAGCCGGGCCACATGGACATCGACGGTGCGCCCGTCGCCCACGTGTCCGTAGCCCCAGACCGTCGTCACCAGCTGATCGCGGGTGTGCACCCGGTGCGGGTGCGCCACCAGGTGCGCCAGCAGCTCGAATTCGAGGTACGTGAGGTCCAGGGTGACGCCGGCGACGGCGGCGGTGCGCCGCGTGGCGTCGATCTCCACGGGCCCGTCCGCGGGGGCCGTCACCGGCTCGGGCACGGACTCCCGGTGCTGGGCGGAGGCCACGGCCCCGGCCAGGGCCGGCTGCTGGTCGGCGGGCACGAGCACCAGGTACCCGACCATCGGCGGCCGGCCCGGCAGCGCAGGCAGGGTGTGCTGGGGCGCGGGCAGCCAGGTGGCGCCCGGCGGCAGGAAGCCGGCCACGTCCGCGAGCTCGACGACCTCGTCACGGTCGACGGCACGCAGCCGGTGGCGGTTGGGGGACAGGGTGTGACGGGCGGTGGTGGTGGCCGCAGCGGGCACCGCGGACGCCGCGGTGGCGGCGGACGCGGTGGAGAAGGTACGGGTGTTCGCCATGGGGGTCAGCTCTTTCGCGCGAGGAGTCGTCGAGGACGTACGTCGTGCGCGCGGGCCGAAGGCCGGGATGAGGCGGCTTTAGAGGGCCTGCGCGTTCCACGCGCGGCAACACACCCGGTCGAAGTCATGGTGCTGACGAGAGGGCCAGAACGGCTCGAGGTCGCTGCGACCCGACGCGGTGTACTGGAAGCTGGCCATGGCCCCATTGAAGCAGAGATCGGCCCCGCGCAGCAGGGCTCTCCCACCTGTCGGTACGGACCGCCGTGTCAGGTTCCTCACGGACCCCTCCCGCACCGGCCGTTGCCGTCGGCTCGCGGTCGTGTGGACGCCCGGGCACGCCGAAGGGGCGCCCGTGAGCGGGCGCCCCTTCGTGCCGAGCCGGTGACGGATCAGACCTGGCCGGCCTTCTCCAGAGCGGTGCAGCAGGTGTCGACGATCAGCCGCGTGACCACGTACGGGTCGACGTTGGCGTTCGGGCGGCGGTCCTCGATGTAGCCCTTCTGGTCCTGCTCGACCTGCCACGGGATACGCACCGAGGCGCCGCGGTTGGAGACACCGTAGCTGTACTCGTTCCACGGGGCGGTCTCGTGCAGACCGGTCAGGCGGTCGTCGATGCCCGCGCCGTAGTTCTTGACGTGGTCCATCGGCTTCGAGCCCTCACCGAGCGACTCGGCCGCGGTGATGATCGCCTCGTAGCCCTCGCGCATGGCCTTGGTGGAGAAGTTGGTGTGCGCACCCGCGCCGTTCCAGTCGCCCTTGACCGGCTTCGGGTCCAGGGTCGCGGAGACGTCGAAGTCCTCGGCGGTGCGGTACAGCAGCCAACGGGCGATCCACAGGTGGTCGGAGACCTCCAGCGGGGAGACCGGGCCGACCTGGAACTCCCACTGGCCGGGCATGACCTCGGCGTTGATGCCGGAGATGGCGAGGCCCGCCTTCAGGCAGTTGTCCAGGTGCTTCTCGACGATGTCGCGGCCGAAGATCTCGTCGGAGCCGACGCCGCAGTAGTAGCCGCCCTGCGCGGCCGGGAAGCCGCCCTCGGGGAAGCCGAGCGGACGGTGTCCGTCGAAGAAGGTGTACTCCTGCTCGATGCCGAAGATCGGCTCCTGGCCCGCGAACTGCTCGGCGACGGGGCGCAGCGAGGCGCGGGTGTTGGACTCGTGCGGAGTCATGTCGATGTTGAAGACCTCGCACAGGACGAGGATGTCGTCGCCGCCGCGGATCGGGTCCGGACACGTGAAGACCGGCTTCAGGACCCGGTCGGAGGCGTGACCCTCGGCCTGGTTGGTGCTCGAACCGTCGAAGCCCCAGATGGGCAGATCCGCCACGTCCTGCGCGGGGCTTCCGGCCATGATCTTCGTCTTGGAACGAAGCTTGGCGGTCGGCTCGGTGCCGTCGATCCAGATGTACTCAGCCTTGAACGTCACGGACGCCATCCTTTGCGGGTGCTGCGGTCTATGGTGCGCAGCTTCGCAAGGTGCGATTTCCCGACCGTTGCCCGAATGTGAACCCCGTGTTACCGAGGTTTCCCGAGGGTGTCGGACGGCAGGTCCACACCGCCCGGGGCCGTCTCACCCTGCGGCGCACCGGATACGTTCCGCGCCGGAGGGCCGGTCCGGCAGACTGGCCCCATGACCGCACACGCTGCTTCCGGACCGCTCCGGGTCGGCCTCGTCGGGGCGGGCCCCTGGGCGCGCCTGACCCACGCCCCCGCCCTCGCCGCCCACCCCGGTGCCGTACTGAGCGGCGTGTGGGGCCGCCGGCGGGAAGCGGCGGACGCCCTCGCCGCCGCCCACGGCACCGAGGCGTACACGGGTGAAGCGGGCATCGACGCGCTCCTGGCCACCAGTGACGCGGTGGCGTTCGCCGTACCGCCGGACATCCAGGCGCCCCTCGCCGTGCGTGCCGCGGACGCCGGGTGCCACCTCCTGCTGGACAAGCCGGTCGCCACCACCGTGGCCGGCGCGCGCGAGGTCGCCGACGCGGCCGAGCGGGCCGAAGTGGCCTCCGTGGTCTTCTGCACGCTGCGGTTCGCCGAGGGCACAGCCGGGTGGATCGCCGAGCAGGCCGCGGCGGGCGGCTGGTTCACGGCACGCGCCCTGTGGGTCGGCGCGCTGTTCGCCCCGGGGTCGGACAACGAGTTCGCCGCCTCGCCCTGGCGCCGGGAGAAGGGCGGCCTGTGGGACGTGGGCCCGCACGCGCTCTCGGTCCTGATCCCGGTCCTGGGTGACGTGACGGAGGTCGTCGCGGCCCGTGGCCCGGCCGACACCACGCATCTGCTGCTACGCCACAGCTCCGGCGCGTCGAGCACGGTGACGCTCGCCCTGGACGCGCCGGAGGGCGCCGTCGGGACCGAGGTCGAATTCCGGGGCGAGCGGGGTGTGTCCACCCTGCCCGCCGGAGGCGGCGACGCCCTCGGCGCCTTCCGGACGGCCGTGGACGCGCTGGCCCACGCGGCGCGTACGGGCAGGGCGCACCCCTGCGACGTACGGTTCGGGCTGCGGCTCACCGAGGTCCTCGCTCAGGCGGAGGCGGGGCTGGGGCGGACCTGACCGCGGGCGCCGGCGCGGCCCGGGCCTCCCTACCGCCCCAGCGCGTCCCTGACCGCCTCGTCCGTCCGGGCCACCACGGCAGAGCCGTCCTGCGCGGTGATGATCGGGCGCTGGATCAGCTTCGGACGGGCGGCCAGCGCCGTGATCCACCGCTCGCGCGAACCCGCGTCCCTCGCCCACTCCTTGAGCCCGAGCTCCTTGGCCTCCGGCTCCTGGGTCCGGGTGATGTCCCACGGCTCGAGCCCGAGACGGTCGAGCACGGCCCGGATCTCCTCGGGTGACGGTACGTCCTCCAGGTAGCGGCGGACCGTGTATTCGGCACCCTCCGCGTCGAGCACGCTCAACGCGCTGCGGCACTTGGAACAAGCGGGATTGATCCAGATCTCCATGGGGCCCAGGGTACGGGAGGGATCCGCGAAAACGCCTCTGGCCAGGGGCGATTGTCAGTGGGGGGCAGTAAAATGGAGGGAGTTCGTGAGGGTTCCACCACCGTGCCAGGAGGTTGCCGATGGCCGTTGCCACAGTCACGACCGAGCCGCTCCACAAGCCGCTGCGGAAGAAGCCGCTCCCCGCAGGGCGGCCCCGCGAGTGGTACGTCTCCCACAACCGCCGCCTGAAGGCCATGCGCCTGGCGATCGCACTGCTCGACGCGGGGGTGTACCAGCCGTCGAGCGCCGACAACGCCCGCATCCGCGCGGCGGCGGAACGCCTTGCCATCCACCCGCCGTCCGACGCCACCTGCCGCATGGTCCGTGCTCTGATCCGCCACGGCCGCTGACCCGGTGCCTGTGCCCCCGGAGGAGCCGGGGGCACAGGTCCGGTTCCCCTGCCGTGCGGGGCGGGTGCGAGACTGCACGCCATGTCTCCCGCCGACCTGACCCTCGCGTGCTGGCGCGCCCTGGACACGGCCGCCGCCACGCGCTGCGCGGAGGACGCCGCCCGCCGGGCGGGCGGCCGGCTCCTGGGGCTGGACACGTCCGCGCACCCGGGCGGTGTCCGGCACCGTGCGGTGATCGAGCGGGCCGGTGAGCGGTACGCCCTCGTCCCCGGCGGAGAGGTGACCGTCGGCTTCGACGTGGACGCCTGGCAGCCGCTTCCCGAGCAGCTCGGCTCCTACCGCGAGGAGAGCCTCGCCGGAGGCTTCGGGTTCGAGCCGGACCCGCGCGCGCGTCTCGCTCAGGTGATGACCCCGCCGCGCACGGTCACCCTGCCCACCGTGCTCATGGCGGTCGAGCCCAGGAGGCTCCCCGAAATCCCCTCCCTGGTCCCCGCGTTGCTCGCCGGGGAGGGCCTGCGGCTGCCCAGCCCGGACGAGTGGGAGCACGCCTGCGGAGCAGGTGCCGGCACGCTGTTCCGCTGGGGTGACGGCTTCCCGGCGGACTCGTCCCCCTACGGTGGCGGCACGGGCCCGCACCACCCGCACAACGCCTTCGGGCTGCACATCGCATTCGACGTCTACGACTCCGCCGAGATGACCTCCGACCCCGGTTCCGTATACGGCGGCGACGGGGGAGAGGCGGTCTGCGGCGGGTACGGAACCCTGCTCGAATGGCTGCCGCTGGCCACGGCCAACCGCAACCCGTCCACGGCCGCATTCCTCGACGGGCCGGAGGGCGAGGACGTGTTCGAGGACTTCAACGCGCGCCCCGTCATCGATCTGGACTGACCGGAGACGGCCGGAATGGGCCCTGACCACCGCCCGCGCGGTCCGGAAGTGTGTCGTGTCACAGACAACACGGCCGGGGCTGTGGGAACTTCACCTGGTTACTCGTCAGTTGAGTCACCGACGTGCGCGTGGAGAGGTCGAATGAGCACTCTGCAAGCCATCACGCTCGACCAGGTGGTCGACACGGAGCACTACCCGCTGTCGGACCCCGGAAGCACCGACGCCCGCGCCGTGGTGGCCCGGGCGAGGCAGGAACTGGCCGAGGCCGGCTGCACCGTTCTGCCGGACTTCATCCGGCCCTCGCTCCACGAGGTCCTGCGACAGGAGTGCGCCGCCATCGCCCCGCAGGCGTACTTCGACGTGGAGACGGTCAACGTCTACAACACCGATGTGGACGCGGACCTGCCCGAAGACCACCCCGGCCGTCGCACCTTCGAGCGTGGCAACGCCTTCGTCGCCCGCGACCGCATCCCCGGGGCCTCCCTGATCAGCAGGCTCTACGCCCACGAGTCGTTCCAGCGCTTCGTCGCCGACTGCTTCGGACTGCCGCGCCTGCACGAGCTCGCCGATCCGCTCTCCGGCCTCGTACTCAACGTCGTACGGCCGGGCATGGAGCACCCCTGGCACTTCGACACCAACGAGTACACGGTCAGCATGCTGACCCAGGAAGCGCAGGAGGGCGGCCTGTTCGAGTACTGCCCGAACATCAGGACCGCCGCCGACGAGCGCTTCGACGACGTGCGGGACGTCCTGGACGGCCGCGGCACACGGCGGCCGGAGCGGCTGCCACTGCGGCCGGGCGACCTGCAGCTGTTCAAGGGCCGCTACTCGCTGCACCGGGTCAGCCCCGTCCGGGGCGGCCTCGCACGCCACAGCGCGATCTTCGCCTACAGCGAGCGTCCCGGAGTCGTCGGGAGCGTGGCGCGCACCCGGCAGCTCTTCGGCCGCGTACTGCCGGAACACCTGGCCGCCGAAGGCCGGGCCGTACGGGGGGACCGGCTCCTGGACTAGGCCCCGGTGAACGGTTCCAGGCACTGCCACGCGCCCCACCGAGGAGAATCCCCTTGCGTCTCGACGCGTCCGGAAAAGTCTCGCTGGACCACATCTACACCGCACCCGACCCACGCACGTACTTCCAGGTGCTCCGCCCGCTCGGCTACTGCGTCCCCCAGCTGGCCAAGCCCTACTTCGACAAGCTGATCAAGGAGTACAGGGAGACGGAGCACGTGGCCGTGCCCAGCGTGCTGGACATCGGCTGCTCCTACGGGATCAACGCCGCCCTGCTCAAGTACGACGCCACGATGGACGAGCTGTACGCACGCTACGACGGCAGCGGCCCGGCGACCCGCGCCGGGCTGCTGGAGCGTGACCAGGACCTCTCCCGCTCCCGCAGCCCCGCGCACGCCCTGCGCTTCACCGGCCTGGACGCCTCCGCCGAAGCCCTGGCCTACGCGCACGAGGCCGGATTCCTCGACGCCACCGTCAACGCCGACCTCGAGGCGAACGACCCCACGCCCGCGCAGCGCGACCGGCTCGCCGGGACGGACCTGGTGATCTCGACGGGCTGCATCGGCTACGTCACCGAGCGCACCCTCACCCGCGTCGTCCGCGCGCAGGACGGACGCCTCCCCTGGATGGCGCACTTCGTGCTGCGGATGTTCCCCTTCGACCCCGTCGAGGACGCCCTGGCGGAGCTGGGCTACCGGACTGCCAGGGTCGACGAGGTCTTCAAGCAGCGGCGCTTCGCCGGACCGCAGGAACAACAGGGCGTCCTGGACAGCCTGGCCGCGGCCGGCGTGGACGGGAGCGGGCTGGAGGAGGCCGGCTGGCTCTACGCTCAGCTCTACCTCTCCAGGCCGCAGCACCGGTAGACCGCCCCCCTCCGCCCACCGACTCACCGACTCACCGAGAAGAGAGCCGCATTGAACGTCAGTCAGGAAGCAGCGTCCGGAGCCACCTTCGCCCGTGAGAGCAGCCTTCCGCGCGTGCCGCTGCCTACGCTCGAAGCCAGTTGCGAACGGTTCCTCGCCTGGTGCGCGCCCCTGCTGACCGTTGAGGAGCGGGCAGCGACGGAGGCCGAGGTCGCCGCCTTCCTGCGGCCCGGCGGCCCCGGCCGGACCCTGCACGCGGCGCTGGCGGAGTACGACGCCACGGACGGCGTGCACAGCTGGCTCGACACCTTCTGGCCGTACCGCTACCTCGGGCGCCGGGACCGGATCGCGCTCAACGCCAACTTCTTCTTCCTGTTCCAGGACACCAGCCAGGGGCAGCTCGACCGGGCGGCCGGGCTCGTCGCGGGCGCTCTGGACTACAAGCGGCAGCTCGACGAGGGGCTGATCGCGCCGGTGGAGCAGCGTGGCGTGCCCCAGTCGATGGTGCAGAACAAGTACCTCTTCTCCACGACCCGTATCCCCGGGGTGCCGCTGGACACCGTGCGCACCCCGTACAGCGAGCAGGCGCCCGGCCCGTCCACGGCCCGGCACATCGTGGTGTTCTTCCGGGGCACCATGTTCCGGCTGGACGTGCTCGGTACCGACGGCGTCCCGCACAGCCTCGACGAGATCGAGGCCGGGCTGCGTGCCGTCACCAAGGCCGACGTCCACACGGCCGAGGAGGACAGGGCCGGCCACCTCACCACCCTGGCGCGGGCCGAATGGGCGGCCACCCGCGCGGCCCTCGTCGAGGGCCACCCCGGCAACGCCCGGACACTGGACGACATCGAGACCGCCCTCTTCTGCGTCTGCCTGGAGGACTTCGCACCCGAGGACACCCAGGCCGCCTGTGACGAGCTGCTCCACGGGGACCGCGGCAACCGCTGGTTCGACAAGGCCGTCTCCTTCGTCGTGTACGCGGACGGCCGGGCCGGCATCAACGTCGAGCACTGCGAGCTGGACGGGACGACCATCCTCAGCTTCACCGACGCGCTGCTCGGCACTTCGCCGGAGGAGCACTCCCGCCGGTCCGGAGCGCGTTCCCAGGGCGAGCCGGTGCCGCACCCCCTGGCCTTCGAGCTGGACGCGTCCCTGCGCTCGCGGGTGCGTTCCGCAGCCGAGGAGTTCGCCGCGTACGGGAGGGACACCGCCACCCGCACCGTGTCGTTCGACGACTTCGGCAGCACGGCCGCCAAGGCGCTCGGAGTGTCCCCGGACGCCTTCGTCCAGGCCGCGTACCAGCTCGCCCACCAGCGGGCCAAGGGCCACCTGGGAGCCACGTACGAGTCGATCGCCACCCGCCAGTACCGGCACGGCCGCACCGAGGCCATGCGCGTCGTCACCCCCGAGATGCCGGCCTTCGTCGCGGCGATGGACGACCCCGCAGCCGACCGCGACACCCGTCGCGCCGCCTTCCGGGCCGCCGCCGCGGCCCATGTGGCGCGGGCGAAGGAGTGCCAGGCGGGCGAGGCCCCCGAGCAGCACCTCTGGGAACTGGAACTGATCCAGCGCCGCCGCGGCGACGAACTCGGCGTGCGTGAACAGCCCGCGCTGTACCGCTCCCCGGGCTGGCTCACCATGCGGGACGACTACCTGAGCACGAGCTCGGCGCCGTCCGAGAACATCCAGTACTTCGGCTTCGGCTCCACGAGCAGCCGCTGCATCGGCGTCGCCTACGTCCTGCTGCCGGACCGCTTCAACCTCTACCTGAGCACCCCGCGCGCGGTGGCGGACCAGATGCACGCCTTCGCGGAACACCTCCACGAGGCGGTCGCGGAGCTGCGCGGACTGCTGGCGGACTGACCCGCGCACCGCGGATCCTGGGCACGTCGAAGGGCCGCCGCCCCAAGGTCTGGGGCGGCGGCCCTTCCGGCCGCGGGGGAGCCAGGGCTCCCGGACCGGCTAGAGGTCGAAGTACAGCTCGAACTCGTGCGGGTGCGGGCGCAGCTGGATCGGGGCGATCTCGTTGGTGCGCTTGTAGTCGATCCACGTCTCGATCAGGTCGGGCGTGAAGACGCCGCCGGCCTGGAGGTACTCGTGGTCGGCCTCGAGCGCTTCGAGCACCGCCGGGAGCGAGGTCGGGACCTGCTGGACGCCCGCGTGCTCCTCGGGGGCCAGCTCGTAGAGGTCCTTGTCGATCGGCTCCGGGGGCTCGATCTTGTTCTTGACGCCGTCCAGGCCGGCCATCAGCAGGGCCGAGAACGCCAGGTACGGGTTCGAGGACGGGTCGGGGGCGCGGAACTCGACGCGCTTCGCCTTCGGGTTGGAGCCCGTGATCGGGATACGCATCGCGGCGGAGCGGTTGCGCTGCGAGTACACCATGTTGACCGGGGCCTCGAAGCCGGGGACCAGGCGGTGGTAGGAGTTCACCGTGGGGTTGGTGAAGGCCAGCAGCGACGGGGCGTGCTTCAGGATGCCGCCGATGTAGTAGCGCGCCATGTCCGAGAGGCCCGCGTAGCCCTGCTCGTCGTAGAACAGCGGGGAGCCGCCGGACCACAGGGACTGGTGGACGTGCATGCCCGAGCCGTTGTCGCCGAAGATCGGCTTCGGCATGAAGGTCGCGGTCTTGCCGTTGCGCCAGGCGACGTTCTTCACGATGTACTTGAAGAGCATCAGGTCGTCGGCCGCGGCGAGCAGCGTGTTGAACTTGTAGTTGATCTCGGCCTGGCCCGCGGTGCCGACCTCGTGGTGCTGGCGCTCGACCTGGAGGCCGTTCTTGTCCAGCTCCATGGAGATCTCGGCGCGCAGGTCGGCGAAGTGGTCGACCGGCGGGGTCGGGAAGTAGCCGCCCTTGTAGCGGACCTTGTAACCACGGTTGTTCTCGACCGCACCGGTGTTCCAGGCGCCGGCCTCGGAGTCGATGTGGTAGAAGCTCTCGTTCGCCGACGTCTGGAAGCGGACGTTGTCGAAGACGTAGAACTCGGCCTCGGGGCCGAAGTACGCGGTGTCGGCGATGCCGGTCGAGGCGAGGTAGGCCTCGGCCTTCTTGGCCACGTTCCGGGGGTCACGGCTGTACTGCTCGCCGGTGATCGGGTCGTGGATGAAGAAGTTGATGTTCACGGTCTTGTCGCGGCGGAACGGGTCGACCCGGGCCGTCGTCAGGTCCGCGCGGAGCGCCATGTCGGACTCGTGGATGGCCTGGAAGCCGCGGATCGACGAGCCGTCGAAAGCCAGTTCCTCGGCCGGGTCGAAGGACGCCGCCGGGATCGTGAAGTGCTGCATCACACCCGGCAGGTCGCAGAACCGGACGTCGACGAACTTGACGTCGTTGTCGGCGATGTACTTCTGGACTTCGTCGGCGTTCTGGAACATCCAACTCCTCCTACTCCCGACCCGGGAAAGGGCGGGGTTGCAGCTCGTTTGTGTGGCCAGTGCGGTGGCACACGCTGGACCCGACCATAGGCAGACGGGATTTCTCCAGCATGACCCATTTGTTTCGCACAAGTTAACCAGGGTGCCTGTGAGCGGCACCTCGACGACGTGTTCGGTGCCCCGCCCGGCCTGGTGCAAGCACGGGCGCAGTACCGTGGACGGGTGGACAACAGGCAAGCAATCGGATCGTGGCTCTCGGGGCCGCGCGCGGCGGCCGAGCAGATGGGCGCCGACTTCGGTTACCGGGGCGAGCGCCTCGGTCTGCCCCAGGAAGGCCCGGGGTCCGTGGCCCCGCTCGGCCGGCGCTTCGGGGCCCTCTTCATCGACTGGGCCGTGAGCATGGTGATCGCATACGGACTGCTCGCTCGCGGTGACCAGCAGGCGGCCGGGAACTGGGCGCTCGCCGTCTTTCTCGTCATGAGCCTGCTGACGGTCGGAACCGTCGGCTCCACTCCCGGCAAGCGTCTCCTGGGGCTCCGCGTCATCGGTGAGGACGGCGGACGGCTCGGTGTCGTGCGGGTCGTGGTCCGGAGCGTGCTGCTCCTCCTCGTGATTCCCGCCCTCGTCTGGGACCGCGACAGCCGCGGCCTCCACGACCGGCTGGCCCGCGCCGTCCAGGTCCGTAGCTGAGACGCCCTCCGCAGCCGGGGCACCCGGAGAGCTGAGACGCCCTCCGCAGCCGGGGCACCCGGAGAGACGAAGAGAGCGGCCCCGGACGAGTGTGTCGTCCGGGGCCGCTCTCATGGCAGGTGCTCGGTCAGCGCATCTTTCCGCCGCGCGGCATCCGCATGCCCTTCGGCATCGGGCCCTTGGGCAGCGGCATGTTGCTCATCAGGTCGCCCATCGCCCGGAGACGGTCGTTGGCCGCGGTCACCTGCGGGCCGGTGAGGACCCGCGGAAGCTTCAGCATCGTGGTGCGCACCTTCTTCAGCGGCACCTGGCCCTCGCCGTCGCCGACGATGATGTCGTGCACCGGTACGTCGATGACGATGCGGGCCATCCGCCTCTTCTCGGCCGCCAGCAGGCTCTTCACCCGGTTCGGGTTGCCCTCCGCCACCAGGACGATGCCCGCCTTGCCGACCGCCCGGTGGACGACGTCCTGGCTGCGGTTCATCGCGACGGCCGGGGTCGTGGTCCATCCGCGGCCCACCCGGTCCAGCACCGCCGCCGCCGCGCCCGGCTGGCCCTCCATCTGACCGAAGGCCGCGCGCTCGGCACGCCGTCCGAAGATGATCGCCATCGCCAGGAAAGCCAGGACGAAGCCCAGGATGCCCGCGTAGACCGGGTGACCGATCAGGAAGCCGATGGCGAGGAGGACACCGAAGGTGATGATTCCCACACCCGCGACGACAAGACCCACCTTGGGGTCCGACCGCCTGGTCATCTTGTAGGTCAGGGCGATCTGCTTGAGCCGCCCTGCGTTCTCGGCGCTGTCCGCGCCTTCAGTGTTTGCCTTCCTCGCCATGTACCGAAGTTTACGTGGCCCGGGAGTGACCTAGGAACGGTGGTCGGCCACGGCCTTCAGCACATGTTCCGCCTCGACCCGGTCCTGCGCCCTGCGGCGGTCCTCGAGGACCGCCGTCCAGGCGTTGCGACGGGCGGTGCGCTGGCCGCTGCTCATCAGCAGTGACTCGACCGCGCGGAGTGCGGTGGTGACGGTCGGGATGGCGTTGGCTCGTACCGGTGCGGCCTGCATGGCGGGTGTTCCCCCTCGGAGCGGATGCGCGCGCCCGGCGCGCACTGGGTAGCGGGAAGCAATGACGACGGCGGCCGCGGGAGCCACCGTGCATGTACCTAGGGTCACTGCTTGGTGTTACCAGTGCATGACCGGTCGGTCAAACACCAATGAAACTCTGATTTCGGCGCCGCGCACGCCGACGCGGCCCATACGGGCCCCCGACCTGCGGGAGACGTAAGGGCCGCGTCGTTGCGGCTACTACTGCTCAGTATTCTCTTGTGCGCCGATTCACACGGCCGGCGCGGTCGCGGCGGTCGCGCCGCGGCGTTCCATCGCCTGCTGGAAGAGACGTCCCGCGCGGTACGAGGAGCGCACCAGCGGCCCCGACATGACGCCGGAGTAACCGATCGCGTCGGCCTCGTCCTTCAGCTCCACGAACTCATGCGGCTTCACCCAGCGCTCGACCGGGTGGTGCCGCGCGGAGGGCCGCAGGTACTGCGTGATCGTGATGAGCTCGCAACCCGCGTCGTGCAGGTCCTGGAGTGCCTCGCTGACCTCCTCGCGGGTCTCGCCCATGCCGAGGATCAGGTTGGACTTCGTCACCAGGCCGGCCTCCCGGGCCCGCGTGATGACCTCGAGGGAGCGCTCGTAACGGAAACCGGGCCGGATCCGCTTGAAGATCCGCGGCACCGTCTCGACGTTGTGCGCGAGTACCTGCGGGCGCGAGGAGAAGACCTCGGCGAGCTGAGCGGGCTCCGCGTTGAAGTCGGGGATGAGCAGCTCCACCTTCGTGGCGCCGCCCTCCCGCCCCGCGGTCTGGGCGTGGATCTGGCGCACGGTCTCGGCGTACAGCCACGCGCCGCCGTCCTCCAGGTCGTCGCGCGCGACGCCGGTGATCGTGGCGTAGTTCAGGTCCATCGTCACGACGGACTCGCCCACGCGGCGGGGCTCGTCACGGTCCAGCGCCTGCGGCTTCCCCGTGTCGATCTGGCAGAAGTCACAGCGCCGGGTGCACTGGTCGCCGCCGATGAGGAACGTCGCCTCGCGGTCTTCCCAGCATTCGTAGATGTTCGGACAGCCGGCCTCCTGGCACACGGTGTGCAGACCCTCGCCCTTCACGAGCGCCTGCATCTTCGTGTACTCGGGGCCCATCTTCGCCCGGGTTTTGATCCACTCGGGCTTGCGCTCGATGGGGGTCTGGCTGTTTCGGACCTCCAGGCGCAGCATCTTGCGCCCGTCGGGTGCGACACCGGACACTCCGGCACCCCTTTGCTTTCGCTGCATTGGATTCTTCGGCGAACACCAGGGTACGCCCGTGGTTAGAACGGTCTTACGTATGGCCAACCTGTGGCCGACAGGCCCTATTCCGACGGGCCCGCGCGGGGCCTCAGGCGGGGGCCGCGGCCCGCGGGGGCTCCGGGGCCCCGACGGTGCGGGGCGCGAGCTCCGCGTTCTCCAGGACGTCCCTCAGGTGCTTCTCCACGACCGGGAGGACCTCGGCGATCGTGATCTCGCGTCCCAGCTCGTTCGAGAGCGAGGTCACGCCCGCGTCCCGGATGCCGCACGGCACGATCCTGTCGAACCAGGTGTTGTCCGGGTTCACGTTCAGCGCGAAGCCGTGCATGGTCACGCCCTTGGCGACCCGGATGCCGATCGCGGCCAGCTTGCGGTCCTCGCGGCGCTGGCCGGCGTTGGACGGCGCGTACTCGGGGCCGTTCAGCCGGGGGTCGAACTCCTCGTCGTGCAGGCGGGGGTCGAAGTCGAGGGAGAGCCCGCCGAGCGCGGGGCGGTCCCCGACCGGGTCGCCGAGCACCCAGACACCGCTGCGGCCCTCGACCCGGCTGGTCTCCACGCCGAACTCCGCGGCCGCACCGATCAGCGCGTCCTCGAGACGACGGACATGGGCGACCACATCCACCGGGCGGGGCAGCTTCAGGATCGGGTAGCCGACGAGCTGTCCCGGTCCGTGCCAGGTGATCTTCCCGCCGCGGTCGACGTCGACGACGGGGGTGCCGTCCAGCGGGCGTTCGCTCTCCGTGGTGCGGCGCCCCGCCGTGTAGACGGGCGGGTGCTCGAGGAGCAGGCAGGTGTCGGGGACGGCGTCCTCGAACCGGGCGGCGTGCACCTCACGCTGCTTCTGCCAGGCCTCCTGGTAGTCGACCCGTTCCTCACCGAATCCCAGACGGACGAACCGCAGCTCACTCACTCGGGTGCCTCCCTACTCGCGGTGCCGGAGGGCCGGGGGGTTTCCCCGGAGCCGCGTCACCATGCATGTGCGCCCTCAGCCACTGTACGACCGCTCCGGAACACGGGATCCGGCAGGCTGCGCGCGGGCGGATTCCCGTCAGCGATCCGACAATCCTCACACGATCGGATGAATGTGGAGCGAAGGTCGTCGGCGCCACCGCCGGGGCGGTTAAGTTCGCGCCGTTCCATAACGGGCCCGCCCGCTCCCGATCGTGGGAGAGCCCGTAAGGGCTGCCCGCCCGGCGCCGAAGGCAGGAGACCTTACAGCTGATGTCGGAACGACCTCCGCAGCGCACCCCGAACCGACGGCTCGCTGCCCTCATCGCGGAGGCAGGGTTCTCCCATGCGGGCCTGGCCCGCCGGGTGGACCAGCTCGGCCTCGAACACGGGCTCGACCTGCGATACGACAAGACCTCGGTCACCCGCTGGCTGCGTGGCCAGCAGCCCCGGGGCACCACCCCCGCGCTGATCGCCGAGGTCTTCACCAGACGTCTCGGGCGCCGGCTCACCGCGCAGGACCTGGGTCTGGACGCGTGTGCGCCCGTCTACGCCGGCCTGGAGTTCGCGGCCACGCCCGCGGAAGCCGTCGACATCGTCAGCGGGCTGTGGCGCAAGGACTCGGGCAGCCACGCGGAGCTGCGCAAGATCGCGTTCACACCCGCCGGACTGGTCGTCCCCAGCCGGGACTGGCTCATCGGACGGGCCGACGAACGGGTCGGCCGGGGCGCACCGCCGGACCGCGCCGTCGGCACCACGGCCCTGCCCGCCCCGCGCACGTCCGCCGAGCCCCACGTGGCCAGGGCCCCGCACGGCCTCCACCAGGCCAACGGGGCCGGCACACTGCGGGCGCCCGGCGCCCCAGGAGCGACGCACGGAGCGGGCCTCCCGGGAGTCCGGGCCGGCGGCATCCGTGGGCCCGGCTCCTCCCGCCCGCCCGCCCCCGCGGCACCGCCCCCGGGCGTCCCTCGCCAGCGGCAGACCGACCGTGGCACCGGGCAGCGGGTCGGCAGCGGTGACGTCGCCGCCCTGCGCTCGGTGTGCGAGCTCTTCCGCACGCTGGACAACGCCTACGGCGGAGGCCACGCCAGGCAGGCCCTCGTCCGGTACCTGGAACACGAGGCCGAGCCCATGCTCCGCGGCAGCTACGGCGAGGCGCTGGGCCGCCGGCTGTTCTCCGCAGCGGCCGACCTGACCCGGCTGGCCGGATGGACCTCGTACGACATCGCGGCACACGGCCTCGCCCAGCGCTACTTCGTCCAGGCGCTGCGGCTCGCCCAGGCGGCCGGGGACCGGGCGTACGGGGCGTTCGTCCTGATCACGATGAGCAGGCAGGCGGTCTACCTCGGCCACGGCAGGGAGGCCGTCCAGCTCGCACGCGTCGCCCACCAGGGCATCGGCTCCTCCGCGCCGCCCGTCGTCATGGCCCTGCTGCACGCGGTCGAGGCCCGCGGACACGGCGTCCTCGGCGAGACCAGGGCCTGTGTCGCCGCCCTCGTACGGGCGGAACGCGCGCTCGGGGCCTCGCGTCCCGGGGACGACGTGCCGCACTGGGCCCGTTACTTCGACGAGGCCCAGCTGGCCGACGAGTTCGCCCACTGCCACCGCGACCTGCAGCAGTACCGCGTGGCCGCCCAGCACGCCGAGCGGTCACTCCAGCTGCGCGCACCGGCGTACGCCCGGAGCAGACTCTTCTGCCGGGTGGTGCTGGCCTGCTCCCGGCTCGGGCTGGGCGAGCTGGACCAGGCGTGCCTGCTGGGCGCGGAAGCGGCCCAGCAGGCGGTGGAGATGCGTTCGGTGCGCGCGACGGAGTACGTACGGGAGTTCGAGCACCGCCTGGAGCCGTACAGGGACGCCGTCGCCGTGCGGGGATACCGCGACCGGGTCGCCGCGCTGGGCTGACCCGGGACACTTCGTCCGGCCGGGCCGGGCCCGGCCGGGACGGGAGGGCTACGCGGCGGCGGGCAGCTCCGTCCCGTCCGCCTGTCCTGGGCGCACCCCCAGGTCCGTGAGGATCGCCGAGGCGGCGCGCCTGCCCGAGCGCAGTGCTCCCTGGACCGTGCTGGTGTCCCGGTGGTCGCCGCACACGTACAGCCCGGCGAGCAGCCGGACCGGCCGCCGGGGGTCGTGCGGCGGCGGCATGGCGGGGACGGCCTCCGGGTCGTGACGGGCGGCCAGCAGCTCCCAGTCGTCGGTGGGAGTGCCGTACAGCGCGGCGAGGTGCGCGCGCACCTCGCCGTCGAGGTCCCGCGGAGGAGGGCCGAACACCGTGGAGGTGATCAGGGCCCTGCCGCGCGGGGCACGCGAGGGGTCGACCTCGCTCATCACGGCGGTGTGGGCGACCGGCCCCGAGCGGTCCGCGTCCAGCAGCAGACGGCCTCCGGTCGTCGGCGCCGACGCCTCCGGGGCGGTGTGGTGCAGCACGGTCGCCGGGTGGAACGACGGCATCCGCAGGCCCGGCAGCAGTTCGGCGGCGGCTCCGGCGCCGGTGGCCAGCAGGAGCGAACGGCAGCCGAGCTCGCCGTGCTCCTTGGTGCGTACGGAGCTGATGTCGGCGGCCGTCACATGGACCCCGGTGCGTACGGTCCCGGGCGGCAGGGCGGCCGCCAGCAGCTCCGGCAGCGTCGCGGACCCGCGCGAGGGCACACAGAGGCGGCCGCGCGCGTAGTCCCGGAGGGTGAGGTCGGCCACGCGGCTCGACGTGCCGAGCCCGGGGTCGCCGAGCAGCGCCGAGAGCAGGGGGCGCAGGAATCCGTTGACGACCCGTGGTGAGAGGCCGCGCGCCGACAGCGCCCCGAGCGCGGCCTGGTCGGGCCGGGCCAGGATCCGGGACTCCGGAGTGGTGGCGAGGCGGGCCAGCCAGGCACCGAGCCTGGCCTGTTCGATGGCCCCGCCCAAGGGCGCGCGAGGGGCGCTCGACCGGGAGCGCACAGCGCGAAGTGCGCCCCTCGCGCTCCGCACGTCCCCGGCGCGGTACTGCCGCCCCCCGCTGTGGACGAGCACCCCTGGGGCGAAGTCCCGCAGCACCAGTTTGTCGAGCCCCGGGGTGGTCCTCAGCTCCGGATACGCGGAACTGAACAGCGGATTCAGATGATCGAGCCGGAACCCGTCCACCTCGTGGGTGGACATCCGGCCGCCGACGTGCGCGGCGGCCTCCAGGACGCTGACGTCCACTCCCGCGCTGATCAGCTGGTGGGCCGCCGACAGGCCGGCGATCCCGGCCCCGATGATGACCACATCCGCGTGGTCTGCTGTGTCTGCCCTGAGCACGTGCCCCTCCCCGAGTCGGTGCGACTGTGGGGGGCTATTGCCCCCGACAGGCCCCCGGAATGCCCGAGTTCGGGTCGAGGCTAGGCGGATGGCCGAGACAGGCGCAGTCGCGCGCACCCCGGGCACCGGAGCACGGGGTCGCACGGCGGCCCGGCGCCGGGGCCTCCGGGCAGGCCAGGCCGCCGTCAGCGCAGTGCGGCGCGGATGGCGTCGTCGATCCCGGGGAAGGCGAACGCGAAGCCCGAGTCGAGAAGTTGGCCGGGCAGCACCCGCTGGCTGACCAGGACGTCCCCCGCGAATTCCCCGAGCGCGGCCTTCAGCGCGGGCGCCGGCGCGGTGAACAGGGTGGGGCGCCGCAGCACCCGCCCCATCGCGGCCGTCACCTGGCCGTTGGTCACGGGGGAGGGGCCCGTCAGATTCACCGGACCGGACAGCGTCTCCGTGTCCAGGATGTGCCGGAGCGCCGCGATGTGGTCGTGCAGCGCGATGAAGCTCCAGTACTGCCGGCCGTTGCCCATCCGCCCGCCGAGCCCCGCCTTGAACAGCGGGAAGAGCCGCCCCCAGGCCCCGCCCCGCCGGGACACGACCAGACCGGTCCGGGCGTGGACCGTGCGCACGCCCGCCTCCTCGGCGGGAGCGGTGGCCTCCTCCCACTCCACGCACACGGACGGCAGGAAGCCCTCGCCGGGCGGTGCGCCCTCGTCGACGGCGCGGTCGCCGGTGTCCCCGTAGTAGCCGACGGCGGACCCGGACAGCAGCACCTTCGGCGGGGTGTCCAGGGAGGCCACCGCCTCGGCGACGGCCGCCGTGCCGAGCACCCGGCTGTCACGGATCTCCCGCTTGTACGCCTCGGTCCACCGATGGTCCCCGACCCCGGCGCCGGCGAGGTGGACGACCGCGTCGCAGCCGGCCAGGCCCGCCACATCGACGTACTGGCGCTTCGGGTCCCACTCCACCTCGTCGCCGGTGGCGGCCGGGCGGCGCACGAGACGCACCACCTCGTGCCCGTCGGCGCGCAGCGAGCGCACGAGCGCCGCTCCGATGAGTCCGGTCGATCCGCTGACGGCGATTCGGGAGTGCGGCATGCCGCCCATCCTGCCCCATGAGACCCCGGTCACGCGGAAACGGAGGCGGGGAAACAGGCCGCGCGTGGCACAGTGGCGCGCATGTCCGCACCGCAGCTACGGTCCCTCCGCCCCGTCCGTCCCGCCGTGCCCGAGGACGAGACCGCCCTCGGCGAGCTCGACCGGGCCACCTGGTCGACCCTCCACGCCGTGCAGCCGAGGCCGCAGCCGCCCTACGGGCCCTTCTTCGACGACCGGCACCCGCCCGGGGAGTTCCTGGTCGCCGAGGCCGTCACGGGCGCGGGCCCGGTGCGTGCGGCCGGCTACCTCCGGCTGGGCCGTCCCACCCCGCTCGCCTGCAACTCCCACGTCCGCCAGATACAGGGCCTCGCCGTGGCCGACTGGGCGCGGCGCCACGGCGTCGCGCGGGCGCTGCTGCGCGCCTCGTACGCCGAGGCGCGGCGGCAGGGCGCCGGACGGCTCACCCTGCGCGTGCTCGGCCACAACGACGCCGCGCGGGCGCTCTACGCGTCTGAGGGCTTCGCGGTCGAGGGCGTCCTGCCCGGGGAGTTCCTCCTGGGCGGACGGTACGTCGACGACGTCCTGATGGGCCGTTCGCTGACGGCCTGAAATCGGCCCTGGACCGGGTGCCCGCCGCCCGTGGCTCAGACAGGACCGAAGCGTTCCCAGAGCGCGGGGTAACGCTCCGCCAGTGCCGCGTCGTCGTCGAAGCCGAAGGGCGTGCCCACCGGTTCCGCCGGCTGCGGCGGCAGCCCGAGGTCGGGGGTGACCACGCCGGTGAGCTGCTCGTAGGCCTCGTCGGCGGCGTAGCCGAGGTCCTCGCCGTTCCCGTCGAGCTCCTCGTCGAAGTCCTCCAGCAGCTCGGCCAGGCCGTCAGGATCGTGCACCGCGCCTTCGAAGACCTCCCGGCCCTGTGCGATCAGCCAGCAGCGGAAGTCGTCGAACGCGTCGTCACCCGCCCCGCCGAGCAGCACGGCCGCCGCGCCCCACAGGTCCCAGCGGTACGCGCGGTTGTAGCGGGCCTCGAAATGCCTGGCGAAGTCCAGCACGGAGTCGGGATCGAGCTGCACCAGCCGTTCGACGAGCAGGTCGGCGTGGTCCTCGGGGTCGCCCTCGGCGGCCTCGCGGGTGCTGTCGATGATCTCCCAGAACTCCGTCTCGTCCATCACGGGTCCAGCATCTGCCCCGACGGCGGGCGACGCACGCCCAGACACCGAAATGAAGCCTTCGGCATCACTTCCGGGCCACTTCAGTGATAGAGGTCGCGCAGTCGTTCGGCGGTATCGGCAAAACGTTCGCGCAGGGAGGCGGGGGCGAGGACCTCGACGTCGGCGCCGAGGGTCAGCAACTGGCTGTACGCCACCTCCTCGGACTCGACCGGCAGGACGACCGTGCGCCGGCCGTTCCCGTCCGGGTCCGGGGCCCCGGCCAGTGCCTCGTCGGCGGCGGCCCGGTCCACGACGTGCGCCAGCCGCCGTACGCCCTCCTCCGACAGCCGCACGGTCACCTCGGTGCGCAGGATGGACCGGGCGAACTGCGCGGCCCGCTCCTCCCAGAAGCGCGGCAGGTCGAAGTCCTCGTCCCGTACGAAGCGGGTCTCCGTGACGGCGATGCCGGTGAACCGGTCGATCCGGTACACCCGGAAGTCGTCCCCGGCGCGGGCGCACAGGTACCAGACCCCCGCCTTCAGGACGAGTCCGTACGGCGCCAGCTCCCGCTCCACCTCGCCCGACGGCCGGCGGCGGTAGCGGGCCCGCAGCAGGCGGTCGTCCCAGACGGCCTCCGCGACGGCGGGCAGCAGTCCGGGGGCGACCGGGTCGTGGTACCAGCCGGGGGCGTCCAGGTGGAAGCGCTGGGCGGCGGTGTGCGAGGCGTCCCGGAGCGAGGGGAGCAGGGCTGCCGAGACCTTGAGCCGGGCGGCCGAAGCGGCGTCGTCGAGCCCCATCTCGCGCAGGGCGGTGGGCAGCCCGGA
Organism: Streptomyces atroolivaceus; assembly: GCF_000717025.1. GTDB lineage: Bacteria > Actinomycetota > Actinomycetes > Streptomycetales > Streptomycetaceae > Streptomyces > Streptomyces atroolivaceus. The sequence continues at coordinate 351,554 of NZ_JNXG01000004.1, forward strand.
CAGGAAGAGGGCCTCGGCCTCGTGACGGGCCAGCCCGGTGAGCCGCGTGCGGTAGCCGCCCACGAGGCGGTAGCCCCCGGCCCGGCCGCGGTCGGCGTACACCGGCACGCCCGCCTCGGAGAGCGCCTGGGCGTCCCGGGTCACGGTGCGCTCCGACACCTCCAGCTCGCCGGCCAGTTCGGCGGCGGTCATGGAGGGCCGGGACTGCAGGAGCAGCACCATCTTGATCAGCCGGGCAGCACGCATCCGACCATTGTGCGGCGGGCCCGGCGAGTACGGCGTGGGCGGGTACCGGGCGAACCGGTAGCCGCCCACGCCGTGGACTCACATCCCGTACTTCTCCCGGGCCTCCTTGACCTTCGAGGCCGGGATCTCGCCGCGGCGGGCCAGCTGGGCCAGCGCGGCGACGGCGACGGACCGGGCGTCGACGCCGAAGTGGCGGCGCGCCCCCTCGCGGGTGTCGGAGAGGCCGAAGCCGTCCGTGCCGAGCGAGGACCAGTCCTGCTCGACCCACTGGCTGATCTGGTCCGGGACCGCACGCATCCAGTCGCTGACCGCGAGGACCGGGCCCGGTGCGCCGGAGAGCGCCTGGGTCACGTACGGCACGCGCTCCTCGCCGCGGAGCAGCGCCTCGTCGGACTCCAGCGCGTCACGGCGCAGCTCGCCCCACGAGGTGGCGGACCAGACGTCGGCCGTGACACCCCAGTCGGCGGCCAGCAGCTCCTGGGCCTCCAGGGCCCAGTGGATCGCCGTACCGGAACCGATCAGCTGGAGGCGCGGCGCGTCCGCCTCGGCGGGCGTGCCCTCCTTGAAGCGGTACAGGCCCTTGACGATGCCCTCCTCGACGCCCTCGGGCATCGCGGGCTGCTGCTTCGGCTCGTTGTAGACCGTCAGGTAGTAGAAGACGTCCTCGGCGTCCGGGCCGTACATCCGGCGCAGACCGTCCTTGACGATCACCGCGATCTCGTACGCGAACGCCGGGTCGTAGTTGAGCGACGCCGGGTTCGTGGACGCGATCAGGTGGGAGTGGCCGTCCGCGTGCTGGAGGCCCTCACCCGTCAGGGTCGTACGGCCGGCCGTGGCGCCGACGATGAAGCCCTTGCCGAGCTGGTCGGCGAGCTGCCACATCTGGTCGCCGGTCCGCTGCCAGCCGAACATCGAGTAGAAGATGTAGAACGGGATCATCGTCTCGCCGTGCGTCGCGTACGACGAGGCGGCGGCGATGAAGTCGGCCATGGCCCCGGCCTCGGTGATCCCCTCGTTGAGGATCTGGCCGTCCTTGGCCTCCTTGTAGTACATCAGCTGGTCGCGGTCGACCGGCTCGTACGTCTGGCCGAGCGGGGAGTAGATGCCGGCCGAGGGGAACAGCGACTCCATACCGAAGGTACGGGCCTCGTCCGGGACGATCGGGACCCAGCGCCTGCCGGTCTCCTTGTCCCGCATCAGGTCCTTCACCAGGCGGACGAACGCCATGGTGGTGGCCATCTCCTGCTTGCCGGACCCCTTGTACAGGGCCTTGAAGGCGCGCTCCTCCGGCTGCGGCAGCGCCACCGTGTGCACCCGGCGGGCGGGTGCCGGACCGCCGAGGGCGGCACGGCGCTCCTGGAGGTAGCGGACCTCGGGGGAGTCGGCGCCCGGGTGGCCGTAGGGAACCAGCCCGTCCTCGAAGGCGCTGTCCGGGATCGGGAGGCCGAGCAGCTCGCGCATGCCCTTGAACTCGTCGATCGACAGCTTCTTCATCTGGTGGTTGGCGTTCTTGGACTCGAAGCCCTTGCCGAGCGTGTAGCCCTTGACCGTCTGGGCCAGGATCACGGTCGGCGCGCCCTTGTGCTCGACGGCCGCGCGGTAGGCCGCGTACACCTTGCGGGCCTCGTGGCCGCCGCGGGAGCTGTAGAAACACTCGGCGATCTTCGCGTCGCTCAGCAGCTTCGCCAGCTCGGCGAGCGCGGGCTCGGAGCCGAAGAAGTGCTCGCGGATGTAGGCCACGTCGCGCGTCGCGTACGTCTGGAACTGCGCGTCCGGGACCTCACGGAGCCGGCGGATCAGCGCACCGGTGGTGTCGAGCTGGAACAGCTCGTCCCAGGCGTTGCCCCAGAGCGTCTTGATGACGTTCCAGCCCGCACCGCGGAACGCGCCCTCCAGCTCCTGGACCACGCGGAAGTTGGCGCGGACCGGGCCGTCGAGACGCTGCAGGTTGCAGTTGATGACGAAGGTCAGGTTGTCCAGCTGCTCACGGGCCGCGAGGGCGAGGGCGGCGGTCGACTCGGGCTCGTCCATCTCGCCGTCGCCCAGGAAGGCCCAGACGTGCGAGTTCGACGTGTCCTTGATGCTGCGGTTGGTCAGATAGCGGTTGAAGCGCGCCTGGTAGATCGCCGAGAGCGGGCCGAGACCCATCGACACCGTGGGGAACTCCCACAGCCAGGGCAGCCGCCGCGGGTGGGGGTAGGACGGCAGGCCGTTGCCCCCCGACTCCTGGCGGAAGTTGTCGAGCTGCTGCTCGCTGAGGCGGCCGTCGAGGAAGGCGCGGGCGTAGATGCCGGGCGAGGCGTGGCCCTGGATGTAGAGCTGGTCGCCGGAGCCGTCACCTTCCTTGCCGCGGAAGAAGTGGTTGAAGCCGGTCTCGTACAGCCATGCCGCCGAGGCGAACGTGGCGATGTGGCCTCCGACGCCGTACCGGGCGCCACGGGTGACCATCGCGGCCGCGTTCCAGCGGTTCCACGCGGTGATCTTCGATTCCATCTCCAGGTCGCCGTCGAACTCGGGCTCGGCGGAGGTGGGGATGGTGTTGACGTAATCGCTCTCCAGCAGCTTGGGCAGCGCGATACCGGCGCCCTCCGCGTGCTGGAGCGAACGCCGCATCAGGTACGCGGCGCGGTGCGGGCCCGCTGCCTTGGTGACGGCGTCCAGGGAGGCCGCCCATTCGGCGGTCTCCTCGGGGTCGCGGTCCGGGAGCTGGTCGAGCTCGCTCGGAAGCTTTGCTACGGGGTCGGTCATGATCGCCGCCTTCCGGAGTGGAGGGGGGTGGAGAAGGCCCTGACTGGCAGGACAGGGCGATCGGGCCGGTGGGCCCGCGACTGAACTGTAAGTCGCCGATCGATGATCGATCAAAGGGTGAAGGGCAAAACTTCTCGATATGAAGAAAAGTGGCATGCGGTGCCGCGAAAGAGGGCACGGAGTGACGGGATCAAGGGGGCGAAACGGGCGCTGACCTGCACGGTGGAGCGCCCGGTGACGCAGATGGGCGCGTCTGCCCGAGGGTCGCTCTCAGGCGCGCGGCGCGCACCCGAGGACGTGCTCCTTCACCATCACCGCGATCTGCGGGTCCCGCCGCAGGAACGCCTCGATGAGGGCCTCGTGCTCCTCCGCGTACGACTTCTGCACGGTGCCCAGCCAGCGGATCGACAGGGCGGTGAACACCTCGATGCCCAGGCCCTCCCAGGTGTGCAGCAGGACGGCGTTCCCGGCGGCCCGCACCATCTCCCGGTGGAAGGCCACGGTGTGCCGCACCTGCGCCTCGCCGTCGGCCAGCCGGTCCGCCTCGTACAGTGCCGCCACGTGCGGGGCGAGTGCCGAGCAGTCCTCGGCGAGCGCGGGGGCCGCCAGCTCCGCCGCGATCTGCTCGAGCCCGGCCCGTACGGGGTAGCTCTCCTCCAGATCGGCCGCGGTGAGATTGCGTACCCGGACGCCCTTGTTGGGCGCCGACTCGATCAGCCGCAGTGTCTCCAGCTCCCGCAGCGCCTCCCGTACGGGCGTCTGGCTGACCTCCAGCTCGGTCGCGATACGGCGCTCCACGATCCGCTCACCCGGCTTCCAGCGCCCGCTGACTATCCCTTCCACGATGTGCTCGCGGATCTGCTCGCGCAGCGAGTGGACGACGGGCGGGGTCATGAGTGGCTCCTTCGGGGCGAACCGGTGCTGCCTGCGCCGACACGGCGGCCGGATACGACCGGTGGTGCCTAGACAATACGGCGGCGCCCCCGTCCGGAAGTGTTCCGGACGGGGGCGCCGCTGGTGAGGCTGGTTACAGCTGTACGGCTCAGAGACCGAGCTCGACCTCGAACTCGCCCGCCTCGAGGATCGCCTTGACCGTGGTCAGGTAACGGGCGGCGTCCGCGCCGTCCACCAGACGGTGGTCGTAGGAGAGCGAGAGGTAGGTCATGTCGCGGACGCCGATGACGGTGCCCTCGGCGGTCTCGATGACCGCCGGACGCTTGACCGTGGCACCGATGCCCAGGATGGCCGCCTGGTTCGGCGGCACGATGACCGTGTCGAACAGCGCACCGCGCGAACCGGTGTTGCTGACGGTGAAGGTCGCGCCGGACATGTCGTCCGGGGTGAGGCCGCCACCGCGGGCCTTGCCGGCCAGCTCGGCGGTCTTCTTCGCGATACCGGCGATGTTCAGGTCGCCCGCACCCTTGATGACCGGGGTCATCAGACCCTTCTCGGCGTCCACGGCGATGCCGATGTTCTCCGAGTCGAAGTACGTGATGGTGCCCTCGTCCTCGTTGATCCGGGCGTTGACGACCGGGTGGGCCTTCAGCGCCTGGGCCGCCGCCTTCACGAAGAACGGCATCGGGGACAGCTTGACGCCCTCACGGGCGGCGAAGGACTCCTTCGCCTGGTTGCGCAGCTTCATCAGCCTGGTGATGTCGACCTCGAGGACCGAGGTCAGCTGGGCCTGCGAGTGCAGGGCCTTCATCATGTTGTCGCCGATGACCTTGCGCATGCGGGTCATCTTGACCGTCTGACCGCGCAGCGGGGACGCCTCGACCTTCGGCGCGGCCTTGGCCGCGGGAGCGGCGGCGGCCGGAGCCGGAGCGGCTGCGGCGGCCTTGGCGGCCTCCGCGGCGGCGACGACGTCCTGCTTGCGGATGCGGCCACCGACGCCGGTGCCCTTCACCGCGCCCAGGTCGACGCCGTTCTCGGAGGCGAGCTTGCGGACCAGCGGCGTGACGTACGCGCCGTCGTCACCGGCGGACGCGGCCGGAGCGGCCGGAGCCGGAGCGGCGGGGGCCGGGGCGGCAGCCGGTGCCGGTGCGGCAGGGGCGGGAGCCGGGGCGGCCGGAGCCGGCGCCGGGGCAGCCGGAGCCTCTGCCGGAGCCGGCGCCGGGGCAGCCGGAGCCTCTGCCGGAGCCGGGGCGGCCTCCGCCGGGGCGGCCTCCGCCGGAGCGGCGGCCGGGGCCGGGGCGGCCTCCGCCGGGGCGGAACCCGGAGCACCGATGACGGCGAGCTTGGCGCCCACCTCGGCGGTCTCGTCCTCGCCCACGACGATCTCCAGGAGAACGCCGGCGACCGGCGCGGGGATCTCGGTGTCGACCTTGTCGGTGGAGACCTCGAGCAGGGGCTCGTCCTCCGCGACCTCCTCGCCGACCTCCTTCAGCCAGCGGGTGACGGTGCCCTCGGTGACGCTCTCACCGAGCGCGGGGAGGGTGACGTCGGTGCCGGAGGCGCCACCGGCCGGAGCGGCGGCGGGCGCCTCCTCGGCGGGTGCTTCGGCGGCGGGCGCCTCCGCGGCGGGCGCTTCGGCGGCGGGCGCCGGGGCCTCCTCGGCCGGTGCGGCCTCGGGCTCGGCGGCCGGAGCCGCGGCCTCGGACGCGCCCGAGCCGTCGTCGATGACGGCCAGCTCGGCGCCGACCTCGACGGTCTCGTCCTCGGCGACCTTGATCGACGAGAGAACGCCGGAGGCGGGCGCGGGGATCTCGGTGTCGACCTTGTCGGTCGAGACCTCGAGCAGCGGCTCGTCGGCCTCGACGCGCTCGCCCTCGGCCTTCAGCCAACGGGTGACAGTGCCCTCGGTGACGCTCTCGCCGAGCGCCGGAAGGGTTACGGAAACCGACATGGTTTCAGTTGCTCCTTACAAATGTGCGGAAGTGGTCGGTCGTCCCCGGGACTGGATCAGTCGTGGGAGTGGAGAGGCTTGCCGGCCAGGGCCAGGTGGGCCTCGCCCATCGCCTCGTTCTGCGTCGGGTGGGCGTGGATGAGCTGCGCGACCTCGGCCGGCAGCGCCTCCCAGTTGTAGATCAGCTGGGCTTCGCCGACCTGCTCGCCCATACGGTCACCGACCATGTGGACGCCGACCACGGCGCCGTCCTTGACCTGGACGAGCTTGATCTCGCCCGCGGTCTTCAGGATCTTGCTCTTGCCGTTGCCCGCGAGGTTGTACTTGAGGGCGACGACCTTGTCCGCACCGTAGATCTCCTTGGCCTTGGCCTCGGTGATGCCGACGGAGGCGACCTCGGGGTGGCAGTACGTCACCTTCGGCACGCCGTCGTAGTCGACCGGCACGGTCTTGAGGCCGGCCAGCCGCTCCGCGACCAGGATGCCCTCGGCGAAGCCGACGTGCGCCAGCTGGAGGGTCGGGACCAGGTCGCCGACGGCCGAGATGGTCGGGACGTTGGTCTGCATGTACTCGTCGACGAGGACGTAGCCGCGGTCCATCGCGACACCCGCCTCCTCGTAGCCCAGACCCTGCGAGACCGGGCCGCGGCCGATCGCGACCAGCAGCACCTCCGCCTCGAAGGTCTTGCCGTCGGCGAGGGTCACCCGCACGCCGTCCTGCGTGTACTCGGCCTTGTCGAAGAAGGTGCCGAGGTTGAACTTGATGCCGCGCTTGCGGAAAGCGCGCTCAAGAAGCTTGGAGCTGTTCTCGTCCTCGACCGGGACCAGGTGCTTCAGACCCTCGACGATGGTGACCTCGGTCCCGAAGGACTTCCACGCCGACGCGAACTCGACGCCGATGACGCCGCCGCCCAGGACGATCGCGGACTTCGGGACGCGGTCCAGCTTCAGCGCGTGGTCCGAGGAGATGATCCGGTTGCCGTCGATCTCCAGGCCGGGCAGCGACTTCGGCACGGAGCCGGTCGCCAGCAGCACGTGGCGGCCCTGGACACGCTGGCCGTTGACGTCCACCGAGGTGGCCGACGAAAGGCGGCCCTCACCCTCGATGTAGTGCACCTTGCGCGAGGCGATGAGACCTTGCAGACCCTTGTACAGGCCCGAGATCACGTCGTCCTTGTACTTGTGGACGGCCTCCATGTCGATGCCCTCGAAGGTGGCCTTCACGCCGAACTGCTCGGCCTCGCGGGCCTGGTCGGCGATCTCGCCGGCGTGCAGCAGCGCCTTCGTGGGGATACAGCCGTTGTGCAGGCAGGTGCCGCCGACCTTGCCCTTCTCGATCAGTGCGACGTCCAGGCCCAGCTGAGCTCCGCGCAGGGCCGCGGCGTAACCGCCGCTACCACCGCCGAGGATCACTAGGTCGAAAACGGTGCTGGCGTCGTTCGCCACGTCACGTCCTCCATGCATGTGCGCCGTATGCCGGGCCCCGTCGCTGGGGTGTGACCGGCCGGTCGGCTGGTGTGCGGCCGCTTGCGTTATTCGGCCCTGTGGTGGGGGCCCTGTCCTGCCGAGAACCCATCTTCGCACTTGTTGAGGGCGGACGGGACGCTGGCCCCTGCTCCGGGCCGGACGAAGATCCGGCCCGGCCGGTTACCGATCCGTACAGATGTCCGGAAAAATGCCGGTCGGAGCCACCCGGGTGAACACCCGCGGCCCCGGACGTATGCCCGGGGCCGCGTGCGCCGCGAGCGAACCCCGCGTGAGGGATCCGCGCGGACGCCTGCTCAGGCCTCAGCCGAGGTCGCCGGCCGCGGTGCGCTCCGCGAGCCGCACCAGTGTGCGGACCGCCGAGCCGGTGCCGCCCTTGGGCGTGTAGCCGTACGGCGCGCCCTCGTGGAAGGCCGGGCCCGCGATGTCCAGGTGCGCCCAGGCGATGCCCTCGCCCACGAACTCCTGGAGGAACAGACCGGCCACGAGGCCGCCGCCCATCCGCTCACCCATGTTGGCGATGTCCGCGGTCGGGGAGTCCATGCCCTTGCGCAGGTCGGCGGGGAGCGGCATCGGCCAGGAGGCCTCGCCGACCTCCTCGGCGATCTCGTGGATCGACGTACGGAACGCGTCGTCGTTGGCCATCACGCCGAAGGTGCGGTTGCCCAGGGCCAGGACCATCGCGCCCGTCAGGGTCGCCACGTCGACGATCGCGTCCGGCTTCTCCTCGGAGGCGCGGGTCAGGGCGTCGGCGAGCACGAGCCGGCCCTCGGCGTCGGTGTTCAGCACCTCGACGGTCTTGCCGCTGTACATGCGCAGCACGTCGCCGGGGCGGGTGGCGTTGCCGGAAGGCATGTTCTCGGCCAGGGCCAGCCAGCCGGTGACGTTGACCCGGAGGCCGAGGCGGGAGGCGGAGACGACGGCGGCGAACACGGCGGCGGCACCGCTCATGTCGCACTTCATCGTCTCGTTGTGGCCCGCCGGCTTGAGGGAGATGCCGCCCGAGTCGTAGGTGATGCCCTTGCCGACCAGGGCGAGCGTCTTCTCCGCCTTGGGGTGGGTGTAGGAGAGCCTGACCAGCCGCGGGCCGTGGGTGGAGCCCTGGCCGACGCCGAGCAGGCCGCCGAAGCCGCCCTTGACGAGCGCCTTCTCGTCCAGGACCTGCACCTTGATGCCGTGCTCCTTGCCGGCGGCGCTGGCCACGGCGGCGAAGGACTCGGGGTACAGGTCGTTCGGCGGGGTGTTGACCAGGTCGCGGGCCCGGTTGATCTCCTCCGTGACCGCGACGGCGCGCTCGGCGGCCGCCTTGAAGGCCTTGTCACGCGGCTTGCCGCCGAGCAGGACGACCTCGCCGAGGGGGAGCTTCGCGTCGTTCCCGCCGGCCTTGGCCCCCTTGGGGGCGAGCCTGTTCTCGCCGCCCTGGTAGGCGGTGAAGGCGTAGGCACCCAGCAGGGCGCCCTCCGCGACGGCCCCGGCGTCCTCGGCGGACTCCGTCGGCAGCGCGAAACCGGCCTTCTTCGAACCCTTCAGCGCGCGCCCGGCGCTGCCCGCGGCCCGGCGCAGTGACTCCGCGTCGTACGCGTCGTCCTTCGCGGGGACCGGACCGAGCCCGACCGCGATGACGACCGGGACCTTGAGGCCGGAGGGGGCGGGGAGCTTGGTCACTTCGCCCTCGGCACCGGAGGCGCCGAGGGTCTCCAGGACGGTGGCGAGCTTTCCGTCGAACGCCTTGTCCACGGCCTCGGCGCCCGGTGCGACGACCGGCCCCTTGGCTCCCTTGGCGAGGCCGACGACGAGTGCGTCGGCGCGCAGCGTCGCCGCACCTGAGGTGCTGAGAGTGAGAGCAGTCACGGTGGTGAATTCTCGCTTCCGTTGAGTTGTGTGCCGGTCTGTGTTGGTCGAGAGGGTGGCCGACCGTGCCCGGCGCATCGCAGATGCCGCCGTGATGCGCCGGGCACGAGCCTACGCGCGCCCGTGCTCCCGGTTCACGGGGGCGGGGCCGTCCGGGGAGGAGCGCCGCCGGTGCGGGTCCGCTAGCCCAGGGACAGCGACAGCGCCAGCAGGGCCACCGTGGCGGCCGTCTCCTCCACCGCGCCGAACACGTCGCCGGTCACTCCGCCGAAGCGCCGCACGCAGTGACGCAGCATCACCTGCGCGGCTCCGAGGCCGGCCAGGGCGGCGAGGGCGTGGTGCAGGGCGGCGCCGGATCCGCCCTGCAGCGCACCGGCCGCCGCGCTGCAGGCGACCACCGCGCAGGCCACGGCCGCCGCGCCCCGGGGAGGGACGGTGCCCGCCACCGCCGCGCCGAGGCCCTCCGGCCTGGCCGGCGGGACGCCACGGCGCGAGGCCAGCGTGAGCGCGAGCCGGGCCGTGACGGCGGCGACGACGGTGCCCAGGGCGCCTTCGGCCCAGCCGCGGCCGTACAGCTCGAAGAGCGCGGCGACCTGGGCCAGCAGCACGAACAGCAGGGTGATCACGCCGAACGGGCCGATGTCCGACTGCTTCATGATCCGCAGCGCGTCCTCGGCGGGCTTGGCGCTGCCGAGCCCGTCCGCGGTGTCCGCGAGCCCGTCCAGGTGCAGCCCACGGGTCAGTGCCGCGGGCAGCGCGGCGGAAGCGGCCGCCGCCAACAGGGGGCCGGACCCGCCGAGCAGGAACAGCACTCCGGGGAGGGCCGCGAGCAGCCCCACGGCGAGCCCGGCGAGCGGGGCGCACAGCATGCCGGCGCGGGCGGCCCCGCGGTCCCAGCGGGAGACGTGGACGGGGAGCGCGGTCAGAGTGCCGAAGGCGAATCGCAGGCCGTGGCTGTTCAGGGAGGTCACCGCGCGCAGGCTAGCCGGTGCGGCACCGCGCCGAAGCGGGCAAAGTGGCCCGAAAGCCGTACGGGCGGGTCCTCGGGTGGAGGTGGCATGGGTCACTGGTTCCAGCAGAACATCGTCGAACCGGGCAAGCTCCCGCTCCTGCTCGCCCTGAGCGCCTTCGTGCTCACCTTCGCCGTCACCCGGATGATCACCCGGATGATCAGGGCCGGGAAGGGGCCGTTCCGCAACATCACGCCCGGCGGTGTGCACGTCCATCACGTGGTGCCCGGTGTGGTGCTGTCGGTGGTCGGCGGCTTCGGCGCGGTGGCGAGCGGTCATCACGGTCTCGCCGCGGGGATCTTCGCGGTGGTCTTCGGGGTGGGGGCCGGCCTGGTCCTCGACGAGTTCGCGCTGATCCTGCACCTCGACGACGTGTACTGGACCGAGGAGGGCCGCCAGAGCGTGGAGGTGGTCGTCCTCACCGCCTCCCTGGTCCTGCTCGTGCTCGCCGGATTCTCACCGCTCGGCGTGGACGAGCTGAGCGGCGAGGAACAGCAGAGCAGGCTCGGCGTCGTCCTGACCTACCTCTTCAACTTCGGGCTCGTGCTGATCGCCCTGTTCAAGGGCAAGGCCCGGATGGCGGTGGTCGGCACCCTCATCCCGTTCATCGCGCTCATCGGCGCGATCCGGCTGGCCCGGCCCGCGTCGCTGTGGGCGAAGCGCTTCTACCGCCGGCGCCACCGGGCCCGCGCCAGGGCGGTGCTGAGGGCCTATCACCACGACGTCCGCTGGGCGGGCCCCCGGCGCAGGTTCCAGGACCTGATCGGCGGGGCCCCGGACAGGACCCCGCTGCCGGGCCCGGGCCCCGGCGGGGAGACCTGAGGGCTCAGGCAGTCGCCTCCGCGGGCTCCGCGTCCCCCGGAGGCTCCTCCGCATCCGCCACGGCGGCGTCCGGCGCACGCTCGGGGAGCTCCGCGGCCAGAGCGGCCGCGGCCTGGACGAGCGGCAGAGCCAGCAGGGCCCCGCTTCCCTCGCCCACGGTCACCCCATGGTCCAGCAGAGGGGTCAGGGCCATCCGGTCCAGCGCCTTCAGCTGCGCCGGCTCGCCGCTCACCTGCCCCGCCAGCCACCAGTCCGGCGCACGGAACGCCGCCCGCTGGGCCACCAGCGCGCAGGCCGCCGAGACCACTCCGTCCAGCACCACGGGCATCCGGCGCACCGCGCTCTGCAGCAGGAATCCCGTCATGGCGGCCAGGTCCGCACCGCCCACGGCCGCCAGCAGCTCCAACTGGTCGCCGAGTACCGGCCGGGCCCGCCGCAGCGCGTCCCGGATCGCCGCGCACTTGCGCATCCACGCCAGGTCGTCGATGCCCGCGCCACCGCGCCCGGTCACCACCGAGGCGTCCGTGCCGCACAGGGCCGCGATCAGCGTCGACGCCGCCGTCGTACCGCCGACACTCAGGTCACCCAGCACCACGAGGTCCGTGCCGGAGTCGGCCTCCTCGTCGGCGATGCGCATACCGAGCCGCACGGCCTCCTCGGCCTCCTCGGGCGTCAGGGCGTCCTCGACGTCGATCCGGCCGCTGCCGCGCCGCACCCGGTGGCGTACGACGGCGTCGGGCAGCAGCTCCGGATCGCAGTCCAGACCCGCGTCCACGATCCGCACCGGCACGGAGAAGCGGCGGGCCAGCACGGCGACGGGGCTCGCACCGTCCAGCGCCGCCCGGACGAGCTCGTGGGCGGTCCCGGCAGCCCGGCCGGAGACCTCCAGCTCCGCCACCCCGTGGTCGCCGGCGAACAGGACGACGCGTGGCTGCTCGATCGCCTTGACGGGCACCGACTGCTGGGCGGCCGACAGCCATTCACCCAGCTCGTCGAGCCGGCCGAGCGCGCCGACGGGAACGGTCAGCCGCTCGCGTCGTTCCTCGGCGTCACGCCGCACGCCCCCGTCGGGGCGTTCGATCAGGTCGGAGAAGTCGTCCAGATTCACGGGGGTCTGCCTCGCGGGTCGGCGCTGGGTGGGCCGGAACCCGCCGGAGGGCTCCTGTGCGGAACAGTACCCGGCACTCCCTCCCGCATCCCTGGTGCGCACCCCCCGGCCCGGCCCCGCAGCACCAGGGCCCGCACCCGCCCCCGCCTCAGCCCCGCAGCACCAGCGCCTGCCCCGCCACCACCAGCAGCACCTGCTCGCACTCGGCGGCGAACGCCGCGTTCAACCGGCCCAGTTCGTCCCGGAAACGCCGCCCCGAGGCCGTCGCGGGAACCACGCCCGAGCCGGTCTCGTTGGTCACGGCGACGACCGTACGACGTGTCCCGCGTACCGCGCGGACCAGCTCGGCGACCCGTTCGCGCAGCTTCTCCTCCCCGCCGTCCGCCCACCTGCCGTCGTCCCACGCCTCGACCCGGTCCATCGCGTCCGTCAGCCACAGCGACAGACAGTCGATCAGCAGCGGCGGGCCGTCCTCCGCCAGCAGACCCGCCAGTTCGCAGGTCTCCTCGGTGCGCCACGCGGCCGGCCTGCGCTCCCGGTGCAGCCCGATCCGGGCCGCCCACTCGGCGTCCCCCTCGCGGTGGCCGCCCGTAGCCACGTACACCACCTCGGGAAAGGTCTCCAGGCGCTGCTCCGCCTCCACCGACTTCCCCGACCGGGCCCCGCCCGTGACCAGGGTGCGCCGGGGCACCTCGGCCACCGCGTGGTACGCGCCCACCGGCAGCGTCGTCCCGTCCGGAACCGCTCGCGCCCCGCCGGCCGCGAGCCGGCGGTCGAGCTCGTCACCGGGCGGCGCGTCGTGGTCCAGGTGGACGGCGATCACCTCGGTGGTGGCCACGACGGCCTCGACGGCGCGCAGCCGGGCCACCGCGTCGGGCCGCGTGATCACGTCGCACACGACCATGTCGTACGGCTCCGCCACCCGGTCGGCCAGACCGGCGGGGGAGGCCCCGGGCGGCAGGTAGAGCAGGCGCTCACCCTCCGGCGACGTCACCTCGTAACCCGTACCGGGTGCGTCCATCGCCACGGCCCGGACCCGGTGCCCGCTGATCAGCGTCAGCTCCTGGCCGTCCGGGACCCGCCCGGCGGGCGGGAGCGAGGCGGGCAGCTCCACCGCGGGCCCGTCGTGAGGGTGGGTCAGCAGCACCTGCCGCACGGCGGCGAGCGAGTGACCCGCGCGGGCGGCGGCGAACACGGCGCCCGGGGTGAGGTCCAGCAGCAGCGCGTCGTCCACGAGCAGCGCGGTCGCGGCGCGCGCCCCCACGCCGCGGGAGGACGCGCAGACGGCGCAGGGGCAGTCGGGCCGCGGCAGCCCGTCGGGGGCTCCGGTGCCGAGCAGTGTCAGTTCCACGCTCTGATCCTCCCGTGTCCATGTACCACCTGCGCGCCCGGGACACCCACTAGTCTTCGGGGAGCAACGTGACCCAGGAGGCGGACATGGCGTGGACGTGGCGGTTCGAGAAGTCCGACGGTACGGAGACGGAGCCGGCGCTGCAGCCGGAGGAGTTCACGACCCAGGGCGACGCGGAGTCCTGGATCGGTGAGTTCTGGAAGGAACTCCTCGAAGGCGGCGCGGACCAGGTGACGCTCTTCGAGGACACGACGAAGATCTACGGCCCGATGAGCCTCCAGGCCGACTGAGGCCCGTCGGCCCGCCCGGGCCCCGGCGCCCGGGCGGGTCCTCCTCGCCCGCCGGGCCGCGCGGCCGTTCCGCCGCCGACCGGCTCTCAGATCTCGCCCAGGGTGACCTCGGCGGTCTTCGCCGCGTCCCCCCGCGTGTACGTCACCCTGATCCTCTGGCCCGGCCTGTCGTCCGCCAGGGCCTCCGAGAGCGAGGTGATCGTCGTGACCGGGGTGTCGCCGATCCGGGTGATGACGTCCCCGACGCGCATGCCCGCCTCATCCGCGGCCCCGCCCTCCTGGGCGCTGACGATCGCGACGCCGGCGGGCTGGTACCGGTCGTCGACGACGGTGCGGCCCGTGATGTCCAGCGCCGCCCGGCCCGAGTCGGTGACCTTTCCTGACTCGATGATCTGGTCGGCCACCGTCCGCACCATCGAGACCGGGATGGCGAAACCGATCCCGGGCGCCGCGCTGCCGCCCAGCTGGGGATCGGTGGCCGCGAGGGTCGGGACACCGATCACCTCGCTGTCGAGGTTCACCAGCGCCCCGCCGCTGTTGCCCGGGTTGATGGCCGCCGAGGTCTGCACCATGTCGGCGAGCGTCGCCCCCGTACCGCCGCCCGAGCCGCTCTCGCTGACGGTCCGGCCCACGGCCGAGACGATGCCCTGGGTGACGCTGCTGGACAGGCCGAGCGGTGAGCCCATCGCCAGGACGATCTGACCCACCTCGACCTCGTCGGTGTCGCCGAACTCCGCGGCCCGCAGACCGTCGGGGACGTCGTCGAGCCTGACGACGGCCAGGTCCTGCTCCGGATAGGAGGAGACCAGGGACGCCTTGAGCACCTTCTCGCCGGTGGCGACGCTGACGTCGAAGCTCTTCTCGTCGCCCACGACGTGGGCGTTCGTGACGATGTGGCCCTTGTCGTCGTAGACGATGCCCGAGCCGAGGCCCTCCCCGGCGCCGATCTGCACGACGGAGGGGAGCACGTCCTTGATGACCGCCCGGTACTGATCCTCCAGGTCCCCGGCGGCCCGGGGCACCGCCTGCTGCCGGACCGGTGCGGAGGACGGGGCGGGGCCCGGCCCGGCGCAGCCGCCCGCCAGGGCGATCGCGCAGGCACCGGCGGCCAGGGGCGTGAGCGAGCGGCGTGCCCGGCTGCGGGGATGGGTTGCGTCCATGCCCGGAGTATCGCCAGGGCCGCCCCCGGCGGCCCGTGCTGGTGGGCCGATCAGGCGTACGCCGCCGGAGGCGTCAGCCGCGTACCCCGCACAGGTGCAGCAGCGCCGCGATCCCGCGGTACGGATCGGTGCGCCCGGCCCGGTCCTCGGCGGCGAAGACCCGGGCCAGCTCCTCGGGACCGGGCAGCCCCGCCTCGTTGCTCACGTTGTCCGTGAAGACCCGTACGCCGTACCAGGCGTGCAGCGGGGCGGCGATCCCCGCGAGTGTGGCCCGCAGGGCCTCGAGCCGGTCCGCCCGGACGTCGAGACCGAGCCTGTTCGTGTACGTGTCCGTGTCGAACGCGGCCAGGGCCGCGCCGAAGTCGCCCGCCGTCCCCGGCCGCATCGCGAGCGCGTCCGCGTTCCGTACGAGCAGCGACAGCAGACCGCCGGGCGCCAGCATGCGGGCCAGGCCGGCCAGCATCGGGTCCGGCTCCGGGACGTACATCAGCACCCCGTGGCAGAGCACCACGTCGAAGCTGCCGGGCAGGAAGTGGACCCCGGTGTCCCGGCCGTCGCCCTCGATGAGGCGCACCCGCTCGCGGATGCCCTCGGGCTCGGCGGCGAGGGACTCCCGGGCGGTGTCCAGCATCGCGCCGTCGGACTCCAGGCCGGTCACGGAGTGCCCGGCCCGCGCCAGGCGCAGTGCCTGCGTGCCCTGGCCCATGCCGACGTCGAGCACCCGCAGCCGCTGCCCCACGGGGAAGCGGGCGGCTATCTGCTCGTCGAGCTGCCGGGCGACGAGCTCCTGGCGGACCGTGTTGCGCAGGCCGCCGAGCCCGTCCAGCCACTGGGAGGACACCCCCGTGAAGCCGGGGGTCTCCGTGCTCAGGGCCGCTCTCCCCGCTTGACCTGCGGCTTGGGCAGACGCAGTCGGCGCATCTGGAGCGTACGCATCAGGCCGTAGGCCACCGCGCCGCGCTTGGGAGTGTCCGGGAAGCGCTGGGCCAGCTGCTTCTTGAGGCGGAACCCGAGGCCGATGGAGTCGACGACGATCAGCACGATCACGCCGAGCCAGAGCAGCAGCGAGATGTTCTGGATGTTCTGGACCTGGATGACGCTGAGGATCAGGATGACCACCGCGAGCGGAAGGAAATACTCCGCGATGCAGAAGCGCGAGTCCACGAAGTCACGGACGAAGCGCCGCACCGGCCCCTTGTCACGCACCGGCAGGTAGCGCTCGTCGCCCGATGCGAGCGCCTCCCGCTGCCGGGCCATGTCGGCCCGGCGCGCTTCGCGCTGGCGCTTGGCGGCCTCCTTGCGGTCTGTCGGCGCGCCGCTGGAGGCACGTCGGCGCTGCGTCTGGGCCTCGCTGCGCTTGGGGGTGGGGCGACCCTTGGGAGCCTGGGGGTCGCGGGGCGTCTTGGAGAGGTCCGCCGTCACCTTGCCGGTGGGGGCCTTCTCTTCCTTGGAGCGGCTACGGAACACAAAACCCAAGGGTACGGGGTCGGCCGGGACTACCGGAGACCGGCCGGGAACGATCCGGCAACGGCCTGCGCCCTGAAAAGTGTTCCGACAGGGGCAGAACGGACGTTGCCGACGCATCCCTGATGTTCGTCTACTCCCTGCGCGGGAGCGGCCGCCGGCGTCAGTCGTCCTTGCGGAGGAGCACATCCGTGCTCGAACAGTGCGGTAATGGAGACAGGGCCCGTACTGTGGGTTCTGTTGGAGTGCTGGAGCTCAGTCCGTCAGAAGGGGGCGCGCGAAGCCCATGAGCGGTGTCATGAAGCGTATGGGAATGATCTTCCGCGCGAAGGCAAACAAGGCCCTTGACCGGGCCGAGGATCCGCGCGAGACCCTCGATTACTCGTACCAGAAGCAGCTGGAGCTGCTCCAGAAGGTACGCCGCGGCGTCGCCGACGTGGCGACCTCGCGCAAGAGGCTGGAGCTGCAGCTGAATCAGCTGCAGGGGCAGTCGTCGAAGCTGGAGGACCAGGGCCGCAAGGCTCTCGCGCTCGGCCGCGAGGACCTGGCCCGCGAGGCGCTGTCGAGGCGCGCCGCCCTTCAGCAGCAGGTCACGGACCTGGAGACGCAGCACCAGACGCTGCAGGGTGAGGAGGAGAAGCTCACTCTCGCGGCCCAGCGTCTGCAGGCCAAGGTCGATGCCTTCCGGACGAAGAAGGAGACCATCAAGGCCACCTACACCGCGGCCCAGGCCCAGACCCGGATCGGCGAGGCCTTCTCGGGCATCTCCGAGGAGATGGGCGACGTCGGCCTGGCGATCCAGCGGGCCGAGGACAAGACCCAGCAGCTCCAGGCCCGCGCGGGCGCCATCGACGAACTGCTGGCCTCCGGGGCCCTCGACGACGCCTCCGGCACGGCGAAGGACGACATCGCCGCCGAGCTGGACCGGATCTCCGGTGGTACGGATGTGGAACTGGAGCTGCAGCGCATGAAGGCCGAGCTGGCCGGGGGTTCCGCCGGGCAGCAGCAGGCCATCGAGGGCGGCGCCGAGGACGCGGCACCGCAGCAGCAGCAGTCTCCGCACAGGTTCGACAAGCAGTGAGGGCGGCGTCATGATCGTACGGATCATGGGGGAGGGCCAGGTCGTACTGGCCGACAGTCATGTCGCCGAGCTGAACAAGCTCGACGACATACTCCTCGCGGAGATGGAGAGCGGTGACGGACCAGGCTTCCGCACCACGCTCCACGCGCTTCTGGACAAGGTGCGCGAGCTCGGCTCGCCGCTCCCCGACGACTCCCTGGAGCCGTCCGAACTGATCCTGCCGGCACCCGACGCCACCCTCGAAGAGGTGCGCTCCATGCTCCGCGACGACGGGCTGATCCCCGGCTGACCGGCCACCTCCGCACTCCGACGACGCCCCGCCCGGCCCGCCCGGCGCGGGGCGTCGTGCTGTCCCGCCCCGTGCCGTGACGACGTCCGGAGACCGTACGGACCGCCGAACCGGCGGCAGGCCGTACCGTGGTCCGACGTGACCACCCTCGGAACCGGGTTCGCGCGCGCCCGACGCTGGCTGCGCGGCCATCCCCTCGCCTTCGACGGTGGCCTCGCCGCGGCCGTGCTCGTCTGCATGGTCTGCGCGTCGTTCGCCGAGCCGAATCCGGGCCACGGGCCGGTCTTCGGAGTCCGGACACCCGGCCCGTCCAGCGTGCTGCTGATGGTGCTCGGGGCCGGGGCGCTCGTCCTGCGCCGCCGCGAGCCCATGGCGGTGCTCGCCGTCACCGGGCTGCTGTCCGCCGCCGAGTTCGCCCTGACGGATCCTCCCGCCCCCGTCGTGATGAGCGCGGTCATCGCGCTCTTCACCGTCGCGGCCAGCACCGACCGCCCCACCACCTGGCGGGTCGGCCTGCTGACCATGGGCGTGCTGACCGTGACCGCGATGGTGGCCGGCACGACGCCCTGGTACAGCCAGGAGAACCTCGGCGTCCTCGCCTGGACGGGGCTGGCCGGGGCCGCCGGCGACGCGGTCCGCAGCAGACGCGCGTTCATCGACGCGATCAGGGAACGGGCCGAACGCGCGGAGCGCACCCGCGAGGAGGAGGCCCGCCGCAGGGTGGCCGAGGAGCGGCTGAGGATCGCCCGGGACCTGCACGACGTCGTCGCCCACCACATCGCCCTGGTCAACGTCCAGGCCGGGGTCGCGGCGCACGTCATGGACAAGCGCCCCGACCAGGCGAAGGAGGCACTCGCCCACGTGCGGGAAGCCAGCCGCTCCGCCCTCAACGAGCTGCGGACCACGGTCGGGCTGCTGCGCCAGTCCGGCGACCCGGAGGCGCCCACGGAACCCGCGCCGGGGCTCGCCGTCCTCGACACCCTGGTCGACACCTTCCGTAACGCCGGGCTCCCCGTCGAGGTGGCCTGCACCGACCCCGACAGGCCGCTGCCCGCGGCGGTCGACCTCGCGGCCTACCGGATCATCCAGGAAGCCCTGACCAACGTGCGCAAACACGCGGGTGCCGGTGCCAGGGCCGAGGTGAGCGTCGTACGGGTCGGGCGGACCGTGGAGGTCACCGTGCTCGACGACGGCCGGGGGGCGGATCCCCGGCCGCCGTCGGCCGACGGCGGCCGGCACGGTCTGATCGGCATGCGCGAACGCGTCACCGCACTCGGCGGCAGGCTCACGGCAGGGCCCCGTTACGGAGGCGGATTCAGGGTGCATGCGATCCTGCCCGTCGAGTCCCGCACACACGCTCCGGAAGTACCGGGCGCGGCGGGGACGACGGGGGGATGCGCGTGACGCCCATCAAGGTGCTGCTCGCCGACGACCAGGCGTTGCTGCGCAGCGCGTTCCGGGTGCTGGTCGACTCCGAGCCCGACATGCGGGTCGTCGGTGAGGCCGCCGACGGGGCGGAGGCCGTGGCCCTGGCCCGTTCGACGCTCGCCGACGTGGTGCTGATGGACATCCGGATGCCGGGCACCGACGGGCTCGCCGCCACCCGGATGATCAGCGCCGACCCGGACCTGGCGGGCGTGCGGATCGTCATGCTCACCACCTTCGAGGTGGACGAGTACGTCGTCCAGTCCCTCCGCGCCGGCGCCTCCGGCTTCCTGGGCAAGGGGGCGGAACCGGACGAACTGCTCAACGCCATCCGGGTCGCCGCCGCCGGTGAGGCGCTGCTCTCCCCGGCCGCGACCAAGGGCCTCATCGCCAGCTTCCTCGCCCAGCCGGGCAGCGCCGGGGAGGGACCCGAGGGCGCGGCGTACTCCGAGCGCCTCGCCGCGCTCACGGGGCGCGAGCGAGAGGTGCTCGTCCAGGTGGCGGGCGGGCACTCCAACGACCAGATCGCCGACCGGCTCGTCGTCAGCCCGCTCACCGTGAAGACCCATGTGAACCGGGCGATGGCGAAGCTCGGCGCACGGGACCGGGCCCAATTGGTCGTCATTGCCTACGAATCGGGCCTGGTCCGCCCCAGGGTGGAGTGACGGGTGTAGTCCCGGCTACTCCAGCTGCGGTATGCGCGAGATAAGAAAGCAACCCGGGGACCGACGATCTCGCGCACGGAACCGGCGATCGTATAGGTGGCGGGCTGTGTCCCCTGTGATCACCGAAGCGAGCTCCGCAGTGAGCGCCGACGTGGGCACCGAGCAGCCGCCCATCTGCCGCGTAAGCCACAGAAGAGAGACCCACCCATGTCCTGGCTGTCCAGATTCAGCCTCGCGCAACGGGCCCTGATCGGGCTGATCTCGATCGTCGCGCTCGTTTTCGGAGCGATAGCGATCCCGCAGCTCAAGCAGCAGCTGCTGCCCACCATCGAACTGCCGATGGTTTCGGTGCTGGCGCCCTACCAGGGTGCGTCCCCCGACGTGGTCGAGAAGCAGGTCGTAGAACCCCTCGAGGACGCCATCAAGGCCGTCGACGGGGTCGAGGGTGTCACGTCGACCGCCAGCGAGGGAAGCGCCGTCATCATGGCGACCTTCGACTTCGGCGACGAGGGCACGAAGCAGCTCGTCGCCGACATCCAGCAGGCCGTCAACCGTGCCCGCATCCAGCTTCCCGAGGATGTGGACCCGCAGGTCATCGCCGGTTCCACCGACGACATCCCGACCGTCGTCCTCGCCGTCACCTCCGACAAGGACCAGCAGGCGCTCGCCGACGAGCTGGACCGCACGGTCGTTCCCGCCCTCGAGGACATCGAGGGTGTCGGCCAGGTCGCCGTCGACGGAGTGCAGGACCTCCAGGTCGCCGTCGTACCCGACGACAGGAAGCTCGCCGCGGCCGGCATGAACGCCGGTTCGCTGGCCCAGGCCCTCCAGGCAGGCGGCGCCACCGTCCCGGCCGGTTCCTTCTCCGAGGCGGGCAAGAGCCGCACCATCCAGGTGGGCGGCCCCTTCACCTCGCTCCAGCAGATCGAGGACCTGAAGGTCTCCGCGGCGGACCCGGCGTCGGGCAAGCCGGGGAAGCCGGTCCGTGTGGGTGACGTCGCCACGGTGAAGCAGGAGCCCGCCACCGCGGTCTCCATCACGCGTACGAACGGCAAGCCGAGCCTCGCCGTCATGGCGACGATGGACAAGGACGGCAGCGCCGTCGCCATCTCCGACGCGGTCCAGGACAAGCTGCCGGACCTGCGCGAGGACCTCGGCGCGGACGCGGAGCTGACCGTCGTGTCCGACCAGGGCCCCGCCGTCTCCAAGGCGATCTCCGGCCTGACCACGGAGGGCGCGCTCGGCCTGCTCTTCGCGGTCGTCGTGATCCTGGTGTTCCTCGCGTCGATCCGCTCGACGCTGGTCACCGCGGTCTCCATCCCGCTCTCCGTGGTCCTCGCGCTGATCGTGCTCTGGACCCGTGACCTGTCGCTGAACATGCTGACCCTCGGCGCGCTGACCATCGCGATCGGCCGCGTCGTCGACGACTCGATCGTGGTCCTGGAGAACATCAAGCGGCACCTCGGCTACGGCGAGGAGCGCCAGTCGGCGATCATCACCGCGGTCAAGGAGGTGGCCGGCGCGGTCACCTCGTCCACGCTCACCACCGTCGCGGTGTTCCTGCCCATCGGTCTGGTCGGAGGCATGGTCGGCCAGCTCTTCGGTTCGTTCTCCCTCACGGTCACAGCGGCCCTGCTGGCCTCCCTGCTGGTCTCGCTGACCGTGGTTCCGGTCCTCTCGTACTGGTTCCTGCGGGCCCCCAAGGGCACCGACACCGACCCGGACGAGGCGCGCCGCAAGGCCGAGGAGAAGGAAGCCGCCAGCCGGCTCCAGCGGATCTACGTCCCGGTGCTGCGCTTCGCGACCCGCCGCCGCGTGACCAGCATCGTCATCGCGCTCGTGGTCCTGTTCGGCACCTTCGGCATGGCACCCCTGCTGAAGACGAACTTCTTCGACCAGGGCGAGCAGGAAGTCCTCTCCATCAAGCAGGAGCTGACTCCGGGCACCAGCCTGGCCGCCGCCGACGAGGCCGCGCAGAAGGTCGAGAAGGTCCTCGCCGGCGACGACGGCGTCGAGGACTACCAGGTCACCGTCGGCTCCTCCGGCTTCATGGCGGCCTTCGGCGGCGGTACGGGTGCCAACCAGGCCTCCTACCAGGTCACCCTCAAGGACGCGGCGGACTTCGACGCCACCCAGGACCGGATCGACGAGGCCCTGGGCAAGCTCGACGGCATCGGCGACACCACGATCGCCGCGGGTGACGGCTTCGGCAGCCAGGACCTGAGCGTCGTGGTCAAGGCCGCCGACGCGGACGTCCTGAAGAAGGCGTCCGAAGCGGTACGGGGCGAGGTCGCCGAGCTCGAGGACGTCACCGATGTCCAGAGCGACCTGGCCCAGAGCGTCCCGCGCATCTCGGTCAAGGCCAACGACAAGGCGGCCGACGCCGGATTCAACCAGACGACGCTCGGTGCGGCGGTCGCCGGCGCGGTGCGCGGCACCCCGTCCGGCAAGGCGATCATGGACGACACCGAGCGTGACGTCGTCATCAGGTCCTCGCGCCCGGCCACCACCATGGCCGAGCTGAAGGCGCTGCCGCTCGGCCCCGTGAAGCTCGGCGACATCGCCGACGTGGAACTGGTCCCCGGCCCGGTCACGATGACCCGGATCGATGGTCAGCGCGCCGCGACGATCACCGCCAAGCCGACCGACGACAACACGGGCGCGGTCACCGCCTCGCTCCAGACGAAGATCAACGCACTGGACCTCCCGGAGGGCGCCACCGCGACCATCGGTGGTGTCTCCGAGGACCAGAACGACGCCTTCATGAAGCTCGGCCTGGCCATGCTGGCGGCCATCGCGATCATCTTCATGCTGCTGGTGGCCACCTTCCGGTCGCTCATCCAGCCGTTGATCCTGCTGGTCTCCATCCCCTTCGCCGCGACGGGCGCCCTCGGCCTCCTGATCGTCACCGGCACCCCGATGGGCGTTCCGGCGATGATCGGCATGCTGATGCTGATCGGCATCGTGGTGACCAACGCGATCGTGCTGATCGACCTGATCAACCAGTACAGGTCGCAGGGCATGGGCGTCGTCGAGGCGGTCGTGGAGGGCGGTCGTCACCGTCTGCGCCCGATCCTGATGACGGCACTCGCGACGATCTTCGCGCTGCTCCCGATGGCGCTCGGCGTCACGGGCGAGGGCGGCTTCATCTCGCAGCCGCTGGCGGTCGTGGTGATCGGCGGTCTGATCACCTCCACGCTGCTGACCCTGCTCCTGGTGCCGACGCTCTACGCGATGGTCGAGCTCCGCAAGGAGCGCCGCGCGAAGAAGAAGGCGGCCAAGCGCGAGGCGAAGTCCGGCGAGAAGGCCCCGGAGACGGCGGAGGAAGCCACCTCCCCGGAGCCGGAGGCCGCGAAGGCCTGACACATCGGCCCCCGGCCACGGAGAAGGCCCCCGACGCCGCACTGCGGCGTCGGGGGCCTTCTCCTTCGGGGCCGGGCCGGTGGACGCGGCCCACCACCGCCTACGGCAGCGCCAGCATCCGCTCCAGCGCCAGCTTGGCGTACTTCTCCGTCTCCGCTTCCACCTGGATCCGGTTGACCAGGTTGCCCTCGGCCAGGGACTCCAGGGTCCACACCAGGTGCGGCAGGTCGATCCGGTTCATCGTCGAGCAGAAGCACACCGTCTTGTCGAGGAAGACGATCTCCTTGTCCTCGGCGGCGAAACGGTTCGCCAGCCGGCGCACCAGGTTCAGTTCCGTGCCGATCGCCCACTTGGAGCCGGCAGGAGCCGCCTCCAGGGCCTTGATGATGTACTCCGTCGAGCCCACCTGGTCCGCGGCGGCCACGACCTCGTGCTTGCACTCCGGGTGCACCAGCACGTTGACGCCCGGGATCCGCTCCCGTACGTCGTTGACGGACTCGACCGAGAAGCGCCCGTGCACCGAGCAGTGCCCGCGCCACAGGATCATCTTCGCGTCGCGCAGCTCCTCGGCGGTCAGGCCGCCGTTCGGCTTGTGCGGGTTGTAGAGGACGCAGTCCTCCAGGGTTATCCCCATGTCCCGCACGGCCGTGTTCCGGCCGAGGTGCTGGTCCGGCAGGAACAGCACCTTCTCGCCCTGCTCGAAGGCCCATTCCAGGGCCCGCTTCGCGTTGGACGAGGTGCAGATGGTGCCGCCGTGCCTGCCGGTGAAGGCCTTGATGTCGGCGGAGGAGTTCATGTACGAGACCGGCACGACCTGGTCGGCGACCCCGGCCTCCGTCAGCACGTCCCAGCACTCGGCGACCTGCTCCGCGGTGGCCATGTCGGCCATCGAGCAGCCGGCGGCGAGGTCCGGCAGGACGACCTTCTGGTCGTCGCCGGTCAGGATGTCCGCGGACTCGGCCATGAAGTGCACGCCGCAGAAGACGATGTACTCCGCCTCGGGCCGCGCCGCCGCGTCCCGGGCGAGCTTGAAGGAGTCGCCGGTGACGTCCGCGAACTGGATGACCTCGTCGCGCTGGTAGTGGTGGCCGAGCACGAAGACCTTGTCCCCGAGCTTCTCCTTGGCGGCACGAGCCCGCTCCACCAGGTCCGGGTCGGACGGGGAGGGCAGGTCACCGGGGCATTCGACCCCGCGCTCGCTCCGCGGGTCGGCCTCGCGGCCGAGCAGCAGAAGGGCGAGGGGTGTCGGCTGGACATCCAGGGGCTGGGCGGTGGTCACGACACGCACCCTTTCTTTTCTGCGGAACGCCTTTTCGTCTAATTGACGCTATCTATCATAACCGCTTCATGTCAGCTTGACGATGCCGATAGCGTCGATGTGACGCATCCCCCCGCGCATGCGGTGTGCGAGCATGAAGGGAACAGACACGCGCCTGGCCCGGAATGAATCCGCGGCCCCGATGGTTGGACCGTCGGCAAGCAGTCCGTACAACCCCGGGAGAGAAGCAGATGTCCGTATCGGACGAGACCACCACCGTGAGCGACGGCATCCTCCTGTCCGACGCCGCCGCAGCCAAGGTCAAGACCCTGCTGGAGCAGGAGGGCCGGGACGACCTCGCGCTGCGCGTCGCCGTTCAGCCCGGAGGCTGCTCGGGCCTGCGGTACCAGCTCTTCTTCGACGAGCGCTCGCTCGACGGGGACGTCGTGAAGGACTTCGACGGCGTCAAGGTCGTCACCGACCGGATGAGTGCCCCGTACCTGGGCGGCGCCTCCGTCGACTTCGTGGACACCATCGAGAAGCAGGGCTTCACGATCGACAACCCGAACGCCACGGGCTCCTGCGCCTGCGGTGACTCCTTCAGCTGAACCCCGAGCCGTACCGACAGCGGCGGCGCTCCCGGATCCGGGAACGCCGCCGCTGTCGTCCGCGCGTACGGAACGCGGGTGGGCGGAAGCCAGGTGCGCGGGACTCAGGCGCGCGGCACCGTCTCGCCCGACTCCGCGTCCACCACCTTCCGGCCGTCCAGCGGCGCGTCCAGCGTCACCGTCCGGGTCAGCTCCTTGGCGATCATGATGCAGGCCTTGCCGGGATCCGGCTTCGACTCGGTCACGGTGACCCGTACCGTGCCGCCGTCCTCCGTGGCGCGTGCCGCATACGTGCTGCACACGCCGCCCCAGAACATCACCTCCAGCGTCCGGCCGTCCGAACTGTACGAGGTGACGTCCGGGCCCGTGCCCGTGCTTCCGGGGTCCTTCGTGGGCTCCGGGGACGGCTCGGCGCTCGCCTCCGTCACGTGGTCCGGGTCCACCGCCACCTGGGCGACCGTGTGCCCGGGGCCGCCCCCTTCGGGCCGTACGGAGAAGAGCCACGAGGGCACGAGGATCTGCTCGCCGTCCGCGTACCGCGCCGCGAGCCCGAACTCGGCCTTCTCGACCGTCGCCGTGGCAGCCGGCTGAGTGGCGCCGCAGTCGGTCTTCGGCGGCGCAGGATCCCCCTCCAGAGGTGCTGGGGTCGCGCAGCCGCCGATGCCGGACTTCGCGGCCCGCCCGCTGTCCGCGTTCAGCCGCTCCAACGCGTCGTCCGCGCCGGTCACCGGATAGCTGTCACCCTTCTCCAGGCTCTTCAGATGCCCGCTGCCGCCGACGATCTCGCCTCCGGCGCCCACCTGGATCCCGGTCGACCAGCCGTACGTCGGCAGCCCGCCCACCACCGGGTCGGCGTTCACCACGCGTACGGAACCCATCAGCTGGTCCGCGTCGAGCGCGGCGCCGTCCTGGCCCACGGCCTTCAGTACCGGGGCCGCCGCAGCCCTGGCGGCCTTCTCGCTCACCGGCGAGCCCGTACCGGTGCCCGGCGACGTGTCCTTCGAGCAGGCCGCGGCCGACTCGCAGGCGTCCGGGCCGCCGGAGCCGTACCGGGCGAAGGTCCAGGTGCCCGGAGCCTGCTTGGTCACCCGCAGGAACGGCCCTGAGCCGTCCCCGTCACTGCCCACCTTCCAGGCCGTGCCCTCGGTGCGCGGTGTTCCCCGCACGCCGAGTGCCTTCGCGAGGCGTGCCACCTCGGCCGCGGTCACCGTGCCCGTCGCCCGGTGGACGGCGGCCTCGTCCGGGCCGTCGGGCAGCTCTCCCGAGGCGCGGTGGACGGTCCCGTCGCCATGGGGATCCGGCTCACCCGGTGCGATGCCCCGCGAGGGCGCGGAGGGCCCGCTCTCCGCCGAGACGTCGAGCGAGAGCAGCGGGGGAGAGCCGGTACCGGGGTCGGGAAGAAGGCCGGGGGCGGCCTCGCCCGAGGTGTTCGACGCCCAATAGGCGCCGCCCCCGCCGGCCAGCAGCACCGCTGCCGCCACCGAGGCCACGGCGAGGGGCGAACGCCGCCGCCGGGAACCGGTCACGTCGTTCTCGGATTGCTCGGTGCTCACCGGATCGCTCCTTCGACTGCGTAGCCGCCACAGGCTCATCGTCCGTCCCCGGATGGGGGACGACGGTGGGACGGAGCAGAGGGGCGCGCGGTTCCCCGGCTATGCGGGGGAACCGCCCCGTGCGGCCGGTCAGTCCCCGTAGTCGGACATGGCGTCGATCAGACGGGCGGACGACGGCGGCACCGTGACGCCGTGGATGCGGGAGGGTTCCACCGGCTTCGTGGCGGTCTTCGCGGGTACGACCCAGTGCGGCGCCATCCGCGCGCAGTCACCGCGCAGCTCGGCCAGGCTCATCTCGGACTCACGCGGAACGATGGTGTTCGACATATCCGCACCGTACGCACGGTAGCGCTCGGGTAGAAAGACCTACTATCGGGTAGTTTTGGCCATTCGGGCACGCTGGTGTTACCGGGTAGCGTGAACTGTCATGCCGTCCCGGAGGGGGCCTCGCGCGTCCCTTCGCCTTCCGCAGGAGCAGCTCCCCGTGCGCATTGCAGTCACCGGCTCCATCGCCACAGACCATCTCATGACCTTCCCCGGCCGATTCGCGGACCAGCTGGTCGCCGATCAGCTGCACACGGTCTCGCTCTCCTTCCTGGTGGACAACCTCGACGTGCGCCGCGGCGGTGTCGGGGCCAACATCGCCTTCGGGATGGGCGTGCTCGGTACGAAGCCGATCCTGGTCGGTGCCGCCGGGGCCGACTTCGACGACTACCGCGCCTGGCTCGACCGGCACGGCGTCGACACGGACTCGATCCGCATCTCCGAGGTCCTGCACACGGCGCGCTTCGTCTGCACGACGGACTCCGACCACAACCAGATCGGTTCCTTCTACACGGGCGCGATGAGCGAGGCCCGGCTGATCGAGCTCAAGAGCGTCGCCGACCGCGTGGGCGGCCTCGACCTCGTCTCCATCGGGGCCGACGACCCCGAGGCGATGCTCCGGCACACCGAGGAGTGCCGCTCGCGGGGCATCCCGTTCGCCGCCGACTTCTCGCAGCAGATCGCCCGGATGGACGGCGAGGAGATCCGCATCCTGCTCGACGGTGCGACGTACCTCTTCTCCAACGAGTACGAGAAGGGGCTCATCGAGTCCAAGACCGGCTGGAGCGACGAGGAGATCCTCTCCAGGGTCGGCCACCGCGTCACCACCCTCGGCGCCCGCGGCGTCCGCATCGAGCGGGCCGGCGAGGACCCCGTCGAGGTCGGCTGCGCGGAGGAGGAGCGGAAGGCCGACCCGACCGGCGTCGGCGACGCGTTCCGGGCGGGCTTCCTCTCCGGCCTCGCCTGGAACGTGGGCCTGGAGCGCGCCGCCCAGGTCGGCTGCATGCTCGCGACCCTGGTCATCGAGACGGTCGGCACCCAGGAGTACACCCTGCGCCGCACCAACTTCATGGACCGCTTCACCAAGGCCTACGGGGACGAGGCGGCCTCCGAGGTCAGGAAGCACCTCTCCTAGCAAGGGCAGCGGAAGCCCAGGGGCTCACAGGAGCGCCTCACCGGCACACAGGAGAGCTCACGGGCTCACCGGAGCCGGCGGACCACATAGGCCGAGCCTCGGTCCGCCGGCTCCTCGCCCACGTACTCCTGCTCGCGCATCGCGCACCAGGCCGGGATGTCGAGGCGTGCGGCCTCGTCGTCCGAGAGCACCGTCACCGTGCCGCCCACCGGTACCCCTCCGATCACCTTTGCGAGCTCGATCACCGGGATCGGGCAGCGCCTGCCGAGCGCGTCGACCACGAGCGAGGTCCGGGGCGCGGGGGCGGCGGCCGCCGGAACAGGAGCGCCGAGCTTCTCCCGTACGTCGGACACCACGCCCGGGAGCGCACCGAGGAAGCCGTCGACCTCCTCGTCCGTCGTCCCGGCCGGAAGGGACACGCGGACGTTTCCCTCCGTGAGCACCCCCATCGCCTTGAGGACGTGGCTGGGCGTCAGGGTGCTGCTCGTGCAGGACGATCCGGACGACACGGAGAAACCGGCCCGGTCCAGCTCGTGGAGCAGTGTCTCTCCGTCGACATAGAGACAGGAGAAGGTGACCAGATGCGGCAGTCGCCGGACCGGGTCGCCGACCACCTCCACGTCGGGCACCAGTGACCCGACCGCCGCCCGGATCCGGTCCACCAGGGCGCGCAGCCGTACGGCCTCCGCCGCGGCCTCCGCGCGCACCGCCCGCAGCGAGGCCGCCGCCGCCACGATCGCCGGGATGTTCTCGAAGCCGGGGGCCCGGCCCGACTCCCGCTCGTCGACGGGACCTCGCGGTGCGAACCGGACCCCCTTGCGCACGGCGAGCAGCCCGACCCCGGCCGGCCCGCCCCACTTGTGGGCGCTCGCGGCCAGCAGTGACCAGCGGCCGGGCACCGGTCCCCAGCCCAGCGACTGCGCGGCGTCCACCATCAGCGGCACGCCCGCCGCGGCGCAGATCTCGGCGGTCTCCGCCACCGGCTGTTCGGTCCCCACCTCGTGGTTGGCGGACTGCAGACAAGCCAGGGCGGTGTCCGGGCGGAGGGCCCGGCCGTACGCCGCGGGGTCCACCGCCCCGGTCCGGTCCACCGGGACCTCGCTGAAGGAACCACCCTCCGCGGCGAGGGCCCCGGCGCAGTGGATCACCGAGGAGTGCTCGACGGCGGAGAGCACCAGGTGGCGGCCGACACGCCGACGCCCGGCGAGAGCCCCGGCCACCGCCGAATGCACCGCCCGGGTGCCTGACGAGGTGAACACCAGCTCGTCCGGACGGCAGCCGACCGCCTCCGCCGCGGCCTCCCTGGCCGCGTCCAGCAGCAGCGCGGCCCGTCGGCCCTCGCGGTGGAGCCGGGCTGGATCGGCCCAGCCCTCGTCCAGGGAGGCAAGCAGCGCCTGGCGGGCGACGGGGTGCAGGGGGGCGGAGGAAGCCGCATCGAAGTAGGGCACACCGTCACGCTAGCCCGCAGGGGGCGTGACCAGGCGACCGGCCGCCGTGGTGGCGGGGGAGAGGGGGCGTCAGATGGCGGCCGGAGGCTCGCATTCCATCCCTTCGGGGTGTCGTGCGGCGCGTTGGGCACCCTCCCCGCGCGGCCCCAAATAGCGTCCAGTAGGGTTTGGTCCGCATAAACATCCAAACCCCTGCCCGCGTCAGGGCCGGCGACCGACCAAGTGAGACGGCCGCGCCGACCGTGCGGGCGAGACTCTCGGGAAGGCGCTACGTGAGTCCCAACGGCTCCGACCGCTCGTCGCGGCGCCCGATGCGGCGGAAGCTGCCGCAGGTGCTGACTGCGGGCCTGGTCCTGGCGACGGCCTCCGGTTGTTCATACAACTGGGAGGATTTCCCCCGCCTCGGTATGCCCACCCCGGTAACGGAAGAGGCCCCTCGGATCCTCTCCCTCTGGCAGGGCTCGTGGGCGGCAGCGCTCGCCACGGGCGTCCTTGTCTGGGGGCTGATCCTGTGGAGCGTCATCTTCCACCGGCGAAGCAGGACCAAGGTGGAGGTACCCCAGCAGACCAGGTACAACATGCCTATCGAGGCGCTGTACACAGTGGTCCCCCTCATCATCGTCTCGGTGTTCTTCTACTTCACCGCGCGCGATGAATCGAAGCTCCTCGAGCTCACTCCGAAGCCCGCCCACACCATCAACGTGGTCGGCTACCAGTGGAGCTGGGGTTTCAACTACATCGAGAAGGTGGAGGGCCAGCCCTCCGCCGGCGACGAGATCCCCAAGGAGCTCGACGCCATCCCCGACAAGTACCGCAAGGACTTCCCCGAGGGCGCCGGCGGCGTCTACGACGTGGGCATCCCCGGTACGCGCAACCCGCAGAACGGCAACCCGGGCCCGACCCTGTGGCTGCCGAAGGGCGAGAAGGTCCGCTTCGTGCTGACTTCGCGTGACGTCATCCACTCCTTCTGGGTGGTGCCGTTCCTCATGAAGCAGGACGTCATTCCGGGCCACACCAACTCCTTCGAGGTCACGCCGAAGAAGGAGGGCACCTACATGGGTAAGTGCGCCGAGCTCTGCGGCGTCGACCACTCCCGGATGCTCTTCAACGTCAAGATCGTCTCTCCCGAGCGTTACCAGCAGCACCTCAAGGAGCTGGCGGAGAAGGGTCAGACGGGCTACGTGCCGGCAGGCATCGAGCAGACGGACCCGGCCAGGAATGCGGAGACGAACAAACTGTGAGCATCCTCAATGAATCCCAGGGTGCCGCGGCAGCAGACCTCTCGTTCGAGGACGAACTGCCGGTGCGGCGCAAGCAGCCGGGGAGTGCCGTCGTCAAGTGGCTGACCACCACCGACCACAAGACGATCGGCACGATGTACCTGGTCACATCGTTCGCCTTCTTCTGCATCGGTGGCCTCCTGGCGCTCTTCATGCGCGCCGAGCTGGCCCGTCCGGGTACGCAGATCATGTCGAACGAGCAGTTCAACCAGGCGTTCACGATGCACGGCACGATCATGCTGCTGATGTTCGCGACGCCGCTGTTCGCAGGATTCGCGAACTGGATCATGCCGCTGCAGATCGGCGGCTTCGGCACGATCCTCGGGTCGGTCAACTTCATCACCACGATCATCTGCATGCGCGCCCCCGGCATGACGATGTTCCGCATGCCGATCTTCACCTGGAACGTCCTGCTGACCGGTGTCCTGGTCCTGCTGGCCTTCCCGGTCCTCGCCGCCGCGCTCTTCGCGCTGGAGGTGGACCGTAAATTCGGCGCACATATCTTCGATGCGTCCAACGGTGGCGCATTGCTCTGGCAACACCTCTTCTGGTTCTTCGGCCATCCAGAGGTGTACATCATCGCGCTACCGTTCTTCGGAATCATTTCCGAGATCATCCCGGTCTTCAGCCGCAAGCCGATGTTCGGTTATGTGGGCCTGATCAGCGCGACGATCGCCATCGCCGGCCTTTCGGTGACGGTGTGGGCTCACCACATGTACGTCACCGGCGGTGTGCTGTTGCCGTTCTTCTCCTTCATGACGTTCCTCATCGCGGTTCCGACCGGTGTGAAGTTCTTCAACTGGATCGGCACGATGTGGAAGGGGTCGTCGGTGGTCTGACCGGCGTGATCCTGGCCTCGCCGCCGCTGGACTTCCACATCTCCGACTCGTACTTCGTCGTCGCGCACTTCCACTACGTCGTCTTCGGCACCGTGGTCTTCGCGATGTTCGCCGGATTCCACTTCTGGTGGCCGAAGT
>NZ_JNXG01000005.1 GCF_000717025.1 Streptomyces atroolivaceus
CAGCGCGGGACGCGTCGCGTCACCGAACGGGTCGTTG
This sequence comes from Streptomyces atroolivaceus, assembly GCF_000717025.1. Taxonomy (GTDB): domain Bacteria; phylum Actinomycetota; class Actinomycetes; order Streptomycetales; family Streptomycetaceae; genus Streptomyces; species Streptomyces atroolivaceus. The sequence continues at coordinate 38 of NZ_JNXG01000005.1, forward strand.
CCACGCCAGCCCACGGTCCACAGACCGAAGGTGAACCTGTCCGCGGGAGTGGGAGTGAAGCGGTCCGACATTGCACAGCCTCTTGTCGACGTCAGGCACGGGCGACAGCTCCGCCGCCCGGGCCAATTTGTTTGGTTGCAGAATTAATACGCCATCCCGTCGAAGGTTTCTAGACCATTTCCGTGACGTATCGGTCACGTGGCGCCAACATGGCTGATCCGGGGCAGCATCCTGCGATCGGGCTGCTCGGGCATTTCGGAAATACCCGTCACGCGTCAACCCTGTCGGTCACATTTGTTTTGTGTACGATCAAAATCGAGAGGACCCGCAGCCGCGCTTGCCGCAGGCGCCCTGACGTCCCGCCCAGCACCCCCTGATCGGCTAAGGACCACCCCCATGAAGTTCACCGACGGCTTCTGGCAGATGCGCAGCGGTGTGCACGCCTCGTACGCCACCGAAGTCCGCGACGTCCGCCTCGACGACGACCGTCTCGCCGCCTACGCCTCCGTCAAGCGCGTCACGCGCCGCGGCGACACGCTCAACGCCCCGCTGATCACCGTGGAGGCCCACGCGCCGGCCGAAGGTGTCATCGCGGTGCGCCTCACCCACCACGCCGGCAGGCGCCGTAAGGGCCCCGACTTCGAACTGCCGGGCGCGGCGCAGCGGTCCGCCGCCACGACCCGCACCCAGGGCGCGGCCGCCGAGCTGAACAGCGGCCCGCTCACCCTGCGACTCCCCACCGAGGGCGCCTTCGGCCTGGAGTTCCTCGACGGGGACGGCCGGGTCCTGACCTCCGCCGGACGCAAGGGCACCGCGTTCGCCACCGTCGAGGACGGCGGCCACCACATGTTCGCCCAGCTCGCCCTCGGTGTGGGCGAGACCGTCCACGGCCTCGGTGAGCGCTTCACGCCGTACGTGAAGAACGGCCAGGTCGTCGACATGTGGCAGGCCGACGGCGGCACCAGCAGCGAGCAGGCGTACAAGAACATCCCGTTCTACCTGTCCTCGCGCGGCTACGGCGTCTTCGTCAACCACCCCGGCAAGGTCTCCTTCGAGGTCGGCTCCGAGGCCGTGGGCCAGGTGCAGTTCAGCGTCGAGGACCAGACGCTCGAGTACTTCGTCGTCGCGGGCCCCACCCCGAAGGACCTCCTGTCCCGGTACGCCGCCCTCACCGGCCTCCCCGCTCTCCCCCCGGCCTGGTCGTTCGGTCTCTGGCTGACCACCTCTTTCACGACCTCGTACGACGAGGCCACCGTCACCTCGTTCGTCGACGGCATGGCCGAGCGAGGCATCCCGCTGAGCGTCTTCCACTTCGACTGCTTCTGGATGCGCGAGTACCAGTGGTGCGACTTCGAGTGGGACCCGGCCGTCTTCCCCGACCCGGAGGGCATGATCGCCAGGCTCAAGGACAAGGGCCTGAAGATCTGCGTCTGGATCAATCCGTACATCGGGCAGAAGAGCGCCCTGTACGAAGAGGGCGTCAGCAAGGGCTACTTCGTCGAGACAGCTGACGGTGACATCTGGCAGTGGGACAAGTGGCAGGCCGGCATGGCGCTGGTCGACTTCACCAACCCGGAGGCCACCGCCTGGTTCCAGGGCAAGCTGAAGGGCCTGCTCGACCAGGGCGTCGACGGCTTCAAGACCGACTTCGGCGAGCGCATCCCGACGAACGTCGTCTGGCACGACGGCTCCGACGCGGAGCGCATGCACAACTACTACACGCACCTCTACAACAAGGCCGTCTTCGAGATCCTGGAGCAGGAGCGCGGCCAGGGCGAGGCCGTCCTCTTCGCCCGCTCGGCCACCGCCGGCGGTCAGCAGTACCCGGTCCACTGGGGCGGCGACTGCTGGTCCTCCTTCGAGGCCATGGCGGAGTCCCTGCGCGGCGGCCTGTCCCTGTCGCTCTCGGGCTTCGGCTTCTGGAGCCACGACATCGGCGGCTTCGAGGGCACCCCCGACCCGGCCGTCTTCAAGCGCTGGCTCGCCTTCGGCCTGCTCTCCTCGCACAGCCGGCTGCACGGCTCGTCGTCGTACCGCGTGCCGTGGGAGTTCGGCGACGAAGCGGTGGACGTGGCGCGGCAGTTCACCCGCCTCAAGCACCGCCTCATGCCGTACCTGTACGGCGTGGCCGTCGAGGCCCACCGCACGGGCGTCCCCACGATGCGCCCGCTGCTGCTGGAGTTCCCGGACGACCCGACGGCCCGCACGGTGGACCGCGAGTACCTGCTGGGCCCGGACGTCCTGGTCGCGCCGGTCTTCACCGACGACGGCGAGGTCGAGTACTACGTGCCCGAGGGCACCTGGACCCACCTGCTGACGGGTGACACGGTCACCGGCCCCGTCTGGCGCCGTGAGACCCACGGCTTCGACAGCCTGCCCCTGCTGGTCCGCCAGGGCGCTGTCCTGGCGCTGGGCGCGGACGAATCCCGCCCGGACGGTGAGTGGCTCGACGACCTCGAGCTCCGTGTCTTCGCCCCCGCCGGAACGGGCGACTTCGTCCGCACGGTGACCGTCCCCGACCGCACGGGCGCGGTGGCGGCGACGTACGAGGTGGTGCGCGAGGGCGGCGAGGTCCGCGTCTCCACGGACACGGACCGGCCGTACACGGTCACGGTCGTCGGCGAACCGGCCTGACGGCCGTCAGGCTCCGAACGGCTCGCGGCATACGGCGGCGGCCCGCCACCACTCGCTGTGGTGGCGGGCCGCCGCACATGGCCCCGTCGTCCGGGCACGTGGTGGTCGGGGGACTCTCCGGGGCGAGCCGCCCCGCGCCTGCCCGGATGGAATGCGATCGTGGGCCGTCAGGTTGGCATTAGCGGCACACACGTACGACCACGGCATACAGAGCGGAAGTTCCCATGGGCGAGTTGATCCTGATCCGGCACGGCGAGACCGAGTGGTCCCGGTCCGGGCAGCACACGAGCTGGACCGACCTGCCCCTGACCGAACTCGGGGAGCGCCAGGCCCGAGCCCTCGTACCGCTCCTCGCCGAAAGGGAGATCGGGCTCACCCTGGTCAGCCCCTACCTCCGTGCCCGCCGCACCGCCGAACTGGCGGGGCTGACCGCGCCCCGCGAGACGCCCGACCTGCGGGAGTGGGACTACGGGGCGTACGAGGGCGTGACCACGGTCGAGATCCGCCGCACCCGTCCCGACTGGAACCTCTGGACGGACGGTGTCGCGCCCGGCCCCGAGGAACACCCGGGGGAGAGTCCGGAGGAGGTGGGCGCCCGCGCGGACCGGATCCTGGCGGAGGTCAGGGCGGCGGCGTCCCGCCTCGGCGACGCGGACATCGCACTGGTGGCCCACTCGCACTTCCTGCGTGTGCTCACCGCGCGCTACCTGCGGCTGACACCCGCGAGCGGGGAGCTGTTCCAGCTCGCCACCGGCGCGGTCTCGCGCCTCGGCACGGAACACGACAAGCCGGTCGTCACGGCGCTGAACATGGCCCTGCCGGAGAGGCTGTTCGCCGCCATCGAATGACCGGTGTCAGAGCGAGCCGCCCCTGAGGGCCTCGACGAACCGCGTCCAGTGGGCGGCGCGGAAGGTGAGCGCGGGGCCGTCGGGGGTCTTGCTGTCGCGTACGGGAACGATGCCGGGGAGGCCGTCGGCGATCTCGACGCACTCACCGCCGTCGCCATTGCTGTAGGACGCCTTGCGCCAGGCAGCCGTACTCAGGTCGGGCGTGGTGGTCATGGCGTCGCGAACTCCTTCGCCGCCGCGGCGATCCGGTCCAGGGATGCCGCCGGCGACAACGCGGCAGCCCTGGCCAGATCGTAGGCGGAGTGGTGCTGCTCCACCAGCACGGGCTCCTCGATGAGTTGACCGCTGTACGCAGCCTCCGTGTACACGACGGCAGGAGCCTCGGTGAACTGCATCAGCGTCATCGACGCATGCAGGAGGGGGTGTGCCCCGGCAGAGAACGGGAGTACCTGAGTGATGAGCCGGGGGCGAGACGCTGTCTGCTCGGCAAGGTGGCCGAGCTGCGCGGCCATCACTGCCGGTCCGCCCACCGGCAGGAGCAGGGCGGCTTCGTGAATCAGAACCCAGAGCACGGGTGCAGTAGGAGAGTCGAGGAGTGATGTCCGCTCCATTCTGGTGCGGACGTACCCCTCGATGACCTCTTGGTCGGCGAACGGGTGGGCGGACCGGGTGAGCGCGCGTGCGTAGGACTCGGTCTGCAGAAGGCCCAGAACGAGCATCGAGGTGAAACTTCCGATGGACGAGGCCTGCAACTGGAGCTCCGCAGCATCCGCGAAGTAGCCGGCAACCTTCGACGTCCGCGCCAGTTGGCACAGGCGCTGAAGGTGTTCGCCGCTCCCCAGCAATTCGTCCAGGGCACGAGAGATCTCCTCCTGCGGCCGCCGCTCGGCCGCCTCGAACAGGCCGATGTACGTGCCCGAGCAGAACACCCGCTCACCCAGCTCGTTCTGCGAGAGGCCCGCCGCCTCGCGAAGGCGGCGCAGCTCCGCACCGTAGAAGGCGCGCGGGTTGGCGTACGGGTCGAGATCCTTCGGCAGTGGCATGCCGGCACCGTAGCGCTTACCCCACCCCCGTATGTGCCGCATGCGACGCCGTCACCCGCACGGGTATCGAAAGGCATTGCTGTACCAGGCGTTTTACACGGTTTCGTGTCGGTGCCACCCTCCGCAGCACGCAGCAGTGTGGGAGCGCTCCCGGCATCGCAGAGTGGCGGCCGGTGCCTGTCCAGGCTTCGGCCGCTCTCGACACCACCGCACGAGATCCCGGCAGACTGACAACTGGGTTGGTCCACAACAGAATTGATGCCACATCAGAACGCTTGCGGCACAGCATGTTTGTGGTGAACAGCATGAAACAACAGACCCCCCAGTAGCATGACGTGTCGAACAATTAGGCGACTCGTGTGGCACCTGACAGAGAACTGGGGAGCATGGACGCGCAGACCTATGGAGGGGCGGACGAGGTAGACCCCGCGGACCAGTGGGTGGTCAATCCCAGGACCGGTGCGTACGAACTGCGCCTGGGCGGCCCTTCAGCACCTCGTCCTGACAGCGATGCCGTCGCCGAACCCCCGGTCCGCGACGACGCCGCCGCCCCCGTGCCCGCCCGCGTTCCCAGGCAGCGCAGCCGCCGCGGCGCGCCCCCGCCGGAGGCCGCGACCGGCTCCGGACGCCGCAAGCGCAAGCAGCGCGGCAGGAAGAAGGTGCTGGTGTGGACCGGAGGTGCCCTGGCGCTGGTCCTCGTCGGTACGTCGGTGTACGCGTACTACTGGTACGACCGCCTCGACGGCAACATCAGCACCGTCGACATCGGCGACGTGGGGAGCGACAGCGTCCTCGAGGGCGGGCCGGTCAACATCCTGATCATCGGCAACGACATCCGCGTCGGCAAGGGCAACGAGGACTACGGCAACCGGGACAACGTCACCGGCCACGCCGACACCACCCTCCTCTTCCACATATCCGGCGACCGCTCCAACGCGACCGTGGTGAGCATTCCCCGCGACCTCATGACCACCATCCCGGACTGCGACACCCGACAGTCCGACGGCTCCACCAAGGTCATCGCGGGCTCGAAGGTCCCCACCAGGTTCAACGAGTCCTTCGGGGTGAACGGCCGCGACCCGGGTTGCACCATGCGTACGGTCGAGGGCATCACGGACCTCGAGGTGGACCACTTCATGATGTTCGACTTCAACGCGGTCAAGACGCTTTCCACCGCGGTCGGCGGCGTCAAGGTGTGTCTGAAGAAGCCCATCAAGGACGAGGGCGGCGGGTCCAAGCTCGACCTGCCGGCCGGGGAGAGCAGGATCGCGGGCGAGGACGCGCTGTCGTTCCTCCGTAACCGGCACGGTCTGAAGAACGAGAGCGACCTGGACCGGATCGAGATGCAGCAGAAGTTCGTCGCGTCGATGATGCGGCAGCTGAAGGAAGACACGCTGAGCAGTCCCATGAAGATGCTCGACGTCGCCGAGGCGGCCACCAAGGCCCTCACCGTGGACAAGGGGATAGGCAGCGCGGGCAAGCTCGTCACCCTCGCCAAGGAGCTCGGCAAGATCGACCTGAAGAACATCACCCTGATGACGCTGCCGGTGATCGACAACCCGGACGAGCCCACGCCCGTCACCGTCGTCCCGAATCCGGTCGAGGCGCCGAAGGTCTTCAGCATGCTGCAGAACGACGTGTCCTTCACCGAGGTGAAGAAGGAGCAGAAGGCGGCCAAGGACAAGCAGGCCGCTCTGCTCGAAGGTCCTCGGGCGGAGGCGCAGGACGTGCGCGTGGACCTCGCCAACGGCGGGGCGCCGGGCGGGTCGGCGAGCGCGGTCCTCGCCTGGTTGCAGAACTCGAAGGGCGTGTCGAAGTCCAGCAACGTCGGCAACGCCCCGAAGGAGGTGGCGAAGACGACACTGGAGTACGCGCCGAACCAGGCCGACCAGGCCCGTGCGCTCGCGGATCTCATGGGTCTGCCGGCCTCGGCGCTGAAGCCCGGCACGACGGACGCCACCGGGACGGAGCCGATGATGCTCGTGCTCGGGGCGGACTTCGAGCAGGCCGGCAAGCCCATCGCCCCGCCGAAGAAGGTGGACGTCAAGCAGTCCCGGGCCGACGAGAGCGTATGCGGCACGTAGTCGCGCAGAGGCGGGGCGGGGCGGGGCGGGACGGGCGAGCAGCGCGGACGGCCGGTACCTCGCCCCCGAGGCACCGGCCGGTTCCGTGTGGCGTGGCCGGACTCAGGCCGCCTTCTTCGTGAGTGACGTGAGGTGGGCGAAGACGACGACGTTGGACGAGTAGCCGCCCTTCTTGTCGAAGCGACCGCCGCAGGTCAGAAGCCTGATCTCCGGGCGGCCGGTGGCGCCGTACACCTTGTCGTCGGGGAATTTGTCCTTCGTGTACGTCTTCACCTCGTCGACGGTGAAGACCGCGGTCCGTCTGTCCGCCCGGGTGACCTTCACGGTGTCACCCCGGCGCAGGACGTTGAGGTTGAGGAAGATGGCCGGCCCCGTCGCGGTGTCCCGGTGGCCCACGAGCAGCGCGGTTCCGGACTCACCGGGGGAGGGGCCCTCGCGGTACCAGCCCACCTCCTTCGGCCTGCTCAGCGGCGGGGCGCCGAGCCGGCCCTTCTTGTCCAGACCGAGGCCGGTGACCGGGGCCTCGATGAAGATCGCGGGGATGGCGACCTTCAGCGGACGGGAGTGCACCAGCGGTGTGTGCGAGACGGGCACCTTCGCCTGCGGCTTGTGAGGTGCCCTCTCGAACGGCGGCGCCCCGCCGCCCGCGGCGTCGCTGCCGCGGGCGGCGGTGACCGACGAGGCGTCATCGGGCGAGTCCGAACTCGCCCACACGACGCCGGTCACCAGCGAGAAGGTCACACTCAGGGTCATCGTGAGCCGGCATGCACGGCTCGGACCCCGTCGTCGCCGTCGGCCGCGCGTGCTATGCCTCGTTGCGGGCACGACGGCGTGCGGATCGGCGGACCATGAGCAGCCCCGCGATTCCGGCGGCACCGGCGACGAGCGCGGCCGAGGTCCCGATGTTCGACTCGCTCTCGTTGCTGACGCCCTCCATGTCGGGGACGCCGCCGCCGCCGGCGGGCACCGCGCCGGACGGCTTCTCGTACGACTTCTCGGAGCCCTTCTCCTCGGAGCCCTTCTCCTCGAAGGTCTTCTCCTCCGCGCGCGTCCCGGCACCCGACTCCGACGCGGAACCACGCCCGCCGTCGTCCGAGCGGTTGCCACCCGGTCCGCCCTGGCCGGGCCTGGAGCAGTCGACCTCGAAGCTCTTGGACTTCAGGGGCGGGACCACCGGCGGGGCGCCGGGGACCACGGTCGGCCACGAGAGCAGGTACGTGCCCTCGGGAAGGAGGTACTCCTGGCTACGGGCCTTGCCCGAGATGAGCGGCAGGGAGGCCGTGAGGGTGTCCCCCGGGGGCACGGTCGGAGGCTGCTCGGCGATCGTCCAGGTGATGAACGGCAGTTCTCCGAAGTTGTTGGCCTCGAGGACGAACTTGCAGACCTCGACCCCCTCGCGCTCACCACGGGAGTGCCAGCCGACCGAACTGATGTCGATGTCGCCGCTCTCCCCGAGGGCGAACGCGTTGGGGGCCCCGGCGAGGGTGACGCCTGCGACGGCGACCACAGCCGCCATCGTGGTGCCCGTACGGACGCTGCGGGAGCGGACGGAAGCGGAAATGCGCATGCTGGGCTCCTTCAAGCCGAGATGATTGTCGTACTGATCACCTGATCGCCTAAGAAATGGCACGGATCACCCGAAAAGCTCGTCGGGACACCGCGAAAGCGCGCAAAAATACCCTGACTAGCCGACAAGGGGCATGGCGTCGGCAGGAGTGAGTGCCTCGGGCGCGGCGAAGAGGAGCCGCGAGCCGCCTCGGTGGCCGGCCGCTCAGGGGACCGGAGGAGTTTCCCGGAGATCAGCTCGGAGCGCGCCGGCCGTCCCTGCGGGCGTGAACGGGGGCGCGGCGATCGCGGCCCGGCCGACGGGCCGGGAGAAGGACGGAGCGGTGAGGCGGGCGAGGGCTTCGGGCAGGACGACCACAGCGCCGCTGCCGGGAGGGCGGTTCTGCGGGTACGGTCCGGACGGTGCCCGGACGGCGCGATCCACCGGGCCGCGCGCCGGCGCGGGAGTTCCCGCTCCGGCGGGTTCCGGGGGCGTACGGAGCAACACGCACCGGGGGCCGGCCACCCGCTCGTGCGGGTGGCCGGCCCCCGGCCGTAACTCCGTTCAGGCGGTCAGGAGATCAGCTCGATCTCCGCCAGCGTCGCCGGCTCCGTGGGCACCAGCCGGTACTTCGCGTACGCCGCCGGGGCCTGCACCGAGAAGACCCGGGTCTGCTTGTCCCAGGCGAACGTCTGGCCGGACCGCTTGTCGAGGTCCTTCCAGGACGTGCCGTCCGCCGATCCCTGCAGCACCCAGCCGGTGGGCGCCTTCGCCGCCGTGGCCGAGGTCAGGGTGTACTGGACCGCCTTCGTGCCCTCGGGGGCCGGCAGCTCCGCCGACTCGACCGCCGCCGTGGTGGCGGAGGTGTCGTCGAAGAGGGCGCCGTCACCCTTGAGCACATCAGCCCTGGGGGCCGGGGCCTTGTCGTCCTTCTGGATGGAGACCGGGGCCGCGTCCTTGCCCGTGCCCCAGGCGGACGGCTCGGCGCCCATGTCGAACTCCAGCGTGCCGCCCTTGGCCAGTACGTCGTGCGGGAGCGCGGTGGAGGTCCACTTCTTGCCGTTGACCTTCAGGCCCTGCACGTAGATGTTCTTCGCGCTGTTCTTCGGGGCCTTGACGACCAGCTTGCGGCCGTTGTCCAGGTGGACGGTCGTCTTCGTGAAGAGCGGCGAGCCGATCGCGTACTCACCGCTGCCCATCACCAGGGGGTAGAAGCCGAGCGAGGAGAACAGGAACCAGGCCGACTGCTCGCCGTTGTCCTCGTCGCCGTGGTAGCCCTGTCCGATCTCGCTGCCCGTGTAGAGCCGGCCGAGGACCTCGCGGACCTTCTCCTGGGTCTTCCAGGGCTGCGAGGCCGCGTTGTACATGTACGTGGCGTGGTGGGCGACCTGGTTGCTGTGCCCGTACTGCCCCATCCGCACGTCGCGTGCCTCGGTCATCTCGTGGATGACGCCGCCGTAGCTGCCGACGAACTCCGGTCCCGCAGTCTCCGGCGTCGAGAAGTAGGTGTCCAGCTTCTTGCCGAGACCCCCGCGGCCGCCGTACAGATTGGCCAGGCCCCGGCTGTCCTGCGGGGCGGTGAAGGCGTAGCCCCAGCCGTTGGTCTCCGTGTAGTCGTAGCCCCAGACGCGCGGGTCGTACTGGCCGGAGGGAAGCCGCCAGTCGCCGTTGGCCTTCTTGCCCTGGAAGAAGCCGGCCTTCTCGTCGAAGAGCTTGACGTACTTCTGTGCCCGGTTCAGGAAGTACTCCGACTCCTCCTTGTAGCGCGCCTTCTTCGTCTTCTTGTAGAGCTCCTGGCCCATCCGCGCGATGCCGTAGTCGTTGACGTAACCCTCCAGCGACCACGACAGACCCTCGTGGGTGGAGGTGTTCGCGTAGCCGGTGAACACGGAGGTGTCCAGGCCCTTGCGGCCTACGCCCGAGGACGGCGGGGCCACCGTGGCGTTCTTGACCGCCGCGTCGTACGCCGCCTCGGCGTCGAACTTCACGCCCTTGACGTACGCGTCGGCGAACGCCACGTCGGAGCTGGTGCCGGTCATCAGGTCCGCGTAGCCGGGGGAGGACCAGCGGGAGGTCCAGCCGCCGTCCTTGTAATGCTGTACGAAGCCGTCGACCAGCTCACCGGCCTTCTTCGGGGAGAAGAAGGAGTACGCGGGCCACGTCGTGCGGTAGGTGTCCCAGAAGCCGTTGTTGACGTACACCTCGCCGTCGACGATCTTCGCGCCGGTCTGCGTCGGGGTGTTCTCCCCGGCCGCCTTGGAGAAGGGGCTCGCGTACTTGTTCTTGCCCTTCACCCGCTCGTGCCCGGAGTTCGGGTAGAGGTAGAGCCGGTAGAGGCTGGAGTAGAGGGTCGTCAGCTGGTCGGCGTTCGCACCCTCCACCTCGATCTTCCCCAGGATGTCGTCCCAGGCGCCCTGGGCCTTGCGCTGCACCCGGTCGAAGGAGGCGGACTCCGGGATCTCCATGGCCAAATTCTTCTTCGCCTGGTCGACACCGATCAGCGAGGTGGCCAGTCGCAGGTTGACCGTGCGGTCCTTGCCCGCGTCGAAGCGGAAGAAGCCGGTGACGTCGTCGCCCCCGCCGCCCTTGAGCTTGCCGCTGTCGGTGACCGGCGCGTCGAAGACGCCGTACACGAACATGCGTGTCGCCCCGGTGGACAGGCCGCTCCTGACGTCGGAGTAGCCGGAGAAGGAGCCCGTCTCCGGGTCGAGGGTGAGCCCGCCCCTGTTGTCGACGTTGTCGAAGACCAGGCTCGCGTCGTCACCGGGATAGGTGAACCGCATCCGCGCCGCGTGGTCGGTCGGCGCCATCTCGGCCTTGAGGCCGTTCTCGAACGTGACGCCGTAGTAGTGCGGCTTCGCCGTCTCGTTCTCGTGCCGGAAGGGCAGCGCGCGCGCCGTGCGGGAGGCGTCGGGAGTGCCGGAGGCCGCCGACGGCATCATCTGGAAGGTCTGGCGGTCACCCATCCAGGGGCTCGGCTCGTGGCTGGCGCTGAACGCCTGGAGCGTGGGGAGGTTGTCCTCGTTGTTGCCCCGGGCGTAGTCGTACAGCCAGCTCGTGGAGCCCGCGTTGGTGACCGGCGTCCAGAAGTTGAAGCCGTGCGGGACCGCGGTCGCCGGAATGTTGTTGCCGCGCGAGAAGCCGCCGCTCGAGTTGGTGCCGCGTACGGTCGAGGCGTAGTCCGAGAGGTGCGCCTTGCGCTTCTCCGGGGCCTTCGGCGTGATGGTGACGTCGTCGACCCAGCCCTGGAACTTCGACGGGCCCTTGGGGGAGTCGTACGCCACCAGGATCCGGTCGACGGTCTTGCCGGCGGCTACCGTGCCGATCCGCGAGGCGACCTTGTTCCACTGGTTCACGTACAGCCGCTTGGCGTCTGCCTGGCCCTGCGGGGTGAGCAGTCCGCCGTGGCTGTCGGTGGCCTTCAGTCCGCTCAGGTAGGTGCCGTCGGTGAACGCCAGGTCCACCGCCACGTGCGTGGCCGGGTAGTTGAGGTCCGTCGCACCCATCTGCGGGTAGACGAGGTAGGAGAGCTCGGTGTCCTTGGTGACCGCCGTATTGACGTCGAAGACCTTGTTGTACGAGTACGCGTGGCCGTCCGGCTTGTGCGTACCCGCGTAACGCAGGGCCTTCCTCCCGGTGAACCCGGCTCCCTGCTTGGCGGTGGGGGAGCCCGAGGGCCCCCGGTCGGCCTGGGTGCGCATGTCGTCGGGGGCGGGGGCCGAGGTGTCCCCGTCCGAGAACTGGACGTCTGCGAGCTGGAGCGCGTCGGACGAGCCGTTGTTCTTGGTGATCTCCAGCCGGAAGTGCTGGTAGGCGGTGTCCGTGGTGAAGTCGTACGTCTTGGTCTGGAAGCGCTCCGAGAACGTCTGGCCGGTGCGGGTGTCGAGGTCCGTCCAGGTCTTGCCGTCGGTGGAACCCTTCAGCGTCCAGTCCTTGGGGTCCCGCTCGTCGTGGTCGTTGGCCGAAGTGAGGGCGTAGGACGTCACCTTCACGGGTTCGGCGAGGTCGAATTCGACCCAGCCGGTGGGCTCGAAGGCCAGCCACTTGGAGTTGGGCTCCACATCGGCCAGGTTCTCCTTGACCTCGCCGCCCGCGGTGTTCTCTCCACTGGCGCGCAGATCCGTGACCTGATCGGTGACATTGCCCGGTATTCCGGCGGAGAATCCACCGTCGACACCGGACGCCCTCTTCTTTCCGTCGGCGCCCTCTTCGACGGTGTTGCGCCAGTCCGGCTGCTTCTCGTCGGTCTCGAACGAGGAGCTGAACGACGTTTCCCCGGACGGCTTCCGGTCGGGGCCCGCCGGCTGGGCGAGGGCCGCTGTGGGGGCCGCCAGGGCCAGGGTGAGAGAGGCCGCGAGGACCGCGGCGGAGTGGCTGTGTCTGTGGCGCGAGCCGTGCTGAGGACCACGTAGGGGCTGCATACGGAGCCGTTCCTCCCGGGGACATGCTCTGGACAACGTTGTCATTGTGGGATGCGGGTTCCAGTAGGGAGCCAAGTGGCTGCATGTGTCAAGGGTGTTGCGTGGGGTCGACGCCGACGATTCGACCGTATTGCGGAAAACGGCGTTTCCTCGCGAGGGCGCGCGGTGCCGAGGTGTCCGTGAGGTCTCAACTCGGGAAAGACTGCCGCTCAACCATGCATTCGATCTTGCTCAGTTGGCGGCGAGTGGACTATACCTGTCGGCGTCTGCACAGCCGCTTCACAACGGCCCGCGGGCACGGGGGAGGGTGGACAGCTGTGGGCGCGCGAGGTGGCCTGCCGTACGTTCTCCCGGAACTCCTCCACTGCATCCGGCAAATCGGCACATCTGCACGACCCAAGCGCAACTGACCGCGGTGGCGGGGCCCTTCGCCTAGGCGAATTCACTACGGGTGACCGGTACACCGCCTGAGTCCTGGAGAAGGCGAGGACTTGAGCATGGGATCCACCTCCGGCCGCACGAATGAGGGCCTTGGCCGTCGCGACGTGATCAAGCGTTCGGCCGCACTCGGCCTGATCGCTGTTCCGACGATGAGCTTCCTTTCGGCTTGCGCCAGCAGCGACAGCGGAAGTGACGAGAAGGTCGACAAGGGCACCAAGAGCGCGAAGAACCCGCTCGGTGTCAACGAGACCGCCGCCCTCGAAGTCGTCATCTTCAACGGTGGCTTCGGCGAGCAGTACGCCATCGACGCGGAGAAGAAGTACAACGAGGCCTTCCCCAAGGCTCCGAAGGTGAAGCACTCCGCCACCGAGAAGATCCAGTCGATCCTGCAGCCGCGCTTCAACGGCGGAACCCCGCCGGACCTGATCGACAACTCGGGCGCCGAGCAGATGGACATGGGCGTCCTGGTCGGCAAGAAGCAGCTGGCCGACCTCACCCCGCTGATGGACGCCCCGTCCTACGACGACCCGGCCAAGAAGGTCCGCGACACCCTGCGCCCCGGTGTCCTGGAGATGGGCCAGTTCGACGGTGACCCGGTCTGGGTCATGTACTACGCGTACACGGTCTACGGCGTCTGGTACTCGCAGACCGCGCTGGAGAAGCTCGACGCGACGTACCCGGAGACCTGGGACGACATGCTCGCGCTGTGCGCCAAGGCGAAGAAGCAGGGCATCGCCGGCTGGACGTACCCGGGCAAGTACCCCTACTACCTGCCGTTCTCGCTCTACCCCTTCATCGCCAAGATCGGCGGCCGGGAGGTTCTCGACAAGATCGACAACCTGGAGCCGAACGCCTGGAAGGACCCGGCCGTCAAGGCCGCGTTCGAGGCGTACTACGAGCTCTTCGCCAAGGGGTACATCCTCAAGGGCACGCCCGGCCTCACCCACATCCAGTCGCAGACCGAGTGGACCAAGGGCAAGGCGCTCTTCATCCCGAACGGTTCGTGGGTGGAGAACGAGGCAGCGCCCACCACGCCCGCGGACTTCAAGATGACGGTCGGTGCGCCGTCGAGCCTCGACGCCTCCGACAAGCTGCCCTTCGGCACCGTCTGGGCGTCCGGCGGCGAGCCGTTCATCGTCCCGGCGAACTCGAAGAACCCCGAGGGCGGCATGGAGCAGCTGCGCATCATGCTCAGCGAGGAGTCCTCCAAGAACTTCACCCAGAAGGTCAAGTCGCTGACGGCCCTCAACGGCGGCACCGACGGCCTGACGCTGTCCACCGCGCTGCAGTCCGGCGTCGACGTCCTCGCCAAGGCCGGCGAGAACGTGGTGAACCCGCGCCTGCAGGACTGGTACGCGAAGCTGCAGAAGGAGCAGATCGGTATCGCCGGAATCGGCGAGATGATGGCCGGCCGCGCGACCCCGGCGGAGACCATCAAGAAGATCCAGGGCTTCGCAGACGCGGCGGCCAAGGACCAGTCCATCAAGCACTACAAGCACCATTGACATCCTCCCTCAGCTGGAGCAGAGGGATTCCTGGCTCAGGCTGCCTCCGGGAGCGACGCTCCCGGCGGTTTTACGCCCTCAGCACCAGCCGGGATGAGACCAGCCCGGACCAGCATCACGCGTGCGGAGTTCTTGTCTCTGGGAGACACGGCTCCGCACGCGGTGCAGGTGTAGGTACGTTCCGAAAGAGGAAGTGCGTGCTTGGTTCTCGCTCCGCACGACGCGCAGTCCATGGTGGTGTGCGCGGGGTGCACGAGGTGGATGTCCCGCCCGTGCTTGCGTCCCATTTCGATCAGGGCACGCTTGGTGGCGCCGATCGCGGCGTCGGCCGCCTTTCGGGCCATGGTGGTTCTGGCGAGGAACCTCGGTCGGAAGTCCTCCACAGCGATGGCGTCGTGGTCGGTCGGGACGCGCTTGGCCCACTTACGGGCGGTGTCCTGCCGCTGCCGTGCGACCTTCTTGTGGAGCTTTGCCGCCGCACGGGACGCCGTCCGGTAGCCCTTCGATGCGGTCGTCCCGCGCGCGGGCTTCCGCCTCGCCATCTGCTTCTGGTACCGGGTGAGCTTCGCGGCGGCACTCTTCCCGTGCTCCGGGTGGGGAAGGTCGTGCAGGTCGCTGGTAGTGGTGGCGGTCTCCTTGACACCCCAGTCGATACCGATCGCCCGGCGAGTCTCCGCGAGAGGCCGGGTCTTGGCGGCGACGACGAACGAGGCGTACCAGTGGCCAATGCTGTCCCGGTACACGCGCACCGACGAGGGAGCGGACGGAAGGTCGCGGGACCACACCACCGTCAGCACGACGCCGCCCGCCAGGTGCAGACGGCCGTCCTTGAGCCGGAAGCCCCGGGTGGTGTAGTTCAGCGTCGGCGGTGCGTCCCGCTTCCTCTTCGCCCTGGGCATGGCCGCACGCTGTTTCACCGGCAGGCGCTTCTCGATGTCCTTGAGCGCCTTGGATCGGGCCTTGGCGAAGTCCCGGATGACCTGCTGCTGAGGGACCGAAGCGCCCTCGCGGAGCCAGGGAAGCCTGGCGCGGGCCTCGGTCAGCATCTTGTCGAGCTGTGCCGGACCGCACGTCAGCCTGCTGGCCGGGTGTGCGCGGTTGTGAGCATGTGTCTGCAGAGACTTGGCGACGCATTCGTTCCACACCCAGCGACAGCGGTCCCACTCGGTGAGCAGCGCCGTGCGGGCGGACGACGACACACGAAGCCGGTAGGTGTACCGGGCGTGGCCAGCACCCCCCGCTGTCTCCTGCAGTGTCGCCATGACACCATTCTACCACTACGCTTGAGGCATGAATCATGAAGAAGTGCGCATCACGCTTCGCTTGCCCGCTGAACTTCACGCGTGGCTGTCCGCCGTGGCCAAGCGAGACCGGCGGTCCCTCAACTCGGAGATCGTTCACAGGCTGGAGGTCGAGCGCGGCAACGTCTCGACAGACGACCAGTCACCCTGACGGCGATCGCTCTTTCCTCACCCCGCTCCGCAGGGGTCCTGTTCCTCCCCGGCCTGGAGGCCGGGGCATCCTCGGAGGTAACCAGTGAGCAACCGTCACCAGCGGCGGCACCCGCTCAGAGATCGGGGTCGGTAAACGATGCAGCACGGTAAGTACCGGTTCATCGTGGGGTTCCTGGTAGCCCCACTGGCGTTGTACGCCATCTTCGTCATCTGGCCCTTCGCCCAGTCCATCTACTACTCGTTCACGGACTGGACCGGACTGAGCCCGGACTTCCAGATGGTCGGCTTCGACAACTACAGCCGGATGCTCGACGACGACATCTTCTGGAAGTCACTGCAGCACAGCGTGCTGCTGGCGCTGCTGCTGCCGCTGGTGACGCTGGGCCTCGCGCTCTTCTTCGCCTTCATGCTCAACGTCGGCGGCCGGCGGCGTAAGAACGCCGCGGTCGCCGGCGTGCGGGGCTCCTCGTTCTACAAGGTCGCCTACTTCTTCCCCCAGGTCCTGTCGATCGTGATCGTCGCCCTGCTCTTCCAGTTCGCGTTCAACCCGACGTCCGGAATGCTGAACGAGACACTGAAGGCCGTCGGCCTCAAGAGCCTTCAGCCGGACTGGCTGGGCGACCCCGATCTGGCGCTGTACTGCGTGATGGTCGTGCTGATCTGGTCGACGGTCGGGTTCTTCGTCGTCCTCTTCTCCGCCGGGATGGCTTCGATCCCGAAGGACTTCTACGAGGCGGCCCTCCTCGACGGAGCGAGCCGCATCACCACGTTCTTCAAGATCACACTGCCGCTGCTCTGGGACACCGTGCAGTCCGGCTGGGTCTACATGGGCATCCTGGCACTCGGGGTGGAGGCCTTCACCGCCGTACAGGTCATGACGGTCGGACCGGGCGGTCCCGACTACTCCACCACCGTCCTGCCGCTGTACGTCTACCAGACGGCCTTCCGGGACGCCCAGGCCGGCTACGCGACCACCATCGGCGTCGGGCTGCTCATCGTCACCATGCTCTTCGCGGCCGTCGTGATGCGGCTGGGCCGGCGCGAGCGGCTGGAGTACTGATGCCGGTCATCCCGAGGTGCGGCGACCGGACGGCCCGCGGCGCGCAGACGAGTTCGGCCCCGGTGGCCGGCCCGACAGTTGTACGAGGTGAGCACACATGAAGGTCACTGAGATTCCTCCCGCCGTCCCGGCCCCGCGCTCACCGGTGACGAAGGAGGACGCCCCGGCCGGCGGGCCGGCGAAGAGCAGCGAGGGCAAGGTCCTCAACGTCTTCTCGCACGGTGTGCTGATCATCTGGGCGGTACTCGTCGTGATGCCGCTGCTCTGGGCGGTGATGTCGTCCTTCAAGTCGGACGACTCGATCCTGTCGACACCCTGGTCGCTGCCGGACAGGCTCCACTTCGAGAACTGGTCACGGGCCTGGAACCAGGCCCACATGAGCGACTACTTCTTCAACACCATCCTGGTGGTGGGCGGTTCGCTCGTGGGTACCCTGCTGCTGGGCTCCATGGCGGCGTACGTGCTGGCGCGGTTCGACTTCCCGGGGAACCGCTTCGTCTACTTCCTCTTCATCGGCGGGATGAGCTTCCCGATCATCCTCGCGCTGGTCCCGCTGTTCTTCGTCATGAACAACATGGGCCTGCTGAACTCGGTGCACGGGCTGATCCTGGTCTACATCGCGTACTCGCTGCCGTTCACCGTGTTCTTCCTCACCTCGTTCTTCCGGACCCTGCCGACCTCGATCGCGGAAGCGGCCATGCTCGACGGCGCCTCGCACACCCGGACGTTCTTCCAGGTGATGCTGCCGATGGCGAAGCCCGGCCTGATCAGCGTCGGCATCTTCAACTTCCTCGGACAGTGGAACCAGTACATGCTGCCGACGGTTCTGAACACCGATCCGGACGGCAAGGTGCTCTCCCAGGGCTTGGTCGAACTGGCCACCAGCCAGGGGTACAAGGGGGACTGGTCGGGTCTCTTCGCGGGCCTGGTCATGGCGATGCTTCCGGTCCTCGCCGCCTACATCGTCTTCCAGCGCCAGGTCGTGGCGGGGCTCACGGCGGGGGCACTGAAGTAGTCCACCGGGTACCAGGAAAGGCCGCGTCCGTGAGGGCGCGGCCTTCTGCCGTCGTACGAGGTTCAGTGGCCTCGAATCAGTGGCCTCGAATCGGGGTGGGCCTACCCCCGTTCCTGTATTCCAAACGGCCTTTCCGTGTGGATGTGGCATCGGTTGGAACACGGGGTCATCACAAGATATGGCCCGTACCAGGCATACGTCCCGCACCCGCGCGAACAGGACTTGATCAACAGTCAGCAGCCCGTAAATAGTGACGGCAGGTCACCTCGGTGGCTGCGACGAGCGCTTGTCGGGCGTCTGTCGGTACGGGGGCCAGGGGGGATCCTCGCCATCTGCGTGAGCGCATTCGACGTGGTGGCGGACCGCGAGTCGCATCGACATCCGCCGGGCGGAACCCTCTCCTTCGCGTGCTCCCGGATCCATTTCTCCGTTCCCGTGAAAGGGGAGCTCATGGCTGACGAGATGGTGCAGCGGGCGCAGAGATTCATCAACACCACCTATGGCAACGGCGCCACCCTGGGGATCTCGAAGCTCGAGGAGGACGGCCGGACGAGCTGGACCGTCATGTACGCCCTCACCAGGGCGCTCCAGTACGAGATGGGTATCAGCGGGCTGTCGAACAACTTCGGCGCGGGCACTCTCGCGGCGATCGCCGAGAAGTACGGCAAGCTCGACGCGAGCACCGTTCCCTCCGCCAACTTCTGCCGCATCCTCCAGTCGGCCCTCTACTGCAAGGGGTACGACGGGGGTGAGATCGACGGCACGTACAACTCGCGGGTCCAGGAAGCCGTGGCGAAGCTGCACCAGAACATGGGCGTCAGCAGCACCTACCCGGGCGGCGCCCTGTGGCCCAAGACGGTCAAGGGCCTGTTCAACATGGACGCCTACGTCACGGTCAACTCCGGGTCCGAGACCATCAGGTCCATCCAGCAGTGGCTGAACGGCCGGTACGTCCTGCGCAAGGACTTCTACGTCATCCCCTGCGACGGCCACCACTCGCGTGATGTCGCCAAGTCGATGCTGTACGCCATCCAGTACGAGCTGGGCATGGCCGACGGTACGGCGAACGGGGTGTTCGGCCCCGGCACGCAGTCCGGGCTCAAGAGCCACACGCTGTCCACGGGCAGCAGCGGTGTGTGGGTGCAGCTCTTCACTGCCGCCATGGTCCTCAACAAGCGCCCGGTGTCCTTCTCCTCCTCGTTCACCTCCTCGCTGTCCTCCTCCGTCAGCACCTTCCAGTCGTTCATGCACCTCGCGGTCAATGGCCAGGCGGACTTCCGCACCTGGTCCTCGCTGCTGGTCTCCTACGGTGACCAGACGCGTCAGGGCGAGGCCTGCGACGGCGTCACGAAGATCACCCCGGCCCGTGCGCAGGCCCTGAAGAGCGCCGGATACAAGTACATCGGCCGCTACCTCTACAACCCCTCCACCACCGACCTGCCCGAGAAGGAGATCCAGCCCGGCGAACTCGCCACGATCAAGGAGTACGGGCTGCGCTGTTTCCCGATCTACCAGACGTGGGCGCGCTCGGTCGACTACTACAGCCCCGCCCAGGGCGTGGCGGACTGCGCCAACGCCGCCTACAAGGCGGAGGAGCACGGCTTCAAACCGGGCAGCCGGATCTACTTCGCGGTCGACTACGACGCGGTCGACGAGGAGGTCACGTCCCACATCCTGCCGTACTTCCAGAGCCTCAGGGCCCAGATGACCCGGATGGGCAGTCCGTTCAGGATCGGGGTCTACGGACCGCGCAACGCCTGCTCCCGGATCTCCGACGCCGGCTACGCCGAGACCAGTTTCGTCTCCAACATGTCCTCCGGCTTCTCCGGGAACCTGGGCTACGCGATGCCGGAGAACTGGGCCTTCGACCAGATCGTCACCAAGTGGATCGGCTCCGGCGACGGCAGGATCGAGATCGACAACAACATCGCCTCCGGACGCGACACCGGCCAGGGCGACTTCGACGCCCCTCCCGCGCAGAAGCAGGACATCGGCTTCGACCTCTCCTACTGGGACGCCCTCGCGGACGAGGCGACCGCCTACATGAAGTTGATCGGCAGAGGTGAGCAGTCGAACAACATCTACACGCGCAGGCAGTGCCTGGAGACGATCATGTCGCTCGACGACGTCATCACCTCCACGGCCCGCCGCTACCGGATGCGCAAGGCGCTCATCCAGACCACCGCGTTCTGGGAGTTCTGCCACTACGGCAAGGAGGACGTCACCGCGGACGGCGGCGTCGGGCTCTACTACACCGGCTACCTCCCCGACTGGGCCGAGGGCCTGCCCGGCGTCACCCGGCTGCAGGACAGCAGCACCGGGGTCGGCCAGATACAGGGCCGCATCGGCATCCTGGCCTGGAACAACTCCATCCGCGCTGGACTGGCCGACGGGACCGTCCTCGATCCGGCGGACGTGTCCCCGAACCCGGACGCCGACCGCTACAAGATGTGGATCCAGCTCCTGGAGGACAACGCCTTCAACGTGCGCACCGTCGCCCACATCCACATCTGGGGCGCCGACGGCAAGCAGGGCGACGTCCCCGAGACCCCGCAGCGCCGGCCGGCCCTCGACTACGACGAGACCGAGATCTACGAGGTGCTGCGCCGCTACCAGGGCCCCTCGGAGCCCGCGTTCAGCGACGCGACCCTGAGGATGCCCCTCTACCGGATCTTCGAGAAGTACAACAGCGCGATCCGGGGAGCCTGACCCTCCGTGCTCGCAGCATCGGACCCCTACCAGGGGCACGGTTTCACGGCGCTCACGGTGATCCTGCTGGCGGGCACTGCGGCCCTGTGCGGTGCCGTGGCCTTCCTGTGCTCACGGTTCACGCGGCAGAACCGCTCCGCCCGTACCCCGGTGGCCGTCTGGCGGGACCTGGCCCTGCTGTCGTCCGCCGGGGGGCTCGCCCTCTACCTGTGGGGCTGTCTGCACCTGTACCTGCTGGACCGCCAGGACCGCGGGACCCGCTGCGCGTACGTCGACGGCGTCCTGCAGCGGCCGGGGGCCGAGGCGACCGTCGGAGAGTTCGTCCCGCTGCGGCTCGTGTGCCGCATGCCCGACGGCAGCAGCCACACCGCCGTCGTCCCCGAATACATCAACCCCACCATCGCCGTACTGCTGCTGCTCGCACTCGCGGCAGGGATCGTCTCCCTCCTGCTCCACCGCAAGCGGCACGCGACCCATCGGAAGGCAGGCAGATCGTGATCCGTACCGAGATGTCCCGCAGACGTGCCCTGACCACGGCAGCCGGCGTCACCGCCGCGAGCCTCGCCACGGGCGGTGTCCTCACCACCCCCGCCGCGGCCGCCCCGGCCGCGCCAGGAGCTCGCCCCCTCGAGAACGACACGCTGAAGAAGGCGCTGAGCGACCTGGAGGGCCGCCGGCGGCGGCTCCTGACCGGCCGTCCGTCCGGCAACGGCTGGGAGATGCAGAAGGCATTCGACGCGGAGGGCGAGATCGTCACGTACTCCGTGCCGGGCACCGGGCTGACCGTCCCCCTGCGCGAGGGCGACGCCGCCGCCCTGCTGGTCCACGTCGTCCGGCGCTTCCACTACGAGATCGAGGCGCTCGGCCTGCCGGGGGAACCGACGCCGATCCAGGGGTGGGTGGCCCCCTCCGAGGTACGCGACAGTGCACAGCCGCAGTCGAACCAGGCGTCCGGCACCGCGGTGGTGATCAGGCCGGGCTCGTACCCCCGTGGGGTGCGCGGCGGCCTCACCGCGGCGCAGCTTCTCGTCGTCCGGGACATCATCGCCGACACCGAGGGCCTGGTCCGCTGGGGCGGCGACGACCGACCCGTACAGGAGGGGCTCTTCTACCTCGTGGCGGGCCCCGGCGACGAGAGGCCGGCACGGGTCGCGGCGAAGCTGCGCGCCTGGCGGGAGGCGCCCGGCCTGGGTGCCGGCGTCGTCGCTGACGTGACGGCGCCGGCCCGGCGCCGCCGCGCCGAGCGCTACCGGTAGGCGCCCTGGAGCGCGCCGACGGCGCGCTGACGCCGGGCCCGCGCGCGGCACGGGTGCGCGGGGCGGATGTTCCTGTCCGCCCCGCACACCCGGGGCCGCACGCCTGCACGTCCGCACGCTCCCCCCCCCCGCATGCCCGCCGGCCGCACACGGTGCGTGACTCCCGCCGGTCTTCGCCGAGCCGCGCACGGTCGCCGGGCCCCGGTGTGCGGTACCCGGGCCGGTGGGGCTGTCAGCGGTGTCCGGCGCCTGTTCAGCTCCTCTTCAACTGCCTGTCGGCGCCCGTTCCCCTTGTTCGGGCAGAGGGCCCGCGGCGCCGCGCGAAGCGCTCCCACGAGCAAATTCCCCCGCGACCCGATACCCCCTCCGTGAGGGCGCGCCCACCGGGGGAGAGGGTCGTCCGGGTGGCCTGCCCCGCACCGGCGGAGGCGGGGTGGAACGTGATCCGGTGGGCGTCCGGGATCCCGCGAAACCCGAGCCCACCGCCCTGCCGTGCTCGTCCCGACCCAACAGGCGTGTCCGCGCCCGGGTGACGAGGAGACGCCGCTCGAGCCATGTCCGCGGTGCCGCTGCGCAGACGTGGCGCCACGGTGTCGGCAGCCCCCGAAAAGGGGAGCCGGTGATGTGTTCAGGCGCAAAGGTGCACCGAGAGAGATCCCGCGCTCAGGACGCGCGCGTCCTGAATGTCCATCAGGACGCAGGCGGGGCTTCGTGGTGAGGTGCGGGCCGGCCGGCCTGTCCGGTTATGGCTTCCGGATCCGTGAAACAGGTGAACGCGTCGGGTGCGGCCGTTCGCGCCCGCGGCCGTCGCGGGCCGCCGCGGGAGGACCGATGCCGGTGTACGGCAGGAGCCGCTTTCCTCCGGGTTCGGGGTGTCGGCGGACCGCGTCTGCCGCGTGCGCGGCCGCCTGCTCGTCCGATGCCTCCACTGCTCAGGTCTTGACGGGGGGCACCCCAAAACGCTCAGCTTAGGGTTCACATGTTGGAGAAAACGGCAGGAGTGAGTGAGTCGATGGAGACTCCGGGGTCGCAGACATCTCTGCATCGGGCCAACCTTGAGCGGGTCGTGCGTGCCGTAAGAATGGCGGGGTCCCTGACCCAGGCCGAGATCGCCAGGAGCACCGGTCTCTCCGCAGCCACCGTCTCCAACATCGTCCGTGAACTCAAGGAGGGCGGCACGGTCGAGGTGACCCCCACCTCGGCGGGCGGGCGCCGGGCCAGGAGCGTCTCCCTGAGCGGGGACGCCGGCATCGTCATCGGGGTGGATTTCGGCCACACCCACCTACGGGTGGCCATCGGCAACCTGGCGCACCAGGTGCTGGCCGAGGAATCCGAGCCGCTGGACGTCGACGCCTCGTCGGCGCAGGGCTTCGGGCGGGCGGAGCAGCTGGTCAATCGTTTGATCGAGACCACCGGGATCAGCCCCGGGAAGGTGATCGGCGTGGGCCTCGGCGTACCGGGCCCGATCGACGTCGAGTCCGGCACGCTGGGCTCCACCTCGATCCTGCCGGGCTGGACGGGCATCAATCCCAGCCAGGAGCTCGCCGGACGCCTCGGCGTGCCGGTGTACGTGGACAACGATGCCAACCTCGGCGCGCTGGGAGAGCTCGTCTGGGGCAGCGGCAGGGGCGTCAAGGATCTGGCGTACATCAAGGTGGCCAGCGGCGTCGGCGCCGGTCTGGTGATCGACGGGACCATCTACCGGGGGCCCGGTGGCACGGCCGGCGAGATCGGCCACATCACCCTCGACGAATCGGGTCCTGTCTGCCGCTGCGGTAACCGGGGCTGCCTGGAGACCTTCACCGCCGCCCGGTACGTCCTGCCGCTGCTGAAGCCCAGCCACGGGTCCGATCTCACCATGGAGCGGATGGTCCAGCTGGCCCGCGAGGGGGACCCGGGCTGCCGCAGGGTGATCGGCGACGTGGGCCGGCACATCGGGAGCGGTGTGGCCAACCTGTGCAACCTGCTCAACCCGAGCCGTGTGGTGCTCGGAGGCTCCCTCGCGGAGGCGGGGGAGCTGGTGCTGGGGCCCATCCGCGACTCGGTCTCGCGGTACGCCATCCCCAGTGCCGCGCGGCAGCTCTCCGTGCTTCCCGGGGCGCTCGGAGGACGGGCCGAAGTGCTGGGGGCGCTGGCCCTCGTGCTGAGCGAGATGGGGGATTCGACCCTTTTGGAGAGCACCCTGCCCGGGGCCACTCCTGCCTTCACTTAGATAACGAATGGCACCGTTGTCATCTCGTTAAGAATTTACTCCTTGACGCCGCCCCGGCGGCCGAGTTGACTTCCAGCCACCTCGGCCGCAACGTTGCGGCCTCGTCAGGGAGGCAAACCCCCATGAACGCAGTGACGCGACGCATCGTCATAGGTACGGCCGCTCTTTCCATGGCAGTCTCGCTTGCCGCTTGCGGCAAGGCGGGTGACGACGCGGACGCAAGCGGCGGCGGTGACAGCAAGACCATCGGCCTGCTGCTGCCGGAGAACAAGACCACGCGTTATGAGACGTTCGACCGCCCCATCATCGAGGCGAAGATCAAGGAACTGTGCGACGACTGCGAGGTCAAGTACAACAACGCCGCACAGGACACCGAGACCCAGAAGAAGCAGTTCGACGCGCTGGTCACGCAGGGTGTGAAGGTCATCATCCTGGACTCCGTCGACTACAAGGCCACCAAGTCCTGGGTCCAGCAGGCCGAGAAGAAGGGCGTCAAGGTCGTCGCGTACGACCGGCTCGCCGAGGGTCCGATCGCCGCGTACGTCTCGTACGACAACGAGAAGATCGGCCGGCTGCAGGGTGAGGCCCTGGTCAAGGCGCTCGGCGCCAAGGCCAAGGACAGCAACGTCGTGATGATCAACGGCTCGCCGACCGACCCGAACGCCCCGTTCTTCAAGAAGGGCGCCCACACCGTTCTGGACGCCCAGGTGAAGAAGGTCGTCTACGAGCAGGACATCCCGGACTGGTCGCCGGACGAGGCCAACAAGAAGATGGGTGCCGCCATCGACTCGCTGGGCAAGACGGGCTTCCAGGGCGTCTACTCCGCCAACGACGGCATGGCCGGCGGCATCATCACCGCACTCGACAAGCAGGGCGTCAAGGTCCCGGTCGGCGGGCAGGACGCCGAGCTCGCGGGCCTCCAGCGCATCCTGGCGGGCACGCAGGCCTTCACGATCTACAAGCAGATCAAGCCGGAGGCCGAGACCACCGCCGAGATCGCCGTCGCGCTGCTCAAGGGCGAGAAGATCGACGACCTCACGCCGGTCAAGGTCGACAGCCTCAGCGGCGAGTTCAAGGGCATCCCCTCGAAGCTCTACGACGCGCAGATCCTGACCAAGGAGAACATCGCCTCCACGATCATCGCGGACGAGGTCTACAAGGCCGAGGAGATCTGCACCGCCGAGTACAAGGCGGCCTGCGACGCCGCCGGCATCAAGTAGGACTCCTCCGGACCGCCCCCGCCCCCGGGCGGCGGTCAGCGGGACGAGACCCCGGGGCCGCGGGAGCACACGACGCCCGCGGCCCGGCCACTCGGCTCCCAGCCGGCCCGGCACCCGCCCTTCCGACGCCCCGCAAGCGCGGGCGGGCGCCGGGCCCACTCCGCACACCCCCTTGCTCAGCAGCACCATCCCCGCCGGTCAGGCGGCGAAGGAGATGATTCACGTGTCCGCTACGCCCGTGCTGGCGTTGCGCGGAATCTCCAAGCGGTTCGGCGCCGTCCAGGCGCTCACCGACGTGGACCTGGAGATTCACCCCGGAGAAGTGGTCGCCCTCGTCGGCGACAACGGAGCCGGCAAGTCGACGCTCGTCAAGACCATTTCGGGCGTCCACCCGATCGACGACGGCGCCATCGAATGGGAGGGAAGGACGGTCCGGGTCAACCGGCCCAACGACGCCCAGGAGCTGGGAGTCGCCACCGTCTACCAGGACCTGGCCCTCTGCGACAACCTCGACGTCGTCGCCAACCTCTTCCTCGGCAGCGAACTGCGCAAGGTCTCCGTCCTCGACGAGATCGCGATGGAGAAGCGGGCCAAGGAACTCCTGGACACCCTGTCCATCCGGATCCCGAGCGTACGGATCCCCGTCGCCTCGCTCTCCGGCGGGCAGCGCCAGGTCGTCGCGATCGCACGCGCCCTGATCGGCGACCCCAAGGTCGTCATCCTGGACGAGCCGACCGCGGCGCTGGGTGTCGAACAGACCGCCCAGGTCCTCGACCTCGTCGAGCGGCTGCGCGAGCGCGGCCACGGCGTCATCCTCATCAGCCACAACATGGCCGACGTCCGCGCCGTCGCGGACAAGGTCGCGGTGCTCCGCCTCGGCCGCAACAACGGTGTGTTCGACGTAGCGAGCACCTCCCACGAAGAGATCATCGCCGCGATCACCGGCGCCACGGACAATGCCGTCACGCGTCGCGAGGCACGCACGGCCACGAAGGAGGACGCGAAGTGAGCGACCTCGCCAAGACCCCGGGGCCCTCCACGGAGAAGCCCGCCTCCGACTCCGCCTCGACGGCACCCGCCGTCGAGCCGTCGGCGGCCCCCATACCCGCCGTCGACCCGCGCCTGCTCATCCGCGAGGAGGGCATCAAGGGCTACTGGTCCGAGTTCACCCGCAAGGTGCGCGGCGGCGAGCTCGGCTCGCTGCCGGTCTTCATCGGGCTGATCGTCATCGCGATCGTGTTCCAGCTGCAGAACAGCAACTTCCTCTCCGCCAGCTCCGTCGCGAACATCGCGGTCTACAGCTCCGGCCTCGGCATCATGGCCGTCGGCATCGTGTTCGTGCTGCTGCTCGGTGAGATCGACCTCTCGGTCGGATCCGTCGCCGGCGTCGGCGCGGCCGTCTGGGCCGTGCTCAACGTCAACAACGGCTGGAACGACTGGCTGGCGATCCTCGTCGCCGTGCTCTCCGGCATGGCCCTCGGGGCGCTGCACGGCTTCTTCTTCGCCAAGATCGGGGTACCGGCCTTCGTCGTCACCCTGGCGGGCTTCCTCGGCTGGAGCGGTCTCCAGGACTGGATGATGGGCGGCGAGGGCTCGATCAACACGCCCTCCGGCAGTGTCGTCGAGAACCTGACCAACTACTTCTTCGAGGACAAGGCCGCCGGCTACGGGCTCGCCCTGGTCGCGGTCCTCGCGTACGCCGCCTCGCTCCTGGTGGACAGCAAGCGCCGCAAGGCGGCGAGCCTGCCCGCCCGCCCCGTCGCCGAGATCGTCCTGCGCACCGCCGTCGTCGCCGTCCTGTGCTTCGCCGTCGCGTACGTCCTGAACGAGCCGGCGGGGGCCCGTGGCCTGCCGCTCGCCCTGGTGCTGTTCCTCGCGGTCCTGATCATCGCGGACTTCGTCGCCCGCCGGACGACCTTCGGCCGCCAGGTCTTCGCGGTCGGCGGCAACCCGGAGGCGGCACGCCGCGCCGGTATCAACGTCGACCGGGTCCGCATCACCGTCTTCGCCCTCTCCGGCACGCTGGGCGCCTTCGGCGGACTCTTCATCGCCAGCCTCTCCGGCGGCGCCACCAAGAGCGTCGGCGCCGGCAACACCCTGATGCTGGTCATCGCCGCCGCCGTCATCGGCGGAACCAGCCTCTTCGGTGGCCGGGGCAAGGTCTGGTCCGCGCTGCTCGGCATGATCGTCATCCAGTCGATCCAGCAGGGCCTGAACATGATCGGCATGGCCAACGCCGTCCAGTACATGATCACCGGTGCGGTGCTCCTGGCCGCCGTGGTCATCGACTCGGTCTCCCGCCGGACGCAGAAGACCGCGGGCCGCGCCTGACGCCGTACGCACCATGGTCTGAGTGCCCGGCATCCCGGCGGATGCCGGGCACGGTCATGCGGCGGCCGGCATCCCCGCGCCCCGTCCGGACGGCTGAGGAATCCGGGCCCGGCCGGCGCCGTCCGGCCGGGCCCGGACACGCTGGTTCCGCCTGCCCGAGATCTCGGGCACATCTGTTCGACTCTGCAGGGCCCTCGCCTCCGGCCGCGAGTGGGCCGACGACGCCCTGAGCGTCCTTCGCTCGTTTTCCCCGAAACGCGGGATGCGAGCCGAATCACATCTTTCCCGCCCAAGGTGTGACACACGACCGCGCCCCCTGAGGACCGGCGCCCTCCGCGGAACATTAGACTCTCCGGGATCGGCAAGAAGTTCGACCGGCTCACACGCAAGGAGGCACGGGTGGACCTGCTGACCCGCATCACGGGACCGCGCGACCTGGACCGGCTCGGCCTCGAGCAGCTCGACCAGCTCGCGGGGGAGATCCGTACCTTCCTCGTCGAGGAGGTCTCCAAGACAGGCGGCCACCTCGGCCCGAACCTGGGCGTGGTCGAGCTGACCATCGCCCTGCACCGGGTCTTCGAGTCCCCGCAGGACAAGGTGCTCTTCGACACCGGTCACCAGAGCTACGTGCACAAGCTGCTCACCGGCCGGCAGGACTTCTCGAAGCTCAAGAGCAAGGGCGGTCTCTCCGGCTACCCGTCCCGCGCCGAGTCCGAGCACGACGTCATCGAGAACTCGCACGCCTCGACGGTGCTCGGCTGGGCCGACGGCCTGGCGAAGGCCAACGAGGTCCTCAAGAAGGACGACCACGTCGTCGCGGTCATCGGCGACGGCGCGCTGACCGGCGGCATGGCCTGGGAGGCGCTGAACAACATCGCCGCCGCCAAGGACCGCCCCCTCGTCATCGTCGTCAACGACAACGAGCGTTCGTACGCCCCGACCATCGGCGGTCTCGCGAACCACCTCGCCACCCTGCGCACCACCGACGGGTACGAGCGGTTCCTGGCCCGCGGCAAGGACCTCCTGGAGCGCACGCCCGTCGTCGGCAGGCCGCTGTACGAGACCCTGCACGGCGCGAAGAAGGGCCTCAAGGACTTCATCGCCCCCCAGGGCATGTTCGAGGACCTCGGCCTGAAGTACGTCGGTCCCATCGACGGCCACGACATCGAGGCCCTCGAATCCGCACTCCAGCGGGCCAAGCGCTTCGGCGGGCCCGTCATCGTGCACTGCCTCACCGAGAAGGGCCGCGGTTACACCCCGGCGCTGGAGGACGAGGCGGACCGCTTCCACGCGGTCGGCAAGATCCACCCGGACACGGGTCTGCCCATCTCCACCTCCGGTCTCGACTGGACCTCGGTCTTCGGCGAGGAGATGGTCAAGCTCGGCCACGAGCGCGAGGACATCGTCGCCATCACCGCGGCCATGCTCCAGCCGGTCGGCCTCGGCAGGTTCGAGGAGGCGTTCCCGGACCGCATCTACGACGTGGGGATCGCCGAGCAGCACGGCGCGGTCTCCGCGGCGGGCCTGGCCACCGGCGGGCTGCACCCCGTCTTCGCGGTGTACGCCACGTTCCTGAACCGGGCGTTCGACCAGGTCCTGATGGACGTCGCCCTGCACAAGTGCGGGGTGACCTTCGTCCTGGACCGGGCGGGCGTCACGGGCACCGACGGCGCCTCGCACAACGGCATGTGGGACATGTCGATCCTGCAGTGCGTGCCGACCCTGCGCATCGCCGCCCCGCGCGACGCCGACCAGGTCCGCGCCCAGCTGCGCGAGGCCGTCGACGTGGACGACGCGCCCACCGTCGTCCGCTTCTCCAAGGGCGCGGTCGGACCCTCGGTCCAGGCCGTCGGCACGGCGGGCGGCATGGACATCCTGCGAGCACCGGGCACGGACAGGCCCGACGTCCTCCTGGTCTCCGTCGGCGCCCTCGCCCCGATGTGCCTGGAGATCGCGGCACTTCTGGACGCCCAGGGCATCTCCACCACCGTGGTCGACCCGCGCTGGGTCAAGCCCGTCGACGAGGCGCTCGCCCCGCTCGCGGCGGAGCACCGGGTGGTCATCACCGTCGAGGACAACAGCAGGGCCGGCGGTGTCGGCTCCGCCATCGCCCAGGCGCTGCGGGACGCCGGCGTCGACGTACCGCTGCGCGACTTCGGTATCCCGCCGGTGTTCCTCGACCACGCCTCGCGCGGCGAGGTGATGGCCGAGATCGGGCTGACCGCCCCGGACATCGCGCGCCAGGTCACGGGCCTCGTCGCCAAGCTCGACGGCCGGTACGAGAGCCGCGCCGTGGAGCCCGTCCGCGACTGATCCGCCCCGCGCCGCACTGGGCCGGTCGCCCACCCCGCACGGGTGGTCCGACCGGCCCATTCGCGTGAAATCGGGCCCTGCGGAGCGTGCCGGGGGCGGCCGGTTACGAATCATGGCGTGCACGACGAGTGCGTGGAGGTACGCCGGTGAGCACGCAGCAGGACACGCCCCCCAGCGGGAACGGGCTGTTCAGGACCAAGACGGTCGAACAGTCCATCCGTGATACCGAGGAACCGGAGCACGCGCTCAAGAAAAGCCTCTCCGCGCTGGACCTCACGGTCTTCGGAGTGGGTGTCATCATCGGCACCGGGATCTTCGTCCTCACGGGCAAGGTCGCCAAGGAGACCGCCGGCCCGGCCACGGCCCTCGCCTTCGTCGCGGCGGGCATCGTCTGCGCGCTCGCCGCCCTCTGCTACGCCGAGTTCGCCTCCACCGTCCCGGTGGCCGGTTCGGCGTACACCTTCTCGTACGCCTCGCTGGGCGAGCTGGTCGCCTGGATCATCGGCTGGGACCTGGTGCTCGAATTCGCGCTGGGCACCGCGGTGGTGGCCGTCGGCTGGTCCGGCTACGTCCGCTCGCTCATGGACAACGTCGGCTGGACGATGCCCGAGGCGCTCTCCGGCCCCGACGTGGCGAGCGGATTCGGCTTCGACGTCCTCGCGTTCGTCCTGGTGCTGATCCTCACGGTCATCCTGGTCCTCGGGATGAAGCTCTCCGCCCGGGTGACCACCGTCGTCGTCGCCATCAAGCTGGCGGTCGTCGGCATCGTGATCATCGCCGGACTGTTCTTCATCAAGGGGTCCAACTACTCACCCTTCATCCCCGAGGCCGAGAAGCAGCCCTCGGGCGCGGGTCTGGACGCACCACTGGTCCAGCTGATCTTCGGCTACGAACCGACGAACTTCGGCATCATGGGCATCTTCACCGCGGCGTCCATCGTCTTCTTCGCCTTCATCGGCTTCGACGTCGTGGCCACCGCGGCCGAGGAGACCAAGCTCCCGCAGCGGGACATGCCGCGCGGGATCCTCGCCTCGCTCATCATCTGCACGCTGCTCTACGTCGCCGTGTCGATCGTCGTCACAGGCATGCAGCACTACTCCGAACTCTCCGTCAGCGCCCCGCTGGCCGACGCGTTCAAGGCCGTCGGGCACCCCTTCTACGCGGGCGTCATCAGCTTCGGCGCGGCGGTCGGGCTCACCACCGTCTGCATGATCCTCCTGCTCGGCCAGACCAGGGTCTTCTTCGCGATGAGCCGCGACGGACTGCTCCCGAGGTTCTTCTCGGTGACGCACCCGCGCTTCGGCACCCCGTACCGTCCGACGATCCTGCTCGGAGTGGTCATCGCGATCGTGGCCGGCTTCACGAGCATCAACGAGCTGGCCACCCTGGTGAACATCGGCACGCTCTTCGCGTTCGTGGTCGTCGCGCTCGGCGTCATCGTCCTGCGCCGCACCCGCCCCGACCTCCACCGCGCCTTCCGCACCCCGTGGGTCCCGCTGCTCCCCATCGTGTCCGTCGCCGCCTCGGTCTGGCTGATGCTGAACCTGCCGGCGGAGACCTGGCTCCGGTTCGGGATCTGGATGGCTCTGGGCGTGTTGATCTACTTCGTGTACGGCCGCAGAAACAGCCGTATGACGAAGGCCTCCTGAGCTTTCAGGCCCCTCGTGGGGGCGGCAGCGGACGTACCGTGCGGGGGCCGGTGCAACGCGCCCCGTACGCTTCGACCCGCTGCCGCAGCCCCCGGTCGGCGGTGACGACGACGCAGGGGCGTACGCCGTGGGCGGCGGCGGCCAGTTCGGTGATCAGGTCGTCCCCGCTGCCGGGTGCGGTCGCCACGCGCACCCCCGGCACGGACGCGACTCCCCGTGCCGCGCCCTCCACGACGAGCACGAGTTCCACGGGGCCGGCGTGCCCCGCGATCCCCTCGGCGGCGTACGTGACCAGCGAGTCCCGCAGCCGCTCGGCGGCGCCGTAACGGTCCCTCCACCACCCGTCGGGTACCGACCCGACGACGTTGGCCCCGTCGACGACCACCAGAGTCCGCTCACCGGTCATCCCCGAAGGATGCCAGGTCAGCCGCCGGTGGCCGGAGACTTCTTCGCCGACTCCGGAATCGTGCCGTCCGTGCGGATGGCCTTCCAGAGCTCGCCCGCCTCGGGTTCCGTGGCCACGACACGGTTGGGATCCTGCTTGTCGTACGCCACCGGCAGCATGATCGTCTCCATGGAGGAGGGATCGACGCCGTTCATCGAGCGTGCGAACTCGCTGAGCGAGGTCAGGGAGGCGAGCCCCTCGTCGGTCGTCAGTGACTTGGTCGCGGAATTGGCGATCTTGTACGTGGTAGCCGGACTGCCCAGCAGGTCCTGCGACTTGATCTCCTTCAGCAGTGCCATCAGGAACTGCTGCTGCAGACCGATCCGTCCCAGGTCGCTTCCGTCGCCCACGCCCTTCCGGGTCCGGACGAAGGCCAGTGACTCGGTCCCGTTCAGCTTGTGCTGACCTGCCGTCAGGCCGAGCCCGGAGGCCTCGTCGCGGATCGGCTCCTCGACGTCGACGGTGACGCCGCCTATCGCGTCGACCAGGTCCTTGAAGCCCGCGAAGTTGATCTCCAGGTAGTGGTCGATGCGAACCCCGGACATCTTCTCCACCGTCTTCACCACGCAGGCGGGACCCGCGAGGGCGTAGACCGCGTTGAACATCTCGCGCTTCTTCTCGGGCAGTTCCGAGCCGTCGGACGCGACACACTCGGGCCGGGTCACGAGGGTGTCGCGCGGGATGGACACGGCGACGGCCTCGGACCGGCCCTCGGGTATGTGCACCACCATCGTGGTGTCGGACCGCGCCCCGCCGACGTCGCCGCCCCCGCCCAGTTCCTTGTTCTCCGCCCCGGCACGCGAGTCGGAGCCGAGGACGAGGAGGTTCTGACCGGTGGTGGGGAGCTTCTCGGGGCGGTCGGCGCCGAGCGCCTTGTTGATGTCGACGCCCTTGATGTTGCCGTCGAGGTCCTGGTACATCCAGTACGCGGTGCCGCCGCCCGCGAGCAGGAGCACGAGGACGACCCCGAGAGTGATCTTGAGGCCGCGGCGGCGCCCGCGTTCCTTCTTGCGGCCCCGCTTCGGTGCTTCCGCCCGTCGTGAGGCGCGTGGGGGTACGGCGTCGTGGCTCATCCTGCGCGAGTCCCTTGGTCTGTGGCCCGTGAGGGCCGGTGTGGAGTTGGGGACTCGGGTGGGGCCGGTCCACATACGTGGGGGGCTGACCGATGAGTATAGACAAATTTTCGAATCACTCCGGCCGGTGCGGGAAAGTGAACACCCGGCGGCGAGGCGGTGTCGATCGAACGCGGATTCTATGATGGTCGGTGCCAGACCCGTCGTGCGTCCTTGACGTGGCCGTGCAGCAGCCGGTGCCGGATCCGGGGCCGGGCGGGGAAATCATGGGAAGGACGACCTCACATCATGCGGGTCAAGTCTGGGCGCGCCGACCGGGGGGCCACCTCCGTGCGAGCTGTTCGGGAGCACCGGAACGACGACCGTCACACGGTCGTGGCAGCCGTCGACGGGCAGTGGCTGGTGCGCGGCAAGGACGGGAGGCTGACCGCCTACGCGCGCCACACCGACGGAGTGCTCCGGTGGACGGAGACGCGGCCGGGCGGGCCGGAATGGTCCGGCCCCGACCTCTTCGAGATCGCTCACCTGACGCACCTCTCCCTCGCGCAGGGCGCCGACGGTTACGTGCACTTCCTCGGGCGCCGTTCGGTTCCGACGAAGGACGGGCCGCCCGTCGTCGATGTGATGCATGCCATCCAGTACCAGAGCGGCCGCGCGCTCAGCGGGTGGCACTCCCTCGGTAATCCGCGCAAGAACACCGACCAGGCATCCGGCATGGGCGCGCCGGTCGGCACCGTCAGCCCGTCGGGGCTGGTGCACTTCTTCGTGCGCACCGCTGCCGGGGGCGTGATGCTGCGGCGGGACGACAAGGCCGGCACATGGGAGTCGTGGCACAACATGAACGCCCGTGGCGCGGAGGAGGGGATCGCGGTCACCCTGGGTCTTTCCGGAGCTGTCGATCTCCTCGTCCAGGGACCGGGCTCCGCGATGCACTGGCGGCAGACATCTCCGGACGGGAGCTTCTCGCGGGAGCAGGACATACCCGTCCAGATGGCGCCGGCCAGCGTGACGGCGCTGGAGACGGCCCCGGGCCGGTGCACGTACTACTGGACCGATCCGGCCACGGGGGGCGTGGTGGCCTATCGCCTCGGGGGCTGGGTGATCCCCCTGGGCGGCGCCCCGGCCGAAGGGCCGGTCTCCGTCCTGCGGGCCGCGCTCGACGGCTACGACTGCACGGTCCTGGCCCACCGGGACCCCGACGGTCACGTCATGGTCGCGGCGTGCGGTACCGAGAACGAGGCAGGCGGTCTGTGGTGGTCGCCGACCGGCGAACGGACGGGGATGCCCCCGGCGTTGGCGATCGACAGCATGGGGCGTGTGGTGCTGGGGGTGATCGGCGCCGACGGGGCGCCGTACATCGCGCGCCAGAATTCCGAACCGGGCCTGGCCATGGGACCCGCCGAGCGCCTCTGACACCCGCCCCGTGCCCGAGGCCTGTCGGTCATGGGCGCCATGGTCGATGTGTCCTCCATATCGCCACTTTTGGCGGTTTGTGGCTTTCGGGTCGGACATTGACACACGGCCAACAACTGATGAAGATGTGACCGCTCTGTGAAAGTTGAAGGTTCTTTCAGTTGTCATCCATGACTGCTTGTGTCGAATCGGCCGCACAGGGTGGCGGCATCCACGGGGGATGCGCGTAGCGCTCTGCTGGTCGGCGACCGCAGGCAGACCAAGGAGTGATGGCGTGCGGCGGCGTTTGTCCGGCCCGGGTGGGGGGTGGCGGGTGTGACGATCTTTCCTGGGCCAACTGTCGGTCCTGTCATGGAGACGCTTCCCGGCCACGTGCCGGGTCCCCTCCCCACGGCACCCTCCTCCCCCCGGCAGCCGAGTGCGTCCGGCGGTGCGACGGACGACGTCTATGTCGAGCCGGGACTCACCCCTCTGGGAGCTCGAGAGGCGAATCGTTCCGCCGTGGCGGACCTGCTTCAGTCGGCAGGTGTCTCCTTCTTCGCCGTGCGTGGTTCGTCGGACCACGGGACCGTCATGGCGGTGGCCGAGGAGGACCGCGAAGTCGTCCTGGGGGCCCTTTTCAGGGGCATGGGGCAGTACGCGGGTCACCTGAGCGTCATCGACCCGCAGGCGTCGGCGCCGGTCGCTCCGCGTTCGTCCCGTGACCCCAAGGCCTGGCGCGGTGTCCGTACGGCGTCCGCCGTGCGGGCCAGCTGGTATCGCACCGACCCCGGCAGGCATCTGCTGCTGGGCCACGAGTACGGCTGCACGGTGGAGTTCTGGAGGTGGCACGGGACGCACCTCGTCGCACCCCGGGCCAACAGGGTCACCTGGGCGGTGTCGGGTGAGGGCGGAAACGTGCTCGGAGCTCCGCGGCTGTTCAGCCGCTTCGTGTCCGACCACACCTCACCGCACGAGGCGCCCCCGCTCGCCACCAGGCCCGAGTTCCTGGTGAGCTGTGTCGAGGACATCGCCTTCCCCGTGGACGCTGTCTACACGTGGGTCGACGGGAACGACCCCGCCTGGCAGCAGCGCAAGGCCGCGGCGAAGGGTGAGGTCTACCACGCCGAGTCCGCGAGCGACGCGCGCTTCATCAGCCGCGACGAACTGCGCTACTCGGTCCGGTCCCTCCACATGTTCGCCCCGTGGATCCGCAACATCTACATCGTCACCGACGACCAGGTTCCGGTGTGGCTCCGCGAGGACGTACCCGGCATCCGGGTGGTGAGTCACCGGGAGGTCTTCCGGAACGCCGCCGACCTGCCCACGTTCAACTCGCACTCGATCGAGAGCCAGCTGCACCACATCGACGGCCTGTCCGAGCACTTCCTGTACTTCAACGACGACATGTTCATCGGCCGGCCCGTGGCACCGCACGCCTTCTTCACGCCGAGCGGAACGGCGCGGTACTTCCCCTCGCGCAACCGCATACCGCAGGGGGCGGTCGTCGAGACCGACACCCCGGTCGACGCGGCCTGCAAGAACAACCGCGCCCTCCTGAAGGAACGTTTCGGCCGGGTGATCACGCAGCCGATGGAGCACATCCCCTACGCGCTGCGACGCAGCGCGATGGAGGAGGCCGAACAGGACTTCCCGCAGGCGTGGGCCCGAACGGCCGCCAGCCGCTTCCGGGCGATGACGGACCTGTCCACGACCTCGTCGTTCGGGCTCTACTACGCGGCACTGACCGGCCGTGCCCAGCCGGGGTCCATGCCGTTCACCTATCTCCAGCTGGCTGTTCCCGATCTGGCGGACCGGTTGCAGCGGCTCCTCGACAGCCGGAGCCAGGACTCCTTCTGTCTGAACGACGCCTTCTCCACGCCGGAGGACATCGAGGCGCAGCAGGAGCTGCTCGACGGATTCCTCAACGCCTACTTCCCAGTTCCCAGTCCCTACGAGCGATGAATCGGAGTTCATGACATGACCGATTCGAGTTCGGCCGCCAGGGTCTACAAACGCATCATCCCCCAGCCGGTGCGTGCCGTCGCGGGCAGCCGTGTGCCGCCCGGGGTCCGGCGCAAGGTCAAGGGCGGCTTGGTGCGCACCCTGAACCGCCGCGAGGCGCGCCTGCACAGACGCGCGCTGCGGCTGGTCAGGAAAGGGGACTTCGCGAGTGCCTCCGAGCGCAGGACGCGCACACCGGACGGCCGTGTCGGCCACGTGCACCAAGGCCTGACCGTCGATCTGGCGCGCCGCCTCGACCACGATCTGGTGACCGCGGCTCTGGACGCAGCCGACATCCCCTGGTTCGCCGTGCCCGCCCTCGACGACCGGCGCATCTGCCTTGCCGTGGAACAGCAGGACAAGGGGCAGGTCCGCAGGGTGCTCCGTGCCTTGCTGGAGGAGCACACCGGATACGTCGTCTCGGCGTCCCCCGTCAACAACGACACCCGCTTGGTCCCGGGGAGTCACCTCAAAGCCTGGAAGAACTACGGCCGGGCCAAGGTCATCCGGCTCACCTGGCTGCGCACCGAACCCACCGAGAACCTCTGGGTGGGGGAGGACCAGGGCATCGAGATCGAGTTCTGGACGGTCAACGACGATCTGCCGCACGAGCGCCTGGTCGGGCCCCGCCCCAACCGTGTCCAGCGCGTCGTCTCCCGGGACGCCGTGGGCATCGAGATCGGCTTCGAACGGCTCTCCGGCTACTGCGACATCGACGGTGACCTGGACCCTTCGGTCACCCTCGAGCAGTTCGACATAGCCCGTCTCGAAGAGATCTCCTTCCCCGTCGACGCCGTGCTGCTGTGGCAGCACCCGGGCGCCTGGGGTGAGGAGCTGCTGCGGGCGTCCCTGCGGTCCCTCCACCAGTACGCCCCATGGGTCGACGTCGTCCACGTGGTGGCGCAGGCGCCGGCCCCCGCATGGCTCAAGGGCGACGACGGCAGGCTGGTCGTGGTCCCGGACCAGCACGGGGGCGACGGCCACCTCCACCTCCTGCCCGACATCGCGGAGCACTTCCTCCTGTTCAGGCCGGGTGCGCTCCTCGGCCGGCCGACACGCCCGTTCGACTACTTCACGCCCAACGGCACCACCCGGCCACGCCGGGGCATGTGGACGGCGGAGGAGTCGTTCGCGCCCTGGACCGTGCACGCGTATTCCGCTACCGGCCGTGCGGTGACGCAGTCGTTCGCGCCGGGACCGCAGCCGTTCACCTGCTCGGTCCTGGGCCGGCTCGCGGAGAGCGGGACGGTGGCGGAGCCCTCGCCCGACGGGCAGGTGCAGCCGAGGCTTCCCGGATCGCATCCGGCCGACGGGCTGGCCCACCACTTCGCGTACGCCCACGGGTCCGCCGACCCCTCGGGCGAGACGACCGCTGTCGTGCACGCGGCCCTTCCGGGCATCGCTCTGCAGCTCGAACGGCTCCTCGTGCGCCGTGACCTGCAGCAGCTCCAGTTCTTCGGGCTCGGGAGCAACGAAGCTCTCGGCCGTGGCGGCAGCAAGGCGGTCGTCGATTTCCTGCACCGCTACTTTCCCGTGCCAAGTCCGTTCGAGCACGGTCACCCAGAGGACCCGGAAACGTACACGTGAGCACAAGTAATCCGGAGGCATCCGCTGTCGTCGGGGTGTACCGCACTTTCGTTCCGCGCTCGCTGAGACGTCGCGTCGCCCGGCGTGTCCCCATGCGCCTGCGCACCGGCCTCAAAGGGCTGCTGCGACGCCTTCACGTACTCACCTGGACCGCACGGTTCGTCCGGGGACGCAGGGCGCACCGCCGCTGGCCGCACCTCTTCCGCGCATCGGAGAGTCTGGCGGTCCTCTCGGGGCGGGGAGGAATGATCGCGCTCGTGCGTGCGACCACGTCTCCGCTGGGCCTGCGGGAGGCGAATCTGGAGCTGATCGTCTCGTTGCTCGAAGAGGCGGGCATCGACTACTTCGCCGTCCGGGGCAACTCCGACTTCAGATCCGTCCTCGGCGTCTCCGAGACGGACCGGGAACGTGTGGTGGCCGCCCTGGCGACGACCCGCCTCACCGCGCCCGTGTACGTATCCGCCTGCTCCGGCGAGCGGCTCGTCGGGAGGTCGTCCCTCTGCGGCTCCGCCCGTGCCCGTCGTACCGGCCGCCGGGCTCGTGTGCTGCGGACCGGCATGGTGTGGGCCGACCCGGGCAACTCCCTCGTGCTCGGCCTCCGTTACGGGTGCGACATCGAGTTCTGGCGTCCCGAGGGCGGCCGACTGGTCGCCCCCCGGCCCAATCGCGTCACCGAGGACGTGGCGCTGGACGAACCGCGGGTCAGCGTGCCCGTCAGCCGGCTGACGGGGTTCGCCGCCCTGCACACCCGCCGCACCCGCTCGGTGCGCACGATCGAGGCATGCGCCGACGTGCTGCCGGAGGACGTGCGTTTTCCCGTCGACGTCGTCTACACGTGGGTGGACGGATCCGCCCCGGAGTGGCAGCGGCGTCGTGCCCAGTTCGGTGACGGCGGT
Source organism: Streptomyces atroolivaceus (assembly GCF_000717025.1). Classification (GTDB taxonomy): domain Bacteria; phylum Actinomycetota; class Actinomycetes; order Streptomycetales; family Streptomycetaceae; genus Streptomyces; species Streptomyces atroolivaceus. The sequence continues at coordinate 39,176 of NZ_JNXG01000005.1, forward strand.
TACCACGCCGAGTCGGCGAACGCGGCCCGGTACATCAGTCGCGACGAACTCCGCTATTCCCTGCGCGCGTTGGAGCAGAACGCACCCTGGGTCCGCCATGTCTACCTGGTGACGGACCGGCAGAGGCCCGAGTGGCTCAACCTGCGCAGTCCCCGTCTCACGGTGATCGACCACACGGAGATATTCCAGGACCAGGCTGCCCTCCCGACGTACAACTCGCACGCCATCGAGAGTCAGCTGCATCACATCGACGGCCTGTCCGAGCACTTCCTGTACTTCAACGACGACATGTTCCTGGGCTGCCCGACCACGCCCGCGGACTTCTTCCTGTCGAACGGGATGACCCGCACCTTCTTCTCGCCCTCACAGGTTCCCAGGTGGGGCGTCGCCGACGGGGACCGGCCGGTCGACGCAGCCGGCAAGAACAACCGGAAGATCATTCTCGAAAGTTTCGGCTCCGCCATCGTGCAGAAGCTCCGGCACGCGCCGTACGCCTTGAGGCGCAGTGTCCTCTACGAGATGGAGAAGGAATTCTCCGAGGCGCACCACAGCACCTCGCACAGCAGGTTCCGGAGCGCGACCGACATCTCCATCCCGTCCTCGCTCTACCACTACTACGCGTACTTCACGGGGCGAGCCGTTCCCTCCGAGATCAGTTTCGCCTACCTCGATCTGGCGAAGCCGGAAATATCCAGGAGGCTGGGCATCCTGCTGGCCCGGCGTGACCGGCAGGCGTTCTGCATCAACGACACGGTCTCCGACTCGTTCGAGGTGAACAGGCAGACCCTCATGCTCAACGCGTTCCTGGAGTCCTACTTCCCGGTACCGAGTCCCTTCGAGCGGAAGGAACGTGAGGCCGGATGAAGATCTCGTTCCTGATCAACAACATCTACGGCATCGGCGGCACCAATCGCACGGTGATCAACCTCGCCGAAGCGCTGGCGGTCCGGCACGAGGTGGAGATCGTCTCGGTCTTCAGGCGGGCCACCGCGACGAAGTTCGAGATCTCCCCGCGCATCGCGGTGCGCGCGCTGGTGGACCTCCGCTCCGGATCGGCGGACGCGAAGGCCGCCGGCAGTGACGAGCCGAGTGAGGTCGTCCCGCGCCAGGAGGAGTTCTACGCCCAGTACAGCAAGTTCACCGACGCGAGGATCATCCAGGATCTCAGCCGGACCACCGCGGACGTGGTGGTGGGCACCAGGCCCAGCCTGAATCTCTTCGTCGCTCGGTACACCCGTGACTCGGCCCTGCGCGTCGCCCAGGAGCACATGACTCATCTGGCGATCCCGTCGACCGTCCGGGCCGAAATGGCCCGTGTCTACCCACGGCTCGACGCCGTGACGACGGTCACGGAAGCCGACGCCCACTCGTTCGCGGAGAACACCCCGGTTCCGGGCATCCCTGTCATCGGTATCCCCAACAGCGTGCCGCGCCCCGTGGTCGAGCCCGCGGACGGCTCCCACAAGGTGATCGTCAGTGCCGGCCGCATGCACCGGGTCAAGCGTTACGACCTGCTGATCCGTGCTTTCGGCATGCTCGCCGACGAGTTCCCGGACTGGCAGCTGCGGATCTACGGCGACGGAGGGGAGGCGGCCAAGCTGCGGGCGCTCGTCACCGAACTCGGACTCGCGGGACGTGCGCTGCTCATGGGCGGTTTCTCGCCGATCGAGTCGGAGTGGGCCAAGGGGTCGATCGCCGCCGTCACCTCCAGCGCCGAATCCTTCGGCATGACTCTGGTGGAGGCCATGCGGTGCGGACTGCCCGTCGTGTCCACCGACTGCCCCGTGGGGCCGCGCGAGATCCTGCGCCACGGTGAGGACGGCCTGCTGGTCCGGACCGAGGACGCGGAGGCCGTCGCCCAGGGCCTGCGGATGCTGATGTCCGACGACAGGCTCCGCCGCGACATGGGTGCGGCCGCCCTGCGCAATTCCGCGCGCTACGACCCGGAGGCGGTCGCCGAACGTTACGTCGAGCTCTTCGAGGGCGCGATGCGCCGGCGGTCCGCCTCGGACCGCGCCTACCGGACCCCTTCCCGCACCACGGCGGCCGTGTCCGCCCAGCCGACGGTACCGCCCGTATCGATCGCGGCGGCGACGGTCGATGTCGCCGCGGACGACGCGGGCTGGCTGAGGTTCTCGGCCGTGGGTCCGCAGGACGGCAAGCACCGCTGGCAGTTCGTCCTCAGGCACAACCCGTCCGACGGGAAGCGGCTGCCGGACATGCCCCTGCGCACCACCCGCAAACCGCTCGGCAACGGCGGCACGCGTTACACGGCCGCGCTGACCCCCTCGGCCCTGGACGATCTCGGCGACGGCAGGTGGCGGGTCACCATGTCGTCGGCCAAGTCGGCCAACGTCCACATGAAGGCCGGGATCCGGGACACGCGCAGGCTGATCGGGGCGAGGGAGGCCATCCTGGCCGGCTCCAGGCCGGGCCCCGTCGGCTGGAACCTGCCCTACGCGCAGCCGAACGGAAAGCTGATGCTCCGTACGGTCCTGCGGCAGGACCACGTCGAGTCGACCGCTGTCGACGTCGACGAGCACGGCATCACGCTGACCGGCGTCCTCTGCGGAGCGAGCCGGATCGAGCCGGGTGCGCTCTTCGTCATCAGCAGGCGCGGGTCGCACTCGGCCAACTTCACCGTGCCCGTCCGGGTGCTCGCGAACAACGCCTTCCACGCCGAGGTGCCGGTCCGCAAGGTCGTGGACCACCGCCTCGATCGCTGGGAGGACTGGGACTGGTGGCTCCAGCCCTCCCCGGACAACTGGCGGAAGATCCGTGTGTGTCATCTCCTGGAGGACTTTCCCGACGTCAAGGGTGCGTTCGTGTACCCCGCGGTACCGGTCGTGGGGGATGAGACGTCGGAGTTCGTATCCGTCCACCCGGCCAAACCCGTCCGGGTGCGCCCCTACTGCTCCGCGTCAGGGGCCATGGCCATGAACGTCGTAGACCGCTAGAACTCCTTGAATGGCGATAAAATGAACCGCACCATATTTGTCCTCGGGGATTCCGTTCCGGCGCCGCGCACGGACCAGGAAGCGCCCATGGCCGGCTGGGGGCAGAAAATACAGGAACTGCTCGTCGGCCCGATCGAAGTCGCGAACTACGCGCGCAGCGCGATGACCACGCGCAAGTACTACACCGAACGCTTCGCCGGGCTCCTGAACCGGATGAACGCGGGGGATGTCGTCCTCATCGGGTTCGGCGGTGTGGACCACATGATCCACAACGGCATGCGCTACGTCCCGGTGCCGGAGTACCAGGAGCTCCTCGGGCTCTTCACGGACTACATCCGGAGTGAGGGCGGGGTGCCGGTCATGGTCACTCCCACGGCGCGCTACGCCTTCTCCGCGACCGGTGAAGTGAAGAACACCCGGGGTGAGTACCCGCGCGCCATGGCGGAGGTCGCCGCGGAGCGGGGCGTCCCCCTGATCGACCTCACGGGCATCACCATGAGTCTCTGGTCCCGGATCGGCCCGACCCGGCTGCGTCAGTACTTCTGCTGGGTCGACGCGGGTGAACACCCCCTGCACCCGGACGGCAACATCGACTCCAGCCACCTGAACCACCCCGGGGCCTACGAGGTCGCACGGCTGGTCGTGGCCGGCCTCGTCGAACGGTCCGTGCTCACCCGGGCCGACGTGGACGTCGCGGCGCTCATGGAACCGGAAGGGCTGCCCCCGGTCTCTCACGAGTTCACGGTCCAGTCGCCCGAATCGGCGCTGGACTACGGGATGCGCACCGGTGGGGCGCCGAGTTTCGCCCGTCCGGTCGCGGGAGCCCGGGTGGGCCCCATGACCAAGTTCTCGGGCACCGCCGCGCCGGGCACCGACTACCTCCTCTTCTTCGAGCAGGGGCAGTACATCGGGGGAACCGGTGTGGGCGGTGCGGGTCAGTGGCTGTGGCGCCGCGCGGTCGAGTGGGCCCCGGGGGACCACGTCATCCAGTGCGTCGGGCTCCGGGCGGACGGGTGTTCACCGACGGCCGAGCAGCACTTCCAGGTGATCGCCGGGGTGGCGCCTCCCGTCATCACCGCACCGAAGGAGAACAAGTTCGCGGGTCCCAAGGTGCGCTTCGCCGGGCGCACGCAGGGCGCCACGAAGGTCGTGCTGATGGAGGGCGGCCGGCTGATCGGCGCGACCGCCGTCGACGAGAAGGGCGAGTGGCACTTCACCCACTCCCACCGCTGGCGGGCGGGGCACCACACCGTCGAGGTCATCGCACTGTTCGGCGCGCAGGAGTCCGCTCCCGCCGGCGTACGGTTCAAGGTCGTCGGCATCCCGGAGGACAGCAGCATCCGGGCGGCGGGCAGCTCCCGCGAGGAGTGCGGCGAGGCGTGCAACCACAGGCCGTTCACCGGTACCTGGTGACCGGTGGGACGGACGACACGCCGCCGCTCCGTCCGGCCTCGGCGCTGTTGTCCGTCCGGCCCCGCACATGAGGACGGGCCGTACGGAAACGATCCGTACGGCCCGTCCTCGCCGGCTCGTGTTACGCCGGGACGCTCGCCACGCCCTGCGTCAGGAACGGCTTGCCGTTGACCCGCTCCGAGACGCCCTCGCGGTCCAGGTACGGCGTGATGCCGCCCAGGTGGAAGGGCCAGCCCGCGCCGGTGATCAGGCAGAGGTCGATGTCCTGGGGCTCGGCGACGACGCCCTCGTCCAGCATGAGGCCGATCTCCTGCGCCACCGCGTCCAGGACGCGGTCACGGACCTGGTCCTCCGTCAGGACGGTGTCGCCCTGCTCGAGGAGCGCCGCGACCTCCGGGTCCAGCTCCGGCTTCCCGGAGTCGTAGACGTAGAAGCCGCGCTTGCCCGCCTTCACCACGGCAGCGAGGTTCTGGGAGACCGTGAAGCGCTCCGGGAAGGCGCGGTTCAGGGTCTCCGAGACGTGCAGACCGATGGCCGGCCCGACCAGCTCCAGCAGCACCAGCGGGGACATCGGCAGGCCGAGCGGCTCGATGGCCTTCTCCGCCGTCGCGACCGGGGTGCCCTCGTCGATGATGTTCTGGATCTCGCCCATGAAGCGGGTGAGGATGCGGTTGACGACGAACGCCGGGGCGTCCTTCACCAGGACCGCGGTCTTCTTCAGCTTGCGGGCGACGCCGAAGGCCGTGGCCAGCGAGGCGTCGTCGGTCTGCTCGCCGCGCACGATCTCCAGGAGCGGGAGGATCGCGACCGGGTTGAAGAAGTGGAAACCGACGACCCGCTCGGGGTTCTTCAGCTTCGACGCCATCTCGGTCACCGAGAGGGACGAGGTGTTCGTGGCGAGGATCGCGTGCGCCGGGGCGACCGCCTCGACCTCCGCGAACACCTGCTGCTTGACGCCGATCTCCTCGAAGACGGCCTCGATGATGAAGTCGGCGTCGGAGAAGCCCTCCGCCTTGTCCAGCACACCGGAGACCAGGGCCTTCAGCCGGTTGGCCTTGTCCTGGTTGATGCGGCCCTTGCCGAGCAGCTTGTCGATCTCGGCCTGGACGTAGCCCACACCCTTGTCGACGCGGTCCTGGTCGATGTCCGTGAGGACGACAGGGACCTCCAGGCGGCGCAGGAAGAGCAGGGCGAGCTGGCTGGCCATCAGGCCCGCGCCCACGACGCCGACCTTGGTGACCGGGCGGGCCAGCGCCTTGTCCGGCGCGCCGGCCGGGCGCTTGGCGCGCTTCTGGACCAGGTTGAAGGAGTAGATCCCGGAGCGCAGCTCGCCGCCCATGATCAGGTCCGCGAGGGCCTGGTCCTCGGCGTCGAAGCCGGCGCCCAGGTCGCCGTCCTTGGCCGCGGCGATGATCTCCAGCGCGCGGTACGCGGCCGGGGCGGCGCCGTGCACCTTGGAGTCGGCGACGGCCTTGCCGCGGGCGACTGCCTGGTCCCAGGCGTCACCGCGGTCGACCTCGGGGCGCTCGATCGCGATCTCGCCCTTGAGGACCGACGCGGTCCAGATCAGCGACTGCTCCAGGAAGTCCGCACCCTCGAAGATCGCGTCGGCGATCCCGAGCTCGAAGACCTGCTTGCCCTTGAGCTGACGGTTCTGGTTCAGCGAGTTCTCGATGATCACCGAGACGGCACGGTCGGCGCCGATCAGGTTGGGGAGCAGCACGCAGCCGCCCCAGCCGGGGACCAGACCGAGGAAGACCTCGGGCAGCGAGAACGCGGGCAGCGCCTTGGAGACGGTGCGGTACGAGCAGTGCAGGCCGATCTCGACGCCGCCGCCCATGGCCGCGCCGTTGTAGTACGCGAACGTCGGGACCGCGAGGCCGGAGAGGCGGCGGAAGACGTCGTGACCGCCCTTGCCGATGGCCAGCGCGTCCTTGTGCTCCTTGAGGAGCTCGACGCCCTTGAGGTCGGCGCCCACCGCGAAGATGAACGGCTTGCCCGTGACACCCACACCGGTGATCGAGCCCTCGGCCGCCTCCTTCTCGACCTGGTCGATGGCGGCGTTCAGGTTCGCCAGCGACTGCGGGCCGATGGTGGTCGGCTTGGTGTGGTCGAAGCCGTTGTCCAGCGTGATGAGGGCGAACCGGCCCGCGCCGCCGGGAAGGTCGAGGTGGCGTACGTGTGCCTGCGTGACGACCTCGCCGGGGAACAGCTCGGCCGCGCCCTTCAGAAGCTCAGTGGTGGTGGTGCTCACTTGTTGCCTCCGTCGAAATTCGGGTTCTCCCAGACGACCGTCGCGCCCATGCCGAAGCCGACGCACATGGTCGTCAGGCCGTAGCGGACCTCCGGCTGCTCCTCGAACTGGCGGGCCAGCTGAGTCATCAGGCGGACGCCGGAGGAGGCGAGCGGGTGGCCGTAGGCGATCGCGCCGCCGTACTGGTTGACGCGCTGGTCGTCGTCGGCGATGCCGTAGTGCTCCAGGAAGGCGAGCACCTGCACGGCGAAGGCCTCGTTGATCTCGAAGAGACCGATGTCGTCGATGGAGAGACCGGCCTTGGCCAGGGCCTTCTCCGTCGCCGGGATCGGGCCGTAGCCCATGACCTCCGGCTCGACACCCGCGAAGGCGTACGACACGAGGCGCATCTTGACCGGGAGGCCCAGCTCGCGGGCGGTCTCCTCGGACGCGAGGAGCGAGGCGGTGGCGCCGTCGTTGAGACCCGCGGCATTACCGGCCGTCACGCGGCCGTGGGCGCGGAACGGGGTCTTCAGCCCGGCCAGGGACTCCAGCGTGGTGCCCGGGCGCATCGGCTCGTCGGCGGTGACCAGGCCCCAGCCCGTCTCACCGGCCTCCGCGTTGGTACGGCGCACGGAGACCGGCACCAGGTCCTGCTGGATCTTGCCGTTGGCGTAGGCCTTGGCGGCCTTCTCCTGCGAACGGACCGCGTACTCGTCGGCGCGCTGCTTCGTGATCGACGGGTACCTGTCGTGCAGGTTCTCCGCCGTCATGCCCATGAAGAGGGCGGACTCGTCGACCAGCTTCTCCGACACGAGACGCGGGTTCGGGTCCACACTCTCGCCCATCGGGTGGCGGCCCATGTGCTCGACACCGCCGGCGATGACGACGTCGTACGCGCCGAAGGCGATGGAGCCGGCCGTCGCGGTGACGGCGGTCAGCGCACCCGCGCACATGCGGTCGATGGAGTAACCGGGCACCGACTGGGGCAGGCCGGCCAGGATTCCGGCGGTACGCCCGAGGGTGAGGCCCTGGTCGCCGATCTGCGTGGTCGCCGCGATGGCGACCTCGTCGATCTTCGCGGGGTCCAGGTCCGGGTTGCGGCGCAGCAGCTCCCGGATGGCCTTCACGACGAGATCGTCGGCGCGGGTCTCGTGGTAGATGCCCTTCGGGCCCGCTTTGCCGAACGGGGTGCGGACGCCGTCGACGAAGACGACGTCCCGGATGGTACGAGGCACGGTGGCTCTCCTCCAGGGGGCGGGATGGCACTGCTGCGGGCGCACACATCGGCGCGCCTCGACCCTCATGCTACTTGCGGGTAACCAGACTGCCCACCCCCCACCACCGGAGCGGTGAACGTCACACACGGAGGGGGCCCCGCCGGTGGCCCGTGAAGGCCGGGTAACTGGCGTGAAATCGATCCTCCCGGACGTCGGGGCCCGGGGTGTGGTCCCGACACGCGTGCACCCCCCTGCCGGATCCGGCAGGGGGGTGCACACGAGTGGTGTCAGGCGCTCGTGTCCAGGGCGCGCAGGAGCAGGGGGCCGACCTGTTCGATCTGCCAGTTGCGCGCGCCGTGTCCGGCCAGCGCGGTCTCGACCGTCTCCGGGGTCAGCACCTTGGGCGGTTCCCAGCAGACCCGGCGCACGGTGTCCGGGGTGATCAGGTTCTCCTGCGGCATGTTCAGCCGCTCGGCGAGCTCCGACACGGCGGTGCGGGCCGCCGACAGCCGGGCCGCGGCGGCCGGGTCCTTGTCCGCCCACGAGCGCGGGGGAGGCGGACCGGCCGGCTGCTGACCGGGCTGCGGCAGCTCCGACTCGGGCAGTTCCCTGGCCCGGTCGACGGCCGCCTGCCACTGCTCCAGCTGACGGCGCCCCATGCGGTGCCCGAAGCCCGGCAGCGCGGTGAGCGCGGTCACGTTCACCGGGAGGGCCAGGGCCGCCTCGATGATCGCGGCGTCACCGAGCACCTTGCCGGGCGAGATGTCACGGCGCTGTGCCACCTGGTCACGGGCGGTCCACAGCTCCCGCACGACCGCGATCTGACGGCGGCGGCGCACCTTGTGCATACCGGAGGTACGGCGCCACGGGTCCTTGCGCGGGGGGGCCGGCGGCGCCGAGGCGATCGCGGCGAACTCCTCCAGCGCCCACTCCAGCTTGCCCTGTCGGTCGAGCTCCTCCTCCAGGGCGTCACGCAGGTCCACCAGCAGCTCGACGTCGAGCGCGGCATAGCGCAGCCAGGGGTCGGGCAGGGGCCGGGTGGACCAGTCGACCGCTGAGTGGCCCTTCTCCAGGGCGTAGCCGAGGACGTTCTCCACTATCGCTCCCAGGCCGACGCGAGGGAATCCCGCCAGCCGTCCGGCGAGCTCCGTGTCGAAGAGCGAGGTCGGGGTCATGCCTATGTCGCGCAGGCAGGGCAGGTCCTGGGTGGCGGCGTGCAGGATCCACTCGGCTCCGCCGAGGGCCTGGCCGAGGGCGGACAGGTCGGGGCAGCCGACCGGGTCGATCAGTGCGCTCCCCGCTCCCTCGCGGCGCAGCTGCACGAGGTAGGCGCGCTGTCCGTAGCGATAGCCCGACGCGCGCTCGGCGTCGACGGCGACGGGGCCGGTACCGGCGGCGAAGGCCGCGGTCACCCGGGCCAGGGCGTCGTCGGTCGCCACCACCGGGGGGATGCCCTCGCGCGGTTCGAGCAAGGGGATCGGCGCCGGGGCGACGTCGTCCGGGGGAGCGCCCCCGGTGGTTCGCAGTGAGGTGTCTGCTGCGGTCTCTTGGGCGTCGGTCACATGCCAAGGGTATCTGTGTATGTGCGTCGCCCGTCGACGGAACGTTCCGTCGACGGGCGGCCATGCACGTAAACCGGCCGGTTGCGCATCCGCGCAGGTGCCGGCAGGGCTCGGGGGTCAGTGGATGATGCCTGTGCGCAGGGCCACGGCGACCATTCCGGCGCGGTCTCCGGTGCCCAGCTTGCGGGCGATGCGGGCGAGATGGCTCTTGACGGTGAGGGCGGAGAGGCCCATCGAGACGCCGATGGCCTTGTTGGACTGGCCTTCGGCGACCAGGCGGAGCACCTCCACCTCACGGCCGGAGAGTTCGCGGTAGCCGCCCGGGTGGCTCGGGGAACCGGGAGGCCTGCGATGCATACGGGCGGCGTTGGCGCCGATCGGGGCGACGCCGGGGCGGGTGGGGTGGCCGATGTTGGTGCGGGTGCCGGTGACGACGTAACCCTTCACGCCGCCCGCGAGGGCGTTGCGCACCGCGCCGATGTCATCGGCGGCGGAGAGGGCGAGGCCGTTCGGCCAGCCGGCGGCTCGGGTCTCGGACAGCAGGGTCAGCCCGGAACCGTCGGGCAGGTGGACGTCGGCAACGCAGATGTCGCGCGGGTTGCCGACGCGGGGGCGGGCCTCCGCGATGGACGACGCCTCGATGACGTCACGAACTCCGAGGGCCCACAGATGGCGGGTGACGGTGGAACGGACGCGCGGGTCGGCCACGACGACCATGGCCGTCGGCTTGTTCGGGCGGTAGGCGACCAGGCTTGCGGGCTGCTCGAGGAGAACGGACACCAGGCCTCCTGGGGAGTGGCGGGACGGGCCGGCTCGGGGATGAAGCCGGGCGATCCGTGCTTGAAGGGTCATTGACCTCTTCGGCAGCAGGTGCGTCCTCCTTTAGAGGAAGATCGCGATTTAGTGAGTAACAATTCGGGCAAATAGGACGCGCGATCGATTGTACGAAAAGAGAGCCGGTCCCTGTGCGACCGGCTCTCCCTAAGATCACGCAGCGTTATGGGGCCTGGGGTCCGCGCCGCTGGGGAAGCGTCACCACCGCCGCGTCGGCCGTTCCCGACGGCGGAAGACCGGCCAGCTGGCACAGCAGATCGCCCCACGCGACCAGATGCGCCGCCATGTCCGGCACCCCGCCGCGCCCCTCGCGCGGCGTCCACGAGGCCCGGATCTCGATCTGCGTCGCCGGGCGGCGCTCGGACAGCGCGCCGAAGTAGTGCGAGCCGGCGCGCGTCACCGTTCCCCCGGCCTCGCCGTAGGAGAGGCCCCGGGCGTCCAGTGCCCCCGTGAGCCAGGTCCAGCACACCTCGGGCAACAGCGGATCGGCCGCCATCTCCGGCTCCAGTTCGGCCCGTACGAGCGTCACCAGACGGAACGTGCCCTGCCAGGCCTCGTGGCCGGACGGATCGTGCAGGAGGACCAGCCGGCCGTCGGCGAGATCGTCCTCGCCCTCCACGACGGCGGCCTCCACGGCGTACGCGTGCGGGGCGAGCCGCTGCGGCGGTCGTGTGGGCTCGACCTCCAGTTCGGGACGCAGACGGGCGGAACGCAGCGCGTCGACCGCCGACCGGAACGCGTGCGGGGCGGTGTCGCCGTCCGCGCCCCCCTCGTCGTCAGCGCCATCGGATTGATCGGAGAATTGTCCCTGAGCCGGAGCCATGCGGGGAAGAGTAGGCGGAACCGGAGCGCCGTGCAGGGAGGGACACCCATGCGGCGTCCGGCTCGTTGTCACTCCGTGCGAAGATTCTGTGCGTGAGTGCCAACGACCTTCCCCCAGAGCTCAGCTCCGTCCGATCAGGGGAGGGCCCGTCCTCGGGCCTGCGTACGCCCCCCGCCACCCGTGACTCGGCCTTCCTCAAGGCCTGCCGCCGCGAGCCGGTGCCGCACACCCCGGTCTGGTTCATGCGTCAGGCGGGGCGCTCGCTGCCCGAGTACCTGAAGGTCCGCGAGGGCATCGCGATGCTCGACTCCTGCATGATGCCGGAGCTGGTCACCGAGATCACGCTTCAGCCGGTACGCCGGCACAAGGTCGACGCCGCGATCTACTTCAGCGACATCGTCGTGCCGCTCAAGGCCATCGGCATCGACCTCGACATCAGGCCCGGCGTCGGACCGGTGATCGCCGAGCCGATCCGCACCCGCGCCGATCTGGCCCGGCTGCGCGACCTCACCCCCGAGGACGTCCCGTACGTCACCGAGGCCATCCGCATGCTCACCGCCGAGCTCGGCGCCACGCCGCTCATCGGATTCGCCGGTGCGCCGTTCACCCTCGCGAGCTACCTCGTGGAGGGCGGCCCGTCCCGCAACCACGAGCGCACCAAGGCCATGATGTACGGCGACCCGGAGCTCTGGGCCGACCTGCTCGACCGGCTCGCGGAGATCACCGGGGCGTTCCTGAAGGTCCAGATCGAGGCCGGCGCGTCCGCGGTCCAGCTCTTCGACTCCTGGGTCGGCGCCCTGGCCCCGGCCGACTACCGCCGCTCCGTGATGCCGGCCTCCGCCAAGGTCTTCGACGCCGTCGCGTCGTACGGCGTCCCGCGCATCCACTTCGGCGTGGGCACCGGCGAGCTGCTCGGCCTCATGGGCGAGGCCGGCGCGGACGTCGTCGGCGTGGACTGGCGTGTCCCCATGGACGAGGGCGCCCGCCGGGTCGGGCCCGGCAAGGCGCTCCAGGGCAACCTCGACCCGGCGGTGCTGTTCGCGCCGACCGAGGCGGTGGAGGAGAAGACCCGCGAGGTGCTCGACGCCGCCGCCGGTCTCGAGGGGCACATCTTCAACCTCGGTCACGGCGTCATGCCCGCCACCGACCCGGACGCACTGACGCGCCTGGTGGAGTACGTCCACCAGCAGACGGCGCACTGACCCCCTCCTAGGTGCCCGCCGCCCGCACCGCCGACACGGCCTTGCGGGCGGCCACCAGGACCGGGTCCCAGACCGGGGAGAACGGCGGGGCGTAGCCGAGGTCGAGTGCGGTCATGGCCTCCACCGTCATCCCGGCGGTGAGCGCCACCGCCGCGACGTCCACGCGCTTCGCCGCCCCCTCACGGCCGACGATCTGCACGCCCAGGAGCCTGCCGGTCCGGTACTCCGCGAGCATCTTCACCGTCATCGGCTTCGCCCCCGGGTAGTAGCCGGCACGGCCTGTCGACTCGACCGTCGCCGTGACGTAGCGCAGGCCGACCGCACGTGCGTCCTTCTCGCGCAGCCCGGTCCTGGCGATCTCCAGGTCGCAGACCTTGCTCACCGCCGTACCGACCACGCCGGGGAACGTGCCGTAGCCGCCGCCGACGTTGGAGCCGATCACCTGGCCGTGCTTGTTGGCGTGGGTGCCGAGCGCGATGTGCCGGGTGCGGCCGGCGACGAGGTCCAGCACCTCGACGCAGTCCCCGCCCGCCCAGATGTCGTCCTGCCCGACGACCCGCATCGACAGGTCCGTCAGGAGACCGCCGTGCGGGCCCAGCGGCAGGCCGGCCTCACGCGCCAGGGCGGTCTCCGGCTCGACGCCGATGCCGAGCACGACGACGTCCGCGGGGTAGGTCTCCGCCTCCGTGGCGACCGCCGTGACCCGGCCGTCCCGGCCGGTGTCGATGCGGGTGACCGAGGCGCCGTTGACCGTGGTGATGCCCAGCCCGTCCATCGCGTCGTGGACCAGCCGGCCCATGTCCGGATCGAGTGTCGCCATCGGCTGTGCGCCGCGGTTGAGCACCGTCACCTCGAAGCCGCGCTTGAGCATCGCCTCGGCCATCTCGACCCCGATGTAGCCCGCGCCGACCACGACCGCCCGGCGGCCCGTCGCCCGGTCCAGCGATTCCAGGAGCGCCTGCCCGTCGCCCAGGGTCTGCACGCCGTGGACGCCCGGCGCGTCGATTCCCGGTAGATCGGGGCGCACCGGCCGGGCGCCCGTGGCGATCACCAGCTTGTCGTAGCCCGTCCAGTACGTCTCGCCGCTGTCACGGTCCAGCGCCCGTACCCGGTGCCCTGCCACGTCGATCTCCGTCACCTCGGTGCGGGTGCGCAGATCGATGGAGCGGGCCCTGTGCTCCTCCGGCGTACGGGCGATGAGGTCGTCGGGACCTTCGACGTCGCCGCTCACCCAGTACGGGATGCCGCAGGCGGAGTACGACGTGAAGTCGCCGCGTTCGAAGGCGACGATGCTCATCGCCTCGGGCCCCTTGAGCCTGCGGGCCTGCGACGCGGCGGACATGCCCGCCGCGTCGCCTCCGACGACCACCAGTCGCTCCGCCGTCATGTCAGGTCCCTTCGCCGCCGTATGCAGGGTCAGGGGCCCACGCTACGGCGCCTACGGGGCCGGTGGGGCCTGCGGTGCCTCCGACGGCTCCCGGGGCGCCGTACGGCGCCGTGGCAGGCGGCCGCGCAGCAGTCGCCACAGGAGCAGCAGTACGGCCGCGGCCGCCAGGAACGGTGCCGTGGCGCCGATCGCCACCGCGATCCACCGCAGCATCGTCACGAACGCGTCCCAGCCGCCCGCCAGCGCGTCGAGGAAACCGGTGTGTTCGTCCTCGGGGTCCTTCCCGTCCTCGTCGGGCTCGCTGAGTTCGAGCGTGACGGTCGCGAGGGAGGTGCGGTCCGCCAGCGACGCCTGCTGGGCGAGCAGGGACTCCAAGTCGGACTGCCGACTGCTCAGTTCGCCCTCCAGGGTCACCACGTCGGTGAGCTTCTCCGCCTTGTCCATCAGGTCGCGGACCCGTGCGACGCTCGCGCGCTGCGTGGCGATCCGGCTCTCCACGTCGACGACCTGGCCGGTGACGTCCTTCGCGTTCGACGTGCGGGACAGGAGCTTCCCCGACCCGGCGAGTTCGCGCAGGACCTCGTCGTACCGGGCCTGGGGCACGCGCAGGACGAGATGCGACATGTCGTGGGTGTCGTCGACCCGTTCCGTGGTCTCCTCCGTGACGAGTCCGCCGGCGTCCTCGGCGGCGCCGCGGGCCACGGCCACCGCCTTCGGCACGCTCCTCACCTCGATGGAGAGGGTGGCCGTGCGGATGACATGGACCGCGACCGCGGAGCCCGGTTTCGGGGCCGTGGAGGCGCCGTCGGCGGACTTCCCGGCGGCGTCGGCACCGGCGCCGGCCGCGGCGGGCGCCGCCGCCTTGTCGTCGGACGCGGATCGCAGCCCCTGCCCCCCGCTGTCGGAGGCTCCGCATGCTCCTGTGGCCAGGAGGGCGACGAGCACTCCGGCGGCCGCGAGCGCGCGTGCGCGGGGCCGGCCCGACCGAGCGGGTGGATGACTGTCCGTGTGGCGTTCGTATGGCATGACGCGTCCCCCCAGGGCCGTTGTCGACAGTGCTGGTTCGACGTACGGCCCGGTACGTGGGTTTCCCGCAGGCGGTTTCGAAGTGGTCACGTTCGGGACTCGGGACGGGTTTGAGAGAGTGGACCCATGCAGCGTCCTCTTCAGCGCGACACCACACGCACGGGCCATGCCGTCGTCATCGGCGGTGGCATCGCCGGACTCGCCGCCGCCCACCGGCTGTTGGCCTCCGGCCTCCGGGTCACGGTCCTGGAGGCGACCGAGCGGCTCGGAGGCAAGCTGATGACCGGCGAGATCGCCGGCACCCGGGTCGACCTCGGCGCCGAGTCGATGCTCGCGCGCCGGCCGGAAGCGGTCGACCTGGCCCGCTCGGCCGGACTCGGCGACCGGCTCCGGCCGCCTGCCACCGCCACCGCCTCGGTATGGACCCGTGACGCACTGCGCCCCATGCCCAAGGGACACGTGATGGGCGTCCCTGGCGACCCCGCGGCGCTCGGCGGCCTTCTCTCGCCCGAGGGCCTGGCCAGGATCGCCGAGGAGCGCGACCTCACCCCGACCGCCGTCGGCGACGACGTCGCCGTCGGCTCGTACGTCGCCGACCGGCTCGGACGTGAGGTCGTCGACCGGCTCGTGGAGCCGCTGCTGGGCGGGGTGTACGCGGGTGACGCCTACCGGATCTCGATGCGTGCGGCCGTGCCGCAGCTGTTCGAGGCCGTGAAGGAGGGCGGCCCGCTCCTCGACGGCGTACTCCGCATCCAGGAGAGGGCTGCCGCCCGGGAGCAGACCGGACCGGTCTTCCAAGGCATCGAGGGGGGTATCGGAACCCTGCCGGGCGCGGTGGCCGGCACTGTACGGGCCGGGGGCGGCGAGATCCTCACGGAGACCCCGGTGCTCGGCCTGACCCGGACCGGCGGGGGCTGGGACGTGCGCACCGACAGCGGGGTGGTCACCGCCGACGCCATCGTCCTGGCCACCCCCGCCTGGTCCGCTTCGACCCTGCTCGCCGCCGAGTGCCCGGCCGCCTCGGTCGAGCTCGCCGCCGTGGAGTACGCGTCGATGGCCCTGGTGACCATGGCCTTCCGGCGCACCGACATCGAGAACACCGAGGCGCTCCGGGAGCGCTCCGGATTCCTCGTACCGCCCGTCGACGGCCGCACGATCAAGGCCGCCACCTTCTCCAGCAACAAGTGGCAGTGGGTCGCCGACGCGGCCCCCGACCTCTTCGTGCTGCGTACCTCCGTCGGCCGCTACGGCGAGGAGGAACACCTCCACCGGGAGGACTCCGAGCTCGTCGCGGCGTCCCTGGGCGATCTCGCGTCCGCGACCGGACTGGCGGCCCGGCCCGTGGACACCGAGGTCACCCGGTGGATCGGCGGGCTGCCCCAGTACCCGGTGGGTCATCTCACCCGGGTCGCCCGGATCCGCGACGAGGTCGCCAAGCTGCCCGGGCTGCGGGTGTGCGGAGCGGTCTACGACGGTGTCGGGATCCCGGCCTGCGTCGCGAGCGCGCACCGTGCCGCGGACGAGATCGTCCAGGAACTCACGGGGCCGGCCGCGGGAGAGATCGACAACACGTGGACCCGGGTTCGGGGCACCGGTGGCGAGGCGGGACAATAGCCGTATGAGTGCGCCAGAAAAGCTTCCGAACGCAGGCAAGAAGGCCAAGGACCTCAACGAGGTCATCCGCTACACCCTGTGGTCCGTCTTCCGGCTGAAGGACGTCCTTCCCGTGGACCGCGCCGGTTACGCCGACGAGGTCCAGGAGCTGTTCGACCAGCTCGGGGCCAAGGACGTCACGGTCCGCGGCACCTACGACGTGTCCGGTCTGCGGGCCGACGCCGATCTGATGATCTGGTGGCACGCCGAGACCTCCGACGAGCTCCAGGAGGCGTACAACCTCTTCCGGCGCACGAAGCTGGGCCGCGCGCTCGAGCCGGTCTGGTCGAACATGGCGCTGCACCGCCCCGCCGAGTTCAACAAGTCGCACGTGCCGGCCTTCCTGGCCGACGAGACCCCGCGCGACTACATCAGCGTGTACCCCTTCGTGCGCAGCTACGACTGGTACCTGCTGCCCGACGAGGACCGGCGCCGTATGCTCGCGGACCACGGGAAGATGGCCCGTGGTTACCCCGACGTCCGTGCCAACACGGTCGCCTCCTTCTCGCTGGGCGACTACGAGTGGGTCCTCGCCTTCGAGGCCGACGAGCTCTACCGCATCGTCGACCTCATGCGTCACCTGAGGGCCTCCGAGGCGCGGCTGCACGTACGTGAGGAGGTCCCGTTCTACACGGGGCGCAGGAAGTCCGTCGCAGAATTGGTGGCCGGACTCGCATAGCCAGCGTTTCCGGTCATCCCGACCCGGAAGATCAGTTGGCGGGCAACGGCGTGTGAGACGCCGCCCGCCGTTCCAGCGACACCGGGTCCGGTGCCGGGCGCACATCGGCCGACGGCCGGCGAACTGTCGTGGCCCACGGGGGAGTCAGCCATTCCTCTCCGTGGGCGGCCGCTCGCCGGGTCCGGCCGATGTGCCCCGGGCCTACAACTGGATATGACACCACGAGGGCCGCTCCCGGCGACGGGGGCGGCCCTCGTGGTGCACGGCCCCGGACGGGTCAGCCTCCGGTCCGCGCCCCGCTCAGCAGGGCCGCGCGCAGGCCGGGGTCCTCCAGCGCTCCCACGCCTCGTACCGCCACCGCCGCCAGGAGGTCGCGGTCCGCGCCGTACGTGGGGGCGGGCAGCGAGTCCAGCCAGTGCTGCCCGGAGGGGGAGGCCCACGGGCTGTACGGGTGGCTCTCCACCCGCGCGATGGCCAGGCAGCCCAGCGTCAGTACGAGCGGCAGCCCGAACCAGGCGGCCACCGGACCGGCGTACCCCGTCTCCTGACCGGGCATCAGCACGGCGGCGGCCGCCAGGACCACCACGAGCACCGCGGCACCCCGCACGCTCCGCACCGCCGAATCGAGGCTCGTCCGCGCCCCGTGCGGTACGGCCAGGCCCGCCGCGACGAGCCGGTCGGCGAGGGAGCGTACGGCGTCGGCTGCTGCGGCGGCGGCGCGTATGGGGGCTATCCGGGACTGGCCTTCCGGGCCGATCGCGCGGATGACCGTGCGTTCGACCTCGTCCCGTCCCTCCGGGTCGACGACCGTGGCCCAGCCCGTGTGAGCGAGCAGCAGCCGGCGCCGCAGGTGCATGGAGACCAGCGCCAGATCGGCCACCCGCTGCGGGCCGCCGGCCAGGAACGCCGTCTCGTACAGGCTGAGTTCAGGGGAGACGGGCGCCCGTGCGGCGCCGGGAGGCCGCAGGGCGGCACTCGCGGTGAGGAGGCACAGCCGGATGCAGGAGACGGCGGCCGCGCACCATGCGACGAGAAGGAGGAGGACCCAGAGCATGGCGGAGTTCTATGCGAAACCCGCAGGGAAGCGCCATGGGTTGTTCACGATTTGGACGAATCCCGGTCACAGGCGGTCATCGGTGGCTGAATGTCGCGCATGAAGACTCCGCGCCCTTCATGAGCTGCTGCCGCAACTGGAACCCCCGCCGCCGCTCGACCCACTGCTGCAGCTGGAGCCGCCGCTGCTGCCACAACTGGACCCGCTGCTGCCGCAGCTCGATCCCGAGCTGCACGTGGAGCCCGTTCCCGAGTCGCCGCCCCCTCCGGTGGAACCGCCGCAGCCGCCGCCGCCCGGCCCCACCCCCGCGCACCACAGCACCGGCACGAACGCGGCCGCGGCGGCGGGCGAGTACGAGGACGAGGAGGCCGACGGGGTACGCCGCGTGGGCCGTTGCCGGGCGGCGGCCACCAACTGCCCCTGGAGCTCGGGGTCGGGGAGTGCCCCCAGCCCCTGGGTGGCCACCAGGTGGGCCGGATCGGTCACATGGGCGTTGGCCAGCCGGTAGCTGTCGGCGGCCCTGCGCCCCGCCATGGTGAGCCGTGCCCTGGCCGCCGCCGCGGTGGCCAGACCGGCCCAGGCCCCGATCACGAGCGCGGGCAGCACCTTCAGGAAGAAGGGGAACGGGATGCCCGCGTACCCGTCGTGCAGGGCGTACTGCCCGATGGTCAGGGCGATGCTGACCGGGAACCCCACGATGCATCCGATGCCCAGGGTGAGTGCCCAGGCGCGGCGGGCCCGGCTCTCGCCGGGTGCGACCAGCAGCCCGCGGGCGGCCAGACCGTCGCCGATCTCCTGCACGGCCGGATGCCGCATGACGGTCTCCCGCAGGGTGTGCAGGGCGCCGTTCGGGGCCACGGCCAGCTCCTGGAGCACGGCACGCTCCACCGCGTCTCGGGCATCGTCCCGCTGGACCGCGACGATGCCGGGTCCACCGACGGCCAGCCGCCCGTCCGAGTGCATGCGGGTGAGCGCGGCGTCCACCACCCTGGCGGGGCCGCCGCTGAGGAACGCCTCCTCGGAGAGGTCGTGCACATACAGGGCCGTGCCGCTGCCCCGCAGACCGGCGCGGCGCGTCGCGAGGACCAGGAGCGTCGAGGAGGCGGCCACGGCGAGAGTCAGCAGAAGAGCAAGAGCGTTCATCACGGTCACCTTCCGAGGAGCGCGTTACGGGCGGCGTGGACCAGACGGGTCACCCGGCGCGGTGGACGGGAGGCGGCGCGCTCCTGCCACCAGCGCGTCAGCTTCCGGCGGGCCGCGTCATCGGCCGGCCGGCCCGTGACGAGGAGGTGCTCGGCGAAGCCGAGCGCGTCGCGGCGGTAACCGGCGGACATCGGCCGGTTCCTGGCGTACGAGAGGAACGCCTCGCGGTAGTCGTCGCCGAGGAACCCGGGCAGCTCGGGCGCGACCTTGGCGACGACGGCGGCCCGCTTCGCGGCCAAGGCCCGGCTCTGCACCTCCAGCCGCCGGTGGTCGAAGCCGTCCGGCGCGGGAGTACCGGCCACGAGCGCGGAGAGCAGAGCGGTCTGCGCCACGGCGGTCCGCTCGCGGCCCCCGGCGGTGCGGGAGGACGGTTCCGGGGCCCGCGCGGGCCGTGGCCGCACGGCCCTGTGCCCTGAGGATGCCTCGCTCAGCGTGGCCCGGATCGCGCTCAGTTCACCCGCCAGCTCCTCGGCCGGCGGGAAGTCGTCGTCGCGCTCCAGAAGGACCCCCGGCGGGTCGACGCGGGAGCGGAGCTCGCCCAGCACGTCCAGGACGGGACGCGTCACGGGGTGGGCGTGCGTGTCGTGCCAGACGCCGTCCTTCTCGACGCCGCCCGCCACATGCACGTACGCGATGGCCTCCACCGGCAGCTCGTCCAGTGCGGTCGCGGGGTCCTCGCCGCGGTTGACGTGGTTGGTGTGCAGGTTGGCGACGTCGATCAGCAGCCGTACGCCGGTGCGCTCGACCAGCTCCGCCAGGAACTGCCCCTCGGTCATCTCCTCGTCGGGCCAGGAGATCAACGCGGCGATGTTCTCCAGGGCAAGCGGGACGGGCAGCGAGTCCTGTGCGATGCGCACGTTCTCGCACAGCACGTCCAGCGCGTCCCAGGTCCGCGGTACGGGCAGCAGATGGCCCGCTTCCAGCAGCGGCGAGGCGGTGAGCGGCCCTCCCGCGCGTACGAAGGCGATGTGCTCCGTGACCAGGGGCGTACCCAGCAGTCCGGCACGCGCGGCCAGAGCGGCGAGACGGCCGGGATCGGGGCGGTCGGCCCCGCCCAGGCCCAGCGAGACCCCGTGCGGCACGACCGTGACCCCGCGCTCCCGGAGGCGCACGAGGGACTCGGGGAGATGATCCGTGCAGAGGTTCTCCGCGACCGCCTCGACCCAGTCGATCCCCGGCAGCGCCTCGATGACGTCCGCGATCTCCGGCCGCCACCCGATGCCCGTTCCCAGCTTCATGGTGTCCCCTCCCCGTTCCGTGCAGGGGTGATGGCCCAGCCGACTGCCGGCGAACCCGGAAGCGGGGACGTTCAGAGCTTCATTTGAGGTTCCCGGACGGGTCGCCGCCGGGTGACGTCGGGCGGAGGTGGGAGGCCGGCCCCTGACGAGGCGCCCGCACGTCCGGAACCGGGCCCGGGCCTCAGGGCTGTGGCAGCGGAGCCATGGTCGGTGGCACCGGGCGGGAGGTGAACGACTGGTCGCCGCTCGGAGTCACCGGCACCGGGGCCGGCGGGACGCCGCCGCCCGGCGGCATGGGCGGGCCCGACGGACTGGCTGTGGAGGCGCCGGCCGCCTCGCGCGCCAGGCCGTCGAAGTCGACGAATCCGGTGCGCTCCAGCATCGTGATGTGGTCGAGCACCGTCTGGTTGGCGTCGGAGGCGAGCTGCCGGATCAGCGCGTTGCGCGTGGTGTGCCGGACCTGTGCGATCAGCGCGAACACCTTGCCGTGCGCGGCGCGCAGGAGGTTGGCGAACTTCTGCTCGTACTCCTGGCCACCCGTGGCGGTGAGCTCCCTGAGCCAGCCCTGCTGCTGCTCCGTCGGCTGGTTCGGGAGTTCCACCCCGAGCTTGGCGGCCACGTCGCGGGCCCGCCGGTCCAGGTCCGTGTGGCCCACCACCAGATGGTCGCCGGCGAGCTTCACCCCCTCGCTCGGCGCTCGCTCGATGGCCTGCTGTCCCGCGGGCAGTTCCCACAGCCCCGCGAGGCGCACCTTGATCAGGAAGTCCCGGTCGGTCGCCGAGAGCGGGCCCCACTGGGTGGCGACGCTCGACGCGTTCAGGTTGGCCTCGCCGGTGCCGGAGCGGTCGGCGTAGGACCACACGGGAAAGGCGAGCGCGCCGAGCGTGGCGACCAGCGCGGCGATGATGAGGGCCGTTCCGTTGATGCGTCGCAGCAAGATGTCTCCCGGGCAGGTACGTGACAGCGTCGAATCAACCGCCAACCGGCTCGTCGTTCAACCTACTTGGCGGTAATGCCGGTGCGGCAGTACCGGGAGATACGTATGTCGGCGCAGGGATGTTCAGCCGATGTCGGGCAGCGGGTCAGGTCAGCGGCGCAGGGCCGGGTGGTCGGCGACGACGGTGCAGGAGCCGGGGGCCACCTCGGTGAAGCCCGCGTCCCGCACCACCGGCAGCCCACTCGCGGTGAGTTCGCGCCAGCGGGCGGTGTCCGGGGTGGCGACGGAGAGCGGGAACCCCGCCTCGCGCCACGCCTTGCGCTCCGCGTCCGACAGTTCCCACCAGGCGAGCTGGGCGCCGTGCCCGGCCTGAGCCATCGCCTTGCCCGCCGACATGGCGACGTCCGGATTCATCCAGAGCACGGGACCGGCCGGATCGGGTGCCGCCGGAGCCTGGGGGTCGTCCAGGTCCGTGCCCGAGACCTGGAGCTTGGCCAGCTCCTTGGGCCAGCCGTCCAGGGGCACCGGAGGGAACACCCTGACCTCCGCGTGCTCGCCCGTGACCGTGATCCCGGGCAGCGTGGAGGCCTTCCGCCACTCCGCGCCGCGCGCCCGCCGGACCACCTTGCGGATACGGGCGTCCTGCCATTCGCGCACGGCCCGCGCCCACTCGCCCTCGGCCCTGCCCTCGTCCTCGCCCTGGGCGCGCGGGTCCGAGAGGATCGTGAGCACCGCACGGGCGGCGGTCACCAGGGCGTCGTTGCGCGCCGGGGGGTCGGTCTTCTCCAGGTGCACCACCAGAGGCAGGACGAACTGCGGGGCTTCGTCACGGGCCGTCGGCTCCGTACGGAACGGGCTGCCGGCGGAGGCTTCCGGTGCTGCGGGAAGGGGCTCGGGAATGCTGTCGCTGCTCACCCGACCCAGTCTGCCAGGCCCCTCCGACAACCTGTTCTTGGCGGAACGGTGGGCTCCGGGTGAGGATGCACAGCATGAAGAGCGACCTCTTTTCCAGCGAGCACATGGCGCAGCAGGCGACCGCCCCGGGGATGACCCTGCAGAACGCCAAATCCATCAAGTACGCCGTCAACGGTGAGATGCACGCGCGTCAGGGATCGATGATCGCCTTCCGGGGCAATCTCCAGTTCGACCGCAAGGGCCAGGGCATCGGCGGCATGCTCAAGCGCGCGGTGACCGGCGAGGGGCTGGCCCTGATGGCGGTCTCGGGGCAGGGCGAGGCCTGGTTCGCCCACGAGGCGGCCAACTGCTTCATCGTCGAGATGGAGCAGGGCGACGTCCTGACCGTCAACGGCCGCAACGTGCTCTGCTTCGACGCGACCCTGTCCTACGAGATCAAGACCGTGAAGGGCGCCGGAATGACCGGCGGCGGCCTCTTCAACAGCGTCTTCAGCGGGTCCGGCAAACTCGGCCTGATATGCGAGGGCCAGCCCATAGTGATCCCCGTCGGCGCGCAGCAGCCGGTGTACGTCGACACGGACGCGGTCGTCGGCTGGAGTGCCCAGCTGTCCACGTCGCTGCACCGCTCGCAGAGCTTCGGCTCGATGGTGCGCGGCGGATCCGGCGAGGCGGTCCAGCTGATGCTCCAGGGCGAGGGGTTCGTGATCGTACGCCCCAGTGAGCTCAAGCAGGAGAAGTCGTCCAGCTGATCCCGCGAGGAGTGGACCGTCGTGATCCTGCGAGGAGTGGGCCGCCGGTACGGCCTGCGTGGACCCTGGGTACTGCGCGGTCTCGACCTCGACCTGCCCGTGCACACCCTGGTCCGGGTCGAGGGCGGTAACGGGGCGGGCAAGTCGACCCTGCTGAGGCTGCTCGCCGGTGTCGACGCGCCGACCGAGGGGCGCGTCACGGGCCGGCCCCGCACGGCGTACGTCCCCGAGCGGTTCCCCGCGGCCCTGCCGTTCACCGCTGCCGGCTACCTCGTCCACCTGGGCCGCGTCCACGGACTCCCGGCGACCGAGGCCGCCGCAGGGGCCGAGGAGTGGCTGGCACGCTTCGGGGCCGCGGAGCACGCCCGTACGCCCCTCGCGGAACTCTCCAAGGGCACCAGCCAGAAGGTCGCCCTCGCCCAGGCGCTCCTCGCCGAGCCGGATCTCCTCGTCCTGGACGAGGCCTGGACGGGCCTGGACTCCGCGGCCCGCGGTGAACTCGACCGGGCGGTGGCGGAGCAGGTCGCCCGTGGTGCCACCGTGGTGTACGTCGACCATGACCCGCGACGGCTCGAAGGATCGGCCGACGCCGTGTACCGGCTGGAGGGCCG
Organism: Streptomyces atroolivaceus; assembly: GCF_000717025.1. Taxonomy (GTDB): domain Bacteria; phylum Actinomycetota; class Actinomycetes; order Streptomycetales; family Streptomycetaceae; genus Streptomyces; species Streptomyces atroolivaceus. The sequence goes on from NZ_JNXG01000005.1 coordinate 62,872, forward strand.
TACCCTCGTCGCGGCGAGGGCCACCCCTCCCCGCGATCCCGGCCCACGCGTCCGGATCGAGGCGACGGGCCGGGTGCCCGCCGCCCTCCCGCCGGGACTGCCCGGGGCGCCGGAGGTGGAGTACCACGCCGGAAACCCGGCCGAGGTCCGGTTCACGACCACCGCGGCCCACTCGGACCGTCTGCTCCACGCCCTCGTCACGGCCCGGCCTCCGTGGCACATCACCGGGCTCGCACAGGTCCCGGCACCGGCCCCTGCCTCCGTGACCGCCGCCTCTGACCGGGTGGCCGTTCAGCCGATGACGGCCCCGGACCCGGACCCGGGTCCGGGAACCGCCGCCGCTCCGGCCCCGGACAGGGTGTCCGGACCGGCTCGCGCGACCCGGCCGCCGGTGCGTGTCACGGTCGCGCTGATGCGCTATCAGGCCGCGCTGCTGGCACGCTCACAGCGCTGGCTCGCGCCCCTCCTCCTGTACGTGGCCGCCCTCGGCATAGGCGTGAGGGCGGGGCAGCCCCTGCTGGACTCGCTCGGCTACTCCGCCGCCGTGCTGCTCCCCGTGACGGCGTGGATCGTGCGGCTCTGCGTCGCCCAGGAGCCGCCCGCGGCGCGGGCCGTGACCGCCTCCGCCGCCGGACCGTCGCGCGCCCACCGCGCCTCGCTGCTCACCGGCCTGGTATGCGCACTCGCCCTGGGCGCCGCGGGGGCCGGGACCGTGCTGCTGATCAGCGATCCGGTCAGCACCCACCACACCGTCGCCGTCCCGCTCCTGCCCGCCGCATCCGCCGGACTGCTCGCGATTCTGTGCTGTGCCCTGGTGGGAGCGGCGGTCGGGGCACTCTGCGCCCGGCCGCTCCTGCACCGCGACGGCTGGTCGCTCGTCGCGACCGTGCTCGGCGCGCTGCTCGCCCTCGTGACCGACGGCTCACCCGCGAAGGCCGCGGTGACGGGGCTGGTCTCCGGATCGCTGACCGGCACGGTGCGGGTTCCGCTCCTGCCTTCGGCCGCGGCGGTCGTCGTCGCGGTCACGGTGGCCGCCGTCACGTCCCGGATCGCGGCTCTGCGCGAGTGAGTACGCTCGTACGTATGGACGATGCGTACTGCGAGACACCCCCGCCGACGCCGGCGCCCGAGGACGCGGGCCCTCCGTATGCCGAGTGCGTGCTGTGCCGGAAACCGACCGAATACCCGGAGTCCACGAAGGGCAGCACCCTCTGCCCGGTCTGCGCCTGGCAGGAGGCGGGACGCACCGCCTGTTCCGGCTGAGGTGAGAGCGGGGTGCGGCCGGGTCCCCTCGTCTCGTTCGGAAGGTCCTAGCCGCGCATCAGCTCGGAGACCTTGACGAAGCGGTAGCCGCGCTCGCGGAGCTCCGGGACGATCCGGCGCACGGCGTCGTCGGTGACGGGGGCCGCGCTGCGGGTGCAGTGCATGACCACCAGCGACCCCGGCTCCACCCCTGCCAGCACCTGCTCGGCGACCGCGTCCGCGTCCGTGGCGAAGGCGTCGCCGCTGACCACGTCCCACTGGACCGCGGTCACCCCGGTCGGGGCCAGGGCCTTCAGCGACTCGTCGTCGTAGCAGCCGCCGGGGAAGCGGAAGTACGGCACCACGTGGCGCGCACCCGTCCCGCGGATCGCGGTGAAGGCCCGCTCCACGTCGGCCCGCATATCGGCCTTCGCGACGGTCGGGAGCCCGTAGCAGGGGGAGGAGAAGGCGTAGTGGCTGAACGAGTGGTTGGCGATCTCGAACAGGGGATCGGTTCCGATCGCCCGTGCCTGGTCCGGATACTCCTGCGCCCACCTGCCGGTCATGAAGACCGTCGACGGAACCTGCAGCCGCCGCAGCGAAGCGATCAGCGCCGGGTTGTCGAAGCGCTCACCCTCGGCGGCGCGCGGTCCCTGGTCCGCCGTCATGTCCGCGTCGAAGGTGAGGGCCACGACCTTGTCCCCTCCGTGGGCCCCGGCGGCCTTGCTCCCGGGGCCGGAGCCGTCCACCCGCCGTTCGAAGACCGGCGTCAGTCCGCCGGGGCCCGGTGCGGGCGAGGACGGCACGCTCTCCGGAACCCGCGACGGGGACGCGGGTTCCGGAGAGGCCGTCGGAAGTACGGCGGTCCTGGCACGGGGATGCTCGGAGCTTCCGCAGCCGGCGAGCACCCCACTCGCCACCGCCAGCACGATCATCGTGCGAACAGATTTGATCACTGCGGAACGCTAGCTGATGATTAATCAGATGATACTCACGGCGCCCCGGGCTGCCGGTCGCCGGACCGGCGGATCACCCGCCTGCTCCCGCCCGGGTCAGCGCCAGGGACCCCTCACCGCGAACGTCGTCCCCGGCGTGTAGCAGTTCACGAACATCGTCCCGCCGTCCGGTGAGAACGTGACGCCCGCGAACTCGCCCCACTCCGGGTCCTCGGCCGTCCCGATGTTCTGCCGCCCCCGAGCCATCGCGTAGACCTCGCCGCGCCGCGTCACCCCGAGCACATGCTGCGCGCCGCCGCCGTCCTCGCAGACCATCAGCCCGCCCCCGGCGGCGAGACAGATGTTGTCCGGGGACTCGCCCGGCAGCTGGACGTCGCTGTCCGGTCCGAAGACGATCACCAGGGTGAGGCGTCGCCTCTTCGGTTCGTACCGCCACACCTGGCCGAAGTGGTCGGCGGCCGACCCCTCCGAGCTGTGCGCGAAGCTGGAGACGAAGTACACCGACGAACCGCCCCAGTAGCAGCCCTCCAGCTTCTGGGCGTGCGTGACGCCCTTCGGCCCGAAGTCCTGCAGCCGGATCGGTGTCCCGGTGGCCTGCGGATCCGGTACGGGTACCCACTCGATCCGGTCGAAGCTCGCGCCCGTCTCCTGGATCGCGGAGAGGTCGGCTACGCCGGGCACCCGCATCGCCTCGAGTGCGCCGCCGGCCCGCAGGGAGCCCGTGCCGCCGAGCGGCTTCTCCGGCAGGAAGCGGTAGAAGAGCCCGAACGGCTTCTCGAACGCGTCCTCCGTCTCGTACACGACGCCGTTCTTCGGGTCGACCGCGACGGCCTCGTGCTGGAAGCGGCCCATCGCGGTCAGGGGGACGGCCCCGGTGCGGCGCGGATCGGCGCCGTCCACCTCGAAGACGAAGCCGTGGTCCTTCGTGTAGCCGTTGGTGCCGGCCTTGTCCTCGGTCTCCTCGCAGGTCAGCCAGGTGTTCCAGGGGGTGGGTCCCCCCGCGCAGTTGACCGCGGTACCCGCGACGGCGACACGCTCGCCGCGCACGTTGCCGCGGCCGTCGAGTTCGATGGACGTACAACCCCCCTTTGCCGCGGGGTCGTACGTGAGCCCTTCGACCGTGGGGACACCGATCTTTCCGGTGGTGCGGTTCTCGTGGTTGCGCACGAGGTGGACCCGGCCGCCCCGGCCGGCGAAGGCGGCCATGCCGTCGTGGTTGCTGGGGACCAGGCCCTCGCCGGAGCTGAGCGGGTCGCCCTCCCGGGAGAGCACCCGGTAGCGGAAGCCCTTCGGCAGGTCGAGCAGGCCGTCGGGGTCGGGCAGGAGGGGGCCGTAACCGCTGTGGCCCCGTGCTTCGGCGGTGCCGGAGAAGAGTTCGGTGAAGGCCCCGGTGAAGGCGACCGATGCGGCGGTCGCGGCGCTGCCGGCCAGGACCTGTCGTCGTGTTGCGAGGTGTCGAGGTGCGGATGACATGAGGCAACTCCCTGTTGGCGGACAGGTGAAGTGACCCGCACGTGTGTACCACGCGGCGTGGCGCACGGGAACCGTGCGGGTCACGGTGCCCCTTGGGTCCCCGGGGCGGAAGAGGCCCCGGGGACAGGTGGGATCAGGCCAGCGACGCGGTGAGCGTGATGGTGGTGCCCGTGAGCGCCTGGCTGACCGGGCAGTTCGCCTTGGCGTCCTCGGCGGCCTTCACGAAGCCCGCCTCGTCCAGACCGGGAACCTCGCCCTCCACCGTGAGGTGGATGCCGGTGATTCCGGTACCGGGCTGGAAGGTGACCTCGGCCTGGGTGTTCAGCCGGGTGGGCGGGGTGCCCGCCGTGGCGAGGCCGTTGGACAGAGCCATCGAGAAGCAGCTGGAGTGCGCCGCCGCGATGAGCTCCTCGGGGCTGGTCTTGCCGTTCGCCTTCTCCGCGCGGGACGGCCAGGAGACCGGGTACTCCCCGATCCCCGAGGAGTCGAGGGTGACAACGCCGTTGCCCTCGAGCAGGTTGCCTTCCCAGACCGTGTGCGCCTGACGCGTGGTAGCCATGCTGGATCCCTTCAAACGGTGTGCGCGGTCATGCGGACGTACGCGGCACCCGGGGGCACCCGCACGTCCTTCAACCCCCCGAACCTACTGCGCCACCAGTCCCTTTGCGTCACGCGCCAGCGCGGTCAGCCGCGAGATGGCTCGGAAGTACTTCTTCCGGTACCCGCCGTTCAGCATCTCGTCACTGAAAAGCCGGTCGAAGGGAAGGCCGGAGGCGAGCACCGGGACCTCGCGGTCGTACAGCCGGTCCGCGAGCACCACCAGACGCAGTGCCGTCGACTGGTCGGGCACCGGCTGCACGTCGGTGAGGCAGACCGCGGCGATGCCGTCCGTCAGAGCGCCGTACCGGCTCGGGTGGACCCGGGCGAGATGGTCGAGGAGGGCCGGGAAGTCGTCTAGCGAAGCACCCGGTGTCGCGTACGCGGCCCTGGTGACCTGATCGTCGGAGTACGGGGGCGGCGCCTCGGGGAGCCCTCGGTGGCGGTAGTCCTCGCCGTCGATCCGCAGCGGCCGGAAGTGCGCGGACAGCCCCTGGATCTCGCGGAGGAAGTCCGCCGCCGCGAAACGCCCCTCCCCGAGCTTGCCGGGCAGTGTGTTCGACGTGGCGGCCAGCGCGACGCCCTCCTCGACGAGCCTGCTGAGCAGGGACGACACCAGGACGGTGTCGCCCGGGTCGTCCAGCTCGAATTCGTCGATGCAGAGCAGCCGGTGTCCGCTCAGGGTCTGCACGGTCTGCTGGAAGCCCAGCGCGCCGACCAGGTTCGTCAGCTCGACGAAGGTGCCGAAGGCCTTGAGACCGGGTGCGGCCGGGGTGGCGTGCCAGAGCGAGGCCAGCAGGTGCGTCTTGCCGACGCCGTAGCCGCCGTCGAGGTACACACCGCGCGGACCGGCCGGCGCGGCGGCCTGCTTCCTGCCGAACCGCCCGGCCGTCGCCCGCCACCACCCCCCGGAGGATGCGCTTCGCGCTCTTCCTGTCCTGCCCGAACCTGTGGCATGCGCCCCGCCGAGCCCCTCCGCGAACGAGCTGAGGACCTCGACCGCCTCGGTCTGGCTCGGCTGGTGCGGGTCGGGTACGTACGTATCGAAACGCACCGAGTCGAAGCGCGGCGGCGGCACCATCTCCGCGACCAGACGGTCGGCGGGGACGCGCGGCTCGAGGGCGCACAGGGACTGCGGGGCCGTTTCGGCTATGGGGCTCTGCCCCGGCACGGCTGTGGAGGACGACACAACTATCCACCTTAAGGGCCGTGCCAGACTGCTGGGCATGCGACGCCTGCTCCCTGTGACGGACCTGACAACCCCAGCCCCGGCCGTTGCCGCCGCCGACCGCGAGTGGACGCTCGACGAGCTGGCCGACGCCTACGCGTATCCCGGCGGCGAGCGCCCCTGGCTGCGCGCCAACATGGTCTCCACCCTGGACGGCGCCGCCCAGCACGACGGCCGCTCCCAGGGCATCTCGTGCCCCACCGACATGCGGATCTTCGGCACCCTGCGGGGTCTCGCGGACGCGGTCGTCGTCGGCGCCGAAACGGTGCGCCTGGAGGGATACCGGCCGGCGCGGGCCCGCGACGCCTTCGCCGCCAGGCGTGAGGCGGCCGGGCAGGGGCCCGCACCCGCCATCGCGGTCGTCAGCGCGAGCCTGGACCTGGACTTCTCGCTCCCGCTCTTCGTCTCGCCGCTCGTACCGACCTTCGTGATCACCGGAGCCGCGGCTCCCTCGGACCGGGTGCGGGCGGCACGGGAGGCGGGGGCCGAGGTGCTCTTCGCCGGGGACGGCGCCGCGGTCGATCCGGCCCGTGCGCTCGCGGAACTGGGCGGGCGGGGCCTCGACCGGCTCCTCACCGAAGGCGGACCGCGGCTGCTCGGCCAGTTCGTGGCCGCGGGAGTGCTGGACGAGCTCTGTCTGACCCTGTCCCCGCTGCTCACCGCCGGGGACGCTCAGCGCATCGCGGGCGGCCCCGCCATCCCTGTGCCGGAACGTTTCTCCCTCGTCTCCCTCCTGGAGGAGGGAGGATTCCTCTTCACTCGGTACGGGAAGATCTGACACATAGCGGAATCACCCGTTCCGCTTGGTCCCGGGTGGGCACACTTGGTCCAGCTACCCCGTGCAATTGCGGGGAAGGATGGTTTCAGCAACAGCGGCCGTCCCGCGGCCCACGAGATGAAGCGGAAGGGCGCCTGTCGTGTTCACAAGCGTTTTGATGATCGAGAAGCCGCTCACCCCCGAGGACGTGGAATTCGTCACCACGCTCCACGGCGAGGAGCGGATCTCGTTCGTCGTACTCATGCAGCCCCGCAGTGACCAGGCAGACGTGCTGCTGCGCGCGATCGACGACGTGGCTCTCGGCGAGCTCCGGGAAGCCGTCCGCGAAGGGGAGCAGCCGGAGGGCAAGGACGCCAGGGAGCCCGCCGAGATGGCACTGGAGTACTCGCTCCGGGAGCTGCGCGAGGCGGGCTCCGAGGCCGTCGGACAGGTGGTCGAGGACCACCCGCTGGACAAGCTGAAGACCGTGGTCGACGACTCGGGGGCGGACGAGGTCATCGTGCTGACCGCGCCGCACTACGTCGAGGAGTTCTTCCACCGCGACTGGGCGTCCAGGGCGCGCCACAAGGTCGGCGTACCGGTGCTCAAGCTCTTCGCGCACAGCGAATAGGCTGGGGCGGACCCAGAACCACGTCGCACCTCGGGAGAGACACGTATGGCACCCGGTATTCCTGCCGCCCTTGAACGGCCGCACTTCATCGGCATCGGCGGCGCCGGAATGTCGGGCATCGCGAAGATCCTCGCCCAGCGCGGCGCGAAGGTGGCGGGCAGCGACGCCAGGGAATCCGCCACGGCCGACGCCCTGCGCGCGCTGGGAGTGACCGTCCACATCGGGCACGCCGCCGGGCACCTGGCCGACGACTCCACCTCGGTGGTCGTCTCCAGCGCCATCCGCGCGGACAACCCCGAGCTGGTCCGCGCGGCCGAGCTCGGCATTCCCGTCGTGCACCGCTCCGACGCGCTCGCCTCCCTGATGGAGGGCCTGCGCGCCATCGCGGTCGCCGGCACGCACGGCAAGACCACCACCACGTCGATGCTCGCCGTGGCCCTCTCCGAGCTGGCCCTCGACCCTTCGTACGCCATCGGCGGCGACCTGGAGGGCCCCGGCACCAACGCGACGCACGGCGAGGGAGACATCTTCGTCGCCGAGGCCGACGAGAGCGACCGCAGCTTCCAGAAGTACGACCCCCAGGTCGCGATCGTCCTCAACGTCGAGCTCGACCACCACGCGAACTACGCGTCGATGGACGAGATCTACGAGTCCTTCGAGACCTTCGTCGGCAAGGTCGTCCCGGGCGGCACCCTGGTCATCGCGGCCGACCAGCCCGGCGCCGTCGAGCTGACCCGGAAGGTCCGCGAGCTCTCCTCCCTCACCGTCGTCACCTACGGCGAGTCCGAGGGCGCGGACGTACGCGTGCACAAGGTCACCCCGCGCGGTCTGACCAGCGAGGTCACGGTCGTGCTGAACGGCAGGTACCTCACCTTCACGGTCTCCGTGCCCGGCCGTCACTACGCGCACAACGCGGTCGCCGCGCTCGCCGCCGGTGTCGCGCTCGGCATCCCCGCGCACAACCTGGCCTCCGCCATCGGCAAGTACACCGGGGTGAAGCGCCGTCTCCAGCTCAAGGGCGAGGCGGCGGGGGTGCAGGTCATCGACTCGTACGCGCACCACCCCACGGAGATGACCGCCGACCTGGAGGCCATGCGCGGTGCGGCGACCGGGTCCCGCCTCCTGGTGGTCTTCCAGCCCCACCTCTTCTCCCGCACCCAGGAGCTCGGCACCGAGATGGGCCAGGCCCTCGCTCTCGCCGACGCCTCGCTGGTCCTGGACATCTACCCGGCGAGGGAGGACCCGGTCCCGGGTGTCACGAGCGCGTTGATCATCGATGCCGCGAAGGCCGCGGGCGCCGATGTCACGGCCGTCCACGACAAGGCGGAAGTTCCCGCCGCCGTCGCGGGAATGGCGAAGCCCGGCGATCTGGTTCTCACCATGGGAGCGGGCGATGTCACCGACCTCGGCCCGCAGATCCTGGACCACCTGTCGAGCTGAGGGAGCCACCGTGTCGTACGACGTCGAGAAGCCGGACGAGCAGTGGCGGGCAGAGCTGACGCCCGCCGAGTACGCGGTGCTGCGCAAGGCCGGCACCGAGCCCGCCTTCGTGGGTGAGTACACCGACACCAAGACGGCGGGTGTGTACTCCTGCCGTGCCTGCGGCGCGGAGCTGTTCCGCTCCGACACCAAGTTCGAGTCGCACTGCGGCTGGCCGTCCTTCTACGACCCGAAGGACACCGACGCGGTCGAACTGCTGCAGGACAACAGCCTGGGCATGGCCCGCACCGAGGTGCGCTGCGCCCGCTGCGGCTCGCACCTGGGGCACGTCTTCGAGGGCGAGGGCTATCAGACGCCCACGGACCAGCGTTACTGCATCAACTCGATCTCGCTGACGCTGGCGCCGGACGAGGGCTGAGCGGCCGGGCCCGAAAGAGGCCCTGACACCGGAAGCCGTGGCCGGGCCCTCGGCCACCGGACCGCCGCCCGTCAGGAGGTTCCTGACGGGCGGCGGTCCTGCGAGGCAGCCCGGCACCGCCGGTGCCGGGCTGCCGTCAGGCGGGGGACACCGGCGCGCTCACGACTTCACGAGCTCCACCGGCTCCCGCTGCACCGGGATCTCCCGCTGCAGCCGCTCGCCCTCGATGTCGAGGTCGGGCAGGACACGGTCGACCGGGCGGGGCAGCCACCAGGCGGCGCGTCCCAGAAGGTGCATGACCGCGGGCACGAGGGCCATACGGACGACGAAGGCGTCGATGAGCACGCCGATCGCCAGTGCGAAACCGATGGACTTGATGATCGGGTCGGGCATGAACACGAAGCCGCCGAAGACGGCGGTCATGATCACCGCTGCGGCCGTGACCACGCGCCCGTTGTGGCCGACACCGCTGATGACGGCCTCACGGGCGTCGGCACCGTGGACGAAGTCCTCCCGCATCCGCGAGACGAGGAAGACCTCGTAGTCCATGGCGAGTCCGAAGAGGATGCCGATCAGGAGGATGGGCAGGAAGCTGACCAGGGGCCCGGGTGTGTCGAGGCCGACCAGGTCCGCCAGGTGGCCTTCCTGGAAGATCGCGACGGTGATCCCGAAGGTGGCACCGATGGTCAGCAGGAAGCCCAGCGCGGCCTTGAGAGGCACGAGGACCGACCGGAAGACGAGCATCAGCAGCAGGACGGACAGCCCCACCACCAGCAGGAGATAGACCGGCAGCGCGCCGGCGAGCTTCTCGGAGACGTCGATGCCGACCGCCGTGGCACCGGTCAGTGCGATGGACGCGCCCTTCACGTCCTCCACCCGGTCACGGATCTCGTTGACGGTGTCCTCGGTCGCTGCGGCGGTGGGACCGGTTTCGGGGATCACGGCCAGGAGAGCGGTCGTGCCCTTCTCGTTCATCTGAGGGGCGGCGACGGCCAGCACCCCGTCGGTCTCCATGACGATCGCGGCGGTCTCCTTGGCCGCCGCGCCGGTCGCCTGCGCGGTGTCGCCGGATACGACGGCGACCAGCCGCCCGTTGAAGCCCTCGCCGAACCCCTCGGTGGTCAGGTCGTAGGCCTCGCGGTTGGGTGACCCGACCGCCTCGGTGCCGGCGTCGGGCAGGGCCAGGCGCATGTCCTGCACGGGCAGGGCGAGGGCTCCGAGGCCGAGCACCCCGATCACGAGGACGGGGATGCGCAGCCGTGCCACGATCCGGCCCCACCGGAAGCCGAAACCGGCCCCGGCCTCGACGGGAGCGGGGGCGGGTGTCCGGTCCTGGGCACGCTGCTTCCGGGGCAGGACGCGGGTGCCCGCGAAGCCGAGGACGGCAGGCAGCAGAGTGAGGGACACCAGCACCGCGAGAGCGACCGTGGCCGCGGCAGCCAGGCCCATGACCGTCAGGAAGGGCACACCGGCTACGGCGAGACCGGCCAGCGCGATGACGACGGTGGCGCCCGCGAAGACGACGGCCGAACCGGCGGTCCCGGCCGCCCTGCCGGCTGCTTCCTCCCCGTCCATGCCCTCCAGAAGGTAGTGGCGGTAACGGGAGGTGATGAACAGGGCGTAGTCGATGCCGACGGCCAGGCCCAGCATGAGCGCCAGGATGGGCGCTGTGCTGGTCAGTTCGATGGTGCTGCTCAGGGCGAACAGCCCGGCCATCCCTGCCGCGACGCCGACCAGGGCGTTCAGCAGGGTCATGCCCGCCGCGACCAGCGAACCGAAGGTGAGGACGAGCACGAGCGCGGCGACCGCGACACCGATGATCTCGGTGGAACCGACCTCCGGGACGCCCCGCATGATCTCGCCACCGTGCTCGACGCGCAGATCCGCGACGGACGCACCCGCCTCGCGGAACGCCTCGCGCTGCGCGTCGGTGATGCCGTCGACGCCCGAGTCGAACTGCACCTGGATCAGGGCGTAGCGGCCGTCCGGCGACACCGCCTTCGACGCGAAGGGGTCGACGGCGGCGAGGACACCGGGAACCTCGGCGGCCTCCTCGGTCACGGGAGCCACAGCCGGGGGAGTGAGCTTCTGGCCCTCGGGCGCGGCGACGACTATCGTCCCCGTCGCCCCGCCCGCCTGCGGGAATTCCCGGGAGAGCGAGTCCAGGGCCTTCTGCGACTCGGTGCCCGGTATGGAGAACTTACTGGTGGTGGGCCCGCTGAAGGCTGCCGCGCCGCCTCCGAGAAGTGCGAGCAGCAGGAGCCAGAGGGCGAGGACGCGTCCTCGGCGACGGAAGGACAGCCGGCCGAGCCGGTACAGCAGGATTGCCATGCGGAAGAGGCGTCTTTCTCTTGGATCTGGACGGCTTCTGTCAGCCGGTCTGATGCCCGAGGGTTCTCAGCGCCCCCTGGACCAGTTCGGCTCGCATCGTGTCGGGTTCGACATCCACGTCGGCGGCGACCGTGACAGCCACGCCGCCGATCACCATCTGCGCCCGGACGCGAGCACCCGGCTCCTCCGAACGGCCGGCCAGCGCCGCCGCGAGCTGGTCGACCGCCCGGGGGATGACGGCCAGTACCGGATGGCCGAGCATGTCGGGCAGTTCCGCAAAGATGATCTTCACTTCCAGGTGGAAGCGCATCGCGAGGCCGACGTAGCCCGTGACGGCCGGTTCGACGGCTCGACCGCCCTCGAGCACCGACAGCTCCCCGACCATGGCGGAGAGGCTCTCGGCCGGTGGGGTCAGCAGTTCGGTGAGGATCGCGTCCTTCCCGGCGAAGTGGTACAGCAGGGACGCCTTGGAGCAGCGCGCCTCGACTGCGATGTCGTGCAGCGAGGTCCCCTTGAAGCCGTGCTCGGCGAAGAGCCGCAGGGCGGAACCGAGAATCTGACGGCGCATCGCGGACGGCGGACGTGGCATGGGCCCACCGTAGCTGACCGATCGGTCAGGTCTGACCGATCGGTCAGCTGTTCTTGGTGACGCGCACCACACTCCGGCGGGGGCTGTCGTGGCCGTCGTGGCGGTGGGAAGCCCCGGCGGTGCGCCGCTCCGTCGCATTGCCCGCGCCGGAAACGGCGGATGGCCCTCCAGCGAGGCTGGAGGGCCATCCGCGGACCCGGGCCCGGGAGGGCGGCGACCGACGGTCTCGGCCGGGGAGGCCGGTTGGCGCTACTTCCCGGCAGGCTTGCCCTGCTCGAGGAACTCCCCGCCGCGGGCCACGACGACTCCGCCGTGCACGACCATGTCCCGCTGGGGCATGTCCACGACGACCTGAGGCAGACACTCGCCCCGCAGCAGGACGAAGTCGGCCGGGGAGCCCGGGCCGAGATCCGCGTGTGCGAGGCCCATGACGTCCGCGCCTCCGTGGGCGGCGACGCGGTAACAGTCCGTCAGCTCCTCGTCGAGCCGCACGTCCGTGACCCACCCCAGCAGATGGGCGCGGTGCAGCATGTCGGCATTGCCGAAGGGGCTCCAGGAGTCGCGTACGCCGTCGGAGCCGAGTCCGACCCGCACCCCGTGCTCGCGCAGCCGGGAGACCGGCAGCACCAGGGAGTCGGAGGGCGCCACCGTGGTGAGGGCGATGTCGAGTTCACCCAGCTCGGCGGCGAGGGGGCCGAGTTCGCCGTCCGTCAGGCCCGTCAGGCAGAAGACGTGGCTGACGGTGACCTTGCCGGCGAGGGACAGGGCGCGCGTGCGGGCGATGATGCCGCGCAGCGCCTCGAGCCCTTGCGCCCCCCGGTCGTGCAGGTGGATGTCCACGCCGATGCCGTGGCGGTCCGCGATGCCGAAGACCAGATCGAGCTGCTCGTCCAGGGCCTGGTCGAAACCGCTCGGGTCGATGCCTCCGATCATGTCGACGGTGCCCGAGCGCGCAGCCTCCTCCAGCAGCTCCGCCGTGCCCGGGGTGCGGATGACGCCGTGCTGGGGAAAGGCCACGATCTGGACGTCCAGGGCGTGGCGCAGCCGCCCGCGGGCCTCCGCCAGGCCCTCCACTCCGGCCAGGTCGTAGGCGGGAGCCACATCGGCGTGGGCGCGCATCGCCCGTGTCCCGCGCGCGACTGCGTGGGTCATCAGGCCGTACGCGCGTTCCGCGACGGGGCGGCGCTGACTGTGGAACAGCTCCACGTCCTGGGCGACGTAGTCGGCGATTCCGCCCGCCGGCCGGCGGGACACCCAGCGCCCGCCCCAGGTCGTCTTGTCGGGGTGGATGTGAGCGTCCACGAGGGACGGCAGTGCGATCCGGCCGCCACCGTCGACGACCCTCGCGCCGCGTGGTGCAGGACCGCGCGACACGCGGCCGTCGACCACCACCAGGTCCGAGGGACCGGGAGCGCCGGGCAGGCGTACGTCGCGGAAGACCACGGTCCCGGCGCCGGACTGCGCGGCGGCGGAGGCGGCCGGATCCGCCTGAGTGGCTTCGGCTCGGGCGGCCGGGGCGCCCACCGCTGCGGTGGTCGTGGCCGTGGTGCCGGCCAGTGCGGCGGCACCGGCCAGCACGGTGCGGCGGGAGAAGGTGCCGGGGGCGGGTGAGGACGGCTGCATGGGGACTCCTGCTGCGGGGTCGGCGCGGGGTGGGGGAATGGGGGGACGGCCGGGGGAGTGGTCGGGGCCCGCCCGGGCCCCTCGGGTCAGAGCGCGATCCCCGCCCGGACCACCCGTACCGGACGCTCGAGCACCGTGACGTCGGCCAGCGGATCGCCGTCCACGAGGATCGCGTCGCCCGCGAAACCGCGGGTGAGGCGGCCCGCCGTGCGCTCCAGTCCGAGGAGACGGGCCGCGCCGGTCGTGGCGGTGCGGATGGCGTCGAGCGCGGGCAGTCCTGCCGCGCGCATCAGCCCCACCTCCCGGCCGATGGGCCGCACCGTGCCGCCGGAAGAGTCCGTTCCGGCCGCGAGCGGGACCCCGAGTTCGTGCGCGGCGAGGACCGCCCTCTTCAGGACGGGCAGGTAGGTGCGCCCCCGTTCGGCGAGGACCGGGTCCGTGGACTGCGCCAGACCGGCGATCGCGGTGAGGGTGGGCGTGAAGTACGTGCCCCTGCGGCGCATCTCGCTCAGGGTGCGTTCGCCGACGAAGGCGCCGTGTTCCAGGGAGCGGATGCCGGCGGTGACGGCGTCGTGGCAGCCCTGCTCGCTGTAGCTGTGGCAGAGGACGCCCTTGCCCCGCCGCCGGGCCGCGGTGACGATCTCGGAGAGCTGCTCGTGGGAGTACACCTGGACGAGCGGATCCTGTTCGGGCAGGCCGGCACGCTCGTTGACACGTGTCTTGATGACGTCCGCACCCCGGGCGATGTTCACCTCCACCACGCGGCGCAGCGCCTCGGCCGAGCGGACGCCGTCCTTGAGCCGCGCGAGCGGGGTGAGGTCGGGGTCGGCGAGCACGGTCTCGCCGAGGTCCGGGGTGACGAAGATGCCGGCGGCGGTGAGCCGGGGCGCCAGTTCAGGGCTGTGGCGGGCGAGTTCCCGGACGGCGACGTCCTGGTAGAACGACGTCGATCCGCTGCGCGCGCTGGTCGCGCCCCGGCGGAGGGCGTCACGGGCCTCGGCGGCCGTACTCAGGTGGATGTGCGCGTCGACCAGGCCGGGGAGGACCCAGCGGCCGTCCGCGTCCAGGACGTCCGCGTCCCGCGGCACGGTGACGCTGCCGCGCGGGCCGGACGCGTGCACCGTCCCGTTCCTGATGACGACGACGCCGTTCTCGGTGACCTCGCCGGTCGCAGGGTCGAGCAGGGTGCCGCCCCGGATGACGAGGCTGCCGCCCCGCGTCGCCCCGCCGGAGGTGTTCCGGGCGGCATGCGGCGGTGTGTCACGGCCTGCGGGACCGGCCGCCGCCGGGGTCGCCGCGGCCATGGTTCCGGCGAGGGCGGCCGCACCGGCGAGAACTCCGCGCCGGGTCAGCCTGCCGGAGGGCGGGGGGAGGGCTTCGACGCACATGAGGGCTCCTTGGGGGAGTGGGCCAGGGCTCCCCATTTTGTATACCAAGCGTGAGCCGGTGGGCAAGGATCGCGTCGTCGAACAGCCTGGATATGTGCCTTTGGGTCTTTGGTTCCCAGGGTTGACCGGGCCGGGTTATAGCTTGGTATACAAGCTGGGCTCAGGCGTCGCCGAACAGGGAGCGCAGGGCGACGGTCCTGCTGTCGCGCACGTGCAGCAGCGTGCTCGCCGCGGCCGCCTCCATGTCGCCGGCGGAGATGTGCCGGTACATCTCCGCGTGCTGGGCCCGCATGTGCGCGGGCTCCTCGCGCATGCCGAAGAGCAGCCGGAGCTGCCAGCTCAGCTGTTCCATGGTGCGCGCGAGGAGGGGGTTGCCCGACATGGCCACGACTCCCTCGTGGAAGGCCGTATGGGCGGCGACCTCGCGCGTCCCCTCGTCCGACGCGGCGGCCGACTCCGCCTGGCGGAGTGTCGCTTCCAGGGCGGCCAGTCGCCCGGTGTCGCCCGCCGCCACGGCGCGCGCCGCGAGCCTCGACGCCTGGACCGCCAACGGCTCCCAGACCTCGTAGAGGTGCTCCACGTCGGCGTACTCGAGGCGCCGCACGCGTACGCCGCTGTGGGGGAGCAGCTCCAGGAGCCCTTCGGCGACCAGTGCCCGCAGAGCTTCACGTACGGGCACGCGGGACATGCTGAGCTCCTCGGCGACCTCCCGCTCGACGAGGCGGTCGCCCTGCGCGTACCGCCGGTCGACGATGCGCTGCAGCACGGCCTCACGCGCGCGGGTGCTGAGTGAGGCGGAGCCTGCCGGCGCCGGGACGGGCGTGTGCGAGCCGCTGTCGTCGGCGGCTGATCCGCTCCCGCTCCTGTCCCCCACCGTCTCCGCCTTCATCCGTCCCTCGTCCCGTCGTGCCAGGGGCGTGCTCCCGGGCGTGCTCCGAAGCGGCCTCCGGCGAAGGATAGGGGAATCAGTCCTCGTCGGACCCGGACTCCGCGGCCGCCTCGGCCCGCAGCAACGGATGCACCACCCCGGGGAACACCCGGGCACGCACGACCTCCTCGGCCGCACCGCCCTGCACCACGGTCTCCGCCACGCCCCACGGGCGCCCTGCCAGGTGAACGGTCAGCGTGTACGAGGACGAGCAGCCCATGCACTCGTAGCGGTCCGCCCAGGTCTCCACGTCCGTGACGCTGCCCGGGTAACGCTTCACATGCCGGTGCCGCGCGTGACAGCGGTCGCACGTCTCGCCCGGCTCGCACGTGCCGCCGCAGGGGCACGGGACGTCCAGCGAGTCCGCGGGCCGCCACCGCTGGACGAGCAGGGCCTCGCGGGTCGCGCCCATGTCCTTCATCGCCTTCAGATTCCGCGCGGCGACGTTGTAGGACTCGCCGGTCGCGGCCATCCGGTCCCGGATCACGTCCTTGCGTCCGCGGTTCGTCGTCATGTGTTCCTCCTGGGTGTACGCAGCCCGCCAGGAGGCCCACGAAATCTTCCTCCCTACGGTACCTGCCGCTCCACACCCGCGGTCCCGGCTCCGCCCCGCGGTCCGTCCTCCCTGCCGCGCGCCGTCGCCGTCCGGGCCGGCCACGAGGTCCCCGAATCCCCTGCGCCGCGAGTGCGGCCACCCGTCCGAGAATCGAACCCCTTGGCTGATCCTCGTCACTTGATTGCACGACGGCGCGCCGTGATCGAGCCGATTCGGCTTGTTTCTCTCATCGGCTCCGGGGGTTGTGTGAAGCGGTGGTGAATTGAATCTTCATACGCTGATGGGAAAGTCCTCTGACCACGTCGAATCATTTATTGCCGATCCGGCCAGGCGGCATCACGAGATGACTGAATCACTGTCTTGACCGGTTCTCGTGGCGCGATACACACTCACAAGGCACTCATGCATCAGGAGCCACCGGCGCAGACGGATGCGGATGGCCCTGCGAGACCAGATATCGCACGGGGTGAACGACGGGGGATGCACGCGGGGGATCGTGTGTGCGTATTCGGCGTATGCGCGCAATTCCTTCATCTCTCCTCATCTTCTGGTGCGCGAAGGGAATGGAGGGGGAATGCCGACGCACATGGGCTATCCCGGTGTTTACATCGAAGAACTTCCCAGCAGCGTCCGTACGATCGCCTCGGTCACCACCTCGGTGACCGCGTTCGTGGGGCACACGCGCCGGGGTCCGCTCAACCGGCCGGTGCGAGTCACCAGCTTCGCGGACTTCGAGCGCCGGTTCGGCGGACTCACCGCGCGGAGCGCCCTCAGCTACGCGGTGCACCAGTTCTTCGGCAACGGCGGCGCGCTCGCGGTGATCGTCCGTGTGGCCAAGGCCGGTACCGGTCAGGACGCCTGCGTCACGCTTCGCTCCACGGAGGGGCGCAGCGAGTGCCCGGTGCTGGAGGTGCACGCGAAGGAGCCCGGGACGTGGGGCTCGGGCCTGCGGGTGGCCGTCGACCACGACACCCCCGCGTCGGACAGGACGTTCAACCTCCACATCCTCGACGCCCGCGGCGGAGCCCGGGAGTCCTTCACCGGCCTGTCCATGGACGCGGGCCACGGCCGCTACGTGGAGACGGTGGTGGACGCGGGTTCCTCCCTCGTCCGGGTCAAGGTGCTCGACGAGGACCGTCCGGACCCGTCCGGCACGGTCTCCAAACCCTTCGCGGCGCAACTGCCGGCCCTGGACGTCGAGCTGAAGGTCAAGATCGGCGAGGTGGAGCGCGAGTTCACGCTCTTCGAGCCCGACCGCGACGGTGAGCCGCCCGGTGACGTCACCGAGCTGGCTCTCCTCCTGGAGCGCAAACTGCGAGCGCTGCCCGACGCCCCCGGAAGGCACGCCTTCGCCGGGGCCGAGGTGACCGCGTTCGGCAGGCGGCTCCAGGTCGTCGCAGGGTCCGTCGATCCGGACGACGTGGTCCGATTCGTCGGCGAGTGCGCCAACGACCTGGGACTGGAGGCCTCGGTCAACCCGCCCGTCTTCCCGCTGGAGGGCGGTGCGGACGGGGACCCGCCCGGCCCGCGCGACCTCATCGGCAGCGAAGGGGGCAAGACCGGTGTGCAGGCGCTGCGCGACGTGGACGACGTCAATCTGCTGGCCCTGCCGGAGCTGTCGGCCTACGAGTCCACCGAGGACATGGTCACCGTCCTGTCGGCGGCCGGGCGACTCTGCGAAGAGCGGCGGATCTTCCTGCTCGTCGACTCCCCCTCGACGTGGGGCAGCGTCGACGCCGCGCGGGCCGGGATCGGTGCCTTCGAACCCGTGCGCAGCAATCACGCGGGGCTGTACTTCCCGCATCTGCAGCTGACCGACCCGCTGACCGGACGGTTGCGCTCCTTCCCGCCGTCGGGTGCCGTCGCAGGGGTGATCGCCCGCACCGACGGTGAACGCGGGGTGTGGAAGGCGCCGGCCGGGACCGAGGCGCGCCTCGCCGGAGTCCGCTCGCTGACCGTCAGGCTGACCGACCGGGAGAACGGGCTCCTCAACCCGCTGGGAGTGAACTGCCTGCGCACCTTCCCCGTGGTGGGGCCCCTGGTCTGGGGCGCCCGCACCCTGGAGGGCGCGGACGCGCTCGACAGCGAGTGGAAGTACGTACCTGTGCGACGGCTCGCGCTGCACGTCGAGGAGAGTCTCTACCGCGGTCTGCAATGGGTCGTCTTCGAACCCAACGACGATCAGCTGTGGCAGCAGATCCGGCTCAAGGCGTCGGCCTACCTCAACGATCTCTTCAGGCAGGGCGCGTTCAAGGGCGGCACACCGCGTGAGGCGTACTTCGTGAAGTGCGACAAGGACACCACCACCGACGCCGACATCGCACGCGGTGTGGTCAATGTCGTGATCGGAATCGCGCCGGTCAAGCCCGCGGAGTTCGTGATCGTCAGGATCCAGCAGTTCGCAGGGCAGTTCGACCTCTCGTAGTCAAGGAAAAGGAACACGAAGGAAACCGATGGCTGAGTTCCAGATAAACGCCCATCGCTTCGACCCCTACAAGAATTTCAAGTTCCTGGTCCTCTGGGACGGTCGAACGGTCGCGGGCATCAGCAAGATCAGTCCTCTGAAGCGGACCACCGAGGTGGTGAAACACCGCCACGGCGGAGATCCGAGCTCACCGCGAAAGTCGCCGGGCCGCTCCGAGTTCGAGGGCGTCACGCTCGAACGCGGAGTCACCCATGATCCCGAATTCGACCGCTGGGCCAACAAGGTCTGGCAGGTGGGTGCCGGGCTCGGTTCGGAGGTCTCGCTCCGGGACTTCCGCAAGGACATCATCATCCAGGTGCTCAACGAAGCCGGTCAGGTGGCTGTCTCGCACAAGCTCTACCGGGCCTGGGTCAGCGAGTACCAGGTCATCGGCGAGCTCGACGCGAACGCCAACGCCGTCGCCATCCAGAGCGTGAAGCTGGAGTGCGAAGGCTGGGAGCGCGACTACGAGATCCCGGAACCGGTCGAGCCGTCGTTCACCCACCCGGCCTGAACGCGTCGCCGTGATCCCCGGAACGGCCCCGGTGGGGCCCGCCGAACTGCTGGCAGCCTGGGAGGCCGGGCTCGCCCTGGGTGCGGCGGAGAGGTCGTTGCTGCTGCACCGGGCGGCCCGCCCGGGGGCCGGTACCGACGACTTGCTGTCGGTACCGGTCGGCGAGCGGGAGGCCGATCTGTACGCGCTGCGCCGTTCGCTCTTCGGCGAGCGGATGCAGGTGCGGACCGAGTGCGGCGCCTGCGGCGAGGCCATGGAGTTCGACCTCGACGCCGGGACGCTCGGCACACGCCCGGCCGCGGGGGACCGGCTGCTGCGGGTGGCCGAGGACGGCTGGGTGGTCGAGTTCCGTCTGCCCACCGTGGCCGACCTCGCGGCAGCCGGTGCCGCCGGCGACTCCGGAGCGGCGCGCCGGCGGCTGGTGGCGGGCTGCACGGTGCGGGCGCTGCGGGGCGGCGAGCCTGTCGCCCCGCAGCGACTGGCCGCACTGCTGCCCGACCGGGTGGAGCGGCTCATCGCCGAGAAGGCCGCCGAGGCGGACCCGACGGCCGACGTGACGCTGAACGTGACGTGCCCGGAGTGCGGCGAGGCCACCCCGGCCGAGCTGGACATCACCTCCTACCTGTGGACCGAACTGGACAGCTGGGCACGGGACCTGCTCCTCGACGTCCATCTGCTCGCCACCGCCTACGGGTGGAGGGAGACCGACATCCTGGCGCTCAGCCCCCTCCGGCGCCGTTACTACCTGGAGCTGTGCACCGATGGCTGACTACTTCGACCGGCTGCTCGCCCGCCACGCACCGGTGTCCGCGGCCGGCGGCGCCGGGGACTCCGGTACACGCACGCGGGTACGGCCGAGGCTGTCCGGCCCGTACGAGCGGGCCGAGGCACTGCGCCACGGCCCGCCCGGACCGGACGAGCCGGCCGCGCTGGTACCCGTCGCCCCCCGGACCGACCCCGTCGGGCCCCGGTTGGTGCGGCAGGACCGGGAGGTGCGTACCGAGCGGCACACCGTGGTGCGCACCGAGCACATCCCGCGGGCGGACGACGACGTGCGGTCGTTCCGGCCCGTGGCCGTGGAGCCGGCCACCCTGCCGCGGCCCTCGGTGACGGCGTCACCGAAGGTCCGGCCCGATCGGGAGGAAGGCGCGCGTGCGGCACGCCGGGGGCTGTCGTCGGTGCCCGACGACCCGGCGTCCGCGCCTGTCGTGGCCGCTGTGACGGCACGCGCGTCCGCCGCCCCCGCGCGTGCGGCAGCGCTCCCTGTGCCGCGCGGCTCCGACTCCGCCGCCGCCGCGCGGGGCGCGGCGCTCGGCTCGGTGGGACGGCGGGCACCGCGCCCGGCCGAACGCGTCGTGCACGTACAGATCGGCCGGCTGGAGGTCAGCGCGGGGCCCCCGCCCGGCGCGAACGGGACGCCGGCCGGCCGCCCGGCACAGCGGCCCGGCCGGCCCGCACCCGTACTGACGCTCGACGACTACCTGTCGCGCGGCGGGAAGAGGGACTGACGACATGAGCAACGCACTCGCCGTCGCCACGGTCACCCAGGCGCTCGCCCTGCTGATCGAGAGCAACCTGGGACCCGAGATGGACATCGCGGTCAAGGTGGAGACCCGTAAGCCGCCGTCGGAGCCCCCGAGCGAGCCGACCATCACCGTGTTCCTCTACCAGGTGACCCCGAACGCCGCGATGCGCAACAACGACCTCCCGACGCGCGCCACCGACGGCGCCCTGCGCAACCGGGCGTATGCGCCGCTCGACCTGCACTACGTGATCAGTGCGTACGGGGAGGAGACGGAGCTGGTCGGGCAGCGGCTGCTCGGATGCGTGATACGGACGCTGCACGAGATTCCGGTGCTGCCACGGGAACTGATCGAACTGGCCGCCGAACGCCCGCATCTGGCGGGCAGCGATCTGGCGGACTCGCTGCACAGGGTGCGCTTCACACCGACGGTCATGGACGTCGACGAGACATCGAAGCTCTGGGGAATGCTCCACCAGACCCCCTACACCCTGTCCGTCGCCTATCAGGCGTCGCTGGTGGTGATCGAGGGCCGCGAGCAGCCGGCCCCGGCGAAGCCGGTGGAACGGCACACCGTCCGGGTGGTGCCCTTCGGGGCGCCGGGAGCACCGGTGCCGCCCGGGGCGGAGGGGGAGTCAGGTGCGCCCGCGGCTCCCGCCTCAGCCGCGGCTGAGGCCAAGCCGGCTCCCTCGAAGAAGGCCGCAGCGAGGAAGGCCTCCGTGGCCAAGCCCCCGGCCAAGTCCACCAGGACCACCGCGGGGCGAGCGGCGCCGCCGCGTCCCCGCAGGACGGCCGGGAGCGGCACACCGACGCCGGACGACAAGGGCTGAGCCGGAGTGCGGGACACGGGGGGTGAGGACATGGGGACGTACGAAGGGGACGGGCGGCGGAGCGAGGGCGGCGACGCGGCAGCGCAGGGGCGGATGCTCCTGGCGGCCGTCCACGACGTGCTCGCCCGCGTCGACACCCACGCCCGACGCGCGACAGGCGGCTCGGGCCCGGCCGGTGCGGCAGACGCGGAGCGGCGACCCGCGCGCGGTGGCGACCCGGGCGGGGACACGGTCGTCCTCCCCGACGGCACGACCGGGGGCGCCCCTGCTGCTGCACCTGCGTCCGGCTCCGGTTCCGGTTCCGGCTCCGGTTCCGGTCCTGGTCCGGCCTCCGGATCCGGCCAGGGAGACACCCTGCCGGAGAGCGCCGTGCGCCCCGGCCCCGCCACTCTCGACGCCCTGGTCGCCTGCTTCGGCCTCAGTCCGTTCGAGCGCGAGATCGTCCTGCTCGCCGCGGCGGCCGAGCTCGACCCCACCACGGCCGCCCGCTGCGCCGCGGCCAGCGGGGATCCGGAGCGTACGTACCCCACCTTCTCGCTCTCCCTCGCCGCGCTCGCCGATCCGCACTGGAGCGCCCTGACCCCCGTCGCCCCTCTGAGGCGCTGGCGGATCGTCGAGCTCGACGACGAGACCCGGCTGACCACGTCCCGGCTCCGGCTCGACGAACGGATCCTGCACTTCCTGGCCGGCTCGCCCTACCTGGACGCACGGCTGCACGGGCTGCTGCGCCGGGCCACCGCGCCTGACTCGCTGCCCGCCTCCCACGACCTGACGGCGAGCCGGGTCGCGGCGGGCTGGTCGGGGCCCGGGCGCGGTGCGCCGCTCAGGGTCGAGCTGGTCGGCGGCGATCTCCGGACCCGCGTGGACATCGCCGCCGCCGCGGCCCGCCGAGCGGGCCTCGGCCTCTACGAGATGTCGGCCGCCGATCTCCCGGCCGCCCCCGCCCAGCGCGACCTGCTGGCCCGGCTGTGGCAACGCGAGGCGGTCCTGCTGCCCGCGGCGCTGCTGGTGGAGGTCGGAGACCCCGACCGCGAACAGGCCACCGCAACCGATGCGTTCGTCGAGAGCGCGGCCGTGCCGCTGGTCGTGTCGAGTGCCGATCCGCGGCAGACGGCACGCCCCCGGGGCGAGCGCGTCACCGTCCCGCCCCTGGACGCGGACGAGCAGCTCGGGGTGTGGACCGACGCGTTCGCCGCCGTCCCCGACGTGTCGGAGGCCGATCTGCGCGACCTCGTGGCCCAGTTCTCGCTCCCTCCCCATCTGGTCCGCTCCGCAGGAGCGGCCGTGGCCAGGGACCTGTCCGGCCAGGAGCGGCTGGACGCGACCGCTCTGGCCTGGCAGGCGGGTCTCACCGAGGCCCGGACGGGCATGGACGGGATGGGCCGCCGGATCGAGCCGCAGGCCGCCTGGGGCGATCTGGTGCTGGCGGAACGGCAGGTGCGGGTGCTGCGCGAGATCACCGCGCATGTGCGGCGGCGGCCGACCGTGTACCAGGAGTGGGGCTTCGCCGGGACACTGCGCAGGGGCTTGGGCGTCACCGCGCTCTTCGCGGGCGGTTCCGGCACCGGCAAGACACTCGCCGCCGAAGTGATGGCGAAGGAGCTGGGCCTGGACCTGTTCGTCATCGACCTGTCCCAGGTGGTCAGCAAGTACATCGGTGAGACCGAGAAGAACCTGCGCAGGGTCTTCGACGCCGCCGAACAGGGCGGGGCCCTGCTGCTGTTCGACGAGGCCGACGCACTGTTCGGCAAGCGCAGCGAGGTCAAGGACTCCCACGACCGGTACGCCAACCTCGAAGTCAGCTACCTGCTGATGCGGATGGAGGCGTACCGGGGCCTGGCGATCCTCACGACGAACATGAAGCAGGCGCTGGACACGGCGTTCATGCGCCGTATCCGCTTCGTCGTCGACTTCCCCTTCCCGGGCGAGAGCGAGCGTGCCGAGATCTGGCGCCGTGTGCTGCCCGCGCGTGCGCCGACGAAGGGCGTCGACCCCGCTCTGCTGGCGCGCCTGACCGTGGCGGGCGGTTCCATCCGCAACATCGCGCTCTCCGGTGCGTTCCTCGCGGCGGAGGAGGGCGACCGGCTCCAGATGCGCCACATGCTCGAGGCCGCCCGCACCGAGTACCTGAAGCTCGACCGTTCCCTGACGCCGTCGGAGGTGCACGGATGGGTCTGAACGAGCAGCAGCGGACGGTACGGGTGGACATCGGCGAGCTGGTGCTCGACGGGTTCGGCCGGGTGGATCCGGAACGCGTGTCGGAGGCGTTCCAGGCGGAGCTGGGCCGGCTCGTACGGGAACGGGGCGTGCCGCTCGCCGCCGACGGCGGACAGGCGCTGGACGCCCTGGCAGGACTGCCTCCGCTGCCCGCGTCGCTCTCCGCACGGCGCCTCGGCCAGGAGCTGGCGCGCGCGGTGCACACGGGCCTCTCGGGCGGGGGCGAGGTGAAGCGGTGAGTACGTCCCACTCGCAGGAGACACGGCCGGACCAGTCCGCCAAGCGCCGCAAGCGCAAGGAACGCGCCGCGTCCCGTGCGCCCGAGCCGAAGAACATCGTCAGCGGTGCCGGCCAGCCGCTCGACCTGAGCGTACGGCGGGAGCTGGAGGAACAGCTCGGGCACGACTTCAGCCGGGTACGGCTGCACACCGGCCCGGACGCGGGCGCGCTCACCGGGATGCTCGGCGCGGACGCGGTCGCCGTCGGACAGGACATCTTCTTCCGGGAAGGCACGTACCGCCCCGGCACGCAGGACGGTCAGCGTCTGCTGGCCCACGAACTGCTGCACACGGTGCAGAACCCGCACGGTCTGGGCGCACTGCGGGCCGGGCGCGAGCTGGGCGAGGTGAGCCTGCCGCAGCAGGCGGTGGAGCGTGAGGCGGAATCGGCGGCGCAGGAGTCCGTACGGGACGGGGAGCCCTCGGAGCGGATCGAGGGGGGCCGGGCGACGCCCGGCTGGCTGCGCTACGCGACCGTGGACGCGGACCGGAACCGGCTGGAGCAGCTGGACCCGGCGACACTGGTCGACCGGCTCGCGAACGGTCTGCTGCGCTCGCTGCGCGGCGATCCCGCCGACCTGTCCGGGCGGGTGCGTTGGGAACTCGCCCGCCTGGCACCGCAGTTGCAGGATTCCGTACTCGACCGGCTGGAGAACCGGCTGCTCACGTCCGAGTACGACCTGCTGCTCGATCTCGCCGAGGAGGCGGAGACCGGACCGGCAGGCCTCACATCGGCCGGGGTACCCGCCCCGGAGATCGACCTCTTCGAGGCACTGGGCGTGGAGCGTACCCGGTGGAAGCGGGAGCAGGGGGCGGAGACCGCATCCGCAGGCCGACGCGACGACGACGCCCGCGAGGAGCGGCGGGACGCCAGGGACCGCGACGCGCAGCAGGGCCGCGACCGCAGCAGAGCGCGTTCGGACGCCGCGGCCGAGGACCAGGAAGCGGCTCGGCGCAAGGAGCAGGAGGACGAGCGCGCGCACTCGCGCGAACAGGCGGAACAGGAACAGCAGCAGGAGGAGGAGAAGCGGTCCGCGGACCGGCAGCGCACCGACGAGGCCGCCGACGAGCGGGCACAGGGGCAGCAGGCGGGCGCCGAGGAGGCGAAGGAGGAACGCAAGGCCCAACGGGACCGCGAGGAGCAGGACCCGGAGCAGGCGAACGCTCCCGGCGCCGACAAGCGCACACGCAAGGACGGCGCGAAGAAGCCGGCGGACGGTTCGAAGCAGGAGAACCTCGACCCGAAGGCGAAGGCACAGCCCGGTCCCGTCCGTCCCGAGAAGGTCGATGAACGCGGTGACCTGCCGGACAGCGCCCTGTCCGAGCACGGCCTCCACGAGAAGGACGAGGACGAGGGCGAGCCCCGCGAGGAGGAGAAGCCACTCGGACTGGAGGCGGGCGCGGAGAACGAGATCGGCGGCGACGAGGACCTCGATGACCGCACGGGAGGTGCCGCCCGGACCGAGGAGGCATTGAAGCCGGAGGACCACCTGCCCGAGGCCGACCTCGACCTGTCCGCCGTACCGACGGCGGACGAGATGACGCCGGGAGAGGCCGAACCGGGCCTGCCCACCTTCCCGGCGCCGCCGCCGACCAAGGCCGAACGGGTCCAGCAGGAGCGCGAGAAGGAGCAGCAGGAGGAGGACGAGGACTCCGCGGCTCCCGACACGAAGGCGCCGGGTCAGGACGTCGGGCCCGTGGAGGGCGAGGCGCCTCAGCCGGAGGGCGGCCCCGCGGCCGAGGGGCAGGACCGCGCGGCGAAGGACCTGCAGCCGGAGAAGGCAACAGACCAGGAGGTCGGCCCCGACCCCGGGACCACCGACAGGGAGCCTGAGCAACCGGAGGCCGAGAAGGCCGGTCCGGCCGATGAGCAGGAGCGTGAGGCGGTCCCTTCCGAAGACGCGCGGGAGCGGAACGCCGACGATGCGGGGGACGAACAGCGTCAGCTGAGTGAACGAGGACGGCAGGAAGTCCAGCGGGGCACCACGGGTGACGGATCGGCCACCGCGGCGGCGGACGCGGCTCCCGTGGCCTTCTCCGGCCCGGCCGCAGCGCGGCCCGCGGGTGCCCAGCCCCAGGAGACGGCCGTCGAGGACCGCAACCCCTCACCTGCCGCGCGTCGTGACGCCGAGCCGCCCAGGTCGGAGCGCGAGGCCGCCGGTCCGAGGAGCCGCGTGCCCAGGGAGTCCGGTCCCGGAGTGTCACCACGCGGCGCGGTGGGCGCCTCCGAGCCCGTGGGCCCGACCGTCGCAGCCGGCCCCGGTGCCGCGCCGTCCGCCGCCCAGGCGGCCGTGAGCCCGGCGGCCGAACAGGCGGGCGGTCCCGGCGCGGGCCCCGCGGCGGAGGCATCGCTGGAGAAGGACGGCGGCGGCTGCGCCCCGCCGGAGCCCGCGGCGGAGAAGGACGAGGCGGGCGGCAGCTGCGGCGGGGGCGGAGGCACGGCGCTCGAGGAGAAGAAGGACGAGGAGCCTCCGGACGTCTCCGGCCAGGACCCCAAGGCCGCGATCGGCACGGTGAGCAAGCTGGCACCGGACCAGGCCGCCGCCGCGATGCCGGGAGTGGACGCCGCGGCCGACAGGAAGGTCGGCGAGGAGCAGCAGCGGCTCGACGCCGCCCCGCCGGAGCGGGAACGCCCTTCAGGTGCGCCGCGTACGCAGTCGGGGGCGCCCGAGGCCGCGCCGCCTGCCGCACAGGTGACCGGCAAGGTGGAGAAGCTCGGACCGAAGGACCAGGGCGACGAGCAGCAGGCCAAGGGCAGCGAGAAGGCCGCCGGGGCCAAGCCCACGGACAGTGCTCCGCCGCCGCCCATGCCCGTGGCCGCCGAGCTGAGCGCCGACGAGGCGAAGAACGTGGAGGCCGCGGCCGACGCGGTTCCGACCGTCGACCCCGAACTGCGCAACAAGACGGTCGGTCCCGCGCCGAAGATCCGGCTCGAGGGGGCGAGCGACCCCGGGCGGACGGACGACCAGGCCAAGGCGCTCAAGAACAAGCAGTCCGACATCCAGAGCACGGGGCGCGAGGACGCCGCCAAGCCGATGGGCGAGGACCAGATCTTCCCGGACGCGCCGCAGGAGCAACTCGTCGGCAAGGCGACCGGCCGTGCGGGCGCCAGGCGCGGCGCCGGCGCAGCCAAGGGCGCGCGGGCCGGACCGGGTGTGGGCGCGGTCGCCAGGCAGGAGCGTGGCGGAGAGATCCAGGGGGCGGCAGGACAGGCACAGGGTGATCTGGTCACCGAGGAGAAGAAGCACAAGGAGGGCGAGCAGCAGTCCAAGCGGGAGAAGCAGACCGAGATCGACCGTGAGGTCACGCAGAACGCGGAGAAGCAGACCGCGGAACGCGGCCGGGCAGCCGAGGAAGCGCAGCGCGAGCGCGAGGCCTGGCGCACCGAGCAGGACCAGAAGGTCGAAGAGGCGGACAGGAACTCCGAGAAGGAGCACACCGCCAAGAACAAGGAGATCGTCAAGGCCCGCGACGACAAGGACAAGGAGGTCGGCGAGAGGAAGGACAAGGACAACCAGCAGATCGACACGGAGCGCGAGAACGCGGAGAAGGAGGCGGAGAAGAAGAAGGAGGAGAAGAAGCCCTCCGGAGGGTTCTTCGGCTGGATCGCCGACAAGGTGAAGGGCTTCTTCACCGCGCTCCTGGAGGCCGTGACGGCGGTGTTCGACGCCGCACGCAAGGCCGTGAACAGCATCATCGACACGTTCAAGGACTGGGCGAACAAGGCGATCGACTTCGTGCGCGACCTCGCGATCGCGGCGATCGATGTGCTCGCGGACGCGCTGATCGCGATCGGGGACGTGCTGCTGGCGGCGTTCCCCGAGCTACGGGACAGGTTCCGCAGGGCGATCGAAGGTCTGAGGGACAAGGCGATCGCGGCGGTCAACACCTTGGCGGACGGCCTGAAGAAGGCCGTGAACGCTCTGCTGGACGCCCTGGCGGCGGGCCTGAACGCGCTGCTCGACGTCCTCGAGGCGGGGATCAAAGCCGTCATCAAGGCCTACCAGGCGGTCATCCTGGGCGCGATCAAGTTCGCCCAGGCGGCGATCGAGGCGCTGGGCAAGTTCGCCGCGCTGGTCGCGGACATCGCACCGGACCCGGGCGGCTGGATCGGCAAGGCCGGCAGCTCGGCGAAGTCCGGCGTTCAGGACCATCTGTGGGGCGCGATCAAGACGGGCGTCAAGCGGTGGTTCGACACCAAGGTCGAGGGCATCCTCGGGCTCGGCAAGGCCGTGATCGACGTCCTGGTGAAGGGCTGCGTCTCGATCAAGCAGATCGGGAAGATGGCATGGGACGCGATCATCGCCTCACTGCCGATGATGATCGCCTCGATCGTGATCGAGAAGGTCGTCTCGATGATCGTCCCCGCGGCGGGCGCGATCCTCACGATCGTGCAGGGGCTGATGGCTGCTTGGCAGAGCATCAGCTCGATCCTCTCCGCGTTCAGCAGATTCTGGGGGTACTTGAGGGCGGTGAAGGCCGGCCCTGCCGCCTGTCTCTTCGCGGAGGCGGTGGCCGCCGGCATCGTGGCGCTGCTGGACTTCATCGCGAACTTCCTGATGATCCGTCTGGCGGGTGCGACGAAGGGAGTGGGCAAGCGGCTCCAGACGATGGCCCAGAAGATCATGAAGGGCCTGAAGAGGACGGGTAAGGGCGCGAAGAAAGCCGCCGGCTCGGCCGTCAACAAGGCGCGGGACGCGATGCGGAACGCGAAGACGGCGATGACGAAGCCGCCGGTGGCGCCGAAGCCGAAGGGCAAGCCGTCGCCGAACCCGAAGGCACCGGTGAAGCCGAAGGACACGGCGACACCGAAGGGGCCGGCGAAGCCGGGGCCTTCGCCGTCCGTGACGAAGCCGAAGGACACCAGGCCGGGGCCGACGAAGGACAGGTCCCCCGAGAGTTCCCCGCGGACTCCCACGAAGAAGAAGGAGATCGAGGGCCCCAAGCCGACCAGGCCGAAGAAACCGAAGTCGCCTTCGGGCAGGGCCCTGGACAAGGCCAGATCAGCGGTGAAGTCGGCGCTGAAGAAGGTCCGCAACGCTGGAAAGACGCTGGGTAAGAAGCTCAGGAAGAGCAAGCCGGGCAAGGCGCTGAAGAGCAGCGCGTCGAAGCTGCGGAACGCGTTCACGAAGAGGCGCGACCGGTTGCGCGACAACAAGAAGATCCAGCAGGACCGCAGGAAGCAGAACCAGGACGACCGGAAGAAGAAGGAGGACTCGAAGGAGTCCAAGGAGGCCCGGCTCCGCAGGATCGTCGCAAGGATCAGGCCCCAGCTGAAAAGGCTGCTCGACAAGGGCGTCAGGCGCCCGGTGCTCAACGCGGCACTCAGCGGAATGCGTCTGTGGCACAGGCTGACACGCTTGTCCGTACAGGGCGGCGAACGCTTCGACATCGAGGCCGTGCTCAACCCGGGACAGTCGGTCGTGGCCGGCGTCAAGCTCGACCGGGACGAACTCCTCCGGTTCATCCGTGAGGTCGCGGACGACGTGCAGAACTCTCCGCGCACCCGCGCGGGCGCGCAGGGCCTCGGCTACTCGGTGGACGGAAAGCAATTGGCTCTCGGTGAGCGGGCGCAGTCCCACACGCTGGCCGCCACCTTGCGCGAGAACCAGATGAGCAACGGAAGCTACCGCAGAGTCGGGACCTCCGGCGGGGGTGCTGCCGGCCTCAGACAAGGCGTGGACTCCCCCCGCAATCAGGTCGTCTCGCAGATCGGTGCGACGGACGAGGACAGGCTCAATCACGATTACGCCAAGATGTTCGCGGGAGTGTCGCCGGACATTCAGCGGGAGCTTGCCCGGGGAATGCTCAGCGATCTGGGTGGGCGAACGGAATCGAACTCGCAGACGTCACAGAGTCAGCGTGTTTTCCTGCACACACTCGGCGCGGTGGAAGAGAACAGGTCGAGCAGTGACCTCGTGTACCGGGCAATGGCCTACAGCCTGGGCGCACGAGACCCCGAGGCGATCGCCACGGCCCAGCGGCGGCGAGGTATGGCTGGTCTCCAGCGCGTCATGATGAAACTCCCCCTGGCTCCCAAAGGTGCACAGAGCAGGGCCCGTCAGCTCAACTTCCGATACGCCTTCGAGGAAATGATGGGCAACTCGCAAGGCGTGGACTCGCAAGTCGTTGCTCGCAGAATGGCGGCGTTGGGAAGGCGGGAGGGCCTCACGCCCGGCGACCTGGAGAAACTTACGGGGATGCATTACGAGAAGCACCTCAAGTCACAGGGTGTCACCCCCGCAATGCGGAAGCAGGCGCGCGCGACGATGAACGACAAGGACCTGCCGGAGTCGGAAAGGGAAGCAGCCCGCGATCAGATGCGCAAATGGAACAGTGCCTATGCGCAGGATGCCTGGGCGCAAGCGGCTGACCGTGGGGAGGTGGCCGATACGGCGGACGCAAAGACCATGGCGCGACGGGAGGTCAGATTTCTGCAGGGCTGGGCCGCTTCTCTGGAACTGGACTTCTCCGGCGAAGGCGATCCCAAGAAGGCGCTGTTCGCCAGAATTCGGAGCGAGATCGAGCGCATTTATGATGCGTCGTAGGGTGCGCGGCGAAACCTCCGACTCGTACAGGAAGGATGCGTCAAATGTCAGTAGGCCGGTTTTCGAGCCGAAATCTCGTTGTCAAGGAGGATGCTGAACCCGAAGAGGTCCGGGCATTCGCCGACCGCAATGGCTGGGACTTCGTCGGCCAGGTGGAAAGGGATCCTGAAAAGGGAACCTTCTACGAAGTTGCATGGGATGCCGGTGATGGAGGTTCGATTCACTACGTCGTGGATGAATTCGCGGACGTCGTCTACCTGGTGGTGCGAAACAGCGACCGGATCGCCGCCGAGGAGAGGGCCGACCGCATCGCCGACCAGCTTCCCGTCTGGCGACTCGACGACATGCTGGAGGAATTCGATGCCAGTGTCTATCCGGCGGGGTGGGCCAAGGCTCTGATGCGTCTGGGAGTCGGTTCCCCACTGGTCGAGAACGCCGACGTCGTCACCCGCGTGCGGGAGTCGGTCCAGCACAAGGACGCACGAGTCCGCAGGGCAGCGCTGTGGGCGATGGTGTATGCCGAATGGCCCGTCTACCGAACCCTCCTGGCACAGATGGCGGAATCGGACGAGGACCCGCGGATCGCCGCGGAGGCAGCACAGGCCGTCACGCGATTCGATGCAGCGGAAGGAACCGGACGATGACCCGCTACGCAGACATCCCCAAGCCCATCCGCTCCGGCATAGTCGTCGTCGACCCCGAACGCGGCACTCCCCAGCGCATCATCGTCCTCCAGTTCAACCCCGACACCCTGGAGCGCAGTCTCGCGCCCCAGTCCGCCGGCGGGAGCGGTGACTCCGGGGGAGGCGGCAGCGGGGGCGGGGACCGTAACGAGGCCCTCCGTCTCAAGGGGCCCGCCGAGGAGACGTGGAAGTTCACCGCAGAGATCGATGCCACCGACCAGTTCGAGGTCGCCGCCCCCGACGGGATCCACCCCGAGCTGGCCACCCTGGAGATGCTCGTCCACCCGACCACCGCCCAGCTGCGCGAGGCCGGTCGTCTCTCCCGGAAGGGGGCCATCGAGATCAGCCCGATCGAGATGCCGCTGACCCTCTTCACCTGGGGCAGCAAGCGCGTCATGCCCGTGCGGCTCACCGAACTGTCCATCAACGAGTCCGCGTTCGACGTGAACCTCAATCCGATCAGGGCGAGCCTCGGCATCGGCATGAAGGTGCTCAGCGTCAGCGACCTGCCCGCCGGGCACCGCGGGGCCGATCTGTACATGGCGCATCTCGCGCAGAAGGAGCAGCTCGCCAGGGCCGCGCGCGGCGGCGGGCTCGGCTCGCTGGGGCCGGCCGGGGGCCACACCGTCATGGGGAGGGGCTGAGGACATGGCCGGGATCGAACCGTACGAGAACGCCCTGGACGCCGTAGCCGGCGCCCACCCCTACCCCCGCTCCAGCCGGTACCACGATGCCGGGATCGGCGTGCACCGGCTGGCCGACGGGACCGAAGTCCGTTACACGAAACGGCGGTTGCTACCACCGTTGAGCGAAACGGAACAGGAGGGCGCCCCGCACACCGTCAGCAGCGGAGAGCGGCCGGACCTGCTCGCGCAGCGGTACTTCGGCGACCCGGGGCAGTGGTGGCAGATCGCCGACGCCAATCCGGTGCTGGACCCGCACGAGCTGACCGAGGAGGCGGGCCGCACCATCGCCGTCCCGCACGCCGGGGGCTTCCCGGGGACGGGAGGACGGTATGTCTGACCAGCCCGTGGGTAACGGGCCCATCCACATCACCCTGCAGACGGGACCCCGGCTGACCAGGCCCGTTCCGCCCGAGGTCACCGAGGCACTGCTGTCCGCCCAGATCACCGCCACCGCGGGTGAACGCAGCGGGTTCCAGATGGCGTTCGACCTCACCAAGCAGGGTGCGCTGTCCCGGCGGCTGCTGCCCGAGGGGTTCTTCGACCCCAAGACCCGGGTGATCCTCTCCGTGAGCGTGAAGGGCACGGCCTGGGTGCTGCTCGACGGACTGATCGTGCGCCAGGAGGTCGGCGCGAGCAATCAGCCGGGGCACTCCACCCTCACGGTGACCGGTGAGGACCTGACCCTCCTCATGGACCTGGAGGAGCGCACCGACCGGTACCCGAACCTGCGGCCCTCCGGGCGCGTCGCCCGCATCCTCGCCAAGTACGCGGACTACGGCATCGAGGCCCGTGTCTTCCAGGAGCAGATCGAGCAGCCGCCACGCGAACAGCTGAGGGTCGACTACCAGTCGGGCACCGACCTGAGTTACGTGAACGACCTGGCCCGGGCCAACGGATACACGTTCTACCTCGAGCCGGGACCCCGTCCCGGTCACTCCACCGCCGTCTGGGGCCCGGAGGCCCGCCTCGGGCAGCGGCAGCACGCGCTCAACGTGAACATGGACGTCAACTCGACCGTCGACCAGCTGACGTTCGCGTACGACGGGACGGCCAGGGAGGAACCGCAGGCCCGGGTGCAGGACCCGGCCACCCGGGACAGCCGGCTGCTGCCGCAGCCCGACATCGGGCCGCTGCGCCCCCCGCTCGGACGCCGGGCCACCCCCGCACTCAAGCGGCGCACCTTGTCCGGCACGGCCAAGAAGGAGTCGGCGCAGGCGCAGGCGGAACTGCTGGCGCGGGCCGCGCTGTCCGCCGACGCCATCTCGGGGTCCGGGTCGCTGGACGTGAACCGGCACGGGTACATCCTGCGGCCGCGCGAGCTGGTCGGGGTCCGCGGGGCCGGGGTGACCTACGACGGCGACTACTTCGTCAAGTCCGTCACCCACACCCTCAGGCCCGGCTCGTACCAGCAGAACTTCACGCTCTCGCGCGAGGGCCTCATCGCCCGGAGCGACACCGTACGACCGTGACGGCCGCGACAGCGGGAGCGGAAACGAACCAGGAGAACTTCGCATGGCTGCAGGACCGAACAACCGGTTTCTCGGCAAGTTCCGAGGGCGGGTGGTGAGCAACGACGATCCGCTGAGGACCGGGCGGGTCACGGTCAAGGTGCCGGACGTCCTGGGCGACGAGACGTCCACCTGGGCCATGCCCTGCCTGCCGTTCACGGGGCCGCAGTCGGGGCAGTACGCCGTCCCCGCCGAAGGTGCGGGCGTGTGGGTGGAGTTCGAGCAGGGAGACGTCAGCTTCCCCATCTGGACCGGCTGTTGGTACGGCGACGCCTCCGAGCTCCCGCCCGACGCGCTGACCGGGGGACCTGCCCACCAGAACGTGGTGATCCAGACCTCCGACCGGCACAAGTTCGTCATGGGTGACGTGCCGGACGGCGGCGACGGCATCCGTCTCCAGGCCGCGACCGGGGCGTACATCCAGGTGGACGAGAAGGGCGTGACGATCGGCGACGGCCAGGGCGCCTCGATCGTGCTGGCGGATGGCGAGGTCAACATCAACGACGGCCGGCTGATCGTGGCCAAGAAGCAGTGAAGCAGTGAAGCAGTGAAGCATCAGGCAGCAGGGCAGTAACAGACAACGGGGAGAGAAGACTTGTCCACCAGCTCAGGGACCATCGTCAGCGCCGCAGCGACCCTCCACTGCCCGCACGGCGGCCGGGCCTCCGCCGCGTCCGCGCACGCGGCCGTGCGCATGGACGGGCTGCCCGTGCACACCGCCTCCGACAGCTTCCTGGTGACCGGGTGCCCGCACACCGTCGACGGGGTGCCGCATCCGTGCACCACCGTCCGGTGGAGCCCGCAGCCGGACGGCGTGAGAGTCGACGGCGTACCCGTCCTGTTGCACACGAGTGCGGCGCAGTGCTTCAGCGCGGCGCTCGTGCCGCAGGGGCCGCTCCTCGTAACCGCCGCCCGCCAGGGGGCGACATGCCGATGAGGACCGTACGCAGCGACATCGCGTTCCCGTTCCGCGGCGACCGGCGCGGGCGGACGGCGCATGCCCGGTACGACGAGCATGTGCGGGACCTGGTCGAGCAGTTGCTGTTCACCAGCCCCGGTGAACGGCTGATGCGCCCCGACTTCGGCTGCGGGCTGCTGGATCTGGTGTTCACACCGAACAGCCCCGAGCTGGCTTCGGCGCTGGAGCTGTCCGTGCAGGCCTCGCTGCAGCGCTGGCTGGGTGAGCTGATCGATGTGGAAGCCCTGGACGTGGTGAGCGAGGAGAACGTGGTCCGGGTGCATCTCAGCTACGTGGTGCGCTCCACCGGGACCCGGCGTGACGACGTGTTCGAAGGGAGCGGGCCCGCATGAGCGGCACGGGCAGGGAAGTGGTCTGCCGGACGGACGGCAGGCGCGGCAAGGTACGCGCGGCGCGGCTCCACGGCGTGGACGCGGTCGACGCCGGGGACGACGGGGTGACGCTGACCGTCACCTTCCTGGGCAAGGCACCGCACGGACTGTGCGCGGAGAACATCCGCATCGACGGCGGGCGCCGCGTCACGCACATCGAGGCGGTCGAGGTGACCGTGGAGCGGGAGGAGGACCCGGAACTCGACGACCGGCTGCTCGTGACGCTCGACCGCACCGGGGACACCTCGCGCTACCGGCTGTCGGTGGTGGAGGCCGATCCGTACGGGCGGCCGGGCACGGAGCCCTACCCCGGCTTCGACCAGCGGTACTTCCGAGCGGAGTTCGAGTTCCGGCCGGACTGCCCCGCGCCCTTCGACTGCGTGGACGGCACGGCGGGCCGCGACCCCGGGCCCCGGGCCGAGCCACCCGTCATCGACTACACGGCGCGCGACTTCGACTCGGTTCGCCGGCTCATCCTGGACCGGCTCGCACTGACCACCCCCGACTGGGTGGAGCGCAACCCCGCCGACCTCGGTGTCACGCTCGTCGAACTCCTGGCGTACACGGCCGACCGGATCAGCTACCAGCAGGACGCGGTGGCGACGGAGGCGTACCTCGACACCGCCCGCAGGCGGGTGTCGGTACGCCGTCACGTACGGCTGATCGACTACCCGATGCATGACGGGTGCAATGCCAGGGCCCTGGTCACCGTCGAGGTGACGAAGCGGCTGACGCTGCTGCCCGGCACCTTCCGCTTCGCCGCCGTCGACGTCCGCACGCCGGGTCCGCGCGACCGGCCCGCGGCCGGGACCGTCGTCGAGGACCGCGAGCTGGCGGTGTGGGCCGAGCGCGGTGCGGTGGAGGTGTTCGAGCCGGTGGTGGACTCCGAGCCGGCCGAACTGCGGCCGGCGCACAACACCATCCGCTTCTGGACCTGGGGCGACGAGGTGTGCGCCCTGCCCAGGGGAGCGGTGTCCGCGACACTGAGGGACGGGTGGACCGACAGGAAACGCACGACGCGGACGCTGGCCCTGTCGCCCGGTGACCTGCTGGTGTTCGAGGAGGTGCGCGGGCGGCGTTCGGGTACGCCGGGCGACGCGGACCCCGCGCACCGGCAGGCGGTTCGGCTGACGTCGGTCACCCCGGGGGTGGACGAGCTGGCCGGCCAGCCGGTGCTGGAGGTCACCTGGGCCCGCGAGGACGCGCTCGCCTTCCCCCTGTGCCTCTCGACGCGCGGCGGCCCGGACTGCGCACCGGTGGAGGACGTCACCGTCGCCCGGGGCAACGTGGTCCTCGTCGATCACGGCAGGTCGCTGACGTTCGGCGGTGCTCTGCCGGAGACGGTGACCGTGCCTCCGGAGCCCGCCGTCCCCGGCTCCTGCGAGCCGTCCGGTTCCGGCTGCGGGGAGGCCGGCGCGGGCAACGCACCGGCCCGGCTCCTGGGCGAACGCCTGGAACAGACGCGGCGCGGACGGCTGCTCACCCCGGCGCAGGTGAGGGAGCTGTCGGAGCGGGTGGGAGACGATGAGGTGACGCGTGCCGGCATCGGCCTGGAGCTCGCGGGGCGGCGGCGCGAGAAGGTCGTACCGGGTACGGCCTACGAGCAGGCCGAGGCGCTGGCGACGCTCCTCGCGCAGGTCACCTACCCGGGCATCAGGCCCCGGTTCCGGCCGGTGCTCCAGCGCTCACCCGTCGTCCAGGCGGCGCCCTTCCCCCTGCCGGAGCACGTCTCGGCCGGGCAGGCGGACCGGCTGGCCGCCGTGCCCGGGCGGGTCCGGGAGCGACTGGTGGAGCTGTGGCGCAGCGCCCGCGACCGCGACGGGCTGGGCGAGGCGGAGATCGACGAGCTGACCGTGCTCTTCGGACTGCGGATACTGGAACACCTGGAGCTGCACCTCCACCCCGTACGCGCGCTACGGGAACTGCTGCACCGCAGCGACCGGTTGCTGGCACCGAAGCTCCGCAGGCTCCAGGTGCTCACCGCACGTGCCCGGGCGGGCGCGGTGCTCGACGCCGGCATCGCCTGGGAGATCGCGCAGACCTGGGGCCCCGGCCACGCGGCCGGACTGCATCCGGGCGAGCCGGTGCTGCGGGGTCCCGCCGCAGCCCTCGTCCAGGATCCGCGGGCCGCGCTGCCGGCGGTGAGGGCCGTGGACGGCGACGAGGAGTGGACCGCGCGGCGGGATCTGCTCGCCGCCGGTCACCGGGACCGGTATTTCGTCGGTGAGCTGGAGGACGACGGCCGTATCGCGCTGCGGTTCGGCGACGGGCGGCACGGTGCCCAACCCCGGCCCGGTGCCCGGCTGGAGCTGCACTACCGGCTCGGCGGCGGCACGGCGGGCAACGTCGGCGCGGAGGCCGTCAACCACCTGGTGCTGCACCGCGACCCGGGGGCCGAGGACGCCGGGGAGCCGCTGCCGGTCGCCGGGGTACGCAATCCGCTGCCGGCGGCCGGCGGAACGGACCCCGAACCCCTCGAACAGGTCAGGCAGCTGGCCCCGCTCGACCTGAGGCGCACCGCGCGGCGCGCGGTGACCGCCGAGGACTACGCGGCGCTGGCCTCCGCCCTGCCGGGGGTGCAGCGGGCGGCGGCGGAGATCCGCTGGACGGGGAGTGTGCAGGAGGCCCATGTCGCCGTCGACGTACTGGGGGCCGGGGACCCGGAGCCCGCGCTGCTCGACTCGGTGGCGTACGCACTGGAGCGCTACCGGCGCATCGGCCACGACCTGGTCGTCGGCCCCGCGAGCAACGTACCGCTGGACATCGCCCTGTCGGTGTGTGCGGCACCCGGCCATCAGCACGGGCAGATCCTGGCCGAGCTGTACCGGCTGCTGGGCAGCGGTCGGCTGCGCGACGGTCGGCTCGGCTTCTTCCATCCCGACGCCCTCGTCTTCGGGGAACCGGTGCGGCTCAGCCGGCTGGTGGCCACCGCGGCCGCTGTGCAGGGGGTGGAGAGCGTGAGGGTGACCCGGCTCCGCCGGCTGTTCGACGGTGGCGACGCGGACGGCACCGCCCTGGAGACGGGCGTGCTGCGGCTCGGCGCGCTGGAGGTCGCACGCTGCGACAACGACCCCGACCGCCCCGACAACGGGCGGCTGACCATCGAACTCGCCGGAGGTACCCGATGAGCGGCGCGGGCGGCTGCGGCTGCGGCTGCGGTGGACACGACGAACGCCGGGCCCCCGAGGCCCTGTACAACCCGCCGGGGCGCACCGCTCTCGACCACCGGGCCGGGGACCACGGATCGTTCCTGGCCGCCATGGTGGACCGGCTCGCCTCCCCGGCCTATCCGGCGCTGCGTGGGCTGACGGTCCGCACCCCGGACGATCCGGCGGTCGGACTGCTTGACTCCTGGGCCGTCGTCGGTGACCTGCTGACGTTCCACTCCGAGCGGATCATGGACGAGGCGTACCTGCGCACCGCGAACGAGCACCGCTCGCTGGCGCTGCTCGGGCGCCTGGTGGGGCACCGGCCGAGGCCGGGCGTCGCCGCCGGCACACATCTCGCGTACACCCTGGACAGGGACCCGCGGGGCGTGGACGTGGAGGTGGTCGTCCCGCGCGGGGCGCGCAGCAACAGCGTTCCGCTCACTTCCGAGGAGGAGTCGCAGGTCTTCGAGACGGACGCCGATCTCGCCGCCCGCGCCTCGTGGAACGAACTGCCGGTGCGCCGCCGCAGGCCCGCGCTGCTGACCGAGCGGGATCTGACCCGGCGCTCCGAGATCCAGGTGTCGGGCACCACGACCGGTCTGCACGCCGGCGACCGGCTGCTGTTCGTCCTCAGGGGACGAGGCGGTGACGGCGACCCGGGACAGCGGCTGCTGCGCACCGTGGCCCGGCTGGGTGTCGACCGGGAGGAGGACGTGACCGCGATCGGTCTCCAGCAGTCCGCCCCGCCGTCGCTCGGTGAACTGGTGGAGCTGCTGCGCGAGTGGATCACCGAGGACGAACGGGCGGTCGAGGACGGCGAACCCACGCCGGACAACCCCAATCCGCGTCCGGTCAGCAGGTTCATCGCCGATTTCGACGCACACGTGCTCGCCCCCCTGCGGGCCGGTCTGGACTCCGTCACCTCACCGGCCGCCCTCGTGGCACGGCTGACGGAGCCGCACGAGCGGCTGGCCGAGGCCCAGGCCGTCGCCCGTGAGCACGCCGATGTCGCCGCCTGGTTCGAGCAGTTGGAGGCGATGGTCGGCGAAATGATCGCCCAGGCGGCCGAGCTGGAGCCCTCCCGGCCGGCGCCCGCGACGCCGCGCGCCGCCACGCCGGCGTCCGGGGCGCTGCAGGCGCTCGGCGCGGTGCTCCCCGCGTTGCGCGGCGGGGGCGTAGGGCCCTCCCGGAGCGGGCCCGGGCCGGCGCAGGCCCGTGCGCCGCTGCCGGCTCCGGGAACCGACCTGGGCGCACGGCTGCTGGCGGCGCTCGACCCCCGGATCGCCGACGGGCTGTACCCGGCGTGGCGGCGGTCCGCCCCGACCGCACCACCGCTCCTGCACGAGGTGCAGGCGATGCGGGTGACAGCAGCCCCGTTCGGGGCGATGGCCCCCCTGAGGCCGGTGCAGGACGAGCGGGGGCGGGTGATCAGACAGGCGGACTGGCCGTTGAGCGGCTCGGCCCTGACGACGATGCGGGTGGTGTTCGACACTGCGGGCAAGGTTCCGGTGCGTGCCGAGTTCCAGCACACCGAGACGGGTTCGTCCGTCCAGCACGCGGAGAACCTGCCGTCGGAGGCGACGTTCGATCTGGGGCCCGGCCGGGTCGCGGTGATGACCCGGACCGCTCAGGACCACGATCTGAGCTGGCTGAACAGGCGCCCCGCCGACTCGCAGGAGCCGGGCGTCACCGCCCAGTTCCTCGACGGCCTGCCCGAGCGGACGCTGTTCGTGTCACGGCCCGCGGACGACGGCCGCGTCCACGTCGCCGTGCACAACGGTGAGCCGAGGAGCTGGCGCCTCGCGCCCGGTGACCACCGGCAGCTCAGGCACGAGGGCTACGAGCTGACCGTCCGTTACACGGTCGGCAGCGAACCCGCGAACGTGGTGATCGGCGTCGCCACGGTGCCGGAGCCCGCGAACCGTCACGTGATCGCCCTGGACTCCGTGCAGGACTCGGTCACCGCCGGCAGCTGGGTCGTGATCGAGCGCCCCCGCAAGGGCGCCGCGGGCCCGGACGGCATCCCGGGAGATCCGGCGCTCAGGTCCGTCACCACCAGGGTCACCTCCCTGCGCACCGC
Source organism: Streptomyces atroolivaceus (assembly GCF_000717025.1). GTDB lineage: Bacteria > Actinomycetota > Actinomycetes > Streptomycetales > Streptomycetaceae > Streptomyces > Streptomyces atroolivaceus. Next base: position 102,858 of record NZ_JNXG01000005.1, read on the forward strand.
CGTGTACACCGACTTCGGCATCACCGGCCGCGGCACGGAGCTGACCCTGGCCGACCCCTGGCTCGACGAGCACGACGTGCTGCTCTCCACCATCCGTGACGCCGTCGTGCATGCGGGCGGGCAGGCGCTGCGCCTCGCCGACGAGCCGCTCGGCGAGGACGTGCACGGCAACGAACTGGAACTGGCCGAGCTGTACGACGGGCTGCGCCCGGGACGGCAGCTGATCGTCTCGGGGGAGCGCACCGACGTCCCCGCCGCGCCGGCCACCGAGCTGGTGACGATCGCGGGCGTCGAGCAGGTGCTCGACCCCCTGCTGCCCGGCGACCACGTGCACACGAGGCTCACCCTGACGACCGGCCTGGCCCACCGCTACCGGCGCTCCACCGTACGCGTACGCGGCAACGTGGTGGCGGCCAGTCACGGCGAGAGCAGGGAGGAACCGGTCGGCAGCGGGAACGCGGACCTCGCCAACCAGACGTTCGCGCTCTGGCAGGCGCCGCTGACCTGGATGCCCGCCGACAACCCGCTGGGCGCGGCCCCGGTCCTCGACATACGGGTCGACGGGCTGCTCTGGCACAGGGTGGACAGCCTCGCCGGCCGTGGCCCGCGCGAGCGGGTCTACGTCTGCGGTGCGGCGGGCGGCCGGACGACGGTGACCTTCGGCGACGGGGTGCACGGCGCCCGGCTGCCCACCGGCCACGAGAACGTCCGGGCCCGCTACCGCTTCGGCACAGGCAGGGCCGCCAACGTCCGGGCCGACCGCGTCACCCAGGCGGTCACCCGGCCGCTGGGCGTCACCGGGGTCACCAACCCCCGGCCCGCGACGGGCGGCGCGGACGCGGACGGTCCCGGCCGGACCCGGTCCGCGATCCCGCTCGCCGTGTCCGCCCTCGACCGGCTGGTGTCGGTCGCCGACTACGAGGACTTCGCCCGCTCCCGGGCCGGGATCGGGCAGGCGGCGGCGCGCGAGATCTTCGACGGCAGGCGCCGGCTGGTGCACGTCACCGTCGCAGGGGTCCAGGACATTCCGATCGCCGGGGACTCCGACGTGCTCACCGCGCTGCGCTCCTCACTCGCCCGGTACGGCGACTCCCGGCTGCCGGTACGGGTGCAGACGCGCGACCTGGTGCTGCTCCTCCTCGCCGCGAGGGTGAAGGTGGCCCGGGACCACAGCTGGCAGGCCGTCGAACCGAGACTGCGCCAGGCCCTGCTGACCCGTTTCGGCAGCTCCCGGCGTCAGCTGGGCAGCCCCGCCCACCTGTCGGACGTCCTGGCGGCGGCCCACTCCGTGCCAGGGGTCGACCACGTGGACGTGGACGTCTTCGGCGGAGTGCCGGCGTCTCTCACCCCGGACGGTCTGCCCGACCTCGCGGACGCGCTCGCCGAGCCACGGACCACGGTCCCGGCACGGCTCGCCGCCTACGACGAGGACGTGCACCGGGTGACCGCGCCGGAGGGCGAGACGCTCACCTCGGTCGCCGCCCGGTACGGCATCGCGCTCGCCGAACTCCTGCGCCTCAACCCGGACATCACCGACACCAGGCGTCTGGCGAAGGGCCGGGCGGTGTGCGTCTTCCGCGGGATCCGGCCCGCCCAGCTGGTCCTGCTGTCACCTGATGTCCCGGACACGCTGACTCTCACGGAGGTCACCGCATGAACACCCAGGAAGGGAGCGTCGCATGAGCAGGGAACCGGACGGACTCGCGGAGCTGCTCCCGCAGTGGCACCGGCTGCGGGACACGGAGGGCGGGGAGCCGCTGCGGGCACTGCTCGCGGTGATCGCCGAGCAGGTGGACCGGGTACGCGACGGAGTCGACCAGAGCTACGAGAACCTGTTCGTGGAGACGGCCGCGCCCTGGGTGCTGCCCTACCTCGGCGACCTGGTGGGCTACCGGCCGCTGCCCGGGTACGAGCGGGTCCAGGCCGCCGGGCTCGGGGACGCGGACGACGTGGACGCCCGCTCCCGGCTCGCCGAGGCACTCGCCCCCCGCCGCGACGTCGCGGCCACGGTCGCCAACCGCCGCCGCAAGGGCACCCTCGCCCTGCTGGAGGAGCTGGCCCAGGACGTCGCCGGATGGCCGGCCAGGGCCGTGGAGTTCTCCCGGCTCGTCTCCCACCAGCAGCCGGTCCGGCTGTACGGGACGGGGACGGAGGCCGCCGACCTGCGCAGACTGGGCCGCGGCAGGCTGGCCGACGTACGCGAGGGGGGCCGTCTCGACCTGGCGGGCGGGCCGTTCGACACGGCGGCGCGGTCCGTCGACGTGCGCAGAGCGGGTTCGCCACGCCGCAGGGGCGGCCACTCGCCCGCCGGGGTCGGCCTGTTCGTCTGGCGGCTGAAGCCCTGCCGGGTGAGCCGGGCACCGGCGTACTGCGTCGACCGGGCCCGCAGCCTGTACACGTTCTCGATCCTCGGCAACGACACCGCGCTGGTGACCCGGCCGGTGCCGGAACCCTCCACCACACACATCGCGACGATCGACAACGTGCCCGCGTCCATCAGCCGGCGGCAGCTCGCGGACCGGCCGGCCGACCACTACGGGCCGGGCAAGAGCTTCACCGTCTGGCGTGACGGGCAGGACGAGCCCGTGCCGCTGTCGGACATCGTCGTGGCGGACCTGTCCGGCTGGCGCTACCGCCCCAGGCTCGGTCAGGTGGCGGTCGACCCGGTGCTGGGCCGGATCGCCTTCGGGTCCCGTTCGGCGCCCCGCCGAGGGGTCTGGGTCACCTATCACCACGCCTTCGGCGACGACACGGGCGGCGGCGAGTACCCGCGCGAGCGCGTCACCCCACCCGCCGCGCGGACCTACCGGGTGGGCCCCGGCCAGGCCCACCAGAAGATCATGGGCGCGTACGAGCAGTGGCGCACCGACCGGCGGGCGGGGCACTGCGGCGCCGAGGGGATCATCGAGATCACCCACAGCGGCGCCTACCAGGAGCAGCTCGATTTCGACCTCGGCCGCGGCGACCGCCTGGAGCTGCGGGCGGCCGAGGGCTGCCGTCCGGTGATCCGGCTGCTCGACTGGTACAGCAACCGCCCCGACGCGCTCAACATCCGGGCTCAGGAAGGCACGCAGGACGACGCCGACGCTCCCAGGATCGTGCTGGACGGTCTGCTGGTCACCGGACGCGGACTCCACGTCAGCGGCCCCGTCGGCGCGGTCGTCCTACGGCACTGCACGCTGGTGCCCGGCTGGTCGTTGGAGGCGGACTGCGGTCCGCACTCGCCCGAGGAGCCGAGCCTGGTCCTGGACAGGACCACCGCCTGCGTGTCCATCGACCGCAGCATCCTCGGCACCATCGAGGTGATCGGCGAGGAGGTGAGCACCGACCCCCTGGCGATCCACATCCGCGACAGCATCCTGGACGCCACCGGCCACGGCCTGCCGGCGCTGTCCGCCCCGGACTGCCGTCACGCGCACGCCGTGCTGCACGCGCACCGCACCACGGTCATCGGTGAGGTCCACACCCACGCGGTAGGGATCGCCGAGAACAGCGTCTTCACCGGGCGGCTGAGGGTGGCCCGGCGTGGCATCGGCTGTCTGCGGTTCTCCTACGTGCCGCCCGGCTCACGCACCCCGCGGCGCCACCGCTGTCAGCCGGACCTCGTGGGCGCCGAGCGGGCCGGGGCGGTACGCCCGCTGCTGAGCAGCGAACGGTACGGCACTCCGGAGTACGGGCGGCTCGCCGACGGCGGACCGTGGCAGATCCGGCGGGGCGCCGACGACGGATCCGAGATGGGGGTCTTCCACCGGCTCCACGAACCGCAGCGCGAGGACAGCCTGCGGGCCAGGCTCGCCGAGTACACCCCGGCCGGCACGGACGCCGGGATCCTCCCCGTGACCTGACCTGACCTGACCTGACCTGACCTGACCGCGACGGGCCGCCCGCCCCGGCCCGCCCGCCCCGATCTCTTCCGAACCGACGTACTTCCGAGGGGGCCCCCTTCCCATGCACGCAGATCTCTCCCGCGACACCTTCCGGCCCGAGCGCCGCTACTCGGCGGTCCTCGCCCAGCAGGGCCGGGTCCAGCTGGACGCCGACGCCAACGAACAGGCCGCGATCCAGCTCCACCTGGCCCGGACCACCACGGCCGACCTGATCGGACAGCACGGCGGTCCGCGCGGCGCGACCGGATTCGAGGTCGGCTTCCTGGGCGGCAGCCGGGAGCTCGACGACCTCTCGCTCGGCGGCGGCCGCTACTACGTCGACGGGATCCTGCTGGACGCGACCCGCCCTGAGCCCGGCGTCCCGGCGGACGAGGACGCCGGCGACGACGCGGAGACCCCGGCGACCTGGACCTACTGGGACCAGCCGGACGGCTACCGCGACCCGGAGCGCCCCGGCGACAGGCTGCCCACCCGATTCCCGTACCTCGTCCGCCTCAAGGTGTGGGAGCGTTCGGTGACCGCGGCCGAGGACCCGTCGCTGCGTGAGGTGGCGCTCGGGCCGGCGATGCCGGACACGGCGGCCCGGGTCAGGACCGTCTGGCAGGTACTGCCGCTGCCCGGGTCCCAGCTGGAGCTGGAGGACGGGGCGACCAAGGACCAGGTCCGCGAGGCGTTCGCGCGATGGGCAGCGGCGCAGGAGCCGACCGCGCGGATGGCGGCGCGCAGCGAGCGCCCCGAACACGCGGACGAGGACCCCTGCCTGGTGGATCCCGAAGCCCGCTACCGGGGCCCGGAGAACCAGATGTACCGCGTGGAGATCCACGAGGGCGGCCCGGCGGAGGAGGCGACGTTCAAATGGTCGCGGGAGAACGGCTCCGTCACCCTCCCGGTGGACGGGATCGACGGGACCTGGGTCGAGCTGGCCTCGCTCGGCAACGACGACAAGCTCGGCCTGGACGTGGGCGACCAGGTGGAGTTCGTGGACACCGGCTACACCAGCCGGGGCGAGCCGCTGCCGCTGCTGCGGATCGAGGAGATCGACCTGCCGGGACGGCGCGTCCGGCTCTCGGACGAGCCGCACCCGTCGGTCGGGCGGAGCCCCGGACTCCACCCGTTCCTGCGGCGCTGGGACCAACGGCCCGGCTCCCGGCACCGGGGCGCCACCGGCCGTACGAAGCAGACCACGGGGAAGCCGCGGGGTGGCGCACTCCGGATCGAGGAGGGCGGCTGGCTGCCCCTGGAGGACGGTGTGTTCGTGTACTTCGAGCCCGGCAGGACGTACCGGTCCGGTGACTACTGGACCGTACCGGCCCGTACGGCGACGGGCGGCGTCGAGTGGCCGACGGACGCCGCACGCCGCCCGCTGCTGCAGTCCCCGAAGGGCATCGGCGTGCACCACGCACCGCTGGCCTGGGTGCTGGGGGAGGGATCGGTCGCGGACCTGCGCATGACGTTCGCGCCCCTGGCCACCGTCATCCCCGCGGCCGACGAGCGGGCGCTCGCCGCCGAGGCCGAGGCGGAAGCGGAGGCCGAGGCCGCGGAGACCAGCGGTTCGGAGGGCCGGAAGGCGGGGCAGGACGACGAGGGACAGCCCGAGAACTGACGCACCACCTGGGTAAAGGAGCACCACGATGGCAACGCCTCTGTCCGCCGACAAACTGCTCAAGGCCCTGCGGGACGAGGGCCTGCACGTCGTCGAGCACCGGAGCTGGCGTACGCACAACCGCAACCACAAGGGACCATGGGGTCCTGTGTACGGCGTGATGATCCATCACACCGTGACCTCGGGCACGAAGAGCTCCGTGGAGCTCTGCTACAACGGCCATTCCAGTCTGCCGGGCCCGCTGTGCCACGGGGTGATCGCCAAGGACGGCACGGTCCACCTGGTCGGCCACGGCCGTGCCAACCACGCCGGACTCGGCGACGACGACGTGCTGCGCGCGGTGATCAACGAAACGGCACTGCCCGCCGACAACGAGGCCAACACCGACGGCAACCGGTCGTTCTACGGCTTCGAGTGCGTCAACCTCGGTGACGGCAAGGACCCGTGGCCCGCTGCCCAGCTGGCGGCCATCGAGAAGGCGGCGGCCGCGATATGCCGGGCGCACGGCTGGAACCAGCGCTCGGTGATCGGCCACAAGGAGTGGCAGCCGGGGAAGATCGACCCGCGCGGGTTCACGATGGACTCGATGCGCGGCAGGGTGAAGACCCGGCTCGGAGACGGGCCGGACGGTCCGTCGAAGCCGCCCGCCCCCAAACCCCCGGCGAAGTACGAGCCGTTCCCGGGAGCGGCCTACTTCCGGGCCGGGCGGCGCAGTGCCGTCATCACCGCGATGGGAAGGAGACTCGTGTCCGAGGGCTGCGGACGGTACGAGGTCGGCCCGGGCCCCGACTGGTCGGAGGCCGACCGCAAGTCCTACGCCGCCTGGCAGCGCAAGCTGGGCTACTCGGGGAGCGGCGCTGACGGCATCCCGGGCAAGGCCAGCTGGGACAAGCTCAAGGTGCCCAACGTCTGAGCGCGGTCACACCGGCGCGGCGGTCCTCCCCCCGACGGGGAAGGAGGACCGCCGCGCCCGTACCTCCGTCACCCCCGGCGCACCCGTCCCACGATCCTTCTGCCGAGGCGCCCGATGGAGCGGGACGGCCGGTTCCAGGCGCGGAACGCGTCGAGGGTGCGACTGCTTCCCCCGTGCTCCACGGCCTGCTCCACCGCGGCGAGACCCTCGGGGGACAGGGCGCGCACCACGGGGCGCAGCACATCCTCCAGCAGGGCGGTCCGGGTCCGGGTCCAGTCCTCGCCCGCGTGCGGGTGGGCGTTCCACACGGTGAAGCAGTCCGCCACGTACGCGGGGTCCGCGCGCAGCAGCGCCAGGACCTCGTCGCGGCGGCCCGACCTGCCGTAGGCCGCGATCAGTCCCTCGTCCTCGCTGTGGACGAACGCGTACAGCTCCTCCTCGGGCCGGCCGGGAGCGAGCAGCCGCCCGGCCAGAGCCCCGATAGCGTGCTCCAGGGCCAGGAGAGGCGCCTCGGCCGGTCCGGCTCGTCCGCGCAGCGTCCGGACGCGGTCCGTCCAGCCGGGTTCCCCGGTCCCCGAGCGCATGTCCCGCGCGAAGTCCAGCAGCATCAGGCAGGCGCGCGTCCGGTCGTCGAGCTCCTGCGGGAAGCCGCGCAGCAGGTCGTGGGCGAGCTCGGGGGCGTCTTCGTCACCGGCGGGCGCGGCGAGCGCGGCGCCGACCAGGTGCGTCCAGGTGCCGGCCGTCCGGTGGGCGTCCGACGTGGTCTCGCCCAGCAGTGACCGGGCCTCACCCGCCGTGGGGGTGTCCTCACCCCATACGAGGCCGACAGCGGTCCGCAGCACGAGCGGCTCGGCGAACGGGGACATGCCCGCCGCGCGCAGCACCGTGTGCAGGACCCCCACCCGGTCCGCGCCCCGCGCCTTCGCACCGGGTGCCTCGGCACACATCCGCAGATGCGGCAGCACCTGCGTCCCGGTGAACGGCAGAGTCACCCGGATCAGCAGCCGCTCCGTGTCCGCGGGGTGGTCCGGGGCGAGCCGGTCCAGCTCACCCAGGAGCGCCGTACGTACGTCGAACTGCTCGTCCAGCAGGTCCGCCAGCGCGCGGCACGCGCCCGCCTCGGGGTCCTGCAGCAGCGCGCGGGCCAGTCGGCCCACGACGTCGGGAAGCGGCTCGGCGCGGTCGACGCCGAGCAGCCGGGCGATCCGCAGCAGCTGCACCGTCCGGGCGACACCCCGGGGCACCCCGGCGGTGAGCTCGGCCAGCAGCTCGTCAGCGAGCTCCTCGACCAGCGCGGCGAGCGCGCGCTCTCCCTCGGGCTCCTCGAACGCCGAACGCGTGGGCGGCTCCAGGCTCACGTCGCCACCCCGTACCGCCTCCCTCACCAGCAGTGCGGCCAGCGGTGCGGTCACGGACGCGGGGCAGCGGCCGTCGAGCGCCGTCAGCAGCCGGAGCGCCGCGGCGCACTCCGCGGCCGTACGGTCGTCGGCGGGCGCCGTCAGCGCGTCGGTCAGCTGCCGGGTGCGCTTCTCGTCCAGCGCGTAGGGACGCTCGGCGGCCCAGTCGGCCGCCGCGGCCCGCTCACCGGACCCGAGCGCGATGCCGGCGCCGAGCGCCGTGACCGCGAGCGGCCCAGCGGCGAACGGTTCGCCCGGCAGATCCGCCGCCTCCGGGAAGAGCTGGGGGGACCGACTGCGCCAGATCCGGGCGGCGGTTCCCGCCCAGGCGTCGTCCACGGTCCCGGACGGGCGCGGACCTGACGCGGCGTGCACGCGGAAGCGGGGGTCGCGGGCGTCGGGCGCGTCCTCGGGAAGGACACCGATGACCTGGTGCGCGCCGCGTCCGGGATGCCGGGTGTACGTGGTGAAGGTCAGCCGCTCGGCATGCTCCGGAGGCAGCACGGCGGTGGCCAGGGCGACCCAGCGGGCCACATCCGCGCTCTGCCGCTCCACGAGCACGACCGGGGGCGCGGACGGGTCCTCGCTCGCGCGGCGCAGGTCGCTGAGAACCGCCGCGAGCCACGGACCGCGGGACACCGCGAAGTCACCGAGGCCCTCCCGGGTGAGCCCGTGCGAGGGGCCGTGCGCGGTGGACATCGAGGTCAGGGGATCGTGCGGCAGGCGGTCCGGTGTCGCGGAGAGCCAGCCCGCGGCCCCCCACGCGGCGACCGGGAGCACCCGGCCGGGTATCGGTGTCCCGGGCGGGAGGTGCACGGCGTGGGCGTGGAATCCGCCCGCGCCCGTGGCCACCGTACGGCTGAGGAGGTGGCTGCCGTCGGAGAGCGCGGCATAGCCGAACGCCACGGGAAGCGCGCGGAGTTGGGCGTCGGAGAGCCGCTCAGGAGTGCCTGCCGGTGCCTCGTACGCCAGAAGCGGTGCGGCCTCGGCACGCACCGGCCCGGGTATCACCGGGTCGACGGCGGTGAACCGGCCGCCGGTCTCCCCGTCGCCGGCCGCTGCGGAGGTGTAGTGCAACTGCGGGAGGCTCATGCGTAGGCCCTCATCGTCCCTGCCACGTGCGTCCCCGTCACACGCACCGGCCGCCGCTCGCCGCCCTGTCGGTGCGGCCCGGCCCGGCGGAGCGACGACCCCGGCGGGGAGCTTTCCGCAGTCGTGCGGGCGACGCTATCAAGCCCTGACTGTCCGTTGGGCCGCACGCCGCACGAGGTGGCTCCAGGTTGGCCGTACGACCGAGGTGACGTTTTCCGCGGGAGTGGTGGAGTACGAGGACCCGGGTGGCGCCGCCGGCTGGCGGAGATGCTGCCCAGGGGCGAACTCGTGGAGATCGCCGACAGCTTCACCCTCATCCCCGAGGACCAGCCCCAGCGGCTGTGCGAGGCCGTCAGGGCGTTCGTACCGCGGTCCTGAACGCGGCCGGGCCGGGTGCGGGAGAGGCGCGCACGCGTCTCCCGCTCCCGGCCCGGCCGCCCCGGGGCCTCAGCCCGCCACGGCCCCGGGGCGGCCGCGCATGCCGAACGCTGCCAGCAGGGCGCCGGCGGCGCACAGGACCGCGGTGACGATCACGGCGGAGTGCACACCGTTCATGAACGCGTTTCCGCTGCCCTCGATCACCGCTGCCTTCAGCTGCGCCGGCATGTCGGCCGACACGGGCGAGACACCCATGGCCACCGCGTCCTTGGCCTCCCCGAAGCCGGCCGCCGCGCCGGCCGGGACACCGGCGGAGGTCAGCTCACCGGTGAGGGTGGAGCCCACCTTGCCGCTGATCAGGGAGACCAGGACCGACGTGCCGAGCGCACCGCCGATCTGCAGCGAGGTGGCCTGCAGGCCGCCCGCCACGCCGCCGTCCTTCCGCGGCGCGTTGCCGACGATGGCGTCGGAGGACGCCGACATCACCATGCCGACGCCCAGACCGATGGCGAGGAACGGCGGCCACATCGCGGAGAACGCGGAACCGGCGTCCCAGGTCAGCATCCACAGGGAGGCCGCCGCCTGGAGGACCATGCCGACCGGCATGGTCAGCCGCGGGCCGAAGCGCTGGGTCAGGGCGGCGCCGAGCGGCGCCGCGACCACCGTGGCCAGGCTGAACGGCAGGGTGCGGACACCGGCTTCGACCGGGGTGAAGCCACGCACGTTCTGCAGGTACAGCATCACGAAGAAGATGACACCGAGCATCACGAAGAAGTTGATCGCGGTGACGATCGTGCCGATGGTCAGCGAACGGTTGCGGAAGAGGCGCATCGGCAGCAGCGGGTGCTCCTGGCGCGTCTCGTACCAGCAGAAGACGGCCAGCACGGCCAGGCCCGCGGCGATCGATCCCAGGGTTCCGCCCGAGGCCCAGCCCCAGGTCTCCCCCTTGACGACGCCGAAGATCAGGGCGACCAGGCCGACGGAGAGCAGGAGCACGCCGGGCACGTCGAAGCGGTGGTTCCCGGTGGAGTCCTTGCTCTTCGGGAGGACGAACAGGCTGAAGACCAGCGCGAAGACGCCGATGGGGGCGTTGATGTAGAACACCGACTCCCAGTTGACGTGTTCGATGAGCAGACCGCCGACGATCGGGCCGAGTGCGGTGGAGCAGGACGCCACCATGGCCCAGAGGCCCACGGCCATGCCGAACTTCTGGGGCGGGAACACCGCGCGCAGGAGGCCGAGGGTGTTGGGGATCAGCAGTGCACCGAAGAGGCCCTGGACGGCACGGAAGGCGATGACGCCCTCGATGGAACCGGAGAGGGCGATCGCGACCGAGGCCAGGGTGAAGCCGACGGTGCCGACCATGTAGACGGTGTGCCGGCCGAGGCGGTCACCGAGCTTGCCGCCGAGGATCAGCAGGGCCGCCATGGCGATCAGATAGGCGTTGGTGACCCACTGCAGGTCGGCGGTGGACGCGTCCAGGTCCCGGCCGATCTCCGGGTTGGCGATCGCGACGACCGAACCGTCGAGGTTGACCATGAACAGGCCGATGGCCACGGCGATCAGCGTCAGCCAGGGATTGGCACGCCTGCTCCTCGGCACGTCGGGTGGACTGCTGTGGGGCAGGGAGGAGGTGTCCACGGTGGTGGAGGACATGCGGAAGCCTTGTCTGTGAAACGTGGGGTGAAGAGGTGCCTCGGCCGCGGGGACGGCGGCGAGGGCTCGGGCACGGGGCGGAATCCCGCCGTCGCCGCACACCGAGCACCGGTCCTGCCGGTCGCGGCCGTAACCGGTGCCGGGGTCAGCCGATGGGGGAGTGCAGGTGCCCGTTCAGTGACGTCAAGGCGCCCAGGGCCGCACCGAGGGCGTCGAGCTCTCCCTCGGTGAGCGTCCGCAGGGCGCGTGCCAGGTGTGCTTCCTTGATCGTCCGCGCCTCGGCGAGCCGCTCCCGGGCCGTGGCCGTCGGGTGCAGATGGGCGATCCGCCTGTCGGCCGTGTCCTGCCTGCGCTCGAGCAGCCCTCGGTCGGTGAGCTGGGAGACGAGGGCGCTGACGTTGTTCGGCTTCATCAGCAGGGCCTCGGCCGCCTCGCGGACGGTGATGCCCTCGCGCTCCTCGACGAGGAACAGCAGGGCCATCTGCCCGTCGGGGAGCCGGGGGTGCGGGAACTCGTGCGCGACCTTCCGCTCCAGACCCCGGTGCAGCGCAGGCAGGGACGCCACGAGCGCGGAGACTACGCGGTCGAGGTCCTGGTCGGGCGCGGTGGGATCGGGCACCTCCCCAGCATAGGTACCGATAAATAGCTATGTCAACATACCTAAAGATGGTGTGAAGTCGAGGGGTGTCACGGGTGGTATATGTGCCCCAGGAGAGCCCCGAGGCGCCGCGAAGGCGGTCGAGAGAAGGACCGATGGACAAGCCGACGCACTTGATCGAGTTCGAGACCATGCTGCTCGGCCGGCATCTGCTGAGCGCCCCCCGGTCGAGGCGCGGCGGCGGACACCTCGACCGCAGCGCGTACACCCTGCTGAGCCGGATCCGTATGGAGGGGCCGATGTCCATCGGCCAGCTCAGCGATGCCTTCGGCCTCGACGCGTCCACCCTGAACAGGCAGACCGCCGCCATGCTGCGGGCGGGCCTCGCCGAACGGATCCCGGATCCCGACGGGGGCATCGCGCGCAAGTTCCGCATCACACGTGCGGGCGAACTCAGCCTCGACGCGGAACGTGCGCGGAACATCGGCGGCCTCGAGCGGGTCATGGCCGACTGGTCGCCCGACGAGGTCGCCGTCTTCGCCACGTACCTCAAGCGCCTCAACAGCGACATCGAGAACCTCGACGGACGTCCCTGGCCCCGGCCCTGAGGCATGGCACGCGGGCACCGCCCCGGTGCCTCGGTCCGAGCGCGGCCGAAGTGCGGGCCGGGCGAGGCCTGAAGAGGATCTACGGCGCCGCTTAAGAAATCCTCGATGGACCTGAAGGCCGGTGTGCGGCACATTTCTCGGTGGCGGCAGAGAGCGCGGTGACAGGCCCCATGCCCTGTCCCGTCCGCCGTGTCCCCGCCATCCCGGGCCGCAGGCCGACTTCGGCATGCGCCGGCCCGGGTCGTTCGCACGTACCAGGTACAGGGAGCCGCAGCCGTGAAGGCACTCGTCAAGCACAAGGCCGAGCCGGGACTGTGGCTGATGGACGTACCGGAGCCGGAGACCGGCCCCGGAGACGTGCTGATCAAGGTCCTGCGCACCGGGATCTGCGGCACCGACCTGCACATCCGCGACTACGACGGCTGGGCTCAGCAGGCGGTGCGCACGCCGCTCGTCCTGGGCCACGAGTTCGTCGGCGAGGTCGCCGGGATCGGCGCGGACGTCGTCGACATCAAGATCGGCGACCGGGTCAGCGGCGAGGGCCACCTCGTCTGCGGGAAGTGCCGCAACTGTCTCGCGGGGCGCCGGCACCTGTGCCGCTCCACCCTCGGACTCGGTGTCGGCCGGGACGGGGCGTTCGCCGAGTACCTGGCGCTGCCCGCGTCGAACGTCTGGGTCCACCGGGACAAGGTCGACCTCGACATCGCCGCGATCTTCGACCCGTTCGGCAACGCCGTGCACACCGCGCTGTCCTTCCCGCTGGTCGGCGAGGACGTGCTGATCACCGGTGCGGGCCCGATCGGCATCATGGCGGCCGCCGTCGCCCGCCACGCGGGAGCCCGCAACGTCGTCATCACCGACGTGAGTGAGGCCCGGCTCGAGCTGGCCAGGAAGGTCGGGGTGGACCTCGCCCTGAACGTCGGCGGCGCGACCATCGCCGACGGCCAGCGCCGGCTCGGGCTGCGCGAGGGCTTCGACATCGGCCTGGAGATGTCCGGACGCCCCGAGGCCATGCAGGACATGATCGCGAACATGACGCACGGCGGCCGCATCGCGATGCTCGGCCTGCCGTCCGCCGGATTCCCCGTCGACTGGTCCCGGATCGTCACCTCCATGCTCACGATCAAGGGCATCTACGGCCGCGAGATGTACGAGACCTGGTACGCCATGTCCGTACTCCTGGAGGGCGGGCTCGACCTCGCCCCGGTGATCACCGGCCGGTACGGCTACCGCGACTTCGAGGCCGCGTTCGACGACGCCGCGAGCGGTCTCGGCGGCAAGGTCCTGCTCGACTGGGCCGCCTGAAGCTCCTCGTACGCACCCGTATCCACCTGGGAGACACCCTTCATGTTCGATTCCGTACGCGACGACCTGCGCACCACCCTCGACGAGATCCGCGACGCCGGACTCCAGAAGCCCGAGCGGGTCATCGGCACCCCGCAGTCCGCGACCGTCACCGTCACCTCCGGCAGCCGCGCGGGTGAGGTGCTCAACTTCTGCGCCAACAACTACCTGGGCCTCGCCGACCACCCCGAGGTCGTCGCCGCCGCCCACGAGGCGCTGGACCGCTGGGGCTACGGGCTGGCGTCCGTCCGCTTCATCTGCGGCACCCAGGAGGTCCACAAGGAGCTGGAGCAGCGCCTGTCGTCCTTCCTCGGGCAGGAGGACACGATCCTCTACTCCTCCTGCTTCGACGCCAACGGCGGAGTCTTCGAGACCCTTCTCGGTCCCGAGGACGCGGTGATCTCCGACGCCCTCAACCACGCCTCCATCATCGACGGCATCCGCCTCTCCAAGGCGAAGCGCTACCGCTACGCCAACCGCGACATGGCCGACCTGGAGCAGCAGCTCAAGGAGGCCTCCGGGGCCCGCCGCCGGCTCGTCGTCACCGACGGCGTCTTCTCCATGGACGGCTACGTCGCCCCGCTGGCCGAGATCTGCGACCTCGCCGACCGCTACGGCGCCATGGTGATGGTCGACGACTCGCACGCCGTCGGATTCGTGGGAGCGGGCGGCCGGGGCACCCCCGAGCTCCACGGGGTCATGGACCGCGTCGACATCATCACCGGCACGCTCGGCAAAGCACTGGGCGGTGCGTCCGGCGGTTACGTGGCCGCGCGCGCGGAGATCGTCGCGCTGCTGCGCCAGCGCTCGCGCCCGTACCTCTTCTCCAACTCGCTCGCTCCGGTCATCGCCGCCGCCTCCCTCAAGGTCATCGACCTGCTGGAGTCCGCGGGCGACCTGCGTGAGCAGCTCAACTCCAACACCGCGCTCTTCCGCTCCCGGATGACGGAGGAAGGCTTCGACATCCTGCCCGGTGACCACGCCATCGCCCCCGTGATGATCGGGGACGCGGCGGAGGCGGGCCGGATGGCGGAGCTGCTCCTGGAGCGCGGGGTGTACGTGATCGGGTTCTCCTACCCGGTCGTCCCGCAGGGGGCCGCGCGCATCCGCGTCCAGCTCTCGGCGGCGCACTCCACCGACGACGTCAACCGCGCCGTGGACGCGTTCGTCGACGCGCGCGCCGCGCTGGAGGCATAGGCGCGCCCCGCGAGCTGGGACAATGAGCGCATGATCGATGCACGGCGGCTGCGCATCCTCCGTGCCGTGGCCGACCACCGCACGGTGACCGCCGCGGCCGCCGCGCTGTACCTGACCCCCTCCGCGGTCTCCCAGCAGCTCGCTGCCCTGGAGCAGGAGACCGGCCACCGGCTGGTCGAGCGCGGGGCGCGGGGTGCCCGGCTGACCGCGGCGGGGGAGATCCTGCTGACCCACGCCAACGCGGTCCTCGCCCAGCTCGAGCGGGCGGAGGCGGAGCTCGCCGACTACAGCGCCGGCGTCGCGGGGACGGTCACCGTCGCCGCGTTCGCCACGGGCATCGGGCTCGTCCTCGCGCCCGCGATCGCCGAGCTCACCCGTACCGCACCGGGTATCCGGGTGCGGGTGCAGGACGCCGAGGGCGACGCGAGCGTGCCCATGGTGCTGGACCGCCAGGTCGATGTGGCGGTCGCCGTCGAATACCGGGGCGCGCCCGGCGACGACGACCGGCGGCTGACCCGGGTGCCGCTGTACTCCGAGCCCTTCGACGCGGTGCTGCCGGTCGGTCACCGGCTCGCGGGCCAGGAGCACGTGGCCGTAGCCGATCTCGCCAAGGACACGTGGATCGGTCCGTACCCCGGCAATCCCTGCCACGACGTGGTGGTCCTGGCCTGCGAGTACGCCGGATTCGAGCCCCTGCTGGAGCACTCGTCGGACGACTTCCACGCCGTGGTCGCCCTGGCCGGGGCGGGTGCAGGGGTGGCGCTGGTGCCCCGCTCGGCGCTGCGTGGCACGGAGCGCGACCGGGTCGTCGTGCGGCCGGTGGAGGGCGTCGCCCCGACCCGGCGGGTCTTCGCCGCGGTACGGCAGGGAGGCGAGGGACACCCGCTGATCAAGCCGGTCCTGGAAGCGCTGCGGGTGGCCGCCGGGCCTGCGTAGACCGGGCGGTGACCGTTCGGGAAGGGCGATGCTCAGGCCGGCTGCAACAGGTCCCACCGGTTGCCGTAGAGGTCCTCGAACACCGCCACGGAGCCGTACACCTCGTGCCGCGGTTCCTCCAGGAAGCGGACCCCGGCGGCCCGCATCCGCTCGTGGTCGCCCGCGAAGTCCTCCGTGTGCAGGAAGAAGCCGACCCTGCCGCCCGTCTGCGCCCCGACGCTCGCGCGCTGCGCCTCGTCCTTGGCGCGCGCCAGCAGCAGGCCCGCGCCCGTGGAGCCTCGCGGCCGTACGACGACCCAGCGGGAGCCGTCGCCCCGGTCCGTGTCCTCCATCAGCTCGAATCCGAGGGCACCGGTGTAGAAGGAGACGGCCTCGTCGTAGTCGTGGACGACCAGGGTGGCCAGGGCGATGTGGGACATGGGGATCCTCGTCCTCGGCGTGCGGACACGGTGAGCGTTATACGTAACACTAACGCCTGCCCGGCTGGTGCGGGGACAATGCCCGCCATGGAGACCAGCGACCTCGCCGTGCTCACGGACCGCGCCCGCGGGCTCGCCGCCGCCGGCGGCCCCCGCATCCTCGGCATCGCGGGAGCGCCCGGCGCCGGGAAATCCACCCTGGCCGCCCGGATCGTCGAGCGGCTCGAAGGCCGCGCGGTCCTCGTCCCGATGGACGGCTTCCACCTGGCCGGTGCGGAGCTGGAGCGCCTCGGCCGGGCCGACCGCAAGGGCGCCCCCGACACCTTCGACGCCGCCGGATACGCGGCCTTGCTCCGTCGGCTGCGCCACCCCGAAGGCCCGGACCCGGTGTACGCGCCCGCCTTCGACCGGGCCCTGGAGGAGCCGGTCGCCGGGTCGGTGTGTGTCCCCGTGGACACCCCCCTCGTCGTGACCGAGGGCAACTACCTTCTGCTGGACGAGGGGCCCTGGGCGCCGGTGCGCGGACTGCTGGACGAGGTGTGGTTCGTGGACGCCGATCCGGCGCTGCGGGTGAGCAGGCTCGTCGACCGGCACGTGCGGTTCGGCAAGCCCCGCCCGTACGCCGAGCGCTGGGTCGCCGGGTCCGACGAGCGCAACGCCCGGCTGGTCGAGCCGCACCGCGACCGCGCCGACCTCGTCGTACGTCTTCGCTGAACAGGGTGCGGCACGCCCCGAACCGCTCGCGTCCACCCGCGAGGACGGGCAGGATGCCGATAGCCGCGTCGCCCCGCCAGGAGGTACTCATGCCCAGCAACGACCAGCCCGTGCCCTTCACCGCCGACGACTACCGGGCCAGGATGACCCGCGCGGCCGAGTCCGCCGATGCCGCGGGCCTGGCCGGTGTCCTCGTGGCCCCGGGGCCCGACATGGTCCACCTCACCGGCTACCGGCCGACCGCGGACACCGAGCGCCTCACCCTGCTCGTCCTCAGGGCGGGCCACGAGCCCGTCCTCGTGGTCCCCGCCCTCGAAGCGGCGGACGCCGCGCGCGCGGTGGGCGCCCCCGCGCTCACCCTGCGGGACTGGACCGACGCCGCGAACCCGTACACCCTGACCGCCGGTCTGCTCCATGCCAAGGGCCGCTTCGGGATCAGCGACAACGCCTGGGCGCTGCACCTGCTGGCGCTGCGCAAGCTCCTCCCCGACACCTCCTACGCCTCGCTCACCGAGGCGCTGCCGATGCTGCGCGCCGTCAAGGACACGGCCGAACTGGAACGGCTCGCCGCCGCGGGGGCCGCCGCCGACGCGACGTACGAGGAGATCCTGAAGGTCCGCTTCTCCGGCCGCCGGGAGAGCGACGTGGCCGCCGACCTGGCCGCACTCCTCACCGAACACGGGCACTCCCAGGTCGACTTCACCGTCGTCGGCTCCGGTCCCAACGGCGCGAACCCGCACCACGAGGCGGGCGCCCGCACCATCGAGCAGGGCGACATGGTCGTCCTGGACTTCGGCGGACTGATGCACGGCTACGGATCCGACACCTCCCGGACGGTCCACGTCGGCGAACCCACCGCCGAGGAGCAGCGGGTCCACGACGTCGTACGGGAGGCACAGGACGCCGGCTGCAAGGCCGTCCGGCCCGGAGCCGCGTGCCAGGACGTCGACCGGGCGGCCCGCGCCGTCATCACCGAATTCGGCTACGGCGAACGGTTCATCCACCGCACGGGCCACGGCATCGGCGTGACCACCCATGAACCGCCCTACATGATCGAGGGCGAGGAGCAGCCGCTCGTGCCCGGGATGTGCTTCTCCGTGGAGCCGGGCATCTATCTGCCCGGACGCTTCGGCGTCCGCATCGAGGACATCGTCACGGTCACGGGGAACGGGGGCAGGCGGCTGAACACCACCGCTCGCGAACTGGCGGTCGTCGAGTAGGGCCCGCCCTCAGTCCTGCGGCTCGCGGTCGCGGAACCGGTGCAGTACGTCGTAGGGGTAGGGCAGTGGCCGTTCGCTCGCCCCGTCCAGACGCGCCGCCTGGTCCGGCGTCAGCTCCCAGCCCGTGGCGCCGAGGCTGTCGGTCAGCTGCCCGGACGTGCGCGCCCCGACGATCGGTGCCGTGACGCCTGGGCGTCCGAGCAGCCAGCGCAGGGCCACCTGCGCCGGCGTGCGCCCGGCCTCGTCCGCGACCGCGACGACCGCCTCGACGACCCGCCACGTCTCCTCGTTGTCCCTTTCCCGCCAGGCCTCGCGGCCCAGCTCCGTCTGGTAGCGGGCCTCGCGGGTGCCGGGCTCGGCGGCGGTCATTCCCCGCCGGTACTTTCCCGTCAGCCAGCCGCCCTGGAGCGGGCTCCAGGGGATGACGCCGATGCCCTCCGCCAGACTCACGGGGACGAGCTCCCACTCGACCTCGCGCGCCAGCAGGTTGTAGAGCGGCTGGAGGCTGACGTAGGGCTCCCAGCCGTTGCGGTGCGCCAGGTCCTGGGAGCGCTGGAGCTGGGACGCGGACAGGTTGCTCGCACCCAGATAACGCACCTTGCCCGCCTTGACCAGCGTGTCGAGCGTGGAGAGCGTCTCCTCCACCGGTGTCGTCGCGTCCCACACATGTGTCTGATAGAGGTCGACGTAGTCCGTGCCGAGCCGGCGCAGGCTCTCCTCGACGGCCCGCACGATGTGCTTGCGGCTCAGCCCGCCCGCGTTCGGCGCCTCGCCCATCGTGCCGAACACCTTGGTAGCGATGACGAGTCCGTCCCTGTGGCGGCCCTTCAGCCAGCGGCCGACGATCTCCTCGGAGACGCCCTTGTTGTAGACGTCCGCGGTGTCGATGAACGTCCCGCCGGCCTCCGTGAAGGTGTCGAGTACGCGGTGTGCCTCGGTCTCGTCGGTGTCCTGGCCGAACGTCATGGTGCCGAGGCACAGTTCGCTGACACGCAGGCCTGAACGGCCCAGAAAACGCTGCTTCATGATTTCCCTCTGTCCGGTCTCCAGCACTCGCCGTGACTGTAGGAGTTGAAGTGCACACGAAGGCAAGGGAGTTGTTCAGTCGTCGGCGAGTACGACACACGATTCCGGCGGCAGGTGCAGCACTCCGTCGGCACCGGGAGCCTCGGCCGGCTCCCAGGCGGCCAGTACCCTTCCCCCTCCGGCCCGGTGACGACCGGCGCCCAGCGGAATGGCGGCGGGCTTCCCGGAAAGGTTGACCGCGATCCGAAGGTCGCCGCGTCGGCAGGCGATCCAGCGGGCTTCCTCGTCGAAGGCCGTCCTCACCGAGGCCAGGTCCGGATCGGAGAGGTCCGGCAGGGCGCGGCGCAGGGTGATCAGCTCGCGGTGCCAGGCGCGCAGCCGGCCGTGGGGCTCGCGCTCCGGCTCGCTCCAGTCGAGGCAGGAGCGGTTCCTGGTGGCCGGGTCCTGCGGATCGGGGATGTCCCCCTCGGCCCACCCGTGTGCCGCGAACTCCCTCCGCCTGCCGTCACGCACGGCGCGGGCGAGCTCCGGGTCGGTGTGGTCGGTGAAGAACTGCCACGGGGTGCGGGCTCCCCACTCCTCGCCCATGAAGAGCATCGGGGTGAACGGCCCGGTGAGGACGAGGGCCGCCGCGCACGCCTGGAGCCCGGGGGAGAGCCCGGCGGCGAGCCGGTCGCCGAGGGCGCGGTTGCCGATCTGGTCGTGGGTCTGGGCGTAGCCGACGAAACGGTGGGCGGGCGTCCGGGTGACGTCGACGGGGCGGCCGTGCGTGCGGCTCCGGAAGCTGGAGTACGTACCGTCGTGGAAGAACGCCCTGGTCACGGTCTTGGCGAGGGCGGCAAGCGGGGCTGTCGCGAAGTCGGCGTAGTAGCCCTGGGACTCCCCGGTGAGCGCGGTGTGCAGGGCATGGTGGAAGTCGTCGTTCCACTGGGCGTGCAGCCCGATGCCGCCCTCCGGGCGCGGAGTCGTCGTACGGGGGTCGCAGAGGTCGGACTCCGCGATCAGGCCGAGGGGCCGGCCGAGCTCCGAGGCGAGGGTGTCGACGGCTGTGGAGAGCTCCTCCAGGAAGGTGAGTGCCCGCCCGTCGGCGAGCGCGTGGACGGCGTCCAGCCGCAGGCCGTCCAGGCGGTAGTCCCGCAGCCAGGCGAGCGCACTGCCCAGCAGATAGGCGCGGACCTCGTCCGATCCGGGGGCGTCGAGGTTGACGGCCGAGCCCCAGGGGGTGTGGTGCGTGTCCGTGAAGTACGGGCCGAAGGCCGGGAGGTGGTTGCCCGAGGGCCCCAGGTGGTTGTGGACCACGTCCAGGAGGACGGCGAGACCCAGCCCGTGCGCCGTGTCGACAAAGCGCTTCAATCCGTCCGGACCGCCGTAGGGCTCGTGCACCGCCCAGAGGGACACTCCTTCGTACCCCCACCCGTGTGTTCCCGGGAAGGGGCAGACGGGCATGAGCTCCACATGGGTGATGCCGAGGTCCACGAGGTGGCCGAGCCGTTCGGCGGCGGCGTCGAAGGTGCCCGCCTCCGTGAACGTACCGACGTGCAGTTCGTACAGGACCGCGCCCGGCAGCCCGCGCCCGGCCCAGGCGGTACGCCAGTCGTACGCGGCGTGGTCGACGACGGCACTCTCGCCGTCGGGCCCGTCCGGCTGGCGGCGGGAGCGCGGATCGGGCAGCACGGGCCCGTCGTCGAGCGAGAAGCCGTAACGGTCACCGTCCGCCGCCTCGGCCTCCGCCGTCCACCAGCCCGCGCGCAGCGGGTCGCGCTCCATCGGCAGGCGCCCGCCCGCCACGCACAGCAGGGCCGACCCGGCCTCAGGGGCCCACACCTCGAACTGCATCCATCACTCCTCGTCCATGAACCGGATGCCTCGCCGGAGGCTCCATGATCGGCGGAATTCGCACGCACGGCCCCGGGACACTGGAGCGAGCCCGTAAGTGGCGATTAAGGTCTGGTCCTGATCATTGCCCTACCGGCTTCGGCTCATTCGTGAGGAGCCCGGGCAGTAACACGAGGTCCCTCTTACGGCTGCTGGAGGCCGAGATGACCGTGCCGACCTTCCCACCCGGCTTCCTGTGGGGCGCCTCCGCCTCCGCTTTCCAGACGGAGGGGGCCTTCGACGCCGACGGCAAAGGGCCCTCCGGCTGGGACGCGTTCGCCGCCCAGCCCGGCCGGATCAAGGACGGCACCGACACCACCCGGGGCACCGGCTTCCACGAGCACTACCGTGAGGACGTCGCCCTGCTCGCCGGGCTCGGCGCGGACGCCTTCCGCTTCTCCATCAGCTGGCCCCGGGTCGTGCCCGGTGGCAGCGGCTCGCTCAACCCCGCAGGACTGGACTTCTACGACCGGCTCGTCGACGAACTCTGCGCCCACGGCATCATCCCGGCCCCGACCCTCTACCACTGGGACACCCCGCTCCCGCTGGACGAGGCGGGCGGCTGGCTCAACCGGGACACCGCCTACCGCTTCGCCGAGTACGCGGGCATCGTGGCCGAACGCCTCGCCGACCGGGTCCCCATGTGGATCACCATCAACGAGCCGGCCGAGGTCACGATGCTCGGCTACGCGCTCGGCGAGCACGCCCCCGGCCGCACGCTCCTCTTCGACGCGCTCCCGGCCGCCCACCACCAGCTGCTCGCCCACGGGCTGGCCGTACGGGCCCTGCGCGCCGCAGGCGCCGGCAACATCGGCGTCGCGCTCTCGCACACCCCCGTCTGGACGGCGGGGGACTCCGACGAGGACCGCATGGGAGCGCAGATCTACGACACCCTGACCAACTGGCTGTTCGCCGACCCGGTCCTCACCGGCCGCTATCCCGACGAAGGCTTCGCCGCACTGATGCCGGGGCCGGTCGAGGACGACCTCAAGGTCATCTCCGTGCCTCTCGACTGGTACGGCGTCAACTACTACAACCCGACGCTCGTGGGCGCCCCCAGGCCCGGAGCGCTCGACTCCTTCTCCGGTTACTCGATGCCGGCCGGTCTCCCCTTCGGGATCAGGGAGATCGAGGGCTACGACACCACCGACTTCGGCTGGCCCGTCGTCCCCCAGGGGCTCGCCGAGACGCTCGGTCAGCTGAGGGACCGCTTCGGCGACCGGCTGCCGCCCGTCTACATCACGGAGAACGGCTGCGCCGTCGACGAGCCCGTCGCCGACGGCCGTCGCATCGCCTTCCTGGAAGGGCACCTGGAGGCGCTGCGTACGGCCATCGACGCGGGCGTCGACGTGCGTGGCTACTTCACCTGGTCACTGACCGACAACGTCGAATGGACCGAGGGTGCCAGCAAGCGGTTCGGCCTGGTCCACATCGACTACGAGACCCTGCGGCGGACCCCGAAGGAGTCCTACGCCTGGTACCGCGACGTGATCCGCGCCCAGCGCACGGGAGGCACCCACGAACCGGCGCTCACACCAGGTGAACGCGCTCCTGGGTGATGCGGTGGCCCGCCCGGGCGAACGCGGTGGCCATCGGCACGTTGCCCCGGTCCGTAGCGCCCGCGACGGCCGTGGCACCCTCACCGGCGAGGAAGCGGGTGCACTCGACGAGCAGGTCGTAGCCGTAGCCGTGCCCCCGTGCCTCGGGGACCACGCCGATGAAGCCGATGCACGGGCCGCCCGGATTGCGGGCGGGCACATGGATGCCCGCGAGTGCGCCGTCGGGGGTGTGGGCGAGCTGCCACCAGGAGCGGGGCGAGGGGCACCAGTTGAAGAAGTCCAGTTCCTCCTGGGCGGCCTGCTCCAGACCGCCCGGGCCCTCGATGGCGCGCCGGGCGTGGGCGTCCAGCGTCTCGGAGTGGACCCGGCGCAGCACATCGAGGATCACCGCGTCGTCCGGCTCCTCGCGGAAGACCAGCCGCCCGGGCCGTTCGGGCAGGCCGTCCGCGGGCGTCCACTCGTAGCGGTAACGCTCGACCAGCGGCTTCATCCCGGCCGCCTCCGCCGCCGCGATCCGCGCGGAGGCCGCCGCGCGCACCTCGGGCACCTCCCGCCAGCCCGGCGGCACGATCAGTTCGTACTCGACGGACCACGGGGCACGGCGGAGCAGTTCGGCGCCCGCCGCGTCCTCGCCGTCGGCGAAGTCGAAGTGGTTGAGCAAGACGGGTTCGGTGTCCTCGGGCCCGCCCCACCAGGCTGCCCGGGCGACGACGACGCCGTCGCGCAGGGCCACCCAGGTCCACTCGGGGCGGTACTCACCGCCTTCCTGCACGGTGGCGTAGCGGTGGCCGAACGCGGCACGGCCGACGAGCGAGGGGCCCTGCAGGGAATCGAAGAGATGTCCGTCGCTCCTGGTGAGCGGACGGATGACCGGAACGGTCATGGCGGTGTCCTCCGGGACTCGGTGACGCGATGCGAGCGCCCCCGGTCAGACCGGGTCCGACACCGTCCTGCGGACGGGGCGGGAGCGCGTGAACGTGGTGCTGCGGGTGCTGCCGAGGTCACGCACGTGTCTCGCCTCCTTCCCTGTCCGGGTGGATGTCCGGGAGCCGACGCTACGGGCTCCGGCACGTCACGTCCACCGGTTTACGGCTGGTCCCACACCATGTCGAAAGCACGCTCGAAGTTGACGTAGCCGAGCCGCTCGAAGGACTTCGCCATCGGGACGTTGCCGAGGTCGGTCGCGGCCCTGATGCGTTCCACGTCCTGCGCCGCGAGCACGCGGGTGCCCTCGGCCAGGATGTCGTCGATGTAGCCGCGCCCCCGGTGCACCGGCAGTACGCCGATGTAGGCGATCATCGGGTGGTAGTTGTTGCGCGCCGGAATGACGAAGCCCACCGGCTCCCCGCCGGGCAGCTCGGCGATCCGCCACCACTCCTGCGGCGTCCTGAGGCCGGCGAACTCCTCGTCGTACTGCTTCTCCGCGGCATCGCGGGCACTCAGCCCGGACGCCAGGTCCTGCTGTCCGTGCGCGTCCAGCGTGCCCTCCATCACCGGGGTCATCAGCGCGACGAGGTCCTCGCGTCCGGTGACCGGGCGGAACACCAGCCGGCCGGTGTCCTCGGGCACCGGCGTCCCCGCCCGCCACTCCAGGCGCAGCCGCTCGACCAGCATCCGGGCGCCGCTCGCCTCCATGACCCGTGTCCGGGCCTCCACGGCATCGCGGGCGACGGGGTCCTCGCGCCAGTCCGGCGGGACGAACCGGCCGTACTCCGGCCGGGCGGCCCCGGCGGGGACGACCGCGGCCGTCGCCTTCTCCAGCAACTCCAGCCCGATCGCGCCGCGTTCCGGCTCCGGCAGGGTGTCGTCCAGGTCGAAGAAGTCCAGGAACTGAGGACTGCCGCCTTCCTCCCCCGTCCACCAGGAGAGCCGGCCGACGACTCGCCGGCCGCGCAGGGCCACCCACATCCAGTCGGGGCGACGGCGCCCTGTGGCGAGGTCGTCGGCGAGCTCGTGGTCGAGCACGTAGGAAAGGCGGCAGAAGAGACCGAGTTCGTCCGCCCCGGTGAGCGGACGGATGGTCAGTTCCGATGGTGCAGGAATCACGGAGTCTCCTCGACGGGGTGCCGCGCGCGGTGGCGGCGGCCCGTGACGATAGCAACCGCACGGCGCCCAGCGGGCGGTATTTCCCCACTGCCACGCAGGTCAGGCGGGCCGGAAACGGGCATCGTCTGGACACCCCGGGCCTGTCGGGCCGACAATCGGTGCTGTGACGTCCTCCTTCGAGCCCTACACGTATCCCGCGCGGCTGTCGGACGCCCAGCGCGACCGTGTTCTCGGTGTGCTCAGAGACGGCGCCGCGCAGGGCAAGCTCTCCCATGACACCTTCCTGCGGCGCATGGAACTGGCCCTGACGGCCCGGCGCCCGGAAGAACTGGCGGCGCTCACCTCCGACCTGGAGTCCGGCGGGCGCTGGTCCCGCGGCCTGTTCCGCGCGGTGGGCGGGGTCTCCGCCTTCCCGGCCCGGGTGCGCAGGGCATGGCAGTCCGAGCGGCTTCCCCGGCTCCTGCTGCCCGTGCCCGGTCCGCACCCGCTGCGCATAGGCCGAGACCCGGGCAACGGACTCCGGCTCAGCCACGAGACGGTTTCGCGGCTGCACGCCGAGCTGACCGCGCACGGCAGCCGGTGGATCCTGCGCGACCTGGGCTCGACGAACGGCACGTGCGTCAACGGCCAGCGGGTCGTCGGATCGGTCGTGGTCCGCGACGGCGACCAGGTCAGCTTCGGCCGGATGACCTTCCGGCTCACGGCGTCGCTGCCGGTACCCCCGGTCTGAGGACGAGCCGCGTCCGCACCCCGGCCGGTGCGGACGAAGCGCCGTTCCTCGCGACCGGCCCGGCACGGCAAGGGCCGCGGTGCCGTCCCGGACGACGCCCCGTCAGGACGTCGCCGGTCACGGCACCGGCGCGTCAGCCGGCCAGGGTGAACGCCTGAGCGGCGGAACCGTCGCACGGCTGCTGGGAGAGCCTGGCGCCGTCGGCGGTCGACGATCCCTCCACCGTCAGGCACTTGCCGCTGTGACGGGCGGTGAAACGGTACTGCCCGCCGCCGCCGGCGGACTCGGGCTTCCACTGCTGGTTGCTTCCGCCCCCGTATGTCCACAGGTGGACCCTGGTGCCGTTGCCGGTGGCACCCGCACCGCCGTCGACGTCCCACGCCTTGGCGTTGTGCCGGTTGACGACCTGGTAGGTGCCGTCGCCGGCGGGGCGGAACTGCCAGCTCTGGTTGGCGCCGGTTCCACAGGCCCATTGCTGGAGCGGGGTGCCGTCGGCGGTACCCCAGTCGGCGGCGTCCAGGCACGCACCGCTGTTGCTGTTCCTCACCTGGTACCAGGTGCTCGGGTCGATCGAGCCGGCGGGCGGGTCGGTGGTGCCGCCCGTGCCGTCCCAGACGAAGGTGGCGACCGCGCCGGCGGGCAGGGTGTAGGCGAGGGACCTGCCGCTGTCGGTCAGTGAGAGCCGCTGTGCACCGGAAGCCGTGTTGACCACGTAGGCGGCGCGGCTGCCGTCGGGGTTCTGGAAGGCGACGTTCTGCACGCCGCCGCCGCCCTGGCTGGTGGAGCCGATGCGGGTGGCACCGGCCTTGACGAACTTGCTGACGTGGCCGAGGACGTAGTACTCGGCGTTGCGGCTGACGTTGCCGTCTCCGATCTCGACGACACCGTTGCACCGGTTGCCGCAGCCACCCTGGTGGGGCCCGCCGTTCCGGTCGAGGGCGAGATTCCAGTTGATGACGGTCTCACCGCCGTTGCGCATGTTCTGCACGACGAGGTTCTCGGCGTGCCACCGCAGTGTGTCGGCGAAGGTCGTGCCCGGGGTGGCGCTGTCGGTGCCCGAGCACTCGGTGAAGAAGACGCGCTTGCCCGCGTCGACGACCCGCTGCTGGGCCGAGGGGGCTCCGCCGTAACAGTGGAAGGCGGCGCCGATCACCCGGTTGATGCCCCGGGTCCCGTCGAAGACCTCGACCGGGTAGTTCGGATGGTCCCAGTTGTGGTCGTACGCCAGGAGGCTGGTGGGCAGACCGGCAGCGGTGAGAGTCCGGTCGAGCACCTTGAAGAACTCCGCCTGCTGGGCCGACGTCATGGTCATCGACGGATACGAGGCCGCGAACTCCGGTTCGTTCTGCGCGGTCAGATCGGTCAGGACGATGCCTTCCTGGCCGTACGCCCGGATGGCCTTGACCAGGTAGTCGGCGTAGTCCTGGTGGCTCTCGGTCCTCAGACTGCCGCCGACGAGTGAGTTGTTGGTCTTCATCCAGGCGGGCGGGGACCAGGGAGAGCCCATGAAGCGGATGGCGGGGTTGATGCCGGTGGCCTGCTTCAGCACCGGGATGATCTCGCTCCTGTCGCGGGCGATGGAGAAGACGCCGCGGGTGTCCTCGTAGCTGTGGAAGCCGCCGGCGGCGTTGAAGTCGGAGTCACCCAACGGCTGACGCAGGTAGTTGAGGCCGATGCCGTCGCTGGTGGAGAACAGCGATCTCATCAGCTCGTCGCGCTTGTCCTGGGGAAGGCTCCGGATGAGGTGCGCGGAGGCTCCGGTCACCGAGGCGCCGGCACCGGTGAACCTCTGGCCCTTGCTGCCGGCGTCGATGCGTATGTCGACGGGCTGGGGCGTGGAGGTGAAGGGAAGGCTGCCGTCGGCGGCCAGTTTCCTGCTGCCGTCCGGAGTGGTGATCCATACCTGGGCGGTGGGGCCGGCGGCCTGGGCGGCGTCGGTGCCGGGCAGGCCGAGGCCGGCGAGGGCCAGGGCCAGCGCGGCGCCTGCGGCTCCTGTCCACCGGCGGCGGGCGGGACTGAGTGGTGACATGGTGCGGCTCCTTCGGTTCGTACCTGTGCGGGTGGTCCGCGGCCGCACCCCGCCGTGTTGCTCGGCGAGGCGCGGCCGGGCGGCTTACCTGAAGGGGTGGTGCGCACGGCGGCCGGTGGCCCGTCGGTCTCACCCGGGCCGGTGGTCGCGATACCGGCGGTCAACTGCCGCCTGGATAAGGGGAGTCCGGGCGACGTCGATATGAAAACACACTCACTGAGTGGTTAGTAAGTGATGTGAGTCACTTGTTCTGCGGCGCGTGGAAGGACCGAGGACCGTGAGAGCGAGCGCGATTAGGCTGCGGCAGGTGAGTAACCCTTCAGCAGGCACACCCGCCCACAAGGCCCGTCCCCGCACCCCGCGCAGTGCGGAGGCCAAGCAGCGGCAGCAGCGCATCCTGCACATCGCGATGGACACCTTCGGCGCCCGCGGCTACAACAACGCCTCGCTCGCCGAGATCGCGGACCAGGCCGGTCTGACCCAGGCGGGCGTCCTGCACTACTTCCGGTCCAAGGCACTCCTGCTCACCAGCGTCCTCGAGCTGCGCGACCAGACGGACATCGAGCAGCTCGGAGCCGACCGGCCGCGAGGGCTCGAATTCCTGCGCCACCTGGTGGACACCGCTCTGCGCAACGCCGAACGGGAAGGCATCGTTCGGCTGTACGCCGTGCTGTCGGCCGAGTCCGTCACCGAAGACCACCCCGCCCAGACCTACTTCCGCGACCGGTACAGCGGACTGCGCGCATTCGTCGCCGATGCCCTGCGCGAGGCATGCGACCTGCCCGCCGACCGCGCGGAGCAGGCCGAGACCGCCGCCAACGCCGTCATCGCCGTCATGGACGGACTGCAGGTGCAGTGGCTGCTGTCCCCGGACGCCGTGGACATGGCAGCCTCGACCGACCTCGTGGTCAGCTCGCTGCTGACCACTCTCGCTCCCCACAGGTTCGGCCCCTCCGCGGAGCGCTGACCGCCGCCTCGCCGGGCGGGCCCCTCGTACCGCGCAGGCCGGCCTCGCGGAACGCGGGAGCCGGGACGGCCCCTCAGCCGCGGCCGGAAGCCACTCCCACCCGCGACAGAAGCGCCACCGGCCGGTCCGCGAAGAGCCGCGCCACGGTGACCACGTGCCCCGTGAACTCCCGGCCGGGCGACAACAGGTCCGTCCACGGGCCCTCGTCGGGCAGTGTCAGCTCGGTGTCGCGCCAGCCGCCGTCCTCGTCGAGCCTCAGCGACAGCCGCGTCACCGCGGTCACCACCTCGCCGGACCGGCAGAACGCCAGACAGTGCGCGGCCGCGGGGCCCCGCGCCGCCAAGGGGGCGTAGGTGCCCGACTCGCCGAAGAGTTCCGGCCGTTCCCGACGCAGGCGCAGCGCGGCCGTGGTCAGCGCGGCCTTCTCGTCGCCGCCTCCGGCGGGCCTGCTGAACGGCCGCCGGTTGTCCGGGTCGACCAGCGCGATGTACTCCCGCTCCGAGCCCTGGTACAGGTCGGGCACGCCGGGCATCGTCAGATGCACCAGCGCGGCACCCAGGATGTTGGCCCGGACGAACGGGGCGACCGTGTCCGCGAACTCGGTCATCATCGACCGCGTCCCGCCCCCGTCACTGCCCGGCCCGGCCGCAACGAAGTCGGTCACGGCCCGCTCGTACACCGGATCCGGCTCGGTCCAGCTGGTGAACAGACCGGCCTCACGCACGGACTTCAGCAGCGCGGGCTCCAGCCTGCCCGCCATCTCGCGCGCCGGAAGACCCGCGCAGCCGAACGCCGCCTGCCAGGACTGCCAGGCCAGCTGGGGGTCCGGGGCAGGCACCGAAACCGTCCGGGAGAGCTGCGCCACCAGCGAGGACCACCGCTCGGGGCACTCGGACAGGACCGCGATCCGGGCCCGTACGTCCCCGCTGCGCTTGGTGTCGTGAGTGGTCAGCACCGTGCCGGTGGCCGGCCAGTCCCTGGCCACACGGGCGCAGAAGGCGTGGAACTCCTCCGGGCTCACCGCAGGCCGTCCCGGATCACCGCCCACCTCGGTCGCCGAGATCAAGGGGACGTAGCGGTAGAACGCGGTGTCCTCCACCGACTTGGCGTGCAGCGCGGACGCCGTCTGCGCGAACCGGGCGCAGAACGCCGCGTGCTGCGGTCCGTCGCCGAGACGGCCCAGCGCCAGATCCCGCACCACGTCGACGGCGTCCGCCTCCTGTGGGACGGAGAACACCGCTCTGGCGTCCCGGACCGCCTCGGCGGGGAGCGTCGACTCGGCGATCTCGGTGAGCGGGCCGCCCGCCGTCACGTACGGCCGGTAGACGGGCACCCGCACCAGCAGCTCGCGCACCGCCGTGCGGAGTGCCCACGGCGCGTGGTCGTGCAGTGCGGGGTCCCCGGCACACGCTTCGACGGCGAGGCGGGTCAGCCACTCCGTCTCGGCTGCCAACTCATGGGTGACCACGCGGTACGCCGCACGGCGCACGGTCGCGGTCCAGTAGCCGCCACGGTCCCCGGGAGGACCGGCGAAGTCCCGGTACCGGCCGAGCAGGTCCGCCGCGCCCATCGGGTCGGTGAACAGGCCGTCGATCCGGTGGAGCGCGTCGTAGCCGGTCGTCCCCGCGACCGCCCAGCCGGCCGGCAGCGCCTCGGAACCGGTCAGGATCTTCTCGACGACCGTCCACCGTCCACCGGTGGCGTCGCTGAGCCGCCCGAGATACGCGGCCGGATCGGCCAGCCCGTCCGGGTGGTCGACGCGCAGCCCGTCGACGACTCCGTCGCGGACCAGTTCGAGAATCTTGCCGTGGGTGGCGGCGAAGACCTCGGGGTGCTCCACCCGCACACCGATCAGATCGGAGATGGTGAAGAACCGCCGGTAGTTCAGCTCCGTCCTGGCCAGTCGCCACCACGCGAGCCGGTAGTGCTGGGCCGCCAGGAGCCCGTGCAGCGGGAGGTTCTCCGTCCCCGCGCGGAGGGGGAGCTCCAGATCGCCGTAGCGGAGCACGGGTGTGCCGTCCTCCCTGGTGCCCGGCTCGAAGCCGCCGCTCTCCTCGCCCACGCGCCCCGCCAGCACGGGGAGCAGCACCTTCCCGCCGCCGGCCGCCCAGTCGATGTCGAACCAGCGGGCGTACGGGGATTCCGGGCCCTCGCGCAGCACCTCCCACAGCGGCACGTTGTGCCGGGGCGCGGCGGCCATGTGGTTCGGCACGATGTCCAGGACGATCCGGAGGCCGTGGGCGTGTGCCGTGCCGGCCAGCTCCCGCAGGCCCTCCTCGCCACCGAACTCGGCCCGCACCGTGGTGTGGTCGACGACGTCGTAACCGTGCCCGGAACCGGGCACGGCCTCCAGCACGGGGGACAGGTGCAGGTGGGAGACGCCGAGCTCGGCGAGGTACGGCACGGCGTCCGCGGCGGCGGCGAACGGGAAGTCCGGCTGGAGCTGCAGCCGGTACGTGGCGGTGGGCGTCATGGACTCGTACGTACCCAGCCGGACGCCTCTCTCCCACCTTCTCCGCGACCCGGCCCCGCCCCCGGGGGCCGCACGGCCGGTGCCCGTCACCCCTTCGGCCTACGCCGGACGCTTGAGCACGGTCAGACTGCGCCCGACCAGCGTCACCCGCTCGCCCGCGGACACCTTGGGTCCCGCGCCGGGCGGTACCCCGTCCGGGATCGCGGTGTCCACGACGACCTGCCACTGCCTGCCGTGGTTCATCGGGACGGTGAACTCCAGGCTCTCGGCGGCCGCGTTGAACATGAGCAGGAAGGAGTCGTCGGCGATCCGCTCGCCGCGAGGGCCCGGTTCGGAGATCGCGTGACCGTTCAGGAAGACCGTCATGGCCTTGGCGTGCGCGGCCTGCCAGTCCCGCTGGGTCATCTCCTCGCCCCGGGGGGTGAACCACGCGATGTCGGAGAGTTCGTCGTGGGTGCCCTCCACCGGACGGCCGTGGAAGAAGCGCCGGCGCCGGAAGACGGGGTGGTCGCGCCGCAGCCACACCATCGCCCGGGTGAACTCCAGCAGGCTCGTGTCCGTGCCGCCGCCGTCCTCGTCGCCGTCCTCGGCGTGCGACGCGGCGGCCGGATCGGGCCAGTGGACCCAGGAGAGCTCGTTGTCCTGGCAGTAGCCGTTGTTGTTGCCCCGCTGCGTCCGCGCGAACTCGTCGCCGTGGCTCAGCATGGGCACGCCCTGGGAGAGCATCAACGTGGCGATGAAGTTGCGCATCTGACGGCTGCGCAGCTCCAGGATCTCCTTGTCGTCGGTCTCTCCTTCCGCGCCGCAGTTCCACGAACGGTTGTGGCTCTCGCCGTCCCGGTTGCCCTCGCCGTTGGCGTCGTTGCGCTTCTCGTTGTACGAGACCAGATCGTGCAGTGTGAAACCGTCGTGGCAGGTGGTGAAGTTGATCGAGGCCAGCGGGCGTCGGCCGTCGTCCTGGTAGAGGTCCGAGGAGCCCGTGAGGCGCCCGGCGAACTCCGCGAGGGTCCGGGGCTCGCCCCGCCACAGATCCCGCACCGTGTCCCGGTACTTGCCGTTCCACTCGGTCCACAGCGGCGGGAAGTTGCCCACCTGGTAGCCGCCCTCACCCACGTCCCAGGGTTCGGCGATCAGTTTGACCTGGCTGACCACCGGGTCCTGCTGCACGAGGTCGAAGAACGACGACAGCCGGTCCACCTCGTGGAACTGGCGCGCGAGCGTCGCGGCCAGGTCGAAACGGAAACCGTCCACGTGCATCTCGGTCACCCAGTACCGCAGCGAGTCCATGATCAGCTGAAGGACGTGAGGCGACCGCATCAGCAGGGAGTTCCCGGTGCCGGTGGTGTCCATGTAGTACTTCTGGTCGTCGGCCAGCCGGTAGTACGAGGCGTTGTCGAGGCCGCGGAACGAGAGGGTCGGGCCGAGGTGGTTGCCCTCGGCGGTGTGGTTGTAGACGACGTCGAGGATCACCTCGATGCCGGCCTGGTGCAGCGCCTTCACCGCCTGCTTGAACTCCAGCACCTGTTCGCCGCGGTCGCCCCAGGAGGCGTACGCGTTGTGCGGGGCGAAGAATCC
Organism: Streptomyces atroolivaceus; assembly: GCF_000717025.1. Taxonomy (GTDB): domain Bacteria; phylum Actinomycetota; class Actinomycetes; order Streptomycetales; family Streptomycetaceae; genus Streptomyces; species Streptomyces atroolivaceus. Next base: position 135,100 of record NZ_JNXG01000005.1, read on the forward strand.
GATGGTGTTGTAGCCCCAGTAGTTGGCCAGCCCGGCGTCGGCGAGCCGGTGGTCCTGGACGAACTGGTGCACCGGCATCAGCTCGATCGCGGTGACACCCAGCTCCGTCAGGTGGGCGATGATCTCGGGGTGCGCGAGGCCCGCGTAGGTGCCGCGCAGCTCCTCGGGCAGGCCCGGGTGAAGCATCGTCAGGCCCTTGACGTGTGCCTCGTAGATCACCGTGCGGTGGTAGTCCGTACGCGGGCGGCGGTCGTCCCCCCAGTCGAAGTACGGATTGACCACGACCGAGCTCATCGTGTGGGGCGCCGAGTCGAGGTCGTTGCGCTCGTCCGGCTTGCCGAACGGATAGCCGTACACCGCCTCGCCCCACTGGATCTTCCCCGAGATCGCACGCGCGTACGGATCGAGGAGCAGTTTCGCCGAATTGCAGCGCTGCCCGCGCTGCGGTTCGTAGGGCCCGTGCACACGGAAGCCGTAGCGCTGCCCCGGCATCACCCCGGGCAGATAGGCATGACGGACGAAGGCGTCGGTCTCACGGAGTTCCACCGCCGTTTCCGAACCGTCGTCGTGCAACAGGCACAACTCGATCCGGTCGGCGGCCTCCGAGAAGACCGCGAAGTTGGTTCCGGCGCCGTCGTACGTGGCGCCGAGGGGATACGCGTGTCCCGGCCAGACCTGCATAGATAGGACTCTTCCACTTCTGATCCGGGTGCTGGGGGTTTTCGCCCCGATACTCCCCGAAAGACGGTCCTGTACCTAGTATGTCGACCGGTGCGGCCGGGTTCCGTCATGTCTTCTGCCGGGCCGGTCAACCTGGGGCACCTCGGTGTCGCCCGGACAGGGGCCCGGGCCTCCGGGCGGATCCTCCGTCCGGTATGCGGCGTGCGAGAGGGTGCGCAATCACTATGAACCATCTCACTCCACCTGATCTCACCGCAAGGAACGGGCCCGGCGCATAGGGGAGTTGAGTGAGGAGCCTGTGCATCCGGCTGCACCGGCTCCCGCTGCCGGAGTACCCTTCCTTGATCGTTGGTGGGGGAGTGGAAGGCGGTACACGGGTGAGCTCGGGAGGGTTCGAGCTGCCCCCAGGTGACGCAGGTCACGAGGGGGAACCGACCGATGCCCCGCCGGGGGCCGTCTCCCTCGCGCAGCCCATGGAGATCGGTGCTGAGCTGGACTGGGGAGCGGACGCCTGGAACGAGGTCCGCACACGGGCCCAGCGGGCCGGGCGTGCGTACATCTGGCTGAATCTGGTGGAACAGCGGCTGCGTGCCGTGGTCTCCGCCGTGATCCGGCCGATCTACGAACCGGTGCACGGTGAGGACTGGGTGGTGGCCGCCGCGGGACCCGCGGGGCAGGAGTGGGTGCAGCGCGCCGTCGCGGTCCGGGAGGTCTCGCGCCGCAAGGGCTACCTGCTCGATCCCGCCGACGACAACGTCCTCAGCTTCCTCACGCTGCCGCAGCTCCGTGAGCTGATGGTCCAGCACTGGCCCTGTTTCGAACCGTACTTCGACGACCGCCGCGAGGTGGAGCTCGCCCTGGACGAGCTGGAGGTCGCGCGCAACGTCGTCTCCCGCAACCGTGCGCTGAACGAGGCGGTCCTGGCACAGGCCGAACGGGCCTCCGGGCGGCTCCTGGAGATCCTGGGCAGCGGGGCAGCGGTCCCGTCCGCCGACCGGCTGCCGGTGGACGCCGTGGAGGAGCTCGTCGGTGACCGCTACGCGGACGTGGTGTCCGTCCACCCGGACCGGGTGCGGCTCCAGCGGCAGCTGCCCGCCGAGGACCTGTTCGGCGGGGCGCGCCGGCTGGACGCGATCGGTATAGGGCTCAATCTCCTCACGCAGAACTTCTCCGGGCGCCGGCTGGTCCGGCTCGCCGAGTCGGGCTGCCGGGTCCGGCTGCTGTTCATCAACCCGGCCAGCAGCGCGGTGAAGCGCCGGGAGCGCGAACTGGGGCTCAAGAAGGGTGAACTGAGCCGCTCCGTGGAGATGAACATCCTCCACATGCGCCGGGTCCGCTCCAAGCTCCGCGACCCCGGGGCCTTCCAGATCCACGTCTTCGACGAGACCCCGCGCTTCACGGCCTATCTCGTCGACGGCGACGGCCCCGACGCGGTCGGCGTCGTCCAGCCCTATCTGCGGCGCGCACGAGGTATGGAGGCACCCGTTCTGGTGCTGCGCGGCGGAGGGCGTGCGGTGGTCAGAGCGGGGCAGGACAGTGAACACGGCCTCTTCGAGACGTACCGCGAGGAGTTCGAGTCGGTCTGGACGGACTCCAGGCCCGTCTCCTGACGCCCCTGCCGGCGTTGTCAGTGGTGCGTGCGAAGGTGGTCACCACTTGGGGGAACGCACCACAGAAGGAGTTGCGGGATGAGCTGGCACCAGGAGTGCCCGGTCGGCTTCGGCCCGGGGACGAGCCACACGGAACCGCTGGAGGGCCGGAGCGCCACCGGCGCCGCCGTCGAGGCGGGGGGCGCCCGATGAGCTGGGTCAGCGGGCCGTTGACGGCGTTCGACCTGGAGACCACGGGCACGGACGTCGAGACCGACCGCATCGTGACGGCGGCGGTCGTCCGGCTGGAGGCGGACGGATCCGTGTCGGAGGAGCGGACCTGGCTGCTGAACCCCGGTGTGGCGATACCGGAACAGGCCTCTGCGATCCACGGCATCTCGACCGAACGCGCCCGCGAGCACGGGGTGCCGGCGGCATCGGCGGTCGAGGAGATCGCACGGACCGTCGCCGACGGGCTGCGCGCGGGGGTGCCCCTGGTGGTGATGAACGCACGATACGACTTGTCCCTGCTCGACCGTGAGTGCCGGCGGTACGCGGTGGAGTCGGTCAGCGAGCGACTGGGCGACGTACCTTCCCCCGTCATCGACCCCTTGGTGATCGACAAGCACGTCGACAAGTACCGGAAGGGGAAGCGGGCGCTCCACGCACTCTGCGCCCACTACGGGGTGTCACTCGACGACGCTCACGATGCCAGGGCGGACGCCGTCGCCGCTGCCCGGGTGGTCCGGCGCATGGGCGAGAAGCACGAGCCGGTCGGCGTGATGCCGTTGCAGGACCTGCACGGCCTCCAGACGCGCGCGGCAGCAGAGCAGTCGCTCTCCCTGCAGGCCTATCTGCGGCGCACCGGGGACCCGGCGGCGGTCGTCGAACCGGCCTGGCCGCTCATCCCCCGGAGGCGCGAGCCGCAGGCGGGAGAGGGCGACTCCGAAGTGTCAGTTCGGAGCCGGTGAGGCCGTCTCGTCGGCCTCGAAGTCGTAGTGGATCTGCTCCCCGTCGACGGATGTGACGGTGGCCGGGACGCCCAGGGTGCTGCCGTCGCCCGCGGTGAGCGTGCACCGGGTTTCGGCGCCGACCTTTCCGGCGAGATCCTCCGGGCACGTGATGTCCGGCTTCGGCCGGCCCGTCGTGGAAGCGAGCTTGTCGGCGAGCCACGCGGCCAGTTCGTCCGATGACAGCTCCGGCCCGGTCTTTCCGGCACTGACCGATGCCGAGCTCCATTTCGGATGATCAAGGCGGTCGCCGAAGCATACGTGCGGCCGGATTCCGCGGAGGGCGGCCGGTCCACCTCCCGCAGCAGGCGGAGGCCTGCCGGGCACGTCCTCGTCCGGGCAGGAGTCCGGAGGGGCGGGTGTTCCCGCGACAGGGGGGAGGGGCCGTGGTGAGGGCGGCGAGCCATGGGCCCGCGGACGTCACAGCTTACCGAAGATCACTCCGCGCCAGGTCCAGCCCGCATCGAGGGCGGCGTTCCGCAGGGGGCCGGTCAACTGCGCGCTGTCGAAGCTGAACGTCTCCGTCGCTTCGAGGCGGCCGTTCTCCCCGCGTTGGAGCGACCAGCGGCGGGAGACGTTCCTGCCCGCGCCGCGCGAGTACTCCGCCGAGGCCCGGAGCCGCGGGGGATTCCCGACACGGGTGACCTCCCACTGCTCCTCGACGGCACGCACCTCAGGGACCTCCTCGGCCAGCCGCATCCGGATCCGGATGGCGTGCGTCAGCTGGGACCCGATGAAGAAGGTCTCCCAGGCGGGCTCGGCGATCCGCCACTCCGCCACCAGATCGGCGTCAAGCGCCGCGCCGTCGCTGATGACGTACGGGACGTCCGGCCGGTTGAGGCCGAGCACGGCCGTTCGCAACTCTTCGGCTGAGCGTGGCGCGACCCCGGCCTCGGGGCGCTCGGTTCCGGTCAGCATGTCGAAGAATCCCATGAGGTCAACCTATGAGGGGCCGGATTGCGGGTGCAAGGAAGGCCGTCCCGCTGGGGCGTCCAGGAAGCCGCTCCGGTGTCCGGGTGGGCCGTGCGGGGTCCAGGAAGCCGCGCCGGTGTCCGGGCGGATGTGCGCGCGGAGTCCCGGGGATCCTCCCGGCCGCGGGGGCCCGGGGACACGGTCGCCTTCGGGATCGGAGGCGTCCGAAGGCGTCGACCGGCCTCCTCCGGCCCCCGTGTGCAACCCCCGTCGGCCTCGCCCCTGTTCGGTTTCTCGGTCGAGGGGCATGGTGCGAAGACCACAGCGCCCCGCGCGGGCGGCCCCCGGGCCTCGCCGGTGCGCCCTCGCCCGGGCAGGGGCGCACACCCACAGGCACGGCCGGAAGGGCGGACGGTGACGATCGAGCGACCCTGGATTCAGCGGGACGGCGGAGCCACCCCGCCGGCCCGTCGACTCCGCCCTGCCGGGAAGCGCCGTTCAGAAGGGGTACCAGCGCACCTCCGGGTCGTCCTGGCGCAGTGATGCCACCCTGCGCCGGAATTCCGCCAGTGCCTTGGGGTTCGCCGAGGCGTGCTGGGAGACCCAGGCGCAGCTGGCCGTCTCTCGGGCCCCGCGCAGCACCGCGCACCCCTCCCAGGTGCGTACGTCCCATCCATACGCTTCGGTGAACGCGTCGTACGCGGGGGCGGGCAGACCGTACCGGTCGCGGGAGAGCGCGAGGACGACCAGATCGTGCTCGCGCAGATCGGCGGAGAAGGTCTCCAGGTCGACCAGGACCGGTCCGTCCGGGCCGACATGGACGTTGCGGGGGAGCGCGTCGCCGTGGATGGGGCCCGGCGGCAGGTGCGGGGCGAGCGCCGCGGCGGCCTTCGCGAAGCCGTCGCGCCGTCCGCGCAGGTAGTCCGCGTCGGCCGGGTCGATCGCGTCGCCCGCGAGCCGCAGCCAGCGCTCGACGCCGCCGAGCAGCTCACGGCGCGGCAGCGTGAAGCCGTCCGGCGCGGGCAGCATGTGCACCTGGGTGAGGAGCGGGGCCAGATCGCGCGGTTCTGACGGGCGCACGGCCGCGGGCAGCCGGTGCCACAGGGTCACCGGATGGCCCTCCACCAGACGGGCCAGGGGTTCGGCGGCCCGCACCGCGGGTACGTCCGAGGCGGCGAGCCACCGGGCGACGGCCACCTCGCGCTCGGCGCGCTCCCGCAGCTCCGGGTGGTGCGTGGCGTCCCGGCCGATCTTGACCACCAGGTCGCCGGCGGCGAACACCGCGTTCTCGCCCAGTGCGAGGAGCTCCGCGCCGCCGGGCAGTCCGGCGGCGGTCAGTACCTCGCGTGCGCGCATCTCGTCCATGGCCCGATTTTCTCATCTCCGCAGGCCACCTTGACGAACGGGCGAGGCGTCAGCACGATGACGGGAGCCGCCCGGGCGGCCATACCGGGATGAAACCGATCCGAGGAAGTAAAGGGGTCGAATTCATGACACTGGCGACCGCGACGACGCGGTCCGGGCCCAAGGCCCCACAGGGCGGACGAGGGGGAGGGCGGCGCCGGGACGGGGCCGCCTGGTTCCTGGTGCTGCCCGCGCTGATCCCGATCCTGATCCTGAGCGTCGGCCCCCTGCTGTACGGCATCGTGCTGGCCTTCACCGACGCGCAGTCGGGCCGCACCCGCTCCACCCAGTGGATCGGCGCCCTCAACTTCCAGGACCTGCTGCACGACGGCCTGTTCTGGGACTCGTTCCGGATCGGCCTGCTGTGGGCGGTCGGGGTCACGGTCCCGCAGTTCGTCCTCGCCCTCGGCCTGGCCCTGCTGCTCAACGCGAACCTGAGGATGCGCTGGCTCGCCCGGGCGCTGGCGATCATTCCCTGGGCCATGCCCGAGGTCGTCGTCGGCATCATGTGGCGGCTGGTCTACAACCCCGACGCCGGCATCCTCAACGAGACCATCCGCGACCTCGGACTCGGTGACGGCAGGGACTGGCTGACCGGACTCGCCACCGCGCTGCCCGCCGTGATAGTCGTCGGCGTCTGGGCCGGCATGCCGCAGACCACCGTGGCGCTGCTGGCCGGGCTGCAGAACACCCCGCACGAACTCCACGAGGCGGCCGCCCTCGACGGAGCCGGTGCCTGGCGCCGCTTCCGTACCGTCACCTGGCCCGCCATCAGGCCTGTGGCACTCGCGATCAGCGCCCTCAACTTCATCTGGAACTTCAACTCCTTCGCCCTGGTCTACGTCCTGACCAGCGGCGGCCCGGGGGGCCGAACCCGGCTCCCCATGCTCTTCGCCTACGAAGAGGCGTTCCGTTACGGTCAGTTCGGTTACGCCGCCGCCATGGGGTGCGTGATGGTCGCCGTCATCTCGGTGCTCCTCGCCGTCTACCTCGTCGGCCGGCTCAGGGGAGGCGAGGACGCATGAGTCTCCGTACGGGCAGAACCGCACGCGCCGGGCAGTACGCCGCCCTCCTCTGCTACCTGGTCTTCCTGGCGTTCCCCTTCCTCTGGCTGATCTCCACCGCCTTCAAGCCGGCGCGTGAGCTCGGCTCTCTGCACCCCACGTGGATCCCCGAGGACCCGACGCTGGGCAACTTCCGCCAGGCCTTCGACGAACAGCCGCTGCTCCGGGCCGCCGCCAACTCGCTCACCGCCGCGCTCTGCGCCGCTCTGATCGCGGTCGTCATCGCCACGCCCATGGCCTATGTGATGGCCCGTCACCGGGGGCGGCTGTCCACCGCAGCCACCGGGTGGGTCGTGGTCAGCCAGGCGTTCCCCTTCGTCCTCGTGATCATTCCGCTGTTCCTGGTCCTGAAGTACCTGCACCTGATCAACTCGCTCTGGGGGCTGGTCCTGGTGTACGTCGTGTGGTCGCTGCCCTTCGCCCTCTGGATGCTGGCCGGCTACGTACGGGCGGTGCCGCCCGAACTGGAGGAGGCCGCCGCCGTCGACGGGGCCGGGAAGGCGCGGATCCTCGTGTCGGTCACCGCGCCGCTGCTCGCCCCCGGGATCGTCGCCACCGCGCTCTTCGCGTTCATCACCGCATGGAACGAGTTCTTCTTCGCGCTCGTCCTGCTCAAGACTCCGGAGAAGCAGACCTTGCCGGTCGTACTCACCCACTTCCTGGGCGCGGAGGGCGTGGCCGACCTCGGGCCGCTCGCCGCCGCCGCGTTCCTCGCCACCCTGCCCTCGCTCGTGCTCTTCGCGGTCATCCAGAAGCGCATCACGGGCGGTCTCACGGCCGGGGCGGTGAAGCACTGATGCGCCGCCTGCCCCTGCTCGCCGCCGCGGTGACCACCGCATTCGCCCTTCTGCTGACCGGCTGCTCGGGGGAGGGCGACCGCGGTACGGACGGCGTGATCCGGCTCAGCTTCCAGTCGCTGGCCTGGCAGAAGGAGTCCGTCGACGCCAACAGACAGCTCGTACGCGAGTGGAACGCCACCCACCCCGGCATCCAGGTGGACTACGTCCAGGGCAGCTGGGACAACGTCCACGACCAGCTGCTCACCTCCTTCGAGGGCGGTGAGGCGCCCGACATCATCCACGACGCCTCCGACGACCTGGCGGACTTCGCGTACGGCGGCTACCTCGCCGATCTGCGGACCCTGCTTCCGGGCAGGCTGACCCGGGACATCCCGCAGCAGTCCTGGGCGACCACCACCTTCGACGACGGTGTCTACGGGGTCCCCTTCCTCCAGGAGCCCAAGGTCCTGATAGCGAACACGAAGATCCTCGAGTCCTCGGGCGTACGGATCCCGACCCCCGAGAAGCCCTGGAGCTGGCCCGAATTCCGCCAGGTCACCGAGAAGCTGACGAAGAAGGGGACGTACGGGGTCGCCTGGCCACTCAAGGAGCCCGTCTCCGTCACCCTCAATCTGGGCCTCTCCGCCGGGGGGCAGCTCTTCCACCGCGGCGCGGACGGCAAGGTGACCATCCGCTTCGACGAGGGTGACCGGGTCATGCCCGGCGCGGTCCGCGACCAGGTCAACTCCGACCGCAGCGCGGCTCGTTCCGCGCTCGGTATGGGAGGCTCGGACACGCTCCCCGGCTTTTTCGGCGGTAAGTACGCCATGGTCCCGCTGGGATTCTCCTACCGCCAGCAGGTCGTCGAGCAGGCCCCCGAAGGCTTCGAGTGGACGGTGCTGCCCACGCCGGCCGGCAGCGGCGGGCTCGCGCAGGGGGTCAGTCCGCAGACGCTCTCGGTCGCGGAGGAGAGCCCGCACAAGAAGGAGGCCGTGCAGTTCATCGACTTCCTGTTGCGGCCCGCGAACATGGTCAGGCTGGCCAGGGGTGACTGGATGCTGCCGACCGGCACCGAAGCGCTGGCGGACCCGGCGCTGCACACCCGGGAGAACGGCTGGGCGACGGGTACCGCTCTCGCCCGCGCGCTTCGTCCCGCCCCCGCGCAGTCGGTCCGCGGCTATCCCGAGTGGAAGGACAAGGTCGCCACCCCTGCCCTCCAGGAGTACTACAGCGGGGCCATCGGCACGGATGAACTGAAGAAACGCCTGGTCGACGACGGGAATCGGGTCCTGGCCCGCTACCAGCGCTGATCCGGACGGCCGAGGATCCCGAAATTCGCTGGACGAGACGTATCGTCTCGTTTACCGTAGCGGCATGACCTCGATCCCGCGCGCCCACATCGCCATGTTCTCCATCGCCGCCCACGGGCACGTGAACCCGAGCCTCGAAGTGATCCGGGAGCTCGTCGCCCGTGGGCACCGCGTCAGCTACGCCATCCCGGCCTCCTTCGCCGAGAAGGTGGCCGCCACCGGAGCGGAGCCGGTGATCTACACCTCAACGCTGCCCACCGACCCGGAGGACTGGGGCAGCGAACCCATCGACTACATCGAGCCGTTCCTCGATGACGCCGTCCAGGCACTCCCTCAGCTCGTCGCCGCCTTCGAGGGCGACGAACCGGACCTCGTCCTGCACGACATCACCGCCTACCCCGCGCGCGTACTCGCCCACCGCTGGGGCGTGCCGGCCGTCCAGCTCTGGCCCAACCTGGTCCCCTGGGAGGGCTACGAGGAAGAGGTGGGGGAGCCGATGAACGCCGAACTGAAGAAGACCGGGCAGGGCCGGGCGTACTTCGAGCGCTTCGCTGCCTGGCTCGCGGAGAACGGCCTCGGCGACCTCTCGGCGGACGACTTCGTGGCCCGGCCGCGCCGCGGCCTGGTGCTGATCCCCGAGGCGCTCCAGCCGAACGCCGACCGTGTCGACCACGGCAGGTTCACTTTCGTCGGCGCCTGCCAGGGCGACCGCGCCGACCAGGGGGAGTGGAAGAGGCCGGCCGGCGCCGGGAAGGTCCTGCTGGTCTCGCTCGGCTCCTCGTACACCGACGAGCCCGCCTTCTACCGCGAGTGCGTCAAGGCCTTCGGTGACCTGCCGGGCTGGCACGTGGTGCTGCAGATCGGCGCACACGTGGACCCGTCCGCACTCGGGGACGTGCCCGACAACGTGGAGGTGCACTCCTGGGTCCCGCAGCTGGCCGTGCTGAGGCAGGCGGACGCCTTCATCACGCACGCGGGCGCGGGCGGCAGCCAGGAGGGGCTCGCGACCGGCACCCCGATGGTGGCGGTCCCGCAGGCCGTCGACCAGTTCGGCAACGCGGACATGCTCCAGGCCCTCGGCGTCGCCCGGCACCTGCCGAAGGAGGAGGCCGACGCCGTCTCGCTGCGCGCCGCGGTCCTCGCCCTGGTGGACGATCCGGACGTGGCCGCGAGGCTGGCGGGGATCCGGGAGCGGATGGCGGGGGAGGGCGGCACGGCGCGGGCGGCCGACCTCATCGAGGCCGAACTGCCCGCCTGAAAGGGCTGCTCCCCGCCCGGGCCCGCCCCGGCCCGCCCCGGCCCGCCCCGGCCCGCCCCGGTCCGCCCCGGCCGTCATCCGGAAGCCGGTGTGGTGGAGCGCCGCGGTCAGCCGGCCGTGCCGGGAGGGCGGCGGGTCGACCCGTCCGGAGCGGATTCCCCCAGCCGGGGGCCCGCTGGTGTCCCCGCCGATCACGGTGTGGCCTGTCGCGTGGAGGGGCGGCGCGGTGGGCAGTCCGACGGGCCGAGGCCCACGGCCGCGACCGTGGTGCGGCGCCCGCGCTGTGCCTGCGAGGGCGGACTCGCGGCCGTCGTGGGCTCCGGGGGGCGGGCGGCCCGGGCCGGCGGGCCCCGTCGTCCACGATTCGTCATCCGTGGTTCGCGCACAGGCGGGCCCCCGCCGCCTGACGCCCCGTCATCGCTGGTTCGCCCACAGGTGGTGTGCCGGTCGAGTCAGGTTCACCCCTCCGGAACTCATGTACGCCCCTACGTTCGGGCGGAGTTCAGGGACTGCCCGACTTGCAGGGGAGTGCACGGGTTTTCTGTGACGGATCTTTGCCGACTGCGTGACGGCTGCATGAAGGTCTTGATCTGGGCGCGTCAATCGAGCAGTGTTTCGAGGCAGCCCCCGGAGATCTTCCGGCCGAGGGCCAATCCCCCCACAAAGAATGACGAGGAGACCCCTCTTCATGGCAATTCACAAGCGCGCACGCTCGGTCAGGCTCACCGCCGCGATAACCGCGGTGGCAGCGGCCGCCGGTGTCACCCTGCTCGCCACCCCGTTCGCCGGAGCCGCCCCGGCACCCGCGACGGGTACCGTCTACGGCGCGGACGCGGCGACAGCCGTCTCCGGCAGCTACATCGTGATGCTGGACCAGAAGGCGGACAAGGCCGACCTGGCCGAGGAGTACGGCGGCACGCTCCGGCGGAACTACAAGTCGGCCATCAACGGCTTCTCCGCCAGCGGGCTTTCGGAGACCGAGGCCAAGCGGCTCGCCGCCGACCCGGCTGTCTCCAAGGTCGTGCAGAACAAGAAGTTCCACATCGACGCCACTCAGGACGACCCGCCGTCCTGGGGTCTGGACCGGGTCGACCAGGCCGGGACCGCCGGAGACGGCGCGTACACCTACCCGGACGCCGCGGGCGGGGACGTGACGGCGTACGTCATCGACACCGGTGTCCGCGTCACCCACAACGACTTCGAGGGCCGGGCCACTTCGGGCTTCGACGCCGTGGACAACGACGACGACGCCGACGACGGCAACGGACACGGCACCCATGTGGCCGGGACCATCGCGGGTGCGTCCCACGGGGTGGCCAAGAAGGCGAAGATCGTAGCGGTCCGTGTGCTGGACGACGCGGGCTCCGGCACCACCGAGCAGGTCGTCGCGGGCATCGACTGGGTCACCGCCAACCACGAGGGCCCGTCCGTCGCCAACATGAGCCTCGGCGGGTCCGCCGACCCCGCCCTCGACGCCGCGGTGCAGAAGGCCATCGCCTCCGGTGTCACCTTCGCGGTCGCCGCGGGCAACGAGGCGAGCGACGCGGGCGAGGGATCCCCCTCCCGTGTACCCGAGGCCATCACCGTCGCCTCGTCGACGGTGGACGACGAGCAGTCGTCGTTCTCCAACTTCGGCTCCGTCGTGGACATCTACGCTCCCGGCTCGGACATCACGTCGGCCTGGAACGACGGCGACGACGCCACGAGCACCATCTCCGGCACGTCCATGGCGACCCCGCACGTCGTGGGTGCCGCCGCCGTCTACCTCGGCGGGCACCCGGACGCCACCCCCGAGGAGGTCGCCACGGCGCTCACCGGTGGAGCCACCCCGGACGCCATCTCCAACGCCACCGAGGGCACGGCGAACAAGCTCCTGAAGATCGTCGAGTAGGCCGGCCGGGCCGGGCAGAAAAGACAGGTGGCCGCCGCGCCCTCCCCCACGGGGCGCGGCGGCCACCGCTGGTCGAAGCTCTAAAGTGGGGGCCATGAGCACGATGTACGCGGCGCTGCTGCGAGGGATCAACGTCAGCGGGCACCGGCGGGTCCCGATGGCAGAACTCCGGACGCTGCTCGGAGAGCTGGGGCACGAGGCCGTCGCCACCTATCTCCAGAGCGGTAACGCCGTCTTCCGCAGTGCCTCGGGCGACGAGGGCGCCCTGGCCGCCGGGCTGGAGCGGGCGATCGAGAAGCGGTTCGGCTTCCCGGTCGACTGTCTCGTACGCTCGGGCGCCTACCTCGCGGGTGTGGCCGAAGCCTGCCCGTTCCCGGCCGCCGAGCTCGAAGGCAAGCAGGTGCACGTCACGTACTTCGACAAGGCCGTCGACGCCGCCAGGTTCGCCTCGCTCGACGCCGACGCCTACCGTCCCGAGGAGTTCCGGCTCGGGGACCGCGCCCTCTATCTGTACGCGCCCGACGGGCTCGGGCGTTCCAAGCTCGCGGTGGCGCTCGGCCGGCCCGCCCTCAACCGTGGCCTCGTCGCCACCAGCCGTAACTGGAACACCGTGGTCAAGCTTGTGGAGATGACGCGTGACTGAGCCCTCGCCCGCCGTGGCCGCGGCCATCGAAGGGGAGCTCCGCCTCCTCGATCCCGTGGTGCGGGCCTCGGCGGATGTGCTGACCACTCTGCTGCACCCCGACTTCCGGGAGATCGGCACCAGCGGCCGGCTCTGGGAGCGGGACACGATCATCGCGATGCTCACCGATCCGGACGCCCCCCGCCCCGACCCGCTCACCGCGTCCCGGATGCGGGGCGACCAGCTCGCGGCGGACCTGGTGCACCTCACCTTCGACACCGAGTCCAAGGGCCTCCGCTCGCACCGCAGTTCACTGTGGCGGCTGACCGGGAGCGGCTGGCTGCTCTACTTCCACCAGGCCACGCCCTTCATCGACGATCCGTTCGCCGAGGTCTGAGCCGACGGGCTCCCCCGCCCCGCAGCACATCCCGGATCGGCGCCGCAAGAGTGCCGCGCCGGTCTGATCCGTGCCCGGAGTCCGGCCGGTTCTCGCCGGAGGGGCTGATTCCGGCCACTGTGAGCACAGGGGCAAAACGCCGGTAAGCCGCCCGAACGGTCGGTGTGCCGACGGGTCCGGTCCGGACTGTGGACTCCCGCGCGTCTGTCCCTCCCGGGCGGCGGCAGCGTGTGTGAACGCGACGCGGTCGCGGAGCAGCCGACGTCCGCTCGCCGTTCCCGGCTTTGCTGCAATTCGCTGTCCTGTTCCGTTCGGTGGACGGATGCCGTTGTTCGGAGGCCATCCGCACGCATACCGGAGTTCACGGTCCGTTGTCCGCCGTGGTCCGGAAGACGACCTTGTCACCCGTTCCGGCGGAGTCAAGGATTCGAGGCGTGCGGTTGGCAGGTCCACGACCAGTACCCAGTGGTCGCGGACAGCCGCACACCCTCGGCCCGCCCACCCAGCGGACCGGACACCCCCCAACGACGGAGGATCCTGTGACCTTCAAGCGCTTCGCCCCTCTCGGCTCGCTCTCCAGACGTGCTCGCCTCATCGCCGCGACCTCAGGTCTGGTCACCGCCGTGGCGCTTGCGGCACCCACCGCGGTCGCTCAGGCGGCCCCGGACACCACCGTGACGAAGGCCGAACTCGCCTCGGCGAGTTCAGCCGTACACGGTGCCGACATCGCCGGCACCGCCTGGTACACCGAAGCGAGCACCGGCAAGGTCGTCGTGACCGTCGACAGCACGGTCTCCGCCGCGGAGATAGCCAAGATCAAGAAGTCGGTCACCGACTCGGGCGCCAAGGCCGACATCAACCGCACGCCGGGCACGTTCAACAAGCTCATCGCCGGCGGGCAGGCCATCTACGCCGGCGGCGGACGCTGTTCGCTCGGCTTCAACGTCCGCAGCGGCAGCACCTACTACGCGCTGACCGCCGGGCACTGCACCGCGATCGGCAGCACCTGGTACACCAACTCCAGCCAGAGCGCCACCCTCGGCACCAGGACCGGCTCCAGCTTCCCGGTCAACGACTACGGGATCATCCGGCACGCCAACGCGTCCGCCGCGGACGGCCGGGTCTACCTCTACAACGGCAGCTACCAGGAGATCACCTCCGCGGCCAACGCCCGCGTCGGCCAGGCCGTCAAGCGCAGCGGCTCCACCACCGGCGTCCACAGCGGCACCGTCACCGGTCTCAACGCGACGGTGAACTACGGAGGCGGCGACGTCGTCTACGGCATGATCCAGACCAACGTCTGCGCCGAGCCCGGCGACAGCGGCGGCTCGCTCTTCGCGGGCACCACCGCTCTCGGCCTCACCTCGGGCGGCAGCGGTAACTGCAGCTCGGGCGGCACCACCTTCTTCCAGCCCGTCACCGAGGCGCTGAGCGCCTACGGCGTCAGCGTCTTCTAGGGCCTCACGTCCCAATCGCCGACGGGCCGCGCTCCCCGAGCGCGGCCCGTTGCCGTGTCCGCTTCCCGCGGGTACGGGCACTGTGCCAGGCTCGCGGCCATGCGCTACATCATCGTGGGAACGGGCGCCGTCGGCGGCGCCATAGGCGGACGGCTCGCGGAGGCGGGCCACGACGTGGTACTCGTCGCGAGAGGAGCGCAGTACGCCGCCCTGCGCGAGGACGGGCTGCGTCTCACCACCCCCGAGGGCACACGCACCCACCACCTCCCCGTCGTCGACGGCCCGGCGGCTACGGACCTCGGTCCGGACGACGTCCTCGTCCTCGCCGTCAAGACGCAGGACGCCACCGCGGCGCTCGACGACTGGAGCTCCAGGCCCGTCGCGGGCGGCGGCACGGCGGGGGAGCGGCTGCCCCTGATCTGCGCGCAGAACGGCGTCGAGAGCGAACGCCTGGCCCTGCGCCGCTTCCGCCGCGTCTACGGCTGCTGCGTCTACCTCCCCGCCAGCTTCGTCGAGCCGGGCCGAGTCGTCGCCGCCGGAGCCCCGCTCACGGGCGTCCTGCACCTCGGCCGCTACCCGTCCGGGACCGACGACACCGTGCGCGCCGTCGCCGCCGACTGGGAGAAGGCCAAGCTGGCGGTCCCCGTCTCCCCCGACGTGATGCGCTGGAAGTACGCCAAACTGCTCTCCAACCTCGCCAACGCGATCGAGGCGGTCACCGGTGTGCTGAGCGGCCCCGACGCCTTCGCCCTCCTCGACAGGGCACGGGCGGAAGGGCGGGCGGTGCTCGCCGCTGCCGGCATCGAGGTGGCCGGCGGCGCGGAGCAGGAGGCCGCCCGCAACGGCAGGATCCACTTCGACCCGCTCGACGGGTCCGAGCGCGCCGGGGGTTCGTCCTGGCAGAGTCTCAGCCGTGGCACGGGCACCATCGAGGCCGACTACCTCAACGGTGAGATCGTCCTCCTCGGCCGGCTGCACGGAGTCCCGACACCCGTCAACGACGTACTCCGTCGAACCGCGAACGCATTCGCCAGGGAGCGGCGCGCCGCCGGGTCGATGACGGTGGCCGAACTCACGGAGCTGGCCGACGCTGCTTCGTGAACACCCCCGGCCCCGGCCGACGCTAGGCGCTCATCGCCCCGTCCACCGGGACGCGTGCTTCGTCGTAACGGGTCAGCAGCAGCCGGGCGAGTGCGGAGGAGGGGCCGAGGACCCCGGCCAGTACATCGGCACGGGCCTCCCCGGCGCCCGCGGCGATACGGTCGGGGAGCCGCCCGGGGGCGATGACGTAAGGGGCCACCGCGACCCGTCCTACGCCGTCGGCCCGCAGGGCGCGCACCACGTCCGCGGTGCGGGGGAGGGATGCGGAGGCGAACGCAGGCCGCACGGCGCACCAACCGGTGTGCCGCAGCTCCCGCGCGATTTCAGCGATCACTGCGATCGCCTCCGGGTCTGTGGAGCCCGCCGAGGCCAGGACCAGCCCGGTCGAGCCCTTGTCGCCGGGGGACACCCCGGCCTCGTACAGCCGCTGTTCCACCGCCGTGTTCAGCAGCGGGGACGGACCCAGGACGTCCGCCTGGGTGATCCGCAGCCGCGGGAGCCGCGCGCGGGCCTCGCGCAGCACCGAGGGGATGTCCGACTTGGCGTGGAAGGCCCGGGTCAGCAGCAGGGGGAGCGCGACGACCTCGTCCGTCCCCTCCGCGGCCAGGCGCTCCAGCACCCGGGGCACGGAAGGGGCGTTGAACTCCAGGAAGCCCGTCTCCACGCGCAGCCCCGGCCGCAGCGACCGGACACGCGCCGTGAGCGCGTGCACGGTCGCCGCGTGCCGGGGGTCACGGCTGCCGTGCGCGATGACGAGGAGTACCGGGGCGGCCATGGAGACTCAGCTCTTGACGAGGAGACCGCGGCTGCGCAGCACCCGCCGCTCCAGCGGGCTGAAGATCAGCAGGTCGATCGCGATGCCGACGAACAGGATGAGGAGGATCGCCAGGAAGATCCCCGGCATGTCGAAGTTGTTCCGGCCGTTCTCCAGCAACTGGCCGAGCCCCAGGCCGAGATCGGGGGAGGAAGCGATGATCTCGGCGGCCATGAGCGAACGCCAGGAGAACGCCCAGCCCTGCTTGAGGCCCGCCAGGTAGCCGGGCAGCGCCGCCGGCAGGACGATGTGGATCGTCCCGCGCAGGCCGGTGGCACCGATCGTGCGGCCCGCGCGCAGGAACAACGGCGGAACCTGGTCGACACCGGAGACCAGACCGTTCGCCACGGACGGGACCGCGCCCAGCAGGATCACCGCGTACATCGTCTTGTCGTCGAGACCGAGCCAGATGATGGCCGGCGCCACCCACGCCACGGACGGCAGGGACTGCAGTCCGGACAGGATCGGGCCGATCGCCGCCCGGACCACCTTCACCCGTGCCACCAGCAGCCCCAGCGGGGTGCCGATCGCCACGGCCATCACGAAGCCGAGGAGACCGCGCGACACACTGGTCCAGATGACCTCCAGAAGTGTGCCCTGCAGCCACATGTCGGTCAGGCTGTCCCGGACGGCCAGCGGCGGCGGCAGCTTGTAGTCGTCGGTGACCTTCGCCCAGACCAGCAACTGCCAGACCAGGATGACCAGGACGACCGCGACGACGGGCGGCAGGACCTTGTTGAGCAGGATCTCGCGTGTCGGTGTCCGGCGCACCTGTACGGCGTCGAGCGCGTCCAGACCCGCTTCGAGTCCCGCCAGGTCGTCGGCCTTCGTATCAGTGCTGGCCATGTCGGCGGATCTCCCCACGCAGTTGTTCGGTGATCTCGACGGACAGCTCCGCCACGGCGGTGTCCTCGATGCGGCGGGGCTGCTCGATGTCGACCTTCCACTCCCGGGCGATCCGGCCCGGACGCGACGAGAGGAGGATGACGCGCTGGGCGAGCCGCACCGCCTCGCGCACGTTGTGGGTGACGAAGAGGACGGAGGCGTTCGTCTCGCGCCAGATCCGGGTCAGTTCATCGTGCAGGACATCGCGCGTGATGGCGTCGAGTGCGGCGAACGGCTCGTCCATCAGCAGCAGTTGACTGTCCTGTGCGAGCGCGCGGGCCATCGCCACGCGCTGGCGCATCCCGCCGGAGAGCTCGTGCACCCGCTTGCCGTACGCCCCGCCGAGGCGTACGAGTTCGAGCAGCCGCTCCGCCTCCGGGCGGCGGTCCGACTTCGGTACCCCGCGCATCCGCAGGGCCAGTTCGATGTTCTTGCCCGCGGTCAGCCACGGGAAGAGGGCGTGCTCCTGGAACATCAGGGCCGGCCGCCCGCCGGGGGTCTCGATGGACCCCGCGGACGGGCGGTCGAGTCCGGCCACCAGGTTGAGCAGCGTCGACTTGCCGCACCCGGATGCTCCCAGGAGGGTGACGAACTCGCCCGGAGCGACATCGAGCGAGATGTCGTCCAGGACGAGCTGCTGCCCCGTGGGTCCGGCGAAGGACTTGGAGACGCGGGTGATACGAGCGGCGTGCTCGACCGCTGCACGGTCCTCGGCCTTGGTGAGGGTGGTGGTCGCCATGGTCGTCACCTCCTGGGAATTCAGGTTCCTGGTGCGGTCGGGTGGGCTACTTGACGCCGAGACCGGCGTCGGCGACCTCGGGCTGTCCTGCGGCCTTGAGGATCTTGTTCAGCGGCTTCAGGTCGTAGATGCCGTCGAGGTCGGGCTTCTCCAGCAGTCCGGCCTCGACCGCGTGGTCCGCCTGCGCCTGGAGCGTGGCGGCCAGCGGGTCGTCCGTGATCTGGATGGACTCCCACGCCGGGTCGAGGACCTCGGCGGGCAGCGCCTTGCCGCTCAGCTCCTTGAGCGCGGCGTTGGCCGAGGCCTTCGCCTTGTCCGGGTTGGCGTTGATCCACTTGTTGGTGTTCACGGTGCCGCGCAGCACGGCGTCCACGACGTCCGGGTGCTCGGCGAGGAACTTCTGCGACACGATGATGTTGGTGATGACGAACTTGTCGTCCGGCCACAGCGTCGACTCGTCGAGCAGGACCTTGCCGCCCTCGGCGACCAGCTTCGACGCGGTCGGCTCCGGGACCCAGGCGCCGTCCAGGGAACCGGCCTTGAAGGCGTCCGGGGTCACCTTGTTGTCCGAACGGACCACGGAGACGTCGCCCTTGCCGCTCTGGGCGTCGACCTTCCAGCCCTTCTCGGATATCCAGTTGAGGAACGCCACGTCCTGCGTGTTGCCGAGCTGGGGGGTGGCGATCTTCTTGCCCTTGAGGTCGTCCAGGGTCTTGATCTTCTGCGGGTTCACGACGAGCTTCACTCCGCCGGAGGCCGAGCCGCCGAGGATCCGCAGGCTCTGGCCCTTGGACTTGCTGTAGCCGTTGATCGAGGGGGAGGGGCCGATGAAGCCGATGTCGATCGAACCCGCGTTGAGCGCCTCGATCTCGGAGGGCCCGGCGTTGAACGTCGAGGGCTTCACCGTGGTGCCGCCCAGCTCCTTGGCGATCAGGCCTTCCTGGATGCCGACCAGTGCGGTGGCGTGCGTGAGGTTCGGGAAGTAACCGATCTTCACGGTGTCCGCCGAGAGCTTCTTCCCGTCGGCGGAGACGTTCGACTTCTCGGCGTCGTCGTCCTTCGACTCGGAGCCGTAGCCGCAGGCGGTGAGTGCGACGGCGAGCAGCGGCAGGGCGGCGGCGGCGGCGAGGCTGCGGCGGAGGGTGGTACGGGTGGCAGGCACGGGAGGCTTTCCTCTCGGTGGCCCGGTGCTCACGTCCCCCCGGGGTCGGGTGGCGCGGCCGGGCGATCGGCGTGTCTTCGTCTGAACTGGCGGTGCGAGCGGGCGCGCAGGCAGTGCGCGTACGTCATCACGCACATCGCCCGACCCCGCCCTGGCCGCTGCCGAGGGCGCCGCTGCCGACCCGGCCGCCCTCCTTCGCGAAGGTCGAGAAGAAGTCCCTGGTCATCAGAAGTCCCACTCCGCGTCCTCGGCGGTGGTGTCCGCCTCCGTCTCCTCGCCGTCCACGGCGGCGAACGAGGCGCCCGCCATGCCGGCGGTGAGGGTCGTTCCGTCGGCGGGGTCGATCAGCAGGAACGAGCCGGTGCGCCGCGAGGCCGCGTACGAGTCGAGCGCCAGGGGCTCGGCGGTGCGGACGACGACCCGGCCGATGTCGTTGGCCACCAGCTGCCCGGGGGCCGGGTGCTGGGAGAGGTCGTCCAGCGTGAGCCGCGAGGGGATGTCCTTGACGATCGCCTTGACGGTGCGGGTGGTGTGCTTGAGCAGCACCCGCTGGCCCACCGTGAGCGGCTGGTCGGCCACGTGGCAGACGGTCGCCTCGACGTCCTGCGTGGTGGCGGGAGCGTCGTCCGCCGGGGCGATCAGGTCGCCCCGCGAGATGTCGATGTCGTCGGCCAGCCGGATCGTCACCGACTGCGGGGCCCAGGCGATGTCGACGCTCTCGCCGAGCGCGTCGATCCCCTCGATCGTGGTGGTGCGTCCGGACGGCAGCACGGAGACGGTCTCGCCGACCCGGAACACCCCGGCGGCGATCTGACCGGCGTACCCCCGGTAGTCCGGGTGCTCGGCGCTCTGCGGACGGATCACGTACTGCACCGGGAAGCGCGCGTGGCAGGCGGTGAGGTCGTGGCTGACCGGCACCGTCTCCAGGTGCTCCAGGACCGTCGGTCCGCCGTACCAGTCCATGTGGGCGGACGGTTCCACGACGTTGTCGCCGGCCAGTGCGGAGATCGGGATCGCGGTGATCTCGGGGACGCCGAGCGAGGCTGCGTACGCGGTGAACTCCTCGGCTATGGCGGCGAAGACGGGCTCCGCGTAGTCCACGAGGTCCATCTTGTTGACGGCGAGGACCACGTGGGGGACGCGCAGGAGGGCGGCGACGGCGGCGTGGCGGCGGGTCTGTTCGACCACTCCGTTGCGGGCGTCGACGAGGACGACGGCCAGCTCGGCGGTGGAGGCACCGGTGACCATGTTGCGCGTGTACTGCACATGACCGGGGGTGTCGGCGAGGATGAACCGGCGGCGGGGGGTGGCGAAGTAGCGGTAGGCCACGTCGATGGTGATGCCCTGCTCGCGTTCGGCCCGCAGCCCGTCGGTCAGCAGCGCCAGGTCGGGCGCCTCCTGGCCGCGGTTGGTGGAGGCCAGCGCGACGGCTTCCAGCTGGTCGGTGAGGACCGACTTGGAGTCGTGCAGCAGGCGTCCGACCAGGGTGGACTTGCCGTCGTCGACGGAACCGGCGGTGGCGAACCGCAGCAGGGTGGTGGCCGAGAGCTGCTCGGTCGTGGTGATGCTCATGTCTAGAAGTACCCCTCGCGCTTGCGGTCTTCCATCGCGGCCTCGGACATCTTGTCGTCGGCGCGGGTCGCGCCCCGCTCGGTGAGGCGGGAGGCGGCGATCTCGGTGATCACGGCGTCCAGGGTGGTGGCGTCGGAATCGACGGCGCCGGTGCAGGACATGTCGCCGACGGTGCGGTAGCGGACCTGGCGGATCTCGGTCCTCTCGTGCTCCTTGGGACCGCCCCAGTCGCCGGCGGTCAGCCACATGCCGGAACGGCTGAAGACCTCGCGCTCGTGGGCGAAGTAGATCTCCGGGAGCTCGATGCCCTCACGCTCGATGTACTGCCAGACGTCGAGCTCGGTCCAGTTGGAGATGGGGAAGACACGGACGTGCTCGCCGGGGGCGTGACGGCCGTTGTAGAGCTGCCACAGCTCGGGGCGCTGACGGCGGGGGTCCCACTGGGAGAACTCGTCGCGCAGCGAGAAGACCCGCTCCTTGGCCCGGGCCTTCTCCTCGTCACGCCGTCCGCCGCCGAACACGGCGTCGAAGCGGTGCTGCTGGATGGCCTCGGTGAGCGGGACCGTCTGCAGGGGGTTGCGGGTGCCGTCGGGGCGCTCACGGAGCTTGCCCGCGTCGATGTACTCCTGGACGGAGGCGACGTGCAGGCGCAGCCCGTGCTTCTCGACGGTGCGGTCGCGGTACTCGAGGACCTCGGGGAAGTTGTGTCCGGTGTCCACGTGCAGCAGCGTGAAGGGGATCGGCGCGGGAGCGAACGCCTTCAGCGCGAGGTGCAGCATCAGGATCGAGTCCTTGCCGCCGGAGAAGAGGATCACCGGCCGCTCGAACTCCCCCGCCACCTCACGGAAGATGTGCACCGCCTCCGACTCCAGGGAGTCCAGGTGGCTCAGCGCGTACGGGTTGACAGTGCCTTCCGGCACGGTGGCGACAGTGCTCACGCCAGGCCCCTCTCGGTGAGCAGCGCACGAAGCGCCGCTGCGGACTCCTGCACGGTCTGCTGGTGCGACTCGATCCGCAGATCCGGCGACTCGGGGGCCTCGTAGGGGTCGTCCACCCCGGTGAGACCACTGATCTCGCCCGCCGCCTGCTTGGCGTACAGCCCCTTCACATCGCGCTCGGAGCAGACCTCGACCGGGGTCGCGACGTGCACCTCCAGATACGCGGTGCCCTCCTGCTGATGACGCTTGCGTACCGCGTCACGGCTGTCGGCATACGGAGCGATGACCGGGACGAGCACCTTCACACCGTTGGCGGCCAGCAGCTCGGCGACGAAGCCGATCCGCTGGACGTTGGTGTGCCGGTCCTCGCGGGAGAAGCCGAGGCCCGCGGAGAGGAACTCCCGGATCTCGTCACCGTCGAGCACCTCGACCCGGTGTCCGTCGGCACGCAGCCGGCCGGCCAGCTCGTAGGCGATGGTGGTCTTGCCCGCGCTCGGCAGACCGGTGAGCCAGACGGTGGCTCCCGTCTCCGTCACGCTCATCGATATCTCCTGATCAGTCGTCATCAGCCGTGCAGCCCGCATTCGGTCTTGCCCCGCCCGGCCCAGCGGCCGGCCCGTGCGTCCTCGCCCTCCAGCACCCGGCGGGTGCAGGGCGCGCAGCCGACGGAGGCGTAACCGTCCATCAGCAGCGGGTTGGTCAGTACGCCGTGTTCGGCGACGTACGCGTCCACGTCGTCCTGGGTCCAGCGGGCGATCGGTGAGACCTTGACCTTGCGGCGCTTCTCGTCCCAGCCCACGACCGGGGTGTTCGCCCGGGTGGGGGACTCGTCGCGGCGCAGACCGGTCGCCCAGGCCGCGTACGCCGTCAGCCCCTCCTCCAGCGGCTTGACCTTGCGCAGCGCGCAGCACAGGTCGGGGTCGCGGTCGTGCAGCTTCGGCCCGTACTCGGCGTCCTGCTCGGCCACCGACTGACGCGGCGTCAGCGTGATGAGGTTGACGTCCATCACGGCGTCCACCGCGTCCCGCGTGCCGATGGTCTCCTCGAAGTGGTAGCCGGTGTCCAGGAAGACCACGTCGACACCGGGGAAGACCCGGGAGGCCAGGTGCGCGACGACCGCGTCCTCCATGGAGGAGGTGACGCAGAAGCGCTTGCCGAAGGTGTCGGCCGCCCACTTCAGGATGTCGCTCGCGGAGGCGTCCTCCAGATCGCGCCCCGCCCGCACCGCCAGCTCCTTCAGAGCCTCGTCGGTGAGCTCGGCTGCTTGCAGAGTGTCCGTCATGTCCCGTCCCCTTCGGCGTCGTCGCGCTGGAGTCCCTGGGACAGCAGGCCCAGGAACTTCAGCTGGAACGCGCGGTTGCAGGAAGCACATTCCCAGGCTCCGTGACCGGCCTCGTGGGGGCGCAGGTCCTCGTCGCCGCAGTACGGGCAGTAGAACGGCGCGGCTCGCTCGCTCATGACAGCGACTCCGCACTGGCCCGGGCGGCCCAGGTCGCGAAGCGCTCGCCGTCCTCGCGCTCCTCCTGGAACCTGCCGAGCACCCGCTCGACGTAGTCCGGGAGTTCGGCCGATGTGACCTTCAGGCCACGGACCTTGCGGCCGAAGCCGGCTTCCAGGCCGAGTGCGCCGCCGAGGTGCACCTGGTAGCCCTCGACCTGGTTGCCGTCACCGTCCAGCATGAGCTGGCCCTTGAGGCCGATGTCCGCCGTCTGGATGCGGGCGCAGGCGTTGGGGCAGCCGTTGATGTTGATGGAGAGCGGCTCCTCGAACTCCGGCATGCGGCGCTCCAGTTCGTCGATGAGCGCGGCTCCGCGCGCCTTCGTCTCGACGATCGCCAGCTTGCAGAACTCGATGCCGGTGCAGGCCATCGTGCCGCGCCGGAAGGGGGAGGCCTTGACCTGGAGGTCCAGCGCTTCCAGCCCGGCGGACAGGGAGTCGACCTGGTCCTGCTCCACGTCCAGGATGAGCATCTTCTGCTCGACGGTGGTGCGCACCCGGCCCGAGCCGTGTGCCTCGGCCAGATCGGCGATCTTGGCCAGGGTGGAGCCGTCCACCCGGCCGACGCGCGGGGCGAAGCCCACGTAGAAGCGGCCGTCCTGCTGCGGGTGCACACCGATGTGGTCGCGCCAGCGGGAGGAGGGCTGCGCGGGCGGCGGGCCGTCCAGCATCGGGCGCTTGAGGTACTCGTCCTCGAGCACCTGGCGGAACTTCTCCGGGCCCCAGTCGGCCATCAGGAACTTCAGGCGGGCACGGGTACGCAGCCGGCGGTAGCCGTAGTCGCGGAAGATCCCGACGACACCGGCCCAGACGTCGGGGACCTCGTCCAGCGGCACCCAGGCGCCCAGACGCTCGGCGAACCGCGGGTTGGTGGACAGCCCGCCGCCGACCCACAGGTCGAAGCCGGGGCCGTGCTCGGGGTGGTCGACGCCCACGAACGCGATGTCGTTGATCTCGTGCACCACGTCCTGGACCGGCGAGCCGGAGATCGCGGTCTTGAACTTGCGTGGCAGGTTGGAGAATTCCTTGCTGCCGATGTACCGCTCGTGGATCTCGTCGACCGCGGACGTGCCGTCGATGATCTCGTCGGCCGCGATGCCGGCCACGGGCGAACCGATGATCACGCGGGGGCAGTCACCGCAGGCCTCGGTGGTCGAGAGCCCGACGGCCTCGAGCTTCTCCCAGATCGCCGGGACGTCCTCGATGCGGATCCAGTGCAGCTGGACGTTCTGCCGGTCGGTGACGTCGGCGGTGCCCCGCGCGTACTCCTGCGAGATCTCGCCGATGACGCGCAGCTGGGCGGTGGTCAGCCTCCCGCCGTCGATGCGCACGCGCAGCATGAAGTAGCGGTCGTCCAGCTCCTCCGGCTCCAGCACCGCGGTCTTGCCGCCGTCGATGCCTGCCCGGCGCTGGGTGTACAGACCCCACCAGCGCATACGTCCGCGCAGGTCGTTGGGATCGATCGAGTCGAATCCGCGCTTCGAGTAGAGCGTCTCAATGCGTGTCCGCACGTTGAGACTGTCGTCGTCCTTCTTGAACTGCTCGTTCCCGTTCAGCGGGGTGAAGTGACCCATGGCCCACTGACCTTCACCACGGTGACGTCCGGCCTTGCGGCGGGGCGTGGCGGTAGCAGGCTTCTCGGGGCTGGCGGCCATGGCAATACGTCCTTCGGGACTGCAGGAGGGCGGCTCTGAACTGCACACTCGCGTGAGGCGCGGCGGTGCGCAGGGGTGGAGCGGAACATCAGGAGATCGCGGTGCTGGAGATCCTCAGCGGACCGGACAGATGGCGCTGGACATGCGGCCGAGGTCGACGTGCCGCCGACTCACCAAGGCAATTCCAGTTCCAGACATGACGGAAGCGTGTCACGCGGATCTCGGGCCAGTCCACCACGATCCAACATGTGGACGAGATGGTCCCGAAATATGAGACCTTGTGGCGTCGGTCACTCCCGCCCTGTCGACAAGGCGACAATGCCGTGTGGGCAAAGCGGTCCAAGGGCGTGCGATCAGGCGTGCGCACCGGGCCAGGGGCCGGGGGCTGCGACCTCGGGCTCCTGCTCGGTCTTCGTGTCGAACAGCCGGAATCCGCGCCGCAGGTAGTTGTCCATCGCGTGCGGGCCGTCGTCCGAGCAGGTGTGCAGCCACACCCGTGTGGTCGGGGTCCGCTCCGGGTGCCGCTCAGCGAGGTCCCAGGCCCGCGCCACGCCGTAGGACAGCAGGTGCCCGCCGATCCGGCGTCCCCGGAACGCGGGGATCAGGCCGAAGTAGGAGATCTCGACCGCCCCGTCCTCCTGGGGGCCGAGTTCGATGAACCCGGCGGGGGTCCCTTTCTCGTAGGCCACCCACGTCTCGGCCCCCGGCCGCTCCAGGATCTCCCGCCACTGCGCGTAGGTGAGGCCCAGCCGGTCGGTCCACCGGATGTCACCGCCCACCGCCGTGTACAGGAACCGGCTGAACTCAGGCAGCGGCGTCTCCGACCGTACGACCGTCACCGGGCCCTCGGGGGCGGCGGCGGGGCTCAGGTCGGCGGGCGATGTCTGCTCCAGGTACCAGACGGTCACCTCGGAGAGGGGAGCGGTGGTGTGCGTGGCGTTGCTCATGGCGTCAGAGAATCACGGCTCCGCCCGCCGGCCGAAGGCGGGTCAGGCCGTCCCCGCCGGCGTCCGCGTCCTGAGCACCACCGGAGCCGTCGAGCGGGGCAGCAGGTCGGCCGGTACGTCAGGGTGGACCACCTCCACGGCGACCCCCTCGCGGAACCGGTACGGCCGGTGCTCCAGAACCTCCGCGAGATGGCGGCGCATCCGGGATATCTCGGCCCGGACCGTCACCGTCCTGGTCGCGTCGTCGAACACGTCCTCCGCCAGCTCCGCCGCGGTGCGCCCCTCCCTGTGCAGGGCCAGCGCGTACAGCAGCTCGGCGTGGCGGGGCGAGAGCCGGCGCGTCCAGCTGCCCACCGGACCCGCCACGTGGACCGCGAGCCCCCGTTCCCGGCTCAGGTCCAGCACCACCCTGCGCGGCGAGCGCTCCTGCCCGCCCTCAGCGACCTGTACCAGCCAGCCGCCGGGCAGCGGCTCCACCCTGCACATCCCGAGCGAGGCCAGCCACACCGCTCCCGGCGCCAGCGACTTCGGCAGCGGCAGCCGGTCCACGGGCGGCATCCCGCTGACGGCGGCCAGCCAGCCGTGGGTGTCCACCACCAGCGCGCGGCCGCCCAGCCGGCACAGGAGCGGAGCGGCCACCGCGCGCAGCCGCTCGATCGCCACCAGGTGTCTGCTGCGCAGCTCGCTCTCCGCCAGCGCCGCCACCGATCCGACCAGCGCCAGTGTGGCCGGGTGGAAGGTGGACGCGGGCCCGCTGATGTCGACGATGCCCATCAGCCGGCCGTCCCGGGGGTCGCGCACCGGGGCCGCCGCACAGGTCCAGCCGTGCAGGGCGCGGATGAAGTGCTCGGCGGAGTGGACCTTGATGGGCGTGCGCGCCGCGAGCGCCGTACCGATGGCGTTCGTCCCCGTCGCCGACTCCGCCCAGGCGGCCCCCTCCTCCAGACAGATGTCCTTGGCCCGGCGCATCACGGCAGCATGCCCCTGACGCCACAGGACCCGGCCCTCGGTGTCGGTGACGACCATGATCTGCTGCGAGGCGTCCGCGATGGTGGCCAGCCCCTCCCGCAGCAGCGGCATGACCTCACCGAGCGCCGTGCCCCTGCGCCGGTGCTCGATCTCGTCCGTCTCCAGCAGCCTGCTCTCCGGTGACTGCTCCGGGTCGATCCCGCTGCGCAGCACGCGGTCCCAGGACGCGTCGATCTCCGCGCGGGGGGCCGCCGCCGTACGCTCACCCGCCAGCCTGGCCTCCCGCGCGCGGTGGACCAGGCGCTCGGCCACCGCGGGTCGCGAGGCGGTTCCCGGCCGCTCCGGCGCGGCAGGGCGTGAATCCATGACGGTCCCCCCAACAAGGCGTGGGCCCGGTCCGGGACGGAGAAACCCGGCCCGGAGGACCCATCCTGCCGTGCAAGGGTGCCCGTGACTCGCACTCCACGCAATGGTTGCAACCCTTTGCAACTCTGGTGACGGATCACAGGCCGTACGAGAGTGGCGGAACACCGTGAGGGGGTCCTCGACCTGCCGCGCGGTGGTGCAGAAGCGTGGAGGGTGGTGCCGTGTCGGCGCAGCACCACCCTCCGTCGTTCGTGTCCTAGCCTTCCTGTGCCCGCGCCCGCTCCACGACCGTGGCCAGATCCAGACTGTGCGGCAGCGTCCCGAAGGCGGAGCCCCAGTCCCCTCCCAGCCGTGACGCGCAGAAGGCGTCCGCCACTTCCGGCGGTGCCCAGCGCAGCAGCAGCGAGCCCTGCAGCACCAGGGCCATCCGTTCCACCAGCCGCCTCGCCCGTGCCTCGACGGCGTCCAGATCCGCCAGTTCCGTCAACAGGTCCTTGATCGCGGCGTCGAGCCGGTGGTCCGCGCCCCGCGCCTTACCGACCTCCCGCAGGAAGGCGTCGAGCGCCTGCGGCTCACGCTGCAGTGCCCGCAGCACATCGAGCGCCTGGACGTTGCCCGAGCCCTCCCAGATCGAGTTGAGCGGGGCCTCGCGCAGCAGCCGGGGCATCCCGGACTCCTCGACGTACCCGTTGCCGCCGAGACACTCCAGGGCCTCACCGACCACCGGGGTGCACCGCTTCGTCACCCAGTACTTGGCGGCCGGCACCGCGATCCGCAGGAAGGCCCGCTCCTCCTCCGTGTCCGCGTCGTACGCGGCGGCCAGCCGCAGCGCGAGCGTCGTGGCCGCCTCCGACTCCAGGGCCAGGTCGGCCAGCACGTTGCGCATGAGCGGCTTCT
Organism: Streptomyces atroolivaceus; assembly: GCF_000717025.1. Taxonomy (GTDB): domain Bacteria; phylum Actinomycetota; class Actinomycetes; order Streptomycetales; family Streptomycetaceae; genus Streptomyces; species Streptomyces atroolivaceus. The sequence continues at coordinate 163,016 of NZ_JNXG01000005.1, forward strand.
CGATCAGCAGCCCGCCGAACGTGCTGCGGTAGGCGCAGTGGTGGATCGCCTGCGCCACCGCCTGGCGCATCAGTGCCGCCGAACCGACCACACAGTCCAGCCGGGTGGCCGCCACCATCTCGATGATGGTGCGCACCCCGCGCCCCTCCTCGCCGACCCGGCGGGCCCACGTCCCGTCGAACTCCACCTCGCCGGAGGCGTTGGACCTGTTGCCCAGCTTGTCCTTGAGCCGCTGGATCGCGAACACGTTGCGGGCGCCGTCCGGCAGGACCCTCGGTACGAGGAAGCAGCTCAGACCGCCCGGCGCCTGCGCCAGCACCAGGAAACCGTCGGACATGGGCGCCGAACAGAACCACTTGTGGCCGGTGAGGAGGTACTCCCCGTCCCCGGCCAGGGGTTCGGCGCGGGTGGTGTTGGACCGCACGTCGGTGCCGCCCTGCTTCTCCGTCATGCCCATCCCGAAGAGCGCGCCGGCCTTCTGGGAGGCGGGCCGCAGCCCCTCCTCGTACACGTGGGAGGTCAGCAGCGGCTCCCACTCCGCCGCCAGCGCCGGATCCGTGCGCAGCGCCGGGACCGCCGCGTGCGTCATCGACAGCGGGCATCCGTGGCCCGCCTCGGCCTGGGTCCACACCAGGAAGCCGGCCGCCCGCCGGACGTGCCCGTCCGGCCTGCCCCAGGCGTCGGTCAGCCCGGCCGAGACGGCGTGCCCCAGGAGCCGGTGCCAGGCCGGGTGGAACTCGACCTCGTCGAGGCGGTGCCCGTAGCGGTCGTGCGTACGCAGTGCCGGCGGGTTGTCGTTCGCCTGCGCACCCCACGCCTGCGCCTGGGCGGAACCGGCGGACCGGCCCAGCGAGCCGAGTTCCCCCCGGACCTCGTCGAGGATTCCGGGCGTGACGTGCCGTTCGACGGCCTCCGTCAGCGCCCGGTCGGCCGCGAAGACGTCATAGCCGACCAGCGGCGGAACCTGGTTGGTCACTGTGTGAGTGCTAGGTGCCATGCCGATACGGTAAGGACGTGCAGGCAGCAAAAGAAACACCCGAGCGGCCACCGGGTCGGCTCCACCGGGCTCGAGTCCTCTACCGCAACGTATCGAAGCGGCAGATGGCGTGGCAGTTGCTCAAGGACACGGTCAATTCGTGCATCGAGTACCGCATCCTGGGCCTCGCCGCCGAGGCGGCGTTCTTCACCTTGCTGTCCCTGCCTCCCCTGCTGCTCGGTCTGATCGGGCTCCTCGGCTACGTGGACGACTGGACGGCCACCACCACGGTCGCCTCCATCGAGCGCAACATCCTCGGTGCCGTGCAGACGGTCCTGTCGGAGCGGGGCGTCAACCAGATCGCCAAACCCCTCATAGCCGACGTCACCACCGGGGCGCGCCCCGATGTCATCTCCATCGGATTCGCGATCGCCCTCTGGTCCGGCTCGCGCGCGGTGAACGTCTTCATCGACACCATTACCGTGATGTACGGACTCGACGGCCACCGCGGCATCGTCAAGACCCGGCTCCTGGCGTTCCTGCTGTACGTGGTCGCGCTGCTGCTGGGCGCGGTGGTGCTCCCCCTGCTGGTGGTCGGTCCCGACCGGGTGGTGGAGTTCGTCCCCTGGGGCACCGAAGTGCTCGCGGTCATGTACTGGCCGCTGGTCATACTGCTGTCCATCGCGTTCCTGACGACGCTCTACCACGTGTCCGTCCCCGTACGTTCGCCGTGGATAGAGGATGTGCCCGGGGCGCTCATGGCGCTCGGGATGTGGGTGCTGGGGAGCTTCCTGCTCCGGATCTACCTCACGAACACGGTGGAAGGCCCCACCATCTACGGCTCGTTGGCAGCACCCATCGCCGTCCTGCTGTGGATAGGCATCTCCGCCTTCGCCGTACTCGTGGGTGCCGCCGTCAACGCGGCGATCGACCGCGTCTGGCCCTCGCTCGCCACCGCCGCGGCCCGCGCCGCCACCGAGCGGGTCCGGGCCCAGCAGGCCGCTGAGCTCGTGGCCCGTACCCAGGCGGCGAACTGGGACGCGTACGCCGAGGACGACGAGGAGGACGTGTCCATGCCCTCCGAGTTCCCGGAGCGCTGGTCGCGCTTCCTGCCACCGGACGACGTGGTGTCCCGGCTGCACGGGAACCGGGACACGAAGGACGACCGGAACCACCGGCCCGGGACGGACCGCGGGGGCCCGGAGTCCTAGTGCCCGGCGCGGCATCCCGGCCCAGCGGGTGCGGGACGCCGGGAACGGGAACTCTCCGGCACGTTGCCGCGTTGGGTTCCGAGCCCGCCCACGACGTCGTCCCTGGGAGCATCGTGCCCGAAACCGTCTCCTCGGCCTCCACCGTCCTGCCCGCCCTGCCGGCACCGAGCGTGCAGGCCGAGCGCCTGATCGAACTCGGCGTGCACGAGATCGCGGGGCTTCCCGCCGCCACGCTGCGGGCTTTCGCCGGGACCGCCGACGCCTCCGCCGACGACGGAACACTGCTCGCGGTCCACCCCGGCCGGGCCCCCGCCTCCGCCCTGACGCCACTGCTGCGCCGCGAGGGCAAGCCGGGCTTCGTCGTCACCGACATGCCCGACGTCGACCTGTTCGCCCCGCTCGACACCCTCGCGCTGCCCGACGCGCCGCTCTACCTCGTCACCGGACTCGACCGCGGGGACGGGATGGCCAACTGGAGCCCGAACGAGGCGCTGCCCGCTCTCACCGCGCAGGCCCGCACCCCGTTGCTGCTCACCGAGGGCATCACCTGGGTGCTGCAACAGCCCGCCGTCCTGGAGCGGAACCACTGCTTCATGACCATCGGCTCCCGGCTGCGCAAGGCGGACAACGCCCTGGACGCCCGCACCCCCGCGCTCTGGATCAGCAACGGCTCCGGGCGGGACGGCCGTGAGCGGCGCGACGCCCCCAAGGTCGGCTGGTGCTGGGCCGGCAACCGGCACACCTGGCTCGGCTTCGCGTCGGCAGCGGGGCGGGACGTCCGTCCGGGCCCGGCCGTGGAAGGCTGACCCTCGCCCCCTTTCCGGCATCCCGCCGCCGGGCCGGATCCTGCTTGAGCGGGACCGCGGGCAGGGCATAGCGTGGTGGGCATGGGCGACGGATACGCGGAGTGGGCGTCACGCCTCGACGGGGCGACCGTCTGGACCTGGTCCGGCCCGCGTGACCCGGCGCGGCCCGTGCTCCCCGACGGCTGCATGGACCTCCTCTGGAACGGCGGCAGGCTGATGGTGGCGGGCCCCGACACCCACGCCTTCAGCCCGGACGGGACCGTGGGCATCTGCGCCGGGGTGCGCTTCGCGCCGGGCACCGCACCGGCGCTCCTCGGCGTCCCGGCGCACGAACTGCGCGACCGGCGCGTGGCCCTCGACGCGCTCTGGCCCGGCGGGCTGGTCCGCGGACTGACCGAGCGGATCGGCGCGGCCCCCGACCCCGCCGCCGCGCTCGAGGACGTCGCCCTGCGCAGGGCGGCCGACTCCGACGCCCCCGACCCGCTGACGGTGTCCGTCGCCTCGCAGCTGCGGCAGGGACGCTCCGTGGCCGCCGTCGCGCGGGCGGTCGGCCTCGGCGCCCGCCAGCTGCACCGCCGGTCCCTGACCGCCTTCGGCTACGGGCCCAAGACACTGGCCAGGGTCCTCAGGCTGCAGCGCGCCCTGGACCTCGTACGGGCGGGAACGCCGTACGCCGAGGCCGCGTACGCGGCGGGCTGTACGGACCAGGCGCATCTGGCCCGTGAGATGCGGGACCTGGCCGGTACGACACTCGGGGGATATCTGGCCGCGACGGGCTACGCGGGGTTGGCCGCGAACAGCGAGACCGCGCAGCCGTCGGGGTCCAGGACCACGGCGTAGCGCTGCCCCCACACGGCGTCCCAGGGCTCCAGATGGCCCTGGTAGCCGGCACCGGTCAGGTCCGCGTACACCGAGTCGACCTCGCCCGGACCGTCACAGAGGAAGGCGAGCCCGAGGCGCTCACCGCCCTTCGACCCCTGCCAGTCGGGTTCGAAGGAGCGGACGACGTCCTCGGTGTCCCACATCAGGCGCTGCCCGCCGGGGAGGACCAGTTCGACATGGGGGGCCGATTCGGCGCCGGCGGGGATGTCGAGGCCGAGCCTGCGGTAGAAGGCGAGTGATGCGGCCAGGTCGGCGGTGGTGACGGAGATCGCGTCGAGTCGTGGAGTCATGGACCGACCGTATGCCGGGGGCCGTGACCGGGTCTTGTACGAAACGGTCACGGCCCGGAGCGGTCACCGCTGTACGCAGGCCGCCGGCGAGGTGCCAGGCTCCGTCAGGGGCATGCCCAGCTGAGCGCGTTCGGTGAGCCAGCGGGTCGGCCGGTGCCGCGGGTCGCCGGTGGTGGCGTGCAGGGCCCGCTGGAGGTCCAGCATCCGGGCGGCGCCGATCCGGTCGCCCCAGGCCAGCGGGCCGGCCGGATAACCGAGGCCGGCCGTCACGGCGAGGTCGATGTCCGCCGGGGCGGCCAGTGAGCGCTCCGCGATCGAAGCGGCGACCGAGACCACCGAGGCGAGCAGCCGCTGTGCCACCGAACCCGCTGTGTCCCGGACCACCGACACGGCCCACGGCTCCCCGCCGTCCGCAGCACGGGCCAGGACGGCGCGGGCGTCCCGCGCGGCGGCCGGATCGGCCGCGGGCGTCACCGCGAGTACCCGGCGACGGCCGGCCGGGGCCAGCGGGTCGACGCCGAAGGTGCGTGGGGCGGGCAGTCCCAGCGAGGCCACCGCCGCTGCGACGGTGGTGCCCCACACGGGCACGAGGACCAGGGCGCCGTCGGTGGGCTGCGGGCCGCTCTCGACCGTGGCCCCGGCGGCGGCCAGTGCGGTCCGCAGACCTGCGGCGTCCTCGCCGCCCGCGACGAACACCGGGCGGTCCGCGTCGCCCGTCACCGGCGGCTCCGGGGCCGGGAGGGCCGCCTCGGGGCCGTGGGCGAACCAGCCCTGTCCGGTCTTGCGGCCGTGCAGGCCGGCGGTCACCCGGTTCGGGGTGAGGTAGGAGGGGCGGAGCCGGTCCTCGTGGCGGAAGCCCTGCCAGATCGAGTCGATCACGGCGGCCGTGACGTCGAGCCCCGTGAGGTCCATCAGTTCGAAGGGACCCATGCGCAGCCCCAGGACGTCCCTGGCGATCCGGTCGATCCCGGCCGGATCCGCGACGGACTCCTCCAGCAGTGCCAGCGCTTCCGTCACCAGCCCACGCCCGGCGTGGTTGACCAGGAAGCCAGGGGTGTCGGCGACCGTGACCGCGCGGTGCCCGCAGCTCTCGACCAGCTCCGTGAGAGCCGGCGGGATCCCGGGACGGGTGGCGGCGCCCGGCACGACCTCGACGATCTTCATCAGCGGCACGGGGTTGAAGAAGTGCAGCCCCGCCAGCCTCCCCGGGTCCCTCAGCGAGGCGGCGATCCGGGTCACCGAAAGGGACGAGGTGTTGGTCGCGAAGACCGTGGAGTCCGGCAGGGCCTCCTCCAGCTTCCCGAAGACCTCGGCCTTGGTGTCCAGGTCCTCCCGTACGGCCTCGATGACCAGCTCGACCTCGGGGCCCGGCGCCCACGGGTCGTCCAGCGGGACCAGCCGTTCCAGGGCCGCGGCGGAGTCCCCGGCGGACATCCGGCCCTTCTGGACCGCGCGCTCCAGCATGGACCGTACGAAGTCCACGGCAGCTGTCACCGCCTCGGTCCGGACGTCACAGAGCTCGACGGTGTGCCCGGCCGAAGCGGCCCACTGGGCGATGCCCCGGCCCATGGCTCCGGCTCCGACGATCCTGATACGCATGGCGGTTACGTCCTCTCGGCAGGTGTGGTCGATGTCAGCTAAGGCAGCGCGGCCGGATGAGGCCGGTCTCAGCGAAGGTAGACCCGGCCGGGGTCGACATCCTCGCGCAGGAGGCGCAGTTCCGCCCCGGTCGGCGGGGGCACGGTCCCGACGGAACCGGCGACCCGGAGGTCCCAGCCGGTGGCCTCCCGGACCTGTTCCACCGTCACACCCGGTTGTACGGCGACGAGCCGGAGCTCCTCCCCGACGCCGGAGCGGGCCAGGATGCCCAGTTCGGTGATGACCCGGGTGACTCCCGCGCCCAGCGGCCGGATGCCCTCGGCGATCGCGCGGTCCGGGCCCGGTGTGGTGCAGAAGTCCAGGGTCTCCGTGAAGGAGCGTGGGTCGTGCCGGCGCATCACCACGAACACCTCGCGGGAGTTGGCCATCACCTCGATGGCGCCGCCCGAACCGGGAAGCCGCACCGTGGGGTTCTCCCAGTCGCCGATGACGGAGGTGTTCAGGTTCCCCCACCGGTCGATCTGCGCGGCGCCGAGGAATCCCACGTCGATGTGGCCGCCCTGGAGCACGCAGCCGAACAGCGCCGGCATCGACAGCACGGCCTCCGCGCCCGAGATGAGGACCGCGTCCGCGATGGTCTCCGGCAGATGCGAGGGGTGCGCCCCGCAGACCCCGGACTCGTACACGACCTCGATCTGCGGCGCGACCGTCAGACGGGCGAGCTCGGTGGCCAGCGTCGGCAGCCCGATGCCGGCGAACACCGTGCGGCGGGCGGCCAGTTCACGGGAAGCGACGACGGAGAGCAGCTCGGACGAGGTGGCGGCTGCCTCCGGTGCGGTGGTGGTCATGGTCCGTTCCTTCCCCGGCGGCGCGTTCACAGCCGCCGCCCGTAGTTCACCGGTTCGCTGAGCGCCTCGCCCACGGCGAGCCCCGCCCAGAAGTCCTCACCCAGCTTGTCGACGTACTCGGCGTGGTCGGCCGTCCCGTACACCCACTCCGCCAGCCACTCCCGCAGCCGCTCCGGATCCCTGCTGATGTGCGACCAGGCCCGGTAGAAGGCGTTGTCGCGGTCGTAGTACCCCTGCGCGAAGGACGGGTGCGCGCCGCGCGGGCAGACGACGACGGCGTCCACGGCGTGGGACGGGACCAGTGTGCGGTTGGGATCGGAGCGGACCACCTCGTCCTCGACGATCTCCTCGACGACGACGATCGCCTTGTCCGCCGCGTACACCGCCTCGGCCTGGATGCCGGTCAGCCCCCAGATCTGGGTGTTGCCCCGACGGTCGGCCCGCTGGGCGTGGATGATCGTCACGTCCGGGTTCACGGGCGGCACGACGTAGATCTGCTCCTGCTCGCCGTCGGGCCCGGGGTAGGGCGACGTCACCTTGCGCAGGTCGCTGTTGACGCCCGGCAGATCACTGCCGCCGTAGCTGCGCAGCGGGTAGAAGGGCAGCCGCTGGGAGCCCGCGAGGTAGCGGCAGACCATCCCGTAGTGGCTGTACTCCTCGAACGCGAGCGGAGCCGGATCGGCGCGCTCGATCCTGCGCCGCAGCTCACCGAGCGAACCGGCGGAGGAGTTGCCCACGAAGGAGGAGACCAGCCGCGAGACGCAGCCCGCGGCGATCATCTGGTCCACCACGATGTCCGCCGTCATCCGTACGACGGTGAGGTCCTTGCGGCCCTGGCGGATGATCTCGTGCCCGGCGGCGGTGGGGACGAGGTGGGTGAACCCTTCGATGCTGACGGTGGCTCCGTCGTGCACGAAGGCGGCGACGGCCTCCTTCATCGACATGACTTTGCTGGGCCCGTCGGCCGTATCCGTCCGCTCCACGGTGCTCCTCGGCGAGTGCGTGCTGGTCGCCCTTACGGTGTCAGCGGCCATTGATTGCTGTCCAATACCAAATTAAGGTCAGATCAAGACCCTTGGTTAATGAATGGAAAGCTCCGATGGAACTGCGTCATCTGACCGCGTTCACCGCCGTCGCCGAGGAACTGCACTTCGGCCGCGCCGCCAAACGGCTGCAGATGGCCCAGCCCCCGCTCAGCCAGCAGATCCGGCAGCTGGAGAAGGAGCTCGGCGTCCAGCTCTTCGAGCGCAACACCCGCTCGGTTCGGCTCACCAGCGCGGGGGAGTCCTTCCTGGAGCCCGTACGGACCGTGCTCGACGACATCGACACGGCGGTACGGGCCGCCAAGGCCGCCGGACGCGGGGAGTACGGCCGGGTCACCATCGGCTTCGCCGGCGCCTCCAGCCACGAGACGCTGCCCCTGCTGACCCGGGCGGTGCGGGCCGCCCACCCCGGGATCGAGCTGGCCATGAAGGGCCAGACGTACGCCAACGTCGCCCTCTCCCGGGTCGCCGACGGCTCCCTCGACCTGGGGTTCGTCCGGCTCCCGGTCACCCAGCCCGGGGTGGCCTACCGGGTGATCGACGAGGAGGAACTGCTGTGCGCGCTGCCCTCCGACCACCGCCTCGCCCGCCTGGAGAGCATCCCCATCGGGGTGCTCGCCGACGAACCCTTCGTCTCCTTCCCCGCGAACGCCGGCTCCACCGTGCGCGACGCGATGGTCCAGGCGTGCGAGGCCACCGGCTTCAACCCGCGCGTGGTGCAGGAGGCCCCCGACTCCTACACGATCCTGGCCCTCGTCGCCGCGGGCGTCGGAGTCACGCTCACGGTGTCCTCCGTCCGGCACATCCAGCAGAACGGGCTGGTCTACCGGTCCCTGGCCGGCCCGCCCATCCGGCGCCAGGCCGCTCTCGCCTGGCGTACGGACAACCCCTCGGCGGCCCTCCGTGCGGTCCTCGCCGTCGCCGAGGAGGCTCTGCCGACGCCGTAGACGCCCGATTGAGACGTGTGGCGTCTTGAATGTGAGGCAACTCGATATTGGACCGACTCAGTGGTCCAGTGCGAAGGTCGCCCCACACATCCGAACCCTGCCGAAAGGTGTTCCGCCGTGCCCGACCAGACCGATGTCGTCATCTGCGAGCCGCTGCGCACACCCATCGGGCGTTTCGGCGGCGCGTTCGCCCAGCAGACCCCCGCCGCACTCGCCGCACGCGTCATCGCCGAGGTCGTCGCCCGCACGGGGGTCGACCCGGACCGGGTGGACGAGGTGATCCTCGGACACGCCTACCCCTCGTCCGAGGCCCCCGCCATCGGCCGGGTCGCCGCCCTGGACGCCGGACTCCCCGAGACCGTCACCGGCATCCAGACCGACCGGCGCTGCGGCTCCGGCCTCCAGGCCGTCCTCGACGCGGCCATGCAGATCCGGGCCGGGTTCAGCGACGTCGTCATCGCGGGCGGCGTCGACGTCATGAGCGCCGCCCCCTACTACACGCACGACGGACGCTGGGGCATCAAGGGCCCCGGCCTCCAGCTCCACGACTCGCTCGCCAGGGGCCGCGTCACCGCCGGCGGCGTCCACCACCCCGTCCCCGGCGGCATGATCGAGACCGCGGAGAACCTGCGCCGCGCCTACTCCGTCAGCCGCGCCGACCAGGACGCCCTCGCCCTGCGCTCGCAGGCCCGCGCCGCGCGCGCCGTGCGGGAGGGGCGCTACGACGCGGAGACCGTCCCCGTGACCGTACGCACCAGGAAGGGCGACACGGTCGTCACCGCCGACGAGCACCCCCGCCCCGACACCACCGCCGAGCAACTCGCGGCGCTGCGCCCGATCATGGCCAAGTCGGACCCCGAGGCCACGGTCACCGCGGGCAACGCCAGCGGCCAGAACGACGCCGCTGCCGCCTGTCTCGTCACCAGCGCCGCCACCGCCGAACGGCTCGGGCTCACCCCGCTCGTCCGTCTGGTCTCGTTCGCCCGCGCGGGTGTCCCCGCCGCGACGATGGGCATCGGCCCCGTCCCGGCCACCCACGCCGCACTCGGCCGTGCCGGTCTCACCCTCGCCGACCTCGACCTGATCGAGATCAACGAGGCCTTCGCCGCCCAGGTCCTCGCCTGCACCCGGGAGCTGGGCCTCGGCGAGAAGGACCACGAGCAGCGGATCAACGTCAACGGATCCGGCGTCTCGCTCGGCCACCCGGTCGGCGCCACCGGCGCCCGCATCCTCGCCACGCTCAGCCGGGAGATGCACCGCAGCGAGGTGCGCTACGGGCTGGAGACCATGTGCATCGGCGGGGGCCAGGGCCTCGCCGCGGTCTTCGAGCGCATCGCCTCCTGACACCCCTTCACCGTCCCCTGCTCCGCCCCTTCTCCGTCCCCTTCTCCGTCCCCTCTCCACCACGCGACCCCACGGCGTCACGGGCGACGCCGGGTCAGCCGTGCCCCCATCCGCTTGTTCCACCAGTTCACGGGAGCCACCATGAGTGCGACCACCGCCACCGCACGCGAGCGAACGAAAGCCGCCAACCGCGCAGGGTTCGGAGCCTTCATCGGCTCCACCATCGAGTGGTTCGACTTCTACATCTACGGGACCGCGGCGGCGCTCGTCTTCGACAAGGTGTTCTTCCCCGAACTGGAAGGCCCCATAGGCACCCTGGTCGCCTTCGCCACCTTCTGGGTCGGCTTCCTCGCCCGCCCCATCGGCGGCATCATCTTCGGCCACTACGGAGACCGGCTCGGCCGCAAGAAGACCCTCGTCATCACCCTGCTGATGATGGGCATCTCGACCACCGCGATCGGCCTGCTGCCCGGCTACGCCTCCATCGGCGTCGCCGCCCCGATCCTGCTGGTCCTCATCCGCATGATCCAGGGCATCGGCCTCGGCGGCGAATGGGGCGGCTCCGTCCTGATCGCGTCCGAGCACGCCCCGAAGGGCAAGTCGGTGCTGTACGCGGCGTTCGCCCAGCAGGGATCGCCCGTCGGCAACACCCTCTCCACGGTGAGCTTCCTCGCCATCAGCCAGCTGCCCGACGACGCCTTCGTCTCCTGGGGCTGGCGGGTGCCCTTCCTCGCCTCCGCCGCACTCGTCATGGTGGGTCTGCTGGTCCGGCTGAAGGTCGCCGAGTCCCCGGCCATGGCCAAGCTCATCGAGAAGAAGGAAGTCGTCAAGCTCCCGCTGACCGAGGTCCTGCGCAGCCACCCCATGCTGATCGTCCTCGGCATCGGCGCCTGCACCATCGGCCTGTCCGCGACGTACTTCAAGTCGACGTTCGCCCTGTCCTGGGCCACCACGTCCCTCGACTTCGACCGCAGCTCGTTCCTGACGATCATCCTCGTCGCCAACATCACCCAGATCATCGTCCAGCCCTTCGGCGCCCTCATCGCCACCCGGATGAAGAGCTGGTCCCGCGCGGTGACCGTGATGCTGGTCCCCGAGCTGGTCCTGATGCCGGTCATGTTCGTCCTCATCAGCACCGAGAACTACGGCCTCGCGATGCTCGGTGTCGCCGTCGCCACGATCCCCCACTGCCTCTACTACGCGGCACTCGCCGGAATGCTCGCCAGCCGCTTCCCGGCCCACCTGCGCTACACCGGCATCTCGCTCTGCTACCAGCTCTGCGGCACCCTGCTCGGTGGCACGACCCCGATCGTCGGCCAGTTCCTGCTCAACCGGACCGGCTCCATCACCGCCGTCATCGCGTACGCCGTCTTCCAGGTGGCGCTGACCCTGGGCTGCATGCTCCTGCTGCTCAAGCGCCCCAACCACGACGAGCAGGCCGCCGAGCCGGTCGCCGCCCCCCGCACCGCGCCCGTCACCGCCTGACCGCCCGTACACGCAGAACGGAGTACCGCCCATGCCGCTGACCGTGCACGGCATCCCGGAGATCCTCGCCCTCGGCGGGCGCGACCTCGGACACTCGGAGTGGAAGGAGGTCACCCAGGAGCTGATCGACGCCTACGCGCACGTCTCGGGGGACCACCAGTGGATCCACACCGACGTCGAACGCGCCGCCGCCGGCCCGTACGGGCGCACCATCGCGCACGGCTACATGGTGCTGAGCTGGGGCATCCCGATGTTCGGCGAGCTGCTCCGGGTGAGCGGCGTGGGACGCGCGCTCAACTACGGGGTCAACCGGGTCAGGTACCCGGCGCCCGTCCCCGTGGGCAGCCGTGTCCGCCTGCACGCCACCGTCACGGGGGTGACCGAGGTCGCGCGGGGCGGCGTACAGATGACGCGTGGCTTCACCTTCGAGCTGGAGGGCTCGGAGAAGCCGGCCTGCGTCGCCGAGTCGCTGACGCACTTCTACCCCTGAGGGGCTCCGGCGGCCCGTGGCCACGCCGGACCGGCCGTCGCCATCATCACCGGCCGTCGCGGAGCCTGGTCCGGAAGGCTTCGGAGACGGAGTGATGTCCGCCCGAGATCAGCGACGGCTCGAGAGCGGCTCTGCGGAGGCCAGGCGATGACCGTGGTCACCTCCGGTGCGTCCGTCACCGGCACGGCAACCACGTCGTCACGCAGTTGGGAGCGGCAGGAGTCGGGCGCCACCATCAAGGTCCGGCCAAGGGAGATGAGCTGCAGGAGCTGCGTGTGGCTGTGCACCTCGGGGCCCGGGCCGGCGGGGTAGGTACCGTCGGGCCCAGGCCAGCGGGGCGCGGGCAGATCCTCCACGTCGGTCAGGTCCTTCAGTCGCAGGTTTTCGCGGGTGGTCAGCGCGTGCCCGGCCGGCAGGACCGCGATCTGCCCTTCGGTGAGGAGTTCCTCGGTGTCGAAACCCGTCGTGTCATCGAACGGCTGGTGCAGTATCGCCACGTCCGCCCGTCCGTTGCGTAGGAGCCGTTCCTGCTCACCGGGAGCACAGAGCACCACGTCGACGCGGATCGATCCGGGATCGGCGGCGTAGGCGTCGAGCAACTTCGCCAGCAGCTCGCCGGAGGCCCCGGCTTTGGTGGCCAGGACGAGACCGGGCCGGCCGGCGGCCGCAAGGGCCGCACGTCGAGTGCGGTGCTCAGCGGCTTCCATAGCGTCCAAGGCCGCACGGCCTTCACGCAGCAGGACGGTGCCGGCCTCGGTCAGGGTCACCGACCGGCTGGTGCGCAGCAGCAGCTCGGCGCCCAAGCGGCGTTCGAGCAGGCTGATCGCCCGTGACAACGGCGGCTGGGCCATGTTCAGCCGCTGCGCCGCCCGGCCGAAGTGCAGCTCTTCAGCGACGGCGACGAAGTAGCGCAGCTCACGTGACTCCATCAGGAAAGGGTACGCGAGCAGCACCACCCATCGATACCTACGAGGTATCGCTCATGACCCGAGCGGTGTTGGACGCTCCGGCGGACAGGCCCGCACCATCGAGACATGAGTGCAACGAAGACCGCCCTGGTCACCGGGGCGAACAAGGGCATCGGCTACCAGATCGCGGCGGGACTGGGCGCGCTGGGCTACAGCGTCGGGATCGGCGCCCGTGACCGGACCCGGCGGGATGAAGCGGTGGCTGGACTTCTCGGGGCCGGCGTCGACGCCTTCGCCGTCCCGCTGGACGTCACCGATGACCACAGCGTCACCGAGGCGGCGGAACTGATCGCCGAACGTGCCGGGCACCTGGACGCCCTGGTGAACAACGCCGGCATCACCGGCGGCGGGCCGCAGCAACCGAGCACCGTCGACCCGGCCGTCATCCGCACGGTCGTGGAGACCAACGTCATCGGCGTCATCCGGGTCACCAACGCCATGCTGCCGCTGCTGCGCCGTGCGACGTCGCCGCGGATCGTGAACATGTCAAGCAGCGTCGGCTCCCTGACCCGCCGGTCCGGCCCGGGAAGCGAGACCACCACCGGCCCGGTGGCCGTGGCTTACGCTCCCTCGAAATCGTTCCTGAACGCGGTCACGCTGCAGTACGCCCAGGAACTGGCCGGCACGGGCATCCTCATCAACTGCGCCTGCCCGGGTTTCGTCGCCACCGACCTCAACGGCTTCCGCGGCGTGCGCAGCCCCCAGGAAGGCGCATCGACCGCCATCCGCCTGGCCACCCTGCCCGACAGCGGCCCCACCGGAGGGTTCTTCGAGGACGCCGGCGTCGTGCCCTGGTGACGGCACCGCACCGTCGGCGACGCCGCCGCACGGCCCGTCCACGCACGGCCCGTCCACGCACGGCCCGTCCACGCACGGCCTGTGCCCGTCCACGGAATTTCCGGCACCGCGTTCTCCGCACACGGATCACGGATCGTTTGTCCCGTCACAGAAGGAACCATGAACATCGCCATCCTCGGCACCGGCAAGGTCGCTCCACGCGCAGGCGCTATCCGGCGCGCTCGGCCTTCTCCGGATCCCGGGCCGTGGCCGGGGCCGCCAGATGGTCCGCCCGGGCGTCCGGGTCCGTCAGCCGGTTCAGCCGCGCGGGGACGTCGAAGCCGACCAGCAGCACCACGATCACCGTCCCGGCGAACGTCAGCACCGCGAGCGCCTGGCCCAGGTCCATCCCGGACGCCAGATCGGCCCCGAGCACCGGAGCCACGGCCCCGCCGAGCGCTCCCACGTTGTACGTGAAGCCGAGCGCCGCCCCTCGGCTCGCCGTCGGGAAGTGGCCGCCGATGTAGCGGGGCAGCAGCCCTGAGATACCGAAGCTCGTCGCCTGGAGCATGAACAGCAGGCAGCCGAGCAGCAGCAGGTCGTCCTTCACCGCGAAGACCGGGTAGACGAAGGCCAGAGAGGCCAGCAGAGTCAGCGCGTACGCCTTCTTCGCCCCGATCCGGTCTCCCAGGAAGCCCGCCGCCCAGCAGCCCACCATGGTTCCGAAGCCCGCGAAGTAGAGGACGTCGGTGACCTGGTCGGTGGTGTACCCCAGTTCGGTCTTCAGGTAGGTGGGGAGCAGCGCCTGGATGGGCCACGAGTACAGGAAGGCGAAGAACAGCGTCACGATCATCGCGAGGTAGAGCAGCCAGCTCTTCTTCCCGCCCAGCTGCACCGCGAATGCCGCGAGGGAGAGCCCCGCGACCACCGACAGCAGGGGTACGAGGCCCTCGCCGCCGGGTGTGAAGATCAGGAACAGCGAGAGCGTGGCGGCCACGACGAGGACGGTGTTGACCACGGTGAGCCGCGACGTGCGGAACAGCGGCCGGAAAGGGTTCGGCCTGGCACCCTTCTCCGCGACGTCCGAGGCCCACTCCTCGGCCTCCGGCAGTGCGCGCCGCATCCACAGCGCGACCGCGATGGGTATCAGGCCCAGGTAGAACATCCACCGCCAGCCGAGCGAGGGGACCACCCAGTTGTAGACCTGCGCCGCGAGCACCGAACCCACCGAGAAGCCCGAGATGAGGAAGCCGCTGGCCCGGCTGCGGACCCTGGCGGGCCAGCTCTCCATGACGTACGTGGCGCTGGCGCTGTACTCGCCGGCCATGCCCATGCCGATGGCGAGGCGGGCAGCGAAGAGGCTGTGGAAGTCCCACGCGAATCCGCAGGCGAACGTGCCCAGCGAGTAGAGCATGATGCTCAGCACCATCGAGAGCTTTCGGCCGTACCGGTCGCCGATGGCTCCCAGTACGGCGCCGCCCAGCCAGCGGGTGATGAAGGCGCCGGAGATCAGGCTGGCGGCCTGCACCGTACTCAGGCCGAATTCGTCGCTGATCTCCGTGAGGACCAGCGTGATGAGGACGAAGTCGAAGCCGTCGAGGACGTAGCCGATCCAGGCGGCGAAGAAGGACTTCCACCGGGTACCGCTCACCTCGCGGTACCAGGGGAGCGTGGATGTCGGTTTCTGCACGGTGCGCTCCTGGTGCGGGACGGCGTCTCGTTGCCGGACAGCTGTCCCTCGTGGTGAAGGCTGCTCAGGGCCGGGCGAGGCCGGCGACGAAGCGGGAGGTCAGGGCGGTGGGAGCGGTGATGGCCGTACCGACCACGACGCTGTGGGCGCCGCGGGCGAGAGCCTCGGCAGCCTCCTCCGGTGTATTGATACGGCCTTCGGCGACGACCGGTACAGAGACCGAGCCCGAGAGGGATGTCACAAGGTCCAGATCCGGGCCGGTCCGCTGCGGGGTCCCGGGCACGTAGCCGGACAGGGTCGTGGAGACGAAGTCCGCCCCCTGCGCGGCGGCGGCGACCCCCTCGGCGAGCGTGGAGACGTCGGCCATGACCAGGGCGCCGGCCGCGTGCACGGCGGTGACCAGCTCTTCGAAGGTGGAACCGTCCGGGCGCGGCCGGTCGGTGGCGTCGGCGGCGACCACGGCGGCACCGGCCTCGACGATCGCCAGGGCGTGCCGGACGGTCGGCGTGATGTAGACGCCTGTGTCACCGTCCTTCCACAGGCCGATGACGGGGAGGTCGACGGCCTCGCTGATGGCGGCGACGACCTCCGGCTCGTTGGCCCGGATCGCGGAGCCTCCGCCGGCGACGGCCGCGAGGGCGAGCCGTACCAGGGTGGCGGTCTCCCGCATCGGGTCGCCGGGGGGTGCCTGGCAGGAGACGATCAGTCTGCCCCGGAGGGTGTCGGCCAGATCCTGTGCGGTCATCGGAGGGCTCCCGGGTGGTGGAGGGGAAGGGCGGTGGTCAGAGCCGCGGCGCCGAGTACGGCGGCGTCGTGACCGAAGAGAGGGGGCTCGGGGACGAGCCCACGCAGGGGCGGCATCAGCTCGGCGGCGAACGCTGCGGCCAGCGCGTCGCCGTACAGCGCGCCGATCCGGGGAACCCCGCCGCCCACGACGACCCGGTCGGGGCCGAGCACGTTGGCGAGGCCGCCGAGAACCCGTCCGGCCGCCGTCGCCCCCGTGGTGACGGCGCGTACGGCGGCCTGTTCGCCCCGGGCCGCACGGGCGGCCACCGTTTCCAGCCGGTCCGCCGGGCTGCCGCTGAGCCGCTCGTAGTGCGCGGTGATGCCGGGGCCGGAGGCGATGACCTCCAGATGTCCGGTGCCGCCACAGGTGCAGGGCAGTCCGGCCGCCTCCTCGCTGGGCAGGTGGCCGAGGTGGCCGGCGATGCCGGACGCGCCGTGCAGCATCCGGCCGTCGACGGCGAGGGCACCGCCCACACCCGTGCCGACGGCGGCGAACAGGAGCGAACCGTAGCGGTCCGGCAGCGCGGCGAGTTCCGGACCGGCGGTGGCGCGTACGTCGTTGTCGCAGGCCACCGGGAGACCGGTACGGTCCGCGAGGCCGGCGCCGAGCGCGGTGCCCGTCCAGCCGCTGATCGAGTCGGTGGCACTGGTGACCGTTCCGCTGCGGGGGTCGACGACTCCGGCGGCCGCGACGCCGAGCAACGTGGCCAGCCGGCCGGGGTCCACCTCGGCCGCCGCTGCGGCGAGCGCGTCGAGTACCGCCTCGGCTCCGTCCCGGGCGGGGGTGGGCCGGGTGTGCCGGGCCAGTACCGTGCCGTCGGCGGCGAAGAGCGCCGCCGCTATCTTCGTGCCGCCGAGATCGAGACCGATCACCACGGCCCCGGTAGCCGCCGCACTCATCGGACGGGCGGCAGACCGGCGCCGCGCAGCCGCTCCGCGACCAGTTCGACCGATGCGGCGGACAGCTGGATCTGGGGGAGGGCGGTGGAGCCGTCCTCGATGACGCCGAGCAGCCACAGAGCCGCCTTGAAGGAGCCGAGCGCCGACGAGCTGCGGCCCATGTCCTGCTCCGGGCCCACGTCGACCATGCCGAACAGCTCGACGAGCCGCTCCTGTTCCCGGGCGGCGAGCGTCCATTCGCCGGCACGCGCGGCGTCGTACAGCCGGACGTAGCCGGCCGGATCCACGTTGCCGATCCCGGGCACGACACCGTCGGCTCCGGCCAGCAGCGCGGCGTCCACGGTGAGTTCGGAACCGGTCAGCACTCTGAAGTGCGGCACGGGACCCCGGGCCCGGCCTTCCCGCCCGCCGAGCTCCACGATCAGCCGGCGCAGCCCGCCCTCGTCGCCGCTGCTGTCCTTGAGACCGGCGAGAACACCGTCCTCGGCGAGCTCGCGCACCAGGGCGGCGGAGAGCTTCGAGTGGACGGCCACCGGGATGTCGTAGGCGAACAGCGGCAGGTCGACGGCGGCGCGCAGCCGCCGGAAGTGTCCGGTGATCTCCTTCGGGTGCGTACGGGTGTAGAAGGGCGCGGTCGCGACGAGGGCGTCCGCGCCGAGCGCTGCGGCGGACCGTGCGTGCCCGGTGACCCGGGCGGTCGTCGTGTCGATGACCCCGGCGAGGACCGGAACGCGTCCGGCGGCCGCGGTGACCACGGTCTCCAGAGCAGTGGCGCGCTGGACGTCGGTCAGATAGGCGACCTCGCTGGTCGAGCCCAGGGCGAAGAGCCCGTGCACCCCACCGTCGACGAGGTGGTCGACGAGCCGGGTCAGGGAGGCCGTGTCGACGTCCCCGCGGTCGTCGAGAGGTGTGCAGACCGGCGGCACGACGCCGTGCAGCGGTGAGATCAAGGGCATGGTGAGGGGCTCCAGCTTGTTCGGAACGCCGGACCGCCGCCGGAAGGGGAGGCGGAACTGGGACGTGAGACGTAAGATGTCCTATGTCTGGCCTCACCTTAAACAGATGCCCCGGCGGCCGGTCAAGAGTCACCGGAGGCCGGCGACACCTCAGGAGGACCGTTGTGGCCCGCCCCACCATGGCTCAGGACATCGAGCGAAGGATCAAGGAACTGATCCTCGAACGCGGACTCGGACCGGGCGATCCGCTGCCCACGGAGGCCGAGCTGATGGAGCTGTTCTCGGCCGGACGGGTCTCGGTGCGCGAGGCGCTCAAGGCGCTCCAGGCGATGAACGTCGTCGAGATCCGGCGTGGCTTCGGGACCTTCGTCGGCTCACTCTCCCTGTCGCCCTTCGCCGAAGGACTGGCCTTCCGGGCCGCCGTCCGGCACCGGCAGGGCGAACCGGGTCTGCTGGAGCTGATGAAGGTGCGCGAGGCGTTGGAGACCGGGCTGGTCGGTGCCGTCACGGCAGGCGTCCCCGCCGGGGACCTGGCCGTGCTGCGGGGGCTGGTCGCGACGATGGAGAGCGAGGCCGCCCAGGGGGGCCGGGTCGCCCGTGCCACCGACCGTGCCTTCCACCTCGCGCTCTACGCCTCCCTCGACAACCACCTGCTCAGTGAGGTGCTCGACGCGTTCTGGGCTGCCATGGACCGGGTCCGTGAGGATGTGGACGACGGTCACCAGGACCCGGCCGTCACCTGCGCCCAGCACCACGAGATCGTCGAGGCGGTCGCGGCGGCCGACGGCGTGCGTGCGGTGCGCGCGATGCGTACGCACTTCGACGGCATCAGGGGCCGCCTCGACCCTCAGTCGGTGTCGGCGTAGAGATAGCTGCTCGTGCCCGCCAGGGTGGCGCGGCACCACGCGTCCACCGAACCCTGGTCCATCGCCGTCCAGTCAGGGGGCTGTTCCACCTGGGCGCGGCCCAGCCTCCGGCCCAGCTCGACGAGCCGGGCCCCCTCCGGGGTCCGCTCGCGGGCGTAGCGCCGCAGCGCGTCGGCGGGTGAGGCGGACGTCCGTAGCGCCTCCTCCAGGCAGAGGGCGTCCTGCAACGCCTTGACCGCTCCGCTCGCGGTGTGCGGGCGGGTCACCCCCGCCGCGTCGCCCGCCAGCACGAACGGCGGCTCGGCCGCGCTCGGTGCGTGCAGATCGGTGACGGGGTGGCAGGTCATGGCGGTGTGCTCGCCTCGTGCCACGATCTCCGCCCACTCCTGGGGGAAGTGCTCGTCGGCCAGCTGCCGTACGTATCCGACCTCGACCGGCGGGCGGCCGGGTGGGGTCGCGTAGATCGCGTAGGCCAGCAGACGGGCGTCCGGCCCGGCACCGCCGCCCCGGGGGATCAGATAGAAGATGCCGTGGCCGCCGGGGAACCCGATCGTCACCCAGGCCTCACGCAACAGCCTCAGGGGCCGGCGGTGTTCCGCCGACGCGCTCACCGGAAGCGTGCCGCGCCACACCGCGTACGTGGCGGGGGAGGGGCGCAGGTCAGGGGCGAGGACGCGGCGCGTGAGCGAACCGTGGCCGTCGGCGCCCACGACGATGCCGTAGGTCTCCTCGCCGTCGGCCGTGCGGACGAGGGCGCCCCCGGCGGGGGTCCGCTCGACGGAGGTGACGGGGCGGCCGCGGTGATAGCGCGCGCCGGTGGCGGAGGCACGCAGCGACTGCCACAGCAGACCCCAGTTGCACGGAGTGACAGGGCTGGGCCGGCGCGCGATCTCACGGGCCGACCGCTCTCCGGGCGCTCGGGTCAGCCACACGCGGGTCGCCACGGGGGCGGTCGGCATGGCGGCGTCCAGATAACCTGCGGCGACCGTCTGCTCATGCAGCGGGGGCGGGATGACGATCCCCAGCCCCCGGTCCCGGAGTTCGCCGTCGCTGCGCTCGTAGACGGTGACCTCCGCCCCCGCCCGGACGCCCGCGACCGCCACGGCACATCCGGCGATGCTGCCCCCGACCACGCCCATCCGTAAGCCTGTTGCCGCCACGTCGGCACCGCCCGTCCAGGGTCCCCTGATGTTCCGTCAGTTTCTGGTGCCGCCCATCTTCGCACCACCCGGACCGGGCCGGGGGCAGGCGGGAGCCCGTGTCCGTCACCCACGGATGTACCGGAGGGCCGGGCCGTCCCGGACCGGAGGAGGGGCCTGCCGTTCGCGCTGCCTGCGATGCCCGCCCATCTCCCGGGCCGCAGACAGGTTATGCCAGGGCGGCGACGCACATCCAGCCGGCCAGTACGCCCCCGGCCAGGCCACGCACGATTCGGCGAGGAACAGAGCCCAGTGGGCCTTCTCCCGAGCCGGCCGAACAGCTCGACAACGAGTGTGATCCCGAAGAAGAGCAGGAATGTGCCGGTGAATTACGCCGCGTGACGGAGTGGGGGCATTCCGTCCGACGCGGTCGCTGTGGAGTTCGTATCGACTGGGTCGGTCACTCGCCCGACGTTACCAAGGGGGTGCGCCCGTAGTGGTCCTGGTGAGCCGAATCCTTCGGAAGCCCGTACGTGTGTCCCGGACGCGGAGTGCGGCCCTGCCCCGGCAGGGCGTGGCAGGGCCGCTGTCCCGCCGGGGGCGCCCGCCCGCGCGGGCTTCGGACCGCGGTCTACGGCGTGACCGTCACCGCCCGGCTTCCCGAGGCCTGCTTGCCGTCCGCCCGGTATGTCGCCCCGAGGGTGACGTCGCCCGAGGCACCGGCCGGGACGGTGACAGGGACCTTGATGTTCGCGCCCTCACCCGGCCGGAGCGCCGGGAACGCCACCTGCTCGGCCGTCCACCCGGCGGGTCCCGTCAGGGCGAGCGTGCCTGCCGAACGCGTGACGTCCATCCGGTTGACCACCCGCACCGTCACCTCCGCCCTGGTGCCGGCCTTCATGGTGGCCGGCGGGGTGATCGTGATGTCCGCGCAGGTGCCGCCGAGCCACTTCAGATCGAACGCGGAGTACGTGATGTTCCTGTAGCCGTCACGCTCGTACAGCAGACCCAGCCGTCCGTCCGGCAGGCGCGTCAGCGTCGAGTACGCCGCGCTGCCGGGGTCGACGACCTTCCGGACGGGCCAGGTCTTCCCGCTGTCGCAGGACATCTTCACGGTGAGGTTGCTCCGGGAGGAAGTGCTCTCCGTGTTGCTGAACAGCAGCCATGAGGACTTCGGGTCGGACGCGGGAGCGTCCGGGGCGTACCGGATGACCGAGCCGTTGTTCGCCGGGTCCGGGAGCGCGGTGTCCTGCGTGAACGGCGTGTAGTTGACGCCGCCGTCGGTGGAGTGGGCGATCGTCCGGTACGGCGCGGACCGGTTGTTCAGCATGATCCGGCCGTCACTGAGCTCGACGGTCTTGTTCTCGTCCCCGCCCGGCCCGACCGGGTTGCCCGACCTCCAGGTCGCGCCATGATCGTCACTGTAGGCGCTGACCGCGTAGTTCGCCCCGTTGTGGCGGATGGCGTACTGCTGGATCAGCCGCCCCTTGTACGCGCCGTTGCGTACCTGGATGCCTTCGCCGGAGGCCGCGAACATGCCGGCCCAGGCCGGGTTCTTGATCTGTCGGGTGATACGGCGGTGGGTCCAGGTCACCCCGTCGTCGTCCGAGTAGCTGTAGTCGGCCTGGAGCACGTCCGGGTCGGTCTCGTCGTTGCCGGTGGCGGATCCGGCGAAGCCCTGGTTCACGGAGCCCGCGTAGAAGACGAAGACGCGGCCCGTCGTGCGGTCCACGAGCAGACTCGGGTCGCCGAACCCCTTGGGCGCGGCCTCCTTGCGGACGACCTGCTGGGTCTTCCAGGTGGCTCCGCCGTCGGTGCTGCGGCGCAGCACGATCCCGAGGTTTCCGGGCAGGTCCCCGAGCGTGGGGCGGGAGTCGTAGGCGGCGAGCAGGGTGCCCTTGACGGAGGTGGTCAGCGCGGGGATGCGGTAGTAGGGGGAGCCGACGCCCTGCGTCGCGAGGTCCTGGGAGATCAGTTCGCCGGCGGCGGGGGCGCCATGGGCGGTGCCTGCCGCGGTGGCGACCATGACGGCGGCGGACAGCATGGCGACGGTGACTCTGCGCTGCATGAACGGCTCTCTTCTCGTGAGGGGGAGAGGTGCGGAGACTCGGCGGAGCGCGTGGCACGGGAGGCCGGCGCGTCAGGGAGGGGAAGGAGTGCGCGGGTCGGCCCGTCCGGTCGGAGGGCCGGCGAACAGGCTTCGCACCCAGACGAGTTGCTGCGCCCTGTGGTGCTCGGCGCCGCCCTCGTGGCCGTTGAACTCGTATACGTGTACGTCCTTGGGCCCCGCGTACCGGTTGTAGGCCGTGAAGCAGGTGGAGGGCGGGCAGATCTCGTCCATCATCGCGACGGAGAACAGCGCGGGAGCCGTCGCCCGCGTGGCGTGGTGCGCGGCGTCGAAGTACGCCAGCGTGCGGAAGACCGGGGCGGTGCGGTCGCGGTGGAGCCGGAGGTAGGCGGCGACCTCGGTGTACGGCGGCACGCCCGCGATCCGTACGGCCCGGGGGATGTTGCACAGGAACGGCACGTCCGGCATCACCCCCGCCAGCCCCTCCACCAGCCCGGAGACGGCCAGCGCGATGCCGCCGCCCTGGCTCACTCCTGTCACCACGACGCGGGCCGGATCGATCTCGGGGTGGTCGCGCACCGCCTCCACGCAGCGGACCGCGTCGGTGAACACCCGCCGGTAGTAGTAGGTCTCGGGGCTCTCGATGCCCCGGGTCAGAAAGCCCGGTACGGTCCCTGCCGCACCGGGGTCGGTGTCGGTGGTGGCCCCGCCCGCCGCCGACCATCCCTGGCCCCGGGTGTCCATGACCAGGTGGGCGTACCCCGCGCAGGCCCACATCAGCTGCTCGTGCGCGAGCCCCCGGCCGCGTCCGTACCCGAGGAACTCGACGACGCAGCCGAGTGGTTCGGTGGCACCGGCCGGCATGTGCAGCCAGCCGTGTACCGGGCGGCCGCCGTACCCCGGAACGCTCACGTCGTACGTACGCACCTGGGTCAGCCCGCAATCGACCCGCCTGTACCGGGGCTTGACGGGTACGCCGTCGTGAGGTGCCTCGTTCAGGGTGGCGGACCAGAAGTCGTCGAAACCGTCGGGCAGCGGGAGTGCGGGCCGGTAGGTGCGGCATTCCGTGAGCGGGAGATCGGCCGACGGCATGGCTGTGCCCTCCAGGGGTACGGGAAGCGGCAGAACAGCAGACGTCAGATGTCCTGTTGGTCACCGGACCCTAGGGAGCCTTGCGGTCGGACGTCAAGGGCGGGGGGCCGGCCGGAGCCCCCGCCTCGGGGCGGCGGCGGAGGCGTGACGGCCGGCGGTCAGGCCGTGCCCGCTCCGCGTGACCTGGCCTCGGCGATCCGTCGCCGGACGGGGGCGTAGTGCTCGCCGAGGGCCTTCAGGAACGCGGTGACGTCACCCTCCCGGGCCGCGTCCACGATGTTCTGATGGGCGGCGATCGTCGCGGTCTCGTCGGCGTGCGTGAACCCGTCGAGGTGCGGTGCGACGATCGTGTAGACGTCCCAGAAGGCCATCGAGAGCTGGCCGATCAGGTCGTTGCCCAGAGGGGCCACCAGCAGCGCGTGGAAGGCCCGGTCCGCCGCGACGAAGCCGTGCCCCTCGCCCGCTCCGGTGGCGCGCATGGTCGCCACGAGGCTCTCGAGGCCGTCGAGCTGCTCGCTGCTGAGCGAAGAGATGATCCGGTCGGCCATGCCCCGCTCGAAGAGCTCGCGCACGTCGACCAGGTCGGCCATCACCTGGAAGTCGTCGTCGGGGGAGAGCAGGCCGCGGAAGGTGAGGCTCTCCACCAGCGCGGACAGGCTCAGCCGGCCGACGTACGTGCCGTGGCCGTGCCGCACCTCGACGATGTCGAGCGCGGCGAGGATCTTGACGGCCTCCCGGACGCTGGAACGGCTGGCTCCGAGCGCCTCGCACAGGGCCGGCTCCGTGGGAAGCGGGTCCCCGGGGCGCAGCCGCTCGTCGAGGATGTAGCGCTTGATGCCCTCGACGACTTCCTGTCGCAACAGGGTGCGGCCGGGTCGCGTGCCGGACATATGTGAACTCCCCACCTCTTGACCCCTCTCGATTGTCAAGCTACGTTCCCACGCTATCAAGGCATCAGACATCTGACGTCTGATGCTTGCCGGTTCGCCGGCAGTCCGACAGCAGCCGAAACCAGATGTTTCCCCTGCATTCCCCGCCTCAACGTCCCTTGGAGGACCCGTGCCCGAGCTGAGGCCAGCCGGCGTCGAGCGCCGCACCTTCCTGCGTTACACCGGCGCCGTCGGCGCGGCCGCCGCCATCACGGCAGGCCTGTCCGCATGCGGCGGGCCCGGCTCGACCGCCGACGGCGCGGCCGGCAAGGGTGACGGCAACGGCACGATCGAGGCCGGTCTGTCCTACCCCCTGTCGACCGGTTTCGACCCGATGATCACTTCCGGGGCCACGCCGTACGCCGCCAACATGCACATCTTCGAAGGCCTGGTCGATCTCGATCCGGCCACGCTCGTGGCACGCCCCGCCCTCGCCACGGAGATGCCGAAGAAGATCAACGCCACCACCTACCGGGCCACCCTCCGCGACGGTGCGACGTTCCACGACGGCTCCCCGGTCACCGCCGAGGACGTGGTGTTCAGCTTCGAGCGCATCCTGGACCGGAAGAACGCGTCGTTGATGGCGCAGTTCGTGCCCTTCATCGACACGATCACCGCCGTCGACACCAAGACGGTCGAGTTCAAACTCACGTACGCCTTCGCGCTCTTCCCCTCCCGTATCGCCGTCGCCCGGATCGTGCCGAAGAAGGTCGTCGAGGCCGACGTCAAGGGCTTCGACGCGAAGCCCGTCGGCTCGGGGCCCTACAAGTTCGTCGAGGCCACCCGCGAGGACAAGATCGTCTTCGAGAAGTACGGCGCGTACAACGGACCCCACCCGGCCAAGGCCGAGAAGATGATCTGGCGCCTGATGTCGGACCAGTCGGCCCGCGTCAGCGCCATGGAGTCCGGCCGCGTCCAGGCCATCGAGGACGTCCCGTACATCGACGTCAAGCGTCTCGCCGCCACCACGAAGACCGAGTCCGTACAGTCCTTCGGCCTCCTCTTCCTCATGTTCAACACCACCGACAAGCGCTTCGCCGACAAGCGGGTCCGTCAGGCCCTGCACTACGCGCTGGACACCGAGAAGATCATCTCCACCGCGATGGTCGGCAACGCCGCCGCCGCGACCGGGTACGTCCCCTCGACCCACCCCGACCACCACGAGGCCGCGACCGTCTACACGCACGACCTGGCCAAGGCGAAGAAACTGCTGGCCGAGGCCGGCGCGGGCAAGCTGAAGTTCACCGTCCTGACCACCGACACCGGCTGGGTCAAGGACATCGCCCCGCTGCTCAAGGAGAGCTGGGCCGCGGCCGGGATCGAGGCCACGCTGAACATCGCCCAGTCACCGGCCCAGTGGGCCAAGGTCGACGCGGGCGACTTCGAGGTCATGGTGGCCCCGGGCGACCCGTCGGTCTTCGGTAACGACGTGGATCTCCTGATGCGCTGGTTCTACTACGGCTTCTGGCCGGAGAAGCGATACGGCTGGGCCGGAACCGCCGAGTACAAGCAGGTCAAGCAGCTCCTCGACAAGGCCGCCCAGTCCGCCGACGAGGCGGCGCGCAAGCAGCTCTGGGGGCAGATCACCGACGTGGTGGCGGAAGAGGCGGCGCTCTACCCGATCCTCCACCGCAAGCTGCCCACCGCCTGGGACGAGAAGGCCCTGCCCGGTTTCGAGCCGCTGCCCACCACGGGCCTGTCCTTCGTGGACGTCGGCCGCGCCTGACGCCCAGCGGTCCGGGCCGCCCTCACCGGCGGCCCGGACCGGCAGTCCGCCCAATCACAAGGAAACCGACGATGGTTGCTTTTCTCCGGCTCGCGCTGCGCCGCGTCGCGATGATGCCGGTGATGATCCTCGGCATCGCGCTGCTGGTCTTCGTGGTGCTGCAGTTCTCGCCGGCCGACCCGGCCTTCAACGCGCTCGGCGAGAGCGCCACCCCCGAGGCCCGCGAGGCCTTCGCCGAGGCCAACGGGCTCAACGACCCCCTGCCCGTGCGCTACTTCGACTTCCTCGGCCAGCTGCTCCACTTCGACCTCGGGATGACCGTCCCGCCGAGCCAGCCCGTGGTCGACCGGATCACCGCGGCCTTCCCGCTCACCCTCCAGCTCACCTTCCTCGGCCTGTTCCTCGCCGTCGTCCTCGCGGTCGCCGGCGGAGTCCTGGGCGCGATGTACCGCGACCGCTGGCCCGACCAGCTCTTCCGGATCCTGTCCATGGCCGGGGTCGCCATCCCGTCGTTCTGGCTCGGCGTCCTGCTCATCCAGCAGTTCGCCCTGAACACCCGGATCTTCCCGACCGGCGGATACACCAACCCCGCCGACTCGTTCGGCGGCTGGCTCACCACCATGGTCCTGCCGGCCGTCTCGCTCGCGGTGCCCGTCGCCGCCTCGCTCGCCCGCCTCGTACGCACCTCGATGGTCGCCGAGCTCGACCGCGACTACGTGCGCACCGCACAGGGCAACGGCCTCCCGGTCTTCCTGGTGATCCGCTCGGTGCTGCGCAACGCGCTCGTCACCCCCCTCACCGTGCTCGGGGTCAAGGTCGGCTACCTGCTGAGCGGAGCCGTCGTCATCGAAGCGATCTTCGACCTGCCCGGCATGGGCAAGCTCATCCTCGAAGGTGTCACCGGCGGCGACGTCGCCCTGGTCCAGGGCACCGTACTGACCATCGCCATCGCCTTCCTGGTGGTCAACGTCATCGTCGACCTGCTCTATCTGCTGGTCAACCCGCGCATCAGGACGGTGTGACATGTTCGCCACGGGCCGTCTGGCCAAGAAGCTCTCACGACCGGGCGTCGCCTTCCGCGCCCTCCCGGTCACCTCCCGCGTCGCCCTCGGCGTGCTGATCGTCGTCGTCCTCGGCGCCGTACTGGCCCCCCTCCTCACCCAGGACCCGCTGACCACCGGCACCCCCGTCCAGCCGCCGAGCGGCGACCACTGGTTCGGCACCGACCGTGCGGGGCGCGACGTCTTCGCCCGTGTGGTGCACGGCTCGCGCTACTCGCTGGTCATCGGCCTCGGCGCGACCGCCGTCGCCCTGGTCGCCGGGGCCGTCCTCGGCTCGCTCGCCGCCACCTCGCGCAAGCTCGGCGACGAGTCCGTCATGCGCACCCTCGACATCGTCATGTCCTTCCCGCCGATCGCGCTCGCGGCCGTCCTCGTCGCCGTGTTCGGCACCAGCGTCCCGGTGATCATCTTCACCATCGCCTTCGTCTACACCCCCTCCCTCGCCCGCGTCGTACGCGCCAACGTCCTCGCCCAGTACGGAGAGGACTACGTCGCCGCCGAGAAGGTCATCGGGGCCCGGCGCGGCTACATCGTGCTCCGCCACGTCGCCGTCAACTGCATGGCCCCGGTCATGGTGTTCGCGACGGTCATGGTCGCCGAGGCCATCATCTTCGAGGCCAGCCTCTCCTTCATCGGGGCCGGTGTGCAGGACCCCGACCCCAGCTGGGGCAGCGTCCTCGCCTACGGGCGGCAGATCCTCCTCGCCGGCGGATGGTGGGCCACCTTCTTCCCCGGTCTCGCCCTGCTGATCACCGTCCTCGCGCTCAACGTCCTCTCCGAGGGCCTCACCGACGCCTCCGCCGCGCCCAGCGGCGCCCGCTCCGCCACCGAGCCCGTCACCACCCCCGCGGCGGACCCGGTCGAAGCCGCTTCCACCGCCGGCATCGACGCCGCCCTCACCGAGCTCGCGCGGCACATCGACGCCACCGGATCCACCCTCACCCCCGTACCCGAGGACGCCGACGAACTCCTCGTCGTCCGGGACCTGGCCATCCGCTTCCCCGACCGCTACGGCCGGATCCCCGTCGTCGACAAGCTGAACTTCAGCGTCCATGAGGGGGAGACCCTCGGTCTGGTCGGCGAGTCCGGGTGCGGCAAATCCATCACCAGCCTCGCCGTCATGGGTCTCCTCGCCCGCGACGCCGAGGTCGACGGCGAGATCCTCTACCGCGGCCGGGACCTGCTGAAACTGCCGCCCAAGGAACGCCGGGCCTTGATGGGCCCCGAGATCGCGATGGTCTACCAGGACGCGCTCTCCTCCCTCAACCCCTCCGTGCTCGTCGGCACCCAGCTGAAGCAGCTGACCTCACGCGGCGGGACGAAGACCCCGGCCGAACTCCTCGAGCTCGTCGGCCTCTCGCCGGAACGCACCCTGCGCAGTTACCCGCACGAGCTCTCCGGCGGCCAGCGCCAGCGCGTGCTCATCGCCATGGCCCTCTCGCGCAGCCCCCGCCTCCTGATCGCGGACGAACCGACCACCGCCCTCGACGTCACCGTCCAGGCCCAGGTCGTCGAGCTGCTGATCCGGCTACGCGACGAACTCGGCTTCGCCATGGTGCTGGTCTCGCACGACCTCGCCCTGATCGGCGACCTCTCGCACCGGGTCGCCGTGATGTACGCGGGCCGGCTCGCCGAGGTCGGCGACACCCGGTCCGTCCTCACCGACCCCGCCCACCACTACAGCCGGGGTCTCCTCGGCTCCGTCGTCTCCCTGGAAGCCGGGTCCGACCGGTTGCACCAGATCCGCGGGGTCGTCCCCGCACCCCAGGGCTTCGGCGCGGGCTGCCGCTTCGCCGGGCGCTGTGGTGCGGCGACCGACCTCTGCCGCACCACGGCACCCGCACTCGCCGCACGCGGCACCACGAAGGACCACGGCTTCGCCTGCCACCACCCGGCCGGGGCCGCCGCGAAGAAGCTGGAAAGGAGCGCCCCGTGATCAAGCTCGACGGCGTTCACGTACGCCACAAGGCCCGCAGCGGCGGGCTCTTCAGCCGCGACGCCGTACACGCGCTCACCGACGCCACCCTGGAGGTGAAGCGCGGCGAGATCGTGGGCCTGGTGGGCGAGTCGGGCTGCGGCAAGTCCACGCTCGCCCGGGTGCTGACCGGACTGCAGAGGCCCACCGAGGGCGAGGTGCTCTTCCACGGCCGGAACCTCTGGAACCTGCCGGGCGGGGAGCGGCGCAACGACTTCGGATCGGCTGTGGGCGTCGTCTTCCAGGACCCCTCCACCGCCCTCAACCCGCGCCTCCCGGTCCGTCAGATCCTGCGCGATCCACTGGACGTGCACCGGCGCGGTACCCGGGAGGCCCGCGAGGCCCGCGTGGAGGAACTGCTCGATCTCGTCGGGCTGCCGGGCCACACCCTGGCAGCCCTGCCGGGACAGCTGTCCGGCGGCCAGCGCCAGCGCGTCGCCATCGCCCGAGCCCTGGCGCTCGAACCCGAACTCATCGTCGCCGACGAACCGACCTCGGCACTCGACGTCTCCGTACGGGCCCAGGTGCTCAACCTCCTGGTCGACCTGCGCGAACGCCTCGGCCTCGGCATGGTGTTCATCTCGCACGACATCCAGACCGTGCGCTACCTCGCCGACCGCATCGCCGTCCTCTACCTCGGCCGCATCGTCGAGGAGGGCAGGGCCGCCGACGTAGCGGGAGCTCCCAGCCACCCCTACACCGAGGCGTTGCTCTCCGCGACCCCGAGCCTGCTGGAGACGACGGAACGCATCGTGCTCACAGGCCCGGTGCCCTCCGCCACCAACCCGCCGCCCGGCTGCCCGTTCACCACCCGCTGCTGGAAGGCCGACGACGCGTGCTCCGCGGCCTTCCCCGCGGAGACCTCCGGGCCCGGCGGACACCTCTGGCACTGCGTCCATCCCCAGACCTCCGGCGCCCCGTCCGGGGGCCGGATCTCCGCAACGCCCGCAAGGAGCACCGCATGACCGGCCCCACCCCCTACTCCGGCGTGATCCCGCCCGTCGTCACCCCCCTCACCGCGGACGGCGACCTGGACAGGGCATCCCTGGAGCGGGTCGTCGGCCATCTCCTCGACGGTGGTGTCAGCGGCCTCTTCGCCCTCGGCAGCTCCGGCGAGACCGCCTATCTGACACCAGCACAGCAGGACGAGGTCATCAAGGTCGTCACCGTCGCGGCGGCGGGCCAGGTGCCGGTCCTCGTCGGTGCCATCGAGACCACCACCAACCGGGCCATCGAACGGGCCCGCGCCGCGGCCGCCCTCGGTGCCGACGCGGTCGTCGCCACGGCGCCCTTCTACACCCGCACCCACCCCTCGGAGATCGACCGCCATTTCCGGGACATCGCGGTATCCGTGGACGTGCCGCTCCTCGCGTACGACGTACCGGTGTGTGTCCACAGCAAGCTGGACCCGGAACTGCTGCTCCCGCTCGCCGCGGACGGGGTACTCGCCGGTGTGAAGGACTCCAGCGGCGACGACGGGTCCTTCCGCCGGCTGGCCATCGGAGCACGGAGGTTCCCCGGCTTCTCGGTCCTCACGGGCCATGAACTGGTCGTCGACGCGATGATGCTGAGCGGCGCCGACGGTTCCGTCCCTGGTCTGGGCAACGTGGACCCGCACGGGTACGTCCGACTGCACGAGGCCGCCATGCGTGGCGACTGGGCCGCCGCCGCGGCTGAACAGGACCGGCTCGTCGCGCTCTTCGACATCGTCGGTGCCGCCGCACCCGGAACGGCCTCGGCGACGGCGGCCGGACTGGGAGCCTTCAAGACGGCCCTGATGCTGCGTGGGGTCATCGCCACCAATGTGATGAGCCCGCCGATGCGCCGTCTGGACGCCGCGGAGACGGTCGTGATCGCCGCGCACCTGGACCGGGCGGGGTTGTCCCGCGTCTGAGAGAGCGTTCCGGTGAGCGTTCCGGTACGCCGGAGGGGCCGCCCCGCAGCACAGGTGCTGCCGGGCGGCCCCTCGTCCTCGTGGGGGGACTAGCCGCGTGAACCGCGGGTGCGGCGCATGAGCACAGCGCCTCCGAGCAGCAGTGCAGCGCTCGCGCCGGCGGCCATGCCGATCTCACCCGCGCCGGTCTCGGCCAGCTGGGTGTCGGGTGTGTTCGGACCGGGGTTACCGGCCGGCGGCTCCTCGACGGGCGGCTTCGAGGTCGGCGGGGTGACCGTCGGCGGCTCCTCGGTGGGCGGCTCCTCGGTCGGCGGGGTGACCGTCGGCGGCTCCTCGGTGGGGGGTTCCACCGGCGGGTACACCGGCGGGTCCACCGGCGGGTGGCCGTGGTCGTATCCGCTCTCGTTGACGCAGGAGTTGCCGAACGCGGGGTTCAGCGCACCCACGACATCGATGCTGTTGCCGCAGGCGTTGACCGGGACGTGCACCGGAACCTGGGCCAGGTTGCCGGACAGGACGCCCGGCGAGCCGACGGCCTTGCCGTCGGCGCTCGCGCCGGAGCCTCCGTGTCCCTGCCCGTCGCCGTACGCATCGCCGTGCTCGTCGCCCGAGGAGACATTCGCGCAGCTGTTGCCGAAGGCCGGGTTCAGCAGGCCGATCACATTGACGGTGTTGCCGCAGAGGTTGACCGGGACGTGCACCGGAACCTGGACGGCGTTGCCGGAGCCGACACCGGGCGAGTTCGCGGCCACACCGTCGGCCGAGGCGTCGGCGTGCGCATAGCCGCCCGCGGCGGTCAGGATGCCCGACGCCGCCGCCATGACGATCATGCTTTTATTCAGAACCTGTCGCATTACATGCCCTTCTCCGGTGAAATTCGCGTGGGCGGTGACCCTGATGGCGGTCATTCCATCGACGCGGACGACTGCATAACGACGCGAGGGTTGCGGGGGAAACTTGGAGATCGGTGGTAATTGTGTAACCACCCGAAAGGGTCACGTACGGATGTTCGTTCCACGGCGAAGTTCTGGCATTCGGGTGAACAGGGGCGGATGGGGGGAACCAAACGCCCGGCGCCCAGTTGATCAGGGCGCTCCGCTGCGGGGCACTCGGTACGAGAAGGGTTCATCGTGATCAAGAAGGTCCTGGCTACGGGCGCCGTCGCCGCTTCCATCCTCGGTCTCTCGGCGACCAGCGCCATGGCGATCGGCAACGACACGGGCACGACGTCGATCAACGGCAACGGTGCCGAGTCGGAGTTCGGCAACAGCGAGACCGAGGGTCACCAGAGCCCGCAGCTCAGCCTCGTGCAGGGCTCGCTGAACAAGCCCTGCATCGCCCTGCCGGTCAAGGCCAACGCCGGTGCGCTCATCGGTATTCTGGCCGCGGTCGCGGTCCAGGACATCAACGTCCTGTCGAACCCGCAGAACCAGCAGTGCGCGGACAACTCCACCCAGGCCAAGGGCGACGAGCCGCTGTCCCACATCCTGTCGGACATTCCGGTTCTCTCCGGCAACGGTGCCGGCAACAACTGACCCGGCCACCACCGACCGGTCCGGGCCGCCGACACTCCTCCATCGTGCGGCTCGGGCCTGCAGCATTCGAGCGATTTTCCGAGAAACGGCCCCCATGGCGTTTCGATGTCGCCCGTCAATCGTTACGCATTACAGCTCCGGAGTCACGAGTGCATTCGTAGAAGTGCTCGTACGGCACGAAAGACGTGTCCGTCCATGACTCCGCTGCAGAAAGGGACGAAAGTGAAGTACACCAAGGTTGCCGCCGTCGCCGCAGGAACCCTCATGGCGCTGGGTGCCGCTGCCCCGGCCATGGCCGACGCCGGTGCCGGCGCGGTCGCCGCCCACTCCCCGGGTGTCCTGTCCGGCAACGTCGTGCAGGTTCCGGTTCACATTCCGGTGAACGTCTGCGGCAACACCATCAACGTCATCGGTCTGCTCAACCCGGCGTTCGGCAACGTCTGCATCAACGACTGAGCTTCTGCCGATCGAGCCGACGGCTCGTCATGAGAAGGCCCTGGAGTGCATCTGGCGCTCCAGGGCCTTCTTGCTGCGCAGGGAAATTCCGATACCCACAGTTTCCCCGCGCACCGCTTCATCGTTGTCCCGGTCAAAGGCGGCGGATGCCGCCGGAGAAGGGATTTGAGAAAGTGAAGTACGCGAAGACCGTCGCCCTCGTCGCAGGTTCCGTGGCCGCTCTCGGGGCGGCCGCTCCCGCTTTCGCCGCCACCCCCACGGCTCCCCGGATCAGCCTCACCGGCGGAGTGAACGAACTGACCTCCACGGTGCCGACCATCCCCGACCAGGTGGTGAACCCCGTGGTGGACACAGTCGGCCGGACGGCCGAGAGGGCTCAGGAAGGCGACCCCGTCAGCAAGTCGGTGGAGGCGGTCACCACCGTCGCCAGGACGGCGGGCCCCCTCATGGGGGGCCTCCCGCTGGGCGGCTGATAGGCAGCGGGAGGGTTCCCGCATCGCGTCGCACCATTTCGCGGGCCGGCGGCCGCCCATCGCGCCGATTCCGGCCGGGGAAATCGTTCGAGTGAAATGGCGCAACCGAAACCGCCCGGGCGGAGTTGTTCAGAATGCTCCGGACAGGCGGGCAACAAGAGAAATCCAGAAGGGCACGTTCATGATGAAGAAGATTCTGGCGTCCGCGGCAGTCGCCGCCTCCGTCGCAGGCGTTTCCGCCGCTGCGGCCCCCTCGGCCATGGCGATCGGCAACGACACCGGCACGACGTCGGTCAACGGCAACGGCGCCGACCAGTACTACGGGAACAGCGCAACGCACGGTGACATGAGCCCGCAGATCGGTCTCATCCAGGGCTCGTTCAACAAGCCCTGCATCGCCCTGCCGGCGAAGGCCAACATCGGTTCGCTCCTCGGGCTCATCCCGATCTCGGTCCAGGACATCAACGTCCTGTCCTCCCCGCAGAACCAGCAGTGCACCGAGAACTCCACCCAGGCCAAGGGTGACGAGGCGCTGTCGCACATCCTGAACGACATCCCGCTGCTCTCGGGCAACGGAGCGGGCAACAACTGACACCGCGCGGCTCCGGCTCCTCCTGCGCCCATCCCGGCCAGGGTGCACCGTTTCCCGCCTCGCCGTAGTCCGTGAAGACGCGTGGGGTCGGCCCGTCCGCACCGCGACCGACCGCTGGTCGGCCGCCCGGACGGGCCGGCCCCACCCGTCTGTCCGCGGACGGTCCTTGGTCCGCCGGTCCGCACGTGGGGTACCCCGATGGTGCGAAAATTGGGCCGGTTGCCGCAGTCGCGGCCGACGCCGCCCGCAGGAGCGGGTAGGTGCGTCTCATGGACCCGTACGACAGTCGTCATCGGCCCGGCCGCGACCGGTTGCCGGAG
Organism: Streptomyces atroolivaceus; assembly: GCF_000717025.1. GTDB lineage: Bacteria > Actinomycetota > Actinomycetes > Streptomycetales > Streptomycetaceae > Streptomyces > Streptomyces atroolivaceus. The sequence continues at coordinate 197,140 of NZ_JNXG01000005.1, forward strand.
AGCTCCACGCCCATCTACGACCGGCTGCTCGCCGAGTGGAGCGACACGGCACGGCGCGAGGCCGGACCTGACCCGGCGTCCGGTCCTCCGGCGACCCGCAGGTCCGCACGAGGCCAGGAGGGGGCATTCGTCCCCGCGGCCCGTGCGGAGAGCGGCGCACGGTGACAGCCACGTCGACGGGGAGAAGGATCCAACCCGTTCGAGTGGTGTAGCGGAACCTAACCCTCCGTTTCTGGTTAACAGTACGTTCCACAACGGGACGCTCCGAAAGGTGAAGCGTGATGAAGAAGATGATGGCCGGCGCCGCTGTGGCTGTGTCCCTGATCGGTCTGTCGGCCGCTGCGGCCCCCTCGGCCATGGCGATCGGTAACGACGTCGGCACCACGACGGTCAACGGCAACGGTGCCGAGTCCGAGTTCGGCAACAGCAAGACCAAGGGCGACCAGAGCCCGCAGCTCAGCCTCGTCCAGGGCTCGCTGAACAAGCCCTGCATCGCCCTGCCGGTGAAGGCCAACGTGGGCTCGCTGATCGGAATCATTCCGATCGCCGTCCAGGACGTCAACGTCCTGTCGAACCCGCAGAACCAGCAGTGCGCGGACAACTCCACCCAGGCCAAGGGTGACGAGCCGCTGTCGCACATCCTGAACGACATCCCGGTGCTCTCGGGCAACGGCGTCGGCAACAACTGACACCACTGAATGCGGGCGGCCCGGGGTTCGATGCCTGCGGACCGCCCGCATCCGGCTGTGAGGCACGTGCACAGGGCGATGCCCACCACTCCACGGGGGGTGGTGGGCATCGTCGTGAGCGCGGGTGGACGGGTCAGCCCAGGCTGCGTACCGGCATGAGGCAGTGGGCGGAGGTCCTGATGACCTCGGGGTCGCCCACGAAGGACCGCAGGAGTTCCTCGCCGACGGGCTGCCCGGGGACGGCTGCCGGCCACGGGCGGGTGGCGAACATCCCGTGCACCCTGCCCTCCGACCGTGCCACGTCCAGCCACTCCTGCGGCACGGTGTACTGCGCTGTGAAGTGGGGCAGCGTCAGGACGGCCTGTCCGGCCTGGACGAGAAGCTTCACCGGAAGGTTCGGCAGGTCCGAGGCGTCCAGCGTCTCGCCGCCGACGTGCAGCCCGCTGCGCTCCAGGGCCGTGCGCATGGCCCTCTCGCCGGCCTCCGGCCCGTCCGGACCGTCGCCGAGCGAATAGGTGAGCAGGAAGGCGGTCCCACGCCCCGTTCCGGGATCCGACCCGCTCCAGCCGATCAGGATCTGTGTGCCCAACTGGGCAGGGGAGTAAGGGGCGGTGGCGGCTTTGGGTGTGGTCATGTCCGGCACCTTAACGGCCCGGGACCGGTACGTGTGCACGCGTATCACCTGATCGTGGAGTATCTCCGTCAACTCGGTTCAATCCACGCGTGTGACCTCCGCGCCGGGAAAACCTGTTGACGGCTCGGGCCGGCCCCGGCCTATGGTGTTCCCAGTTCGAGGAACCAGGAGGTGAGGACATTGATGACTGTCGTTGCGGTGGGCGCTGCCCACGACCCGAAGAGCATCGTTCCCACCCCTGCGGCCGCCGGCTGACCTTGATCTTTTCCCTCCGCGCCTGAGCGCGCGGTGCCGGGGCCGCCCTTGTGAAGGGTTTCCCTTGTCTTTCTCCATCTCCCCGTTCTCCACCCCGTCACATCCTCTCGCCCCGTACGGCTGGGACGACGGATGGGCCGAGACCTTCGCTCCCCACGCCGAGCAGGGGCTCCTGCCGGGACGTGTGGTGCGGGTGGACCGCGGTCAATGCGACGTGGTCACTCCGTACGGCACCCTCAGGGCGGACACCGCCTTCGTGGTGCCCCGTGATCCGATGCGGATCGTCTGCACCGGTGACTGGGTGGCTGTCGACCCCGACGGCGACCCGCAGTTCGTCCGTACGCTCCTGCCCCGCCGTACCGCCTTCGTACGCTCGACGTCGTCGCAGCGTTCCGAAGGGCAGGTGCTCGCCACCAACATCGATCACATCGTCATCTGTGTGTCGCTCGCCGTCGAGCTGGACCTCGGACGGCTGGAACGGTTCCTGGCGCTGGCCCTGTCCAGCACCGCCGGCGCGGCGCTGCTCGGCGACGGGGCCCGGCCCGTCGGCCGCCAGGCGCCCCGAGCGTACGAGGCGCAACCGCTCGTGCTGCTCACCAAGGCCGATCTCGTCCCGGACGCCATCACGCTGTCCCACCTCGTCGAGGACGTCGAGCGCATCGCGCCCGGAGTGCAGGTGCTCCCTGTCAGCTCGGCCACGGGGGAGGGGGTCGATGTCTTCGGCGCGATCGTCGGCGGCGGCACGAGCGTGCTGCTGGGAACGTCCGGCGCCGGCAAGTCGACCCTCGCCAACACCCTGCTCGGCGAGGACGTGATGCACGTGCAGGGGGCTCGGGAGGTGGACGGCAAGGGCCGGCACACCACCACGACGCGAAACCTCCTCCTGCTGCCGGGAGGCGGGGCCCTGATCGACACCCCCGGGCTGAGGGGGGTCGGTCTCTGGGACGCGGAGACCGGCGTCGGTGAGGTCTTCTCGGAGGTCGAGGAACTGGCGCGGCAGTGCCGCTTCCACGACTGTGCCCACGAGTCCGAGCCCGGCTGCGCCGTGCTCGGCGCGATCGAGGACGGGTCGCTGTCCGCACGGCGCCTGGACAGCTACCGCAAGCTGCTCCGGGAGAACCGGCGCATCGCGGCGAAGACGGACGCCCGGCTGCGTACCGAGACCCTCCGCGAGTGGAAGCGCAGGGGCGCGGAGGGCCGGGCGGCCATGGCGATGAAGCGGGGCAGGACGCTCTGAGGCCGTGCCGCGAAGTCCCGCCCGGCGGGCGACGCCTGGCGTTTCCCCGGGCTCGGCTCCTTCCCCGGGGTCCCGGCTTCGCTCGAGCAGGGGAGATCCCGTTGAGCAGGGGGCCGGACGCCGCGGGCCGGCCCTCCGGGCGTACGGCGGGACTTCGCGGACAGACCCGGCGGTGACGCGGGTGTCCCGGGCGGCGGAGTGCCGCCGTCCGGGACACCCGCGGTCCTCAGCCCCAGACGACGGCTCCGAGCCACGCCCCCACCACCAGCAGGCAGCTGAAGAGCTCGAGCAGTACCGAGTACCCCGTGGCCCGCATCACGGACCTGAGGGAGGACCACCCCGCCGCCCGGCTGCCGAGGCGCAGCCGTTCGGCGCCGTAGACCGCGCCCACGTATCCCAGGATCCCGCCCACCACAGGGATCACGAAGAACCCGGCGATCGCCGCGACCCCGCCTGCCATCAGGGTCCTGCGAGGCGCCCCCGACTCGTGCGGACGGCGTGAGGGGAGCAGGGCCTTCAGTGCCTGGTTCAGCAGCAGCAGGCACGTCGCACCGATCAGCACGCCCCAGGCGACCGGCGTCGTGTCCGTCAGCGCCCACCACATCACCGCGGCCCAGACGATCGCCTGTCCCGGCACACCCGGCACCAGTACGCCGACCAGGCCGAGCAGCATCACCGCCCCCACGGCAACGAGCTGCCACACACTCATTCGACCAGCGTGCCGGAGTCCGCCGGGTCCCGCCCGTCAGCGCGACACCGCCGGCGGCCGAAGTCGCGGGCGGTGACGGGGGCCGGGAACCGAGGCCCGGCGCGGCGGGCGGGATCGGTGGGCCGGAGCGGTCAGCGCGGGGCGCGGGCCACCCAGCCGCGTTCGTACGCGTGCCAGCCGAGTTGCAGCCTGGTGGTGACCCCGGTGAGTTCCATCAGCCCCTTCACCCGACGCTGGACCGTTCGGAGGCCCAGGTCCAGTTGCTTCGCCACGCTCGCGTCCGTCAGGCCGGCCAGCAGCAGCGAGAGGATCTCCAGGTCGGTCGGATCCGCACCCGGGCCGCTCTCCTCGCTGAACCCGCTCCCGCCGAGCCGCAACGGCATCGCGTCCCGCCACACCGCCTCGAAGAGGCCCATGAGGGACTCCAGCAGCCCGCTGGCGTGGATCACCAGGGCGGTCGGCTCGGTCCCCCGGCCCGTCAACGGCACCATGGCCAGCGCGGCGTCGGCCACCACCAGTTTCGTCGGTACCCGGTCGACCACCCGGCACTGCTCGTCGCGGCTCAGCGCCGCCGACAGCTCCACGATCCCGGACGGCAGCGAGAGCACGTCGCGCTCGACGACCACGCGGTAGGACACGCCTCGCATCGCCGCACGTTCCTCGGACTCGTTCTCCATCCCGGTGACCGCGATCGGCTTCCCCGTGACCAGCGCGCAGACCTCGGACGTGGCGCCCAGCTGCAGCTGATGGAAGCGGTGGGCCACCGCGCTCGCACCCGTCACCACCTCGACCAGGTCGTGGACCGCGGGTTCGGCGGCCTCGGCCCGGTACTCCTCGGCGAGCACGGCGGACGCCAGCTCCGCCTGTTCGAGCTCATGGCGCTGCTGGGTCAGCAGCGCTCCCAGCGCGACACCGGGCGGCGCGGCGACCCAGCGGCCGGCCCGTGACGACGACTGGGCCACGAGCCCTTGCTGTTCCAGCCGACGCAGCGCGCGCTCGGTGTCCGCCTCAGGAAGGGCGAGCCGCCGCGCGAGGTCGGAGAGCTCCGCGGCGCCCGCCGCGACCAGTGCCCGGTAGACCGCTTCCTGTCTCTCGTCGAGACCTATAGCTGACAGCATCCTCGGCCCTCCCCGGATCGGTGCTCGCGCGTTCCCGCGCTCGTGGGGCGGGGTGCGCCGTGGCGGGAAACGGCCACGGCGTAAACCCGCCGCGCCCATCATGCCCCGTAGCACCCGTCACTCTGACAATCTGGCGCCACCGTAGCGACGGCCGCCCCACAGGCGGTGGCCCGGTACGCGGACCGGCCCGCCGGGCGACCTTCCCGTGGGGGGTGGGGACGTCCGGCGGGTCACCACGCGGCTGCCACTTCCGGGCCACTTTTCCCGATGACCCGGTTTCGGACGGCCCGAGCGGTCGACACTATTGGGCATGAGCCAGCAGGGGGAGAAGCCCGCCGCCCACGAGGACGACTGGTGGCGCAGGCTGTACGACGGGACCGCGCCGGACGCAGGGCCGAGCGGCGCGGCCGACAGTCTTGACGACCGCTTCGACTCCGCCGCGGATGCCGTGGGCGGTACGGAGCCGGCCCGGGCGGAACCTCCGGCGCGGGCGGAACCCCCGGCCCCGGTGGTGCCGCTGCCCGATCCGCGCCTGCCGGAAGCGGAAGCGGCACCGGGCCCCGTGCCGGAGCCCTCGGCCCGCCCGGTGCCGGAGCCGCCGTCACCCCGGCGTACCGTCCCGCTCGGGCGCGCCCCGTGGGAGAGGCCCGCCGGGCCCTCCCGTCCGCAGACCTTCGCCGTACGGCCACCGGCCCCGCCGCCTGCCGAACCGGCCCCGCCGGAGCCTCCGGTGCGCCCTGCCGTGGGGCACATCGGGGACCGGCCCCCCTCCTACGACGCCGAGCCCGCCGCGCTGCCCGCGTCCGGCCCCGACGACCTCGACGGCCTCGACGGCCTCGTCCCCGACACCGTCCTCGACGGCGCCCGCTACGGGACGTACACCCTGCGGGCCGCGTCCGTGCGTGGGGACTCGGCGCGTTTCCGTGGCGAGCCCCGTCGCGACGCGCTGCTCACCGCACGCTTCGGTGAGGGGGACGGCGCCCTCGTCCTGGTCGCGGTGGCCGGCGGAGCCGGAGGGGCGGGCCGGGCCCTTCCCGCCGACGCCTGTCGCTGGATCGGCGGAGCCGTCGCCCGCAGTCACGCCCGGCTCTCCGACGACATAAGGGCGGGGCGCAGGGGCGACCTCAAGTCGGGGCTGCACCGCCTCACCGACCGGACCTGCGGCAAGCTGCGCGCCCGTGCCGCCGAGCTCGGCCTGGAACCGTCCGCGTACAGCACCGGCCTGCGCTGTCTCCTGCTGTCCGCCGACCCGGTGTGCCGTACCCGGATCTTCTTCGGGGTCGGGCCGGGCGGCCTCTTCCGCCTGCGGGAGGGAGCCTGGCAGGACCTCGATCCCGTGGCCCCCGTGACCGGCGGCGCGGCGAGCGAGGAGAGCCCCGGCGGGGACCGGCTGACGATGGATCTGCAGATCACCACGCCACCCTCCCCGTACGCCGGGCACCCACCGCCCCCGCCCGCGGAGCCCTTCCGCTTCCGCGCCTCGGTCGCCCGGCCCGGGGACACGCTGCTGCTCTGCGGGAACGGCCTGGCCGGACCGGTGCGCGGTGAGCCGGAGCTGGCCGCGGAGCTCGCGCGGCGCTGGGCCGCCGGCCCACCCGGGCTGCCCGCCTACCTGGCCGACATCCAGCTCAGGACCAAGGGGTACGCCGACGACCGTACGGGTGCCGCTGTCTGGGAGGCGTAACCGGGCCCGCCGTGGGTTGATGGAGTCACGGACAGCCGGAGGCAGAGAGGGTGCGCACCCATGGCCAAGCAGAACGTGTCGGAACAGTTCGTCGACATCCTCGTGCGGGCGGGGGTCAAGCGGCTGTACGGCGTCGTCGGCGACAGCCTCAACCCCGTGGTCGACGCCATCCGGCGTAACGCAGGCATCGAGTGGGTCCAGGTCAGGCACGAGGAGACCGCAGCGTTCGCGGCCGGTGCCGAGGCACAGATCACCGGCACTCTCGCCGCCTGCGCGGGGTCGTGCGGGCCGGGCAACCTCCACCTCATCAACGGCCTCTACGACGCCCACCGCTCCATGGCCCCGGTGCTCGCCCTCGCCTCGCACATCCCGTCGAGCGAGATCGGCCTCGGCTACTTCCAGGAGACCCATCCGGAGCTGCTCTTCCAGGAGTGCAGCCACTACAACGAGATGATCTCCAACCCGCAGCAGATGCCACGGCTGCTCCAGACGGCCATCCAGCACGCGATCGGCCGCGGCGGCGTCAGCGTCGTCTCGATGCCCGGCGACATCGCCTCGCAGCCGGCCCCCGAGAAGTCGATCGAGCACGCCCTGGTCACTTCGAGGCCCTCCGTGAAGCCCGGTGACGAGGAGATCGACAAGCTCTGCCGGATGATCGACAAGGCCCGGCGGGTGACCCTGTTCTGCGGAAGCGGCACGGCGGGCGCGCACGCCGAGGTCATGGAGTTCGCCGAGCGGGTCAAGGCCCCGGTCGGTCACGCGCTGCGCGGCAAGGAATGGATCCAGTACGACAACCCGTACGACGTGGGCATGAGCGGGCTGCTGGGCTACGGCGCCGCCTACGAGGCCACCAACGAGTGCGACCTGCTGATCCTGCTGGGCACCGACTTCCCCTACAACGCGTTCCTGCCGACCGACGTGAAGATCGTCCAGGTCGATGTGCGCCCCGAGCACCTGGGCAGGCGGTCCAAGCTCGATCTGGCGGTCTGGGGGGACGTGCGCGAGACACTGCGTGCCCTGACCCCCCGCGTGAAGGTCAAGACCGACCGCAAATTCCTCGACCGGATGCTGAAGAAGCACGCCGACGCGCTCGAGGGCGTCGTCAAGGCGTACACCCGCAAGGTGGAGAAGCACGTCCCGATCCATCCCGAGTACGTCGCCTCGGTCCTCGACGAACTCGCCGACGACGATGCCGTGTTCACCGTCGACACCGGCATGTGCAACGTATGGGCGGCCCGCTACCTCACGCCCAACGGCAAGCGCAGGGTGATCGGCTCGTTCAGTCACGGCTCGATGGCGAACGCTCTGCCGCAGGCGATCGGAGCCCAGTTCACCGACCGGAACCGGCAGGTCGTCTCGATGTCCGGCGACGGCGGATTCACCATGCTGATGGGCGACTTCCTCACGCTCGTCCAGTACAACCTGCCGGTGAAGGTCGTCCTGTTCAACAACTCCTCGCTCGGCATGGTCGAGCTGGAGATGCTGGTGGCGGGACTGCCTTCGTTCGGTACGACCAACAAGAACCCGGATTTCGCGGCGATCGCGCGGGCCGCGGGGGCCTACGGGGTGCGGGTGGAGAAGCCCAAACAACTGGAGGGCGCGCTCAAGGACGCCTTCAGGCACAAGGGGCCCGCACTCGTCGATGTGGTCACCGATCCGAACGCCCTCTCCATCCCGCCGAAGATCAGCGCCGACATGGTCACCGGCTTCGCGCTCTCCGCCAGCAAGATCGTCCTGGACGGGGGTGTCGGCAGGATGCTCCAGATGGCCCGCTCCAACCTCCGCAACGTGCCGCGGCCCTGAGCCGGGCCGCGCGGACGCCCCCGTGGCGCCGGGGGCCGTCCGGCGGCCTCGGTGGCGGTCTCGATAATGTGGGGGGCATGCGACTGTTCCCTCCGGCCGGCGACGGCTCGGCGCCGGACACCGGCGTGCCGGGGGCCCGCGCGGTGACCAGGGAGACCCGCACCGTGGCGGCGCAGGACCCGGGTGCGGTGCGGGCGCCGTTCGTCATCCACGGCTACGACGAGGTCGTGGCACTCGACACCAGCTGGAACGCCCACGCCCACCCCTGGGACGAACTGCTCTGGAACGAACGGGGCACCTCCATGGCCGTCGTGGGCGCGCGGGCGTGGACGATCACCCCGGCCCTGGGCCTCTGGATGCCGGCCGGAACCATGCACTCCGGTTCGGCGGTCGCCGGCACATGGTTCCGCGCGGCCTTCTTCGGCCGCGCCGGCACCCCCTCGCTCTCCGACGTGCCCGTGGCGGTCGAGATCACTCCGCTGCTCCGCCTGCTGCTGGAACGGCTCGGCGACACTTCTCTCGCGGCAGGTTCCCGGACGGCCACGGAGTCGATGGTGCTCGACGTGCTCGCTCCGTCCACCAGGGAACTGCTGGTCCACATCCCGACGTCCCCGCTGCTGCGCCCTATCGCCGACGCCGTGCGGGAGAACCCCGGCGACCGGCGGACCCTGTCCCAGTGGGCGGCCGAGCTGGGTGTGAGTGCCCGAACGGTCACGCGCGCATTCAACGCCGAGACCGGCACCAGTTTCGCGCGCTGGGTCGCCGGCGTCCGGGCGCAGCACGCCGTCGGACTGCTCACCCGGGGCTGGGAGGTGGACGCCGTCGCGGACGAGGTCGGCTACCGCTCGGCGAGTGCCTTCGGTGCGGCGTTCCGGCGTACGACAGGGCTGACGCCGGGAGCTTTCCGGGCGCGCTGAGTCCTCGGACCCCAGGCTGCCCGGGCCGGTATGAACAGGCCTCGATGTCCCGATCGCTACAAGGGGTGTCTGAAAAGGTCGATTGCGACAACGGCAGGTCTTCCATAAGGTCAAAGAAAGCCAAGCCTTACCTAAGTTTGTTGCGCGCCTCCGGTCAAAGCTCCACGCCCCGGTCCCGCACCACGCGGACGGGCCGGGCCGGTACCACTCATTCTCGAACTGGAGTACGGATCCATGCGTTCACACCGCCTTCGCGTAGTCGCCGTCGCGGCCGCCCTGCTGGTGGGCCTCACAGCCTGCGGCGGGGAGTCCGAGTCCGAGAAGGGCGAGAGCGGCAAGGCCGGCTCGGGCGCGTTCCCCATGACGATCGAGCACGCCCTCGGGAAGACCACCATTCCGTCCGAGCCCAAGCGCGTGGCCACCGTGAACTGGGCCAACCACGAGGTGCCGCTGGCTCTCGGCGTCGTCCCCGTCGGCATGGCCGCCGCGAACTTCGGTGACGACGACGGCGACGGCGTCCTGCCCTGGGTCTCGGACAAGTTGAAGGAACTGGACGCCAAGACCCCCGTCCTCTTCGACGAGACCGACGGCATCGACTTCGAAGCAGTGGCCGACACGAAGCCGGACGTCATCCTCGCCTCGTACTCCGGGCTGACCCAGCAGGACTACGACACGCTGAGCGACATCGCACCCGTGGTGGCGTTCCCGGAGGCGGCGTGGGCCACTCCGTGGCGCGAGATCATCCAGATGAACAGCAAGGCGATCGGCCTCGCCGACGAGGGGGAGGAGCTGATCGACGAGGTCGAGGGCGACATCAGGAAGACCGTCGCCAAGTACCCCCAGCTGAAGGGCAAGTCGGCGATGTTCATGACGCACATCGACCCCAACGACGTGAGCGAGGTCGGCTTCTACACGGCCCACGACACCCGCGCCCAGTTCTTCGAGGACCTCGGTCTCAAGACACCGGGCAGCATCGCCGAGGCGTCGGAGGGCAACAAGAAGTTCTCGCTCACCAAGAGCGCGGAGCAGGTCGACGCCTTCGACGACGTCGACATCATCACCGGCTACGGCGACGACAAGGGTGAGCTGCTGAAGACGCTGAAGAAGGACCCGCTGCTCTCCAAGATCCCCGCCGTCCAGCGCGGATCGGTCTACCTCCTGCCGGGCAGCGCCCCGCTGGCGACCGCCGCCAACCCCACGCCCCTGTCGATCTCCTGGGTGCTGGAGGACTACGTGGCCGAGCTCGCCAAGGCCGCGGACAAGGTCAAGTGACCACGGTCGACACCCGACACCTGCCGGACGCCGCCCTGGTGCGGCGTCCGGCGCGTGTCCGGCTCCTGTGGCTCCTGGTCACCCTGCTCGCGCTGGCGGCGGTGTCGGTGCTCTCGGTCGCGGTCGGCTCGCGCACCGTCGCCTGGTCCGACGTCTGGAGCGCGCTCGGCGGTGCGGACGGGAGTCTGGAACAGGCCGCCGTCACCAAGCGGATCCCGCGCACCCTGCTCGCCGTCGTCATCGGGGCGGCGCTCGGCCTGGCGGGCGGGGTCATGCAGGGGGTGACCCGCAATCCGCTGGCCGATCCGGGCATCCTCGGTGTCAACATGGGCGCGTCGCTGGCCGTGGTCACGGGGGTCGCGTTCTTCGGGCTCACGTCGACGACCGGATACGTCTGGGTCGCCATGGCCGGGGCGGCGCTCTCGGCCGCATTCGTGTACACCGTCGGTTCCCTGGGGCGCGGGGGCGCCACGCCCCTCAAGCTCGCCCTCGCGGGCGCCGCCACCTCCGCCGCCTTCGCCTCGCTGGTGACCGCGGTCGTCCTGCCCCGCAACGACATCTCGGGGTCCTTCCGGCTCTGGCAGATCGGCGGTGTCGGCGGCGCGACCTACGAGCGCATGGGCCATGTGCTGCCCTTCCTGGGGGTGGGCTTCCTGATCTGCCTGCTCTCCGCGCGGGCGCTGAACTCACTGGCCCTGGGCGACGAACTCGCCGCCGGACTGGGGGAACGGGTCCCGGTGGCCCGTGCCACGGCGGCGGTCGGCGCCGTCGTCCTGTGCGGCGCCGCGACGGCGGCCGCCGGACCGATCGGCTTCGTCGGGCTCGTCGTACCGCACGCGTGCCGGATGATGGCCGGCGTCGACCACCGCTGGCTGCTGCCGTTCTCCGCGGTGACGGGAGCCGTGCTGCTGACCGCTGCCGACGTCGTCGGACGGATCGCGGCGCGGCCCTCGGAAGTCGACGTCGGCATCGTGACGGCGCTGATCGGCGCCCCGTTCTTCATCTACACCGTCCGCCGTCAGAAAGTGCGTGCCCTGTGAGCGCCCCCGCCGCCGTCGCCCGGCCGTCCGCCCTTCGTGAGGTCACCCGCGGACGGGTCAGGAACGCCTCCCGCCGCCGTCTGACCGCGCTGGCCCTCGCCGTGCTCGTCGTCGCCGCGTTCGCCGTGACACTGATGGCGGGGCAGACCTTCTACCCTCCGCGCGACGTGGTCCAGGTGGTTCTCGGGGAGCAGGTTCCCGGGGCGTCGTTCACCGTGGGGCGGCTGCGGCTGCCGCGCGCGGTGCTCGCCGTGACGGCCGGGTTCAGCTTCGGCATGGCGGGTGTCACCTTCCAGACGATGCTGCGCAACCCGCTCGCCAGCCCCGACGTCATCGGCATCAGCGCGGGGGCGAGCGCCGCCGCGGCCGTCGCCATCGTGACCCTGTCGCTCGACGAGACCCAGGTGTCGGTCCTCGCTGTCGTCGCCGCTCTCGTCGTCGCCCTGCTGGTGTACGTCCTGGCGTTCCGCGACGGGGTCGTCGGCACACGTCTCATCCTGATCGGCATCGGAATCTCCGCGATGCTCGACAGCATCACCTCCTACGTCCTGTCGCGCGCCGCCGAGTGGGACCTCCAGGAGGCCACGCGCTGGCTGACCGGCAGCCTGAACGGGGTGGGCTGGGACCGGACGGTGCCCGCGCTGGTTGCGCTCGCCGTGCTGGCTCCCGTCCTCCTGGCGCAGGGCCGCAACCTGTCGGCCCTGCAGCTCGGTGACGACACCGCCTCGGCACTCGGGGTCCGCGTCGAACGCACCCGCGTCACGGTCATCCTCGCCGCCGTAGGGCTGATCGCCTTCGCGACGGCCGCCGCCGGCCCCATCGCCTTCGTGGCGTTCCTGTCCGGTCCGATCGCGGCCCGGCTGGTGGGTGCGGGGGGTTCCCTGCTCGTACCCGCCGGGCTGGTCGGGGCACTCCTGGTCCTGGTCGCCGACTTCGCCGGACAGTTCGCCTTCGACACCCGCTACCCGGTCGGCGTCGTCACAGGGGTGCTGGGCGCGCCGTACCTCGTCTACCTGATTGTCCGCACCCATCGGGCTGGAGGCTCGATTTGACCACGTCCCACACCCTCACCGCCGAGCGGCTGACGCTCGGCTACGGCGACCGCGTCGTCGTCGACTCCCTCGACCTGACGGTGCCGCCCGGCAAGGTCACGGTCATCGTCGGGGCCAACGCCTGCGGGAAGTCGACGCTGCTGCGCTCGATGTCCCGGCTGCTCGCACCCCGTGCGGGGCAGGTTCTCCTCGACGGCAGGCAGGTGCACCGCATGCCCGCCAAGGAACTCGCGCGCACGCTGGGGCTGCTGCCGCAGTCGCCCGTCGCGCCCGAGGGCATCACCGTGGTGGACCTGGTGGGCCGAGGGCGCCACCCCCACCAGGGTGTCTTCACCCGGTGGAGCGAGAAGGACGACGCCGCCGTGGCCTCCGCGCTGGAGGCCACGCAGACCACGGAGATCGCCGACCGCTCGGTGGACGAGCTGTCCGGCGGCCAGCGCCAACGGGTCTGGATCGCGATGGCCCTGGCGCAGCAGACCGACCTGCTGCTGCTCGACGAGCCCACCACGTTCCTCGACGCCAGTCACCAGATCGAGGTGCTCGACCTGCTCACCGACCTGAACCGGGCGCGGGGAACGACCGTCGTGATGGTTCTGCACGACCTCAACCTGGCGGCCAGGTACGCGGATCACCTCATCGCCCTCGCTGCGGGGCGAATCCACGCCGCCGGCCCCCCGGCGGCGGTGCTGACGGAGGAGACGGTCGCGACCGTCTTCGGCCTGCAGAGCCGGATCGTCGAGGACCCGGTCTCGGGCAAGCCCCTGATGCTGCCCATCGGCCGGCATCACGTCCGGGCAGGTGCCGGTGCGGGGGAGGCACCCGCCGCCGAGGTCGCCGAGGCCCCGCGCTGACGCGCCGTACGGCGGGCGCGGTGCTCACATCAGCCGTAGGCTCCCGGGCCCGGCCCGGTCCGTGATGATCCCGACCAGCTGGTCGAAGAGCGTCGGACCGCGGCCCGCCCGTGCCTCGGCCAGCTCCCGCCCGACGCGCTCCCGGTTCGAGGGGTGCACCCGGGGAAGCAGGCGCTCCAGGCGGTGGGCGGTCTCCTCGTGGCCCAGCGCACGGGCGGAGTGGGCGTGGTCGCGCCATTCGATGACGAACGACCCGTCCTCGGGGGTGCCGAAACCACCGCCGAGGCAGTCCGCGAAGGCGTCGAGACTGCGGCCGAAGTAGCCGCCGGGGCCGTTCACCGCCTCACCGATCGCATCCCAGAAGCTGTCCAGGCCGGTGACTCCGGAGCCGTCGATCACATAGGTCACGGTCATGCGTGGAGCGTACAAGCGGGTTCTCTCCGGACCATGTCCGTGGGTCCGCGCCGCAGGTGGGGGACTACGGCGCGGACCGGACCATGGGGTGCGGATCAGCAGTCGTGGTCCACCAGGTCGAAGGACTCGTAGTGGTCCGCGGTGTAGTAGTCCTCCTCGGTCTCCTCACCCGTCACGATCCGGCGGGCGCCGCGGTCCGGGGAGCCAGGCGTGATGACCGTGTACTCGTGGTAGTAGCCGGTGTTCTGGCTGGGCAGCAGCGCTTCCCGGTTCTGGAAGACGGTGCCGTCCTGCTCGTACGGGAACGGGCCGCCCGACTCGATGAGATCGAGCGTGTCGTGGGCCTGCGAGGGCAGCGCGGAGTGACAGATGCTGCCGACCGCGGCGAGGGAGGGAGCCGTCGCGGCCGATGCGGTGACCGGCCCGCCGACGAAGAGGACGGACAGGAGGGCGGCGATGCCGCCGAGCGTGGTGATCCGTGGGGGGATTCGCATGTCCACCATGATGACGCGCGTAGATCCCCATCCGTCAACGCCAACACGAGTGAATTTTTGGGAAGTTAACCGTGAGTAAGAAGAGGTGGCGCGCCGGTGGTGCGCCCGGGCTCGCGCGACGGCTCGTTCATATGTTGACGCCTGCAGGACGCGTGACGGCTTCGCAGTGGGGCATGCATCCCGTGAGGCTGTTCGAGACATGACGTAACGAAACGGAACTCAGGGAGGCCGATCCAGCGTGCGTACGGGGGACATGACGAAGCGACAGGAGAGCCCGCCGGTGCGGTTGCACCGCAGACTCGGGCACACCGATCTGTCGGCCGTGGGGGAGATACGTGCGGCACTGCGGGAGTTCCTCCGCTATCGCCGGCGGCCCGAGGAGACCGAGGTGGCCGAGCTCCTGCTCAGCGAGCTGGTGACGAACGCCCTCATCCACACGAGGAACGGCGCCGTGGTCACGGTGACCTCCGCACCCGCCCGTCTGCGGGTGGAGGTACGCGACTTCGTGACCGGACAGGAGCCCGCGCCGTACGTACCGAACGCCGACGACGGTACGCACGGCAGGGGACTGCTCCTCGTCCAGAGCCTGGCGGACTCATGGGGAGTCACGATGCAGGCGCTGGGCAAGGTGGTCTGGTTCGAGCTGAACGCCGGAAAGGCCTGACGCTCAGCCGAACTGCTGCTCCAGGTCCTTCAGTTTCTGCTCCAGTGAATCGAGCCGGGGCAGCGCCTGGGTGTCGTCCTCCGCCGTGAGGTCGACGGTCGCGGGATCACCGCTGTGGGTCTGTGCCGAAGTACTCCTGGAGTTCGAGCCGTTCACGGCTTGAAGGGATGGCCGGGGGCGCAGTGGCAGTTGTCCCGGCTCTGTTATGGCAGGCTCCGCGACGGCCGGGGGGCCGCCGCCGGGTGCCGGGGCGATGGCCTGGACGTCCACCTGGCGGCCGGCCCGCCCGCCGCGCCCCCAGGCCCGGTTCTGCCGGTTGAGGGCCTTGATGCGGGCCCGGTCCAGCTTCGCCTGGTCCCTTCGGCGGTGCCTGTTCTGTTCCTTCTCCCGGCGGTCCTCGCGTACCTCGTCCACCGCCTCGTCCAGGGTGCGTACGCCCTCGAGCAGCATCAGCGACCAGGCGCCGAAGGTCTCCCTGGGGGCGCGCAGCCACCGCACGATCCGGATCTGCGGCAGCGGGCGGGGCACCAGGCCCTGCTCGCGCAGTGCCGCACGGCGGGTCTGCTTCAGCGCCCGGTCGAACAGGACGGCCGCCGAGAGCGACATCCCCGCGAAGAAGTGCGGGGCGCCCGCATGGTCCATCCCGCGTGGAGCGTGCACCCAGTTGAACCAGGCGGCGGCCCCGGCGAACGTCCACACCAGCAGCCGGGAGCCCAGCGCGGCGTCTCCGTGGCTGGCCTCGCGCACCGCGAGCACCGAGCAGAACATCGCGGCCCCGTCGAGACCGAAGGGCACGAGGTACTCCCAGCCCCCGGAGAGGCTGAGGTTCTGCCGGCCGAAGCCGACGAGCCCGTGGAAGGAGAGGGCGGCGGCGACCGCGGCGCAGCAGAACAGCAGGAGGTACGAGGCGGTGGCGTAGAGCGCCTCCTTGCGCCTGCGGCGCTCCTCGCTGCGTTCCCAGCTGTCGTCGGCCGCGGCCTTCTCAGCGGCGCGCCTGCCGCGCGCGACCACCGTCACCGCCGCCATGACTCCCACGAGCAGTACGGCGCCCGGAAGCAGCCAGTCAAGCGATATGTCGGTCAGTCTCATGCGCGGTCCCTTGCGTCACGTAGGGCGTTTCGGGCGCCATCGTGACGGAAATACCGCCGCGCTCAGGGGGTTTCGGGGCAAGTGAACGCCATTGGGTCGGGCGCGCTCATCGTTGGGCGGAATCTTCTCGAACGCCCGGACGGGTGAGCCGAGTCATGTTCGAACGGCTGTCGCCCGCCCGGGTGGTGTGAGTCGCCGTACGGCTCAAGGGGCGGGCGTCAGCCTCCGGACGCGGTCCGCGTCGCAGGTGCGCGGGCAGGTGACGCACGTGTCCTCGGGGCGCAGGGTGTAGAAGAGGCAGCAGCTCGCACGGTCGCGGGTCGGGAGCGATTCACCGTTCGGTCCGGTCAGTTCGCGGAAGCCGGCCGTGCCGACGTACGGCTTGGTGGTGCCCGGCAGCAGCAGCTCCAGCTCCCTCATCGCGCGGTCCTCCTCGCCGAGCAGATGGGCGACGTACCAGAGGCCCTCGACGATCTCGTCGGTGGCCATGCCCCACAGGGCCCGCTTCCCGCGCCGCATGCGCGGCCGGAAACCGTCCAGCACCGGGCCGATGTGCTGCGCCACGGCGTCGAGGACCTCGGCCCGCAGCGCCGACTCGTCGGGGACGACCCGGGCGCCGGGCAGCCCGGCCGCAGGGTCGTCCGGCAGGCAGGCGAACTCGCTCACGCGGAGGGTCAGATGGCCCAGACCCCGGTGGAAGGAGACGTCCTCCACGGGGATGCGCGGCACCCGCCGGTGCGTGAACCACGGCAGGGTCACCAGGAGGCAGGCCGGCCAGGCGTAGCGGTGCAGTCCGAAGCTGGCCACCACGTCGGGGCGGGCCTGCGTTCCGTAGTCCCGCAGCACCTGTGCCTCGTCCCAGGCCAGGAAGTCGTCCAGAACGGCGCCGCCCGCCGCGAGCTCGGCGGCGCCGACCCATCCGCCGCCCGAGGGCGCCGCGACGTCGTCGGTCAGCACCTCGGCGCGCAGGCCGGGGAAGACCTCGGCGAGACGTGTGTACGCCGCCGTCAGGGGAGACGGGGCGGTGGCGGTGAGCAGAGCGGGCACGGTCATTCAGGGACCACCGAATCACGATCTTTTGCAGGTAAGCCTAACCTTACCCGAAGTGATCGGTGTTTGAACTGCGGCCCGCTCCGCCTATCGTGCACAGGGGGCCGGGCGCACGCGAGTCGGCCCGCCAGGTGGAGGAGGTTCCGGTGGAGCAGGGCAGAGCGCGCGGGGACGCGTGGCCGTACGCGCCCGCGGGCACCCCACCCGACGTCCGCGTGCCCGAACAGGCGCGCGGCGAACACACCCACAGCGAGCCGCCCGCTCCCCGTGCGGTCCAGCGGCACTCCGTGCGCGGCCAGATCCTGGACGCCCTGCGCGCCGCACTCGTCGGCGGCGAGCTCGCCCCGGGAGAGGTCTACAGCGCCCCCGCGCTGGGCGCCCGCTTCGGAGTGTCCGCGACCCCGGTGCGCGAGGCCATGCAGCAGCTGGCCGTCGAGGGGGCCGTGGAGGTCGTACCGAACCGTGGCTTCCGGGTCAGTGAGAGGGGCCCCCGGGAGCTGGCGGAACTCGCCGAGGTGCGCGCCCTGATCGAGGTCCCCGTCATGCTGCGGCTCGCCCGCACCGTCCCGGCGGCCGGCTGGTGCGGGCTGCGCCCGCTGGCCGACGCCACGGTCGCGGCGGCCGCCGTGGGGGACCGGGCCGCGTACGCCGAGAGCGACCGCGCCTTCCACCGTGCCGTGCTCACGCTGTCCGGCAACCAGCAGCTCGTGTCGGTCGCGGACGACCTCCACCGCCGGTCCCAGTGGCCCCTGGCCGACAGCCCGGGCGGCGGCCGGGCCGACCTGCTCGCCGACGCCTCGGAGCACACCGCGCTGCTGGACGCGCTCATCGCCCGGGACCTCACGGTGGTGCGGTCCCTCGTACGCGAACACTTCAACGGCGCGGACGTCTGAGGCGGCGGGGTCCCACCGGGCCGGCCGCGCGGCCGGCCCCCGTGCCTCGTCCGGTGGGCCCTCAGTTCGCCTCGACGGCCTCCGGGGCCGGCGGCTCCAGGCGGGGAGCGAGCCAGGTCGGTACGCCGCCCAGCAGCCGGAACAGCCGGCCCGCCTCGGCGCGCAGTCGGGCGGCCGCCTCGGGTTCCGGCTCGGCGTCCGCGAGCGAGATGAGCGCCGGAGCCGTTCCCACGAGATAGCCCAGCTCCTCGCGTATCCGCAGCGACTCCGCGAAACCGTGACGTGCCTCCGCCAGCTCCCCCTCCCGCAGGGCGAGCGAGGCGATGTGCCGCCACGTGAAGGAGAGCAGGAGCTCGTCCCCCCGGGCCGTCGCACCGGCGTGCGCCCTGCGGTAGGCGGCGCGGGCGGACTGTGGGGAGTCGGCGATGTTCTGGGCGATCAGGCCCCGGCGGAAGTCCAGCAGCGGGCGTCCGGGGGCCGCGGGCGAGAGCAGGGCCGCGGCCCTGCTGAGCGCCACGCTGGCTTCGTCGGCCCGGTCGCGTGCCCCCAGCAGGGTCGAGGCGTAGGCCAGATAGCCGCGCTCGCAGGCGGCGGCCCCGCGCTCGGAGTCGTCCTGGGCGAGCGCCTCCGCGGTGCGCAGCGCGTCCTCGGCGTCGGTCCAGCCGGTGCCCGTGTAGAGACACCGCTCGGTCAGCAGCGAGGTCCGCTGGAGAGCGGCCGCGGGGTCGGTGGCCGCCCAGGGCTCGAGCAGCGCGGCCGCGTCCGTCCAGCAGGCCCGTGAGCGCAGCCGCCATACCGCGGTCTGGAGCGGCGGATCGTCATCTGCTGTCGTTCCGGAACCAGACATGGCGGTATGCGCCACATTGCCCTCCCCGAGCGCGCCATCGAGCTGTGGAGGCCGGCCGGCACACGCCGGTCGGCCAGGGTCTGCGCGCATCTCAGCACGGAATGGCACGCCGGGCCAAGGGGTGGGATCAATGTCAGGTGAAAGATTTCACAATCACCTGGAGCCCGGGAGGGCCGTGATGAGCCCGGGAAGTCAGCTCATGCGCAGGGCGAGGAAGAAGTCGAGCTTGTCCTCGAGGCGCGAAAGGTCACGGCCCGTCAACTGCTCGATACGTCCGACGCGATAGCGCAGTGTGTTGACGTGGAGGTGCAGCCGGGCCGCGCAGCGGGTCCAGGAGCCGTCGCAGTCCAGGAAGGCCTCCAGCGTCTCGATCAGCTCCGCGCGGTGCCGCCGGTCGTAGTCGCGCAGCGGGTCCAGCAGCCGGGCGGTGAAGGCCCGGCGGACGTCGTCCGGGACGAAGGGCAGCAGCAGGACGTGCGAGGCGAGCTCGTGGTGGCCCGCCGCACAGACCGGGCCCGGCCTGGCCGCGGCGACCCGGCGGGCGTGCCGGGCCTCCTCCAGCGCGCCGCGCAGGCCCTCGGCGGAATGGACCGCGGCGCTGACACCCAGTGTCAGGCGGCCGTCCTCGGCGAGGCCGGCGGAGAGCGGCACGCGGACGCTGTCCAGCAGGGTGTCGGCGTGCAGCGCGGAGTCCTGGTGCTCCGGGGCGGCAGCGTCCTCCGGCGTGCCCGTACCGTCGGTTCCCTGGGCGGTCTGCGAGGTCAGTGGGACGAGGGCGATCGCCTCCTCACCCGAGTGCGCCACGGCGATACGGTCGGCCGAGTCGGGGCCCGTCACCGCCGGGTCGACCAGGATCTCCTCCAGCAGGGACTGCGCGGCCCGGCCGCCCGACAGGTCCTCGCCGTCCGCCGCCCACTCGACCCTGGCCACCACGACCTGCCAGTGCGGCGCCGTGCCGACACCCGGCAGCAGGACCGGTGTGGCCACCCGCAGCCTGGCGGCGATCTCGGCCGGGGCCGCGCCCGCCTGGACCAGTTCGAGGACCTCCTGCGCGAGCCTGCGGCGTACGCCACGGGCGGCGTCGCGGCGGTCCCGTTCGACGGCGATCAGCTGGGTGACACCCTGGAGCAGGTCCAGGCGGGGCGCCGGCCAGTCGCCCGCGTCCGCCGCCACGGCCAGCAGCCAGTCCGACAGCACGGACTCCCGCACGTCACGGGACGGGGCGGGCACGGTACCCCGCCCGGTGTTCCGGATCGGGAACAGCGAATACGCCGCGCCGTCCACCTCCGCACGGTGCGGCCCGGGGCGGCCGGTCCGGGCCGCCGCGAGATGGCGGCCCGCCAGTTCGGCGCCGACGTGCGGGGGCAGGGGCTCGCCGGCTCCGGCGATCTGCCGGCCCGTCGGGGACAGGACCCAGGCGCGCAGGTCCAGGTCCGAGGTGAGCAGGTCGAGGACCACTTCGGGGCCGCCGCCCGCCGGGCCCGAGGTCATGAGCCTGCGGTGCCGGTCCACGACCGCGGCGAGGTCGCCGGCCCGCTCGCCGGAGACCTGGCGCACGACGTGCTCGGTGATCGTCGCGAATGCCACCGTCTCGTCGACCGCGAAGAGCGGGAGCCGGTGCCGCAGGCAGGCCTCGACCAGATCGTCGGGGACGGCCCCGAGTTCGGCCTCACCCGCCGCCAGGCCGGCCACCCCGGCGGTGGCCAGGATCCGGACGAACGGCTCCGAGTCCGACGAGTCCCGGCGCCATGCCAGCCCCGTGAGGACCAGCTCCCCGCCGGACAGATAGCGGCTGGGGTCGCGGAGGTCGGTCGTCATGACGCCTCGGACCGAGCGGTCGAGCTCGTCCTCGCCGCCGAGCAGCCGCAGGCCCAGCGCCTCGGTGTCCAGCAGTGCGCGCAGCCGCATCGTCGATTGCCGCCGATCTCTTCGTTGGTGCGGGGGACGACGGAGGTGACCTGTGAATTGTGGTGAGGCCACCGTTACCCGCCATTCGTTCGAATCTACAAGACAGGGATGGGGACCAGCCAATTCCTTCATGGTTTCGGTGACTGCACCGAGTGGAGCAAGGCTTGTGTACTGGGCCACACACCGCGTCAACAACACAGGAACGACGCATCGAGGGCCGGCCGTCCCCAGCCCACCCGAACGACCCGATTGAGAAGAAGAGAGCCACTCATGGACTTCCTTCGCCCCGCCAGCTGGGAGGAGGCGCTCGCCGCAAAGGCCGAGCACCCGACGGCTGTGCCCATCGCGGGTGGCACGGATGTGATGGTCGAGATCAACTTCGACCACCGGCGGCCCGACCACCTCATGGACCTGAACCGCATCGGTGAGCTGTCCGAGTGGCAGGTGGGCCCGGACACCGTACGTCTCGGTGCCTCCGTGCCGTACAGCGACGTCATGGAGCACCTGCGGGCCGAGCTGCCCGGTCTGGCACTCGCCTCGCACACCGTCGCCTCACCGCAGATCCGCAACCGCGGGGGCGTCGGCGGCAACCTGGGCACCGCCTCGCCCGCGGGGGACGCCCATCCGGCGCTGCTCGCCGCGGGAGCCGAGGTCGAGGCCGCGTCCGTACGGGGGACGCGGATGATCCCGATCGACGACTTCTACACCGGCGTGAAGCGCAACGCACTCGCCCCCGACGAGCTGATCCGGGCCGTGCACATCAAGAAGGCCGACGGGCCGCAGCAGTACTCCAAGGTGGGCACCCGCAACGCGATGGTCATCGCGGTGTGCGCCTTCGGCCTCGCGCTCCACCCGGACACCCGCACCGTGCGCACCGGCATCGGCTCCGCGGCACCGACCCCGGTGCGGGCCAAGGCGGCCGAGGACTTCCTGAACGCCGCGCTGGAGGAAGGCGGGTTCTGGGAGAGCGGAAAGATCATCACTCCGTCAGTGGCCAAGCAGTTCGCCCAGCTCGCCGCCGGGGCCTGCAACCCCATCGACGACGTACGGGGAACGGCCGCCTACCGCAGGCACGCCGTCGGCATCATGGCCCGCCGCACGCTGGGCTGGACCTGGGAGCAGTACCGCGGAGCGGGACGCACCCTCGAAGGAGCTGC
Organism: Streptomyces atroolivaceus; assembly: GCF_000717025.1. Classification (GTDB taxonomy): domain Bacteria; phylum Actinomycetota; class Actinomycetes; order Streptomycetales; family Streptomycetaceae; genus Streptomyces; species Streptomyces atroolivaceus. The sequence goes on from NZ_JNXG01000005.1 coordinate 218,917, forward strand.
TTAACCATGCGAGTGAATTTCACGGTCAACGGCCGGAAGCAGGAAGCGGACGATGTCTGGGAGGGCGAGTCCCTCCTGTACGTCCTGCGTGAGCGCATGGGCCTGCCCGGCTCCAAGAACGCCTGTGAACAGGGCGAATGCGGGTCCTGCACGGTCCGCCTCGACGGCGTTCCGGTCTGTTCCTGTCTCGTCGCCGCCGGCCAGGCGGAAGGCCGCGAGGTCGTCACCGTCGAGGGCCTCGCGGACTACGCACGGCACCGCGACGACGCCCACCCCGGCACCGGCTGCGCCGCAGGCACCTGTGGCACCTCGCTCGACGCGGCCCAGCGGTGGCAGGCCCGGCCCACCGACGGGCAGAGCGCGGAGGCGGCGGAACTCTCCCCGGTCCAGCAGGCGTTCATCGACGCGGGCGCGGTGCAGTGCGGCTTCTGCACCCCCGGCCTGCTGGTCGCCGCCGACGAGCTGCTGGAGACGCGGCCCTCCCCGTCCGACCAGGACATCCGAGAGGCGCTCTCCGGCAACCTCTGCCGCTGCACCGGTTACGAGAAGATCCTCGACGCGGTCCGTCTCGCGGCCGCCCGTCAGGAAGAGGCGGTCCGATAGCCATGGCGCTGCACCCACGAGCCGCGTCCGTACCGGCCGGCACCCCCACCAAGATCACCCAGGGTTCCGAGACCCGGGGCGGCATCGGCGAGTCCACCCTGCGCCCCGACGGCACCCTCAAGGTGACCGGCGAGTTCGCGTACTCCTCGGACATGTGGCACGAGGACATGCTGTGGGGCCACACGCTCCGTTCCACCGTCGCGCACGCCGAGATCCGCTCCATCGACATCGGCGAGGCCGTCGCCACGCCCGGCGTGTACGCCGTCCTGACCTACGACGACCTGCCCGCGGCCATGAAGAACTACGGGCTGGAGATCCAGGACACCCCCGTCCTCGCCCACGGCAAGGTCCGTCACCACGGCGAACCCGTGGCGCTCGTCGCCGCGGACCACCCCGAGACCGCGCGCCGCGCCGCCGCCAAGATCCGGATCGACTACGCCGAGCTGCCTGTGATCACGGACGAGGCGTCGGCGACGGCCCCCGACGCGATCCTGATCCACGAGGGCCGCGACGACCACCACATCGGGCACGTCCCGCACCCCAACATCGTCCACCGTCAGCCCATCGTCCGCGGCGACGCCGACGCGGCCGCCGCGCGGGCCGACGTGATCGTCACCGGGGACTACGTCTTCGGGATGCAGGACCAGGCATTCCTCGGCCCCGAGTCCGGCCTCGCCGTGCCGTCCGAGGACGGGGGCGTCGAGCTGTACGTCGCCACCCAGTGGCTGCACTCCGACCTCCGCCAGATCGCCCCCGTCCTCGGCCTCCCCGAGGACAAGGTCCGCATGACCCTCTCCGGCGTCGGCGGCGCCTTCGGCGGACGCGAGGACCTGTCGATGCAGATCCACGCCTGCCTGCTGGCGCTGCGCACCGGCAAGCCCGTCAAGATGGTCTACAACCGCTTCGAGTCCTTCTTCGGCCACGTCCACCGTCACCCCGCGAAGCTGCACTACGAGCACGGGGCCACCAGGGACGGCAAGCTCACCCACATGAAGTGCCGCATCGTGCTGGACGGCGGCGCCTACGCCTCCGCCTCCCCGGCCGTCGTCGGCAACGCCTCCTCGCTCGCCGTCGGACCGTACGTCGTCGAGGACGTCGACATCGAGGCGATCGCCCTCTACTCCAACAACCCGCCCTGCGGCGCGATGCGCGGCTTCGGCGCGGTCCAGGCGTGCTTCGCCTACGAGGCGCAGATGGACAAGCTCGCCGCCGCCCTGGACATGGACCCGGTCGAGCTCCGGCAGCTGAACGCCATGGAGCAGGGCACCCTGCTCCCCACCGGGCAGCCCGTCGACTCGCCGGCCCCCGTGGCCGAACTGCTGCGCCGCGTCAAGGCCCGCCCGATGCCGCCCGAGCAGCAGTGGCTCTCGGCCGACGCCGGGGGCAGCTCGGTCGACGTGCGCGCCCTGCCGGGCGGGCTGTCCAACACGACCCACGGCGAAGGTGTGGTGCGCGGCGTCGGTTACGCCGTCGGACTGAAGAACGTCGGCTTCTCCGAGGGCTTCGACGACTACTCCACCGCCCGGGTCCGGATGGAGGTCATCAACGGCGAGCCGGTCGCCACCGTGCACACCGCGATGGCCGAGGTCGGGCAGGGCGGTGTCACCGTCCACGCCCAGATCGCGCGTACCGAACTGGGCGTCAACCAGGTGACCATCCATCCGGCGGACACCCAGGTCGGCTCCGCCGGCTCCACCTCAGCCTCCCGGCAGACGTACGTCACCGGCGGCGCCGTGAAGAACTCCTGCGAGGCCGTCCGGGAGCAGGTCCTGGAGACCGGCCGCCGCAAGTTCGGTACGTACCACCCCGCCTGGGCCACCGCCGAACTCCTCCTGGAGGGCGGCAAGGTCGTCACCGACGGTGGTGAGGTGCTCGCCTCGCTGGCCGATGTGCTCGAGGACGAGGCGGTCGACGTCGAGCTGGAGTGGCGCCACCGGCCCACCGAACCCTTCGACCTGCGTACCGGACAGGGCAACGGCCATGTCCAGTACTCCTTCGCCGCCCACCGCGCGGTCGTGGAGGTCGACACCGAACTCGGTCTGGTCAAGGTCATCGAGCTCGCCTGCGCCCAGGACGTCGGCAAGGCCCTCAACCCGCTGTCGGTCGTGGGCCAGATCCAGGGCGGCACCACCCAGGGGCTGGGTGTCGCCGTCATGGAGGAGATCATCGTCGACCCGAAGACGGCGAAGGTACGCAACCCGTCCTTCACCGACTATCTGATCCCCACCATCCTCGACACCCCGACCATCCCGGTCGACGTGCTCGAACTCGCCGACGACCACGCCCCGTACGGGCTGCGCGGCATCGGCGAGGCCCCCACCCTGTCGTCCACCCCGGCCGTCCTCGCGGCGATCCGGAACGCGACGGGCCTGGAGCTCAACAGGACTCCGGTGCGCCCCGAGCACATCACCGGAACCTGACGGCTCATCACGTACATCCGGGCGGTGCGTGCCTGCCGTGAACGTCACACCTCCCCGCGCACGCGCCGTCCGGAGCCGACGTACCACCGACCCGTCCGATCCAGCGCATCACCGCTCCATCTGCACGAAGAGTTCGTCTCGGGCCGTCCCCCGGGTCGTGCGCCTCGCAGTCATCCCAAATCCCGCAATCACGAGAGCTCCACGCGGGTGCCCCTGTGAACCTTGGGAGTCAGGCAACATGACCCAGCAGTCCGTGGAACCCAGGACCGGTGCGGAAGACGCGGGCTCCGGCTCGCGCGTCCCCGCCGGACGGTCCTGGCTCGACCGGTACTTCCACATATCCGAACGGGGATCGACCGTCGCGCGGGAGGTGCGCGGCGGCGTCACGACCTTCATGGCCATGGCGTACATCCTCCTGCTCAACCCGCTCATCCTCGGCGGCGAGGACGTCGACGGCCAGCTGCTCGGCCAGTCCGGGCTGATCACCGCCACCGCACTCGCCGCGGCCGCCACCACCCTGCTGATGGGCTTCGTCGGCAAGGTCCCCCTCGCGCTCGCGGCCGGACTGAGCGTCTCCGGTGTGCTCGCCTCGCAGGTCGCTCCTGCCATGACCTGGCCGCAGGCCATGGGCATGTGCGTGATCTACGGGCTGGTGATCTGTCTCCTGGTCGTCACCGGCCTCCGCGAGATGATCATGAATGCCATCCCGCTCGCGCTGAAGCACGGCATCACCATCGGCATCGGCCTCTTCATCGCCCTGATCGGCCTCTTCAAGGCCGGCTTCGTCCACAAGGGGACGGCGACACCCCTCTCCCTCGGTCCGGCGGGTGAGCTGGCCGGCTGGCCGGTCCTCATCTTCGCCGTGACCCTGCTCCTGATCTTCATGCTGCAGGCGCGCAACGTCCCCGGCGCGATCCTGATCGGCATCGTCGTCGGCACCCTGGCGGCGATCGTCGTCAACGCCGTGGGCGACATCGACCCCAAGTCGTGGAGCAGCGGCCCGCCGGAGCTGAGCGGCAGCGCGGTCTCCTCACCGGACTTCTCGCTCTTCGGGAACGTCGAGTTCGGCGGCTGGGGCGATGTCGGCGCCATGACGGTCGGCATGATCGTCTTCACTCTCGTCCTGGCCGGTTTCTTCGACGCGATGGCCACCATCATCGGGGTGGGCACGGAGGCGAAGCTCGCGGACGACAAGGGCCGGATGCCCGGCCTGTCGAAGGCCCTGTTCATCGACGGCGCCGGCGGTGCGATCGGCGGCGTCGCCGGGGGTTCCGGTCAGACCGTCTTCGTCGAGTCGGCGACCGGTGTCGGCGAGGGGGCCCGCACCGGGCTCGCCTCCGTCGTCACCGGGCTCTTCTTCGCGGCCTGCCTCTTCTTCACCCCGCTCACCGCCATCGTGCCCGCCGAGGTGGCCTCCGCCGCCCTGGTCGTCATCGGCGCGATGATGATGCAGAACGCGCGGCACGTGGACTGGGCGGACCGCTCCGTGGCCGTACCGGTCTTCCTCACCGTGGTCCTGATGCCGTTCACGTACACCATCACCACCGGTGTCGCCGCAGGCGTCATCTCGTACTCGGCCATCAAGCTCGCCCAGGGCCGGGCCCGCGAGGTCGGCGTGTTCATGTGGGTCCTCACCCTGGTCTTCGTCGTCCACTTCGCCCTGCACCCCATCGAGAGCTGGCTGGGCGTCAGCTGACTCCCGCCGTGCCCCCCGCCCCTCAGTCAGAAGGAGAGACCCATGCTGGACATCGCCGAAGAGCTCCACCGGTGGGTCGGGCAGGGACGTGCGTTCGCCGTGGCCACCGTGGTGGCGGTCGGCGGCAGCGCGCCCCGGCAGCCGGGCGCGGCCCTCGCCGTGGACAGCGACGGCACGGCCGTCGGGTCGGTCTCCGGCGGCTGTGTGGAGGGCGCGGTGTACGAGCTGTGCCGACAGGCGATCGAGGACGGCACCACCGTGCGCGAGCGCTTCGGCTACAGCGACGACGACGCCTTCGCGGTAGGTCTGACCTGCGGCGGGGTCATCGACATCCTGGTGACACCAGTGCGCGCGGACGACCCCGCGCGCCCGGTGTTCGCCGCCGCGTTCGCCGCCGCCGCCGGGGGGACGGCGGCGGCGGTCGCCCGGGTCACCGAGGGGCCGGAGAGCCTGCTCGGCCGCCCCCTGCTCGTCCACTCCGACGGCGCGTACGACGGCGGACTCGGCGGACATCCCGAGCTGGACCGTACGGCAGCCGCCGAGGCCCGCGCGATGCTCGACGCGGGCGGCACCGGCACCCTCACCATCGGCGCGGAGGGATCGCGCTGCGGTCAACCCCTCACTCTGCTCGTCGAATCGAGTGTCCCGCCGCCCCGGATGATCGTCTTCGGGGCCATCGACTTCGCCGCCGCCCTGGTCCGCGCCGGCCGCTTCCTCGGCTACCGCGTCACCGTCTGCGACGCCCGCCCCGTCTTCGCCACGGCGGCGCGCTTCCCGGAGGCCGACGAGATCGTCGTCGACTGGCCGCACCGCTATCTCGCCACCACCGAGGTGGACGCGCGCACCGTGCTCTGCGTCCTCACGCACGACGCCAAGTTCGACGTCCCGCTGCTGGAGCTGGCCCTGCGGCTGCCGGTCGCCTACGTCGGCGCGATGGGCTCGCGCCGCACCCACCTCGAGCGCAACGAGCGGCTCCGCGAGGCAGGAGTCACCGAACGGCAGCTGGCGGCCCTGCACTCGCCGATCGGCCTGGATCTCGGCGCGCGCACGCCGGAGGAGACCGCCCTGTCGATCGTGGCCGAGATCGTCGCGGACCGGCGCGGTGGCAGCGGCCTGCCCCTCAAGGGCGCCCACACCCCCATCCACCACGAGAGCGCCACGCCGCTCGCCTCGGTGGCCTGATCCGGACCACCAGCAGCCGGTCACGGTGGGCGGGTTGCCGCCACGGCGGTTTCACGCCAGGGGTGAAGCCGTCCGCAGCCCCGTATTTACCGGTAGATCAGCTGCATGACATTTTCCCTCTCCTCCGTTTCCGGCCGGGCGAGACCCGCTCGCGCGGGACGCAGGGCTCTGCTCATAGCGACCTCGGTCGCCCTCGTGAGCGGCGCCATGCTTCCCGCAGCGGGCTCCGCCGCCGCAGCGCCGAAGCCGCCGACCACCGAGGCCCGCCACGGATCCGAGGTCCGCGACTACGACATCACGCTGCTCACCGGTGACGTCGTCCACTACTCCGACGGCGCGGGCAACCAGGACACCGTCACCGTCGACCGCCCCGAAGACGCCGAGGGCGGCGTGCACGTGCAGCAGGCGGGGGAGGACATCTACGTCATCCCCGACGAGGCGACCGCCCTCATCGCGGCGGAGAAGCTGGACCGCCGGCTGTTCAACATCTCGACGCTGGTCGAGATGGGCTACGACGACCGGCGTTCGGGCGGCATACCGCTGATCGCCACCTACTCCGCGAGCACGGCGCGTGCGCTTCCCGCCGCCCCGCGCGGCAGCGAGGCGGTCCGCCGGCTCGAGTCGGTGAACGGTGCGGCGCTCAAGACGGACAAGGACGACGCACGCGCCTTCTGGAGCGACATCTCCCGTACGGCGAAGAGCCGTTCCCTGGACAACGGCATCGCGAAGCTGTGGCTCGACGGCAAGGTCGAGGCAGCGCTGAAGGACTCCGTGCCGCAGGTCGACGCGCCGCAGGCATGGGCCGCCGGCTTCGACGGCAAGGGCACCACGGTCGCCGTCCTGGACACCGGCATCGACGCGACGCACCCGGACGTCAAGGACCGCGTCACGCAGTCCAAGAGCTTCGTCCCCGGCGAGGAGGTCGTCGACAAGCACGGCCACGGCACGCACGTGGCCTCCACGATCGCGGGCTCCGGCGCGGCGTCGGACGGCGCCCACAAGGGCGTCGCACCCGCCGCCGACCTGATCGTCGGCAAGGTGCTCAGCGACGGGGGATCCGGCGCCGACTCCGGCATCATCGAGGCCATGGAGTGGGCGAAGGCCGAAGGCGCCGACGTGGTCTCCATGAGCCTCGGCTCCAGCATCCCGGACGACGGCACCGACCCGATGGCGCAGGCCGTCGACGCGCTCTCCGCCGACGGCGGCCCGCTGTTCGTGATCGCCGCGGGCAACGCCTACGGCGCGGGCACCATCGGCTCGCCCGGCTCCGCCGCGAGCGCGCTCACCATCGCCGCCGTCGACAAGCAGGACGGCCGAGCCGACTTCTCCTCCATGGGTCCGCTCGTGCGGTCCCACGGTCTGAAGCCCGACCTGTCCGCACCCGGTGTCGACATCAACGCCGCGGCCTCGCAGGCGATCCCCGGCATCGAGGGCATGTACCAGGGGATGTCCGGTACGTCGATGGCGACCCCGCACGTGGCGGGCGCCGCGGCGATCCTGAAGCAGCGCCACCCCGAGTGGTCCGGTCAGCGCATCAAGGACGCGCTGATGAGCTCGTCGAAGCGGCTGCCCGGCTACACGCCGTACGAGCAGGGCACCGGACGTCTCGACGTGAAGGCCGCCATCGACACCACGGTCGAGGCCACCGGATCCGTCGAGGTCGCGTCGTACAACTGGCCGCACAGCGCCGAGGACGAGGTCGCGGAGCGCACCATCACCTACCGCAACACGGGTGACAGCGACGTCACGCTGAACCTGGCGACCGACACGGACGCGGCCGCCTACACCCTGTCGACGCCGGAGCTGACGGTCCCGGCCGGTTCCACCGCCGAGGCGGTCCTCTCGATCGACCCGTCGAAGGTCGCGAACGACACCCGGTTCTCCGGCCAGGTCGTCGCCACCGACGCGTCCGGCACGACGGTGGCACACACCGGCTTCGCCGTGAACAAGGAGCAGGAGCTCTACGACCTCACGCTCCGCCTCCGGGGCCGTGCGGGCGAGCCGATGGACGGCACCGTGATCCTCGCCGCGCTCGGCGACCCGCAGCTCGGCCTCGTCCAGGTCTCCGGTGAGACCACACTGCGGCTGCCCCCGGGCAACTACACCGCCTGGACCTCCGCGGACATCGACGGGGACCGCCCCGACTCGAAGGCCGTCGCCTTCCTCGCGGCACCCGAGACGATCCTCGACAAGGCCACCACGGTCACCCTGGACGCCTCGAAGGCCCGCAAGGTCAGCGTGCGCACCCCGCAGGAGTCCGAGAAGCGGCAGCTGCGCTACGACATGGCCCGCACGTCCCCCGAGGGTGTGGTCCAGCGTGACGCCTTCCAGATCCCGCTGACCTACGACCAGTTGTGGGCGAGCCCGACGAAGAAGGTCACCGAGGGCAGCTTCAGTTTCCTGACCCGCTGGCGCCAGAGCGAGGAGCTGCTCGACCTGACGGCCGACGGCCACGACGTCCCGGTCACGGTCCAGAACGGCTCGGCCGTCGCCGAGGACAGGGAGCAGAAGCTCACCGGTGTCTTCGCCGGCAACGGCGCCGCGGCCGACTACAGGGGCCGCAGCGTCAAGGGCAAGGCCGTCGTCGTCACCCGCAGTGATGCCGTCCCGCCCGCCGAGCGGCTGGCCAACGCACTCGCGGCGGGTGCGGAGGCGCTCTTCGTCGTCAACGACGGCCGCGGGGTCGCGATGGAGAGCTACATGCCGTACGGCGAGGAGACCACCATCCCGGTCGCCTCGGTGCAGAAGACCGCCGGCGAGACGCTGATCAGGGCGGCGCAGCGCGGCAAGAAGCTCTCCGTCGACCAGAAGAGGTACGCCTCGTACGTCTACGACCTGGTGGACCGTCACGACGGCACCATCCCCGACCGCTCCCTGGCCTTCGCCCCGTCGACCCGCCAGCTGGCGAAGGTGGAGAACACCTTCTACGGCCACAAGGCGACGCTCGGCGGCGGCTACCGCTACGACATCCCGGACTACGGCCCGGGCCTCGGCTTCGAGGAGTACGAGAAGTTCCCGGGCACCCGCACGGAGTGGGTCAACCCGCTGCCGGGCGACTCCTTCTGGTACGAGAACCACTCGGTCCTGAACGCCGACGCCTCCGACCGGGCGCAGGAGATGCGCAGCGCCGAACTCGACTACACGGCGGGCCGGACCTACCGCGCCGACTGGTTCGCCCCGGTGACCGGCCCCCGTCTCGGAACCGGCTACTGGGGTCCGTTCCGCACCGCGTACAACGACGTCCAGTTCAACATCACGCCGTGGACGGATTCGGGTGAGGGCCACTCCGGCGCGATGCCCGCGGACGAGTACGACACCACGTCCTTCGCCTTCTACCAGGGGGACACCCTGATCAAGAAGGGTGTGGGCCGGGCCGGTAACGCCTGGGACCTGTCGCCCGAGAAGGCGCCGTACCGCCTGGTCATCGACTCGGTACGGGACGAGGCGACCTGGAAGACCTCCACGCGGACGCACACCGAGTGGGGTTTCGTCTCGGGCGCCCTGCCCGAGGGCACGCCGCAGGCGGACATCCCGCTGCTGCAGCTGGCCTACGACGTGGACACCGACCTGGCGGGTGACGTCAGGGCCGGCAAGCAGGTCGAGGTCGGCATCGAGTCAGGCACCCAGGCCTGGCTGGACGGTGCCGTGAAGGCGACGAAGGCCTCGCTGAAGGTCAGCTACGACGAGGGCAGGACCTGGAGCGCCGCGGAGCTGCGCAAGGGCTCGTCGGGCAAGTGGACCGCGAAGCTGCGGACCCCCGCCAGGGGCGCGTCCTCGGTCTCGCTCAAGGCGCACACCGAGGGCCCCGGCGGCCTGTCCGTCGACCAGGAGATCATCAAGGCCTTCGGTCTGAAGTGACCTGCTGAACAGCCTGATCGAGGTGGTCCCGTATCCCGTGTCCCGTGCGGGGTGCGGGACCACCGCGTTGTGCGCCAGGTGCCGGCACGCTCACCGCCCGAAACGCGCCAGGCAGTGCCACACGCGCTTGAGGTCCTGGGGATCGTGCCGTCCCGTCCGGACCGCCTCTCCGATGATCCGTGCGTCGAGGATCCCGTCGACAGCGAGCGCGGCGCCCAGCTCCACGTACTCCGGGCCCCGGTACTCCGGGTGGCGCCGCAACTCCTCGACGGAGAGTCGGAATCCACCGTGCCAGTCGACGGGGCAGGGCAGCGCGCGGGCGGCCTTCTCCACGTCCGTTCCCCGGAAACACGGATCGAGGACGAGGACCTCCACAAGCCCGTCGAGCCGGACCGGGCCGTGCACCTGTGCCTCGACGTAGTCGTCCAGGGCGTCCCGGCCGGCGGTCTCGGCGAGCGCGACGAGCCGGCTACCGGCCGCCGCCACACCGAAGTCGGAAGGCTCCAGGAAACTGTCCGGGTAGCAGAGCGTGGTGTGGGGCAGGGCCTCGGCGCTCAGCCTGAAATGCGCCGAGCCGAATCGGGGCGCCGCACCGTAGGGGGAGCGGCGGAAGTCCAGCGCGCCGTAGACAGGCCGCTCGTGCGCGTCCGCGCCGTCGTAGGCGCCCCCGAAGATCCGGCTCTCCCAGCGCCACCGGTCACCGCCGGGGTGCGCGGTGAGGCCGCCGTTGCTGGTGCCCGTGACGAACTGGGAGACGTACACCCCGTCCTCGGCCAGCCGCTCCAGGACCGTACGGCCCCCGCTGACGCGGTCGGGGTGGAAGTTCAGCGTCACGCGCGTCGACGGGTCCAGGGGAGGACCCGTCGACAGCGAGGCCACGTGTCTCAGCGCGCGTGTCCTCGCATCGGGGGTGTCGGCGTCCATCGGCCCAGTCTGCCCGAGCGCCGACCGCGGGAGCGGGTGGTTTTCCTACCGCCGACGGGCCGCCTTCTCCTGTGCCTTGCGCCGCGCGACGGTGTACCTCGACCAGTCCCCCCGGTGACGGTCGCACCGGGAGGCGCCCTTCATCGCCAGCCGTCGGCAGCGAGTCCCCTTCTGGGTGAGTGCTCCGCATGCCGACTGCGTACGAGCCATGTCCGACCGCCCTCCGGGTCCTGTCGGCCGGGTGCCGACACGGCTCAGATTCGTCCGTGGGGGTGGTGCGGGGGAAGGCGTGCCCGTGCCGTCCGGGTGCGCTCCGGAGCGCACGGGCGGGCGGGGCGGCGTCAGGGCGTCGCGTTTCCCCGGGCGGCGACGGCCTCCTGCTCTTCCCCGTCCCGGTGAAGGGGTGCGCACCCGGTCACCGCCGGGGCGTCCGCGAGGAGGGGGTGTCAGGTCACACCGTCGGCCGCCCGCAGCAGTCGCAGGAATGCCTTGAGGCCGGCGATGATCTCCTGGTTGTCCGTCAGGCGGTCGACCGTGGACTCGAACTCGCTGGCGAGCGCGTCGATCTTCCGGTCCGCGTCGTCCGCCCGGCCCTGGACGGAGACGTTCAACGCGTCGAGCGTTCGCCGCACTTCGGCGAGTGCCTGGTACTGCTCCTCCGCCTTCTGCTCCAGGACCCTCGCGCCGTCGTGGAGGTGATCGACGCGACTGCGCAGCTCCAGCACGTCGTCGCGCGGGAACGTCACGTCCTTGAGGAGCGTGCCCAGACGCCGTCGCAGCTGTCCGAAGTAGGCGCCCGCCGGCCGGAAGACCGTACTGAGCAGGAAGAACCCGGCGAACCAGTAGCCCGTCACAGCACCGGTCGCCGCGGTGACCGCCACGGCCAGAGCCGCCGTCAGGGCGTGCCCGCCCACGGCCACGCGGAGCATCATCCGCGCGATCCTGGACGCTTCGGCGTCCCGCTCCTCGGACACCTCCAGGCCCTTCGCCCGGCTCACGCCGATCTCGGCCAGCACGGTGTGCGCCCGGAAGTACAGATTCCACGGAACCGTCAGCAGGAGGAGCAGCCACAGCAGGCTCGCCACTCCGGCCGCCGCGCCCAGCAGCAGCGACGCCGACATGCCCGACGTGTAGGCCAGGGCCAGTGCTCCCGCCAGTATCGCCGTGGCGATCGCCGCCCCCACGAACCGTCCCATGCCGTCCCCCTCCGCCGCGCCCCCCACGGCGCATCGCACCGTGTCCGGCTGTGCCCCGCGCCTGCTCGCCCCCATCGTCCCGGCGGGGCGGGACCTGGGCATGAGTACCGCTACTCAGCGGGCAGGCGCGGGGCGCCGGAATCCGGCGCTGCGGGGATCAGCGTCCGGACTGCAGCGCGCCCCAGGTGTCGGGGCCGACGCCGCCGTCGACCGACAGGTTCCGGGTGCTCTGGTAGTCACGGACGGCCTTGTCCGTGTTCGCCCCGAAAGCCCCGTCGGCGGTCACCGTTCTGCCCAGCGCCGCGGTCAGCGCCCGCTGCAGCCGCTTGACCGCCTCGCCGGAGGAGCCCGTGGCGAGGGCGGGGGTGGTGCCCGCGGAGAGCAGCGCGGTCCAGGTCTTCGGGCCGACCATGCCGTCGGCGTCGAGGCCGCGCGCGGTCTGGAACGTCCGTACGGCACTTTCGGTGGTGGAGCCGAAGATGCCGTCCGCGGCGCCCGCCTCGTAGCCCTGCTGGTTCAGCAGTGTCTGGACCGCCTTCACCTGGGGGCCGGTCGAGCCCTTCTTCTGGGTCGTGTACGACCCGAAGCTCAGCCCGTCGGCCCCGCTGTCGGAGCCGCCGACGAGCTGCATGTAATAGGTCCAGTTCCAGTTGACGCCCGGGTCGGTGTGGTCGTTGCCGGGGGCCTCGCTGTGCCCGATGACGTGCGCCCGGTCCTTGGGGATGCCGTACCGGTCGCACAGGTGTTTCGTGAGTGCCGCCGACGAGCGGTACATCGTGTCGGTGAACCACGACGGGTCGTCGACGAAGCCCTCGTGCTCGATGCCGAGCGACGAGGCGTTCGCGCTCTTGGCGTGGTACGCGGTGTCCTTGTCGCGCACCATCTGGGTGATCTGGCCGTCCGAGGAGCGGACCACGTAGTGGGAGCTGACCTTCGACGTCGCGTTCTGGAACCAGCTGATGGTCCCGGCGTAAGAGCCCTGCGTGACGTGGACGACCACCTTGTCCACCGTCGCCGTACGGCCCGTCGCGAAGTTGGCGGAGTTGGCGGCCACCCAGAGCGCCGAAGGGTAGTCCGGGCTCGGAGCCAGGACGTCGGCCTTCGCGAGGGGGCCCTTCTCGGGGGAGACCGGGCGGGAGGTGACCGTGACCCGTTCGCCACCGGCGACGGTGGCCCGCAGCCCCTGTGCGAGGAAGGTGTAGACGGTGTCGGCGTAGAGGGCGGCGACGGCGCCTTCGGCCCCGCTGTAGCGGGCGACGGCCGGGTACCAGGCGTCGATGTCCGCCCGTTCGGTCTTGTCGAGACCCAGCGCGTCGGCGTGGCTCCGCAGCACGGCCGCTCCGCCCAGGATGTTGGTCCCGGTGTCCTTGCGCAGGTCGGCGGTGGACTTGCCCGTCAGCGCGGCGGCCTTCTCCAGGGAGTGGTTCGACGGGTTGCTGACGAGGTGCATCACGCCGAAGCCGTTGTCCTGGCTGGGGCGCCCGGCGTGTCCGTTCAGGTGCGTCTCGCCGTAGCCGACCGCGGCGAGCAGGTCACGTGGTACGTCGTACTTCCCCGCGGCCCGTTCGAAGGCCTGGTTCATGGGGTCAGAGGCCGGGGCGGGCGCGGCGGTGGCCGGATGGCCGGTGGCGACGAGGGCGGTGACGGTGAGGGAGGCCAGAACGGCTGCGTGGCCTCGGGTGTGGCCGGCGGGGCGTCGGGGCATACCTGCTCCAGGTCTGTGGGGAGAGGAAGGCCGCCGGACCGGGTTGGGGTGGGCCGAGGGCCGCTGAGCCCGCACAGGCTATCTATCTGCTCAGGGCATGACAACGATGCCTTGGCGTGTCCAAATCCCTTTCACTCCAATGGAGTTGAGGTGCAAGCGGGTGCCCGACCGGTGGCCGTCACCCCCTCGGGGGGTGACGGCGCGTGGGTGTGGCTACCAGCGGTCCCGGTGGATGACGTCGGCCACCGGCCGGCGGCGGACCGGTCCGAAGTTGCCCTGCGGCCACCCCACCGGAATGGCGGCGAAGGTGTGCGTGTCCGAGGGGATCCCGAGGGCCTTCTTCCACTCCTGCTCCAGCATCAGGTGCCAGATCGTGAGGTTGGCCGCGAGCCCCAGCGCCCGCGCCGCGAGCAGGATGTTCTGGACGCCGGGATAGACGCAGGAGCCCTCCGCGAGGGCCTGGAAGCGGGTCTGCGTGCCCGCCATGTGCTCGAGGCCCGCCGGGCCGAGCGACTCGGCATAGACGCCCAGGCCCTCCTCGTCGAACTGCGGCTCCGGGAACTTGTAACAGGGGATGATCAGAGCCGGTGTGTCCGCGAAGTGGTCGCGCTGGTGCTCGATCGCCGCCACCATCCGCCCGTACGCCGCGCCGTCCATGCCCTTCGGCGCGTGCTTGCCGGTCGTCGCGAGGTAGGCGTCGACACACCGCTTCCAGAGCGGGGCCAGCTCGGCCATCATGGCGCGGTCGGTGACGACCACGTACTCGTAGCACTGCATGTTGCCGCCGCTCGGCCCCCAGACGGCGGCCTGGACGAGCTGGTCGATCGTCTCGTCCGGTACGGGGTCCGGCTTGAGGCGGCGCATGGCGCGCATCGTGGACATGGTCGGGAAGAGGGCGGGCCCGTCGGGGGCGGGCGCGTCGGCGTACACCGTTTCGAAGGTCATGATCGCGGAGTGTACGGCTCAATACCGGTCACGGGGAGCCCTGTTGGTGCCTCGTTCCGCCACGGTCCGGCGCAGGTCAGCGCCGTCGGAGCCGGACCACGGGGATGTCGCGGTCCGTCCCCGCCCGGTACTGGGCGTACCGGGGGAAGACCTCCACCAGATGGGGCCACACCCGCTCCTTCTCCTCGGCGGAGAGCGTCTCGGCCAGGGCCGGGAAGCGTTCCGTGCCCACCCGGACGTCCACGGCGGGGCCGGCCAGCAGATTCAGGTACCAGAGGGGGTGATGGTCCGAGCCGCCGTTCGACGCGACTATCAGATAGCCGTCACCGTCCCGTCCGTACATCAGCACCGTCCGCCGCACCGCGCCGCTGCGCCGGCCGACGTAGTCCAGCAGCAGACAGGGGACGCCGAGCTGGGTGGTGCCCTTCGTCCCGCCCGACGACTCGTACAACTCCGCCTGCGCGGCCACCCACTTGGCCGGGCTCGTCCGTACCGCTCCGTCGTGCTGCTTCCTCGCCACGGCCGCCTCGTCCTCCGGTGGGTCCTCATGTCCGTACGTCCGT
Source organism: Streptomyces atroolivaceus (assembly GCF_000717025.1). GTDB lineage: Bacteria > Actinomycetota > Actinomycetes > Streptomycetales > Streptomycetaceae > Streptomyces > Streptomyces atroolivaceus. Next base: position 234,009 of record NZ_JNXG01000005.1, read on the forward strand.
GCCCATCGTGTCACCCCCCGCCGCGGTGCGGCGGAATCGCACACCTGGCCGTCCCCCCTCCTCACGGGGGAACGGGGTCGGGAACCGCCGGCCCGAAGGCGTATAAAGGGTCCCTCCCGAGCAGCCGGCGTCCCCGATGGCCATCTCACCCCCCACGCGGCCGGCGTCACCGCGTACCGAGAGCGGAGGAGCGTCCCCATGAGCACCTCGGAAGAGATCAGCGCCTTGCTCGTCACCAGGTTCGGAACGGATCCGGAGGCCATCCGGCCCGAGGTGCCGCTCCGGCAGCTGCGGCTGGACTCGCTCGCCCTGGAGGAGCTCCGGCTCCTCATCGAGGACCGGATGGACGTCGATCTCGAGGACGTCGTCCTGTCGTCGCGCGACACCCTCGGCCACCTGGTCGCGGCCGTGCGCAGCAAGGCCGGCGCGTGACGGGCCGGGGGCCGTTCGCACGCGGGTCCACAGAGCCGGCCGTCGTGCCGTTCAGCGCCGCGGTCACCGGCATCGGCCTGGTCACCGCAGCCGGCGTGGGGATCGAGGAGGCATGGCAGGGCGTGTGCGGCACCGGGGCCGCCCCCTCGGTGCCGCACCTGCCGGAACTCGACGGACTGCCCTGCGACTTCATGTACACCGTCGACTCCCTGGACACGAAGGCCGCCCTGGGCGTGGCCGCACAGCGGCTGATGGACCGCTTCTCGCAGCTCGCCGTGATCGCCGCGCGCGAGGCGGTCGCGGACGCCGGACTCGACACCTCGGTCTGGGACAGCGGACGGGTCGCCGTCGTCATCGGCTCCGCCCACGGCGGCCTGCCGTTCTACGACGAACAGCACACCACCCTCACCGAGCGCGGCGCGCGGCGTGTCTCCCCGAAGCTCGCCCCGCTGAGTGTCGTCAATGGCGCCGCCAGCAGCGTCGCCATGGACCTGGGGGTGCACGGCCCGAGCCAGGCCGTGTCCACGGCCTGTTCGTCGGGCACCGTGGCCATCGGCACGGCCCACCAGATGCTCCGCACCGGGGCCTGCGACATCGTCGTCGCGGGCGGCGCCGAATCGGTGCGCTCCCGGCTGCTGATCGCCAGTGCCTGCCAGATGCGGGCCGTCTCCACACGCCGCGACGACCCCCGGGCCGCCTGCCGTCCCTTCGACACGCACCGCGACGGATTCGTCGTCGGCGAGGGTGCCGGCCTCCTCGTCATGGAACGCCCCGAGCACGCCCGGGCGCGCGGTGCCGTCGTCCGCGCCCGTGTCGCCGGCTACGGGGCCTCCAGCGACGCGTACTCCGCCGTCGCCCCGGACCCGGACGGCCTCGGCATCGAGCGGGCGCTGCGCACCGCCCTGGCCGACGCCGGTGCCGGCGCCGCCGACATCGGCCACGTCAACTCCCACGGGACGTCGACGGTCGCCAACGACCTCATCGAGGCGACCATGCTGCGCCGCGTCCTCGGTGAGCATCCCCTCGTCACGTCGACGAAGGCCATGACCGGACACACCCTGGGGGCGGCGGGCGGCATCGAGACGGCCCTGACCGTCCTCGCCCTCCAGCACCAGCTCGTCCCGCCGACCGTCAACCTCGACGCCCCCGACCCCGCGATCCCGGTCGAGGTGGTGAGCAAGGAGGCCAGGCACGCCGCGTTCGACTGCGCCGTCAAGACCTCGCTCGGCTTCGGCGGACACAACGCGGCACTCGTCCTCACCAGGGCCTGACGGAAGAGGAGCACCGTGCCCGAGGAGATCATCCGGTCCCTGACCGTGGACGGACTGCGTTACGGCTATCGTCTTCTGCCCCGTGACCCGGCCGTCGGCGGAGCACCCGTCACCGAGCCGGTCCTCGTGATCGGCGGCGCGCTGCAGGGCATGTTCGGCTGGCCGCAGATGGACGACCATCTGGGCCCGGTGGCCGATGTGGTGACCGCCGACCTCCCCGGGATGGGCACGGCGGACCCCCTGCCACCCGGCCCCGGTGCCCCGGTCCTGCGTGCGGCGGTCACCGGGATCATCGACGATCTGGGCGCCTCCCGGATCAATCTCTTCGGCTTCTCCTACGGTGCGGCCATCGCCTTCGGCTGCGCACAGCACGACCCGGGGCGGATCGCCCGGCTCGTCCTCGGAGGTGTCCCCACCCATGTCGGTGAGGACCGGCGGACCTACTGGCGCCGGGCGACGCAGGCCCTGGACGGGGGGGACGCCGAGTCCTTCGCGACGCTGGCCGCCGACGGGCTGATGTGCCTGGACCCGGAGCGGCACGTGCACCGCAGGGAGCTCGCCCGGCGCTATGTGCGGCGCTCGTTCCTGCACGCGCTCGCCCACTCGCCCCACGCCGCCGACTCGCTGCGGCGGGCGCTGGGGGACCGGCCGGACTTCTCCGGCGGGCTGTCCGGCGTACCCGCCCTGGTCTTCGCCGGGGAGCACGACACGGTGACGTCGCCGGAGCTCCAGCGGGAGTTCGCCGGGACGATCGAGGGCAGCCGGTTCCTCACCCTCCCGGAATCCGACCACTGGGTCGTGCTGGAGCGGTCCGAAGAGGTCGCCGCCCTCGTGACCCGCTTCTTCACGGACCAGCCGCTCGATCCTGGCGAGGCCCGGCTGCCGCGCCAGGCGCGGGCCGGGCGGAGCGCCCCGGCAGAGCCCGCCCCCCCTCCGTTCCGGCCTCCCGGTCCGCCCGCACCGCGGTGAGCGACCCCGGCCGTGGTGGCGGCCCTTCCGGGGCCGCCACCCGGTCGTGTCAGTGCCGGTGGCCGTGCCCCTTCACGTCGATCCGCACGATCTGCGGGTCGTGGTCGCTCGCCTGGTCGGCGAATTCCGCGTTGATGTGCACCACGTCGTAGTCGAAACGGCGGATCGCGGGGCTGGTCAGGATGTGGTCCAGCGTCTGCGAGTTGCCGTCGTAGACGTAGCTGTACCGCTCGCCCGCGGGCAGCGTCGTGATCAGTGGCTTGAGCACCTTGCCACTGGTCAGCGCCTTCATCGTGGGGGAGAAGGCGAAGTCGTTCAGATCGCCGAGCGTCACGACCCGGGCCGACCTGTCCGCCTTCAGCAGCGAGGTGACGAAGGTGTTGACCTCCGACGCCTGCCGCACGCGCTGCGTCTCCGAGGTGCGCGCCGGCTCCTGGTACCGGCCGTGCAGGGACTGGTCGCCGCCCTTGGACGCGAAGTGGTTGCCGATGACGAAGACGGTCTCGCCACGGAAGCGGAACTCGCCCACCAGCGGCTTGCGGCTGCTGTCCCAGGCCGTGCTCGTGGGGTTGACACGGCCGGGGGAGACGGAGAGCGCGGCACCCTTCTTCGTCTTCACCGCCTGCACGGCGGTGGTCGCGTCGCCGCCCGCACGGTCCACGAAGTCGACCCGGTCGGGGTTGAAGAGGAACACGTTACGGATGTTGCCGCCGGGCTCCCCGCCGTCCCGCCCGTCCTGGGGGGCCACGTAGCGCCAGGCGTAGCGGGGGCCGCCCGCGGCGACGATCGCGTCCGTGAAGCGCTCGAGCGTCGCCTCGGAACCCACGGTGCCGTCGTTCACCGCACCGTTGTCGTCCTGGATCTCCTCCAGCGACACGACGTCCGGGGACGCGAGGCTGACCGCCACACCCTCGGCGAGCGTGTCGAACTTGGCCTGCGCGTCGGCCGCGTCGAGGTTCTCCACGTTGTAGGTGGCGACGGCGAGCTCCTTGCGCTTCTGCTTCCGCGTCACCTCGCGCTCCAGGCCGTTGTCCTCCAGCGCGCCCAGCTCGGTGGCCTGCACGTTGTAGCCGCCGTACGACGCGTAGTCGACGACGCCCGTGGTGGAGCCGGACAGCACGTCGCCCACATCCGCGACCGGCACGGGCTGCGCGGCGTCCAGCGACATCACCTTGAGGCGGCCGGTGTTCTGGTCGTCGTAGGAGGCGTACAGGGTGCCGCCACGCCGGGTCGGGTTCTCGCGCGGCTTCACCGTCACCCAGACCTCGTCGTACGCGGTCGTCGCACCCGTCACCCGGGTGTCGGACATCGTGACGCGGGCGCCTTCGAGCGACTCGTAGAGGTCCAGGGCGTACGCCGCCGGGTCGAGCGCGAGCGCCTCGACCGAACCACCGCCGGCCGTCGGCACATAGGCGTCCGGAACCGACGCGGCATCGAGGACGACCGCCTCCGGCAGGACGTTGCCCGAGGAGAGGACCGTGGTCAGCGGGGCGGTGATCTGGGTGAGCGACTGGGCGCCGGTGGCCGGGTAGTACTCGGCCACCTTGCCGCTGACCAGCACCGAGTCGCCTACCGCGACGGCGGGGGCCGTCGAGCCGGTGTAGACGAACAGGCCCTCGCTCGTGCGGGCGTCCTCGTCCGGCGCGGTGTCCTGGATCCAGAAGCCGCGGGAACCCGAGGTCCGTACGCCGGTGACGACGCCGGGGACCCCGGTGACCGGCTGCCCGGCGAGCGGGGACAGACGGGTCGTGCCCTGGATGTCGTGGACCCGCACCGTGCCGGGCTCGGTCGGCCCGCCGGGCTCGCCCGGCCCGGAGCCGCCGGAGGTCTCGCCCGCCGCGTTGACGGGCGTCGGAGTCCCGGCGGTCAGGTCCGCGGCGTTGTCGTCCGTGTCCGCGAGAGTCGCGCCACGCGCCACGGAGGCCCCGGCGGAGGCGCCCGTCACCGGGCCGCCGCCCTCGCGCACGACGGCGGAGCCGTAGCCGACGAGATCGACGATCCGGGTGTCGGCGGCGCAGTCCGCAGCGGTCCTGCAGGTCAGGGGGGTGGTTCCGGAAACCAGCGCGACGGTGCCGCTCGCCGCGGACATCGCCGTGGTGCCGGTGGCGTCCGGAGTCGGCAGGGCCACCGTGCCGCCGGCGCCCGTGGCCTGCGCGACGAGGTAGCGGCCGCCCGGCGCGACGGCGCCGGACAGCTCGGAGACCTGCCACACCGATCCGGCGGAGGGGGTGCCCGGCAGGTACTGGACGCTGAAGCCGGACAGGCCGAAGGAGCTCCCGCCGGCGTTGGCCAGCTCGATGTAGTCGCGGGTGAGCGTCGCACCGGAGTTGCCCCCGCCGCCGTACACCTCGGAGATGACGGCCGACGACGACGGTGCCGCGAAGGCGGCGGGCAGCGCGGTCACCGACAGGGTCACGGCGACGGCGGTGGCCAGCAGAGCGGAACCGGGTCTGGCTATGTGCACGGGAACTGCCCCCAAATGTGTAGTGAGGGGCCAAAAACTATGCGCGTAGACCGGTCGTGGCAAGAGACCTGAGGTTAATTCCGGGCGTCATCCCCCCACTTGCGTCCACCAGTTCGACGACGGGCGGGCCGCTCACTCCTCGCACCTTCGCACGCCCCTACGCCCCGAGCGCCCGCTGGGCGGTCGAGCGGCGCGATGACCTGTGGTGCCCGTGGAGTGCCGGAGGGCGGGGCATCGGCCGGCCGTCCGCACGGGAGTCCACCATGCGGTCAGGTGTTTGACCGGCTTACGGCGTTCCGGATACGTTGCGTGACATGCAGCGATCCGCACACCTGACGACGCGAGGTCATGTCGACCTGAAGCGCGTGTGCTCCGCGGCGTGTCACCGGGACTGAGCACCCGTAAGTCCGCGCGCCCCTCGGAGGTCCCGTCCTCCCCGTCTTCGCGCAGGACGCCCCGCCACGGACCGGCGAGACTCCGGACGGCATGCTGCCGCCGGGTTCGTCAGGAGGACCCCGCTCCCGGGTACTCACCTCCACACCCGCTGTCATCGAGGACCTGGAAGACCTGTGACACGTCTGCCTGCGCCCACCCGCCCCCGGCCCCCGCGCCGCTCCGAGATCCCCGCGCCCGGACGCGCACGCCGCCCTTCAGGCACGGGATCGGTGCTGGGTGCGATCCTCGACCACGGCCCGGTGGCCCGGTCCACCGTAGCCAGGCTCACCGGCCTCTCGCCCGCCGCGGTGACCGGACACGCGGCACAGCTCCTGTCCCGCGGCCTGGTCCGGCAGAGCGCCGAGACGACCGGACCGCGCGGGCTCGGACGCCCTCACGTGCCTCTGGAGATCGACACCTCCCGCTTCCTGGTGGCGGGGGCCCACATCGCGGTCGCGCACTCGACGGTGGCCCTGATGGACCTGCGCGGCCGGGTCGTGGCCGAGGAGCGCAGGCCGCACACCGACACCAACCCCCACCGGATCCTCGACGGCCTGGGCGCCCGGCTGCCCCTGCTGACGGCCGCTCACGCGGCCGGCCGGCAGGTGCTGGCGCTGGGTGTCGCCACCGGGCACCGGGTGGACCCCGCCGCCGGAGTCGTCGTGGAGCACCCGCACCTCGGCTGGCGCGCCGTTCCCGTACGCGAGATCCTCACCGCTGCGACCGGACTCCCGGTCCATGTGGACAGTCATTCGCGGGCGTTGGCGCGGGCGGAGCAGATGTTCGGCGAGGTGTCGACCCGGCGCAGCACGGTGCTGCTCTTCGTCGGCGCGGTCGTCGACGCGGCGTTCGCGACCTCCGGTGAACTGCACCGGGGGCCGCGCTCGGGCGCGGGCAGTGTGGCCCATCTCCCCCTGGGGGCGGGCGGTTCGGGCGATGCGGAACCCTGTAGGTGCGGGCGCACCGGGTGCCTGCAGTCCGAGGTCTCCGAGCGGGCCATGGTCCGCCGTGCCGCCGAACAGGGCCTGCACGCGGCGACGTTCCAGGAGCTGCTGGATCACGCCATGGCCGGGGAGGCGCGCGCCGTGGAGCTGTTCCGCCGCCGCGCCCGGCTGGTGGGCAGGGCCGCGGCGCTGCTCCTGGACATGTTCGACCCCGAATGCCTGGTGGTGGTCGAGCCCGGGGCGGGCCGGCTGCCGGAATGTCTCGCCGACCTCCGGGAAGAGGTGGCGATGCGCTCCTGGGTATGCGACGACCCGGAACGGGCCGTCGTGCCCAGCAGCTTCACCGGATCGGTGCTGGCCACGGCGGGCGGCGCGGTGGCGCTGGACGCCCTGTACGCAGACCCGCTGGGCCCGTGGCCCGCGCTGCCCGCGCTGCCCGCGGTGTCCTGACGTCCGCGGAACCCCGCTTTAATTCAGAACGTTGCATTGTTGACCGGCCGCAAACCGCACGGGAAGATGGTTTCATGACCAGCCGACAGCGGAATTCGGAGCCAGCGCCCACACCGGCGCGTTCCTGCCGCACGGCCGCGCCGACGAGCGGAATCGCCCGGCGTACCTGTTGTCGCCCCTGTCCGGGTAATCGATAACCCGCAGTTGAATTGCCGGGCGGTCCGCACTCGTGCGTGATTTCCTTCCGCCCGTGTCCCCGTGCACCCTCATGCACTTCCGTAAGCCGTCGCGCGATTCCGCACGCCCGCTTCTCGCCTTTCGACCGGGGAGAGACATTGACCGTCACCGTGTCCTCGTACGCCGCCGTCCAACCGTCCGAACCCGCCGCGACCGCAGCCGTCCCCGGCATCGCGCCGGAGCGTTTCAAACAGGCCTTCCGCAGGTATCCGGCGGGCGTGGTCGTGGTCACCGCCGACGCCGGCCTCGGGCCGGTGGGGTTCACCGCCACGTCGCTGAGTTCACTGTCCCTGGCCCCACCGCTCGTCTCCTTCGGCATAGGGACGTCCGCCTCGTCCTGGCCGCACGTCGAGCGCGCCTCCAGCGCCGTCGTGAACTTCCTCGGTGTCGAACAGCAGCAGGTGGCCACCACGTTCGCCACCAGTGGTGTCGACCGGTTCGCGGCCCCGACCCGCTGGCGTCGGCTCCCCGGCGGGGAGCCCGTGCTCGACGGGGTGACCGGCTGGCTGCGGCTCACCGTCCAGACCATCGTCCCGGCCGGCGACCACCGCATCGTCATCGCCAGGGTCGAGGAGTCCTGGCTGGACGAGGGGCGTAGCCCGCTGCTCTTCCACGACGGCTCCTACCATTCCATCCGCCCCGCGCCCGATCAGTGATCAGGAATTTCACGATGACACGCCATGACAACAGGCGGGCCCTGGCCCGGAGGTCTTTTCTCGCTCTTGCGGGAGGCACCGTACTGAGCCTTGCCGCATGCTCGCCCCAGGTGAAATCCGTAGCCGGTGCGGCACCCGCCGGTGCCCTTCCGTCCGGAAACCCGGCGGCCGGGACGAAGCTGAAGATCGCCGCCCGTTCGGCGCAACTCCAGCTGAAGCCCGCAGGACTCGCGAAGGAACTTCCGTTCACCGTCACCGAGTGGCCGAACCTTTCCGCGGGGCCCGATATCATCCAGGGTTTCCGTGCGAAATCCATTGATCTGGCAACGAACGCCGGGATTCCGCCGATCCAGGCGCACGCCATAGGTGTCCAGGCGAAGATCGTCGCCGTTCAGGTCCGCCGCCACCCGCTCTACACCTTCGCGACGGCCCCCGGCTCGTCCATCACGAAGGCCCAGGACTTCCGGGGGAAGAAGATCGGGTTCTCCCAGGGCCAGGCCCAGGGCGTCGTCGTCCTGCGCGCGCTCAAGGAAGCCGGACTGAAGAACTCCGACGTCGAGCTGGTCGCCCTGCCCAGCACCCAGTTCCTCACCGCCCTGCAGTCCGCACAGGTCGACGTCGCGCCGCTGGGCGAGCCCACCCTGACGAAGTACCTCGACCAGTACGGCAAGGACGGCGCCCGCGGGGTGAAGACGGAGGTCGTCGACCTGCTGACCGTGCTCTGGGCGCCGCACGAGGTCCTCGACGACCCGGAGAAGGCCAAGGCCGTACGCAGCTTCGTACCGCTGTGGGCGCGCGGCCAGGTGTGGGCCTGGGAGAACCAGGACGAGTGGATCGACACGTACTACGTGAAGGACCAGGGCGTGTCGAAGGAGGACGGCCGGCGCATCGTCGACTCCCAGCACAAGCCGCAGTTCCCGGTGAGCTGGGACGAGGCCCTCGCCTGGGAACAGGAGACCGCCGATCTGCTGGCCGAAGGAGGCTTCGTACCGAAGCAGAAGGCCTCCGAACTGTTCGACCGCCGATTCGAAGGGCTGGCGGCACAGGCCGTGGCCGCCGAGTACCGGGAGGGGTCATGACCGATCTGCTGGCGAAGGCACGGACGGCCGACACGGAGACGGTGACGCCGCAGCCGGGGGGACCACGGAACACCGAGGGGACGGCGCGTGTCTCGAAGGGCACCCGCCGGCGTCTCGGACCGGGGCGGGCGCTGCCCTTCGGACGGCTGATCGGCCCGGCGCTGCTCGTGCTCGCCTGGTGGGCCGCCTCCGCGTCCGGCCACCTCGATCCCCGGATCCTGTCCTCGCCCGGCACGGTGCTCGCCACCGCGGGCGACCTGGTCGCCACCGGGCGCCTCCAGGACAACGTACTGATCTCGCTCCAGCGCGCCGGTCTCGGCCTGTTCTTCGGAGTGACGGCCGGCGTGATCCTTGCCGTCGCGGCGGGGCTGAGCCGCGGTGGTGAATACCTGCTGGACGGGCCGCTCCAGATCAAGCGGGCCATCCCCTCCCTCGCCATGCTCCCGCTGCTGATCCTGTGGCTCGGCATCGGTGAGCAGATGAAGGTCACCGTGATCGCGCTCGGCGTCGCGGTGAACATGTACATCAACACATACGCCTCGCTGACCGGCATCGACAGCAGGTACGTCGAACTGGCCGAAGGACTCGACCTGAACCGTGCGACGTTCATCCGCAAGGTGGTCGTACCCGGCTCGCTGCCCGGCTTCTTCGTCGGCCTGCGGCTCGGCGTCACCTCGTCCTGGCTCGGCCTCATCGTGGTCGAACAGATCAACGCCACCAGCGGCATCGGCTACATGATGTTCCAGGCCCAGCAGTACGCCCAGTCCGACGTGATCATCGTGGGGCTGGTGGCCTACGTGATCTTCGGCTTCGCCTCGGACGCGGCGGTACGCGCAGTCGAAAGGAAGGCCCTCTCATGGCGACGCACACTGGCGGGCTGACGGAAGCCCGGCCCGCGATCCGCACCTCCGGGCTCGTACGGCGGTTCGGTGACCGGGACGTCCTCAAGAACCTCGATCTCACGGTGCCACAAGGGGAGTTCACCGCGCTCCTCGGCCGCAGCGGCTCCGGCAAGTCCACCCTGCTGCGCGCCGTCGCCCGTCTCGACCACACCGTCGAGGGGTCCGGCGAACTCTCCGTACCCGACCGGGTCTCGCTCTCCTTCCAGGACTCCCGGCTGCTGCCCTGGCTGAGGGTGCTCGACAACGTCGTCCTCGGACTGCGCGGCCCCGGCGCCCGTGAGCGGGGTCTCACGGCGCTCGCCGAGGTCGGCCTGGAGGGCCGCGACCGCTCCTGGCCCCATGAGCTGTCCGGCGGTGAACAGCAGCGCGCCGCGCTGGCCCGCGCCCTCGTTCGCGACCCCGAACTCCTGTTGGCGGACGAACCGTTCGGCGCCCTCGACGCACTGACCCGGATCAGGATGCACGACCTGCTGCGCGAGCTGTACGAACGCCACCGCCCCGCGGTGCTGCTGGTCACCCACGACGTCGACGAGGCCGTGGAGCTCGCCGACCGGGTCCTCGTCCTGGAGGACGGGCTCATCTCCGTCGACCTCAGGATCGACCTGCCGTCCCCGCGCTCCCGCCGCGAACCGCGCTTCCAGGAGTACCGCGACACCCTGCTGGCCGCCCTCGGCGTGGCTCAGCCGTAGGGCCTCTCGTCCGGATCGTGCCCCGGTCCGCGGGCCCTGGCGCAGCACCTCGCTGGGTTGTCGCCGATCTTTCCCGCGCTCCCGGCCCCGCCCGAGCGGGGGAGGCCCCAGCCGCTCCGCGTCGCCTCGATCCTCCGCCCCGCGCGCTGCGCGGCACCGGACCCCGCGCCCTGATCCGGCCCGCCCCGGACGAAGACCCCACCTCACGCACCGATCTTCCGAGATCCTCCGAGGAGAAGACACCCATGCCGCGCAAGCAGCTCCATCTGAACGCCTTCCTGATGTCCACCGGCCACCACGAGGCGTCATGGCGGCTCCCCGAGAGCCACGCCGAAGCCAACTCCGACCTGGAGCACTACAAGAACCTGGCCCGCATCGCCGAACGCGGCCTCCTGGACTCCCTGTTCTTCGCCGACGGACCCGTCCTCATGGGCGACCCCGGCCGGCGGCCCGCCGCCAAGCTCGAGCCCACCGTGCTGCTCACCGCGCTCGCCGGGGTCACCGAGCGCATCGGCCTGATCGCCACCGCCTCCACCAGCTACAACGAGCCGTACAACCTGGCCCGCCGGTTCGCCTCGCTGGACCACATCTCCGGCGGCCGGGCCGGCTGGAACATCGTCACCACCGCCGGTGCCGACGCGGCCCGCAACTTCGGTCTCGACGACACCCCCCTGCACCGTGACCGCTACCGCCGCGCCGCCGAGTTCGTGGAGGTGTCGACGAAGCTCTGGGACAGTTGGGCGGACGACGCGGTCGTGGCCGACAAGGAGGCCGGGATCCACGCCCTGGCCGACCGGGTGCGCGGCATCGGACACACCGGCGAGTTCTTCCGCGTCGACGGCCCGCTGAACGTCCAACGGCCGCCACAGGGATACCCGTTGCTCGTGCAGGCCGGATCGAGCGAAAGCGGCAAGGACTTCGCGGCCCGCTACGCGGAGGCGGTCTTCACCGCGCAGCAGACCCTCGAGGAGGGCGTCGCCTTCTACAAGGACGTCAAGCGGCGTGCCGAGGTGCTGGGCCGTGATCCCGACGGCGTCAAGATCCTGCCCGGCATCGTCCCGGTCATCGGCGACACCGAGGCCGAGGCGCTGGAACTGGACGCCGAACTCGACCGGCTCATCGTGCCGGAGTACGCCAAGCGCCAGCTGGCCAGGACGCTGAAGCTCGACCCGGACGAGCTGCACCTCGACCGGGAGCTGCCGGACGGCCTGCCCGAGGAGGACGAGATCGAGGGGGCCAAGAGCCGCTACACCCTGATCGTGGAGCTCGCCCGGCGCGAGAGACTGACGGTTCGACAGCTCATCGGCCGGCTCGGCGGCGGGCGCGGGCACCGGACCTTCGCCGGAACCGCCGTGCAGGTCGCCGACACCATCGAGCACTGGTACGACAGCGGGGCGGCCGACGGCTTCAACATCATGCCCGCCGTACTTCCGTCCGGGCTGGAGGTCTTCGTCGACCGGGTCGTCCCGATCCTCCAGGAGCGGGGGCTGTTCCGCACGGAGTACACCGGAGCGACCCTCCGCGAGCACTACGGCCTGCCGAGGCCGGCGAACCGGCTGTTCGACACCGTGGACACCGTGGACACCGGCGCGGGCCACACCGGCATCGCACTCGCCTCGGCGACGGCCCGGTGACCGGCCGGCCCGCCACGTAGCGGCCTCCGCGCCCGACCTGGCGGGCGCGGAGGCGGCCCGCGAGTGCGGGACGTGCCCCCGCTGCCGGCGGCCGCCCGGCAGCGGGGCGTCCCCTCACCGGCGGCCGTACCCCCGGCCGCCCGCCCCACCACCGATGAACTGATCGAGGAGAACGCGAGATGACGGAGTACCGCACCCTCGGGCGCACCGGCGTGAAGGTCAGCCCGCTGGCCCTCGGCACCATGATGTTCGGCCCCCGCGGCAACCCCGACCACGACGACAGCGTCCGGATCATCCACCACGCGCTGGACTCGGGCATCAACTTCGTCGACACCGCCGACGTCTACTCCGCCGGCGAGTCGGAGACCATCGTCGGCAAGGCCCTCGCCGGCGGCCGGCGTGACGACGTGGTGCTGGCCACCAAATTCCACGGCAGTCTCGGCGACGATCCCAACGAGCGGGGCAACAGCCGCCGCTGGATCATCCGCGAGGTCGAGAACAGCCTCCGCAGGCTCGGTACCGACTGGATCGACCTCTACCAGGTGCACCGTCCCGAGCCGGGCACCGACTTCGACGAGACCCTCGGCGCGCTCTCCGACCTGGTCCACCAGGGCAAGATCCGCTACATCGGGACATCGACCTTCGAGCCTTCCGCGATCGTCGAGGGCCAGTGGCTCGCCGAGCGCCGGGGCCGCGAACGCGTCGTCGCCGAGCAGCCCCCGTACTCCCTGCTGGCCCGTGGCATCGAGCGCGAGGTCCTGCCGGTGGCCCAGCGCTACGGCCTCGGGGTGCTGTCCTGGAGCCCCCTGGCCGGAGGCTGGCTCTCCGGGCGTTACCGCGCCGACGCGGAGCAGCCCACCTCCAGCCGGGCCGGCCGGCAGGCGGCCCGCTTCGACATCTCCGCGCCGGAGAACGCGGCCAAGCTCGCCGCCGCGGAGGCTCTGGCCCGGCTGGCCGAGGAGGCCGGACTGACCCTCGTGGAGCTCGCCCTGGCCTTCGTGCTCGAACACCCGGCCGTCACGTCGGCGATCATCGGCCCGCGCACCTTCGAACAGCTGGACAGTCAGCTGGGTGCGGACAAGGTGAAGCTGAGCCGGGACGTGCTGGACCGCATCGACGAGATCGTCCCGCCCGGCACCAGCCTGTCGGCGCGCGACACCGGATACACCCCGCCGTCGCTCACCGACCCGGCGCTGCGCCGCCGTTCCTCCTAGCGGTCCTCCGCCTGCCGAGCCGGATACACGGACAGGGAGAAGGAATGCCCGGCCGGATCGTTGTAGACGCGGACGTCACGTGGGCCGCTGTTGCTGTCCCCCGTGTCCACGGGCCGGGCGCCGAGGCCGATCGCCTCGCGCTCGGCCTCGTCCATGTCTCCCGGGTCCACCAGGATGCGCAGATGTGCCTGCAGCGAGTCCTCAGGGCGCGGCCAGCTCGGCGGCGCGTAGCCGTGGTCGCGGCGGACGGCCAGGTGCACGCCGGTGTTGCCGACGATCTCGACGAAGTCGGGATCGCTCCCGATCCGCGTCTCCGCGCCGAGGAGGTTCGCATAGAAGTCCGCGAGCTCGAGGGGCTCGGCACAGTCCAGAACCAGAACGCTCGTTTTGCCGACAGTCATGAAGATGCGGTACCCCCGATGGCGCAGAGCACGCCGGACGGATGCCGTCCGCCGCCGGCAGGGGCGCGCCGCGCCGCCGCCCGGCGCGCCCGGGAGGAGGAGCGGGCGGGCGCGAACTAGGGTGCGGACCATGGCAGAGAGTACGGAGCACGGGGCCACGGGCACGCCCGGCGCCGACCCTTCCGACCCCCGTCGCTGGCGTGCACTCGCCGTCTGCCTGGTGGCGGGCTTCATGACGCTGCTGGACGTCTCCATCGTCAACGTGGCGCTGCCGTCCATCAAGGAGGGCCTCGACACCCCGGAGTCCGACCTCCAGTGGGTGCTGTCCGGCTACGCGCTCGCCTTCGGCCTCGTCCTCATCCCGGGCGGACGCCTCGGCGACGCACGGGGGCGGCGCGCGGTGTTCATGGCGGGACTCACCCTCTTCACCCTGGCCTCCGCCGCCTGCGGGGCCGCCCAGTCCAGCCTCTGGCTGGTCATCGCCCGGCTCCTCCAGGGCGCGGCGGGCGGACTGCTCTCGCCCCAGATCTCCGCGCTGATCCAGCAGATGTTCTCCGGACGCGAACGGGGCCGCGCCTTCGGCATGTTCGGCACCGTGGTCGGCATCTCCACCGCGGTCGGCCCCCTCCTGGGCGGACTCCTGATCCAGGGCGCCGGGGCACAGGAGGGCTGGCGCTGGGTGTTCTACGTCAACCTGCCGATCGGGATCGTGTGTCTTCTGCTGGCCCACCGACTGCTCCCCGACACGCCCTCGGCGACCCGGGTGCGCCCGCGCGACCTGGACCCCGTCGGCGTGCTCCTGCTCGGGGCGGGGGTACTCGCCCTGCTGCTGCCGTTCGTCCAGGCCCTGCAGTGGCCGGGCAACGGTAAGTGGCTGCTCGTGGCGGTGGCCGCGGTCCTGCTCGCGGCGTTCGTCGCCTGGGAGTCCCGCTGCGCGCGACGGAACGTCCAGCCGGTGCTGAACATGTCACTCTTCCGGCTCCGGTCCTTCTGGCTGGGCTGTCTGATGATCCTCCTGTACTTCGCCGGCTTCACCTCGATCTTCTTCATCAGCACGCTCTACCTTCAGTCCGGTCTGCACTACAGCGCCCTGGAGGCAGGCCTCGCGATCACTCCGTTCGCCCTGGGCGCGGGCGCGTCGGCGAGCATCGGCGGCCGGCTGGTCGGCCGCTTCGGGCGGCCCCTCATCGTCGTGGGACTCACCATGGTGGCCGTCGGACTCGGGCTCACCGCGCTGGCCGCGCACCTGGTGCCGGGCCGGGGCGCAGGGCTCGCCATGGCGGCCCCGCTCCTGCTGGCCGGCCTGGGCAGCGGCCTCGTCATCGCACCCAACCAGACGCTCACCCTCGCCGAGGTTCCGGTACACAACGCGGGCAGCGCCGGCGGCACCCTCCAGACCAGCCAGCGGGTCGGCTCGGCCATCGGGATCGCCGCGGTGGGCTCGGTCTTCTTCGCCCAGCTGGGCCCGGACGACTGGGCGTCGGCCTACGACCACGGGCTTCTCGTCTCGGTCGCCTTCGTCCTGGCGGGCCTGATCGTGGCCCTGGCCGATGTCGCGGCGGGCAGGCGGGGAAGGAGACGTGCAGAGACGTCCGACGCCACCGACGCTCCTGATCCCACCGACCCCACCGAGGCCCCGAGGAGAACACCATGAGCGACGCCCAGGACCGGAAGCAGGACGGGAACACCTCGTACGGCCACAAGCCCTTCAAGCGCTCCCGCAGCCACTTCGCCGACCGCATCACCGCCGACGGCCGTGACGGCTGGCCCGTCGAGGCCGGGCGCTACCGCCTGGTTGTCAGCCGGGCCTGCCCCTGGGCGAGCAGGGCCCTGGTCTCACGCCGACTGCTCGGGCTGGAGAGCGCCCTCTCACTGGCCGTGGCCGACCCGGTCCAGGACGACCGCAGCTGGCGCTTCACCCTCGACGAGGGAGGCAAGGACCCGGTGCTCGGCATCGGCTACCTGAGCGAGGCCTACGACGCACGGGAGCGCGACTACCCGGGCGGGGTCAGCGTGCCCGCGATCGTCGACGTCCCGACCCGGGCCCTGGTCACCAACGACTACCAGCAGATCACGCTCGACCTGGCCACCGAATGGACCGGTCTGCACCGCCCCGGAGCTCCCGACCTCTACCCGGAGCGCCGGCGCGACGAGATCGACTCCGTGATGGAGGACATCTACAAGGACGTGAACAACGGCGTCTACCGCGCGGGATTCGCCGCAGAACAGGGCGAGTACGAGGCGGCGTACGTCGATGTGTTCCGCCGCCTGGACCTGGTCTCGGAACGCCTGGACGGGCAGCGCTACCTGGTGGGGGACACGATCACCGAGGCGGACATCCGGCTGTTCACCACCCTCGTGCGCTTCGACGCCGTCTACCACGGACACTTCAAGTGCAACCGCTCGAAGCTGGCCGAGGACCCCGTCCTGTGGGCGTACGTCCGTGACCTCTACCAGACCCCCGGCTTCGGTGACACCGTGGACTTCGACCACATCAAGCGGCACTACTACGGGGTGCACACCGGCATCAATCCGACCGGCATCGTGCCGCTGGGCCCCGACCTGTCGGGCTGGACGGCCCCGCACCACCGGGAGCAGCTGGGCGGCCGCCCCTTCGGTGACGGCACCCCGCCCGGACGGGTTCCGCCCGGCGAGGAGGTCCCGGCACGGGGGCGCCCCTGACCGGTTCACTCCACCCGCGGCGGCGCCGCGTTCACGGCGGCCAGCGGGGACCGGGCGAGGACGACACAGCCGACGGCGATCAGGGCCGCCCCGGCCACCTGGGGCAGCAGCCACCACCCGGACCGCAGCTCCTCGCCGAACAGCGTCACGCCGTAGGTGATGCTGATCAGGGCGTCCCCGAGCGTCAGCATCGGCTGCACCGCCACCAGCGAGCCGGCCTGCAGCGCGTTCTGGAGGAGGAACAGCGCACCCACGCCGGCCACCGCCGTGGCGTACAGCTGCCACGCCGTCAGCAGGCCGGCCACCCCGTCGGCGTCCAGCCGTGACATCGCGTCCTTCATCAGCGCGGCTGTCAGCGCGTACCCGCACGCCGCGGCCAGCCCCAGCAGCGCGGCCCTCAGATCACCGGAGGTGCCGAGGGCCGTGGCGATCAGCGCGGCCTCGAAGATCCCGGTCGCCACCAGAGCCGGGATCCAGGCCGCCCCCTGGACGTCCTCGCTGCCGCCGACCGGCGCGGCGGCGGCCATCCCCAGGGCCAGGCCCAGGGTCACGGCGGCCACCCCGTACCAGACCTGGCGCGGCACCCCGACCCGCATCACGAAGCCGGCGACGACCAGGGTCGCCGGCAGCTCGATCACGAAGATCGGCTGGACGACGGCGATGGGGCCCGTGGCCAGTGCCACCGCCTGGCAGAGCGCGGCGACGATCACGAGGCCGATGCCGGCGAGCCACACCTTCTGCCGCATCAGATGGCCGAACAGCGAGAGACGCATGGCCTCGCTGTCGGGCACGTTCAGGGCGGCGCGGCGCTGCAGCACCGACGCGGTGCCGTTGCTGAAAGCGGTCAGGACGGCGAACAGGACACTGATCACCGCCCCATCATGCGGGCCGAGCCCGTCCTGTCCGTGCTGCCGCGGACCGTTGGGGTGTCGCCCGTTCCGGGCCGGTGTCGCAGGGCCGCGTAACCTGCGGACCATGGACGCCAAGAACGCTCCCGTGCTCTCCTCCCGCGCACTCAACAGGGCAACGATGGAGCGCCAGTTGCTGCTCCGCCGCGCCGCCGTGCCGGTGGGGGAAGCCGTCAGCCGTCTGGTCGGCCTGCAGGCCCAGAACACCAGGCCGCCGTACTTTCAGCTCTTCGCCCGGCTGGAAGGCTTCGTCCCTGCCGCGCTCTCGGCGCTGATGGAGTCCCGCGAAGTAGTCAGGATCGTCACCCTGCGCTCCACCATCCACACCCACACCGCCGAGGACGCCCTCACGCTGCGCCCCCTGGTCCAGCCCGCGCGCGACCGGGAACTGAACATGTTCCGGAGCGGGCTCACGGGCGTGGATCTGGACCGGCTCACCTCACGCGCCAGGGAGCTCGTCGAGGAGCGGCCGCGCACCATGAAGGAACTGCGGGAGGAGCTGTTCCTCCACTGGCCGGACGCCGACCCCCGGGCACTCGCGGTCGCCGCCCGCTGCCGGCTGCCGCTGGTCCAGGTCACCCCGCGCGGGCTGTGGGGGCGCAGCGGGCAGGTCGCCCTGACGACCGCGGAGCACTGGCTGGACACCCCGCCGCGGCCGGCTGCCTCGCCCGACGCGACCGTGCTGCGCTACCTCGGCGCCTTCGGGCCGGCCTCGGTGAAGGACATGCAGATGTGGGCCGGGCTCACCCGGATGCGCGAGGTCTTCGAACGCCTGCGGCCCCGGCTCGTCACCTTCCGCGACGAGAACGGCGTCGAACTCTTCGACCTGCCCGACGCCCCGCGTCCCGACCCCGACACCCCTGCCCCGCCGCGCTTCCTCCCCGAGTTCGACAACATCCTGCTGGGCCACGCCGACCGGACCCGGGTGATCCCGCCCGCCTACAAGGGACGCAACGGCGTGGGCAACCAGTCCTACGGAACGGTCCTGGCCGACGGTTTCCTGGCGGCGATCTGGCGCCTCGACGAGACGCGGGACTCCGCGGTCGTCACCGTGCAGGCACTGGGCGGGCTGGACCGGGTCACGCGCGAGGAGATCACCCAGGAGGCTGTGGACATGCTGACGGTGATGTCCCCGGCGCCCGGCTACGACGTCCGGTTCGGCACGTTCGTCGACTTCGGGGACTGAGACGGCCCGGTCCGCACGGCGGTCGTGGTCCGCACGGCCCGGCGTACCCGGCCCGGCTCACGGCGCCCCGCCCGGTTCACGGCGCCCCGCCCGGTTCACGGCGCCCCGCCCGGCTCACGGCAGCAGGCCCGGTTCACGGCAGCAGACCCGCGTGGCGTGCCGTCACCACCGCCTCCAGCCGGGTGTGCGCCCCCAGCTTCCGCATCGCGGACCGCAGGTAGCTCTTCACCGTCTCCGGCCGCAGACCCAGCCGTTCGGCCGCCGCGGCGTTCGTGGCGCCCGACGCCACGCAGGCGATCACATCGATCTCGCGCGGCGCCAGCCGTACCCGTCCGGGCGCCGGTTGCCGCTGCTCGGTCCCCGTGGCCGACGCGAGCCGCCCGCACACCGCGAGCAGCTCGGCACGCAGCGCCGGGTCCATGATCTTCGGGGCCAGAGCGCGCAGCTCGCGATGCGCCTCGCGGACGTCCTCCCAGGTCCCCGGGCCCGTGCCCGGACCGGTGAGCTGTTCCCGGGTGGCCGCCAGGAGCTGCCGCACCTCGTCCCGGACCGCCAGGGCCTGCTCCACGTCCCGCGCCGCGGAGGCCGTCGCGTCGAACGTACGGTCCCCGAGCGTGAGCGGTTCGCGCAGCGCCCCGTACAGCACACCCCGCACCGCCCGGCGTACGACCACGGGCACGGCGACGACCGAGCGCAGGCCCTCCGCCGCGACAGCCGTGTCGTACTCGTGGCTGATGTGGCGCGAAGCGGGGTAGTCCGTGACCGCGCACGGCCGTGACAGGGCGATCGCCTTACCGCCGAGCCCGCTCCCCGCCGAGATGACGAGCCCGCGCAGCGCGGGGGTCTGCGCCCCGTTCAGCTCGGCGATCCGGGCGTGGCGTGCGTCGGAGAGGAGCCCGCCGAAGACCACCGGCAGTCCGCTCGTCCGGCGCAGCCTCAGCAGGGCCGCCCGCAGCTCGGTCGCCTCGCCCGCTTCCTGCACGCCTGCGGCTCTCCGCCCTGTCGGCTCCACCCCCGTTCGGGGGTGGTGAGATCTGGGTCACTGTTCGCATGATGTTAAAGGACGGGTTCGCGACGAGGAGGGCACATGCCGGCAACGAGTGCGACGGAGACGTTCCGGGCCGCCCGGGACTTCCTGATCGAGCACCGCGAGGACTACACCACGGCGTACGAGGGCTTCAGCTGGCCACGGCCCGACTACTTCAACTGGGCGCTCGACTGGTTCGACGTGATCGCCGAGAACAACGACCGCACCGCCCTGCACATCGTGGAGGAGGACGGCGGGCGCACCGAGGTGTCCTTCGCCCGGATGGCGGCGCGCTCCAGCAGGGCGGCGAACTGGCTGCGGGAACAGGGCGTGGCGGAAGGCGACCGGATCCTCGTCATGCTCGGCAACCAGGCCGAACTGTGGGAGACCGCGCTGGCCGCGATGAAGCTGCGCGCCGTCGTCATCCCCGCCACCCCGATGCTGGGGCCGGTTGACCTGCGTGACCGGGTCGAGCGCGGCAAGGTGCGCCATGTGCTCGTACGGTCGGCGGACACCGCGAAGTTCGACGAGGTGCCCGGCGACTACACCCGGATCGCCGTCGGCGCCGACGTCGAGGGCTGGCTCTCCTACGGCGGGGCCGACGCGGCGCCCGAGACGTTCGTCCCGGACCGGGAGACGGACGCCGGCGAACCCCTGATGCTCTACTTCACCTCGGGCACCACGGCCAGCCCCAAGCTGGTCGAGCACACCCATGTCTCCTATCCGGTCGGCCACTTGGCGACGATGTACTGGATCGGCCTCAAGCCCGGCGACGTCCATCTGAACATCTCCTCGCCCGGCTGGGCGAAGCACGCGTGGTCGAATCTCTTCGCGCCCTGGAGCGCCGAGGCCACCGTCTTCATCTTCAACTACACCCGGTTCGACGCCGCCCGGCTGATGGCGGAGATGGACCGCTCGGCGATCACCAGTTTCTGTGCCCCGCCGACGGTCTGGCGGATGCTCATCCAGGCGGACCTCGCACAGCTGAAAACACCGCCGCGCGAGGTCGTCGCGGCGGGCGAGCCGCTCAATCCGGAGGTCATCGAGAGCGTCAGGCGCGCCTGGGGCGTCACCATCCGCGACGGCTTCGGTCAGACGGAGACCGCCGTGCAGGTGGCCAACACGCCGGGACAGCGGCTCAAGCCGGGCTCCATGGGACGGCCCAGCCCCGGATTCGAGGTCGAGCTGCTGGACCCCGTGACCGGTGAACCGGGGGCGGCGGAGGGAGAGATCTCCCTCGATCTGTCCACGGCCCCCGTCGGTCTGATGACGGGTTACCACGGAGACCCGGACCGTACGGCCGAGGCCATGGCGGGTGGCTACTACCGCACGGGTGACATCGGCGCTCGGGACGAGGACGGCTACCTCACGTACGTCGGCAGGGCCGACGATGTCTTCAAGGCTTCCGACTACAAGATCTCGCCGTTCGAGCTGGAGAGCGCCCTGCTGGAGCACGAGGCGGTCGTCGAGGCCGCGGTCGTGCCCGCCCCCGACCCGGTGAGGCTCTCCGTCCCGAAGGCGTACGTCGTGCTCGCCGAGGGCTGGGAACCCGGACCGGACACGGCCAGGGTGCTGTTCGAGCACTCCCGGGCGGTGCTCGCCCCGTACAAGCGCGTCCGCCGGCTGGAGTTCGCCGAACTGCCCAAGACCGTCTCGGGCAAGATCCGGAGGATCGAGCTGCGTGAGCGAACGGCGCAGGGGACCGGCACCGAGTTCGACGAGGGGGACCTGCGATGAGCGGCCTCTCCTACGCGCACGGCACCAGCTCCACGGCTCTGCTCGGCGACACCATCGGTCGCAACCTGGACCGGGCTGTCGAGGAGTTCGGGGAGCGGGAGGCACTGGTCGACGTGGTGTCCGGACGCCGCTGGACGTACGCCGAATTCGGCGCCGCCGTCGACGAGCTGGCCCGCGGGCTGATGGCCACCGGGGTGGCCGCGGGCGACCGGGTCGGCATCTGGGCGGTCAACTGCCCGGAGTGGGTCCTCGTCCAGTACGCCACGGCCCGTATCGGGGCCGTCATGGTCAACATCAATCCCGCCTACCGCGCGCACGAGCTGGAGTACGTGCTGGGCCAGGCCGGGATCTCCGTACTGGTCGCCTCCCTCGCCCACCGCACCAGCGACTACCGCGCACTCGTCGACCAGGTCCGCGCCAACTGCCCCACGCTGCGGTCGGTCCACTACATCGGGGACCCGTCCTGGGACGAGCTGACCACCGCCTCGCGGTCCGTGACGGCGGAGCAACTGGCGGCGCGCGAGGCCGGTCTGTCCTGCGACGACCCGATCAACATCCAGTACACCTCGGGAACCACCGGATTCCCGAAGGGCGCCACGCTCTCCCACCACAACATCCTCAACAACGGTTACTTCGTCGGGGAAATGGTCGCCTACACCGAACAGGACCGGGTCTGTCTGCCCGTGCCGTTCTACCACTGCTTCGGCATGGTCATGGGGAACCTCGGCATCACCTCGCACGGGGCCTGCATCGTGATCCCCGCCCCGGCCTTCGAGCCCGCGGCCGTACTGGCCGCCGTCCAGCAGGAGCGCTGTACCTCGCTCTACGGCGTGCCCACGATGTTCATCGCGGAGCTCGACCTGCCAGGTTTCGCCTCGTACGACCTGTCCTCGCTGCGCACCGGGATCATGGCCGGATCACCCTGCCCGGTCGAGGTGATGAAGAGGGTCGTCGCGGAGATGCACATGGACGAGGTGTCCATCTGTTACGGGATGACGGAGACCTCGCCCGTCTCCACCCAGACCCGCCGGGAGGACGACCTGGAGCGCCGTACGGGCACGGTCGGCCGGGTGATGCCGCACATCGAGGTGAAGGTCGTCGACCCGGTGACGGACGTGACCCTGCCGCGCGGCCGGGCCGGCGAACTGTGCACCCGTGGGTACAGCGTGATGCTGGGCTACTGGGACCAGCCGGAGCGGACCGCCGAAGTCATCGACGCGGGACGCTGGATGCACACCGGGGACCTCGCGGTGATGCGGGAGGACGGGTACGTCCAGATCGTCGGCCGGATCAAGGACATGATCATCCGGGGCGGTGAGAACGTGTATCCGCGGGAGATCGAGGAGTTCCTCCACGGGCACCCGAAGATCGCGGACGTCCAGGTGGTCGGGGTGCCGGACGACAGGTACGGCGAGGAGATCCTGGCCTGCGTCATTCCCCGCGACCCGGCCGACCCGCCGACGCTCGACGAGGTGACGGCGTACTGCCGGGAGCAGCTGGCGCACTACAAGATTCCGCGCGGACTGCGGATTCTGGAGGCGTTCCCGATGACCGTCAGCGGTAAGGTCCGCAAGGTCGAACTGCGGGAGGGATTCGGCGCGTAGCCCGTGCCGGGGGGCGCGGGATCAGGCGGCCTCGATGATGCCGGAGCCTATGCCCTGGGTCGCCGCAGCCCATTCGATGAGCAGTACCTCGTACTCGGCGGCCTCCACCGGCGTCCAGTCCTGGCCGGCCCGCGAGTCGACGAGCGCGCGGATCGCCTCGTTGGCGTCGACGGCGGACGGGTGGGCGGGCTGGGTCAGGAAAACGGGGGTCGAGTGAGTGGGATGCCGAGGAGTTAAGACCATGCCTTCACTCTACGTCCTCATACCGACAACAGCTCGAACATATGCGCCTGGCAGGGCGCAGGTGACCGAAATCATGCGCCGGGGGCGGGCGGTCGGGGGCCCACGCTGACCAACTCGTCCGCGGGTCCGTTCACCGGCTGCGGTGTTCCGGTGAGGTCCAGGGTGAAGAGCGGGACGGCGAGGCCGTCCGCGCGTGAACGGGCCTCGTCCGTGTAGCCGGCCAGGGAGAACAGCACTCCGGCCACCGAGGCGTTCAGGGCGTTCAGCCAGAGGCACTCGACATCGCGCAGGACGGTCGGCCGGGTGGTCGCGTCGACCTGGGCGATGAGGCCGGCGGCTCTGAGGTCGATCCGGGAACCGGGCCGCGTCTCGGGCTGGACGACGTGGCGGAAGCCCAGCCACTGCAGATACAGCGCCGCCGTGTCCACCGCGTCGCGAGCCGTGCGTATCACCAGGGGCCGGAACGTCGGCCTCGGATGGGCGGCCGTGGGCGGCAGGGGTATGTGCGACGGGCCGGGCGAACCGGCCGTGGCCGACGTGGTGGAGGGCGCGGTGGTGCCGCGCGTGGCCACCGGGCGCACCGGGATCCGCAGCACCGCGCCGCAGGGGCAGCAGAGTTCGGGGTGCGGCCACTGGTCGCGGCGCCCGCAGGAATGGCACCGCACGCTCACCCAGTCGTCGTTCCAGGTGCGGTGCGTGATGAGCACGGCCGGCGCGCCGCGCATCAGCGGCGGGGCGGTGGGGGAGCCGCACGGGCAGGGATACACCGGCGTGATGTACGCGTGATCCCTGCGGCAGGCCGGGCAGCGCACCGGTACGGACTCCACGTGCTGCCCCCTCCTGCCGCCTCCCCGGCGGCGACTGCGTTCCGTATCCCCATCGTCCACCAGGAGCGACGTCCGGGGGAGGGATTCGCCCACTTCGGCCCGATGGTCTCCACCGGTTTGCCCGCCCTCCCTTGACGACTGTCCCGGGCCGCCCTAAGTTGATTCCGTATAGCAGAACTAAATTTCCGTAATGCGGAATTGGAGCTCTCAGGTGGCGCGACAGAGCCCGACTCCACCAGGTCCGAGCAGGAGTACTCATGCCTCGTATGACCGCTGCCCGAGCGGCAGTTGAGATCCTCAAGCGCGAAGGTGTCAGCAACGCCTTCGGCGTGCCGGGTGCGGCGATCAACCCGTTCTACGCGGCCCTCAAGGCCTCCGGCGGGGTGCAGCACACCCTGGCCCGCCACGTCGAGGGCGCCTCCCACATGGCGGAGGGCTACACCCGTGCCGCGGCCGGGAACATCGGCGTCTGCATCGGTACGTCGGGGCCCGCCGGCACCGACATGATCACGGGCCTGTACTCGGCCATCGCCGACTCGATCCCGATCCTCTGCATCACCGGCCAGGCGCCGACCGCCGTCCTCCACAAGGAGGACTTCCAGGCCGTCGACATCGCGTCGATCGCCGCGCCGGTGACCAAGGCCGCGACCACCGTCCTGGAGGCCGCGCAGGTCCCCGGCGTCTTCCAGCAGGCCTTCCACCTGATGCGCACGGGCCGGCCCGGCCCGGTCCTCATCGATCTGCCGATCGACGTGCAGCTCACCGAGATCGAGTTCGACCCCGAGCTGTACGAGCCGCTGCCCGTCCACAAGCCCGCCGCGAGCCGCAGGCAGATCGAGCGGGCGGTGGAGATGCTCAACGCCTCCGAGCGGCCGCTGCTCGTCGCGGGCGGCGGCATCATCAACGCCGACGCCTCCGCCCTCCTGGTGGAGTTCGCCGAGCTGACCGGGGTCCCGGTCGTCCCCACCCTGATGGGCTGGGGCATCCTCCCCGACGACCACGAGCTGAACGCGGGCATGGTCGGCCTGCAGACCTCGCACCGCTACGGCAACGCGAACTTCCTGGAGTCCGACTTCGTCCTGGGCATCGGCAACCGCTGGGCCAACCGCCACACGGGCAAGCTGGACGTCTACACCCGGGGCCGGACCTTCGTCCACGTCGACATCGAGCCCACCCAGCTGGGCAAGATCTTCGCCCCGGACCTCGGTATCGCGTCCGACGCGAAGGCCGCGCTCGAGCTCTTCGTCGAGGTGGCCCGGGAGCTCAAGGCGGCGGGCAAGCTGAAGGACCGCTCGGTCTGGGCGGCGTCCACGCAGGAACGCCGGGCCACGCTCCAGCGCCGTACACACTTCGACAACGTGCCGCTGAAGCCGCAGCGGGTGTACGAGGAGATGAACCGGGCGTTCGGCCCCGAGACCCGCTACGTCAGCACCATCGGCCTCTCCCAGATCGCGGGCGCGCAGATGCTGCACGTCTACCGGCCGCGCCACTGGATCAACTGCGGCCAGGCAGGGCCGCTCGGCTGGACGATCCCCGCCGCACTGGGCGTCGCCACGGCAGACCCGGACGGCTCCGTGGTCGCCCTCTCCGGCGACTACGACTTCCAGTTCATGCTGGAGGAGCTCGCCGTCGGCGCGCAGCACCGCATCCCGTACGTCCACGTGCTGGTGAACAACTCCTACCTGGGGCTCATCCGGCAGGCGCAGCGGAACTTCGACATCGACTTCCAGGTCAACCTGGAGTTCGAGAACCTCAACTCCCCGGAGCTGGGCGTCTACGGCGTGGACCACGTCAAGGTCGTCGAGGGCCTGGGCTGCAAGGCGATCCGGGTCACCGAGCCGGACCAGCTCCTGCCGGCCTTCGAGGAGGCGAAGAAGCTCGCGGCCGAGCACCGGGTGCCCGTCGTCGTCGAGGCGATCCTGGAGCGGGTCACGAACATCTCGATGAGCGGGACCGACATCGCTTCCGTCAACGAGTTCGAGGACGTGGCGTCCGAGCCGGGCCACGCACCGACGGCGATCCGCGCGCTGACGGTGTCCTGACCCCGGCCGGTGCCGGCCTCCACGACCCGTGCGGTCGTGGAGGCCGCCGTCGTGTCCGGGCGCGATGCCGTGGGGGTGGCGCCCGGTCGGTCGCCACCCCCACGGGAGCGGTCCGTGGGACGCCGGTCGGCCACGCGGTGCGGTCCGTGGGACGCCGGTCGGCCACGCGGTGCGGTCCGTGGGACGCCGGTCGGCCACGCGGTGCGGGCCGCCTGTGTCCGAGCGCGCCTCATGTGGTGCCTGGCGGCACGCGAGCGGATCCCGCCCCGCCCGGCGCGGCCGGATCGCACCCTATCGGCACCGACGACGCGCCCCGGATCCTTGTCCCATGGGGGACACCGAGAGCGCCTCACCCTGCCCGGACCCGCCCGACGACCACTCCGACCGCCTCACCGGCGACTTCCTCGCGCTGCTCGAAGGGGCCACCGCCCCACGGCCGCCCGCCCCGCCCGACTGTCCGTTCTGCGACCTTCCGCAGGACAGGTACGCCACGGGGTACGCCGGGCACTGGATCCTCCTCGAACCCCGCATCCTCGTCCCGGCCCACACCGTTCCGCCGAGAAGACGGTGGATCATCACCTCGACCGGGACCGCCCTGAACCTGTGGGACGCGGAGCCGCTCCCCGGCGCCGCGTGCCGCATCCCGCACCGCATCGCCTGTCCCCGCCTCGAGCCCGAGGACCACTGGCCCTGGGTCACGGCTCTCCGGCAGCACAACCGGCGGCGCTCACAGCGCCTGTTCGACCTGCCGGAGGAGGGGCTGCCGGACACGGGGTGAACGGACGACAATGGCGCCATGAAGAGGAGACGGGGAGCGCCTGGCCGCGGACGGCGCTGGACCAGGTCCGCGACCTGGCGGACGGTCCCGGACGGGGACCGGCGCATGTGTGCGGCCTGCGGGACGGCCGTCCGCTCGTACCGGTACCGCTTCCATCCTCCGGGGAGCCCCATGTCCGAACGGTGCGTCGGGCTGGCCTGGTGCACCGGCTGCGGGGTCTACTCCGGCGCGATGGTGCACGTTCCCCGGGACCAGGTGCTCGTCGATGCCCTGGCACCGCTGCCCCTGGACGAGCGGGAGCACCTCGAGCGGAGCGAGGCGAGGCTCGTCGGGTATCTCGACGAACTGCGGCGGAACGACGGTGTCGCGTAGGGATGTTGACGGCACATCACAGAACAGGGGTGCGGTGCACGCCCCACGCGTGCACCGCACCCCCTGTCGTCCACGGCGACCGCGACGGCGGACTGCGGGCTGCGGGCCGACCGGCTCCTTCAGGTCTGGAGCCGGGCCGCCCGGCCCTTCGCCACCGCACTGGCGTCGTCCGCCGCCGCGGTCCCGTCCTGCCGGTGCCGCGCTGCACCCCTCATCCGGGTGCGCGGCACGGGCAGGGCCCTGGGAAGGGAGGCTCAGTCCTCGCGCAGGGCGCGGACCGCCTCCTCCACGCGCTTGCCGTAGTCGGCGTCGGCGGCGTGGAAGTGGGCGAGGTTCTTCTCGATCACGTCGTCGCGGGTGACCTGGGAGAGTCCGCCGGCGATGTTGGCGATCAGACGGTCCTTCTCGTCGGCCGACATCAGCCGGTAGAGCTCGCCCGCCTGGAAGAAGTCGTCGTCCTTCGTGTGGGCGGGCGCCTCGTGCGTGCCCGTCCAGCCGTGCACGGGCAGTGGCGCGGCCAGTGCCGCACCGGTCTGCGCGGGGCCCGCGTACGAGTTGGGCTCGTAGTTCTTGTCCTGGCGCGAGCCGTACCGGGTCGCGTGCAGGCCGTCGCGGCCGTAGTTGTCGACGGTCGCCTTCCTCGGAGCGTTGACCGGGAGCTGGGTGTGGTTGATGCCCAGCCGGTAGCGCTGCGCGTCGGCGTACGCGAACAGGCGGCCCTGGAGCATCTTGTCCGGCGAGGGGCCGATGCCGGGCACGAAGTTGTTCGGTGAGAACGCCGCCTGCTCCACCTCGGCGAAGACGTTGTCCGGGTTGCGGTCCAGCACGAGGCGGCCAACCCGCTGCAGCGGGTGGTCGGCGTGCGGCCACACCTTCGTCACGTCGAACGGGTTGAAGCGGTAGTCCGCCGCCTCCGCGGCGGGCATGATCTGCACGTACAGCGTCCAGGACGGGTTGACTCCGCGCTCGATGGCCTGGAGCAGGTCCGTCTGGTGCGAGTTGGCGTCCTTGCCGACCTGTTCGGCGGCCTGCTCGGCGGAGAGCGAGCGCACACCCTGGTTCGTCTTGAAGTGGTACTTCACGAAGAAGGCTTCGCCCTCCGCGTTCGTCCACTGGTACGTGTGCGAACCGAAGCCGTTCATGTGACGGTACGAGGCGGGGATCCCGCGGTCACCCATCAGCCAGGTGATCTGGTGCGTCGCCTCGGGGGAGTTCGCCCAGAAGTCCCAGACGTTGTCCGGCTCCTGGCGGCCCGTGAACGGGTCCCGCTTCTGGGAGTGGATGAAGTCGGGGAACTTGACCGGGTCCTTGATGAAGAACACCGGGGTGTTGTTGCCGACCAGGTCGTAGTTGCCCTCGTCCGTGTAGAACTTGAGCGCGAAGCCACGGGGGTCCCGGACGGCGTCCGCGCCGCCCAGCGAGTCGGCGACCGTCGAGAAGCGGATGAACGTCTCGGTGCGGCGGCCCACTTCGGAGAGGAAGTCGGCGCGGGTGAAGCCGGTGACGTCGTCGGTCACCTCGAAGTAGCCGTACGCGCCGGAGCCACGGGCGTGGACGACGCGCTCCGGGATGCGCTCACGGTTGAAGCGGGCGAGCTTCTCGAGCAGGTGCTGGTCCTGGATGAGGATCGGCCCGCCGGCACCGGCCGTGGCGGAGTTCTGGTTGTCGGCGACCGGGGCGCCTGACTCGGTCGTGAGCACACGCTGGGACATGGAGGCCTTCCGTACGGGGCTGCTGACGGCCTCAGGAGCGTAGATTCGCCGATATCGAAGCGTCAACAGTTTGTTGAAATTGGAGGAGAGGATTCCGGGCCGCGGCAGCGCCTGGGCGCGACAGGACAGGTGTCAGCGCCGCCACGACCCGGAGTTCAGGGGGCCCTCGTGAAGGGCCGGGGGTGTCAGACCTGGGAGCCGGAGAGCCGCTCGACCGAGCGCAGGAGCGCGGAGTGGTCGAGGCCGCCGTCGCCCTGCGCGCGCAGGGAGGCGACCAGCTGGGCCACGACCCCTCCGACGGGCAGCGCCGCGCCGACGTTGCGGGCGGCGTCCGTGACGATGCCCATGTCCTTGTGGTGCAGGTCGATCCGGAAGCCCGGAGCGAAGTCCCGCTTGAGGAAGTTGTCCTTCTTGCGGGTCAGGACCGTCGAGCCCGCGAGTCCGCCGTTGAGTACGTCGAGCGCGGCGGCGAGGTCGACCCCGGACTTCTCCAGGAAGACGACGGCCTCGGCGCAGGCCTGGATGTTGACCGCGACGATCAGCTGGTTGGCCGCCTTCACCGTCTGGCCGGAGCCGTGCGGGCCGCACAGGACGATCGTCTTGCCGAGCGCGTCGAGCAGCGGCTTGGCGGCGTCGAAGTCGGTCTGCTCGCCGCCCACCATGATGGACAGGACGGCCTCGATGGCGCCGGCCTCACCGCCCGAGACGGGGGCGTCCAGTACGCGGACGCCCTTCTTCTTCGCGCTCGACGCCAGGTCCACGGAGGTCTGCGGCGTGATGGAGGACATGTCGATCAGCAGGGTGCCCTGCCTGACGTTCTCCAGGATGCCGTCGGGGCCGTAGGCGATGGCCTCGACCTGCGGGGACGCCGGGACCATGGTGATGACGACATCGGCGTCGCGCACCGCGTCCGCGATCGAGGCGGCACCCTTGCCGCCCGCGGCGACGAGCCGGTCGATCTTGTCCTGCTCCAGGGTGTAACCCGTGACCTGGTACCCGGCCTTGACCAGGTTCTCGGACATGGGGGAGCCCATGATGCCGAGCCCGATCCAGGCGACCTTGGGGAGATTGCTGCTCATGAGGGTGCCTTCCGGTAAGCGTGTGTGCGGGAGAGGGCGGGCCTCAGCGGGCCGGCCGGTGCTCGGCGTGGAGCCAGTCGAAGGACTCCGCGCTCGGCCGGTCGCCCGGCTTGTACTCCAGGCCGACCCAGCCGTCGTAACCGGCCTCGGTCAGCTCGTCGAGGAGGCGCTCCAGCGGGAGCGAGCCGGTGCCGGGCGCACCGCGCCCCGGGTTGTCGGCGATCTGGACGTGGCCGGTCTTCGCGGCGTACGCCTTGATCACCTGGCTGAGGTCCTCGCCGTTCATCGACAGGTGGTAGAGGTCGAGCAGGAACGTGGCGTTGCCCAGGCCCGTCGCCTCGTTGACACGGTCGACGACCTCGATGCCCGCCGGTGCGCTGACCAGGGGGTAGAGCGGCGACTCCGTGTCGTTGAGGGTCTCGATCAGGAGGGTCGCCCCGATCCGGTGGGCCGCGCGGGCGGCCAGGACCAGGTTTTCCAGGGCGAGTTCGTCCTGGACGGCGGGCTCCACGCCCTCGACGCGGTTGCCGTAGAGGGCGTTGAGCGCCTTGCAGCCGACCGAGGCCGCGAAGTCCGCCGCCACGTCGATGTTGGCGCGGAAGCGGTCCGACTCCTCGCCGGGCAGCGAGATCGCCCCGCGGTCGGGTCCGGGGAGCCGGCCCGCGTAGAAGTTCAGCCCCACCAGTTGCGTGCCCGCGTCGTCGAGCGCCTTCTTCAGAGCGTCGAGCTCGGCCTGCGCGGGGGTGGGGGTCTCGGTCCAGGGCCACCAGAGCTCGACCGCCGTGAAGCCCGCGGCGGCGGCCGCCGCGGGGCGCTCCAGGAGCGGGAGTTCGGTGAAGAGGATCGAGAGGTTCACATCGAAGCGCTGGTCCGAGTAGCCCATCATGCGCTCCTTCCGTATCGCGGAAGTTTGTTTCTGCTTAACGGAAGATTGCCTGTCGGGTGGCGAGGCTGTCAAGAGGCAACATGAATTCCGGACATGCGGAAGCGGGGTGGAGGCCCACTCGCCCTCCACCCCGCTCCTGCTCACACCGGCCTGGTCAGACGGCCGGCACCGTGTCCTGGAACGTGGTGCCCGCCGCCCTGTATCCGCTCACCAGCGCCGACACCTGGGCAGGGGAGAGGACCTGGTCCTTCACGTGCAGGACGTAGTCCACCTGCTGGTCGTACGAGCGGGGAGTGGTGCTGCTCTGACCGGCCAGATCGATCAGCCACTGGTTGAAGTTGATCGACATCGGCCGCTCCGGGAGGTACGCCGCCCCGTGCGTGCCGAAGTGCTGACCGTCGACGTAGTACGTGATGGCGCTGTTGTCGACGGTCACCACCAGGTCGTGCCATCCCGCGTAGCTCCGACGCACCTCGCTGTGCTGGTTGACGGCCTCCCAGGGGTCAGGCCTGTAGGTCTCCCACGAGGTGGTGTAGAG
Organism: Streptomyces atroolivaceus; assembly: GCF_000717025.1. Taxonomy (GTDB): domain Bacteria; phylum Actinomycetota; class Actinomycetes; order Streptomycetales; family Streptomycetaceae; genus Streptomyces; species Streptomyces atroolivaceus. The sequence continues at coordinate 265,407 of NZ_JNXG01000005.1, forward strand.
GATGTTGGCCGGCTCGCCCCAGCCCCCGTTGGGCAGGTACTCGAAGTCGTACTCGGCGTAGTCGTCCGCCATCGGAGCCTTCAGGTCGTTGATGGTGAAGAAGGTCTGGACGAGGTGGTCGCCGTCCGGCCCCGACCTCGGTGCGTCACTGAACTTCACCCGGGCCGCGTAGGTGCCGTTGCGGAACTTCATGGACTGCGTGAGGATCTCCGTCTGCACCGTCGAGGCGCCCGTGCCCGCCGTCGACGTCTCCAGGTTCATCACCGAGTTGCCGCTCTGGCTGCTGAAGGTGACGTTCTGCGGAGCCCAGACGGCCCCCGGCACCCCGGGCCCGCCCGGGTTCGAGCGGACGCTCCAGCCGTTCGCCGCGATCTTCGGGTCCGTGTGACCGGTGTAGTTGAAGTCGTCGAACAGCCTCGGCCCGCCGGCCGGCGGATCCGTGGGGGGATCCGTCGGGTCGGTGGGGCCGTTGCCCGACGGGGCCTCGCCCCAGGCCGCGACCGAGCCCAACTGCGCGGTGACCTTCGGCCAGTCGGCGTAGGTGGCCCGTTCGGCACCGAAGGAGTAGTCGTCGCTCTGCCCCAGCCGCTGCCAGTCCGCCCGGTGGAAGCGCAGCTGCATGTCCCCGGTGTCCGCTCCCGGAGCGAGGGAGCCGGCACCGGCCGTGAAGCCGATCTCCAGATAGCGGTCTGCGGTGGCGGTCGGGTTCGCCAGGGGCTTGAAGGTCCCGGTGATGTTCGCGCAGCCCTTCACCGCCCAGGAACAGGCGAAACGGTACGACGCCGACGCGGAGTCCCCCTTGAAGTAGTAGCGCACCTTGACGTCGGAGAGCGGCACGCTCGCGCTCCCGGTGTTGCGTACCTTCAGCCACGGCTCGCTCTGGTCGGCCGTCGCTCCCGACGAACTCGTCCGGTACTGGACGGCGAGCCCGCCGGCCGCGGCGGCGCCCGCCGTCCCGGGAAGGGCGGCGAGGGCCGTGCAGCCCAGCGCCAGGGTCACGGCGGCGGCCGCCGCCGCGCGGATACGGCTCGTGCGGAATGTCCTCATGGCGATGTTCCTCTCCGGAACGGTGGGGGATGGTCTACCGAGGGGGTGGCGCTGTACCTGCGGACGCGGTCGCCAGGGACCGCGTGGTGAGGGGCCGGTACCGGACGCCGAGGGCGTCCAGCCGGGCGGTGTGGTCGCGCAGCCGCTCGACGAATCCGGCCCAGTCGCTGCGTCCCCCGGACCAGGCACGGTCCGCGAGGGCGCACAGCCGTGGGTAGGTGAGGTACTCGATGCGGTCCGGCGTCGTCACGTACTCGGTCCACAGCTGCGCCTGGGTTCCCAGGACACGGGAGGCGTCCTCCGGCTCCCAGTCCCGTGGTGCCGGTTCGTTCGTGTGGACCGCGTGCAGGGGGACGGGGGCGCCCGGCTGGGCGGGTGGCTCGTCCGGGTCCGTGGACTGGACGTAGTCCAGGTACGTGGTGCGGTGGTGCGCGGTCACCACCTGGTGCCCGCGCCGAGCCGCGGTGAGGGCGTGCGCCGGGTCGCGCCACGTCATCACCGTGAACTCGGGCGGCAGTTCGCTGCCGGTCTCGGCCCAGCCGGTGGGCCGGCGGCCGTGTTCCACGAGGAACGAGCCGATCCGGCCCATGAACCAGCCGTGCAGCTCGCCCGGACCGGAGAGCCCCGCCGCCGCCGCACGGTCCCGGGCCGCCCGGCTGCTCTCCCATTCGCCGGTGGGGCACTCCTCGCCGCCGATGTGGACGTACGGGGAGGGGAAGACGTCCATGACCTCCTCCAGCACGGTCCGGCAGAAGTCGAACACCTCCTCGTGGACGCCGAGCACGGTGTCGCACACCCCCCACCGCGTCCAGACGTCGAGGTGCCGCTCGGGGTGGTTGCCGAGGGCGGGGTAGGCCGCGAGGGCCGCACGCACATGACCGGGCATCTCGATCTCCGGTACGACGGTCACCCCCCGCTCCCGCGCGTGGCGGACCAGGCCGCTCAGCTCGGCGCGGGTGTACGCCCCCGCGTGCGGCACGCCGTCGGACAGCGACTGGGTCCGGCGCCCGCCCACTGAGGTCAGGCGGGGAAAGGCCTCGACGGGCATGCGCCAGCCCTGGTCGTCCGTGAGGTGCAGATGGAGGACGTTGAGCTTGTGCAGCGCCATCAGGTCCACGTACCGGTGCAGGTAGGAGACGGGCTGGAAGTGCCGGGCGACGTCGAGCATCGCGCCGCGCCAGGAGTACTGCGGCACGTCGCTGATCTCGACGCAGGGCAGCTCCCAGGACACGCCCCGCGCACCGCCCGACAGCGCTTCGGGCGGCAGCAGCTGGCGGATCGTCTGGACGCCCCGGAGCAGGCCGTCGGGCCGGGCGGCGCGCAGCAGCAGGGCCTGAGGTCCGACGGTCAGGCCGTACCCCTCGTCGCCGAGCCCGCCGAGCTGCGGGTCGAGCGCCAGGACGACGCGTCCCTCGGCGGAGGGCGGGAGGGGCAGCCCGGTCGTCGGGCCGAGGAGCGTACGCAGCAGGTCCGCCGCCGGCTCCGCGCCGGGCAGGGCGCGTACGGAGGTGTCCTGGCCGAGGGTGAAGCGGCCCGGGCGCGGCGAGACCTTGCCGGGCCGGGGGAGGAGGGAGAGGTCGGGGCGTGTTGCGGGCACGGGGGCCTCCGGGGCAGGGGTTTCAGACGGTTCGCGAGGGCGCCGGCGGGCTCAGCCCTTCACGGCGCCGGCCGCGAAGCCGGAGGTCACATGGCGCTGGAGCAGCAGGAAGATCACCAGGGCGGGCAGGGCGAAGAGCGTCGAGGCGGCCATGGTGGCGCCCCAGTCGGTGCCGAAGGTGTTCTGGAAGGAGGACAGCCACACCGGCAGGGTGCGGTTGTCCTGCTGTTTGATGATCAGGAAGTTGGCGTAGGCGAACTCGTTCCAGGCGGTGATGAAGCCGAAGAGCGAGGTCGCCATCAGGCCGGGGGCGAGCAGCGGCAGGGCGACCTTCACGAAGGCGCCGGTCCGGGTGCAGCCGTCGACCTGGGCGGCTTCCTCGAGCTCGGGCGGGATCGTCGCGAGGAACCCCCTCAGCACCACGATCGTGAAGGGCAGTGTGATCATGAAGTAGACGAGGGTCAGGGTCGGCAGCCGGTCCAGCATGTCCGTGTCGCGCGAGATGATGTACACCGGGATGATCGGCGATTCCCAGGGCGCCATCTGGGCGACGAACACCAGCAGCATGAACTGCCGCCTGCCCCTCCATCGCAGGCGTGCCACGGCGAACGACGCTCCGAGTGCCACGACGAGGGAGAGCAGCACCGCCCCCAGCGTGACCAGGATGCTGTTGCGCCAGAACAGTTCGAAGCCGTCCGCCTGCACCGCCCGGCGGAAGTGGTCCAGCGTCCAGGTGTACGGGACGAGCCGGGGCTCGGCCGACTGGATGTCCCGGGACGGCTTGAAGGCGGTGGAGACCATCCAGTACACCGGGAACAGGCAGACCACGACGGTCACGACGGCGGCGGCGTTCAGCGGGATCCGCCGGACACGGCGGCTCGGCAGGGTCATCGTAGGTCGTCCTCCTGGCGGAACATCTGGCGGAAGTAGAGGACCAGCACCCCGGACATCAGGACCACGGTGATCATCGACGCGGCGGAGCCCAGGTCGTAGCGCTGGCTGGAGAGCGCCGTCTGGACCGCGTACACGGGCAGGATGGTGGTGGCGTCGCCGGGGCCGCCGCGGGTCATCACCCAGATCTGGACGAAGGCCTTGAAGGTCCAGATCACCTCCAGTGAGAGGACCAGCATGAAGATCGGCCGCAGCATCGGGAAGGTGAGGGAGCGGAAGATGCGGGAGGCGGACGCGCCGTCCAGGCGGGCCGACTCGTACAGCTCGGCGGGGACCGTGGTCAGGGCGGAGTAGAGGGTGACCGCCGCGAAGGGCACGGACTGCCAGACGATCAGCAGGACCAGGATGGTGAAGGACGCCGTACCGTTCGCGAACCACGGATAGCGGTCGAAGGACCCGAAGCCGAGTGCGGTCAGCGACTGGTTGACGATCCCGAACTCGGAGTGGAACAGCCACTGGAAGACGGTCGTCGCCGCGACCACGGGCATGGCCCAGGCGAGCACCAGTGCGCAGAGCACGACCGTACGGCCGACCCGCCGAAGCCGCTCCGTCATCAGCGCGACCAGCGTCGAGACCACCATGATCAGCACGACGTTGACGGCCATGAAGACGAAGGTGCGGCCGGTCACCTCCCAGAAGCGCGGGTCGGACAGCAGCGTCCGGTAGTTGCGCAGTCCCACGAACTCGGCGTCCCCGCTGATCAGCTGGCGGAGCCGGAAGTCCTGCAGGGAGATCACCACGGCCCGCACCAGCGGGTACACCAGCAGATAGAGCATGCCGCCGATCGCGGGTGCGATCAGGGCGTACGGCCAGAGATCGTGCGGGGAGCGCCCGGGCCGCCGCCCCGGTGGTGTCGTCGGGGGACGGTGGACGCGTGGCGCGGGCCGTTCACGGACAGCCGGCACGGCGGGCCTCCTCTCGGTGGCGGGAAACGGAGGGACCGGGTCAGGAGCCGGCGTTCATGGCCCGGGTGATGTCCGCGGAGGCCTTGGCCGCCTCCTCGGCGGCGTCACCGCCCGTGAGGACGGCGGTCATGTAGTCCTTGACCGGGTTCTCGGCCTCCACCGCCGCCCAGCCCGGGGTGTTCGGCGTCGCATGCCCGTTCGCCGCGCCGACCGCCATCGCCGAGGCGCCGGGATCGTCCGCCACGGCTGAGGCGAGCGTGGTCCGGTTGGGCACGTAGCTCATGGCCACCGCGAGCTTCTTCTGCCATGCGTCCCCCGTCAGCTCCTTGATGAAGGTCACCGCCGCGTCCGGGTGGCCTGCGGCGGCGGGCACGACCAGGTCGGAGCCGCCGGTGAACACCGCACCCGGGGTGCCCGCCGTCTTCCCGGGGATCGGGAAGAAGCCGAGCTTCCCCTCGAGTTGCGGATTGTTCTCGACGACCACGTTGGCCCCGCCCGGTGTGGAGATCACCTGGGCCACCTGCCCCTGGGCCATGACCTCGGCCTGCGGCGGATCGTCCTCGTCGGAGTCCTTGGGGCCCTTGCCGAGTGCCTGGAGCCGGGCGTAGAAGGCCATTCCCCGCAGAGCCTCGGGTGTGTCGAGCGCGCCCTCCCACCGGCCGCCCGACTCGGTGGCGAAGTCGCCGCCCTCGTCCCAGATGAAGCCCCCCAGCGCGTACCAGAGCTGACCGGGCAGGTAGATGCCCTGTGTGCCGCCCTTGTTCAGCTTCGTCGTGGCGTCGATCCACTGCTCGCGCGTGGTGATCGCCGCGGCGTCGACCCCGGCCTTCGCGAAGAGGTCCTTGCGGTAGACCACGACCCGGTTGGCCGCGTAGTACGGGATGCCGTACTGCTTGCCCTCGTACGAACCCGGCTCGGCCAGGCCCTTCAGCCAGTCGTCACCGTTCAGCTCGTCCTTCCTGTCGCTGAGGTCCAGCAGGCCGCCGCTCTCCGCGAACTGCGCCACCTGCGTGTTGCCCGCCTCGATGACGTCCGGGGCGTCGTTGCTGGCCAGAGCGGCGGTGATCTTCTGGCCGATGCCGTCCCACTCCTGGATCTGGATCCGTACGTCGATGTCCGGGTGCGCCGCCTCGAACCCTTCGGTGAACTCCTTCTGGAACGCGGCCGAGACGCTGTCGCGCATCAGCCACACATCGACCGTCGTCACGCCTCCGGCCCCGTCGCCGCCGTCTCCACCGGAACTGCAGGCACTGAGGGCGGCGGCCGTCACGAGCGCGGACACACCGGCAAGCAAGCGGTACTTCACGGTTCACCTCAACGGGAAGAGACCTGACCACCTGACCAGTGAAGCCCACTGGACAGCTCACCTCTTGATGGTGGATGAAGGTGGCATAGACCAATGAGGTCGTCAACCCCCCGTGTATGAAGGGGTTTTGGGGAACTAGATGAGGGCCGACCCCCTGTTCTTGCCGACGAGGGTGGTTAGACTCTGCCTGACCAGTGGCCATCGGTCGCTCAACTGGTAAAGGGAGCGGAACGCGCGAAGGGGAACGCATGAAAGCCGACGTACCGGGGACGGTGCTCAAACGGGAGCGGGCGCGCGACGCGGTCCTGGAGCTGATCGAGAGCCGCAGCCCCGGGGACGCCATCCCGTCCGAGCGGGCCCTCTGCACGCTGCTCGGCGTGTCCCGGCCCACCCTGCGCGCCGCCGTCGACGAGCTGGTGGCCGCAGGGCTGCTCGTCCGGGAGCACGGGCGCGGGATGTTCGTCGCGCCGGCGAAGATCACCCAGGAGCTGGTCTCGGCCGACCTCGCCCTGAGCGTCCCGCAGGCTGCCGGGGCGTGGTCGAGCAGGCTGCTGGAGTTCACGACCCTCCAGGCGGGCGCCCGCGTGGGCCGCAAGCTGCGTATGTCACCCGCCGACGAGATCGTGTACGTCGCCCGGCTGCGCCTGGTCGACGGCGCCCCGATGGCCATCGAGCACCTGCACATCAGGGCGGCGCTCGTGCCCGGGCTGTCGGCCCAGGAGCTGGAGGACGGCGATCTGTACGAGCATCTGAGGCACACCCACGGGGTGCACGTCCGTGAGGCGGTCCAGGCCATCGAGCCCACCGTGGTCACACGGGCGGAGGCCCAGCTCCTGGAGGTCCCCGAGCTCTCCCCGGCGCTGCTGTTCGAGCGCCTGACCTCGGACACCGCCGGGCTGCCCGTGGAGTACGTCCACTCGCTCTACAGGGGCGACCGTTACCGGATCGTCTCCCGGCTCGCGCTCGGCCCGGCCGCCGCCACCGCGGGGCTGGTCAGGGACGGGCACCACCCGGGAATCCCGCCCGGGGACTTCGCGCACGGCGACCCGATCGCGTCGTCCACCCGGGGGGACATCCAGGCCGGGACGTGAGGCGAGGGCCCCGGGGCGGGCGGGGCCGGTGCTCTAGGGTCGGGGCGAGCCGTGCGAGCCGACCGACACGGCGGGACATGAGGGAGGCACCGTGCGCTTGAGGGTGGAATTCACCACCGAGCCCTTCGATCTCGACGAGGCACCCGCTCACGCGGTGGTGGCCCGTGAGGTCATCCAGACCGCGGACCTGGACGCGGTGGACGTGGGCCCCTTCGGGAACACGGCCGAAGGGGGCGCCGACCAGGTCCTCACCGCGGTGGACGCCCTGCTGCGCCAGGCCCTGGCATCGGGCGCCACCCGGGTCTCCCTCCAGGTCAACGTGATCGGGGAGGACACCCTGTGACCGAACCGGCCGACCACCCGCTGGTCACCGCGGTGAAGCCGCTCGTCGACGCCATGGGCGCCGAACTGCTCGACCCGGGGCAGGCCACCACCGAGGACGTGGTGCTCGCGTGGGAGGGCGTGGACGTCATGGCGGTGCGGCTCCCGCAGCTCTCCGAATCGCTCGACCACATCCTGGCCGCGATGGAACGGCGGCACGGGATGCCACTGGCCGAGCTGGACCGTAAGGCCAAGCAGGGCGTCGTACGCACCCTGGAGGCACGCGGTGCCTTCTCCGTGCGGCACGGAGTGGAGACCGTGGCCGGTGCGCTCGGGGTGAGCCGCTTCACCGTCTACAACTACCTGAACCGGGACAACAACACCAAGAGCGAGTAGCCGCGCGTAATGCGGTCCAATGCCGTCGTCCGGGAACTCGGGCGGCGGCATTCTCTGTTCGTGGAATTTCAACAAACTGTTGACGTGCTGTTGCGAAGGGCGTTAGCTATCCGCAGCCCGACAACGCACAGCGAAAAAAGCCACGGAGGCTCCCGTGACTACGAGCTCCACACCGGGCCTCGCCCGGTTCAACGACCTGACGGCCGCAGAGGCCACAGCCGCACTGCACGAGGTCTGCGCCAGCGCGGCGTGGGGAGGCCACATCCTCGCCCACCGTCCGTACGCCGGCACGGACGCCCTGTTCTCCACCAGTGACGCCGCCACGGCCGAGCTCTCCGCGGAGGACCTGGCCGAGGCGATGGCGGGCCACCCGCCGATCGGACGCCCCAAGCCGGGGGACCCGGCCTCCGCCCGCGAACAGCGGGGGATGGCCGGAGCGTCCGAGGAGCTCAAGGCGGAGATGCTCGAACTCAACCTGGCCTACCAGGAACGGTTCGGACACGTCTTCCTGATCTGCGCCACCGGAGCCACCGGTGAGCAGATGCGCGACGCGGTGAAGGACCGGATCGGCAACTCGCCGGAGCGGGAACGCGAGATCGTCCGCACCGAGCTGGGCAAGATCAACCGCATCCGGCTGACCCGCCTCGTAGAGGACTCCTGAGGACCAGGACCTCGTACAGCACTCTCGAACCCAAGGAGCGTGACGGTCTTGAGCACCGACACCACCGCATCGGTGTCCACCCACATCCTGGACACCAGCATCGGCCGTCCCGCCGAAGCCGTCACCGTCTCCCTGGCCGCCCGTAGCGGCGGCGACGCGCAGTACGTGACGCTCGGCGGATCCGCGACCGACGCGGACGGGCGCTGCAAAGACCTGCCGGCCCTGCCGGAAGGAACCACCCACGTACGGCTCGTCTTCGACACCGAGTCGTACTTCACCGCGAAGAAGCAAGCCGAGGCGCAGCAGGACGCCCCCCGCGTAAGGGACAGCGGCGCGTTCTTCCCGGAGGTGGCGATCGCATTCGCCGTCACCCCGGGCGAGCACTATCACGTACCGCTGCTGCTCAACCCGTTCGGCTACTCCGTTTACCGAGGGAGCTAGCAGACAATGCCCACGATTCTCGGCCAGAACCAGTACGGCAAAGCAGAGAACCGCGTCGTCAAGATCACGCGGGACGGCGACACCCACCACATCAAGGACCTCAACGTCTCGGTCGCCCTCTCCGGCGACATGGACGACGTCCACTACTCCGGCTCCAACGCCAACGTCCTGCCGACGGACACCACCAAGAACACGGTGTTCGCCTTCGCCAAGGAACACGGCATAGAGTCCGCCGAACAGTTCGGCATCCACCTCGCCCGGCACTTCGTCAGCTCTCAGGAGCCGATCCAGGTGGCCCGGATCAGGATCGAGGAATACGCCTGGGAGCGCATCGCGACCTCCGACGGCAACTCGAGGTTCATCGGCGCGGACGACGTGAAGCACTCCTTCGTCCGCAAGGGCCAGGAGACGCGCACCACCCAGATCACCTTCGACGGTGAGAAGTGGGAGGTCATCTCCGGCCTCAAGGACCTCAGCGTCATGAACTCCACCAACTCGGAGTTCTGGGGCTACGTCAAGGACAAGTACACGACGCTGAAGGAGGCGTACGACCGCATCCTCGCGACCGACGTCTCCGCCAAGTGGCGGTACAACTGGACCAGCGACGAAGAGCGCATGCCGAACTGGGAGAAGTCCTACGAGCAGACGCGCAAGCACATGCTCCAGGCCTTCGCGGAGACGTACTCCCTCTCGCTCCAGCAGACCCTGTACCAGATGGGTTCGCGCATCATCAACAGCCGCAGCGAGATCGACGAGATCCGCTTCTCGCTGCCGAACAACCACCACTTCCTCGTGGACCTCGAGCCTTTCGGCCTCAAGAACGACAACGAGGTGTACTTCGCGGCCGACCGTCCTTACGGCCTCATCGAGGCGACGGTGCTCCGGGACGGCGTCGAGCCGAAGATCCCGGTCGACATGACCAACCTCTGACGCGGTGCTGAACCGGTCCCCGCCCCCAGCGGGGCGGGGGCCGGTCATCCCGGAGGGAAATACCATGGCACAGCCTGCAACGGGGCCGGCGAAAGGCCCGTGTACCACGTCACCGACCGCTGCCGGCACGGCAGTTCACCCGGTGGACGAAAAGCTCCCGCCCTCGCGGCTCGTCCCCGCCGCGCTCCAGCACATCGCCGCCATGTACGCGGGCGTCGTCACCCCTCCGCTCATCATCGGGCAGGCCGTCGGACTCGACGCGGCCGGAATGACCCGGCTCATCGCGGCGAGTCTCCTGATCGCGGGACTCGCCACCCTCCTCCAGACCCTCGGCGCCGGCCGCTTCGCCGGGAACCGGCTGCCGTTCGTCAACGCGGCCTCCTCCGCCGGGATCGCGCCGATGCTCGCCATCGCCGAGACCAGCGCCCCGGGCCGCCAACTCCCCGCGATCTACGGCGCGGTGCTCGTCGCCGGCGTGTTCTGCCTGGCCGTCGGCCCGTTCTTCGGCCGTCTGCTGCGCTTCTTCCCGCCGCTCGTCACCGGGGTCGTGATCACCCTCATCGGCGTCACGCTGATGCCGGTACCGGTCGGCTGGGCCCAGGGAGGTGACGCCACCGCCGACGACTTCGGTGCCATGAAGTATCTGGCGCTGGCCGCCTTCACCCTCGTCGTCATCCTGCTGATCCAGCGCTTCGGGCGCGGCTTCGTCAAGCAAGTGGCCCTGCTCGCGGGCATGTTCGTCGGCACGGTGGCCGCGATCCCGTTCGGCCTCGCCGACTTCTCCGCACTGGGTTCCGCACCTGTCGCAGCCCTGCCCACGCCCTTCGCCTTCGGGCCGCCCGAGTTCCAGCCCGCCGCGATCCTCTCCCTGTGCATCGTGATGCTGGTACTGATGACGGAGTCGTCCGCCGGAATGCTCGCACTCGGCGAGATCTGCGACCGGCGCACCGACGGCCCGACCATCACCCGCGGTCTGCGCACCGACGGCATCGCCACCCTCCTCGGCCCCGTCTTCGGAGGCTTCCCGACCAGCGCGTTCGCTCAGAACGTCGGCGTCGTCTCGCTGACGCGGGTACGCAGCCGGTACGTGGTGGCCGCGGCGGGCGGCGCCCTGCTGATCCTGGGCGCGTTCCCCGTCCTCGGGGCGGTCGTCTCCCTGGTCCCGATGCCCGTGCTCGGCGGCGCCGGCATCGTCCTGTTCGGCTCGATCGCGGTGAGCGGCATCCGGACCCTGTCCGAGGCGGGGCTCGACGACAGCTCCAACATCATCCTCGTGGCGGTGGCACTCGGCGCGGGCATCATCCCCCTCGCGGCACCCGCCTTCTACGCCGGATTCCCGTCCTGGGCGCAGACGGTGCTCGGCTCCGGGATCAGTGCGGGAGCGCTCGTCGCGGTCCTGCTCAACCTGTTCTTCCATCATCTCGGCACCCACAGCCGTAACGCTGTGGCACTCAAATCCTCCTAGGGTCCTGCCGTGCCCACATCGCCAGACGCAGAAGAGGGAAGCACCATGGCAGCTTCGGCGGATCCAAGGACCACGCAACGCATCGTCATCGAGAACTGTGCGATCGCCACCGTCGACGCCCACGACACCGAGTACGCCTCGGGGTACGTCGTCGTGGCGGACAACCGCATCGAGTCCGTCGGCGCCGGCAAGGCCCCGGAGGGCCTCGGAGGCGTCGTACGGCGCATCGACGGCACCGGGCACCTGGTCACGCCCGGCCTCGTCAACACCCACCACCACTTCTACCAGTGGATCACCCGGGGCCTGGCGACCGACCACAACCTCTTCGACTGGCTGGTCGCGCTGTACCCGACGTGGGCGCGCATCGACGAACCGATGGCCCGCGCGGCGGCACAGGGCTCGCTCGCGATGATGGCCCGCGGCGGGGTCACCACCGCCATGGACCACCACTACGTCTACCCCCGTGGTTCCGGCGACCTGTCCGGCGCGATCATCGGCGCCGCCCGCGACATGGGCGTACGCTTCACCCTCGCCCGCGGCTCCATGGACCGCAGCGAGAAGGACGGCGGACTGCCGCCGGACTTCGCGGTGGAAACCCTCGACGGAGCACTCGCCGCCACCGAGGCGGCCATCGACGAACACCACGACACCTCGTTCGGCGCGATGACACAGATCGCGGTCGCGCCCTGCTCGCCCTTCTCCGTCTCCACCGAACTGATGCGACAGGGAGCCGAGTTGGCCCGCCGTCGCGGCGTGCGCCTGCACACGCACGGTTCGGAGACCGTCGAGGAGGAGCAGTTCTGCAAGGAACTGTTCGGGATGGGTCCGACGGACTACTTCGAGTCGACCGGCTGGCTCGGCGACGACGTGTGGATGGCGCACTGCGTCCACATGAACGACTCGGACATCGCCGCCTTCGCCCGCACCGGCACCGGCGTCGCGCACTGTCCTTCCTCCAACGCCCGCCTCGCCGCGGGCATCGCCCGGGTCCCCGACATGCTGGCCGCCGGTGTCCCGGTCGGGCTCGGCGTCGACGGCACCGCGTCCAACGAGTCCGGTGAACTCCACACCGAACTGCGCAACGCACTCCTCATCAACCGCCTCGGCGCCCACCGTGAGAAGGCCCTCGACGCGCGCCAGGCGCTGCGCCTGGGCACCTACGGCGGTGCGCAAGTCCTCGGCCGGGCCGCGGAGATCGGCTCCCTGGAACCGGGGAAGCTCGCCGACCTCGTGCTGTGGAAGCTGGACACCCTGGCCCACGCCTCCATCGCGGACCCCGTGACCGCCCTGGTCTTCGGTGCCGCGGCCCCCGTCACCCTCTCCCTCGTCAACGGCAGAACCGTCGTCGAGGACAACCACCTCACCACCGTGGACGAGGACGCCGTCGCCCGCGCGACCCGCGACGAGGCCAGGCGACTGGCACAGATCGCCGCCGGAGCCTGATGCTCCGCACCCCCTGACAGGCCGGCCGCCGTGGACCCGAGAGGTTCACGGCAGCCTGTGCCGGTGCGCGTACGTCCCGTACGCGCACCCGCCCAGGTGAGCTCCGAGCTGCCCGCACCAGCTGCACGACCTGCACCAACGCACCACTCAGCACCACCTCCCTGACACCCACGTCGCCCGACGTGTACCCGACCGGAGGAAGCCGTGGCAGCTACGCCCAGGTTTCGTAAGAACGCAGTCGATGGAAACGCAGTCGAAGGAAATGCGGGAGAAGGACGCGCGGAGGAGGAACGCGCGGCCGGCGGCCCGGACCGGACACACCCGGTCGACGAGAGGCTTCCGCCCCTGAGGATGTTCACCAGCGGCCTCCAGCATGTGGCCGCCATGTACGCGGGTGTGGTGGCCCCGCCCATGATCCTGGGGCCCGCCGTGGGTCTCAGCGCCAAGGAGACCGCCTTCCTCATGGGGGCGAGCCTCTTCACCGCGGGGATAGCAACCCTGCTCCAGACCCTCGGCTTCTGGCGCATAGGCGCCCGGCTGCCGTTCGTCAACGGCGTCTCGTTCGCCGGCGTGACCCCGATGATCGCGATAGGCAAGGACCGTGGCCACGAAGGCATAGCCGTCATCTTCGGCGCGATCATCGTCGCCGGTCTCATCGGCTTCGTCCTCGCCCCGTACTTCTGCAAACTGGTGCGGTTCTTCCCGCCCGTCGTCACCGGCACCGTCATCACGCTGATCGGTGTCTCGCTGCTGCCGGTGGCCTTCAACTGGTCGCAGGGCGGCAACGCGACCGCCGACGACTACGGCTCGATGACCAACATCACGATGGCCGCCGTCACCCTCGTGATCGTGCTGGCCCTGCGCAAGCTGCTGCGGGGCTTCCTCCAGCAGATCGCGATCCTGCTCGGCCTCGTCATCGGCACCCTGATCGCGATCCCCGCCGGCATCACCGACTTCGGGGCCCTGGGCGACGCCGACCTCGTCGGCTTCCCGGCACCCTTCTATTTCGGCGCACCGCAGTTCGAGATCGCCGCCATCATCTCGATGTGCATCGTGATGCTGGTCTGTATGACCGAGTCCACCGCCGACATGCTGGCCCTCGGCAAGATCGTCGGCCGCCCGGCGGACGAGCGGACCATCGAGGGCGGACTGCGCGCCGACACCCTGGGCAGCGCGATCAGCCCGCTCTTCAACGGCTTCATGTGCAGCGCCTTCGCCCAGAACATCGGGCTGGTCGCCATGACCAAGGTCCGCAGCCGGTTCGTCGTGGCCGCCGGCGGACTCATCCTGGTGCTGCTCGGGCTGATCCCCGTGGCAGCGTCCGTCATCGCCCTCGTACCGCTTCCGGTCCTCGGCGGCGCGGGGATCGTGCTCTTCGGGTCGGTGGCCGCGAGCGGCGTCCAGACGCTGGCCACCGCCGCCCTGGAGAAGGGCGAGAACGCCCTGATCGTCGCGGCGGCCGTCGGTGTCGGCCTCATACCGATCGCCGCGCCGGGTTTCTACCACGCCTTCCCCGAGGACCTGCTCGTCGTCCTGGACTCGGGCATCTCCACCGGCTGTGTGGTGGCGATCGTGCTGAACCTGGCCTTCAACCACTGGGGCCGGACACCGGACGCGGATCCGGAGACGGAAGCCGCGGAGAGCGAACAGCCGAAGGACCCGATGGCCGTGCCGGTGGCCCACTGAACCGGGGGTGCGCGTACGGCTCCTCGGCGGGGCCGTACGCGCACCGGGTGCGGGTGGCGTCAGCCGATGTGGAAGCTGTCGCCGTAGACCTGCCAGTCCAGCGGCGGGTCCAGATCCAGATTGCCGTCACGGAGGAACACCCGCTGGGCCGTGTCCACCCTGCTGGTGTCCGAATGGGCCTCCTCCTGCTTCATCGCCCAGACCCGCGCGTCCAGGAAGGCGTCGAGGTAGGCCACCTCGTCGCCACCCTGCGACGGCGGGCTCGCCTGCGCCAGTGCCATCTGGCGGATCGCACCGAAACTCGTACGGTCGCCGCCGCCGCCGTGCATCACGATGGCGTCGTAGTACGCGAACTGACCCAGGGTGCCGAGACCGTCGGCCTTGCCCTGGCGCACGGCCGGGTCGAAGTACACCCGGTCGCGCTCGTCGTTCTGCGCCTGCTCGAACGCGGGGTCCGAGGCGGCCTCGGCCCAGTGACCGGTGAAGCCGGGGTCGAGCCCCTCGTGCGAGTCGGTTCCGTCCACCTCCCGCAGGGCGGGCAGGTAGGACGCCAGGACGTTGCCCGGCTGCCGCTCGGTGTACAGCTCCACCAGATCGAGCATGTCTCCGGTGCCGGAGCAGAATCCGATGATGCCGGCGGTGTAGCCGCGGCCGTCGCCGATGTCCTCGATGTACCCGTACTGGGCCTTCCAGTCGAGCGTGGAGTTCTCCGCGCTCGACACCAGCTGCATGGCGATGTCCTTCTTCGCGGGGTCGTCGAGACCGGTCGCTGCTGCCTCCAGGTGTGCGGCCGGCGGCGTGGGGGCGCCGGGGTGGGCGGTGGCCGGGATCGCCGTCAGGCTCAGGCCGAGGGCCAGCACGGCGATTCCGGCGGTGCGGGTGAACCGGGTGGTGCGACGTGAGGTGCTGTTGTGGGGGTGATGCACCAGACCTCCAACAGGAGTTCGTCGAGCCTGTTCTGTTAGGAAACTTTCCTACCAGAGCCCGCGGTGTGTGGTAACCCCTCGTGCACGTCCGGTCCGGAGTCCGGGAGCTCAGCCGATGCGGAAGCTCTCCCCGTAGACCTTCCACACCAGCGGGGTCTCCAGCTGGAGCTTCCCCTCGCGCACGAAGACGCGCTGGGCGGTCTCGACCCGGCTGGTGTCGCTGTGCGAGGGCTCCTTGCGGAGGGCGGCCACCCGGGCGTCCAGGAACGCGTCGAGATAGGTCTCCTCGTCACCGCCCTCGGACGGCGGCTCGGCCTCGGCGACGGCCTGGTCCCGTATCGTCCGGAAGCCCACGGTGCCCGCGGCGTCGGCGTAACCGTGCATCACGTAGGCGTCGTAGTAGATGAACTGCCCCAGCGCGCCGAGTCCGTCGGCCTCGGCACGCCCGACCGCCGGGTCGAAGTACGCCCGGTCGCGCTCGTCGTCCTGCGCCGACCGGAACACCGGGTCCGCGGCCGCCTCGGCCCAGGCCCCGGTGAACGCGTCCCCCAGCCCCGCGTGCGAGTCGCTGCCGTTCACCGCGCGCAGCGCCGGCAGGAAGCCCGCGAGCGCGTTGCCCGGGCGGTCCGCCGTGTAGCGCTCCACGACCTTCAGGAGGTCTCCGGTGCCGGAGCAGAATCCGATGATGCCGGCGGTGTAGCCGCGGCCATCGCCGATGTCCTCGACGTAGCCGTACTGCGCCTTCCAGTCCAGGGAGGAGTTCTCCGCGCTGGACACCAGCCGCATGGCGATGTCCTTCTTCGCCGGATCGTCGAGCCCCTTCTCGGAGGAGCCGGCACCGGACCCGGAGCAGCCGGTCAGGAGGAGGGCCGCGACGGCGGCGAGGGCGAGACGTCTGTGCTTCACGCGCCAAGCGTGCCAGGCCAGGGGGCCGGAGCCGGCCGGACCCCGGCGCCTGTAGCGTTCGGCATATGGAAGATCAGTCTGTTGTGGACGTCGGCGATGTACGCCTGGCCTACCGGACCTGGGGCGACCCCTTCGGTTCGCCCGTCGTCCTCTTGCACGGCCTCGGCGGCTCGTCCCTGAGCTGGGAGGCGGTGGGCGCCCTGCTCGGAGAGGAGTGGCGGGTGTACGCCATCGATCTGCGAGGGCACGGCGAGAGCGACTGGCCCGACGAGTACGCCTTCGAGCAGATGCGGGACGACGTCCTGGAGTTCCTCGACGCCTGCGAGCTCGACCGGGTGGGCCTCGTCGGCCACTCGATGGGCGGAGTGGCCGCCTATCTGCTCGCCGAGGAGCACGCGGACCGGGTGGAGCGGCTGGTGCTGATCGAGACCCCGCCGCCGTTCCCGGGGCAGCCGGCCGACGACAGCATCCCGCCGGGCCCGGTGGACTACGACGAGAACGTCCTGGCGGCCGTCCGGGCCCAGATCGCCGAGCCGGATCCGCACTGGGAGGAGGAGCTGGGCCAGATCGTGGCTCCGACGCTGATGATCGCGGGAGGCCCGGAGAGCAGCATGCCGCAGGGCAGACTGGCCGACATGGCCTCACTCATCCCCGACTGCAGGCTGATCACCCTGGGGGGTGGTCACCAGGTGCACAAGAAGCACGCCGACCAGGTGGCCCAGCAGATCACGGAGTTCTTCACCAGCTGAGGAGCCGCCGGCGCACTCGGCGCTGTCAGTGCCGAGTGCCATGATCCACCGCATGGATCTCAGCCGCTTCCTCGCCGAAGTCGACGCACACCCGTGGGCCGGCCTCACGCACGCCTACGGCAGCGCCGCCGATGTGCCCGACTGCCTGCGGAGGCTGGCGGGTGACGACGACGAGGCGGCGGCGGAAGCACTCTCCGACCTGTACGGCAGCATCCTGCACCAGGGCTCGGTGTACGAGGCCACCGCCCACGCCGTGCCCTGCCTCGCGCGGATCGCCGGTGCCGGGATCCGCACGGCGGACGTGCTGGCACTGCTCGGGGGCATAGCGGAGAACGGAGCGGACGACGGCGACAGCGACGAGGCCGCCGCCCGCCGCGCCGTGACCGCCGAACTGCCCCTGCTGCTGGCGTCGGTGGGGGCCGAGGACAGCGGCGTACGGCAGGCGGCGGCCTGGGCCGCCGCCATGACCGGCGCGACGGCCGAGGCGTACGGGGTGCTCCGTGAGCGCTTCGCGGTGGAGAGCGATCCGCAGGTCCTGGCCGACCTGCTCTGCGGTCTGGTCCACCTGGACCCGGCGGGCACGGCCGCCCTGGCAGCGGGGGCCATCGGGCCCGACAGGCCTGCCGAGGTGCGTATCGCCGCACTGCTGGGTTGCGTGGACGCGGGGGCGGAGTGGGGCCGGGAGCACCACGACGCCATGCTCGCGCTGCTGCCCGCCGACGACCTCGTCGCCGGCCGCATGGACCTCGACCGCAACGAGCCCCTCCAGTACGTCGTGTCGTCCCTGCTGCTCCGGGACACGCCGGCGGATCGCGACGGCGCGTACGAACTGCTGGGCGCCGCGCTGCGCGGTGGACGGCCGGGGGTGCTCGCCGAAGCCGTCTGGGCGGCGGAGTCCGCCGTGCAGGTCTCCCGCAGCGCACGGCGGCGGCTCGCGGATCCGCTGTGCGACGCGGTCCGCCGGGACCCGTCGGTCACGGGCGAGGTGCTGCCCCTGCTCCGGCTGCTCGGCGGACACGCGGCCCCCGCCGGCGCCGTGCTGGCGGAACTCGCCGCGCGGGACGACGAACGGGCGGACAGGGCACTCGCCGCGCTGGTCGACGTGGACGCGGCGCGGGCCGTACCGCTCCTGGCCCGCGACCTGGCGAGGAGGCCCCAGGCGCTCGACGCGGCGTGCGGAGGCCTGCTCGGCTCACCCCGTGTCCCGTGCGACGCCGCCCTGCTCACGGCGGTGCGTGCCAGGCTCGCCGACCCGGGCGCGCTCAGCGGACAGGAGCCCTTCCGCTACGCGGCTCTGCTCGAGGCCTGGGGGAGCCGCGCGTCCTGCGCCCTGCCCGAAGTGCTGGGTGCGCTCGGGACGTTCCCCCAGCAGATGGCGAGGGCGGTCGCCGCGGTCTGCGACCCGGCCGACCTGGCCGTCGCGGGCGGGGCGCTGCGCCGGGAGGCGCGTTCGGGACAGCGGGAAGGGAGGCTCGGTGTGGCGAGGGCCCTGTACGAGCTCACCGGCGATGCCGGGCCCTTGCTGACCGTGCTCGCGGAAGGACTGGCGGACGGCGGCGCGCACCGGACGCGTGAGGCGGCGTCGGTCGCCGCCGGCCTGGGCACGCACGCGACAGGACTGCTGCCCGCGCTCCGGGCAGCGGTGAGCGACCCCGCCGCGGACCGCACCGTCCCGGACCTGGACGCCGACGTCGCCGTAGCGGAGGCGCTGTGGCGGATCGGGGGCCGCGCGGAGGAAGCCGTGCCCCTGCTGCGCGGGGCGCTGGATGAGACCGGGCTGAGCTGGATGCGATGGACGGTGGCCAGGGCCGCGCGCGTCGCCGGACTCCTGGCCGGTGAGGGCCGGCCGCTCACCGACGCCCTGCGGCGGCTGCTGCCGGATCCGCTCCAGACCCCGGCCGCCGTCCTCGCCCTGCGTGCCGTCGCCCCGGAGGTGCTGGACGCGGCTGCGGTGGCGGGGATGCTGCTGGACTCGGTGGAGCAGGACGCGGACCCGTTCACGGCGCTGGACGCGCTCCAGGAGCTCGGTCCCACCGCGATGACCGGCGGACACCGCCGTCGGCTGACGGGGCTGGCCGAGCGGGATGTGCGGGTGACCTCCTCCAGCGCGGACACGGCTACGGCACCCGCCGACGAACGGTTCCAGACGCGGGCGCGGGAGGTGCTGCGGGCGCTCCGTGAGCCGGATGCCTGAGAGCCGGCTGATCCGGGCCCCGCTCCCACGGGCCGACTCCGTGCCGGCGCGGCTCGGGTGGCCGCACCGCCCCGGTCCTTCGCCGACCGTGGCAGTCAGTCGCCCGGCTGCCAGTCGGGCCGGCGCCCGCTCAGCGCGATCACCCGGTCGGCGAGTGAGGCGTCGGCCGGGACGGGCACCGGTGGGCCGAAGATCGCGTCGGGGCCGGACCTGTCGTCGCCCTGGGGCGCCAGCATCGCCTCCGACGCGCGCAGACTCGGCTCGTCCGCCCGGAACTCCTGGCCCGTCGACCTGGCCAGGTCCCAGCCGTGCACGACGAGCTCGTTCCGGACGACCATTCCGGCGACCTGGCCGGGCAGCTCCACCCCGCCCGCCTGAGTCATCCCCTCCAGCGCGGCCGGCGACCGCCAGGCGGCGACCAACTCGTCCAGCAGGGGCGGCATCGCCGACCGCCAGTCGGCGGGCAGCACCGGCAGGGCGGACGTCGGGGAGGTCCCGGTCGTCGGGCCGGACTTCTTGTGCGCGGCGTCGCGGAAGGCGGCGGTCAGCCCCAGCAGGTGCCCGAGCAACTCCCGTACCGAGTAGTCGGGACAGGGCGTCGGGCCGGTCAGCTGCCGGTCGTCGATGGAGGCGATGAGTTCACGGATCTGCCGCGCCGCGGGTTCGAGATCGATTCCGGGTGCGGTTTCGTTGTGCGTTTCCATACTCTTTCAGACCGCTTCCGGGCCCGGAACTCATCGCGGACATTGCGGAACGTTCCGATCCGCCCTCTTGTCGGCAGCCCCATCCGCATGGCATATAGGTCTGGACCATTGCTGTCGGAGGGAAGGCATCACCGTGCACCGCCCCCACGCACGCGCCGCGTCGGCCTGTTCCGCCGCGCTGCTCCTCGCCGCGCTCACCGCCTGCGGCGGACCCGCCGAAGCGGACACCGAGAACCCGACGGCCCCCGAGGGGGTGACGGCACAGGCGGGCAGCGCCACCTCCGTACACGTCATGTGGGAGCGGGCCTCCGACGACGAGGGCGTCGTCGGCTACGACGTGTACCGCGAGGGGAAGAAGGCCGCCTCGGTGGACGCGGCGAAGCTGATGACCGACATCGAGGGCCTGACCGCTTCCACGGTCCACACCTTCACCGTGAGGGCCCGCGACGCAGCGGGGAACCTCTCCGCCCCGAGCGCCGCGACCCCCGTCACCACGCCCGCCACCGCACCCACCGACGTGAAAGCGCCGACCGGACCGTCGGAGCTGCGGGGCGAGGCGGACAGCGGCCGGACGGTCACGCTGTCCTGGGGCGGATCCACGGATGACGTCGGGGTGACCTCGTACGACATCTACCAGGAGGACTCCCGGATCCACAGCGTCTCCGGCACGCGGACCACGGCCCGGCTCACCGGGCTGCGGCCCGGCACCGTCTACACCTTCACCGTCCGCGCCCGCGACGCCGCCGACCGCTCCTCACCGGACAGCAACGCCGTCGACCTCACCACACCGTCCGCGCCGGGCGATCCCGCGAGCACGGCGCCGACCGGGCTGCGGACGAAGACGACGGCGCAGGGCGAGGAATTTCTGGTCGACCTCTCCTGGGACCAGCCGGACACCGGCGGCACCATCCCCGCGTACCAGCTCTTCCTGAACGGAAAGCTGACCACCACGATCGTCTGGGGCGGCACACCGCCCGCGGGCCGTGCGATCTACCGGCTCACCCTGACCGACCCGCCCGGCACCCGCTACTCGCTGAAGATCCGGCCCAAGCTCCCCGACGGGAAGTGGGGCGACTTCTCGGCCCAGCGCACGGTGGTCCTCCCCGGCTGACGGGCGACCGCTCGTCCTCGACGGCTCCCGCGCGCTAAGGTACCGGGCCCGGTGGCGGTGCCGGGGGCGGCGGAGGAGGCAGTCGGCATGCCAGGTGCGCGGGCGTCCCGCCGTGTGGTGACCAGAGGCCATGTCGTGCACCGCGCCTGCCGTTTCTTCCTCCGGCACGGCACGGTGGACATGGGTGCGCTCGCCCAGGACCTGGCGGTGAGCCGGGCGACGCTCTACCGCGTGGTGGGCAGCCGGGACGCGCTCATGGCCGACGTGCTGTGGGACCTGGCGGAACACATCCTGGACCGGGCCCGGCGCCGGCGTACCCGGGGCGGGGTGGACGGGGTCCTGGAGATCACCCGCTACTTCGTCACCGCGCTGCGCGCCTCTGCCCCCTTCGAGGCCTTCCTGCGCGCTGAACCCGAGACGGCACGGCGGCTGCTGACCGGCGGATGCGTACACCGGCGGGCCGTCCTGGCCCAGCGGAGCATCCTGCTGGAAGCGGAGGAGCGAGACCGTCTCTGGTCCGGTTCCGGCATCGACGATCTGGCCTACCTCTATGTCAGGGTCGTCGAATCGGCTCTGTACGCCGAGCTGCTGAGCAGCCGTCGGCCGGACTTCGCCCTCGCGGAGCGCACTGCCCGGGCCCTGCTCCGGCAAACCCTCTGAACGTCGTCGGGCGCGAGCTGAGACCGCTGTCTCACTCTCGGTCCGGCGTCTGGTGGGGGCGCGGGAACCGGCCGTAGCTTCCGACTCCGACGACGGCAACTCGGAGGACTCGATGACCGCTTCCCAGCCGGGCCGGACCGGCCGGACCACGCTGCTCGCTGTGTTCCTGGCGCTCGTCGGAGCACTCGCCGCGCTCACCGCCCCGACACAGGCGGCGGCAAGCGTTCCGCGCGCCACCGTCAACCCCGTGATCTTCGTGCACGGTCAGGAGGGATCGGCCCAGCAGTGGCAGTCCCAGGCCAAGCGGTTCTCCAGCAACGGCTACCGCGACGAACTGCTGTACGTCCACGAGTACGACACCTCCGTCGCGACCGACGACCACGCGATCGCCGGGCTGGAGCAACTGGTCGACTCCGTCCGCGCACGCACGGGTTCGGAGAAGGTCGACATCCTCGCCCACTCACGTGGCACGCGCGTGCTGCACGCGTACCTCGCCGTGCCGGAGCGTGCGGCGGAAGTCGCCAAGTACGTGAACCTGGACGGCCGTACGGCGACCGCGCCGCCCGGCGGGGTGCCCACCCTCGCCATCTGGAGCAGCCTGCAGCCGAACGGGGCGATCGGAGGTGCGCTCAACGTCCACGAGCCGCAGGCGGGACACACGGAGAGCGCGACGTCCGCCGAGAGCTTCGCCCACATCTACGCGTTCCTGCGCGGCAGGGCCCCGCTCACCACCCGGGTGCTGCCCGAGGCGTCCCTCTCCGTGGAGATCGCCGGCCGAGCCGTGCACTTCCCGCAGAACAGAGGGCTCGCGGGCCGCCTCGAGGTATGGAGACTGGACCCCGGCACCGGCGCCCGGGCCGGCCTGCTCCCGCAGCACGTCGTCCGGGTCGGCGCGGACGGTGCCTTCGGCCCGCTCGGGGTGAGCGGACGCGGCCACTACGAGCTGGCGTTCGTCCGCTCGGGAGAGCGAACCAACCACTTCTACTTCGAACCGTTCGAGCGCAGCGACCGCTTCGTGCGGCTGCTCGTCTCCCCTCCGGGAGGCGTGGCGGACTCCATAGACGCCTGCACCGGGCACACGGCGCTCACCATTGTCCGCGCACGCGAGTGGCGGGCCGGCACAGCGGACGACGACCGGCTCCGTATCGGCGGAACCGACGTCCTCAACCCTGCGGTCTCTCCTCAACTCCGGCAGATTCTCGGTCTGTTCGCCTTCGACAAGGGATGTGACGGAGTCAGCCACCTCGACGCGGCGCTACCACCCTTCGACCGTGTCCCGTTCCTGACGGCAACCGACCTCTCCCTCCCGGCCGGCGATCCGGCCCGCGGGACGATCCCCGTCACGCAGACGATGCGCGGGACCGGAGGGGTGGAAGAAACCATCGCGGTGGCGAACTGGCCCTCCGACCGCCACACCGTGTCCCTGCTCTTCAAGGACTACGTGGACATCCCGTCCGGAGGCTGAGCCGGAGGCCGTACGACGGTGCGCTGTTCCCGGACCGCACGGCCCGGGGACGGTGCACCGCACGGGGCTCGGACGCGTACCGTCGCGACCCATCGGGGATCCGCCGGGGCGAGGACCCGAAGAGGGCGGTCGCGAGCCGGCGCGGCGGGGCTCCCGCTGTGCCGCGGCTCTGCCCCTGCCAGGCGGAACGCTCCTCAGGCGGCGAGTGCGGCGGGTTCTCCGAGCTGTGCGGCGGCCGTACGCCAGGCGGCCGTCACCGCTGTGCGGGCCTGCTCGGTCAGTTCGGCACCGTCTGCTGTCGGCCGGAGTGGTTCTCCCACGTGCACGTGAAGTCCAGGGCGGCGCAGCGGTGCTGTGGCCAGGCCCGCGAGCTGCTTGGTCACGCTTCCCGAGGTGACCCGACGGGCGCCGGCCTGCCCGACGGGCACCACCGGAGCCCCGGTTCGCCGGACGAGCCGGGACAAGCCGCTGCGAAAGGCCCCGGGTGCTGCTTCTGCGGCGTCCGGCCGGTACGCAATGCCGCCCTCGGCGTATATGAGGACCAGGCGTCCGCACTCGAGCGCTTCGGCGGCCCGGTCCAGGGAGTCCGCCGCACGCCGGTCGCCCCGGTGGACGGGGATGTGCCCTTCGCGGGTGAGCGCGCGGCCGAGCACCGGGACGCGCCACAGCCCGGCGGCCGCCATGACGACCGGGTGAACTCCCAGGCGGTGCAGGGCGGCGAGCACGATGGCGGGGTCCGCGAGGGAGGTGTGGTTCGCGACGACGACGCTGCCGGGGGCGAGTTCGACGCCCGCGTCGGCCGTGACCGTGAGGCGGCCGACGGCGGGCACCAGGACGTCGGCGAAACGGCTGAGCATGTCCGGTCTCCTGAGCTCGAGGATGCTGATCCCCATCGTCGGCGGTGGGGAGACCCCGAGCCTGAGTAGGCGCACTCATCTTTCGTGGCCCGGTGCCCACGAGCGGACAGGGCCCGCCCACTCGGGCAGGGGCAAGGCCCTTGTCCGTACGCGAGGACGCGAGGGCGCGTCGGCGGACGCCGCTGCGGGAGGGTGGTGGACCCAGCCGACCCGGCATGCACCTCGCGCTCGTGGAACACCGCCGGGCAGCTGACGAAGAGGGCGTGCCCGAAGACCGTTCGTACGGATCATCAGGCTGTCCAGGGAGCCGGTGGGCCAGCCATGCCGTTCTGCGGGTGTCGGCGACGGCACGGACGAGGATGTCCGGCGGACACCCCCTTGGCCGTCAGACCGTCGTCAGCCCGCCGTAAGGACCTCCACGCCGATCGCGTTGATCTGCTCGACGACCGCGTCGTCGCGGGCGGCGTCGGTGATCAGTCCGCTGACCTTCTCCCAGGGCAGTACGCGGAACCGCGAAGCCGTGCCGAGCTTCTCGGAGGAGGCGAGGATGTAGGTGTCCGCGGCCCGCTCCGACAACGCGCGCTTCATCGCCGCCTCCTCGGAGTCGGCGGTGGTCAGTCCCGCCTCGGGGTGCACCCCGGTGACGCCGAGCAGGCAGAGGTCGGCGGAGACGTTCTGCGCGGCCTCGACCGCTGCGGCACCGCAGGCGACGGCCGAGTGCTTGAAGATGCGGCCCCCGAGCAGGAAGAGCTCCGCCTGCGGATGGTCGAGCAGGGCCGCCGCGACCGTAGGGCTGTGGGTGATCACCGTGCAGGCGAGATCCTGCGGGAGCGCGCGGGCGACCGCGAGGGCGGTGGTTCCGCCGTCGAGAATGAGCGCACCGCCCGGCCGCACCAGCCCGGCGGCCACCGAAGCGACCTTCCGTTTGCCGTCCGGGGCCACGGCCTGCCGGGCGGCATAGCCGGCCACCGCCGGCGAAACGGGCAGCGCGCCGCCGTACACCCGCTGGCACAGTCCCTCGGCGGCGAGATCGCGCAGATCGCGCCGCACGCTGTCCTCGGAGATCCCCAGTCCGGCGGCGACGTCCTTGGCGACGATCTTGCCCTCGCGGGCGAGCAGACCGAGCAGGTGGTCGCGCCGTTCAGCAGCCAGCATGCACATTATCTCCTGTTCTTGCGCGTTTTTGCATGTACGGTAGCGCACGTGAACGACAAGCCCAAGCTCATCCTGATCGCCGGCCCTTACCGCTCCGGCACCGACGGCGACCCGCAGGCGATGGCCGCCAACCTCGCCCGCCTCGAAGCCGCCGTCTGGCCGGTCTTCGCCGCCGGCCACCTCCCCGTGATCGGTGAGTGGATCGCCCTGCCCGTCCTGCGCTCAGCCGGCGCGGGCCCCACCGAACCCCTCGCCGACCAGGTGCTCTACCCGACCGCGGACCGTCTCCTCGCGCATTGCGACGCCGTACTGCGCCTTCCCGGCGATTCGGCCGGAGCCGACCAGGACGTCGCCACCGCCCGCGGTCGCGGCCTGCCCGTCTACTACGACACAGCCGAGATCCCCCGCCTCACCCCGCAGGAGAGCGTGTGACAGGCCGCCCCGGCATCGACACCCCCGACCATCGCGGCCGTACCGGCCTCGACCAGGCCGGACGCGGCCTGGACCGCAACCCCGATGTCGTGATCCGCGACGTCGAGCTCACCTCCCAGGGCTGGCACGTCCTGAGGCGCACCACCTTGGACTACCGCCGGCGCGACGGGCGCTGGGACACCCAGCAGCGTGAGACCTACGACCGCGGCAACGGCGCCGTGGTCCTGCCTTACGACGTCGAACGCGGCCTCGTCCTGCTCACCCGCCAGTTCCGGTACCCGGCCTACGTCAACGGCCACCCCGACGGCATGCTCATCGAAGCGGCGGCAGGGCTGCTCGACGCGGACGACCCGTCCGCCGCCGTCCGGCGTGAGAGCGCCGAGGAGCTCGGCGTCACCCTGGGCCCGCTCACACGCGTGCTCGATGCGTACATGAGCCCCGGTTCCGTCACCGAATGCCTCCACTTCTTCGCGGCCCCCTACACCCCGGCCGACCGGACCGGTGACGGCGGCGGACTGGAGGAGGAGGGTGAGGACATCGAGGTGATCGAACTGCCGTTCGCCGAGGCCCTCGCCATGACCCGTGACGGACGCATCGCCGATGGCAAGACCGTCCTGCTCCTGCAATGGGCGGCTCTGGACGGCCCTTTCGCCCGCGCGGCGCACGGCGGTTGACGACGCCGGTCCGGATGCGCCCTCTCCGGAGACGAGGCTTCAGGCGGGCGTGGTGAGACGCGCCCGCCGCAGGTCGCGGAGCAACGCGATCTCGGCCATGTGGTGGATGAATTCGAGGTTGGCCCCCGCCAGTACGGTGGCGAACGGGTCGCCGGGGTCCGAGCCGTACGGGTACTGCGAGAAGCCGACTGTGTCGAGCTGCTCGTCCGTGATGGCGGCGACGCCGTCGCGCCAGCGGTCGATCAGTGCCCAGAAACGGTCGAGCGCCAGGGCGGCGGAGGGGGTGAAGTCGACCAGGAGATTCGGATCCTGACGGCGCTCACCGAAGGTCCACTCCCATTGGCCGGCGAAGCAGGAGTGCAGGTGTCCCAGCCGCCACGCGATGGTGGTGACCGGCGTCGCGTCGGGCTCCGGCGTACCGGTGTGGGCGAGGACCTCTTCGACCCGCTCGGTGCTCACGCTCCAGTCCTCGGCGATCTTGGCGACCGTCATGCCGTCTGCGGCCTGCCGTGCGATCTCGGCGTACTCGTTCGCCGGGATGTCCGGGGCGCCCTTGTCGAGCACCCACTCGCCCGGCCCGTACGCCCGGGGCGTCACGGCCTCGCCCCGACGCCGTACGGACCAGCAACCAGCCACCGGCTCCCACAGGTACTCCTCGTCGCGGAGCCCCGTCAGTCGCACCTGGGCCATCTCTCGGGCCTGGTCGAACTGGCCGAGCAGCAGTCCCAGCCGGTCGGTCCGTACACCCTCGGTCTCCACGACTGGCTCCATTCGGTCGAGTCACGCACGTCACTGTGCTCAGCGGAAGGTAAGGGTTCGCCTCGTGGGGCGCCACCGATTTCGCCGCCCATGGGGCATCGCGGCACCGCAGGGCCGGTGCGTCAGTAGAAATGAACGTGTTCAATGATGGTCTTCATGGCCGGTCGCGCCGCAATGGCGGCTGACCGCACCGCAGATGCCATGCCGAGAGGACCGTAACGATGAGACGTACCCGCTGTCGCCGTGCCGCCCGGATCGGGGCCGTCGCGTACGTCGCCGCGACGGCGGTCGGCGGGCTCCTCGCCGGCGCCCACGGCCCCTCTCCCCTGGACGGGTTGTTGTTCGGGCTGTCCCAGCCCGGGTTGAACGTCCTGTACGTCTTCGTTCTCATGCCGCTCGCCGTCGTGTTCGACGGCGGCGGGGGAGCGGGCGACGGGGGTGCGGGCAGTCTCGCTCTCGCGTGCGGGCTGGGGGCGGCTGTGAACGTCCTGCTGCTGCGCACTGTTGTGTGCTTCGCCCGCGCGGTCCGCGCCGACCTCCCAGCATGCCGGAAGCGCCGCACCCCGGCGCGGTAACTTGATGCCCGAGGCCTGGAAGTAGTGCGTTCTGTCGAACGGGGCGATGTCCGCGTCAATCCAGTGAAGTCCCCGAGCTGACCTCGAGGTGGTCGGGCGTGCGGCAGGCTGGCCGGAGTGAATCGCGGCGACATCTCTTCGTCGCCGGACTCGGCAAGAACTGCACGGCGCCGACTGGACAGACTGTGGCCACGGCCGGATCCGTGATTCCTCACGCCTCGTCAAAGGCCTCGAGCAAAC
Organism: Streptomyces atroolivaceus; assembly: GCF_000717025.1. Taxonomy (GTDB): domain Bacteria; phylum Actinomycetota; class Actinomycetes; order Streptomycetales; family Streptomycetaceae; genus Streptomyces; species Streptomyces atroolivaceus. The sequence goes on from NZ_JNXG01000005.1 coordinate 293,054, forward strand.
GCTCGTACGCCAGCTTCGGCCGCAGGGCCGCGTCCCACGGCAGGGAATCGGCCGTGCGCGGAGGATAGATCTTGGTGTCGGCGGTGGAACCGTACCGGTCGGTGAATCCCCATGTGGAGAATGATGTGCAGTTCGGCTCCTCCAGGCAGACCCGCAGCTTGCCCGCCATCTCATCAGCCTGGGTCTGCCGCCCGTCCTCCTCGTCCTCACCTATGGGGACGTCCATCTCCGACACCCGCGCCTGGACCCCGAGCTCCGCCAGATCCCGCACATGGCTGCGGAAGGTCTCCGGGTCGGTGCGGTCGCCGGCTGCGTACTCATGGTTCTGGAAACCCACGCCGTCGATCGGTACGCCGCGTTCCTTGAGCCGCTTGACCAGATCGTAAAGGGCGTCCCACCGCTCGCCTTCCTCCTCGACCCCGTACTCGTTGAGGAACAACCGTGCCTTCGGATCGGCCCGGTGGGCGGCCCTGAAGGCCTCGTCGATGTACTCCTCGCCCATGGCCTCGAACCACGGGCTCTGCTCGGAGCGCAGACCGAGATCCCCGTTGGTGTAGCTCTTCCCGTCGTCGGACATGGGCTCGTTGACCACATCCCATTCCGCGACTTCTCCCTTGAAGTGCCCGGCGACCATGGCGATGTGCCGGAGCATGGTCCGGCGCACCTCCTCGGGGTCGTCGTTCTCCCGCATCCAGTTGGGCAGAGCCTCGTGCCAGACGAGGGTGTGCGCGTGCACCTTCATGTCGTTTGCGCGGGCGAAGCGTACGAGTAGGTCCGCGTCGCGGAAGTCGTGGACGCCCCGGCGTGGGTGGAGGAACTGTGGCTTGAACGCGTTCTCCGGAGTGAGCATGGAGAACTGGCTCCCCGCGAGCGCCCGGTAGCGTGAGTCGGTGAGTAGCGGGTTCTCGGCCAGGGCGGTGCCGACGTCGAACGGCCGCCCCACGTCTGCGGCCCGCGCACGCAGCGAGTCGTCGGACTGCTCCTGGCGTAGCTGCGGCGCCTTGATCACGCGGAGCGAGTCACCGCTCTCTGCCCGCGCGATCAGCTGCGTCAGACGCCATCCCTCGCGGCGCTCGTCTTCGCCCGCGTCAGCCTCCAGACCGAACCAGACAGTGCCCTCGGCGAACACCCCCGGGTCCTGCACGGTTCCCAGCCGCCGCCCGTCGGCCTTCACGCGGAATGTGTCACCGATGCTCGAGACGGCGAGCGTCACCGTCCCGGAGCAGCCGCAGTCGAAATCCTCGGAGGTGGCCGGCTCATCGCCCTCGCCGTCCCATATCTGTACCTTCACTTGTCCGTCGGCGGTCACACCGACGCGGAGTGAGGGCCGCTCCTGCCGCCACTCGTCGTAGATGACCGGTACCCGTCCGTACAGCCGCAGCCATGAGTCGCCGTCATCGTCACCCACACCGGACATGCGCGCGGTGACGGTGAAGTCGCCATCGGACCTGAGATGCGGGCCGGCCAGGTTCAGCGGGGGGTTGGGCTGGCCGCCGGAGGAGTCCTGCTCCACGATGTGCCGATCCGATGCGCTGACCCGCAGGATGTCGTTCCGCGCGGTGGTGCCCGGCATCTGCGTCCAGTCGTGGTTCCGCAGCAGGTCTTCGTCGTTTCCGCCGCCCGCGCCTTCGCCCTGCCCCGTACACCCGGCCGCCACCGCCATGACGAGCACCACGGCGGTCAGTCGCTGCCACGTCCCCCCACCAAGGGCCACGGTCCCTCCCACTCTCTTGTTCGAGCGAGACCAACGTCTCGCGTCCCAGCTCGTGTGGCGGAGCGGGACCGGACCGTTGCGGCCTGCGCGGAAGGCGCATCAAACCCGCGTGTGTCAGCGAACTTCAGGGTATCAACGGAGACGGTACGCAGGTACGCTCACGGTTCGCCGACCGGCGGATGGTGGGACGGGCGGACGAGCCGCGGCCGCCGCCACACGTCAGAAGTGGTACGCCGGCGGCCAGGTTCGCCGACCTCGAGGGTGCTCAGGCAGTCCTGGAGGAGCGGGTCAGATCTGTCGGCCTGACGCCTTCCTGAAGCCGATCGCATCGCGGCATACGCAGCCCCCCGGTGCCGACGGCACCGGGGGGCGGTCGACCGCGCGAGAGGTGTCAGCCCAGCTGCTCGTACGCCGGCAGCGTCAGGAAGTCCGCGTAGTCCTGGTCGAGCGAGACCTGGAGCAGCAGGTCGTGGGCCTGCTGCCACTTGCCGGACTCGAAGGCATCGTCACCGATCTCCGCCCGGATCGCGGCCAGTTCCTCGGCGGCGACCTTGCGCGCCAGGTCCGCCGTGGCGTGCTCGCCGTTCTCGAACACGACGTCCGCGTTGATCCACTGCCAGATCTGCGAGCGCGAGATCTCGGCGGTGGCCGCGTCCTCCATCAGGTTGAAGATGGCGACCGCGCCCATGCCCCGCAGCCACGCCTCGATGTAGCGGATGCCGACCGCGACCGCGTTGCGCAGGCCGTCGTACGAAGGCTTCGCGTCCAGCGTGTCGATGGCGATCAGGTCACCCGCCGCCACCGAGACGTCCTCGCGGAGGCGGTCCTTCTGGTTCGGCCTGTCACCGAGGACGGCGTCGAAGGAGGCCATCGCGATCGGGACCAGGTCCGGGTGGGCCACCCAGGAGCCGTCGAAGCCGTCGCCGGCCTCACGGTCCTTGTCGGCCTTGACCTTCTCGAAGGCGACCTTGTTGACCTCGGCGTCGCGCCGCGAGGGGATGAAGGCCGCCATACCGCCGATGGCGTGCGCGCCGCGCTTGTGGCAGGTGCGGACCAGGAGTTCGGTGTACGCCCGCATGAACGGGGCGGTCATCGTGACCAGGTTGCGGTCCGGCAGGACGAACTTCGAGCCGCCGTCACGGAAGTTCTTGACGATGGAGAAGAGGTAGTCCCAGCGGCCCGCGTTCAGCCCGGAGGCGTGGTCGCGGAGCTCGTAGAGGATCTCCTCCATCTCGTACGCCGCGGTGATCGTCTCGATCAGGACCGTGGCGCGGACCGTTCCCTGCGGGATGCCGACGTAGTCCTGGGCGAAGACGAAGATGTCGTTCCAGAGGCGGGCCTCCAGGTGCGACTCCGTCTTCGGCAGGTAGAAGTACGGGCCCTTGCCGAGGTCGATCAGGCGCTGCGCGTTGTGGAAGAAGTAGAGGCCGAAGTCGACCAGCGCGCCGGGCACCGGGGTGCCGTCGAGCTGGAGGTGGCGCTCGTTCAGGTGCCAGCCGCGCGGGCGCGTGACGACCGTGGCGAGCTCCTCGGCGGGCTTGAGTGCGTACGACTTGCCCGACTTCGGGTCGGTGAAGTCGATGTTCCGGGTGTAGGCGTCGATCAGGTTGAGCTGGCCGGTGATCACGTTCTCCCACGTGGGGGCGGACGCGTCCTCGAAGTCGGCGAGCCAGACCTTGGCGCCCGAGTTCAGGGCGTTGATGGTCATCTTGCGGTCGGTCGGGCCGGTGATCTCCACCCGGCGGTCGTCCAGTGCGGCCGGAGCCGGGGCGACCTTCCACGTGTCGTCCGCGCGCACCGCTTCCGTCTCGGGCAGGAAGTCCAGCGTGGACGTGCGGGCGATCTCGGTGCGGCGCTCGCCCCGGCGGGCGAGCAGCTCGTCACGCCGGGGCGTGAACCGCCGGTGCAGCTCGGCCACGAACGCGAGGGCCGCATCGGTCAGGACCTCGTCCTGCCTCGGCAGGGGCTCGGCATCGACGATGGCCAGCGGGGACGGCGCTGGTGCGGACATGAGCTGTCACTCCTTCAGCGGGTGGTGCGGCGGCATCCCACGGCCGCCGGGTCGCCCAGGGCGGCACGGGGTGCCAGGGCTCCGAGATACGGCCATGGGTACCGCCGGGGACCGGAAGCGGAACCATGGGCTTCTGATCAGTGGATATTAGTTTCCTCATGGTGGAAGTTCAATGGTTTGTTGATGTCGAGATTCTCCGGGTCGACAGACGCGCCGTGCATGGTGGCTCGGCGTGCCAGGTCCGACACGGTCCGTTCACTCCAGGTGCGTCAGGTCCTCCGCCGTGTCGATGTCGTACGCCTGAGCCACATCGGAACACTCGACGAGCGTGATCGCACCGCGGTGCGCCCGCAGGTACGCGCGTGCCCCCTGGTCGCCGACCGCAACCGACGAGAAGACGTCCGTCCACCGGTCGGCCCCGAACAGCACGGGATGGCCTCGCTCCCCGTCGTACGCGGCGGCCGCCAGGGTCGTCCGGGAGCGGTACGCCGAGCGGACGCGGGCCACCGCCTCGGCCCCGATGCCCGGCTGATCGACCAGGAACACGAGAGCCGCGTCCGCGTCCGAACCGGCGAGGGCGCCCAGCCCCGCCCGGAGCGAGGAGCCCATCCCCTCCTCCCACGACGGGTTCTCGGTCACCGTGCACGCGGAGAGGTCTGCCAGGGCCCGCACCTCTTGTGCCGCCGCGCCCAGGACGACGTGGACAGGTCCGCACCCGCCGTTGCGCAGCGCCCGCACCGCGTGCTCGACCAGGGGGCGGCCGCGGTGTTCCAGGAGTGCCTTGGGCCTGCCACCGAGGCGCCGGCCGCCGCCGGCAGCGAGCAGTACCCCGGCGACCACGGGGATCCGTTGTGTGTGAGACATGCCCCCTGGATACCACTGCGTCGTGCGTACCGGCGGAAAGGGCGTCACCCCTCAGGAGTACCCTCATTCCTCGTCCGCACGGTGGCGCACGCGACCTTTTGTGGCGTTAACTTGACGATGTCCCCAGGCACTTGACCGCCCGCCGGGGACAGGCCGACACACGGGCACGACGACGTGCGAGGGGGAGTGCTTTGTTGCGAAGCGTGGGGCAGGAGCGGTTGACCGGGAGCGGCGAGGACCCGAGGGTGACGGAGCTGCGTACGGCGGTCTCCCGGCTCCGCCGTGAACTGGCGGGACACCCCGCCGAGTTTCCGGACCGGGGCATCGCCGAGGACGAGCTGGCCGCGCTCGACAGCATGGCCGTCAGCGGCAGGCCCGAGATCCCCCGGCTGCGCCGTTCGCTGTTGCTGGTCGCGGGGGCGATCGGCTCGGTCAGCGCGCTGGCGCCCGGGCTGCGGGAGGTGCGGATGGCGGTCGACCTGTTCGGGGAGCCGCCGCGCGGGTGAGGCCGGACGTGTGGGGCAGGGGGCGCCGCCCGGGGGAGCGGAAGCGACGGTCCGGTCAACGGCGGATCAGGCGGCGCGCGGTCGCCCCGGCCGCCGCCGACGTGCGTGAGTCCACGCGGCCCTCGATCTGCTGGCCGGTCTGACCGACCCCGGAGCGCTCGACGGCCCGGTCACGGTGACCCATGACCGGGCGCACCTCGACCGGGTGGCCGGGACGGTGAGCGTGGAGGACGGGCGGACGACGTCCGCCCCGGCCTGAGGGCGCGTCGGATCGAGGAGAGGCCCGTGGGCGCGCCCGGCGTCAGCCCGCCTGGCCGGTGCTGCTCGCCAGGGCTTCGGAGAGCTCCTTCGCGATCTGCTGCAGGATCGGCACGATCCGCTCGGTCGCCGTCTCCGTCACCCGGCCCGCGGGCCCGGAGATGGAGATGGCGGCCGAGGTGGGGGAGTCCGGTACCGAGACCGCGAGGCAGCGGACCCCGATCTCCTGCTCGTTGTCGTCCACCGCGTAACCCGCCCTCCGCACCTGTTCCAGCGCGTCGAGGAAGCCGTCCGGCGTGGTGATCGTCTTCTCGGTGGCCGCAGGCATTCCCGTACGGGCCAGCAGGGCGCGCACCTCGTCCGCCGGGGTGTGCGCGAGGAGGGCCTTGCCGACGCCGGTGGAGTGGGGAAGGACCCGCCGGCCGACCTCGGTGAACATCCGCATCGAGTGCTTCGAGGGCACCTGGGCGACGTACACGATCTCGTCCCCGTCGAGCAGTGCCATGTTCGCCGTCTCGCCGGTCTCCTCGACCAGCCGCTGGAGGTACGGCCGCGCCCAGGTGCCCAGCAGTCGGGACGCCGACTCGCCCAGGCGGATCAGGCGCGGGCCCAGTGCGTAACGCCGGTTGGGCTGCTGGCGTACGTAACCGCACACGACCAGGGTGCGCATCAGCCGGTGGATGGTGGGGAGGGGGAGCCCGCTGCTCGCGGAGAGCTCGCTGAGCCCGACCTCGCCCCCGGCGTCCGCCATGCGCTCCAGCAGATCGAAGGCGCGCTCGAGGGACTGCACGCCGCCCGTGGGACCGGCGGGTTTGGAGTCGGATGTGCTGGCGTGGGACGGCGGCACGTCAACGGTCCTTTCGAAGCGGAGGGCAAGGCAGCAGCCTACCGGGCTGTTCCCGATCGGCCCACTGCTCCCGGTGCGGCGTCCTTGCCGGTCAGGGCCTGTTTTGTCCCGGTGTCGGCGTTCCGGGCCGCCTTCGGCGCGGAACGCGGTGGTGCCGCTCCTGGCCCATTCTACGTTCCGCCTGTCGAAAATGAACTTTTACTTCGTGGAAATCTCCAAGGGGGGTCGTCGACGGTCCACTGGCCGCCGCGAGAGGGGGGCGGGTCTTGACGGGCCGCTCCCCCGAGTGAAGACTCCTTCAACAAATCGTTGAATCTGCATGAGGAGCACAGGTGTCCGGTGTGGACGTGAAGCTGGTACTCCGCTCGACGCGCGTCGTCACCCCCGAGGGCACTCGCGCCGCAGCGGTCCTCGTCGCCGGCGGGGAGATCGAGGCGGTCCTGCCGTACGACTCCGAGGTGCCCGGTGGTGCCCGCGTGGAGGACTTCGGTGACGACGTCCTGCTGCCGGGGCTCGTCGACACCCATGTCCACGTGAACGACCCCGGCCGCACCGAGTGGGAAGGCTTCTGGACCGCCACCCGCGCCGCGGCGGCCGGTGGCATCACGACCCTGCTCGACATGCCGCTCAACTCACTCCCGCCGACCACCACGGTCGAGCACCTTCGCGTGAAGCAGCGGGTGGCCGCCCCCAAGGCGCACATCGACACCGGCTTCTGGGGCGGTGCGATCCCCTCCAACACCAAGGACCTGCGCCCGCTGTACGAGGCCGGCGTCTTCGGCTTCAAGTGCTTCCTCTCGCCCTCCGGCGTCGAGGAGTTCCCCGAGCTGGACCAGGAGCAGCTGGCCCGCTCCATGGCCGAGATCGCGGGCCTCGGCGGCCTGCTGATCGTGCACGCCGAGGATCCCCACCACCTGGCCGACGCCCCGCAGCGGAGCGGGGAGAAGTACGCCGACTTCCTGGCCTCCCGCCCCCGCGACGCGGAGAACGCCGCCATCGAGGGCCTCATCGCGCACGCCAAGCGGCTGAACGCCCGCGTCCACGTCCTTCACCTCTCCTCCAGCGACGCCCTGCCGCTGATCGCCGCGGCCAAGCGCGAGGGCGTACGCGTCACCGTGGAGTCGTGCCCGCACTTCCTCACCCTGACCGCCGAGGAAGTCCCCGACGGAGCGACGGAGTTCAAGTGCTGTCCGCCCATCCGGGAGGCCGCCAACCAGGACGCGCTCTGGGCCGGGCTCGCCGACGGCACCATCGACTGCGTCGTCTCCGACCACTCGCCCTGCACCACGGACCTCAAGACCCCCGACTTCGCGTCCGCCTGGGGCGGGATCTCCTCGCTCCAGCTCGGACTGCCCGCCATCTGGACCGAGGCGCGCCGGCGTGGTCACACCCTCGACGACGTCGTCCGCTGGATGTCGGCCGCCCCCGCCGGACTCGCCGGCCTCACCCGCAAGGGCGCCATCGAAGCCGGACGGGACGCGGACTTCGCCGTACTCGCCCCCGACGAGACCTTCACCGTCGACCCGGCCGGGCTCTTCCACCGCAACCAGGTCACCGCCTATGCCGGGAAGACCCTGTACGGCGTCGTCAGGTCCACCTGGCTGCGCGGCACGCGGATCGCCGCCGACGGCGTACTCGCCGAACCCACCGGCCGGCTCCTCGAGAGGAACCAGTGACCATGACGGCCGTACCGCACTTCACCGGCGACGCGAGCCCGTACGGAGGAGGCGACCCGTACGCCGACTACCGGACCGCGGACTTCCCCTTCACCCACCTCGTGGACCTCGCCGACCGGCGTCTCGGCGCCGGTGTCATCGCCGCCAACGACGAGTTCTTCGCCGAGCGCGAGAACCTGCTGAAACCGGAGCCCGCCGAGTTCGACCCCGAGCGCTTCGGCCACAAGGGCAAGATCATGGACGGCTGGGAGACCCGCCGCCGGCGTGGCACGAGCGCCGCCGAACCGCACCCCGCCGACGAGGACCACGACTGGGCCCTCGTGCGCCTCGGCGCTGCTGGTGTGGTGCGCGGGCTGATCGTCGACACCGCGCACTTCCGTGGCAACTACCCGCAGTCGGTCTCCGTCGAGGCCACCTCGCTGCCCGGCTCCCCGTCGCCCGAGGACCTCCTCGCGCCCGACGTGAAGTGGACAACCCTCGTTCCCCGTACGGCCGTCGGCGGCCACGCGGCGAACGGCTTCACGGTCGACGCCGGGCAGCGCTTCACACATCTGAGGGTCAACCAGCACCCCGACGGCGGCATAGCCCGCCTGCGCGTCCACGGTGAGGTCGCGCCCGACCCGGCATGGCTGGCCGCACTCGGCACGTTCGACCTGGTCGCCCTGGAGAACGGCGGCGAGGTCGAGGACGCCTCCGACCGCTTCTACTCCCCGGCCACCAACACCATCGCGCCGGGCCGCTCCCGCAAGATGGACGACGGCTGGGAGACCCGCCGTCGGCGCGACAAGGGGAACGACTGGATCCGCTACCGGCTGGCCGAGCAGTCGGAGATCCGGGCGGTCGAGATCGACACCGCCTGTCTCAAGGGCAACGCGGCGGGCTGGGCAGCGATCTCGGTCAGCGACGGCGCGGACGGCGAACGGACGGAGATTCTGCCCCGCACCCGGCTCCAGCCCGACACCAACCACCGCTTCGTCCTGCCGGGGCCCGTGCGCGGCACGCACGTCCGGATCGACATCTTCCCGGACGGCGGGATCTCCCGGCTGCGGCTCTTCGGCTCGCTGACCGGCGAGGGCGCGGCGCGGCTGGCAGCCCGCCACGAGGAGCTCGGCGGACAGTGACCTGAGGCCGGGGGCCGCACGGTGTGCGTCAATCCTCCGGCCACGCCGGAGGATATACGGTGGCGAGGTGGCTCGCGGCAGTGCAGGGTCGATTCATGACATGGACAGCGCCATCGATCGAGCGCACCACGCAGTTGGGCGCCTTGGGTACCGTGACTGAACGTCAGATGCTGGAGGGCTGGCTGGGCTGGCACCGGGAAACGCTGCTGGCCAAGTGCGCCGGGCTCGAGCCCGCCCAACTGGCGCGGACGACCGTGGAACCGTCGCCCCTCACTCTCCTCGGACTGGTCCGGCACATGGCGGAGATGGAGCGATGGTGGTTCCGGCGGAGCCTCGCGGGTGAGGCTGTCGGTGATGTCTTCACCGGCCCGGCGGACGGCGACGAGGGATTCAAGGGAGTGGACGCAGCCGATGCGGAGCGGGACTTCGGACTCTTCAGGGCCGAGATCGGAGCGTGCGACCTGGTGGCCGCCGGGCGTGGCCTCGACGAGACCTTCGTGTCCGCTCCCGGGGTCTCCCTCAGTCTGCGCTTCGTCTACGTGTTGATGATCCAGGAGTACGCCCGTCACAACGGCCACGCCGACTTCCTTCGTGAGCGGACCGACGGGGTGACGGGTGACTGAGCTCCCTCCTCGGCCCGGCCCGGCAGCGATCCCCGGCAGCGGTGCCGGGAAACACCGCCGGCGGGGCGCGGGTCCGAATGATCACGGACCTCCCCACGCTCGGTGATCACGAAGCCCCCGCGCACCGTGTGGGGGCCGCGGGAGGGTGTGCCGGTTCATGCCCGGCCTGTAGGGATATGGGACCCTGGTCGGGATGTCGCCGCCCCGACCAGGAGTCGCCATGATCTTCATCGCCGTCAAGTTCACCGTGCGTACCGCAGAGCGGGACAACTGGCTGCCGGCTGTCGAGGACTTCACCCTCGCCACCCGCCAGGAGCCGGGCAACCTCTTCTTCGACTGGTCCTACAGCGTCGAGAACCCGGACCAGTTCATCCTGCTCGAGGCGTTCGCCTCGCAGGAGGCGGGCGTGGCGCACGTGAACTCCGAGCACTTCAAGGCCGCGATCGACACCATGTCGGAGCTCGTCAGCGAGGTCCCGGAGATCATCAACGTCGAGGTCCCCGGGGACGACTGGTCCCGGATGTCGGAGGTCACCCCGCGCAACCGGTGACCGCCGCCGTGATCCACGGCGCCGTCAGAACTCCTCGTGCGTGTCGGGGTCCCCTCCGAAGCGGTGCGACGGCCGGGCTCCGATACGGTCCAGCTCCTGCTGGGTCAGCTCGAAGCCGAACAGGCCGAGATTCTCCCGCTGCCGCCCGGGGTCGGCGGACTTCGGGATCGGCACCGCCCCCAGCTGGGTGTGCCACCGCAGCACGACCTGGCCCGGGGTCACCCCGTGGGCCTCGGCGGCGGCGATCACCTCCGGGGCCTCCAGCACCTGACGTCCCCGGGCCAGCGGACTCCAGCTCTCCGTGACGATGCCCTTCGCGTCGTGCACCGCCCGCAGGTCCTCCTGGGGGAGCAGGGGATGCATCTCGATCTGGTTCACCACGGGCAGCACCCCCGTCTCCCGCTCCAGCCGGTCCAAGTGCTCCGCCGTGAAATTGGAGACGCCGATGGAGCGCACGAGGCCGTCCTCGCGGAGCTTGATCATGGCCTTCCAGGTGTCGACGTACCTGTCCACCCGGGGCAGTGGCCAGTGGATGAGATACAGGTCGACGTACTCCAGCCCCAGCTTGCTCCGGGACTCCTCGAAGGAGGCCAGTGTCTCCTCGTACCCGTGGTGGCGGCCGGGCACCTTGGTGGTCACGAGGATTTCCCGCCGCGGCACTCCGGAGCGGGCGATCCCGCGGCCGGTGCCGGTCTCGTTCCGGTAGTTCAGCGCGGTGTCCACGAGCCGGTAACCGAGCTGCAGCGCACCGGCGACAGCCTTCTCGGCAGCCTCGTCGTCGAGCGGCCAGGTACCGAGGCCCACCGCGGGGATGGTGCTGCCGTCGTGGAGGTTGCGGACCGGAGGCGGTGTCTGGCTCATGGTCTCCCGTTTCGTTCGCTGACCGTCCTTGCCAGCGTAGAACGGGTTCTCGGCGTCCGTCGTGCAGCACGGCGGAGGGCGGTCACCGGGCGCACCGGTGAATCCGGGGCGAAAGTGGGGTCGCAACAGGTGGAAGCACCACGACTGCCGGGGTCCCTCACCCGAGGCGCCGGGGCAGGAAGGAGCAGGACCATGGCGAAGCTGACTCTCACCACGTTCGTGTCCCTCGACGGCGTGATGCAGGCACCCGGAGGCCCCGACGAGGACACCACGGGCGGGTTCGAGTACGGCGGATGGCTGGTGCCCTTCGCGGACGAAGGCATGGGGAACTTCATGGACGAGGTCTTCGACCGATCGGGCGCCTTTCTCCTCGGACGGCGTACCTACGACATCTTCTCCGCCTACTGGCCCCAGGTCACCGACCCGCAGGACCCCATCGCCTCACGCCTCAACACCCTGCCCAAGCACGTCGTCTCCACCACCCTCACCGACCCGGTGTGGGAGAACACCACGGTGGTCGCGGGCGATGTGCCCGCCGAGGTCGCCGGGCTCAAGGAGCGGACGGCCGAGGGTGAGCTGCAGATCCACGGAAGCGGCACACTCGCGCAGTCCCTCATGGCCCATGACCTGATCGACGAGGTCAACCTCCTGGTGTACCCGGTCTACCTGGGCAGCGGCAGGCGGCTGTTCCCGGACGGAGGGCAGCCGACGGCCTTCGAGCTGACCGGTGCCCGGACCACCGGGAGCGGCATCGCGATCCACACCTACCGGCCCGCGGGACGTGCGCGGTTCGGGACGTTCGACCCCGAGGTGTGACAGGAGCCGGGCAGCGGGGGGTTCGCCCATCCAGATGTGCGAACCGGTCGTAAGGTCGCGTATCGGGCGTTCCTGCGGTTGTCTTCTCCTCATGTCGCATGAACATCGGAATCAGGACGGCCCGGACGCCGGTGGGGGCAGGGCGGGTGCCGGTCCGGACCCGCAGGTGGAGCGGGACGCACCCGACACGCCCACGAAGGTCGGCAGGGCGTCGTGGGGGGCGGTGCTGAGACGCACGCTGAAGGAGTTCAAGCGGGATGAGCTCGCCGACCGGGCGGCAGCGCTGACCTACTACGGAATCCTGGCCCTGTTCCCGGCCCTGCTGGTCCTCGTCTCGCTGCTCGGTATCGCGGGCGAGTCGGCCACGCAGACCGTCCTGGACAACATCCGGAAACTGGCCCCGGGCGCGGCGCGTGACGTCCTCGGCAACGCGGTGAAGCAGCTGCAGTCCAGCAGTGGGACCGGCTGGGTGATGGCGATCGTGGGTCTGGCGGCGGCCCTGTGGTCGGCCTCGGGCTACGTGGCCGCGTTCATGCGGACCTCCAACGTCGTGTACGACCTGCCCGAGGGCCGCCCGGCCTGGAAGGTGCTCCCGGTCCGCGTCGGACTGACTCTGGTGCTGATGGTGCTGGCCTGTGTGAGCGCGCTGATCGTCGTGCTGTCGGGCGGACTCGCCAGCCGGCTCGGCACCGCGCTGGGTGTCGGCGACACGGCCATGACCGTCTGGTCGATCGCGAAATGGCCCGTCCTGGTCGTGCTGGTGACCGTCATGCTGGCGATCCTGTACTGGGCGGCGCCCAACGCCAAGGGCCGGGGCTTCAAGTTCGTGTCGCTGGGAAGTCTGCTGGCGCTGCTCATCTGGATGGCCGTCTCGGCCGTGTTCGCCGTCTACGTCGCCAACTTCAGCTCGTACAACAAGACCTACGGCGCTCTGGCAGGAGTGATCATCTTTCTGGTCTGGCTGTGGATCACGAACCTGGCGGTCCTGCTCGGGCTCGAATTCGATGCGGAGACGGCCCGGGAGCGGGCCGTCATCGGCGGTCATCCGCACCTGGAGGAGCCGTACGTCACTCCCCGGGACACCAGCAAGTGGACCGACCAGGACCGCCGGGCCATGGGCGACACCGGACCTTCGGACCCGCGCTCCGACTGAGGGGCGGGCCGCCTGTCTCCGGGGCGGCGCCTCTCTCAGGGGACGGCCGGCAGTACGGCAGGGTCGGGCGCCGCGGCGTGCAGCCGGCCGAGGATGGCCCGCGCCGCCTTGGTGTAGCCGGGGTTGTTGTTGTGCAGGACCGACTCGGCGTTGGCCAGTTCCATGAACGCGATGAGCTCGAAGGCCAGTTGCGAGACGTCCGTGTCCGCGGCGAGTTCACCCCGCGCCCTGGCCTCCTCGACGGTCTCCTCCACGAAGGTGACCCAGCCCGTCTGCGTGGAGGCCAGCGCGTCGTGCACCTTGCCCTCCCTGGAGTCGAACTCGGCGATGGTCGCGTAGAAGAAACAGCCACCGCTGAACACCCGGCGCTGCGAGTAGGAGAGCCAGCTCTCGCACATCCGCCAGACGCGTCCCAGACCGGGCGGTGCCGCCCGGGTCGGTGTCAGCACGTGTTCCACGAAGATGGCCACGGCGGCGCGGACGGTGGCGAGCTGCAGCTCCTCCTTCGAGCCGAACAGTGCGAACACACCGCTCTTGCTCAGCTTCAGCTCCGTGGCCAGCCGGCCGAGCGACAGGCCCTCCAGCCCCTCGGTCGAGGCGACGTGGACCGCGCGCCCCAGCACCAGCTGCCTGGTCTGGTTCCCCCGCTCGACCCGTCCGTCCAGCCGCGCTCCACCCATGTGCCAACTCCGTGTGTCCGAGCGTCCCAAGACCGACATTCTAGGAGGAGCCGGTACCGGCGGGAGACCGCTTCGTCCCGTGACGACCCCTGCGAACAGGTGGCCGAGTCGCCCTGTGGACAGAGGTTCCCGAAGGGCCCGGCCGTTCGGTACGGTGACCGCTCCCGTGTGAGCCGGCGAGGTCTCCACATCGCTTCTGTGGAGAACCAGGAGAGCCACGTGTCCTCTGCCGTCCTGCCCGCCCTCGCACCGCCCCGCCGTGCGTGGGTCACCGACCTGCCGCTCCTGCTGGTCGCCGCCGTCTGGGGTGCCAGCTACCTCGCGGCCAAGGGCATCACCACGACGCACACCGTGATCGCCGTCCTGGTGCTCCGCTTCGCGATCGTCCTGCCGGCCCTGGCCGTCGCCGGGTGGCGCGGACTGCGGGCGCTGAGCGGCCCCCAGTGGCGGGGCGCCGGCCTGCTGGGGCTCGTGCTCAGCGGGATCTTCCTGCTGGAGACGTACGGCGTCGTGCACACCTCGGCGACCAACGCGGGGCTCATCATCAGCCTCACGATGATCTTCACCCCGCTGGCCGAGGCGGCCGTGAGCCGGGTCCGGCCACCTGCGGGCTTCCTCGCGGCCGCCGGCCTCTCCGTCGCCGGTGTGGTGCTGCTGACGCAGGGCGGTGGCTTCACCAGCCCCTCGACGGGCGATCTCCTGATGCTGCTCGCGGCTCTCGCGCGTACGGTCCACGTCCTGGCCATGGCCCGCATCAAGGCGGTCCAGGACGCCGACTCGCTCTCCCTGACCACGGTGCAGCTGGGCAGCGCGGTCGCCGTCTTCGCCGTCCTGGCCGCCGTCCCCGGGACCGGGGCGGCGCCGTGGACGGTGGCGGCGGACTTCGGCGCGGGCGAGTGGGCCGGGCTGCTCTTCCTGTCCGTCTTCTGCACGCTGTTCGCGTTCTTCGTGCAGATGTGGTCGGTACGCCGTACCTCGCCGTCCCGGGTCAGCCTGCTGCTCGGCACGGAGCCGCTCTGGGCCGCCGCGGTGGGCATCGCCCTCGGGGGCGAGCGCCTGGGCGTGACGGGCGTGCTGGGCGCGGTGCTCGTCCTGACGGGCACCGCGTGGGGGCGCCGCCGCGCCGACGTCACGTCCTGATCGAGTCCGCCGCGACCCTCACGGCACCGCCCGTCACGACCAGCACGAGGTTCACGAAGAGCCCGTGGTCGTCGAGGAAGTCCAGCTTCGCCACCACGGCCCACAGCCTGAACCAGCCCGTCCACTCACAGCAGCCCCGCGGCGCCCTGCGCGAACACGACGAACCCGCCCGTCTCCACGCATTTCTTCATGCGCCGAGCCTGGCGCGGACCGGCTCGCGCTCGCGTCGGCCACCGGTCTGCGGGGCGACTACGGAAGTCGTGGATCGTGAGACTCTGGCATCCCTCTTCCCGCGCAAGGCCAGGCAGCGCCTTCCCGCTGCGTAGATCTGTCGATATGACCCGCACGGAGTACCCCTGGCTGCTGCCCTCGGTGCTGCACGGCCACGAGGTGCCCGGCCACCGGGGGAGACCGCGCCGGACCGTACGGGACCGGGTCGTCGACATCACCGGATCCTCGCCGGACCCGGGCTCAACAACCGTGTCCAGATCGCCCTGTTGGTGCATGACGCGGGTCTCCTCCATGAGGACGAGGACGGGACACGAGGCGCCACCTAGGCTGAACCGGTCAGACCGGAGAATGGGGGCGGGACGATGTCCGTGGTCGATCTGCGCGGGGCGCGGGACTTCAGTGCGAATCCTTATCCGTACTACGCGGAGCTGCGCGCCGAGGGGCCGGTGCACCCGGTCCGTACCGACGAGTTCGAGCGGGTCTGGATGATCGTCGGGTACGAGGAGGCCCGATCGGCCCTCGCGGACCAGCGGTTCAGCAAGGACTGGCGGACGACGGAGGCCTGGTCGGCGTCGAGCAACCCGATCAACGCCAACATGCTGGAGATGGACGCCCCCCACCACACCCGGCTGCGCGGACTCGTCGCGCGCGAGTTCACCGCCCGGCGGATCGAGGCGCTGCGCCCGCGGGTCGAGCAGATCACCGCCGACCTGCTCGACGCGATGGTTCCGGCCGGGAGCGCCGACCTCATCGACGCGTTCGCCTTCCCGTTGCCCATGACCGTGATCTGCGAACTCCTGGGCGTACCCGACATCGACCGGGACGCCTTCCGTCTCCTCTCCAACGCCATCGTGGCGCCCGTCTCGTCCGAGAAGGAGGGCGAGGCGGTCCGCGCGATGGGCGCCTACCTGGAGGAACTGACCGAGGACAAGCGGTGCGCCCCCGGCGACGACCTGATGAGCGCCCTGATCCAGGCACGTGACGACGAGGGCGGCCGGCTGTCGCCCGACGAGCTGATCGGCATGGCCTTCCTGCTCCTGGTGGCGGGGCACGAGACGACGGTGAACCTCATCGCCAACGGCGTACGCGCCCTGCTCGACCACCCGGATCAGCTGGCCCTGCTCCGCGCCCGGCCGGAGCTGACCGACGGCGCGGTCGAGGAGATGCTCCGCTACGACGGGCCGGTCGGGACGGCCACCTTCCGCTTCACCCGTGAGCCCGTCGCGATCGGCCGGGTGGTCATCCCGCAGGGCGAGGCGGTCCTGGTCGCCCTCGGCTCCGGGGACCGCGACCCCGGCCGCTATCCGGATCCGGACACCTTCGACATCCGGCGCGAGGCGCAGGGTCACCTGGCCTTCGGGCACGGCGTCCACTTCTGCCTGGGCGCTCCGCTGGCCAGGATGGAGGGCCGCATCGCCATCCGGGCACTGCTGGACCGCTGCCCCGGCCTGGTGCGCGACCCGGACGGCGGGGAGCCCGACTGGCTGCCCGGGATGCTGCTCCGGGGAGTCCGCCGTCTGCCGGTGCGCTGGTGATGTGGGATGACGTCCATGACCGAACTCTCCTTCCACATGGCCCAGCAGGTCCTCGACAGCCAGCCGTTCAGCGCTCTCGTCGGCGCGCGGATCACGGAGTTCGGGGACGGCGCGGCCGTCCTCGAAGTCGACGTGCGCGAGGAGCTCACCCAGCAGAACGGGTTCCTGCACGGCGGAGTGCTGTCCTACGCGGCCGACAACGCGCTGACCTTCGCCGCGGGGACGACTCTCGGCGCCGCCGTCCTGACCGGCGGCTTCTCCATCCAGTACGTCCGTCCGGCGGGCGGACGTACGCTGATCGCCCGCGCCGCCGTCGTCCACACGGGCCGCAGACAGGCCGTCGTACGCTGCGATCTGTACACCGCGGACGACGAGAGGGCCGAGAGACTCTGCGCGGTGGCCCAGGGGACCGTTCTCTCGGCACTGCCGACCTGAAGGGAACCACGGTGACCACGGAAGCCCTGCTCGACCTCGGTGCACTCGGCGACGACTTCATCCGCGACCCGTATCCCGTCTACGCGCGCTTACGCGCACGCGGGCCGGTGCACCGGGTCCGCATCCCGGAGGGCGCGCAGGCCTGGCTCGTCGTCGGGTACGAGGCGGGGAGGGCGCTCCTCGCCGACCAGCGGCTCTCCAAGGACTGGCGCAGGGCGTCGCCCGCGCTGGGGGTCCGCAAGGTCTCCGTGGGGACGTCCATGCTGGGCTCGGACGCCCCGGACCACACCCGGCTGCGCAGGCTCGTGACCCGGGAGTTCACCCCACGCCGCATGGAACGGCTCGCCCCGCGTGTCCAGGAGATGACGGACGCACTCCTCGACTCGATGACCGGCGGTCCCGGCCGGAGCGCCGACCTGGTCCAGGCGCTGTCGTCACCTCTGCCGATGGCCGTCATCTGCGAACTGCTGGGTGTACCGTCCCTGGACCGGCAGGTGTTCCGCGCATGGTCCGAGACCGCTGTGTCGTCCCTGGACGCAGAGGCGCGCGCCCGGGCCACCGCCGCCATGACGGGGTACCTGGCGGAGCTGGTCGCGGAGAAGCGCGCGGCCCCGGGGGACGACCTGATGAGCGCGTTGATCCACACGTCGGACGACGACGGTGATCAGCTCTCCGCCGACGAACTCCTGGGAATGGCCTGGCTGCTGCTCGTCGCCGGACACGAGACCACGGTCAACCTCATCTCCAACGGCGTCCTGAGCCTGCTGACCCATCCCGGTCAACTGGCGGCTCTGCGCTCCGACTTCGGGCTCATCGACAACGCGGTCGAGGAGACGCTCCGTTACGAGGGCCCCGTCGAGACCCCTACGTACCGTTTCACCACCGAGCCGCTCGACGTCTCGGGCACGGTGATCCCCGGCGGCGGCGAGCTCGTCCTGGTCGCGATGGCCGACTGCGACCGTGACCCCGCCCGTTACCCGGACGCCGACCGGTTCGACATCACGCGGGACGCCCGCGGGCACGTCGCCTTCGGGCACGGCATCCACTACTGCCTGGGGGCGCCACTGGCCCGAATCGAGGCCCGCATCGCTGTCCGGTCGCTCCTGGAGCGCTGCCCGGGGCTGCGGCTCGACACGGATCCGGCTCGGCTGTCCTGGCGCACCGGCATGCTGATCCGGGGGCCGCAGAGCTTGCCGGTGGCCTGGTAGCGGGCTTCAGGCCTCGGCGATCTCCGTCATCCGCACGGGACGGCGAAGGGCGCGCGACAGCTCGCACGCCTCGGCGATGCGCAGCGCGTGCAGGGCCTCCCGGCCGTCGCAGGGGTTCACCAGCTCGCCGCGCACGACACCGAGGAACACGTCCAGTTCGGCCTCGTACGCCGGGGCGAACCGCTCCAGGAAACCCGGCCAGGGCTTGGCCGGCGCGGGCGGGCCCTGCGGCTCGGCCGAGGCCAGCGGCGTACGGTCGTCGAGGCCGACCGCGATCTGCCCCAGCTCGCCCGCCAGCTCCATGCGCACGTCGTAACCGGCTCCGTTGCACCGGGTGGCCGTCGCCGTCACCAGGGTGCCGTCGTCCAGGGTCAGCAGCGCCGCAGCCGTGTCCACGTCACCCGCTTCGCGGAACATCGCTGGGCCCGCGTCCGACCCCGTGGCGTACACCTCCGTCACCTCACGGCCCGTGACCCAGCGCAGGATGTCGAAGTCGTGCACCAGGCAGTCCCTGAACAGCCCTCCGGAGAGCGGCAGATACGCGGCGGGCGGGGGAGCGGGGTCGGAGGTCGTCGCCCGTACGGTGTGCAGCCGGCCCAGTGTGCCGCCGCGCACGGCGGCGCGCGCCGCGGCGTATCCCGCGTCGAACCGGCGCATGAAACCGAGCTGGAGCACAGTGCCCGCCCGGTCGACCTCGCGCAGCGCGCCCAGGGTCCCCGCCAGGTCCAGCGCGATCGGCTTCTCGCAGAAGGCGGGCACACCGGCCCGTGCCGCCCGGCCGATGAGATCCGCGTGTGCGGAGGTGACCGAGGCGATCACCACCGCGTCCACCCCGGCACCGAGAACCTCGTCGGCGGATGCGACGGGGGTGGCCCCCGTGAGCGCCGCCACTTCTGCGGCGCGAGCGGCGTCCGGATCCGTCACGACCAGGGCGGCGACCGCGGGATGGCGTGCCAGGACGCCCGCGTGGAAGGAACCGATCCTGCCCGTGCCGATGAGTCCGATGCGCATGGACCCAACGTGCCGCCCCGCAGGGGCACTGTCAACTATATGTCCTGACAAAGAGCAGGGTGCGGCGCGGCGGTACGGGGTACGCTCCGTGCCGTGCCCAAACCCGCCGCCGACTCCGCCGCCCTGGGGCTCGGTGTGGACCGCACCAGCCCGGTCCCGCTCTACCACCAGCTGGCCCTGCAGCTGGAGGCGGCCATCGAACAGGGGCGCCTCGCACCCGGCAGCCTCCTCGGCAACGAACTGGAGCTCGCCGGCCGGCTCGGACTGTCCCGGCCCACCGTCCGTCAGGCCATCCAGTCGCTGGTCGACAAGGGCCTGATGGTGCGCCGGCGCGGCGTGGGCACCCAGGTCGTGCACAGCCGCATCAGGCGCCCGCTCGAACTGAGCAGCCTCTACGACGACCTGGAGACGGCCGGCCGGAGTCCGGCGACCCGGGTCCTGCGCAACACGGTCGAGCCGGCGACGCCCGAGGTCGCCGCCGCACTCGGTGTGGAGGAGGGCAGCGACGTCCACCTCGTCGAACGGGTGCGGTACGCGGATGACGAGCCCGTGGCCCTCCTGCG
Source organism: Streptomyces atroolivaceus (assembly GCF_000717025.1). Lineage (GTDB taxonomy): Bacteria > Actinomycetota > Actinomycetes > Streptomycetales > Streptomycetaceae > Streptomyces > Streptomyces atroolivaceus. The sequence goes on from NZ_JNXG01000005.1 coordinate 312,857, forward strand.
CAACCACCTGCCGCCGCGCCTGCTCGACCTCGGCACGGAGCGGCTGGAGTCGACCGGGCTGTACCGGATGATGCGCGCCTCGGGGATCACCCTCCACAGCGCCAGGCAGTCCGTGGGTGCCCGCGCCGCGACGGCGCAGGAAGGTGAACTGCTCGCGGAGCCCGCCGGGGCGCCCCTGCTGACGATGGAGCGCACCACCTTCGACGACGGCGGCCGCGCGGTCGAATTCGGCTCGCACGTCTACCGGGCGTCGCGGTACGCCTTCGAGTTCCAGCTGCTGGTCAGGCCCTGAACCATCCGGCCGGCAGACGCCCGGTGAGGATGTTCGGACGAAAATATTGACGCGGTCATGCTAGGTGGTTAGAACGGCGGGAGGGCGCGGCCCGCGCCCCTGCCGGGCGAGGCCGGTCCGGGCTCGGGGATACTTGGCCCGCCGGGCGGCGAGTCCGCTCTCCCCGGCTTCACCAGGCAGCACTGCGAGCAGCACTAGAAGGGCACGGCGTCGTGGCAAGGGTTCGGACAGGGGTACGCGCGATGGGCGCCGTTCTGGCAGCGGTACTGGCGGCCTCCCTCGCGGGATGCAGCAGCACCGGTGGCAAGCGGGCGGAGGAGCGCGCCGCAGCGGCCGCCGAAGGCCGGTCCGCGGTGAACACGCCCCGATGGACGTTCGCCATGGTCACCCACTCGGGCGACGGCGACACCTTCTGGGACATCGTCCAGAAGGGCGCCGAGCAGGCGGCCGTCAAGGACAACATCAACTTCCTCTACTCGCACAGCGACGAGGGCCAGCAGCAGGCCGAGCTCGTGCAGACCGCGATCGACAAGAAGGTCGACGGCCTGATCGTCTCGCTGGCGAAGCCCGACTCGATGAAGACCGTCGTGGCCAAGGCCGTCAAGGCCGGTATCCCCGTGATCACGGTGAACTCGGGCTCCGCCGAGTCCAAGGCCTTCGGCGCGCTCACCCACATCGGCCAGGACGAGTCCATCGCGGGCGAGGCCGTCGGCGACGAGCTGGACAAGCGCGGCCGCAAGAAGGCGCTGTGCGTCCTGCACGAGCAGGGCAACGTCGGCCACGAGCAGCGTTGCGGCGGGGCGAAGAAGACCTTCGACGGGACGATGCAGAACCTCTACGTCGACGGCACCAACATGCCCGACGTCCAGGCATCCATCGAGGCGAAGCTCGACTCCGACCGGAGCATCGACGCGGTCGTCACCCTCGGCGCCCCGTTCGCCGCGGCGGCCGTCAAGGCGAAGCAGACCGCGGGCAGCAAGGCCGAGATCGACACCTTCGACCTCAACGCGAGCGTCGCCACCGGCCTCCAGGACGAATCCCTCGGCTTCGCCGTCGACCAGCAGCCCTACCTCCAGGGGTACGAAGCCGTCGACCTGCTCTGGCTCCACCGCTACAACCAGAACGCGCTCGGCGGCGGCCTGCCCGTCCTGACCGGCCCGCAGATCATCACCGCCGAGGACGCCGACGCGCTCGCGGAGTACACGAATCGGGGCACGCGATGACAGCGACCGGGCAACCGGCGGCGTCCCCCACCGACGAACGGCTGCTGCGCACCTCACCGCTGCGCAAGCTGCTCGGCCGGCCCGAGCTCGGCTCGGTCGTCGGGGCGGTGGCCGTGTTCCTCTTCTTCGCGATCGTCGCCGACAGCTTCCTGCAGGCCTCCAGCCTCGGCACGGTGCTCTACGCGGCCTCCACCATCGGGATCATGGCGGCGCCGGTGGCGCTGCTGATGATCGGCGGAGAGTTCGATCTCTCCGCCGGTGTGATGGTGACCAGCTCCGCGCTCATCTCCTCGATGTTCAGCTACCAGATGACCGCGAACGTCTGGGTGGGCGTCTTCGTGTCGCTGCTGGTCACCCTCGGCTTCGGCGCGTTCAACGGCTTCATGCTGACCCGCACGAAACTCCCGAGCTTCATCATCACGCTCGGCACGTTCCTGATGCTGACCGGCCTGAACCTCGGCTTCACCAAACTGATCAGCGGCACCGTGTCGACCAAGGCCATCGGGAACATGGAGGGCTTCGACTCCGCCCGTAAGGTCTTCGCGTCCCACCTCACCATCGGCGACGTCGAGCTGAAGGTCACCATCCTGTGGTGGGCGGCCCTCGTCGCGATCGCCACCTGGATCCTGCTCCGTACCCGCTTCGGCAACTGGATCTTCGCCGTCGGCGGTGAGTCCGACGCCGCACGCGCGGTCGGCGTGCCGGTGATCCGTACGCGGATCGGGCTCTACCTCGGTGTCGCCTTCGCCGCCTGGGTCTCCGGACAGCACCTGCTGTTCTCCTACGACGTGGTGCAGTCCGGCGAGGGTGTCGGCAACGAGCTGATCTACATCATCGCGGCCGTCATCGGCGGTTGCCTGATCACCGGCGGCTACGGCTCCGCCATCGGTTCCGCGGTCGGCGCGATCATCTTCGGCATGACCAGCAAGGGCATCGTGTACGCGGAGTGGAACCCCGACTGGTTCAAGTTCTTCCTGGGAGCGATGCTGCTCCTGGCCACCCTGCTCAACGCATGGGTACGCAAGCGCGCGGAGGCGACGAAATGACGGCCACCCAGGCTCCGGCTCCCCGGGACACGGCCGGTCCGGCGCTCGTCCGGCTCGACGACGTCAGCAAGTACTACGGCAACATCAAGGCCCTGGAGAACGTGTCGCTGGAGGTCCACGCGGGGGAGATCTCCTGCGTCCTCGGCGACAACGGCGCCGGCAAGTCCACCCTCATCAAGATCATCGCGGGGCTGCACCGGCACGACGCGGGAACCTTGCTGATCGAGGGCGAGGAGACCACACTCGTCAACCCGCGCGACGCCCTGGACCGGGGCATCGCCACCGTCTACCAGGACCTGGCCGTCGTCCCGCTCATGCCGGTCTGGCGCAACTTCTTCCTCGGCTCGGAGCCGACGAAGGGCTCCGGCCCGTTCAAGCGGCTCGACGTGCGGCGGATGCGTGAGACGACCCGCGCGGAGCTGCTCCGCATGGGCATCGACCTCCGCGATGTCGACCAGCCCATCGGCACCCTGTCCGGCGGCGAGCGTCAGTGCGTCGCCATCGCCCGTGCCGTCTACTTCGGTGCCAAGGTCCTCGTCCTCGACGAGCCGACCGCGGCGCTCGGCGTCAAGCAGTCGGGAGTCGTACTCAAATACGTCGCGGCCGCCAGGGACGCCGGGCTCGGCGTGGTTCTCATCACGCACAACCCCCACCACGCCTACCTCGTGGGCGACCGCTTCGTGCTCCTCAAGCGCGGCGCGATGTCCGGAAGCCACACCAAGGACGACGTCACACTGGACGAACTGACCCGTCAGATGGCCGGTGGGAGCGAGCTCGACCAGCTCAGCCACGAGCTGGAACGGGCTCCGTCACCCGGCCACCTCGGCGGGCACCCGGTCGATGACGACACCCCGTAAATCACCTTCCGCACCCCCCGCCCCCGGCCCGGAGACCGGTTCCGGGGGCGCGGGAATGGCAGAATCGTGCATGGCGGGCGCCGTCCGCCGCCGGACGGACGACCGACCGGCCCCCCGACCTGCGCAGGGACGATGAGCACGTACCGCGACTTCACACACCGCGGCTCCGCCCGCGCGACCGTCCTGCGGACCGTCGGCACCCGGGAGCGGCGCTCGCACCTCACGGCGCCGAGGGTTCCCACCGTCGGCATCGACATCGGCGGGACGAAGGTGATGGCCGGCGTCGTAGACGCCGACGGCAACATCCTGGAGACCCTGCGTACCGAGACGCCGGACAAGTCCAAGAGCCCCAAGGTCGTCGAGGACACCATCGTCGAACTGGTCCTGGACCTCTCCGACCGGCACGACGTGCACGCTGTCGGGATCGGCGCGGCGGGCTGGGTCGACGCGGACCGCTCCAAGGTGCTGTTCGCCCCGCACCTCGCGTGGCGTGACGAGCCCCTCCGCGACGCCATCGCCTCCCGGCTGGTGGTCCCGGTGATGGTGGACAACGACGCCAACACGGCGGCCTGGGCGGAATGGCGCTTCGGCGCCGGCCGTGGCGAGGACCATCTCGTCATGATCACGCTGGGCACCGGCATCGGCGGCGCGATCCTGGAGGACGGGCACGTCAAGCGCGGCAAGTACGGCGTCGCCGGTGAGTTCGGGCACATGCAGGTGGTGCCGGGCGGGCACCGCTGCCCGTGCGGCAACCGCGGCTGCTGGGAGCAGTACAGCTCGGGCAACGCGCTCGTACGCGAGGCCAGGGAGCTCGCCGCGGCGGACTCCCCGGTGGCCCACGGCATCATCGAACGGGTCAAGGGCAACATCCCCGACATCACCGGGCCGCTCATCACCGAGCTGGCCCGTGAGGGTGACGCGATGTGCGTCGAGCTCCTCCAGGACATCGGCCAGTGGCTCGGTGTCGGCATCGCCAACCTCGCGGCCGCGCTGGACCCGTCCTGCTTCGTGATCGGCGGCGGCGTCAGCGCTGCCGACGACCTGCTGATCGGTCCTGCCAGGGACGCCTTCAAGCGTCACCTCACCGGCCGCGGCTACCGACCCGAGGCGCGGATCGCGAAGGCTCAGCTCGGCCCCGAGGCGGGTATGGTCGGCGCCGCCGATCTCGCCCGTCTGGTCGCCCGGAGGTTCCGGCGGACCAACCGCCGCCGGGTCGAGCGCTACGAGCGGTACGCGCAGTTCTACGACCAGGCAGCGAGCACCATCCGGAACACGCGCAGCACCCGCACCGCCGACTGATCCGCGCGCCGCGCGCCGCGGCACCCGGCCACCCGCACCCGCTCCGTACCGCAGCTTCGAGGGATCACCGACCATGACCGCAGCCGAGCACCACATCGTGCCGCGCCAGCCCCCTTCGTCCGGCTCTTCGGGGTCGTCCGGCTCGTCCGGTTCCTCGGGTTCCTCCGGCTCGTCGGGTTCCACGGGGCCCGCCGGCTCCTCCGGGGACGGCGGGCCTCCGCAGGACCGGCGGAGGGTGATCCGGCGGCGCCTGATCACGCTGACGATCATCGTCCTGCTCATCGGCATCCCGGCCGGCTACCTGGTGATCTCCGCGGGACAGAGCCGCCGATCCGGCAAGGACAAGGAGGCGGAGGCCGCCGCCCAGGGGCTGCGCGAGGACTGGCCGTCAGGCATGCAGCGCCGGATCTTCGAACTGCCCATCCCGGGCAATGCGGTCGGCGTTCAGTACTACGAGACGAACAACTGGAAAGCCAGCCGGATGTACGTGAAGTTCCGTACGACCTCCGCCGGGCTCGACCGCTTCCTGAGTGGTGTCGGTACCGGCCGCGCCGCGCTGGAGACCGGGAAGATCACCATCGGCGAACGGGACATGAAGATCACCGGGTGGTACTTCGGCCCCGGCGTCCACTGGGCGGGAACGGTCCACAAGAACAAGGACCCGCGACCCACGCAGAACATCACCGTCAACATGACCGATCCGGCGGCGCCGGTCGTCTACGTGGTCTCCGCGGCGACCCCCTGAGCGGGCGGGGAACGGGCGGGCCGCCCGTTCTCCCGGGTGGGTGGATGTTCGACGGGCCCCCTGCTGGCTGAATTTTTGCCCTCTCGGCGCCACGCGAATGCAAAAGCGTGCGGGCCGTGCTCTCCGGTGAGAAAGCCCCTGCCGCACGGTCGTCACTCTCTCCGCCGCCCTTCGGCCGGCCGAGTCGGCAATGCTCGGAGCCCGGCCGTCCTCCGGTCCGTGGTGACTCGGTAGGACGGGACCGGGGCACGCGGTGCTGACCACACCCCCGCCTGCCCGGGGTGCTTCCTTCCGCCGCGTACGGCCTCCTCCCTCCTCCCCGGCCTGCGGTCTGCCACCGCGTCGGCTCCCGGAGCATCCGGAAGGAAACCCTCCCCGCTGGGCTGTCCGCCGTCATGCCTGCAACGGTGCATTCCCGCGAGCGAAGAGCGAATCGTAGAACCCAAACCGAAAGTACGAAAAAAGGCTTAATGCCTCGACGGGAGGGCTGTCGATCGGGGAGACTTGCCTCAACGGGCCTGCATGCAGGCCTAGTTGGAAAACTCATCGCACATACACGGGGGGAAACATGACAGGACTTGCCCATCGCTGGTTGGTGCGCACGGCGAGTACGGCGGCCGCAGCAGCTCTGATCGTCGGCGGTACGACCGGCGTCACATTTGCTGCTGAGACGGACCGTGCGGCCGCTCCGTCCATCGCCTGGCTTCCCACGGTCAACATCACCGCGAGCTACGCGGTGGTCGCGACCACGCATCCGGACACCGAGGGCTGTCATGGCTTCGAGGTGCTCGGGACGGGGACCGCGACCGGTGCGCCGATCCAGAACGGCGGCACCTGGACACAGGTCGAGGAGGCGTGCACCGTGACCATACCCGGCAAGTACGACATCAGGGGGACGGCGACGATCGAGGAGAGCGACGGTGACCAGCTCCGGGTCAGCTACCAGCTCTCCGCGCCTCTGACGGAGGACAACCTCGTCTACCCGTCCGGCACCTTCAAGATCACCGGTGGGGTCGGTGATTACCAGTTCGCGACCGGCAGCGGCAAGATGAACGCCCGGGTCAACCTGCTGGACCACTCCAGCGTCTCCTGCACGCTGCTGGGCACCATCCAGTACGAGGGCTGATCCACCGCACGTCCAGGCAGCGGTGGGTGACGGTGTGGCGCCGTCACCCACCACCGGAGCCGGCTCCGCCGACGGGGGGCCGGCTCCCTGCGTGGGCGGGCTCCGGGTGGACCGGCTCCGTGCGTGGGCGGGCTCCGTGCGTGGGCGGGCCCACTCCCTCTTGACCCGGTGTTCCGGCCCTCGTAGGTTCGGCCCGGAACGGGGGGAGCGGGTTCGCCGCTTCCGGGACTTCCGAAGGCTGCGCTCCTGCACGCGTGGCAGCCGCCGTTCGACGTCGGGGGCACCTTCTGACTGCGCACCTCTAAGGGGCCGCACCATGAAGAGCACGATGCAGGACCGTGAGCTGCTGGTCCGGGACATCCTCGCGCACGGGCAACGCGTCTACGGGGACAGCAGGGTGGTGCGCTGCGCCGACGGTCCGGCCGCACGCTCCGTGCAGTCGTTCGCCGAGATCGCCGGCCAGGCCGAGCGACTGGCCGCGGCGCTGACCCGGCTGGGGGTGCGGCCGGGGGAGCGGGTCGCCACCCTGGCCTGGAACACACCCGAGCACCTGGTGGCGTATCTCGCCGTACCGAGCATGGGCGCCGTCCTGCACACCCTCAACCTGCGCCTGCATCATGACCAGTTGGGTTACGTCGTCGAGCACGCCGAGGACGCCGTCCTCCTGGTCGACTCGACCCTGCTGGACATGCTCGCGCCCGTGCGGGACCGGCTGGGCAGCGTGCGCCATCTGGTCGTCATAGGCGGCGCGCCGGATGTGGACGTGCCCGGGCACATCGCCGTCCACCGCTGGGACGGGCTGCTGGCGGCCGAGCAGCCAGGCTTCGTCTGGCCCGACCTGGACGAGCGGGACGCGGCGGCTCTCTGCTACACGACCGGCACCACCGGAGACCCCAAGGGCGTGGCCTACAGCCACCGCTCCATCTCCCTGCACACCCTCGGCGTCTCGGCCAGCGCCGGTTTCGCGATGAACGACGGCGACAGGATCCTGCCGATCGTGCCGATGTTCCACGCCAACGCCTGGGGCTGGCCGTACGCCGCCTGGCTGGCGGGCTCCGACCTGATCATGAACGGCCGGCTGCTGCACACTCCGGACGTGGCCCGGATCATCAACGAGGAGCGGCCCACGGCGGTTGCGGCGATCTGCACGATCTGGAACAGCCTGGTGCACCACGGCGAACAGCACCCGCTGGACCTGAGCAGCGTTCGTCTCGCGGGCTGCGGCGGCGCGACCCCGCCGCGCGCCCTGCTCCAGCAACTGAAGGACCGCTACGGGGTACGTCTGATGCAGGGCTGGGGGCTGACCGAGACCAGCCCCCTGGCCACTTTCGCGGTCCCCCCGCACGGCACCCCGGACGAGGACGAGGTCGGCTGGCTGGCCAAGAGCGGCCGGGTGATGCCCTACGTCGAGGTGCGGCTGATCGCGGAGGACGGCAGCGAGCAGCCGTGGGACGGGACCTCGGTGGGTGAACTGGAGCTGCGCGGGCCGTGGGTCACCGGTTCCTACTTCAACACCCAGGAATCTCCGGAGAAGTTCCACGACGGCTGGTTGCGCACCGGTGACCTGGGAGTGATCGAGCCGGGTGGCTGGGTGGTGGTCAGCGACCGGCTCAAGGACGGCATCAAGAGCGGCGGTGAGTGGATCTCCACCATCGAGCTGGAGAACGCGATCATCGAGCACCCCGCGGTGCTGGAGGCGATCGTGGTCGGTGTGCCCGACCCGCGCTGGGAGGAACGCCCGCTGGCTTGCGTGTCGTTGGTGCCCGGCGCCGAGACGGACGGGGACGAACTGCGGGAGTTCCTGACCGGGCGGGTGGCGCGGTGGTGGATACCGGAGCGGTGGTCGTTCGTCGAGGCGGTGCCCAAGACCAGTGTCGGCAAGTACGACAAGCGGGCGGTACGGACGCTGTACGCGGAAGGCGCCCTGGACGTCCGGGGCCCGCGTGATCCCGGCGCACAGGTCCCCACGGAGCCCGGGCCGCCTCAGGGGTGAACGGCGGTACGGCGCTCCGGATCACCCGGAGCGCCGTGCCGTACGTCTCAGGCCGACGTCCCAAGCGCCGCCCTCCGACGTCTCAGGCCGACGTCCCAAGCGCCGCCCTCCGACGTCTCAGGCCGACGTCCCAAGCGCCGCCTCGGCCAGCAGTTCCCGCTGTTCGTCAGGGCCGTAGCCCAGCTCCCGCACCAGCCGTAGTGTCAGCACCAGCCGGGCCTGGATCGCCGTCTCGGGGTCCAGGTGCTCGACGCCGGGTGCCGTGCCCCCGTGCAGGCCCTCGGCGACGAGGCGCTCCAGGAACGCCGGGTCGAAATCCTCCGCGCAGGCCTCCAGCGAGCCGAGGAAGCCGTCGACGTATCCGCTGATCTCCTGCGGGGTCGCACCCTGCGGGAAGCGGCGGCGGGCCGCGAGCCCGAAGGCCGCGGCGACCGCCTGCCCGTAGTGCGGCCCGTGGGGGTCGAGGGCGGTGGACTTCTGTGCGAACCCGATGAAGTCGAACGCCAACAGCGCGCCCAGTACGTCGAGTTCGGCGGAGGTAGCACTGGTCGCGCCGGTCATGACGGCTCGCCTTCTGCCGTGGGAGAGGTGGTCGTGGTGCGGTGGGCGGTGGTGATAGCCGCCGCGACGCGTTCGGCGTCGTGGCCGACGAAGCCGATCAGCGCCGAGCCGCGGGTACGCATCCGGTACAGCCCCAGGTAGTAGCTGCCCGGCAGCGCTCCCAGGCCTTCGGTGTGACGTGGCTGCCCGGCGTCGTCGAGCATCTCCGGGTCGAGCCAGCTCCAGTCGGTGCGGTAGCCGGTCGCCCAGATCACGGTGGACGGCTTGATGCGCTCGCCGTCCGCGACCAGCAGTTCGGCGCCCTCGGCCGCGGTGATCCGGCCCACCGTCCGGATCCGGCCCGCCTCGGCCAGCTCGGGCACCCGGTCGCCCACGACCGGGTCGGGTGCCTGCATGTTCACCGGGAGGCTCATCACGCCGAGGACGCTCATCCACCAGAACATGTCCCGGCCGACGACGGTCTGCGGCAGAGGGGGAGAGACGGTGTCGCTGCAGCTGAGCACCACGCTGTGGCTCCCGGCCAGTTCCCCGGCTATCTGCCTGCCGGAGTTGCCGTCGCCGACTATCACCACGGTGCCCGGCGGCACCTGGGAGGGGCCCTGGTAGTCGCTGGTGTGCAGGGTGCGTACGTCCGGACTCAGCCCGGCGGCGAACTCCGGGACCTGGGCGGCGCCGAACGCTCCGGTCGCGATCACGACCTGGTCCGCCCGGCAGTCGCCGTGCGTGGTGGACAGCAGATAGCCGTCACCGTCCCTGCGCAGCGACAGCACCCGGTGGTCGGTCAGCACCGGGAGGTCGAACCGCTCGGCGTAGTCGCGCAGGTAGCTGACGACCTCGTCCTTGCCGGGGTAGTGCGCACCGTCGCCCGGGAAGGGCAGGCCAGGCAGACCCGAGAACTGGGCGGACGTGAACAGCGTCAGCGAGTCCCAGCGCCGCCGCCAGGTCTCGCCGACCTCGCTCCCCGCGTCGAGCAGCACACACCGTACGCCGGCCTGCCGCAGGTGGTACCCGGCAGCGAGACCGGACTGGCCCGCTCCGATGACGGCGACCGGCACGGTGGCCGGCAACGCGCTCATCGGCTCGCTCCGGCACCGGCGCCGGCCGACGCCGGTGAGTGGCCGACGGCCCGGCCCCGCTCCTCGACGGGGCCGACACCGGTCGGCCGCCGCTTGCGGTCGGCCTGATCAATTCGCATATCGAATGTCCTCACTTCTTGGACCTGGACCCCGCCGGACGCACAGGACCGGTCCGGGGGTTGATCGGCCGGGCCGCCGGAGAGGCGACCCGGCCGGTTCGGGTCGGTCAGGCGTCGAGGGCCCGGCGCAGCTCACCGGCCAGGACGCGCAGCCGCTCGCCGCGCATGACCGTGTAGTGGTCGCCGGGTACGTCGACGAGGGTGGCGTCGCCGGGGAAGTACTCCATCCAGCGGGACGCCGTCTCCACCGTCGCGCCCCCGTCGGCGGCCCGCAGCGACACCACCCGCCCGGCGAAGCTGCTGGGCGCGTAGCGCAGGAGGGCCCGGTAGTTGTTCTGGAACCGGCCGACGATACGGCTCAGAGTGTCGAGGCCGATGTCCTCGGACAGCGCCCCGGCGGCACGGGCCTCCGTGTGCAGCACCTGCACCGGCGGGCGGCCGTCGAACGCCTCGGGCGGCAGCTCCCAGTCCACTCCGGCAAGACCCGCCAGGTCCCGGGCGAACCAGGACAGCAGCACCTCGTCGGAGACGGGTGCGCCCTCGGCCGGTCCCGGCTGTTCGATCAGGTCGATCACGGTCAGCAGATCCACCTCGGCGCCCTCCGCGGTGAGCTGGGCCGCCATCTCCAGGGCGATGACCCCGCCCATCGACCAGCCACCGAGCCGGTACGGGCCGTCGGGCAGCGCCTCGCGGAGCGCCGCGGCGTAGTGGGTGGCCATGTCCTCGACGGTGAGGAGTGCCGTGTCCGGCAGCTGAAGCGCGTAGAACGGCTGCTCTTCGCCGAGGAGTTCGGCGAGTTCGGCGTAGCAGAGCACGTCGCCGCCGACGGGGTGCACGAAGACCAGCGGAGTCCGCGAGCCGGTCGTGCGTACCGGTACCAGAGCCCCGCTGCCGGTGTCGCCGCTGCCGGCCTCCCGGACCGCCTGGGCGAGCAGCTCGATGGTCGGCCGGGCGAAGAGGGTGGACAGCGGCAGGCTCCGGCCCAGACCACGGGCGATCCTGGCCATCAGCCGCACCGCGAGCAGCGAGTCCCCGCCGAGTTCGAAGAAGCTCGCGGTCACCCCGATCTCCGTCACCCCGAAGAACTCCTCCCAGATCTCCGCGAGCCGGCGTTCCACGTCGTCGCGGGGTGCGACGAAGCCCGCGCCCTCGACCGCGACCCCGTCGGGTGCGGGCAGCACCGTCCGGTTGACCTTCCCGTTGTCGCTGAGCGGCAGCTTGTCCAGGACGAGGACGCGCTGCGGCACCAGATGCTGCGGGACCACCTGACGCAGCGCCCCGATGATCTGCTGCTCGGTGTCGTCGCGCCCCTCGTCGAGGACGACGTAGGCGATCAGCCGCTTCGGCCCGTGCTGTTCGCCCGCCGCGACGACCGCGGCGGCCCGTACCCCCTCGCACTGGGTGAGAGCGGCTTCCACCTCGCCCAGTTCGATGCGGTAACCCTGGATCTTGACCTGGGAGTCCTGCCGGCCGAGGAACTCGATGGTGCCGTCCGGCAGGACGCGTCCCAGGTCGCCGGTGCGGTAGAGGCGTTCACCGGTGACCGGGTGGTGAAGGAACGCGGCGCGGGTCTTGGCCTCGTCGTTCAGGTAACCGCGGGCCAGACCGACACCGGCGATGTAGAGATCGCCCGGCACCCACACGGGGCAGGGCCGCAGCGCGCCGTCCAGCACGTGGAAGCGCTGGTTACGCATCGCCTTGCCGTACGGAATGCTCACCGAGTCGTCCGGGAGCTCCCCTATGGGATGCAGGATCGACCAGATCGACGCCTCGGTGGCGCCGCCGAGACTCCACAGCTCGGCCTCAGGCAGCAGCAGCCGGATCCGGCCGGGCAGTGTCACCGGGATCCAGTCCCCGCTCATCATGACCAGCCGCAGCGGCAGACCCGTGAGCTGGTTGGCGAGTGCGTGTTCGGTGAACATCTCCATCAGCGCGGGCACGCTGTTCCAGATGGTCACCCCGTGCTCCTGGACGAGCTCCGCCCAGCGTGCGGGCTCGCGGTGCGCGGACGGTTCGGGCAGGACGAGGGCGCCGCCCACCGACAGCAGTCCGAAGACGTCGTAGACCGACAGGTCGAAGTGCATCGCGGACAGTCCGAGAGCCCGGTCCGCGGCGGTGACGCCGTAGCGCTCGTTGACGTCGACCACCGTGTTCAGGGCCGCGCCGTGCTCGATCATCACGCCCTTGGGCAGCCCGGTGGAGCCGGAGGTGAAGATCACGTAGGCGAGGTCACCGGGCTTGGCGCCGGACGGGCCGAGCGGGCGCTCCTCGCCCTCGTCGTCGGCCCGCACCACGGTCCTGACCACGTCCTGCGGCCAGTCGGCCGTGTCGTCCACCCACGGCTGGGTGACGACCCGGCTGATCCCGGCGCTCTCCAGCAGCACGTGCAGCCGCTCGGAGGGCACACGGGCGTCGATCGGGACGTAGGCCGCCCCGGCCCGCAGGATGCCGAGGGCCGCGACGACCTGCTCCCAGCCCTTGTCCATGACGATCGCCACCAGGTCGCCGGGGCCGGCTCCCTGAGCGTGCAGCCGGTGCCCCACCTGGCCGGACCTGCGATCGAGGTCCCCGTACGTCAGGGTCAGCGCCTGCGAGACGACCGCGGGCGCGTCGGGTGTGGCAGCGGCCTGGGCGAGGACCGCGTCGTGCAGCAGCCCGTCGGGTACCGGCCCGTCGGTGGCGTTGGCCGCGGCACGTACGTCCAGGTCGGCGGCCGGTGTGAGGGCGGGCCTGGGCCGCTGCCAGGCCGCCGGGTCGTGGGACAGGTCGTGCAGCGTCCGCAGATAGGCGGCGAACATGGCGTCGATGCAGCCCGCCGGGAACAGCTCCTCGATCACGTCCCAGTTGAGGACGAGTTCACCGGCCTCCTCGACCGCCTGGTGGTCCAGCCATACCTGCGGGGTGCGGACCGAGCTGCTCACCTGGCGGCCGTTCTCACCGATTCCGGCCAGGTACTGCACGACTCCGCGCTCCTCGGTGTCCTGCTGACCCGCGAAGTTGACCAGGCTGGTGAAGACGACCGGCGCGGCGGCCCGCACCGAGGCGCCACGGGCCCGGTTCAGCTCCCTGAGCACCTGTACACCGCTGACCTGGCTGTGTTCCAGGTCGCTCCACAGCTGGCGCTGGACGTCGGCGGCGCGGGCGGCGAACGCCTCGCCGGCCGAGTCGCGGATCTCCAGCATCAGGGTGGTGGAGAAGTTGCCGATGACGTCGCCGACCTGCGGATGCAGGGGCAGCCGGTTGAAGAACAGCAGGTTCAGCGAGAAGTCGGGAGTGGCGCTCCACTCCGCGATGACCTGCGAGTACGCGGTGCACAGGGCCGCTGAGGGACTGACCCCGGCACTCGCCGCGTGCTCCTTGAACCGGGCCCAGTCCTCCTTCGACAGGGTCGCCCCACGGTGGTTGAACACCGGCCGGTCCAGGCTGGACGGGCTGACGGCCAGCGGAAGCTGGGGAGCGGGCGGAAGAGTGTCGAGCCGGTCCCGCCAGTAGGCGAGTGCCCGGTCGTGCTCCGGTCCGCACTCCAGGGCGCGGGCCTGCCGGACGTAGTCCCGGTAGCGCAGACGCAGCTCGGGCAGCGTCTCACCGCGGTAGTGCGCGGCCCACTCCTTGAACAGGATGGACGTGCTGAAGCCGTCGATGACCAGGGCGTCGAAGCCGGCGTGCAGCCGTATCAGCCGGTCGTCGATCCGGGTCACCCGCACGTCGAACAGCGGCCAGCGGGTGGTGTCGAAGACCTGGTGCCGCATTTCCTCGTGAACGGCGTCCAGGGCGGCTTCGCGCTCGGCCGGAGCAAGGCCCGAAACGTCGGTCTCACGGATCACATAGGCCGGGACATCGCGCTGTACGCGCTGCTCGCCCTCGGGGGTGAAGACCGCCCGCAGCATGTCGTGGCGTTCGATCATCGCCCGGAAGGACGCGCCGAGCCGGCCCAGATCCACGTTCTCCAGGTCGATCTCGATCTGGAAGTAGGTGGAGGTGTTGCCGAGTTCGAACGCCTCGCCGCGGCCCACGAGGTACGCCTGCTGGAGGTCGGTCAGGCCGAACGGCTCGTAGCGCTCCGCGTCGTCACCGTCCGCCGCGGTGGCTCCGCCCTCGGCCTGCGAGGTGTCCGCCTCGGTTCCGGTGCCGAGCGCGGTGAGCACGTCCTCGGTGATGTCGTCCGTGCTGCGGCCGCTGAGGAAAGCCGTCATCGGCAGCAGGACGTCGAACTCCCGGTCCAGTGTCGTCCGGATCTTCATCGCGATCAGGGAGTCGAGGCCCAGCGCCTGCAGCGACTGCCGGGCGTCGAGCCGGGCCGCAGCGGTGCCCAGCGCCTGGGCCACGGTCCGGATCACGAAGGCACGCGCCGCCTCGGGTGTCACGGCGGGCGTCGCTTCGGGCACGTCGGCCGGTGCCGGGGCCGCCGCAACCGCGGCTCGCCGGCGCGGCTCGGACCCAGCTGCGGGTGCCTGTTCGGCCGCGGGTTCCCGCGTGGTCGGGGGTTCCGTCGCCGGCCGGGTCAGGGCGGGGGCGAAGCGTACGCCGTCGGCCTCGGCGACCAGCCGGCCGTGCGCGGTGATGAGCCGGATGCGCGCCCGTGTGCCGTCGTCGAACAGTTCGGCGTGACATCGCAGTTCGTCCTCGCGGCCTACCCGGTGGTAGTGGACGAAGCGGTCGAGACCGACCGGCACGAGGGCCGGGCCGTCCATGGGGAAGCAGACCAGCGCGGTCTGGAACATCGCGTCCACCAGCCCGGGGTGGATCACGTAGGCCTCTGCCTCACCGGGCACAGCGGGCCGGATCTCGGCGGTGGCCTCACCACGGCCGAGCCTGACACGCTCCACCCGGCGTGCGGCGGAGCCCAGATACATCGCGCGCTGCCACAGCAGCCGGTACAGCTCGTCTCCGGTCAGCTCACGGCCCGACCCGACCGGTGCGAGCGTCACCGTGGGGGCGGCCGACGCTCCGGGCCGGACCCGCCCCTGCGCGTGCAGTTGCCAACCGCCGGCCGAGTCCTGAGCGAAGTACTGGAACCGGCCCGCGTCCAGGACGAGTTGCGCGGCGCGCACGGGTACCGCCGTCGACCGGCCGGCATCGACCGGTTCGAGCACCAGGTCGACCGGAAGCTCCAGGTCCCTGACGGACACCGCTCCCGGCCCGTCGAGTTCGGTGACCGCTTCGACCAACGACTCCACGAACACCCCGGCGCTGACCACCGGCCGCCCGCCGACGACGAAGTCGCCGAGGCAGGGGTGTGCCACGGGATCGAGCCGTGGCGCGAACTGCGCCTGCGCGAGCGGGGACGACGGCAGTCGGACACCCAACAGGGCCACCTGCTCCATCGGTTGCTCGGACGGTCGCGGATCGCTGTTCGAGGCGACGGCGGGTTCGGGCTGGAGCCAGTAGTGCTGGCGTTGGAAGGGGTAGGGGGGCAGTTCGACGGTGTGTGCGTGGTAGGGCTCGAGGAGGGTGGGCCAGTCGACGGTGACTCCGTGGGACCATGCGTCGGCGGCGGATTCCGCGAAGCGTTCGAGGCTGCCTTTGTCGCGGTGGAGGGTGCCGACGGCCGCTCCGGTGTCACCGAGGGTCTCGGTGATGCTGGAGACCAGGACGGGGTGGGCGCTGACCTCGACGAACACG
>NZ_JNXG01000006.1 GCF_000717025.1 Streptomyces atroolivaceus
CGCTGGAACAACTCCCACAACTCGTCCGGCACCAGCCGCTCAACGATCCCCACCATGACTCACAGAATACCTAGTCGCCCAAATGAGATGACTTCTAAGCAGGCAGGCGCCCCTAGCAGGGGTGCCTGCTCAGCCCAGCAGTCTGGTCTGCGGTCGGCAGACCTCGCACGTTTCGATGTCCGGCTGCGCGAGTGCGACCATCGCGTCTTCCTGGGAGATGAGCCCGATTTGGTCCGGGTAGGTGGCGCACCCTCCACGGTGCAGCAGCGCCACCGATGACGAGCGCTGCGGCTGGATCTTCCACGACATCTCCGCCCGCGCCCTCTCCCGCCGCTCCCGCTCTTGTGCTTCCTGGATCTCGATTTCGCGGATGTGGCGTTCGGTCTGTCCGACCTGCCAGCGCAGGAATCGCCGATCACACCCGCGCCCGCGATGACCGCGGCCAGGGCGAGCAGGCCCCATAAACGGGTCGAGCTGGAACTGCGCGGATCCCTATCGATGAACAGGGTCCCGGTCATCCGCCTGACGTCGGCGGCGTCCACCCGTGCCATGTCCCGTCCTCCTTCGTCGTCGGGTGTGCGCTTTCCGGTCCGGTCCCCACGGTCCGGTCACCACGTCTCGGATTCTGTCGCGGTCTCCGTCGGGTCCTTCACCCGGCCGGAGCCGCCCGCCGCCCGCAACCGCATCGCGAACAGCGGCAGCACGAGCACGGAGATCATCGCGGCGCCCACCAGGGCGGCGGCGGCGTCCGACCCGATGAGCTTCTGGTCGACCCCGATGGTGGTGATCGCCACGACGAGAGGCAGACATGTGGAGGCGAAAAGGGCCAGGGCGGTACGGTCGGCCCGCACGAAGTCGCGCGGTGCGAACAGGTACCCCGGCCCGCCGCGCACCACCAGGAAGAGCAGCAGGAAGACGGGCACCAGCCGCAGCGCTCCGAGGTCGTGCAGGAGGGCGTGCAGGTCGAACTCGATGCCGGTGACCACGTAGAACAGCGGCACGAGGAAGCCGAAGTCCAGGGACTCCACCCTTCCGAGGACTTCGTCGCTACTCCCGGGCGCCGCGCGCTTGAGGACGAGGCGGGTGAGCACCCCGGCGGCGAAGGCGCCGAGCAGCACGTCGAGGCCGAACACCTCGGCCAGCCCCAGCATGCAGGCCAGCAGCAGCATCACGAAGCGGACCGCGAACTGGCCGCTGCTGTGCAGGGTCCGCTCGGTGAGCTGCGCGAACCAGGGCGGCCTCGGGCGCATCGCCCAGAAGACCGCCGCGGCCGTGATCAGCCCGAACGCGATCAGCAGTGCGGCCGACTCGGCCGGCCGGCGTCCGCTGAGCAGCAACGCCACGGCGACCACCGGGCCGAACTCGCCGACCGCGCCGAACGCCGACATCACCGTGCCGAAGCGACCCTGCAGTTGACCACTATCCTTGAGCATCGGCAGGACGGTCCCCAGCGCCGTACTGGTCAACGCGGTCCCGATGACGAAGGCCTCGAACACGTCGCCGCCGCTGATCAGGAAGGCGAACCCGATGCCGACGGCGAGGGAGACAGGCCAGGCCCATAGGGAACGGCGCAGGGTGTCGCCGCGGACCGCCGCGAACTCGATCTCGTACCCGGCCAAGAAGATGAGCATCGACAGCCCCAGGTCGGCGAGCGTGTCGACGACCTCGTCGGGATGCGCCCAGCCGAGGACGTCCGGACCGATGAGGATGCCAAGGATGATCTCGAAGATGACCAGGGGGACGCGGAGACGGCGGCCGGTGGCGTGCACGAGGAGGGGCGCCAGGACGGCAGCTGCCATGATCAGGACGAGGGTCCCCGCATGGGTCATGAGCGGACGCCATCGCGCATCCGCGAGGCGGCGGCAACCTCGGCGCGCCCGGTGCCGCCGTCACAGGGCTTGGGGTGACGAAGACCTCGCGCGTCCGCACCCGGGAGCCGCGTCGGCGCCGCCCCGTCGCGGCCGGTGACCAGCCTTCGTACGGAATTCGCCCGCGTATTCTCCGGCATCGGCATCTCCCCTCGCGGCGGCCCGGCCGTGGCGCGAGGACGCACACGGCCACCCGCCACCTTTCCCTCGGCCGGGTGGTGGAGCCACCGGGCCTAGCCCGTCGGAGGCATGGGTGCCCGGACCCGTGCCGGCCCGCGCGGGCGCGGTGCGAGCGGGTGAGATCCTCTCGAATACTGAGCGCTTTTGCAGCAACCCCATCGCCGCCCTCATGCGTCGTGGCCCTCGGCGCGCACAGCCGCGTTCTCCGTGTTGGCGGCCGAGCAATCCGCAACGACCGGGGCGCCGGCCAGCCGGTCATCAGCGTGGACACCAAGAAGAAGGAACTCGTCGGCGACTTCAAGAACAGCGGCCGCCAGTGGCGTCCCGTCGGCGAGCCTGTCCCGGTCAGCGTCCACGATTTCGCCGACCCGCAGCTGGGCAAAGCCGTCCCCTACGGGATCTACGATCTGACCGCGAACACCGACTGGGTCAACGTCGGCACCGATCACGACACCGCCGCGTTCGCCGTGGAATCGATCCGCCGCTGGTGGCACGGCCAGGGCCAGGCTGCCTACCCGCGGGCGACACGCCTGCTGATCACGGCCGACGCCGGCGGATCCAACGGCTACCGCACCCGGGCCTGGAAGCTCGAACTCGCCCGGCTCGCAGCTGAAACCGGGCTGACGATCGCCGTGTGTCACCTACCGCCAGGCACATCGAAGTGGAACAAGATCGAGCACCGGCTCTTCTCGCACATCACCATGAACTGGAGCGGCCGACCGCTGACCAGCCACGAAGTCATCGTGCAGTCGATCGCCGCGATCACCACCCGCACCGGACTACGTGTGAGAGCCGAACTCGACACCAACACCTACCGGACCGGAGTCCGCATCAAAGACGCGGAGATGGCCGCCCTGCCGCTGACCCGGCACGCATTCCACGGCGACTGGAACTATGCCCTGCACCCCCACCCATCACCCGTAATTTTGGCGGCCCGGGCCCCGCAGACGCCGGATCCGGAGTGGGACCAGGCCCTGCTCTCCGATCCAGCACTGACCGGGATGACCCGCCAGCACCTGAACGACCTCACCGAAACCCTGGCCGTCGACGGGGATATCCGGCGCGGTCGGCCGCCTCGGCTGGGCTTCGCCGACCAGGTCCTGGCCACCGTGCTCCACCTGCGGGCCGCCCTGGCCGCGGAACCCCTCGCCGTCCTGTTCGGCACCAGCCGCACCGCTATGCACCGCACCCTCCTGAAGAACCGGCGACTGCTCGCGGCACACGGCATCACCATCCCACCGGCGACAGCCCCACCCACGACCCTCGCCGCCCTTCAGGACCGGGTCCAGACACTGACCCCTGAGGACAACAAGATCAAAACAACGTGTTAATGATCTGCAATCCCTTAGTTCAGAGAAGGCGCTTTCCAGCTGGATTCCGCGTGGCACCACGGTTGGGAAACGGTCGCCGCTCTCATCGCGACCACCAAGGCGACCACCCAGTGACCAGCCGCTCCCCTACCCGCCTGGCCCGCGTTCCCTCCGGGACCGGCATGGCCGCGCCCTCCAGCAGGTGCACGACGACTTCACCCCCGAGGGCACCGAACCCACCCCCGCCACCTACTTCACTCCCCCGGCCCCAGCCTGCCGCCGACGGGCTGCCTGATCAATCAGCCGACGCCGGTACAACCGACCCGCATCAACCAGTAGAAGGAACTCCCCATGCCACACCAGTCGTTACACACCCCTGAGCAGCAGCTCGTCGCCGCGAAGCGAGGCCTTGGCCTGCCGGTCGTGGTCGCGATCTGCGGCTCCACCCGCTTCATGGAGCAGATGGTCGAAGCTGACCTGGAGGAGACCGCCGCCAAACGGATCGTGGTCAAGCCGGGCTGCGACCTGAAGAAGCCGCACCTGCTGTGGGCGGACCCTGACCGGGCCGAGCGCCTCAAGGAGGACCTGGACGAGCTGCACCGGGCGAAGATCCGCCTGGCTGATGAGGTCCTGGTCGTCGGTGACTACATCGGGGATTCCACCCGTTCCGAGATCCGCTACGCCCGGGCCCTCGGACTGTGGGTCCGGTTCACCCACCCGGAGGTCGACCCGGATCCCGTGACCTTGCCCGAGTCCACATACGAACTGCGCACCGTCGGCTCCACCGCCACGATCCCCCTGCCGTCGGTCGTGCCGGCACCCGGTCTGCACGTCTACGAACTGCCGGAACACCTGCGCGAGGAAGGGGACGGCGTCGCGAACCCGTGGCGGCTGGGACACCACTCCGGCCTCGCCCTCGCCGCCTTCCCGTGCAAGGAAGACGCGCTGCGCGGCACCCGTGAGATCGCCGACCTGACCGACTGGACGCGCAGCGCCGAAGACATCAGGACCGATCCGTCCTTCGACGTGGAGGATTACGCCGACTCCCTGACGGGGCGCACCAACGCCCTGCTCGTGTCGGCGTCGATGGACCGGAGGGAGCCGGCATGACCATCCCGCTGACGGGCACGACGCCGCCTCTCCCGTCGGACTCGCCCGCGCCCGGGTGGGACGAGGCCGGCTTCCGGTGCGGCCGGTGCGGGGCCGATCGCACTGTCGCCAACGAGGACGACTACCTCAAGGTGGTCGGTGCGCACCGTGACGCCCACGCAGTGTGGGACCGTCTCAACTCCATCGAGCGCGACGGGATCGCTTCGATCCTGCGCACCGTCCTCTCCGCGCCGGATCTTGCTGCGGAGCTCCTGGCCCTCGCGGACGGAATCCGATGAGCTACCGCGAGCACACCAGCAAGGAAGGCTGGAGCGACTGGGCGCTCGCCCACCTGGCCGTCGACATCCGCAGCGGGGCCCGCTACGGCGGCATCCTGGAAGCGGAGGTGGAACCGCGGATGCGGGAGGAGTTCACCGCCGAGGAGGTACGCCGGATCGACGCGTACCTGGCCGCAAGCCTGCCTGACACCGACCGCCTGGCCGCGATCGAGAACTGCGCGGCGGACGACGACACGAGGTGGCTGGTCGAGCAGCTCACGATCGCCTGGGACCGGCTGGAGACACTGAGGGACCGGATCGACGACGGCGGCAGCCTGATGAGCAACAGTCATGTCGCCAGCGCCATCGGCTACGTCCGTCGGACCCGCGAAGCCACCGATGCCGGACCGACGTGCCTCTGACGCCGTAGGCAAGGGCAGCCCCAGCCGGCTCGGCCGGGGTTGCCCGCTCCCACAGAGAGACAGGAAGGTCGACCCGATGAGTTTCCCGCACCTCCCGGCCGGCGCCTTGTGTGTCCTGGTCGGGCCGCCTGGCTGCGGCAAGTCCGCTCTCGCCGCTCGTTGGCCGGACAGCTGATGTGTGTCTGGACCGATTCCGTGAGCTCGCCACGGACTCCTTCTCTGTCAAGTTCAGCGTGTTGAGCCGAACTGGGGCAGAGGGGTCAGTTGCCTCCGCCCTGAGCCTGCGCGAAAAGCCGCAGCCGCCAAGGGCGCGATACTCCAGTGCGCTTGGCGGCTCCATTGGCCGTATGACCGGTGGTCAGCGGTTGTCGTCGAGTTCTTGGTGCATCTGGGGCTGATCGTCCTGGTCGTGGGTGAGTGCGTACTGCTCGATCTCGTTGAACGCCTTGGAGGCGACTCCCAGGAGGTCCTTGTAGGGGTTGACGCCGACGGTCCGCTGGGCGGCTCCGCCGAAGAGGCCGCCGGCCGTATTGCTGACGAGGCCGTGGCCCGCGGCGAGCGGCTCGCCCGCGAGGTCGAGAGGGCTCTTGGGCAAGCCGGCCATGTCGGCGTACTTGTCGGTGAGCGCGACGCGGGTCAGCGCGATGTATGCGTCACTGGCGCCGGGCTTGAGGAGGTCGCGGTAGAACTTGATGGCCTGAGCGGTCATGAAGACACCGTCGTCGGTCTTCTTCCACTCCGTCTCCCGCTCCTGGTTCCACAGCCGCTCGGCCTCATCCGCGTCCTTGGGCAACTGCCACTTCTCCGGCGTGCCGAGGTAGTGGTTGACGTAGTGCCAGGCGCACATGAAGCCACGGGCGTCGTCGGCGGAGACATCGATGCCGAGGTTCCTCATGCCCTGGAGGATCTGGGTGCTGAAGACGCAGGCGGCGCCGGTGGTGTACTTCTGGGAGACCGGCTCGCCCCACTTGTCGTAGTCCCACTGGCCGCTCTGCTTGTGCAGTTGCCTGACCGAGGCGTGCACGAGGCGCACTTTTGTCACGGTGGCGGCCAGGGTCCCGTCGCGCATGGCGTTCTTGTTGCCCATGTCGATGAACAGGCGGGAGGACTGCGACAGCCTTCGGCCTGGTCCCTCGACACCTCCGAGGCGGCCGGTGGAGCGCAGGGTGAATGCCCCGGTGGGTGCGAGGTAGGTGCCGATGAGGCCGACGGTGCCCTGCAGCATCGAGGCGGTGCCGTGGTGGTGGCCGAAGAAGCCCTCGGCGGCCTTGACGTCTGCCTCGCTCCAGTCCGGCGGCGGGGTGGCTGCCTCCCGCAGGAACTGGGCCAGCCGATCGGGAAGCCGCGACATATCCGTGTCGGGCTTGAGCGTTCCGATCGTCCGGAACAGGGCGTTGATCCCGTCGACCTCCCTGTTCTTGAGGAGGTCGGTCACCAGCGCGTCAGCCGCAGGATCTCCGACCTTGCTCGCGGCTTCCAACTCAGTCGCAACCGTTGCCGATGTCAACGCCATAGCAATACTCCTCGGTATTCATCCAATTGACCATGCAATGGGTGACCTGCGCACAGACACGCTCCTCCCAGGGGGCGCCCCGTCGTGCTGCGCGAGAAGACCCTGGATTGCCGCTCTCGCAGAGGGAGGCCCATCGTGCGGGCTGCTCGATGGGCACGAATGCGAAGGAGGCGTGCGGCAAGATCACATCACTTCGATCTTGCCGCAATCGTCGCCTCGATTTGGTCACCCAATAGGAGTAAGGGGGCGTGCGCCCCGCGTGAATCAGAGAGTGCGCAGAAACTGTCGTTTCGGTCGGTGGCGTGTTGCGCTGCCCGTGTTTCCAGGCCGCAGCCGGGCGACCACCGGCTCTGGGGTCGACGAAGCCCCTTCAGCGGGTGGCATCCATATGTCTTCTTCCAGGCCGCGGTAGCACGGCCCGTACCAGCACTCCGTCCGCCGTGGAGAGCTCTGAGCCGGACAGCGGTACCGGTCCACCCCGGATAGCTGGCTCTCCTCGATCGGGTGGTCATCTCCCGAAAAAACGGTTTGGCACAAATCTGGCCCGTCAAGATCGCGCGTATGACTATCCGTCGCTGGGCCGCTGCCGCGGCCGCCATCATTTCCGTCGCAGTCCTGACAGGGTCCGCTCAAGCCGCACCCACCGCCGCCCCCGTCCCCTCCGGGCCTGTTGTCATCACCAATGACGCCCACACCAATTACCTGGTCCCTGACGACACGGTCGGCAACGCTGGCACCTTCCTGCAGGTCTACTACCGGCACGACCATCCCTTCCCGCGCACATTCCAGTTCGAGCAGGTGAACGGGCGTCCCGGAATCTTCCACTGGAAGAGCGCCCGAACCGGGAACTGCGCCGACGCCAGGGCCGGAGAGCCGGGGGGCTCGGTGTACCTGGCCGCGTGCACGACGAACAAGTCCCAATGGTGGATCCTCAGGTCCACCGACGAGAGCCCTGCACGGTGGGTTCTGTCGCCCTACCTGAACGAGGACGTTGTCGTCACCGGCCTGTTCGGGGACGACAACTACGCACCGCTGCGTGAACTGCCCAACCCCAACTCCCCGACTACTTCGCAGATGTGGCACTTCACCCGGCAGTGATTGCGTTGTCCTTCGATGCTGCTTCCCGCGCAGGGCTCCGCCCCGCCCTACGGCAGGGCCCTGCGCGGGAAGCCGTTGGCGGAGCGGCACGGTGATCAGCTGCCGGATGTGGGCCGCCGACGGCCCGTGGTAATGGGTCCTGACCTCGAAGCCTCGTGACGGTCCACCGACAGAGTCGGTGGACCGTCACGAGCTGTGGGCCGAGGCTGCACAGGCGGAGGGCCCGATTGCCGCCCTGAAGTGGCAAGCCCCTGCGTCAGCCGAGGCGGTCCCCCTTCGCCACGTAGCTGAGTCGCAGAAGCGACGAGGCCGCTGTTGCGGCATGCCCGTCGCACGGCCCGGAAGTTCGGGCAGAGCCGGCCTGGTCGCAGACACGCAGGTCGGTGCCGTACTGGTCGACGAGGTCGGCGGTGGGAACGGGGGTGAGGGGTTCGGACATCGGGGGTTCTCCTTCGCTGAGGGCTGCTGCGCTCGCTCTCTATCCGGCCGTCAGGGGGATGTGGGTGCGAGCGCAGCAGCCTGTTCGGGGGTGAGGGGACGGGGGGTGTGTCCCCTCAGGAGCAGGTGGAGTTTGGCGGTCTCTTCCAGTTCCTCTATGGCATCGGCTGCCTGTTCCAGGGTTGCGCCGGCGATGACGGGGCCGTGGTTGGCGAGGAGGACGGCGTGGTGGGTGCGGGCCGTCTGCTCGGCGAGGGGTTCCAGGGCGTTGTCGCCGGGGGCGTGGTAAGGCAGCAGTGGCAGAGTGCCGACGCGCATGGCGTAGTAGGCGGTGAGCGGGGGGAGGGCGTCAGCCGGGTTCACGTCGTCCAGGCAGGAGACTGCGGCGGCGTGGGTGGAGTGCAGGTGCACGACCGCGTGGGCGCCTGGCCGGGCCCGGTAGAAGGCAGCGTGCAGGAACGCCTCCTTGGTGGGCCGGGGGCCGTCGAGGTGGCGGCCGCTCAGGTCGGTGCGGGACAGCTGGGCTTCCTCGACGGTACCGAGACTGGACCCGGTGGAGGTGAGAAGGAGGCTGCCATCAGAAAGGCGGACGGAGAGATTGCCGGTCGATCCGTGAGTCAGACCCCGCATGAACAGGGAGCGGGCGGTGCGCACGATCAGCGCGCGAGCTGCTGACTCGTCAGCGTGCGTGGCGGTCACCTGGCCACCTCTGCCGGAGCGGCGAGGGTGCGGGTGAACAGGTCGGGGGCTCCGAAGTTGCCGGACTTGAGCATGAGGGCGAGGTCGCCGGTCTTGGTGGCCGCATATGTCCAGGGCACGCCGGGGTCGGCTTCCTGGCCGACGAGGACGGCGCGGACGCCGAGGGCGGTGGTGACGGCGCCGGAAGTCTCCCCGCCTGCGACGAGCAGGCGGCGTACGCCGCGCTCGACGAGGTGGGAAGCGAGGGTTCCCAGGAGTTCCTCGACCTGTGCGGCAGCCTCGGCGACCCCTAGCTGGGCCTGTACTGCCGCGAGTTCCTCGGGTGAGGCGGAGGCGTAGATGAGGACGGGCAGGCCGGCGTCCTGTCCGTCGTACCAGACCAGGGCTTCGCCGATGACATCACGTCCGGAGGCGGCGGCGAGTACGTCGAGATGGAGGGAGGGCAGACCGGAGGCGTAGAACTGGGCGATCTGTTCCAGGGTGCGGGCCGAGCAGCTGCCGGCCAGGACTGCGGCCCGGCCCTCGCGCGGCAGCGGTTCGGGGGCGGCCGGTCCGGTGGCCGGGTAGGCGTGTCCGAACCCTTCGGCCAGGCCCGCGGCCCCGGCGACGACCGGCAGTTCGAGCGCGGCGGCCCCGAGGACGGCGAGGTCGTCGTCGGTCAGAGCGTCGGCGACGATGTGCCGGACGCCGGACTGCTGGTGGGTGACGACGGCCTCCCGGACGGCCTCGACTCCACGGCGCACGGTCGCCCAGTCGATCAGGGCCACTTTGTGGCGGGTCTGCGCGGACAGCAGACGCACCAGAGCGGAGTCCGTCATGGGGTTGAGGGGGTGGTGGCGCAGGGGCGAGTCCGACAGCAGTTGGTCGTGGACGAACAGGTGCCCTTGGTAGACGGTGCGTCCGTTGGGCGGGGAGGCCGGGCAGTGCAGGGTGGTGGCGGTGCCCGCGGCGTCCATGAGGGCGTCGGTGACCGGGCCGATGTTGCCGTGCGGGGTGGAGTCGAAGGTCGAGCAGTATTTGAAGTAGATCTGTGCCGCACCCTTTGCCCACAGCCACCGCTGGGCTGTCAGGGAGTCGGCCACTGCCTCGTCGGCGGGCGTGGACCGGGATTTCAGGGCGATGACGGCGGCGTCGCAGTCCGCGGGAAGCACGGTGGCGTCGTCGGGGGTGCCGAAGACCAGGGCGGTGCGCAGGCCGGCACGCCGGAAGGCGGCGGCGACGTCAGTGCCGCCGGTGAAGTCGTCGGCTATGCAGCCGATGCGCAGGGTCATGGTCGGGGGTCTCTCCTCGGGCGTGCGGGCGGCAGAGGGTGGGGGTCCAGGGCGGGCGACCCTGACCGAGCGAAGTCGGGAGCTCAGGGGAGGCCCGCCCAGGAGCGCGGTGGTCAGCTCTGGCCGACGCCCATGCTGATCGCCTTGATGACGGCGGCGGTGAACTCGGTGGTGGAGGCGGAGCCGCCGAGGTCGCGGGTGGAGGTGCCGGCGGCGATCGCCTCGGCCACACCCTTCTCGATGGTCCTGGCGACGGTGGCCAGCTTCTCGTCGCCGTGCTTGGCGGCGAGCCACTCGAACAGCATCGCGCCGGAGAGGATCATGGCGACAGGGTTGGCGATGTTCTCCCCGGCGATGTCGGGGGCGGAGCCGTGGGACGCCTGGGCCATCGCGGCGGTGGCGGAGGAGTTGATGGACGGCGCGGTGCCCAGCGAGCCGGAGATCTCGCCGGCCAGGTCGGAGAGGATGTCGCCGAACATGTTCTCGGTGACGATGACGTCGAAGTCCTGCGCGCGGCGCACCAGGTGGACGGTCATGGCGTCGATGTGGAAGTCGTCCACCGCGACATCGGGGTACTCCTGGGCGACTTCCTGGCACACCGTGCGGAACAGGCCGGTGGTGAGCTTGAGGACGTTCGCCTTGTGCACGATCGTCAGCTTCTTGCGGCGCGAGCGGGCCAGGTCAAAAGCGACGCGCGCGACCCGCTCGGTGGCCTGCCGGGTGATGATGCCCAGCATGATCGCGGTGTCCGGGGTGGGCATGAACTCGCCGGTGCCGGCGTAGGTGTTGCGGTCGGCGTAGAAGCCTTCGGTGTTCTCGCGGACGATGACGAGGTCGGCATTGTCGCAGATGGCCTTCGCGCCGGGGAAGGACTTGGCGGGGCGGATGTTGGCGAAGAGCTGGAAGTGCTTGCGCAGAGTGCCCGAGGGGTTGAGGGCGGACTTGTGCGGCTCGGGGTAGCTGACGGAGTCGTGCGGGCCGAGGTACCAGCCGTCAAGTCCGGCCAGGGCGTCCTTGGTCTCCTCGGGGACGGGGGTGGCGTGGGACTCGATGGCAGTGGAGCCGAGCGGCAGGGTCACCCAGTCGACCGAGACGCCGGCGGCCTGGGCGGCGGCGGTGGCGATCTCCACGGAGGAGGGGACGATCTCGGGGCCGATGCCGTCGCCCTCAAGGACGCCGAGGCGGTAGGTCTTTGTGCTCATGGTGTGGGTTCCTCTCAGAACGGGCTGGTCGTGGACATGGGGGAGAGCGGGGAGTCGGGTCGTGCGAGTACGGCCGCGGCGTCGGTGAGCGCGGTCCAGGAGCGGGCGGCGGCTTTCGGGCTGTCCCCGTCCTGGGTGTGCTCCAGCGTGAGCCAGCCGGTGAAACCACCCGCGTGCAACGCCTGCAGGAGGGAAGGGAGCCGTGGATCACCGAGGGCCAGGGGGCCTCGTGTGGCGGGTGCCGCGAGCTGTAGACAACCGGTGACGCGGGCGTGCTGTGCGACGGCCTGCGTCACGTCGATGCCTTCGGCATCGAGGTGGTGGGTGTCCAACACCAGCCCTGCCGGAGTGCCGAGCAAGTCGATCACGGCGAGGGCCTGCGCAGGGGTGTGCCACAGCGAGGTACTGACACGCGACTGCGGCTCCAGCAGCAGCCGGCTGCCACGTGCGGACGCCTCCTCGGCCAGATGCTCCACGGCGCGTCCGGCCCAGATCCGCTGAAGGTCTTCCAGCCCGGGCAGGAAGGTGCCGCGTGTCTGGCCCAGCGTGACCGGCACGCCGAGCTCTCCGGCGAGGCGGGCGGCGCCCAGCAGACGGAACAGGGCGTGACGGCGTACGTCCGGCGAAGGGTCGGTCAGCGTCAGCCGGTCCTGGGCCGCGACCGGTCCGGTGCCGATGCCGAGGACCTTCAGGCCGGCAGCTTCGACGGTGCGCGCCAGGGCCTCGGCCGCGTGTGCACCCGTGTCACGGACCTGTACCTCCACGCCGTCGTAGCCGAGTTCACCGAGGTGGCCGACCGCTTCGGTCAGGGGCGCTTCGTAACCAAGGGGCATGGGCGTGGCGCAGTCGTCGCCGGTGACGGTGTATGCGAGTGGCCAGGGCAGGCGCGCTGTCACGGTGCGACCGTCCCGGCAGCAGCCGTCTGTTCTTGGCCGAGGACGAGCAAGTCGCGCAGTTCACGGGCTGCGGCTCCGGCGCCGTCCAGCACGGGCACACCCAACAGATCGGCCAGCGCCTCGCGGGCCGGCGTGAGTGAGTACTGCGCCAGCAGCACCACCTCGGCGTCGGCGCCTCCGGCGGTGCGCAGGGCGTCCGCAAGGTGACGGGCTGTGGCCTCGGCGTCGGCCGCGACGGCCGCCTCCTCACTCAGAGCTGTCACGATGTCCACCGGACGGTCCCGGCGCGCCGCCGGTATGAGGGCTTCGAGCTGGGCCACGGCGGCCGGCACTGCGGGCGGGGTGGAGGCGGCGACGGCGATGCGCCGGTACGGGCCGGCCAGTGCCGTCTCGAACATCGCCTCATCCGACTTCAGGACAGGCACGTCCCACAGCCCGCGGGCGGTGTCCACGACCTCGCCGTAGGAGGAACAGGTCAGCAGCAGGCCCTGGGCGCCCCCTTCCATGACGTGTGCGATGAGGCGGAGCATCCGCCGGCGTAGCGCGTCGGTGAGCCCACCGGCCGCGCGGGCGTCGTCCAGCAGGCGGTCGTCCAGCACGTTCCAGACCGTGGCCTGCGGGAATTCCTGCGCGAACGCGTGCCCGGCTATGCGGGTCGCGGCGGGCACGGCGTGGATCATGGCGACCAGAGGCCGGGAGGGATGGGGTTCGATCACCGGGGTTCTTACCTCTTCCGGAAGGCGGGGACCGGCAGGGGTGCCGACCGCGGGCCCGCTCCGCTCGGCGTGGGAACGCCTGTGGCAGCAGCAGGGAGAGAGCCCGGGATGGGAGAACAGCAACCTCTTGTCGAGATGCCGCGCCGCCACTGTAAACCGGTCAACCGGTTGTTTTCGTGCGGGGCCCGCGAGTCGCCGGCGGCTGTCCGGCGACTCGCGGGGCGGGCTACACCTCGCGCTGGTCGAGGGCTTCCATCAGGCGACGGGAAGCCCCGTCCATATGCCGGGCCATCGCGGTACGCGCGGCCTCGACGTCACCCTTTGCGACCGCCTCGAAGATCGGGACATGGTCGCCGTAGGCCACTTCGCGGGGCCGGACAGTGCCCGTGCGCTCCACCCAGCCCCGCTGGATCATCGCGCGCATGCTCTTGAGCATGTCCCGCAGCACCGTGTTGCCGGCCAGTTCACCCAGGGCGGCGTGGAAGGCGGTGTCCGCCTCGGGGAACTCCTCGTCCGGGCATTCGCGCATCGCTGCCAGCCGGGCCCGCAACAACTCGACGCCCGTCTCGTCGCGAGCCTGCGCGGCGAGACCGGCGACGGCCACCTCCAACTCCGCACGCGCCTGCACCATGTCCCGGGAGCCCTGCTCGCCCAGGACGAGGCCCAGCTCGAACAGGCGATAGAGCACGTCCGAATCGGTGCCGCGGAAGTACGTCCCGCTGGACTGCCGGATCTCCAGCAGGCCGAGGAAGCCGAGCGACTTGATCGCCTCACGTACCGTCGGCCGGTTCACCCCGAGCATCTCGGTCAGCCGCCGCTCCGAGGGGATGCGGTCGCCGGGCTCCACCTGGCCGGACATCAGGTAGTCGATCAGTCGGCGGGAGACCTCGGCAGCCAGCGGCTCGCGCGGCTCGACCGTGATTCTGGCGAGTTCGGCCATCGAATTCCTCACTTCGGTATTGACGTGATGGCTGGATTCTAGTTACCTACCGGCAATCCGGTAAACCGGTCGTCCGGATGTGCCGCGAGCCGCTCGCTTCCCCGCATCATCCATCCGCCACCGGGCACCCCAGCCATGCCCGGTGCACCGTACCCAGCCCCCTGCCGGGCCGATGCCCCATGACCGGGCGCCCCGAAAAGGCCGTACAGGAGCCGCACGTACCATGACCGACCCGACGCACGAGCCGAGCACGGCATCGCGCGTGCTTGCCAGTCCCCTCCCGACCTGACACGCACTGACCCGCGCGCCGTCCAGCGCCGCCGACCGACCGGCGGCCACTCAGCCCTGCACCTAGGAGCAACGATGCTCGCCGTCCTCGGCTTCGCCACACTGGGCAGCTTCATGCTGCTCGTGATGCGGAAGTACCTCTCCGCGTTCACCGCCATCATGCTCACGCCGATAGCCGCCGCACTGGTCGCCGGCGAGGGCGCCAAGCTGGGCGACATGATCATGAGCGGTCTGGAGACCGTCGCGCCCACCGCTGTTCTGCTGCTCTTCGCGGTCCTCTACTTCGGCCTCATGATGGAGGCCAGACTTTTCGACCCGATCAGCCGGCTGATCATCAAAGCCTCCAAGGGCGACCCCGTGCGCATCTGCGTGGGCACCGCCGTCCTCTCCCTCTGCGTCGCTCTCGACGGTGACGGCACCACCAGCTACATGATCGTGTGCTCCGCGTTCCTGCCGATCTACCGCCGTCTCGGCATGAACCCCCTGGTCATCGCCACCGTCTCCGCCATGGCGCTCGGCACCATCTCCGGCACCACCCCCTGGGGCGGCGCGGCCACACGCGGGATCAGCGTCCTCCACCTCGACGCCACCGAGTACTTCGTCCACATGCTCGCCCCCATGGCCCTGACCTCCCTGGCCATCATCGCCGTCGCCTACTGGCTAGGCCGACGCGAACGCCGCAACATCGACCAGGAAGCCCTCGCCGCCTACAAGCTGGAGATCGACTCCGGCGAGGCGCTCAGCACCGCCCGCGCCGACTGGCGCATGTGGTTCAACGCAGGTCTCACCGTCGTGCTGATGGTCCTGCTGATCCTCGAGGTCGCCGAACTCGTCGTGCTGTTCATGGTGGCCTTCGTCATCGCTCTCATCGTCAACATCCGCGTCATCAGCGACCAGCAAGACCTCATCAAACGCCAGTCGGCCAACGCCGTACCCGTCGTGATGCTCGTACTCGGCGCAGGCGTCTTCACCGGAGTGATGACCGACGCCGGAATGATCAAAGCCATGGCCGATGCGGCACTGGCCATCGTCCCCGACTCCATGGGCAACATCATCCCGCTGTTCACCGCGGTCCTGGCACTCCCGCTCGGCTTCTTCATGTCGAACGACGCCTACTGGTTCGGAGTCGTCCCCGTCCTGGCGGAATCCGCCGCCCACTACGGCATCGACGCCAACGAGATCGCCCGCGCCGGCGCCATCGGACAGATCCTCCACATGATGGGCCCCACCAGCGCCCCGCTCTGGGTCCTCTTGGGCCTGGTCAAGGCCGACCTCGGCGAATTCCAGAAGCACGCCCTGCGCTGGGGCATCCTCGTCTCCCTCGCCTACATCCTTTTCGCCCTCCTTACCGGAGCCATCAGCATCTGACCAGCCAGTCAGCACATGGGTTCGCCCCGGCCGCGTACGCCGGGGCGCATCCGTGATCGAGATGGTGCCCGGGGAGGTCGCCGCGGAGACCACGAGGGCCGCGGCGATTCCCACGGTCGGCATCGAGGCCGAGGAGGACGGCGACGCGCAGGTGCTGGTCTCGCAGGACCCTGATCGAGCCCGTGTCCGCCGACAGGCCGCGCGCGAAGAAGACAGCGGATGGCACTGAGGCCACCGGTGTCGGAGACTTCCGGCCCAAGCGGGCCCGCATCACCCGACGCTCATGAGGGCTACCGCCCCGTTCGAGGCCGACCCGCATGCGGTGATCTGCGAGCTCGTCGCTGCGGTCGAGCCGGAACAGTCGCCCGAGACCGTTCAGCAGGCGATCCAGCGTGCCGGGGCCTCGAAGTCAGCAGCTGTGCGTCTGGCCCAGGCGCTGGAAGGCGGCCTGCTGATCTCGGGCCGGGCCGGGCCGAAGGCCCGGCCTCGGTGGAGCGGTTCATCCGCATCCTGCAGGAGTTCGGGGCCGTCAACGTCGTCCGGCCACCCTGCTCGCGTTGCGCAAACTGCGCCCGCTGACGAACACCAACGGAGCCGGCCTGCGGTTGTGCGCCTCATGTGGCAGCAGCAACAAGACGAAAGGCTGGGCCTGCGCGGTCTGCGGCAACAACGCCATTCCGCGCTACGGGCTCGATCGCACGGGCCGCGAGGCATGCCGCTCGTGTTTCAAGGCCGAATGCACCGGAGACCCGGCCAGTGACCTGCTGCAGTTCCTGGCCGGTCGCCCGCTGAGAGTGAGCGAGGACACTCTACGGGCGGTCATTGCCGAGGTGACAGAAGGCAAGCTCACCGTCACGCGGCGCCTGCACTGGGACGTGCAGAACGACCCCGCCCTGCTCACCGGCCAGACCAACCACTGCTCACCGCGGACTGTGCTCCTGGCCGACCGGCTCCACCACGCCGGAGCCACGGGTGTCTCCGCTCCGAAGTGTCCGCACTGCCAGCGCACCGTCCTGCTCGGACACTCGATCAAAACGGCTCCGAGTCTGTGGCAACTGCTACAACCGCTCCCTCGCCGAACCCTGCAAGTGGTGCAGTCGCTCCCGCACCCCCCGCAGGCAGAGACGCCAGTGGGGCCCCGTTCTGCAACACCTGCCGCGATAAGGAGGCGACTTGCCATGAGACGTGCATCGTCTGCGGCAAATTCCTGGCTGTCTCCGCCCGCACTGGTCAGGGGCCGCTCTGCTCGGCCTGCCGAATGCCGCCCACGATGACGTGTACCTCATGCGGCAACGTCCGTCCCTGCTTCCACAGCACCACCAACTCCCCCCGCTGCCGGGCCTGCCTGACCACGCCAGAACCATGCACGGACTGCGGCCGGACGAAGCGGGTCGTTGCCAGGGTCGCCCGCGGCCCGTTCTGCGAAAACTGCTGGGAAGTGGCACCCGAGGCCCGAAAGCCGTGCGAGGACTGTGGCAAGGTCGAGCGGCTATTTCATTTCGGTCGGTGCCGTCGCTGCGCCGGTGAGCGGCATCTACGCAGGCTCCTGACGCCGCTGGACGGCAGGCCGCGTCCAGAGCTCGATCAGATCGCAGCCGCTTTGCTCGACCACAATCCCCGCAGGGCACTGCTCTACATGCGCGAGTCGAAAGAGGCCGCCAGCCTCCTGAACGACCTGGCGGAGTCGAGCTGATCGCCAGGGTGCCGTCCGAGGCACGCGCGGAAATCGAAGACCTCGCTCGCCGGGAGGGTGCTTCCGTGCGGGTGAACTGGAGCGGTGATCCTGAGATCGCGGCGTGGGGGGTATCCATGGGCACCACGCTGGAGTACGGGCTCTCCTCTGAGGGGCACCTGGAGCGAAAGGACAGGATGATCACCACGGCCCTGTTCGTCGGTGCCGAGCTGGCCGAAGCACCCTACGAAGCGGGGCCCGTCATGCACTGGTGCGATGTCCGGGAACGGGAGAAGAACAGTGGGTCCTGGCCGGTGAAGGCCTCGGTACCCGTAGTAGCCGTTGGTCGACCGGTCGGTATTCGGCCTGGTGACTGCTGCAGTTCCCGGCGGACAGGCAAGGCAGACCGGCCGGTCCTCGGTCCCTGGGTATCGGTGGACCTTTCGCCTCGCCTGCGGCGCACGCCCGTGGTGCGATGAAACAGGGGGTCGGGAAGGAGAGAGCCATGATCCCACCGGCAGGGGAGCGCAAGAGTGGCACGGGCCCTGTGTCGGTCCGCCCGCTGGGTGAGGCGGACCTGGATCGGGCCGACGAGATCTTCAGGGTCGCCTTCGGGACGTTCCTCGGGGCTCCAGAGCCGAAGACGTTCTTCGGGACCGCCGACTACGTCCGCACTCGCTGGGCGGCCGATCCACAGGCGGCCTTCACAGCGACGGTCGAGGGCGAAGTCGTTGCATCGAACTTCGCCGTCAACTGGGGCAGCGTCGGTTACTTCGGCCCGCTGACCGTACATCCGGACCTGTGGGACCAGGGCGTCGGCAGGCGCCTCATGGAGCCGGTCATGGACTGCTTCGACACCTGGGAGAACCGCCACCTGGGCCTGTTCACCTTCTCGCACAGTCCCAAGCACCTTGAGCTCTACCGCCGTTACGGTTTCTGGCCCCGATTCCTCACAGCCATCATGAAGAAGCAGGTCGGAGGCAGTGCCGCAGTCCCCGGCCGAGTGCTGTACGGCCGGCTGCCCGCCGCCGAGCAGCCCCACGCCCTGAGCCTCGGTCGCACACTGACGGGGGCCGTGTACGAGGGCCTGAGCCTGGAACGCGAGATCGTGGCCACGCACGCGCAGGGACTCGGTGACACCATCCTGCTCCAGGGGGCCGGCTCCGAGCTCGATGGCCTGGCCGTCTGCCACTGCGGAGCCGGGTCGGAGGCCGGAGAGGACGTGTGCTTCGTCAAATTCGGCGCCGTGCGCCCTGGCCCGGAGGCGGCTGACCGGTTCGAACGACTGCTCACCGCGTGTGAGCGGCTCGCCGCTGAACGCGGCCTGGGGCAACTGGACGCCGGAATGAACCTCGCCCGCCAGGATGCCTACCGGCGAATGGTCGACCGCGGTTTCCGCACCTGGTTGCAGGGCGTGGCCATGCACAGGCCCAACGAACCCGGCTACAGCCACCCAGCCGCCTACGTGATCGATGACTGGCGCTGAGACCCCGCCACACTCGGCCCGCTAGGTTCTGTCGTCAAATGTCACGCCCACATCAGGAGTGATGCGAGGGTGACGGCTGCTTCGTAGGACTGGGCGGTTTTGTCGTAGCGGGTGGCGATGCCGCGCCACTGTTTCAAGCGGCTGAAGCAGCGTTCCACGACGTTGCGGTGCTTGTAGACCTCACGGTCGAAGGCGGCCACCGTGGCTGCCTCGCCGGGCCCGGTGGCCGACCTGGTCGGTCCGCTCGGGAATCGTGTGCGGTAAGCCCCGACGGCGGAGCCAGGCGCGGATCGCCTTCGAGCTGCAGCCCTTGTCGCCCAGGACGTGATCGGGCCGGGTGCGGGGCCGCCCTGCCGGTCCGATCCGGGCACCCGGACCGCTTCCATCACGGCAGGGAGCCGGGTGCAGTCGTTGGTGTTGCCGTCCGTGACGACGAAGGCGAGCGGACGGCCCGGGCCGTCGCAGGCCAGGTGAATCTTGCTGGTCAGACCGCCTCTGGACCGGCCGATGGCCGGGTCGCGGAGCCCTCTTTTCGAGCCCTCGCCGCATGCTGATGGGCCCGGACGACCGTGGCATCGACGGACACCAGCCACTCGATGTCGCCCGCCGCGTCCGCCTTCGCCTGCGCGGCCCGCAGCATCCGGTCGAACGTGCCGTCCGCGGCCCACCTGCGAAAGCGCGTATGCCGCGTGACCCACGGACCGTAACGCTCGGGCACATCCCGCCAGGCCGTCCCGGTCCGGAACTTCCACACGATCCCGTTCAGGACCCGGCGGTCGTCCAGCCGCTTCCGCCCCCGTAACGACTCGGGCAGCAACGGCCGGACGAACTCCTGCTCGGCATCGGACAGTTCATGGCGACGTATCACGACACCATGATCCACCAGCGATGATCATTTGAAGACACTGCCTACCGGCTTCCGGCCTGGACTGAGCTGTCCCCAGCCCGGCCTATGTGCGGTCGCCTTGGCCGATTCGGCCAGGGCGGCCGCGCATGCGCGGGCGGCCACAGCATCGGCAACGAGGCCGGCCGCCCCGTTCCCTTCACCCGAGACTCGAGATCAGGAAAACCTCCGCATGCCCCCGTCTGCCCATCACCACCGAGCGCCTGGCCCTCTTCGGCACCCTGCTGGCGACCTTCGGAGAGCTGCATCCTGCCTGCGACCACTGGGTTCAGGGCAGTAAGACGGCCTCGCGAAAGCGGCTGTACGGCGAGGACCTGGTCCACGCCGACGGCTCCCCGGACACGCCGGACTCCACCCGCCCGACGATGACCACCAGCACACTCGGCAGGCGCGCGGTGGCCTGCCACTGCCTTTCTGTTGGGGTGGTGACCTAGGAGCTCCCTCGGTAGGCATCTGTGCTGGTCAAAGTCTCAAGGACCGGTGCAACGGTGATCGACAGATGTCGTGCATGGCATACGAGATCATGGGCGCGGACCGATCGGGGAAGACAAAGGAGGTAGAGGAATCATGGTGGCGTTCCACGCATCCGCGCTGGACGGAGTGGCCCGAAATCC
The DNA here is from genome assembly GCF_000717025.1 of Streptomyces atroolivaceus. Classification (GTDB taxonomy): domain Bacteria; phylum Actinomycetota; class Actinomycetes; order Streptomycetales; family Streptomycetaceae; genus Streptomyces; species Streptomyces atroolivaceus. The sequence continues at coordinate 20,253 of NZ_JNXG01000006.1, forward strand.
GGCGCTGCCGACGCCGCTGCTGCTGCGCCTGCTCGCCTTCGGGGCAGACGGCGACCGTCCGCCCCGTGACGTTCTTCACCGGGCCGGACTCCCCCAGTCGGCCGTCGCGCTGATCCTGGCCCACCCGAACTCGGGGGCCCGGATCGATTTCGCTATGAGTGCCAGGGCGGAGCCTGCACAGCGGGCTCGGCTCGCGGACGATCCTTCTCCCAAGGTGCGGACAGCTCTCGCATATGGACCCGAGGTGTACGATCCGCGCGCAAAGGTCGCGCCGCTCCCGGATGCCGTGTGCGCCCGCCTGCTCGACGACCCCGATCATTCCGTGCGCGCGGCCCTGCTGGAGTCGCCCCATCTAGCGCCATCGTTCGTGGCATCGATAGCCACTCATCACCGTGCGGCAGCGCGCTGGGAATCGGTGCGTGCATGGGAGGCCCTATCGGCGGATGAGCGGTCGGCACTGCTGGCCGACCCCGACCCCAAGGTGCGGCGGGCCGCCGAGCTGCAGGAGTGCCGGCGGGATGCCCGCGTGACCGCCGAACTCCTCCGCGACCCGAAGTCCGCCGCCGAGGCGCTGCGCCGCGGACTCCTTGACCGTGCCGGCGCCGAGCGGTGCGTCGCCGAGCGGACGCACCTGACCTCCCTCGCCGAGAACCCGTCGCTGCCCGCCGACCTCGTAGAGCGGCTCGCCGTGGACCCCGAGGAGGCCGTACGACTCGCCGTCTCCCTTCGGCCCGAGCTGGACGAGACGCGGCGCATGGCCATCGACTTCACGACCGGGGACCTCGACAGGGGCGACGGCGTGCGGTGGGTACGGGACGGGCTCGCCGACCCCGAGGTAATGCGCCGGGCCGCGACCTCCGCTCACCCGCTGCTCCAGCGCGCCGCCGCCCGAAGCCCCCATCTGCCGCCTGACCTGCTGCGCCTGCTTGCACGCGTCGAGGACCCGGTGGTGGAGAACCTCCTGGGCATTCACCACCCCGACACTCCGGAGGAGGTCCTGATGCGGGTGTTTGCGCGGCTGGGTGGGACGTTCTCCGCCTGGATGGCGGAGACGCACCCTCGGTTCCCCCGCGAGGGCCTAGCCACCCGCTACGCGAACCACCCCGACGGGAGCTACCGCCGACTGGCCGTGCGGGATCCGGCCGCCACGCCGGAGCTGATCGAACGGCTCAGCCACGACCCCGTTCTCTGGACGCGTCAGGCGGCGGCTCGCGACCCGCGCCTCCCCTTCCACCGGCTCCGCGAGGCCCTCCTCGTCCCCGAATTGGCATCCAGCGCGGGTGCCAACCCGGCGCTCCCCGAGGACGAGATGGCCGCCGTCCTGGACCGGGCTGGCGTTCCCACCTGACCGCCGGGCGGAACCGACTTGCTCGCACCCCAAAGTGAAGGCTGCGATCCACCGACCAGCGGTTGGTATCTGGGTTCGCATGTCAACGGAGGCGGTGAGGGGTGCTGTTGAGTTGGGTCATCAACTCGCGGTTCGTGGCTCGGGATGCCTGGAGGTCTTCTTCGCGTTCGGAGAGCTGGTCGCGGAGCTCGGCGACTTGTTGTTCAAGGTGGTCGATCTTCCGCTGGAGAGTGTCGGTGTCGGTGGGAGCGCCGAGGCCAGTGGCGCGCCAGGCGTCTTGGCCAAGGGCTTCGGACAGGCATTGTTCGAGGCGGGCCACATGGCCCGCAAGGCGGGTGTTGCGTTCGGTGAGGTTGGCCAGATCGCTCAGCAGGGAGTTCCGGCTGACCTGCCGTCCGTTGGTGTTGTACGCCGGAACGCACGCCGCGACCGACCGCGGGGCCCTACTGCTGTGGCCGGCGAAGAAGACCAAGAAGACCGGGTACATCGACCACTGCCAGGCGGTCCGCCTCGACGAAGGTACGGTCACCAAGGAGCTCACGGGCCCGGCAGCGCGTGGATGGAGCTGGACGTTCTCTGCACCAACGGCGCGAGTCGACTGCGCTCGTTCTTATGTGGTGAGCGTGGTCGGGGGGCGCTGGACCTCCAGGACAACTGCCGTGCCTGCCACGGATTGGTCCTCATGCATGGTGATCATCTGGCCGGGCTGAAGGTGCTGCCACTGCGAAGGGTCCAGGGGCGCGAGTCGTACCGAAGCTTGTCCCCCGGGCTCCAGGGAGGGCATGAACTCCACCCAGAGCCGGGCAATGTTGAGAGCCGGCTTGCCGGTCGTGGTCCGGTTGCCGATGTTCCACATCGGTCGCAGGACGCCGGCGCCGGAGATGGGCGTCTTTCGTCGCGCTTCGGTGGCCGGGCGGAGGACGAGGTCGGCTCGGAGAATCCCGTGGCGGGTCTCGAAGCCGCGCCAGTGGCACCAGGCCGCGCTCCTCTCCAGTCTCATCTGTTCGGCGGATATGGCCAGGGTTTCCCAGAAGCTGAGCGGAAGCGGGTGGACGTCACCGAGTTCTTCCAGCAGGTCGAGGGCCACTTCCCACTCGTCGTGAACGAGATACTCCCAGACATCGCTCACCGTGATGTCGTTCTCAGTGGCGATCTTCTCAGGAACCAGCAGGGAAGCGGCTTCCAGCAGCTTGGGGACGTCCATGCGTTGATTCTGGACCACGGTGTCCTGCCCGCGGCAGGAGGCACCCGATGACGTCCATCGAGCAGGTCGCCACTCTCGCGACGTTCGGATCGGAGTGGGCTGTGCTCGCGGTCGGCCACAACCTCGCTGATCACGTGTTCGGTCAGAGCGACCACCAGGCTGCGAGCAAAGGGGCGCCGTCGGCGGCCGAGGTCGCCGACGGCGCAAGCCCGCGGCGGGACTGGAGGGCCTGCCTGGGACATGTCGCCCAGTACCACCTGGTCATGGCCGTGATGCTGGGCCTCGCCTGGGCCGTTCTCCCGATCCACATGTCCTGGGCCGGCCTGGAGGCCGGGCTCATCGTCTCAGCAGTAACGCACGCGCTCTTCGATCGCCGGTGGCCGGTGCGCTGGCTGTTGCAGCACACCGGTTCCCCGGACTTCGCGGAGCTGCGGGCCGCCGGGATGAACGGCATGTATGTGACCGATCAGGCCCTGCACCAGACCGCTCTGCTGGTGTCCGCGTTGCTGATCACAGTGTTGTGAGAGAGGGTCGGGGATGAGGAAGTCCCAGGTCAACGGTCCCGACTCGCTGGAAGCGGCTGGTCTGCTCGCGTTCTTCGGAGGAAGTTGAGCGTCAATTCGATTCCTTCGATTTCGCCCTGCCAGTCCTCGGCGACGGCCCGCCTGCGGCGGGCCAAGAGGTCCTCCTCGATCTCGTCGCGGCGGGGCAGCATCTTGGGGTTGGGGGCTGAGGAACATCCGTGTCAGATCGTGCGCTAGTACTGCAACGGCGTTTGGCGTGACTGGTGGCCAGGTTGGTCGTTGGGCTGGTTATGGGTGGGGTACTTGGTGATGTGAGGGTGTGGGCGGCGGGTCTGGGTGAGGTGCATGAGCGGTTCGTGCACCGGTTTGCCCGGTCGGAGCCGCGGGAGTCGGCGCTGGCGTATATGCGAGGGCTCATAGCGCCGTTGGAGCGGAAGAACGGCTGGACGCTCGCGGAGGAGGCTGGGCATGGCAGCCCTGACCGGATGCACCGGCTGCTGAACCGATGTGACTGGGACGCCGATGAGGTCCTGGACGACGTGCGTGACTACGTGGTCGAGCAACTGGGTGACCCCGGTGCGGTGCTGATCGTGGACGACACGGGCTTCCTGAAGAAGGGGGTCCGCTCGGCCGGGGTCCAGCGCCAATACTCGGGAACGGCGGGGCGGACAGAGAACTGCCAGGTGGGCGTCTTCCTCGCCTATGCCGGCGAACGTGGCCGCACGTGGATCGACCGGCGTCTGTATCTGCCCACATCATGGACCGATGACCGGCAACGCTGCCGGGCCGCGGGCATCGAGGACGCGGTCGCCTTCGAGACGAAGGTGGCCATCGCCAAGACGATGGTCCGCCGGGTGATCACGGAGAAGATCCCGTTCCGGTGGGTGACGGCGGACGCCGCCTACGGTTTCAGCAAGGGCTGGCGGACCGAACTCGAGCGGGCTGACGTCTTCCACGTCATGGCCACCACCCGGCACGACACGGTCGTGACCCGCTGGGCCATGGATCATCCCGTCCATGACCTGTTTCCCGGGCTGCCGAGGCAGGGGTGGAAGCGTCGTTCCTGCGGCAACGGAGCCCACGGGCCACGCGTCTACGACTGGGCCAGGGTCGAGGTCCGGCCCTGGCACCGTAAGGACCGCCGGCATTGGGTCATCGCTCGCCGCAGCGTGAGCCGACCCGATCAGGTCTCGTACTACATCGCCTACTGCCCAGCCGACACAACTCTCGACGAGCTGATCCATGTCGCGGGCAGTCGGTGGGCGGTCGAGGAATGCTTCCAGACCGCGAAGCAGGAGTGCGGCCTGGACGACTACCAGGTCCGCCGCTATCCCGGCTGGCACCGCCACATCACCCTGGCCATGGCCGCCCACGCCTGCCTCACCGTCCTGCGGGCCCGCGCGCTCGACACGGAGAAAGCAGAAACGGATCCTCCCAGCTCATCGCCCTGACCCTCCCCGAAATCCGGCGACTGACCACCCGCTTGGCCCGGCCCCGCGCGAACCTCATCGACCATGTCCTGCACTGGTCACACTGGCGCCGCCGACGACAGTTCCAAGCCCGGATCAGCCACTACAAACGACGCGGCCACACACCACCAGAAACTGCCCACACATCAGAACAAAGACCGTTGCAGTACTAGGCACTGTTTCTCGGATCATGTTCTGAGCCAGATGGCTAGGGCTGCGAGCGTGACGGTACCGAGGTAGATGTAGGCGCGTTTCTCGTAGCGGGTGGCGACGGCCCGGAAGCCTTTGAGCCGGTTGATGGTGCGTTCGACGGTGTTGCGTTTCTTGTAGCGCTCGCTGTCGAAGCCGGTGGGTCGACCGCCTCGGGAACCCCGGTTCTTGCGGTGTCTTTGTTGGTCGATCCGAGAAACAGTGCCTAAGCCTTCATCAGCCCTGATCAGCGGCTGACGGAGCGTCGACGGCGGGGCCGGTCGAAGTCGTCCCACAGATAACACCCCCATATCTGCGGTAGCTTGTTCCGTCACCTGCGGTGACGTTCTCCGGCCGCTGCGTGCAGCGGCCCTGTTATCTGCGGCAAGGGGGAAGCGGTGCCCACCGTCGTACAGCTGCCGGCCGGGTAGGCGTTGCCCGTCCGGGCGGCAGCGGACGTGTTTCTCGACTCGCTCGGCAATCCGAACACGGTCCGCAACTACGGGATCGGGGTGAGCAAGACCGCTGAACGGCTCGGCGAGGCCCGGCCACTGCCGTCGGTCGCGGACGACGAGATCGGCGAGGCCCTGGAACTGCTCTGGGGCACCGCGGCGGTCAACACCTGGAACTCCCGTGGAGCGGGGGTGCTGTCCTGGCTCGGCTGGTGCCGTGAACGCGGCTACGAGGTGCCGATGGTTCCAGCCTGGGCGAAGCGGCTGGCGGTGCCGGACTCCGAGACCCCGGCCCGCTCGAAGGTGGCGGTCGACCGGCTGATCGCGCGGCGCGAGGTGCACCTGCGGGAGAAGACGCTGTGCGGATGCTCTACGAGACCGCCGGGCGGTCCGAGGAGATCCTGGGCGTCAACATCGAGGAACTGGACCTCGCCGGGCGCCGTTGCCTGGTCAAGGCCAAGGGCGCCCGGACCAAGGCCCGCCGCCGGGGCCAGTCGCGCAAAGACTATGTGCTGGAGCCCGTGTACTGGGACGCCGGCACCGCCCGGCTCCTGCCCCGGCTACTCAAGGGCCGCACCCGCGGACCGGTGTTCGTCACCCACCGCCGTCCGGGGCCGGGCAAGGTCGTCCGCCCCCGCGACGTCTGCCCGGACACCGGGCTGGTCAGGCTGTCGTACGGGTAGGCCCGAGTACTGCTCGACGAGCACACTGCCTTCCGCGGTCCCGGTACGGGCTGGGACCTGCACGAATACAGCCGTTCCTCTCTGACACCTCGGCGAGCAGGGCTCGACGCTCCTGATGCTCATGGCGAAGTCCCGGCACAAGAAGCCGGAGAACGTCCGCCGCTACTTCAAGCCGTCCCCAGAGGCGATCGCCGAGCTCACGAGCCTGCTCGCTCCCGGCGATAACAGCCGATGAGCCTCGTTCCTTGATCGTTCTCAGCGTTAACTGTGCCGGCCCCATCTTCCTCGCGGGGCCGGTCCCTTGACACCGCGGCGGCTTTTTGGCCTTTTCGGCCCTCGGTCATAGTCGGCGCCATGGACTATGACGTAGTGGTGGCCGGAGGCGGCCCGGTCGGACTGATGCTGGCCTGCGAGCTCCGGCTCGGGGGCGTGCGGGTGGCCGTCCTGGAGCGCCTCACCGATGTGAACCCGACGATCAAGGGCGGGGCGATCACCACGCCCAGCGCCGAGGCGCTCTACCGCCGAGGCATGCTGCCCGCGCTGGCCGAGGTTCAGCGGCAGGCGATGGACCGCTTCCAGGCATTCATGCGCGAGCGGAAAGGCGGAGTCGGAGGCATTGCCGCGGGCCAAGGGCTCGGAATCGTCGGGCACTTCGCCGGAATCATGCTGCGCGCCGACCTGGTCGACCGTACGGAGCCGGGCCTCGGCGACGCCGGACCCGCCGCCGAAATCGCTTTCGTGGCGCAGCAGGACATCGAGCGGCTGCTCGGCGGGCGGGCGGACGCGCTCGGCGTCGACGTGCGTCGGGGAGTGGAGCTGACCGGCTTCGACGCGGACGACGGAGCCGTCACCGTGCGGACGAGCGACGGGGCGATACGCGCCGGCTGGCTCGTGGGCTGCGACGGAGGCCGCAGCACGGTCCGCAAGCTCGCGGGGTTCGATTTTCCCGGTACGGACCCGGAGATCACCTGTCACCAGGCGGTCGTGGAGATGACCGGCGCCGAGGACCTGACGGTCGGCTGGGCCGCCACGGACACCGGGGTGTACGCCCACGGGCCGATGCCGGGCCGCATCGTCACCGTGGAGTTCGACGGCCCGCCGGCTGACCGGGACGCGCCGGTCACCGCCGAGGACCTCCAGGCGCGGCTGCGCCGCGTATCCGGCGTGGACGTCACAATCACCGGGGTGCGGACCGCGACCCGCTTCACCGACCACGCCCGCCAGGTCACCGAGTACCGCAAGGGCCGGGTGCTGCTGGCGGGCGACGCGGCGCACGTGCACTCCGCGTTCGGCAGCCAGGGGCTGAGCCTGGGTATCGGGGACGCGATGAACCTCGGCTGGAAGCTCGCCGCGGCGATCGCCGGCCGGGCGCCGGAAACGCTGCTGGACACGTACACCTCCGAGCGCCACCCGGTCGGCGCGTGGGTCCTGGACTGGACCCGGTCCCAGGTCGCGGCCATGCGCCCGGACCCGCAGTCCCGGGCCCTGCGCGAGATCGTCAGCGACCTGGCGGAGACGGTAACGGGCACCACGTACCTCGCCGCGCGGCTCAACGGTGCCGGGGTGCGGTACGAGCTGCCGGGCGAACACCCGCTGACCGGCCGCAGCACCCCGGACCTCGAACTCACCGACGGCGGCCGCCTCGCTGACCACCTCCACGGCGGCCGGGCGCTCCTGCTCGACCTCACCGACGACCCGGAATTCCGGGCCCTCGCTGCGGGGTATGCCGACCGCGTCGACATCCTGACGGTCGGCTGTCCGTCCCGCCCGGAACTAGCGGCGGTCCTCGTCCGTCCGGACGGCTTCACGGCCTGGGCAGCCGACGCGGGGGCACATGCGCTGACGCCGACGGCCGGGCTGGCGGAGGCGCTGGAGGAGTGGTTCGGAGTGCCAGAGGGTGCGGTGACGCCGGGCTGATCCGTCGCTCTGCTGCCTGACTCGAACCACCCACGGCCGCCGCACCAGCCCGGTGTGGCGGCCGCCCGCACCCCAGTCCCGGCCCAGCGGCAGCCCGGAGCTCTCACTGGCGGCCTACCGCACCCGCCGCCACGCCCTCCGTCGGTGTTACGACTCCCGGCGCCCTACGAGCCGGTGACCAGTGCAAACGTCACCGCCCGGACGGCCGCGCCAAGCCTCCTCCGGTGCGTGAAGAGAGCAAGGTCACGGGTCACCGCCATGACCGCACATCAAGCAGCTGAGTGGGTGCGAAGCGGTATCCGCCACCGAACCGCTGTCCTCAGCATCGCGATGGCCCTCGGAAGCCATAACTTTGGTCAGTCACGCCGGAAAGGGCTGGCTCGCGTTGTTGTCGAGTTTGCCCTTTCCGGGGTGGTTGTGGGGAGAAGGTGTCACGCGAAGACGTCGGCGTAGCCGTGACCGGCGATCGGTTGTCCTTCGAGGGTGCCGGTCACGGTGCTTGGTCCGGCATAGAGGCCGTCGTGGGAGTCCGGCAGTCCGCGATGGGTAATGGTCAGGGATGCGTCGAGGCTGGGGGCGGTCAGCTGCCAGTGGCCGCTTGCCTGCTCGGTACGGTGAGCGCGGGTGAGGGTGTGTGCCGTCCGCTTTGAGTGCGGTGAGCCAGGAGGTGCCGTCTCCGATGGTGTCCCAGATGCTCGAGTACCGGCCCGCTCCGAGTCGAGGCCGAGCCAGGTGGTGCGCGAGGGCTCGCTGCGGGGGGGGTGCCCCATTGGCGGTCGAACCAGGTGCGCCCGCCGATCTGGTGAGTGGTTCCGTCGACGGTGATGCTGCCCGAGGTGGTCAGTCCGGGCAGTGCGTACTGTCCGTTCATGCCGCCGAACAGGGGGAAGAGGCCGGATCCGCTGTTGTAGAGGACGGGTTCCTCGCGCTGGAGGGTGAGCTGGACCGAGGCGGTGTCCGTGGCGCCGGAGATCTGGAGGTCGTCAAGGTCCCCGCTGATCGTCAGGATGGAGGTCCGCGCGTCGAGGGGTGCGCCGGGCAGGGTCACCGCGTCGAGACTTTCGGTGATCTGCTTCGTACTGCTGTGCCCCTCGGGTTCCTGGAGCAGGGAGACCGTGCTGTGGCAGGTGCCCTGCATCCCCATCGTGTGGATCTTCACCCAGTAAACGGTTTCGTCGGTGTGGAGCTTGGTGGTGAACCACCAGGAGTCCACGGTAGCGGTCGGGTCCGCGGCGAGTTTGTCGGCAGCGTCGATCAGTGTGGGGTGGGACCAGGTCATTACATCTCCTGTCGTTGGTGCACTGGTGCTGTCGTCCGTGGTAAGGCGCCGGGGTCTGCGGGCTTCGGCAGGGGCGCCTGCGAACTCAGGGGGCTGCGATGTCGAGGGACTTGCTCTTGAACTGGCCGGCGATGACGGTCTTCATGACGCGCTTGCCGACCGGGTTGCCGGTCAGCTTCTGGATGAGGCTGCGAACGGTGATGTCCCGGCGGGTCTGCGGGACGAACATCGGCAGTCCCTCCTTGCGGCCGAGGTGTTGCTGGGTGGCGATGAAGGGCCGCAGCCTCTGGTCGTACTCGCGCAGGGCCCGAGGGATGTTGTCGGGGTTGCGCTGCAGGGTGGTTCCGAGGAAGTCGGCGCCGGCCAGGGAACTGGAAGCGCCCATGCCGGAGTAGGGGGTCAGGCACCAGGCGGAGTCGCCGAGGAGGACGACGCGGTCGGTGTGCCAGGTCGGCATCACCACCTGGTGGGTGGAGTCGAAGAGGACGTCGTCGAAGCGCACACCCGAGCTGCCGCGACACGGCGTCGCCTGACCAGCGCCTCCGGCCGCCTCATGGCCGCGCTGGGCCGGGTGAGGTCACGCCGTGGCGATAGGCCCGGGCGGCAGGTGCACGGTCATGATCAGGTGACAGGTCCCGGCCCCGCCGCGGTAGGTACGGGGGCATCGCCAAAGCGTGCTCGGTGGCGTCGACAACCAGGACCATCCAGCCAGTGGTGACGCTGACGGTCTCGACGACACCCGCCTGGTGGGGATGGGGGCGGGGTCCGACGTCGACAGCATGAGGCGGCACAGCTCCGCTCGAGCCCCTCCGAAGCCGTACGGGCGCTTCGACAGCGCCCCTCAGATGAGTGACAAATGGTGCCCGGCTGGCCGTACTCGGTGGTGGCCGCGCTGGAGACCGAACGCACGTCCTGGACGGTGGTGCTGGACGCGGTCCGCCTGGAGCCCGGCGCCGACGTTGCCGCAGTCACCACGGTCCAGATCTGCGAGGTCGTCGAACGGCTCGTCGCCGCCGGCCAGTGGAAGCCGAGCGACCCTGAGGTCCTGGTCGTGAATACGACGCCCCACGCATCGCCCACCTGCTGTCCGGACTGCCCGTCGAGATCCTCGGCCGGCTCCGTTCCGATCGGGTGATGCGTCGGCCGACACCGCTGCGGGTGGCCCGAGCGGGATCCGGTCCCGCGGCCCGGCGTCGAGGCCAAAGCTGAGCAACGCGCTGTTCGCAGTGCTTAAGGAGGAGCTGGCCAAGGGCCCGATCGCGCACGGCTGGCCCGACCAGCGATGGACGCTGTCCAGGATCAAGACTCCGATAGGCCGCAGGTTCCACAAGTCGATGGCTCCGTCGGGAATCTCTCAGATGCTACGCGGACACGGCTGGAGCCATCAGGTTCCGGCCCGTCGTGCGGTCGAGCGTGACGAGGCGGCGGTGGCCGGCTGAGCGAAGGAGGTGTGGCCGGGGGTGGGAAAACGCGGCGGCGCTCGGGGCCTGGATCGTCTGCGAGGACGAAGCCGGCTCCTCGATGACGCACCGGCCGCACGCACGTGGAGTCGACGCGGGACCACGCCGGTCATCCGGGTCCGCGGACGCTCCCAGCGCCGCCCTGTGCTGCTACAAAGCCGGGAAACACTCCCGCCTGATCTACCGGCCCAAACGACACACGGACCACAAGGCCGGGGGCGCAAGATCCTCGCCTGGACCGAGTACCGCGACCTCCTCATCGCTGCGGCAACTCGGCGCACCTATCGTCTGGGTCTGGAACAACCTGAACGTCCACAAAGACCGCCCGCATGTGGGCCTTCATCGACGCTCTGGGCCTGGACAGTCTCCTGGCGGGGGTGAACAAGCTCCAGCGGGTGTGCGCGCCGAAGCTGTTCTGGGACGTGTCGGAGAAGCTGGTGGCGGGCGCGGGCGTCGAAGGAGCACCCCTCGGACCTGCGAGCGGTGGCCAGGTGAACTCGCTCTTTCGGAAGCGGGTCAGTTCCCGCAGGGCGGGGTGACGGCAACGGCCCGAAGGAAGTTCTGGGTGAAGGTCTCCAGGGTCTCGCCGGTGTCCGGCATGTCGGCACCGGCGACCGGGCCGATGGCGGGCCGCATCAGGAAATGGAAGACAACCGGGCTGGTCAACTGCTGGATGAGCAGGATCGGAGGCAGATCGCGGATGCGTCCGGCAGCGGTCTCCTCGGACAGCCATGTCCCGATCCCGGTGATCAGACGTGGATAGTTGCGCCGGAACATCGCCTGGACGCTGTCGTCACCCGGACGGGCCAGCGCCTGGGCGAACAGGGCGGGCATGACACGGGGTTCGCGGCTGAGCGCCTCGGCCAGGAGCCGGTGGATGCGGCGGACGGTGGCGTCGAACTCCTCACGCGGGCCGGCCAGGACGTCCTCCACAGCCAGGACCGGGCTGTAACGCTCGAAGACGGTGTCCAGCAGCTCGTCGCGTGAGCCGAAGACGGCGTACAGGCTGTGCACCGAACACCGGGCCGAGCCCGCCACCAGCTCGAACGTCACCGCGTCCAGACCGCGTTCACTGATGAGGGCGGCCGCGGCTTCGACCGCACGCTCTCGTACGGGCTTGCGGCCGCCAGGGTCCACGCCCGCCCCTCGCACGGCCTCGTCCAGCGTGCGGCGGGTGCCTCCCAGGCGGCGCATCAGCGTGCTGCGGGAGACACCGGCCTCCTGGGCGATGGCGAGGACCGGGACGTCGGCCACGGGAGCGCCCCGGATCTCGGCCGCCCGCAGTGCGGCGTCCACGATCTCCTGGGGGACCGGATGGGACCGGGGTTGAACTTCACCGTTTGACATACGGATAAAGGTACCCTGTACTCGTTACTCGGTCCACTTGGCGGGGTTCTCCGCACGGCCGCTGCCCTCGCGCCCACCTCACTGCCTGCGACTCCGGACCGTCCCGCAGGTCTGGTCCCACGGTTCCCGCCCACCCCTCCGACAGAAACAGGCACTTCATGTCCAGCCCTCGCGCCTCCGGCGCAGAAGCCGCGACCGCACCAGGCGGCACGGCACGGAAACTGATCGTCGTCATCCTCGGCCTCGCCGCCCTGGTCACCCTGATGCTGTGCGCCTTCGCACTCCCCAGCGTCAACGGCGGCCCCCACCAGGACCCCGTCGGTGTCAGCGGCCCCGCTCAGGCCACCGCGGCCGCCGAGAAGAAGCTCGACGGCGACGCATGGACCGTCACCGTGTACGACTCGCCGGACGCCCTGGAAAAAGCGATCCACGACCGCGACATCATGGGCGGCATAGCCCTCAGCGCCGAGGGCGTCGACGTCTACACCGCAACCGCCGCCGGCCCCTCCACCGCCGGCGCCCTCACCGCGCTGGGCAACACGCTGGCCGAACAGCAGCAGGCCCAGGCCACCGTCCACGACGTGGTGCCCTTCCCCGAGGACGACCCCCGAGGGGCAGGCTTCACCTCCGCCGCCCTGCCGATGATCTTCGGCGGAATGATCCCCGCCATCGCCCTCACCCGCCTCTTCCCCGGCCATTCCGGACTGCGCACCCGCCTTGTCGGCGTCCTCGCCTTCTCGCTCGTCGCGGGCGCCGCCGTGGCCACCTTCCTCCAGTTCGGCACCGGCTCCCTGGACGGCAACTACTGGCTCACCTCCCTCGGCCTCTCCCTGGGCATGGCCGCCCTGTCCACCACCTTCATCGGCCTCGAAGCCCTCCTCGGCTTCGGCGGCCTCGGCGCCGGCTCCGCCGCCATGATGCTCCTGGGCAACCCCCTGTCCGGCCTCGCCACCGGCCCCCACTGGCTGCCCGCCGGCTGGGCCGCTCTCGGCCAGATCCTCCCGCCGGGCGCCTCCGGCAGCCTGATGCGCGCCAACGCCTTCTTCGACGGCACCGGCGCCCTGGTGCCCGCCCTGACCCTCACGGCCTGGGTCGCCCTTGGTCTCGCCCTCGCACTGATCGCCGACCGTCGCGGCAGGAGCCCGCGGCCGGCCGCCGCCCAGCCCGAGATGTCCGCGGCCTGAACCGGCCTCGACAGCGCCTCGGCGTTGCCCCGGGATTTCCCGGGGCAACGCCGAGCAAGCTCACACGCCGCCCTTCGTCCGGCCTGCCCGGACCCTCGGCCAGGAACTCGCCTCCCAGCTCGACGCGCTCGCGGAACACGGCATCCCCCAGGACAAGATCTTCAGCGAGAAGATCGGCACTCGCGTCCGGGTCCGGCTCCGGTTCGAGGGCTGAGCACGCCAGTACACGCTGACGCACCCTACGAGGCTCGGCGGGGGCGGCGGACGGCACCGAGATGTTGAAACGAGCGGCCGCCGATCCTTCGACACGTGTTTCGCGACCGCTATCCCGCGACCCGTAGCGCTCGTGTGCGACAGCCGCCGTCATCCTGCAACGCCAGCCCACCTCGCGCCGAGACCTCACCACAGCCCTCGTCTCCCCCATCGCCCGACGATGCCCTGGCGCACCAGCAAGTCCTCGCGTGTCGCTGTCCTTCACGGACCCGCCACGGACGCACCCCGTCGCCCGCGACCGCCTCTCGGTCATCGAGAGACACCTGCGCCTGCCAGTTCCGGGAAAGGGCCGAGGGCGGCCACCGGCCATCACGCCATCCTCGCGAAAACGGCGACACCACGCCCGCCGATTCTTCGGCTCCGCCGATCAATAGCACCTGCATTTCTCGTTGATGAGCCCTCAGCAACGCACGAGGATGGTGTGACCGCCACCGCCTGTCGCGACAGCGCCGGCCGCGTGACCGAGTACCCGAGGCTGCGGGCCACGTCACCTGAGACATCCGCGCGCGGCGAGAGGTGCGGCCATGCCGCACGTCGTCATGCCCTCGAGAGGAAATCATGTCCACCGCAGCTAATGCCCTGGCCAAGGCCAACTGGGTCGCACCTGGGGGGACCCGTCGCTCGCCACACGCCCGAGACCTTGAAGCCGATCCGCAACCAGACTCTGCGCCACCGGGTCGAGGCCAGCATCGATGGCGAGGCGGTGCGCATCTTCATCTCCGACGAGTACGGCACCCGACCGCTCTCCATCGGAAGTGCGTCGGTGGCGACGTCGACCGCCGACGAGGTCGAGAGCACGCCGGTGCCACTTCTGTTCGGCGGTCAGGCGGGCATCAACATCGCGATCGGTGCCACAGCGCTCAGCAACGAGGTCGACCTGCCGGTCAGCCCCGGACAGTTCCTGCTCGTCAAGGTGTACCTGCCGGGAGAGTGCCAGCCGAAGGTCGCCCTCTGCTGTCCTCCGGGCTGCCGACGGATCACCCGCTGTACTACCCCGAGTGGTGGCGGGCCGACCTGTCGTCCGAGGGCGACTTCACCGACGCCGTCGGCCTGCCGGACGCAACGCGATCCCACCACATGCCCTTTCTGTCGCGCGTCGACGTGCTCGCTCACGAACACGTCACGACGGTCGCAGTGCACGGCACGTCCTTCACCGACGGCCTGGACTTCCGTGGAGTGCCGGCTCCTGGCTACTACAGCGAGCAGAAGGAAGCCATGCGGGTCGAGCTGAACGACTGGATCCGCGACTCTGGCGACCTGCCCATGCGCGACCCCGAGGACCCCGGTCAGTTCACCGACGAATACCGGCACAGCAGCAAGTAGCAAGTACGGCCCCAACCAGGCCGGGCACCGGGCGATCGCCGCAGCGATCGATCCGGCGATCTTCGAGGAGGAAACCACCTCATGACCACCGATGCATCCATGCGCCGCTCGCCCGATGCACATTCGACGCCCGCGGCAGACGCTCTCAGTGGCCTGTCGGCGGAGGAGTTCAAGCTCGCCTTCCGCAACCACGCGGCCGGCGTCTCGGTGATCACGGCCGAGGGAGCAGTCGGGCCGGTGGGTCTGACGGCCACCTCCGTGTTCTCGGTCAGCGCCAACCCCCCACTCCTGGTCTTCTCCATCTCCTCGATCTCGTCCTCGGCGCCGACCATCCTGGCGGCTGACACTCTCGTGGTGCACCTGCTCGGCGAGGGTCAGCTCGACATCGCCCAGCTCTGCGCCACAAGCGGCATCGACCGTTTCGCGGACACCAGCCGGTGGAGTCGCCTGATGACTGGCGAGCCCTTCTTCCCGTCGGCGCACGCCTGGGTGCGCGGGAAGGTCATCAACCGCATGGAGGCCGGCGACTCGACGGTGATCGCCGTCCACGTGGTGCAGGCCAAGGTGCCGACCACGCCTGAGGCGCCGCTCGTCTACCACAACCGCACCTGGCACTCGCTGGGTCCGCACTCGCAGCTGCTCTGACAGGGACGACCCCCGCACGACCATCATTCACACCATCGAAGGAGAACCTTATGACCGACGTGCTTGCCCCGGTCGAGACGCCCACCTCGCTGCTCGACACCATCCCCACCCTCGAGCCGGTCATCCGAGCCGGCCTCGACGACCTGGAGCGGGGCATCCTCCCCGCCGAGATCATGCGCGCTGTCGAGGAGGCCGGCATCCTCGACGTCTGGATCCCCTCGAAGGTCAGCGGCAAGGAAGCAGACCCCGTCGACTGGTTGAAGGCCGTCGAGGCGATTGCCCGCATCGACGCGTCGGTTGGTTGGGCCGTCATCGTCCTGTCGGGGCACGTCCGGCTGCTGACCGTCGACCACTACACGCGCTTCAGCGAGCTCACGGACGGGCGAGTGCTCCCGGCATTCGCCTCCGCTCCGCGCGGCCGCGCCGTGGCTGTGGAGGGCGGGTACCGCGTGACCGGACGCTGGCCGTTCGCCAGCGGTTCCACCTACGCGACCTGGCACGGTGGCGTCGCCACGGTGGTCGCCGAGGACGGAACGCCCCAGATGGCGCCCAACGGCCTCCACCCGATGATGATCCAGGTCATGTGGCCCGCGGACCAGGGCAAGATCGTCGAGACCTGGGACGGGCTCGGCCTGCGCGGGACGGCCAGCCACGACATCGAGGTCGAAGACCTGTTTGTGCCGGACGGCCAGGCCCTCCTCGAGCCGTTCCCGCTCCGGGCCGAGCACGCGACGGAGCGTGTCCGTGAGCTGGGCGTGCTGGCCCACGGGACGCACGCGCTGGGGCTAGCCCGCGGCGCGCTCGACGAGTTCCAGCGCATCGTCGCCTCGAAGCCGATCCCCGGATCGCGCAGTGCGGCCGTGATGGGTCACACGGAAAGCCACCGCATCGCCTTCGCCAAGGCGGACGCGCTGCTGCGTGCCGCCCGCAGCCTGCTGTACGGGGCGGTCGAGGACGCCCTGGTGGCGGCCGCGCACGACGAGCTCCCCATGGACCACCGCGTCGCGGTCCGGCAGGCGAACATCTTCGCCGTCCGGTCCTGCCGCGAGGTCGTCGACGAGATCTTCAAGATCGCCGGTACCAGCGCGGTGTACCGGGGCCGTGTCATCGAGCGGGCCTTCCGCGACATGAGCACCGCCGCCAACCACAACCTGCCGCTGGAGTCCAGCTACGAGTCGGTCGGCGCCTACATGCTCACGAAGAACTCCAGTGAAGGACCCGTCTCGGTTGGGACCCCGTTCTTCTGATCCTGTACCGCCATAGACGCGCCCGCCGGACCTCTGGTCCGGCGGGCGCGTCTGTCTTTGCCGACCGCGTGACGCCCGACGCTCGGTCCGCCGAGACGTCGAGCGACCTGCCCGGCCCCGGTTGGACCGTGCAGACGTCGAGAATCAGCGGCGATCCGCTGCAGACTTCGCGCCGTGTCGGCGTACTTGCGAATGTGCTCAACGAAGTACAGATAAACGTGCTCAGTTGGAGCTCGCCCATGACGGCGTTCAGTGCACGTGCGTCGACTGCCGACCACCCTGGGGCTCGGCTGACCTTGTCTCGGACTTCAAGGAAGCTGCCGCCTGAGCTGGCCTGCAGGCCCGGTCGTAATTCCCGGCGCGGGCGTTGACCGTGCCCATAGAGTCCTGCCTTGATGAAGAGACGAGTGCAGTTCACCGAGCAGGTCGCGCGGTTCCGTGACTACATGCCGGCAGAAGATCGAGAAACGTTCCTGCGTCTGGTCGGCAGGATCGCAGCCGAGCCAGAGGGCGCTGGCAGCCATCTCACCTATACGACCGATACAGTGACCCGCTCGGTCTGGGAGGACCACGTCATGGTCCAGTACGTCGTAACGAGCTTCTACGTGGTCTTCATCGAACTCGACATCTACGACGCGTCGCGTGGCTTCAACGAGGTGTAGTCGGCACGAGACGGCACCGATCGCCGATCGGTGCCGTCTCGTGGGTCAGGTGTCGCCGGGCGAGGCACTGGCCTCAGCACATCACCAGCTGAGCACGTTCACCCGTACACAGTTGGGTACGTTCACGTGTACGCGGACACGCCGTCCCGGAAGCGCGCGAAGTAGCGCAGGGCCTCCACGTCGTCCACGGTGTCCGAGCCCACGATCCGGTTCAGGTCGGCACCCTGCACGATGCGCTTGACGGGGATCTCCACCTTCTTGCCGGTCCGCGTCCGAGGAATGGCCGGGACCTGGATGATGTCGTCCGGTACATGACGCGGTGAGGCTTGGGTCCGGATGGCCCCGTTGATACGACCCCGCAGGTCGTCATCGAGCTCCGCACCGGCGGCGAGGACGACGAACAGCGGCATCCAGTACCCGCCGTCGTCCAGCTCGGCCCCGATGACCATGGCGTCGTCGATCTCGGGCATGTCCTCGACGACCTGGTAGATGTCGGCGCTCCCCAGACGTACGCCCTGACGATTCAGTGTGGCGTCCGAGCGGCCGGAGATGGTGACCGAACCACGCTCGGTCACCGTGACCCAGTCGCCATGACGCCAGACGCCGGCGAAGGTGTCGAAGTAGGCGTCGTGGTACCGGGAGCCGTCCGGGTCGCTCCAGAAGAAGACCGGCATCGACGGCATGGGCTTCGTGACGACCAACTCGCCGACCTCGCCGACGACGGACTCCCCCCGCCCGTCCCACGCCTCCATCGCAACTCCGAGCAGCGGTGCCGACAGCTCGCCCGCCCAGACGGGCGTGTTCGGGGCACTGCCGGCGAATCCGCTCACCACGTCCGTCCCGCCGCTGACCGATGCCACCTGCACGTCGGCGCGGACGTGGTCGCGCACCCAGAGGTACGAGGCCTCCGGCAGTGGCGCGCCGGTGGACCCGAGCATGCGCAGCATCGACAGATCACGGTCGCGACCCGGCTCCAGACCTGCCTTCGCGCATCCGAGCAGGTAGCCCGGGCTCACCCCCAGGACGGCCACGTCGTGATCGGCGGCGATGTCCCACAGGCGTTGAGGTCCGGGATGCGCGGGGCTGCCGTCGTAGAGCACGATCGTCGCACCCACCATCAGGCCCGACACGACCATGTTCCACATCATCCAGTTCGTCGTGGTGTACCAGAAGAACCGGTCCCCGGGTCCGAGGTCGTGGTGAAGGCCCAGGAGCTTGTGGTGGTCGAGGACGACACCGCCGTGCCCGTGGACGATCCCCTTCGGCACGCCGGTGGTGCCCGAGGAGTAGAGGACCCAGAGGGGGGCGTCGAAGGCGACCCGAGTGAACTCCAGCGGCGCCTCCTCGCTGAGGATGGTGTCCCACTGGTGGCTGTCGGTCGGGACTTCCGACGTGCCGAGGACCGGCACGTGGACCGTGGCCTCGAGGGTCGGAAGAAGCTCCCGAAGCGCCGCGGTCTCGTCCGACCGGTCGTGCGTCTCCCCGTTCCAGGTGTATCCGTCGGCGGCGAAAAGGACCACCGGGGCCAGCTGGGCGAATCGAGCGGCGGCGCCGGCCGCGCCGTAGTCCTGGCCGCAGGTCGACCACAACGCGCCGAGGCTCGCCGTGGCCAGGGACGCCACGACGGCAGGCTGGCCGTTCGGCAGGTAACCGACGACCCTGTCGCCCTGCTGCACACCATGGTCCCGGAGCCAGCGCGCGACGCTCGCCACCTGGAGGCGCAGCTCGTCCCAGCTGGTCGTCTCCGTGGACCCGTTCTCGGAGATGGCCACGATCGCCGGCCCGGCGCCGGCGTGGCGCAGGGCGTGCTCGGCGTAGTTGAGCCGGGTCCCGGGGAACCACTCGGCCCCGGGCATCTCCGAGGCGCCGAGGGACAGCCCCCGCTCTCCCTCGGAGACGATGTCGAAGAAGTCCCACACCGCAGCCCAGAACTCGCCTATGTGGTCGACCGAGTACCGCCAGAGGTCGCCGTAGTCGGGGTAGGTGGACCCCGTACGGCTGCTCAGGAACTCTGAGAACTGCGTGATCCGTGACTGGTCCACGTCGGCCGGCCGCGGAGACCAGATCGGGTCTCGCGCACGGCCGGGACCGACGGGTGTGGTGCTGCTGCTCATGACGTCCTTCGGTGTCGATGGGGCGACGCGGAGCCGACCGGTCGGACTGCTACTGCAAGACCGCGGGATCGATCGACGCCGCGATGGCGGCGTGTCCCTGGGGGTTCGGACCGTAGAAGTTGGCGCTGCGGTACTGCTCGCGGTACTGGCGCGTGTCCTCGGGGTCGCGCATGAGGGCGTCGATGTCGATGACGCCGTCGAACTCACCGGACTCGAGGATCCAGGCGTTGATCTCCTCGCGCAGGTCGTCCTTCTCGTCGCTGTAGTAGCCCGGCGCCGGAACCCCGCGGAACGGGGGCATCGTCGCGGCCAGCACCTTGACCCCGCGGACGTGTGCCTTCGCGATCAGCTGGCGGTAGGCCGCCTTGAGGGACTCGGCCGTGACCGGGAGCTCCTCGCCGTCCGAGGACTCCGAGCGCGAACCGTCGGCATTCAGCGAGCGGGCTCCCGCCGTCGTGATGTCCTGACGTGCCTCTGACACGATGACGTGGGAGATGCCCGGCAGTGACAGCACCTCCCGGTCGAAGAGCGTCACCACGCCCTCGCGCCCGGAGGGGGCATGTCCGCGAGACATGCTGCCCCCACGCGCGGACAGGTTCACGATGGAGAACCGCTCCTGTCCGGGCTCGGTGTTCCACAGGCGGGACAGGTGGTCGGGCCACACGTCGAGACCGTCGGTGTAGGTGGTCCCCAGCACGGCGACGGTGCTCACGTCGGCCAGCGCCAGGACGTCGACGCGGGACAGGAAGGGCAGGTGGACACCGGGGGTGGCGCCGGGGAGCCCGGTCACGTCGGTGAAGTCGCCCTCGGACGAGAGCTCGACCCGCTCGAAGTCCGGCAGGGCCACCGCGAGTGGGTGGCTGAGGGGTAGCTCGGGCCCCTGGACCAGCACCGCGCTCTCCGGCTTGGTCTCCACCGGCAGGTACAGCTTCACGAAGAGGTGCTGCCCGGGATCGACACTGAGCTCCACGTCGTTGCTGAGGGCGACCGCACCGACGGCCACGTCGATGGAGCTCTGCCCTCCGAAGGTGAGCGGAGCGGGCTGCCCCTCGTCGCCGTCCTGGTCGACCGTGGCGATCGACGCGGCACCGATCCGCAGCGGCGAGGTGCCGTACTCGTTCGTCAGCACGACCCGGACGGCCCGTCCGCCCACGCTCGCCTCGATGCGGAGGCGGAGCGTCTTCTGCGCGATGGGCTCCATGGCGGCCGGGTGACGTGCCACGGGGCCGGCCCAGGTGGCGACCCAGTTGTTCGAATCGAGAGTGTTGGCAAAGGTGGACATGATGTCCTTCAACTTTCGCGTGGAGGTGGTGGTGACGGTCAGTGCTGCGTGGCGAGTCGGTCGCCGAGGACCCACCCGTGGGAGGTCAGGGCGTCCTTCAACGTGTCGAGCAGGTCCGGGACGTCCTCGATGGTGGCCGCTGCGCCGAAAACGTAGTGATCCGGCCGGACGAGGAAGGCCCGTCGGCCCGTGGCCTGGAACCAGGTGTCGTAGTCACCGTCGATGTCCACGTAGTGGTTCGGGCCGGCGGCGCGGGAGACGTGCACGCGCTGCAGGCCGAGCTCTTCGATCAAGAACCGCTGGTCCTGATCGAGCATGCTGTCGGGCACCGGGTGGCGGGTGATGAGCTTCCACCCGGGCTGCAGGAACTCCTCCAGCAGGTCGACCCGCCCTTCCCGACCGACTCGCGCTTGCAGTGCCGGGCGGCCCTCGGCCGGGATTGCCGCTGGGTCGTCACCATTTCGCACCACCCCGGCACCGATGCGCGGGAACGCAGCACCGGGATCCGGCATGTCGGAGCCCTGGAGCTGGCCGTGCTGGAGGTCAGCCGCTGCCGCTGCTGCCGGGATGACCATGGATCCCATGGCCATGGCCATCCGGATGATGCCGACGGCGTGCGAGGAACGCTCGCTCTCGTAGGTGTCGAGCAGCGTCTGGTCTGCTTGGCCGCGCAGGACGGCATCGAGCTTCCAGGAGAGGTTGGCCGCGTCGCGGATGCCGGCACACACCCCTTGACCCATGAAAGGGACAGTGGTGTGCGCCGCGTCCCCGATCAGCAGGACACGGCCGTCGCGCCACCGCTCGGCGACAGTGCACTCGAACGTGTAGATCGAGTTGCGCACGATGCGGCCCATGACCGGCTTCAGGCCGAACTTGGCGAGGAACGTCCAGGCGGTGCCCTCGTCCTCGAGGTAGGCCCGAGTCCCTTCGTCCCCCAGCTTGCAGACCTCCACTCGCGAGATACGTCCACCGGTCCAGCGTCCGAAGGTGACGATGACGTCGTCCTCGATCAGGTGCCCCGACTCGCCGAGCGGGACCTCCACGTCGGGGTCGTCGTACTCGAAGTCGATGGCGAGGTCCGCGAGCGCGGGGAATCCGAGATCCTGCTTGGCGATTCCTGCGTTCTGACGGACGAAGCTGTTGGAACCGTCGGCGCCGAGCACGAACTGCGCCTCGATCGTGCAGTCGGCTCCGTCGAGGCCGTCGCTGTCGCGGACCACGAGGCGAACCCCGTCACCCGACTGCGCGATGTCGACGGCCGTGGCGTTCATGATCACCTCGACGCCGAGGTCGCGGCCGCGCGCGTCGATCACGTCCTCGACCTCAGGCTGGTGGAACAGGTAGCTCTTGTGCCACCCGGAACCGGCGTCGCCGTCCTTGAGTGCCGCGAGGACCTCGTTCGTCGAGGAGACGGCCTCGTACGAGTTCATCCTCCGGACCAACAGCTCGACCTCGCGCGCGATGCCCAGCTGTTGGAACGTGCGCATGGTCTCGCCGTCGAAGTGGCCGGCCCGCGGCTTGTCGTAGCGCTGGGGGAAGCGTTCGACCACGACGACGCGGTGCCCCGCCGCGGCGAGCAGCGCAGCGGCGGTCATCCCGACCGGGCCGTACCCCACGATGGCGACGTCGCACTGCACGTTCTCCGGAAGCACGCGCGCGCCGGCGCCTGCAAGAGTGTGTTGATGGGACATTCAGATCCTCCTGGATGGATGTCGCGCCCCGAGGACGACCGGGGCGGAAGGGTTGGACCGGTCAGCCGTTGGCGAGCCGGGGAAACAGCTGAAGCGCGGTCTCGCTGTCGATGGACGCGCGCTGGGCGTCGTCCAGCGCGTCGGACTTCACCAGGTGCTCGATGTTGCGCGCGATGAAAGCTTCCGGCGCAGCCCCGTAGTCAGTGCCGAACACGAGGTGGTTGGCATCGGCGACCTCGAGGGTCGGCAGGAGCGAGTGCGGGCTGGCAGCCAGCGCGACCTCGTAGTAGAGCCCGCGCAGCACCTCCTCGACGTGCTGTGCGTCGATGTCGGCGTCGCCGGGGCCCTGCCCCATGCCGAGGTGCTCGGAGATGCGCCATGCAAGGGTCGGGAGGACTCCGCCGTTGTGGGCCAAGATCAGCTTGAGACCGGGGTGGCGCTGGAAGACGCCTGTGAGGATCGCGTTCGTGACATTGCGCGCCGTGTCCATCGGGAACTCGATGAAGGATCCGACCCGGCCCAGGTTGAGGTCCGCAGCGTGGATGCAGTCGTTCGGGTGCATGAAGACCGGGACCTCACGCCGAGCCAGCTCCTCGATGACGGGCTCCAGGAACGTGTGCCCCAGGTAGGTCCCGCCGACGTTCGACGACTGCGCGATGCCGTCGAGGTGCAGGACGTCCAGGGCGTACTCGATCTCCTCGAGCGCGGCGTCCGTGCTGTTGAAGGGCAGCGTCGCGAAGGCGCCGAAGCGACCGGGGTGCGCGCTGACGACTTCGGCGAGCGTCTCGTTGAGCTCTCGGATCAAGGGGGCCGGGAACTGTGGGTCTGCGGCGTTGCCACGGAGGCTGAACGGCAGGGAGAGCATCTGCGTCTCGATGTCGTGGCGGTCCATGAAGTCGATGGCGTCCTCCGCCGACCAGAACTTGATCGGGAAGTTCTCCGGGATGAGCCCGGCCTCCTTCAGCAGCCTGAAGCTGACCTCGCCCATGTAGTGGCTGTGTACATCGATACGACTGGCCATGTTCGGCTCCCTTCCTCGCTCTGGTTCGTTGATCGTTTCTGCGCGGGTACGCAGTGAGTTCATGTGCCCGCTACCGGGCGTTCGGTCTCGTCGCGCACGGCATGCACCAGGGCGCGGGCGGATGCTCCGAGAAGGGAGGCATCATTGCTCGCGAGCACGAGGCCGAAGCCTCGTTCCGCCAGTCGCGCCGCCGTGGCGGCGTGTGCGCCGGTCGCGACGGCGCAGGGGACGCCGTGCGTCAGACACTGCTCGAGGGCGGTGTGCATGTACGCCGCCACCTGCGGGTCGTCCATCGCCACACCGAGTGACATCGACAGGTCGGCGGCACCCAGGAGCACACCGTCTGCCGCCTCGTGCTCGAGGATCTCCGGTAGTGCGGCAAGCCCTGCTGCGGACTCGATCTGGATCACGACGCAGGCGTCGTCGCCGCCGTCGAGATACTCCTGCGGGCCGCGCAGGTTCCACGCGCCCGCCCTGGTGGTCGGGCCCATCCCCCGACGTCCGCGAGGTTCAAATCGCGATGCGCGTTGCACCGCGACCGCCTCCTCCAGCGAGTCGACGTGCGGGACCACGATGCCGAGAGCCCCGAGGTCGAGGCACCGTTGGATCCACGACGGCGAGTGATCGGGCACCCGCACGAAGGGGATCAGGCCCCGGCCCAGCGCGACGCTCACGAGCGCGGACGCCGTCTCGATCGACAGCGGCGAATGCTCAAGGTCGATCACGACCAGGTCCAGGCCTGCCTCCGCCATGAGCTCGACGGACTCCAGAGCAGGGAGCTTGACCCACGTGCCCAGGGCGGCACGATCGCCGGGCAGGCGGGGGAACCCGTTCATGACACCGTGACGGAGTAGTTGCCGGCGTTCAGCACCCACCCCCTGTCGATGAAGTCGCGTCGCACAGGGCAAAAGATGTCGACCAGGCGGTTCATGCCCTGGCCTACGGCCTCACTCGTGTGGACCATCGGGGGCGGGATGATCGTCACCGACGGGCTCCCGATGCTGCGGTGCTCGTCCTCTCGCCACTGGTTGCGGTTCGGACCCCAGGGCGTGCGGAGGTGGTGCACCCACTCGCCGTCGAGCGCGAGGGAGCACTGCTCGAAGTCGTCGTGGTGGTGCGGCGACAGGGCCTCCGGGTCGCGCGGTCCCTCCTGGAGGGGCAACAGGTTCACCAGGAACGTCTCGGACTGGAACATCGTGCCGAACCGGCCCTCTTCGGGCGGGTGGTCCGACAGGAGGAACACCTCGGGACCGTTCGCTGCCTTGACCCGCTCGGCGACGACGACGCCGGCCACGCGAGGATCCGCGCGCTGGTAGCTCGCGTTGTTGACGGCGCGGGCGGCACCGCGCGCGTCCCGGATGTCGGCCAACCTGATGAATCGCATCGATCGGCGGGTCGCCACCTCGGCCGTCCCCCGGGGAAGAACAATGACCGCTGCCTCGGTGACACGGACCTTCTGGCCGTCGAATGTGATGGAGAGGTCACCGCCATCGTCCGGCACGATCAGCACGTGCTCGACGTCCGAGTCGTAGACCATGAGGTCCGCGGCCTTCGCCTCGACGTAGTCGAGCACGTAGTTCTGACCGCGCGACGACCACGACCTGCCGCCCCCCTCGGTCGGCGTCGGAGGCTCGCTGTGGAACTCGACGTACTGGGGCGCCGAGATCGCTGTGGTCACGTCAGTCACGCTTCGATACGGAGCGTCGTGGGGGAGCTCACGTCGACACGCTGCGCCATCCAGGCGTCAGGGACGCTGGAGCCCCACTCGTCCACGCCTCGCGGGTCGTCGAGAGGCCAGACCTGTGGGCCGTTCCAGCGCCGGTCCTGGCCGATCCGGATCATCCCGGTGCCCAGCTCGACCATCACGCCGGAGACGTCGTTCATATACGCGAAAATGCTGCCGCCGGTGCCGTGGCGTCCCATCCCCCACACCAGGAAGTGCGTGTCGTCGACGAAGTTGTCGACCCGGTCCACGATCTGCTCGGTGGTGTCGTACTCGTAGGAGATGTGGTGCAGACGGGTGTCCGGGGACTGCAGAACGGCGACCCCGTGGTGCAGGGCGCCGTCGACGGGACAGTGCAACCAGCCGATCAGCGGCTCTTCGACGCTGCCGATCCAGTCGGAGTTGCGCATGCCCAGGTCGACGAAGAAGCGGATCAGCGAGGCCGGATCGGGCGTTCCGATGTTGAAGTGCGAGAAGTGCGCCGGCTGCGCGAGGCGCAAGGCGGGAGCGGCGTCGACGGTCTGCAGGGTCGAGTGGATCAACAGACCGATCTCGCCCGGCGCCTCAAGGAGGTGGGCGGTGTCGACACCTGCGTGGTCGATCGGCCCGTGGTCCTTAGCCCCTGCCGCAACGGCGCGCGCGACGTCGCTGGCCACGTCGTCGGACTCGAAGTTCAGCGTGTGGAGCGAGGTGGCTCCGCTCTGCGACGCGACGAGCACCAGATCATGGTGCACGGAGCGCGCTCGCAGGTAGGCCCTGTCCCCGGTGCGCTCCGTCACGGTGAGACCGATGTGTTCTTCGAAGAACCCGATCGAACTCTCGATGTCGGGCACTTCCAACGTGATGGATGAGACGCGCGTGATCATGGTGATTACCTTTCGTCGGCGCTCAACGAGGCGCGAGCCTAAGGCTGGGTAGGAACGGCGAGCTCGGCGTCCGAGCTCAGGAACTGAGTGGTGAGAATGCGACTGACAATCAGCAAGCCGTCAGGGGTCGAGACCACGTGGTCGCGCACGTCGGCGACCGAGACCGGCACCGTTCGCGATCGCGGCGCGTAACCGTCCTCGGCGAAAAGGCACAGGGACGACATCACCTCGGCGTAGTCGCCCGTGCTGCTCAGCACGTGAACGTTGCTGGCGACGTGCCGGCTGACTCGCGGGCCCCGAGCACGCCGCGCGGCGTACATGGCCTCGATCTCAGCGGGTCCGTGGAATCGCGCGGCATCGAACCCCAGCACACCGTCCGCCGTGAAGAACCGGTGCGCGTTCGCGGCGCCGCGGTGGTCCACGTCGAACCAGTACGCCGCCGAGAGGTCGGTCACCGCCTGACTCGAGATCATGATCAACCGCCTGAGTGATGTGATGTTCGACCCACGGGTGCGGGCCTTCATCCATCCTCAGGTGTGCTCAAGGACACATCAACGAGCATCTTGACCGTGATTGATCGGCGGCGCCGAACAATGCCTCCGCGCTCGTCAGGCTGCGGCGATGACCTCGGCGCAGACGGCTCGAAGTGAGTCGAGCAGCGTGCTGACCTGCGGTGTTCTCCGCGAGGACATGACGATCGCGCACACGTTGAGGTCAAGGCCCTCACCAGTGATCCGACGGAAGACGAGGCCGGGCACACGGTTCAGGTGGGCGGCGAAGACGGGGTGGATGCCGATCCCGTACCCCTGGGCGACGTACACCGAGACGATGTCGTAGTGGGAGACCTCGATGACGGTGTCAGGGTCGAAGCCTGCTCGCGTAAAACCATGCTTGAGGCGGGCGAAGGCGGTCGGATTGTCCGCGCGAGGACTCACCAGCATCTGGCGGTCGGCCATGTCGGCCAGATCGATGGGTGAGGAGTCCTGCGCCAACGGATCGTCCTCACGCATGATGGCCACCAGCGGCGAGGCGACGAGCGCGACCTTGCTCATCTGGTCGCTGACGGAAGGCTCCCAGCAGAGACCGACGTCAATCGCCCCCGACTGCAGCGCCACGATCTGCTCGCGGGTGTGCATCGTGATCGGTCGCCAGGGCGCTGGAGCAACCGGGCCAGGCGCGGCCGAGAGCTGGACCAGACCCGGCAGGAGTGCCTGACCGAGCTCGGGGGTGTGTCCAAGCCGGATCTCTCCTCGGTGATGCCCGTCCGCGACGGCCTTGCCGTACGCCTCGTAGAGAGCCGAATAGGCAGGCCGCGTGGTCTCGAGGACGCGATAGCCGAACTCGGTGATCGACACCCGGCGTGTCGTGCGGAAGAAGAGGCGCTCCCCCATAACCCGCTCCAAGCGAGCCACAGCCTCACTGACACTTGCCTGGTTCAACCGCAGAGAGGCGGCCGCTCGACCGAAGTGAAGCTCGTCCGCAACCGCGAAGAAGATCTCCATGTCGCGCAGATTCATGGGGCCATCCTGTCGCACCAGTGCCTCGTGGCGATCATCGTACCGTGGTGGTGGCAGCCCACCCGATCACGACATCTGCCGCCGATCGTTCCTCCACTTCACACAATCCCAACACCGACCAGCGCCGGTGTGGCACATCCCAGGCTGCCTTTGGCTCGAGCGTGTCGTCCGCCTGACCGCGGTCGAGGCACAGATGGGGCGCGCCGACCTGGCCAAGTTGCCGCTGCCGCGGCTCCTTCAGTTCCTCGGGCACGGCGACTTCGTATACCGATGGGGCCCGAGACACGACGGTCGCGATGCCGTCCCAGTAGAGCAACGCCTGATGGAGAACCTCCGTCGGAGGCTTCACCAACGGGTAGTACAACAAGAACGCCAACACTCCCCCTTTTTTGAACTCACACCTGGTCAGCGGCAGTTCACGCTGACGGGACGGCCCGCTCGGAGCCCGCAGCTTCGCCAGCGCGGCCGCGACCTCGACACGGCACACTCAAGCGGCCGGCTCACGCGCTGACTGGCCAACTGAAACGCTCAGTCACACCGGCCCAACAACCCGTCAGGTTGGAAGAGGTGCACTATCAACAGTTGTTGATCATGTGTCTGTCGGTCCGCTGGATCGTTGGTGTGGTCGTGGGGAAGAGACAGTCACGGCCGGATCGTCTCGGATGAACTGTGGTCGCTGATCGAGCCGTCGCTGCCCGAACCGGGGCCGAAACAGGTCGAGGGGCCGGCCGAGGGTGCCGGACCGACAGGCGTTGGGCGAGATCCTGTTCGTGCTGCACACCGGCATCCAATGGGAGTACCTGCCCCAGGAACTGGGCTTTGGCTCCGGCATGACCTGCTGGCGACGCCTGGCCGCCTGGAACGAGGCCGGAATCTGGGACCAGCTGCACGCGCTTCTGCCGAAGAAGCTGCGGTCGAAGAACCAGCTCGACTGGTAGCGGGCGGTGATCGACTCCTCCCACATCAGGGCGCCCGCAGGGGCCCAAAAGCGGACCCAGCCCGGGTCGACCGCGCACGGCCGGGCAGCAAGCACCACGTCATCACCGACAGCCAAGGCATTCCGCTCGCGGTGTCGTTGACCGGCGGGAACCGCAATGACGTCACCCAGCTCCTGCCCCTGCTCGACAAGATACCGGCAGTCGCCGGAGTGGTCGGCCGGCCCCGACGCCGCCCGGACGTGCTCTTCGCCGACCGCGGCTACGACCACGACAAGTACCGTCGGCTCCTACGCGAGCGAGGCATATGCCCGTGATCGCCGAACGCGGCCAGCCCCACGGCACCGGCCTGGGCACCTTCCGCTGGGTCGTCGAGCGGACCATATCCTGGCTGCACGGCTTCCGCCGCCTGCGCTCTCCGCTGGGCACGACGCCGACGACATCCACGAAGCCTTCCTCGGACTCGCCGTCTGCCACGTCCAGAGGCTTTGTTAGGGCCAATAGGACGAGCGCGGTCAGCCACCCGGGTCTTCTCATGGACGTCCCCAATCAAGTCGACTGCGTAGAAGTGGCTTACAAGCGACCGCATGCCGTACGGACCCGAGCCGACCAACCACGAGCGTCCAGCAACCATGACAGCGCCTTCCGGTCAGGGTCTCGGTTTATGCGATCCTCGTCGTCGATGGCATGACACCACCGGCGACGCACGGCCGTTCCTGCCCGCCGTCCCGGAAAGGGCCGCCGTAGCCCCACGCTAGTGTCGGGGTACCTCGATTCCTTGGAGCATCCGTGCAAAACGATGGAAGGGCTCGTGGGGACCAGCGCTCGACGCGTAATTCCGGTCCGGCGGTGGTGAGCCGAGAAGCCGAAACCGCAGAAATCATCCGGCGTGTGGGCACTGACCGGTTCCACAGCGACGTTTTGGTCGTCACGGGTGACCCCGGTGCCGGAAAAAGCACGCTGCTCGACCTCGCGGCCGATCGCGCACGGGGCGCGGGCGGCCGAGTGCTGCGGGCGGTGGGGAGCGGATCCGAGGCGCACCTCGGATTCGCCGGTCTTCATCAGTTGCTGCGCCCGGTACTCGCTGAAACGCAGGGACTGCCGTCGCGGCAGCGCTCCGCGCTCCGAGCCGTCCTTGGGCTCGAAGAGTGTGCGGAGGCTCCCGACGCAATGCTCGTCGGTCTGGCGGTCCTGACCTTGTTGTCGGACCTGGCGGAAACCGCCCCGCTGCTGGTGGTGGTCGACGACGCTCAGTGGATCGACCGCGCATCACTGGACGTTCTCGCGTTCGTGGCGCGACGCATGGACAGCGAGCCTGTCACGTTGCTGGTCGGAGTCCGCACCGCGGCCGCCCTGCCTGGATTCGACAAGGGATACGAGCGCCTCGAACTCGGTCCGCTGGACGCTGAGGCGGCCAACCTACTGCTGGACCGGCAACCCACGCCGCCCACCGGCCGAGCCCGGGTGCGGATCCTCCAGGAGGCGGCCGGCAATCCGCTGGCTCTGGTGGAACTGGCCCACGCCACCGCGATCCGGCGCCCCGAGGGCAGTGGGGTGCAGGGCCCGCTGCCGGTCACCGACCGACTGGAGCGGATCTTCGCGGGGCACGCGGCGGACCTGCCGGAACCGACCCGCCGCATCCTGCTGCTGCTCGCGGCCGCCGACGCGGCGGACGCTCCGGCGGCGGCCGTGGGACTTCCCGAGGCGGACGACGAGGTATGGGTCCCCGCGGACCGGGCCGGTCTCGTACGCCAGGACGGAGCCCGGATCTCCTTCCGTCACCCGCTCATTCGCTCCGCCGTCTACCATGCCGCGTCGTTCGAGGAACGCCGCCGGGCCCACCTCGCTCTCGCGGAGTTGCTGCGCGAGGAGCCCGACCGCCGCGCCTGGCACCTCGCCGCCGCGACCATACGCCCCGACCAGGAGGTGTCGGCCGCACTGCAGCAGACGGCCGACCGCGCCCGGCGCCGGGGTGGCTTCGCGGCCGCGGCTGCGGCCCAGGAGCGCGCCGCGGAACTCAGCCCGCGCCGCGAGGACCGGGCGCGTCTTCTGACCGAAGCCGCCACCACCGCCGTCTTCACCGGTCAACTCGGCTGGGTGGAACAACTGGCCGCCGCAGTCCACCAGTGCACCGACGACCAGGCACTGCTGGGCAAAGTCGCGCTGGCCACCGGACAGCTCATGTCCCTGGGCTCCCATCACACAGCAGCCTTCGCTCTGCTCATGCGTGTTGCCGACGAAGCGACGGACGCTCGGTCGCCCCTCGTTCTCGACGCGCTGGCCGCGGCGGCGGTGGTCCGTTACTACTCGGGCGAGGAGTCCCAACAGCGACAGATCCAGAGCCTGCTCTCCCGCATGCCCGGCGATGCCACCGCAGGGGCGCTGCACGCCTGGGTCCTGGCCGTCTCCGACCCCAGCAGCGCAGGAGCCTTCCTCACACCGGCCCTGCCCGGGCTCATCGCCAAGGCCAAGGGCGACGCCAGTCGCCTGACCGCGCTGGCCATCGTCGCCTGGCTGCTCGACCAGACCACCCTCGCCGCCAGGACCTTCGACGAGGCGTTCGACCAGTGGCAGGCCCGTGGATGGCTCCCGGACGGATTGGGATGCGCGGCCGGCTGGACCCGCTTGGAGCAGGGCCGATGGGCCGAGGCCCGCTCGGTGGCGACTGACATCGCGGCCATGGCATCGTCGGCCGGACTCGACCATGCCGAGGCGTGTGCTCACGCGCTCGATGCCACGGTGGTCGCTCTGCTGGGCGACCCGGCCACCGCACGCCGGCTCGTCGAACGAGCCCTGGCTCTCGTCGATCCACTGGAGAGCCGCTCCGTCGCGGTCTTCGCACGTCGGGCCCTGGGGATGGCGGCCGTGGCCGAGGGCGACTACGACACCGCGTACACGCAGTTCCGCTCCGCGTTCACCGATGCCGGCGATCCGGTCCACTACCACGTCTCCTACACCCTCCTGGCCGAACTGGCGGCGGCGGCCGTCCGCCGAGGGCGACAGGAGCACGCCGCAGAGCTGCTGGAACGGTCGGCGCGGCGCCTCGGTACAGGCATGTCGGCACGGGTGAGGACACTGATCGACCGAGGCCGCGCCCTGCTGGCGGAACCCGAGCACGCGGAGCTGTTCTTCCGCGCAGCGCTCAAGGAACCCGCAGGTGAGCAGTGGCCGTTCGAACGGGCGCAGACACAGCTCGACTACGGGGAATGGCTTCGGCGGCAGCGCCGTATCGCCGAGGCCCGTCCGCTGCTGAGCGCCGCTCTTGAAACCTTTAAGCGGCTGGGCGCGCGGCCGTGGGGCGAACGGGCACAGGTAGAACTTCGCGCCGCCGGCATCGAGGCGGGCGACGTCGTACCCACTGCCTTCACCGAACTCAGCCCTCAGCAGCAGCAGATCGTCCAGCTGGCGGCCCGTGGCCTGACGAATCGTGAGATCGGGGGCAAGCTGTTCCTCTCACCGCGCACGGTCGGTTCTCACCTCTACCGGGTGTTCCCCAAGCTCGGCATCACCGCCCGCTCACAGCTCCGCGACGTGGTCGAAGGCATCCTGTCGGGGACTGGCGTCCAGGGCTGAGTGCAGTTTTCCCGTAATAGTGAACACTCGACGCTTACGCTGCGAGGGCGTGTTCTTGCTCGTGTCGCTGCCGGGTCTCCAGCGGGGTGAGGTAGCCCCACACTGGATGCCTCCGCAGCCGCTTGCGGTGGTAGAAGGTCTCGATGAAGGTGAGAATCTCAGCGCGGGCCGTGGTTCGGTCGGGTCGGCGGCAGGTGCACATCTCGCTTCAGCAGCGCGAAGACGCTCCCGCCGGCGAGGCGAGCGCCTGGCCGGGATACTCCCGGGCCACCGACAAGTCTGAGGAAGGACAGCACGGTCGATCGAAGTGCGGGTCAGGAGGCCGCGGGAGCATCCCGGCACCCGCATCCTGGCCGTCCATCGCTGTGCTGGTCAAGAAACCCGGGATATCCGGTACTTCACATTTTCACTGTCCGAGCGCGCGATGCAGCCGGGCTGGAGGCCTCTGCGGCCGGTGCCATCGTCAGTGCGTCGACCACGGGGGATGCACGGTGAGGGCTGGCCATCAAGCAGCCGACGATCTCGCGGGTCGCCAGGTCTTGCCACGTCGCTAGATACAGCCAGTCCTCGTCGGTGGGGATGTCGGTGAGGACACTGACCAGATTCCGCCCCGGGGCGGCGGCCGTGAAGTCACGGCCAATCAGCGAAACCTGTTTTCGCGGGTGTTGACCGCGCTGGGCATGGCCGATCCAGAGTCGGCCCACGAGGCAGCTCTTGAACGGGCGAACGGCCCAGCGCACGCGCAGGGCGCGGAAACTTGAGGCCTGACGAAGACGCTCCGGGTGTCGAGTGCCCCTCGGCCACCTGGCAATTGTCCGTCCCAAGTCCGTGCACTGCCTGGCCCCCTGAACCGTAAGCCATTGTCCACGGGTACAGACCCGTCCGGCGTTGCGGGGTCGCCAATGCCGACAATGGACGCCTTGACTCGTTTCACCGTCCAGACCACTGCGAACTACCTCACGCTCCTCCACCTGCGTGCTGCAAAACCTCCGAGAGCAGTCACCTGACGCATACCGGACGGGATCCCCGCGTACCGAGACCGGCGAAGCGGGCGGTGGCCGGCCAGAACCTCGAGACACCCCTGGCGGTCGTGCACCCGCGAACGGACCTACGGAGCACCATGGTGGCAAACCAACGGCAGCACTGTGGAACCGCTTTGCCGCCTTTGACCCCGGGCTCACGCGTCTGACCTCCGCGATGCGCGCCGTGCTCGGCACAGCCGCGGCACTTGCCGTGCTGACAGCGCTGCGAGCGCCCGAAACTGTGCTGGTAGTCGGCGGTTTCACCGCGATGACGACGTCACTGGCGATGAGCGACCTGTATCCGCGCAACCAGCTCATCACCCTCGGGCTGGGCGCTCCGCTCTCTCTCGCGTCCCTGGCCACCGGAGCTGTGCTGACGCCGTACCCGACGGCAGCCAGCTGATCTTTTTGGTGATCTACCTCGTCGTTCAGGCCCACCAGTTCGGCTCACGAGGGCTGGGAATCGACCGGGATTCTCCTCGCACACGGCACGCCCCAGAGTCGTCAGGGCACTGTCCCTGCTCCCGGAGGAGCCGCGCGTCAGCCGCAGTCGGCCGTCGCTGGAGCGTCGCCTGCACCAGCACGTCAGTCGCCTCGACGCGACCTTGAACGCGCTGGTACGAGCTGCGAACCCGCTCGTCCCAGACCCCGGCCGCACCACCATGATCCCGCCCGAGAGCGTTGACATCCCGTCGCCGCACAGGCCGGCCCCGGTTGTCGCGGTGCGCTGCGTCGATCTCGAGGACCAATGCAACGACCAAGCCGTCTGACACCCGCCAGAACGCGTCACGGGGTGACCGCACACCCTTGCATTTTGCTGATTTGCACGCATAAAGGCCGTCGGCGTGAAAGGCAGTAACAGTCACCGCACACGACACGGCCGACAAGCAGTCATACGGGTCCGGCTGCCGTCTCGTGAACGCGGCGGGGTAGCCACGCGCTCATCCACAAGGCATCCGGGAACGGAACTGGAAATGGGGAGTCACCCCGCCTTTCACCTGACTTAAAGAGGAAAAGTCCCTGTTCAGAGCCGTACACACCGGTGCAGTCACATGACGGATACCGCGCCCGCTGTAGCCGCTCGTACGGTGGGTAAACCCTACGAACTCCAAGGAAATCACATGGAACAGATCACGCTCGGCAACGTCTCCATCACCCGCGTCTGGGAATATTACGGGTCCGTCGAAATGGAGCCCCACGCCTTCTTCCCGGAAAGCTCGCAGGAAGTCTGGAAGGACGGCGTCCACTGGCTGGCCCCGCATTTCCTGGACACCGAGACCAACATCGTGAATTCCGCGATCCAGACCTGGCTGCTGCGCAGCGGAGGCAAGACCATCCTCGTCGACACCGGTGTGGGCAACCACAAGGAGCGCCCGTACGCGCCGGTCTGGAGCCACCTGGAGACGGACTTCCTGGCCAACCTCGCCCGGGCAGGTGTCCAGCCCGAGGACGTGGACATCGTGATCAACACGCATCTGCACATCGATCACGTCGGCTGGAACACGTACCTGGACGGGCGGAGTTGGGTTCCCACCTTTACCAACGCCACCTATCTGATGCCGAAGGACGACTTCGACTTCTGGAACCCGGCAAACGGCCACGAGCCGCTGCCCGGCCGCGGCAACCAGAACGTCTTCGAGGACAGCGTGGCCCCGGTGCACCAGGCCGGCCAGACGCTGCTGTGGGAGAACAGCCATCAAATCGACGCCGACCTGCGCCTGGACGCGGCTCCCGGGCACACCCCCGGCTCCTCCGTGCTGACCCTCAGCTCCGGGACGGACCGCGCGGTGTTCGTCGGTGACCTGCTGCACAACCCGGTGCAGATCGTCGAGCCGGATGCCAACAGCTGTTTCTGCGAGGACCCGGCGGGCGCCCGCGCCACCCGCCGCAAGGTGCTGGGCTGGGCGGCCGACAACAACGCGCTCCTGATCCCCGCGCACCTGGGTGGTCACGGTGCCGCCGAAATCGCGCGTAACGGCAACACGTTCGACATCAAGGGCTGGGCGCCCTTCGCCCCGTACTCCGAGCAGGGCTGACGCCCCGGAAAGGCATAACTGTGAGCCACGAACCTGAGCCCGTCGTCACCACCGCACAGGGAGCCGTCCGCGGTCTCCGTCAGGACGACGGCACCGCCGCCTTCCTGAACATCCCCTACGCCGCTCCTTCGATGGGCGCCGGCCGGTTCGCCCCGCCGCAGCCGCACGAGCCCTGGGACGGCATACGGGACGCCACCGTGCCCGGCCCCAACGCCCCGCAGTCCGAGCGGAAGCTCGGCAGCATCGACATGGCCCCCTACTTCGGCGCCGGCTGGAGCCGTGGCAAGGACTACCTCACCGTCAACGTCTTCCAGCCCACCACCGCGGACAGCGGCCTGCCCGTGATGGTGTTCGTCCACGGCGGCGGGTTCGTCGCCGGATCGACGCGGTCCGCGCTGTACGACGGTTCCGCCTTCGCCCGCGACGGCGTCGTCCTGGTCACACTCAACTACCGGCTGGGCATCGCCGGGTTCCTCGACATCCCCGGGGCGCCCGCCAACCGCGGCCTGCTCGATGTCGTCGCGGCGCTGCGCTGGGTGCGGGAGAACATCGCCGCCTTCGGCGGTGACCCGCACCACGTCACCCTCTTCGGCCAGTCAGCCGGCGCGACCGTCGTCGGCGGCATCCTCGCCACCCCTGAGGCCGCGGGCCTGTTCCGCCGCGCGATCGTGCAGAGCGGCAGCGGTCTGGGGGCGTTCACCTCCGAGCAGGCCGCCCGTGTCACCAAGGCCGCGGCCGAGGAACTGGGCATCGAGCCACACGCCGACGCCTTCGCGGACATCTCCGACGAGCGCCTGGTGGAGGCCGCCTCCCGGCTCGCGGGCATCGACCTGCAGACCGAGACACACCACGATCCGCTGATCGGCCTCAGCCCTTTCAGCCTGGTGCTCGACACACAGCCTGCCGTCTCCGTCGGCGCCGGCCTGAGCGCTGATGTCGACCTGCTCATCGGGACCAACACCGAGGAGGGAAACCTCTACCTGGTCCCGGTGGACAAGTACGCCACCTCGACCGCCGACGATGTCGACGATACGGCGGCGCGCTCGCACCCGAAGCCCGCGCAGCTCGTGGAGACGTACCGCACCACCCGCCCCGAGGCGTCCTTCGGTGAGCTGCGGTCGGCCATCATGGGCGACGCGCTGTTCGGAGCGGGCAGCTGGGCCCTGGTCGGCGCACATGCCGCCCACCCCCAGTCCGCCACGTACAGCTACGAGTTCGCCTGGCGCTCCCAGGCCCTGAGCGGAGACCTCGGCGCCACCCACACGATGGAACTCCCCTTCGTCTTCGGCATCGCCGAACTTCCGCAGTTGGCGGGTGAGGGCGCCCTGCTCGGCCCCGACAAGCCCCCCGCGGACCTCGCCACCCGCACGCACGAGGCCTGGATCCGCTTCGCCAGAACCGGCAACCCCGGCTGGGACCAGTACGACACCACACGCCGGACCACGATGCACATCGAGGCCGAGTGGACCCAGGTCGACGACCCCCGCAGCCAGGAACGACAGGCCTGGGCCTGACCCCGTCGCACAGATCGCTCCGTGCGCCCTCCGTCGAGGACACACCATGAAAACCGTCGTCACCACCGACAACGCACCCACTCCGGCAGCCCCGCTGTCCCAGGGCATCCGCAAGGGCCCGATCCTTCAGGTCTCCGGGCAACTCCCGTTCGACCCGGCCACCGGCGCGGTCGTCGGCACCACGGTCGCCGAGCAGACCACGCAGACCCTGCGCAACGTCACCGCCGTACTCGAGGCGGCCGGCGCCGGACCGAAGGACGTCGTGATGCTCCGCGCTTACCTCACCGACGCCGCCCACCTGCCCGAGCTGAACGAGGCGTACGCGGCGGCCGTTGGCGAACCGTTCCCCGCCCACACCACCGTCTACATGCAGCTCCTTCCGGGACTGCTCGGGGAGATCGACGAACTGGCAGTCCTGGACGACTGACTCGGCTACCCGGTAAGGGCCATGTTGCGTTCTGCCGTAGGGCCGGGATGGGGCTCGGACCTCGTCGCACCCCAGGCGCGCCAAGGGAAAACCGCGATTGCGCAGATTGCGCAATCGCGGTCAGGGCACTTCAGGCAGCAAGATTCGCGGCTCAGGTCCGGGCGCGCGCGGCGACCTTGGTGGCCAGCCGCTCAGCCTCCGGGAGGAACTTGTCCGCTGCCTCACGAGTCTCTCCCTTGGCGAGGGTGATCTTCGCCTGAGCGAGAGCCTTGTACGCTGCGGTGAGCTGGTCACCGCCTTGTGCATTTCCGCGACGGCGGGATGCGCAGAATCGGTACTGGTGGCAGGGGAGGGTTCCGACTGCTTGGCCGCGATCTCGCGGGCGAAGGCGGTCAGCTCGTCGGGAGTGAGCTTGTCGTCTGCCTCGCCGGCCGCGTCCTTGATCGTCTCGTCTACGCTCACGAGATCGGTTTCTGGCACACCGTCCGTGAAGCGTGCACCGTGCGTGACGGTCAAGGGCCGCTCTGACCGTCCGAAGAGCTGGTGCTCCGACTGGAGGATCTGCTGTTCCTCGCGCTCGTGGCGGGAGGGCTCAGGGCTGCTCGGGCGCCGTGTCCGCCCCTCGGTGCCCGCAGTGCGGGCAGCGCTCGCGGCCGTCCCACGCGGACCAGCCGAAGTCGGTCGGAGTGAGGGCGGGGCCCTCCAACTCATTGCGGACGGCCTCACGGTAGGCCCATACGGCGTCCAGGTAGGGGTGGTAGATGTCGTGGAATGCGGGGGTCGAGATGCCGGCACCCGCGGCGACAGTCTTCCGCAGTGCGCGAAGGTGTTCGAACATGGTCTGGCCCGTGCCCGCGATCTGGGCGCTGGCGTCGAGGAAAAGACGCTCGCGCACCTCGTAAATGCGGGCGTCCGTCAGAGCCAGGCGGCTTGCTTCCTCCAAGTCGGTCGCCTCGGTGCCGCTTTGCGCAAGGCGGCGCAGTTCGGTGTGGGCCGCGCCCGCCGCCGCGATGAACTCCGTGTAGACGTCCCGGCGGCGCGCCTGAAGGCCGCGGCGGTGTTCCTGACGGGTGCGCAGGCGGTCGGCCAGCACCGTGCCCGCTATCGCGATCAGACCGCCGCCCAGTGTGGCGATCAGCGTCCCCCACTCCATGACGTGTCCCCCAGTCGTTGTTCCGGAAGGGCGTGCCCCCGCGCCACCCCATCCACCAGATCATGCCCGACGGCCAGGGACGACCGAGTACGCTTCGGCTGTTCGGCCGGGCCAGCTCCGTCACTGACTTCACACTCAGTCAGCCCTCCACGGGCAGTGAGCCGGAACCGAAACCGAACAAAATCGCCACGCGGCTCTTCCGGACGAGCACAAGGCGTACCAGGAGCGGAGCGTGCGGGCCGCGGAGAGCGGCGGCGTCCCTGCGACCACGAGGTTCGGACGAGCGTGGGGCAGGGGTGGCAGACCGCCGTCACCTGGCTGAACCGACGAGCAGAAGCGGCTGTCCACCGACTCCGCCGGGAGTGCCTGGCCCTGTCGAAGACCGTGGCGATGCGTACGTTCTGGCATTGGCTCTCCGGGGAGAGTCTGGTGCGCCGCATAGAGCTCAGGGGCGGCAACTCGCTCTGAGACCGTTTCCGCGGATGAGGTCACGGCTACCACCTGACCTGGCGCTGCACATCTTCGATCTCCATCCAGCTGCCGTGCCTGCACGATCGGGAAGGGCTGCCCAGACTGTCGCCGAGCCGGTGCCGACTCCTGCGTCGCGGAATGAGTCCCTGGTGGTCTTACGTTCACAAATGCGGTCGCTCACCCCCCAGGGGTGCTCAAGCGGGATACCCCGGTGCCAAGTTCGGGAGAAGTCTGCGGTCACGGAGGGGGTGGCACACCCATGGCGGCAGTGTGCGCGGGCGCACTACAGCCCAGCACATTCGAATGCGTGTGCCCGTCAGCGGTCCACTCCCCGCAGCCGTCACCGTCGCACCGTCGGGCCAGGTTGGCCTCCTCGTCCAGCCGAGCGTGGAGGAACGTCACGAGGGCTTGACTCATGGGGTCATCCGCAATTTGTCAGTCGGCCCGGGAGGGCCGGGTGTGGCTGATGGGGTCTTGCCTTCAGTGGCTTGCCAGGAGTGGCCGCCCGGCTCTCCTGGGCGCCCTGGCTGCTGATTGAGATGTGCGCTTCGGTCGCCTCGGTCTTGCCGGAAATTGGGGCTGAACAACACTTGCCGGCCCACGCCGCCGCCGTCACTGCCGCCCTGGCACGGGCACTGGGCCTGGCGCCCACACAACGGCCAGCTTCCTGACCCACCGAGCGCACGTGCACGACGCCCGTCTCCCCCTCCGCCGTCGGCACAGGGCGCTGCGGACCTGCATCGCCCTCTTTGCTCCGTACGGCTTCCGGGCGACGTACCACCACCTCACGGCTCAGCGCCGCGATCCCACGGCGGCTGGAGGCGGGCCCGGACGCGCTGGTGCGGACGGTGGAGGAACTGCATGAGGCGCGGGTGCTGTGGCTCGCGCGAGCGGAGGAGTACGCCGCGCAACGCCGGGCGGAGAAGCGGGCGGGGCGGCGGGCTGTAGTGAAAACCCGCGACCGTGGTGGCTGCGGAGCTGGTGGGAGGGCCCGAACCGCGCCTGGTACGAAGACCCGTTTCGCCATCCATCGCTGCGGCTGCCTGAGTACGTCCGGCGACAGAATGCGATTCCGGACGGCGCCGGCCTCCTCGGCTGCCCCGCCTGCGGGGACGAAAGACCACTGGTGTCGGACTCGACCGGGCACGGCTGGGTGGAGCTGTGCCGTGGGTGCGCGTGGGTGCTGGCGCCATGTCCGTGCGGGCAGCGGCGCCGGTTCGTCCCGGAGACGCCGTTCAACTCTCGGCCGTTGATGGGAGGGCCGCGGCGATGCAGTCGAGGACGCGCTGGAGCCCGTGCCGGAACTCGTCTTCGCGGCTCAAGTGCGGCTGGCGCGCCTCCATCACGATCTTGGTGAAGATCGGGTACTCCCCGCTCTTCACCAGCCGGTCAACGTACGGGTGGCTCCGCTCCATCCATTCCGACTCGCTGAGCCCGCTGCGGCGGACTTCCATGGCCGCGCTGATCTCCTCACGGACGGTGCCCTCGACGTAGCTGTTCAGCAGGGCCACGAGGCCGAGGTTCTCGTCGATGGGGACGAAGGCGTCGAGCACCCCCATCAGCCGTTCGACCAAAAGCAGTTGGTTGGGGCCGAAGCTGGGGAGGGAGCGCTGCACGGTGGCGATCCATGGGTGCCTGATCCACATGTTCCGCAGCCCGTCGGCGTAGCGGGTCAGGTCGGCGCGCCAGTCGCCCGAGGGCAGGTCAGTGACGTCGATCTCGCCCATCACCTGGTCGGCCATGAGTTCAATCAGGTTCTCGCGGCTCGGGACGTACCGGTAGAGGGACATCACGCCGGCACCGATCTCAGCGGCGATACGCCGCATGGTGGCGGCCTCCAGCCCCTCGGCGTCGGCGATCCGGACGGCCGCCTCGGTGATCTTCGCGCGGCTGTGGACCGGCGTCGGCCCGTAGGCCGCGCGCTCGGGCCGCATCCAGATGTTCACGTACTCGGCGTCGGTCACCGTTCCACCTCCTTGGTTGCGTACATAGTACCCAGTCATTTAGCGTGTCCATCAAGACCGCGTACAAGGTACCCAGTGGAGGGGTTATGCCTGATCCGATCGTGGTCACCGAAGGGCTGCACAAGTCCTTCGGCGACACCCACGCCCTGCGAGGTCTGGACCTGAGCGTCCCGAGAGGAACGGTCTGTGGCGTGCTGGGGCCGAACGGCGCGGGCAAGACGACCGCAGTGCGCATCCTGGCGACCTTGTCCGTTCCCGATGCCGGGCACGCCCGCATCGCCGGACACGACGTCGTCCGCGAGGCCGGCAAGGTGCGCGCCAGGATCGGGCTCGCGGGACAGCACGCCGCCGTGGACGAGAAGCTCACCGGCCGCGGCAACCTGCGCATGTTCGGGCGCCTCTCCCACCTGTCCCGGCGCGACGCGCGCCGGCGGGCCGACGAGCTGCTCGAACGCTTCGACCTGATGGACGCTGCCGACCGGCAGGTCGTCGGCTACTCCGGCGGCATGCGCCGCCGCCTTGACCTGATCACCAGTCTCATCCTGCGCCCCAAGGTGCTCTTCCTGGACGAGCCGACCACCGGCCTGGATCCGCGCAGCCGCGGCGAGATCTGGGACAGCATCCGCGAGCTGGTGGCGGACGGCACCACGGTGCTGCTCACCACCCAGTACCTGGACGAGGCCGACCAGCTGGCCGACGACATCGCCGTCGTCGACCACGGACAGGTGATCGCCACGGGCACCCCCGACGAGCTGAAGGCCACGATTGGCGACCACCTCGACGTAGAACTCGAAGACCCCGCCGCCCTGGACACGGCGGCGACCGTGCTGAAAACCCTGGCCGGGACCGATCCCACGGTGACCGCGGACCGGCTGAGCGTCGCCCTGCCGGGCGGCGGCTTTCGGCTCTTCGACGTCATGCGCGTGCTCGACCGGGCCGGGATAGCCGCAGCTGACGTGCGGCTGCGCCGCCCCACCCTCGACGAGGTGTTCCTGCGCCTCACCGACCGGAAGGAACTGGTCCGATGACCGACCTCGCCCCGTCGCTGGGTCACCGCCTGCGGTGGACGTTCACCGACGGGCTGACTCTGGTCGGCCGTGAGCTGGGACGGCTGCGGCACGCTCCCGGTGAACTCGTTGCGGCGCTGATCTTCCCGGCCGTCATGGTCGTGCTGTTCGGGTACGTATTCGGCAGCGCGATCCAGGTGCCGGACGGCGGCGACTACCGCGAGTACCTCATGCCCGGCCTGTTCGCGATGGTGACCTTCTCCGCGTGGTTGGGGGTCATGACGCGGATGGCTGCCGACGCCTCCCGCGGTGTGATGGACCGGTTGCGCTCCATGCCGATGGCACGTCTGGCGGTGCCGTTCGGGCAGACCGGCGCCGACCTGCTGACCGGCCTGCTGATGCTGGCGATGATGGTGGGCACAGGCCTGCTGGTGGGCTGGCAGCCGCATCGCGGCCTGATCCCCACCGCCCAGGCGTTCCTGCTGATGATCGTGCTGCGGTACGCGCTGAGCTGGGTGGGCGTCTATGTGGGCCTGACGGTGAAAAACGACCAGGTCGCTGACGCGCTGGTGCCGCTGGGCCTACCGTTCACGATGCTGTCGAACGCGTTCGTCCCGACGGACGGTATGCCGGGCTGGCTGCGCTTTCTGGCCGACTGGAACCCGGTGAGCGCGCTCACCGCAGCCTCACGGGAGCTGTTCGGCAACCCGGGCGCCCTGTCCGGAGACGTGGCCTGGCCACTGGCGCATCCGGTGACCACCGTCCTGCTCTGGTCGGCCGCGCTGCTGGTGATCTTCGTCCCACTGTCACTCCGCGCCTACATGCGCCGAGAACGCTGAACGCTCCAGGCATCTGCCCCGCAGACCGATCGCCGCTCACCGCGCCAGAGCGGCGATCGACGACGCCGACACCCCCGATCGATGAGAGACCGCGCACCTCATACCGCATCGAAGGACGCGGACCACCGGAATCGCGCTGCCACCGACACCAACACCAACACCATGGAGACGCTATGAGCCTGTTCCGACTCGACGCCAGCATCCTTCCCGGCACATCCGACAGCGCCGAACTCGCCGACCTCGTGGAATCGGAGTGGACCGCAGTCCACCCCGACGCGCCGGTGGTACGCCGCCATCTGGGCACCGACCCGCTGCCCGCCGATGCCTGGGCACGCGCCAACACTGGCAACTTGACGCCAGAACCCGACCGCACTCCCGCCCAGCGTGACGCGCTTACCCTCGCTGGGTCGCTCACTGCGGAACTCGAGGCCGCCGAGGCGGTGGTGCTCGCCGTGCCGCTCGCCTCCGCGGGCAGAACTGACGCCTTCGGCGACTGCGGACGACCCCGGCACCGTCTTCGACGATGCCCGTGTCGGCTTCACCACCTGAACGCCCCTCCTCTGGATCACGACGGGCGCTGCGACCGACACCGCCGCGGGTATCCGGCCCGACGAACGCGTACTGGACGGTCCGCTGCGGCAATGGCGCGGCGGACCGTCCAGGTAGGACATGCGGTGGACCGGGCGGAGGGTCGACGGCTTGGACCTATCCGTGCAACTTCTTAGCCGGTCACCCGATCAGTGGCCACCCTGAAAGAGCTCAGTGGGCCTTGACCCCTGATGGTGGACCCACGAGACGCTGGATCCTGAGGATCAGAGAACGGGCATCTCGTGTTCATGAGGAACTACCCGCCGGAGGTCAAGGCGGACGCGGTCGCGCTGTACGAGTCGCGGCCCGATGCGACGGTCAGATCGGTCACCGCCGATCTGGGGATCATTTCGGAGACCTTGCGGATCTGGGGTGAGGGCTGCGGGGGCAAGCCGTCCTCGGGGGGGGAGCCGGACGCAGGAACCGGCTCCGCCGCCGGCCCCGCTGGAGGCGGTGAACGCGGCTCTGCGGAAGAAGGTCCGCGAGCTGGAGGAGGAACACGAGATCCTGCGGAAGGCCGCCCAGTATTTCGCCGGGGAGACGCGCCGGTGAAGGTCTTCCGCTGGGAGCCGGCCCGGCAGGTGTGCTGCTGCTCGCCGCGACGTCCGTCGGCGGCGTCATCGGCGGCCTCGTCGCCCAAAAGCAGTTCACCACCGCGCTCACCGTCCTCACCGGCTGCGCCGCCTTCGGCATACTGACCGCCGTGCTCCTCCCCACTCCCGCAGCACCCGCCAAGACGCGCACACCCACCGAAACCAGCGCGTCCGTTGACCAGACCGGCGAGGTACAGGCCCGCACATGACGCTCCCCCCAGCCACGGCATCAGCCTCTCTTCCCCAGGCCCGCCGCCTCGCCGTCGCCGCCAGCGGCATCCATCCCGCCGCCCTCCCCCAGCCAACCGTGGCAAGTGTCCTCAGCCGGCTGCGGATCATCCAGCTCGACTCCCTCAACGTCCTGGCCAGGGCCCACCAACCCACCTTCACCAGCCGG
Organism: Streptomyces atroolivaceus; assembly: GCF_000717025.1. Lineage (GTDB taxonomy): Bacteria > Actinomycetota > Actinomycetes > Streptomycetales > Streptomycetaceae > Streptomyces > Streptomyces atroolivaceus. Next base: position 64,192 of record NZ_JNXG01000006.1, read on the forward strand.
CTACCCGCCAGCACGTCCGATGACGTCGACGCGGCACTGCGCGAGCCCCCCACCCTTGGCCTTCGAGTACCCGGCCCACGCACAGGCCCTGATCCCGCTCGAGGACCGGCCCTTGTGGGCCTTCCGCCGCCGCGCCACCCGCCGCCGCCCCGAATACCCCCCACCAGCCGAACGCGACCGCCTTCTCAACTTGATCCGCCCACACGGCCCCCTCGCCCAGCAAGAACTACGCCCGATCGGCGAGAAGGCAAGTAACGGCTGATCCTGGGGCCCGACCAAACAAGCCGCCGAGTTCATGCTGTGGGCCGGCGACCTCATCTGCGTCAACCGCACCACACGCTGGCAACGCCTCCTCGACCTCCCCGAACGCCACCTCCCCGCCCGCCTGAACACCGACGCGACAGCCCGACAACGACTGCCTCACCACCCTCCTCACCACCGCCGGGCGCGCCCTCGGCGTCGCCACCACCAGCGACCTCGCCGACTACCTACGCATCTCCACCCGCACCGCCACCCAGCTCCTCCCGAGCACCCTCTTGCTCCCCGCCACAGTCCCCGGCTGGAACGAAGCAACCTGGACACACCCCGACGCCCTCGCCGATCCCGGCAAGCCGGATAGCCAAGCTGTCTTCGTCGGACCCTTCGACAACCTGATCTGGCACAGACCCCGCACCCAACGCCTCTCCGGCTTCACCCACACCCTCGAGGCGTACAAACCCACGCACCGGCGCATCAACGGCTACTACGTCTGCCCACTTCTCGCCCACGATCAACTGATCGCCCGCGCAGACCTCGCCCGAACCGGCCGCACCCTCACCATTCACCACACCACAACCGAACCCCATGCCCCACCCGAAGCCCCCGGCCTCTTCCACCAGGCGTGCACCCGAATGATCACCAAGACCGGCCTCAACGCATCACAGGGCCCACACAACCCACGAGCTGGGCATTGTTGACGCGCGGCTCTCAGTACTGATCGTCTACGCAGGGAGCCGGTCAGGGCGCCCCTTTGAACCCCCACACAGCCTGAAAGCGAGGACTTCGCGATGCCCGCGCCGGTGAGGTCCCGCTCGACCGCCGCGGTGTACGTGGCCGGAGGGGCGGACGGAAGCACCACGCGGGCGCACGGCAACCGCAACGCGCCCCCGCCTTCGAGTTCGGTCACTGGTCCGATCGTCACGCCCGTCCCGCCCTCCCGGAACTGCCGCAGTAAATGCGTACACCTCGCCCCTGCGGCCGGAATGGCCCGCCGCAGGTCGCGATGATCACGGTGCAGGCTCAGCCACAGTAAATCCGGTATTCACTGCGGCAGGAGTGTGCTCCGCTCTCGGCGGCCTGAAGGAATCCTCACCCCGCGCCGACCTCCTGCGAAAAGCAGTTGCGCTTGTTGGCTTCTGGTCGTCAGGGTGCAGTGGTGATCGGAACGGAGATCGAACTCCCCGTCGTGGACGGGGTCCTTTCGGGTGTGGACTTCGGCGGCCACGGTGAGGGGGTTCTGCTTGTCCACGGCAGCGGACACAACGCTGCCGCCTGGGCGGATGTGGCGTCCCGTCTGGTGAGCGAGTGTCATCCGATCGCCATCGACCTGCGTGGCCATGGGCAGACCCGGCTCGACTCCAACGGCCCCGAGCAATACTGGCGAGACATCGGTGGCGTCGTCACCGCGCTGGGTTGGGACCGCCCCGTGCTGGTGGGCCATTCCACCGGCGGGTACGCGGTGACGGCTGCCACTGCCAGTGGCATCGTGGAACCGGCCGCCCTCTGCATCGTGGACGGCATGGTGCTCGATGACCGTAACGCGTCACTCGCCGAGCATGCCGCTGCGCGGACCACCGAGGCGGCGGACCGTTTGCGGACGATGTTCCGCTACGGCTGGGAAACGAACGACGACCAGATGCATGCCTATGTCGAGCAGTGCGCGCGGGAGGCCGAAGGGGACTGGCTCAACGCCGGAGCACGGCACGAACTCGTCGAAGAGGTCACGCGGCGCTCATTCCTGCACCGCGACCATCGGTGGGTACGGCGTCCGGACATCGAGGAGATCGCGACTGTCATCGCCGTGGACCCCGACGCAGAAGTCTTCCCGAGCATCGAGGTGTACGACCGCCTCACCTGTCCGATGACGATCGTGCTGGCCGAGCATGGTTTTTACGCCTCGCGGCGCGACGAAGTGCGTACCGTCGTCGATGCCGTCCCTGGCCGCCGACTGACCGACATCAGCTCGAACCACAACGTCCCCATGACCCGGCCGGCTGACCTCGCCGCGATCATTCTCGACCTGGTGCGAGACCGAGCTGCGGCACCGGTCGGGACCCTCGATTGATCCCCTCTCCAAGGAGTTGCTGTGGCCGTAAGCGAGATGTCCGTGGCAGACAAGGGCGCTGGGCCGTACGGCATCGCGGCCGGACCTGACGGCGCACTGTGGCTCACCTTCGTGCACAGCGGCCGCATCGCGCGCCTCACCCTCGACGGCGAACTCAACGAATACCCCCTGGAATCGCCCGAGTGCCGCCCTACGGTCATCACCCCCGGGCCCGACGGAGCACTGTGGTTCACCCGGTCCCAGGACCACCGGATCGGCCGCATCACCGCCGACGGTGAAACGGACTCCTTCCCCGTGCCTACGCCCGACAGTGGGCCCTTCGGGATCACCGCCGGTCCGGACGATGCGATGTGGTTCACGGAGATGAACACCGACCGGATCGGCCGCATCACCAGCACGGGAGAGATCACCGAGTTCGTCCTTCCCTGTACGGGCGCCTATCCCTCAACGATCACCGCAGGCCCTGATGGGGCCCTGTGGTTCACCCTCAACCAGGCGAACGCGATCGGCCGCATCACTGTCCACGGAGACACCGTTATCCACCCGCTCCCCACCCCGAGCGCTGCACCCGTGGGCATCACCAGTGACGGCGCCGCCTTGTGGTTCGTCGAGATCGCAGCTGGCCAGATCGGCAGAATCTCGGTGGACGGCGCGATCAAGGAGTTCCCGCTCCCTGACCGTACGGCCAAACCCCACGCCATCGTCGCGGCCTCCACCGGTGACTGCTGGTTCACCGAATGGGGAGCCAACAGCATTGGCCACATCACCGGTAGCGGCAAGATCGCCGAGTACAGCTTGCCGTCACCGTCGTCCGAGCCGCACGGCATCACCCTGGGTCCCGACGGCGCTCTGTGGGCCGCCCTTGAAACGGGAGGGGTCGCGCGACTTGAACCGTAGCCTCGGGACGAAGAACCTCCCACGCCGGAGCACCGCGCACACGTTTCGAGCACGCTCAGGAAACCGGCGACGCCCAGGTGCCCTTGGACGCGTCCGTGGAGCTGGGCGAGGACGGCATCACGTATGCGCTCTATCACCGCGGTGCACGGCAGCCTCGCCAGCCCGAAGAACGCCGTGATGGACGGGGTGGCGGTCGGTCAGTGGCTCGCCAATCGTCACAAGGCCGACGGGCTCGGCAAGGATCAGGAGCGGGCCACGCAGCGGCGGGCCGCGCTGGAGGCCATCGCCCCGGACGGTGCCCGGAGTGGTCCGTCGAGTGACAGCGCCACTACGCCACCGCACGCGCCTTGCTCTCCGAGGAACGAGGGCTGACCGAGGTGCTGCCGGGGGCCGTCGTCCACGGCTGCGACGTCGGCGCACGGATCAACCGGCAGCGCGAACACACCGTGTGCGAGAACCTGCTCCCCGAACAGCGGCAGCGGCTTCAGGGTCTCGGGCTGACACCTCTGCCCGCCGCGCCGGCCAGGGAGAAGGCCGGGCCTTCGAGCGAGGCGTCCTCGCGCTGGAGCAGTACAAGAACCGCACCGGGACCGTGGCGGTGCCGCGAGCCCACATCGAAACCGTGGTCGTCAACGGCGAGAAACACCCCCGTGAAACGGGGGGTATTTCTCACGAACAGCAAGACCCGCAGGGCCAAGCTCGCCGCCGACAAACTCGCCCATCTCGCCGCCCTCGGACTCGAGTGGACGGCCTGACAGATCAGCGCGACGCCCGCCCTTGAAACTGCTTCGGGGCGGGCGTCGCGCCGCTTCCGGTGTCGGTGTCGGGCTCGGCGGCACGGGCCAGGAAGCGGGCGTTTCCGTGGTCTGCGCGGGCCAGCAGCGCCGCAGAGGGCGCACCGAAAGGATGCCGGCCGGAACGGTCGGGCTCGGCTTTCGTGGCTGCGGATTCACTCATCGACGCTCCCCCGCTCGCGTGTCCTCGCGGCCCCGCTGTGAAGGGCCGGTCGGCCCCGGCCGTACTGCGTCCCGTCATGGGGACCGGGGCCTGTCCCGCACACTCCATACCGGCACGGACTGAGCGAAAGCGCAGCCCGGCTGGACAGGGACGTTCCGCGCATCGTGGGCACTGCCCACAACCGCCCAGAGCGACGCTGTTCGATGTTCACAAGAATGAACAGCGCTTTGTCTGCAAGCGACCACGGCCCGTAAGCGTGCTTGTGTCCGGGAGGGGCGCCGTCATGCCAGTCTCCGAACCGAAGGCACAGGGGTGCACCGCCCCGAAGGAGGGCGGCGCAGGCCGATTGCAGTGACGGACGTGACTGACTGTCAGGCGCGGCTCGAGGCCGGCTTCGATGCAGCTGCGGAGCGGGGGTGGCCCGTGGTCGAGAGCAGGTAGCTGGCTGCCACTGTCACCACGGCTCTCGTACTTCTCTCGGGTCCGCGCCTCAGCTCGTCCTGTTCCATCTCTGGCGGTCAGCCGCGCACGTGCAGCCCGAAACCCGTGCGGCCCGCCGGTTCCAGTCCCTCCTTCAGGTGCAGCGAGGGGATCTCGTAGTCGCCGAAGTTCTGCTGCCGGAACGCGATCGGCTCGGTCGACTCCAGGGTGAGCAGGCGCTGTTCCCAGGCCTTGGCGATGTCCGGGTAGTCCTCGGTGGTCGTCCGGTCGGCGCCGTACAGCACGAACGGCGGCAGCACCTCGATGCCTGGGTAGTAGAGGATTCCGTGGTGGATCGGGAACAGCAGATCGTCGATGGGCCCGCTGATCCCGCGAGCGGCGTAGTGCGGCTCCAGGCCGCCGACGGTCACCGACAGCACGGCCTTCCGGCCCGCGAGGGTGCCTTCGCCGAAGCGCTCGCCGTACCTGGTGTCGCTGTGCTCGCCGACGCCGTACGCGAAGTGGAAGGTGAACACCCGGTCCACCCAGCCCTTGAGGATCGCGGGCATCGTGTACCACCACAGCGGGAACTGAAAGATGATCATGTCGGCCCACAGCAGCTTCTCCTGCTCGGCGCGGACGTCCGGCGTGAGCGTCCCGGCGTCGAAAGACCGGCCCGAGTCCCGGGCGATCTTCAACGGGCTCGATGCGTCGGGCCGTAGTCCGTGGCGTCCACGACCGCCTTCCAGTTCATCGCGTACAGATCACTCACCCGTACCTCGTGCCCGGCGTTCAACAGCGTGGACACCGCGAGGTCCTTCAGCGAGCCGTTGAGCGACTTCGGCTCCGGGTGGGCGTAGACGATGAGCGTCTTCATGGGAACTCCTTCGGATCGGATGCCTCCGATCCTGGACGCCCCGCCGTCCGGTATTCAGAGGCTCCTCATCCATCGGACGGGACTTCCTGGTAACGGCAGGACCACCCTCACGGCCCCCGCCGAAGCCATACTGGGCACATGGACGATCTCGCGGGCTTCCTGCGGACCCGGCGTTCCCGGGTCGACCCGGCGGCCGCCGGCATCCCCACCGACAGCCGCCGCCGGGTCGAAGGGTTGCGCCGCGAAGAGGTCGCGCACCTCTCCGGAGTCAGCGTCGACTACTACGTACGCCTGGAGCAGGGCCGCGCGACCCAGCCCTCCGAGCAGGTCCTCGACGCCCTCGCCCGCGTCCTCAACCTCGACGAGACCGAACGTGGACACCTCTCCCGGCTTGTCCGACAGCGCCGCCACCACGCGAAGGCACCGAGCGGGCGGGTCCGGCCTGAGCTGCTGCGCGTCCTGGACCTGGTAGGCGACGCACCCGCGCTGATCATGAACCACCGCATGGACGTACTCGCCGGGAACCGCCTCGCCGGGCTCCTCTACGGCCGCCCGATGCCGGGCCTGAACACCGCCCGGCACATCTTCCTCGAGGAAGCCGAGCGCGGCCTGTACGCGGGCTGGGAGAACTGCACCCTCGACGCGGTCGGGCACCTGCGCCTGGCCGCTGGTAAATACCCCGAAGACCCCCGCCTGGCCTCACTCATCGGCGAACTGGCGATGGGCAGTGAACGCTTCCGTCGCCTCTGGGCCCGCGCGGACGTGCGCGCCCGCACCCATGGACGCAAGGCGTACCGGCACCCTCTGGTCGGACTGCTGGAACTGCACCATGAAAACTTCACACTGCCGAACGAATCAGGCATCGAGCTACTGGTGCTGTACGCGGCCCCTGCCAGCCCCGCCGAGGACGGACTACGCCTGCTCGCCAACTTGGGCGCTGACAACGGCAATGCACATCCCCCAGTGAACGCCCAGATCCGCGAGTAACTCAACGCCCCCCACCGCCGGAAACCCTCACCACGCAAGAAGCCGGGATGGTGTAGGCCGCTGCCGAGTCTTCTGGACAGTTCAATTCCTGTGTGCGGCAGGGTGCCTCCCAAAGTGCTGTCCCTCTGCTGTCCATTTTCAGGTTCTGGTCCAACTTCTGTGAGCTCTTACGCTCTGTAACCTGTCGGGACCGGGTGGCCCTTCGTGGCTGGTTGACAGATCCGTTTGGGATCATGCCCGTATGGACTTCGACCTCGTCCCACCGACCGGCGTTGGCCCGTTGCGAATCGGTATGACTCGACACGCGGCCGATGCGGCGCTGGACTCTCTCCGCGATCTCTTCGCGATCTCGGAGTCTGATCGGCCGGGGCAGCACATCTTCCGTCCCAGTGGGCTGATGATCAGCATCCACTGCGTGCGCGACATGCTTGAAGCCACCGAGCTGGGAAGGCCGTCGTCCCAGACGGACCGAGTGTTGTTCCAGGGCGTGGACGTATTCGCGCTTCCGGCCCGCGAGGTTGTCCGGCGCGTCGGGGAGTTCACCTCGATCGAGGAAGATCCTGACGACGATGCTTCATTTGTCGCCCCGGGCTTGCTGTTGAGCTTCTGGCGTCCGTTCGCAGCCGACGATGAGCCGGAGGAAGCGCAGGGCTACTACTTCAGCTCGGTCCTGCTGGCTCGGCCTGGCTACTACGACACCCCCGCTCAGGCTGCCGAGCGACTCCAGCAGAGATCGTGACAGTTCCGTCAGGATGCCAGCAGGACTCGCTTCCGCAAGATGCCGAAGCCGGCCCGGCCGTACATCTGGCGCTTGATCATTTGGTCCGGTTTACGTGGCCTTCGACGATGCCGGAGCTCCACGGCAGCGTCAGGCCGGAAAGGCGGAACAGATAGTGGAATGGTCCCCTGGCCTGCCCCTCCAGAATCCGTTTGCTGCATTACGTTCCGATGGGTTGTCAGGGACACATTAACGCTCCTACAGTCCCTACGAACCGCGGGTGGGAGCGCTCCCAGGTCACGACGGCTGGGCGCTCCCGAATCCCTGATCGCCCCACCCGGTCATCCCTCCTGGAGAGGCCCCGCATGCGAGCGTCACCGCACAGCCCCAGAACCTCGCGCAGCCTGCTCGGCGCGCTGCTCCTCGCTCTCGCCACCGTGGCGGCCGTCCTGGCCGCTGCTCCGGCGGCCCACGCGGACACCCTGATCTGCGAACAGTACGGTTCGACGACGATCCAGGGCCGCTACGTGGTCCAGAACAACCGCTGGGGTACCAGCGCCCCCCAGTGCGTCACCGCTACCGACAGCGGCTTCAGGGTGACCCAGGCCGACGGCTCCGCCCCCACGAACGGCGCCCCGAAGTCCTATCCATCGGTCTTCAACGGCTGTCACTACACCAACTGTTCGCCCGGGACGAATCTCCCGGCGCAGGTCAGCGGTATCGCCAGCGCCCCCAGCAGCATCTCCTACGGCTATGTCGGCGACGCCGTGTACAACGCGTCGTACGACATCTGGCTGGACCCCACGCCCAAGAAGGACGGGGTGAGCCGCACCGAGATCATGATCTGGTTCAACAAGGTCGGCCCGATCCAGCCGATCGGCTCGCAGGTCGGCACCGCCTCCGTGGGCGGGCGCACCTGGCAGGTGTGGACGGGCAGCAACGGCTCCAACGACGTCATCTCCTTCGTCGCCCCGTCGGCCGTCGCCAGCTGGAGCTTCGACGTCATGGACTTCGTCCGGAACACCGTCTCCCGCGGCATGGCCCAGAACAACTGGTATCTCACCAGTGTCCAGGCCGGCTTCGAGCCATGGCAGAACGGTGCCGGGCTCGCGGTGAACTCCTTCTCCTCGGCCGTGAACCTCGGGACTCCGGGCACCGGCGATCCGGGTGGGCCCGGGGACCCCGTGACGGCCTGCAAGGTGACCTACGCGACGAACGTCTGGACCGGCGGTTTCACCGCCGACGTCACGGTCGCCAACACCGGTTCGACGCCCGTCGACTCCTGGAAGCTGTCCTTCACCCTGCCCTCCGGGCAACGCCTCACCAACGCGTGGAACGCCACCGTCAGCGGGGCGTCCGGAGCGGTGACGGCGACCGGCCTCGCGCACAGCGCCCGGATAGCGGCCGGCGCCAGCCAGACGTTCGGTTTCCAGGGGACCTACAGCGGCACGTTCTCGCAGCCGTCCGGATTCAGCCTCAACGGCGCCCGCTGCGCCTGAGTCCGTCACGCGGCCACGGCCCGCCCCCTCACCTCCCCGCAGTACGGGGCGGGCCCCGCGCTCCCTGCTCGCCTCGCCGCCGAGCTGCCCCGGCCCACCGCCTCCCCGGTCCGCGCACGGCACCCCAGATCCCTCGCCCAACAAGGCGGGCGCCTTCCCCGCAGAGCGAGGGTTCCCTCATTGGACGGTGACAGAAGCAGACAGGCGCCATCGGAAGAAGTCCCCACACAGACACAGGAGACACCATGGCTCGACGCAAGAGACAACTTGTTTCCCTGGCGGCGGTGTTCGCGACCCTGCTCGGCGGAATCGCCCTGACCCTGCTCGGCCAGGGCAACGCGCAGGCTCACGGCGTGGCGATGACTCCGGGCTCGCGTACCTACCTCTGCTGGCTGGACGCCAAGACCAGCACCGGCTCCCTGGACCCGACCAACCCGGCGTGCAAGGCCGCGCTCAGCGAGAGCGGCTCGACGGCGCTGTACAACTGGTTCGCCGTGCTCGACTCCAACGCGGGTGGACGAGGGGCCGGTTACGTCCCGGACGGAAAGCTGTGCAGCGCCGGCGACCGGTCGCCGTACAACTTCACCGGATACAACGCCGCCCGCTCCGACTGGCCCCGGACGCACCTGACGGCCGGCCGGACGATCCAGGTCAAGCACAGCAACTGGGCCGCGCACCCAGGCTCCTTCCGGGTGTACCTGTCCAAGCCCGGCTACTCGCCCAGCACCGAGCTGGGCTGGGACGACCTGGACTTGATCGAGACCGTGACCAACCCGCCCCAGACGGGCTCCCCGGGCACGGACGGCGGCCACTACTACTGGGATCTGGACCTGCCCTCGGGCCGCTCGGGTGACGCGGTGATGTTCATCCAGTGGGTGCGCTCCGACAGTCAGGAGAACTTCTTCTCCTGCTCCGACGTCGTCTTCGACGGCGGCAACGGCGAGGTCACCGGCATCCGGGGCTCGGGCGGCACCCCGAACCCGACGCCCACGCCGGACCCCACGCCGACCCCGGACCCGACCCCCACGCCGACCGACCCGCACAGCGGGTGCATGGCCGTCTACCGCGTGACCAACTCCTGGAGCGGTGGGTTCCAGGGGTCCGTCGAGGTCATGAACCACGGCGCGACGGCGCGTGACGGCTGGGCGGTGAGGTGGACACCCGGCGCCGGAGCCAAGGTCAGCAGCGTGTGGAACGGCGCGCTGACCACTGGGTCCGACGGCACGGTCACGGTCAGGAGTCTCGACTACAACCGGTCCATCCCACCGGACGGCAGCGTCACCTTCGGATTCACAGCGACATCGACCGGCAACAACCTCCCGGTCGGCTCGATCGGCTGCGTCACCCCGTAGCCACTGACAGAGGCAGCGCCGGCTCCCGCATCCCGGGGAGCCGGCGCTGTCGTGCTTCCCTGCGGACAGGGCCACCGCGGCGGCGTGCGGCGGGCGACACCGCCGCCAATGTGCGTGAAGATCCTGGTGGACCCCGTACGTGCCTTCCCCAGGGGTGAGGTCGCCGGCCGTGATACCGCACACGACCTTCAGGTCGCCCGCGGTGAGACTGCCGGGGTGCGCGCGTTGGCCTTCTCCCGGAGTCGGCCGACTCCGTCCGGTCCGAGGTCCTCGAGCGCTACGAGGAATTTCTCGGACGGTGTTGTGGCGAACTCGTCCGCGTCCCTGATGGTGCAGGAACTCCTGCCGCTGGCGGTGTACTGCCGGGCCGTACGTGACAGCAGCAGCAAGGTGTGTCCCGCTGCGGGCCGCGCGGCGACCGGCGTGGTGACGTAAGGCGAACCGGGAAGGTGGAGAGTTCGTGCCCAGAAGAACCGAGAAGGCCCTGGCTCCAGGAAACTGGAGCAGGGCCGTTCGACGTCTGATAACTCCTAACGAAATGATCTTCAATTGGTTGAATCACTCCCGGGCGTTGATCCGGGGGTGCGGGGGGGGCTCGGCCGAAGCCGCCGCGCCGATGTGTGGCGCTCTGGCAGAGCAGCCGAGCGCGCGTCGCGATCAGTACGTAGGTCGCGGCGCGCGCTCGGTCATACCCCGCGCGCTCGGCCGTGACGCTGTGCCGTGCCAGGCGAATTCGCGAAACCGGTTGCGCGCGTGAGGGGATTTCAGGCGGTGGAGCGGTGGCCCCGGCGTGCCACGAGCGCGGCATCGGTGCTGGGGTAGGCGGGCAGGAAGGTGTCCATCCCGGTGACGCTGAGCAGGCGGCCCAGCCGTTCGGGAATGGCCGCCAGGGTGAGGGAGCCTTCGGCGTCCTTGGCGCAGCGCCAGATACCGATGAGGGCTCCCAGCCCAGAGGAGTCACAGAAGGTGACGCCCGTCAGGTCGGCGACCAGGTCGGGATGTCCCGCCGCGATGAGGTCCAGGGCGCGGGACCGTACGGCGGGTGCGGTGGTGATGTCGAATTCGCCGGACAGTGCGATCACCGCCAAGGGGCCGTCGGTGTACGGGACGTCGATGTGGAATACGTCGGTCATGGGCGTCGGTTCTCCTGCCCGGCGGCGACGTCGGCGGTAGGGGCGGCGGCGCTGTGAGCGGTGGTGGTGATGCCTGCGGGAGCGGCACCGGGGGTGGGAACGGACAGGGCCAGTAGGGCCACGTCGTCGCGTTCGGTGTCAGGGAGTGTGTCCAGCAGTGCGACGGTGTCGTCGATCAGGACGCCGGCGCTCACCGGTCCCCGCCGTCGGGCCAGGAAGTCGGTCAGGCCCGTATCGGCGAGCATGTGGCCTTCAGAGGTTCGGGCCTCGGTCAGCCCGTCGGTGTACAGCAGCAGTCCCTCGCCGGGTGCCAGGTGCAGGGTGCGTGAGGCGAAGACGGCTTCGGCGAACGCGCCGACCAGCATGCCGCCCTTGGCGCGGGCCGCTTCGACTCGCACACCGCCGTCCTCGGTGGGGCGCAGGTGGTAGGCGGGCGGGTGACCGCCGGTGGCCAGCGTGACCGTGAAACCGCCGTCCCCGGCGGGGTCCAGCAGGCCGAAGACGGCGGTGCAGAAGCGGGTGCCAACCGCCGCGTCCAGCAGCAGCGCCGTGTTAAGTGCCTTCAGCGCGGCTGTGGGATCCGCGTCGACGAGGGCTGCAGCCCGCAGCGTGTAGCGGGTCAGTGAGGTGACCGAGGCGGCTTCAGCGCCTTTCCCGCACACATCGCCCAGGAAGAAAGCCCACCGGCCTCCGCCGACGGGGAAGACGTCGTAGAAGTCGCCGCCCACCTCCTGCGGGGATGCGGTCTTGTAATGGCAGGCCAGTTCCAGCCCTGGTACCGCGGGCAGTGCGGGAGGCACCAGGGTGCGCTGCAGGGTCGAGGCGAACGCGGCGATGGCCGCCCTGTCCCGCTCCGCACGCTGCCTGGCCTCTTCCTCCGCCTGGCGTTTGTCCTGCTCGACCTTGCGGCGCTCCTGCTCGACGCGCACCACGTGCAACGCCGAGAGCCTCAACTCCAGTTGGTCACACACCACGGCGGCCAGGTCCCCGAGGGCGGAGGCGTCGACCTCACTGATCTCGCGGGGGCGGGTGTCGAGGATGTTGACCGTGCCCAGCCGGTAACCGTCCGCGGTGATGATGGGAGCGGCGGCGTAGAACCGCACCCCCATCGGGCCGGCGACCAGCGGGTTGGAGCAGGCGACCGGGTCCAGCAACGTGTCAGGGATGACGGTGGTGTCATCGGCCAGCACTGCCGAGGCGCACAGCCCGGGATCGCGGCCGATCTCGGTGACGCCTTCCAGGCCGTGCGTGGCCTTGAACCAGATGCGGTCCTCGTCCACGATCGTCACCGTGGCCACCGGCACCTCGAACAGCCGCGCGGCCAGAGCCGCGACCCGGTCGTATGCGCCGTCCGGTGGGGTGTCGAGGATGTCGTAACGGCGCACCGCCGCCATCCGCGCCGCCTCGACCGATGCGACCAGGGGATCGTCCAGTGCTATCGCAGGCACGCTCGCTTGTTCCGGCATGTTCCTCGTCTCGCTCATCCCCCCAAAAGGCACCGACCAGACAGCCAGCACCCCGGGCACTCTACCGACCGCCTCCTCGTCACCCGATTTCGCGACGATCTGGCGGGGAAACAGTGACCGAAGCACCGAACGACGAGGCGGTACACATCGAGGCCCGAAGCACGGCGGCTGTGGCCATCTGTCCCGGATGCGGGAGCTGGTCGCGGCGGATCCACCGCCCTCGCCTGCCATACCTCGCAGCGCGCCGACTGAGGGCCTCCCAGAACCGTTGTCGGCTTCGACGAGGGCAGCAGCGGTGCCTGTCTTCTTGCAGGCTGGTCACCGGGTGAGTATGTGGCCGTCGTGGGGGCGGTGGTCGCGGGAGCGGCGCAGGTCGGTGGTGACGTAGGTGCGTTGCAGCCAGCGGTCCGCTCCGTCGTATCGGGGGTGGAAGGCGGTGCGGCCGTGGACGGTGACGCGGTTGTCGAGGACGACGAGGTCGCCGGGTGTCAGGCGCAGGGTGCGGGAGGTCGCCTCGCAGGCGCGGCCGAACTCGGCCAGGGCGGTGGAAGCCCGAGGGGTGAGCGGGGTGGTGACGAGCTGGGCCATGCGTATGTCGGGATCCTCAGCTGCCCCGGACAGCACCGGTCGGGGCTTGGCATCTGCCTGGCTCGCGTCGGCCTCGGAGGCGAAGGAGGGAGGTGGTGTGGTGAGGAACTCAGGTGCGAACAGGGCCTGGCGGCTGGCTGGAGTGAGGTGCGGCAGGACTTGCCGGAGGCCGGCGACCCGCATCCCGGCGATCTGGTCGTGGTCGGCGCGCAGGCACAGAAAGGCCACGTAGTCGGGTGGGTGGGGATGGAAGCCGTTCTCGGTGTGGAAGGACAGCGGCACCGATCCGGCGTTGCCGTGGAAGGTTTCCTGCCCAGGCACGGGCACGACGTCCTGTACGAGGGCGCCGGATTTCTCAGCCAGGTAGGCGAGAGGCTCTCCGAGTCCGCAGGCCACCATGGTGAGCATGGCGGCCGGGATGGTGGCCTGGCGCTGGACCGAGCCGGGTACGGCCGGTGTCGGGGGCAGGGCCGCCTGGTCGACGGGCAGGCCGCTGATCACCAAGGTGCCGTTCGGGCCGGAATGCCTGCGAAACCGGCGTATCTCGCGGCGTAGTAGCAGCGGAAGCTCCTCCCAGGAGTCCCGGGCGTGTGCCACCCATTCGGGGCTGTCGACCTGGGTGCGCCCGTCGCTGCACAGAGTGCGGGCCAGCCGTTCGCACGCCTCTGTATCTGCCGGACCCAGGTCCCGGTCGGCGACGACGGTGCTCTGGGTGGTGTGGGGCGGCGTCTCGGGCATCAGGGTCTCCTGCCGGGGTGGTGTGGGCGGCGGTGGCGCAGATCACAAGTGGCGCAGGCCGTCCACGGCGTCGGCGATGTAGGGGTCCCCGAAGCGGATCAGGGAGGCGTACTGGGCAGCGCGTCAATGGCGCATGAGGCGTAGTTCGGCGACGGCGTTGTCGGGCCCCTCGGGTTTCTGGGCGATGGAACGGTGCAGATGCACCATCGAGTACGCGAGGGTGACGTGCCGTTCACCGTCGATGATGTCGGCTTCCAGGAGAGCTCCCCGCGCCTCGGCCAGCTCCGGTGACCGGGCCGCCAAATGCTCGTAGGAGTCGGGAAGCACCGACAGCAGGTCCTTCATCGCCGCCCGGAACAGCTTGTATCCGCGGTGTTGGCGCCCGCTCAGCGGGACCTCCACAGACGGAGGCGCCATGGTCTGGCGTATCGCCGCCATGTAGTAGTCGGCCGGGATCGTACTGGCATGAGTCATGGCCGCAGGGAAACCCCGCACGTACACCGTCGCATCTGCCAGCCGCGCCAGTGCGGCGTCATTGTTGCCGTGCCGCACATGACCAGCGGCGTCGGCCACGGCGACCGCAGCGCAGACGTTGAACAGGACATGGGCCTGGTGGCCGATGAGCCATCGAGCGTGCCACACGTCCTTCAAGGACGCTCCCGTACCAGGCTCTGGAACGTTCTCCGGCGGGGCAGAGGCGAGGTCGGGGCGCGGCGTCGCGCCGGTGAGGTCAACCACCGCCTGACGCATCCCGGCTAGCTCCAGAGCAAGGTCCCCACCCGACAGCGGAGCTTCACACAGGTCTTCCAGAGCGCGGTGGACGACCAGGACGCCGTGGAGGGCGGCTTGCTGATCGGACAGCTCTCCTTCACGGACTCGGAAGAAGGACTGGCTGATCGATTCGGCGGGCAGTTCCTCACCGACCACAGCCGGAGCCTGGTCCGACAGCACGGCTACCAATTCGCTGGCAGTAGAGGCGGCGCGCCGCACTGCGAAGGTCCGCTCGACAGCTCTGGCGTGCGTCGGCACCCTCTCCAGCACGCGCACGGCCTGTTGCGCCGCAGCATCGACTCGTGGTCCTAACACCGGAGCGGGTTGCCCGCCTCGGGGCTCGCGGAAGACAGCGACAGCGGGATGACCGACAACCGGTGATAAGCCCATAGTCACAGTATTTCGCCATGGACACTTCACCTGAACCCTGATCTACGCCATTTCTGGACGGCGCAAAAAGGCCGGGTCAAGCGTTGCTCCGGCCGAAGGCACCCTGGATGGCCGAGCAGCTGGCACCCCAGCCCGCGACGGCGGCCTGACCTGCAGAAATTGCACTGTGAGGAAGGACGCACCCAGTGCCCTGAGTGCCCCAGTCGAATACTTCGGCCTCACCGTCCCGAGAACGCCGGTACGACCCGCGGTGGCCGTCGCCCAGGCCAATCCCCTCAACAGGCTCCGACGGCGTCCCCTCGGTCGATTGCTTGTCCCCGCCGGTTGCCCAGGTGACCGGCGGTCCCGGTGTATGGAAGGGCGCCAGCGGTCAGTGGGATCAGCGGGTGGTGGGGGCGGCGTTGAGGAGGTAGGACGGCCGGGCTGTCTCGCGACGGGCGGACATGCCGGGCCAGGGCAGCGCCGCCCGCTTCCCCTCGACGGCGCCCACCACCAGCCAGCCCCACCACCCCGCAGCAGGCGTCAGCGCGGCAACGATGTCGGGGGCTCCTCGGGAGGGGGTGCCGAGTACGCCGTCACGTAGCTCCGCGGCGCCCATGAGGTAGAAGTTGCGCCACGGGCCGCACTCCGCCCGTTGCCCAGCCGTTCGAAGGCCGAGGCCTGCAGGGTGCGGGCGTCCGCGTGCTCGGGCTGGCCGAGCACCTCCGCGGTCCAGCGCAGGTCACCGGCTTCGAACGACGCGCGGGCCTTGTCGACCACGGCGTTCGCCCCGCCCATGAACGTGGCGTACCGCTCCGCCGCCTCACACGGAGGGTGCTGCCACAGGTGGGCGGGGTTGCCGTCGAACCAGCCCATGTATCTCTGGTAGACCGCCTTCGCGTTCTGGCTGAGTGAGCCGTAATAGCCGTGGACGCGCCAGGCACGCTCCAGGGCGGGCGGGAAGCGCAGTTCCTCCGCGAGGGGCGTGGACCGCCTGGCTCGAAGCTGCGGGCGCCGTCCACTCCGCGCCGGTGTCGGAGGACGCCGGCGCCGAGGCCGACGAGTGCGGGACCTCGTCAGCCGCGACGCGGAGCCAGGTCCTCCGGCAGGGTAGGAATCCGCCCCCGAGCACGCGCGAGCAGAACGGCCGGCTCCGGCTCCGCCTGCAAAGACTTGAGCATGAGCAGCCACCACTGATCCAGCCGCACCGTCCAGTTCGGACCGCCCGGCATCTCCTCGTTCAGCGTGCAGAGGCCGAAGAAGGAGTACACGAGCGCCACCGCCGCGGACGACGGTGCGACCCCGTCCGCCAACTCACCTCGTGTGCGGGCCTGGGCGAGAAGCCGGGTGACGGCCAGGGCCCATCCGCCGAACGGCGTGGGTACGGGGGACTTCATGGTGCGGCGCTCCGCCCACAGGCGCGCGCCCGCGCGCGCCACGACGTCCTCACTGAGGGACCGTGCGACACCGAAGCTGAGTACGACCAACTTCTCCAGCGGAGGGATGTCGGGCGCGGAGTAGGGAGCCGCGAGTTGTGGCCAGGTAGCGAACTGCTCATGGATCACCGCAAGCGCCAGCTTCTCCTTGCTGGAGTAATGGAAATAGATCGCTCCACTCGTTTTTCCGGAGTGATCACTTATGTCATTGACACTCGTTCCCGCATATCCTCGTTCGATAAATAGATGTGCTGCTGATTCGAGCAGCTCTTTACGGGTGGCGCGGGCCCTGTCCTGCACTTCAGTTCCACTTTCGTTCGTATGTTCCAAAAGTTGCGATGAGGGCGCTAGCACCTCCGCCTGGAGAGCTCGACCACAGCGCGAGGAAGATCCTATTATTCTTCGACCGCGCACGCTTGGGGCCGACTTCCGTGAATTCGCTGCCTGCTGTGCAGAATCGTTTCGCAGGGAGTCTGAACGTCACCCCGGCCGGTACGGCGTCGCCCCTGGAGGCCGTCGCTCATCAGGCCAATTGCCTGTTCTCCGTGGAGCAGTCCGCACCGCGCGCGAAGGAGGCGGCCATATTCTCTGGAATATTCGCGTCACTCGAAATGGTGATTGCGGAGTTCGGAGGGCCAAATTAACGTAATGACTACGATGTTTCGGAGTCGGTCAAAAGGGACGGTCGCGTCTCCCTGACGCGCACGAAAACGTCACGTCGCGCATGAGTGGTGCGGCCACGCACACTTCCGCTTCATTTCCCCGAATGGATGACCCATCCAGGCACCCGTCTGCGCCTGTGCCGCCGGTCGGCGCAGCCTCTGAGAACGGCAGTCACATGACAGTTCATCCCATCCTTTCCTGGTCCCCGTCCGCCATCGTCTTCGACTGCGACGGGACCCTGATGGACACCGAGCGACACTGGCAGGAGGCCCGGAATGTCACTTTCCGGGTGTTCGGCGTCAAACCGCCGGCCGGCTTCGCAGACCGGGCCAAGGGCGTGCACTTCACCCAGTGCGGAACGCTCATGGCCGAGGAGGCCGGGAAGCCGGACCTCGTGGACGACTTCACGGACACGCTCCTCAGCACCTTCACCGCGCTGGTCGACCAGGACCCGGTCACCATGCCCGGAGCCGCCGCCCTGGTCCGGCTGGCCGTCGGCCGTGTCCCTCTCGCCGTGGCGAGCAACTGTCCCCGGACGATGGTGGAGTCGTGCCTCGAGCGGGCGGGGCTCCTCCGTTGCTTCGACCACGTCGTGGTCGCCGGCGAGGTGCTACGGCCGAAGCCGGAGCCCGATGTCTACAGGGAGGCCGCGCGTCTCTGCGGCGTACCGCCCGAGCAGACCCTGGCCGTGGAGGATTCGTTCACCGGCATGCAGTCCGCACGGCGGGCAGGTCTCCGCGTCATCGGGATCGGACCGTGCCCACCGGGGCTGGAGGCGGAGCAGGCCGATCTGTGGGTCAAGAGTCTTGCCGAGGACGAACTAGTGTCATGGGCCAGACACCGGATCGGCGCGTAGAGCGGCTCGGCTCAGCCGCGGACGCCGGGCCCTGGCCTGAGAAAGCGGTCAGCCGATGATCACATGGTGCGCCAGAGTGTCCACGGTTCCGCCGGCGGAGGCGAAGAGCAGAGCGACGCCGACCGCCCCCGGGTCCGGGATGCCCGTCGCCCTTTGACCCAGGTAGCTCGCCCGGCCCATGCGTGCCGTCAGGGACGCCGTGTCCCGCACCCCCTCCCAGGCAGCCTCCGCCGCCCCGGCCAGGGCCTCCGCGGGAGGCGAGTCCTTCGTCGCCAGCAACGCGGCGGCAGCCGGAGCGAGTGCGTCGACCAGTGTCTTGTCCCCTGGTGAGGCATCCCCCACACGACGGATGGCGGCCAAGCCCCGGGCGGCGCCTTCGGCAAGCGAGGCCGTGGTCAGGTCGGGCCCGGAGCCGGCGGCGGCCCTGCTCAACGCCTGGAACAGCAGGCCGAACAGGGGACCGCTGGTCCCCCCGATCTCGTCGAGGAAGGCATCTGCCATGGCGCCCAAGGTCTCCGCGGGACCGGTCGGTCCTTCCATGCGGTCGCACCGCAGACCGGAAGCCCTGACCCCGGCGGCGAGGTTCGCGCCGAAGTCACCGTCTCCCGCCCGCTGGTCGAGCGCGGTCAGCTCGGCTTCGGTGGCGTACACGGACTGCGTGAAGTCACGCATCCAGGCAAGGGTCTGTATGCCGTCGAAAGCGGCGTGCGCCATGGTCTCGTCCTCCTGCTCCTGTGGTGACACTGCGGGATCCGGCATGTACGGACCTCACCAGGACAGCGCCGGCGTGCGGACCGGCGCATCGTAGAAGTCCAGCACGACCCGGTCGGCGACCATAAGGGTCAGGGAGAAGCCCCGCATGTCGAGAGCCGTAACGTAGTTGCCGACGAGGTGCCGGACCAGACGCACCCGCCGTGCCTCAAGAACCCGGTCGAGTTCACCGAATATGCCGTAGAGCTCGAGTGACGTGACCGCCCCCAGGCCGTTGACCAGAGCGACCACCGGCTCTTCGGGGCCAGGGCGCAGTGCGTCCAGCAGAGCGCCGACCATGTCCTCCACCAGTGCACCCAACGGCTGCCAGCTCCTGGTCCGGTCGGCACGCTCTCCGTGGATTCCCACGCCGTACTCGAGTTCACCGGGCGGCAGAGCGAACGCGGGCTCGCCGTCGGCCGGTGCGTGGTGAGCGGCGGAAGCGACTGCGAGAGTCCGGCACCGGGCCGCCACGCTGGTGCCGAGATCGACCAGTCCGCCGAGTCCCATTCCCCTGTCCGCAGCACCGCCCAGGACCTTCTCCACCAGGAGAGTGGCACCTGTGCCACGGCGTCCGGCGGCTATCTCCTCGGAGTCGGAAGCGAGGTCGTCGTCGACCAGGACGCGCCCGCAGGCGACCCCCGCATCGGCGAGCCGTTCGGCGGCGATACCGAAATTGATCCGGTCCCCCGTGTAGTTCTTGACCACGTGCAGCACGCCTTCCGGCCTGGCCACAGCGAGGGACGCCCGGAAGATCTGCCGGTTGTGCGGAGAGGCGAAGATCCTCCCGGGGCAGGCGGCGTCGAGCATTCCCGCCCCGACGTATCCGGCGTGCAGAGGCTCGTGCCCCGCCCCTCCACCCGAGAGCAGACCCACCGTCCGCGCCGGTGCGGTGTGCAGGGCCGTGACGAATCCGTCGGCGGCGTCGTACCCCACGAGATCCGCGTGGGCGCGCGCGAAGCCGGACAGCGCGTCGGAGGCCAGTTCGCCCGCGCAGTTTTCAAAGTACCTGGCCATGAGCGGCACGCCTTTCGTCCCCGGCAAAAGACCGGATGAGCCGGATGGGTCAGCGTCCGGACGAGAACTCCATGGTGAGGGTGACGGTGTGCTTACGGCAACTCGCCCGGGGTGTTCGACGCGTCGAAGGCAGGGGCCGGCCGGACCCCGCAGACCTCCTGACCACTCGACCGCTGAACAGCACCAATCCCCTGGCCGACGGCACACGAGCAGCCCCCGACCACTCCAGCGGAAAGGGCTGCTCCTTGCTGTACTCTCTGCCGGTCCAGTGCGTGAGACCCGGCCGGGCGGACGTCCGCGCCACTGAGCTCGGTCACGCGAGGGCTCCCGTCGAGGTGGTGGTGCCGAGGAATGCGGCCCTGTCGGATGCGGCAGCAGCATCGGTGAGGTCGTCCAGGCTCTGCTCGGTCTGCCGGGCGGAATAGGCGGCCATACCGGCGGCAAGTCGGTCCAGGACGCTGCGGACCAGGTCTTGGCTGGGAGAGCGGAGCCCCGTGCCTGGATCCGCTGCGCCGGGTTCCTCCCAGGACCTCCCGTCTCGTTTAGAACCCACCGGTTCGCACCAGATCGACAACGCACGCCCCGGTGCACACGGCACCCCCGCACACGCCCTGCCCAGTCCGACTGCCGCCGCGTACGCAGGCATCATGCAGCCCTCACGGTCTTATCCCAGCGACCTGTCCGACGCCCGCCGGGAACTCATCCACCCCACCCTCGAAGCCTGGCGCCAGGCCCGCAACGGCTAGGACAAATAGAACAGACAAGCGAGAATCAAGCGCTCACTGAGTCGCGGAAGCGGCGAGGCCGCTGTTGGTGCAGACCCGCCACACCCTGGGACCCGGAAGTCGGGCCCGCGAGGCCCGGCTCTCGTCGGAACGGGGTGATGCCGGAGTTGATCCAGAGCTGTTGCAGCCGGTCCTTCGGGGCGTGAGCGGTCTCGTCGTCGAGGGCGGTGCTGTCGAGGGCGACGAGCCCGGCTTCGCTGAGGTGCCGAGGGCGACTGGGGAGACGAAGGGCAGATTCTCGCCCACGTCGGCATCCCGAAGGCCTACTCGTTCCACATGGCCTTGTCCTACTCGCGAGATTCGTTTCGTAGTGCCCGGCGGATCCGACCGCTTCGGGTGCAGCGGAACGGCCTCGCCCGGCGCGACGTGGCGTCGGACGACGGTCTTGGTTCGGTCGTTGTCGGCGTACGGGTCAATCTACTTCGACGTGCTGGCCGCCTACCCGGAAGCTGCTGATCGCCCTCGTCGGCATCCATGCGCTCTACCCGCACCAGGCCCGAGCGCTGCCCCTGACCGCCATCGACTTCACCCGCGGCCGGCTCACGCTCAGCGACATCGATCACCCCCTCGACGCCTTCACCCGGCAAGGCCGCCGTCGACTACATCCGCCTCCGGCACCAGAGCTGGCCACATACCCGCAACCCTCACGTGTTCATCAGCTCGCAGACCGCGCACACCCGGGCCCCGGTCACAACCGGCTGGATGCAGCCTCTGCTGCGCGGCCTACCGGTCACCGCCCAGCAACTTCGCGAGGACCGAATCCTCGAAGAGGCCGCCGTCACCGGCGCTGACCCGCAGCACCTATACGCGGTGTTCAACATCACTCCGGAGACCGGACTCCGCTACACCCACTTCTTCCACCCCGACCCCACGGACAGCGACGACGTATTCGGCTGCAACATGGAGACATCGTGACCGACCCCCACGCTCACCTGCTCGCCGCCATGATCGACCTCGGCGGCGAGCTGGAGCTCCCAGCTACCCGTAACGGGCGCTTCAGAGGCGCGGTCATCCCGGAAGGCGGCGCGGTCAGCGACGCCGGCCGCCGCCGATGCGGCGGTCGTCGGCCAGTGCGGTAAGCGGGCCGAACTCGCAGGCAAGCTGGTTCCACGTCAGAACCTCGCCGCAGCGGGCTGGGAACTCCTTCGGGTTGAACTCGGGCATGGTCCAGGTGCCAGTGCCCCGGTCCCGCAGCCACAGGTCCCCGTCACCGTCGACCACAGTCGGCGGAACCGGCACGGGCTCGGCCTGATCGGTGGGCTCCCAGGTGACCCGGCCCGGGTGGGAAACGCGGCGCAGCTCGGTGGTGGCCAGCCGCGCGGCCAAGTCACGGGTGGACTCTTCGGCGTCCTTGACCGACGCGAGTCGGAATGCGTCGTCAAGTACGGGCAGGGCTGGATTCTTGCTGCGCTTTGAACTCATACGCTGACTACCTCCGGTGGCGGGCGTCACATCCGTTATGGCACCCCGTAGAGGAACACGGTATCCGAGGCGGGAGCCGGGCCGACTACGACCACTGTCCAGGTGGAGGCGCTGGCACACTGGGCGGTGGGGCTACTGTCGGTTCTCGGCGAACGTGCAGGTCATCATCGATGCGGACAGCCGCCTGGTGATCGCCTCAGCCGGCCCCGTCCCCGGGAACAAGGCCGACGCCCACGCCTGGCGAGAATCGGACCTGCCCGCCATCGCGGCCGGGACAACGGTCATCGCAGACGGCGCCTACCTGAACCGGCTTGATCGTCCCGCACCGCAGAAGAGCCGGACGCCCACTCCTGCGCGGCCAGGAGGAGGACAACGCCGAACACCGACGCGTCCACGCCCGCGTCGAGCACACCTTCGCCCGCATGAAGAACTGGAAAATCCTCCGCGACTGCCGTCAGAAAGGAGACGGACTCCACCACGCCGTCCAGGCCGTCGCAACCATGCACAACCTCGCCATGACAGGCTGAACCAGCAGGTCAAACATCCATACCGGCCTGCCCACACCCACCCTTCTGCAACAACTTTTAGAGAGCGTTCGCTTCGCGGTGGCCATACGCGCTGACATCACCGAGGAACAGCGGGCGGGCATCCCCATCAAGTTCGACCCGCGCATGCACTACTACCCGCTCGACTGGGTCATGGGACTGCACGAGGATCCCAGCGCCATGCGCCGCCTGGCCTCCTCCTCCCACCCCCTGATCCGCAGAAGCGTCGCCCGGGCCCGGCACCTCCCCACGGACGTCGTCGAACGGCTCGCCCGCGACGACGACCGCGTCGTCCAGCTCTTCCTCGCGGAATCCTGCGACGACGCGCCCACCGACATGCTTCTGCGGGTATGGCAGTGGTGGACCGGCAGCCTCAGTGCCCCCGACCGCCCCCACGGCCACCCCAACTTCCCCCGCCGCGACCTACTCCGCCATGCCGACGACCCGAACGCCAGAATGCGCCAACTGGCCTTGGACGACACCGCATCCACGGCGAAGCTGGTCGAGGAGTTCAGCCAGGACAGCAACGAGGAAGTACGGCACCGGGCCGCGTCCGACCCGCGCCTCTCCCCCGCATCCGCGGTCCGGCTTCTCGACGACCCGCACGAACACGTGCGCTACGCCGCCGCCCTCCATCCCAGGCTGCCCGCCCGCGTGCTGGTCCGGTTGCTGCGGGACGCCGACACCGGACAAACCGCGGAACGACACCCGGCACTGCCCGTCCCCGTCATGGAACAGATGCTCCAGCGGATCCAGCACCCGGCCCCGGCCACACCAGGACCGTAAGAAGCCGTCATGCCTCCGGGATCGAGAAGGTCGGGCTGCCGTGCGGCCTCGCAGACGGGCCGGCTTTGAACAGCGACCACCGTCAAAGTCCACGAGGGATGGCTGGGCGCCGAGCCCGGAGGTGCCTCCCCTCCTCGGCTCGACAGGCGCAATGCCGAGACGGAATGCGGGTACCGGGCCGGTGAGGCTGCGGCCACGTTGCCTGACTTGTGACTGACGGAGGAGGCCTCGGCATGGACGGTTCGTTCTTGTCGGCGGACAACCCAACGCCCTTCTGGCCCATCGGCGCGATCATGATCGTCGTCATTACAGTCATCACATTGTCGATCGGAATCTGGCGCAACCGGCGAATGAAGCAAGGCAAGGAACTTTGAGTGAGCGTCACTCTCTGAGCCCCGCTCGCTCCCAGGAGAACAGTCCGAGGCCGCGGGGCGAGCCCCGGGCAGCAGCGAACTCCCGGAGCGAGCGGCTGGGCGCCCCGTGCGTGAGTGATCCTGGATCAGGCGATGTTCCTCGGATCTCCTGACGTGCGTGGGGTGTTGGGGTCAGGCTGTCTGTATGGGCCGTGGGGGCCGACGAATGCGGAGTGGGACCGGCTGGAGTCGTTCTTGCCTCCTGGTGGGGCCTGCGGGGGCCGGTGGAGTGACCACCGTCGGGTGATCAACGGGGTGCTCTACAACGTGGTCATCGACGGCCGGGAACAACCCCGTGCATCCAGTGGAGTTCCTCATTGATTCCAAGACCCGCCCGGCCGGAATCGCCACCGACAACTCCCCGTGCTCGCCGCCCTCGGACTGGAATGGGCAGCGGCGTAGCCGGGCATCGAGGACGGCGTGAGGGGCCACGCCTGAGGCGGCAACGGCCCCTCACGTGGTATCAGGGGTTTTGGCTGCCCTGCGGGAGTGGTCAGCGCCTCACACGGGGACGTCAGGCGTACGAGCCAGATGTGGTGCTACTTCTTACGGGTCGCGCCCGTCGTCGGCCTCGTCGAAAGGGGGCGAACCTCCCAGCCATCCCTCGCACCAGGACCTCACCGACGTCCACGCCACCGTCGGCCTCTTCCGTGTGACCTGGCACCTCCCCGCAGGGAACATCAGAACGAAACACCCACCTGCACAAAATGATTATTCGAACAAAAACGTTCACATGTGCTCATCGGGCGGATAGACTGGCCCTCAGCCACGCACGGAAGAGGGAGTGCTGAAGCATGCATGCCGAAGAGAGGCATCAGGCGATTCTTCACCGGCTGCGCGAGCGGGGCACGCTCCGGGTCACCGAGTTCGCCGAGGAGCTGCAGGTCTCGCCCGTCACGATTCGCCGGGACATCGAGACGCTCGCGGACCGGGGGCTGGTCGCCCGCGTGCACGGCGGCGCCGTCCTTCCGACGGTCCGCGCCGGGACTACGGGTACGGAGCCTGCCGACAGGCCCCCGTCAGGCCGCGGGCAGTTGTCCTTCGGTCTGATCGTGCCGGCCGCCGACTACTACTACCCGGAAGTGATCAAGGGTGCCCAGGAAGCCGCAGGCGAGCGCGGCATCCGGCTGGTTCTGGGCATCTCGCAGTACAGCCCGGAGGAGGAGCGCGCGCAGGTCGGGCGCATGCTGGCCGACGGGCTCGACGGGCTCCTGATCGCGACCTGCGACGTCGCGGCGGCCGCCGCCTGGCTCGACGAGCTGACCATTCCGCACGTATGGGTGGAGCGCCGTCCGGGGGACGAGATCTCCCCCGCCGAGCGGGTCGTCACCGACCACGTGTACGGCGCCCGGCTCGCCGTTCACCATCTCGCGTCGACGCGCCGGCGGATCGGGCTCATGGTGCGTGAGGACAGCCCGCACAGCGAACCCCTCGTGGACGGATACCGCAAGGGCCTGGTCGCGGCCGGGCTGGACGTGCCCGCGGACGGCATCTTCCGCATGCCGCCGCCGGCCGGTGACGCCGTCCGCCGCGAGGAGGTACTCGGCGAGTTCGCCGGCGCGGTCACCGACGGCCGGCTGGACGGCGCCCTGATCCACAACGACCACGACGCCCTCGTGCTGCTCCAGCGCCTCCGGGCTCGCGGCATCGGCGTCCCCGGTGACCTGGCCATCGTGGCGTACGACGACGAGGTCGCCTCCCTCGCCGACATCCCGCTGACCGCCGTCGCCCCGCCGAAGCTCGCGGTGGGTGTCTCCGCCGTCGACCTGCTGGCCAAGCGCGTCGCGGACCCGAGCCGTCCCCGCCATCTGCTCTCGATCCTGCCGGAATTGCACGTCCGCGCCTCCACCTGATCCCCCGTTCACGCGGTACGCCCACCCGGAGAACCCCTCATGTTTCGTATATCGCCCGAGGGGTTCTCCCTCGACGGCCGCCCCCTGCGCCTGTTGTCGGGGGCCCTGCACTACTTCCGCGTCCTGCCCGAGCAGTGGCCGCAGCGGCTGCGGATGATGCGCGCCCTGGGACTCGACACCGTGGAAACGTACGTTCCGTGGAACCTCCACGAGCCGCGTCCGCAGGAGTACGACTTCGCCGGGATCGCGGACCTGGACCGCTTCCTGCACGCCACACGCGAGGCCGGGCTGCGCGCGATCGTCCGGCCGTCGCCCTACATATGCGCCGAATGGGAGAACGGCGGTCTGCCCTGGTGGCTTCTCGCCGACCCGGAGGTACGGGCGCTGCGCTGCCAGGACCCGGGGTATCTGGCCCGTGTCGACCGCTGGTACGACCGCCTGATCCCCTTGCTGGCGCCGCACCAGGTCACCCGGGGCGGCAACGTCCTGATGGTGCAGGTGGAGAACGAGTACGGGTCCTACGGCACGGACACCGGATACCTGGAGCACCTGGCCGCCGGGCTGCGCGGGCGCGGCATCGACGTACCGCTGTTCACGTCGGACGGACCGGACGACTTCTTTCTCACCGGGGGCACGCTCCCGGGGCGTCTGGCCACGGTGAACTTCGGTAGCCGCGCTACGGAGGCCTTCGCCGGTCTGAGACGGCTGCGGCCGGACGATCCGGCCATGTGCATGGAGTTCTGGTGCGGCTGGTTCGATCACTGGGGCGCCGAGCACGTCACACGCGATCCGAACGACGCCGCGGATTCTCTGGCGGAGATCCTGGCGGCGGGGGCGTCGGTCAACCTCTACATGGCACACGGCGGGACGAACTTCTCCACCTGGGCCGGCGCCAACACGGAGGACCCGGCAACCGGTGCGCGCTATCTGCCGACCGTGACGTCGTACGACTACGACGCGCCGATCGACGAGCGGGGCGGTGTGACGGAGAAGTTCCTCGCCTTCCGGGACGTGCTCCGGCGGTACACCGACGGGCCGCTGCCCGAACCGGAGTCTCCGGCTCCGCTGCTGCCAGCCGGCCCCGTGGAACTCACGCAGTCGGTCCGGCTGTTCGACGTCCTCGGCCAGCTGACGCACACGGAAATGCAGGCCGCCGAGCCGCCGTCGTTCGAGGAGCTCGGGATCGGGCACGGTCTCGTGCTCTACACCTCCCGCATCCCCGGCCCGCGCGGGCCCTACCCGCTGTCCGTGCACGGACTCGCCGACCGCGCACACGTCTTCGTGGACGGCATGCCCGTCGGCGTGCTGGAGCGCGACGGGATCGAAGCGGTCGACGGCGTCCGCGTCGCCGGGACGCATGCGCGCGTGGAGCTGCTGGTGGAGTCGATGGGCCGGGTCAACTACGGCGCTGGGCTCGGGGAACGCAAGGGAGTGAGCCGGGTCCTGCACACCCAGCAGATCCTGCACGGCTGGAACGCACGTGCGGTGGAGCTGGGCCACGGAACGCCGGACGGGCTGCCGTGGGTGACCTCGTCCGGTGCCGCCGGTAACACGCCCGATGCACGTTCGGGACCCGTCTTCCACCGGGGCTTCCTCGATGTGACGGAACCGGGTGACACCTATCTGGCGCTGCCCGGATGGGGCAAGGGTTACGCGTGGGTCAACGGCTTCTGCCTGGGACGGTACTGGGAAGCGAAGGGCCCGCAACGGGCACTGTACGTACCGTGGCCGCTCCTGCGCGCCGGACGCAACGACCTCGTGATCCTGGAGCTCGACGGCGTCGCGCATCCCGTCGTGGAGCTGCGCGACGTCCCTGATCTCGGCTGAACCCCTTACGCGGCGACCCCGAACCCATCAGCGCGGCACCCCGGATCGGGCGGCCGCCCCCGTGAACGCCTCCTGCCGGACCCGGCAGGAGGCGTTCTCCGTTACCCCGGCGCCGCACGGTGCGGTGGATCGCCTGCGCGCATGATCACGGAAGCCGATCGATATCGCTTCTTAATGTTCGTTTGTTCATTTCCTATTGACTCTGATCGTTCCTGGCCGAAAGATGTCGTCAACTCGCCGCCATCCGTTGGCCTCTCGTAGGAGTACCGCCATGCCGCCCGTCACCCGTTCGTCCTCCACCACTGTCGCCGCCGCGATGGCCTCCCTGGCCCTGCTCGTCACCGCCTGCGGAGGCGAGGACACCACCGCATCGGACGCCGGTACCGGCACCGCCGGGAAGCCCGTGGAGATCACCTACTGGTCCTGGATGCCCGGCACCGCCGACATGACCGAGGCGTTCAACGCGTCACACCCGGACATCAAGGTCACACACGCCGAGATCCCGGCCGGCCTCAACGGCGGCTACGACAAGATCTCCAAAGCGGTCAAGGCGGGCAACGCCCCGGACGTCGTCAACCTGGAGTACCAGGCCGTGCCCGACTTCGTGACCCAGGGGCTCCTCCGCGACTCCAGCGCCGAGCTCGGCGAGTCGGTCAAGGAGTACGCCCCCGAATCGGTGCAGAGCCTGGTCACGCTCGGGGACAGAACGTGGGCCGCCCCCTACGACGTCGGCCCGCAGACGCTCTACTACCGCACCGACCTCTTCGAGCAGTACGGCATCGAGGTACCCACCACCTGGGCCGAGTTCAAGACCGCCGCCGAGAAGGTCAAGACCGCGTCCAAGGGCGAGGCGCGGCTGCTCGACTTCTGGGGCGACGACACCGCCACCTGGGCCGGTCTCTCCCAGCAGGCGGGCGCCCGGTGGTACAGCGCGACGGACGAGGCCTGGAAGGTGAACATCACCGACCCCGCCACCAGGAAGGTCGCCGACTACTGGAAGGACCTGGTCCAGGACGACTTGGTCCTCAACCACAAGGGGTGGAGTCCCGAGGCCACGAAGGCGGTCACCGATTCCAAGGCCATCGCGCTGATCGGCGCTTCGTGGAGCGCGGGTTCCATCAAGACCACGTATCCCGGACAGGCCGGCAAGTGGGCCGAGGCCCCGCTGCCGCACTGGGGCAAGCCGGTCACGGGGGCAGTCGGCGGTTCGGCCTTCGCCATTACCAAGGACAGCAAGAAGGCCAAGGCTGCCGCCGAGTTCATCTCCTGGGCCACCACCGACGGCGAGGCGGTCAAGGCCCGACTCGCGGCCGGCACTTCCAGCGGACTGCCCGCCGCCGAGGACCTGCGCGCCGCCGCCAGGTCCACGTTCGACACCGCGTTCTTCGCCGGCCAGGACGTCTACGCCGTCGCCGGGGCCCAGGTGCCGAACATCGCCAAGGACTGGACCTGGAGCCCTGTGCACAACTCCACGACGATGACCATGCAGGCGGAATTCGGCAAGGCCCAGAAGACCGGCGAGTTCTGGCCGGCGTTCGAGGCCGGTCAAGCGGCGGCCCGGAAGGCGATCACCGACCGCGGCCTGAAGCTCGCCCGTTGACCCTCGAGTCCCGAGCCGTCGGGGCGGGGACCGGTCCCCGCCCCGACGCTCCGCCCCCTCCAAGGAGCTAACGCCGATGAACACACGGCTCGGCCGCGGTCAGCGCACCACACCCGTCCTCTTCGTCGCCCCCTTCTTCATCCTCTTCATCGCCACGCTCGTCGCCCCCATCGGGTACTCCCTGTGGATGAGCCTGTTCCGCGAACAGGCCACGAGCGGTCTCGGATTCGGCGGGACGGAGACCGTCTTCGTCGGTGCCGACAACTATCTGCGCGCCCTCGGCGACGCGTCGTTCCACCGCGGCTTCCTCCACATCGCGCTCTACTGTCTGATCTACATCCCGGTGATGGTGGGAGGGGCGCTGGCCCTGGCCCTGCTGGTGGATTCCGCGATGGCCAGGGCGAAGAAGTTCTTCCAGCTGGCGTATTTCCTGCCCCACGCCGTGCCCGGACTGATCGCCGCGATCATCTGGGGGTTCCTCTACACGCCGGGGCTCAGCCCCGTGATCGATCTCCTGCGGACCGTCGGCGTGGAGTGGGACTTCCTCGGCCCGGACGGGGTCGTCCTCTCCATGGCCAACGCCGCCGCCTGGCAGTGGATCGGCTACAACATGGTGATCTTCTACGCCGCGTTGCAGGCCGTGCCGAAGGAGACCCTCGAGGCGGCCACGGTGGACGGTGCGGGACAACTGCGTACGGCACTGGCGGTGAAGCTGCCGATGATCCGGTCCTCCGTCGTCCTCACCATGCTCTTCACCGCCGTCGGCGCTATCCAGTTGTTCAACGAGCCGGAGGTGCTGCGCAGCCGGTCGTCCGCCATCTCACAGGACTGGAGCCCGGTGATGTACATCTACCAGGCCGCCTTCACCGAGCACGACTACGGACTGGCGGCCGCGGCCTCGCTGCTGCTGGCGCTCCTGGGTGCCGCCCTCTCCTTCGTGATCACCAAGCTCGGCACCCGCTGGAAGGAAGTGTGACCATGGCCGCCACCGCGCCCCCTCGCCCACCGGCCCCGGGCAGGTCCCCGGGCGGTGCCGGCACCGCCGGCCCGTCACGGCGGGCACGGACCTCCGGACCGGCCCGGTCGTCGAAAGCAGCCGTCAACACCCTGCTCGCCGTCGTGGCCGTCTACACACTGATGCCGCTGAGCTGGCTGCTGGTCAACGCGACCAAGAACAACGGTGACCTGTTCGCCAGCCCTGGCTTCGAGCCGGCCGAGTTCAACCTGCTGACCAACCTCACCGGACTCTTCACCTACCAGGACGGGATGTTCGGCCGCTGGCTCGCCAACAGCCTGCTGTACTCGGTGGTCGGCGCCCTCGCCTCCACCTTCGTCTCCCTGCTCGCCGGCTACGCCTTCCACACGTACGACTGGTGGGGCAAGGAGAAGCTGTACGGCCTGGTGCTGCTGGGCATCCTCGTCCCCCACACCGTCATCTCGCTGCCTATGTACCTGATGGCGTCCGAGGTCGGGCTCGTCAACTCGTACTGGTCCGTGCTGATCCCGGGCCTGGTGAATCCCTTCGGCGTCTACCTGGCTCGGGTCTTCTCGGAGAGTTACGTCCCCGGGGAGACGCTGGAAGCAGCCCGCATCGACGGCGCGAGCGAACTGCGCACCTTCCGTTCCGTCGCCCTTCCGATGCTGTCCCCCGCCTTCGTCACGGTCTTCCTCTTCTCCTTCACCGGCAGCTGGAACAACTTCTTCCTGCCGCTGGTGATGCTGAACGACTCCACGCTCTATCCGGTCGGCCTCGGCCTGTTCAACTGGAACGCCACACTCCCCCAGGAACCGCAGCTCTACTCGTTCGTCATCACCGGATCCCTGGTGTCCGTCGTCCCGCTCGCCGTCGCCTTCGTAGCGCTGCAGCGCTACTGGCGCTCGGGCCTTACCTCAGGAGCCGTCAAGTGACGTCCCCGTCCTCCACGCCATACCGTCGCCCCCGCACGGTCCTCGCGATGGATCCGTCAGTCAGGGACGCGCTGTTCGACCAGGAATCGTTCACCCGGCTCGCCGTCATCGCCGACACCGACCACTCCCTCGTGGTCGAGGACTTCAACGACCCTGCCTCCGCCGCCGCGCTCGCCGAGGCGGAGGTTCTCTTCACCGGCTGGGGCTGCCCGCCTCTCACGGCGGACGCCCTGGCGCGGATGCCCCGGCTCCGCACCGTGGTCCACGCTGCGGGATCGGTGAAACATCACATCACCGACGCCTGCTGGGAGCGGGAGCTGACCGTGACCTCGGCCGCGGGGGCGAACGCCCTGCCGGTCGCGGAGTACACCCTGGCGGCCATCCTGTTCGCCGGTAAACGAGTCCTGGCCGCCCAGCGGACCTACCGGCGCAAGCGCGCCCGGGTGAGCGCCATCGACGTGATCGGGACGGGCGGCAATTACGGCCGCACGGTGGGTGTCGTCGGTGCGTCCCGCATCGGACGACGGGTCATCGAGCTGCTGCGCCCGCACGACCTCCGGGTGCTCCTGTACGACCCGTACGTCGACGAGGCGGAAGCCACCCGACTGGGCGTGACCCCGGTGTCCCTGGACACGCTCGTCCGCTCCAGCGACGTGGTGACCATTCACGCCCCCGAGCTCCCGGAGACTCGTCATCTCTTCGACCGGGAACGACTGGCGCTGTTGCCGGACGGCGCGACGCTCATCAATACGGCGCGCGGTTCGCTGGTCGACACCGAGGCGCTGACCGAGGAGCTGGTGTCCGGCCGGGTCGACGCGGTGCTCGACGTCACCGAGCCCGAGGTCCTGCCCGCCGCGTCCCCCCTGTACGACCTGCCCAACGTCCTTCTGACCCCGCACGTAGCCGGTTCGGCCGGTAACGAACTGGCCCGGATGACACACGCCGCGCTGGACGAACTGGAGCGGTACGGCCATGGCCTCCCGTACGCCACTCCCGTACGGGGCGAGGCGCTGACCCGGACAGCGTGAGGGAGAAGCGGGGGCCCGGGCCCGGGCGGGCATCGGCCCTGAGTGACGTCAGGGCCGATGCTTCCCGTCAGGTGACGTCGGCGTACGACGTCCCCATCTTCAGGCTGTCGACGCGGTTGATGAGGGTGGTGGAACCGTCATCGCGGTCGTACACACCCCACTTCGGCTCGTTCGCGCTGTCCCAGGTGCGACAGGCGTACCGGGTGCTGCCGTCGGCGAGGGTCTGCTTGGTGCCGTTGAAGTACAGCTCCACCCACCCCGAGGAGGCCGTGCCGGACGTGCGGATCCCAACGGCGAACGCGTTCCAGTCGCCGGCGGTGACGGGCTCGGACCAGAGCATCTGCCAGTCTCCACCGGTGGTGACATGGAAGAGACGTGCCGAGCCGTCCTTGATCGTCATGATGAGCGGGTAGTTCTGCTGGGCGTTGGGGTAGGACTTCCACTGCCAGACGACGAAGTCTCCGCTCACGGAGGAGAGCTGGCTCTCCCACCCGAGGTAGTAGGTGGAGCCGGCGGCGAAGGCGTAGCGCGAGGAGCCGTTCACGGAGACGCCGCGCGATTCGCAGCGGATGTCCCCGCCCGGCTTGGTGTAGCGGAAGACCGTACCGTGCGGGGTCCCACTGGCAGCCGTGATCAGGCTGCCGGGGGCGGGACACTCGACGCTTCCGAAGACGTTGGTGCCCTTGGCGGCGTCGCCGTCCCAGATGCCTGCCGCCTGCGCGGAGGCGGTGGAGAGCAAGGGCCAGGCCACGGCTGCGACAAGGGCTGCAGCGGTGGCTGCGCGTGCTGCCGGTGTGCGTGTGCGTGCGTGGATTCCCATGTGGAGGGTCCTCTTCGTCTTCGAGGGGCGGCCGAGAATGCGCCGTACGGTGGGCGCTGAGACACGTATGAAGGGCCTTCGGGGGGCACTTTCGTTCCGGGACGACCCTCCCCGCCAGGCGCCCGGCAGGGGCCACGGCAGTGAGGGCAGCGGCCGCCGGAGCGAGTGAAAGGTTCGACAAAGCCGTTGCAGGTGGCCGGAGTTGGTCCAGGCGGCCGTCTGTTGGTCCGCAATCCTGAAGAAGCGAACGTGGGAAGTCAACGGGCTGATCGAACAATCCACTTGTGTTCGGATCCAGTCCGTTTTCCGGTGATGACGACACCGGGCACGCCGAACCCGGTCGGCGCCGTGCGCCCACCCACAGGCACGAATGGCCCGGTCGACCCCGTTCGTCGGTCGTCGCAACGACGAAATCGGGGCAGCCTTACCCCATGCTCGATCGATCAATAATGTTCATACCATTGTTCGTTCGATCGAAGCGTGCTAAAAAACCGCCTACCCAGTCTCTGTCCGTCTTCGATCTCGGAGTACTCATGACGACTTTCTGGTCACGCCGCGGAGCCCTCGCCGCGTCCGGCGCCGGAGCGTTGGCTCTGGCCCTGCCTGCCCCGGGCGCTGCCGCACTTCCGGGCGCTGCCGCACTGCGGAGCGCGCCCGTGGAAGAGACACTCGCCGACGAGTACGCCGCCCTTCGAGCGAAGTGGCGTGCCCTGCTGCTCGGTGAGGGCTTCAGTCCCACCGCCGAGCCCTTCAGGACCAAGCTCGCCACGCTGGGTTCGACAGCGCGTGGGTACCTGGCCGCCATGGCACCCGCCGAGGGTTCGCTGTGGCCCGACAACGTCTATGCGGACCCTGAACCCGACAAGGACACCGAGTCCTACACATACTCGGCGCAGATCCAGAATTCGTACGGCAAGCTGAGGACGATGGCCGAGGCGTACGCACAGCCCGGCACCGGCCTGACCGGTGACCCCGCACTGCTCGCCGCCGTCCTCACGGGCATCGGCCACCTCGGCACCCAGGTCTACAACGAGTCCCAGGCGCCGTACGGCAACTGGTACAACTGGCAGATCGGCGCTCCGCAGGCCCTCCTGGACATCTGCCTCATACTCGACGACCAGCTCCCCGACGAACTGCGGTCGGCGACTGCCGGTGCCATCGACCACTTCGTGCCCGACTCCTCCGTAGCGGCGTACTACGGGACCAGCACCGGTGCCAACCGGATCGACCTCTGCCGGGTTCTGGCCCTGCGCGGCGCCCTGGACGGCACGGCCGCCAAGGTGGCTCTCGCCAGGGATGCCGTCTCGCCGGTCTTCCCGTACGTCACCTCAGGCGACGGCCTGTACGCCGACGGCTCACTGGTCCAGCACACATGGGTCCCGTACACGGGTTCGTACGGCGCTGTGCTCATCGACGGGCTGAGCAAGCTGTTCGCGCTGCTCGGCGACTCGGCCTGGGCCATCACCGACCCGCAACGGCAGATCTTCCTTGATTCCGTGGAGCACGCCTATGCCCCCTTCCTCCACGACGGGCTCATGATGGACGGCGTCTCGGGCCGGGCGATCAGCCGCGGACTCGTGGCCGGTGACCCGGCGAAGGTCCAGCAGGACGACCATCTGCGCGGTCATGCCATCATCGCGTCGATCCTGCTCCTGGGGCAGGGCGCCGGAGCCGACGAGAACGCCCGCTGGCGCGCTATGGCCAAGGGCTGGTTCGGCCGGGACCGGTACAGCGACGTCACCACCGGCCGCACCCTCGGGGTGGCACCGCTGTCCCGGGTCATCGCGCTGCTCGGCGACTCCTCGGTACGGCCCGCCCCGGAGACGAGCGGTCACAGGGTGTTCCCCGGCATGGACCGCGCGGTGCACCGGACCCCGGACTTCACCGCCTCCGTCTCGATGTCCTCCAGCCGGATCACCTACTACGAGAACGGGAACGGCGAGAACCTGCGGGCCTGGCACACCGGTTCGGGGATGCTCTACTGGTGGGGGGCGGAGGGAGAGGGACAGTACAGCGACGGTTACTGGCCGACCGTGGATCCCTACCGGCTGCCGGGCACCACCGCCTCCGCCAAACCACTCGCGGACGGCGAGGGCGGCATCTGGGGCGCGGCAAGGCCCGACGTTGTGTGGGCCGGTGGAGCCTCGGACGGTACCCACGCCAGCCTGGGCCAGCACCTGAAGGGGCTCTCCTCGACCCTGGAGGCGAAGAAGTCCTGGTTCTTCCTCGGCGACTCCGTCGTCTGTCTCGGGGCCGGCATCACCGGTGGCGACGGCACCAGGGTCGAGACCGTGGTCGACAACCGCAGCCTGGGCGCTGACGGGACGGCCGGGCTCACGGTCGACGGCCGCACCCAGCCCGGCGGCTCCTGGTCCGCGACGCTCAACCGGGTGCGGTGGGCGCACGTGGCGGGACACGCCGGCTACGTCTTCCCCGGCGGAACGACGCTGACCGGCCTGCGCGAGGAGCGTACCGGCACCTGGAAGGCCATCAACGGCGGTGGCTCCGCCGATCCGGTCACCCGGCGCTATCTCACTCTCCTCGCCGACCACGGCGTGGATCCGAAGGACGCGGAGTACGCCTACATCCTGATCCCGGGAGCGAGCCGTGCCCGCACGGCCGCACGTGCGGCCGATTCGCGATGGCTGGACATCCTCGCCAACTCGGCTGCCCAGCAGGGCGTCCGGGTGCCCTCGTCCGGCTTCACCGGGATCAACTTCTTCGAAGCGGGGACTGTGGGACCGGTGACGGCCGACGCGCCGGTCAGCGTGCAGATCCACGAGAAGCATGACGGCACGGCGGTTGTCTGCGTCGCAGACCCCGGCCGTACCGTCAAAGGCCTCACTCTCACCTGGAGGCGTCGGGCGCGTTCGGTGCTGACCCGGCCGGGCACGCTCACCGGGGTCGGCACGGGCTCCGCCCTGACACTACGGTTCGGTGACCTCAGCGCCACGAACGGCGTCACCCAGACCGTAAGGGTGCGCACGGCCTGACCACACCGGCAGGCTCGTTCCCCCTGATGTGTCGTGCAGGCGTCCTCGGGCGCTGTCGCCCGGACCGTTGTGTGCGCCAGGCTCAGCACGAAGACGGGCGGGCCTCTTACCAAGCGGTGCGCAGAGCGTCGAGGAGGCTGTAGCTGTCCCGGGCTCCGGAGATTGCGGAGCGTCCGTCGACGACGGTGAACGGGGCGCCGGTGACGAGGGGCTGGGGACGATCTCGCGGCAGCATCGGGTGGGCATGCAGACGCTGGTGAAAGCGAGGAAGTGGACACTGCGACCGGTAGGCACGGGGCGCTGTGTCACGAGCCCCGACGGAGGGTCGTGAGGCCAGGGGTGGCGACACTTCTGGCAACTCAACGGCTCATGGGACGGCTGCCTTGGGTCCGGCAAGCGTCAGACGACTACGATCAAGGTCATGGACATCGGGGGGGGTGGCCGGAAGTGGGCCGCAGTCGAGATAGTGGTCGCTGTGGTGTGTGCACTTGGGGCAGCGGGTCTACTGCTGTGGCTGGGTTGGAACGTGTCCGGGGCCCTGGCACCCCTGCTGGCGTCCAAAGGGGCGGCCAACGGGGCGGTTCTGGGGTTGGCTGGCCTGGCCGCAGGGCTGGTGTGCTGCGGCAGCGCCGCAACCGGTCGGAGGACCTGAAGGAATAGTCACCACACGGCCGCCCTCCCCTACTTCTCCGAAAGCGCGCTCAACGTGTGAGCCTGCGGGAGCAGATGAGGGTGCAGGCGATGCTCGTGAAGGCCAGGAAGTTCTCAGCCATGCGCTCGTGACGCCAGTGGAGTCGACGGCAGCCGGCGAGCCAGGACATGGTCCGTTCGCCCGTCCAGACTCCGCAGAATCAGCTTCGCCGTCCTGGACGCCTGCTTGGTGCCGGGCGGGCGGGCTGGCGCCGTGGCGGGCAGGATCTCCCTGCCCGCCACGTAGGTTCACTGCGCCGTGATGCGCAGTATCCCGGTCACGGTGCCCTGGAGATACGCGCCGTCCGGTGCCACGGTGCCCGCCATCTGCAGCGTGTCGTACAGCGATCCCGTCCCGACCTTCGCGGAGCGCGTGATCTGTCCGCTGTCTGGGTCGATCTGTACGTAGCGGTAGGGGTCGAGCAAACTCGTCCCCTTGGTGCCGGGGATCAGCGGGTCGCGCACCACGGTGTGGAGGAGCCCGTCGGCCGTCGACAGCTTTGGTACGGCTGCCGATCGCAGGCTGTTGTCCCACACGAGTGAGCAGCCCGAACCGTCCGCCCGGACATCCACCCGGGACAGTCCGCCGGCGAAGTCCGCCGAAGCTGGAACGCTGTCGCCTGCCCCTTCGGGGACGGCGGGGTACGGGTAGCCGTAGGTGCCCGCGACGAAGACACTGCGGCCGACGCCCACCGGGGAGTTCTCGCTGCCAGGGCCGTTCGCGGCCTTGAGTACCGGGACGGAGCAGACGTCCGAGCCGTCGGCGGTCCGGTACACCTTGAGGTTGGCCGCCGTGTCGGCGTTGTCGACGATCGCGACGTACTCCGTGCCCTTGGACGGGCCGAGGAACGTGGGGGTCGAGCCGCTGCCCCAGCTCAGCAGTCCGGGCTTACGGGCGGAGCCGCGGTCATACGCCTTGCGCCAGAGAACCTTCGGCGTGCCGCCCTGGGCGGTCAGCAGGTAGGTGGCATGGGTGGTGGTGACCGCGGTGCCCTCCGGGGCCGTGGAGATGCTGTTGGCCACCCGCTCACCCGAGGGCAGGGTGAGGGCCTTCACTGCGCCCGTGGTGTCGTCCGCCGTGCCGACCACACCGCTGCCGGTGGCGAACCAGACGCGGCCGTCCCAGTCGGGTGCCAGGCCGGTGACCGCGTCATCCCCGGGTATGACGGAGGCCAGCGACAGACTTCGGTCGACCGTCAGCCTCCACTCACCTGCACCGTTCCGGTGGTGTCCGACCCGGAGCAGGCTGCGGCTGCCGTCCGCGACGACCAGCCTGTCCTGGTGGTCGATGTAGGCGTACACACCGCCGAGCAGCGATCCCTTGGTCAGCTTCAGCGTGGCCAGTGACGACCCGTCGTCCGGATCGAGAAGATGGACCGTTGGCACCTGGCCGAAGATCGGGGTGCACAACGCAACCGGGTAGCCGTCGGCACCGACCAGGACCGTGGGGCAGGCCGAGGCGAGAGCGGTCCGTGAGGAGGACAGAGTACCTGCCCCCGGCCCGGCCAGCGGCGTGGTGTCGGAAGAACCCGTGTCCCCGTGCATGGTGGCGGTGCCGTCGGGACCCGCGTAGGGGTTGTGCGGAGGCGTCGGGCCGAAGGCCGCGGGAGAGACGGCCGAGGCGGAGGAGCCGGCGCAGCCGAGGGCGAAGGCCGCCAGCAGTGCGCCGAGGGGCCTCCAACGAGTGGTTCGGCGTGGAGCGAGGGAGAGAGACACGACGGTGCGGTCCTTTCCGGTGCGGAGTACCAAGAGATCACGGCAGGAGGCGAGAACCGCGCCCTGATTCGTGTGTGTTGAATGAGCTGCGAAAGAGGTGCCGGCGACAGGAACGAGAAGGCGGGCGGGCAGACTCGAGGGGCCGGCGGCTCGTGCCGGCGTGCTCGCGGACGGCTTTGGCCGGCTAAGACGCCCGCGCGTTCACCTGTGGACGAACGGCGGCGAAGCCGCTGCGGAGAACCGGGCGAGGAGCCGCCCGTGCGCTGTCAGCCCACGCGGAGACAGATGGCGCCCGCGGTACGCACGAGATCGACGTGGCGTCGTCGCGTGAACTCCTGGCAGCGCTTCATGCGGGTGATCTAAACAGCCTGGCTGACACCTGGTCAAGAGCAGTCAGTGGCTGTTCGGGAAGAAGGCCTTCGACAAGCGG
Organism: Streptomyces atroolivaceus; assembly: GCF_000717025.1. GTDB lineage: Bacteria > Actinomycetota > Actinomycetes > Streptomycetales > Streptomycetaceae > Streptomyces > Streptomyces atroolivaceus. Next base: position 102,825 of record NZ_JNXG01000006.1, read on the forward strand.
TTACCCGACACCGAACCCAAGCTCCGCGAGCTATTCGCCAAGCTGCAGGCCAAGCACGGAACGGTCCTGGTCGTGGTCGACCGGGTTCGATCGGCGCCCTGCCGCTGGCGGTCGCAAGGGACATGGGCTGCCCGGTCGCCTACCTTCCGGGACTGACGATGCGGCGGATCGCCGACCTCTATCCGGGCGAGGCCAAGACGGACGCGAAGGACGCGTTCATCATCGCGGACGCCGCCCGCGCGATGCCCCACGCACTGCGGGCGATCGACGGCGAGGACGAGACCATCGCCGAGCTGGAGATGATCGTCGGCTTCGACGACCACCTGGCCGGCGAGGCTACTCGGGTCGCGAACCGGTTTTCATGGCCTGCTCACCCAGATCCATCCGTCGCTGGAGCGGGTGCTGGGGCCGCGGTTGCAGCACCCGGCCGTCCTCACGCTGCTGGAGCGCTTCGGGTCTCCGGCCCAGATCCGCAAGGCCGGCCGACCCCCTCTGCTGACGCTGTTACGGCCGAAGGCGCCGAGGATGGCCGAGCGGCCGGTCGAGGAGATCTTCGCTGCCCTGGACGAACAGACGGTCACCGTTCCCGGGACCGAGGCGGCCGCGTTGATCGTCCCGAGCCTGGCCGGATCCCTGACCGCCGTCCTTGACCAGCGCAAGTTGTTGGCCGGGTGGATCGAGGGACTCCTGGAGGCTCACCCTCTTTCGAAGGTCCTGAGGTCGATGCCGGGAGTCGGCGTCAGGACCGGAGCCCACATCCTGATCGAGGTCGGCGACGGCAGCACCTTCCCGACCGCCGGCCACCCCGCCGCCTCCGCAGGGCTCGCACCCGCGACCCGCAGTTCCGGGTCCTCAATCCGCGGGGAACAGCCCTCCCGAAGGGGAAACAAGCAGCTCGAACGAGCCTTCTTCCTCTCCGCGTTCGCAGCCCTGGCCGACCCCGCATCGCGGACCTACTACGACAAGAAGATCGTTCAGGGCGAGCACCACACCCAGGCCCTGCTCTGCCTCGCCAGACGCCGGACCGACGTCCTCTTCGCCATGCTCCGCGACGGCACCTTCTACGAACCCCGGCCAGCCTCAGCCGGCTGATCGTCAGAGGCCTCACCGCACACGGGACAGTCCCGCTCGTCGACCGAGTCCAACACAACCGGATGACCGCAAAAGTCACACGGCCGCCTGCTCTCGCCCGCCGAATCCCGAGCAGGCACGTCATCACTCATGACAGCCACACTGCCACCCGACCACCTTGACCAAAGACATAGGGGCACCCCCCGTTGCTCGGCACTCGTCATGGCCTGGGAGAACACCTGGGCCCGCCGGCTCGCGGCCGCGGTACGGACTCCGGAAGGTGGCGACGCTCGAACCCATCCCCCGGGAGACCGTGATCGAAGCCATCGCCGCCTCGACGGCAACTGACCCACAGACGAAGGAGACGGCCAGTAGGGATTCAGTGCTTCGGACGCCCCGGCCTGCTGGTCACCATCGCCCGTACCGCGGTGATCTCGGGAACCGCCACCGCGGTCTCCAACCTGGTACAGCGGCACGACATGCAGCGTCAGAGGGAGGCCGAGCGTCAGTGGGCCGCCCCGCCGCCCGCGCCGCCACCCGCTCCGCTGCAGGCAGCCGCACCGGCGGCCGGTACAGACCGGGTCACCCAGCTCGCCGAGCTCAATGCGCAAGGGGTGGTCAGCGAGGAGGAACTCGACGCCGAGAAGGCCCGCATCCTGAACTCCTGACACCGGGCCCCGGCGGCCGGTGCCCTCTGTCCCGCCGCCCCGGGTCCCGCTCGAACCACGCCCGCCGAGCTCCGGCCAAGGGCGCCTTGCCCCCGCAATTCCACTCTCTTCCTACGCGCCCCGTTGACAAGGCGGGCCCGCGCTGGCTTCATGAGCACGTCCGTGGAAGCGCTCCCACGCCCCTCGCGCCGGACGTCGCTCCGGGCCGCCGACGCTTCCGCGTGGGCCGGTGTCACCCCACACCGGCCCCGTCGCACGAGCCGCACATACGCACCGTTCAACACCCGCACGCCGCACTTCCGCACGAGCCGCACCACCGCCCCGTCGGCCTGGTCCGGCATGTCATCCGCCGGTCCGGTACGACCACGGGCACCACACGCCGCCCGCCGCACCGAAGGACGATCCGTTGCGACTGCTCTCCCTTCCCCGCGCCTTCCACAGATCGCTATCCCGCCACTCTCCGCCGAGCACCACCGGCCGCTCCCGCCTGGGAGTCACCCTCGCCGGCGTGGCCGCGCTGCTCGCCGCCGGACTCATGCCCCTGGCCGCCACCCCGGCCCAAGCAGCCCCGGCGTTCGCCTACGGCGAGGCCCTGCAGAAATCGCTCTTCTTCTACGACGCCCAGCGCTCGGGCGAACTTCCCGAGGACAACCGTGTCTCCTGGCGTGGCGACTCCGGCATGGACGACGGCAAGGACGTCGGGCTCGATCTGACCGGCGGCTGGTACGACGCCGGCGACCACGTGAAGTTCGGCCTGCCGATGGCCTACAGCGCCACGGTGCTGGCCTGGGGCGGTATCGAGCAGAAGGACGCCTACGCCGCGTCCGGGCAGATGGCTCGCCTGAAGGACAGCCTGCGCTTCGTCAACGACTACTTCGTCAAGGCCCACCCCTCCGCCAACGTGCTCTACGGGCAGGTCGGCAACGGCGGCAACGACCACAAGTGGTGGGGCCCCGCCGAAGTGATGTCCATGCCTCGGCCCGCTTACAAGATCGACGCGTCCTGCCCCGGCACCGACCTCGCCGGGCAGACCGCCGCCGCGATGGCGTCCTCCTCAATGCTCTTCGCCGACGACGACCCGGCGTACGCGGCGAAGCTCCTCACCCACGCGAAACAGCTCTACTCGTTCGCCGACACCTACCGCGGCAAGTACAGCGACTGCATCACAGACGCGAAGTCGTACTACAACTCCTGGAGCGGCTACCAGGACGAGCTGGTGTGGGGCGCGATCTGGCTCCACAAGGCCACCGGTGACGCCACCTACCTGGCCAAGGCCGAGACCTACTACGACAGCCTGTCGACGGAGCCGCAGACCTCCACCCGCTCATACCGGTGGACGCTCTCCTGGGACGACACCTCGTACGGCTCGTACGTGATGCTCGCCAAGCTCACCGGGAAGCAGAGGTACATCGACGACTCCAACCGCTGGCTCGACTGGTGGACGACCGGCGTGAACGGCGCCAAGGTGGCGTACTCACCCGGCGGCCAGGCCGTGCTGGACTCCTGGGGATCCCTGCGCTACGCGGCGAACACGGCCTTCGCCGCGCTCTCCTACAGCGACTGGCTCTCCGGTGACAAGACCCGCAAGGCCCGCTACCACGACTTCGCGGTACGCCAGATCAACTACGCCCTCGGGGACAACCCGCGCAAGGCCAGCTATGTCGTCGGCTTCGGCGCCACCCCGCCCACCAAGCCGCACCACCGGACCGCGCACGGATCGTGGACCGACCAGATGACCAACCCCATCGAGACCCGCCACGTCCTGTACGGCGCACTCGTCGGCGGGCCGGGCGCGGCGGACGACTCCTACACCGACGACCGGCAGAACTACGTCAACAACGAGGTCGCCACCGACTACAACGCCGCCTTCACCGGTGCCCTCGCCCGACTGTACGCCGAGTACGGCGGTGCCCCGCTCACCTCGTTCCCCCGGGCCGAGACACCAGACGGGCCCGAGCTGCTGGCCCAGGCGTCGGTGAACGCGTCCGGGGCGAACTTCACCGAGATCAAGGCCTACCTGGTCAACAAGTCGGCCTGGCCGGCCAGGCCGCTGGCCAAGGCCTCGCTGCGCTACTACTTCACCCTGGAGCCTGGGGTCTCGCCGGCAGACATCACGGTGACCACCAACTACAACCAGTGCGGCGCGGCCTCCGGCGCCGAACAGTACGAGGGAGACGTCCACTACATCAGTGTGGACTGCTCGAACACCGTGATCGCCCCGGCCGGGCAGTCGGCCTACCGCAAGGAGGTGCAGTTCCGGATCGCCTCCTCGGGCACCTGGGACCCGTCGAACGACTGGTCGTACGCAGGCCTGCCGACGACACCGGGCTCCACCCCGGTGGACGCGCCGAGGCTGGTGCTGCTGGACGGAACGTCACATCAGTGGGGTGAGCTGCCTGACGGTGATCCCGGTGAGTCCCCCTCCCCGACCCCGACTCCCACGCCGACCCCGCCCCCCACTCCGACGCCCACGCCGACTTCGACTCCGTCCGCCGGTGCCGGCTGCTCGGTGACCTACAAGGTCGGCTCGTCGTGGGGCAGCGGGTTCACCGCCGACGTGACCGTTAAGAACACCGGCAGCACAGCTGTGGACGGCTGGCGCCTCAACTGGACCTTCAGCGGTTCCGAGAAGGTGACCGGCGCCTGGAACGCCACCGCCACCCAGTCCGGAGCTGTTGTGACCGCCACCGACGCCGGTCACAACGGGAAGATCCCGCCCGGCGGTTCGGCCTCGTTCGGCTTCCAGGGAACGGGGGCACCCGGTTCCGCGCCCACCGGGTTCACCCTGAACGGCGTCGGCTGCTCCTGACGACCTGAACCACGCGGGGCGGAGGCCGTTCCGTCGGCCTCCGCCCCGCACGATCGCGGTCTCAGAGCATGCGGTGCACCGAGCCCGCGTAGTCCCGCCCGTGAATGGGCTCCGCTCCCGGGTCGCGTAGCGTGCCTCCGGGAGGAGTCCGGCCGTCGCCCACGCGGCGAGCCTCGGCGAGGCTGCTCCCACTCGGCCCGGGTAAGTTCGTACTCGACTTCACCGTGCTCGGAGCCCTCGATCGCCTCCGGCCAGTCCCCGGTGAAGTTCCGGACGAAGGACAGGCCCGATTTCTCCATGAGGCGACGGGAGCGGGTGCTGACGGCCATGGTGTTTGCGGTGACCCGCTCGCCCCCCAGTTCCGCGAACCCCTTGTGGACCAGGGCCCGGGATCCCTCGGTGGCATAGCCGCGCCCCCATGCCGTGGTCGATGTCGGTCGCCGTGAACGCGCGCAGCACGAGTCGGTCGGGCAGATCCACAGTGCTGGAACGGTCCCGGGCGGACAGCTCGTCGACGCGAGGGCCGACCTCCACGGAGCGGCGTGTCTACTACGTGTTCCTCGGGGAGTCGCTGCGCGGACGATACCGACTTCGAGACCGAGACCCTCGCCGCCCGCATCATCGACACCCAGCTGCGGGGCGGGCCCCCGCAGGTGAGTCGGCCGCCGACCCGAGCGGCCGATGCCAGACGCGGAAAGGCGGGTTTTCGCCACGTCGGGCCGCGAGACGCATGGAGACGATGTGGGGGGAGTGTCGAGAAGAGGTGACTCAGGCCCGGCAGCGGCCTGAGCCGCTGATCCGCACTGTGGCAACGAGCGAGCGGAGTGGAGCCTGGTGCCCCTGCGCCGGATGGGAAGGAGCTAGGAACGGCTGGCCGAGAACGCCCCAGTAGACCGTGCTTCTGGAACAGTGAGCGCGCCGAGTCCTCTCGCACGAGGCACGGGGTACGGCGCACGGCCACCGCGCGGGAGCATCTGCCTCACGCTGTCGCGGTTGTGCGGTACCGCGCAGCGGAGGGGAGCCGGAACAGCCGCCCCGCACCGCAGGCATGGAACGTCCGCACCACAGCACCGGATCGCGCTGCCAGCACCCACCTCGTCTACTGGAGGCACGCCCATGCACGTCCACACCCCAGACTCGTCGAGCAGACCCGTACGGGCCGTGCTGCTCGCCCTCAGCATGCTGGCCGCGCTCCTGGCCGCGGCCCTTCCCGCCGCAGGATCCGCCCAAGCCGCGGTTCCCGACCGCTGGGGCTTCGCGTATCTGGACGACCCGACCCCTCCGCCCGGTTACGCACCCGATCCCTCACGCCAGTGGGGCAGTTGGGCCTCTCCGTCCACCAACCCCGTCAAGGTGGACCAGATCGGCCTCGGGTCGTACGTCGTGCACTTCCCGATGATCGGCGGGTCAGACGGAATCGCTCACGCCACCGCGGTCGACAGCACAGGCCGCTCGTGCCAGATCGTCGCCTGGAAGGACGTGGGCTCCGGCGAGGACGTCTATGTGAACTGTTACCGACCCGGTGGCGCGCCCGACAACTCCACCTTCACCGTCGTCTACACCAGCAGCAGCGGCACCCCCGCCACGCCTTCCGGCTCGTACGGCTACCTCTACTCGGACACCAGCGGGATCGCTCTCACCCAGTACAACTCCACGGGAGCGGTCAACTCGGTGAGTCACGGCGCGACCGGCGTCTGGAAGGCGTGGCTTCCCGGCCTCGGCCTGTCCAGCCATGCCGGAAACCTTCAGGTCACCGCCGTCGACGCCCGGCAGGGCGCACGTTGCAAGGTGTCCGACTGGGCGCCGGGCACAGCCGGACAGACCGTCCTGGTGGCCTGCTACGACGCGTTCGGCGCTCCGTACGACACCAGGTGGACGCTGAGCTACTCCCACCTGCGGGCGGTCCACGGCCCGGCCTTCCCGCCCAAGGCATTCGGTTACCTCTGGTACAACGGATCACTGCCCACGCTGACCAACTACAACTCCAGCGGGGCCGCCAACACCCTCGGCGGTTCGGGAGCACCCTTCGTGGTCACGATGCCGTCAATCGCGGTCCCGTCCGACACCGCTCAGACCACCGCCTACGGCCGCGGGGCCGACTACTGCGGCCTACACGCGCCATGGGACCGGAGCAGCGGTACCGTCCGGCTCTACGTCAGCTGCTTCGGCCCCGGCGGGGCACCGGTGAAGGTTCCCTTCTTCACCGCCTACACTTCTGCCCGCTGACCCCTGTCGCTCGGCTCGCCGAGCACTCCGCGCCCGGTGGCCGGGGTGGACACACTCTCCCCGGCCACCGGCCGCCGTACCGAGGTCGCCGCACCCGGGGCCCGCCCTGGACCACCCGCTTCCTAGGCGGCCCTGTCAACCGGCGAGGTGCCGTGGGATCAGGACGGCAGTAACCACTGCTGGGCCCCGGTGCTGTTGCAGTCGAATATCTGGAGCTGGGCGCCGTCCCGGTCACTGGATTCGGGGATATCCAGGCAGCCGCCGGACTGCGGGTTCACCAGTGCCTTGGTGGAGGCGTCGTAGGTCCACTTCTGGTTGGGTCCCCCGTGGCAGGACCAGAGCACCAGAGTAGGTGCCGTACTGGGCCTTCTGGTTGCCGCTGACGGTGTGCACTTTCTTGTCGAAGCCCCAGTACTCCCCGTCGCTGTCGCTCAGCAGGTTCGGATGCAGCAACGAGTGGTACAGCGCGGTGTAGAACACCTCCTGCTGGGCCGTGGTTCCTCCGGTGACCGCGACCGTGCCCAGCAGGTCGTTCCACGATGTGTGGGTGGCGTCGAAGTTCCAGCCGGGGTTCTCGTTCGTCCGGTTCCCCTCGGCCCCGCCGACGGAGACGTACGACAGGCCGACCTTCGCATGGACCACTCGGTTGCCCGTCGTGTCGAACGTGACCGAGTTGCCGCCGTCGAACGTTCCGTTGCTGGTCATCGGCCGGTCGAAGACCATGATGAAGTGGACGGTGTAGGTCGGGCTCGAGGCGCAGAAGAAGCCGTTGGTGAGCGACCCGCTGGCCTCGGTGCTGCTCACCCGGTCGAAGCGGATGTTGCTGCCCTTGCCCGACCCCATCTTGAACAGCAGGTTCGCTCGAGTGGTCGCGGGGAACGTGAAACGCGCCATTCCGGAGCGGAGCGTGGCTGTCAACTCGGTCTTGACACCGTTGTCGAGCGCGACCGAGCACGCCCCCGCGTCCGCCGACTCGTTGGCGTGCGAGAAGCCCACGGTCGCGTTGCCGTCGACTACGGCCCCATGTGTTGACGTGGCCATGATGCATGGCTACTTTCGGAGAGCGCTCTCCCCCAATTGGCAGGGCGCTCCCCCTCGGGACCAGACGTTTTGGGAGCCTTCCCCATGAAGCCAGCGCGTTCCATGTCTGCCACCCTCTGCGCCGCTCTGACAACGTTGTCCACCCTTGCTGTCGGCGGGCTGTCATCAGCCCCCGCCTCGGCGGCGCCCGCGGTCGTGTGCAACAAGTACTGTGACGCGCGGGACCCGGCGCTGAGTACCCATGATCGTGTCCCCGCCACGGCCACGGTCTCCGCGCGGTCGATCGCGCTGCACTTCAACGACGCTGACGCGATGGGTTGGGCATCCATCGACAACGGCGGACCCAACGACCGCGTCTGGCTGGACCGGTCAATGGACGGCGGCGTGACCTGGGCGTCGGGAAGCGCTCTCGGCGACACCTCGGTGCCCGCCGGAGGGCGGGGCTGGCGCACACAGATGTACAACGTCGACGACTGGAACACCCAGGGTGTCGGAGCCCTTCGGGCCTGCGGGCAGCCGGCCGGAGGCCCCATCGCGTGCACGCCCTGGGCGCGTACCACCTGGAACGCGGGCAGCAGGAGCACGGCTGCGGCAACCGCCCTGATGATGTCGTTCGACCGGGGCAGCAAACTCTTCGGCGGCAACGGATGGTGGACCGGCGCCAACGCGCTCACCGCGATCATCGACAACATCCGGATCACCGGCATGAACAGCTATGCCTACGCTATGGCCGACACGTACGAGAAGAACATCAACGCGCAAGGAGGGCAGTTCCGCAACGAGTACCTCGACGACACCGGGTGGTGGGGACTGGCCTGGATCGCCGCTTACGACCTGACCGGCGACCGCCGGTACCTCGACACCGCGCGGGCCGACGCGGACCACATGTACGCCAACTGGAACAGCACCTGCGGCGGCGGGGTCCGGTGGAGCACCAACGGCAACTACAAGAACGCCATCACCAACGAGCTCTTCCTCCATCTCGCCTCGGCCCTGCACAACCGGATACCGGGTGACACCGTCTACCTGGAGCGGGCGAAGAGCGAATGGAACTGGTTCCAGCGCAGCGGCATGATCAACGGTGACCGCATGATCAACGACGGTCTCACAGACTCCTGCGCCAACAACGGCCAACCAACCTGGACTTACAACCAGGGCGTCATCCTGGGCGCGCTGACCGAGTTCTACAAAGCCACCGGTGACGCCGGCCTCCTGACGACGGCGCGCGGCCTGGCCGACGCCTCCACCGTCCGGCTCGAGACGGGTGGCGTCCTACGCGAACCAGGGGAGGGCGACAACTGCACGGGAGACGGCCCGAGCTTCAAGGGCGCCTACGTACGCGGCGTCGGCGTCCTCAACCGCCAGCTGCCCGACCGCCCCTACGCCGCAGCCCTCACTCGTTGGGCGAACAGCGCCTACGACCGCAACCGCAACCCGCTCGACCAATACGGCCCGCACTGGGCCGGGGGTAACAGCACCACCGGCTACGGCTGCCAGCAGAGCGTTCTGGACCTCCTCAACGCCGCCACGCGCTGAGGACACGCGGACCGGACTCACGGAGCCGCCGGCTTCGCAGGGGGCAGTCCCCGGCCGGAGCCAGCCTGCGTGGCCGAGCGTGTGGCGAGCGGGGTGTCTGCGATGTCGCCGACGGTGTTGATCCCGTAGCGGGTGAGCACGCGCGGTAGCCGGCCCCACGCCGGGAAGTGCGAAAGCACATCGGGGGCCGCGGAAAGCGGCGACATCGATAGGGGTGTTGCCGACGATGGTGGCGGCGCCGGGTGGGGTGACGGCGGCTGCCATGCCCGCGATCACCCGTGACGGCCCGACTCCGGCGCTGCTCTGAACCCCATACAGCGCGAGGACGCGGAGCCTGATGACAGCGGCGGCTCCCTCGGGGTCGCGGTCCCAACACCTCAAGGCACCGGTGAGGTCGAGGTCGCGGGAAATTCTGTGGGGTGCGCCTGAGTCCGCGGGCTGATGCCTTCCAGGACGGTGAGGAGCTGTTCGTACAGGTTTGCGTTCTGGAAATGGAAGTAGATGCGCATCATGGTGCGTGGGCTGGTGGTCATCCCGCACTTTCCTGGCTGGTGTGGCCGAGTCGGTTGAGGTCGGCGGAGCGGGTGCCGGCGGGCTGGCGGTCGGCGTACGGGTGGAGTTTCGCTCCGGCGGTTCCGTTAGTGAGCGTCCGGACCGGTGCGCTGGGCGGGTGTGGGGGCTGGTTCGCGGCGCTGAGGAGGTCGAGGACGGCTTGTGGGCCCATGGGCGCGGCGGGCCGCAGCGAGCTCCTCGAGGTCCACACGCTCTGCCCGACGACGGTCCGGCGCGGGTCTCGGGCCTCGACGGTGCCGCGGACGAGCAGCAGGCCGCTGTGGAAGATCGTGTGCGCGCAGGCCTCTCGGGAGTCGTCGAAGAAAGCGCAGTCGACCAGGCCGAAGCCGTCTTCAAGGGTGCCGAGATTGACGCGTTTGCCGGATGGGATGGGCGGGGTTTGCGTGGACGCGCGTACTCCGGCGACCGAGACCTGCTGCCCGGGTTGCATCGCTCACAACTGCGCGCCTCGTCCCCGGTCAGTGGCCGCATCATGGCAAAGCTGTCTCCGGACTCACCGGCGACGAGCGCGTAGGCGACGCTCAATTACACGAGCACCCAGATGCGTCGGCAGATGTTCTGCGCCAAAGTGGAGTGGAGATCGAAAGGGCCCATATCGATACGCTTCGAGCCCTCTGCGCACTTCTTCCATGGCGACGATTTGTCGCCTATCCGTGTGTGCATCGGCGAACGTCGGGCCATCCCTTGCCTGGCCCGGGACGGTATTGATCGACTCGCCTCCCCCTGACCGTTCCGTCCTCGGCAAGGGTCTTCCGCAATCCTGGCGTGCCTGCGTGCTGCTCACACTCTTCGCCGACACCAGGAAGGTCAAAGAATGAACTCTTTCCCGAAGCCGGTGATCGATTCGATGGCCGATCGCGCCATGCGCCTGCACCACATGCTGTGGCACACCGCACGTGACGACTGGATGATTTATACCCCGGAGCAGCAGGAGGTGTTCCGCCACCACGGGTGGGAGCCGCCGCGCCCATCCTGGACGGCGCGGGACCCTGTTACGGGGAAGCGTTCCCTCGAAAGGAACAATGGTTCGGGCGAGGACTTTCTTTTCATGCATAGGCAGATGATCGTCGCCGTTGACGAGATCCTTGCCGGTCTGGGCAATCCTCAGCACCCTCGCGTGGCGGGGTGGCCGGTGATCCCTTCTCCGGAGGACACCGAGTACCCGGTCCCACCCTCGTTCGACATCCCGGGTGACAGCCAATTCACCAACGCCATCCTGGAGCCAAGACTCGGGAGTCGTTCAACCTGATTCGCACTGACGAAGCGACGTACACCAATCCGGCACAGTTGCGTGAGAGGACACTCAGCCGCCTCGGCGCCGAGATCGAGTTCGGCATCCACAACAGGATGCATCTGCGCTGGGCAGCCCAGATGCCCGAGTACCGGCCAGGTGGGGACGAATTCAGCGTCGACCCCGTGTGGGACGACGCCGGCTACAACTGGCTCGCCGACACCTACTCCGCCCACGTAAACCCCATTTTCTGGAAACTTCACGGCTGGGTGGACGCCCGGATCGACGACTGGATGGCGGCCAACGAACTGACAGGGCCGGTGCCGTGGAGTTTCGACCCCCCGTGGAGCGGCCCCACGGGTCACGACCCTCACCATCATCCTGTGGCCCGGCTCGTCTCGCAGGCTCGTTCGGGCAACGGCGAGGCCGAAGCTCTCCGGTCGAGTCTTGGCGACATGGAAACCACCGTCGAGCACCTGAAGCGGGCAGGCGTTGGTGAAGCCACCCGCTTCCCCGTTTCCGACGACGTCTGAGCGCCCCGGCACGCAGCCTGGTCGACGGGCGCCCCCTCACGTCAGGCATCCCGCTTCACCACGAGGAAATTGCTGTCCGGCCCACCCAGGCCGGCACCACTTCCGTGGCTTTCGCGCAATCGTGTGGACGACGGCGTGGCCCTTGCCCCGGCCGATCATCCACTTGTTGACCGGCGTCGTGATCACGATAGCCACGGCGACCGCCCAGCAGCGCCGTCCAGAACAGCGCGTCCGACAGATGGGCGTCCATCGCCCCGGGCGTCAGGGCGATGATGCCGTTGTCGACGAATTCCATCACCGCGATCGAGACGGTGTCCGCGGCCACGGCGCCGAATGCGAGCGGGATCAGGAAGACCGCCAGGGTCGCGAGAACCATGCCGAGGCTGTAGCGCTGCTCGACCTTCTCGATGAACAGCTGGGTAGGCACCTTGGTTTCGGAGGCTTCCTCTACCGTGGCCACGATCCGGGCGATCACCGAGTCGGAGGCATCCCGCTCGACCTTGGTCCGAAGGGCGCCGGTCCCGTTCAGTGTGCCGTCGAAGACCTCGTCACCCGGTCTCCTTCGCGACCGGCAGCGGCTCCCCGGTGATGGTGGCCACCAGGTCCTCGGTCGGGACGCTCTCCTCGATCCCGTTATCGGCCAGCAGGGACACGGTGGTGGGGGCGAGGTCGAGCAGCCCGCGGACCGCGTCCCGGGTGCGGGCCGTGGCCAGGGCTTCCAGGGCGCCGGACGTAGCGAAGATGACGATCAGCAGCGCGCCGTCCATCACCTGCCCGATCGATGCCGCGCCGATCGCGGCCACGATCACCAGCAGATCGACATCAGGCTCATCCACGCGCCGATAACGGCCGAGCACCAGATGGGTTCCCCCACACCTACCTGATCCACGAACACCTCACACCGCCCGACGGGGACGCGGGCACCCAGAAATTGCCGCATGGCCGCAGGACCCTGCCCCTTTCCTGAAAACGATTATCATCATGTTACGGTCGTCGCACGCTCAACCATTGACCCGCCCTTTACCCGGAGTGACCCGTGCGCGTGCCGTCCCGCCCCCTGCTCCTCCCCGCGGTCCTCGCCGCCTCCGCCCTGCTCACCGGCTGTTTCGCGTCCACGGAGGCCACCGGCACCGGCGCAGGTGAGCGCCTCCGCGTCGCGATGATGCAGCCACCACGCTCGGGCCTGTCCCCGCTCTCCGACGACGCGTTCAAGCTGTCCCGTTGGTCCACGGCGGAGACGCTCGTGAGACTGAACGCGGACGGCGACGCCGAGCCCGCGCTGGCCACCGGGTGGAAGCAGTCCGGCCGGAGCTGGACCTTCACCCTCCGCAAGGACGTCACTTTCCACGACGGCACCGAGCTGACCGCCGAGGCCGTCGTCCGCTCCCTCGTCAAGGCAACGGATGCCTCCCCCAAGCCCCGCATTCTCGACGGCGTCGAGCTGACCGTGAAGGAAGGGGACCCCGGCACCGTGATCGTCACGACCGCCGAGGAGGATCCCTTGGTCCCGCAGCGGCTCAGCTCCCCTCAGCTATCGATCCTCGCGGCGAAGGCGTACAGGGGGAAGACGGTGAATCCGGTCGGCGCCGGCACCGGCCCCTTCGAGCTGACCAAGGTCAGCGGCACCTCTTCCGCCACCCTTGACCGCTACGACGACTACTGGGGCGGCACGGCCCAGGCTCCCGGCATCGACGTGACGTTCGTGCCCGACGGCACCGCCCGCGCCGCCGCCCTGCGCAGCGGCGAGGCCGACATCGTCGAGGCGGTCCCCGTCTCACAGGCCGCACTGCTGGACAAGGATCTGATCACCGAGGTCCCGATGCCGCGCACCAACACGCTTTACCTCAACACGGAGAAGGGCGCCTTCCAGGACCCGGCGCTGCGGGCGGCGGCCCGAGAGGCGATCGACGCCGAATCGATCGTGAAGGGCGTGTACGAAGGGCGGGCCGACGTGGCCGAGGGGCTGCTCGGGCCCGCGCTGCCCTGGGCGGCCGACCTGCGCGAGCCGGCGCACGGTGCCAAGTCGGGTGATCCGGCGGGCAAGAGCATCACCATCGGTACGTTCACCGACCGGGCGGAACTGCCCGAGGTGGCCGCCGCCCTGCAGCAGCAGCTGCAGAAGGCGGGCTTCCGGGTGAAGCTGGAGGTCCGCGAATACGCCAATATCGAGTCCGACGCCCTGGCGGGCGCGTTCGACGCGTTCATCCTCTCCCGGGCCACCGTCCTCGATTCCGGCGACCCGGCCGCGTACCTGTACAGCGACTTCGCCTCCGACGGTTCGTTCAACATCTCCCAGCTCGCCGATCCGGCCGTGGACAAGGCCCTGAGCAAGGCGGGCGCGACGCCTACCGGTGACACCCGCCGCCGAGCCGTCGTCGATGCCGAGGCCGCCGTACTCGCCACCGACGCGGCCGTGCCGATGCTCCACGAGCGCGTGATCCAGGGCGACGCCGCCGACGTGGTCGGCGCCGCCCACGATCCGCGCGAGCGGGAACTGGTCACGCTTGACACCCACGTCAAGTGAGGCCGACCGCAGCGGGGGTGACCCGCGCCGTCGCCCTCGCCGCCGCACTGGCCGCCGTCGGCCTGCTTCCCTGGCTCTCCGGCCGGGACCCGGCCCTGACCGTGCTGCGCGCGCGGTCCGTCGAACAGGAGCCGACCGAGGAGGCCCTGTCCGCGATCCGCCGTGACCTCGGCCTGGAGGCAGGCCCGCTCTCCCTGCTCGGCGACTGGGCCACCGGGCTCCTGCGCGGCGACCTCGGCACCTCCTGGGTGTCGGGGACGGACATCCTGCCGTCCGTCGCCTCCGGGCTCCAGGTGTCGCTGGGCCTGATGGCCGCAGCGCTGTTGGTGGCGGTGCTGCTGGCCGTGGCCCTGGTGACACCCGTACTGGTGCGGGGGAAAGGGTCGGCGGGGGCGTTCGCCGCCATGGCCGCCGCCGTGCCGGAGTTCCTCCTGGCCACCGTGGCGCTGCTGGTGTGCGGAGTGTGGCTGGGATGGCTGCCGACGTCCGGCTGGCAGGGCCCCGAGTACATGGTCCTGCCCGCACTCGCGCTCGGTGTCCCCGCGGGCGGACTGCTCGGGCGGCTCGTGGCGGACGCGCTGCCCGCCGTACTGGACGAACGGTGGGTGGAGCTGTGGCACGGAGCGGGAGTGAGCCGCACCCGCGTCGCCTTCGCCGCGCTCCGTCGCGTACTGCCTCCGCTGGTACCCCAGTTCGGGATGGTCGCCGTCGGCCTGACAGGCGGCGCGGTCGCGGTGGAAACCGTCTTCGCGGTACCCGGCATCGGACGTACCGCGCTGGGCGCGGCCAAGTCCCAGGACCTGCCGCTGCTCCAGGGCGCCGTCCTCGCTCTGCTCGCCCTTGGCTTGATCACCGGCGCGCTGGCCGCCCTCGTTCGACGCCGGCTGCTGGGTCCCGCCCTGCGTGACGCCGGTCTCTCGCTGCCGCCGGCCCGCCCTGCCCGGGCGCACCCGGCGATCCCGGCCGCCTTCGGCGCCCTCCTGCTGGCCGCGATCGGCTGGGGCCTGCTCCGCGACCCGTACGCGGTCGACACCACGGCTCGGCTGGCCCCGCCCTCCTGGGCGAACCCGATGGGTACCGACGGGCTGGGCCGCGACGTGCTGGCCCGGCTCGGTCACGGGGCCGCCTCCACGGTCGGCACGGCGGCGGCCGTGTGCCTGCTGAGCCTGGTAGTCGCCCTGGCCCTCGGCTTCGTGCCCGGCATTGCGGCGGGCGCTGCGGACATCGCCAACGCGCTGCCGCCGGTGATCGTCGGCATCCTGGTCGCGGCGGCCGCCGGTCCCGGCACCCGCGGTGCGGCCCTCGCGGTCGCGCTGATCTCCTGGCCGCCCCTGGCGGCGCATGCGGCGGCGCTGGTGCAGGAGGTCCGGGCGTCGGCGTTCCTGACCGCCCAACGCGCCATAGGCGCACCGCCGCTGTGGATTCTCACCCGGCACGTCCTGCCGTCCGTCGCCGCCCCGGTCGCCCGCCATGCCCTGCTGCGGCTGCCCGGCATCGCCCTCGCCCTGGCCTCCCTGGGGTTCCTCGGCCTCGGCGCCCAGCCACCCGCCCCCGAGTGGGGTCTTCTCCTCGACGAGTCCCGCGCCTACGTGGAACGCGCCCCTTGGGCGGCCCTCGCGCCGGCCGCCGCACTGGCCCTGCTGGCGGGACTGGCCGTGTCGGGCGCGGCATACGCGCAAGGCCGGGGAGACCGGCGCACAAGCGGCCGCACTGTACGGAAGGAGACCGCCCGTGCCGTCTGAAGCACTGCTGTCGGTCCGTGACCTGCGGATCTCGTTCGGCGAGGTCGAGGCGGTGCGCGGACTGACCTTCGACGTCCGCCCGCACGAGGTGTTCGCCCTCGTCGGTGAGTCGGGGGCGGGCAAGTCCCTCACCGCCCGGGCCTTGCTCGGCATGGCGCCGCGCGACGCGACCGTCGGCGGCAGCGTGCGCCTGCGGGACAACGTCGATCTCGCCGCCGAACGCGGGCGCCGGATCACCCTCGTCCCCCAGGACGCCCTGTCCGCCCTCTCCCCCGTCCACCCTGTCGGCGACCAGCTCGCCGCCGCCGTACGGTCGGTACGGCGCCTGTCCCGCAGGGAGGCGCAGGCCCGGGCCGTGGCGGCACTGGACCGGGTCGGCATCCCGGACGCCGCGCGCCGGGCACGGGCCTACCCCCATGAGTACTCGGGCGGAATGCGACAGCGCGCGGTGATCGCCATGGCAACGGTCAACGAGCCCGACGTCGTCGTCGCGGACGAGCCGACCACAGCACTGGACGAGGAGCGCCGCGAGCAGGTCCTGCGGGTGCTCGCCGAGCAGCGCGAAGCGGTCGGCGCCGCACTGGTCCTCGTCACCCACGACCTGGACGTCGTACGGGACCACGCGGACCGCGTGCTGGTGATGTACGCGGGGCGGGCAGCCGAACTCGGCCCGGTCCGGCAGGTCCTGGGCCGACCACGTGCCCCGTACACGGCTGGCCTGCTGGCCTCGCTCCCGCAGGACGGCCCCCGCCGCCGGCTGCCGGTGCTCGGCGGCACCCCGCCCGCGCCGGACGCCCTCGGTCCGGGCTGCGCCTTCGCGCCGCGCTGCCCGCTGGCGACGGACCCGTGCCACGACCGCGAACCCGCCCTCCAGGCCGTGGACGGCCGCTTGGTCGCCTGCCATCACGCCGCCGACGTGCCCGACCCTCTCCGGAAGTTCGTATGAGCCATCCCCTGCTGGACGTCCGCGACCTCGTCGTCCGCTACGGCCCGGTCACCGCCGTGGACCACCTCTCGTTCTCTGTGGACGCCGGTGAGACCCTCGCTCTCAACGGCCCCTCCGGGTGCGGCAAGTCCTCCACGGCCCTCGCGGTGCTCCAGCTACGCCGGCCCGACGCCGGGGAGGTCCGCTTCGAGGGGCGGGAGCTGACGTACCTGACGGAACGCGAGCTGCGCCCGCTGCGCCCACGCATGCAGCCGGTCTTCCAGGACCCCTACGGCTCCCTCAGCCCCCGCCAACGCATCCGCGACGCGGTGGCCGAGCCCCTGAAGGTGCACGGCAGGTGGAACCCGGCGAACGGACCCGCCCGTGTGACCGAGCTGCTCGACCGGGTCGGCCTCGACCCGTCGTGCGGGGACCGGCGGCCGCACGAACTCTCCGGCGGCCAGTGCCAGCGGGCCGGAATCGCCCGTGCCCTCGCCTCCGATCCGCGGCTGCTCGTCCTCGACGAACCGGTGTCGGCGCTCGACGCCTCCGTGCGGGCCGGCGTGCTGAACCTGCTCGCCGACCTCCAGGACGAGCTGGGCCTCGGTTACCTGTTCATCTGCCACGACCGGGCGGTCGTACGGCACTTCGCGGACCGGGTGATCGAGATGCGGGAGGGGCGCCCCGTCCCCACATGAGGATCGCGTTGAGGCTCATCGGGTGGGCAGCGGTGGCGACGAGCAGGTCGTTGCCCTCTGCGCACACTCCGCCGGGCTTCGAGAAACGCAGCCGGGTCCGCTCGTGCGCAAACAGGGCACGGCGCTCGCACGGCAGCTCTCCGTATCGGCAGGCCTGCTGCAACGCAACCGTCGCAAGGGTCCGCAGCTCTTCGTGACTGCATTCTCGCGTCGGCCTGCCCTGTGTCCCCTCACCATGCGGCAGTCCTTGAGCTATGGCGAGGTCATCGTGCTGCACTCTTCGCCGGGCTTCTCATCACCACGGCGGTGGCCCGAAATGTGATACATGACCCTTTGCCACCCCCGGTTACGCCGACTATGCCTCACCACCATCGTGACCTCGACCGGCCACGCCTGCCGCACAAGCGTGTCTCGAGTCGGTTTACGGCCTGCGCTTCTCAGAAGACCCGCAGGATGTGTGCTGCCTCACCTGGGCCGTCGCACTACCCGACAGTCAGGCCGGGATGTGAACGAGGCTGCGGTTGAGCGCACTTTCGGGGCGTCCGGACAGTTCCTCCCAAGTGCCTTCTTCAGTGACGCGTCCGGCGTCAAGGACCGCGATGCGGTCACACCGGCGGATGGTGGCGCGGCGATGGGCGATGACAACGGTCGTGCGCCCCTCCTGATGCAGCGCCGTGGCGAGTTCGGCGTCACTGGCGTTGTCCAGGTGGGCGGTGGACTCGTCCAGTATCAGGACTCTCGGCTGTGTCAGGAGCGCGCGGGCGAGGGCGATTCGGGCCCGCTGGCCTCCGGAGAGGGTGGCGCCGCGTTCTCCGACCAGGGTGTCCATCGGGGCGATTCGGTCGACGCCGCACAGACGGGCCGTTTCGGCGAGGAGGTCGTCGTCGGCCTCGGGAGCGGTGAGGCGAAGGTTGTCGGCGAGGGTGCCGTGAAAGAGAGGTGTCTCCTGTCCCACGAGCGCGACGGACCGGCGAAGTTCGGCGTCGTCCACCTCTCGTACGTCGATGGGGGCCCCGTCCGCGGGTATCAGCTGTACCGCTCCGGCGGCCGGGTCCCAGAAGCGCGCCAGTATGTGGGCACACGTCGACTTCCCGGCGCCCGAGGCGCCGACCAGGGCAAGTGTCTGCCCGGCTGGAACGGTCAGGTCGACGCCGTCCAGCACGGGACCGCCTCCGTAGTCGAACCTCACCCCGTGCAGCCGGACGCCCAGGGGGCCCGGGGGAAGAGAACGGGGCGAGACCGGCGGCGGAGCGAGGGCTGGAGCCTTGACCGCAGCACCCACGCGGGAGGCGGCAGCACGCAGGGACACGGCCTGGCTCAGGGACCGGGCCGACTCCGCGACGGGGCCAAGGACGGCGAGGGCGAGGGCCATCGCCGCCGGCGCCCACGCCCCGTGCAGCCGCCCCGAGGTCACGGACTGCGCCACTGCGGCCACGACACCGAGCACGGCCACCACAATGAAAAGGTCACGGACCGCGGCGGCCAGGGCCTCCCAGGTGGCTTCGACGCGTTGGGCGTCGCCCACCCGCCGTCCGCGTTCCGCCAGCCGGCTTCGTCGGGCGTCGAGGGCGCCGAAGGCGAGCAGTTCACGCAGTCCGTCGACAGTCTCGACGGCGTCGGCCGACAGCTCGGCGCCGGCCTGCCGCGTGCGGGCACCACGCCTCGCGCGCCCGCGCGCCTCGGCGAACGGTGCTGCGGTGAGCAGCGCTGCGATCGGCAGCACGGCAGCCAGCAGCCACGGCTCCACCGTGGCGAGGACCGCCGTGCCGGCGGTGAAGACCGTTCCCGAAGCGAGGAGCTGGGCGGTGGTGTGGGCGTAGAAGAACTCCAGTGCCTCCACGTCGGCCATGGCGGTGCCGGCGAGATCCCCGCTGCGCCGGCCTGCGACACGGGCGGGCGCACTGCGGGCCAACCCGTCGAAGACGCGAACGCGCAGTGCGGCGAGGACCCTGTAGGCCAGGTCGTGCGAGAGGTCCATCTCACGCCAGGTCATCAGGGTGCGTACGAGGACCAGGGCCACGATCACGCCGACGATGCCGGAGGACGGGGCTCTGCCTTCGATCACGGCCGTCCCCACGGTGTGCGCCGCCAGCGTCAGCAGCGCGACGAGGGAGCCCTGTTCGAGGAGAGCGGCGGCACACGTGCGGACCGTCATGGCCCGGTGCCCGGCAAGGGCGGGAAGCAGTGCGCGAAGCGAACCGCGCTCGGGCACGAATGTGCCGGTGGTCGGGGTGTCCATGGCGTTGCTCATGCGGCGAGTTCCTCAGGGTGGGTGCGCCCGGCCTCGACGAGTCGAGCGTAGACGCCGCCGGCGTCGGCGAGCCCGGCGTGTTCGCCGACGGCTTCGACACGTCCCGCGTCGAGGACGACAATGTGGTCGGCGTGTTGGACGGCAGCCAGCCGGTGGGCGATCACGAGAACGGTCCGGTCGTTTGCGGCATTCACCAGTTCGCGGACGATGTCCGCTTCGCGGCGCTCGTCGACCGAGCTCGTCGCCTCGTCGAGGATGAGCACCCTGGCGTCCGTGAGCAGGGCACGGGCGAGTGCGAGCCGCTGTCGCTGTCCGCCGGAGAGGGTGGCGCCGCGTTCGCCGAGGACGGTGGCGTAGCCGTCGGGAAGGGCTGTGATCTCGTCGTGGATGCCTGCGGTACGCGCCGCCGACGTCACCTCGTCGTCCGTGGCGCCCGGCCGGGCCATGCGCAGGTTGTCGACGATGGTGGCGTGGAAGAGGTACGTCTCCTGCGACACCACGGCGATGCCCTGCCGGAGCGCTTCGAGGGAGTACTGGGTGGCGCTGCGCCCGTCCAGGGTGATCCGGCCTTCGCCAGGGTCGTGGTGACGCAGGAGCAGGGCGAGGAGCGTGGACTTGCCTGCGCCGGACGGGCCGACGATCGCGGTGGTGCGTCCCGCCGATGCGGTGAAGGAGACACCGTGGAGGGCGGGCTCCGGTGCCCCGTCGTAGGTGAACCGCACGTCCTCGAAGCATACTTCCGGGGGTGTCGGCCAGCGCGCGGATGCCGTTCCGGTGTCCCGGACCTCCGGTTCGGCGGTGCGTAGCGCCGCGATCCCGTCCGCGGCCGAGGCGCCCAGGTATCCGGCGTGCCATTCTCGAGCGAGGTCGCGGACCGGCCGAAAGCACTCGGAGGCCAGCAGCAGCACCAGATAGGTGCCGGTTGCCGTGGTGGACCCGCCGACGGCCGACCAGCACGCGAGGAGTGCTGCTGCGGCGGTACCGCCCTGAATGGCGAGGTCGGTGATGCCGGTGTCGACCAGGGAGACGCGCAGTTTCGCGACGGTCGCCCTGTGCAGCGCCGCCGAGCGCTTCTCCAGGCGTGCGCGGGTGCGGCCGACCGCACCCGCGGCCCGCAGTGCGGGCATGCCCTGCAAGGCTTCCAGATAGTCGGCGCCCAGTCCTTCGTATGTGTCCCAGTGCTCCTTGCCGCGGGTGGCCAGGAGCCGGTCCCAGGCGCGCGGCCCGAACAGGGCCAGCAGCAGAGCCGGTACGAGACCGATCAACGCCATCGGTTCCACCACGGCCAGTACGGCGAGCACCAGGGGCGGCACGGTCAGAGTGATCAGAAGCTGGGGCAGGTAGCGCGAGACATAGGCATCGACGCCCTCCACGCCGTCGACGAGGGTGGTGCGGACGGCTCCGGCGCGCGCGGTGGTCAGATGCGCGGGCCCCAGCCGCCCCAGGTGGGCGAGGAGTTCGTCCCGCAGCGCCACTCTCGCCTCCGCTCCGGCGCGGGTGGCGGTGCGCCGCTGCCAGGTGCCGAGTCCGGCCCGGGCGGCCACGACGAACACCACGGTGGTGAGCAGCCACGGTAGCTGTCCCGTGTGACTGCGGGCCAGTCCGGCCAACGCGACGGCCAGCAGCACGGCCTGTGCCAGGTGGGTGAGGGTAACGGCCCCCTGCAGGAGACTGGCGGCGAGCAGGGGCCGCCGCACGCGGCGGGCGGCACGGCGCAGTTCGGGGTGGACGATCATGTGGTGTTCTCCTCGTCTGCGTGGAGGGTGCCGAGGGCCAGTCCGTGGACGATCCAGTCCCGGCCGGGTGTGTCACCGAGCGCGGCGCCGAGGTCCGCCTGTTGCCAGGAGCCGACGGGCCGGGCAGCCACACCGTGGTGTCGGGCGGTGACGTGGGCCAGCTGGACAGCGAAGCCGGCCCGCAGGTGGGTGCGGCGGATGGTCCGCTCGTCGGCGTCCTGAGGACAACCGCGGGCGAGTAGGACGGCACCCGCGTCGGCGATCCATGCCTGGCCGGCGGCCCAGGCCGCGAGCGTGGGGCGGGCTTCCCCTGCGGCGAACCGTCGTAGTGTCGTGCCGTCGGCGCCCAGCTCCATCAGCCCGGGCCGAGGGGTGCCGACGGCCACGCACCAGCGCAGGTCGCTGCCGCCGGCCTTGGTAGCGGTGGCGAGGACCGCCCTCAGCGCATCTGGGGTCGGCGTGCCGGGTAGCGGCGGCGGTGCGCTGCGTCGGGCCAGCAGTTCCTCGGGGGTGGGTACCCTCACCGACGGCGGAGGACACATAGGGTCCCCGGGCCCGGGGGCGGGGAGGGAAGGCGCGATCCGTACGAAGGCGAGCGGTGTCTCCGCGTCTCCGTCCAGGCTGAGTTCGGGTACGGCCATGCCCAGGGCGTGGGCCGCGAGGAACAGCGCGGCGGTGGCGTGCCCGGTGTCGAGGAGCAGCAGCGGCCAGGCGCGATGGCCGTAGTGGGAAATCGTCCGGCGTGCGGTGACGGAGAGTTCGACCCTGATGCCCGGCGGCTCGGTATCGGGTTGCCCGCCGAGACGGTGCGCGTGGTCGCGCAGTGGGTCGTAGCCGTAGCGCCCGGGCGGAAGAGGGCATCCCGTGCCCAGAACGAGTTCGGTGTCGACCGGGTGCAGTGCGCCGGCGGAGGGGACCGGCCGCAGCCGACCGGAGTCGTCCGAGGCACGCAGGGATAGGCGCAGCATGGCCCGCAGGTCGAGATCCGCAGGGCTCGCTTCCGGGATCGTGTGCGGCTGTCCCGGCCAAGCCGGGACAGGTGGTCCCGCAGGTGTGTCGGGGCAGGGGCGTCTCGGGGAGCGGGCGTGGGCGAGAGCAGCGGCGAGGCCCTCCGGGTGGTTCTGATCGAGGTGTTGCACGGGTTCCTCACATGTGGGGCGGGGGCGCCAGTGTGAAGTCGTCCGGTGCGCCCGGCGCTTTCGTCTGCCAGCCCCGTCGCACAGCTGCTTCGGCGAGCCGTGGGCAGCCGAAGTAACCGAAGGCCGCCGGGGCGTTGGGGAGGAGCCCGGACACGAGGACCCGGGCCACCCTCAGAGAGGTCTCGGCCACGTCCTCGGTGGTCAGGTCGAAGGTCATGACGCGATGACCGCCTGCGTGCAGCGCCTTCTCCAGCCGCTCGCGGCTGCCGGGCTCGATCGCGTCGACGGACACGGTCCGGTGGGCGGGTTCGGTGAACCGCCGGGCCTCGGTCGTCATCCGTTCGTCCAGCCATACCTGCACGTGTGCCCCCAGGTCCCGCACGTGTTCGAAGTGCTCGCCGCACGCGTCGAGGTAGCGGCCGTCGGCGCGGTGTTCCAGGTAGAGCCCTCGGGCGAGCAGGCCGGCCTCGACGGCCTGGAAGACCCAGCCGTCGGGGTCGGTCAGCCCCTGTGTGAACACCCATGTATGAACCGCTTCCAGTACCGCTTTGCGAGCGGCCTCGGCGGGGTCGTACTTGCAGGCGAACCCGGCTGCGTACAGACCGAGAGCCGGGTCGTGGACGAGCGCGGCGACGCACGGCGCGAACTCCGACGGCATCTCGACGAGATGGACGTCCAGCGCGGATCCGGCCAGATCGTCCATGAGGCCGGGCACGCTGGCCGGGTCGATGCCGCGAGCCGGCCCGTCGAGGTGCCACCACAGTTCCAGGGCGTCGCGTTCGACCACCTCCAACAGCCCGCGCTCGACGGCGTCGTCGAATCCTTGCCCGGTGGCTATGCCCGCGTAGTTGAGGTGGTGGGTACGCGGCAGCTCCCGCAGGTCACCCTGGCGCCAGTTGAGGTGGGTGAGGGCGACCGGCGCCCAGACCTCCGTCGTCCGTCCGTCCGGCAGTCGCTCGGTGCCGCGGGTCCACAGGGACGGGGTGTCCTCGGCGAGGCGGCGGTAGGGGAACTTCGCCCTCGTGTACTGCCACGGCGCGTACGCGGGCAGGTCATCAGGGCCGTAGAGCCGCAGACCCTGCTGGGCCAGCTCGGCGGCGGTGGCACGCAGGGGGGCGTCGGGGTGGCCGGGCGGCGGCACACGATTGCCGCAGTACCGCTCGATCCCCTCCGCTATCGCAGCAATTCTCGCTTGCTCCGGGTCTCCGAAGGTGGTCCCCAGGGAGACCCGGTCAGCGGGCCACAGGCCCAGCTTTCGGGCGTCGGCTATCTCGGCCGTGAGTGCCGTGTAGCGGGGAGGGGCACCCGCGGGGTGCTCGACGGGCTTGACCTTGCGGACGATGCCGCAGACGGGGTCGACGAGAGCTTCCAGCGGCAGCGCCGTCATCGCAGGATCTCCTCGGTGGGATCGACGGACGGGGGGTGGGACGAAAGAACGTGCAGACTCAGCGTCACACTCGCCGGGTCGACTTCTCGCCGGGAGGCGAGCAGCCTGTCAGCGGTGATCGGGTCGCCCCCGGTGTGGGGGTTGCGAGCATGAGCCGGGAAATGGTGTCCGGCGATTTCGAGCCGCAGCCGCGTGCCGGCCGTCAGCCGACGCGCGAGACGTCCGAGTTCGATGGTGAACTCGTCGCTGTGGCGCGCCATCTCCGCCCGCCGCAGGATGCCTACGGCGAGTGGCTCGGCGGCCCCTTCCTGCGTGAGGGCGACGAGACGGGCGGCCCAGTCGGCGGACGGAGTGTCGGCGGTGGCCCGCAGGTGGATGCGCACGGGTCCAACGGCGTCGAGCGGGCGCGGTAGCGGCGGGGTGACCAGCACACACCGGTCGGGAAAGTCCCCGGTGGGCACGGTGAGGTCGTCGGAGCGGACGGGATGGTCGGGGTCGGCGGTGAAGAGGGAGCCGTGGAGCAGCCGCAGCCGCTGTGTGGTCGGCTCGCCGTGGGTGCCGACGGGCAGCCACAGGTCTCCGCCGCCCAGTGCCACCGCGCCGTGGTGCCCGGGAGCGAGACCGCCGGCCAGGGCGCGGCGGGCCCAACGCACGTACAGCTCACCGAGGCTGACCCGGTGCGCGGGACCTGCGTCGGGTCCGGGCGCGGTGACGAGACCGTGCCCCCACGGGCCCAGGAGCAGGCGGGCCGAAGGCCCACCCCAGGTACTCCACAGCGCGACGGTGTCCTCGGTGAAGTGGTCGTGGTGGCCTCCGACCGTGAGCAGAGGCATGTCGGCATGGGTAGCTCGCGAGGTGAGACGACCGCGATCATCACGCCGCCACAACCCCGCCCAGGAAGGCAGGTTTCGGCCCAGCCGCCCGGGGAGATCGGTGAGCGGCAGGTGGCCGAGCAGGCCGGGGTCCGCTGCCAGGGCCCTTTCCAGCGCGCGTTCGTCGGAGTCCCGCCGGTCCCCGTGGGCGGCCCACCACCCGGCTCGGGTCAGCAGCCGTTCGGCACCGGAGGGTTCGCGGGCCGTCTCTGTGGCACCCAGTGCGGGCACGGCGGCGATAACGGCATTCGGCCGGTCCTCCCTGTGTGCTTCGAGGGCGAGGGAGAGGGCGCAGTAGGCGGCGTAGGAGGCTCCGACGGCGACGTAGCGTCCGTCGCTCCAGGACTGTCGGCGGATCCAACGGGCTGCCGCCACTCCGTCGGCGGCCTCGTTCTCGTACGGGCGCCACTCCCCCGGCGACGCGAATCTGCCCCGCACGTCCTGGACGACGGCGCCGAACCCTCTGCGGGCCCAGCCTCGCGCCTCGGCCAGGTGCCGGGCACGGTCGTACGGAGTACGGATGAGGACGGTGGGAAAGGGACCGGCCCCGTCGGGCAGACGCACGTCAGTGGCGAGGCCATCGACAGTCGCACGGAAGGCCGTCATCTGTCCTTCTTCGGCATGCGTGCGACGTCGGGCACCGGCATGACGGGGTGCTCGGTGACGGTCAGCGTGCGCAGATCCACCTGCCGCAGTCGACGCCGTGCCGGGAAGCCGGCCGTTTCAGGGGTGCCCGTGGCCCACCGGCCGAGGTCGTCGGCGAGCAGGGCCGCGAGCAGTGCGGCGGCGGGCACGGTCAGCCGGACCGGCACACCGGAGGCTCGGGGTCCGCTCCAGTAGGCGGACAGCTCGCGGTGGGCAGGGGTGGCGGCAAGCCGCCGGGCTCGGACATGGGCCGCCGTGACGTCTCCTGGGCTGATGGCGAGGGGTTCGACATACGCCTGCCAGCCCTCATGGTGGCACCGCAACCAGGCCACCCCGTGCTCGGGCAGCCGGTCGGCGGCGTCCCACAGCCCGTCGGGTACGGGCCCGTCGAGACACCACACGACGGCGGCGGGGCCTCCGTCGAGCAGATCCTCGATATCCATGGGCGACAGGTCGGCAGCGGTCGCGGCCGTCGTCCGCGGCTCGGCACCCAGGGAGGCGAGGTGCGCGGCCAGCGGTTCGGTCAGAGCCGCGGCGCCGAGTAGCCGTACGTGCCGCCGGGCAACGGGCCACTTCGGGCGCTCGGGCTCCTCCACGAGATACCCGGCCTCCGCGAAAGCGCGCACGACGCGTCCCAGTTCGGCACCTTTCGGGACTGCGTTGTTGCCGGAGAGCAGGGAGAACAGGGCGTCTTGGTGCACGTCTCGCGTCCGGACACTGAGGAACTCCCCGTCAGCGGTGCGCACGGCGAGATTCCGCCCTGGCACGGCGACAACCTCGACACCGGGTGCGAGCTGGTTGCGGGACACGATGTTCCTCCTGACAACTGAGCACGGGAAGGGGCGTGGGCCCGCCCGGAAGGCAACGGGCGGGCCCACGGTCGAGGGTGGTCGACCTCGGTTACTCCTCGGTGTCCTCGAAGGGGTTCTCGACGAGCGCGTTGGAGTGGGAAGCCGAGTCGTGGGCCAGCTGGCCCGGGTCGGCGATCGGCGCGAAGATCTGCTCGTTGTCCATGAACTCTCCTTGTTTATCGGGGAGATACGCCGTTCGGGTGAACGTCGTAACGGCGACACTAATGGAACTGATTTTCATATTCTAGAGCCGGGAGAGGGTGATCTGGGTAACACACCGGCCAGCCGCCCTCGGGGTCCCGGCCGACCCGGCCGGCCACGTTCAGCACGTCCGCCAGCAGTCCCGGCGTGACGACTTCCTTCGGCGTTCCGTCGGCCACCACGCGCCCGTCGCGCAGGGCGACTATGCGCTCGGCGAACCGAGCGGCGTGGGCCAGGTCGTGCAGCACCATCACCACAGTGAGCTCGCGTTCCTCCCGCAGCCGGACCACCGTCTGCATCACATCCAGCTGGTGGTGCAGGTCCAGATAGGTGGTCGGCTCGTCGAGCAGCAGGACGCGGGTGTCCTGGGCGAGTGCCATGGCCAGCCGCACCCGCTGCCGCTCACCCCCGGACAGCGCGTCCACGTCACGGTCAGCCCACTGCTCCACACCGACGTCACGCAACGCCCGACGCACGACAGGATCGTCCCCCTCGCGCAGCATGCCCAGCGGGCCACGCGCCGCGTACCGCCCCTGTCGCACGAGGTGGCGGACCGTCATACCCGGTACGGCCGGCGCGGACTGGTGCAGCAGCGCCACCCTGGCCGCCGTGGCCCGCCGGGAGAGCCCGGCGAGGTCGTCCCCGCCGAGCAGAACGCGCCCCTGGTTCGGTTGCAGCAACCCGGCGGCCAGCCGCAGGAGGGTCGATTTGCCGCAGCCGTTCAGGCCGATGAGGGCTGTGAGCTCGCCTGGCCGTACGGTTACATCGACGCCCTGCAGCACGGATCGTGCGGGGTAGCCGAAGTGGACGTCCTCAAGGTGGATGCCCATGGACTTGGTCATGCTCGGTCCTCCGTCGATGTCAGAAGGTGCGACTCGGCGTACGGCGTACGACGACCAGCAGCAGCGCGGCGCCGAGGCACGCGGTGAGCGCCCCGACCGGAAGCGTGAGCCGCCCGGAGTCCAGCGTCGCGGCGAGTAGCCGCGAGGACAGCTGCGCCGCGGCATCCGCTCCGCACACCACGATCGCGCCCAGCAGGGCGGCGCCGGGGAGACCCACCCGCATGTCCGCGCCGAAGACAGCCATGGCCAGATGCGGGACGAGCAGTCCCACGAAGCCCAGCGCTCCGACCGCGGCCACGGCGCCTGCTGTCAGCGCTACAGCGCACATCAGGGCGAGGGTCCGCGCCCGCCGGACCGAGAGGCCGGCGGACATGGCGATGTCGTCACCGCAGCGCAGCAGGGTCAGCGGCCCGGTCAGCAGCCACGACGCAACCCCCCAGACCAGGGCCCAGGGCCACAGAAGGTGCCAGTGCTCCCACACCCGGCCCTCCGTGGTCCCCACCAACCACTGCACGACGCTCCCGAGCTCCCCCGGCTCCACAAGCAGCACCATGGCGGTGAGCCCGCCGAGCACCGCGGAAACCAGCACTCCGTGCACGGCGGTCTGGGCGGGATCCCCGCCTCCCCGGCCGACGAGCAGCCAGAGCAGCAGCGCACCGGCGCATCCGCCCGCACACGCGGCGAGGACAACGGCCAGGGGTGACTCCCACCCTGCGAGCCCCAAGGCCGTGGCGGTGACCGCACCGAGGACTGCCCCCGGCGTCACGCCTGTCACTTCCGGCCCGGCCAAAGGGTTGCGCAGTGCGGACTGCAGGATCAGCCCTGCCATGGCGAGGCACGCCCCCGCTCCGAGGGCCACCAGCATTCGCGGAAGCCGCAGCTGGAGGAAGATATGACGTTCCGTCGCGTCGCCACCACCGCCCAGCACGTCCCAGACGGCGCCGGGGGACATACCGCGTCCGGCCACCAGTTCCAGCCCGGCGCACCCGACCGCCAAGGCCGACAGTGCTACGAAACGCCACCTCACCGTGGGTCCTCCGTCCCAGTCGTCTCGCCGGGCAGTGGCACAGTGCCGCGGGCGCCGGGCTCCTCCTGGCTGCCGTTCCCCCGCCTTCCGGCAGGAGGTGCCTCGACGTCCGGACGCGGGGTGTCGGTACGCGGTCCAGGCACCAGCGTGCGCACCGCCGCCGTACCCGTTCGACTGCCCTCGGTCATCCGGTCGCGGCGACGGGAACGCATCAGGGCGATCCCCGCGGGCACTCCCAGCAGGGCCGTCCAGGCACCGGCCGGCGTCTCCACCGGCGCCAGTGCCAGCCGCGCCGGGACATCGGCCACCGTCACGACCACGGCGCCCCACGCGGCGGACCAGGGAAGCCAACGCACCGCGCCCGCAGAAGAGTTGAACCATCGCGCCAGGTGCGGAGCGAGGAACCCCACCCATGCGACGGGTCCGCATACGGCCGTCACGGGTGCGATCAGCACGACGGCGATGGCCAGCGCGACCAGCCGCGCCCGCTGGGCACGCACACCCAGCGCCTCGGCATCCTCGTCACCCAGTCGCATGACCGAGAGCACGGGCGCACAGAGCACAAGGGCGGGAGCCGCGACGAGCAGCCACGGCCACAACCCCGTGACGTCCTCCCAGGTCCGGGCGGAGAGGGACCCCAGCAGGTACCGGTAGATGAGCTGAAGGTCCAACTGATCCGCCATGACCATCAGGACCAGCAGCGCGGCCTGCAACGCGGCTGCCACCGCTGCGCCGGTCAGCAGCACTGCAGACGGGCTGCGCCCCAGCCCGGCAGCGAGCAGGGTCAGCCCACCACCGAGCGCGGCCCCGCCGAGGGCGAGCAGGGGCTGTACCGCGGCGGGCAGTGACAGAGTCAGCACCAGCGGGGCGGCCACCCCCAGCGCCGCCCCGGACGAGACGCCCAGCATTTCGGGTACAGCCAGAGGATTGCGGAGCGCCTCCTGGAGGACGAGCCCCGCCGCCCCCAGACAGGCTCCTGCGATCAGCGCCAGCACCAGGCGTGGGACGCGGAGTTCATTGACGACGACCCCGGCCAGCGTGGTGTCTCCGTCCAGCACCGCACCGACCAGCCGGTGCGGTGGGACGTACGGGGTGCCGAGACAGAGTGCACAGACCGAGGCGACGGTCAGCACCGCGATCACCAGGAGGGGTTGCCACGCCCCTGCTGCCCGTGCGCTTCGGCCGGCCCTGCCTGTCCCATGACCCGTCGCAGTGGGTGTCGGGAGGGTTGCACTCACCGCAGCGCGGCCGTGGCCTCGTCGAGCACGATGCCCAGCGAGCGGGTACCGCGCCCCTTGGCCCACGCTTCTGAGTTCACCTCATGGACGGCGCCGTTCTTCACTGCCGGGATCTTGCTCCAGAGGGGGTTCTTCGCCAGCTTCTCCGACAACTTGCCGTCCGCCCCGCCGAAGCTCATCGTCTCGACGAAGAGCACGTCGACGTCCCGGGCGAGGATCTCCTCGAGGCTGTAACTGCCTTCCACACCACGAGACTTCCACGGGTAATCGGCGATCTTGGGGAACAGACTGGCGGCCACGTCACCTTCCGGGGTCGCGACGCCGAAGTTCTCATCGCTGCCGTAGATGATGAGGGCGGTCTTGTCGCTGGGGGCTTCCTCGGCCTTGGCGAGCTTGGCCCGGAAGACTTGCTCCGCCTTCTCTCCTTCGGCGGTGCGGCCGGTGAGGGCGGCGGTGTCGCGCAGGTATCCCACGCTGTCCTCCCACGTCTCGGGCTGCATGGCCCAGAACGTGGTCGCGCCCTTCAGCGCGGGGGTGAGCTTGCCGTGGGTGTCCCCGAGGCCGATCACGAGGTCCGGCTTGTGGGAGAGAATCGCCTCCACCTCCGGGGCGATGAATCCACCGGGGATGACGTCGACCTCCTTGGCCTCGGCCTCCCCGAGGAAGCGGGGGTGAGCGAGCAGCGCACTGTTGGTGGCCGTCGGGACGATGCCGAGTTCGGTCAGGATGTCGTCGCAGAGCGCGAACAGGCAGACGATCCGCTCCGGCTTCTTCTCCAGGGAGATCTTGACGCCGTTCACGTCGGTCAGCTCCGTCGCTGCCTTGATGGGTTCGACAGTGACCTCGGTCTTGGGGGCGGGCTTTGCCTTGTCACTCACGGACCCGTCGGAGGACGTGCCGCAGCCGACCAGGACGGAACCCGCAACCAGTGCTGTGAGCCAACTACGAACGGATCTGGACGGTGCGCGCAGCATCGAAGCCCTCGCTTCTCCTCAGGAACCTGGAACGCACTGAAGATACATGATAATCATTTTCAATCGACCGGAAACGTTGGAGGACATATGACCGCCGCCGCCGCGCTACTAGTCTCCGACCACGTGGACGGCTCAGTCAGCGTGCTGACCGTGCCGGACGGCACCGTCACGGGGCGCCTCACCGGGCGTCACCTCTCCGAACACGCCGGGTTCTTGGCCCTACCCGAAGGACGGGTGGCCTGCGTCGACGAACGCCGGGGAGAGCTGCTGGTCCTCAACCCTTTCGACGATGAGCTCGTAGAACTCACCGTCCCGGTCGCCGTGCCGGCGGAGCATCTGGCCTGCGATCCGTCCGGACGCCGACTGGCCATCACGACCGGCCTGGGCAAGAACATCGAGCCTTGGTCGGACCTGTTGACAGTCGTCGACCTCGCGACCGGAGAGGCCGCACGGGTACGCACACGCGCCGGGGAACCGGGGGTGACGGTCCTTGGCGGTGGTGACCCGCTCGTCGTCGTGCGGCACCGGCAACCCGGCGCGCTCGCCGTACACCGGTTTGCGGATCTCCTCGCGGCTCGGCCGGGCTGCCCCACGGTCACGCCTGACATGGTCCTGCCGCTGCCTGACGACGGCCACGGTGACGCCCAGGACCCCCACTCAGGCCGGGTGTTCGCCGCCACGAGCGAGGGAGTACATCCGGCACGCAGGAGGGCTGACGAATTGGCGGCCGAGGCGGTGATTCCGTGGAAGTCACCCGCCCGAGGCTGGTACCTGCGCCTCGACACTCACCGACGGGCGTTGTGGAGCACACTACGCGGCGGCCACCCGGACCCGTTGCGGTGGCCGGACTGGACGAACCAGGCGTGGCGCCACGACTTGGTGACGGGGCGCACGCACCTCACGGACCTCGGCCCGGGCCTGGTCTTCCGGCTGGCCCTCGCCCGTGATCACACGGCCTTCACCCGCATCCATCCCGACGGTGACGAACTGGTTCTCCTGTGCGCCGACGACACCCTGCGCCGCGTCCCCCTCCCCGCCATGGACGGTGCGCCGTCTCGCGGCGGCACTCCCTGGGAAGGCGTCCAACGCCGAGCGGTGGCCGCCTCGCCCGGCTCCGACTGGGTCGCCGTCACACGGGGCGGCCACGGAGAGGTGCACATCTTCGACGCGCGGACGGGTCACGAAGCGACCCGCCTCAAGACGAGTACACCCCTGCATCATGGAGGCCATGCGGTGTTGCGTAGCTGGAACGACAGCACCGACGGCGACCCCGTAGGGCGTTGAAGGACACTCAAGGTGGCGCACCCCTGTCAGCGCACGGACCACGCTTCACCGGCCGCCGGAGACAGGGGGAGCAGTATCACCAGCACTACCGGTGCCACGTGCCGCCGCACCTGCGCCGGACACCAGCGCAGGATGCAAGGCAGGGGAGCAACCGCTCCCGCCCGCACTGCTGCAAGACCCCCGGTTCCGGTCGTCCACCCTTTCGCCCGTGGCGCAACGGGAACGGTGTACGCAATGAGCAACCTCAAACCGCGAGAGGACGCCGGAGGGGGGCGAGGAGTACGCCGCCCCAGGAAGAATCACGGGCGGAGAAACGGCTTCACGCCTACCGAGCCATTTGATATTGACTATCATTTTCATATAGCGTTCGTTGCCTACGCCGGCCCAGGAGGTCTCCATGGCAGTCCCGAAGCGGAAGATGTCCCGCAGCAACACCCGTCACCGCCGTGCGCAGTGGAAGGCCACGACGCCTCAGCTCGTGCCGGTCACCGTCGACGGCTCCGTTTACCAGGTGCCGCAGCGGCTGGTGAAGGCGTACGAGCGCGGCCTCCTGCACCCCGAGGACTGATCCTTCATGGCGCAGGACCTGCTGCCCGTCACCGTGCTCTCAGGATTTCTGGGAGCCGGCAAGACCACACTGCTCAACCATGTCCTCGGCAACCGCGAGGGCCTGCGAGTCGCAGTGATCGTCAACGACATGAGCGAAATCAACATCGATGCGGCGCTGGTGCGCGGGGGCGAGGCGGCACTCTCACGCACCGAGGAACGCCTGGTCGAGATGACCAACGGATGCATCTGCTGCACCCTGCGCGACGATCTCCTCGAGGAAGTGGACCGACTCGCCCGTGAAGGTCGCTACGACTACCTGCTGATCGAGTCCAGCGGCATCTCGGAACCGATGCCGGTGGCCGCCACCTTCTCCTTCCCACGCGACGACGGGGCGACGCTGGGCGACCTCGCACGGCTCGACACCATGGTCACTGTGGTCGACGCTGCCAACTTCCTGCCGGAATTGGCCGGAGGTGACGGCCTCGCCGAGCGTGGACTCGACCAGTACGAGGATGACGAGCGCACGGTCAGCGACCTGCTCATGGACCAGATCGAGTTCGCCGACGTCATCGTGCTCAACAAGCTCGACCTCGTGGACGGACGAGAGCGTGAGCAGCTCACCGCCGCGCTCACCCGCCTCAACCCTGCGGCCCGGATCGTGCCCGTCAGCCGTGGGCGCGTCGAACTGTCCGAGGTTCTCGGTACCGGCCTCTTCGACCTGGAACGGGCCCAGCAGGCTCCCGGATGGGTGCGGGAGCTGAACGGGGACCATATGCCGGAGACCGAGGAGTACGGAATCTCCAGCACGGTCTTCCGTTCGGACCGCCCCTTCCATCCCGACCGCCTGTGGACGTTCGTCACCGACGGGCTCGACAGCGGCCGGTACGGACAGGTGCTGCGCTCCAAGGGCTTCTTCTGGCTGTCCAGCCGGCCGAATGTGACCGGTCTCTGGTCGCAGGCGGGATCCGTGGCCCGCTTCGAGCCGTCCGGCGCACGTGAATCCGGGACCACGCAGGGTCAGGAACTGGTCTTCATCGGTACGGATCTGCGCGCGGAGACACTCCACGAAGCGTTGTCCGCATGCCTGATGTCCGAGGGTGAGGCGCGGCCCGCGGCCGATCCCTTCCCCGAATGGGACACGTACGGCATCGACGACTCGTGTGAGCACGAGCACCCGGACGCCTTGGCAGCGCACCCCTGAGAACTCCGGGCCGGGCGGTGGTCGCAGCCACGGCATCGTTCGGTCCGGCCCGTACCGCATACGAGTGGGCCCCGCCGACCATGACATCGGTCGACGGGGTCCGTTTGCGCCTGTCGCAGGACTCCCCTCCACCGGGGGGCCGTCACCCGAGCAACGGGCCGGGCACCGCCGCCCACGCATCCCTGCCCTGCGCCAGCTCACGGTCGGTCAGCAGAACCTCGTCGAGCGCCAGTCGGGTGGCCTGCTTATCGAGATCCACTCCGGTGAGGACAATCTCGTTGCGCCGCTCCCCGTAACAGTCGTGCCAGAACCACGACGCGAGGGTGCGTCTCTGAGGTGTGGCGGCCTGCCAAGCGCGCGTTTCCTCCTGCTCCAGCCACCTGCCCGCCTCTCGCAGGTCCAGGTGTGCGCCCGCGGAGCGCCAGGTGACCACGGAATCGGGACGGCTGGAAAGCCACGGATGGCCTCGGCTGCGTACGACTCCCCTCATGACCTTGGCGAGGGCGTCGGCCAGGCGTTGCGGGTGGACGGGACGGCGGGCGCGCCACCGCACAGACTCGACGGAGGGCTCGAGGTGGGCGGATCCGCGCCGGATACCGGGGATCATCATGGGACCCAGGCGCGCCAGCCACTGTTCACCGAAGTCGACCGGCCATGGACGCACACGGTGCTTCTCGTCGGCGGACGGGTCGAAAAACGGAGCGTTACCGTTGATCTGCTCGACCAGGGAGGTGGGGTCGGTGGAGGTGAGCAGGCTCCCCGATGTGTCGTAGGCATTGGTGGTCTTCTCCGCGCTCGCAGAGGTGGCCGTTTCGGGGAAGTAGCCGCTGCCCTTCTCCACTCACGTCGCCGTCGCCGAGGTTCCCGTGGGGATGGCGACGGATTCGGATTGAAGGCCTCGTCTTGGGTGTAACTGGCTACGTTGCCGTCCTCGGGGAGGCGCCCATCGCGTCGGTGGCGGTGGCGATGTCGTTGTCCGGGCCCCAGGACTTCGAGCGCTTGTGCCCGAGGGGGTCCTCGGTCGTCTTGGTGCGCCAGTAGCCGTCGACCGTCTCGAGGGTGTTCTTCCCTCGCGGGTCGGTGATCTGGACGAAGCCCTCACTGCTGGTGTTGTCCGGGCCCAGCGCCCAGTTGAACACGGAGGTGTTGCCTGCTCCGGTGGAGTTGTTCACCACGCGGTTCAGGGAGGCGACCTTGGCGTCGCTCCAGGTGAACCTGGTCTGCCGCCCCTCCCCCGTGGCGACCTCTCCTGGCCGATCAGCCGGCCGCGGCCGCCCGGGGTCTTGGGCCGCAGGTATTCGCGGTAGTGCGGGTAGACGTTGCGGCGTGCGTCCTGGGAGGTCTTGCGGGCGTAGAAGTGGCTGGTGACACCGAGGCGCAGAGCTGTGGCCGGGTGACTGCCGCTGCTCCCACGGCGCGGCAGTGCTCGGTCAGGACGCGGGCGCTTGGCTCGCGGCCGGAAGACTGTTGCCTCTCCAGGAGGGCCGACGCTTGTCGTCGTCGGAACGTCACCCACCCCGGTGCGCGGGTTCTGAGCCACCGCCTTCAGCCTCCATGGCCTCCCGCACCCGCTGCTCCTCGCGCACGGAGCCGACGTCGCGCTCCAGGGGGGTGCGGCTTACGGCTGTCGCGAGGTCCTCCAGGGCGCGCTTCTGCAGGTCCGCCTCGCGTCGTAGCGCTGGTCTCCGGGCACCGGCGCCCTCCCACACCTGGAGAGCTTTCTCCACGCGTCCCCAGTCCGGTTCCCTGTGCTCGCGCATGTCGGCTGCCGCCTGCGCCGTGTCCGTTTCCAGGGCCTTGGCGAGCCCTTCTGCCTCGAGAGCGAAAGGGTTGTCGTCCTGCGGGACGCGGTTCTCCATGAGCGTTGCTGCCCTGTCGAACCCTTTGAGTGCCTCCTGTGCCTCCTCCGCCTCACGCGAAGTCAGGCCCCTGGGGCGGACCGGTTCCTGCTTTGCCCGGTCGTATGCCTCCTGCCAGGCGGCACGCGCTTTTCTGCTCGCCAATTGGGCACTGCGCATGTCGGCACGGCGTTCCCTGGTCGGTCCGGCGTAGTTGCGGAGCACTGCGGCCGCGTAGCGGCCGTTGGCGGCGAGCCAGTCCGCAAGCCGTTCCGGCAGCCGGGGCGTCTCCCATGCAGGGAACACCGCGTAGGCCAGCATTGCCAGGGCTCCGCCCAGCAGAGTGAGTACCATCCGTTCCGGGACTGTCTGTTCCCATGCCTGGCCGCCCATGCCGAGCAGGAAGACGACGTACGCGGCAGTGAAGCACTGGGAGTAGGCGTAGCCGGTGCGGATCAGGGTGTACGACAGGCCCGCCGAGACCACCGCCAGCGCACCGAACACATGGGCGTCCGGGCCCAGGGTCCGCACCACTCCGGTGGCGAGCACGACCCCCACCAGAGTCCCGGCGAGACGGGCGACCGCACGCGCGTACGTCCGGTGGAAGTCCGGACGCATCACCATCACCGAGGCGATGGGTGCCCAGTAACCGTGGCCTAGGGGCAGCCGGTCGGCGATGAGATAGCCGAGCGTGGCTACCGCCGCCAGCCGAACGGCATGCCGGAAGACGGGCGAGTCGTGGTGGAGCTCACGACGGACCGCCCGCACGATGACCGGAAGCAGCCGGAACATGGTCGGGCGCACCAGGAACTGAACGTATGCGGGGCCATGTTGCGCGGGCGTCCTTCTGTGCGCGTTGCCGCACTCAGCGATCTCCAGCGCCTCACCGAGCAGTGCCGCGAGCCTCTCGGCGGCCTGCCGCGCGGGCCCCTCGAGCACCTCGTGCTCCTCGTCTCCACGCAGGAGGTCCACAGTCTTGGGCGGTACCTCGACGGGGGTGCCGCGGCGGATCGACCGGGCGGCAGCATCCAACACGTCGGCGGCCGCATCGAGCAACTCCCGCGCGCGGTCCCTCCCAGGTCCCTCCGCCGGGGCGCCGACGTCCGGGTCGGCGAGCGCAGCGATGGCCGGCACAATGCGCTCGGCAAGTCCTCGCGGCCCGTGGAGGACGGTGGGGCGGGTGCGAGCCTGTGATGGCGTGACGGCGGCTGCGTCGCGGGCTGTCATCAAGGGCTCCGGGTCGAACCGGGCGGTCGGGTCGTGGCGGAGCCGGCGGGCGTAGTCCGCCACGGCGGCCAGGGCGTCGGCGAGCGCGTCACGATGTGCCCCCCATCGGCGGATCGGGAACAGCAAGATCAGCACGGCCTGCACCACTCCCCCGAGCGCGATGATTCCGGCGTGCTCCAGGGCTCGTCCGACGCTCGTGGGCAGGGTGATGGTCACCAGCATGCTGCCGACCGTCGTCGCTGCGATGATCCCAGCGGTCGATCCGACTGCCCACGCCAACCCCGCGCCAAAGGTCCACAGGGCCAGCAGCGGAAGGAACGTGACGAGTTGCCCCGCCGCCAGGTAACCCACCAGGGTACTGAGCGCCAGCCCAGCGCCGGCGCCGAGCGCAATCGCCTTGCGCGGGCGCCAGGTGCGCTGGAAGGTGGCCCCACCCGCCGAGAAAGCGCCGAGGGCGGCGGATGCGGCGTAGGCAGGGGAGCCGAGCCATAGGGCCGGCCCGATGACGAGTGCCACACCGACGGCCGTGCGCAGCGCGAGCAGAGGCTCCAGCCGCGTCTCCTCGATTTTGAGCCCGGATCGAAGGACTTCCCTGAAGGCCCGCGTCCACGTCACGGACGTGAGCCCAGCCGGGAGGCCAAGCCGGGGCGCGTCGGCCTCTCGTCGATTCGGCCGTCGTGCGGTAGGGCCTCCAGGGCGGTGCAGAAGCAGGGTGAAGGCCGCAGTTCCTGGGACTGAACGCTGCTACTGCGGACGCCTCTGGCCGAAGCTCCGGCAAACACCGACCAGCCTACGTACCGATGAACAACCGATGTGCCCTCCGCCAGCCCGGTCACCAGACGCACCATCACGTTCGGGTCATCGGCGCCGCCCAGGAGACGGGCGCGAGCCGTACTCCATCGCCATCGGCCCCTGTGCGTGTTCATGCAGCTAGCCATCGTTGTCGTCCTGGAGCATGTGGCGACGTTCCTGTTCGCGCTTGGAGTAGGCGGCTGCTCGGATTGCTTCGTCGCTCTCCAAGCCTGATCCCAGCGCGCCGCCCACTGTTGCGGTCGAAGCCACGAACCATGACAGCGTCCAGTAGTCCGTGGCGTTCAACGGGGTTCGTGTCATGGAAGCGAACACTTGGTCGTTGAGGATGAACAGCGCCCACACGAAGTTGATGACCATCAGGCCCGCGTAGCAGACGAGTACCCCGATACCCACGGTCAGTACGGTCGAGGTGTTGTAGAGAGCCGCCCTCTGCCTCGCCTCCGGCGAAGCCTCCGCTGTTCGATGCCACAGGTTCGCGTCCACGATCAGCCAGCCGATCATGAGCCCGACGGAACCGACCGTGGCGATGACGAGGCGTGGCGTGCTCAGGGACGCGGCCAGGCTCCAGACGGTGGAGTTCACGGTGGCGACGGCTCCCGTGGCGAGTGCGGCCGCCAGGGCTTTCGAAAGGCCCGGCACCAGCCGCCACGGCCGGTTGGCGCGGACCATACCGGCGAGCACCCTGAGGTAACCACGCGGCCCGCTGGCGACGTAGCGCAGATCGGCGAACTCCTCCTCATCGACCGGTCCGGGATGGATAGGTGCGAGACGACCGGCGAAGGGCCCCATCGGTTGCTGGCTCCGTGGAGCTCCCGCAGCCCCGGTGGCGCGCCGGCCTGCCAAGCTGATCACGACTTCTTCCACGGCCCGCCGGGCCTTTCTCTGCAGCCGCCAGCCCCCCAGCGATGGAAGGGACAACAACGCCACTCCGTGTTCGTGACTCAGATCCACGACGAGCTTGCGCCTGTGTGAGTGCAGCGGAAGGTCGGTAAGAGCCACGACGATGTCCCAGTTCTCCGCACTACCGCGGTCCACGATCCGGCGCATCAGGGTGGGCGGGTCCTCAGCCCCTGCGGTGAAGGGCTCGCTGACCACTTCGACGTCGAACCGTAGCCCGTGGCCTGACTTGGCGGCGAGCCGAGCAGGAAGGGCCCGTGCCAGGCGCTTCGCAACCTCGGTCGGTGCGTCCGGGTCCGCGAGGAGGGCCACGACCGTAACGCCCTGCGACGACGCCTGCATGACTGGATCCTTCTCGTTGTCTGTCCCCGCGACCGCAAGTGTCCACAGAATGCCCCCGGGGTGGCCTCGGCGCTGCGATGACACGCTGGCCCCCGCCGGTCGGTGCAGGCGGCACGTCCAGATCTCCTCGTTCTCCCAGTACGGGGCCTGCGCCCTGTGACCGGTTCTCCCACCTCGCGCCGTCGTCAGGATGCCGCGAGCCGGGCCGCGAGATAGGGCGCGGTGGCGCTGCGGCGGGCCCTCGCCACCTTGGCCGGCGGCCCCGCCGCTACCACCCTCCCGCCGGCGTCGCCGCCGCCCGGCCCGAGGTCGATGACCCAGTCGGCGGTGACGATCGTGTCCAGGTCGTGCTCGACGAGGACGACCGTGTTGCCCGCGTCGACGAGCCGGTGCAGCTGTCGCAGCAGCAGTGCGACGTCCGAGGGGTGCAGCCCAGCCGTCGGCTCGTCAAGCAGGTAGAGCGCGTGGCCTCGGCGGGCTCGCTGCAGTTCGGTGGCCAGTTTGATGCGTTGCGCCTCACCACCGCTGAGTTCCGTCGCGGGCTGTCCCAGTCGCAGGTACCCCAGTCCCACCTCGCGCAACGTCTCCAGACTGCGGGAGGCGGCCGGGACGGCGGACAGGAACTGGGCGGCGGCATCGACGGACAGCCCCAGCACTTCCGCGATGTTCTTGCCGCGGTAGGTGACTTCCAGCGTTTCGGCGTTGTACCGGGCGCCCTGGCAGGTTGGGCACGGCGCGTAGGTGCCAGGCAGGAAGAGCAGTTCCACCGCGACGAAACCTTCGCCCTGGCAGGTCTCGCACCGCCCTTCGGCCACGTTGAAGGAGAACCGCCCGGCCGAGTAGCCGCGTGCCCTGGCCTCGTCCGTGGCCGCGTACAGCTTGCGCACCGCACCGAACATCCCCGTGTACGTGGCCAGGTTGGACCGGGGAGTCCGGCCGATGGGCCGTTGGTCGACCCGGACCAGCCGGTCGAACGACTCGACCCCCGAAGCGTCCTGGACGTCAACCTCCAGCTGCGCCTCGTCGGGCTCCTCGAGGACCAGTCCGAGGTGACCTCGGACGACCTCGGCGAGCACCTGCGTCACCAGCGTCGACTTTCCGGAACCGGACACGCCCGTCACCGCCGTCAGGACGCGGAGCGGTACGTCGGCGGACACATCGTGCAGATTGTGGCGGGATACGCCCCTCAGGTGCAGCCAGCCATGCGGTGTGCGCGGGCGGTGATCGAGGGGTTCGACGCGCCCGAAAAGGTACGTGCTCGTGGCCGACTCCTCCACCCGCTCAAGACCGGCGACGGGGCCGCTGTACAGCACGCGCCCGCCGCCCTCGCCGGCGCCGGGGCCGATGTCCACCACCCAGTCCGCCCGCCGCACGACGTCCATGTCGTGCTCCACGACGAAGAGCGAGTTGCCCGCCGCCTTCAGGCGGTCCAGCACGTCCAGCAACGGTTCCGCGTCAGCCGGGTGCAGGCCCGCGGAGGGTTCGTCGAGGACGTAGACGACGCCGAACAACCCCGAGCGCAGCTGCGTGGCGATCCGCAGGCGCTGCGCCTCGCCCGGCGACAGTGTCGTCGAGCGGCGCCCGAGGCTGAGATATCCGAGGCCCAGGTCGAGCAGTACGTCGACCCGCGCGACCAGATCGCCGCAGATCCGGACCGCGACCTCGGTCGTCTCCCCGGATCGGGCGGTCGACGTGGTGGCGTCTGCCCCGGACCGCCCCGCGACCGGCCGCAGCAGCGCTGCGACCTCGGTGAGCGGCATCGCGTTGATCTCGGCTATGGAGCGTCCGGCGAAGGTCACGGCAAGCGCCTCGGGCCGCAGTCCGCTGCCGTGACACTCCGGGCAGGGCACACTCCTGACGAACCGGAGCGCCCGTTCGCGCATCTTCTCGCTCTTGGAGTCGGCGAGGACGTGCATGACGTGCTTGCGGGCACTCCAGAACTTGCCCTGGTAGCCGTAGTCGACGCGGCCCTCCTCCGGCTCGATGTACACGGAGGGCTGCTCGTCCGTGTACAGCAGCCAGTCCCGGTCCTTCTTCCTGAGCCTGCGCCATGGCCGGTCGATGTCGATCCCCAGACCGCTCACGACACTGCGCAGGTTGGCGCCCTGCCAGGCGCCCGGCCAGGCGGCGATCGCCCCCTCGCGGATGCTCAACGAGGGGTCCGGGACGAGCAGGTCCTCGGCGACGTCGTGGACGACGCCGAGTCCGTGGCACTCCGGGCAGGCGCCGGCCGCGGTGTTGGGTGAGAACGCCTCGGCTTCCAGCCGTGCGGCCCGGGGCGGATAGGTGCCGGCGCGGGAGTACAGCATGCGCAGCAGATTGGACAGCGTGGTGATGGTGCCGGCCGTCGAGCGCGAGCTGGGTGACCCGCGTCGCTGCTGCAGGGCCACGGCCGGTGGCAGTCCGGTGATTTCCTGCACGTGCGGTGCGCCGACCTGTTGCAACAGCCTTCGGGCGTACGGTGCTACGGACTCGAAGTAGCGCCGCTGCGCCTCAGCGTAGAGCGTCCCGAACGCGAGCGAGGACTTGCCCGAACCGGAGACGCCTGTGAAGGCGACCATCGCGTCCCGCGGAACGTCGACATCGATGTTCCGCAGGTTGTTCTCACCGGCGCCCCGGACATGCACGAAGGGGTCGCTCGCGTCCTTGTCCACCCTTCCTGAGTACCTGATTGCGCCAGGAACCGCACGACAGGCGCCCTCACCGGGCCTCGCTCACACGAGCCTCCGGAGTGTCCCGGGTCCATTTTCGATACACGACCTGGCTAGGTGGTCGTGCCGTGACGGTGACTCACATGAGTCCTGCCCGGGTGACGAACACGGCGGCGACGACGAGCGTCCTGCGGGTAGGGGTGGCGCGGCAAAGATCCGGGGCACAGCCACTGGGCCGTACGACGGCAGGGACGGGCGGCCCTGGATTCACTCCGCCTCCCTAAGGCACCCGGCCCGGTGGCTCGTCGCGCGTTCGCCACGCCGTCCGGCCGGTGCCACACTGGTCGGATGAGCCCGGCGCGGACCGGCGCCGACGAACGGCCGCGACGAGTGCCCTGGAGAAGTGAGCGGATCACCCGCGCCCTGCCGCCGGGGACGGCGACTCGGGGCCGTGGCCGAGTGATCGGGAAGCGTGGCTCGACATGAAGGCAGTGGTGTACAACGGCCCGCACGACGTCAGCGTCAGCGAGGTCCCCGACGCCAGGATCGAACATCCCAACGACATCATCGTCCGGATCACCTCCACGAACATATGCGGCTCGGATCTGCACATGTACGAAGGGCGTACGTCCTTCGAGCAGGGGCGCAGCCTCGGGCACGAGAACATGGGCGAGGTGGTGGAGGTCGGCTCCGGGGTCAGCAAGGTGAAGGTGGGCGAGTACGTCGTCCTCCCCTTCAACATCGCCTGCGGATTCTGCAAGCAGTGCGAGCAGGGACTGACGAACTACTGCCTCACCATGCAGCCCGAGCCGGCCCTGGCGGGAGCGGCGTACGGGTTCGCGGAGATGGGGCCGTACGCCGGTGGCCAGGCGGAGTACCTGCGCGTCCCCTTCGGTGACTTCAACGCGCTGCGGCTGGGCGAGGACGCCGCCGAGCGGCAGAAGGACTACGTGATGCTTGCGGACATCTTCCCGACGGGCTACCACGCCACGGAGATGGCCGGGGTGAAGCCGGGCGACCAGACGGTGGTCTTCGGGGCCGGACCGGTCGGGCTGATGGCCGCGTACTCCGCCGTGCTCAAGGGGGCGGGGCGGGTGTGGGTCGCCGACCATCATCCGGACCGGCTGGCGCTGGCTGAGCACGTGGGCGCGATCGCCATCGACACGAGCAAGGAGGACCCCGCCGAGGTGGTCAAGGAAGCCACCCTCGGGCTCGGCGCGGACAACGGCTGCGAGTGTGTCGGCTACCAGGCCCACGATCCGCAGGGCCAGGAGGACGCGTCCCTCACGCTCAACCAGCTCATCGACTCGGTGCGCTTCACCGGCCGGCTCGGCGTCGTCGGCGTGTTCCTGCCCGAGGACCCCGGCGGGAAGGAAGCCCAGAACGATCTGGAGGCCCAGGGCAAGATTCCTCTGGATTACGGGCTCATGTGGTTCAAGGGCCAGAGCATGGGCACCGGGCAGGCACCGGTCAAGCGCTACAACCGCGCCCTGCGTGACCTGATCGCCGGCGGCGAGGCCGAACCCTCGTTCCTGGTATCGCACGAGCTGCCGCTCGACGAGGCGCCCAGCGCGTACGAGAACTTCGACACGCGGCAGTCCGGGTGGACGAAGGTGGTCCTGCACCCCGGGTCCGTGCCCGCGTAGACCGGGACTCCGCTCCCGACGGCGGCGGCAGCGCCCGGCGAGGACAGCCCGCTGCCGAATTGTGCTCCAGCCCTCGAAGGCGGTACCGCCTTCGAGGGCTGACCTTCGTCGACCGGCCGGCGGGGTCGGGCAGGAATTCCTGCCTGACCCCCAAGTCTCTCCGGGGTCAGGCGGCGCTCAACTCGTGCGTGTGGGCACCACCACTCCCCCAAGGCGGTCGTCCAGGCTGGACGGCCTCCGGACAAGCGATGCCGGCACCTGCAAGGAATACGACCAGGTCGTGGTCGCTGTAGGCCCGCGGTTGCCAGAGGATCCGTGCCAGGGCCCGGACTGGCCCGTCACGTCCGACGCCCTTCAGGGCCTGCGGTGCGGACCAGGTTGCCGGCGTTTTCCCGGTGCTCGTGCACGAGACGGATCGCCATGGCACCTTCACCGGTGGCCGAGGCAACTCGTTTGACCGAGCCGCTCCTGACGTCGCCGGCTGCGAAGACCCCGGGAAGGCTGGTCTCCAGCAGCAACGGACCACGGCCTAGCGAGTCCCACCGGGTCGCTTCGGCGGCAGCCTGGGCGTCCGCCCCGGTCAGGACGAATCCCTTCTCGTCCAGGGCGAGCACGCCCTTCAGCCACTCCGTGCGCGGGCGGGCCCCGATGAACACGAACAACGCGGCGGCCCGCAGCGTGCGGCGCTCACCATGTGCGTTGTCCTCGACGCTCAGCGACTCCAGTTTCTCCCTCCCGGAGGCGCCCCGGACTTCGGTGTGGAGCAACACCTCGATCTTCGGGTGCCGTTCCACCTGGTCCACCAGGTAACGCGACATGTCCGCGTTGAGGTCGCTGCCCCGGACGAGGAGGTGGACGCGGGACGCGTGGTGGGCCAGGAACAGCGCCGCCTGTCCGGCGGAGTTGCCCCCGCCGACAACGGCGACCGGGTCCGCCTCGCAGAGACTGGCCTCGTGCACGGTCGCCGCGTAGTAGACGCTGATGCCCTCCAGACGGTCGATGCCGGGCACCTCGAGTCTGCGGTACCGGACACCTGAGGCGAGCACCACGGCGTCCGCCCGGACTTGGGACCCGTCTGTGAAGGTCACCACGTACTCGTCGTCCTGCGGGGTGAGCCTGTTGACCTGGGCCGGAACCATGAGACGGGCACCGAATTTGTGGGCCTGGAGCACCGCGCGTTCGATGAGTTCGCCTCCGGAGATGCCCGACGGGAAGCCGAGGTAGTTCTCGATGCGGGACGAGGTGCCTGCCTGGCCTCCGGTGGCCACGGCGTCGACGGAAATCGTGGTGAGGCCGTCGGAGGCCCCGTACACGGCTGCAGCGAGTCCCGCCGGTCCGGCGCCGACCACCATCACGTCGCACTGGGCGGCCTTCGGCGTGGGAGCGGGCAGCCCGATGAGCCTGGCGAGTTCGGCGTTACTCGGATTGCGCAGCACCCGCTCGCCCTTCCAGAGGACCACCGGGGTTTCCTCGGGGCGGATGGAGAACCGGCGCAGCAGCGCCTCAGCCTCCTTGTCCCTTTCCAGATCCAGCCAGCGGTGGGGCAGCCGGTTGCGGGCGGCGAACTCACGCAGGCGCAGCGTGTCCCGCGAATAGCACGATCCCAGGATGCGGAAGCCTGCGCCGAGGCCGATGAGCAGATACCGCCGGCCCAGATAAGCGCGGAGGATCAAGTCGCCGAGTACGGGGTCGCGACCGACCAAGGTGCGTTGGCGCTCCACCGGTATCGCCAGGATTTCGCCTGCCTCACGCACCATGGCGGTGTCGAAC
This sequence comes from Streptomyces atroolivaceus, assembly GCF_000717025.1. GTDB lineage: Bacteria > Actinomycetota > Actinomycetes > Streptomycetales > Streptomycetaceae > Streptomyces > Streptomyces atroolivaceus. Next base: position 147,783 of record NZ_JNXG01000006.1, read on the forward strand.
GCCGCCTGCCCCTCCAGCATCCCCAGTTCACCCAGGAACCTGCCCGGTCCGTGTGCCGCCACCGTGCGCTCCTCCGGCCCGCCGTGGTCCTGAAGGATCTCGACCGTTCCGCTGAGGATGGCGAGGAACTCCCGGAACGGCTCGCCCTCCCGGTACAGCACCTCACCTTCCGTGGTCCTGCGGCGCTCACCGTGCGCGGTCAGGTCCTGAAGCTGTTCCGGTGTCAGGCGCGGGAACGCCCCGTATCGGTCCGGCGTCTCGCGGGCGGCACCATTCTTGTGCTGGGCAGTACTCATCAGACCAAAGCCTCGTGGACGTAGCACCAGCGCCAGTCCTCGCCCGGTTGGAAGGACTGCACGATGGGGTGCTCGGCACTGCCCGCGTGTCGGCGGGCGTGTTTGAGGGGTGAGGAGTCGCAGCAGCCGACGTGCCCGCAGGTGAGGCAGAGCCGCAGGTGCACCCACGGGGAGTGCTCCCTGAGGCACTCCTCGCAGCCCTGCGGGGTACGCGGCGTCACTGGCCGCACCATTGCCAGGTGCGGATCCGGAATCGTGGTCATGACGTTCTCCTCTCGTGGATGGTCACTCGGCTGCGGCTCCCGCGATGGTTTCCAGTCCGGTCGCGGGCGCTCACGCAGGAGTCCCAGGCCATGACGACCAGCCCGACGGCTACGGCAGTACGACGGCCAGCGAGTTGGGCAGGCCGGACTTGAGGTGATTCCACTCCCCTTCGCTGACGTAGCGCTTCAGGGCCTCCAGCACGGTCTGCACTACCGCTTCGATACCGCCGTCCACCGCGTAGGGGAAGTCGTCCCTCACGCACTGGAAGAACTCCTCGCCGGTGAGTTTCACCGGTGACTCCGACGGCTTCCATCCGTCGTAGTAAACGCCCCTGATCAGGGTAGGGAGCTGTGCCCCGAGGTGCGCCGCCCCGTCGACGGAGAGACGGTCCCGTAGCCGGTGCAGGACGGCGCGCAAAGCGGCGTACGACTGTTTCCGGCGGTCCTTGGGCCAGCCGTTGGCTTCCTCGATGTCCCTGAGGAGCCGATTGGCTTTGTCCACCATGGTATCGAAGGAGGTGAATGTCGTTTCACTCATTTCCAGGCTCCTATCGGTACCGGAGGGGAGATCGGACGTGCGAGGGGTACGGTGCGGTCCCGGGGTGCCCTTGTGGTGGTCTGGCCATGGTGACTCACCGCCCCGCAGTGGTCTGCCGGCCTTCCAGGGCCTGCTCGACCCACTGACGCAGGACGTGCGCCGGTGCCGCACCGGCCTGTCGGGCGACCGTCTCGCCCCGGTCTTGGACGAGCAGCGTGGGCACTGCTTGGACCTCGAACCGCCTACTGACTCCTGGGTTCCTGTCGATGTCGACTTTGACGAGCTTGATCCGTCCGGCGAGGTCGCTGGCGACCTGTTCGAGGGCGGGGCTGACCATGCGACAGGGCCCGCACCAGGTGGCCCAGAGGTCGACGACGACAGGCTGGACGGCGTTGTCGGCGACTTCGGTGAAGTCGTCGTCCCCCGCGTCGACGACCCAGGGCAGCGGCTGCTTGCAGTGGCCGCATTTTGGGCGCCCGTCGGCGGCAACAGGAATGCGGTTGTCGCGCCCGCAGTGCGGGCAGGTCACCATCGTTGTGCGTGTGGTGTTCACGCTGCCCTCGCCTCCCGGGCCTCTTCCTGCTGGTCGTAGGTGACCACCAGCTCTCCGTGTTCGGCGTCGACGCGGACCGTCGCGCCGTCCTGGACGTCCCCGCGCAGAAGGGCGCGCCCGACCAGCGTCTCGACCTCGTGGGAGATGTACCGCCGCAGCGGCCGTGCCCCGTACACCGGGTCGTAGCCCTGGTGGGCAATCAGCTCTCGGGCCGCATCGGTGAGTTCCACGTCGATGCGGCGTTCCGCCAGCCGCTGACGCAGTTCGTCGAACTGCAGCTCCACGATTCGTTCGATCTGCCGCTCACCCAGCGGCTTGAACAGCACGATGTCATCGACGCGGTTGAGGAACTCGGGACGGAAGTGTCCGCGCAGCTCGCCCATCACCAGGGCTCGGGCGTCAGGCTTGATCTCACCCTCGGCGGTGGCGCCGTCGAGGAGGTGCTCGGAGCCGATGTTGGACGTCATGATGATCACGGTGTTGCGGAAGTTGACGGTGCGGCCCTGAGCATCGGTGATGCGGCCGTCATCGAGGATCTGCAGCAGGGTGTTGAAGACGTCGCTGTGTGCCTTCTCGATCTCGTCGAACAGCACAACCGAGTAGGGCTTGCGGCGTACGGCCTCGGTGAGCTGGCCGCCTTCCTCGTAGCCGACGTATCCGGGTGGTGCGCCCATGAGCCTGCTGACGGTGTGCCGCTCCTGGTACTCACTCATGTCGAGGCGGACCATGTTCTCCTCGGAGTCGAACAGCGCCCGGGCGAGAGTCTTGGTCAGCTCGGTCTTGCCGACGCCGGTGGGGCCGAGGAAGATGAAGGAACCGATGGGGCGGCGCGGGTCGCGGATGCCGGAGCGGGCGCGGATGATGGCGTCGGCGACGAGGTTGACGGCCTCGTCCTGGCCGACGACGCGCTCGCGGAGGATCTCGTCCAGGCGCAGCAGCTTGTCGCGTTCACCCTCCTGCAGGCGGGTGACCGGGATGCCGGTCCAGGCGGCGACGATCTCGGCTATCTCCTCTTCGGTGACCACCTCGCGCAGCAACCGGTGCTGTCCCTGCCTGGTGGCCAGCTGCTCCTCCTCCGCTGCGAGTCGGCGCTCCAGCCCCTGGAGCCGGCCGTATCGGAGTTCGGCGGCACGGTTGAGGTCGTAGGCGCGTTCGGCCTCCTCCGCCTCGTGGCGGACCTGCTCCAGTTCCTGGCGCAGCTCCTGCACACGCCGGATCGCCTGCCGTTCGGCCTCCCACTGGGCGTGTTTGGCGTCGGCTTCACCGCGGAGGTCGGCCAGTTCCTTGCGCAGTTCCTCCAGGCGGGTTTTGCTGGCGGGGTCGGTCTCTTTGGAGAGGGCGGCTTCCTCGATCTCCAGGCGGGTGACGCGGCGGGTGATCTCGTCGAGTTCGGCCGGCATGGAGTCGATCTCGGTACGAAGCCGGGCGCATGCCTCGTCGACGAGGTCGAGGGCCTTGTCGGGCAGGAATCGATCGGTGATGTAGCGGTGGCTGAGGGTGGCGGCGGAGACCAGTGCCGTGTCCTGGATCTTGACGCCGTGGAAGACCTCCAGGCGCTCACGCAGTCCGCGCAGGATGGAGATGGTGTCCTCGATGCTGGGTTCGTCGACCAGGACCTGTTGGAATCGTCGTTCGAGGGCTGCGTCCTTTTCGATGTGTTTGCGGTACTCGTCGAGGGTGGTGGCGCCGATCATGTGCAGTTCGCCGCGGGCGAGCATCGGCTTGAGCATGTTCCCCGCGTCCATAGCTCCTTCGGCGGCGCCCGCACCGACGACGGTGTGCAGTTCGTCGACGAAGAGCAAGATGCCGCCTTGTGCAGCCTTGACCTCACTGAGCACAGCCTTGAGGCGTTCCTCGAACTCACCTCGGTATTTGGCGCCGGCGACCAGGGAACCCATGTCGAGGGCGAACACGATCTTGTCGCGGAGCCCTTCGGGGACATCTCCGCGTACGATGCGCTGGGCGAGGCCCTCGACGATGGCGGTCTTGCCCACGCCGGGGTCTCCGATGAGCACCGGATTGTTCTTTGACTTGCGGCTCAGGATCTGGGTGACGCGGCGGATCTCGGCGTCCCGGCCGATGACCGGGTCGAGCCTGCCTTCCTTGGCCTCGGCGACGAGATCGCGACCGTACTTCTCCAGGGCCTCGTAGGCCACTTCGGGGTTGGCGGAGGTGACCCGCTGGTTGCCGCGGACCTGGGTGAGCGCGCCGAGGAACGAATCCCTTGTGATCACTGCCTGGCTGAGCAGACGCCCGCCGGCTGTTGATGCGCCCTCTTCAGCCAGGGCGAGCAGGAGGTGCTCCACGGACACGTATTCGTCCTTGAGGCGTTTGGCCTCCCGTTCAGCGGCGTCGAGCAGGCCTGCGAGGCGCTGAGTGACGAAGACCTGGCCGGGTGCCGCACCGGGGCCGGTGACCTTCGGGCGCCGGGAGAGTTCCTCGCGCACGGCCGCGCGCAGTTCGTTCGGCTCGGTTCCGGCCTGTTGCAGCAGCCGTGGGATCAGACCGTCCTCCTGATCGAGGAGTGCGAGCAGCAGGTGTTCTCCGTCCACTTCGGTCTGCCCCATGCGGCCGGCTGCGGTCTGGGCCTCCTGGATGGCTTCCTGGGATTTCTGTGTGAGACGGTTCATGTCCATGGGGGTGTATCACTCCTCGTGCCGCGGCCGCGCAGGGCGGTTTCGAGCAGACTGATGCGGTCGAGCAGGTCGAGCACCAGGCCGATGGATGCGTAATTGAGGCAGAGTCCGGAGCGCAGCCGCTGGATACGGGCAAGTGCCGCTGGGGCGTCGCGGTGGAAGACCAGGTGGCCGGCGGCATCGCGTTCGGCGTCGACCAGCCCGAGGGCGACGAACCGGCGGACCAGATCAGGATGGAGACCCGATCGCCGGGCCACGGCCTCCAGGGAAAGTCTTGGGGCGGGAACAAGCGCATACCGGGCAGCCGTCGAAGTGGTGGCGGCATAGGTGACCGGCTGTGCCGGACGGTCGCCTGTACCTGACCGGCCGATGCCTGCCGCTCCCGTGGGTCGGTCGTTCATCGCGTCCTCCTGGGGTCGAACGAGGAGGTTGCGGCGAGCTCCTCGAACAGTTCACGCTCCCGTTCGCCAAGCGTGGGTGGCACCATGACGCGGAGTTCGGCGTACAGGTCGCCGTTCGCACCGCGCGGGTTCGGCATGCCCTCGCCGCGCAGCCGCAGCCGACGGCCGCTGGACGAGCCGGCAGGCACTGTGACCTTGGCTGTGCCACCGCCGGGGGTGGGTACCGGCACGGTCGCCCCCAGGGCCGCCTCCCAGGGGGTGACCGGGACCTGCACGTGGACATCGCGGCCGTCCAGCCGGAACTGAGGATGGGACCGGATCCGCACTCGCAGGTGCAGGTCGCCTGCGGGGGCAGCGCCGCTGCCCCGTCCGCCCTCTCCCGCCAGCCGGATGCGCTGCCCGTCGGTGACGCCCGGCGGGACGTCGACCTCGTAGCGCCGCGGCTGCCCGGTGGACCCGGCGAGTGTGACGGTACGGCGGCCGCCCTTGTACGCCTCCTCGACGCTGAGCGGCAGTTCGGCCTCCTGGTCGGCTCCCGGAACGCCTGCGGAGCCGGCGCCTGCGCCGAAGAGCGAGCCGAGCAGATCCTCGATGTCGACATCCTCAGCTGAGAATCCATCGCCGAAGCCGGTGGTGTACCGGACGCCGGGGCCGCCCCCGCCTGCGGTCCGACGGGTACGGAATCCGCCGTCCGCTCCGGCCGCGACCCGGTCGTCGAAGTCTTCGGGGATCTTGCGGAAGTCGTCGCCGAAGCGGTCGTAGCGTGCCCGGGTCTTCGGGTCGGACAGGACGCTGTATGCCTCGTTGAGGTCCTTGAAGCGTTCCTCCGCCGCCGGGTCCTTGTTGACGTCGGGATGGTGTTTGCGGGCGAGCTTGCGATATGCCTGCTGGATCTCGTCCTGGCTCGCGGTCCGCGACACTCCCAGCACTTCGTAGAGGTCCCGTGCCATGACAGATCACTCCCGCTTCGCGACAGTAACGGTGGCGGGCCTGAGCTGCCGATCGCCGTCTCCGTAGCCCGGGCGCAGCACCTGCACGACGGTGCCCGGCTCGACGTCGGGGTCATCGACCACGCTGACGACCTCGTGCCGGGCCGGGTCGAAGGCGACGCCGGTCTCCGCGTGCCGCGGGTAGCCGAGCAGTTCGAAGACATTTACCGCCTGGTCGCGGACTGCCCGGATGCCTTCCACGATCGCATCCGAATCGGCGTCGGCGTGGGACAGGGCGAGTTCGAGGTTGTCGAGAACGGGCAGGAAAGCAGCAGCGGTACGGGAACGCTCGACCGTCCGCTCCCGCTCCAGCTCCCTGACATGACGCTTGCGCAGGTTGTCGAGGTCGGCGAGCGCGCGCCGCCAGCGGTCCTCCAGTTCCTGCATCGCGGTTCTGTGCTCGTCCTCCGCTGGTGCAGGGCCGGCGGCGTCGGGTCCCGGCTCGTCGTTGATCGCTTGCGGCCGGGGCGGCGGGCCGGGTTGACGCGAGTCCTCGCCCGGAGGGTGTACGGCGCCTCCCGGGGCCGGTTCGGCCGGCGTGGCCCGGTCGGGTTCTTGGGGGTGGCGGGGCATGGCGGCATCAACCCTTGTCGAACTCGGCGTCGATGACATCGTCGTCACCGTTGCCACCGCTCGGGGGAGCGCCGGTGGCGGCGTCCTGGCCCGGGCTTCCTGTGGCGGTGGCACCCTGCTGGGCAGCCAGTCCGGCGAGGACCTGCTGGAGTTCGGAGGCCAGTGGCCGCACACGCTCCACGCCCGCCTCTTCCTTGACAGCCGCCCGGGCATCGGAGACGAGCATCTCGGCGCGTGCCTTCTCGTGCGCGGGGGCGGCGTCGCCCAGTTCGGCGAGGCGCTTCTCGACCTGGTACGCGACGGCGTCGAGCTCGTTGCGTGCGTCGACGGCCTCGCGGAGCTCTCGGTCCTGGCCCTGGTTGCGTTCGGCCTCCTGGACCATGCGCTCGACCTCACTGCGGTCCAGGTTGGAGCTTTCGCTGATGGTGATGCCCTGTTCCTTGCCGGTGTCGCCGTCGCGCGCCTTGACATTGAGGATGCCGTTGGCGTCGATGTCGAAGGTGACCTCGATCTGGGGTTCGCCTCGCGGCGCCGGCCGGATGTCGGTGAGCTGGAACCGGCCGAGCACCCGGTTGTCGGCAGCACGCTCGCGCTCACCCTGGAGGACGACCACATCGACGGCCGGCTGGTTGTCCTCGGCCGTGGAGAACGTCTCGGTACGCCGCACCGGGATGGTGGTGTTCCGCTCGATGATCTTCGTCATGACTCCGCCGCGCGTCTCGACGCCCAGCGACAGGGGCGTGACATCGAGCAGCAGGACGTCCTTGACCTCGCCCTTGAGCACCCCGGCCTGGATCGCGGCGCCCAGGGCCACGACTTCGTCGGGGTTGACGCTCATGTTGGGGTCCTTGCCGCCGGTCAGCCGGCGCACCAGGGCCTGGACCGCGGGTATGCGTGTGGAGCCGCCTACGAGGATGACCTCGTCGATGTCGCTCTCACCGACCTTGGCGTCGGCCATTGCCTGCTGGACGGGCTCCAGGCACCGTTCCACGAGGTCACTGGTGATCTGCTCGAATGTGGACCGCATGACGGAGTCGGTGAGGTGTTTGGGACCCGAGGCGTCGGCGGTGATGAACGGCAGGCTGACCTGCGTCTGGGTCACCGAACTGAGCTCGGTCTTGGCTTTCTCCGCCGCTTCGAACAGTCGTTGCAACGCCTGCGGGTCATTACGCAGGTCGATGCCGTTCTCCTTCTGGAAACCGTCTGCGAGATGGTCCACCAGACGCCGGTCGAAGTCGTCGCCGCCCAGGTGGCTGTCCCCAGCGGTGGAGCGCACCTCCACCACGCCGTCGCCGACGTCGAGGATGCTCACGTCGAAGGTGCCGCCGCCCAGGTCGAAGACGAGGACGGTCTCGTGCTCCTTCTTGTCCATGCCGTACGCGAGGGCGGCCGCCGTCGGCTCGTTGATGATCCGCAGCACCTCCAGACCCGCGATCCGACCGGCATCCTTGGTGGCGGTGCGCTGGGCGTCGTTGAAGTAGGCGGGCACCGTGATCACCGCCTCCGTGACGCGCTCCCCCATCTGCTTGGAGGCGTCGTCGGCCAGTTTGCGCAGCACCTGCGCACTGATCTCCTCAGGCGCGTGCAGCTTGTCGCGCACCTTGAAGCGGGCCGCCCCGCCGTCGCCCTCGACGACGTCGTACGCCACCGCTTTCGCCTCGTCGGAGATCTCGTCGAAGTGCCGGCCTATGAATCGCTTGGCTGAGTAGATGGTGCCCTTGGGGTTGAGGATCGCCTGGCGCCGGGCCATCTGGCCCACCAGGCGCTCGCCGGTGTCGGTGAAGGCCACCACGGACGGTGTCGTGCGGTTACCCTCGGTGTTGGGCACAACGGACGGCTCGCCGCCCTCCCACACGGCGATCACCGAGTTGGTGGTGCCCAGGTCTATGCCCACTGCCCTGGCCATGAGGAACTCCTCCCGGTGCTGCGGCTTGCGCCGATTCTCGGTTCACTTTCGTTCAGGTAGGGATAGGACCTCCGCGAGTGGCCCGCATCTCGACAGGTACTGCGTCGCCGCGACCACCTCGTACCGGCTCTGCTTCGTCGAGCGGAGCGAGGCACAACCCCGGCAACCGCACCCAACACGCCTGGCAAAGGCAAGAGCTGAACAGCTCTATGACCGGCACCCTCAAGACCAGTCCTGAGAGGGGAAACGAAACTGAGACCACGGGGCCGAGCCGGTTCACAGCCCGAACAGCCAGACGGTACGTCTCGTATGAGGCAGCCAGCCTGTAATGCTGCTCCGTCGTCGCCCTGGGCCTCCTGCCGGTTTGAACACGGAGGACTTCGAACGCATCCCAGCATGGCGAGCCGCGTGATTTCACGCCTGCGCCTGGCCGGCCAGAAAAGCACGGGCCCGGTCACCCCACGAGCACTACAGTGGAAATAAGGATATTTCGCACAGGGTGGCTCACCAGCGGGGGGCCGCACACCGCTTCGCTCGCCCTCTGAGGGCTCGGGAGTGATCCCATGGCCAGGAGTCGGCTGCAACACCTGTACCGCCGCTCCGACCGAGGGGGCCGTACGTCGCGGGACAGCCCCCGACGGACCTCCGCAGCCGCGGGCGGAGAGCCACGCCCACCTGCTCAGTTTCCCGGCGGCCAGGCCCTCCGCGAGCTCACGGTGCTGTCCTGCACCCTGTTCGACACCCCGGACGAAAGCGAGATCCTGCGCCTGGCCATGGACCACATAGCCGACATCGGGCCGTACAGCGCCGAGGCGAGCTACCTCGAAGCAGACGGAGACCTCGTCCCCAGCCCGAGGAACCGGAAGAGCCATGCCTTGGCCGTGGACCGGAGGGTGCGGGAGCTGGCCGGACAGGACGGTCCTGTGACCGTGCCCGGCAGGCCCTGGGGCCAGGCCCTGGGACTGCGCGGACTTGAGGAACTCCACGGTTACCTCGTAGTGACGGCCCGCTCCCGGCCCACCGAAGCCCAGCGGTCCCTGCTCGCCACACTCGTCCGGCACACCGCTGCTGCACTGTCAGTCGCGGTCGCACACCGCCGCCGACGCGAGGAGGCCCTGGAGCTGCACCGCCTCAAGGAGGAACGCGCAGCCCTCCAAAGGCAGCTGATCGCCGTCGTAGCTGAGCTGGCGTACCAGCGGGCCGTTCACGCACTCATGGCCGACGTCGCCGCCGCGGGCAGCGGCGAGGAAGCCGTGACCTGCGCACTGCACAAGCTGACTGGACTCCCCGCACTGGTCGAGGACCGCTTCGGTCGGCTGAGGTCCTGGACCGGCCCCGACCGGCCCGACCCTTATCCAGAACCGGACCCCGTGCGCCAGGACGAACTTCTGCCCGCCGTCGCCCGGGAGGCCGGGCCGGTGCAGATCAAGGACCGGCTGATCACTCTGGTCCGCCCGCACGGCGAGATCCTGGGCATGCTGGCTCTGGTCGATCCCCAGGGTGAGGCAGACGAGCACACCGTGCTCGCGCTGGAACAGGCCGCCACATCGCTCGCCCTGGAGCTGGCGCACCTGCGCAATCTGGCCGAAGTGGAGCTGAGGCTGCATCGCGAGCTGGCCGACGACCTGCTGGCAGGCACGGACGCAACAAGCGCCTACGCCCGGTCCGAGGCAGTCGGACACGACCTGCACCGCAGCCACTACATCGTCGTGGTGCAGTGGGCGGACCGGACTGCGGACGATTCCTTCGCGCAGATCGTGGGCCGGGTGGCCTCTGCCGTGGGCATGCGCTCGCTGCTGACCCGACGTTCCGACCACGTGGTCCTGGTCGCCGACGACAGGCCGCACGCCCGAGCGCTGTACGAGGCACTCGCCCTGGAGACGGGGACGCCGTCCGGGACAATCGGAGTGAGTGCCCCGTGCGACTCCCCGGACGACATCCCCCAGCGCTACCAGGAGGCGCAGCGCGCCCTGGAAGTGCGCCGCCACTCCCGCAAGCGGTACGGCATGACGTTCTTCGAGGAACTCGGCCTCTACCGCATCCTGGGCCCTGGCAACGATTACCGGGAACTGGAGGCTTTCGTCCACGAGTGGCTCGGACAGCTCATCGACTACGACGCCCGACACCAGGCGGTCATGGTGGAGACCCTCACCCGGTACTTCGACTGCGGCGGCAACTACGACGAGACCGCCGCGTCCCTCGCGATCCACCGCAGCACGCTGCGCTATCGGCTGCAGCGCATCCGCGACATCAGCGGCAACGACCTCGCGAACGTGGAAGACCGGCTCAACCTCCAGGTGGCGACCCGAGTGTGGAAGATCGTGCTGGGCGGATCCGGCTGATGCCTGGTACAAGAGCTGGGCAAGTGCATTACAGGGCCCTGGAGTCGGGAGATCCGTTCCTTCGACCGTGATGTGTGCGTCCCGGCGTCGGATGCAGGCCGGGCCGTGCTCCCGCCCCCGCCGGTCTCGTGACTGCGCAGCAGTGTGTTCGCCCGCTGCCCACCACTTGGCGCTGTCCGCTGGTTGCGAGAGCGGCAGCAGGGCACGACCCCAAGCTGAGCAACGTTCGCTGAGCAACGTTCATGGAACACGCCCTGTGTGTGAACTCCGGATGCAGACATGGCGGTGGCGTCGGTCCGCCTCAGCGGTGAGCCAAGAGAGCCCGGGTCTCAACGTTGATCTGTTGAGCCTCTCCGGTGGGAACGACCACGACGGGAACTCGCGCGCCGGGCTCGCTGATGATTTCGGGACGTTCGGCAACCAGTGGTAGCAGGCCGCCCGTGAGGCCGAACACAGACAGCCCGGCGCACACCTCCTCACGCACCTCAGGCTGGTCCTCGCCGATCTCACCGGTGAAAACGAGAGCGTCCAGACGGCCCAAGGATGCGGCCATCCCGGCGATGCCGCGACGGCACTGGTGCGTGAAGACGTCAAGAGCGAGTGCGGCGCGCTCATCGCCTGCCGCCCGGCTGCGGACAAGGTCGCGCGTGTCGTCCGAAGTGCCGGACAGGCCGAGCAGACCGGACCTGTGGTTCAGAGCGTGCTCGATCTCGTTCGCAGACACATGCTTCCGAGTCAGCAGCCAGGTCAGGGCGCCAGGGTCGACGCTGCCGCTGCGATGACTCATCACCAGACCCTCCAAGGGCGTAAAGCCCATCGTCGTATCGACACTGCGCCCGTCACGCACCGCACAGGCGGAGCAGCCACCGCCAAGGTGCACCATCACCAGGTGCAGCTGCTCGGGACGGCGGCCGAGGAGTTCAGCGGTGCGGGCCAGTGCCCAGGCGTAGGACAGGCCGTGGAAGCCGTAGCGGCGCAGTCCGTACTTGTCGCGCCAGCTGGAAGGTACCGCGTACTCCCGTGCCGCAACGGGTAAGCCGACGTGGAAGACGGTGTCGAAACAGGCGACGTGCGGAACTCCCGGCAGCAGATCCCGAGCCGCGTCCAGAACGGTCAGGGCTTGGGGGACGTGCAATGGCGCGAGGTCTGCCACCCGGTTCAAGCGGGCACGCACAGCGTCGTCCAGCAGAGTGTGGCTGCGCAGCTCCGATCCGCCGTGGACGATGCGGTGACCCACAGCTGTAGGAGCCGGCCCTTCCCTCAGCAACTGCCGCAGCGATCCGGTTGCCCCCTCGCCAGGCGGAGAGTCACTGTGGTGTTCGTTAAGGACTTGACCACCATCCCCGAAAACCGTCAGACGCAGGCTCGATGACCCCGCGTCAGTCACCAGTACCGGGCTGGTTCGTGTGCGCACACACCGATCCTTTCCCTCGTTCCACAAACATTCCTCGAAAGAGTTTCAGGACTTTCGTGGCAGGCTTCCACGCCCCGGCACTGAGTACCCGATCCGATCGCACTGGAAACAGAACGGTGCGTTAAGCGAGCCCGGCAGACCGGCAATCGGCGTATCGAACAGCAGGGCGCTCAGACCCACTGGCGACTTCCAATCGCCGCCACGGCCGATGTAGGGCAACGGAACAGACCGGACAGCCAGTCGGCCCAGACGTCCCGGGGGTAGAACTCGGGGTCGTCCTACCCGGACGGCCTCGTCTACGCGGCCCGCGCGTTCCAGACCTGGGCCTGAAGGTCCTGCGCATTACTGGCATCAAGGTTCCATCGCTCCACACCGCAGGCGCTGCGGGCCCGCTCGGCCTTCGGTGCGAGCAGTTCGAGGACTCGCTCGTCCCGGTTCTGTCCCTCGGTCAGCTCGACAGAACGGACAACAGCCATCCCCGGCCCAGATGCGGGTGAGAACGGCGATCGCCTCATCCACCTGCCCCGCCCTGACCAGCAACTCCGCGACGTAGCGGCACGCGTGCTCCGACGCCAGACCCGTATCGTCCGGGCGGCCCCGGTCCAGCGCCTGCTGTACCCGTCCGCCTGCAGCATGACATCTGCGGCTGCCCAGCATGCCGGCTCCCAGCCAAGCTCGACGAACGGCTCCAGCACGCCCAGAGCCCGCTCGAACTCCGCTGTCTTGCACAGCTCGCGCGCGGCCGCCCTCGCGCAGGACCACGCTCCCCTTGAAGCCGCCCGGACCAGCAGCTCCACGTGCCCCTGCTTCAACCGCAGGTCGACCAACCACCGAGACTCCGTGACTCCCACGATCATCGATATTCCGGGCTGAGCGTACGGCCGCCCACTGACAAGCGTGGGACGAGGTGTGCGCGGCCTGGCGGTGGTGGGAGGAGCGTGGGCGGCCCGGCCGCAACCGCTTCGGCGTCACGACCCACCGCGCCGGCGGCTGCCGTATCTGCCTCAACAACCCCGCTCTCCCTTTTCCCGCCACAACCTGTCCGTGGACCCGGTGGACGAGCCGCTGTCGTAGTCCCCCGGGGGGCCTGAGTGCCGACATGCCCCCGTGGCCACGCGGAGTCGGGCTGTCAGGCTTCAGCTTCCGTCAGCCAGGCGCTACACGCTCCGTCCTGTGCTCGGCCCAGGTGGAGATCTGGCGTGTGAGCGGCCGTGCGGGCGCAGATCCGGCCGCAGGCGCCGTGGCGGGCGCGGGCCACAGCCGGGCCAGTTCCTCGGGGAGGGCGAGCCAGGCTGGGTGTTATGCCTGGTGGCCGGATGCCCGCCGGTCGCCGTCGCTCCGACCATCTGGCGGGGCGATCGTCGAAGCCAGTCGGCATGCACCGAGCCACAACTTGTACGGTCCGGGAGAGGGAGAGGTTCCTCCGGCGAAGGCCAAGCCTCGAGCGTCGGCGGTCCGGTCGGCAGGCTTGAACGGCTCCTCGCGCAACCACGTGAGCCAGGTGGGAGTTTTGGGATTCGGCGCCGTGCTCCTGGTCAGCGGCGAGGGGTGTGCAATGTCTCGACGCTGATCGTCAGCAGAACGCGTTCCTGCTGTTGGCCGCCGAACTGTGGGTAGGGGCGCCCCAGATACTTGTGTGCCAGCTTGTCGATGTGCTCCTCGGCGCCCTGCGTCGTGGACGATGCGACGATGCCACGGGCTGCCCAGTAGCGGGCTGGCGCGGTCGGGTCGGCGATGGCCACGGCGACGCGTGGGTCGCGGGCGACGTTCTTCATCTTCTGGTGCGTGGTGACCGTGTTGATGAGGATGTTGTCACCGTCGGTGTCGACGTCCCGACTGGGCCAAGCGAAAGCACTTCCTTCGCTACGCCCGTCGTCCCCGCTGCAGCGGCTCCGGCCACTCCTGCCGGTCGGCCTCGTGAGCGGCGGCGACGGCCGCGTGCTTGCAGCTCTCGCACAGGTGCGGGTGGGAGTCCTTCGGGGTGCCCCAGTCCGTCGCCTGTGCCGCCTCCCGAGGGGCGTCGGTGAACTTCGTCCCGCAGCCGGTGCAGACGGGGCGGCGGACTTCGCGCTCGGCTGCCTCACGGTCCCAGTGCCGCCGGTCGATGCCCTGCCGGCCGGCCGTCTGGCAGCCGTTCAGGGTCATGAACTTCTCTCGGTGGACATCGAGGCTCTCGGCTGCCTGCACGGTGGTTACCCGCTGGGGAGCCCGCACCCTCGAACCGCATGTCAGCCTGGGAACGACTCCACGTTCGTCGCAACGGCCTTCGGCGCGTTTGCCAGCGCGAGGACGAGCATCTCCTCGATCATGTCCAGCCCGTACGCCCTTGGCGGTCGCACCGACGCGGCGGGCGGACAGCAGGACGTCGATGCCCCCGCCGGAGCCCAGGTCTGGGACGCGCTCGCCCTCGTCGAGGTCGGCGTCCGCGGTGGGTTACCGCAGCCGAGCGACGCCGCGACAGCGCCATCCAGCCGGAAGCTCATCGGCTCGACTCCTCCTTCATGTCCTGCGAGTCCGGGAACACGACGGTCCCGCCCAGTTCTGCACGGTCCACCGATACATTCCCGGTTCTGCCTGGTAGGCGGCGGGACACACGGTGTGGGCGGGGTCCCTACAACAGGGCCCCGCCGGACACTTCGAGGCGCTGGGCGGTGACCCATCGCAGGTCCTCCGAGGCGAGCGCGGCGATGGCGTCGCCGATCTCCTCAGGTTCACCGACGCGGCCGAGCGCGGTCTGCGCGCCCAAGCCCTCGCGCATCTGCGCGTCGTCCCGCATGGCGCCGCCGTTGAAGTCGGTGGCGGTCGGCCCCGGCGCGATGGTGTTGACGCGGATCTTCCGCTCCCCCAGCTCCACGGCCAAGGTCCGGCTGAGGACCTCGACCGCCGCTTTGGAGGCCGAGTACACCGAGGTACCGGCGCTGGTGTGGCGGCTGAGGGAGGAGGAGACGTTGATGATCCGCCCCCCGTCGGCCAGCACGGGCGCAAGCGCCTGGATGAGGAAGAACGTGCCGCGCACGTTGGTGTCCATCACCGCGTCGTAGTCGTCGAACGTGACCGCTTCCAGCGGTCCGAACAGCCCGATCCCGGCATTGTTGACCAGGACGTCCAGCCGGGTCGCGTCCCAGCGCTCCAGCTGCGCGGCCAGGTGGGAGACGAAGGCGGGAAAGGAGGCCACATCGCTGATGTCCAGCCGCAGTGCGGCGGCCGTGGCGCCGGTGTCCTGAATGCTCTTGACCGTCTCCTCGGCCTCCTGCGCGTCGCCGCGGTAGGTGGCGATGACGCGCAGCCCGTGCCGGGCCAGCGACTGGGCCGTGGCCCGGCCCAGCCCGCGATTACCGCCGGTGACCAATGCGATCTTGCCTGACTCCATGAGTGCTTCTCCATGCGTGAACGCAACGACGCCGGCGGAGAGTGCTCCCGCCGACCGAATGCGAGTCGTGCGACTCGCCTCCCTGTCCACGTAAACACCCACACAGTGGCGAGTCAAGTGACTCGCCTCGTGATGGGTCATACTGGGCCCATGACCGCAGGACTCTCCGCGCACCATCAACGACTCGCTCAGCGCAAGCGCGAGGCGATCACCGCAGCGGCCACGAAGCTGTTCCTGGAACGGGGCTATGACGGGACCTCGCTGGCGAAGATCGCGCAGGAAGCGGTCGTCTCGAAGTCGACGCTGTTCAAGCAGTTCCCCACCAAGGCGGCGCTCTTCGAAGCCATCGTCACCGAGTACTGGAAGAGCGGGCCGGACCCGGCGACGCCCGCGCCGCACCCCGGTGACCTGCGCGCCGGCCTGAGCACGATCGGCCGCCAGTACGCCGGCCTGATCGGCCGGCCCGCGATGGCGGCCCTCTTCCGCATCGTCATCGCCGAACTGCCGCGCTTCCCGGAACTGGGACGGGCTCAGTTCGAACTGGGCAAGCTGCCCTACTTCATCTCCGTCCAGCACTACCTGGAGGCCGAGCACGCCGCGGGCACAGCGGTGGTACCCGAAGCGGAGAGCGCCACCAACCAGTTCCTCGGAATGATCGCCAACTACGTCCTGTGGCCGCGGATGCTGCTCGCCGACTGGAGCCCCGCACCTGCCGACGTGGACCACGCCGTCCAGGAGGCCGTCACGACGATGTTCGCCCGCTACGGCCACAGCGCCGGCGACCCGCAGCACTCCTGAGGGCTCAGGCGCCGCCGCGGGTGCGGACAGCGCCCGCCCCGGACCCCCGGAACGCTGCTGGAGACTGCCGGTCGGTGCCGGGGCGGCCTGTAGGCGTCATTCACGGCGACAAGGGACCCGTCGGCGGCCGTGCCGCCGGAAGTTCCTTTTCGGCCCCGGCGCTGGGCTCGGCAGATCGGGATCCAGGGACGAGCAGCTGGCGGTGCTCTGGAAACGGGTGGTCGCGGAGTCCTGAGAGGCACAGCGAGTCGCGGACGAGCACGACATCGACTGGTAGCTGGCTCCTCACGAGTCGAATGCCGTCCTCGCCCTGTCCGGCGCCGGACGACGTCGCCGCGGACGCTCTGGCGACCCAGCGGGAGCAGTGGGAGCTCGAGCGGTTCGCCCGGATCCATCGCCGCCTGCTGGCAGACCTGTCCGGCCTGGTGCCCGCGGACGTCGGCGCGCTGCGCTCCGCTCTGCTGTAGAGCAGGATTTGAGCACCAGCACCAGCACCAACGCCGCGCAGGAAGGCCGAGCCGTGCGGTGGCTGCGCGCCTTGACCGACGCCGCAGCCTACCTCGCCGCCGTACTCGTGGTCCCGCCTTGCTCGCCCTGGACGTGGTCACCACCGCCCCGCTGGACGAACCGACCCGGGACGCTGTGCGGCTGCCAGCCCCCTGGTCGCTCATCACGCACGACGCCGTCCCCCTGCGCGGGGGCCCAAGCTGATGACGACGAGCTCGCCACGCTCGGCGAGGCCGGCCTGTGGGCTCGGAGCCGGTCATCCTCGGCGGCCTGCTCGCCGCTCAGCCGGACGGACGGCTCGACACCACGTTCGGGTTCCTGCTCATCTCCTCCCTCGACCCGGCGGGCGAGCGGCGGTGGGGTGCTGCAGCCGGCCGCGTAAGCTGCGTACGGCGACCACGTCGGCGGCCGAGTGCTGTACGGATACGCCGCTCGGCCGGCATTCACTCGGTGGACGCCTCCGCCCGCTCTACCGGGCCCCGGACCGTGCCCCACGGCGCAGCACCCTGGGCAGGATCGCCACGAGCAAGGCCGGCGGCGGGCGGCTTCCACGAAGTCCGTGTCCTGGACTTCACCCCGCCGCCGAGGAACCGCCCGAGGAGCGCCCGGCGCCGCTTGTCTGCGGCACGTGGCGGCGGGCGCCCTGGAAGCCCGGCGTGCGGATGGAGAATCGCGACAGCAATGGGCGGAGCGTCGGGCCGGTCTACAAGGACGGCGCGGTCGAGGACCTCCCGTTCACCCGTGAGCGCCGGTTCTTCCCTCGCGTCCGGGTCCGCCCCGGCCTCCCTCTCGCTCCCATCACCCCGACGCCCTGGCCGGAGAAGATGGCCAACACAGCGCCGTCCGCTTTCCCCCCGCCGCCCACCCAACCTCCACGCCCACCCCCACAGCAGGACAGCCCAGGTAGAAGAGGGGAAGTCTGACCCTCACCACCAGACCTCACCGTGCGCGCTTCACTGAAGTTGAGCCAGAACCTCTTTTACGTAAACGGAGCCACACATGGAGATGCCCAGCCAGGGCAGAGCACATGGAGATGCCCAGCAATTGATCTCGCCCTTCGGGGGCACGCGGGTACATTTCGAGTAAGTCTGCACCCGCCGAGGAGAGCCATGGACATAACCGGTGCCGCCACTGGAGATTCCCCCGTGCCCGGTCCCCAGACGTGGTCTGGGGCCCTGCTTGGCGCAACACTGGCGGACGTCCAGACGGCTGTCGTCGTCGTCGACGACAGTGGACTCATCGTCTCGGCCAACGGTACGGCCCAGGGCATGCTGGGCCGCAGCTTCGAGGAACTCGTCGGGCAGGATTCCCACGACCTGCTGCACCGCGACAGTCACGGGCACGCCACACCCCGCACCCGCTGTCAGCTGAGAAACGCGATTCTCGCCGGGAGAACCGAGCACGGCGACTCGGAGTGGTTCGCTCGCGGGGACGGGACGCTTGTCCGGCTGTGCTGGCTCGTCGCGCCCTGCTCCGGACCGGAGAGGACGGGTGCGCTGGTGCTGCTGTACGAATCGAATCCTGGCGTGTCAGACGAAGGGGTCGATGAGGTCCCAGCACCGCTGTCGGAGCTGGACCGCTTGACCCTGTTGGCGGAGACGACCACTCAGCTGACGTCCACCTTGAACGTGGACGAGGCACTGCGTCGGCTGACAGCCCTGACGGTGCCCCGGCTTGGGGACTGGGCGGTAATCGATCTGCTCACCGAACAAGACGAGGTTCGACGCGCTCTGGTGACGGAGCACAAGGACGGAATCCTGGTCGAACGGGAGGACCTGCAAGGGCCCATGCCCCCGGTGCCACAGGAGTCCCCGATGCCTCTGTCCCGGGCTCTGCGCGGCGCCGCGTCCTCTCTCGCCGGCCCTGCCACGTACCAGGGCCCGCCTGATTCCGGAATCGCGGTCGAGCAGCGTCGGTTGTTCACCGAGACGGGCATGCACTCCGCCGTCATCGCGCCCATCCGGGGTCTGCGCGACGTGCTCGGAGCCCTGACCCTAGGACGCTCGGAACGTCCCAGCGCCTTCACCGCCGCCGACCTGCCGCTGCTTGAGGACATCACCCGCAGGGCCGGTCTAGCGCTGGACAACGCGCGTCTGTACCAGCGCCAGCGCAAGGTCGCCGAAACCATGCAGCGCCACCTGCTGCCCCAGCTCCCCACCGTCCCTGGGGTAAATATGGCGGTACGGTACGTACCCGCTCCGCACGCCTCCTCCGTTGGCGGTGACTGGTACGACGCTTTTGCGCTCACCGACAGCACCCACGCCCTGGCCATCGGCGACGTCGTCGGACACGACCTCGACGCAGCAGCTGGCATGGCGCAGGTCCGCAACATGCTGCGCGCCTTCACCTGGTCCCGACCCGAGGCCATGCCCAGCGCGGTCGTCACTCAGCTCGACAACGCCTTGAAACACGTGGCCGAGGTTCCCATGGCGACCATGATCCTGGCCACGCTCGCCCTCGGCGACGACAAGCTGTGGCAACTGCGTTGGACGAACGCAGGCCACCCTCCCCCGCTGCTGGTCAGCCACGACGGTCGTACCCGCTACCTCACAGAAGCTCACGGCATTCTGCTCGGGACCGGCATGATCCGGCCTCGCCCCGATGCCGTCACCGTCCTGCCGCCCCGCACCACCGTCCTGCTCTACACCGACGGCCTGGTCGAGTCCCCTCACCACTCCATCGACCACGGACTGGACCGGTTGCGTCGACACGCGGCCTCTCTTGCCCACCGCCCTCTGGATTCCTTCTGCGACCTGCTGCTGGAGCAAGTCCGCCCCGACGACAACGACGACGATGTCGCCATGCTGGCGCTGCGCACACCCACATAGAGGGGCCAAAAACACCCGCGTCAGACGTAGGGATGTGGGGTGAGGGCGCTGCTTCTGCCCGGTGCCTCGCGTGTCGGCAGCGTCGGGCAGCAGCCAGGTGAGCACCTCTTGCTGGCGGAGGTCTTCAAGCGCTGCTTTCGGCAGGCCGCGGCCAGCTCTGTGGGGGTGGTGGAGCAGTACGCGGTCGAGGGAGGCTGGGTGGTCGTTGGGGGCGGCGACTTTGCTGGGAACACAGTGCTCCGGCTACGGCAGGCTCTGGAGGCGGCCACGCCACCCAGCCTCTGGTGATTCCGGATGCCGGCGCGGTGACCTTGGCCGACGCCACCACCCTGAGCCTCCTGCTGCGTACCTACCAATCGACCGACTTCAGGATCGTGGCCCCGGCCCTTCTGCCGGATGCTGAGAATCACCGGCACCGACCAGGTCCTGGCGATTCGGCCGACCGTGGAAGCAGCACGCATCTCCTAACCTCGAACAGGGGCGCGGTGGCATAGGCACCGTCCTCTGTCAGAGCTTCGAGATACACCGCGAACCCGTGGGAAAACGGCTCCGCGTCCGGCTCTCGCCGCAGGACGAGCCCCACGGCGACCCGGCCGGCCACCCCACCTGGTAGCAGCCCTCCGCCCGGCAACCACAGCGGCCCCATCCGTGGGGCCGCCGTGGTTGCCTCACGGAAGTAGTCCAGCACTTGCGACGGTACGGCCCGTCACGGTTTGCAGTAGCGGCAAGACTGTCCGGCAACTGGACACCGCATGGGCCCCGGCCTCGCAACCGCAGCCGGTTTCGTGCTCACGGAAGTGTCCAAGGCATGCGACGGCTCGGCTGGTCTGGGTGGTGGTGTCAGGCCGCGGTCAGCGGGTTCGCCGATTCGATGGCGTGGCGGTGTTGGGCGTTCAGGCGCTGGGCCTCTTCGAGCTGGTCCTCGAGAACGACGATGCGGCAGGCGGCCTCGACGGGGGTGCCGTGGTCGACGAGTTCGCGGGCCCGGGCAGCGATGCGCAACTGGTAGCGGGAGTAGCGGCGGTGGCCCCCTGCGGAGCGCAGCGGAATGATCAGGCGGGCTTCTTCGATGGCGCGCAGGAAGCCGGGGGTGGTGCCCAGCATGTCGGCGGCGCGGCCCACGGTGTAGGCGGGATAGTCGTCGTCCTCGAGACGGTTGAAGGAATCGTCTGCTGTCATTTCACCTTCCTGTGGAACACGCGTGGAGGGGCCCTGGTGCCGGTCCGGCACCAGGGCCCCGAAGGAACTGCTACACCATCTGCCGGCCCTCGTACTGCGCCGGCCCTCTTGGTCCGCACTCGCTCCCGGGGAATGGGAGGGTGTGCGGGGATCGCGGATGCGTGACCGGAGACCACCTCACTATCGATGTCCTGCGGTACCCGAGCTCCGTGTTATCCCGCCCGGGCGATCCTGATGGCGCTTCAACTCCTCCGTTCTTCCCTCTGGACCAACTACTTACCAAACCGGTACTGCGGTTGCTGCTGATACTGAGACTGCGAACAACTGGCGGCCTGGAACAGCGCCACCCCTTTTCTTCGGCAGCCAGCCCCGTCGCCCGTCCTGCGTCTGCTCTGGCTTGGAACCCCACTGCCGAACTTCCCGGTGCGCGCGCCCGCAGCCGACGCCTTCACCCGGGGGAACACTGGTACTGCACTGCGGATCCTGCGGTACTGCTGGCCCCTGATCACTGCGGGCCACCCGGTCCGGCGTCAGCCCCGTCGCCATCCTGCAACAACCTCGGCTTCGGCACTCCACCACCGCACCGTCCTGCGAACTGCAACTGCGTACTACTGCCCTGCAGTTCGTCCCTGCCGGGCCCTACTGTCTTCTTAGCTACGAGAGAAACCATACCCACGCGGCCACCCAATGTCTACTCTGGTGAACACAGATTTTGGAGTGTCGGCAGAGAAGGAAGCCTCCCGGCGCGTTCGAAGGCCGGGCCTTACCGCCAGGCGGTGTCGTCCGGCTGGTCCGCTTCAGCCCGGCCTGCCGGACCGGTGCACCTACGGGGCCGTCGGCGATGTTCGCCATGCAGAGCTCCACGCGACGGGCCCTGTCGCCCCCCCCCCCCCCCCCCCCCCCCCCCCCCCCCCCGGGGCGGGTCGGGACGGAATGGCTGTGCGGCGAACACCCGCCGCGCACCGCAAGGTTGTCCTTGACCGGTTCGGACGGCATCGACGCGAACGGATGGGTGACCGGCCTCGGCGTCCTGTCCAGCCGCCCGGTGCTCGACGGTGAGGAGCACCCCGTAAAACTGGACGTCGTTCTGGAACATTCGAAGACCCGCCGCAGAGCGACGATGAGCGCACTAGGTACGGCGGTGGCGAGCAGAGCGAGGTAGTCCACGAGCGTCTCCTGGGTTGAGGGCGTGCGGGGGTAGGGCGGTGGCGGTGCGGGAGGAAAAGGCCCCCTGCCCGGTCGGCGGGTCGGAGGAGAAAAAAAGCCCTCCCGCCCCGGACAGGCCGGAGTGAGAGGAGGGGGAACGTGCAGACCAGCAGACCGGTCAGTCGTTCGTGTTCACGGGCGTCGGATTTCTGCGCAAGCCCCCCGAAACCGCGGTGCAGCGGGTCGGCTGCCGCGAGAACGGGCGCATGTCGGCCTCAAACAGCACTTCAGCCAGTAGAGCGCGAGACCCGGCCGACCTGCACCACACGCCTCCTGTTTGGAGTAGGCGGCACTCATCGGCGGCCCGCGGGACGGGCAACGCCTCGACGTCACCGGGAGCGCCCAGCAGCTGGTGGACGGCGCAGCACTCATCACCGAGCTCGGCGCGTACGCGCCTGGCCGGCGCACCCACTACGAGGGGCAGCCCGGCGCCCCGGACCGGCTGCACTGGGTCGGCGACATCCCCTGACGCACTGTGGCCCACCGAGGGGCAAGGCCGCTTTTTTGAGATCATCGGATCGTTCCGCGCGCCGCTCTCCAGGTGCAGGCCGGGAGCGGACCGATGCCCACCCCGCCCGATCCGAAGCCTTCCCGCGCGTTCTGACCGCGCGGCAGGAGTCCGACGGCGCCGACATTGTCGGTGCCCCTTGCTAGCGTCGCCACCATGGCAAACCGTTCATATCTCTACTCCGCAGACTCCATGCCGAACGAGGCAGAGATCCCCAAACGAATCCGATGCATATCGGAGCACAGCTGGGACATCCCGCTCGCGCACAAGCTCATGGTGGGACGCGGAACGACGATCGTCCCGTCCATGATCTGGAATCCTCCGATCGGCATCGCTGCGGACTACGCCGACGGGGCGGCCCTGCTCCACAGCCTCTTGCGTGCGGTCGGCAAGGGCCTGGAGAATGACGCCGAGTTCGCCGAATGTGTGGCCAGGACCACCGCCCACCTCGAGAAGCAGCAGGCGACGTACTTCCTCCTCGAGACCGGGGAGATCGTCTCGATGACGGGCGACGATCCAGCAGCGAGCGTGCGGCGTCTGGCGTCCGAGGACATACCCGACGCCGTTGCGAAGGCTGAGGCTGCGATCGTCGGCCGGAACGGCGACTGGCTCGCCTCGGTCCGAGCCGACTGGCAGAAGCACTTCGCGTCCTTCTACAGCGAGGCGCTCTACTTCTCCTTCCCCGAGTGACGAGGCCCGCGGCGCGGTGCCGGGCGATCCCGGCTTGATCCGAAAGACAGGATCTATGCCCGTAAGTCACCACGGCGCCCCCGCTTGTCCCGGACCGTGCAGTGGAAGAACTGGCTGGTGCGCCTCGCATCGGGGAACAGGGAGGCACGCCACCTGGCTGGCGAGATCAGCCGCTCCGGAGAGGGCTTTCGGGTCCGGAGAGGGCTTTCGGGTCCGGCCTTCGGGCCCTCCTCGACGGCCTGGAGCAGGAACTGGCCACAGCACCACTCCTGCCGCCCGTGGCTCTTGACGAAGTAGCGCACACACCGGGGCGCGGTGCAGGACCGCAACTGCGCGCACTGCGGGCGGGTGGGAAAGTCGATGGGCGCTCGGGCCAGGGCCGCGACAAGGCGAACATTCGGATCGTTCTCCGCAGACGGCGGTCGGGCGGCAGGAAATCCTTCGACGGTCCAGTCGATCTGTGGAGCGACCGGTTCCCGCGGGGCCGCCGTCTTGAGGTGGGCCGTTGCCTGATCGGCAGTCATCGGACGATGAGCGTCCGCCTGACTGGGGAGAGCAGGACTGACCACTCGGGCGAACAGGATCCGGACCGCCTGCCGAAGCTCGATGTTGCGCAGCACTGCCCACCCCTACACGATCCGATTTTCGGAGGGCGCTGATCCAGGCCATGCCTGAAGGGCTCGCGATGGCTCGAGTCGTCGGACACACTGGTCAGTGAGCAGCCGACGCCTGGGGCAGGGGTGGACTCCGGCGGTCGGCGTGACCGGACGGATGCGGAACCCCTGCCGGGGCCGGGAAGTGTCAGTTCCCCGCGAGTGTCCGGCCGGCCTGGCGGGCGGCGGTGAGGGCCTGCGAGTGCTGCTGCTCGCCGAGGTCGCGCAGGCTCTCCATACCGGGAGTGGTGGCGGCGAGGGTGAGTTCCCGCCTGATGACGGTGAGGTCGGCCTGCCAGACGTCGGCGAGGACGCGCTCGAGGTAGGGGGTGGAGTGGTCCCAGCCTTCACGCGGGGTGCCGGGTCCGTAGCCACCACCGAGCGTGGTGACCAGCACGGTGGGAGTGCCCTTCAGTATGGGGGTGGTGGGACCGGCTCCGGCGATAACAAGGTCCACCCAGGTCTTGAAGTGCTGGGAGACGCCGTAGTTGTACAACGGAACGGCCAGCACCGCGGCGTCGGCGTTCTGCACCTCGTCGGCCAAGGCCGCGGCCAGGGCGAGGGCCTCACGCTGAGCCGGGGCGCGGTCAGCCTCTGGACTGAAGGCGCCGGTCGTGGCGAGAGCCCAGGCGTCGGCAGGGAGGGAGTTGGCGCCAAGGTGGCGGCGGGTCACGGTGGCTCCAGGTTGCGCGGCGGCCCACTCGGCCTCGGCCACGTCGGCGATCTCAGCGCTGATGGACGTGCCGGGCAAAATGCTGGCATCCAGACGGAACAGGTTCATGGCGTGATTCCTCGCAGGTGAATGGTCCGCGGATGCGGAGACAGAGCGTGGGGTGCGACGGGACGGGGCGTCTCGCCTCACCCATTCAACATAAACGGACTTTACCCCGCTTGCAACCGTCGGATAGATTGAGCATGTGGAACGGCCCGTTATCCCCCTCGGAAAGCCGCGCGGTGAGCGCGCTGACGCCGCGCGCAACCGCGAGCGCCTGCTGGACACGGCGCGCGGGATGATCGCCGAACACGGCGCGGAGAAGGTGACGATGGACGGTCTGGCCGAACGCGCCGGACTGGGCAAAGGCACCGTGTTCCGCCGCTTCGGAACCCGCGCCGGCATCTTCCGGGCGCTACTCGACGCCGATGAGCGGCGGTTCCAGGAGCAGGTACTCTCCGGTCCCCCGCCACTGGGCCCCGGCGCCGACCCGGTGGCACGCCTCATCGCCTACGGACGTGCTCGCATCGCCTTCCTTCTGGACCACCACGTCATCTCCCGGGCCGCCCTCGACCGCGCCCAGCCAGTCCCGGCCGGCGACGCGTCGGTCTCACAGATCCACATCCGCATGCTGCTCGACCTGGCCAAGGTGCCCGTGCCCGATCTGAACGGCCTCTCCATCCAGCTCACCGCCGCACTGGAGGGCCCACTGTTGCTGTACCTATCCATGCCGGAGACGAGCACCCCCCCGAGCATGGACGCCGGCCGCTACCTCGGTGACAGCTGGCAGGCCCTGATCGAGCGCATCACCCACTGAGCCGTTTCCAACCTGACGGGCTGTTGGATCGCGAGCAATGTGCGCATAGTGAAGTGCTGGTCAGAGTCAGGGTATGCGCGAGCCTGCGCCTGTCCGGCGACAAACGCATCGTCGACACGGTGGCCAAGTCGCTCTAGGCGATGCGGGGGGGCGCGGCTTGCCTCAGGAGTGCTGCTCTATGAGGAGCACCCGCAAACCTAGCTGGAACGGGAGCTGGCCGCTGTCTCGGTTCGGGGGCGGGTGTTCTGTGCCGGCCAGGGTGGGATGCGAATGTGGGGTTGCTGCAAGCCTTGGCGGGACCCGAGGTCCCGGTGCACCTGGATCTGCTGGGGCACATGTCGCTGTGGGCGGGGGCGAAGGCGGCTGGTGCCCCGGTGCGGCCTTCAGGCACAACGATGTGGCCCATCTGCTGCGCCGGATCGAGGAGTACGGGCCCGGGGTGATCGCGGTCGACTCGCTGTACAGCGTGTGCGGCAGCATCGCGCCGCTGGGCGCGTTGTGCGAGGTGGCCGAGCAGACTGGTTGTGTCCTGGTCGTGGACGAGGCGAACTCGCTGGGCACCCACGGCCCGCAGAGGCCGGACTGGCGGGACGGGGCATCTCCGCACGGTGAGTATGTCGAAGGCGTTCGCGACCCGGGCCGGCTGCATCACCTGTACGGATACGGATGAAGACTTCGCCGGGTACTTCAAGATGACTTCCCACCCGGCCGTCTTCGCCTCCACCCTGGGTGCCGTCCGACCCGGTACAGATCGCCGCCACTCTGGACGTGGTCCGTGAGGACGAATGGCGCCGCACCCGCCTGCGTGAGGTCACCGCCACCCTTGCGCGAAGCCCTCATCGGGCTCGGATACGCCTTCGTGGATCGGCCGCACACATCATCTCGCTGCCCACCGGGCCGGACGAAACAGTCATCCAGGTACGCCACATCACGGAAGACCACGACGTGTTCGCATCCGTCTTCTGTCCCCCCGCCACCCCCCGCAACCGCACCGCACTGCGGCTCTCCCTGCACTGCGATCTCACCGGCCAGGACGTGAACCGCATCATCCACGCCTGCGAGATCACACGCCCCTGATCCCCGCACCCCGCGCACTCACCGGCTGATTTCTCGGCCAGAGCCTGGTGGCCGACGCCATCACCGCCGAGCGCCCCGACCGGCGACCGTCTCGGCCTTATGGGACGAGATCCCCTCCGAGGGGGTCCACGACAGGCCCGTGACCACTCGCTGATCACGGCTGCCGGGGCGTGGGGACCCTGAGTTCACCGGTGCTCGGAAGCTGTGTGGTCGGTGCGGCCCCTTGACTCTGAAGTGGTGGATGACTTCGGCGTAGTCGCTTTCGTGGAGGAAGTGGAAGCCCATCTGCTGGAAGGCGCTCGTCTCCCGCTCAGTGGGCGCCGTGTGGTAGCGGCGCTGCGCCCGGCCCTGCGACTGATGTGCTGGCCGTCGGCCTTCTGCCAGACCTGTGAGTTCCTTCAGGAACAGGTCGACTCCCAGCTGGTAGAGCCGGGGCAGGTGCCAGAACAGGGAGCGGGTGCGGTCGGGCGGTGGAGATCACCGGGCCGGTATCGATGCCGTGGTCGATCTGGTGCACAGCCTGATGAGCTGCTGCTCGCCGCTGACCAGGGTGTGCATGAGGGCTGCGCGCCCCACGTGCTGCGGCAAGGGCCCCGGCGTGCATGTTGAAGATGCCCTGGGCGGGAAGGGACAGCATCGGTTCCTTGGAGATCAGGTCGAAGCGTACCGAGAGGATCAGGTCGGGCCGGAAGGAGCGGGCGAGGTCGTAGCCGTCCCCGGTGTTGATGGGGCGGACGTCGTGGAAACCGACACCTTGACGACGCGCGAGGTGCTGAAAAAAGTGAGCAGCTCGCCGGCGGGTTCGTCGAGGCGGTCCAGCAGCGGGAAGACGGTGTGGTCGGTGACGTGGCGTTCGAACCAGCGCTGGCGGCCCAGCGGATTGTCGGGGCTCGGGTCACCCGGGGCGGCGTGTTGAGTACGACCGCCACGGTATGCCCATAAGGCCGGGCGGCAGCCTGTTCAGCGCCACACAGACCACCAGGTCCCGCTGGGCACACACCAGAACACGCACCGACGACTTCTTATGAAAGATGTGACGGCGGCGTACCCGCCTCGCCAAGACCCAGTGGCGCTGACATGGCGGCGCCGTGGTCCGGCCCGCCGCGGGCCGGACCACGGCGCAGATCCGGTCGGCCAGGATCCTCGCGGTGACTTCGCAGACGACCTGGCCGAAGAGGTGACTATGCCGCTTCCACCTCCGCCTTCGCCCACCGCGCGACCTGCTGAGGTGTGAGTTGCGACCCGGCGGCGCACGACACGACGAGGCGCGTGTGGCCGCCGGGACGCATGGACAACGGCCAGGGATCAGCTGGGCTGGTCGCCGGTGTACCGGTAGATTTCGGCGCCGCTGTTGATGTGCCAAACGGTGCCGTCGGCGCCGGCGGCGATGTCGATGGCGGTGCCGGGGATCTTGATCCACGGGTTGGTGCCGCTGGCGTCGTTGTTGGTGTACCTGTAGATGCTGCCGGCGGGGTCGACGCCCCACACGTTCGTCCGGGAGCCCACCGCGATGCGCTTGAGGCTGCCGTTGACGTTCTTCCACGGGTTGGCGCTGTCCTGGTCGCCGGTGTATCGGAAGACCTGGTTGCCTGCATTGACACCCCACACGGTGCCGTCGGCGCCCGCCCCGATGTCGCTCAGCGCCCCGGTGATTTTGATCCACGGGTTGGCGTCGTGGTTCGTGTACCGGAAGATGCCGCCCGCCGAGTCCACGCCCCACACGTTCGTCCGCGAGCCCGCGTCGATACGGACCAGGCTGCCGGAGATGCCCTTCCACGGATTCGCGCCGTCGGTGTCCCCTGTGTAGCGGTAGATCTGGTTACCGCCATTGACCCCCCACGTCGTGCCGTCGGAAGCCGCGCCGATGTCACTGAGGCCCCCCGGGATGTTGATCCACGGGTTGGCATCGTAGTTGGTGTACCGGTAGATCGCGCTCGCCGCGTTCACACCCCACACCGTCGTCCTGGAGCCCGCCGAGATGGCCGTGAGAGCCCCTGCGACCTTCACCCAATCCGCCATGCCAAACACCCTTCCTCAGACCGTCGTTGCGACCATCCTGAGCGGCCGGATGGGGCAATAAAGTGCCTGAACGCTTGTCTTGATAACAAACAAGCCAACAAGTCAGGGTTTCAGCTCCTACCGTCTTGCGGGACAAGGCAGGCAACAGCCCGCCTGGCATCCTTTCGACCTGAAGAGCTGTCCTGCTCCCGGGGGATCGACAAGATCTTCAGCCCGTGGATCCGTCATGCGTACCCACAGCTGTACCTGCATCCGCGGCTTCCTCTAACCCGCCCGTAGGGGGGACGTCCATCGGCAGGGGTTGAAGTCCTTCCTCTACCGCCTGTGCCTCTACGCAGCAGCGAAGGGAACGGCGAAGGTGACGCTCGGCGGCTCGCACTTCGAACAGTCGCCCCGATCAGAGGGAGGTGGCGTCGGGCATGTGGCTTTGTTCATGGGAACGTTCTCGTGGACAAAGCCGGCCGGCCCGTAATAGTGCGGGAGCGGGATGAAGGCGCGTGGCTGCGCCGGATCGATCATCTGTCGGTGGCAGTGCGTCTGGGGCTGCCCGCCGCTGCCGGGAGCGGAAGCAGGCCCGCGAGCCACCGTTCGACCGGATCGGTCCTGTCGGCCGGGTGTCGGCACACACGATGTTCGTGGTCGGGTCGGAAGCGTTCCCGTGCACGTGTGCGAGGTAGGAAGAGGAAGGCACCGGGGCCTCCCGCAGCTCTCGGACTCGACGCCCTGGAGCGGTGCAGGAGGCCCGGCTTCCCTGCCCGACCCGATGGAAGATCAGCCGACCAGGCTTTGGTGGTCACACCCGCGCTCCCCACGCCGACAAGGGTTCGCACCCTGCGTCTACGGATCGGAGAGCGTCGGGACCGGAGTCCAGCTGCTGTCAGGAGATGGAGAAGACGGACGCCCACTTCTGGCTGGCCGAGCCGGCGGATGCAGTGTTGGCAGTGACCGCCTGGCCCGCGGTGGCGTTGCCGTCCAGGACGTAGCCGGTGGCCGGGTTGGTCAAGGTGTACGTGCCGACGGAGTTCTGCGTCACCTGCCAGCGCTGGTTGTTGGCGCCGAGGTTGACGGCCTGCAGGGCTACCTGGCCGCCGGCGGTGGTGGGTGCGGTCAGGTAGAGCGGGATCGGGCAACTGTCGTAGATCCGCACGGTGCCGTCGCTGTTGGCGGTGAACTTCCAGCGCTGCGACGCCCGGGTGGTGTCCAGGGCGGCGAACTGGGCCACTGTGGCGATGGTGACGCTGCAGGTCCCGCCGCGCTGGAGGGCGACGCCGCCGCCGTTGCTGAGCGCGTGGTAGGCGTTGTCACCGACGACTGTGGGGCCGTAGTTGATGGCGTTTGTGTCCAGCGCGGTCAGCGCCGAGCCGGTGGTGGACAGCGGCGGTACGGCTGTCGGGCGGACGTTCTTGAACCAGTCGGCGAAGGTCGCGGGAGTGTTCGCGGCAAGGGTGGTGATGCTGCGGTTCCAGCTGCCGTCCACCTGGTTCCACAGCTGGAGCAGCGAGGCGGCCACGTTGCCCTGCACGTGGTCGCCGGTCTGCCAGCCCGCGACGTGGGTGAACGAGGTGGAGTCGCCGTTCGGGAACACGTAGCGGTTGTCGCCCAGGAGGTAGGCGGCCACCGCGTCGCCGAAGCCCTCGGTCCAGGCGCAGGTGGCGGACGACGCGAGCTGGATGTAGTGCGGGTTGCAGTTGGTGACGATGGGGAACGTGCTGTTGTAGAGCCGGTGCTGGAAGAAGTGGCCCGCTTCGTGCAGCACGGTGTGCTCGGAGTCCGGGTCGGTGTCGGCCAGGTGGATGGTGTTCGCCAGGTCGTAGTACGGGCCGCCAGTGGACCCGGCATGCCAGCGCAGCGTCAGCGTGGTGCAGGTCGCGGCGTTCGTCTCGGCGGTCGTCCAGCACGGTGTGGTCGAGTTGGCGCGTTGCGACCAGAGCAGGTTGACGGTGTCGAAAGCGTGCCAGGCACGCGCCGAGGTGGTCGGTTTGACGGTGCCGAGAGCAACGTTCGCCGATACGTTCGACAGCGTCGGCGTGTCGTGGGTGTAGACCGTTCCGCTGGAGTTGGCGACCCGCCACACCTGGTTGCTGCGGGCAGCGAAGCGTACGAACAGGCGGTCCATCGATGTGGTGTTGACCGGGGTGTAGCAGAGGTTGAACGAGCCGTCGGCCGCACCGGTCAGCTGGGTGCCGGTGTTCAGCTTGTGGTCGGTGTCGGTCGCCAGCTCCCGGCCCCAGAGCTCGACCGAGGCGTTACGGGCGGCCCGGGTCAGAGTCGGCTTGGCGGTGCCCGCCTCGGCGGACTGGTAGTCGAACTGCAGGGCGCCGCTCACACAGATCGGCTGCGCGGCGGAGGCTGTGCCTGCCGACAGCGGCACGAGGGCGCCTGCGGCGAGCAACGCCGGCACCAGCAGGCGGAGCAGGGCTGTGGGTCTGCCTAACATGGACGTCCTTCCGGAGGGCGCCCAGGCCCGCCTACGGCAGACCTGGCGCGCGAGGAGACCGGGTGGAACCCGGCCCATGAGACGCCGCCAGGAACGGGCGGTCTGAACCGTGAGCCATCGTCCGTTCCACGCCGCGCCGCCGCCAGGGGCGCACAGAAGCACAGCCAGCAATTGTGAAGCTTGCGTGTACAACCGGCAGGGATTTTGCGTGTATGCACGGCGGCTGCTCCCACCCGCCTTGCGCCCCTCATCCGCCGCGGTGCCCTGGTCCAGCTTCGCCACTGCGCTGCCAGGTCAAGGGGCGCATGGAGCTGCCCTCATCGTGCTGAATGATTCGTTGGCCGAGTGGGAGCCCGGCCCTGCTGTGCACCCTCGCGCCTGGCCACTGCGCCCTCACGCGCCGAACAGGCTGGAAGCCTTTGGGCGTCGTCGTCCACGGCTGCGACGTCGGCACCTGCATCAACCGGCAGCTCGACTGAGGCCATGGCCCTGACCTCTCCGGCCCGCCTCGCCGTCTACGCCGCCACCCGTCACCCATCAGCCGCCAGGACTCCGCGGCCCTCGGCGCCGCAGAGCCCGGACAGCTCATGAAGCCGCCATCGACTCTGCCGCAAAGCGCTGAAATGCCGGCTGGTCGGTGTTCCCCGGTATCTGAGCTGCAGGACTGCGAGGCCAAGACCACCCGGCAGGCCAGTCCCACGTGCCGCCCCCAGGGGCGCGCTGCCACAGCGTCGCGCCACTTCGCCAGAACGACCGTGACAAACAGACGGCCCGCTGGATCCCCTCTTGCATGCTCTATGACATACCCCATAAGTTACTGACAGGTAGGCCACTCGGTGGGTGGCCCCGTCGGCGGAGAGGTGGTGGGCGGGTGAGTTCGCGTAAGAGTGACAGCCGCGAGCGGATGGTCCTCAGTGCCGCCGCTTTGCTGCGCGAGTACGGCGCGAGCGCGACCAGCGTCGACCATGTCCTCGCGCACAGCGGCGCTCCTCGGGGCTCGGTGTACCACCATTTCCCCGGCGGGCGGGCACAGCTCATCGACGAGGCGGTGGCACTGGCCGGCGACTTCATCACGGGCCTGATCGATGCCGCCATGCAGGCGGATGACCCGGTCGAGGCCGTCGACGCGTTCTTCGCGCTGTGGCGCGACCGGCTGGTGGAGAGCGGCTTCAGGGCCGGTTGCCCGATCGTGGCGGTCGCTGTCGAGACCAACGACGACGCTCCGCAGCTTGCCCGCTCCGCCGCCGCCGTCTTCGCCCGCTGGCAAGAAGCGCTCGCAGCCCTCCTCGTCCGGCACGGCCTGGCCGAGGAACGCAGCCTCCGGCTCGGCGCCTTCATCATCGCCGCGGTCGAAGGCGCGGTGATCATGTGCCGGGCCGAACGGAGCACCGCCCCGATCGAGGCCGCCGCCGCCGAAATCCACAACCTGCTCATCTATGCCCTGCGCGACCGCCCGGGTACCGGATCCGGGCCCCGACCCAAGGCGTAGCTCGCAGTCCTTGACCCACGTCAGATCAGTAACGAAGGAGTCGCTATGCCCTCACTCGACCGCCACGAAAATGTCTTCGTCCTCGACCTCGGAGACGGAGAAAACCGCTTCCACCCCGACTGGCTCACCGCCGTCGGCGCGGCGCTCGACGAGGTGGAGAAGGCGGAAGGCCCTCGCGCCCTGGTCACCGCCGCCACCGGCAAGTTCTACTCCAACGGACTCGACCTGGACTGGCTGTTCGCCCACGCCGACCAGCACCAGGACTACGTCGTCTCCGTCCACGCCCTGTTCGCACGGATGTTGTCGCTGCCGGTCATCACGGTCGCCGCGCTGCAGGGGCACACGTTCGCTGCCGGCGCGATGTTCTCCCTCGCCCACGACTTCCGCGTCATGCGCGCCGACCGCGGCTACTGGTGCCTGCCCGAAGCAGACATCAACATCCCCTTCACCCCTGGCATGGCCGCACTCATCCAGTCCCGGCTGGCCCCGCAGACCGCGCACACAGCGATGCTCACCGCCCACCGCTACGGTGGCGCAGACGCCGCGGCCGCCGGCATCGTCGACCAGGCCGTCGCCGAGGACGCCGTGCGGTCCACCGCGATCGAGCTCGCTCAGGCACAGGTGAACAAGGTCGGCGACACCCTCGGCACCATCAAGGCCCGCATGTACGCGCCGGCCCTGGCCACCCTGCGCGACACCACCAACCCGCTCGGCTGAGCCGGCACCTCCCCGCCCGCACCACCAACACCCCGCGGCCCAGGCGCTCACGCCCGGGCCGCGGGCCCACCACAGTTGCCCACCACATGAGGAGTCTCGGTCTGCAGAAGATCGTCTACCGTGACCGGATCGGCGCGCAGGCCATCTGCGGCCTCACTGGCCGCCGACCAGACCTTCGACGACCGGGTCGGACTCAAGAGCTACAGCCTTGAACGGTTCGAAGCGTTCGACGCCTGCGAGGGAAGACGCGCCCTGACCTCAACTCCACGGCGCTCCATCTGCCTCCCTCCGACCCTTTTAGCACGCGCCGCGTTTCGATAGGGCCAGAACTATCCGGCAACAACACCCGTCGCCAGCACCGTTACCGCCGGGGCACTCCGCCGGTGCAGCCCGTCAGTGGAGGCATGCTTTAGCAAGCCGAGCGCCGGCACTGCTGTCCATCATCGTGAACACCTCAGAGCCTCCGGCAGCGCCGGTGCCTCCCGAACGGCTGTCGAAACGCTTGCTGTCGGCGTGCGTCATCCAGCCAAAGTCCAACGGTTCCCCGCCGCCCCGGCCCAGGGCGCGATTCAGGCACCTCTTCTCTCCCGGCGTCGCACGCCGCAGAATTCCGGCCGACATGCAGACGCCGACGACCGAGTCCGGGGCGGCACACTGCCCGCCACCTCGCCGCTCGGGCGCAAAGGCGTGTCCTCGGGCTGTACGCCTGAGGCCCCGCATCCCTGCCGCTTCCCCCTGCCCGGCCCACCCTCTTTGACAATGCGGAGGAAGTCTCCGTATCGTCGGAGACAAGCAATCGGAGATGCTCTCCGTTTCCCTGTCTCGCCTGGAGGGCTAGTCGTGCCACGTCGTCAGATGCTCCTGTGCATGCAGTTCACCAGCGGTTACGGAGCCGAACCCGGGGCGTGGCGTCTTCCTGGGGCGAACCTGCGTAGCTATACGGACATGGATCAGTTCGTGCGGTACGCCCAGGCAGCCGAGCGGGGCAAGATCCAGTTGCTGTTCTTCGCGGACACTCCGGTTCTGGATGTGGATCTCGAACGCCAGGTGCCGCATTTCGCGATTGACCCGTTGCTGGTGATGACGTCCATAGCACGTGAGACGGAGCGGATCGGGCTGGTCTCCACCGCCTCGACCACTTTCAACGAGCCCTACAGTCTCGCCCGCCAGTTCAAGGCGTTGGATGTGATCAGCCATGGCCGGGCCGGCTGGAACGCCGTCACTACATCCGACCCCGCCGCCGCGGCCAACTTCGGCCGCGCTGTCCCGCCACGGGCGGAGAAGTACGAGCGGGCCCACGAGGTCCTGCAGATCGTGCAGGCGTTGTGGGGAAGCTGGGAGAAGGACGCGTGGGTCCTGGACGTGGACGGCAAGCGGTTCGCCGACATGGACAGGATCCAGCCGGTAGACCTCCAAGGCCGCCACGTCGCCTCGCGCGGCCCGCTGCCCATTCCGCCCTCCGAGCAGGGCCAGCCGGTCATCTTCCAGGCGGGTGGCGGCGGGTACGGCCTGGAGTTGGCCGGTCGCTACGCCGACGGCGTCTATGCCAACCCGTACACCATTGAAGACGGCCAGGCGCAGCGCCAGGCACTGCGTGATGCCGCTGAGCGCGCCGGGCGTGACCCGGACGAGGTGAAGATGTTCGCCGGCTTCATGCCGGCCATCGCCGGCTCCCGCCGGGCCGCCCTCGACCGGCGGCGGTTCCTGGACGAGTCCGTTGACCTGCGCCAGCGCGTCCGCTACCTCGGCGCCATGATCGGCCTGCCGCTCGGTTATCGCCAGATCGACGAGCCGCTGACCGCGGACCAGTTGGCCGACGCCGTGCCCAGCCCGCACGACCCGCGCTCCGCCCGCGCCCTGGAGGTGGCCCGGGAGGGCTGGACCTTGCGCGACGTGCTCGCCCACGGCGTCATCGACTACCACCCGGTCGTGGCCGGCACCGCCACCGACGTGGCCGACCACATGCAGCAGTGGTTCGAGGCCGGGGCATGCGACGGCTTCTCGCTGGCCATCGACGGTTACCACGACGGCGTCGACGCCTTCGTGGACCAGGTCGTCCCCCTCCTGCAGGAACGCGGCCTGTTCCACCTCGACTACGAAGGCCCCACGCTGCGCGACCACCTCCACGCCCGCGAGCAGTACGGCCTCGACCCGCGCGTCACGGAAACGGCGGCCCGGTGATGTCCACCAGCGCTTCTCCGCAATCCAGCACAGCGGTGCAGCAGGCGTTTCGCGACGTCATGGCCGCCGTGGCGTGTCCGGTCGCCGTGGTCACCGCCCTGGACGGCAGCCGCCCGCACGGCACCACGGTCAGCGCCTTCGCGTCCCTGTCCCTGACGCCGCCCATGGTGCTGGTATCGCTGGACGAACGCTCGCACCTGCTGGCGGTCATCCGCCGCAGCGGCCGCTTCGGCCTCAACGTCCTTGGCGCGCACCAGGCCGATTTGGCCTCCGTCTTCGCCCGCTCCGGACCCGACAAGTTCGACGGAATCGACTGGTCGCCAAGCGAGGAAATGCCGCGGCTGCCCGACTCCGCCGCATGGATGGCCGCCGAGGTGGCCGACTGTGTCGAAGCCGGGGACCACACCGTCCTGCTCGCCCGTGCAACGGCCGTGGACCCGGGCGAGGGCTCCCTGAGACCGCTGACGTATCACCGACGCTCCTTCGGCACGCACACACCACTGGCCTATTGATCGTGCACGTCGAGGCAGGTATGGGATCTGGGACCTATCGCAGGTTGATCGTGCGACACGTGCAGGCACGTATGGGTTCTGGGGCCTGATCACAGGCCCGGAGCAGGGGGTGACTCGCCTGCCCCGTCCCGCCCGGCTTACGGCCCCGAGGTCGACCGTCACCGAAACCTGCCCGGGCCGCCCGGTCCTGGGCACACCAAGGAAGCAAGGAGCAACGATGCCGACGCTGGGAATCATCGGAAGCGGCAACATCGGGTCCGCGGTCGCACGGCTGGCGGTGGCTGCGGACATCGACGTGGTGCTCGCCAACTCACGCGGTCCCCAGAGCCTGACGGACCTTATCGGGGAGTTGGGGCCGCGCGCCACGGCGGGCACCGTCGAGGAGGCCGCCCGCGCCGGGGAGTCGACCGTGCTCAGCGTTCCCCTGACCGCGTACCGCGACCTGCCCGCCGGGCTGCTGGAGGGCAGGACCGTGCTGTCCACCGGGAACTACTACCCGTTTCGCGACGGCCGGATCGCCGAACTCGACTCCGAGAACGTGACCACGGCCGAGCTGGAGCAGCGTCTCCTGCCCGGCGCGCTGCTGGTCAAGGTCTTCAACAACATCCTGGCCCACCACATCCCTCAGCTGGCCCGGCCCACCGGGGCACCGGACCGCAGCGCCCTGCCTATCGCCGGCAATGACCCCGACGCGAAGGCTCGGGCGGCCGAACTGATCGGCCGGCTCGGCTTCGACACGGTGGATGGCGGAACCCTGGACGAGAGCTGGCGCTTCGAGCCCGAGGCCGGCGCCTACACCCGTATCTACCTCGCCGATCCTGAGGTGCCGGCCGAGCACATGCTCCAGGCCCCCGCAACGGCGCTGCCCGCCGACAAGCTTCAAGAAGCGCTACGGACGGCCCAGCGGGTGAAGGTGGCCGCGCGCACCTTCTGACAGCACGTGTCCGCGCAGCGCAACCCCGGGCGCTGCGCGCGCGAACCCCTTGGGCCCCGGCGTCGAACGACGCCGGGGCCCAAGGGCACTCGGGGTGGGCGATGGCGTGTACCGCTCGACGGCGGACGAGATGTCCCCATAAGGCGCGCACCTCTTCTGCTCACATGAACAGGACCCGGTTCAGGCGGACGCCGTACCCCGCGTCGGGATTCGTAGTGGCGTCCCCGACCCTTTCCTGGATCGCGGCGACGGCCAGGTCGCGCCGCCTGGGCAGGCGATCGACCTCCGCCGCGGCCAGCGCGCCCGGCATCTCCTGGCGGGAAAGGTCCGTGCAGTAGCACGGAGCGCCCGGCTGCTGACGCCATGAGTCTGCGAGAGTCCCGGCGTCGAAGGCGTCGAATCCGGTGTCCTCGACCAGCGCCATGGCCACCTGACGGTCCTGGTCGCGGTCGGCTGCGACGGGGATGGCGATGCGGTCCGGGCTTCCTGCGGGCTCGCTCTTGATCGCGAAGGAGTGGGAACCGATTGCGTTCCACGCCTTGGCGACCGGCCGGCCCAGCTGTTCGGTGACCCACAGGCTCTCGACCTGCCCGGCGTCGATGGCCTCGATCCGGCTGTCCCGCGCCGGGTAGTAGTTCGACGTGTCGATGACGACCGTTCCGGCCGGTACACCAGCGATGAGCGGCGCGACCTGCGGAAGACGGTTCAGGGGAATCGAGAGGATTACGACGTCGGCGTCCGCCACGGCCTCCGCTGCCGTTACCGCTTGCCCGCCCGAGGACAGCACATCGGCCTCGATCGTGTGCGGGCCGCGCGAGTTGGCCACCTTCACGTCATGCCCCACGGCACTGAGCCGCTGGGTCAGGGTTTTACCGATGTGGCCTACGCCCAGAATGCCGATCTTCACGGTGGATCTCCTTGCATCGAGTGAGGGGTACGGGAGGTGGTCACGGCCGACGTGGTGTCGGCACCCGCATGGCAACGTGGCCGGCCGCTGGTCCGAAGCACGCCTACGCTGATGAAGGCCGCCCTTCGTCGCTCCCGGGCGCCGTTTTCCCCGTGGGTGTCTCCCACCCGGTGCGCATGAGAGAGACGAGCGCGTCGGGCGATGATTCGTCGGCCATGACGGCGCCGCGCGCCCAGGCTGTGGCCAGCGTGCTGAGGAACAGGTCCCGGCCCCGCACCCAGGGCTTGGCGGCGCCATCCCGCTGAGCCGCGCCGAGGAATTGCTCGGTGGTCGTGACGAAGCCCTGACAGGTGATCGCCAGAGGCGACGTGCCCTCGGTCAGCGCGGCCCGGAGGGGCTCGGGCAGGCCGTCGAAGGCGGTCACCCATTCACTGAGCGCCTGAAGCCACTGCGCGAGCGCGGCGCGGGAGTCGGTCACCTCGCGCCGGATGGCATCGCGACGGGCCTCAAGCTCTTCGTCGCGGGCCTGGAGCAAAGCGGCCAGCAGGGCCTCACGGGTGGGGAAGTGCCGGTACAGGGTGCCTGGGCCGACCCCGGCCCGTTTGGCGATGGCGTCCATGGAGCCGGCGATGCCGCGCTCGGCGAAGAACTCCTCCGCCACCTCAAGGATGTGTGTGCGATTGCGTTGCTTGTCCGTCCGCTGCCGACGCCCGCCGACTGCTCCCTCGCTCATGTCTTGCACCTCCCGTTGACAATGCGGAGACCTTCTCCGTATCGTCGTCCGCGAAACGGAGACTATCTCCTTATCGCCTCCGGCGCTACCGCCGGCAGATCCGCAGGCACGGCCCCGGCACACGTGGCCGCCGGCAACCGCACTCGCTCCCTGGTGGCCGACTCACGGCCGCCACTGCGCCTCACGCCCGTGCGGCGTGCCCCCGGGCTGCCGCACGCGCCCCACGGCACGCACAACTCTGCTTCAGGCATCCCACCTCAGCCCCACGGAAGAGATCACATGTCCCCCGACGATTCTCCGGCGCCAGCCGCCACGGACGCCCTGCCACCGACCCGCAACGAGGACAAACTGGCCTCCGGAGACGTTCTCGTCATCGGGATCCTGATGGTCTCCGCGTTCACGGTCCTGCTGAACGAGATGCTGTTGGGAGTCGCGCTCCCCACCCTGATCAGCGATCTCGACATCACGCCCACCACGGGGCAGTGGCTCACGACGGGTTATCTGCTGACCCTGGCGATCCTCATCCCGGCCACCGGCTTCCTCCTTCGGAGATTCAACCTCCGCACGGTCTTCATCGGCTCACTGTCCTTGTTCTCCCTCGGCACCGTGATCGCCGCCGTCGCCCCGGGGTTCGGTGTGCTGTTCACCGGTCGCCTCATCCAGGCGGCGGGCACGGCCGCCCTCGTGCCCCTTCTGATGACCACGACGATGCGCCTGGTTCCCCCGCACCGCCGAGGCCGGACGATGGCGCTGGTCACCGGTCTGACCGCGGTGGCACCCGCGGTCGGCCCTGCGGTGTCCGGCGTGGTGATCTCCCAGCTCAACTGGCGGTGGCTCTTCATCCTGGTCCTGCCCGTCGTCCTGGCCGGGCTGGCCCTGGGCGCAGCGAAACTGCGCAACATCACCACTCCGGAGCCTGTCACGCTGGACGTGCTGTCCCTCGTCCTGTCCGCCATCGGGTTCGGCGCCCTCGTCTACGGCCTGTCAACGATCGGCGAGTCCACTTCCGGCCACGCACCGGTCCCGCCCTACCTCCCGATCCTCGTCGGGCTCCTCGCCCTCGCGGCCTTCGTCCGTCGGCAGACCGTGCTGCAGCGAAGCGACAACGCCTTCCTCGACATGAGAATCTTCCGTACCAGGGCATTCACCGTGCCGCTACTGGTCATGCTCGTCGTCGCACTGGTCGGATTCGGCACCACCATGGTCCTGCCACTGGTCCTCACCAACGTCGTCGGCCTGACCACCTTCCAGATCGGCCTCTTCCTGGTCCCCGGCGGAGCCCTGATCGCCCTCGTCTCGGCCCTCGGCGGCCGCGTCTACGACCGCTACGGACCGCGGCCCCTGGCCATCCCCGGATCGGTCATCTGGACGGGTGCCCTGTGGTTCCTGAGCCGAGCGAACGAGGACACCGGTGTCACCGCGCTCCTGGCCGCCTACCTCGTCCTGTCGGCCTCGCAGGCCCTCATGTGGGCACCGATGACGACCGCCGCGCTGTCCTCCCTTCGCGCCGAGCTCTACCCGCACGGCACCGCGGCGTTCAACACCGCCCAGCAGCTGGCCGGCGGCGCAGGCGGCGCCGTACTGATCTCGGCCTACACCATCGGCTCCCACGCGAAGGATGCGGGAGCACTGGACCTGGCCCAGTCCGTCTCGGCGTCACAAGCCGCCTTCACGACGGCGGCGGTCATCGGCTGCCTCGCAATCATCGGCACCCTCCTTGTCCGCGAGACCGCAGCCGCCCCCCAGCCACCGGCTTCTCCACCGAGCGATGCTTCCGTCAACGCCGCCGCGGTGCCGAAGGTGTCGTCGGCAACGGACTGACCGCCCCGGCGCAGACGCGGGTACACCGGCGAGGAGCTGCCACGTGAAGCGGGTGGCTCCTGGAGCCGGCAGCCGGTGACGCCCGCGTACTGCTCCGAGCTGCCCCTCGAGGTCCTGGGTGCCGCTTCTGCTCCGGCCGACCCCGACGAGGCCCGGCGCAAGCGGGACCGCCGGATGCACCGCTTCGCCGCTCTCACCTCCACGGCCCACGCTGGAGGAGACCGTGGAACCAACCGCTCCTCCACCGCTGACGCGCCGCCCAGCAAGCCCTCTTGTGCGCGAGAGGGGCGGCCTGCCGCTCATACGCCTACCTTGCTCGGGGTTGGGCCTTGCGCGCTCGGCACGCTGTCACCGGCAGGGAGTCGCACCCTTATGAGATGAGCACGCCGGTAGTCATTGACCACCTCTCCCCCACGGGCGGGCGCCGAGTCACCATCCGCGGGCAGATCGCCGGGCTCGCCCTGCCCTGGAGCTCAGGCGTCGTCGAAGGACACGTCAACCGCATAAAGATGCTCAGACGCCAGATGCTCGGCCGGGCAGGCTCCGTCTACTTCGCAGGCGTGTCCTGCTCCACTCGCGAAGCACGGGTCGGACCGCATCATCAAGCAGACCAAAGCCTTCCGGAAACCCTTCCAGGAACTCCCGCCGAGCGGGGTCGGACTCGGCATCGGCCATCGCCCCGAGCAGACCGATCAGTTCGCTCCGCTGGTCGCTCGACAGCTTGCTGACCAGGTGGGCGACGCCCTCCAGGACCTTGACAGCGTCGTCCGGATCCATCTGCTCGTCCTCACTGCCCTCGATGAACCACAGGACACCGGTCAAGGCCGCAGTCAGGGCGTGAGTCAGAGACGAGTACACGGGCATGAAGGGCGGTCTCCCAGCAGGTCGCGGCAGCAGAATCCGGCCATCCCACCACATACCTCAGACATCACACTCAGTCAGCCCTCCACGGAAAGTGAGCCAGAACACGAGGAGCGACAGCACCCGCGCACGCCGATGAGAATCGTGCCGCTCCAGGCCGACGCTACGAACTCGTGGATGATCCACGGTGCGGATGGTCGGGATCGGTGGGGCAAGCGAACACGTTGAGCTCGCCGGAGCGGCCGCCGGTGACTTCGGTGGGGTGCGGACTGAAGGCGGGCAGGCCTCGGTCCTAGCGGTCGGGCATCAGCGTGGCTGTCGGATGCCACTCGCGACGGAGGAGGCCGAAGACCCAGGAGTCGGAGACGTCTCCGTTGACTACGCAGTCCTCGCGAAGGGTGCCTTCGCGGACGAAGCCGAGCTTTTCCAGGACTCGGGCGGACGCCACGTTGCGGGTATCGGTCTCGGCCTGGACGCGGTTCAGGTCCAGGACGTCGAACGCCCACCGCAGGACGGCGTGCGCGGTCTCCGTGGCGTAGCCGTGGCCCCATGCGGCGGCGTCGAAGACGTAGCCCAGGGACGCGCTGCGGAAGTCCGGGTTCCAGCTGGTCAGGCCGCACCAGCCGATGAACGCGCCGTCGGAGACACGGTCGACGGCCACCCGCGCTCCCGTGCCTTCCTCCTCGATCGTCCGACAGGTCGCCATGAAGCGCTGGGCGCGGGCCGGTTCGGTCCACGGCGGGGAGTCCCAGTAACGCAGCACGTGGGCGCTGCTGTGCAGCGTGTAGAGCGGCGCCGCGTCGGCGTCGGTGAACGGCCGCAGTCGCAGGCGGGCGGTATGCAGCTCGGGGGTGGGCAATGTCATGCGGAACATCCTGCCGCGCCGCCCTCGCCCCGAACCATCCGAATATCCGGACGGTCGGGGGCGCGCACGTCCCCGGTGACGCCCCACCATCACGAACGGCCGAAGCATCAGCCGCACCGGCGCGCATCGCGCCGTCGGGTCAGGCCGGGCTCCATGCCGAGATCACCTGTTCCTTCGCCGGCCGGCAGCCTCTCGCCCCCGGCGTCGCCCCACCCCCGATGGCGGCCCGGCCCCGACGGCGGGGCGAGAGCGTCACCGACGCCGAAGCGGCCTGTTGCGGCGGGAACCGCCCGTCAATCCTGCCCACGGCCCCACCGCGGCGGCCCCCGAAAGCCCCGGTTTCGAATCGGACTTCAAATGGGCACCGAAGAGCCGGCAAACAAATACCAAACAAAAATTGTGTCTGCGTCGGCGAACCGCCCGGGACTCTTGATAGCCGGGACCAGGCGTCCGGTCTCGGCCAAGCCGGCTTGTCAAAATTGGATCGAATTCCCGGCGGAATGATGTTTGAGGGCCTCGATCACGTCGGTTCAAAGCGGGGCACTACGGAGGCTAACGTATCAAACGACCGGCCGCGGCTAACACGCGTCCCATCTGGCGGCAAGAGCGCAATCGCCTTCCACTGTTACATGCTTGGAAACTGGTGGGCGCAATCACTTCAGGCCGAAACTGGATCGTTGACCCCCCGGGAGGCGCGCCGCTACCTTCAATGGCAACCCCGTTCAGCAGGAGAGATTCGGTTCCGGAGTCACACATTCACAGGAATGGCAATCAACGAGGGGCGGCCAGGGGTGCATCTGCTTTCGCCCGCCGCCCGGGTGCAACCATGTAAGGACATGTTTCGTCGCGCCGTCGTGTGCGTTTCACGACCCCGGTCGGCCATGCGAATTCGCCTGCGGTCGGGGCAGAGATGAGGGTGATGCACGTGGTGAATACCGTCTTTGTCATGCCCGGTACGGTGGCCGCCCCACGAGGGGGAATTCTGTGTGATTTACACAACCGCTACGAGACCGTACGTGAAGCACTGTCCCGCATCGACAAAGCGGCCCGGGAAATGGGGCTGCCCAATATCAGTGCGCGGCTGATCGAGCACAACGAGACGAGCGACCAGCGCGGCCCGGAGGTGCAGTATCTGGAGATCTTCGCGGTCAGCATCGCGACGCATCACATGCTGATCGCCGAAGGGGCCCGGCCCGTCGCCGTCGTCGGGCAGAGCATCGGGGAGCTGTGGGCCCTGGCCGCCGCGGGACACCTGTCCGTGGAGGACGCCGCGCGCCTGGCCGTGGCCAGGTCCCAGGTTCTGACCCGGCAGAGCTGGGACGGAAAGATGCTGGCGGTCGGGGTGGACGGCCTCAGGGCGGAGTCGCTCGCCGGGCTGATCAACCATCCCCACCTGGTACTCGCCTGCGAGAACGCCCCCCGGCAGAGCGTCATCAGCGGTCCCGAAGCGCTGATCGAGCAGGTGAAACAGGTGGCCGACGCACTGGACTGGCCAAGTTTCCCCCTGGGCGTCCCACATCCGACCCACTCCCCGGCCATGGCGCAGGCCGCGCGCGACCTGCGGGCGACCGCGCCCCGCGTTCCGTACGGGGCCGGACGCTGGCGAGTGTGCTCCCCCTGGCTGGGGCGGGACATCGGCGACGACGACCCGGTCGACCTGGTCGCCGGCGCGCTCACCGCCCGCGTCCGGATGCTGCACACGATCCGCGACCTGCACGCGGCGGGCGCCGACGCCTTCGTGGAGTGCGGGGAGTGGCCCGTCGTCACCAAGTTCGTCGAGGCGTCGGTCCCGGGCGTGCGGTGTGTCGTCCCGCTGAGCGAGAGCGATCCGGCCGAAGCCGTCCGTGCGCTGGTCACCGAGTCCGCCGCGGGCAGCCCGTTCCG
The DNA here is from genome assembly GCF_000717025.1 of Streptomyces atroolivaceus. Taxonomy (GTDB): domain Bacteria; phylum Actinomycetota; class Actinomycetes; order Streptomycetales; family Streptomycetaceae; genus Streptomyces; species Streptomyces atroolivaceus. The sequence continues at coordinate 191,399 of NZ_JNXG01000006.1, forward strand.
CTCCGGCGTGCCGGCGCCGTCGAGCAACGGACACGGTCCTGCCGCGCAGGTGAGCGTGCCCGTGGCGGCCGAGCCGGTTCCGGTGTCCCCCGCAGCCGTTCCGCCGCCCGGTGTGTCCATACCGGCGGCCCCCGTGTCCTATGTGACCCCCGTCGCCTCTCCGGCCCCCGCGGCCGCGGTGCCGGTCGCACCCGTCGCCGTCGCTCCGCCCGTGGTCGCCGCAGCCCCCGACGCCACGCCCACGTCCGTCGGGTTGGACTACGAGTCGGTGCTGGCCGAGTTGCAGACGCTGTACGGGGACTTCCTCGGTTATCCGCCGGACCTCCTCGGCGAGGACGACGGCCTGGAGTCCGAACTGGGTGTGGAGTCGCTCAAGCAGGTCGTCCTGCTGGGGCGGGTGTCCGACCGGTTCGACCTGCCCGATCTGCGGTCGAACTCCTCCCTGCTGACCGTCGGCACCCTGCGCCGGATCGCGGAGACCGTCGTACAGACGCGGGCGGGGGCTGCCGGGCGATGACCTCCACAGACAGCCTGCGAGGCCGGGTCGCACTGGTGACCGGAGCCGCGAAGAGCCTCGGCGCGGACATCGTCCGCCGCCTGGCACAGGGCGGCGCCCATGTGATCGTCAACTACTTCCACTCGGTCGAGCAGGCGGAGCTGCTGCGGGCCGAGCTGGAGCGGGCTGGTCACAGCTGCGAGTTCATCCGTGCCTCGGTGGCCAAGACCAGCGAGATCGACCGGATGTTCGACCTGATCCAGGAGCGCCACGGCGGCCTGGACATCCTGGTCAACAACGCCGCGGGCGGGGCCTTCCTGCCTCTGTTCGACATCGACGACACCTACTGGCAGCGGGCGTGGTCCACCAATGTGATGGGCGCCTACCACTGTTCGCGCCGGGCGGCCGAGCTGATGAAGGGCAGAGAGGGGGCGAGCATCCTCTGCCTGTCCAGCGTCGGGGCACACCAGCCGGTTCCGGGTTACGGCCCCGGCGGGGTCACCAAGGCGGCCCTGGAGTCCCTGGTCCGCTATCTGGCGCTCGAACTGGCCGGCCAGGGCGTCCGGGTCAACACGGTGCTGCTGGGCTCCGTCGACAGCGAGATCGTCGTCAATCTCGACGATCCGGCGGCGGTGCACACCGACCCGGCGGGGACCAGCGAGCTGATGCGCCGTACCCTCTCGACGCCGGACGCCGCCAAGTTGATCTGCCATCTCCTGCACGAGGACACCGCCTTCATCACCGGGCAGACCATCGTCGCCGACGGCGGAATCAGCATCGGTGGGATGCAGGGCATGCGACTGCACAGCAGGCTCGCGGACCAGGTGAGTGGGCCCGCCCGGCGCCAGCCGGCCCCCTCGGCGGCGGTGACGACGCCGTCGGAGGCTCACCGGCCCGCCCCCGAGCGGCCGGCGGCCCCTGTTCCGGTACGTACACCGGAGCCGTCCCCCGCGTCGGCCGCCGCCCTGCCGACACCTCCACCGGCCGCCGCACCGACGCCCCCACCCGCGCCCGCAGCGTCCGCGCCGGCGCCTGCACACCCGGCGGCTGCCCCCGCGCCGGACGAAGCGCCGGACGAAGCACAGGAGACGGATCCCGGCGCCGTCGCGGTGGTCGGTCTCGGCCTGGCCCTGCCCGGCGCGAACAACGCGGCCGAGTTCTGGGACCGGCTGCGGGAGGGCGTCCTGCTCTCCAGCGAACCGTCCGCCTTCGACCTGAAGCACTTCTGGGCCCCCACCCGTGAGGAGACCGACGCCTTCTACGTCCGCGAGGCCGGGTACCTCCACGACTTCGTCCCGGACCCCGCCTCGATCGCCGAACCGGACGGGAACGCCGACCACCCCGGCTGGCCGCGGACCACCCGCTGGCTGCGCCACTGCGCCGTCCAGGCGCTGGCAGGCGTGAACCGACGCGCGACGGACCGGTGGCTCGCCGCGACCACCGGTATCCACGACCAGACCGGGCTCGGCCCCCAGGGTGTCGTCCTGGGTGACGAGTACCGGCGGATGGTGCGCGACGCCGTCCCGGCCGGCGCGGACGGTGACTGGCTGGCCGAGCTGGCCGACCACGCGCTCAGCGCGCACTACGGCGGCGACGGCGGGGATCCGAAGGCGTACCTGCCCGCGTCCGTCTCCCGCAACGCGCTGCGCGGGCTGATCCCCGCCGACTCCCAGCATCTGACCCTCGACGCGGCCTGTGCGAGCGGGCTGTTCGCCGTGGACGCCGCGGTCAAGGCGCTGCGCGAAGGCTCCTGCGACGTGGCGCTGGCCGGTGGGACCTCGGTGATCGAGCCGATCGGGTTCACGCTCTTCTGCCGCGCCCAGGGCATCTCGATGAGCGGCAGGGTGCGCCCCTTCGACCAGGCTGCCGACGGCACCCTGATCGGTGAGGGCGCCATCGTGCTCACCCTCAAGACGTACGCGCGGGCCGTGGCCGACGGCGACCCGGTACTCGGTGTCATCCGGGGCACCGGTCTCGCCGCCGACGGCCGGGGCAAGGGCATTCACGCTCCGGCCACGCGCGGGCAGGAGCTGGCGATCGCCCGGGCCTGGGCGGACGCGGGCGTCGAGGCCGACGACGTGGACTGGGTCGTGGCGCACGGCACCGGCACGCCGGTGGGCGACGAGATCGAACTGCGCTCGCTGCTCTCCCGGCTGGGGCCGCGTGAGCGGGCGTGCCTGCTGACGTCGAACAAGCAGGTCTTCGGGCACACCGGCGTGCTGGCGGGCCTGGTGTCCGTTGCGCACGCGCTGGTCGCCCTGGAACGCGGAGCGGTTCCCGGTCAGCCCGTGGTCACCGACCCGCATCCGCTCCTGGGTGACGGCACCCACCTGACCGTTCCGGTCAAGGACGCGCCCTGGCCGGCGGACGAGGCACGACCGCGCGTGGTCGGGGTGTCGTCGTTCGGCCTCGGCGGAGCGGACGCGCACGTGGTCCTGTCCGACCGCGTGCCGCCGGCCGCCCCCGTTCACAGGCGCGGAGGCGACGCGGCCGCCGGCGCCGAGGACCTGGTCGTCGTGGGCTGGAACACCCACCTGCCCGGCCTGGACGCCGCCCGGGTGCCCGCCTGGCTGGCCGGTGACGGCCCGCTCCCGGAATCCGGCTTCGGTACGCCGTACCCGTTGCCGTCCCCACGGGACGTGCGCATCCCGCCGCTGACGATGCGCCACATGGACGCCGCCCACCTGATGATGCTCGAGGCCCTCGGCCCGCTGCTGGACCAGCTCGGGGAGCCGGGCACCAGCCTGCGGCCCACCACCGCGGTGATGGTGGGATCGACGCTGCCGACCACGCACAACACCCAGGCCGCGCTGCGGGTGCACGCCCGCGAGGCCGCCACCACGTTCGGCATCCTGCCCGACCCGGTGCAGGCGCGGACGCTGAGGGAGTACCTGGCGAAGGGGATGGCCGAGGCGGAGGGGGTGATCCCCGGCGACCTGAACGAGGACGACTTCACCGGCGCGGTCTCCTGCATCCTGTCGGGCCGGGCTGCCAACTACTACGACTTCCAGGCCATGGGAGCCAGCCTCTACTCCCAGCGTGACTCCACACACACGGCTGTCGACCTGGCTCTGCGCCAGCTCCGCCACCGGGCCTGCGATCTGGCCCTCGTCGGAGCCGTATGCCTGCGGCCGATCAGCGGCTGGGACCGCTACCTCGACGGTCTGGTGCCGGACGGCCGGTCCATCGCCGAAGGTGCCGCCGTGCTGGCGGTCACCCGGCGCTCGACCGCGCTGGAGCACCGCCTGCCCGTCCTGGGCACGCTCTCCACCGCGGTCGATGGTGCCGGTCCGCAACACCCGGCGACGCCCGCGCACGCCCTGCCCGTGCTGGACGGCGCCGGACACACCTATCTGTCGCTGGACGCCCTGCTGGCGGTCCTCAAGGGCGTCGTCACCGCGACGGACACCGTGGTGACGCCCGCCGCCGCCGGATCACCGCCGATCCGGTTCACCCGGCCGTCCGACGACCGGCCCACCCGCGACTCCCCGGAGGCCGCGGTACGCACCGGGCCGGAGGAGTCCGTGCGTACGGAAACGAGTCACCCCGCGAGGACCGGACCGGTACCCGCCGCGCCCGGACGAGCGGAGGAGTTCACCGGCCGACGCCAGACCTTCCGGCTCGTCCCGACGCCCCCGCCGCCGGGAGGATCGGGCACGGCGCCGATCCCGCCGGGCACCATCGTCCTCACCGACGCCCCGGATCTCGCGGCTGCGGTCACCGGCCCGGACATCGCCGTCTGGTCGCCGCGAGCGGGCGTCGGGGCCGCCGACCACGTACCGGCCGAGGAGGCTCCCGGCGCCCTGGCCGCCCTGCCGTTCGTCCCCCGTCACATCCGGGTCCTGTCGCGGCTGCCCGCCCACGACGACTTGGGCGACGAGGCCGAGGCCACCCGGCTGGAAGATCTCCAGGACCTCACGTTCACCACCCTGCAGGCGGCACTGCCCGCGCTGCGTACCGGCGGCTCGCTCAGCGCGGTCCTGCTCGGAGAGGTGCCGCACGACCTGCCACCCCCGCTGAGCGGCCTGTTCACCGGCCTCATCCGATCCGTCCGGGCCGAGGTCCCGCAGTGCGGCGGGGTGACCCTGCTCAGCGACGCACCGGACGCCGCCACCGCCCTGGACCAGCTCGCGCGGGCGGGCACGGCCCAGGTACCGACGCACACGCTCGTCCACCGCGCAGGCAACTGGCTGACCCTGGCCGTCGCAGACGACCACGCGCCACCGCTCCCCGCGGGAGAGGCCACGCTGCCGCCCGGCGCGGTCGTGGTCGCCTTCGGCGGCGCCCGGGGAATCACGCCCGAGCTTCTCCATGCCCTCGCCCGCACCAGCGAACGGCCGCACGTGTACGTCATAGGCCGCACCCCGCTGCCGGAGACCGGCGACGCGCTGCCCCCGCAGGCCGAGTTCATGGCCGCCGAACGCCGCAGGCGCCCTGACGCGTCGGTGCGCGAGCTGCGAGCCGCGTACGAGAAGGCCGAGGCGCGCCTGGAAGTGCACCGTACGGTGGAACGGCTGGCGGAGCTGTGCGGCCAGGACCGTGTGCACCACCGGGCGTGCGACATCCTGGACGCCGAGCGCACCACCGCCGTCCTCACCGAGGTCCTCGCCCGGCACGGACAGATCGACCTGCTCGTCAACACCGTCCTCGACCTGCGGTCGCGTGCGCTGCACGCCAAGACCCTGACCGATTTCCGGGCGGTCCGGACCACCAAGGCGACCGGCTACCGCAATCTCAAGCGGGCCCTGGCCGGTCGTCCGCCCCGGATCTGGTGCAACTTCAGCACCCTCGCCACCCTCGCCCCCGCGCCCGGTGACATCGACTACTGCGCCGTCAACGAGTACCTCGCGTACGCCAGCGCCCAGGGCCGGCGGCAGGGCCCGGACGGCTACCGGGAGGTCGCGGTCCTGTGGAGCGGCTGGCGGGAGGTCGGTGTCGCCAGCAGCGTCAGCATGCGCGAGACCCTCAAGCGCAACCAGATGGACGCCTACATCAGCACCGCGCAGGGGCAGGCACAGTTCCTGTCCGCCGTGACCCGGCCACCGGCCGGCGGGGTGTCGTTCTTCATCCGTGAGGAAGAGCGCCGCCTGCTGGCCCTGCGCGGGATCAGCACCTACGGGGCCGCCGCCGATCCGCGGGTCCCCGCCCCGGACGCGCCACCGGCCGCCCCGCCGGATCCGGAACTGAAGACGCCACTGCTCGACGGTGTCCAGTACCGCGGCGAGGACTGGGCCGTCTTCACCAAGACCTGGGATCCGCTCACGCTGGCCGAGCAGGACGGCCGGTGGATGCGCCACCACCGGGTCAACGGGGAGTACACACTGCCCGGTACGTTCACCCTGGAGGCAGCGGCCGGCGCGGCCGCGGCCCTGTGCCCCGGTCTCGTGGTCACCGGGTTCCGGGACCTCTCCTGCCGGACGTCGATCACGGTCAGGCTCGGCGGGCCGCTGCGCACCGTCGCGGTGGAGGCCCGGGTCACCAGCCGCGAGCGCGACCGCGCCGAGGTGTCCGTCAGGATGACGGCCCACCGGCTCGGCAAGAACGGCAAGGTGCTGCGCTTCAACGACCTGCTGTGCGAGACGAAGGTCCTGCTGGCGGATCGCTACCCCGCGCTCGCCGGCCCTCCCGACTGCTCGTCCTACGAGCCCGAACCCGATTTCGCGATGCCGGTCTACTCCCCCGATCCGCCGATCTCGCTCACCGGCCCGTTCGCCGGCACCAGCGACTACGCCCGCGGCCCGGACGGGAACAGCGCCAGGTTCGGGCTGGACCACGCCGCCTGGGCTCCGGCCCTGGCCGGGATGACCGTGCCGACGATCCTGCTGGACGCGATGGTGCACCTGTTGTTGCTGCCGCCGCGCGGTGACAGCCCGCCGTTGGTGGGCCCGATGGCCGGCCTCGACGAAGTCGATCTCGGCGGGCCGGGCAACGACTGCCGGCTCAGCGCGGACCATCCGGCCATCCGGCTGCACTGCGACTACGCCACCGGGGACCTGACCGCGGCGACCGGTGACGGCCGGGTGCTGGCCCGGATCGCCGGGGTCACCGCACACCCCCTGGACCACAGCGGAGAAGTGATCCGGCCGCGCGCCCGCGTTCCCCAGTCGCCCCTTTCGTGACAGCCGAGGAGACAGCAGTGTTGTGGCAGGACATCACGATCGCCGGGACCGGAGCGTGGGTACCCCCCATCAGGCCCGCAGAGCAGGAGCCGCAGGGCGTCCCGGGCACCCGGCAGCCCTCGACCCTGGCACTCAACGGATTCACCTCGGCCGCCGTCTCGACGGACAACACAGCGACGCAGATGGCGGCCCGGGCGGGCCTCAGGGCGCTGCGCCACGCGGACGTCCCCAGTGCCGACCTGAGTCTGCTCGTGCACGCCGGCTTCCAGGACGGAGACCACTACACGCCCGTGGCCTACCTGACGCGGGTGCTGGGCGGGAAGAACACCGCCGGGATCGAGGTGGGCGCGGCCAGTGACGGCGGGGCCGCCGCCCTCGTCACCGCGGCCGAACACCTCACCGCCCGGCCGGCCGCGCAAGCCGCGCTGGTCACGACCGGTGCCCGCTTCCCGGACGAACGATGGGGATACTCGCGGGAGTTGGGTTACATCGCCGGTGACGCCGGTGCCGCCGCCGTCCTCACGCGCGGTACGGGCTTCGCCCGTCTGGTGGCGACCGCCCATGTCACCGAGCCGCAACTGGAGGCGCAGACCCGTGCCAGAGAGGGGCACACCGGTGCCGCCCGGCGGTTCCCGGTCGAGGAGACCGGGTTCATGCCCCACATCGAGGTGCTGCAACGTGCCACCCACCGCTGCATCCGGACCGTCCTCGACGAGGCCGCCGTGAAACCGGCGGACATCTCGCACGTGGTGCCCATCGCGATCGGGTCGGTCGTCCTCGACCTGCTGCTCAGCGGCTCCCCGCTCGGCCTGCGTGCCGACGACACCACCTGGACCTACGGCCGGCACCTCGGCCACGCCGGCCCGTCCGACGTCCTGCTCGCCCTCGACCGGACGTTCCGCTCCGGCGCCCTGCGGGCCGGGGACCGCGTCCTCGTCGTGAGTTTCGGGGTCGGCTTCCGCTGGACCACCGCGCTGATCGAGATCACCCGCGATTCCGTCGGCGCGGCATCAGCCGGTGGTTCACCTACAGAATGAGGTTGTCCATGACAGACACGAGTACCGCGACTGCGGCGTCGGTTCCGCTCGCTCCCCGGGCCCTGCCGCTGCTGGGCCACGCACTGCCACTGCTCCGCGATCCGCTGGCGTTCATCATGTCCCTGTCCGGGTACCGCGAGATGGTCCGCGTCCGGCTGGGCCCGAGTACCGCCGTGATGGTCTGTGATCCGGCCCTGACGCGGCAGGTGTTCCTGAACGACCGCGTCTACGACAAGGGCGGTCCGATCTACGACCGGATCCGCGAGGTCATCGGCGACGGCCTGTCCACCTGCTCGTACACCCTGCACCGGCGGCAGCGGCGGCTGTGCCAGCCCTCTTTCCACCCCACCCGGCTCCCTGGGTACGGTGCGGTGTTCGCCCGAGCGGCGGAGCTGAAGGCCGGGTCCTGGCGTGACGGCGACATCCTGGACGTCACCCAGGAAATGATGACGCTGACGACGCGAGCCACCATGGAGACGATGTTCAGTGGCGCGCTGCCGGAGGAGACCATGCGGCGCGCCCTGGCCGACACCGCCACCATCGTGAGCGCGTTCTTCCGCCGGATGATGACGCCGGCCCTGCTGCGCCAGCTGCCGACTCGGCAGAAACGGCGGTACGACCAGGCACGGCACCGCCTGTCGGACACCATCGCGGAGATCATCGCCGAGCGGCGTGCCGATCCGACGGACCGTGCTGATCTGCTCTCGACGCTGGTCGGGGCGGTCGACGAGGAGAGCGACGACGGCCAGAAACAGCTGAGCGACGCCGAACTGGCCGACGAGGCACTCACGTTCTTCCTCGGCGGTATGGAGACCACGGCCATCACCCTGGCCTGGGCGCTGCATCTGCTCGCCACGAACCCGGACGTCCAGCGCTGCCTCCAGGCCGAGACCGACAGTGTCCTGGCCGGCAGTAAGCTCGATGCCGCGCACCTGCCGTCGCTCGGCCTGGCCTCCCGGGTCGTGACGGAGACGCTGCGGCTGTACCCGCCCGCCTGGATGATGACCCGCACCCTCAGGCAGGACGCCGAACTCGGCGGAGTACGGCTCAAGAGCGGCAGCACCCTGGTGCTCAGTGCGTACCTCCTGCACCGGCGGTCCGACCTCTTCACCGATCCCGACCGGTTCGACCCGGACCGCTGGCTGGGCGTCCAGCCCGACCGGGCCTCCTACATCCCCTTCGGCGCGGGCCCCCGTAAGTGCATCGGGGACCAGTTCGCCCTCACCGAGGCCATCCTGGCCCTGACCGCCATCGTCTCCCGCTGGGAGCTGACCCCGGCCGGCGAGCAGCCGTTCAAGCCCAAGGTGGAGACCAGTCTGAGTTCGCGCGGGCTGACCCTGCGGCTCAGCGAGCGGCGGACGGGCATCGCCGACAGCACCGAGCTGCATGCCGCCTCGCCGCGGTCCGCGCCTGCCCAGCCGTCCACCCCCCGGGCGGGAGCCTCCGCCTGCCCGGTGCAGCACCAGGAGTGACGCCATGAAGCCCCACCTGAAGCCTCTAGTGAAGCAGCTTCTCAGCTCCCGCGAGGTCGGCCGGCCCGGCGCGGCCCCGGCCGACACCCTGCACGCTCCCTCCCGTCCTTACCCGAACGGGTGGTTCTGCCTGGCCTTCAGCGACGAGCTGAGCCGCGGATCCGTCACCACGCGTCCGCTCGCGGGCGCGGAGGTCGTCCTCTACCGGACGACCCGGGGTCTGCTGCGGGCCGTCCGGCCGCGGTGCCCGCACCTGGGGGCGCATCTCGGGGTCGGAGGATCGGTCGAGGGCGAGGACATCGTCTGCCCCTTCCACCGCTTCGCGTTCGACCCGGCCGGTGCCTGCGTACGTACCGGGTACGACAAGCCGCCGCCGAAGGCGTCGCTGTCGCAGTACCCGGTCTGCGAGGTCAACGGCTCGGTCTACGTGTGGTGGCACGCCCTCGGTCTGCCCCCGGAGTGGGACGTCCCGGCCCTGCCGATGGATGAGCGGCAGCCGTACAGCCACGACACCTTCGACATCGCCGGCCACCCGCAGGACGTTATCGAGAACGCGTTCGACTGGGGTCATCTGCCCGCGCTGCACGGTCTCAAGGATCTGGAGATCGGGGGCGCACCGGTGGCCGGGAAACCGATCAGCACCGTCACCGCCACCGCCCGCGGCACCATGATGCGCGGGTCCCGCCAGTCGTACACGCTCACCGTGATCGGACTGGGCACCATCGCGGCGAGGACGGTTCTGCCCCGGGACGCGGGCAACCTGTACGTGATGCTCCACGCGACCGCGACCGTCGCGGGGCGTATACATCTCCGGTTCGGTACGAAGCTGGAGCTGGCCGGCATCCCGGGCGTGCCCGAGCGGATCGGGCGCGCGGCGGCGCTGCCCGCCGCCCGGCTGCTCAGCGCTGTCCTCCAGCGGGTGGCGAGCGTCGACACCGGCGCGGACCTGCTGATGTGGCACCACCAGGAGCACGTCGAGCACCCGAAGCTCGCCAGGGGCGACGGTCCGATCGGCCGGTACCGGCAGTGGGCGCAGCAGTTCTACACGGAACCCACGGGCGGTCTCGCACCACCGTGGCCTTCCCGGGCCGAAGCGGGCCGCTCGGAGGAATGACCGCGGGCGGCGGCCCGGGGGTACTCCCGTGGCCGCCTCGGCGATCACCGTGTTTCGACGTAGCCCGGAGGCCTCCCGGCCGGGCCGGGACCGAAAGAGGGACGACATGGCAGCGGAGAGCGGTACGCCCGGCGCCGGGCTGCGACTGGCTGTGCTCGGAGCGGGGGTGATGGGGTCGGGCATCGCCGCGCTGGCCGTCGGGCACGGGATCGCGGTGTCGCTGATCGACCTGGACCGGCGCCGGCTGGACGAGGCACCGGCGAGGATCGGGCACCAGGTGCGGATGGCGCAGCTGATGGGCGCACTGCCGGAGGGGGTGGCCCCCGGTGCTCTCGTCACCGGCCTGTCGCTCACCGATCTGGTGACGGCCGGCGACGCGGCACCCACCGCGGTGATCGAGGCGGTCACCGAGGACGCCGACGCGAAGGCGAAGGTCCTCGCGGACCTGTCCGCCCTGGTCGCGCCCGGCGTCCCGATCATCTCGAACACGTCGGCGATCCCCATCGACGAGCTGGCCCGGGCGGCGGCCCGGCCGGAGGACCTCATCGGCACCCACTTCATGAATCCGCCCTACCTGATCCGGACGGTCGAGGTCATCCGGGGTACGTGGACCGGCGAGGCGACCCTGGAGGCGCTGAGGGCGCTGCTCGCCGCGCTGCGCCGGGAGCCGATCGTCGTCACGGACGCGCCGGGTTTCGTCACCAGCCGGATCCTGCATCCCATGATCAACGACGCGGTCCGGGTGGTGGCGGCGGGCACCGCCGACGTCGAGTCGGTCGACCGGCTCATGCAGGGATGTCTGGGTCATCCGACGGGCCCGCTGCGCACCGCCGACCTCATCGGGCTGGACAACCTGGTCGACTCGCTGTGGGTGCTGCACAGCCGGACCGGAGACGAAGGCTGCCGCCCCTGCGACTTACTGCTGGAGATGGTGCGGGCCGGCCACCTCGGCCGCAAGAGCGGGCGCGGCTTCTACGAATACGAGGGAGAACAGACATGACCACGTCACCCGACCGTCCGGTGCCGGAACCCGCCGGCGACGCCGACACGGTCCGGACGGACCTGCTGCAATTCCTGGCGAAGCACACGGGGAGGGACTGGGCGGCCGACGCGGACGTCTTCGGTAACGGTGGGCTGTCCTCCATCTTCGCCATGGAACTCGTGGTGCATCTGGAGAGGACGTACGGCATCGCCATCCGTGGCGCCGACCTGCGGATGGACAACTTCCGCACCGTGCGGCGGATGGGCTCACTGGTCGAACGGCTCCGGCAGCCGGCCCCCGGCGGTTCCGGTGCGTGACGCCGTCGCCGCAGCGGCCTCGGCGGTCACCGAACTGGTCGGCGACCGGGCGTCCGACTGGGACCGGGCGGGCCGGCTGCCCGAGGACGTGGTGCGGAGACTCGGTGCGGCCGGGCAGCTCACCGCCCAGATCCCGGCGAGGTACGGCGGACCTGAGTGGAGCAGCGCGGACAGCGGCGAGTTCACCGCCCATGTCGGCAGTCTGTGCAGCTCGCTGCGGAGCGTCATGACCTCGCAGGGCATGGCCGCGTGGACCGTCGAACGGCTCGGTGACCCGGAGCAGGCGTCGGATCTGCTGCCGCGGCTGGCCTCGGGGGGCACGGCGGCCGTGGCCTTCAGCGAACCTCAGGCAGGCAGCGATCTGTCGGCCATCGCGACCACCGTCACCGTCGACGGCGACACCCTGTCGCTCACCGGCCGCAAGAAGTGGGTGACTGCCGCCGCGTACGCCGATCTCTTCCTCGTCGTCGCCCGGATGGGCGAGGACGGTGCCGTGGTGGTGGTGCCCCGCGACGCCCCCGGTGTCCAGGTGCGGCCGGTGGCCGATCCCCTGGGCTGCCGGGCGGCCGGGCACGCGGAGGTCCTGCTCGACGACGTGCGGTTGCCGCTCGGCAGCCTGCTGGGTGGCGGGCGGCAGCCACTGTCCCTGCTGGTGACGACGGCCCTGGCCTATGGCCGGATCTCGGTCGCGTGGGGGTGTGTCGGAATCCTGCGGGCCTGCGTGAGTGCGGCCGTCGACCACGCCCGCTCCCGCCACCAGTTCGGCCGCCCACTGGGACAGCACCAGCTCGTCGCCCGGCACCTGGCCGACCTGTGGACCGCCGAACAGGTCGCCACCCGCGCCTGCGAGTACGCCAGCCGCCGCTGGGACGAGAACGCCCCCGACCTGGTCACCGCCGCCGTGATGGCGAAGTACGTCAGTGCCGGGCACGCGGCCAGGGGCGCGGCCACCGCGGTGCAGGTGCTCGCGTCGGCCGGGGCGCGGGACGGTCACCTCGTCGCGCGGGCGTACCGCGACGCCAAGCTCATGGAGATCATCGAGGGCAGCGACGAGATGTGCCAGCTGATCCTGGCCGACCACGCGCTCAGCCGGCGGTGACCTCACCCGTGGCCGACCTCGTCACCCGGACGTCATCACAAGGAGCCGAACATGAGCGACACCGCGCCGGAGGCGCCGCCCGGGACCGTGAAATGCCTGGTCTGGGACCTCGACAACACGCTCTGGCACGGCACACTGCTGGAGGACGAGAACGTCGTCCTGTCCGAGGCGAACCGTGAGTTGATCATCGGTCTGGACGCGCGGGGCATCCTGCAGTCGGTGTGCAGCCGCAACGACCATGACATCGCCTGGGCACGGCTGAAGGCCCTCGGCGTCGCCGACTACTTCGTCGTCCCGGAGATCGGCTGGGGGCCCAAGTCGGACGCGGTACGCCGGATCACCGAGCGGCTGGACTTCGCTCCCGGCACCATCGCGTTCATCGACGACCAGCCGGCCGAGCGGGCCGAGGTCGCCTTCCACCTCCCCGAGGTGCGCTGCTACGCGGCACAGGACGCGGCGACACTGCTGTCCCTGCCCGAGTTCAGCCCGAGGTCGGTGACCGTCGACTCGCGACAGCGCCGGACGATGTACCAGGCCGGCTTCCGGCGCACGGACGAGCGGGAGCGGTTCGCCGGTTCGTCCGAGGACTTCCTCCGCTCGCTGGACATGGTGATGCGGATCGGGCGGGCCACGGACGACGAGCTGTCGCGGGTCGAGGAACTGACCCTGCGCACCAGCCAGATGAACGCGACCGGGGTGCACTACCCGGACGAGGTGCTGCGCGCGCTCCTCGCCTGCCCGAGCCATGAGGTTCTGGTCACGACACTCACGGACCGCTTCGGGCCGCACGGCGCCGTGGGCGTGGTGCTGCTCGAGAAGCACGAACGGGCGTGGCACCTCAAACTGCTCGCCACCTCGTGCCGTGTGGTGGCGTTCGGCGCCGGCACGATCATCCTGAACTGGCTGGTCGACCAAGCCGCCCTGGCCGGTGTCCATCTGCTGGCGGACTTCCGCGCCACCGACCGCAACCGGGTGATGGAGATCGCCTACCGGTTCGCGGGCTTGGACGAGCAACCCTGCGGCTGCCGGGACGAGGTCTCGGGGAGTTCCGGTGAGGACGTCCTGTTGCTGCACCTCACCCCCGAGCGGCGGGAGCCTCCGACGACGGTCCGGCTGATCGCTCCGGACCTGGCCGACCGGGCGCCGCCCCGGGCCGGACTCCCGGACTGAGCGCGAAAGGGCGCCCGGATCGGGCCGGCGGGCCCGGTCCGGCAGCCGCCGGCAGAAGATCACCTGCGGCGGACCAGTGTGATGCCGTCGGCCATCGGGAGCATGCAGACGTCGACCCGCCGGTCGTCCCGGATCGTGGCATTGAGCTCACGGACCCCGGCGGTGTCCGCGTCGTCGGCGAGGGGGTCAATGACCCGGCCGAAGAAAAGCGTGTTGTCCACGACCACCAGCCCGCCCGGCCGCACAAGCCGTAGTGCCAGTTCGTAATAGCGGGGATAATTTGCTTTGTCGGCATCTATGAAAACGAGACCGAAGCTGTCGGAACAACCGTCTGCGAGCATCTTCCCGAGAATATCGGTCGCCGCACCGATACGAAGCTCGATGCGCTCGGAAACGCCCGCGCGCCGCCAGTGATCGGCGCCGATCTCCGGCCATCGCTCGGTGATGTCACAGGTGATCAGCCGCCCGTGCGGCGGAAGAGCGCGGGCCATGCACAGGGTGCTGTAGCCGGTGAAGGTGCCGAGTTCCAGCACGTCGGCGACACCGGCCGACGCGATCAGAAACGCGAGGAACTGCCCTTCTTCCGGCATGACCTGCATCGCTTCCCCCTGGGGTAACTCCGCGGTCAGCTGTCGCAGATCGCGGAGAATATCGTCCTCCCTGAGAGAGGACTCCCTGACGTATTCCAGAAGCTTCGTTCCGACTGCAATCTGATTCGCCATGGCGACAACACTAGATGATGCACCGCCGGAATTGAATAGCGTATTGCCGGGGTCACGTCGAGGCCGTACCCGGACCCGAACTCCCGTCCCGGTGATGCCCCGCCGCGTGCCGGCAGGGGGCTCCGGAGCCGCAGTCGCCTCGTCGGCGCGGCGGGCGGCGGCATCGGCTACGACGGCTACGACGGCTACAAGCCGACCTGATCGATCCGCCCAAGGCCCACTCGACTTTCTCCGTGTCCGAGTTGATGGTGCGCCCGCGGTGGCGGAAGACAGGAGCCTCCAAGCGGCTTCACGAGGCGCTGGTCGAGGACCGGCCGGAGGCCCTCGCCGTGCTCCTGGTCGACCCCAGCCACCCAAAGGTGGAGACGCTGTACGAGTCAAGCCTCGATCTTTCGCGAAGGTCAGCCGGCGGAGTCGGTGGGCCCACTTCCACACCCGCTCGCGAACTCCAGCCCGGGGTGCCCTGATGGCATCAAGGACCTCGGCCCGGCCGAGGCGAGAGCGTGGACGAGGCGGGAGACTGTCGGGTCCGAGGCCCACCGGCCCGAACACGCCCGGCTCGCCCCGCAGCATGGCTTGCGCCACGGCGCCAGCGCCGAAGATATCGCCTGATCCAGCCCGCTCTTGCGGACGGTCTCCACCAGCAGCACGGCCCGCCTGGCTGACCATTCCGCGGCCACCGCCCTCGACACGGACACGGGGATAGGACCCGATACGCTTCTTTACCTGGGAAGTGCTTCTTTCCTCGCAACCGACAGGACCTTCGACAAGCCCTATCTTCGCAGGTCAGGGCACTTCTCTCGTTCTCGATCACATCTCGGACGCCAGCGCACGTGAAAGCGCGAGGTTAGATACGCAACGAACGACGCTCGCCCCGTGGATGTCGCCAGCCGCCGCACTCAAGCATCCCACTTCTGGCGCCACGCCCGGAGTCGCAGAGTCCCGCTGTTGGCCACGTGGCAAGCGCGTGGCCAACAGCAGCCAGAAACACCTGGATGGCGACGGGCCCAGGCAGGCAGCGAGAACTTGCCGTACAACGGAAAGACTGCTGGTCAGGGGGCTCGGCCGTCGTTCCTCTCACCCCTTCTGGCGAGCTTGAACGAGCCTGCCTGGGTGAGACGAGTCCCAGACCGGCAAGCCCTCGACAGCGCACCATGGGTGCAGGCCCCGGCCTATATGCCCAGGCCCGCACTCATTGGTCTCCTGTGACCGCAAGGCGCCCCGAACCCGCCCCAGCGGACCGTGCGGATGCAGGGTCGGGGCGGTGGTCCGGGGCGCCACGGGTCAGGAGCGGTAGTCGCGCAGGAACAGCGAAGGGCTGGAGTCCGTACGGGAAGCGTTGACGCCGTCTCCGCGGGAGTAATCCATGCCCTCGTTCGTGGCCCAGTCCTGGATCGGGCCGGCCGCGCTTCTTAGGTGCTGGAAGGTGCTCGCGTCATCTGCGGCGGAGCCGAACTGGTACAGCCGGGAGGTGTCGCCGTAGGGATGGTAGGGCTCGTACGGGCCTCCGGGGGCGCGTTGTTTGGCCAGGGTGTTGTGGAAGAAGACGTTCTGCGGGCCGGTGGAGCCCGACCAGCCGATGCCCTTGCTGCCGGCGGCCCAGTAGATCGGCCACCAGGTGCCGTCGTCGCCGGCGCCGCCTTCACCGCCGCAGTTGGTGTCGCACTCGCCCGAGGAGTGGTTGTACGGCACGCGGACGGTGTTGTTCTCGAACAGGTTCCGGCGTTCCCAGCCGCCGTGCAGATTGAGGTCGGAGTCGAAGTCGTTGCCGATCGCGACGTTGCCCGACGCCGACCACTGGAAGGTGAAGTGGCGCAGGTTGCGGCTGGTGTTGGAGGCGTACAGCGAGTCCCAGACCCGTGATCCCCGCAGGTAGCCGTTGCCGCCCTTGCCCTTGTTCCAGGAGCCGTCGAAGACGTTGCGCTCGATCTGGATGTTCCGGGCCACTTCGGTGACAACGGGGTGCGAGCCGACCATGTCGGCGCGCACGCCGCGCACCCAGGAGTCGCGGGCCCACTTGAAGACGATGCCGTGCATGGCGTACTCGGGGGCCAGGTTGCCGTAGTTGTGGACCGCCTGGGCGGGGTCGAGCTGGTAGGTGCCGCCGCGGAGCTTCGGCAGGCCGTTCAGGTCCTCGGTGAAGGAGAAGTCCTCGAAGCCCACATCGGTGATCATCTTCAGCGCGGTGACCTTGCTGGCGTACGCCTTGCCGCTCACCCCCAGGGGCGGCGAGCCGTCGGAGGTGGAGTCCACCGGCAGGTCGTACTCCAGCGGCTTGTCGAGGGTGACGGTGCGCTTCGCGGTGTCCACTGCGGCGATGGTAAACACCTGCTGGCGCATGTGCAGGTTCTCCAGCCGGCCGTCGTTCTCGGCGCCCGCGATCTCCTGCGACTGGTAGAACTTCAGGCTGTTGGCGGCGCCCACCCACAGGTCACCGCCCGGCTTGAAGGCGTCCATCTTCGCGTTGGCGTTCAGCTGGACGACCCGGTCGCCCTGGCGCGCGGCGTAGTTGGCGTCGCCGGGGGACCCGCCGACGGCGACCCCCGACTCCCAGTGCTGGTTGACCGACCCCTCGAAGAGGTCACGCCGGTTCTCCGGGATCTTGGACGGGAAGCCACAGATTCCGGCGTACTTCGCGGCGGCCTCCCTGGTCTGGACCCGGAACAGGCCGCGGCCCGGCCAGATCCAGCCGCCGGTGCCGACGTTGTTGCCGGTGGTGAACTCGCACTTGTGCTCCATGCCGGCCTGGTCCCAGCGCTCGCCCCTGGCGGTGAGGACGTCGTACCGCGTGTTCTCGTCGGGGCGGAAGACGATCCGTGAGCCGTCCGCCGGGTCCGCGCCCTGGCCTCGTACGAGCAGGTAGGAAGCGTCCACGGAGAGCTGCTTGCTGACGTTGAGCACACCCTTGGGCAGCTCGATCACCGACAGCCGGCCGGCACTCGCATGCGGAGTGCAGTCATTACGGATCCGGTCGATGGCCTTCTGAAGGCCCGCCGTGTCGTCCTGCCCGTCATCGGCCTTCACCTGGAACTGCGACTCCAGTGCGGAGGGGCCGAAGTGGCAGGCGGAGTCGGGGGTGCGGGCGGCGGCGGACGGCAGCAGTTCACCGCTGCGGTACCCGGCCCGGCTCCAGTCGGGCAGCCCGGCCACGGGGCCGCGGCGATTGCCACGCCCGAGGTCTTGGCCCGAGTTGCCGACCGAGCCTTCCACGGCACCGGGCAGAGCGTACGGGGTACCCACGCAGGAGGAGGCCACCGGGTGGTCACCGAGCTGGGCGGCGATCTTCGTCAGACAGGCGGCGAGCGCCTGCTGGCCGTAGCGGTTCGGGTGGATCGCCTCCTGCTGATGGCCCTGGGCTTGCCACGGCAGGTCCTTGGCCCCCTCGAACAGGTACGGGACCCAGCGCACCCACTCGGCGTGGTGGGCGCTCAGCGGAGCCGTCAGCCGGTGGCTCGAGTCCGCCTGCCTCGTCGTCGTGCTGCACAGCTCGTGCCCGGCGAACGCGCTCTGCAGGTCCAGGAAGGAGACAGCCGCCTCGTTGGCCGCACCCCGCAGCATGTCACTGATCCGGGGCACCACGGAGGTGTGTGCCCAGTCGCTGTCGGCGTCGAGGAAGGGGCAGCCGCCGTTGATGTAGCGGCCGTAGTTGGCGGGCGGCACGGGAGCGTTCTCCGCGTCGCGGTAGTTACGGCCCCTCGGCAGCGGGTTGGCGTAGGACTGGAGGACGATCTGGTACGTGCCGTCCTCCTGCCCCGCCTCACGCAGCACCGTCCGGATCGTCTCGACCGTCCCTACGACCTTGGCCCGCACGGGGCCGAGGCTCTCAGCGAACTCCTTCTCCTTGGCCCCCCGGCAGCCCTTGTTGAACACCGACGGGTAGAAGTACGCCTTGACGCAGTCCTGGAGGATGTCGGAGAACTTCAGGTCGTTGCCGCCGACGGAGAGCACCACCATGCGCACGTCGTTGTTCTGCGCGATCTCGCGTAGGTCCTCGACCTGGGGCCGCTGCCCCTTGAACCCGGTCGTGGTCACGTTGTCGGTGGTGGCTCCCGAGCAGGCGACGTTGAAGCGCCGCTCCAGCGGTACGCCCTCGAGTTCGAGGCCCCGGATCTCGGCGGAGTCGGACCTGTCGCAGGCGTCGGCGCCCCGGTCGTACCCGGTGTCGCCGTAGACCCGCGACACGTCGTGGTCACACGTGCTCTCGTCGGCGTTGCAGTTCACTGCCGCCCGGTCGGTGCCCCAGGCCGACCCGGCCGCCGAGGCGGCCGCGTTGCCCGCCCAGCGTCCGCCCTCGCCGGAGATGTAGCTGTCGCCCATGGAGACCACGGCGGGAGGCAGGCCGCAGGAGCCGTCGTCCGCGGCGCGGGCGGCACGAGATACCGGGTTGTAGACGGTGATGCTGCCCCAGCTGTCGCCGCACGTGGGCCCGCCCGCGGGGGCGAACCGCACCGGCCAGTGGTCGGAGGTACCGTTGCGGCCGTTGAGGGACACCGAGAGGTTCTCCAGCTGGTCACTGGCGATCATGTAGTCCAGGGCGTAGCCGGAGAGCTGGGTGGTCGCGGGAGGGCCGTCGGGGCGGCCGTTACTGGTGGCGTAGAAGGTGTTCGGGAACCGGCCGCGGGTGGGAGCGGCGGAACTGTTGAAGTCGCCCAGGGCACGCCAGCTCTGCCCGGCCATGGTCTGGGAGATGGTGTTGATCAGGGCGACGGCGTGCGGGTTGGGGGTCTCCCCTGAGCGGATCGACGCGGCGTGGATGTTGAAGTACCAGGTGCCGCCCAGTTGTACGCCGAATGCGGGGCGGGTCCTGATCCACTTGTTGGCCGGGTCCGCGGCGGGCAGCACGCGGATGCGCGGGGCGAGGGTGCTGAGGTCCTCGGGGGCGTCCTTCAGCCAGATGGCCATGGACTTCTGGGTGTTGCCCTCGGTGCCGGTGTCGGGGTCGTCTGTGCCGGTGGTCTGACCCCAGGCCGTCTTGTCCAAGATCTTCAGGTAGATCAGGACGCCGGGGGCCGCACGCGTGCCGGGCTTGCCCCAACGAGCCGCGCTCACACGGTATTTGAGACTGGGTAGCCCGGTCGGGGTCTGCGTGGTGTCGGTGCTGTTGTCGAGGAGCACCTGCTCACCCGTGAAGTCGCTCGGTGGCTTCACGGTCTCCTGGAGGGCGATCACGTCGGCAGCCTTGAGCAGGGACGACCTGACGAGGTCCCAGCGGGTGCCGCCCTGGGTGTTGAACGTGATGGACGACTCGGTGACGTCTTCGACGGCCTGCGCCGGCGTGGGTGCGACCAGGGTGACGAGGGAGGCGAGCAACGCGGTGCAGAGCGCCTGCACGAGTGTGCGCCGGGGGCCGGGGCCGGGTCTGTACCGGGTGGCGCGGCCCGGTGTGTGAAGGAAGTGCAGGGACACGGTGGTCTCTTTTCTGGGGCCGCTGGGTGCGGCGTCTCCTCAGCCGCGGGATGCGGCTTTCTGCCCACGGGAGGCGGCGGGCAACAGCGAGAGACTACAAATCCGATCTGGCGGCGCGGGCACAACACCTCATGTCTGGCTTGTTGTTGACGATCCGAAACCTTCACCTGGCACACACGGTTAGGCTTTGCCGTGAAGATCGCGGAGCGTCGCTCCGTGCGGTCCGGACCGAGCCGCACCGGCGGTTCAGAAGGTGGTAAGCCATGGGAATGAGTTCATCCGGAACGAGATCGCTCAAGGCGGCTCTCGCGACGGGAGTGGTCGCCGGTGCGGCGCTGCTGTCCGCTGCGGCCCCGGCCTCCGCGGCAAATCCGCCGTACGCCGACTGCCCGGGCTGGGCCCTGTGCCTCTACCAGCACGGCGGGGGCACGGGCTCCAAGGCGATCATCACCCCGGCCACCGGCAACATCAACCTCTACAGCGTCCACTTCCTGAACGGGGACCTGGCCAACAATCAGGTGTCCTCCTGGCTGAACAACTCCACCTGCCAGGTGAAGTTCGTCGACGACCCGTACAACTACTCGGACCTGGACTTCACTCCGAGCCATCAGTACGGCGCCACGGGTGACTGGGCCGGCGAATTCGCCAACGACAGGCTGACCGGGGTGCAGTTCTACTGCCCCTGAGTGGGCTTCTGTTCCGGGGGGGCCCGACCGGTTCTTCCCGCCAGCCTCGAAGCACGTCACGGCTTGGCACCGGACTCGCTCCCGCGCGTCTCCTTCGACGTCGGTCAAGCTGCCGCCCTGCGGATATCTCACTGAACGAGGACTACCGAGGTCACCTCCACGCTGTCTGGCGAACAGCCCGACATCACCGGACGAAGTTCAGTAGCGTGCTCAAGCGCCATCTGTCGTGCTCAGTCACAGTTGTGACTGAGCGCGATAAATACGGCAGCGACCAGCACTTCTACCTTGCCAACCCCACCAAGTCGGCGCTGCCCGAACTGCGAGCGACCGTCAACGCCCACCCTCCCGCCTCTCACCCGAACTCCGGCCGAGCATTTTGCGCCGTCTCCCGCTCGAGGGTTGCCCCGACAACCTCTCCCCTGCCGTCCTCGGGTCATGTCCCGCCGAGTGGTGTAGCTGATCAGAAGGGGGTTCCTGGGAGGGCCTGGGTGCTGTCCGGATAGACCCTGTCCATGCTCTCGTTGGAGAGGTAGCGGCGGGGGGAGGCGATCCGCTCGTCGTGCGTGCAGGCCGAGAATGCGTTCCTGGATGGCTGCAGCAGTGCGCTCGAAGGCAGCCACCACCTCGTGGACAACGATCTCCTGTCCTCGTCCGCCGCACCCAGCGACCAGGTATTGGTCTCCCACTCCACGCGCCGGTCAGCTGGCTCCAGCACCAAGGGCTCGTCCGCAACCTCAGCGATCCACGTCAACAGCACAGCAGCAGTATCCCTGCATTGCTCAGGCTCCAACAGCCACTACAAGAAGCAACGTCTAAAGACGGCCTGGTCACAAGGACGGCGTACGCGGAAGTCCCACCCCGCGTCGAGTACACCCTCACACCACTGGGCCGGGTCATCGCAGGCCCTGCCCGGCATGAGAGCAGGGCCTGGCGGTGTACGGGGAAAATCCAGGGGGAGCGGACGGCCGCGCGCTGCTACGGTCGGGCGCCATGAGCTGGCTTCCCGATCAATTCGTCCACCCCGTCCTGGTACCGCTGCCGGGCGGTGGCCATCATCTGCGGCCGATCCGGGAGGCGGACACCCCGCTCGACTATCCGGCTGTGATGGGTTCGCGCGAGCGGCTGTGGACCATCTTCGGCCCGGCCTGGGGCTGGCCCGCGGCAACCATGACCTACGAGGCCGATCAGGCCGACCTGTTGCGGCACGAGAAGGAGATCGCCGCACACCAGTCCTTCAACTACGCGCTGTTCGACACGGCGGAGACAGCTCTGCTCGGCTGTGTCTACATCGACCCACCGGAGAGGGCCGGCGCGGACGGCGAGATCTCCTGGTGGGTGGTGGACGAGCTGGTGGGCAGCAAGGTCGAGCAGGCCCTCGACGCGCTGGTGCCGCAGTGGATCGCCGCCGACTGGCCGTTCGAGCAGCCGCGCTTCCTCGGCCGCGAGATCTCTTGGTCGGACTGGCTCGCCCTGCCGGAACATCCCGACACGTAAGTGGTTGTTGCCCGTACCGATCTCGAACTCTGTCGATCGAACGGGAGTCTCGATCGGGTGACTGCGGCGGTTTCCGCGCGTGAAAGCAGGGCCTCCAGGTAGCTCGGGGGGGTGCCATCCCATTCCGAGTGGTTCCCGAAGGCCCTGTTGTCTTTGTCGTACGTTCCCGAACATGTTGACTGCAACTCCCTCTCCGTGTCGTGCGATTGCCTCGCGCACGTGTAGGGCAACGCGGCCGACCATCCGGACCGGGTACGCCGGAATCCGTCGGACATGACGGACGCGGAGTGGGCGGCCGTCCGGCCGTTGCTGCCTGTGCCCGCCTGGTTACAGGGGCGGGATGGACGGCCCGAGGGCTACTGCCACCGGCAGCTGTTGGACGCGATCCGCTACCTGGTCGCGGGCGGGATCTCGTGACGGGCGATGCCCTCGGACTTCCCCGCATGGGCCCGGGTCCACGCATTCTTCCGCCGCTGGCGCGAGCACGGGCTGATCACCGAGTTCCACGACCGGCTGCGCGGGACGGTCAGTGAGCGCGAGGGACGTGAGGCCGAGCCCACAGCGGGGAACATCGACGCGCAGTCGGTGCGGGCCGCCGCGACGGTGCCGGCCGCCTCACGCGGCTACGACGGCGGGAAGGAGGTGCCGGGCCGCAAGCGGCACATCGTGACCGACACCCTCGGCCTGCTCCTGGCCGTCGCGGTCACGGCTGCGAACATCGGCGACCGGGACGCCGCGGCGGGCCTGCTGGTGCGGCTGCGCCGTCTGCACCGCGACATCACCCTCGTGTGGGCCGACGGCGGCTACACCGGCTCCCTCGTCGGCGGGTGCCGGGACAAACTCGTCCTGACCTTGGGGTCCCGAACCGGCCATGACTGTTTCTCGGGGGCCCAGGTATGGCCGAAGCGTCAGTGCGGGTGGTCGAGGCCTCTCACGAGTTGCTGGCCAATCCAGTCGATGTCCAGGACAGCCAGGTGACGGGTGAGCCGGTCGATCACGTGAACGACGGACAGCTGACCCACTGTGGCAGCTCGGACGTCCTCGTCTTCCGGGTCGCCTACGTTCCACTGGGGCCAGCCCCATGGGGAGCGCACCGCGATGTCCAGGACGTCGCGGACTGTCTCCGTGGCGTGCGGGAAACCTGGTAAGCGTCCTCGCAGCCTGGGCCGACGGGCGCACCGCCCAGGGCTCTCCGGTCGCCGGAGGGCGCCGAGGACGTCGTCCAGGTCCGCGAAGCCGGTCTCGTCACGGCCGGAATCCATGTAGGAGTCGACGGCCGGGGCCGCGGCAACTCGCAGCTGGCAGGTCCGCACCACCTCGTGCAACGGGGTGAGGCTGAACGGGCCGTCGACCGCCGGCCCGACTTCTCCCGCAGCACCGCCGCCATGGCGTGAACGTGCAGGTCGTCGCTGATCTTGGACGGTGGAGTGCTACGCGGGACCGGGCGGAAGGTGGACGGTCATGATCAGGTGGCAGGTTTCGGTGCCCGCACCGCGGTAGGTGTGGGTGGTGTCGCCGTCGAAGGTGGCAGTTTGTCCAGCCGAAACGGGGTGCTCGGTGGCATCGACGACGAGCACCATCTGTCCGGCGGTGACGCTGACGGTCTCCACGACGCCGGCCTGGTGGGGGTGGCTGGGATATTCCTCGCCGGGTTCCAGCGTCCAGCGCCAGACTTCGACTGGTGCTGATCCCGAGGTGGTCAGCATGAGCCGGGCTTCGCTGCCGCGTTCGCCTTTCCACAGGGGCATGACGGCATCCGCGGTCACGACCCGGACGCGGCCTTCGGCCGGCCCTTCCATGAGCGCGGACACCGAGATGCCGAGGGTGTCGGCAAGACGGACCAGGGTGGCGAAATTCGGGTTGCCCTGCGCCTTCTCGAGCCCGGCCAGAGCTCCCTTGCTGACCTTGGCGCGACGGCAGAGTTCGTCCAGCGACAGGCCGGCGCGAGTACGGGCTGCGCGGACGTTGTGTGCGAGCGTCCGCAGCGCTGCCTCGGTCTCGGTCATCTCGTCGCCCCTCCGATGATGGATCAGTGCAATGCGCTACCCGGTCGTTTGGTTGACACACGCCGGTCGATGCGTTGTACGGTGTAGTCGTTCCATTAATAGTAAGGGATACACCCGTGATCGCTCTGCTGCTGGCCCTGGGCAGCTCCTTGGCCTACGGATGCGCCGATTTCCTCGGCGGTCTCGGCGCACGCAAGGCTCACGTCCTGCGCACCGTGATGATCGCCGCACCGGCCTCGCTCACCGTAGAACTGCTGCTCTGGCCCTTCCTCGGCGCCTCCTTCGCCCCCGCTACCCTCGCCTGGGGGGCGGCATCAGGCGTCGCCTCGGCCGCCGCGTTCGCCCTGCTCTACCGCACGCTGGCGATCGGCCCCATGAACGTCCTGTCCCCGGTCACGGCGCTGGTCTCGGCGATGCTGCCGGTCGGAGTCGGGCTGCTCCAGGGGGAGCACCTGGGCGTGGCCGGGCTGATCGGGCTGCCGCTGGCATTGGCGGCAGTGGTGCTGGTCAGCGCCGGACACGGCGCCGGCAGCGCGCGACCGTCGCGCACCGCGCTGCTGATGGCCCTCGGGGCCGGGGCCGCCATTGCGCTGCAGCTCGTCTTCCTGCACCAGGCGCCCGCGGACAGCGGCGTCGGCCCGCTGATCATCGGACGTGCCATTTCCTCCGCGGTCATCCTGGCCGCGGCCGGGCTGATGTACCGGCGCCTGGGCTCGGAGAAGCCCGCGTACGCGATGTCGGCCACGGCCGGCGTGCTGGACTCGGTGGCGAACCTGCTGTTCCTGCTCGCCGCCCGCAGCGGCGACCTGGCCGTCGTCGCCGTGATCACCGCCCTCTACCCGGCCGGCACCGTCCTGCTCGCCCGCGGCGTCCTCGCGGAGCGGATCCACCGCGGGCAGCTGATCGGCCTGGGCACGGCAGCCGTCGCCGTCAGCCTCCTAGCCCTCACCTGACCCGCACCTCGGAAGGAGCCCGGCATGTTCATCCAGCCCTGGGACGCCGCCCTCGACGACGCCGAATGGCAGACCTGGATCGCCGACGGCCATGACTTCGGCATCCTCAGCGTCAATGGCCCGCCCGGCCAGCCGCCCGTCGTCGTGCCCACCCACTTCACGGCGGAGGGCACCACACTGCTCATCCACCTCGCCCGCCCCAACCCCGTCTGGAGGGCGATCGCCGCCGACCTGAACGTCACCTTCACCGTCACCAGCGATTACGCCTTCATCCCCGGCCCCTGGCGCACCAAGCCCGGCATCCCGCCCACCGACGGCGTCCCCACCAGCTACTACGCCGCCGTCCAGTTCACCTGCCAGGCCACGATCGTGGACGAGCCCGAGGACAAGGCCGAGCTGCTGCGCCGGCAGATGACCCACTTCCAGCCCGACGGCGACTACGCCACCATCGACCCCGGTCAGCCTCCCTACGGTCGGATGCTGCCTGGCATCCGCGGCCTGCGCCTGGACGTCACCGACGTGCGGGCGAAGTTCAAGTACGACGACCACAAACCCGTCGAGCAGCGTACCGGCACCGCCCGCCGACTCACCGAACGCGGCACCGCCCTGGACGTGTCCACCGCAACCCAGCAACTGCGCCGCCTGGACCGCCTCGGCACCTGGAAAGCCTGACCCCCCGACTTCCCGCCCGCGCCTGCGGCATCCCCGCACCCTCCTGGAACGGACCCCCTGATGACCGTCCTCCGCCTCAGCCCCGCCGTCGCGGGAGCATTCCCCGACACCCTTGTCGCCGTCGTCACCGCCACCGGCCTGCGCGGCCACGAGCCCTGGCCAGCCACGGCAGCCGCCCAGCAGGACCTGGAGCAGCAGCTGGCCGACGGCGCCTGGCAGCCAGCCGACGAGAGCGATCCGCGCATCGCGGCATGGCACACCGCCTACCGCTCCTTCGGCACCAACCCCCGCCGCATCCGCCCCAGCGTCGACGCCCTCGGCCGCCGCCTGGCCAAGAAGGGCACCCTGCCCCGGATCAACCCGGCCGTCGACTCCTACAACACCGTCTCCGTCCGCCACGGCCTCCCCGCCGGCGCCTTCGACCTCGACCATGTCACCGGCGACGTAGAAATCCGCTACGCCGACGGCAGTGAGACCTTCACGCCGCTTGGCGAACCCGACACCGTCGAGAACCCTAAGCCTGGCGAGATCATCTACACCGATACCACCGACGTCCTCACACGGCACTGGAACCACCGTGACGCCCACCGCACCCGCGTCACCGAAGACTCCACCCACGTCGCCTTCGTCCTCGAAACCCTCCACGCCGACCGCGACGAACACCTTCTCAAGGCCGCCGCCGGCGAACTACAGGACCTGCTGGGCGCGCACTCCGCCCGGAGCACCGTCCACTACCTCAGTCCGGCGCGCCCGCAGATCACCACCTGAGAGCCGAACCCCCTGCGCATCGACGCGGCCGTCCGCAAGGTACCCAGGGCTCACCGGGGTCGGGGCTGATTGTTGAGCTGGGACATCAGCTCGCGGTGGGTGGCCCGCGAGGCCGCCGGATCATCCTCGCTCACCGAGCTGCGCAACGAGGTCTCGATTCCCTGATCGAGGTCGGCGATCTGCTGTTGGAGGGCGTTGACGTCGTTGGGGGCTTCGAGCCCGGTGGTATGCCAGTTGTCTTGACCGAGGGCCTGGAACAGCCGACGTTCGAGCCGGACGATGTGTTGGGCCTGACGGGCAGCACGCAGCGAAGTCGGCAAGAAGGGGCCGGCGGCTGACCTGAGGGCCTGAGGGGGCCCGGGTCTGAGGACGCCCCACGGGCGGTGTTCGTTCGCGCCGTACCCGGGTACGTTGCCGACGCCGCGCGGCCGGAACACCCGGCTGCCGGTTGTTCGCGTTGTGCTACCGCCGATACGCTTGCCACTCCCCCACCGGCCGGGCTGATGACCCGGCCTCGGGCCTCCAGGATCCGTGGAGAACGCATGAGTGATGTGGGCTTCGGCACCGGCAAAGTGGTCGTTAACCGGGCGATGTCGCTGGACGGCTTCATCGCCGGCCCTGGCCACGCGATGGACTGGATCGCCGAGTACCTGACCGCGGCCGAGGTCCCGGAGGTAATGGCGGCCACGGGCGCAATGCTCATCGGCCGGGGCACGTACGAGGTCGCCAGGCGTATGGCCGACCAGGACACCGCCTACGACGGGGGAGCACAGTTCGTCCTCACGCACAGGCCTCCCGACGAGCCGGATCCTACCGTCACGTTCCTCACCTGTGGACTTGAGGAAGCCGTTGCCACGGCGCGTGGCGCCGCGGGCGGCAAGAACCTGGAGATCCTCGGTGCCGACGTGGCCGCCCAGTGCCTGCGGAGCGGGCTCGTCGACGAGATCCTGGTGTATGTCCTACCGCTGCTCCTGGGCGACGGCGTCCGCTTCTCGCCCCCGAGCCTCGACAGGATCGACCTGGAGCCTCTCAACAGCACCCGGTCGGGCGCCATCACGATGCTCCGCTTCCGTGTGCGAAAGTAGGCGCGACCCTCCGTCTGATCACGCCGCCTTGGCGCGGCGGCAGCCCCAGCTCTGTTGTCCTTGGCTGCGGATGCGGGCGCGTTCGCGGCGCTGGGCGGCAAGGACGTCGGGAGTTGGCGTTACGCCACCCCAGGAAGGCGTGCAGCCGGCGGGCGAGCACGGTGTGGTGGGATGGCTCGAGTCGCCCATCACCAAGGTCCGCAAGGGCCCGAACTGGGCCTCGATCGGGTTGGCCCAGGACGCGTAGGGCGGGGCCGGGCACGGGCGATCCACGCTGCGCCTTCTCCGGCTTCGAGGCGCGGGTGCGCTTCGGCATTGAGTAACAGGAAGTTGCCTCCATGCGGGGGATTTCCCGCCCCTCGTCCAGCACAACGTCGGCCTTCACGACGCGAATGGAAGTGAAGGCCGACGTGACGCTCGCCCGCAGGGACCGCCATCAAGATCCAGATGGGTTTCTGCCTCTGCGGAGTCTGTCGCCCTCGGCAGGGTTCATTCGGCTCAGCTGACGGTGACGAGGCGCTGTACGGACAGGCTGCGTGAGGACCGGCCGGCGTGGACGGTGTAAGAGCCGGGGGTGAGTTTCCAGGCGCCGGCAGTCCACACCGACAGGTCGCGGGCAGTAACGCTGAAAGTGATCCGAGTACTTGCACCGGGAGCGAGCGCGACCTTGCGGAAGCCGATCAGTCGCCGCGGCTCGGCCTG
The DNA here is from genome assembly GCF_000717025.1 of Streptomyces atroolivaceus. Lineage (GTDB taxonomy): Bacteria > Actinomycetota > Actinomycetes > Streptomycetales > Streptomycetaceae > Streptomyces > Streptomyces atroolivaceus. Next base: position 219,699 of record NZ_JNXG01000006.1, read on the forward strand.
GGCGCCGGCAGGCAGGGCCGCGTAGAGCTGCACGACTTCGGTGCCCTCGCGGGATCCGGAGTTGGTGAGGGTGACGGCGGCAGTCAGCGTCCTGGTCGCTGTGTTGTAGGACGCTTCCAGGGAGCCGAGGTTGAAGGTGGTGTAGGACAAGCCGTGTCCGAAGGGGAACAGCGGGCTCTGGTTCTTCGCGTCGTAATAGCGGTAGCCGACCAGGTGCCCCTCGCTGTGGGAGACCGTGGGGCCATTGCCCGGGTAGGTGGGCTGCGTCGACCCGGGTCCCTGGGACGCCGTGACGGGGAAGGTGACCGGCAGACGGCCTGAGGGGTCTGCGTCACCGAAGAGGACGGCTGCCAATGCGGTACCCGTGGCGCGTCCGGCGTACCAGAGCTGGACGACCGCTTCGACATCGTTGATCCACGGCATGGCGACGGGGCCGTCGGTGTTCAGGACGACGATGGTGCGGGAGTTGGCTGCTGCTACGTCGGCGATGAGTTTGTCCTGGTCGCCCGGCAGGTCCAGGGAGCCGTGATCCATGTCCTCGCCCGCGACCCGGTTGACGATGACCACGGCTGCGTCACTGGTCCGTGCCGCGGCGACCGCGTCAGGTATGAGGGACTTCGGCTGCCAGCCGAGGGTGAGGCCGCAGGTACCGGTGTCGGCGGTGCTGTTGCTGTACTCGACGCTGATACTCACCGCCTTACCGGCTGTGAGGTCGATGATGCCCTGGAGCGGATAGTCGTACGGTCCGAGGAAGAATCGGCGGCTGTGGCGGGTGCCGGAGATGACCGTCCTGCCGTTGATGACGAGCTTGGTGGTGCCTGAGGGCAGCATCGAGAAGCGGTGCGGGCCCGTTGTGGTCGGCGTGAGGGTGCCGCTCCAGCGGGCCGACCACACGGTGGGCAGCCCGGCCACGGGCGCACTGGTGAAGTCGATACCGGCGCTGACCTGTGTGGCGACGGGAGTACCGGACGGCTGGGCCGCGGCGTAGAAGCTGCCGGTCAGCCCCGCCGCGCCGGAGCCAGTGCGCAGCACCGTCGCCGGGACGGCGGTGAGGGGGATGTCTCCGAGGGTTCCCTGGCGGTAGGTGACGGTGACCCCGGTACCGGCCCGGTCCTTGATGGCCGCCAGCGGGGTGGTCCAGGTGCCGGGATTCACGTAGGTGGAGCCGGAGACTCCTGTCAGGGCGGTGTTCTCGGCCGGGCCGATCACCACGAGCGATTTGACGGTGGGGGTCAGTGGGAGGGCTCGGCTGCGGTTGGTGAGCAAGACCGTGGAGCTGACGGCGAGTTCGTGGGCGAGGTCTTTGTGTGCCTGTGTACTGGCGTTCGCGGCAGGTGCCGGTACGGGGTGGTCGAACAGACCGTTGGCATACATGGTGTTGAGGATGCGCAGGGCGGCGTCGTCCAGGCGGGCCGCGGGGACGCTGCCGTCGGTGAGGCCGCCGACAGGTATCTTCACGCCCCCGGGGCCGAGTCCGCCGAGGTCCATTCCTGCCTTGACGGCTCCCACCGGGTCGTCGCCGGCCCAGAAGTCGGGGACGGTGTAGCCCTCCAGACCGATGGTCTTCTTGAGGTCGTTGAACAGCGCGGAGCTCTGAGTGGCGAACGTTCCGTTGATCTTGGGATAGGCCATCATCACCGAGGTGACGGGTACGGCGTCGATGATGCGCTCGAAGGAGGCGTGGTAGATCTCGTGCAGTGCCCGGTCGGAGATCTGCGCGTCGACGAAGAAACGGTTGACTTCCTGGGTGTAGGCGCTGAAGTGCTTGACGGTGGCAACGACGTGTTGTTCCTGGATGCGCCGGGTGAGCGCCGCGCCGAGGATGCCGGAGAGGAGCAGGTCCTCTCCCATGCTCTCGGCCTGCCGGCCGAAGTGCCAGGTGCGGGCGGTGTCGACGGTGGGGCCCAGAAGGTTGTTGTAACCCTTGGCACGTCCTTCGGCGCCCAGCGCCTGACCGAGCCGGCCGGCGAGGTCGGCATCGAACGTCGCGGCCTGCGCGAGGGGGACGGGGAAGGCCGTGACGCCGGTTTCCCCACGCAGGCCGGCTGAGGCGTCCACCATGGTCAGGGCAGGTATGCCGAGGGAGCTCAGGGCTGCGAAGTCGCAGCGGACGAGGGCCTCTTTCTGTGCGGCGGTCATCTTGGCCAGGAGGGCGACAGCCCTGCTGTCGGGGGCGGCGCCCGCGGTACGGCGGGGCGCTGCGGCGGCCGGTGCGATGCCTGAGGCCAGAGCGGTGAGGACGGCGGCTGAGAGAAATGTACGACGATTCATGGCGGCTCTTCCATGAGGAATTGGGGGCAGGACAAAACAGCGCCTTGGTCGGCGCGAGCAGCGGGACGCCGCACCTTGCGGGGATGGGGGGTGCTCACTGGCGCGCGCCGCCTGGGCACGGCACCTGCGGCTCATCCCTCCTGGTAGGCCTCATCGAGGGCGGCAAGGACGCCATCGATATCGGTGCGCCCGGAGAACAGTTTCTGGATCTGGATGAAGTGCTCCTGCTGGACCTGAGGGTTGGGCCACAGCTGATCCATGAAGGGCACGGTGGTGCCGGCCTTCTGGTGTGCGACCAGTTCCTTGAGAACGGGGTCGGCCGTGAAGCGGTCGTTGGGGATGGCAGGCAGGGTGCCACTGTCCTGGTTGTAGAGGTTCTGGCCGGTGTCGGACCCGAGGAACTCGGCGAACTTCATGGCCAGCTCCTTGTTGTCACTGTCGGAGTTGACTCCATAGGCGGCTGACACTGCACCGGGCATGTGGGTCTGTGCCGCGTTGTTACTCGCGGGCACGGCGAACATGTCCAGTTGCAGTTCCGGAGCTGTCGCGGTGATGGCCGAGGTGCTGCTGGCGACTTGTATGACGCCCACCGCCCTGCCCTCGGCAACGTCCTGGATGGACGTCTCGTAGCTCGTCCCCAACGGATCGCTGCTGAAGCAGTCCCGCTCATCGAGCTCGACGTACTTCTCCAACGCCTCTCTCCAGCCGGAGTCGGCGAAGGTGGCCCGGCCGTCACCCATCTCGGTCGCGAACTTGGGATGGCCGGCGTAGACAGTGGTGGCGGCCAACGCGTAATCGGCCAGCTGGGTCACCCACGGTGTCTCGATACCGAGCGCGAACAGCACCTTGCCGCCGGCCTTCGCCTTGTCGCACAGCTGCAGCAACTCGTCCCACGTCTCGGGGGTGGTGCCGCCGATGTCGCGCATGGCCTTCTTGCTGTAGATCGCGCCGATACCGCTGTAGTTGGCCGGCACCGCATAGGTGGCGTCGCCGACCCGGGTCACCCACTTGGTGTCCTCCGGGACACTGCGCGCGAATTCCAGACCGGACAGATCGGCAAGTCGACCTGCGGACTCCAGCGTCCGGACAGCGGCAGGGTTGCCGTAGCCGGGCCAGACGGTGAAGACGTCAGGCGCCGCGCCTGAGGACAGCTGGGCGGGGAGGGTGCTCTGGAGCTGGTCGGTGTCGGCGTAGGTCACCGCGATCTTCACCTGCTGATTCTCTCGCTCGAAGGCCGCCACGACAGTCTTCATGGCTGAGCGGTCGGTGATATTGGCGGTGATCTTCAGAGTGCCGTCGTCGGTGGCTGCCGAGCCGGACCCACCGCAAGCGCTCAGGCTCATGGCGAGGCTCGTGACCATGACGGTGGCACGGACGCAGCGGGAGGTTCTCATGACAGGCTCCGTGCAGGAGAAGGGGAGAAGGTGATGTGCGTTGCCGAAGTGCAGCTGAGAGTCAGAGTGCTCCGGATGAAGTCATCTGCGGAGGGCTGACGACGTCCCAGCAGAGCTGCTCACACAGTGCACAGTTCACCGGGGACGCGGACTGGATTCCGGTGACGGTGCCGGCGTCGCTCGGGGTCAGGGGGATCGGCTGACGGTTATGGGGCCGTGAGACGCCTTCTGGACCGCTCCGCCGGCGGGAGCAGACGACCAAGACCTCACCAGTCCGCCGATGTGGATCGGCGCTCAGCCCCTGAGGCCGACCGAGCAGGAAGGCCCCTGAATCACGAACGCCAGGCGGAGAAGGGAGTAATCAGAAGTCGTGCTCCGTTTTCGCGCGCTCCCCCGACCGCCGTGGCATCGACCGTGGCCGGAGCTGGGGCGTCAAGAAACGCCGGGGCGAAGCCGCAGTGCAGGAAGCCCAGGCGGCCTCAGCAGCCGACGAAGGACGGGCAGACCGTCGCCCCGGTCCTGCGGGCCGATCCGAGCGGGGCAACCGCCGGATCGCTCATGACTGGGGTCGTGGTCGTGACCAGTGCTGGGGAGGTGACGGTAGAGAATCTTCTGTTCACAGCGGCTCTCCCGGACGAGTCGGTGGCCGCTCGACGGGCCACCATGGGGGCGGGGCCGACCGAGCAGTCAGGTACACGGTCGACCCCAGCTTGAGGGGGATCTCATACGAACATCTCTTGCAGGCGAAACGCCTTTTCCGGAACTTTCGAGACAACCGCTGCCGCGTCCCACGGCGAGCGATTTCGGTGTCCGGCGACAGCCGCTCGTGAAGCGTTTCGACCAACAAAGGGGAAACTATTGCCTCTCACGGCTTCAGGTCAACCCTCGGGAAGCACGTACCTCAAGGAAATCTCACAACCATCAAGGAGGCGCCTTTCGCCGAACAATGCGATCTGAAATTTCAATTGAAACGCTTTACGAGACCGCCCTTTATCGGTGCAATGGATGGAGGCCATCCACAAGACGAATGCCGGAGAGTTCAACGAACCTTGGAATATCGAAGCCCGACGCATGCAGGCATGCGCCGGGCTTGCTGAAGCTGATGCGTGAAGGTTCGTTCAGGAAGCCTTTATGGCTATTTTCTCCGTGTCGAGGACATGTTCGCCCGGCCCCAGGGCGACCGGCGTGCAGCCGGGCAGTTCCGCGGTTGCTTCACAGCCCTCCGGTACGACGATGTCGGCTCTGAGCCCCGTGGCGGTCTGCTCCCACGAGATGGACACCGTTCCGTAGGGCGTCTCGTGCCGGGCCTGGGCCGAGGTGATGCCGCCGCCGGGGCGGGGACGGAAGGTGATCTTCCGGTATCCGGGGGCCGTGGCGGTGATGCCGCCGACCACACGGTGGAGCCAGTCGGCGACGGCCCCGAGGGCGTAGTGGTTGAACGATGTCATGCCCCCGGGGTTGAGGGTGCCGTCGGGGCGGAGGCTGTCCCAGCGTTCCCAGATCGTCGTGGCGCCCATGGTCACGGTGTACAGCCAGGAGGGGCATTCGGTCTGCAGGAGCAGGCGGTAGGCGATGTCGAGGTGCCCGGTGTCGGTGAGCGCGTCACAGATCAGCGGGGTTCCGACGAAGCCGGTGGCGATGCGGGCGCCGTCCTCGATGACCAGCTCGGCCAGGCGGTCACCGGCCGGCTGCCGCTGCGGCGTGGTCAGCAGGCCGAAGGCGAGTGCGACGGCGTAGGCGGTGGGACTGTCGCTCGTCATGCGGCCCGAGGGAAGGACGTACCGGTGGCGGAAGGCTTCAGCCACCTCGCCGGCGAGTGCGCTGTATCGCTCGGCTTCCGCGTCATTCCCCAGCACGTCTGCCGTCAGGGCGAGGTGGCGGGCGGAGTGGGCGAAGTAGGCCGTGGCGACGAGGTAGCGGTCGGTGCGGCCGGAGGCCGGGTCGTCGGGCGGTGCGGCCGGGTCGAGCCAGTCTCCCAGCTGGAAGCCGGTGTCCCATAGGCGGGTCGGGCCAGCGAGGCGTTCGACGAGGTCGACCCACTTCTTGGCCATCGGATAGTGGCGGCGGAGGAGGGCGAGGTCCCCGAAGCGCTGGTGGAGCGTCCAGGGGGTGAGCGGGGCGACGTCCCCCCAGGCGGCGCCCGGGTGGATCGGCGTCCACATGGGTCCGCCCGGGATGACGGGTACGTACCAGGGGATCGTGCCGTCGGGCAGTTGCTCGAGGCCGACGTCGGTGAGCCAGGAGTCGAGCATGCCCGCGCAGTCGTAGAGGAAGCTTGCGGTGGGTGCGAAGATCTGGATGTCGCCGGTCCAGCCGAGGCGTTCGTCGCGCTGGGGGCAGTCGGTGGGGATGTCGACGAAGTTGCCGCGCATGCTCCATACGACGTTCTCGTGCAGGCGGTTGACCAGCGGGTCGCTGCACTCGAACCAGCCGGTTCGCCGCATGTCCGTGTGGTACACCCGGGCGGTCACCATGCCGGCGGTCAGATCGGGTGTCCAGCCGCTGACTTCGGCGTAGCGGAAGCCGTGGAGGGTGAAGCGTGGTTCCCAGGTGATCGGCCCCCGTCCGGAGAGCATCAGGGTGTCGGTGGCGTACGCCTCGCGCAGCGGCCGCGTGGCGAGTTCGCCCGCGTCCAGGACCTCGGCGTGCCGGAGGGTGACGGCGGTGCCGGCCGGGCCGTCGAGGGTGACGCGGAGGCGGCCGACGAGGTTCTGGCCGAAGTCGAGCAGGTGGCGGTCGTCGCCGGTACGGGTCACCTCGACCGGTGCGATCTCCTCGGTGCAGCGCACCGGTGGGCCCGTCGGGGCGACGAGGGTGCCGAGGTCACGGCTGTGCGTGCGCACGGGGGCCCACCCCCCCGCGGCGGTGCCGGCGGGGGTGGCCCAGCCGGGGTCGTACAGCCGGGCGTCGAACGTCTCGCCCTCGTACAGGCCGCTGGTCAGGATCGGTCCGGGGGCGGCGCTCCAGGTGCCGTCCGTGGCGATCGTGGCCGTGGTGCCGTCCTCGTACGTCACCTCCAGCTGGGCGATGAGGGACTGGTCGGTGCCGTAGATGTTGCGGGTGCCGCCGTCGAAGCCGTACTTGCCGCGGTACCAGCCGTCACCGAGCCAGGCTCCGATGGTGTTGGCGCCTGTGGTGAGGTGGCCGGTGACGTCGTGGGTGCGGTAGCGCAAGCGATGCGGGTACACCGTCCAGCCCGGGGCCAGGGTCTCGTCGCCGACCCGGCGCCCGTTGATCTCCGCCTCGTACAGACCGTGCGCCGTGATGTAGAGGCGGGCGCGCGTGACGGGCCCGTCGAGACAGAAGTCCTTGCGGACACGCGCCGGGCGACGGTCGGCTTCCGGGTCCTCGTACCAGGCCGCACCGACCGGGACGGCGTGCCAGTCGGCCGCGTCGAGCAGACCCGCCTCGACCACACTTGGCCCACTCCAGCCCGAGGGGGCATCGGAGTCCGTCGTCCAGACGCGGACACGGACGGTTACGCGTTCGCGGGAGGTCAGCGGTGCGCCGGGCCAGGCAACGAGCACCTGGTCCCGCCCGGCGACGCGGCCGGTGCGGTCGGCCCGTCCGGCGCGGGTGAGTTCGACTTCGTACGCTTCCTGGGAACCGCCGCCTTTCGGCAACGTCCACGTCAGGCGCGGGGTGGGGGCCCCGATGCCGATGCCGTCCGGGAAATGCTCGAAGGACACCGGTGAGGGCTGAGGGGGGAGCAAGGAAAGCCTTTCGTCACGTGCACGGGAGCGGGGGTTGCGGGCGTGGCTCAGCCCTTGACCGCTCCCGCGGTGAGGCCCTTCATGACCTTCTGGTTGAGGAAGAGATAGATCAGGAGGGTGCCGAAGACGTTGATGCAGATGGCGGCGAACAGAGGGCCGTACTGGGTGGCGCCGAAGTCCCCGGTGAAGTTGAGCAGGCCGACCTGGATGGTGCGCAGGTCCTGGTTGTTGGTGAAGGTCAGTGCGATGAGCAGGTCGTTCCAGATGAAGAAGAACTGCACCAGGCCGACCGTGAGCAGGGCGTTGCGCACCAGGGGCACGCTGATGGTCCAGAAGGCGCGCAGGATGCCGGCGCCGTCGATGGTGGCGGCCTCGAAGAGTTCGCGGGGGACCGTGCGGTAGTACGTGGCCATCATGAAGACGGTCAGCGGCAGGCCGGTGCCGGTGTAGGTGAGGATCAGCGGCCACAGGGTGCCGGACAGACCGGCCTGGAAGTACACGGTGAACAGCGGCAGGAGAATCATCTGCGGGGGCACCATCATGCCCGCCAGGAAGACGAGAAGGGTGAGGCTGCGGCCCTTCCACACCATGATCTGCAGGGCGAATCCCGCGGCCGTGCCCAGGAGCAGCATGAGCGCCAGGGCGGGCAGGACGGCGAGCAGGCTGTTCTGGACGTAGAGACCCAGGTGGCCGGTGGTCCAGGCCTCGGAGTAGTTGCCCCATTGCCAGGTCGTGGGCAGGCTCCAGGTGGAGTTGTTCAGGTAGTCGTCGTTGGACTTCAGGGAGGTCAGGAACATCCAGATCAGCGGGTAGATCTCGACGACCAGCAGCAGGGTGACGACGATCTTCACCCACAGCCGGCGCGGTGTCCTGGGCCTGCGGCTCGGTCCGGCGTTTCCGGAGAGCCCTCGGCTCCAGCGGCCTGCGGAGGTCTTCGCAGGTGTTTCGATGGCCATGTGCTCAGCCCTCCGTGAGGTCGCGCTGCGAGACGCGGTAGACGACCAGGCTCACCAGCAGGCAGACCACGGTCAGCAGCAGGGCGATGGTGCTGCCGTATCCGTAGTCGCTGTAGGTGAACGACGTCTGGAACATGTAAAGGGTCAAGGGGGTGGTGCCGTTGCCGGGGCCCCCGTTGGTCAGGGCGACGACGGAGTCGAACACCTTCAGGGTTCCGTTGATGCTGAAGATCAGTGACGACATCAGAACCGGCAGGGACAGAGGCAGCACGATGTGGCGGATCAGCCGCAGTCCCGAGGCGCCGTCCAGGCGGGCCGATTCGAGGACCTCGTCGGGGATGTCCACCAGGCCGGCGAAGAGCAGGACGGCGTAGAAGCCCATGGAACGCCAGATGTCCATGACGATCAGGACCCAGAATGCGCTTCCCGCACTGCCGAAGAAATCGATGGATTCGATTCCGACCGCATTGAGCAACGAATTGACCGGGCCTGTCTGCGGGGCGACCTGGAAGAACTTCTGGAAGAGCAGGCCCACCGCGACCGTGGGGAGCACTACGGGGAAGAAGGCCAGGGTGCGGATGAGCGCGGAGGACTTCTTGAGGAAGAACACGTAGAGCAGTGCCAGCAGATAACCGGCGACGACCTGTCCTACCGTGACGATGGCGGCGTATTTGAGAGTGAACCAGAGAGCGTCATGGACGGCCGGGTCATCGAACAAGCGGGAAAAGTTGGCGACCCCGTTTCCGGTGAAGCCGTCGATGGTGTTGCCCTTGGTGAAGGAATACCCGAGCGACCACACGATCGGGACCAGCATGATCAATGAATAGACCAGAAGGGCGGGACCGAGGAGGATCGCGATGGCCCTGCGGTCACCGAGTACGCGGTGCATGGATGGTGTCCACTTCGTTTCCGTTGAAGAAACCTGTCGGAACGGAACCGGGGGCAGCCCACGCGTATGGCGCGAGGAGGCCGATGGGCCGCCCCCGGTTGATCACTGGGCGGCCAGTGCGTCCTGGACGGTCTGCATGAACTGCTCGGGCTTCATGCTCCCGGCCACCAGGCCGGCGGCGTTGGTCTGGCTCACGGTGGTGGCCTTGGTACTGAACAGGGCCTCGAACCACAGGACGTTCTGCTTGGACGTGCTGATGGTGTCGCGGACCTGAGTGGTGACCTCGTTGGCGTCCTTCACCTCGGTGTTCACCTTGAAGCCCGAGATGGAGCCGTGGTCCTTGAGCGCGGTGCTGCCGTAGTTCTTGGCGATGCAGGACGCCCATGCGCCGGTCTTCTCGTCGAAGGACTTCGCGCCGAGGGTGATGCCGAGGCCGACGTTGGAGGGGTACTGGTCGATGGAACCCTTGCCGCCGGCGACAGCGGGGAAGGGCATGAAGCCGACGTTCTCCGCGCCCACCTTGTTCTGCTTCGCGTCGGAGACGTTGGCCAGCGCCCAACTGCCCATGTAGAACATGGCTGCCTTGCCGTTGAGGAACTGGTTCATCGCGGTGTCGTAGTCGATCGAACCGACACCCTTGCCGAAGTACCCCTTCTCGCCCAGGGCTGCGACCTCTTCCGCGGCCTTCACGTACTCCGGGTCAGTGAGCTTCGCTTTGCCGTCGGCCACCTTCTGGAGAGCGTCGGGGCCCAGGCTGCGGTAGAGGTAGGTGCTTACCAGGCGGGTGAGCGGCCACCCTTGCTGACCGGAGGCGGAGAACGGCTGAATGTCCTTGGCGTCCAACTTCGCCGCGCCGGCCACCAGCTCGTCCCAGGTGCCCGGCACGGCTATGCCGTTCTCCTGGAAGAGCTTCTTGTTGTAGAAGATGCCCTCGATGTTGTACTCGTACGGCAGCACCTCGACCTTGCCGCCGTACAACGCCTTGATCGTGGAGACGGCGGCAGGCTCCAACTGGTCGAGGACACCGAGTGACTTGAGCTCCTGCTCCAGGTCGGCGACCTTGCCCGACTTCGCCAGCTGCTGCGTCAACGCCGGAGCGTTGCCCGCAGCGAACTGCACCGGCAGGGCGTCCTGGCCGGCGAGCAGCTGCAACTTCTGGTCCAAGCTCGCCTGCGGGACGGTCTCCACCTTCAGCGGCAGCGCGTCGTTCGCCGACTTGCACGCACCTTTGGACATGGTGGTCAGGGCGGTCTTGACGGTGGTGTTCTCGGTGACGCTCAGGTAGCTGAACTCCTTGGGCGCGGCAGAGGATCCGGCGCCGCCACCGCCGCAGGCGGTGGTGAGCAGTGCCAGTGAGGCGGTGCCGGCCGTGAACAGGCTCAGACGCGCACGACGAACGCGGGGCATGCGAAGGGACACGGAAGACTCCCGAAGGTCTTTGAGAGAGGGGCGAGGAACGGCGAGCGGCGCTGAGAAAGGCAGACGGGTCCGACCGCACAGAAGGCTGCGTGTAACGTTCTCCACCACGAAGTGAGCAACACCCTGCACCGCACCGATGGATCCGTCAAGACACGGAGCTGTAACACCGAGGCACGGAACAGTAGCTTTGCCGTCATCCAGACGCCATTATGTAGACCGTTACACCGACGCCTATGAAATCCGGAGTGCTCACGATGAGCGGGTCCGCCGCACCGAAGCAGAACAAGCGTGTGACCATCACCGATGTCGCGCGGCACGCGGGCGTGTCCGTCGCCGCGGTGTCCAAGGTGTTGCGCAACGCCTACGGCGTGAGCCCGGGCATGCAGCAGAGGGTGCGGGCCAGCATCGCCGAGCTGGACTACCGCCCACAGGCGGCTGCCCGCGGGATGCGGGGGCGGACGTACACGATCGGCGTGCTGCTGGACAACGTCCGCAACGCCTTCTTCGCAGACATCCTCGACGGCATCCAGGAGGAACTCCGCACCAGCGAGTACACGGTGCTGATCGGCGCGGCCGGCTTCGACCCGGACGAGCAGGCGAAGACGATCCGTTCGATGGTCGACCGCCAGATGGACGGCCTGATCCTCATCGCGCCGGGGACCTCGCGCGCCAAGGTGCTGGCAACGGCGACGGCCACACCGACCGTGGTCATCGGCCATCACGACGGCACCGACACCCACGACTCGGTTGTCGACGCCGACGATACCGGCGCCGAGCTGGTGGTGGACCACCTCGTGGCGCTCGGCCACCAGGACATCGCCCTGGTCTCCGCCCCCGGCACCAAGGCCAATCAGTGGAAACGCACACCGGAGGTCGTCCTCGCCGACGGCTACCGCGCGGCCATGGAGCGGCACGGCCTCGCCGAGCATGTACGCGTTCACCACGCCGCGTACTCCGACGAAGGAGGCTTCAAGGCCGGCATGACCCTGCTGACCGCCGAGCGCCGGCCGACCGCCGTCATGACCGGCGCCGATGTCGCGGCTCTGGGCATCTACCGGGCGGCCCACGAACTCGGGCTGAGCATCCCGGACGACCTTTCGCTCGCCGGGTACAACAACACGGCCCTGGCCGCTCTGGCCCCCGTTCAGCTGACCAGCGTCGACCAGGCAGGGCACACCATGGGCTCCTCCGCCGCCCGCATGCTCATCGAGCGCGTGGAAGGCCGACGCGACAGGGCCATGCAGACCTCCATGACACCGCGACTGGTGGTACGCGGCAGCACCGCCGCCCTGAGTGGCAGTTAGGCCGAGGATGGAAGCGGGTCTGCCGTGCGCTCTCCGACGCCTCTCGAACCAAGTCTCGTACAGAGGATCCTGATGGACCATGAGAATGCCGCACGCCGCAGAGTGGGCATCAAGGATGTCGCGCGGGAGGCCGACGTTTCTCTCGGCACCGTTTCCAATGTGCTCAACCGCCCGGAGCTGGTGGCTGGGCCCACACGAGCCCGCGTGCTGGCAGTAATCGACTCGTTGGGCTACGTGAGGACGGAAGGAGCCAGGCAACTGCACGGGTGGGCGGCCCGTGTCCTCGCAGTGGTGGTGCCAGATCTGGCTCACCCGTTCTTCACGGCCCTGGCCGTAGGCGTGGAACAGGCCGCCCGCGAGGCCGACCTCGGTGTGATGGTCTGCATCGGCACCCGCGATCCCGAAGAGGAGGCGCGCTATCTCTCCCTGATCACCTCGCACCGGATCCGAGGTGCCGTGCTGACCTCCGGAGAGGCCGTCGGGCGCACAGTGGCTGCCTTCCGGCGGAAGGCTGTTCCATTCGTCGTCGCCGACCAGTGCGGCCCCCAGCCCGGCGCCTGCTCCGTCGGCATCGACGATGTGGCGGGTGGGCACGCCGCGGTACGCCACTTGATCGACCAGGGACACCGCTCCATCGCCTACGTCAGCGGGCCCGACCTCCAGCAGGTACGGGACCGCCGCAGGGGAGCCGTCAACGCCGTCACCCAAGCGGGGCTCCAGCCCACAGCCCTGAGGGAACTCGCCTGTGCGGACCTCACCGTGGGCGCGGGCAAGGACGCCGGGCACCGCATCCTCGGGCTCCCCCACCGCCCCTCCGCCGTCTTCTGCGCCAACGACCTGCTTGCCCTGGGCGTGCTCCAGGCCCTGTACGAAGCCGAGCTGAAGGTGCCGGAGGACCTTGCGGTGGTCGGCTACGACGACATCGAATTCGCCACGTCCGCCGTCGTCCCGCTCACCTCGGTGCGACGGCCTGCCGTGGCGATGGGCCGGCGGGCCGGCCGTCTGCTCGTCGAGGAGACGACCCGCGGCGCCGGCCACGAGCACGCCCACGTGGTACTGCAGCCGGAACTGGTCGTGCGCCGGTCGACCCTGGCCGCGCCGGCGCGGTGACAAGGATCGGTCAGGGCTGTTCAGGAGCACGGTGATGCAGCTCCCGCTGCGTCGTACGGCGCGTAAAGGGCAGCAGCGCGGCCGAGACCAGCAGGGTGACCAGCCCGAGTAGTCCGACAGCCGATGCCAGGTCGCCCAGAAACTCCTGACCACCCAGGAGGACCAGTGGGCAGAGGAACTCACCGAGAAAGAACGCCGCCGTCCACAGTCCGGTACCGCGCCCCCGGTCGGCGAAGTCGAGCCGGGACATCGCCAGCGTCAGCAGCGAGGGCAGAAGCAGCCCCGTCCCGACGCAGTTCAACACGGCGCCCACGATCAACAAGGGGAGGCTGTCGGCGGTTCCCATGACAAGGAAGCCGGCGGCACACAACAAGAAGAGTCCCGGCAGTCGACGTCGCGGCCGGTCGGTGAGCCGGGTGAAGACAAGCGAGCCGACCACGGTGGCGGCGCTGGCGATCGCCGTAACCGCTCCAATGACGCCGGTGGAATCCACACCCAAGTCGTCGAGCAGATAGGACATCTCCACAGGGACGGCGTAGAAGACAACCGCACCGAACACGGTCAGCAGGCACAGGCCGGCCATCCGGCGCACGGGAAAGGGCCGACGCTCGGCCCCGGCGGGCTCCTCCCCTGCCACGCGCTCGGCGCCGGGCGCCGGTGCCGGCAGCACCCGGGCCATGACGGGGGCAAGCAGCAGACCCACCGCGTACAGCCAGAAGGGTGCACGCCAGCTGACCGCCCCGAGAACACCTCCGAACACGAAGAAGACGGTGGCCGATGCCGACGCGCACATCGTCTGCAGGGCGAAATAGCGGTCACGCAGCTTGCCGGTGTAGTAGTCACCGATCAGGGTGGTGCAACAGGTCATGATGGCGGCCTCCGCGATCCCCAGCAGCACGCGGCTGACCACGATGCCGTGCAGGGAGTCCAGCCACAGCGGCACCGTGCCGAACAACGTGTACAAGATCGCCGCCACGACCAACAAGCGTTTGCGGCCGAGCCGATCGACGATGACACCGGCGAACGGGGCAAGGAGAGCCAGTGACAGCGCCGGGACCGTCAGCACCAGGGGGACCAACGCCGCGTTGCCCGGTACACCCTCGAAGTGGTCCTGCATACGAGGCAGAACCGGCGCGAGCAGCACTGCGCCGAGGATGGGCAGACAACTGCCGGCCATCAGCAGAGCAGCTGGCAGGCTGCCCACCACCGGGTGGTCGTCGCGCTCACTGACAGTCGGGGCAGCAGAAACCGGCATGGCGGCACTCCAGGATGCGAGGCGGGAAGGTCGCGCCGTGAAGCGGGCGAGTCCGGCTGTCGGAGGTCGCTGCGCATGGGCGCGTGATGTGCCATGACTATGCGGTTCGGGCGATGCGCTGCCCACCCCCCACGCGATCCAAGTTTCGGATGACGTCGATCCAAGCCGTGGATGACGCGATGTTTCCCCGCCAGGTCTCACCGGTGGCCGCAGGGACGCACACTCATCAGTCTGCGGTCGGCGCCTCTGACACCTCAGCCATGCGCCTGCCTACGCGGGCTGTCGTTTCACGCAGCCAGATATGGGCCGCGTCGTGCGTGTGCACCGGGTGCCACCACATCGCCTCCCGCAGCGGGACCGCTTCGTAGGGCGGCTGCACCACGTGCACGGCGGCGAGCGGTGCAAGGAGCCGGGCGAGGCGGGCCTGGATCAGGGCGATGCGCCGCGTGCCCGCCACCAGCAGCGGCAACAGCTGAAAGCTGTCCACGGAAACTTCCACGTGCGGCTCGATGCCGAGCATGCCGAGCTGGCGCACGGCGGGGGCGTCGTAGGTCCGCTGGTAGGTGACCCACGGCAGTCGTCCCAGATCGTCGAGGGTGAGCCGGTCCTCGATGCTCGGGTGATCGTCCGCGACGAGGAAAACCCAGCTGTCCTCGTAGAGGTCGGTGGCCGGGAAGTCACTGATCACGCCGTGCGGTATGAGCAGACCGTCGGTGGTGCTCAGCAGCGTGGCTGTGTCGTCGACCACGGTGGGCGGGGTCTGGACGAAGCGCAGCCGGATGCCGGGCGCCTCCTCGTGGACCACCCGGGCGAGTTCGGCGCCGAAGACGGCGACAGCGTAGTCGGACGCCACGAGTTTGAACTCGCGCTTCTCGCTCCCCGGGTCGAAGTCGGCCTGGCTGGCGAAGAGGCGTTCCACCACTTCATAGGCGGTGGAAGTGCGGTGCAGGAGAACCTGCCCGAGGGCGGTGAGTTCGTAGTGGCCGCCGACACGGGCGAGCAGATCGTCGCCGAAGTGGCGGCGCAACCGGGCCAGGGAAGCGCTCATCGCGGGCTGACTGAGCCCGACGCGCTCCCCGGCGCGGGTGACGTTGCGCTCTTCGAGCAAGGCACGGAGGGCGACTACGAGGTTGAGGTCGAGGCGAGCCAGATTCACGATTTTTCCCCTTGCGGTAAGGCGCCGACCAGGAAGGAATAAATTTGATGGATGGCGGCCATCCATGGAATCGATTTCCGTGATCCCGGGTGCTGGGTCCAGATTAGTCACACCGCAATCAGGAGGACATGTTCGTGAAATCTGCATCCGCGTCCGCGCTGTTCGCCGGGCCGTTCGCTCTGGCCACGCTCTCGCACCCGGACGGACCGGCCTTCCCCGCGCTCGTCACGGCGGACGCCCAGGTGATCGACCTGCGCACTGCCTTCGGTGACAAGTCCCTGGCCATCCGTGATCTCCTGGAGACCTGGGACACTGCTGAGGAGCGGCTTACGGCGCTGGCCGGTGACAGTGCTCTGGAGCGAAGGCCACTGACGGACTTCCGGGTGCACGCACCGGTCGAGCCCCGTCAGGTGTTCCAGTCCGGCGCCAACTACCGGCAGCACGTCATCGACCTGCATGTCGCGCACCGGGCCCCGGGCGACGACCGCTCCGAGGACGAGCGGCGTGCCGAGGCCGCAGAGATCATGGACCGCCGGGCGGACGAGGACCTGCCCTACGTCTTCATCGGCCTGCCGAGCGCGATCACCGGCCCGTACGACGATGTCGTACTCCCCTCCTGGGCCGAGAAGCCCGACTGGGAGCTGGAACTGGTGGCGGTCATCGGCAGGCCGGCCCACCAGGTGCCCGTGGAGGAGGCCCTCAGCCACGTCGCCGGCTACACGATCGCCAACGACCTGACCGACCGGGCGACCGTCTTCCGCCGGGACATGCCGCAGATCGGCACCGACTGGCTCCGCAGCAAGAACGCCCCGGGATTCACCCCGCTCGGCCCGTGGATCGTGCCGGCCGCGACGGTCGGGGACACCGACGACCTGCGCCTCGTGCTGAAACTGAACGGCGAGACCATGCAGGACGAGTCCACCAAGGACATGATCTTCGACGTCGCACGCATGGTCTCCTACGCCTCGCAGACCGCCCACCTGCTGCCCGGTGACCTGGTGCTCACCGGCTCCCCGGCCGGCAACGGCATGCACTGGGGACGACTCCTACGTGACGGCGATGTCATGGACGGATCCATCACCGGCCTCGGAGCTCAGCGCACCCGATGTGTCGCGGAGGCGTCATGACCCTCGACCGCACCGATCCCGAGGGCTCGATCGCCGAGGCCGCCAAGGCGTACTCCAACTGGGGGCGTTGGGGCGCGGACGACGTGCTGGGCACCCTCAATTTCCTGGACGAGGCGAGGCGACGTGAGGCCGCCACGCTCATCCGCCGGGGCGTCAGTTTCTCCCTCGCCCAGAGTTTCGACATGGACGGCCCGCAGAAGGGCTGGCGCCGCCGCACCAATCCGGTGCACACCATGCTGGACACCGGCACCGACGCGGCGCTCGGCCTGCAGGGCTTCCCGCACGGCCTCGGCGGTGCCGACGACGTCATCGCGATGCCGCTGCAGTGCTCGACGCAGTGGGACGGGCTGGGCCACATCTTCGACCACGGCAAGGCGTGGAACGGCCGGGACGCGGCGAAGACGGTCACCTCCGAAGGCGACCTGGTCACCGGCATCGAGCACATGGCCCCTCATGTCGCCGGACGTGGCGTGCTCCTGGACGTCGGCCGCACGATCGGCGAGGACGGGGAACTGCCCGACGGCTTCGCGATCACCGAGGAACACCTCACGGCAACCGCCGGAGCCCAGGGCGTGACTGTCGGCCGCGGCGACATCGTGCTGGTTCGTACCGGACAGCTCGCCCGCACCCGCCGCGACGGCTGGGGCGACTACGCAGGCGGCGCGGCCCCCGGCCTGTCCTTCACCACCGCGGGCTGGCTGCACGGCAGCGAGATCGCCGCGATCGCCACCGACACCTGGGGCTTCGAGGTACGGCCCAACGAGTTCGACGTCGCCTTCCAGCCGCTGCACCAGGTCGCCATCCCCAACATCGGCCTGCTCATCGGGGAGATGTGGGACCTGGAGGCCCTTGCCGCGGACTGTGCCGCCGACGGCGCGTACGCGTTCTGGCTCACCGCCGCGCCCCTTCCCATCACCGGCGCGGTCGGCTCCCCCATCAACCCGATCGCCGTCAAGTAGTACCAGCCAGGAACAAGGGAGTTCCCCCATGAATGAAGCTCGTACGGTCCTGGTGATCGGTGGAGGCGCGGCCGGTAACGCCGTGACCCTTCTCCTGCGTCGCGCGGGTGTCGACGTGAACCTGATCGAGGCCAAGGAGGACTGGAACGCCACCGCCGGCTCCGGCATCACCCTCCAGGGCAACGCCCTACGCGTGCTGCGCGAACTGGGAGTATGGGAGCAGGTCGAGGCCTCAGGATTCGGCTTCGGGTCAGTCGGCATCACCGCCCCCGACGGGACCGTCCTGCACGCGCAGGACGACATCCGCAGCGGCGGCGACGACCTTCCCGCCACCGTCGGCATGCAGCGGCCACAGCTGCAGCGCATCCTGATCGAGGCCGTGCGCGCCAGCGGCGCGTCCGTCCGCCTGGGGGTCACCGCCGAGATCACGGCCCAGGACGCCCACGGTGTCTCCGTCCGCTTCAGCGACGGCTCCGAGGGGCGCTACGATCTGGTGATCGCTGCCGACGGCCTCGGCTCGACGACCCGGGCTGCCATCGGCATCACGGCGAAGCCCGAGCCGACCGGCATGGCCATCTGGCGCGTCGCCGCCCCCCGCCCGACCGGCGTGGAGCGCACCGACCTCGCCTATGGGGGCCCTGCCTTCATCGCCGGCTACTGCCCCACCAGCGACAGCACGCTCTACGCCTACGTCGTCGAGGCCAACCGCGACCGCGCCTCGATCCCCCCGGAGTCGTACGCCGACGAGATGCGACGCCTGGCCTCCGCCTACGGCGGCAACTGGCCGGAGATCACCGAGCACATCACCGACCCGGCGCAGGTCAACTACACGTGGTTCGACCGCATGCTGGTCGAGGGCTCGTGGCACCGGGGCCGGGTGGTCCTCGTCGGCGACGCCGCCCACTGCTGCCCGCCCACCCTCGCGCAGGGCGCCGCCCTGTCCCTGGAGGACGCCTGGGTGCTGACGCAGATACTGACCGGCTCCGACACCTGGGACGACGCCCTGTTCCAGCAGTACTACGAACGACGGATCGCGAGAGTCCGGCCGGTGGTGGAAGCGTCCGTACAGATCGGGCAGTGGCAGCTGGACGGCGTACGTGACGCCGATGTTCCCGGCCTGATGGGCCGCACCATGACGATGCTCCGGGAGCTGCCGTGACCGCCCCGACCGTGGACGTACACGCGCACGTCCTGCTTCCCGAGGTCGAGGCACTCGTGGCGGGCCGGCCCGGCCACGATGCGGCAAAAGCTCTGGACGCCCGACGCAACGGCGCCGAGGCTCTCGCGGTGAGCGGGCCCATGGTGGGTGAGCGCATCCCGAAACTGACTGACGTCGCCGTGCGCCTCGCGGCGATGGACCAGCAGGGCGTCGACGTTCAGCTGGTCAGCCCGTCCCCCTCGCACTACCACTACTGGGCCGACGAGGAGACGGCCACGAAGGTGTACCGGCTGGCCAACGAGGCCACCGCAGCGCACTGCGCGGCGGCCCCGAAGCGGCTGCGCGGCCTCGGACTCGTACCGCTCCAGCACCCGGAGCTGACGGTGGAAGCTCTCGACGACGCCCTGGGGAACGGTCTCCTGGGTGTGGAGATCTCCAGCCACGCACCGGGCCGTGAGCTGTCCGACCCTGCGTACGAGGCGCTGTGGACCCGGGCGGAGGAGAGCGGAGCGGTGCTCTTCCTGCATCCCTTCGGGTGCACGCTCGACGAACGCCTGGACCGGTGGTACCTCTCCAACACGGTCGGCCAGCCCACCGAGAACGCCGTCGCACTCTCCCACCTCATCTTCTCCGGGGTGCTCGACCGGCACCCCGGTCTGAAGCTGGTCGCCGCCCACGGCGGGGGCTACCTGCCCACCCACATCGGCCGCTCCGACCACGCCTGGTCCGCACGCTCCGACGCGGGCGCCGGGTGCGCACACCTGCCGAGCAGCTACCTCAGGCGGATGTACTTCGACTCGCTCGTCCACGACCCGCACGTCCTGCGGGAGCTGGTCCGGGTGGCAGGGGCCGACCGTGTGCTCCTCGGCTCCGACTTCCCCTTCGACATGGGCTCCGAGGACCCGGTCGGTGCTCTGCGCGCCGCGGGACTGTCCCCGGCCGACTTCGACGCCGTACGCGGTGGCAACGCCGCCGCCCTGCTCGACCCCACTCTCACCTGAGGAGGAAACCATCATGAGCGCACGCCTGCTCACCCATCTGCGTCACGTCGACCTGGCGGTGCCGGACTACGAGAAGCAGCTCGACTTCTACTCCGGCGTCTGGGGGCTCACCAAGGTCAGCGAGGACTCCGGGATCTCCTTCCTGGCCGCCGAGGGCTCCCCCGAGCAGTACGTCGTACGGCTGCGCAGGGCGGAGGAGAAGCGGCTCGACCTCGTCTCCTACGGCGCTGCGAACCCGGCCGACGTGGACACCCTCGCCGAGCGGCTCCTGGCCGGCGGAGTCCGGCTGATCTCGCGGCCCGGGGCCGTGGACACCCCGGGCGGCGGCTACGGCTTCCGCTTCTTCGACGTCGACGGCCGCACCATCGAGGTCTCGGCCGACGTCGAGGTCCGGCAGCACCGGAAGATCGAGGAGAAGGAAGCCATCCCGGTCAAACTCTCCCACGTCGTCCTCAACTCCCCCGACCTGAACCGCACCCGTCAGTGGTACGAGCACCACCTCGGCTTCGCCCTCTCCGACACGCTCTCCTCACCCCACATGGGCGAGGTCATGCACTTCATGCGCATCAGCAACCAGCACCACTCCATGGCCATCGCCCAGGGCCCGCACACCGCCCTGCACCACGTCTCCTTCGAGATGCGGGGCATCGACGAGTACATGCGCGGCTCCGGCCGGGTGATGCGGGCCGGCTTCCGCAAGATCTGGGGGCCCGGACGGCACATGGCGGGCGACAACACCTTCACGTACTTCCTCGACCCGCACGGCAACACGGTGGAGTACACGACCGAGCTGGAGAACCTCGACGAGGACACCTGGCACCCGCACGTCTACGACTTCTCCCAGCCCGAGGTCACCGACCAGTGGGGCACCGCCAACGCGATGAACGAACTCGTCGCCAAGGAGTCCTTCAACGACCCCGACCGCGGCGTGTTCGTCGCCCCGCCGGTCTGAGCCGGACCACTCCTCTCCTGTCGGGGGCCGCTGCGGCCGTGTCACACACACTGCCGCAGCGGCCCTTCCCCGCCCCCTTCTGGAGCCGCACCATGCGTTTCGCCACTTACGAACATCAGCACCGCCACCGGGTGGCCGTCGTGGAAGAGGACGGCACCCTCTTCCCCCTGCCCGGGGTCACCTCACTCACCACGTTGCTGGCGGAGACCGACGGGCTGCCCGGCCTGCTCGCCGCGGGAGCGGCGGCACTCGACGTACCGGCCGGCCCCCATGTCTCCCAGGTCCGGCTGCTGGCGCCACTCCAGCCCACGTCCGTACGCGACTTCGTCACCTTCGAGGAGCACGTCGAAGGTGTGCGCCGCGCGGTGGACGGCGTCGCCGGTGTACCCGAGCAGTGGTACGCGGCACCGACCTTCTACTTCACCAACCCCCACGCGATCTACGGCCCCCACGACGGCGTCCCGGTGCCGCCCGGCTCCGCAGTGCTCGACTTCGAACTCGAGGTCGCCGCCGTCATCGGTCGCGAGGGCCGCGACCTCACCCCGGAACGGGCCCGTGACCACATCGTCGGCTACACCGTCTTCAACGACTGGTCCGCCCGCGACCTCCAGTCGGCGGAGATGAAGGTGGGTCTCGGCCCTTGCAAGGGCAAGGACACCGCGACCACCCTCGGCCCCTACCTGGTCACCGCGGACGAGCTGGAGCCCTACCGCGACTCCGAAGGTTTCCTGCGGCTGGCCCTCACCGCCAAGGTCAACGGTGAGACCGTCGGCGAGGACCTCCTGTCCAACATGAGCTGGACCTTCGAGGAGATGACCGCCTACGCCTCACGCGGCACCCGGGTGGTCCCGGGCGACGTCCTCGGCTCCGGCACGTGCGGTAACGGCGGCTGCCTCGCCGAGCTCTGGGGCCGCCGCGGTAAGCAGACCCCGCCCCCCTTGCAACCGGGCGACACCGTCACTCTGACCGTCGAGGGCGTCGGCACGCTCACCAACAGCGTTGTCGTCGGTGCTGGGCCCCTGCCCCTGCCGCCCGGCCGGCGCCGCAACCGGGAGCGGCCGTGACCGGCCCGCACACCACAGGTCTGCTCGGCAAGGTGGTCGTCGTCACCGGCGCGGCCCGTGGTCAGGGTGCAGCCGAGGCCGCCGCCCTCGCCCGGGAGGGCGCCCACGTCATCGCCACGGATGTCGACCCGGTGGACGGGTGCCGCGGCCTGGATGTCACCAGCGAGAAGGACTGGGCGGACCTCGCGGCCGAACTGCGGGAGACGTACGGGCAGGTGCATGGTCTGGTCAACAACGCCGGCATCACCTGGCGCGCCCGCGTCGCCGACGTGCGCCCCGAGGACATGGCGCGCGTCCACTCGGTCAACGTCACCGGCCCTCTCCTCGGCATCCAGCACCTCATGCCCCTGATGCCCCCGGGCTCCTCCATCGTGAACGTCGGCTCCTCCGCAGCCCTCACCGCCCACTACCCGGTCGCGTACACGACCAGCAAGTGGGCACTGCGTGGCTTGTCGAAGACGGCAGCACTGGAGCTCGGCCCCCGCGGCATCCGTGTCAACACGGTCCACCCCGGCTACATCGAGACCGAGATGACCGCCTCCGCCACCCCGGCATTCCGCGAGACCAACATCCGCGAAACCCCCCTGGGGCGCACCGGAAGCGTCGACGAGGTGGCGCCGCTTGTGGTGTTCTTGATGTCCGACCAGTCGTCGTTCATCACCGGAGCCGAAATCCCCGTCGACGGCGGCCTCACCGCACACGGCGGCGTCAAGTCCGTCTCCGACGCCCTGCGCCCCGCGGCCGCTGAGTGAAACGGCTCGAAGGCAAGGTGGCTCTGATCTCCGGCACCGCCCGAGCTCAGGGCCGGGCTGCGGCCCTGCGCTTCGCGGCCGAAGGCGCGGTGATCGCACTGACTCGCCCACTCGCCGCCGAGGGTGCCCCACACGGCATCCGCGCCGACTGCGTAAGCCCCGGAAATGATCGACACCGTCGGCTCGCGGTCCAACCTCCTCTCCGAGGAGCACCCGATGCGCAGCATCGTGGAGCGCATCCCTCTCGGCCGGGTGGGAGTCCCCGCCGACGTCGTCAACGCAACCGTGTTCCTCGTGTCCGGCGAGGCCTCGTTCATCACGCACGCCAACCTCGTCATCGACGGCGGCTGGTCCACGGTGCTGCCCGGCGCCCTCATACAAAAGGAATCACGCACGTGAACAAAGTCAGCGGCAGTGCTGCCGAGGCGGTAGCCGACATCCCCGACGGCGCCTCACTCGCCGTCGGCGGTTTCGGACTCTCCGGAGTTCCTGACGTCCTCATCGGCGCCCTCCTCAAACAGGAGGCAGCCGGACTGGAGGTCGTCTCCAACAATTGTGGCGTGGACGGCCGCGGCCTGGGCGTCCTGCTGGCCGCAGGGCGCATCGCCCGGGTCACCGGATCCTACGTGGGTGAGAACAAGGAGTTCGCTCGGCAGTACCTCAGCGGCGAGCTTGAGGTGGAGCTGACCCCGCAGGGCACGCTCGCCGAACGCCTGCGGGCCGGCGGCGCAGGCATTCCCGCCTTCTACACTCCAGCCGGCGTCGGCACCCAGGTGGCGGAGGGCGGCCTTCCCTGGCGCTACGCGCCTGGGGGCTCGGTCGCCGTCGCCTCACCACCCAAAGAAATCCGGGACTTCTCAGGGCGGCCGTACCTCCTGGAGCACGGCATCACCACCGACTTCGCCCTCGTCCGGGCCTGGCGCGGCGACCGGCACGGCAACCTCGTCTTCCGCCGGGCCGCCGCGAACTTCAACCCGCTCGCCGCCATGGCCGGCCGCATCACCATCGCAGAAGTCGAGGAACTCGTCGAACCCGGCGAGCTGGCACCCGACGACGTCCACCTGCCCGGCATCTACGTGCAGAGAATCGTAGAACTCACCCCCGAACAAGCCGCTGACAAACGTATCGAGAAGAGGACGGTGAGCATCTGATGCCCTGGACCCGTGAACAGATGGCCTCCCGCGCAGCCGAAGAACTCGCTGACGGCTCCTACGTCAACCTGGGTATCGGCCTCCCCACCCTGATACCCGGCTACCTCCCGCCCGGAGTCCACGTCGTGCTCCACTCCGAGAACGGCATCCTCGGCACCGGCCCCTACCCCACCGAGGACGAGGTCGACCCGGATCTCGTCAACGCGGGGAAGGAGACAGTCACCGTCCTGCCCGGTGCCTCCTTCTTCGACTCCGCGCTCTCCTTCGGCATGATCCGGGGCGGGCACATCGACACCGCCTTTCTCGGCGCCATGCAGGTGTCGGCCCACGGAGACCTCGCCAACTGGATGATTCCCGGCAAGATGGTGAAGGGCATGGGCGGCGCCATGGACCTGGTCCATGGCGCCCGGCGTGTCGTCGTCCTCATGGAACACACCGCCAAGGACGGCAGCCCCAAGATCGTTGAGGAGTGCACGCTGCCCCTCACCGGTCGGCGATGCGTGGACCGCGTCATCACCGACCTCGGGGTGCTGGATGTAACCGCCCGCGGCCTCGCCCTCGTCGAAACGGCCCCGGGCGTCACCTTCGCGGACATCACCGCGTGCACCGAGGCTCCCGTGCACGCGGACAGCCACACGGCCGCATGTTGATCCCACGGACCTGAGCCGCGTCCCCGGCTGACCTGTCTCACCGAAACCGTTGACACCGGGGTAACACTCTCGCAATATGATCAGTACACCAATGATTGACGTACTGATCATTCGGGCGGCGCTTCTCGTCGCCTTCCATCGGTGTCCTCCACTTCCCTGCCAAGGAGGCCATATGTCCGAGACCCCTGTTCCACTCCGCATCGCCGTAGTCGGCGGCGGTATCGGCGGTCTGGCCGCAGCCCTGTCCATCGCCCGCGCCGGTCACCACGTGACCCTGGTGGAACGCGCCGCCCGGTTCGGGGAGATCGGAGCCGGCCTACAGCTCGCCCCGAACGCTTCACAGGCGCTCGAAGAGCTGGGGGTGCTCGATGCGGTCCAGCGCACCGCGGTCGCCCCGCCCCGGCTCGTGATGATGGACGCCCTCAGCGGAGATCAGGTCACCTCTCTCGATCTCCGCAGCCCGGCTTACACCGAGCGCTTCAGCCATCCCTACCTGGTCACGCACCGCACGGACCTGCATGCCGCGCTCCTCGCCGCCTGCCAGGAACACCCCGCCATCACGCTGCGCACCGGGCACACCGTTACGCACGCCGAACAGGACGACTCCGCGGTCCACCTGCATTTCGCCGAGACTGCGACGGAGTTGACGGCCGACGCGGTCGTGGCGGCGGACGGTCTGCACTCGCGGCTGCGCCAGGCCCTGGTCGGTGACGGCGAACCTGTCTGCTCGCGCTACGTGGCGTTCCGCGGAGCCCTTCCCGCGGACAGGATGACCGGCCGGATGTCCCAGCACGCCGCGTCGGACGCGGTGATGGTCTGGGCCGGGCCGCGCATGCACCTGGTGCAGTACCCGGTACGTCGCGGCGAGCTCTACAACCAGGTCGCGGTGTTCGAGAGCGACCACTACACACCGGACTCGGACGCCTGGGGCACCGAGGCCGAGCTCGAGGAACGCTTCGCGGGAACCTGCCAGGCCGTGCGCGACGCCCTACCCCTGATAGCGCGGGACCGGCGCTGGCCTCTGTTCGACCGTCTCCCCGTCGACAACTGGGTACACGGCCGGATCGCACTGCTCGGTGACGCCGCGCACCCGATGCTGCAGTACCTGGCCCAAGGCGCCTGTCAGGCTCTGGAGGACGCTGTCGCCCTCGGAGGGGCTCTCGGCCGGTTCACCGACCCTGCCGACGCTTTCACGGCGTACGCCGATCAGCGCCGCGAGCGCGCGGCCCTCATCCAGACCAACGCCCGCCGCTTCGGCGAGATCTGCCACCTGGAGGGAATGGGGGCCACCCTGCGCAACCTGCTCTTCGCGTCACGTGAGCCCGAGGACTTCGACGACGTCTCCTGGGTGTGGACGCCGTTCCCGGCCAGCGTCCCCATCCCGTGATCCAGCAACCGCAGGAGGACACCATGACGACCGACGCACTCGCTTACCAGGCCCTGCCGGGCCTGGGGGCGGCTCCGCTCTGGCGCTTCTACGGGAACCTGTTCCCCGCTCAGCCGAAGAGCCGTGCCGTTCCCTACCGCTGGAGCTGGCAGGAACTGCGCCCCCTCCTGCTGCACTTCTCCCGGACCCTCTCGCTGGAAGAGGCCGAACGCCGGGTCCTCATGCTCGTCAATCCCGGTCTGACCGATCCCCCGGCAACTGTCAACACGCTTTACGCCGGACTGCAGGTCATCCTGCCCGGCGAGACCGCGCAGGCCCACCGGCACACATCCAACGCCTTCCGCTACATCCTGGAGGGCAGCGGCGCGTGGACGACGGTCAACGGGGAGCGTGTCTTCATGGCTCCGGGTGATCTGCTGCTCACCCCGGGATGGCACTGGCACGACCACACCCACGAGGGCGACGCGCCGATGATCTGGCTCGACGCTCTCGACTACCCACTGGTCAACGCCCTGGAGGCCGGCTTCTACGAGAAGTTCCACCAGCGCCTCCAGCCCGTCACGCGAGCGGACGACGCGGGCAGCAGGCAGTTCCTCCACGGGAGGCTCAATCCCGTCTGGCTCTCGCAGGACGGGCCCCACTCCCCCGTGACCCGCTACACCTGGCAGGAGACCCAGCGGTCACTGGAGGGCATCGCCGACACCGCCGAGGGAAGCGATGTCGACGGCATCGTCCTGGAGTACACCAACCCGTGGACGGGCGGCCCGGTCATGCCCACCATCGGCTGCCGCGTCCAGCGTCTGCGCCCCGGCTTCCAGGGAGCCGGCCGCCGGCACACGGCCTCCACCGTCTTCAACGTCGTCCGCGGTGAGGGCGCCACGATCGTGGACGGCGTACGGCTGGAGTGGGCCGAACACGACACCTTCGCCGTGCCCGGATGGGCTTCCTACCGTCATCTGAACGCCTCCGCCTCCGACGACGCGGTCCTGTTCTCCTACAGCGACGAGCCCGCCATGCGCTCCCTCGGCCTCTACCGCACCGAAGACGCCGATCCCGGCGCCTGATCTCCCCCACCCGACACTCCACAAGGAGGCCACGATGCGTCTGGCCCTGTTCAACATGGGACGCCTCGGAATCGTCGACGGCGACGACCTCGTCGACGTGACCGAACAACTCACCGGAACCGACACCCCGAGTGCGGCCGGTGCGCTGCACCAGCACATCGAGACCGTCGCACGCGACGGAGCCGTACAGGTCGACCTCACCGGCTGCGCTCGCGTTCCGCTCGACGAAGCGGCCCTCGAAGCCCCCCTGCCCCGGCCCGGAAAGGTCGTCGGCGCACCGGTCAACTACCTCGACCACAAAGCTGAGATGGCCTACACCACCTCGGTCGCCGACCTCGGGGTCTTCCTCAAGGCCAACTCCTCGGTCATCGGTCCGGGCCAGGACATCGTCCTGCCCTACACCGACAAGCGCACCGACCAGGAAGGCGAGCTCGGCGTCGTCATCGGGCGCACCGCCAGTCACGTCGACGCGAAGGACGCACTGGATCACGTCTTCGGTTACACCTGCGTGCTGGACATCACCGTGCGCTCCGGTGAGGACCGCTCCACACGCAAGTCGTTCGACACGTTCACACCGATCGGGCCCTGGATCGTCACCGCAGACGAGATCCCGGACCCCGACTCCCTCGACCTGCGCTGTGATGTCGGTGGCACCACCCGGCAGCGCACCAACACGGCCGATCTGATCTTCGGGGTCGCGGAGCTGATCGCCTACACCTCGTCCGTCATGACACTCCACCCCGGCGACGTGATCGCGACAGGCACGCCCGCTGGAGTGGGACCGCTCAGCCACGGGGATCGCGTCGTCCTGGAGATCGACCGGGTGGGCCGTCTCGAAGTGGGCGTCGACGGCTCCCGGGCCACCCCGTACGAGCAGCGCCCCGGACGACGGGACCGCTGACCGAAGGTCGCACACAGGTGGTGCCGCGCACTCCTAGACTCCCTCCAGACCGGCTGTCTCTCGGCCGGCACCACCTAGACGACGGACGGAGGGAGCACCCGTGGCGCGCGCACTGGAGCTGCCCAACTACATCGGCCATCTGATCCGGCGAGCGGAACAGGTGCACACGGCTCTCTGGGCCCAGCACGTGTCCCGGGAGATCACCTCCCAGAAGTTCGCCATCCTCAACGCGCTGAGCCGGGACCCCGGCGTGGACCAGCGGACTCTCGCACGCTTCACCTCGCTGGACCGCTCCACGGTCAACCTGATGATCCGCCGCCTGACCGACCAGGCGCTCGTGAGCCAAGTACGCGACGAAGACGACCGTAGGCGAACCCTGCTGAGTCTCACCGACGAGGGGGCCGCGCTGCTCGATTCCCTGATCGCTCCGGCAGAGCGGATCAACGAACTACTTCTCAGATCACTTCCCGAGGGTGAACGGGCGATAGCCGTTGACATCCTCAGCAGACTTGCCTCGCTGGATGAGGAGTCGCTCCGCGGCGGAGCCTGAGACCTGACAGGGCGTCCTTCGGAAGAGACCCGCCCAGTGCTCGGACTTCACCCTTCGTGTGAGGAACAGAGCCCGTCGGACGACCGCACCACGGGCGAAGAAGGTGTCACACATTGACATACGACCGCCTCGAGACCGCTTCCCCGCCGAGCCGACGGCCCAGGAAGCCTGCACCAGCGGCTGGCACGGGCCCCGTCATCGGCCGCGCCCTGCAGATCCTCGGCGCCTTCACCGCCGAGCATCCGTACCTGTCACTGAGCGACCTGGCCCGGCGAGCGAACCTGCCCGTGTCGACCGTCCACCGCATGCTGGGGGAGCTCCTGGCCTGGGGAGCCCTGGAGCGGGACGCGCAGGGACGCTACCGAGTCGGACTGCGGCTGTGGGAGATCGGATCCCTCGCGCCCCGCAGCCAGGGGATACGCGAGCTCGCGCTGCCGCACCTGCACGACCTCTCCGCCCTCACCCGCGAGAACGTACAACTCGCGGTCCGGGACGAGTCGGAGGTCGTCTTCGTGGAGCGCATCGGCGCCGACGGCGCCGTGCCCACTCTGACACGGGTGGGAGGACGGCTCGCCCTCACTGCCACAGGCGCAGGACTCGTACTGCTCGCCCACGCCCCGGCCCAGGTACAGGACGAAGCGATGGCCCGGCCGATCCAGCGGCATACCCCGTACACCCTGACCAACCATGTCCAGCTCAGAAGAGTTCTCGCCCAGATACGCGTGTGCGGATACGCAGTGAGTGACCGGCAACTGTCCGCGGACACACTGTCGGTCGCGGCCCCCGTCACCACCGCAGACGGAGAGGTGGCAGCAGCCGTTTCCGTCGTCGTCCGGCACGGATCCACGCGTGTGGGACCTCTCGCAGATCTGGTCCGCTCCGCAGGCCGAGCTATATCGCGGGCTCTTCACACGCCCGTCGCCTGAGACGCTCCCTCCCGCAACAATTACCTTCCCGCCATCCGGAAAGACACCTGTCCGCCGAACCCCGCTGCTCTCAATATGACTGCACCGACAGCCGAACCGGCCGGACGTCACACGGCGCTCCGGGGTTCAGTCGGCAACCGCAGTCGACAACGGAGTGCTGCCATGTACATGCCCCTCGCATACCCCACCCAGCAGCGAGTCGTCCGATGAGCGCCCGCCTCGAGCGGGCCCTGGACGACGGGCCCATGAGCCGTTTCCAGTGGAGTGCGATCGCCATATGCGTACTTCTCAACACCCTCGACGGCTTCGATGTCCTCGTCATGTCCTTCACCGGAAAGACGATCTCCGGCGAATGGCATCTCGACTCCGGCACCCTCGGGCTTCTGCTCAGCAGCGGCCTGGCAGGCATGGCCCTGGGAGCACTATGTGTCGCACCCTGGGCCGACCGGGTCGGCAGGAGGCCCGTCATCCTGGCAGGTCTGGCCATCGCAGCAGGTGGCATGATGCTTTCGTCGACCAGCCAGAACTGGCAACAGCTCGGCGCACTTCGCCTCCTGACCGGCGTCGGCATCGGCGCGGTGCTGGCCTGTAGCAACGTCATCGCCGGGGAGTTCGCCTCACGCCGCTGGCGCGGTATGGCCGTCAGCCTCAACTCCACCGGGTACGCCGTGGGCGCAACGGTCGGCGGCATCTCGTCGGTCACGCTCATCGACCATCACGGATGGCGGTCGGTGTTCCTGGTCGGCGGATTGGCCACCCTGGCTGTTATTCCGCTCGCCTACTGGCTCCTGCCGGAGTCCCTCGACTTCCTCATCGCCAGAAAGCCCAAGAACGCCCTGCACAGGGTCAACGCCCTGGCCCGTCGCATGCGACAGCCTGAACTCACTTCACTCCCCGACACGGGCGACACGGGGCACTCCGCCACAATTGGATTCCGTAGCCTCCTCGCGCCGGACCTGCGGCGCCCCACTCTGGTGCTGTGGGGAGCGTTCTTCCTGGTCATGGCTGCCTTCTACTTCGTCACGAGCTGGACGCCAACCCTGCTGGTGGAAGCCGGCATGTCGTCGAAGCAGAGCCTGACCGGGGGCACGCTCCTCAACCTGGGCGGCATCTTCGGCACCGCTCTCCTGGGTGCACTGGCCGCGCGCTACGCGCTCGTCAGCGTGCTGCGCACCTACCTCTTCGTGGCCGCCGCACTGGTCGTAGCGTTCGCGGCCTCCACCAACACCCTCGTTCTGGCTTTCTGTGTCGGCGCGGTCATCGGTGTCGCCGCGAACGGGTGCGTCGCCGGCCTCTACGCACTGACACCGAACATCTACCCGACCGAACTGCGCGCCACAGGCGTGGGAGCGGCCATCAGCGTCGGCCGGGTAGGCGCCATCATCGCCCCTTCAGCGGCAGGCTGGCTGTTGGACGCGGACTGGACACCGCTGGCGCTTTACGTAGCAACGGGAGTCGTATTCGCCGCTGCGGGGTTGCTCCTGTTTGCCATGCGTACCACTCAGCAGGCATCCGACGCCCGGACTCTGCATTCCCGTATCCGCGACGACGACCGCTTGCTCGCATGACGGCCGCCGCCCGCTGAGGTCCCTGACAGCTCGCCGAGCCCTGCCGGCCGTCGAGGCGGATGAGCAGGGGCGCGCCAGCCGCTCCGGTCGGGCGAGGTCGGCATCGATGACGGCCTCGGCACCGGAACCTCCAGTCGGTTCACGGACGGCTCTGACCATGCGTTGCAGTAGTTCCCGCAGCCGGCGCTGATCGTCTGCGGCGAGCCCATCGTCGACGGGGTGCACGACCGGTGCGGCGGCACTTGTCTGGGGATGTTCCCCCGTTGGTACAGGTACGAATGAAGGCACGTGAGGCACGGTGTCCATCTGGGCTCCCACGTCGTCAGCGCGGGCAGAGCGGTGCCTACAGGCGCTCGTGTTACTAAAACAGCCACCACCTGATCAGATCCGGACATTTGTGAAGGCTTTATGTAGTGCGTGAGCGTTCATTGAGATGATGTCAGGGCCTCGTCATGTTCGTTCGTCGGGCGGGGGTTTCAAGGCTGTCGCGGGTCGGCTGCCGCCGCGATGGGGCGTACGAGGGGCGGGCCTTGGCTGCGGCGGTGGTTGTCGGTGCTGGCGCGGGGCGTCTTGTACGACCGCGGCACGGGCGGTTTCCGGGGGCCTTCGGTCCCCGCCGTCGTGCTGCGGATTCGGAGGGGGTACTTCGTCGTGTCTTCGAGATCCCAGTTACGTTCTCCCCGTGTTCCCTGGCGGCGCCGCACGGCGGTGGCCGCCGCGTTGGCGCTGGCCGTGAGCGGTCTGGGCGCCGTGGCGGCCACGCCGGCCGCCGCGGTCCCCCCGACCGTGGTCGCCACCGTGCCGACCGGGGCAAGCCCGCAGGAAGTGGCCGTGGCGCCGGACGGCGATCACGTCTACGTCAGCAACGGCAGCGGTCCCAACGGCTTCCCCGCCGGGGAGACCGTCACCGTCCTGAACACGTCCAGCAACACCGTCGGGGCTACCATCACGGTCGGCAACAATCCGGCCGGGATCGCCGTCACCCCCGACAGCGCGCGCCTGTACGTCGCCAACCGCGACAGCGCCACGGTCAGTGTCGTGGACACCGCCACCAATACGGTGACGGCCACCATCGGCGGGTTCAACGACCCGACAGGGGTCGCGGTCGACGCAGCGGGCAGCCGGGTCTACGTCTCCGACTCCGCCTACCCCAACGGGTCGGTTCGTGTCATCGACACCGCCAGCAACACGGTCGTCGCGTCGGTCGCCGTCGGCCCGTTCCCGCAGGATGTCGCTCTCAGCCCGGACGGATCGCGCGCCTACGCCACCAACCACGGCAACAACACGCTGAGCGTCATCGACACCGCCGCTCTCACCGTGAGTGCCACCGTGGCGCTGAGCGACCAGCCGTTCGCGGTCGCGGTCAACCCCGTGACCGGGACGGCCTACGTCAACCACTCCAACGACAACTTTCTGTCCGTTGTGGACCCGACCACGCTCGCCGTAACCACGACGATCACCGTCGCAGGAAATCCGATCGGCGCCGCATTCAGCCCCGACGGCGCGACCGCATACGTGACCAGCTACTCCAGCAACTCCCTGGCGGTGATCAACACCGCGACCAACACCGTCACCGAGAACGCTCCCCTCGGCAGCGGCCCCTACGGTGTCGGAGTGAGCCCGGACGGCACCCTCGTCTACGTCGCCAACAACGGCAGCGCCACCCTCGACGTCCTTCAAGTCGCGACGACCACGCCCGCACCGGCCGTTACCGCGATCAGCCCGGCCTCGGGTCCGACCGCGGGCGGCACCGCCGTGACGATCACCGGCACCGACCTGGCCGACGCCACCTCCGTCACTTTCGGCGGCACCCCCGCCACCGGCGTCAGCTGCGTGGCAACCTCCTGCACCGCCACGTCCCCCGCCCATGCCGCCGGGACCGTCGACGTCCAGGTGACAACCCCCGGCGGGACCAGCGCGACCACGCCGGCCGACCGGTACACCTACCTGGTTCCGCCCGCGGACATCGACGTCAACCTCACCGCGCAGCCGCACCTGGGCCTCCTGGTGCCTTACCTGTCCTACACCCTCACCGCCCACAACACCGGCCCCGGCGCCGTCACCTCCGCGACCTTGACCGCGAAGCTCCCGCCGGGCGCGACTGCCACCAACCTGTCCGCCGGGTGCACCGTCGCCGCCACCACGGTGACCTGCGCCTATGGCGCCATCACCGACGGTGCCAGCGCGCACAAGACGTTCCGTGTTCCCCTGCACCTGCTCGCCTTCGGCCAAGTCAAGGTCACCGGCACCCGTACCGTCTCCGCTCCCACCGACCCCAACTCCGCCAACGACACCGCGACTGCCACCTGCACCGCCATCTCCATCATCCTGGTCACCTGCCCCTGACCCATCCGGCGCGCGCCGGTGCGCCACGCACCACCGCTGCCCTCCACCGACTCCAACAGGCCGGAGGAGGGCAGCGGCTTGAGCGAAGCGTGCAACTGCGCGCCGTCCTGGAGGCTCGCGCCTCCAGCGGCAACGCGAGCCGCAGCCGCCGTGTAGTGGAAGTCCGGAAAAGGATCGAGCCTTCTCGCTGACGCGCTACCGAGGTGGATCGGTGTCGTAGTCGTTCCGGGCCTGCTCGACCTTGTCCAGGTTGCGCGGGTCCCGTCTCGTACGGTCTGATGGCGCGGCTGCCCACCGTACGCAACGGATCTCACCGAACCCGGCGGTGCCGCCGGTGCGGAAAGATCTGAGCCATACCGGAAGTCAGGCCGCGACGAGCTCCTGCTCGCGGTCCGGCGTCTTGAGCTTGGGCTTCTTGTTCGGCAGCGAGAGCCGGAAGACCTTGTGCCACGCGGAGACCACCTGCTTGGGCAGCGGCCCGGTGACGTACTCCAGCTCGTACTTCTCGAACAGCGCGCGCACCTTCACCGCGACCTCGGCGTACCGGTTGCTCGGCAGGTCCGGGAACAGGTGGTGCTCGATCTGGTGTGACAGGTTGCCGGTCATGAAGTGCATGGCCCTGCTGCCGCTGATGTTCGCCGAGCCCATCATCTGGCGCAGGTACCACTGGCCGCGCGTCTCGCCCTTGATCGACCGGCGCTCGAAGACCTGCACGCCCTCGGGGAAGTGCCCGCACATGATCACCGAGTGGGACCAGATGTTGCGGACCAGGTTCGCGGTGAACGTGGCGGCGAGCGTGGGGAGGAACGACGGGCCCGACAGCAGCGGGTGGATCACGTAGTCCTTGAGCACCTGCTTGCGGATCTTGCGGCCCACGGCCCTGGCCCGCGCGCGGAACTCCGGGTTCTCGCGGCGGCGCTTGTGCAGGTTCTTGCCGAGCTCCAGGTCGTACGCTGCGATGCCGTACTCGAAGAAGCAGGCGTTGATGAAGTTCCACAGCGGCTGGCCGAGGTGCAACGGGTGCCACTTCTGGTCCTCGTCGACGCGCATGATGCCGTAGCCGAGGTCGTTGTCCTTGCCGATCACGTTGGTGTACGTGTGGTGCAGCTCGTTGTGCGAGTGCTTCCACTGCTCGGACGGCGAGACGTGATCCCATTCCCAGGTGGTGGAGTGAATCCTCGGGTCTCGCATCCAGTCCCACTGGCCGTGCAGGACGTTGTGGCCGATCTCCATGTTGTCCATGATCTTCGCCACGGACAGACCGGCGGTGCCGAGCAGCCAAGCGGGCGGGAAGATCGAGAACAGCAGCACGCCCCTGCTGACCAGCTCGAGCTTGCGCTGCGCCGAGATGACCTTACGGATGTAGGCGGCGTCCTTCTCGCCGCGGCTGGCGATCACCTCGTCGCGGATCGCGTCCAGCTCGCGGCCAAGCTCCTCGATCTGCTCCGCGGTCAGGTGGGCGGTGGGGTCGATGGCGGTCAAAGTGCTCCTACCGTTCGATGTCGCATGGGCCCGCCGCGGCGGACACGCAGGTCTGGATGAGGACGCCCGGCTCGGCCTCGGTGATCTCGCCGGTGCGCAGGTCGCGGACGGCGCCCGCCTTGAGGGGCGTGATGCAGCCGAAGCAGATGCCCATGCGGCACCCGGAGGGCATGAGCACGCCGGCCTCCTCGCCGATGTCCAGCAACGGCGTGGCGCCGTCCGCGTCGACGGTCTTGCCGGTGGCGCTGAACGTGACCTCGCCGCCGTCGCCGGCGATGACGATGCTGGGGCGGAAGCGTTCGGTGTGCAGGCGCTCATGTACGCCGTGCTCGGCCCAGTGCTCTTCGGCGGCGTCGAGCAGGCCCGCAGGCCCGCAGGCCCAGGTCTCGCGTTCGGCCCAGTCGGGCACGAGTTCGTCGAGACGGGCGATGTCGAGAATGCCGTCCGTGTCGGTGTGCACCTCGGTGAGCCGCAGCTTCCTGTCCGCGACCAGTTCGTGCAGTTCGTTGCGGAAGATCACGTCTTGCGGCTGTGGCGCGCAGTGGACCATGACGACGTCGTCGAACTCGATGTCGCGCAGCATGCCCATCACGGGTGTGATGCCGCTGCCGGCCGTCAGGTAGAGCACCTTGGCGGGCTTGGCCTGCGGCAGCACGAAGTCACCGGCCGGCTGGTCGAGCTGGATCAGCGTGCCCGGTTTCGCACTGCGGACCAGGTGGTTGCTGACCTTGCCGTCCGGGATCGCCTTCACTGTGATCGCGACGCGGCCGTCCCGGCGGTTTGTCGGCGAGGTGATGGAGTAGGCACGCCACAGGCGCACCCCGTCGACGTCTACCCCGATCCGCACGTACTGACCGGCTGTGTGGCCGCGCCAGCCCCGTCCCGGCTTGATCACGATAGTCGCGGCGTCACCCGTCTCGGGGTGCACGGCTTCGATGCGCCCACGCAGGTCAGCGCCCGCACGCAGCGGGCTGACCAGGTCGAGGTAGTCCGACGGCAGTAGCGGCGTCGTGACCATCTCCAGCAGTTTCCAAGCCCTGCTGCGGAGGGCTGCACTCGTCATGACTCCAGCTTGCTGCGCCTCAAGGCGTAAAGTCCTGACCGCAGGATGTAAATCTGGTCGACTGAATTGTTCGCAGGGAACAAAAACGTGAGCCATGCAATCCGGAGGGCCAGCGAACTGGCCCTCAATGAGACGACGGTCACCGCACTTCGGGCCGCGCTGAAGACCACCGCCGACGAGGTCGTCCAGGCGATAATCGATGAGGTCCCTCCCTACGCCAACGCCCTTTCGGGCCACATGGGCGCCACCATCCGCCGAGCCGTCCGCACCGCCCTGGGGCACTACCTGGACCTCGCGAGCGGGAACGCCACGGGCGGCGACGCCGGTGACGCAGCCTACGAGCTGGGCCGCGGCGAGGTGCGCGACGGCCGTTCGATGGACGCCCTGCTCAGCGCCTACCGCGTCGGCGCCCGCGTGGCCTGGCGATGCCTGGCAGCGGGTGCCGTACCCGCAGGTCTGCCCGCCGCCGAGGTGGCCAAGTTCGCCGAGCTGACCTTCGCCTACATCGACGAGCTCTCCGCCGCGAGCGCCGCGGGCCACGCCGACGAACTGGCCGCCCGGGGCAGGGCCCACGAACGCCATCTGGAACACCTGGCCCGCGACCTCCTCGCCGGTGCGAGCCCGGACGTGCTGCTGGCCTCTGTTCAACGGGCCGGATGGCAGCCTCCGGTCTCACTGACCGCGGTCCTGCTGCCCGCCGCCCAGGCCCGGCCGGCCTACCGGGCGCTCGACCCGAGCACCCTCGTCCTCGACGATCTGCCGGACGCCACCGGTGTGCTGCTCGTCCCCGATGCCGACCGATCACATCTCCTGCGGCAGCTGACCGACCGCATCGCCGTGGTCGGCCCGGCCCGGCCATGGACTCGTGCGTCCGCCTCGTACGCACGAGCCATGCGCGCGCGCTCCCTCTCCTCCGATATTCGCGACACCGAGGACCACCTGCCCGAGCTGGTCCTGAGCGCCGACGTGGAAGCGTTCGCAGACCTGCGTGCCCGAGCCCTGGCTCCGTTGCGGACCTTGCCTGTTGCGACCGCACGGCGGCTGGAGGAGACGTTGCGGGCGTGGCTGCTGCACCAGGGCAGGCGGGACGAGGTGGCGGCGGCGTTGTTCGTCCATCCCCAGACGGTCCGGTACCGGATGTCACAGCTGCGTGAGCTGTTTCCGGATCTCGCATCGCCACACCAGGCCCTCGAACTGACGCTGGCGGTCGGTCTTCGGGTCAGCTGACGCGTATGTCGACCGTCCACGGCCGCGTCCGCGAGCGGTCCAGGAATCGTGCCTCGTTCGGTGCCATCAGTTGGCTCATGCCGTCCGGGAAGAGCGGTATCAGCCAGCACGGACCAGGGGCCCATGTGAAGACCAGACGAGGCCTCGGGAAGCCCGTCGGGGGCGCTGTCTCTGAGAAGCGCGGTGGCGGATGCGGCTCGACTGGATCCGGTGGACGATGCGCACCGGCCCGCTCGTCGACGCGCGCATCGAGCATCCGGTCGGCTATCTGGGCCTCCGTGTGCTGGAAGACGGCTTTCATGTCGTCGTGGCGGGCGCCGTCTGGCGCGAGCTGACCCACGGGCCCGCGGCGGG
This sequence comes from Streptomyces atroolivaceus, assembly GCF_000717025.1. Classification (GTDB taxonomy): domain Bacteria; phylum Actinomycetota; class Actinomycetes; order Streptomycetales; family Streptomycetaceae; genus Streptomyces; species Streptomyces atroolivaceus. The sequence continues at coordinate 256,849 of NZ_JNXG01000006.1, forward strand.
CTGCAGCTGGGTGACCGGCGGGGCGGCCAGTCCGGGGCACCAGGGGCGGGGCGGGCCGCTCGCGCCGGGGACCATCGTGGTTCTGCGACGGCCCCGCGCCTCCTTCCGACAGACCAACCGGACGACCGACCGGCCAGGCCTGGCACCCCGCGCGAGGGATGATGGGGATGGAATGACGGAACGTGAGTCAGGAGATTCCATGGCAAAGCGGGTTCACCGCCCTCGTGAGGACGCGGAGTTCGATTTCATCCTCGGGATGAGCGGAGTTCCGGTCCTCGCGTACTTCACCGGGACCTGGCCCAACGCGATCGAGCCCTGCCGGGTGATGGACCTCGTCGTGGGCAGCATCGCCGACGACTACACGGGCCGCCTGACGGCCGTCCGCGCCGACATCACGCGTTGTCCGGCCGCAACCGAGCGATACGGGATCACCGGAGCCCCGGCCTACGTCCTGCTGAAGGAGGGAGAGGCGGTGGCGCACGGCACGGGGCCCATGACCACAACCGAAGTACGGAAGGTCCTGGACGGCCACCTCTGAGCGGCCGCTGCGGCTCGTGGCCGCGACGCCCGTTACGCCTCGCCCATAGGAGCTGCGCCGCCTGAGACGCCTTGGGGCTGAGACACCTCCACAGGTCACATGACGCCGTCCAGGACGAGGCCGTCCGGTAGCTGTGCTGCGGCGACCAAGTCGGGGGAAGCGGTCCTGGATCAGCGCCCCGCGCCGGGTCTTCAACTGCACCGGATCGCCCGCCCGGGGCGGGGTGCAGAGCGGCCCCGGAAGCCGTCGGACTTGGACTGGACCACCATCCGGCCGGGGGCGAGGGTCCGCACATCACACAGGTCAGAGGCCATGTTCCGGCGACTGTTGTCGCCATTCTCTGTCGTCGCACCCAACAGCTGTCGCGCGCGTGTGCGCCGGTGCTCAGCTGTCCGCGGGCCTGCTCAACGCTCCGGCCGTGATCGTGGAACGGACCGGCCCTCTCTCATGCGCAGGATCAAGGTGACCACGTCCTCCGAGCGGGTTCCGGGAGTCAGGACTTCCTGCAAGAGGAGGCCGCGAATCGCGGCAACGGTGACGGTGGCCACATCCCGCGCTTCCCTCGTGTCGAGCCCTTCGCGTTCCGCGAGTGAGGACAGCATCACGGTCAGGTCGCCGATCGACTCCACGAACTCACGGAAGTCCTCGGGGCCGTACGCGGCCAGTCCGACGACGTAGAAGAAGCCGCGGGCACGGGACAGCTGCTCCGGCCGGGTGTAAGTACGCCAGATCGCCACAACGAAATCGTCGAAGGTGCCCTGCTGGGCGGCCTCCAGAAGTGCCTCGTTGTCACGGGAACGCTGCGTCTTGAGCATGGCGGCCAAGACGCCCGAGAGTGACCCGAAGTGGTATCGCAACAGGGCGTGGCTGGTCTCGATCCGGGCGGCGATCTCACGGAGCGACATCTCCGGCGGGGGAAGGGCCTCGCCGAAGGCGTCGAGAAGCCGTGCCAGGAGTCGCTCGCGCGCGCTGCCCTTGCGTTCCGAGGTTGACAAGGATCACTCCCACAGTTTATCCATTGGAAAAGAAGGATGGGCGGTTCCGTGTTGCTTCGCACATGGTCGCAGTCAGCTCGCAACGGCGGAGGATCGACTATGGGACCTGCTCATGTGGTCGGCGCGGCGGTCATCGACGGATCGGGGCGCGATCCCAGCAACCTCGACATCACTGTCGAGAACGGCCGCATCACCCAACTCGGTGCCTCCAGCGCGCCCGGCGAGCGTCTCGATGCCGAGGGATTGACGATGACGCCCGGCCTGATCGACGCTCACGTCCACCTGGGCCTGCGGCCCAGGGCCGTCGCGGCAAAGAACTCAGTCTGCGCGCAGCCCTCGAGACGCCGATGGAAGCGCTCGTGGCGGCGACCCGGAACAACGTCGAGATGCTCGGCCTGTCCGGCCAGGTGGGTGTCATCCCCCCGGGCGCGCAGGCAGACCTCGTCATTTGGAACGGCAACCCGCTCGAAGACCCGGAACTGTTCTCCGACCCCACCGACGCCGTCCTCGTAATCCAGGCTGGCCAAATCGTAAAGGACCTCAGATGAGCACCATGTGGCAGGGCTGCCTCGCCCACACCGACTACTTCGAGATGCGCTCCAGCGGTGGGCACGACTACGGCGTCTGGGTCACCACGCCACCGCGCTACGACCCTGCCGTGGCGCAAGCACCTGTCGTGTACGTGCTCGACGGCAACTGGGCCGTGGGCCTGACCGCCCCACTCATCGTCACGCAACTGGACCCCATGCAGTCGATTCAGCCCTACGTCCAAGTCAGCGTGGGTTACGCGGGCGAGGAAGCAGAGCACTGGGAGCGGTTGCGCAACCGCGACCTCGTGCCCCCCGGCGAACCCATCGCGAAGGAGTACGTCGATGCGGTGGAGATGGGGATCGAAGCGGGCACGATGACTCGCGAGCAAGCCGACGCCTACCTCGCTGAACTGAGCGACAGCCGCGGGGATATGTTCCTGAACTTCCTTACCGAGGACCTGCACCCGCGGATCGAACGCGACTACGGCACAGCCCCGAGCGGCCACGGCCTCTTCGGCTATTCCTACGGCGGACTCTTCAGTCTCTACGCCTGGCTCACCAACAGCACCTTCTTCGAGAGCATCGGCGCGGGCAGCCCTGGCATCGTCAATGCAGACAGTCAGGTCTTCGCTCGTCTTCAGGCAATGGGTGACACCCTGCCTGCTACCAAGCTTCACGTGACCTTCAACGACCGAGAGATACTCGGAGACGTGGCGGTCTACCAGAATCTTGCGAAGAACGCGGCCACGTTCCTTCACCGCCTCACCTCACGAGGCGGATCCGTCACCAGCGCACTCATGCACGAAACCCACGTGACTGGGCTGCAGGCATCGTTCCTCAGCTACCTCAGGACCTGCCGTGCCCAGTAAGCCAGGACGTCGCGGCTCTGCCTGAACGCCGCGCCGGGCGGCGGCGCTCCCGGCCAGTGCCGCCGCCCCGAGTGCCTGGCGCCACTCGCCGCACCCGACCGGTACGCGTTTCGAGCCCGAGCCGGTCGCGCCTGCAAGCGCGCCACCCAGGGGGAGGAACCGACGAGGTCCGGACCGTGGTTCCTGCGTGCCTGCACGCGGTGGCGCCAGTACTGGATCCGCGTCATCGTGGGATCACCAGCAACCGCGCCTTCCGCAACACCGGGGGCAACGCCGTCCAGCGCGTCAACGGCGACAGCGCCCCCCTCCCTCGCCGTCCTGCCCGTCTCCGACGAGTGCCGCTCCCCCACCGACACCTCACTGGACGTCAGCGTCCAGAACCGCGCCCGCCTCTACGCCGCGTACGCCCGCGACAAGAACGACGACACCACCGACGCCACGACCTTCGCCGACGCTGTCACCAAGCACCGGATGTCTCCGACCAGCAAAAACGCGAGCACCCGGCTTCACTGGTGCAACATCGGACGCAGCGCCCGACCGTTATTTCCCGGGACGCTCCCGGTACCTGAGGCGACGTCGGTTTCCGCACGGTCACACCGGGGGGACTGCGCGTCGGTCCGACCCCGCCGGATAGTCCCACCTGCACGGGCAACACGTTCAACGTCCTCACCGGCGTCGGAACCGACTCCCCGAACAAGCTCCTCAGGCTCGTCCCGTAACCAAGACACGGCCGGGGACATCGGGGCGACGCGCCGTACATGTCCCCGGCTCACGGCGCCGGGAGGGTTGCTCACACGGCGCACGCCCGGAGCGAGCTGTCGTCGGCCCGGACCGGACCGGCGCGGGCAGGCCCTGGCCCGCCGGAGGTCAGGCTGATGACCCGCTGTCGACGACCAGGTCGGTGCCGACCACCGACCCGGCCCCAGGCGAGGCGAGGTAGAGCACCGCGGCCGCCACTTCTTCGGCTTTCGCGACCCGGCCGAGCGGATTCTCCGACTTCATCCGCTCCGCGCGGCCGGCCTCGGTCTCCCCGGGCCGCAATGACATCGGTGCGGCGGAGGCGCCCGGGCTGACCGCGTTGATGCGGATGCCCTGGTGGATGTGGTCGAGGGCGGCGGCGCGGGTCAGCGCTGAGACCGCTGCCTTCGAGGTGATGTATGCCGCGGTGTTCGGAATGCGGAGGTGTGCGCCCAGATTGGAGGAGATGTTGACGATGACCCCGCCGCCGTTCTCCTTCATGTGCGCGATCTCGTGCTTCATGGCCAGCCAGACGCCGGTGACATTGGTCCGCAGGACCGCGTCCCAGTCCTCCTCGCTCACCTCGCCGACGGGTACGGCGCCCCGGAATATCCCGGCGTTGTTGACCGCGATGTCCAGACCGCCGAAGCGGCTGACGCTCTCGCGCACGAGGTCCTGGAGCAGGACGGAATCCGTGACATCGGCGGTGACGGCCACGGCGGTGCCGCCGTCGGCCTCGATGAGGCCCACCGTCTCGTCCAGGGAGGCCGCGGTGCGCCCTGCGGCGACCACGGATGCGCCCTCGGCGGCGAAGGCGAGAGCGATCGCACGGCCGAGTCCGGAGCCTGCGCCGGATACGAGCACGGTCTTTCCGGTGAAGCGGTTCATTTCTGCATCCTCTTCGATCGATGGGTCGGTCGGTGCGGTGGTTGAGGAGTGCGGCGACGGCCAGGGCCGGCCCGTGGCGGGCGGAGGCCAGGCGTCGCCGTCGAGTGTGAGCAGGAGGGCCGACAGGACGGTGGAGCCGAGCTCCATCGCGCTGTTCGTCACGCCGCTCGCCAGCCCGGTCCGCTGCTGCGGCACGCCCTGGGTCGCGGGCACGGCGGCTCCCCCGTAGGAACGTGCGGTGCCAGCAGGACGAGGCCGGGCAGCAGTCCATACGCGTACGGGGTGTGTGGATCGAGTCGGGTGGAGGCAAGGAGAGCGAGCCCTGCCGCGGCGGTGCCGAGCCCGGCCTTCGTGAGCGCCCGCGTCCAGTAACGGACGATGAGTGGCCCCGCCGCCCGTCCTGAGGCGAGCAGGGCGAAGGCGAACGAACGGCACGAAGGCTGCCGGGGTCTGCAGCGGTGACCGGTCGCGTGTCTGCTGGAGGTGGAGCGAGAGGACGATGAAGGTCGTCGAGGTCCCGCAGGTGCTCAGCGCAATGGCTGCGGAGGCGAGGGCTCGTCTTCGGTCGAGCAAGAAGCGGATCGGCAGTAGGGGATCGCAGGCGCGACGCTCGGAGTACAGGAACGCGGTCAGCAGCGTGGCTCCGCCGAGCAGTGGCACGAGCACGCCCCCCGAAGACCAGGGCCGGGCATCGGTAAGGACGAGTCCGTAGCTGGCTAGGGCCGTTCCAGCGGCGGTGGGAAGGGCACCGGGCAGGTCGAGAGCCCTGCCCCGGTCCGGCGCGGTGCGTGGAAGCAGCCGGGGCGGAAGGGCGAGGGCCCCGGCAGCGACCGCGAGCGGCGCGCCGAAGGTCCAACGCCACGAGAGCAGCGACAGGATGACACCGGCGAGCAGAATGCCGACGGTCGCGCCGAGCACGGAGAGCCCACACCAAGTGACCATCGCCTTGCCGTACCAGGTGGATGGGGAACGCGGCACGCAGTACCGCCATCGCGGCAGGCGCCACTAGGGCCGCGCCTGTGCCGTGGGCGAAGCGGGCGACGAGCAGAAGATCGAGGCCGGAAGCGAACGGCGCCGCAGCCGAGGCGGCGGCGAGGAGGGCCAGACGTGCGACAAGGGTGTGCCGCCCGCTGTAGCGGTCGGCGAGCCGGCCACCGAAGGGCAGCAGCCCGGCGAAGGCCAGTCCGTATCCGCCACTGAGCAGGACTAAGTCGTGGCGGCGCAGGTCGACTTCACACCCGATGGGAGGCAGTGGAACAGCGATCGGGGTGAGCGGGAATATGAGCGTGGTCTGGATGCTGCCGAGAAGGACGAAGGCGTGTCGGTGCCGCGCATCGAGGGCGTGGGTCGCTTCCCCGGCGGTCACTGCCCCTCCTGTATTTTGATCGATCGGTCAATTATCCGGGCATGGGAGACGAAGCGTGCAGCAGGGTGCAAGAGCTCCAGGGCCTCTGGTGGGGGAATCAATCCAGCAGGGTGAGCGCCTGTTCGGCAGCGTCCTGCACGCGGGCGGGATCGCTGGACGCCTTGCCTACGATTCGTATGCCCTGCAGCAGGACGAGCAGCGTGCGGGCGAGAGCGCGCGGGTCGCGGTCCCTGGACAGTTCACCCTGGGCCTGGGCCCGTACGAGCGCGGAGTGCAGCGGGGTTTCGACGTGCCCCCAGCTGATCTCGACCCGACGGGCCGCCGCGGGGTCGTGCGGAGCGAGTTCGGCCGCGGTGTTGGTGATGAAGCAGCCGTGAAGCCGCCGCTCGGGGGATGCGGCTTCCGAGGCGAAGCGGCGTACTACCGCCCGCACGGCGGGCAGTGCGGGGCCCGGCTGCGACAACTCGGCGAGGAGGGAGGGGTCGCACCCCTCGGTGTAGCGGTCCATGGCCTTCAGGTACAGCTCGTGCTTGTTGCCGAAGGTGGCGTAGATGCTGGCGCGACCGATGCCGAGTTGCTCGACGAGGTCGGCCATCGACGTCGCCTCGTAACCACGCCGCCAGAACAGCTCGAGGGCCGACTGCAGCGCGGCGTCCGGATCGAATTCCTTGGTTCTGGCCACGCCTGGACCTTAGACCTATACAGAACGCTCGGTCAAGAAAGGTTCTGCCGCTCATGCGCGTCGGCGTGGCGTGGCGCGGCACGCGCAGTGCTGTCTGGTGCGCGGCGTTTTCGAGAACGGAGCGCGGGCGGTCTGGCTGCCCGGCCCCCGTTTTCCGTCCGCTCCGGATCGAGCGCCGCTAGGCTCTCCAGGTCAAGGTCGTGATCTGCTATCGGCGTCCGGTGTCGTCACAGGCCAGGGCATCGCCACGAGAGCCATGGTGACCGAGGCACTCGCCCTGCCGGACGCGGCATACCTCGAAATTGCACACGACCTGGCCAACACCTTCAGCGGCGCCATACCTCGCCGGCTCGGCTTAACTGAAGTCCGACGTGAGCAGATGGCGCTGCCCCCAGCCCCCTCAGCCAGCGGCGTCGACGTGACTGGCGGCTTGAACGCCCCACTCCAACCAGCTGTTATAGGCCTGTCCTGCGGATTACGTCGAGCGGACCTACGTCTTACACAGCACAGTCACCGTCGCGGCGACCTGCCTCTGGCTCAGCGCGATCCGCCGAGGCAGTGCCTAGTCCACTCGGACGACTCGCCGGTCGCCGTTCCGGTCGGCCACCAGGAACTGTGTGAAGTCAAAGGGATTGGCGGGCAGGTTGACGGGGATCAGCGGGTCCTTCTTGCGCGGCGTGACGTGCTCGTCGGCAGCTCTGCCGCGGCTATGGAGTCGCGCTGCTCAGCGGTGAGGGGGCGGGCCAGGGAGGTGACGGCCGCAGGGCAGTCGACCGTGCCTTGGCGGGTGGCGAGGGATGTGGCGGCCGGCTTGGTCAGCAGGGCGCATGCCGTCGGGCCGTCCCCTCGTCCTAGGTCGTGTCGTCAATGTGATCATGGCTGGTGGATCATGGTCAGGTGACGCGTCGCCATGAACTGACGGATGCCGAGTGGAACTTCGTGCAGCCGTTGCTACCCCGGAAGTCGATGGGTCGGCCTCGGCTCGATGACCGGAGGATGCTCAACGGGATCATGTGGAAGTTCCGGGCGGGAGTGGCCTGGCGAGATGTACCCGAGCGGTACGGATCCTGGGCCAGCCTGCACACCCGCTTCCGCCGCTGGGCGGCGGACGGCACGTTCGACCGGATGCTGAAAAACGCGCAGGCCCGAGCAGATGCTGCCGGGAACATCGACTGGCTGGTGTCGGTCGACTCCAGCATCGTCCGGGCCCACCAGCATGCCGCCGGGGCCCGAAAAGGGGGCATCGCAGCCCAGCGCTGGGCCGTTCCCGAGGCGGGTTGACCAGCAAGATTCATCTGGCCTGTGACGGCCTCGGCCGCCCGCTCGCCCTGGTCGTCACAGGCGGCAATACCAACGACTGCACCCAGTTCACCGCCGTGATGGAGGCGATACGTGTGCCACGGCTCGGGCCCGGACGGCCGCGTGTCCGGCCCGATCACGTCTTGGGCGACAAAGGCTTACAGCTCCAAGGCCATCCGAGCCTGGCTCCGACGGCGCGGCATCGGACACACCATCCCTGAACGCGCCGACCAGGCCCGAAACCGCCACCGACGCGGCAGCCGAGGAGGCCGCCCGCCCGCTTTCGACAAGCAGGTCTACAAGCGACGCAACGTTGTGGAACGGTGCTTCAATCGCCTGAAGCAGTGGCGCGGGATCGCCACCCGATACGACAAGACCGCCCAGTCCTACGAAGCAGCAGTCACCCTCGCCTCACTCCTGATGTGGGTGTGAAACGAAGGGCAATCCCTAAAAGGGTGGCTCCAGGGAGTACCCGTTCTCGCCAGGAGGGACGGACTTGCGCTTCGGTTCGGCAGCGCGCTGTTCCGCCACTGTGGGGTGGATGGCGATCGCCTCATCCGCCCGCCCTTGCAGGACCAGGATCTCGCACAGTTCCTCGCGTGCCTTGATCGTGCCCAGGGCTCGCAGTTCATCGGCGGCGGCGTCAAGACGGCCGGCCCGCCTGAGGAGGTTGGCCTTGACGATACGGGGATCGGTCCAGGGGCGGTCAAGACCGGCCACGGTGATCGCCTCGTCGACGCGGCCGAGGCCGGCCAGGGCCCAGGCCCGCCACCAGTGCTGGAACTCCTCGTGACCGTGGTGGGGCACAACCCTTGGGTGCTCGACCAGATAGAGCAGTTCCTCGGGGCGGTCGAGAAGGGGGTGGACGAGTGGTGCCAGGAGGTTGGAGCAGTCGTACCAGCCGAAGCCGGGCTCCGCGACGACGATCGCGTCGTCCAACCGGCCTTCTGCCAGCAACATCGAGGAAAGCCATGCCCGGTACCCGACCCAGTCGTCGGCGGCGATGGCGTCTCGCATCACGGCCTCGGCCTCCTCGACCCGGCCATGACGGCGCAGAGCACCCGCGTAGACGTCCAAGACGGTGCGCGCGTCCTGGCCGCCACCCAGTTCGCGCAACTCCTCGAGCCGCCCGTGACGTGCCAGCAGTCCGGCATAGGTGATGAGGGTGTTCTGGGCGAGGAAGCGGCGCCCGGCGATGTCCTGGCCGAGGATCCGGATTGCCTCATCAGCACGGCCCGCCCGCTCCAGCACACGGGCCTGCAACTCCTGGACGTCGGAGAAGGCGTAGTCCCGGTGCGCTTCGCCGCTGGCCTGACGTGCATGGTCTGCGAGCGGGGCAATCAGCTCCAGAACCCGCTCGTCACGGCCCTGCCCATCGGTGATATCTACCAGAACGGACAGGAGCCACGACTTGTCGAGGTGCGGGACGAGTAGCTCGATGGCCTCGTCGATGCGCCCTGCCTTGCCGAGCACCTCAGCAAGATCACGACACTCGGTCGTGGAGGCCCGGCCAGAATCGTCCGGACGGACCAGATCCAAAGCCTCCTCCGTCCTGCGGCCCGCCCGGAGCAGGATCTCGGCCTTCGCATACAAGGCGGCCCGCCACCCCGTCACGACGAACGGCTCCATCACAGATAGCGCGCGCCCCAAGTCCCCCGCCTGGCACAACTCCTCTACCGCCCCCTCGGCACAGAACCACTCGCCACGATCCACTGCCACCTGGGCAACCAGATTCAGGTGACCGTGCTCCAACAGGAGCCGCACCGTTCTCGGGGATAGACCGCGATAGTTGCTCGCCTGCCACGCAAGATCGTCCATATCCATGGTCGGAAGCGTAGAAGCACCCACCGACATGTCACCGAGGCACCGCCCGATCGGTCACCCTCGCCCCCTCACGCCGTCCGCTTGGCCTTTGACGACAACTCCTAGCGCGTGCATCAGGCGGAAAGCTGGTAACCGGTACGTATTCGAACCCTGCGGTATGCCCCGCTCTCCGTGGTCCTGTGACACCGTCACGCATTCCCTGCACCGCCCCCAGGTTCTGCTCCTGGGCCGCTATCACAGCACCGGCCGTCTACGACTGGTGAGGAAGACCGTCCCGCTGGAACCCGGCCGCCCCGGGGCATCGCCGACCACCTCACCGCAGCCGGCCCCGGCCCTCCATGGACCGGTGTCCGGTTCACCGCGTCATGGAACAGCCGCACCCCTTCGGAGCCGGTCCTGGTCGCGCCCGTCTTCGTCGCGGAGATCAGCGCCGACGTCAGACCCTTGACCACGACACCTTCGACGCCGGGGACGTCAGTCCACTCGTACAGCCGCTCCCCCGCCCCCGCGGGGTCGGTGGTCGACGGGCACAGCGTCCACGGCGGTGCGGAACTGGTGCGAGGTGGACAGTGCCTCCAGCGCCTCGCGGCGGCGCGCGAACGGATCGGCCAGCAACTCGCTGAAGAAGACGGTGCCACGAGTGCCCCTCACCGACGAGCTGCGCTCCTACGGCGCGGCCCACCGCGAGGCAGTGCCCTCCGTCGAGCACCGCTCCCACAAGGAGCTGAACAACCGGGCCAGGAGCTCCCACCAGTCGACGAGGCAGCGTGAACGCGTGACGAAGAGCTGTCACAGTACCGGCGGAGCCCAGCGGTTCCTACCCGCGTTCAGCGGCACCTCACCCCACCTCCGACCCCGCCGCCTGATGACCACGACCCACCACCGAGCTGAAACGACCGTCCGCTTCGCCCTCCGGAACCAGATCACCGGGCGTCACCGGTCTGCCCGCCACGGCCTGAGCACGGAGCCGGACCTCAGCTGCCTCACACCCGACGCGCCGTCAGGCAGCCACAGAGTCAACAACATGACAACGCCAGCCCTGCCCAGAACGATCGCCAGTCGAGCCATTAAACGCCAGAACCACCTACAAACAGCCCAGTCGCGCTCGATACGGAACACATAACTCCAGCCCACACTCCCCGACCGCCCACCCCACCTCTCAACACGCCATCAGCACACCAGATCAGCCGGTGCCCGATACACCAACAAGCCCCCTCCGAACGTCATCCATATGGAGAAAGCGTGACCCGAAGACGGACTTGCTCGCGATACTTGTGGCGATCCGATCAAGGACCGGAGATCCGTACAGAAGGAGTTTTGATGCGTAAGACCGCAATCGCTACCGCTGCAGGGGTGGCAACTCTCGCCGCCACCCTCTTCGGCAGCACGTCGGCCGTCGCGGTAGCCGCGAGCCCGACCTGCGCCCACACCTGCATCCTGAGCGTACGAACAGCCACGCACGATGCCTACGACCGTCTCGTCATCGACCTCGGGCAAGGGGCCGTCCCCGGGTGGACCGTCAGTGAGCAGACCACCCCGCTCTACTGGGGCGAGGAGAGCTCCCAGACTCAGGTGCCGATCAAGGGTGACTCCTATCTGAAAGTCACCCTCATGCCGGCCGAAACGTTCGACGGGAACTACCAGCCCACTTATACGAGCCCGAGATCCGAGTCCTTCACCTACCCGAGCCTCAAGGGGCAGGCCCTCGTGTACAGCTTCGAGGACAGCAACACCTTCGGCCTCGCTCTGGGACAACATTCCACCTACAAGGTCTTCAAACTGACCGCTCCCAACCGGGTGGTCATAGACGTTTACCACTGATCCGTGCACTACACCGCTCGGCCGTCGGCTCGTGCCGACGGCCGAGCCTCGATGTCCCCCGTCGGCGGTCGGGGCATACCGCCGGACCACTCCCAGCAGTTCCGCTCGCCGGGACGCGGGTCGTACAGGACTCGGGCTCCTGGTCCTCATCGAGCGCGGCAGCCGTTTTCGCGCGGGCCGCGTGGGCGCGCGCTCTAAGGAATCCTCCTGTGGTCCGGCCCGGTGTGTGCGTGATTGCCAGGCTGCTGGGTGCGCGGCAGCGGAGCCATCGCCGGGGCGGGCTGCGGTCGGAAGTCGTGGACGGCACCAACACAGTCCCTCGCGACGCGGGACCCGAAGAGAACGTTTGATCTTGTTGACCCTGGCCTACCGAACGATGACCCGAACATGCTCGCTCGTATTGAAGGACTCCGAATACGTGAACGCCGTGCTGTGGCCTGCCGGGAGGCGCACCCTGGAGAGATGAGCGCGTCAATCGTCGTTCACCGTCCCTCTCCCACGGGCGGGCGGCTGGCCACCGTCCGTGGGTAGATTGCCGGGCCGGCGATGGGCGCTGCCGATGTCGCGGAGTTCCTGCGGTCGTGCCGGGCTCCCGGGCTCGGAGCCGCTCCAGGTCGCTGATGTCGCCGGACTGCGGGATGCCATCGGGCATGGCTGCACCTCGGGGTCGGGCGCGTCGTGGGCGTGCTTCAAAGCGATGCGGGCTTCCACGCGGTCCGGGCCGGACAGCGCCTGACAATCCGGATGCGTGAGGACGAAGGTCGTCAGTTCCAGGCACGTGCCCGGTATCGGGCGAGGCGCTCGGCCTGCTCATGCGTGTAGCCGGGACCGTCTTCCCCCCTCCGGCTGACCTGGTAGGTGGTGGTGACACCGCACCGGATGCAGGGGCCGGGGTCTCCCTCGATGGCGCGCCCGTCCGACCGCGCGACGGTCCGACCGCGCGACGGTCCGACCGCGCGACAGATCAGCCTTTCGCTTCGCGGACGTCCTTTCCCTCTTCGGCGAACGCCTTGAAGTCCTGCATGTGCTCTCGCGACTGCTTGCGGAAGGCGCCGGGCATCAGGAGCCCTACCAGTCGCATCAGCATGCTGCCGAACCGGTACTCGTTCTCGCTCACCCAGAGCGTGGTCTCCGGACCGGCCTCCGTCAGCCGGTCGCGCACGGCGCTCCACATGCCGTCGCCGACGATCTCGCGGTCGAAGTGAACGACGCTCGCTTTCGGGATCCCGTGCAGGTCTGGAGGTTCCCGGCGCGTGATCGTCTCAGTGCCCTCGAAAGTCCGCTGCCCCATCTGCATCACGACCCGAGACTTGGTACCGACCTGCCCGTGCACGCCACTCAGCGGCTCGTGCAGCACCAGGCCCCGCAGCCACTTCGGCATGTGTGCCGGGTCGGCGAGCAGCTGGACCGCCCTCTCCCGAGGAAGGGCGATCTCGATCGAGACGGTGTACTTCATGGCAGAGCCCTCCAGATTCCTCAGTGAACGCGCGACTCGACCAATCTCTCACCCGCACGAGGATGCCCTGACAGGATCACCGCCGTCTGCGGGTGCCGGCGGGCCGATTCTGAGCATCGGAGTGGTCCAGCAGGGCCAACCATCCTGCACGGTCCCAGGAGGAGTACCCGAACGCAGCAGGAGCGTCCAGCCGGCAGCGTTCCGCGCCCGGCATGCTGCGACCGGCCAGAAGCCGCACCCTGGAGACATGAGAGCGCCGATAGTCATCCACCGCCCCTCCCCCACGGGCGGGCGCCGGGTCACCATCCGTGGGCACATCGCCGGGCTCGCCTACGACGACCAGGACGTCATCGAGTTTCTGCGGCGGGCCGGGCTCCCGGACGCGGAGCAGTTGCTGGACCGGCCGGAGTGGGTGGAGTGGCGGGGCGGTCGTGCGCACAGTTACGCGGCGGCGTAGACACTGCACTGGCCGTACTGCTCGAGCGATGGCCATCGAGATCCTGGCGTGCCCATGCAACCGCAGCGCGTGGGTCAGCGTGAGCTCTGTCCGTGAGGAGCACAGAGGACCGGCGGCGCGGTGGGCTGGACCGAACGTGCTGGAGACCGGCAGGACCGACATGGACGCCGCGCTGGAGCGTCTGATAGCGGGAACCACCAGCGGACACAACGCCCTCCTGCGCGACGACGACAACCGCCTCGTCACCCAGGCCGTGCTCTGCCCGGCGGCCTACACGCTCACTCGAGACAAGCCGGAAGCCATGGTCAAGCTGGCTGCGGCCATAGCCGCCACGGCGGGACTCGTGGCGGGTCTCGCTGTGGTCGAGGCCGTCCCGCACTTCAAAAGGGTCTCGCGACCCTCAAGTCGCAGCTGAACCGCAGCAGGTCGGAGACCGCCCTCGAGGCCTCCGCAACCACCACTGGGTCGAGTTCCCCGTAAGGGCCACCGTGCCGAAGCAGCCGCCACGCGAGCTGACCACCCCGTGACCCAGGCCGGACGCCCCGCCTGCCCGGGGAACTGTTCGAACGCACGGCGCAGGCAGCCACCAGCGACACCGTTGCACGGGCCAGGTGCTCGACGGCGCACGCTACGTCAGCGGGGCATCGCCGATCCCGACCACCCGCTCCGCCGGCCGGAGATGATGCTGCCTATGGATACGCAGATAACCGTCGCGCTGATCGGTGCGGCTGGTGTGGGTGGCACGATCGCTGGCGCCATCGTGGGGGCTCGGATTCAGGCGAACGGTGGGCATGCGCAGGCGCAAGCGGCGAGGGACGCGGCGGAGACGGCGGCCCAGGCTGGGCGGCGGCAGGCCTTGCACGACCTGCGGTGGACGACGATGACGGCACTGCTGCGAGCGGCTGGCGAGAGCATGGAGGCGACGGGGCGTCTCTACCTGGCGGGGGCAGATGCGCACGCTGAGCGAGCGGAGGCAGAACGAGTGCTTCACGGCTTCCGTCTCGCCTATGCCGAGGCGGAGCTGGCAGCGGCCCCGGGGATCAGGGAGGAAATCGCGGCTGTCGGACAAGTGGTGAGGACGGCGCACTACCTGGCGCGCATGCGGGCTCCTGCGGAACGGGCGTGGCGCATGTTGGACGACTTGTGCCGGGAGGGTGATACGGCCGCAGTGCATGCCAAGGGTGCTCTGGCTCGTCTGCGTGCGGCGGGCGCTCCGCTTTGGAATCCGTCGGTCGGTGGTGGTGATCCGCCGCCCGAGTACGACGAGGTGATCGCGGCTCTGAACGCGGTGCCTCAGCTGGAGCGCGGGCAGGTGCGGCTGCTGTTGGGGGTGGCGGCAGTTCCGCTGGAGTACGAACGCAGGCGCGAGAACGTGGTCAACGCGAGGCGGGACTGGGCTGAGCAGAACTATCGCTACCAGGAGGCCCGGCAAGGGCTGATCGGGGCTGCGCGGCGGGTGTTGGGCACGGATGGGCCTTAAAGCAGACTGTCTGCCCCCCAGTGGTTCGCGGGCCGGTGTCTACCAGACACGTCCGGTCGGGGGCCGGGGCGGCAGTCAGCCTGGTCCGCCAAGGTGAGGAGACGACCGGTGGTCTCCTCACCGACCGTCTCGACGAGCCGCCCGTTGACGGACAGCGCGCCTACTGCGAATAGAACGCCTTGACGCTGACGGCTGGCCCGTCGGCACTGCGTGCTACGGCGGCCCTCGCCGCCCCCGTCACCTTGACCGTCTCGGTACCGCTGGCTGGGACGACGGTCAGGCCACCGACCAGGGTTACCTCGACAGCTTGTTGGGTCTCACCCTCCTTCGGCTGGTTCCACACGATGTGGACGACCCGCACGGTGACAGGGAGTTCGTTGTCGTTGGTCAGCTTGACCCCTCGACACGAAGATCCCCGGCTGCCCGTCCGACTGGGTCGCCCGGACGATCCCGCCGGGCGACAGCGTGACGGAGTGCAGCATCCACCTGGTGACGGACGACGGCGACAAGCCGTTCGCGGTGGGTTTCGCGGAGGCGGGCCGGCCGGGACTGGTGGCCTGGCGGGCCCCCCACTGAGGCGACCGCCTAAGCCGGCCGACAGGTCCTTGTCGTCGGTGATGGCCTCGGGGCTTCCATCCGAGATCCGCTACGCCCGGCCCTTGGGCTATGGCTCCGGTTTGCCCACCCCGAGGTCGACCCCGGTCCCGTCACCCTGTCCGAGTCCACATACGGATTGCGCACCGTCAGCTCCACCGCCACGATTTGTCTACCGTCGGTAGTGCCGGTACCACGCCTGCGCCTCTACGAAGTGCCGGAACTTCTGCGCGGGGAAGGCGAAGGCGTCGCGAACCCGTGGCAGTCGGGCACCACTCCGGCCTCGCCCTCGCCCTCGCCGCCTTCCCGTACCAGGAGGCAGCGTTCCGTTGCGCCACGAGATCACCGACCTGACCGACTGGACTCGCGGCGACATGGACATCAACACCGCCCCGTCCTTCGACGTGGACGACTACGCCGACCACCTGACGGGGGCGCACCAACGCTCTGCTCCTGTCGGCGTCGTCGGGCCGGGAGAGTGTCGTCACGAAGATCACTCCCGGTGCGTACACCGTCGTGATCCAGGTCAACGGCCGCCACTTCCCGCCGTGCCGTTCCCGGTCGTCGCGGCATGATCCGCGACCGGCCTCCTACCTGATCTGACCGCTCTCCACCAAGGCCGTGCCTCAACCTCGCCGCGGCCCGGTCATCCATGCCTCACACCGGAACGCCGGCCAGCACGGCAATCCCCCGATGGAGTGACCCGACCGCGTCGAACAGATTTCAAGGCCCGCCTCCGCACCCTGCCCGCCCCAACGGCCCGATCAGAACGTGTGTTCACGAAATGAGCCGTGACGGAGCCCGATCCGACGCGTTCTTAGAGCACCAGTGCCACTCCCCCGCCTAGAAGGAGGACATCGTGAATCCCGCCCCCGCCCTCGTGCACCAGCCCTCTGGAATCGAACGACGGCCCGCCCCTGCGACGGTGCGCCGTGTTGACGACACCCGCTGCTCAGCACGTCGGGAAACGAGGTGGGCGGCATGAGTGAGTCGACCGATGAAACCGCCGACACCGTTCCGGCGCCCCGCCCCGCCCCCCTTCCGTCCGCCCCGCCGACCACGGCGCCGGAAGCCGCACCGGCCGCCGGCGCGGAGCAGAAATCCCCCGTCCCTGAGATGCGGTACGTGGACCTGACCGGCAGCCGTGAAGCGGCCGGCCGCTCCATCCGGATGCGCGACATGGCCCGGCGCCTGCCCCAGCTGGTCCGGCGCTCCCTGGCACTCGCCTGGCGCGTCGACCGACGGGCCACCACCGGCCTCCTGCTGTGCCAGACGGTCGCCGGCGTCATGCAGGCCCTGGGTCTGATCGCGATCAGCGGCACCCTCACCGCACTCCTGACCAGCGGCGACGTGTATCACCGGCTCCTGCAGGCATGGCCGTCCGTGGCCTTGCTGGCCACCGCCACCGGAGTGCGGGCACTTCTAGGCATCACCGTCAGCTGGCTCTCCTCCCGGCTGAGCCCTCTCATGTCGCGGGAAGCCGAGCAGATGCTGCTCACCGGCTGCGCCGAGGTGGAACTCTCCGCTTACGACGACCCCGACTTCAACCGCGACCGCGAAGCCGCCGACCGCGGAGCCCAGGTCACCGGCGACCTCATCGACGAGGGCCAGGACCTGATCGCCTCAGCGGCCTCCTTCCTCGCCGGGGCCATCGTCCTCGCCGGAGTGAGCTGGGTGCTCCTCCCCCTTCTGGTCGCCGCCAGCCTGCCGCAGGCCCTCGCCCAGGTCAGCGCCGCCCGGGTCCGCTACCTGGCGAACCTGCGCAGCAACGGCGACAACCGCATGCTGTCGGTGCTGCGGTGGCACATCTTCACCCGCGAGGCCGCCGACCAGATCCGCGCCGGCACCATGGCCGGTTTCCTCTCCGGCCGGTACCGGCAGACGGTCGCCCGGATCAACCGCGAGGACCGGACAGCAGCCGACAAGGGCGCCCGCATGTCGCTGGTCGGCGCCCTGTGCGGTGGCCTCGGGTCGGCTGTCGTGTGGGCGGCGGTGGTGTGGCTGCTGGCCACCGGCCGCATCAGCGTCGGCCACGCCGGCACGGCCGTCTTCGCTCTGCAGACGGTGGGCCAGTCGGTGCGCGGGCTGGTCGCCGTCGGGGCCCGTGCCGTGCGTACCGGCCTCTACATGGACGACTGGACACGATTCCTCGACCTGGCCGGCGGCTACACCATGCGCCGCGGCGTCCACCGGCCGCCGCCACCGGCTGAGATCGAGATCAGGAAGGTCTCGCACCGCTACGCCGGGAAGGACCAGGACGCGCTGTCCGACATCTCGCTGACACTGCGCCGGGGCGAGGTCACCGCACTGGTCGGCTTCAACGGATCGGGGAAATCGACACTGTCGAAGCTGGTCAGCGGCCTGTACCTGCCCACCGGCGGACAGGTGCTGTGGGACGGCGTCGCCACCGACGACGCCGACCCGCAGGCACTGTGGCAGCAGGTGGCCCTGGTGCCGCAGGACTACGCGCACTGGCCGCTGACGGTCCGCGAAAACGTGACCCAGGGGCAGCCCACGGCCCGCGGCGACGCGGCGGTCCGCGAGGCCTGCGAGGCCGCGGACGCCGACGAGGTCGTCGACAAGCTCGGCGCCGGCCTGGACACGCTGCTCGCCCGCGAGTGGCTGAACGGGGAGGAGCTGAGCGGCGGCCAGTGGCAGCGCATCGCGCTCGCCCGGGCATTCTTCCGCGAGGCAGGGCTCCTGGTCCTCGACGAGCCGACCGCGAACCTCGACCCCCGCGCCGAGTACCGGATCTTCCAGCGGCTGCGGGACCTGGCCCGGGACCGGGTGGTTCTCCTGGTCACGCATCGCATCACCAACGTCGCCGTCGCCGACCGGATCGTGGTCCTCGACGAGGGCAGGATCGTGCAGGAGGGCTCCTACAGGGACCTCGCCGCACAAGAAGGCGGCCTGTTCCAGCAGTTGCTGTCCTACCAGGTCACCCCGGAGCCGGGCGGCGAAAGTCACGGGACCCGCGCGTGAAGGGATCCGACACCACCTCACAAGCTCCGCCCGGGCTCACGGCCCCGGCTGCCCCGCCAAACCCTCGACCCATCCACCAGTCCTCCCCTGCTTCTCCGAGGTGTTGACGTGCCGATCACCCGCTCCCACATCCGCGCGACCCTCGACAGTTATCTGACTCGACACCCGCACGAGCGAGAGTCCCTGGCCGGCCTGTTCGCCGTTCTGGAGAAGCTTGACGACCCGTCCGGCCGGACAACTCTTCCCGGCCACGTCACCTGCAGCGCGGTCGTCATCGGAATTGGCGTTCGGGGGTGAGCAGCAGCCCAGTGGCCTTGTGGACGATGTGCAGTACGTGCCGGTCTTGGTCGCGGCCCGTTGTCCACCCTCGGTCTGGTGAAGAAGAGGTAGTGCTTCGGGTCCTTGCGCCGCAGCGTCGCCTTCAGCGTGTCCTGGACGGTGACGGACGTGACCTCGTCGATGCCGGGTCCGCCGGCGGGCCCGGTGCCCGCGAGGATGAGTTTGCGCACGAGGTCGGGTTCCTCTGCCGCGATGACCTGGGCGATGAAGCCGCCCATCGACAGGCCGAGCAGGTCGACCTGGTCGAACCCGAGGGCCCGGATGAACAGCACGGTGTCGCGGGCCATCGCCCCGATGGTGGCGGGTGCGGAGCCGCCGGACGCGCCGACGCCGCGGTTGTCGTAGGTGATCACGCGGCGTCGGGCGGCCAGTCCGTCGACGACCCGTGGATCCCAGTTGTCCAGGACCGCGGACAGGTGGTTGAGCAGGATCAGGGGTACGCCGTCCTCCGGGCCGAGCTGCCGGTAGGCGAAGTGGACGCCCTGCACGGACACGGCGCGGGTCGGCGCGTTCTTGTACGACGACGGGGTGGGTGTGGGGGAGCTGGACGATGCGCTCATGGCCGGGTCCTGGTGTGCGGTAGGGGACGGGGTTGTGGGGATTGGGCTTCTCGTTGTGACGGGCTGCCTCGGCGTCCGGCTGGGCTGTGCCCGCGCTCACGTCATGGAGACGACGACTTTCCCGGCCTTCGCGCGGCCCTTCTCGACGTACTCCATGGCCTGGAGGGTTTCGTCGAACGGGAAGACGCGGTCGACGACGGGACGGACCTTTCCGGCGTCGATGAGGGGGGTGAGTTCGCGCAGCTGGTCGCCGCCGGCCTTCATGAACAGGAACGAGTACGTCACGCCGCGGCGCTTCGCGTCACGTCGGGTCTTGAAGCTGAGGGCGGTCGTGGCCAGGCGGAATACCGGGTTCAGGCCGAGTTCACGGGCGAAGGCCGGGTCGGGCGGGCCCGCGACGCTGATGGCCATGCCACCGGGCTTGAGTACGCGCAGGGACTTGGCGAGGTTCTCGCCGCCGAGGCTGTCGAGGACGACGTCGTAGCCGTCGAGGACCTCTTCGAAGTCCTGGGTGCGGTAGTCGACGACGATGTCCGCGCCGAGGTCCTCGGCCAGGTCGATCTTGGCGGTGCTCACGGTGGTGGCCACGTGCGCGCCCAGCGCCTTGGCGAGCTGGACGGCGATGGAGCCGAGACCGCCGGCGCCCGCGTGGATGAGGACCTTCTGACCCGGCTGTACGTGGGCCCGCTCGACCAGTGCCTGCCATGCGGTCAGCGCGACCAGGGGAAGGGAGGCGGCCTCGGCCATGGTGAGGGTGGCCGGCTTGGGTGCCAGGTCGTCCTGATGCACGGCGATGAGTTCGGCGAAGGTGCCGATGCGATCCTTGTCGGGCCGGGCGTAGACCTCGTCGCCCACCGCGAAGCGGGTGACGGACGGGCCGGCCTGGACGACCGTCCCGGCGAGGTCGTTGCCCAGCACGAGCGGGAGACGATAGGGCAGGAACGCCTTGAAGTCCCCGTTGCGGATCTTGAAGTCCAGCGGGTTGACGCCCGCCGCGTGGATCTTGACCAGGACGTCGTCGGCGCCCACCTGCGGGTCGGGTTGCTCGGCATCACGCATGCCAGCTTGGTCGCCGTACTTCTCGACCATGAAGGCCCTCATCGTCGTCTCCGTTCCGTGTCCCGTCCGTGAGGACGAGGGGGTGCGTTCGAGCCGGGATCATCCCAGTACGAACTAGTTTGTGTGTTGTATTTCTCGGTGCGGCGCGGGCGCACTGTCCCCTCGGCCGTGTCCGGCGATCAGGCCACCGGGACGACCGGGGTGGTGATCCGGTCGGCGGTGCCTCCCTGGAGGCCGTCCAGGGAGGCGGTGATTCCCTCGTGGGGTGCGCCGCGCGGCACCGCGCTGACATCGGTGAGGCGGGTGTACTGCACGTCGGTCAGCTGGACGTCGAGGGCGTCGAGGTAGCTGTCGAGCTGGGACAGGTTGCGCGGGCCGACGATCGGGACGAGCGTGGCCGCGGAGCGTGCGGCGCGCCCGCGCACCCAGGCCACCGCAATCCGGGCCGGTGCCACGCCCGTCTCCTGGGCTATGGCCAGGACGGTGTCGACGACGGCGGTCTTCTGGTCGGTGCTCTCGGTGTGGGTGACCATGCCCAGGTCGCTCAGGCGCCCTTCGGCGGAGCTGCGGTACTTGCCGGTGAGGAGTCCGCCGCCGAGCGGGGACCACAGGGCGGCACCCAGGCCGAGGCTCTCGGCCATGGGCAGGAGTTCACGGTCTGCGGAGCGTTCGACGAGGCTGCACTCGTACTGGATGCCCACGATCGGGGCCTGGTTCCTCAGATCGGCGAGGGTTACCGCGCGCGAGACGCGCCAGGCGGGGAAATTGGACAGCGCGGCGTGGTGGATCTTGCCGGCGCTTACCAGGTCGTCGAGCCCGCGCAGGAGTTCTTCCATCGGGGTGAGCTCGTCGGGGAAGTGAACCCAGAGCAAGTCGATGTAGTCGGTGCCCAGGCGCTTCAGGCTGGCCTCCACTGAGGCGACCATGTTCTTGCGGCTGTTGCCGGTCCTGGAGATGTCGGGCTGCCGGGCGGCACCGAGGGCGAACTTCGTGGCCAGGACGAAGTGGTCGCGGTCGGCGGAGATCAGCTTTCCGGTCAGTTCCTCCGATTCGCCGAACTGGTAGCCGTCCGCGCCCGAGGAAGGTGCCGCCCGCTTCGGCGAACCGGTCGAAGATCCGGCGTGCCTCGCCCGGCTCGGCGCCGGCGCCCCGGCCGGTGCCGAAGTTGGCGGTGCCGAGCGCGTACTCGGACACACGAAGGCCGGTCCGGTGTCCGAAGGTCGCATAACGCATGAGACGTCCTTGCATGAGGGGTGAAAAGGCGGCCGCCCCGGGGTGGAGGAGCGAGCGTCAGCCGGCGGTCTGCTGGGGCGCCGCGGACAGGCTCTGCTTGACGTACCTGCTGGTCTCGTCGGCGAGGATCTCGGGCAGGCCGGTCTCGATGCCGTGAAGGGCCTGGGCCGCGACGTCGGCGGCGGCGACCTTCTGATCGGCGGGCACGCCGGCGGCCATGTCGGTGTCCATATAGCCGACGTGCAGCGCCGAGACGGTGATCCCGCGAGGTGCCAGCTCTTCACGGGTCGCGTCGCTCAGCGCCCAGGCGGCGGCCTTGGAGGACGCGTAGGAGCCGAGGCCGGCCGGGTGGAACCAGGACAGGGCGGACAGGACGTTGAGTACGGCCCCGCCACCGTTGCCCTCGATGACGGGGGCGAAGGCCCGGGTCGCGGCGAGCGGGCCGAAGAAGTTGGTCTCCATCTCTCGGCGCACCTCGTCCAGGTCGCCTCCGACCAGCGTCGCGCCGGTGGATATGCCGGCGTTGTTGATCAGCAGTGTCGCGTCGGAGGCGATGCGGGCGGCCTCCCGTATCGACTCCTGGTCCGTGACGTCAAGGCGCAGCGGGGTGACGCCCGGCAGGTCGACCGTCTCGGGACGGCGGGCCGCCGCGTAGACCTTCGCGCCGCGCTCGACGAGCTGAGCTGCGAGATGCCGCCCGAGCCCTCGGTTGGCGCCGGTGACGACCGCGACCGTGTCCTTCAGTTCCATGCTCACTCCTGACCTTGGCGGGCGCCGTCGGCACCCTCAGCAGATTAGATTATGCCCCCAATCTAAACATGGGTCTACGATAGATGCCAGGCGACATCCAAACGGGAGGTGGTCATGGGCCGCGTATCGCAGGCGCAGGCGGAGGAGAATCGCAGGCGGGTGGTGGACACCGCATCCCGGCTGTTCCGGGAGCAGGGCACGCAGGTCAGCGTCGCCGACCTGATGAAGGCGGCCGGTCTGACCCACGGCGCCTTCTACAAGCAGTTCGCTTCCAAGGAGGCGCTCGTCGACGAGGCCACCGCCCACGCCTTCGCCGAGCTCACGCAGCGCTACAGCGCCGGGCTCGAGCGGCACGCCGGGCAGCGCGAGGCTGCCCAGCAGTCGCTGGTCGACACCTACCTCTCCGTCGAGCACCGTGACGACCCGGCGGACGGCTGCCCGGTCGCAGCTCTCGCCACCGACATCGCGCGCGAAGGCGGAGGGCGAGAGGCCCGTCGCGTCTACACCGAGGGAGTGACCGGCTTCGCCGATTTCCTATCCACCGACGACCAGGACGGCATCGTCCGCCTCTGCACCCTGTTCGGCGCGCTGGTCCTGTCCCGGGCCACCAACGGCTCACCGCTCTCCGAAGAGATCCTCGCCGCCGCGCACGCTGCCTTGACCGAAGCAGGCTGAACAAGGCACCGCACGGGTGCATATCGACCGCACTCGTGGGCGGCGAGGCACCTGCGGCCAGACGGAGGCGGCGGGAGAAGGCCGCCGACGCCTGGCGCGGCGGCTGCACCTCGCACCGGACACCGGTCAGTTCCGGGCGGCATGTTCGTGAAGTGGAAGTTGCGCAGCCGGTGTCAACGTGTCAGCAGGCCTGCTATCTACTCCCGGATGTCGCACAGGGTCTCGTCGACGCTCGCGGCGACGTTCACACTTGCTGCCATCGCGAGGAACATCACGGCGGACACCACACGCGCCTCTCTCGCCGCGTCCGCCACGCTGACCCGTGCGTCCCGGCACAGCACGGCGGCCACGGCCTCCGGGTCTGCCCGGTGATGGCGAGGGCCTCACGGTGATAGGGCTCGGCGGGGTCGCCGAAGACCATCTCGCGCAGGTAGACGCGCCCGTTGTCGACCTGGGTCCGGTGCGCCGTCCCGGACAAGAGCGCCCATGCGCTCAACCGCAGAAAGCCCGGATCCCGGGGTGACCGGCCACCGCGCTTCGACCCGGCCGACTATCGCGAGCGCAAGGCGGTGGAGTGCGGGATCAGCCGCCTCAAGAAGAACCGCGCTGTCGCCATGCGATACCGCACGCTCGCGGTCCGCTACGAGGCGACCTCCTGCGTCACGGCCATCAACGAACGACTGTGACCCTCGACCATCACGCGATGGGGTCCACGTTCCACGTCTCCGGCAGGTCGCTGCCGCAGAAGACGCAGACGAAGTCGTCTTCGCGCACGATGTTGTGCTCCTGGCAGCCAGAACACCGACGGAACACCACCTCGTGGGTGAAGCCGGAGGGCCGTTCGAGCCCTACGTCGTCCAGAGCACGAGCGACTTCCGACCAGGAGCCGATGTCGGGGCAATAGCCGGTGGACTGATTGCTGATCTCGCTCACGGCCCACCGGTCCGCCTCGCGCACGAAACCGATCTCGCCGGCACTCAAAACCATGGCTCCGCCGGCACAAGCCACGTGCTCGCTCCGTCGCGGCGCCAGCCGAAGCGCACCGTCCGCGCCGACCACGAAGGTGAACGGCTCGGCCAGCTCCGCCGCCGATCGCCCAGCGATCCAGTCGCCGAATTCAGCTGCCGAGCTGATCCGGCACCCGCCGCTGCCAGGCCGGACCGCAGCCTTCAACTCGACCGGTCCGACGTATCGGTAACCCCGCCCCCGCGCACTCACGTCAGCCAACCAGACCACCTCCGAACACGCCCTGGTTGCCAGGCTATTCACCGGCCTGGGCATGGGTGGGGATTTTGGTGTGTCAGTGCTTGACGGAGAGGCTAGCGAGGTGCCGCGAGTACGTCCCGGAGTACGTTCTCGAGCGTGACGCGGGCCAGCTCGTGCCTCAGGGTCTCCTCGATGCCCTCGTAGATGCCCTGCATCGCCGGCTGGATGCCGTGACCCACCACGCATCCCTGGTCCGGGGTGGTGCGGTGCATCGCGAACAGCGGGCCGGATTCCACTGCCTCGTACACGTCGAGCAGGGTCATCGACTCCAGCTCGCGCGCCAGCGACCAGCCCGCGCCTACTCCCCGCCGGGACTGCACGAGCCCGGCCCTGCGCAACTCGCCGAGCAGCCGCCTGATCACCACGGGGTTGGTGTTCGCGCTGGTCGCGATCTGCTCGGAGGTGGCGACCTCATGGCCCTGGCGCTGGTAGAGACCGATCCAGGCCAGCGCGTGGGCGGCGATGGTCAGCCTGCTGTTGGCGCTCATGGACTTCTCCTCTCGGCCGCAACGCCTCATGTTACGACAGCGCAGTCGTAACAGCAAAGGTTGCAACAGAGTGTTGTAACAATTAACGTTGCGACTACGAGGAAGATCGATCAACGAGGTGAGAAGAATGAGCAAGCCACTCACGGGCAAGGTCGCCCTGGTTACCGGGGGGTCGCGCGGACTGGGAGCTGCGACCGTACGACTGCTGGCCGAGCAGGGCGCCGATGTCGCTTTCACCTATGCCAGCTCCGAGAGGCAGGCGCAGGCTGTCGTAGACGGGGTGCAGGGCAAAGGGGCGAAGGCCGTCGCCTTCAGGACCGACCAGGCGGACACGAGCCGGGCGCCGGCGCTGATCGACGACGTGGTTGCGCACTTCGGCGGCCTGGACATCCTCGTCAACAACGCGGCGATCTCGGTGGAGCAGGGCCGCACGGTTGACGACCCGGACGCTGACACCGCCGCACTGGACCGAATGCACGCCACCAACTACCTCGGCGTGATCGCCGTCATCCGGGCTGCCTCCCGCGTGCTGCGCGCAGGCGGCCGCATCATCACGGTGAGTTCCGGACTGGGCTCCCGGGTCGGCGCCCCGGGCCTGGCCGACTACTCGGCGACCAAGTCAGGGATCGAGAGGTACACCATGGGGGTCGCACGCGACCTCGGGCCCCGGAACATCACGGCCAACGTCGTGGAGGCCGGACTGATGGAGGGCGGCATGCAACCGCCGGCCCCCGAGACCCTCAAGGCCCTGGTCAGCTCGCTGTCCCTGCAACGCATGGGGCACCCCGACGAGATCGCTGCGGCGATCGGCTTCCTGGCGAGCCCCGCCGCGTCATACGTCACGGGCGCGGTGCTGGACGCCCACGGTGGCTACAACGCCTGAACCAGAACCCCTGCCGTGCGCCCCGAAGCACATCGCCCCTTCGGGGCGCGCACCGCCGACGCCCCCGCGAGAAGGCGTACGACTCGAAGGCTGTGGGCGGTGAGCTGCGACACCGCTGCATCCAGGCGCTGATCTCACGCAAGGGCCCCGAACATCAAAGGCCGGCAGCTCCCCCAGGGCCTGTCCGGACCGATCATGTTCGGAGCCGGCTGAAGCCGGTCTGGCCCAGGTCAGGACTGGCAACGGAGACTTAAGCACTTGTCGGCCCCGGTCCGGACCGGATCACCAGCACGACCGCAGGTCTTGTACGTGCTCTGGGGAGTGCCGGCCCTCTCCCCTACCCAGGCCGGTCCGGACCAGTAAGCCGGGGTCCGCGTCCCACGGCGAGGCGGCGATGTGCACCCGCTGGGTGCCGGGGATGCCCACCTCGACGAGGACCCCGCTGCGGAACATCCACAGACCGAACAAGTCGTCGTCCTCGTCGTGCAGCATGACCTGCCCGCCCGCCGGCTCCTCCTGCGATGTTCAGCGGCAAGCCGAAGGCCGGCTGTGGCTGCAGCAGGACCACGTACACCGCGAGCGGCAGCGGCCAGTTCACCGCCACGATCGGCTCCAACGATGCTGTAGCTATCTACGTCGGCGCGACCGGTGGGGAGGGACGTGGCGAGGGGACAGCACGACGGACGTCTCCTACAGCACCGAGAAGAACTGGACGGCGTACAACCAAGTCGCCTGCTGTTGTGACTGAGCGCTGTAGACGGCCCCCTGAACATACTGATCGGCCCAGGTACGCGGGCGGTAGCAGGGGCCGGGTAAGTACTCGGTGCATGGTGGCGGGATTCAGGTCCTGCCCGGTCAAGGCGCCCGCGTGGTTGAACACCACTCCGGGCGAACCGATCGTGGGTCCATGAATACGGCCGCGCCTTGGGAACGGCTGAGTCCCGCCCCAGATCTCGCTCCTTACACCCCTCGCGGCGGCCTCTGACGGCGGCCACGCGCGTCCGGTCAGCCGGAGCACGATCTGCTCGTGGACGACGCTCGTCACTGGGGATCGCAGTGGTGAACAGCTCACGGGCAAAAAAAAGGGGGGTAAGGCCGCCACGGACGCCCAGGTCCTTGCAACGGACGTGGATACGGGCCTGGCGTCCATCGCACAGCGCTGCCTCGTGCGCGGTAATGGCAGGGCCCTTCGGGTCTCCCTTTGCTCGAAGTTCTCCCAGTAGCGGGCGAAACGCCAAAGCGGCGTCGGCCCCGTCTGTGACGACCATCAGGCGATACACCGGCCCGCACTCCATGCAGAGCACCCGACACGATGGCGGCCAGGTACGTTTTGGCGCTCTCTCTCCAGACTGGCGTGATCCGCTCGAACACCTCGGACCTGCTGCTGTACTGCGGAGGTGACGAAACAACAGCAGTGCACCGTAGTACGAACCGGGCAGTACGACGGCGTTCAGGGAGGCACCTTCGCCACCGGCATCAGCGCCCAGTCCGCCGGCGCCCAGGCGCTGTGCCTCCACCAGCTGGTGATGCCCGCCGGCAGCAGGGGCCGCCCTCACCTGCACGAGGGACATGAGTCCGCCATTTTCATCCAGTCCGGGCAGGTCGAGGTCTGGTACGGCCGGGACCTGACCGAACACGTCCTCCTGCGCGCCGGCGATTACATCCACATCCCGGCCGACACCCCGCACCTGCCGGTCAACACGGGCGAGCAGGACATGACCTGTCTGGTCGCCCGGACCGACCCTCAGGAGCAGGAAGGTGTCCGTCTCCTGGACCTTCCCGCCTGGCTGGCCACCCGCATCGGCCCCCTGACCGTCGGAAACGGTTGACGAACAACCCTCTGCCTCAGGGCCAGGCCGCCCCCTCGGCTCAAAGGTTCTGTCCGGCCGATCTTGGGCTCTGAGGAAGATGCTGCTCATGAATGACGTCCGAAGGGGCCGTGCCGCGTGGAACGCCAGCTCCGCTTCGGCCGCGTGAACGCGGCTGGGGACGACCTGGGTGCGCTATCGCGACGTCCCCGGACTGTCGGGGCCGCAAATGCGGCCATCCGCGCGCTCGAACGGGAACGACTGGGCACAGTCTTCACATGCTCTGTGGTGGTCGATCATGGAGTCGTAATACGTCGCCATGAACTGTGCGATCGCGAGTGGGAGTTCGTCCAGCGCTGCTGCCCTCATGGTTGCCGGGGCGAAGGCGACTGGACAGCCGCAAAGTCATCAACAGGATCGTGTGGAAGTTCCGAACCGGGTCTGCCTGGCGGGAGGTTCCTGGCCGGTACGGACCGTGGGCCACGCTGCATACCCGTTTCCGCAGGTGGGCGGCGGACGGTACGTTCGAGCGGATGCTCCGGGCAGCCCAGGCCACGGCGCCGCGGAGGGCGACATCGATGGGCTGGTGTCTGTCGCGGTGTGCCGGCGTTCGTCGGGCAGGACATCGCCCCTCAGGGAACATGAGCGTGAGTGGCTGTGGCCACATGCTTTCAGGCCCGTGCGCTTCACCGTGCGAGCCACGAGATGCGGTCCTCCCGCAAAGATCGCACAGGTGGAAGCGTTCATGGAACTGTTCAAGTGCTCGAAAGATGCGGGGTAGCAGCGTCGTCATGGCATGAGTCCCACACTTTGAGCACCTCGCGATCACCTGCAAGACCGTCACCGAGGTCGCCGACCAGCTCTCCGCCTCCCAGCCAGAATCACCCGAGCATCGGGACAGCTCACGCGCCCTCACAGAGTTCAACGAAGCGACCGGCTGGCTCCGGGCCAGAGGAGTCTGTCGCCGCTCGGCCACGAACTACTGTCCAGGAACGTCGAGGGCACCCGAGCCAAGCTGAACGCCTTGTCAAGCTCGGTGTGCTCACCGAAGCCGACACATGCAACTTCGTCAGGGCACATCAGCCGACGACGGGTTGTCCAGCTCACCCGGAAAAAGGGCACCAGCCAGCGGACGTCTGCTCAGATCTCCAGCCTCTGCGGCGGAACCTCGCGGACCAGACTGGTCAGCGGACCGTGCGTGCGCCACCCCAGCGACTCGTAGAGCGCCCGCCCCTCGGCCGTCGCGGCCAGCACAGCGGACGAGGAGCCCGTGGCAACAGCAGCGTTCTCAAGCGTCCGCACGACGAGGCTGCCAAGTCCCTTGCGACGGTGCGCCGACGAAGTCTCGACCTGGTCGAAGACAGCGGTGCGCCCAGGATCAGGCATCGCCACCTGACCACGGGCGGCGAACGCACCATCCTCCGTCACAACGAGCACCCGCGTGACGCCGCCCCGCGCCCACGTACGTACCTGGTAGCCATCGGGGGCCAATGCGGCGTTCGTGTACAGCAGCGTCGACATCAGGAAACCGTCGTCATCAAGGCGCCAGCCGGGCGCCGCCCACGAGGCGACGGTCTGCGGCGGCAAGAAGAGCTTGAGCCAGGTGTTCGGGACGGTAACCGTCTCCGTGAGTTCACGGACCAGAGACTCGTCAGCATCCGTCAGCACGTGCCGGGTGACATGACTGGTCAGCCCGACGTCGACGGTGAAGCCCCAGGGCTCGGACACCGGCGGCGCGGCTCCGCGTGAGACAACCCAGCCCTCCACCCATGAACGTACGACTTCGACGTCCATGCGGATCCCTCCGTAATGAGTGCAGAACGCAACTGCACATTACACGGAGAGCCTTACCAAGAGGTCGCAACCGACGACGCCATAGATCAGGTCTCCTGCCCCACCCTCCTTCGAGAGGCCGCGGCGTCGCCCTGACGCCGTCCTCGCCGACAGCGGCTGCGGATGCGGGTGCGGCTACGGCAAATGCCGTCGTCCGGTCCGAGTCCTCGGAGCCAGGCCGCTGATCGCACGGCGGGGCACTGAGCACGGCTCTGGGCCGGGCTGGGCGCCCGAAGCTGGATCTTCGAGCGCGCGTTCGCCCACCTGCGCTGGTTCCGGCGTCTACGGATCCACTGGGAGATTCGAGACGACATCCACGAAGCTTTCCTGACCATGGGGTGTCCACCGATCTGCTGGCGACGCCTTGCTCCCCGCCCGGCCAGGCTGGCCGACGGCGCACGAGGGCGACTGGCGCCCTCACTCCCAACTGGTCTCCGGGATATGGCTGTGTGCGTGCATACCCCACCCTTCGCGATCATGCCTGGAGGAGTGGTCCGCAACCATGCCTTCCCAGGACCGATCCGGCCACCACAGAGC
Source organism: Streptomyces atroolivaceus (assembly GCF_000717025.1). Lineage (GTDB taxonomy): Bacteria > Actinomycetota > Actinomycetes > Streptomycetales > Streptomycetaceae > Streptomyces > Streptomyces atroolivaceus. Next base: position 286,799 of record NZ_JNXG01000006.1, read on the forward strand.
TCCGTGCTCCTCGTGAAGGTGATCGTGGAGAGCCTTGAGGGCGACCGGATCCGTGACCCGCGTGAGGACGTGGAAGGGCCACTTCTCCCGTCCGGAAAAGATCCGGCTCTGCCTGATCTTCCACCTGCCCATGAACACCCCCTTGCCGACGCCGACATCATGCGGCATCGGCAGACTGGCATCAAGAGCGGGCGGCAGCAGTCGCGAAGGCGGAACTTGCGCACCTGTAAGGTCTGCTGAGGCTGCCGGCCGGCCGACTGAAGGACCAGCCGGAGGAGACCGGCGGGCGAGGTCTTGGGCACCTGCCCGTACGGACGGCCGATCCGGCGCGGCCCGGCGCAGCGGCAGCCCTGTCCGGACCGGCGCTGCGACGGCGGGATCCGAAGTGGCAGGAGTTCGCGGCCGCCTCGAACTCACCCCGCCGTCCGCAACGACCATGGCTGCGGGACCCGTGACGAGGACGGGGCCCGCAGTCGGCCGTTTCACCGGGCAGAGGTCAGCCGCTGACCGTGATGTTCGAGCTTCCGCTGCTCTGGTAACCCTCGGTGGCCATGATCATGTAGTACCTGAACTGGCCCATGTTCATGCCCGCGCGGGCCCAGGCGTCGAAGTGGTTGCCGGTGGTGATGGTGCCGGAGCCGCTGGTCACCTTCGACTGCCGGACGCTCCAGTACTGCTGGAAGGTCTTGGTGCCTTCCACGGAGGGGGCGTTGTACCGGGTCGTCTGGTAGATGTCGTACGTGCCGCCGTCACTGGAGACGGTGCCCTTGTGGGTGCCGGTGGGCCTATAGCTGCCCCAGTTGTCGACGATGTAGTACTCCACCAGCGGGTTGGAGGTCCATCCGTAGAGGCAGCCGTAGCCGTTGCCCGACGGGTTGAAGTAGCCGCCGTAGCGAACCGTCCTGCGTCCGCCGGTACTCCAGCCCTTGCCGGCGACGAAGTTGCCGCAGTTGGTCCACCTGGTGCTGTAACTGCCGCCACCGTTGAGCGTCATGGAGACGGAGCCGCCACCGTCGGTCCAGAACGAGTAGTACAAGCCGTCGCTGCCGGTTTGGTTGGTAGTGATGGTGGTGGCGGCGTGTGCGGTACCGGGCAGCAGCAGCCCGGACGCGGTTGCGAGCGCGACGGTGCCGGCGCCGCCGAGGAAGCCTCGTCGGCTCCAGCCGTTGAGGGGAGCGGAGTTCTGCTGGATCTGGTCCTGCTGCGTGCCGTCCTGCTGCATGCGTCCTCCAGATGAAGGCTGGTGGGGCCGGGCGGCTTCTGCTGTCCGGCGGCCTTGCATGAAACACGGCGGGGGTCGCCCGTCGTCGTGCGGTGACAACCGGCCGCCATCCCCGGTCACATGACGCGCGGGGAACGACGTACTCCTGCCGTTCGGTGGCCACAGTTTTCGCAAAGCCTCATGAACCTGTCAATACTTTCGGCAACCTTTCGGAAATATTTCCGTTGACCAGAAGGATCTCGGCGAGGACATCCTCGCTGGTCAACAAGCCTCTCACGCGAACTGGCGCGAGGGATAGGATGAGAGTCCAGAGGGACAGGACGCAGGCATGGAAGCAGACTTCGAAACTTTCGAACAAGCGTAGACGCGACCACGTCGGCCTGCCACCGAACGAATGGTGCGGTGCCGCGCGCGCCCTCGAATCCGTCAGCCTCGCCTGGCCGACAGGCCCTGCCTCTCACGTCGACGAGGCCGCGGGTGCCTTCGATGTCCTGGCGTCGGTCGCCGGCACCGACCTCTCGACTGTGTACAGCACCCACAGGCGGCACCACCTGCCCGGGCCGAGGCCCTCCTTCCGGACCTCGACGTGACCGGACGCCTCGGCACCTCGGCCTCGGGGCGGCGGGCGGAATGAAGCGAGCACACCACCCGTCGCCAGCTTCTGATGGCTCGCGGGACGGTGACAGCACCTTCCGCCGCGTTCTGCAGAGATACGGCAACCGACGAGGCGTCCACAACCGTCGCCGGCCGGGTATCAGCAGTTCTCGGCGGGCCTGCCCTCCATCGTCCGCCCGGATTCAGGCGTGCGGACCTGCTCCACGGGCGGCAGCAGCCGCTCGGTGAGCAGTGCCGAGAACGCGGCGACGGTCAGCAGCCCGCCCACCAGGAACGTGGCCCGCACATCCCAGGCGGGCAGGACAAGGCCGCCGAGCAGCGCCCCGCCGGCGACCCCGGCGTTGTAGGCACCGGAGTTCGCCGCCAGGGCGATCTCGGTGCGGGCGGGAGCGAAGCGCAGCATGTGGTTCTGGGTGGCCATGAACACCGGTCCGAGTGAGCCGCCCAGCAGCGCCAGGAACACGACGGCTCCGGCCGGGGCGGTACCGAACGCGTACAGGCCCAGCATGCCGGCGGCCTGAGTGGCCACCGGAACGGCCAGCGTGCCTCGCGGGTAGCGGTCCAGGAGCGGCCCCGCCGTCGTCACCCCGACCACGCCCGCGATGCCCGAGACCATCAGCAGAGCGCTGACGGAGGTGTCGGAGAAACCGCTCACGTCACCCAGGAACTTCACGAGGTACGTATAGCCGGCGAACGCGCCCGTGACGGAGAGGGCGGTGGTCAGCAGCACGATCTTGAACCGCCGACTGTCGGGTGCCGAACCGTAGGCCGCGTGCCCCTCCTCCGGACGGGACGTCGGGAGGAGAACAGCGATCGTGACGAGGGAGACCAGGCCCAGCCCCGCCAGCATGACGAGCGGGAGCTGCCACGCGCTCTGCTGGCCCAGCCACGTACCGAGCGGGACGCCCAGCACCAGGGCCAGCGAACCGGCCACCGACAGCACCCCGATCACCCGCCCTCGGACAGCTGGTGCGAACAGGCCGACCGCCACCGGCCCCATCACCGCCCAGAACAGCGCCTGGGCGAGCGCGGTCACCACCCGGGCGGCCATCAGCAGCCAGTAGCTGGAGCCCAGCGCCGGGACAAGGCTGGACAGAACGAGCGCGGCCAGCACCACGGTGAGCAAGTGGCGGCGTGGCATGGACCGGGTGGCGTGCGCGAGAGGCAGCGAGACGACGGCGACGGTCAGCCCGTAGGCGGTGACCAGACAGCCCACCGCCGAGAGTGAGACCTGCACGTCGTCCGAGATCAGCTCGAGCAGCCCGATCGGCAGGTTCTCCACGGTGTTGAAGGTGAACGCCGCCAGCATCAGGGCCGCGAGCACGGCTGCCTTGTGCCAGCGAGCCGACGGTGCCGTTGCCATGCAGCCTCTTCCCGCTCTCCTACGTCGATCGCACTCCGGTTGAACATACGCACAACTCATCTGCTCCTTGATCTGCTTGAGGCCACATTGGCCGAGAGCCGTGCTGTGGGGTGGGCAGGGAACAGGCTGCCCGACGACTTCTACCGGCCCGGGCCCACCACGATCACCCGCGCCGCCCACGGTGCGGGATGTCGTCGGCGATCTCCCACGCTCCGATACCCCAGACCACTGGCAGGTCGAACTCAGAACCGACTCCACCAGGCTTCAGCTCGGGCACGTAGTTGCAGATCGTGTTCTTGGGGACGCAGAGGAGCTCTGCGATCGAGGTGACGGCGTTCTCCGGGCGGGCGAGCAGGTCGCGGGCGTGACGCACCTGTTCCTCCGTCATCGCCGGCGGGCGGCCGAGTCGGGCGCCGCGGCGCGGGCGACGTCCAGGCCCTCGTCGGTGCCTTGCACGATGGGTTCGCGGATGAACTCCACCACGGCCGCAAAAACGTGGAAGACCAGGCGCCCGCCGGGCGTGGTCGTCCCCCGTCCCTCCGTGTCGCCGTCGGCGGTGAACAGCACGGACAGCATGTCGCCGCGAGATCACCGAGGAACTGGGCCTGCCGGACCGTCCCTGTCGCGCGGCTCGCCGTCCACTTCCTCTCGTCCCTCTCGCCGCACCCGGGCCCCATCAGAAATGTGCCAGAACCGGTGATCTGTGACGTTCCGTGACTGGTGTACCGGTCGGTGAGGCCTGGCGTCGCGGTCGACAGGGGCCGGAGCTCGGGGCCGTCGTCGCCGAACTGCCGGTGTCAGGTCATCGAACGGTGAGGACGCGCGCCCACGGCTCATCGATGTCGGCCAGACCCAGCACGGCGACCACGTTGTCGAGCATGCCGGCGCCGAACCAGCGCCTCACGGCGTCGTCGTCGCCCAGCAGCTGCCGAACGGTGTCGACCTGCTTGGCGTAGCACCGGCGCACGGCCTGCGCCACCAGCGGCTCGCCGGCGGCACAGTTCGCGTGCATGAGGAAACGCAGGATGTTCCGGTCCGCGACGAGCGCGGCGTAGGCGCCGCGCGCCGCATCCAGTGCCGCCCCTGACGGCGGCTCGGCCCCACCCACCGCCGGTGCGTGCGCGACCAGCGAGTCGGTCATGACGACGGACACGTGGTCGACCACCGCCGCGAACAGCGCTTCCTTGTTCGGGTACAGGCGGTAGAGATACGGCTGAGAGATGCCGACCCAGTCTGCGATCTCGTGCGTCGACGTACCGTAGAAACCCTTTTGCGCGAAGCAGTCGACCGCGGCGGCCATGATGGCCCGACGTCGTTCATCGCTCTTCGTACTGGTACCGGCGGCAGGCATGGGTGTCAGTCAAACACGGCTTCCCTCAGCTTCCAAAAGTCACGCTGCGGTCAGGGTCGGACAGCACGTCGTTGGGCGTGAGCGCCTCGATCGCCACCAGCGGGTTCCAGTAGTCCAGGTAGTGGGTGATGAGCGCGTCGTCATTGGTCCGGACAACGGAGATGCACGTCTGCTCGTACGGCTTGCCGGTCGGCAGCGCAGTTCCCGTCGAGCGGAATTCAGCGATCACCAGACGCGGATCGACCGTGTCATGGAACACCAGGTCGACGAACTCGACGTCGAAGGTCTCGGGGAAGCCGCTCATGTGGGCGCGCAGGGCGTCTCGTCCCGTGACCTGCTTCGGCACGCCGTCCGGGGCGTACGGGAACTCGAGCACCGCGTCCGGGGTGAACAGCTTCACCCACTCCTCGGTGTGTCCTGCGGCGGTGAGGCGCAGGTGCTCGGCCACGGCGCGCTGGGCAGCGGCGCGGCGGTCGGCATCGTTCTTCTGGACTGTCATAATCACTCCTGCGTTAGTGGTCGATCTATAACCTACCACGTGGAAGCCGTGCGGGTACTCGAGCAAGAGGTCACGCAAGGGATCCCGGCCTCGCTTCACGTGGGGATGACGTCCAGAGAACGCACCTCGGCAGCGGACGGCGGCCCGGCTCCATGGGAAACTCGTTACGCAGCGTCACAGACAACCGCTTCTGACACAGCTTGTTCTTCATCCTCGGGCATGACGCAGAGCCAACAGAGTCTCGAAGTGTCTGCCCGGCGTGACAGCCGTGACGCTGTCGCGGCAGCAGCCACGAGAGCTCCTGTGAGAAGCCCGCGCATTTACCGGTCCACGGACAGCTGACCGAGCCGATCCCGTCGATGGAGTGCCGGCCGGCCGATTTGAGGTCGCGTGCGGTGACTGCGGGAAGCCCGGTGGCTTCGCAGTGAGGGCAGATGCCGCCAGGTCCAGGCTGGTAGAGCAGGGGTCATCTCCGTGGCTGCAAGGGGCTTGGCACGAAGGAGTGAACTCGGCGTGCGAGGCGGTGTCCCGCCGTGGCGGACCTCCGGTGCCGAACGGGTCTCGCGCGGTGCTGAATTGGGTGTCCAGGGGCGGCAGGCGACGGCGAAGAGCGCCCCGAATGAAGGTCACGACCCGGACCGCGGCCGCTGTCCGGTCCAAGTGGCAGCATGCGGAGCACAACAGGAAAGCCCGGTGGACGAACCCGGGCTCTACGCTAAGGGTGCTTCCCTCAGTCACCAGTTCAGGGCCGCCATGCCGGCTTTGCAGCCGTGCAGGCTGACGCATCCTCATAAGGACCGACAGACACATGTCACAGCCGCCCATGCCACCCGTTCCGCCTGCGGCACCGGGTCATCCGGCTCAGGGGCCTCCCGGATTCGGGCCGCCGCCATACACGGGTGGGCCCTACGGCACCCAGCCGCCGTACGGGCCCGTCCCACCCCGGTTCCAGCAGATCCCCAGCCCTCCGGCTGGGGGCAAGAAGCACCGGAGAGCGGTCATCGCGGGCTGCGTCACTGCGGCCTTGGCCGTCGTGGCCGCCTGCACCCTCGCGTTCTTCCACTTCGATGACGGGCAGCAGTCGGCTGAAGATGCGAAGGGGGGCGCGTCTGCGAAGGCGTCAGCTATGGCCGACCCCACGCAGAGCCGCGTACTGCTGAACGTGCCGCCGCCGGAAGAAGACGTCGAAGCCGAAACCCACAGGGGGGATGGTGCATGGGTGACGTCACACTCCTACGTCACGGGCGGTCTCTTCTCCGTCGTCGGCTACGACCTGGACAGCGGAAAGCAGACCTGGAAACTGCCGCTGGACGGTGATCTGTGCCGCGCGTCCAAGGACGCGAGTAGCAGGGGCTACGTGGCTGTGGTGCTCGCCGGGTCCAAGAAGCCGTACAGCAAGTGCACCGAGGTCGCTGTGATCGACATCAATCACGGCCGCAAAGTCTGGCAGAAGACGGTCGCCTCGGATTCCACCGCCACCATGGGGCTGGACCTCAGCGTCGCCATCAGCGAGAGCTTCGCCGCGGTCGGATGGGCGACGGACGAGGCGGAGGAGTCGTGGGGTTTCGCCATCGACACCGGCAAAACCGTGTGGGACTCCGCCCCGCCGGGTTGCGACTACGAGGAGTACGTCGGCGGCAGCACAATGGCAGGTCTCGCCTGGTGCGACGACCGTTTCGCGGTGTCACAGCGTGATCCGCGTACGGGTAAACCGTCGCGAACCGTGAAGCTACCGGAGGACTTGGGGTATCCGTATCTGGCCTCGGCCGACCCGCTGGTGGTCGCCTCCTACGTGGGCGATGAGGACAACCAACTGGACGCGAACCGGCTGTGGACGTTCAACACGGACGGCTCGGTCAAGGCGACCATCAAGGTCGATGACTACGTCCCCGGCTGTCAGAGCGGCACCGGCACCGGGTGCGGCGCTTTCGTGGCCACGCAGGACACCCTCTACATCGGCAGCGACGAGGAGCACCTCACCAGCGGGAACCACCTCGCCGCATTCGACATGAGTACGGGCAAGCGCAAGTGGACCGTGGACGGCGTGGGCTGGTCGGTCACGCGGCCCCTGCGCGCCGACGACACGGGTGTGATCGTCTTCAACCACGCCGGCCAGAACCGGGACGGCAGCGGTGTATTCCATCTGGCTGCCGCAGACGGCAAGCAGACCGTTCTCCTGAAGCAGTCCAAAGGCTTCGCGATCTCGGACACGACGGCGCAACTGTCTCCGGAGACCATGAGGGATCCAATTCTCTACGAAGACGGACGCCTGTTCTTCCACCGCGCCTCAGGCTGGTTCATGGAAGACATCCCCATGACCTACATCCTCACGACCCACTGACCTTCCGCGAACTCCTGGAGGTCGTTCCCGCCAGGAACGACCTCCTCTTTTCGTACTCAGGGCAAGCGACCGACCTCGCCGCAGTCCGCAACATGAGCCTGGTCCGAATGAACGCCCACCTGCCGCAAGTCCATGACGTGTAGCCGTATTTCCGCTCTGCGCCGGCGGCGGGAGTAGCGCGCGACGGGCTCAAGGTCAGGTCGTGTCCTGAAATGCGAACAGGATGCCGATACCGAACCTGGTCAACGGCGGTATCGACTCGGATCTCGGCCCGCTCTCGCCGACGGCACAGGCGACGTCGCCCTCCACATCGGCTACCGCACCACCTGACCTCTCGCGCCAGCCGGGATGGCGAGCGAGGTGCTCTCTCCGGCGCGGGGCGCCGTGGTGGCGACGTAGGTGTCCTCGTCGCTGCCGCGCAGCCACACCGCTGGACAGGTGCATGATCGCGAAGGGTGGGGCAGGCACTCTCACAGCCACGTCCCGGAGACTCGGAACGGGCGTCTCCGACGCCGTGGCCTCCACATCATGTCCGCCGCACCAGACGTGCTCGGCGTGCCCGGTTGTCGCGCCTCGTCCTGAGCAGCAGCCGACCCTCGTGGCCGACGTGGTCAGCCTCCACCGGGAGTATCGGCGCGGGGTCTCCCCCGGTGCGCTGTCGTCCCGTGGGAGCGCCGGCGCGTGAGGCTGTACGGCTCTGTCATTCCAGCCGCGCCGTGGAAATTCTCTCCGCGCAGCATGTACGGCAACTTCTCCAGTGCTCTTGGTCGGCTGGCCGGACAGCGCCGGAGGGGTTCCGACGTCGCGTCTGAGGCGCTCCGGCCGGTCTTCTGCGTGATGATTGACGGGAGAGTCATCGCCGCAGCAGACATGAGCCGGTGCCGCAGAGCGGCCCGAAAGGGGCGGCAGCCATGCCCACGTCCAGAACGAAGCGATCGACCGCAGCCGCACTCGCCGCGCTCACGCTCGTCATCACCGCAGCCTGCAGCAGCTCGGGCGGAGGGAAGACAGCTCCCAGGACGACATCCGCACCACGCGCCGACATCCTCGCCGTGAAGATCGACAACGTAGCCGCGGCACGGCCGCCCACCGGACTCGAGAAGGCCGACATCGTCTACGTGGAGCAGGTGGAGGCAGGCCTCAGCCGCATACTCGCCGTCTACTCCTCCGACCTGCCCTCCGTCATCGGCCCCGTACGCAGCGCTCGCGAAACGGATCTGGAGCTGCTCCGGCAGTTCGACGAGCCCACGCTCGCGTACTCGGGCGCCCAGTCCGCCCTCCGGCCGTCGATCGAAGCGGCCCCCCTCGACGCGCTGCCGCCGTCGAAGGCACCGGATGCCTATTTCCGCAGCGGGGACCGCGCCGCACCGCACAATCTCTACCTGCGCCCGGGGAGGATCCCGCACTCCTCCACCGGGGTGAACGCGGCCGAGGACCTCGGGATCCGCTTCGCTGCGCCGCCCCCGGGCGGCACCCCCGTCCACGGGCGCACCGTGTCGTACCCGTCGGCGCAGTTCACCTTCACCTGGGCCGCAGACCGGGACCAGTGGCTGGTGAGCATGGACAGAACCCCGGCCCGTACGGCCTCCGGGGACCGGCTACGAGCCGCCACAGTGGTCCTGCAGGATGTGGACGTGCAGCCTTCACGCTTCCGGGACCGAGGGGGAAACACCTCACCCTTCAGCGCGACCGTTGGAACCGGCTCGGCGGCCGTCCTGCGTGACGGCAAGTCGTACGACGTGGCATGGGAGCGGAGCACCGCCGAGTCGGCGACCAGCTTCACCACCGAGGACGGCGAGCCGATGACGTTCGCGACCGGCCAGGTGTGGATCGTGCTCGTACCGAAGTGACGCGCGGCCGCCGGAGAGTCCGCGCATGCGGACTCCGGCGGCCCCGGTGACGGCGAAGCGACTCGGACTCAGACGATGTCGATGATCGTGCGCAGTGCCTCGCCGGTGCAGGTCACTCTGGAACCGACCTCCATGGTGCAGTCCTGGACAGCTCCACCACACCGGACGTCCTCGCCCGCCAGGTCGAGCAGGACGTCGACGGTATCGCCGTGCAGCTCACTGTCGAGGCGGAGGGACCGCAGGAGTAGAGCGCCGTCCGATCTGCGTGCGCTGGGATGCTCAGCTGGGTCACGAGCCGCAGCAGCCGCCGGCCGGTGCCTTCTCGGTGACCGCGGCAGCGGTTACCACGGGGGCGCCTACGCCGAGCTGCACCAATGCGGGTTCCGGTGCGGCGCAGCACCCTGCAACCTCGCTCTGCGCCGCGGCAGGATCGTCGAACAGACCGGCGCCGCCGCAGACCCCGGTTTCGGGGAGGGTGAGTTCGACGCGGTCGGCCGCTTCGAGGTCGCCTGCGATGGCAGCAGCGACGGAGCGGACCTGCTCGTAGCCGGTCATGGCCAGGAAGGTGGGGGCACGGCCGTAGGACTTCATACCGACCAGGTAGACGCCTGGTTCGGGGTGGGACAGTTCGCGGTGGCCGTGGGGGTAGACGCTGCCGCAGGAGTGCTGGTTGGGATCGATGAGTGGGGCCAGCTCGGTTGGTGCCTGGAGGCGTTCGTCGAGGCCGAGGCGGATTTCGGAGAGGAATGTCAGGTCAGGGCGTAGTCCGGTCAGTACGACGACTTCGTCGACCGGGTCGAGCTCGCGGCCGTCTTCGCCGACCAGGACGAGGCGGCCCTTGACGTCCCGTTTGATGGCCTCGGTGCGAAAGCCCGTGACGGCATCGGCATGGCCTTGGTCGACAGCGGCCTTGGCGGCCAGGCCGAGAGCGCCGCGGGCGGGGAGCTGGTCGGCGTTGCCACCGCCGAAGGTGGACCCGCTGATGCCTCGGCGCAGGATCCACACCGCGTGCGTGCCGGGCTCGTCCTGTGCGACGTCGGCGAGGCCGGCGAGCGCGGTGAAGGCGGAGGCGCCGGAGCCGATGACTGCGGTGCGCTTGCCGGCGTAGCGGGCACGGACGACGGGATCCTTGAGGTCTGGCACCCGGTAGGTGATGCGATCGGCCGCCGCGTTCTCGCCAAGGGCGGGCAGGCCGGAGGCGCCTGCCGGGCTCGGCGTGGACCAGGTGCCGGAGGCGTCGATGACGGCGCGGGCGAAGACGCGCTCCTCACCGTCCTGGGTGGTGAAGTGGACGACGAAGGGCTGGGATTCACGCTCGGCGTCGACGATGCGGTCACGCCCGCTGCGGGAGACGCCCGTGACCGTAGCTTTGTACCGGACGCGGTCGCCCAGGGTGTCGGCGAGGGGCTGCAGGTACTGCGCGGCCCAGTCGCCGCCGGAGGGGTAGGTGCTCGCGTCAGGCTTGGTCCAGCCGGTCGGGGCCAGGAGCTCTTCGGCGGCAGGATCGATGAGCTCGCCCCAGGTCGAGAACAGCCGCACGTGGCTCCACCCGCGGACAGCCGAGCCAGCGGTATCGCCTGCTTCCAGGACGAGGGGCTCGATGCCGCGCTCGACAAGGTGGGCGGCGGCAGCCAGTCCGGTGGGACCAGCTCCGACGATGACGACGGGAAGCTGCGGGGTGCTCATGATGCTCGGTCTCCTCAAGAGGGCGAAGGGTCAGCGCGCGTGAGTGATGGCTGCAGGCAGGGCCTACTGCCTGCGCTCCGTCGCCCTGGCAGCGCTGTCGCCGACCTGGGCGCAGCGGTCGCAGCAGCTGACGCCGCCAAGGTGGCGGGTGATGCGGCGGGCTCGGGCCGCACTGAACGCGGTCCTGACTGTGGGCGCCACGATCATTCCCTTGATTTGATGCTTGTCGATATGAAGAAGCCTGCCACTTGCTTCGGCGAGTGTCAACATAGACACATGTCGAATTCCGACGTGATGGAGCTCCCGGTTCCACAGGAGCAACCCGTGGTGCCACGCGGGTCCCGGCACGCCTTCCGCGAAGCGCCCCGAATCCAGCTTCACCGGGGTCGTCCACTCTGCCTCTGACCGTCAGCCGGCTCGGCGTCAGCGGCTGGCTTCGCTCCGAGCCTGTTGGGCACGCGGCACATCGCGTGGGCATCGAGTCCGAACATGGCGGGTGCATGTGCGCCGTGAGCGGTCCGTGGATCACGGGCGCCGATGCGTGCCTCCGTCCGTGGCTGCGGGTGAAGGGTGCCCGGGTGTGGTGTCCGGTCGGCCGGCAGGTGTCGGCCTGCCTTGGTGCCGGGCGGAGAGACCTGGCAGCAGCAGGCCTCAGACTGCGACGGAGAGGAGGTCCACCACGAAGACGAGTGTCGAGCCCGCCGGGATCAACGGCGAGGGTGACTGGTTGCCGTAGCCGAGGCGCGGGGGAACGATGATCTCGCGCCTGCCGCCGACCTTCATCCCTCTGACCCCGCGGTCCCAGCCCTTGATGACCTTGCCACCGCCCACGGCGAACTTGAACGTCCGGCCCCGGTCCCAGGAGGTGTCGAATTCCTTTCCGGACTCGAAGGTGACTCCGACGTAGTGAACCTGGACAACCCTGCCCGGCTTCGCCTCGAGTCCGTCCCCGGCGACGAGGTCGCGGATCGTCAGCTCGGTGGGAGCGTCACCCTCCGGAAGGTCGATCTCGGGCTTCGCCAGTTCACTCATCGCAGCCTCATTCGCTCGCCGCCGGAAGCCCTCATACAGGCCAGCCAGGCGGATGGTCACTCCATGCAGTAGATCATCATGCTGCCGGAAGGCTGATCTCCTGAAGTGCATCGAGCCCGACGGAGCATCATGACCAGCGTGACCGGGCGTGCTACGTCATCGGTGCGCCGCGCCCGTAGTAGATGACGGCAAGGGCCTGCTCCCCCGCGTCCGCGGGTATGGCCCCTTGGCGTCGCTTGGTGGCGCGTGGCCCGCTGCGCGGAAGGCCCGGTGAGACGGAGGACCTCCACTTCACGGGGGTGTAAGCGAAGGGGCAGGGGGCCTGTCCTCCATGGAAGCGACGCCCGAGTTGGCTCTGTGATGTGACGACTGCGACCTGCGGTCTCCGTAGCCTTCCACCTGGCCGCAGCGCGCGTGCCAGGGCGGTGGCGAAGAGATCCGAAAAGTTCAGTGACCATTCCCCTGCTCCTGCCCCATGGAGGGGAACAACCATGAAGCAGGCAGCCAAGAGAGTTCTCGTCGCAGCGGTGACCGCTGCCGGCCTGTCATGGTGTGTCGTCGTTCCATCCAGTCGAGCACACCGGCCAGCACCCCGGCCACAACGATCGCCGTCACCGGGAGACCTCGGCCTTGACGGCCGCACGGATCCGGCAGACGCGCAGCCCCAGGTATGCCCCGGATAGAAGCGGCGCTCGAGGTCGACGACGTCAGGCGGTGTTCTCTTCACACTTCAGTGCTGAGGCGCCCTCTTGTCGGCCTTCCCCTGCTGGGCCTTGTTCGTGACCTCTCCTGCCTTCTTCGCTTGGCCGGGCGGGCTGTGTGGCCGGGCGGTCGGCGCCGCACCCCGCGTTGTCGCTGCGGATGTGCCGTCGGTTGGTTCGATCTGCCCCGCCTTGCCTGATGAGCTGTGCGCGTCTGCGTCGCTAGCGGATTCCTTTTCCGGGCCCCGAGAATCGGGGTGGACGGTTTGGGCGTCAGTGCGCCCAGGGACCATGCCGACGGAAGCTGTGGGCTCAGAGGATGGCGCCGCCGTGGACGTCGCGTCCGACTTCTTCTGCCCTGCGCCGCCAGAGGGGCCCGCCTCTCCTGCGGGGGTGCTGGTAGCCCTGTTCGCGCTTCCGCCATTGCCTTGTGGCGGGGAGCTGCCGGTGACGGAGAGGGCGGTTGCCGTGACGGCGGCGACGGCGAGGGTCGCACCGGCCATGAGGGTGCGACCACGCGCGGGCGTGGTTCGGTGAGCGGCACGTTTTCTACGGCCCATTGGATTCGTCTGCGTGTCCTCGGCCGTCTGCGATGACCCTTGACTGGCGATGAGACTGGTGACGGGCGCCGACGGTCCGGGTGCGATGTGTGCCTCCCCGGCCAGCGCCATCAGGGTACGCGCGCAGTGGTGGGCCGTTGGACGGTCCTGTTCGTCGAGGGCTGTCATGTCTCGCAGCAGAATGCTCAGTTGTTCCGGCAGCCAGGGAGGCAGGACGGGGCGTCGGTGCAGGCGGGCGATCGCGGCTTCGAGGGGGCCCCCGTCGTACTCGAGCCTGCCTGTGAGGCATTCGAGGAGCACCAGACCGAGGGCGTATATGTCAGCGGGCCGGCCGACAGGCTCACCGAGTACCTGCTCGGGAGAGAGGTAGGCCGCGGTGCCGATGAGTGTGCCGGTGGCGGTGTGGGCTGTTGCGTCCAGCAGCCGGGAAATGCCGAAGTCGGCGAGATGGGGCCGGTTCCTGGCATCCAGGAGAATGTTGGACGGCTTGACGTCTCGATGGACGATTCCGGTTTCGTGTGCGTGAGCCAGCGCATCAGCGAGGTCCGCGCCGATTGCAGCAGTCGCTTCGGGCGGCAGCGGTCCCTCAGCGATGCGGGTCTTCAGGGTGTCACCTTGGATCAGTTGCATGACCAGGAAGGCGCGTCCATCGTGCTGCCCGGCGTCGTAGGCGGTGACAAGCCCAGGATGGTGCAGCCGGGCCAAGATCATCGCTTCGCTGTGCCAGGTCTCCTCCATGCCGATGCCGGCGTCGGGACGGAAGATCTTGACCGCTACCGGTCGTCGCAACCGCAGATCGTAAGCTCGGTGGACATGGGCAGCACCGCCTGAGCCGAGGAGCCTGTCCAGACGGTACCGGCCGCCCAGCACCTCGGCGGAGCACCAGGAAGCTGTGGCCTGACCAACGTCACGAAGCCTCATTGCCTCTCCCACTGCATCGAAGGGCGAATGCCCTCGGCGAGCCGCGACCGACGCGCCTGGGGACGCGGGTACCCACGAAGAGCGGGAGTACCCCACCTTCTCGCCGGCAGAGGCGCCTCAGGCTGACGCAAGTACGCGAGGAGGTGCGGTCGGCTGACGGAATGGTGAGGAGACCGTGCGTGACCTGGCCGAGGGGAACCATCGACACGCACCCGAGACTCGACCCCGCCCGGACGCCCGGAATCCTGCCGGTCTGTCCCAGGTCCGGGCTCCCTGCGATCCTGCGCGAGCTCATCGGTGGCCCCGACCCGGCTGACGGGTTCATGCAGTGCGCCGCACAGCTGCCTACTCTCGCCGCTCAGCGGCCCGGCGCAGGTCGAGGACGACCGGGACGGCCCTGCCTCCTGTCCTCAGCAGTCATTCTGCAACCGGCGACGGGCGGCCCCTTCGCACGGCAGGCCTTCCGTGTCCTGTCCTGGGGGCGGTGCGCTCAGCGCCCGGCAGTCGGCCCGGCACGGACCTGCCGCTCATCAGCGGCAGGTCTCGCCGGACATGGCCCCCGGGCAGCGAGGCCGGGGCGCCCGCCCCGCGCGGGCGGGCGCCTCACTAAGACTGATCTACGGGATCGCGGGCCTGGCCGTCTTCGGTCGACGCTGGGGGCTCGGGGCCCGGCAGCGGGTGTGTTCCGGGCGCCAGGTCGCGATCAGGGCGACGGCCAGGAGCAGCTCGGCGATGTCCCCTCCGTAGTACATGATCTGAGCTCCGCCCTGTACCTGGTCGACGGGGACGTGGATGTTGATGCCGAAGCCGCCGTACATGAGCTGCGAGATCACCGCGTGGGCGGCGATCGCCACCCCCAGTACCACCAGACGCACCGGCACGCTGGGCCGCGCCGGTGCCGGGTCGGGCCCTGCGAGGACGTAGGCGAACAGGCACCCGGCGAGCAGGAAGTGGGTGTGCAACAGCCAGTGCAGCCCGGTGTTCGCCGATGTCGCGTTGTACAACGGCGTGAAGTACAGCACCGCCAGCGTGCCCACGCCCAGTACCAGCGTGGTGACCGGATTGGCCAGCACTTGCACCGGTCGGCGCTGCAGAAGACTGGTCAGTCGCCTCCCTTGTCCGGCAGGCAGGTTTCGCAGCAGCAGCGTGACGGGCGCTCCCAGCACCAGCCCCAGCGGGGCGTACATGCCGATCAGCAGGTGCTGGAGCATGTGACCGCGGAAGTCGTCGTACGCCCACGGCGCGAGAGGCGGCAGCACCCCGGCTGCCAGCAGTACGCACCCGGCCAGGAACCATCCGGTACGCCACCGGCTCCACCCGGCCTGCACATTGCGCCGGCGCGCACGGGCCGCCAGCAGCACATAGCCAACGGCCGGCAGCACGACGAACACTGCGGGCACCGCGACGTCCAGCGGCAGGTCGCTGGTCTCCTGATGATGATGTGCGGGGTGACCCGTCATGCGCGCCGAGCCTCTCGCACCCGTCCATCACCCTCCAGGTCCAAGGGAACCGCCCGGCGCTGGATCACGTAGCCCACCGCGACCAGGATGGCGCCGAGCAGGAGGAAGCCCAGGTCCCACCAGATCTGCTGCTCACCGGCGTAGACGTGGTGGATGCCCAGGATGTGGTGATCGAGGACGCCCTCGACGAGGTTGAACAGACCCCAGCCGACCAGGATCCAGCCCCACAGAGCCGGCGACTTCCACACCCGGCGCCGGTGGCGGGTCACCCGCGCGTACAAGATCGCCAGACCGGTGAGCACCGCCACCCAGCAGATCGCGTGGAAGATCCCGTCCCACACCGTGTTCATCTCCAGCCCGGAGACGGTGTTCGCCGGGTAGTACTTCACCCCGATGCGGTCGTGACTGGTGCTGGTCAGCATGTGATGCCACTGCAGCAGCTGATGCAGCACGATCCCGTCGACGAAGCCGCCCAGGCCCACACCGAGGATGATCCCCGGCAACTGCAGACTCTGAGACTGTTCACCCGCCATCGCGCCCTGACGTTCCGCACTCACACTGCTCGACATTCCGCTTCCCTCCGCTGAACCGGCGACAGGACGCCCGGGCGGGTACCCATGTATCAGCCCTTCCACCACAGCAGCCGGATCCCACCCCCGCCATCCCGGGCAGCGCGAACGGTGGCAGGGGCACCAGGTCTGCCGGCAGGCCCGGCCTGGGGAACGAAGAGCTTCCGACCACCCACTCGCGCGCCAGGTGCCACCACCGTGACCGTGACGGATGACGAAATCACCGCTTGCGGACAGGCCTACCAGCTGGCTTCGGCGCCTGCGGCCGTACCACTCCTTCCCGAGGCACCCGGCGTTCCGGAGACCGTCGGTGTGAGTTCTGCGGGCCGGTCCACGACATCTGCTCACGTTCGGCCTGTCGGCCAGCTCGAGGAACGGACTCTGGATAGCGGGACCCGCAGCGTGCGGCATGCCTGGTCGACGGCTGTGTCTGCGGCTTGTTCGGTGAGTCCTCGCCGGCGGGGAAGGGCCATGGGCGAATGGGCACCCTGGAAACGCGCGCGCCTTCCGGAGTCCAGAAAATGTGACTGAGTGCCGGTGGGGAGGAAGGCGGGTCCTCTTCGCGACGGCCCTTCAGCACCTGTTGTGGGTCGAGGCGAAGCGGGGTACGGGCTCACCGCGGACAAGCACCCGCACAGCGTGAACGTGCTTCGCCCGGACACCCCCGCAGCCCGGCGCATGCATCCACGGCATCTGAGGGTCGCCTCTGAGTGTGGCGGGGTCGCCGAGCAGCTCATAGAGGATGCCGCGGGGTGGGCGGGACGGGCCGGGGCGAGTTACCCGGAGATGGGGCCGCCGCGAGTATCACCGGCAGGCGGCACGCAACCGGTACCCGCGGGCCGTGGGCAGCCGCTGGTACCTGCACGCCCCGACCGGGCGCCGGCCCTCGCATGGAGCGAGCCCAGGGATGACGCGCCACCGGGACAAGACCGTCGCCACTGGGCGGGATACGGTCCGCAAGGGCGACGCCGCTGCTGGCGGCGCTGTCGCGGCGGTGGTGTGCGCCTCCGAGCGCCGGGTGGTGTGGGCCTGTCTCTTCGACCCGGCCGAGTACGACGCCGTCACCATCAACGTCCGCGAGTACCCGGCCGTCGCCGCGGTCGGGCGGCGAGGACCACCAGGTCTGGGCCGGCCGGTGATCCCGCAGCCCGCGCCTGGGCCGGCCTCCACGGGCACCTGCTCGCACCGCTGGACGCCACCTATGAAGGGGGGAAAGTCGGCATCTTCCTGAAGAACGCCGGCGCCGACGCACGCCGCGCCGACGACATCACCCGCCGCCAGGGCCTGCCCGCCGACGCCACCGGCTGGATCCTGTCGGAGGAACGGCGTGAGCAGCTGGAGGAGATCGACGCGTCGTGGTGCCCGGTCTGGTCCATCACCTGACAGCGTGCCTTGCACCTCACCCGACTCCACCTCGAAACCGGTGAACTCCTGCCCACACAGCCTGGTCAGGCCCTGCCCCAGGGCGAAGACCTCGGGCGCTGGGTCCAGACGGCCCGCACCGGATGGGACAAGCTCACCGGCGCCCAGCAGTGGATGTGCGCACACATCCTCGGTATCGAGCCTGCCGCCCGAACCGAGAAGCCGACGCCGTCCATGAGCCAGGCAGAAAAGTGGGCGATGCATCTTGCTGCTGCGCAGCAGTTCTTCGAACGGGAAGGTCATCTCAAGGTCCCCCGCAAGCACGTCGAGACGATCAGCCTGCCATGGCCCGGTGACGGCCGGGACGAGGAGCGCCTCCTGAAGCTCGGTGCGTGGGTCGCCAACCAGCGCTCCCGTGCGGCGCCACTGACCGCGGACCGAGTCGACCAGCTATCCGCCGTCGGAGAGCGGTGGACGTGATGGTTGTCGCCGTCATCGTCCCCGCGCCCTCGCGCTCGGCTACACGCTCGGAGGCCTGCGCCCCTGCTTACGCCGCGCTACCTGAGCTGACGACCAGATCCGCTTCACCGGGGCGGGGCCGTCGCAGCCAGGCTGCCGTCACCGTGACCCATGCTTCACCACGCCTTGACTGCCCGTGAGAACGCATCCGCTATGCCGGTGGGGCACACGGGCACGGGGACTTTCTCGTACGCCCCATCGATACCTGCTCCCACGGCCTATTGGCCGGCGTGCAGTTCCTTCCGCTGGGTCCTGTGCGAAAGCCAGCCGGCGCAGCCACTGCTGTGCACGAAGAAGGGGCGTGAGGGACAACTGCAGGTGTCGGCCGGCCGGCGTACGCCGCACAGCGCGCAGTCCCCTCCCTCGACCTGGTTGACCTGGACGATGGCTAGCCGTGCCAGGCCCGGGCGCCGGTCGTGCGCGCCGTGTCGGGCAGGCGCTCAGGAGCGAGGGTCTGTAGCCGGGGGTGAGCCGACAAGAGCCGGGTGGGGGCTGCTTGCACCGGGCCGCAGGAAGACGGTGACTCCTCTCGCCGCGCGCGGTGGCGGTTGGAAGGTCGCTGCAGGTATGGGTAGGCCGGACGGCACCAGGAAGTACACGGTGCGGGCGCCCGAATACACGATGCCGGGCCCCGCACACGCCGGAGCTGCCCCTGGGAACACCCCTCCGGTAGCACCGGTGGTCACCAGCAAGGGCTGCCGTCGTCCTCGCGCCAGGCCACGTTCGTGACGGACATGGGCACGGTGAAGTAACTCCCGTGGCCGCTGCTGACACAGGCCGTGTACGCAGCCCCCTGCCCCTCGTCCTGGGCGACGAAGTACGTCATCGTGACGTCCCGGGACGTGTTGTTGTAGAAGATGTGGCCGGGAGCGCTGCCCGACCATTCACCCTCGGTCGCCAGCGACGGAGGCGTATCGGTGTCTCCGTACCAGAACTCGGGCCAAACACAGAACGTGCCTTGCGGGCAGTTGCCGGGAGCCCACGCCGAAGCGCTGGGGGCCGAGACCATAACTCCGAGAAAGGCCGCAGGTACTGCTGCGAGGGCGATGGTCCTTAAACGCATGGGGAACCCATTCCTTAGACGTCGCATCGACGCTACCCGCACCGATGTTGAAAGATCAAGTGTCAGGTTTCCGACATCTCCCGCGTCCCGGAGGCAGCCGCGCCTCACGGTCTTCAGTCCCGTCGGCGACGGGACTGAAGAGGAATTGGAGCGTCTGCATGCCCTCGCTGCCTGACCGGCCCAGAACCGCCGGGATTACGCCGAGAGGAACGGCTCCGTCAGATGCGGCGTCGCCAGGTGCAGCGTAATGGCGGTTTCGCGGCCGAACATGCGTTCCCTCGAGTGCCTGGCCGCCTCAGGGTCGGCCTCGTGCGCGTAGGCGAGCTCGGGGTGGAGCAGCTGGAGCGCGTGCACCAGGAGGTCGCCGGTGACGAGCGCCAGCTCCCGCCCGTCGGCGACCAGCACGCTCTGGTGTCCGGGCGTGTGACCGGGAGTGGCGACCGTGCGCCCGGCGCGCAGCGGCGTGTCCCCGTCGAGGAGCCGGAGTCGGCCAGCAGCCGCGAGCGGGTCGGTGAGGGTCTCGCGAAGCTGCGGGTTGAGCGTGTCGATGGCTTCGAACTCGGCCCGCTGGAGCAGGTATTCGGCGTTCGGGAAATAAGGGCGGCGGCCGCTGGTCGCTTTGCCGGTCGAAGCGTTGCCGTCCGCCGCGCTGTCCGCTGATGGGGCGGCCGCCTCGGTCACGACCGCCCACCCGACGTGGTCGGTGTGCAGGTGTGTGAGCACAACGGTGTCGACTTCGGCCGGGTCGATGCCCGCGGCGGCGAGCGACTCGGGGAGCGCACCGGGCACGGGCGCCCACGAGCCGGCCGGGCTGTCCGCCGGACCGATCCCGGCGTCCACGACGGTGAGGCCCTTGTCACCCCGGATCGCGTACGCGCGGAACTGGAGCCGCCAGCGGCCCTCGGCATCGACCGCGCCCGGGTCGTAGCCGTCGGCCTCGGCCCACTGTGCGGCCGTTGCCTCGGGGAAGGCCTCGGCGCGCGGGGAGAAGAACGGGCCCTCGCCGTCGGCGAGGGCGATGATCTCGGTCGAGCCGATCCGGAGGCGAGGAACGCTGAGGGACATGACCGCGATCCTGCCATCCCTTCCACGCGGGTGGTGACTCAGCCCACGTCGTGACGTTCTTGAGGCGGACGAGGCGATCTTTCAGATGAACTGTGAGCAGTGCTCGGGTGGTTGCTGCCTGTTGCGCTGTTGGGCAGGCCGTCGTGGTGTCGAAGACGCCTACCGTCGCCTGATCACCAACCGCCTCGACATCACCGGCACCCGCCGAGGGCTCGACGGCGCCGAAGCCGTTGGTGAACCACTCAGAGCCTCAAGATCATCTCGATTCTTTCGATGCCCCATGCTCGCCGGGCCGATGCTAGGGATATACGGCCTCAGCAGCTCCGAAAGACTGCTGTTCGCGGTCTTCGCAGTGATGGTGGAGACGTGTAGACCGGCGGCACAGTCGTCCTGTGCACAGGTGCCTGGCTCGGGGGTCCTCGTCCACGAACTCGCCAGCCAAGGCCTTCGTGCGGGCCGAGGTATGACGAGCGCAGCAGCGGGACTGGCAGCCGGAGGCATCAGGTTCGACCGGGTCAGCGTCGCGTACCCAGGTCGCCGACACACTCGAACTCGTAGGCGTGTCTGCCTCCGCCAAGCACCAGGCGTCCTTCTCCGCGGCTGGTCCGGCGCCTGCCTCTCGCCCTGGTACCGCCCTGACCGCCCGCGGCGGCTCCTCGGCCGCCTCGGAAAGGAAGGTCTTCACCGCCTACCGCCGACGCCTCAAGGGTGAGAACGGCGAAGGCTGGTACGACAAGCCTCTTCGCGGGTGACGGCACGGCCCTGCTCATCAAGGCACTGCACGACTTCGGCGGCAAGGATCCGGCGACGGACATGGCCGATAGCGAGGAGAAGCAGCTGTGACCGGCCTGTGCCATGCACTGGTCGGCCGGGTGCAGCTTGGGAGGCCGTCGGTGGCCTCTCCCTCGGTGAGAGGGAGAGGCCACCGACGGCGTCAGGTCAGGTGCTCAGCGGTTGGTCCACAGGTTCCACACCCAGGGCCAGGCGGAGCCCTCAGCGCACTGGTAGCGGTCCCAGTGCCCGCGGTCGATGCCCTGCTGTCCGGCTGTCTGGCAGCCGTTCAGGGTCATGAACTTCTCGCGGTGGACGTCGAGGCTCTCGGCCGCCTGCACCGTGGCCACCCGGTGTGACATCGGGGCGGATGCCGCGATGGCCGGCGCGACCGCGCTGAGGCCAAGCCCGGCCGCTGTGATCGCGGTGAAGGCGGACAGTGCGATGCGTACACGCATGATGTAGATCCTTTTCGGTAGGGGTGTGAGGCCGGGCCCCTGCGGGGTCCGCGGGCACGGCCACGATTACCGGCCCGCTCACCCCTGGGGGTGATCTGCTCTCGGCCGGTACGCAGAGTTTGCACAGGAACTGGCGCCTGGGTGGCCAGATCCCGCTTGCTTCATTGATGTCGGGATAAATACAGTCCTGACCTGCTGGGACGTAGCTGTCCCGGGACATGGGAAAGCCGGTGGGACGCCGTTGCCCCGCTCCGCGAAAGGGCCCCTACTTCGATGACCGACCAACAACCCGGCCATGGTGCAGCAGCACGGGAACTGGGAGCGGCGCTGCGGAGCCTGCAGCAGCAGTCAGGACGCACTCTGCGCAGCCTCGAAGCCGAGGTCCGTATCAGCGACTCGTCGCTGTCCCGTTACTTCCGCGGCGAAACCGTGCCGCCCTGGCCCGCGGTCAGAGACCTGTGCCGGGCGTTGAAGGCAGACCCCACCCCGTACCGGGTCCTCTGGGAGGCAATCGAGAACACCCCGCCCGACGATCCAGACGCTGCTGCGGCGAACACCAGTGCCGCGCCCGAGGATGCCGCTGGGGGTGCCGGCCCGTCGCAGGTGAGCGGTCCGGCATGGTGGCACAGGTGGCGCAGACTGCCCCGGCGCCGCGGGCGCCTGACCGACCGTGGGGCTATCGCGACGGCCGGCATCGCGGGCTCACTGGTGACCGTCGGTCTCCTGCTGTTCCTGTTCCCCTCGAAAATCACGCCCGATGCCGCACCCGCCGCGCAAAGCGCCCAGGAAACGACACGTGGGGCAGGCGGGAGCAGCCACGCCGGTGTCCTCGTCCACAATGTCGAAAGAGCCTGCCAGAGACCCCGGACGACCCAGTGCGCACTCTCCCTGGCCTACAACCCCTACCGCCCCTACAACACCGCCAACTCCGCGGGTCGCGTCTGGCACCACGACCTGCTCCATGCCACCTGCACCATCGCCAACGGCGTCACCGTCACAGACGAGAACCACAAACACACCAGCATCTGGATTCGGATCACGCACGACGAGGACCAGCTCTGGCTCCCCGGAATCCGCGTCCACCCCAACCACCTGACCCAGCTCACCACCGTTCTGCCTACGTGCACCACATAGGCGTGCGTCCAGCAGTGGCGGTGGAAGCATGACCTCCGTCTCCCGACATACGGCGCCCCGGACAGCACGAAGCGTCAGGTCTTCACACATCGCCTGCTGCCAAAGTGGTAGTGGCCCGCGTCAGGGGCGAAAAGCCCGGACCCTCGGGGGCAGATCACCAGAGATCGGGGGCGGATGCTTCAGGTAGCGAGCCGGGTCCAGGGCTCCTGACAGGTCGTCGATCTGTGCATCGAGATTGACGTACCCCATCGGCCTTCGCCCCGCTCGTGTCCTACCGGCCGATGATTCGTCTCGCAGACACACCACATGGATGGCGTCTGAAGCGGTCATACGATCTCGACGCGAGCGGTGGACAAATTGTCGAGAATGGTCGCGACGGTCTCCTCTGGTGTCTGTTCCGAGGTGTCCAGCCAGAGCCCGATGCGCGGAGTCCGATCGTGCAAGGATTGATCGAGGGCCTCCACCGTCCAGATCCCGTATCCGGTCTTCGAGCGGCCCGCCTCCCTGCTTCGCACAACAGCCGTGGAGGGAGCCAGAACCACAACGTACACAGGGCGCGTGCGCAGGCCGGAGACGTACCGCGACAGGTCCGCCCCCAGAATGATGTCCTGGACGATCGCGGTCCACCCGTCACGCGCGTATTCGTCGGCCACGAGAGCGGACAGCCGATAACGCAGTTCCAGCTGGTTCCTGGCCTCCGGAGTTTCCTCGGGTAGCAGTTCCTCTCGCCCAGACACCAGCATCCGGCGGAAGGTATCACCGCGGATGTGAGCAGCCCGAGGTAGCCGCCTCGCAAGCAGGTCGGCCACGGTGGACTTTCCAGCTGCCATTACTCCTGTGACCAGGAGGACCGCAGAATCCAGCTCCTTCACCACGCGCACCTTTCGCTCGGGGACGGCGTCCGGTCAATCAGCATGCTCGACAGTCTGCCGATGCTCCCCGAGACGCACATCCGGATTTCTCGCACAACCTCGCCGTCCTCGGACTCGCCGCAGCCACCTGCTGCTACGAACGACTCCTCCGGCTCACGGCACAGGACGTGAGCCTGGCGTGATCACGGCATTGAAGGCATCGGCATCGGCCCCCTCGAGATCGAGTGAGCGTTCCCCGCTGACAGGGCCGCCAAGATGCCTCGACGCCGTGATCACACCGCCCCATGGTGAATTCCTCACCTCGGGGGCCGGAGCCAGAGACCTTCTTGGCATCGCTGGTGTGATCACGGGCGTCGGAGCCTTCTGGACAGGCCCGTACACCCGGGCTGAGTCCGCGCGCTGCTTCGGAAGGCCGGTAGTCCCGCCGCGCCACGAAGGCGCGAACTCGGTCCGCAACGGCCATGGAGCGTCCGTTGGGGGAATGTGTGCTCCTCACAGTGGCCTATCGGCGGACACAACTGACACTGCTCCGGCTGGCTCCGCTGTTCGGGGTCTCGAAATCCGCGGCCGCCCCCATCACCCGCCTGCCTCGGGCCGCACCCTGAGCCCCAGCCACGCAAGCGGGGCCGGAAGGGTGCCCACCGACCTTCGCCGTGCACTTCTTCTTACGTTCACCCAACGTTCCGGAGAGGGTCGTCCGGGGTACACCGGCATCACCGACGATCCTGACCCGGGCCCACGGGGGAGAACGCAGGTGTCATCGAGGGGAGACGCAGGTGTTCGCGAACAGACCGGCTGCCGAGGAGCCGCGGTTAGCCGTCACCAGACCCCCGCGTCGACGCCTGCGCAGAGTGCTGGCGTCGGCGCTGCCCGTCCCGGTCGTCGGACTGGTCCTGCTCGTGGCCTCCGGGAACCTGCTGTTGCCGCTGCGGCAGGTGGTCGACATCGAGGCCAAGATGGCCTCGAAAAGGGACTTCTTCCAGGACCCCGTGGTCGAGCGTCTGCTGATGAAGCACGGCTTCCGGGTGCGGATCACCAACATGGGTTCGCGTGAGATCGCCAAGCAGGACTACGAGGGATACGACGTCGTTTTCCCCTCCGGCCAGCCGGCCGCCGACCTGATCAGCCGGGAGCGGGCCCGGGCGAACCGTCCGGTGTTGCTGTACCGCCCGTTCGTCAGCCCTATCGTGCTGGCAACCTACCGCGAATACGCCGAGGTGCTCACGGCGGAGGGTGCCGCGAAGCGCCTGTCGAGCTCGGGCGGCCGGCCGATGTACTACACCCTCGACATGCGGCAGTTCCTCGATCTCGCGCGCGGCAAGAGGAAGGGCGCCCAGCGCGATCCCAAGGACGGCTACCGCTGGGACGAGATCGACCGCAACGACCACGTCCGCAACGGCAACAAAATCCTTGCCCAGACCTCGGACATCTGCGAGTCCAACTCCGCCGGCACCTACCTCGGGCTCGTGGCCTTCGTCGAGCACGGGAACGACGCGCCGGACAGCGAGGCCGAGGCCGAGCAACTCGCCCGCAAGATCAAGCCGCTTCTCGTGGAACAGGGCCTGCCGTCCTCCGAACGGGCCGAAACGTATCTGTCCCCCGACGGGCAGAGCATCGCCCCTGTCTCGGTGATCTATGAACACCAGTTCCTCGCCCACCAGATCGGGTACGAGGCCGAGAAGGGCGCGACCGACGACGAGCGTGTCCTGCTCTACCCATCCACACGCTTCGTCACCGAACCCCAGCTCGTCGCGCTGACCGGCGACGGCGCCCGGCTCGGCGAGCTGGTCAGTGAGAATCGCGAACTACAAGACCGTGCAATGGAGTTGGGCTTCCGATCCCGCAATGCCACCAGCGGTGCGACCAGCGACGAGCTCACCCGGTTCCTCACCGAGCGGCAGATCCCGGTGCCCACCACCTCCGCCGACGACACCCGAGCGGTCCTGCCCAGCCTGCCCCTGTTGGAGAAGATGATCGAGATCGTCGGCGACTGCCCGGACCGGACGGGCAACCAGTGAGGCGCGGTGCGGGCCTGCTGGCGCTCTGCCTGGCGCTCGTGGCCACCTTGCTCACCGCCTGCTCGGCCGCCGACGGCGGCGAGACCGTCCGGCTGCGCGTGCTCGCCAGTCCCGATCTCGCCGTACTGGCCCCGTTGCTGGGCGATCTGAAGGCCGAGACCGGCGTCGATCTGCGCCTGGACCACCGGGCCGACGCCGAGACGAAGCCCGCGGACCGCGACAGGTACGACCTCGCGTGGCTGTCCTCCGACCGCTATCTGCGTCTCACCGCCAAGGCCGCGACCCGCGGGGTACAACGCACCCCCACCATGACGTCTCCCGTCGTCATCGGCATGAAGCCGGACGTGGCACGGAAGCTTCGCGCCCAGGTGCCCGGCGGCCGGCTCACCTGGGCGGACATTGCGGACGCCGCCGCCACCGGCACCGTCCGCTTCGGCATGGCCGACCCCCGGCACGCCGGCAGTGGGCTCGCTGCCCTCGTCGGCGTCGCCACCGCCGCGGCCGGCACCGGAGCCGCGCTGCGCCCCGAGGACGTCTCCTGCGACCGGCTGCGCGGCTTCCGTTCCGGCCAGAACCTCACCGCCGACACCGGCCCCGCCCTCGTCGACTCCTACGCCGACCACCAGGACGAGACCAACGCCCTCATCACATACGAGTCGGATCTGCTCGCCCTCAACGCCTCTGACCGCCTGGACGACGGCCTGGAGATCGTCCGCCCCGCAGACGGTATGGTCCTGGCCGACTTCCCGCTGCTCCTGCTCGACCCGGCCCACCGCACCGCGTACGACAAGGTCACGCAGTGGCTGCGGCGCGACTCGGTGCAGCGGCATATCATGCAGCGCACGCTGCGCCGCCCCGTGAACACGGCGGTCACCCGGGACGCGCGGCTGCGCGAACCGGTCGGCAACGCGCTCTTCTACCCCGACCAACCCGGTGTTGTGGCAGCCCTGTTGGCGGACTACGGAGACCCCGACCGTCGCACCACGAGCCAAGTGGTCTTCCTGCTCGACTTCTCCGGCTCGATGCGCGGTGCCCGGATGGCCGCCCTGCGCGAGGCGTTCGCCGGACTCAGCGGCGGGGACCTCTCCGCCTCCGGCAAGTTCACTCGCTTCTACCGGGGCGAGCGGCTGACGGTCGTCCGGTTCGGCGAACGAGTGCTGGAGGAGAAGACCGTCACCGTCACCGGACCGGACGACCTCACGGCCCTCGCCCGCACCGTCGCCAGGGGCGGTTACGGCGATGCCACCGCCGTATGGTCCGCCCTTGACCGCGGCTACACCACCGCCGCCCGTGAACTGGCCGTCGATCCCGACCGTTCCATCTCACTCGTCCTGATGACGGACGGCGAGAACAACGCGGGCCTGGCCTATGCGGAGTTCGTACGCCGTCACCAGGCGCTGCCCACCGCCGTGCGCGCCGCCGTCCACACCTACCCCGTCCACTTCGGCGAGGCCGACGCCGACGAGCTGCGGCGAGCTGCGGCGCGGACCGGTGGGCGGATGGTGGATACAGCCGGCTCGTCCCTTTCCGAGGCCTTCAAGGAGATTCGTGGCTGTCACTGACGCCCTGTGGTGGAGCCTTTGGTGGCCGTGGATGACGGTCTGGCTGGTGACGGCCGTCGGCACGGTAGTGCTCCTCGTGGTCCTGGTGCGCCATGCCCGGGAGCGGCGCAGGCACATGCGGCGCTGGCAGTCGGCGTACAGCATCTGTCTCTACCTTGACGAGCAGGCGGTGATGGACCTGTATGAGCTCGGCAACTACCGGTCCGCGCTGGAGGAGGCCGTCGAGCTGCGGACGAAGGTCGACACGAGTGTCGGCTTCTGGAGCCGGGTGCTGACGTGGCTGTTCCGCTTCCGGCTGAAGCGGGACGTCAGCCAGGAGACCTTCCGCAAGTTCGTGCGCAAGGACAAACCGATCAACGTGATCGGCGTCGTCATGGAGGCTTTCGACCGGGCCGACGCCATCGTGCACGCCGACCTGACCACACTGACTGTCGTCCCGAACCGGAATCTGGCCGACAACCTGGCCGACGGCCGTGCGGTGATCCTGAGCCGCATCGGCGAATTCGTCTCGGTCAAAGGTGTGTTCACCGGAGTGCCGGACGTCGCTGAGGGATTCGTCCTGCGGGCCGAGTACGGCGCCGAGCGGCCCCCGGTGTACATGCGCGTCGTAGCCCCCGGAAACGCGCGCCGCTCCATCCCGGCCGGCACTTTCACGGCACGTTGCCTCGGCAAGATGACCGGCTGGAGCGAGGACACCCGCGAGGTGACACTGGAGGCGATCGCGATCTTCTGGTGACGGCCGCCGCTCAGCGGGAATTGACCTCGGCGAGCATGTGCAGGGTGTGCGGGTCGGGGACGAGGGCGAGGAGGCCGGCCGCCGGATACGACTGGGCCGCGCGTTTCGCTTGAGCCTGGTCCGGATCGCAAGCGGAACCACGCAAGTGCCCTCTGATCTGGGGCGATGGACCTGACGACGGGTCCTGTCGGTCCAGATGGAGGGCGCTTTCTGCTCGTAGGGTTTCGGTTCGCACCCCAGGCCGACCGGATCCGCTGCTCGGGCGGGCGGGTCACCTCGCCGCGGTCCGGTTCGGCTTGGGGGGGGGGCCGGTTCGGAGCCCGAGGGCCCGAACTTCAGACTGCCGTCGTCGACGGCATTGACGTATTCGTATTCGTGTTCCAGCTCTGCCCGGCAGGCGGATATCTGGTCGCTGCGCGTGAGATCCAACGGATCAGTCGTGCGACACTCCGGCGGCCTCCATCACGGGGCAGCACCCAGCGGTGACGGCGTCCACGGCTCGCAGGCCGGAGCCGGCCGCCTCACACACCTCAGCCATCACGATCTCGCGGTAGAGCGCGGACGCGGCGACGGTGCTCTCGAACCGGATCACCGGGTGGACCGACCCCCAACTTCCCATCCGGACGCGCCCCTCCGCCGGCAGCATCAGATGCTCATGGAGCAACGGCATTCCCGACCGGGCCTCGCACCCTCTCGATCGCGCTCGTGCGCGGCTCAATCACCAGCCAGGTCGAGAACTGCGGTCGGACTGGGGCGGACGGCGGACAGTATGGTGACGCCGACAGGTTGGAAGGGCCGCGAAGCCTCGGATTTCGGTACGCGCCTTGCGCCGTACCGGTCACCCGATCGTACGCAGTAGCAGCCGCACAACGGTCATGACGCCTCGCCCGATCCACCCCAGCAGTCCCGTCTCCACAGCCAGCTCGGCGACCTCCGCGGCCGTGTCCCCCCGATCCGACCCTCTGGAACGACACCGGCGACAGGAGCGAGGCCAACGGCGCTTCTGCGCACCGCACTTCTTACACATTGCCATACCGGCCATTCTCCCTGCCACCGTCCGCATGAAGCCACCCGGTACCACCCGTCAGGCAGGCCGTCGGCAGCGCGGCCCTCATGGCCGCAACGGTTTCGGCCCCTTGCTCCCGCGCAAAATTTGTTTCCCCTGAAGGCGATGGCGCCACAACCGGGTTCGATGTCGGTCGATGGCCTTGCCTCACGCGCCGGCGGTGGCGGTACGCCGCGCTCTCCGTCCGAGAGCCCAGCGGTACGCGGACCGAGCGCGAGCGCGTGGATCTCGGCTCCGACGGTGACGCCGGCGGACGGCAGCGCACCGGGAAGAGCTGCGAAGAGTAACGAGCTCGGGCGGGTGACTGCGGCATGAGCACCCAAACCCAGGTCCCGCTGTACCTCGCCACAGCGGTAGGGCCTCCGCATCACCCCGAGGCCAACTGCTCCGCGATCTCCTTGATCCAGCCGGCGCTCTTCGCCGGGTCGTTGAGGGTCTCGGTCCACGCTTGCGGCTCCAGCTTGTGCTTGGCGGGGCCGGATTTGAGGGCGATCAGCAGGGCCCGGGCGGACTCCCGCATCTCGGCCGTCGTCTTGCCGCTACCGGAGATGTCGGGACCCGCCGCCAGAGCGTAGATCTCGCGCGCCATGGCCTGGCGTTCGCCCCTCGACACCTTCTTCCAGAACTTCAGGGCATGCTTCAGAGACTCCTTGCGGGACGCGGCCTCCGCCGGGGTCTCACCCTCCGGCGCCCAGCGCTCGGGGTGGTGGACCTCTTCGTAGCGCTTCGTGGCGGCGCGGAGCGCTTTGTACATGGTGACGCCGAGGACGAGGCCGGCCCCGGCCCCGGCGAGGCCCCATCCGACCGGGTTGCTCGCCAGCCCGGCTGTTCCCGCCGCGACCGCCGTGACGACGCCGGCCGCGGCCTTGGTGGACTCGCCCCCGCCGCTGACCGTCTCCTTGCCCATCTTGGTGAGCTGCTTCTTCTTCGCGTACGCCTGCACCATGCTCAGCTTCTCCACGTCCTTTTCGGCGCGCTGGAGGCTCTCGGCTGCGTCACGTGCTTCACCCATCGCCTCCCAGGCGGCGTCGATGGCCTCGGAAACGAGCTCCAGCCGGCCCTGGCCCTCATGCTTCCAGTAGGCGTCCAGCGCGACGTAGGCCTCCGCTGCCGACCAGCTGGCCTGCTCCCGCGACTCGTTCAGCCGGGCCAGTGAACCCGCGTGGACGAGGTGAGGATCTCCCAGGTTCTTGACCTGCTTGTACTTGCGGGCCGCTCCCCCGACGCGGATGACGGACCGCATGCCCTTGATCGCGCCGACGGAAGCGCTGGCGATGCCGCTCGCCTCGGACGCCACCGCAGCGTCCGCCGCCTTCTGGATCTTGGTGACCTCCTTGGCGAGGGCCGCGCTGTAGCTTCCCGAACTGGCGGCGCCGACGACCGCGTCGGTCCCCTTGGACTTGGCCCTCTTGTTTGCCGTGTGGTGGCCGGCCCCGGTCTCGTGCTTCTTGGCGTCCTTCATGCTCTTGTACGCGTCCATGCCACTGACCACGGTGCCGGCGGCCTCCGTCAGGAGGTTCCCCGACGCCGCTGAGGTCCCCGAGGCGGCGGCGGAGTGCTTGAGGCCCTCGTTGGCCGTGACAGCGGCCTGCTGGGTGAAGGCCGCGTTGGTGGGGGTTTGGAAGCCCTTGATGAAGGTGTCGATGGGCTCGAGATTCTTCTTGAACCTGTCGAGGAGCCCGGCGATCCGGTCGCGGTAGTTCTTCTTCTCTCCAGAAGACGCGTCGCCGTTCTCCGCCGTGCTCCCTCTCCCGGCGCCCCGGGCGCGCTGCACCGCCGCGGTGACGGCCCGGTTGCCGGCGCGGGACTGCATCTCGAGGAGGGCGTGCTCCGTCGAGCGTGCGGACGTGCTCCCGGTCCGGCTCCCCTCCCGACGCTGCCGGGCCGACGTCAGGACGGCTGCCGACGGCCGTGTCGAGGTGCGGTGGATCGGGGTGCTCATTGATGTACCTCTCCTGTACCGGACCGGGCGAGGCGAAGGTAGCCGGGCCTGGCTAACAGAAGGGGTGCAGCTGGAGAATTCCTCACGGATGCTGTGATACGCGTTGTGGTGGCGTCAATGGGTCGTCGCAACACCTGATCGTGGGGGTATTGCGTGGGGAGGCGGAGGTCACCAGGCATCTTGGGCAAGTTGGGGGAGCCTCGGCTCGCCTCGCCGTCGACCGCTTCGCCTCCCGCTCCCCCATGCGCGAGCGCCGGTGTGGCCTCGGGAAGGCGTCAGGCTCCGCGGAGGGCCGCGGTGATGGACTCCCAGCGCCGGTTCGCTGCCTCTGGGGCGAGTGCGTGGGCGCCGACGCCGCCGGGCTGGTCGTCGTCGCCGTGGACGGTCCGCGCCTTCTGGTTGTCCTCGACGTAGCGGGCACGTCCCGGTGGGGGTCCGAGCTGACGAGCACGATGCGCACGGAGCCGGTGGCCCGCATGGCCGTGTGCAGGCCAGTGGCCGGCGTCCGCATCGACGGGTGCGGGCAGCTGCTGAGACGATCAGTCAGCCAGGGATTCCCGCCCGGTCGAGAAGTGACGTCATTTCCGCGACCGGCAGCGCGGGGTTGGAGGCAGCCGCCGCGCCCACGTCGGGATCGTCCAGCAGTTCCACCAGCCTGGGGACCGGTAGCCGTGGGTCGCGTGCGGCAGTCTTCCGCACCCGTGCCTCTGGATCCCGGCTCAGCCGTTCGACGATCTCAGGCGTAGCACCCGGGTCCCGCACGATGAGAGTGCGGGCCTCCGGAGCCGCCGCGTCAGCGAATCGCACCGCGAGGCCGTGGGTCGGAAACTGCGGTCTGGAAGTCAACATGGCGACCGCCCGATGCAGGCCGTGCAGATACAAGTCGAGCAGCAGTTCCGCCGGCGCGCTCGGGTGGTTCTCGGCGAGCAACAGCCGCACTCCGAAATCGGGGTCGCCCGCGAGCAGATCGACGCAATCGTCAGGCAGTTCCGCACACATCGCAGCGCTACGCCGCAGCCAGGTGTGTGCGGAAGTCGCGCACCGGCGCAGGAGCTCTGTATCACCGCGCGCGTCCCACACCCACCGCAAGAGGCCCAGCCGGTCCTCGGGACCGACCTGCCAGTCGATCGCGGCTCGTTGCTCCTCCGAAAGCTCGGGACGGGAGGAAACCGCCAGCCGCACGGCCGGGTCCTCGTGACGGGCGAGCCCCGTCGCGAGATCCGCGGGAAACGTCGGGTTGCGCGCGAGCCGCTCGAGCCACGTCCCGTTGGCCGCCAGACGCTCGGCCAAGGGCCGCCCGAGCCGGCCCCATTCCACTACGTCCCCCAGCCGCCACTCACCCGCGAGTGCTTCGACGAGCTCTGCGGTGCGCTCCTCGTCCTCGTGCATGACGTGCAGCGACGCAGCTGTGCGTACCTCAGGGTCGACGTCTTCGAGGAGCAACACGCGTACTGCCTCGCTGAGTTCGTGCCAGACGCGGCGGCAGGCCGCCAGCCGGAACAGCGGGTCGTCGTGCACGGCGAGGGGCACGAGCACGTGGGGCGGCACGGTGGACGCGTTGACCGTCTCGTACCGGACCATGCCGCGCTCGTGGTTCAGCAGTCGCTCGTATGCCCAGTCCGGCAGTGGCTCCGCCTTGATGCGGTACGGGTGGGGCCCCACCGCGACCGCCAGCGCGTCCGAGGCCGGTCCGTGCAAGAGGCCGGCGCGCACGTCGGGGTCGACGGTCCAACTCTCGGCAAGTGCGGTCCGCACGCGGCGGTCGGGGTGCGCCAGCATGGCCTCGGCCACTTCAGTGGGCAAGGTCGTGCGCCATGAGAGCCGTTGGACGATCCAGCGGTCCTCGAGCGCCAGCAACCGAAGTAGCACGCCGGGCGGCGCTGCCGGATTGTCTGCCAGGCCATCTACCGCATGCCGCGCTGTCAATGCTCCCCCATGATTTCCGGCTGCTTGTGCCCTGCCCAGCGCGCCGGGAGCCCGGTGGAGTGCCATACGACAACCGAGGTCTCACGGCAGTGAACGCCCGCACACATGACTGCTGCGGCTGATCGCCCGGATCCGCCGTGAGGAGTCCGCGCCCACCCGGGTGCTCCGGTGTCGGGGCCTGAGAGGACATCAGGTCAACGTCCGCACCTGGGTGACGGGCATGTCCGTCTGGATTCTCCAGGTAGGTGCGGATCTGCGGGTTTACGGGCCAGGTTGTTCAGCCACGCCCAGTGGATCGCCGTCCGGATCTCTGCGGCACGGCTTCGTCGTCCCGTTCCGGACGCCGGCACTGCATCAGCCAGCGGCAGGCCCGCTCGATCGCCCGCCGCCTGGGCAGCGACTCGAACCCGATCGTCCGCGGTCGATGAGACACCCCGACATCGAAATCCGGTCCGGCGCCATGGCCGAGGATGCTTGTCGATCAGGTGCCGCCTGCCCGGGCCCTGGACGCAATGGGTGGGCCTCCGCCCCGGAGAGTTCATGCTCCGGGGCGGAGGCGTATGAGGTTTCCCGTCAGACGGCGGTGATGTTCTCCGCCTGGGGGCCCTTCTGGCCTTGCGTGACGTCGAAGGTCACGGTCTGGCCCTCCTGAAGCTCCCGGAAGCCGCTGGAGTTGATGTTGGAGTAGTGGGCGAAGACGTCCGGCCCACCGCCGTCCTGCTCGATGAAGCCGAAGCCCTTTTCGGAGTTGAACCACTTCACGGTTCCGCTGGCCATGATCATGCCTCTCAGTCGACGTCGAGCCCGCACCGCGCGGACCCGGAGGTGATCGTCCTGGTCCGGCACTGCACAGCAAAAAGCCCACGCCAGGGCGCGGGCAGGACTGCGAACCACGACAGCTGGAGCTGAAGTTACACGCCTGGCTCATCCATCGCCAGAGAGCACGGCCAGGACAGCGTCCTGCTGTATGCCTATGCCCTCGACGCGCCAGGACCTGACGCTCGCAACCACGCCGCACCGGGCGGCATCTTCGACGCTGGTGACCTGTCCGTGGGCGCAGTTCCGCGTTGGTGATCCGGGTGGTGCCTGGCGTCCGGTGCAGGTGGGGACGACACGGTCCGTGGTCGCCCAGGGGAAGAATCCTGCGCTACGCCGCCGCCTTGCCCGGTACGAAGAAGATCGCCGGTAAGTGAGGCCACCGAAGGGTGCGCGGGGCGGCATCCGGGGCTGCACAACAGCCGTTCCAGGGCGACGTCGCCACTGCGGGGGCACCGGCTCCGGTCAGGGCCCGTCCCGGCGCTCCCTCCGGCTCTCCGCGGGTGTCCTCGGCGCCGAGGCGCTGCTGCGCGGGCAACCGCTCACCCAGCGCGCGTCGTCGATCTGCACCACCACTGTCTCTGCGACCCGATGATGGTGCGCTCGACACCCTCCAATCGGTAGACGCACGCGCAAATCAGCAGGGCTCAGCGGCACGTCACGGGCGGCCCGAAGGCGTCCGGATCTCGCTGTCCGGGTGTCAGGGGAAGGAACGGCGGCCCTCCGCCGCCTTTACCGCTGCCCGTTTGTCTCTACGGCCGGCCGCCGCCGACGGGCACGCTCGGGCTGGCGCCGGTACCGACTGCGGCGCCCCCACCGACCGAGGAGAGACGGCGATGTCCGACCACACCGAGAGCGTCTTCCACGTCGTACTCAACGACGAGGAGCAGTACTCGATCTGGCAGGCCGAACGGGAGCTGCCCGCCGGCTGGCGGGCCGAAGGCACCAAGGGCACCAAGCAGGAGTGCCTGGACCACATCGGCCGGGTGTGGACGGACATGCGTCCGGCCGGCCTGCGACGCCGGATGGAGCGCGAGGCCGCCGGTGCGGCGGCCGGTCAGAGCGGACGACAGAGCGCCTCGGTCTGATCCGCCTACCGACAGTGAGGGGAAGCCCGGCGATGAACTCCGTCTCCCAGCCGAGATTCCGGCCGTCCCTCGTGACGAGGGCGGACCGGCCCGAGGACGAGGTATCCGCACTGCCCGACGCCACCGACCTGTCCGGGCCCGCACCCAGCGAGTACGGCGCGGACCGTACCGGGGCGCTGTCCGCCGTCGGCGGGACGCCGCTGGTGGAACTCACCCGGCTGCTGCCCGGCGCCCGCTTCCGGGTCTGGGCCAAGCTGGAGTCGGTCAATCCCGGCGGCAGCATCAAGGACCGGTCCGCTTACACCATGCTGAGCCACGCCGTCGCCACCGGCGCGGTGCTGCCCGGCCACGGCACCGTGGTCGAGTCCAGCTCCGGGAACCTCGGCGTCGGCATGGCACAGGCGTGCCGAGCCCTGGACCTGCGGTTCATCTGCGTGGTGGACCCGCGTACCAATCCGCAGAACATCGCGATCATGCGGGCGCTCGGCGCGGATGTGCACACGGTTACCGAAGGCGACCCGGTCACGGGCGAGTTCCAACCCGTGCGGATCGCCCGGGTACAGGAGCTGGTGGCCGCGCTGCCCGGGGCGTACTGGCCCAACCAGTACGCCAACCCTCGCAACGCCTGGGCGCACCGCATCACCATGAAGGAGATCGCGGAGGATCTGGGCCGGGCACCCGACTACCTTTTCTGCACCATCAGCTCCTCCGGCACCCTGCGCGGCTGCGGCGACTGGATTCGCGCACACGGGCTGCCGACCCGGGTGGTCACCGTCGACGCCGAGGGCAGCGCCATCTTCCGACCGCCGACGGGGCGCCGGCTGATTCCGGGCCATGGCGCGGCGGTCCGCCCGCAGCTCTACCGGGGCGGGCTCGCCGACGACGTACTGCATGTCAGCGATCTGGACAGTCTGGTGGGCTGCCGCCGTCTGGCGCTGCGCGAGGGGCTGCTCCTCGGCGGCTCGTCCGGCGCGGTTGCCACCGCCCTGGAGCAGCTGAGCGGCCGTATCCCGGACGGCGCCTCGTGTGTGCTCATCATGCCGGACCGCGGCGAGCGCTACCTGAACACGATCTACGACGACGCATGGGTGAAGGCTCAGTTCGGCGAGGTGACCCATCTGTGGAAGGACGAGGTGGCCGAAGTGGCCGAGGTGACCGAGAACAGCGAGATGACCGGGGTGGCACCATGCTGACACTCGGCAACGGAGACGTACGCAGGATTCTGGACGGCCGGGAGAAGGAGGTGCTGAACGTCGTGCGGGAGGCGTATCTGCGCCACGCCGACGAGCAGACCTCGCTGCCGCACTCGGTCTTCCTCCGCTTCCCCGACGACACCCGCAATCGGATCATCGGGCTGCCTGCCTATCTGGGCGGGCCGAGGCCGCTGGCCGGTATGAAGTGGATCGCCTCCTTCCCCGGCAATGTCGCGAACGGCCTGGAACGCGCCTCCGCGGCGATCATCCTCAATTCGATGCAGACCGGCCAGCCGGTGGCGCTGGTGGAGGGCTCCACCATCTCCGCCCGGCGCACCGCGGCCAGTGCCGCTCTCGCCGCCGCCGCACTGCCGCCCGCGGACGGCCGGGAGACCGGCGTCGCGCTCATCGGCTGTGGTGTGATCAACTTCGAGGTGCTGCGCTTCCTGCTGGCGGTCCGGCCCGAACTGGCCGACATCACCGTCTTCGACCTGGACGCCGGCCGTGCGGAGGCGTTCCGCGACCGCAGCGCCGCGGAGTTCGGCGGGGACGGGCGGGTGGTGCGGGTCGCGGAGAGCGTCGAGGCGGCGCTGAGCGCCCATCGGCTGGTGAGCCTGGCGACCACGGCCGGTGTGCCCCACCTGGATCTGCGTGACTGCCGGCCCGGCACCCTGGTGCTCGGTGTCTCGCTGCGGGACGTCACGGTGGAGGGCGTGCTCCAAGCCGTGAACGTGGTCGACGACCCCGACCATGTCTGCCGGGCCGCGACCTCGGTGCATCTGGCGGAGACCCGTGTGGGCGACCGCTCCTTCATCCACGGCACCCTCGGGGAGCTGCTGCGGGAGGAGTCACCGGGCCATCGCGACGAGCGACGCCCTACGCTCTTCTCGCCGTTCGGGCTCGGGGTGCTCGATCTGGCGTTGGCGGGGCTGGTGTTGAGCGAGGCCCGGGTGGCGGGCATCGGCACCGAGGTCACCGGTTTCCTCCCGGAGCCCCAGGCCTCCGGAGCCACCGCCGCCAGCTGACCGGGTGCGGCCCGGGTGGCCCCGCCCTGAGGGCCGCACCAGCGCGCCAGGGCGGCGCGCACACGCCCGCCCGGGCCTGCTCCGGGGCGGGCGCGCCCACCACGAGGTCGGCACTCGCAGACCGGGCTCTGCCCGTACGTACGGCAGCAGCGATGCGCGTCCCACCACACGCCGACGAAGCTCCGGTGAGGGCCGCATGGGGGACGGCCCCCCATATTGCCGCAGGTCCCACCCACCCCTCCCCTCAAGATCACTCCCGAGCAGGTCAGCGCGGGGGTCGAGGCGGTGGGCGACCTCGGTCCCGGACGGTGCCGGAGCCGTGTGCCGTCCGCGGTACGGCATCGGACGCACGGGACGATGTGCTTGTGGGGGCAGTTCCGCCCCTGGCCGCCCGGACAACGGCGGCGAGGGGCGGAACTGCCCCCGCGTTGCCCCGTCCCCACCCCCGCGGTGAGATGCCCGGCGGTCCTCGGACCGACGGCACGGCGTAAATCTGGGTGTGGTGCACCGATGCCGGGCGCGGCCGAGGTTCCCATGATCGGTGTCACTGGCGAAGGCCAGCAGAACCGAGAGGGAGAACCTATGCAAGAGCCGGTGCGAGTAAGCGTCGTTGCGCTGGACCCGGTGCTGGAGGCAGGCACGCGAAGCGCGCTGGAGGGCTGTCCGGAGGTGCGTCCGGTCAGCGTGGAGCAGCGGCCGGACGTGACGGTGGTGGTGGTCGACCGGGTGGCCGACCCGGTGCTGGATCTGGTGCGCCGCACCCGGGCCTCCGAGCACCGCCCGGAGGTCGTCCTGGTGGCCGCCGAACTGGCCCCGGCGGAAGCGCTGCACGCCATCGCCACGGGTGCCCGGGGGCTGCTGCGCCGCCGCGAGACCGACGGCCCACGACTGGCACACGCCGTGCTGGCCGCGGCCGGCGGTGACTGCGCGGTGCCGCCCGACCTGCTGGACGGACTGCTGGAGCACCGCGCGGAGGGCGCGGCCTCGCACGTCCCGGACGCCTGGGGCGCGGCCGGACTCAGCGACCGTGAGCGCGCGGTGCTGCGGCTGGTCGCCGACGGCCGCGAGACCAGCGAGATCGCGGACGAACTCTGCTACTCGGTGCGGACGGTGACCACGGTCCTGCACAACGTCACACAACGGTTCCGGCTGAAGAACCGCGCCCACGCGGTCGCCTACGCGCTGCGGGCGGGTCTGCTGTGAACGCCGCGACGCTGACCGGCCGCTCGGCGCGGGAGACCGGCTCACCGGACGGTCCCGCCCCGGACGGCATGCGGCTGCCCGGGAGAGCTCCGTCCGGCGCCCTCCCGGACGGACGCGTGCCGCGTCCGCACGCACCGCCGCACGCTCCTGTGCGTGTCCATGTGCGGGCCTCGGACGACGGCCTGCGGCAGTCCTGGCACCAGCGGCTCGCCGGTGCCGGGATCCCGCTCGCCGACCGGGCGGAGCCGCGTCCCGGGCTGGTCCTGCTGGCCGCCGGCCGTACCGTCGACGAGGCGGTCGAGTCCTGCCCGGCTCCGGGGTCCTGGGACCAGGGCCGGCAGGGCGTACTGGTGGCCGCCCACCTGGTGTCCCCGGACAGCGTGCTGCGGGCGGTACGGGCGGGCGCCCGCACGATCCTGCGGGCCGCCGACGCCAGCCCGGCGCAACTCGTGGCTGCCGTGCACTCCGCCCACCACGGCGACGGGCGGCTGCCTTATGGCGTGCTGGTCCGTCTGCTGGGCGGCACACAGCAGGCCGGCGGGGGGCACGCGGCACCTGCTTCCGACATGGGCCGGGTGCCGAACGCGGCGGCTCCGCTCACCACGCGCCAGACGGTGGTGCTGACCCTGGTCGCCGAGGGCCACGGCAACGCGGTGATCGCCCGCCTGCTGTCCTGCTCGGAGCACACCGTCAAGAACGTCATCTACGAGCTGATGGTCCGCCTCCAGGTGCGCAACCGGGCCCACGCGGTCGCACGGGCGGTGCGGACCGGTCTGATCTGACCGGTCCGCACCGCACCGCCCGCTTCCCACCCACTCCCGGACGACACCTTGCCGGTGTCCGGGGAACCGCACCGGTCGCTGTCCGGTGCCTCCGGCCTGGTACCGGCCCCAGGGGCGACCACCCCTGGGGCCGGTACCCGGCCTCGGTCCTCAGCGCCGCGGGTGGACGAGGTCGCCCCGGAGTGTGCCACTGCCCGGGGCCGGCTCCGCCAGGTCCGAACCGGTTCTCCGGACCTGCCGGTTGTCCTGGTCCACATGGACGACACGGGGCACCAGCGCCTTGGCCTCGGCGTCCTCCACGGAGGCGTAGGAGATGATGATGACGAGGTCGCCCGGCTGTACCAGCCTGGCCGCCGCGCCGTTGATGCCGATGACGCCGCTGCCGCGCTGTCCGGGGATCACGTAAGTCTCCAGACGCGCGCCGTTGGTGATGTCGACGATGTGGATCTGCTCCCCGGGGAGCAGGTCGGCGGCCTCCATCAGGTCCTCGTCGATCGTCAGCGATCCGACGTAGTGGAGATCGGCCTGAGTGACGGTCGCCCGGTGGATCTTGGACTTGAACATGGTGCGCAGCATGGCGTTGTCTCCGTAGGACTCTGGGAGGGGATCTTCGGACGCACCGCCGTCAGGCCGGATGCGGCCGCACCGCTGGGACCGGGCGGGTGCCCGGCCGCTCAGCGCGAGTCCGCCGCCGCGACGGGCACGGACTGCTCGGACGGGGAGGACGACTGGGACGGGGTCGTGCAGGGTGCGGGGGACGAAGGGACCTTGAGGGGCGCGGACGGGTCGACGACCACGGTCATGGTGGCCCGGCGTACCGGCCTGGCGAGGGTGGCGGCCAGCGCCATCAGCACCATCCACCCGGCCAGCACGGCCGCCGCGACTCGCACGCCCAGGCCGTCCAGCAGCAGGCCGCCGGCCAGCGCGCCCAGCGGCAGAGCGCCGTTGGCCAGCAGGCTGGAGGCGCTCAGCACCCGGCCGCGCAGCTCGTCGGGGGTGACGGCCAGTTGGTAACTGCCCACCGCCACGTTCCAGATGGGTCCGACGAACCACATCGCCGTGTAGGCGATCACGGCCGGCCACAGCCCGCCGCCGAAGGCAAGCACACACATCAGCAGTGCCCAGACCCAGTTGGCGCTGATCACCAGGGCGTTCATCCTCAGGCGGCGCCCGCACCAGCCGGCGACCAGGGAGCCGAGCATTCCGCAGGCCCCGGCGACGCCGATCAGCAGACCGATCGCGGCGGGACCGGCGCCCTCCTCGGCGAGCAGCACGATCATCACCAGGAAGAG
Source organism: Streptomyces atroolivaceus (assembly GCF_000717025.1). Taxonomy (GTDB): domain Bacteria; phylum Actinomycetota; class Actinomycetes; order Streptomycetales; family Streptomycetaceae; genus Streptomyces; species Streptomyces atroolivaceus. Next base: position 326,862 of record NZ_JNXG01000006.1, read on the forward strand.
CGCGCGGAACAGCAGATTGCTCCCGGCCACCAGCAGGGCCGTGGTGCGCAGCAAAGGCCGCCTCCACAGCCAGACCAGCCCCTCCACCATCCGGCCCGCCTGCCGCAGGATCCGGGTACGGCGGCTGCCCGCCGTCGCGCCGTCGTGCGAACCGGCCTCCGCGCGCGGCGCATCGCCGGGGCGAGCGGCCTGGAAGTCCTTCCGGATGCACAGCAACGACACCAGCGACACCAGGTAGGCGAAGGTCTCCAGCACGAACGGCGCCACCCGGCCGAGGCCGAAGAGAATGCCGCCCAGCGGGGTACCGATCATGGTGGCCGCACGGCCGCGCGCCTCGTTCCCGGCGAGCGCCACCGAAAGCTGGCTCGGATGCACCACGTTGGGGACCGCGGCGGTGGAGGCCAGACCGTTGAGCACGGTGAGCGAGCCCTCCGCGAAGCCGACCACCATCACGTGCGCCAGGCTCAGTTCGCCCGCCATCAGGGCCAGCACGACGGTCGCCGCGCCGAGCGCTCGCAGGGCGTCGCACCAGATCATCACCCGCTTGCGGTTCCAGCGGTCGACCAGCACGCCGGCCGGGAGCTGGAGGAGCAGTGCCGGAAGCAGCACCACGAAGCCGACCAGCCCGGCGGCGGACGCCGAGCCCGTCACGGCCAGCACCAGCAGCGGATACGCCACCGTGGACGCCGTGGAGCCGACGATGGCCACCGCCGAACCACTCCACAGAAGCAGGTAATCCCGGTTGCGCCGCAGCGGCGGCACCTCGGGAACGGCACGGGCGTCGTCGGCAACCGTGCTCATGGGCTCGTCCCTTCGCTCCGACATGGGAATCCTCTCGACAGCCGCACGGGATGCTCGGAACACCGGTTGGACGGACGAGCTGCACGGTGCCGTCAGCGTGCCCGGCACCGGCGGACCGGCCCAGGGAAGGACGCGCAGAAAGGGACGCACACGCCCTGCCGGAGAGTCCGCCGGATGTTCTCTGCCGAGGCAAGCCGGGTGCGCCGACCCTGACGGTATGACTGCGAACCCTTCAGCGCCGTTCGCGCCGGCAGCCGCCGAGCGGCAGGCGCCCGGACAGACGCTTCCCCATCTGATCACCGCGGCGCCGGGCCGCGGCGTTCCGGCCGCCCAGTTGGCCGCCGCCCGCCCGGAGATCCGCGCCCTGCTGCGTGAGCACGGCGCCGTGCTGCTGCGCGGCTTCGGCCAGGACGGGGTGGACGGCTTCGAGCGGACGGTGCGCACCGTGGGCGGTGAGCCGCTGACCTACGCCGAGCGCTCCTCGCCCCGGTCCACGATCAAGGGGCAGGTCTACACCTCAACCGACTATCCGCCCTCGGAGGAGATCTTCCTCCACAACGAGAACTCCTACCAGGCCACGTGGCCGTTGACACTGTTCTTCCTCTGTGTGACCCCGCCCGACACGCTCGGCTCCACTCCGCTCGCCGACACCCGGCGGGTGCTGGCCGCCATCGACCCGCAGGTGCGGGAGGAGTTCGCCGCCCGCGGCTGGATGGTCGTGCGCAACTTCACCGAGGGATTCGGAGTGCCCTGGCAGCACGCCTTCAACACCGGGGATCGCGCTCAGGTCGAGGCGTACTGCTCACGAAACGGCGTGACGGCCGAATGGACTGCCGGGGGCCTGCGCACCCGCGCCCGCCGCGAGGCCGTACACCACCACCCGGTCACCGGGGAGCGGGTGTGGTTCAACCACCTGACGTTCTTCCATGTCACCACTCTCCAGCCCGATGTCTGCGCCGCTCTGCGGGAGATGTACGACGAGGCGGACCTGCCGACCAACACGTACTACGGCGACGGGGCCCCGGTGCCGGACGAGGTGGTGGCCCATCTGAGGGACTGCTACCGCGCCGAACAGCGGCGCTTCGACTGGCAGCAGGACGACGTGCTGGTCGTGGACAACATGCTCGCCGCTCACGCCCGGGAGCCGTTCACCGGGCCCCGGAAGATCGCCGTGGCGATGGCTGAGCCCTCCAGCGGACCGGTCGAGCAGGGCTGACCGCCACCGCCCCCGCCCCGGCGGCACCGGTCCGCACTCCTGCCGCGACCGGACTCGTACACCCACCGTCGTTCACCGCTCGTACCGGCCCCACCACCACTCGCCCAGGGAGACACGACCGATGGCAACCGTCGACGGCGGTTATCCGCTGTCCTTCGCACAGGAACAGCTGTGGCTGCTCGACCAGCTCAGGTCGGGTGATGCCGCCGAGTACCTGATGCACGAGACCTTCCGGATCAGGGGCCCGTTGGACACCGACGCCCTGACCGCCTCGCTCACCGAGATAGCCGCCCGGCACGAGGTACTTCGTACCCGGTACGTCGACGAGGACGGCCGCGCCGTCCAGGTCATCGACGAACCCGAGTCGGTGAAGCCCGAGTTCACCGACCTCGGCGACGTCCCTGGCGACCGGCGGGAAGAGAGACTGCGCGCCCTGGGCGCGGCCCGCGCGCGGACGGTGATCGATCTGCGGCGGGAGCATCCCTGGCGGGTGGCGGTGGTCCGGCTGGCGCCGGAGGAGACAGCCCTGCTGCTCACCTTCCACCACATCGCCTTCGACGGCTGGTCCTGGGGCCTGCTCGCCGACGAACTACGGGCGCTGTACGGCGCGTTCGCCGCCGGTGCCGCCTCTCCGCTGGAGCCGCTGGAGCTCCAGTACGCGGACTATGCGGAGTGGCAGCGCGAGGGGTGGCGGGTGCAAGAGGAGCTGATGGAAGGTCATCTCGGCTACTGGCGGAAGCAGCTGGTCGGGAACGCCCCCCTGGAGCTGCCCACCGACCGGCCGCGTCCGGCGGTGTGGGACTCGACCGGGGACACGGTCGGCTTCACCGTGCCGGCTCCGCTGGCAGCTCGCTTCACCGCCCTCGCCAAGGAGCAGGGCGCCACGCTCTTCATGGCCGGGCTCGCCGCCTACCAGCTGCTGCTCGCCCGGTACTCGGGCAGGCCCGACATCGCGGTCGGCGTCTCCCTGGCCGACCGGAACGACACCCGGCTGGAGCAGCTGCTGGGCATGTTCCTCAACACCGTGGTGCTGCGCTCCGACCTGGGAGGGGCGCCGGACTTCCGCGAGCTGCTGTCCCGGGTGAGAGACACCACCCTGGACGCCTACAGCCACCAGGAGGTGCCCTTCGAGCGGGTGGTCGCCGCCCTTGCTCCGGAGCGGGAGACCAGCCGCAACCCGGTCTTCCAGGCCGGCTTCGCGCTGCACAACGCCCACCGCCGGCCGTTCTCGCTGCCGGGCCTGGAGGTCAGCCGGGCCGACAGCGGCGCGCGCAGCTCCGCCTTCGACCTCTCCCTCCACCTGACCGAGCGTCCGAACGGCGAGATCGCCGGTGAGTTCATCTATCCCACCGCGCTCTTCGACCGGGACCGGATCGAGCGGATGGCGGCGAACTTCCTGCACCTCCTCGGCCAGGTGGTCGCCGGTCCGGGCACGCCGGTGGGCCGGCTGGAGCTGACCGCCCCCGAGGAGCGCGCCACGGTCATGGCCTGGGGCGACGGTGCGGCCCGCTCCGCCGGGGAGGACCATTCCGGCCGTGGTCTGGTCCAGTTGGTGCTGGACCGCGCGGCCGCCACCCCCGGGGCGACCGCCGTCGCCCACGAGGGCGGTGGGCTGACCTACGCCGAACTCGCCGGGCGGGTGCGGCATCTGACCGGCCGGCTCCGCGAGGCCGGGATACACCCCGGTGATCCCGTGGCGGTCAGCCTCCACCGGGGCCCGGAGCTGGTGACGGCGGTGCTGGCGGTCCTGGCAGTCGGCGGTGTGTACGTACCGCTGGCCCCCGATCTCCCCGACGCCCGGCGGGACTTTTTGCTGGCGGACTCCGCGGCGGGCCTGGTGCTCACCGAGCAGGCGCTGCGCAACCGCTTCGGTGAGACCGCCGTGGTGCTGTCGCCGGACGGCGAGTGGTGCGGTGCGGCCGTGGCCGCCACCGCCGCGGCGTCCGGTGTACTCCCCTACCCGGCCGGCCCGGACGACGCGGCCTGCCTGATCTACACCTCGGGCTCCACCGGCACTCCCAAGGGAGTGGTGGTGACGCACGGCGGGCTGCGCAACCGGGTGCTGTGGTCGGTGGAGCGGTACGCGATGACCGCCGCCGACCGGCTGCTGCAGAAGACCACCATCGGTTTCGACGCCGCCATGTGGGAGTTCCTCTCCCCGCTGGTCTCCGGCGGCACCGTGGTGATGGCCCCGGCCGACGCGCACCGGGACCCGTCGGTGATGGCCGACGCCATGGCCCGCCACGGGGTCACGCTGCTGCAACTGGTGCCCTCGGTGCTGCGGCTGCTGGTCCAGGAACCGGCGCTGGCCCGCTGCACCGCGCTGCGACTGGTCAGTTCCGCGGGCGAGCCGCTGCCCGCCGACCTGTGCGAGCAGATGCGCGCCACAGTGCCCGGGGTGGAGATCTCCAACACCTACGGCCCCACCGAGTGCTCCATCGACTCCACAGCGCACCGCTACACGGGCTGCGGCCTGCCTGGTTCCGGCACGGTCGCCATCGGCGGTCCGCTGCCCGGCGTGGGGGTCTCCGTGGTGGACGCGGGGGACCTGCTGGTCCCGATCGGTGTCCCCGGTGAGCTGTGCGTCCGTGGCGTGGGACTGGCCCGCGGCTATCTGGGCCGCCCCGGGCAGACGGCCGAACGCTTCGCGCCGGACCCGTACGCCACCGCGCCGGGCGGACGCTGGTACCGCACCGGCGACCTGGTGCGCTGGCGGGCCGACGGCACCCTGGAGTTCCTGGGCCGGGCGGACGACCAGGTCAAGATCCACGGCGTACGGGTCGAACCGGCCGAGATCGAGGCGGTGCTGCTGACCCATCCCGGGGCGGCCGCCGCGGCCGTCGTCGCCCGGCCCGGCGCGCACGGCGAACTGGAGCTGACCGCCTACGCCGTGCCCCGCGTACCGCAGGCCCCCGGGCTCCAGGATCCGCCTGCGGCGGAACTGCGCGCGCAACTGCTGGCCCGTCTGGCCGAGCGGCTGCCCGCGGCCGTGGTGCCGTCCCGGCTGGTGCTGCTGGACGCGCTGCCGCTGACCGCCAGCGGCAAGGTGGACCGTCGCGCACTGCCCGCACCGGAACAGACCGCACAGGCGGCGCACGGGCAGGCGAAGGAACCTGCCGCCGCCCGTACGGCGACCGAGCGAGCCGTCACCGAGGCCATGTCCGAGATCCTGGAGATCCCCGGGCCCGGACCGGACGAGGACTTCTTCGCCCTCGGCGGCCATTCCCTCCTGGCCATCCGGCTCGTCCTCCGGCTGCGCCGTGCTTTCGGCATCGACATGACCGTCGCCGAGCTCTTCGCCGACCGCACCCCTGTGGCTCTCGCGGCCCGCATCGACGCCGCTGTCGCGGCGCGCACCGGCAGCACCCCCGAGGACACGCTGGACGGGGGGAGCACCGGCGGCACGGGTGAAGGCATCGTGCCGGTGCCCCGTGACGGCGGGACGCCGCTCTCCTTCGGTCAGCAGCGGATGTGGTTCCTGGACCAGCTGGAGCCCGCCGGCCAGGAGTATCTGATCCCGCTGGCACTGCGGCTGCGGGGCCCGCTGGACACCGCCGCGTTCCGCGGCGCGCTGGACGAGGTGGTCCGTGTCCACGAGGTGCTGCGCACCCGGTACGCGGACCACGGCGGCAGTCCCGTCCAGCTCATCGACCCGCCGGCCCCGGTGGCGTTCCGGCTGATCGACCTCGTCGACGGCACGGGCGGCACCGCGGACACCCTGGCCGGCCGCGCCCGCACCCAGCTGGACGAGGCGCTGAGCACCCCCTTCGACCTGTCCGCCGAACACCCGTTGCGGGTCACCGTGATCCGCACGTCTCCCGTGGACCACTGGGTGGCGCTCGCCGCTCATCACATCGCCTTCGACGCCTGGTCCACCAAGGTGTTCCTGCGCGATCTGGACACCGCCTACACCGCGCTCGCCGCCGGACAGCCGGCGCCCCTGCGCCCGGGGCCCGTCCAGTACGCCGACTTCGCCGCCTGGCAGCGCCGCAGGGAGGACAGCCCCGACACCCGGCGCAACCTCGACTACTGGCTGGGCCGCCTCCGCGACCTCACCCCTGTCGAACTCCCCTCCGACCGGCCCCGGTCGGCCACTCGTGACGCCGGCGGTGACACCGTCATCGTCGATGTCCCGGAGTCCACCGGCCGTGCCCTGACCGAGCTGGGCGCCCGGCACGGAGCGACCCCGTTCATGACCCTGCTCAGCGCCTTCCAGGTGCTGCTGGGGCGCTACACGGGGCGCACGGACATCGCGGTGGGTGTCCCGGTGGCCGCCCGTACCCGGGAGGAGACCGAAGGACTTCTCGGTCTCTTCGTCAACAGCCTGGTGATCCGCACCGATCTGGGCGGCGACCCGGCCTTCGGGCAGCTGCTGTCCCAGGTGAAGGACACATGCCTGGAGGCGTTCGCGCACCAGGACGTGCCGTTCGAGCATCTGGTGGACGAGCTGCGACCGGACCGCGACCTGTCCCGTAACCCGCTGTTCCAGGTGATGTTCGAGCACCAGCACATGGGCGGGATCACCGCCACGCTCGGCGGGCTGACCGCCGAACCGCTCAACGCGGGGCCCCCGACCGCCAAGTTCGACCTCACCCTGACGGTGAAGGAGCGCCCGGACGGCCGGATGCACTGCTGGTTCGAGTACGCCACCGCGCTCTTCGACCGCGCCACGGTCGAGCGGATGGCCGCCCACTACCTGCGGCTGCTGGACTCCGTGACCGCCACGCCCGGAACCGCCGTTGCCGAGCTGGAGCTGATGCCCGAGGCGGAGCGGCGGCAGCTGCTCCGCAGCTGGCCCGACCCGCACGCGGCGCGGCTGCCGGCGATCGTTCCCGAGGCGGAGCGGGCCCTGACCGTACCGGAGCTCTTCGTCCGGCAGGCCGCCCGCACCCCTGACGCCATCGCCCTGGTCTTCGGCGCCCAGGAGCTCAGCTACGCCGGGCTGGAGGCGCGGACCGCCCGGTTCGCCCGGCGGCTTCGCGCGCTGGGCGCCGGTCCCGAGACCGTGGTGGCCTCCTGCCAGGAACGCGGCATCGACGCCGTGGTGACGCTGCTCGGCGTGCTGCGGGCGGGCGCGGTGTACGTACCGCTCGACCCGCGGCATCCTGAGCGGCGCCTCGCCCAGACCCTGGAGGACTCCGGGGCACGGTTCGTGGTCACCGGCGCCGACCGCGCGGACTCCTTCACCGGGAGCTTCCAGCTGCTGGTCGTCGACGCGCCGGACGACGGCGCTCACGTACTCGCCGACGCGCCGGATTTCCCGGCGGGTGCGGACCATCTCGCCTACGTCATCTACACCTCCGGCTCCACCGGCCGCCCCAAGGGGGTGATGATCGACCACCGCGCCTACGCCCACCACTGCCGGATCGCCGCCGACGCCTACGGCATCGGTCCCGGTGAGCGGGTGGTCCAGCTCTCCTCGCTGACCTTCGACGTCTCGATGGAGCAGATCGCCGCCCCGCTGCTGACCGGCGCGGCCGTGGTGATCGCCGACCCGCTCTTCTGGAGCCCGGCCGAACTCCCGGCCCGGCTGGCCGAGCACGGGGTCACCGTCATGGAGACCACCCCGGCCTACTACCGGGAGGCGATGAGCTACGACACCGGGATGCTCACCGGCCTGAAGCTGATCAACCTCAGCAGCGACGTGGTCACCGTGGCCGACGCCAGGCTGTGGCACGACAGCGGGCTGCCCGGCCGGTTCGTCTGCTGCTACGGCCCCACCGAGGCCACCGTCACCTGCCTGCTGCACACCGGGACCGGCGAGCACCACGGGCAGCGGGACACCGCCTCCATGCCGCTGGGCCGCCCGTTCGCCGGCACCCGGGCCTACGTCCTGGACTCCCGGCAGCGCCCGGTTCCGCTGGGCGTACCGGGCGAGCTCTGCGTCGGCGGCGTCCGGCTGGCCCGCGGCTACCACCGGCGGCCGGAACTGACCGCCGAGCAGTTCGTGCCCGATCCCTTCGGCGGCGCGGGCGAGCGGCTTTACCGGACGGGCGACCTGGTGCGGTACCGCCCGGACGGCACCCTGGAGTTCCTGGGCCGGATCGACCAGCAGGTCAAGATCCGCGGGCTGCGTATCGAACTCGGCGAGATCGAGGCCGCTCTCACCGGGCACCCCTATGTCGGAGCGGCGGCGGTCACGGCCCCCGAGATCACGCCGGGCAACCGTCAGCTGGCCGCCTATGTGACCGGCCGGGACGGCGCCGCCGCTCCGGACCCGGACCAGCTCCGAGATCATCTGCGGGACCGGCTGCCGGAGTACATGATCCCGGCGCTGTGGACCACCCTGGACACGCTGCCGATGACTTCCAGTCAGAAGATCGACCGCAAGGCACTGCCCACACCGGCCACCACCACCGAACGCGCCTACGTGGCGCCCCGGGACCCGGCCGAGGAGACGGTGGCCGCCATCTGGGCCGAGACGCTCGGCCTCGAACGGATCGGCGTCGAGGACGACTTCTTCGTTCTGGGCGGCCACTCGCTGCTGGCCACCCGGGTGCTCGCCCGGATCCGGGAGACGTTCGCGGTGGACCTCCCGCTGCGCCGGCTCTTCGAGAACACCACGGTCGCCGCCCTCGCGGCGGCTGTGACCGAGGCCGTCGAGGCCGCAATCGCCCAGCTCTCCGACGCCGAGGTCGCGGAACTGCTGACCCGGGAAGGCGCACGATGACGCACCAGACACTCGACCCCGCCGCACTCCGCGCCCGGCTGCTGAACCAGCGGCTGCGAGGCACCGCGGCACCGTCCCGGGCCGACGGCATCCCCCCCGCCCCGCGCGGCGGCCCGCTGCCGCTCTCCTTCGCCCAGCAGCGGCTGTGGGTACTGGACCGGCTGAGCCCGGGCACCACCACCTACCTGATGACTGCCGCACTGCGGTTGCGCGGCCCTCTGGACGACCGGGCACTGCGCGGAGCGCTGGACGCGCTGGTGGCACGGCACGAGGTGCTGCGCACCCGCTATCCGGTCATCGACGGCGAACCCTCGCAGGTGGTCGACCCGCCCGCGCCGGTGGAGCTCACCGAGACGGATCTGACCGGGCTGGACGCGGCGGGCCGAGCCCGCCGCCTGGCCGCGCTGGGCACCTCGGAGCGGCAGCCGGTGGACCTGGCCGCCGGACCGGTGCTCCGGGCGGTGCTGGCCCGGTGTGCGGCCGAGGAGCACGTGCTCTTCGTGACCGTGCACCACATCGCGGCGGACGGCCGGTCGCAGGACCTGCTGGTCCGCGAGTTGGCCGAGCAGTACCGGCGGCTGTCCGGCGAGGGGTCGCCGCCGCCGGTACCGCCGGCGCTCCAGTACCCGGACTTCGCGGTGTGGCAGCGTGAACGGCTCACCGAGGAACGGATGGAGGACGGGCTCGGCTACTGGCGGAAGCGGCTGTCAGGGCTCGCCCCGCTGGAGCTGCCCACCGACCGGCCCCGCCCGACGGTCCGCGAGGAGAGCGGGGCGGTCGCCCCGTTCACCGTGCCCGTCGAGGTGGCCACCGCTCTCACCCGGCTGGCGCACGAGCACGGCGCCACCCCGTTCATGGCCTGCCTCGCCGCCTTCCAGGTGCTGCTGAGCCGGTACACCGGCAGCAGCGACATCGCGGTCGGCACCCCCGTCTCCGGCCGGGACCGGCCGGAGACCCAGGAGATGCTGGGACTCTTCCTCAACACTCTGGTGCTGCGCACGGATCTGTCCGGTGACCCCGGATTCGCCGAGGTGCTGACCCGGCTGCGGGAGGGGGCGCTGGACGACTACGGCCACCAGGAAGTGCCCTTCGAGCGGCTGGTCAACGCCCTCGCCCCGGAACGCGACCCGTCCCGCACCCCGCTCTTCGCCACGATGTTCCTCTGGGAGGGCGCCGGCGGACAGGCCGCCGCCCGGGCCGAGGACAGCGGCGAGGGAACGCTGAGCATGGATCCGGCGGCGGTCGGCGAGAGCACCGCCAAGTTCGATCTGACGCTGAGTCTCACCGAGCGGCCGGACGGTTCGCTCTCCGGCGGACTCAACTACGCCACCGCGCTGTTCGACCCGGCGACCGCCGAACGCATGGCCGGCCACTTCACCCGGCTGCTGGCCGCCGCCGTCGCGGAGCCGGATGCCCCGGTCACAGGACTGGAACTGATGTCCGGGACGGAACGGCAGCAGGTGCTGCACGACTGGAACGACACCTCCACCCGCTATCCCGGCAGCACCCTGCACGGTCTGTTCGAGACGCAGGCGGCGGCCACCCCGGACGCCGTCGCGGTCACCGACGAGGCGGGCGAGCTCAGCTACGCGGAGCTGGACCGCCGGGCGGACGCGGTGGCCGCCGCGCTGCGCGTCCTGGGCGCGGGCCCCGGCGCCGTCACCGGGGTGTGTCTGGACCGCTCCCGGGGGCTGCTGGTGGCGCTTCTCGGGGTGCTCAAGGCGGGCAGCGCGTATCTGCCTCTGGAGCCGGAACTTCCCGCCGAGCGGCGTCAGTACATGCTGGCCGACTCCGGCGCCCGGATCCTGCTCACCGGCACCGACGCCGGGCCGGCCGGCGACTCCCCGGCGGCCGTGACCGTACTGCCCCTGGGCCGCGACGGGCTGCTCCCGGGCAGCCTCCCGTCCCGGGAGGGCACGCGTACCGCCGCCGCGACAGGTCCCGGTGACGCCGCCTACGTCATCTACACCTCCGGATCCACCGGCCGCCCCAAGGGCGTGCTGGTGGAGCACCGGGCGATCGTGAACCGACTGCAGTGGATGCAGCAGGAGTTCGGCCTCGACGCCTCCGACCGGGTGCTCCAGAAGACCCCCATGGGCTTCGACGTCTCGGTCTGGGAGTTCTTCTGGCCGGTGGCCACCGGAGCCACCCTGGTGATGGCGCGCCCCGGCGGCCACCGCGACCCCGACTACCTGGCCCGGGTCATCGCCGAGGAGTCCATCACCACCCTGCACTTCGTCCCGTCCATGCTGCGGGCCTACCTCTCCGGCCCCGGCACCCCGCTGCCCTGCGTACGCCGCATCGTGTGCAGCGGAGAGGCGCTGCCGGGAGACCTGGTCACCGCCTCTGCCGAGCGCCTCGGCGTCACCCCGCACAACCTCTACGGCCCGACGGAGGCCGCCGTGGACGTCACCAGCGCCCGCTGCGTCCCCGGACAGCGGGTCACCATCGGAAAGCCGATCGCCAACACCCGCACCTACATCGTGGACGCCGCACTGCGCCCGGTCCCGGTAGGCGTACCGGGTGAGCTGCTGCTCGGCGGCGTCCAGCTGGCCCGCGGCTACCTCGGCAGACCGGCCCTGACCGCCGGCAGCTTCGTCCCCGATCCCTTCGGCGGTACACCGGGCGGACGGCTGTACCGCACCGGCGACCTCGCCCGCTACCTGCCGGACGGTTCCATCGACTACCTGGGCCGTCTGGACCACCAGGTGAAGATCCGGGGCCAGCGCATCGAGCCGGGCGAGATCGAGGCGGTGCTCCATGAGCACCCCGCGGTCGCCGCGGCCGCCGTCGCCGTGCACGACCAGCGACTGGTGGCCTACCTCACCGGCGGGCCCGGACGGGATGCCGCGCCCGACACCGACGGGATCCGGACCTGGCTGCGGGAGCGGCTGCCGGACGCCATGGTGCCCGGTGACTGGATGGTGCTGGACACGCTGCCGCTGACCGCCAACGGCAAGACCGACCGCAAGGCGCTGCCCGCCCCCGACCGCAGCCGCGACAGCCGGTCCGGGGAGTACACCGCTCCCCGGACCCCGGCGGAACGGGCGATCGCCGAGGAGCTGGCCGCCGCGCTCGACCTGGACCAGGTCGGTGTCCACGACCGGTTCTTCGACCTCGGCGGCGACTCCATCCGCGCCATCCGCGCGGTCGGAGCCCTCCAGGGCCGGGGCCTGACGCTGTCCGTGCAGCATCTGTTCACCCACCCCACCGCCGCCGGGCTGGCCACCGTGGCCACCGAGGCAACCGAGGGCGGACAACGGCACCAGCTGGTGCAGCCGTTCGCCCAGCTGGGCCCGGCCGACCGGGAAAGGCTGCCGGACGGACTGGCGGACGCCTACCCGCTGGGCGAGGTCCAGGCCGGCATGGTCTACGAGCTGCTGGCCGACCCGGAGAGCAACACGTACCAGAACGTCAGCAGTTTCCACTTCACCGACGACGGACCGTTCTCCCTGCCCGCGCTGCGCGAGGCGATCCGGCGGCTCGTCGACCGGCACGAGATCCTGCGGACCTCCTTCCGGCTGTCCGGCTTCTCCAAGCCGCTGCAGCTGGTGCACGGGCGGGCCGAGGCAGAGGTCGGGTTCACCGATCTGCGCGGTCTGACGCCGGACGGCCGGCAGACCGCCGTCGCGGATTTCCGCGCCGCCCAGCAGCGCAGGCCGTTCGATCTGGAGCACGCTCCGCTGCTGCGCTACCACGTGCACCTCACCGGCGAGCACACCTGGACGCTCACCCATACGGAGTGCCACGCCATCCTGGACGGCTGGAGCCACCACTCGGTGATCCAGGAGATCCTCGCCGACTACGGCCGCATCCGGGACGACGCCGACTGCGCCGTCAGCCCGCCGCCGCGCGCCCGCTACGCCGATTTCATCGCGCTGGAGCAGCAGGCACTCGACTCCGCCGAGGACCGGGCCTTCTGGGAGGGGCGGATCAGCGGCTACCCCCGGCTCGAGCTGCCCGCGCCCACCGCGGCCGACGAGTCCGGCGCCCCCGCCCACGAGGTCCGCGTCTCCTGGGCAGCATTGGATCCCGCGCTGCGCCGGCTCGCCGCCCGCACCGGCACCTCCCTCAAGACGGTTCTGTACACCGCCCATCTGCAACTGCTCGGCATGATCTCCGGGCAGCGCCGCTTCTTCGCGGGCGCGGTCTGCAACGGCCGTCCCGAACTGCCGGACGGTGACGAGGTGCGCGGTATGTACCTCAACACCGTGCCGTTCGCGGTGGATCTGGACCGGCGCAGCTGGGAGGAGCTGCTGCGCTCGGTCTTCGCCGAGGAGGCGGCCGTCTGGCCGCACCGCCGCTATCCCCTGCCCGCCATGCAGCGCGAGTGGGGCACCGGCGCCCCTCTGGTCGACGTGGTCTTCGGCTATCTCGACTTCCATGTGCTGGACTCCCCCACGACCGCTCCGGTCACCGTCACCGACAGCAGCCCGAACGAGTTCACCTTCGACGTGTGGACCTTCCCCGGCGAGCTGCGGATGACCTGCAGGCCGGGCTGGGCCGGCCGGGGCAGGCTGGAGGCGATGGCCACCACGTTCGTCGAGGTGTTGCGGACCATGGCCGAGCGGCCGGAGGCCTCCCCCGCGGCCTTCCGCGCGCCGCTGCTGACGGCGCCTGCCGTCGCCTCCGACGCCCGGCCGCTGCCGCCCGGGGTGACCCTGCCGGAGCTGATCGCCCGCCACGGACGGCCGGAGGACATCGCGCTGGCCGACGCGCACTCCACCGTGACCTACGGCGAACTCCAGTCCCGGGCCAACCGCTTCGCCCACCTGCTGCGTGCCCGCGGGGTACGCGCCGAGGACCCCGTCGCGGTGTGCCTGGAACGTGGCCCGGAGACGGTGATCGCCCTGCTCGGCGTGGTGAAGGCGGGCGGCTGCTACGTGCCGGTCGATCCTGAGTACCCCGAGGAGCGGATCAGTCATCTGCTCTCCGACTCCGGCGCCGGCCTGCTGGTCACCCGCAGCGCTCTCGCCGACCGCCTGACCGGACTGCTCGCTGACGGCACCCAGACCGTGCTGCTGGACACCGACCGGGCCGAGCTGGAGGCACAGCCGGAGACCGAACCTGAGTCGGTGCTCTCCCCTGACAACACCGCCTATGTCATCTACACCTCGGGATCGACCGGGCGCCCCAAGGGAGTTCAGGTCACGCACCGCAACATCGTGCGGCTGGTGCACGACGAGAGCCACGCCGGGCTCGGGCCGGGGGACACCGTTCTGGTGGTCTCTCCCCTGGCCTTCGACGCCTCCACCTTCGAGATGTGGGGAGCGCTGGCAAACGGCGGCCGGCTGGCGTTCGCCCCGCCCGGCACTCCCACCACGGCGGGTATCGCCGAGGTCCTGCGCGAGCAGCGGGTCACCGTCGCGTTCCTCACCACCAGCCTCTTCCACCTCATGGTGGAGAGCTGCCCCGAGGCCCTTACCGGGTTGCGCGCGCTGCTGGCCGGCGGGGATGTACTCTCCCCCGGCCAGGTACGGACCGCGCTCGCCCACGGGCTGCCGGTCAGCAACATGTACGGGCCGACCGAGTGCACGACCTTCAGCACCGGACAGCACGCCATCACCCTGGAGCAGACGGCACGGCCCCTCCCCATCGGCCCGCCGATCGCGCACACCACCGCGCTGGTCACCGACGAGGACCTGAATCCGGTGCCCTACGGCGTCGCCGGGGAACTGCTGCTCGGCGGCCCGGGGGTCGCCCGCGGCTATCTGGGCAGGCCGGCGCTGACCGCCGACCGCTTCGTTCCCGACCCCACCGGCACCTGGCCGGGCGGCAGGCTGTACCGGACCGGGGACCTGGTCCGCCAGGACCCGGACGGCGTGATCCATTTCCTGGGCCGCCGCGACCACCAGGTCAAGGTGCGCGGCCACCGCATCGAGCTCGGTGAGGTGGAGGCCGGCCTGAACAGTCTGCCCGGAGTACGCGGCGCAGCGGCGGCCGTGCACCCTGGGCCGGACGGCGACAAGCAGCTGGTCGGCTATGTCGCCCTGGACGAACGTACCGTCTTCGACCCTGCGGCTCTGCGATCCACGCTGCGACAGCGGGTCCCCGCCTTCCTGGTGCCCAGCGCCTGGGTCCGGCTGGACGAGCTGCCGCTGAACGCCAACGCCAAGCTGGACCGCGCCGCGCTGCCCGCGCCCGAGGGGGCCGGCACGGGCGGCGAGGTGGTGGCGCCGCGTACCGCCGCCGAACGGGCTCTGGCCGAGGTGTGGGCGGAGGTCCTGGGCGTCGAACGGGTCGGCGCCCACGACGACTTCTTCCTGCTCGGCGGACACTCCCTGCTGATCCTGCGGGCCATCGCGCTGCTACGTGAACGCCATGGCCTGGAACTGACCGTACGGGCCTTCGTGGAACACCAGACGCTGGATGCCGTAGCCGCCGCGGCGGAACGCGGCGAGACCGGTGACGGCGCGCGCGGTGCGCTGATGTGGCTGCGCAGGGAGGGCGGACAGGCCCCGCTGTTCTGCGTCCACCCCGGTGGCGGCAGCGCCCACTGGTACCGGCGGCTGGTCCCGCACCTGGACGAGGATCTGCCGGTCGCCGCCCTGGAGTGGCCCGGACTCCAGTCCGGCCCGGGCCGGCCGGTGCCCACCGCCGCGGAAATGGCCGGGCGGTATCTCGCCGAGATCCGGCAGGCACGCCCGCACGGGCCCTACCGGCTGCTCGGCTGGTGCGGCGGCAGTGGGATCACCGCCGAGATGGCGGACCGGCTGAAGGCGGACGGTGAGGAGGTGACCTTCATCCTGCTCGACCCGGGCCTGGACAGTCATGAACGGCAGGGCTTGTGGGAGGAGTTCCGGCTGATCGAGAGCTGCACGGCCAAGCTGGAGGAGCTTGCGGCGGCCGGACCGGATGACGACACCGGCCCGCTGCGCGGCGAGATCCTGAAACTGCTGAACCACCTGGTGGACGACGCCGACCCGGCGACCGGAATCGTGCTCCCCGAGCGGAACGGTGCCGGGGTCTGGCTGCCGTCCGCCCGGATCTGGCGCGAGGTGATGGAGATGACGCTCACCTACAGGCACCGCTACTACTCCGGCACGCTTCACCTGGTCATCAGCGACGAACTCGCCCGCGGGGAGCACGAGGTGGCCCTCGGCCAGACCTACCAGGAGTATCTGGACCGCTGGCGGGAACTGAACGCCTCCGTCGAGGCCCACAGGGTCCCCGGCGACCACTTCGGCGTGATGCGCCTCCCGCACGTCACCTCCCTGGCCGACACCCTGGCCAGGCTGCTCGGCTGACCCTCCGAAGAGCACCGACAGAGCCCGGCCGGCACCCCGGCCGGGCTCGCTGCTGCCCGGACACGGCAGGAGGGACGATCCCGCACCGCCGGCTCTCCCGGTGCCCGGCCGGGATGCCGTCGGACGGGGCGGCCCTCGGTCCTGGCCCGTTCCGCCGAAGTCCACGGTGGCGGGCCTGGACCGGAGGGAGGTCCGGCCCGGCCCCGGGAACAAGGGCGGACATGACTGACGGGGTGCCCGGCCTCCGCGGCCGGACACCCCGTCGGGGAGTGTTCCCGTTCTCAGTCGTGCTGGTCGACGGCGACGAAACGGAGTTCGGAGGTGTAGGCGTTGCCCTGGTCGTCGGTGAGCCAGGCGTGTTCCGGGGTCGGCAGCATCTCGGTGACGGTCAGCTTCGCCAGCGGATCCCCCGGTGCGGGTCCGCGGTCAGCTCCCGCAGCGCGACGTAGTAGTCCTCCGGCCGCACCAGGACATTGCGCACCCGGACCGAGAGCCTTGACGTGTGCTCCTTGGGCAGGAGCGGAAGCAGCCGGGGCCCGGGGAAGTCACGGCCGGTCAGCTCGAGGAGCTCCGCCGGGCGCGGGTGCTGGCTGACGAAGAGCGAAGCACCCATGGTGTTGGTGGCGAGGTGCAGTTCGCCCAGCACCAGCTCGAAGTCGCCGTCGCCGACCGACCCGGCGTCGCGGGCGGCGATCATCACGTCGGGGCTGATGTACCGGGAGGCGGTCCAGCCCGGAGCCGCCGGGGGGAACTCCTCGGCGGCCCGTTCCGCGATCGCGGAGTGCGTCACGTGTACACGCCGGGAGTCCTCCGGGACGGAGATGATCCGTGCCCAGCGGCGCTGGAACTCCGCCAGTACCTCCTCGGCGTCGGTGACCGCGGCGCCGTGGAGGATCGGCATGCAGGCGAACCAGAACTCGGCGAGATCGACCTCCTCCCCTGCGCCGCCGGGCGCCGCAAGCTCCTCGAAGACCTCCTCGGCCCGGTGTTCCACCTGGGCCGCGAGCTGGGACATCAGCCAGGCGGCACTGTTCATCAGCGGTTCCAGCGGTGCCATGGCGTCCAGGACCCCGGCACCGACGCGGGCGGTGGCGGAGCGTCGGGTGTCGGAGTAGACGAGTGAGCGGTTGGGCGCGGTGCGGGTGCCTTTTGCGCGCTGGGAGGCGGTGTCGGTGATGCGGGTGAAGTCCTCCTCCAGCCCGGCCAGCGCCTCGCACAGGGCGGTCGCGTCACGCCCCGCCGCCTGCACCCGGTCACGACCCCGCTCCAGGACCTCCAACGGCTCCAGCGCCCGGTCCCGCAGACCCGGATCACCGACCCGCTCCAGAACCGCACGCAACTCCCGCTCCGGACGGGCACCCGAGGGAACCGGGTCCTTCGTCGGAGTCGGCGCGGATGTAGGGCATCCGTCGTGGGGGTATCCATGCCATCAGTGACTCGTCGGCCGACAGTGTCTTCGCCAGCGCGTCGATCGACCAACTGGAGAAGAACACCGACGACGAAGCCGTC
>NZ_JNXG01000007.1 GCF_000717025.1 Streptomyces atroolivaceus
AGTTGAGCGATCCGGCACCGGCGAAGAAGTCCAGGTAGGAGTGGCCGTCCTCGTCCGTGAGCCGGGCGCCCTGCGCGCGGTCGAACACCGCGGGCCAGCCGCGGCAGTAGCTGCGTACTTCCGACTCAAGGCTCTCGAAGACACTCAGGGCATGCGGGCTGGTCCGCTTCATGACGCGCTCCTAGCGTGGCGAGTATCCAGGTGCTGGGCTTCCGGCGACGGGACGGGTGGTTGACCAAGTGGCCCGATGCGGTACAGGTGTTCGGACTCGTGCGTGTCGGGGAAGAGCCGTGCGGGAAACAGCAGCTCACGTTCCAGCTGCGCCCCGTGCCTCTCGGCGAACGAGAGGAACAGTTTGTGTGACGCCTCGTTCTCCGCGCTGATCGTCGTCTCCAGGTGCTGGAGGACGCCCCGGGACAGAAGGCGGGCGGCGAGGTGATCGAGCATCGCCCCGGCCAGACCACGGCCGCGCCGGGCCTCATCCACAGCGATCTGCCAGATGACGAGTGTGCCGGGCAGTTCGGGGCGGACGTACCCGGTCACGAATGCTACGGCCTCGCCCTGTTCGTCGCGGGCGACCACGGAGGTCGCCGCGAAGTCACGGCACCACAGCAGGTAGCTGTAGGAAGAATTCACGTCGAGCACACATGAATCCCGTGCGATACGCCACGCCGAGGCGCCGTCCTCGATCGTGGGCTCTTCCAGGTACTCCTCCGACCTCACCATTGGGTCCACACCTCCGTCTCACCGCAGTGCACAAGGCGGGAGTGTTCCCGCGAGAAGCCGTGTGAAGCGCCTCAGGCCGAGCACGAAACAACTGATTGATACCCGATTCGTTGCCGAAATGCACCTTCCGGAAATCGTATCCATCACAACAATTCGGGAATCAACGATTTGTGTTTGTTCTGATTCAGGAGCTCTGCCGAATCATGATAGGCCGAGGGCCACCCCCGGGCCACAGGAGCTCCTGGGCATGGGCGGTGGCCGGAGTGCGTGTACGGCAACGGACGCACGCGGGATTCCCCTTGCGGCACGACCCCCGCCAACCGGGTGAATTCCTGTGTCAGGCATTCTGGAACCAACGATCGGAGCGGCCGTGGGAGCATCCCGAACCAAAGCCCACCAGGCGCCTGGCGACCGGAAACGGTGGAAATTACCGCACGCGAGGGAACAGCCGCGGGGAAGCATCGGTTGCGGTCTCTCACCCCTTATGCCTTCTGCCGAGCACCGGGATTGACACACGCATCGAGCGTTTATCGAGAAAGGTGATGAAATGCGATCCTCGGGAAATCCTCCCGCTGGCATCTCTCCTGCTTCACGAGTACCCCGACGTCGCCCTGTAGACGGACAGGATGCCGCTGACGCCACACAGGATTCCGTTGACAGCCCCGCGGTCGCTGACGGGCTCCCCTGCGGTGAAGTCCCGCTTCTCCTTCAGTAGTTCCCCGACCCGTCCCTGGCCGCGGTCTCGGCACCGCCGAAATCGATTGAGTCACCGGCCCCCGAATCCCGTCCCCACGTGGCCGCCGGCGTCGACGGCCACGTGGGAAGGAGTGGCGGTGAGTGGCTGAGGGAAGCTCCTGCAAGCCTCAGTTGAGGTAGGCGAACGAGTTCACCTGGGACGCGCTGAGGGCTCCGCCGAAGACGCGGACGGTGTCGGCCCCACCGTGGAAATACTCGCCCCAACCCCCGTCGACGGTGTGTCCGCGGCCGATCTGGAGCGGGCCGGTCGCGCTCCAGGAGGCGTTGAACTCCGCGGTGGCCACCGCCTCGCCGTTGACGTACAGGGTGATGTGGCCCTCGGAGTCGTCGTACACGACGACCGCTTCGTCGGTGTGGTCGGTGGGAGCACCGGCCCCGGCGATCACGGTTTCCTCGGCACCCTGCTCGCTGCTGGGTGTGACGATCAGCTGCCACTCGGACCCCGCGGGATCGTAGCGGACCTTGAACGCGTCGCTGTCGGCGTCGCCCTGGGACAGGACGGTCATCGGCCGGTGGGGGGTGGTGTCGGCGAAGCGGACCCGCAGCCCGACGCTGAAGCTGTCGGCGGTGTCGACGACGGGGCCACTGGTGGCGGCGTAGCCGTCGGTGCCGTCCAGGTCCAGGTGGTCGTTGCCGTCGAGGGCGCTCGCCGGGAACTCGGTGCACTCGGGGTCTTCGAAGCAGGCGTCGTAGTCGGGGGTGTAGAAGCCGGCGCCGCCGTGCAGGGTCAGTGGCTGGCCGCCGTCCCGATCGGGGACCACACCGTCGTCCGAACGCTCGATGTCCCAGGCTGCGACCAGGTCGGCGGGGCGGGAACCCAGCCTCTCGACCTCCTTGCGGGACACGACCCGGTCCCAGACGCGGACGTCGGCCGCCTCGCCCTTCCAGCGCTCACCGGAGTCGCCGCGGGCACGGCCGATCTGGAAGGCGCCAGGGGCGGCCACCGGGGCGACACCGGTCTCGGAGGCGACCTTCTTGCCGTTGACGTAGAGGTGCAGGGTGCTGTCCTCGGTGTCGTACAGGCCGGTCAGGTGTGCCCAGCCGCCGGCAGAGGCGCTCCCACCGGTGAGAGTGGTGGTGCCGTAGCGGAAGGCCCAGGTGGCCGGGCCGTCAGCGGCCGGGCGCAGGCCGAGGGTGAAGGCTGAGGCGCCGTCGGCGGCGTCCTGGCTGGCCACCGTCATCGGGGCGTCGGTGGCTGCCGGGCGGACCCAGGCGGAGAGGGCGAAGGTCTTCTCGGTGTCCGCCGCGGGGGCGTCCGGGGTGAGGTAGCTGTTGCCCCGGCCGTCGAGGGTGACGGCGGAGGTGAGGCCGGTGCGGGCGGGAGCGGGGGCGCCGAAGAGGACGCCGTCCTCAGCGCGGGCCGCCGGGCCCGACTCGGCGGCGGCCTTGTGGGACCCGGCCGGGTCGCCGAGGGGCCAGTGGGCGACAGGGGCACGGCCGGCGGCAACCCGCATGTAGTGGGTCACCTGGGAGCTGGAGCGTCCGGCTCGGTCGACGGCGCGGACCTGCAGGTAGTAGACCCCGCTGTCCTCCGGCATCCACCGGATGGTGGCCGGTCCGCCCGGCTCTTCGGGCCGGACTCGTCCGGGTGCGGAGCCGAGAACCGAGTAGACGTACTCGACGACGTCCTCGGACGGCGAGTCGAAGGTGAAGCTGCCGTAGACGCCGGCGCCGTCGTGCCAGCCGCTGTCGTCGTCCGGGTACTGCGCCGAGACGACCGTCGCCGGCTCAGGGCTCACCGTGTCGATGATGAACCGGCAGGGGGTGCCGGGGGTCTCGTCACTCCAGGCGGAGGTCGCGCCCTCGTCGTCGACGGCCCTGACGTGCCAGGAGACGACTGTGTCCGCCGGGAGGTCGGAGGGGGTCCGCCACAGCTGGGTGATGGGGGAATGCAGGATGCTTGAGGCGTAGGTACGGCGCTGCTGGGCTCCATCGGTGTCGGTCCACCAGGCCTCGAACTCGGCGCCGGCCCTGTTGGTCTCCCATTCCTCGTTGTCCTCCGTCGTGTCCTCGACGGTGGCCCGGAGTTCGGGTGCCTGGGAGACGTGGACGGGCTCGTCGGAGCATGCCTTGGTCCGGTCGACGGTGAGGGCGTCGATGCTCGGCCGAAGCGGCGGAAGGTTCTCCCCCGCAGCCATGGCCACGCCCGGGGTGGCGGCGAGCAGCACGCCTACAAGTCCCGTGACCACGGCGGTGGTTCTGGCCCGCCGGCCGGAATGGGTGATCATGCGGTTGGGTCCCCCTGTGTCGTCGTCCGGCTCTGCGCGGGAGCGGTTCGCCGCCATCGGCTGGGGCGGGCGCCACGCAGAGACCAGCAGATACCATGCCCACCATCAGGTCGGGCTGCATGACTGTAGGGCGATCTTCGAACGCATTCAAAATGAATTTTCCGGGCGGCGCAGGACCGTGCCCCGCCCGGCCGCGGCACTCCGGATCGGCGACGGGCCGCGCGCAGCCGAGCCCTGGCCGGGACGGTTGGGGTGCGAGGCGACACCCCCGAGCAGCTGGGCACCGCGAACCTTGCTCGCCGACTCGCGCGAGAGGCCGGGGCGGGACATCGGACCGGTACTGCATCGGCAGTTGCAGAGGGGAGACGGGAGACGGACGGATACGGTCATCGGATCCGGGACCCACCCACGGCCCGCTCCCAGAGGTCCAGCCCCATGCGCAGGAGTTCGCGCACCGCCGCGGCCTCCTCCTCCGTCCAGGCCCCCCTGCAGGTGGTCGGTCCGAGAGCATCGCCGCCGAAGATCTTTTCGTAAGCGTTGTCGTGGAGCGGTCCTTGTGGCGGAAGGGCCGGGCCGGCCTTGAGACTGCTTGAGAGATCTTCGAAGAAGTTCCACGCCGCGAGCAGCAGTCCGGCCGGAACCGGGTCAAGATCAGGGCGTTCGACCCACTGACGTACGACGGCCAGATCGAGAGCCGCTCCGCCCTCCCGAATGAGCTCCCAGCCGTGGCGGTCACAGTGTTCCTCGAGCGTCCTCAGGTCAGGGAACGCGAGGAGTCCCCCGCGGCCGTCGACGGCCACCTCGTTGGGGGCATCGCCCTCCCCGGACCGCCAGATCAGCGTCAAGTGGCTTCCCCCGTGGGAGATTCGGTACGGGTAGTAATCAGCCATGCGGGATCTCCGTGGTGTCGCGACGGCGGGTGCGTGCGGCGCTCGTGCCGGTCCTCGACTCGTCGATCCGCCCGCTGAAGCCGACGGCCGTGGTGCGACGTGCCGCCGATCCCGGCTGAATCAAGCCGGTACACGTACAAACATCATGCGGGCGCGATCATCGTATCGAGTTAATGTCGGCGGCTTCCCTTGATCCAGGAGGCGAAGCGGCCATTACAGTTCCCCTGGATCTGGACGGGTTCTCGTTCATATACCGCTTTTCCCTCCTGTTGCCCGGTGGCGTCCGCATACGCGCGTCACCGCCCTGACCAAGGAGAGCTTGCCCGATGACTGTTGATTCGAGCCCGGACACGCGACCAGGGCTGCCCCGGCAGTCCAGCCTGGGCACTGCGGCTGCCCGCAACCTCGCCAACACGACCAAGTCCGCCCCGCAGATGCAGGAGATCACATCCCGCTGGCTGCTGCGCATGCTCCCCTGGGTGGAAACCAAGGGCGGGGCCTACCGCGTGAACCGTCGCCTGACCTACACCGTCGGCGACGGGAGAGTGGAGTTCGTCCAGGACGGTGCCGACGTCCGGGTGATTCCCCGTGAGCTCGGTGAACTGGCTCTGCTGCGAGGCTTCGACGACGTGGAGGTGCTGACCGCCATCGCCGACCGGTGCGTGCAACGCGACTTCCGCGTCGGCGAGACACTGGTCGAGCGGGGAACGCCCGCGGACGCGCTCCACTTGATCGCCCACGGCCGCGTCAGCCAGACCTCCGCCGGCAAATTCGGTGACGAGGTCGCTCTCGAGGTGCTCGCCGACGGCGACCGGTTCGGCGAGCAGGCCTTGTTGGACGAGGACGCCCGGTGGGAGCACACCGCCACCGCTGAGACCTCCGGCACGTTGCTCACCCTGTCACGTAGTGACTTCGCGGCCGTGCTGGCCTCGGCGCCCGGTCTCCGAGGCCACCTCGAGGAGTTCTCGTCGCTTTCCGGCCGACGGCAGAACCATCGCGGCGAGGCGGAGATCGCGATGTCGGCCGGCCACGTCGGCGAACACGAGTTGCCCGGCGCGTTCGTCGACTACGAACTGAAACCGCGCGAGTACGAGCTCTCGGTCGCCCAGACCATTCTGCGGATCCACACAAGGGTCGCCGATCTCTACAACGGGCCGATGAACCAGACCGAGGAGCAGCTCAGGCTCACCATCGAGGCGCTGCGCGAGCGTCAGGAGCACGAGCTGATCAACAACCGGGAGTTCGGCCTCCTCCACAACGCCGACTTCAAGCAGCGCATCCAGACACACTCCGGCCCGCCGACCCCGGACGACATGGACGAACTGCTCTGTCGACGCCGCGGTTCGAAGTTCTTCCTCGCCCACCCCCGGACGATCGCGGCGATCGGGCGTGAGTTCAACTCCCGTGGGCTCTATCCGGACCACGTCGACCTCGGCGGCCAGCAGGTTCCGGCCTGGCGTGGAGTCCCGATCCTCCCCTGCAACAAGATTCCCGTCACACGGGAGAAGACCAGCTCGATCCTCGTGATGCGTACCGGCGAGGAGAGCCAGGGCGTCATCGGCCTGCACCAGACCGGGCTGCCGGACGAGTACGAACCGGGCCTGTCGGTCCGCTTCATGGGCCTCGACGAGAAGGCGATCACGTCCTACCTGGTCAGCACCTACTACTCCGCCGCCATTCTCGTGCCGGACGCGGTCGGCGTGCTGGAGAACGTGCAGATCGCCCGTTGGGCCGATTAGCAGGCCCAGCCCGAAAGGCCTGGCGCGACGCCCCGAAGCCTCCGGGAGGTCGCGCATGCCCTGGAGGGCTCCAGGACAGCCGCCCACCCCACGAAGGAGCCATGGATGCCCGCGCCTGAGCTGCCCCCGCCACAGTCGCGCCTGCCGGAGGCCGCTTCCCACCTCGGGGCGCACGTCCTCACTTCCGCGGCGGTCCACGCCTGCGATGCGAAGGCCGCCACAAGCGGCCTCTTGCCCGCCCCGCCGGCGGTTTCCGCCCCTGTCCCGCCTCCCCTCGGCCGCCCGGCAGCCGAGGGGCCGGCACCGGGCGCCGGATTGGAACGGATCCTTCGTGGTCCCAGCGGCCTGGGCACCGCGGGCCTGCGGCTGACCCTGCGGGAGGAGCCGCCGCCGTCGCACCCGTCGGCAGATGCGGCGGAAGGCATGCCGGTCCCGGGCCTCTACTTCCACCCGGTGCCCGAGCCCGACCCGGTGCGGGTCGACGAGGTCAGCCGACGGATCAAGTCCTGGGCAATGGAGGAGGTCCGCCTGTACCCCGAGGACTGGGAGGAGGAGTTCGACGGCTTCTCCGTGGGCCGCTACATGGTCGGCTGTCATCCGGACGCGCCGACCGTCGAGCACCTGATGATCGCCACACGCCTGATGGTGGCCGAGAACGCGGTGGACGACTGCTACTGCGAGGACCACGGGGGCTCGCCCATCGGCCTCGGTGAGCGTCTTCTGCTGGCGCACACCGCCCTCGACCCCCTGCACACGACGCAGGAGTACCGGCCGCAATGGGCGAAGTCGCTCCATGCGGACGCGCCCCGGCGCGCCTACCGCTCCGCCATGGAGTACTTCGTCCGAGCGGCCGGCCCCTCCCAGGCGGACCGTCTGCGCCACGACATGGCGCGGCTGCACATGGGGTACCTCGCCGAAGCAGCCTGGTCACAACTGGACCACGTCCCCGAGGTGTGGGAGTACCTGGCGATGCGCCAGTTCAACAACTTCCGCCCCTGCCCCACCATCACCGACACCGTCGGCGGCTACGAGCTGCCGGCGGACCTGCACGCCCAGGCCGCCATGCAGAAGGTCATCGCCCTTGCGGGGAACGCGACGACCATCGTGAACGACCTGTACTCCTACACGAAGGAACTCGACGCTCCGGGCCGGCACCTGAACCTGCCCGTCGTGATCGCCGCGCGTGAAGGGCTGTCCGACCGGGACGCGTATCTGAAGTCGGTCGAGGTCCACAACGACCTGATGCACGACTTCGAGACCGAAGCCTCGGCCCTGTCCGCTTCCTGCCCCTTCCCGAGCGTGCAGCGCTTCCTGCGGGGCGTCGCCGCATGGGTCGACGGCAACCACCACTGGCACCGGTCCAACACCTACCGCTACAGCCTGCCCGATTTCTGGTAAGAGAATGGACTCATCTGTGATCAACACCGACCTCACCGCCGCGTCCACCCCCCTGCGCATCCCCCGTCCGTCGACGCCCTACCAGGGGGACATCGCACGCTACTGGGACGGGGAGGCCAGGCCCGTGAACCTGCGCCTCGGCGATGTCGACGGCCTCTACCACCACCACTACGGCATCGGTGAAGTGGATCACGCCGCGCTCGGCGACGCCGAGGACGGTGCAGGCGAGAAGAAGCTGATCGCCGAACTCCACCGTCTGGAGTCGGCACAGGCCGAGTACTTGCTGGGGCACCTCGGCGACATCGGGCGTGACGACACCCTGCTGGACGCCGGCTGCGGCCGCGGCGGCTCGATGGTGATGGCGCACCAGCGCTTCGGATGCAAGGTCGAAGGTGTCACGCTGTCGGCCAAGCAGGCCGACTTCGCGAACGGTCGTGCCCGCGAACTCCGCATCCAGGACCATGTCCGCGCCCGAGTCTGCAACATGCTCGCCACGCCTTTCGAGACCGGGTCCGCGGCGGCCTCATGGAACAACGAGTCGAGCATGTACGTCGACCTGCACGACCTCTTCGCCGAACATTCCCGCGTCCTCGCGGTCGGCGGTCGCTACGTGACCATCACCGGCTGCTGGAACCCCAGGTACGGCCAGCCTTCGAAGTGGGTCTCGCAGATCAACGCTCACTTCGAGTGCAACATCCACTCGCGCCGGGAGTACCTGCGCGCCATGGCCGACAACCGCCTCGTGCCACAGGCCGTCGTCGACCTCACCCCCGACACGCTGCCCTACTGGGAGCTGCGGGCCACGTCTTCGCTGGTCACGGGAATCGAGGACGCGTTCATCAACTCCTACAAGGACGGGTCCTTCCAGTACCTCCTCATCGCAGCGGACCGCGTCTGACCTCCTGTGGTCCGGGCGGGACCTCCGTCGGCCGCGAGCCCACCCGGGGCGCCGCGTCCGACGGAGGTGGGCGCCCGGCACTCGCGCAGCGCCCAGGCCCGGCGACCACGGCGGGCCGGCGCCTCCGCCCGGGCTCCGACCCCGGATCAGCCCACCAGATCCGGTGCGCGCAGCATCTCGGGCGGGATGCCCCAGGCATCGACGAGGCCGCCCGCCAGGGGCCGGACCTTGCGGCAGAGGTCGTTCACCTCACGGCTGATCGCCTTGGAACGCTGGACGGTCAGCCGGCCGTGCTCCATGAACCATGCCCGGTCCGACTCGATCGTCGACAGGGCGTACAGGTCGCACAGCAAGCCCAGCGCGACCTTGTTGCCGCTCTCGGGCAGCGCACGCACCTTGTCGACGAACGCCTCCAGCACCAGCCGTTCGACGTGTGCGTGGGCGACCGCGATGACGTGGTCCTGCACCTGCGAGAACACGACGCCGGGACTGCGCTTCTGGTCGATCCCGCGCTTGAGCCGGCGGGCCACGCCGGCGAGCATGTGCTCCTCGCGGTAGCGGAGCATGGCGAGCTGGTACTCCGAGTCGAGCAGGCCGGCTTCCTGGTCCCACTCGTCGCCGCCCGGCAGCAGGTCTCGTACCCGCTCGAGCAGCTTGTGGACCGAAGTCTTCTCTATGACCGTCTCGACGGCGAGGTTGGTGACGTAGCGGACCATGCCGAGCTGGTCCAGGTCCTCGAACTCGCTCGCGTGATGGGTGAGCAGTCCCTTGGCCACGAGCTGCAGCAGGACATGGTTGTCGCCCTCGAAG
Source organism: Streptomyces atroolivaceus (assembly GCF_000717025.1). Taxonomy (GTDB): domain Bacteria; phylum Actinomycetota; class Actinomycetes; order Streptomycetales; family Streptomycetaceae; genus Streptomyces; species Streptomyces atroolivaceus. The sequence goes on from NZ_JNXG01000007.1 coordinate 9,446, forward strand.
GTGGTGAAGATGTCGCTGTCGCTCTTGAGGGCGGCGAACCGGTTGACGGCGAGGTAACCCGCGCCGCCGCACGCCTCACGGCACTCCTGGACGACCCGGGTGGCGTGCCAGGTGCCGAGCGCCTTGGTGCCGGCCGCCCGTGACTCGAGCTGGCGCCGCGTATGCGCGTCGTCCTTGATGCCGGAGAAGACTTCGTGCAGTTGTGTGCGCACGACGTCCTGCGCGAAGTGCAACGCATACGTACGCGCGATGAGCGGCAGCAGACGGCGCTGATGCAGCCCGTAGTCGAGGAGCAGTTGTTCCTCCGCGTCCGGGGCCGCTTCGAACTGCCGTCGCCGGTCCGCGTATGTGGTCGCGATGGCGAGGGCGACCTTGGCGGCGTTGACCGCGGCGCCGCCGACGCTGACCCGGCCCTGCACCAGCGTGCCGAGCATGGTGAAGAAGCGTCGGTCGGGATTCTCGATCGAGCTCTCGTAGACGCCTTCGGGGGTGACGTCGGCGAAGCGGTTGAGCAGCGCCTCGCGTGGCACCCGCACACCGTCGAACCAGATGCGGCCGTTGTCCACACCGTTGAGGCCCATCTTGCGGCCGTCGTCCTCGATCCGGACGCCGGGTGCCACGTCACCTCCGACCCGGATCGGCACGACGAACGCATGCACACCCTCGGGCTTCCCGCCCACCTCCAGCTGGGCGAAGACGACCGCCAGTTCGGCGTGGCGGGCCGCGTTGCCGATGTAGTCCTTGCGCGCCTGGTCGCCGTGCGTGGTGATGACGAACTCCTGGCGGGCGGCGTCGTAACTCGCGCGGGTGCCGAGCGCCTGGACATTGGAACCGTGCCCGGTCTCCGTCATCGCGAAGCACCCCATCAGCTGCCCGGTGATCAGGTCCGGCAGATGGGCCTCGTGATGGCGTTCGGTGCCCAGATGCAGGATCGCGCCACCGAAGAGTCCGAACTGCACGCCGACCTTCACCAGTACCGACAGGTCACCGAAGGCGAGCGTCTCGAACGCGGCGATCGAGGCCCCGACATCCCCACCCCCGCCGTACTCGCGCGGGAAACCCATGCCGGTCTGGCCCGTCGCGGCCATCTCGACCACGAGTTCACGCACCCGTTCGCGATACGCGTCAACGCCGAGCTCGTCGGCATCCTCCAGAACGGAGGCATGCGTCACCAGGTTGGTTCGGACGAGGTCGCGGATCTCGGCGTACTCGCCGTCGAGCACCTCGGTCAGCGCCCGGACGTCGATCTCGGGCTGCACGTAACCGCTCGCGGCAGTGGATGTGTTGTCAGTGGCCATGCCATTTCGCTACCCCGCCCGGGGACGATCAAGCGGTCGGCCTGGGCTCTGAGGGCCGTACGAGGGAGGCGCGGGCGCTCCCCCGGCTCGGGGCCGGCACCCTCGTGCGGAAGAGGGGTTCGCAGCTGAGGTGCGGTCGAAGGCGACTGCCCGGCGAAGTGCCCCGGCCTGCGAGGACCGTCAGCGGCGCGGGCCCGACCCCGGGCACCAGGCGCCGAACCACTGCTCGGCGCCGTACTCCTCGAACCGCTCCACCTCGGTGAACCCCAGCTTCGCCGCCAGGCGCATCGAGCGGTCGTTGGCGGTCTGGGTGCAGAGCACCACCGGCTCACCGGGCAGCGCGCCGGCGAACCAGTCGAGTGCCGCTGCGCACGCCTCGGCGGCATACCCGCACCCCCACGCCTCCGGCAGGAACATGTAACCGAGCTCGGCCTCCGCGGCATCCGGACGTACGTGGCCCGGGCGCTTCGCGTCGCGCCGGTCGAGCGTGATCATGCCGATCATCGCTCCCTCGAGAGCGACCACGAAGAGGCCTGGGCGCCGCCCGGGCACCTCAGGCACCGTGCGGTCGAGCTCGGCACGCGGTCGAGGGCCACCGACATAGGTACCCACCTCCGACGAGGCGAACAGCTCGATGAACGCCGCACGATCCCGGGCCTCGGACCGGCGAAGCACGAGCCGCCCGGTTCTGATCGGAGCAGCCGGCCGGGCGACGGGTCCGAGCTCAGTCATGGCGGGCAACTTACCGCACCCCCGCCGCGCGGACACGGTGACAGCTGCTGCCCCTCGGCCTCGTCCGGATCTCGGTGCCCGTCGCAGGCCCCCTCCCCACTCAGCGCTGAGCGTCCTCCTGTCCCGGGCTGAGACGGTCAGCTCCGGGACGAGGACACGGTCCTTCGCGCTGGTCCACCGAGGGCGGCCCATGCACCTGCGAGGCCGGGCCCGTAGGGCCCCCACCTGGTCATCGTGGGTGCGGCGTGCCCGGGCCCGTGGGGCTTGCCGCCGGGCGCCGTGTGTGTCACTCCGGATCGTTCCGGATGCCTCGCACCGTGCTGCCCCCGTTACCTTCGACGGCGCCCGCAAGACCGACCCGTCCGGAGCCCGGGGAGCAGCGATGCCGACGAGCGTCACCACCGACCGACCTGCCGCCGTTCTCGGGCACCAGGAACACCAGGTGCTCTCCGCGGTCGGATGCGGACTGCGGGACGACGAGGTCGCCGCAGCCCTCGCCATTCCCGAGGACGTTGTGGCCGAGCACCTCGCCCGGATCCTGGTGAAGCTCGGTCTGCGCGACCGGGCCGCCGCGATCGTCCACGCCTTCGACTGTGGTCTGGTCGTCCCCGGACGTGGCCCGCGCACGGGATCGGTGAGACCGGTTCCACGGGCCGTCACCGTGCGAGCGGCGGGGCCGGGAATCCGGCTCTCCATGCTCGGGCCGCTGCGGGCGTGGCGGGACGGGCGGCCCCTGGATCTGGGGCATCTGCGCCAGCAAGCCGTTCTGGCGGCCCTGGCGCTGGGCGCGGGGCGGTCGCTCAGTCAGCGGGAACTACTCGATGACGTATGGGGGATGGAGCCGCCGGTCGCGAACGTGGTGCCGGTGTACATCTACCGGCTGCGCAAAGCTCTGCGCGCCGGGGAGGGTTCGGACTCCGTCATCGAGCGCGGACTCCGTGGTTACCAGCTGGTCTCCGGCGCGGTCGACGTGGACGTGGCACGCATGGAGGAGCTGGTCAACGGCATCGGGAAGGCCGACCGGGCGGGCGAACCGCTCGAGGCGGTCCGTCTCTGTGCCCAGGCGCTGGAGCTGTTCCGCGCGGAACCCCTGGCCGGTCTGCCGGGGCCGCTCGCCGAACTGGAGCGGCTGCGGCTCACCGAGCGCAGGATCGCCATCGTGCAGCGGAAGCTGACGTGGCAGCTGCGCCTCGGCCAGGACTCGGAGGCGATCGGCGAACTTTCCGCCCTGTCGACGGCGCATCCCTTCAACGAGTCGTTGGCCGCGATGCTGATGCGGGCGCTGTACCGCACCGGACGCCAGGCCGACGCCTTGAGGGTGTTCGAGCGCGCCCGCCGCCTGCTCGCCGACGACCTGGGGGTCGCTCCGAGCCGGATGCTGCGGCGGGCGCACCAGATGATCCTGCGCGGTGACGAAGCCGGTCTCGGCCTCATCCCCTTGGCCGGGTCCGTGACCGGACCCTGATCACCAGGAGGCGGGGTGCCAGGCGCCGTTGTACCACTGCTCGTTGGCGCTGTCGTTGTGGTGATCCATGTTGAAGTCGTTGGGGTAGTTCCTGATGTGGTTGTTCGGGTAGGTCCAGATGCCGGCGGACTCGTCGCAGACATAGTCCCAGTGGCAGATCGTCTTGACCGGTACGTCGCCGAAGAATTTGTCGGCGCCGGCGAGCGGAGCGCCGACGATTCCGCCGAACGGCACGGATCCCCCGTTGGCGCCGGGGCCGGCCTGCCGCTTGGGATCCGAGATGAGAACGGCATTGACGTTGTCGAAGGTCTGCCAGTTCTCGGTGACCCAGATGTGCACCACCGCGGCTCCCAGGGAGTACCCGCCCATCTTGACGTGCTGGCCCGGACACGCGGCACGCTGGTCGCGCACCAGCCGGTTCAGCTCATTGACACCTGCCCGGGCGCTCGCGCCGTTGGGGATCTGGGTGGGGTACCCCACGTGCTGCTGGATGTTGCCGGTGAAGCCGTCGTTGTTCCACGAGCTTCCCGTGCCGCCGACGACGATCGTGTAGGTGCCGCCGCACGGCGCCGCTGCCGCCTGCGCCGTGGACGTCTGTATCGCCGAAAGCCCTGCCGTCAGCAGAAGTCCGGCCGACACGGCCGTCATCCTCTTCGCTCGCATTCGAACCTCCCCATGTGGTCTGCCTACGCCTCACGAGACTGGCAGTGGCCGATGACTTCCCGATGAAACGAGTGGGAGGGCCGATTCCATCGGTATTTCATCGGTGCCTCCTACTGTCGGCCGCCACGACCGGAGTTCGCGACGGAAAGGCACCCCATGGCAAGAAGCGGCTTACACCGCGTATGCACCGGACTGGCCCTGATGGCCTGTATCTGGGCGTTGGTCGTCGGGATGACCGCCTCGATCGCCGTAGCCCGGCCCGGGCCTCTTCCGGGGCCGGGAGACGACCGGTCCGGTGTCTCCCGGTATTTCAGCGGCCCCCAGGGCATGGCCATTCCGACCGCACCGTGTGATCCGGCCGGTCCGTCCGCCACCGACGGCGTCATGGCGGACCAGCTCAACCCGCAGCTCGACGCGAAGATGGCCGGTCATCTGAACGCGTACAAGATGTCGTGTGCTCGGATGGTCACGCAGGCGGTGAAGGACCGGGGGCTCAACCCGAGAGCCGCGGCGATCGCCATCGCCACGATCATCGTGGAAGCCAGCATGAACAACTACTCCCAGGCCGTCGACCACACCAGCATCGGGCTGTTCCAGCAGCAGGACTGGTGGGGCACCCGGGAGCAGCGTCTGAATCCGGCCTACGCCACCAACGCCTTCCTCGACGCGATGGAGGGGGTGTACGGGGGCGGCTCGTGGAACGACGCGCCGATCGGCGAGGTGTGCTGGCGTGTGCAGCAGCCGAGGGAGGACCTGCGCCACCTGTACGGGATCGAGGCGGGCGACGCCACCCTGATCGCCAACGCGTTGTGGTCCGGTACGAGCGCCGGCCCCAAGCACCCGTACGCCTCCGGAAGGGTCGTGTCCGGGCGGTCCGCGGACGGGCGCCTCGAGGCGTTCGCCGCCGGTGCCGACGGGGTGTACCACTCGTGGCAGACCGCGGCGAACGGGGCATGGTCGCCGTGGCGGTTCGCGGGTGGCCCGCGTGACGCCCAGCTGGCGGTGGCGTCCAACGCGGACGGCCGCCTGGAGCTCTTCGCCCTGTCGGACAGTACGTTCGATCACATGTGGCAGACCGGACCCAGTGCCGCGTGGTCCGCCTGGGAGAACTTCGGTACGGGAGGGCACCGACTGGCGGCGGGCAACAACGCCGACGGCCGGATCGAGGTGTTCGCCTCCAACGCCGACGGGGTGTTCCACCGCTGGCAGACCGCGCCCAGTGGCGGTTGGGCCGCATGGGAAGGCACCCACGGCGGCCCTGCCAACGCGCGGCTCGCCATGGAGAACGCACCCGACGGGCGACTGGAGGTCTTCGCGCTGTCCGACTCCACGTTCGAGCACCTGTACCAGACCGGCGTCAACGGCGGATGGTCCGCCTGGGAGAACTTCGGCACCGGAGGACACGCCGTCACCGCCAGCCACAACCAGGACGGCAGGCTCGAGGTGTTCGCCTCCAACGCCGAGGGGGTGTTCCACCGCTGGCAGACGAGCCCGACCTCGTGGTCGGCGTGGACCGGCACCGGCGGGATCCCTGACGCCGAGCTGGCCACCTCGCGGTCGGTGGACGGGCGGGTAGAGGTGTTCGCCATCAACGCCACCACCGCGAGCCACTCCTGGCAGACCGGCCCGAACGCGGCGTTCTCACAGTGGGAGACCTTCGGCGGCGGTGGCACGTCGATCGGTGCGGGCAACAACGCAGACGGTCGCGTCGAAGTGTTCGGTACGAGCCACGCCGGCGTCTATCACCGATGGCAGACCGGCTTCGCCACCTGGTCGGAATGGGCCTGGCTGAACGGTTCCGGCCCCGCGATCACCTAGTGAACCGAGTCGGAGGTCCGTCGTCGGCCGGGCACCCGCTCGATCGACGAGGGCCTGGAACGCACACCCGCCGTCGTCCCGCGTACCGCTCCGGCGGCACGCGGGGCGACGGCGAGCGCTTGGCTCAGGCAGCGAACTCCCGCTCCAGCCTGGGGATCAGGTCCCGGAGATCCTGCTCCCAGCAACCGGCGTTGTGGCCGCCGTCGCACCGGGTGCCCCAGCCGGCCCCGTCGCCGTAGTTGACGTAGTAGTAGGACATGCCCAGAGCGTCCATGGCGGACTTGACGTTCTTGGCCGCGCCGGCGACCCAGAACTCCGCGTCGCCGGGCGAACCGCCTCCGTCGCCCGTGTAGACGGAGACCTTGACCCCGGCCTCGGCCAGCCTGCCCATGTGCTGGGACGGGTCGACCTCGTTCCACCGCCAGTCGGCGTTGAACACCGGGTAGGGCGAGCCGAACGCGGCGTCACTGTCCACGCCGGGCTTGTAGGGCGAGTCGCCGGGGTCGCAGTCTCCGGATGCCAGTGCGCAGATCACGCCCGGTCCGTCGATGAGGGAGGCGACCACGGCCAGCCGGAGGCCCATGTGGTTGACCGACAGATCGATGTCTCCTGACAGGGACGCCGTGTGGCTGAACAGGTCGGGACGGGCCTGGGCGTAGTGGAAGGCGCCGAACCCGCCCATCGAGACGCCGGCGACGGCCCTGGCCTTCTTGGTGGCGATGGTCCGCAGGTTCGCGTCGATGAACGGACCCACCTGCCCGAGGTGGAAGTTCTCCCAGTTCTGGGCACCGGCCGCGGTCTTCTGGTCCAGCCAGTTGGCGTACCAGCCCCGGGCGCCGCCGTCCGGGATGACTGTGATCATCTGGTCCGACATCGACAGTGCCGGATAGGTCTGCTGGACCGGATCGTCGGGCGAACCGTGCAGGAAGTACATCACCGGGTAGCGCCGGTCGGGTTCCTCGTAGTAGCCACTCGGCAGAATGATCTTGATGTGCTGCTCGCCCGCGACCTCGGGTGTGGTCACGGTGAGGTAGAAGTCGGTGGCACTTCCTGTCGCCGCGCCTACCTGGGTCAGGCCGAAACCGTCCGCCATGGGCGGCGGCGTGGCACTCCCGTCAGCGGCTTGCACCGAACCCGCCGGCGTGACCACGGCCACGGCCAGGGCGGCGAGCATCCACGCCACCGCCGGTCGCCACCAATGCGTTCTCCTTGTCACTGCGTTCCCCCTGGTGAGGTTGTAGGCATGCTCAGTCCAGAACCTTGATCTGCAATTCCGGTGAAGCCGCGATCTGTTCCTCCGTGAACCTGTTGGTCACCCACCTGCCGGCCGAGAACAGCTTGGTCTGGTCGGTGAAGTGGGGCGAATTCGGGTTGGCCGACTGGGAGTAGGCCAGGACGGAGAGGGCCTGCGGCGGGCCTTCCGCGGTGAACCGCACCTGCTGGATGAAGCTGGACCCGAAGACGATGTCCATCTCTCCGTCGACCTGACCGCGACTGATCACGTTCAGCACACCCAGTTGGCCGATCGAACCGTGGATCGGGATCCGCTCACCGGCGCGGGTGACCTTCTGGACGTCCGAGAGCGGGGCGTCCAGCGCAGTACCCGCCCTGCGCAGCGCGAGCACCGCACGGCCGAACGCGTCACGGACGGCGGAGCTTCCGGTGTCCAGCGAGTTGGGCGTGTGCACCGGGTCCTTGGGGTCGAAGGGGACCCGCCACGGCAGCTTCTCGACTCCCTGTCCGTTGAGCAGCAGGGACCAGTAGTTGGCGAAGAGCCAGGATCCCCGGCTGTCCGACGTGTAGTCGTGGCTCTTCCACGCTGCCAGGATCGGACACGCCTCGCGCACGTCGACCAGAGTGCCGTCCACCAGGATGAGCCCGAAGGCGACGTTCCGGCACATCGTCACCGTGGCGTCGAGTGCAAGGTCGGCGGCCCTGCTGTTGTCGGCGAACAGCAACTGCCCCATGGTGTCCGGAGTGAAGCCCTTGCCGGGCAGGCCGTCGGTGCCGTTGATCCGGTTCCGCGCGGTCAGGATGAGCTCCTGTGTACGCAGCGATCGGGGCGCCGAGGCGTCACCCATCACCCGGGGGAAGGTCAGCGGCTGCTCGGGGTTGGCCAGCCAGGGGCTGTCGTTGGCGTTGCCCACGAAGTCGGAGCGGATGAGCCGTGGCTGCTCGTGCGGATCCAGCAGGCCCGGGGCTGCCGCGTCCGGGTCGTCGGGCCAGTCGCACGCACTGCGCTTGCCGTCGAGGATGGAGATCGGCGGCACGTTCGACAGCGGGAGCGCCTGGTTGAACAGCAGCTTGCCGGTCTCGGTGAGGCACGACCGCGCGTGTTCGTCGGTGACGTTCGGGGTGGCCTGGATGTCCGCGTAGAGCGCGTCGCCCTTGCGGTCGGAGGCAATGGTGTTGAAGAAGGGGACACCCTGGGTGGTCTCCAGGATGCCGACCACTTCGTGGACGTCCTTGGCCTGGTCGAGGCCGAACCAGGTGTTCAGTGCCCGCAGGTTGTGCATGTTCACGTCGCGCACCGCGTGTGCGCTGACCACCCAGGGCAACGCGACACCCTGCATCGACGTGGTGATCGGTCCGTACCGGGTGGACCACAGCTTTCTGGTGACCGTGCCGATGGAGCCGTCCGCGTTGCGCACGTCGACACCGACCTGCTGCGAGGTCATCTGCTCCCAGACGCCGTCGACCAGGTACTTGGTGGGGTTCAGCGGATCGACCTGTACGTCGAACAGCCCGAACGGCGCGACCGTGGCGACCGTGTGGCTCCAGGCGACGTCGTCGTTGTGTCCGATGTTCACTGCGGGAAGCCCGAGCAGGCTGGCCCCGGAGACGTTGACCTTGCCCGGGATGGTCAGCTGGCTCTGCCACATCCGGTTCTTGCCCTGCCACGGGAAGTGCGGGTTGGCCAGCAGCATGCTGGTGCCACCGGACACCCCCTTGGAACCGACCGCCAGCGCGTTGCTGCCCATGCTGTCCTCACGGCTCGCCGCCATCGCCTCGCGGATCTTCCCCGCGGTCCTCCTGGGGGCCGGTTTCGGCTGTGCGACGGCCGGCGCCACCGCGGGAGCGGCGTTCACCTGACCGTCCAGCAGCGCGTCGGCGCTGCCCATGATGATCTCGGCGTGCGCGTGCCGGTAGACGTCCAGCTCCGTGATCGGCCGCACCCAGGCGGCCCCGCGGCAGGCCGGGTCGGAGATGTTGCCCGCGCCCGTCTCGGCCAGATACCTGTTGTATCCCTGGACATAGCCTCGGACGGCCTCTTCGACCTCCGGCTCCGGCCCGTCGGGGGCGGGCTGGTCGAGCAGCCGCTCCACCACGCGGTCGTCCTTGATCCGCTGGAAGTACAGGTCGCTGTTGAGGTTGGTGGTGGTGTTCTGGAGCTGGCCGGGGCTCGCCTTGCCCTCGGGTCCGAGGTGGCGGGACCTCTGGGCGTTGACCATCAGGTAGGTGTCTGCCAGGGTGCAGATGTTGTCCTTGGCCGCCGCGTATCCGTAGCCCGTTCCCAGCCCTTCCCAGTCCGAGGCGATGATGTGCGGGATTCCGTACTCGGTGTAGCGGATCGTCGGCTTGTCCGGCCCCGGCTCGGCGGCGGACGCCCCCGTGACGGTCGCCCCGGTGGCCGCGAGCGTGCTCATCACCGCCACCGCGGCCGTGACCGCCATCGGCAGCCCCGTTCTGTGTCTCCTCCGTGCCATCGTCGTCCTTCCCCCTGTCGTACGGGCCGTCGTCCGAACGCGGCCACGCTAAGGAGAACCGATGAAATCTCGATGACCGGCGACAACAGGCGCTTTAGACGTCGCTTCTTATGGAGGCATCCCAAGTACCTGTTGTGAAGGGGTGAGAGTGGTCTGTACTGGGTTCCTGGTAAAACCTGCATATGGCATACAGGTTCACGGCCTCTTCGGTTGCGGCCGAGGTTGATATCGACGGCGAGATGCAGGCCGGCGTGGCGGAGGAGGACGAGGGCTTCTTCCTGCTGTTCACGAGCGCTGTCGGTGAGCCGTCCGCACAGGACATCTCGCCTTGGGCTCGACACGTACTGCGTGATGACGCCAGACCAGTGCACGGCCTATGGCTGTGTCCGTGAGGTGATTCTGACGGACACCTTGCTCACGGTGTCACTGGCCCCCGGCTGTCTGGATGATCTGGAGCTGGAGGACGCAAAGATTGAGGCAGTGCTCGACGTGTCGGCCGAGAGCGTCGACGCGATGCGCGAGGTACTTGCGAAGGTGCTGGCCTTCGGACGTGAGGAAGCCCGGCCTCGGCTCACTGGTTTCTCGGTCTGATCGGCTTGTTACGACGGCGGTAGCCGATGAGGGTTGCGGCTGTGCCGACGAAGGCGAGGAAGTGTTCGGCCTTGCGTTCGTAGCGACGGTGGAGCCGGCGGCAGCCCGCCGCCCAGGACACGGTTCGCTCGACCACCCAGCGATGCCGGCCCAGCCGCTGCGAGGACTCGACGCCCTTGCGGGCGATGCGAGGGTCGCTGACGCAGCTATCTGCGCAGGCGGTCGTAGTCGTATCCCTTGTCGGCGTGCAGCTTCGCCGGCCTCCGGCGGCGCGGGCCGCGGCGGGACCGGACGGGCGGGATGCCGCGCACGAGCGGCTCCAGACCCTGGCTGTCGTGCATGTTCGCTCCGGCGATGCCCAGCGACAGCGGCAGCCCGATCCGGTCACAGACCAGATCAGGTGGATCTTCGATCCCAGCTTGCCACGGCCGGCCGGATTCGGTTCCCGTCAAGCCGACCACTTCCTGGCCTTCACCAGCATCGCCTGCACCCTCATCTGCTACCGCCGACTCGCCAGATGAGATGGCCTCTAAGCGCTTGCTCAGCCTATGTCGGTCGAAGTTACTCATCGGTCACCCGGTCTGTCCAGAGTCCGAGTCCGTGATCCAGCGCCCTTCGGCGGAGTCGTGCACGTACGCCGGCCTCCCCCTGGTCCCGCTCGTGCGGAACGGCTTCCCGCCGTCCGTGATCCGCACCGTCCCCGTACGGCCCCCGGCGCTCCACTCCAGCTCCAGGTACCAGCGGCAGTCGCAGCCCGCCGTCCGCGCGGAGACCAGCAGCTCCTCGGGGTCGGAGGAGGTGACCTTGTACGGGAAGGAGACGGCCGGGATCTTCCGGACCTCGGCGCCGGAGGCGTCAAGGCCGTCGACGGGCCTCGCGAGCGGGCGCGGCCGGTCGAGGTCCACGGCGAAGTGGCGCGGGGTGATGGCGCCGCCACAGCCGTGGTCCATCCGGTACGCGTTCCACGGCAGGGGCGCGGCGCGGTCGACCACGCGCACGTGCAGGGCATGGAGGACGACGGCGTCGGACGGCGACCGGCCCTGGACCGTGATCCGCACCAGCGCCTCCCCGCCGTGCACAGCACCGTGCGTCCCGGCCCACGCCCCGGAGTCGGCCGCGACCGGCGGCGGGGCGACCGCGCGGGGGGCCCGGTCCACGAGGTAGGTGTGCCCGCAGCCGCCCTCCCAGAGCTGGGAGCCGATGCTCCAGGTGAAGGGGAGGGGGGCCGCGGTCCGCCCAGGAGCGGTGGAAGCGGGAGCGGGGGCGGAAGCCGTACGGGTGGGGTGACCGAGCAGGGCGGCGGCGAGGGCGAGCACGACGAGGGCGACGGCGGCGACGACGAGGAGGGGAGCGGGGGCGCCACGACGGGGGCGGGCGCGGGGCGCCTCCGGCGCGGTCGGGTCCGGGGCGGTCGGGTCCGGGGCGGTCGGGTCCGGGGCGGACGGGTCCGGCGCGGTCGGGTCCGGGGCGGGGCCGGGGCCCGGTTCCGGCGCGGACGGTTCCGGGTTCGATTCCGGCGCGGCCGACACGGCCGGCACAGGCGTGGGCGCGGGCGAGGCCGCTCGGCGGCGGGCGCGGTCCGCCTCCGTCCAGGCCGCCTCCAGGGCCCGCCGTTCCTCCTCGTCCGCCCCGCACAGCAGGGCGAGGCGGTCGACCACGGCGAACTCCTCCGGGACGGTCGCGCCCGAGCAGTAGCGGTGGAGGGTGGAGGCGCTGACGCTCAGCCGCCGGCCCAGCGCCTCGTAACTCCTCCCGTCCCGCGCCTTCAGCGCGCGCACGAGCCCCGCGAACTCCTCGACGGCGGCGTCCTTCGGCATTCCATCCCCCTCGACCCTGCGTCCCATCCTTCACGTCCTTGCACGTCAGCGGGGGTGGAATGGTTCCGGGACGGCTGGTGGGCGCGTGATCGTTGCAGCCGGCGGGCGCCGGCCCCACGCTGGTTGAGCACTGACCGAACGGACGACCCGACGGGGGATCCACCACCATGAACAAGCTCCGCACCGCACTCGCCACCGCAGCCGCTGCCGCACTGGGCCTCGCGGCCCTTGCCACAGCCCCGGCGCAGGCCGCTGCCCAGCCCGCCTTCCTCGCCGCCTCCCAGATGCCGCCGTCGTCGACGCCGTGGACCGCCACCCAGGTCTTCACCGGCGTCCCGGAGAACGGCGGCGTCCTCTGCGCCCCGTACAAGATCCCGGCGCAGAACACCCGCTACCGCGAGTTCAGCACCGAGCTCGACACCAACGGCGTCCAGGTCACCACCATCGCCCGTACCGAAGCCGACGCAGTGAAGCTGGTCGACACCCTCCGCGGGGCCCTCGCCGGCTGCGGCCCCCTGCTGGAACAGCAGAACCCGGGCCTGCAGGCCGTCAGCGCCTCCCACGGCAAGCTCGCCGTCGAGGAGGGCGCCTGGGTCTACAGCCTGGACACCGCCGACCCGCAGATCGGCATCTCCGACATCCACCTGTTCTCCGTCGGCCGCGACGGCCGCACCGTCACCCTCGTCCGCTGGGGCCAGATGGGCGACCTCGAGGACGCCCCGCTGACCGCCTTCCGCACCACGACAAAGACAGCCGTCAACAAGCTCCACTGACCCGGGGGCTCCCCCGAGGGCTGACCACAGCTCGACAGCGGCGCGGCCGGAACCCGGGCGCGCCGCTGTCGTGCCCACCTGCTCCGCCGGCGGCGACCACTTCCTGGCCTTCACCAGCATCGCCAGCCCCCTCGTCTGCTACCGCAGACTCGCCAAATGAGCTGGTCTCTTAGCCGACGTGCTCCCGCCTGTCAGTCCGTAACGTTCCGGGGTCTCCCGGGCCCGCGCTGTTGCTACCTTCCGTACCGACTTCCGCACGGCCCGAACCGACCGTCCCACTCATCCCGAGACCGCCAAGGGGAGAAGGACTCGTGCTTCCAGGGTTTTCCCGGCGCGCACTGACCTGGGTTCTCGCGTCGACATCCGTCCTGCTGCTGCCGACGCTGCTGCCCGCGACTCCCGCCGCAGCCACCGGGACCACGGCTGCCGCTGCGGCATGCCCGGCCGCCGGTTTCGTTTCCCAGCACTTCCACAGCCGCCACAACGGCGTCGACATCGCCAACGCCGTCGGCACGCCGGTCCACGCCGTGGGCGACGGCGAGGTGACCATCTCCGGGTACGAGAGCGGCTACGGCCAGTGGATCCGGGTCCTGCACCCCGACGGGAGGATCTCGGAATACGGGCACATGATCCGGCGGGACGTCTCCGTCGGCGACCGCGTCGTGGCCGGCCAGCAGATCGCCCTGATGGGCTCCGAGGGACAGTCCACCGGGCCCCATCTCCATCTGCGGATCTGGGGGGACCGGTCCACGTCCTACGGTATCGACCCCGAGGTCCACCTCGCGGAGCGCGGCGTGGTGCTGCCCTGCACCCCGGGCAGTGGCCCGCGGCCCCGGCCGCTGGTGCATCCGGCGGAGTCGGGCCGGGTCGTGTCGGCGCGGTCGGCGGACGGGCGGCTGGAACTGTTCGCCGCCGGAGCCGACGGCATCCACCACGCCTGGCAGCAGGAGGCCAACGGCAACTGGTCGGAGTGGGAAGCGCTCGGTGGGCCCGGCAACGCCGAACTCGCCCTCGCACCGAACGCCGACGGCCGTCTGGAACTGCTTGCCATCAACGGGAACACCTTCCAGCACCGCTGGCAGTCGAGCCCCTCCGGCGACTGGTCGGGATGGGAGACCTTCGGCGGTGGGGGCCGGGACACCGCCGCCGGTGTCAACGCCGACGGCCGCATCGAGGTCTACGCGTCCGGGCCGGAAGGCCTCTTCCACCGGTACCAAGTCGCGCCGAACGGCGGCTGGTCGGGTTGGGAGCCCACGGGCGGCGGCCCCGCCGACAGCCGGGTGGAGATGGAGAAGGCACCCGACGGACGTCTGGAGGTCTTCGCTCTCAACGGCAGCACCTTCCAGCACCGGTACCAGACCGCCCCCAACGGCGGCTGGTCCTCGTGGGCCGGATTCGGCGAGGGCGGACACGACCTCACGGTCGACCACAACGCGGACGGACGGCTGGAGGTCTTCGCCTCCGGCCCGGTCGGCGTCTTCCACAAGTACCAGACGGGCCCCACGAGTTGGTCCGAATGGGAGCCCACGGGCGGCCCGGCCGACTCACAGCTCACCAGCGAACGCACCCCCGACGGCCGCGTCGAGGTCTACGCGATGAACGGCACCACCGCCATGCACAGCTGGCAGACCGCTGTGAACGCCCCTTACAGCGACTGGGCTCCCTTCGGTACCGGCGGCACCGAGGTCGTCGCCGCCACCAACGCCGACGGCCGCATCGAGGTCTTCGGCACGAGCCACGCCGGTACCTTCCACAAGTGGCAGACCGGCTTCGCCACCTGGTCCGACTGGATCTGGCTCAACAACTCCGCCGGCCCCGCCGTCGGCTGACCACTCCGAAGGAACTCATGCTTCCGATCAGCAGGCGGAGCCTGTTGCGCGGTGCGGCCGGCGTCGGCGCCCTCCCGTTCCTGGGCGCCGTGCCGGCCGTCGCCGCCACGCCCTCCGGAGACGCCCCGCCCCCTCACCGGGTCGCCGCGGGACCCTTCACGTACGTCTACGACCCTTCCACCTCCGCGGGCCCGCGGTATCTCAACGATCACACGCTGATCAGGGCTCAGGGCCGCTGGCACCTGTTCGCCATCGTCGGGAACAGTGCACCACGTGGCGAATCACCCGACAGCGAGGCGGAGATCTCCTTCGCCCACGCCTCCGCACCGAGCCCGCACGGACCGTGGACCAGCCACCCCGACGCGCTCACCGTCGACCCGTCCTACTTCGGTGAGGCCCACCTGTGGGCGCCGCACGTCATCGAGGCGGGCGGCAGGTACTGGATGTTCTACGCCGCGGGAGGCGCGAGTGGCGCGGCGATCAACCTCGCCACGTCGACCGACCTGTTCACCTGGACCCGCGAACCGTCCGGCCCGCTGTTCCGGGGGCTCGCGGCGCGTGACCCGATGGTGGTGCGGGTCGGTGGCGAGTGGGTCATGTACTACACGGAACTCTCCGGCCCGGGCGGCGGCCACCATGTCGTGGCCTACCGGCGTTCCGCGGATCTGCTGAACTGGGGCGAGCAGGGCGTCGCGTTCACCGACGCGAGCACGGACGCGACCGTCTCGGTCACCGAATCGCCGTACGTCCTCGGACGGGACGGCTGGTACTACCTGTTCATCGGTCCGCGCAACGGCTACGAGGGCACCGACGTCCTCGCGTCGCCGGACCCGTTCCACTTCGAGCTCTCCGGATGGGCGGGGCATGTGCCCGGTCACGCCGTGGAGGTGGTCCACGACGGGGAGGCCTGGTACGCGAGCGCCGCGGGCTGGTTCCGGAACGGGCTGTACGTGGCTCCCCTGTCATGGCGGGACACGCCACCTCCGTGGCAGAGCCCCGACAACCCGGTGGCCGGCCTCGACGTGGCCGGCCGCCTGACGGTGTTCGCGCTCGACGCCACCGACCGCACGATGCTGCGGCGCGTCCAGCTCGACCCGGACACGGACAGCTGGTCGGAATGGGAGCCCTTCGGAGGGCCCGCCGGTGCGGTTCCCACGCTCGGACGGGCCACCGACGGCAGGCTCGAGGTGTTCTCACTCGCCCCGGGCGGCGCCAGGCTGCACCACCGGGTGCAGCGGCCGGACGGCGGCTGGTACGACTGGGAGGAGTTCGGCGGTCCGGCCGGTGCCGCCCCCGCCATCGCCCGCGACGCCCACGGCCGGCTGGAGGCCTTCGCCCTGAGCCCCGGCGGCGCCTCCGTCGCGCGGCGGCGGCAGAGGGCTGCCGGTTCCCCGGTCTGGGACCCGTGGGAGCCCGGATTCGGCGGGCCGGCGGGCGCTCCACCGGTTGTCGCGGGGAACGCCGACGGCCGGCTCGAGGTGTTCGCCCTCACCCCCGGCGGCTCGGGCATCGAGCACCGCTGGCAGGAAGCCCCCGGCGGACCCTGGACCGCGTCGTGGCACCGGTTCGGCACCGCGGCCGGAGCCGCGCCCCGGGTGGGCAGGGACGGCAGCGGCCGGCTCACCGTCGCCGCGATCGGACCGTCTGGCGTGGGAACCTTCGCCCGGCGGCAGGCCGTGCCGAGCGGCGGCTGGGACGAATGGCGGCCGCTCTTCGGCTGGAGCGCCACCGCCCCGGCGTTCGCCGTGAACTCCGACGGCCGGCTGGAGGCGTTCTCCCTGACGCCCGGCGGAGCCCGGCTCGGCCACCGCTGGCAGGTCGCTCCCGGCGGGGACGTGCATCCCGGCGGGGAGTTCGGGGAGCCCGGCATCCGGCTGGCCGCCTCGCCCACGGCGGCGCTCGACGCCGCCGGGCGGCTGCACGTCCTCGCCGTCACCGTCGCCGGCCGGATGCGCGCCCGCGTCCAGGCCCGGCCGAGCGGCGGGTGGCAGCCGTGGACGGCCTTCGGGGATCGCACGGTCGCGCCCCTCCTGTCGGGGAGCCCTGCTCTCTGAGCGGAGCGTGCGAATCCCGCCATCCGAACGGGTTCTCGGGGCCTCGTTCGCGCCGCCCCTCCCCCCGGGCCCGGGCTCCTGCCCCCTCCGCACGGTGACTTTGCCCACTGTGCGCGGTCCGGAACGATGCATCCACGGCCCCGGGCGGCCGGTTCCGGCGATGTGGCCGAAGTACGCCGGTGAACTCCCCTGAGAGATGAGTATCGTTCCGCTGGTCCGGCAAGCGATGCGTGGATCGGGGGGAGCGGTGAGCGGCGTAGTCGTCCATCTGCCGCGGGGAAGCGGTGGCGCCGACGGCGGCGAACCGCACGGTGACGCGGTGACGTTACGGCTGGGTCCCGGCGAGGTCGCGCGCTTCGGACGGGGCTCCATGGCGATCCCCGTCGAGCTGCGCCTCGCCGACCGGGCGATCTCCCGGCTCGCCGGGGAGATTCGTGTGACCGACGATCATTGGCAGTTGACGAATCACAGCACCACCCACAGCTATCTCGTGGAGAACCCGGAGGGAGCGGGCGAATACCTGAGGGTCCCGCCGCGGCGGGTGGGGGCGCCGATCCCGTTCGAGTTCTCGCGCGTCGTGCTGCCCACGCGCGGGGACGTCACGATCTCCTTCCAGGTGTTCGCTCCCGACCACCTCTATCTGGACCCGGACGCCATGGGTGTCCCCTGGGGGAACAGCACCGTCACCGCGTACTCCCTGAACGAGACGGCGACGTACTTCCTCGTCCTGGTCGCGCTCTGCGAACCACGCCTGCGCGACCAGTCGCGCGTGGCGGTCCCCACCACACCCCAGATCGTCGAGCGGCTCAGGGAGCACCCCACCTGTGGCGCGCTGACCGCGCGGGCGGTCAGCTCGCACATCGACTACCTCGCCGAGGAGAAGCTGCGCATCGGCGGCCCGGACTCCCACGAACCCGACCGCCGCAACGGCAAGCGGGAGGAGATCGTCGGGCTGGCACTGCGCTTCGGGCTCGTACGGGAAGAGCACCTCGTGCTGCTGCCGCCTCCGGCAGCGGCCGGCGGGCGGGAGCGGCAGGCGGCGCGATGAGACCGCCGCACGGTGCGGGGGGCACCGCGGAACACGACCGGACGGACCTGCTGCCACCCGGCTACCAGGTCGGAGACTGGGTGGTGACCCACCGGATCGGTTCGGGGGGCTGGTCGACGGTGTACGCGGCGCGACCGGCAGACGGGCGCCCGGACGGAACCGGCGGGACCGCCACGCCTCCGGGCCTCGCCGACGTCGCGCTCAAGATCATGCCGACCGCCGGACTCGCGCCGCGCCAGACGCGCAGGATCGTGGAATCCGCCCGTCGCGAGGTCGAACTCGGCCGCAGGGCCGGACATCCGCGGCTGATCGGCCTCCTGGAGTCGTTGGTTCTCTCCGCACCCGACCGCCCCTCACTGGAGGGCGCGATCGTGCTGGTCATGGAACGGGCCGCGGGCAGTCTGAGAGAACTGGTCGACGCGGGAGTACCGGAGGCCGATCGCGGCCGGCTGATAGCGGGCATCTGCGAAGGACTCGCCCATCTCCACCGGTCGGGCTGGGTCCACGCGGATCTCAAGCCGGAGAACGTCCTCTTGGGCAGGGACCACTCCGTGAAGCTCTCGGACTTCGGCCTCGCCACCGAGCTGACGGGGACCCACGGGTACGCGCCTCCCATGGGCACCCTGGACTACTTTCCGCCCGAGCGCTGGAGGGCGCCCCTCGGCGAACTCGGTGTGCGGGTCCGGCCGACCGCGGACATCTGGGCGCTGGGCATCGTCATCCACGAGGTGTTCGCGTCCGGCCGCTCTCCGTTCGCCGGGGCCACATCCGTGGCGCGCGGTGCCGCGGTGCAGGAGTACGGCGAAGGGCGTGCGCCGCTGCGCATGGACCACGCCGTGCCGCCGTTCTGGCGGGCGCTGGCCGCCGACTGTCTCGCCCCTACCCACGACGCCCGCGCCCCCCACACCGCCGAGAGCCTGCTCGCCCGCATCGCCGCCCACCAGGCGAGACCTCAGGCGGGGTCAGGACGGCTGGGCGGCCGGGCCCGAACCGCCGCCCTGGCCACCGCGCTCTGCGGGATCGCGGGCGCTGCCCTGTACTCGGACGCGGTACGGACGACCTCGGCCGCATCACCGGGCCGTGAGGACGCCCCGACGCCCGGCACGATCCGGGTGTACAACGCCGAGCAGGACTGCCGGGAGCGGGTCGACCGGAACCCGCGGTGCAGTCTGGGCCTGGCGATCGATCCCATGCTTCCCTACACCGCGGAGAACGTCGTACCGACCAGGGTGTGGCACGGCGACGTTCTCACCGCCGACTGCCAGATGGCCGGCGGGGAGCCCATCATCGACGAGGAGGACCGGCGGTCCACCCGCTGGTTCCGCGTCCGCCTCCCGGCCGGCTCCGAGCCTCCCACTGCCTGGCTCCCCGCCGTACGCACCCGGGAACGATCGGCACTGCTGGACTGCCACTGAGGTGACGGGTCCTGGATCTCCGTACTGCTGGTCCTGTTGCGGTGGCGAGTGACTCGCGGTGGTCGGCCGGATCGCGCTTCGGAGGGCGTGGCGGCACGCTACTTGCCCCGGACTCCGGCCAGGCAGGCGGCGAGTCTCGGCTTCTCGTTCTCGATGCGTTCCAGGATGGCTTCCGCCGTCTCCCTGCGCCGGGTTCCGAGCTCGCGGTAGACGAGCCAGAGACCGGTGCGCGCCGCTTCCCGGCAGCGGTCACCCAGGTCGGTGTTGCCGAGGGCGGCCTCGTTCTCGTCGGACTCACCCATGACGATCTGCTGGAGAAGTTCCAGGACCAGGTCCCGGGCGTCCGGCGACAGGTCACCGAGCAAGCCCGCCAGGAGCACGGAGACCGTCGGCAACGCGGCGCTGTGCAACTGACCCTGCACGACGACGACGTTTTCCAGGTCCCAGTAGGCCGCCATGGCCTCGTTCTCATCGGCGGCTGCGAGCAGGCTGCGCAGCGTCCCGGGAATCCCGCCGGACCGGTTGCCGAGCGTACGGAAATCCTCCCACCGTATGCGGGCGATCTCCACCTCGGCCAGCCGTATGCTCACCGGACAACTCCCCCGCTCTCGCACACCAATCGGGCCGACCCCGCCTCCACCGTACGGGTCGCCCGGCGGGACCTGGCACGGGCTACAACCGGGCCGGGCCGCGTATCCAGCCCCCTGCGGTGCCGGAACCCCCGCCACCGCCGCACACGGTTGTGCTCCCCCGCTTCGGGCTCGCTCCGTCCGGAAACCGCGGCGGCCGCAGCGAGGGCGGGCGAGACCGGCAGGCAGACAGGCGGGCAGGGAACGCGCGCTCGGCCGAGGGGAATACCGCTCAGGGGCTCTGCGGTGCAATAACATCTGCCCGGCACCGGGCTTGGCGTCGGCCCGGCTCCCACCCGGGACGGAACCCTGGACGCAGCGAGCAGCGAGGAGTCACCGTGACCGTACGCGGGCCTGACGAGGACGGTGGGCCGGCCCCCCGTACTCCTGGCACCGGAGGGGACGTGGGCAGTGCGACAACTCTGGCGGAGACGCTGGCAGCGGCGGAAGCCGCGGCCCCCGTGGAGTCGCTCGACGTGGTCGCACGCATGCTCAAGGAGCGCCTCGGGGCCGCGTCGGTATCGTTCCTGATCACCGACTTCACCGGTGGCTCGGTCGTACGGCTGGGGGCCGCCGGCAGCGTCGAGACCGATGAGCCCGCCCGGCGCATCACGTTGCGCGGCACCCTTTACGACGACGTGATCCGCACCCAGCGGCCGAGCGTGGAGGACAGAGGCGACGGCTCGCTGGTGCGGATCGTCGCCCCGGTGACCAACCGCGGGGACGCCATCGGGCTCCTGGAACTGTTCCTGTCCACGGCGCCTGACGCGGCGGCGATGCGGGAGATCGGCGAGACAGCACACGCCTTGGCGTACATCGTCATCGCGAACAGGTCCTTCACCGACGTGTACCAGTGGGGCCGCCGCACGATCCCGCTGAGTCTCGCCGCGGAGATCCAGCACCGGCTGCTCCCGGCGTCGCTGACCTGCGAGGCGGCACAGTTCTCGGTGGCCGGAGCGCTCGAACCGGCCGACCACGTCGGGGGTGACACGTTCGATTACGTGATCGACCGGGACACCGTCCAGCTCTCCGTCACCGATGCCATGGGGCACGACGTCCGCGCCGCCCTGCTGGCCACCCTCCTGGTGGGCGCCCTGCGCCGGGCGCGAAGGACCGGTGCCGACCTCGCCGAGCAGGCCCGCCAGGCCGATCAGGCCGTGCGCGAGCACAGCAGCCGCGGCTACGTCACCGGCCAGCTCCTGCGTATCAGCCTGATCGACGGCACGACCGAGTTCATCAACGCCGGGCACCCCTGGCCGCTACTGATGCGGGACGGACAGGTAGGGGAGATCACTCCGCGAATCGATATGCCGTTCGGCCTGGACGTCCCTCACAGCTACCGGGTCCAGTCGCTGGACCTGCGGCCGGGTGACAGGCTGGTGATGCTGACGGACGGCATGCTCGAGCGCAACGCCGGCAGCCTCGATCTGTCGGACCTGATCGTCAGCACACGCGCGCTGCATCCCCGTGAGACCGCCCGTGCCCTCATCGCGTCGGTCGTCGACGCCAACCGCGGTCACCTGCAGGACGACGCGACCGTCATGTGCCTGGACTGGCACGGCGTGGACCGCTCCCGGCGGAACGCCGACACCGGCGCCGACCTCGCCGACGCCTCGGCCACGTCGCGGACGGGACGGACCACTCCTGGGCGGTGATCCTGGAGGAGCAGCTCAGGGCCGCTCAGCAATGGCTGAGCGGCCCAGACCTTCGCACGCCCGGCACCTGGCCAGGCGTCTTCGTCCACGTGAGCGGCGGAGCCCACCGGGTGCGGTCACCGGACGCCGTGTGCGCGCCCCTCGGGCGGTGCGGCGAGTTCGGGGAAGGTACGGCAGGTGAAGCCGAGCCTGGCCATGGCCCGAAGGACTTCGCCGGCGCTGAAGTCACGTCGGTCCTGGCGTGTGATGACCTGGCCGACCTGCTTGACGGGATAGTGGCGGCGGCCGATGGTCACGGATTCGCCGGTGCCCGGTTCGGGCTTGACGCCCTTCATGGATTCCAGCACGCCGCTCTTGGTCAGATCGAACGGGAAGCGGGCGATGACGCAGCGCATGTGGCCTCACAGGGAGAAGGGGACGGTCCGACCAGGGGTGAGGCGGTTCAGCGGGAGAGGGCGGGAACGCCCGGAGCAAGGTCTTGTGCACCGGCCACCGGCAGGGCACCGAGCGGCAGGCGGCGCAGCGGGTGCCCGGCTTCGGCCAGACCGGTCACGAGCGACGTGGGCGATCCGTGTCCGCCGAGAACGTCGCGCAGGCGGACCCGGTCCGTGTAGGCGGAGCTTTCCCGGACGGCCGCGAGTTCGGTCCGGGTGACCAGGCCGGTGCACCGGCCGTCCTGGTCGCAGACGGCCAGTCGGCCCGTGAGGGCGGCGGCCATGACTGCGAGCGCCACCTCCACACTCATGTCGTCGCAGACCTGCGGCCCGGCCGCGTCCATGGCCTCGGCCACCGGTCGGTGCACGGGGCCGGCGCCCGCCGGGCTGGGTTGGATGCGAACCAGCGTCAAAAGGTGTCTCCTGCAGAAGTGGGCCGGATTCCTGATACGAACGTCCTAGGCTGCCGCACCGAAGCGGGACTCGCCTACCGCCGCGCGCCGGGCTGCCGGAGCGGGGCGGCGTCGGCCGCGGGAGGAGGCGTTGCGCTTGGGGCGTTCGGCCACCGGTGCGGTGATGACAACCGGGATGCCGGACGGGGCCTGGGCGCCGGTGATCCGGCTCAGGGCTTCGTCGCCCGAGTGGATCCGGGTGGTCTGCGGCCGGATCCCGGCGTCCGACATGAGACGGACGATGTCGCGGCGCTGGTTCGGTGTGACGAGGGTGACGACACTGCCCGACTCGCCGGCGCGGGCGGTCCGGCCTCCGCGGTGGAGGTAGTCCTTGTGGTCGGTCGGCGGGTCGACGTTCACCACCAGGTCGAGGTTGTCGACGTGGATGCCGCGCGCCGCGACGTTGGTCGCCACCAGCACGCTGACGTGCCCCGTCTTGAACTGCGCGAGCGTGCGGGTGCGCTGCGGCTGCGACTTGCCCCCGTGCAGCGCGGCGGCCCGGACACCGCTGTCGAGCAGGTGCTGGGTGAGTCGGTCGACGGCGTGCTTGGTGTCCAGGAACATGATCACGCGGCCGTCGCGGGCGGCGATCTCGGTCGCCGCGGTGTTCTTGTCGGCGCCGTGGACGTGCAGGACGTGGTGCTCCATCGTCGTGACGGCCCCGGCCGACGGGTCGACCGAGTGCACGACGGGGTCGGTCAGGTAGCGGCGTACCAGCAGGTCGACGTTACGGTCCAGGGTGGCGGAGAACAGCATCCTCTGCCCCTCCGGACGCACTTGGTCGAGCAGCGCGGTGACCTGCGGCATGAAACCCATGTCAGCCATCTGGTCGGCCTCGTCCAGCACCGTGATGCCCACCTGGTTCAGCCGGCAGTCGCCACGTTCGATGAGATCTTTGAGCCGGCCCGGGGTCGCGACGACGACCTCGGCCCCGCCGCGCAGCGCTCCGGCCTGCCTGCCGATCGACATCCCGCCCACGACCGTGACGAGTCGAAGCCTGACGGAACGGGCGTACGGCGTCAGCGCGTCGGTCACCTGCTGCGCCAGCTCACGTGTCGGTACGAGGATCAGTCCCAGCGGCTGGCGTGGCTCGGCACGCTGTCCGGCGGTGCGTGCGAGGAGGGCCAGGCCGAAGGCAAGGGTCTTCCCGGAACCGGTACGCCCACGGCCCAGGACGTCACGGCCCGCCAGAGAGTTCGGCAGCGTCGCACCCTGGATCGGGAACGGCACGGTCACTCCCTGCCTGCCCAGCTCGGCCAGCAACTGCTCGGGCATCTCGAGGTCGGCGAAGCCATCGACGGCGGGCAGCGCGGGTGTGATCGTCGTGGGGAGCGCGAACTCACCTTGCACCGCGGCGGCTCGGCGGCCGTAACCGCCGGAGCGGGCCGGCCCGGCGGAACGGCGCGGCGCCTGCGAGCCGTATCGGCTTCCTCCCCTGCCGGTGTCGGCAGTGCCGTTACTGCTGCGGGCGGAGCGGTCGTGCGTACGTGTGCGGTTCATGCGGAACCTTCCTTGATGCGGCACATATCAAGGAATTCCCACAGCGATACGCAGCATGGCGAATTACGAGAATGAACCGATGACAAAAGAGCAGATCTGGCCGACGGAAATCCACGCGCGAGCAGGTGCTGAAACACAGGACGCGAGGGATGCAGGATCCGGGCGTCAGCCACGGTAGGGACTTGGGGGTTGCGCCTGCACTCCGATGAGGAACCCGCACGCGGTGAGACTGCGGATTCCTCCGCGTCGTCCCGCCGGTGAAGCGTCCAGGGGAAATGCACGTAGCTGGGGCCCGCACCCCGAAGGATGCGGGCCCCAGCTACGGACTTCGGTCCGGTGTCAGGCCGGGACGATGTTCTCGGCCGTCGGGCCCTTCTGGCCCTGCGCGATGTCGAAGGTCACCTTCTGGCCTTCGAGGAGCTCGCGGAAGCCCTGGGCGGCGATGTTCGAGTAGTGGGCGAACACGTCAGCGCCGCCACCGTCCTGCTCGATGAAGCCGAATCCCTTTTCCGCGTTGAACCACTTCACGGTACCAGCAGCCATGTCATATCTCCTTTGGGGCAGTACACCGGGTCCGCACTGCACGGACGCCGTGTCGCCGCGATGATTACCCCGCCCGGAAAATGACCGGAAATACAAAAGTGCTCCCACCGGAAGAAATCGGGTGGATGCACTTGAAGTTTTGGGAACCACAACTGCAACTGAGATCGACAGTAGCACGCAGAAACTGCCCGCGCACACCGCATAATTCTGCTTCGCCCATTGCACCAAAAACTCTCACCGCGTGGTCCGGCAAACTCTCACTTCACGGGAACAGGTATTGATTCACGCAGACCACAACGTTGCCGGGAGAGTCACCGACCGGTCCGGTGGCCACCAGGGACACGAAGACACGCGCGGCGTTCCGCGGGCCCGAGCATCACCACCTCGTAGCGGCCCCGGGCGCCCGCCACCCTACGACCGCTCCCCCGTCGGCCACCCGGCTCACGACCTGCGTGGCGGAGAGGGCGAGCAGCGCGGCGCGGGGCCGCGACGGTCGGCCTCTCAGCGTGACGGCCCTCACGGCGCTGGTTCGAAGTGTGTCAACATAGACACATGTCGAATGCGAAGGTGCTGCCGCTGCTCGAAGCCGACGATCAGGGTGCGGCGCCGTGCTGCCCGCCATTGACCGAGCGCCCCATGAGCGCCGAGGAGGCCGAGACGGCCGCGCGGATGTTCAAGGCGCTGGGCGACCCGGTCCGTCTGCGGCTGTTCTCCGCCGTGGCCTCGCACGAGGGCGGGGAGGCATGCGTGTGCGACATCTCCGACGTCGGCGTCTCCCAGCCCACCGTGTCCCATCACCTGAAGAAGCTGAGGGAGGCCGGCTTGCTGACCTCCGAGCGGCGCGGCACCTGGGTGTACTACCGAGTGGAGCCGGCGGTGCTCGCCGCGATGGGCAAGCTGCTGGCCATGCCGGCCGCGGCCTGACGGCCGGACGGACACCGGCGGAGCGGGAAGCGGACCGGTCGCCCGCACGGCGCCTGGCGGCCTCGTCCTCGTCGAGCGCCGCAGTCCCGCCCTCACATGACCGTCGGCTCAGCCCGCCGATCTCGCGAGCAGCGTCGGCGGGCCGGCCCGCCGACGCCATGAGGGCGGCCACCGAGGGACAAACCCCTCGATCCGCCGTGTGCGTCACGGGGTCGTCGTCACCGCGTCCGCAGCGAACCTCCTGCGCCAGGCGAGCGCGACGTACACCAGGCCGATCAGCACCGGCACTTCGATGAGCGGGCCGACGACGCCGGAGAGGGCCTGACCGGAGGTGACGCCGAAAGTGGCGATGGCGACCGCGATGGCCAGCTCGAAGTTGTTGCCCGCCGCGGTGAACGCCAGGGTCGTGGTGCGGTCGTAGGCCAGGCCGAGCCCCTTGCCGAGGAGGAAGGTACCGAAGAACATGATCGCGAAGTAGACCAGTAGCGGCAGCGCGATCCGGGCGACGTCCAGCGGCTGGGAGGTGATGGTCTCGCCCTGCAGGGCGAAGAGGATGACGATCGTGAACAGCAGCCCGTACAGGGCCCACGGGCCGATCTTCGGCAGGAACTCCGCCTCGTAGACGGCACGGCCCATCTTCTGCTCGCCGATGCGGCGGGTGAGGAATCCGGCCAGCAGCGGGATCCCGAGGAAGATGACGACGTTCATCGCGATGTGCCAGACGGACACGTCCAGCCCCTGGCCGTCGCCGAGGTTCATCCAGCGCGGCAGCAGGTCCAGGTAGAACCAGCCCAGCAGGCCGAACGCGAGGACCTGGAACACCGAGTTCAGCGCGACGAGTACGGCTGCCGCCTCGCGGTCGCCGCACGCGAGGTCGTTCCAGATGATGACCATGGCGATGCAGCGGGCGAGCCCGACGATGATCAGGCCGGTGCGGTACTCGGGCAGGTCCGGCAGGAAGGTCCACGCCAGCGCGAACATGACCGCGGGTCCGACGATCCAGTTGATGACCAGGGAGGAGACCAGCAGCTTGCGATCGCCGGTGACGCGATCGAGCCGGTCGTAGCGGACCTTGGCGAGGACGGGGTACATCATGACCAGCAGGCCGAGCGCGATCGGCAGGGAGATGCCGCCGATCTCGATCCTCGCGAGCACGCCGTTCATCCCGGGGACGAGACGGCCCAGCCCGAGACCGACGGCCATGGCCAGCAGGATCCACACCGCGAGGTAGCGGTCGAGGGTGGAGAGCCTTCCGACGATCGAGTCGTCGCCGGCCGGGCCGGCGTCCTGGGCGGAGGGAGCCGAGGGCTCGGTGGAGGTCACGGGCAGGCCCTCTTGTTCTCGGCGGCGGTGCGGGCGGAGGCGGCGAGCTCGGCGAACTGCTCGGACAGCCCTCCAAGGACCTCCGGCTTGAGCCTGTAGTAGGTGAAGCGGCCGCACGGCTCGGTCTCCACCAGCCCGGCCTCACGCAGCACCTTCAGGTGGTTGGACAGGTTGGTCTGCCTGGCTCCGGTCTCCTCGACCAGGTGCGTCGTGCAGAGCGTCTCGCGCGCCAGCAGGGTCACGATCCGGAGGCGGAGCGGATCGCCCAGCACCCGGATCAGATCAGGATCGACTGAAGTCAGCATGCACTGATACTTTCACATCATCGCCCGCTGATACAGCGGACGGAAGTCATCGGCGGCCGTTCCGCCACACGTCGGGAGAGAGCGATCACCATGGCCGACAAGCCGTCAGTCCTGTTCGTCTGCGTCCACAACGCCGGCCGGTCCCAGATGGCCGCCGCATGGCTGGCCCACCTGGCCGGAGACCGCGTCGAAGTCCGTTCCGCCGGCTCCAGCCCCGGCGACCAGGTCAACCCGGCCGCCGTCGAGGCCATGGCCGAGGTCGGCATCGACATCTCCACCGAGACGCCGAAGGTCCTCACTGTCGACGCGGTCCGCGAGTCGGACGTCTGCATCACCATGGGCTGCGGCGACACCTGCCCGGTCTTCCCCGGCAAGCGCTACCTGGACTGGAAGCTCGAGGACCCGGCGGGTCAGGGCGTCGGTTCCGTGCGCCCGATCCGTGACGAGATCAAGACCCTGGTCGAGGGCCTGATCGCCGAGATCGCTCCGGAGAAGACGGCATGAACGCTACACGCGAGGTCACCGTCGGCTCCAACCCACCGGACGACGCCACCGCCGCCACCAGCCACGGCCGGAGCCGGCGCTGCGCCCGCAGGGTCTGCTGACGGGTGCTTCTTCGTCGCCGCCGATCCGCCGCGGGCTGATGGTCTCGACTCCCGCACTGCGGGCCCGGCCTCAGGACAGCCAGTACGCACTCCAGCAGGCCATCGTCGACGCCCTCGGAGACCGCGGCCACCCATGACGCCGCGTTCCGTGCGCATGCCGCGACCAGCGCGTGCCTTGCCGCGACGCACACCGCGTGGACGCGCTTGGCCGAGGACGACGGACGAAGCGAACTACCCGACTGATCGCGCGAGCACCGGCCGCGTCCTTCGGTGACGTCGTCGCCACCGGTCATCGGAACAGGGACAGTCATAACCCGTCGTCAGGACAGGACTGACGGGGGTCCGGTGACCACGCGATGAACGACGGCCCGGCCCGGCACCGCCCCCGCGTCGGCGCGGTCCGCCGGCTGGGTTTGCTGCCGTGACCCTCGGTGCCGAGCGGAGCGTGGGCGCGCCTGCGGGAGTGCCCGACCCGGCCGGCAACAGCGGGATGCAGTCGGCCAGGGCGGGGGTCCTCTCCGCGCACACGAAAGGCATCCGCCCACGCGCGGTTCCAGGCCCGCCAGGTGATGCCCGGGTACCGCACGGACAACGTGCCCTGCCGGCGGAACCGGTCCTCCGCCGGCCTCGGACATGCGACCGCTTCGGCCTCGGCGGGCGGCGCGTCCTGCACCGCCGTTCCACGGCCGCACAGGTGGCCGGACCGGTGCCGGGGGCAGCGTGGCCGCACGTCGATGCGCCACCGGCACGCAACGCCGAAGTGGAGACGTCGTGACCGGGCGTGACGGAAGCACAGGTGAGGTTGACGAAACCCGGGGAATAAGTGGCGACAGACGAGGGAGGTTGCCATGAATGGCAGAGATCTGGAGCTCGGCGAGCTTCTGGCCGCAGCGGAGTCCGCGCCGCCCGGCGAGTCCGTCGGCGTGATCGCGCACGACCTGCGCAAGCGCTTCGGGGCGGAATGCGTGTCGTTCCTGTTCGTCGATCTCATGGAACAGCGGCTGTTGCGCCTGACCGCGCCTGCCGAGAGCGACCTGGTGGACGCCGCGGAACCGATCGATCTGCAAGGCAGCCTGTACGACACGGTCCTCCGCGACCAGCGGCAGCACGTGGAACCGGATGGTCAGGGCGGACAGCGCGTGATCTCGCCGGTGAGCAATCGCGGCGACTGCATCGGCCTGCTGGAGGTCACACTGCAGTACGCCGATGACACCGTGCTCGGGCAGATCAGCGACGCGGCCCACGCACTGGCCTACATCATCGTCACGGACCGCCGCTTCACCGATCTGTACCACGCCGGCCGGCGCACCACTCGGACCAGTCTGGCCGCCGAGATCCAGCATCAGCTGCTCCCCTCGGCCTCCTGCTGCGAGGCCCCCCAGTTCACCCTCGCCGCAGGTCTGGTCCCGGCCGACGACATCGGGGGCGACACCTACGACTACACCCTCGACCGGGACACGCTGCACCTGTCCATCACCGACGCCATGGGCCACGACACCGACTCCGCCCTGCTGGCCACGCTGGTCACCGGTGCGTTGCGCGGGGCCCGGCGCACGGGCTGCGACGCGCTCCATCAGGCCCATCGCGCTCACGAGGCCCTGCTGAGCCACAATCGTGGGCTGGCCACCGGACAACTGCTGTGCATCCGTCTCGAGACGGGCACCTGCGAACTGGTCAACGCAGGACATCCCTGGCCTCTGCGCCTGCGGGACGGTGCTGCGGAAGCCGAGGAGGTCCGGCTCGCCGTCAACCTGCCGTTCGGGGTCGCCGCGCCCACCTCCTACCAACTCCAGGAGCTTCAGCTGCACCCCGGCGACCGTCTGGTTCTGCTCACCGACGGCATGCAGGAACGCGGTGCCGCAGCTGTGGATCTGGCCTCCCTCGTGGCCGAGACCCGCGCCTCCCATCCCAGGGAGGCCGTCCGTACCCTGACCACAGCGGTACTGAATGCCTGCCGCGGCAACCTCACCGACGACGCCACTGTCCTCATACTGGACTGGCACGGCACCGAAGGACTCGCTCCGCGCGGCGCTCGCGCGGCGTGATGACCGCTCGGGCTGCGACACGTCCGCCGCAGGTGCGTGGACAAGGCGGCCGCGCTCGCGGAGACCTGGTTCCAGCAGCACGGCCGTACGCGTCAGCGTCTTGTTGCCGGTGACGGCCAACAGGGCCCGGCGGGAGGCCGCGTCGCTCTCCGCCGCTGCGGCCGGGCCGGGCCTTCCGGGGTCAGCCCGCCTTCGGCGGCTTCTGCGCGTCGAAGGCGAAGAGCGTGTTCCTGGCCGCGGCCACGATCACCGCACGCCCCGCAACGGTCACGCGCGGGCTTGCGCCCTGCTCGCCCGTCAAACCATCGGCCTGCGGGTCCGTCGTCCACAGGGTCTTGCCGTCGTGCGGCGACAGCGCGACCACCCGGCCTGTGGCCGAGCTGAAGTACAGCGCGTCTTCTCCCGCGGCGGGACCCGACGCACCCTCCACGGCCGTCTGCCGCGACCACTTCTCCCGGCCGGACGCGGGGTCGAGCGCCGTGACGAGACCGGTCTGCCCGCTCACGTAGACGGTGTCGTCCGCCACCCCGGGCGTCCCCTCGTATGTCTTGGCCAGTCGGGAGTACGTGACCTTGCGCGAGGCCGGGTCGACCCGCACCACTCCGTCGTAGCCGACCAGCGCCGGTCCCTCCAGGCGCCCCTGAAGGAGGACGAGCCTGCCGTCGGCGGTGCCCGTCGGCACTGCGGGGCCGTCGATCGCGATGGCCCTGCCCAGTGCCCCCGAGGCACGGTCGACCGTGTGGAGGGTGGGGTGGCGCACCTCTGTGGCATCCACCTCCGCATCCGTCGCGCACATCGCGAAGACCTGTGGGCCTACCGGGACGGGAGCGCACTGCGTACCCGCGGGGAACGACGTCGTCCAGGTGACCTCACCGCTGTGCGCGTCCCGTGCCTCGAAGCGGGAGTTGGAGGAGTCGACCGTCACGACGGCGGAGCCGACCACGACGGCGTCCTGAGTCCGGCCCGTGACGGCCGTCGACTGGGCGCCGGACGGCACGGACCACAACTCCCGGCCGTCGTCCGCGTCGAGGGCCACCACCTCGGCGGGAGGGTCCTGCGGGGCGTCCTGGGCCGCGAAGCGGTAACCGAGCACCGTGTCGTCGGTGGCGCCCACAAGGTGCATGCCCTGGACGGGGACGCCCGGGCTCTTCGCCGTCCACACCCGCGAGCCGTCCAGGGCCCTGACGCGGGTCGCGACAACACCGCCGCCCCCGCAGAACAGCGCGTCGCCGCGCGCGACGCAGCGCAGTTCGTCGGGGATGTCCTCCTGACCGCCCCGCACGGTCTTGCGCCACGGCTCGAAGCCGTCCGGAAGTGCGGCACCCGGCGCCGCGACGCCGTTGCCCTTGTCGCCCCCGCTGCGCCCCTCAGGGCCGCCGGTCTTCAGCACGGCGACTCCCCCGCCGATCGCGGCCACCGCGACCGCGGCCGCGAGCACAGGGCGCCATCGGCGACGCAGACGGCGGCCGATGGGGGTGCCGGTGGCCCCAGGACCATCGGCACCGGCAGGGTCGATCGGGGCCGGGGTGGCCCGCGTCGCGGTGTGATGCTGGGTGATCACGTCGCGGACGCGGCCCGCGCCGACCCCGTTCGCTTCGGTCCCACCGAGGTCGGCCGGGAGGTCCCGCAGCAGCACGAGGAGTTCGTCCGCCGAGGGTCGTCCCTCGGGCTCCTTGTCCAGACAGGACTCGACCACCGCGCGCAGAGCCACCGGCACGGCACCCAGCGACGGCTCCTCGTGCACCACCTGATACGCCGTCATGTACGGGCTGTCCGCGTCGAAGGGCCCGTGGCCCGTCGCCGAGTACACCAGCAGCGTCCCCAGCGAGAAGACATCGGACCGCGGTCCCACTCCACGCGGCGCCTGCAACTGCTCCGGCGACATGAAGGGCGGCGTCCCGATGACCCGCCCCGTCATCGTCAGCGTCTGCTGGTCCACGGCGCGCGAGATGCCGAAGTCGATGACGCGCGGGCCCTCGGGCGAGAGCACGACGTTCGAGGGCTTCAGGTCACGGTGGACGACCCCCACCCGGTGGATGTCGCGCAGCGCCTCCGCCAGCCCGATGGCCAGCCTCCTCAGCTCCGCTCCGTCCAACGGGCCCTTCGTGGCGATGCGCTGGGCGAGCGTGTGCCCCTCGATGTAGGTCGTCGCCATCCACGGCTGCTCGGCCTCGGGGGCGGCGTCGACCACGGCTGCGGTGAACGCGCCGCTCACCCGCCTCGCGGCCGCCACCTCATGGCGGAAACGGGTGCGGAACTCGTCGTCCCCCGCGAAGTGCTGGTGAATCAGTTTGATCGCGACAGGTCGCCCCGAACTCGTACGGGCCAGAAAGACCGTGCCCATGCCACCCGAGCCGAGCCGCGCCTCGAGCGGATAGCCGCCGATCTCGGCTGGATCGCCTCCGCGCAGCGACACTCTTCCCGACCTCCCGTCCCCCGTGCGCCTCTGCCGCCACGGGCCTGCTTTCCTGTCCTGCACACAAACTAGCCGCAGGGCGGTACGGCAGAGCAAAGCGGGTGACCGACCGGGGGCCGCGGGCTGCTCCCGTGCCGCGCGCCGACGGGGCTCCTGACCTCTTCGCACGCGTGGCACCAGCGGAATCGACGCCTCTGAAGCACAAGGCCTGATCTGCGTCTACGCACCGCACCCGGGCCTCCTGCCGGACCGGACGACGCGTCAGGCCGGACCACGCCGCCCTTGCCCCGGGCTGCCCTGACTCCCGCGAGGCACCTCAGCTCCTCTCCGAGCGTGACGGGTTGCCGTCGTGGTCGTTCCTCCTGTCATGGGTGTGGACCTGGGAACCGGCCGGTCGGGCAGTCGTGTCGCGTTCCTCCAGTGGGCGGGTTCGGGTGGACGCCTGCGTCTCGGCCGGGAAGGCCGCGCCGGCGCTCGTCCGAAGGAACGCGGCTCCACGCGCGCGGCCACACGTCCGACCCCGTCCCGGCTGCCGTCGCTGACAGGACTGCGGTTCGTCGCCGCACTACTCGTCTTCACCGGGCACGTCCTGTGGTTCACCCGACTCGTGCCGGGCGACATCGGGACGGCGCTCAAACTGGCCTGCTCCCTTGCCGGCCCGTACGGTGTCGGCTTCTTCTTCGTCCTCAGTGGGTTCGTCCTGACCTGGACCGCACGGCCGGACGACGCCGCACGCTCGTTCTGGCGCCGCCGCCTGGTGAAGATCGGTCCCACCCATCTGGTCACCTTCGGCCTGGCCGCCCTCCTGGTGACCGCCATGGCCCGGCCCACCTCCGCGGTCGACTGGCTGGCGTCGCTGACTCTGCAGCAGGCCTGGTTCCCGAGCCTGCGGACCAGCATGGCCGTCAATGAGGTCAGCTGGTCCCTGTCCTGCGAGTTCTTCTTCTACCTGGCCTTTCCGGCTCTGCTGCCCGCTCTGCGCCGCATGCGCAGCAGGTGGCTGTGGCCGGCAGCGGCAGCGGTGATCGCGCTGATCGCGGGTGCCTTCCTCGTCGCGACGTTCCTGGTGCCCGACCAGCCACGGCTGAGCCTCTTCTCGATGACCGCCCCCGTGTCGTTCGGTCAGGTGTGGTTCGTGTACTTCTTCCCACCGGTCCGCGCGCTCGAATTCGTCCTGGGCATCCTCCTGGCCAGGATCGTCACCGCAGGCATGTGGCCTCGGATCGGGCTCGTGCCTGCTTTCGCGGTGGCCGCAGCCGGATATCTGCTCGCTCTGTGCGAGCCCTACCTCGCGGGCAGGAGCGGGCTGGCGTCCGTGTGCACCGCGCCCCTGATCGCCGCCGCCGCGGTCGCGGACCTGCACAACAGCCCCTCGGTGTTCCGCAGGCCGACGATGGTGTTCCTGGGTGAGATCTCCTTCGCGTTCTACATGGTCCACCTGACCGTCATCATGACGGCCTCCCACATCATCGGACCGACTCGCACGTTCTCCCTGGCGACCGGCACGTTCCTGGTCCTCGTCCTGCTCGCGGTCGCGCTGGGCTGCTCCGTGGCTCTGTACCGGTATGTGGAAGCGCCTCTGACGCGCCGCTTCGGGCACCACCGGACGGCCACCGGCGACGAAGCCCGTCACGAGCACCGGCCCGCTGTGAACGGTGCGGGACCGCCGGGGGCTTGAGGTCGCCGAGTAACCCCACGCTGCGACCGCGTCAGCCGCGGCACGCACAGACGATCAGCACCGCAGGCGGCGACCGACCCGGCGACATGGACGTGCGCCTCGGAGAACACCGGCCGGTTCACCGCCTTCAAGCACGAGGCTGACGCCCGTAGCCGCGAGCACGAGGCTGACGCCCGTAGCCGTGCACCCGCCGCGCCACTACGCCCGTGGGGGTCGTCGCATCGCGCTTCCTGACGCGGGGCGGGCCGCTCCGGCGGGCGCCGACCGTGCTGTTGCACCGAGAGGCAGCCGTCTCCCCTCCACGCCGAGGGGGTGCGTTCGTTCCTGTGCCCACGGCCCGGCCCCTTCTCCACAATGCTGAACGATGGTACAACTAGTACGTTCGTTCAACTAGATAGGAGGGTGTGATGGCAGCGGAACCGTCGTTACGCGCAGGGTGGCGGGAGTGGGCCGGCTTCGCGGTGCTGGCGTTACCGACCGTGCTGCTGGGGCTCGACGTGACGGCGCTGTACCTCGTCGCCCCGAGCCTGGCCGCGGACCTGGACCCCACCGCGACGGAAACGTTGTGGATCATGGACATCTACGGATTCCTCATCGCGGGGTTCCTGATCACCATGGGCACGCTGGGCGACCGGATCGGGCGCCGACGCCTGCTGATGATCGGCATGGCCGCTTTCGGGGCCGCCTCGGTCCTTGCGGCGTTCGCCCCCAGCGCCCTGTGGCTGATCGTGGCGCGGGCACTGCTCGGAGTGGCAGGAGCGACGCTGATGCCGTCCACACTGTCCCTGATCAGCCACATGTTCGCCGACGCCCGGCAGCGGGCGCTGGCGATCGGCGCCTGGGCCACGATGTTCGCGCTCGGCATGGCGGCCGGACCGGTCGTGGGCGGAGTCCTGGCCGCCGGCTTCTGGTGGGGTGCGGCCTTCCTGATCGCGGTACCCGTCAGCGTGTTCGTGCTGGCTGCCGCGCCGACGCTGGTGCCGGAGTTCCGGACCGACGCGGGGCGGCTCGACCTGTCGAGCGTCGGGCTGTCCCTGACGGCGATGCTTCCGGCCTTCTATGCGGTCAAGCATGTCGCCGCACATGGCCTCGACGTCCAGGCCTCGGCCGCCGTCCTGCTCGGCGGCGGCTCGGCGGTTGCGTTCGTCCGTCGCCAACTGCGCCTCAGAGAACCACTGCTGGACATCAGGCTCTTCACCGACCGGGCCTTCTCCGCCGCTCTGACAGTTCTGCTGGTCGGCCTGGTCGGCTACGGCGGGATGATGTTCCTGATCACGCAGCACCTGCAGCTCGTCGCGGGGTTCTCGCCCACCGCGGCGGGACTGTGGATGGGGCCACCGGCACTGGCCATGCTGATCGCCGGCATCGGTGCGCCCCTGATCGCCACTCGCTTTCCGCCGGGGGTCGTCATGGCCTCCGCCCTCGCGCTGTCCCTCGTCGGATACGTCTTCCTCGCCTTTGCCGGGACCGACAGCCGGCTGAGCGTGGTCACCGGATTCGCGTTCATCTACTTCGGCATCGGAGTCATCGCCGCACTCGGAACCGACCTCGTCGTGGGCGCGGCACCGCCGGAGAGGTCCGGGTCGGCCGCCGCGCTGTCGGAGACCGTGCAAGAGCTCGGGATCGCGGCCGGGGTCGCGCTCCTGGGGAGCCTCACCGCGGCGATCTACCGGACGGCGGTCGAGGCTCGGCCCGGACTGCCCCCGTCCGTGGCCGAGCCCTACAACGACAGCCTCTCCGGCGCGAGATCCGTGGCGGACGCGCTGCCGGCCGGGGCTCTCCGACACGCACAGGACGCGTTCACCAGCGGACTCAACACCGCCGCGATCACCGCGGGTGTCGCGATCGCCGTAGCATCGGTCGCCTGCTTCGGAACCCTGCGTCACATCCGCCCGATCGGCGATTCCGGCCCCGGGGCGGAGCCGATAGTCTCGACCCGCGTGAGCGGCGATGATCGGTGAGGGCAATGACGGATGAGCACCAGCAGGACGCGGTCGATGGGCGCAAGCTGCGCGGTCAGCGCCGCCGGACCCAGATCATCGAGGCAACGCTCGCGATCGTCCGCCGCGACGGTGCCTCCGGCGTGACCCATCGGGCCGTGGCCAAAGAGGCGGGAATCACCACCAGTCTGACCCTCTACTACTTCGCCACACTCGACGACCTGCTGGTCGCCGCCCTGACCAGCGTCGCCGACACGTACACGCGCCGCATCCGCCAGCTCGTCGAGACCGCGGACGACCCTCTCGACG
Organism: Streptomyces atroolivaceus; assembly: GCF_000717025.1. GTDB lineage: Bacteria > Actinomycetota > Actinomycetes > Streptomycetales > Streptomycetaceae > Streptomyces > Streptomyces atroolivaceus. The sequence continues at coordinate 45,414 of NZ_JNXG01000007.1, forward strand.
GGCTCGCCCGGCTCATCGCCGAGTCTGCGGGGCCGGGCCGTGAGCGCGCACTCGCCGAACGTGAGCTGTCGACCCTGGCGGCCCGCCGCCCCGCCCTGCGTCCCGCGGCACGGGGCTGGCGCGACAACGTCGCGGCACTCGCCCGAACACAGACGGACGACCCTGACGCCGTTGAGGCCTTCGTGGCACTTTGCGACGGCCTGTGCGCAGCAATCCTCCTCGACGACCACGATGCCGACCCGGACCACGTCCGGGCAGTCCTCACGAGGGCGCTGCCAGAGCCCACCGAGCACGGATAAGGGCTGTTCCATGATCCCCGGCGGGCGCACGACGACAGCTACGGCACCTCGCCGCGTTGCCGGAACGCCCGGATACATCCAGTGTGCGGACGTCCCTCCGCCTTGCGATGCACCGCATCCGACGCCGCGCGCTGATCCACCCGGGATCACGGGACACCCTTGGCCTCCGGTGGTCGCCCCCGTTGCACGTCACCGACGTTCGGCCTCGCAACGGACGGCCCGCGTCATGCGCACGGGCGGCCACACCGCCCGCCGCACCGCCCGCGCAGTGAGCCACGAGGGACTACCGAGTGGACGGCTGCCGGCCGGCCCGGTCGGCTCGACCCCTGCAGACCTCTCGACGGCGGCCGGCACCAGGCCTTCCTGCCGAGCTGCGGAGGTCTCCCCCGGAACTGGAACAACAGCTCACCCGGGGCTCGGCAGGTGACCGCCTCCACTGCCGCACGGACCTGCCCGGCATCGTCCGCCACCCCACGGACCAGGATGAACGCGCTCGTCGATACGCCGCCCACCCCCAAGGCCGCCGGGCTCCGCAGCCGTCACCGTGTTTGCACGTGCTGCTACCGGTCACACGAGAGGTGTTCCTGACGCCGAGCAGAGCAAGGTGTGAATGACATGGCAACCGATGAGAAGAACCGGGCAAAGACCGAGCAGGCCAAGGGCAAGGTCAAGGAGGCCGCCGGCCGCGCGGTCGGGAACGAACGCCTCACCGCCGAAGGCAGGGCCGACCAGACCAAGGGCGACGCCCGCCAGGCCAAGGAGAAGGCGAAGGACGCCTTCAAGCACTGACTCCAGCGAGAGCGCGACGCGCTCCCTCCGCGATGTGTGTGGCCCGGCCGTGCCGGGCCACACACATGTCGGGCAGCGCGGGCGTGAGGCGTGTGCAGGATCGGACCGGGTCGTCATGCCTCCCGCTCTCCTCCCGGTCTGCCCGCTTCAGCCCGTAGCTCAGCTGACGTCCCCGCCGTGCCGGGGCTTGGGAGCGCCCGGTGGTACGAAGCAGGCGGTGACGGTCTTGCCCGACGCCTGCGGATGCGTGGCCCAGCCGTCGGCGAGCGCGTCGACGATGGCCAGTCCGCGTCCCCCGGTCGTCGTGACGTCTTCGGGCTGCTTGGCGGGGGGCAGCGGGTCGGAGTCGTGGACGCTCACGTGCAGGCAGTGGCTGTCCCAGGTGAGGACCAACTGGGCGTCGCTGTGCGCGTGCACGTGCGCGTTGGTGATCAGCTCGGAGACACTGAGCAGGATCGCGTCCACCATTTCGGGGGCGTCCTTGGTCCACTCCAGGGATGCCAGGTGCTCCCGTGTCCAACGGCGGCCGGCCCGCACCCCTTGCGACGCCGGAAACGACTGTGCCCACCCCACCGCGCGCAGCGACGTGTCCTTCGTCATCGGCCCTCCCTCACTCGGCTCTCCTCACCACCTACCCCCGCCTACGAGACACACCCCCGCAACTCGGTACGCAGCCCGGCCCCTGTTCCGAAGCCGAAGCGGAAAAGGGGGTCTGCCCGCGGGAAGTCCGGGCACATGCACCTCACCCCTTCGAGAGGAGCACACCATGCTCGGCATAGCCGCGGCCGTCCTGTTCGCCATCGCTTTCCTGATCAACGCTGCAGACATCGCCACCAACGACGTCTTCTCCTCCGTGAACGTCATGCTCCTGGGCCTGACACTTCTTGCCCTGCACGTAGCGGGAATCGGAGCCGGCCGCCCCTCCCGCAGACGCTGACGACGCGGCGCGGACCCACCCGTTGCGGGCGAGCGCCCGTCGACAGCGGAAAACACCGGGCCAGGGGCCTGATCCACTGAGTGGATCAGGCCCCTGGCCCGTCTGGAACGGGTTCATGGCTGCCGTGATCGCAAGGCTGGAAGAGCTCCGGGGCCTCGCCCCGCTGACCGCCGAGGGGGCGGCGGCGCGGTTCTCGGCCCAGAAGTGGACACCGGGGGGGGCAGGCCCCGTGACGGCGTGGAGACGTCGTGGGACAAGGACGGCGTCGGAGGCTGGATCCGGACGTCCGGCGGTGGGGCGGTCCGCGTCTCGTTCGCCGTCTGGATCCTCGACGTCGACGAGTCGGGCTACTTCGACGACGTGGAAGCCGTCTACGAGCAGGGGGAGCAGGCGCTCGCCGGCTTCCTGCCCGAGCTCGGGGCGTCCTCCCTCGCCGGCCACCTCGTCGAGGCCGAACAGACGGCGGCGGACGAGGACGAGTTCATCAGGGTGAGGAAGTGGGCTCTCGACGGCCGGATCCTGACCGCCGGTGTGATCCAGCAGGACGCGATCTTCCGGTGATGGTCGTGGTGGCGCTGGAGGAGCCCGGCGCTGCCTGACCCACCCAGCAGGCCACAGCACCCCTCACCGGGTCTCCCCCGTAGCCGTCCGCCGTACTCGGCCTCAGCGGATGACGGTGGCGAGCGCGGCGGCGTACTGCTCGTCGGTCACCGGTTCCAGCCACGTGGTGCCATCTCCGTCGGCATCGCCGACGACCATGGCGATGTGGGCCATGAGCGTGGTGTCAGTACCTCCGTGCCAGTGCTCCTCTCCCGGCGGGCACTTGACGGTCTGCCCGGCGCCGACCCGTACGACGTCACCGTCGCGGGTGCCGACGAGGCCGACGCCGTCGGTGATGTAGAGGGTCTGGCCGTTGGCGTGCGAGTGCCAGTTGGTGCGGGCGCCGGGGGTGAAGCGGACCAGGGCGGTCGCCAGCCGGGCCGGCTCGACGGGGGTCTCGATCATGTTGAGGTAGACGTCGCCGGTGAAGCGCTCGGCGGGGGCCTTGGCGGTCGGGGTCTGGGTGATGTGTTCCACGGACGGTGTCCTTTGCTGTGCAGATGCCGCGGGAGGCGGTCTACGGGTGTCAGGCGCCGCGCTCGTCGGCGCGCTTCTTGAGCTGGCTCATCGCGGTCATGGCGTGGGGCCGCCCGCCTGGAAGGCGAGGTGGGTGGTGGCCCCGGAGAGTCCCTCGGCGCTCGGGCCGATCTCCGGTGCCACGCCTAGGTGGTGGGGCAGCTGCCCCCTGCGGTGGAGGGCGGCCAGGCCGCTGACGGTCACCAGGCTGCGGTCGCGAGACGAGCCTGGGACACTCCCCCACGTCGCCGAAAGGCACCTCTCCGCTGACCTCGACCAGCTTGGGTGCGACCGTCACTCGGGCATCGGCTCCGCGTAGTGGCGGAAGCCGTCGCGCTCGGTGTGCAGGGCGTACAGGCGCTCGGCCAGCACCTCGGGGCTGCTCTCTCCGGCGTCCGGCCGGATCGCGCCGGGGACGATCAGCTGCGCTGCGTGGATGTTCTCGGCGGCGAGCGCGTCGTGCAGCATGCGGGCGTAGGCGCTTTCGGCGGCGAAGGCGATCGAGGTACCGGCCCGCTGGGGGTGAGGGCGGACCGCGCTGCCGCCGTTGACGAAGAGAAGGGTGCCGCGCCCCAGGGCCCGCATGCCGGGCAGGACCGCGTTCACGCAGGTGACCGGCCCCTTCAGCGAGAAGGCGAGCGGATCCTCCAGGTCGTCGGTGGTGGTGTCGAGAACCGGTTTCATGAAGTCGGCGCGCGGCACCGGGCTGTACTGCAGGATCTCGACCGGCCCGAGAGCCTCCGCCACGTCCTGGAGGGCGCCGGTGAGCGCGTCCGGGGCGAGGACGTCCGCGGGGAATCCGCGGGCCTGGATGCCGTCACGGCGGAGCTCATCAGTCAGGTGCTCGAGGTGTTCGGCGCTGCGGGCGATCAGGGCGACGCCGTGGCCGGCGGTGCCGAAGCGGCGGGCGGTGGCCAGTCCGAGGCCGGGACCGGCGCCGACGAGAACGTAGGTGGTCACGCTGGGGTCCTCACAAGCGGGCCGGGGCCGGGCGTCCGGCCCCGGGGAAGGGGAAGGGGAAGGTGCGGGTCAGGGCTTGAGGAGTGCCTTGATGGCGCGGCGCTCGTCCATCGCCCTGTATCCCTCCGCGACCTGGTCCAGGGGAAGGGTGAGGTCGAAGACCTTGCCCGGGTCGATCCGGCCGGTCACGACGCGGTCGATGAGGTCGGGAAGGTAGCGGCGTACGGGGGCGGGACCGCCGCGCAGGCCGACGTGGGAGAAGAAGAGTTCCTGCCCGTCCACGGCGACCTCGTGCGGGACGCCGACGAAGCCGACGTCGCCGCCGGGCCGGGCGGAGTGAAGTGCCTGCTGCATGGCCTGCGCGGTGCCCACGCACTCCAGCACGGAGTCGGCGCCGATACCACCGGTGAGGTCCTTGACACGGGCGATGCCGTCGTCGCCACGCTCGGTGACGATGTCGGTGGCACCGAACTCGCGAGCGAGCTTCTGCCGGGACTCGTGGCGGCTCATCGCGATGATCCGTTCCGCACCCATCTCCTTCGCCGCGATCACTGCCGACAGGCCGACCGCACCGTCACCGACGACGACGGCGGTCGAGCCGGGCTTCACTCCGGCGGCGTCGGCGGCCCACCAGCCGGTGCCCATGACGTCGGAAACGGCCAGCAGGCCCGGCCACAGCTCCTCGGACGGCACTTCCCCGGTGGCGACCAGGGTGCCCTGGGCGTTGGGGATCCGGACGTAGTCGGCCTGGCAGGTGCTCATGAACTCCCGGTGCACGCAGTTCGACTGGAAGCCGTTGCGGCAGTTCGCGCAGGTGTCGTCCGAGGTCGCGAACGAGCCGACGACGAACTGGCCCGGCTTCACGGCTGTGACCTCGGAGCCGACCTCCTCGACGAAACCGACGTACTCGTGCCCCATCGGATGGGCGTCGCCGATCGGCTCCAGACCGCGCCAGGGCCACAGGTCGGACCCGCATACGCAGGTGACGGCAGTACGGATGATCGCGTCGGTCGGGTGGAGGATCTTCGGGTCGTCCAGTGTCTCGAAGCGGACGTCACCGGGGGCGTGGATCACTGCGCCGCGCATGAGGGGTTCCTTTGCGTACGTGGTCCGGACCGCTGCTGCGGTCCGCGTGCAACCGGCCCCGAGGCTCGCGGGTACGCACACCAGGGTCGGGCGGCCTCTTCCCTGCCGGCGAACAGCCGGGGAAGAGCACCACGTCCTCCAGGTAACCGCCCTTCGTCACGGGCAGCCAGTCACCGTCGATGGGTGTACCGGCAGTACATCCCTCCTGCGGCCCGCTGCACGTACGGTCGAAGGGTGGACAACCATCAGGAGGTCCGCGAGTTCCTCACCTCGCGGCGAGCCAAGATCACCCCCGAGCAGGCCGGACTGCCCTCCGGGACCCGCCGCCGCGTCCCCGGCCTGCGCCGCAGCGAGGTGGCGGCCCTGGCCGACATGAGCGTGGAGTACTACGCCAAGCTCGAACGCGGCAACCTCGCCGGCGTCTCCCCCGCCGTTCTGGAATCCGTGGCCCGCGCGCTGCGGCTCGACGACGCCGAACGGGCACACCTGCTCCACCTGGCCCAGGCCGCCGACGGCTCCGATGCCCTCGGCCGCCCCCGGCGGCGACGGCCGGCCCGGCAGTGGTCGCCGCACCGCAGCCTGCAGTGGACGCTCGACGCGATCACCGCCGGCCCGGCGTTCGTCCGCAACGGCCGTATGGACATCCTCGCCGTCAACGCTCTCGCCCGGGCCTTCTACAGCGACATCTACGCCACCGCCCACAACCAGGAGAACGTCGCCCGCTTCACCTTCCTGGACCCCGTCTCCCGTCGCTTCTACCCCGACTGGGGCCTTGCCGCCGACGTCACCGTCGCGATCCTGCGCACCGAGGCCGGCCGCAACCCCCACGACAAGGATCTCCACGACCTCGTCGGTGAACTCTCCACCCGCAGCGACGAGTTCCGCACCCGCTGGGGTGCCCACAACGTCCGCCACCACGGCACCGGCACCAAGAACTTCCACCACGAAGCCGTCGGCGACCTCACCCTCGCCTTCGAGGGACTGGAGATGGCGGCGGAACCCGGCCTCACCCTCACCGTCTACACCGCCGAACCCGGCTCTCCCTCCGAAGAGGGCCTGCGCCTGCTCGCCTCGTGGGCCGCGACGCAGGAAACACAGGCCCGCCGCCCCCTGGGCAGGTGATGACGTGTCCGAGGCGCGGGCCGTGCACTGACGGGTGCCCTGGGGGTGGAGGAGCACGACGAAGATCGGGACCAGAGCTGTCGGTACGCCTACCACCCGCCCTCCGGACACGCCGGCGGCCAGCGCGCCGAAGCACCGCACGGGGGGGGCCGCTCCGTCCCGGTCATCTCACACAGCAGAGGTGCGCCGGTACCAGCCGCAGCGAGGGGGGTCACCAGAGGCAGTGAGGCGATGCTCATCAGGACACCGATGAAGTGGAGACGCCGTCGACGAGGAAACGCTGGAACGCGTCGAAGAAGAGTGTGCAGCCGACGCCCACCACTGCCGTGGCCATCCGGCGAACGCTTCCGGCATCCGGAGGACTTCTCGTTGCTCGAATCGATGTTTTCCAGCCACGGAGATACGGTAAATACGGGCTATTTCAGCGCAGATCAGTCCCGGCGACCAGGTTTCCGGACAACGGAAAACCCTCGTCCCCATGGTGCGATCCCAGGAGGAACGATGACCCACCCCGAGCACGACGCGAACGAACACGAGGGACCCGCGGACGGCGGAGCGGCGGGCGCCCCCGGGGTCCACGACGGCGGAGCGGACGGCGGAGCGGACGGCGGGGCCGAAGGGCCCGCGGACGGCGGAGCAGCAGGCACCCCCGGCGTCCACGACGGCGGAGCGGACGGCGGAGCCGAAGGGCCCGCGGACGGCGGAGCAGCAGGCACCCCCGGCGTCCACGACGGCGGAGCGGACGGCGGAGCCGATGAGGCCGGCAGCCGCTCTTGAGCATGTCCCGGACCGAGATCCAGGAGTCCGGCGCACGTCAGGGCGCCGGGATCCTGGAATCCCGCCTGACCAGGCTCAGCCGGGAGGAATTCGCCCGTGACGTCTGGGCCCGGACAGCGGCGCTGACGCGAGGCGCGAGCGATTTCTCCGACGTCTTCTCCACGTCCGCCGTGGACGAGCTGATCTCACGCCGCGGGTTGCGCACGCCGTTCCTTCGCGTCGCCAAGGACGGTTCAACACTTCCCTCGTCCTCCTTCACCGCACCCGCGGGGGTCGGAGCCACCGTCGCCGACCAGCTCGACGACACCGCACTGTGGCGTGCGTTCTCGGACGGGGCCACGCTCGTTCTGCAGGCACTGCACCGCACCTGGGAACCGGTGACGGACCTGGTCTCCGTACTGAGTACGGAGCTGGGGCACCCCGTACAGGCGAACGCCTACGTCACCCCGCCGCAGAACCGCGGCTTCGACGCGCACTACGACGTGCACGACGTCTTCGTCCTGCAGATCGAGGGGGCGAAGCGGTGGGTCGTCCACGAACCCGTACTGCCGGATCCGTTGCGCGATCAGCCGTGGACCGATCGCCGTTCGGCCGTCGCCGACCAGGCCGCACACGGCACGCCCCACATGGACACCGTGCTCCGTCCCGGCGATGTGCTCTATCTGCCGCGCGGCTGGTTGCACTCCGCGCAGGCCCAGGGGCAGGTCTCGATTCACCTGACCCTCGGGGTGCACACCTGGACCCGCCACTCGCTGGCCGAGCAGCTGACCCGGGCCGCCCTCGCGGCGCTGGGCGACGATCCCGTGATGCGCCGCGCCCTTCCCTTGGGAACCGACGGCCCGGACGGTTCGGACGGTGAGGTGGACCTGGTCCGCGAGCGCCTGCTGGCCGCCCTCGCGGAGGCCGACCCCGCGCCGGCGTTCCATCGCGCCCGGCGGTCCCAGGGCCGCCCGGCACCCCTGGGCCCGCTGGCCCAGCTCACCGCGTTGAACAACCTCGTCCCGACGTCGCCGGTGCGGCTGAGGAAGGCGCTCGAGCCACGGCTGGAAGGTTCCCGGTTGTTCACCCGTGTGGGCTACCTCGACTTCCCGGCGGCCGACCTCGTACCCGTGGCCCGGCTGCTGGACGGCCAGGTCCGCACCGCCGGCGACCTCGGCCTCGCACTCGCCGGACGGCTGCTGCGGGCGGGCGTGCTGGTGCCCACGGACCGGTGACCACCCCGGAACGGTTCTTCTGCGCGGACGCCGCCCGGGCGCGTGACGACGCGTTCGTGGGCACAGCCCCGTACGGCTCCGTCTGGGTGCTCATCGAGTACCGGCGCGGCTGGCCCGCCAACGGATTCGACGGCCTCGCCCTCGATCCGGAGACCAAGGCTTTCGTGTTCTCCGCCGCCCGGGCGAGCCGGGCCCGCGTGCTCCTGGTGCGGCGGCACGGACGTCGCCGCCCCGAGGGGAGCGGACGGTGGGCGGTGCTGCGCCACGACGGCTCCGGCGCGCTGCGCCAGCGGTGGGGCAGCTGGCACCGCGACCAGGACCTGGCGCAGATCGTGACCGCCCTGGACTCCCCGGGGGAACCGGGCAGGCCCCCCGTCGTCCTCGTCTGCGCCCACGGTATGCACGACGCCTGCTGCGCGGTGCGCGGGCGGCCCGTGGGCGGGGTCCTCAGTGCGCGCTGGCCCGATCTCGTGTGGGAATGCACGCATGTGGGCGGTGACAGGTTCGCCGCCAACGTCGTCGTCGTACCCGATGGCGTCTACTACGGCAATCTGGACGCCCGATCGGCGGTCACCGTGGTCGAGGAGCACCTTGCCGACCGTATCCGTGCCGACCACCTGCGGGGCTACACCACCCTCTACCCGCCACAGCAGGCAGCGGTGGCCGCGGTGCTGAGGCGCTTCGGCCCGGCAGGCAGGCACGACTACGCGGTCACCTCAACGGTCCGCGACCAGGACGGCTGGCTCGTCCGCGTCAGCAGCCGGGCCCCTCACGCGAGGGTGCTCGACGTCGAGGTACTGGCCCGGCGCACGCCGGCGCGCCAACTGACCTGCCGCGGACCGGCCAACAGTTCCGCCCTCGTCTATGACGTGACGTCGATCCGCGACTGCTGAGCACGCCCCCTCCCGGCCGGGCCCGACGGCACCACGGGACAGCGGGGCGCTCCCCCGCTCCGGTTCCGGCGACGCGGGGGGACCCATGGATCCGGTCACGATTCCCGCGTCACCCGGGTACGCGTCGACCCGGCCATCCGGTGGAACTCCCGGGCGTCGAGGGCCTCGATGCAGTCGACGTACAGCATGCGCGGGTCGGGAGTGCCCATGACCTTTCCTTGCTGGTCAAAGGGAACGCAGAATGGTGACGCGGCGGACGTGGACCGGGGCGTGCGCGGAGATGCCGGGTGCGATGTGGTCCCAGCCGTGTGTCAAGCCGGGCAGGACGTGCAGCTCGGCGCTGACGCCGGCGGACCACAGCCGCTGGGCGTAGGTGACGGTCTCGTCCCGGAAGGCTTCGAGTTCGCCGACCTCGAGGTAGGCCGGGGGCAGACCGGTGCAGTCCTCCAGGCGGGCGGGGACGATCGTCGCGGGTGTGTCGTCGACGTGGGCGTCGCCGAGTACGAGCTGCCAGGCGGTGTTCTTGAGGGTGTGCAGGTCGGCGGAGAACGTGTGCAGGTGCGGGGCGAGTGGTGTGTCTCGGTTGTCGAGCATCGGGTAGATGAGGATCTGCCGAGCCAGGTCGATGCCTTCCTGGCGGGCGCGGATCGCCGTGGTCGCTGCCAGGGCGGCTCCGGCGCTCTCGCCCATCACCGCGATCCGAGCCGGGTCCACACCGAACTCGTCGGCGTGCTCGAGCAGCCAGGTCAGCCCCGTGTACACGTCGTCGGTGAGGGTCGATCCGGTCACTTCCGGGGCCAGCCGGTACTCCACCGACAGGAACGGAACACCGGCAGAGGCGACGTACCGGGCGATGAACGGGGCGAAGTGCGCCACCTCGCCGGCGACCAGACCGCCACCGTGGGCGTGGACTACGGCCGCGGTCGGGCCGGTGACGCCGAGCGGGGTGAACCAGTGCAGATCGATCCGCGCGCCGTCCTGCGTGGCCACGCTGAACACCTGATGCCCGACCTCGGGCCGGTCCAGGTCGGCGGTCAGGGCCGGGTAGAGGGCGGCAACAGTGTCCCGCCAGGTCTTCCAGTCACCGGGCGCCAGCGGCTCGGGCGTGGTGTCCCCGGCCATGGCGGCGAGCACGGCGGACAGTTCGGCGTCGAGGGAAAAGGGCATGGTGCATGCTCCGGTGTTGTCGGTTTGTCAGATTGACGGTTGATCTTGGTTATTGAGGTGTCGGCACCCTGCGTACTCGGCGCCCCGCCGCCGTCAGCGGCCCGGAGCCCGGGATGCCGCGGTGTACCTCGGCGGTTACCGCCGTGACGACGTCCGGTCACCTCGGTCATGACCAGCCCGACGCAGAGGGCCGGAACAGTGGCGGCAGCGGCAACGGCACTCGCGCCAGGACCGTCCTGACGGACGTCGGGCCGGTCGAGGTGAAGCTCCCCGGGACGTGGCGGGCATGTTCGAACCGCAGATCGTCGAGAAGCGGCGGCGCCCCCTGACGGGCATGTGATCTCGCCATCCAGGGAGCCTTCCAGGACACGCTTGGCCAGCTCTGCAACAGGCCGCCGGCGCCGGTCAGCTGCAGGCCGACTCCCGGCGAGACGGCCCGCTGGTGTCCGTCAGCGCCCCTCTGTGAGGTCGACACCGAGCTGACGGAGGAGGCCGACGTTGTCGTACTGGACCCACTCCTCGGCCAGCCGGCCGTTCTCGTCATAGCGGAAGTGGTTGATCAGTTCGAGTCGCATCAGCTGCCCGTTCGGTGCGATCGTGCCGATCGGGGATGCCTCGAAGGGTGCGGTGAAACGCCCCGACATGCAGGTACGCGCTCCGACATAGTCGCCCTGGCTGATGAGGGCGCGGCGCTCGCACGCGAATCCCTCGAACGCGGTACGCATGGCTGTGAAGAAGGAACGGAGCTGCGCGTACGTCAGGTCGCCGTCGGGTCCGTGAAATATGAAGTCTTCCGCGAAATAGGCGTCCAGCTTCTCGTCGTCGGCAACGGCGATCGCCTCACGTCCGATCCGTACCAGGGCCCGGGAACGCTCGTCGTACCGGGTGTCGTCAGGGGAAATGAACTCGCTCACGCGAAAAGCCTTTCAGGGGTGGTGGCGTTGTCGCCGCTTTCGACAGTAGCCCAGGAAAACCGCTTTTCAACCCTGCATCATATGCAAGGAGTAGTTCGCTCCCATAACTTTTGTGCATGGCTCGGGCGGCTATGCTGCCGCCATGCCCGAACTCAGCATCAGCGCTCTCCGCGTCGTGCGCGCGGTGGCCGCGCACGGCTCACTGAGCGGCGCGGCACGCACGCTCGGCTACTCCCAGCCCGCTGTCTCCCGCCAGGTCTCGGCCGCGGAGAAAGCCGCGGGGCAGGCGCTCTTCGTACGCGGCGCGCGCGGTGTCAGGACGACCCGCGCGGGCGAGATCGTCGCCCGTTTCGCCACCGAGACCCTCGCCGGCCTCGATCGGCTGGACGAACGGCTCGATGAGCTGACCTCCGGACCTCAGGTGCGGGTCCGGGTGGGGGCATTTCCCGCCGCGAACGCCGCTCTGCTCCCTTTCGCACTGGCCAGAGCATTGGAGCAGCACCCCAGGCTGACGTTCGCGCTCACCGAGGCGTCCTCGCCCCAGCTCGTGCACCAGGTCGTCACCAAGCGGCTGGACGTCGCGGTCGTGGCTTCCGGGCCGGGTCTTCCGCAGCCGGCTCTGGAAGGGCTGCGGCTCACCCCGCTGCCGGGCAGCGAGCTGATGGTGGGCGTGCCGCGCGGGCACCCACTCGCCGCGACGGAAGGCGCCGTCCCGGTGCGTGAACTCGCCCACGTGTCATGGATCGTGGGCAAGGGCGCCGTTGACGAACCGCAGTTCGGCGCATGGCCCACGCTGACCGAACCGTTGGTCGCCTTCAGCGCGCGGTCCTGGCTCAGTCGTTTCGGACTCGTTGCCGCCGGTCTCGGCGTCTGCGTCATCCCGGGGTTTCTCGCCCCGGTCGTCCCACAGAATATTTCTCTGGTGCGCGTGGACGACCCGAATTGGCTTGGGCGGAATATTTTCGCGATCACGAGGAATGACGGGGTGGAAAAGCATGAACTCATTGTCCGGGTCCTTCGGGAATGCTTTGAGGCTCAGGAGAGACACTGACCCGGAAGGACCGACGGCTGCGCGAAGCGGTCACTGAAGCCCCGCCGTCCTCGAACACGGCTCACCCACCTCAGGCCCTGGCGCATCCTCACCAAGGTCCGGGTGAACACCCGCCAGGCGACCCACACCACCCCCGCGACCTGCGAACTTCAGGATGAATACCTCTCGATGGGCTCTCCAGGAGACTCCGGCAGTCGAGGCCGGAGCAGAATCAGGCCGGACAGAACCGCAGGAGGGAAAGCATGACCGAGACCAGCAACACCCGATCCGCCACCAGTGAAGCGCAGGGTGCGCCACGGAGCCGACTGCAGCGCCTCATGCGCTACATCCCCCTGATCGCCCCCGTCCTTCTGTGGGCCGTGCCGTGCTGGGTTCTCCTGCACACCGGTCAGCACTGGCCGCTCCCCGTCACGCTGATCGGCACCACGCTGTTCGCCCTCGGCCTGATCGGTATGCCGCTCGCGATGGTGCGCGGTCACGGTCGGCGCCAGCAGGACCGGGCGGCGATCGTCGGTGACACGCTGCTGGGCAGCGCATGGGTCCTGTTCACCTGGTCCGTTCTGCTCGGCGTCCTGCTGCGGCTCGCCCTGACCGTGGCCGGCGTCGGTGACGGACAGGACCGGGCGCGCATCGTCACCTGGGCCGTCCTCGGCACAGCCGCCCTGCTGCTCGTCTGGGGGTACGCCGAGGCCCGACGCGTGCCACGGGTCCGCCGGCTCGACGTGCTGCTCCCGCGTCTGGGAGCCGGCTTGGACGGCACCCGAGTCGTCCTGATCACCGACACCCACTACGGTCCGCTCGACCGCGCCCGCTGGTCGGCACGGGTCTGCGAGACGGTGAACACCCTGGAGGCCGACCTGGTCTGCCACACCGGCGACATCGCGGACGGCACGGCCGAACGCCGTCGTGCCCAGGCCGTTCCACTGGGCACCGTGCAGGCGACCCGGGCCCGTGTCTACGTCACCGGCAACCACGAGTACTACAGCGAGGCCCAGGGCTGGGTCGACCTGATGGACGAGCTGGGCTGGCAGCCACTGCGCAACCGCCACCTGCTGCTCGAACGCGGCGGTGACACCCTCGTGGTCGCCGGCGTCGATGACGTCACCGCCGAGTCCTCCGGGCTGGCGGGCCACCGCGCCCACCTCGCCGGAGCCCTCCACGGCGCCGACTCCGGCCTCCCCGTCCTCCTCCTCGCCCACCAGCCCAAGTTCGTCGACCGCGCGGCAGCCCACGGCATCGACCTCCAGCTCTCCGGCCACACCCACGGCGGCCAGATCTGGCCCTTCCACCACTTGGTCCGCCTCGACCAACCAGCCGTCGCCGGCCTCAGCCACCACGGCGCTCGCACCCTCCTCTACACCAGCCGCGGCACCGGCTTCTGGGGCCCGCCCTTCCGCGTCTTCGCCCCCAGCGAGATCACCCTGCTCGTACTGCGCTCCCCGCAGCAGCCCGCTTCGCCCGAGAACGATCCCGCAGTCGGGCCAGGGGCCTCGTGACCGGGCTCGAGCAGGACATGAATCGGATCTCGGACGGTCTGTCAATCGTGCACGCGCTCGAGCGCGTTCTCGGTCGAAGGTTTTCCGAGAAGACTCCGCAGTGGACAGATCTCGGCTTCCCTGTGATCGACAGGGGCAAGTACGCGATCTTCCCGCTCGCAGTGGCCCGTGCGCAGGAGGACGGCGATTCCGGAAGGGCCGAGCGCCTGTCGGACATGAGGCGCAGCCTGCAACGCAGCTGCGTCCACTTCTTCGGAGGCGATGACTTCCATGCGGAGATGGGGCTCGATGCCGAGGACGGGTACGGCCGAAAGCTCGCTGACGCCGGAGCCGTCGTCACCGGACCGCCCCGGGAGTGCTTGTGGTGTATCCAGCGCTTCGCCGTGGTGCTCGCGCACTCGGTCGATCGGCAACGCGCGTCGGAATCCCTGGCCCTCCACATCGTCCCGATGGACTGGGTCCGGTACCGCCCGATCAACTCGGGAACACAACGCGAAGCATCACGCTACCGACGGATCATCAGGGAACGGGACGCCGCCGATGTGGTCTGGTCGTGGCCGCTTTAGTTTCCGGACGAATGAGGAGTCTGATTGGCGGCTGCCGGCCCTCCGCCCGATGCAGGGCGGGGGCGGGTGGCACCCCACCGGGCCGAACCGGAGTACGACCACCACGGTCGGTCCGCAGCGGTGCTGATGCACTGCTCGATGTCCCGCACCCTGGCGGCGGCACCCTGGTGGCCGCCACCGGCACCTTCCCCTTCTCGGGCCCCTGCGCCATGGCGGAGGGCCTGGTGACCCGCCGGCAGGAAGCCCAGTCGGGCATCGCGGACACAGGGGGTCAGCCGACTGCTGGAGGGCTTTCTCACGATGACGGACTTCACCCCCGCCGCGGTCGCCGAGGCAGCGGAGTGGTGGAGCGCCGAGGACGTCGCGAAAGGCTTCGCCGCGAACGCCGCGACCGCCGCGACCGCCGCGCTCGGGGAGGAACGGGCCGCGACCGCCCCTCGACCAGGAGGCGGTGAACCGCTTCTGCCGGATCCGGGCCGACTCCGGGTACAACGATCGCTGGGATGTGCACTGCGTCCTCTTCGGCAGCCGCACCCTTGAGGAGACGGGCGAATCCCGGGACGATCTCCTGCTCTTGACGCAGACGCCGGGACTCGAGCGCGTCGACGTCCCACCGGGATCCGCCACCGGGGAGGTGTGGGTCCGCACGGACCCCCGGAGCGACGCCGAACTCGAAAACGCTGGTCATAGCCCGCCTCAAGGCCGGTGCGCCACCGGCCCGGTGTGGTGGAACGAGGCTCCGGCCGGCCCGCTCCGGCCGCCTGGACCCTGACACCGGGGCAGCTGGACGGCAGAGCGTGTGTGACGCCGACATGACGCGACTTTCGCTACCCAGGGCTCGTCCCGGCCTGTTCGGCCCGGCGGACTCGCCCGACTCGTTGGCACCCGTAGACGTGAAGCACCGGCCTCGGCCGATCCCCAGGCGCGACGAAGACCCGCCGGTGACCGGCCGGGGGCGGTGTGTGCCCACGCCGTCTCCGCGACCGAGGTGCCGGTTCGACCCGGGAGGAGGCCGAACCGGCGTCTTCCACTGATCCTGCCCGGGTGCAGCACGGGGCGGAGGTGACTGTGTGAGTCCTAGAGGGCGGCCTTGGGCTGCAGGACCTCGCCGATGGACTCCTCGCGCCACTGCTTGAGCAGTTGGTGGAACGTGAAGGCTCCGTGGGGGTAGGCGCTCGCGGTGTTCGGACGTCCGAGCCCCTCGCGGTTGTAGTAGCCGGGGGTGCATCCGGCGTGGAACCACTCGTGGTCCGCGGCGTCCTTGGCCATCACAGCTGCCCAGGCGTCCTCGGCTTCGGGGGACGGTTCGATGAGCGCGCACGCCGTTTCGGCCGCCGCTACGAGGGCGGCGGCGTGGACTGCCTGCTCGTCGAGTATGTGCGTGAAGTTGACGCTGCTGGCGTTGTGCAGGGACCCCATGTGGATCAGGTTCGGAAAGCCGTTGCCGGTGAAGCCGTGCAGGGTCCGCGGGCCCTGCTGCGCCCAGGCGTGCAGAAGTTGCGTGCCGCCTCGGCCGTGGACGGGGAGCGTCCCGGAGAAGATGCCGGAAACCCCCACGGAGAATCCCGTGGCGAAGATCAGGCAGTCGAGTTCGTAGGTGTCGTCGCCGACGACGGCCCCCTGCTCGGTGATGCGCTCGATGCCGTGAGTGTCGGCGGTGTCGACGAGGGAAACGTTGTCGCGGTTGAACGACGCGTAGTACTTGTCGGAGAACGTGGGGCGTTTGCAGGCGTACCGGTACCAGGGCTTGAGCTTCTCCGCCGTGTCCGGGTCGGTGACGGTCTGCTCGACACGGGCGCGCAGCTCGTTCATCTTGGCGGCGTCGGCCAATTCGTAAGCAGCCTCGAAGGACGGCCCCTGCTCGTCGCGGCGGAAGCTGGGCAGGAGCTTTTCCAGGAGAGCGGCCGAGGCGGTCCAGCCGTCGGCCACGAGGTCCTGGTCGGCCTGCTCGCCGGAGACGATCGCCAAGAAGTTCTCACGACGCTCGCGGGCCCAGCCCTCCCGGTCGGCGCCGACATCCGCGGCTGTGGTGCGGCGGTTGGCGCGCACGTCCACACTTGAGGGGGTGCGCTGGAAGACGTAGACGTGCTCGGCGTCCTCGGCCAGCATCGGGATGGCCTGGACGCCGGTGGCCCCGGTGCCGACGATGCCCACCCGCTTACCCCTGAGGCCGGTCATCCCGCCGTCCGGGGTGCCGCCGGTGTAGGAGTAGTCCCAGCGCGACGTGTGGAAGGTATGGCCCTGGAAGGTCTCGATGCCGGGTATCCCGGGCAGCTTCGGCTCGGACAGGGTGCCGGTGGCCGTGACGACGTACGTCGCGTGGAAAGCGTCGCCGCGGTCGGTGGCCACGATCCACGTCTCGGACGCCTGGTCCCAGGTGAGCGAGGTGACCGCGGTGGAGAACAGGGCGTCCGGATAGAGGTCGTACTTCTCGGCGATGCGCACCGCGTGGCGGCGGATCTCCTCGCCGGGAGCGTACTTCCACTCCGGCACGTAGCCGGTCTCGTCGAGCATCGGCAGGTAGACGTGCGACTCGATGTCGCAGTGGATGCCCGGGTAGCGGTTCCAGTACCAGGTGCCGCCGAAGTCGCCGCCCTTCTCGACGATCCGCACGCGTCCCACGCCCTGCTGCCGCATCCGTGCCCCGGCGAGGATGCCGCCGAACCCGCCACCGATCACAGCGACGTCGACGGTGTCCGTCAGCGGCTCACGCGCGGCCACTTCGCCCGCGTAGGGATCGGCGGCGTAGTAGCCGAACTCGGCTTCTGTCCGGCGGTACTGGCGGGCACCGTCCGTCCGTACCCGCCGTTCACGTTCGAGGCTGTAGCGCTGCCGCAGGGCGTCGATGTCGTTGGGGTCCGTCGCTTGAGTGCTCGTCATGTGGGGGTCTCACTCCAATCGGTCGGCCGCATCGGATCGAGCGGCCGTCCGCTACGGTAGCAACTACCGGACAATGCTGTCCGGTTGCGGCACGAGTGACCCTCACACGCGTGCAGGGCGCCTCCGCGCCCCCGTACGGACCAGGCGAACCACCTGGCCGACGGGCTCCCCACAGACAGGAAGAGTGATCCCCCCGTGCGACGACTCCCGGTCCGATCCCTCGCAGCGCTCGCCACCGCCGGCACGCTGGCCCTCACCGGATGCGGTACGGAAACGAGCGGCTCTGCCGTCGGTGCACCGGCCGCCGCCGGTGCGGACAGGACCATCCGCGCCCACCAGGTCATGCAGTTGACCAAGGTGCACGAAGCGACCGGGATGACCCTGCTCGAAGGCCCCACCTTCGACGAGGACGGCAGACTGCTGGTCGTCGACGTCACCGCACCTGCGGGGAAGCCGAAGGTGATGCGCGTCGACGTGAGGAAGAAGACGTCGCGGGCCGTGCACACCGATGACCGGGGGGCTTACACCTCGGCGCAGTTCAGCCCGTACGACGGCCGCCTGTACCTGACCGACTACGCCCATGGTGAGGTTGTCAGTCTGGCCCCCGACGGAAGCGACTCGCGGACCTTCTTCTCCGGCGAAGTCGACGGGGCGAAGATGAACCCTGACGACATCGCCTTCGACAAGGAGGGCAACCTGTACGTCAGCGACTCACGCAGCCTGTCCACGGGTGATGCGCGGGGGCGGGTGGTGCGGATCGAGCGCGACGGCAAGAAGTCCACCGTCCTCGCCGACGGACTCGCCTCGGTGAACGGAATCTCCTTCGACGCGGACTACCGGGGGCTGTGGATCAGCGAACTCACACAGAACCGGATCTCCTACCTCCGCCTCGACGAGGAGGGAGACATGACCTCCCGGCACACCGCGATCCGCGTGGACGGCGGGATCGCCCAGACCGACTCGATCGCCGTGGACGCGGACGGCAACCTCTACCAGGCCCTCCACGGCCGAGCGGCGATGGCCGTGTACAGCAAGCACGGCGAACACCTGGCGACCGTCGAGATCCCCACCCGCCCCGAAGGGCTCGAGTCGGCGACGAACGTGGCCATCACACCCGGCGGGACCAAGGCATACATGACCGTCAGCGGACCGGCCGGCGGATACCTGTACACGTTCGACGCCCTGGGGAAGGGCACCCGGCAGTCCAACGGCGGCTGACGCCCCCGGCCGTCACCCCTCGAAAGGCCGGACCGGCCCCACTTCGACGTCGAGGAGCCGCCATGCGGCCCTCGCCCGGCGTTCCCGCACCTCGCGTGTGGGACCGCTGGTGGCGCCGGAGACCATGGCTACGGCGAGCATGAGGTCGTTCGCCGCGCCCAGCCGGTGCCTCATCGGCAGGTGTTGCCGCAGGGCGGACTCGACCCGGCCCGAGAGGACCAGGGCGTGCGCGAGCGCATCCGAGTGGCCGGTGGCCCCGTTGCTGTGCAGCAGGCCCAGGAACGCGGCCGACTCCGTCAGGTGCCAGGTCAGAACGCCGAGAACATCGGCGAAGAGCGCGCCCTCGGCCGCGGCCGCCTGTTCGACCTGCCGCACGTTCTCCTCCAGGACCGCGATCGCCACGGCCGCCCGGTCAGGAAAATGCCGGTACAGGACGCCTTGCCCGACCCCGGCGCGGCGCGCGATCGCGGAGAGCGGAGCATCCAGCCCGTGGGACGCGAAGATCTCCCGCGCGGCGACGATCAGAGCGTCCCGATTGCGGGCAGCCGCCTTCGGCCCGTGATTCGCGGGCCGCCGCTCGGGGGGCATAAGGGGCTGGGTCATCCCGAAAGGGTACCGGCCGGCCGGCAGACCGGTGCCGCCGCCGTCGGCGGGGTACTTTCCCTGCCGGCCTCCGATGACCACCGCAGTCGGACCCGGTTGACGTGGGCCGGCCCGCCCGACACCTGGGCTGCGCGGCCGGCCCGGGCACCAGGCCACCACCACCGGACGCCACATCGGACTGTGCGCCGACAACTTCGACCGTCTGCCGTACGCCCGACGCCACCGGCACCGCCGACGGCTCTGCCTCACCCGCGCCCCGGCGCCTGCGATACCCACCCATCGGCGACCGCGACATCCAGCAGATCCGCCGCGCACTCCACGCCGCACCGGGCCGTCACTGCCCTCCGGTTCCCCGCCTTCGTCACCCTCGGGCCCACCGCCTCGCTACCTTGGCGGGCCAGCGAAGTATCGGCATTCACACAGGTCAAAGCATCGGTGATGCTGATCGCCAGGAAGTGCAGCATGGTTGGCCGTCACTGAGACCTTGCCGGGGGCCCCTGGTGCGCGAGGAGGCGGCCGGGCAGGCTAGTTTGCTCGGATGAGTCTCCTTGATGATGTGGCCGAGCGCGACGGCTGGCGGTGCTGGGTGTGTGACGAAGCGGTCGACCCCGACGAGTCGGTGAACGACCCACGGGGGCCCAGCGTCGACAGCCGGACTGCCGACCGGAAGGCCAAGGTCGCCGAACGGCTCGCGCACCGCGGATGCAACACCCGCAAAGGCGCGGTCAAGGTGGTCATCGCCTGGCCGGACCACCTGTACGTGGTCGAACCCGCGCCGTTGATCACCGTAGCCGGGAGACTGGAGCGCAAGGGAGGCCGCGAGATGGTGGGCCGTTGTCCGACCAGGCGGGACGCCCAAGAGGTGGCGGATTGGCTGGTGGACCGGTTCTCCCGACTCGTACCGGGGCTGCCGGTGACCGCCGACATCGAACCGGGCGGCGGCCAGTTCCTCGTCATCCTGGCCACCGGCCGCCGCTGACCGTCACCAGCACACACTCGCGTCGAGCTGAACCGTCGGCCCACACCGACCTGTCCTGACACGAGCCGTATGCCCCGAGCGCCGGGCGGCGGAAAGAAGTGCTTTCACCCGGACCCGGGGCGTGACCAGCGACCGTACGACCGGGGCCACCATCGTGACCCCGGACGGCATCGCCCGCCGTCGGCGTACGGACTGTGGCGGGTGTCGAGCTCAGCCGGCGACCGATCATCAAGGCCACACGCGCCACGGGGCATCCTCCACCGCCACTCCGACGCACCCGGCGGCCCTCTCCCTGTCCAGCGCGCCCACCGGTCGTACGGCACCGGCACGAGTACGTAGCCAGTCGCCTGGCCCGGCCCTTCCCCCAGCAGCCGAGTGTTTTCGAGGTGGCGGCTCCCCCACTCCACCATGCTCGGCGGACCAAGGGAGCGCAGCACGCAGGAGTGCGTCGTGCCGCCGGTGCCGGCAACACGACGCACCCGCCACCCGGCCCGCTGCCGCTCCGGTCCGCTGTGAAGCGCTACTGCGGTACGGGCACCTCTCCGGATACGACGACGCCCGCTTCACGGAAGTCGTCCAGGGTAGAGGCGATCGTGTCGGGGGCGACGCCGACGGAGTAGTCCAGGCGTACGTGCGCACGGAAGCCGGCCTTCACTGCGTCCAGCGCGGTGGCGCGCACGCAGTGGTCAGTGGCGATACCCACCACGTCGACGTCCTCCACCCCGCGGGCGCGCAGCCAGTCCGCCAAGGACGTGCCCTGCTCGTCGGCACCTTCGAAGCCGCTCTTGGAGGAGCTGTGGGCGCCCTTGAAGAAGACGGCGTCGACCTTGCCGCCGGCGGCGGCGGGAGCGAAGTGCGGGTGGAACTCCCCGCCCTCGTCCCCGGCCACGCAGTGCACGGGAAAACTGTCCTTGAAGTCCGGGTTCTCCGAGAAGTGACTTCCCGGGTCGATGTGGTGATCGCGGGTGGCCACGACGTACTGGTAGTCCCGGCCCGCGCTCTGCTCCACCAGGTCGGCGATCTTCGTCGCGATCTGCGCGCCGCCTGCGACGGGAATGCTGCCTCCTTCACAGAAGTCGTTCTGCACGTCTACGACGATCAAGCCTCGGCTCATTGACGAGCCCCCTTCACCAACGTCTTGGACCAGCGGTCGCAACTACGGAGAGATTTCACCGCCCCGGGCACGGAACGCGGTGGCGCAACGAGCGCGGCGGGATCTTCCGTGTTCTACCGGCCTCACGTCACCGGCTCATGCATGACGACCGTCTCTCACCCTCACGGACGCAGAGGTTCACCGCAGGAACGATTCGCGGGCACCCATCAGGCTCGCGTTGAGTTCGACGGACGTGGCAACGCCGGGATTTTCCCGCTACCCCGCCACCAACGTGCTGATCGTGGATGCGGCCGGTGGACGACAGTCCGGGTCACCGCCTGACGACCACTGGCGAACGTAAGGTGCTCGCCGGCAGAGCCCGACAGGGCGGCGGAGCCCTACTGTGCTGCTGCCGGGCCCCGCCGCACGGCAAGGCGGGGTCAGCTGGGCTGGTCGCCGGTGTAGCGGTGGACGTTGTCGAAGGAGTTCACGCCCCACACGGTGCCGTCCCATGCGACGCCGATGTCGCGGAGGGACCCGGCGACGTTCTCCCACGGGCTCGCGTCGTGGGTGACGCCCCACACGCTGGTCCGGGACCCAGCGTCGATCGCCTCCTCGAAATCTTCCCGTGAACCAGACCGGGTGAGCCCTCGGCGAGGGAGCGCAGGCTGGGGGCCGGTTTCCTCGGGCTGATCGGGCGCCGGATCCTGACCCGGCACCTCCCGCCCCGACGTTGCAAGGTCTCCCCGGGCCGTCAGCCCTTCAGCTTCGTGATCACTCATTCGGGTTCCGTGTGAGTGATCACGAGGCTACGACCCTGGCAGCGTGATCATGATGGCTCCACGTCGAGTCGGGGCTGTACGGCCGAGGACAACATCCGTGCCGCGCACAGGGCACCCGGTGCAACGCCATGGTGTCTTTCCGAACGGTGGATGTGCATGGCCACAACCCCGGCTCACAGCCCAGCACAGGAGTCCTGGGCGGGAGCGAATGCAGGGAATTGGCTGTGCACCTGACCCCACACGAACAAGAGCGCCTGATGATCCACGTGGCGGCGGACGTCGCGGAGAAACGGCGGGCCCGCGGCGTGCGGCTGAACTACCCGGAAACGATGGCGCTGTTGATCGTCCACGTCCTCGAAGGGGCCAGGGACGGCAGAAGCGTCGCCGAGCTCATGTCCTCCGGACGCAAGGTGCTGTCCCGGGAGGAAGTCATGGAGGGCGTCCCGGAGATGATCGAGAACGTGCAGGTGGAGGCGACGTTCCCCGACGGCACGAAGCTGGTCACCATCCACGGCCCCTTCCCCGAAGCAGGCGAGGACGAAGAACCGGCCGTCTCGCCGGGACGGGTGGACTTCTCCCCCCGGAAGGGGGACGAGGTGGTCATCTTCAACGAACGCCACAGGCAGCTCGACCAGGTCACGAAGCTGACCGTCGAGAACCCGACCGACCGCCCCATCCAGGTCGGCTCCCACTACCACTTCGCCGAAGCCAACGACGGGCTCACGTTCCCCCGCAGGAAAGCGTGGGGCCTGCGTCTGAACGTTCCAGCCGGCAGCTCCGTACGTTTCGAGCCCGGCATCACCGAAGAGGTCGAGCTCGTGCCCATCGAGGGTGACCGCGTGGTGCACGGTCTGCGCGACAAGGTCCGGGGCCTGCCCGAGAAGGTCAAGGGGTCGCTCGACGACGTCAAGGGTTCGTTCGACAAGGAACAGGTGTGAATTCCATGGCACAGTGCCCGGACTGTTCGTGCTGCCACGACGAGCCGAAGCCCTCCGACCCCTTGACCCGCGCCGCCTACGCGGACCGGTTCGGTCCGACGACTCGTGACTGCATCCGCCTCGCCGACACGGCGCTGCGGATCAAGATCGAGGACGACTGGTCGGGGGGCCCGGGGCGCAGCGGCAACGAGATGGTCTTCGGGGGCGGCAAGGTGATCCGCGAGTCGATGGGCCAGTCCGTCGTGCCGCGCGACCCGGGCAGGGCCCGACCCGGCAAGTCCGCGGCCGCCGCCGGCGCGGTGCCTCCGGACACGGTCATCACCGGCGTGGTGGTCCTGGACCACTGGGGCGTCGTCAAAGCGGATGTCGCCATCCGGGACGGGAACATCGTCGCGCTCGGCAAGGCGTACAACCCCGAGACGATGGATCGTCTGCACGAGGAGGGGGTCGGCCACAACGGCATCGGCCCCAGGCCCACCGACTTCGTCATCGGTCCGGACACCGAGGTCATCGCGGGCAAGGGCAGGATCCTCACCGCCGGCGGGATCGACACCCATGTGCACTTCATCTGCCCCGACCAGATCGACGAGGCGCTCGCCTCCGGTGTCACCACGCTCATCGGCGGCGGGACGGGGCCGGCGGAGGGCAGCACGGCCACCACGGTCACCCCGGGCTCGTGGCACATCGACCGCATGTTTGAGGCGCTGGACGGTTTCCCGGTGAACATCGGACTGCTCGGCAAGGGCGCAACCATGTCGAAGGAGTCCATGCTGGACCAGGTGGACGCCGGTGTCATCGGACTGAAGATCCACGAGGACTGGGGCGCGACCCCCGCCGTCATCAAGAAGTGCCTGGAGGTCTGCAAGGAGACCGGGGTGCAGCTCGCACTGCACGCCGACTCGTTGAACGAGGCGGGCTTCGTCCAGGACACCATCGACGCGATCGACGGCCGGTCCATCCACATCTTCCACGTCGAAGGTGCCGGCGGCGGCCACGCCCCGGACATGATCAAGATGGTGAGCGAGCCGAACGTGCTGCCCGCCTCGACCAACCCCACCCGCCCACTGACCGTCAACACGGTCAAGGAGCACTTCGACATGGTGATGGTCTGTCATCACCTCAATCCCAAGGTCGAGGAGGACCTGGCCTTCGCGGACTCGCGGATCCGTCCCTCCACGATGGCCGCGGAGGACATCCTCCACGACCTCGGCGCCATCTCGATCATGTCCTCGGACGCCCAGGCCATGGGCCGCATCGGTGAAATGATCATGCGCACCTGGCAGACCGCACACGTCATGAAGGTCCGCCGCGGCTTCCTGGAGGAAGACCAGCCCCGGGACAAGCCGGAAGCCGAGCCGAGGGGCAGGAAGACCAAGGCACCGGCAGACGCGACCCCGGCGGCCGAGCCGCCCTTGGCCGACAACCGACGCGCCCGCCGGTACGTCGCGAAGTACACCATCAACCCGGCCCTCGCCCAGGGCATCGGCTCCGTCGTCGGTTCGGTGGAGACCGGAAAGCTGGCCGACCTGGTGCTGTGGGAGCCGAAGTTCTTCGGTGTCAAGCCGCACATGGTCATCAAGGGCGGGCAGATCGCGTACGCGCAGGTGGGGGATGCCAACGCGTCGATCCCCACCCCTCAGCCGGTACTGCCCCGCCCGATGTGGGGAGCCACCGGCCTGGCTCCTGGTTCTCTCTCCTACAACTTCGTCACCGAACGGGCCGTCAAGAACGGGGTGGCCAAGGGCCGCAAGCTGAACAAGCGGTTCAGGGCCATCGCGGACACGCGCCCGGTCAAGAAGGCCGACATGAAGGAGAACAGCGCCACCCCCGCCGTCCGGATCGACCCCGACACCTACGAGGTCATCGTCGGAGGGGCGAAGGTGACCGACGTGACGACCTTCGTCGACGGCCACATCGTCGACCGCGCCTACGTCTCGGAACTCCCCATGGCGCAGCGCTACTTCCTCTTCTGAGACTGTCGCCGGCACAGACCCCGAACCGCCAAGCAGAGGAATGAGAATGAACCGTGCCGCGCTGCTCGTGCTGGCTGACGGGAGGTTCCCCGCCGGAGGTCACGCCCACTCGGGCGGGGCCGAACCGGCAGTCGCGGTCGGCCGAATCAGGGACGCCGAGTCCCTGGAGGATTTCTGCCGGGGCCGGCTGCACACCGCCGGGCTGGTCGCGGCGGCGCTGGCCGCCGCGGCCGCCGCCGGGCACGACCCACTGGCCTTGGACACGGCCGCCGACACCCGTACCCCGGTGGCGGCCCTGCGGGACACCGCCCGGAAGCTGGGCCGGCAGATGATGCGAGCGGCGCGCGCCACCTGGCCCTCGGCCGAACTCGACGCGCTTGCCGCGGCCCGGCCTCGGGGCGCACACCAGCCGGTGGTGCTGGGTGTGGCCGCCAGGTCGGCCGGACTCGAACCGCTGGACGCCGCCTATGCGGCCTTGTACGAAACCGTCAGCGGGCCGGCCACCGCTACGGTGCGGCTGCTCAGCCTGGATCCGTTCGACGCCACTGCGGTGCTCGCCCGCCTCGTTCCGGAACTCGACCGCGTCGCTGCGACCGCCACAGCCACAGCGCGGCGCGTCGCCGAAGAGGGAGTCGACGTGCTGCCCGCGGCCTCCGCGCCACTGCTGGACATCAGCGCTCAGCAGCACGCCACCCGGCCGGCCCGCCTTTTCGCCTCCTGATGACCCACCACGAGAAACACACAAGGAAACGCATGCACCTCGGCCACGACCTCGACGAGAAGTTCCCCCACCGGCACACCTACAGCGCACCTGCCACCGAGCGCCCCGACGGGACCCGCCGCGCCCTGCGTATCGGGCTCGGCGGCCCCGTGGGCTCGGGAAAGACCGCCACCGTCGCAGCCCTGTGCCGGACACTGCGCACCGAAGTGTCCATCGCCGTGGTCACCAACGACATCTACACCCGCGAGGACGCCGACTTCCTGCTCCGGGAAGCGATCCTGCCGCCCGAGCGGATCAAGGCCGTCGAAACGGGGGCCTGTCCGCACACCGCCATCCGCGACGACATCTCCGCCAACCTCGAAGCCGTCGAGGACCTGGAGGAGTCCATCGGCTCCCTCGACCTGATCCTGGTGGAGTCCGGCGGCGACAACCTCACCGCCACCTTCTCCAAGGGTCTGGTGGACAACCAGATCTTCATCATCGACGTGGCCGGCGGCGACGACATCCCACGCAAGGGCGGACCCGGCGTCACCACTGCCGACCTCCTCGTCGTCAACAAGACCGACCTCGCCCCCTATGTCGGTTCCGACGTGGACGCCATGGCCCACGATGCCAGGACCCAGCGTGGTGACCTCCCGGTCGCCTTCACCTCCCTCAAGGACGAGGGCGGCGTCAAACCGGTCGCCGACTGGGTCCGCGAACGCCTCGCCGACTGGTCCGCAGGCCCCGCATGACCCCTGACACCGCACCTGCCCCACCGGCCGGCCGCAGCACCGGCGCCGTGGGAGTACGGGCCACCGCCCGTGTCACCGCGGCCGCCAGGGCCGGCGCTACCGTCCTGCCCGTCCTGGACGGCGACGGGCCCTTCGAATTCCGGCGTCTGCGGTCACGGGACACCGAGGCGCGGGTGTGCGTCGTAGGTGCCATGAGCGCCCCCCTCGGCGGCGACCGCCTGCGCATCGAAGCGACCGCGCTGCAGGGCGCCTCCCTCCACATCACCTCCGCAGCTGCGACTCTTGCCCTGAGAGGCCCGACCACCGCGCACGCCACCTACGACGTGCACCTGACTGTGGCGGATCACGCGGAGATCCGCTGGCTGCCCAAACCGTTGATCAGCGCGGCCGGCAGCAATCTACGGCAGGCCTGGACCATCGACCTCGCCCCCACCGCGCGGCTCGTCCTGCGCGAAGAGCAGGTACTCGGGCGCATGGGCGAACCACCCGGTCATGTGGCAACCCGGCTCACCGTCCGTCGCGGCGGCCACGTGCTCCTCGACCAAGAAGCGGAATACGGGCCGGGGGCACCCGGATGGGACACCCCGGCTGTTCTCGGCCACCATCGGGCGACCGGCCAAATCCTGCTCATCGAACCGGATTTCGACGAGAGCCCGCTCGAGCCTCAGGTCCTCATCGAGACCCCGGACGACGCTCAAGCGGTTCTCACCCCCCTCGCCGGTCCCGCAGCGCTCATCACCGCCATCGCCCCGGACGGCTTCCGCCTGCGACGCATCCTCAATGCCGCCTACGCCACCAGCGCTGACACCTCGAACCGTGCAAGGCAGTAGGCCAGGCCACCGCGCCCCCACCATGGCCAGTCACCACGCTCGCCGGCCCTTATCGGAACGACTGGCCTAGGAAACGAACGCGATGCCGGGCGGATCAAGGAAATCCGGGCTTGCGACTCGGGGGCAGAGCGCGCACTACCTGGGCGTCACGCCCTCAGGGGGCGACTGTGGTGATCCTCAGCGGTCCGCGGCCCTGGTCATCGACCGGTTCCCGGACCGAGGCCTTGGTCACGGAACCGGCCGCTGTGCCGACCAGCAGCCCCCATCGGAGCTGCTTCGCGACTGACGAGCCGTGCACGGCCGCAAGGGGCCACCGCCTGACGTGTCCGTCAGGCGGTGTTCCCGGCACGCCCTGAAGCGAGCAGCTGCGTCTCCCAGCTGAAGGCGACGCCGGTGGCGCCCCCGTACTGGAGCAGGACTTCGGTCATGCCCGGGAAGGTCTTCTCGCGGGCCCAGTCGCGCTGCCACTCCCCCGCGACGGCCTGCCAGGTGATCGGCACCACGCCCGCCTGAACCATGCGATGCACCGCCATCTCATGAGCTTCCTTCGAGGCACCGCCCGAGGCGTCGGTGACTACGAACACCTCGAAGCCCTCACCCGCCGCCTGTATCGCCGGCATCGCGACACAGATCTCCGTCCAGAGACCGGCGATGATCAGCTTCTTGCGGCCGGTCGCCCTGACGGCGTCGACGACACGCTCGTCCTCCCAGGTGTTGATGAACGTGCGATCGATTGGCTTCTGCTCCGGGAACACATCCTGCAGCCCCTTGATGAGGTAGCCGCCACGCTCCTCCAAGACGGTCGTCAGGATGGTCGGGACCTCGAACACCTTGGCGGCCCTGGCGAGCCCGACGACGTTGTTCACGATCATCGTGGGCTCGTGGCTGTTCAGGTTGGCGAACTGGAACGGCTGGTGGTCGATCAGGACGACGACGCTCTCCTCGGGCGTCAGCAGTGCCTGCAGGCCGGACTTCGTTTCGTTGCTCATGGAATCCCTTTCCGGATACTTGTCTTCGCGTGCTCGGGGTGTTCGGACGAACGCCGTCGATCTCGACGCCGGAATACGGCCGTACGCGCCGCGCAGGCGGCCTTGGGGCCGAGTCGGCCAACCACCGCGTCGAGACGCTCGGCATCGCATCCCGGACAGGCTCCGCTTCCGCAGCGAGACGGTCACGGCTTCGAGGTCGGTCAGCTCGACCAAGTGGTTGACACGTCATCCACACTAGCAGCGACGGTGGACGTGTCAACTAGTTGCCCGGCGGGCGGAGTTCACCCTGTGCGGGACCTCGCGAACGCGCTTGTTAAGGCACGCCTGGTCCGCCGGATGACGGAGCGGCGGATCACGCCGCCCTCGGCGATCGCCGGGAAGTGGCCGCCCCAGGGTCTTGTCGCCCCGGACACGGCGGGCGCTGCCTCATCAAGGTTCCGCCCCGCCCCTGCACGCAGATAACTGACAGACGGCCTCGTTAAACTGCTTCCATGGACGCACCGCCGCGCTGGCTCGCCGGGGAAGAGAAAGCCGCCTGGGACAACTTCATCCGCATGCAGGAGAAGCTCATCGGACGGCTGTCCCGCCACGTCCAGTCCGACTCCGGAATGTCCGCATCCGACTACGTGGTACTCGCCGGCCTCACCGAGAGGGGCGGCGGGCGGATGCGCTTGCTGGATCTGGCCAAACTCGTGGAGTGGGAGAAGAGCCGCATGTCCCACCAGGTCACGCGGATGACGAAACGCGGGCTCCTGGCCAGGGAGGAATGCCCCGACGACGGACGCGGGGCGTTCATCGTCGCCACCCCGGCCGGCTACAAGGCGATCGAAGAGGCCGCAGGCCATCACGTGGAGCACGTCCGCCGACTGTTCATCGAAGCCCTGACGCCAAGTCAACTCAAGGCACTCGCCCGTATCTCCGAGCACGTCCTGGAGCACATGGAGAAGCAGTCGGACTGACTGGGCGAGGAGACGCGGCTCAAGCCCGGCGGGGGTGAGGCACGGACCACGCGCAGCGCTCCGGCAACGAAGACGACCGGGGCCTACCGGGCGCCGGGCCGCCGGCGCTTGGGGTCGTCGGGGCGGGGATCCGTCAATCGAGCGGCTCTTCCGGGCTCTTCGCAAGCGTCATTCGAGCGGCAAGAATGCTGGGCCAAGGCCCTGAAACCCTCTTCCGTTCACCGCATGCGTAGTGAGCCCGCGGGTCAGGCGGCTTCGGGTGGCCGATCCGTCCGCTCGACCCGCTGCATTTCGGGAAACAGGTCGAGCGCCACCGACCACACCCGACAGCCCAGGAGAACCCGCAGTTCAAAGGCCCTTTGAGGCAGACTCCAGAATCGCCACGCACTCCAGGGGCGAGGTCATCGGGAACAGGTGAACGACGCAGGGGTAATCTCCCCTCTGCCCTCGAAACGGGGCGAAGCTCAGCAGCCGGCGGACTGGCGGGCAGCGGTGCGCACCACTCAGTTGGCGCGGCCGGACCTCACCTCTACAGTCCTGCCGACGCAACGCACTATCCGAGGAAGCCCAACCGGCACCTGCAGCCGCGTCTCCAACGTGGAAGAGGAGTACAAGGGAGCCGCTGCACACCGCGCCGCCGCCGCTTCTGCTGTTCGACGTGTGCCGCCTGGAGAGCCAGGCTGCGTCGGGGTTCTACACGTACGGACGGCACCATGCAATTGGGGGCCAGGGCGGCCCACACCTGTTCCTGCCTGACAGCGCTCCTGCCTGCGCACCCCTCGGAGAGCAGCCCATACGCGCGGGGTGAGTCGAACGCCGGCCCTTCATGGGCCGACGACATGGGAAGGGTCACCGGCGTTACGCGACTTGTCCCTCATGACACCTGCCTGTCACACGCATCCGACGTCTCGACCTTCTCGGTGAAGGAGACGATCAGACGCTTCATGGCGTCGGCGTCCTCGTGATCGGAACCGTAGGCCTGAACTCCCGTATAGAGCTCTTGCTTGTACTTCGCGTCAACGCAGTCCTTTGTCTTGCCGAAGGCCTGGTTGCCGGAGTACACGTACCGCCCCTCGTCGGCGGTCTTCTCCACCCGCTCGAGAGTCTGGCTGCGGAGGAAGTACGCCGTGTCACGCCCGCCCTGCCACCAGGTCTGGACCGTTCTGACGGCAAGTTTTCCATCCACGGACACATCGCACCAGGTCGCCGCGGGGGAGACGTCGGGCTTGACGGAGAGCTTCTTCCCCGGCGGGAGGAACGGAGTGAGCTCCTTGATGTCGAACTGTATGCCGCAAAGGGTGCCTGGCACGGAATAGTCCCTGGTCTCCTCGTCGGCGCCACATCCTGTGACCGTGGCGGCCAGGACGGCGAGAACGACGGCCGCGAAGGCAGGACCGGAGCGTGTTCCAGGGATCGGTCGACGGCGGGACATGCTGGTACCTCTCGAGGGCTGCTTGGTATCTGGGCGGGGCTCGGCGACTTTGTCAGGACGTTGTCCGGCTGCCCGGGGTACGGCCGTCGACGATCGACTGGGCGTTGTAGAAGCCCTGCGCACCGCTTTCCCGAGCCCAGGTCTCGGCGTCCGCGGGGTCGACCATGCCGTGCTCTTCCGCGGCCAGCCGAGCTGCCTGGCCCGAGCGGTTGCCGTTGTTCTTCAGGCTGTCTTGCCAGAGCTCACCCCTCGTGTCCTCGGAATCCTCCAGTTCCGTGCTCTTGAAGTCCTGGAACATGGATTCGAGGACGGTGCCGGTGATGGTCGTGGTGGCTCCACCCGCGGCGGCTCCGATCCAGGGGGTGGCGACGAAGGAGGTCCCTACTCCGACCGCCGTACCGAGACCACCCGAGATGCCGCTCTTGACCAGATCCATCGAGTCCTTGTACGCCTCATCCGCCTCCTTCCCGGCAGCCGCCAGTTCCTCCTGGCGGCCCAGGGCGAGAGTTCCGGAGATCTCCCCCGATTTCTCCGCGATTCGCCTCACAATGCCTTCCGTGTCGTCGTCCACGACCTGACCGGCAGGCAGATCGGGGTTGAGGTGGTACTCCATCAGCTGACTCATGTAAGCCTTCTGCCCCACCTCTACCGCCGCGTAGCCGTCCGGGCTCTGGCCCACGGTGAAGAGGAGCTTGGTGACGTCTCGCGGCTCGAGTACGGCCTCTTCCCCGTACATCGGGTACATCTTCTGCGTCTGCTTCCAGGACGTCGAGTCGGGGTCGGTCCGATCAGCGTCGCTGATGGACCGATTGATGTCCGGCAGGTACTCGGAGGTGATCTGCCCCACGCTGTCGAGCATGTGTCCATACTTGAGCAGACGTTCGTCCGGGTCCTCACCGATGGACGACACCAGTCGTTCCATGAGCCTGGTCTGTTCGGCGTTGTGGTGGGGCGTGTCCAGCGTCGGCCGCTCACCTGCCGGGTGACCTGTGGTGGCGGCCTCAAGGGCCATCGCCAGGTTGTTCCGTCCCGCGATGCTCTCCTCGTGTTCGGAGTCGAAGTCGGCGGGCCAGTCACGCTCCTCGAAGAGGTAGTCGAAGTTGGTCAGTGACTTCTTGACCTCCTTGTCGTCCTTCTTCTCTGTGAACTCGTGGTCCTCGTCCTTGGTGAGGAAGGTGTCGTTGAAGAAGGATGTCGCGGCGTCCGGGTTGTTGGCGAGGGCCTTGAGGTACCCCGTCATCGGGTCCCATCCGGTATCCGTGCCGGTGTGGTTGAGCGTCGCGTCGGGCCCCAGACGCTGCCAGGCTCCGTGCTGCCCGTTGCCCGTGAACTTCTTCTCCGTGGCCATGAGCTTGTCGCCGTAGCTGTTCAGGAACTGATCGTCGTAGTCGCCCCAGCGCATCAGGTTGCTCATCACCTGTCCGCCCAGAGGGAAGCCCCCACCGCGCCCCACGGGCTGGTCGACCAGGGCCACCATGTTGCCCTTCCATGAGGTCATCGCGGCGCTGTCGCTCTGGGTGGCGTTGGCGAGTGTGAGGCTCAGGTTCTTCTGGAGGTCGTCGAACTGCTCCCGGCGGTCACGGCGTAGGTCCCACCCCGTGTGCGGATCGGTGACGCCGGCCCAGAAGTCCAGCGTCTTCTGCGGCCCGAGCGTGGTGGCGAAGCGTTCGGCGAACAGCGGGTCGGCGGAGTACTGCTTCAGCCCCGCGTTGAGCCGGTCGAATTCGGCGGTGGAGAGATCATCCGGGTCCTTCTTGACGAGTGCCGCCAGATCGTCGGCGGTCTTGAGTGCTTCAGCGGCTGCGTCCCGGTCCTTGTAACTGGCGTCACCAAAACCGTAGTCGGTCTGGTCGGCAAGCGCCTTGAGGATCTTGCTGGCGGAGTTGTCGCTCTCGGTGGCCTTGCCGAGAATTCCTTGGATCTCGTCGCGCAGGGCATTGACGTCGCTCTGAGCATGGGAGGGTGGGGTATGGCCCTTCGCCGCCCGGTCCGGGTGGACGTTCATGGTCACGGTGAAACCGCCGTCACCGGTGTTCGTCACAGTGAGGTTCTTCTGCAGGCCACGGTCGATGGCATCCTTCAGCTGGGTGTGGTACGCCCTCAGCTCCCCGGCAGTGTCCTTGAGAATGCCGTGGATGGACTTGCCCTGGGTGTGGGCGTCCTTGATCTCGCCCGCCGTCTTGCCGATGAACTCCTTGGTGACCTGTGAGTTCTCGCCGGCCCAGCTCGCCTTGTTGGCTGCCTGGTGCAAGCCGTCTTCGGCGTCCCTGGCGAGGGTTTGGAGGCTGCGGACGATGACCGACCAGTCCTCGACGGCGTCGTCGAGCAGTTTGAGGTTGGCGTGGCGCAGAGTGTCGAA
This sequence comes from Streptomyces atroolivaceus, assembly GCF_000717025.1. Classification (GTDB taxonomy): domain Bacteria; phylum Actinomycetota; class Actinomycetes; order Streptomycetales; family Streptomycetaceae; genus Streptomyces; species Streptomyces atroolivaceus. The sequence continues at coordinate 78,291 of NZ_JNXG01000007.1, forward strand.
ATCCATGAGTGGGCCCCCGTTGTGCAGTTACTTTTTCTCGCCGTAGATCGGGTTCTTGCCCCCGGCCGTTCCGACCCGCTCGTCGAAACCGGCGTCGAGAGTGTCGATGCTGCTCACCTGCCGCAGGATGTAGGCCTCGTCACCGTCATGGATCTTCTTGGTTACCTGCATGTGGTTGGAGATGTGCGCGCAGGCGTCGAGGACGCTGTTCAGCTGCGTGGACCAGCGGTTCGACACATGCTGGAGACCGGAGCCGAGCGCGAATCCCTGTGAGGCCAGATCGCTCGCCGCTTTGTCGACGCTCGTGTTGTCCAGACGGGCCTGGTCCCAGAGCTGGTCGTAGAGCGTATGCGCGTGGCTGCCGATCTTGGAGAGATCCTGCTGGTTGACGTTGAGGTCACCCGTGCTGCCGGGCGTCGTCGGGGCCGGGCCCGGGCCCGAGTCACCAGGGTACTGGTTGAGCTGCATGTGCGACGTGCCCGCCTGCTGGCGATCCAGCGCTTCAGTCTTCAGTTGGTCCCACTCGTCCCACGCCACTGACCTGCTCCTTTACCCCCGACGGCCATCGCCGGCAGGCCGCTGAACAACCCCGACCTGTAGCGTAGTCATTCGTCCTGGCGTTCGGGACGACTACACGAAGTCTCCTTCAGATCCTCCACAGGTGCGCTTCTCGTCCTACTGACCTGGGCGACTGCCATTTCGCGACCCTCACGGTTCGCCACTTCGAGATGGCTGACGTAGCAGAGCCGGGGAGAGACTCCGTGGGCAGGTCAGCGCGCTGTTGCCCGCCCTCGCCGACACGCACCGCAGCGCTGGCCGCTCGGAGGCTCGCCGAGGTGGACTTGGCGCCCACCCAGGACACGCTTCTGGCCCACCTGCGGGAACACGACCCCGGCTCACAGACAGAGCCGACGAAGGCACGGTGGGTCGAAGCGCCCACCCTGGCCAGGCGGCTGACCCGCACGGAAGCCGCCGGGCTGGTCGAACGGGAGCGCCCTGCAGGCACGGGCCGTCCAAGGTACGCACGGACCTCCCCGAGGCCGTCATCGATCCGGACGGGGTCTCATTCCGTGAGGCGGAAGTCGCTCCTACGGTGGCGACAGGCAAAGCCCTACCCGAGGAACGACAACCGCACCTGCCGGTCCCGATTGTCGACGTCCGTGTCCACCAAACCGCGTTGAGGCAACCGCAGACTACCGAGGTTGAACTCGGGATGTCGTGCTGCTGGTCAGGCGGGTCGGATGGTCAGGCCGGTCTCGGTGAGACAGCCGTCGAAAAGAGGTGGCTGCGGTACTGGATGTGCCGCAGGCCGCGCCGGACGGCGGCCGCCTGCCGCTCGTTCTCCGCGACCACCCGCCGCGCCCGCGTCGAGCGGGTCCTCCGCCGTGACGGGCAGGACACCGCGCTCGACCGGCCGTGCCGGTACTGCCGTGGGCCGCTCACCGCCTACACCCGGGCGGCCCCTGTCATCACGCGGGCCGCCGTTGTCATGGTGAGAAACACCGGAAGGTCGTCACGGTGCCCGTGACCGGCGTCGTACCCGGAGATGCCGACGGCACGCGAGCCGTGGCCGCCCCGTTCGGGCAGGCGTCGGCGCCCATTGGGCGGTGGGCCGGATGCCGGGGTGGGCGAGTACGCGAAGGGCCCCGGCGCTTTCGCGCCGGGGCCCTGATGAGAGGGGTGCACCGATCCGGAACGGCGCACCGCCGGCTGGGTTTCGGCGGTCCGCCGTCCCTCTCTAAACGAGCGTCATAGCGTAGATCTCGACGCGGGAGTCGTCCGGCAGCGAGACCGAACGGACCGTCTTGCCCCCATCGAGCTCGGCGGCCGTACCGAAGAGCCGAATGGACGGCCCGTCGACACCGCTGCCCCTCTTGATGCGGTGCGGCATGTCGAGGACGACCGTGCTGCCGTTCGGCGCGGAGCCCGCCCAGTCGCCGAACGTCACCGGTGCCTCCGTGCTGCTGCCGTCCGTGTAGTGCACGGTCAGTGTGGTGGTCACAGGACCGTTGTGCGCCGAGCCGACCAGCCGCAGCGCACTGTGCTGTCCGGCGGGCAGCAGGAGGGCCTGCCCGCCTGCTTCGAGGAAGTTGTTCGCCGTGCCGGTGGGGTCCGGCGCGTCGTACGTCACCCCGTCCCAGGTGACCGGACCCGCCTTGGGCAGCAGGTCGCCGTCATAGCTCCAGCCATGCCCGTCGAAGTCACCCTCGTCGGAGTTCGCCACCGTGGCCGTGCCGTCGTGGCCGAGGTCTGCGCGCAGGTCCACCGCGCACTGCCCGTTCGCCTCGCTCGCGCAGGTCGTGGCGGCTCCCACCGTGACGGTGGCCTTGCGGGTGACCGAGTTCGTCCCTCGGCCCGCGACCTTCACCTCCACCGGGTAGGACCCGGCCGCCACGCCCGGGGGCACGGTGATGTCGAGCGACACCTTCTTCTGGACCGGGAGGTGACCGGAATCGATCACCAGTGGCGAACGCTGTGCCGTCGTGGCCTTCCAGCCGCTGGGCACCTTCGCCGTGACCGACACGTTCAGCTTTCCGGGAGCCTGCCCGAGGACGTCCAGCGTGAACTTCGCGGTCTGTGCGGCGTCACCCGTGGGGACGACCGCCGAGGCGGGACGCAGCGACGCGTCGACGTGCTTGCGGCTGTCGGGGGACGCCTGGTTGACGGAAGGCGGCTGGGCGCCCTTGCCCGTGCCCCAGGAGGAGGGGGAGGTCCCGAGCCGGTGGGCAAGGGTTCCGCCGTGCGCGAGCTTGTTCCAGCTCAGCCAGGTCTGGGGTACGTTCCGGCCGTTCAGGGCCACGCTCTGCACGTACCGCTTCGTGTCGCTCGCTCCGGGTGCTTCGATCGTCAGCGTGCCGCCCTGGCCCTTGGTGCCGGACGCCTTGGGATAGCTGCCGATCCGGACGGTCGCCGATTCGAACTGCGGGCTGGACACGGCCAGGAAGTCGCCGCCGCTCATCGTCGGGTAGAGGCCGAGGGAGGAGAAGACGTACCAGGCCGACATGGTGCCCAGGTCGTCGTTGCCCGTCATCCCGTCCGGCCCGTTGGTGAACAGCGTCATCGCCGCACGCACCACGGTCGCGGTCTTCGCCGGGGCGCCGACCCAGTTGTACATGTACGGGGCGTGCAGGTCCGGCTCGTTGTTCGGGTTGTACGTCGGCTTGCCGTAGTAGTCGTACGGCTGCGAGATCCAGTCGTTCCGGGCGGTGCCCGCCGGGTCGGTGAGCAGCTTGTCGTGGACGAAGAAGGAGTCGAGCCGCTTCTCGGTGGCGCTCCGGCCGCCCATCAGGCTGACGAGGCCGGCCGGGTCCTGCGGTACCAGCCACTGGTACTGGTACGCGCCGCCCTCATGGAACTGGTGCGCCGCCTCGACCGGGTCGTAGGGCGTGAGCCAGGTGCCGTCGGCCGTCCGCGGCCGGAACTGCTGGATCGAGGAGTCCCACAGGTTCCGGTACCACTGGCCGCGCGCGGCGAACATCCTGGCGTCCGACTTGTGTCCGAGCCGGTCGGCCATCAGCGCGAGCGACGCATCGGCGGCGGAGTACTCCATCGTGGCCGACGCCGGGTGCTTGCAGTCGTTGTCGCCGCCCTTGTCCGCGCAGTCCTTGCCGAGCTCGAGACCTGACGGGATGTAGCCGCGCTCGGTGTAGTGGTCCGATCCCGAGCGTCCGTTGTACGGCGAGTCGGCGGGCGGGGTGCTGGTCGCGTTCTTCTTCAGCAACGCGTAGGTCTCTGCCTCGTGTCCGGCGAGCAGACCCTTTGACCAGGCCTCTACGAGGAAGGGGGTGACCGGGTCACCGGTCATGATGTTGGTCTCGCTGTTGGCGAGCGCCCAGCGGGGCAGCCAGCCGCCGTCCCGGCCGGCCGCGACGACCGACAGCGCGACGTCCCGGGCGACCTTCGGCTCCAGCATCTGCAGAAGCTGGTTCTGCGGCCGGTAGGTGTCCCAGAGCGAGAAGTTCTGATACGGCGTGTAGTCCTTCGCCGTGTGCGTCTTGTTGTCGAACCCCTGGTACATGCCGTCGACGTCACCGGCGAGGTTCGGGTGCAACTGGCTGTGGTAGAGCGCGGTGTAGAAGGCCTTCTGCCGGTCCGCCGCGCCTCCGCCGACCCGGATGGAATCCAGCTGCTTCTTCCAGGTGTCCCGCAACGCCGCACGCGTGGCGTCGAAGTCGAAGGACTCCTTGGTCTCCGCGGCCAGGTTCTTACGGGCGCCCTCCACACCGGTGTAGGACAGCCCCACCTTCAGGACGGCGTCCCGGTCGGTGGTCGCGTCGAAGGTCACCCAGGCACCGTTCTGGCCGTCTCCCTCCGCGTCGCGGGTACCGGGCTCCGGGTCTGCGCCGTCCCACGTGCCGTAGGCCTTGAAGGGCCGGTCGAAGGTGGCGCTGAAGTACACCGTGTGCTCGTCGTGTCCGGCACAGAAGCCCCCGGCGTGCACCCGGCCCTCGATGGTGCGGTCACCGACGACGTGCACCTCGGAGTCCAGCACGGACTGGTTGGCCTTGCCCGTGTTGAACAGGACGTTGGCCGAACCGGTGGAGGGGAAGGTGTAGCGCTGCCACCCGGTGCGCTCGGTGGCGGTGAGTTCCGCGTCGACGTCGTACTTCTTCAGCCCCACCCGGTAGTAGCCGGGACTGGCCTGCTCGTCGTCGTGGCTGTACGGGGAGCGGTAGGCGTTCGGGTCCACGGAGTCGACTGCACCCGTGGTCGGCATGATGGGCAGCTCGCCCATGACGCCGCAGCCGACGCCGGACAGGTGCGTCTGGCTGAATCCGTAGATCGAGTCCTGCTTGTAGTCGTAGCCGCCCTGGCCGCCGGTGTCCGGGCTGACCTGGACCATGCCGAACGGCGCGCTCGCCCCGGGGAAGGTGTTGCCGAAGTTCTGGGTTCCGACGAACGGATTGACCAGGTCGATCGGTTCCGCGCCCGCGGCGGCGGCCGGCTCGGCGATGCCGACCACTCCACCACTCACGAGTACGGCGGCCATCAGACCGGCTGCTATACCGGAAGCACGGGGACGGAACGGTCTGAAAGCAAACCGCATGGGGTATTTCCCTTCGAGTCCTGCTCAACTGACAACGTTGTCACTTTGTTCGTTCGCACCATAATCCCCGGCCGCCCCGGATGTCACTGGGTGAGCGGGGGCAAATTCTGACGCGCTGCATCGATGCTCCGGAGTGGGGCGTCGCCAAGCGACCTGTCTGCCCTGGCGCGCGGGCTGCGGGGCGGATGCGCCACCCGACGGCACACGGAGATGGACGTCACCCTCGCGGCCGGAGAGGAACCGCGCGACGACTTGGACCGAGACCTCGTCGGGCACGTCGAGGTACAGGGTGGGAGGGAATCCCCAGGCCCGGAGCGCCAACCGGTGGCCCCTGGGAGCGGAACGATCACGTGTCACCCGAGATCCGGCTCCACCGGCTTCTGAACGCGTATCCGAGCCAAGTCGAGGGAAAACGGAGCGGGGTTGAGCAGCTGCCGCTGCCAGGTCCGGCTGATCAGGTGCGCCGTACAGCCGGGTGTGGCACTGCCCGCACAGGGCGATCTTCGTCAGGAGATGCTCGCGATTCGAGTTGAGTGCCCAAGGCGCCATTCGGTGGAGTATCACCTTCCTCAACGCTTCGTGGGTCGCTCGGTCCCACAGCCCCTCACAGGGCCTCACGGGATTCCCATCCTTGCCGAGCACCGGCTTGTGCTGGTGCATCAGGTAGCAATGTGGCTTCCCGCAGGTTGACCCGATCTTCGTTCGGGACGAAGAAGTCGTGGGTTCGAATCCCGCCGTTCCGAAAGCTGAAATACCAGGGCAGAGGACCCAGCGTGCAAGTTGCGCTGGCCCCTCTGGCGTTGCTGTGTGGCTACCGCTCGTGATCGCCCTCGAAGAGGCCGTGCATGACCACGGCCCGGCCTGGATCACGGGGGCGGAGCTGCAAGCTGGACCTGCTGTGCGCACATATCGACGGCTACTCCGTACCGCAGCAGGAGACCGTTGAGAGACTCGGCGCCTTGGCCGCGGAGGGTACGGTCGGACTCCTCGGCCCAGCTACCAGGCGATGTGGCGGGTCGATCGGGCCCGGGCGCTGGCCGCCGCGGCCGGGCTGCCCGGATACGAGGTGCTCCAGTACCAGCACAGCCACCTGCGCGCCGGTTCGACGTGCCGAGCGACCTCTTCCAGGACGGCAGCCCCGGCCACGCCGGCCCCTGAATTGTTCGGCTACCTGCGGGCCGAGCCCGCCCTGACCCTCGTCGCCTACTCCCCGCTGCTCGCCGGGGCGTACGTCCGCGAGGACACGCCGCTGCCGCCGGACTACGACCACCCGGGCACCCAGGCCCGGCTCGCCGCGCTGCGTGCCGTCGCCCGGGAGACCGGCGCCACCGTCAACCAGGTCGTCCTCGCCTGGCAGATCGGCGGCGAGCTGCCGGTCATCCCGCTGGCCGGGGCGTCGTCCCTGGCGCAACTGGAGGAGAACCTGTCCTCGGTGGACCTGAAGCTGACGGTTGATCAGCGGGCCCGGCTCGACGCCGTCCACTGACGGTCCACGCGGCAGATCGGAAAGCTTCGGCGCCGAAGCCAGGACAGGTGCTGTTCAGGCCGGAACGCTGGACCGCGGGTCGAGGCATGTGCTCAGCTACCACGTGATCCTCCACTGGAACCGGCTCGGACTCTCCATGCAAGGCCAGAGCATCTTGGCCTGGGCAGCCAGAGCGGCGATTCTCCACGCGGAGAGCCGGGCATAACGATCGGTGCAGTCCATGACCGCGCGCCCGTAACCACGCCCGGTGCGTACTCGCCGCGCTTCTCCTCGACCTGAGCTGACGTCAAGGAGAAGCGCAGTGGGTGGCCGGCCGGCGACGGCCGACCGATAGACAGCAGGCCCCGAGCAGCGAGCCTACTCAAGCCGCGACGGATGCGTCTCGGGCACGGCCCTGACGATCCGGCATCGACGACGTGACCCGGAACGAAGTCCGGGCCGACCACCGGTGTTGGAGCTCTCATGGGGAAGACGGGCGACCCCCTACGTGGCCGGGGCGATCTCCGCGTCCACTCAGACGCGCACCAGAGGGGTGTCGACCAAGTGCTCGGCGAGGAACCACGCCTGGAGTTCGCCGGTCCGGATGATCTGCGACACGAGCACGTCGTTAGTGCCGTCGTCGCCCAGTTCATTGACGCGAGCGGCAGCGTCATGAGCCTCGATGAGGATGGTTTCGTGGGCCTCCAACAGACGGGAGAGCATCGCCGGTACCTCCTCGACGCCGTCCGGGGGCCGCGGGATCGAGGAGATCTCGGCAACGTGCCGGGGGTCGCCCACCGCCACACCCCCCAGCGACTGCACACGCTCGGCGAGGGTGTCGATCAGCTCAAGCTGCTCTCCGGCATGCTTGTCCAGCAGCAGATGAAGCTGGTAAAAGGTCGCACCGCGCATCAGCCAGTGACTCTTCTTGTACAGGCCGTACAGGATTGAGGTGTCCGCCAGGCACTTGTTGAGTCGCTGGCAGGCATACATTCGGGCGTCGTGGGACAGGCCAATCGGATACTGCCTGACGGTCCCGAACTCCTGTATCAAAGAGCCCTTCTGATGCAGCTTCGGCTGACTTTCGAGCGTGTGGTTCGTGATGGCGGTCATGGTTCGCCTCCTGTGGGCGTCGATGTGGTCTGCATGCCGGGTATGCCCGGCGAATGGCACGAGAGGCGCATGTGGGCGACGTGGCCGGTATGGGAGAGCCCGATCAAGGGTGGGCCGTCACCACGGTGCCGACCGCAGTCCGCGGTCCCGGCTGGCGCGGTCAGTGACCGGCGGCGACGGCGCGCGCTGCCCTGTCGAGCAGATCGGCGACGGCGCGCGGGGAACTTGTCGCGACTGCGTGGGGTGCGTGCACGGTGACCGTGTGCGCCTTGGCGCGCGCGGCCATCCATCGCTGCGCCTTCGGCGGGATATTCCGGTCCTCGGTGGCGATGAGGTACCACACGGGAAGTGTCTTCCAGGCCGCCGCGGTGGCCGGCTCGTTCAGGGCCGCCACGGTGATCGGGCGCTGCCCGACGGCCATAGTCCGGGCCGTCGTCTCGGCGACGCCGGCTGCGAACTGCTGCGGAAAGAGGTCCTGTCCGATGACCAGCTCATCGCCGACGCCTCCACCGGGCAGCGGGTACTTCTGGACAACTGTGGTCCTGGCGAGCGAACTGCCTGGGAACTTGTCGCTCAGCTCGGCCGCACTCTCGCCGACGTCCGGGACGAAGGCCGCGACATAAACCAATCCCTTGACCTGGGCGGAACCGACCGCAGCACGGCTGATGACGGAACCACCGTAGGAGTGTCCCGCGAGCAGGACCGGGCCCTCGATACCGTCCAGGACGCTGCGCACATAGGCGGCGTCACCGGAGACGCTGCGCAGTGGATTCGGCGGGATCACGACACGGTGACCCTGGCGCTGAAGCCGCTGCACCACGGGGGCCCAGCTGGAAGCGTCGACGAAGGCGCCGTGCACCAGCACGATGGTGGGGAGTTGCTTCTTGTGCGTGAGTTCCTTGGTGGCGGCCGACGTGTCCCGTGGAGCCGCGTGCGCGATGCCGGTGGCGCCGAGGGCGGCTGCACCGGCCACTGCAGACAGGGTCACGGTGCGACGCGAGATTGATGTATTCATCGTTGTCCTTCTACTCGGGGCGGCTCGCCCGCGACCTATGCGGGCGAGCCGTGGGCACGGCCTGCGGGCCGTGTCGGAAGAGAGCCGACGGTTTTCCGGCGGAACTACTCGGAGGTGGCCTCGATGGCTTCCTCGATGAAGGCGACGACCTTCTTGGGGTGCGCGAGCATGACCAGGTGCGAGGAGTCGACCTCGATGGTGGTCATGCCGGCACGCTCGTAGCCGAAACGCTCCACATCGGGGTTGATCGTGTGGTCAGAGGACGACACCAGGCCGAAGGACGGCTTCGTCTTCCACGCCGCGGCCGGAGCAACGTCCGCGAAAGCCTGTGCGGCCAGCGGCCGCTGCGAGACCGCCAGGACCTTCGCGAGCTCCGGATCCACGTCCGCCGCGAAGATCGCCGGGAACTTGTCGGTCTCCACCGACACGTCCGTACCCGGGGTGTCGGAGCCCTCGACCGGGAACGGCTTGTACACCAGCGCTGCCGCTAGGGCCGAATCAGGGAACCGGCCCTGCAGTTCGCCCAGGCTTTCGCCGACCTCCAGCGCGTAGCCTGACAGGTAGACCAATGCCTCGACGTTCTCCTCCACGCCGGCCACCGTGATCACAGCACCACCGTAGGAGTGGCCCACCAGCACCACCGGGCCGTCGATCTGGCGGACCACCGAGGCGACATACGCGGCGTCCCCGATCAGACTGCGATTGGGAACAGCCGGAGCAACAACCTTCAGCCCCCTCTTGAGCAACTCAGGGATGACAGCGGAATAGCTGGATGCGTCCGCGAACGCACCGTGCACCAGGACAATGGTCGGCTTCTCTGTACGCGACATGATGGGGCTCGTTTCTCTCTGATCAGTGGAATCGGTTGAACACGGAGCTCGGAGCCGACCGATGGTCCGACACCTTCCGGACATGGCATCGGAGCGGCCGGAGTCGGCCCCGTGTCCCGTGACGGGGCATGCAATAAGTGGCCACGTCCCCGCTCTGCGGCCCCCGGGCCACTTTCGACACCGGGTCCTTTCAGGCGAAAGAAGCGGGTATGCCTGCAAACGTACCGACCACACCCGAGCGGACTTGCCTCTTCGTGCCTCAGGCTTTATCCGTGAGCGCTACGCCTGCCACGCTCGCGGAAGCGACGGAGTGAGCGCACCGGAGGCAGGCTCCTTTCGGTTTCTTGTGACGTTCGCCAGCGATGACGGATGGAGGCGGGGCGAGAACCGGGGACATCGCGGACCGCCCTCGCGAGCGCAACCGGCGTGGTGGCGCCCGCGGGGGCGGGGAGTTGGCTGGCCGGCTGGTGAGCCTCAGGTCATGTGGCGGCAGGCGGCATGGCAGCCCGAGGGCCGTCTTGTGGAGGACGGAGCCCTCCTCGGCCACGGGCGGCCCATCGGTCTCAGTTCGACGCCATCCTTCCCCGCTCCCGGAGCAGACCCATGCCCAGCGCGGCTACCAGCGCCAGGCCTGCCGACACCACCATCGCCTCGTTCGCTCCCCCGGCCATGTCGTGGGCCGACGCGGTGAGCGCGATCGTCAGCGCTACGCCAGCGCATGAACCGAGATAGCGGAAGGACTGCTGCGCCCCCGAGCCCATGGCCGCGCGGGCTACCGGAACCGAGTCGACCGCCAGCAGCGGCAGCGCGGCATTGAGCAGGCCGCTGCCCACTCCCGCCACCAGGAGGCCTGGCAACAGGCGCGTCCAGGAACCGGCGCCGACCGCGCCCAGCATGGCCAGTGTTCCGGCTGCGTGCAGAACGAAGCCGACGACCATCTGGTGGCGGTGGGAAAGGCGGCTGCCGAGGTGGCGCGCCAGGAGGGCGACCACGAAGGACATGCCCGACCAGAGCAGGAACAGCCAGGCAGTGCTGACCGCCGATAGTCCCAGCGCCTGCTGAAGCAGCGTGGGCAGGAAGCTGAACAGGCCTATCACCGCGAGGCCGGTGAACAGCCCACCGACGGACGAAGCCAGGAAGAGCGGTCGACGCAGCAGCGCCAGGTCGATCATCGGCGTCGCCACCCGCCGTTCCACCAGGGCGAACACGGCCGCCAGCAGAAAGGCAGCAGCCAGCAGAAGAACAACGGGGGTCCGCACCCAGCCGTCCCGGCCCAGCGTCAGCGCCGCCACCAGCGCCACGAGCACAGCTGCGAAGGTGAGGGCACCGACGACGTCCGTCCGCCCGACGCGCGGAGAGCGCGACTCCGAGAGCCCCCACAGACCGCATCCCGCCAGGATCAGCGCGGCAACGCCCAGCACCACGTACGCAAGGCGCCAGGAGGGCATCGAAGCGGCGAGAAGCGGCCCCACCGCGATACCGCCGCTTACGAATGCTCCCCACACACCGGTGGCACGGATCCTGCCCTGCAGGGTGGCGTAGGCGTGGACGATGAGTCCCAGACTGCTCGCCAGGAGGGCGGCGCTGGCGGCGCCCTGCGCGATGCGCGCAAGGGTGAACAGCACTGTCGATGGGGCAAGCGCGCCCAGAGCTGTCGCCAACCCGAGAGCGAACGTGCCGGAAACGAAGATCCGGCGGCGTCCGAAGTCGTCGGCGAGGCTGCCTCCGACCAGCAGTAGGGCGGCCAGGCCCAGCGGGGCCCCGTTCAGCAGCCACGCCTGGGCGGAGAGCGGAGTGCCCAGGTCGGAAGCCGTCTGGGAGAGGGTCACCATCGGCGCGGTGTAAGTCATCAGGGCGACCGCGGTGGCGGCACTGGTCACGGCGAGGGTGAGACCTGGGCGCTGGAGCGCATCGGGGAGAGGCCTGCCCCGGACCCGTTCGACGTCGAGAGCGTTCCCGGCGGGGAAGCTGTCGGCAGCTTTGCCCTTGGTTCCGGCATCGGTGCCGTTCATGAGCTGTCCGTCCCTCCAGGCCGCAGTGACCGCGGCTCGTACTAGCTTGAGTTCATTCACTGGACCGCCCTGTGGCACGGAGCTCGGGCCGTACGGCGAATGTCCCGTATTCAGGACGGCCGTGCACCCCACGGACGTCGACATGCTGCCGAGGCCCGGGCTGGATGCAGACCCTGCGGATCCGGGAAGCCGGGCGCTGTTGCGTCCCAAGCGGCTCCTGCAGCCGGTTGCCACAGCCGACGTCAGGGGCGCGAGGGCTCGTCCCCGGAAGGCTGACGCCGGAGCAGGTAAGCATGCCGGCCCGACAGCACGAGTTCGCCCCGCTGGTTGTGAATGGTCGCCGCGGTGCTCACGACGCCGTCGTCGTCCTTGTGCTCGAGCCCGGTGATGGTGAGCGCCGGATACAGGGTGTCCCCCGAGTGCACTTCCTTGAGGAACGTGCACGACAGCTCTAGGAAGGCGATGAAGGCCTCACCGATGAAGTGGGGGAAGAGCGTGGCGCCGGGAGCGGTGAAGGCGAGCACCTGCAAGCCGTGGACCACCGGTGCGGTGTGCCCGTGCCGACGAGCCCACTCCGCGTCGTAGTGCACCGGATGGTTGTCCGCGGAGACTGTCTGAAACGCTGCGGCGTGAGCGCCCGTCAGGGTTCGGCTGGCGGCACGAAAGACCTCCCCCACCTGGAGATCCTCGAACGCCCTTGCCGGAACGACGAGGAAGGCCTCCGGATCGAACGTATCCGGTGTCGTGGCCGCCTGTTCCCCGCTGAGCTGAGCCATCAGGTTGTCCCTTCTTCGATGTGGATTGCGTATCTGAGCGCGTGGACGCGTCCTACGGACGCGCTGTGGTCCGCACTGTGAGCAGGTTCGGATCGTGGTTGGTGAAGTAGGCACCGCTGGCGATGTAGGCGGTGGTGCCACGCAACGCAAGCGACGTGGGATTCTCGATTCCGTCCGCTCCGGTCAATACGACGGTGTGGCTGCCGTCCGGTTTGACCAGATCGATCGCGTTGTCCGCGTTGATCGCGGCCATGAGAGTGTCGCCGGGACCGGTGAACACGAAGTCGTCGATGTTGGTCAGTCCCGTCGCGCGGGTCTCGACAGATCCGGCGCCGCCCTGCCGGGTGACCGGGATGCGCAGCACAGTGCCCTGGTCCAGGTTGGAGACCCACACCGAGCCCCTGTGCACCTTGATGCCGTTCGCTCCGAGAAATCCGGCCGCAGCCAGTTCGGGGCCGCTGCTCCACCGAGAGGGGGCCCCTCCGGTGAGCGGGACGCGCCAGACGGTGCCGAGGACCGAGTCGGCCACGTACAACCTGCGTGCACTCCGGTCGAGGGCAAGGCCGTTGGGGAGGCCTTCGGCGGGAAGCGCGGCGATGCGCTGGGCGGTTCCGCCGGTGCGCATCCGCCACACGCCGGTCAGATCGCTGCTGCCGGTGGCGTAGAGGAAGTAGAGGGTTCCGTCGTCGGCGCGCACGATGCCTCCGAGGAACGGCTGTGAGAGGGCCGGTGTGGTGGATCCGGCCGCGGGTGCAGGCAGAGTGGCAAGGACCCGCACCTTGCCGTCCCTGGTGATTCGTGCGATCTGCCGGCTGTAGGCGAAGGTCACCACGGCGCTGCCGTCGGGCTCCAGGGTGATGTTCTCCGGACGTTGCCCCTCGGCCATGTCTAGGTGCGCAATGACGCGCACGTTCTGCGGCTGGGCGGCCGAAGCCGTGGTCACGGCGATGGTTGTGACCACGGCTGAGGCCAGAAGTCCGGTGCGCAATCTCTTCATGAGCGTGGTCATGGGTTCTCTTCCGTCACACGTCGAGTCGGGATGGACGCGCCCCGAAAGTGCGGGCGGTCGGGATGATGGGTGAACGTGCTCCGCAATGGCGCCGGTCGCGGGTAGGCGCCCACGGCGTGAGCGCATGCCGCATCCGAAGGGGACGACGGGACTGCCGCGCGGACGCGGTGCGTCGCTCGTTACCCCCGCGGCCCCTCTCGCCTCCGGTCGTTCCCGCCGATACGGGGTGTCAGGAGTACGGGGATACGGCTGCCGTGGACAACGGCGTCACTGACGGGAGGGTTGAACAACGCCCCGAACAGTCCGTGCTGATGAGGGCTGAGGACCAGCAGGTCAGCCTGGAACTCAGCAGCGGCGGACGAGATGGCGGCGGACACCTTGGTCGTCGGGGCGTTGGCGAGGGTGCCTCCGGCGGAGACACCCACGTCCCGCAGCGCGGCAATCGCTTCGTCGAGGACGTCCCCAGCTTCCGCGTCGGACTCGAGCGGGACCACGGCAGCGAGCTCGGCCGCGGTGGCCATCACGTGCAGAACACTGACCGTGGCCCCGGTGATCCGGGCCAGCTCTCCGACCGTACGTACAGCGGAGTGGCGTGCCGGACTGGAATCGACGGCAACGAGAATGCGATGGAACATGAGCCTGTGAACCTCTTCGAACGTGGGTGAGCATCAGCGGTGACGCGTCTTGGCGCGGTCGGGCGTCCGCAGAGGTGGGGTCAGGCGGCCAGCATCCGCTGCCGTAGCTCGCCGATTCCGTGGATCGAGCTGACGAGTTCGTCGCCTGCCTTCAGCCACCGCTGGGGTGTACGGCCAAGCCCGACGCCCGATGGCGTACCGGTGTAAATGACGTCCCCGGGTGAGAGTGGCAGTACCGCCGACAGTTTCGCGATGAGATCCGGCACGGGGAAGATGAGCTGCTGCGTGGAGCCGTGCTGAACCCGCTCACCGTTGATGCTGCACGTGAGGTCGAGGTTGTCGGGGTCGCCGAACTCGTCGGGGGTCACCAGGCAGGGGCCCATGGGTGAGAAGCCCGGGTAGGACTTCGCGAGGCTGAACTGCGGCGCGGGCCCCCTCATTTGCAGGACGCGTTCGGACAGGTCCTGGCCGATCGTCAGTCCGGCCACGTAGTCCCACGCTTCTGCTGCCCGCACGTCCCGGGCATGGCGGCCGATGACTGCGACCAGTTCCACCTCCCAGTCCGTATTGCCCTCCTCCGGCAGCACCACGTCAGTGACCGGGCCGGTGATGCTGCTGGTGAATTTGGTGAAGACAGGTGGCATGCCTTCGGGCGTGCTGTACCCGGCCTCGGCGACGTGCTCGCGGTAGTTGAGGCCGACGGCGAGGAGCTGGCGTGGGGCCGGCGCCGGCGCGCCGAGGTCGGCGGGGTCGAAGGGGGTCCCCGTACGGAGGTCCACATCCGCAGCCCACGTCCTGAACTCGTCCCAGCGTTCGTAGATCGCCTGAGGCTCAGGTGAGAACCGGTGGTCACTGGCTTCGTGCACGTCCACGGCCCGGTCGTGCGCGACGAGAATCAGTCGTCCGGACAGGTTGGCGATACGCATGAGTTCTCCTGTACTGGCTCTTCGGGAGGGTGCCGGAGCGGGCGATAGGGGGTCAGAGGGGCCTGGTGACGCGCTCGAGAAGCAGCAGTACCGACTGATATGGACGGCCCGTGACGTGCTCCATGCCGATCTCGCAGGTTCGGTTCGCCGAGAGATAGGCGTCGTAGCTGCCCGCCAGGACCTCTTCCGCCTCGTGGGCGGTGGCCGACTCGGTCAGCTCCTTGTGGAGCATGCCGCGGTCCCCGGCGAAGCCACAGCACTCCGCGTACACGGGGACGCTCACCTCGTGGGCGACGAACCTCGCGAGCTCGTCCAGCTGCTCGACGTCGCCGAGGTGCCTCATCGAACATGTCGGGTGGATGACCGCGCTGTCGACCTTCTGCGACGCGGTGAGGTGGGGTAGCAGCTCGCCGGCGGCCCACACCAGGGAGTCGACCACATCGAGCCGCTCGTGCTTGCGCTTGTTCTCCGCCGTCAGGTAGGGGGCGATCTCGTGTCCGATGCCCAGGGTGCAGGAGGAAGCGTCGACGACGAGGGGCAGCCTGCCGCCGTCCGTCCACTCCCAGGCCTGCTCGACGGTCTGGTTGGCCATGAAGGCGTTTCCGTCGTCGTATCCCTTGGAGTGCCAGATGGTCGCGCAGCAGGAGCCGACGAGGTCCGGGGGGACCCAGAGGGGGTGGCCCGCCCGTTCGGAGAGCCTGACGACAGCCTCCGGCAGCGGGAGGTCCTCCCCGTCCTCGGGTCCCGCGAAGATTCGGTTGACGCAGGCGACGAAGTAGACGGCTGCGGCGCCCTCCCGTTGTGTCTGGGGCAAGTGCGCGGGAGCAGGCCCCGGAATGGCGTTGATCCACTCGGGCACCAGATCGGACGTGACCGCCTTACGGGCGAGGGAGGTGGCACCGCGCAGGAGCCGGTCGCCGACGTGCTCCGCGACGCCGAGGGCAACGCGCACGGACGACTCCACGGCGCCGAAGTGTTCGGCGACCCGCTCGGCGTTCCGTTCGGCGAGACCGCCGTGTCGCTGGTGCCGGAACTGCTTCATCATGGCTCCGGTGTCGATGCCCACCGGACAGGCGATTTTGCAGGTCGAGTCGCCCGCGCAGGTGTCCACGGCGTCGTAGCCGTACGACTCAAGCAGCTTGTCCGTGACGGGTGATTCGGCCGGCTGACGCATCATCTCGCGGCGGAGCACGATCCGTTGTCGGGGCGTCGTCGTCAGATCACGGCTGGGACACACCGGCTCGCAGAAGCCGCATTCGATGCAGGGGTCGGCAATGGCCTCAATGGTGGGGATGGTCTTCAGGTGCTGGAGGTGGGCCCCGGGGTCCCGGTTCAGTACGACCCCCGGAGCGAGCACACCGTGCGAGTCGAACGCCTGCTTGACCCGCCACATGATCTCCGTGGCCCGAGCGCCCCACTCCGCCTCCAGGAACGGGGTCATGTTCCGGCCGGTGGCGTGTTCCGCCTTGAGGGAGCCGTCGAACCGGTCGATCACCATGGCGCAGAATTCGTCCATGAAAGCCGCGTAACGCTCGACGTCGTCGGGCCGTGCGGCGTCGAAGGCGAGCAGGAAGTGCAGGTTGCCGTGGGCGGCGTGACCGGCCACTGCGGCGGCGTAACCGTAGCGCTGCTGCATCTGCGACAGAGCCTCGCACGCCTCGGCCAGGCGGGAGGGCGGGACGGCGAAGTCCTCGGTGATCAGCGTCGTACCCGTGGGCCGGGCCTTGCCCACGGCTGTCATGAACGCCTCGCGGGCGTGCCAGTAGGTGTGCACCAGGCGGGGGTCGGTCACGAAGCTGTTGGTCACCGAGGGTACCGGCGCCACCAGCTCCATCCCCGTGACGACGCTTGCGGCAGCGCGCTGGTTGGCGAGGTGATCATCTTCCGAGGCGGCACGGAACTCGACCAGCAGTGCGGCAGTGTCCAGCGGCAGGTTCCGCCAGTCGTCGGGTACTCCTTGCACTTCGGCGCAAGCGCGCAGTGTGTTGCCGTCCATCAGTTCCACGGCACGGGCCCCGGCGTGATTGAAAAGGGGCACAGCGGCGGCGGCGGAGGGCAGATCGGGGAAAAACAGGAGCGCCGTGTAGGGCTTCTCGTCCAAGGGAACGGTGTGGAAGACGGTTTCGGCGATGAAACCCAGAGTGCCCTGCGAGCCGACCATGAGGCCTCTGAGGATTCCCACCGCGTCGGAACCGTCGAGGAACGCATCCAGCCGGTAGCCGCTGGTGTTCTTCAGTTCGTACTTGGCGCGGATGCGTGCCACGAGCGCGCTGTCCCGCTCGATCTCGCCCTTCAGTGCAAGCAGGGTCGCGCACAGTTCCGGCTCCGCCGCCCGAAAGCGCGCCTCGGCGTCGGGGGCCGCGGTGTTCACGACTGTCCCTGAGGGCAGTACCACGGTCAGAGAAGAGAGCAGCCGGTAGGAGTTGCGGGTGGTGCCGGCGGTCATCCCGGAAGCATTGTTGGCCACGACGCCGCCGACGGTGCACGCGCTGGAGCTGGCCGGGTCGGGGCCCATGAGCCGGCCGTGCCGGGAGAGCGTGATGTTGGTCCGGCCCACTGTGGTCCCCGGCTGTATGCGAGCCTTTTTGCCGCCTTCGAGAACCTCCACTCCGGTCCAGTCACGGCGTACGTCTACCAGGATGTCGTCCCCCTGGGCCTGACCGTTGAGGGATGTTCCAGCGGCACGGAAGACGACGTGACGACGGTTCTCGCGCGCGAACTGCAGCACGGTTGCCACGTCGTCGACGGTTTCGGCGACGACGACGACGCGAGGAACCATCCGGTACGGGCTGGCGTCCGACGCGTATCTCACCAGGTCCGAGATCTTGTGCAGCACCTTGTGCTCGCCCAGTCGAGCAACGAGGGCGTCCCGAAGAACGTCCGGGGTGCCGGGCGCCCGGCTGTCGGCAACCCTGTCGACCGACGGCCCCTGAGTCGTGTGGGGACGCAGCATTCCTGGTTTCGGATCGAGCAGCGTCATAGGGCTGCTCCCTTCTTTCTATGTCGTGGGTCGGTGTCGGCGCCCGAGACCGTTGGGCGCGGACAGCTCGACTTTCAGCCGCTCCAGCCGTCCAGGAAGGCAAGAAGCTCGGCGTTGACCACCTCGGGCTGCTCTTCCTGGCAGAGATGACCGCACTGGGGAATGGCGACTCCGCGCACGTCACGGCCCATGCCCTTCCACACGCCGAGAACGTCGTACGCTTCTCCGACCGCGCTGAAGTTCTCGCCCCAGATGGTCAGCACGGGGCAGTCGATGAGCTGGTCCTCGTCCTCGCGGTCCTGGGTCACGTCCTCGGCAGCCGCTCGATAATCCATGCAGGAGCCCCGGACCGCCCCCGGCTGCCGGTAGGCGCGGACGTAGACGTCGATCTCCTCCGCCGTCAGCATGTCCGGGTTGTAGGACCAGCTGCGATAGAAGTACGTCAGCCAGGCTTCTTCGTTGCCGGCGATCAAAGCTTCCGGCAGGTCGGGAACCTGGAGAAAGGTGAAGAACCAATACCCCTGCCGCGCAAGAGCCACATCGTAGGTGTCCGCGATGACCCTGGTCGGAATGTTGTCCATGGCAACGAACGGGTCAATGCGGTCGCGGAAATCCTTCGCGAACCGTGTCCCCACGCGCGCCCCGCGGTCGTGTCCGATCAGCGCGACCTTCTCGTGTCCCAGGTGGTCCATCAGCGCGGAAACGTCATGGGCCATCGTGCGCTTGTCATAGCCGGACGCGGGCTTCTCCGTATCTCCGTACCCACGGAGGTCCGGTGCTATCACGGTGTACTTCTCTGCCAACGCAGGAATCTGCTTGCGCCAGCCGTACCAGGTCTGCGGGAAGCCGTGCAAAAGATAGACCGGCGGGCCCTGGCCCGCGCTGACCCAATGCTGATTGATTCCGTTGAGAACTGCCGTGTGGTGGGTGATGTCCATGAAACTCGCCCTACCTCGTCTCGGATTCCAGAAAACGAATATGGATCAATGTGCACGGCGTCAGACGCAAGGCTTCGGCATACGAAGGAGCACCCGCGTACGAGATGCAGATGAACGCTCTGACACCGGGGGAAGGTTCCAATTCTGCGAAGTCGCCGTCCCGACGGGGGTTCCGCACGGGCATGGCTACCGTTCCTTCCCGGAATTCGAGAGCAGGATCCGGGGCCGGCCCAACATCCTTAGCGGCATGATCGGCACATGCTGAAGTCAAGTCTGCACAGTGACCCAGGAGCCAACTTTTCCGTGAGAGCACGAGCTTCTTTCCCTCAACGCCCTCAGCACCTCCAGCCAAGTGGATCCTGTGGCCCCCGGTACCCGAAGGGCGCCCGCGCAGCAGCTATTCCCGAACGCGTCGCTCGCCCTCCGTCGTACCTCCCCATACGCCGTAGCGCTGATGAGAAGCCTCAGCGAAAGACCGGCAGTCCAGCTTCACCGCGCAGGCCCGGCAGACAGCACGAGCACCGCCCTCCCTGCGCCGTCGCCTGCTTCCCCTCTCGCCAGGAGGAGAGAAGAAGACGGATTCCTTCATTCCACGGCAGGCCGCTTTGGTCTGCCAATCCCACACACTGGCAAGCGGTCGTGTATTTGATTTCACTTTCCTCTCCTTTGACTTCTCGCCCGAGCGAGGAAGTCATCTCCTGAAGTACAACGACACGTGGCACGTGCCGGAACAAAACTGTTGCCACCCTCTGGCACTCGGCATGAAACGTCCATCGAAATGACTGATTCGGCCTGTGCCCAACTCCGCTTGCCAGCTTGGAAACTTCGCACAGCAGAATGCGCCTCTCAGCGCATTGACGTATGTTCCGCAGAGGTATAGCCATCCGTCGCGATCCTGGCTCACGTGCTCACGGTCGCGGAACATTGCGCAGATTGCTCCGGGCGACGTGGATCATTCGCCCCACTCCGCCGGTGAGAACAGCACGGCCCGCCGACAGAGCGAAGCCACTGACCTGTTCGGCAGTCGTCCTGGGCGGGATGGCGAGCGCGTCCGGGTCGGTGACCACGTCCACGAGGGCCGGCCCGTCGTGGGCGAACGCCTCCCGCAGGGAGCCCCGCACGTCAGCCGGACTCTCCACCCGGATGCCGCGAGCTCCGGCCGCTGTGGCTATGGCCGCGTAGTTCGTGTGCGCGTAGGTGGTCCCGTGCGGAGGCAGGCCGTCGACCATCATCTCCAGGTCGACCATCCCCAGGGAGGAGTTGTTGAAGACGACCACCTTCACCGGCAGGTCGTACTGCACGAGGGTGAGGAAGTCGCCCATGAGCATGGAGAATCCCCCATCACCGGAGAGGGACACCACTTGCCGCCCGCGATCGAGGAACTGAGCGCCGATCGCCTGGGGCAGAGCATTGGCCATCGAGCCGTGCACGAAGGAACCCAGCACGCGGCGACGGCCGTTCGGGGTAATGAAGCGGGCCGCCCAGACACAGCACATCCCGGTGTCGACCGTGAAGATCGCGTCGTCGGCCGACACTTCGTCCAGCACCGAAGCCACGTATTCAGGATGGATCGGGGTGAACGACTCGACGTTCCTCGTGTAGGCGCCGACCGCCTTTTCCAGACTCTGGACGTGCTTGCGCAGCATCCGGTCGAGGAACCGTCGCGACTTCTTCTCCTGCACGGCCGGCGTGAGGCACTTCAGCGTCTCGCCCACGTCCCCCCAGACGCCGAGATCCACCTGTGTTCGGCGGCCCAGCCGTTCGGGCTGTATGTCGATCTGCACCGTCTTGACATTCCGCGGCAGGAAGTTCGAGTACGGGAAGTCGGTGCCGAGCAGGATCAGCAGATCACCAGCAGCTTTTCCAGGGCCACTCGGTTGTCCCCGGTGGAGTCCCCCCGCGCGCACTCGACTTCCGCACGCAGGCGATCGGCGAGCAGGGCACAGGACCGTGCCATCGCGTGTCGCAGCGGCTCCCGTACGGGCGCCGGCCACAGCAGGGCGATGGCGATCAAGGACGCGGCACCCGCCATCGAGTAGCCGGCCAACCGGTCGAAAAGAGATGCTGCGGGCCCGGGCACCATGACCGCGAGAGTGAAGACGGCCAGCAACGGCGTGGCCGAAGCGGCAATCACCGAGCTGACTACACCCGAGAACAGAACCCCGAACGCAACCACCGCCATGGCGAGGGCGGGCAGCCACACCGAGTCGGATGCCAGGGTGCCCAGACACACCAACGCCGCTCCGGCGACGACGAGCCAGGCCTGCGCGGCCAGCCGTTCGGGCAGTGAGCCGCCGAAGTCGACGAAGAGCAGAAGGGCGATCGAACCGAACGCCGCGAACATCGCCACCAGGGAGTTGCCGAGCACCTCTGTGCCCAGCGCGAAGAGGCTGGGCACCACTATGGCGGCGCGGCACGACCGGCGCAGCGCGGCCAGCCCCGCGCGTCACGGGCGCTCAGCGAGTCCAGGACGGTCACAGGTGGCTCCTTGGCGCGCGTCGGCGATGCCGTGACGGGCAGGAGGAACTGTCCGAGGCACCGCAGGGGTTGCGGCGGGGCACCGCCAGGGCGCGCGAAGACCTCCGTGCGAGTGCGGTCCTGAAACCGCTGTACACGGAGGTCCTCGCCCAGGTCAGAGCTCCGATCCGACAGCTCGCCCGGTAAGGGACCTGTCACGCTGCTCACTCGGTGACGCGCACGGTCCGCGGCCCAGCGGCGGCCACCGGGACCACGGCCTTCGCACGGAGTGGCGCCCAGGTCCATCGACCGGATTTGCTGAGAGGAGATGCTGATCAGCCGGTGGCCCGGGCGGCAGCGATGACCGTGTTCGTGACCGTGCCCGGGTGGGTGATCAGGGAGAGGTGGCCGGCCCGCACCTTGACAATATGCGAGCCGGCCCGCTTGGCCATGACGAGCTGTTCCGCGGGGGGAATGACGTTGTCCTGGGTGCCGACGACAGCCCAGGAGGGCAGGGTCTTCCATGCCGGAGCACCAGAGGGTTCAGAGCCGGCACTCACCGCGAACGGGCGCTGACCGGCCGCGAGCAGGCTTGCCTGGGCGCGGGGCACTCCGTTCGCGAAGCACTTGCCGAATCCCTTGTAGGAGGGTCCCGAGGCCGTCTTGAGGTAGGCATCGGCATCCCCGGAGGCTGCTCCGGGGTAGGGCACGAGGTTGAGGAACAGAGAGGGGTCGACACTGACACAGGAGCCAGGCTGGGCGGAGTTGATCTGAAAGACGGTCTCGCCCTGATCCGGGATGTAGGCGTCGTCGTACACCAGTGCCTTGACGTTGGGCAGCGACGTGGCAGCGTTGGTGATGACCATGCCGCCGTAGGAGTGGCCGACCAGGACGACCGGGCCGGGGATGGTGGACACGAAGTCGGCAATGGTCTCCGCGTCGGAGGCAACGCCGCGCAGCGGGTTCGGCGGCGCGTAGACGGTGTAGCCGGCATGCTGGAGGCGGGAGATGACCGGGTTCCAGCTGGAGGCGTCGGCCCAGGCGCCGTGCACCAGCACGATGGTCGGTTTGGCGACGGTAGTGGCACTGGTTGCGCTGACCGCCGTCGAGGCATTCGGGGCGGCGGTGGTGGGGGCGGCGAGCGCCAACGACCCGGCCGAGACAACCGTGAGCGCGGCCACGAGGGTGCGTCGAGAACGAACGTGCATAATCTTTGTCTCCTGTAAAAGGCGGGGAGTACGAGGGGATGCCCGCGGCATACGGCATCCGCCATCGGATCGGTGAGCGGATGTCAGGCATGTTGGGGTGTGGGGCCCTCGAGGCGACGGTGCTGCCGTGCGCCGCCCCTGGCGGACCAGCTGTCACCGGACGTGGCATGTGCACCCCGTGGTAGGCGCGTGCGCTCTGCGCGGTCCGAGCTGGAGAGAATTGCCTCGAGGGGCACCGGTTCGGGCTTCCTACAAAACCGGGGGCGTCTGTCGAATGCTGAGCGGCAGGACCACCGGGGCCGAGCGCCTGGTTCAACCGCAGCTGCCGTCAAGCACCGTCAGAGGGGCTCGGGCTCTCCCGGGACGTGGCTGACAATTCCAGCCTGCCCGACGCGGGTAGTCAGCCACAGCCTGGAGGGGAGGCAAGTGGCCCCCGCGCCCCTCTGTTCCTATGGGGCGACGCGCCGAGAACATGCTGCGGACGCGCGCCACAGACCGGTCGTCGATCCGTCACCCGGCTGCCCCGTGGGGGCGAAGCCGCGATCCTTGCAATCGGCCGACAACAACGGGCGAAGCGTCCCGGTCAGCCGGCCCGCAGAGAGGTACGCAGTGTGGTGATGGCGAGGGTGATGGCCATCTGAGCCGCGTGGGTCTCCCGCAGGGTGTTGAGCATCACGAAATCGTGAATGATGCCCTGGATCCGTACGGCGGTCACCGGGACGCCGGCTTCGCGGAGCTTGTTGGCGTAGGCCTCGCCCTCGTCGCGCAGGACGTCGGCTTCCCCGGTGATGACCAGCGCCGGCGGCAGCCCGGTGAGCTGCTCGGTGGTGGCGCGCAGCGGGGAGGCGGTGATCTGGGCGCGCTCGGCCTCGTCGGTCGTGTACTGATCCCAGAACCACTGCATGCCGTCGCGGCGCAGGAAGTAACCGGTCGCGAACTGGTGGTACGAAGCGGTGTCGAAATTCGCGTCGGTGACGGGGTAGAACAGCACCTGCTGGACCAGTGGGACGTCTTCCCGTTCCTTGGCCATCAGGGTCAGGGCGGCCACCATGTTGCCGCCCACCGAGTCACCTGCGACAGCGAGGCGACTGGCGTCGAGGCCCTTCTTGGCGCCTTCACCGACAATCCACTGAGCCACCACATAGTTCTGCTCGATAGCAACGGGGTAGCGAGCTTCGGGAGAGAGGTCGTACTCGGGGAAGACCACTGCGGCCTCTGCACCAACGGCGAGTTCGCGCACCAGTCGGTCGTGGGTGTGGGCGTTACCGAAGACCCAGCCGGCGCCGTGAATGTAGAGGATGACGGGCAGAGTGCCCTCAGCCCCGGCGGGCTTGACGATTCGGGCACGGACACTGCCCGTGGCCCCTCCCGGCACGGTGATCCACTCCTCGTCGACTTCCGGCTTTGTGATGTCACCGGACTGCACCTCGTCGACGGCCTTGCGGCCCTCTGCAGGCGCCAGGTCGAACAGATACGGAGGGTTGGCGGTTGCCTCGGCGAACGCCGCGGCGGCCGGTTCCAGAACCGGCTGGACCGGCTCGAAGGTCTGAGACATGTGGACTCCTGAGAATTACGTGCATGTCGGTGTTTCCGACCGTGCGGCCTTCACTTTGTCCGGAGCTCAGCCGGACCGTTCATGGCCACGCTACGACCGCGAAACCGCCGTTCATTGCGCGCTGGCGCACCAACTCTGGTCCTTCGGCGCACAGCGCGGCGCACAGTGCGCTGCTGGACAACTGCCGATGCGTTGAACAGAAATCGGAGCAGCCTTTCCGGCCTGGCCTCGGCGCTGTAGCAGCCGCAGCACCACAGCCGGCTCACGGCCGACGACCGCCGCTTCGAGGAGCACGCCCGAGCACTTCTCGTAGCGGGCACCGCACCGGAGGTCACGCATGCCTTCGACACGGCTGCAGGACCGGTGGACAACTCCGGCGGCCAGGAGCCCGAGCCGCCTCAGTAGAACTTGAGACGTGGCAGCTGACACCACCGGCGCATCGTGTCTCCCGCGTCGCGCTGTGTGCTTCCGCTCGCTGACCATCGAGTGTTCCACCACACCCAACGGCGTGTTCGCCGGGCAGGACACGACTGCACTGCCTGCCCGGCATACGCGCTCTACCCTCACCCGCACTGTCGACGAGGCGCGACCGCTCCTTGCCGCATGCCGCCGCACCGGCGGCCCCCGAGCGCGGTCTCGGACCTGGCCGAGTTCGTCGGCCTTCTCCGCGCCGGCGAGCAGGCCGGCAACATCGCCGGTGTGGAGACGCGGGGTCGCCGGTCCGGGCGGACGAGGACGGCCGCGTGCTCTTCCGCAACCCGCCCAGGTACGGCAACTGCTCGGACATCACCCATGCCTGCCAATCGGGGCTGACCGCCGAGGTGCCTTCAGCAATGAGCCTCCGAGGCCGGCTGCCAGCGTTGGGACGCGCACACCGGCGGGCGTGCAGAAGCGGCTTCGTCCTGGTCCTCATCGATCTCTCCTTCCACGGTGCCCTTCAGGATGGCTGGGGGCCTGGCCCAGCTCGGTGAGCAGCTGATCGAACGGCACCGGCTCGAGGCTCTGCCTGGAGGGCTTCGAAAGCGTGGCGGGTCTGCCCATCAAGGACGCCAGTTCACCGGCGGCCCGTGCGACCCTGGCGTTCAAGCCCTCGGCGCCCCAGTCCTCCGAGGCCGCGTAGACGCCGGTCGGCACGACGACGGCCTTGAGGTAGGAGAAGAGCGGACGCAGGGCGTGGTCCAGGACCAGCGAGTGCCGGGCCGTCCCGCCCGTCGCGCCGATCAGCATTGGCTTCCCGGCGAGAGCATTCTCGTCGGTGACGCTCAGCGCGTCGAAGAACGATTTGAACAGCCCGCTGTACGACGCCGAGAACACCGGCGTGACCACGATCAGACCGTCAGCCTCGGTGACCGCACTAAAAGCGTCTGCCAACGTTTTCTCAGGAAACCCGTTGGTGAAGGTGTGTGCGATCTCCACGGCGAAGTCGCGCAACTCGATGACCTTGACATCAGCTGGCTGGGGATCTGGAGCCGTGGCTGAAGGAGCGGCCACTGCGGCGAGTCGGTTGCAAAGGAGACGAGTGGAGGACGGGACGCTCAGTCCGCCCGAGACGACGACGAGCTTCATCCCGTTGTCACTTCTTCCCTGGTGTACTCAGCTTCTGCCAGGGCCAGCAGAGAGGCGTGGGTGGGCGCGTCCGGCACGTTCGCCGGGCGGTTCTTGGCGAACTCCTCGCGCAGCACCGGCACGACTTCCTCGCCGAGCAGGTCGAGCTGCTCCAGAACCGTCTTCAGCGGCAGCCCCGCGTGGTCCATCAGGAACAGCTGGCGTTGGTAGTCACCGGCGTACTCGCGGAAGGCGAGCGTCTTCTCGATCACCTGCTGCGGCGATCCCACCGTCAGCGGCGTCTGTTCGGTGAAGTCCTCCAGCGACGACCCGTGCCCGTAGACGGGGGCGACGTCGAAGTACGGCCGGAACTCGCGCACCGCGTCCTGCGAGTTCCTCCGCATGAACACCTGGCCGCCGAGGCCCACGATTGCCTGTTCGGGGGTGCCGTGGCCGTAGTGGGCGTAGCGGTTCCGGTACAGCTCGATCATGCGCTTGGTGTGGTCGGCGGGCCAGAAGATGTTGTTGTGGAAGAAGCCGTCGCCGTAGTACGCCGCCTGTTCGGCGATCTCCGGCGAGCGGATGGAGCCGTGCCAGACGAAGGGCGGGATGCCGTCCAGTGGCCGGGGCGTGGAGGTGAAGCCCTGGAGCGGCGTGCGGAACTTCCCTTCCCAACTCACGACGTTTTCGCGCCACAGGCGGTGCAGTAGGGCGTAGTTCTCCACGGCGATGCTGATGCCCTCCCGGATGTCCTTGCCGAACCACGGGTAAACCGGGCCGGTGTTGCCGCGCCCCATCATCAGGTCCACCCGGCCGTTCGCCAGGTGCTGGAGCAGCGCGAAGTCCTCGGCGATCTTCACGGGATCGTTCGTGGTGATCAGGGTGGTGGAGGTGGACAGGATCAGCCGCTCCGTGCGTGCAGCGACGTAGCCGAGCAGCGTGGCCGGCGACGACGGCACGAAGGGCGGGTTGTGGTGCTCGCCGGTCGCGAAGACATCCAGGCCGACCTCCTCTGCCTTGATCGCGATGGTGACCATGGCGTTGATGCGCTCCCGCTCGGTCGGCGTACGGCCCGTGGTCGGGTCGGGCGTGACGTCTCCGACGGTGAAGATGCCGAACTGGGTGCTGGGCGCTACGTGTTTCTCAGGCACAGGTGTTTTCTCCTATGAAGGCTATGTGCACGGGCATTTTTTGCGATCGACCAGGCCGGTGAAGCAGAGTTGCAGACGACCTTCTGTCCGGGCCCAGCCGGATCAGGAGTGGTGGCTTCGCCCCATAAGCGCAGTGATGGCGCCGTCGAGGTCCAGATACTGTCCTTCAGTGCCAAGGGGCACCAGGCTGAACGTTCTGCGAAGAAACGCGGCAACGGCCGTAGAGGGCATCTCGATCGTGGCCGTGCCGTGTGTGTTCATCAGCGCGATCCGTGTGGAATGAGAGCGGTGGCCGCATCTGGGAAGGACCAGCACATCACCGGGGCCCGTCGGGCGTCTCGGCCCATCGGCGAGCAGCTCACGGGCGAAAACCCAGCTGACGGCCGGCCTGGTCGACGGGCCGAGAGAGAGCCTGACGGCGTAGGGGTCGGTGACTCCGTACTGCAACTTCACCGGCAACGGAAACGACGTGCCGTTCAGGGCACTTACGTGTGCCGTTACTACGCACGTGATAGTACCGAAACGCTTCTCCATGGGACCCCCCGAGTGACTGCAGACGTGTGATGTTTCCCTTCACTCTGCGGCCCTCGGTCGGGGGGACTTGTCGTGGAACGCACGATGATTTGCCCAGGGGGGACTTCCTGTAGGAGCTGCGAGCCCCGAGACCCCACCAGGTCGCTTGACCCCGTCGGACTGGAGGGGTGAGCGGGATCCGAACAGACAGCCCGCTCGGCGTCTCCCTGAGCGTCGAGGGGCTTCGGTCTCGTCGAGCCAGGTCATGCAGTCGATTCGGAGGTCTGCCTGCGGGAACTGAATGCACTGTGCTGATCCCGGCCCAGTGCGTTCCGGCGGAGCGGAGAAGTATCAGCCCAGACGGTCGGCCCAGTCCTCCGGGACCTGTCCTGACGGTCCAGGGACGGTCTGGTCGGCGGGGTGGCTACGCGGCGGGGCCAGCTTCGGACCCGACTCGTAGAGGGTGGAGGTGTCGTAGTCCCAGAACCAGCTCTCGCCGGGTTCGAAACTCTGGATGACCGAGTGACCGCTCGTCCGGGCGTGTGCGGTGGCGTGTCTGCCGACGGAGTCGTCGCAACACCCGATGTGCCCGCAGTCGGCGCATCGCCGCAGATGGAACCACCAACTGCCCGTGGCCTCGCACTCGACGCAGCCTGCACCACTGGGCGGGGCATCCGGGTTGATTCCGTTTGATGTGCTCATCGGGCTCCCTAAGTTGTCGGTGCAGGGGCTGCAGTGGCAGAGAGCCGCTCTCCGAGCTGACGACCCCCTCAAGGGGAACGTAAGTGCGCTGGGGGGCAGAGGTTCTCCGGTAGTGCACCTGCTCGTGACCGTCAGCGCATGGTGTCCGCAGAGGGTCGACACCTACGCGCCGTCGAGCAGGTCAGAGAACTGGGGGGTGAACACGATGAAGCCGAGGGTGGCTGCCAATGCGGCGCGGGTGGGTGCTGGTGTGCACCAACGTATGGAGCGGGGTCGCCCGACGGACAATCGGCAGGCCTTTCGTCGCGGCAGTTCCCTCCCGCCACAGACCTGGCCGGCCACGCAGACGTGAGAAGACCCGGCCCCACCACGCCCCCACGTGCACAGGGTCGGCAAACCAGACCCGCCAGAGCGCGGAAGAAGTCAGCAACCCCACCTACACGCCACACAGATCGTCTGCTGATCCACTCGAACCGCTGCGTGCGCAGGGAGAACCGTCACGGTGCACGGGAGGAACAGAACCGGATGCGGAAGTCATCTACTGTGGAAAACGTCACGACCCGCCCCGCATCCTTCGGTCTCTGACCGGCATGGGCGGCGTGATCGGCGAGCGACCGTTCAGGGGCCGCGGAGTTCGTCGAGCCGTTCGCGTGCCTCCGAGACGGTTCGCGGGTCGGCGTCCGGACCCAACGACAGCACGCGGGAGTATACGGCGACGGCCTCCGAAGGTCGGCCGGCATCGAGCAACACGGTACCCAGGTCGATCAGCCTACGGCTCTCCAGCGACGTATTGCCCGTGTCGCAACATATGCGGACTGCCGTTCGCATATGAGTGAGCGACTCGTCCCACTGCTGCAACTCGGCGTACGCCAAACCCATGTTGCAGTGCAACTCGAGGCGGGTGATGTCGGCGACGTGCGGCTCGATGCGCTCAGCTGCCTTCTCCAGGAAGGCCTGGGTGCGCCGGTAGGACGTCAAGGCCTCCTGGGGTCGCCCCTGTGCCATCACACTCAGGGCATGGTTTTGCATGCACTGAAGACTTCCGTGCACATCCCCTGCGGCTTCGAAGAGTTCGGCGGCCCTGACGACATCCTTGCCGGACATCGCGTGGTTACCGAGCTTACGGAAGGCCCAGGCGCGATACTGGTACGCCCAAGCCTCCTGCAGGGGGTCGCGTGCACGGCGAGCGGCGGCGAGGGCCTGGTCGGCACGGGCGATGCTGTCGTGGAAGCGCCCCTCGCACACGAGAAGCGCCCAAGCGTAGTAGTTGAGCTGGGTCGCTTCGAGGAGGGAATCTCCCAGCGCGTTCGCACACTCGGCGGCAGTGCGGAAGATCTCCGGCCAGTGCACCCACGAGATCCACTGGTCGGAGAACCAGTGCAGCGCCTCTGCCACTTCGACCACGGTGGCGTGCTCACCCGCCTCGGCGGCCCTGCGCAGCGCAGCGAGCCAGTTGGCACCCTCAATCTTCAGCCACTGGCTGGCGAGATCGGCCGACGAGAGATCCACAGCCCCTCGCCAGCCCACCGGGAGAGCTCCGTGGTCGGGTTCGAACCAGCGGCCAGCAACTATCGTCGTATCCAGCAGCCAGTCGTCCAGGGCCGCCGCTGCCCGGTCGGCTGCCTCGGCGCTCTCGTCCGCCACGAGGCGGGTACGTGCGAACAGCCGCAGCAGATCGTGCAGCCGATAGCGTTCTCCGCTTGATCCCAACAGCCCCGCCTCAACCAGTTCTTCCAGTGTGTCCTCGGTGTCGAACAGCTCCTGTCCGGTTAGCTGGGCGGCACAGGCCACCCCCGCGTCCGGGCCCGCGACGAGCGCGAGTCTGCGGAACATTTGGGCGGCCGTCGGGGTGAGCTGGCGATAGGAGAGGTCAAAGGCAGCCGGGACTCCGGTTTCGCCGGCGGACAGGAGGTCGAGCCTCCGGTCCTCCTGAGACAGGCTGTCGGCGAGTTTGCGCACCGACCAGCCCGTGCGGATGGCCAGCCAGTTGCCTGCCACCCGCAGGGCCAACGGCAGGTGTCCGCACAGGCTGGCCACCTCCGCGAGCGACACGGGGTCCGCCGCCGACCGTTCCGGTCCGATCAACCCGGTCAGGAAGACTTCGGCCTCTGCTGGTGTCAGCTCGCCCAAGGGGAGCCGGTAGACACTTTCCAGGCCCGTGAGCATGCGGCGGCTGGTCACCATCACCATTCCCGCACCGGCGCTCGGCAGCAGCGGGCGGACCTGGCCCTCGTCGCGTGCATTGTCCAGCACCAGCAGGCAGCGCCGTTCGGTCAAAAGCTGCCGGTACAACCCGGGGTGGCCCGGCAGCCCCGACTTCGCCAGATCGCGGTCTGCCACATGGAGAGCCTTGAGCACCGTGAGCATCAGCTCGGCCGGCCCTGGCGGATCGGCGTCCGTGCCGCGCAAGTCGACCACCAAGTGCCCATCCGGGAAATGATCCGACAGCTCACGCGCCGCTTGCAGCGCCAGGGTGGTCTTCCCCGTGCCGGGTGGCCCGGAGATCGCCACAGCCACCTGTCCCGCGTACCCCTCGGTGCCGCGACGGGCCGCGGCCCTCTCGGCGTGTTCGGTGAGCGACGCCAGCTCCCGGGTCCGGCCTACGAAGTCGACGACTCCGCCAGGGGCGGTCCGTACGCCGGCGAGACAGTAACGTGTGCCTCGCCCGGCTCTGGCAGCCGCCAGCAACCGCTCGCGGTCATCTTCGCCCAACCCCAGCCCGTGCGCGAGCGCCGCGACTGTCCGCCGCTGCGGCGCAGCACGCCGCCCACGCTCGAGATCTCCGATGCCCCGAACGCTTACTCCGGAGGCCTCGGCCAGACCTTCCAGCGTCAGCGAAGCGGCAACCCGCAGCCTGCGCAGCGCAACTCCGAACGCTCCGTGATCATCGGTCACTCCGGACTCCTCGTTCACCATGCTCCCGTGGATTCCCGAGCACGGTCATCAGAAGTCTAGTGCGCACGAGTCTGCTGGTCACAGCCAGACAGACCGTCTTTGGGAGGCGGTGTCGGGCGCTCTTCGCCGGGTGGGTGGGGACAGCGCGAACGCCGGCGCAGTCGGCGGTTGCCCGGCATCCCGATGGTTGACTCTTGGCCCCCCGTGTAGGCGACATCTTCGTGCACAGCCTGGCGACTGTGGCTCCGGCCGTCGGCCGCATATGCGGAACGACCGCTCCTTCTCAGAACCGCCCCGGGCGCCCGTGACGCGTCGGGGTGGCACAAGCACACCATTCCTTCACGTCGAGGTGGTGTACGGGACAGCCGTGAACCAGCACACTGCGTGAACCGGGCATGTCTCGGCCCCCTGCACTCCTTCGCGCACGGTGGTCGGCTCGTCCTGACGTTCTTCCCCGTACGCCTGCCGATCGTCCTCGATCGGCAGGCGCTGTCAGCCCACGGGCGCGCCGAAGGATCGGGGCTTGCCGCTCTGAGCTGGTCCTGCCGGTCGCCGCCCTCTGCGCCACATTCTGCCTGTCTTCTGCCTGGAGTGCCGTACGCCGAGCTGCTTGGCTGGTCACAGCGGGGAACCGGGCCGCAGTGCCGCCGTCCGGGCCCGTCGCAGGGGTTCTTCCCTCGACGGGACATCCGCACGTGCCCGGGCACGGCCGTCCCCTCTTCGAGGCGTCGAGCATCCGCCAGCCCGTGCGACCACGGGTATCCGAGGGCCCCGCCGGTATTGCACGGATGAGAGGAGAGCCGGATGAGTCCGGTGCTGACGACCACTTCGGTGCCCCAGGAACACAGACTCGCCTTTTGGCGCCAGGCCGTGGAACACGCGCTGGTGCCTGTGAACATCGTCGTGCGCGGCGGCCGCCCCTTCGAGGGGAGCATCGTCACTCACCGCGTGGGGGCCCTGCGGGTCTCGGCTGTCGCCGCCGACGCGTACCGCGTAAGTCGGACGGCGGCCCACATCACACGCTCACCGGAGCCCCTCGTGGCCATAGCACTGCAGACATCGGGCACGACGGTACTTACCCAGGACGGACTACAGGTCATCGCGAACCCTGATGACCTCTTCGTCTGGGACACGACGCGTCCCTATTTCTTGGACTTCCCCGAGCGCTTCTCCACCAGCGTCGTTCACATCCCTCGCCACATGCTGGGTCTCTCGGACGAGGAACTTCGAAGCGCCACCGGCACTGTGTTCAGCACCGCCCAGGGGTGTGCCGCGGTATTGAAGCCGCTGCTCGCCACGGTCGTCGCCTCGGCGCACGTATTCTCCCCAGGTGCCGCGAGCGGTCTGGCGAACGGCTTCACCGATATTTTCGCTGCCCTGGTCGCCGAATCCACCGAAGGCGCGGAAACAGAGGTCTGGAACGCGCGGAATCAGTTCGTGCGACGCGTCCGCGCCCACATCGACGAGAACCTGGGGGATCCCGCCCTGTCACCGGAATCCGTCGCGAAGGCACACCACATCTCGGTGCGCTACCTGCACCGGGTTTTCGAGGGCGAAGGCATCACCGTGAGCCGGCTCATCCAGCGGCGCAGGCTGGAGGAGTGCGCGCGTGAACTGGCTCGCAGCGGCCGGACCGCGCCCACTGTCTCGTCCATTGCGCAGCGGTGGGGATTCGTCAATCCCACCCACTTCAGCCGGGTCTTCCGTGGCGCGTACGGCCTTCCGCCCCGCGAATGGCGCTCCATGCGTCTGTCGGCCGGAGACTCAGGGCCCCGGACTGCTCGTACCGTGGCGATGTCCCCGCCTCAAGTCCTCGGGACGCCGGACACAACCGGGGCCGTGAAGGTTCGTGTGCCGCTGGCGCGGGGAGGCCGTGCCGACGGGCCCACCCGACGTCTTGGTGCACCGGGTGATTGTCCGCCGAGGCCGCTGCTCGGAGACAGGGGATCACCGGTGAGATGACGACTCCGGTTCCCGAGCTTCCGGACAGAACTCGTCGGAGGTGAGGAGGCGTGGGCCCGTGAGGGAAAGGAGCGCGGATACGTTCGTCGAAATGAACGGTTGACAGGGTGTGTCCCGAGCAGCCCTTCCTCGGCCTTCTGGGTTGGGGCGACTGCCCGGCGACCGGCTCCGTCGACCAAGTTCGCGAAGACCTCACGCGGTCGGGCTCTGCGTCGCTTTCGAGTGCAACGTCGGCACACCTCTCTGCACTCACAGAACCGAAGCGTTCCCTGCGGAGTCGAGCTGGGCAACCTGCGCGTGTGACTCCTCGACGCGGCGGGGGTCGGCGTCGGATCCGAGCTCGATGCAGGTCAGGAAGGCCTCCCGCGCTTCCGTGACCCGGCCCGCATCAGCGAGCATTCGGCCCAGGTGGACCAGGTGGACGCTCATCACCGAGGCATTGCCCAGGTCATGGCTGACGCGCACCGCGTCCTGCACGCTTCTGACGGCCTCGTCCCACCGCCCCAGCAGAGCAAGGCTCCTGCCCGTCCCGGAAAGAATGCCGATGCGCGTCGTCGTGGCGATGTGGGGCTCTACCAGGGCGCCGGCCTCATCCAGGAAAGCATGGGTGCGCTGGTACGAGGCAAGGGCGGCCTCGGCATCCCCGTCCTCCAACAGATTCACGGATCGGGCGTGGTGAGCCTGAAGGCTGCCGTGGAGGTCGCCCGTGGATGCGAACAGGTCCGCCGCGTGGTCGCAGTGGCGAGCTGCTTCACCCGGTTGATTCAGGTTTCGACAGGCCCATGCGCGGTAATAGTGCGCCCATGCCTGCTGGGCGGCGTCACCGGCCTTCAGCGCGATCGACAGCGCTCGGGCGGACAGAGGCAGACTCGCAGCGGGACGGCTCTCGCAGATGAGAACGGCCCAGGCGCAATAGTTGAGCTGAGTCGCTTCCATGACCGCGTCACCGAGTGTCTTGGCACTGCGCGCGGCCGTACCGAACACCTCGGGCCAGTGCCCCCAGAAGATCCACTGGTCGGAGAACCAGTGGAGGGACTCAGCCACATCCACGACGAGCGCATGGTCGCCCGCCTCCGCCGCGGCACGCAGAGCAGTCAGCCAGTTCACTCCTTGTGTCTGCAGCCAGTCACGAGCCTTGTCAGCGGATGACAGATCCACCAGCCCCCGGAGGTCTGAAGGAGGCCCACCGTGATCCGGTTCGAACCAGCGGCCGGCGACCACGGTGGTTTCCAGCAACCAGCGATACAGATCGTCCCGAACCTTCTCTACCTCTCCGGGTTCCTCGTCGGCCTCCAGACGGACGTGCGCGTACAGGCGGAGCAGGTCGTGCAGCTTGAAGCGGTTTCCATGAGTACCGAGCAGGCCCGTTTCGATCAGCTCCCCCAGTGCGGCTTCCGCAGAGGGGAGATCCTGCCCGATCAGCCTCGCAGCGCAGGCCGGACCCGCGTCAGGACCGGGCACCAGAGCAAGGCGTCTGAAGAGGCGGGCGGCGTCAGGCGTGAGCTGATGATAGGACAGGTCGAACGCGGACGACACACGCATGTCGCCGGCGACCAGAGCGTCCAGACGGCGTTCCACGACAGCCAGCCTCTCGGCCAGCCTACGCACGGTCCAGCTGGTGCGGGTCGCCAGCCAACTTCCTGCCACGCGCAGGGCGAGCGGAAGATACCCGCACTGCCGAGCCAGGTCCTCGAGTGCGGAAGACTCGGCGGACGCGCGGCGCGTCCCGATCATGGCGGTGAGGAACGCGACGGCCTCACAGGGAGCCAGCTCCCCCAGCACGAGCCGGCGCGCACCGTGAAGCCCGGTGAGCATGCGCCGGCTGGTCACCATCACCACCGCTCGACCGTGCGCCGGAAGTAGTTCTCGCACCTGGGCCTCATCCCGGGCATTGTCCAGGACCAGCAGGCAGCGCTTGTTGGAGAGGAAATCCCGGTACAAGGCAGAGTGCCCTTCGGGGCCTGCGGTCGCGAGCTCTTGGTCCGCCACGCCGAAGGCCTTGCAGATGCTCAGCATGAGCTCGGCCGTCGAGGCCGGCGTGTCGTCCATACCGCGCAGATCAAGAACCATCCTGCCGTCCGGGAAGCTGTTCGCCGACTCCTGCGCCGCATGGAGAGCGAGCGTGGTCTTTCCTGTGCCAGGCGGACCCGACACAGTCACCAACACCGGCCGGTGCCTCTCAAGGTTCGTCCCGGCGCTATCCGTCCGCTCCGACAGCAGCGTGATGAGCGAAGCCAACTCCTCCTCACGGCCTACGAAGTCGTCGATGCCGCGGGGAAAGGTGCGTACAGCGACGGAATCACGGCTTCCGGGGGACCCTCTCCGCGCAGCCGCGAGGAGTTCATCGCATCGGCGCTCGTCCAGACGTAGGCCGGAGGCGAGCGCTGCCACTGTCCGCCGTTGCGGTTCCGCACGCCGTCCTCGCTCGAGATCGCCGATTCCTCGGACGCTCACCCCCGAAGCTTCGGCCAGGTCTTTCACGGTCATGTCTGCATTCAGCCGGAGGTGCCGCAACAACACACCGAACGCCAGTTCCTCCCGGTTCATTTTCATGTCGCCGTCATTCATTACTTGGGTGAGTCCACCCGTTCCCTGGCTCGCAAATGCTGCCCTTCGCCGACACATTCTTGCCCATCAGTACCCATGGTCGAAATTGCGTTCCTGCTGCGGTGACGTAGGGTGAGCACGCATGCACAGGTCATCCGTGCGGCAGGAGTCACAGGCGCGAACGGCGTGCGAGCCGGGCGGCGTCCGGCCTCGCCTCCACGCAGCTCTACCGGCCGAGCCGGCCGACCGGGCCTGGACGACTGCTCCGTGGGCGGGTCGCACGTCAGGCTGTCAAAGGGGATCACGCCGGCCCCTCGCCCGTCGGCCGCGGCTCTGTTCCGAGCACCACTCAATCGTTGACCGCCACGGTGTCCGTTCGCCGTGGCACTGAACGGCAGGAGCTTGGCGATGCCCTCGGCCCATGCCTTCTGCTGAACGCCGTCCCGTCGATCGAGGGCTTCTGGGACGTCCTCGCCGCAGGCCCCGGCGAACCCTCATCAACCGCCCTCGGAGCCTGGTGGGCTGGGCTTGCGACGTAGAGCTCGGGTATTGGTCATCACGACACCGCCTATGACGACCGCGCCGCCGATCATCTGAGCAGCGTCAAAGTGACGGCCTGCGAGAACGGTGAATATCGCGGTGAATACGGTGATGAGATTGAGGAATACACCCGCACCGTTGGCGGGCATCAGTTGCAGTGCGCGGTTCCATAGCAGGTAAGAGAGTACCGACGGGAAGACCGCGATAAAAAGCAAGGAGGCGACGGCATCCGCACTCTTCGGGAGATTTGGACCGCCAGTGGCAACACTGAAGGGTGCAAGTATGGTGACGGCCACTGCTGCTTGTACAACGGTGGAAGTTATCGGTGGCAAACGTGGTGCAAGCCGGCCGATGATCGTGTACGCGGTCCAGGCCCCGATCGCCCCGATCATGAGGAGCTCGCCCGTTCCGAATCCGGTGTCCAGCAAAGCGGTCAGATCTCCGCCGCTGAGGACAACGAGGACACCGACAAGCGCGATCAGGACACCGGCTGTCGCTGCCGGGGTCAGGCGTTCACGCAAGAATCCGGCGGCAGCCAGAGTGATGAGCGCGGGATTGAACGCGTTGATGAGCGAGGCGTTGAAAGCGTCGGTGTACGACAGGGCGGCGTACAGCAACAAGTTGTATCCCGCCAGACCTGATACGCCGAGTGAGATCAGCCACGGCCAGGAACTGAGGACCTGCCGCCAATGAGGTTTTTCGAGCACCTGAGCGATGGCGGCAAGCGGGACGAGTGCAGTCACCCAACGCAAAATGGTGAGGCTGAGGGGGTCGAGGCTCGCGACCGCGATGGAGCCGACGACGTAATTGCCGGCCCAGAAAAGCGTTGCTCCTAGCAGACAGGCGACGGCGCCTCCGCGGACGCGTCGGGATGTGCTGCCTGGGGTGTTACCCAGGCGGTTCTCGCTACTCGTGCTCTTCATTTTCATTGTCACCAGTGGTGCAGGGGCGCACTTCGAAGCCCGTAAGGCCCGAACGAACGACGTTTCCAGGAGGTTCGCCCAGTGAGCGAGTCGTTGTCGTGTCTGGCCGTCCAGGTATCACCTGCTCGGGAACCACGTGCACCGTCCTGCCCGCGTAGGTCGCACGCCCGACCTCCAAGCGCGTCGTGCGCCATTTGGCGGGGGAGAGGCCGTACGCGTTCCGGAACACCCTGCTGAAGTGGGTCGGATTGATGAAGCCCCAGCGCTGGGCGATGGCCGAAACGGTGGGTGCCGTGCGGCTCTGGTTGACCAGGTCACGCGCACACTCCTCGAGCCGACGTTGCCGGATCAGTCGACCGATGGTGATGCCCTCGGTCTCGAAGAGTCGGTGGAGGTAGCGCACCGAGATGTGATGGGCGCGCGCCACGGACTCCGGTGACAGGGCGGGATCGGCCAGGTGTACGTCGATGTACTCACGTACGCGCTGCACGAGATGGTTCCGGGTGGGCCCTGTGCCCGCCGCTGATTCCTCGATCTGCTCGGTTACCAGGGTGGAGAAGAGATCGATGAGGCCGTTGGCCAGCCCGCTGGCCGCAGGGGGCGAGTAGAGGTGAGCGGAGGAGACCACCGTGGTGAGAAGGGGTTTCAGGATTGCGGCGCACCCTTGGTTCGTCGCGATCGCACGGCCGCTGACGCTACTGAGCTCCGTCTCCGAGAGGGCAAGCATGTCGCGAGGGATGTATACCGTGCGGGTGGAATAGCGCTCCGGGTGATCGAGGACGTACGGGCGTGATGTTTGGTGGACGAAGAGGTCGCCCTCGTTCACAGTGGCCAGCCGGCCGTCCTGGATCAGCTCCGTCCGGCCCGTCGTCTGAACGCTCAGTGCCACCAGTGGCTCCGGCGACTGTGCTATGTGTGACGCTGTCCGCTTTACGCGTTGTGCGTCGGCCTCGACGGTGACCACCCGCAGGGCACCTACGTGTGCGGTGATGATCTGCCCGGTGAAGGGACCGTCCGCGTGCGGTAGGGCGGCCGCGGGAACCAGCGAGTGGTTCACCAGCTGGCGCCGGTGGGCGGTTCGGTGCCCGTCGGCGACCGTGGATGTGGTCGTCATCGTACTCATCCGGCTCCACACCCCGATCTCTTTTCCTGCCGTCGGGCTCCGTACGGAGAACAGGGAAGCAGGAGGGCGTTGTTGTACGGGATGGTCACGCTTCTCCTCCGTTCCGTGTGCGCACGCTCTCCGAGAGCCGGTGCAGCAGTTCGGGTACGTCGTCCATACCGGTGCGGACTTCGAGGAAGACGAGCCGGTCGGTCGCCTCTTCGGCTCGCTCCAGGGCGTGGGCAAGGCCGGCGGGGGTAGCCGCTTGCAGCACGAGCGCGTCCGGTGCACCGAGCGCGGCGGGGACGGCCGACCAGTCCCAGGTGGCAATGTCGTTGTAGGGAGCGCGGGGGCCGTGGATGGCTCGTTCGACGGTGTATCCGTCGTTGTTGACAAGGACGATCACCGGAGTCAGCCCCTGGCGGGCTATGGTGCCGAGTTCCTGGATCGTCATCTGTGCGGAGCCGTCGCCGATAAGTAGCAGTCCGCGCCGCGCAGGGTCGGCGAGCTGGGCGCCGAGAAGCGCCGGCAGGGTGTAGCCGATGGATCCCCACAGGGGCTGTGCGATGAACTTCGCACCGCTCGGCAGGCGGCGTGTGCACATGCCGAAGAACGAGGTGCCTTGTTCGGCGAGCACGGTCGTGTCCGGTGTGACCCAGGTGGCGAGCGCGTCCCACAGGTGTTCCTGAGTCAGTGGCTCCGTCCCGTCCACGGCTGTGGATGATGCGGCGGGTCGGCTGTCCGGGCTCGCCCCGCCGGGTCGTTGCCCGATGAGCTCCGTGAGCACATCGAGGGCGGCTTCCATCGGCAGTCCCTCGAAGACCTTGCCCTCCACCCGCGCTTCGTACGGGCCGATGTCGATTCCCGCTTCGGGGTCGAAGCCGTGGGTGAAGCCGCCGGTCGTGGTGTCCGCGAGCAGGACACCCACCTGGATCAGCAGATCGGCCTCGTCCACGGCCTGGCGCGCCGCCGGTTCTACGAGCGCACCGGAGTAGACGCCGGTGAACCCGGGGGTCTCCTCGCCCAGCAACGACTTACCCATTGACAGGGTGGACCAGGGCAGCCGTCCTACAGCGATCAGACGGGCGAGCGGGGCCCGGGCGTGGTGGCGGTCGGCGAGAAAGTCGGCGAGGACGGTGATGTGCCGAGCCTCGGCGATGCGCGCGCGGGCAGAGTCTCGGAAGGAAGCTCGGCTCGTCTCGTCCACCGTGGTCTCCACACGCAGCGGACCAAGAGGTGCTGGGACCTGTGCGGTGGCAACGTCCGAAGGAAGACGGAGATACCCGGGACGGCTCATGTGCAGCGCAGTGGCCAGCACCCTGTCGATCTCGGCCGGCGCCGTCTCCGGCCGGAGCACGGCGGCCGCGCAGACCAATGGCGCATGGGCGCGGGCGAAGCGATCGTAGTCCCCGTCGCCGGCCGTGTGGTGCACGACGGCACCCGCCCGCTCTGTGCTGCTGGACGGACCGACTGTGAGATGCACGAGGGACACTCGTTCGGCATAACTGCCGGCGACGCCGTTGGCGGCGCTGAGTTCCCCCACACCGAAGGTCGTGAGCAGAGCTCCGAACCCTCGCACCCGGGCGTATCCGTCCGCGGCATATGAGGCGCCGAGCTCGTTCGCCGTGCCGACCCACTCGATGTTCGGAAAGGCCAGAACAGTGTCCAGAAGGGCAAGATTGTAGTCCCCGGGAACACCGAACAGATGACGCACGCCGAGTGCGGCGAGACGTTGCAAGAGGTACTCCGCAACTGTGACGGTCGGGGGCGGTTCGTTCACGCTCATGCTCACCAGCATCGTCACGAACGGCTGCCGACTCCACGGGTGTATCGGAGAAACCGCAGCGCCGAAACTGTGGAATCCACAGGGCGAGCGTTAGCCTGGTCCCGACATGAGGTAGCGGAAGGCGGGTCACCCATGGCTGTCCAGCCGGCGATCGTGGAACTGTGTCAGACGGTGGCGGGCGATCTCGGGGACGTGGTCCCGGCTATCGTCGACCGCATCCGCCGCGAGGTCCCCGGCTATCAGGCGGTGGACCGCACGGAACACGAGCACGCGGTGACCCTGCAGTACGAGGGACTGCTCACCGGTCTGATCACCCGGCGTCCACCATCGGCCGAAGAGAGCGAGCGGGCGCGCGAACTCGGCCGACGGCGCGCCCGGCAAGGGCTAGCCATCGAGTCGATCATCGGCGCTTACCACGTCGGCTACCGCGAAATGTGGAACACGCTGCTGAGCAGGGTGGGCCCCGAGGACCAGGCGATGCGGTCGGATCTCGCGAGTGTTGTCGGCACGGTGTGGATGTGGATCGAGCAGGCAAGCAGCGCGGCCGCCGACGCCTACGGAGAGACCGTCCGCGCCGAGGACGCCCTCGCACACCGTTTCCTGGGCACGCTGACGGCGGGCGGACCGGTGACGGCGGAGCACACACGGATGGCGGAGGCCTTCGGTTTTGATCCGACCGGTGACTTCCAGGCCGTCTGCTCGCCGGCGGACGCCTGGCGCGACGAGGACACGACGGCCCTGCGGGACCAAGTGCGCTCACACCGAGGCACCCTCATGTGCGCCGTTCGCGACGACCTGCTGATCGCGGTCCTGCAGTCCATCCCAGCCACGGCGTTCGTCGAGGCGATGCGTAGTCACGGTTCCCGCGCCGCTGTCGGCGTGGGCCTGGCCCGGGAAGGGTTGGCGGGGGCGTCCATAAGCATCGTCGACGCTCTTGAGGTACTCCCGGCCGGCGGCACGGGCGAGGTTGCCACCTTCGAGCGGGACTGGCTGATCGCGACCGTCCGGCCACGGGCCGACCGGCTCACTGCTCTGCTCGACCCGTGCCGCCGCACGGCCCAGGCTCACCCCGACATCGCCGAGACGGTGCGCGCCTTCGCCGAACACGGCTTCTCGCTCACGAGTACCGGCCGGGCTCTGCACATCCACCCCAACACGGTCCGCTACCGACTGGAGAGATGGCAGGAATTGACGGGCCGGGACGCACGTACCTGGGCAGGGCTGAGCGTCGGCATGGTCGCGCTCGATCTTCCGATGACGCACACGAGCAGCTGAAGCGCTCCACCTTGCCGTCCGATGCCTGCTTTCCGACGCCTCCCAGCCCCTGGCGAAACGATCAGTACTGTGGTTGAACTCGTGCTGCCGTAGTGGGTGGCGTCTGACCGTTACTACAGGTCACCGCGGTATGCGGTATTCGCAAAAGGGTGGGCTGGCTGCCGAACTACCACGGGCGCGCGCGGTGTTACGGCTTCGAGGCGTCGGGGCAGCTCGCAGCTCGCCCTGGGCGAGGGCAGCACCGCGGCTGAAGGTTGTTGCAGAAGGGTGGGTGCGGGCAGGAGGCCGAGCGCGCATGCACGGCAGGCGAGTGGCATGACAGGCGGGCCAGGCTGGCTCGCGCTGCGCTGCTTCGAACTTCCCGGCCTGGACAAGGCGCTGCATAGCATGCGTCCTGGGTAGGAGACTCTCCTCGCGGTAGCCGTCACAGTCAGGGCTCCGATGCCGATGTAGTCCGGCCCACGGCGAAGGATCAGTCTATTACCTCACTGCACACGAATGGAGATGTCTCGCTATTACTGTGAGATACCGAGTCGTGCGACGGTTTTCATCAGCCCTCATCCGATCTGTTCAGTGAGTTCGGCAATGGCTCGATCGACATTCATGTACAGGCTCTCCGTCCCCCACGAAACCAGTGCGAACGTCTGGTCAAGAAAGTCAGCAACTTCCGAGAGGGGCGCCTCGATGACTGCGGCTCCCCCGCCGTTTCTCAAGGTGATGCGTACAGTGTGCGAGAGATCGTCGGCCCTCACCAGGACATCTCCGGTTCCCGTGGGCTGCCACAGACCGGCGGCAAGCAGATCGCGCGCGAACACCCAGTGGATCGGGGTACTCAAAGGGGCGCCGAGAGTGAGGCGCACTGCGAAGGGGTCCGTGACCACGTAATGCAGACCAGCGGCCAACGGAACGGGCATGCCTGTAGGGACGTTGACGTGTGCTGACAGCGTGCTGACGACTGTGTCGACTCGATTGCTCACGAGTCCTCCTAAGGGGGATACCGGGCTTTGTCTTCTGCCCATGACCCTAGAAGTACTTGTTCGATGCATCTTGACGTGTAGTGCACGCAACGATGTCCATGCGGGTACCCGTCGCTCATGCCCCTACATTCGATCGATGCGCCGCGCTGAAGCAGTTCTCGTCGGCCGGGTCGTCCAGTTCCCACGGACCGTCGTGTCCGTACGTGACGAGCGTCTTCTTCTCGTCCCGCATCTTGTATCCGGTGTTCGGGCAGTCGACGACGTTGCGGCCCAGCCGGTCCACGGCGGCCGCGACGAGACCGTCACAGGGGCCCTTCTCGTCGCGGAGCCAGGGGCCCAGCTTCGGGCGGGACACGGGGTCGGTGGCGCCCGAGACCTCCCAGTCGTCGGCCCAGCCGATGATGTGCGCGCCAACGGACGCTGCGGCTGTGAGGACGTCCTCCCGCTGACGCTCAGGGGACGACGTCGCCAACTTCACGCGCGACAGGCGCCGCACGCCGAGCAGGCATTTACCGCATCCGTCGTAGGGACGTTCGATCGCATGTGGGGTCGTACCGTGCAAGATTCTCTCCGTTCGCGCACGCATGGTACGGAGAATCGGCGGCACGACCCCTGGGAGCGATCTTGGTCAGCCCAGGAAGCTCAGCCGCACCTGACGGCCCGGATTATCGACGTTCGTGTCCACCAACCTCCGTTAAGGCAACCGTCACGTTATCTGGTCACGCCCCCACGAATCAGCCGTCGAAGGGCTTCGCATGGCGGGCATGACATATGTCCGCACCTGGTCCGGCTGGGCATATGTGGCGTTCGTCCTGGACGTGTACTCGCGGATGAGCGTCGGCTGGCAGGTCGCGAACCACATGCGAACGGAACTGCTGCTGGACGCACTGGAGATGGCATTGTGGAGGCCGAGGATCAAGAGGGACTACGGCCTCATCCATCACAGCGACCGCGGGTCGCGATACGTGTCAATTCGGTATATCGACCGGCTCGCAGACATCGGCGCCTCCGCCTCCGTCGGGTCGGTCGCGGACTCGTATGACAACGCGATGGCCGAGGCGCTGAACGGCCTTCGAGGCCGAACTCGTGGAGATGCAGGGCCCCTGGAACGACGTCGACCAGGTCGAACGGGCGATCTCCCCAATGGATCACCTGGTACAACGAAGAATGTCTTCACTCCGCGCTCGACTACGTTCCGCCCGCCGAGTACGAGGGATCCTTCTGGCGAAGCAAGGAGCAGACCCCGCAGTCCACCAAGGCCACCGGACTCTACGAAACTCGGGGCAGCTCAGTATGAGGGCGGGAGCCGACGGGCCACATAGGCCCGTTGTCAGTAGCGTCCGGCAGAATCCGCTTCACCGACGCCACCATGACCTGGAGTCGCCCGGTAGGAGAAGAGGGTTCCTGTGCGTGAACTGCCCATGTTCGAACGTCTTTACCCCGATGTCCAGCTGACGTCCCCCTCGGAGAGATTCGTGCTGCGGTGCGACTCGGAGGGTATCGCCGTAGTCACGGACACCGATAGCGGTCAGGTCGTCTGGCGGGCGGGCGCGGCTGGACAGCTGTTGCTCGGACACGGGTACGAGGTCGTAGTCGAGGGCGGGGAGGACGACGACACGGTCTGGCGCTCCGGTTTCGCCGCGCCCGGGGCGCAATACCTCATCCTCACAGACGCCGGAGAGCTGGAACTCCTGGACCGCACACACGTCCGCCTGGGCAACATACGCACCGGACTTACCCACCCGGTGCCGCTCGGAGACGCGGCGCCCGCGGCTGCCATCACCCGGGATGCCTATCTGGTCAGGGAGGGGAAGATGCGGCGGACAGTGGCCCGCGAGCAGGACGGATGGCTGCGGGTCTGCGAGTACGGGAAGGGCGGGGGAATGAGCTACGCGCTGACCCGTCCACTGGTCGACT
Organism: Streptomyces atroolivaceus; assembly: GCF_000717025.1. Classification (GTDB taxonomy): domain Bacteria; phylum Actinomycetota; class Actinomycetes; order Streptomycetales; family Streptomycetaceae; genus Streptomyces; species Streptomyces atroolivaceus. Next base: position 122,092 of record NZ_JNXG01000007.1, read on the forward strand.
GGTTCGAACAGGAGGGCGCCGTGCTCACCTGGCGCCGGCACCTGGCGGGTGGTTCGAAATCCAAAGGCCTGATGCTGTGCCTGGTCGACTCCGCCGGGACCGTCCTGTGGCACGAGGGCACCCAACGCCCGCATGGACCGGTCCCCCCGGGAGAGCCCTACGCGTACGGTGGGCCCGCGTTGGAGGTGGGAGGGCGCCTGCGCAACCAGTCCCTGTCGTCTCCCGCCGGTACGCACACACTGGCTCACCAGGGCAACGGGGACCTGACTCTGTACTGCCACACCGAGCGCCGTGCCGTGTGGTCGACCGGCACGGGGTGGGTGGACGGAGGATGGGCCGAGCTCTCCGAGGACGGTGTCCTCTTGGTCCGCAACACCCATGGTGTCCCGGTGTGGAGTTCCGGCCCGTCCGGTTCGGGGGCCCGCCGGCTCGTGGTCGGTGATGACGGCTGTGCCGAACTGCGGGATGTGGACGGCCGGTCGGTGTGGTCCACAGGCACACACACGGCGTGCCACGGCCCCACGGCCGACGCCCCGAGGGGTGCCGTGCTGCGCCGGGGACAGACGCTCGGACGGCACTCCCTCACCTCCCCCGACGGAAGCACCGTGCTCGGACACTGGGACGAACGCCGCCTTGTTCTGTTCGGGGCCGACCAGACCTGGCTCTGGTACGTGCACCTCGGCGAAGCGGCCGAGCCCGGACTGCGACTCGACGAGGACGGCATGCTGCGCGTTCTCGGCGACGAACGCCCACCGCTGGGCGGACCGGCCGACGAACTGCGTGTCGAGGAGGGCGGAGTGGCCCTGTGCCGTGCCGACGGCACCGTCGTCTGGCGCGACGGCGAGCCGGTGGCCGAGCCCGCCGCCACCCCGAACCCGCACGCACAGGGAGGACTCGTGAAGAGCCTGCCGGACACGGACGAGACCCTGCTGATCCGCACCGACTTCGCCGACCCGACCGCTTGGCAAGCCCTGCTCACGACCGTCATGACACCGAACCAGGACGGCTTCCTCGCGAACGTCCACCCAGTGGATGATCTCGCCTATCGCGACCTGACGACCAAACAGATCCTCTCGGCGGCACGCGAGCTGGACACCGATCTTCTCATCGTGGCCGACAAGACCGCCCTCACGGCGCCGGAAATGCCGCTGGTGGCCCTCCTGCTCTTCGACGAGGACGACGAATGTGAGGAGGGTGAGGCAAGGCAGGGGCACGGCCGACTCCGAGTCGTAGCCACAGCACTGTGGTCGGTCGAGAACAACATCTCCCTCGCCAACATGGATTGGGAGGACTTCGAGAAAGCCGCCGACAACGGTGTCTTCCGGGGCTTCTGACCTCGGCAGGATCGAAGGGGCGGCCCGAAACGCGTCAGATGAGTCGAACATCCTCCGTCAGGCTGCCGAGGTGCGGGCCATCGATCCGCACGGGGCCGTTTCCGGGGCTGCGAGGCCCGTGCGCCCGGCGCGGGCCTGACCCTGTCGGAGGCAAACCGGTGCACCGGTTCTGCGTGAGCGTACCGGTGCGCAGCTTCGTGGGGGTGCGGATCGGAAAACTTCACCTGTCAGGGGCGGTCGAGCGCTTGACCGATGGCGGGCTGCCTGTTGCCCGAGTCGAGAATTCCATCAGGAAGCCTACTCATGTGGGGGCGCCATGCCAGAACGCCGCTGTGAAGAGCGGCGATGCCGTCGTTCACATCCCAGAGGGCTGCCCGGGGACGGAACTTCCCTACGATTCGGACCCGTTGAGTTTCCTCCAGTCATCCGGACGCCTCAGTCCCGCGACGAAGCAGCGGCACGCGGTCGGCCGACCTCCTCATGTCAGTCAGGCCATTCATGCCATGGGACGGCACGTGGTGAGCGTGCCGTCCCACGCGGGCGGTTCGTCGGCGTCACGCCGGGGCGTCTTCCTTTCTGAGTCGGAGAGGTCATTGGAGCAGCGTATTTCCACCACAAATCGCAGTTGGTCCATGAATCAGATGTTTCGCCCGTGGGCTGCGTTTGCAGGTGGGAGGACACCGGAGGGTTGAGGGGTCCAGGAATTCCTTGGGGTGCAATCCAACATCTCGGTAAGGGTCCCGGAGGGGAGGGGGCCAGCCATGACCGACACGGCAATAGCGTCAGTGCGAACGGCTCCCGAGCCGGCGCCGGTGGCTCAAACGTTGCGAGTACGCGAACCGGGCAAGTGGAAGTTAAGGAGACCCCAGATGGCTTTGCAGGTCAGCAAAGCGGTCCTGGTACGGCTTCTCGGACACGGAGCAGGCGGCAGCCGCTAGGCGCGAGCGCAGGGACCCGGACTGGGCACGCGTGGAGAAGGCCCTTCAGACATGGGAAAGAGCTGGTGGCCGGAGCCCAGCGCTACGGAGAGAGGCAGCCCTGCAGAAGCACGCCTTGGAAGGCCTTGCGACAGCCGTGAGCCGCACCCCCTTGGAGCGCGACGTCGGCTCCCTGCGCGAGGACCAGCGAGTGCGGGAAGCGGTGGAGGCTCAAGGCGATGGTTCGGAACCCGTGCACCGGGGTGGATGACCACCTGCCACAGCAGGCGTGCGCCCCGCTTCCGAGGTCCGCCTGGTCCGACAGATGGCCAAGATGAGGGAGCTTCACGCTTAGGACGCAGCGATCAGTCGGTGGGTTACCCGCTCCGCGGTCCAAGTCCTCATGACTTCCTCTCTCGTAACCCTTTGGACCGAGGTCGCCTTTGGGGAGACCTGTCGGCCCCTCCCCCTCCCCCCTGTGTGCCGGCTCGCCACCGTCACGGGCTGTCGGCCAGTGGCCCACTGCCCTCTGCCCAGGATCCGGGCCATACTCGGACCAGCCGCCTGCAGTGCGGTCGAATCACGACCGTTTCCGCTCGTCAGTATCCACGCGAGTGGTGTACCACCAGCAGACGCAGAATCTGCTATCAGATGTGACACGCTCACCTGGCGCCCACAGGGGCTACCCAGTTGGTACGGCCGGAGTGTCCCTCTACAGTCACATCAGAGCAGCTCACTGGCCGAGGAAGCTCAGACGGACGCTGCGGTTGGTGTTACTCGTGTTTGTATCGACCAGACAGACGGACTGCCACGTCCCCAGCTCCAGCCGCCCCCCGATCACCGGCAAGGTGGCGTGTGGCGGTACGAGGGCCGGAAGTACGTGGTCGCGGCCGTGGCCGGGGCTCCCATGACGGTGTCGCCAGCGGTCGTCGGCGGGGAGCAGGGTCTGCAGAGCGGTGAGCAGGTCGTCGTCGCTGCCGGCGCCGGTCTCCAGGATCGCGATGCCGGCGGTCGCGTGGGGCACGAAGACGTTGAGCAGGCCGTCGCCGCCGCGGGCGGCGCGGGTGAGGAACTGTTCACAGTCCGCTGTCAGGTCCGTGACCGTCTCGGTCCGTCCGGTGGTGACGCTCAGCAGATGCGTGGTGAAGGAGGACATGGGCCCATTCTGTCGTCGGCGGGAAGGGTCTCGCGCGCCCGGGAAGATCCAGGAGTCGGACACGGTTGGTAGAAACGTGAACAACTTCGGGATCGGTGAGCTGGACGTGGCCGTCATCGGCGCCGGGCAGGCGGGCCTGTCCGCCGCGTACCACCTGCGGCACGCCGGCCTCGAGCCCGACCGGGACTTCGTCGTGCTTGATCACGCGCCCCGGCCCGGCGGCGCCTGGCAGTTCCGCTGGCCCTCGCTGACCTACGGCAAGGTGCACGGCATGCACTCCCTGCCCGGCATGGAGCTTACGGGCGCCGACGACAGCCGGCCGTCGTCCGAGGTGATCGGTGCCTACTTCGAGGCGTACGAGCGCCGCTTCGGCCTGCGGGTGCACCGCCCGGTCGAGGTGAGCACCGTACGCGAGGGTGAGAGCGGCCGACTGATCGTCGAGACCTCCGAGGGTACCTACGCCACGCGCGCGCTGATCAACGCCACCGGGACCTGGGACCGGCCGTTCTGGCCGCGCTATCCGGGCCAGGAGACCTTTCGCGGGCGGCAGTTGCACACCGCGAACTATCCGGGGCCGGAGGAGTTCGCCGGCCTGCGGGTGGTCGTGGTCGGCGGTGGCGCGTCGGGCACCCAGCACCTGATGGAGATCTCCGAGGTGGCCACGGAGACCTACTGGGTGACGCGGCGCCCCCCGGTTTTCCGGGAGGGCCCGTTCGGCGAAGAACAGGGGCGGGCGGCGGTGGCCATGGTGGAGGAGCGCGTACGCCGCGGGCTCCCGCCGCAGAGCGTGGTGAGCGTGACCGGGCTGCCGCTGAACGACGCCGTCCGGCACGCGCGCGAGCAGGGGGTCCTCGACCGGCTGCCGATGTTCGAGCGGATCACGCCGGACGGGGTGGTCTGGCCCGATGGCCACGCGGTCGAGGCCGACGTGATCCTGTGGGCGACCGGCTTCCGGGCCGCCGTCGATCATCTGGCGCCGCTGAGGCTCCGCGAACCGGGCGGCGGCATCCGCGTCGAGGACACCCGGGCGGTGCGGGACCCTCGCGTCCATCTCGTCGGTTACGGTCCGTCCGCCAGCACGATCGGCGCCAACCGGGCCGGCCGGGCGGCGGTGCGTTCGGTCACCCGGCTCCTGGCAGGCGTGCGGGCTTGACCGGGGAGCCACGATCGGACGGACACCGGCAGGACGACCACGGACACCGGTCGGAGGGACCACGGACAACGACCGGTGCCGCCTCACGACAGGCGAACATGAGGCCGGACACTCCCTACGCCCGCTCGGACACGCAGCCCTGCCGGTTCCGTCGGCCACCCCTGCCGCACGGAACACGGTCACGGCCGAGCACACTACGAGGGCAGGCACCTGCGGCAGCACATGCAGGAGCACATGCAACCGTCTCCACGCGGCGGTACTTCGGTGACGCGGGCGGAGGGCTACGGCTACGGGCGCACACGAACCAGGGGCGACGAGCCTCGCGCGGGCCGGTGGCCACCGCGACGCGAGCTTCGCGAAAAAAACATAGTGTGAAGAGCGGATGGAGGGGCACCCGGGTAGACATGCTCCCCGTCGTCCTGGTCCTCCTGCTTGCCCTCGCACTCTCCGGCGCCGGCATCGCCCTCGAGACCCTCTGGTGGATCGCGCTCATCGTGCTCGCCGTACGGCTCCTCGGATTCCTCGTCCGGCCGGCCGGACGAGGCGGCCGGTCAGGCCACCGCTACCGCTGGTAACAGTGCGGGGCGTCACCCCTCCACTTGGGACTCGAAGAGCTTCCCACCACAGGTTTCGCCATTCCGGCAGGGGTGGCGGCGACGGTCGCACGCACACGAGGCCGGGAGCTGCGGCCCATGGCATACGCTGCACTGAAACGTCATCACGGCACGGAACAGAGGAGTCACCAGCGGTGGCAGAACAAGACATATCGGCCCGCCTCGTCGAACTGCTGACAGCGCGGGGCGAGCTGCTCGCCTCGGCCTGGGTGGAGGCCGTTTCCCGCACGCTGCGCGGACGCATCTCCCTGGCGGAGCTCGACCGCGAGCTTCACGACTTGTACACCGCACTGGTGGCAGGGATCCGTGAAGGCGGTTCCGACTGGCAGGGAGAGGCATACGCCGAGGTACGCGCGCTGCTGAGCGAGCTCTCCCGCGGCCGTGCCCGTCAGGGCTTCACTCCCACGGAGACCGCGACCAGTGTGCTGGCCTGCAAGGACATCCTCGCGCCGACTGCGGACACTCCGGCGGAGGACATCCACGCCTACCTGCAGCTGAGCAAGCTGGTGGACTCCCTCGCACTGTTCACCCTCGAGGTCTACGCGAAGACGCGTGAAGAGATCATCAGCGCTCAGGCAGAGCAGCTCATGGAGCTCTCCACGCCCGTCGTGAAGCTGTGGGACGGCGTGGTCGCCGTCCCGCTGGTCGGCACCCTCGACTCGGCCCGCACACAGGTGGTCATGGAGAAGCTCCTCCAGGCCCTTGTCGACATCAACGCGGACCAGGCGATCATCGACATCACCGGTGTGCCCGCAGTGGACACGGAGGTGGCCCAGCACCTGCTCAAGACCGTGGTGGCCGCCCGGCTGATGGGCGCGGAGTGCATCATCTCCGGCATCCGCCCCCAGATCGCCCAGACGATCGTCGCACTGGGCATCCAGTTCGGTGACATCGTCACGAAGGCGTCGCTCGCCGACGCCCTCAAGCACGCGCTGCGCAACAGCAGCACAGACCTCTCGATCAACGGCGGCCAGGCGTGACCGAACGCGTACCGGTCCTGAAGATCGGAGACGTCCTGCTGGTCTCCATCCAGGTGGACCTGGAGGACCAGATCGTCCTGGATCTCCAGGAGGACCTGGCTTCCCGGATCGTCGAGTCCGGAGCCAGGGGCGTGGTCATCGATATCACCGCCGTGGAGATCGTCGACTCGTTCGTGGGCCGCATGCTGGCAACCACCGCAGCGATCTCGCGCATGCTCGACGCCGAAACCGTCGTCGTCGGCATGAGGCCGGCGGTCGCCATCACGCTGGTGGAGCTCGGATTGTCGCTGGGTGGCGTGCGCACCGCTCTCACGCTGGAGAAAGGGCTGAACCTCCTGGCCCGGCCGGGCAACGACCGCCCGGCACAGCGATGAGCGGGCTCCCGCCCGTCCCCGGCACAGAGCACCAGACCATCACCATCGAATCCAACGACGACGTGGTAAGGGCCCGTCAGCTGGTGCGCGGCCTCGCCCAGCGTTGCAAGCTCTCCCTGGTCGACCAGACCAAACTCGTCACCGCGGCGAGCGAACTGGCACGTAACACTCTGGTCTACGGCGGCGGAGGCGTCATGCGCCTCGGCCTGGTCCAGCGGGACGGCCGGACCGGGGTGACCGCCGTCTTCGAGGATTCGGGTCCCGGCATTCCCGATATCGACCAGGCGATGACCGACGGGTGGACCAGCGGCGGCGGCCTCGGGCTGGGGCTCAGCGGGGCACGTCGTCTGGTCGACGACTTCACCCTGGAGACCGAGGTCGGCAGCGGCACCCAGATCGCGGTGACGAAATGGGCTCGCTGAACTCCGCGGTCGTGACCGCCGAGGACGTCGTATGGCTCCGTGACCAGGAGTCGTTCCCCGCCTCGGCCCGTATCGCCGCGGTGTCACTGGCCAGGCGGATCGGCTTCGACGAACACCGTTGTGCCGAGGTCGCCCTGGCAGTGAGCGAAGCAGCGACGAACCTGGGCAGGCACGCCGTCGACGGTGCGCTCCTGCTGCGCGTCGTTCGCACACCGCAGGACGCCGGACTCGAGTTCGTCACGACGGACGAGGGTCCGGGTATGACGGACGTGGCGAAGTCCCTGACCGACGGCACGTCCACCGCGGGGACCCTCGGCATCGGCCTCGGTGCCATCTCCCGTCTCGCCGACACCTTCGACCTGCACTCGCTGCCGGGCCGGGGCACGGTGCTGGCGGCTCGTTTCTGGATGAAGGCGGCAGCGAGGCGCACCTCCGAACTCGGGAATCCCGTGGTGGAGGGTCTGACGAGGACGATCGCCGGGGAGGACGTGTGCGGTGACGCATGGGCGGCCCGTCCGGGGGGCGTGCGGTGGGACGAGACGGCCCGGCCCGACGGCTCGGACGTGCAGCGAAGGACCGTTCCGGAGCTGCGGTCCGCCTCGGCCGACCCGCTCAGCTGGGCCCAGCTGACGGGTTTCCGGCCGGACGCCGCCGGCCCCCGGCAGCAGAACACCGGGCGGCTCGTGGATCCGGCGGTCTCGGACGAGGAGGCGCTCCTGGTGATGTTCTGCGACGGCCTGGGTCACGGGCCCCTGGCCGGCCGTGCCGCGCAGGCCGCGGTGGCCGCTTTCCGGAGCTCGACGGCGGAGCAGCCGGAAGCGATTCTCACCGCCATCCACAAGGCGCTGCGTGGCGGCCGCGGTGGTGCCGTCTCTGTCGTACGCATCGAACCACGGACGGGCAGCGTGTACTTCTGCGGCGTGGGCAACGTCAGCACCTTCGTCGTCGACCCGGTCTCCGGCACCCGCCGCTCACTCCTGTCGGCGCCCGGCATCGTCGGGCATCACATGCCGACCCTGCGGACGGTACGTCAGGATCTGCCTAGGGGCGCCGCCTTGATCATGCACTCCGACGGTCTCTCCGAGCGCTGGAAGGCGACGGCGATGCCCGGGTTCCTCGATCACTCCCCGCTGGTGGCCGCAGCCCAGCTTCTGCGTGAGGCCGGCGTGCGCCGGGACGACGCGGGCGTCGTGGTGGCGAAGGGGGCCTGGTGAACATTCCGACGGCCCAGGATGCCGTTCCTCTCGTGTCGCTCTCCCTCACCACGGAGCACGACATCTTCGTCCTTCGACGCAGCGGAAAGGCCGCCGCCGAGGCGCTCGGAGTGGAGAAACAGGACCAGATCCGTCTCGCCACCGCGTTGAGTGAACTGGGCCGGGATCTGCTGGCATCCTCCGAACCGGCAGTCACCTTCGGGCTCGTCCAGGGGCCGGATCCTGTGCTGCGCGTCTCCATGTTCTGGAAGGACGGCCACGGCCCTGGTCAGGAGTCGATGCTGGCGGCGGCCCGGCTCGTGCAGATTCACCACACGCCGTCACAGCGGACCCTGGTGATCGAACAGCAACTCACCGTGGACGCACAGACGCCTGAATCACTCCAGCACACGCGCGAACTGCTGATGGCCCACTCCGGGTCCAGCGTGTCCGAGGACGCACGCGCGCAGACCAGCGACCTGATCGCCGCGCTGGAGGAGTCCCGGGCGCAGCGAGAAGAACTGCGCCGGCTGAACGAGGAGCTCGAGGAGACCAACCGGGGCGTGGTGGCCCTCTACTCGGAACTCTCCGAGGAGCTCGAGGAGACCAACCGGGGTGTCGTCGCTCTCTATGCCGAGCTGGACGAGAAGTCCCGCCAGCTGCGCGAGGCCAGCGAAGCCAAGACGAGGTTCTGGGCCAACGTCAGCCACGAGCTGCGCACGCCGGTCAACTCCGTCGTGGGCCTGGCGCGGCTGCTGCTCGAGTTCGACGTGGAACGGCTCAACGAGGAACAGCGTCGGCAGGTCTCTCTGATCTCCGCCTCGGGGGCCACCCTGCTCGCCCTCGTCGACGAGCTCCTCGATGTCGCAAAGGCCGAATCCGGGCGGCTGGAGCCCAACTGGGCACCCGTCGACCTGCGCGTGGTACTCGGCCAGCTGCGGGGCACTCTGCGCGGATACGGTCACGGCAGGGACGTGGAGCTGATGGTCGCCGACCGGGATCTGCACATGGTGAGCGACGACGTCATGCTCACCCGGATCCTGCGCAACCTGCTGTCCAACGCCCTGAAGTTCACCGAGGCGGGGACGGTACGCCTCGATGTCGTCACCGAGAGCACAGCCGACGGAGACCATGTCCTCTTCACCGTCACCGACACCGGCATAGGCATCCCGGCCGAGGAACAGCAGCAGATCTTCGAGGAGTTCTACCAGGTGCGCGGCCCGCACCAGCGAGGCCGACCCGGCACCGGACTCGGCCTGCCGTACGCCCGCCGGCTGACCGGACTGCTCGGTGGCACTCTCACCCTGACCAGCAGCCCGGGGTCCGGAACCCGGGTCACCGTACGGCTGCCCGTGGGCCGCCCGGTGCCCGCCGCGGCGGGGGGCGGCGAGCCGGGACCACCGCTCGTCACCGTGCTGGTGACCGTGGACGACGACGACGCCTTTCGCGCGACGGTCCGGCCCGTTCTGGATCAGCTCGCACAACGGGTGGTCGAGGTGGACCAGGGCAGTCGTGCGGGTTCGGTCGTGCGCCGGGAGCGGCCGGAAGCCGTCCTCCTCGATCTGCACATGCCCGACCTCGACGGGTACGCCGTGCTCGCCGAGTTCGCCGGGGACCCCGACCTGCGAGAGATTCCCGTCGTCGTCCTCACGTCGGCGCCACGGGCGAGCCTGGACCATGACCGGCTCACACATGCGCGGGCGGTGCTCGGCAAGGCGACGCTGACGCTCTCACAGCTCGAATCGGCGTTCTCCGCGTTCACGCCGCACACGCAGGGCTCGGCGGGCAGGAAGGACATCACCCCATGAGCTCGCACCTGCGTCAGGACAGCGCCGTCGCGAAGGTGCTGGTGCTCGACGACGACGAGACGAAGCGCTACATCATCGGCAGCTGGCTGCGCAGAGCCGGTCACACCGTGGTGGAGGCCGTCGACGGTGCGGACGGCCTGGCGCTGCTCTCGGCGGCTGCCGACACCGAGCTGCCGGAGCTGGCCGTGGTGGATGTGAAGCTGCCCGACATGAGCGGCTTCGAAGTGTGCGAACAGATCAAGGCCGACCCGCGGACCGCCTCGCTCCCGGTCATCCATGTCTCGGCCACGGCCGTCGAGCTCAGCGACCGCACCCAAGGCCTGCACCGTGGCGCCGACGCCTACCTCACCGACCCGATCGCCCCGGACGAACTGCTGGCCACCGTCACCGCAGCACTGCGCTACGCCCGGGCCCGGCGTCGGGCGGAGCGGCTCGCGGCGCGGGTGGCCGCGCTGAACAGCAGCACCCTGGCCGTCTACGCCGCGAAGGACGGCAGGGCGTTCGCGGAAGCCGCTGCGGCCGGGGCGGCCACACTGATGGAGTCACCGGCCATCGCGGTCGCACTCAGTCCGGACAACCGCACTCTGTTCCTCGCCTCGACGAACGGCCGTGGACAGGCCGGCCGCCCTCCCAGGACCGCGGATTCGGACGTCACCGTCTCCCCCGAGGAACCACGGCTGCTCGACCTGCTGACCGACCAGGTCCTGGGCGACGGTACGGGCACCCACACCGCGGTCCTGTCCGGCGCGAACTGGCGGGCCCTCGTAGGTGACGAGGAAAGCAGCCGGGCCGATGTCTTTCCCCACGAGGTCGCCCTGATCCTGGCCCGCACGAAGAGGGGCCGTCCGCCCGTCGCCCTCGCGATCGACGCTACGGCGCTCGCCGAGGTGGACGACCGCGAGCTGCTCTCGCAGTTGGCACAAGCCTGTGCCCTGGCTCTCGAAGCACTGCGCTCACGCAGCGAGGAACACGCGCTCGTGCTCACTCTGCAGCGCAGCTTCCTGCCCGACAGACTTCCTGAAGTGCCCGGTGCGGAGCTGGCGGTGCGCTACCAGCCGGCCGCGGACGACGCGGAGATCGGCGGCGACTTCTACGAGGCGCTCGAAACTCCGGACGGCCTGCTGCTGGCCATCGGCGATGTGGCGGGGCACTCCCTCAAAGCGGCGATGATCATGGGGGAAGTCCGCCACGCGCTGCGGGCGTACGCCATCGAGGGCCACGATCCTCGCGCGCTTCTGGAGCGTCTGGACGCTCTCCTGGTGCGGCTTCGGCCCGCAATGACCGTGACCGTCTGCCTCGTGCTGGTGGAGCCAGGCGCACGCCGGATCCAGGTCGCGAACGCGGGCCACATTCCTCCCGTACTGCGGTATCCCGACGGCTCCACCCGCTACCTGACCGAGCACGGACCCCTGTTGGGGCTGAACCTGCCGCATCCCCCCGCTGTGGGTCACGACGTACCTGCGGACTCCACCCTCCTGCTCCTGACCGACGGCCTCATCGAGGTGCCGGGGGACGACCTCGACGACAGCCTGAACGAACTGGGCAGCAGCCTGTCCCGGGCCCCCGGGGAGGTGGAGGACCTCTGCGACGTGCTGCTGGACACCTTCGGCAAGGGGAAGACGGACGACATCGCTCTGCTCGCCGCACGCTTCCACTGAGGAAGGCGCAGGCCCCGGGAGCGCCGTCGGAGTCCTTGCGGGTGCGCCCGGGCATGACCATGGTGGTCCAGGGGGCGGCATCGGGGGGGCTTGCGGCCCCACGCCGCCTCTCCCGAGGGTCACATCCGCAGCCGGGCCTGTACCTCAGGCTCCGCAGCCGGGTCCGCGTCTCAGGTGGCGGCCGGTGCCGGGTGACTGTCGCGGCGGATCAGAGCGGCGTAGCGCCCGTCCTGTGCGAGCAGTTCCTCGTGCGTGCCGCGCTCGGCCGCACGGCCTTCGTCCAGTACGACGATCTGGTCCGCGTCCCGGACGGTGGAGAGCCGGTGCGCGATCGTGAGCGTCGTGCGGCCCTTCGACAGGGCGTCGATGGCTTGCTGCACGGCGTGCTCCGTACGGGTGTCGAGGGCACTGGTCGCCTCGTCGAGGATCAGCACGGGCGGGTCCCGGAGGATCGTGCGGGCTATCGCCAGCCGCTGCTTCTCGCCGCCCGAGAACCGGTACCCGCGTTCGCCGACGAGGGTGTCGTAGCCGTCGGGCAGTCCGGCGATGTGGTCGTGGATCTGCGCGGTGCGGGCCGCCGCCTCGATCTCCTCGTCGGTGGCGTCCGGTTTGGCGAAGCGCAGGTTGTCGGCGACCGAGGCGTGGAAGAGGTAGGTCTCCTGGGAGACCACGCCGACGGCCCGGGCCAGGGTGTCGAAGTCCAGGTCGCGCACATCGATCCCGTCGATCGTGACCCTGCCCGCCGTGACGTCGTACAGGCGCGGGACCAGGTAGCTGAGCGTGGACTTGCCCGACCCGGTGGGACCGACGACGGCGAGGCTGCTCCCGGCCGGCACGGTCACGTCGATGCCGCTCAGGGTCGGCCCGCTCTTCGCGTCGTAGCTGAAGGTGACGTCCTCGAAGGCGATCTCGCCGCGGATCCTCCCCGGTCGTACGGGGTGCTCGGGCTCGGTGATGTCCACCTCGAGATCGAGGTACTCGAAGATGCGCGCGAACAGGGCGAGGGACGTCTGCATCTGCACCCCGGTGGAGAGCAGGCTCACGGCCGGGCGGAACAGACCCTGCTGGAGCGACACGAAGGCGACCAGGGTGCCGATGGAGACGGCTGTGGCACCCGACTGGAGGGTGAGGCCCGCTGCCCAGTAGATGACGGCGGGCATGGCGGCCATCACGATCCCGATGGTCGACATCCGCCAGCGCCCCGCCATGCTGGAGCGCACCTCGAGGTCGACCAGGCGCTCGGACTCCTCGGAGAAGGCCTTGGTGAGGGATTCGGAGCGGCCCATGGTCCGGCCGAGCAGGATGCCGCTGACCGAGAGCGATTCCGTGACCGTGGCCGCCATCGCGGCCATCTGCTTCTGGCGCTGGGTGGTGATCTTCTTGCGCTCCCGGCCGACGCGACGGCTGATCCAGACGAAGACGGGGAGCAGGAGCAGCGAGACGACGGTCAGCCGCCAGTCCAGCGCGAGCATGGCGACCACGGTGGCGATGACGGACGTGAGGTTGGAGACCAGGGAGGTCGCGGTCGAGGTGACCGTCGCCTGCATCCCGCCGATGTCGTTGGCGATGCGGGACTGGACCTCGCCCGTGCGGGTCCGGGTGAAGAAGGCGAGCGGCATCCGCTGCAGCTGGGTGTAGACGGCGGTGCGCAGGTCGTGCATGACGCGCTGGCCGACCGTCGTCGAGATCAGGGTCTGGACGACGCCGAAGACACTGTTCGTCACGGCGGTGAGGATCATGCCGAGCGCGAGCAGCGCCAGCAGTCCCGTGCGGCCCTGCGGGATCGCGGTGTCCAGGATCTCGCGGAGCAGGAACGGGGAGGCGACCGAGACCAGGGAGGAGGCGCCGACCAGCAGTCCGACGACGGCGAGTCTGCCTCGGTAGGGACGGAACAGACGGAAGATGCGGCGCAGCTCGGCGGGCGGCTGTCCGGCGTCCGCGGCTGGAGGTGTCCAGGCGGGTTCGTCGGGTTTCATGGGCTCCTTCGGGAGTGTGCGACGGGAGGGGCACTCGGGCGTCCGGCCGCTGTCGTGGAGCTTCAGGAGCCGGAGGGCGATCCGATGTCTGAGAGCCTAGCTCATTGTTACCTCTACTCACAATGAACGAGGTCCTGATATTGTTCCCTCATGGACTCCCCCGACTCCGACGGCATGCTCGCCGAGCAGCTGCTGCGGCTCACGCGCCGTCTCCAGCGCATCCAGAGCCGGCAGCTGGAGCCGATCGGTATCACCCCCGCCCAGTTCCGCCTGCTCCGCACGACCGCGCACTACGACGGCCCGCCCCGGATGGCCGATCTCGCCGAGCGCCTCGACGTGGTCCCCCGGGCGGTGACCACCCTGGTCGACGGCCTGGAGGCGAGCGGGCGGGTGCGGCGTGTGCCGGATCCGGCCAGCCGCCGGGTGATCCGTATCGAGATCACCGAGGAGGGCCGGGCGGTGCTCCGTTCGATGCGCGACGCGCGGAAGGCGGCCGCGGAGGAGATCCTGGCTCCACTGACCGCCGAACAGCGTGAGGTGCTCGGCGGGCTGCTCACCGCTCTGGTCGACGGGATGCCGGAGCGCCGCCGCTGCTGAGGCAATCGGTGCGGCCACCGCACCGCACCGTCGAGGGGATCCTGACATGCCGCTGCTGGAGCCGAAGCCGGAAGCCCTGCGCCCCCTCACGGCACGAGCGCCGTCCCCCGATCGGGTGCCCGGCTGGAAGGCGTCGGGGACCCCGGCGGAGCTGCGCGCCGCCCTGACCGCTCTGCTCGGTCCGGAGAAGGTGCTGTGGAAGGTCTCCGACCTCGTGCGGTACGCCTCCGATGCCAGCCCGTACCGCTTCCTGCCGCAGGTCGTGCTGGTACCCGAGGACCTCGACGACGTCTCGGCGATCCTCTCCTACGCCCACGGCAACGGCCGCGGCGTGGTCTTCCGCGCCGCCGGGACCAGCCTCAACGGCCAGGCGCAGGGCGAGGACATCCTCGTCGACGTACGCCGGCACTGGACGGGGATCGAGGTCCTGGACGACGGCGCGCGGGCCCGCGTCCGGCCCGGTACCACCGTGATGCGGGCCAATGCCGCCCTCGCCCGGCACGGCCGGATCCTGGGCCCCGATCCTGCGAGCGCCATCGCCTGCACGATCGGTGGTGTCGTGGCGAACAACGCCTCCGGTATGACCGCGGGGATCACCAGGAACTCGTACCGCACGGTCTCCTCGCTGACCTTCGTCCTGCCGAGCGGCACGGTGGTCGACACCGGGGAGGCGGACGCCGACGAGCAGCTGCGTCACGCGGAACCCCGTCTGTGCGACGAACTGCTGGCCATCAAGGCGGAGATCGAGGCCGATGGGCCGCTCACCGCCCGGATCCGCGCCAAGTACGAGATCAAGAACACCAACGGCTACCGTCTCGACGCGTTCCTCGACGGGTCGACCCCCGTGGAGATCCTGCGGGGCCTGATGGTCGGCTCCGAGGGCACGTTCGGCTTCATCTCCGAGGTCGTCTTCGACACCCTGCCCCTGGACCGCCATGTCTCCTCCGCGCTGCTGTTCTTCCCCTCGCTCACGGCGGCAGCGGCGGCGGTGCCCCGGTTCAACGAGGCGGGAGCGATCGCCGTGGAACTGATGGACGGCAACACCCTGCGCGCCTCGGTCCGGGTCGAAGGCGTCCCCTCCGACTGGGCGGCCCTCCCGCAGGGGACGACTGCGCTCCTGGTGGAGTTCCGTGCCCCGGACGAAGGATCGCTGGCGGCCTGCGAGCAGGCCGCGGCCTCGGTCGTCGCGGACCTCGACCTGGTGGCTCCGGCCGTCTCCGTCACCAATGAGTTCACCCGGGACGCCGCCACCGTCTCCGGGTACTGGAAGGCGCGCAAGGCGTTCGTGACCGCGGTCGGCGGCTCCCGCCCCTCGGGGACGACGCTGATCACCGAGGACTTCGCCGTGCCACCGTCGCGGCTCTCGGAGGCGTGCGAGGCCCTGCTCACCCTCCAGGCCGTCCATGGGTTCGACGCCGCTGTCGCCGGTCACGCGGCACACGGCAATCTGCACTTCCTGCTCGCCTTCGACGCCGCGAAGCCGGCCGACGTCGACCGGTACGCCGCGTTCATGGAGGAGTTCTGCACGCTCGTCGTCGACCGGTTCGACGGTTCGCTGAAGGCCGAGCACGCCACCGGCCGCAACATCGCACCCTTCCTGGAAAGGGAGTGGGGCACCTCCGCGACCGAGCTCATGTGGCGTACGAAGCAGGCGATCGACCCCGACGGAGTCCTGGCGCCCCGGATCGTCCTGGACCGGGACCCTGCGGCACATCTGCGCGGGCTCAAGACCATTCCCAGGGTCGAGCCGGTCGCCGACCCGTGCATCGAATGCGGGTTCTGCGAACCGACCTGCCCCAGTGAGGACCTCACCACCACGCCGCGTCAGAGGATCGTGCTGCGCCGGGAGATGATGCGGCAGCCGGGTGGCTCACCGGTGGAGGCGGGGCTCCTGGACGCCTACGGCTACGACGCGGTGGAGACCTGTGCGGGCGACTCCACGTGCAAGCTGGCGTGTCCGGTCGGCATCGACACCGGGGCGATGATGAAGGACTTCCGCCATCACCGGCACTCCCCGCGAGAGGAGCGGGTCGCGGCCCTGACCGCGCAGCACTTCAAGGTCGTCGAGGCCTCGGCGCGGATCGCCGTCGGCCTGGCCGACGCCCTCACCCGCCGCACCGGCGACCGGCTGCTCGGAGCCGTCACCCGGCTCGCCCGGAAGGCGGTCCACCCGGATCTGATGCCGGAGTGGCTGCCCGAGATCCCCGGCGCCGCCGACCGCGTCCTGCCGCCCACCTCCCGCACGGGAGCGAGCGCCGTCTACTACCCGGCCTGCGTGAACCGCATCTTCGCCGGCCCGCGGGACGCGGGGGCGCTGTCCCTCGCCGAGTCCGTCGTCTCCCTGTCCGCGCGGGCGGCCAGGCCCGTGTGGATCCCCGAGGACGTCGCGGGGACCTGCTGCGCGACGATCTGGCACTCCAAGGGGTACGACGTCGCCAACGCGGTCATGGCCAACCGCATCGTGGAGGCCGCCTGGGGCTGGACCGCCGGCGGTTCACTCCCCCTGGTGGTCGACGCGTCGTCGTGCACCCTGGGCCTGGCGCACGAGGTGGTGCCCTATCTCACCGAGGAGAACCGGGCGCTGCACGGAGAGCTGACCGTCGTCGACTCGCTCGTCTGGGCCGCCGACGAGCTGCTCCCCTCGCTGACCGTGTTCCGCAGGACCGGTTCCGCCGTCCTGCATCCCACCTGCTCGATGGAGCATCTGGGCGACGTGGCCCATCTGCGGGCGCTTGCCGAGGCGTGCGCCGACGAGGTCGTCGTGCCGGACGACGCGGGCTGCTGCGGCTTCGCCGGCGACCGCGGCATGCTGCACAAGGAGCTCACCGACTCGGCGACCGCCAAGGAGGCGGCGGAGGTCGACACCCGGGCGTACGACGCCTACCTGTCGGCGAACCGGATGTGCGAGATCGGGATGGACCGGGCTACCGGCCACCGCTACCACTCTGCGCTCATCGAGCTCGAGAGGGCGACCCGGCCCGCCCTCTGACCGGAGGACCGGAGGATTCGAGGGCCCGAGGACCCGAGGACCCCGAGGTCGTCGACGATCCCCGAAGCCCCGAAGTCGTCGACGAGCCCGAGGCCCCGGACTCGTCGACGACGGTCCGCGGAATAATCGGTTGCCCCGGACGAGGCCGGGAAGCGAACCTTGCACGGTTTGGTCCCCCCACTGTTCCTCGAGATCCGCCACGGGTCTCCGCTTCCGATTCTTGGGACGTCATGCAGATTCGCGATCTTCCGTACTCGGATCCCGGCGATCCCGATGTACGGTCAGGCCCCCGTTTTCTGTTCTGGCTGGGGCGCAGTCAGCTCACCGGCCAGCTCAAGTCCCTTGCCTGGGGGCTGCTCCACCACTGCGCGATCGCGGGCCTCCCGCTCGCCGTCGGCCTGGCGGTGCAGGCCGTCATCGACCGTTCCGGCCGGGGCCTCGCGACGGCCGGCGTGCTCCTCGTCGTCCTCGGCATCCTGATCGCCGTGGGCGACACCATGCTTCACCGGACGGCGGTCACCAACTGGATCACCGCCGCGGCCCGGGTGCAGCAGCTGCTGGCCCGCAGGACGGCAGAGCTGGGCTCCGCACTGACCCGGAGGGTGGCGGCCGGTGAGGTGGTGGCCGTCTCCACCGGTGACGTCGAGAAGATCGGCTGGTTCGTCGAGGCGCTGTCGCGCTTCGTCGCCGCCGCCACCGCACTCGTACTGATCTGCGTCGGGCTGGTCTTCTACCTGCCCTCACTCGGTGTCCTGGTCGCCATCGCCACCCCTGTCCTGGCGCTGGCCGTGCTGCCGCTGCTCCCCCGGGCCACCCGCCGGGCGGATCAGCAGCGTGAGAAGGCGGGCCGGGCCACCGAGCTGGCCTCCGACACGGTCGCCGGGCTGCGGGTGCTGCGCGGCATCGGTGGCGAGGAGCTGTTCCTCGACCGCTACCGGCGTGCTTCCCAGGAGGTCCGCAAGGCCGCCGTGCGCAGTGCGCGGATGTGGGCGCTCATCTCCGCGATCCAGGTGTTCCTGCCTGGAGTGCTGCTGATCTCGCTGGTCTGGTACGGCGCGGCCCTGGCCCGTGACGGCCGGATCGACGTCGGACAGCTGGTCACCGTGTACAGCGCGGCGACCCTGATGCTCTTCCCCCTGCGCAACGTGGAGGAGATCGCCATGGCGTACTCCTTCTCCCGGCCGTCCGCCCAGCGCGCGGTCCGCGTGCTGTCGCTGCGCCGCACCACGCGAGCCCCGGCGGCGGATGCCACCGCTGCCCGGGGGGATCTGTACGACCCGGTGACCGGACTCATGGCGCCGCAGGGCCTGTTCACCGCCGTGGTCTGCGGGGATCCCGACGAGGCGGGGCGGTTGGCGGAACGGCTCGGCGGGCACGCCGAGCCGGACGAGGGAGCCGAACCGGTCCCCTCGGTACTGCTCGGCGGTGTGCCGCTGGACGAGCTGCCGATCGACGCGGCACGGACCGCGGTGCTGGTGCAGGACAAGGACCCGGTGCTGCTCTCCGGCACGCTGCGGGAGCTGCTGGACGTCCCGTCCTCGGGCGGCGTGACGGCCGGGGAGGCGCTCGCCGCCGCCCGGTGCGGTGACGTGCTGGACGCGCTGGCCCAGGCGTCCGTCGACGCGGACGGCGACCCGATGAACACCCGGATCACCGAGCGCGGCAGGTCGCTGTCCGGCGGGCAGCGGCAGCGGCTCGCCCTGGCCCGTTCACTGGTCACCGCCCCGGAGACGCTCGTACTCGACGAACCGACGTCCGCCGTGGACTCGCACACGGAGGCCAGGGTCGCCGCCGGTATCGAGCAGCTGCGCCGGGGCCGTACGACAGTGGCGTTCGCCTCCTCCCCGCTGTTGCTGGACCTCGCCGACCGCGTCGTGCTCCTTCACGGGGGCACGGTCGTGGCGGCGGGCACGCACCGCGAACTGCTGCGGGACGAACCCCTGTACCGGGCGGTCGTGACCCGCGAGACCGAGGACGAGGCCACGGCCGCACAGGACGGACTCACCGCGATCGACGGCCTCCGCCGGGCCAGGTCGGTCGAGGAAATCGAGGAGACAGCATGATCGGCCTGGCACCACCGCAGTACGACCCCGCCGCGCCGGAGTCGGCCACCACCCTGCCGGTCGGTACGCCGACGACCGTACGGGCGTACGTACGCGCTCTGCTGCGGCGTCACCGCACCCCCTTCGCGTTGCTCATCGCGGTCAACGCGGTCGCGGTGATGGCGTCGATCACCGGCCCGTACCTGCTGGGCGGACTGGTCGAGGACCTCTCGAACGGAGTCACCGACCTCCATCTGGAGCGCACCGCCGCGGTGTTCGCGCTGGCGCTGGTCGTACAGACCGTGTTCACGCGGACGATGCGGATCCGCGGAGCCGTGCTCGGGGAGGAGATGCTCGCCGATCTGCGCGAGGACTTCCTCGTGCGGTCGGTCGGACTGCCGCCGGGCGTCCTGGAGCGTGCCGGCACCGGGGATCTGCTCTCCAGGATCACGACGGACATCGACCGGCTGGCCAACGCGATGCGTGAGGCCGTTCCGCAGCTGGCGATCGGTGTGGTCTGGGCCGGACTGCTGCTCGGCGCCCTGACCGTCACCGCACCGCCGCTGGCACTGGCCGTACTGATCGCGCTTCCGGTGCTGGTCGTCGGCTGCCGCTGGTACTTCCGGCGGGCGCCTGCGGCGTACCGCTCGGAGGCGGCCGGTTACGCGGCGGTCGCGGCCGTGCTCGCCGAGACCGTGGACGCCGGGCGGACCGTGGAGTCCCACCGGCTGGGGGCCCGCAGGGTGGCGCTGTCGGACCGGCGGGTCAAGGAGTGGACGGCCTGGGAGCAGTACACCCTGTTCCTGCGCTCGGTTCTCTTCCCGGTCATCAACACCACGTACGTGACGATCCTCGGCGCGGTCCTGCTGCTCGGCGGCTGGTTCGTGATGGAGGGCTGGATCACCGTCGGGCAGCTGACGACGGGGGCGCTCCTGGCTCAGATGATGGTGGACCCGATCGGTCTGATCCTGCGCTGGTACGACGAGTTGCAGGTCGCGCAGGTGTCACTGGCCAGGCTCGTCGGCGTACGGGAGATCGAGCCCGACGCGGGCGACGACCTCGTCGGTCCCGACGGCCGGGAGGTGAGGGCCGAGGAGGTCCGCTTCGGCTACCGCGCGGGCGTCGACGTCCTGCACAAGGTGTCGCTGGACGTCGCCCCCGGCACGCGGCTGGCTCTGGTGGGTCCTTCCGGGGCGGGCAAGTCCACGCTGGGAAGGCTGCTGGCGGGGATCTACGCTCCCCGGGCGGGTTCGGTCTCGCTGGGCGGCGCCGAGTTGTCCCGGATGACGGCGGAGCGGGTACGGACCCATGTGGCTCTCGTCAACCAGGAGCACCACGTGTTCGTGGGGTCGCTCCGGGACAATCTCCTGCTCGCCCGTACGGGTGCCGCGGACGCGGAGCTGTGGGCTTCGCTCGCCGCGGTGGACGCGGACGCCTGGGCGAAGGCCCTCGACGAAGGGCTGGACACGGAGGTCGGCTCGGGCGGCCTGGCCCTCACTCCGGCGCAGGCGCAGCAGATCGCGCTGGCCCGCCTCGTCCTGGCGGACCCGCACACGCTGGTGCTGGACGAGGCGACGTCTCTGCTCGACCCACGGGCCGCCCGTCATCTGGAGCGCTCGCTGGCACGGGTGCTGGACGGTCGTACGGTCGTGGCGATCGCGCACCGGCTGCACACCGCGCACGACGCGGATGTGATCGCGGTGGTCGAGGACGGCAGGATCAGCGAACTGGGCAGCCACGACGATCTGGTGGCCGCGGACGGCGCGTACGCGTCGCTGTGGCGCTCCTGGCACGGCTGAGCCGGTGCGGGGCCGGGGGCGGACGCGCTCCCGGCCCGCCCTTCCCCGGGCGCAGGGGCGCACCCGCCGGACGGCGGGTGCGCCCCTGCGCCCGCCGGTCTCCCGTCATGTACGGGCCCTGCACGCATGCCGCCGTCCCGTTCCCGCACACGCCGCACGCGCCGCACAAGAGGCGAACTCAGCGCCCGCCGGTGAGGATGAAGGGTGACTGGCCCCGGATACGGGGCAGGCGAGCGATGACCGCGTAAGCCCGAGAAGGGACGCACACCGTGGCACGACCCAGGATCCTCGTTGTCGGCGCCGGCTTTGCCGGGGTCGAGTGCGTGCGCCGGCTGGAGCGCAGCCTCGCCCCCGGTGAGGCGGACATCGCGCTCGTCACCCCGTTCTCGTACCAGCTCTACCTGCCGTTGCTCCCCCAGGTCGCCTCCGGGGTGCTCACCCCCCAGTCGGTCGCGATCTCCCTGCGCCGGAGCCGGCGCCACCGCACCCGGATCGTGCCGGGCGGGGCCATCGGAGTGGATACGAAGGCGAAGGTCTGCGTGGTCCGCAAGATCACGGACGAGATCGTGAACGAGCCGTACGACTACATCGTGATGGCCGCCGGCAGTGTCACCAGGACCTTCGACATCCCGGGCCTGGTGGACAACGCCCGGGGCATGAAGACCCTGGCCGAGGCCGCCTACATCCGGGACCACGTCATCTCCCAGCTCGATCTGGCCGACGCCAGTCACGACGAGGAGGAGCGGGCGTCCCGGCTGCAGTTCGTGGTGGTGGGCGGCGGGTACGCCGGTACGGAGACGGCCGCGTGCCTGCAGCTGCTCACCAGCAACGCCGTCAGGCACTATCCCAGGCTCGATCCCAAGCTGATCAAGTGGCATCTGATCGACATCGCGCCCAGGCTGATGCCGGAACTCGGCGACAAGCTCGGCCTCAGCGCGCTCGAGATCCTGCGCAGGCGCGGCATCGAGGTCTCGCTCGGCGTCTCTGTGGCCGAGGCGGGGCCGGACAAGGTGACTTTCACGGACGGCCGGGTTCTGCCCTGCCGCACACTGATCTGGACGGCCGGAGTCGCGGCGAGTCCGCTCGTCGCCACCCTCGACGCCGAGACGGTACGCGGGCGGCTGGCGGTGACACCGGAGATGAAGCTGCCCGGTGCCGACGGTGTGTTCGCGCTCGGCGACGCGGCGGCGGTCCCGGACCTGGCCAAGGGAGACGGAGCGATCTGCCCGCCCACCGCTCAGCACGCCATGCGACAGGGCCGCAAGCTGGCGGACAACATCATCGCGTCGCTGCGGGGCCGCCCGCTGCAGCCTTACGTCCACAAGGACCTCGGTCTGGTCGTGGACCTCGGTGGACGCGACGCGGTGTCGAAACCCCTGGGCATCGAGCTGAGGGGCATGCCGGCGCAGGCCGCGGCGCGCGGCTACCACTGGGCGGCGCTGCGGACGAATGTGGCCAAGACCCGGGTCATGACCAACTGGCTGCTCAACGCGATCGCCGGTGACGACTTCGTGCGCACCGGCTTCCAGGCCCGTAAGCAGGCCACCCTGCGCGACTTCGAGTACACCGACGCCTACCTCACGCCGGAGGAGATCCGCGCGCACACCGCCGGCGCGGACGCCCGCGGCTGAACGTTCCGTTCCGGCCCCCTCCCCCGGCCTCCGCCGCGCGGGCGGGGGCCGGCGTCACGTCCGGCAGGAGAGGACGGTGTCGACCGTGTCCGCCTCCTGAGGGCCCTTGTCCTCGCGGTAGCGCAGGACCCGGGCGAACCGCAGCGTGACTCCTGCCGGATAGCGGGTGGAGCTCTGGAGTCCGTCGTAGGCGATCTCCACGACGAGTTCCGGGCGCACCGTCACCACGTGTCCGTCGTCGGCCGTGGCCAGTTGCCGCAGCCGTTCGGTCTGCCAGCTGAGCATGGCGTCCGTGAGCCCTTTGAAGGTCTTGCCCAGCATCGCGAAGGTGCCGTCCTCCCGGCGTGCCCCCAGATGCAGGTTGGAGAGCCTCCCGGTGCGTCTGCCGTGCCCCCATTCGGCGGCCAGCACCACGAGGTCCAGGGTGTGCACGGGTTTCACCTTCAGCCAGGAGGCACCCCGGCGGCCGGCGCTGTACGCCGCCGTGCCGCCCTTCACCACGACGCCCTCGTGCCCGCGGGCCAGTGTGGCCTCGGAGAACTCCGTCGCGGCCTCCCGCTGCGACTCGTCCGCGGGATCGTCCACGACGAAGCGCCGTACGCGCATGTCTTCGGGGACCAGTGCGGCCAGTTCCTGGTGGCGCTCGGTGAAGGGGAGGTCGAGGAGTTCACGTCCGTCGACGGACAGCGCGTCGAAGAAGACGGGGACCACCGGGACGGCGCCCGCCGCGGTGGCGACGTCGCGCCGGGACCCCACCCGGCCGGCGGTTTCCTGGAACGGCCGGGGCCTTCCGTCGTCCCCGAGCGCGATCACCTCGCCGTCGAGGATGAACCGTTCGGCGCGCAGGCCCGTCACCGCCGTGGTGAGTTCGGGAAGGCGGTCGGTGATGTCGTCGAGCGCCCGGGTGTAGGCGCGCACCCGCTCCCCGTCGCGGTGCACCTGCACGCGGATGCCGTCCAGCTTCTCCTCGACGACGCAGGGCCCCAGCCGGTCGATCGCCTCGGCCACCGTGCGGGCGGTGTGGGCCAGCATGGGCTGGACCGGACGGCCGACGGTGAGCCGGAAGGAGGCGAGCGCCCCCGGGCCCTCGGCGAGAAGCGCGCGCGCGACGGGCCCGAGCGAACCGGCGAGCATGACGGCGCGGCGTGCTTCGGCGCGCGGGGCTCCGGCGGCGTCGGCCAGGGCGTCGACGGCGACGGCGTCCAGCGCTCCCTGGCGCACCTCTCCGGTGAGCAGCCCGCGCAGGAAGAACTGTTCGTCCGCGGTGGCCGCGCCGAGCAGCCCCACCAGGCGCTCCTTGCGGGCGGCCTGCGATCCGGGGCCGGTCAGGGCGCCGATCGCCGTGAGCTCCGCGTCGGTCTCGGTGACGGTCAGCGTGGGTTCACCGGCGGGCGTCACCGGAACGCGCAGTGCGCTCCATCCGATTCCGAGCCGCCCCTGCGGGAGGCGGCCGGCGAGATAGGGGATGACGACCGGGACGTCGTCCGGCCCCGCCTCCCGGAAGAGTCCGGCCAGCAGGGCGGTCTTCCGGGTCCGGGCCGTCGTCGCGGCGACTTCCAGGGACACGTGGGCGAGCCGGGCGAGCAGCATGCCGCCATGGTGCTACGGCGGCGGGCTCACCGCCCCCGGAGAGCGCCCGGGCGTCATATGACGTTGAGCGCCGCCGCGCCGCCCAGTCCCCCGAGAATCATGAAGGCGGGCATCAGCACCTTGAGCTCCACCCAGCTGCCGGCCCGGAAGCGCATGGCCTTGGGCGGCCCGATCGGGTACCAGCGCTTGCGGCCCAGCGGGATCGGCCACAGGATCGGGCAGCCCGAGACCGTCAGGGCGTCCCCGATGTCGTGGACGAGGGCGCCGAGCACGATCGGGAGTCCGAGCCAGAGGTACTCCTGGCCGGGTGCGTCGAACAACCAGCCCGAACCATTGCCGGGCTGGTCCAGGACTCCTGCCAGGATCCATGCGCTGGTCGCGCCGAGCAGCCAGACGAGGACGTCGCTGGACACCCTTGCCGCCCGCCACAGAAGGCCCTCGACCGCGAGGACGAGGTGGACGAAGAGGATCGCCAGGACCGCCCACCGGCCGCCGGTGACCGCCGCGACGGAGGCGGCCCCGCCGGTCAGCACGGCCCAGAGCCAGGTGTGCGTGAGGGTGCGGTGGCCGCCGGTCCTGCGCGGGTCACCGGGTCCCTTCGTCGCTTTGTAGACCGCGTACGACAGCTTGTCGACGATCTCGCAGAGGGCCTTGGACACCGGGCCGAAGGCGCGCGAGATGGTGGCCGACTTGTGGTCGAGGTCCGGGGCGAGCGCGGCGCCCGCGGTGATCAGGGCGCCCACGACCAGGACGGGCCAGGGCATCGTGTGACCCGCGGCCGCGGCCGCGGCACCCACCCCCAGCCAGGCCGCTGCCCCTGACAGAGAGTGTGCCGGTCCCATCATGGCTGTTTCCCGCCCCCATCGTGATTCGGCGTGTACCCGGGCCGGGCCGCCATGGCCTGTGCGCGACAGCCGAGTTGAGTGGGCAGCGTATCGTCCGTGATCTTCGCGGGATCCTCCGGTTCCCTCATCCGGGCAGGAGACAGGCAAGATGGGGGCGTGACCCTTATCGATCAGCTGCCCCCGACCGCCGACCCGGACGCCCTCTTCGAGGCCTTCTCGTCATGGACCGAATCGCAGGGCATCACCCTCTATCCGGCTCAGGAGGAGGCGCTGATCGAGGTGGTCTCCGGGGCGAACGTGATCCTTTCCACCCCTACGGGCTCCGGGAAGAGCCTGGTCGCGGCGGGTGCGCACTTCACCGCGCTCGCCCAGGACAAGGTCACGTTCTACACAGCGCCGATCAAGGCACTGGTCTCGGAGAAGTTCTTCGACCTGTGCAAGCTCTTCGGTACCGAGAACGTCGGCATGCTGACCGGTGACGCCTCGGTCAACGCCGACGCCCCGGTCATCTGCTGCACCGCCGAGGTGCTCGCCTCGATCGCGCTGCGTGACGGCAAGTACGCCGACATCGGCCAGGTCGTGATGGACGAGTTCCACTTCTACGCGGAGCAGGACCGCGGCTGGGCCTGGCAGATCCCGATCCTGGAGCTGCCTCAGGCACAGTTCGTGCTGATGTCGGCGACGCTCGGCGACGTATCGATGTTCGAGAAGGACCTGACCCGCCGTACCGGCCGCCCGACGTCCGTGGTGCGTTCCGCGACCCGGCCGGTTCCGCTGAGCTACGAGTACCGGCTGACCCCGATCACGGAGACGCTCACCGAGCTCCTGGACACCCGGCAGTCGCCCGTCTACATCGTGCACTTCACACAGGCCGCCGCGGTCGAGCGGGCGCAGTCGCTGATGAGCATCAACATGTGCACGAAGGAGGAGAAGGAGAAGATCGCCGATCTGATCGGCAACTTCCGCTTCACCACCAAGTTCGGCCAGAACCTCTCCCGCTACGTCCGGCACGGGATCGGGGTGCACCACGCGGGCATGCTCCCCAAGTACCGCCGCCTCGTGGAGAAACTCGCGCAGGCGGGCCTGCTGAAGGTGATCTGCGGGACGGACACCCTGGGTGTGGGGGTCAACGTGCCCATTCGCACGGTGCTGTTCACGGCCCTCACCAAGTACGACGGCACCCGCGTGCGGACGCTGCGCGCCCGGGAGTTCCACCAGATCGCGGGCCGGGCCGGCCGGGCCGGGTTCGACACGGCGGGCTTCGTCGTCGCGCAGGCCCCGGAGCACGTCATCGAGAACGAGAAGGCCGTCAAGAAGGCGGGGGACGACCCCAAGAAGAAGCGCAAGGTGGTCCGTAAGAAGGCCCCCGAGGGCTTCGTCGCCTGGTCCGAGACCACGTTCGACAAGCTGATCCAGTCCGAACCCGAGCCGCTGACCTCTCGTTTCCGGGTCACGCACACCATGCTGCTCTCGGTGATCGCCCGGCCGGGCAACGCCTTCCAGGCGATGCGGCACCTGCTCGAGGACAACCACGAACCGCGGCGGGCCCAGCTCCGGCACATCCGCCGGGCCATCGCGATCTACCGCTCGCTGCTCGACGGCGGGGTCGTGGAGCAGCTCGAGACGCCCGATGCCGAGGGCAGGATCGTACGGCTGACCGTCGACCTCCAGCAGGACTTCGCGCTCAACCAGCCGCTGTCCACGTTCGCGCTGGCCGCGTTCGACCTGCTGGACGCCGAATCCCCTTCGTACGCCCTGGACATGGTCTCCGTCGTCGAGTCGACGCTGGACGACCCTCGGCAGATCCTCGCCGCCCAGCAGAACAAGGCACGGGGCGAGGCCGTCGGGCAGATGAAGGCGGACGGCGTCGAGTACGAGGAGCGGATGGAGCGGCTCCAGGAGGTCACGTATCCGAAGCCGCTGAGCGAGCTGCTCTGGCACGCCTACGACGTGTACCGCACCAGCCACCCGTGGGTCGGCGACCACCCCGTGTCGCCGAAGTCGGTGATCCGGGACATGTTCGAGCGGGCCATGACCTTCACGGAGTTCACCTCCAACTACGAACTGGCCCGCACCGAGGGCATCGTCCTGCGGTATCTGGCGAGCGCCTACAAGGCCCTCGAGCACACCATCCCCGACGACCTGAAGTCCGAGGACCTGGAGGACCTGATCGCCTGGCTGGGCGAGATGGTGCGTCAGGTGGACTCCAGTCTGCTGGACGAGTGGGAGCAGCTGGCCAACCCGGAGGTGGAGACCGCCGAGCAGGCGCAGGAGCGGGCCGACGAGGTCAAGCCGGTGACGGCCAACACCCGTGCCTTCCGGGTCCTGGTGCGCAACGCGATGTTCCGCCGGGTGGAGCTGGCCGCCCTGGACCGGGTCCGTGACCTGGGCGAACTGGACGGCGACTCCGGCTGGGACGAGGACGCCTGGGGCGGTGCGATGGACGACTACTGGGACGCGCACGAGGACCTGGGTACGGGCCCGGACGCGCGCGGCCCGAAGCTGCTGAAGATCGACGAGGACCCCGGGCACGGGCTGTGGCGGGTGTGGCAGGCGTTCGCCGACCCCGCCGGGGACCACGACTGGGGAATTCGTGCGGAGGTCGATCTCGCGGCCTCCGACGAGGAGGGCCGGGCCGTCGTCCGGGTCACGGCCGTGGGCCAGCTGTGACGGCGCACCGGCCAGGAGAGTGGAGAAGAACCGCATGACGAACCCCGCCGACAGCCTGGTCGACCTGCTCGACCTGGAGCGGATCGAGGTCAACATCTTCCGTGGCCGCAGTCCCGAGGAGTCCCTGCAACGGGTCTTCGGCGGGCAGGTCGCGGGACAGGCTCTGGTCGCGGCCGGCCGCACCACGGACGGGGACCGTCCGGTGCACTCGCTGCACGCCTACTTCCTGCGGCCCGGGCGCCCGGGCGTACCGATCGTGTACGACGTGGAGCGGGTGAGGGACGGCCGTTCCTTCACCACGCGCCGGGTCACGGCCGTGCAGCAGGGCCGGACGATCTTCAACCTGACGGCGTCCTTCCACCGCCCCGAGGAGGCCGGTTTCGAGCACCAGCTGCCGCCGGCCCGTGTCGTACCCGATCCGGACGGGCTGCCGACGGTGGCCGACGAGGTGCGCGAGCACCTGGGCGGTCTGCCGGAGGCGCTGGAGCGGATGGCCCGGCGCCAGCCCTTCGACATCCGCTACGTCGACCGGCTGCGCTGGACACGTGAGGAGATCAAGGACGCCGATCCGCGCAGCGCGGTCTGGATGCGTGCGGTCGGCCCTCTGGGCGACGATCCGCTCGTGCACACCTGCGCGCTGACGTACGCCAGCGACATGACCCTGCTGGACGCGGTACGGATCCCGGTCGAGCCGCTGTGGGGTCCGCGCGGCTTCGACATGGCCTCGCTGGATCACGCCATGTGGTTCCACCGGCCGTTCCGGGCGGACGAGTGGTTCCTGTACGACCAGGAGTCACCGATCGCCACGGGAGGCCGCGGGCTGGCCAGGGGGCGGATCTACGACCGCCAGGGGCAGTTGCTGGTGTCCGTGGTGCAGGAAGGGCTGTTCCGCCGGCTCGACGGCGCGTAGGCCCGTTCCGGCGGCTTCAGGTGCCGGGCAGCGGGTCCTGCTCCACCTCGTGACGGCGGGTCCGGATGTCCGGGCCCGCCGGATGCAGCTTGGCGTCGCAGGCGGGGCCGAGTCCGCTGCGGCGCGATTCCGCGCCGGTGAGGGGCCGTCCGCAGAGGGCGCACCGCACCGGGCGGCGGGCCTCGCGACCGCCTTCTCGCGGCTGCGGTCCGGGAAAGAGTTCGGGATGGGGCTCGGGGGATTCCACGTGTGGATCCTCTCAAGCAGGTATGACACACCACGGAGGGACACAGCGGTGAGCAGCGTACGCGTACTGAGGATGGGGCCCGCGCCACGGAACGACCGGGCTGCGGCCGGGAGCGGCGTTGCCGTCCCGGTGGGGCACCAGGTGCTGTGCGCGGAGGGCTCGGCGCCCGAGCGCGTGGTGGCGTACGTGGAGCGCGATCTGCCTCCGGGTGGGATACCCGCCTATCGGTCGGCACGGAGCAGCGGTGCGCGTTCCCTCGTGCTGTGGGCGGACGAGCACCGCCGGGAGCGACTGGCCACTCTGGTGACCGTGTCGGCCGGGAGTGGTGTCGCGACCTACCAGGTGCTCGGAGCGCACGGCGAGCTCATCGGTACGCTCGTCCGTGAGAAGGCGCTCCGCGGCAGGGGCCTGCGCACCCGCTGGACGGTTGCCCCGGCGGGCGGTCAGGAGGCGGTGGGCTTCAAGGGCCGTGTCTTCTGGTGGTGCGTGTGGTGGCTGCTCTCCCCGGTACAGACGCTGATCATCGTGCTGAGCCTGCTCAGCGGCGACGGTGACGCGGCGCGCGGGCCCCGGCGCATCGTGTGGCGTGCGGGCGGGCAGGTTCCGCTGGAGTTCAGGTCGAAGGACGACACGGTGCACCTGCACGCGCCCGGATACGACTGGCGGCTGGGCGCGGCGCTCGTGGCCGTGCTGCGTACCTTCGACAGCTGGCTGCTGGGCAACGAGTGGGACGACAAGAAGGAGTGACGGTCAGTCCCGCTGCCGGTCGAGTGCCTCGTCGGGGGTCCGCGCGGCCGTGATCAGCGAAAAGTGGGTGAACGCCTGCGGGAAGTTGCCCAGTTGCTCGCCGCCGGGGCCGATCTCCTCGGCGAGGAGGCCGACGTGGTTGGCGTAGGTGAGCATCTTCTCGAGGTCACCGCGAGGCGGGAGCCGAGCCAGTGGGTGAATGCCGTCGTCTCCTCCACGAAGCCCGGGTCGAGCAGCCGTGAACCAGTCGACGGCGCCGTCTGCCTGAACCGGCGCACCCGTCTGCAGGTCGCCCACGAGACCGTGCGCCGCTGTGGGAGGGTATCGGTCCATGACCGCCCAATCTCCGGCATACCCCCTCGAAAGCCACTGTCCGACAAGCGCCTCCCGCCCGCTCCCTCAGCCACACGGGGGTGGCGCGTGGACATGATCCATGTCCGCGCCGTCAGCCCGCCGGACCTGACGGAGCGGGTCGAGGAGCTCCTGGCCGCCGACCCGTACGTCCTGAACCTGATCGTGCAGCGGGGTGCCGCGCGCAAACCCGACGGTGACTCCGTGGCGTGTGACGTGCTGACGGGAGCCGCCGACGAGGTCCTGCGCGGCTTGCGGGACCTCCAGGTCGACCTGCGCGGGTCCGTCGTCATCGAGCCGGTCGACATGACGTTCCCGGGGCAGGCCTCGGAGCGGGCGGCCCGCAGACTGGGTGCGCGGGGCGACGCACCGGTCTGGGCGCAGGTGGAGGCACGTATCCGGTCCGAGGGCAGGTACCCGCCGAGCTTCTATCTGTACCTGGTCATCGCGGGCCTCATCGGCTCGGTCGGCATCGTCACCAACTCCCAGATCCTGATCGTCGGGGCGATGGTCGTCGGCCCCGAGTACGGGGCGATCGTGGCCGTGGCCCTGGGCTTCGACAGGGGTGACCGGACCATGGTGCGCAAGGGGCTCTCCGCACTGTGCACGGGGCTGTTGCTGACCATCGCGGTGACGTTCCTCTTCAGCCTGCTCATCCGCGGATCCGGTCTCCAGTCGGAGGCGTTCGACCGCGGCCTGCGGCCGGTCTCCGACCTGATCAACACGCCCAACTTCTTCTCCTTCGCCGTCGCGGCCCTGGCCGGCGTCGTCGGCATCGTCTCGCTCACCGAGGCCCGGACGAGCGCTCTGCTCGGGGTGTTCATCTCCGTCACGACCATCCCGGCCGCCGCGGCCATCAGCGTCTCCACGGCCTTCGGCAGCTGGTCCGAGGCCCGGGGCTCCCTCATCCAGCTCCTGGTCAACATCGCCGTGCTGATCGTGGTGGGAGCGGTCGCGCTCAGGTGCCAGCGGGCGATCTGGCAGCGCGTGGGGCCGGCCCGGACGAGGAACGGCGAACAGGCCTGAGGCCGCACGGCCACGCCCTGCGCCGACCAGGCCGAGCGGCCGGATCCGGGCATGCCCGGGAAGATGGGAGGCAGGGCCGCCCCAAGGCCTCGCACGCAGTCAGGAGGGCCGCCATGCCCCGGGAACGCACCTCTCCGCTCCGAGCCGTGCCGGGCGCGACACCGGAGGAACGGGCCGCGCTCGGCCGAGCGGCCCGCAAACGGGCCCCCCGGTCAAGCCATCAGGCGTACGAGCCTGCGGCCGACCGGCCTGATCCGCTGGCCCTCCTGGAGGCCCAGTCGGCGGCCAGGGTGCAGGAGCTCGTGCCGATCCGGTACGGGCGGATGACGGAATCGCCGTTCCGCTTCTACCGGGGCGCCGCGGCGATCATGGCATCCGACCTGGCGGGGACACCGGTCTCCGGGATCAGGGCCCAGTTGTGCGGCGACGCCCATCTCCTGAACTTCAGGCTGCTCGCCTCCCCCGAGCGCAATCTGCTGTTCGACATCAACGACTTCGACGAGACGCTGCCGGGGCCGTGGGAGTGGGACGTGAAGCGGCTGGCGGCCAGCCTCGTGATCGCGGGGCGCGCCAACGGCTTCACGGACAAGGAGCGGGCCCGCATCGTGCGGGCCACCGCGCGGTCGTACCGGGAGTCGATGATCCGGTTCGCGGACATGCGCAATCTCGATGTCTGGTACACGAAGATCGACGAGGACCGCCTCCATGCCATGGCCGCCGGCAAGCTGGCCTCCCGGGGCCGCGAGCGCGTCGCCAGTGCGACGGCGAAGGCCCGCACCCGGGACAGCCTCCAGGCGTTCGGCAAACTCACCGAGGTGACCGGCGGACGGCTTCGCATCGCCGCGGACCCACCTCTGGTCGTACCGGTCGCGGACCTGCTGCCCGACGCGGAACGCCGGGCGACGGAGGGGCAGTTCCGCCGCCTTCTCGGGCGCTACGGCCGCAGCCTCGCCTCGGACCGGCGCTCCCTGCTGGCCGACTTCCAGCCGGTGGACATGGCCCGCAAGGTCGTGGGCGTGGGAAGCGTGGGGACCCGCTGCTGGATCTTCCTCCTGCTCGGCAGGGACGGCGGGGACCCGCTCTTCCTCCAGGCCAAGGAGGCGGATTCCTCGGTACTGGCGCCGTACGCCGGGGCGAGTGCCTACCGGAACCAGGGTGAGCGGGTGGTGGCCGGCCAGCGCCTGATGCAGGCCGCCGGTGACATCTTCCTGGGCTGGGAGCGGGTGGACGGATTCGACGGACGGCGCCGGGACTTCTACGTACGCCAACTGCGCGACTGGAAGGGCATCGCCGAACCGGAACTGATGGTGCCGCGCGGCATGGGCGCCTTCGGTGAGCTGTGCGGGACGACGCTCGCACGTGCGCACGCACGGTCCGGCGACCGCATCGCCATCGCGGCCTACCTCGGCCACGGCGACGTGTTCGACCGGGCTCTGGCGACGTTCGCCGAGCGGTACGCCGACCAGAACGAGAGGGACCACCGGTCGCTCGTCGACGCGGTGGCCGCGGGCCGCCTTCCGGCGGCCGGGGAGGGCCGGACGTAGCGCGCCCGGACTCACCGCACGTCGACAGCGGGTATTTCGTGGACATGTCCGGACATCGTGGTATCACCGTGTGGACCCCGGCGGGGCAGTACGACCCGGCCGGGACCCGACACCCGAGGAGACCATGACCATGTCGGCCGAACCGGTCGGAACACCCGGCACGGAGTCCCCCGATCCGCTCGCGGTGGTCCGCACGCGGGCCTACGCAGTGCTGCTGATCATGGTGGCGGCCCTCGGAGTCCCCATCTCCGCGGCGGCGTTCGGCTTCCTGGCGCTCGTCCACGAGCTGCAGTCCCTGACATACGAGGACCTGCCCCACGCGCTGGGATTCGACGGAACACCCTCCTGGTGGCCGGTGCCGCTGCTGGCCGTCGCGGGCCTGCTGACCGGGCTGGCCGTCCGGCACCTCCCGGGCACGGGCGGACACAGGCCGGCCGAGGGGTTCGTGAACACGGGGGCGCCGGCGGCCGCGGAGCTGCCGGGGATCGCGCTCGCCGCCCTCGCGTCCCTCGGACTCGGTGCGGTCCTCGGCCCCGAGGCCCCCCTCATCGCCCTCGGTGGCGGGCTGGCCGTGTACGCGGTACGCCTCCTCAAGCCCGGCATCGCGCCGAGCGCGAGCGCCATGGTCGCCGCGGCGGGGAGCTTCGCCGCCGTCAGCGCCCTGCTGGGATCGCCGCTCCTCGGCGCGTTCCTGCTGATGGAGGCGTCCGGCCTCGCCGGGATGATGCTCGGCCTCGTGCTCGTGCCCGGGCTGCTCGCCTCGGGCATCGGATCGCTCATCTTCGTCGGCCTCGGATCGTGGACAGGTCTGGGAACCTACTCCCTGACCCTCCCCCACGTGCCGCACGCACCCCAGCCCACGCTCGCCGAGTTCGGCTGGGCCATCGCCCTCGGAGCCGCGGCAGCCGTCGCCGGGACGGGCATCAGGAGGCTTTCCCTGTCCTTGCAGGGGCGGGTCGGCCGGAGACAGGTGATCACGACCGTCATGATGGGTCTCACCGTCGGCGTACTCGCACTGCTCTACGCCGAGAGGACGGGCAGGAGCGCGTCCGAGGTGCTGTACTCCGGCCAGGACGCCCTCGGCGGCCTGCTCGCCGAGGGCGCCACGTACACGGCGGGAACACTCGTCGTGCTCATCGTCTGCAAGGCACTCGCGTACTCCGCTTCCCTGAGCGCCTTCCGGGGCGGCCCGATCTTCCCGTCGATGTTCCTGGGAGCGGCGGGCGGACTGGCGCTGTCACACCTGCCGGGCCTCAACGCCACGGCAGGCTTCGCGATGGGCATCGGGGCCATGTGCGTGGCGATGCTCAAGCTGCCGATGACCTCCGTCCTGCTGGCCACGCTGCTGCTGGGATCCGAGGGCATCACGGTGATGCCGCTCGTGATCGTCTCCGTGGTGGTCTCCTACGTCCTCGTACTCAGGCTCGAGCGTCCTTCTGCGGCGAGCACAGCGCCCAGATGATGAAGACGTTGATCGCGATGAGGACGATGGACCAGAACGGGTAGTACGGGAGCCACAGGAAGTTGGCCACGGCCAGCAGTCCCGCGAGCAGTACACCGACGGCGCGCGCCCAGAGGGCCCCGGTGAAGAGTGCGCAGCCGGCGAGAACGACGACGATCCCCAGGATGAGGTGCACCCAGCCCCAGCCCGTCAGGCTGAACTGGAACACGTAGTTGCGTGTGGTGACGAACAGGTCGTCCTTGGCGATGGCGGCGATGCCCTCGAGCACGGCCATGGCCCCACCGAAGATCATCATCACCGCCGCGAAGACGGTCCAGCCGGACGCGGCGGCTTTGCGCCCTCCGGGGGCGTCGTGACCCGTCCTCGTCCCGCTCACGCTTCCAGCCATGTCGGCCTCCTTGGTCTGCCGGCCGGTGCGCGACACCGATGTGTCCGCAATACGGCTTATGCTCCCCTTATCAGGCTGACACACCATCACCCGGAACGACGCCGTGACGTCTCCAGTCTGGGATAACATCTCTGACATGAGAGACGAGGGTTCGCCGAACACCGTCGACGCCCGGCTCGCGGTGCGGCTGGCCACACTCCGCACCGAACACGGCTGGTCACTGGACGAGCTGTCCCGTCGCGCGGGCGTGAGCCGCTCGACCCTCTCGCGGCTGGAGCGTGGCGAGCTCAGCCCCACCACCACGATGCTCGGACAGCTGTGCACGGTGTACGGGCGCACGATGTCACGGCTGCTGATGGAGGTGGAGGCGGAGCCGCCCCAGCTGGTTCCGGCCGCGCGGCAGCCCGTGTGGCGCGACGAGCGGTCCGGGTTCGTCCGCCGCTCCGTCTCACCGCCGCACGCCGGGCTGCGTGCCGAGATCGTCGAGGGCACGCTCGACGCGGGCGCCGACATCTCCTACGAGAACGCGCCCGTGCCCGGCGTGGAGCAGCACATCTGGGTGCTCGACGGCACGGTCGAGGTAACCGTCGACCGGACCGTGCACACCGTGCGCGCGGGCGACTGCCTGCGCTTCCGGCTGCGCGGCCCCTCGCACTTCCACTGTCCGGGCCCGCGGCGGGTCCGCTACGCCCTGATGATCGTCCTGCCCTGAACGTGAAAGGACCCGCTTCATGACCGAGATCGTCCCCGTGTCCGGCCCGGCACTGGTCACCTATGCCGATGAGCTCGCCACCCTGCTGATCGAAGCCGTGGAGGGCGGGGCCTCGGTCGGCTTCCTCGCCCCGCTGGACCGGGCGACCGCCGCCGCCTGGTGGCGGCAGCGGGCGGCCGCCGTGGAGGATGGGAGCCACCAGGTCTGGATCGCCCGCGACGCCGAGCGGGCGGTGGGCACGATCGGCCTGGTCAAGGCACCCTTGCCGAACGCCCGGCACCGCGCAGAGGTCTCGAAGCTCATGGTCAGGCCCTCGGCCCGCGGCCGGGGTGTCGGCCGGGCTCTGCTCGCGGCGGCCGAAGGGTCCGCCACCGATGAAGGGCTGACACTGCTGGTCCTGGACACCGAGACGGGAAGCGACGCCGAGAGGCTCTACCGTTCGGCGGGCTGGACGCCGTGCGGATCCGTCCCGGACTACGCGGCGGATCCTCACGGCACGCTCAGGGCGACCACGTTCTACTACCGGACCCTCGGCCCACAGGAGGCCTCCCCTCAGGTGCCGTCACAATGAGAGCGACGCCACGCTACCGAGGAGATATCCCATGACGCTGCACGACATCCCGCTCCGCACCCTCACCGGCGAACCGACCACACTGGGAGCCTACGAGGGCTCGGCCGTCCTTCTGGTGAACGTCGCCTCCAAGTGCGGGCTCACTCCGCAGTACGCCGGCCTGGAAAGGCTCCAGAAGGAGTACGGGGAGCGCGGTTTCACCGTTCTCGGGGTTCCCTGCAACCAGTTCGCGGGCCAGGAACCGGGCACCGCCGAGGAGATCCGGACGTTCTGCTCGACGACGTACGGGGTCAGCTTCCCGCTGCTGGAGAAGATCGACGTCAACGGCGAGAACAGGCACCCGCTCTACACGGAGCTGACGAAGCTCGACGACGCCGAGGGCGCGGCCGGCGACGTCCAGTGGAACTTCGAGAAGTTCCTGATCTCCCCGGCCGGCGAGCCGGTCGCCCGGATCCGCCCGCGCACCGAGCCCGATGCGCCCGAGGTCGTGGCGGCCATCGAGGCGCAGCTGCCGCGGTAGCGGGAGAGGGAACAGCACGCGGGGCCGGGCCGGTGTACGGGCCGGCCCCGCGGCGCGACTAGCGGATCGGCATCCCCGACAGGGTGCGGGCGATCACCAGGCGCTGGATCTCGCTCGTGCCCTCGAAGATGGTGTAGATCGCGGCGTCCCGGTGCATGCGCTCGACGGGGTACTCACGGGTGAAGCCGTTGCCGCCGAGAATCTGTACGGCCTGGGCGGTGACCGTCTTCGCCGTCTCGCTCGCGTAGAGCTTCGACATCGAGCCCTCGGCCGCCGTGAAGGGCTTGCCGGCGCTCGCCATCCAGGAGGCGCGCCAGACGAGCAGCCGCGCGGCATCGATCTGGGTACGCATGTCGGCGAGCTGGAAGGCGATGCCCTGGTTGTCGATGATCGGGCGGCCGAACTGGGTCCGCGTCTTCGCGTAGTCGAGCGCGACCTCGTAGGCGGCGCGGGCGGTGCCGACCGCCATGGCTCCGACGGCCGGGCGGGACGCCTCGAAGGTCGCCATCGCGGCGTTCTTCACGCGCTCGCCACCGGACTTGGCGCGCTCACGGGCCCGGGCGAGGCGCTCGTCGAGCTTCTCCTTGCCGCCGAGCAGGCAGTGGCCCGGGACACGGACGTCCTCGAGGACGACCTCGGCCGTGTGCGAGGCGCGGATGCCGTGCTTCTTGAACTTCTGTCCCTGCGAGAGCCCGGGGGTGGCCGGCGGGACGATGAAGGAGGCGTGCCCCTTCGAGCCCAGCTCGGGGTCGACGACGGCGACGACGACGTGGACGTTGGCGATACCGCCGTTGGTCGCCCAGGTCTTGGTGCCGTTGAGCACCCACTCGTCCTTCGCCTCGTCGTACACCGCGCGGGTGCGCATCGAAGCCACGTCCGAGCCGGCGTCCGGCTCCGAGGAACAGAAGGCGGCGACCTTCACGTCGTCCGCGTCCCCGTACATCTGGGGGATCCAGGTACCGATCTGCTCCTCGGTGCCGTTGGCGAGCACGCCGACGGCCGCCAGGCCCGTGCCGACGATCGACAGGGCGATCCCCGCGTCACCCCAGAAGAGTTCCTCCATGGCCATGGGGATACCGAGGCCAGTGGGGTCGAAGAACTGCTGGGCGTAGAAGTCGAGGGAGTAGATGCCTAC
The DNA here is from genome assembly GCF_000717025.1 of Streptomyces atroolivaceus. Lineage (GTDB taxonomy): Bacteria > Actinomycetota > Actinomycetes > Streptomycetales > Streptomycetaceae > Streptomyces > Streptomyces atroolivaceus. The sequence continues at coordinate 159,453 of NZ_JNXG01000007.1, forward strand.
CTTGGCCGCCTCCTGGATGACGGGCCAGGGCGTTTCCTCACGCTCGTCCCACTCCGAAGCGGCCGGCCGGATCACCTCGGCGGCGAATCCGTGCAGCCAGTCACGGACCTGCTTCTGGTCGTCGTTGAGCTCGAGCGTGAACTCGGCCATGGTTCCCTCCATGCACTTCCGAATAAACCCGTTACTAGCGGTAACAACAGTCTGTTACCAGCAAGTAGCTTCTGTCAACCGGTCAGCCGTCGATCCGCACGCGGCTGAGCAGGGTGTTACGTTGCCCGGGCGTGACGAGATCGCAGGACAGCCGGGTGGGGCGGGAGAGACGACATGGAGACCACACGAGGGGCCGAACGGCAGCGGACAGCGGCCGAACGCCGCCGTCGGGAGCTGCTCGAAGCCGCGGACCGGGTGGTGCTCAGGGACGGCCCCCAGGCGTCGATGAACGCGATCGCCGCGGAGGCCGGGATCACCAAGCCCATCCTCTACCGGCACTTCGGCGACAAGGGCGGCCTCTACCGCGCGCTCGCCAAGCGCCACACCGACGCCCTGCTGAGCGCCCTGCGGGCGGCCCTCGACGCACCCTCCGAGAGGCGCGAGCGGGTGGAGGCGACCCTGGACACCTACCTCGCGGCGATCGAGGCACGCCCGCAGGTCTACCGCTTCCTGATGCACCCCTCCGACGACGCGGCCCCCTCACCCGAGCAGGGCTTCGACGTGGGCCGGCACTCCGCCCCGCTCCTGCGCCGCCTCGGCGAGGAGCTGGGCAAGGTGATCGCGGAGCGGGTCGATCTCGGACCGGACAGCCAGCAGATGGCCCGCATCTGGGGTCACGGAATCGTCGGGATGATGCACGCGGCCGGGGACTGGTGGCTCGGTGACCGGCCGTGCTCGCGCGAGCAGCTGGTACGCAGTCTCGCCGACCTGCTGTGGGGCAGGCTGGCCGAGGCCGGCGACCTGCCCGGCGGCCAGGGGTTCTGAGCGGCCGCCCGAACCCCGTACACCGCCAGGTCCGGATCAGCCCCCGGCGGCCGTACGCCCCCACGGTGCCCGCCGCGCGGCACGCAGCGCCCTGGCCCGGCGCAGACCCGTCAGACGGTCCGGATAGATCCGGCCCTCGAGATGGTCGCACTCGTGCTGCAGGCAGCGGGCGAACCAGCCGGTGCCGGTGACCCGCACCGGCTCCCCCGCCGCGTTCCGGCCTTCCACCACCGCGTGGTCGAAACGCGGGGTGCCGGCCTCGATGCCGGGAAGTGACAGGCAGCCCTCCGGTCCGCGTACGGTGATCCCGTCCGCCTCGACGAGTACGGGATTGACGAGATGGCCCAGGTGCCGGACCTCGTCGTCATCCGGGCAGTCGTAGACGAACACCTTGAGCGGCACACCGATCTGGTTCGCGGCGAGCCCGACACCGTTCGCGGCGTACATGGTGGCGAACATGTCCTCCACGAGCCGGGCGAGCGACGGGCCGAAGTCGGTGACGTCGTCACAAGGGCTGTGCAGCACCGGGGCCCCGAACAGGCTCATGGGACGAACGCGTCCGGAACTGCCGGGGATCGGGCGGTTTCGCATGGGGAGAAGCGTACGTTCCACGTGACCTCCACGTTCCCCGTGGTGCCGAGGTGCGGTCGCCGCGCCGGACATCGATAGGCTGGGCGCGGACTTACGCAAGGAGGATCTAGGACGATGGCAGGCAACACGGAGCCGTTGTCGCCGCGGGCCAAGCTCGCCGTGACGGCGGGCAAGGCCGCGGCGGCGGTGTCGCGCGCTGCGGGGCGCGGCAGCGGATCGGTGATCGGCGGCCGGGTGGCGCTCAAGCTCGACCCCGACCTGCTCGGGCGGCTGGCGCAGCACCTGGACGTGATCCTCGTGTCCGCGACGAACGGCAAGACGACCACCACCCGGCTGATCGCAGAGGCACTCCGGGCCGCCGGGCCCGTCGTGTCGAACGCCCTCGGAGCCAACATGCCGGCGGGGATCACCTCCGCGCTGGCGGGGGGCTCGGACGCGAGGTACGGCGTGATCGAGGTCGACGAGAAGTACCTCGCCGGCGTGGCACGCGACACGACGCCGAAGGTGATCGCGCTGCTCAACCTCTCCCGCGACCAGCTGGACCGCGCCGCGGAGACACGAATGATGGCGGAGCAGTGGCGCGAGGGCCTGTCGGGTTCCAAGGCCGTGATCGTGGCCAACGCCGACGACCCGCTGATCGTATGGGCCGCTTCCTCCTCCCCCAACGTGGTGTGGGTGGCAGCGGGACAGGCGTGGAAGGACGACGCCTGGTCCTGCCCGTCCTGCGGCGGTGTGATGCAGCGCCCCGGTGACGACTGGTTCTGCGGCGAGTGCGGTTTCCGCCGCCCCGCCCCCAGCTGGGCCCTGAACGGCGACTACGTCCTGGACCCGCACGGTTCCGCGTGGCCGATCCATCTCCAGCTGCCGGGCCGGGCCAACAAGGCCAACGCGACGAGCTCGGCCGCCGTGGCCGCCGTCTTCGGCGTGCCGCCGCAGGTCGCTCTGGAGCGCATGTACCAGGTGCAGGCCGTGGCGGGCCGCTACGACGTCGTCACCTTCCTCGGCCGAGAGCTGCGGCTGCTGCTGGCGAAGAACCCGGCGGGCTGGCTCGAGACGTTCTCCCTGATCGACCCGCCGCCCACTCCGGTGATCCTCTCGGTGAACGCGCGCGGCGCCGACGGCACGGACACCTCGTGGCTGTGGGACGTCGACTACACCCAGCTCTACGGTCACCCGATCTTCGTGCTCGGTGACCGCAAGCTGGACCTCGCGGTCCGGCTCGAGGTGGCCGGTCTCGACTTCCGTGTGTGCGAGACCCTGGACGAGGCCGTCCAGATGGCTCCGCCCGGGCGCATCGAGGTCATCGCCAACTACACCGCCTTCCAGGATCTGCGCCGTCGTGTCGGCAACTGACCCCCGCGCGGGCACCCCCCGGAGAGGACGAAGCATGAGCAACAACAGCCTGCGGCTGGTGTGGGTCTACCCCGACCTCCTCAGCACCTACGGCGACCAGGGCAACGCCCTGGTGGTGGAGCGCCGGGCACGCCAGCGCGGTCTCGACGTGTCGCGCGTGGACGTGCGCAGCGACCAGCCCATCCCGACGTCGGGCGACATCTATCTGATCGGTGGCGGTGAGGACCGGCCGCAGCGTCTGGCCGCGGAGCGGCTGCGCCGTGACGGCGGGCTGAGCCGGGCGGCTTCGAACGGCGCGATCATCTTCTCGGTCTGCGCGGGCTACCAGATCCTCGGCCACGAGTTCATCAACGACCTCGGCGAGCGCGAGCCCGGCCTCGGGCTGCTCGACGTCGTCTCGACCCGGGGTGAGGGTGCGCGGTGCGTCGGCGACGTGCTCGGGGACATCGACCCGAACCTGGGCCTGCCGCCGCTCACCGGCTTCGAGAACCACCAGGGCGTCACCCACCTCGGCCCGGCGGCGCGCCCGTTCGCCCGGGTCCGGCTCGGCCGGGGCAACGGCACGGGTGACGGCACGGAGGGTGCGTACAACGACACCGTCTTCGGCACCTACATGCACGGGCCGGTCCTGGCGCGCAACCCGCTGATCGCGGACCTGCTGCTGAAGCTGGCCCTGGACGTGAACGCGCTGCCGCCGAGCGACGACCGGTGGTACGAGGCGCTGCGCGCCGAGCGGATCGCCGCGGCGACCCAGCCCGCCTGACACATCCCGTACGGACCGGTCCGCCTGTCGGGCCGGTCCGCCTGTGTGTGGCCGGTGTACATCGGGTGGACGTCCAGCAGTCGGACAGTGGGTTCGGTCCGGCCACCTCTCGCCGGTAGGGTGGCGGGGATTAAACCGGACGACGTGGTCCGGCGTCGGCCCACGTTGCAAAGGTTTCCCGGGCAATGCGAATTGGTGTGCTCACCTCCGGCGGCGACTGCCCCGGCCTCAATGCCGTCATCCGTTCTGTCGTGCACCGCGCGGTGGTGGACCACGACGACGAGGTCATCGGCTTCCACGACGGCTGGAAGGGCCTCCTCGAGTGCGACTACCGCAAGCTCGACCTCGACGCGGTGGGCGGCATCCTGGCCCGTGGCGGCACGATCCTCGGCTCCTCCCGCGTGCAGCCCGCGCATCTGCGTGACGGCGTGGAGCGCGCGAAGGGCCACGTCGCCGATCTCGGCCTCGACGCGATCATCCCGATCGGCGGCGAAGGCACGCTGAAGGCCGCCAACCTGCTCTCCGAAGCGGGCCTTCCCATCGTCGGTGTGCCCAAGACCATCGACAACGACATCGCCTCCACCGACGTGACCTTCGGTTTCGACACGGCCGTCGGGGTCGCCACCGAGGCGCTGGACCGACTGAAGACCACGGCCGAGTCGCACCAGCGGGTGCTCATCGTCGAGGTCATGGGGCGGCACACCGGCTGGATCGCGCTGCACTCGGGCATGGCGGCCGGTGCACACGCCATCGTCGTACCCGAGCGGCCGTTCGACATCGACGAGCTGACCTCGCTCGTCGGCAAGCGCTTCTCGGACGGCAAGAAGTTCGCGATCGTCGTCGTGGCGGAGGGCGCCAAGCCCCGGGAGGGCTCCATGGAGTTCAACCAGGGCAAGAAGGACATCTACGGCCACGAGCGCTTCGCCGGGGTGGCGACGCAGCTCTCCGGTGAGCTGGAGCAGCGCCTCGGCAAGGAGGCCCGCCCGGTGATTCTCGGCCATGTACAGCGCGGCGGGACGCCGACGGCGTACGACCGGGTCCTGGCCACCCGCTTCGGCTGGCACGCCGTGGAGGCCGCCCACCGCGGCGAGTTCGGCATGATGACGGCGCTGCGCGGCACGGACATCACGATGGTGCCGCTGGCTGCGGCCGTGGAGACCCTGAAGACGGTCCCGGCGGAGCGCTACGCCGAGGCGCAGGTCGTGCTCTGACCGTCACGACGCTCCCTGAACCGCCCCCGGCCGCACCCGCGGCCGGGGGCGGTTCTAGTCTGGACCGGACAACCGGCACGAAACGGGGACGTCCCCAGCGGGAGTGAACAGATGGATCACAGCGGGCACGGCATGAACATGGATCTGCCGCCGTTCACGCTGGGACGTGGGCTCGAGTTCTCCGCGGACCCGTTCTTCCTGATCGGCTGCGTCGCGGCACTCGCCCTGTACGGCTACGGCGTCACGCGGCTGCGCGGCCGGGGCGACGGCTGGCCCGTGAATCGGATCGTGTTCTTCGTCCTCGGCGTGCTCTCCATCGCCCTGGTGATGTGCACGGGACTCAACGACTACGGCATGGTCATGTTCAGCGTGCACATGGTGCAGCACATGGTCATCAGCATGGTGTCGCCGATCCTGTTGCTGCTGGGCGCGCCGGTGACACTGGCGCTCCGCGCCCTGCCGGTGGCGGGCCGGGACCGCACAGGTCCGCGCGAGCTGTTGCTCAAGCTCCTCCACAGTCGTTACATGAAGATCATCACGCATCCGGTCTTCACGATCCCGCTCTTCATCGCGAGCCTGTACGGGCTCTACTTCACCCCCCTGTTCGACTTCCTGATGGGGTCGAAGACGGGACACATCGCGATGATGCTGCACTTCCTGGCGGTCGGCCTGGTCTTCTTCTGGCCGATCATGGGAGTCGACCCCGGCCCGCACAGGCCCGGTTACGTGATGCGGATGCTGGAGCTCTTCGCCGGCATGCCGTTCCACGCGTTCTTCGGGATCGCGCTGATGATGGCGAGCCAGCCGATGGTGAAGGCGTACGAGAATCCCCCGGCCTCACTCGGTATCGACGCCCTGAGCGACCAGTCCGCGGCCGGCGGTATCGCCTGGGCGTTCAGCGAGATCCCGTCCGTGCTGGTGCTGATCGCGCTGGTCTTCCAGTGGTACCGCTCCGAGCAGCGGACGGCCAAGCGCTCCGACCGCGCCGCCGACCGGGACGGCGACCAGGAGCTGAAGGCGTACAACGCCTATCTCGCGTCATTGCAGGCACGCGGACAGTAGCGCAGGGCCCGCCCTAGGGGCGACCATGGCTGCAACGGCCGTGCGGCCGTGTGAGGAGCGTGCGCTCATGCCTGGTTCCACGAAGACCATGGGAGTGCTCACCGTCGGCACGCTGGTCGCGGTGACGGCGTACACGGTGGCGCTGGGGAGCAACGGCTGGCTCTGGTTCGGCTGGGTGGTCCTCGGACTCGCCACTCTGGGAATGGTCGCCACCCGCGACACCTGAGGCCCGGGAGGCCGGTCTCACCCGCGGCCGCCTCCGCCGCCGGCCACGCGGCAGCCCGCCTCCGCGCACGGCCGGCGTGCGAGGGTCCTCCGACAGTGCCACCCTGATGACACTGCGTGGCGGGCGGCCGGCCGGTTCGGTGGGCGGGCCCTGTCCGCCGCGCGTCCTCATGGAAAAGGGTGCTTCGCATGGACAGGTCCGGGTTGATCGAGGCGATCGGACGTAAGACGGCGGGCGGCGGCGAGCTGCCTGCGGATCAGATCGGCCGGGTCGTCGACGCCGTGTTCGGCACGGTCGGGGAGGCCGGTGCGATCGCCGAGGCGCTCCGAGCGGGCAGGACCGTCACGCTGGTGGGCTTCGGCAGTTTCCACCAGGTGGGCGGCGACGCCGCCCTGCGGCCGGGCAAGGCCCTCAACGAGTTCATCCACGACCAGGCCGGATGACCCGGGCAGCGGACCGATGGCCGTCATGACGCTGCGGGCCGAAGGTCCCGCGTCGGCGGAGGACGTCTGGCTGCGCTACGTCACGCCTGCCTGCTGGCCGTCCTGGTCGCCGCAGATCAGAGCTGTGCGTGTGGACAGGGACCGGCTCACGCCGGGGACACGGGGTGAGATCGTCTCGCTGTTCGGAGTCACGGCCGCCTTCGCCGTCGAGTCGGTGGACGACGAACGCCGGCAGTGGGCGTGGAGAGTCCGGCTCGGTCCGGTACGCCTGCGGCTGCGTCACGAGGTGCTGCGCCGGCCGGACGGATCGGAGACCACCCTCCGGATCGAGGGCTCCCCCCTCGTTGTCGCCGCCTATGCCGGTCCTGCGCGATGGGCGCTCGCGCGCCTGGTGCGGGAGTGACGGGGGTGGACAGCTTCCCGCCGCTGCCGGCCGGGCGTTTCGCCGCCGGGCGCTCGCGCGCCCGGCGGTCTGTGCCGGTGCTCCAACGCGGGTGCATGGCGGCGAAGGGCCGGGGTAGACGGGTGAGCGAATGACGGGCGAGCGGCGAACTGCTCGCGACCGAGGCGTGAAGGAGACTCCGGTGCTGATGGCCCACCCCGCGGTGCTGCGCAACCTTGTCGAGCAGTACGACACCCTGCGCATCCTGCAGGCGGAGAACGGCGACGCAGAGGTGCAGCAGAGGATGGACGACATCGCCTACACCCTCTGCATATCGACCGGCACCCGGGACGTCGACGCCGCCCTGATCGCCGCACGCCACCGGCTGCCCGGCGCACGCACCCAGGACGACTCCCTCCTCACCACCTGAGGAGGCGGGCACCGCCACCGGTCGCCCCCTTCCACCGGTCGCCCCCTTCCACCGCACCTCTTCATCCGTTCGGTGGCTGTCCGGTCGCACACCCCGTCTCGCCACACATCGGATGGGATCAACGCGACCGGGTTCCGCGTGCGGAAGGGCGGAAGGCGGGTACGCGCAGGACAATCGGAAAGCGGGTGGGGCCTGGCGCAAGGCAGGCCCCACCGGGTCCGGAAGGAGAGCGGCATGCCGCAGGGTTCCAATGCGAAGCGTGAGCGTCAGTACGAACACATCAAGGACAGTGCCGAGAAGCGCGGCACCTCCGAGGGCCGGGCGAAGGAGATCGCGGCCCGCACCGTGAACAAGGAGCGCGCCCGCGCGGGCGAGTCCAGGACCGCCAGCAAGACGTCCACCCAGGACAGGAAGTCCGCCTCGGAGCGCGGCGGCGAGCGGTCGCACAGTGGTGCTCAGGGGCCGACGAAGGACCAGCTGTACGCGGAGGCGCGTAAGCGCGGTATCGACGGCCGCTCGTCGATGAACAAGGAGGAGCTGGCCAAGGCCCTCGGCCGATGAGGCCCCCCGTTGGGCGTGGCACACCGCCGGGACCGCCGGAAGCAAGGAGCCCCGGGCGAAGCGGCGTCCTGCCCGACGGCCACAGCACCTGACGCCGGTTGCCGTCCCCGGCAACCGGCACGACAGCGGGTGTCGCCGTGATCGGGGCAGGACGTAGGGCGCACGCCGGCAGGCCCCTTCCCGACAGGCAGCGGTCGAGCGGGTCGTATCCGTGGCCGCGGAGCCCGGCGCCGGGCGCGAGCGGTCGTCGACCCCGCTGCGCCACCGGTCGTCGGGGTGGGTCGGGCCGCGTTCGAAGCCGAGACCGAGGCCGCCACGGAAGCGGGCCTCGACGCCGGGCTCGCGACGAGGAGACGGATTGCCGTTCCCCGTCCTCGCGTCTGTGCGCGTGGCGCGCCAGGCGCGGTTCCGGCCGCGCGGTCGCCTTCCGGCTCTCGCGGACGGCTCTCGCGGACGGCATCACCGCCTCAGGCGGTGCAGCCCATGACCCGGACCCGGGTGCCCCGGCTCGTGGTTGGGTGTCGACGAAGTACTTCACGGTCCTCCGTACGCCCGCCGGCGCCCCGAACCGTTCGGATGCCGTCACCGTCCCCGGGTCGTCGCCGGGCCGGGGCCGCACCCCGGCCTCACCGCGAGCGGACCACCTCGGGGCACCGATCCGGAGGCGGTGGCCGCGGACCCTGATCATGCGCCTTCCGCCCTCCTCCCGGATGCGCCCGGAACAGGGCTACGATCGATCGCCGGGAGAAGCAACGCGTTCGTACGGACCATCGACTGATGTCATGTCAGGTGAGGTGACGAGGAGTGGGTACCAGTCCGAACAGGCCGGGCTGCGGTCGATCGTGCCGTCGAGTCGGCCTGAGGCGACAACACTGTGTGTGACCTGCCAGAACGCGGCAACCAGCCCGGTCCGGAAGGCTAGGAGAGAAGCTGTGTTCTATTACGTCCTGAAGTACGTCGTGCTGGGTCCCCTGCTCCGGCTGGTGTTCCGGCCTCGCATCGAGGGGCTCGAACACATTCCGGAGGAGGGCGCGGCGATCGTCGCGGGCAACCATCTCTCCTTCTCCGACCACTTCCTGATGCCCGCGATCCTCAAACGCCGCATCACGTTCCTCGCGAAGGCCGAGTACTTCACCGGCCCCGGTATCAAGGGCAAACTGACCGCGGCGTTCTTCCACAGCATCGGACAGATTCCCGTCGACCGTTCCGGCAAGGAAGCGGGGCAGGCGGCCATCCGGGAAGGACTGGGAGTGCTGAGCAAGGACGAGCTCCTGGGCATCTATCCGGAGGGCACCCGCTCGCACGACGGACGGCTGTACAAGGGCAAGGTCGGGGTCGCCGTGATGGCGATCAGGGCAGGGGTCCCGGTCATCCCCTGCGCGATGGTCGGCACGTTCGAGATCCAGCCGCCCGGGCAGAAGGTGCCGAAGGTCAAGCGGGTCACGATCCGGTTCGGGGAGCCGCTGGACTTCTCCCGGTACGCCGGCCTGGAGGACCAGAAGGCGGCGATCCGGGCGGTCACGGACGAGATCATGTACGCCATCCTCGGTCTCTCCGGCCAGGAGTACGTCGACGAGTACGCGGTCAAGGCGAAGGCGGCGCAGGCCGAGGAGTCCAAGAAGTTCCCACGACGGCCTCGCTGAGGCACAGTCTGCTGTCGGCCGATATCCCTGTTCCGGCTGCTGGGGCGACCGTAGCGTTGCCCGCATGAGCAGAGGACGAGCATGTGTGCTGGGTGCCACGGGACAGATCGGCCGGGCCGCGGTGCGGACCCTGGCCGAGGACGGCTGGGAGGTGACGGCGGCGTCCCGCGGTGGCGGCCGGGACGGCTCCTGGGGCGACGACGTCCTCGCGGTCGCCCTCGACCGCGAGGAGGAGGGGGCGCTGGCAGCCGCGGTCGGCGACGGCTGCGACGTCCTGGTCGACGTGGTCGCCTTCGGCAGGGAACACGCCGCGCAGCTCGAGGGGCTGGCGGGCCGTGTCGGGTCCGCGGTCGTCATCTCCAGCGGTGCGGTGTACGAGGACGGGCAGGGCCGCAGCTTCGACACACAGGACCGGCCGGACGGCTTCCCGGAGTACCCGGTGCCCGTCACGGAGGCGCAGCGCACGGTCGCCCCCGGGGAAGCGACGTACGGGACGCGGAAGGTCGCGCTGGAGCGGCAGCTGCTCGCGTGCGGCGACGCGTTGCCGGTGACGCTGCTGCGGGCGGGCGCGGTGCACGGGGAGTACTGCCGCACGCCACGAGAGCTGTACTTCGTCAAACGTCTGCTGGACGGACGCCGGCGACGGGTCCTCGCGTACGACGGGGAGAGCCGTTTCCACCCGGTTCATGTGTCCAACCTGGCCGAACTGATACGGCTGGCCGCTCTGCGGCCGGCCTCCCGCGTGCTCAACGCGGGCGACCCGCAGGCACCGACCGTCGCCGAGATCGGCGCGGCCGTCGACGACGTCCTCGGGCTGGAGACCGAGACGGTGCTGGTGGCCGGTGCGCCGCCTCAAGGGGGTGTCGGGGAAACGCCTTGGAGCGGTACGCATCCCGTCGTCTACGACATGTCGGCCGCCGAACGGGAGCTGGGCTACCGCCCCGTCACGGGGTATGCCGAGTCGCTGCCGCAGACCGTCGCATGGCTCGCCGCGCAACTCGACGGCCGCGACTGGAGGCAGGCGTTCCCGAAGATGGTCCGCAACTACGGCGAGTCCCTCTTCGACTACGCGGCTGAGGACGCCTGGCTGGAGCGGCACGGCCGGCAGTCGCGCGACCACCGCACCGGCCGGGGGTGAGCGGGCGGCCGCCGGAAGACATCGGCCGCCCGCTCACGTCAGGTGGTGATCACGGCTTCGGGGTGGCGTGCGGGGTGCACGTCACATCGCGCCGGTCGGTCTTCCCCGTGAGCAGGTAGGTGTCCACCCGCTCGTTGACGCAGGGGTTGACCAGGCCGGTGACACCGTGCGAGCCGGCGCCCTCCTCGGTGATCAGCCGGGAGCCCTTGAAACGCTTGTGCAGCTCGACGGCGCCCTCGTACGGAGTGGCGGCGTCACGCGTGGCCTGCACGATCAGCACCGGGGGCAGGCCCTTGCCGGTGCGGACGTCCAGCGGGGTCTGCTGCTCGGACGACCAGGTCGCACAGGGCAGGTTCATCCAGGCGTTCGCCCAGGTCATGAAGGGGTGGTCCCGGTGCAGCCTGGTGTTGTCGCGGTCCCACTTCTTCCAGCTGGTGGGCCACTTGGCGTCCGCGCACTCGACGGCCGTGTACACCGCGTTGCCGTTCTCCGCGCTGATGTTGCCCGCGGTGTCCGACAGGTCGGGTGCCGCGGCGTCGATCAGCGCCTGGGTGTCGCCGCCCAGGTAGTCACTCCAGATCCGGGCGGTGGGTGCCCAGGCGGAGTCGTAGTACGGAGCGCCCTGGAAGAAGCCGATGAGCTCGGCGGGGCCCACGACGCCGCCGATCGGGTTCTTCTTGGCCGCCGCGCGGAGCGTCAGCCACGCCTGCTCGACCTTCTCCGGCGTGTCACCGATGTGGTAGGCCGCGTCGTTCTCGGCGACCCACGCCTTCCAGTCGTTCCAGCGTGTCTGGAAGGCGATGTCCTGGTTGAGGTTGGCCTCGTACCAGATGTTGTCCTTCGCCGGGTTGACCACGCTGTCGACGACCATACGGCGTACGTGCGTCGGGAAGAGCGTGCCGTAGACCGCGCCCAGGTAGGTGCCGTAGGAGACGCCGAGGAAGTTGAGCTTCTTCTCACCGAGCGCGGCGCGGATGACGTCCAGGTCACGCGCGGTGTTCGGCGTGGTCATGTGCGGCAGCATGTCGCCGCTGCGCTCGGCGCAGCCGTCGGCGTACTCGGCCGCGAGCTTGCGCTGGGCCCGCTTGTCGGCCTCGCTGTCCGGAACCGGGTCCGCCTTCGGAGCCTTCACGAACTCCTGCGGGTCGATACAGGAGATCGGCGCCGAGTGGCCGACCCCGCGCGGGTCGAAACCGACGAAGTCGTAGGCCTTCGCGGTCTTCGTCCAGAGCGGGTTCTTGGTGACGATGCGCCTCGGGAACGCCATACCCGAGCCGCCGGGGCCTCCGGGGTTGTAGACGAGGGCGCCTTGGCGTTCGTCCTTCGTGCCTGTGCTGACGTGCCGGTCGACCGCGAGCTTGATCTTCTTGCCGTTCGGCTCGGCGTAGTCGAGCGGTACGCTCACCCATCCGCACTGGATGGGTGCGGCGATCGCCCAGTCGGCCGGACAGTCCGTCCAGTCGATACCCGCCTTCGCGGCCCGGGCCGCGGCGATCTGGACTCCGCGCGCCTCCTGGTCGCCGTGGTGCCTGCTGTCGGCACCGGCGGCCGGTGCGGCCATCGCCCCCGCTATGAGCGTGCCCGCGATCAGAGTGCCGGCCGAACCGAGCATCGCTGTGCGCCTCAAGTGGAACCTCCCCCTGCGTGATGCGCCGCGGTGGCGGCGCTTCGGTTCATGTGTCCAGGCGGATCCTTTCGTCTGTGAGGTTGCTGAGAACAGGGCGTACGCGTGTTTCTTTACCGAACCAATAACCGGTGCGCGCTGTCCCGCTGAGCGAACTCACGCGTTCCGCAGGGCTTTCGACTCCTTCAGCAGCACCTTCAGCGCTTCGTCCAGTACCGCGCGCAGCAGCCGCGCGTCGGCGGCGAGCGCCGTCACCAGCACGGCGGGTCCGGCCAGCGGAGTGAGCGCGGCGGTGGGACCGAGCAGTCGCGGCGCGGGGACGCCGCCCTCGAACGCCGGGTCGACGAGCAGCAGTTGCCCGACGGCCCGGTGGCCGCCCAGGACGGCCGAGCCGTCCCAGCCTCCGGGCGCTCCCGGCCCGTACGCCGTCTGCTGGTCGAGCAGGGGCCTTCCGGCTCTGCGCACCGTCAGGCGGGTCGAGAGCCTGCCGGTGCTCTCCCCCTGCCGGCCCAGAACCTGTTCCTCACGGAGCACCAGGCGTGCGGTTGACGCGAGTTCGGCCCGGGTGGTCATGTCGAGTTCGCTTCCGTACGCGGAGACGAGCTGTTCGGGGAGCCAGTGGAGTTCCGCCCCCTCCCCCACGCTGAGCCGCACGTCGTACGAAGCCGGGCCGGCATCCGGGCCCGCCCCCGGCAGCGCCACGGTGGCGGCGGCGGAGTCGACGCTCACCCGGGCGCCGTCCTCCGCCCGGGCCTCGACGGCGAGCCGGTCGCCGCCGAGGGGCGCGCTCATCGCGCCAACCACGGTGACACGCGCGAACGCGGCGTCCGGAGACCTGGTCCGGCGCAGGGCGAGCGGACCGCCGCTCTCGAGCACCGGAAGCGACGTGGCACCCCGTCCGTCGGCTACCGCCCTGATCCGGGCGGTGGCTGTGACGCTCACGCGGCCCAGTCCGCGAGCCGCGCGCGTACCCAGTCGGCGACCGGCGCGACGCCGTCCGCACCGGTCAGGGAGGTGAACACCACGGGGAGCTCACCACGTTGTCCGGCGGCGTCGCGGGCCATCCGGTCCAGGTCGGATCCGACGTAGGGGGCGAGGTCGGTCTTGTTGATGACGAGCAGGTCGGCGGTGGTGACACCGGGGCCGCCCTTGCGCGGGATGTCGTCGCCGCCCGCGACGTCGATCACGAAGACCTGGGCGTCGACGAGCCCCTTGGAGAAGGTGGCGGTGAGATTGTCGCCGCCCGATTCGACGAGGATCAGATCGAGCGGCCCCACCGAGTCCTCCAGGTCCTCGACCGCTTCCAGGTTGGCGGAGATGTCGTCACGGATCGCCGTGTGCGGGCATGCGCCGGTCTCGACGGCCTGGATGCGCTCGGGTGGCAGCACCGCGTTGCGGAGCAGGAAGGCGGCGTCCTCGCGGGTGTAGATGTCGTTGGTGACGACGGCGATGGAGAACCGGTCGCGCAGGGCGCGGCAGAGGGCTGCGACGGTGGCCGTCTTCCCCGAGCCGACCGGCCCTCCGAGTCCGATGCGCAGGGCGCGACGTGTGCCGTCGGGGCGTGCGGCGTCTGCGCTGACGGCCGTGGGGGCGTTGTGTGCGTGGTCGAGATGCATGGGTCTGACTCCTGGTTCCGGCGGGCGGGGTGACGTTCGGGGATTCAGGACGCGAACAGGCGGACGGGCCAGGCCGAGTGGGCCTCCGCCGAGATGTCGAGCAACGGGGCGGAGGCGGCGGGCAGCGCGTCGATGCCGTGCCGTGCGGCCTCGGCGGCCTGTTCGGCGACCTGGTCGAGGGCGGGTGCGAGCCGGGCCAGGACCGCGGTGGCCTCGAACGGGTCCAGGGACAGCAGGCGGACCACAGCGGTGGCCGGGCCGCTTACCGCTTCGTAGGCGACGCAGTGTGCGGCGTCGGCGGGCCCCAGCCCGGCGGCACGCGCCGTGAGCCCGAGTACGACGGGCTGGTGGGCGCCACGCGGCCGGGCTTCGGCGAGCGCGGCCAGTTCAGGGCTGGGCCAGGTGGCCCGCGCCGCCCTCATCAACTGTCGGCCGAGCTTGCGTGCGACGCCTCTGAGGGCGGGCGAGGGCGTCCGGGCGTCGGCGGCCTCGTCGAGGGCGAGGGGGTCGAGGCCGAGGGCAGCCGCGGCGGCCAGGGCTGCCGATGTGAGCCCGGTGGTGTGCAGCCGTCCCAGGCAGAAATCCGCCAGGTCCTGGGCGTCGCGGATGCGTCCCGCCTTGACGGCCGGCTCGGCGCCGCCGGAGTGGGCGTGGCCACCGGCGGGGAACCGGCCGTCGGCGAGAACGAGCAGGGCTGCGCGCGTGGTCATGTGGTGCCGTCCTGCCTCAGAAGAGGAAGTAGCGCTGAGCCATGGGAAGTTCAGCGGCTGGGGCTGGTTCGACCGGATCACCGTCGATGGTGACGGCGAAGCTGTCGGGGTCGACCTGGACGTCGGGCAGGGCGTCGTTCTCCCGCATGTGCGCCTTGGTGACCCCCCGGGTGCTGGTGATCGGCACGAACCGCTTGCCGAGGCCCAGCTGCTCGGGCAGTCCGGCCTCGATGGCGGCCGCGGATACGAAGTTGAGGGAGTTGGCTGCGGGGGCCCTTCCCATGGCCCCGAACATGGGCCGGGGCATGACCGGCTGCGGGGTGGGGATCGAGGCGTTGGCATCGCCCATCTGCGCGTAGGCGATCTGGCCGCCCTTGATCACGGTCTGCGGCTTGACGCCGAAGAACGCCGGATCCCACAGCACGAGGTCGGCGAGCTTGCCGGTCTCGACGGAACCGATCTCCCGGTCCAGGCCCTGGGCCACAGCCGGGTTGATGGTGTATTTGGCGACATAGCGACGTGCCCGGTGGTTGTCGGCGCGTCCGTCCCCCGGAAGTGCCCCGCGTCGGCGCTTCATCACGTGGGCCGTCTGCCAGGTCCGCAGGATCACCTCACCGATGCGGCCCATCGCCTGGGAGTCCGAGGAGATGATCGAGATCGCTCCGAGGTCATGGAGGATGTCCTCGGCCGCGATGGTGGAGGGCCGGATGCGGGACTCGGCGAAGGCGAGGTCCTCCGGCACCGTGGGGTTGAGGTGGTGACAGACCATCAGCATGTCGAGGTGCTCGTCGATCGTGTTGACGGTGTGCGGCCGGGTCGGATTGGTGGAGCTGGGCAGGACATACGGTTCCGAGACCACGCTGATGATGTCGGGGGCGTGACCGCCGCCGGCGCCTTCGGTGTGGTACGCGTGGATGGTGCGCCCCGCGATGGCGGCAAGGGTGTCGGCGACGAATCCGGCCTCGTTGAGCGTGTCCGTGTGGATGGCGAGCTGGGCGCCCGTCTCCTCGCACACACTCAGGCAGGCGTCGATCACGGCGGGGGTCGCGCCCCAGTCCTCATGGATCTTGAACCCCAGGGCCCCCGCGCACAGCTGGGAACGCATGGCCTCGTGGGACATCGTGTTGCCCTTGCCGAGCAGACCGATGTTGACCGGGTAACCCTCGAGCGCCTCGAACATCCGGGCAAGGTGCCAGGGGCCCGGGGTGATCGTCGTGGCCTTGGTGCCCTCGGCGGGGCCCGTACCTCCCCCGACGAGAGTCGTGATGCCGGACGAGAGCGCCTGGTCGACGAGGGTCGGCGAGATGAAGTGGACGTGCGCGTCGATGGCCCCGGCGGTGATGAACTTGCCGTTCCCCGCGATGATCTCGGTCTCGGGGCCGATGACCAGGTCCGGGTGGACACCGTCCATCGTGTCCGGGTTACCGGCCTTCCCGATCCCGGTGATCCGGCCGCCGCGGATGCCGATGTCGGCCTTGACGACGCCCCAGTGGTCGATGATCACGGCGCCGGTGACGACCGTGTCGGGGGCACCTTCGGCGCGGGTGGTCCGCGCCTGGCCCATCGATTCACGGATCACCTTGCCGCCGCCGAACACGGCTTCGTCACCGGCCCGTCCGGGACCACCGGACCGGTCCTCCTCGATCTCGACGACGAGGTCGGTGTCGGCGAGCCTGATGCGGTCGCCGGTGGTGGGGCCGAACAGGTCGGCGTACACGGGGCGGCTGAGTTCAGGCATCGAGGGAACCTCCGGTGTCGCCGCGCAGTCCGGGGACGATGCGCAGACCTGCGAGCGGGACGAGTTCGACGTCGACGGGGATACCGGGCTCGAAGCGCACGGCGGTTCCGGCGGCGATGTTCAGCCTGAGCCCGTGAGCGGCACGGCGGTCGAAGTCCAGACCGGGATTGGCCTCGGCGAAGTGGTAGTGCGAGCCGACCTGGACCGGTCGGTCCGCGGCGTTGAGGACGGTGAGACGGGTGACGGGGCGCCCCTCGTTGAGCGGCACCGGGTCCTGCGCGTACAGGATCTCTCCGGGGATCATCGACTGCTCCCCCGTCACACGATCGGATCGTGGACGGTGACGAGCTTGGTGCCGTCCGGGAAGGTGGCCTCGACCTGGACGTCGTGGACCATCTCCGGGATGCCGTCCATGACGTCGTCGCGGGTGAGGACCTTCCTGCCGGACGCCATCAGCTCGGCAACGGTCCGGCCGTCACGGGCGCCTTCCAGAAGGTGCGAAGTGATCAGCGCGATCGCCTCGGGATGGTTCAGCCGCAGTCCGCGCGCCCTGCGCTTCTCCGCGACGTCGGCGGCCACATGGATGAGCAGGCGTTCCTGTTCGTGCGGAGTCAGTTGCACGCTTCCACCCTCTTCGTCTTCCGCCCGGTACCTGCCCCGGGCGCAGCGGGACCCTATCCCGCCTTCAACACTCTGTTGAACGATGAAGAGGATTCCGCGACCAGGTATTGCACGTTAGGGCGGAAGTTTTTCCGGCGCGTTAACTGATCTTTTGCGGACCCATGGACATCAGCCCGCGCAACCCGTTCTCCAGGACGTGCGGCTCGGCCCCGCCGAACAGCGCCTCCTGCGCGAGGAATCCCTGCGCGGTGGCGATCAAGGTGCGGGCGACGTCGTCGGCCGGCACGTCGGAATGCATGAGCCCTGCCGCCCGGTAGGCCTCCACCAGCGTCGCCCAGGCCTCCCGCATGCCGATGAAGCCGTCGTCGAGCGTCTTCGCCAGCCGGTCGTTACGCATGGTCTCGGCCCATACCTGGACGATGAGCGCGGCGCACGTACGGCGCTCCATCCCGTACACCTGCCCCTCGAAGACACCGCGCAGCACCCTGCCCAGCAGCACGTCGGGAGTGGGTGGCGGGATGAGCTCCGCCGCCTCCTCGAACGCCCGCCGGATGCTGCTGAACGCCTCGTCGGCGATGGCCGCGATCAACTCCTCCTTGCCCGCGAAGTAGCGGTAGACGGCCCCGGCGGACAGCCCGACCTCCTTCAGTACGTCCTGCATGGATGTGCCGTGGAAGCCGTTGCGGGCGAAGCAGTGCGCGGCGCCGACGAGGATCTGCCGACGGCGGGCATCGAGGTGCTCCTGCGATACACGTGCCATGGCGAACAATCTAAAACGAACGTTCCTTCTTGACAAGGGCGCGGTCCCGACGCGACAGTGGCCATCGTAAAACGAACGATCCTTCTCTTTGAATCGAGGCAGTCGTCATGCCTGCTGCGCACAACCGCCGCGCGGTCGCGGTCATCCTCCTCGTCCCTCTGGTCGTGACCCTCAGCCTCTGGGCCTTCTCGTGGCCGGCCGCCCGGATCGCCCCGCGTGACGTGCCTGTGGGGATAGCCGGTACCGCGCCCGCGGCCGATCAGCTTCAGCACAGGTTCGAACAGCGCGGAGGTGCCTTCGAGGTCCACCGTTACGACGACGCCGCCGCGGCCCGCGACGCGGTCGAGGACCGGGTCGTATACGGCGCCTTCGTGATCACCGGGAAGGGAACGCAGCTGCTCACCGCTTCGGCGGCCGGCCCCGTCGTCTCCCAGCTGCTGACCGAGGCGGCCAGGGGGGCGGCACCCGCGGGGGCCGCCCTACCGGTCACCGATGTCGTCGCGGCACCCGCGGCGGACCCGCGTAGCGCCGCGCTCGGTGCGAGCATCCTGCCGCTGGCCCTCGCCGGCGTCGCCGCCGGAGCGATGGTGACCCTGCTGAAGCTGCGGGGCGCCCGGGCGGCCCTGGCCCTTGGCGGCGCCTCCGTCCTCGTGGGCGTGGCCGCCACGGCGGTCACCCACAGCTGGCTGGGAGTGATCACGGGTGACTGGTGGACGGAAGCGGGCGCCATCGGCCTCACCGTGCTGGCCATCGCCTCGGCCGTGGGAGGACTCGCTGCGCTGCTCGGCACCAAGGGCATCGGCGTGGGCGCGCTGCTGATGGTGCTGCTCGGCAATTCGTTCTCGGGCGTCACGAGCGCACCCGAACTGCTCCCCGAACCGGTCGGTGTCATCGGCCAGTGGCTCCCGCCGGGCGCGGGGGGATCGCTGCTGAGGTCGGTCGCCTTCTTCGACGGTGCCGCCGCCGGCCCGGCCGTCCTGACCCTGACGGCGTGGGCCGCACTGGGTCTGGGCGCCGTGCTGATCGGCGGCCGCCGGAAACCGGACGCGGCCGAGACAGCCGGCCACCACCGTCGCGAACCGGCCCTCACGAGCTGAGCCGGCGGTCCAGCAGGATGAGCACGGCGCCCTCGGCGAAGCGCTTCCGCGGCCGGGAAGGGCCCGTTCGCCGCCGGGACCGGTGCACCCGGCGTTCCCCGAGTCGACCTCGTTGGTGCGCCCCGGCGACGCCGGCCCCCCGGCCGCGTCGCCGCCTGCCTCTGCCGGCGGCGACGCCTCACGGGTCACGTCGCGCGCGGGGAGCCGCCCTGTGAGCAGCCGGGGATTCGGCCACTACGCGCGCAGGGCTCCGGCGCCGGCGTGGAGGGCACGGGGTCCCCGGTGACGGCGACGGGCAGTGCCGGGACGTCGCTGTCGAGCACGGTGGGCGCCCCTGCGGGCACGTTCCAGGACTCGCAGGGGTGATGTGCGCGTCGGCGGCCCGGCGAGGGCCCGCCTGCGGGACTGGTCGACCTCGCGTCGACAGCTGCCGACGCCGCACCGCTCCGTCACGTCACCACACAGGACCTGCCGAGGCCTCCGACGTAGAGGGCGGGGGGCGAAGCGCGGGGCCGACAGGTTGCGCAACACGCTTCGGGACGGTGGCGACGACCCCGGCCCCTGGGAACGGCGTCAGTGGTCCCGGTCCCCGTGCCCGCGGTGTTCCGCGGCGATACCGAAGCGGTGCCGTTCGCCCGGAGCGGACGACACCGAGCGGATCGAGGAAACCGAGCTGATCACCTGCTCCTCGGCCGCCTCCTCCTGCGCCGCGGCCTCCTCGTTCTCGAGTCGCTGCAGGTCGGCAGCAGACACCAGGGCGACCAGAGGCTTTCCGTGCCGGGTCACCACCACGCGCTCACCCCCGTAGACGACGCGGTTGATCAGTTCGGCGAGCTCCGCCCGGGCTTGCGTCACCGGAATCTCGTAGGCCATGCCTCCATCCTAACCTCCTGTACGTCCTGTACATTTTTTACGTACTCCGATGCACTGTGGTCCGAGGAGAGGTATCGCCGTGTTCCGTCCCGCCGCCCGCTACGTCCTGCCTGAGTTCACCGAGCGCACCGCATACGGATCCCGGAGCATGGATCCCTACTCGAAGCTGCTGTCCGAGCGGATCGTCTTCCTCGGCACACCCGTGGACGACACCGCGGCTTCCGACCTGATCGCGCAGTTCATGCACCTGGAGCACGCGGATCCCGACCGGCCCCTCTCCCTCTACATCAACTCGCCGGGCGGCTCTTTCAACGCCATGACGGCGGTCTACGACACCATGCACTTCCTCGCCTGCGAGGTGGAGACCTTCTGTCTCGGTCAGGCGGGTGCCGGCGCGGCGGTACTGCTCGCGGCCGGCGCGCCCGGGCGCCGACATGCCCTGCCGGGCGCCCGGGTAGTCATCCGGCAACCCGCCCTGGGCGAACCGGTGCGGGGCCAGCCCTCCGATCTCGAGATCCAGGCGGCAGAGTTGCTGCGCGAGCGCGAGCTGCTCACGGCCATGCTGGCCCGTCACACGGGGCGCTCCGCGCCGGAGATCAGTGCCGACATCGAACGGGACACCATCCTCGATGCCAGGGCTGCCCTGGCGTTCGGGCTGGTGGACCACGTCGTGGAGAACCGCACGCCGTCCCAGCCGCCGCATGACGCGAGGTGAACGCCCCATGCTCCAGCCCCAGTTCCCACCGCTTCCCGCCCTGACCCGCGCCGAGGCCGAGTTCATCGACTGCTACCTGGAGGTGCTCGACCAGCTCGGCCGCATCAACCCCGCGCGCGGCAGCGACACGTACGGAGCCCTCCGGGCAGCTCAGGCTCTCGCGTCCCGGGCCATCGCCCTCCGCGACGCCCTCGCGTCGATGCACGAGCGGGGCGAGTCTCAGATCCACGCGGGCACCCTCGCCAGAGCACTGCGAACGCTGGACGGAGAGCGCCGCGCCGGACGGATCGCCGTGCCCCCCGCGTCACCGAGTTGACCGCTTCCGCCGCCCGACTCGGGGGCCCCAGCCGCTTTTCGACGCCCTTTCACGACACGCCCGGCAGGCTGATGAGTTTTCCTCGCTCGATCGGCGTAGAAGCTCCCCCTCCTGAGGGGCGGTCCAACTTGCGCGACAAGCGCGGGAGCTGAACGACAGACATCGTTCCGCCGCTGGTACACAGCTGGTCCGGTGCGGCCACCGCGGCTCCGGGCGCACCGCGTCCACCCGATCGGATCAGTGGTGACGACTCTCACATATCGCCACTTCAACGAGGAAATCCCGCGGTGCGTGCGTAAAGATCCCTGGGACGACAAGCCCCCGCCACCGCGGCGGGGCGGTCCGGGCGGACGCCGAGTCCTGCCGCCGTCCGGATGCCTGGTCGACAGGAGTGGATCGGCAGGAGTGGAGGACCCGAGCACAACGGGCCGACCGGAATTCCGGGCGGCCCTCGGGGTGAAGCCGCTGTGTGCGGCCGGGCAACTTCGCCAGCCCGAACCCGACAGGTCATCCTTCACAGGCGGCTGACGAAGGGTTGCGCATGACTGCGCAGGTTCATGTCCCGTCTCTGTTCGCCCGGGTCGGTACGACCTCGGTCCTGACATTCGCCGTAGGCACCACCATGCTGGCACCCGGCTTCGTGAACGAAGCCGAGGCCGCCGCCCATTCGACGAGGGCGCTCGATGTCGCCGCCTCGAAGAAGGGTGCGCCCTACAGATGGGGCGCCACGGGCCCTCACCGGTTCGACTGCTCCGGGCTCACGCTCTACTCGTTCAAGAAGGCCGGCAAGAAACTTCCCCGAACGGCGCAGCAGCAGTACAACAAGACCCGCCATATCTCCAGGTCGCAGCGGAAACGCGGCGACCTGGTCTTCTTTCATGCGGGCCGCAGTGTGTACCACGTCGGCATCTACGCCGGCAGCGGGAAGATCTGGCACTCGCCGAAGGCCGGCGCCGTGGTCCGGCTGGAGAAGATCTGGTCCGGCAGCGTCTGGTACGGGAGGGTCCGCTGATACGCCCTTCCACCTCTTTCAGTGCAGCAGGGGCCCCGCCACCAGCACGAGCCCCAAGGCGGTGAGCGCCGAGCCGCTGCCGCCCTCGATCACACGAGCGGCACGCGGCCGGCGCAGCCACCGGCCCAGGCGGTCCACCAGCAGTGCCACGGCCGGGAACCAGACGAGCGCGAGCAGTACGACCACCGAGGCCAGCAGCAGGGTCCTGGGGAGAGGCGCCGCGCCGTCGGGGACGAACTGAGGCAGCAGGCTGAGGAAGAGCACGGGCGCCTTCGGGTTGAGGGCGTTCGTCAGGAACCCCTGGCGCAGCGCACGTCCCGGCGCCGCCGGGGTCCCGCCCGTGACCTCCTCCTCGGAACCGGAACCGGAACCGGCACCGGCACCGGCGGCGGCGGCCCGACGCCGCATGGCGTACAGGCCACTGAGCCCGAGGTAGAGCACATAGGCGCCGCCGAGCAGCTGGACGCCGCGGAACAGGACGGGCATCGTCACGAGCACGGCGGCGAGCCCGGCGACGGCCAGCGCGGTGTGCACCACCAGTCCACCGGCGACCCCCACCGCGGTGGCCAGTCCGTCCCGCCGGGAAGCGAGCGCGTTGCGTACGACCACGGTGAAGTCGGCGCCGGGAAGCGCCACCATCCCGGCGGCCACGGCGACAAAGGCGAGCAGTTGTGCGTCCATGGGTACACCCTGACCCGATCGGGCCTTTAGCGTGTACTTGCAATCTTCTGGGTCTGCCAAAAGGAACACTTAATGTACGACCCGACACGGCTGGCCGCCCTGGTGGCGGTGGCCGAGGCCGGCTCGATCACACGGGCGGCCTCGCGGCTGGGCTACACCGCGCCCGCGCTCTCGCAGCAGCTCGCCAAGCTCGAGCGGGAAGCGGGTGCCGCCCTCCTCGTGCGTCATCACCGCGGGACTCGGCTGACTGCCGCAGGCGAGCTGCTGGCGGGACGGGCCAGACGCGTGCTGGACGAGATGGACCAGGCACGGCACGAGCTGGCCCGGCTCGCCGGGCTGTCGGGCGGCCGGCTGCGGGTCGGCACGTTCGTGACGGCCGGAATCCATCTGCTGCCGCCGGTGCTCACCGCGTTCCGGCGCGCCCATCCCGACGTGGAGCTGACGGTCACGGACTACGAGCCGCCCGCAGGGGTGACCGCGGTGGCGGCGGGCGACGTGGACCTGGCACTGACCCACGCGTACGAACCGGCCGCCGCCGATCCGATGCCGTCCGGGCTGTTCTCCGAGACGCTGCTCGTCGAGGAGCTGGTGCTGGTCACCGCGCTCGGGCAGATGCTCTCCGAGGGCAGCGGGCCGCTTCCCGTGGCCGAGCTCGCGGGGCGACCGTTGATCAGCAGCGCTCCGGAGCATCCGCCGAGGCGCGGGGTGGAGCGTGCGCTGGCCGAGGCGGGGGCCACCCCCGCCGTGGTGTGCGAGTCCCCCGGCTACGCCCTGGTGTGTGCCCTGGTCAGTGCGGGCCTCGGCGTGGCTGTGGTGCCGGAGATGGTGGCCGAGATGTCGCCGGCGCCCCTCGCCGTCCGGCGCCTGGAGCCCGCCGCTTTCCGGCGGACGATCTCCGTGGTGCACCGAGGGGACCGGAACACAGCTGCTGCGACGACGCTGATGGCGCTGCTGCGCAGCGGCTTCGGCCGGGCCTCCGCCGCGTAACGGCAGCTGCCCGCGCGAGGGCCCACCCGCCCCGTACGGTCCACCACCCGCCCGACACCGACGGCCCGCGAAGCGCGGACGGCCGTCGTGTCAGGCCCGCGCGGGATCCGGCCAGGGGAGAGCGATCGCCACGGTCTTACCACCGTCCGGGGTGGGGATGACACCGAGCCGGCCGCCGTGCTCCTTCAGCAGAGCTCGGATGATCACCATGCCGCGGCCGTTGTCCTGCCGGACCGCGGCGGGCAGCCGCTGGGGCCGGCGGGGGTGGCTGTCCGTCACACCCAGACAGAACTCGACGTCCCTGTCCAGTCGCAGGTCCACGGTGAACGTGGGTGACTGTCCGAAGGTGTGCTGCACGGCGTTGGTGGCGAGTTCCGAGGCGATCAGCAGGATGGTGTCGGCCGTGTCGCCGTCCTCGGCCAGGCCCCATTCCGCGAGCACCCGGGCCACGTGTCTGCGGGCCGCGGAAACCGATGCCGGATCGCTCGGCAGGGTGACGGTTGCTTCCTGATGGTCTGCCATGGCGACGCCGTCCCTTTCCCACCCCGGCCGACCCGCGGCCGGCCTGGACTGTGCTTCGCGCCAGACTGCCACCGATGCGGCCGCCCATGACGGCCATCCACCAAGATATGCATATATCTATCGCTCATTACGGTGAATTCTTCCCCCTGAGCCCCGAACGGGCGCGAAACTGGCCCCTTTCCGAGCCGGACCTGCGGGGGCGGCTGCCGCACCACGGGAGGAGTCCACCATGCGGAACGGCCCTGCGGTTCGCCGCCGCAAGCTCGGGGAGGAGCTGCGCAGCCTGCGTCACACCTCGGGCCTCACGAGCCGGGACGCCGCCGGGCTGCTGGGCTGGCACCAGTCGAAGGTGAGCCGGATCGAGACCGGGGCGAGCGGGGTGACCGCCCGTGACGTGTCCCGGCTGCTGGATGCCTACGGCGTCGACGACCGGCAGCTGCGTTCTCTGCTCCAGACGCTCGCCGGCTCGGCCGGCGGTGGGGGAAACGGGTGGTGGCACGCCTACCGCGGGCTCATTCCGCCCCAGTACCGCGACTTCATCAGCCTGGAGTCCCAGGCCGACGCCGCCCGCACGCTCGAGACCTCGGTGGTGCCGGGGCTGCTGCAGACCGCCGACTACGCGCGAGCGGTGACCCGGTCCTCGCTGGACGGGCTGCCGCCGGCCCAGCTCGACTCCCTGGTGGAGGTCCGGCTCGCCCGGCAGAGCGTGCTGCACGCCCCCCGGCCGCTGCGGCTCAGCGTCGTGCTCGACGAGGCGGTGCTACGCCGGGGGGTCGGCGGCCCACGCGTCATGGAGGAACAGCTGCGCCATCTGACGCAGGCCGCTCAACTTCCTCACGTGACCCTCCAGTTGCTTCCGTTCGAGGCCGGGAGCTACATCGGGCTCACAGGGCCTTTCGTAATTTTCTCATTTCCGAACATTTCTGATCTGGATGTGGTCGTTCTTGACCACTTGACGAGTAGCCTCTATCTGGAGCGGAGAGAAGACCTTGAGGCGTACAGCTCGGCCTTCCGCACGATGCAGGCCCACGCGCTGTCGCCTGAGCGTTCGCTGGACCTCATCGCCGCAATAGGCCGCGGCGGTCAGGCGGAACCTGCAGACTGCCCGAGGGGGGCACGATGTCCGACCGTCTCGCACAGCCCGCACAGCCCACACAGCCCGCATCCAGGTGGCGGCGCAGCAGCCGCAGCACCGGGATGAACAACTGCGTGGAAACCGCCGCGCTCGGCGACGGCCGTCTCGCCGTGCGCGATTCCAAGGACACGGGCCTGCCGCCGCTGCGCTTCTCGGCCCGGGCGTGGTCGTCCTTCGTCGCCGGACTGGACGGCGGTCCGGTCAGCTGACGGGCAGAGGCGCCGTCGCGAGGACCGTGCCCACAGCGGCGGAGATCTGCTTCCGCGTCAGATCCGCTCGGGCGGTCAGCCTGAGCCGCGAGATTCCGTCCGGCACCGACGGGGGCCGGAAGCACCCCACTGCGAGGCCTGCGGTTCGGCAGTCGGCGGCCCAGCGCACCGCCGATTCCGCCGATGGGGCCCGGACCGACACGACGGCGGCGTCCGGGCGTACCGCGGTCAGTCCTGCCTCCGTCAGCCTGGCGTACAGCTCGACGGCGACGGCCCCCGCCCTCGCCGCGCGTTCGGGCTCGCGCCGCAGCAGACGCAGAGCCCCCAGAGCCGCACCGGCGGACGCCGGCGCGAGTCCGGTGTCGAAGATGAACGTACGGGCCGCGTTGACCAGGTGACGGATGACCCGGTCGGGGCCGAGTACCGCTCCGCCCTGGCTGCCGAGCGACTTGGAGAGGGTGAGGGTGGCGACGACGCCCTCACCGCCCGCGAGTCCGGCGGCCTCGAGCGCGCCGCGCCCGCCCCGGCCCAGGACGCCCAGTCCGTGGGCGTCGTCCACAAGGAGGGCCGCGTCCGCGCCGCGGCAGACCTCGGCGAGTCCGGCCAGTGGAGCGGCGTCGCCGTCCACCGAGAAGACGGAGTCGGTGACGGCCAGCGCCCGTCCGCCGTGCGAGTGGAGCGCTTTTCGCACAGCCTCGGGATCCGCGTGCGGAACGACGGCGGTGGCGGCACGGGAGAGACGGCAGCCGTCGACGATCGAGGCATGGTTGCCCGCGTCGGACACGATCAGCGAATCACGTCCGGTCAGCGCCGTGAGGGCGGCGAGGTTGGCCGCGTACCCGGAGGAGAACACCAGAGCGGATTCGAAACCGCAGAAGTCGGCGAGTTCTTGCTCGAGTTCGGCGTGCAAAGCGGTGGATCCGGTGACGAGGCGCGAACCGGTGGCGCCCGCGCCCCACGTCCGGACCGCTTCGGCTGCTGCGGCGGTGACCTCGGGGTGCCGGCTCAGACCCAGGTAGTCGTTGCTCGCCAGGTCCAGGAGTTCCGTCTCGGCGGGCCGGGGGCGCAGCGAACGGACGAGTCCGGCGTCGGCACGGCGCCGGGCCTCGTCGTCGAGCCAGTCGAACGGTGCGTAGGACATGAGCAGGTCCTTTTGTAGGCAGCTCACAGACCCTAACCGGGTGCGCAACGGGCCAGGGTGTGGCAATACACACAGCATCGGCCGGCTCTGCTGTCCGGTTCCTCCTTGGCCTATGACGGTGCCGTACGTCAGGATCAACGCCATGGACCTGCTGAACACGCTGGTGGAAAAGGGGCTGCGGCGCGAACTGCCGACCCGTGACGAAGCGCTCGCCGTGCTGGCGACCTCCGACGACGAACTGCTCGACGTGGTGGCCGCGGCCGGAAAGGTGCGCCGTCAGTGGTTCGGCCGGCGCGTCAAGCTCAACTATCTGGTGAACCTGAAGTCCGGGCTGTGTCCCGAGGACTGCTCGTACTGCTCGCAGCGGCTCGGTTCCAAGGCCGAGATCCTCAAGTACACCTGGCTCAAACCGGACGAGGCGAAGAAGGCCGCCGCCGCCGGGGTGGCCGGCGGCGCCAAGCGGGTGTGCCTGGTGGCCAGCGGCCGGGGCCCGACGGACCGCGACGTCGACCGGGTGTCGCAGACGATCGAGGCCATCAAGGAGCAGCACGAGGACGTCGAGGTGTGCGCCTGCCTCGGCCTGCTGTCGGAGGGCCAGGCCGACCGTCTGAGGTCCGCGGGCGCCGACGCGTACAACCACAACCTCAACACCTCGGAGGGGACGTACGGCGACATCACGACCACGCACACGTACGCCGACCGGGTGGACACCGTGCAGCAGGCACAGGCCGCCGGGCTTTCGGCGTGCTCCGGGCTGATCGCGGGCATGGGTGAGACGGACGCCGACCTGGTCGACGTCGTCTTCTCGCTGCGCGAGCTGGATCCCGACTCGGTGCCGGTCAATTTCCTGATTCCCATGGAGGGGACCCCGCTCGCGAAGGAGTGGCACCTCACGCCGCAGCGGTGCCTGCGCATCCTGGCGATGGTCAGGTTCGTGTGCCCGGACGTCGAGGTGCGGCTCGCGGGCGGCCGTGAGGTCCATCTGCGTTCGATGCAGCCGCTCGCCCTGCACCTGGTCAACTCGATCTTCCTGGGGGATTACCTGACCAGTGAGGGCCAGTCCGGCCGGACCGACCTCGACATGATCGCGGACGCCGGTTTCGAGGTCGAGGGAGCGACGACGAAGACGCTGCCCGAGCACCGGGCGCCGGAAGCCGGCGGCTGCGGTTCGCACGAGGGCGGCTGCGCTCCGTGCGGCGGCGAGGCCGCCCCGGAGCCTTCCGAGGTCCTGGCGGCGCGTACGGATCTGGTGGCGGTCCGCCGCCGGGGCGCCGGGACGGACCTCGCGCCCAATGCCTGATCCGCTCCGCCCCGCAGACCTCCTCGCCCTGGACCGGGCCCACGTCTGGCACCCCTACGGCCCGATGCCGGGCAGGCAGGAGCCACTGGTCGTCGAGTCAGCGTCCGGGGTGCGTCTCCGGCTCGCCGAACCCGCCCACGGGCATCGCGAGTTGGTGGACGGCATGTCGTCCTGGTGGTCGGCGGTGCACGGCTACAACCATCCGGTCCTCAACGAGGCCGCACGCGGCCAGCTGGACCGGATGAGCCATGTGATGTTCGGCGGGCTCACGCACGAGCCCGCCGTCCGTCTGGCGACCCGGCTGGTGGAGATCACTCCTGAGCCGCTGCGGCACGTCTTCCTCGCCGATTCGGGGTCGGTCTCCGTCGAGGTCGCGGTGAAGATGTGCCTCCAGTACTGGCGATCGGCGGGACGCCCCGGGAAACACCGCCTGCTCACCTGGCGCGGCGGCTACCACGGGGACACCTGGCAGCCCATGTCGGTGTGTGATCCCGAGGGCGGGATGCACGAACTGTGGTCGGGTTCCCTCCCCCGGCAGATCTTCGCGGACGCTCCTCCGGACGGCTTCGACGCCGAACCGGACGAGGCGTACGCGAGGCACCTGCGCGAGCTGATAGCCGCCCATGCCGAGGACCTGGCAGCGGTGATCGTGGAGCCCGTGGTGCAGGGTGCGGGCGGGATGCGCTTCCACTCCCCCGCGTATCTGCGGGTGCTCCGCGAGGCCTGCGACGCGAACGACGTGCTGTTGGTGTTCGACGAGATCGCGACGGGGTTCGGCCGGACCGGCCGGTTGTTCGCGGCCGGGCACGCAGGGGTGTCACCGGATGTCATGTGCGTCGGGAAGGCGCTGACCGGCGGCTATATGACATTGGCGGCGACACTGTGCACATCGCGGGTGGCCGAGGGCATCTCGAGCGGAGACGTCCCGGTGCTGGCGCACGGGCCGACGTTCATGGGTAATCCGCTCGCCTCGGCGGTGGCCTGCGCGTCGGTGGATCTCCTGCTGGCCCAGGACTGGGAGCGGGAGGTGAAGCGGATCGGCACCGCGCTACGACAGGGCCTGGCCGAGGCCTCCGGTATCCCGGGCGTGCGTGACGTCCGGGTGCTGGGCGCGATCGGAGTCGTGCAGCTCGATCACGAGGTGGACATGGCCGCCGCGACGCGGGCCGCGGTCCGCGAAGGTGTGTGGCTGCGGCCGTTCCGCGATCTCGTGTACACGATGCCGCCCTATGTGACCGGCGACGACGACGTGGCACGGATCTGCCGGGCTGTCTGCGCCGCGGCGAAGGAGAGCTGAAGATGACGATCCTCGTGGTGACCGGGACCGGCACCGAGATCGGTAAGACGATCGTGACCGCGGCGGTGGCGGCCGCCTTCCGGGACCTCCGCGTCGCGGTCCTCAAGCCCGCCCAGACGGGTCTCGCCCCGGGTGAACCCGGGGACGCCGCAGAGGTGGCGCGGTTGGCCGGCGCCCACGTCACAGCGGTGGAACTGGCTCGTTACCCGGAGCCGTTGGCGCCCGAGACAGCGGCTCGGCGAGCCGGTCTCCCACCCGTACGTCCGTACGAGATCGCCGAGGCCGCCCAGAAGCTGGAGACGGAGCACGATCTGGTGCTCGTCGAGGGCGCGGGCGGACTGCTCGTCCGCTACGACGAGCGGGGGGCCACGCTCGCGGACGCCGCACGGCTGCTGGCTGCGCCGGTGCTCGTGGTGGCGCCCGCGGGCCTGGGAACGCTCAACGCCACCGCGCTGACGACGGAGGCGCTGCGGACGCGAGGACTCGCGTGCCGCGGCGTGGTGGTGGGGAGCATGCCGGCTGAGCCCGACCTGGCGTCGCGGTGCAACATCGACGACCTTCCGGTCGCGGCGGGTGTCCCGCTGCTCGGCGCGGTGCCGGCCGGTTCGGGAACGTTGGAACCGGCCGACTTCCAGGTGCGGGCGGCGAGTTGGCTGGCACCGGAACTCGGCGGGAATCGCACCGCCGGATGAGCGGCTGAGCGGGGCCGTACGGGGGAGAATCTGAGGAGAGCCGTATCCACGTGCCCTCCGAGGAGGCCCGATCATGCGTCGGCGCAGCACACCTGTCCCCCGGGACGCCGTGCACCACCCGGTATTCGCCCGCTTCTACGCCCGGATGAGCGTGGCCGCCGACCTCAAAGGGGGCGTGGCGGCCCATCGCGACGAGCTCCTCACCGGCCTTTCCGGCCGCGTCATCGAGATCGGCGCGGGAAACGGCCTCAACTTCGCGCATTACCCGGGGGCCGTGTCCGAAGTGGTGGCGATCGAACCGGAGCGCGCCCTGCGGCAGCTTGCGGCCCGTGCGGCGCTGCGCGCGGAGGTGCCGGTCGACGTGGTGCCCGGCACGGCCGAGGCGCTGCCGGTCAAGAGCGAGGCGTTCGACGCCGCTGTGGCCTCGCTGGTCCTGTGCACCGTGCGGGACCTCCCGCGGGCGCTGGCAGAGATCAAGCGGGTGCTGAGGCCGGGCGGGGAGCTGCGTTTCTTCGAACACACCCTGGCCCCCGGCCGAGCGCTGGCGACGGCCCAGCGGGCGGTGGACCGCACGTTCTGGCCGCTGCTCTTCGGGGGCTGTCACACGGCGCGGGACACGGTCGCGGCCGTCGAGGACGCCGGCTTCGAGCTGGGTGTGTACCGCAGTTTCCGCATTCCGGACAAGGGTGCACAACTGCCGACCTCACCGTGCGTGCTCGGCGTGGCCCGCCGGTCCGCCGTGGTCGACCGATCGGCGGAGCAGGACTGAGGAGCCCGGGTCACAGGCTCCAACGGCGCAGCTCGTCGGCGATGGCCCTGACGTCGGCCTTGCCCTCCTTCACCAGCCTGGCCAGATCGCGCACCTGCTCGGGAGAAGTGATGACTTTCAGCCCTGAAGCGACGAGGTAGCCGTAGGCGACGGCGGAGGCGAACATCGCGTTGGAGTGCTCGAGGGCGGGCACGTGGAGGAGCAGCTGCAGCATGGCGGCCGCCCGGGAATGCGGATCGCTGTAGACGGGGCTGCCGAAGATCTCCGCTTCGTGCCGGCTGACAGCGGCGACGAGCGCGCCCCAGTCGACGACCTGTGGGTCACCGGGCGTCTTGTGCTCGGCGACCATGAGCAGCCAGGAAAGGTCGATCTGCAGGTTCAACGGGTGCCTTTGCGCTCCGGGCCGAACTCTTCGGCGAACACCGACTCGTACTGCTTCATGAAGTCGGCCGCGGCCTCGACGAAGGTGTGTCCCACCTCGCCCGCATCCTGTTTGACGAGCTCCTCTATGTAGCGGTTCACGCTCATCCCCCGCTGCAGGGCGCGCTGCCGCGCTGCCTCGGCGGTGGCCTCGTCCACTCGAACGTTCAGCTGAGTCTTGGGCACGGAATCACGCTAGCGCGTGTGCGCTAGCACTCGCAAGGGGAGCGGGCGAGGCAGCGGCAGCGACCGGGGGCGCGCTGCGGTTCGTCGTGCGACTGCCGAGCACTCCGGGGCAGGCGCGGCCCTCCGGCCGCACGGCGAGGACGCGACCGTGGGCGGGGCACGCGCGGGCGGGTTCATCCGGCACGGGTGTCCGGCCGCACCGAGTCGCGTGGACCGGGTACAGCCGGGCACGGGGCCGGACCGTCGGGGACGCGGCGCCGGAAAGCGCTCGCTCCCGCCTCGGACGTTCTGATTGGCTCGGACCATGAATGATCTCGACATCCGCTGCGCCGCACCCTCGGACATCGCCGCCGTGCTGCGGTTCTGGCGCGAGGCCGCGGAAGGAACGAGCATCACCGACGACCACGAAGGAGTGGCGCGGCTGATCTCGCGGGACCCCGAGGCCCTGCTTCTCGCGGAACAGGACGGCCGGATCACCGGGACCGTCATAGCCGGCTACGACGGATGGCGGTGCTCCGCGTACCGGCTCGCCGTGCACCCCGACCGGCGTCGGCAAGGCATCGCCACCGCCCTGATGGACGCCGCGGAACGGCGGTTCCTCGCCCTGGGCGGGCGACGCATCGACGCCATGGTCCTGGAGTCGAACGAGCGGGCACACCGGACATGGGGCTCGGCTGGCTACCATCGCGAGGGCCACTGGCGGCGCTGGGTGAAGTCCGTGCGACCCTGACCGGCACCACCGAAAGCCTGTGCCCAGCCGAAAACCGTCTGTCGGACAGGGTATTTTGCCGATCCTTTACTATGGATCCCCGACCGTCCGACCTCTTGAAAGGTGTGAGCGTCCGCCCATGGGCGAGCCCCCCAGTAGTAGATACCGCCGACATCGCGCAAACCTCCTGCCCCTGCCCGATCATGGGACGGAGGTGAACCGATGACCGAAGTGCTCCTGCTCCTCGTGGCGCTGCTGCTCTCCCTCGCCTGCGGTGCGTTCGTGGCGGCCGAGTTCTCTCTGACCACCGTGGAGCGCGGCGAGCTCGAACGGGCCGTCGAGCGGGGGGACCGTGGAGCGGCGGGAGCGCTCAAGGCCGTGCGCAGCCTCACCTTCCAGCTCTCCGGCGCGCAGCTCGGTATCACCGTCACCAATCTGATCGTGGGCATGCTCTCCGAGCCCTCCATCTCCAAGCTGATCCGGGGACCGGTGGAAGCGACGGGGCTGTCGCCCGGTGTGTCCTCCTCGCTGGCACTCGTGATCGGCACCGCGATGTCCACCGTGGTCCTGATGGTGGTCGGTGAACTCGTACCGAAGAACTGGGCGATCTCCTCCCCGCTCGCCGTCGCCAGGACGGTCGCCGCGCCACAGCGTGCGTTCACCGCGATCTTCCGGCCCTTCATCAGCCACCTCAACAACACCGCCAACCGGATCGTGCGGCGCTTCGGCCTCGAGCCGGCCGAAGAGCTGGCCTCGGCTCGCAGCCCGCAGGAGCTGGTCGCCCTGGCGCGCCATTCCGCGAAGGAGGGGGCGCTGGAGGCGGACACCGCCGAACTCTTCGTCCGCACACTCAACCTGTCCGAACTGACCGCGGAGAACGTGATGACCCCCCGCGTCCAGGTCACCGCCCTCGAGGTACAGGCGACCGCCGAGGACGTCGCGAACGCCACCCGGGCGACCGGCCTCTCCCGGTTCCCCGTGTACCGGGGCAGTCTGGACACGGTCGTCGGCGTCGCGCACATCAAGGACGTGCTGGCCATTCCCGCGGACCAGAGGCCTCGTAAGCGGGTGTCGGACATGCTGCGTGAACCGCTGCTGGTGCCGGAGACGCTCACCGTCGACCGCCTGCTGGACCGGCTCTCCGGGAAGCTGGCCATGGCCGTCGTCATCGACGAGTACGGCGGTACGGCGGGAGTCGTGACGCTGGAGGACATCGTGGAGGAAGTCGTCGGCGAGGTGCGGGACGAACACGACCCGCACGAGACCCCCGACCTGGCGGCAGCGGGCGAGGACGCGGACGGGCGCACCCTGTGGTCCGCCGACGGAGCGGCCCGCACGGACCAGCTCCGCACGATCGGACTGCGGGTCCCGGACGGGCCGTACGAAACACTGGCCGGGCTGATCGCCACGGAGGTCGGCCGCATTCCGGTGGTCGGCGACACCGTGGAGCTCGCGGGCTGGCGGATCGACGTGGTGGACGCCTCGGGGCACCGTGCCGCGCGTGCGCTGCTGCACGCGCCGCTGCCCGGCAGCGACGAGCCGGCGGAGGACGAACGATGACCGCAGTCCAGCTCTTCATCGGCCTGCTGACCCTGGTCGTCAACGCCTTCTTCGTCGGCGCGGAGTTCGCGCTGATCTCCGTACGCCGCAGTCAGATCGAGCCCGAAGCCGAAGCCGGGAACCGGCGGGCCCGGAGCGTCATCTGGGGGCTCGAGCACGTGTCGGCGCTCCTCGCGGCGGCACAGCTGGGCATCACGCTCTGCACCCTGGTGCTCGGTATCGTCGCCGAGCCCGCCATCGCCCATCTTCTGGAGCCCGTCTTCGACTCGGTAGGGGTGCCGCACGGGCTGGTGCACCCGATCTCGTTCGTCATCGCCCTGACCGTGGCGACGTATCTGCACATGCTGCTGGGCGAGATGGTGCCGAAGAACATCGCGCTGGCCGAGCCCGCCCGTACCGCGCTGCTGCTCGGACCGCCCCTGGTGACTCTCGCCAGGGCGCTGAAGCCGGTGATCTTCACGATCAACGCGTTCGCGAACACCCTGCTCAAGCTGTTGCGGGTGGAGACCAAGGACGAGGTCTCCGCGACCTTCTCCGACGACGAGCTGGCGCGCCTCGTCAAGGACGCCGAGGACTCCGGGCTCGTCGACGACCGGTCGGCGGACCGTCTGCGCCACGCGCTGGAACTGGGCCGCCGCCCCGTCCAGGACGTACTCCTCCCGGTCGACCGGGTGCTGTACACGAGGGTCGGCACGACTCCGGAGGAGCTGGAGCGCCTCTCCCACGAGTCCGGCTTCTCCCGGTTCCCCGTGATGGACAGCGAGCAGCGCATCATCGGGTACCTCCACGTGAAGGACGCCCTGGACGCCGCGCCACGGGACGTGCCGTTCCCGGTGTCGGCACTGCGGCCGATCGCCCGGGTGCGCGCGTCGACACCGCTGGACGACGTGCTGACGGCGTTGCGGCGGAGCCGAACGCATCTGGCCGCCGTACTCGACGAGGACGGCCGGCTGGCTGGCATGATCACGATGGAGGACGTACTGCGTGAGCTGGTGGGCAGACCCCAGGCACGCTGACGCCGGCAACCGGTGACGGAACGGCACGAAGGGGGACGCGGCAGCTGTCGCGTCCCTTTTCCGTCTCCCGGCGGGTCTGCCGCGTCCTGGCCGGTCTGCCGCGTCCTGACGGCCTCCTGGCTCCCCACGCCTCCTGGGTCCCGGCGGCCGCCGCTCCGGCGGCCCACGGGCAGCGGGCCGCCGTCGCGGTACGATCGGCAGCGCCATGGAATTGAATGCCTCCTACACCAGTCTTGTCGCGGTCGGCGACTCGTTCACCGAGGGCATGTCGGATCTGCTGCCCGACGGTTCGTACCGCGGCTGGGCCGACGTCCTCGCCGCCCGTCTCGCGGCCCGCGCGCCGGGATTCCGCTATGCCAACCTCGCCGTACGGGGGAAGCTCATCGGCCAGATCGTGGACGAGCAGGTCCCGGTCGCGGCGGCGCTGCAGCCGGATGTGATCACGCTCGTCGGCGGGCTCAACGACACCCTGCGGCCGAAGTGCGACATGGGTATGGTCCGCGGCCGGCTGGAGGAGGCGGTGGAGCGCCTCGCGCCCTCCTGCAAGACCCTGGTACTGATGCGCAGCCCCGGCCGGAACGGGCCGGTCATGGAACGCTTCCGCCCTCGTATGGAGGAGCTGTTCTCACTCGTCGGCGATCTGGCCGAGCGCCATGGTGCGCTGGTGGCCGACCTGTACGGCGCGCCGTCGCTGGGCGATCCGCGGATGTGGGACGTCGACCGGCTGCACCTGACGGCCGAGGGGCATCGGAGGGTCGCGGAGGCGGTGTGGCAGACGCTGGGGCTCCCTGCGGAGAGCGCCTGGGAGACCCCGATGCCCGTGTCCGCGCCCGCTCGGTGGGCGCAGCGCCGGATCGACGACGTCCGGTTCGCCCGGCAGCATCTGCTTCCGTGGATCGGGCGGCGCCTGACCGGGCGCTCGTCCGGTGACGGCCGCGCCGGCGCACACTTCGACACAGCGCTCGGGAAGGCGTACTACATCACTCCCAGGGACGATGCGTCTCCCGGGCCGGTGACCGGCTGGCGGCGACTGGACGGCTGACCGCCCCGACGGATCGGTAGAGGTGGCCTTCCGGGTTGGCGCAGTTGTACCTGTTGGGCGTGTGGCTGGTGGGACAGCATGGGTGCTCACCGCACAGGAGCACCCTGGGCACCGGAACGGGGAGTGCCCATGAGCGGCGTACCGGACATCGAGGTACCGGCGGACGGAATCGACACCACCACGCCCCACTCGGCACGGGTCTGGAACTACTGGCTGGGCGGCAAGGACAACTACGAGGTGGACCGTCGGCTGGGCGCGACGATGGAGCAGCTCTACCCCCAGATCATCGATATCGCCCGTGCCTCCCGGCGCTTTCAGGCACGGGCGGTGCGCTATCTGGCCGAGGAGGCCGGGGTTCGGCAGTTCCTCGATCTGGGCACCGGCCTGCCGACCGCGCACGCGACCCACGAGGTGGCCCAGGCCGTCGCCCCCGAGGCACGCGTCGTGTACGTGGACCACGACCCGATCGTGCTCGCCCACGCTCGCGCCCTGCTGACCAGCAGCCCTGAAGGCGCCACGGACTATGTGCACGCCGATCTGCGGGACACCGGGACCGTGTTGCGGGAGGCCGCCAGAACACTGGACCTGCGGCAACCAGTGGCACTGATGGTGCTGTCCACCCTGGGGCATGTCGCCGACCCGGTCGAGGCCGCCGCTCTCCTGCGCCGCTATCTCGACGCCGTCCCCTCCGGAAGCTTCCTGATGCTCTGCGACACCATCGAGACGGAGGAGACCCTGGCAGCCTCCGACGAGTACGCCGATGGTGGCGCCATGCCGTACATCTCGCGCCCCAAGGAGATCGTGCGTTCCTTCGCGGACGGGCTCGATCTCGTCGCGCCCGGGTTCGGTTCGATCAGCTTGTGGCGGCCCGAGGAGCCTGCGGCCGGTGAGCCGGTGGACCAGTGGGGCTTCGTGGCCGTGAAGCCATGAGGGTCGGCTGCCCGGCCACCGGTCACAGGGCAACCGACTGCGAGGCGGCCGAGTGCCGGACGGCGGACTGCCGGACGGCCGAGTGCCGGACGGCCGAGTGCCGGACGGTGGACTGCCGGACGGCCGAGTGCCGGACGGCGGACTGCCGGACGAGCGACTGCCGGGCAGGGCCTTCGTAGGAAGCCACATAGCGGCCCGCGGCGTGGACCTGCACAAACCGCCAGTAGAATCAGGACACGTGACTGCTGTGTCTGCGAAGCCTCGCATCCCCAATGTCCTGGCCGGCCGCTATGCCTCCACGGAGCTGGCCGTCCTCTGGTCCCCCGAGCAGAAGGTGAAGCTGGAACGTCAGCTGTGGTTGGCGGTGCTGCGCGCTCAGAAGGACCTCGGGATCGAGGTGCCCGACGCCGCGCCGGCGGACTACGAGCGAGTGATCGACCAGGTCGACCTCGCCTCCATCGCCGAGCGCGAGAAGGTCACCCGACACGACGTGAAGGCCAGGATCGAGGAGTTCAACGCTCTCGCCGGCCATGAGCAGGTCCACAAGGGCATGACCTCGCGGGACCTCACCGAGAACGTCGAGCAGCTGCAGATCCGGCTTTCCCTGGAACTGATGCGCGACCGCACCGTGGCGGTGCTGGCGCGACTGGGCAAGCTCTCGGCGGAGTACGGCGAGCTGGTCATCGCCGGCCGTTCACACAACGTCGCGGCGCAGGCGACGACGCTCGGCAAGCGCTTCGCGACCGCCGCGGACGAGCTGCTGGTGGCGTACGGACGGCTGGAGGACCTGCTGGGCCGTTACCCGCTGCGCGGCATCAAGGGGCCCGTCGGCACGGCGCAGGACATGCTCGACCTGCTCGGCGGCGACGCGGGCAAGCTCGCCGACCTGGAGCAGCGCATCGCCGGACACCTCGGCTTCGCGCACGCCTTCACCTCGGTCGGCCAGGTCTACCCCCGCTCCCTCGACTACGACGTCGTGACCGCGCTGGTGCAGCTGGCCGCCGCGCCCTCGTCGGTCGCGAAGACCATCCGGCTGATGGCCGGACACGAGCTGGTGACCGAGGGCTTCAAGCCGGGCCAGGTCGGCTCGTCGGCGATGCCGCACAAGATGAACACCCGCTCCTGCGAGCGCGTCAACGGCCTGATGGTCATCCTGCGCGGATACGCGTCGATGACGGGGGAGCTGGCGGGTGACCAGTGGAACGAGGGCGATGTCTCCTGCTCAGTGGTCCGCCGGGTCGCACTGCCGGACGCCTTCTTCGCTTTCGACGGCCTGCTGGAGACCTTCCTCACCGTGCTCGACGAGTTCGGCGCGTTCCCTGCGGTCGTCGCACGTGAGCTGGACCGCTACCTCCCCTTCCTGGCCACGACCAAGGTGCTGATGGGATCGGTGCGGGCCGGGGTAGGCCGCGAGGTCGCGCACGAGGCCATCAAGGAGCACGCGGTCGCTTCTGCACTCGCCATGCGGGAGCAGGGTGCGGAGCGCAACGAGCTGCTGGACAAGCTGGCCGCCGACGAGCGGATCCCGCTGGGGCGGGGGGAGCTCGATGCCCTGATGGCGGACAAGCTCTCGTTCACGGGTGCGGCGGGCGACCAGGTCACGGCTCTGGTGTCGAGGATCGAGGAGATCGCCAAGCAGCACCCGGCAGCAGCCGCGTACACCCCCGGCTCCATCCTCTGACGGCCGGCTCCGCGCCCTCTGACGAATGAGCCCCGAGGAACTCCTGGCGGCCCGCGATCGCGTCGTGCCCGACGTGGTCGCGGGCGGTCTCCGCGTGCTGTTCTGCGGAATCAACCCGAGTCTCATGACTGCTGCTACGGGGCACCACTTCGCCCACCCGGGCAATCGGTTCTGGCCCGTGCTGCATCGGTCCGGCTTCACACCCAGACAGCTGAAACCGTCGGAACAGGATCAGCTGCCGGGGTACGGCCTGGGCATCACCAATGTGGTGGCGAGGGCCACGGCGCGGGCGGACGAGCTCGACACCGAGGAGTTCCGTGAGGGCGGAAGGATTCTGTCGGCCAAGGTGGAGGAGTTGGGTCCCCGATGGCTGGCCGTCGTCGGTGTCACGGCCTACCGCACGGCTTTCGGTGATCGCCGAGCGCGGATCGGCCCCCAGGAGCGGACGATCGGCGGCGCGCGGGTCTGGGCGCTGCCCAACCCGAGCGGACTCAACGCCCACTGGACGGTGAGCACCATGGCCGAGGAGTACGCCCGCCTGTTGGCGGCGGTTACCCCGGGCCGGTAACGCTCCGGGGCACCGCCTCGGAGCGTTACCGTCACCCGTTGCGCCCCCCTCTACGAGGCGGCCGGCCGACGCGCCGAACCGGCCTCAGCAGCACCGGACGCAGCCTGCTGTACCCGCGCACCGACACCGGGCGGAGCACCTTGAGTTCGTAGGCCGCCATTCCCGCCAGTTCGCCGGCGAAGGCCGTGTTGACCAGAACGGTGTCGGGTCGGGCCACCGCTGTGAGCCTGGCCGCGACGTTCACCGCCGCCCCGTAGACGTCGCCGAAGCGGCCGAGGACGGCACCGTGGGCGAGTCCCGTCCGCACCTGCGGCAGTGCCTGTTCCGCCTCGACGCGGGCGGTGAGCTCCAAGGCGATGTCAGCGGCCCCCGACGCCGACTCGCACACGAAGAGCACCTCGTCACCGATGGTCTTCACCACCCTGCCCCGGCCTTCGGCGACCACGTCACCGGTCAGGCTCTCGAACCGGTCGAGCACTCCGGCCAGTTCGGCGCTGTCGAGTCCACGGGTCATCCTCGTGTAGCCGACCATGTCGGTGAATCCCACCGCGCGGTCGCGGACGTCAGCACCGTCGCCGGGTGGCACGGGCCTGCCCGCCGCTGCGGCCGTCGGCTCGCCCCCCGACGCAGGAGGCCCTTCTCCCCGCCCGACGAGCACGTCCTCCTCCGCCTTGCCGAGCACCTGTCCGGTGTATGCCGCCAGGTGCCGACGCCACACGTGCCGCTGTAAGAGCTCCATCTCCATCAGCAGTGCCGCCGCGTGGTCCATCAACTCCTCTCCGCCCGAGGGGGCACCCGAGTCACGGTTCATCCAGGTCCAGAGGGTGTGCACCTGCCATTCGGCGAGCCGGGACAGATGGTGCCCCAGAGCGCGGGCCATCATCGTCTCGCTCTCCTCGGTGATGAGCCCGGCCTCGATGAGCCGCTCCCCCGCGCGCAGCGCGTCGACGTCGGCATCGGTGAAGACCCTTGCGTCGTCGTCGACCATCGGAAACCCGAGCGCACGCCAGATCTGCACGGTCCGCTCGGACCCCACTCCGGACCGCTCGGCGACGTCCCCTCTCGTCCAGATGCGGCCGCCCCCGAGCAGCACCTCCTCGATGGCCCGGCGCAGGTCGTCGACGCCGGACGGGACCGCTGGTTCCTCCGCCGGTTCTGCCGCACTCATGTGGTGTGCACGATCAGCACATCGAGGTCTGCCTTTCTGGCGATGTCCGCGGGTACGGAGCCGAGGATGCGCCCGGCGAGCGAGCGCAGCCCCCGGTTCCCCACTACCAGGAGATCGGCCGAGCACTCCCGCGCGACGCGTACGAGTGCGGCAACCGGTTCGTCCTGCACCGCGACCGACCGCACGTTCGCCGCACCCTGCGCGCGGGCCCGGTCCCTGGCGGTACGCAGGGTGTCCTCGGCGGGTGCCGATCCCACCACCTGATACGCCTCGACCCCCAACTGGTCTTGCGCCAGGGCGAGCTCAGGCCCGCGCATCGGCAGGTACGCGCAGGCAATCACGAGTTCGGCCCCGCAGACGGCGGCGAGTCGGGCCGCGCCCTCGACCGCTGCGAACGACGACTCCGAGCCGTCGGTGCCGACCATGACAGTCCGGTAGGCGACCAAGACAACCTCCTTACCAGAGAGTAAACTTACTCCGGAGTAAGATAAGGGCGGCGAGCCCGCCGGGCAAGAGGGGGTGGCCCCGCAGGGGCGGGCACACCACGCCCACGGTGCCAGCGGCCGGTCCGTTCCGTAGGGCCGGGGGTGCCGTCGATCGGGCAGGCGACTCTGCCCTCGAGGACTTCACTCTGCCTCAGGCACAGAAGGCGTCGCCGGCGCCGTGGGCCTCCTCGACCGGGGCACGACAGCCTCGACGTCAGGGCGGGTCGACCACGGTGACCAGAACGCCCAACTCGCAGCCCGGCCCGTCATCCTGCTGGTAGAGCACCACGGCTATCCACCGGCCCTCCTCGTGCCACAACTGGAGGTACTCACAGCTCGCGACGGGTTCGACCCAAGGTTCGGCTATCACCTCACCTGCCATCATGCGTTCCTGCGCGCTCCACAGACTGACGACCTGTGGTTCGCCCCAGCGCAGTGTGAGCAGAGTGACCAGGGCATCGTGTTCCGCCAGGCATTGCGCCCTGCGTTCCACCCGGTCCGCCTCGTCTCCCCCCTCGTGGGCGTCCTCGCCCACGAGGAGCGCCGTGTGGTAGCCAGGCCCGCTGACTCCCGCGCCCGAGGGAACGCGCTCCGGAGGGAAGCTCTTGGTGCGCATCCCGTCGATGAGGCGGAGGTGATGTGCGGTGGTCATACCGTCAGTAAAGCGCTTCGCACTGACACTCGACCTCTCTGGGACATCCAGCGGTGGTCGACGGCCTGCTTCAAAACCCTTGTCCTGTCAGGTCCGCTGGAGCTGAGGCAATCACCCGCGGTTGTTCACGCGTCTCTGCGCCGCACCGTCCACCAGCCTGCGAGAAGGGCGACAGCGGCCCACCCCGCGGTGACGGCCAGCCCGGTCCACGGCCCTGGGCCCCCCTCGGGATTCTGGTGGAGCACCAACTGACCGGCCCGGTCCGGAAAGTACTGCGCAACACCTCCCGCCATGTCTCCCACCACGAAGGAGACGATCAGAATGAAGGGGATGAGCAGGCTGAGCACAGCCACCGCGCTGCGCAATACCGCCGTCAGTCCCGCTGCGAACAGGGCCATCAATGCCAGGTAGACGCCGCCACCGAACGCGGCTCGCAGGGTGCCTGGTTCCCCAAGCCGGACCGCATACTCACCCATGAACAGTTGCCCCACCAGAAATGTGGCGAAGCTGGTGATCAGCCCTACCATCAGGGCGAGCCCGCCGACCACTGCCATCTTCACCACGTAGAACAGGCTGCGGCTGGGGACTGCCGTGAGTGATATCCGCAGGCCTCCGTTCAGGAATTCGGAGGAGAGAGCGGTCGCGCCGAAGCTGATGGCCGCGATCTGACCGAAGTTCAGCGCGTAGAAGGCGTGGAAGAGAAGGTCGTTACCAGGGTTGTCCGCCTCTGCCTGCCCGACGGTGGAGAAGGCGAGCACGGTGACGGAGAGGGTGACGGCAAAGACGGCTATGAGGGAGCCGGCAACAGACCGTACCGATTTGATCTTGATCCATTCGGAGTTCAGTACCGCGGTGGTCGACATGGTCATGCTGGTCAGGCCTCCTGGCCGGCGGTGGGGGACGACGTGGCGGCGAATTCCGTCTCGGTCGCCGTGAGACCGAGGTAGGCCTCTTCCAGCGTGGCTTGTTTTTCGACGAGTTCGAGCAGAGGGACGCCTTCGGAGGCGGCCAGGGCACCGATCTCCTCCGCCGTGGCTCCGTGGACAGTCCAGCGGCCGTCGTCACCCCGCACCGGCTCGTGCCCCTTGCGGATCAGCGCGTCGCGCAGCCGTGTGCCATCCCTCGTCCGGAGCTGGACGCCGGGCCGGCTCCGGGAAGCGAGGAACTCTCGCATCGGCATGTCGACAAGGAGCCTCCCCTTGCCCAGGACGATCAGGTGGTCGGCGAACGAGGAGGTCTCGTTCATCAAGTGGCTGGAGACCAGCACCGTGCGCCCCTCACAGGCCAGCTTCCGCAGGAGCTCTCGGATCCAGACGATGCCTTCCGGATCCAGCCCGTTCGACGGCTCGTCCAGCATCACCACCTCCGGATCACCGAGAAGCGCCGCGGCGATACCGAGCCGCTGCCGCATCCCGAGCGAGAACGTCTTGATCCGCCTCCGGCCGACAGAGCCCAGACCGACCTCCATGAGCACCTCTTCGACCCTGCTGCCCGCTATACCGTTACTGGTGGCGAGGGCGAGCAGGTGATTGCGTGCGGTGCGCGAGCCGTGTGCCGCCTGGGCGTCGAGCAGTGCGCCGACCCGGCGCAGCGGATTGCCCAGCGAGGCGTAGGGCTGTCCACCGATCGTGGCGGAGCCGCCGGTCGCCCGGTCCAGACCGAGGACCAGGCGCATGGTCGTCGACTTGCCCGCACCGTTGGGCCCGAGGAAGCCGGTCACCCGGCCCGGTCGTACGCTGAACGTGAGATGGTCCACGGCACGGGCGGTGCCGTAGTCCTTGGTGATGTCATGCACGTCGATGCTGGTCATGACTCCAGACTGGCCCTCGGCTCCGGCCCCTGGCCTCCCCCGCCCGGGTGGATCGTCTCCCTCTCCCGGGGGAGTCGCCGCCCGGCCTGCCCTGGCACGATTGCCGCATGCGCCGCTTCTTCGCAACGCCGGCCAGACCGACGACGTACAGTCGCTGGCTGCATCTGCTCATTCCGGCCGCAATGGCCGGTGTGTGGCTGTTCATCTCCCCGAGCAAGCCGTGGATGACGTTCCTCTTCGTGATACCTGTCGGGCTGTTTCCGGCGATGCGTCTGGCCGAAGGGGTGCAGGCGCAGTTGCTCCTCACTCCCGAGCAGCGGGGCCGCCCCGATGCCACGATCTCCGCCGGGCCCGCCGCGACATGGGCAGACCGCTGGCGCACTGTTGTCTGGCTGGAGGTGCGGCTGGTCCTCGCGGCAGTGACGTGCTTCGCGACGGTCTGGCTGCCGGCGACATCGGTCGATCTCGTGCGAGCCTCGTTCGGGACGGATCCGAGCGATGACTGGCTGGCCCGGGGTGTCGAGCCGGGTTGGTGGTGCGCCCTGTTGGCACCCCTGCCGATCCTGCTGCTTCTCGGTCTGGTCGTCCTGTGCGGCGACATGGCCACGGCGGTAGCCCGCGTTCTTCTGGGACCGTCGCCGACCGAGCGGATGACCGCCTTGGAGGAGCGCACGGAACAGTTGCTGGAGCGCAACCGGATAGCGCGCGAGCTCCATGATTCGATCGGACACGCGCTGACCGTCGCGGTGGTACAGGCAGGGGCCGCCCGGACTGCGGGGAACCCGGACTTCACTGCGCGGGCACTCGCCGCCATCGAGGAGACGGGCCGCAACGCCCTGGACGATCTGGAGCGCGTCCTTGGAGTGCTGCGCGAGTCCGATGTTCCCGTCAGCGGACGCCCGACCCTCGTCGAAGCCGGACGGCTGCTGGACTCGGCCCGCGGCTCCGGGGCGAGCATCGACGCCGAAATGACCGGCCCGCTGGAGCTGGTGCCCGGCCCGGTGTCCCGCGAGGGATACCGGATTCTGCAGGAGTCCCTCACCAACGTGCTGCGTCACGCCGGTGCCGTTCCCGTACGGGTGAGGATTGCCGTGGTGAAGGAACGGCTCGAGCTGGAGGTGGCCAACCCACTCCTCCCGTCGCCGCGCGGCCCGGGCGGCGGCAGCGGGCTGAGAGGGGTCCGGGAACGGGCAGCCCTGCTGGGCGGCCGGGCCGTGACGGGCCCGGACAGAGGCGAATGGAGGGTGCACGCGAGCCTTCCACTGGACGGCATACGCTGACCGGATGCCGGTTACCGTTCTCCTGGTCGACGACGAACCTCTGGTGCGCGCGGGGCTACGCGTGGTCCTGGAAGCGCAGCCCGACATCGAGGTGGTGGGTGAGGCCGCCGACGGTGCGGCGGTGATCCCTCTGGTGAGCCGACTGCGGCCGGACGTCGTGGCGATGGATGTGCGCATGCCTCTGATGGACGGCATCGAAGCGACCCGGGCGGTCCTGCGCACCATCGCCGAGCCACCCAAGATCCTGGTGGTGACCACCTTCGAGAACGACGAGTACGTCTACGACGCACTGCGCGCGGGCGCCGACGGATTCCTGCTCAAGCGGGCCCGGCCCTCCGAGATCGTGCATGCGGTTCGGCTGGTGGCGGAGGGAGAGTCACTGCTGTTCCCAGCTGCGGTCCGGCAGCTCGCCGCGGAATACGGCACGAGCAAGGCGCGGGAAGCGATGGACCGGGCGGCGCTCACCGACCGCGAAGGGGCAGTACTCCGCCTCATGGCACGAGGTCTGTCCAACGCCGAGATCGCCGCCGAGCTCATCGTGGGTCTGGAGACGGTCAAGACACATGTCAGCGCGGT
The DNA here is from genome assembly GCF_000717025.1 of Streptomyces atroolivaceus. Lineage (GTDB taxonomy): Bacteria > Actinomycetota > Actinomycetes > Streptomycetales > Streptomycetaceae > Streptomyces > Streptomyces atroolivaceus. Next base: position 204,129 of record NZ_JNXG01000007.1, read on the forward strand.
TCTTGCGAAGTTGGGAGCCAGGGACCGCACCCAGGCGGTGATCGCCGCTTACGAGTCCGGCTTCGTGGCTCCGAGCTGACCGAGCGTGGCCCGGCCCCACGGCTGGGCCCGCGACCGGACCCACGAACGGCTGCGGTTGCCTCGCTCCGGGTGCTGGTCGCCGCGGTCGGGGCCAGCGAGTACGATCCGGCAGACATGCGCGCGACCTGGGAGGACACACGGTGGGCCGGCTGACCGGTGGGGACCCGTCCCTGTTGCGGAGGATCAACTCCGCAGTGGTGCTGCACGCCCTGCGAGGGGCGGATTCGCCCACGCTCACGGATCTGACCCGGATCACAGGTCTGTCACGTCCGACGGTCGAGGGAGTCGTCGAAGGCCTCTTCTCCGCGGGTCTGGTGGTGGAGGCGCTGCCCGACGAGAGCGGAACGAGGCGCCAAGGGCGTCCTGCCAGGCGGTTCAGGTTCCGTGCCGAAGCCGGTTATCTGCTGGGCATCGAGATCGGCCCGCACCGGGTCTCCGCCCTTCTGTCCGGACTGGACGGACGGATCGTCGGCGCAGGCTCACGGGACGTCTCCGAGACGGCGTGCGCGGACGACAGACTCGACCAGGTCAGAGGCATGATCGCCGACGCGCTGCGACGTGCCGGCGTGCAGCGGAACAGCTTGCGTGCGGTCGGAGTGGGCAGTCCGGGCATCGTCGAGGCCGACGGCACCGTGCGGCTGGGCACGGCTCTCCCGGGCTGGACCGGACTCGCGCTGGGCGAGAGACTGCGGCGATCCTTCCGGTGCCCCGTCCTGGTGGAGAACGACGCCAACGCCGCAGCGGTCGCGGAGCACTGGAAGGGTGCGGCGACCGAGTCCGACGACATCGTCTTCGTCCTGGCGGGCTTGAGCCCGGGCGCGGGTTCACTGATCGGCGGACGGCTGCATCGCGGGTTCGGCGGTGCGGCCGGGGAGATCGGGGCACTGCATCTCCTGGGCCGCGATGTGACACCGGAACACCTGCTCTCCACGACGGACACCCCGCTGGACCCTCTGGACGAACACGCAGTCGCCGCCGTCTTCGCCAAGGCCAGGGACGGCGACGCCGGGGCGCAGGCCGCCGTCGCACGGTTCATCCAACGGCTGGTGCACGACGTCGCGGCTCTCGTGCTGGCGCTGGATCCGGAGGTGGTGGTGATCGGCGGGTGGGCCGCCGGCCTGGACGGGGTCCTCGGTCCCCTCCGCGACGAGCTCGCCCGCTACTGCCTCCGTCCGCCCCGGGTGACCCTCTCGCTCCTCGGGGAGGCGGCCGTCGCCACCGGCGCACTGCGTCTGGCGCTCGACCATGTGGAGGAGCAGCTCTTCGCCGTGGAGGGGACGGTGACGGCCCGCCGCTGAATGCGACGGGCCGTGTGAAGCGGGCCGATCGGCCTGGCGTTCGGGCCTCCGCGCCGGAGAGGGCAGGACCCTCCCGGCAGAGACGGGTCCAGGAGGCCTTGCCTTCGGCCTCCCGGTGACGTCAGGAGGCCTTGCGCTCCTGCTCGTCGTGGCTGATCTCCAGCGCCCCGGAGTCCCCGAAGGTGAGCCGGCAGGTGTCCGCCCTGTACGTGGCGACGGAGACAGCTGCCGTGCCGGCGGCGGCGAGGTACCGGGTGGTGACGACGAGGACGGGAGCGCCCGGGAGCCGGTCGAGCTCCTTCGCATCGTCCGCGCGCGCCGACCCGAGTTCGACCGAGCGGTCCTGCCCGTCCAGGTCGAGGCGGTGCAGCTCCTTCAGGACCCGTCGGGCCCGGACCGGCCCTGACGGCGCTTCGATGGCGGAGAGCTCGGGCACGGAGGAGCTGGGGACGTACAGGAGTTCCGCCGCCACGGCCTGCCCGTGGGCGACCCGGATACGGCGCACCACGTGCACGAGCTCCCCGCTGTCCGTGTCGAGCATGGCGGCGACTGCGGAAGGAGCGGTCGCGGTGGTGCATTCGACGGGCTGCCATGCCCCGTCCGTGTCCTCCCCCGCCCAGCCGTGCTGTGCGGTGGCGACGGCCACTCCGACCCGGGGCGGGGCGACGGTCGTGCCCACCCCACGGCGGCGCTGCAGCCTTCCTTCGAGCTCGAGCTGCTCCAGTGCCTGACGGAGCGTCGCCCGGGCGACACCGAATCGCTGGGCGAGGTCCCTCTCGTTGGGGAGTACCTCGCCCACGGAGAAGTCCGAGTCGAGTGCCTCACTGAGCACGGTCTTGAGGTGCCAGTACTTCGGCTCCTGCACCGATTCCAGCTGCGTGGTCCCCACCCTGTCCTCCGCATCCGCCCGGTGGCTTGTTTCCGCGACGTTATTTATTAAAGGTTCCTGCCTTATCGTTCAGACCTTAGGACGGCGAACCACCTTGGTCAAGACCAATCCTCGCCCCGTAACGCAGCGAAACGGTCCACTGCCGCAGAGCGTTCACGGGACGTTCGCGCGGCTGTGAGCCCAGGCGACACGGAGCCCCACGGCCGACTCCGTCCGTGGGGCTCCTGGGGCTCTGTAACCGCGCGGCCGGGGGCTCCCTCGGCCGCGGGGGCTGCGGGGGCTGCAGCGCTTCCGGAAGTGGGGCCGCTAACCCACGGGCACCCTGGCGAGCTTGTCGGGATTGCGGATGACGTAGACGCACCGGATGACCCCACCGCTGACGTCCGCCTGGAGAACCGTGTCCACCACACCGTCCAGGCTGAACACCAGAGCGGGGCCGCCGTTGAGCTCCACGGTGCGCACCTCCGTACCGGACGGCAGGTCGTTCCCGACGGCGAAGAGGAAGCGGCCGACCTTGTCCGCGGTCTCGATGACGCGCCGCGCCGCCTTCGCCTTGCCTCCGCTGTCGCTGACAAGGCGGACATCGGGTGCCAGCAGGGCGAGCATCTGCTCCAGATCGCCACCCGAGGCGGCCGCGAGAATACCCTCGGTGAGATCACGCCGCACTGCCGGATCCACGTCGTACCGCGGTTTGCGCTCCTCCACGTGACGCTTGGCGCGGCCTGCGAGTTGCCGCACCGCCGCCTCGGACCGGTCGAGAGCGGCGCCGATCTCCGCGTACGGGAAACCGAAGGCCTCGCGCAGGACGAAGACCGCTCGCTCCAGCGGTGAGAGGGTCTCGAGGACGACCAGCACGGCGAAGGACACGGAGTCGGCGAGCACCGCGCGCTCCGCGGAATCGGGCACGGCCGGGCCGAATTCGGTGACCAGGGGTTCGGGCAGCCAGTGACCCACGTACGCCTCGCGCCGGGACCGCAGGTGCCTCAGGCGGTCGATGGCCAGACGCGTGGTGATCCGCACGAGGAAGGCCCGGGGCTCCCGCACATCGTCGCGCTCGGCCGACGACCAGCGCAGCCACGCCTCCTGCACCACGTCCTCGGCATCGGCGACACGGCCGAGCATGCGGTAGGCGACCCCGGTGAGGAAGGGCCGGTGTTCTTCGAAGATGTCGGTCGCGGTGTCGGCAGTCACCTTCTCATCCCAGCCGACGCGCCGGAGGGTGTCCAGCGGGAATCGCGCACACCCCTTGAACTACAAGCTACCGGGCGGTAATCATTGCTGACGGACAGTCTCGTTCAGCCAGGCAGGTCCGTCCCGAGGAGCAGTATGGCCACCACGGTCTCTTTCGCAGTCGACTTCCCCGTCGGCCGTCGCGTCGTCAGCGTGTCGTACGAACGCAAGGGGACCGGAGAGCCGTTGGTGCTGCTTCACGGCATAGGCCATCATCGTCAGGCGTGGGATCCGGTCCTGCGCATCCTGGCGGCCGAACGCGACGTCATAGCCGTCGACCTGCCGGGATTCGGTGCTTCACCGGCCCTGCCCGACGGGCTCGCCTACGATCTGCGGACCATGGTCCCGGTGCTCGGCTCGTTCTTCGACACGCTCGGCGTGGTACGCCCTCATGTCGTCGGTAACTCTCTCGGGGGCCTGCTGGCACTGGAGTTGGGCCGCGAGAAGCTGGTGCGTACGGTGACGGCGCTGTCCCCGGCCGGGTTCTGGACGCGGAGCGAGCGCCGCTACGCCTTCGGAGTGTTGCGGGCGATGCGGGGGGCGGCTCTCTCCATGCCGATGCCGATGATCGAGCGGCTCGCGAAGACCTCGACCGGCCGTACCGCGCTGACCAGCACCATATACGCGCGCCCCGGCCGCCGTTCGCCCGCTTCGGTCGTGTCGGAGACGGTCGCGCTGCGTGAAGCGACCGGCTTCCGTCAGACTCTCGAGGCAGGCCTGACCGTCACGTTCACCGACGACGTACCCGACGTACCCGTCAGCATCGCCTGGGGCAGCAAGGACCGGTTGCTCCTGCGCCGGCAGGGCGTCAGGGCCAAGCACGTGATCCCCGGCGCACGGCTCGTCCGCCTTCCGCGATGCGGGCACGTCCCGATGAACGACGACCCCGCCGCCGTGGCACGAGTCATTCTCGACACGAGTCGCTGACGTCCTGGACCGCGACGCCGCCCGCCCCGGAACGCCGAGCCCAGCGCGACCCCGGCCCGGCCCCGACCCGCCCCGGAACGCCGAGCCCAGCGCGACCCCGGCCCGGCCCCGGCCCCGGCAGGAGGTCTTCCCACGACCTTGACCACGCCGGCCGGCGGCACGGTCGAGTGCGGCTGACACGGGGTTCGGCCCGGAGAGGAAGCACGCGCGGCATCCGTCTCCAGGCCGGGGCGGTCCTGAGGAGGCCCGACGCTCCGGCCCCGGGCAGGTCGAGGCGTGGAGGCTCCGACCGGTTGTTCATCTGCGGTTGGCGTGCCCGCCGCTGCCGGGGACTAGGTATGGGTCTGCACCCGTCCCGCACGCCCCCCGCTGTCCCGGCAGCCACTCCCGCCCATGGAGGCGCATCGATGACGCACCGTCCCCTCATCCCCGCCCCCCGCCGCCGCACGGTCTTGCGCGGCTCGCTCATGGCCTCGGCCGCGGTGGCTGTGCCCACAGCGGTCACCGCCGCGCCCGCGTTCGCACTTTCGGGCCGGCCGAGTGCGTCCTGGGGTGTGCAGGTCGGTGACGTGACGGCGTCCTCCGCCCTGGTGTGGGTGCGTTCGGACCGGCCCGCCCGGATGGTGGTGCAGACGTCGGCGACCGATTCCTTCCGCCGGGCCCGCACATGGCACGGCCCGCTGATCGGCGCCCGTACGGACTTCACCGGGACGACCCCGGTGTACGGGCTGCCGGCCGGCGAGCAGGTGCACTACCGCGTCACGCTGGAGGACCCTCACGACCCCCGCCGCACCGGCAAACCTGTGTACGGAACCTTCCGGACGGCTCCGGCTCGCCGCCGGGACGGGGTGCGGTTCCTCTGGTCCGGCGACATCGCGGGACAGGGCTGGGGCATCAACCCCGACATCGGCGGTTACCGGGTGTACGACGAGATGCGCCGGCTGGACCCGGACTTCTTCCTGTGCAGCGGAGACAACATCTACGCGGACGGGGTGCTCGAACCGAGCGTGGAACTGCCTGACGGGCGGACCTGGCGCAACATCACGACGCCGGAGAAGTCGAAGGTCGCGGAGACCCTTGACGAGTACCGCGGGAATTTCCGGTACAACCTGCTCGACGACAACCTGCGGGCGTTCAACGCACAGGTTCCCTCCATCATCCAGTGGGACGACCACGAGGTGCGCAACAACTGGTACCCGGGGCAGATCCTGGACGACGTCCGCTACACCGAGAAGAACGTGGATCTCCTCGCGGCACGTTCGATGCGGGCCTTCCGTGAGTACTTCCCGGCACCGACGCTGCGGGAATCCCCGCACGAGCACCGCATGCACCGCGTCGTGAGGCACGGCCCCCTGCTCGATGTGTTCGTGCTGGACATGCGGTCCTTCCGCAACGCCAACTCCCCCGGCCGGCAGCCCGACGACACCACGGGCATCCTGGGCGCCGAGCAGCTGAGCTGGCTCAAGCGCGAACTGTCGAGGTCGCGGGCCGTGTGGAAGGTGATCGCCGCCGACATGCCGCTGGGGCTGGTGGTCCCGGACGGAGCCACGGACTTCGAGGCGGTCGCACAGGGAGACCCGGGCGCACCGCTGGGGCGTGAGCTGCAGATCGCGGAGTTGCTGCGCCACATCAAGCACCGGCGTATCACCGGAACCGTCTGGCTGACGGCCGACGTGCATTACACCTCCGCTCAGCACTACGCCCCCGAGCGCGCGGCCTTCAAGGACTTCGCACCGTTCTGGGAATTCGTCTCCGGACCGCTCGCCGCAGGCGGGTTCCCGGCCAACGCGCTGGACGGGACGTTCGGCCCGGAGCGGGTCTTCGTCCGGGCACCGGACCGGGCGAACGTGTCCCCCATGGAGTCGCCGCAGTTCTTCGGGGAGGTCGACATCGACGGCGGGAGCGGGGAGCTGACCGTGCGGCTTCGGGCGCAGGGCGGCACGGTCCTGTTCAGCAAGGTGTTGCAGCCAGGGCGTACCGGGCAGTGACGGGGAGTGGACCGGGCTTCGGTCCGAGCCGATGCCCTGGGGCCGGGCCCGGCGGGAGGCGAGCGAGGCGAGGGCCTGGAAAAGGTGTTGAAGACGACCAGATCCACACGTAACCCATCAGTCACAATGCGTTCGTGATCAGGCAACACCGTTCGGTCACAGTGAGGGCATGACTGATGTGACATCCGCGAAGAGTGCCCGCCGTCCGCACCACTGGCGGCGGGACCTGATCGAACTGGCCGCGCTCTTCACGGCGGTTGCCGTGGCCGACGCGATCGCCAATCTGATCGGGCACCAGCCCGACGGCCCCTACCTGCTCATCGCCTCGGCCGTGGCACTCGTGGCCACGGCCGCCTTCCACACATGGTGGGCACGGCGGCACAGCCACGCACCGCCCCCGGAGGCCGATACCGGCGCCGGCGTCGATGCGGAGCGCCCCTCCGCCGGTGCCGGTGAGGCGGCCGAGACGGCGCTGTGGCGGATGCGGACGACCGTGCGGGACTCCCCCGGCGCCCTGGCGGCGCTCTGCATCGCCCTGGCCCGTCACCGGGTGGACATCCTGACCCTGCAGACCCACCCGCTGGCCGAGGGCACCGTCGACGAGTTCCTGCTGCGTGCGCCCGCGACGCTGCCGGCGCAGCAGCTCACCCGGGAGATCTCCGCCGCCGGCGGGTCCTCCACCTGGATCGAGCGCGCGGACGCCCACGACCTGGTGGACACGCCCACCCGGGTCCTCGGGCTCGCCACCCGCACAGCGCTGGACGCTGCCGAGCTCCCGCTGGCCCTGCGCCAGCTCCTGGGCCGGTGCACCATCCACTCACTGCCCGCACTGTCGGTCGGCGGCCGCCCCACCGGCGAGAGCGCGCCGGTGGAAGGGGTCCTGGAGGACACCGTGATGCGCCTGCGTGATCCGTCCGGCGGGGTCATCACCGTCGAGCGCCCCTATCTCCCCTTCACCCCGACCGAGTTCGCCCGTGCCCGGGCCCTGGTCGAGCTCGACGCACGGCTCGGCCCTCGCGTGCCGCGCAGCGAGGACGTCCTCACCCTGCCCGAGGGCAACGAGATCACCGTGCGCCGCGCGGACCGCGGCGACCTCGACGCGGCCCTCGCCATGCACGGCCGCTGCTCCGAGGACACCCTCGGCCTGCGTTACCACGGTCCGGTCCGTGACGCCGACCGGTATCTGGACCACCTGCTGAGCCCGCGCTTCGGCCGCACGCTCGCCGTGCAGACAGCCTCGGGCCGGCTGGTCGCACTGGGCCATCTGCTCTGGGACGGGGACGAGACCGAGGTCGCCCTCCTCGTCGAGGACGACTGGCAGCGCCGCGGTATCGGTTCCGAGCTCCTCAGCCGACTGGTGGCCCTGGCCGTCGAGGCGGGCTGCGAGAGCGTGTACGCGGTGACACAGGCCCACAACACAGGCATGGTCGCCGCGATGCGGGCGCTCTCGCTGCCTCTCGACTACCAGATCGAGGAGGGCACCCTGGTCATCACCGCCCGGTTGACCGCGGTTCCTGCCCAGGCGCCCGACCAGCCGGCGACGGAACCTGTGAGCCGGTCAGGGGCGACGTCCGGACCGCTGCCTCGGAACGGGCAGGCGGAACAGCGCTTCCGGCACTGAGCGCCTGACACAGATCCGCCCAGAGGTCCTCGACGTCCTCGAGACCGACCGACATGCGCAGCAGGCGGTCACCGACACCCGCGGCCCTCCGGTCTCCCTCACCCACGATGCGGTGGCTGATGGAGGCCGGATGCTGTATCAGGGTGTCCACGCTGCCGAGGCTCACGGCGGGCGTGATCAGCCGGACTCCCGCGATGATCCTGTGGGGGTCCCCGAACACCTCGAAGGAGACCATCGCGCCGCCGGTCTCCGGGTAGTGCACCCGCGCGATACGGGGGTCGGCGGCAAGCCTCCGGGCCAGTTCCGCCGCGGCGGCCGACGCGGCCCGGACCCGTACCGGCAACGTGGAGAGACCGCGCAGCAGCAGATAGCCGGCCATCGGGTGCAGAACGCCTCCGGTGGCGAACCGCACCTGCCGCAGGACCGCCGCGAACTCCTCGTCGCAGGCGACGACACCGCCCATCACGTCACCGTGCCCACCGAGGTACTTGGTGGCGCTGTGCAGCACGATGCGGGCTCCGTGTTCGAGCGGCCGCTGCAGTACGGGGGTGGCGAAGGTGTTGTCGACGAGGAGCGGCACGGAGCCGCACGAGTGCGCCACAGCCCGGATGTCGATCTCGGCGAGGGTCGGGTTGGCGGGCGTCTCGACCATCACCAGGCCGGTGTCCGGGCGGATCGCCTCGGCGATGCCCGCAGGATCCGTCCAGGTCACCTCGGTGCCCAGCAGTCCGGCGCCCAGCAGGTGGTCACTGCAGCCGTAGAGCGGACGCACCGCGACCACGTGGCGTAGCCCCGAACTCGCGCGCGCCAGCAGCACGGCGGTGAGCGCCGCCATTCCGCTGGCGAAGGCGACCGCGCTCCCGGCGCCTTCCAACCGGGCCAGTGCCGTCTCGAAGCGAGCCGTCGTGGGGTTGTCCAGTCGTGCGTACACGGGCGGCCCGTCGGGCCTGGCTCCGGTGGTGGCGAAGGCGTCGATGCGCGCGGCCTCACCCCTGGAGTCGTACGAGGGGTAGGTGGTGGACAGGTCGATCGGTGCGGCGTGCAGACCGAGAGAGGCGAGATCGTCGCGTCCGGCGTGCACGGCTTCGGTGGCGAGCGCCCTGGACCGGAAGGGGGGCTGGGGTGTCAGCGAGGAGGCTTCGGTGTCCATGTCACCAGACTGAACAGTGACCGGGAGAAGAGGCCGTTCGGCCGTGCTACGTTCGCCGGATGTCTGAATCCGTCGTTCTGGATCCGGTTGATCTGCACATTCTGCGCCTTCTGCAGAACGATGCGCGGACGACGTACCGAGAGCTCGCCGCCGAGGTCGGCGTGGCGCCGTCCACCTGTCTGGACCGTGTGGCACGGCTGCGCCGGTCCGGTGTGATCCTCGGGCACCGGCTGCGGCTCGATCCGGCGCGGCTCGGCCGCGGCCTGGAGGCCCTGCTGCTGGTTCAGGTCCGGCCGCACCGCAGGGAACTCATCGGCCCGTTCGTCGAACGGATCAGGGCGCTGCCGGAGTCCCGGGCGTTCTTCCATCTCACCGGGCCCGACGACTACCTCGTGCACGTGGCCGTCGCGGACCCGACCGACCTCCAGCGCCTGGTGCTGGACGAGTTCACCTCACGCAGGGAGGTGGCACGTGTGGAGACCCGGCTGATCTTCCAGCAGTGGGAGTGCGGCCCGCTGATGCCGCCCACGAGAGGACCGCGCAGTCCGGCGGCCTCGGAGGCGCTTCCCGGCTCCTCCACGCCGTAAGGGATCTTCACCTGGCCGAAGTCCTGTTCCCCGTGACGCGAAGGCCTTCGGCGTACGAGGATGTCCACATGTCAGACACACCGAGCAGCGCACTGCCGCGCCAGGTCGCCGACGCCTATGTCGACGCCTACATCGAACTCGACCCGATCACCGGTACCTATCTCGGTGTCGCGGAAAGCTCCCGCCTCCTGCCCGATTTCTCGCCCGCCGGGCAGGCCGCCATGGCCGAACTCATCCGCAGCACCCTCAGGGAGCTCGACGCCGCGGAGCAGGTGCCGGGGGCGGACGCCGACCAGGAAAGGCGTTGCGCACGGCTGCTCAGGGAGCGCCTGACCGCCGAACTCGCCGTCCATGAGGCCGAGGAGGGGTTGCGGGCCGTTTCCAACATCCACTCCCCGGCGCACAGTCTCCGGGATGTGTTCTCGGCGACGCCTACGGCGACGGACGAGGACTGGGACGCGGTCGTGGAGCGCCTGCGCGCGGTTCCGGCCGCCCTGGAGGGCTATCGCGCCTCGCTCGCACTCGGTCTGGAGCGCAAGCTGTACGGCGGCCCGCGGCCGACCGCGACGTTCATCGCTCAGCTGGGCACCTGGGCGGGCGAGGAGGGCCCGGGCTTCTTCCAGGAGTTCGTGGCCGGGGGGCCCGCGTCCCTGCGCACGGAGCTGGACGAGGCGGCCGGGCAGGCCGCCGCGGGCCTCGTCGCGCTGCGGGACTGGATGAAGGAGGTGTACGCCCCCGCGATCGAGGGCGCCCCCGACACGGTCGGCCGGGAGCGCTACGCCCGCTGGTCACGGCAGTTCAACGGCACGGACCTGGATCTCGACGAGGCGTACGCGTACGGCTGGTCCGAATACCACCGGCTGCTGGACGAGATGAAGGCCGAGGCGGACAAGATCCTGCCCGGCGCGGGTCCTTGGGAGGCGCTCGCCCACCTCGATGTACACGGCAAGCACATCGAGGGCGTGGAGGAGGTCCGCGTCTGGCTCCAGAACCTGATGGACGAGGCCATCGAGGCACTCGACGGCACGCACTTCGAACTCGCCGAGCGCGTACGGAAAGTGGAGTCACGGATCGCTCCCGCGGGAGGCGCCGCGGCTCCGTACTACACCGGGCCCTCGGAGGACTTCTCGCGGCCCGGCCGCACCTGGCTCCCCACCATGGGCGAGACCCGCTTCCCCGTCTACGACCTGGTCTCCACCTGGTACCACGAGGGCGTGCCGGGCCACCACCTTCAGATCGCGCAGTGGACGCACGTGGCCGACAGCCTCTCGCGTTACCAGGCGTCGGTCGGGCAGGTCAGCGCCAACGCCGAGGGCTGGGCGCTGTACGCCGAGCGGCTCATGGACGAGCTGGGGTTCCTCCCCGACGCGGAGCGCCGCCTCGGCTATCTGGACGCGCAGATGATGCGTGCATGCCGGGTGATCGTCGACATCGGCATGCATCTGGAGCTGGAGATCCCTGCGGACTCGCCGTTCCATCCGGGTGAGCGGTGGACTCCTGCCCTGGCCGAGGAGTTCTTCGGCAGCCACAGCGGCCGGCCCGCGGACTTCGTGGAGAGCGAGCTGACCCGCTATCTGTCGATGCCCGGTCAGGCCATCGGCTACAAGCTGGGTGAACGTGCCTGGCTCCTGGGCAGGGAGAACGCCCGGAAGGCACACGGCGACGCGTTCGACCTCAAGGCCTGGCACATGGCCGCCCTGTCGCAGGGGTCGCTCGGCCTGGACGACCTCGTGGACGAGCTGTCCAAGCTCTGATCGCGCGGCGCCGGGGGGCCGGTGCGCGACCACCGGCCCCCGGCCCCTCCCCTCCCGCTCGCTCGCTCGCTCGCCGCCGACAGTCCGAAGAACGGTCCACCCGCATGACTCCGCCCGGTTTCCTGTTCTGCTGCGACCCGCTGCGTCCGCGGCTCCCCGACCCCCAGTTCGCCCAGGAGGCGGCTGCGGCCCGGCGCGCCGGCGCGCAGACCGCCCTCGTGGATCACGACGCACTGCTCGCCGGGGACGCGGAGAGCGCCGTCGGCGGGGTGAGGCGGGACTCGGGGCCGTACTGGTACCGAGGCTGGATGATTCCGCCCGCGCGGTACCCGGAGCTGGAGCGCGCCCTGTCCGCCCGTGGCTGTTCTCTGCTCACCGACGCCTCCGCGTACCGCACAGCTCACGAACTCCCTGGTTGGTACGAGGCGTTCAGCGAGCTCACGCCGCGCAGCGTCTGGCGGGCACTGCCCGCCGGGGAGGCCCTGCCGGACGGCTCCGTCTGGTCGCGCCTCGCCGGGGCTCTCGCTCCCGGCCCCGGCATCGTCAAGGACTTCGTGAAGTCCCGTAAGCACGAATGGCACGAGGCGTGTTTCGTTCCGGAACTGGGGGATGCGGACCGGCTCGCCTCCGTCGTCGGCCGATTCCTCGAACTGCAGGGGGACTTCCTGGCCGGCGGAGTGGTGCTGCGGGCGTACGAGCCGTTCGTGCCGGGCGGCGAGGCACGTGTGTGGTGGGTGGACGGCGAGGCTGTGCGGGTGACGGCTCACCCGGACACGCCGGACCGACTGCCGTCGCCCGGCCTCGACGCCGTCGGCGAGGCCGTGCGCGCTCTCGGCTGCCGGTGGGTGACCACCGACATGGCGCTGCGGGAGGACGGGACGTGGCGGGTGGTGGAGGTCGGTGACGGCCAGGTAAGCGGCCTGCCCGCCGGCGACGACGGCGGCAGCCTGTTCGAAGCCCTCCTCCGGCCCTGACCGTTTCCCGCGTTCCCCGAGCCCGCACCGGGACGGTCCGCGGGACGTGCCGGATCAGCAGCCGCAGTCCTCGGCGCCCACGGGCGCGGTGAGCGCGTCGGCGGCGCGCCGCTCCGGTCCCTCCCAGGTCTCGAAGGCGAACCCCTCGCGCACCCAGTACTCGAATCCGCCGAGCATCTCCTTCACCCGGTAGCCGAGTTCGGCGAGCGCAAGAGCGGCCCGGGTCGCACCGTTGCAGCCCGGCCCCCAGCAGTAGGTGACCACGGGGACGGCCGGGTCGAGAAGTCCGGCGGCCTGCTCGGCGATGAGAGCGGTCGGCAGGTGCACCGCGCCGGGGACGTGGCCCTGGTCCCAGGACGCGGTGGACCGGGAGTCCAGCACGACGAATCCAGGGTCGCCGCCGGCCTCCAGGGCGGCGGCCACATCGGACACGTCCGCGTGGAAGGCGAGCGATGCGCCGAAGTACGCGACGGCGGCCGCCGGGGAGGCGGGTGGTACCCGGAGGACGGAGTTGGCGATGGTGACGTTCTGTGAGGTCATGACCAAAAATCTACGGCCGCCTCGCCCTCTCCGGAAGGCGTGATCCCCGGCACATCGCTTGATGGACAAGGGATTTCCCTGTTGTCTGGCGGCCATGACCGAGTATTCCCCGGACGCCACGGACTGGCGCATCCTCGATGTACTGCAACGCGACGGACGCGTGACGTTCGCGGAACTGGCCCGCGCCGTGGCGATGTCCCCGAGCGCCGTCACGGAGCGGGTGCGCCGGCTCGAGGAACTGGGGGTGATCAGCGGGTACGCCGCAGTGGTCGACCCGGAACGGCTGGGCCTCCCGATCCTCGCCCTCGTACGACTGCGCTACCCGAACGGCAACTACAAGCCGTTCCACGATCTGACGGACACGACGCCCGAGATCGTCGAGGCCCATCATGTGACCGGGGACGACTGCTTCGTGCTCAAGGTGACCGCCAGGTCGATGAGGCATCTGGAGCAGGTCACGGGGAGGATCGGCGCCCTCGGCTCCGTGACCACCAGCATCGTGTACTCCTCGCCTCTCCCGCGCCGGGCGGTCAGCCGCTGAGCGTGCCGACCGCCCGGTGGACCACCGCCGATCCGTGCCGTTCCTTCACCACCTCGAGCTGGGCGGGGATGCGCCGGCGCAGGTCGGCCACGTGGCTGACGATGCCGACACTGCGGTCGCGTTCGCGCAGGGAGTCCAGGACGTCGAGCACCTCGTCGAGCGTCTGGTCGTCGAGGCTGCCGAAGCCCTCGTCGATGAAGAGCGTGTCCAGACGCACTCCGCCCGCCTCGTCCGTCACCACATCGGCGAGGCCGAGGGCCAGGGCGAGCGAGGCGAAGAACGTCTCTCCGCCGGACAGAGTGGCGGTATCGCGCTCCCGGCCCGTCCACGAGTCGACGACGTGCAGGCCGAGCCCCGCCCTGCGGCCCCCGCTGCGCTCGTCGGAGTGGACCAGCGTGTAGCGGCCCGCCGACATGCGCTGGAGGCGGGCCGTCGCCGCGGCGGCCACCTGCTCGAGGCGGGCCGCCAGCACGTACGCCTCGAGCCGCATCTTGCGCTCGTTGTCCGCGGAGGTGCCCGCGGCCAGTCCGGCGAGACGGGCCACCCTCTCGTGCTCCTGGCGCAGCGGCCCCAGAGCGCGCACCTCCTCCTCGGCGAGGCGGGAGAGCCGGCCGAGCTCCGCACCGCGCTCCTGCGCGGCAGCGTGGGCGGCGGCACCGGCGCGCAGCAACTTCGCGGACAGGTCGTACGCCGCCTGCGCCGCGTCAGGTGTCGCGGGCGGACGGCCGGCTGCCGCCCGGGCGTCCTCCTCGGCGAGCCGGTCGGCGACCGTGGCGGCCTCCGTCTGCCAGGCGTCGATCCGGTGCTGCAGCTCCCGCTGCGCGGTGTCGCCGAGGAGCTTCGCGGCGGCGGCCTGCGGGGTGTCGAAGCCGGCCCGGAAGGCGGCGTCGGCAAGCCTGCCGTCGGCCTCCTTGAGCCGTTCGGCGGCGTTCTGCTCGGCACGGAGCGTTTCGGCCGCCTCGGCCAGCAGCCCGGCACGGCGCTCCAGCAGTCCGGCGTGCTCGGCGACGGAGGCACAGTCCCCGCGAGCCTTCACCAACTCGGCTTCCAGGACAGCCTGTTCACGGTCGAGCGCTTCCCGCTGCGAGGTACGGGCAGCCGCACGCCGCTCCGCCTGCTGCCGGTCGTCGAGCCGGCCGAGGTGCTCACGCTCGGCGGCCGCGAGGGCTTCTCTGGCCGCGTGCGCTCCTGCGGCCAGCCGGTGCGCCTCCGCGTGCTCCCGGGTCAGGCGGTCGACGGCGGCCCTGAGGCCGGCCACGGAAGCGGGGGTCCGGTCCGGTCCGGGGGTGCCGGTTCCGGCCTCCGGGCCCGCCGCCTCCGCCCGCGCCGCCGCGAGCCGTTCGCGCAGGACCCCCAGCTCGCTCTCCGCCTCCGCCCGGGCCCGGTCGGCCCGCTGGTGGGCGGCGAGAGCCGCCTCCTCGGTGGCACGGTCCACGTGGCCGGCCTCCGCGCGGGCCGGCTCCGGGTGCTCGGCCGAGCCGCACACCGTGCAGGGCACGCCGTCGACGAGCTGACCGGCCAGTTCCGCCGCGATGCCGCGCAGCCGCTGCTCCCGCAGTGCCAGCCACTTCTCGTGGGCGTCCACCGCCTGCTCACGGGCTGCGGTCAGGGCCGCCGCCGCAGCGCCCTCCTGCACGCCGAGAGCGTCACTCCGGCGCGCCGCCTCCAGCCTCCTGCGCGCGGGCTCGAGCCGGCCGGCCAGCTGTTCCGCGCGGGTCGCGGCATCCTGAGCCGTCTCGATGCGTTCCCTGAGACCCCGGTGGGTGGCGTCCCACCCGCTCAGCCACTCCGCCGTCTCCTGGATCAGTTCGTCGTCGGAGCGGGACTGCCGGTCCAGGCCGGCTCGTTCCGCCTCGATCTCGGCGCTGCGCCGTTCTGCGCGGCGTGCGGCGTCGAGTGCGCCCAGTTCCGCACGGATCCCGCGTTCCCTGCCGGCCAGCTGCTCCAGGCTCGCCTCCGCCAGCTCGGGAGGCAGCCCCGCACGGGTCCGTTCGCGTGCACGGACGGCCGTACGGTGGGCCCGCTCGGCCTCGTCGCGCAGATCGAGCGCCGGGGCGACCAGGTCCGCCTTGCGCGCGCGGGCCAGCTGTTCGTGGCAGCGGTCGCGTTCCGCGCGGCGGTCCTCCAGCCCTGCGGCGCGGCGCCGGGTCTCCGCGTACCGCTGCTGCAACCGGGCACGTTCGCGCTCGGCCTCGAGTGCGTGGCGCGCGGCGGCGCTCCGGCCCTCGGCCTCGGCCAGGACGCACTCGGCGATGTCGAGCCGCTCACGGGCTCCGCTGCGCGCGACGGCGGCCCACTGCAGGACCCCCTCGGCGAGACCGGGCTGCCCGGGCCGCTCCTCGGGCAGCGCCGCCTCCTCGGCCGCGGGCCCGGCCGCCTGCGCGATCCGCTGCGCGAGGGCGAGGATCTGCTCGTCCCCGGCTTTCACCCGGGCCTCGGCCGCACGGCGCAGTTCGGCCAGGCGCTCCTCGACGGCCGCGAAACGGCGGGTGTCGAACAGCCGGCCGAGCAGCTTGCCGCGTGCCTCCGCGTCGGCGCGCAGGAACCGCGCGAAGTCGCCCTGCGGCAGCAGCACCACCTGGCAGAACTGGTCCCGGCTCATCCCCATGAGCCCGCCGATCTCCTCGCCGATCTCCTGGTGGGAGCGGCTGAGCGCCTTCCAGCCCTGCTCGGGGTCGTACTCGCGGAGCCAGCTCTGCGCCTTCTCGGTCGTGAAGCCGCCACCCCTCTTCTTGGGGCGGGGCTGGGCCGGGCGCCTGGTGACCTCCAGCCGCCGCCCGCCGACGGTCAGCTCCAGGCACACCTCGGTCGGCCGGTCCACCGGGGCGTGGTCACTGCGCAGTGAGGTACCGGGGCTCTGCCGCGCGCCGGGCACCGCGCCGTACAGGCCGTAGCAGACCGCGTCGAGTACGGAGGTCTTGCCCGCGCCGGTCGGGCCGTGCAGCAGGAAGATCCCGGCCGAGGACAGCGCGTCGAAGTCGACTTCCTGAGTGGCCCCGAAGGGACCGAACGCGGTGAGGGTGAGCTTGTGGAGCCTCATCGGGACACCTCGTCGATCCCGTCGCCGACCCGTACGTCGTCGAAGACGGCGCGCAGCACCGTCCGCTCCTGAGCACTGGGGCCGCTCCCGCCGCGTACATGGGCCACGAAGTCCTCCGCCACCTGCTGGTCGTCCCGTCCCTGGAGCCGCTGGGCGTACGACGCGAGGGGGTCCTCGGGGGCACGCTCGGGGTCGAAGACCAGGCTGAGGGTGTACGGGAAGCGCTCGAGCAGGCGGGCCATCGGGTCGGCGGGCCGCGCCGGGTCGGTGAGGGTGGCTTCCACCCAGGCACCCCGGTGCCGTTCGAGGCCAGGGTCCTCGAGCAGCGTCCCGAGGGGGCCGCGCAGCCGTGCGAGCGGGCGCGGGACCGGGCAGTCGACGCGTTCGGCGACGAGGTCTCCGCCGGCGCCGAGGTCGATCAGCCACATCGTCTTGCGGTGCGCGTGCTCGGAGAAGGAGTACGCGAGCGGCGACCCCGAGTAGCGCACGCGTTCCGTGACCGTCTGGCAGCCGTGCAGGTGGCCGAGCGCCACGTAGTCGGCGCCGTCGAAGACCCCGGCGGGGACGGCTGCGACGCCGCCGACCGTGATGTCGCGTTCACTGTCGCTGGGTTCACCGCCCGCCACGAACGCGTGGGCGAGCACCACGGACCGGGTGCCGTCCGGCCGGGACGCGAGGTCGGCCCTCACCCGGTCCATGGCCGCCGTGAGGACGGCTTCGTGCCCCGCTTTCGAGGCGCCCAGGCCGTCCTTGACGAGGGCGGGTTCCAGATAGGGCAGTCCGTAGAACGCCACGTCGCCCTGCGTGTCGCGCAGCACGACCGGGGTGGAGCAGTCGCCGGGGTCGGTACGCAGGTGGATCCCGGCACGTGCCATGAGACCCGCGCCGACACCGAGCCTGCGGGCGGAGTCGTGGTTCCCGGAGATCATGACGGTCGGCACCCCGGCGGCGGCGAGCCGGTGCAGCGCGTCGTCGAACAGCTGGACGGCCGACAGAGGCGGTACGGCACGGTCGTAGACGTCGCCCGCCACGACGACCACGTCCACCGAGTGTTCCCGCACCGCCTCGACGAGATGATCCAGGTAGGCGGCCTGGGCGTCGAGCATGGAAACGCGGTGGAAGGACCTGCCCAGGTGCCAGTCCGAGGTGTGCAGGATCCTCACGACATCACTCCGACGGCTACGACACGCATGTTCCACTTCCTCCGCCCCCGGGACCGCACCGGTCCGGCACCCGCCCGCCACGGGAGATCCGTGTCAGGCCCGACCACGCTAATGCCGCGCGGCCCCGGATCCCTCATCCGGTCCGGACGTCCCCGTACGCCTCGCCACCCAGTTCGAGGGTCGCGGAGCCTGCCGTGGCGTCGGCCAGCCACGCGGTGAACCCGTCCACGTCGGCGTCCGGCAGCCCGATGCCGATGGTCACCGCCTCCGCGTAGCTGACGTCACGCACGGCCACGCCGGTGGCCCGCAGATCGTTCTCCAGCTTGCCCGCCCGCTGGTGGTCCACCGTGACGGTGGCGAGACGGAACCGTCGGCGGGTGGTCGTGCCCAGCGCGTCGAGGGCTTCACCGACCGCTCCTCCGTACGCCCGGATCAGTCCGCCCGCGCCGAGCTTGACGCCGCCGAAGTAGCGGGTGACGACGGCGACGGCGTACCGCACGTCCCGGCGCAGGAGCATCTGCAGCATGGGGACGCCGGCGGTTCCGCCGGGCTCCCCGTCGTCACCGGCCTTCTGCACGGCGGCGTCGGCACCGATGACGTAGGCGAAGCAGTTGTGGTTGGCGGTGGGGTGCTCCTTGCGGATGCGCGCGACGAACTCCTGCGCCTCCTGCTCGGTGGCGGCGGGGGCGAGCGCGCAGAGGAAACGCGATCGGCTGACCTCGGTCTCGTGCACGCCCGCGCGGGCGACTGTCCGGTACTGCTCCTGCATCGGTCCACCCTATGCG
This sequence comes from Streptomyces atroolivaceus, assembly GCF_000717025.1. Lineage (GTDB taxonomy): Bacteria > Actinomycetota > Actinomycetes > Streptomycetales > Streptomycetaceae > Streptomyces > Streptomyces atroolivaceus. The sequence continues at coordinate 222,697 of NZ_JNXG01000007.1, forward strand.
CCGGTCCGCCCGGCACCCTCACCCTCCCGTGGGGAATGGTCCGGCGTGACCGTCCGTTGTCCGGGCATGTACGCAGACGATGAGACGGTTCGCAGGATCCTCCAGGACACGGGCGACACCTGGGCGGTGGTCGGCCTGTCCGGCAACCGCGCCCGCGCGGCCTACGGGGTCGCGGAGGTCCTCAAGCGCTTCGGCAAGAGGGTGGTGCCCGTCCACCCCAAGGCGGAGCCGGTCCACGGCGAACAGGGATACGCCTCGCTGGCGGACATACCCTTCCCCGTCGATGTGGTGGATGTCTTCGTCAACAGCGAGCTGGCGGGCGGCGTGGCCGACGAGGCGGTGGCGGCCGGCGCGAAGGCGGTCTGGTTCCAGCTCGGTGTGATCGACGAGGAGGCGTACGAGCGCACGCGTGAGGCGGGCCTCGCCATGGTGATGGACCGCTGCCCGGCGATCGAGATACCCCGCCTGGGCCTTCGCCGCTGACCCGGGCTCCGGCGCCCGGCGTCCCCACGGCCCCGCCCGCGCGATGACGCGGCTCCGTCGGGAACACCGGCCCGGCGCCCCAGGCGTGGTGTCGCGAAGAGTCCCGGCGCGGGAGAATGCGGCCTGTGACACAGCCTCCCCTCCTCGGCGGTGAACGCGCCGCCGCCCAGCTGTACGAGCTCGGCGTACGGCAGGGTGGTGTGGTGCTGGTGCACGCATCGATGCGTTCCGTGGGCGGGGACGCCCGGAGCATGGCCGACGCGCTGCGCCGGGCTCTGGGGCCGCAGGGCACGCTGGTCGTCCCGGCCTTCACTCCGGAGAATTCCGACACCTCGCGCTCCTTCCTGGACCGTGTGCGCGGCCTGAGTGACGAGGCACGCGCCGAGGTGCGTGCCTCGATGCCGGCGTTCGACCCGGCGGCCTCTCCCGCACCCACGATGGGGGCGCTCGCCGAAGTGGTGCGGCTGACTCCCGGCGCGCTGCGCAGCACCCACCCGCAGACCTCGTTCGCCGCGCTCGGCCCTGCGGCGGCCCAGCTGCTCGCGGGGCACCGCCAGGACTGCCACCTGGGCGAGGCGTCCCCCCTGGCCCGGCTGTACGAGGCCGACGCACAGGTCCTGCTGCTGGGCACGGGCTTCGGCAGCTGCACCGCCTTCCACCTCGCGGAGTACCGCCGCCCCGCCCCGCCCCGGCGCCTCTACCGCTGCGTGGTGGCGTCGGAGGGCGGAGGAGGAGGGTGGTGGGAGTACGAGGACATCGTCCTGGACGACAGCGACTTCGCCGCTCTGGGTGACGACTTCGTCCACGCTCGGGCCGGGAGGGTGGGCACCGGCCGGGTGGGCACCGCCCGGAGCCACCTGTTCCCTCTCCGCACAGCCGTGGACTTCGCCACGGGATGGCTCAAGGGCCGTCGCAGCCGGATGAGTTGACCGTTCCTCCCTTGCACGTGTCGGGCCCTCTCAACGCGGCGCAGGACGTCGCCGTCGTGGACCGCATCGGCTACCGCGTCGAGTTCGCCCTGCCCGACGCCGGGAGGCGGCCTGCGGGATCCGAGAGGTGGGCGAGCCGGGAGGAGACGGTGCGGCTGATCACCTCGCGCGGGCTCACGGACGGCACGGATTTCGATCTCGTCCGGATGGGGCCGGGCCTGCCTCTGCCCAGCCGGAACCTCCTCATCGGCCGGCTGACGGAAGCGGCGACGAGAGGCCGGCGGGATACTGGTCAGGGTGCGCGTCACGGACCGGGTGGGCGACGTCCACGAACGCACCATCAACCTGCTCAAGGGGGCCGTCCGGGCGCCTCCGCACCCGAACCCTCCCCTGGTCTGACGCCCTGAGGGGCCACTTCGGACACCGGGCGCCCTCCGGCACCGAGGCCCTCCGGTACGCCCGCGTCCGGCAGGGCGGCCCGGCGCCCCGCACGGCACGGTCAGCCGGCAGGCCACCCGATCGGCCGCCACCGCGTTCGCGACGGGCGGGGCGAGCAGGCCGTCCAGCCGGTCGGGGCGGCCGGTGAGGCCTCACCACTCACCCAGGGGGGGTATCGCCGCTCACCCCCAGGGATGCGCGCATGCCGCTCACGCCAACAGCCCGCACCAACCGCTCACTTGCTCTCACGGCGGACGACCGGGGGAATGGAGACCGCCATGGTCAGATCGGCCGGCTCGGAGCCGTCGTTGCGGTAACTGTGCGGCACATGGGCCTCGAACGTGGCGGAGGTGCCGGCGGGCACCACGTGGACCTCACCGTCGACGATCAGGGTCAGCTCACCTGCCGTGACGTGGAGGAGCTCCACCGTCCCCTCGGGATGGGGGTCGGAAGCGCTGCCGTCGCCGGGCATCAGATGCCAGGACCAGAGCTCGATCGGCCCCCGGGCCTCGGTGCCCACCAGGAGCGTGGTCGAGCTGCCGGCCTCCGTCGACCACATGCGCACCGCCTGGCTCTCCGGCACCAGCCGCACCTGGGATCCCTGCTCGTAGTCGAGCAGTGTGGTGATGCTGACGCCGAGCGCGTCGGCGAGCTTGACGGTGGTGCCGACGCTCGGGTTCGTGCGTGCCTGCTCGATCTGGATGATCATGCCACGGCTGACCCCCGCTCGGGCCGCGAGAGCGTCCAGGGTGAAGCCGCGCTCGCCTCGCCAGCGCTTGAGATTGCGAGCGAGCGACTGGGTGAGCTGATCGAGGTCAGACACATTCCGTCCAATATTCTGTATGACAGAGTTGAAAATAGTGCACTACGGTGTGGCGTACCCACCGACCACGGCACTGTACTGCGAGGCGCCCGATGACAGCACTGTTCGCCCTGGCCACAAGCCTGCTGTGGGGGTTGGCCGATTTCGGCGGCGGACTGCTCACCCGGCGCGCCCCGGCGCTCACCGTGGTGGTCGTGTCGCAGTGCATCGCCGCCGTCGTCCTGGGGGTGGTGGTGATCGCGACCGGCGCGTGGAGCGAGGCCGGGGGCCGGCTCTGGTTCGCGGTCGCGGCGGGGGCCGTCGGCCCTGTGGCGATGCTGAGCTTCTACAAGGCCCTGGCACTCGGCCCGATGGGCGTGGTCTCCCCGCTCGGCTCCCTCGGGGTGGCGGTCCCGGTGGCAGTGGGCCTGCTCGTCGGGGAGCGGCCAGGACTGCTGCAGGTCGCCGGAGTGGTCGTCGCCGTCGCGGGGGTCGTCCTGGCCGGGGGGCCTCAGCTGCGTGGCGCACCGGTGCAACGCCAGGCGGTCCTGCTGACCCTGCTGGCCGCGTTCGGATTCGGAGCGGTCATGGCACTGATCGCGGAGGCGTCCACGACCGTGACCGGACTCTTCCTCGCCCTGTTCGTCCAGCGGATGACGAACATCGCGGTCGGCGGAACGGCCCTGTACGTCTCCGTGCGCCGCGGCGGCCGCGCGCTGCCGGAGGAAGGCGGAATCGGCGTCGTACGGGCGGCTCTGCCGGCCCTGGCCTTCGTCGGGCTCGCCGATGTCGCGGCCAACGGCACGTACTCCATCGCCGCTCAGCACGGCCCGGTCACCGTGGCCGCCGTCCTGGCCTCCCTGTATCCGGTGGTGACGGCGCTGGCGGCGCGGAGCGTTCTGGGTGAGCGGATGCGCGGTGTGCAGGCGGCGGGGGCGGGCCTGGCGCTGCTCGGAACGGTCCTGCTGGCGACCGGCTGAAGCAGCACGTACAGGACGGACCCCGGTCCGGCACAGGCGGGCGCCGCTCCACGGCCCGGCCCGACCCGTCGGCCAGAAGCTCAGGCCCTGTCGTCCGGGTCCTCCACCAGCAGCGCCGCAGCGGCCAGCTGCTCGGGCGTGACCCCTTCGGGGATCGGCACCGGTGCGGGGGTACGCAGCGGTGGCTGCCAGCCCTTCTCCGGATCCCAGCTCCGCACCACCCGGGCCGGCGCCCCCGCGACCACCGCGTGGTCCGGCACCTCTCCCCGCACGACGGCTCCCGCCGCGACCACCACGTTGCGGCCGAGCCTGGCTCCCGGCAGGATCACCGCTCCGGTGCCGATCCAGCACCCCGGCCCGATCACGACGGGCTCCATGCGCGGCCACTGCTTGCCGACCGGCTCGTGCGGATCGTCGTAACTGTGGTTGGTGGAGGTGATGTAGACGTACGGACCGCAGTACGTGTCCGAGCCGATCGCCACCGAGGTGTCGGCGATGACATGGCTGCCCCGGCCCAGCACCACGCCGTCCCCCAGGGAGAGGATGGGTTCGGATCCGAGATCCAGATCGGGCATCAGACCGGCCGTGAGCGTCACCTGTTCACCGATGATGCAGTGGTCGCCCAGCTCGATCCACGGCTCCCCGAAAACCGTGCCCTGCGGGAAGGCGAGGCGGGTACCCGTTCCGATACGGCCGAAGCGGAGCCGTCCGGGGTGCTGCGCGGTGACCGCTCCCGATTCCTGCGCCCATGCCCAGACACGGTGAACGGCGCGGGATGTGACGGCACGCCGCCGGAGGGCCAGGGAGGAGAACAAGTTCCGGATCTTCGGCACCCGCCCAAGGTAGTCCTCCCGGCGGGAGCCGATCCGCGCGACCAGCTGTGATGTTCACCCCACCGGCCCAGGTCACCGGGGCCGTCCATTACGGTTCGTGCGGAGCAAGGGGCGCCGAGCGCCACACCCCACCGGAGGAGCAGGCGATGACAGAACGGGCTTTGGTCACCGGCGTCGGCGGGAAGGAGCCGGACGTCGATCCGGACGCCTTCCTCGCACCGACCTCCGTCGTCATCGGCGAGGTGTCGATGGCCGCGGGCTCCAGTGTCTGGTACCACGCCGTACTGCGGGGCGACGGCGGCCCCATCTCCCTCGGACCCGACAGCAACATCCAGGACAACTGCAGCGTGCACACCGACCCCGGCTTCCCGCTGACGGTGGGCGCCAGGGTCTCGGTCGGTCACAACGCCGTGCTGCACGGCTGCGTCATCGAGGACGACGTCCTGGTCGGCATGGGCGCCACCGTACTCAACGGCGCACACATCGGGGCGGGTTCACTGATCGCGGCCCAGGCACTCGTGCCGCAGGGGATGCGGGTTCCGCCGGGGTCCCTCGTCGCCGGCGTACCCGCCAAGGTCAAGCGCGAGCTGACCGCCGAGGAGCGCGAGGGCATCGCCTTCAACGCTGCCGGCTACGTGGAGCTGGCGAAGGCCCACCGCGCAGCGCACCAGCGGGACTGACTCTCACACGGCCCGCCCGGACAGGGCGGACCCGGCCGGGCCCGGGCAGCGCCACGTCAGTCGGTCGCGGGGACCACGTCCCGCTCGGGTACCGCCACCGGGCGGTCGGCCTGGCCCGCGGCCTTCTTGGCGCGGTTCTTCAGCACCAGCATCGAGATCACACCGATCAGGACGGCCGCCAGCAGCCCCAGCCACGAGAAGCGCTTGAGCCACGCCTCGGCGACGACTCCCACCGAGTAGATGACGGCGGTGGTGCCGCCGGCCCAGACGATCCCGCCGAGTACGTTGGCGATCAGGAACTTCCAGTACGGCATACGCAGGACACCGGCCAGCGGGCCCGCGAAGATCCGCAGCAGTGCGACGAAGCGGCCGAAGAAGACCGCCCATACGCCCCACTTCTCGAACGAGCGCTCCGCGAGGGCGATCTGGGGCTCCCCGAAGTGCTTGGGGAACTTCCCACCCAGCCGGGCGAGCAGGGGGCGGCCTCCCTTGCGGCCGATGGCGTAGCCGATCGAGTCACCGATGATCGCCCCCGCCGACGCGCAGGCGCCCAGCACCACGGGGTCGATGTCGCCGTGCTGGGAGGCGAGGAGCGCCGAACTCACGAGGATGATCTCGCCGGGCAGCGGAATGCCCAGGCTCTCGAGTCCGATGACGACCCCCACCAGGAGGTAGATGCTGACCGCGGGGACGGTCTCGAGCCACTCCTGGACGTGCAACGCGGGTCCTTCCCGTAAGAGATCTGCGGTCGTGCACCACGGGTGGTGCACGGCGGGCAGCCTACCGGGCCGGACGGCCGGAACGGCCTCCGCGGCCCGTCGGCCGGGGCGCGCGGTGCCGGGCGGCGGTCAGCGGTTCGGACGCAGCGTCCAGACCACGCTCATCTCGCTGGTGACGGCACCGTCGGCGCGCCGGATCTCGACGCTGACGGGGAACTCCGGGCGCTTCCCCTCGTCCAGCTCGGCGACGACCTCGGCCGCGGGGCGGCCCAGCGCCGCGGTCGCGGTGAGGGCACCCATGGCCACCTTCTTGAAGGCCATCTCCGTGGTGACGGGCAGCGGAACGGCCCGGGTCATCTGGTCGCCGAACGCGGCGACGACGACAGCGCCGCTCGCCGACTCGGCGAGCGTGAACATCGCTCCGGCGTGAGGGCCGCCGAGGTGGTTGTGGTATTCGGCGCGGTCCGGGAGTGAGAGGACGGCGCGCTCCGCGGTCGTCTCCAGGTACTCGATCCCGAGGGTCCGGACCATCGGGACGCTCGCGGACAGGATGTCGCCGACTGTCATCTCTTCAGTGCTCATGGCGATTATGTTACTAACGAGTAGCACTCTTTGACCATCCCCTCACAGGGGCGCCCGTAGCAGAGGGCTCCCCACCCCTCTATGGTTACTGGCCATGTGGCCAGGACAGCAGCCGCCCGGGGGCGAGCAGAACCCGCAGGACCAGAACCAGAACCCGTACCAGCAGCCGGGGTACCAACAGCCGAATCCCTACCAGCAGCCGGGATATCAGCAGCAGGGTCACCCAGGGCAGCAGCCGGGGTACCCGCAGCCCAACCCGTACCAGCAGCCCACCGTGCCGCAGTACGCCGTACCGGGCGGACCCGGCGGCCCGCAGCCGGACGACAGGAAGAAGACGACCCTCGTCGCCGTCCTGGCGGCCACCGCTGTCGTCGTCGCGGCGGTCGTCACCGGTGTCGTCGTCATGAACAAGGACGACGACAAGGGCTCGGAGGTGGCCGGCGGCAAGGCGTCCACGTCACCGTCCGCGAAGCCGTCCGACGCCACGTCCTCCCCCGCGGAGAACCCGCGGGGCGGTGAGGAGGCGGCACCCACGATTCCGGGCTGGAAGGTCGTGACCAATCCCAAGTGGGGCACGCAGTTCGACGTGCCCGGCGACTGGGAGGTCTCGGGTACCGGCGTGATCTCGGGATTCGAGGACGTGAAGGACCCCACCGGCCCGCCGGCGGTCGGCTTCTCCGCGCCCGCGCACTACAAGAGCAAGTGGTGCGTCGACGACACGGACAAGGACGGCACCAAGGAGGACACCGGCCTGGCCGGTGTCGGCACCAAGGGCGGCCAGGGAGCCAAGAGCACGGACGAGGCGGCCAGGAACGAGGCCGCGAACTGGGTCTGGGCCGCCTATGCGCAGGAGGACCCGAAGGAGAAGGTCAAGATCGGTAAGGCCGAGCCGTACACGACGAAGTCGGGCCTTTCCGGCAGCGTCGTCACGGCGACCGCCACCGGGCTGGCCAACAAGAACAAGTGCGACACCGACGGCAAGTCGACCGCCTTCAGCTTCAAGAACGCGAAGGGCGAGTACTCGTCCTGGATCCTCCACGCCAGCGCCGGTGTCGACGACGAACTCCCGGACGCCACCATCCAGAAGATCCTCAGCACGGTACGTCTGGCGGAAGGCGCGGAGACGGCGTCCTGACCCTCCGGCGCACAGACCGGGTCCCTCCATTTGGCGGGAAGGGGCCGGGGCGGGGATAGTCCCCTGGTGACTTCCGCCGCTCCCTCCCCCTCCCCCGCCCTCCGCCCCGTGCCGGCGGGCCGCAACTTCGGTCTGCTGACCGCCGCCGCGATCATCACGAGCCTGGGCACCAACGGCGCACTGATCGCGGCGGCGTTCGCGGTTCTGGAGTCGGGCGGCGACGGCGGCGACGTCGGCCTCGTGGCCGCAGCGCGTACGGCGCCGCTGGTGCTCTTCCTGCTGATCGGCGGTGCGGTCGCGGACCGGCTGCCTCGTCACAGGGTGATGGTGGCCGCGAACACGCTCAACTGCGTCTCACAGGCGGCGTTCGCCTGGCTGGTGCTGACCGGCGACGCCGAACTGTGGCACATGATGCTGCTGACGGCGCTCTGCGGAACCGGGCAGGCCTTCTTCGGCCCGGCCGCCGAGGGCATGCTGCTGTCCAGCGTGAGTGCTGAACAGGCGGCCCGGGCCTTCGCCTTCTTCCGGATGTCCATGCACGGTGCCGCCATCGGTGGCGCGGCCCTCGGCGGTGCCATGATCGCGGCCATGGACCCGGGATGGGTGCTCGCGGTCGACGCGGCGGCGTTCGCCATGGCCGGTGGCCTGCGGGCCTTCCTGAACGTGAGCCACATCCCCCCGCGCGCACCGGGTGGCGGACTGCTCGCCGACCTTCGCGAGGGCTGGAAGGAGGTCGCCGGGCGCCCCTGGCTCTGGGCCGTCGTGCTGCAGTTCTCCGTGGTCGTGGCGGTCGTCGGGGCCGCCGAGGCGGTGTACGGGCCGCTGGTGGCGCGGGACCAGCTCGGTGGCGCCCGCCCCTGGGGGTTCGCTCTCGCCGCGTTCGGGGTCGGCACCGTAGGCGGGGCGCTGCTGATGATGCGGTGGAAACCCCGGCGGCTGCTGCTGGCCGGGACGCTCTGCGTGTTCCCCCTCGCCCTGCCGTCCGCGGCGCTCGCCATCCCGCTGCCGGTGGCCGGCCTCTGCGCGGTGATGTTCGTGACGGGGGTCGCCATCGAGGTGTTCGGGGTCTCCTGGATGACGGCCCTTCACCAGGAGATCCCCGAGGAGAAGCTGTCCCGCGTCGCGGCGTACGACTGGTTCGGCTCGGTCGCGATGGTGCCGCTGGCCACGGCGGCAGCCGGCCCGGTGGAGACGCTCGTCGGCCGCAGCGAGGCCCTGTGGGGCTGTGCCGCACTGATCGTGCTGGTGACGGCGGGCGTGCTGCTCGTTCCGGACGTCCGGAACCTGACGCGCCGCAGCTCGGTCAGGAAGATCAGCGTTCCGGAGCATTCGTCCAGCGGGTCAGCCGATGCTGAAGGCTCCGTCGGGAGGCTCGGGTGAGGCCACGGCCTCACTGTCCCGCACCGGCCTCGCATCGCCGATGAGCCGGGTGAGCGCCGCTCCGTGTTCGACCCGCGCGGGGAACGCGTCGGCGGCGCACAGCCTGGTGAGCGGCGCGATGTCGAGCGGGGCGCGCGAGGCGAGCAGCACCGCGTTGCCGAAGCGCCGGCCGCGCAGGACGGCCGGCTCGGCGATGAGGGCGAGCTCGTCGAACACCTCGGCGAAGTTGGCCAGTTGCGAGCGCAGGAAGGTGAAGGGCGCACTGTCGGCCAGATTGGCCGCGTAGACGCCGTCCGTCCGCAGGACCCGCCCGGCGGCCCGCGCGTACTCGACGGAGGTGAGGTGCGCCGGCACCCGCGCGCCGCCGAAGACATCGGCGATCAGGAGATCGGCGCAACCCGCCGGTGCCTCGTCGAGCCATACCCGGGCATCGGTGCCGTGCACGGTGATTCCGGCCCCCTCGGGCAGCGGCAGGTACTCCCCGACCAGCTCGACGAGCCCTCGGTCCGCCTCGGCCACGTCCTGGCCGGAGCCTGGCCGGGTCGCCGCGACGTAGCGGGGCAGCGTGAGCGCGCCGCCGCCGAGATGCACCGCGGCCAGCGGATCCCCCGGGGCGCCGGCCAGGTCCACGACGTGGCCGAGCCGTCGCACGTACTCGAATTCCAGGTGCTCCGGCTCGTCGAGATCGACGTACGACTGCGGGGCGCCGTCGACCGTGAGCAGCCAGGCCCGGTCCCGGTCCACGTCGGGCAGCAGCCTGGCGGTGCCGCAGTCGGTGTCGCGGATCACGGGTATCGGCTCGTTCACGCCCCCATTGTGCCGGGCGCCGGGCCCCGTCCCCGCCGGGTCAGCCGTTCCACACCGCGGCGACCGCTTCGGTGTGGGCGGCGGACTGGGCGAGGCCGGCCCGGGCCGCCGCGGCCCGGCGTGCGGGATCCAGCGAGTTGCGGCCGATGGCCCTCCGGGTGCCGGCGTCCGGAGTGATCACCTCGACGCGGGCGCCCGCGGCCTCCAGTTCGGCGGCCTGCGCGCGGGGCGAGACGATCACCTTGTTGCCACTGGCGGTGGGCGCGATCACGACGACGCGTTCGTAGCCGGCAGCGAGGTGCGCGTTGGCCGGGGAGTGCACGCCCCCGTCGATCCAGGTCCCCCCTCCGGCACTGACCACGGGCCAGACCAGCGGGATCGCGCAGCTGGCCGTGACGGCGTCGGCGAGCGTGACCGAGCCCGTGCTGTCGAAGGTGTGCAGCGCGCCGGTGGACGCGTCCACGGCGGTGACCAGCAGGTGCCGTCCGGGCCATTCGGACGACGGAAGGCGGCTCGCGATCATCTCCCGCCGTTCGTCCGCGGCCGCGCCGGGCCGGCTGTCCCGGGCCAGGGCGCCCAGCCTCCGGCCGTACTCCTCGGGCGTCCGGGAGGAGAGCACCGCTCTCGCGTAACGCAGGACGGTGACGGGGCCGAGCCTGCCGGCCGCCTTCTCGTTCTCCGGGGCGGCGAGCTGCCGCTCGTAGAGATCACCGATGCCGGCGGGTCCGAACGCGAGCTGCGCCCCGGCGATGGCACCCGCCGAGCTCCCGACGATCAGATCGGCGGTGGAGAGGTCGACGCCCGCCTTGGCGAGCCCGTGCAGGATGCCGCTTTCCCAGGCGGTGCCGGTGACGCCTCCGGCACCCAGTACGAGTGCTGTGTCTGCCATGCGCCCCAGTCTGCCCCAGAAGACGCGGCCCACCCTCCCGGGGTCGGGAAGGCGGGCCGCACACGTGCCCTCAGAGGAGGGCGGTGACCGTACCGGCGCCGACCGTCCGGCCGCCCTCGCGGATGGCGAAGCCGAGGCCGGACTCCAGCGGGACGTCACGTCCCAGCTCGACGGTCATGGTGACCGTGTCACCGGGCCGCGCCACCGCCGCCTCGCCGAGGTCGACATCTCCGACGACGTCCGCCGTACGGATGTAGAACTGCGGCCGGTATCCGGTGGTGACCGGTGTGGTCCGGCCCCCTTCCCGGGCCGACAGGACGTACACCTGAGCGGTGAACCGCCTGCTCGGTGTCACGCTGCCGGGCGCCGCCACCACATGCCCGCGGCGGACCCGGTCGCGCTCGACCCCGCGCAGCAGCAGCGCGACGTTGTCGCCGGCCTCCGCGGACTCCATCGGCTTCCCGAAGGTCTCCAGGCCGGTGACGACGGTCTCGACGTCCGCGCCGAGCACCGACACGCGGTCCCCGACGCGCACGGTGCCGCGCTCCACGGCTCCGGTGACGACGGTGCCGCGGCCCGTGATGGTGAGCACGTTCTCCACGGACAGGAGGAACGGCGCGTCGGTGTAGCGCACCGGCATCGGTACGTACGTGTCGACGGCGTCCAGCAGCCCCTCGACGGCCGCGGTCCAGCGTGGGTCGCCCTGCAGCGCGCCGAGCCCCGAGACCCGCACGACGGGCACGGTGTCCCCGCCGTAACCGTGCGCGGAGAGCAGCTCGCGGACCTCCAGCTCGACCAGGTCGGTGAGCTCGGGGTCGCCCGCGTCGGCCTTGTTGAGGGCGACGACGATGTGGTCGACGCCGACCTGACGGGCCAGCAGGACGTGCTCCGCGGTCTGCGGCATGATGCCGTCGAGCGCGGACACCACGAGGATCGCCCCGTCGAGCTGGGCCGCTCCGGTGACCATGTTCTTGATGTAGTCGGCGTGTCCGGGCATGTCGACGTGCGCGTAGTGCCGGGTGTCGGTCTCGTACTCGACGTGCGAGATGTTGATGGTGATGCCGCGCTGCGCCTCCTCGGGGGCCCGGTCGATCCGGTCGAACGGCACGAACGTGCCGGTCCCGCGGTCGCTGAGCACCTTGGTGATGGCGGCGGTCAGAGTGGTCTTGCCGTGGTCGACGTGGCCCATGGTGCCGATGTTGAGGTGCGGCTTGGTGCGCACGTATGCCGTCTTGGGCATGGCTCGATCCTTGGATTTCGAAGCTGAAGAGAGAAGACCCCAGGGCCCCGCCGACCCTCCCCTCACGGGGTCCGCCGGACTGTCGGGGGAGGGTCAGCTTCGGGCGCCGCCGAAGGGCGCCGCGGCAGCGGTGGACGCTGCGTCAGTTGCTGCTGCGACCGCTGCTGTGCACGCGGTCGCGGGGCTCACGGCAGCCTTCGGCGTGTCCGCGACTGCGGACTGCGCTGCGAGGAAGGCGTACCGGAACATGCCCCTGATCATGGCGGAGCGGCACGGCGGCGTCGAATGGTTTTCGCGCGGGCCCGCCGACCCGGCTCAGCCGATGTTCTTGAGCGCCTCGCGCACCGAGAGCGGCGAGAGGCGGTCCCGCGCGCCGCCGACGAAGTCGCGTACGGCCTCCGGGTCCGTCCTGGCGTATTCGCGCAGGCACCAGCCGATCGCCTTGCGGACGAAGAAGTCGGGGTGCTCCGCGCGGAGCAGGCAGTAGCCGAACAGCCGCTTCGTGTCGGTCCTTTCCTTGTACCGCAGTTGGTGGAGCAGCGCCGTACGGGTGACCCAGACGCTGTCGTCCTCGATCCAGCGGTCCATCGCGACACGGAGCCCCTGATCGACCGCCACGAGAGGCCCCGCGACGTGCACGGCGAGCAGGTCGACGGTGTCCCACCAGGGCACGGTGTCGACGACATGGCGCAGGACCGGCAGGAATCCGGACGAGCAGCGGGCCACATGGCGGCGCAGGAAATCAGTCGCGAAGTACTGGTACTCGCGCTCCGGCAGAGCCCAGCACCGCAGGGCGACCGCGGTGCAGTCCGCCTCGTCCGGACGTCCGACGCCGTGGAGAACCTCTCGCGAGAGCAGTCGGCGCTGCGGGGTGGCGATACCGAGGAAGGGGGCGATGTTCTTCATGTACGCGGCTGCGCGAGCCGCCCGTTCGGGGTCGGCCGCGGCGGGGTACAGCGTGGTGAGCCGGCCCAGTACGGTGTCGGCGAGGGCACTCTCCGGCACCACGGGGTGCGAGTGTGCCGATGGACTCATGGCGTCCACATTACGACGATCACACAGCGGTTTCGGTTACGCTCCCCAGATGTTCGACCCCGTCCCCGCAACACGGCCCTCCGGCGGCCTCGCAGTGCGCTGTACGAGGGCGCTGCTGTCCCCCTGGTCCCGGTTCTCCCTGCTCGTGGCGGTCCTGCTGGCCGCCGCCGTCACCATGCTGCAGTTCGAACCACAGCGACTGCTGGCCTCCGGCTGGCCACCCCAACTGACTGGTTCCGCCGCGGCGATGCTGTTCGGCCTCGTGTACGGCGTGTGCACGGTGGCCTTCGTGCCACGCCCGCTCCTCAACCTGGCCGCCGGTGCGCTGTTCGGGGCACAGACCGGTCTCGCGGCGGCGCTGGCCGGCACCGTCCTCGGTGCCGGTGTCTCCTTCCTCCTCGGCAGGGTGCTGGGGCAGGACGCACTCCGCACGCTGTTGCGCGGCAAGTACCTCCAGGCGGCCGACGGGCTGCTGAGCCGTCACGGGTTCAGGTCCATGCTGGCGCTGCGGCTCTTCCCCGGGGTGCCGTTCGCCGCGGCCAACTACTGTGCGGCGACCTCCCGCATGGGCTATCCGCCGTTCCTGCTCGCCACCGGGCTCGGCTCGATCCCGAACACCGCCGCGTACGTCATCGCGGGCAGCACGGCTTCCTCCCCGACGTCACCGGTGTTCCTGGCCGCGATGGGCTTCATCGTGCTGTCCGGCGCGGGTGCGGCACTGGTGGCGTGGCGCAGGCGGCATCGGCTGGGCGGGGCGGAAGGCGTCTCGTCGCCGGAGGCGGGCGGCGGGGCGTAGCAAGGGGCAGGCGGAAGTCTGTTCACCTGCAGGCGATACGCTGCGCGCAACCGACAGAGGATGTCCGGGGCCGTGGCGTCCCGTCCCCCCTTTCTGACCGCATCCGCACGCCGCCGACGGCCCTCGCGTCCGTCGGCCGTTGCATGAGTACCTCCGGGATGGCCAAAGCCCCATGAGCTGGTTCGAATCATTCGTCCTGGGCATCGTGCAGGGACTGACCGAGTTCCTGCCGATCTCCTCCAGCGCGCACCTGCGGCTGACCGCGGCGTTCGCGGGCTGGCAGGACCCCGGTGCGGCGTTCACCGCCATCACGCAGATCGGCACGGAGGCCGCGGTCCTCATCTACTTCCGCAAGGACATCGGCAGGATCCTCTCCGCGTGGTTCAGGTCGCTGACCGACGCCTCGATGCGCAGCGACCACGACGCCAAGATGGGCTGGCTGGTCATCATCGGCTCGCTCCCCATCGGTGTGCTCGGCGTCGCGTTCAAGGACCAGATCGAAGGTCCGTTCCGCGACCTGCGCCTGATCGCGACCACTCTGATCGGCATGGGTATCGTCCTGGGGATCGCCGACCGCCTCGCGGCCCGTGACGAGGCGGGCGGCAAGCACCGCGCCGTCAAGGAGCGCAAGTCGCTCAAGGAGCTGGGCGTCAAGGACGGTCTGATCTTCGGCTTCTGCCAGGCCATGGCGCTGGTTCCGGGCGTCTCCCGCTCGGGCGCCACCATCAGCGGCGGTCTGCTCATGGGGTACACCCGCGAGGCCGCGGCCCGTTACTCCTTCCTGCTGGCGGTGCCCGCCGTCCTGGCCTCCGGCCTGTTCACGCTCAAGGACGCCGGGGAAGGCCCCGTCTCCTGGGGGCCCACCGTCTTCGCCACGATCGTCGCGTTCGTGATCGGGTACGCGGTCATCGCGTGGTTCATGAAGTTCATCACCACCAAGAGCTTCATGCCGTTCGTCATCTACCGGGTGATCCTCGGCATCGTCATCTTCGTCCTGGTCGGTGCGGGCGTACTGAGCCCGGACGCGGGCGAGTCCGCCGGCTGAGAGACGGCTGCTCCGCCCTGACTCCCGGACCGGGCCGGTCCGGGAGTCGGTCATTTCACCGATGACGCGCGGGCACGGGAGCGGGAAGTTGGGCGTGGTCACGGCCGTCACGCGGCAGCCGTGCACCGGCCGTCCTCGCTCCCACACCACGGAGATCCCCATGCCCCTGCCCCGTACAGCCGGCTCCGCTCTGCTGGCCCTCGCGCTCGCCTCCGTCGCCGTCCCGGCATCCGCCTCGTCGACCGCGGCCGCCGCGGCCGACGTGCGCTACGTGGCCCTCGGTGACTCGTACGCCTCCGGTACCGGCGCCGGCAGCTACTCCGACATCGCGTGCACCCGCAGCCGCAACGCCTATCCGGCTCTCTGGGCCGACGCCAACGACCCGGCCGCGTTCTCCTTCGCCGCCTGCGGCGGTGCGAAGATCCCTGACGTGCTCGCTGACCAGGTGGACGAGCTGGACGAGGACACCACCCTGGTCAGCCTGAGCATCGGGGGCAACGACTCCGGTTTCGCCTCGACCATGCTCAGCTGTCAGTACTCCACCCAGTCGGCCTGCGAGCGGGCCCTGAGAACGGCCGGGGAGTACGTGGTGAACGAGCTGCCGGGCGAGCTGGACAGCCTCTACGCGACCGTCCGCGCCCGGGCGCCCCACGCCGAGGTCGTCATCGTCGGGTACCCGCACCTCTACAAGGAGGGCGGCCTCTGCCTCGGCGGGCTCAGCTCCGCCAAGCGCACGGCCGTCAACCAGGGTTCGGATCTTCTCAACGAGACGATCGCGGGCCGTGCGGCGGCGGCCGGATTCGCCTTCGCGGACGGCCGGCCCGCTTTCGCGGGACACGAGATCTGTACGAGCGACGCGTGGATCAGCGGCTCGAACGTCCACCCGACGGCCGAGGGCCACGAGTCCGCGTATCTCCCGGCCTTCAGCGCCGCCGTGTCCGGGAACTGAGCTCAGTACACGTCGCGCACGTACCGCTTGTCGGCGGCGAGCTGCTTGACGTACGCGGCTGCGGCGCCCTCCTGGAGTCCTCCGTGGGCCACGGCGATGTCCCGCAGCGCCCGGTCCACGTCCTTCGCCATCCGGGAGGCGTCGCCGCAGACGTAGAAGTGGGCCCCCTCCTGGAGCCACGACCACAGCTGGGCGCCGTGCTCGCGCATCCGGTCCTGGACGTAGATCTTGGCCCGCTGGTCGCGCGAGAAGGCGGTGTCCAGCCGGGTGAGGGTGCCGTCCCGGTGCAGGGAGTCGAGCTCTTCCCGGTAGTAGAAGTCGGTGGCCCTGCGCTGCTCGCCGAAGAACAGCCAGTTGGCGGCCCGGTGTCCGAGAGCGCGCCGTTCGTCGAGGAAGCCGACGAACGGGGCGACTCCGGTGCCGGGGCCGACCATCACCATGGGGGTGGCCGGATCCGCCGGCGGGCGGAAGTGCGGGGCGCGCTGGACGACGACGGGGACGGGGCTGCCCGCCTCCGCGTCGGCGAGGAAGGTGGAGGCCACGCCCTTGCGGACGGCGCCGTGCCGGTTCTCGTAGCGGACGACGGAGACGGTGAGCCGCACGAGGGCGGGGTCGGTGAGCGGGCTGGACGATATGGAGTACAGCCTCGGCCGGAGGCGTGCCAGGGCGCCGGTCCACTCGGCCGCGGTGGCGCGGGCGGAGTGTCCGGCGATGACGTCGACGGCCTGGCGGCCCCACGTCCACTGCGCGAGTTCGCCCTTGTTGTCCGGCCGCAGCAACTTCTTGAGGGTGCGGTCGTGGGTGCGGCCGGCGACCAGGCGCAGTAGTCCGGGAGTGATCCGGGCGATGTCCAGGTGCCGGTGGAGCGCCTCCCCCAGTGGCACGGGCCCGACGCCTGACACGTCGACCGGCTCCGCCGCGTCCAGTCCGGTGACGGCCAGCCACTCCGCCACCAGATCCGGGCAGTTGCGTGCTTCCACCCCCAACGCGTCACCCGCCTCGTAGGTGAGCGGTACCGGGCTGTCCCGCGTGTCGAAGGTGAACTGACGCACTTCCTTGGTGGCACCGGGAAGGCTCAGCAGCCTGTTGCCGACCAGGCGCCCGGTCGCCGTCCTGGTGGAGCGGGTCGTGATCGGAGGTGCGGCGAGGGCGGACGGGGCGACGGGGGTGGCGGGGCCGGACGGGGCGCCCAGTGCGGCGAACACCTCCTCCAGCCACCGCCCGGCCGGCTCCTCGTAGTCCGGTTCGCAGTCCGTACGGGGGACGAGCCGCACGGCGCCCAGCTCACCGAAGCGTTCGTCGAGGCGTCTGCCGTGCCCGCAGAAGTCGTCGTACGAGGAGTCCCCGAGGGCGAGCACGGCATAGCGCACACCGTCCAGCCGGGGCGTGTCGGGTGCGTTGAGCGACTCCCAGAACCCGGAGCCGTTGTCCGGCGCGTCGCCGTCACCGAACGTGCTGGTGACGACCAGCAGATCGGCGGTGCGCGGGAGGCTCGTCAGAGGGCTGTCATCCATCCCGAGGAGGGTCGCCGTCCGCCCTTCGGCGGTCAGCCGCTGGGCCGCGGCCGCGGCGACCTCCTCGGCGTTGCCGGTCTGCGACGCCCACAGGACCACGACCTGCCGGCCGGATTCGGTGTCCGGTGCCCGTCCCGTCGCCGCGGGCTCCGGGCCGCGGGACGCATCGGCGGGCGAGCGGGAGAACATGCCGGCCAGTACCCCGTTGACCCACAGGGCGTGGCCGGGTTCGAACGGCGCGTGCACCGGCAGTACCGGGGTGCCCGCGGGCCGCGTACCGAGTCCCGCGAGGAATCCGGACAGGTAACGCCGCTCGTGTTCGGCCAGCACGGGCGGGGCTGTGGGCGTGATCCCGAACATCCCGGCGAGTGCGGCGGCCGGGGCGTCCAGGAGGGCCGGGGCGATGACGTCGGCAGGCTCCGGCGAGGCCGGGACGACGGCGGCGACCTTCGCCAGGGTCACGGCGCAGACCTTGAACTCGGGCTGGAGGGACACCGGGTCGACGGCGTCGTTGGTGACCGCGTTGACGCTGAGGTACTCGCCGAAGAGATCGTTCCAGTGGAACGGCGCGAAGCAGTCCCCGGGCCGCACCCGGTCGGTCACGACGGCCGGCAGCACGGCCCGGCCGCGCCGGGAGGCGACCTCCACCGGATCGCCCTCGCCGATGGCGAGGGCCGCCGCGTCCCGCGGGTTGATCTCGACGAAGGGCCCGGGGTTCAGCCTGTTGAGCTTGGCGATCTTCCCGGTCTTCGTCAGGGTGTGCCACTGGTGCTGCAGGCGGCCCGTGTTGAGCACGAAGGGGAAGTCGTCGTCGGGCATCTCGGCCGCGGGCATGTGCGGGCGGGCGTGGAAGACCGCCCGGCCGCTCACCGTGGGGAAGGCAAGCCGGGGCACGCTCCCGTCGGGACGTACGGCCAGGGTCTGGCTGACGCCGTCGTTCAGGTAGCGGACGGGGTTGCGGGCGGGGCCGTCCGGAGCGGCGCTGGGCCACTGGACGGGGGTCCGGCGCAGTCGCTCGTAGGTGACTCCCCGCAGGTCGTATCCGGTCCTCGGGTTGTGGGCCCGCTTGATCTCCTCGAAGATCTCCTCCGCGCTGCTGTAGCCGAAGGCCTCTTCGTACCCCATCTCGCAGGCGATCCGCGCGATGATCCGCCAGTCCGGCCAGGCCTCCCCCGGCGGATCGGCGGCGTGTGCGGCGAGCGTGAGGTTCCGCTCCGAGTTGATCATGACGCCCTCGGCCTCGCCCCACAGTGCTGCGGGCAGGGCGACGTCGGCGTAGGCGTTGGTCTCGGTGTCCGCGAAGACGTCCTGGGTGACGACGAACTCCGCGGCTTCGAGCCCCTCGATGACGGTGCGGCGGTTGGCCACGGATGCCACCGGGTTGGTGCAGATGATCCAGCAGGCCTTGATGTCGCCCTCCGACATGCGCCGGAACATGTCGACGGTCCCGATGCCCGCCGCGTCCGTGCGCAGGGTCCCGGCTGCGAGGCCCCACAGCTCCTCGGCGTCGGCGCGGTCGTCGTCGGACTGCAGGACGCGCTGGCCGGGCAGGCCCGGGCCCATGTAGCCCATCTCCCGGCCGCCCATGGCGTTCGGCTGGCCGGTGAGTGAGAAGGGGCCGCTGCCGGGGCGGCAGATGGCTCCGGTGGCCAGATGGAGATTGATCAGCGCGTTGGTGTTCCACGTGCCGTGGGTGCTCTGGTTGAGGCCCATGGTCCAGCAGCTCATCCACTCGCCCGCCTCGCCGATCCAGCGGGCGGCCAGACGGATGTCCGCCTCCGGGATGCCGGTGATCTCCGCGACCGCGGCGGGCGGGTAGTCCCGCAGGAAGCCGGGCATCGCCTCCCATCCCTCGGTGTGCTCGGCGATGAACTCCGGGTCGGTGTGGCCGTTCTCGACGAGGAGGTGCATCAGGCCGTTGAGCAGCGCCAGGTCGGTGCCCGGGCGTATCCGCAGGAACAGATCGGCCTTGTCGGCGGTGGCGTTGCGCCGGGGATCGACGACGATCAGCTTCGCGCCGGCCTTCACCCGCTCCATGAGGCGGAGGAAGAGAACGGGGTGGCAGTCCGCCATGTTCGAACCGATGACGAAGAACGTGTCGGCGTGCTCGAAGTCCTCGTACGAGCCGGGTGGGCCGTCGGCGCCGAGCGAGAGCTTGTAGCCACTGCCCGCGCTGGCCATGCACAGACGGGAGTTGGACTCGATCCAGCTCGTGCGGACGAAGCCCTTGGCCAGCTTGTTGGCGAGGTACTGCGCCTCCAGCGTCATCTGCCCGGAGACGTAGAGGGCGAGCGCGTCGGGCCCGTGCTCGTCGACGATCGCGCGCAGCCGGCGCGCCGTCTCCCTGACCGCGGCGTCCATGGGCGACGGCGACGGCTCCTCGCTGCGGTCGGCCCGCACCAGGGCCGTCGTCAGCCGGCCGGGCGCGGCCAGCATCTCGGCGCTCGTCGCCCCCTTGGTGCAGAGCCGCCCGCCGTTCGTGGGGTGCGCCTTGTCGCCCGTGGCCTTCAGGACGGTACGCCGCCCGTCGGGGCCCCTGCCGATGTCGAGGACCATCCCGCAGCCGACACCGCAGTACGAGCAGACCGTCCGCACCTGGGCGGGGGTGTCCGGCTGCGGATTCGGCACGGTCATGGACGGCCTCTCATGGGGAACGCTGACATCACCACCGTATGGAACGCCCGTTTCCCGGGTGTCACGCAGGACGATCAAGCGTGGTTACGTCCGCTGCACAGTCGGCCGAGTACGCCGGTGAGGCCTGCCGGGGCCTCCGCTGCGCCCTCGGGACATAATCACGACCCAGGGCCGTTACGCCCCGGCCCGGGAGCTGTCCCACCCCCTTGGAGGCCCGCATGACCGCCGACGACCTTCCCGTGATCGCCGCTGTGGACGGTTCCGCCCACAGCTGGGAGGCGCTCGACTGGGCCGCCGACGAAGCGGTGCGCAGCCGTCTCCCGCTGCTGATCGTCCACGTCCGTCCCCTCACCCGGCGTACGGAGGAGGAGAAAGGGCGGGTGGAGGCCGAGGAGCTGCTTGCCCAAGCCGTGCTGCGGACGTCGGGAACCGCCCCCGGGCTGCCGACCTCGACGCTGGCCCCGCTGGACTTCCCTTCGGCGGCGCTGACCTCGCTCAGCCGTGACGCCTCGATGGTGGTCGTCGGGTCCCGTGGTCTCGGCGGGTTCCGCTCGCTGATGATCGGATCCAACAGCCTGGCCACCGCCTCGATGGCCCGGTGCCCGGTCGTGGTCGTGCACACCGGCCGGACGGACGAGAGCGAGGCCGAGCCGACGGATGCCTTCCCGGACGTCGTCGCGGGGGTCGCCGCCGACGAGAGCAGCGGTGCGGTCCTCGACTTCGCCTTCGAAGCCGCCGTCTCCAGGCCTGGCGCACGGCTGCGGCTCGTGCACGGGTGGACGATGTTCTCATCGATGCTCTCCGGCGGCCCCGTCTTCGACAGCGCGGCGGCGGCTGCCGCCGCGGACCGTTCCCTCGCCGAACTCACCGCGGGCCGACGCGAGAAGTACCCGCAGGTGGACGTCGTGCGCGAACCGGTCCGGGGCTCGGCGTCGCGCACTCTGGTCACGGCATCGGCCACGGCCGCGCTGACCGTCGTCGGGCGGCGCAAGGGCGGCGAGTCCCTCGGGCTCGGCCTCTCCCCCGTGGCGCAGACGACGGTGACGCACGCTCTCGGTCCGGTGGCCGTCATCCCCAGTTGACACCGGCCCCCTCCGCCACGCCAGGGGCCGTGCGCGGCCCCTGGCGTGGCGATCCCGCTGACCGATGCCGGGGCGATGACACAGCGCGTCGCTCTCGCGACGGTGACGGACCGGCTCCCCGCCGATGCGCTGATCACCGACTACGCCGTTGCGTCGGGCGACGGCGCCCGGGACGACCACGTCGCCCTGTTCACGACGGACGGGCGCGCCGGCCACCACGGCGCGGGCGGTCCGGAGGGGCGTACGTCTTCGAGCTGCGGCGTCCGGACCCGGGCCGGCGTATCCGGAGCGTCACGGCTCACCGGGAACGGCGGTGCTCGCCCCGTGCCGCCGGCTGATCCGCGCCCGGTGGAGGCGCGTGCCCCCGGTGGCGGCGGCACGTCCTCTGTGCGCTGCTGATCTTCTGCACCACACTGGGATCAGGAGCAGGACCGGCGAGAGGGAGATGCATGCCGATGCGGGGCGGGCGGCTTCCGGCCGGGCGGGCGGATACGGGCGGCGCACGGCCGTACGAGCGGCTGCTCGGTTCCCGTACCGGGCGAGGAGCTGCGGCGCTGTGCGCGGGCGCGCTGCCCGCCCTGGCGTTCCCCGCGCCCTCGCTCTCGTACTTCGCCTACGTCGCGCTGGTGCCCTGGCTGCTGCTGATCCGCTCGGCGGGGACGGGGCGCCGCGCGGCGGTCGACGGCTGGCTCGGCGGTACGGGCTTCATGCTCGCCGTGCACCACTGGCTGATGCCGAGCCTTCACGTGTTCATCGTGGTGCTCGCCGCTCTGCTGGGGATCCTGTGGGCTCCCTGGGGCCTGCTCGTTGACCGGCTTCTCGGGGGCTCGCCGTCCGTCCGGCGCTCCGTCGCCGCCGTGGCGGTGGTGCCCTCCGGGTGGCTGATGATCGAGCTGGTCCGCTCCTGGGAGGGGCTGGGCGGTCCCTGGGGGCTGCTGGGCGCCAGCCAGTGGGACGTCCCGCTCGCGCTGCGCACCGCCTCCGTCGGCGGCGTGTGGCTGGTGAGCCTGGGTGTGGTGGCCGTGAACACCGTGGTGACTCTGCTGCTCGCCGTGCCGGCGGGCCGCAGGGCGGCGGGCGCGTGCCTGGTCGCGGGAGCCGTGGGCGTGGGTGCGACGGCCGTGTGGGCGCCGCGGCCCGAGGAGACCGGCTCGGTGCGGATCGGCGTCGTGCAGCCGGGTGTGGTCGACGGCCCCGGCAGTGTCGACCGCCGCTTCGCGCGCAGTGAGGCACTGACCCGTGGCCTGGCCGGGCGGGACGTGGACCTGGTGGTGTGGGGCGAGAGCAGTGTGGGCGTCGATCTGTCCCGCGACCCGGAGACGGCGGGACGCGTCGCCGCTCTGTCGCGTCTGGTCGGGGCCGATGTGCTGGTCAACATGGACGCCCGTCGCACGGACGGGCCCGACCGCGCCGGGATCTACAAGTCCGCGGTGCTGGTGGGCCCCGAGGGCCCCACCGGGGACCGCTACGACAAGATGCGCCTGGTCCCGTTCGGTGAGTACGTCCCGGCCCGCGCGCTGCTCGGCTGGGCGACCTCGGTCGGAAAGGCCGCGGGCGAGGACCGGCTGCGCGGCAACGGCCCCGTGGTGATGGACCTGCCGGACGGACTGCGGGTGGGCCCGCTGGTGTGCTTCGAGTCGGCGTTCCCCGACATGAGCCGGCAGCTGACGAGGGACGGAGCCCAGCTGCTGGTCGCCCAGTCGTCCACCTCGACGTTCCAGCACAGCTGGGCCCCCGCGCAGCACGCCTCGCTCGGGGCTCTGCGGGCGGCCGAGACGGGCCGCCCGATGGTGCACGCCACGCTCACGGGCGTGAGCGCGGTGTACGGCCCCGGCGGTGAACGGGTGGGAACGCCTCTCGGCACGGACGCGACCGAGGCAGCCGTGTACGACGTGCCGCTCGCCGGAGGCACCACTCTCTACGTCCGGCTGGGCGCCTGGCCGGTGTACGGCGCTGTGGCGGTACTGGCCGTCTTCTTCGGCGCGGCGGGCCTGCGGTCCTTCAGAACACCTGCTCCGACGCGTCCCGGACGACCCGCTCGCACAGCCGGTGAGTCTCGAGAGCGTCCTGAGCACTGAGGACCCGCCCGGCCCGGACCGCGTCCAGGAAGGCCAGCACACTCTGCTCGATGCCGCGCTGGCGGGCGACGGGCACCCAGTCGCCGCGCCGCCGCAGGGTCGGCTGGCCCTTGTGGTCGACGACGTCCGCGAGGTTGAGGACCTGCCGCTTGGTGTCCTGACCCGAGACCTCGAGGATCTCCTCGGTCGATCCGTTGAGCCGGTTCATCGTGCCGATGGCCGTGAAGCCGTCGCCGGACAGCTGGAGCACCACGTGCTGCATGAGCCCGTCGGTCACCCGCGCCCGCACGACGACGTCCGACACCGGGCCCGGGACCAGGAAACGCAGGGTGTCGACGACGTGGATGAAGTCGTCGAGCACCATGGTGCGCGGGTCCTCGGGCAGTCCCACCCGGTTCTTCTGCATCAGGATCAGCTCGCGCGGGTGCTCGGCACACTGCGCGTACGACGGGGCGAACCTGCGGTTGAACCCGACCGCGAGGGTGACGCCACGCTCCTCGGCGAGGGCCACGAGCCGCTCGGACTCGGCGAGTTCGTAGGCCAGCGGCTTGTCGACGTACGTGGGGACACCCGCTTCGAGCAGCCGTCCCACGATCTCCGCGTGAGCGGCGGTCGGCGCGTGCACGAAGGCGGCGTCCAGCCCCTGGGCCAGAAGCGATCCGAGATCCTCGTGACACTGCGCCGCGGGAATCCGGTGGGCCCGCGCGACGGCCGCCAGCGTGGCCGGGGTGCGGGTCTGCAGATGCGGTTCGACACCGGGAAGGGTCGTCAGTACCGGCAGGTACGCCTTCTGCGCGATGTCGCCGAGCCCGATGCAGCCGACCTTCACGAGGTTCTCCCTGTCGCCTTGACCAGGGCCTTGTCACGGTCGCGTCGTCTGCCCCTCCCTGGTCCCGGCAGCATACGCGCGCTGCGGCGGCTGCCAGTCGCAGATGCCGTGGAAGGTCCGCAGGACGAGCCCCGGACCGAGACGGGAGACGGCGGACATCAGTCCGTTCCGGAGGGCGACGGCCGGCGCCGCCGACAGTCCGGTCATCCGGGACACCTGCGCCGCCTTGCGGACCATGGCGGTCGTGCGGGGATGCCTCGCCGCTGTGTAGGCGGCGAGTCCCGCTCCGAGGTCACCGTCCGGTGCGACGTGGTGGGCGAGTACGACGGCGTCCTCGATGGCCTGGTTACCTCCCTGGCCGAGGAAGGGCACCATGGCGTGCGCGGAGTCGCCGACGAGCACGGCGCGTCCCCGGTGGAAGGACGGCAGCGGATCAGCCAGGTGGTACACGTCGTGGCGCAGCACCTGGTCCGGCTCGACGGAGGCGATGATGCCGGGGACCGGGTCGTGCCAGTCGCCGTACCTGCGCAGCAGCTCCGCCTTCTCGTCGTCGGCGGCACGGGCTCCCGCGGGGACCGCCGCCGCGGCGTAGGCGTAGATCCCGCCGTCCTTCAGCGGGTGGCTGCCCCACAGTGCGCCCCGGCCCCAGGTCTCGTGCGAGCTGAAGGTGCGGCCGAGTCCGGGAGAGATGACGCGCCAGGTGGTGAAGCCGCTGTAGGCGGGGCCGGGATGACGCGGGAAGAGCGTGGTGCGCACCTGCGAGCCGATGCCGTCGGCGCCGATCACCAGATCGGCCTCGATGTCCCCGGTGGATGTCCTGACCACCGCCCGGCGCCCGTCTGCGCGGCCCGGCGCGACGAGCCGCGCCTCCGTGCCGGTGTACACGGTGGATGCGGGCAGCCGGGCGCGCAGCAGGTCGATCAGCGCGGCCCTGTGCAGCAGGACGAGCGGCCCCCCGAACCGCTCGGCCGCGGCGGCGCTGTCCGTACGGGCGAGCCAGCGCCCGGACGGTGTACGCATCCCTCCGTCGCCCTGCCAGGCGGCGAGGGCTCTGACCTCGTCGCCGAGCCCGATGACGTCGAGGGCCCGCTGGGAGTTGGGGGCGAGACTGATTCCCGCGCCGACGGGTTCCAGTGAGGCGGAGCGTTCCAGCACGGTGACCTGCCAGCCGCTCCGGTACAGCGCCGCCGCGGCGGTGAGTCCGCCGATTCCGCTGCCGATGACCACTGCTCGGGATGTCGCCATGACTCAACCCCTCTTCGGGACTACACCTGTAGTAACCGGGCTCCACGTTACTACAGATGTAGTGCCAGCGATAGATTGGCCCCATGCCCACACGCTCCACGCCCGCACACACCGCCGCTCCCGGCGGCTCCCGGTCCTCCGGCCCCTCCCGCGCCGAACTGATCGCCGACACCGCGCTCGCCCTTCTCGCCGAGCGCGGGACGAGAGGCCTCACCCACCGGGCGGTGGACGAGCGGGCCGGGCTCCCCCAGGGGTCGACGTCCAACCACGCCCGCACCCGGCAGGCCCTCCTGGAGGCCTCCGTGCGCCGGCTCGCCGAGCTGGAGGCGCGGGTGCTCGTCCCCGGGGACCTGCTCGCCGGCAGCGATCCGGCCGGGGTCGCCGCAGGGCTGGCCCACGCGCTGCACCGCTATCTGGTCGGCAGCACGCAGCTCCTGGTCTGCCGCTACGAGCTGGCTCTGGAGGCGACCCGGCGCCCCGGCCTGCGGGCGTTCTACGACGACGCGGGCGCGCGGTTCCGCGATCCGCTGGTGGCCCTGATGACAGCGGCCGGATCGGCCGAGCCGGAGCGCCAGGCACTCTCGGTCGTGGCGTGGGCGGAGGGAATGATGTTCGCGTGCGCCGTGGGGTCCTACCACCGGGCCGTGCCGACCGAGGACGAGCTGCGCAGGAGCTGCACCGAGCTGCTGCGGGGGATGCTCGGCACGGGAGCCGGATAAGCAGTGGTCTTGCTGATCATTGCTGGACGAATATGACCCTCATGACGACACAGGAACGGTCCCGCCCCGCGATCGACGCAGCCGAACGGCAGATGCTGGAGGGGTGGCTGGACTACCACCGCGAGACCCTGGCCATGAAGTGCGCGGGCCTCACCGACGCCCAGCTCAGGGAGGCTTCCGTCCCTCCGTCGGAATTCACCCTGCTCGGTCTCGTACGTCACCTGGCCGAGAACGAACGCGGATGGTTCCGCGAGGTACTGGCCGGCGAGGACCTGCCGCCGATCTACGGAACGGACGAGGACCCGGACGGGGAGTTCCACCTCACCGACGCGGACACCTGGGACGAGGCGAGGACCACCTGGCTGGCGGAGATCGAGGCGGCACGGGCCAACGCCGCGAAGGTCGGGCTCGACGGCCTGTCCGTCGGCGTGGGCAAGCAGGGCAAGCCCTTCAGCCTCCGCTGGATCTACACACACATGATCGAGGAGTACGCCCGCCACAACGGCCACGCCGATCTCGTACGGGAGCGGATCGACGGCGCGACCGGCGAGTGAAGGGCGGGGGCGGCGCCGTGCCGGCAACCGGCCCGCTTCACGCTCCCTCGCCGGGCGCGCTCCCCCGCATGCGCTGCTCCATGCGCCCGAGGGCGGCACGGACCCCTCCGCCGTATCCGTCGTCCTCCAGCACCCCGACGGCGTTCCAGGCACGGTCGAGGTGGAGCCGGGCGGCCTCGAAGCGCTGCAGCTTCATGTAGTCCTCCGCCAGGTTGAGGTGGAGCGAGGGAACGAGGGCCCGCACGGCGTCGGTGTCCCGGTGCCGGGCGGTCGTGTCCGTGACCATCGCGCCGGTCAGGCCCTCGGCAGCCGTCAGGGCCCTGAGGTCCCAGGCCAGCTCGTCGCCCGGATCATCCTGCGTGTCGGCCATGTAGTGGGCGAGGGTGCAGCGGTGCAAAGCCTCCCCGCGCTCACCGATCTCCGACCAGATGACCCCGAAGCGGTTGCGGGCCTCTTCCCTGTCACCGGCGTGGAGCAGCATGATCGCCTGGCCGATCCGGGTCATGACGGCGTCCCCCGGCACTTCACGCTGCTCCACTGCAGAGGTCTCCCTGATCAGCATCCGGCCTGTTGCGGTCGCTCAGACGCTAGCCGCAGCCACGGACAATCCCGCTCAGGCGCGGGCTCCGGCCGTCTGCCGGGTCACCTGGAGGCCCAGGTCCGGGATCCGCCAGTCGATGGGCTGGTGCCCCTGCGCG
This sequence comes from Streptomyces atroolivaceus, assembly GCF_000717025.1. Taxonomy (GTDB): domain Bacteria; phylum Actinomycetota; class Actinomycetes; order Streptomycetales; family Streptomycetaceae; genus Streptomyces; species Streptomyces atroolivaceus. Next base: position 249,772 of record NZ_JNXG01000007.1, read on the forward strand.
GCGACGGCCTCGTTGATCTGCGTGAAGGGACGGGAACCGAACCACTTCTTGGCGGAGAGCGGCGAGGGGTGCGCGCCCTTGACCACCACGTGGCGGTCCTGGTCGATCAGCGGAATCTTCTTCTGGGCGTAGTTTCCCCAGAGGACGAAGACGGCCGGGTCGGGCCGCTCGGCCACCGCGCGGATCACCGCGTCGGTGACCTTCTCCCAGCCCTTGCCCTTGTGCGAGTTGGCCTCGCCGCCACGGACCGTGAGCACCGCGTTCAGCAGCAGGACGCCCTGCTCGGCCCAGGGCATCAGATATCCGTTGTCCGAGACCGGCAGGCCGAGCTCGTCGTTCATCTCCTTGTAGATGTTGCGCAGCGAGGGCGGCGTCCTGACGCCCGGCCTGACCGAGAAGCACAGGCCGTGCCCCTGGCCCTCCCCGTGATAGGGGTCCTGGCCGAGGATGAGCACCTTCACCCGGTCGTACGGCGTGGCCTCCAGCGCGGCGAAGACCTGCTCGCGCGGCGGGTACACCGGCCCCCTGGCCCGCTCCTCCTCGACGAATTCCGTGAGCTCCTCGAAGTAGGGCTTCTGCAGCTCTTCGCCGAGGACGCCGCGCCAGGACTCGGGCAGCAGGTCGGTGTCGGTCACGTGCACAACCTCCGGTAAGCAGTCGGTTCTTGACCACAGAACCTACCGGGGACCACTGACAACGGTCCCGCCGAGCCCGCTGCCCCCTCCTACCAGCTGGTCTTGCGGTACAGCTCCCACATCTGCATGACCGTCTGCGGGTCGAGCGCGCGCTCGCCGCCGCCGATGTCCTCACCCGCAGCGACGTAGAGCTTGCCCTGCCACAGGGGCAGCAGCCGCACATCCTTGACGAGGATCTCCTGGGCCCGCTTGAACTGGTCGGAGACGGCCCCGCGGTCGCTCTCCCTACGGGAGGAGGGCAGCAACTCCTGCGTGATCTCGCTGGACAGGTACGGGGTACCGGTGACGCTGTCCTGGCCCACGAAGGGAGCGATGAAGTTGTCCGGGTCCGGGAAGTCGGGGAACCAGCCACGCCCGAAGACCGGGTAGTCGCCCTTGTTGAAGCCCTCCTGGAAGGACTTCCACGGCGCGCTCTTCAACGTGATCCTGAACAGCCCCGACGCCTCGAGCTGGCGCTTCAGCTCGGCGAACTCGGGAGCGGTGGAGGAGCCGTACCGGTCCGTGGTGTACCAGAAGGTCATCTCGACCGGCTCGGTGATCCCCGCCTCGGAGAGGGTCTCCCTGGCCTTGGCCACGTCCGGGTCACCGAAGGAGTCGAAGAAACTGGTGGCGTGTCCGGCGATGCCCTTCGGGACCATGGAGTAGAGCGGTTCGGCGGTGCCCTGGTACACCTTGGCGACGAGGGCGTCACGGTCCACGACCTGGGCGATCGCCTGCCGGACGGCGAGCTTTCCCGCGGCCGGGTCCTTGGGGTTGAAGACGAGGAAGCGGATGTCCGCACCGACCGACTCGACGATCTGCAGCCCGTTGTCCTCCTTCTTGTCGTCCTCGAGACCGATGACCTCCTCGGCGGTCAGGCCGCGGTAGGTGGCGTCGATCTCCTTCTTCTTCAGCGCCTCCACCATGGGGGCGGAGTCATCGAAGTAACGGATCGTGACCGCGTCGTTCTTCCGGTCGGCGAAGCCCTTGTAGCCGGAGTTCCTGGTCAGCTCGGCCTTCTTGCCCGGCTCGTACGAATCCAGGACGTACGGCCCCGAACCGGTGACCTTGCCGTCCTCGCGCACGCTGTCAGCCGGGTAGTCACCAGGAGCGACGAGCGACATCGCCGGGGTGGCCAGGATGAACGGGAAGGTCGCGTCCGCCTTGCTGAGGTGGAAGACGACCGTGTCGTCCCCCTTCGTCTCCACCCGGTCGAGGGACCCGAGGAGACCGGCCGGGCCGCCCTTGACCTTGATCTTCGCGATCCGGTCGATGGAGTACTTCACGGCCTCGGCGTCGACCTTCTCCCCGTTGGAGAACTTCAGGCCCGACCGCAGGGTGCACCTGTACGCCATGCTCGTGGCGTCCGTGAACCGGCATTCCTTCGCCGCGTCGGGCTCCGGGCTGGTACTGCCGGTCGGGAAGCTCACCAGGGTCTGGAAGACGTTCCTCATCAGCTCCCAGGAGCCGTCCCACGCCGCCGCCGGATCAAGGGTCGAGGGCGAGCTCGTCGTTCCGACCGATATCTGCTGGTTCGTCTCCGAGCTGCTGTCCGACAGCAGACCGCAGCCGGCAAGCAGAGAAAGGGAAGCAAGGGTTGCAGCAGCCTGCAGACTGGCCCGGTAGAACACGTGCACGCTCCTCGATCGGCCTTGGGGTCGGCAGACCATACCGCAGCGCCCCGCCGGAACAATCCGATGGCCCGGCGAGGCACTTGAGGCAATCAGGGCCAAACTGGCGCAGGCCTCTCTCAGGCCACGCCCGCGTTCAGGAAAATACCGCCGTCGACCACGAGGGTCTGCCCCGTGACCCAGTCGGACTGTTCGGAGGTGAGGAACGCCGCCGCACCGCCGATGTCCTGCGGGACACCGAGCCGGCCCAGCGGGTAGGCGGCCGCGGCCTCGGCCTCACGGCCCTCGTAGAGCGCCTCGGCGAACTTGGTCTTCACCACGGCGGGGGCGATGGCGTTGACCCGTACGACCGGTGCGAACTCGTGCGCCAGCTGGAGGGTCAGGTTGACCATGGCGGCCTTGCTCATGCCGTAGGCACCGATGAACGGTGACGCGGACACGCCCGCGACCGAGGCGATGTTGACGATCGCCCCGCCGTTCTCCCTCTGCCAGGCCTTCCAGGTCTGCTGGGCGAACCCGAGCGCCGAGATCACATTGGTCTCGTAGACCTTGCGGGCGACATTGAGGTCGAGCTCGGCCATCGGCCCGAAGACGGGGTTCGTACCGGCGTTGTTGACGAGGTAGTCGACCCGGCCGAAGGCCTCCATCGCACGCTCGACGGCCGCGGCCTGGTGCGCCTCGTCGTGCGCCTTGCCCGCGATGCCGACCGCCCGGTCGGCACCGAGCTTCTCCACGGCCTCCTTCAGGGCGTCCTCACCCCGGCCCGTGATGACGACCCGGTCGCCACGGGCGACGAGCGCCTCGGCGATGCCGTAGCCGATGCCCCTGCTCGCGCCGGTGATGAGCGCGACCTTGCCACTGTCCTGCACAGTCATGTTGTCCGTTGCCCTTCCGGGGGTCAGTTGAGCGGTCCGCCGGCGACGTACATGACCTGGCCGGACACGAAGCCCGCGTCCTCACCGGTGAAGAAGGCGATGGCGTTGGCGATGTCCTCGGGGTGCCCCACGCGCTGTACGGGGATCTGCGTCGCGGCGGCGGCCTGGAACTCCTCGAATCCCATACCGACCCGCGCGGCCGTCTGGGCGGTCATCTCGGTGACGATGAAGCCGGGGGCAACGGCGTTGGCGGTCACGCCGAACTTGCCGAGCTCCTTCGCGAGCGTCTTGGTGAAGCCCTGGAGGCCGGCCTTGACGGCGGAGTAGTTGGCCTGGCCACGGTTGCCCAGCGCCGAGGAGGACGAGAGCGAGACGATGCGGCCGAACTTGGCCTCCACCATGTGGGACTGGACGGCCTTGGCCATCAGGAACGCGCCCTTGAGGTGGACGTTCATCACGAGGTCCCAGTCGGACTCGCTCATCTTGAAGAGCAGGTTGTCGCGGAGCACCCCCGCGTTGTTGACGAGGATCGTCGGGGCGCCGAGCTCGGCGGCCACACGCGCGACGGCGGCTTCCACCTGCGCGCTGTCCGACACATCGCAGCCGACGGCGAGGGCCTTGCCCCCGGCGGCGGTGATCTTCTCGACCGTGTCCTTGCACGCCGCCTCGTCGAGGTCGAGTACGGCGACGGCGCGGCCCTCGGCCGCGAGGCGTACGGCGGTGGCGGCGCCGATGCCCCGTGCCGCTCCCGTCACGATGGCGACGCGCTGCTCGGTGGTGGACATGCTTGGTTCTCCTCGCCCTTGGATCGCGGCTCAGCGGACGTCAGGAAGTTCCCGATAACTGAGCAACCGCTTAGTACCTTCAGCAGACGAGACGCTAGAAGCCCTGGCACCCGGTGTCAACGGCCCACGAGGGCCCGGTCGCATGTCACACCGGCCGGCGCCGCCGCCCTGTTACTCGGGGGCGACGGCACCGGTCCCGGGAATCAGCGCACCAGCAGGTCGAGGAGCCGCTCGACCTCGGCGGCCGGATCCGTGGTCAGTCCGCTGTGGACGACACCGGGCTGGACGACCGTGGATCGTGGCGCGATCAGCCAGCGAAAGCGGCGCCCCGCATCGTCACCGGCAGCCTGGCCCGCCGCCTCGCCGCCGCCGCAGACACCCTCGACCGCCCGAAGGGCGGCCCGGACACCGGCTACGTCGGCCTCCGGGTCCAGTGCCCGGAGCTTGCGCTCGTCCAGGTGTGTCAGCGCGGCGACGAAGGACTTGGCGCGGCAGTAGACCAGCACGCCCGCGTTGAAGCACTCCCCGCGTTCCACGCGTGGAACGACGCGCAGGACCGCGTACTCGAAGACATCGCGCTCGCTCATCGGCCGCCGTCCTTGCTGTTCGCTGCTGCGTCCGCCTGCGCGTCGCGCTCCTTCTTGACGGAATGCGGCCGGGGGGCCAGTCGCTCGGTGAGCCATCCGGGGGCCTGGGAGGGGCGGGGCTTCGTGGGCGCTTCCAGCACGATGCGCTCGTGGATGCTCCGTGCGCGGGCCAGGAGCGGCTCCACGTACGCCCGGCGCAGCTGATCCGTGGTCTCGAAGCCCGGTTCGCCGGCCAGCCATTCGTCCGGCACCAGCGCCGTCACCTCGGTGAGCAGCTCCTCCGTGACGAGCGGGGCGAGCTCGGCGGCCGCGGCGGCGATGTCCGGCCCGAACGGCGCGAGGACATGGTCGGAGGCGTTGTACGGCTTCGCAGCCGAGGTCTGTGCGCCCGGCCAGTTGTGGTGCCAGATCATGGTGGCCCCGTGATCGATCAGCCACGGCTCACCGTGCCAGACAAGCATGTTGGGGTTCCGCCACGACCGGTCCACGTTGTTGATCAGCGCGTCGAACCAGACGACCCTTCCGGCCTCCGCCGCGCCGACCTCGTAGGCGAGCGGGTCGAATCCGAGCGAGCCCGGCAGATAGTCCATCCCGAGGTTCAGCCCGGCGCTGGCCTTGAGGAGCTCCTGCACCTCCTGGTCCGGCTCGGCGAGACCGATGACGGGATCGAGCTGGATGGTCACCAGCTCCGGCACCCGCAACCCCAGCCTCCGGCCGAGCTCGCCGCAGACGACCTCCGCGACCAGGGTCTTGCGGCCCTGCCCCGCTCCGGTGAACTTCATGACGTACGTGCCCAGGTCGTCGGCCTCGACGATCCCGGGCAGTGATCCGCCCTCCCGCAGGGGCGTGACATAGCGGGTCGCGGTGACTTCTGTCAGCATTTCCCCAGGCTATACGGCCCGACTCCCTGAAGATCCACGGAACCTGGCACAGCCTCTGCGCTGCCCGGCCGTGCGGTCGGGGTGACACCCGGTACGGCGTGGTGGACGCCCTCACGCCCGAGCCGGCGGTTCCGGCACTTCACGCGACCGCTCACGGAGCCGCGGGGCCGCGCGCCGTCAGCCAGACGCTGGCCCCCGGCGCCGACTGCACCTCGTACGGCCGGCCGAAGCCGAGTGGCCACAGCGGTGCCATCAGGTCGACGGAGAGTGTGATCGCGACCGCCGGGGCCCGCTCCTCGTCAGCGGCGCGCAGCCCTGGGGCGAGCAACTCGGCGGCCAAGGCGTGGTCCCAGAGCTCGATGTCCTCCGGCGCACACACGGTGACCACCTTCCAGTGCGGCTCATCGGGGCAAGCCGCCTTCAGCACCGTCGCGAGTCCCGAGGGCTCCGACAGGGAAACGTCGAGTTCGCGTTCCAGGAGGCCGCCGAACCGCTCGTCGGCAGCTTCAGCCCCGGCTTCGGGCGGCAGCCAGATGGCGGCCGCGAGGAGCGTGCCGTCCTCCCGCTCGGCCGTCCGGACATGGCCGTCCTCCAGCGCATAGTGCGCCAGCATCAGCCGCATGGCGCGCTGCGCCAGCTCCCAGTCGACGTCTGCGGACCCGTCGTCCTTGCCGGACGTCCGGAAGGAGGCCGCCTGCGGGGCGAACAGGCGCACCACGGCCGGCACGTCCACGAGTGTGGCTGGACGCACGGTCACCCGGGAGGGCAGATCGACTGGCAAATTCTTCCTTTCTCCAACGGTGTCCGCCCGCTCAGTCATTACAGGCAGGTCAGCACCATGGGACCCACAATACCGAAACGAAACAGTTTCGTACAGTTGATTCCCACCGCATCCGCGCCATGGCCCCCTGCCCAGGACGCCCCGCACGAAACGCCACGCTCCCTGACCTCGGGGGGCATGCGGCGATCAGGGTCTCGCGCCACCACCCGAGGACCGCCGGTCAGGCCGGGACGGGCGTCAGGGCGGCGCAGCAGGAAGGGTCCGCTCCCGGCGGGCGCGCAGCGTGGCGGCGAAGTCCTCGGCGCGCGCCAGCTGGGTCCGAAGTCTGTCGACCTGCTCGCCGGCGGCCTGTTCGTACTCGCGCACGCGCTCCAGCAGGGCCTCGCGCGCGTCCACCCCGAGGCCGGGCTCACGGTCGAGGCGGTCCGTGGCGTCCAGGAGGTCGCGCATCTGGTCGAGGGTGAACCCTAGAGGCTTCATGCGCCGGATGGTCATGAGCCGCTGCACGTCGGTTTCGGCGTACAGCCGGAAACCGCCCCGCGATCGGGCGGAGGGTGTGACGAGACCGGTCTCCTCGTAGTGGCGGATGGTGCGCAGGGACAGTTCGGTCCGCGCGGCGACCTCGCCGATCTGCATGTGCTTGTCGTCCACGCCCGTGGCCCCGACCCTTCTCGTCGCGGTGGGCCGCGTCCCGCACAGCCCGCCCATCCCTACTCTAACGTTAGGGTAGAGTTGATCCCGCCGAGGGCGGCCCGGCTGCCCGCTGCCACGGTTCCGGGGCCGACGACGCCCCCGGCCGGGATCCGATTTCCGCAGGAGTGAGCGTGAGCGAGCGCATGTCGCGGATGACCGTCAGCTGCCTGCCGTGACTCCTCGCTCCCCGGTGTGAGCTGCACGCCCGCACCACGCCCCGGCTCCTCCTCGCCATCGGCCTCAGGCCGGTCCGGACCTTCCGCGGGATGCCGGCCCGGCCCTCCGCCCCCTTCCTCACGCCCCGGCCCGCCGACGGGTGTGCCCGAGCACGACAGGTACCCATCCCCTTGTCTTCTCCCGTCATGACTCCCGCCGCGCGTCTTCGCGGCCTGAAGCCCGACTGGTTCACCGACCCGAAGGTCTGGCGCACAGAGGTACTGGCCGGCCTGGTCGTGGCCCTCGCGCTGATCCCGGAGGCGATCTCCTTCTCGATCATCGCCGGGGTCGACCCGGCGATCGGCCTCTTCGCCTCGTTCACGATGGCCGTCACCATGTCCGTCGTCGGCGGACGCCGCGCGATGATCTCGGCGGCCACCGGTGCGGTCGCGCTCGTCATCGCCCCCCTGAACCGCGAGCACGGCCTGGGCCACCTGGTCGCCGCCGTGATCCTGGCCGGGGTCATCCAGGTCGCCCTTGGCGCACTCGGGGTGGCGAAGCTGATGCGATTCGTCCCGCGCTCGGTGATGGTCGGCTTCGTCAACGCCCTCGCCATCCTGATCTTCATGGCTCAGGTTCCGGAGATGCACGACGTGCCGTGGGCGGTGTATCCGCTGATCATCGGCGGCCTCGCATTGATGATCTTCTTCCCGAAGGTCACGAAGGTGGTCCCGGCCCCTCTGGTCTCCATCGTCGTGCTCACCGTCATCACGCTCGCAGCCGGCATCGCCGTACCCACCGTGGGTGACAAGGGCGAGCTGCCCTCGTCGCTGCCGGTGCCGGGTCTGCCGGACGTGCCGTTCACGACGGACACCCTGACGACGATCGCCCCGTACGCACTGGCCATGGCGCTGGTCGGGCTGATGGAGTCCCTGATGACGGCCAAGCTCGTCGACGACATCACCGACACCCGTTCCTCCAAGACCCGCGAGTCCGTCGGCCAGGGCATCGCCAACATCGTCACCGGCTTCTTCGGCGGCATGGGCGGCTGCGCGATGATCGGCCAGACCATGATCAACGTGAAGGTCTCCGGCGCCCGCACCCGCCTGTCGACGTTCCTGGCGGGCTCGTTCCTGATGGTCCTCTGCATCGTCTTCGGCCCGGTCGTCTCCGACATCCCGATGGCCGCCCTGGTCGCGGTGATGGTGATGGTGTCGTTCGCGACGTTCGACTGGCACTCCATCGCGCCGAAGACACTGAAGCGGATGCCCGCAGGTGAGATCACCGTCATGGTCATCACCGTGGTCGTGGTGGTCGCCACCGGCAACCTCGCCATCGGTGTCGTCGTCGGATCCGTCACCGCCATGGTCGTCTTCGCCAAGCGCGTCGCCCGTCTCGCCGGCGTCACCGCAGTCACCGGCCCCGACGGCACGACCATCGTGTACACCGTGACCGGCGAGCTGTTCTTCGCCTCCTCCAACGACCTCGTCGGCCGGTTCAACTACAACGACGACCCCGACCGGATCGTCATCGACCTGTCCGCCGCTCATATCTGGGACGCCTCCTCCGTGGCCGCCCTCGACGCCGTCGAGACCAAGTACGGACAGCGCGGCAAGACCGTCGAGATCATCGGCCTGAACGACCCCAGCGCCGACCTCCACGGCAAGCTCACCGGCGAACTCACCAGCCACTGACCTCACCGGGCGAACGGCGGTGAACCGTTCGCCCGGACGACCGGTCCGCCTCCCGTCACCTCGGTGTGCCCGGCGCCCGGTTCGCCCGCCGCCTGGCCCAGGACGGCAACTCTCCCGGGCCGGACCCGCGGACGACAGCCCCCCGGGCTTCTCCTGCCATGATCCACATGGCCGAGGGGGCCCCGGGCGGAGCACGTCACTGGCAGGATCCCCCTCGTGTCGTCCTGTCGGCATCCGGCCGTCGAGCGAACAAGGCCGGGCACACTCCTCTTCTCGGTCTGGAGCCCTGTTGAACACGTCACCGGCGAACTCCACATCCGGCCACCCGCACCGCATGGACCCGTCCGGCGGCTGTCCGCACGCGGCCAACGCCCGTCTGTTGTCCCGGGGCGCCGTCACAGCGGTCGTCCTGCCCGGCGAGGTCGAGGGAATGGCGGTACTCGGTCACGACGCTCTCAGGGAATTCCTCGCGCACCCCGATGTCGCCAAGGACGCGAAGCACTTCGCGGCGCTCCGGTCGGGTGCGATCGCCGACGGCTGGCCGTTGAAGACCTTCGCGACGGTGCAGGGGATGACCACCGCCGACGGTGCCGACCACCGCCGGTTGCGCTCCCTGGTGAGCAAGGCGTTCACGGCGCGTCGGGTGGAGGAACTACGGCCGCGTGTCGAGGCGTTGACGACCTCGCTCCTGGACGGTCTCGACCGGGCCGCCACCGCCGGTGACGGTGTCGCCGACCTGCGTGAGCACTTCGCGCTGCCCCTCCCCATGGGCGTCATCTGCGAACTGCTGGGTGTCGACGCCGAGCACCACGACCGGCTGCACCACCTGTCCAACCGCATCGTCGCCACCGACATAGGCCCCGCGGAGGCGGTGGCGGCCAACCGGGAGATGGTGGAGGTGCTCAGCACCGTCGCAGCCGCCCGGACGGACGATCCGGGGGACGACCTCATCAGCGCACTGATCGCGGCCCGGGAGGCGAACGGCGACCGGCTCGGCCCCCACGAACTGATCGGCACCCTGATGCTGACGATCATCGCCGGACACGAGACGACGCTCAATCTGATCACCAACGCCGTACGCGCGCTGTGCGCCCACCGCGATCAGCTCGATCTGGTCCGCTCGGGCGGCGCGAGCTGGGGGGACGTCGTGGAGGAGACCCTTCGCTGGGACAGCCCGGTCAGCTACTTCCCCTTCCGCTACCCGACCCGCGATCTGACGCTCGACGGCACCGTGATCCCCAAGGGGACGCCGGTGCTCGCCGGTTACTCCGCGGCGGGCCGCGACAAGAAGGCCCACGGCCCCGCTGCCGACCGCTTCGACGTCACCCGTGGCGGCGGGACCCGGCACCTCTCACTCGGCCATGGCGCGCACTACTGCATGGGAGCCCCGCTGGCCCGGATGGAGAGCACTGTGGCGCTCTCGCGACTCTTCGCACGGTTCCCCGACCTCGAACTCGCCGTTCCTGAGGCCGAACTGCCGCGCCACGCCTCCTTCGTGGGCAACAGCGTGCAGGCACTGCCGGTGCGTCCGCGCGGCTGAGCCGGAGCCCTCGGCAACCGGCCCTGTTCTGCCGGCCCCCGGAGGCAGAGGCGAACGCGGGCCGTTCTCCGCCTGACTCGAACACCACTTGTGCCCGCCTGCCGGGTCCGGTCTCATCGTCATGGCAGCCCCGATCGCGGTTTGACAACGTTGCCAGAAGGGCCGGCGCAGGGCGCCGCCGTCGTCGCACCACACGAAGGAGTACGCCGATGCGCTCACGCCCCTCCGCCGCCTCACGCCTCTCCCCCGCCTCACGCCTCTCCCCCGCGGCGCGACTGCGGCTCGCGGCCGTGAGCGCCGTCGCCCTGGCCGTCACTCAGGTGCCGCACGCCTCCGCCCACGGATCCGGCGGCCCATGGGTCGCCGCCTGGGGCGCGAGCCAGGTGGCCGGCAGCGAGATCCCCGGCAACAGCTGCCCGGCCGGAAAGGGTCTCGAGAACCAGACGGTCCGCAACGTGCTCTTCGTCAGTGCCGGCGGCGACCGCGTCCGGGTCCGGCTCGCCAACACCTTCGGTACGCGGCCGTTGGACGTGGACCGCGTCACCGTCGCGCTCCAGCGTTCCGGGGCCGCGGCCCTACCCGGCACAGTGCGCACCCTGACCTTCGACGGCCGCAGGGGCACCACGGTCCAGGCCGGCGAGGACCTCTTCAGCGACCCCCTGCCGATGCGCGTGCGGGCTCTGTCCAGCCTCCTGGTCAGCGTGCACGTGGACGCCGCCACGGGCCCGGTGACCAACCATCCGTTCACCGCTCAGGGCAACCATCTCGCCTCCGGGGACGCGGCCGCCGCCACCTCGGGCACCCGGTACTCGGACACCCCCTGCTGGATGCTGGTGAGCGGCGTCGACGTGCGTGGGAGCGCCCGTACGGCCGGCACCGTGGTGACGTTCGGCGACTCCATCACCGACACCGCGAGCACCACCGGCAATGCGAATCAGCGCTACCCCGACCACCTCGCCCGCAGGCTGCAGGACCGGTCGGGGCCGACCCTGTCGGTGGTCAACGCGGGCCTGGGCGGCAACCGCCTCATCGCCGAGCGGGACGGAGAGCCGTACTACGGCCCGTCGGGCGTCTCCCGGGTGGAACGCGACGCACTCGGGCAGAGCGGAGTGAGGGCCGTCATCCTGCAGGAGGGCATCAACGACATCGGATTCAGCGCCTCCGCCGAGGACATCATCGCCGGGTACCGGACGTTCATCGAGAAGGTGCACGCCAGGGGCGTTCCGGTCTACGGCGGCACGCTGCTGCCCTTCCGCGGATCGTTCGTGTGGACCCCGGAACGCCAGGCCACCTGGACCACGGTCAACGACTGGATCAGGCACTCCGGCGCGTTCGACGGGGTGGTCGACTTCGCGGCGGCCACGGCGTCGGCCGGTGACCCCCTCACGATGGACCCCGCCTACGACAGCGGGGACGGACTGCACCCCAACGACGCGGGCACCCGGGCGATGGCCGACGCCGTCGACCTCGGCATGCTGCTCGCCCGCCCCGGGCGGGACGACTCGCCCCGCACCTGACCGCGGGTTCCCGCGGTCAGGTGCGCGCGTGGGCGACGACGCACGCGGGGAAGGGCCCCCAGTCGCGGGGACGGGCGTGCCTCACCCGTCGGACAGCCGCAGCATGACCTTGCCGCTGCCGCCGGCCGGGTCGGCGGCGACCGCCAGGGCCTCCTCCGCGCGTGCCACCGGGAATCGGTGGGTGATCAGCGGGGTCAGGTCCAGGCCCTCCCGCAGGGCGAGCAGGGCGTCCTCCATCTCCTCGACGAACCGGTACGACCCGGTCCACGTGATCTCGCGGGTCACCAGATCGCCGAGGACGGCCGGCGCGGCCGCTCCGGGCAGGTTGCCCACCTGGACGAGCGTGCCGCCCCGCGCGGTGGCCCGCAGCACCGGGCCCAGGGCAGCCGGGGGGCTCCGGACGCCTCGAAGACCACCTCCACGTCCTGCGGCAGGACGTCGCCACGCGCCAGGTCGCGGGTCTCGTCGGCTCCCATGGCGCGGGCGACGGCGAGGGCGGGGGCGGTCAGGTCCGCGGCGATGACCGTGCCCGCTCCGCGGTGCCGTGCGGCGGCCACCACGAGGGAGCCGATCGGCCCGGCGCCGTTGACCAGGACGGTCCGGCCACGCAGGCCGGGGACCCGGCTCCGGTGCGGGAGAGCCTGATCCTTCTGGTCCAGGAAGGCCTGGTGCAGGTCTTCCCGAAGGTCGGGTCGTTCGTCTCCCGCGTGGACCCGGCGCAGGTCGCGGACGCCCAGTTCCTGCGGGAGGCCGTGGAGCTCGCCTCCCTGGACAACCTGCCCTCGCGACTCGATCCGGCCGTCGTCGGCGAGCTGCGGGACAACCTCGAACGCCAGCAGCGCGCGGACCTGGGCCTGGAGGAGTTCTTCGCACTCGACGAGGCGTTCCACCACGGCCTGATGCGCCTGAGCGGTCACGGCGACGTCTGGACCACTGTCGCCGCGGCCAAGGGTCACCTGGACAGGGCGCGGCGGCTCGGTCTGCACGAGAGCGCGTCCCCGGCCGTCTTCACCACCCAGCACCGGGAGATCCTCGAAGCGGTCGTCGGCGGCCAGGCTCCACTGGCCCGCTCCCGGATGCGCGACCACCTGCGGGCGGTCTTCAACGACATCGAACGCGTCCGCGCCCACTCCCCCGAACTGTTCGCCGCGGACCCCTCGGCCGTGCCGGTCCGGCGCAACGTCGTGGTCTGGGAGTGACGGCGCCCCGGCGCCTGCCCGGCCGCCTCCGCACCGGTGCGACATCCCATCCTCCGCTGTGGCGCTCGTCACAGACGCCGCCCCGGCCGCGTCCCGCTGAACGCGCGGGCCCGCCGGTGCGTATCCACTTCCGAGGTCTTGTCACTCCGATGAAGGGAAAACCGGCATGAGCGCATCGCAGGAGAGCCAGGCCCGCTTCGGGCGGCGCTCCGTCGTCGCAGCGGTCGGCGCGGCGGGAGTGGTCGCCGCGCTCACCGCGTGCGGGGGCTCGCAGGACGCCGGAGGTTCCGACACGGTCCGGCCCGAAGAGGGCAAGGACGGGGCGAACGGCGACGCAGCGGCCCTCGCGCGGACAGCCGACATCCCGGAGGGCGGCGGAGTGGTCTTCGCCGACAAGGGTGTCGTGGTGACACAGCCCACGGCCGGCACGTTCAAGGCGTTCTCATCGAAGTGCACCCATCAGGGCTGCGCGGTGAAGGGAATCGTCGACGGCGTCATCAACTGCCCCTGCCACAGCAGTACGTTCGACGCCACGACCGGTGAGGTGACGGGCGGCCCCGCGACCCTGCCACTGCCGGAGAAGCAGATCCGGGTGGAAGGCGGCTCCATCACACTGGTGTGAGGGCCCGGAGAGCGGGCGGGGCCATTGCGTGATCACGGATGAGGCCCCATGATTCCCGGACCGGCCGAACCGCAGGAGAGGCGTCACGTGACCGTTGCCCAGCGCCGTGGCCGTCGGATCATGATGACCGACGCCGAACGGGACACCTACCTCGCGGAACAGCGCACCTGCCGGGTGGCCACGGTCTCCCCGGAGGGCATGCCGCACGTCGGGGCCCTGTGGTTCGTGTGGGACGGCACCTCCGTCTGGCTCTACTCGCTCACCCGGAGCCTGCGCTGGGCTCAGCTCCGGCACGACCCCAGGGTCGCCGTGGTGGTGGACGACGGACAGGAGTACGGCGAGCTCCGGGGCGTGGAACTGTCCGGCGAGGTCTCCTTCGTCGGCGAGATCCCCCGCACGGGCGAGGACTGCGCCGAACTGGAGCACCCGGAAAGGCTGTTCGCGGCGAAGTACCTCGGCCTGGCATCCCTTCCGCACGACGAGCGGCACGCCTGGCTCCGGCTCACGCCACTGGCCGTCAGGTCCTGGGACTTCAGGAAGCTGTCCGGGCCGGCCTAGGGAACCGGGGCGTGCAGAGCCCGGCCCGCGGAGCGCAACGCCTCCACGGCGGCCTGGATCGACGGCCTCCGGTCGGCATCCGTGCGCCACACCGCGTGGACATGGCGCCGCATCGGCTGCCGCACGGGCACCAGGCGCACACCGTCCGGCACCGGACCCCGCCCCAGCCGGGGCGCCACACACACTCCGAATCCGGCTGCGATCAGGGCGAGTTGGGTGTGATGCTCGCCCGCGAGATGCGCGATGCGGGGCTCGATGCCCTTCGACCGCAGGGTGAACATCAGCCAGTCGTAACAGAATTCGCCCTCCGGCCAGGACACCCAGTCGTCCTCGGCGAAGTCCTCGATGTCCACCTCGCGCCGGTCCGCGAGGGCGTGACCGGCGGGCATGGCGATGTCCGGTGCGTCGTCGAGGAGTTCGGCCTTGGCGAGACCGCCCGGAACCGGCAGGCGCTTGTTGCTCCAGTCGAGCACCACGGCGAGATCGGCGTCCCCCCTGAGCACCGCGCGGATGCCGCTCTCCGGCTCCAGCTCCGTCGTGCGCAGCCTGAGTTCGGGGTGCTCCGCGCGGAGTGTGGTGAGAGCCGCGGGGAACAGCCCACGGGCGGCCGTCGGGAAGGCCGCGAGCCGGACCTCGCCCACCACCTGGCCCCGCTGGGCCTCGATGTCGGACTGCGCGATCTGCACCTGCGAAAGGATCTTCGCGGCATGGTCCGCGAGCAGCCGGCCCGCGTCGGTGAGACGGATCCCTCGCCCGTTCTTGGCCAGGAGCTGCTGGCCCACCTCGCGTTCCAGCTTCGCCATCTGCTGGGAGACCGCCGAGGTGGTGACATGGAGGCCGTCGGCCGCCCCGCTCACCGAGCCGTGCCGTGCAAGGGCGTCCAGCGTCCGCAAGCGTTCCAGATTCAACATGTAAGCGATGCTACGCCAAGCAGCGCAAATAATTTCACTTGTCCTACGTGATGCTTCTGGCCATCGTTGACGCATGAGCGCTCCCGCCGCACCGGCGACCCTGACCCCTTCCGACGCCCGCCTGCCCACACCCCCGGCCCGGCGGCGAGCCCTGGACTGGCGTATCCGCTTCGCGGCGCTGTCGCTCATCTGGGGGTTCAGCTTCCTGCTGATCAAGGTCGGCACCCACGGGTTCGCCCCGTTCCAGGTGACCTTCGGCCGACTCCTGTCCGGGGCGGCGGTCCTCGCCGTCGCCATGGCGGTGCGCCGTGAGCGCGTGCCCCGCTCCGGCCGGACCTGGGCCCATCTCCTCGTCGCCGCGTTCTTCCTCAACGCGCTGCCGTTCTCGCTCTTCGCGTACGCCGAACTGACGATCCCGTCCACCCTGGCCGGGATCTGCAACGCGACCTCGCCCCTGTGGGGCATGGCGCTCTCTCTCGTCGCGCTCTCCGAGGACCGGCCGACCCGCCGCCGCGTCGCGGGACTCGGCCTGGGATTCATCGGCGTACTGACGGTACTGGGCGCCTGGCAGGGCTTCTCGGGGCTGGACGCGACCGGGACGGCGATGGCGCTCCTCGCCTCCCTCAGCTATCCGGTCGGCTGGATCTACGTCCGCCGCACCCTGGCGGGAACCGGCTCCTCCACGCTCGCGCTGACCGGCAGCCAGCTCTTCCTCGGCACTATGCAACTGGCCGTGGTCGTACCGCTGTTCACCACAGCTCCGGACAGCTTCCCGTTGCTGCCCACACTCGCCGTGGTGGCCCTCGGAGCGCTCGGGACGGGGCTCGCCGTCCTCCTCCAGTACGGTCTCGTGGAGGAGGTCGGCCCCACGACGGCGCAGATGGTCACCTACTTCATCCCGGTGATCGCCACAGCGGCGGGAGTGACCCTGCTCGGCGAGCAGTTGAGCTGGAACACCCCAGTAGGCGCGCTCGTGGTCCTCGCGGGCGCCGCACTCACCCGGAGCCGGACCCGCGGCTCCGACGGCACGTCCCCGTCGCGCCACGGGCGCCGGACGGCTCAGCCGTAACTGACCGGCCGGGCGGCCGGTGCCGCCGCCGCCACCGCGTCCGCGAGGGGCCCGATGTCGGCGGCGGAGAGCGACGAGACGGTCAGGCGGATGCCCTGGGGCGAGGTCATCCTGAACCGCGCTCCCGGGGCCACCGCCCAGCCCGAGTGCAGCATCCTGGCCACCGCCCCGGTCTCGTCACTCACGGGCACCCACACGTTCATCCCGGTCCGCCCGTACGCCGCGATCCCCCGCTCCCGGAGCGCCCGGACCAGCGCGTCGCGGCGCTCCCCGTACGAGCGGTCCACGACCGCCGCGTCGACGGCCTCCGTCTCCCACAGGTGCGCCACCGTCCGCTGCAGCAGCGCGCTGACCCAGCCGGGTCCGAGACGCTGACGCCCCGTCACCCGGTCCACGGTCAGTCCGTCGCCGGCGAGCACGGCGACCCGCAGGTCGGGGCCGTACGCCTTGGAGACGGAGCGCACGAACGCCCAGCGCTCCGTGACCCCCGCGAGAGGATGCACCGGGAGGTCCACGATGCCGTGGCCGTGGTCGTCCTCGATCAGGAGGACACCGGGATGCTCCGCGAGGACGGACCGCAGCTCGCCCGCCCTTCCGGCACCCACGGTCGCCCCGGTCGGGTTCTGCGCCCGGTCCGTGACCACCAGGGCCCTGACGCCCGCCCGCAGGGCCCGCTCCACGTCGCCGGGCAGAGGGCCCTCTTCGTCCAGCGCCACCGGAACGACGCGCATACCGAGCGCCGGCACGAGATCCAGCAGGGCGCCCCACCCAGGATCCTCGACAGCCACCGCGTCACCGGGTTTGAGGTGTGCCGTGAGCACACGCTCGATCGCGTCGAGGGACCCGGAGGCGACCGCGACCGGCCCGGCGGGCACGCCGTCCGCGTCCAGTCCTGCCCTGGCGAGCTCGGCGAACCGGGGGACCACCGACGCGTCCCCGTAGAGACCCGGCGCCCGGCCGTACGCCTCCGCCGCCGCCGCCAGCGCCTCCCCGAGGCGCGGCAGCAGTGCGGGGTCGGGGTTGCCGTCACCCAGGTCGCGCACGCCCGGCGGCGCCTCCACCCTGAGCGAGCCGCGTGCCGTGCTCGCGGGCCGGGGCCGCACCCGGCTCCCCCGCCGCCCCGCCGTCTCGATCACCCCGCGCTCACGGAGGGTCCGGTACGCGGCGGCCACCGTATTGGGATTGACGCCGAGCAGGGCCGCCAACTCCCGCATGGGCGGCAGGACATGACCGGGCGGGAGATCCCCCGAGGCGACCCCGCGCTCCACACTCGCGGCGATGTCGGAGGCACGCCGTCCACTGATCCGATACTCTCCTAGCACAAAAAATAGTATGCACTAGTGCAATGGAGTACGCACATGCCGGACACCTCCACGCCCGACAGCACCGGCCTCCCCCGGATCCCCGCCTACGAGCCGACGGAGCGCACGGTTCCGAGCCGTGCCAGGCAGCGCGCCTCGTACGACCACGAGACGGTCCACTCGATACTCGACGCCGCTTACCTCTGCCATCTGGGCTTCATCCGCGACGGCGCACCCGTCGTCCTCCCGACCCTCTTCGGCAGGGTCGGCGAGCGGCTGTACGTGCACGGCTCGACCGGATCGCGCCCGATGCGGGCGACGGGCGCGGCAAATCCGGGCCTCGCCGTCTGCCTGACCGTGACGCATGTGGACGGCCTGGTGCTGGCCCGTTCCGCCTTCCACCACTCGATGAACTACCGCTCCGTGGTGGTCCACGGCACCGCCCGGACGGTGACCGATCCGGAGGAACGCCGCCTCGCGCTCGACGCCATCGTCGACCAGGTCGTGCCGGGCAGGTCGCAGGACTCCCGGCCCGCCGACGCGAAGGAGCTCGCCGCGACCGCGGTGATCCGCCTCGACCTCGACGAGGTCTCGGCGAAGATCCGCACCGGGGGCCCGAACGACGACCCGGAGGACCTCTCGCTGCCGTACTGGGCGGGCGTGGTCCCGCTGACGCACGGATACGCGGCACCGGAACCGTCCGGCGACCTGGACCCCGCCGTCCAGGTGCCGGACTACCTCACCGCGCTCTGAACCGGCCTCCGCGGCCCGCCGCCCACGCCCTCCCCCACAGTGGGTCAGGCCACCACCGCGGCCCGGCGGCGGGCCGCCGCCGCGCCGCGCGTCTCCGCGACGGCGAGCCCCGCCACGGCGGCGAGCAGGAGCAGCGTGCCGAGGACAGTGGCGGAGGTGAGCCGCTCCCCCAGCACCGTCACCGCGATGACCGCGGCGCTCACCGGCTCGAGCAGCATGATCACGGACACGGTCGCCGACCGTACCGCCGCGGCTCCCGCGAAGTAGAGCGCGTACGCGAGCGCGGTCGGCACCGCCGCCACGTAGACGAGCAGCCACAGCACGTGGCCCGTCTCGGCGGTGTGCGGCACGAGACCTTCGGCCGCGGCCATGGGCAGCAGTCCCACGGCACCGATACCGAACGCCCAGGCGCTGGTGGAGAGGGAGTCGCCCGCCGCACCGTCCCGCCCGAGCCACCGGGTCAGCAGCGTGATCGCCGCGTACCCCGCGGCGGACAGCAGGGCAAGCAGCAGTCCGGCGGGCCGCACTTCCGCCGGCTCACCGCCGAGCACCAGCACGGCGAGACCGGTGATGGCACCCACCACAGCGACGAGCCCGCCCCTGCCCAGCCGCTCCCCCATGGTCAGCCGCGCGCCGACCGCGATGAGAACGGGGCCCGCGCCCAGCGTGACCACGGTTCCGACGGCGAGTCCCGTTGACCCGACCGCCGCGAAGTACGCGCTCTGGAACACGGTGAGACCGATGCCGGTCCCCAGGATGCGCAGCAGCCTCCGACGGCGCGGCTCGGGGACGGTACGCGGGCGGCGGGGACGCAGCGCGAGTGCCCCGGCCAGCAGGACGAGGCCGCCGACGCAGCGCCAGAACGACAGGGCGAGAGGCCCGAGATCACTGATCAGGAAGAGCAGCGAGGCGGCCGCGCCCGCCGTACCCCAGGCGATACCGGCGACGACGAGATAGACCAGGCTCCGCCCGACGGGCAGCCCGGGAACAGGGTGGGACACGTGACACTCCAGAAGAAGGGGGTGGTGGTCGCTCGGCTCCGCGCGCGGGCAGCGACGAACCGCTCGGGGCGCACCCGAGCCCGGTCTTCGTCCGGAGTGGCCGCCTCGCGCTAGGCGGCTGGAGGCGGAAGTACGGTCTGGAGCATGATCGACACCCTACGACGGGGCGGGAGGGCGGGACAACTCACCCTCCGTGGCCGCCTCGGGCGCGCCCGCCGTCCCGGCGGTCGGCACAGCCGGCCCCGACGCCACCGGCCCTGACGGCGGCTTGGGTGCGGACGACTGCGCGATGAAGGCTCCGAGCAGCACCACCCCGCCGCCCACGAGTTGCGGCGCGGAGAGGTGTTCCCCCAGCAGGAACCAGGCCAGCACGGTCGCGATGACCGCCTCGAGGCAGGCGACGACGCCCGCGACCTGGGGCGAGAGCAGCCGTACCGAGACCACACCGGTGAGGTAGGCCAGCACGGTGGCGAGCAGCACGATCCAGCCCAGCAGCAGCCACGCCGGGACGCCGCGCCCGTCCATGTCCGCGCTCCCGCCGAGCACCGCCCAGTCCATGCCCCACGGCCTGGCCACCACCGTGAGCACCGCCGCACCGGCCAGCAGCCCGTACGCGATCACGCCCACGGGGTGCGGAGGTTCGGCACCGGCCGTGTCCCCGTGACCGGCACCCTGGTCCGACAGGACGAAGTAACCCACCTGACAGCAGGCCGCGCCGAGGGCGAGCAGCAGCCCGACCGCGTCGAAGCTCAGACCGGCCCAGACCTCGACGACGCAGGCGAGTCCGCCCACCGCCAGCACCACACCGGCCGCGGCGGCTCGGGTCACGGGCCGCCGCTGGACGAAGCGCACCCAGCCGAGGACGAGTGCGGGCGCCAGATACTCGACGAGGAGGGCCACGCCGACCGGGATGCGCGAGATCGAGGCGAAGTAGAAGGCCTGTACCCCGGCCACGGCGAACAGCCCGAAACCTGCCAGCAGCACGGGCCTTTCCCGCACCAGATTCCGGTGCCGCCAGGCAACCGGCAGCATGACGAGGGCAGCGCCGGCCACCCGTAGCCACACCACGTGCAGCGGGTCGAGACCCGCCTCGATCAGCGGCTTGGCCGCAACCCCTGAACCACCGAATGCGAAGGCCGAGGCAAGGGCCAGGCCCAGACCGGCGCTTCTCCTCTGAGACGCGTGCATCGGCACATCATGGCAGCAGGCGTCAGCAGCGTCACCCTGGTCACACCTGTCCGCCACGTGTTCATGATCACCGCACCGAGCCCTTACAGGCCGTCCGGTCCGCCGCACGGACGGCCAGCCGCTCGACTGTGACCCCGGCCCGTTCCAGTACCTCGACCGCGCGGCACCGCGAATCGGCGACCAGCGCGGCCAGCAGATCGAGGCCGTCCGCGTGGAGCTCCCCTCGCAGGAGCGCGCTGCGGGCGGCACGGTCCAGCGCGGCTGCCGCCGAGGGCGACCACCCCTCGCCGACGGATTCCCGTACGGCCGGAAGAGCGCCTGTATCCTCCTGGCTCCCCTGCCAGCGAAGGCCGTAACCGATGGTGCGCTGCACGAGGTATCCGAGCACCCTGGCCAGCTGGGGCCCACCGTCGAAGACCTCCCGGACCTCGGGGTCGGATTCGACGAGGGAGTGCAGGAGATGAGCCGTATCGACATGACGGTCGCCGTCGCGCACGGCCCTCCTGCGGGCACCCGTCACCACACGGGTCATGGTGGCGCTCAGCCCGTCACCGGGCCACGGGGGGTTCGGCGGGGTTTGTTCGGGGGTCCCTGACGTCCGGAATTGCACCCCTCCACCCCATCAGCCCAGCGGGGTGAAATCATCCCCGGAACGGCCCATCCGTCATCCCGCGCAAGGCGGGGACCGCTGACGTGTTCCTCATCCCTGCGGATGAGATCAAGCCATCGCCGCCCGCACCGCATGGACGGCGCACAGAAGAAGGGCCCCGGGACCGGGGCCCTTCCCGCCCGGCGCGCACCGCACGGCTCAGTGCTCGTCGGCAAGAATCAGGTACAGCTTCTTACGCGCGTCGTTGATGACCATGAGGGCCTTCTGCCGCTGATCGGCCGAGCCGGTCTTCCAGACCTGGCCGAACGCCTCCATCAGACCGAAGCCGGCCTGCCGGATCTCGTTGACTCCCTCCCAGTCCACACCTCGCCCCGCTTCCTCCCAAGGGGCGTCAGGGCCGGACTCGGCCTCACTGCGGCCCAGGTCGGTGAGGGTGAACAGCTTCTTGCCGCCCTCGCTGGCGCTGGTGATCAGCCCCTCGTCCTCCAGCAGCTGGAGAGTGGGATACACCGAGCCGGGACTGGGCTTCCAGGCCCCTCCGCTGCGCTCGCCGATCTCCTGGATCATCTCGTAACCGTGCATCGAGCGGTCCTTGAGCAGCGCGAGGATCGACGCGCGCACGTCGCCGCGCCTGGCCCTCCCCCGGCCGCCGCCCCGGCCGCGTCCACCGCCGAAGGGCCCGCCCCCGAAGGGCGGCCCGAACGGCCCGAAAGCGGCTCGTCCACTTTCGGAGTCTCCCCAGCCGGCACCCCGGCGCCCGGGACCGCATCCGTGATCGCTTCCATGTGAACGCATGACTGCGCTCCCTTCATCGTCGTCGGCACGCGACCCGTTCTCGTACTGTCGCGATGCCTCAACGATATATCGGAAGCTATCGCCCTGCAAGGCTCCCCCTCGGAGCGCGCGGTGAACGGATCAGGGCGGCGCTCGGTCACCTCTACGGCAGATCAGTGATGACCGGGGTGCGCGGAGCAGGACACCCGCTCCATCCGGCGGCCTTCGTGCCGGATGCCGGCGAGAGCGTGGGATGGCCGGGCAGGGCGTCACCGCAGCTCCCGGCCACGATCGTTCTGAACCCGACGGCTCGACCAGCCTGCACCCCCCGACTGCCGGCTCCTTTGCTCACCGACAGACACACGGCTGTGGCCCGGGGGCGCCGTCAGCCGCGGTTTCGTGTCATGCCCGCGGGGGGCGGTAACGCGCGCCCCACCGTCCACGGATCGGGGCAACTGCCGGGAAAGCGGTGTCCGCAGCCCCGCGTGGCACCGTCGAGCGGGACCCGCCGGTCCTCGTCCGCTCCCGCGAACGGCCTCGTGCGGGCATCGCCTTCCCGGTGCCACTCCGTGAGGTCCGTGGGCGGTCTCCCGTGCCTCATCGGGCCTTCTGAACCCTCGTCATCCGGGCCCGCCGACACCCCCGGCTACGACGGCCAGACGACTTCCCCGTCACGCACCACCAGCGACTCGGCCTCGCAGGATTCATGGAAACGGATCCACCCCAGCCGCACGGTTCCGTCCGCGAGCCGGTGCGCGTCGCCGGCTCCGGCCGCGAGCCAGCTGAGCAGGGCGCCGGTTTCCTCGAACTGATCGGGGTGAATCTCCTGCCGACTGGCCAGAGCCCACGCACCCCGCCCGGTGTCCTTCCTGCGCAGCAGTACCGAGACGAGCGCACCGCCTGCCTTCAGCGCCTCACCCTGCCGGCCCAGAAGGGGCTCAGGACGGTCCTCGACGAGGAGATTCCCGTGATCGTCCTCCACCACGAACGGAAACCCGGTCACGATGCTGAGGGTCTCCGGTTCGGGGCCCAGTCCGAGATGCCAGCGGAGCTCTGCGAGCTCCGCCTCGGACAAGTCGTCGCGCAGGTCCAGAGTCAGCGTCAGTTCGAAGATGTCAGCCATGGCCGCACACGCTAACGCCGACGTCGGCGGTCAGGACGACGTCGGTGCGGGTGACGGTGCTGCAGGGGAAGCAGAAGGACTTCCTCCGTCCAGACAGGTCAGCGACATCACGATCGGCGCCTGGATGCCCTGTGCCGACTCCCCCGGGAGACTCGCAATGACCGTCCAGTTGCTCTTCACGAGGATCAGTGACTCGCTGCCCATGTCGGGGCCGGTCTTCCAGCCGTGCTCGGAACGGGCCCGCGCGAAGGCCGCCTTCAGGTCGGCTTCCGCCGTCTCGGGCGCGTGCCGTCCCATGAGCCGTTCGGAGCACCTGCCCTGACCGTTCGAGGGTTCTCTCTCCACCGTGATGCCATCCGCCGCCAGTACCGACGTCATCTCCGACACCACCGTGTCCGCGGGCAGCGGCGGGCCCGTGAAACGCGGAGGCAGTGGCCCGAGGTCCCGCAGCGGAGGGGCGCAGGCCGTGACCGTCGTCGTCATCAGTGCCGCCATGACCAGGGCTGCCGTGGCACCGCGCCTCTGTCGCCGTCGCACCGTGGTGTCCGTCTTCTCTGTTGTCCGCACGGCCGGACAGTCTCCCATTCCGCTGAAGTCGACAGGCCACCGGCATCGGACACCTGGGCCGCCGGACGCTCCCGTCGACGCCTGTCCCGGTGAACAGGACTGCGCGCGGATGACCGCGCACCCCGCCCGCCGGCTTCGTCCGGGCCGCCCGGTACGGCAGTGGGCGACGGAGCATCTCCCGGGTTCACCCGGCGCCCAACGAGCCGATGTGGGCGAGCACGGTACCGGCGCCGTCCTCCGCGGCGATGTGGGGGGCGAGTCCGGCCGCACGGCGGCGGTGTGAAGGCTCGGACAGGCAGGCCGTGAGGGCGGCGCCGAGGGTCTCAGCGGTGAGGTCCTCGAACGGCAACGGCCGGGGAGCGACTCCCAGCTGGTGCAGCCGGGACGCCCAGAACGGCTGGTCGTACATGACGGGTACCGGGAGGGCGGGTACTCCGGCCCGCAGGCCGGCCGCTGTGGTACCCGCCCCGGCGTGGTGGACGACGGCAGCGGTGCGAGGGAACAGCCAGTCGTGCGGGAGGTCGCCGATGGCCAGCACGTCGTCGCCGCAACCGCCCAGTTCGGCCCACCCCGCCTGCACCACCGCGCGTACGCCCGCGCGTTCCACTGCCGCGGCCACCAGCGCACTGAGCCGTTCGCCCTGCCCCGACGCCATACTGCCGAACCCGATGAAAACCGGAGGCGGACCGGCCTGGAGGAAGTCGACGAGCTCGGCCGGGGGTTGCCAGTGTGACGGCCGCGCCGGCCACCAGTAGCCCGCCACTTCGGCCCCGGACGGCCAGTCCGCGGGGCGCGGCACCACCAGCGGGCTGAAGCCGTGGAAGACCGGCCCGTTGTCCCCGGGTGCCGGCGACACGCCGGCCGGCGGCCCGAGGCGGACGCGCAACCGGGCCGCCGCGCCTGCGAAGAGGCCTTCCGCGCGCCTCAGCACCTCCCGGCCCGCGGCGAGGTTGTCCTCCGGCCCCAGGCCGTCGGTGGTCTGTGCGCCGGGCAGGGGGAACTGGTCGGTGGCGAACGCCGGTGTGAGGTAGGTGCCGATGACGGGGACGCCGAACGCCTCGCCGGCGGCCCGGCTGAGCGGTGCCGGCCCGAAAGCGGTGAGCACCAGGTCGGTTCCGCCTGCCACGGCCTCCGCGACCCCGTCGGCGAGCCCGTCCGCATACGCCCTTGTCAGTGCCCTGGCCTCCTCTCGCGACGCCGCCCGGGACCAGGCCCGCAACAGGTCCTGCGGGTCCCCCGGCACAGGCCGGTGGTCGAGACCGCACCCTTCGACGAGTGCGGCGAAGGACGGGTGAGCGGCCACGACGACCTGATGGCCGGCGCCGAACAGGCGCCGCCCGAGACCCGTGAAGGGCGCGACATCGCCCCGTGAACCGGCCGTGATGATCAGAATGCGCATGGCGCGATTCTCGTCGGCGGACGCCGCCCGGTCACCGTCGTCGGCCGAGAGGATCCTCGACCACCGTGGCGTGTGCCGTCGTTGCCTGTCGACACGCAACACCTGCACGCTCTCGGCTCCGCGGCCGATCCGGCCCGGTGAGCGGCCGCCGGCTCACCGACAGCGGTGGACGAGAACCGTCGACTCCGACATCCGGCAGGACCTGACCGTGGCCGGGCCCGCCCTCCCGGCCGCGTGTGGTCCGGCGGCCGGCGCACCGCTCTAAGCTCGCCCGCATGCCGGAACCCACCTACCTCGCCGCGGTCCGGGAGTCCTACGACACCGTGGCCGCCGCCTACGCGGAACTCGTCAGAAGCCCTGCGGAGCTGGATCCGCTGTCCCGCGCGATGCTGGCCGCATTCGCCGAAGTGGTCCGGACGGCCGGACTCGGACCGGTCGCGGACCTGGGCTGCGGTCCCGGAAAGGTCACGGCGCACCTGGCGGACCTGGGGCTGTCCGTCCTCGGCGTCGATCTGTCCCCGAAGATGATCGAGCTGGCCCGGCGGGCCCACCCCGATCTGGCGTTCGCCGTGGGCTCGATGACCGCCCCGCCGATCCGGGACGGCACGCTCGGCGGCATCCTGGCGTACTACTCGGCCCATCACACACCACCCGAGGTGTTGCCCGTCGTGTTCGCCGGATTCCGGCGCGCACTCGCACCCGGCGGTCACCTGATGATGGCGGGCCACGTGGGGGACGACGAGCTCCTGCTCCCGACACGGGCCTACGGAGGTCACCCCGTGTCCTACGAGTCCCACCTGGTGCGGCCCGATCGCATCGTCGCCCTTATGGGCCGCGCCGGACTCGAGGTCACCTCACGTCTGCTGCAGGAGCCCGGCGAAGGAGCGAAGTGGGCCGTCGGCACATTCCTGGCCCGCAGGCCGGCAGGGCTGTGAACACGCACCGTTTCCGAGAGCGGTCGCCTCCACCACACGCGACGGGCCGGTGACCGCCGCGCTGTCCCGGCCGCACCCGGGGACGGGCCGGATCGGCTGCCCCGGAGCTCCCTGGGCGCGAACGGCAACCGGCGCCCCGCGCGGACACGAACCACGAACGGCAACCGGCGGCCCGCGCGGGCACGAACGCGGCCACGGCCTCCCGCACACGCCGGGGCCGCGTATCCGGAATTGGCCTTGGACCGCTCGGACGGCCCTGCCTACGGTCGGCCTCATGAAGATCCGCATCGTCGACGCGTTCACCGACCGCCCCTTCGCCGGCAACCCCGCCGGAGTCGTGCTCCTGGACTCCGGCACCTTCCCCGCGGCGGACCGCCTCCAGCTCGTGGCCTCCGAGGTCAACCTCCCGGAGACCGCCTTCGCCCACCCGCTGCCACCGGGCGGTGAGGCCGACTGGGCTCTGCGCTGGTTCACCCCGACCACCGAGGTCGACCTCTGCGGGCACGCGACACTCGCCACCGCCCATGTCCTGCGCACCACCGGAGCCGCGAGCGGCACGGTGCGCTACGCCACCCGGATGGGCATCCTCCGCACCACCGCCCACGACGACGGCACCTGCACACTGGACTTCCCGACGGCGACGCCGACACCGGTGCCCGCTCCGCCCGGCCTGACGGACGCACTGGGTGCGGCACCCCTCTCGCTGCACGACCCGGGCCAGCACCTCGGCGACCTCCTGGTGGAGATGGCCGACGAAGCCGCCGTACGCGCCCTGCGGCCGGACTTCCGCGCGCTCGCGGCCTGCACCCGGCAGGGCGTCATCGCCACTGCAGCGGCCGAGGACCCCACGAGCGGGTACGACTTCGTCTCGCGCAGCTTCTTCCCCGGGTTCGGCATCGACGAGGATCCGGTCACCGGCAGCGCCCACACCGCCCTGGCGCCCTTCTGGTCGGCAAGGCTGGGGCGCGACGACCTCGTCGGGCTCCAGGCCTCCGCCCGCTCGGGCCTGGTCCGTACGTCGCTGCGTGGCGAGCGCACACTGCTGACCGGAAGCGCCGTCACCGTGATCGACGGGGAGCTGCTCACCGGGCTCTGAGAACGGCGGTGACGGGCCACCCGCTCACGGGGTGGGCAGCCAGCCCACCTTCCCCGCGAGCAGCGCATATCCGACGAACGCCCCGACGTCGAGGAGGGCGTGCGCGACGACCAGCGGCCCGACCCGCCCCCAGCGCCGGTACAGCAGCACGAAGACGACGCCCATGACCAGGTTGCCGACGAATCCGCCGATCCCCTGGTACAGGTGGTAGGAGCCGCGCAGCACGGAACTCGCCACCAGCGCGGCCATCGGCGTCCACCCCAACTGCCCGAGGCGGCGCAGGAGATAGCCGACGACGATGACTTCCTCCACCAGGGAGTTCTGCACCGCGGAGAGGATCAGTACGGGGAACTTCCACCACACGTCCGGCAACGACTCCGGGACCACCGTCAGGTTGAATCCCCCGGCCCGCGCAACCAGATAGAACGCCAGTCCCGCGCTGCCGATACCCGCCGCGACCAAGGTCCCCCGGCCCAGGTCCGTCCAGGGCCTGGTGCGGTCGAGACCGAGGGCCCGCAGGCCCGCCCCTTCGCGGATGAGCAGGTGAGCCACCAGGGCGACCGGCACCAGGGCCGTGGAGATACCGAACAGCTGCCAGGCCAGGTCGAGCCACGGCCGCCCGGGGGCGTACGACCCGTTCAGTGTCGCCGCCTGGTCCTTGAGACCCCCCGGTTTCGTCAGCGACCCGATGAAGCTGATCAGCGCGGAGACCCCGCTGGCCCCGAGCGAGAGAGCCAGCACGAGCAGCGTCTCCGACCGGAGGGTCCGCCGGGACACCTCCTCGTGCGGAATGGAATCAGCCACGCGCCCCGCCTCCACCTGTACCCCTGCCGTCAGCCATGCGTCGTCATAGCTTGCCCGACGGGGTCGCGGCGGCGGGACACCGGGCGTCCTCCTCAGGGAGCGGGAAAGCCCACGGGCCAGGTGTGCACCGGCTCCCCCACCTGCATCAGCTCGCCGTAGCGCCGGGTGGTGGCTGCCAGTGCCCCTTCCCGTGCGAGGCCGGCCTCCAGCGCACGGTGGTACGTGTCGACCTGCCAGGAGGCGCCGTTCACACGGAGCCTGCAGCGCTCCTCGATGACGCCGAGGTAGCGGTCGCGGTCCGAGGGCTCGATGTTCCAGGCGTCGAGTCCGGCGGCCGCGAGCGGCAGCAGTTCGTCCCGGACCAGCTTGACGGCAGGCACCTTCGCCACTCCGCCGGAGCGTCCCGGGCGCGGCCAGAGCAGCTCGGCCTCGATCCCGTGGCGGCAGGCGGCGTCGAAGTTCTCGGCCGCCGCCTCGAAGGGCAGCTTGGTCCACACCGGCCGGGACTCGTCCGCAAGGGCCCGCACCAGCCCGTAGTAGAAGGCGGCGTTGGCGATCACGTCGACGACCGTGGGCCCGGCCGGCAGGACCCGGTTCTCCACCCGCAGGTGGGGGACGCCGCCCGCCAGCCCGTAGACCGGTCGGTTCCACCGGTAGACCGTGCCGTTGTGCAGGACGAGTTCTGCCAGCGCCGGTACACCGCCCTCGTCGAGGACCCGCAGCGGGTCCTCCTCGTCGCAGATCGGCAGCAGGGGCGGGTAGTAGCGCACGTTCTCCTCGAAGAGCTCGTACGCCGAGCCGATCCAGCGCTCCCCGAACCAGGTCCTGGGACGCACCCCCTGATTCCGTAGTTCGGGAGGCCGCACATCCGTGGCCTGCTGGAACAGCGGCGGCCTCGACTCACGCCACAGCTCCTTGCCGAAGAGGAAGGGGGAGTTCGCGCCGAGGGCGATCTGCACGGACGCGATGGCCTGGGCCGCGTTCCAGACGTCCGCGAACCGCTCCGGCGTCACCTGCAGATGCAGCTGGACCGAGGTGCACGCGGACTCCGGGGCGATCGAAGCAGAGGTCGAGACCAACCGCTCGACACCTTCGATATCAAGGACGAATTCCTCGCCGCGCGCGGCGACCATTTGGTCGTTGAGGAGCGTGTAACGGTCGACGTCCGACAGGTTCGCCGAAACCACGTCGTCCCGTCCCAGCGTCGGCAGGATGCCGATCATCACGATCCCGGCGTCGACCTCCACGGCCTTCCGGTGGGCATAGGCGAGCCCTGTACGCAACTCCTCGGCCAGCTGATCGAATACCCGGCCGCTCAGCCGGTGGGGGAGAATATTTACTTCCAGGTTGAACATCCCTAGTTCCGTCTGAAAATCCCGGCTGGCGATGCGCTGGAGCACCTCTGCATTCCGCATCCTCGGCATGCCGTCCGAACCCGCGAGATTCAGCTCGATCTCCAGCCCCATCAGATTCCTGGGCCGATCGAACCTCCCCTCCGACAGGAGCCTCTCCAGACCCGTCAGGCACTGGGTGAGCTTCTCGCGGTACGCCTGCCGACCGGACAGGGCAAAGGCGTCCGCCACGACCTTCTCGCCCATCGAAGGGTCCCTCCTCGAGTGGGCGGCCCGCGGCACAGGCCGCTCGTATCACGATCGATAATGCCCCGACGAGATGATCCGTAACGCCCCCACGCCCCACCGGCACCCAGTAGTCTGGTGACTGGCGCCGGAGGCACATTCCGAAGGCATGAGGCATATGCAGTTTGCGTGATCGAGTCGCACGGCGGAAACACCGATGAGTTTCAGCCTACCGCCACATCGGGAAAGTACCTGGCGACAGAGGCCGGAAGCGGCCCGGATCCGCAGAAACCGCGCAATTCAAAGGCTCAAAGACGCCTTGCGGGCAATACGCGGAACAGGTAGCCGAAACATCGTGTGAACATTTGTCGTATAAACTCTGCGAACGAGGCAGAGAGTTGACGCACCGGCCCGTCCGCCCGTCACCGGCCTTCCTCTGGCCCCGCACGCCGACAGCGCCGTCTGCACCCGCCCACGCATCACCGTGTCTCCGAAGTGAGAGGCGACCCACTATGCCGCTGCATGTTTCCCCGGCCCCAGCGCCCGCACTGCGCAGCGTTCTCGCGGCACTCGGTTCTCCCACCGCAGTCCGCGAGGCCCATACGCCCGCTCTCCGGTCCGTCCAGGGACCGCTGAGCCCCGAACTTCCGCTTCCCGTTCACGTACTGGACCGGATCGTTCCGAACGAGGCAGCACCGCGCACCCGCCTCGCCGGCTGGCGTTTCCTCATCCGCAGCGGTGAGCGTGCCGTCGCCGCCGCGGACACCATGCTCACCGCCGATGGCTGGACCTTCTCGCACTTCTTCGAGGGGCCCTACATCGTCTCCACCGAACTCGCCGTACGCCAGGCCGAGTCGACCACCACGCAGTACCAGCCGCGCCTGCTGTCGATACCCGAGCTGTACATGCTCACGCTGTGGCTGCACCACGACATCGCGGCCGACGCCGGCGGCGGCGCACTCGCACCGACCGACGTACTGGTACCCCTGGCGCCCGCACCTCCGGGCATCACGGCCTACCGCCCGCACCGGGTCGCGGAGCTCCTCCCGGTCATGACACTGCGTATCACCCCGGCCCCTCTTCCGGACCTTCCCGAGCTCCCCGGCCTCCTCGGGTCGCCCGCCTGACCCTCCTTCCTCACGCGCCCCTGCCGACACGATGACACCGTTGGTGATCTCCGGGCCTGTACGTGCCGTCGGCCTTCATGACCCGTTGTGGTCGTGGAGGCCGACGTTGTGCTCGGGGAGGGTGTCGTTGCACGCCGGAAAGGTCTTCGAGGTTCCGGAGGAGACGGCCCCGGCCGACTCGGTGCCCACCGAGTTCAAGGGCCGCCGATCGCCGGGAGGCCGGGGCTCAGCTCCTGGACCGGGTGCTTGAGGCCGCTGCGGAGCACGGTCTGCTCGAATCCGGTGGCCGTGCGCGCAAGGATTCCACGGCCGCCGGATCGCCCTCCGCCCGCAAGCAGCGATGAGGAGATCCAGCAGAACGCGCGGGTCCGGGCAGCCTGCTGCCCGGACCCGCGCGGATCGGACCGTCAGCGGCCCATCAGCGCGAAGACCCCCCAGCCGAGGTACTCACGCTGGTACCGCGTGTAGAGGGCGGGATCGGTGGTGAGCTCGGCCCGCACCTCTCCGGCCAGCTCGTCGTCGGGATTACCGTCGAGCCAGCGGCGGAGGTTGAGCCACTGTGCCGCCCGGTACCGGTCCCAGCTGTCCTGGGATGCCAGCACCATTTCCACGACGTCGTACCCGAGATCACCGAACTGCTCGATCAGCTCCGGCAGTACGAGGAAGTCGTCCTTGCTGCCGGCGAAGCAGGCCTGGGCGGTTTCCTGGTCCGGCACTTCCCGGCGCCAGTACGGCTCGCCGATCAGCATCAGGCCGCCGGGGCGGAGACTCTTGCCCAGCAGCTCAACGGTGCCGGCCACGCCGCCCCCGATCCAGGTGGCGCCGACGCACGCGGCGAGATCGACCGGCTCGTCCGCGACGAAGCCGGAGGCGTCGCCGTGCACGAAGGTGACCCGGTCGGCGACGCCGAGTTCAGCTGCGCGGGCGCGGGCCTTCTCGGTGAACACCGTGCTGATGTCTATTCCGGTCCCGGTGACACCGTGGTCACGGGCCCAGGTGCACAGCATCTCGCCCGATCCGCTGGCGAGGTCGAGCACGCGCGTCCCGGAAGCCAGGTGCAGTGCCTGGCCCAGGGCGGCGAGCTTGCCAGGGGTGATCGGGTTGTGGACGCGGTGGCTACTTTCGCGAATGGTGAAGATGCGTGGAAGATCCACGAGAGGGGTTCCTTCGGTTTGATGAGGTCACGGCCTTTGCGGGGGACAGCCGACCGGAGTCGGCAGTCGTTGCTTCGACCGTCATCAAATACACCTCGTCCGTACGCGGGGATCTTGAACCCGGTCAATATAAGCCTTCCCGGCTGACGCCTCCACCGGCTTCGTCGGCCCTTCGAGTGGGGCGTGTGAAGGTGACCGTGGGATCGACATCTCGTCAGGCAGCAAGTCCGTAGCCGTCGGTGCGGATGTCGCGGAAGGAGCTCGACGTCTCGACGTCGGTGTTCACGACCACAACCGCTCATGAGGACCGGCTCACGGGCCGGCCCAGAAGTCTGCCGGCCGTGTCACACGACCGGCGGGAGCGCGTCCTTACCCGTCCGGACTAGTCCGGTCAGGTCACCCCGAACCATCCGAACGGACAGTGCAGTTGGATTGAACCGTCCGGCCGGGTGATGCGTCATGGGAGGAGAACAGCAGCTGCCGCGAAATCCCTGCGGAGAGACGCCCGTAGGGCAACACTGGGACCGGACCGACTGATACGGGGGCGGCCATGAACACATCGTCCAGCCGCAGGACACTCGAATCGACGCAGCGAAAGAACCCACCCATGTGCCAGCACCAGCCACTCTGCCCGACCGCCGACTCCAACGACCGGGAAGCCGCTCGCCTGACGGCACACCACCCGGAACAGGGCTGGAGTCTGCTGTGCAACGGCGTCCTGCTCTTCGAGGACACCGGTGAGCTGCTTCCGGACGGGCAGATCATCGCCCCTCACCGCCCGTTGAAGAGCGGCCAGGTGGTGGAAGCCGCCTGACCGCGGCAGACGGAACACGGGGGCCGGCCGGAGAGAACTCCGCACCGGCCCCGACGCGTGTCCGCGTGCTTACTGGTCGTACTCGTCCAGCGGCGGGCAGGAACAGACCAGGTTGCGGTCACCGAAGGCACCGTCGATCCGGCGCACCGGCGGCCAGTACTTGTCCGAGGGCGTGACGCCGGACGGGAAGACCGCCTCCTCGCGGGTGTAGGCATGGGTCCACTCGCCGCCGAGCGCCGCCGCCGTGTGCGGGGCGTTGCGCAGCGGGTTGTCGTCCGCGCTCCACTCACCCGAGGCGACCTTCTCGATCTCGCCTCGGATGGCGATCATCGTGTCGCAGAACCGGTCGAGCTCGGCGAGGTCCTCGCTCTCCGTGGGTTCGATCATCAGCGTCCCGGCCACCGGGAAGGACATGGTCGGCGAATGGAAGCCGTAGTCGATCAGCCGCTTGGCGATGTCGTCGATGCTGACGCCGGTCGCCTTGGAGATCGGCCGCAGGTCGACGATGCACTCGTGCGCGACCAGACCGGCGGGGCCGTTGTACAGCACCGGGAAGTGCGGTTCGAGTCGCTTGGCGATGTAGTTGGCCGCGAGTACGGCGACCTGCGTCGCACGCTTCAACCCCTCGCCCCCCATGAGGCGTACGTACGCCCACGAGATCGGCAGGATGCCTGCCGACCCCCACGGAGCGGCCGAGATCGGTCCGACGCCGGTCTCCGGGCCCGCCGCGGGCTGCAGGGGGTGGTTGGGGAGATACGGCGCCAGGTGGGCGCGGACCCCCACGGGGCCGACACCCGGGCCGCCACCACCGTGCGGGATACAGAAGGTCTTGTGGAGGTTCAGGTGGGAGACGTCGCCACCGAAATGGCCCGGCTTGGCGAGACCCACAAGCGCGTTGAGATTGGCTCCGTCCACGTACACCTGACCGCCGGCGTCGTGCACCTCGCCGCAGATGTCGGCGACGTGCTCCTCGAAGACACCGTGTGTGGAGGGGTAGGTGATCATGAGGACGGCCAGCTCGTCACGGTGCTTCGCGATCTTGGCCCGCAGGTCCTCCATGTCGACCTCACCGTCGTCGGCGGTCTTCACGACGACGACCTTCATACCGGCCATCACCGCGCTCGCGGCGTTGGTGCCGTGCGCGGAGGACGGAATGAGGCAGACGGTGCGTCCGTGCTCGCCGTTGGCCCGGTGGTACGCGCGCACGGCGAGCAGCCCCGCGAACTCGCCCTGCGAGCCGGCGTTGGGCTGGATGGAGACGGCGTCGTATCCGGTGACCTCGGCCAGACGCTCCTCGAGCTCGCGGATGAGCGTGAGGTAGCCCTGCGCCTGCTCGGCCGGCGCGAAGGGGTGCAGCGCACCGAATTCGGGCCAGGTGATCGACTCCATCTCGGCGGTCGCGTTGAGCTTCATGGTGCAGGAGCCGAGCGGGATCATGCCGCGGTCCAGCGCGTAGTCACGGTCGGCGAGCTTGCGCAGGTAGCGCAGCATCGCCGTCTCGGAGCGGTGCTGGTGGAAGACCGGGTGGGTCAGGACGGCGTCGGTGCGCAGCAGCCCTCCGGGCAGCGCGTCGGCCGTCCCCGCGTCCAGCGCCTCGATGTCGCCACCGGCCCCGAAGGCGGCCCAGACGGCGGCGATCCGGGCGCGGGTGGTTGTCTCGTCACACGCGACCGACACATGGTCGGCGTCGACGAGCCGCAGGTTCACCCCTCGCTCACGCGCCACGGCGACCACGTCGGCCGCCGTACCCGGTACGCGGACGGTGAGGGTGTCGAAGTACGCGTCGTGGACGATCTCGGTCCCCGCCGCACGCAGTCCCTCGGCCAGGATGGCGGCGAACCGGTGGGTGCGCCGGGCGATCGTCCGCAGTCCTTCGGGGCCGTGGTAGACGGCGTACATGCCGGCCATGACGGCGAGCAGCACCTGGGCGGTGCAGATGTTGCTGGTGGCCTTCTCGCGGCGGATGTGCTGCTCGCGGGTCTGCAGTGCCAGGCGGTAGGCCTTGCTGCCGTCCGCGTCGACGGAGACTCCGACGAGGCGGCCGGGCAGGCTGCGGGCGAACTTCTCGCGTACGGCCATGAAGCCGGCGTGCGGTCCGCCGAAGCCCATCGGGACACCGAAGCGCTGTGTGGTGCCCACGGCGATGTCCGCGCCCAGTTCGCCGGGCGAGGTGAGCAGCGTCAGGGCCAGCAGGTCGGCGGCGACGGACACGATCGCACCCAGTTCGTGCGCCTGCTCGATGACGGGCTTGATGTCCCGTACGGCACCGGAGGCGCCGGGGTACTGGAGCAGCACGCCGAAGACGCCGCGCTCGGCGACATCCGCCGGGATGCCCTCGGTGAGATCGGCGACGACGACCTCGACACCGGTCGGCTCGGCACGGGTCTCGATCACCGCGATGGTCTGCGGCAGCGTGTCGGCGTCGACCAGGAAGACGCCGTCCTTGACCTTGCCGACCCGCCTGGCCAGCGCCATGGCCTCGGCCGCGGCCGTGCCCTCGTCGAGGAGCGAGGCGCCGGAGGTCGGCAGCCCGGTGAGGTCGGCGACCATCGTCTGGAAGTTGAGGAGGGCCTCGAGCCGGCCCTGGGAGATCTCGGGCTGGTACGGGGTGTAGGCCGTGTACCAGGCGGGGTTCTCCATGACGTTCCGGAGGATCACCGGGGGCGTGAAGGTGCCGTAGTAGCCGAGCCCGATCATGGGTGCGAGCACCTGGTTGCGGTCGGCGAGGCCGCGCAGCTCCGCAAGGACCTCGGCCTCGGTGCGGGCAGCCGGGAGGTTGAGCGCCTCGGCGCTCCTGATCACGTCGGGCACCGCGGCGGCGGTGAGCTCGTCCAGGGAGCCGTAGCCGACCTGGGCGAGCATCTTCGCCTGCGCCTCCGCATCGGGCCCGATGTGGCGCTGCTCGAACGGAATGCCCTGCTCCAGCTGGGAGAGCGGAGTGCGACGGGGGGTCATGGTGGAGGCCTCCTGGTCTGTCACGACCTGCGAGGGGCGCCACGGCGTGGCTGCCCGAACGGCCTCCCCATCTGTCATCTCGACCTGAGAGCTTCACCGGCACGCCCTGGGGCATACCGGCTTTCACCGTCGGTGAGGACGGCGTCCGTGGCGGCACGTGCCGTACGGATTCCGCCCTGCTTTCCAGAGTGACCTCGTCCGTGCGGTACGGGGGCCTGAGAGATTCCGGGGAGGAGTTGCTCCTTCGGCGCCTCCGAATCGCTCCGGAGGACTCTCCCGCACAGGGTCAGCAGCCATGTTCCAGCCTACCAGCGGGGCCGGCGCGGGCCGTCTCGAGTGGCCGACGACCCGGATCTGGCCTTTCGTAGTGCCTGTGGAGCAGCCGCGACCACCTGATGCTGTTGTGACCAGTGGGAGGCACCGTGCAGACCGACATCGATCCGCGCAGCCTGATCGGCCGCAAGGCCTTCGACCGTCGAGGTGCCAAGATCGGAACGGTGGACGAGGTCTATCTCGACGACGCCACCGGGGTGCCCGAGTGGGCCGCCGTGCGGACCGGTCTCTTCACCAGGGACGCTTTCGTCCCGCTGGAGCCGAGCGAATTCGTCGACGGCTCGCTCAGGATCCCCTTCGACCGTGCCCTGATCAAGGACGCGCCCGACTTCGGTGTGGGCCGCCATCTGTCTCCCGAACAGGAACTGCAGCTCTACCGCCATTACGGTCTGGACTCGTCCCCCTCCCCCGGGCCAGGCCCCGACAGGGACTTCGGCAGGCTCGCCGGCCACGAGGAGTAATCCTCCCCGTCCCTCACCAAGGGCAGCGGGTCGGCCGGCCGCAGCGCCGGATCGTCGACACGGAACGTGCGCACCCGGCCGGGCGGCGTCCACGGTTCCTCGAAGCGGACGGTGACACGTCCGACGCCACTGCCCTGCACCCAGCCGTGACCGTGGACGTCGTGCCGTACGTCGTGTCCGGCCGGCCAGCGCCGCGAGGCCGACGTCTCCTCGCTCTTCCGCGACTCCGCCCCGGTGGCCTCCCCCGCCGGCCCTTCCCGCTCGTCCGGAACGGCGTCGGCGCCCTCCGGATCCTCGGCGGCGTGCTCCGCGTGCGCCGCCTGCTCCGCGTGCGCCGCCTGCGCGAAGAGATCCTCCTGCGTGAAGTCCGCCAGCCCTGTGACGCCGACTCCCAGCAGCCGTACACCCCCTGTCGTGTCCACGGCCTCCAGCAGCCGCGCAGCGGCCTCCCTGACCACCGTGGGATCGTCGGTGGGGCCGCGGAGGGTCTCGGACCTGGTGAGCGTCGAGAAGTCGTACCGGCGCACCTTGAGGACGACGGTGCGTCCGGACCGCCCCGCGCCCCGCAGTCGCTGCACACACCGGGCGGCGAGCCGCTCAACCTCCGCCCTGACGCGCACACGGTCGTGCAGGTCCACCTCGAAGGTGTCCTCGACCGACACGGATTTGGCGTCCCGCTCGGCGACGACAGGACGGTCGTCGTAGCCCTGGGCCATGCGGTGGAGCGCGACGCCGTGGGCCTTGCCCAGCAGCCGCACGAGCTCCGCCTCGCCCGCCTCCGTCAGGTGACTGACGACGGTCATGCCGGCGCGGCGGAGATGATCTCCGGTGGCCGGCCCCACGCCCGGGAGGATGCGCACGGACATGGGAGCGAGGAGCTCACGCTCGGTGCCGGGCTCGATCAGCAGCAGGCCGTCAGGTTTCGCCTCCTCGGAGGCGATCTTGGCCAGCATCTTGGAGCCCGCCAGGCCGACGGAGCCACTGAGTCCGGTGACGGCTCTGATCACGGTACGCAGCTGCTCGCCGACCAGCCTCGCGGACGCCGAGTCGTCGGCGACCCCGCCGGCCTCCAGATCTACGAAGGCCTCGTCCAGACTGAGCGGCTCCACGAGCGGTGACAGCCGCCCGAGCAGCTCCATCACCTGGTCGCTGACCGTCCGGTACAGCGCGAATCGCGGAACCAGGTACGCCGCGTTCGGCGCGAGCCGCCGTGCCTGTGCCATCGGCATCGCCGAGTGCACCCCCAGACGCCGCGCCTCGTACGACGCGGTGGCGACCACACCTCGCATCCCGAGGCCGCCCACCACCACCGGCTTGCCGCGCAGACTCGGCTTCGCCGCCTGCTCCGCAGAGGCGTAGAAGGCATCCATGTCCAGATGCAGGATGGTGGGCGCGGCTCTCACATGGACCGATGCTGCCCTACGCCACTGACAACCGCCCCGTCCGGCACCCGTGCCACGCCCTGCGGCCCCGGTGACTCAGCCCGCGCGATTGCGCCGCCGTGCCAGTTCGTCGGCGGGGTTGTGACCGATCAGGGTCTCCCCGGTGTCGACACGCTCTCCGTGGAGCTGGGACAGCGCCGCGTCGACATCCCGCCAGACGACACCCACTGCGATGCCGAAGATGCCCTGGCCGCCCTGGAGCAGTTTCACGACCTCGTCGGGCGAGGAGCACTCGTAGACGGTGGCACCGTCACTCATCAGCGTCATCCGCTCGAGATCCGTGAACCCGCGGGCTCTGAGGTGCTGAACTGTGGTGCGGATGTTCTGCAGGGCCACACCGGTGTCCAGGAACCGCTTGACGATCTTGAGGAGAACCACGTCCCGGAAACTGTAGAGACGCTGGGTCCCCGACCCGTACGCCGGACGTACGCTCGGCTCCACGAGTCCCGTACGCGCCCAGTAGTCGAGCTGTCGGTAGGTGATCCCCGCCGCCGCACACGCCGTCGGCCCCCGGTAGCCGATGTCCCCTGCCACTGCCACACCGTCCGCTGCCACCACCGCCGGCTGAACCGGCTGTCTGATGGAGTGGTCGGCCGCACTGCCGTGCTGCCGGTACGGCCCACCCGCAGCCGTACCGTCGCCGCTGCTTCTCACGCCGACCTCCGTCCTTGACCTGCCACCTCGAAGGTAGGCAGTCACCAGGGGTGCGTCAACGATCGCCACACTCGGCACGCCGAGTGATAATCACCCTGAGGGTGGTTTCCCGTGACTGGTTTCCGGGAACGGCTTGTCGGATGCGCTGACACTGCCCCTGCAGGAGGGTCACTGACTGTTGGTCCCGAAGTCCTCCGGCGAGATCTGGTCGAGGAACTCGCGGAACTTCTCCACCTCGTCCTCCTGCTCGTCGGGGATGGCGATGCCTGCGTCGTCCAGCACCCCGTCACTGCCGTAGATCGGCGTACCGGTGCGCAGGGCGAGCGCTATGGCGTCGGACGGCCGCGCGCTCACCTCGACACCACTGGCAAAGACCAGCTCCGCGTAGAAGACCCCTTCTCGGAGGTCCGTGATGCGGACCTCGCTGAGCTCCTGGCCCACGGCCTCGAGCACATCCTTGAAGAGATCATGGGTCAGCGGCCTGGCCGGAGCCATGCCCTGCTGGGCGAAGGCGATCGCGGTCGCTTCCCCAGGGCCGATCCAAATAGGGAGGTACCGGTCGCCTCCCACTTCACGCAGGAGCACGATCGGTTGGTTGGAGGGCATTTCCACCCGGACACCCACAACGTCGAGCTCGTTCACACAGCAACCCTAGGACGTGCCCGCCATGTTTGGATAGTCGGGCTCCTCCGCCCTCAGTGGAAGCTGACCTTCAGGGCGGTCTGGACGAGCGCGGCGTGAAGCCGCACGGAGAGCTCCGCCAGTTCCTTCGCGGTGGCCTCCGCATGGGCCCTGGTCTGCGGATTCCGGTGCCGACGCAGGGGTGCGACCACCTGTTCGACCAACCCCGCCTCGCGCTCCGCGGCCGCCTTGACCGCCCGCAGATGCCGAGGTTCCAGACCGAATCTTCCCAGGTCCGCCACCAGCCGCGCCACGGTCACCGCCTCGGCGTCGTAGCTGCCGCCGGCGGCGGGCACGATCAGCCCGTACGCCTCCCACTCGTCGAGCTGCTCCTCGGTGGCCTCCGCGGCGGCGAGGAGCTCGGAGCGCCCGATACGGGCGGCAGTGGCCCGCCCCGGGTCCTGGTCCCGCAGGAGGTCGACGGCGTCGCCCTGCCCGCCGCCGGACGGCAGTGCGGCCTGCTCTCCGCGGGCCAGGGCTTCCAGGTGCTCACGGATGACCTTGAGCGGCAGGTAGTGGTCCCGCTGCATGCGCAGCACCTGAGCCAGCCGCTCCACGTCGGCAGGGCTGAACTTCCGGTAGCCCGATGGCGTCCGCTGGGGCTCGATGAGCCCCTCTGCCTCCAGGAAGCGGATCTTGGAGATGGTGACTTCGGGAAACTCGTCGCGCAGCTGCAGAAGCACCGTGCCGATGCTCATCGCGCGCTCGCCCGCGGCGGCGGTGCCGTGACCGGCACCGCCTGTCGGTGTTCGCAGCATGGACCTTCCTGAGGGTCCCCCCGGACGGAGTCCGGGAGAGGTCACACGCCCCGCTGGCTCGCGTAGAAGACCAGCCGGTACTTCCCGATCTGGACTTCGTCGCCATTGGTCAGCGCGACGGAATCGATGCGCTCGCGGTTGACGTAGGTGCCGTTGAGGCTTCCGACGTCGCCCACGGTGAAACTACCGTCCGGGCTCCTGTGGAACTCCACATGACGCCGCGACACGGTCACGTCGTCGAGGAAGATGTCGCTCTGCGGGTGACGACCGGCCGTCGTCAGGTCACCGTCCAGCAGGAAGCGGCTGCCGGAGTTCGGGCCGCGCCGGACCACCAGCAGCGCGGAACCCGCCGGCAGGGCGTCGACCGCGGCCTGAGCCTCCGGGGACAGCGAGGGAAGGGCCGTCTGCCCTGTCGCCTCGGCCTCGTACGCCTCGATACCCGAGATCGAGATGGTCGAGGTCGTCTCCGAGGCACGCTCGGGCACTCCGCCCCTCAGCGGCGATCCGCAGTTGGAACAGAAACGACTGGCCTCGGCATTGTGATGCCCGCACCTCGTACAAACCGGCATGGACGAACCCTCCGGAGCTGGGGCGAACCCTCCACCCGTACGTGAGGTCGGTTCCCCGAAACCTATGCGTCCTGCACTTCCGGGGTCAACAGACGACGCGCCGGACCCGCCGGCGCCTCCCCGGACCTCGTCACGGAAGAGCGGGCGCTCCGAGCCCTGCTCCTCGGCACCCTGACCCTGACGCGGAGCGCGGTGGCGGGCAGCGCTGTTGCTGTCCTCGCGGGCGCTCTTTCCGAACAACTTCGCAAACAACTTCACGGGCGTTTCCCCTTGACCGAAATAGACCCGCCCGTGGGGCAGGACGAACCCTGAATGAACACACCTGCCGACCCGGACATCTTCACAACGTCCGTATCCACCCGACAGTTTCCACCACGCGTCACCGATCTGTTGCGCCGACCCCCCGCAACCTGGTGTGCGTGTCCTGTGAGCACCGCGCACCACCGCCTCACCGGGACGACGACCGAGCGTGGTCAGGCTGCTTCGCCGGTCGCACCGCGTCCACGACGATGTCGTCGACGCGCGCCACCTCCGCCGTTGCCTGCTCCTTCTCGAGCGTCTGCACCACACCACCTGGGATGTTCAGAGCCGGTTCCAGGTCCTGCGGCTTGCCGATGACCTTGAACTCATAGGGAGCCTCGATCTTCCGGCCGTCAACTCTCAACTCTCCCCCGTCACCGGAAAAGTATGTGTTGGCCACCACCCGCACACCGTTGACCTCGATCGCCTCGGCACCCGCGGCTCGGAGCTCCTGGATGGTGTCGAGGAGCATATCGGCCTCCACCGCCCCGGTCGGGTCACTGATCGTGAGTGTGATGCCGGGGCCGTGTGCCGCGACGGTGCCCGCCAGGACACCGAGCTGCCTCTCCTTCTCGAGCGTCTGCTTCCGGGCCTCCTCCGCCTGGTCGGAGCTGTTCTCCAGTTCCGTGCGCTGGTCGTCGAGACGCTGTTTCTCGTCCTCGAGACGCTGGGTCCGGTTGTCGAGCTCGTCGAGGATGCGGACCAGGTCCTCCTGGCGGGCACCGCGGAGGGCGCTGTTGTCGCTGTTCGACCGGACTTGGATGGCCAGCCCCAGACCGAGGACGAACAGCAGGAGCGCCACGATCAGTTGGGCCCTGCTCACCCGTGGCGGCCAGAGGCCTGCCCTCAGCCGCTGGCGGCCGGAGACCTCGGCGGGCCCGGCCGGCGGAGACGCGGACGGTACCGGCGCGGGCGCTTCGGCGGGGAGCGCGCCTGCCTGCTCCTCGCTGCCGGAGTTCTGTTCGCTGTTCGGGTTCTGTCCGTTGCTCATCGGCCTCAGGCCCGGAAGACGTGCCGACGGATGGCCGCGGCGTTGGAGAAGATCCGGATGCCGAGCACGACCACGACTCCGGTGGAGAGCTGCGCCCCGACGCCCAGCTTGTCGCCGAGGAAGACGATCAGTGCGGCGACCACGACGTTCGACAGGAACGACACCACGAAGACCTTGTCCACGAAGATACCGTCGAGCATGGCCCGCAGCCCGCCGAAGACGGCGTCGAGCGCGGCCACCACGGCGATCGGCAGGTAGGGCTCGACCACCGCCGGCACTTCGGGCCGGACCAACAGTCCGACCACGACTCCCACGACGAGGCCCAGTACGGCGATCACGATGTGCCCTTCCCTGTGTCTGCCGCACCACTGCCCGTGTCTGCGGCCTGAGGCTCTGCTGTACGTACGATCAGGCTGGGCGCCGCCGGAAGACGCACCTTCTCCTGTTCGGAGATGCCGGTGCGGATGTCGAAGCTCTCGTGCAGCGCCTGAAGATACTGGCCGTCGGCGCTGTTCTGGAAGGCTGTGGCGAGCTTCTTCCCGTCCCCCACCGCCAGCACCGTGTACGGCGGCACCAGCGGCCTGTTGTCGACCAGTATGGCGTCGCCGGCCGCGCGGATGGCGGAGAGGGCCGTCAGCCGCTGCCCGTTGATGGCGACCGCCTCGGCACCGGACTGCCACAGACCGTTGACCACCCGCTGCATGTCCCGGTCACGCACACGCCCGGTGTCGGCGAAGCCGGTGGACTCACGGGGCCCTCCGCCGCCCTGGTCGGTGTCCTCGGCGTCGTCCACGACCAGCTTGACTCCGGGGCCCTCCACAGGGGTGGCACCGGACAGCAGTGCCACCAGGGCGCCCTGATCCCCACCGTGCTCCTGAAGTGCCTTGCGCTGCCGCTCGCCGACGTCCTTGCGCAACTCCTCGACATCCGCCTCCAGCGTGTCCGCCGTAGAGGTCTCGGCGTTCACCCGGTCGATGAGTTCCTCGCGCTCCTTGGCCACGACCGGCGCCGCGACCTGTGCCTCCGCGGCGCCGAGCGTCACCACGAGAGCGGCCAGCACCAGACCTGCGGCAAGACCCAGCTTCGCCTTCATGGTGCGTGGCAGGCCGTCGCTGCCGTCGGCCCGCCTACGGGCCGAAGCCTCGGCGTACCCCTCGTCGAGGCTGTGTTCCATCACGGTGGTCAGCAGCGACATGGACGCGTCGGGGCGAGGACGCGGCGGGACGCTACTCCGATCGGGGGGCGGCTGCGACATGCCGCACATCGTCGCACGTCATGCCTGCTGCCGCCGAATGGCCCCACCGTTGGCCCGGCCGCCGTCGTTCTGCGGCTTCCGGGCCAACGGTCAGCGGGTCAGTCGCCCGCGCTGTCCACGACCGCCGCCCACTCGTCGAGCAGTGCCTGGGCCGATGCGTCATCGGGGCCTTCCGCCCACAGGTGGGTGACCGCCTCCGAGGGGTCGGGCAGCACCATGACCCAACGGCCGTCGGTCTCGACCACCCGGACACCGTCGGTGGTGTCCACGCTGCGCTCCCCTGCGGCCTCCACGACCCGGCGCATCACGAGCCCCTTGACCGCCCACGGCGTGGCGAGGTCGCGGCGCAGCACATGGGCGCGCGGGATGCGGGCATCGATCTGGCTGAGGGTGAGCTGCGTCCTGGCCACCAGGCCGATGAGCCTGACGAAGGCCGCCGCACCGTCGAACACGCTGCTGAACTCCGGGACGATGAAACCGCCCCGCCCGTCACCGCCGAAGATCGTCGTGTCCTCGCGGCCCACCCGGGTCAGATCGTCGGGCGACGTGGTCGTCCACTCCACCTGCGTACCGTGATACGCCGCGACCTGTTCGGCGACGCGGGTGGTCGTCACCGGCAGGGCCACCCGCCCGCTCCTGCGCTCGGCAGCCACGAGATCCAGCATGACCAGCAGCGCCCGGTCGTCCTCGATGATGCGGCCCCGCTCGTCCACGAGGGACAGCCGTTCACCGACAGGGTCGAACCGCACGCCGAAGGCGGCCCGTGCGGACGACACGATCTCACCG
The DNA here is from genome assembly GCF_000717025.1 of Streptomyces atroolivaceus. Classification (GTDB taxonomy): domain Bacteria; phylum Actinomycetota; class Actinomycetes; order Streptomycetales; family Streptomycetaceae; genus Streptomyces; species Streptomyces atroolivaceus. Next base: position 293,353 of record NZ_JNXG01000007.1, read on the forward strand.
AGGCGCACCAGCCCCGCGCGCCGGGACTCGGCCGACTCGGTCGGCCGGGACTCGTCGAGGCCCGGGTTGATGGTCAGCGCGTCCACGCCCAGACGTCCGAGCAGGCTGGGCAGAACAAGCCCGGCACTGCCGTTGGAAGCGTCCACGACCACCTTGAGGCCCGCGTCGGCGATGCCTTCCGTATCGACGTTACGGAGCAGTGAACCCGTGTAGGAGTCGAAGACGCTCGACGGGAAGTGCAGGTCCCCGATCTCACCCGGGAACGCCCTGCGGTACTCCTGACGGGCGTAGACCCTGTCCAGTTTCCTCTGGCGCGCCTGGGAGAGATCGGCTCCCCGCTCGTCGAAGAACATGATGTCGACGGAGTCCGGCACGCCCGGAGACGTACGGATCATGATCCCGCCGGCGCTGCCCCGCGCGGTCTGCTGACGGGCTACCGGCAGCGGCACGTTCTCCAGGTCGCGGACATCGATGGCGCTGGCCTGGAGCGCCGAGATGACCGCTCTCTTCAGTGCGCGGGCACCACGTGAGTGGTCACGGGCGGTGGTCACCGTCGCGCCCTTTTTCAGAGTCGTCGCGTACGCACCGGCGAGCCGGACAGCGAGTTCGGGCGTGATCTCGACGTTCAGGATCCCGGAGACACCGCGGGCTCCGAAGAGGTGTGCCTGGCCGCGTGACTCCCAGATCACCGAGGTGTTGACGAAGGCGCCGGCCTCGATGGTCTTGAACGGGTAGACCCGGACATTGCCCTGAATGATCGATTCTTCGCCGACCAGACACTCGTCGCCGATGACCGCACCGTCCTCGATGCGGGCAGCCCGCATGATGTCGGTGTTCTTGCCGATCACACAGCCACGCAGATTGCTGTGCTGACCGATGTACACGTTGTCGTGTACGACGGCCCGGTGCAGGAACGCACCGGATTTCACGACGACGTTCGAACCGATCACCGTGTGTTCGCGGATCTCGGCGCCTGCCTCGACCTTGGCGTAGTCACCGATGTACAGCGGCCCTCGGAGAACCGCGTCAGGATGGACCTCGGCACCTTCCGCCACCCAGACCCCGGGCGAGATCTCGAAGCCGTCGAGTTCGACGTCGACCTTGCGCTCCAGCACGTCGGCCTGGGCCTTCACGTAGCTTTCGTGCGTGCCCACGTCTTCCCAGTAGCCCTCTGCGATGTACCCACAGATCAGCTTGCCGTCCTTCATGAGCTGCGGGAACACGTCGCCGGACCAGTCCACCGAGGTGTCGGCCTGGACGTAGTCGAAGACCTCGGGCTCCATGACGTAGATGCCCGTGTTGACGGTGTCCGAGAAAACCTGGCCCCAGGTCGGCTTCTCCAGGAAACGCTCCACCTTCCCTTCTTCGTCCACGATCGTGATCCCGAATTCCAGGGGGTTCGGCACCCGGGTCAGGCACACCGTGACGAGTGCGCCCTTCTCCTTGTGGAATGCGATGAGATCCGTGAGATCGAAGTCGGTGAGGGCATCGCCGGAGATGACCAGGAAGGTGTCGTCCTTCAGGGCCTCCTCGGCGTTCTTCACACTTCCTGCGGTACCGAGTGGCTTCTCCTCATTGGCATAGCTGAGCTCCATCCCGAGTTCCTCGCCGTCGCCGAAGTAATTCTTGACGAGGGAGGCGAGGAACTGGACAGTGACCACGGTCTCATTGAGCCCATGCCGCTTGAGCAGACGCAGCACATGCTCCATGATCGGCCGATTGGCCACGGGCAGGAGCGGCTTGGGCATGCTTGAGGTCATGGGGCGAAGGCGGGTGCCTTCACCGCCTGCCATCACGACGGCCTTCATGTCGGAAACGTCCTCCTCGAAGAGACGACGGTCTGGCCGACTTCGCCCGTCGGGGCAACATGACAACTGTCCGGTGCGGGCCGGCGACGCTGCACGGCACCACGTCAACGAGCTAATCGGCTACTTGATCCGCCTTGACCAGACGGCGGACCTGGACCACGTATAGGATCCCTGCCCACCAATAGAGGGTTGTACCCCATCCAGCGAACGCCCATCCGAAAATGGTGCCCAGCGAAGCAAGCCAACCACTTCCGTCGCTGAGCAGCAACAAGGGGAAGGCGTACATCAGGTTGAATGTTGCAGCTTTGCCTAGGAAGTTCACCTGCGGCGGCGGATAGCCGTGCCGGCGAAGGATTCCCACCATGACAAGGAGCATCAGCTCCCGGGCGAGGAGTGCGGCAGTCAGCCACAGCGGCAGGATCTCGCGCCAGGTGAGTCCGACGAGTGTCGACAGAATGTAGAGGCGGTCGGCAGCCGGGTCCAGGAGCCGGCCGAGACTGCTGATCTGGTTCCAGCGACGGGCGAGCTTGCCGTCGAGGTAGTCACTGACTCCGCTCAGCATCAGGACCAGCAGGGCCCAGCCATCACTGTTGGGCCCGCCGAACACGGGGCGAAGAATCAGCCACAGGAAGAGCGGTACGCCGACGAGACGGGCCATGCTGAGGATGTTGGGGATGGTGAGTACTCGGTCCGTCTGAACTCGAGTCTCCTGGACCTCCACCCGGGGGCCTCCTGTGAAGAACGTGCCAATGATGCTCCCTGACCTTACCCTCAGGCTGCGAGCCCCGGCGCACAGGGGTGGGGAAGGTAGTCCCGAACGCAGAAAAGCCCCGTGCCACAAGGGCACGGGGCTTTCCCGGAATAATTGTTCGGCGGCGTCCTACTCTCCCACAGGGTCCCCCCTGCAGTACC
>NZ_JNXG01000008.1 GCF_000717025.1 Streptomyces atroolivaceus
CGCCGCCGCCCCACCCCCCGGCACCCGCACGAGGTCCCGCCCCCGCGCCCGGACACCACAGCGACCTCCGCCGGCTGCGCACCGCCTACCGCCTGCTGCGCCGCGTCTCGACCCTCACCGCCCTCGGCTACTTCACCCTGTTCCTCCTGCTGTCCGGCTACGCCCCCGCCCTGATGACCCGGCCCGTCGGAGACGGCGGCCTCACCACCGGCCTCCTCCTCGGCCTCTGCCAGCTCCCCGTGGCACTGGCGGCCATCGCCGTCTACGAGTGGACCGCCCGCCGCACCGTCGACCCGCTCAGCGCCGGACTCCGCGACCGCGCACGCCGCGACGACCCGCCGCCGGCGGACCGCAGGAAAGGGGCGGGCCGGTGAACGTGTTCGACGAGTCCGCCCAGACGATGTCCCTCACCGCGTTCATCGCCGTAGCGAGCGTCACCCTGCTGCTCTGCGTCATGACCGGACCCGACCGCGACGACCTCGACGCCTTCTACACCGGCTACCGCTCGCTCTCACCCCTGCGGGGCGGCCTCGCCATCGCCGGCGACTACCTCTCCGCCGCCACCGTCCTCGGCACCACCGGAGTCATCGCCCTCACCGGCCACGACGGACTCGTCCTCGCCCTCAGCACGGCACTGTCCCTGGTCCTGCTGATGTTCCTGCTCGCCGAACCCCTGCGCAACGCGGGCCGGTTCACCATGGGCGACATGCTCACCCGCCGGGCCCCCGGCCGGGCCGCCCGCATCGCCTCCTGCGCCGTCACCCTCGCCGCCCTGCTGCCCCTGATGGTCGTCCAGCTCGCCGGCAGCGGCAATCTGCTCGCCTTCATCCTCGGCTTCGACAGCTCCGGATTCCGCACCGGCTCCATCGTCGCGCTCGGCATCGTCATGATCGGCTACGCGGCCATCGGGGGCATGAAGGGGACCGCCCTCATCCAGATCATCAAGACCGTCGTACTCCTCGGCGCGGGACTCCTCGTCTCCGTACTCGTCCTCCACCGCTTCGACTGGGACACCGGCGCACTCCTCCACGCCGCCGCGACCGGGAGCGGCGCGGGCACCGGCTACCTGCACTCCGGACTCCAGTTCGGCGGCAACGACCTCGACATGATCAGCTCCGAACTGACCGTCGTACTCGGCGCCGCCTGCCTGCCCCACATCACGATGCGTATGACCGGCGTCCGCGACGCGCAGGCGGTCCGCCGCTCCCTGTCCTGGGCCGTCGGCGTCGTCGTCGGCCTCTGCCTCCTCCTCGCCGTCATCGGCTTCGGAGCCGCCGCCCTCGTCGGCCACGACCGCATCACCGCCGCCGGCGCCCAGGGCAACAGCGCCGTCCTCCAGGTCACCGGAGCCGTCGCCGGCGGCGGCGGCACCGGGGCGCTCGTCGTCACCACCATGACCACGGCGATCTTCCTGACCCTGCTCGCCTCCGTCGCCGGAATGATCCTGGCCTGCGCCAACTCCCTCGCCCACGACCTGTTCGCCCACGGGCTGCGCACCCGGAATCCCATGGGGAACCGCACCGAGATGGCCACCGCCCAGGGCGCGGCCATCGGCGTGGGAGCACTCGCCGTCACCCTCGCCGTCCTCGCACGGCACTGGAACGTCCAGGCGCTCGTCACCCTCTCCTTCTGCATCGGCGCGTCCGCCATCGCCCCGGCCCTCGTCTACAGCATGTTCTGGCGCCGCTACACCCGCACCGGCCTGCTCTGCACCCTCATCGGCGGCACCGCCTGCGTACTCGTCCTGATCACCGGCACCGACCTGGTCTCCGGCTCACCCGGATCCGTCTTCCCCCACCGCGACTTCAACTGGTTCCCGCTCACCACGACCGGCCTCGTCTCCGTCCCCTTCGGCTTCCTGGCCGGCTGGCTCGGCACCGTTCTCGGCCGGGACACGGACACCACCGCGCAACGCCGCCAGTACGAAGCCGTCGAACCCTGGATCCTCGCGGGAGCCCCGCCCGCCGGACGGCACTGACCGCGCCCCCCTCCGTCGGGGCTCGGCCGAGGGCGGCCGAGATCGAGGCCGCCGGGATGCGAGGATGCAAGGATGGACATAGTCAGCAGGAACAACGTCACGGTGACAGGCCCCCAGGACGCACCGGTCCTCCTCCTGGCGCACGGGTTCGGCTGTGACCAGAACATGTGGCGACTGGTCGCACCGGCGCTGGCCGAGAACTACCGCGTCATCCAGTTCGACTACGTGGGATCGGGCCGGTCGGACCTCTCGGCGTGGGACGCGACCCGCTACGCCACGCTGGACGGATACGCCCAGGACGTCGTGGAGATCTGCGAAGCACTCGACCTGCGCGAGGTCAGCTTCGTCGGGCACTCGGTCAGCTCCATGGTCGGCGTACTCGCGGCAGCGGCCACACCGGACCGGATCACCTCACTGATCATGATCGGCCCCTCCCCCTGCTACGTCGACTCCCCCGGTTACCGGGGCGGATTCAGCGCCGAGGACATCGACGAGCTCCTGGAATCCCTCGATTCCAACTACCTCGGCTGGTCCGCGACCATGGCACCGGTCATCATGGGCAACCCCGACCGCCCCGAGCTCGGCGAGGAACTGACCAACAGCTTCTGCGCCACCGACCCGGCCATCGCCCGCGTCTTCGCCAGGGCCACCTTCCTGTCCGACAGCCGCGACGACCTCAAGACGGTGAACGTCCCCACGCTGGTCCTGGAATGCTCGCAGGACGTCATCGCCCCCCGGGAGGTGGGCGCGTACGTCCACGACGTCATCCCGGGCAGCCGCCTCGTCACCCTCGACGCGACGGGCCACTGCCCCCAGCTCAGCGCCCCCGAAGCGACCCTGGCCGCCCTCACCGAATTCATCGGGAACCAGTCGTGATGTGCCGCACCGGGCCCAGCCCCGACCCGCCGGAAGGCGGGGAGACCACCTCCACCGACGCGGCGTTCACCGCCCTGCTGGAGGACAGCGCCGACGAACTCTACGAGTCCGCCCCCTGCGGCTACCTGTCCACCCTCATGGACGGAACCATCGCGAAGATCAACACCACGCTGCTGACCTGGCTCGGCCGGTCCCGCGAAGAGGTCGTGGGCCGCATGCGCTTCACCGACCTGCTGACCGTCGGCGGCAAGATCTACCACGACACCCACTTCGCCCCCCTCCTGAGCATGCAGGGCAGCGTCAGTGGCATCGCCCTCGACATCAAGAAGGCCGAGGGCGGCCGGCTCCCCGTGCTCCTCAGCTCCGTGACGAAGAACGACAGCACCGGCCGGCCCCAGCTGATCCGCACCACGGTGTTCGACGCCAGCGACCGGCGCGCCTACGAACGTGAACTGCTCCGCGAGCGCCAGGTCGCCGAAGCAGCACGCACACAGGCCGAGGAGGACCGCGAACGCCTGCAGGAGGCACTCGCGGTGCTGCAGCAGAGTCTGCTGCCGGCGGCCCTCCCCCCGGTACCGGGCATGGAAGCCGCATCCCACTACCACACCGCCTCACCGGACCGTCTCGGCGGAGACTTCTACGACCTCTTCCCCCTCGACGGCAAACGCTGGGCCTTCTTCCTCGGCGACGTCTGCGGCAAAGGCCCCCAGGCCGCCGCCGTGACCTCCCTGACCCGCTACACCCTGCGGGCCGCGGCCCTCCACGACCCGGACCCCGTGGCAGCGCTCACCACCCTCAACACCGTCCTCCACGAGCGGTACGCCGCAGGCGACCCCCGCTACTGCACCGCCATCTTCGGCGTCCTCGAACAGGCCGGCGACACCGTGAAGGTCGAACTCGCCTCCGGCGGCCACCCCCCGGCCCTCGTCATGCGCCAGGACGGCAGCGCCGAATACCTCCCCACCCCCGGCGGCCTCCTCGTCGGCATCCTGCCCTCCGCACCGTTCACCGCCACCACGACCGAGCTGGCAGCAGGAGACACCCTCCTGCTCTACACGGACGGCCTCACCGAGGCCCGGATCGGCGAAGAGCGCGAACTGTTCGGGGACGTCGCCCTGCGCGACTTCGCGGCAGACCTCACCCACACCGCCCCGCACGAAGTCATCGAGGCCATGACCGGCCTGCTCAACAGCTTCGGCGACGGCCTGGACGACGACACCGCCCTCCTGGCCCTCGGCGTACCCACCGACCGGCCCGACACCGGGAGCGACTCCCCGACATGAGCCCACTGACGACCATCGTCCAGGACACCGACACCGGACCCGTACTGCACATCGCCGGAGAACTCGACTACAGCACCGCCGCCGAACTCCGCGAGACCGTCACCGGCCTGGCCCTCAGACCCGGCCAGCGCCTCGTACTCGACCTCGCGCACCTCGGCTTCTGCGACTCCAGCGGCATCACCGCCTTCATCGTCGCCCGCAACCACGCCACCGCCGCCCAGGCCGAGATCGCCCTGGTCGCCGTGCCCGGCCCCGTCCTCCGCATCCTCCGCGTCACCGGGCTCGACCAGGTGTTCTCACTCGAACCCGGCACCGACGCACAGAACGGCCGGACCGCAAGCGGCTGACCGCCCCGGACCCGGCCCCCGCACCGGGCCCCGGCACACCCTCACTCCCCCGGTTCCGCGACCACGCGCCCCGTCAGAGCCGCCAGCGAATGACGCACGTGCGCCATGTGCGCCTGCACCTCCTCGCGCACCTCCTCGTGCTCCCGCAGCACCCGCTCCGTCTCCCGCACCACCCGCTCCTCCGCCACCCCGGCCCCCGACAACAACTCCGCCGCACGCGCCTCCGCGTCCTCCTGACCGTGCCGCGCCGCCTCCTCCGCCTCCGCGAGCTCCCGCCGCGCCCCCGCCAGCAGCGCCTCCCCACGGGCCGTCAGCTCCGCCTCACGCCGCGCCGCCTCGGCCTCCGCAGCGGCGACCTCCGCATCCACCGCCTTGCCCCGCTCGGCATGCTCCTGCTCCTGATGCGACAACACCCCCGCCGTACGCCGACGCGTCTCCGCCATCTCCTCCTCCGCGGCCCCACGCACCTCACCGGCCTCCCGGCGCGCCTCCTCCACCAGCGCACCGGCAGCATCCCGCGCCGCCGCCAGCACCCCCTCCGCAATCGCATCCGCCTCCGCACGCACCACCCCCGCCCGCACACGCGCCGCCTCACGGACCTCCCTGCCCGCCACATCCGCCGCGTCCCGCAGCGCATGCGCCTCCTCCAGCGCCGCACCCCGCGCCGCCTCCGCCTCGGCCTCCGCCAGAGCCAGAATCTGCTGCGCCCGCTCCCCCAACGACTGATACGTCTGCGGCGCGAGCGAAGCCACCACCTCACCCAGCCGCACCGACTCCGCCGCGAGTTCCTCCACCAGTCCGGTCAGCCGCGAGATCCGCTCCAGGGCCCCGTCCCGCTCCGCCGACAGCGAAGCCACCACGCGGTCCACCTGCTCAGGACGGTAACCACGCCCCCGGACGCCGACGAAACCGAACGCGGACACCGGTCCACCACTCATCCCTGAAGCCCTCTTCCCGCTCTCCGACGCCCCGACCATCAAGCCATACGTCAAGGATGCGGCAATTGGCCCGCAAGTCGGAATCGATCAGCTGCATTCAGGACGGAAGCGACCCGCATCACAGAACCGCTCACAGAACCCCACACAGAAGGCGCCCGCCCCACCAAGGGACAAGCGCCTCCCGCACACAACAGATCAGACCCGGCCGGACCCGATCACAGCAACCCGTCCCACATCTGCTCCAGCAGAACCGACCACCAGCCCTCCGGCGACGCCAGCGCCGCCGGATCGATCGCCACCAGCTGCGCCTGGAAATCCACCGTCCAACGGCCGGCCTGCTCCGGATTCAACCCGAACCTCAGCCGCCACATCCGGCCCAGCAACGCCATCGACCGCACGAACTCAGGCAGCCCCGTGTTCACGAACTGCGGCGGCACCGGCTGACCACCCGGCCCCGCCTCCACCGGCACGGCCACGATGTTCGCCGTCCCGTACTGCACACAGATCGCCCGGCCGAAGTCCGAACCCATCACCAGATACGAACCCGCGTCCGACGCAGCCTGCACCTGACGCTGCGCCGCCAGCTCCGCCAGCGTCGGCACCACCGGATGACCCGGCTGAGCCCAGAAGAACGGCCCGAAATCGGCAGGCAGCCCAGCCCACACCAGCGTCCGCGCCACCACCTCCGGCACACCCTGCCGGGACACCGCCCGCTGGTCGAAGCGCAGCACACCAGGACCGAACGCCCCGTGCAGCTCCTCCGCCAACGCCTCCGGCGGCACCGCCATCGCAGGCGGCATCTGCGGCAACGGCGCCCGCACCGGAGCCGGCCGCGCCGGACCGTCGGCCACCTGATGCAGCTCACCCTGATGCGTCAGCAGATGCTGCATACCCTGCTGCCGGCTCGCGTGATCCGTGCCGTACGGCGCCACACTCGTGATCCGCACCTGCGGCCAGGTCTCCCGGATCATCCGCGCACAGTAACCACCCGGAAGCTCACACGACTCCAGCTCCGTATGCAGCTCGATGACCTGCTGCGGCGGAACGTTCATCGCACGCAGCTCATGCAGCATCTGCCACTCCGGATGCGGAGTACCCGGCGCCGAACGCCGGATCAACTGCTGCTCGCTGCCGTCGGCCGCACGGAAACGCAGCACGGCCTGATACCCCGGCCCGACCGTCGGAAGACCCGCCGGCTGCTGCGGATAGCCGTACGCCCCTGAAGGCGGCGGCGGAGTGTGCGGGCCCGGACCCTGCATCCCGGGAAGACCGGGAGGACCGGGAGGCCCCGGAGGACCGGGCGGCTGCGGCGCGCCCGGACCGACCTGCCCCGGACCCGCCAGCATCGTCGCGGCATGGTGCACCCCACCACCCGGAGGCGGCGTCGCACCCGGCGGAGGACCGGGCGGACCGGGCGGACCGGGCGGGCCGGGCGGAGGCGTGGAACCGGGCGGAGGCGGCGTCGCACCAGGAGCACCGGGGGCACCAGGAGCACCCGGCGCACCAGGAGGGCCGGGCGGAGCCGGAGGACCGGGCGGGCCCGGAGGACGCGGCGCGTTCGGGCCCCCGATGCTCGCATCGGCGAACATCGTCGCCGCATGATGCATCCCGCCACCCGGAGGCGGAGTCGCACCAGGAGGACCAGGAGGAGCAGGCGGCTGAGCACCCGGAGGCGGAGTGGCACCCGAAGCCGGCGCCCCAGGAGGGCCGAGCTGCGAGACGAGCTGCGTCGGCACGTAACCACCCGCCGGAGCACCCGGCGCACCCGGCCCCGAAGGCGGCGGAGTCGCCCCCGGCCGCACCCCCGGCGTACCCGGCGCCCCCGGAGGCGGCGGAGCCGTCGGCCCCGGCCCCCGCGCACCCCTCGGCGGCACCACGGCCTTGCTCGTCGCCGCGTCCGCTATGTCCCCCGCACCCGGCCCAGGAGCCGCAGGAGCCGCAGGAGCCCCAGAAGCAGGCACCCCCGGAGGCGGCGCCTGCGGGTCCAGCCCCGGAACGACCGCGGTCGCCGGCAACCGGCTGCCACCCGACATCAGCGCCGTGGGCGCCTCCGCCGAAACCACCGGCGGCGGAGCCTCGTCATCGTCCGACCCGGAAAGCGGCGGCGCGAACACCGTCTCCGGCAACGGCACCCCACCCTCGTCCCCGTGCGCGTTCGTGTCCGTACCCGCCCAAGGAGTCGCCCCGGCAGGCACCCCGTCGTTCACCGTCGGCTCATGATCCCGCTGCCCGCCGGCCGCCGGCCACCCCGCCCCCGAACCGGCACCACCCGGCGAGGAAACGGAAGAAGAAGGTGCAGCAGGAGCCGCACCCTCATCCGAACCGGAAGAACCAGCAGACGAAGAAGACGGCACAGCATCGGCAGACGGCGGCACATCCGCCTCCGCACGCCGGTCCGGAATCCCCAGCTTGTCCGCCGCCTCCTGAAGCCACTCCGGCGGAGTCAACAAGAACGACGTCTGATTCAGATCGATACGCCGCGGCGGCTCCGGAGCAGCAGCCCCCGCAACCGCGGACACCCCGTACTCCTCCTCGTACCGCCGGATCACCTCACCCACCGGCAGCCCCGGCCACAACGTCGCCTCACCACTGTCCCGGGCGATCACCAGCCGCTGACGGCCCCCGTCCGAAACAGGACCCTCCGCACGATCCTCGGCCCACACCACGAAACCCAGCTCGAACTCACGAACCCGGACCTCGCGGTGCTGATACGCGGGCACGTCACCGTTGACCCACTCATCCGCCCGCTCCTGCGCCTGCGCGAACGTCACCACCGCGCTCACCCCTCCACCGGGACGGCACGCGCGAAGCCACCGTCCACCATCAGGTTCGCCACCGTCTCCAGCTCCGGCGGATTACCCGCCAGACGCTGCAGAAAAGCATCAAAATCCTCGCCACACGGCAACAGAAGCCGGTCCACCCGCTCCTGCACACCCCAACCGTCCCGATCCCGCGCATCGTCGTACGCACAGAACCACACCGACCCCAGACCACCACCCCGCACCTTCACCGCAAGGATGCCGCCCTGGACGAACCCCACGCCCAGGAAATCCTTCGTGAAGTGATCCCGCAGACACTTGTTCACGTACACCAGGTCATTCACAGCCGCCTCCTCACGCACCGTGAAGAACGGCTGATCCACCAGCAGACCCAGCTCCGCGTCCAGCGCCGCACCCACCGGAGCCGAACCACCGGCCGCCTTCAGGAACGACCGGTACGCGCCCGGAAGCCGATACCCCAGATCCTCCTCGACCCCCAGGATCTGCTGCTCACCCACGGCGACAGAACCCTTCGGCAACCGGAAATGAGCAGGCCGCGTCTCCTGCAGCGGCCGCGTACCCCTCCGGTCCTGGTCCACCGAAGCCGTCGCCAGACCACCGTGATGACGCAACAACGCCTTCACCTCGACCGGCACCAACTCCATCCGCCGGCCACCCGCCACGTGATGCCACGTCCAGCCGTGCGGAGTCGCCACCGCAGGAATCGTGTCCCACAGCTCATGCCCACTCGCCGCCAGAGCCGCGTTCGCCGACACGTAATCCGTCAGCCGCAGCTCGTCCACACCGAAACCCGGAGGAGGATCCGCGATCTCCGCGGCCGCACGCGCGTACGGCGAAAGCACCGGATAGCCGTTCCCGTCCACGCGCACACCCCTCGGGTGGCGGGACGCCCGGACAGGATCCGGGAAGTGCACGACCTGCCCGGCATAGGCCGCATTCGGTGGCGCGGCTTGCTGCCCGAGCCGACCTGTCGTCATGGCGGTTGCCCCCTGCTGCGTCTGGTGTTCCGCACAGCCTATGCGGTGACGCAACAGCGCCCCCCGCCCCCGCACCCCCCTCACCGAACGTCACCACCACGTGACGGACACGCGACAACCAAGACACCCAGCCGCGACACGCAGACACGTTTCACCGACCCAGCTTCCCCACCACCCTGCATATTTGGCAGGCTGTCCCCCGCAACTCGGGGGATTGCAGGGAGGGACACCAGCACCATGCACACAGCACAAGCAGTCACATCCGGAGACCCGCGACTCACCTGGAGCACCACCGAGCCCAGCCGCGCACCCCACCTCCACCACCGCCGCGACGGCATCCTGCCCGCGGTGGCCGCAGCCCTGTCCGTACGCGGAGAGACACTCACCTGCACCGCAGGCAAAGGCGACCAGCCACCCGTCCTCCACCCCCTCGTACAGGACTTCCTCGACACCCTCACCAGCAACCAGCGCGAACGCTTCACCGGACGCTGCCCCGAAGCCATACTCCTCTCACGCCAGCTCACCGCAGCCGACGACAGCCGCTCCAAACGAGCCCAGCGCAAACCCCTCACCAACGGCGAAGCCCGCCGCGCACTCAAACACGCCCGCATCACCGCCCGCCGCATCCGCGAGGACGGCGACCCCCTCCACGGCAGCTACGCACCCCCCTGCCGCTCCTGCACCGCCATGCTCGCCCACTTCGGCGTACGCCCCGTCGACCTCACCACAGGTACGGCGACCACCGCCGAGAAGGGCTGAGCACACCACCATGCACGACCGGACCGACGCACCCGGCCACCACAGCCGCACCTCCACCACCCGCTTCCCCGTCGCCGTCGACGCCGCACTCCGCGACGCCGGATGGCAACCCGGCCGCTGGGACATCCGCCAGGCCGAAGAATGGGCCGACGCCCTCCGCTCCCACGCCTCCCCCGCCGGACACCAGCACGCCGTCTTCCCCGCAGCCGTCGAGGCCTGGGCCGAATTCGGCGGCCTCCGCCTCAGCCCGACCGCCCCCGGCCGCCAGATCGCCACCACCACCGTGCACATCGACCCACTCGGCGGACTCCACCTCGCACGCACCCTCGGCGACCTCGGACGCGCACTCGGCACCGAAGTCGCCCCCCTCGGCGAAGAAGGCGACGGACAGGCAGTCCTCGCCATCGACAACGAAGGACGCGTCTACTCCATCGACCACACCGGCGACTGGTACCTCGGCTCCGACATCGACCGCGCCCTCGAAACCCTCGTCACCGGGACACAGCCCACCCGCCTCACCACCGGCTGAACCGCCCCGAACACCCGCGGCCCGACGGCAAGCCCCTACGCCACCTCACCGTCCGGCAGCACCGCCGACACCCGGAAACCCCCCGCATCCGTCGGCCCCGAAACGAACACACCCCCCAGACCCAGCACCCGCTCCCGCATCCCCACCAGACCGTTACCACCACTCGGCAGCCCCGCATCCGCCGTCACACCATCCGTAGGACCGTTCTCCACCTGCATCGCCACCTCCGCCCCCCGATGCGCCAACCGCACCCACGTCCTCGCACCCGCCGCATGCTTGTGCACGTTCGTCAACGCCTCCTGCACCACCCGGTACGCCGTCTGCTCCACCTCCGGCGCATACGCACGCGCATCCCCCTCGACCGACAGCTCCACCGTCATCCCCGCCTCACGCGACTGCGCCACCAACGCCTCCACCTCACACAACCGCGGCCCGTCCTCCGCCACCGCGGCCACAGCCACAGCCGCCACCCGCCCCACCGAAGCCAGCGGCACCTGCCCCGCCCGCGGAGCCACCAGCGCATCCCCGCTCCTCAGCACCCCCAACATCTCCCGCAGCTCCGTCAACGCCTGCCGGCCCATGTCCCCCACCAGCGCCGCGTTCCGCACCGCCTTCGCCGGATCCTTCGGAGCCACCGCCTGCAACGCCGCCGCATGCACCACCATCAGACTCACCCGGTGCGCCACCACGTCATGCATCTCCCGGGCGATCCGGGTCCGCTCCTCCGTACGCGCCCACTCGGCCCGCTCCTCCGCCCGGTCCGCCAGCAGCGACAACTCCCGCTCCAGCGAGTCCGCACGCTCCCGCAAGCTCTCCATCAGCCTGCGCCTGGCACCGATGTACAGGCCGAAGAACACCGACGGCGCCGTCAGCCCCAGCGACATGAAGAGCGACACCACCGGGACATACCAGACGCCCGGCCCGAAATCGGCCTGGGCGTCAAGGCTCTGCCGCAACCGCACGAAGGACACGACGAACGTCCCCACGAGCGTCATACCCGTCAGCGCCACCGTGATCCTGCGCGGCACCTCCGAGGCCGCCAGGGTGTACAGCCCGACGATCCCCATCAGGTAACCCATCTCGGCCGGCGTCGTCGCGATCGACACCAGCACCACGACGATCGGCCAGCGCCTCCGCAGCACCAGCACCGACCCCGCCACCAGCCCGAAGAGCACCCCCAGCGGCACCGGCAACCCGGTCTCCCCGGCGAACGCCACCCCCTCCAGCGCACACTCCAGCGCCGAAAGCAGCGCCAGCCCCACGTCCAGGGCGACACTGCGCCGCCGCTCCCACCACCAGTAGCCGCGGGTGGTCGGACCCGCCGCTTCCCGGTCTGCCCCCGTTGCGGTCATGGCATCCAGCCTACGGGCGGACGCATCCCAATTTCCGGAGACTCCATCAGCACGGAAAGTGACCGGACGTACCGCAAAGGCAGGCAGATCCCACGATCCGGTGAACGCGCACCCTTTCGACCCGGACGTTCGCATTCCGGACGACGCTGTCCGTATGACACATGCCACCGGCAAGTACGCGGACTTCGAGGGGCTGCGCGAGAAGGCGATCGCGCTGCGGCGGGAGGGCCTCAGCCGCCGGCAGATCCGCGACCGGCTGCTCGTCGACAACAACGACATCCTGAATCGCCTCCTGGAGGGCGAGCCGGCGCCGGAATGGACGAAGCGCCCCCGCGCGAAGGACGATCTGCGCGCCAAGGCCCGCGAGCTGCGGCTCCAGGGCATGACCTACGACCAGATCCAGGTGGAACTGGGGTGTTCGAAGGGGTCGATCTCACTGTGGGTCCGGGACCTGCCTAAGCCCACTTCCCGGACGAGGGAAGAAGCCTCAGCAATCGCCAAGCGAGGCTGGGAGGTCATCCTTCGACAACGGGAGCAGGAGCGCCAGGAGATGAAGCTCTCGGCCCGGGGTGAGATCGGCTCCCTGACCGAGCGCGAGCTGTTCCTGGTAGGCGTAGGTCTGTACTGGGCCGAGGGAACGAAGGACAAGCCCCATGCGCGCCGAGAGCGCGTCGCATTCGTGAACAGCGATCCCGGCATGATCCAGATCTTTCTGGCCTGGCTCGCCCTGATGGACATCGCTCCGGGAAGGCTCCGCTTCCGCGTGATGATCCACGAATCCGCGGACGTAGCCTCAGCTGAGCGCTACTGGGCCGGTCTCACCGGCGCGGACCTCTCGGCATTCGGCAAGACGACCCTCAAGAAGCACAATCCCAGGACCAACCGCAAGAACGTCGGGGAGCACTATCGTGGTTGCCTCGTGATCCACGTACAGCAGAGCGCAGACCTCTACCGTCGCATCGAAGGCTGGTGGTGCGGCATAGTGGTCGGCAGCGCTTTCGGGCAGGGCATCTCTCTGCCCGGCTGACGTGCGTTCCGCCGTAGTGTAATTGGCAGCACGGCACCCTTTGGAGGTGTTCGGTCTAGGTTCGAGTCCTAGCGGCGGAGCAACGCAGCGGGCCCCGACCTCCCCGGTCGGGGCCCGCGCTCGTTTCGGGCGTAAACGCCCCCGGTATCCTGCGGGTGTCCACCACCCGAAGCCGAAGGGCACATCCGTGAGCGCCAACCCCCCGGCAGCAGTCGTCGTCCTCGCAGCGGGTGAGGGCACCCGCATGAAGTCGAAGACCCCCAAGGTCCTGCACGAGATCTCCGGGCGCTCGCTCGTCGGGCATGTCGTCGCCGCCTCCCGTGAGCTCGACCCCCAGCACCTCGTCGTGGTCGTCGGCCACGCCAGCGAGCAGGTCACCGCACACCTCTCCGCCGGGGACACCCCCGTGCGCACCGCCTACCAGGCCGAGCAGAACGGCACCGGCCACGCGGTCCGGATGAGCCTGGAAGAGCTCGGCAGCTCCGTGGACGGCACGGTGATCGTCGTATGCGGGGACACCCCGCTGCTGTCCGGCGAGACCCTGTCCGCGCTCGCCGCCACCCACGCCGCCGACTCGAACGCCGTGACCGTGCTGACCGCAGAGGTCCCGGACTCCACCGGCTACGGCCGCATCGTCCGCGACGCGGCCACCGGCGCCGTCACCGAGATCGTCGAGCACAAGGACGCCACCGCCGCGCAGCGTGCGATCCGGGAGATCAACTCCGGGGTCTTCGCGTTCGACGGCCGGCTCCTGAGTGACGCGCTGGGCAAGGTGCGCACGGACAACAGCCAGGGCGAGGAGTACCTCACCGACGTGCTGTCGATCCTGCGTGAGGCCGGGCACCGTGTGGGGGCCTCGGTCACCGGCGACCACCGGGAGATCCTCGGCATCAACAACCGGCTCCAGCTGGCCGAGGCCAGGCGGCTGCTCAACGAGCGGCTCCTGGAGCGGGCGATGCTGGCGGGTGTGACGGTCGTGGACCCGGCGTCGACGCTGATCGATGCGACGGTGACGTACGAGCGTGACGCGATCGTGCATCCGGGGACCCAGCTGCTGGGTGCGACGCACGTCGCGGAGGACGCGGAGGTCGGTCCGAACTCCCGCCTGAAGGACACCGTCGTCCGTGCGGGTGCCCGGGTGGACAACACGGTGGCGGACGGCGCCGAGGTGGGGCCCGGAGCGACCGTGGGGCCGTTCGCGTATCTGCGGCCGGGGACGCGCCTGGGCGGGAAGTCGAAGGCGGGCGCGTACGTCGAGATGAAGAACGCGACGATCGGTGAGGGCACGAAGGTGCCGCACCTGAGTTACGTCGGGGACGCGACGATCGGTGACCACACCAACATCGGTGCGGCGAGCGTGTTCGTGAACTACGACGGGGTGGCCAAGCACCACACCACGATCGGGTCCCACTGCCGGACCGGGTCGGACAATATGTTTGTGGCGCCTGTCACGGTCGGGGACGGCGTTTACACGGCGGCCGGGTCGGTCATCACCAAGGATGTGCCGGCCGGTTCTCTGGCTGTCGCCCGGGGCCAGCAGCGGAATATCGAGGGCTGGGTGGCCCGGAAGCGTCCTGGCAGCGCGGCGGCTCAGGCTGCTCAGGCGGCCGCGCAGGAGTCCGCCGGCGAAAGCTGACCGGAAACAGGTGCGCCGAAGGCGGCGTACCGTGATAGATGCTCACCCATTTCGGCTGGCTCGTCGCACATCGGGACACCTGCGCGCGGCGCCAGATACACGTCTGAGGAGACTGTGCTGTGACCGGGATCAAGACGACCGGCGAGAAGAAGCTGATGTTCTTCTCCGGCCGCGCCCACCCCGAGCTGGCCGAGGAGGTCGCACATCAGCTGGGTGTCGGTCTCGTGCCGACGAAGGCCTTCGATTTCGCCAACGGTGAGATCTACGTGCGTTTCCAGGAGTCCGCCCGTGGCGCCGACTGCTTCCTGATCCAGAGCCACACGGCTCCGATCAACAAGTGGATCATGGAGCAGCTGATCATGCTGGACGCGCTGAAGCGCGCGTCGGCGCGGTCGATCACGGTGATCGTGCCGTTCTACGGTTACGCCCGGCAGGACAAGAAGCACCGTGGCCGTGAGCCGATCTCGGCGCGCATGGTCGCGGACCTGATGAAGACGGCGGGTGCGGACCGTATCCTCACCGTCGATCTGCACACGGACCAGATCCAGGGCTTCTTCGACGGTCCGGTGGACCATCTGTTCGCGCTGCCGATCCTGGCGGACTACGTCGGTGCGAAGGTGGACCGGTCGAAGCTGACGATCGTGTCGCCGGACGCCGGCCGGGTGCGGGTCGCGGACCGCTGGTGCGACCGTCTGGACGCGCCGCTGGCGATCGTGCACAAGCGTCGTGACAAGGACGTGCCGAACCAGGTCAGCGTCCACGAGGTCGTGGGTAACGTCGAGGGCCGGGTGTGTGTCCTGGTCGACGACATGATCGACACGGGTGGCACGATCTGTGCCGCTGCGGACGCCCTGTTCGCGCATGGTGCCGAGGACGTCATAGTGACGGCGACGCATGGTGTGCTGTCGGGTCCGGCGGCGGACCGTCTGAAGAACTCCAAGGTGAGCGAGTTCGTGTTCACGGACACGCTGCCGACGCCGGGTGAGCTGGAGATCGACAAGATCACGGTGCTGTCGATCGCGCCGACGATCGCGCGCGCGGTGCGTGAGGTGTTCGAGGACGGTTCGGTGACGAGCCTCTTCGAGGAGCAGGAGTGACCACCTCCGGGTGATCGACTTTGGGTGCGGCCTCCCCGCCGGGTAGACTCAGTGAGTTGCTCGGCGAGGGAGGCCGTTCTCATGCGTGGTCATGGGGATCGGTGGTCCGTTATCGACGCGCTCTTCGTAGCAGGCCTGTCGTGGGCCGGGTGACCATCGGTTTTTCCGTCACCTTACGAGGAGTGCAGCATGGCTGAGATCAAGCTCGACGCAACGGTCCGTACGGAGTTCGGCAAGGGCGCTGCCCGTCGTACCCGTCGTGCCAACCTGGTTCCCGGGGTCGTCTACGGCCACGGTGCCGAGCCGGTTCACATCAACCTGCCGGGTCACGACCTGCTTCTCGCCCTGCGTACGGCGAACGTCCTGATCGGTCTCGAGATCGACGGCAAGGACGCCCTGGTGATCCCGAAGGCCGTGCAGCGCAACGCCATCAAGGGCAACATCGAGCACGTCGACCTGCTGACCGTGAAGCGCGGCGAGAAGGTCAACGTCGAGATCGCGGTGCACGTCGAGGGTGACCTGGCGCCGGGCGGCAACCTGCTCGAGTACGTGCAGAACACGCTGCTCGTCGAGGCCGAGGCCACGCACATCCCCGAGTCCGTGACGGTGTCGATCGCGGGCCTGGACGCCGGTGACTCGATTCTCGCGAAGGACGTCCCGCTCCCCAAGGGTTCGGTGCTGGCGGGCGACGAGGACGCCGTGGTGCTCCAGGTCGTCGCCGCGCAGGCCGAGGAGCCTTCGGCCGAGGGTGCCGAGGGTGCGGGCGCCGAGGCCTGAGCCTCGCCCCACCTGCTTGACTGACGGGGTGGCGGTTCCCTTCCGGGGATCCGCCGCCCCGTTTCCCTGTGATCACTGGTTCGTACGCGAGGAGACCGAGCGCAGATGTCCGACGTCACCGACCCCTGGCTGATCGTGGGTCTGGGCAATCCCGGGCCCGAGTACGCGGCGAACCGGCACAACGTCGGGTTCATGGTCGCCGACCTCCTGGCGGAGCGGGTCGGCGGGAAGTTCAAGCGGGCGCAGAAGGCGCAGGCGCAGGTGCTGGAGGGGCGTATCGGCCCGCCCGGTCCTGGTAGCCGTCGTGTGGTGCTGGCGAAGCCGATGTCGTACATGAATCTGTCGGGTGGTCCGGTGACGGCGTTGCGGGACTTCTACAAGGTTCCGTTGGATCACGTCGTGGCCGTGCACGACGAGCTGGACATCGATTTCGGCATGCTGCGGCTGAAGCTGGGCGGTGGTGACAACGGGCACAACGGGCTCAAGTCGATGACGAAGGCGATGGGGCCGGATTACCACCGGGTGCGGTTCGGGATCGGGCGGCCGCCGGGGCGGATGCAGGTCGCCGATTTCGTGTTGAAGGATTTCTCGTCGGCGGAGCGCAAGGAGCTTGCGTATCTGGTGGACCGGTCGGCGGATGCGGTGGAGTCGCTGTTGGCTGAGGGGTTGGAGCGGGCTCAGTCGGCGTACAACTCCTGACATTCCTGTTGCTTCTTGGGTGTTTTTCGGCCATAGGTTGACCGGGGGCAGGGCTCTGCCCAAGGATCGGCCCCCATGAAGCGGAGTTCCTCCCACCGGCTGTTGGCCCATGGCCGTACGTTCCTCGCGGGCTGTGTCGTCCTGTTGCTGCTGGTGGCGGGGGTGTGGTCGTCGTGGGACAGCGCGCATCACATCGTCCTCGCCAAGGGGCGTGAGCACGGGACGATGACGGTGACGGCGTGTGGTGAGGACGCGTGTACGGGGTCGTTCTCGCCGGACGCGGATTCGGTGAAGCGGTCCGTGGTGACGATCGAGCGGTCCGTGGCGGCGGAGAAGGGGGACCGTTTCCCGGTCGTGGTGAAGCCCGGGTCCGGGTACGTCGTGCGTACCGGGACTCCGGGCTTTCTGCATGCGTGGGTACCGCTGGGCGGTGCGCTGGTGCTGGCCGCCCTGGTGATCGGTGGCGGCATGCGGCTGACGCGTACGGCGTGGGGTGCGGGTGTGGCGGGTGCGGCCCTGTTGACGGCGACGTTCGTCGCCCTCTGACGGGGCCGCACCCGTTCGGTCTTCCCGTGTGCGGGTCAGCCGGTGTTACGGAGGCCCGCCGCTACGCCGTTGACGGTGAGCAGCAGGGCGCGGGCGAGGAGCGGGTCGGCTTCCTCGCCGCGTTCGGCTGCCTGGCGCTGGCGGGCGAGCAGGGATACCTGGAGGTAGGAGATCGGGTCCAGGTAGGCGTCGCGGATGGCGAAGGTCTGCTGGAGCACCGGGCTGGTGCCGAGGAGTTCCTTGCCGCCGGTGACCTTGAGGACTTCCTGCACGGTGAGCTCGTGCTCGGCCCGGATGAGGTCGAAGACGTGCTTGAGCTCGTCGGGGACGAGGGTGTCGACGTAGTGCTGGGCGATGCGCAGGTCGGTCTTGGCCAGGGTCATCTCGACGTTGGAGAGGAAGTTCTTGAAGAAGTGCCACTGGTCGTGCATCTCTTCGAGGACGTTGCCGAGGCCGGCTTCGCGCAGGGCCTTGAGGCCGGAGCCGACGCCGTACCAGCCGGGCACGATCTGCCGCGACTGGGTCCAGCCGAAGACCCAGGGGATGGCGCGCAGGCCGTCGAGCGAGACGCCCGAGCCGGGGCGGCGGGAGGGCCGCGAGCCCAGGTGCAGGTCGGCGAGCTGGTCCACCGGGGTGGAGGCGAGGAAGTACGCGGGCAGGTCGGGGTCTTCGACGAGCTTGCGGTAGGCGGCGTGGGCGGCGTCGGAGACGGTGTCCATGGCCGCGTCCCAGCGGGCGAGGGCCTCGTCGGACTGGCGGGGCGCGGTGTGGAGGGCGGAGGCCTGGAGGGTGGCCGCGACGGTCAGTTCCAGGTTCTCGCGGGCGAGTGCGGGGATGAGGTACTTGTCGGAGATGACCTCGCCCTGTTCGGTGACCTTGATCTCGCCCTCGAGGGTGCCCCAGGGCTGGGCGAGGATCGCGTCGTGGGAGGGGCCGCCGCCTCGGCCGACGGTGCCGCCGCGGCCGTGGAAGAGGCGCAGGCGTACGCCGTAGCGGTGGGCTACGTCGCGGAGGCGTCGCTGGGCGCGGTGGATCTCCCACTGGGAGGTGGTGATGCCGCCGAACTTGGAGGAGTCGGAGTAGCCGAGCATGACCTCCTGGACGTCGCCGCGGAGTGAGACCAGACGGCGGTAGGAGGGGTCGGCGAGCATCTCGTCGAGGATGACGTCGGCGGCCTTGAGCTCGTCGGTGGTCTCCAGGAGCGGGACGATGCCGATCTTGGCCCAGCCGCCGTGGAGGTCGATGAGTCCGGCTTCGCGGGCGAGGACGGCGGCGGCGAAGACGTCGTCGGCGCCCTGGCACATCGAGATGATGTAGGACTCGATGACTTCGGGGCCGAAGCGTTCGAAGGCCTGCTTGATGGTGTGGAAGACGCCGAGGGTCTTCTCACCGTCGGCGTCGAGCGGTGCCGGGGTGGGCGCGAGGGGGCGGCGGGAGCGGAGTTCCTTCGCGAGGAGCTTCTGCCGGTAGTCGCGGGGCATGTCGGTGTAGCGCCAGGATTCCTCGCCGAGGCGGTCGAAGAGCTGACCGAGGGCGTGGTGGTGGGCGTCGGCGTGTTCGCGGACGTCCATGGTGGCGAGCTGGAGGCCGAACGCGGAGAGCGTGCGGATGGTGCGGTCCATGCGGCCGTCGGCGAAGAGTCCGCCTCGGTGTTCGCGCAGGGAGGTCTGGATGAGCGCGAGGTCGGCGATGAGTTCTGAGGTGCCGAGGTAGTCGCAGCCGGGGCGGTGGGGCGTGCCCGTGGCGAGGCGTTCGCGGGTGTTGACGAGCTTCTGGCGGATGCAGGTGGCCTTGAGCCGGTAGGGCTCTTCGGCGTTGAGCCGCTTGTAGCGGGGGCTGATCTCGGGGAGTCGCTCCAGGTCGGTCTGGAGGGAGGTGAGGAGCTCGTCGGTGGCTCCGGTGTAGCGGATGGAGTTGGAGAGGAGTCCGCGCAGGTAGTCGACGAGTTCGAGGGCGTCGGTGATGCCGTGCTCGTGCTGGAGGATGAGCACGTCCCAGGTGACGGCGGGTGTCACGTTGGGGTTGCCGTCGCGGTCGCCGCCGATCCAGGTGCCGAAGGTGAGGGGGCGGGTGCCGGCGGGGAGTTCGACGCCGACCCGCTCCAGTTCCGCGGCCAGGTCCTCCAGGACGTCGCCGACGGCGTTGGCGTGGAGTTCGTCGAGGTAGTAGATGGCGTTGCGGGCTTCGTCGGCGGGCTCGGGGCGGACGACGCGGAGCTCGTCGGTTTGCCAGATGAGGTCGATGTTCTCGGCGAGCCGGAGGTCGTGGCGGCGGCGGTCGGCCTCGATGACGGGTGTTTCGAGGAGCTCGGCGATGCGGCGGAGCTTGTTGAGGACGGAGCGCCGTGCGGCCTCGGTGGGGTGTGCGGTGAAGACGGGCCGGACGTTGAGGTTCTTGACCGTCTCGCGCAGGTGTTCGGGGTCGGCGTCCTTGAGGCGGTCGGCGGTGCGGGCGAGGAGCCCGCCTTCGGCGGACCGGCGGTCGCGCATCTCGTGGGCGCGGTGGACCTGCTCGGTGACGTTGGCGAGGTGGAAGTAGGTGGAGAAGGCGCGCACGAGCTGTGCGGCCGTCTCCAGGTCCGTGTCGCCGAGGAGCTGGGCTGCCGCCTCGCCGTCGGTGCGGGTCAGGGCGCGGACGCGCTCGACGAGGTCGAGGAGGTCCTGGCCTTCCTGTCGTACGAGGGTCTCGCCCAGGAGATCGCCGAGGCGGCGGATGTCGGCCCGCAGTTCGGTGTTGGCGGCAGGGGTCTGGTCGGCACTGCTCACAGTGTGCGGCTCCTTGCAGTGGTTGAGCACGTCTGTCAGGGGGGCCGGGGCGCTCGCGGTGCTGACGGGGCACCCCGGATGTGCAGAGTGCGGACCGCGCTGTCCGACCCACCCAGGATAGGTGTCCGGGGATTCGGCGTGTTCGGTGCCCTGAGGGGTGAGACGGATCCGGGGTAGACGGGGGGCGAGGGCTTCCCCCACAAGGGTTGTGGCGGCGGCGCTCGCGTGTCGTGACCCGTTTCGCTGCAATACTTACGTTGCCGTAGGTTACGGAAGCGTAGCCCGCTCATACCATCATATTTCCTCACCTCGCGGAGGACTCCCCCCATGCCCACGAGCCCGGATGTGATCGACGACGGCCTGCCGGCGTCGGCAGGCAACCCCGCACCTCCCTCCGCCACGCTCGGCGGCGACAAGAAGCGTTCGGTCGAGCAGATCGCGCTGCTGCTGTTCATCGTGGTGCCCTTCGCGGCCCTGGTCGCGGCCGTGCCGCTGGCCTGGGGCCGTGGTGTCAGCTGGCTGGACCTCGGCCTGCTGGTCGTCATGTACTACTGGGGCTGCCACGGCGTGACGATCGGCTTCCACCGCTACTTCACGCACGGCTCGTTCAAGGCGAAGCGTCCGCTCCGCATCGCCCTGGCCGTCGCGGGCTCGATGGCGGTGGAGGGTCCACTGGTGCGCTGGGTGGCCGACCACCGCAAGCACCACCGGTTCTCCGACGCCGAGGGCGACCCGCATTCGCCGTGGCGGTTCGGTGAGAACCTCCCCGCACTGATGAAGGGCCTGTGGTGGGCCCACATCGGCTGGATGTTCAACGAGGAGCAGACGCCGCAGCAGAAGTACGCCCCGGACCTGGTCAAGGACCCGGCGATCCGTGCGATCTCGCGCCACTTCCTCAGCTTCACGATCCTGTCGCTGGCGATCCCGCCGCTGGTCGGCGGCCTGGTCACGATGTCGTGGTGGGGTGCGTTCACCGCCTTCTTCTGGGGTTCACTGGTCCGTGTCGCGCTGCTCCACCACGTGACGTGGTCGATCAACTCCATCTGTCACGCGGTCGGCAAGCGGCCGTTCAAGTCCCGCGACAGGTCCGGGAACGTGTGGTGGCTGGCGGTGCTCTCGTGCGGTGAGTCCTGGCACAACCTGCACCACGCGGACCCGACGAGCGCGCGGCACGGGGTGCTCAGGGGGCAGATCGATTCCAGTGCCCGCCTCATCCGCTGGTTCGAGAAGCTGGGCTGGGCATCCGACGTCCGGTGGCCCGATGCCTCGCGTATTGCCGCCCGCCGCAAGCCCGCGGCCGCCGACCCGGCATGATTGACGACGTGGCGACCGACGGAAGCACAAGCGGCGAGAAGAGCATGCCTGCCCCCACGCGACGGGCCCGGCGGGTCCGGATGACGGGGAAGGAGCGCCGCGAGCAACTTCTGGACATCGGCCGCACCCTGTTCGCCGACAAGGGCTTCGAGGGCACCTCGGTGGAGGAGATCGCGGCACGGGCCGGGGTCTCCAAGCCGGTGGTGTACGAGCACTTCGGCGGCAAGGAGGGCCTGTACGCCGTCGTGGTCGACCGCGAGATGCGCCAGCTGCTGGACCTGGTGACGGGGGCCCTCACCGCGGGTCACCCCCGTGAGCTGCTGGAGCAGGCGGCGTTCGCGCTGCTCGACTACATCGAGACGTACACGGACGGTTTCCGGATCCTGGTCCGTGACTCCCCGGTCGCGCAGTCGACGGGCACCTTCGCGTCGCTGATCAGTGACATCGCGACGCAGGTCGAGGACATCCTGGGCCTGGAGTTCAAGGCCCGGGGCTTCGACCCGAAGCTGGCCCCGCTGTACGCGCAGGCCCTGGTCGGGATGGTCGCGCTGACCGGCCAGTGGTGGCTGGACGTGCGGAAGCCGAAGAAGGCCGAGGTCGCGGCCCATCTGGTGAATCTGGCGTGGCACGGGCTGGAGAACCTGGAGTCGAAGCCGCGGCTGATAGGTCACCGGAAGAGCTGATCCCTGCCGTGGTGCGCACGTGCTCACTCGTTGTGATGACGGAGCGGCGAACCGGACCCTACTGTGGTGGGGCAGGGCCAGAATCCCGTCCATGGGAGGACCTATGACCGCCGAGCCGATCACCGGGCACAGCAGCCGCTGGCCGGTGCCCCCGCAGGACGGATACACCGTGGACGACCTGTTCACGCTGCCTGATCTCCCGCCGCACACGGAATTGCTCGACGGGAGCCTGGTTTTTGTGAGTCCGCAGCGAGATTTCCACAGCACGGTGATCGACCTCCTGACGGCCGGGCTCCGCCACAGCGCGCCGCCGGAGCTGAAGGCACGCCGTGAGATGACCGTCGTCCTCGACCGGCGCAACGCCCCCGAGCCGGATGTCTGCGTCGTCCGGGCGGAAGCGGTCACCGGGCGGGAGCTCACCCGTTTCGAGGCGGCGGACGTGGTTCTCGCCGTCGAGGTGGTATCACCCGACTCCGAGGCCCGGGACCGCGAGACCAAACCGCACAAGTACGCGTCCGCCGGGATCGAGCACTTCTGGCTGGTCGAGATGACCGGCACCGACCGGCACCCGGTGGTGCGGGTCTACGAGCTGGATCCGGTGACGAAGGCGTACGCGCTGACGGGCATCCATCACGACCGGCTCAAGACGGGTGTGCCGTTCCCCGTCGACCTCGACATCTCGGCGGAGGCCCTCGACACGCTGTGACGTCCGGCCCGGACGGTCACCCCGCGGTCCTGGCGACGGCGAAGATCCGGCGGAACGGGAAGACCGTGCCGTGCGGGCCGGCCGGGTAGGCGGTGCGCAGCAGGTCGCGGTATGCGGTGAGGAAGGCGTCGTGGGCCTCCGGGTCGTCGGTGAGGGCGTCGAGGACGGGTCGCAGGCCGGTGCCCTTGACCCAGTCGAGGACGGGGTCCTCGCCCTGGAGGAGATGCAGGTAGGTGGTCTCCCAGACGTCCACGTCGCGTCCGGGGGCGGTGAGGTGTTCCAGGTAGTCCGCGGGGGTGTGTACGGCGTCGCCGTGGCGCAGGAGGCCGCCGAGGCGGTCGTTCCAGCGGGGGGATCCGGCCAGTTCGCGCATGAGGGTGTGGCTGGGGGCGTCGAAGTTGCCGGGTACCTGGAAGGCGAGGGTGCCGCCGGGGGTGAGGGCGTCCAGCCAGTGGGGGAAGCGGGCGGTGTGGCCGGGGACCCATTGGAGCAGGGCGTTGGAGACGATGAGGTCGTAGGTCTCGGCCGGCTCCCAGGTCCCGGCGTCGGCTTCGGCGAAGTCGAGGAGGGGCCCGGCGTGGGCGCGGGCGCGTTCGAGCATGTGGGGGGAGCTGTCGTAGCCGGTGATGCGGGCGTCGGGCCGGCGTTCCGCGAGGAGGGCGGTGACGTTGCCCGCCCCGCAGCCGAGGTCGGCGATCCGGGGTGCGGGGTCGTGCGGCAGGGGTCCGATGCGGGCCAGGAGGTCGAGGAAGGGGCGGGTGCGGTGGTCAGCGTGGCGGAGGTACTGCTGCGGGTCCCAGGTGGGTGGGGTCATGGGGGTCAGAATCACCAAAAAATTCTCTCGATGTCAAGACACTTGAATTCAAGAGACTTCATGTCGAGGGACCCTCTACACTGATCGACATGGAGGACGAGGTCGACCGACTGGTCGCTGCATGGCGCCGCGAGCGCCCCGACCTCGACGTGGAACCACTCGAGGTCCTGAGCCGCGTCTCCCGCCTGGCCAGGCATCTGGACCGGGCCCGCAGGATCGCCTTCGCGGAGCACCAGCTGGAGCCGTGGGAGTTCGACGTCCTGACGTCCCTGCGCCGTGCCGGCGCCCCGTATCAGCTCTCCCCCGGCCAGCTCCTCACCCAGACGCTGGTCACCTCGGGCACGATGACGAACCGCATCGACCGGCTGACCAAGAAGAATCTGGTGGAGAGGCTGCCCGACCCGAGTGACCGCCGCGGCGTCCTGGTCCGGCTGACCGATCTGGGCCGCGACAAGGCCGACCAGTCGCTGGCCGGGCTGCTCGACCAGGAGCGGGCCATCCTGGGCGAGCTCTCCCGTGGGCAGCGGTCCGAACTGGCCGGGCTGCTACGCCGGCTGACCGCCCCGTTCGACAACGTCCCCGGTTAGCACGGCCGGGCCCACTCCGGCACGCCGGGCCAGCGCCACGGCCGCCAGGGTCGAGTGCACGCCCAGCTTCCCCAGCACGTTCTGCATGTGGGTGCGCACCGTGTGCGGGGAGAGGAAGAGCCGCTCCGCGACCGCCTTGCGGCCCAGGCCCGCCACCATGCAGCGCAGCACCTCGCGCTCGCGCGGCGTCAGCGACTCGACGAGCTGCTCGCTCTCGGTGCGGTGTCTGCGGGCCGCCGTCAGCTCCCGCAGGACTCCGGTCAGCAGCGCGGCGGGCAGGTGCGTCTCGTCGCGCAGCACGCCCCGTATGACCGTCAGCAGCCGTTGCAGCGAGCAGTCCTTGGCGACCCAGCCCGAAGCACCCGCCTGCAGCGCCATCGCGGCCCGGCGCGGGTCGTCCTTCTCGGCGAGCACCACCGTACGGATGTGGGGCTGGCCCGAACGCACCCCGGCGACCAGCGAGATGCCGTCCACCGGCCCCCCGTTCCCGCCGTCGGAGGTGCCGCGCGGCGCGGGAACGGTGCGGCCTCCGCCCGTGGCGAGGACGCCCAGTTCGGCGTCGACCAGCATCACGTCGTAGCGGCGTCCTTCGGCCGTCGCGCGCTCCAGACATCGCTGCGCGGCGGGACCACTGCCCGCCGCGGACACGTCCACGTCCGGTTCGGCCGCGAGCGCCGCGGCGAGGGACTCGGCAAAGATGCGGTGGTCGTCGACCACCAGCACCCGGATACGAGCCACAGACACCCCCATGCTGTGTGAGCTCCTGGGGCGCCCCGTACCTGGCCGGCCCCGGCGGGGACGGACCACGGCGGACACGACGCCCGGAGCACTCCGGTGAACCGCCCGCGCACGGCCGCCGCCGTGTGCCGGCCGCCACCCGCCCCGGGCGTCGTATCCGACTGTCTCGTCCCCTGAAACAACACCGGCCCCCACCGGTGCTGAGCATCAGCGTACGGCGGGCGGCGGGCGGCGGAAGGCGATTCGCAGAACTGACCGCCCCAGGTGTTTAGGGTGTTGTTCATGTTCCGTCTTGAGACCGAAGTGGACAAGGAACGTCGTATTCTGCTGGGCCGGCGGCTGCACGACGACAACTGGGACGGATCACCGGAGCTGCGTGCCCTGCACTCCACCTCCGCCGAGCACGAAGTCCCGCTGGAGGTCTGGCTCCTGGACGACGGAGGGGCCCTGGCCGGCGGGCTGAGCGGCCGGACCTGGGCCTACTGGCTCCACGTGGACCTTCTCTGGGTGGACACCCGCCACCGCGGCCTCGGCCTCGGCTCGCGCCTGCTCGCCGAGGCGGAGCGCCTCGCCCGCGACGAGCGCGCCTGTACCCGCTCCCGGCTCGAGACCTGGGGTTTCCAGGCCCCGGGCTTCTACCGGAAGCAGGGGTACGAGGTCGTCGGCGAGGTCGAGGACTACCCGCCAGGCGTCGCGGAGTTCATTCTGGTCAAGCAGCTGGAGCGACCCTCAGCGCCCCCGCGGAGGGAACCGCGGGGAAGACTCCCGGGGCTGCGTGGCCGGCCGAGGTGAAGGCCTCCGAGACGGCCTTGGCGACGGTGTCCGCCGTCGCTTCCTCCACCAGCACGATCGCCGAGCCGCCGAAGCCGCCCCCGGTCATCCTGGCCCCGAGCGCCCCGGCCGCGTTCGCCGCCGAGACCACGAGGTCCAGCTCCGGGCACGAGACCCGCAGATCGTCGCGGAGCGAGACGTGGCCCTCGTTGAGGACCGGGCCCGCGGCGCGCACGTCGCCCGCGTCGAGCAGGGCGATGACCTGCTCCACCCGGTGGTTGTCGCTCACCACATGGCGGACGTAGCGCACGACCGACTCGTCCTCGCCGGCCGCCGCGAGGGTCTCCAGCGCGGCTCCCAGGTCCTCGTACGGAAGGTCACGGAGGGTGCCGATGCCGAGCGCGCGGGCGCCCGCCTCGCAGCCGGCCCGGCGCTCCGCGTACGCGCCGTCGCCCAGGGCGTGCTTGACCCGGGTGTCGACGACGAGCAGCTGCAGCCCGTGCGCGGCCAGGTCGAAGGGGACCTGGCGCTGGGTGAGGTCGCGGGTGTCGAGGTACAGCGCGTGGCCCTCGGTGCAGCACGCCGAGGCCATCTGGTCCATGACGCCGCAGGGCACACCGACGAACGCGTTCTCGGCCCGCTGGCCGAGCACGGCGATCTCCGGGGCGCTCAGGCCCAGCTGGAAGAGGTCGTTCAGGGCGAGCGCGGTGACGACCTCCAGGGCGGCCGAGGAGGAGAGGCCGGCGCCGACGGGGACGGTGGAGGTGAGCTGGATGTCCGCCCCGGTGACGGGGTGACCGGCCTCGCGGAGCGCCCAGACGACGCCGGCCGGGTAGGCGGCCCAGCCGTGCCCGGAGTGCGGGGCCAGCTCCTCGACGCGCAGGGAGACGACACCGCCGGGTACGTCGGTGGAGTGCAGGCGGAGCTGTCCGTCGGTACGGCGTGCGACGGCCGCGCGGGCGGTGTGCGGCAGGGCGAGCGGCATGACGAAGCCGTCGTTGAAGTCGGTGTACTCACCGATCAGGTTCACTCGTCCGGGTGCTGCCCAGATGCCTTCGGGGGCGTTCCCGTACAGCTCGGTGAAGGAGGCGGTCAGCTCGGTGAGGGAGACGGCCGGCTCGGCGTTGTCGGTCATGGTGCGGTGGGCTCCTCTCGGCGGGCGAACGTCCACGCGTCGGCGACGATTCCGGCCAGGCCGGCGCGCGACGGCCGCCAGCCGAGCCGTTCCCTGGCCGTGGCGGCGGAGGCCACGAGGACGGCCGGGTCGCCGCCGCGCCGGGGCGCGGTGGTCTCGGGTACCGGGTGGCCGGTGACCTGGCGGACGGTCTCGATGACCTCGCGGACCGAGAAGCCGTTGCCGTTGCCGAGGTTGCAGATGAGGTGTTCGCCCGCGGCGGCCGCTTCCAGGGCGAGCAGGTGGGCATCGGCGAGGTCGGCGACGTGGATGTAGTCGCGCACGCAGGTGCCGTCCGGTGTCGGGTAGTCGTCGCCGTAGACGGAGATCGACTCGCGCTGGCCGAGCGCGACCTGGAGGACCAGCGGGATGAGGTGCGACTCGGGGCTGTGGCGCTCGCCGCAGCTGCCGTAGGCACCCGCGACGT
The DNA here is from genome assembly GCF_000717025.1 of Streptomyces atroolivaceus. Lineage (GTDB taxonomy): Bacteria > Actinomycetota > Actinomycetes > Streptomycetales > Streptomycetaceae > Streptomyces > Streptomyces atroolivaceus. The sequence continues at coordinate 27,581 of NZ_JNXG01000008.1, forward strand.
TGAAGTAGCGCAGGGAGACGGCGGCCAGGCCGTGGGCGGTCGCCTCGCCGGTGATCATGTGGTCGACGGCGAGCTTGGAGGCGCCGTAGGGGCTGGTGGGCGCGGTGGGGTCGGTCTCCGTGATGGGGCTGGAGACCGGCTCGCCGTAGGTCGCCGCGGTGGAGGAGAAGACGAGGGTGCGCACGCCCGCGTCGCGCATGGCGGCGAGGAGGGCGGTGGTGCCGCCGACGTTGTTGACCCAGTACTTCTCGGGGTCGACGACGGACTCGCCGACCTGGGAGCAGGCGGCGAAGTGCAGCACTCCGTCGTAGGAGGGGTCCAGCCACTTGGCGGCGTCCTGGATGCGGCCCTCGATGAACTCGGCGCCCTGGGGGACGCCTTCACGGAAGCCGGTCGACAGGTCGTCGAGGACGGTCACGGTGTGACCGGCCTCCAGCAGGTGGGCGGCGACGACACTGCCGACGTATCCCGCGCCTCCCGTCACCAGGTACTTCTTGCCGGTGTTGCTCACTCGCTCGCTACCTCTCGCAGTCGCTGTGCCGCGGCCTCCGGCGGCACGTCGTTGATGAACACGCCCATGCCGGACTCGGAGCCCGCGAGGAACTTCAGCTTGCCGGTGGTCCGCCTGATGGTGAAGAGCTCGAGGTGCAGGCCGAACTCCTCACGGCCGGGGACCCTGAACGGGGCCTGGTGCCAGGCCGAGATGTACGGGGTCGGCGGCTCTCCGGGGCCGAAGATCCGGTCGAATCGCCTCAAGAGTTCCAGATAGATCTGTGGGAACTCTGTGCGAGCGGCCTCGTCGAGCTCGCGCAGGTCGGGGACGCGGCGGCGCGGGTGGAGGTGGACCTCGTAGGGCCAGTGCGCGGCGTACGGCACGAAGGCGACCCAGTGCTCGCCCTCCAGGACGACACGGTCGCCGTCGGCCAGCTCGCGGGCGACGACGTCGTCGAAGAGGTTGCGGCCGGTTTCGGCGCGGTGGGCCTCCGCGGAGCGGAGCATCTGCTCGGTGCGCGGGGTGACGAAGGGGTAGCCGTAGATCTGCCCGTGCGGGTGGCCCAGGGTGACGCCGATCTCGGCGCCCCGGTTCTCGAAGCAGAACACCTGGGTGACCTGCGGGAGCTCGGCGAGGTCGGCGGTGCGGTCGGTCCAGGCCTCCAGGACCAGGGCGGCCTGGGCCTCGGTGAGGCCGGCGAAGGACACGTCGTGGTCGGAGGTGAAGCACACGACCTCGCAGCGGCCGGAGTCACCGGCGAGGGAGGGGAAGCGGTTCTCGAAGACGGCGACGTCGTAGCCGGAGTCGGGGATCTCGCTGAGCCGGCCCTCCTGCGAGGGGCACAGCGGGCACTCGTCGGCCGGCGGGTGATACGTCCGCCCCTGCCGGTGCGAGGCGATGGCCACCGAGTCGCCGAGGAGGGGGTCGTGGCGGATCTCCGAGTCCTCCCCGGACGCGGGGACGGCGTCCAGCGGCCGCAGGTCCGCGGCGTCGCGGACGACGTCGTCCGCGGAGTCGTAGTAGATCAGCTCCCGGCCGTCGGCGAGGGTCGTGACCGTCTTCTTCACCAGGCTCCTCCATGTAACGCCCTCTAAACAGAACCGAACATAATTAACCACAACTCAACAGGGGCGTCAATGCCGACGCATCCTGTGACAGCACGGTGCGGAATGCGTGGCCAGACCTGGACATTTCAACCCGCCCGATCACGATCAAACAAAGAACGCCATCGCACCTGTTCATTTTCTGAACACATGGGCGTAGGTTCCGACGGGTTCAGTTCGCGCAACGAAGCGAGTACCCCCCATGCAATATCTGGCCGAAGGGCTCCGGCTCCCCACGAACGGGCTCGATTACACAATCCTGGCGATCTACTTCGTCGTGGTGCTCGGCATCGGCTTCGCCGCCCGGGCCAGTGTGAAGACGAGCCTCGACTTCTTCCTCTCCGGACGGTCACTGCCCGCATGGGTGACCGGTCTGGCCTTCGTCGCGGCGAACCTCGGCGCCACCGAGATCCTCGGCATGGCGGCGACCGGCGCGCAGTACGGCGTCGCGGTCGTCCACTGGTACTGGATCGGCGCCATCCCCGCCATGGTCTTCCTCGGCCTGGTGATGATGCCCTTCTACTACCGGTCGAAGGTCCGCTCCGTCCCGGAGTTCCTGCTCCAGCGCTTCGACAGGTCGGCGCACCTGCTCAGCTCCATACTCTTCGCCTTCGCGGCGATACTGATCGCGGGCGTGAACCTCTACGCCCTCTCGATCGTCGTGGAGGCGCTGCTGGGCTGGGACCGCTGGGTCGCGATCGTCGTCGCCGGCGTGTTCGTCCTGCTCTACATCACCATCGGCGGCCTCTCCTCCGCGATCTACAACGAGGTGCTGCAGTTCTTCGTCATCCTCGCCGCGCTGATCCCCCTCACCCTGCTGGGCCTCAAGCGCGTCGGCGGCTGGGACGGTCTCAGCGGCTCGCTGGAGAAGCAGCACGGCGCGGACTTCATGTCCGCCTGGGGCGGTACCGGCATCGGTGACGCCAACCCGCTCGGCGCCAACTGGCTGACGATCATCCTCGGTCTCGGCTTCGTGCTCTCCTTCGGCTACTGGACCACCAACTTCGCCGAGGTGCAGCGCGCCCTGTCGGCGAAGAACCTGTCCGCCGCGAAGCGCACCCCGCTGATCGCCGCCTTCCCGAAGATCTTCATCGTCTTCGCGGTGATGATCCCGGGCCTGGTCGCCGCCGTCGTCGTGCCCCGGATCGGCACTCCCGACTCCGACCTCACGTACAACGACGCCATCCCGCTGCTGATGCGGGAGCTGCTTCCCAACGGTGTGCTCGGCATCGCGGTGACCGGTCTGCTGGCCGCGTTCATGGCCGGCATGGCCGCCAACGTGTCCTCGTTCAACACGGTGTTCACCACGGACATCTGGCAGCGGTACGTGAAGAAGGACCAGTCGGACGCGTACTACCTGAAGTTCGGGCGGCTGATCACCGCGGTGGGTGTGCTGGCGTCGATCGGCACGGCCTTCATCGCGGCCAGCTTCTCCAACATCATGACGTACCTCCAGACGCTGTTCTCGTTCTTCAACGTCCCGATGTTCGTCGTCTTCATCATCGGCATGTTCTGGAAGCGCGCCTCGATGAAGTCCGGTGTCTGGGGCCTCGTCGCGGGCACCACGGCGGCGATGGTCAACTACTTCGTCATCTACAAGCAGGGCATCGTCGACATCCCCTCCGACCAGGGCGCCAACTTCGTCTCCGCGATCGTCGGATTCGTGGCCGGCGCGGTCGTCATGGTCGTCGTGACCCTCTTCACCGCCCCCAAGCCGGAGGCCGAACTGGCCGGTCTGGTCTACGGGACGGAGTCCCCGGACGCCGACGAGGCGCCCGACGAGGGCGACAGCGCCTGGTACCGCAAGCCCGCCCTGCTCGGCTGGGGCGCCATCGTCCTCGCCACCCTGTGCTACCTGCCCTACTCGCTCTGATCGGAGGCACTCACCATGTCCGACCTGCACAAGGAAGTCTCCGAGCTGGAGCGCAAGTCCGCGACCGCGGCCCGGCTCTTCGACATCCGCCGGATCATCGGCGGTCTCTTCGTGGTCTACGGAGTGATCGTCACCATCGCCGGTATCAACCCGTCCGACGCCGACCTGGAGAAGGCCGAGGGAGTCCACATCAATCTCTGGACCGGCCTGGCCATGCTGGCGCTCGGCCTCTTCTTCCTGATCTGGATGAAGCTGCGCCCGGCCCAGGTGCCGGACGAGACCCCCGGCCCGCCGGAGAGCTGACCGACACCCCGCGAGGGCCGGATGATCACGCGTTCACGCGAGGCCGTCCGGCCCCCGCGGCGTGCCCGACGCGGCCCGGTCGAGCAGTCCCGTCCGGGCCGCGAGTGCGGCGGCCTCCAGCCGGGAGCCGACACCGAGCTTCATCAGCACCCGCTGCACGTGCGTGCGCGCGGTACTCGGCGCGATCCTCATGCCGGCCGCGATCAGCCGGGTGTCCTCGCCCTCGGCGACCCGCACCAGCACCTCGGCCTCACGCGGGGTCAGCATCCTCAGCAGCCGCTGCCCCTCGTCGTCGGGCTGGGCCGCCGGGTGCAGCAGCTCGGCGAACGCTCCCCGCAGCAGCTGCGGGGCGACCGCCACCTCTCCCGCGCGAGCCTTGATCATGGCGCGTTCGACGCCCTCGATGCGCTCGTCGTGGCGTACGTAACCGGCCGCTCCCGCGGCGAAGGCCGCGGCGATCCCGCGCGGGCTCGGCACCGGGCCGAGTACCACGACGGCCACCTGCGGACGCTCACGTCCGATCCGGACGATCGGGTCGAACGCTCCGGGCTCGGCGGGTGCCGCCGTGCCGAACAGGCAGACCTCCGGCGCCCTGCTGACGACCAGTTCTGCGGCCCCGGACGTCGGCGCGGCTGCCGCGAGCACCCGGTGCCCGCGCAATTTCAGTGCCGAGGCGAGTGCCTCGGCGAGCAGACGGTGGTCATCGACCACCATGAGCCGCACGCCCATCGAGATAGCCCCCATGTGTACAGCGCGATACCGCTGCGTAACCCTGAACAGGCCCCCCGGCCCCTCTGACCCGGCAAGCTACACGCTTGTTCGACGTGGCGCCCCCTCTACTGGGCAGAAGCCCCCCAGAATGCCGAATTCTGCGTCATTCAGGGCTACTTGCCCGTCGGAAAACGATCGGCCCTGCCGGTCGGATGATCAACCGGCAGGGCCGTCACTGCTGACCCGGGAACGGGCCGGGAGGGTCAGACGGTGGTGAAGGAGACGACGAGGTACTGCTTGTCGTCCAGCGAGCTGGACTTGCTGGGCTCACTGACCATCTGCTCGGAGATGAACAGCCGGCCCTTCTGGTAGATGATCTCGGCGTAGTCGATGGAGAAGCTCGTCTCCGCGTCGCGGACCGCCTCGTCGTCCGGGTTGGTCATCAGCACGGTCTCCTCGAAGGTGGAGCCGTTGATGGAGACGATCTGGCCGCCCTTGTCGTAGGGGGGCTCCTTGTACGCGATGACGTTGGAGCCGTCCATGCGCAGCGGGGTCAGCGCGTAGCGGTCGCCCGCGTCCGCCCTGCCCCCGACGAGCTTGCCGGTGGTGAGGTCGAAGGCGACGATCTCGTTGGTGTCGCCGTACTCCCCACCGCCCTCGTGCTTCTCGGTCGGCACGTAGAGCTTGTTGTTGCCGACGGCCAGGGAGCTGCACTGCTCGACCTCGGTGGAACCGCACTCCGCGGCGTACTTGTCCGCGTCGGCCGAGATCCGGACGATGAGCTTGCCGGTGGCCGCGTCGATGGAGAAGAAGTCCGAGATGCTGCTGCCGTCGCCGGCGGTGTCGCCGACGTCGGCCGCGACCACGAGCGGCTTGGTGGAGACGATGCTCGCGTACTCGACGCCGGCCGGCATGGTGTACGAGGAGGTCGGCGCGCCGGTGGTCGGGTTCAGCGCCTGGACGGTGAGCTGGGGACTGTCGTAGCTGCCGCACTTGCGGACCACCGCGAGGGCTTCGCCGCCGCCGTAGCCCATGTCGTAGCAGTTGTTGGCGTCGGCCTTCGGCTTCCAGAGCTCGGCGCCGTTCGCGAGGTTGAAGGCGGCGCCGCCGCTGGTGCCGCCGGCGGCGACGGTGGAGCCGCTGAGCGTGACCTCGCCGAACCTGACGGGCCTGTCACCGCCGGCCGTGGAGGTGACGGACTTGCTCCACATGAGCTTGCCGGTGGCCAGGTCGATCGCGCCGACCTGGGTGCAGGACGGGTACTTGTCCTCGGCCGTCGGCTTGCCGTCCTGGAAGGCGATGGCCGTCTTGTAGTCCTTGCTCATGTGCCGGGAGGCGGCGCAGAGCTGGCCGGTCAGCGGGATCGACCAGAGCTTGGTGCCCTTGGCGAGGTCGTAGCCGACGATCTCGTACACGCCGGTCTTCACGTACGCCTTGTCCGTGACCCAGGAGCCGGACACGACCGTGGTGTCGGTGACCTTCGGGTGGGGGAGCTGGAAAGCGACCTTGGCCTTGGTGTCGGCCGGAGCCTTCTCGGTGCCGCCGGCGAGGCCGTCGCCCTCGCCGCCCTTGCCCTCGCCGCCGTCCGCCCCGGCCGAGGCCGCCTGGTCCTGCTTGCCGCCGTCGTCGTCACTGCCGCTGGAGGCGTAGAAGATCCCGCCGCCGACGATCAGCACCACGGCTACGACCGCGGCGACGATGATCTGCATCTGGGTGTTGAACTTCTTGCCGCCGCCGGGCGGGGGTGCGGCGTACTGCGGCTGCATCGGTGCGGTGGGGTAGCCGTACCCCTGCTGCGGATACATGCCGGGCTGTCCGGGCGGGGGGCCCTGCGGGAAGCCGTAGCCGGGCTGCCCCGGCGGCGGCGCCTGCGGGTAGCCGTACGCGGGATTCTGCGGCTGCTGCCCGGGCTGAGCCGGCTGCGGGGCGCCGTAGCCACCGGGGGCCGGGGGAGGCGGGCTGCCGTAGCCACCGGCCGGCGGGGTGGGCGGCGCGGCCGGGGGCTGCTTGCCGAAGGGGTCGGAGGGCGGCGGGGTGGGCGCGCCGAATCCGCCGGGCGGCGGGTCCTGCGGGGCGCCGAATCCGCCCTGGGGCGGTTCGTTGGGCGGCTGGGGCGGCTGGGTCATGGCGTACGTACCTCTGCGGAGTCTGGGAGGAAGGGGCTGTGGTTGCCGTCGTGGGCCGTCACTTGCCGAAGGCCATCATGGTCGTCTGCGCTTTCTCTTCCTCGTCGCTGCCGGCGCTGACGCGGTCGCTGACGACGAAGGAACGGCCGCCCGCGTAGAGGGTCCTGGAGGAGAAGAAGTTCTCGATCCCGGTCGTGGAGTCCGGGTGCTGCAGCAGCACCTCGGGCGCGCCTCCGGTGGGTGCGATCGTCGCGATCGCCCCGCCCTTGTCGTAGGAGGGCTCCAGGTAGACCAGGACGTTGCCGCCCTCCATGCGCAGCGGCCTCATGGTGCGCTCGGCGGGTGCCGCGGACTTCCACTTGGTCTTGCCGGTGTTCAGGTCGAACGCGATGACCTTGTTGGTGCGGCCGCTGCCGCTGGTGTCGTCCTCGGTCATCATGTAGAAGGTGTTGGCGTCGGCGGCGAGACCGCTGCAGCCTTCGAGCTGCTGACCGAAGATCGCGAAGTCGTGTCCGCAGTCGACCGCGAGCTTCTCCCCCTTGTCACTGATCAGCTGGGAGCGGAGGGTTCCGTTCTCCTTGAGCGCGAGGATGCCCCACTTCTTCTCCTCCCGCTGGGTGAGCGAGACGACGAGAGGGCTCACCGAGTACACCTTGTCGATCTCCCAGCCGCGCTTGGGCTGGTACGTCCACTTGGCCTTCCCGGTGACCGGGTCGATCTCCTGGACCTGGTGCTGCGGATTGTCCACGTCGTCGGTGCGGCAGCTGGTAGCGGCGATCAGCTTGGGGCCGCCGGCGAAGGCGAACGGCTGGCAGTTGCCGGACGGCTTACCGAACAGCTCGGTGCCGTCGCTGACGCGGTAGGCGTTGGAGTTGCTCGTGCGGCCGACGGTCAGGGTGTCACCGCTGATCGCCAGACCGATGTCGGACAGCAAGTCCCACGTGCCGTTCTTCTTGACCGACTTCTTCCAGCCGGCCTTGCCGGTGTTGAGGTCGATCATCTGCAGGTCGGCGCAGTCGGCCTTGTCCGTGGTGCCGTTCATCACGCCGATGACGATCTTGCCGTCGGCGGTGGCCGTCCCGGGTGCCGCGCACATGTCGGCGGGCAGGGGAAGCGTCCACTTCTGCTTGCCGTCGGCCACCGAGTAGCCGGTCACCGAGCGGTACATGCCCTTGACGAGGGTGTCCCCGACGACCCAGGGGCCGTACACCTTCGCGCCGTTGCGCGGCAGGTCTATGTCGTTCGTCGTCGTCCAGAGGACCTTCGCCTCGCCCGCCTTGCGCCCGGCGTTCAGGTCGTCCTCGGCCTCGCGGCCGTCGCCCTTGCCGTCACCCTGGTCGACGGTGGGCGAGGCGCTCGGGTCCGCGGCGCCGCTGCTGGGCTTGGAGACGGGCTTCTTCTCGTCGTCGCCACCGCTCGTGGCGAAGAAGATGCCGCCGCCCACGACGAGCAGCACGGCGAGCGCCGCACCGATGATGACGGCGGGCTTGCCCTTGAAGGGTCCGCCGCCGGAGCCGCCGGGCGCGGGCGCGCCGGGGTACTGCTGCTGCGGGTAGCCGTAACCCGGCTGCTGGCCGTACGGACCGGGCTGCTGGGCGTACGGGCCGGCCGGGGCGCCGTACGGGCCTGGCTGCTGGGCGTACGGGCCGGGGGCCGGCTGGCCGGGCGCCTGGGGGTAGCCGTAGCCGGGCTGCGCCCCGGGAGCCTGCGGGTAGCCGTAACCCGGCTGCGTGGGGGGCGGCGCCTGCGGGGGTGCGGGCGGCGTCTGCGGTGGGGCCGCGGGTGGTGACTGCGGCTGGGGTGGCTGAGGAGTGCCCTGCGGTTCCTGCGGAGCCCCGAAGCCCCCCTGCGGCGGTTGCTGGCTGGGCGGCTGGGTCATCAGCACGTCCCCCTTCGTGCGGTCCGGTGCCCGGTCCGGTCTCCCCCGCGATTCCGCTGGGCTCAGAGGATCAGGTACGGAGAATCTCTGAATTCCCCCCGGAAAGGAGCGAATCGGGCATGGCTTCCGCGGCGTTACGACAGTCGAGCGGGGCTTCTTTGTACCACCCGCACCACACCGGGCACCGGATCGGTCCATCCCCTGTTCCCAAGGGAGAACCGGGCCGTGATGCCCTCGTTACGCGCCTGCCGTGGCCCTGGGGAGCCCGCTCCGCCCACACTGCGTCAACTGCACGGAGACGGGGCCGATTTCACAGGAACCTCGCAGTCCGCCCCCTTATTCACCGAAGACCAGCACCGCGGTCGCCGCCTTCTCCTCCTCGTCCTCGTCCCGGCTGATGCGCTGCGGAAGCAGGTAGGAACGGCCCTCGCGGTGGACGGCCTTCGGTGCGAAGAGCGAGCCCTCCGTCTCGACCGCCGACGTCGGATGCTTCAGCAGGGTCGTGTACGTGCCGGTGGACGGCTCCAGCGTGCCGGTCTCGCCGCTTGTGCTGTACGAGGCCTCCACGTGGACCAGCACCTTCCCGCCCTCCATGCGCAGCGGGAACATCTGGCGCTCGTCCGTCGCGGGCGCCGCCCAGACGGACTTGCCGGTGGCCAGGTCGAATGCGACGACCTTGTTCGTCTGGGACGCCGACCCCGTGACGGGCAGTGTCGAGAGGTAGAACCTGCTCGCGTCCGCCGCGACGCCCGTGCAGCCGTCCAGGTTGCTGCCCGTCTCGACGGATTCCTCGCCGCACCGGACGGTGTACTCCTCGACCCCGGCCGCCATCTGCGACCGGTACGTCCCGTCGTCGTTCAGGACGACCACGGCCCACTTCTCGGGCTGCTTGATCGAGATGACGAGCGGGCTCGTGGAGTAGACGTGCGCGACCGACCAGCCGGGCTTCACCTCGTACGTCCATTTCGGTGCCCCGGTGACCGGGTCGACCTCCTGGACCTGCTGGCGGACGGGGTCGTCGGGCTTCGCCTGGCAGCTGACGGCCGCGATCATCCGGTCGCCGCCGGTGAAGGCGAAGGGCTGGCAGACGCCTTCACGCTTGCCGAACAGTTCCTTGCCGTCGCTGACCCGGAAGGCGTCGGAGGCGGTGTTGCGCCCGAAGGTCACGGTGTTCCCGCTGATCGCCATGGCGACGTGCGACAGACCGTCCTGCATCTCGGACCTGTCGACGGTCTTCTTCCAGCCCGCCTTGCCGGTGCGCAGGTCGATCATCTGCAGGACGGAGCAGGACGCCTCCGACTCCGAGACGTTGTCCTCGATGCCGACGACGACCTTGCCGTCGGCCGTGGGGGCGGTGGGCGAGGCGCACAGGTCCGTGGGCAGCCGCAGGCTCCACTTCTCTGTGCCGTCGGCCGTCGCGTAGCCGGTCACCTTGCGGTACATGCCCTTGGCGATGATGTCGCCGGCGAACCACGGGCCGTGCGTCTCCTCCCCGTACTCCGGGAGGTCGACCCCGTTCTCCGCCAGCCACGCCACCTTCGCCTCGCCCGGCTTGCGCCCCGCGTTGAGCTCGGCGGCGGTCGGTCCGGCGAAGCTCTTGCCGTCGTCCTTGCCGGATGTGGGGCTCGGCTTCCCGTTGCCGCCGCTCGGCCCGGCGAGGGGCTCCTTCCCGCCCCCGTCGTCGCCGGTGGCCAGCCAGATCCCGCCGCCGGCCAGGAGCAGCACCGCGAGTACCGCGCCGATGACCACGCCGGCCCTGCCCTTGAAGCGGCCTCCGCCGGGCCCGCCCGGCGGCGGCGCCGTGACCGTCGGAGGCTGCGGCGGGTAGCCGTACCCCGGCTGCTGGGCGTAGGGGCCGGGCTGCCCGCCGTACGGGAGGGGCTGCTGGTTGTACGGACCCGGCTGCTGAGGCGGGTATCCGTAGCCGGGCGGTGGCTGAGGAGTCCCCGGCGGCGGGTCGTACGGGGCACCGAAGCCCCCCGTCGGCGGTTGCTGGCTGGGCGGCTGGGTCATCAGCACGTCCCCCTTCGTGCGGTCCGACGCCCGGTTCGTGTCTGCGGTCGAGCGGAGTTTCTTTGTACCACCCGACGCGCGTCGGGCCGTCCGGCTGCTCCCCGGGGGGAAGTCGGGCTGTCGCGCCGCCCGTTCACTCGCCGAAGGCGATCATCGTCTTCGTGCTCGCCTCGGCTTCGTCGTCCTCCTCCATACCGACCAGCGGCAGGGTGAGGAGGGAACGGCCGTCCTTGTGGACGACCTCGGCCGCGGTCATCCCCGCCTCGATCGCGGCCGTCGACGCCGGATGGGTGAGCACCGTGCGCGGGGTCCCTCCGGTGGGCGCGAGCGTGGCGATCCGGCCTCCCTGCGTCTTGGTGGCCGCCACGTGGAGCAGCAGTTTCCCGTCGTCCATGCGCAGCGGTTCGATCCTGCGTCCCATCGGGGCGTCGGCCGTCCACTTCTGCCTGCCGGTGTTCAGGTCGAAGGCGACGATCCGGTTGTCGACGTCGAACTCGACGTGCTTGCGCTTGGTCGACACGTAGAAGGTGTCGCTGTCCGCCGCCACCCCCGCGCAGTCGTCCCTGTTACGGGTCACCACCAGGTAACCCCCGCACCGCACCTCGTAGTCGGCGAAGCCGAGGCCTGTGTCCCGGGTGCCCAGCTCGATGTGCGACCGGAGGGTGCCGTTGTCCCGCAGGGCGAGGGCCCGCCACTGTTCGCCCTTCTGCACCGAGACGACCAGAGGGCTGGTGGAGTAGACCTGATCGATGAACCAGTCCTTCTCGAGCGCGTACGCCCACTTCGTCTTCCCGGAAGCGGGGTCGAACTCCTGGACCTGGTTGCCGCCCGGGCAGTCCGCGACCGCCATCATCCGGGGGCCGCTGAGGAACGCGTACGACCGGCACTCGCGCGGCTGCGCGCCGAACAACTCCTGCCCGTCCCCCACCCGGTAGGTGTGGACGTGGCCGGGGCGCGAGTACGTCACCGTATCGCCGTTCGACGCCATGACGACGCGCTTCTCCACGTCGGTGACGGCGGCCTTCGGGAAAATCTTCTTCCAACCCGGCTTCCCGGTCCGCAAGTCGATCATCTGCAGGACGGTGCAGTCCGTGCCGTTGTCGGACTCCTCGGCCTGGACCGCGACCACGATCTTGCCGTCCTCGGTGGGCCGGGTGGGCGCCGCGCAGATGTCGTCCGGCATCCGCAGGCTCCACAGCTGCCTGCCGTCCGTCATCGAATAGCCCGACACCGTGCGGTACACGGCCTGGGCGACGACGTCTCCGGCCTCCCACGGCCCGTACACCCCCATGGCCCTTCCCGGGAGGTCGGCACCCAGGCTCCGGAGCCACCGGACCTTCGCCTCACCCGGTTCCCGGCGGGCGTCGAGCCGCGCCGCCAGCTCCGCGTCGTCGGTCCGGTCGCCCTTGCCGGACGTGGCGGAGGGGGCCGCCGCCTCGCCGGCTGCCGGCTTCCTCCCCTCGTCGCCGCCCAGGGCGAACCAGACACCGCCGCCCGCGATCAGGACCAGGGCCAGCAACGCCCCGGTGATCACGCCGGTCCGGCCCTTGAAGCGGCCACCACCGGGCCCGGCCGGGCCGCCCGGTGCGGTGACCGGCTGCTGCTGCTGCTGCTGGAAGCCGTAACCGCCCTGCGGCGGCTGCCCGTACGGCCCGGGCTGCTGGGCGTACGGCCCGGGAGCCCCGCCCGGCGCGGGCGAACAGCCGTACCCGTGGGCGGGCGGGTCGTACGGTGCCCCGAAGCCTTCCTGCGGTTGCGGGCCGGAAGGCTGAGTCATCGGCGGAGTCCCCCTCGTGCGGTCATTGCTCCGCAGGGTCACGCCAACCCGCACGGGCCTACTTTCTACCACCCGCCCGCGCGGGGCCTCCCGGCCGGACCGGACCGCCCCTCAGGCGTCCTCGGCCAGCTCCAGCCAGCGCATCTCCAGCACGTCCCGCTCCGCGACCAGTTCACGCAGCTCGGCGTCGAGCTTGGCGACCTTCTCGAAGTCGGTGGCGTGGTCGGCGATCTGCGCGTGCAGGGAGGTCTCCCTGGTCGACATCTTGTCGAGCTGCCGCTCCACCTTCTGGAGTTCCTTCTTCGCGGCCCGCGCCGCCTGCGGCGAAACGGCCTCGGCCGGCGCCGCCTTCGGTGCGGAGGACCCGGCGGCGGAGGCGGGCGTGGCCGTCTCCTCCATGCGCTGCCTGCGCTCGATGTACTCGTCGATGCCGCGCGGGAGCATCCGCAGCGCACGGTCACCGAGGAGGGCCATCACCTTGTCCGTGGTCCGCTCGATGAAGAACCGGTCGTGGGAGATCACGATCATCGATCCGGGCCAGCCGTCGAGGAGGTCCTCCAGCTGCGTCAGGGTCTCGATGTCGAGGTCGTTGGTGGGCTCGTCGAGGAAGAGGACGTTGGGCTCGTCCATCAGCAGCCGCAGGATCTGCAGCCGCCGCCGCTCGCCACCGGACAGGTCACCGACCGGCGTCCACTGCTTCTCCTTGACGAAGCCGAACTGCTCGCAGAGCTGACCCGCCGTCATCTCCCGGCCCTTGCCGAGGTCGACCCGGTCGCGCACCTGCTGCACGGCTTCGAGCACCCGCAGGTTCGGGTTGAGCTCCGCGACCTCCTGGGAGAGGTAGGCGAGCTTGACCGTCTTGCCGACGACGACCTTCCCGGCGGCCGGCTGCACGTCGCCCTGGCTGCGGGACGCCTCGGCGAGGGCCCGCAGCAGCGAGGTCTTGCCCGCACCGTTGACGCCGACCAGGCCGATGCGGTCGCCGGGGCCGAGCTGCCAGGTCAGATGGGTGAGCAGGGTCTTCGGCCCGGCCTGGACGGTCACGTCCTCCAGGTCGAAGACGGTCTTGCCGAGCCTGGCGTTGGCGAACTTCATCAGCTCGCTGGTGTCGCGCGGGGGCGGCACGTCGGCGATCAGCTCGTTGGCCGCCTCGATGCGGTAGCGCGGCTTGGACGTACGGGCGGGGGCGCCGCGCCGCAGCCAGGCCAGCTCCTTGCGCATCAGGTTCTGCCGCTTGGACTCCTCGGTCGCGGCGATCCGCTCCCGCTCGGCCCGCGCGAACACGTAGTCGCTGTAGCCGCCCTCGTACTCGTGGACGGTGCCCCGCTGGACGTCCCACATGCGGGTGCAGACCTGGTCCAGGAACCACCGGTCGTGGGTGACGCAGACGAGCGCGGAGCGCCGGGTGCGCAGGTGTCCGGCCAGCCAGGAGATGCCCTCGACGTCGAGGTGGTTGGTGGGCTCGTCGAGCACGATCAGGTCCTGCTCGGCGATGAGCAGCTTCGCCAGGGCGATCCTGCGCCGCTCGCCGCCGGAGAGCGGGGCGATGACGGTGTCCAGGCCGTGCTCGAAGCCGGGCAGGGCGAGGCCGCCGAAGAGCCCGGTCAGCACGTCGCGGATCTTGGCGCTGCCCGCCCACTCGTGGTCCTCGAGGTCGCCGATCACCTCGTGCCGGATGGTGGCCTTCGGATCCAGCGAGTCGTGCTGGGTGAGGACACCGAGGCGCAGCCCGCCGTTGTGGGTGACCCGGCCGGTGTCGGCCTCCTCCAGCTTGGCGAGCATCCGGATGAGCGTCGTCTTGCCGTCGCCGTTGCGGCCGACGACGCCGATCCGGTCGCCCTCGGACACCCCGAGGGATACACCGTCGAGCAGGGCACGGGTGCCGTACACCTTGCTGACCTGCTCGACATTGACCAGATTGACGGCCATTTCACTCCTGCCTAGGTGGTCCCTGCGTCGGGGACCGCTCGACGTCCCAGAGTAGTCGCCGCGCGGGGTGCGATAGCGTGCGGCGATCGATCATGGGGAGTAACCCCAGGTCGGAGCGGTTCGGAACATCTCTGGGGTGGGGACTTCATGATGCGCTGCGCGATACGGGCTCTGCTTCCGGCGGTCCTGGCGACGGCCGTGCTGGCCGGCTGTTCGCCGGCGTCCGACGGCGGTGACACGGGCAAGAACGGGGACAGCGCCCCCGCGAAGGCCGCGGAGAGCGCCGCCCCGGAGAAGGGCGGCACGCTCGGCGGCCCTGGCTCGCCCTGCGAGCTGCCGGTGACCTTCGACCTGGCTGGGGACTGGAAGCCGGAGGCCGTGGAGGTGGACCCCGGCTCCGAACTCGCGGAACTGGGGCAGCAGGGCCCGGCCACGATGGTCTGCGAGATCGACGCCAAGCCGGCGGGGAACATCGGATACATCCGGGTGTGGCAGGGGAAACCGTCCGGCGCCGGCTCCCGCACGGTGCTGGAGGCCTTCGTGGCGGCCGACACGAACGCCGGTAAGGCCACGTACACCGAGGTCGAGGCCGGTTCCCTGACCGCCACCGAAGTCGGGTACACCGTGAGCGGCGAACTGCTGGACGAGCCGAAGAACGAGCGCGCCTTCGCCGTCGCGACGCCGGACGGTCCGGTCGTGGTGCACCTGGGCGGGCTGGACTCCCAGGAGCACGAGGAGATGCTCCCGGCGTACGAGCTGGCGAAGAAGACCGTGAAACTGGGCTGACGGGGCGCTTCACCCGCTGCTGCGTCCGTTGCCCCCCCGCCCGACTCAGGCGTACACTATCCCGTACGTACAGGATTCCGTACGTTCCCGAGGAGGCCGCTGTGCGGACGATGACCTATACCGAATCACGCGCCAAGTACGCCGAGACCCTGAGCGCTGTGGTCAACGACCGGGAAGAAGTCATAGTGACGCGCGCCGGCCACGAGCCCGTGGTGATCGTGGCACTCGACGAGTACGAGTCCATGAAGGAGACGGCCTACCTGTACCGCAGCCCCGAGAACGCGCGTCGCGTCCTGGCAGCGATCGATGATCTCGAGAACGGCGGCGGCACGGTACGAGAGCTCATCGAATGAAGCTGGTCTGGCACGAATCGGCGTGGGCGGACTACGTGTGGTGGCAGACCCAGGACCGGAAGATCCTCAAGCGGATCAACGCCCTGCTCCAGGACATCGACCGCAACGGAAACGAAGGCATCGGCAAACCGGAGCCCCTACGGCATGATTTCCACGGGTACTGGTCGCGCCGGATCAGTGAGGAACACCGACTCATCTACCGCGTGATCGAGGACGAAGTACGTATCGTCTCGTGCCGCTACCACTACGGTCGCTGAACGGTTTCCCGCAAGCACCGCCCTCGCCCTCACCGCCCGGCGCGCTCCACCAGCAGCCAGCCGCCGAGCGCCATCGCCACGGCCGTGGGGGCGCTGACGTGGACGGCGATCAGCAGTGCGGTGTGCCCTTCGAGCAGTCCCGCGTACCCGACCATGGACAGGCCCAGGACGCCCAGCAGGGCGAGGGTCACCCCGATCGCCGAGACGGTTCCCGCGCCGATCGCGCCCCTGCCGGGGGCGACGCGGACGGGGCGCTCGAACGTACGGAAGGCCGCGACCAGGACCGCGGTGACCGCGGCGGCGGCTGCGATCCTCGGCGGGACCTGCGCCCACCAGGCGCCGGTGGCAGGCTCGGGCAGCGGGAGGCCGAGGGCGAGCATCGCCCCGTACACACCCAGCATCGCGGTGAGGTGCCACAGGAACGCGGTCATCGCGACGCCGTTGGCGGCGACGACCGCACGCCACACGCGGGGCCGGGCGGCCAGCCGGGCTCCGGGGGTCCGCAGCAGCTCGACCGCGCCGACCAGCCACAGGCCGTGCCCCAGCAGGGCGAGCGTGGGGGGTGCCATGTTGCTGATCTTCTCCCCGGGCATGCCGACCATGGAGAGCGGATACGGGCCGAAGGCCACCAGCGCCACGGCGGCGGCGAGCCCCGCACCGGCGAGCAGCGCCGGACGTCGGATGCGGCCGTCGGCGCGCAGGAAGCCGAGCTGGTGCACCGCGAGCCAGACGAACGCGAAGTTGAGGAACTCGACGTACGGGACGCCCACCGCGAAGCGCAGGAGATCCACCGTGGCGGCGGCTCCCGCGAGGACGGCGAACGCGCCCCAGCCGTAGCGGTCGTGCAGCTTGAGCAGGGCCGGGGTGAACGCGACCATCGCCAGGTAGATCCCGATGAACCAGAGGGGCTGGGTCACCAGCCGCAGCGTCACACCGGTCAGCCCTCCTCCGCCGCCGAGCAGCTGGACGGCGAGCGCGGCGGCCCCCCACACCAGGACGAAGACCATGGTCGGCCTCAGCAGCCGTTGCAGCCGCGCCCGCAGGAAGGACGGGTACACGGAGCCCGTGGAGCCCTCGGACCGCCTGCGGAGCAGGGAGCGGTAGGACAGTGCGTGGGAGAAGCCGCCGACGAAGAAGAACACGGGCATGATCTGGAGCGCCCAGGTGAGCAGCTGGAGTTCCGGCACGAAGGCGAGGAGGTTGCCGACGCCGTCGGTGGTGACGGCGGCCATCAGCCAGTGGCCGAGGACGACCGTGCCGAGCGAGGCGACGCGCAGCAGGTCGATGTAGCGGTCCCGGGTGGCGGGCGTCGCGGCGGCCAGTTCACGAACATCTGATCCCATGCGCATACGGTCGCGCCGGGCCCCGGGAGGGCGGGAGCGCGACCGTACTCAGTTCGCGTCTGAGTACCCGCCGTCAGACGACGGTGGCGCCCGCCGCCGGGGACGCCGCCACCCGGGCGTCGCGGCAGGTGCCGGAGGCCAGCAGGGCGTCGGCCACCTTCCGCGCCGACTCCTCGTCGGCGGTCAGGAACGCCGTGGTCGGCCCGGAGCCCGAGACCAGCGCGGCCAGGGCGCCGGCGGCGGTGCCCGCGCCGAGGGTGTCGGCCAGCGAGGGACGCAGGGACAGGGCGGCGGCCTGGAGGTCGTTGCCGAGGGCGTCCGCGAGGGCGGTGGCGTCCCCCTTGCGCAGGGCGGCCAGGAGCGCCGGGGAGGCGGCCGGCTCGGGGACCCGCGTGCCCGCGGTGAGCCGGTCGAACTCGCCGTAGACCGCGGGTGTGGAGAGCCCGCCGTCGGCGACTGCGAAGACCCAGTGGAAGGTGCCGCCGACCTCGACGGCCGTCAGCTGCTCGCCCCGGCCGACCCCGAGCGCCGCCCCGCCGACCAGACCGAACGGCACGTCACTGCCGAGTTCGGCGCAGATCTCCAGGAGTTCCTCCCGGCTCGCGCCGGTCGCCCACAGGGCGTCGCAGGCCAGGAGGGCGGCGGCGCCGTCGGCGCTGCCGCCCGCCATGCCGCCGGCGACGGGGATGTCCTTGGCGATGTGGATGTGCACGTCGGGCGCGATGCCGTGCCGGTCGGCCAGGGCGATCGCGGCGCGGGCCGCCAGGTTGGTCGCGTCCAGCGGGACCTGGCCGGCGTCCGGGCCGGAGCAGGTGACGCGCAGCGCCTCGGCGGGGGTGACGGTGACCTCGTCGTACAGGCCGACGGCGAGGAAGACGTTGGCCAGGTCGTGGAAGCCGTCGGGGCGGGGGGCGCCCACGGCGAGCTGCACGTTGACCTTGGCGGGCACGCGGACGGTGACGCTCTGGCTCATGCGGGGAGCTCCGGCTTGTTCTCGGCGATGGCGGCGAACTCCTCGACGGTCAGCGCCTCGCCCCGGGCCTGCGGCGAGACCCCCGCGGCGGTCAGCGCGGCCTCGGCGGCCGGTGCGGAGCCCGCCCAGCCCGCCAGGGCCGCGCGCAGCGTCTTACGGCGCTGGGCGAAGGCGGCGTCGACGACGGCGAAGACCTCGGTCCTGCTCGCGGTGGTGCGGACCGGTTCCGCACGCCGGACCAGGGACACCAGCCCCGAGTCGACGTTGGGCGCGGGCCAGAACACCGTGCGGCCGATCGACCCGGCGCGCTTGACGTCGGCGTACCAGTTGGCCTTGACCGACGGCACGCCGTAGACCTTGTTGCCGGGGCGGGCGGCCAGCCGGTCGGCGACCTCGGCCTGCACCATCACGAGCGTCCGCTCGATGGTGGGGAAGCGCTCCAGCATGGTGAGCAGGACCGGAACGGCGACGTTGTACGGCAGGTTGGCGACGAGCGCGGTCGGCGCCGGTCCGGGCAGCTCCCTGACCAGCATCGCGTCGGAGTGGACCAGCGCGAAGCGGTCGGCGCGCTCCGGCAGCCGTGCGGCGACGGTGGCCGGCAGGGCGCCGGCGAGCACGTCGTCGATCTCCACGGCGACGACCCGGTCGGCCGCCTCCAGCAGGGCCAGGGTCAGCGAGCCCAGGCCGGGCCCGACCTCCACCACCACGTCGTCGGGCCGCACCTCGGCGGTCCGTACGATCCTGCGGACCGTGTTGGCGTCGATGACGAAGTTCTGACCGCGCTGCTTCGTGGGGCGTACGCCCAGCGCTGCGGCCAGCTCGCGGATGTCTGCGGGGCCCAGGAGGGCATCGGGCTCTGTGGTGCTCACCCGTCAAGCCTACGGCCGCCAGGGGGCCCCGGGTCTCTCGCCCGGGTCAGGCCGGATCAGGGAGCGGGGTCCGGTGCCGTGCCGCGTGTCTCCCGGAGTACGACGACCTCGTCGCCGTCGTCCAGCCCCGTGGCGGGGGCGGGGGCGACCGTGTCGCGGGTGCCGACGGTGACGCCCTCCGCGTCGAGGAGTTCACCGACGTCGTCCGCGAAGGTGTGCAGGGTGCGGGACGTCCCGTCGACGCTGACGCGGACGGCCTTGTCCTGGGTGAGGAACGCGGCGGTGCCGCCCGCCAGGACGGCGACGACGAGTGCGCGCGGGACGATCCGCCGCAGGCTCTCCGGGGCGCCGCGGGGCCGCCCGGTGTCCGCCGGGCTCCTTCCGCGGGGCCGCCTGCCCGCCCACCAGCGGGGTGTCCAGCAGCGTGGGGTCATGGACCGGCAGGGGCCCCGGCCACAGCGCGGCGACGACCGTCCGTTCCTCGTGGAGGGAGCGCGGCGCCGGAGGCGGGGCGGGGACCGTCGGGGCCTGCCTCGTCAGCCGGCTGCCGCGCGCCGCGCGGTGACTGCCCTGCGAATGGCCCACGACGCTCCAGACGTTGCGGTCTGCCGACCCCGACCCGGTTGGGCGGGCAGGATAGCCGAGCCCTGGTCACGTTCCACAGTCGTACGATTACCCGACGTGGCCCCGGGGTGGCGGCGCGTTCCCGGAGCCGGGCCTCAGAAGTCGAACGCCCGCGCCGTGTTGTCGTAGACGGCGGCGGCCAGGGTGTCCTCGTCGGTGCCCCTCACCTCGGCCATGGCCCGGAGCGTGACCGGGATCAGGTAGGGCGCGTTCGGCCGTCCGCGGTACGGGGCGGGCGTGAGAAAGGGGGCGTCCGTCTCGACGAGCACGAGCTCGGAGGGGGCGACGGCCAGCGCGTCGCGCAGCGGCTGCGCGTTCTTGAACGTGACGTTGCCCGCGAAGGACATGAAGTACCCGGCGGCCGCGCAGATCCGTGCCATCTCGGCGTCGCCGGAGTAGCAGTGGAAGACGGTCCGTTCCGGCGCGCCCGCGTCGGCGAGGATGCGCAGGACGTCCGCGTGGGCCTCACGGTCGTGGATGACCAGCGCCTTGCCGTGCCGCTTGGCGATCTCGATGTGGGCCCGGAAGGACTCCTCCTGGGCGGCCATGCCCTCGGGGCCCGTGCGGAAGTAGTCGAGTCCGGTCTCGCCCACACCGCGTACGTGGGCGAGGGCGGCCAGTGCGTCGATCTCGGCCAGCGCCTCGTCCAGTGCCGCCTTCCCGCCCGGCTCCCGGGCCCCCTGCCGCGCCGAGCCCTCCGGGTCCCCGTGCACGATGCGCGGCGCCTCGTTGGGGTGCAGGGCGACGGAGGCGTGCACGGACGGGTGCGCGGCGGCGGTCTCGGCGGCCCAGTGGGAGCCCTTCACGTCGCAGCCGACCTGGACGACGGCCGTCACGTTGACGGCCGATGCCCTGGCCAGGCCCTCCTCGACCGTTCCGTCCTGCATGTCCAGATGGGTGTGCGAATCGGCGACAGGAACCCTGAGGGGTTCGGGGAGCGGCGGGGCGTCGGTACGGCTCATGCCCATGACTCTACGAGGGCATGGGCTCCCTCTCACCGCCGGTGGAAGTGACGCAGCAGATCGGAGAGCTGCCAGTGGTGGGGCGCGGGCCCCGGGGCCCGTACGGCCGCGACGGCCATCTCCTCGGCAGCCGTCTCCTCACCCGCCCTCCTGGGACGCACGGTCTGCCCGTGCCGGAGCAGCTGCTGGACGGTGGAGACCCGGCCGGCCCGCATGAGGCGGACCACGTGCCCGCCGCAGTTCGCGCAGGTGGGCGTGGACAGCGGCGAGGGCACTCGCTGTCCGTCCGCCTTGTACACCACGAACGCGTTGCCCGAGCCGTCGACGTGGTGCTCTATCTCGTAGGCCTGTTCCCAGCCGTACCCGCACCTCATGCACGCGAAGGCGTACGCCTCGTGCACGGTGGTCGCTGCGATGTCACTCATGCCTGCTCCTCTTGTCCGATGGACAAGCACCGGACAAGCACTCCGGATGGTGCGTCCCACCTTCAAGTGGACGCCTTCACCGGCGGCGGCGCACCAGGTCTGCCGAGTGTTGGAACGCTCTTGGCCGATCCATGGACGAAGAGGTCCGGTACGCGGCTCGGGCTTTACATTTCAGGTTAGTCCCTTGCCCTGTTCCTGGCCGGTCCGAGCCGCGTTCTTTGCCGCGACCACCGCATCGAACACCTGGCGCTTGGGCAGGCCCGCGTCGGCGGCGACCGCCGCGATGGCCTCCTTGCGCCGCTCCCCCGCCTCCTCGCGCACCTGCACCCTGCGCACCAGCTCGGCGTCGTCGAGTCCCTCGGAGCCGGAGTCCGTGGCGCCCTCGACCACGACGGTGATCTCGCCGCGCACACCCTCGGCCGCCCAGGCCGCCAGCTCGCCGAGCGGGCCGCGCTTCACTTCCTCGTACGTCTTGGTCAGTTCCCGGCACACGGCGGCCCTGCGGTCCGCCCCGAACACCTCGGCCATCGCCGCCAGGGTGTCGTCCAGCCGGTGCGGGGCCTCGAAGAAGACCATCGTGCGGCGCTCGTCGGCGACCTCGCGCAGCTTCCCGAGCCGCTCGCCCGCCTTGCGCGGCAGGAAGCCCTCGAAGCAGAAGCGGTCCACGGGCAGGGCGGACAGCGCGAGCGCGGTCAGCACGGCCGACGGGCCCGGTACGGCGGTGACCTTGATGCCCTGTTCCACGGCGGCCGCGACGAGCCGGTAGCCGGGGTCGGAGACGGACGGCATCCCCGCGTCGGTGACGAGCAGGACGCGCGCGCCGCCGGTCAGCGCCTCGACGAGCTCGGGCGTGCGCGCCGACTCGTTGCCCTCGAAGTAGGACACGACACGCCCCGTCGTGTGGATGCCCAGCGCCTGGGTGAGCCTGCGCAGCCGCCGGGTGTCCTCGGCGGCCACGACGTCGGCCGTCTCCAGCTCGGCGGCGAGCCGTGGCGGGGCGTCCGCCACGTCGCCGATGGGGGTCCCTGCGAGTACGAGCGTTCCAGTCGTTCCAGTCACATCGGCCATCCTCCCAGCACCGGCGGCACCCCTCGCACAGATGCGTTCCCTACGATGGCGCGGTGACGAGTACTGCGCCCGAAGCCCAGCAGGGCAACGACGCCGGGGATCACGCCGGCGACCAGCCGCCTTCCTGGCAACAGCGGCTGCGCCGCTTCGGCCATTCCCCACGGCCGGAGACGGGGCTGCGCGAGCGCCTGGTCCCGCCCTACACCCGCCCGGGCCGCCAGTTCTGGGACGTGCTCGCCGTGCCGCCGGGCCTCGCGGGCCGTCTGGTGCGCTGGGCCGCCTGGGGCGGGCCGCTGCTGGTCGCCCTGGTCGCCGGGGTGCTGCGGTTCTGGAACCTGGGCAGCCCGAAGGCGGTGATATTCGACGAGACGTACTACGCCAAGGACGCCTGGGCACTGGTCAACCAGGGGTACGAGGGCTCCTGGCCCAAGGACGTCGACAAGCGGATCCTCAACGACCCGTCCTTGGTGGACATCCCGGTGGACCCGGGCTACGTCGTCCATCCGCCGGTCGGCAAGTGGATCATCGGGTTCGGCGAACAGCTCTTCGGGTTCACCCCGTTCGGCTGGCGCTTCATGGTGGCGCTGCTCGGCACCGTCTCGGTCCTGATGCTGTGCCGGATCGGCCGCCGTCTGTTCCGCTCGACGTTCCTGGGCTGCCTGGCGGGCACCCTGCTGGCCGTGGACGGGCTGCACTTCGTGATGAGCCGCACCGCGCTGCTCGACCTGGTGCTGATGTTCTTCGTGCTCGCGGCCTTCGGCTGCCTCCTCGTCGACCGCGACCGGTCCCGCCGGAAACTGGCCGCGGCGCTCCCGGTCGACGAGGAGGGGCTCCTGCGCCCGGACGCCCACATCGCCGAGACGCTCCGGCTCGGGTGGCGCCCGTGGCGGATCGCGGCCGGGCTGATGCTCGGCCTGGCCTTCGCCACGAAGTGGAACGGGCTCTACATCCTGGCCGCCTTCGGCGTGATGGCGGTGCTCTGGGACGTCGGCGCGAGGCGCACGGCCGGCGCGGTGCAGCCGTACCGGACCGTTGTCCTGCGGGACCTGCTGCCCGCTTTCGTCTCCACGGTGCCGGTCGCGATCGGCACGTACGTCGTCTCGTGGACCGGCTGGATCGTCACGGACAAGGGGTACTACCGCAACTGGGCGGCCACCGAGGGCAAGGGCGGCAGCTGGACCTGGCTGCCGGACTGGCTGCGCAGCCTGTGGCACTACGAGTACCAGGTCTACGAGTTCCACGTGGGCCTGACCTCCGGCCACACCTACGAGTCCAATCCGTGGAGCTGGATCGTGCTGGGCCGGCCCGTCTCGTACTTCTACGAGGAGAAGACCTGCCTCACGTCCGAGACCGGCAAGTGCGCCCGCGAGGTGCTGGCGCTCGGTACCCCGCTCCTCTGGTGGGCGGCGTGCGTGGCACTGCTGTACGTGCTGTGGCGCTGGTTCTTCCGCCGCGACTGGCGGGCGGGCGCGATCGCCTGCGGTGTGGCGGCGGGCTGGGTGCCGTGGTTCTTCTACCAGGAGCGGACCATCTTCCTGTTCTACGCGGTCGTGTTCGTGCCGTTCCTGTGTCTCGCGGTCACGATGATGATCGGCGCCCTCCTGGGACCGGCGGCGGGCACGGGTACCAAGCACCGCCTCGGCGCGGAGACCGGGACCGCCGACCCCACGGGCGAACGCAGACGCACCCTCGGCGCGATCGCGGCGGGCGTCCTGGTGCTGCTGATCGTCTGGAACTTCGTCTACTTCTGGCCGCTCTACACGGGCACGTCGATCCCGGACGACGCCTGGCGCGACCGGATGTGGCTGGACACCTGGGTGTAGCACCCCGAACGCACCAGGAGGGCCCGGCTGTTCGCCGGGCCCTCCTGTTCGTTGGTTCGTTGCCACCCGACGTGCCGTGGACCGGCTGGGGGCGCACGGCGGAAAGCGCTTTCCCGCACCGCATCGCGGTCCGGTAACAACCGCCTCAGCTCTCACCGGTGTCCCGTAAAGTGCCAGAGGAAGGCCCTCTTGAACACGTTCAAGAGGGCTACTGGGGAGGGGGACTGCACAGATGCGCGGTGGAGCGAAGGTCGCCATAGTCGGCGGGGTGTTCGTGCTGGTGGCCGGAGGACTCGGCTACGGCGTGTACGACGTGGTACTGGGAGGCGACGAGGCCGGGGGGACGGGGACCGTGGCGGAGTCCTCGGAGGTGAAGACCGGGCCGCCCGAGAAGGAGGAGATCCAGGAGACCGCCGAGGGTTTCCTGAAGGCATGGGCGTCCGGCGACGCGGCGGCCGCCGCCCTGTTCACGAACAACGAGGCCGCCTCCGAACCGCTGCTGGCCGGCTACGCCGCAGAGGCACACGTGACGGGAGCGGTGATCACACCGGGTGCCGCAGTCGGCGCGAAGGTCCCGTTCACGGTGAAGGCGACGGTCTCCTACGAGGGGAAGACCAAGCCCTGGTCGTACTCCTCCGAGCTGACGGTGGTGCGCGGCCTGACGACAGGTAAGGCACTGGTCGACTGGCAGCCCACCGTGATCCATCCGCAGCTGACCGAGGGTGCGGTGCTGAGGACCGGCGAGTCCTCGACGGCCGCGATCGAGGCCGTCGACCACAACGGCGAGGTGCTCGACAAGGAGAAGTACCCGTCGCTCGGGCCGATCCTGGACAGCCTGCGCGAGAAGTACGGCGACACGGCCGGCGGATCCCCTGGCATCGAGACCTGGATCGAGCCGGCCGACGAGCAGCTCCCGGACACCACGTTGCTGACGCTGGCCGAGGGGAAGCCCGGACAGCTGCAGACGACACTGGACGCGGACGCCCAGGCGGCGGCCGAGAAGGCGGTCAAGCAGTACAGCGGGGCGTCGGTGGTCGCCGTGAAGCCCTCCACGGGCTCGATCCGCGCCGTCGCCAACAACCCGGCGACCGGCTTCAACGCGGCGATGCAGGGCAAGCAGGCGCCCGGCTCCACGCTGAAGATCATGACCGCGGCCATGTTGCTGGAGAAGGGCCTCGCCTCGGCGGACCGTCCGATCGAATGCCCCGAGGACGTGATGTACATGGGGAACAGCTTCCACAACCTGAAGAACTTCTCGCTGCCGGACACGGAGCCGTTCACCACCAGCTTCGCCCGCTCCTGCAACACGGCCTTCATCAAGAAGATCGACGAGGTGGACGACGACGCCGCCCTCGCCAAGGAGGCCCGGGACGTCTTCGGGATCGGTCTCGACTGGAAGACGGGTGTCGTCTCGTTCGACGGCAGCGTGCCCGAGGAGAACGGCGGGGTGGCCGCGGCCCAGTACATAGGCCAGGGCACCGTCCAGATGAACGTGCTCAACATCGCGTCCATCACGGCGACCGCCCGCACCGGGACGTTCCGTCAGCCGGTCATCGTCCCGCAGTCCCTGGACGGCCGTCAGCTCGCCACCGCGTCCCGCTCGCTGTCGCAGAACGTCACCGGGCAGCTGAACGACATGATGCGGGCCACCGCCTCCTGGGGCACGGGCAAGGCCGCCATGGCCTCGGTCGGCGGCGACAAGGGCGCCAAGACGGGCTCGGCCGAGGTCGACGGACAGACCACGTCCAACAGCTGGTTCACCGGCTTCAGCGACGACCTGGCGGCAGCGGCCGTCGTCCAGGCCGGCGGCCACGGCGGTGACGCGGCGGGCCCGGTGGTCGCTGCGGTGCTGCGCGCCGGGTCATAGGGGGACATACCTCAGCCGGGCCGGGGGCGGATCACGCCTCCGGCCCGGCCTGCTTCCCGGCATCGCCCCGCCCGCGCCGACGGCGCGCGGCGACCGCCTCGGGGTCGATGTCCGGGCGGGACCACTGCTCGGCGAGGGCGAGGCTGGTGGCGCGGCCGTCCGCCACGTGTTCGTGCGCCAGGCGGGCCGCACGGTCGGCATCGCGTGCCGCGATGGCCTCGTACATCCGCTGGTGTTCGGCGCACTGCCGGGCGGGGTCCCGCTGGGCCGTCAGGCGGAACAGCCAGTGCATGCGCGCCTCCAGGGGCCGCATCACACCGCTGAGCAGCGCGTTGGCCGCGAGGTCGACGATATCGGTGTGGAAGGCCGCGTTGGCCGCCGCGATCGCGGCCCGGTCGTGCGCGCGGGTCGC
This sequence comes from Streptomyces atroolivaceus, assembly GCF_000717025.1. Lineage (GTDB taxonomy): Bacteria > Actinomycetota > Actinomycetes > Streptomycetales > Streptomycetaceae > Streptomyces > Streptomyces atroolivaceus. The sequence continues at coordinate 53,550 of NZ_JNXG01000008.1, forward strand.
GGCGCGGGCGGCATCGAGGCCGGCCGCCAGGCGGGCCAGCCCGTCCTCGTCCGCCCGCTCCGCGGCCAGGCGCGCGGCGAGGGACTCCAGCGACTCGCGTACGTCGAAAAGATCGCGTACGTCGCCGGGGGTGAAGGGCGCGACCAGTGCGCCGCGGTGCGGTACCAGCAGCACGAGCCCGTCGGCCGCCAGGAGCCGCAGGGCCTCGCGCAGGGGAATGCGCGAGACCTCCAGCTCGGTGGCCAGATCGCGCTCGACGAGCCTCTCTCCGGGCTGGAGTTCGACCTCGATGATGCGCCGCCGCAAGGTCTCGTACGCGAGATCGCGCAGCGAGGGGCGTCCCGCGTCGGACTGTCGGGCTGCTGTCACCAAGGCTTTTCCTCCGGTTCCGGAACGGTCCCACCGTATGCGGATCCCGTGCCGGGTCCGCTACTGCTAACCGCTCGGTGACGCGGTGGCAACAAACGACGCGGAAACTGGGCGCCATAGCGGTATACCGCTAACCGGCTCGCGGGCCCCGTTTCCTGGAGGCATCCCAGTGGCACCTTCCCGACCCCTCTCCTCCCCCGTCGCGGTCGCCGCGTCCGTCGTGTCAGGGCTGCTCCTGCTGACCGCCTGCGGCGGGTCCTCCGCAGCCGACGGCGGGGGCGAGGACGACGGCAAGCTCAAGGTCGGCGTCCTCTTCCCCGGTTCGCTCTCCGACGACGGCTTCATGGGCTCCGCCTACCTCGGCTACCAGCGGGCGGAGAAGCAGCACGCCGGCACGGTGGAGTTCAGCAAGGTGGAGCAGGTGGCGACGGCTGACTACGAGAAGGCGCTGGTCCGCTTCGCCACCACCTCCGACCTCGTGATCTCCATCGGCGGGCAGACCGACGCCGATGTGCGCAACGTCGCGGCGCGCTTCCCTCAGGTGAAGTTCGCCGAGATCGGAGGCCCCGCCGACGGGAAGCCCCTCGCGAACCTCTCGCTGTACGACCCGCAGCAGGCCGAAGCGGCCTTCCTCTCCGGCGCGGCCTCCGCACTGCTCTCCAAGTCCGGGACGGTCGGATTCATCGGCGGTGCGGAACTCCCGGCGATCGTGAACGCCGCCAAGGAGTTCGACAGGGGTGCGGAGGCGGCCGACCCCGGCGTCAAGGTCCTCGCCCCGCAGTACGTCGGCGACTTCAACGACGTGGCCAAGGCCAAGCAGTCCGCGCTCGCCGGCTTCGGCGCCGGGGCGGACGTCCTGGGGCAGGTCCTCAATCTCGGCCACAAGGGCGTCGCCCAGGCCGCGGGCCGGCGCGACGGCGCTCTCATCGGCGGACCGATCGCCCACGAGTGCGGCACCGACCCCGCGTACGCGGGGTACGTGGAGACGGACATCGGCGCGGAGATCGAGTACGCCGTGAATCACCTGGTCGCCGACGACTGGACGGCGGAAGCCGTCCACTTCGGGCTCACCTTCGAGGAACCGCACAACGACATCGTGCTCTGCGACACCACGGACCCCGCTGTGGGCGAGAAGCTCGACGAGCTGAAGCGGAAGATCACGGCCGGCGAGATCACCACCCGATGAACACGGCCGCTCCCGCGCTGGAGATCTCCGGACTCACCAAGTCCTTCGGCACGACGCGGGCCCTGGAGGAGGTGGACCTCGTCGTCGAGTCCGGCACCGTCCACTGCGTACTCGGCGAGAACGGTGCGGGCAAGTCGACCCTCTGCCACGTCGTGGGCGGCTCGGTGGCGCCGGACGCGGGCGGTCTGCGCCTCTACGGCTCGCCCTACGCCCCCCGTCGGCCCGCCGACGCGCTCGCCGCCGGCATCGCCATGGTCCACCAGCACTTCAGCCTCGTACCGACCCTGACCGTGGGCGAGAACATGCGCCTGCTGCGGCTGCGGGACCTGCCGCGGCGGGTGGCACGGGTGCGCGAGGAGTACGGACTCGAACTGGACCTCGACGCGCGGGTGAGTGAGCTGCCCGTCGGCGTGCGCCAGCGGACCGAGATCGTCAAGGCACTGCTGCGGGAGCCCCGGCTCCTCGTGCTGGACGAGCCCACGGGCGTCCTCGGACCGGCCGGGACGGACGCCCTGCTGGCGACCTGCCGGCGGATCGCGGAGTCGGGGCACGCTGTGGTCCTGGTGACGCACAAGCTCGGAGAAGTGGCACGGGCCGGGGATGCGGCGACCGTGCTGCGCGGCGGCCGGGTGTCCGGTGGCGGGCCACTGGCCGAGCTGCCGCCGGAGCGGCTGGTACCGCTGATGATCGGCCGGCCCGCCGGCTCGCTGGACGCGGGGCTCGCCGGGACGATCGGGCTGGCCGCCGACGGGGACTCCCCGGAGGCAGGGGCGTCCGGCTCCGGGAAGACCCGTGCAGGCGGTCCGGAGCCGGCGGGCCGCGCCTTGGCCGTCGGAACCGCGGAGCCCGGCGGGCGGGCGGAGCCCGGCGGCAAGGCCGCTGCCCGGGTGACGCAGGCGCTGCGGCTGCGCGACGTCAGTGTGCGGCGCGCAGACGGGACCTCCGCCCTGGACGAGGTCTCCCTGGACGTCGGGTACGGGGAGATCGTGGGGATCGCCGGGGTCGAGGGCAACGGTCAGAGCGAGCTGATGGCGCTGCTCGGCGGCTCGCTCGCGCCCGTCGCGGGACGCGTGGAGCTGGACGGACGGGACCTCACCCGGGCGGCACCGCGCGAGCGGAGCCGGGCCGGACTCGGCGTGGTGCCGGAGGACCGGCTCCACGAAGGGTGCGTGCCACAACTGCGGGTCGCCGACAACCTGTTCCTCGGCCGGCTCGACCGGTTCCGTCGTCACGGGGTGCTCCTGGACCGGCGCGCCATGGACCGTGCCGCGGACTCGGTGCTCACCGGGCACGGCATCCGGGCGGACGGCCCGGGGGCCCTGATGTCCTCGCTGTCCGGCGGCAACCAGCAGAAGGTCGTGCTGGCCCGGGAGCTGGCGCTCGACCCGTTGATCTGCCTGGCCGCGGCCCAGCCCACCCGAGGGCTGGACATCGGAGCGGTGGGCGCCGTGCACTCCCGCATCCGTGACGCGGCCGCCGCCGGGACCGGTGTGCTGGTGGTCTCCAGCGAGCTGTCCGAACTCCTCGTCCTGTGCGACCGGATCACCGTGGCCTACCGGGGGAAGCTGCTGGGCCCCGTCGACCCGGCGGAGCCGGACGCCCGGGAACGGATCGGAGCCCTCATGCTCGGCGCCCGCGCTTCGCGGCCCGGGCCGGAGAACACGGGCCACACCCCCGAAGCCCTGCGCTGAACCGCGCCTCGCAGCACCCGCGTCCCGGCCGTCGCCAGCCCTCGGCCCGGACGCGTGCACCCCAGACCTCAAGGAGCCGCCATGTCGCCCCCACCTCTCACCCTGTCCGCGCCCGCACCGGCCCTCCGCACGGCGCATACCCGCATCGCCCCCGTCCTGAGGCACCCCGTCACCGTCGGCGTCCTGGCGGTCGTCCTCGCGGGCGCGGTCGGGCTCGGTCTCGTGAAGGGAGCCGGAACCGGACCCGCGGTCGCCTGGGACGCCCTCGTCGAGGGCATGTTCGGATCGTCGTACGCCGTCGGGAGTTCCCTGAACTCGGCCGCCGTACTGGCCCTCATCGCCACCGGGTTCACCGTCGCCCACCGTGCGGGGCTGGTGAACGTGGGCGGCGAGGGGCAGCTGTGTGCGGGAGGCCTCGCGGCGGCGGCCGTGGGAACGACACTGCCCGCAGGGGTTCCTGCCGCGCTCGGTGTGCCGCTGGTCCTCGTCGCGGGATGCGTGGCGGGCGGCGCCTGGGCGGGCATCGCCGGCCGGCTGCGGGCCAGGAGGGGCACCAGCGAGGTCATCACCACGCTGCTGCTCAACTTCGTCGGCGTGGGGCTCGTCTCGGTGGCCGTCCACGAAGAGGCCCTGCTGCGCCAGCCCGTGACCTCGTCCGAGACGCTGCCGCAGTCCGCGCCCCTGCCCGAGGGCGCCCGGCTGCCGCTGATCGGCGGCGTCGAGTCGCCCGCGACCGCGATCGTCGTGATCGCCGTCGTCGCCGCCGTGGTCACCGGTGTGGTGCTGCGCCACACGGCTGTCGGACTGCGGCTGCGGTCGGTCGGTCACTCCCCCGCCGCCTCGGCCCGGCTCGGACTTCCCGTGGTACGCCTGGAAACGGGCAGCCTGGCCTTCGCCGGCGCGGCGGCGGGGCTGGCGGGCGCGGCCCTCGTCGCCATCGCGCCGTACGTGCTGGCCGAGCACTTCTCCTCCGGATACGGCTTCTCCGGGCTGGTCGTGGGCCTGCTCGCCCGCGGTTCGCTCACCGCGGTGGCGGCGGTGTCCCTCCTCTTCGGCTTCCTCACCAACGGCGGCATCAACCTCCAGCTCGCGGCCGGGGTGCCCGCCTCCTCCGTACAGATCGTGCAGAGCCTGCTCGTCCTGTTCGTCGCCGCGGCCATGTTCACAACCACACGCAACGGGAGGGCCTCATGAGTGCGGTCGTGGAGGAACTCGTCTCCGGTGGGGTCCGCCTGGCCGTGCCGCTCCTGCTGGCCTCCTCGGGAGAGCTGCTGAGCGAACGCGCCGGTGTCCTCAACCTCTCCGTCGAGGGCATGATGCTTACCGGCGCCTTCGCCGGCGCGACAGGCGCCCTGGCCTCGGGAAACGCGGGTGTGGGCGTGCTGGCCGCGCTCGCCGCGGGGCTGCTCTTCGCCGCCCTCCAGGCGCTGCTCAGCGTCGTCCTGCGCGCCGACCAGATCGTCACCGGCATCACGGCGAACGTCCTCGCCCTCGGTGCGACGACGTACGGCTCCCGCGTCTTCTTCGGCGACGGGGCGGCCGACTCCGTGCCGGGATTCGACCCGATCCCCGTGCCCGGCCTGCACAGCGTCCCCGTGCTGGGACCAGCCCTCTTCGAGCAGACCGCCCTGGGCTACGCCGCCTTCGCCGTCGCCGCCGTCCTGGCCCTGGGATTCAGCAGGCGCACGTCGTGGGGCCTGGCGGTCGACGCCATCGGGGAGGACGCGACCACCGCCGACCGCTGCGGTCTTCCGGTGCGTGCCGTCCGGTTCGCCGCCGTGCTGCTGACCGGGGCCGTCTCCGGCCTGGCGGGCGCGCAGCTGGCCCTGTCGGAGGTGCACGCCTTCAGCGACAACATCACCGGCGGCATCGGATACCTGGCGGTCGTCGCGGTGATCGCGGGCCGCTGGCGCGCCTGGCCCACGCTCGTGGCCTGCCTCTTCTTCGGCGTCGCGCAGTCGCTGCAGTTCGCAGCGCCCGCTCTGGGACTGCACCTGTCCGCGCCTCTCCTGACCACGCTGCCCTACGTCATCGCGCTGCTGGCGGTGAGCGGGCTGGTCGGCCGCAGCCGGGCGCCTTCCGGACTCACCGTCCCCTTCCTGCGCGGCGCCTGACCACCCGTCGGCACCCGCTCCCGTACCCCTGAGGACACACGACATGACGCTGATCCTGACCCGCTCCGACATCACCGCACTGCTCGCGGACGTACGGGAGGACATCGAGAGAGCGGTGGAGGGCTGCCACCTGGACCTGGCACTGGGCAGGGCCGTCCTGCCGCCCCCGCCGGCCATGCCTCTCCCGGGGTCGGACGGGACCTTCCTCGCGATGGCGTCGGCCTCCGCCCCGGCCGGCCTCGCCGCCGTGAAACTCCTGGCTGACCTCCCCGCCAACCGCGAACGGGGCCTGCCCGTGCAGCGCTCGGCCGTCCTGGCCGTGTCCGCGGACACCGGTGCGTGCGAGGCGCTGCTCGACGGGGCCGAGGTCACCCGGGCGAGGACCGCCGCCGCCACCGCCGTCGCCACCCGGGCCCTCGCCCGGAAGGACGCGCGCGTACTGGGTCTCGTCGGCACCGGCCCGCTGGCCCGTGCCCATGCCCGCGCGCTGCTGCCGGGCCGCGCGTACGACCGGATCGTGCTGTGGGGGCGCCACCCCGGCAGGAGCGTCGAGCTGGCCGCCTGGATCCGGACGGAGCTGGGCGTGGAGGCCGGCGTGCTCGCCGGGCCGCAGGCCGTCGCGGAGGCCTCGGACGTCCTGTGCACGCTGACCCCGTCCCGGGAACCGCTGATCCGGGGCGCCTGGCTGTCCCCCGGCCAGCACATCAACGCCGTGGGCGCCCCGCCGCGCCCCGACCACCGGGAGATCGACACGGAGGGCGTCGTCCGCTGCCGGATCGTCGTGGACGCCTGGACGACGGCCCGCGCGAAGTCCGGCGAGGTGCTGATCCCGCTCGCCGAGGGTGCGCTCGGCGAGGACGACTTCCGCTGCGAACTCGGTGACGTACTCGCGGGCACCCGGCCCGGCCGGACGGCGGACACCGACCTCACGCTCTTCGACTCGGTGGGCGTCGGCCTCCAGGACCTGGCCGTGGCCCGGCTGCTGATCGACGCGGCCGTCGCGCGGGGAGCGGGCACCCGGATCGAACTGAGCGGCTGACGCCGCGCGGGGGCGCGTCCGGGCCGCGATCCGGGATCGGAGTGACGGTCGGCCCGGCCGTCGGAAACGCTGTGGTCCGTCCCCGCGACGATTCAGTAGCGTGCCGGGTATGAGCACTTCCGACGCCACCCCCGCCACGACCTCGTCCGACGCCCATCCCCGGTTCGCCGAAGCACTGCGTGTGCTGGGCCTGGACGTCGAGGTACGCCGCTTCCCCGACGCCACGCGCACCGCGGTCGAGGCCGCCGCGGCGATCGGCTGCGAGCTCAGCCAGATCGTCAAGTCCCTGATCTTCCAGGCGGACGGCGTACCCGTCCTGGTCCTGATGGACGGCGCCTCGCGGGTCGACATGGAGCTCGTGCGGAGCGAACTGGGCGCCGGGAAGGTCGAGCGGGCGCGGGCGGACCTGGTCCGGGAGACCACCGGATCGCGATCGGCGGGGTGCCGCCCTTCGGCCACCGTACGAAGACCCGGGTGCTGGCCGACCGGGGGCTCCTCGGCCACACCGTGGTCTGGGCGGCGGCGGGCACCCCGCACACGGTCTTCCCGCTCGACCCGCAGAGCCTGGTCGCGTACGCCGGCGGAACCGTGACGGACGTACGCGAGCGGACGGTGTGACCCCGCTGGTGGTGGCGGCTGTCCTGGCCGCCGCGATCACGCACGCGGGCTGGAACGCCATCGCCCACGCCATACGTGACCAACTGCTGTCCTTCACCCTGATCTCCGGCGGCGGGGCGCTGGTCGGGGTCGCGCTGGCCTGCTTCGCGCCGCTTCCGGCGGCCGGTGCCTGGCCGTATCTGCTCGTCTCCGCGGGCCTTCACGTGGCGTACATGCTGCTGCTGATGCGGTCGTTCAGCCTGGGCGACTTCGGCCAGACGTATCCGATCGCCCGGGGCACGGCCCCGCTCGTCGTGACGGTGCTGGCCGCCGTCTTCGTCGGGGAGCGCCCGGACGGCTGGGCGACGGCGGGTGTCGCGGTGGCGTCGGCGGGGCTCGTCGGGCTGGCCCTGTGGGGCATCCGCGGCTCCGGCGGGCGCCCTCACCGGCCGGCGATCCTGGCGGCCCTCGCGACGGGCCTCGCCATCGCCGGATACACCACGGTCGACGGGGTCGGGGTACGCGCCTCGGGGACACCGGCCGGCTACATCGCCTGGCTGATGACCGTGCAGGGCATAACCATCCCCGCGTACGCCTACTGGCGCAGGCGGGGCGGACTGGCAGCCCGGCTGCGGCCGTTCGTGGCGCGCGGACTCCTGGGCGCGGCCCTCTCGGTCGGCGCCTACGGTCTCGTCCTGTGGGCGCAGACGAAGGCCCCGCTCGCCCCGGTCGCCGCCCTCCGCGAGTCCTCGATCATCGTGGGTGCCGCGATAGGGACGCTGTTCTTCAAGGAACGGTTCGGGGGGCCGAGGATCGCCGCGGCCGGGCTGATGGTGCTCGGCATCGGGCTGATGCTGCACGCCAGTTGAACGGCAGGCATCAGAACTTGCCGGACTGCGTTCCGGTGCGGTGCCCCAGCCTGGCGCGGAACTCCGTGAGGAAGCGGACGCCGAGCGGCGGCCACCCCCAGAAGTCGAAGGCGAGTGCACCGAGGTCGAATTCGGGTCCGAAGTCCCACTCCGTGACGGGTACGGGAACACCGCAGGCGGGGCACGGTACTTCGCCCCGCCCCGTCGCCTTCCACGCCTCGATGCCCTCCCGGAACGGCTGCCAGACCTCCTCGTCCGCCTCGAACGACTCCGGATAGTCGATGACGACGGTGCGGGCCGCGCACCGAGGGCAGGTCACCGAATCCGCCTCGTCCTCGCCCTGGCCGCCGACGTGGTGGGCGCGACCGACGAGTACGGCCACCGGGCCGGGCAGCCACGAGGGGTCCGAGGCATCGGCCACCGCCCTCGCCCAGTCGGGCCCGGGCACGTATCCGTGGTCGGTGGACGGGCTGTACACGCCGTCCCCGCTCGTCGCGCGCGTGATGATCCCCTCGGCGGCCAGCCAGTCGACCACCCGCCCGGCGAGCGGCCCGGCTTCCTCGGCCGTCGCTTCCAGATCGACCACGCGCTCGAAGAAGTCACCCACCGGTGCCACCCGTGCGCTCGTCCCGGCCACCCGACATCGCCGCGCGGAAGCCCCTGTTGACGGCGAGGAGGCCGCCGTCCACCCGCAGGGTGATGCCGGTGATCCAGGCCGCGTCCCGGGAGGCGAGGAAGGCGACGGCGGACGCGATGTCGTCCGGTTCGCCGACCCGCCCGAGCGGGTAGAGCGCGGCGGCCCGCTCCAGTTCGGCGTCGCGGCCCGCCCAGGCGTCCGTGCGGATCGTGCCGGGTGCGACGAGGTTGACGCGTACGCCACGTGGTCCCGCGTGGCCGGCGAGCGTGCGGGTCAGGCTGGCCAGGCCCGCCTTCGCGGCGCTGTAGGCGTGGCCGCCGAAGTCCTGTTCGCCGTTGACCGAGCCGATGTTGACGACGGCGCCCCGGCCGGAGGCCACCAGGTGCGGCAGTGCGGCGCGGGAGCAGCGGTAGGGGCCGGTCAGCGTGATGTCGAGGGTGCGGGCCCAGGGTTCGTCCGCCTCGTCCTCGAAGAGCGCGGCGTCGTCGTGGTTGGCGTAGGCGTTGTTGACCAGGATGTCGAGCCGCCCGAAGGCGGTGACCGCGTGGGCCACCGCCGCGTCGACCGCCGCCGCGTCGCCCACGTCGCAGGCCAGGGCTTCGGCGGTGCCGCCCGCTTCGCGGATCCCGGCCGCCGTGCGCCCGGCGCGGCCGGCGTCCAGGTCGGTGACCAGGACGGCCGCACCCTCGGAGGCGAGCCGGCGGGCCGTGGCCGCCCCGATGCCCTGTCCCGCGCCGGTGAGGAGCGCGGCGTACCCGTGGAAGCGAGGAGGAGTCATAGCGCCGACCGTACTGCTCTGACCAGGGCCTGGGCACGGGGGTCGGCGGTAACTCCCTTCTGCAGGCCGTTCGTCACGTAACCGAGCGCGATGCCCGATTCGGGGTCGGCGAAGCCCAGCGAACCACCGCGGCCGGGGTGCCCGAACGACCCGGGGCCGAGCAGCGGCGCCGCCGGGCCGTGGAGCATGTAGCCGAGGCCGAAACGGGTACTGACGACCAGTACGCGGTCCGGGCCCGTGGATTCCTCGGTGCGGGCCAGGGTGAGGGTGGCGGGGGCGAAGAGGCGCTGTCCGTCGACCGCGCCGATCATCGCGGCGTAGCAGCGGGCGAGCCCGCGTGCGGTGGCGACGCCGTTGGAAGCGGGGAGTTCCGCGGCACGGTAGGCCCGGTCGTTCTCGTCGGGGAAGGGGTCGATCGCCCCGAAGGCGAGGCGGGTGAGCGAGGCCGGGTCGCTGTAGGCCTCGACGACGGAGCGTTTGGGACGGGTGCGGAGAGCGCCGCCGCCCTCCACCGCCGGGGCCTCGACGGGGCCGATGCGTCCGATCCGGTGCGCCTCGTCGGCCGGGAGGCCGAACCAGAAGTCCAGTCCGAGCGGGCGCGCGATCTCCTCGGCGACCCAGCGTCCGATGGTCCGCCCGGTGACCCTGCGCACCAGCTCGCCGATGAGCCAGCTGTAGGTCTGGGCGTGGTACCCGTGATCGGTGCCGGGCTCCCACTGGGGCCGCTGGGCGGCCACGGCCCGCGGCCCCGACACCTGGTCCGCGGCCTCCCCGGGCGTCAGCGTCGCGTCGAGGGCGGCCAGCCCCGCGCGGTGGGCGAGGAGGTGGCGCACGAGGACGCGCTCCTTGCCGTTCGCCTTGAACTCCGGCCAGTACGTGCCGACGGGGGCGTCGAGGTCCACCTGTCCGCGCTGGTGCAGCAGCAGCGGTACGGCGGCGGCGACGCCCTTCCCGGCGGAGCGGACGATCTGCACGGTGTCCACGGCCCAGGGTTCGGTGCCGTCGACATCTCTCGTCCCGGCCCACAGGTCCACGACCTTGCGGCCGTGGTGGTAGAGGGCCACGGCCGCTCCCCGTTCCCCGCGCTGTTCGAAGTTACGGACGAAAGCGTCCCGTACCGCCTCGAATCCCGGCGCCACCGTGCCCCGTACGTCCACGCCTACTCCCGCGCTCCCGCTCATCTCCCCATGGTGCATCGCGCGGCTGGTGCAACGGGTGCCGGGTCACCATCTGTTCACGGACGCGGTACGGACACGGAACGCGGGTCGAAGCCGAAGGGCAGCTCCAGCCGGTGCCTGCGCATGAGTTCGTCGTCGCACAGCAGTTCCTGTGTGCGGTCGTCGGCGGCGATCACCCCGTCGCTGAGGATGACGGAACGCGGGCAGAGTTCAAGGGCGTACGGCAGGTCGTGGGTGACCATCAGCACGGTGACGTCCAGGGAGCGCAGGATGTCGGCGAGTTCGCGGCGGGAGGCCGGGTCCAGGTTGGAGGAGGGCTCGTCCAGGACGAGGATCTCCGGCTCCATGGCGAGGACGGTGGCGACGGCGACCCGGCGGCGCTGTCCGAAGGACAGGTGGTGCGGGGGCCGCGCCGCGTACTCCTCCATGCCGACCCGCCGCAGCGCGGTCACGACCCGCTCCTCCAGCTCGGGGCCGCGCAGTCCCGCCGCGGCGGGTCCGAAGGCGACGTCCTCACGGACGGTCGGCATGAAGAGCTGGTCGTCGGGGTCCTGGAAGACGATGCCGACGCGGCGGCGGATCTCGGCGAGGTGCCGCTTCCCGACGGGCAGCCCGGCGACCCGGACGGTTCCGGCGCCCGCGTCGAGGATGCCGTTGAGGTGCAGGACGAGGGTGGTCTTGCCCGCGCCGTTGGGGCCGAGCAGTGCCACGCGTTCGCCCCGGGCCACGGTCAGGTCGACGCCGAAGAGGGCCTGGTGGCCGTCGGGATAGGCGTAGGCGAGGCCGCTGACCTCGAGGGACGGGGCGGGGGCGGTGGGCAGGCTCATAGGGTCCATCCCAGCAGACAAACGACGAGGGCGAGGGCGGGGAGTGCCGCGGCGTGCGCCCACTCGGTGCGGGAGGCGGTCACGTCGTCGATCACCGGCATGGTGCCGGTGTAGCCGCGGCTGACCATCGCGAGGTGGACGCGTTCGCCGCGCTCGTAGGACCGGATGAAGAGGGCGCCCGCCGTCTTGGCGAGCACGCCCCAGTGCCGTACGCCCCTGGCTTCGAAGCCGCGTGAGCGGCGGGCGACCGACATCCGGCGCAGTTCGTCGGTGATGACGTCGCCGTAGCGGATCATGAAGGACGCGATCTGGACGAGCAGGGGCGGCAGCCGGAGGCGCTGGAGGCCGAGGAGCAGCGAGCGCAGTTCGGTGGTCGAGGCCAGGATCACCGAGGCCGCCACCCCGAGGGTGCCCTTCGCGAGCACGTTCCAGGCGCCCCAGAGGCCGGGGACGCTGACGGAGACACCCAGCAGCTCGGTCTGCTCGCCGGGCACGACGAAGGGCATGAGGAACGCGAAGGCGACGAACGGCACCTCGATGACCAGCCGCTTCAGCAGGAAGCCGGGCGGGATCCGGGCCACCGCGGCGGCTGCGGCGAGCAGCGCGGCGTAGACCGCGAAGGCCCACACGGCCTCGCGCGGGGTGGAGACGACGGCCACGACGAAGCAGAGGACGGCGGCGAGCTTGCAGTGCGGGGGCAGAGCGTGGACGGGGGAGTGCCCGTGCCGGTAGAGCTTGTGTGCGTGGCCGGCGCCCATGTCAGACGGACTCGGTGGTGCGGGAGTGGGGTGCCTCCGGCGTACGGCGCCGGCGCACGGCCCAGAACACGCCGCTGCCGACGGCGACGGTGACGCCCACGCCGATCACCCCGGCGAGGCCTCCGGAGACGCGGGCGTCGCTGACGTCCTTGACGCCGTAGTCGGCGAGCGGGGAGCCGGCGGCGTCGTGTTCCTGGACCTTCTCGTCGATGCCCTTGTCGGCGGCGACCTTCTCCAGGCCGTCGGGGTTCGCGGAGGCGTAGAAGGAGACGACGCCGGCGAGGACGAGCGCGGCGGCCAGGCCGGTCGCCCAGACCTTGCGCGTGGAGCGGGCCGCGGCGGGGGCGGGAGGGGCGGCGGGGGCGGCCGGGGCGTCGACGAGTTCGCCGTCGACGCGGAGCTTGAGCGGAGCGGCGAGTCCGCGAGCCCCGTGTACGAGGTCGGGGCGCACCGCGATCACGGCACCGACGGTCAGCGCGGTGATGGCCGCCTCCCCGATGCCGATGAGGACATGGACACCGGTCATCGCCGTGAGGACCTTGACGAAGGGGACGTCGGTGGTCCCGCCGACCGCGTAGACCAGGGTGAACGCGACGGCGGCGGCCGGCACCGAGACCAGCGCGGCCACGAAGGACGCGACGGTCGTCGAGCGGCGGGTGCGGGGCAGCACACGGGTCAGCCCGCGGAAGACCACGTAGGCGACGACGGTGGTCACGACCCCCATCACCGTGATGTTCACGCCGAGCGCGGTGAGGCCGCCGTCGGCGAAGAGGATGCCCTGCATCAGCAGGACGACCGCTATACAGAGCACGCCGGTCCACGGCCCGACCAGGATCGCCGCGAGCGCCCCGCCCAGGAGATGGCCGCTGGTGCCCGCCGCGACGGGGAAGTTCAGCATCTGCACGGCGAAGATGAAGGCGGCGACGAGTCCGGCCAGCGGGGCCGCCCGTTCTCCCCCGAGTTCCCGCCGCGCGCCGCGGAGGCTGACAGCGACCGCGCCCGCCGCGACGACACCGGCGACAGCGGAGACGGGTGCGTTGATGAATCCGTCGGGTACATGCATGGAGTGGCTCCGCTTTCGGGGGTACTGCCGGCGGGGTCGGAAAACGCTCCATGATAGAGCCCTGTTGCAAATAGTTCGCAAGAGCACAGGGATGACAACTACCACATCCCCGACGTGCCCAAATGGGAGAATATGGGACATTAGGGGAAGAGATTTTCACACAGGAGGAGCCGGCCCATGTCCCTCGTGATTCAAGAACACGCCCGCGCCCGGCTCATCACCGACGGCCCCGACCCCCGGCTGGTCCCCGTCGAGCTGCGCTTCGAGCCCGGGGAGCCGCAGACCCTCCACGTCCGGCTCCCCGGCGGAGTCGACTGGGCCTTCGGCCTCGACCTCCTGGAACGCGGCCTGCGCTCCCCCGCCACCCGGGACGACATACGGGTATGGCCGTGCGGCCGGGCCCAGCTGGTCCTGGAACTGCACGCGCCGGACGGGGTCGCCGTCTTCCAGTTCGACAAGGCGCCCCTCATCCGCTTCCTGGCACGGACCCGCGCGGCGACGGTGAAGCGGCCGGCAGCCACCACGTCCACCGCCGCCCGCGCCTGAACGGGCGGGAGCCCCCGTGCCGCGTGCACGGGGGCTCCCTGTCGCCCCGGTCCCCCGTCCCCACAGGTAACCGGCGCTCCGGGGACGCGTTCCGCTCGGACGCGGACCCCGGGGCCTGTACGGTGCGCGCCGTGGCCCGCGCCACGACGCGCACCGTGGGTCATACGCGGACCAGCTCCCGCTCCCCGCCGCCTTCGGCCGGGCCGTCGGCGAGGTCCTTGCGCAGGCCCTCGCCCTCCACGTCCACGTTGGGCAGGAGGCGGTCCAGCCGGCGCGGCAGCCACCAGGCGCGCTCGCCGAGCAGGGCGAGCACCGCCGGCACGATGGCCATCCGCACCACGAAGGCGTCGAAGAAGACGGCGATGGCCAGCGAGAAGCCGATCATCTTGATCATCGACTCGCTGGAGCCGATGAAGCCGGCGAAGACGGCCATCATGATCACCGCGGCCGCCACGACCACCCGGGCCCCGTGCCTGAAGCCGGTGACGATCGCCTGGCCGGGCGTCTCCCCGTGGACGTACGCCTCGCGCATCCGCGTGACCAGGAAGACCTCGTAGTCCATGGCGAGTCCGAAGACCACACCGATCATGAAGATCGGCATCATGCTCATGATCGGGCCGGTCTGCTCGACCCCGAAGAGCGAGGCGAGCCAGCCCCACTGGAAGACCGCGACGACCGCGCCCAGGGCCGCGACGACCGAGAGCAGGAAGCCGAGGGCCGCCTTGACCGGTACCAGCAGCGAACGGAAGACCACCGTCAGGAGCAGGAAGGCCAGTCCGACGACGAGTGCCAGGTAGGGCAGAAGCGCGTCGTTCATCTTCTGCGAGAAGTCGATGTTCATCGCCGTGGCACCGGTGACCAGCACCTCGGCGCCGGTGTCGCCCTTGACGTCCGTGCCCGCGTCACGGATGGCGTGGACGACGTTCTCCGTGTCGGTCGAGCTCGGCCGGTCCTGCGGGATGACGGGGATGGTCGCGGCGTCGCCGGCCTTGTTGAAGGTGGCCGGGGTGACGGCGGCGACGTGGTCGATGCCCTCGATCTCCTGGGAGACCTGGTCGACGGCGGCCTTGCCGTCCGAGCTGTCCTCGGTGTCCACGACCACGAGCAGCGGACCGTTGAAGCCGGGACCGAATCCGTCGGAGAGCAGGTCGTAGGCCTGGCGCTGCGTGGTGCTCTTCGGCTGCGAGCCGTCGTCCGGCAGGCCCATCTCCAGCGAGGCGGCCGGAACGGCGATGGCTCCGAGGCCCACGACACCGACCAGCAGCACCCACACGGGCTTCCGCAGCACGAAGCGCGCCCAGCGGACACCCATGTTCGGCTTGGCGTCCGGCGCGTTCTCCGCCTCGGCGGCCTTGCGGGCCTTGCGGCCCATGATCCGCTTCCCGGCGAAGCCGAGCATCGCGGGGACCAGGGTGAGCGCGATGAGGACGGCGATCACGACGGTCCCGGCGGCGGCGAAGCCCATCTTCGTCAGCATCGGGATGTCGACGACGGCGAGGCCGGCCAGCGCGATGACGACGGTCAGGCCCGCGAAGACCACGGCGGACCCGGCAGTACCGGCGGCCCGTCCCGCCGCTTCCTCCCGCTCCCGGCCCTCGGCCAGTTCGGCGCGGTAGCGGGAGACGATGAACAGCGCGTAGTCGATGCCGACCGCGAGACCGATCATCATCGCGAGCGTCGAGGTGGTGGATCCCAGGTCGAGCACGTTCGCCAGGGCCGTGATCAGGGAGACACCGATACCGACGCCGATGAGGGCGGTCAGCAGGGGCAGCCCCGCGGCGATCAGCGACCCGAAGGTGATGACCAGCACGACGGCCGCGACGGCGACGCCGATGACCTCCGTAACGCCGGTGTGCGGCATGACCTGAAGCGCGTCACCGCCGATCTCGACGGACATCCCGCCGCTCCGCGCGGCCTCGCCCGCGTCCTCCAGCGCCTCGCGCGTCCCGTCGGTGAGCTCCATGGAGCTCACCTTGTAGGAGACGGAGATGTAGGCGGTCGAGCCGTCCTTGCTGACGGCGTTCGCCGCGTACGGGTCGGCGACCGAGGCGATCTGGTCCGAGCCGGACTTCAGCTCGCCGACGATCTTCTGGATGTCGGCCTTGTTGGCCGCTGTGGTGACCTTCTCGCTCTCGGGTGCCTTGAAGACGACCCGGGCGGTGGCGCCGTCGGCACTGCCTCCCGGGAAACGCTCGTCCAGCAGGTCGAAGGCCCGCTGGGCCTCCGTGCCCGGGATCGAGAAGGAACTGGACGTGGCGGTGGACGCGGAGGCGGCACCGAAGCCCGCCAGCGCCAGCAGCGCCACCCAGATGAGAGCGACGTAACGGCGCCGCCGGAAGGCGAGCCGTCCCAGTTTGTACAGGAATGTAGCCACGGAGGGGTTACTCCCGGTCAGGTCGTGGAGTGGAAAAGGGCGTGAGGAACCAGCCCGACGACGAGAGCGGCGTGTCAGGTGGAGCGTCGGAGACGGATACGGGTGCTGCAGGTGGTCGGTACGGGGCGTGCGACCCGCACCGGGGGACGTCAGACGCCGAGGGCGGGGAACACCACGGATTCGACGTAGTCGGTGAGGAACGCCTGGTCGACGGGCCGGCTGTCCACCAGCTCGCGAGCGGCGAAGGCGCCGATCATCATGTGCGGGACATAGGGGAGCGCCGGGTTGCCCGGACGCACTTCTCCTCTGTCCACGGCCCGCTGGAGCATGCTTCCGAGGCCGGTGATCTCCGGCTCGATCAGCAGTTCCCGCAGCGCCTGGAAGAGATCGGGGTTGTCGTGGACGGCATGGCTCAGACCCCGCATCAGCGCGGAGTTCTTCTCCATCTCGCAGTCGTCGGTGCGCGCCATCACGGCGAGGAAGTCACCGCGGAGCGATCCGGTGTCGACTTCGGCAAGGTGCACCGGCTTGTTGCTCCGGAGCGCCTTGACGACGAGCTCGGCCTTGCTCCCCCACTGGCGGTAGAGGGTGGCCTTGCTGGAACGGGTGCGGGCGGCAACGGCGTCCATGGTCAGGGCTTCGTAGCCGACCTCGCCGAGCAGATCGAGCACAGCGGCGTACAGCTCGCTCTCGCGTTCGGGCGTGAGCCGGCTGCGTGCCATGGGTCGACCTCCTCTTCCTTGCGCCTGCTGGATCGTACGCCAGCCGAAGATCCACTAGCGGAACGAAACTGTTTCGTACACTTCGAAGATACTCCCCGCCCTCAGCGAAACGAAACAGTTTCGCTTGTGTCCTGCACCACAAGTTGCCGCGGGCCCTTCGCGCGGAAAGCATTGGAGGGTGAGTGACGACGTCGCGTATCTCCGTTTCCCGCACCTCCACAAGGACTTGCTCTGCTTCGCGGCGGAGGACGACCTCTGGGTCGCCCCTCTCGCCCCGGAGGGGCAGCGGCCCGGCCGGGCGTGGCGGCTGACTGTCGACCGGACCAGGGTCGGTCATCCGCGCTTCTCGCCCGACGGACGCCGTATCGCCTACACGACCTGGCGCACGCTCGACCCGGAGATCCACCTCGCCCCCGTCGACGGCGGGCCCGCCCGCAGACTCACCTACTGGGGTTCGACCGACGCCCGGGTCTGCGGCTGGAGTCCCGACCCCGGGGACTCGTCCCAGATCCTCGCCGTGTCCTCCCACAACCAGCCGTTCTCGTACTTCTCCTGGGCGTACAGCGTCCCCACCGACGGCAGCCCCGGCGGCAAGCTTCCCTGGGGGCCGGTGTCCGACATCGCGGTCGCCGACATCGACGGCACCCGGCGCACCCTGCTCCTCACCGGAAAGCCGCCGCACGAGCCGGCGGCCTGGAAGCGGTACCGGGGCGGCGCCACGGGCCGGCTGTGGCTGCACGGCGAACGGCTGCTGCCGGACATCGGCGGGCACCTGGAGGCGCCGATGTTCGTCGGGCGCCGGATCGCCTTCCTCTCCGACCACGAGGGCGTCGGCAATCTCTACTCCTGCCTGATGGACGGCAGCGACCTGCGGCGGCACACGGACCACGACGCGTTCTACGCACGGCACGCCTCCAGCGACGGCAGCAGGGTCGTCTACCAGTGCGGCGGCGACCTGTGGCTGGTCGAGGATCTGGAGTCGCCGGACGCGCTGCCCCGGAAGCTGGAGGTGCGGCTCGGAGGACCACGGACGGGCCGGCGTACGTACCAGGTACCGGCGTCCAGCCATGTCGACTCGCTGTCCGTCGACGAGACGGGCCGGGCGAGCGCCGTCTCCGTACGCGGCAGCCTGTACTGGCTCACCCACCGCGACGGCCCCGCCCGCACGATCGCCGACACCCCGGGGGTGCGGGTCCGGCTGCCGTTGATGCTCGGCAGCAGCGGTCAGGTCGCGTACGTCACGGACGCGGAGGGTGAGGACGCCGTCGAGATCGCCCACCTCCCCAGGGCCAGCGGCGACCGACCGCCCCGCAGGCTGGCCGCCGGACAGCTGGGCAGGGTCCACGAGCTCATCTCCGACCCGGAGGGCGAGCGGCTGGCCATCGCGTCGAACGACGGCCGGCTGCTGCTGCTGGACACGAGGGAGGAGCCGGTGGACCTGGGCGAGGGCTCCCTCGAGGAGGACGGCACGGAGCCCGCCGAGGCCGTGGCCCCGCCGAGGACCGTCGCCCCGCTGGACGTCCTCGCCCCGCCGGAAACCCCCGGCGTCGGGGCCGGGAGCTCCGGGGCCGAGGCCACCGGAACGGGCCTCACCGAACTCATCCGCTCGCTGAACGGCCCGGTGCGCGATCTGGCCTTCTCCCCGGACGGTCACTGGCTGACCTGGTCGCACCCCGGTGTCGGCCGGGCGCTGCGGCAGATCAAGCTGGCCCGGATCACCGGCCCCGGCGCCCCGGTGACAGTCGATGTCACCAACGGCCGCTTCGAGGACGAGAACCCCGTCTTCACGGGCGACGGCCGCTATCTCGCCTTCCTCTCCTGGCGAGGGTTCGACCCGGTGTACGACGTCCACACCGGCGACCTCTCCTTCCCGCTGGGCTGCCGCCCGTACCTGGTCCCCCTCTCCTCGGCCACGCCCTCCCCCTTCGCCCTGCTCCCGGACGGCAGGCCCGCGGCGGGCGGCCTCGACCCGGTCGACATCCCCGAGGGCCCCGTCGAGGGGTCGACGGTCATGGTGGAGTTCGAGGGGCTGGAGAACAGGGTGACCCCGTTCCCGGTCTCCGCGTCGAAGTACTCGGGACTCCAGCCCGTCAGCGGCGGTGGCCTCGTCTGGCTGCGCTGGCCGATCTCCGGCGCACTGGGGGAGACGTTCGCGAATCCGGCGGACATGTCGGGCCGCCCCACCCTGGAGCACTTCAACATCGCCAAGGCCCGCAGGACCGAACTGGTCGGCCACCTCGACTGGTTCGCGGTCAGCGGTGACGCGACCCGGCTGGTCGTCATGGACGACGGCGAGCTGCGCGCCGTACCGTCCAACGAGCCCGGCGACAACGACACGACCGTCTTCCTCGACCTGCGCCGCATCCTGCACGACGTCGACCCGGCAGCCGAGTGGCGGCAGGCGTACGGGGAGGCGGGGCGCATCATCCGGTCCTACTTCTGGGAACCGGACATGTGCGGCATCGACTGGGACGGCGTACTGGAGCAGTACCGTCCGCTGGTCGAACGCGTCGCGTCCCCCGACGAGTTCGCCGATCTCCTGCGCGAGGTCCTCGGCGAGCTGGGCACCTCCCACGCGTACGTCTCGCCCGCCCGCCGCAACGAGGGCCCGCCGCACTACCAGCGGGCCATCGGGCTGCTGGGCGCCAACCTCGTCTGCCGGGACGGCGACTGGACGGTCCAGCGCATCCTGCCCGGCGAGTCATCCGACTCCAAGGCCCGCTCGCCGCTCGCAGGTACGGGCATCCGGGAGGGAGCCGTCCTCACCCACGTGGACGGCCGGCCGGTCGACCCGGTGGCAGGGCCGTACCCGCTGCTGACGGCGGCGGGCGGCACCACGGTGGAGCTGACGTTCCGCCCGGCCGGGGGTGAGTGCGGCGGCCGGTCCCGGCGCATCGCGATCGTCCCCCTGATCGACGAACGTCCGCTGCGCTACCAGGACTGGGTGGCCAAACGCCGCGAGGTCGTACGGGAGTTGAGCCACGGCAAATGCGGGTATCTGCACATCCCCGACATGGGCGGCTCCGGCTGGGCACAGTTCAACCGTGACCTGCGGCTGGAGGTGTCGCGCCCCGCGCTGATCGTGGACGTACGGGGCAACGCGGGCGGCCACATCAGCGAACTGGTCGTCGAGAAGCTCACCCGCACGATCCTCGGCTGGGACCTCACCCGCAACGCCCAGGCGGTCTCCTACGCGTCCAACGCGCCCCGGGGGCCGGTCGTGGCCCTCGCCGACGAGGCCACGTCCTCCGACGGGGACATGATCACGGCCGCGTTCCGGCTGCTGGGACTGGGGCCGGTGGTGGGCCAGCGCACGTGGGGCGGCGTCGTCGGGATGACCGGGCGCCACCGGCTCGGCGACGGCACGGTGATCACGGTGCCGATGAACGCGGCCTGGTTCGACACGTACGGCTGGTCCGTCGAGAACCACGGCGTCGAGCCCGACCTGGAGGCACTGCGCACACCGCTGGACTGGGCGGAGGGCCGCCACGCGGTGCTGGACGACGCGGTCAGGGTGGCCCTGGACCTCCTCGCCGCCCACCCCGCGGCCACACCCCCGACCTACGACACGGCCCCGGACCTGCGCAGGCCCCCACTCCCCCCGAGGTGATCCACCGCTCGCCATGAGCGGTGGTCCGGGCAGTGCCCCGGCGCGGGACCGCACCACACCCCCCACCCGCACACCACGCACCCGCACACCACGCACGAGAAGGGGCGTACCCGGAAGTCCGGGTACGCCCCAACAGACCGCAGACGCTGGCGCGTCGGCCGTCAGCGCTCGAAACGCTCACGCGTCTGGTCCGCCGCGTCCTGCGCCCGGTCCCGCGCGCCGGGCCGACGGCCCTGCGTCTGGTCCGAGGCGCGGTCCGAGCGGTCGGAGGAACGCTCACGCGCCTCGTCGCGCTTGCCGCCGGCCTTCTGCTGCTTGGCCTGGTCGGCGAGCTCCTGCGCCTTGTCCTTGAACTGGTCTGCGATACCCATGCTGTTCACTCCTATGTGGGTGCGTGGGGTTGGCCCCGGTGGGACCTCGATCAGACTTACACACCCGGACATTCATCGCATTTCGATCATCCGCGCCGGACTCGCGCCTGCTGGTCAGCCTCGCCGCCGGCCCCCACCAGCCCCTTGCTCACGCCGTCGAGCCGAGACCCGAACCGCTTCATCTCGCGCTGCCCGACGGTCCCTATCACCGCCGGCAGGTACCCCCGGATCGACTGCATCCCGCGCAGCCACCACTGGGCGTACACGTGCGGGGAGCGCCGTTCGATCCCCGCCACGATCCGGTCGACCGCCGGACCCAGAGGGTAGGTGCGGTTCGTCGGCCACGGCAGCCGCTGCCTCAACTCCCGCATGACGTCGTCCTCGTCGGCACCGCGCACCATGTCCGTGTCGGTCCAGGACAGGTAACCGACGCCGACCTTCACGCCCCGGTAACCCACCTCGCCGCGCAGGCAGTGCGCGAACGCCTCCACACCCGACTTGGACGCGCAGTACGCGCTCATCATCGGCGCGGGCGTGATCGCGGCCAGCGACGCTATCTGGAGGAAGTAACCGCGGCTCTCCATCAGCACCGGCAGGAACGCCCGCGCCGTCACCGCGCCGCCTATCAGGTTCACCTCGATGACCCGCCGCCACGCCTCCGGGTCGGAGTCCACGAGCGGGCCGCCGGTGGCGACGCCCGCGTTCGCCACGACGACGTCGATCTTGCCGAAGCGCGCCTTGACCTCCTGGGCGACCCGGCTCATCGCCTCGTGGTCGGTGACGTCCGCGTGCCAGTGGTCGCTGTCCGAATGCAGCCGTTCCGAGACCTTCTTCAGCTCGTCCGGCTCCAGGCCGACCAGCGCCAGTGTGGCGCCCCGCGCCGAGAGCTTCCGGGCCAGCAGCTCGCCCACTCCGCGCGCCGCGCCCGTGACGACGACAACCTGTCCTTCGAGACTCCGCCTGCCGCTCATGCGATCTCCTCCTCGCGCACGGCTGCCGCCGTGCTGCCCGCACCATCCACAGTGACGTACAAGGCCACCAGCTCGCGGAGCTTCGCCGTGACCACCTCGGGCGCCTCGACCGGGGTCATGTGACCCATACCCGCCAGCTCGGTGAGCCCGAGACTGTTCGGCAGCGCCGCCTCGACGGCCCTCGCGTGCACGGGCGGCGTCAGCCGGTCCTCCGTACCCGCGATCACCGCGGTCGGCAGCCGCAGCTCCCGTAGACGCGCCTCGAGGTCGAGCTCCGCCAGCACGTGCCCCCAGGCGACACGTGCGCCGCGCGGACACGCATGGACGATCCTGGCACAGGCATCCACCCGGTCCGGGGCGGAACCGCGCCCCATCGTGGCGTACTTGAGGATGGCCCTCGACACCGCGTTGACGGGACCGAGCGGCGCACGCGCGCCGAGGACCGCCGCGGTCATCCGCGTGCGGAAGGCGCCGGCCCTCAGCGGCAGCACCAGCGACTCCGCCGTCAGACGCGAGCTGCCTGTGCTGCACAGCAGCACGGCCGCCCCGTGCTCCCGCACGGCGTCGCGGCCGGCCGCCGCCATCAGCGTCATCCCGCCCATCGAGTGCCCGCCGAGCACCGCCTTCTGCCCCGGCGCGAGTGTGGCCTTCAGTACCGCTTCGAGGTCGTCGGCCAGCGCACGCGTGCTGTATCCGTCAGGTCCGGCCTCGGGCGTACGGCCGTGACCCCGCTGGTCGTAGACGACGACCCGGTGGTCCACGGCCAGGTCCCGCACCTGCGCGTCCCAGAAGCGGGTGTTGCAGGTCCAGCCGTGGGCCAGGACCACGGCCGGCGCGCCCTCGGGGCCGTGCAGTTCGACATGGAGGCGCGAGCCGTCGGCGGAGACGACGCTCAGCTCACGCACGGGCACGGGCACGGGCGGGGTGTTCGCGAGGTGCGTCAGCCGGCTCATCGTGCGGCCTCCTCGGCCACGGCCTGCGCCGCGGACCGGGTGACGGAGGGCCGGACGACGTCGTACTCACCCAGGTCGACCGAGCGTGTGGCCCTCCGGAATTCGGCCGTGGTGCCCGGCCAGACCGTGGTGTTGCGCCCGTTGTCGTCGAGGTACCAGCTGGTGCAGCCGCCGGTGTTCCAGACGGTCCGCCTCATCCGGTCCTGGACCCGCCGGTTCCAGGCGCCGACGGCGGCGGGCCGCGCGTCGAGTGCGGCGCGCCCGCCCAGGACGTCCAGCTGGCGCATGTAGTCGGCCAGGTAGTTCAGCTGGGACTCGATCATGAGGATCATGGAGGAGTTCCCGAGCCCCGTGTTGGGGCCGATGATCGTCATGAAGTTGGGGAAGCCGGCCGCGGTCGCACCCCGCAGCGCCTGCATCTCGTCCTTCCAGGACTCGGCGAGGGTGATGCCGTCGGCGCCGACGACGCGGGTGGCGATCGGCATGTCCGTCACGTGGAAGCCGGTGCCGAGGATGATCACGTCGGCCTCGGTCTCCGTACCGTCCGACCCGACCAGGGTGGAACCCCGCACCTCGGAGAGGCCGGAGGTGATCACGTCCACGTTGGGCTGCGCGAGCGCCGGGTAGTAGGCGTTGGAGAGCAGGATGCGCTTGCAGCCGATGCGGTACGAGGGGGTCAGCTTGGCCCGCAGCGCGGGGTCCTTGATCGCCCGTGCCATGTTCGACTTGGCTATCGTCTCGACGAGGCCGAGCTGGTTGGGGTGCTTCGTGAAGGCGCCCACCTGCAACTCCCGGATGCCCCACAGGAGTCCGCGACGCGCGGTGGCCGTGAAGGGAAGCGCGCGGTGCAGCCACTTCTCGGCGCCGCTGATGGCACGGTCCATGCGCGGCATCACCCAGGGCGGGGTCCGCTGGAAGAGGGTGAGCCGGCCGGCCTTCGGCTGGATCTCCGGGACGATCTGGATCGCGGAGGCTCCGGTGCCGATCACGGCGACGCGCTTGCCGCTCAGGTCGTAGTCGTGATCCCACCGGGCGGAGTGGAAGACCTTGCCGGGGAAGTCGGCGAGCCCCGGTATGTCCGGCAGCTTCGGGTCGGAGAGCGGACCGGTGGCGGACACGACCGTGTCGGCGGTGATCGTGGAGCCGTTCGCCGTCTCGATCACCCAGTGCAGCTCGTCGTTGTCCCAGCGCATGACCGTGACTTCGTGGTTGAGCCTGATGTGCGGACGCAGCCCGAAGGTGTCGGCCACGTGCTCCAGGTAGGCCCGTATGTGCTCCTGTCCGGAGAAGGTGCGCGGCCAGTCGGGGTTGGGCGCGAACGAGAAGGAGTACAGGTGGGACGGTACGTCGCAGGCGCAGCCCGGGTAGCTGTTGTCCCGCCACGTGCCGCCCACGGCGTCGGCGCGTTCGAGGACCAGGAAGTCGGTGATGCCTTCACGGCGGAGCCGGACCGCGGCTCCGAGGCCCCCGAATCCGGATCCGATCACCGCCACTCGTACGTGTTCGTGCTGGGCCATGCTGCCGCCTCCCCGCGGTACGTGACACGACTCTGCCAGCAATCACTGGCATTGTTGGGAGGGTAGAACAGCTCCGTACTGATGGGTAGGGGTCGGGGCGAGGAAAGTTACCGGCGGTACAACATAGGGTGCGGGTGTGGCTGAAGGACGCGAGCACCGTGAGTACCGCATGGAGGAGCTGGCCGAGGAGGCCGGCATCACCGTGCGCACCCTGCGCTTCTACCGCGAGCGCGGCCTCATCCAGCCGCCCCGCCGCGAGGGGCGCATCGCCTGGTACGACGACCATCACCTGGCCCGGCTGCGCACCATCACGGGCCTGCTGGAGCGGGGTCACACCCTCAACGGCATCGCCGACCTCGCCACCACCTTCGACAGCGGCCGCGATGTCGCCGAGGTACTGGGCCTGGGCGAACCGACCGAGGAGACCCCGGTCCGGCTCACGCCCGAGCAGCTCGCCGACTACTTCCAGGACCAGGCCACGGCGGAGAACCTCGCCGCCGCCATGGAGCTGGGCTACCTCGGCACAGACGGCGACGAGATCGTCCACATCAGCAGGCGCCTGCTGGACGCGTCGTCCGAACTGGTGCGTGCCGGGGTCCCGCTCGACGCCGTGCTCTCCTCGGGCCGCCAGGTCCGCGAGCACGCCGACGCCCTCGCCGACCTCTTCGTACGCGTCCTGCGCGCCCACACCGCGCAGACCGAGCCGGAGCAACTGCGCACGCTCGCCCAGGCGGTGGTGGACGCCGAACTGTCGATGGCCCTGGACCGCCGGCTACGCGAGGACGATCAGCAGGCGTAGCCGACCGCCGGCCGCGCGAGGACCATCAGCACGCGCAGCCCACCGCCGGCCGCGCGAGGACCATCAGCACGCGCAGCCCACCGCCGGCTACGCGAGGACGATCAGCGCTCGTAGGTGACCGTCACCGGCGCGTGGTCGCTCCACCGCTCGCCGTGCGTGGCGGCACGCTCGACCCAGGCCTTCACGGCACGGCCGGCGAGGCCGGGGGTGGCCACCTGGTAGTCGATCCGCCAGCCCGCGTCGTTGTCGAAGGCCCGGCCACGGTAGGACCACCAGGAGTACGGCCCCTCCTCCTCCGGATGGAGCGCGCGCACCACGTCCACGTACGCCGCCTCGTCGAAGACCCTGGTCAGCCACTCCCGCTCCTCGGGGAGGAAGCCGGAGTTCTTCTTGTTGGCCTTCCAGTTCTTGAGGTCGGCCTCACGGTGCGCGATGTTCCAGTCGCCGCACACGACGACCTCGCGCCCCTCGGCCGCCGCCCGCCCCTTCAGTCCCTGGAGATAGGGAAGGAAGGCCGACATGAAGCGCTCCTTCTCCTCCTGCTTCTCCGTGCCCACCTCGCCTGACGGCAGATAGAGGCTGGCGACGGTCACGCCCGGGAGATCCACCTCGACGTAACGGCCGGCGGTGTCGAATTCATCACTTCCCGGGACGTCGAACCCACCGAACCCGACCTGGACACGCTCCGGCGCGTGCCGCGAGTAGACGGCGACTCCCGCGCGGCCCTTGGCCGCGGCCGGGGCGTACACGACGTGCCAACCCTCCGGCTCACGCAGCTCTTCGGGAAGCTGCTGCGCTTCGGCGCGGACTTCCTGGAGGCAGATCACATCGGCCTCGGTCTGCCCCAGCCACTCGGCGAAGCCCTTCTTCGCGGCGGCACGGAGCCCGTTCACGTTCACGGTGGTAACAGTCAGCATCCAGGTACAGTACCTACAGGCGGGCAGTGCATACCTGTACCATATGTCGCATGAATGTCCGCCCTCGGCCCTTCGACCACCCCGATGCCGTCAAACTCAACGACCTGGTGCAGCTCGAATACGCCGAGCGCTACGGCGACGAGGGCGACGTCACACCGCTCGACGCCACCATGTTCGATCCGCCTCGCGGACTGTACCTGCTCGCCTACGACGAACAGGACCGTCCCCTGGCCACCGGCGGCTGGCGCAGCCAGGAGCAGAACGACGAGGGCTACTCCGACGGCGATGCCGAGATCAAGCGGATGTTCGTGATCGCCGAGGGCCGCGGCCGTGGCCTCGCGCGCCGCATCCTCGCCGCCCTGGAGGCCGACGCGCGTGCGGCGGGCCGCACCCGCATGGTCCTGGAGACCGGCGACCAGCAGCCCGAGGCGATCGCGCTGTACACGTCGAGCGGCTACACCCGCTGCGAGAAGTTCGGCCACTACCGCACGTACGACAGCAGCATCTGCATGGCCAAACCGCTGGCCTGAGAACCTTCGCGCCCTCGCCGCATACCGTGGGAGGCACCCCTCAGGCGGCACTCCGGCGGTCGGCGGCCTTCCGGCGCTCGCCCGCGTCGGGCAGCAGCAAGCCCGCAGGAGTCAGGCTCCACGGTCGGCACCGATGTGCACCTACTCGTAGCCGAGCCTGAGGAAACGTGCCGGTTCGGCGAGGACCGTGCCGTCACTCTTCTCGTCCGTCAGGCGCGCGGCGAGGGTGGCCTCGGCCAGGCGGGGTGGGAGAGCTTCTCCGAACTTGAGGCCCCGAACCGCCCGACTGCTGACCTCAGGCAGGCACAGCCCCGCCGCGGCATCCGTGCGGGGCCACAGCTGAGGCATGAGGTCGTCGCGCAGCCTGACCCACTGGTCGCGTACCCCTCTCACCAGGGGCAACGGCCGTACGGCCTGGTCCTGTCGGGGTCGGGGAGGCGGCTGACGGGGCTGTACGGGCGCGTCGGGCTCGACCTGCCCCTCAACACTGCTGGAGAACCGGTGCCTCGGCGGCTGCGAACGCCCGCAAGGGCACGGCCTGGACGAGCAGCCCGAGCCCTTGCAGTTGGATCCAGCTGTCAGTTCCTGGGGATGCTGCCCACGCACTGGGAGAACGGCTCCCGCTGCACACACTGGAACAGTCCGCTCCACTCACTGCTGGTGTCGGCAGCACCAGCGGACACCGTTTCGGCGCAGGACTGGTCAGAAACACCCCAGAGGCTGCCCTCCGGCCAGCCCGCCTCACTCGTCCGGTTCTGCACCGAGTCGAGGCACGCCTGGGGTGCCTTCAGGCGCTTCAGCTCCTCGACGAATGCGAGGAATTCGGGATTCTGCGGCGCTTCCACCAGCTGTTCCAGCTCGGCCTTGGCCTCGCTCCGCTGTTGCTGGGTGGCGTCCGGGTCCGCGTACGTCTTCAGCGCGTCCAGGTTCTGCTGCCGGATCTGCTTGATCTTTTTCTGGTCCGGCGGCTTCGTCGGACCAACGGTCGGGTCCGGGATGATCGCGTTGCTCAGCGCGAGCAGCACCTTCTTGTTGAACTCCCGGACATCAACAGGCAGAGCCGGGTCCGTGACACGCGGAACGATCGACGACATCGCGAGCGCGAGTTCCTTGTGCTTTTTCTTGTCCGCCTTCGATGTCTTCGGGTCGTGGACGATTCGGAGCGCCTCGCTGATCCCCTCGACACCCCTCGTGAGCGCGGCCTTGTCCGACGCTGACGTCCCCGCGTTCTGTATGACCTTCAGCGCACTGGTGATCTCCTTCAGGATCTTGTTGTAGGTGATTTTGTCCGCCGCGGACGTTCTCGGACTCTTCGCTGCGGCCATCGTCGCGTCCAGCGTCTTCTTGAGTCTTTCCTTCAGCTCTTTCGGCACTTTCAGCTTCTCCAGCTCATTCTGCAGCTCCTTCTCCTCTGCCGCTGTGAGCCGCTGGACCTTCTGCTCCGGCGTCCGGGACTCCGGCGGCTGCGACCCGTCGGGATCCGACCCGGGCGGCTCCGGTGTCGTATCTCCCGGAGGCGGCTCCGGTGTCGAATCTCCCGGAGGCGGCTCCGGTGTCGAATCTCCCGGAGGCGGCTCCGGTGTCGTATTTCCCGGAGGCGGCTCGGGCGGCTCGGGCGGGGGCGGCGGGGTGGGCTCAGCAGGCGACGAGACTGCTGCTTGCGCGACATCGGGCGCCGCCGCAGCTGCGATCCCCCCTGCCGAGAGCGTGACCGCTGCGGCCAGGCAGGAGGCGCCGACCGTGCGGGAAACGTGTCGCCGGGCAGTTTTGGCCATTGCGGTTCCAGGTGCGCTTGGTGGTGTGCTGCCTTACCCTGCGGAGGCCGGCCCCAAAGGCGGCCCGGGGTGACCGGAGCTCGCTGGCTCAACGGTGAAACGGGCTTACCCGACCAACTTTTCTCCCCAGCACCGCGTTCCGCAACCCGAGTCCGGTGCAATGCGGACTGGGGGCGTTGACGAGATGGGCCGAGCGCCGGGAAATAGTCGAACAGCCTGCCGCGGCAGTACCTTCCCGCAGGCACCGGTCTCTCCCGCTGGAGCGAGAGGGAGCTTGAGGCGGTCACAGCCTCGCTCAACAGCGGGCCACGCAGGACAATCGGCTGGAGGACGCCGGGTGCACATCCCGTCGCGCACGTGCTCGGCCTCTCTTCGAGCCCCGTAGGTCCCGTCTCGCAGACCCGGGCCCGGAGGCGACGTCCGTTCCGTGGCAGAGGCGTTATTCGGGCGACGGGCGGATAGCCGTCCCGCCTCGACAGTCCGTGGCCGACTCTCCGCGAACAGTGCGCTCTGCGAACATACGTGGAAGTCCGTGCACCTTTCCATGGGTGTTCGCCTGCGAGGAAAGGCACTTACCCATGACCAAGGACCCCATCGGACTTCCCGAGGTCGACAAGGACTGGGACGTTCCCTACCAGCCGGCGGACTTCCTCGGCCTCGACCATGCGCCCATACCGTTGACCGGCAAGTCACCGGCCCCGCACTGGTGGAGTTCGTCCATCGACTGATCGCCGCCGAGGGGCCGATCCACGAAGAGGTGTTCTTCCTGCACACGCGGGAGGTGCTGCACCCGAAGTCGTTCACGACACCGAAGAAGAAGCTGATCCGGGCGGCGGTGGAGCAGCTGGCCGAGGACGGCCGGGTCGCGGTCGACGGTGAGTTCTTCGACCTGCCGGACCGCCCCTGCCGCTACGCCCGCCGCCCCTTCCCGGGCCTGACGAAGCGCACCGTGGAACGCGTGGCACCGGCGGAACGCCGGACGGCCCTCGCCGGCCTGATCCACGACGAGCCCGGCCGCCCCTACGGCGAGGTCGTGGCGGACGCCGTCCGCTTCTTCGGCTGGACCGCGGGCACGCCCGGCGCCAAGTCGGCCCTGGCGGGCGACCTGTACCGCCTGCGCGACCAGGGGCGCATCACGGGATGGCCGGACAGCCTGGTGGGTGCGGCGTCCTCGTAACTCCTGAGCGACTGCTCGGCGTCACTCACGTGACGGGCATTCATGCGGAAGCGCGTCCTTCCGGGCCGGACCGTCCTGGCCTGCTGCCACTGCTTGCCGACCGAGGGAGCGAGGGAGCATGAACGTTGCGGTGGCCGGTGCCGTCGAGGATTCCGCAGATCCGGGAGGCGGGTTCCTGCGCTGCTTCGGCCGCCAGGTGAAGCTGCTGCGCGAGGCCGCGGGGCTCACCCAGGCGGAGCTGGGGTCGAGCGTCGGATACGGCGAGGCGCACATCGCCTCGGTGGAACAAGGGCGGCGCATCCCCAAGCCCGAGATGGTGGACGCGGTGGACCGGGTCGTGGGCGGGCGGGGTGTGCTCGTTGCGATGAAGGGGGAGGTGGAGCGGGCGCGGTATCCGTCGTTCTTCCGGCAGTACGCGCGGGAGGTGCAGGACGAAAGCGCACTGCACTCGGAACCGAAGAAGGTCGGCGCCTTCGAATCGACCTACGGTGTGCTCCGGGCCCAAGCACTCACCCCGAGGGAGTCGCTGGCCTTCATCGAGAGGCTTTTGGGAGAGCAATGAGCACACAAGGACCCGTTTCGCGCGCAAGCGAGCTGGCTTGGTACAAGAGCAGCTACAGCGCGGGCAACGGCGGGGATTGCGTGGAGGTGGCAGCCGCAGACACGGCCGTCCACATTCGCGACTCGAAGCAGTCCGGAGGCCCGACCCTGCGCGTCGGAGCCGTCCAGTGGACGACGTTCGTGCGGATGGCCGCGCGCGGCTGACGTACCGAGGACCGCGTATCGGGTGCGGGTGGAGCCGGGTTCCGGCCCCACCCTCGCCCGACGGAGCAGGGGACGAACCAATCTGCCGATGGCGAGCGGCGGCAGGCACCGCAGCCACCAGCCGCAGCCACCAGCCGCCGTCAGCCGTCAGCCGTCAGCCGGGGATGATCTGACCGTTCTTGATCTGGAGGTCCTCGGCCGGTGAGCAGCCGATCGACGGCGTGATCAGCAGGCTGACGGCAACCGGTGCGGGCTCGGTGCCGGCGGTGGAGAACTTGCACACCGCGTGGCGGCCGGTCAGCGGGAACCAGAACCAGGCGTCTGCCTCGCCGACCGGAGCACGGTCCGATTCTCTCCACGCACCGTTTTTGAAGGTGAACACCTGGAGGCGCACGGATGCCGCGAGCGGATCGGTCTGCGACCTCAGAGCGGTGAGTGTGAACTTGAGGTCCCTGCCCAGGACTGATGTGGCGATCCTTCGGCGCTCTGTCGCCCGAGGCGCGGTCTGCGGTTCCTTCCCCTGACCGGCCGTCGGGCGGGCCTGCGGGTCGGTCGGCCGCGGGTTCGGCGGGCCACCGGCGGTTGCGCCGACCGTGACGGTGACGGCCGTGGCGGTGACCAGGGCGATGCCCCAGCTCATGAACGTACGGAAGTTCTTGATCACGACGTCTCCATGTGCGGTGATCGGTGCGGGTCGGGTCGCGGAGGCGCGTCGATGTCCGGGACGGGCCTGTGACGGGGGCTGCCCGACATTCATCGCGGGCGGAAGCGCTGCTCTCGCCACTGCGCATCCCGGGCGGCATCGAGACCGCCTGACGCAGCTACTTGCCGGGGAAGGACGGAGGCATCGGCGCCTCGGAGGGCATGTGACCGTCCCGGGTCCGAGGAGGCTGCACGTCGAGAATTTCGAAGGTGAGTTGCCAGGTCGCCGGCGTCAACACCCGCTGGGTCACCTGGCCGTGCGCCTTACGGAACTCGCCGGTGCCTCCGGTGATCGCGTTGACGACCGTTTTCGGTACCGGAATCCCGGCTTGCTCGCCCTGGACGGTGATCTGCCCGCCCGGCAGCACCGCGGTTGACGAGCACTGTCCCGCGTTGCGTTCGAGGTCGGTGATGACACAGAACCCGCCGAAGCGTCCGACGGGGCGTTCTTCCGCTCCCCCGGTCGACGCCAGGTTCCCGCTGAAGACGAACTGGTCGCCGACGCTGCGGCCCGTTGCCCCCAGATCCAGCTCTTCGCCGACCTGCAGCCGGGCCTCCACGCGGATGGTGCGGCTTTTCGCCGAGGAGCCGTCGGCAGGGTGGGCTGCCGCAGTCGCGGCCGCCTTCTGCGGGACCACGTCTGCCGCCTTCTGCGGGACCACGTCGGCCGACGCGGATCCGAGGGTAGCGAGCCCGGCAGAGCCGCCGAGAACCGCAACAGCGAGGAATATGAAGGGCCGGCCAGCGAAGCCCATGGTCGCCTCCGTGTGTGGGGGGGGATGAACAGAGCCAGGGCCGCCCAGCCTCGGGTCGCTTCACAGGAAGGCGCGGCACCCGAGCAGGTCGGGGGCCGTGGGCGAGAGCGGATTCCGGGGTGACGAATGCACCCGTACCCATTCATACGGGCCATCCGTCATGCGGAACGCTAATGCCAGTGATGGCGACGCGCTCAGCAGAGAGCCAGGATGAGGGCTATTGGAGTGCACCCACTGGGGGGGAAGCCCCGTTGTCCCGTCGCGACTGCCGGTTGATGCCCGGCGGGGCAGGGCGGGCCGGGGCGCCAGGCGCGCGGGTCGGACTCCGAGAGGTGACGCTCGGTGCGGCCGAGGTTGAGCGCGCTCTGGAACTCCTCGGCCGGGTTGCCGTCCCACTCCTCGTCGAACTCGTCGTACCACTGGTGCACCCACGGCACGGCCTCCTGGAGCCCTGCCAGGAGCGGGACGAAGCGAGCGTCGTCCTTCGGCCAGCCGCCCCTCTCCGCTGTCGAACCGCTGCCCGGTGCGGTCCTCCTCGCGCCGTGGCTCCCAGACCTGCTCCCACTGCTCGCGCTTGCGGAGGCCGGTCTCCTTGTAGCGCAGGACGCCGAGGTAGGGGACGTGCTCAGGCCAGGTCCGGATCGTGCAGGAAGACCGCCGGCTTGATGTAGGGGATCCGCCTCGGGTCCTCCTTCATGGCCCGGGCGGCGCGCTCCAGCCTGCTCTTGAGCTTCTTGGCCTTGAGATCGGTGAGGTGCAGCGGGTTCTTCAGGGTCCGCACCCGGTCGGCGTGGAACTGCCAGGTGTCCCCGTGATTCACCACCCGCCCCGGGTGACCCTTCAGCTCCAGCAGATACAGACCACCCGGCACGGCGATCAGCAGGTCGCTCTCGTTGACCCGGCCGGAGTCACCGGTGAACTGGAACGTCGCCCACGCCCGGTACGGCTCGGCCTGAGGCATCAACTGCCGCACATGGCCAAGCCCTTCCTGCTCCCACCGGAATCCCGAGCGGCGCGGCTGGTACCAGTGCTCAAGGCGCGGAGGAGGACCGGGCTGCGGGGCGGACGGGCCCCTCGGCTGGCGTCACCGGGAGATCTCCTGGATCCGATAGGGGCGGGCAGGGTGGTCGGAGTCTCACACACGCAGGGGCTGAAACGACGAGATCCCGGTCAGACGGTGACCGTCTGACCGGGATCTCGTGTGTGCGGTGGACCTGTGGGGATTTGAACCCCAGACCCCCTCGATGCGAACGAGGTGCGCTACCAGACTGCGCCACAGGCCCTTGCAACGAGTGAAACTCTAGCACCCTCATCGGGGTGCTCGGAAATCCGTATCCCGGCAGGTCACCGAGTCGGGTCCACCGCAGGTCTCACTCGTTGGCCGCGCGCGGCCGGTCCTCGTCGTCGTACTGGTCGAAGAGGGGCGTCCGGCCGCGGTCACGGGTGCGCTTGGGCGCGTTGCCGCGGCGGCGCGGGGCCGGGTCGGCGTCGGCCGCGGTGGTGTCGTGGCTGCCCGTCCGGGTGGGTTCGGCCGGGCTGGACCGGGCCGCGCTCCAGGTCTCCGGGTCGCCGACCTCCACCCCGCCCGTGGCGCGCGGAGCGACGGGGGCGGTGACGTAGGTCGGCAGCGGGACCGGGACCGGCTCCCAGCTGTCGCCCTGGGCCGGACCGCGCTCGCGCTGCTGGTCGACCCACTCCGCGTGGTCCGTCTGCTCGACGAGGGCGCGGCGGCCCGCCTCCTGGGGGGAGACCGTGGGAGCGGGCGCCGGCGCTTCGGGCTCCTCGTCCGGCTCGGCCGGAGCCGAGGACGCGGGCTGGTGCCTGCGGGGACGGTTCTCGCGCAGCCGCTGCGCGGCCACCTCGGCCCGGCGCCGGTCCATGGTGAAGACGAAACGACGGCGCTCCTGGGCGCGCAGATGCACGATGTACGAGCTCAGCATCACGGCCGGAACAGCCGGCGCCCACAGGAAGCGGAGACCGCCCACCGCCGCGACGACCGCGCCGAGCGTGAACGCCATGAACAGGACGGTGGTGGTACGCCGTCGGCGCGCCAGGACCTGCGAGCGCCGTCGGCGCTCACGCTCGGACTCCGCGCCGGAAGGGCGAGACCGCCGCACGGGCGCCGGACGGGCCGGTCGGTCGTGCGGGCGCTCCTGGTCCGGCCGGTCGGACACCGGGTCGCGCAACCGCGCTTCCGTATGTGCCGGGGGCGCGGAGAAGGCCCGGACGTCGACGGACTCCATTCGGTCCGTGACGGCATCCGGGTCCACGTCGCCAGGCGCCTCCTCGGCATCCCGCTCCCGCAGCTCCTTGGCATAACGGCGCTCCATGGCCGCCCGTCCGGACAGCAGCCGGATGGCGGTGCTGAAGCGTTCCGTCGGACGGGCTTCATTGAGCTCGTCCTGCCTTCGGAGCCACATCGGCACCAAGTAGGCGGCCCAGGCACCGACGATGACTGCGTAGATGAGGCCGCTGCTGCTCACGCTCACACCGTAGAGGGGTTTGCACGGCAGCATCCGCCAATTGGCCCGGTGTGTCGCACGATCCGGCTGATATGACGGACTTTTTTTGTGGTTGTTCGGGTCAACAGCCGACGAAAGTGATGCGGATTACCGTCATCCGACGATCAAATTCGAACACCTATTTCATTTCCCCGGGTGTGTGCGGCGTTCCCGGCGTACCCGGCCGCACCCTGCGCCAACGCCTCAGCAGCCCGTCGGGGACTTCCTCCGCCGTGAGGGCGAAGATCAGGTGGTCCCGCCACGCGCCGTCGATGTGCAGATAGCGTGGCCGCAGGCCTTCCGCGCGGAATCCGAGTTTCTCCACGACCCTCCTGCTGGGGCCGTTCTCGGGCCGAATGCACACCTCGATCCGGTGCAGTCCGACCGTGCGGAAACAGTGGTCGACGGCCAGCGCCACCGCGGTCGGCATCACGCCGCGGCCCGCCACACTCCGGTCGACCCAGTAGCCGACATGACCCGAGCACATCGAGCCCCAGGTGATGCCCGCCACCGTCAGCTGCCCCACGAGACGGCCCTCGTACTCGATGGCGAAGGGCAGCATCCGGCCGGCGTTCGCCTCGGCGCGCAGGTGGCGGATCATCTGGCGGTACGTGGGGCGCTGGGCCACCGGCCCGCCGGGGGCGGGCGGCGGGACGGTCGCCTCCCAGGGGCGCAGCCAGTCCCGGTTACGCCGGTTGACCTCGCGCCACGCACTCTGGTCGCGCAGCTTCATCGGCCGGAGGGTGACGGCGCCGTCGGTCAGGATCACCGGCCAGGTCCGGACGTTCAGCTCGGGCTCCCCGGCCGGGGGTGATCGCCGCCGCGCAACTGGTCGACGGCGTGCACCAGAAGCCTGCTCAGAACCGCGAGCCCGTCGCGCACTCCACCGGTCGAGCCGGGCAGGTTCACGACGAGGGTGCGGTCCGCGATGCCCGCGAGGCCGCGGGAGAGTGCGGCGGTGGGTACCTTGTCCCGGCCCTCGGCGCGGATCGCCTCGGCGATGCCGGGGACCTCACGGTCGATGACGCGGCGGGTGGCCTCGGGGGTCCGGTCGGTGGGCGAGATGCCCGTGCCTCCGGTGGTGACGATCAGGTCGTAGCCGGCTGCCGCTCCGGCCCGGAGGGCGGCTTCCACCGGGTCTCCGTCGGGTACCACCTGCGGGCCGTCGACGGCGAAGCCGAGGCCGGCGAGGGCCTCGGCGATGAGAGGGCCGCCCTTGTCGGCGTACACACCGGCGGAAGCGCGGTTGGAGGCGGTCACGACGAGGGCGCGGTGTCCGCCGCCGGCGGGGGAACTGCCGGAGGCGGTCATGCGTCCGCCCCCTCCGGTGCGGGGCGCCTGTAGTCACCGGACTTGCCGCCCGACTTCGCCTCGACCCGGACGTCCGTGATCACCGCGCTCTTGTCGACCGCCTTGATCATGTCGATCACGGTGAGCGCGGCGACCGACACGGCGGTCAGGGCCTCCATCTCGACGCCCGTACGGTCCGTGGTCTTCACGGTGGCCAGGATCTCCACCGCGTCGTCGGCCACGCTCAGCTCGACCTTCACGCCGGATACGGCGAGCGGATGGCAGAGCGGGATCAGGTCCGGGGTCCGCTTGGCGCCCATGATCCCGGCGATGCGCGCGGTGGCGAGTGCGTCGCCCTTGGGGACACCCTCGCCCCTGAGGAGTTCGACCACACGCGGTGATACGAGGACCCGGCCGCTCGCCCGGGCGACACGTGTCGTGACGTCCTTCTCGGACACGTCGACCATGCGGGCGGCACCAGCCTCGTCGATGTGCGTCAGCCTGTTCTGCGTACTCAACTCACTCCGCCTAGCGGTAGGGCGCCGGTTGCCCGCCCGCACCGCGCAGGGCGCGGATCGAGGGGCCCGGGGGCTTCCCCCGGTAAGGCACAGCGCCAGATACCGTACCGCCCTCGCGCCGAAGTCAGCGGAGGAGGATCACCTCGGCCTCCGTGCCGGGTTCGGCGGACGTGACGTCCTCGGGCAGCACGATCAGCGCGTCGGCCTGGGCGAGGGCGGCGATCAGATGCGACCCGGCCCCTCCGACGGGAGTCACGGTCCCCGCCTCGGCGTCGTATCTCCCGCGCAGGAACTGGCGCTTGCCGGACGGCGAGGCGAGCGCCTCCGCGGTGTCGAGCGTGGCCCGCACCTTCGGGCGGTGGACGTCCTGGAGCCCCATCAGCGTCAGGATCGCCGGCCGCACGAAGAGTTCGAAGGAGACGTACGAGGAGACCGGATTGCCCGGCAGCGCCATCAGGGGTGTGTGGTCGGGGCCGATCGAACCGAACCCCTGCGGCTTGCCCGGCTGCATGGCGAGCTTGCGGAAGTCGATGCCGCTGCCGGCCTCGTCCTCGTCGCCCACGGAGGACAGGGCCTCCTTGACCACGTCGTACGCTCCGACGCTCACACCGCCCGTGGTGACGACGATGTCGGCGCGGATCAGCTGGTCCTCGATCGTGGCCCGCAGCGTCTCGGCGTCGTCGGCGACCGCCGGCACACGGTAGGCGATGGCCCCGGCGTCCCGGGCGGCGGCGGTCAGGGCGAAGCTGTTGGAGTCGTAGATCCGGCCACCGGTCAGCTCCTCGCCCGGCTGCACCAGCTCGCTCCCGGTGGACAGCACGACGACACGCGGGCGGGGCCGCACCCGCACGGTCGAACGGCCGATCGCGGCGAGCAGACCGATCTGCGGCGGCCCGACGACCGAACCCGCGCGCAGCGCCAGGTCGCCCGGCCGCACATCGCTGCCCTTGGCCCGGACATGGGCGCGGGGCTTGACCGGGCGGTGGACGCGGACCTCGCCGCTCGCCCCCTCAGGGGCGGCGCTGTGGGCCCTCATGGCGGCGGCGGGGCCGCCGCCCGTCCCTCCGTCGGTCCACTCGACCGGGACGACCGCCTCGGCGCCCGCAGGGAGCGGAGCACCGGTCATGATGCGGGCGGCCTCGCCGGGACCGACGGACCGGCCGTCCGCCAGGCCCCCGTCGCCGGCCGCGACATCTCCGACGACGGTGAGGACGGCGGGGAACTCCTCGCTGGCTCCCTCGACATCGGAGATCCGGACTGCGTACCCGTCCATCGAGCTGTTGTCGAAGGGCGGCAGGGCGACCTCCACCACGACGTCCTCGACCAGGACACAGCCCTGGGCGTCGGGCAGTTGCAGCTCGATGGGCTCGAGCGGCTTCACCGCGGCGAGGATGTCGTCCAGGTGCTCGTCCACCGACCAGATCGTGCTGCTCAAGCTGTTACAACTCCTCGGTGACGTAACTGCGCAGCCAGGTCCGGAAGTCCGGGCCCAGGTCCTCACGTTCGCACGCGAGTCTGACAATGGCACGCAGATAGTCACCGCGGTCACCGGTGTCGTAACGGCGGCCCTTGAAGACGACGCCGTGCACCGGGCCGCCGATCTTCTCGTCCTCGGCCAGCAGTTGAAGGGCGTCGGTGAGCTGGATCTCGCCGCCGCGGCCGGGCTCGGTCCGTCGCAGTATGCCGAAGACGGCCGGGTCCAGGACGTATCGGCCGATGACGGCGAGGTTGCTGGGCGCCTCGGCGGGGTCGGGCTTCTCCACGAGCCCGGTGACCCGGACGACGTCGCCGTCGGTGGTCCCCTCGGTGGCCGCACAGCCGTACATGTGGATCTGCTCGGGGTCGACCTCCATGAGGGCGACGACACTGCCGCCCTCGCGCTCCTGGATCTCGACCATCCGGGCGAGAAGAGGGTCACGGGGGTCGATGAGGTCGTCACCGAGAAGGACCGCGAACGGCTGGTCGCCGACGTGCGGCGCGGCGCAGAGGACGGCGTGGCCGAGGCCGCGGGGGTCTCCCTGGCGGACGTAGTGCATGGTGGCCAGGTCGCTGGACTCCTGGACCTTGGAGAGCCGCTCGGCGTCTCCCTTGCGGGTCAGGGCGGACTCCAGCTCGTAGTTCCGGTCGAAGTGGTCCTCCAGGGGACGCTTGTTGCGACCGGTGATCATCAGTACGTCGGAGAGGCCCGCGGCGACGGCTTCCTCGACGACATACTGGATGGCGGGCTTGTCGACGACAGGCAGCATCTCTTTGGGAGTGGCCTTGGTGGCCGGCAGGAACCGGGTGCCGAGACCTGCAGCTGGGATGACAGCTTTGCTGATCCTGGGGTGCGACTGAGTCATGCGCAGAACTTTAACCGGTGCCTATGGGTGGAAGATGAGCGTCCGGTTAACTTCGTTCTCATACATCCACATAAACGAGTTATGCGAGCACCCGTTGAACCGTGACATGTCCAGAAAAGCAGCACTGCGACGCGAACTGCTCGCCGCACGACGGCTCCTCACCTCGGAGGACGTCCAAAAGGCCGCCGCGGTTCTCTCCCTGGCCGCTGCGGATCTTCCCGAGCTGACCGGCGCCCGGACCGTGGCGGCCTATGTGTCCGTGGGGCGTGAACCAGGAACCCATGCGCTCCTGGACGCCCTTCGCGCGCGGGGCGTACGCGTGCTGCTGCCGGTACTGATGGCGGACAACGATCTGGACTGGGCGGTGTTCGAGGGCGCGGAGCACCTCGTGCCCGCCGGGCGGGGCCTGCTGGAGCCGGACGGCGTACGCCTCGGGCCGCGGGCGGTCCTGGACGCGGACGCGGTCCTGCTGCCGGGGCTCGCCGTGGACGAACGCGGGATGCGGCTCGGGCGCGGCGGGGGCAGCTACGACCGGGTGCTGGCCCGGCTCTCGTCGGCCGGTGCCCACCCCGCTCTGGTCGTCCTGCTCTACGACGACGAGGTGGTCGCGCGGGTTCCGGAGGAACCGCACGACCACCCCGTGGACGCCGTGGTCACGCCTGCCGGAGCGCGGCGTTTCACGCCGCGCGACCGGACCTAGGGTTTCTTGAGCGTCAAGGTGTCGACGGTGGACCGCTTCACCGCGTTCTCCCCGAAGGACCAGTCGAGCAGTTCACCCTCGACCCACTTGTCCGTCTGATCGGTGTAGTGCGCGCTGAACGCGTGTCCGGAGGCACCGGTGAGGTTGATCCAGCGGGACTTGTCCCAGTCCCCCACGTTGACGACCATCCGCATCGACGGGACCCAGACGACCTCGTAGCCACCCGCCGCGTTCCACCCGGTGGCGTTGACCGCCGCCTCGCCGCCGCCGAGGTCCCAGGGACCCCGGTTGAGGGCCCGCTGCAGAAGGCCGGGGCCCTCGGTGCCGAGCGTCTGGTTGCGCAGGGTCAGCTGGTGCAGCCTGCCCCAGCTCCAGGTGGTGACGTCCTTTCCGAGCTCGGCGGTCAGCTCCCAGCGCGCGTCCTCCATGGCACGGGCGAAGAGCTCGTCCCGGCTGTCGATGGCCTCTTCGCGCCCCTTGGCCGGGACCTTCCACCACTCGTTGTCCTGGTCGTCCAGGATGCTCTCGACCACCTCGTACCAGCGGTCGCCCCCGTCCGGCTGCGCCGCGTCCGGGGCGCGCTGACCGCATTCCCGTACGAGCTTGCTCTGCTCGTCCACCGGTCCGGTGCCGGCGACCGGCTCCACGTAGATGCAGTCGCCCTTGGCCCGCATCTCCTTGGGGAGCTTGTTGCCGAAGGCCAGCTTGAGGATGTTGCGCCAGACGCCGTTGAAGTACGCGGCGGCGGCCGAGTCGGGCTCCTGGGTGTAGTCCCAGCCCTCCAGCAGCTTCTGCGTCTCACGGACGTACTTGTCCGAGATGCTGATCTTCTTCAGCTCGGGCACCAGCTTCGCGGCGATCGCGCTCTGGTTGTCCATCTGCATCGTCTGCATGTCGTCGGTCGAGATCTTCTCGCCGCCGTCGATCTTCGGCTGGATCAGGTCGTTGATCCGCTGGCTGCGGGCGCCGTAGCCCCAGTCCTTGGTGAGCATGTGCTCGTAACCGTCACCGATGACCGCCTGGTTGGCGGTGACGATGTAGCCGCGGGCCGGGTCGTACTCGTACGGCAGCTCGTCGAACGGGACGGGTTCCTTCTCCCAGCCGTAGTCCGCGGACCAGCCGGGGCTCGGCGTCGTGCCGTCGCCCTTGAGACGGACCGGGATCTTGCCGGGCGCCTGGTAGCCGATGTGCCCGTCGGTGTCCGCGTAGATGAGGTTCTGGGACGGCACCTCGAAGTGCTCGGCCGCCTTCCGGAAGCTCGCGAAGTCCTTGGCCCGGTTGAGCTCGAAGACCGCGTCCATGGACTTGCCGGGTTCCAGCGCCGTCCACTTCAGGGAGACCCCGTAGCCGTCGCCGCGGTCGGGCGCGGAGGTGGTGACGGGAGCCTTCTTGCCGACCTTCGTCAGCTCACCACTGCGGTCGGAGACCAGCGGACCGTTGTTGGTCTCGCGGACGGTGATCTTCCTGCTCTTCCCGCCGGCGACCTTGATGGTCTCCTCGCGGGTGACGAAGGGAACGGTCTTGCCGTCGTACCTGTATCCGTCGGCGGAGACCTTCTGCAGGAAGAGGTCGGTGACGTCCGCTCCGAGATTCGTGAAGCCCCAGGCGATGTCCGGGTTGTGACCGATGATCACACCGGGCATCCCGGAGAACGTGTAGCCGGCCGTGTCGTACTGGCAGGACTCCGAGAGCTGACGGCAGTGCAGCCCCATCTGGTACCAGAGCGAGGGGAGCTGCGGCGCCAGGTGCGGGTCGTTGGCGAGCAGCGCGTTGCCGGTCGTCGTGTGCTTACCGGAGACGACCCAGGAGTTCGATCCGATGCCGTTGCCGTTGGGCCCGAGGAGCGCCGGGATCTCGTCCAGGGTGTCGGAGAGCGCGGAGAGCTGGGTGTTCAGGCCCTCGGTGGCGCCCTCGACGGTCCCCGAGCCGATGTCGTCCGACGGCTCGGCCTCGGGGTCGTACTCGCCGGTGACCGGGGAGACCCCGCCCTGCTCGACGATCGGCTTGTTCTTCTCGTACGGGTAGTCCGGGTACAGGTCCTTGATCTGCTTCTCGCTGAGCCTGCTGGTCATCAGCGAGCGGTCGATCTCGTCCTGCATGTTGCCGCGCAGGTCCCAGGCCATCGCCTTCAGCCAGGCGACCGAGTCGACCGGGGTCCACTCGGTGGGCTTGTAGTCGTTGGTCAGGCCGAGAGCCGCGTACTCGACGGAGATGTCCTTGCCGTCCTTGCCGTCCAGATACGCGTTCACCCCCTCCGCGTACGCCTGGAGGTTCTTCTTGGTGTCCTCGTCCAGGACCTCGTCGTACTCCTTCTGCGCGACCTTGCGCCAGCCCAGCGTGCGCAGGAAGGCGTCGGTCTCGACCTGGCCGGCGCCGAACATCTCGGAGAGGCGGCCGGACGTCATGTGACGGCGTACGTCCATCTCCCAGAAGCGGTCCTGGGCCTGTACGTAGCCCTGGGCGCGGAAGAGGTCGCTGTCGGTGTCCGCGTAGATCTGCGGGATCCCGTAGTCGTCGCGCTTGACGTCGACGTCGCCGGAAAGGCCCTTGAGGTCTATCGAGCCGGTGGTCTGCGGGTAAGAGGCCCGGACCGTGGAAACGGACCAGAACGCGCCGTATCCGACACCCGCGACAAGCGCCAGCACCAGGACGATCACGAACAGGCGGGCGCGTCGCCCCTTCTTCCTGCCGGTCTTCTTCGCATCGGAAGACCCGGAAGGGGCGGTTGTGTTGGCGGGCATCGCTGTCCTTCGAGGGGCAGGGTGGTCCTGGGAGTGCTGGAGCAACCATAGGCGCCCCGCCGAAGCCACTCGGACGCGGTATGGGGATGCATCCATTTGCGCACCGGTTCGCACGAACACTCGAAGGCGTCAAGAAAACGTTAAAGATTAGGTAAGGTAACGAAGTACTGGCCGCCGGAGGACGATCCGGAAGGCGTACGCAGGGAAGGAACGGACCCTGACTGTCCACGCGCTCAACGAACTTCTGCTCGTCTGCTCCGTCGTCCTGCTGGTCGCGGTGGCGGCCGTCCGCATCTCGTCACGCAGCGGGCTCCCCAGCCTGCTCCTGTACCTCGGCATCGGCATCGCCATGGGGCAGGACGGCATCTTCGACGTCAAGTTCGACAACGCCGAGCTGACCCAGGTGATCGGCTACGCCGCCCTGGTCGTCATCCTGGCCGAGGGCGGCCTGGGCACGAAGTGGAAAGAAGTGAAACCCGCGCTGCCCGCGGCGGCCGCACTGTCGATCGTCGGCGTGGGCATCAGCGTCGGCATCACCGCGAGCGCGGCGCACTACCTCGTCGGCCTCGACTGGCGGCAGGCCCTGATCATCGGCGCCGTCGTCTCCTCCACCGACGCCGCGGCCGTCTTCTCCGTCCTGCGCAAGGTCCCCCTCCCCTCCCGGATCACCGGTGTCCTCGAAGCCGAATCCGGCTTCAACGACGCCCCCGTGGTCATCCTGGTGGTGGCCTTCTCCGCCGCCGGCCCCGTGGAGCACTGGTACGTGCTCGTCGGCGAGATAGCCCTGGAACTGGCCATCGGCGCGGCCATCGGCCTCGCGGTGGGCTGGCTCGGATCCTTCGGGATCCGCCATGTGGCGCTGCCCGCCTCCGGCCTCTACCCGATCGCCGTGATGGCCATCGCGGTGTCCGCGTACGCCGCCGGCGCCATGGCCCACGGCAGTGGCTTCCTGGCCGTCTATCTGGCCGCGATGGTCCTCGGCAACTCCAAGCTTCCGCACTGGCCGGCCACCCGGGGCTTCGCCGACGGGCTCGGCTGGCTGGCGCAGATCGGCATGTTCGTCCTGCTCGGCCTGCTGGTCACCCCGCACGACCTGCTCCAGGACTTCTGGCCCGCCGTGATCGTGGGGCTGGTCCTCACCGCCGTCGCCCGGCCCTTGTCGGTCTTCATCAGCCTCGCGCCGTTCCGCCTGCCGAAGCGCGAGAAGGCTCTGATGTCCTGGGCCGGGCTGCGCGGCGCCGTCCCCATCATCCTGGCGACCATTCCCATGGTGTCCGGGATCGAGGGCAGCACCCGGGTCTTCAACATCGTCTTCGTGCTCGTCGTCGTCTACACGCTGATCCAGGGACCGACGCTCCCCTGGCTGGCGAAGGCCCTGAAGATCTCCGAGGACCCGTCCGAGACCTCGGACCTCGGCATCGAGTCCGCTCCCCTGGAGCGGCTGCGCGGCCATCTGCTGTCCGTCGCGGTGCCCGGCAGGTCCAGGATGCACGGCGTGGAGGTCGCGGAACTCCGGCTGCCCGCCGGG
Source organism: Streptomyces atroolivaceus (assembly GCF_000717025.1). Classification (GTDB taxonomy): domain Bacteria; phylum Actinomycetota; class Actinomycetes; order Streptomycetales; family Streptomycetaceae; genus Streptomyces; species Streptomyces atroolivaceus. Next base: position 96,760 of record NZ_JNXG01000008.1, read on the forward strand.
GCCGCGGTCACCCTCGTCGTACGGGACGGGAACAGCTTCGTGCCCGCACCCTCCACCGTGCTGCGCCACGGGGACGAGCTGCTGGTCGTCGCGACCGACCCGGTGCGCGACGCCACCGAGGCGCGGCTGCGGGCGGTCGGCGAGGGCGGCAAGCTGGCCGGCTGGCTGGGCACGGGCGGTACGGGCGGCACGGGCGGTACGGGCCGGCAGGAGAACGGCACGGCGGACGTGCCCCACCTCGCGAAACTGGCCAGAAGGCTCGGCAAGGGCGGCGAGGCCGGCCCTGGCAGCAAGGCGGGCGGCAGGCGTGCCCACCACTGACCGGAAGCGGCGCCCGGGAGCCGGGAAGCGAAGGAAGCCGGGAGAGGGAGGTCCGCAGCCTTCACGCAATCGCAGGCGTGTGGGTGAAGTGGCCTGTAAGATGAAGGACTGGATCTCGTGATCCACACGATTCGAACCTGATCGACCAACTCTGTCTGATGCAGAGCTGGCGCGACCGTATGGCGGTCGTGGCGTCCTTTCGCCTCTCGAGCGAGCGCCCGGCATCTACCGCAGTCCCGCGCGAAGAGGACAGCTCTCGGCAGCGCCCGCACGCCCCCGCACCCCGGTGCGGGGAGCGCCGGGAGCATGGCCACCAGGCGGCAGAAAGGCATGGACCGTGGCGTCCACGGTCTCCGACCGCCCCGGTTACGGGCAGTTGCTGCGCACCCCGAGTGCGTGGACCTTCCTCCTCCCGGGCTTCGCCGCCCGGCAGCCCTTCGCGATGCTGACCATCGGCATCGTGCTCCTCGTCCAGCACACCACCGGCTCGTACGGCAGCGCGGGCGCCGTGGCCGCCGTCTCAGGCGTCTCCATGGCCCTGTTCGCGCCGCAGAGCGGCAGGCTCGCCGACCGCTTCGGCCAGCGCGCCGTGCTCCTGCCCGGCGTCCTGATGCACGCCGCGTCCGTCGGCGCCCTCACGGCACTCGCCCTGGCGGACGCCCCCCTGTGGGCGCTGTTCCTGGCGGCGGTCCCCACAGGGGCCTCCATCCCACAGGTCGGGCCGATGGTGCGGGCCCGCTGGGCGGCCCGGCTCGGCGCCGCCCCGGGGCGCCCGGCCTCCCCGCTGATGACCACGGCCGCCGCGTTCGAGTCCGTGACGGACGAATTCACGTTCGTCGTCGGCCCTGTGCTCGCGACGGCGCTGTGCACCGGCGTGCACCCGGCGGCCGGTCTGATCGCCGAGGCGGCACTGACGCTGCTGGGCGGCCTCCTGTTCGCGGCCCAGCGCTCCACCCAGCCCGCTCCCCGGAGCGCCGCCACGGCGGACGCGCCGCACCGCTCGGCACTCTCCGTACCCGGGGTACGCGTCCTCGCGATCACCTTCCTGGGCATCGGCTCCGTCTTCGGCGGCATGCAGGTCTCCCTGACGGCCTTCTCCGAGGAGATCGGCCGGCCCGGCGTGAACGGGCTGCTGTACGGGGTGTTCGCGGCCGGCAACATGCTGGCCGGGATCGCCTGCGGCGCCATCGCCTGGAAGAGCAGCCCGCGCCGCCGGCTGACGATCGGCTACGTGGCCCTGACACTGACCGCGTCCGGGCTCTGGGCCGTGCACTCCGTCCCGCTGCTGGCGGGCCTCGGACTGCTGGTCGGACTGTGCATCGCTCCCGCGCTGATCAGCGGCTACACCCTGGTCGACGCGCTCGTGCCCGCATCGGCCAGGACGGAGGCGTTCACCTGGCTGACGGGCGCGGTGGCGCTCGGCCAGGCGGCGGCCGTCACGGTGGCCGGACAGCTCGCGGACGCCCATGGCGCGAGCACCGGTTTCGTGGTGCCGCTGGCCGGCACGGCACTCGCCCTGGCGACCCTCCTGACCCTGCGCTCACGGCTGACGCCGCCGCCCGGAGGACGGACGGTGGCGCGTGGGATGGGTCACCGCGAGCCGGTCACAGTGGACTGATGGCTCGGAATACGTCAGTATGAAGCGTCGTTAGCACTCATTGAGTGAGAGTGCCAGGAGGAGCAAGTGCCGACTTATCAGTACCAGTGCACCGAATGCGGCGAGGGCCTCGAAGCGGTGCAGAAGTTCACCGATGATGCCCTGACCGTGTGCCCGAACTGCGAGGGACGCCTCAAGAAGGTGTTCTCGGCTGTCGGCATCGTCTTCAAGGGATCCGGTTTCTACCGGAACGACAGCCGCGGCTCCTCGTCGAGCAGCACGCCGGCCACGTCGTCCCCCAAGGCGTCCGACTCGTCCGCCGGGTCGTCCTCGTCGAAGCCGGACGCGAAGCCGGAGGCCAAGCCGGCCGCCTCGGCGTCGTCCTCGGCCTCCGCCTCGGCTTCTTCCACGTCGTCGAGCGGTACGTCGGCCGCCTGAGGCCGGCCGCCCACACCACACGTCTCACCCGGACCCCGCTGACCGACTCGGCGGGGTCCCGGTCGTGCGCGCCCGGTTAATCTGACCGCATGGCGAACGCAGAAACGGCTACAGCGGAAATCGGTGTCATCGGCGGGTCGGGGTTCTACTCCTTCCTGGAGGACGTGACCGAGGTCCAGGTCGACACCCCGTACGGGGCTCCGAGCGACTCCCTCTTCCTGGGTGATCTCGCGGGACGCCGGGTGGCCTTCCTCCCGCGCCACGGCCGCGGCCACCATCTCCCGCCGCACCGGATCAACTACCGCGCCAACCTCTGGGCCCTGCGTTCCGTCGGCGTACGCCAGGTGCTCGGCCCGTGCGCGGTCGGCGGTCTCCGGCCGGAGTACGGGCCGGGAACCCTGCTCGTACCGGACCAGCTGGTGGACCGCACCAAGGCCCGCACGCAGACCTTCTACGACGGTGAGACCCGGGCCGACGGAACCGAGCCCAACGTGGTGCACCTCGGCTTCGCCGACCCGTACTGCCCGCGGGGCCGCAAGGCTGCCCTGGCGGCGGCGCGCGGACGCGGCTGGGAACCGGTGGACGGCGGAACCCTGGTCGTGGTCGAGGGCCCTCGCTTCTCGACCCGTGCGGAGTCGCGGTGGCACGCCGCGATGGGCTGGTCGGTCGTCGGCATGACGGGACACCCGGAAGCGGTACTCGCCCGTGAACTGAACCTCTGCTACACGACACTGACGCTGGTGACGGACCTCGACGCGGGGGCCGAGGCCGGCGAGGGCGTCAACCACACGGAGGTGCTCGAGGTGTTCGCCGCCAATGTGGACCGGCTGCGGTCGGTGCTCTTCGACGCGGTGGCCGCCCTGCCTCCGGGCGACGACCGTGACTGCGTCTGCGCGCACGCGCTGGACGGAATCGACACGGGGATCGGGCTGCCGTAGCGCCGACAGGGCCTGATCCCCCGGTCCCGCTGCCGTAGCGCCGACAGGGCATGATTGATCCCCCGGTCTCGCTGCTTGTGTCGCGGTCCCGCCGCCTGAGCGCCAGCAGGGCCTGATGCCGCGCTCCCGCGCCGTAGCGCCGACGGGACCCGTTGCCGAGGTCCGCTGGCGCTCTGCCGGTTTCCGGCTACCGCTCGTACGGGTGGCCGGGTTGTCCACATCGTGTGGGCTGTCCACAGGGCCGGACGGGATCTCGGCGGAGGGTGGATCGTGAGGGGAGTCCGGCGGGGCATCCCGCGGGACTCCCCTCGCGCGTTCCCCAGCTCTTCGCCTCGCGTCCTCAGGCACTGCCCTGCCTGTCCGTGCGTCCCCTCACCGGGGTGCGCGGGGACGCGGGCGCCGATCTGCGGACCGCCCTCACGGCAGGTGGTGTTGGCCATGTCCCCCTCGGTGCCCGATACACATCCCGCGCCTCCCGCACCTCGCGGGGTCCCGTCCTTCGGGCCCCTGCGCGTGCGGGGCGGCGGTGGTCAGCGACTACGGCGGGCGCTGCGCTGCCGTCGCAGGGCGCTGGCAGCGGGGTTCGCACTGGCCTCCGCCGTGCTGGCCGTTTCGGGGCCGGGCGGTGGGAGAGGGGCCGCCGCCGCCGGGGACGCGCCACCGGGGCCTGAGCGGCGGGCCGTACGGCTGGTGTCCGCCCCGGTGCGGATCGCCGACGCGGCGACGGTCGGGCTGCTGCGACCCGGCGACCGCGTGGATGTGATCGCCGCAGTCGACGGTGACGCGGAGGCGAGAGTGGTGGCACGCGATGTACGGGTGGCGGAGATCCCGCGCGGTGCGGGCGGCGGGGAGGCTTCGCTCCCGGGGGCGGACGGCGGGCCGGGCCCGGGGAGTGGCGCCCTGGTGGTCCTGTCCGTGGAGCGGGACACCGCGGCTGCTCTGGCGGGTGCCGGTGCCTCGGGTCGGCTCGCGGTGGCGGTGTCCCATGCCGAATAGGACTGGCACCGCGTCAACTCACCCGTCGGAAGTACCCGACCGGACAGAGTGGGTCTCTGCCGCCGCATGCGGCGGGGCAGGTCGCTCCCCCCACGGCACGCACGGGGAAAGGCTCACATGTGAGCCAGAGCGAAGCCGCGCTGCAGGAGAGCGTGCGGAGACGCCGAAGACGAACGGGCTGGAAGTCAGCGGACCGGATGTTCTCGAGGAGACCCGGGACACTCCGGCCGCCCGGCAGGGACAGGCGCAGCCGGCCGGAATCGCCACCGCTCGACGACGTCAGCCGTGGTGGGGCGGCTTCTCGTCGAGGAAGCGCGCCAGATCGGCCGCGCCGCCACCGGCCGGAGCCCGCTCGCCCCACCCCCGGTCCGTATCGTCCGAGGACTGCTGGTCCAGCGGATCGTCGAAGATCAGAGCCGGCGGCTCGGGCCTGGGCTCCCGCGGCGGCCGCTGCTGCGGCTGCGTCGGCTTCGACTCTCGCGGTCCGGGGGCGGGGGCGGTACTCATGCCTCCAGGGTACGGCCGTGCTCAGCGGTCCTTCGGGTCGAGCAGCCACAGCCCCAGGACGACGAGGAACGACAGGCACAGAAAGCCGGCGCCCCACCAGGCGGTGCCCGTGTCACCCTCCATCCACACGTTGACGACCTCCGTCAGAGCCCACAGCTGGCCGATGACGACGCTCATCGCGAGCACCAGTCGGGCCGTCAGCTTCGCGGAGCGCTCGGGCTCCTGCTCCGAGCCCGCCCCGGGACCCGGACCGGTGTGCCGCACCCGAGGATCGGCGTAGCCGCTGGTGGGCCGGATCTGTGGATAGCGCTCGTGGACGGGCCGGTTCAGCTCGGCGCGCGCGCTGCCCGGGTGGTATTCGGGATACGCCGATCCGGAGGAGCGGGGCGGCCGCGGCGGCTCGACCGGGTCCAGGGGCTCGGTCATGACCGAACCCCCGTCGTCGTGGCGCCGGACGGGGCCGGCGCGGACGGCGCCTCGGCGCCGCCTCCGGTGCCGGGGCAGCCGATCCGCTCGGCGAGGTCCGGGCGGTCCTCGCCGAGCTGACGGCACAGACCCTCCTCGAGGCTCTCGCCGGAGCGGGTGGTGCCCACGGCCCAGATGCTGCCGTCCTCCAGCTCGGTCAGGGCCACCTTGGGCAGTCCGCGGGGTGGCGGGCCGGCCGTCACCTCGCCGGTGCGGGCGTCGAAGACCCCTTCGTGGCAGGGGCAGTACAGCTCGCCCTCCGCACCCCGGTCCTTGCGCCAGAGCACGGCGCAGGCCAGGTGGGTGCAGACGGCGGAGTAACCGACGAGGGTGCCGTCGTCCATCCTCACGGCGACCGCCCGGTCCTCGTCGCCCGGGTAGCGGAAGGCCAGGGACTCGCCGGGCAGCAGCTGTGCGGCGATCCGCTTCGGGGCCGGCGACTTCCCGTCCTCGGTCTCACCGTGCCGGTGGAGAATGCCGCCCGCCACCGCCAGACCGCCCACGGCGAGGCCACCCGAGACGGTGGCCACGATGCGGAGGTAGTCGCGGCGGGTGGTCAGCGAGTCGGCGGCGATCCTGTCGTGCAGCGCCTCACGGGGGTCGCTTCCGGAGCCGTGGTCGGGGCCCGGCTGCTGCTGTTCGGTGACGCTCATCGACGGACGTCCTTCCCGTTGATCTCGACGACGGGAAGTCCGCCGGGTACCGGCCACCGGACCCGCTCCGCGGGGACGACCATGGCCACTCCGGTGCGGACCTCGCTCTCGCCGAAGACGAAGGTGTCGGCGACCTGTACCCCGGGGCGTTCCGCCTGGAGCTCCTCGACGGTGCCGTAGTAGAGGGCACCGGTCGGGCAGACGGTGGCGCACATGGGGGCGAGCCCGTAGGCGGTGCGGTCGTAGCAGAGGTTGCACTTCAGCTGCAGCTTCGCCTGGAGGTCGATCTTCGGAACACCGAAGGGGCAGGCGTTGACGCAGTTCGCGCACCCGATGCAGCGGGTGGTGTCGGCCTGTTGCACGACGCCGTCGGCGGTGACCAGGATCGCGTCGGCCGGACAGACCTCGGCGCAGGGGGCCACCGGGTCCTCGCAGTGCATGCAGACGGTGGGAAGGGAGGCGACGGAGGACCCCTCGTCGGTGTAGTCGAGGTGGATCATCGACTTTCCGCGGTGGGAGTCGCACTCCCGGCAGGCGGAGACACAGGCCTGACAGCCGATGCAGCGCCCCGGGTCGATGAACATCGTTCTGCCCATCATCCGGGCATCAGCTCCTTTCCGAGGTGCCACGGCCCTGCGGGGCCGAGGGTGGCAGCGGGTCGGTGCGGGAGACCTGGGTCTCGGGGTAGGCGACATGGCCGGGGGCGACCGGGGGCGCGGGGACCTCGTCGATCGCTCCGGCGTGCTCGATGCGGCAGGCGCAGACCTTGTACTCGGGGATCTTGGAGCGGGGATCGAGGGCGTCGATGGTGAGGGCGTTGGCCGCTGTCGGAACGGGCCAGTGGTAGGGGATGAACACCGTGTCGGGCCGGATCGCCTCGGTCACCAGCGCGGGGAAGACCTCTCTGCCGCGGCGGGTGACGACACGGACGGGTTCGCCGTTGCGGAATCCGTGGGAGGGGTGGACCTCCGCCCAGGGCCGCGGAGTCTGCTCGACGAGGGCCCCCAGCCGGCGGGTCTGGTTACCGGAAAGGAAGTGGGCGACGGTGCGGCCGGTGGTCAGCGTCATCGGGTGCTCGTCGTCGTACGGGTCCGCCGGCGGATGCCACTCGACGACCTGCATGTGGATCTTGCCGTCGGCGTGGTAGGTCGTACCGTCCTCGAACAGCCGGGGTGTGCCGGGATGGTCGGTGGACGGGCAGGGCCAGGCGATCCCGCCGGTCTCCTCGAGCCGTTCGTAGGTGATCCCGGAGTAGTCGATGATCGTGCCCGCGGAAGCCCTGCGCAGCTCGTCGAAGACGTCGCGGGAGCTGGCGAAGGCGAATTTGTCCCCGGCTCCGAGACGGCGGGCGATCTCACACATCACCCAGGTGTCGGTCCGTACCCCGGACGGTGGTTCCTGCGCCTTGTTGTGCTTGACCACACGGGCCTCGGCGTTGGCCATCACCCCTTCGTCCTCCGCCCAGATGGTGACGGGGAAGACGACGTGCGCGTTGGCAGCGGTCTCGGAGAGGAAGAAGTCGAACTGCGCGTGGAATTCGGTGGTGTCGTACCCCTCCTTGACCACGGCGTAGTTGGGGAGGGAGACGAAGGGGTTGTTGCAGATGCCGATCAGGCCGCGGATCTCCTGGCGCTGCATCTGCCAGACCATTTCCATCATCGACGTACCGGCGGCCGGGAGTTCGGACTCCTCGATGCCCCAGATCTCGCAGATCTGCCGGCGGTGCTCCTCGTTGAGGATCGAGCGGCCTCCGGGGAGGAGGTCGGCCTTCTGGCCGTGTTCACGGCCTCCCTGCCCGTTCCCCTGCCCGGTGAGGGTGCCGTAGCCGGCGCCGGGTTTGCCGATGTGGCCGGTGGCGGCGCAGAGGTTGATCACGGTGAGGCAGTTCTCCACGCCCTGCGTGTGGTGTTCGATGCCCCGGGCGTGGAAGGCCATGGCCTTCGGCGCCCGGGCGAAGGCGCGGGCGACCTGGACGACCTGGTCCGCGGGGATGCCGCAGATCTCGGCCGCGCGGGACGGGGGGTACTGGGCGACGTTGGCCTTGACCTCCTCCCAGCCTGTGGTGTGGGCCGCGAGGTAGGCCTCGTCGGTGAGGCCCTCCTCGATGATCACGTGCAGCACGGCGTTGAAGAAGGCCGAGTCGGTGCCCGACTTGAGCGCTACGTGGATGTCGGCCGTGCGTGCGACCGCCGTCTCGCGCGGGTCGATCACGATCAGGGTGGCGCCACGGTCCCTGGCCCCCCAGACGTACTGCGTGAGCACGGGGAAGCACTCGCCGACGTTGGCTCCGGCCAGCAGGAGGCAGTCGGTGAGCAGGATGTCGGAGAAGGGGTTGCCCGCCCGGTCGATGTTGAACGCGAGCTTGTTGGCTCCGGCGGCGCTGACCATGCAGAGCCGGCCGTTGTAGTCGACGTGCCTGGTCTTCAGCGCCACCCGGGCGAACTTGCCGACCAGGTACGTCTTCTCGGAGAAGAGGCTGGCCCCGCCCAGCACTCCGAAGGCGTCGCGGCCGTGGTCCCGCTGGATGCGCTTGATCTCGGAGACGGTGTAGTCGAGCGCCTCGTCCCAGGAGACCTCCCGCAGTTCCTCGTCGCGGGAGCGGCGCATGAGGGGGGCGGTGAGCCGGTCCGGGTGGTTGACCTGCTGGTAGGCGTTGATGCCCTTGGGGCAGAGTCGCATGCGGTTGATGTCGTGGTTGCGGGGCTCCACTCCGAAGACCTTGCCCCCGCGGTCCACGCGCAGGTACATCCCGCACTGGACCCCGCAGAAGCAGCAGTGGGTGGGGACGAGCGTCTCGCCGTTCTGGTCGGCGTGCCACTTGTCGGCCGGGATGCCGCCCGCGTCGCGGAAGCCACGGGTGCCCGGCGGGGCGAGGGAGGGATCGAGGGGGACGGCCGTACGGCCGTCTGCTGCGCTTGGATCCGCGGTCACTTGAAACCCTTCTTGACCTGGGTGAGATAGGCGTTGCCCCGCAGGACCCGCTTGCAGCGCGGGCAGTACTCGGTCCATTCGTCGAAGCCGAGTTCGAGGTCGCGCATGGTGCCGCGCAGGTTCTCGACGTACGGGCCGGTGTCGATGGCTTCGCCGCAGCGGCGGCACGGGAACACCTGGTCGTCCTGTCGCCCGGTGTACTTGAAGAGCTGCATGCCGACCGCCGCCGGGCGCTGCACGATGTGGAAGAACTTCCCGAACGGGATGTAGATGAGGGTGAAGACCACCGACACCATGTGGAGGATGGCCAGGAACTCGTAGCCTCCGCCGTGCAGGAAGATCGACGAGAACGTGAGCAGGAGGCCGGTCACGGAGATGACGATCAGGGCGAGCAGCGGCACCATGTCGTAGGCGAACCGCTGTCCGGTGATGGCCCCGCGGTCCTTCATCCGGCGCCAGAGGAAGTACGACGCGCCGGGAATGACCAGCACCGCGGCGATGTCCAGGCCGTGGAACATCAGCCAGCCGAGGAAGTTCAGCGAGTCGAAACCGATGATCTTGAGGCCCCAGATGCGCATCTCGTAGCCGGGGCCCGAGCCGCTGCCGGAGGTGAAGGTGAACCAGCCCCAGGTCAGCGGGAAGGTGATCAGCGCGGCGAGGATGCAGCCCCAGAAGATCAGCTGGTGGGCGGCCCAGCGGGCGTGGGAACGGGCGCCGAGGAATTTCTGGAAGCCCAGATACGTCGCGGTCATCTTCGGCAGGGCCGTGGGCGCCTTGCGGAAGTTCTCCTTCGAGAACAGGCTCCGCCAGCCGTTCTTGAAGAGCCGTAGGGCGCCGGGGGCCGAGACCCAGACCGTGTAGCGGTAGGCGACGCCGAACGCGAGGAAGACGGTGGCGACGGCATAGGGGAGCAGCGCCGAGTCGAAGTCGTGCAGCAGGCGGCTGCCGAAGACGATCGCGAGGACGAGCAGGCCGGAGACGACGGCGCCGGCCAGGGTCGCGCGGCCGGAGACGGATCGGGGGAGGCGCCGGGCGGCCCTCGCGAAGGCGGAGACCCCGGTTCCGGAGGGCCCGGTTCCGGAACCGGGCCCCGGGCCGTGTCGCCGGCCGTCCTTCCCGCCGGACGTGCCTGTGCGGGCACCGGAATCTGACTGCTCGGCTGCGGCGGGTTCTGGTGGCTCGGTCACCGGGCCACCGTAGGTCCGCAACAGGCGTTCGGTCCCGTTATGTACCCCGATGGTGTGGTCGCGTCGCCCAGGTGGCCCGCGCACCGGCGGGTGCGCGCACGCCTCCGCTCCCCCGGCCGTCACCTGTACGTTCGCCGGTACACGGCACCGCACCCACGAGGAGCTCGTCATGACCGAGGAACTGCCCGGCCCGGGCCCGCTGGACGCGCTGACGGACGTGGCCGGGATCCGCGTCGGGCATGCCCGGGTGCCGGGTGACGACGCGTTGAGCGGGACCACCGTCGTCCTCGCCCCCGAGGGCGGGGCGACGGCGGCCGTCGACGTACGCGGGGGCGGCCCCGGCACCAGGGAGACCGACGCCCTCGATCCGCGCAATCTGGTGCAGCGGATCGACGCCGTCGTGCTGACCGGCGGCAGCGCGTACGGGCTCGACGCCGCTTCCGGCGTGATGGCCTGGCTCGAGGAGCAGGGGCGGGGTGTCCGTGTCGGCCCGGACCCCTCCCAGGTGGTCCCGGTGGTGCCTGCGGCCTGCCTCTTCGATCTGGGCCGCGGCGGGGGGTGGAGGGCCCGCCCCGACGCCTCGACCGGGCGTGCCGCCGTGGAGGCCGCCGCCGCTTCCGGGCCGGGCGCGCGGGTCCCCGAAGGCTCGGTGGGCGCCGGTACGGGAGCCGTGGCCGGACAGGTCAAGGGCGGCGTCGGCACGGCCAGTGTGCGGCTGGCCTCCGGGACCACGGTCGCCGCGCTGGCTGTCGTCAACGCGGCGGGTTCCGTCGTCGATCCGCGGACCGGGGTGCTGTACGGGGAGTACGGCTCGGGGGAGCCGCCCGTGCACCCGGCACCCTCGGTGCACGAAGCCGCGCGCCGGCGGCTGGCGGAGATCCGGGACGCGGCCCGGGGAGACGGCGCGGAGGGGGACGGCGGACCGGCGGACGGCTCACCGCCGGACCGCTCCCGTGCGAACGGCCCCCGGGGGAGCGGCGTCTTCAACACCACGATCGCCGTCGTGGCCACCGACGCCGCCCTCTCCCGTGCCCAGGCGCAGAAGCTCGCAGGCACGGCGCACGACGGGCTGGCGCGCGCCGTCCGGCCGGTCCACCTGCTGACCGACGGGGACACCGTCTTCGCCCTCTCCACCGGCCGGCTGCCGCTGCCCCCGGAGCCCACCGCAGCACTCAACGACATCCTGGCGGCGGCGGCGGACGCCCTGACCCGGGCCATCGTGAAGGCCGTCAGGGCGGCCCGGGGTGCCGACGGTCCCGGAGGCACGTTCCCCTCGTACAGCGAGCTCTACGGCACATCGTGAACAGGCCGGGAACCTCTTGCGTGCCATCCCGAACAGGCCGGGAACTTTCCACGTGCGCGGTACGTTTTTCGCGAACCCCGGTCACGATGTCAGACCCAGGGACTACGTTATGCACGCATCGGGTAACACGCGGCGACGGCCTGGAGACAGCACCTTGAGCGATCCGTACGAGACAACCGAGCAGCACCTCGAGCGACTCCTGCGATGCGCCCTCAACTCCTTCGAACTGTCCGACACCACGGTCGACCGGCTCGGGACGGCGCTGGCGCACAGCAGCGCCCTGCATTCGTCCCACCACAGCGCCGTCCTGCACCGCGAGACCTATCGGCACACCTACCTGCTCTCCGACGGCACCACGGTCACCCTGTGGGAGCTGGTGCACGGCGGCGGCAGGGACATCCCCGCCCCGCGCCGCCACGAGCTGTACGACGACGAGGGCGACGCGCAGGTCGCCGCCGCGCGCCTGGCCGGCAGCTTCTGGGACACCCCAGCCCTCGGTGACGAGGGCCTCCGGGAGGACGTGGAGGCGTTCACCCTGCTCATGAGCGTCCCCCCGGCTCCCCTGCCCCGCATGTACGCCCCGGACAATTCCGCGGACCACGCCCGCCGCGTCCTGCGCCGCGCGGAGAACGGCGACCGTCCCGGCATCGGGACGGCCGGACTGCTCCGGGCTGCCTTCGCCCACCACATCACCCAGGTCTTCGGCCGCCAGTACCGCGTCGACGGACGGGATGCCGGTTTCACGCTCTACGAGCACGCCTTCCTCCTCCTGGACGGCAGCGAGACCAGCCTCTGGGAGGTCGAGCACACGGCCACACCCGACGGCCGCCACATGTGCGAGGTGTACGACGACGAGCAGGCCGCGCGCCTGGCCATGGAGAACCGCACCCGGATCTGCTGACCGGCCTGGCCGCCGTACGGGGACCGCCCGGCCGCCAGCTCGCCGGGCGCCAGCTCGTCGGGCGCCAGCTCGCCGGGCGCCAGCTCGTCGGCCCTCAGCTCGTCAGCGCGGGTTCCTGCGGGAGCGCATCGCCCTGGGCGCGCGCGGGGTCCATGTCGTCCCCGCCGGCCTCCAGATGCACCTTGGGCCTGGCCGGCAGGGCGAACATCACGAGGAAGATCACCGCGAGCACCCCGGCCACCCACCACAGCGACTGCTGGAAGGCGTCCGCGAACGCCGCACCCACCGCTTCCGGCGGCAGCCGGTCACCGATCGAGCCGAAGAAGACGACCGAGACGAGGCCGAGCCCCAGCGCCGTGCCCATCTGCTGCACGGTGTTGATGAGCCCGGACGCCGATCCGGAGTGCTCCCTCGGCACGCCCGAGAGCACCGCGTCCGTCAGCGGAGCGACGATCAGCCCCATGCCCACGCCCATGACCACCAGCGGAAGCGCCATCTGCCAGGGGGTGATGGCGAGCCCGTACTGTCCGGCCTCCCAGATGTAGAGCAGCAGTCCGGTGATCATCAACAGCGCGCCCGCCTGCAGCACCTTGCGGCCGAAGCGAGGCACGAGTTTCTGCACGGAGACACCTGCGGCGCCCGATACGGCGATCGAGAACGGGATGCCCGTCGAGCCGGCCTTCAGGGCGCTCCAGCCCAGCCCCATCTGCATGTAGAGCGTCCAGACCAGGAAGAAGATGCCGAGAGCGATACCGAAGGTCAGCTGCACGGCGGTGCCCGCGGCGAAGCTCTTCGAGCGGAACAGCGACAGCTCGATGAGCGGCGAGCCGTCCCGGTCCGCCTTCCGTCGCTCGAAGGCGACGAGTGCCGCGAAGACCAGGAGACTGGCGGCCATCGACACGTGCCCCCACAGCGGCCAGCCCAGCTCGCGTCCCCGGGTCAGCGGGTAGAGCAGCATGAGGAGGCCGAGAGTCACCAGGGCCACACCTGTCAGGTCCAGGCGGAGTGCCTTCGGTGCCTTGGACTCGCTGATGAACTTCCTGCCGAGCACCAGTCCCGCGATGCCGACCGGCAGGTTGATCAGGAAGATGGGCCGCCACTCGAGACCGAAGAGGTTCCATTCGGTGAGCAGGGCACCCAGCAGGGGCCCGGACACCGCTCCGAGCCCCACGATCGCGCCGAACAGCCCGAAGACCTTGCCTCGTTCGTGCGCCGGGAAGGTGGCATGCACGATCGAAAGCACCTGCGGCACCATCAGTGCGGCCATGCCGCCCTGCAGGATGCGCGAGGCAACCAGCATCTCCGGATTCACGGCGAAGCCGCAGAGGGCGGAGGCGATCGTGAAGCCGCCGATGCCTATGAGGAAGATCCGCTTGCGGCCGTGGATGTCACCGAGCCGGCCGCCCGTGATCAGACCGGCCGCGAAGGCCAGTGCGTATCCGGCGGTGATCCACTGGATCGAGGTGAACGAGGCGTGCATGTCCCGCGTGATGCTCGGGATGGCGATGTTGACGATCGTGACATCGACCAGGTCCATGAAGGCCGCGGTCATCACGATCGCGAGGGCGAACCAGCGGCGCCGGTCCGCCGGGTCCTGCGACGCAGCCGGCCCCGTCGGCGCCGTGCGGGCGGCTGCCGTGGCCGGCAGAGATTCGGAAGAAGTCATGGAAGAAAGCTAGGGGCCCATCAGGTCAGGTTATGACCTGATGGACGGGCATCCTGTCCCCATGACCGACACCCCGGCACGACTGCTGAAACTGCTGTCGCTCCTCCAGACACCGCGTGAGTGGCCGGGCAGCGAACTCGCCGGCCGGCTGGAGGTCAGCCCGCGCACCATCCGCCGCGACATCGACCGGCTCCGCGACCTCGGGTATCCGGTCGAGGCGTCGCGCGGTTCGGTCGGCGGCTACCGTCTGGTCGCGGGCGCCGCGATGCCGCCGCTCCTGCTGGACGACGAGGAGGCGGTGGCCATCGCGGTGGGGCTGCGGGCCGGAGCCGGGCATGCCATCGAGGGCGTCGACGAGGCGTCCGTACGGGCCCTGGCGAAGCTGGAGCAGGTCCTCCCGTCACGGCTGCGGCACAGGGTCTCGTCCCTGCAGAACGCCACGGTGCCCCTCACCCGCGGCGACGGTGCGACCATCGATCCGCGGACGCTCACGGTGATCGCGTCGGCGGTCACCGCGCGCGAACGGCTGCGCTTCGGCTACCGGGCGGGGGACGGTGCCGCGTCGAAGCGGCAGGCCGAGCCGTACCGGCTGGTGAGCACGGGCAGCCGCTGGTATCTCGTCGCGTACGACCTGGGCCGCGAGGACTGGCGCACCTTCCGGGTGGACCGGGTGAGTGAGCCCTTCGCCACCGGCGCCCGCTTCACCCCGCGCGAGCTGCCTGCCGGGAGCGAGAGCGGCGCGGAACTCCTCTCCAGGTCGAGGTCCCGCGCCCAGCCGGAGCTGCACATCGATGTGACGTTCGAGGCGTCGGCCGACTTCGTGGCCTCCCGGCTGCCCGCGGAGCTCGGCGCGCTGGAGCCGGGCGGCGCACACAGCTGCCGACTCCGCACGAGCTCCCACAGTTCGCTGGAATGGGTGGCCCTGCGGCTCGCGCTGGTGGAGTGCGCGTTCGAGGCGCACGGCCCGCCGGAGCTGGTGGAGCGCCTCGGAGTCCTGGGCGCGCGCCTTTCCCGGGCGGCATCGGTCGGGCCGCGGCGGGCCGGACATGGATGAGCCCCGGCGCCGGGGGGGGTGGGCGCCGGGACTCAGCTCAGGGGACCGGCAAGGAGACCGGTCGTCGGGCCGGTGCGAACCGGCTTGATGGGGAGATTACGGGTTAATGGCTCACGCCGCAGCGTCAAAGCCCGTGTCGTGAGCCATTCGCTTCAATTCGAGCAACGCGTGCTTCTCGATCTGGCGGATCCGCTCGCGTGTCAGACCGTGCTGCTTGCCCACCTCGGTGAGGGTCCGCTCGCGGCCGTCCTCGATCCCGTAACGCATCTTGATGATGGAGGCGGTGCGGTTGTCGAGCTTGCCGATCAGGTCCTCGAGCTCCTCGCTGCGCAGCAGCGTCATCACGGACTGCTCGGGCGACACGGCGGAGGTGTCCTCCAGCAGGTCCCCGAACTGCGTGTCGCCGTCGTCGTCCACGGACATGTTCAGGCTGACCGGGTCACGGGCCCAGTCCAGGACGTTGCCGACGCGCTCGCTGTTGGAGTCGAGCTCGGCGGCGATCTCCGCGTGGTCGGGATCACGCCCGTGCTCACGGTTGAACTCGCGCTGCACGCGCCGGATCCTGCCGAGCTCTTCGACGAGGTGCACGGGGAGGCGGATCGTGCGGGACTGGTCGGCGATGGAGCGGGTGATGGCCTGCCGGATCCACCACGTCGCGTACGTCGAGAACTTGAAGCCCTTGGCGTAGTCGAACTTCTCGACGGCGCGCACCAGGCCCGCGTTCCCCTCCTGGATCAGGTCGAGCAGGGGCAGGCCCGCCCGCGGGTAGCGCCTGGCCACGGCAACGACGAGCCGGAGGTTGGAGCGGATAAACACGTCCTTGGCGCGCTCGCTCTCGGCGACCAGCGCCTCGAGCTCCTCGCGCTTCGCTCCGCCGGCCTCGCTCTCCACCACGCCGTCGAGGATCTGCTGGGCGAAGACGCCCGCCTCGATCGTCTGGGAGAGCTCGACCTCCTTGGCGGCGTCGAGCAGCGGTGTGCGAGCGATCTCGTCCAGGTACATGCCGACCAGGTCGCGATCGGCGATCTCCCCGCCCACGGCGCGAACACTGCTTGCCCGGTCGGTCCCGCCGGTGCTGGCGGACGAACGACGGGCGACGGCACGGGTTGCCATGCGTGCTCCCTTGCTGAGTAGGTCGCGACACCCTCCCGGGTGCCCTGCATCCGATGGAAACAACGACTGGAATCCGGACAGAATTCCCACGACGTCCATTCACTTTCGAGATCATGCAGTACCCTGTCGGCCCCCAGGGGAGGACAGATGCCGCAGATACCCACAGACGTGCAGGTCAAGCCGGGCGTGGAAGCCGACCTGCAGGCCCTCACGGACATCTACAACCATTACGTCCGTGAGACCGCGCTCACATTCGACACGGCCGCCTTCACTCCGGAGGAGCGTCTGCCCTGGTTGCGCTCCCACCCGGAAGACGGTCCCCACAGACTGCTGGTTGCTCTGGATCCGGATACCCGGCACAACGCGCCGCATGTCCTCGGTTATGCCACCAGCAGCCCGTACCGCCCGAAGGCGGCGTACGGCACCTCGGTCGAGGTGAGCGTGTACCTCGACCCCGGCGCCACGGGGCGCGGGGTCGGCACCCAGCTCTACAGAGCGCTGTTCGAGGCCCTGGCGGACGAGGACGTGCACCGCGCCTACGCCGCGATCGCACAGCCGAACGAGCCGTCGGTCCGGCTGCACGAGGCCTTCGGCTTCCGCCATGTCGGCACCTACACCGAGGTGGGCCGGAAGTTCAGCCGGTACTGGGACGTGTCCTGGTACGAGAGGCCGCTGCTCAGCCGAACTGCACCGAGCGCTTCGCCAGACCCATCCAGAAGCCGTCGATGACGCTGCGCCCCTGACCGAGCTCCCCCTCGGCCGCCCCGAGCGTGACGAACAGCGGCGCGAAGTGCTCGGTGCGGGGATGGGCCAGCCTGCCCGCCGGTGAGGCGTGCTCGAAGTCCAGCAGGGAGTCGACGTCCTGCTCCTGGAGCGCGCGGTGCCCCCAGTCGTCGAACTCCGCCGACCATCCGGGGGTGCCGCCGCCGGCGTGCCGCAGCGCCGCCAGGTTGTGCGTGAAGAAGCCGCTCCCGACGATGAGCACCCCCTCGTCACGCAGCGGGGCCAGCTTGCGCCCGATGGCCATCAGCCTCTGCGGGTCGAGCGTCGGCATGGAGATCTGGAGGACAGGGATGTCGGCGGCCGGGAACATCTCGACCAGCGGCACGTACGCCCCGTGGTCGAGACCGCGCGTGGGGATGTCCTGGACCGGGGTACCGGCGCCGCGCAGCAGCTTGCGGACGTCGTCCGCGAGCTTCGGGGCCCCCGGGGCGGCGTACCGCACCTGGTAGTAGTGCGGGGGAAAGCCCCAGAAGTCGTAGACCAGCGGCACGGGCTCGGTGGCACCGAGGGCGAGCGGGGCCTCCTCCCAGTGCGCGGAGACCATCAGGATCGCCTTGGGGCGCGGCAGCCCCGCCGACCAGGCGGCGAGCTCCCCGGGCCAGACCGGATCGTCGGCGAGCGGTGGGGCACCGTGGGACAGGTAGAGGGCGGGCATGCGTTCCGCGGTGGTTGTCATGACACTCCCATTCCTCTGCCGATCAAGGTATGTGTGTTCTCTACAGGTACCGGGAACGGGCAACTGCGCAAGCACCGGGGATTCGGCAGATCGGCTCTACGGGACCAAGTCTTTGAATCTTCAAGTTCCAACTACCAGAGACCTTAGCTCTATCTAGTTCAACTTTCAAGAAAAGGTCGTACAGTGGAGTACATGACCACGGCATCCCCCGGCGGGCCCCGGTGGCTCACGGACGAAGAACAGGGCGTGTGGCGCGCCTACCTCCACGCCACCACGCTCATGGAGGACCACCTCGACCGCCAGTTGCAGCGCGATGCCGGCATGCCGCACATCTACTACGGACTGCTCGTCCACCTCTCCCAGGCCCCCCGGCGACGTAAGCGCATGACGGAGCTGGCCAAGGACGCCAAGATCACCCGCTCCCGCCTCTCCCACGCCGTCGCCCGGCTGGAGAAGAACGGCTGGGTGCGCCGCGAGGACTGCGCCTCCGACAAGCGCGGCCAGAACGCGGTCCTCACCGACGAGGGTTACGACATGCTGGCGCGGTCAGCGCCGGGACACGTCGAAGCCGTGCGCCAGGCGATGTTCGACCGGCTCAGCCCCCAGCAGGTGGAGAGCCTCGGCGAGATCATGCACGTCATCGCCACCGGCCTGCAGCCGGAGGGCACGGACGCGGATCTGCCCTGGCTCCGCTGAGCGGACGCGGATCTGCCCTGGCTCCGCTGAGCGGAGCCAGGGCAGACATGCCGGGCCGGCACCGAAAGCCGTCAGGCGTCACGCCGGGCGGCTCGGCGCCGGACCGGCTGCCCGGTCCGGCGCCCCGCCCGGTCAGTGCGCGACGACCGGGATCCTGAACTCGTCCTCGACGCCGTCCGCCGGCTCCCCCGAGCCGTCGACCGCACCGGAACCCGGACGTCCGGTGTTGATCAGGACCACCGCGATCGCCGAAGCGGCGACCAGGATGCCGACCGCCCACCAGATGGCGGCGGCGAATCCGGCGACCATGGCCTGGAGCTCGAGCAGCTTCGGGTCGCTCGCACCGGCGGCGTGATCGGCGATGTACGCGGTGGTGGCGCCCGCGGCGATCGTGTTGAGCAGCGCCGTACCGATGGCGCCGCCGACCTGCTGCGAGGTGTTCACCATCGCGGAGGCCACACCCGCGTCACGCGGCTCGATGCCGTGCGTGGCCAGCGACATGGCCGGCATGAACGCCGTACCCATACCCAGGCCGAGCAGCAGCTGGCCCGGCAGGATGACGGCCGCGTAGGACGTGTTGATGTCCAGCTGGGTCAGCAGCAGCATGCCGACCGCCGCCACCAGGAAGCCCGGGCCCATCAGCAGCCGCGGCGGGACGCGGGTCATCAGCCGGGTCCCGATCTGCGTGGATCCGACGATCATGCCCACGATCATCGGCATGAAGGCGAAGCCGGTCTTGACCGGTGTGTAGCCCTTGACCACCTGCAGGTAGTACGTCAGGAAGAGGAAGAGCCCGAACATCGCGATGATGGCGAGACCCAGCGAGAGGTAGACGCCCCCACGGTTGCGCTCCATCAGGACGCGCAGCGGAAGCAGCGGCGACCTCACGCGCGACTCGGTGACCACGAAGGCCAGGAGCAGCACCGCGGCCGCGAAGAACATGCCGATGGTCAGCGCGTCCGACCATCCGGCCGACTCCGCGCGGGTGAAGCCGTAGACAAGCGCGACCAGGCCCAGCGTGGACAGGACGACGCCGGGGATGTCGAGCGGCGAGCGGTTGCGGCCGCCGGCCGGCTCACGGATGACGAAGTAGGCACCGGCGGCGGCGACGATCGCGAACGGGATGTTGACGAAGAAGGTCCAGCGCCAGTTCAGGTACTCGGTGAGGAACCCGCCCAGAATGAGGCCGACGGCGCCACCGCCACCGGCGATCGCTCCGTAGATGCCGAAGGCCTTGGCTCGCTCCTTCGCGTCCGTGAACATCACCGCGAGCAGGGAAAGGGCCGCCGGCGCGAGCAGTGCTCCGAAGACACCCTGCAGGGCACGGGAGCCGAACATCATCGCTTCGTTCTGCGCCGCACCGCCGAGCGCGGAGGCCGCGGCGAAGCCGAGCAGACCCACGACGAAGGTGCGCTTGCGGCCCCAGAGGTCGGAGATGCGTCCGCCGAAGAGCAGGAGCCCGCCGAACGCCAGGGCGTAGGCGGTGATGACCCACTGCTTGTTGCCCTCGGAAATGCCCAGGTCGGTCTGGGCGGAGGGCAGGGCGATGTTCACGATGGTCGCGTCGAGCACGACCATCAGCTGGGCGAGGGCGATGAAGCTCAGCGCTTTCCAGCGGCTGGGATCCGGAAGGGTGCCGGCTGTTTTCGACATGGGAGTAGCCACCTAAGGACATGAAGGATCACGACGTGAACGGGCCGCGAACGGGCGCGCGTACGACATCGGAAAAGGGCGGGCGGTACCGAGGGCCGGGCCTGGCTTCAGGTCCGGCCCTGCTTCAGGGCTGGTGCTGGGCGGAAGTCTGTGGGTCGGTTCTCCGGTGCGCGGGCGTCAGCGTCCGCCGCGCAGGTCCTCCAAGGTCGCCGCCGATCCGGGCAGTTCCGACCGGGCCGGGGATTGCAGCCCGTCCAGGAAGAGCTGCAGATGGCGGTGGGTGAACCGGTCTATCTCCAGGCAGGCGATGCCGGGCAGGGGCCGGGTGAGCTGGGAGAGGGCGACGAGTACGTCACCGACGGCGATGTCGGTGCGCAGCCTCCCCGCGGACATGGCACGCTCCACGAGCCCTTCGACGGCCTCTTCGAGGCGCCGGCGCTCGGTGAGCAGTTCGGGATGGTCGCTGTCGAAGCCGCCGGACAGCATCGGGCACAGGGCCCCGATCCGTTCGTCGGCCGCCGCGTGGACGAAGCGGCTGAGCGCGGCGAAGGGGTCGGACTCGGCCGCGACCGCCTCCTCCAGCCGGTCGGTGGTGCGGGAGGTGACGGCGAGGACGACCTCATGGACCAGAGCCGCCCGGTCGGGGAAGTTCCGGTAGAGCGTGGCGTTGCCGACTCCGGCCCTGCGCGCGACCTCGTCGAGCGGCACATCCGGCCCGAACTCGACGAACATCTCACGCGCGGCCGTCACGATCCGCTCCCGGTTGCGCAGCGCGTCGGCCCGCGGACGGGACGCACGGCGCTGTGCCGCGCAGGTGGCGGTTCCGGCGACGGACTCCACGGCTACGACCCTCTCCTCTGGTGTTCGGGCGGCTCTCCGGCGAACCGGGGAACGTGTCCCCGTTTCGTGGGAACACAAGTACAAACGGGGAGAGGATCCCCGGTTATTTCCCGCACCCCTGTGACCTGGAACACATGCCGCATGCGGCCGAAAACCCCTCCATCGGCGCACCCAGCGAGCGGTCCCCCACGACCCGGCAGAGGCTGATCGCCAGAGCGCAGTCGGAGCCGGCCGGCTGCCGCGGACCCGAAGGCGACGCCCTATGCAGCAGCCCCGCCACCGGATACGCGGGCACCCCCGGCTCCTCGCCCTCGCCGGAGCGACAGCCCTGATCATCGCGACGACGGCGTCGGCCAGCTCCACCCTCCCCACCGCCGGCCGCGCCTCGGCCGGACCGGCGGCCGCGCCCCGCGGGACCGGCCTCGCACCGTGCCGCATATCCACGGCCATGGGCGTACAGATGTCGGAGGGCCTGCCGACACCACCCGGCTACGCGCGCTCCACCGGCCGGATCCGGGCCCTCAACCTGATGATCGACTTCCCCGACGCGCGGGCGGCGGAACCGGCGGCGGACCGGCTCGCGGAATTCTTCCCGCAGACCTCCGACTGGTTCCGCACCAGCTCCTACGGCCGTCTCACCTACCGGCCCGAAGCACCCGTGGACGACTGGCTGCGGATGCCGCTGCCGTTCTCCGAGTACGGGATAGAGCGCGGCGCCCCGTACGAACCGGGCTACCGCAAGATGGTCGAAGACCTGGTGACCGTCGCAGACCCGAAGGTCGACTTCTCGGAGTACGACCTGGTCAACGTGCTCGTCACCCCGAACGCCGGCCCCTCCGCGCTGGACACGGTCCTCTCGGTGACCTTCTCCGGCAACGACGACGCCCCGCACGCCGACGGCGTCCCGCTCGCCAACACGTCCTTCGTCTACAGCCGCCAGGACGACGGCTCGGGCTCGTACGAGGAGACCGGCTACCGGGTCCTCCCCCACGAGAACGGCCACGTCTTCGGGCTGCCCGATCTCTACACGATGGAGGGCGGCGGCTCAGTGGGCCACTGGGACATCATGTCCGAGGACTGGGGGGCCAACAACGACCTCCTGGGCTGGCACAAGTGGAAGCTCGGCTGGCTGGACGGCGAACAGATCAGCTGCGCCGCCACGCCCGGTACCAGCGAACACGTCCTCGAACCACTGGCCACGCCAGGCGGCCCGAAGCTGGCCTTCGTGCCGGTGAGCGCGCAGTCCGGCTACGCGGTCGAGGTGCGGACCGCGGAGGGGAACGACGAAGCGGTCTGCCGGCCCGGGGTCCTCATCTACAAGGTGAGCTCCGACGTGGACACCGGCCAGGGCCCGGTCTCGGTCGAGGACAGCACCGAGGACAGCGGAGGCTGCACGCGGCGGCCGAACGTCCACGCCGAGCTCTCCGACGCCGCCTTCCAGCCGGGCGAAACGTTCACCGACCGGACCCACGGCATACGAATATCCGTGCTGGAGAAGGACGACGACGGGCACCACCGGGTACGGATCACCCGGCCCTGAGGCCCTCGCCCTCGCCCTCGCCCTTGCCCTCGACCTCGCCCTCGCCCTCGCGTCCGTACTCCTGGAGCGCGCCGCGCAGCTCCCGCTTGAGGATCTTCCCCGTCGCGTTCCGGGGCAGCGGCTTCCGCGTCACCAGCACGTGGGCGGGGACCTTGAACGCGGCCAGGTTCCGGCCCACATGCGCGCGGAGCGCCTCCGCCGTGACGACGGAACCCGGGCGCACCCGGACGACCGCCGCGACCTCCTCGCCCAGTACCGGGTGCGGGACGCCGAGAACCGCCGCGTCCTCCACCTCGGGATGGTCGTGCAGAGCGGCCTCGACCTCCACGCAGTACACGTTCTCGCCGCCCCGGATCACCATGTCCTTGATCCGGTCGACGACGGCCACCCGGCCGTCCCGGACGACGGCGAGATCCCCCGTACGGAACCAGCCCCCGGTGAACGCCTCGGCCGTCGCCGCCTCGTCGCGCCAGTAGCCACGGACCAGGGACTGGCCGCGCAGCCACAGCTCTCCGGTCTCGCCGTCGGGGAGGGCCTCTCCCGCGGGACCGGCGATCCGGACCTCGGTGACCGGTGTCGGGGTACCGGCGGAGTCCGGGTACGCCCGGTACGCGGCGCCGAAGTTGGCGAGCACACCGCCGCTGGTCTCCGTCAGGCCGTAGCCGTTGCGCGGTTCGATCCGCTCGCCGTGCTGTGCGGTGAGCCGGGCGACCAGGTCCGGCGGGGCCGCCGCCCCGCCGGTGTTCAGCCCTTTCAGGCCCTCCAGACCGTCGCCCGCGCGCTCCGCCGCCGCGAGCAGCTGGAGCGCGGTCGCCGGAACACCCGCGTAGTGGGTGACCCCGTGCCTGCCGA
Organism: Streptomyces atroolivaceus; assembly: GCF_000717025.1. Classification (GTDB taxonomy): domain Bacteria; phylum Actinomycetota; class Actinomycetes; order Streptomycetales; family Streptomycetaceae; genus Streptomyces; species Streptomyces atroolivaceus. The sequence goes on from NZ_JNXG01000008.1 coordinate 119,870, forward strand.
TCAGCCGCAGGGCCTCGCCTGCGTCCCACTTCGGCATCAGGACGAGGGTGCCGCCCGACGCCATGGCCGCGTACAGGCTGGTGAACGCGGCGACGTGGAAGAACGGGAACGTCATCAGGGTGACCGGCGCCGGCCCCTGACCCGGGACGACCCCGCGGCCCAGCGCCGAGGCCGCCGCCTGGTAACGCGGGTTGAGGGCCGCACCCGCCTGCGCGAGATGGGTGGCCACGGCGCCCTTGGGCCGCCCGGTGGTGCCGGAGGTGTAGATGATCGTGGCATCGTCCTCGGGCCGGATCTCCACCTCGGGCGGCGCCGCCGCCGGATCGGGCTCCGGCAGATCCGCGTACCACTCGGCCCCGGCCGGCAAGGCACCTTCGCCGTGGAAGACGACGAAGCGCGCCCCCGCCTTCCGGCCACGGTCCGCCACCTTCGGCAACTGCTCCGCATCGACCAGCAGCACCGTCGGTTCGCAGTCGTCGAGGGCGTAGCCGAACTCGCCTTCGGTCCACCAGGTGTTGAGCGGCACGGCGACGAGTCCGGCCAGCTGCACCGCCCAGAAGGCGATCTGCCATTCGGGGTGGTTGCGCATCGCCAGCGCGGCCCGCTCACCGGGGCGGAGCCCGTACGACTCGGTGAGCCGCCGGGCCAGCGAGGAGGCGGCCGCGAAGAACTCCCCGTACGAGACCACGCGTTCACCCGAGATCAGGAACGGCTGGTCGCCGAACGCCCAGGTGGTCTCCACGAACTCCCTCAGCGTGCGCGGCCCGTTCGCGTAGACGAGAGGCCCGTGCTCCGCCCGCACCACGGCGAACGGAGCCCCCGGGCCGGTCAACACGGCCTCGATCCGGGCGAGGGCTTCCGGGTCGGGTGCACGGCTGGGGTCGGTGTGCGGCACGAAAGGCCTCTCCACGTACTGGCTCAGCAACGCGGCGACGCTATGCCCGCCCCCTGCCCTCGTCAACCGGCCCGGCCCGGCGCCCCGGAACCCGGCCCTCCCCGCACGCCGTACGAGGCTCACCCCGCTCGCCGCAGGAGGCTCGACGCCACCCGCTACACTGTCAGCGGTGGCGCAGCCTTGATCAGCAGCACCACCGGTAGACTGTCGGGATTCCAGCTGGATGGATTCGTCCACCTTCGGGAACATCACCACACATTCCGACAGATCCCCGCCTTCGTAGCTCAGGGGATAGAGCACCGCTCTCCTAAAGCGGGTGTCGCAGGTTCGAATCCTGCCGGGGGCACAAGGACAGAGGCCACACCTGAACGTTCAGGTGTGGCCTTTGACATCTGCGGCTGACATCGACGCCGGCGGCCACTCACGGCCAGGCCGCCTCCTGAGCACCCGGTCCATGTGGCGTCAGCAGACCGACGAGCCGTTCGCGGACGTTGCCCTTGCCCGCCTGGGGGTCCGGCACCAGCTTCTCCCGGTCGCCCGGGTCGCGGGTGAGGACGTACAGCCGTTCGCCGCTGCGGGCCAGCACCAGATCCCTGCTGCTGCCGGCCGTCTCGGCCGATGCACGCGCCGTGTAGTCGGTGACGGTGATCAGCGCGGAGCGCTCCGAGGCGGCGAGCACGGCGTCGGTGTCCACTGACTCGTCAGGGTCCGCCGGCGAGCCCCGCGGCAGCCACTCGGTGAGCGTGGTCAGCGCTTCGTCGAGCTTGTGCAGCCCCAACTGGTGGACGCCGAGCGCGTCGATGCGGACCATGAGGCAGATCCGCTCGGGCTGGGGGAGCAACAGGATCCGCCACGGCTCACCCGGACCCGACCCGGTCGTACGGGCATCGAGCACCGTGCGGGCCCTTTGCTGGAAGGCCACGGCGATACCCAGGTCTCCCTGCACCTGAACCTGCTCGCCCGTGTCACCCGCCAGCAGCAACTGTCGGGCCGCCAGCGAGCGGACGGCCTCGGCGATCACGTCGTCCGACGGCCTGGCCTCCAGGAAGTCCACGATCGCGTCCACGGCGGTGAGCTCCGCGATGGTGTACGCGCCGAGCAGCACCGGTCCTGTGCCGACCAGGTTCACCACCGCCGACACCAGCCCCGGAGGGGCGGTCGCCGCACCCGCGTCCGACGGCGGCGCAGGGGGGACGTCGCGCTGATCGTCGTCGCTCATGACCGCCCTCCCGGCTGCAGGAGTGGTACCGCAGGCGGCACGCGGCTCTCGCGGAGCACCGCGGCGGCGCTTCGTGAGAGGGTCTCGGTCACCCAGACCTCGGAGTTGCCGAACAGCCCTCGGCCCGCCCTGCCGGACAGCGACTGTCCCAGCTCCCCCGTCAGGTCCTCCCGGTCCGGGGGCGGGAACCGGGCCGCCAGGTCCGCGGAAACGGCGGTGGCGTCGTCGCTCTCCTCGATCCGGCGCAGTGCCTGGGTCAGCACCCGCGCGACCGGAGGCGTCAGGGACGTCGGCACGGCAAGGGACGGTGACAGGTACAGCGGGCGCCGCTCGGTCATCCGGGACAGCCCCCAGGGCCCGACATTGCTGCGCGTGATCCGGTAGACGACGTAGTCCATGAGGTGGCGGAGGTCGCTCACACTGGGCAGCTTCCGCCCGCCGAAAGCGGCCGGGGTCTTCTCCAACTGCACCCAGGTGCCCTGTGCGGTGCGCCCGTGCAGCTTCTCCCGCACCACGTACCCGCGCATCCCGATGTCGGGATACAGCGCCTTGTCGATGTCACGGTGGTGGCTCGACAGGCGCTCGTGACTCACCTCGGCGAACCGCCAGTCCTCGTACAGCCGCGGTTCGTCCACCAGCACATGGCCGCCGCACAGCACGTCGTGCAACTGGGGCACCTGCAGCCCGTGGCGCTCCAGATCCGAGAGGATCGCCGCTTCCTCCGGGCTGAGGCGGCGGGCGGCCGCGACCAGTCCTTTGCGGTAGGCCCCTGCCCGCGCCGTGATCTCGATCATGAGCCTGACCCGGGTGCGCGCCTGCTCGGCCCGCCGGTCACCCGGACCGTCCGAAGCCACCCCGCCGGGTCGCCTCAGGTGGGTGACCGATGACAGTGCGTGCTTTCGCTCCACGTCGCCAGTACAGCACGGCGGACCCGTGCACGCACCAGCTCGGTGCCCCGGCCGGGGGCGTGCACGGCGCGGTCTCCCGACGCTGATCCGGGTACACCGGAAAAGGCGTGGCGCCTGTGATCACGGCGAGTCGCGCGGCGGAGCCATCGCCCAGCGGATCGCGGCGGTCAGTGCGCGCCCGGTCGGGGCCACGCAGGCTTCGGTCACGCCCGGCAGCCGGGGCAGCTCCAGCGACGTACGGGCCCACCGGGGGAGGGCGGCGACGGCGTTCGTGGCGAGGACCGCGTAGGGCACGCGGGCGGCCCAGGGCAACGGCGGGTGCAGCAGGATGAAGCGTGCCGCCTGACGGGCTTCCTCCGTCGGGCGCAGTTCACCGCGGTAGGCCCCCAGGCGGGCGGTGAGCTCCTTGCGGCTGCGCGGGGGATCGGTGACCCCGAGTGCCTCCGCCACACGCGCCGCGTCGGCGACGTAACCGTCGTACCCGGCGGCGTCGAGCGGTTCGGCTCCGAAGCGCCGGTGGGCGAGCAGGAAGCTGTCGACCTCGGCCACGTGCACCCAGCCGAGGAGGTGCGGGTCGTCGGCGGCGTAGTGCTCTCCGGACGGAGTCGTTCCGCGCACCTGGCCGTGCACGGACCGCACCCGGTCGACCGCCTGCTGTGCGTGCTCCGCTGTCCCGTACGTCGTCACCGCGAGGAAGGTACTGGTGCGCTGCAGCCGCCCCCAGGGGTCGCCGCGGTAACCGGAATGGGCCTCCACGGCAGCCATGGCGAGGGGGTGCAGGGACTGGAGCAGGAGTGCCCGGAGTCCGCCGATGAACATGGACGCATCGCCGTGCACGGTACGGATGGGCCGGTCGGGGCCGAACCAGCGCGGGCCGGGTGTCCCGTGGATGCGGGCGCGGTTCTCCGGTCCTGCGGGACCGGCCACCCGGGCGAAGACGGCGCTGCCGAGCCGTTCCCGCAGGCGGGGTGCGGCACATGTGGACGCGTCCATGAGGCCAGTATGCGCTCACCGGCGACGGGACGGCGGCGTACGGATCCCTGCGGGGGAGGACGGTGCGGTCCGCCGGCCGGACCCGCCGGTGCGACGGCCTTCTCGTGGGCGTGCGCCCGGGCCGTGCGAGCCGGAGCCGGCAGGGCCGCCGACCGAAATCCGGTGGGCCCGCACCCCTCGCTGCGGCAGGATCCGTGCCCATGGCCCTCGTACTCCCGCCCCGTCTCACCGCTTCCGCCCGGACCCTCCGCGACACCGCCCGGCAGCGGGGGATGCGGACCGTCCAGCTGCCGGACCATGAGGTTCCGGCGGGGCTGCGCGGCGGGGGCGCGTATCTGCACGCCGGCCCTTCCTTCGCCGATGCGGTCGCCCCGGCGCTGGGCGTCGCACCCCTCGAAGCTCCCGCCGACTGGCTGGCCCGGCTGCCCGACGCGTTCGTCCGGCGCGAGATCCGCGCCGTGCCCATCGGTGAGGCCTACGGGCTGCGCCGCCCGGCCTTCGTCAAATCACCCAACGACAAGAGCATTCCGGCTCTGATCTACGCCGACGGGTCCCGGCTGCCGGGGCCGGACGCGGTCGATCCGAGGACGACGGTGCTGGTGAGCGACGTCCTGGTCCTCGAGGCGGAGTACCGGCTCTACCTGCTCGACGGGCAGGTCCGCACCGGCAGCCGGTACGCGACGCGTGGACGGCTGCACCTGGCTCCGCTGTCCGGCGCGGCGCGCGCGTTCGGCGCCGAGCTGCTCGCCGCCTGCGGGCACACGCTGCCGTCCGCGATCGTCGTCGACGTCGGAGTCACCGATGCGGGGCAGTGGGTGGTCGTCGAAGCCAACGCCGCCTGGGCCAGCGGCTGTTACGCCTCCGACCCGGACCGGGCACTGGATGTGGTGCTGAGGGCCGCCGGTCCTGCCGCCCACCTGGCGGAACGGGACAGCCCGTTCGTCCGGTGACCCTTCACCGCCGGACGGCCCCGGCGCGAGGCGTGGAGCCGGCCCCGGCGGGTCAGCGGCAGGAGGCCTTCAGCTGCGCCGCCGCGTGGTGCGCGCCCACCAGAGCCGCGTCGCCCCAGTCCCGGCCGCGGTCGAGCAGCTGCACGGCGAAGGTGTCCCCCTTGACCGGGTAGGTCCGTACGTCCACGGCGGTGCCACGGTGCTCCGGCTGCCGCACGGTGAAACCCGTGTAGGCCGAGTCCGCGTCGTGCGGGTCGGAGAGGACCCGGTAGACGGACGGGTCACCGGCCACGTCCCTCGCGCGGACGCTGCTGGGCACGAACACCGTCAGTGCGCACTCGCGGAAGCCGTCCCCCAGGCGCCAGGACCAGACGGCGCTGCTCCCCCGGTCCTGGCCCGGACTCCCCGACATCGGTACGGCGCTGAACCGGCCGTCGCACGAACTCCCCACGAAACCGCCCGACTCGACGGTGTACCAGCCCGCGTCGCCGTTCTCGAAGCGCCCGTTCTCCACATAGCCGCCCGTGGTGCAGCCGGGCCCGGCCCACGCCGTGAAGCGGTAGCGGCCCGCGTCGGCAGGCGGACCCGGCGGTCCGTCACCGGACGGCTCGGTGTCCTCGGATCCGATCCGGGTGGGGGCCCCGCCACCGATCGGTGCCGGTACGGCACCGGCCCGGCCCGCGGACTCCGGGCGCTCGCCGCCCGCCCCCGCGGCGAGCAGCGACACGGCGGTGGCCAGGCTGCCCGCGGCCACCACGACTCCCGCCGCCAGCAGGGCCTTCCGGCGCCGGGGCAGCGTGGAGACCCGGCCCGACAACGTCTCCCGGGCGATCCAGGAACCACTCCCACGGGGCGGGCGTTCGACGGAACCGCACCGGGGACAGACCATGCCCGGCAGCGGACCTGTGTGTTCGCCGCCGCAATGTTGGCACCTCATGGCAGCACACCTTGCCAGTGCCGCCCGCCCGGTGGGAGAGTTCCCGCACTATTGGCGCAGTTCCTCGGGACACGGCGTGCCGGGCTGCAGCTGGTAGGGCGCCGCCAGGCGGTAGACACCCGGGCGCGGGGCGAGGAGTTCGGTCCACTCGTCGCCGTCCCCGTCCTCCTCCACCTTGATCAGGCAGCCGTGGGCGTTGGTGAAGTCCTTCGGGGCGTTCCCGTCCTCCTCCGAGCGCTTCTTGGAGGCTTCCGTCTCCTGCGGCCGCTCCACGCTCCTGCCCTCGTCGTCCACGACGGCGAGCCACCGGGAGTACGGGATCCGGATCAGGACGCGGCCCGCCGTCCGCACGTGGATCGTCAGTTTGTCGTCGTCGGCCCGCTCCACCGTCGCGGGCGGGTCGGCGAGGGGCACCGGGTCCAGGACCCTGAACAGCTTCCAGTTGGCGTCGCTCCAGACCGGCTGCAGGTACGGCTGGCCCTTCGCGATCAGCGCGGCTTCCTGCTCCGCTCCGCTGCCGTCCAGCTTCCCGGCCGGCAGCACCACGTAGTGCACGGCCCAACGGTTCAGCCACTCGTGGTAGTTCACGGCGTCGAGGGTGTCGTCGTAGAAGAGGGGGTTGCGCTTCATGTCGGCCTGCCGGTTCCAGCCGCGGGCCAGGTTGACGTACGAATCGAGCGCCGAGGCCTCCCGGTGGCTGCTGGCGGGCACCACCTCGACCCGGCCCCGCTCCGCCCCCACCTTCTGGAGCTGGTTGACCAGGGGAGCCAGTTCACGGGCCCACGAGGCGGTGGGGGCGGTGCGCACGATGTCGTCCACGCCCTTGAAGCCGATCCAGAAGTTCAGTCCTGCGAAGGCGACGACCAGGGCGTACCAGCGGCGGGTGCGCGGCGTCGTGTAGGGCAGTGCGGCCAGCAGCGCGACCCCGGCGAACAGCATCGCCATACGTGACACGTTCGACCCGATCTGCGAGTCGATGAAGTACGTGAGGAGCGTCCCCGCCCCGTACACGGCGGCGGCCGTGCGGACGGTGTGCCAGTCCCGGGGCACGAGGAAGAACACCAGGACGGCGAAGACGAACGGCAGCGACAGGGTCCCCAACGACATCGGCTGCGTACCGGAGAAGGGGAACCACCACGAGGACAGGGCCACCACCACGACGGGCGGCAGGCCGATCGCGTACGCCCCGGGGCGCCGCTTGTTCAGGAACAGCGCCGCCGCGACGACGCCGAGGAAGAGACCGGCGACCGGGCTGCCCGCCGTTGCGAGCCCCGCCAGGGGAGCCGCGACCACCGCCTTCGCCCACCGCTTGCGACGCCAGCGGTGCGGCCAGCAGAACACGGCCGCCACGGCACCGACCGCGAACATCATGCCGAGCCCGAACGTCACCCGGCCGGAGAGCGCGTTGCACAGGTACGCGAAGACCCCGGCGAGCGCACACGCGAGGGGGTTACGGACGGCGGGCACCCGCACCAGGATCAGGGCGGTGAGCGCCGAGGACACCGTGCCGGCGATCATCATCGTCGTACGGACACCGAGCACGGACATCAGGTAGGGCGAGACCACGCTGTACGAGACCGGGTGCATCCCGCCGTACCAGGAGAGGTTGTACGCGGTACCGGGGTGGCGGCCGACGAACTCGGCCCAGGCGTCCTGGGCGGCGATGTCGCCGCCGCTGTTGGCGAAGAAGAAGAACCAGAGCAGGTGCACGGCCGCGGCGACCGCTGTCGTCAGCAGGACCGGGTGGCGCCGGATCCGGCTCCGTATCGAGTCGTCGGCGCCGTCGCTGCCTCCGCCGGCCTGGGCCGGGATCCGGATGGAGAGGTTCTCGGTGGGCGGCGGGCCGGTCTCCGCCCTGGTCGGCTCAGCGGTGGTCACTGCGACTCTCCCCGTCCCTGCCCGGGCCTGCCGAACCGTCCATGTGCTGCACGGGCCTCATCCGTACTCGGAGGGACGCGTACCGGCGCCCCCTCGTTGCCTTTCGGGACGCTAGCACGCGGCATTTTCCGCCCGCTGCCCCGTCACCGGACGGCCCCCTGCCCGCGGCTGCGGAGCAGGGGGCCGTACCGGGCCGGTCAGGTGATGCGGGTGAGCTTGTCGCCGAAGGACGGCTCGGCCAGTGCGGTGCCCAGCGTGACCGCGACCTCCACCTGGCTCGCGCCTTCTCCGACGGTCATCGTGCCGACCCTCGTGCCCGCCGCCGCCGCGTTCGGAATCGTCTTGCCGTCGTCGGTCAGTTCCAGCTTGACCGTGAGGCCCGGCCAGCCGACCGCCTTGACGTCCTCGGCCACGACCACGTCGGTCGTGCGGCCGAAGCCGTCGTCGACGACGCCGACGACCTGTCCCTTCTTCACGACGGTCCGGCTCTCCAGGAGGTCCTGCGTGGCGGTCATCGCCTCCTTGCTCACCGCGTTGACCGTGTCGATGATCGGCGGCTTGTGCTGCCCCAGGATCGCGCCGACGATGAGCTGGTCGGTGTCCCCGACCTTCTTGTGCGCCGCGAAGAGCAGGTTGCCTCCGGCCTTGGTGGTGGAGCCCGTCTTGATGCCGAGCGCGCCGTCGTACGGAACCAGGGTGTTGTAGTTCCGGTGGCTCTGCCCCGACGGGTCCGTCCAGGACGGCAGCTTGGTGATGTCCATCAGCGCCGGGATCTCGACCAGCTTCTCGCCCAGCTTCACCTGGTCCTCGGCGGAGCTCACCGTGGTCGCGTTCAGCCCGGACGGGTCGGTGTAGGTGGTGTTCTCCATGCCGAGTTCCTTGGCGGTGTCGTTCATCTTCTTGACGAACGCCTCCTCGGAACCGGCGTCCCAGCGGGCGAGCAGCCTGGCGATGTTGTTCGCCGAAGGGACCATGATGGCCGCCAGGGCGTCCTGCTGCGTGATCGTCTCTCCGGCCTTGACCGTGTTGAGGGTCGACTCGCCCACCGAGTCGAGCTTGCCCTCCTCCTCGGCCTTGGCGTCGATCTTGACGGCCGGCCCGTCCTCGCCCCTCTTCAGCGGGTGGTCCTTGAGCACGACGTAGGCGGTCATCGCCTTGGCCACGCTGCCGATCGGCACCGCCTTCTGTTCGCCGAACGAGTCGACCGTGCCGAGCCCCGTGGCCGCCATGAAGCCCTGGCCCTCGTCCGGCCAGGGCAGCGAGGGCTTGCTCCCCGCGAAGTCGTACGTCTGCTTCGCCGTCAGCTCGAGGACGGGTTCGGGAAGCGGGCGCACCGCCTGTGCGATCGCAAAGGCGACCAGGAGGAGGAGCACCAGCGGCGTCCAGATCTTGACCCGCCGGACCGCCGTGCGGACCGGGGTCTCCGGGGGCGGCGGGGTGTTCGTCAGCTCGGCCAGCAGGTCGAGCGGCGGCTTGGGCGGCATGGGCTGCTGCCTGGTCCGCTCGGCCTCGGTGAGCCCCGCCCCTGGGGCCCCGGGGGTGCCGGGCTTCGCCGCGACGTCCGGGGTGACCGTGGGACCGACCACGGCAGCGGGACGTACGTCGTCCGAGCGCAGCGGGACGAACTTGCTGGTCCGCTCGGCGGGCGTCTCGGGGGCCCCGGAGGCTTCCCCGGCAGCCCAGGAGGCGGGCTTCCGCGCGGCCTCCCGCTCCTTCGGCGGGATCTTCAGCGCGGTCGTCGGCTGGTCGACCTGGCCGACGCGGGGCGCCTTGAAGACGGCCGTCGGGTGATCGATTCCCCGCCCGTCGCGTGCGGGCTCCGGCTCCTTGGCCGGGGCGGCCTCCTCGCGGGTCTTCGGAACGCGGGGAGCGCCGCCGGGGGCGCTGACGGCGGGTACGTCGTCGGTACCGGCGACCGTCTCGACCTCGCTGTCGGCGGCCTCATCGGCCTCGCTGCCGGCCGGCGCCTCGGCATCGCTGCCAGCGTCGGGATCGTCGCTGTCGGCCTCGGAGCCGTCGCTGTCGGCGACGGGATCGTCGCTGTCGCTGTCGTCGTTCGGAGGGTCGCTGTCGCCTGGCTTCCTGTCGGCAGCGGCTGCCGCCGCGTCGTCGGTGTCGCCGTCGGACACGTCGTCGCCATCGGACGGCCTGCCCACACCCTCGTCAGCGCCGCCCTGAACTGCGGCTTCCTCGTCGGTCGCCACCCACGCCGCTACGGCGGCACGCAGCCGGGTGTCGGCCGGCGTCGCTTCCGCGTTCGCCTCGGCATCGGCATCCGCGTCGGCATCCGCGTCGGCGTCGGAGCGGGATCCGGACACCTCCGGAGCGGCCTCGGCGTCCCCGGCACCGGCTTCGGGCTGCTCCCCGGCCTCGGGCCGGCCGGAATCCGCGTCAGCCGCAGCAGCGGACCCGGCCTCGGCCTCGGAGGCCGCATCCGCATCCGCATCCGTTTCCGTCTCCGTCTCCGTCGCGGCCGGGGCGGGCTCCTCCGCCCCCGAAGGCGCCTCAGACGCCCCTGTGGCCGTCCCGGCCGTCTCCTCCGCGTCACCGGCCCCCTCGGCGCCCCCGCGGGGCCCGGAGGTGCCTTCAGGGCCCTCCGGGGCCTCCGAGGACGCGGATCCGCCCGCCGGGGCGCCGGCCTTCCCGGAGTGCGGCAGGCGGAAGACCGCCGTCTCGCTGTCCGTCGCGGCGCCCGTCGTCCCGCCCGCCGTGTTCGCGCCCGGCGCAGCGCCCGGTTCCCGGAACACTGCGAGACGCGGATCGCGTCCCTCAGCCGTCCCCGACGACTTCCGCTGCTCCGACATGTCGGGGGACTCGCCCGCCACCGATACCTCCTTGATGAGCCGCGGGGTCATGCCCGCACTGTCCGAACCATCTACCAGTGTCCTGTGTGAACCCTTGACCGAGCCGCTAGACGAGAACGACATACCTAACGGTTCCCTCACAAAGCACCCAGGCACCCTCGACAGACCAATGTGAGAGGGGTCACCCTGTCACTCATCCACGCGGGGAGGCATGGATGGGCAGGAGCCGCAGAACAATTCCGGAGGAGCTTCTGCTGCTCGCTCTGGACCCGACCACGGGTACCACAGCGCAGCCGCAGTCGCTCGACCTCGGCCTGGCCGGGGCACAGCTAGTAGAGCTGGCTCTGGCAGGACGGATAGCCCCTGACGGGGATCGTATCGCCGTGGTGATGCCACGGCCGACAGGAGATCCGACTCTGGACTCCGCACTGGAGCTGCTGCGCCGTCGTGGCAGCCCGGTTCGGGCGGTCCACTGGATCGGCGGGCCCCGGCTGGGACTTCGCCAGATCTATCTCGCTCATCTGGAGCGGTGCGGCATGGTTCATGCCGTGGCGGGCCAGATGTGCGGGGTGCTGCCGACGACTCGCTACCAGGCGACGGACACGGCAATCAGCCGGGACATCAGAGCCCGGCTGGACAGTGCGATCCGCACCGGCGTACCGCCGGACCCGCGGACCGCGGCGCTCGCCGCGCTGGCCCACGCGGTCGGACTCGGCAAGCACCTGTACCCCGGGAACGAGGGGCGCTCGTCGCGCTCCCGGCTCCGGGACCTGATCAGACACGACCCGATGGGCGGCCTCGTGGCGCATGCCGTGATGGACGTCCAGAACGGCGTGGCGGTCCAGCCACGCCGTAATCAGCAGACGGCGGGCGTGCCGTTGCAGCCGCAAGCACAAGCGCGTCGCGGCAGCATGGCGCACACCTCCGTCCACTGACAGCACGACCGCGCGGACAGTTGCGCGGAGCACCGAATACCGCCGCACCGACGTCCCCATGACCCGGTTCGGGAGCCGCACCAGGCGCGGGGCAGCCGGATCCACCGGCTGCCCCGCGCTGTTGCGTGCGGTCATTGCGTGTCGCCATTTCCCAGCGCGCCCGGGGGCCCGGGTGGCAATCTGCTGAACAGCAGACACGCACAGCTACAAAGCTGCATAGCCGGAGGTGCCGTTTCCGTGCCGACCAACGTCAATCCCACCGTCAGGCGACGCCGGTTGGGCCAGGAATTGCGCCGCCTCCGTGAGATCAAGGGCATGACGGCCGAGGAGGTGGCCGAGCGGCTGCTGGTCTCGCAGTCGAAGATCAGCCGCCTGGAGAACGGCCGCCGCTCCATCAGCCAGCGCGACGTACGCGATCTCTGCGGGGTGTACGAGGTCGAGGACCACCGCGTCGTGGACTCCCTGATGCAGATGGCGAAGGACTCCCGCCAGCAGGGCTGGTGGCACGCGTTCGGCGACATCCCGTACAGCGTGTACATCGGGCTGGAAACCGATGCCGAGTCCCTCCGGGTGTACGAGCCCCAGGTCGTCCCGGGGCTGCTGCAGACCCGGAGTTACGCGGAGGCCCTGATCAACGGCGCACTGCCCGAGGCGCCGCCGTCCGACATCGAGAAGCGGGTGAACGTCCGGGCCCGCCGCCAGGACCGCGTCAACGCCCCGGAGCACCCCCTGCGCCTCTGGGCCGTCATCGACGAGTCCGCCCTGCGCCGGCTCGTCGGCGGCAAGCAGGTCATGCTCGAACAGCTGGAGCACCTCGTCGAGCAGTCCCAGCTGCCCCATGTGACCGTGCAGGTACTGCCCTTCGACATGGGAGCGCACCCCGGCATCAACGGGCAGTACGCCATCCTGGAGTTCCCCGACGCCGCGGACTCCAGCGTCGTGTACATCGAAGGGGTCACCAGCGACCTGTACCTGGAGAAGGCGAACGACGTGCAGCGCTACAGCGTCATGTACGAGCACCTGCGGGCGCAGGCGTTGAACGTGGACCAGACCCGCCAGTTCATCAGCGACATCGCCAAGAGCTACACACGCTGAAAGCCTCCGCTTGCGGTGGGGGCGGGAAGATACACCGCCCCCACCGCAAGCGGAAGACCCGCATGGAATATGCCATCCGGTCGAGTGAACGGCTGCACCACCAAGCGATGTTGGCGAGTAGCGTCGATCACGCCAACAGGAACGAAGTTGGTGCCACTCACATCAACTCTCTGAACCGGAGTGAACATGGCTATTCTTCAGGGTGCTACGGAAAACTGGACGAAGTCGTCGTACTCCGGCGGCAACGGGGCGTGCGTCGAAGTGAAGTCGCCCGTCACACAGGCCATCGCCGTGCGTGACTCGAAGGCCCCCGAAGGTCCCTCGCTCTCCTTCGTCCCCGGAGCGTGGAACACCTTCGTCCGCGACGTCGCGTCGGGTTCGATCAACGCCTGACCGACAGGCCGGTCCGCACCCGTCGTACCGAGTCCGGTCACGCGCGCACGAACACAGAAGAGCCCTCTCGACTGGTCCGCCGTCCTGGCCGAGGGGGCTCGGCCCGTCACCGGACTCCGCGCCGCCGGCCCACCTACCGCACCATCACGACCTCAGCGGTCGGCTCCGGCAGCGCGCCCGGCGCCGTGCGTAAGCCTCACGTCGTGCAGCTTTCCCCTTTCTCCGGCCGCACGGGACCCGCATCCCGTGCGGTCGTTCTGCGTTCTCGGGCGTTCTCGGGCGCTCTCACGCCCCTGCGTTACGCCGATCTCTGCACAGCCTGACGAAGTGCTCGCTCATGGTGAGGCCGTGGTCACGTTCACGACAACGCCTGGCAAGGTCAAGAAACTGTAAAATCGTTCGCCTTGCTGATTCGCGTTCACATCTCTGACCGAGAAATCCTTGACCGAGAACCCGAACAGGCGGTTCAATCCCTGAAGTCCCCGTTCCCGCACGGGGCCCCGCTGAACGGCCGTACTGACGAAGTGCGTTCCCGTTCACAAGGCGGACCCCTGGAGGGGGCACATGAACAGTCTCGACTGGGCCGTGCTCATCGGCTACTTCGGTGTGATGGTCGCGATCGGACTCTGGTCGCACAAGCGCGTGGACAACGTCAGCGACTTCTTCACGGCCGGCGGCAAGATGCCGTGGTGGCTGTCGGGCATCTCGCACCACATGTCCGGTTACAGCGCGGTGATGTTCACCGGCTACGCGGGCATCGCCTATCAGTACGGCGTCACGTCCTTCGTGACCTGGTCGCTGCCGATCGCGATCGGCATCGGCATCGGCGCGAAGCTCTTCGCACCCCGGCTCAACCGGCTGCGCTCGCGGCTGCATGTCGCCTCGCCGCTGGAGTACCTGAAGAACCGCTACAACGTCCCGACCCAGCAGGCCCTCGCCTGGTCCGGACTGCTGCTGAAGATCGTCGACGTCGGTGCCAAGTGGGCCGCCATCGCCACTCTGCTCTCCGTCTTCACGGGGGCCACCCTCACCCAGGGCATCTTCATCACCGGCATCGTCACGGCCGTGTACTGCACGGTCGGCGGACTGTGGGCCGACGCGCTCACGGAGCTGGGGCAGTTCATCATCCAGCTCTTCGCCGGTGTGGCCATGCTCGTGATCGTCATGAGCAAGCTCGGCGGCTTCAGCTCACTGTGGACGGTCTGGGACAAGCTCCCCGAGGGCCACACGGAGCCGACGGCCGGCCCCTACACGGTGACCTTCCTGCTGGCATACCTCTTCATCAAGACCTTCGAGTACAACGGCGGCATGTGGAACCAGGCCCAGCGCTACATGGCCACGGACTCCGCACGTTCCGCGACCCGTTCGGCCTACCTGTCCGCCGTCCTGTGGCTGGTCTGGCCGGTCGTGCTCTTCTTCCCGATGTGGGTGGCCCCGCTGCTCGTCGAGGCCCAGAAGCCCGACGCCTCGGACAGTTACGCCCTGATGACCGAGCAGCTGATGCCGCACGGTCTGCTGGGTCTGGTCGTCGTCGGGTTCTTCTCGCACACGATGGCCATGTGTTCCTCCGACGCCAACGCCATCGCGGCCGTCTTCACCCGGGACATCGCGCCGGTCTTCTCCAAGGCGGCCCGCACCTGGAGCAACCGCAGCGGACTCATGGCCGCGCGGCTGTCCACGCTCGCCTTCCTCGGCCTGTCCATGGCGCTGGCGACCCAGATCAACTCGCCGACGTTCAAGGACATCATCTCGGTCGTCATCAAGTGGGTCGCAGGGCTGATGGGCCCGATCGCGATCCCGTTCATGCTGGGCCTGCTGCGCAGGTTCCGCCGCTCCGGTCCGACGGCGGCGCTCACCAGCTGGGCGGCGGGACTGCTCGCCTTCTTCTTCACCAACTACAACCTCGACGGCTCGGTGAAGACGGACGTCGCGCTGCAGTACCAGGTGGCCCTGCCGCTGGCGATCTCCCTCGTGCTCTACATCGTCATCGGCTTCATCAAGCCCGAGGACACCCCGGAGCGCGACGCCCTCATCGAGACGATCAACACGGACGACGGGGGCCCGGCCGGCGGAGCGGCGGCGGCCGTTCCCCTGCAGAAGCCCGGCCCGGAGAGCACGGGCGTCCCGGAGGGCGTGAAGGACTGACCGGCCCCGCACGCGGGGCACTCGGACGGTGGGCGGGCGCGGCGGCGCCCGCCCATCCCTGTCCTCCCGGACGCTCCCGCTCAGTCCCTCGGGTAGCGGGCCAGCCAGCCCGGGGCCACCGCGGTCGGACTGTGCAGAGCGGGACCCTGGGTCATCTCCATCGCGAAGTCGTCGGAGAGTTCGAGGAGCGTCGAGCGCCCCTCCAGTTCCGCCAGCCAGGCCGGCGGCAGCGCCGTCTCGCCGTGCAGCGCCCCGAGAAGGGCCCCGCAGACGGCCCCTGTGGCCGCGGACGGCCCGGAGTGGTTCACGGCGAGCCGCAGCCCGTGACGTACGTCCTCGCCCACCAGCGCGCAGTAGAGCGCCACAGCGAGCACCTCCTCCGCGGAGTCGGTGTCACCGAGCGCCTCGATGAGGGCGGGCCCGGGGATCCCCTGCCGTACGGAGCCGAGGGCCTGCCGGAGCGCCTCGGTGACCTGCTCGTTGCCCGGACGCCCGGCGAGCAGGGCGAGCGCGTGCTGCACCGAACCGTCCAGGGTCTCCCCGCGGGCCAGTCCGTGCACCATGACGGCGAGGGCTCCGGCCGCGAGCTGGGCGGTGGCGTGGCCGTGGGTGTGGGCGGCGCACTCGACGGCCAGCTGGAGGACGAGCTGTGGCTCCCAGCCGACGAGCAGCCCGAAGGGCGTGGAGCGGGTGAGCGCGGCCGAGTCCCGCGCGGCGGGGTTCTTGGGCACGGCGAGCGTGCCCATCGTGGCGTCGCCGAAGCCGACGAGGCACTCCCGGGTGGGGGCGCGGCGGGTGTACAGCCACTCCTCCCTGGCCAGCCAGCCGTTGTCCTTGCGGCGTTCGTCGGGCCCCCAGGCGCTCTGGGTGGCCGCCCAGCGCAGATGGGCGCGGTGCACGTCCGTGGGCGGGTGCCAGGCGCCGGTGTCACGACGGACCTGGGCGCGGATCAGCCCGTCGACGGTGAAAAGGGTGAGCTGGGTGACGGCGGTGACGGCCCCCCGTCTTCCGTGCACGGGGACGAAGTCGGCCACCCCGTCCACGCCGTGGGCGGCGCGTATGGCCTCCAGGGTGAGCCCCGAGACACCCGCCCCGAGCGCGTCCCCGATGGCACCGCCGAGCAGGGCCCCGCGCACCCGGCCCCGGAAGTCCTGCTGCTGGACACGGCCCCAGACAGCTGTGGTCCCTGTGCTCACCGTGCCCCTTCCGCCCGACCCTCCGTGTGCGACTGCGCAAGCACTGTAATCGAACGGGAAGCAGCGGTTCAGGGACGGAACGGAATGTACGGAGTTTCGCCTCCTGGCACGTGACCGACCCATATCCGGTGAACTGCCTGCCGCGCGAGGAGCCGGGGCTGACCCCCCGGCGGCAGGCAGCAGGGGCCGCTGCCGAGGCCGTCGCCCCTGGCCCGGCAGCGGCAGCCCCGTTCAGCCGAACATGCCCGGCTGGTAGTCACCGGCAGGCTGCTGGACCATGACGTTCATCCGGTTGTAGGCGTTGATCACGGCGATCAGACCCACCAGGGCGGCGAGCTGGTCCTCGTCGTAGTGCTTCGCAGCGTTCGCCCACGCCTCGTCCGAGACGCCCCCGGCGGCGTCCGCGATGCGCGTTCCCTGCTCCGCCAGCTCCAGTGCGGCGCGCTCGGCGTCGGTGAAGACGGTGGCCTCCCGCCAGGCCGCGATCAGGTTCAGCCGGAGCCCCGTCTCACCGGCCGCAGCGGCCTCCTTGGTGTGCATGTCGAGGCAGAATCCGCAGCCGTTGATCTGGCTGGCCCGGATCTTCACCAGTTCCTGGGTCGTGGCCGGCAGTCCCGAGTCCGTGACCACCTTGCCCGCCGAGTTGATGTGCTTCAGGAACTTGGCCGCGAAGGGGCTGGCGAACATGTTCAGACGAGCATCCATCGTGTACTCCCATGCCGTTGCTGTTGTGCGGTTACACCCCTTCGACGGAACGGGCGGGACGGGATGTGACACGGGCGGGTGTGATCCACGTCTCGTGGACTCCGCCGCCGGTGCCGGCCTCACCCCGCCCTCCGCGCTTCCGCGGGCAGGACGGGCCCGCCCCGGTTCTCACGCGCCGGGCGGCAGGGCCGGGTAGTCCGTGTAGCCCGCCTCCCCGCCGACGTACATCAGGTACGCGTCCCGGACCTGGTTCACGGGAGTGCCCGTGCGCATGCGGCGGATCAGGTCGGGGTTGGCCAGGAAGGGGCGGCCGAGCGCGATCACGTCGGCTCCGGCGGTCAGCAGCCGCTCGGCGTGGGCGAGGCCGCCGTCGTCCGGGATGCGGTCCTTGGGCAGCACCGGGTTGGCGATCAGGGTTCCGGGCCAGTCCTTCCGGATGCGCTGGAAGACGGGGTCCTCCGGGTCGGCGTACCCCACGTGCAGATAGGCCAGACCACTTTCCGCCAGGGCCCCGAGGAGCGCCGGATAGATCTCCTCGGTGTCGCCCTCCTCGACGCCGTTGACCGTGCTCCACGGCGAGACGCGCAGGCCGACCCGCTCGGGGCCGATCGCCGCCGCCACGGCCTCGGTCACCTCGACGACGAAGCGGATGCGGTGGTCCACGGGACCGCCGTAGGCGTCGGTCCGCCGGTTCGTCCCCTGGGCCAGGAACTGGTGGAGCAGATGGCCGTTCGCGCTGTGCACCTCGACCCCCTCGAAGCCCGCCTCGATCGCGTTGCGGGCGGCGGAGGCGAAGTCCGCGACGGTGGACGCGATGTCCTCCGTGGTCATCTCACGGGGGACGACCGAGGGCACCCGCCCGGCCGGGGTGTGGATCGTCTCGGGCAGCGCGACAGGCGAAGGGGCGACGGGTGTCAGCCCGCTGGTGTCGGGGTGCCCGGCGCGCCCGCCGTGCTGGATCTGGAGGAACATCCGCCCGCCCTCCGCGCGGACCGCGTCGGTGACCCGGCGCCATCCGGCGACGTGGGCCGGGCTGTGGATGGCCGTGATGTTCGGGTACGTCTGCCCCACGGCGTTCGGCGTGGACGCCTCGGCGATGATCAGCCCGGCCGAGGCGCGCTGGGCGTAGTAGGTGGCCATGAGCGGGGTGGGTACGCCCTCGGGCGTGGCCCGGTTCCGGGTCAGCGGTGCCATCACGAGGCGGTGGGGAAGGGTGAGGGGGCCGAGTGCGACGGTCTCGAAGAGCTTCGGGGAGGAAGAGGCTGCGTTCGTCATGCCTGCAAGGTAAGAATTGACACCGGTGTCAGGTTCAAGTCCAGGAGGCGGAATCTCATGCGGATCGGCGAGCTGGCCCGGCGTACGGGCGTGAGCGAGCGCTCCCTGCGCTACTACGAGACCCAGGGACTGCTGACAGCCGACCGTACCCCCGGCGGCCACCGCGACTACGCCGAGGGCGCGGTCGACCGCGTGATCCGCATCCAGGAGTTCTACGCGGCCGGGCTGTGCAGCGCGAAGATCGCCGAGCTGCTTCCCTGCGTGCGGGACGCGGACGGCGGCCCCTCCGCGATCGCCACCCCGCGCCTGGTCGGCGACCTGTCCGTGGAGCGCGACCGCATCGACCGGAAGATCGACGAGTTGCGCCGCTCCAGGGAGGTACTGGACGACGTGATCGCCACGGCTGCGGGAGAGACCGCGAGCGGGGACTGAGCCCGGCCCCGGCTGGGGCCGGACGCCGTCCGGTCAGGAGCGCCCGCCGAACTGCCAGTTGTGCACCTCGATGCCGGCGTACCGGTCCGGTGTCAGCACGGCGCGTGCCGTGGCCGCGTCCGGCGCCCGGACCAGCGCCGCCGTTCCCAGCCAGGTGGCGCCGTCGTCGGACAGCAGCGGCCCGTAGGCGATCAGCTCGTCCCGGGCCGGCGGCAGGGTGAGGTCGGCGGCATGCCCGGCGCCGAGGCCGAGCACCAGGTACCGGCTGCCCTCGACCGGCCCGCCGGGGAAGTCCCACATGGTGCGTCCCAGCAGGTTGCGCCACCGGCGCAGCAGCACGTCCCGGTACACACCGGCCTGGTAGTTCGGCTCGTCGAAGGCGAACGCCCGGGCCGCGGCGGGATCGGGCAGGCCGAGGATGTGCACACTGCCGGTGGGGGTCTCACCGTCGTCGGCCATGGTCGGGCCCCGGGCGATCATCTCCTTCCCGTACCGGTCCATGTAGGACCAGTGGTCTTCGATCAGCTCGTCGCGCAGAGCCAGGGAGCCGGGCCGGTCACGGTGGAAGCAGAGGAACTCCATGCCCACAGGATCCCTCCACCGGGCCGCCCGGGTCGAGCGGATTCCGCTCGGCCGACGTCGTACCGTCCCCGGGATCCGCCGGCCGCCCGGGCCGCTCGCCCTGCCCCCTCAGCCCTCCAGCACCGGCAGCAGCTCCGGCAGGTGACCGTCCGACGCCGCCGCGGACGTGACGCGCTCCTCGGGCACCTCGCCGTACAGCGTCGTGCGCGGCTTCGCCGGCCGGCCCGCGAGGTCGGCGATGGCGACGAGGTCCTGGATCGAGCGGTACGAACCGTAACTGGAGCCCGCCATACGGGAGATGGTCTCCTCCATCAGGGTCCCGCCGAGGTCGTTGGCGCCCGAGCGGAGCATCTCGGCCGCACCTTCCGCGCCGAGCTTCACCCAGCTGGTCTGGATGTTGGTGATGTGCGGGTGGAGCAGGAGGCGGGCCATCGCGGTGACGGCACGGTTGTCGCGGTCCGTGGGGCCGGGGCGCGCGATGCCCGCCAGGTAGACCGGGGCGTTGGTGTGGATGAAGGGCAGGGTGACGAACTCCGTGAAGCCGCCGGTCTCCTGCTGGAGCCGGGCCAGCGTCCTGAAGTGGCCGAGCCAGTGGCGGGGCTGGTCGACATGGCCGTACATCATCGTGGACGAGGAGCGCAGCCCCGTCTCGTGCGCCGTCCTGACGACCTCCAGCCAGGTGGCGGTCGGCAGCTTCCCCTTGGTGAGGATCCAGCGCACCTCGTCGTCGAGGATCTCCGCCGCGGTGCCGGGGATCGAGTCGAGCCCCGCGTCCTTGGCCGCGGTCAGCCAGTCCCGGATGGACATGCCTGTCCGGGTGGCCCCGTTGACGACCTCCATGGGCGAGAAGGCGTGGACGTGCATGCCGGGGACGCGTTCCTTCACCGCACGGGCGATGTCGAAGTACGCGGTTCCGGGCAGGTCCGGGTGGATGCCGCCCTGCATGCAGACCTCGACGGCGCCGACGTCCCAGGCCTGTGCCGCGCGGTCGGCGACCTGGTCCAGGGAGAGGGTGTAGGCGTCCGCGTCCGTACGACGCTGGGCGAAGGCGCAGAAACGGCAGCCTGTGTAGCAGACGTTGGTGAAGTTGATGTTCCTGGTGACGATGTAGGTGACGTCGTCACCGACCACGTCGCGACGCAGGGTGTCCGCGATCCGGCACAGCTCGTCCAGGGCCGGTCCGTCCGCGTGGAGCAGGGCGAGGGCCTGGTCGTCGGTGAGTTTCGTGGGGTCGTCGGCGGCCTGGCTCAGCGCCTGGCGCACGTCGGCGTCGATCCGGGAGGGGACCATCCCGGGTGCGGCTGCCTCGCGCAGGGCCTCCCAGTCGCCGTACACCTCGTCGAAGTCGTCGCGCCGGTCACCGGTGCGGCCCTCGGTGTCGATGGTCCGGTGCAGGTCGGTGCGGCCGGTGGCGTCGAAGCCCGCGTCGGGTTCCTGCCAGGGCAGTCCGGCCGGGATCGCCCCCTCCTTCGCGAGGCCCGTCTCCGGGTCCGCCAGCGCCCGCACGTGCGGCAGCAGCCGGGGGTCGAGCCACGGCTCGCCGCGCTGGATGAACTCCGGGTAGATGGTGAGGCGTTCGCGCAGCTGGAAGCCCGACTCCGCCGTACGGGCGGCCAGTTCGTCGATGTGCGGCCAAGGGCGCTCGGGGTTCACATGGTCCGGGGTGAGGGGCGAGACACCGCCCCAGTCGTCGATGCCCGCACCGATCAGCAGGGCGTACTCGGCGTCGACGAGATTCGGCGGGGCCTGGATGCGGGCCGAGGGGCCGAGGATGTGGCGGGCCACGGCGATCGCGGCGGCCAGCTCCTCCAGTTCCGCGTCCGGCATCCCGCGCATCGCGGTGTCCGGCTTGGCGCGGAAGTTCTGGACGATGACCTCCTGGATGCCGTGGTAGGCGCGGGCCGTCCTGCGCAGCTCGAAGAGGGAGTCGGCCCGCTCCTCGTAGGACTCGCCGATCCCGATCAGGATGCCGGTGGTGAACGGCACGTTGGACCGGCCCGCGTCCTCCAGCACCCGCAGCCGGACGGCCGGCTCCTTGTCCGGGGACCCGTGGTGCGGGCCGCCCTTCTCGGACCACAGCCGGGTCGCCGTCGTCTCCAGCATCATGCCCATGGACGGGGCGACGGGCTTCAGCCTCTGCAGGTCCGTCCACGTCATCACCCCGGGGTTCAGGTGCGGCAGCAGCCCCGTCTCCTCCAGCACCCTGATCGCCATGGCCCGCACATAGGCCAGGGTGTCGTCGTAGCCCTCCGCCTCCAGCCACTCCCGGGCCTCGGGCCAGCGGTCCTCGGGCCGGTCGCCCAGCGTGAACAGGGCCTCCTTGCAGCCCATTTCGGCACCCTTGCGGGCGATGTCGAGGACCTCGTCCGGCGACAGGAACATCCCGTGCCCCGCCTTGCGAAGCTTGCCGGGCACGGTGACGAAGGTGCAGTAGTGGCAGGTGTCGCGGCAGAGCCGGGTCAGCGGGATGAAGACCTTGCGGGAGTACGTGATCACTCCCGGCCGACCGGCGGCATCGAGTCCGGCGTCCCTGACCCGGGCGGCGGAGGCGGTGAGATCGGTCAGGTCGTCCCCCCGCGCCTGGAGCAGGACGGCGGCCTCGGCCACGTCGAGGGCGACGCCGTCGCGGGCCCGCCGGAGGGCGCGCCGCATGGCGTTGGTCGTGGGGCGCTGAGGATCGGTCATGGTCCGAGCATACGAGCGCCCCACCCGGGCCGGACCAGGGACTCTGTCCGGCGTAACCAGCCCTCCACCACTGGCGCCTTGGCCGTTATGTCCCGCTTGCCCCATAGGCTCGGACGGGTGATGGAAACGATCGTCTTCGACATCGGAGAAACCCTCGTCCGCGACGACCGCCACTGGGCCTCGTGGGCCGACTGGCTCGGAGTCCCGCCGCACACCGTCAGCGCGCTGGTCGGCGCCGCCGTCACGCAGGGCCGCGACTGCGCCGACGCCCTGCGCATCCTGCGGCCCGGCATGGACCCCGGCGAGGCGTACCACGCCCGTGCGGCGGCCGGACGGGGCGAGCACCTGGACGAGACCGACCTCTACCCCGACGTCCGCCCCGCCCTGGCCGGACTGCGCTCGCTCGGCTTTCGGGTCGTCGTCGCGGGCGACCGGACGGCACGGGCCGGAGAGCTGCTGCGGGCCATGGACCTGCCGGCCGACCTGGTCGTCACCTCGGAGGAGTGGGGCGTCACCAAACCGGACCGGGATTTCTTCACCCGCGTACTGGAGGTGTCGGGCGCCTCACCGGAGGCCACCCTGTACGTGGGCGACCACCCCGCCGACGACCTCTTCCCGGCGAAGTCCTCCGGACTCCGGGCGGCCCACATCCGCCGCGGCCCGTACGGGCATTGGTGGGCGGACCACCCGGACGTCATCGAGACGGCGGACTGGCGCGTCAGCACCCTGACCGAACTTCCGGCGCTGCTC
This sequence comes from Streptomyces atroolivaceus, assembly GCF_000717025.1. GTDB lineage: Bacteria > Actinomycetota > Actinomycetes > Streptomycetales > Streptomycetaceae > Streptomyces > Streptomyces atroolivaceus. The sequence continues at coordinate 142,647 of NZ_JNXG01000008.1, forward strand.
GGCGGAGCCGGGCGGGGGAAGACGCCCGCGGCCCCACGCGAGCAGCATGCCTCTCGCGAGCAGCACTCCCCACGCGAACAGTCCACCCTCCCCGCGCAGTCCACCCTCCCCGCGCAGTCCACCCTGCCCGAGCGGCCCACCCTGCCCGAGGGGTCCGAGCGGTCCGAGCGGCCCACCCTGCCCGAGCGGTCCGAGGGGTCCGAGCGGTCCGCCCCTTCCGATCGGTCGCGGGCCTGAGCCGCTACTCGTCGTCCCCTCGCAGCGAGAGACGCAGCCGGTCGCTCGCCAGCCGCATGTGCTCGGCCATCGCCGCGTCGGCCCCCTCCGGGTCCCCCGCCCGGATCGCGTCGAGCACGGCCCCGTGCTCGTGCAGCGTCCCGCTGACGGTGCCCTCGATGTCTCCCGCCCGCTCCATCCACACCTGGAGCAGCGCCCTGATGGAGTGCAGGATGTCGCTGAGCACCGTGTTGCGGGCGATGTTCGCGGTCTCCAGATGGAAGGCGATATCGGCGTCGATGAACGCCTTGACGTCCGTCCCCGCCTCCCGCATCCGCTCCAGGTGCTTCTCCAGCCGCTCGACGTCCGCCTCCGACGCCCGGTCCGCGGCCAGCCGCGCCGACATGCCCTCCATGAAGGTGCGCACCTCCACCAGGTCCTGGGTGCGGCGCTGACCGAGCATCAGGCCCCAGTTGATGGCACGCGGCAGGAACTCCGAGGTCCCCTCCCGGACGTACGAGCCCGAGCCCGGCCTGATCTCGATGATGCCCAGGACGTCCAGTGCGGAGAGCGCCCCGCGCACGCTGGAGCGCGCGACACCGAGGGCGTCGGCGAGCTGGCGCTCGGCGGGCAGGCGCGTGCCCGGCTTCAGGTTTCCCTCGGACAGATGATCAAGGAGCCGCTTGGCCACCTCACTGACCGAGGACTCCCGTACGACGGGGCGCAGAAGTGACGTGAAATCGGGCGCTTCGGGCTGCGTGGACACGCTGACCAGTACATCAGACGAGGGTGCGGAACCCCGGAGCGGGCGGACGATAACGCGCTCATCGGTCCAGGAGAAGAGCTCAGGGGAGCGACCTACGTCACTTTGGTAAATTGGTGACCAATTTAGGATCCGAAGCTAGCTTGGAGTTGTTCACCGGCCGGAAACACAACCTTCCACGGTTCGCCTTCGCCTGCCGGAGTAGACACAGAACCGGACAAAGCGGTCCGCAAGCGAGGAGTCTCCATGGGCGCCACTGCGCATTCAGCGATCGAGAGATCAGCGATCAAGAAGGTCTCGGTCCGGCTCGTCCCCTTCGTGGCCCTGATGTTCTTCGTGAACTACCTGGACCGGACGGCCGTCTCCTTCGCGGAGCCCAACGGCATGGGGCAGGACCTCGCGCTCACCGCGGCGCAGTTCGGCTTCGCCTCCGGCGTCTTCTTCATCGGCTACATCATTCTCGAAGTGCCCAGCAACATGGCACTGCACAAGTTCGGCGCCCGGCGCTGGCTGGCCAGGATCATGGTGACCTGGGGCGTCGTCGCCCTCCTCTTCACCTGGGTGCAGAACAGCGAGCAGCTCTACACGCTCCGCTTCCTGCTCGGGGTCGCCGAGGCCGGCTTCTTCCCCGGAGCCATCCTCTTCCTCAGCCAGTGGGTGCCCTCCCGGCACCGTACGAAGGTCCTCGGCCTCTTCTACCTGGCTCAGCCGCTGACCACCGTCATAGGCGCCCCGCTGGCCGGCTGGTTCATCAACCAGCACGGGCTCTTCGGCCTCGAGGGCTGGCGCGTGATGTTCCTCGGTGTGGCCGTCCCGGCGATCCTGCTGGGTGTCGTCGCCTGGTTCTACCTGATCGACAAGCCGGCCGACGCGAAGTGGCTGACCCCCGAGGAACGGGACTGGCTGACCAGGGAGCTCGCCGCCGAGAACACCGGCAAGACCGGTGCGGACGAGAAGACCGGCCACGGCAAGGAGGCCCTGAAGGCCGCCTTCACCAACAGCCGTGTCTGGACGCTCGCCCTCATCTACTTCGGCTTTATCTACGGCCTGTACGCCCTCGCCTTCTTCCTGCCGACGATCATCAACGGCTTCCAGGAACAGTTCGGCACGACGTTCAGCGTGATGGACAAGGCCCTCATCACGGCCATCCCGTATCTCCCGGCCGCGATCGTCCTCTACTTCTGGTCGCGCCACGCCACCCGGCACGGCGTCCGCACCTGGCACATCGCCGGCCCGGCCGTCGTCGGAGGGATCTCCATCCCCGTCGCCCTCTACATGGGCTCGCCGGCCGCCACGGTCGCCGTCATCACCATCACCGCCTGTGCGATCTTCGCCGCGCTGCCGGTCTTCTGGTCCATCCCCTCGCAGTTCCTGACCGGCGCGGCAGCCGCGGCCGGTATCGCCCTGATCAACACCGCGGGCAACGTGGCCGGCTTCGCCGCGGGCTACGTGACCGGCTGGCTGAAGGACTTCAGCGGTGCCTACTACCTGCCGCTGTTTCTCGTCGGGGCCTTCATGCTCATGTCCGCCGCGCTGATGCTGTGGCTCGCCAACCGGTCCAGGGGCCGGGACGCGCACCACGGCCGGCCTCTCGCAGAGGTTCGCTGATGACCCGCCTGTCCAACGACCCCGCCGCCTTCGCCGACGAGGCGCTCGAAGGCTTCGCCGCCGCCCACCCCCGCAGGGTCCGCCAGGTACCCGGCGGAGTGGTCCGGGCCACCCGTACCGCCCCCGGCCAGGTCGCCGTGGTGGTCGGCGGCGGCTCCGGCCACTACCCGGCCTTCTCCGGGCTGGTCGGCCAGGGCCTTGCCCACGGCGCGGCGGTCGGCAACGTCTTCGCCTCCCCCTCCGCCCACCAGGTGCGCCAGGTCGCGCGGGCCGCCGAGACCGGCGGCGGTGTCCTCCTCGCCTACGGCAACTACGCGGGCGACGTCCTGCACTTCGGCCAGGCGGCCGAACGGCTGACCGCCGAGGGCATCCCCGCCCGCACGCTCGGCGTCACGGACGACATGTCCAGCGCCTCGCCCGACGAGGCCCACAAGCGCCGCGGGGTGGCCGGGGACCTGGTCGTCTTCAAGACGGCAGCGGCGGCGGCCGAGGCCGGGCAGCCGCTGGACGAGGTGACCAGGATCGCCGAGCTGGCGAACGCCCGTACCCGCTCCTTCGGTGTCGCGTTCTCCGGCTGCACGCTGCCGGGCGCCGACCACCCGCTCTTCACCGTCCCCGAGGGCCGCATGGCCGTGGGCCTCGGGATCCACGGCGAGCCCGGTATGGGCGAGCGGCCCGTGCCGACCGCCGACGAGGCGGCCGAGCTCCTGGTCTCCACGGTCCTCGGCGAGCTGCCCGAAGGGGTGGACTCGCCGCGCGGGCAGCGGGCCGCGGTCATCCTCAACGGCCTCGGCTCGGTGAAGTACGAGGAGTTGTTCGTCGTCTACCGCCGCGTCGCCCAGCTCCTCGCCGAAGCCGGCGTCGAAGCCGTGGACCCCGAGGTCGGCGAACTCGTCACCAGCTTCGACATGGCCGGCGTCTCGCTCACCCTGTGCTGGCTCACCGACGAGCTGGAGCCGCTGTGGACGGCCCCGGCGGACGCACCCGCCTACCGCAAGGGCACCGTCGAGGCCGCGGACCTGTTCGTCCCGGACCCGTCGGCGGAGGCGGCCGAGGACACCGTCCCGCCCGCCACCGACGTCTCCCGCGAGGCCGCCCGCACGGTCCTCGCCGCGCTGCGCGTCCTCAAGGACACCGTCGACGTCCACGCCGGGGAGCTCGGCCGGATCGACGCGGTCGCCGGTGACGGCGACCACGGCATCGGCATGCAGCGCGGCTCCACCGGGGCGTACGAGGCGGCAGCCCGCGCCGAAGCGCTCGGCGCCGGTGCAGAAACGCTTCTGCACCGGGCCGCCGACGCCTGGGCGGACCGGGCCGGCGGCACCTCCGGTGCCCTGTGGGGCGTCATGCTCCGGGCCGTCGGCACCGCGCTCGGCGACACCGAGCGGCCCACGGCCCCCGTGGTCGCCACCGGAGTCGCCCGGGCCGCGGCGGGCGTGATGGAGCTGGGGAAGGCGGAGGTCGGCGACAAGACCATGGTCGACGTCCTCGTCCCCTTCTCCTACGCGCTCACGGCCGCCACCGACGCGGGACAGCCCCTGGCCACCGCCTGGGACACGGCCGCGCACTCCGCGTCCGCCGCAGCCGAGGCCACGGCGGACCTGCTGCCCCGGATGGGCCGCGCCCGCCCGCACGCCGAGAAGAGCCTCGGCACCCCGGACGCCGGAGCCCACTCGCTCGCCCTGATCGTCCGTGCCGTGCACGGAGTGTTCGTACCCACCCTGGAGAACCACTGATGTCCGAGAAGCTCCGCATCGTCGTCGGCTCCGACGACGCCGGCCACACCTACAAGGAAGCCCTCAGGAAGGACCTGGAGGCCAGCGGCCTCGTCGCCACCGTCACCGACGTGGGGGTCGACGCGGACGGGCACACCGCCTACCCGAAGGTCGCCATCGCCGCCGCCGAGATGGTCGCCCGCGGCGAGGCCGACCGTGCCCTGCTGGTCTGCGGCACGGGTCTCGGGGTGGCGATCGCGGCCAACAAGGTCAAGGGGATCAGGGCCGTCACCGCCCACGACTCCTTCTCCGTGGAGCGCGCCGTCCTCTCCAACAACGCCCAGGTCCTCACCTTCGGCCAGCGCGTCGTGGGCATCGAGCTGGCACGCCGGCTCGCCGCCGAGTGGCTGACGTACCGCTTCGACGAGGCGTCGGCGTCCGCCGCCAAGGTCGCGCTGATGGACGACTACGAGAACAAGGACGACGAGACCCAGCAGGAAGCCGCAGCCTGATGTCCGCGCAGAACCCCCGGGGGCCCCAGGTCACGATCGGGGTGAGCCTGAAGATGTACTTCGGCCACCACGAGACCCTCAACTGGGCCCGCAGCATCGCCTCCCTGGCAGCCCGGCACCCGGCCGTCACCGGCGGCACGGCCGAGCTGTTCGTGCTGCCCGCCTTCCCCGCGCTCGTCCCGGTCACCGGCATCCTCGCCGGTACGGAGGTGCGGACCGGCGCGCAGGACCTGGCGGCCGAGGACTCCGGTCCGTACACCGGCGAGGTCAGCGGCGCCCACCTGCACGAGATCGGCGCCCGCTACGCCGAGGTCGGCCACGCCGAGCGCCGCCGGCTCTTCGGCGAGGGCGACACGGTCGTCGCCGCCAAGACGGCCGCCGCCCTGCGCAACGGACTGACCCCGGTGCTCTGCGTCGGCGAGCTCGGCCAGGTGGCCCCCGCCGAGGCGGCCGCCCGCACGGTCGCCGAGGCGGAACGCGTCCTGGCCACGGCGGCCCATGAGGGCCCCCTCGGCCCGGTCGTCCTCGCGTACGAACCGCAGTGGGCCATCGGCGCCCCCCGGCCCGCCTCCCCGGAGCACATCCGTACGGTCTGCGAGGCCCTCACGGCCTGGCTCACCACGCAGCCGCCCCTGGCCGGCAGCCGCGTGATCTACGGCGGCAGCGCGGGCCCCGGGCTCCTGACCGAGCTGGGCACAGGCGTCGACGGACTGTTCCTCGGCCGCTTCGCCCACGACCCGGCAGCGGTGGAACGCATCCTCGACGAGACCCTGGAAGGAGCCCGACCGTGTCCTACGGCCTGAGCACCTACGCCTTCTTCTGGCGCATCTCGGCCAGGGCCCCGCGCCCCCTCACCCTCGACGAGATGCTCGCCCACACCCGGGAGACGGGCGGCGACGTCTTCCAGATCTGCGACTACCCGCTGATCGAGACGTACGACGACGGGCAGCTCGACGCCCTGCGCGCGACCGCGGCCGACCACGGCATCACGCTGGAGCTGGGCACCAGGGGCGTGGGGACGGAGCACCTCGCCACCTACCTCCGCATCGCACGGCGGCTGGGCGTCACCCTGGTCCGCTCGATGCTGAACACCGCCGGCCACCGGCCGGCCGTCGCGGAGGCCACCGCCCTCCTGCGCGAAACCGTCCCCGCATACGCGGCGGCAGGCGTCACGCTCGGTCTGGAGACCTACGAACAGGTCTCCACCGACGACCTGTTGTCCGTCGTACGCGGTGTGGACAGCCCGCACCTCGGCGTCGTCCTCGACCCGGGCAACAGCGTCGCCCGGCTGGAGCGCCCGGCCGACGTCGTCGAGGCCACCGCCCCCTACGTGGTGAACATCCACGTCAAGGACTTCTCGTTCTCCCGCCGTGACGGCTGGGTCGGCTTCACCTTCGCCGGCTGCCTTCTCGGCGAAGGCCTCCTCGACTACGACGACATGATCCGCAAGGTCGGTCCCGACGAGCGTGGCATCAACCAGATCGTGGAGCACTGGCTCCCCTGGCAGGGCGATTTCGGGGAAACCGCCCGCCTGGAGGACCAGTGGACCCGGCACAGCATCAACACCCTTCTGAGGAGCAAGTAATGGCCACCGGATCCAAGACCGTCGCCGTCATCGGGGCAGCAGGCAAGATGGGTCGGCGCGTCTCCGACAACCTGGTCAAGAGCGACTTCCGGGTGCTCTTCAGCGAGGCGTCCCCCAAGGGACAGGAGCTGATCCGCGGCCTCGGCCGCGAGCTGACCGAGTCCGCCGACGCCGCCGCCCGGGCCGACGTGGTCATCCTCGCCGTCCCCGACGTCGTCCTCGGCAAGGTCTCCGAGGAGCTGGTGCCGCTGATGAGGCCGGGCACCGTCGTCCTCACCCTCGACCCCGCCGCCGCCTACGCCGGCCTGCTCTTCTCCCGGGACGACATCCACTACACCTGCGCCCACCCCTGCCACCCGTCCGTCTTCCTGGAGCGCACCACCAAGGAGGAGTGGCAGGACACCTTCGGCGGCATCGCCGCTCCGCAGGAGGTCGTCGCGGCGTACGAGGGCGGCGACGCCGCCAAGCAGGAGCTGGCCGAGTCGGTCATCCGCGTGATGTACGCGCCCGTGATCGACGTCCACTGGGTCACGGTCAAGCAGCTCGCGGTCCTGGAGCCGACCCTCGTCGAGACGATCGCCTGCATGGTGGGCGCCCTGCTGACCGAGGCCCTCCACGAGACCGTCCACACCGTGGGCGTCCCGGAGAAGGCGGCGCGCGCCATGCTGCTCGGCCACACGCAGGTCGCGCTGGCCAACACCCTCAAGGGCTCGAACCCGTTCTCCGACGCGTGCCTGATCGCGATGGACTACGGGCGCGAGTCGATCGTCCGCGACGACTGGAAGAACGTCTTCGAGGACGACGAGCTCGACAAGGTCATCACACGGATGCTCAAGATCAAGGAGATCAGGCGCTGACCCGGTCCTGACCACCGGTACACCGCTCGGTACTCCCGCGAAACGGGCCGGGCCCTCCATCAGGGGTGGAGGGCCCGGCTCTTCGCGTGACCGCCCGCGCGGTCAGCGCTCCCGCCGGCCACGACGACCGGCGGACCACCGGCCACCGCGCCGGAACACCCCACCGCCGTACGACGTGAACGCCCGCCCGGCGGTCGCCGGGCGGGCGTTCACGGAAGACGGAAGAGGGAGGTCTACTTCCCCAGCGCCGCCTTCATCACACTGCGGGCGATCGGGGCGCCCAGGCGGCCACCCGAGATGTCGGAGCGGGAGATGTCCATCGCCGTCGGGTCGATGAAGACCGCCACCGCGACCGCACGGCCGTCGGGGTTCTTGCCGTACGAGACGAACCAGCCGTACGGCACCTCCTTGCTGACGTCGTCACCCCGCTGTGCCGTACCCGTCTTGCCGCCCACGGTCACCCCGTCGATCAGGGCGCGCTGGGCGCTGCCCTCCTTGGCGGTGAACTCCATCATCTCCTGGACCTTCTTCGCCGTCTCCTCGGAGACCGCCTCGCTCTTCACCTGCGGGCTGTTCTCCTCCAGGACGGACAGATCCGGCCCCAGCAGCTTCTCGACGATGTACGGCTGCATCACCTTGCCGTTGTTGGCGAGGGCCGCCGTCACCATGGCCATCTGCATCGGGGTGCTCGTGAGGCTGCCCTGGCCCATGCCGGTGAGGGCGGTGCCCGGCTTGTCGAGCTCCGAGGGGTAGAGGCTCTTCGTGGCGAGCATGTCGCCGAACTCCTCTGAGTAGACGTCCTTGTTGAAGCCGAACTTCTCGGCCGTCTCGCGCATCCCCTCCTCGCCCACCTTGAGGGCGGCGTCCAGGAAGACGTTGTTGCAGGAGTACTGCATGGCCGTCTTCATCGACGCCTTGTTGCACGTCGCGTCGCCGGCCTCACTGCTGATCTTGCTCGACGACAGGGGCAGCGGATACGGCGACACGGCGTCGGTCGGGGCGTTGACGTCCGTGACGACGCCGTGCTCCAGGGCTGCGGCGGCCGTCAGGATCTTGAAGGTGGAGCCGGGCGGGAAGGTCTCGCGCAGCGGACGGTTGGCGAGCGGCTTGCCCTTGTCGTCGACCAGCGCCTGGAACTTGTCGCCCTCCTTGAAGGAGTTGCCGGCGAAGACCGAGGGGTCGTACGAGGGCGTCGAGACCAGGGCGAGGACCTTGCCGGTGGCCGGGTCGAGTGCGACGACCGCACCCCGGGCGTCGAGGTCGGTCAGGCCCTTGTAGGCCGCTTCCTGGGCCTTGGGGTCGATGGTCGTGACCACGTCGCCGCCGCGCCGGGGCTCACCGGTGAGGATGTCCTTGGCGTGCCGGAAGGCGAACCGCTCGTCCTCGCCGCTGAGGATGGTGTCGTACGTGTTCTCCAGGAGGGACATGCCCTGCGCCTGGGAGGCGTAGCCGGTGACGGGGGCGTACATGGCGCCCTGCTTGAACGTGCGCTGGTACTTGAAGTCGGTCCCCTCGACCTCCTTCGACCCCGTGATCGCCTTGCCGCCCACGATGATGTCGCCACGCGGGGTCGCGAACTGGGTGATCTTCACCCGGCGGTTGTGCTCGTGGGTGGCGAGCTCCTGGCTCGTGGCGTACTGGAGCCAGTTGGCCCGTATCAGCAGGGCCAGCATCAGCAGCCCACAGAAGATCGCTATGTGCCGCAACGGCCTGTTCATCGTGCTCCTGCTCCCAGGCAGCCGGGCACACACGCACACGGGCCGCACCATCGATGTCCGGAGGTGATAGATGCGATTTTAGCGTTCATGGTTCCGCCGCCGGATCGCACCGGCGGATTCACGGCCACAGGCTTCTCACAGGTACGCCGCGTAGGCGTCCAGTGCGCGCAGCACCTCGGCCTCACCGGCCGGGGGCAGCTGCAGGACGACCTCGTCGACGCCGAGGTCCGCGTAGTGCGCCAGCTTTCCCGGAGAGGGCCGGACGGCGTAGGGGACCACCTGGAGCTGCTTCGGGTCGCGCCCCGCCTCCTCCCAGGCCGCCCGCAGCTTCGGCACGGACTCCGACAGGCCCCGACCGCCGATCGGCAGCCATCCGTCCGCGTCCCTGGCGATCTGCGCGAACAGCTTCGGTCCGGCCGCCCCGCCGATCAGGGTGCGCGGGCCGCTCACCGGACCACGCGCCTTCTGCACGGGCTTCGGATAGGCATGGCTCGCCCGGACCGAGCCGAACTCTCCCTCGTACGACGTCGGTTCGTCCGCCCACAGGGCCCGCATCAGGGCCAGCCGGTCGCTTCCGAGCGCACGCCGGGTCGACCACTCCACCCCGTGGTCGGCGGCCTCCTCCACGTTCCAGCCGAAGCCGATGCCGAGCGTGAGGCGGCCGCCGGAGAGGTGGTCGAGCGTGGCGGCCTGCTTGGCCAGGTCGATGGGGTCGTGCTGGGCGATCAGCGTGATGCCGGTACCGAGGGACAGCCGCTCGGTGACGGCGGCGGCCTGCCCCAGGGCCACGAAGGGGTCGAGGGTGCGCCCGTACTCGGCCGGCAGCTCGCCGCCCGCCGGGTACGGCGTCTCCCGGCTCACCGGGATGTGGGTGTGCTCGGGCAGGTACAGCCCGGCGAACCCCCGCTGCTCCAGCTCGCGCGCGAGCCGGACAGGGGTGATCGTCCCGTCGGTGAGGAAGATCGTTGTGGCGATCCGCATACGAGGCACCTCCGTCGTCGTCCGTGACGGCTCCAAGGTATGCGGTGGAGTGCGCCGGGGGACCCACCGGGGCGGCGCCCGTCGTTCCGTCGCGGCGGCAACTCCCGCCTCGCCACCCCCGGAACGGGAAACTTAGGCTAGCCTAAGTCACTTGTCGCCGGTCGTCGCGGGAGGGTTGTCATGGGCCATGGCTGGGAGGGCGTCGTCCTCAAGCTCCTCCGTGGGCGGGACTTCACGTTCACCGTCACCGGAGCGGAACAGGTCACCGAGGACTTCCGGCGGGTGACGGTGACCGACGGCGGACTGCTCGCGGCGACGGGCGGCGCGCACCCGACCATGTGGGTCAGACTCTGGTTCGAGCGGGACGGCAAGCCGCACCAGCGCGGCTACACCCTCGTCGACCCCGACCCCGCCACCGGGACGTTCACCCTGGAATTCGCCCTCCACGACGGGACCGCGAGCGACTGGGCCCGTGCCGCGCGGCCCGGCGACACGATGGACGCGACACTCCAGGGCACCCGTTTCACACTGCCTGATCCACGGCCGGAACGGCTCTTCCTGGTCGGGGACGCCGCGTCGCTCCCCGCCGTCAACTCGCTGCTGGACGCGCTACCCGGCACCCCCGCGACGATCTGGTGCGAGACCGTCCACGCCTCGGACGAGAAGCTGCCGTTCCGCCTGGACGCGGCCCACCACACCCTGCACACCGTCCCGCGCCGCGACGCGGGGGCGCACCTGGTCTCCGAGGTGAAGGCGGCCCTGCCCGGCCTGCTCGGCGACGACCCCTCGGACGCGTACGTGTGGATCGCCTGCGACACGGTGACGACCCGCGCCCTGGCCTCCTACGTCCGCAAGGAGCTGGCCGTCCCAAAGGACCGGGTCGAAGCGCTGGGTTACTGGCGCGCCGACTGACCGTCAGCCGTCCGCCGCTCGGCCGTCCACCGCTCGGCCGTCCGCCCTCAGCCGTCCGCCGCTCAGTCGTCCGCCCTCAGTCGTTCACCACGAACGCCGGGGTCTCCTTCGTCAGCACCTCGCCCCGGAAGAACGCCGGGCTGCGGCGCCGCACGGTCTCCATCAGCACCACGCCGAGCAGCAGCAGCCCGACACCGATGACGAAGACGGAACCGACGCCGAGGACGGACGACCCGGAGCCGTACGCCGGGTCCCACATGTCGTACAGGGTCTTGCCGAAGACCGCCGTGAGCAGGATGCCGCCGACGACGGGGAACAGCCCCTTGAAGACGAGGTCGCGGGAGGACCGGGTGAGGTCGGCGCGGAAGTACCAGGCGCAGGCGAAGGCCGTCAGCGCGTAGTAGAAGCAGATCATCAGGCCGAGCGCGTAGATCGTGTCGACCAGGACGTGTTCGCTGACCAGGGTCATCACCGTGTAGAACACACCGGTCGCGACGCCCGCCACGACCGTGGCCCGCCCCGGGGTCCTGAAGCGCGGGTGGACCTTGGCGTAGGAGGCGGGAAGCGCCTCGTACGACGCCATCGCCAGGACCGTGCGCGCCACCGGGATGAAGGTGGTCTGCAGGCTCGCGGCGGCCGACGCCAGCACCGCCAGGAAGAGCAGGACACCGAGGCCGGGGCCCATGACCGGGCCGGCCAGGGCGGCGAAGACGTTGTCCGAGGTGTCCGGGTTCGCGAGGCCGAGCCCCGAGGCGCCCGTACCGACGGCCATCTGGGCGGCGATGCCGGTGGCGAGGTAGGAGCCGACCAGGACGACCATCGCGATGAGGGCGGCGCGCCCGGGCGTCTTCGCGGCCCCGGTGGTCTCCTCGTTGGCTGTGAGACAGGTGTCCCAGCCCCAGAACATGAAGATCGAGAGGGAGAGCCCCGCCGTGAAGGCGGCGAAGGACTGGACGGCGAACGGGTTCAGCCAGGACCAGGAGAAGTCCGCCGAGGTCACGGCGAAGTCACCGCTGCCCGCCTTCCGCAGGGCCATCGCCACGAACAACGCGAGGACCACGAGCTGGAGGGCGACGAGGGTGTACTGGAGGCCTTTGGTGGCCGTCATCCCCCGGTAGCTGATCGCCGTCGCCACGGCGATCAGGAGGAGGCACGTGAGGATGTGGACCGGCTTGCTGTCGTCGAGGGCGGCGACCGATTCGCTGCCGGAGACCTCCCCGGCCAGCAGCCAGAAGTAGGAGGTGGCCACACCCGCCAGGTTCGACAGGACGATGATCGTGGCGATCACGAGCCCCCAGCCGCACATCCACCCCAGGCGGGGCCCGAAGGCCTTGACCGTCCAGGTGAACGAGGTGCCGCAGTCCGGCACGGCCTTGTTGAGCTCCCGGTAGGCGAAGGCGACCAGCAGCATCGGCAGGAACCCGGCCAGGAACACTGCGGGCATCTGCACGCCGACCTCGCCGGCGGTGGAGCCGAGGGTGGAGGTCAGGCAGTACACCGGGGCGACGGTGGAGATGCCGAGGACGGCGCTTCCCGTCAGACCTACGGAGTTGCCGCCGAGACCCTTCTCGCGTACGCCACCGTCGGCCGGGGCGCTTCCCCGTACCGTGTCTCCGGCCTGGGGCCGCGCGTCCAGCTCAGTCATGGAGAGGACGCTATGCGCTGCGATTTCCATATCCGGAGAGCGAGACTCCGATGTCTCACCCTTGACTCATCGCACCCGAACGGCACTTGAAGCAACGTATCCAAGGCTTCGTGCGAGCGTGTCCTTTCATTCAATGCCCTGGACGAGGACACACTCTCGTGCGGGAATCGCACCCCTGTCCGTTTTGGTCTGATTCAAAATTTGTCCGTCGCGCGCCTGCCGGACATCCGCCGGAGGACTCCGCCGTGGGCACGGCTGTCCTGCCCGGGCCGTACGGGCAGGACGGCCCCACCCGCCGGCGGGAGCCGCAACCCCGTCCGCGAAGCGGCCCTCGGCTACTGCTTGCGGTACAGCTCCTCGATCTCCGCGTCGAAGTCCCGCAGGATCGCGTCCCGCTTCAGCTTCAGCGACGGGGTGAGGTGGCCGTTCTCCTCGGTGAAGTCCGTCGGGAGCACCGTGAACTTGCGGATGGACTCGGCGCGCGACACGAGCCGGTTGGCCTCGTCGACCGCACGCTGCAGCGCGCTGAGCAGTTCCTCGTCCTTGACGAGCTCGCGCAGGGGGACGCCTTCCTTCTTCCGCATCCGGCGCCAGTGGGCGAGACCGTCCGCCTCCAGGGTGATCAGGGCGCTGATGAACGACCGGTTGTCCCCCACCACCATGCACTGGCTGACCAGCGGATGGGCGCGCAGCCAGTCCTCCAGCGGAGCCGGGGTGACGTTCTTGCCGCCGGACGTGATGATGATGTCCTTCTTGCGTCCGGTGATCGTGAGGTAGCCGTCCTCGTCCAGAGCCCCGAGGTCACCCGTGGGGAACCAGTCGTCCTCCGTGTACGGCGTCGCCCCGCCGCGCTCGGCGTCCCAGTAGCCCCGGAAGACCTGGCCACCGCTGAGCAGGACCTCTCCGTCGTCCGCGATCCGCACGGCCGTGCCCGGCATGGGCCAGCCGACCGTGCCCAGGCGGGGCTTGAGGGGTGGGGTGACCGTGGCGGCGGCGGTGGTCTCGGTCAGGCCGTAGCCCTCGAATATCTGCATGCCCGCCCCCGCGTAGAAAGAGGCGAGCCTGCGCCCCAGGGGCGAGCCGCCGCAGATCGCGTACCGGACGTGGCCGCCCAGCGCGGCTCGGATGCGCCGGTAGACCAGCGGGTCGTAGAGGGCACGCGCGGCGCGGAGCCCGAGGCCGGGGCCGGGACCCGTGCCGTGTTCCGCCGCCTCGACCGCCTCGCCGTAACGCCGCGCGATTCGGGCCGCACGGTCGAAGGAGGAGGCGCGGCCCATCTTCTCGGCGGTGGCCCGGCCGGTGTTGTAGACCTTCTCCAGGACGTAGGGGATGGCCAGGAGGAACGACGGCTTGAAGCCGGCCAGGTCCGCGAGCAGGTCGTCGGTCTGGATGGACGGCGCGTGCCCGAGCCGGACCCGGGCGCGCAGGCAGCCGATCGCCACCATCCGGCCGAAGACATGGGAGAGGGGCAGGAACAGCAGGGTGGAGGCGGGGTACTTGGAAACCGACTTGAAGACCGGGTGGAGCAGTTCGATGGCGTTGTCCACCTCGGCGAAGAAGTTGCCGTGGGTCAGGACGCAGCCCTTGGGGCGGCCCGTGGTGCCCGAGGTGTAGATGAGCGTGGCGGGGCTGTCCGGTTCCAGAGCGGCGCGACGTGCGGCGACGGCCGCGTCGGGCACGTCCTTGCCGAGCGTCTTCAGCCGGTCTGTCGCACCCGTGTCGAACTGCCAGAGATGGGTGAGGTCCCCGAGCTGCTGCCGCTCCTGGCTGATCAGCCGGCCCTGCTCCGTCGTCTCCACCGCACAGGCGACGGCTCCGGAGTCCTGGAGGATCCAGCGCGTCTGGAAGGCGGACGAGGTGGGGTAGACGGGCACGGTGACCAGACCGGCGGCCCAGGACGCGAAGTCGAGCAGCGTCCACTCGTAGGTCGTACGGGCCATGATCGCGACCCGGTCACCGCTCTGGAGTCCCTCCGCGATCAGGCCCTTGGCGACGGCCAGGACCTCCGCGGCGAACTCCGCCGCGGTCACGTCCTGCCAGCTGCCGTCGGCCTGCTTGCGGCTGAGGACCGCTTCGGACGGGGCCTCCCGCGCGTTGTCGAAGGGGATGTCGGCGAGTGAGCCGCTTCGCACGGTCGGCGCGAGCGGTGGCACGGAGACTTCCCGTACGGTGCCGTCGGCCGCCCTGACCACGGTCGGTTCGACCAGGACGGGGACGGTGGGCGTGGCGGTGGCGGGCGTGGACACGGGCGGCTCCTCGACTCGGGGGCCCGGCGCCGGGCCCGTCCGGGGGCGTGGCGCCGTGGCGGCTGCTGGGTGCGCGGGGTCGTTCACGTGCAGGTGGCGGCGGTGCGGCTCAGGGCGGTTTCCGGTGCGGGCCGGGGACGTTCCAGGATGCAGGGGACCTGTGGAGGCCGGGGCGCTCCGGCATGCACATCCTGTGAGGGTCGGGGATCCCGGTCGCCGGCCCGGTGTGTGGGGCCCGCTCCAGGTCACCGGCCCGGCTCAGGGGCGTTCCAGGATCGCGGTCACCCCCTGCCCGCCCGCGGCGCAGACCGAGATCAGGCCCCGGCCGGGCCCGCCCCGCTCCGCGAGGAGCTCGGCGAGGGTCGCCACGATCCGGGCGCCCGTCGCGGCGAAGGGGTGACCGGTGGCGAGGGACGATCCGGCCACGTTCAGCTTGTCCCTGTCGACGGGGGCGAGCCCCTGCTTCTCCCAGGACGCCAGGGTGGCGAGCACCTGGGAGGCGAAGGCCTCGTGGATCTCGAAGAGGTCGAAGTCCCCGACGGTGAGCCCCGCACGTTCCAGCAGGCGCGGAACGGCGTAGGCGGGCGCCATCAGCAGCCCGTCCTCCCCGTTCACGTAGTCCACGGCGGCCGTCTCGTACAGCGACAGGTACGCCAGCGGTTCCAGGCCGTGCGCCTCGGCCCACTCCTCGCTCGCCAGCAGTACGGTGGCCGCACCGTCGGTGAGCGGGGTCGAGTTGCCCGCGGTCATCGTCGCGTCGGGGTGGTCCGCGCCGAACACCGGCTTGAGCGTGGCGAGTTTCTCCACCGTGGATCCGGGGCGCAGGTTCTGGTCGCGGTCCAGTCCGAGGTACGGGACGACGAGGTCGTCCAGCAGGCCGCGTTCGTACGCCGCGGCGAGCCGCTGGTGGCTGGTGGCCGCCAGCAGGTCCTGGTCCTCGCGGGTCACCCCCCACTTCCGGGCGGTGACCGCCGCGTGCTCGCCCATCGAGAGGCCGGTGCGGGGCTCGGCGTTGCGCGGGATGTCCGGGACGAGATGGCCGGGACGGACGGCGGCCAGCGCCTTGATCCGGGCCCCCGCCGACCTGGCGCGGCGCGCCTCCAGCAGGATTCTGCGCAACCGGTCGTTGACCCCGAGGGGCGCGTCGCTCGTGGTGTCCGCCCCGCCCGCGATCGCCGAGTCGACCGCACCGAGCGCGATCTTGTTGGCAGCTGCGATCACGGCCTGCAGACCGGTGCCGCAGGCCTGCTGGATGTCGTACGCGGGAGTGCGCGGGTCCAGGGCCGAGCCCAGGACGGTCTCGCGGGCCAGGTTGAAGTCCCGGCTGTGCTTGAGGACCGCGCCGGCGACGAACTCGCCGACCTGCCGGCCTCGCAGGCCGAATCGCTCGACGAGCCCGTCCAGCGCGGCGGTCAGCATGTCCTGGTTCGACGCCCGTGCGTACGGGCCGTCGGAGCGGGCGAAGGGAATACGACTGCCACCGATGACCGCGACCCGGCGCGGCTGCGGAAGTGCGAGGGGAATCAACTCGACCAACTCATCTCGACAACTCCTGACCCTTGAGTAACCTTACTCCGGAGTAAATCTACGACCGAGCAGGAGTCCAGACAATGGCCGACCGCTATCTGCACTTCACCGGCACCGCCCCCGGCCGATTCCTGACCCGCGGACTCGGCCTGCCGCAGCCCGCCCCCCTGCGCCGCTGGACGCTGGAAACCCCCTCCCTCGACGGGCCGTTGCTCCACCTCACCGCAGGCAGCTCCGCACACTCCGGCACGCTCGGCCCGGTACTCGCCACATCCGGCCTGAAGGTCACCGACAGCGCCGAACGCCCGGCCGCCGTCGTCCTGGACGCCACCGGAGTCACCACGGCCGCCGGACTCGCCGGCGTACACGCCGCTCTCCACCCCGTCGTACGGTCCCTGGCCGGCGGCGGCCGCGTCGTCGTCCTCGGCACCACGCCGTCCCCCGACGACCATCACCAGGCGGCTGCCCAGCAGGCACTCGAAGGGTTCGTACGCTCACTCGGCAAGGAGATCGGCCGGGGCACCACCGCGCAGTTGCTGCGGCTCGCCCCCGGGGCGACCGCGGCCTCCGCCGAGTCCACGCTCCGCTTCCTGCTCTCCCCCCGCTCCGCGTACGTCAGCGGCCAGGTCGTCGAACTCACCGCCGACGCACCCGGCGAGGTGGCCGACTGGGCGGCGCCGCTGTACGGGCGCACCGCTGTGGTCACCGGCGCCGCACGCGGCATCGGCGCCTCCGTCGCCTCGGTGCTCGCCAGGGACGGCGCCCGGGTGATCTGCCTGGACGTGCCACAGGCCCGGGAGGAGCTCGTCCGTACCGCCGACCGCCTCGGCGCGGAGGCCCTGCCGCTGGACATCACCGCGCCCGACGCCGCCGACCTGATCGCCGCGGCCGTCCCCGACGGCCTGGACGTCCTCGTCCACAACGCGGGCATCACCCGGGACCGCCGGCTCGCCAACATGCCGGCCGACCGCTGGGCCTCGGTCATCGACGTCAACCTCGACAGCGTCCTGCGCACCACGGACGCCCTCATCGAGTCGGGCACCGTGCGCCGTGGCGGCCGGATCGTGGCCACCGCCTCCATCGCCGGCATCGCGGGCAACAACGGCCAGACCAACTACGCGGCCAGCAAGGCGGGCATCATCGGCCTGGTCCGCTCCCTGGCCCCGCGGGCGGCCGCCGAGCACGGCATCACGGTCAACGCCGTCGCGCCCGGTTTCATCGAGACGAGGATGACGGCCGCGGTGCCCCTCCTCATCCGTGAGGCCGGGCGGCGGATGAACTCCCTGTCCCAGGGCGGCCTCCCCGTCGACGTCGCCGAGACGACCGCCTGGTTCGCCCAGCCCGCCTCCGGCGCGGTCAACGGCCAGGTCGTGCGGGTCTGCGGCCAGAGCCTGCTGGGAGCGTGATCCATGACCGCCCTGAGCCTCTCCCTCGTCCGCGGAGCCGTCACCTCACCGTTCAAGCGCGCCGGACGCCCCGGCGCCACGCTGCCCGCCCGCCGCGCGGTGGTCCCGCCCGGCCGCATCCCTCCCGGCCCCCTCGCCGCCTACAGCAGGATCTGCGGCTTCGCCGAATCGGGCCCGGTGCCGCTCACCTACCCGCATGTGCTGGGCTTCCCGCCGGCCATGCGGCTGATGACGGGCCGCGACTTCCCGCTGCCGGTACTCGGACTGGTCCACACCTGGATCGAGATCACCGGGCACCGGGCGCTGCACCCGACCGACGAGCTCGAACTCACTGTGTACGCACACTCGCTGACGCCTCACCGGCGAGGCACCGAGGTCACGATGGTCACCGAGGCGCGGCTCGGGGGCGAACTCGTCTGGGAGTCACGCAGCGGTTACCTGTCACGGCACGCGACCGGGGCGGCGGCGCCGTCCGACCCGTCCCCCGAGGCACCCCCGGAGCTGCCCGCCGTGGCGGAGTGGCGGTTGCCCGCCGGCCTGGGACGGCGGTACGGAGCCGCTTCGGGCGACCGGAATCCCATCCACCTCCACCCCGTGACGGCACGCCTCTTCGGCTTCCCCCGGCCCATCGCGCACGGCATGTGGACCGTCGCCCGCTGCCTGGCGGAGGCCGGGACCGGGAGCGGAGTGGGCGAACCGGGCCGGATCCGGACCGTCCGTGCGGACTTCAGGGCGCCGGTCCTGCTTCCCTCCACCGTCACGTACGCCGCCGCCGGCGCCGCCTTCCAGGTGCGCGGCGGCGGCCGGGTCCACCTCACCGGCAGCGTGTCCCGGGAAGGCTGAGCCGCTCAGTCCCCCCGGGACTGCCAGCCGCGCCCGTGCATGAGGTTCTCCAGGCCCGCCCACGAGAAGTTCATCAGGGTGGTGGCGGCCTCCTTGGCCGAGACGCCGGGAGTGACGTTCGCCCACCCGGCGAGCGCCTCCGCCGCCCCCACCAGCGCCTGCGCGAGCCCCGCCACATCCCGGTCGGGCAGCGCGGGATCACTGTGCGCCTCACGCGCCGCCGCGCCGATCAGACCGGTCACGAACGCAACGATCTCCTTGCGCAGCGCCCCCACCTCGCTGACGAACGGCTCCCCGTGCGAGCTCGCCTGCTGGTGCAGCACCGCCCAGCCGTCCGGGTTGTCCGCGGTGTGCGTGAAGAACGCCCGCAGCCCCGACCACAGTTGCCCGTCGGCCGGAATCCCTGGCTCCACCCCTGCCTGCACGGCCTCCACCAGCGCTTTCGCCTCACGGCGGATGCACGCGGTGAAGAGCTCCTCCTTGGAGTTCAGGTACAGGTAGACCAGGGGCTTGGACACACCGGCCAGTTCCGCGATCTCGTCCATCGAGGCGGCCCGGTAACCCCGCTGAGCGAACGTCCGCACGGCCGCGTCCATCATCTGCTGCTCACGCACCGCGCGCGGCATCCGTTTGCTCTTCACTGCACTCACGTCAGACATCCCTCCCGCCCCCGCTGCGCTACTCCCCGGTAAGAGTACGGCGCGGCCCTGTCAGCCGTCGTACGGAAGGGAGGCTGCCCGGCCACGATGGCCGGTAGTCACCCACCAGCCCCTGGGTGGACCGCGTACAACCCAGGTCGCACACCGGATCACACCCTGGGGCCGATTCGTTCACCCCGGGCCGCCGCCTAGTGTCCCTGACATGACGAACAGACTCCGCAGACGGACGGCAGTCGCCGCCCTCGCCGCCATGGCCCTGCTCGCCACGCCCGCCGTCACAGCCCAGGCCTTATCCGGCCCCGCGCCCGCCCCGGCCGCCGCCACCACGCTCGAACTGCCCCGTCCGACCGGCCCGTACGCCGTGGGCGTCGACGTCCTCCACCTCACCGACCACGACCGCACCGACCCCTGGGTCCCCGGATCCGGGGACCGCGAACTGATGGTGTCGGTCCACCACCCGGCCAGGGCCGACAGCGGGAGCCACACGCCGTACATGGGCATCGAGGAAGCCGAGGCCGTCCTTGCCGGCCGCGGACTGGGGGACGACGCCCCGGCCGCGCTCAGTTCCCTCGGTACCCATGCACGCACCGGTGCGGACACCGCCCGGGGCCGGTTCCCCCTGGTGCTGCTCTCCCCCGGCTTCGGTCACCCCCGGGCGTTCCTGACCTCCCTCGCGGAGGACCTGGCGAGCCGCGGCTACGTCGTGGCGAGCGTCGACCACGCCTACGAATCCCACGGGGCGGCCTTCCCCGGCGGGCAGGTTCTCCCCTGCGCGGCCTGTGACGCGGTCGACGCCGCGCCCGACGAGGCGGCCGAACGGAAAGTGCTGAACACCGTCTCCACCGGACGGGCCGCCGACCTCTCCTTCGTACTCGACCGGCTGACCGGCCCCCGGCCCTCCTGGGACGACGCCCGCATGATCGACCGCCGCCGGGTCGCCGCCGTCGGCCACTCCATCGGCGGCAGCGGCGCGGCCTCCGCGATGCTCGCCGATGCCCGCGTCGACGCCGGGGTGAACATGGACGGCACCTTCTTCGAGCAGATCCCCCGGTCCGGCCTGGACGAGCGCCCCTTCATGATGCTGGGCACCACGTTCCACTCCCCAGGCGGCGAGGACGAATCCTGGGACCAGGGCTGGCAGCGGCTCGACGGCTGGAAGCGCTGGATCGGCGTCGAGGGCTCCGGCCACTCCAGCTTCACGGACGTGCCCGTCCTGGAGGACCGGATGGGAGTGACGCTGGACCCCACGGTCACGCTCACCACCGACCGGCAGGTCACGATCACCCGCGACTACGTCGGCGCCTTCCTCGACCAGCACCTGCGCGGCCGGCACCAGCCCCTGCTGGACGGCCCCACACCGGGCAACCCCGAGGTCGTCTTCCAGCGGCCCTGACACCCCGGACACACGGCGGCGCCCCCGGACACGGAGTCCGGGGGCGCCTGTGCACAGCAGGGTCACGCCGAGACGGGAACGCCCTTCGTCTCCACGTCACGCGCCTCGGTCCCGGCCTCGCGCTCCTCGACCGGGGAGGCCGACGCCGAGTTGTAGGCGTCGTGGTCGAGGATCTTCTCGCGCGCGGAGACGATCACGGGCACCAGGGCCTGGCCCGCCACGTTCGTGGCGGTGCGCATCATGTCCAGGATCGGGTCGATGGCCAGCAGCAGGCCCACGCCCTCCAGCGGGAGACCCAGGGTCGACAGGGTGAGGGTCAGCATGACCGTGGCGCCGGTGAGGCCGGCGGTGGCCGCCGAGCCGATCACCGAGACGAACGCGATCAGGATGTAGTCACCGATGCCCAGCTGCACGTCGAAGATCTGCGCGATGAAGATCGCCGCCAGCGCCGGGTAGATCGCGGCGCAGCCGTCCATCTTCGTCGTGGCGCCGAACGGCACGGCGAAGCTCGCGTAGTTCTTCGGGACGCCGAGGCGCTCGGTGACCTGCTGGGTGACCGGCATCGTGCCGACCGAGGAGCGGGAGACGAAGGCCAGCTGGATCGCGGGCCAGGCGCCCTTGAAGAACTGCAGCGGGCTGACCTTGGCGACCGTGGCGAGCAGCAGCGGGTAGACGCCGAACATCACGATGGCGCAGCCGATGTAGACGTCGGCGGTGAACGTGGCGTACTTGCCGATCAGGTCCCAGCCGTACGTCGCGATCGCGTAGCCGATGAGGCCGACGGTGCCGATGGGGGCGAGGCGGATGACCCACCACAGGGCCTTCTGGAGGAGTTCCAGGATCGACTCGCTGAGGGCGAGGATCGGCTTGGCCCTCTCGCCGAGCTTGAGCGCGGCGATGCCGGCGACGGCCGCCATGAAGACGATCTGCAGGACGTTCAGCTCGGTGAACGGCGTGATGACGTCGGTGGGGACGATGCCGGTGAGGAAGTCGATCCACGAGCCGGAGTTCTCGGGCTTGGCGCCGTCCTTCGGCGTGAGACCGGTGCCCGCACCAGGGTTGGTGAGGAGGCCGATCGCGAGGCCGATGGCGACGGCGATCAGCGAGGTGATCATGAACCAGAGCAGCGTGCGGGTGGCCAGCCTGGCGGCGTTGTTGACCTTGCGCAGGTTGGTGATCGACACCAGGATCGCGAAGAAGACGAGCGGCGCGACGGCCAGCTTCAGCAGCTGGACGAAGATGCCGCCGACCTTGTCGAGGGTGGTGACGAGCCAGCTGACGTCCTGGCTGCGGGCGAGCCAGCCGAGCAGGACGCCGAGGACGAGACCGGCGACTATCTGCATCCAGAACGGGATGCTGGGCAGGCGGAAGCCGGAACCGGACGGCTTACCGGCTTCGGTCTCGGCGGTGGGCGCGGTATTCGCGGACACGGACACACTCCAGATGGGACGCATCGGGACGTACGAGGACAGACGTACGGTCGTGCGGTCGAACAGGGGGACGGGGGTGCGGCGCCCGCGTCAGGGGCGGCGCCGCTGCATGATGCCGGTTCAGACGTTGCGGCAACAGACCGCGGACATACAGCGGCAGAGATCGACGTGCAGGCGCACCACGAGCGGGACGCCCAAGGCGTGGCGGGTACGCGCTGCTGTCATCATGTCGAATACGTTAACACTGCAACTTTGAGAACCTCAAAGGTCTACTTCTTGATCATTTTTGTCGGCGCCGTGCCGGACACGCCGAAACCCCGGCACGGGAGCGGTTGCTCCGGTACCGGGGTTGCGTCAGTCGGGGGTGCGGGTGTGAGGAACCTTACGCGGCACCTACCGGGCGGCACTGTCCTCGCGGGTGCGGTTCGCCTCGAGCCTGGCCTTGGTCCGGTCGACCGACGAGATGATCTGCTCGGACATCTCGTCGCGCTGCTTGCGCAGCAGGATGAAGCTGAGGGGCGCGGAGAGCAGCAGGCCGAGGAGGATGACCCAGACGACGTTGGAGCCGCCGACGCCTGCGGGGAGCACGCCGAAGTGGACCGCCACACCGGCGACGAAGAAGCAGCCGACGAAGATCAGCAGGCGCATGGCGGTGTACCGGATCGTTGCGCTCGTCCTGGCAGCGGACACGGCTGGCCTTCTCTCTACGTCCGACGTTCCTGCGGTCGTGCAGTGTGGAATCCTGCCCGCCCAGTGAAGCATGCCCCGAATTCGATCAGTTCGCAGGGTTGCCCATGGCGCTCCTACCGGAAGAGCGGGAGCAGCATGATGATGTCGTCGCGGTAGTCGTCCTCGGCGACCCGGATGGCGTTCGGGATCCGGCCCACCTCCTTGTACCCGCAGGAGGCGTAGAAGCGGTCGGCCCCGGTGCCCCCGCGGCAGGTGAGCCTGATGGCGTCGATGCCCTCGATCTCCTGGGCGGCGTCGGCCGTGGCCATCATGAGCGCGCGCCCGAAGCCCTTGCCCTGGTGGCGCGGGTGCACCATCACCGTGTAGGCGCCGATCCAGTGCCGCATGAGCCGGTGGGTGTTGTGGGTGAGGAAGGCGGTGGCGGCCACCGTGCCGTCCTCGTCCCGCCCGACGACCAGGTGGGTGCGGCCCTCGGCCATGCCGGCGAGGTGCTTGACCAGCTCCGGCCGGACCTCCTCGTCGGTGACGGGCGGCACGAAGCCGACGGCTCCGCCGGCGTTGCTGACGTCGACCCAGAGCGCGGTGATGCCGTCCCGCAGAGCTCGGTCGAACGCGGGATCCACTTCAAATGTAAGCGCCATAAGAGCAGGTTAACCATTACGAGCGAGACCCTTCAACCTGGTCCACCACGCGAGAAAGCCCCGGCGGGCGGGCCGGGGCTTCCGTAGGGCGGGACGCCCGGGGCCCGCGCAGGGAGCGGGTCGCCGGGGCGTGCGTACGGCCTCAGACGCGCATCGGCTGCGGCGACTCACGCCGGTCCGCGTCCGGGCCCGGGTACTCGCGGAGGATCTCGTACCGGGTGTTGCGCTCCACGGGCCGGAAGCCCGCGTCGCGGATGAGGTCCAGCAAGTCCTCACGGCCGAGCTTGTTCGGGGTGCCGTAGTCGTCGGCGTCGTGCGTGATCTTGTACTCGACGACCGAGCCGTCCATGTCGTCCGCACCGTGCTGGAGGGCGAGCTGGGCGGTCTGCACGCCGTGCATCACCCAGAACACCTTGACGTGCGGGACGTTGTCGAAGAGCAGCCGCGAGACCGCGAAGGTCTTGAGCGCCTCCGCGCCCGTCGCCATCGACGTCCGGGCCTGGAGGGTGTTGCGGACCTTGCCGTCCTTCATGTCCACGAAGTCGTGCTGGTAACGCAGCGGGATGAAGACCTGGAAGCCGCCGGTCTCGTCCTGCATCTCCCGCAGCCGCAGCACGTGGTCGACGCGGTGACGGGGCTCCTCGATGTGCCCGTACAGCATCGTCGCGGGGGTCTTGAGACCCTTCTCGTGCGCGAGACGGTGGATGCGCGACCAGTCCTCCCAGTGGGTGTTGTGGTCGACGATGTGCTGGCGGACCTCCCAGTCGAAGATCTCCGCACCGCCGCCGGTCAGCGACTCCAGACCGGCCTCGATCAGCTCGTCGAGGATCTCGGAGGCCGAGAGGCCGGAGATCGTCTCGAAGTGGTGGATCTCCGTCGCCGTGAACGCCTTGAGCGCCACCTCCGGCAGCGCTTCCTTGAGCGCGCTGAGCGAGCGCGGGTAGTAGCGCCACGGCAGGGTCGGGTGCAGCCCGTTGACGATGTGCAGCTCGGTGAGGTTCTCGCCCTGCATCGCCTTCGCGAGGCGGACGGCCTCCTCGATGCGCATCGTGTACGCGTCCTTCTCGCCCGGCTTGCGCTGGAACGAGCAGTACGCGCAGGACGCGGTGCACACGTTCGTCATGTTGAGGTGACGGTTGACGTTGAAGTGGACGACGTCGCCGTTCTTCCTCGTACGCACCTCGTGGGCCAGTCCGCCGAGCCAGGCGAGGTCGTCGGACTCGTAGAGCGCGATCCCGTCCTCGCGGGTCAGCCGCTCGCCGGCCCGGACCTTCTCCTCCAGCTCGCGCTTGAGTCCCGCGTCCACCAGGGCGCCTCCATATCTCCATGTGACAGATCCGGCAGCCCACGGTACTCCCCCGCCTGCCGGGCGGGGGGACCCCCGTCACCGCTCCGCGTCACTCCTCCTCGGGGAGCTCCCCCACCCGGTTCTCCCACTTGGTGGAGAGCACGACCGTCGTACGCGTCCGGGAGACGCCCTTCGTGCCGCTGAGCCTGCGGATCGTCTTCTCCAGGCCGTCCACGTCGCCCACCCGCACCTTGAGCATGAACGAGTCGTCACCCGCGATGAACCAGCAGTCCTCGATCTCGGCGAGATCCTTCAGCCGGTGCGCGACGTCCTCGTGGTCGGCCGCGTCGGAGAGGGAGATGCCGATCAGCGCGGTGACCCCGAGCCCCAGCGAGGCGGCGTCGACGGTCGCACGGTAGCCGGTGATGACCCCGGCGGTTTCCAGCCGGTTGATGCGGTCGGTGACGCTGGGCCCGGAGAGCCCGACGAGCCGTCCTAGCTCGGCGTACGAGGCCCTGCCGTTCTCTCTGAGGGCCTGGATGAGCTGTCTGTCCACCGCGTCCATATGACTGAAACCTTCCATTGTTCAGCAGTACCGCGAGTTTACGTGTAGAATCCAAGGCACAACAGGGTCAAGCCCTGTAAATCTTCCTCATCGTCCAAGAAAAGCTTTCGAATCTTCAGGAGTGACTTTCACCGTGTACTCGATCGAGATGGCCTACGCCCGGATGCGCGAGCTGCAGGACCTGGCCAACCGCTCGCGTGCCCACCAGCCCGCCGCCGCCCACCGGGTCGACCGCACGCGCACCCCGCGCGTGAACAGGAAGAAGCGCTGACCCCACCGGTTCAGCCCCGGGAGGCGCCACCGAGCTCCCCCTCCCACCGGCGGTACAGCTGGTGCGGCACTCCCGCCGCGTCCAGCACCCGCCCGGCGACGAAGTCCACGAGGTCCTGGATGTGCGTCGCCCCCGCATAGAACGCCGGAGAGGCGGGCAGCACCACGGCGCCCGCCTCGTCGAGCGCGACCATCTGCTTCAGCGTCTGGCCGCTCAGCGGCGTCTCCCGCACGGCCACGACCAGCTTCCGCCGCTCCTTGAGCGTCACACTCGCGGCCCGCTGCAGCAGGTCCTTCGAGAGTCCGAGCGCCACTCCGGCCACGCACGCCGTCGACGCCGGGACGATCAGCATCCCCTTCGCCGGGTACGACCCCGAGGACGGCCCGGCCGCCAGATCGCCGGCCGCCCAGTGGCGTACGCCCTCGATGTCCGGCCGGAAGGTGTCCGGCCTGCCGTCCGCGCCCCGCGCCAGCCAGCCGCGCAGGTCCTCCTGCCAGTGGGCGTCGCGGAAGGCGATCCCCGTCTCGTCGAGGAGCGTCAGCCGCGAGGCGCGGCTGACCACCAGGTCGACGCTCTCCCCCGCGGCCAGCAGCCCGCGCAGCACCGAGGCCGCGAAGGGTGTGCCCGATGCGCCCGACACCCCGACAATCCAAGGCCTGCGCTGCTTCTGACTCATCGAAGTCCCGGCTCTCACACCGCCGAGCCTATCCGGCACCCTCCCCCAGGAACTGAGCCAGGGGCTCCGGACGTTGCAACGGATGAGGCAACAGCCATGGACAGGGGGTGACCATGACCGGCACACGCATGAGTGTCACCGCACGGGCCGTCACGGCCGGGGCGGTCATGCTCGCCTGGACAGCGCTGCTCTGGCTGCTGGAGGGCATCGACGTGGCGACGGGCCACGCCCTCGACACCTACGGCGTCAGCCCGCGCGAGCCCGCCGAGCTGGCCGACGTCGTACCGTCCGCGTTCCTGCACAGCGGCTGGGAGCACGTGGCGTCCAACACCGTCCCGCTGCTCGTCCTCGGCTTCATCGCCGCGCTCGGCGGGATACGCAGGTTCGCCGCGGTGGTCCTCGTGGTGATCGTGACCGCCGGCCTCGGCGTCTGGCTCACGGCGCCGCCCGACACGGTGACGCTCGGCGCGTCCGGTGTGGTCTTCGGCCTCTTCGGCTACCTGCTGGTGCGCGGGTTCGTGGACCGGCGCCCGCTGGACATCGTCGTCGGCGTGATCATCGCCGCGGTCTACGGCTCCCTGCTCTGGGGTGTGCTGCCCACCGACTCCGGGATCAGCTGGCAGGGCCACCTCTTCGGCCTCATAGGCGGGGTGGCGGCGGCGTTCGCCTTCCGCCGCCCGCGCCGCCCGCGAGGACCGGACTACGTCACGGTGTGAGGCCCCGCACCAGCAGGTCGAGCAGCGCACAGGCGAAGAGCGCTATGCCGATGAAGCCGTTGACCGAGAAGAAGGCCCGGTTCAGCCGGGACAGGTCGTGCGGGCGCACGACCCGGTGCTCGTACACGAAGGCCACGGCGACGATCACCATGCCGATCCAGTAGAAGATCTCCGCGTCCGTCGCCACTCCGAACCACACCAGCAGCCCGGTCGTCACGACGTGACAGACCCGCGCGCCCCACAGCGCGGCGGGGATCCCGAAGCGCGCGGGGAAGGAGAGCACTCCGTGGGCCCGGTCGGCCTGGACGTCCTGGCAGGCGAAGATCAGGTCGAAGCCGCCGATCCAGATGCCGACGGCCAGTCCCAGGATCACCGCGTCCCACGACCAGCTCCCGGTCACCGCCAGCCAGGCGCCGATCGGCCCGATGGCCTGGGCGAGGCCCAGGATCGCGTGCGGGAAGTTCGTGAACCGCTTGCCGTACGGATAGACGACCATCGGCACGACGGCGACCGGTGCCAGCGCCAGGCAGAGGGGGTTCAGCAGGGCCGCGGCGCCCAGGAAGACGACGAGGGCCACGATCGCGCCGGTCCACGCGGACTTCACCGTGACCGCGCCCGTCACGAGTTCACGGCCCTCCGTGCGCGGATTACGGGCGTCGATCTCCCGGTCGATGATCCGGTTGGCGGCCATCGCGAAGGTCCGCAGTCCGACCATCGCGACGGTCACGAGCAGCAGCGTGCCCCAGTGGAACGTTCCGTCCAGCTGGAACATCGCGGTCAGCGAGGCGATGTACGCGAAGGGCAGGGCGAAGACCGAGTGCTCGATCATCACCAGCCTCAGGAACGCGCGGGGCTTGCTGCGGGGCTGCGGCACCGCAGCGGCGGAGGCGCTCACAGGCCGTACTCCTTCCACCGGCGGTCGACCTTCGCCGCCGTCTCCGGGTCGGACTCGACCATCTCCGGCCAGCCGCCGTCCCGGGTGTACCCCTCCTCGGGCAGCTTGCGCGTCGCGTCGATCCCGGCCTTGCCGCCCCAGAACTGCTGGTAGGAGGCGTGGTCGAGATGGTCGACCGGGCCCTCGGTGAGCAGCAGGTCACGGGCGTAGTCGGTGTTGCCCAGCGCCCGCCAGGCCACCTCGTGCAGGTCGTGGACGTCGCAGTCGGCGTCCACGACGACGATCAGCTTGGTCAGCGACATCATGTGCGCCCCCCAGATGGCACTCATCACCTTCTGGGCGTGCTTGGGGTACTTCTTGTCGATCGACACGATCGCACAGTTGTGGAAACCGCCCGCCTCCGGCAGGTGGTAGTCCACGATGTCAGGGATGATGATCTTGAGCAGGGGCAGGAAGAACCGTTCGGTGGCGCGCCCCAGCGGGCCGTCCTCGGTGGGCGGCCGGCCCACGACGATCGACTGCAGCAGCGGACGCTTCCGCATCGTCACACAGTCGATCGTCAGAGCGGGGAACGGTTCCTGCGGGGTGTAGAAGCCGGTGTGGTCGCCGAACGGCCCCTCGGGCAGCATCTCGCCCGGCTCCAGCCACCCCTCGATGACGACTTCCGCCTGCGCCGGGACCTGGAGCGGGACGGTCTTGCAGTCGACCATCTCGATCCGCTTGCCCTGGACGAAGCCGGCGAAGAGGTACTCGTCGATGTCCCCCGGCAGCGGTGCCGTGGAGGCGTACGTGACCGCGGGCGGCGCCCCGAAGGCGATGGCCACGGGCAGCTTCTCCCCGCGCCTGGCCGCGACCTGGTAGTGGTTACGGCTGTCCTTGTGGATCTGCCAGTGCATCCCGATGGTGCGCTTGTCGTGGCGCTGGAGCCGGTAGAGCCCGAGGTTGCGGATCCCGGTCTCCGGGTCCTTGGTGTGGGTGAGGCCCAGGTTGAAGAAGGAGCCGCCGTCCTCGGGCCAGGTGAAGAGCGCGGGCAGCTGGTCGAGGTCCACGTCGTCGCCGGTCAGGACGACTTCCTGGACCGGGGCGCTGTCGGACTTCACCTTCTTCGGCGGCAGATGGGTCACCGCGCCGAGCTTCCCGAACGCCTCACGGATCCCGACGAAGCCCTGCGGCAGCTCCGGTTTGAGGAGGCCGCCGATCTTGTCGCTGATCTCGGCGTAGGACTTCAGCCCGAGCGCCTTGAGCAGCCGCCGGTCCGTCCCGAAGACGTTCATGGCCAGGGGCATGGACGCCCCCTTGACGTTCTCGAAGAGCAGCGCGGGGCCGCCCGCCTTGTTCACCCGGTCGACGATCTCGCCGACCTCCAGATACGGGTCGACCTCGGCCTTGATGCGCTTGAGATCGCCCTCGCGCTCCAGAGCCCGGAGCAGGGAGCGAAGATCGTCGTAAGCCATAAGGTCCAGTATCGGACACCCGATACCCTGGGCCCGTCACCGGGGGCGGTCCGTGCGCCTCCTCACCTCACCTCGGGGGATCTTGCACGATGCTCAGGGCCCTGATCATTCTTCTGCCGCTGGCACTGACGATCTACGCGTTCATCGACTGCCTGAACACACCGGAGGACGAGGTAAAGCACCTGCCGAAGGTGGCCTGGGTCTTCATCATCCTGCTGTTCTGGGTCGTCGGGCCGGTCGTCTGGATCGCCGCGGGCAAGGCCCGCCGCGCGCCCGCCGGGGGCCGTACGCCCTCGGAGTGGCCCCGCCGGAACCGCACGACGTGGGTGGCGCCCGACGACAACCCGGACTTCCTGAAGTCGCTGAAGGCGGAGAACGCGAAGGACGAGTCGCTCCCCGACGACCGGGAGGCGGACCTGCGCCGCCGCGAGGAGGAGGCCGAACGCCGCGAAGGCGGTGCCGGACCCGACGACTCGGCTCCGCCGACCGCCTCATGAAGGCCTGACGCACACAGCCGGCGGTTCACGCGGTTCACGCGGCCGGCGGTTCATGAGGACAGCAGGCGCCCCAGCCGGTCGAGCAGGGGCAGCAGGGCCGTGCGCTCCTCGGGGGTGAGGGCCTCCAGGGCGCCGTGCACCACGCGCATCTCGGCACGGATCCGGTGCGCCAGCTCGGTGCCTTCCGCGGTGCGGGAGGCCACCTTGGAGCGGCGGTCGCCGGGCGCCGGGGTGCGCGTCACCAGTCCGCGGGCCTCCATGCGGCCGATGAGGCCGGTGGCGTTGGACGCGTCGCACACCAGATGACTGGCCAGCGCGCTCATGGGCATGGGCTCGTTGAGGGCGATCAGCGCCCTGGCCTGCGAGGTGCTGAGGCCGTGGCGGCCGGCGACGGCGGTGAGGTCGTCGTGGTGGCCACGGACGACCACTGCGAGGGGTTCCAGCAGTTCGTCCGGCGTAGGGACGGCGCGGGGTGCCGGTTCCGTCGTCATGGTCGGTCATCCTTCGATCGGTACGCGCGGTCCGGAGGCCCGGACTCTGTCCGCCACGCACCCGCATTCATTTGACATGCTCAACTTTGACCCGTTACATGAAGGGTATTGCTTGAGCATATCAAGCTTCACCTCTCAGGCGTCCCACGTCCCGCGTCTCGTAGGGAGCATCCCCCATGCCCTCCGTACTCTTCGTCCTCACCGGTGCCGACCACTGGACCCTCAACGACGGCACCACCCACCCCACCGGCTTCTGGGCCGAGGAACTCGCCGCCCCCCACCGCGTCTTCACCCAGGCCGGCTTCGACATCACCATCGCCACGCCGGGCGGTGTCGCCCCCACCGTGGACACCGCCAGTCTCGCCGCCGAAGCCAACGGGGGCCAGGAACAGGCCGACGCCGTCGCCTCGTACCTCGCCGCGATCGACGAGACGCTCCGCATCCCC
This sequence comes from Streptomyces atroolivaceus, assembly GCF_000717025.1. Classification (GTDB taxonomy): domain Bacteria; phylum Actinomycetota; class Actinomycetes; order Streptomycetales; family Streptomycetaceae; genus Streptomyces; species Streptomyces atroolivaceus. Next base: position 173,293 of record NZ_JNXG01000008.1, read on the forward strand.
TCCCGGCTCGAGGACGTCGTGCCCACGTCGTACGACGTCGTCTTCTACCCCGGCGGCCACGGCCCCATGGAGGACCTCGCCGTCAACGAGGTGTCGGGCCGGCTGCTCACCTCGGCCCTGGACTCCGGCACGCACGTCGCCGTGCTCTGCCACGCGCCCGCGGCCCTGCTGCCCGCCCGCCGCGAGGACGGCAGCTGGCCGTTCGCCGGTTACCGCATGACCGGCTTCAGCAACGCCGAGGAGACCCAGGCCGGCCTCGCGGCGAAGGCACCGTGGCTGCTGGAGAACCGCCTCGTGGAACTCGGCGCCGACTACGCCGCCGCCGAGCCGTGGGCGGTGCACACCGTGCACGACCGCAACCTGCACACCGGCCAGAACCCGGCCTCCTCCGAACAGCTGGCCCGCGAGATCGTGGCGGCCCTGTGAGCCCCGCCGAGACCGTGCGGGAGACCCCGGCCGGCACCGTCGCCCGGCTCCGCGCCACCTTCCGCACCGGCCGCACCAAGGACCTCGCCTGGCGCACCACCCAGCTGACGCGGCTGCGCGCCCTGCTCACCGAGCGGGGCGACGAACTGGCCGAGGCGCTCCGCGCCGACCTCGGCAAGAGCCGCAAGGAGGCCTACCGGACCGAGATCGACTTCACGGTCCGCGAGATCGACCACACCCTGGAACGGCTGGAGGCGTGGCTGGAGCCCGAGCCGGCCCCCGTACCGGCGGTCCTCGCGGGGGCCACCGCGCACACCGTGCAGGACCCGCTCGGGGTCGTCCTCGTCATCGCTCCGTGGAACTACCCGGTGCAGCTGCTGCTCGCCCCCGTCGTGGGCGCGCTGGCCGCGGGCAACGCGGTCGTCGCCAAGCCCAGCGAACTGGCGCCCGCGACCTCCGCCGCCGTGGCCCGGCTGTTGCCCGAGTACCTGGACACGGACGCCGTCGCCGTGGTGGAGGGCGCGGTCCCGGAGACCACCGCCCTGCTCGCCGAGCGCTTCGACCACGTCTTCTACACCGGCAACGGCACGGTCGGCCGGATCGTGATGGCCGCCGCGGCGAAGCACCTCACGCCGGTGACACTCGAGCTGGGCGGCAAGTCGCCGGCGTTCGTGGACCGCGACACGGACCTGAAGACCGTGGCCGCCCGGCTGGCCTCGGGCAAGTTCCTCAACGCCGGCCAGACGTGCGTCGCCCCCGACTACGTCCTGACCGACCCGGAGACCGCCCCGGCCCTGGCGGACGCCCTCGCGGCGGCGGTCGAGGAACTGTTCGGGCAGGACGCGTCCGCCAGCCCCGAGTACGGCAGGATCGTGAACGAGCGCCACTTCGACCGGCTGGTGGCCCTCCTGGACTCCGGCCGTACGGTGACGGGCGGCGCCCACGACCGGGACGAGAAGTACATCGCTCCGACCGTACTGGCCGATGTCGCCCCGGACTCCCCCGTGATGCGGGAGGAGATCTTCGGCCCGGTCCTGCCGATCCTCACCGTGGACGGACTCGACGAGGCGATCGGCTTCATCAACGACCGTGACAAGCCGCTGGCCCTGTACGCGTTCACCCAGGACCCCTCCGTACGGGAACGGCTGCTGTCCGAGACCTCGTCGGGCGGGGTGGGCATGGGACTGCCGCTCGCCCATCTGACCGTCTCGGACCTCCCGTTCGGAGGCGTCGGCGAGAGCGGCATGGGCAACTACCACGGCCGCTACTCCCTGGAGACGTTCAGCCACCGCAAGGCGGTGCTGGACACCCCGCTGGGCTGAGGCCCGCAGACCGAGAGGGCGCGACCGCATCGAAGCGGTCGCGCCCTCTCGGCCGTTCCGGTCGTCAGACTCCGGCGTAGGAGTGCTTGCCGGTGACGAAGATGTTCACGCCGTAGTAGTTGAAGAGCCAGCAGCCGAAGGCGATCAGCGCCAGGTAGGCCGCCTTGCGCCCCTTCCAGCCGGCCGTCGCGCGGGCGTGCAGGTAGCAGGCGTACGCGACCCAGGTGATGAAGGACCAGACCTCCTTGGGGTCCCAGCCCCAGTACCGGCCCCACGCGTCGCCCGCCCAGATGGCGCCCGCGATGATCGTGAACGTCCACAGCGGGAAGACGGCGGCGTTGATGCGGTACGAAAAGGTGTCCAGGGTCTTCGCGGCGGGGAGCCGCTCCAGGACGGAGGTGGCGAACTTCCCGGGCGTGCCACCGTTGGCCAGCTTGCTCTCGTAGCTGTCGCGGAACAGGTAGAGCAGCGTGCCCACGGCACCCAGGTAGAAGACCGCGCCGCAGATGATGGCGGTGGAGACGTGGATCCAGAGCCAGTACGAGTGCAGCGCCGGCACCAGCTGGTCGCTGTCGGTGTAGAGCGTGGTGGTCGCGATGCCGAGGTCCAGCAGGACGGTGGTGACCAGCAGCAGACCGATCCAGCGGACGTTCTTCCGCAGGGCCAGCAGGGTCAGGTAGGCACCGACCGCCACGGTGGAGAAGGTGATCGAGAACTCGTACATGTTGCCCCAGGGGGCCCGCTGCACCGACAGGGCGCGCGCGACGACTCCGCCCGCCTGGACGGCGAAGGCGACCACGGTGAGGGAGATCGCGATGCGCCCCCACAGGTCGCCCTTGAAGGTGCCGCCCGCGGCTCCGGGGCCGTCCGGGACGTCCCTGGTCCCGGCGGCGGAACGGGTGACGACCTTGGGGCGCTCCAGCAGCGCGGTGCCGCCACCCTGCGCGACCTGCGCCTTCCCCGCGGAACCGCCGGTGGCCGAGTCCTCCTTCAGCGCGGCGGCCGTGCGGCCGACCTTGCTGCGGCTGCCGAACACCCACTCCGCGATGTGCGCGAAGAAGGCCAGGGTGTAGACGGCCATCGAGGAGTAGATCAGCGTGTTGCTGATGTTCGCCAGATTCTCGTTGGTTGCGGCGGCGAGATTCACTTCTCAGCCCCTTCGGCAGATTCTTCGGCAGGTTGTCCGGGCTCGGTCTCGGGCGCGGGGTCGGGATCGGGGTCGGGATCGGGGTCGGGTGCGGTCGGCGCCACGGTGTGGAGCGCGGCCGCGAGGTCGCCCAGCTCCTCGGGGAGCTTCGCGGACTCGCTGCGGCCCAGGCCCGCCATCTCGACGACGGTGACGCCGTCCGTTCCGCGGACGGCCCGCACCCACACCCGGCGGCGCTGGATGAAGAGCGAGCCGGCGAGACCGGCGATGGCGGCGATGGCGCCGGTGAGCGCCCAGCCGCTGGCGGGCTGGCGCGAGATCTGGAAACTGGCCCATTCCTCGACGCTCTCGAAGGTGATCGAGCCGGCGCCATCGGGGAGCTTCATGGTCTCGCCGGGACGCAGCCGCTTCTTGAGCTGGTCCCCGTTGCTGTCCTTGAATTCCTTCATCTTGGACGTGTCGAGCTGATAGACGTTCTGCGGCAGTCCGGAGTCGACGCCGAGGCTGCCGTGGTAGCCGTTGAGCGCGAGGACCGGATAGTCGAGGCCGGGGTACTGCGAGAACATCGTCCCCTGGCCGTCACCGGCGAACGTCGGGACGAAGAAGGCCTGGAAGCCCAGCTGGCTCTTCTTGCCGTTCCTGTCCTTGTAGCCGTCCATCACCTTGATCGCACCGGTCGAGGTGACGTTGTTGTCGATGGGCAGCAGGGGCACGGCGGTCCTGTAGACCTCCTTGCCCCTGCCGTCCTTGACCGAGACGACCGGCGCGTAGCCGTGCGCGTTGAGGTAGACCTTCGTACCGTCGACGTCGAGCGGCTTGTTGACCTCGATGACCTTCTTCTTCGTCTCCCCGTCCGCGCCCTCGGAGTACGTCACCCTGGCCTCGTAGGTCCGGGGCGTACCGCGCTGGGGGCCGCCGCGCTCGTACGTGCCGACGAAGTCCTGCAGGTCGAAGCTGAAGGGGGCGAGGTCGTCGTTGTCGAAGAGCGAGCCGGACTTGAAGTCGTCGTACTGGGTGATCGTGTTCGCGAACCCGTCGCCCTCGACGACGAGTTTGCCGCCCTCGGACTTGAAGAGCTGTCCACCGGCGAACGCGACCAGCATGACGATCAGCGCGATGTGGAACAGCAGGTTCCCGGTCTCGCGCAGATAGCCCTTCTCGGCGGACACGGCGTCGCCCACCGTGTGCGAGCGGAAACGCCGCCTGCGCAGGATGCCGAGGGCGGCCTCGCGGACCTGGTCGGGTCCGGCGTCCGTGCGCCAGGTGGTGTACGCGGGCAGCCGGGTCAGCTTCTTCGGGGCGCCGGGCGGGCGGCCGCGCAACTGGCCGACGAACTGGCCGGTGCGCGGGACGATGCAGCCGATCAGCGAGATGAACAGCAGGATGTAGATCGCGGAGAACCACACCGAGCTGTAGACGTCGAAGAACTGCAGCTTCTCGTAGATCGGGGTGACGGTGGTGTGCGTCTCCTTGAAGGTCTGCACCTTCAGTTCGTCCACGCTGTTCTGCGGGATCAGCGATCCCGGGATGGCGCCCAGCGACAGCAGGAAGAGCAGGATCAGCGCGACCCGCATGGAGGTGAGCTGCCGCCAGAACCAGCGGGCCCATCCGATGACGCCCATCGCGGGCACGGACGTGGCGGACTCCTCGCGCGGGGCGGTGGAGAGCTGCTCCCCCGCCCGGCCGAGGTCGCGCTCGTCCGTGGTGTTCGTGTTGCTCATCAAAACTCAGATCCCCACAGTGAAGCCGTTGGACCAGACCTGCATCTCCTGGATGAGCACGTCCCAGGCGCCCGTCAGCAGGAGAATTCCGGTCACGATCATCATGCCGCCGCCGATCCGCATGACCCACGCGTAGTGCCGCTTGACCCAGCCGAACGCGCCGAGTGCCCTACGGAAGGCGATCGCCGCCAGGACGAAGGGGACACCGAGCCCGAGACAGTACGCCACGGACAGGACCGCCCCTCGGCCGGCCGTCGCCTGGTCGAACGCGAGCGCGTTGACGGAGGCGAGCGTCGGGCCGAGGCACGGGGTCCAGCCGATCCCGAAGAGTGCGCCGAGCAGCGGTGCGCCGGCCAGCCCGGTCACCGGTCGCTTGTGGATGCGGAATTCGCGCTGCGTCATCCAGGGCATGAGGCCCATGAAGAAGATCCCCATGAGGATCATCAGTACGCCGAGGACCCTGGAGAGCGTCCCGCTGTACTCCTGGAGCGTCTGGCCGAAGTAGCCGAAGAGCGCGCCCCCGGACACGAAGACGACGGTGAAGCCGAGGACGAAGAGGGAGGCCCCCGCGACGGTCCTGCCCCGCCGCCGCTCGGCGAGGTCGGCGCCGCTCACCCCGGTGACGTAGCTGAGGTAACCGGGCACCAGCGGCAGGACGCACGGCGAGAAGAAGGAGACGAGCCCTCCGAGCAGGGCGATCGGCAGGGCCACTATGAGGGCCCCGCTGAGGACCGTCTCGTTTCCGCCGGTGACCGCGGCCAGTCCGAGCACCGGAGTCACTTCTCCGCGATCAGCGGGTCGATCATCTTCCGCAGCTTCTCCGCGTCGAGGGCGGCGAGCGTGCGGGCGGCGAGCTTCCCGTCCCGGTCGACGACCACGGTCGACGGGATGGCCTGGGGGTTCAGCGTGCCCTTGGGGAAGCGCAGGAGCAGCTTCCCGGTCGGGTCGTAGATGCTCGGGTAGGTGACCCCGAAGTCCTGCTCGAAGTTGACGGCGTTCGTCCTCTGGGGGTCCCGGGTGTTGATGCCCACGAACTGGACGCCCTGGGCCGCGGTCTCCTCCGACACCTTCTGGAAGTGCTTGGCCTCGGCGCGGCAGGGGCCGCACCACGATCCCCAGAAGTTCAGGACGACGACCTTGCCCTTGTAGTCGGTGACGTCGAGCGCCTCGCCGTTCAGTGTCGCGCCGTCGAGCTTCGGCGCGTCCGTGCGGTCGCCCTTGGCCACGGTGGAGATGCCACCGCTGCCGGTGACGAAGTTCGTGTTGCCGCCGCCGCCGGCCTTGGTGCCGCCACTGCATGCGGACAGGACCAGGACACCGGCCACGACTGTGGCGGCGAGCAGGGTGGAGCGGCGTCGGGGTGCGCGGCCAGAGCTCATGTGAAAAGTTTCGCATGGCAGTTCCAGGGATCTTGGGCACCCCCCTGGGTGCCCGTAAAGCCCCTTGTCAGGCCTGTTTAAAGAAGGTGTTCCAGCCGCCGTCGGGAGACTGTCCCACCTGGAGCGTACGAAGCTTCGCGAGCACCGCGGGGTCCTGTACGTCGAGCCAGTCGACGAACTGCCGGAATGAGACGAGGCGCACATCCGGTTTGCCCGCGATGTGTTTGAGCGCGTCCTCCACGGCGTCCATGTAGATGCCGCCGTTCCACTCCTCGAAATGGTTGCCGATGTAGAAGGGCGCGCGATTCGTCTCGTAGGCGCGGTCGAATCCCGCGACATACGCCTCGGTGGCCTGGGTGCGCCATCCCGGATAGCGCGAGGGCATGCCCTTGGTCGAATTCTTCGACTGGTTGGCGAGGATGTTGTAGTCCATGGAGAGGACTTCGAAGGTGTGGCCGGGGAACGGGATGCCCTGCAGCGGGAGGTCCCATAGCCCCTGACGCTTCTCGGGCCACATCTGTGTGCCACCGGGTGAGCTCGCGTCGTAACGCCATCCGAGCTGCTTCGCGGTGGGGAGGAGGTTCTCCTGGCCGAGCAGACAAGGGGTGCGCCCTCCGGCGAGTTCCTTCCGGTAGTCGAACGGCAGGGGGTCGAGATCCGTCCAGCCGGTGTTCGTCCGCCATTCGGTGACGAAGGAGACCGCCTGGTCGATCTCGCTCCGCCATTGCGCGGGCGACCAGTTGCCGACCGAGCCCGGGCCCCCGCAGAAATGGCCGTTGAAATGGGTCCCGATCTCGTGCCCGTCGAGCCAGGCCTGGCGGACGTACTTCAGGGTCTGCTTGACGTGGTCATCGGTGAGATAGCCGATGTCGGAGGCGCCCCTGGGGTTGTTGGGCGGGCGGTAGAGGGACTTCTTCGACTCGGGCAGCACATAGAGGCCGGAGAGGAAGAAGGTCATCGCCGCGCCGTGCTGCCCGGCGAGTTCGAGGAAACGCGGGAAGAGCCCGTTACCGACCTCGCCCGCCCCGTCCCAGGAAAAGATCACGAACTGCGGAGGCTTCTGGCCGGGCTCGAGCGGAACGGGAGCGGCGGGCTGATTCGGCTGCTTTCCGGTGTCCGCCGTCGAACCGTCACCGATCAGCCTGACCTGTTTCCCGGGATGACCTCCGCCATTCCCGTGCGTCCCTTTGCCGCCGTGGGGTCCCTCTTCCGGTTCCGGCCCACCACCGCCCGAAGAGCCGAGGGAGCCGCAGCCGGTCATCGACAGTGCGGCTGCGGCTCCGATTCCCGCCCCGAGCAGGCCCCTTCGGTTGATTTCACGCATGGCGTCCCCATCTACGGTCGTATTACCTCAAGCCCATACAAACTGGCGATGGCTTAGATGAGGAAAACAACACGAGGGTTCCGCCGATAATCACAAAAGTTGTGGCGTGCGGAGACCCTTGCAGGTGCCGCACATGACACACGGACCCGCGGGCGCCCGGAGCGCGGCGGCTACGCGCCGAACGCCTTGGACTTCCCCTTGACCGGCTTCGCCCCCGCGAGCAGATGAGGCGGCACCAGGTCCCGGGCGGGCTCGGTGTACCCGACGGACACGATCTTGTCGCCCTGGTACGTGAAACTCGTCAGCGAGGCCAGGGTGCACTGCCGCTTGCGGGGGTCGTGCCACAGCCTGCGCCGCTCCACGAAGCTCCTCACGATCCAGATCGGCAGCTGGTGGCTGACACAGACCGCCTCGTGCCCGCGCGCGGCGTCACGCGCCGCGTCCAGGGCACCCATCATCCGCACGACCTGTTCGATGTACGGCTCGCCCCAGGACGGCTTGAAGGGGTTGGTGAGGTGCTTCCAGTTCTCGGGCCTGCGCAGCGCGCCGTCGCCGACCCCGAAGGTCTTGCCCTCGAAGACGTTGCCGGCCTCGATCAGGCGCCCGTCGGTGGCCAGGTCCGCACCGTGCGACGCGGCGATCGGGGCGGCCGTCTCCTGGGCGCGCTCCAGCGGGGAGGCCACGACGTACGTGATGTCGCGCTTCTCCAGGTGCTCGGCGACCCGGTCCGCCATCTGCCTGCCGAGCTCGGACAGGCTGTAGCCGGCGCGGCGCCCGTAGAGCACTCCGTCCGGGTTGTGCACCTCACCGTGGCGCATCAGGTGGACGACGGTGATGTCCTTCTCCGTGTACTCGCTCATGACGTGGCCTCCGACGCGGCGCGGGCGGCTGCGGGAAGCGCCGCGGCGATCCGCTCCAGAGCCCGCGCGTCATGGGCGGTGGAGACGAACCAGGACTCGAACGCGGACGGCGGCAGGTACACACCCTGCTCCAGCATCGAGTGGAAGAAGGCGGTGAAACGGAAGGCCTCCTGCTTCTTCGCGTCCTCGTAGTTCCGGACGGGCTCCTCGGTGAAGAAGACGGAGAACATGTTGCTCGCCGCCGAGACCGTGTGCGCGACCCCCGCCTTGGCGAACGCCTCGCCGACCAGGGAGCGCAGCTCCGCGGAGACCGCGTCGACCTTGGCGTACGCCGCGTCGTCGAGCAGCCGCAGCTGGGCGAGGCCGGCCGCGGTGGCGACGGGGTTCCCGGAGAGGGTGCCCGCCTGGTACACGGGGCCGGCGGGGGCGAGGTGGGCCATCACGTCGGCACGGCCGCCGAAGGCGGCGGCCGGGAAGCCCCCGCCCATGACCTTGCCGAAGGTCATCAGGTCGGGCCGCACCCCGTCGATGCCGTACCAGCCGGCCTTCGACGTACGGAATCCGGTCATCACCTCGTCGGAGATGTACAGCGCGCCCTCGGCCGCGCAGATCTCCTTCAGCCCGGCGTTGAAACCGTCCTGCGGCGGCACGACGCCCATGTTGCCCGGCGACGCCTCCGTGATCACACAGGCGATCTCACCCGGCTGCGCGGCGAACGCGGCGCGCACGGCCTCCAGGTCGTTGTACGGCAGCACGATCGTGTCGCCCGCCTGGGCGCCGGTCACACCGGGCGTGTCGGGCAGGCCGAAGGTGGCGACACCGGAGCCGGCCGCGGCCAGCAGCGCGTCGACGTGCCCGTGGTAGCACCCGGCGAACTTCACGACCTTGGCGCGGCCGGTGAATCCACGGGCGAGCCGGATCGCGGACATGGTCGCCTCGGTGCCGGACGACACCAGCCGCACCTGCTCCACGGGCTCGATCCGGGCCACGATCTCCTCGGCCAGCGCGACCTCGCCCTCACCGGGCGTGCCGAACGAGGTACCCCGGGCAACGGCATCCTGGACGGCCGCGACGACCTCGGGGTGCGCGTGGCCGAGGATCATCGGCCCCCACGAACACACGAGGTCGACGTACTCACGGCCGTCGGCGTCGGTGAGGTACGGACCCGTACCGGACACCATGAACCTGGGCGTACCGCCCACGGCCCGGAAGGCACGCACGGGAGAGTTCACGCCGCCGGGCGTCACGAGGGACGCGCGGTCGAAAAGCGTCTGCGAAACTGGGGCTTCGTATGAATACGCCACTTTGGTCCTGATCTGCGATTCGGGGTTCGGGGGGCCTGGCCGGAATTCCCGGCCGCCGGTGAGCAGGGAGCGCGCTCTCCCCGTATGAGGCTCGTACAACGAAAGGGCGTCAGTCTCCTCGCGTCTGCGAAACTGGGGCGTCATAGGGAAAGCTCACACATGCCATGGTGTCAGAGGCGTCGACGGTCTTGCGGACAGGTGTTTCACCGCACGCCCGTGGGGGAGGTCACTGACGATGATCGGGTTGCGCGGCGGGGCTGTGTCTCCTAAGAAGTAGTCGGGTGGATGAGATATGCATCGCGGTGGCGGAGTGGGCGAAGGGACCGACGACCTGGGGCCCGAGCCTGCCCGGCGAGGGCGGCACCGGCGCAGGGCCGAGCGCGAGGCCGAGCGCGCACGGGACGCCCAGGCGGGCGGCGTCGACGGTTCGGGGAGCAGGAGCAGTGGACGGGTGGGGGTGACCTACAAGTACTTCGGTGCCCCCGACGGGGCCACCGCCGCACGTGTGCCGATTTCGATGCGCCCCGAAGAGCTGGGGGGCGACGAACTGGGCATGGGCGGCATGTTCAGCAAGATCAAGCCCGAGACGGTGGCGGCCATGGTCCTCACCGGCATACAGGGCATACCCCTGAACAAGGTCCCCCCGCTGGAGCTGGTCGTGCTCCATCCCGACTACGCGGTGGTCAAGCTGCCGATGACCGTGGTCGACCCCCTGCGGGACGTCGGTGAGGAATCGGTCGGCGCGGCGGCCTTCATCTGGTCCACGGTCCCGGACCGCGGCGGCCCGCGCGACGCGTTCAACGTCTACCAGCTGCTCCACGAGTGGCAGGACTTCTCGCACCGGCTGCACGACGCGGGACACCAGGCGTACTGCCTGGTGTGGCCCTGACGCGGCAGCGGACGGTCCGGCGAGGGGCGCCCCGTACGCGGCACCGACGAGGGGTGACCGGGTGCGGGCTCCACGCCTCGCCCCCGGTGTAGGAACATGTGACGCATGGCGGCAGATGAACTGCGTGTGGCCGTGGAGGCCACCGACGACGGTGTGGTGCTGATCCGTGTCCGGGGAAGCCTGGACGGGTGGTCGGGTCCTTCCGGACTGGTCGAGGCGCTGGAGGCGGCCGCCGACGGCGGCGGGCGGCTGACCGTGGCGGACCTGTCCCGGCTGGAGTTCGCCGACTCGACAGGGCTGCACGTCCTGCTGGACGCCCAGCACCGCCATGCCGCGGCCGGGGTGCGGCTGGTGCTGGCCGGACCGCTGGGCACGGAAGTCCGCCGGCTCTTCGAGGTCTCCGGCACGCTGGGCGCCTTCACGTTCGCCGACACGGTGGACGCGGCACTGACATGCTGACCGGCCGCGGGCCACGCCGTCCCCCGCCGGCCTCCGGCAGGAAGTGTGACGTGGGCCCGTCCGGGCAGGCGCAGGAAGTATGAACGGGGATCGAGAAGTGTCGCGGGGCGGCAGGACCACGGCAGAGGGGCCGGAGAATGCCGTCGGCCCGCCTGCTCCGGAGGAGTCGGCGGGCGGGGGCCGCATGCCCTCCGTGCCGCCCAACGCGGCCGCCGCTCGTGACGTCGTCACCCGGCTCCTGGAGTCGCGGTTCTGCGGACTGGGCGGGGAGGTCCCGGCCGACGTCGTGGTGGCCGACGCCCTCCTGGTGACCTCGGAGCTGGTGACCAACGCCTTCAGGCACGGCGGCGGGCTCACCGGGTTCTCCGCCGAGATCACCGACGAGGGGCTCCTCCTCACCGTCGCCGACGCCAGTACGCGGGCGCCGGTCACCGCGGAACGCGATCCGGCCGCCGCCCCCGTCGGTGGCTACGGCTGGCTCCTGGTGCGCCGCCTGACCAAGCGGGTCTCCGTCACGGACCTCCCCGGCGGCAAGCACATCGTCGCGCTGGTCGCCCTCGTCTGAGTGACAGGCCGCGCCGGCCGTCTTCGCGGCGGCGACGTGCCACGGGAGGGTGCCGCACGCCGGAGCCGGGCGTCCGCACGGCGGGGGCCGGAGAGTTGGCATAATTTCCCGCATGGTCCGCGAGCCCCTCGAGAACTCCGCCCCGGCCCGCTTGCCCGTGGTGGCGGCCGAAGGCGAGATCAACGGTCACTGGGTCGTCCGGGCCCGGGGCGATCTCGACTCCGACACCATCGATCCGCTCTTCCTCGCCCTGTGGCAGGCCGTGGCCGGGTACGAGGTCGTCGTACTGGACGCGTCCGGGATCACCTTCGCGGACTCGTCGTTCCTCAGTCTCCTCATCGAGGTGCACCAGCGGACGGAGCTGCGCATCGCCGCGCCGGGCACGGCCCTGACGCGGCTCCTGCGCGTCGCGGGTGTCGACCGGGTGCTCCGGAGCTATCCGACGCTCGACGCGGCCCTCGGCGCGCCGCCGGCCGCTCCCTGGCCACCGGGCGGCGACGGCTGACGCGACAGCGCGTCAGCCGGAGGGGGCGGGCGGCGGGGCCGCCCGGTAGCGGGCGTCGGCCGGTGGCGGGCCGTCCTCCGCCTGCTCGGCCTCCCGGCCGGCCTCGTCGAGGGCGAAGAGGTGCAGGGTCCCCGTGACGTCCAGGATCCTGCGGAGGAAGGGGGGCGGGTGCTCCAGGTGCAGCACCGCACCGCGGGACGCCGTGCCACGGTGGATCAGCAGGAGGCTGGCGACCCCCATCGAGTCGCACAGCCGTAGCCCGGAGCAGTCCAGGAAGAGGTCGCGCACGGCGTGGTCGGCGGCGAGGCACGCCTGGGCCCGTTCCACGAACTGCTCGCTGGTGTCGTAGTCCAGGTCACCGGCGAGACGCAGCCGTACGGCACCCGGACCGGCCTCGACCGCCAGCGTGAGGGGCGGACACGGGTGTTCGGTCATCCGAGTCTCCGGGGTCGGGGACCGGCGGTTGCCAGGAAGGCGTCCACGACGGTGTGTGCGCGGCCGAGCAGCCGGGTGGACCGGGGGAAGTCCTTGAGCTCCGTCCCCAGGACGTCGAGGACCGGTGTCAGGGACGCGGCCGGGACCCGGCGGGCCTCGAGAATGCCCGCCGTCCACTCCAGGAAGCCGGTGAAGAGTTCGTCGTCGTCCATGTAGAGGGCCACGCCCAGGTAGTCGACGATGTGGGCGATGTCCTGTGCCGTGTGCTCCCGTTGCTGCTCCGTGTAGGCCGCCGCCGCGGGGAAGCGGCTCTCGAGCTGTGCCAGCACCTCCCGCACCAGCTGCGTCCTGCTGCGGGCGACGAGCGTGTACTCCTGGTCGCCCAGGTGCGGCAGATCGTCTATCTGCTGCCTGCCGGCGGCGGGAATCGGCACCGGGAGGCCGTCCGCGATGCGGCGCGCCGCGGAGCGCGCGTCGGGCTCCCAGGCGTCGGCACCCAGCCGGCGTGCGTGCCTGCCGTCGGACCCGAACGCCGCACCGCCGGCCAGTACGGGTACCCCCACCGCCTGGCATGCGGTGATCGCCGCGTGAGCCGTGGGCAGCCGGGTGGGGATCGAGGAGGAGAGCGCGACCACGTCCGCACCGTGGTTGTGCAGGTGCCCGATGAGGTGCGGCGTGGGCACCTGTGCCCCGAGGAAGTCGACCTGCCATCCGCGCAGGGTGAGGACCTCGGCCAGCAGACGCGCAGGGAGCACGTGCCATTCCTGGTCCACGCACGCCACGGTGACCCGGCCCCGCCACGGCTCGGTGCGTCCGGCGGGGTGGTGGGCCAGCGCGGCGATGACCCGCTCGGCGATGGCGCTCGCCGCGTGTTCCTGCGCCACGCTGAGGCGGTTGGCCGCCCATTCGGTGCCGACCCGTTCCTGCACGGGGGCGATGACGTCCAGCAGCGCGGTCTCCGCGTCGATTCCGTCGTCCAGCGCGGTGAAGACCACTTCGGCGGCCGCGTGTTCGTCCCGGTCGGTCACCGCGGCCCACAGCCGGTCCTGGAGGCCGCGCACCCGGGGCGCGGCAGGAGTGTGAGTGCTCATGCCGTGTACCTGCCCCGGGTGTGGCCGTCCACCGCGCTCAGATGCGTGGTCAGCGGGGCGGTGATCGCGACGAGGGCCATGTCGTCGTGCCGGCCGTCGTGCAGCCACTGGGACGCGAGCATCTGGACACGCTCGACCACGGCCGTGCCCGGCATGCCGGCGCACTCCCCGAGGGCCCGCATCAGCCGCTCCTCACCGTACAGTTCGTCGCCGAGGGGCCCGCCGCGTGCCTCGGTGACGCCGTCGGTGTAGAGCAGGCACGTCTCGCCCGGACGGAGGTCGGTCTCCACGGTGCGGACCTCGATGTGGGGCAGCGCCCCGACCAGGGTCCCCCGGGTCTCGATCTCCTCGACACGGCCGTCGTTGCGGATCACCAGGGGGGCGGGGTGCCCCGCCGACGTGAGGCGCAGGCGCACCCGGTTCTCCTTGCGCCGGACCGAAGCGAGCACCAGGGTCGCGAAGCGGGTGTGGTGCGAGTTGAGGAGCGCCCCGTTGAGCAGCCGCAGCATCCGCTCGTGGTCGCCCGCCATCGGTGTCAGCGCCTGCAGCGTGTTGCGGATCTTTCCGGTGAGGACGGCTGCGTCCAGGCCCTTTCCGCACACGTCGCCGAGGACCGCCAGGGACGGGTCGTCAGGTGTGCTGCCGGGGTGTACGTCGTAGAAGTCGCCGCCCACCCGGTCCCGCGCCGCGGCGGGCTGATAGCCGCCGGCGAACTCCACCCCGTTCACCCGGTCCAGCCGGGGCGGCAGCAGGTCCCGCATCAGGGTGCGGGTTATGTCGCTCTGCTCCGCGTACAGCCGCGCCGCGGACAGGGCCGCACCGGCCCGTGCGGCGAACAGCCGGGCGAAGACCTCTTCGCTCTCGTTGAACTCGGTGGTCCCGGTGCTGCGCAGCAGGACCAGGACGCCGGCCGGGACCCCGTGGCCCGGCAGAGGGGTGACGGCGGCCGAGCCCACGGTGCCGGTGAATCCCTCGGGGATGAGCCAGTCGGGCAGTGCGGCGGGGTCGATCCACCGGGACGGGACGGGCGGGAAGCCCTGCAGCGCCTCGCTCAGGCCGGGGACCTGGACGGGGTCCGCCGTCACCGTCCCGCGGACCGCCGCCCCGCCTCCGACCGCGTACGCCATGGGGAGCTGCCGGCCCGCCGCGGGCATGATGACGACGGCGGCCTCGGCGAGGTGCTGGGAGGCGAGCTGGGCGGTGACCTGCATGCAGCGATCGGTGTTCAGCGACGCCAGCAGTACGTTCGACGCCTCGGCCAGGAAGGCGGTTCGCTCCCGTTCCGAGGCGAGTTCCTCCTCGACGAGGAGGCGGCCGGTGTCGTCGACCAGCCACCACGCCACGTCACCGTCCTGGTGGGGGACCGGGTGGGCCTCGAAGTTCCGGGCACCGATCCGGCCCCGGAAGGCGGGGCGGGCTGCGGGAAGGGGGTGGTCACCGAGCGGGCGGCCGGTCGGGTGCGTCGTCTCCTGATGGGCCCGTGCCAGCCACGGCGGCACGGTCTCCGACAGCGCGCCGCCCTGAGCCGCGTCCTCCAGGAGCGCGGTGGCGGCCGGGTTGAGGTCGACGACCGTGCCCGTCCTGTCGACGACGATCACGGCGTAGGGGGCGGAGCCCCACCGGTCGGACTGCGGAAGCTGCTGAGTTCTCGAATCGATCTGTTCCTTCTGACGGGCCATGAGGGGGGACCCGCCTACGGCGAGTCGCACCACCTTCCAACTGGACGAAAATTGCTTTCCCTTCGGCAACCATTGCCCAGCGGGGGAGCGGATGGCAACCCACCCCCTCGTACCGGGGAGGCCCCGGGGGGACGGGCACACAGCCCCCACCGCGAACCTTCACGAGCGGCACACATCTCGGGCGGGCCGGGCCACCCCGGCTCCGCCCGGCGGGATCCGCCGGGCGGACGGGCCCCTCACGTCGCTTCCTGGCGGCCTGTCGCGACCGCGCCCGAGGCGCTCGGGCGCGGTCGTGACGGGCGAGTGTGAGGTATCCGACGGCGCGGATCACCGTGACGACCGTCACCGCGATCCCGTGGCCGAGGAGTGATCTCCAGCCGCACCCGGCCGGCCACACCGCCGCCGTCAGCGGCGGGGCGGACGCCAGCCGGGATCGCGGCCCGTGACGGCCAGCACCCGCTCGAAGGCCGTAGCCCCGGGCGCCACGGGGAACGGCTCGCCGAACACCTTCATCTCCCGGGCCTGCGGGGCCATGGCGGCCAAGCCCGGCTCCAGCTCCGCGACCACGACAGGGTCGGGCACGAAGTCCTGGCCCGTCGCCCGGGCCAGGTCCCAGGCATGCACGGTCAGGTCCCCCAGCACCATGAGCCCCACCGTTCTGGCCGGCATCTGCATGCCCCCGGTCGTCCCTTCCTCCGCGCCGGGCGCGGCCCAGGCCTTCACCAGCAGCGCCGTCTCGTCGTCGAACCGGCCGCGCCAGTCCCCCGTGACGACGTCCTCCGTGCGGCTGAAGTCGGTGGACCCCTTGGCCGCCAGGGCCCGGAAGTTCTCGATCACGAGAAGGAGGTGGTTCAGCAAGGCCCGGACGTCGTACTCGCTGCACGGTGTGGCGAGGGCCAGCTGGTCGTCTTCGACGCCCCGCACGACGGGGACCGCCCGCGCGGCTGCTCCTTCGAGGAGTTCACTGATCGTCTTCATGCCTCCGACGATGCCCCCCGCAGGACACGGCGTCTTGAAGAAACACGACAGCGGCGGCTCGCGCGCGCCCTAAGATCCCGCCATGGCCGGATCCGGACGCGAGACACGGGGCATCGTCGACGCCCCTGACCTGTTCACCCGCGTCCACTTCCGCCTCCGCGACCCCGCCCCCGCGCTGCGGGCCCACGTCGAGCACTACTGGCTGATCGACTGGGACCTGTCCGAGCCCTACACCTCGCACGTGGTGCCGCACCCGAGCGTCCACCTGGTCTTCCAGCGGACGGAGCCGGGCGGTGAACGGGAGCGGGCCGGCTCCGCCGAGGTCTACGGCGTCGTGCAGGGCCTGTTCAGCCGGCGGCTGGAGGGCAGGGGCCGGGTGTGCGGCGTGAAGTTCAGGCCCGGGGCCTTCCGGCCGTTCGCCCCGGACCGGCCCGTGTCGGAGTGGACCGGCCGCCGGGTCCCGGCCGACGAGGCTCTGGCCGTCGCCGGGCACGGGCCCTCCGCGTCGGCGACGGCGCGGACGGTGCTCGACCCTGCCGACGAGGACGCCCGCGTCGGAGCACTGGACTCGTACCTGGTGCCGCTCCTCCCTCCTCCGGACCCCCAGGCGCGACTCGCCACCGAGCTCGCCGAACTCGCGCGCACGGACCGCTCGCTGCTGCGGGTCGACGCCCTCGCCCGCGCGGGTGGTCTGTCCGTGCGCTCGCTGCAGCGCCTGTTCTCCGCCTATGTGGGAGTCGGGCCCAAGTGGGTCATCCTCCGCCACCGCATCCACGAGGCGCTGCAGCGCGCCGGGACGGACCCGGAGCCCGACTGGGCGGAGCTCGCCGCCGATCTCGGCTACAGCGACCAGGCACACCTGGTCAGGGACTTCACGGCCACGGTGGGGGTACCCCCGACCGCCTTCGCGCAGCACTGACGCCCCCGCCACCGGCGCGGCCCCTGCCCCGGTGTGCCGCGCGTGGCGTTCCCGGCCGGAGGGCGACGGGCCCTCGGCGGCCCCCCGCCCTCCGGCAACGCGCCGGGGCGGGCCGTCACCGAGCCGCGGCAGCCGGAAACCTGTCGCTGCAGCGCCCGGCGGGGTGGCATCCTGACCGGGTGAACGGACCCGAGATCACCGTCGAAGTAGCGCCGGAACTGCGGCTCTTCGTCGCACACGACCGCCGCCGTGGGCGCACCTCCGTCACCACGGACGGTTCGTCGACCCTCGGACACGTCGTCGAGTCCCTCGGCGTGCCGCTCACCGAGGCCGGGCAGCTCCTGGTCGACGGCCGCCCCGTGCCCGTGTCACACATCCCCGGCGCGGGGGAACTGGTCGAGGTACGGGCGGTGCGACGCCCCCAGCAGGTCCCCGGCGCACCGCTGCGCTTCCTGCTCGACGTCCATCTCGGCACCCTCGCCCGGCGGTTGCGGCTCCTGGGCGTGGACGCGGCGTACGAGAGCGAGGACATCGGCGACCCGGCGCTCGCCACCCTCTCGGCGGAGCAGCGACGCGTCATGCTCTCCCGCGACCGGGGGCTGCTCCGGCGCAGGGAGATCTGGGCGGGGGCGTACGTCTACAGCGACCGGCCCGACGAGCAGCTCCGCGACGTGCTGGGCCGCTTCGCCCCCGCACTCGCGCCGTGGACCCGCTGCACCGCCTGCAACGGGGAACTGACGGAGGCGGACAAGGACTCCGTGAGCGCCCGCCTGGAGCAGGGCACGCAGGCGTCGTACGACGTGTTCGCGCAGTGCACCGCCTGCGGCCGGGTGTACTGGAGGGGCGCCCACCACGCCCGCCTGGAAGCCGTCGTCGCGGAGGCGGTGCGCGACTTCGGCGGAGCGGGGAGCCAGGCGCCGACGGCCTGACGGGCCCTCCCCGCCCGCCCGGCACGCTCCCCGCCGCGGCCCGCACACGCAGCCGGGCCTCCGCGCTGTTCCCCCGCACCCGCGTGACACCCTGGCCGCATGCTCGTCGCCCGTTCCGTCGCCCTCTTCGTCGTCGCCGCGCTCTTCGAGATCGGGGGCGCCTGGCTCGTCTGGCAGGGCGTGCGGGAGCACCGCGGCTGGATCTGGATCGGCGCGGGCGTCATCGCCCTCGGCGCGTACGGCTTCGTGGCCACCCTCCAGCCGGACGGTGACTTCGGCCGCATCCTGGCGGCGTACGGCGGGGTGTTCGTCGCCGGTTCGATCGCCTGGGGCGTGGTCGCCGACGGGTACCGGCCCGACCGCTGGGACGTGACCGGCGCACTGGTCTGCCTGGCCGGCATGGCGTTGATCATGTACGCCCCCCGTAACCACTGAACCCGCGCCGGGAACGCCCGCCTATCCTGGCCGCGTACCGATCAGCCGCCCGAGGAGTTCGTATGGCCGCCACCCCCATCGCCGTCATCACCGGCGCGAGCAGCGGCATCGGCGCCGCGACCGCCAGGCAGCTGGCCGCAGCCGGATACCGCGTGGTGCTCACCGCACGCCGCAAGGACCGCATAGAGACACTGGCCGCCGAGCTCACCGAAGCGGGCCACCAGGCAGCGGCCTACGCCCTGGACGTCACCGACCGCGCGGCGGTCGACGAGTTCGCCACCGCGTTCCGGTCCCTGGCCGTCCTCGTCAACAACGCGGGCGGCGCACTGGGCGCGGACCCCGTCGCCACGGGCGACCCCGCGGACTGGCGCCAGATGTACGAGACCAACGTCATCGGCACCCTCAACGTCACCCAGGCCCTGCTCCCCGCCCTCACCGCGAGCGGGGACGGCACGATCGTGGTCCTGTCCTCGACGGCCGGTCTCTCCACCTACGAGGGCGGTGGCGGTTACGTCGCCGCCAAGCACGGCGAGCACGTCCTGGCGGAGACCCTGCGCCTGGAGATCGTCGGCACCCCGGTCCGCGTGATCGAGGTCGCGCCCGGCATGGTCAAGACCGAGGAGTTCGCCACCACCCGCTTCCGGGGTGACACCGAGAAGGCCGCCAAGGTCTACGCGGGTGTGGACGCCCCGCTCTCCGCCGACGACGTGGCCGACACGATCACCTGGGCGGTCACCCGCCCCAGCCACGTCAACATCGACCTCCTGGTGGTCCGCCCCCGCGCCCAGGCCTCCAACTCCAAGGTCCACCGCACACTCTGAAGGCCGGCCCGCCCCGGCTGACGACGCGCGCGAGCCCCGGACCTCCACCGCGAGGGGGTGCCGGGGCTCGCGCGCGTACGGATCCGGCGGCCCGGCAGGGCCTCGTCGCGACGGCCGGGCGGGCCCCACGGACCGTGAGCGGCCCCTCCTACCCGCTGCCGGGCCCGCCCGCACCCCCGGCACGGACCGGATCGGCCATATGGATGCGGCCGCCTCGCGCGCGGTACCGGGCCCCTGTGTTGTGGACACGGAAGTGTGCCCGGCACCGGTCGACCGCGGCCCCGGGCGCCCAGTCACCGAGAGGGAAGGCCGGAGCATGCCCATACAACCCCTGCGCGGATTCATAGCGGGTCGGCGACGTCACGCCGCGGTCATCGCCGCGGTGATGACCTGTTCGGCGGTACTGACCGGGCAGGACCGCGTCACGGCCGACGGTGCGTCCACCCCTTCCGTGCCCGCCCCGAAGCTGGACTGGACGTCCTGCGTGCAGGGCAGCCCCTTCGACTGCGCGACCGCGCAGGTGCCGCTGGACTACACGAGACCAGGTGGCCGCACCATCGAGCTGGCCGTCGTCAGACGGAAGGCCACCGGTCCCGGACGGCGCATGGGCACCCTGTTCTTCAACCCGGGCGGCCCCGGCGGGCCCGGGACGGTGCAGATGCCGCAGAACTACGAGTTCTTCCCGCGTGAGGTGCGGGAACGGTTCGACATCGTCAGCTGGGATCCCCGCGGCGTCGGCAGCAGCACCGCCGTGAACTGCTTCGCGAGTCCGCAGGAGGCCGCCGGCTGGAACGCGGGCAAAGCGGCCGGCTTCCCGGTGGGCGAGGAGGAGCGGGCGGCCTTCGTCGCCGCGTACGAGGATCTGGCGCGGCGCTGTCAGCAGCGGGACCCCGGACTCCTGAGCCACGTGTCGACCGCCGACACCGCTCGCGACCTCGACCAGCTCCGCCGTGCTGTGGGCGAGCGGCAGGTCAACTACTACGGGATCTCCTACGGCACGATCCTGGGCGCCACCTACGCCAACCTCTTCCCCGACAAGGTCCGGGCCATGACCCTCGACAGCAACATCGGCCCGGACGCCTGGACGAACGACGGGGCCGACGACGCCCGGCTCACGACGTTCCTGCGCGTGGGGTCGGACCGCAGCGCGGCCGCGACCCTGGACGAGTTCCTCGAGCTCTGCGGTTCGGCCCCCACCGCCCGGTGCGCCTTCTCGGCCGGCTCCCCGGAAGCCACCCGGGACAAGTTCGGCCGGCTGACGCAGCGGCTCCGGGAGGAGCCCGTGGACACGTGGACCTACGCCCGGACGGTCGCCGACGCGGTGAACGCCCTCTACCTCGTCAGCGGGTGGGCGGACCTCGCCGCCCGGCTGGAGGCCCTGTGGCACGGCCGGACCCCGGAGACGGCGCCGTTCCCGCCCGCTCCACCGGTACCGGATCCGAATCCGTACCTGGGCGAGGAGCAGGCCGCCGCCGTGCTCTGCGGTGACAGCCCCAACCCGCGCGAGGCCGCCGGCTACCAGGCGCTGGAGGAGGCCGCCGCAGTCCGGGCGGGCGACAGCGGGCGCTTCTGGACCTGGGCGGCCGCGGGGTGCGCCACCTGGCCCGCCTCCCCCGACCGCTACACAGGCCCCTGGGACAGGCCGACCGCGAACCCCGTCCTCGTGGTCGGCACCACGTACGACCCCTCGACCGCCTACCCGAACTCGCGCGCCATGACCGATGCCCTGGCGGACGCCCGCCTGCTCACCAACGAGGGATACGGGCACACCGCCCTGCTCAACCCCAGCAGCTGCGTACAGGAGTACGAGAGCCGCTACTTCGTCGACGGCACGCTCCCGCCGGCCGGGACGACGTGCCGCCAGGACACGCCCCCCTTCTCCGCCCCCCGGCCGAGCGGCGGCGTCGCGGCCGGCGGCGGCGGAACGGCCGCCGCCGTCTCCTGATCCCCGCGGCCACCGGCTCACAGCGCACAGCGCACGCTCACAGCGACCGGCAGGCCCCGGACCGAGACCGGTCCGGGGCCTGCCGCTCACGTGGTGCCCGGCCTCAGCCCTTCACGCACACGAGCTGCTTGAGCTTCGCGACGACCTCGACCAGGTCCCGCTGCTGGTCGATGACCTGCTCGATCGGCTTGTACGCCGCCGGGATCTCGTCCACCACACCGGAGTCCTTGCGGCACTCCACGCCCCGCGTCTGGTCCTCCAGGTCCTGCGTCGAGAACCTCCGCTTGGCCGCGTTCCTGCTCATCCGCCGGCCCGCGCCGTGCGAGGCGGAGTTGAACGACTTCGCGTTCCCCAGACCCTTCACGATGTACGAACCGGTCCCCATCGATCCGGGGATGATGCCGAACTCCCCGGACCCCGCGCGAATCGCGCCCTTACGGGTGACCAGCAGGTCCATCCCGTCGTACCGCTCCTCCGCCACGTAGTTGTGGTGGCAGGAGATGACCGGCTCGAAGGTGACCCCGGCCTTCTTGAATTCCTTCCGGACCACGTCCTGGAAGAGACCCATCATGATCGAGCGGTTGTACTTGGCGTACTCCTGGGCCCAGAACAGGTCGTTGCGGTACGCCGCCATCTGCGGGGTGTCCGCGATGAACACCGCCAGGTCACGGTCGACGAGGCCCTGGTTGTGCGGAAGCCTCTGGGCCTGCCCGATGTGGAAGTCGGCGAGCTCCTTGCCGATGTTCCGGGAACCGGAGTGCAGCATCAGCCACACCGAGCCGGCCTCGTCGAGGCAGAACTCGATGAAGTGGTTCCCGCTCCCGAGCGTTCCCATCTGCTTGGTGGCCCGCTCCTGACGGAACCTGACCGCCTCGGCGACCCCGTCGAACCGCGACCAGAAGTCGTCCCAGCCGGCGGTCGGGAAGCCGTGGAGCTTCCCCGGGTCGACCACGTCGTCGTGCATCCCCCGGCCCACCGGAATCGCCTGCTCGATCTTCGACCGGAGCCGCGAGAGATCTCCCGGCAGGTCGTTGGCCGTCAGCGACGTCTTCACTGCCGACATCCCGCAGCCGATGTCCACGCCCACCGCGGCCGGGCAGACCGCGCCGTGCATCGCGATCACCGAACCGACGGTCGCGCCCTTGCCGAAGTGGACGTCCGGCATGACCGCGAGGCCCTTGATCCAGGGCAGCGTGGAGACGTTGCGCAGCTGCTGCATCGCGCCGTCCTCGACCGACGCCGGATCCGCCCACATACGGATGGGAACCTGTGCCCCCGGCACCTCTACATAAGACATAACCCCTCGATTCCCCCGAAAAGACTGAAAGCGCAAAACCGGTGCCGAGGTCGGCATAAAGGTCGGCCGACCGGCATTCACAGCGGCGCGTGCGATACACATTGTGTCCATCGGCCGCCATCGAGCGGCAACCCGTTTTCGTACCGAAGGGAGCCTGGGACCGTGCGACACATGGCGTACGTACCCGGCGTCGCGCTCCTCCTCGCGCTCGTCGCCGGCTGCAGCGCCGGCTCCGGCGCCGACGACCCCGACGCCGACAGCAAGCCCGGCAGCCCGACGGTCACCGCCGCGCCCCCGGGGAAGTACCGGACGCTGCCCGAATCCTGCCGCGCCGTGCCGGTCGCCATGCTCAAGGACCTGCTGCCGGGCGCCACCGGACTGTCCGAGGAGCAGCAGGAGAAGGTGTACGGGGGCACGGCCACCGTCACCTACGACACCGACCGCAAGGTCGGCTGCCGCTGGAAGTCGGACGCCCCGGACGCCTCCAGGAACCTGTCCATCGACTTCGAGCGCGTCGTGTCGTACGACCCCTCGGTGAGCGACGACGACCGCGCACGGGAGGTGTACGCCACGAAGGAGGAGGCCGCTTCTCTCCCCACGTCGGCCGGGGTCACCCCCAGCGAGAAGCCCAGCGGCTCCGCCTCAGCGCCGGCCGCCGGCACGCCTTCCGCCTCCCCGAGCGGCGCCTCCTCCGCCTCGCCCTCCGCCGACCCGTCCGGCAGCACCGCCGGCGTCGACCCCGACGAGGATCTCCGGCCGCGGCTGCTCGACGAGCTCGGGGATGCCGCGTTCCTGGACGACGAGCTCACCCGGGCAGGTTCCACCGCACAGCACCGCACCGTGAGCGTGGTGTTCCGCACATCGAACGTCATCGTGACCGTCCAGTACACCGAGCAGCCGGCCCGGGTCACCGCGGTCCCCGACAGCAGGGAACTGCAGGAGAAGGCCCAGGCCCTGGCGCGGAAGCTGGCCGAGACGCTCATCGACTGACCGGGCCCCACGACCGCCCCGGCCGGGGCCTCCTGCGCACCCCGGGGTCTTCGGCCGGAGGCGGCATCCGGTCCCGGTCCGTCGTACCGTGGCCCCCGACCGACGTACCGAGCGGCGTGCCCGAAGGTGTACGACCGCGACGTACGGCCCGACGTACCGTCCGAAACCGCGAACGCCCGACCGGCGTACCGTCCGACCGCCCGCACGACCGAGACCGCCGTGCCGTCCGAGTGAAGGAACCATGCACCGATCAGCCCCGCGACTGTCCCGCATACTCGCCTGCGCCGCCGTTCCGGTGATGCTCGTCGTCGCCGGCTGCTCGTCGGACTCCGGCGACGCGAAGGAGTCGGGCTCCTCGGCCTCTCCGAGCGCGAAGAAGGCCGAGCCGACCGTCGAGCCCGCCAAGTTCGACGCGCTGCCCGACGCCTGCACGTCGATCGGCAAGAAGACGATCGAGGACCTGGTCCCGAAGACCAAGAACAAGGGCGGCACCCCCGGCAAGTCCAGCGACACCTCGGTCCGCGGCGGCTGCTCCTGGAACGGCCTGGACGACAACGGCGTGAAGGGCTCCCAGTACCGCTGGCTCGACGTCGGATTCACCCGCTTCGACTCCGACCAGTCCCTGGGCAGCGGTGCGAAGCGCGCGACGGACGAGTACACGAAGCAGGTCGCCAAGACCCAGGCGACCGAAGGGGCCAAGAAGGTGTCGGCCAAGCCCGCCGCCGGTCTCGGTGAGCAGGCCACCTCGGTCACGTACGGCCTCACCAAGTCGAGCGAGGACTTCGAGTACGCGACGCTCGTGGCCCGCACGGGGAACGTCGTCGTGAGCGTCACCTACAACGGCGCGGGGTTCGCGGGCGCCAAGTCCCCCTCGTCCGCCGACATCCTGAAGGACGCCCTGAAGGCCGCCGAGGAGGCCGTCGCGGCGGTCGGCGCCGACGACGGTGCGAAGACCTCCCCCTCGGCAAAGACGTCGGCCTCCCCGTCCGCCGAGCCGACCGCGAAGGCGTCGGACAAGGCGACCGCGAAGGCGACGGGCAAGTCGTCCGCGAAGGCCGTCAGCAAGTCGTGACCAGCGCCCGGCAGGGGCCCGGATCGCCCTGCCCGGAGGCGCCTTGACGAAGCCCGGTGCTCCCGCGAGTACCGGGCTTCGGCCCATCCCCACGCAACACTCCCGCCTGGCATGTGCCAGGCTGTGCCCGCGCCGGATGCCGAAGTGAGGCCGGTTCATCGAAGTCGGGAGGGGATCGCGGGTGGCCGCAATGCAGCTGACACGCACGCACCGCGTACTCATCGGGGTCGTCGTCGCCGGCGCCGTGCTCATCGCCGCGATCGGGTTCGCCGGCTCCTACGCCGCCGTGCGCGAACTCGCGGAGGAGAAGGGCTTCGGCGAGTTCTCGGTCGTCTTCCCGATCGGTATCGACGCGGGCATCTGCGTCCTGCTGGCGCTGGACCTGCTGCTGACGTGGATGCGGATACCCTTCCCGCTGCTGCGTCAGACCGCCTGGCTGCTGACCGCGGCGACGATCGCCTTCAACGGCGCCGCCGCCTGGCCCGACCCGCTCGGCACGGGCATGCACGCCGTGATCCCCATCCTGTTCGTCGTCGCCGTCGAGGCCGCACGGCACGCGGTGGGCCGGATCGCGGACATCACGGCCGACAAGCACATGGAGGGCGTCCGCCTCACCCGCTGGCTGCTCTCCCCCGTCCCCACCTTCAAGCTGTGGCGCCGGATGAAGCTGTGGGAGCTGCGCAGTTACGAGCAGGTCATCAAGCTCGAACAGGACCGGCTGATCTACCAGGCCCGCCTCCAGGCCCGCTTCGGCCGCAACTGGCGCCGCAAGGCACCCGTCGAGTCGATGATGCCGCTGCGCCTGGCGAAGTACGGCGTCCCGCTCGCCGAGACCGCCCCGGCAGGCCTCGCCGCCGCGGGCATCGAGCCGGCTCTGCTCCCGCCGGCGCCGGCGCCGGCAGCGGTCGAGGCCGAGCAGCAGCACCCCCAACTCCCGTACGTCCCGCAGCCGCAGGAGCAGCAGCACAGCCCTCGGCAGGACCAGCACAGCCGGCCGGACGGGTACGACCGCTACGACCGGCACGACCGGTACGACGAGCAGAAACGCTTCGTCCAGCAGGACGAGTTCGCGCGGCAGGAAGACCTCCAGGAGGCCCCTGGATCGCACGAGAGCCCGTGGTTCGCTGCCCCCAAGGTGCCGGACGAGGCGTACGAGGGCGCGTACGACCCCGGGTACGACGAGGGCTCCGATCCCGGCCCGGTGATGATTCCCTCGGGCCCCGGCCGCACCCGCCCGCTCGGCGACGTGGGCACCGTGCCGCACCCGCGCCACGAAGAGACCCCCGAGGGCCGGCCCCAGGCTGCCCCTCAGCCCCAGCCCGCCGAGACGGCCCAGGTCCTCGACCCCGAGGACGCTCCGCAGCTGGAGGAGTGGTCCCAGGAGGACGCCGAGTTCGCCGACATGGCCTTCGAGGTGTACAGCGCGTACACGGACCAGGAGGGCCAGTTCCCGACCGCGGAGATCCTGGACATACACCTCTCCGACACGCGCAACGTCAGCCACCCCCGCTCGCGGGAGCTGCTCCTGCGCCTGATGCCGGACTTCAGGCAGGCGTACGTGCCGGCGCAGTCGACGGCCGACCAGAGCGCCTGAGGCCTGCCGGCTCGGCCTCCCGCCGCGGAGAGGCCGCAGAAAGGGGCCGCCGCCCGGGATGTCCCGGGCGGCGGCCCCTTTCCCTCGCCTACGGCGTCACGCGCCGAGCAGCGTCCGCACCCGGTCCGCCCCGACGGCGAGGAGGAGCGTGGGCAGGCGCGGACCGGTGTCCCGGCCGACGAGCAGCCGGTACAGCAGTGCGAAGAAGGAGCGCTGGGCCACCTTCAGCTCGGGCGTCGGCTTGGCGTCGGGTGCCAGGCCCTCCAGCACCTTCGGCACCCCGTAGACCAGCGTGGTCAGGCCGTCCAGCGACCAGTGCGAGTCGAGCCCTTCCAGCAGCAGCCGCAGCGACTCACGGCCCTGCTCGTCCAGGGAGCCGAGCAGTTCCTTGTCGGGCTCGTCACGGACGATGGTGCGGGCCTCGGCCGGCACCTGGGTGGTGATCCAGTTCTCCGCGCGGTCGAGCCGGGGCCGTGCCTCGTCGAGCGAGGTCAGCGGGTTCTCCGGGTCGAGCTCGCTGAGGATGCGCAGCGTCTGGTCCTCCGCACCGGCGGTGATGTCGGCGACCGAGGCGAGCGTGCGGTACGGGAGCGGGCGGGGGGTGCTGGGCAGCTCCCCCGCGGCCGTACCGATGGCCCGTGCGTAGGCGGCGGCGTCGGCGGGCAGCACCGTGCCGTCGGCCACCTTGCGGGCCAGCGAGTCCCACTCGTCGTACAGACGCTGGATCTCCTGGTCGAAGGCGATCTTGAAGGACTGGTTCGGCCTGCGGCGCGCGTACAGCCAGCGCAGCAGCGGAGCCTCCATGATCTTCAGCGCGTCGGCCGGGGTCGGCACGCCGCCCTTGCTGGAGGACATCTTCGCCATGCCGGAGATCCCGACGAACGCGTACATCGGCCCGATCGGCTGGACGCCGTCGAAGACCTCGCGCACGATCTGGCCGCCGACGACGAAGGAGGAGCCCGGCGAGGAGTGGTCCACGCCGCTGGGCTCGAAGATCACACCCTCGTAGGCCCAGCGCATCGGCCAGTCGACCTTCCAGACCAGCTTGCCGCGGTTGAACTCGTTGAGCCGGACCGTCTCGGCGAAGCCGCAGGCCGAGCAGGTGTAGTTCAGCTCGGTCGTGTCGTCGTCGTAGGAGGTGACGACCGTGAGGTCCTTCTCGCAGTTGCCGCAGTAGGGCTTGTACGGGAAGTAGCCGGCGGAGCCGGAGCTGCCGTCGTCCTCGTCCGCCGCGCCGGAGCCCTCGGCGGCCTCCAGCTCGGCCTCGTCGACCTTCTTCTGCTGCGGCTTCTTGCCGCCCTTGGCGCCGGCCGCGCCGTCCTTCTTGGTGCGGTAGCGGTCCAGGACGGCGTCGATGTCCGCCCGGTGCCTCATCGCGTGCAGGACCTGCTCGCGGTAGGTGCCCGCCAGGTACTGCTCGGTCTGGCTGATGCCGTCGTACTCGACGCCGAGCTCGTCCAGCGCCCCGGTCATCGCGGCCTTGAAGTGCTCGGCCCAGTTCGGGTACGCCGACCCGGCCGGGGCGGGCACGGACGTCAGCGGCTTGCCGATGTGCGCCTGCCAGGTGTCGTCGACACCCTCGACTCCGTTCGGCACCTTGCGGTAGCGGTCGTAGTCGTCCCAGGAGATCAGGTGCCGCACGGTGTACCCGCGGCGGCGGATCTCGTCGGCGACCAGGTGCGGGGTCATGACCTCGCGGAGGTTGCCCAGGTGGATCGGGCCCGACGGGGAGAGGCCGGAGGCGACGACGACCGGTTTGCCAGGCGCACGTCGCTCCGATTCGGCGATGACATCGTCCGCGAAGCGGGAGACCCAGTCGGTCTCGGTGCTGCTCTGACTCGAAGCCACGGTCGGCACGTCCTTCTCTCGTGTAGGACTCGTAGGGGCGTCCCCCAGCAGGGGAACCCCATTCTCCCAGGTACCACCCGCAGCGCGAAAACGGCTTTACGCCCCGTGGGATACTGGGGTGATCCCTTGTCCTCTACCGAAACGGCAGCCGTCTCATGGCTTCGGTCCCCTCCCTCGCTTCCACGCTCCAGCAGCAGCTGGCGGACGCCCTGACGGCAGCACTGCCGGAAGCCGGCACCGCGGACCCGCTGCTGCGCCGAAGCGACCGGGCCGACTTCCAGGCCAACGGGATCCTCGCGCTCGCCAAGAAGCTCAAGGGCAACCCGCGCGAGCTGGCCTCCAAGGTCACGGCGGCCCTCCCGGCCGGTGACCTGATCAAGGACATCGAGGTGTCCGGCCCCGGCTTCCTGAACGTCACGCTGACCGACGGGGCGATCATCCGCACGCTCGCCGCGCGCGCCGCCGACGGCGACCGGCTCGGCGTCCCGCCGAAGGCCGCCCCCGGCACGACCGTGATCGACTACGCCCAGCCGAACGTGGCCAAGGAGATGCACGTCGGCCACCTGCGGTCGGCGGTCATCGGTGACGCGATGGTCCAGATCCTCGAATTCACCGGTGAGAACGTCGTCCGGCGCCATCACATCGGCGACTGGGGCACCCAGTTCGGCATGCTCATCCAGTACCTCTTCGAGCACCCGGACGAGCTGAAGCACGAAGACGACAAGGCCGACGGCGAGGCGGCGATGTCGTCGCTGAACCGCGTCTACAAGGCGTCGAGGGTCCTGTTCGACTCCGACGAGGAGTTCAAGGCGCGCTCACGCGACCGGGTGGTGGCCCTCCAGGCCGGAGACCCGGAGACGCTGGCGCACTGGCAGCGCTTCGTCGACGAGTCGAAGATCTACTTCTACTCGGTCTTCAACAAGCTCGACATGGAGATCGACGACCCCGACATCGTCGGCGAGTCCGGCTACAACGACATGCTCGAGGAGACCTGCCGGATCCTGGAGGAGACGGGCGTCGCCGTCCGCTCCGAGGGCGCGCTGTGCGTGTTCTTCGACGACGTGAAGGGCCCGGACGGCAACCCGGTCCCGCTGATCGTCAAGAAGACCAACGGCGGCTACGGCTACGCGGCCACCGACCTCTCCGCGATCCGCGACCGGGTGCAGAACCTCAAGGCCGACACCCTCGTCTACGTCGTGGACGCCCGGCAGTCCCTGCACTTCAAGATGGTCTTCGAGACGGCCCGCCGCGCCGGCTGGCTGAACGAGGACGTCAAGGCGCACCAGCTGGCCTTCGGCACGGTCCTCGGCAAGGACGGCAAGCCGTTCAAGACCCGTGAGGGCACCACCGTCCGGCTGGAGGACCTCCTCGACGAGGCGGTCGACCGGGCGACCACCGTGGTCCGGGAGAAGGCCGGGAAGGTGGGCCTGTCCGAGGACGAGATCATCGAGAACGGCCGGTACGTCGGCGTCGGCGCCGTGAAGTACGCGGACCTGTCGACCTCCGCCGTGCGGGACTACAAGTTCGACCTGGACCAGATGGTGTCGCTGAACGGCGACACCTCGGTCTACCTCCAGTACGCCTACGCCCGGATCCGGTCCATCCTGCGCAAGGCGGGCGACGCGAAGCCCGCCGCGCACCCGGAGCTGGAGCTGGCCCCGGCCGAGCGCGCGCTGGGCCTGCACCTGGACCAGTTCGGCGCGGTCCTGGACGAGGTGGCCGAGGGGTACGAGCCGCACAAGCTGGCCGCCTACCTCTACCAGCTCGCCTCGCACCTCACCACGTTCTACGACCAGTGCCAGGTGCTGAGCGACGAGAACCCGGCGGAGGTCGTCGAGAACCGGCTGTTCCTCGTCGAGCTCACCGCCCGCACCCTGCACCAGGGCATGAAGCTGCTCGGCATCAGGACGCCCGAGCGCCTCTGATCCGGCCTCCGGCAGCCGCCTCGGCTCCGGACCGCACCACGCATGAACCGCCCGTGCGGCACACACCCCCGCACGGGCGGTTCTTCCGTGTTCCGGGGTCAGTCCAGCGCGGCGGCGAACATGCCGGGCTCGTAGGAACCGCCCCGCATGTGGACGATCACGGCGAGCCGGTTGGCGGCGTTGATCACCGCGACCAGGCAGATCAGCGCGGCGAGCTGGTCGTCGTCGTAGTGCTTGCGCGCCAGTGCCCAGGTCTCGTCGGACACGCCCTCGTGGGCGTCGGCGAGCCGGGTGCCCTCCTCGGCGAGCGCCAGCGCGGCACGCTCGGCCTCGGTGAACACGGTGGACTCGCGCCAGGCGGCGACCAGGTGGAGCCGGACCGCGGTCTCACCGGCGGCCGCCGCCTCCTTGACGTGCATGTCGATGCAGTGACCGCAGCCGTTGATCTGGCTGGCGCGCAGCGACACCAGCTCCTGCGTCGACTTCGGCAGCGGGGACTGCTGGATCAGGTGGCCCACGCCCGCGAAGCGCTTGGCGAAGCGGCCGGCGAGCTCGTTCTCGAACAGGTTGAACCGTGCGTCCATGACGTCGTCCTCACTCGTGGTGTCGCTGTTGCACGTGACGAACACGAGATGCCGGCCGCCCGCTCCCTGTGACGGGGCGCCCGTGTGACGTGCGCCACCGCCCTCGGGTGTCACGGAGTGGCGGTGGCCGGCGTCTTGTGCGCGTGGCACCTTCGACAGCGGACAGGCAGGAGCAGCCGGTGAGGAACGAGCGCACGCACACCGAGGACGCGGACGGACAGCGCGTCGGCGAGGGACGCCCGGACCCCGCCACCGAGACGTTCGTCGCCCATCGCAACCTGCTGTTCACCGTCGCCTACGAGATGCTCGGCTCGGCCGCCGACGCGGAGGACGTCCTGCAGGAGACCTGGCTGCGGTGGGCCGGTGTCGATCTCGGGACGGTACGGGACCGGCGTGCGTACCTGGTACGGATCACCACGCGCCAGGCGCTGACCCGGCTGCGCACGCTCGGCCGCCGTAAGGAGTCCTACGTCGGCACCTGGCTGCCCGAGCCGCTGCTCACCGTGCCCGACGTGGCCGAGGACGTGGAACTGGCGGACAGCGTCTCGATGGCGATGATGCTGGTGATGGAGACGCTCACTCCGAGCGAGCGGGCCGTGTTCGTGCTGCGCGAGGTGTTCGACCTGGAGTACGAGGAGATCGCCGACGCCGTCGGCAAGAGCCAGGCGGCGGTCCGCCAGATCGCGCACCGGGCGCGGGCACACGTCGCGGCGCGCCGGCCGCGCGGGGCCGTCTCCCCGAACGAGACCCGCGAAGCGCTCGACGCGTTCGGACGGGCGGTCGAGACCGGCGATCTGCAGGGCCTGCTCGACATCCTCGCGCCGGACGCCGTCCTCATGGGCGACGGCGGCGGGATCAAGCAGGCCCTCCCCAGGCCGGTCGTCGGCGCCGACAAGGTGGCCAGGCTGCTGATCGGCGGGATGGGAAAGGTCACCGGGCTGTCGCTGCGGCCGGCCGAGGTCAACGGCGGCCCGGCGCTGGTCATCCGGCTCGACGGCGAGATGGACACCGTCGTCGCGGTGCGCGTCGACGACGGCCTCATCACCGGGCTCTACGCCGTGCGCAACCCCGAGAAACTGTCGTACATGCGGGAGGCGACCGCCCTGCGCCGCTGAACCCGGGGGCCGGCGCCGGGCGCCTCACCGCCCGGCGCCGGCGCCGGGCGGTGAGGCCGCTCGTGCGGAACGGCTTGCCGCGGTCGTCGGGAACCGGCTGTTCCTCGTCGAGTTCACCGCCCTTCACCGCCCGCACCCCGCGGCGCGGCGTGACGCTTCTCCGCGTCAGGACGCCCGAGCGGCTCCGACCGTCCCCACACGGAGGACGGCCCCGCATCCCACCGGAGAGGTGCGATGCGGGGCCGTCCTCCGTGTGCCTGCGACGGGCCGGCACCGACCGCCGCGAAACCCGTCAGCCGAGAGCGATTTCCGGCCAACCGGGGCACCGTCGGGGCTGTCCTGTCCGGCGGTTGATCAATAGTTTGGTCCGGTAGATCAGCTGCTGATCCAAGGGAGTCCCATGTCCACCGCGCAGCACGTGCCCGACATTCTTTCGCCCGAGTTCGCTGCGGACCCTTATGCGGCCTACCGTGCGATGCGCGAGACCGCGCCCCTCATCTGGCACGAGGCCACACGGAGTTACGTCGTCTCGCGCTACGAGGACGTCGAACGCGTCTTCAAGGACAGGAACAGCGAGTTCACCACCGACAACTACGACTGGCAGATCGAGCCCGTGCACGGGAAGACGATCCTCCAGCTCAGCGGCCGTGACCACGCCGTCCGCCGCGCCCTCGTCGCCCCCGCCTTCCGCGGGAGCGACCTGCGGGAGAAGTTCCTGCCGGT
The DNA here is from genome assembly GCF_000717025.1 of Streptomyces atroolivaceus. Taxonomy (GTDB): domain Bacteria; phylum Actinomycetota; class Actinomycetes; order Streptomycetales; family Streptomycetaceae; genus Streptomyces; species Streptomyces atroolivaceus. The sequence goes on from NZ_JNXG01000008.1 coordinate 205,574, forward strand.
CATCGAGCGCAACTCGCGCGAGCTCGTCGACACCTTCCGTCACACCGGCTCCGCCGACCTGGTCACCGACTACGCCACCCGCTTCCCGGTCAACGTGATCGCCGACATGCTGGGCCTCGACAAGGCCGACCACACCCGCTTCCACCGCTGGTACACGGCCGTCATCGCCTTCCTCGGCAACCTTTCGGGCGACCCCGCGGTGGCCTCGGCAGGTGAACGGACCCGCGTCGAGTTCGCCGAGTACATGCTGCCGATCATCCGTGCACGCCGTGAGAACCCGGGCGACGACCTGCTGTCCACCCTGTGCGCCGCCGAGGTCGACGGCGTGCGGATGAGCGACGAGGACATCAAGGCGTTCTGCAGCCTGCTGCTCGCCGCCGGCGGCGAGACCACCGACAAGGCCATCGCCGGCATCTTCACGAACCTGCTGCTCCACCCCGACCAGCTCGCCGCCGTCCGTGCCGACCGCAGCCTGATCCCGCAGGCCTTCGCCGAGACCCTGCGCTACACCCCGCCCGTCCACATGATCATGCGGCAGTCCGCGACCGAGGTGACGCTCAGCAGCGGCACCATACCGCCGGGTTCCACCGTCACCTGCCTGATCGGCGCCGCCAACCGGGACGAGAACCGCTACCGCGACCCCGACCGGTTCGACATCTTCCGCGAGGACCTCACCACCACGACCGCCTTCTCCGCCGCCGCCGACCACCTGGCCTTCGCGCTCGGCCGCCACTTCTGCGTCGGCGCCCTGCTCGCCAAGTCCGAGGTCGAGACCGGGGTCAACCATCTGCTCGACGCCATGCCCGACATGCGCATCGCCGACGGCTTCGACCCCGTCGAGGAGGGTGTCTTCACCCGCGGGCCGCAGTCCCTGCCGGTGCGGTTCACCCCCGTGACCGCCTGACCCACGCCACGCCACGCCGGGACGGTGGACCCCCACCCGGGGGCCCACGTGCCGGCCTACTGCACCACCGGCGTGAACCGCACCGGCAGCGCTGTCAGCCCTCGCATCCAGACCGACGGACGCCAGGCCAGCTCCTCCGGCTCCACCGCCAGCACCAGGTCCGGCAGCCGCTCCAGCAGCGTCTCGACCGCTGTCCGCGCCATCACGTCCGCCAGCAACGGGGCCGGATAGGGGCAGCGGTGCTCGCCGTTGCTGAACGACAGGTGCGCGGCGTTCTCCGCGCCCACGTACGACTCCGGCCAGATCTGCGGGTCGGTGTTGGCCCCGGCCAGCCCCAGCACCAGGCAGTCACCGGCCCGGATCTGCCGCCCGCCGAGCTGGGTGTCCCGCACGGCCCAGCGCCCGATGAAGTTCTGCGTCGGCGTGTCCAGCCACAGCGTCTCGTTGAGCGCCTCACCCACGCTGAGCCGGCCGCCCGACACGTTCAGGGCGAACCGCTCGTCCGTCAGCAGCAGACGCAGCGTGTTGCAGATCCAGTTCGCCGTCGGTTGCTGGGCCGCGGCGATCACCGAGGTCAGGTCCTGGACGACCTCCTCGTCCGTCAGCCCCGCCGGATGCAGCAGCATGTGTGAGGTGATGTCCGGACCGGGGCTGGCCCGCTTGTCCTTCACCAGCTGCCGCAGGCGCTCGCCCACGCGCGCGTACGCCGCCACCGGGTCGTCGCCCTCCGCCGCGTCCAGCGAGATCCGCAGGTCGTCCACGAGTTGCGCGGTGTCCTCGCCCGAGATGGGCATCCCGCACATCTGCACCACGGCCCGCATCGGCAGGGCGTGCGCGAAGCCCGACATCAGCTCCGCCGTGCCGCTGCCCGCGAAGTCGGCGATGAGCAGGTCGGCGATCTGCTGGCAGTCACGGGCCAGTTCGAACTGGTCGACCTCCTCCAGCGCCTGAGTGATCACCCCGGCACGCCGCCGGTGCTCGTCGCCCTCGGTGAACAGCACCGACGGCTGGTACCCGACGAACGGCATCAGCGGCCAGTCCGGCGGGATGTTCTTCCACTGGTGCCAGCGCCGGGAATCCCGGGCGAACAGCTCGTCGTGGTCGGTCACGTACATGACCTCGGAATAGCCGAGCACCAGCCAGGCCGGGACGTCACCGTCGAGCAGCACCGGCGCGACCGCGCCGTGCTCCCTGCGCAGCGCGCGGTACATCTGCGCCGGGGTCTGCTGGTACTCGAGCCCTCCCAGGCGCAAGGCGTCCGGGGCGTGTGCGGGGCAGCCCGGCGGAGCCGGGTACGCGGAAGAGGAACCGGGGTCGGTCACGGTGTCGCCTCCTGGGCCATGGCCAGTTCGTAGAGGTGGTCCACGAGGGTGATCAGCACGTTCTTGCCGGACTCCCTGACCCGCGCGTCGCAGTCGACCATCGGCACGTGCTCGGGCAGTGCGAGCGCCTGCCGGATCTCGTCCAGGGAGTGCCGGACGGTGTCGTCGTCGAAGCGGTTGACGGCCACCACGAACGGCGTCCGGTGGTGCTCCAGCCGGTCGATCGCGTACCAGGAGTCGTCCATCCGGCGCGTGTCCACGAGTACCACCGCGCCCAGGGTGCCGGAGAAGAGCCTGTCCCACAGGAACCAGAAGCGTTCCTGGCCCGGCGCGCCGAACATGTACAGCACCATGCGTTCGTTGAGGCTGATCCGCCCGAAGTCGAACGCCACCGTCGTGGTCGTCTTCGTCGCCACGTCACCGGTCTCGTCGACGCCGACGCCTGCCTGCGTCATCACCTCCTCGGTGTTCAGCGGCCGGATCTCGCTCACCGAGCGGACCAGGGTCGTCTTGCCTACGCCGAATCCGCCGACGACGACGATCTTCAGGCCGGTCTCCGCCGCGTCGGCCAGGGGCGTGCGGTGGGAGGGCAGTTCAGAGATTGCGGAGCCCATGGAGCACCTCCTTGAGAAGGTCGGAATCGGGGAGCGAGGCGGCGGACCGTGTGGGTGGCGGGTGCCGGGCGGTGATCCGGCCCATGTCGAGCAGATCGCCGAGCAGGATCCTCACCACCGTGATCGGCAGTTTCAGTTCCGCGGCGATCTCGACCACGGCCGTCGGGTGCTCGCACAACTCCAGCGTCCGTGCATGCTCCGACTGCATTCCAGGCGTGGGCCGGCACTCGCTGACGACGAGGGTGACCAGGTCGAAGAAGCCGTCGGCGCGGCTCCGCCCGCCCGTGACCGTGTAGAGCCGGTCCGGGCTGCCGGTGTCCACGGGTTTACGCGTCACGACGCGGGACTTTCCCGGGTGAAGTGTCGGGGCTCGGCTCGCAGGTGTTCGCCGATCTGCTCGACCAGCTCCGTCATCTGGTGTCCCACCACGCCGGGGTCGGCGTCCTCCACCGCGATGACCGCGAGGTGCGCCCCTTCGCCGGCTCCCACGATGAACAGCAGGCCGCCGTGGAACTCGGTCATGGAGTGCCGGACACCGCCGGTGCCGTCGCCGAACTCCATGGACGCGCCCTGGGCGAGGGCCTGGATGCCGGAGCAGATCGCCGCCAGCTGGTCGGCCCGGTCGAGCGTCAGGTGCCCGGTCCAGCACAGCTTCAGGCCGTCCCTCGACAGGACCAGGGCGTGCCGGGTGCCGGGTGTGCGCTCCACCAGGCTCTGCAGGAGCCAGGTGAGGGTGTTGTCGGTGGTCTGCATGCTGGGTGACGGGACGGTGGTGCCCGGCTGACCGGTCACCGGCCCGTTCCTCCAATCTCACGAACTCGAGCGGGGAAGTGTGCGTCCGGGGCCCCGGACGCACCACGGGAAGCGCGTCGGGCTAGGGGGCGGCCGGCGGTTCGGACCCGGGCCGGGCACCGGGGCCGGTGCCGCCGCTTCCGGACCGGCGTCCGCGGTGGAAGGCGCCGAACCGCGAACCCGCGTCCCGTTCCTGGTGTTGCTGCGGCGTGCCGCTGTCCGCCGCCTCGGACGCCAGCCGACGCTGTTCGCGCTCCTGCTCCGCCTCGGCCATGGTGCGGCCGGGAGGACGGACGGGCAGTCCGTTCGGCGTGGAGCGGGCGGGTTTCCGGTCCCGCCCCTGTCCGGGCAGCTCCGGCCGGGCGGCGGGACGCTCCGCGACGGCCCGGTACGGGACGTCGCCGCTCGCCGGAACCGGGGCGGGAGGCGCCGCCGGAGCGAAGGGCGCCGCCGGGGCAGGAGGCGCCACGGGGGCGGGAGGCGCCACGGGGGCGGGGAGCGCCGCGAGGCCGGGGCCCGGCGTGGCCACGGCGCCGGCGTAGCGGGATGCCTCACGCGGTGCCGGTTCCCGCTGCTGCGCGAGCAGTTGCGGGGGCAACAGGACGACGACGCCGGTACCACCGTGTGAAGAGGGGCGGTAGTTGACGCTGATGCCGTGCTTCACCGCGAGTCGTCCGACCACGGTGAGGCCGAGCCGGGTGCCCTGCAACGACGCGAGGTCGGTCATCCGGCCGGCCACGGCCTCCTCGGCGCGTCGCATCGCCGCACCGGCCATCTTCAGACCGCTGTCCTCGATGGTGACGACGATGCCTGCGCTGCGCTGATCCACGTAGACGTTCACCACGTCGATGGGCGGGGAGAAGTTCGCCGCGTTGTCCATCAGTTCGGCGAGCAGGTGCATGACGCCTTCGGCGGCGAAGCCGGCGATCGCGGCGTCGGTGGAGCAGTGCAGTCGCACCCGCTGGTAGGCGGCGATGCGGCCGACGGCGCCGCGCAGGATGCTCTCCATCACGATCGGCTTGTTCCAGGCACGGCTGGACCGGCCGCCCATGAGCAGCGCCAGGCGGTCGGTCATCAGGCCGAGCTGGGAGGTGCTGTGGTCCAGCTTCAGCAGGTCGCCGAAGACCTCCTCGCCGTGACGTTCCTGCATCTCCCGCAGGTCGGCGAGCATGCTGACAGCCTTGGCCTGGACACGGCCCAGAGCCTTGGCCGAGGCGGCCTGCGCCGCGGCGGCTCGCCGTTCGCTGCGGGCGAGTTCGCGGACGAACGACTCGGCCGGGGTGCGGATCAGGGGCAGCGGCGGCAGGTCGAGTCCGGCGAGCACCGTGGCGGCGGACCGGCCCTCGCGCAGCTGGGTGACGGCGGCGGGCAGCGTCTCCCGCACGAGCCGTTCCAGCTCGGCCGTCATGTGGTCCAGCTCGTGCTGGACCTGTCGGCGCTCGCCGTCCAGGGCGACCGCGTGCTGCGCGCCCTCCTCGAGGGCGGTGGCGAAGGTGTACGCGACCCGGCGCAGCTGCGGGTCGGTCGGTGCCAGGGCGCTGTCCAGCGCGGCGGCGGCGCTCGTGCCGTCCTGCAGCCGCTTGGCCACGGCGGGCAGCGTCACGTTGACCAGGTGCGCGCTCTCCGCCGACAGCCGCGCCGCCTGCGCCTTGAGGCCGCCGTTCTCCGCGTTCTGCGCGGCGACCGTGCGCCCGGCCCGCTGAACGAGCCGGCGGCCGGCGAGGACGGCGACCGCCACGCACACCCAGGCGACGGCGGCCACGGTCAGCGTCCAGGTACGGGCGTCGGACGGTGCCAGGACGACTGCCACGCCGGCGGCCGCAGCACTCACCGCCAGCGCGGTCAGGGGGACGGCCGGCGAGATGTGGGGCACCCTCGGCGTTCGGTGCTGAATGGGCGGTGCAGGCACTGGCATTCCGCGGTCCCTCGGTCCGTAAAAACAGGAGAAACGGGACGGCCGACACACGGCGTCCGCAGGTCGTGAAGGCAGTCGCCGAAAAAGGGACGGTGATCTTCCGACCGAGTACGGCACATGCTAACCATCCAACTGGGCAAGAAAATATGACCAACTGCCCAGTACGCCGATGGCTCACGTTTTGACGCGAACTCTGCACCCGGAGGAATCGCCGTGGTAAGTGCGCGTCGATCAACCCAGTCAACAGGGACACCTGAGCAGATTCGGAGTTGGTGGGGCGTCGAAATGGTGCAGAGAAATGAACCTCTGGCACATCAATGCTTCACACCGACAACCAATTTGCGCCAGCTGTATTGCGACGGACCTGAATGTGGTGCGGCCACGCATCCGATTCGTGACGGCACGCGACAGTCCGGAGCAGCGGAGGAGAACAGGCCGGAGACGAGCAGGCCGGAGACGAGGCCACCGCAGCCGGGCGGGCCGGCGTCGACGTCCCCGGCTCCGTGCTCCCCCTGTGTGCGTGGGCCGGAGCGGGCGGCGGAGGGGCACCACCGGCCCGTGCGGTGCGGCCCCGTAGCCCCGCGACCGGCGAACGCGGCCGCCCGCGTCCTCGCCTACGTCAGTACTCCTCCTCCGGGACCCACTGCGCCGTGTCCGAGCGGTAGTAGTAGGTCGGCCGGGCCGTGAGGCTGCTCGTACGGAACGGCTTGCCCCCGTCGTCGATGCGCAGCATTCCGCTCCTGCCGCCGCTGGTCCACTCGAGCTCCAGGTACCAGGTCACGTCGTGCCCCTCCACGTGCGCGTCGAGGTGGAACACCTCGACGTCGGTGGAACTCACCCGGTACGGGAAGTCCTTCGCGGGGACGACCACCCCGGCGTCCTCGCCCGCGACGGGCTTCGCACGCGGCCGGCTGTCGTCCAGGTCGATGTCGAAGGTCTGCGGCGTGATGCCTCCCCCACAGCCGTTCCCCATCGAATACGCGCCCCAGGCGAGCGGGGCGTTGCGCCCCAGCACCCGCACGTGCAGCCCGTTCAACACGACCGCCTCGTCGGACTTCCCCTGGAGGGTGAGTTCGAGCTTCATGTCACCCCCGTCCACACCGTCGAGGACCCGCGCCCAGCCACGGGTGTCCTGAGGCGGGGGCGCCGGCGGCAGGTCGTCGGGCTCCTGGTCGAACAGGTAGTACTGCCCGCAGGGCGACTCCCAGTTGTACGAGCTGATGCCGGCGTGCACGGGCGCCCCGGTGCTCTTCGGTACGCGCGAGGACGGCGAGGGCGTGGCGGAGACCCCGCTCCCGACGGTCGGCGCCGGAGCGGACGGGCTGGGCGAGGCCGACGGGCTGCCGCTCCGGCTCGGTTTCACACTGCCGCTCGCGCTCACCCGGCCGCTGGGGACGACCGGCGCTTCGCTGAGCACCGCTTCCGCCCGTCCGTCGTCCGCCGGCTCGTCGTTCCCGAGGCCGTGGACGACGAGTGCTGCGGGAACGGTGAGGGCCACGACCGCCACCGCGGTGAGCAACACACGCAGTCTCCTGGTGGTACGACGACGGGAAGGGGGAGCGGCGCCGGAATCTGCACCCTCGGGCGTCACGTCCTCCGCAACCGGCCCACCCTCCGGAACTGGTTCCGTTTCGGGCTGCGGTTCCGCCTCCGCTTCCGCCCCGTGCACGGCGCCCTCGGGGGAAGCGGGCACGGGAACCGGCGGCCGGGACGCGGTGGGCTCACGGTGATCCGCCGGCTCGGGAGAGACGGCCCCGGCCCCACCGGACCCGGCAACGGCCGCCCCCGGCTCCGGCTTGCGTCCGCCCCGGCGCCTCGCCTCGTCGGCCAGGATCCACTTCCGGTGGAGGACCATCAACTCCTCGGAGGACGCCCGGCACACCCGCGCGAAGCGCTCGACAGGCGCGTAGTCATGAGGGACGGCGTCACCGTTGCAGTAACGGTGCACGGTCGAAGTGCTCATGTGCAGCTTCTGCGCGAGCGCCCCGTAGCTGAGACCGGACCGCTCCTTCAGTCCTCCGAGCAGCGCCGCGAAGTCCTGGATCTCTGTGCCCACCCCGACCGTTCCCCTTCGTTCCCTCCCGGAACGGCGTTCCAGGGTAGAGCTGTTCGCGCAGGTCAGAGTAGGTGCGAACGTTCCAGCGTCCCGCATGCCCCGGCAGCCGTTGCGAGCGGATTCCGGGCCTGGAAAGGATGTGGACACACCGCGGCGTTCCCCGCGACCCGTACATCCCACCCTCACCCGTCCCGGGAGCCGCCGTGCGTACTCGACCTGAACTCAGCCTGACCGACGCGGTCGCCACGGGAGTGCTGATCGTCTGCATCGCAGTCGTCATCACGCTCCTGTAAGGCCTCTGACCACACGTCACCGACCAGTACACCCGCCCGCACCTCGACGCGCCAAAACGGCGCCCCGGGCACCACACCTTCGAACGGGGAGAACCACCTCATGCGCAACCTTCGCTTCCGCCGCACCGCCCGCACCTCCGTCCTGGGCACCGCCGCGCTGCTCGCCGCGCTGTCCCTGACGGCCTGCCAGAGCGGCGGCCCGGCCCCCGCGGACGACGCCGCGGGTTCGGCGTCCCAGAAGCCGGCCGCCGGCACGTCGGCGGCGCCGGCAGCCGCCACGGACAAGGAGACGGCCGAGGGCTCCGGATCCTCCGGTTCCGGTTCGGGTACCGCAAAGGATTCCGTTTCCTCCGACACGAAGCCCGCCGCGAAGCAGTCCCAGGCCGGCGGGAACGACGGCGGCAGCGGTGACAGCAGCAAGTCGCTTGCCACCTGCACCGGCGCGAACACGAAGCTCACGATGACGAGCGTCCCGCGCCCCGTCAACCACATGCTGCTCACGGTGACCAACACCGGCTCGAAGGCGTGCAACGCCTACTACTACCCGACCCTGAGGTTCGGCGAGGCGCAGTCCGTCCCCCGCAGCGTCGAGGAGAGCAAGCCGCAGGCCGTCGTCACCATCGCTCCCGGCGAGTCCGCCTACGCCGGGGTCATGACCTCGTCCGCCGACGGCAGCGGCACGGGTGGCTACAGCACCGGTGACCTGAGTGTCGGCTTCCAGGACGCGGGCGCGGGTTCGGCCGGACAGATGGTGAGTGTGCCGCTGGGCGAGGACGTGTACGTCGACAGCACGCTGGCCGTCACGTACTGGCAGACCGACATGGACGCCGCCCTCATGCACTGACCTCCACTCCGCAGCGGGCGTGGCACCGGGAGAGCCGGTGTCACGCCCGCTTCCGGCTGTCCGTCAGCTGCCCGCACGTGGCTCGGCCGTGCTGTCCGAGGCCGTGCTGTCCGAGGCCGTGCTGTCCGAGGCCGTGCTGTCCGAGGTCGTGCTGTCCGAGGTCGCGCCGGACTTGGTGTGGAGCACGTCACGGGCCTGCTCGGCGGCGCGTTCCATGTTCTCGGAGACGAAGTCGAGGAAACGGGCGACGTTCTCGAGACGCGCCGCGGCCGGGGTGCCGGGGCCGAGGATGCCGACACCCTGCCGTGCGGTCTCTATGACGTGGGCGGTGGAGCGGGCGCTGGCGATCATCGACTGGTACCAGACGTCGTCGTCGACGACGTAGCGGTCACGGCGGCGTTCGTCGCGTTCCCGGCGGATGAAGGCCTGGCTCTCCAGGTAGGCGATCGCCTTGGAGATGGACGCCGGGCTGACCTGGAGGCGCTGGACGAGTTCGGACGCGGTGAGGCTGCCCGCGTCGGTGATGGTGAGGCAGGCGAACACCCGGGACATCATCCTGGGCATGCCCGAAGCCGTGAGGACGGTGGTGAACACCTCCTCGAACTCGCGGACGGCCTCGGCGTCGCGTCCGTCGGCCCGCGGGGACGCCCCCGCACCCCGCGGCGCGGCCTGCTTCCGGCGGTGGGCGCGGTGTTCGGTGGCGCGGTGGGCGAGGTCGGCCCGATAGGCGGTGGGGCCGCCGTTGCGCATCACCTCGCGCGTGATCGTCGAGGTCGGCCGGTCGAGGCTTCTGGCGATCTCCGCGTAGGGAAGGCCGTCGGCTACTCCCAGCGCGATCTGCTGGCGTTCCTGCTGGGTAAGTCTGCCTCCCGGCATCGCGTTCTCCCCTTCGTGGCCCGTGGTGCCTCCAGCATAGCGTTCACCTTCACTTCATTGCAACGCAACGAGTCAGGCTGTTGCATTAGGCTCGAACCCATTGCAACAGATTCACCCCAGTGACCTGCAAACACTGCAAAAACACGCAACGAAGCTGTTGCCACTTTCGTAAACGCAACGTAGCTTTTCCATCATCGGAAACAACGGGCCGCAGGGCACGCGAAGCAGATGAAGGAGCGCACGATGCAGAAGTTCGACACCCCCGCCGGCGTCCGGGCCGTCCTCGACATCCCCGCAGGACGCATCCAGTTCATCGCCGCCGACCGCACCGACACCACCGTCGAGGTCCGGCCCGCCAACCCCGCCAAGAGCCGCGACGTGAAGACGGCCGAACAGACCGAGGTCACCTACGCCGACGGCGTCCTGCGCGTCCAGGCACCCGAAGCGAAGAACCGGATCCTGGGCAACTCCGGGTCCGTCGAGGTCACGGTCCAGCTGCCCTCCGGCTCCGACGTCGAGGCGAGGGCCGCCGCCGCCGAGTTCCGCGGCGTGGGACGCCTCGGCGATGTCGTCTTCGTCGGCGGTCACCGCACCGTCAAGCTCGATGAGGCCGACAGCGCCCGGCTGACCGGCCTCGACGCCACCATCACGGTCGGCCGCCTGACCGGGCCCGGCGAGATCAGCACCCAGCAGGGCGACGTGAACGTCACCGAGGCCGTGCGAGGCCCGCTCACGCTGAACACCCTCCAGGGCGACATCTCGGTCGGTGCCGCACGCGGTGTCTCCGCCTCTCTGGACGCCGGCACCAGCTACGGCCGGGTCACCAACACGCTGAAGAACACCGACGGCACCGCGGGTCTGGCCATCAAGGCGACCACCGCCCAGGGCGACATCGCCGCCCGCAGCCTCTGAACCCCACAGCCTCTGCCCGCAGCTTCCGAAGGAGCACCCTCATGACCACCCCGGCCATCACGGCGAACGGTCTGCGCAAGTCCTACGGCGACAAGGTCGTGCTCGACGGCATCGACCTGACCGTCCGCGAAGGAACGGTCTTCGCCCTGCTCGGCCCGAACGGGGCCGGCAAGACCACAGCGGTCAAGATCCTCTCCACCCTCATCTCCGCCGGCCCCGGCTCCGGTGAGATCCGCGTCGGCGGCCACGACCTCGCCGCCGACCCGCAGGCGGCGCGTGCCGCGATCGGTGTCACCGGGCAGTTCTCCGCCGTGGACGGGCTGATCACCGGCGAGGAGAACATGCTCCTCATGGCGGACCTGCACCACCTGTCCAAGGGCGAGGGCCGACGGGTCACCGCCGAACTCCTGGAACGCTTCGACCTGGTGGAGGCCGCGAAGAAGCCCGCCTCCACCTACTCCGGCGGAATGAAGCGCCGTCTCGACATCGCCATGACCCTGGTCGGCGACCCACGGATCATCTTCCTGGACGAGCCGACCACCGGCCTCGACCCACGCAGCCGCCACAACATGTGGCAGATCATCCGTGAACTCGTCACCGGCGGCGTCACCGTCTTCCTCACCACCCAGTACCTCGAGGAAGCCGACGAACTCGCCGACCGCATCGCCGTCCTCAACAACGGCAGGATCGCCGCCGAGGGCACCGCCGAAGAACTCAAACGGCTCATCCCCGGCGGACACGTCAGGCTCCGCTTCTCGGACCCGCACGCCTACCGCACAGCCGCTTCCGCACTGGGCGACGTCGCTCAGGACGACGAGGCACTCGCACTCCAGATCCCCAACGACGGCAGCCAGCGCGAACTGCGCTCCATCCTCGACCGGCTGGACGCCGCCGGCATCGAGGCCGACGAACTGACCGTGCACACCCCCGACCTCGACGACGTCTTCTTCGCCCTCACCGCGACCACCGTCCCCGCCCAGACCACCCAGCCCAAGGAGAACGCCCGATGAGCTCCCTCTCCCTCGCCGTCCGCGACTCGTCCACCATGCTGCGGCGCAACCTCCTGCACGCCCGGCGCTACCCGTCCCTCACCCTGAACCTGCTGCTCACCCCGGTCATGCTCCTGCTGCTCTTCGTCTACATCTTCGGCGACACCATGAGCGCGGGCATCGGCGGCGGAGACCGCTCCGCCTACATCGCCTACATCGTTCCCGGCATCCTGCTGATGACCATCGGCTCCACCGTCGTCGGCACCGCGGTCTCGGTCTCCACCGACATGAACGAGGGCATCATCGCCCGCTTCCGCACCATGGCCATCCACCGCGGTTCGGTGCTCTTCGGGCACGTCGCCGGCAGCGTCCTGCAAGCCGTCATCAGCGTCGTCCTCGTCGGTGCCGTCGGCGTCGCCATGGGCTTCCGCTCCACCGACGCCACCCCTCTGGAGTGGATCGCGGCCCTGGGGCTGCTGGCTCTGGTCTCCCTGGCGTTCACCTGGATCGCGGTCGGGATGGGCATGGGCAGCCCCAACGCGGAGGCAGCCAGTAACAACGCCATGCCGCTGATCCTCCTGCCCCTCATCTCCAGCGCCTTCACCCCGGTCGACTCGATGCCGGGCTGGTTCCAGCCGATCGCCGAGTACCAGCCCTTCACCCCCGCCATCGAAACACTGCGCGGACTCCTCCTCGGCACCGAGATCGGCAACAACGGGTGGCTCACCATCGGCTGGTGCCTCGCCCTCGCCGTCCTGGGCTACCGCTGGTCGAAGGCCCAGTTCGACCGCGACCCGAAGTAACAGCCATGACGCCGCGGGCCACCCCCCGCACCTCGTCCCGCCCCAGGGCGGCGCACTCCGACACCGGGTCGGCGTACGCCGCCCCGTCGGCGTACCCGGCCGCCCGCCGGGCCCCGGCCGGTCACACCAGAACCCACGAACCGCCCGGCGGCAGGGACGAGTCCGCGCTCGCTGCGGCGGAACCGCTCGCGCGGCAGCAGGAGTTGCGACACCTCACCCACGAGGCGGGCATCACTCTCCGTGGCGCGAGAACGCCTACGCCATGAAGCCCGTCGGCAAGCTCGTCGGCAAGCTCGTCGGCCTGTTCCGCAGCACAGCGGGCTCGCCCCAGAGACAGCCGGCGGACCGAGTCACCGTCCAGCTGGAGACGATCGCCTCCATCGAACAGGGACGCCGCCCCCTCCCGCCCGACCCGGCCCGCCGCCTGGACGAGCTCCTCGACACGAAGGGAGCGCTGGGCGCCCTCCCTGGTCGGCGTCGCCTTCGTGGCGTTCATGGCCCTCGTCGACCGGCCATGAGCCGCGTGACCGGAGGGGCGCGATGTCCGATCCGTCCAAGACGAGACGCCGGTGGCTGGATACCGTCGACGCCATGACCACCTCGGAGACCAGAACCCGTCACCTCAGCATCCATGTCGACCGTCCCACCAGGGAGGTCTACGACTATGCGGCGGATCCGTCCCACCTGCCCGAGTGGGCGGCGGGGCTCGGCGGGTCGATCGAGGAGATCGACGGACAGTGGATCGCCGACTCGCCCATGGGCAGGGTCGTGGTGGCCCTCGCGCCCGAGAACGACTACGGCGTGCTGGACCACGACGTCACACTGCCGTCGGGCGAGACCGTCCACAACCCGGTGCGGGTGATCGCCGACGGCACCGGGTGCGAGGTCGTGTTCACCCTGCGCCGCCGGCCGGACATGAGCGCCGACGAATTCCGGCGCGACGCGGCGGCGGTATCCGCCGACCTCGCGACGCTCAAGCGCCTCATGGAGGACCGCTGACACTCCAGGCCGACCCCGCGCGGTATCCCTGCCGGGACTCCGCACCGGACCTGGCAACTGGTGCCGTACAAGGCGCCATCGGCTGACCACGGACAGAACTCGTTCCGGCACGGCCGTTGTCAGAGCCGAACCCTAGGGTGACCGGCATGGCGACCCTTCCGAACCAGCTGCCCCGCATCACGCTCCCGGCAGGCACGCTCGTGGACACCACGGGTGACGGACCCTGGCACGAACCTCTGCTCTGGTACGCCGACGAGCCCGCGCGGCCCGGCGACTGGTCCCGGCTGCGGGCCACCGGCCGCCCCCTCGGGCTGCTCCCGGTCCTGATAGACGGCGGCCGACGCGATGAGGGCCCCACCGAATGGGAGCTCCGGCCGGCCGACACGACCTACCCGGGTGACCACGACGCCGAGGAGGTCCTCAGCGAGGCCTGGGAAGCGTATGCCTCCGACGAGCTGGAAGTCCCCGCCCCGTGGCCCGGCCTGGCCCCCGCCCCTGCCGCGAGCACGGCCGGTACCCCTGACGAACTGGCCGCCGAGATGGCCGACATGCTCGCGGACACGGCGCGGCCGGCCCTCGTTCCCGCGCGGCGCAGTGCGGACATCCCCGCTGCGATCGGCTGGACCGGGCCGCTGAACCACGAGAACGACGTGGCCCGGCTCTGCGCGGTGCTGCGTTCCTGGGAGGACCGGTTCGACATCAGGGTCGTCGAGCTCGGCTTCGACACCTTGAAGGTGTCCGTGGGCCGGCCGCCCACCACCGAGGCGGAGGCGTACGCCCTGGCGGCCGAGCACTTCGCCTTCTGTCCGGACAACATCGGCGCCACCCCGCCCGGCGGACTGCGTGGCTACGCACACTCGCACCTGCTGGGGCAGGAGGTCTGGACGTTCTGGTGGGACTGAGACGGGGCCCGGGAACCCGCTTCGCCGGAGCCTTCGTCAGCGGTCCGGTCGCCGAGGACTCCCGCCGGCCGCCCAGGCGCTCACCAGCTCAGGGGCGCCGGGTGAGCACGAGCGGGCCGTCGTCGGTGATGGCGACCGTGTGCTCGGAATGAGCGGTGCGCGAACCGTCGGCCGAGCGGATCGTCCAGCCGTCCGGGTCGTAGACGATCTTGTCGGTGCCGGCGGCGAACCAGGGCTCGATCGCGATGGTCAGGCCGGTACGCAGCTTCCAACCGCGTCCCGGACGACCGTCGTTGGGAATGTGCAGGTCCTCGTGCATCGTGCGGCCGATGCCGTGACCGCCGAACTCCAGGTTGACCGGGTAGCCGTACTCGGCGGCGACGGCGCCGATGGCCGCCGAGATGTCCCCGAGCCTGTTGCCCGGCCGCGCGACCTTGATCGCGGCCTCCAGGGCGACCTCGGTGGCCTCGATCAGCCGCAGATCCTCCGCGGCCGGGGTACCGACGATGACGGAGTAGGCCGAGTCGGCGGCCCAGCCGTCGATGGCCACGGCCATGTCCATGGTCAGCAGGTCCCCGTCGCGCAGCTTGTAGCTGTGCGGCAACCCGTGCAGGACGGCGTCGTTGACCGAGAGGCACACCACGTTGCGGAACGGACCCTTGCCGAACGAGGGCTCGTAGTCCCAGTAGCAGGACTCCGCGCCACGCTCCTTGATCCGGCGGCGGGCATGACGCTCCAGGTCCATCAGATCGACCCCGACCGCGGCGAGGTCCGCGAGCTCGGCCAGCACCTGGCCGACGAACTGCCCGGTGACGTGCATGCGCTCGATGTCTTCCGGCCTTTTGTGCTCGATCACTGCGATCCTCATGTTCCGGGGACGACGATAGGTATATTTATACCAGACGGAGCAGTGGTTGCCGCTTGACGACCTGCGGCTTTAGCATGTGCGCATGGTTCGTCATCCGCTCGCCCCCGAACAGATCGAGGCGGGCCGACGCCTCGGGGCCGCGCTGCGCGCCGCCCGGGCCGGACGCAACCCCGCCGAAGTGGCCCTGGAGGCCGAGATCTCCCCGGAGACCCTCCGCAAGATCGAGACCGGCCGGCTGCCGACGCCCGCGTTCGGCACCATCGTCCGGCTCAGCGAGGTACTCGGCGTACCGCTGTCCGAGCTCGCCTTCGTCTGGCGCACCGATCCCGCCCTGAGCAGGGCCTCCTAGCCGCTGTCCGGCCGATGACCACCGCCGTGATCACGGATCCGGTGGTCGGAGTCCCTCGGGCTCAGACGTCGTCGCTGGTGAGACCGGCGGCGATGCGTTCGGCGAGGGCGCGGCGCAGTCGAGGGGTCAGCCGGTCGGCAGTCAGGGATTCGTACAGCCACAGACCGTCGGCGGCGAGGCGGGCGATGAAGCGGTCGAGCGCGGCCGGGTCCTCGGCGTCGGTGGCGGTCAGGGGTGGGGCCCACCGTTCCATGACCGCGTCCCAGGGGGCCGCGTGCCCGGGGGTCGTGGAACCTTCGAGCATGAAGAGGAGCTCGGCCCGTGTGGCGCCCTGGGTGGAGACGCGGGTGTAGGCGGTGAGCCGCTCGGCGGGGGTCGCCTCGTCGGCCGGTTTACCCGCCGCCGCGGCGATCTCCGCGTCCCACTGGCCGGCGAGGTGCTGGTGGATGGCCTGGACGAGCTCGTCGCGCGAGGCGAAGTGGTAGAGAAGTCCGCCCTTGGTCAGGCCGGCCTCGGCGGCGACGGAGTCGAAGGTGACGCTCTTGACACCCTCGCGCTCCACGACACGGGTGGCCGCTTCGAGGATCTGGGTTCGCTTGCTGGTCCGCATGGATGCTCCCGGGGCGGGTGTCAGGGGTGTGTGGGGGCGGACAGGGCCGAGCCGGGGCCGTGGCGGCGCAGGAGGAGGCCGGTCGCGATCGCACCGGCGGCGATGACGGCTGTGACCACGATCATGACGGTGAAGTAGGCGCCGTCGAAGGCGTCGGATGCGGCTGTGATCAACGAGGGGTCCCCGCCGGCCAGCGCGAGCGCGCTGTCGAGGCTGTCGCGTGCGGAGTCCGGGGCCCCGGCGGGCAGGTCGACGGTCGCGGCGTAGACGGCGGTCATGAGACTGCCGAGCAGCGCGACCGCGATGAGGCTGCCGAACTCGTAGGACACCTCCTCCACCGAGGAGGCCATGCCCGCGCGGCGGGCGGGGACGTTACCGATGATCGCACTGGAGGCGACGGACATGGCCGCTCCGAGGCCGGCGCCCGTGATCAGCAGCCCGGTGACGAGCAGCCCCATGCTGGTGTCGAAGTTGAGCAGGATCAGCACGGAACCGACCGTACTGAGGGCCAGCCCACCCGCGACGAGGGGCAGCAACCCGACCCTGTGCAGGACGGCGCCCCCGGCCATGGCTGTCGGGAGTGCCCCCACGGCGACGGCGGCGACCAGGAGCCCGGCCCGCAGCGGGGTGAAGCCCTCCACGAGCTGGAACCGCTGCGTGGTGATCAGCTGGACCCCTGCGACGGCGAACATGGAGAACCCGGCGGCCAGGACTCCGGCGAGGAAGGCCCGGTTCCGGAAGATCGCGAAGTCCAGCAGCGGATAGGGCAGGCGGCGCTGCCTCCTGGCGAACGCCCACCCGCCGACGGCGGCAGCGAGGACGGCGACGCCGATGAACAGGGGAGCGGGTTCCGGTTTCGCGGTTTCCTTGATCGCCATCACGAGGCCGACCAGTGCCACGAGCGCGAGAAGCGACGAGGGCAGGTCCCACCGCTTGGTGGGGTCCGCGTCGTTGGGCGGCGCGAGGACCAGCGTGGCGACCAGTGCCACGATGACGACGGGGACGTTGACCAGGAAGACCGACCCCCACCAGAAGCTCTGCAGCAGGAGCCCGCTGATGATCGGACCCAGGGCGCTGCCCACGATCGCCAGAGTGCCCCAGACGGCGATCGCCACGTTGCGTTCGCGCTCGTCCTCGAACGTGACGCGGATCAGTGCGAGCGTCGCGGGCATCATCGCCGCCGCACCGACGGCCAGGAACGCCCGCGACGCGATCAAGGTCTCCGGAGTCGGGGAGAAGGCGGCGGCCAGCGAGGCGACGCCGAAGACCGCCAGGCCGATCAGGAACATCCTCCGGTGCCCCACCCGGTCGCCCAGGGTGCCGCTGCCCAGCAGCAGCCCGGCCATCACCACCGGATAGGCGTTGATGATCCACAAGCCCTCGGAACTGTTCGCCCCGAGCTCCTCCACCAGCGTCGGCAGCGCCGCGTACAGGATCGAGTTGTCCAGGGTGATCAGTAGGAGCCCCGCACTCACCACCGTCAGCAGCAGCCACCGCCGCCGCGCACTCAGAACCATCCCCGCACGTCCATCCGCCGACATCTCTGCTCCCTCGTAACTGTACCTTTCGAAAGGTACAGTTATGAGAGCCGGTGCGCGACCGGACGCCGCTCGTCGCGCTGGTGATCCGCAGCACCCGCTCCACGCGACCCGACCCGTCGGCGAACACCGGGCGGGGCCTGCCGGGGGACGGCCGGCCGTGTACACCGCAGCACGGCAGGCGACGAGGGCCTGCCGGACCACGCAGGGCCTCAGGGGGCCTTGAGCGCGTCGCGCAGGCCTGCGACGTAGGCGCGCACGTCCCGCTCGGAGGGCAGCTCGACCGGGGCTTCCCGCACCTCCTGCCCGGGCGACCGGCAGGAGCGGCAGAGGCCGTCGGGAAGGGCCTCCGGGCGCCCCGGAACACGGCACTTGGTGCACTCCATCATCGTCCGCCGGACGGGCCCCTCGGGCACCGGCGGCACGACCACCGACGGCATCCGGGCCGGGAGCTTGTCGGTGAGGCGGCGGCGGACGAAGCCGACCGGCGAGTCGACCTGAGGGGGCAGCCCGGCGGTGAGCGCCTGGGTGAGGTAGGCGGTGTCGACTCCGCGCGCCAGCCACTCGGCGGCCAGCTGCTCCAGGACCTTGCAGTCGGCGCCGGAGAGAGCCAGGCGCGCGTCGACGCGGCCGAGTCCGGCCAGCGCCAGGTAGGCGGGCGAGGGACGTTCCGCGACCGGAGCACGGACCCCGGCGGCGACAGGGGCAGCAGCCGGGGCGGGCGCTACAGCGGAGACGGGCGCCGCAGCCCGAGCAGGACCGGCGGCCGGAACGGGGGAAGCAGCCCAAGCAGGACCAGCGGCCGGAACGGAGGGGGCAGCCCAAGCAGGACCAGCGGCCGGAGCAGGACCGGCGGCCGGAGCAGGACCGGCGGCCGGAACGGGGGAAGCAGCCCAAGCAGGACCAGCGGCCGGAGCAGGACCGGCGGCCGGAACGGGGGAAGCAGCCCAAGCAGGACCAGCGGCCGGAGCAGGACCAGCGGCCCGGGCGGGCGCCTGCTCCTGCGTCCGCTGCTGCGGCACGGCGAAGGCGCCCGCAGGCCGCACGGCCGCCCGCTCGCCCTCGTCGGCGAGGAGCGCGGCCCACCACTCGTTGCCCCGTGCGGTCCGGGACCAGAAGGTGCGGAACACCCAGCGCACCGGCCCGCCCCCGCCGCCGACCAGGCACCGCACACGGCGCAGGTACCCGGCGACCGAAAGGGCCTTGAGCGCCGAGGCGACGGCCTGCTGACCGTAGAGCGGCAGTTGCCCGGCCAGGCCCTTGACGTCCATGGCGGCGCCCTCGGGCAGCCGGTCGATGAACCCGGCGATGCTGCGCTCCCGCAAGGGCAGCAGCATGAAGTCGTCCCCACCGCGCGGCTGTTGGTCCGGGGCGGATCGCTTGCCGTAACCGGGACTCGCCATCGGGTACGGGCGCGAGGATGCGGGTGCGCGCAGGGCAGGGCTAGGGTGCTCGGTAGCCACGAGATCGCTCTTTCGACCTTGAGGTGAGACCCCGGCCTGGTGTTGTCAGCACCTCGTCGGGGTCGTTCTGTTCCGGCACCGTAAGCACTCGCCACTCTCCGCCGCAAGTCGACCACGGATAGTCATACTTGCTGGCCGTGACGGGTCAGGGAGGGGGGGAGGTTTCCCCACCCTTCTTTTTCCTACCGGTTGTAAGAAGGCGCTCGGATCCCGGATCCCGGGTCCCGGCCCTCGCATCCCGAAGCTCGGGCGTCGGGACCGCGCCCGCCCCACGCCCCCTCGGACGAGTGAACGCCGCTGACCGGTCGACTGCCGCCCACCACACCGGAGTACGCCCCAGGCAGGCGGCTGCACTCAGATGCTGTAAGCCCCCGTCCCCGGCACACCCTGCTGGGCGGCGAGCGCGGTGAGGGCGACGACGCCGTGACCACGAACCCTGGTCTGCGGCCCCAGGGCGAAGGGGCTGACCGAACCCAGCCGCAGCGCCAGGTCCGGTGCCATGTACGGGGCGACGTCCTCCCAGTCGTCGTCCGCGCCGGCCTCCGATTCCGCCCACTCGGCGTGCAGCGCGGCCTCCTCGGGAAGCTGTCCGCCCAGCTCCGGGAGCTGCTCGTCGCCCCAGGTGGAGGCGTCGAAGCGGCGGACCACGGCCCCCTTCTCGGCCAGGGCCCAGCCCGATCCCCCGCCGTGCTCGCCGAAGTAGTACGCCTGAGCGAGGCCATAACGGCGGCTCAGTTCGACGAGGGAATCGAGCACTTCACCGGCGCGCTCCGCATCGACGGGGTTGCACCACGGCCCCATCACCAGTGTCCAGCCGTCCACCTCCGGGGTGACGTACACGCGGCGGCAATCAGGCCAGTCGTCGCTGTCGTGGAGGACGACGCTGTGACCCAGCGCGAAGGTCACGAGGCGTTCCCCCGACAGGCCCAGGACGTCCGCGATCCCCGTGCGGTCCCCGCTCGGAACCGCCAACCAGGAGGTGGAGCAGCCTTCCAGGGACTCGGCCCGGTCGTCGATCGCCTTGATCCTGATCAGCCGTGCGACGGCCGCCCGGTCCCGCTCGGCCAGCGCCTCCTCGCCACCGGCCGCCGCCAGAACCGCGAGGGCTTCCGCCCGCAGGGCCCCCGGACCCTCCCGCCGTACACGCCGCAGCGGTTCGAGAACGACGTCCCCCAGCATCGGCAGCACCCAGCGGACGCGCTGCGCCACACCGGGGTCCGCGTCGGCCATGAGGGGGACGAGTGCCTCGACGACCGGGCCCATGTCGCCCCGGTACGAGGGGGTGCGCCCGAACATCACCGAGCACGCGGACTGGATACCGGACGCCGCGGATTCGCGTACGTCGGCCGAGCGGTGGGACAGCGCCTCGGTGTAACGCTCGACCACGCCCAGGCCGACGAACGCCGCGCTCGCCCGCCGCCTCGTCTCGTCGTCGGGTGCCGTCGCCAGCACGGCCAGCACATCGTCGTACGCCGCCGGCCCGATGGCATGGATGAGCAGCTTGATGTGGAACCAGTCCACCGGCGAGGACTCGTCCAGCATCTCCCGCAACAGGGGCGGTACGGCCGCCGGCCCCAGGGCGGTCAGCGCCTCACCCGCTGCCCGCCGCCGTTTCGGATCTCCGAGATCCCTGATCAGCTCCACGTCGCTGACTCCTGTCGGTGCGGTCCACGAAGAACGATCACCATGCTCGCGCACGGGTCTGACATCGCTGCGGATACCGGCTGTGGCTGGGTCCGGCCGACGTCCTGCTGGGTGCCCGGCCCCTTCTCTCGAAACCCGGGCTTCGAGAGCCGGGCGCCGGAGTCCTGGCCCGGTCCGATAACCCCGGCCCGCCCCCCGGGCTCGGTGACGCGATGCCGTCCGACACCCTGGCCGCCGCGCGGACCGGGGTTATCGGACCGGCCCCTGCTCGTCGACGAACACGGTGGGCGAGGACAGGAACACATCGGTGCCGACCGGGCCCGTAGGCGATGTTGAACGTGTCCAGTCAATACGACATGCGGGCGACCCTCCCTGTAGCCGGGAACGGCCCTCAGCCGGATTGATCGCCCCCATGGCACCTGTCCCCCGTGCGAGCTACGCGCAGGTGTCCACCGTGAGGTGACGCTTCGAGACCGCCCGATCCGTAGCGTTCGAGGCGCCGCGGCCCCCCGGTCGCGGACCCGTCGAAGGAGCGTTCATGAGGTTCGTCTGGCAACTGCTGGCCGCCGTTCTGGTCGCCATGATCGGCGGTCAGGCCGTAGGCGCCGTCGAGGGCAGCCCGTGGCTCCAGCTCGTCCTGGGGCTCCTGACCGCCGTGGCCGCCGTACTCGTCTACGGATGGGTGGTGCGCAGGACGGAGCACCGCCCGTCCACCGAGGTGGCCCGCGAGGGTGCCGGGGCCGCGTTCGGCCGAGGGCTGTTGATCGGCGTCGCGATGTTCGGTGCCGTCATCACGAACATCTACTTCAACGCGCACTACGAGATCAACGGCCTGGGTTCCCCCGTCGGCGCCGTCGGGCTCGTCGGCTTCATGGCGGCCGCCGCCGTGACCGAGGAAGTGATGTTCCGTGGCGTCCTGTTCCGGATCATCGAGGAGCGCACCGGCACCTGGATCGCGCTGACGCTGACCGGGGTGCTGTTCGGCGCCTCGCACCTGCTGAACCCGAACGCCGACCTGTGGGGCGCCGTCGCCATCGCTATCGAGGCCGGCGGGATGCTCGCCGCCGCCTACGCCGCGACCCGCACCCTGTGGGTCCCGATCGGCCTGCACTTCGGCTGGAATTTCGCGGCGGCCGGCATCTTCAGCACCGAGGTCTCCGGCAACGACACCCCGCAGGGACTGCTGGACACCGTCACCTCGGGCCCGGCATGGGTCACCGGCGGCGACTTCGGCCCGGAAGGAAGCGTGTACTCGGTGGTGTTCGGAGCCCTGATCACCGGCGCGTTCCTGTGGCTGGCCCACCGGCGCGGCAACCTGGTGCCCCGCCGCCGCGGCGTCGACAAGGCTGCCGCCACTACACTCCCCCGATGACCGGACTCCCGCGGATCCCGGAACGGTGGCGCCGGCCGGACGCCGCGCTCTGGTACGCCCCGCTGGCACTGCTGATCCTGGCCGCGTCGTTCCTGCCGGGGTTCCGTAACAACGGCACGGAGCTCGGCGGCCTGCCGAACCGTCCCTTCGACGCCCTGGCCGTCGTGGCGATCGCCCTCCAGTGCCTCCCGCTCGCCGGGCGCCGGCGGTGGCCCGTCATCTGCTTCGCGGCGGTGTCCCTGGGCTTCGCCCTCGACCAGCTCCGCGGCTACCACACGCTCGCGGGCACCGCGCTGCCGATCGCGCTGATCAGCGTGGCGTCCCTCGTCGAACACCACCGGCGAACCACCGCGATCGCCATCTCCGCCGCGTACATCCCGCTAGCGGTCGCGCTCCACCGGCTCGGCCCGGGCGACCCGCCGAGCGAGTTCGTGACGTTCTACCTGGCCGTGGCACTCGCGTGGGGCGTCGGAGTGTGGCTGCGCAACACCCGGGCCGTGGAGGCCGAGCGCCGCCGCCGTGTCGCCGAGGAAACCCGCACCGCCGAACGGACGCGCATCGCCCGCGAACTCCACGACGTCGTGACCCACCACGTGACCGCGATGGTCGTGCAGGCCGAGGCGGCACGCTATCTGACCGCCGCGCCCGACCGCCTCGACCAGAGCCTGACCGCCGTCACGGACACCGGCCGACGGGCCATCACCGACCTGCGCCACCTGCTCGACCTGCTCAACCCCGACCACAGCACCCAGGCCGCACCGCCGCCCGTCGGAGGGCTCCTCACACTCGTCGAACAGACGCGGCGGGCTGGGCAGCCGGTGGAGTTCACGGAGGAGGGCGCACCCGCCGAGTTGTCCGGCAGCGCCGACCTCGTTGCCTACCGGGTGGTGCAGGAGTCCCTGACGAACGCCCTCAAGTACGCTCACGGCAGCGCCACTTCGGTCCGTGTGCGCCACTGCGAAAGGGAGATCACCGTGGAGGTCAGCACGGACCGCTCCAGTTCGAAGGCCGCACCCACCGGCGGGAGCGGGCGGGGCCTGGCCGGTCTCCGCGAGCGCGTCGACGTGCTCGGCGGTGACTTCAGCGCGGGCCGACAGCCGGACGGCGGCTTCACCGTCCGGGTCCGCATACCAGCCGGGAGCCCCTCGTGACCGAGCCGATCCGTGTCCTGATCTGCGACGACCAGGTACTGATCCGCACCGGGCTGGCGACGATCATCGACGCGCAGCCCGACCTGGAGGTCGCCGGCGAGTGCGGGGACGGACGGACGGCGGTCGACCTCGCGGAGAGACTGCGCCCGGACGTCGTGGTCATGGACATCCGCATGCCGGTGCTCGACGGCATCGCCGCCACCCGCCTGCTGGCCGGCGCCGGAGTGCCCCACCCCGTCAAGGTGCTCGTGGTGACGACGTTCAACCTGGACGAGTACGTCTACGAGGCGCTGCGCGCCGGCGCGAGCGGCTTCCTCCTCAAGGACGCCCCGCCGGACCGGCTGCTCCACGGCATCCGGACCGTGGCGGCGGGCGCGGCACTCCTGGACCCGGACGTCACCCGCCAGCTCGTGGGCAGGTACGCCGCACGGATCCGCCCCACGGACGGCAAGGGCCCCGACATCCCCCTGACGCCACGCGAACTGGAGGTCCTGCGCCTCATCGCGGACGGCCTCTCCAACAACGAGATCGCCGCGTCCCTCGTGATCAGCCGGGAGACGGTCAAGACCTTCGTCTCACGCATCCTCACCAAACTCGGACTCCGCGACCGCGTGCAGGCAGTCGTCTACGCCTACCGCCAGGGCCTGGTGTCCTGAACCGTCAGTCCTGCGTGAACGTGCACCACACGAACTTTCCCGGGTCCCGCTCTCCCACGCCCCACCGATCGGCGAGCGCGTCGACGAGCAGCAGCCCACGCCCCGACTCCCCCTCCGGCCGCAGCACCGTGGGCACCCCGCCCCCGCTGTCGTGCACCTCCACGGACAGCACGCATCCCTCCGCCTCCAGCCTCAGCCGGACCAGATACCCACGCCCCGGCGGCACCCCGTGCAGCAGCGCGTTGGTCGCCAGCTCACTCACGCACACCAGCACGTCGTCGAGCCGCGCCCCGAACCCCCAGTCGGTCACGGCCTCGCGGACGAACTCCCGTACCGCAGCGACCGAGCAGCGTTCACGCCGGCAGAAGCGCTCGCGGAGCGGCGAGAGTTGCATCGTCTCGTTCATGAGACGAGCGTCACCCTGTGTGCCTACTGTTCAGCAGTAGGTGAGCACGTACAGATCTCTTGTACGGGTCGCCGACGTGTGAAGTACGCACCAGGGCGGGGAGGCCGCACCGTATGCACCCCAGGAACCGGCAGCGCAGGAACGCGTCCGCCATGAAACTCGTCGGCAAGCTGGTCGGCCTGTTCCGCGTCACGGCGGACCTGACCCAGGCCCAGCTCGCGGACCGGGCAGCCGTACAGCTGGAGACGATCGCCTCCATCGAACAGGGCCGCCGCGCCCTCCTCCCCGACCTGGCCCGGCGCCTGGACGCACTGCTGGACACGAAGGGGGCGCTGGAGACGGCGGTGGACAACATGCCGGAGGTGGATCTGATCCCGGCGTGGGCGGAGCAGTACATGGACCTGGAGCGGGAGGCGCTGGCGCTGTCCTGGTTCGAGAACCAGGTGCTGCCGGGGCTGCTCCAGACGGAGAGCTACGCGCGGGCGGTGTTCCGTACCGACGTTCCGGCCCTCAATGACGAGGAAGTCGACAGACGGGCCTCCGCGAGAATGGGACGTCTGGAAATCCTGCACCAGCAAGAGCCGCCTACCGCAAGTTTCGTCATCTCAGAGGCGATCTTGCGGGATCGCCTCGGCGGGAACGACGTGTACGCGGACACCCTCCGGCACGTACGTGATTGCACCGAGATCCCAGGAGTCACCATCCAGATCATGCCGCTGGGCCGATGCACGCACGCGGGCCTCTCAGGTCCTTTCATCCTTCTGGAGACCCCTGAACACCAGCGCCTCGCCTACACCGAGACCCAGCGCGGCAGCCAGTTGATCTCGGCCCCAGATGACGTGAGCATCCTGGAACGCAAATATGCGATGCTGCGAACACAGGCCCTCAACACCGAAGAAACTCGGGGCTTGCTGGAACGGCTTCTAGGAGAGCGATGAGCACCGCACTTGAGTGGTTCAAGTCGAGCTACAGCAGTGAACAGGGCGGGGCCTGCCTCGAAGTCGCCACGCACCCCACCGCCGTCCACGTCCGCGACTCCAAGGACCCCGAGGGCCCCACCGTCACCGTCGCCCCCACCGCCTGGTCGGCCTTCGCCGCGTTCGCGGCCCGGAGCTGACCGGGCGAACAGCAGACGGTCAGGGGGCTTTGAGCAGGTCGCGAAGCTCGGCGACGTAGGTACGCACGTCCCGTTCGGCGGGCAGTTCGACGGGGACCTCCGGCGCCCCCTCATCCGGCTGCCGACAGGCACGGCAGAGGCCATCGGGAAGAGCCTCCGCGCGTCCGGGCACGCCGCACTTGGTGCACTCCATCATCACCCGCCGGACCGGCGTACCAGGCGCGGGCGGCACCGGGGTGACGGACACCTGGGGCGGGATCTTGTCCGTGAGACGGCGGCGGACGAGACCGACCGGTGAGTCGACCCGGGCGGGAAGCCCGGCGACGAGGGCCCGGACGAGGTAGTCGGCGTCCACACCGCGCGTGAACCACTCGGCGGCCAGCGGCTCCAGGACCGCGCAGTCGGCGGCGGAGAGCGCCAGACGGGCATCGACGCGGCCGAGTCGCGCCAGGGCGGCGTACGCGGCCGAGTCACCCTCCAGCGCGGGCGGAACCGGCTCGGGCGTCCGCTGCTGCGGTACGGCGGGGGTCTCCGGCCGGACGGCAACGGGCTCGGCAACCGTCGGCTGCTCGCGCTCGGCGCCGACGAGCGCGCCCCACCACTCGTTGTCGCGCGCCGTGCGGGACCAGAACGTGCGGAAGACCCAGCGCACTTGACCGCCCTCACCGGTCACCAGGCAACGCACACGGCGCAGATACCCGGCGACGGACAGAGCTTTGAGGGCCGAACCGACCGCCTGCTGACCGTAGAGCGGCAACTGCTTGGCCAGCCCCTTGACGTCCATCGCCGCGCCCTCGGGGAGCTGGTCGATGAACCCGGCGATGTTCCGCTCCCGCAGCGGCAGCAGCATGAAGTCGTCCGCGCGACGCGGCTGTTGGTCCGGCGCGGGTCGCTTGCCGTAGCCGGGACTGGCCATCGGATACGGGCGCGAGGAGGCGGGGGCGCTCGGGGCGGAGCTAAGGTGCTGGATAGCCACGGGATCGGTGCTTTCGATCTTAGGGTGAGACCCCGGCCCGGTGTTGCTAGCACCGCGTCGGGGTCGTTCTGTTTTCCGCACCGTAAGCAGTCGCCACACTCCGCTGCAAGTTGGTCACGATTAGTCATACTTGCTGATCGTGACGGGTCAGGGAGGTCGGGGAGGTTTACCCAAACCCTCTTCTACCTACCGGGTAAAGAAGGCGCTCGAATCCCGAAGTCCGCATCTCGGCGCCCGAATCCCGAAGCTCAAGCATCGGACCCGCGCTACCGGAAACGTCCCCCGGGAGGGTGAACCGCCCCTCCCGAAGCTCGTCCCCCGAATCCCGGTGCTCGGAGCCCAAGCGTCGAGCACCGGGGCTCACGCCATCGCCTCCGCCAGGTCCTCCGCCTGCTTCAGCACCCGCTCGATCGCCGCGGGCTGCTTGTCCGGCGGATACCCGTGCTTGCGCAGGAGCCGGAGCACCCGGGCCATGATCCGGTCCCGGGCCTGCTCCTTCAGCTTCCAGTCGACGGTGACGTCCTTGCGGATCTGCTCGTACAGCTCGTGCGCGATCCGCGCGAGAACCGAGTCCTCCATCTGCTCGACCGCGGAAGGATCGGCGGCCAGGGCGTCATAGAAAGCCAACTCGTCCTCCGTCAGCCCGAGCGTCTCGGCCCGGCCCCGGTCGGCGGACACCTCCTGTGCCAGCTCGATGAGGAACTTCATGAACTCGGCGGCTGTCAGGAGCCCGTTCGTGTAGCGGTTCATTGCGGCCCGCACCCGGCTCGTGAAACTCTCCTGCCGCGTCAGGTTGCGCGGGTGGGCGTCCCTGATCTCCTTGAGCAACGCTCGCCGCAGCGCCTCGATGGCCAGGTTCGGATGCTTGGACGCCTGGAGCTTCCGCAGGAGTGACTCGTCCAGATGGGACAGGTCCGGTTTGGTCAGGCCGGCGGCGTCGTAGATGTCCACGACACCATCGGCTGCGATGACCGACGCGTGGAGCTGCGCGATGAGCGGCTCCACGTCCGCCGCTGTGGCCGTGTCCTGCTCCTGCCGCTCGTCGGCCGTGTACTTCTCCCGCGACTTCCGCACGGACTCGAAAAACCGGATGTCGGGCAGCAGGTCCTGTACGCGCTGATCGGTCGGGCAGAGAGAGAAAGCCTGGCGGAGCAGCCCTGAGTGATACATGAACCGCTGCTTGCGAGTGGCCTGTTCGAACTCCAGCCCCGGCTCCGGCGCGATCAGAAACTCCAGGACCTCGACCAGTGCCTCCCGGTAGGAGCGCGGGTCGCCGACCGCGAGCGTCTGCTTCCACCGGCACCCGTGCAGGATGTCCACGATCTGCTGGTGACTCTCCCTGACGAGCTGAACCGCGCCTGCGAGGTCGGCACCCAGCATGGGGTCCGCCTGGTCCTGCTCGGAGTACTCGGCGAGGGCTTCCTTGATCTCCCGTATGACCCCCTGGAAGTCGACGACCAGCCCGGAGGGCTTGCCGGGCCAGGTGCGGTTGACGCGGGCGATGGCCTGCATGAGCGCGGCCCCGCGCATACGTTTGTCCAGGTAGAGGGTGTGCAGCGGCGGCGCGTCGAAACCGGTCAGCCAGAGGGACTGGACGATCACCAGTTCCAGCTCGTCCTCCGGGTCGGTCACCCGTTCCTGGATCTTCTTCAGCTGGGTGGGCGTGCGGATGTAGTCGGCAACCTCTGCGGTGTCCGTGGCGGCGTTCCCGGTGAAGACGACCCGGATACGCCCCGTGGTGTCAGTCAGCAGCTGCGACTTCGGGTCGCGCTCGCCCTTCCAGTCGGGCCTACGGCGGATCACTTCCTCGAACAGCCGCGCGGCGATGGCTCGGGAGGCACAGACGACCATGCCCTTGCCCTTCCAGCCCGTCAGTTTCTCCATCTCCGTGCTGCGCGCATCCCAGTGCGCCAGCAGGCCCCCGGCCAGCTCACGGATTCGGGCGGGCGACCCGATCAATTCCTCGTACCGCCCGAACCGCTGCCGGGCGGTGCGCTTCTCGTCCTCGCTCAGCCCTTCGATCAGGCCTTCCGCGCGGGCGTCCAGATCATCAAGGTCCGCGTCCCTGATGAGGTCGACCTGGACGAGGTGAGGCTCGTAGAAGACGGGAACGGTCGCCCCGTCGTCCACGGCCTGTGTGAGGTCGTAGGTATGGATGTTCCCGCCGAAGACGCCCTGGGTGCTGCCCGTGTGATTGTTGATGGGCGTGCCGGTGAAGGCGATGAAGGTGGCGTTCGGGAGGGCGTCGCGCAGGTTGCGGGCGTAGCCGTCGATGAAGTCGTAGTGGCTGCGGTGCGCCTCGTCGACGACGACGATCACATCGCGGCGCGGCGAGATCTGCGGATGCCGGACGCCTGCCCTGCGCTCGGCCTCGGTCAGCCGGAACTTCTGCAGGGTGGCGAAGACGACCCCGCCGTTGCTCTTCGGCCTGTCCAACAGCTCACGCAGCCGCCCCGCGTCATCGGCTGTCTCCAGCTCTTCCTTGATCCTCTTACGCAGGGTGTCACTGGCGGCGAACGTCCGGTACAGCTGGTCGTCGAGGTCGATCCGGTCCGTCAGCATGAGGAAGGTCGGGCTGGACAGCTCGGGCGTCGAGGCCGCCTTCCCCACGTAGAAGAGCATTTCCTCGCTCTTCCCCGCCCCTTGCGTGTGCCAGACGACCCCCGCCCGGCCGTCGGTCGCAAGAGCCGACTCGGTCGCCCGGACAGCCTTGTTCACGGCGATGTACTGGTGCGCCTTGGCCAGCTTGACCGTGTTGACGTCGCCGGACTTCTCGGAGGAGTAGGAGAGGAAGTGCGCAATCAGGTCCAGGAGACGGCCCGGCTCGAACGCCCCGTACAGCATGCGCTCCAGAGCCCTCCCGTCCTCGCGCTGTTGCTTGCGCAGCATGCGGTCCTGGTCGTCGGCGTGCCAGGGGGCCATGTGCTGCCAGGGCGTGAACGGCGTGCCCATCCGGGCGGTGATCCCGTCGGAAGCGAGCATGACGAGGAACGTCGCGAAGGTGCCGGTCTGCTTCAGCTCGCGCCGGTAGCCCTGGAGCTGGTCGTAGGCGGTGCGGGCGCTGTCGTTGCTGTCGGCCTTCTTCAGCTCGACGACGGCGAGTGGCAGCCCGTTCACGTACAGGACGATGTCGAATATGAACGTCCGGTCCTTGACGCTCTTGACCCGTACCTGGCTGACAGCCAGCAGTTCATTGGCATGCGGGTCGCCGAAGTCGACGGGCCGGATCCTGACGTGCCGCGTATCCCCGGTGACGGGGTCGTCGTAGGGGACGGAGACGCCACCGGTCAGCCGGTCGTAGAACCGGTGGTTCTCGCGCAGATCGTGCTGGGTGAGCTGGGTGAGGAGCAGGGGTATGACGTCGTCGGCCACGCTCTCGGGCAGCTGGGGATATCGGCGCCGGATGGCCTTACGGAGGTTCGGGTACAGGACGAGGTCCCCCCACCCTTTCCTCACCCCGTACGCGGGCCCGACCTCGGCCCCGGGCACGTGCTGCCACCCGATCTCACCGAGAATGCCGAGGGCGTGCAGCTCCAGCTCGTTCTCGGTGAGCCGGGCGGTGGGGGGCTCGCCGGCGGGGTGGGTGCTTGTCATACGGCCTCCTCTACGACACGGGTGGCGTCCTTGACGCGGAGCTTGCCGGTGATGAGCTGAGGGAGCAGGGTGTCGCGGAGGTCGGCGAGGGTGCGGTTCTCGTCGGCGGTCTGCATCACGGTGGTGTGCAATGCGTCAAGCTTCTCGGAGAGCCGCTCACGCTCACCCGCAGCAGGCAAGCTGATTCGCCAGCCGGGCATTTCCTTGAGCGGAAGCCGATCCACGGTGGCTCCGTGAATCGTGCGCCGCTTGATTTCCTCCTGAAATGCAGGCGCCAGATAGGCGTGCAGCAGCAGCGACCCGCTCACTGCTGCTGACTTGCTGCGCAAAAGCGCCATACGGCGCCCGAGGCTGCCGCGCACCCCTGGCGGCATGAGTGCGGCATCACCGAGGCGCGTCTCGTAGGAGAAGAGCACATCTCCTCCCTGAGGCTGCACGCGACGCGTCCACCGAGGAAAATCCTCTTCGGAGAGGTGCGCCGATTCCACCAAATCCAGATAGCCGCTCTTGAGGCTGCTAATGCTGAGGAACCATGGCCCGGTTGGTGTCTTGTGGGGAGTGGCATGCGGACCGTCGAAGAGCTCCGCCAAGTCACCGAGCACCTCGGGCTCGTTGCCGATTCCCACCGACTCGTAGCAAGCACCGGCGAGGCTCAACGCTGTTTGGCGGATCCGCTCGTTGAGCGCGATCTTGTCGTCCAGCGCACCGAGCACCTCGGCGATGGCTTGCTGCTCACTTAGCACTGGAACGCGGATGGGCCATTTCGGTAGGTCCACGAGCGGGATTCGGTCGACTGTGGCTCCATGGATCGCACGCTCAGCAATTACTCGCTGAAACTCGGGACCCATATAGGCATAGAGGAGGAACTCTGGTTTGACCATATTCCGTTTAGGCCGAAGTAGCCCCATACGCCTGCCCAAGCACGCTTTCACACCTGCAGGCATGAGCGCAGCGTCCCCTAGCCGGGTCTCGTACGAGAACAGCACGTCACCCGCCTGCGGCGTGACTCTGGTGGTCCATCGCCCATAGTCAGCCTCGGACAAGTGAGCCGACTCTCCGAGAACCAGGCGCCCCCCGACCAAACTGGAGATGCTCAAGAACCAAGGACCTACCTCCGTCTTGGACGGCGTCGCGTGCGGTCCATCAAAGACCTGAGCTACATCATTGATGGTCAGCTCCAGCCACTCCCCCATCACACCCTCCCCAACTGCTCGTCCACAACCTTCGCCAACCGCTCCGACTCCGCGAACTGCTCCCGCAGCAACGCCGTGAGCCGCGCAATCTTCGCCTCCACCGGCTCCGCGTCCGGGTCGA
This sequence comes from Streptomyces atroolivaceus, assembly GCF_000717025.1. Taxonomy (GTDB): domain Bacteria; phylum Actinomycetota; class Actinomycetes; order Streptomycetales; family Streptomycetaceae; genus Streptomyces; species Streptomyces atroolivaceus. The sequence goes on from NZ_JNXG01000008.1 coordinate 236,853, forward strand.
CCTCCGCCTCCGCTGTCCCCACGTACCGCCCCGGCGTCAGCACGAAGTCGTGCTCCGCAATGGTGTCAACGCCCACGCTCGCGCAGAACCCGGGCACATCCGCGTACGGCGCCGCCCCCTCAACCCCGCGCCACGCCCGCACCACATCTCCGATGCGCCCGACGATCTCCTCCGGGGTCAACTCCCGCAGCGTCCGGTTCTTCATCACCCCGAACTCGCGCGCGTCGATGAACAGGACCTCGCCCTTGCGCCCCCGCACCCACCCCGAGTGGCGGCCCTTCCCCTCCGCGAGGAACCACAGGCATGCCGGGATCTGCGTCGACCGGAACAACTGACCCGGCAGCGCGATCATGCACATCACCAGGTCGTCCTCGACCATGCCCCGGCGGATGTCGCCCTCGCCGGACTGCTTGCTGCTCATGGAGCCGTTGGCCAGGACCACGCCCGCCCGGCCGCTCGGCGCGAGCTTGCTGATCATGTGCTGGAGCCACGCGTAGTTCGCGTTGCCGACGGGCGGAGCCCCGTACACCCACCGCTTGTCCATGCCGAGCATCTCCCCGCCCCAGTCGGAGATGTTGAACGGCGGGTTGGCCATCACCACGTCCGCCTTGAGCGCCGGGTGCTGGTCGTTGCGGAAGGTGTCGGCCGGCTCGTCCCCGAGGTTGGCCTCGACCCCATGGATGGCCAGGTTCATATGGGCCAGCTGCCAGGTTGTCTGGTTCAGCTCCTGCCCGTACACCGCGACGTTCAGCGGGTTGCCGCCGTGCGACTCGATGAACTTCTCCGCCTGCACGAACATGCCACCCGACCCGCATGCCGGGTCGTAGACCCGCTCGCCCGGCTGAGGCTCCAGCACCTCCACCAGAAGCTGCACCACACTCTCCGGGGTGAAGTACTCCCCGCCCTTACGGCCCTCCTTGAGCGCGAACTCGGCCAGGAAGTACTCGTACACCTCCCCCATGATGTCCCGCGCGCCCTTACGGCGGCCGTCGTCGCCCAGCTGCTCCTGGAAGGCGAGCCGGTCGAGCAGCCTGATCAGCCCGACGAGGCGTTCCTCGTCGACCCGCCCACTGGCGTAGATCTTGGGCAGGGTCTTCTTCAACGCCGGGTTCTGCGCCTCGATCGCCAGCATCGCCGCGTCGATCGCCTCACCGACGGTCTGGCCCTCCACGGTCGTGCCGGCCCGTTCGAGGACGGCCTCCCAGCGAGCGGTCGGGGGCACGTAGAAGATGCCGGCGCCGGTGTACTCGCGCCGCTCCTCCAACGTGACGAGGATGTCCTCCTCGCTCCAGCCGCCCTCCTCCCGCAGCTCGACCTCCAGCTGTGCGCGCTTCTCGCTCATCGCGGCGGAGACGTACTTGAGGAAGACGAGGCCCAGCACGAAGTGCTTGTACGCGGCGGCGTCCAGGCTGCCGCGCAGCTTGTCCGCGGCCTGCCACAGGATCTGCTTCATGTCGGCGGGTTCGGTCTTCTTCTTACGGGGTGGCACGGGGCACTCGTTTCTCTCGTGGTTCACAAAGGGTGTGTCAGACCCGGGAGCCCGGATCGGAGCGCTTGCGCAGTCGCAGATCTCCGTCCGCGACGCCTGCCGCCAGCCGTTCGGCCAGTGTGTCCAGCGCCGACAACTGGCGGCGTACGTCGGCACGGTGACGTTCGGTCTCTGCCAGAACGGCTTCGAGATCGGCGATCTCCTCAGCCGGCAGGTGCGGCAGGTCCATGTCCTTCACGCTCACCCGCCGCACGAGCGATCCGCTGCCCCGCTGCTGGTTACGGGGCGCGGCCAGCAGGCGGGCCAGTGCATGAGGGCGCATCCACAGACTCTCCGGACGAGCCGTCCGCCCCTCCGCCAGGTCGGTCAGGTACTTCCGGTAAGCCGTAATCCGCAGCCCCTGCACCGGCGTCAGCAGGACGCAGCCGCCCGCGTCGTCCACCTGTGTGCGGACACCGTGTTCCGTGAGCAGGAAGACATCACCCTGCTCGGTCATCAGGCTCTGCGGGTAGGCGGCGAGGTCCTCCAGCATGATGCGCCGCTCCCCGATCGGCAGAGCGCCCAGCATCTCTTCCCGGCCGATCACCGGGACACCCGCGTCACCGATGTCGCTCTCCCTGATGCGGTGGCCGGGCAGGAGTCTGAGCTGTCCTGCCCTCAGCTGCCCACCGACTTTGAAGTGCCCGGCACGGTCCTCCTTCCTGCCGACGCCGAGATCGCCGATCCACTGCTTCAGATGGGGCAGGGCCACATAGGCGTTCTGACGCGCCTCCACCGTCGCCGCGAAATGATCGAGTCCCTTCTCCGGCGCTGCAAGCCGGTGTGCAGGCAGAAGGGACCGCCCGTCCAGCAGGTACGAACTGCCGGGCCCGGCACCGGCCACCGGCACACGCTGGGCCTCCTGCGGCACCGGTGTACCGGCATTGCTCAACAACGCCACGACGGTCTGCTGCCATGCGTCACCCACCCGGCGTGCCAGACGGTCGGCGTCGATCAGCAGCACACGGGAGTCCGCCAACGGTGGCTGGGTTCCCCTCAGCACCAACAAGGCGTGCTCAGCGCCGGTGCGGAAGGTGTGAATGCGACGAGGCAGCTGGACGATCGCTTCCACAGCGCCGGATTTCAGTAGGTCTTCGCGCATCCGGGTATTGGCCGTACCCGTCGCACCACGGGGCCGCGAGAGCGTCCAGGATGGAACGACCACCAACCCCTTGCCCCCTTCCCTGAGGCGCCCAAGCGTCTCCACCGCCCACCGCAGCGGGCCTTCCTCGTCCCGTTCGCGCTCCCCGGAGGCGTAGGGCGGATCGGCCACCACAAGGTCGGCCTGTGGAAATCCCTGTGGCACCGGTTCCAGGTCCGGCTCCGTGAACGGATCGAAGGGCAGCCGGTACTCGTCGAGCTCCCCGGGATCCGAACACACGAAAGTCTCCCCGGCTGCCCAGTGCGCGAGCAGCCGGTATCTCAGCACCGTGCGCCGCAACGCATCCGGCTCCACGGCCGCGACGCGGTTCTCTCCGTCCTCGGCGGCGAGCTCCAGCAGCACATCCCCTGTACCGGCGCACAGGTTGAGCATCGTCACAGGCCCTGCCGTCGACAGGACGGGCTGGGCCAAGGCGTCGATCAGTTCGACGACGGGCCGGGGGGTCATGTCCATCGTGAGATCGGACTCCAGGCGCCCGGCCAGTCGAAGCACGGCCTCGGCAGCAGCCCCCGTGCCCCCCAGATCCGCGATCAATCCGTGCACGGTACGGAGCAACTCCGCATCGGCGGCGTCGAAGTCGGCCAGCAGGCCGGCAGGCAGGCTGTCTTCGCTACTGCCTCCGCCTTCCCCCTCCATAGCAGCGACAGCCAGCGCCCGGACGATCAGCTCGTCCGCGCCCAGCGTCCCGTGCCCGAGCGTCACCAACCGCCGTAGCCGGAGTCCCTCACGGAATCGCTCTCCGTACGTCGGCAGCGTGCCGTCCGGGTGCCGTTCGCCGTCGGGCACGGCCCGCTCGTCCAGCCAGCCCGCGATCTCCTCCGCGTCGAACAACGGCTTGCTCTCGGAGCCACCGACCGCCTCGGGAAAGGAGGCGTGCCGGCGCCGCCAGTTGCTGACCGTGGGCCGGCCCACCTCGGCGAGCTCCTTGATCTCGCCGAGGGTCACCGGTTCGTACCGCCGCTCCGTCACAGCACAATCTCCTCCTCGCCCGAAAGAACCCGGGCCCTGCGGGCCAGGACCGCAGGGACCTGGCTGTACTTCTCGTGGCGGGCAGCCAGAGCGGGAGCGACCAGCGCAGTTAGCTCTACGGCCGTCCTGAAGTCCTCGTCCAGCCGACGGTGGTAGATGCGCTCGTGGTGAGCGACGCGGTTACGCAGGGTCCGCATGACCTCCAGCTGCTTGTGGAGGTCAGTACGGCGCACTCCCTTGAAACAGTGCCGCAGCGCCGGGTACCAGTACTTCATGTCGTAGTTTCCATGGCCGCCCGTGCTGACCAGGCCGACCCAGAAGCCGAACGACAAAGTGGCGACGACATCGCACGGCGCAGTGCCGTTCCCCCGCCGCCTCAGCTTGTCCTCGGCATCACGGATGTCCTCCATCGCCCAGCGGTTCGGCTGCGCGCGCGGCAGGTTCCACCAGTCACTCCGGCCGAACTTTCCGGTGAGCTGCCGGTGGATCCTGTTGCGTAGGCTCACCTCCAGGTCACGCAGTGGGCTGTGCAGAGCCCGGGCCGCCTCCGCGTCCCAGGCATAGAGCCGCAGCGCCACCACCACGTCACCGCGGCACTCGTCCAGGAACGGCTGGAACCGCTCCGGAGAGATGGCCTGGACTAACTGCTCCTCGCCACTGTTCGTCATCGCCTGCACTTCCTTCCGACCGGTCCCCGTGTTACGGTTCCCGGGTACGCCTTGGAGTCCTGTCACCGCTTGCTTCGCCGCATAGCACACAGCCCAGGGCAGAGCCTGGTGATACGCCCTGTACTGCCCACCGCAATTAGGCAGTGCAGGGCGTCACTGTTCCCGCCGTGAGAGTCGAGCTGACGCCCCCTCACTGCGATGAGTTAAACCTAGCGCCTCTCTTCCCGGATGGGAAGCCTCATTGGTGCGCCACTTGTGAGAAGTGGGGTTCTCACTAATTGCGGTAGGGTTTTTTATGTCATGAAAAGCGGGCCACGACCTGTCGTGACCCGCCTCCAAGACTCTGCGCAGGGCCTCAGCGCCGCAGCTTCTGCGCAACCTCCGTCGCCCAGTAAGTCAGGATCATCCGCGCACCCGCGCGCCGGATCCCCGTCAGGCTCTCCAGGATCGCCGCGTCCCGGTCGATCCAGCCCTTCTCCGCAGCCGCCTCGATCATCGCGTACTCACCGCTGATCTGGTACGCCGCGACCGGCACGTCCACCGCGTCGGCGACCTTGGCGAGGATGTCCAGGTACGGGCCGGCCGGCTTGACCATGACCATGTCGGCGCCCTCCTCCAGGTCCAGCGCCAGCTCACGCAGCGACTCGCGGATGTTCGCCGGGTCCTGCTGGTACGTCTTGCGGTCGCCCTTCAGCGAAGAGCCCACCGCCTCCCGGAACGGGCCGTAGAAGGCCGAGGAGTACTTCGCGGTGTACGCGAGGATCGACACGTCCTCATGACCCGTCTGGTCCAGCGCGTCACGGATCACACCGACCTGGCCGTCCATCATGCCGCTGGGGCCCACCACATGGGCGCCCGCGTCGGCCTGGACCTGGGCCATCTCGGCGTACCGCTCCAGCGTGGCGTCGTTGTCGACGCGGCCGTCCTCGGTCAGCACCCCGCAGTGGCCGTGGTCGGTGTACTCGTCCAGACAGAGGTCGGACATGATCACGAGGTCGTCCCCGACCTCTTCCCGCACCGCCCGCAGGCCGACCTGGAGAATGCCCTCCGGATCGGTACCCGCCGTGCCCCGCCCGTCCTTCTTCTCGTCCAGCGGGACGCCGAAGAGCATGATCCCCGAGACACCGGCCGTGACCGCGTCGACGGCGGCCTTCCGCAGCGTGTCCACGGTGTGCTGCCGCACGCCCGGCATGGCTGAGATGGCGACCGGGGCGTCGATGCCCTCGCGTACGAACGCGGGCAGGATCAGGTTCGCCGGGTCGAGCCGGGTCTCGGCGACCATGCGCCGCATGACGGGGGTCGTCCGCAGCCGGCGGGGCCGCGAGCCGGGGAAGTTTCCGTAATCGGTCATCCTTCGAGACTAGACCCGCACACATCACCGGTTTACCGACACCCGAGCCGGAAAAAGCGTGCCTTGGGAGACGGGACGGGGCCGGCCGGATTCGAACCGGCGTCCTCCTACATGCGGTGAAGGCGCGACGACCACTGCGCTACGAGCCCCGTCCCGCCCGGGATCGTACGCGACGCGCGGACCCGCGGACCGGGAACAGGACGGGCCCGGCCGCTCCGCGAGGAAGCAGCCGGGCCCGCACATCCGTTCCGACCTGTCAGGTCGTCGACCTGCGACGCCGCGCACCCGGGCGCCGCTCGCTCGGCCGGGTCACCGGGTCACCGGCCTCCTTGGCCGCGTCCCGGCGCTGCGCGCCGAAGTCCGCCAGCGCCTGGGCCAGCTTGTGGACCGAGGGCTCCGGCGACAGCACGTCGACCCGCAGGCCGTGCTCCTCGGCGGTCTTCGCCGTGGCGGGACCGATGCACGCGATCACCGTCACGTTGTGCGGCTTGCCCGCGATACCGACGAGGTTGCGGACGGTCGAGGACGAGGTGAAGAGCACCGCGTCGAAACCGCCGCCCTTGATCGCCTCCCGGGTCTCGGCCGGCGGCGGCGAGGCGCGGACCGTGCGGTACGCGGTGACGTCGTCGACCTCCCAGCCCAGCTCGATGAGGCCCGCCACCAGAGTCTCGGTGGCGATGTCCGCACGCGGCAGGAACACCCGGTCGATCGGGTCGAAGACCGGGTCGTACGGCGGCCAGTCCTCCAGCAGACCCGCGGCCGACTGCTCACCCGACGGCACGAGATCCGGCTTCACACCGAAGTCGATCAGCGCTGCGGCGGTCTGCTCGCCGACCGCCGCGACCTTGATCCCGGCGAAGGCACGGGCGTCGAGCCCGTACTCCTCGAACTTCTCCCGCACGGCCTTCACCGCGTTGACCGAGGTGAACGCGATCCACTCGTAACGGCCCGTGACCAGACCCTTGACCGCGCGCTCCATCTGCTGGGGCGTACGCGGCGGCTCGACGGCGATCGTCGGAACCTCGTGCGGCACGGCACCGTACGAACGCAGCTGGTCGGAGAGCGACGCCGCCTGCTCCTTCGTGCGCGGCACGAGCACCTTCCAGCCGAACAGCGGCTTGGACTCGAACCACGCGAGCTGGTCGCGCTGGGCGGCGGAGCTGCGCTCCCCGACCACGGCTATCACGGGCAGGTGCCCGTCCGGCGACGGCAGGACCTTGGCCTGCTTGAGGACCTGGGCGATCGTCCCGAGGGTCGCCGTCCAGGTGCGCTGGCGGGTCGTCGTCCCGGCGATCGTGACCGTGAGCGGGGTGTCCGGCTTGCGTCCGGCCGAGACCAGCTCACCGGCGGCCGCGGCCACCGAGTCGAGGGACGCGGACACGACGGCCGTCGCGTCGCTCGCACCGACCTCGGACCAGCAGCGGTCCGACGCCGTACGCGCGTCGACGAAACGCACATCGGCGCCCTGCGCGTCGCGCAGCGGCACACCGGCGTACGCGGGCACACCGACCGCGTTCGCGATGCCGGGCACGACCTCGAAAGGCACACCCGCGGCAGCGCAGGCGAGCATCTCGGCACCCGTGTTGCCGTCCAGGCCGGGGTCGCCCGTGACAGCACGGACCACCCGCCTCCCGCCCTTCGCTGCCTCCATGACAAGATTGGCGGCATCCCTGAGGACGGGTACTCCGGCGGGTGTTGACGCCACGTCAACAACCGTCATCTCAGGCGTGCTTACCCCTGCCCGTGCATGGCAGCGGACGACGTCGAGAACCTCGGGTTCGGCGACAAGGACGTCCGCGCTCGCAAGCGCCTCGACGGCGCGCAGAGTCAGCAGTCCCGGGTCGCCGGGACCGGCGCCGAGGAAGGTGACATGCCCTGAGGACAGGACAGGGAAGTCGGATACGACAGGGCCGGTGGGGCTCAAAGTGCTCGCTCCCCCATAAGACCGGCCGCACCCTTGGCGAGCATCTCGGCCGCGAGCTCGCGACCGAGGGCCGCCGCGTCGTCGTGCGACGTGGGGACGGGACCGGTGATGGACAGCTGCACCAGGGAAGTGCCGTCGGTCGAACCGACGACACCGCGCAGGCGCAGTTCGTTGACAACCTGCCCGTCGGCCAAGAGGTCGGCCAGCGCACCCACAGGTGCGGAACAGCCGGCCTCCAGGGCGTTGAGCAGGGCGCGCTCGGCGGTCACGGCGACCCGGGTGTACGGGTCGTCGAGCTCGGCGAGCGCTGCGGCGAGGTCCGCGCTGCTTTCAGCGCATTCGATCGCCAGTGCTCCCTGGCCGGGAGCAGGCAGGACGGTGTCGACCGGCAGGAAGCCGGTCACCTCGTCCGTGCGTCCGAGGCGGCTGAGCCCGGCGGCGGCGAGAACCACCGCGTCCAGCTCCCCGCTTCGTACAAAACCAATGCGCGTATCCACGTTGCCGCGGATCGCGACGGTCTCTATCTCGAGTCCGTGCGAGCGGGCGTACGCGTTGAGCTGCGCCATACGGCGCGGCGAACCGGTGCCGATCCGGGCATCGGGCGGCAACTGCTCGAAGGCCAGCCCGTCCCGGGCCACCAGCGCGTCGCGCGGGTCCTCACGCACCGGCACGGCGGCCAGGACGAGACCCTCGGGCTGCGTGGTCGGCAGGTCCTTGAGCGAGTGGACGGCGAAGTCCACCTCACCGCTCAGCAGCGCCTCGCGCAGGGCGGCGACGAACACACCGGTCCCGCCGATCTGCGCCAGGTGCTCCCGGGAGACGTCCCCGTACGTGGTGATCTCGACGAGCTCGACGGCACGCCCGGTCACCTCGCGGACAGCATCGGCGACCATGCCGGACTGCGCCATGGCGAGCTTGCTGCGCCGGGTGCCTAGCCGGAGCGGTGTGGTGGTTCCCCCGCCCAGGGGTGAGTTGTCGGTCATGACCGCCCTCTATTCGGGTCGTTCAGGTCGGCCCGTGAGACGGCGGCCACCGTCTGCGGGTCGAGGTCGAAGAGTTCCCGCAGCGCATCGGCGTACCCGGCGCCGCCGGGCTCGCTCGCGAGCTGCTTGACCCGCACGGTGGGCGCGTGCAGGAGCTTGTCGACGACGCGGCGCACGGTCTGCGTGATCTCGGCGCGCTGCTTCACGTCCAGGTCGGGGAGGCGTCCGTCGAGCCGCGCGATCTCGCCGGCCACCACATCGGCGGCCATGGTGCGCAGAGCCACGACGGTCGGAGTGATGTGGGCCGCCCGCTGGGCGGCTCCGAAGGCGGCGACCTCGTCGGTCACGATGGTGCGCACCTGGTCCACATCGGCGGCCATCGGGGCGTCCGCGGACGCCTCGGCGAGCGACTCGATGTCGACGAGGCGCACACCGGCGACGCGGTGGGCCGCTCCGTCGATGTCACGCGGCATCGCGAGGTCGAGCAGGTACAGGCGGGCGGGGCCGGTGACGGCCGGCCGCACGGGCACCCGGCGCACGGCCCGGTCCTGAGCGGCAGCCGTGGCGGAACCGTTCTCCACCCACGCGGCGTGCTGGTCCAGCGCGTCGGGGGCGGCGGCCGCGGGGGCCTCCGGGGCATGGCCGGCGGTGGCGAAGTCGACGCCGAGCGCGGCGGCGACGGCCTCCGCGGTCAGGACGAGCCCCGTCGCACCGGTGCAGGACACGACGACATCGGCACGTGCCAGTTCGTGCTGGACACCCGCCATCTCCACGGCGCGCACCGTCGGGACACCCGCCTGGCCGAGGATCTCGACCAACCGGTCGGCACGGGACATGGTGCGGTTCGCGACGACGATCTCCTCGACGCCCGCCCGGGCCAGGGTGGCCGCCGCGAGCGAGGACATCGAGCCCGCGCCGATCACCAGCGCGCGCTTGCCCGCCGCCCACTCGGGCACCTCGGCCCCGTCGGCCAGCTGCTCGAGACCGAAGGTGACGAGCGACTGCCCGGCCCGGTCGATCCCGGTCTCGCTGTGGGCGCGCTTCCCGACCCGGAGAGCCTGCTGGAAGAGGTCGTTCAGCAGACGGCCCGCCGTGTGGAGCTCCTGCCCCAGCGCGAGCGCGTCCTTGATCTGGCCGAGGATCTGGCCCTCGCCGACGACCATCGAGTCCAGCCCGCACGCCACCGAGAAGAGGTGGTGGACGGCGCGGTCCTCGTAGTGCACATAAAGATAAGGAGTGAGCTCGTCCAGCCCGACCCCGCTGTGCTGCGCGAGCAGCGTCGACAGCTCGGCGACACCCGCGTGGAACTTGTCCACGTCCGCGTACAGCTCGATGCGGTTGCACGTGGCCAGGACGGTGGCCTCGGTCGCGGGCTCCGCGGCGAGGGTGTCCTGAAGCAGCTTCGTCCGGGCCTCGGCCGCCAGGGACGCCCGCTCCAGTACGGAGACGGGGGCACTGCGGTGGCTCAGCCCTACGACCAGGAGACTCATGCCGGCATCACGGCGGGCATGTCCCCGTCAGGTCCCTTCCGGCCGGTGGGGGTGGCGCGCATCGGCGGCGCCTCGTCGGCGTCGGTGTCCACGGGCGCCCTGCCGTCGGCAGCGGCCTCCTCGCCGGCCTTGCGCTGCTCGTGGAAGGCGAGGATCTGCAGCTCGATCGAGAGATCGACCTTGCGCACGTCCACACCGTCGGGCACGGAGAGCACCGTCGGCGCGAAGTTCAGGATCGAGGTCACACCCGCGGCGACGAGCCGGTCGCAGACCTGCTGGGCCGCACCGGGCGGGGTGGTGATGACACCGATGGACACACCGTTCTCACTGATGATCCGGTCCAGGTCATCGGTGTGCTGGACGGCGATCCCCGCCACGGGCGTACCCGCCATGGCGGGGTCGGCGTCGATCAGCGCGGCGACCCGGAAACCACGGGAGGCGAAGCCGCCGTAGTTCGCGAGGGCGGCGCCGAGGTTACCGATACCGACGATCGCGACCGGCCAGTCCTGGGTGAGCCCGAGTTCGCGGGAGATCTGGTAGACGAGATACTCGACGTCGTACCCGACACCACGGGTGCCGTAGGACCCCAGATAGCTGAAGTCCTTGCGCAGCTTGGCGGAATTGACTCCCGCCGCGGCGGCGAGTTCCTCGGAGGAGACCGTGGGAACCGAGCGCTCGGAGAGCGCTGTCAGTGCGCGGAGGTACAGCGGAAGCCTGGCGACGGTGGCCTCGGGAATTCCTCGGCTACGGGTCGCCGGTCGGTGAGTTCGGCCAGTTGCCACGGTGCTCCTGCGGGATGAGCGGGGCTGCAGGCGGCCGTATGTCCTATGACCGCCCCGTCCACAGCAGGCTATGTCTTTGTGAACGCGTGCACAAAGATGGTGTCCGTTTTGTCTGGTCAAAGTGACCGGGGTCACGCATATTCCCTGCGCGATCCCGGAACCCGGGACGCCATCAGCCCGTTGCGGGCCCGAAGGGGGCAAGACGGTACACACTCCTCATGTCCACGCCCCCGAGACCACTCAAAACGCCCATGATGTTATCCGGGTTTCACCGGGGAAGCCCCCTTACGTACGCAGTGCCGTGCGCAGCCTCGCGGGGTCCACCCGCCAGAAGGTGTGCTGTTCGTCATCGATCAGGACCACCGGGATCTGCTCCCAGTACTCCTTGTACAGCGCCTCGTCCCGCGTGATGTCCTTCTCCACCCAGGACGCGCCGGTCTCCTCGCAGACCGCGCTCACCACCGTCCGCGCCTCCTCGCAGAGGTGACACCCCGGCTTCCCCACGAGGGTCACCACCCGGTCCGCGGGCTTCTTCTTCGTACGACGCAGCAGAGCACTCATACCTTCATTCTGCGCCTGCCGCCGGGCCCCTCCGGAGCCGGCGGGCGAGCGGAATCACCCGTTTAACGCCCCGGCCCCGGAGAGTTCACGCCGCCGCATCCCGCCGGGTCGGGCAGAGCCGGACGGAATGGTTATGCTCACGCCATGGCCGCTCTTGGATGGCTCACCCCCCGCAGGCGCCCCGCCACGGCACGCAGCGTGCTCGCAGGCGAGGCCGCAGCCGAGGCCGCGCGGAAGTCGGCGCTTCCGGACGGCACCGAAGAGCTGCCGGCCCTCCACGAAGGCGCGCGGGAGCCCGTGTTCCCGGTGGCCGGGGACGCGCGGGCCGCCGCCTTCTTCGACCTCGACAACACCGTGATGCAGGGCGCGGCGATCTTCCACTTCGGCCGGGGCCTGTACAAGCGGAAGTTCTTCGAGCGCCGGGAACTGACCAGGTTCGCCTGGCAGCAGGCCTGGTTCAGGCTGGCCGGCGTCGAGGACCCGGAACACATGCAGGACGCCCGCGACAGCGCCCTGTCCATCGTCAAGGGCCACCGCGTCTCCGAGCTGATGTCCATCGGCGAGGAGATCTACGACGAGTACATGGCCGACCGCATCTGGCCCGGCACCCGCGCCCTGGCCCAGGCGCACCTCGACGCGGGCCAGAGGGTCTGGCTGGTCACCGCCGCCCCGGTGGAGACCGCCACGATCATCGCCCGCCGCCTCGGCCTCACCGGCGCCCTCGGCACCGTCGCCGAGTCGGTCGACGGCGTCTACACCGGCCGGCTGGTCGGTGAGCCCCTGCACGGCCCGGCCAAGGCCGAGGCCGTACGCGCACTGGCCGCGGCCGAGGGCCTGGACCTGGAGCGCTGCGCGGCGTACAGCGACTCGCACAACGACATCCCGATGCTGTCCCTGGTCGGCCACCCGTACGCGATCAACCCGGACTCCAAACTCCGCAAGCACGCCCGCTCCCTGGACTGGCGGCTGCGCGACTACCGGACCGGCCGCAAGGCGGCCAAGGTCGGCATCCCGGCCGCGGCGGGCGTCGGCGCCCTGGCCGGCGGCACGGCCGCCGCCGTGGCGCTCCACCGCCGCCGCCGCTGACCCCTCACCCCGAATCCGTACACCCGTCCCCTTCACGGGGGGCGCGATCGGCATGCCGGGACGTACGCCCATTCGGGAGCGGAACAGCGGGCACGGGCACCCATCGCTCCGGCCAGTCGCGTTACGTCCGGGCGACCACAACCCGTCGCCGCCGACGACAGATCCCGAAGCTATTCGATCAATTACCGGTCACGATATACACCCCAAACCGTCACTTAGAGGTTAGGGAAGCGACGTAATCGGTGATTTGAGCAACTGGGTGTAGCGCCGCCTGTACGAAGCGTTATTCTCCTCAGACGCACAAGGAGCCCGCCACCCGCTACCACGAGTGACGGTTTTCGAACTGCACGTGATGGAAGCTCTGCCTCTGGGAGTCCCGTGTACCCACACGTCGGGGTTGACACCTCGGGCCTGGCTACGCTGCGCGCAACGGTCCTCGACCACTTGCGCGGCTTCGTCCCCACCGCGTACGCCGTCCCCCAATTTGCCACCCCTGTACCTGCCGGCCCTTGCTATGCGCTGGCCGAACGCAGCGCTGCCGTCGGAAGACGCAGCAACCGCGGCACCGCGGCCGCTGCGTCGTCGGCTCCCGTCCGCCGTCCGACAGCCGACAGCGACAGCGCGCGCATGATGGATCTCGTCGAGCGCGCGCAGGCCGGTGAGGCCGAGGCCTTCGGCCGCCTGTACGACCAGTACAGCGACACCGTGTACCGGTACATCTACTACCGCGTGGGAGGCAAGGCGACAGCGGAGGACCTCACGAGCGAGACGTTCCTGCGCGCACTGCGCCGTATCTCCACCTTCACCTGGCAGGGCCGCGATTTCGGCGCCTGGCTGGTCACGATCGCTCGGAATCTGGTCGCCGACCACTTCAAATCCAGTCGTTTCCGACTGGAAGTGACCACCGGCGAGATGCTCGACGCCAACGAGGTCGCGCGGAGCCCGGAGGACTCCGTCCTGGAATCCCTCTCCAACGCCGCGCTGCTGCAAGCCGTACGCCGGCTCAACCCGCAGCAGCAGGAGTGCGTGACCCTGAGATTCCTGCAAGGGCTCTCGGTCGCGGAGACCGCCCGGGTCATGGGAAAGAACGAGGGCGCGATCAAAACCTTGCAGTACCGGGCAGTGCGTACGCTCGCACGGCTCCTGCCGGACGACGCCCGCTGACGTCACCATCCGTGACGTGTCCGTGACACACCGATCGGATCATCCTCAGTCCGTAACCCAACTGCCGCGCCACTCGTTGTGCCGGATGCAGGCCCCCTGTCGCCACACCTGACCGTTTCCACTCGCTCGATCGTGTGGAAACGTCTCCGGTGGGCAACCTTCCGGACCCTCAGGGGAGTCGACCGTCATGACGAGAGGAGGTGCCGCCAGTGATCGCAAACGTTTCGGCACACCGGCGGGCGAACGCCTTCGCCCAGGCCCTGGAGGAGCAGTCCCCCCAGGGTGCGGCGGCCGTACAGCCCGAGGACCCGGCCCAACCGGCCGACCACGGAACGCTGTTGGCCCTGGCGAACGGCCTCGGTGAGCTACCGGCGCCGCAATTCGATCCCGAGGTCAAAGTGGTGCAACGAGCCCAGCTCGTCGCGGCCATGGAGACCATGTTCGCCGAAGGCGGTGCGTCCACGGGCCCTACGGTGCCCGAACAGCGGAGCAAGGGAGCCCACCGGGCCTCCCCGATCCGGAGGCTGCGTCCCCGCTCCCGCTGGGCGAAGGGCCTCACCGCGGGCGGGCTCACGGTCGGTGTGGCCGCGGGAGCATTCGGCGGAGTGGCCGCTGCCAGTTCCGACGCCCTGCCGGGTGATTCCCTCTACCCGCTCAAGCGCGGCATGGAGGACATCAGTCTCGGCATGGCCGACGGCGACGCCGACCGCGGCGAGGTCTACCTCGACCAGGCGTCGACACGTCTCAGCGAGGCCCGCCGGCTCATGGAGCGGGGCCGCTCGGGCGCCCTGGACCACGAATCGATCGGCGAGGTCAGACGCGCACTCGACGGCATGACGCACGACGCCACCGAGGGCCACCGCCTGCTCCACACCGCCTATCAGCGCGACGGTTCCCTCGGCCCCATCCAGACACTGGACTCCTTCTCCCGCTCGCACCGCGCGACCTGGAGCAGCCTCCGCGACCGGCTGCCCGTCCAGCTGACCGACATCAGCGACAAGGTCAGCTCCGTCTTCGAGGCCATGGACCAGGAAGTCGCACCACTGAAATCCCTGCTGCCCCGCACACCGGGCACCGAGGAGGGCGCGCCGCCCGCCGGCTCCACACAGGAGGACCGGGACTCGTCGGCCCCGGACCGCAAGGCACCTTCCCCCTCCGCCACCCCGCAGGACAGCCCGTCCACCAGCACCGCGCCCAAGCCGTCCGGCTCCGGCAGCAGCCCGGCCGACGGCCTGCTCGACGGCGGTACGGGCGACCTGCTGGAAGACCTCCCGACGGACGGCACCACCCCGTCGTCCCCGGGCGGGACGTCCGGCGCGACCCCCGCACCCGACGTCACCCTCCCGCCGCTGCTCCCGGGCCTCCTGCCCGGCTTGGGCATCGACGGCGAGAACGTCGAGCCCTGACGGCAACCGCACGAGGAGGGGGCCGTCCCGACCGGACGGCCCCCTCCTCGTGCGCCGCACCGGCGGAAGTGCCGTCAGAAGAAGACCGACCGGCGCTGCACCAGCAGCTTGTACAGCGTGTGCTGGATCTGCTCCCGCACCTGGTCCGTCAGGTTGAACATCAGCATCGGGTCCTCCGCCGCCTCCGGCGGATACCCGTCCGTGGGGATCGGGTCCCCGAACTGGATCGTCCACTTCGTCGGCAACGGCAGTGCACCCAGCGGCCCCAGCCACGGAAAGGTCGGCGTGATCGGGAAGTACGGAACCCCCAGGACCCGGGCCAGGGTCTTCGAGTTGCCGATCATCGGGTAGATCTCCTCCGCGCCCACGATCGAGCACGGCACGATCGGCACCCCGGCCCGCAGCGCCGTGGACACGAACCCGCCCCGCCCGAAGCGCTGCAGCTTGTACCGCTCGCCGAACGGCTTGCCGATGCCCTTGAAGCCCTCCGGCATGACCCCGACGACCTCACCACCCTGGAGCAGCCGCTCCGCGTCCTCCGCGCAGGCAAGGGTGTGCCCGGCCTTCCTCGCCAGCTCGTTGACCACCGGAAGCATGAAGACGAGGTCGGCCGCGAGCAGCCGCAGATGCCGCTCCGCCGGGTGGTTGTCGTGGACGGCGACCTGGAGCATCAGCCCGTCGAGCGGCAGGGTGCCGGAGTGGTTGGCCACGATGAGCGCCCCGCCGTCGGACGGGATGTTCTCGATGCCCTTCACCTCGACCCGGAAGTACTTGTCCGCGAGCGGCCTCAGCATCGACATGAGGACCTGGTCGGTCAGCTCCTTGTCGTAGCCGAACTCGTCGACGTCGTAATCACCCGTCAGCCGGCGCCGCAGAAACGCCAGCCCCCCGGCGATCCGCCGGTCCCAGCCGCTCCCGGGGCCGCCCGTGCCGTCCTGGGAGGCGTCACCGACAGCCTCAGCGGCCCCTTCCGGCACCTGGCCGCCCGGCAGGGCGCTCACAGGTGCGGGACCGGCCGGGGCGGGCCCTTGGGCCCGCCCACCCGGCAGCACACCTCTGCGCCGCCCCGCGCCGGAGCGCGAACGGTCGTCGTCGAAGGGAATGACCTTGGCGTCCGCCATCGTCGGTCGCGCTCCTCTACCTGGCGCTGTGCGTCGAATGTGTCGTACCCGCCGGTCCCCCGCCGGACGGCAGCTCGGCCAGCCTCCCGACCGCCCTCGCCACCCGCTCGGGAGGCAGCAGCCCCGGCCCCCGGCTCCGCGCGAACTCCGCGAACGTCTCGGCCGTCGTGAACTTCGGCCGGAAACCCAGCGTCTCGCGCATCTGCACGGTCGAGACCACCCTGCCGTGCGTGAGCAGACGGATCTGCTCCGGGGAGAAGTCCGTCATGCCGATCGTACGGAGCGCCGACCCCACCCACGTGACGGCCGGCAGCAGCAACGGCACGGTCGGCCGGCCAAGCCTGCGCGAGCACTGCGAGAGCAGCAGCACACCGTCGCCCGCGATGTTGAACGTGCCGCTGTTCAGCGTGCCGCGCCTGGGTTCGCGGGAGGCGATCTCCAGTACGTCGACGACGTCGTCCTCGTGGACGAACTGCAGCCGCGGGTCGTACCCGAGGACCGTCGGCAGGACCGGCAGCGACAGGTAGTCGGCGAGCGGCGAGTCCGGCTCGGGGCCCAGGATGTTGGCGAACCTCAGCACGCACACGGCCACGTCCGGCCTGCGGCGGGCGAACCCGCGCACATATCCCTCGACCTCCACCGCGTCCTTGGCGAAACCGCCGCTGGGCAGGGACTTGGGCGGCGTCGTCTCGGTGAAGACCGCGGGGTCGCGGGGAGCCGACCCGTACACGTTGGTGCTGGACTTGACCACGAGCCGCTGAACGGCCGGAGACTTCTGGCAGGCGCCGAGCAACTGCATCGTGCCGATGACGTTGGTCTCCTTGACCGTCGTCCGGCCACCCGCGCCGACCGCCTTCGCCGACACGTCCAGATGGACGACCGTGTCGACGGAGTACTCCGCCAGGACCCTGGCGATCGCCGACTGCCGGATGTCCGCCAGGACGAATGCGGCGTCGCCCAGCTCATGCTCCGGCGCGACCGCGTCCACGGCGATCACCCGGTCCACACCGGGGTCACGCTGGATACGCCGCACGAAACGGCCCCCCAGCTGCCGGGCCGCGCCTGTGACGAGCACGATCTTCCCCAAGATCAGCGCCTTCCGTCGATCGTTCACCGAGCGGGGTCTTCCCCTGGCCGTCACCGTAGCCGGTGGACGTTGCCCTGTGACGACCCCAGGCGGGCTTTACCGAACCGTTGGCGGTAATACCACCGGATCCGCCGCACCGCGCCGCTCGGCACCAGGCCACGGAGAGCGAGCCCGGAAACGAGCCCGGAACGCGCCGAGGCCCTCCCGCCAGGACGGCGGAAGGGCCTCGTACTCACGAACTGCGTTCGCTTACTTCTTGTTGCGACGCTGAACGCGCGTGCGCTTGAGCAGCTTGCGGTGCTTCTTCTTGGCCATCCGCTTGCGCCGCTTCTTGATAACAGAGCCCACGACTACCCTCGCTCACTTCTTCTTCACTGGTGCGGGGCGTCTGGGCCCACACGACCTACGTCGGCCTAGCCTACCCGCCACCGGGTGAGGGACGTAATCCGAGGGCAACGTCAGGCTGACTCCACCCCCACGAAGGACTCACGAAGGTACTCGTGAACCGCTTGCTCCGGGACCCGGAAGGACCTTCCCACCCTGATCGCCGGCAGATGACCGCTGTGCACCAAGCGGTACACGGTCATCTTCGACACCCTCATGACCGAGGCGACTTCCGCCACGGTCAGAAACTTGACCTCGTTGAGAGGCCTCTCACTGCCAGCAGCCATGACCCACCTGCACCTTCCGCACGCGACGCGCACCGGCTTCCCCTCCGGTGACTCTTCGTCGTTGTGCGCTCACTCCCCAGATTAGGGGCGGGTGATGCGAGTGGGGAAGAGGTGAGACGATCGGCCGCCTACTGTGACAGACACGCCCTATTGAGTACATACCGAGTAAGGGGCCGGTAGTAGTCCGACCGCACGCCGTCATCGAGCGGAACGGCGACGGACACCCGCCCCTCCGCCTCACCCACGAACAACGCGGGGTCATCCGTATCGGCCAGCCCGATGGCCTCGATGCCCAGCTGACCTGCTCCGCAGACCCACCCGTGGTCCCCGACCACCAGCTCGGGCAACGCCCCCCGGTCCTCCACGGCCCCCTCCAGCACCGCCCGGACCGGCAGCGGCGAGTGGGTGTGCGCGCCGGTCGCACTCCCGGGAACCCGCACGCCCGGTTCGCGCACCAGCGCGACACCCCGTACGTAGTCGAGGTTGTACGTGCGTACGCCGAACCGGGTCGTTATGTCGACACATCGGCCCTGCGCGGGGGTGAGCACCGTGCACCCGGCCGCCGACAAAGCGTCTGCGATACCGGCGTAGAACCCGAGCAGCCGGTGCGGATGCCCGGTACCGAACAGCACCGGAGCCCGCCGCTCCGCAGCCCCGGCGAGCCGTTCCGCGAACGCGTCCAGAGCGGCCAGGGTCCGCTCCGGATCGATCACATCAGGACCTGACACATGGCCAGGATCGTCCGACACCCCACACTTGTCGGCCATCAGCCGCAGCAGGTCACGCTCCCCCCAGGCCCGGTCCGGAGCGAGCCCGAGCAGAACCCGGGGGTCCCTCGCCGCGAAAAGCCGGTAACTCCGCAGACTGGTCTCCCGCGGCGTGGCCACGGGCCCGGCGAGCCGGGCCGCCAGCAGATGAGCGCGCAGCGCTCCGGTGCTCAACACCCCCCGATGCTCCCGCACCGGAAGCACCCCCGGGCAGGAACCCGGATACCGCCCCACCGTTGGC
Source organism: Streptomyces atroolivaceus (assembly GCF_000717025.1). Taxonomy (GTDB): domain Bacteria; phylum Actinomycetota; class Actinomycetes; order Streptomycetales; family Streptomycetaceae; genus Streptomyces; species Streptomyces atroolivaceus. Next base: position 255,814 of record NZ_JNXG01000008.1, read on the forward strand.
GTAACCCACCCTCAGGCGCGGAAGCGCCCCGCCCTCAGGCCAGCAGCCCGCGCAGCGGGAACGCCGCCCGCCGGGTCGCCAGCACCGCCTGGTCCAGCCGGTCCGCCGGGTCGTACCCGTCCTCCCACGGCTGCCACGACGGCACACGGCCGTCCGTCATCCGCGCCGGGCCCAACTGCCGCGTACGGGCGTAGACCTCGTCCCGCCACGACGACGGGACGACCGACTCCGGGTCCACCGGCGCATGGGCGGCGATCCCCACGAGATGGGTCCAGGACCTCGGCACCACGTCCACCACCGCGTACCCGCCCCCGCCCAGCGCCACCCAACGGCCGCCCTCCGCGTGTGCGTGCGCGAGCTCGTGACAGGCCGTCATGACGGCCCGCTGGGCATCCAGCGACACCGCGAGATGCGCCAACGGGTCCTCGAAATGTGTGTCGGCACCGTGCTGGGTCACCAGCACCTGCGGCCGGAAGTCCTCCAGCAGCTCCGGCACCACCGCGTGGAAAGCCCTCAGCCACCCGGCGTCGCCCGTACCCGCCGGCAACGCCACATTGACCGCACCTCCCTCACCCGCCCCGGCACCGGTCTCCTCCGGCCACCCGGTCTGCGGGAACAGCGTGCGCGGGTGCTCGTGCAGGGACACGGTCAGCACCCGGGGGTCCTCCCAGAACGCCGCCTGCACCCCGTCCCCGTGGTGGACGTCCACATCGACGTACGCCACCCGCTCCGCACCCAGCTCCAGCAGCCGGGCGATGGCCAACGCCGGATCGTTGTACACACAGAAGCCCGCGGCAGCCCCCGGCATCGCGTGGTGCAGGCCACCCGTGAAGTTCACGGCATGCGGGCTCTCGCCGCGCCACACGGCCTCCGCGGCCCCCACCGACAGCCCGGCGATCAGCGCGGAGGCCTCGTGCATACCCGCGAAGGCGGGATCGTCGAGGGTCCCGAGCCCGTACGCCTGGTCGGCGGCCCCCGGCTCCGCGGACGCCGCCCGGACCGCCGCCACGTAGTCCTCACGGTGGACGAGCCGCAACGTGGAATCCCCCGCCGACTTGGCCGACCGGACATCCACCGACCCGTCCAGCCCGAACGCCCGCACCAGCCCCATCGTCAGGGCGAGTCTGACCGGATCCATGGGGTGACCGGACCCGAAGTCGTATCCCGTTACTGCCTCATCCCACATCAGCTGCGCGCGCCCGCTCATGCCCGCCACCGTATCGGGCGGGTTCCTCGCCGAACGACCGGGCGTACACGAGCGTCGCCAGGACCAGGACCATGGGCACGAGCATCGCGCCCCGGTAGCTCCACGCGTCCCCGAGCGCCCCCACGAGCGGCGACCCCACGAGGAACCCCACGTAGTTGAAGACGTTCAGCCGCGCCACCGCCACGTCACTCGCCCCCGGGAACATCCGCCCCGCGGCAGCGAAGGTCTGCGGCACGATCACACAGAGCCCCAGCCCCAGCAGCGTGAAGCCGAGCATCCCCCACCACGCCCCGGGTGCCACAGCCACCACCGCGAACCCCACGGCCGCCAGCACACTGCCGCCCCGCACCACGGCCACCGCCCCGAACCGGCGCACCCCGAGGTCACCGACGGCCCGCCCCAGCAGAGTGGTCACCATGTAGACGTTGTACGGAACCGTCGCCAGCTGCTCCGAGCTGCCCAGCACGTCCTGCAGGTACTTCGCGCTCCAGTTGGAGACCGTCGAGTCCCCGATGTACGCGAACGCCATGACGAGGCAGAGCGGCAGCAGCAGCCGCCACGGCACGGACGCGCCCCGGGCGGACGCCTCGGCCCCTCTGTCCGGGCCGCCGGCCCTTCCCTCCGTGTACCACCGGCTCCCGACCAGAGCCGCGGGCAGCAGGACGACCACCGCCGGCAGATAGGAGACCAGCAGCGACAGATCCCAGTGCGCCCCGGCCCACGCCATCGACGCCCCGGCGATGCCACCCAGGCTGTACGCCGCGTGGAACCCGAGCATGATGCTGCGCCCGTACACCCGCTGGAGGCTGACACCCATCATGTTCATCGAGGCGTCCAGGGCCCCGACCGCGAGCCCGAAGACGCCGAGCGCCACAGCCACCTGCCACAGCTCGCTGCCGGCGCCCACACCCAGCAGGGCCAGCAGCACGACGGGCTGCGCCCACCTGAGCACGACCCCGGGCCGTAACCGCGCGACGGCCTTCTCGGTGGCCACACTGGCGACCCCCGCCAGGACGGGCACGGCGGCCAGGAAGACGGGCAGCAGCCCGTCGGATATCCCGTACCGGTCCTGAATGGCGGGGATGCGCGTCACGAGCAGTGCGAAGGTCACCCCTTGCACCAGGAAGCTCAGGGCGAGGGAGGCCCTGCCGTACCGCAACCGCGCATCCGTCATGGCCGCGAGCGTAAGGCCCCGGTCTACCGCTGAGTAGATCGGTCAGGCGAGCAGTTTGCGGAGCTGCGACATGTCGGAGAAGTGCCCGGTGACCCCTACGAGCCGGTCCGCCGGCATCATCGAGGTGAATCCGTACACCTCCATCCCGGCCGCCCGTGCCGCCTCGACGCCGAGCGGGCTGTCCTCGATCACGACACACCGGTCGGGGGCGACGCCCATCCGTTCGGCGGCGTGGAGGAACAGGTCGGGGGCCGGCTTGCCCCGCCCCACGTCCTCGGAGCTGAAGATCCACTCCTCTTCGAACCACTGGTCGAGCCCGGTCTTCCGGTGCCCGGCCGCGATCTTCTGGTGGCTTCCGGACGAGGCGACGCAGTACGCCACCCCGTCGGCCACGAGTTCACCCAGCAGTTCCTCGACCCCGTCCACCGCCGCCAGCTGCTCCTCCTGGAACGCGGCGAGAGTGCGGCGGTGCAGCTCCTCGTCGAAGTCCGCGGGGAGCTTCTGGCTCGTCCGCTCGTCCACCAGGTCGTGGACCCGGTGGATGGCGGCCCCCATGTAGTCGCGGAGGGACTCCTCGTACGAGGTGGGGTGACCGAGCTCCGTGAGGTAGCCGGCCAGGACCGTGTTGGAGATCGGCTCACTGTCGACGAGCACGCCGTCGTTGTCGAAGATGACCAGTTCGTAGCGCATGGTTCGACCCTAGACGCTCCGAACGCAGAAAAGCCCCGTGCCACAAGGGCACGGGGCTTTCCCGGAATAATTGTTCGGCGGCGTCCTACTCTCCCACAGGGTCCCCCCTGCAGTACC